>NZ_CAXURY020000001.1:1360000-6018860 GCF_964253805.1 Variovorax sp. LjRoot175 | reverse complement strand
GGGTGCTCTGAAATGTGGTGTGTCCCTCGGCCATTTTTCGTTTTGTGTTTGTGGATAGTCGCACCCGTGATGGGTCGTCGATTCTAACTTGTCAAAACCTTATCCACACCGTTGCGGCGAGTACGAAAACGGCGTGAAAGCGGCCTCGGATTGTTGTTCGGCAGAATGTTTGCGATAATCGCGGGTTTCCCTGAAAACCTCTTTGTGTGTTTCGGGGTATCAGCTGCAACTAGCAGCACTTTGCAGCACCACCCCGGATCCCTGGGTCGGAAAACCGGCCTCCGGGTCAAGCAGGAAAACCATCATGAAACGCACTTACCAAGCATCCAAAGTCCGCCGCGCCCGCACCCACGGCTTCCTGGTCCGCATGAAGACCCGCGGCGGCCGCGCCGTCATCAACGCGCGCCGCGCCAAGGGCCGCAAGCGCCTCGCCGTCTAACGGCGACTGTAGTTACCGTTGCCAGTCGTAGCGCTGCCGCCGTCATCGTCCGTCGGCGCTTTGCGCTTGGCTCCCATGCAGCGGCTCAAGACCCGCGCGCAATTCCAGGCCGTCCTCGCAGGTGCTACCGTGGCGCGCACCGCCCACTTCGCATTGCACCGTTGCGCGCTCGATGCGCAGCCGGGTGCCACGCCACTGTTTGAAACGCAGGACGTATGGCTCGGCGCAATGGTCCCCAAACGCTGGGCCCGCCGTGCGGTCACCCGCAACGCCATCAAGCGCCAGATCTATCAAGTGAGCGCCGCCTCCGAAGCTTTCTTGCCGCCCGCGGCGCATGTCGTGCGCCTGCGTTCTGCTTTCGATCGCAAGGAATTCGTGAGCGCGACCTCCGACAAGCTCAAGGCCGCCGTCCGCGCCGAGCTCCAGCAATTGCTGGAGCGGGCTGCCGCGGCGCGCGCATGATGCGGCGCCTATTGATCGGCCTCGTGAAGGCCTATCGCCTGTTGCTGAGCCCGTGGCTTGGGTCATCCTGCCGCTTCGAACCCACCTGTTCCGTCTACGCCATCGAGGCGCTCGAGCAGCACGGCGCAGCCGCCGGCAGCTATCTCACCCTGCGCCGCCTCGTCCGCTGCCAGCCCTGGTGCCAGGGCGGCCACGATCCGGTTCCCCCCAAGGCGCAGCGCCAGACCCCGGCTTCGGGCTCGCTGTTCTCCTTTCTCTCTTCCGACGACAAGAAGTCTTCTTCATGAACGATATCCGCCGCACCATCCTGTGGGTGATTTTTGGCTTCTCGCTGGTGCTGCTGTGGGACCAATGGCAGGTCTACAACGGCAAGAACCCCACCTTCCTGCCGTCGACCAAGCCTCCCGTGAGTGCGACGGCACCGGCAGCCCCGCCCGCCGGCGCGGCTTCCGGTGCGGTGCCGCCGGCCAGCGTTGCGGCGGCCGGCAGCAACAGCACCGGCGCCGCAGCCGTTCCGGGCGGCACCACGACGGCGCCTGCGGCGGGCGAGAAAGTCGTGGTCAGCACCGACGTGCTCAAGCTGACCTTCGATACCGAAGGCGGCTCGCTGGCGCAGAGCGAGTTCATCCAGCACGACGACCTGACGGAGAAGGACAAGCCTTTCGTCCTGCTCGACCAGAGTCCGAACCGCTTCTATGTGGCGCAGACCGGCCTGATCGGCGGCGCCTTCCCCACGCACAAGACGCCGATGACCTTCACCGGCGAGCGCGCGCTGAAGGACGGCGCCAATGAACTGGTGCTGCGCTTCGAATCGCCCGACCTGGGCGGCGTCAAGCTGATCAAGACCTGGACGCTCAAGCGCGGCGCCTACGACATGACCGTGCGCCACGAGATCGTCAACACCGGCACGGCGCCGGTGTCGCCGCAGCTCTATCTGCAGCTCGTGCGCGACGGCAACAAGCCGCCGGGCGAGTCGTCCTTCTATTCGACCTTCACCGGTCCGGCCGTCTATACCGAGGCCAAGAAGTTCCAGAAGATCGAGTTCAAGGACATCGAGAACAACAAGGCCGACTTCGTGAAGGAGTCGACCAACGGCTACGTGGCGATGGTGCAGCACTACTTCGCCAGCGCCTGGCTGCTGAAGGACGGCGTCCAGCGCGACCTGTTCGCGCGCAAGGTCGACACCAACCTTTACGCGGTCGGCATGATCACTTCGGCCGGCCCGGTCGCGCCGGGCGCCAGCAAGGCGATCGACGCTGACTTCTTCGTTGGTCCGCAGGCCGAGAAGACGCTCGAGGCCGTCGCGCCGGGGCTGGAGCTGGTCAAGGACTACGGCATCTTCACGATCATTTCCAAGCCGCTCTACTGGCTGCTCGACAAGCTGCACGGCATGCTCGGCAACTGGGGCTGGGCGATCGTTGCGCTGGTGGTGCTGCTCAAGGCCGCGTTCTACTGGCTCAACGCCAAGGCCTATGCCAGCATGGCGAAGATGAAGGCCATCAATCCCAAGATCATGGAAATGCGCGAGCGGCTCAAGGACAAGCCGCAGGAGATGCAGCAGGAGATGATGCGCATCTATCGCGAGGAGAAGGTCAACCCGATGGGCGGCTGCTTCCCGATCGTGGTCCAGATCCCGGTGTTCATCGCGCTCTACTGGGTGCTGCTGTCCTCGGTCGAGATGCGCCACGCGCCGTGGATCGGCTGGATCCACGACCTGTCGGCACCCGACCCTTGGTTCATCCTGCCGATCGTGATGACCGCGACCTCGCTGTTCCAGACCTGGCTCAACCCGACGCCGCCCGATCCGATGCAGGCCAAGCTGATGTGGATCATGCCGTTGGCGTTCAGCGTGATGTTCATCTTCTTCCCGGCCGGCCTGGTGCTGTACTGGATCACGAACAACGTGCTGTCGATCGCGCAGCAGTGGTTCATCAACAAGCGCCTGGGCGTGCTGGGCAAATAGCCGCTGCCGAGCGCCGATTTCGAACAAGGGCCGCGAAAGCGGCCTTTTTTGCTGAAAGAATCCTCACCCATGCTTGCGCGCACCACCGATCCGATCGTCGCCGTCGCCACGGCTTCGGGCCGCGGCGCGGTCGGCATCGTTCGCGTGTCCGGCGCACGGGTGGCGCCATTGATCGAGGCCGTCTGCGCGAGAAGCCTCAAGCCGCGCGAAGCCACCTACCTGCCCTTCCGCGATGCCGGCGGCGCGGCCATCGATCACGGGCTGGCCATCCACTTTCCGGCACCGCACTCCTTCACCGGCGAAGACGTGCTCGAACTGCAGGCACATGGCGGGCCGGTGGTGCTGCAACTGCTGCTCGCGCGCTGCCTGGAAGCCGCCACCGAAACCGATCCCGCGACTGGCCGGCCGCGGCTGGCGGGCCTGCGGGTCGCCGAGCCGGGCGAGTTCAGCCAGCGCGCCTTCCTCAATGGAAAGATCGACCTGGCGCAGGCCGAGGCCATCGCCGATCTGATCGATGCGAGCACAGAGGCGGCGGCGCGCAGTGCGGGTCGCTCGCTCTCGGGCGCGTTCTCGATGGAGATCCATGCGCTGCGCGATGCGTTGATCCGCCTGCGCATGCTGGTCGAGGCGACGCTCGATTTTCCCGAGGAAGAAATCGACTTCCTGCAGAAGGCCGATGCCCAGGGCCAGCTGGTGTCGCTGCAGACGCAGCTGAGCGCGGTCCAACAGCGTGCGCGCCAGGGTGCGCTGCTGCGCGAAGGGATCAAGGTCGTGATCGCGGGTCAGCCTAACGCGGGCAAGAGTTCGTTGCTCAACGCGCTGGCCGGAGCCGAGCTCGCCATCGTGAGCTCGATTCCGGGCACCACGCGCGACGTGGTATCGCAGACCATCCAGATCCAGGGCGTGCCGCTGCACGTGGTCGATACGGCAGGCCTGCGCGACAGCGCCGACGAGGTCGAGCAGATCGGCGTCGCGCGCGCGTGGGGGCAGATCGAGGGTGCCGATGCCGTGCTTTTCCTGCATGACCTGACGCGCGCCGAGCGGCCGGAATACGCGGAGGCGGACGCCGAGATCATGCGCCTGCTGAGCGAGAAGCTGCCTGCGAGCGTGCCGGTGCTCGATGTATGGAGCAAGCAGGACGCGGCGCCTTCGGCCGCAGCGCATACCGGCATCAGCCTTTCTGCCAGGACAGGGTTCGGCATCGAGACGCTCAGGCGCCGCCTGCTCGAGGTCGCGGGTTGGCAAGCCGTGCCTGAAGGCGTCTACCTCGCTCGGGCACGCCATGTGCAAGCGCTGTCGCGGGTCGAAGAACATGTCGCCGTGGCGGCCGAGCATCTGGCGGCGCGCGCGCAGGCGCTGGATCTTCTGGCGGAAGAGCTGCGTCTTGCGCAGAATGCGCTCAACGAAATCACTGGGGAATTCGGCGCGGATGACTTGCTGGGCGTGATTTTTTCCCGGTTTTGTATCGGAAAGTAGACAAAAAGTGTTAGTGCTTGTGAGTTCTGTCACCACAAATTAGAGCGATCGCAGATACTCCAGGACGCATAGCAGGGTTTGCAACATGTCATCGAGCATTCAGGATCTTTGCCGCGCCATTGCGCAGAACACCAGTTACGACGCTTTTGCGCCAGCTTTCAACCCGCAGCAGTGGGAAACGCTGGCCAGCTATCTGCAGCCGTTCGACTTGGCCGCCGGCCAGGTGCTGATCGACCAGGGCGCCAACGATCGCACGCTCTTCTTCATCGAGAGCGGCGCGCTCAGCGTGCACCTGATCGGCGACAAGGGCCAGATGCGGCTCGCGATCCTCAATCCGGGATCGGTGGTCGGCGAAGGAGCCTTCTTCTCCAGGCTGCCGCGCTCGGCCAACGTGGTGGCCACGGGCGCCGCCCGCGTCTGGCGGCTGACGCCCATCCGCTTCTCGGAAATGTCGAATCGCCAGCCCAACGTCGCGCTGGAAATGGCACTGGCGCTCGGCGCCGTCATCGCCAAGCGGATGGTCAACCGGCCCAAGCGCGTCGCGGTGACTTGAAGCTTTTCGCATCGGAGTCGCTGTAGATGGCCGTGGTGTGCGCTTCCTGTCATACGGAAAACCGTGACGGCGCGAAATTCTGCAAGGGTTGCGGCCACAGGCTGGTCTCGCAGCCGGCGCCCGGTGCACCCGCACCCGCCGAAGAGCGTCCCTCCGGCAGTGACGGGTGGCCCATCACCGAGCGCATGCCGCTGTCGCCGGCGCCCGCGGCGGATGAAGTCACGGTCGTGATGGGCACGGCGGCCTCCTCGCCGCCGCCGCCTGCGCCCAAGGCCGCGCCCAAGCCAAAGCCTATCCCGCGACCACCACCCGCCGTGCGGGCAAGCGCGCCGAAGGCGGCGCTGCATGCAGCCGCACTCCCCGGCGCGCGCAAATCCAATGGCGTCTGGATGGGTGTCTTCGGTGTGCTGATGGTGGCCGTGCTTGCGGCAGGCGGCTGGTACGCGTACGGCCAACGAAGCGCCAGCTCGCCGCCTGCGACGCAGCAGGCCGCCGCGCCGACGCCGGTCGTCGTGCCGTCCCCCGCGCCCGCGCCCGCGCCCGCGCCCGCGCCCCCGCCTGTATCCGCGCCCGTCGCCGAGGCGCCGGCGGCCGAGCCCTCACGGCCGGCCGCTCCCGTTCCGCCGCCGGTGGAGCAAGCCGTGCCATCTCCGCGGGCCGAACCGGCCAAGCCCACGGTCACCGCTGCACCCAGGGCACGCAAAGCTGCGCCGGTTGCCGCGCCGCCGCCCGCTGCCGTCGCGCCTGTACCCGTCGTGGCGGCAGCACCGGTTGAACCCGCTGCACCCGCGAGCCCGGAAACGGCATGCGCAGGCCAGGGCTTCTTCGGCCGTGCGCGCTGCATGGTCGCGCAGTGCGCCAAGGCCGAATACAGGGCAAGCGCCCAGTGCGATGCCGTGCGGCGCCAGCAGCGGATCGACGAAGAGAAGCGCAATCCGAGCCTGCTCAACTGAAGGCCGGCCTGCGCGGGCAGTGTTCTCAGCCCTTCTGCAGCATCTCGATCGCCACGGCGAGCGCGCCCGGCTTGCCAGAGAGCACCAGCGTGTCGCCGTCCGCCAGCACCGTGTCGTCGCGCGCCTCCTCGGCCTTGCCGTCGCGCCGCCGCAAGCTGGCCACCCGCACGCCCACCGCCTGCAGTGCTGCCTGATCCAGCGGCTGGCCCACCGCGCGCGCGCCGGCGGTGAGCGTGAAACTGTTGAGCCGCTCGTGGTCGAGCTCGTCGGCGTTGTCGTCGTCGGCGCCGTGGAAGTAGCCGCGCAGCAGGTTGTAGCGCGCGTCGCGCTGGTCCTGCACCACGCGGATCACGCGCCGCATGGGTACGCCGACCAGCGCCAGCGCGTGGCTTGCCAGCATCAGAGAGCCTTCGATCGCTTCGGGCACCACCTCGGTCGCGCCAGCGGCCTGCAGCTTTTCGAGATCGCGATCGTCCTGCGTGCGCACGATCACCGGCACCTGCGGCGCATGCGCGCGCGTGTTGGCCAGCACCTTGAGCGCGCCCGGCACGTCGAGATAAGTCACGACCACCGCGCTGGCGCGCGCCAGGCCGGCCGCCATCAGCGCCTGCAGCCGCGCCGCGTCGCCGAAGACCACCGAGTCGCCGGCCGCGGCGGCCTGGTGCACGCGATCCGGGTCCAGGTCCAGCGCCAAGTACGGGATGCCCTCGCGCTCCAGTACGCGCGCCAGGTTCTGCCCGCAGCGCCCATAGCCGCAGATGATGACGTGCTTCGCGGTGTTGATGGTCTTGCGCGCGATCGTCGTCATCTGCAGCGACTGCTGCAGCCAGTCGCTCGCCACCAGCTTTCGCACGATGCGATTGCTGTACATGATGATGAAGGGCGTTGCGAGCATCGACAGCACCATCGACGCGAGCACCGGGTTCGCGAGCCACGACGGCAAGAGCTCCTGACCCTGCGCTAGCGTCAGCAGCACGAAACCGAACTCGCCCGCCTGCGCAAGGTAGAGCCCGGTTCGCAGCGACACGCCGGCCGTCGCCCCGAGTACGCGCGCCAGCAACGTGACCAGAATCAGCTTGAAGGCCAGCGGCAAGACGAGCAGCCCGGCGATCAGGGCCCATTGCTCCACCACGATGTGCCAGTCGAGCGACATGCCGATCGTGATGAAGAACAGCCCCAGCAGAACGTCGTGAAAGGGCCGGATGTCGGTTTCGACCTGGTGCTTGAATTCGGTTTCCGACACCAGCATGCCGGCGACGAAGGCACCCAGCGCCAGGCTCAGGCCCGCAAGCTCGGTCAGCCACGCCAAGCCCAGCGTGACGAGCAGCAGGTTGAGCATGAACAGCTCTTCACTGCGCCGGCGCGCGACGATCGTGAGCCACCAGCGCATCACGCGCGGACCGCCGTAGAGCAGCACGCCGACCAAGAAGCTGGCCTTGAGCCAGGCGAAGGCGAGCGCCTTCAGCATCGTCTCCGGCGGCGCCCCGAGCGCCGGAATCAGCACCAGCAAGGGCACCACCGCGAGATCCTGGAACAGCAGCACGCCTATCACGCGCTTGCCATGTTCGCTCTCGAGTTCGAGCCGCTCGGCCATCAGTTTCACGACGATCGCGGTGCTGCTCATGGTGAGCGCGCCCGAAAGCGCCAGCGCCGTCTGCCAGCCCAGGTGCCAGGCCGGCGGCAGCCAGGTGGCGAGCCACAACGCGCCCACGGTCGCGATCGCCATCGTCAGCATCACCTGGAGCAGTCCGAGGCCGAACACGTGCTTGCGCATGGCACGCAGCTTGGGCAGGTTGAATTCCAGCCCTATTACGAACATCAGGAAGACGACGCCGAACTCGCCCAGGTGCCGGATGCCCTCCGAGTTCTGCGCGAATGCCAGGGCGTGCGGTCCGATCAGCACGCCGGCCCCCAGGTAGCCGAGCATCGGCGGCAGCCTGAGGTACCGGCAGACGACCACGCCGATTACCGCAGCCAAGAGGTACATCAGCGTGAGATCGAACGAGGACATGGGCCGATGCTACTGAATGTGAACCCCTCAGTTCAGACTGGCGAAGCCTTGACCGATAAAATCCCGCGATGAGCTCCCGCCCCGACCTGGCCGCTGCGGCCGAACCCGACGCGATGCTCGCGCGGGCGCGCATTACTTTCGATATCGAAGCAGAAGCCGTGCTCGGCCTCAAGCAGCGGGTGGGCGCGAGCTTCGTCGACGCCGTTCGAAAAATCCTCGAAGTGCGGGGCCGCGTGGTCGTCATGGGCATGGGGAAGAGTGGCCATGTCGGCCGCAAGATCGCGGCCACGCTCGCCTCGACCGGCACGCCGGCGATGTTCGTGCATCCGGCGGAAGCGAGCCACGGCGATCTCGGCATGATCAAGGCGGTCGACCTCGTGCTCGCGATTTCGAACAGCGGCGAAGTCGAGGAGCTCACCACCATCCTGCCCGTGGTCAAGCGCCAAGGCGTGCCGCTGATCGCGATCACCGGACGGGCCGACTCGACGCTGGCGCGCCATGCCGACATCGTGCTCGACAGCGGCGTCGAGAAAGAGGCTTGCCCGCTCAATCTGGCGCCCACCGCCAGCACCACCGCGCAGATGGCGCTCGGTGACGCGCTCGCCGTCGCCTTGCTCGATGCGCGCGGCTTCGGCACCGAAGACTTCGCCCGTTCGCATCCGGGCGGCGCGCTCGGCCGCAAGCTGCTCACCCACGTGGGCGACGTCATGCGCTCCGGCGACGACGTGCCGCGCGTCGGGCCCGGCGCCAGCCTCAGCGAGATCATGCGCGAGATGAGTTCCAAGGGCCTCGGCGCGACGGCCGTGGTCGATCCCGATGGCCGCGCGATCGGCATCTTCACCGACGGCGATCTGCGCCGCCAGGTCGAGACCGGCGCGGACCTGCGCGCCATGACCGCGGCCGATGTGATGCATCGGGGCCCGCGCACGCTGCGTGCCGATGCGCTGGCGGCCGAGGCGGCCGAGCTGATGGAACAGCACCGCATCACGAGCGTGCTGGTAGTCGACGCCGGCGGCATTCTGATCGGCGCGCTCAGCATCAACGACCTGATGCGCGCGAAAGTCATTTGATGGCGCTCGAATTCAAGGCGGAGGCCTTGCTCGCCGCGCAGGACATCCGCGTCGCCTTCTTCGACGTCGACGGCGTGCTGACCGACGGCGGCGTCTACTTCAGCGAGCAGGGCGAAACCCTCAAGCGCTTCAGCATCCTCGACGGTTACGGCCTCAAGCTGCTGCGTGCCGCGGGCATCACGCCGGCGGTGATCACGGGGCGCGACTCGAAGCCGCTGCGCGTGCGCCTGCAGGCGCTGGGCATCGAGCACGTGCGCTACGGCACCGAAAACAAGCTGCCGGCCGCCGAGGCCATGCTCGCAGCGCTCGGCCTCGACTGGATGCAGACTGCTGCCATCGGCGACGATTGGCCCGACCTGCCCGTGCTGACCCGCGCCGCATTCGCCGCCGCGCCTGCCAACGCCCATGCCGAGGTGCGCGCCATCGCGCACCACGTGACCGCGGCGCGCGGCGGCGAAGGTGCGGCGCGCGAATTCTGCGACCTGCTGCTCACGGCGGGCGGCCACTACCGGCGGCTGCTGGACGGCGCACGGGGCCCGGCGGCATGAAGGCGAAGGTAGTCTGGAATCTGCTGCGGGACGGCTTCGATCGCCTCACCATCTACCTGCCGATCATCCTGACGGCCACGCTGGCTCTGGGTACCTATTGGCTGGTGCGCAACGCGCCGAAGCTGCTCGAGCCGGCGGCCAAGGAGGCGCCCAAGCACGAGCCCGACTTTTTCATGCGCGGCTTCGTGATCAAGAATTTCCTGCCGAACGGCGAATTGCGCAGCGAGCTGTTCGGCACCGAAGGCCGACACTATCCGGACAACGACACGATGGAGGTGGACCAGGTCCGGCTGCGCTCCGTTTCCCCCGAGGGACTGACGACCCGAGCGACCGCCAACCGTGGCTTGTCGAACGGCGACGGCAGCGAGATCCAGCTCTTCGGCAATGCGATCGTGGTGCGCGAGGCTGCCGTCTCGGCCGGCGGCAAGCCCATACCGCGCCTGGAATTCCGCGGCGAATTCCTGCACGCCTTCCTGGACACGGAGCGCGTCAAGTCGCACAAGCCGGTCACCCTGATACGCGGTGCCGACCAGTTCACGGCCGACTCGCTGGACTACGACAACCTGACGGGCGTCGCCAACCTGCAGGGCCGCGTGCGAGGCCTGCTGATGCCTTCGGTGGCAGCGCCCGGGGCGAAGCATTGACGCGGCTGGCTTTCATCACCGGTGCGTCGAGCGGCATCGGCCAGGCGCTGGCCGCGCGCTTCTACCAAGCTGGCTATAGCCTCGCGCTGGTGGCGCGGCGCACGCCCGAGATCGAAAGCTGGGCCGGCTCCGCCAAGATCGATGCCCAGCGCTACCGGATCTACGGCGCAGACGTCGCGTGCACCGACAGCATCGTCGCAGCGGGCGCTGCCTGCATCGCGCACCAAGGTGTCCCGGATGTGGTGATCGCGAATGCCGGCATCAGTGTGGGCATCGACACCGAGGACCGCGGCGATCTCGACGTGCTCGCGCAGACATTTGCGATCAACAACGTCGGCCTGGCCGCGACCTTCCATCCCTTCATTGCCGCGATGAGGGCGCGCGGCAGCGGCCGGCTGGTCGGCATCGGCAGCGTCGCGTCGATTCGCGGCCTCCCCGGTCACGGCGCGTACTGCGCCAGCAAGGCGGGTGTGGTGGCCTACTGCGAGAGTTTGCGCGGTGAGCTACGCGCCGGCGGCGTCAAGGTCGTCACCCTTTGCCCTGGCTACGTCGACACCCCGCTGACGCAAGGCAATCGCTACGGCATGCCCTTTCTGATGCGAGCCGACGACTTCGCCGATCGGGCCTTTCGTGCGATCGAGGCTGGCGCCAGCTACCGGGTGATTCCGTGGCAGATGGGTGTGGTCGCCAAGCTCATGCGCCTGCTGCCCAACGCCTTGTTCGACCGCGCGGTGCAGGGGCGCGGGCGCAAAAAGCGGCGTGGCGAATGAGCCTGGAGCTGTCTGTCGCATCACCATCAAGAAAGGCTCCCGAGGGAGCCTTTCTTCTGCTGCTTGTGGGGCGCGGAATTCAGTAGCCGCTGTTGCCACCGTTGCCGCCGCCACCACCACCACCGCCGCCGTAGCCGCCGCGACCACCGCCGCGCGGACCGGCGCCGTACGGGCTGCGGAAACCGCCATCGCCGCCGCCGCCACCACCACCGCTGCGGCCACCGCCGCCGTAACCACCGCCGCCGCCGCCGCCGCCGTAACCGCCACCACCGCTGCGACCGCCACCACCACCACCGTAGCCGCCACCGCCGCCGCCATATCCGCCGCCACCACCACCGCCGTAGCCGCCGCTGCGCGGCGGACGGGCTTCCATCGGGCGCGCTTCGTTCACGACGACGCTGCGGCCGCCCATGTCCTGGCCGTTCATGCCCTTGATGGCCGCTTGCGCTTCTGCATCGCTGCCCATTTCAACAAATCCGAAGCCCTTGGAACGCGGGGGGCTGGAGTCGCGCTCCATCATGACCTTGGCACTTGCCACGGTGCCGAACTGGCTGAAGGCGTTGTGGAGATCATCGTCGCGTGCCGAATAAGGCAGGTTACCGACGTACAGTTTGTTGCCCATCAAGGGACTCCTATAAACACATCAAGAAAAGCGATGGAGTCCCGAGAGCACCACCCAAACGAAATCCGCCGAGCCGCGCGAAACTGACCGATCACCGAATCACCGCCCCGAAATCTGAAGGGAGGCTCGTGCATTATGTGTGAAATGCTTCGAGCGCAAGTAGGAATTTGCCCGCAACCGCGCCGCGCTCAAAATTTTTCGAAAGCTAGCGCACGCTTACAAACATCCTCGGTGCTGCACTACAATCGTGCGGTCATTGGGGAGTAGCCGCCTTCCATCGCGAGAAGGGTTTGCGTCAACAGACTTGTCCTGCCCCGTGCAGGACATGGCGCAGGCAGTGTTCCACCTGGCGAGACCTTTGACCGTGCAACTTCGGATATGGCCGAAGGCGTTGCACGGTCAATTGCGTCCTCGTCCTTCGGCCCAAGGAACCCCTTTCTCGTGGAAGCTTTTCTCGTTGCGACCGGCGTGGTCGCGCTCGCCGAAATGGGCGACAAGACCCAATTGCTCTCGCTCGTGCTCGCCGCACGGTTCCGCAGGCCCTGGCCGATCGTGCTGGGGATCTTCACCGCGACCGTGCTGAACCACGCACTCGCGGGTGCGGCGGGCAACTGGGTCACGCACACGCTCGGGCCCGAGGTGCTGCGCTGGATTCTGGGCGGCTCTTTCATCGCGATGGCGCTCTGGATGCTGATCCCCGACAAGCTCGACGAGGACGATATGCCGAAGGCTTCGCACTTCGGCGTGTTCGGCACCACCGTGACGGCCTTCTTTCTCGCCGAGATGGGCGACAAGACGCAGATCGCGACCGTCATGCTCGCCGCGCGCTACGTGAGCGCCTATGTCTGGGTGGTGCTGGGCACCACGTTCGGCATGATGCTGGCGAATGCGCCGGTCGTATGGCTCGGCGAGCGCATCGTGAAGCGCGTGCCGATCCGCCTGGTTCACGGCGTCTCCGCCGTGCTGTTCCTCATGCTCGGCGCCGCCGCGTTGATCGGCTGGGGCTGAGCCGCATATACTCGTCGGACGCGCCGATTTGCTCCAGCTTGCGGGCGCTTAACAAATGCAGCTAAAGACGGATGCCGGACCCGGCTCGTTTTTGGCGAGGCCGGGTCTTTTTCATTCATGTCGTTGGTCGTCTCCTCGCAATCGATGCCGTTCGCAGGCCCGCTGCCTCTCAGCAGCGGCGCATCGATTGCCAACTACATCTTGGCCTACGAAACCTACGGCACGCTCAATGCCGAGCGCAGCAACGCGGTGCTCGTCTGCCATGCGCTGAACGCCTCGCACCATGTCGCGGGCGTCTACGCGGGCCAGGACAAGTCCGAGGGCTGGTGGGACAACATGATCGGCCCCGGCAAGCCGGTCGACACCGACCGCTTCTTCGTGATCGGCATCAACAACCTCGGCTCCTGCTTCGGCTCCACCGGGCCGATGCATGTCAACCCTGCGACCGGGCGCGTCTATGGCGCCGATTTCCCGGTGGTCACGGTCGAGGACTGGGTGCGCGCGCAGGCTGCACTGCTCGATGCGCTCGGCATTCGGACGCTCGCTGCGGTGATGGGCGGCAGCCTCGGCGGCATGCAGGCGCTGTCGTGGGCGCTGCAATATCCCGAGCGCGTGCGCCATGCGGTGGTGATCGCCAGCGCGCCCAGCCTGACGGCGCAGAACATCGCGTTCAACGAAGTCGCGCGCCGCGCCATCGTGACCGACCCCGACTTCAACGGCGGCCACTTCTACGAGCATGGGGTGATCCCCAAGCGCGGCCTGCGCATCGCCCGCATGATCGGTCACATCACCTACCAGAGCGACGACCTCATGAACGAGAAGTTCGGTCGCGCGCTGCGCAGTGCGGTCGAGGGCGAAGTGTCGAGCGCGGACTTTCTCTACTCGACCCAGGAGGTCGAGTTCCAGATCGAAAGCTACCTGCGCTACAACGGCGACAAGTTCAGCGAGTACTTCGACGCCAACACCTACCTCCTGATCACGCGCGCGCTCGACTACTTCGATCCTGCGCGTGCGTATGGCGGCGATCTGCGCGCCGCGCTGGCGCAGGCCACGGCCAAGTTCCTGCTCGTGAGCTTCAGCACCGACTGGCGCTTCGCGCCGGCACGCAGCCGCGAGATCGTGAAGGCCCTGCTCGACAACCGCCGCAACGTGAGCTACGCGGAAATCGATGCGCCCCACGGACACGACGCCTTCCTGCTCGACGATGTGCGCTACATGAGCGTGGTGCGCTCCTACTTCGAGCGCATCGCGAAAGAGGGAGCGGCCGCATGAGCCGCCGGGCCGTTCCCAAGGCGAATACCGTAGCGCGCAGCGCGGAGGTTGCCTTATGAGCGATCTGGACACCCAGCGCGTGATCGCCCGGCTCGTCCCCGAGGGCTCGCGAGTGCTCGACCTCGGCTGCGGCGACGGCGCGCTGCTCGACCTGCTGCAGCGCGAACGCGGCTGCAGCGGCTACGGCGTGGAGATCGCCGACGGCAACGTGCTGCAATGCATACGGCACGGTGTCGACGTGATCCAGCTCAACCTCGACGAAGGCCTCGCGATGTTCGACGACGCCTCCTTCGACGTCGTGCTCCAGATCGATACGCTGCAACACCTTCGCAATGCCGAAGTGATGCTGCGCGAAACCGCGCGCGTCGGCCGCATCGGTATCGTCGCCTTCCCCAACTTCGCGCACTGGCCGAACCGTATCAGCATCGCCCGCGGCCGCATGCCGGTCACGCGACGCCTGCCCTACCAGTGGTACGACACGCCCAACATCCGCGTCGGTACCTTCAAGGATTTCGAGGTGCTCGCGCGCAAGAACCGGCTGCGGGTGCTCGATGCCTTTGGCCTGCAGGAGGGCGCCGAGGTGCGCTGGCTGCCGAATGCGCGCGCCAGCACGGCGGTCTTCAAGTTCGAACGCGAACGCTAGCGGGCGAACGATGCCCTTCACGCTCGCCGCGCCGCAGCACAGCGAGCTGCTCGTCAAGAAGAGCCGCTTCATCGGCTGCGTCCAGCCGGTCGCCGATCGTGCCGCGGCGCAGGCGGTCGTCGATGCACTGCGCAGCGCGCATCCCGGCGCGACCCATGTTTGCTGGGCACTGATGGCCGGAGGGCAATCCGCGGCCAACGACGACGGCGAGCCCGGTGGCACCGCCGGCCGGCCGATGCTGGAAGTGCTGCGACATCACGAACTCGAAGGTGTGCTCGCAACGGTCGTTCGCTACTTCGGCGGCATCAAGCTCGGCGCGGGCGGGCTGGTGCGTGCCTACACCGACAGCATCGCGCAGGCGCTCGCCGGTGCCGCGCTGGTGCCGCTGGTGCGCCAGTGCGGCTTGCAGTGCGCCGTGCCGTACGCGCTCGAAGGCGCGCTGCGCCGCGAGATCGCG
Organism: Variovorax sp. LjRoot175; assembly: GCF_964253805.1. Lineage (NCBI taxonomy): Bacteria > Pseudomonadati > Pseudomonadota > Betaproteobacteria > Burkholderiales > Comamonadaceae > Variovorax > Variovorax sp. LjRoot175. The sequence goes on along the minus strand of NZ_CAXURY020000001.1, from coordinate 6,003,969 downwards.
GCGGCCGGCGCCACGCTGGTCGAAGTTCGCCACGACAGCATGGTGCACTTCTCGCTCACGCTGCCCGAGCCCCGAGCCGCCGGCTTCATCGCCAGGGTCGACGATGCTGCGCAAGGGCGCGCCGTCTGGCAGCGGGCGATCACGCCATAGAAGTTCGTCGCGCGAGGATGACGACTGTCACGCTCGTGACAATCACGGCGATCAAGATCAGGTCGAACAGCCCTCCTGCGCGCGATTCAGAGTCTGAAGTGAGGAGCGCTGACATTGTTGACGCGCCCTTCACGCAGACGAAAGTTCCCAACGACGCGTGTTCGAGACGTATTCAGTTACGCTTCTTGCGCAATGAAGTGCGAAGCGCCGTAAGCGCCTTCTTACGATAGCCCTTTTGAGGAGCTCCCCATTGGCCACACAGTCCCCCTTCTTCGGCAAGCGTGATCGCGACGCCGACTCCCTCCCCTCCCGTCCCGCGCCGCTGATGGGTTCCGGCACCAACCTTTCGGGCACGCCGGTCAATCCTTCGAACCTGTCGGCCCAAGCGGCCAATGCGGCAGCGAGCACCGCCAAGGAAGGCGGCAGCAAGCTCACCGTCGGCCCCAACATCAAGCTCAAGGGTGTCGAGATCACCGACTGCGACACGCTCGTGGTCGAAGGCCTGGTCGAAGCGACGATGGATTCGCGTGTCATGCAGATCGCCGAACAAGGCGCGTTCAAGGGCTCGGCCGAAATCGACATCGCCGAGATTCGCGGCCTCTTCGACGGCAATCTCACCGTGCGCGAAAAGCTCGTCATCCACTCCACCGGCAAGGTCACCGGCAAGATCCGCTACGGCAAGATCGTGGTCGAAGAAGGCGGCCAGCTGTCCGGCGAGATCAGCTTCGGCGCATCCGCCGGCAGCAGCAGCAGCAGTGCCAAGCCGGCACTGCAAGCCGCCGCCTGACGCGACTTCAGTTCAGCCCAGGCGCTGAATCAAGGCACCTGCTGCGGCCGGTGCCTTTTCTTTTGCGCCGTTGATGAAGTAGATGAACACGTCGCGCGCCGCGGCAGCCCTCGGCGCGGCCTTCTCGACGCGCGGCAACGCAGCCGGCGAACCGCCCTCGGCCCAGATCTTGGCTGCCTCGGCCCATGCATCGAGCGCCTTCGGCGCATAGCCACTTTTCAGTTTGGCGTCGCTCATCATCAGCCGCGCATAGACGAACTCGCCGGTCAGGTCGGCGAAGGACGGAAACTTGTCGGCGTCGGTGAAGACCGTCGCGGCCTCGTACTTGCGCGCGAGCGCCAGGTACTCCGGCGTCATGAAGCTCTCGTGCCGGACATCGAGCACGTGGTGCAGCGTGCGGCTGCCCTCCTTCTTCGGAAGCAGCGCGAGAAAGCCCTCGAAATCCTCCGCATCGAAAGCCTTGGTGGGCATGAACTGCCAGACGATCGGCCCCAGCTTGTTGCCCAGTTCGGCGATGCCGCTCTCGACGAAACGCGCGATCGACTCGCCGGCCGCCGACAGCTGCTTGCGGTTGGTCGCGAAGCGCGATGCCTTGAGCGAGAACATGAAATCGTCGGGCGTCTCGTCATGCCACTTCTTGAAGGTCGGCGGCTTGAAGCTGCTGTAGTAGGTGCCGTTGACTTCGATCGCCGTGAGCTGCCGGCTGGCGTAGCTCAACTCCTGGCTCTGGGGCAGCCCGGCGGGATAGAAATTGTTGCGCCAGGGCTCGTAGGTCCAACCTCCGATGCCGACGCGGATGCGCTTGTTTGTACTGCTCAAGATCTCGCCTTTCGAAAAAGCTGCCACTCTGAAGCAGCGGCGAGATTAGCCCAAGGCCTGCGGGTTTGGCGAGCTGCGCCCATAATTCGCCACGCCCCTTCTCACACGCGGAGACCCCATGAACGCTCCCCTGCACCGCGAAATGCCCTCTGGCCTGCTCGATGCCGAGCGCGCCTTGTCAGATGTCTCGTCCAAGTGGGACCAGGACATCCTCAGGCAACTCACCGGCTACATCGCGATCCCGGCCAAGTCGCCCGGCTTCGACAAGGACTGGGTGCAGAACGGCTATCTCGAAACCGTTCTTCAGAATGCGGCCAGATGGGTCGAGGCGCAAAAAGTCGAGGGCCTGAAGCTCGAGATCGTGCGGCTCGAAGGCCGCACCCCGGTGCTCTTCTTCGAAGTGCCGGCCACCGGCACCGAGATGAAGGAAACCGTGCTGATGTACGGCCACCTCGACAAGCAGCCCGAGTTCACCGGCTGGCGCAACGACCTCGGGCCGTGGACGCCGAAATACGAAGACGGCCTGCTCTACGGCCGCGGCGGCGCCGACGACGGCTACGCGGTGTATGCGAGCGTGGCGGCGCTGCAGGCGCTCAAGGCGCAGGGCGTGGCGCATCCGCGCATCGTGGGCCTGATCGAAACCTGCGAAGAATCCGGCTCCTACGACCTGCTGCCCTACATCGACGCGCTGCGTCCGCGCCTCGGCGAAGTGGGCCTCGTGATCTGCCTCGATTCGGGCGCCGGCAACTACGATCAGCTGTGGCTCACCACCTCGCTGCGCGGCATGGCGAGCGGAACGCTGAAGGTGGAGATCCTGACCGAGGGCGTGCACTCCGGCGATGCCTCCGGCCTCGTGCCCTCGAGCTTCCGCGTCATGCGGCAGGTGCTGGACCGCCTTGAAGACAGCAAGACCGGCCGCCTGCTGCCGGAGAGCTTCCATTGCGAGGTGCCGGCCGAAAGGCTCGCGCAGGCGCAGGCCACTGCAGCCATCCTCGGCGACGAGGTCTACAAGCGCTTTCCGTGGGCGCACTACGACTGCGGCGGCGCGACCGCGTTCGCGTTGCCGACCACCAGCGACCCGGTGGAGGCGCTGGTCAACCGCACCTGGAAGCCGACGCTCTCGGTGACGGGTGCCGAAGGCTTCCCGGCATTGAAGGATGCGGGCAACGTGTTGCGTCCTTACACCGCCTTCAAGCTTTCGCTGCGCCTGCCGCCGCTGGTCGATGCCGATCAGGCGGTGCAGCAGCTCAAGACGCTGCTCGAAGACAACGCGCCCTACCAGGCCAGGGTCACCTTCGACAGCAACGGCGGCGCCACCGGATGGAACGCGCCCGGCACCGCACCCTGGTTCGAGCGTGCACTCAATGCCGCGTCGCAGGCGCACTTCGGCGCCAATTGCGGCTACATCGGCCAGGGCGGCACCATCCCGCTCATGAGCATGCTGAGCGTCGGCTTCCCGAAGGCGCAGATGATGGTCTGCGGCGTGCTGGGGCCCAAGAGCAATGCGCACGGCCCCAACGAGTTCCTGCATGTGCCCTATGCGAAGAAGCTGACCGCGGCGGTGGCCGAGGTGATCGCCGCGCTGCCAGCGGCGCACGCCCTCGCCGCTTGAAGCCGCAGCCCACGCAGAACAGCACGCTGCGCACGCCGGACGGCGAAACGTTGGCCGTCCACGAGTGGCCGCTGCCCTCCGACCTTCCTGCAAAGGCCATCGTCCTGCTGGTGCACGGCATCGGCGAGCATGCGGGCCGTTACCGGCGCGTGGCCGAGCGGCTCAACGACTGGGGCTTCGCGGCGCGTGCCGCCGACCACCACGGCCACGGCGCATCGAGCGGTCCACGCGGGGGCTTGCCCAGCGTGATGCGGCTGGTCGACGATCTCGCGCTCGTGGTCGACGACACGCGGCGCAGCCATCCCGGCCTGCCGCTGGTGCTGCTGGGCCATAGCCTCGGTGGATTGGTCGCCGCAAGCTTCGTGGCGCGGGCGGTCCGCAAGGTCGATGCGCTGGTGCTTTCATCGCCGGGGCTGGATCCGGGCCTCGGCGCATTCCAGAAATTCCTGATCGCGCTGCTGTCGCGCGTGGCGCCCGATCTGCGCGTGGGCAACGGGCTCGACGACCACTACCTCTCGCACGACCCGGCCGTGGTGCAGGCCTACCGCGACGATCCGCTGTGCCACGATCGCATCGGCGCCCGGCTCGCGCGCTTTCTGGCCGACGAAGGTGCGGTCGTTCAGGCGGCCGCGCCGCAATGGCAGGTGCCGACGCTCCTGATCTACGCGGGCGACGATCGCCTCGTGAAGCCTGCGGCCAGCCGCGCCTTCGCGGCCGCCGCGCCGGCTTCGGTGCTCAGCGCCACCTGCTTTCCGGCGCTCTATCACGAGATCTTCAACGAGCGCGATGCGACGCCGGTGTTCGAGACGCTGGAGCGCTGGCTCGGCGAGCGCTTCCCGTCTCCCTAGCCCTCGCGGCTACCTGGCGAGCAGCTCGGCCACATCTACACCCAACGCAATCGCAAGGCGCTCAATGTTATCGAGCGACACATTGCGCTCCTTTCTCTCGACTGAACCAACGTAAGTTCGGTGCAGAGCGGCGATGTCAGCCAATGCTTCCTGGGAAAGTCCACGCTCCGCACGCAGCGCGCGAAGATGCCGGGCCAGTCTGGCCCTCGCCGATTCCAAGGTTCTTGCCCCACCGCTCATGCGGTTGAGAATTACGTTTGGATGACTTAAAGTCGACAGACGTTAAGTAGCATCTATTTGTTGAGCAACAGCCGTGGCCACCCCCATCAACCGCCCAGGCAGGCCTGTGCACAAATCTCTCCTGGCCTTTCCGTTACCAGCTGCCAGAAGGTCTGCGATGCTTCAAGCAGTTGCTCGTGCCAACCCGCAGCGCCCCGCCGCAGCGGCGAAAAGCGAATACGTACTCAGGCTCGGCGAACAGATCAAGGCCTTACGCGTTGCGTCCGATCAGACGGCCGGCGATATGTCGCGAGCCACTGGGATATCTCGCTCCATGCTATCCCGCGTCGAACGCGGCTTAGTTTCACCTTCAGTCGAGACCCTCAGGCGGATCGCAGCTGGCCTTGATGTGCCGCTTTCCCGCTTCTTCTCCGACCAACCAGCCAGAAACGACCTGTCGTTCGTGCGAGCAGGCGAAGGAGTCATTGTCGATCGCAGCGGTGCCGTCGCCGACTACCGATACCAGTTACTGGGACATGTGCTGTCCGGCAATCTCTTTGTCGAACCGTACCTCGTTGAACTGCTAGAGAACGCAAAGCCCTACGTAAGCTTTCAGCACCCGGGAATGAAGTTCCTTCACATGAAGACCGGCCGGGTACGCTATCGCTTTGGGGAACGGGTCGCGGAGGTTCGCGAGGGCGACTCTCTGCTCTTCGAGGCCAGCGTACTGCACGGGATTGAGGAGGTGTTGCAGCATCCGGTGAGCTACCTGGTTGTGGTCTTCACCATTCGAGAGTAGCTGCCCTCCCCGCCATGGGCGGCACGCGAGTTCAGCGGCGCGAATCAATTTCGCGGCAAGCCAACCAACGTACTGAGGCCGCCACCGTGTCCTAGTGTAGTGCGCCACTCAGATATGTACTTATCTTGTGGTCCGTGCCAGCGCAGCTTTGGCGCGCGTGACCTTGGCCAGGATGTCGGTCGCGCTGGCCGTCCAGATGAACGGTTTGGGGTTGGCATTGTGCTGGGTCACATACAGATCGATGGCCCCCCGTCAGGAGCGGCCAATTCGGCGGCGGCAAAACGGTAGAGGCTGGCGTTCGCGTTGTAGTAGCCGGCCACCACCGTGGCGAAGCACAGCAACCAGAAGTCTTTCCAGACCGCGGCTTGCGCGCACAGCAGAGCCGAGCCCAGCGCCACCGCAAGGCCGATCTGGAACGAGTGGCGCCGCCCGAAGCGCTGCTGCGTGCGCGCCACCAGGCCGGTAGCGAGTGCGCCGCCGACCACGTAGCCCATCACGGGCAGCGTGGCCATCCAGCCGCGCGGTGCGAGCGCCAGACCCACGAGGCCGTTGATCGCGATGAAGGTGACGTTGTTGGTCAGGAACAAGCCCTGGCAAACGGCGAGCAGCCAGAGATTGCGCTTCATCGAGACCTGTTCAACCCTTCTGCAGCAGGCCGCTCAACGAGGACAGCAGGTCGTCCTGGTTGCCCAGGCCCTCGGCCGGCACCTGGCCCTTGGGCGTGAGCTGATCGATCAGCGTGGGCAGCAGCGTGGCCAGCATCGGCAGCAGCGTCGCCGCGTTGATGCCGAGCTTTTGCGCGATGCTCGAGATCACGTCACTGCCCAGCACGTCCTGCAGCTGCCCGCCCGAGATCGGCGCGTTCTCGCCCTTGCCGACCCAGGAGCCGATCACGTCGCCCATGCCGGCCTGCTCGAACTTCGAGACCAGGCCGCCCAGACCGCCCTGCTCGCCATTGTTGGCGAGCAGCCCGCCGAGCGCATCCGCGAGGCCGCCGAGATCACCGAGTCCGCCGCCCATGCCGCCGCGGCTGCCTATGCTGCCGTCCTGGGCCTGTGGCTGTGCACCGCCGAGCACCTGTCCGAGTACCGAATCGAGCAATCCCATGGTGGGCTCCTGAAGTAATGGGGGAGATGGCCTACTTCGACCGCGGCGGACGCTTCGGCAGCAGGGGCTCGCTCACGCCTTGCACGCCGACCAGCCCCAGCACGGTCGCCAGGGAATTCTGCGCGCCCTTCCACCCGTCTGTCACGTCGATCCATTCGGAGAGCGAGTGAAAGCCGCCGGTCTTGCCGCCGCCGCCGATGATGATGGCCGGGATGCCGAGCGACATCGGCACGTTGGCGTCGGTGCTGGCGCCGGTCAGCAGGGTCTTGTGGCCGAAGGCGCTGTTCGAGCGGATGGCCGCTTCGACGATCGGCGAATCCGAAGGCGTGCGCCCGCCCGGCCGATCGCCAATCAGCTTGTTGGACACGGCGAGCGTCGTCACATTCCAACGCTTGTTTTCCTCCGCCACCGCTTCCTCGATCGCGGCCAGCACCTTCTTCTCGGTGTCGAGCAGCGCGCCCATCTCGTCGGAGCGGATGTCGACCGCCATGCGCGCGTCGGGTGCAATGGTGTTGACCGACGTCCCGCCGCCGACGGTGCCGACGGTGAAGGTGGTCTTCGGAAAGCTGGGCGTCCTGATCTCGGCGATCTTGGCGATCGCGCGGCCCATGCCGTGGATCGCGCTCGGCACCTGGCCGAAGGCGGCATAGCTGTGGCCGCCGGGTCCCTTGAAACTCACTTCGTAGCGATGACTGGCGGTGCCGAGGACCAGCACGGTACCGTCGGGCGCGGGCTCCACGCCCACCATGCCGTCGATGTCGAGGTGGTCGCGGAAGATGGCCTTCATGCCGCGCAAGTTGCCCAGCTCCTCTTCGCCGACGTTGCCGACGAAGAGCAGGTCGCCCACGGTCTGCACCTTGTTGTCGTTGAGCACCTTGAGCCACGACAGGAGCACCGCGAGGCCGCGCGTGTCGTCCGAGATGCCGGGCGCGTGGAGCTTGCCGTCGCGCTCCTTCACCTTGACGTCGGTGCCGGCGGGAAAGACCGTGTCGAGATGGGCCGAGACCAGCAGCTTCGGTCCGTTGCCCGTGCCCTTGCGCAGGCCCACCACATTGCCCTCGCTGTCGATGCGCGCATCCGCGAGCCCCAGCGCCTTCATGCGGGCGAGAAAGGTCTCGGCGCGCTTCTGCTCCTTGAAGGGCGGCGCTTCGATTTCGGTGAGCAGCTTGAGGTCCTCGATCGAACGCTCGTGGTCGGCCTTGACCGCATCGAGCAGCTGCTTGACGGCGGGCGCGGCCAGGAGTTGCGTATAGGCCTGGTCGACGGCCGGCTTCACCTGCGTGGGCGTCGGCGCCACGGCCGTGCCTTGCGCATGGACGGCGCCGGCGGCGCAAAGGGCGGCAAGCAGAACGGGCGCGAGGCGCGACGGAACGGAATGGAGGGAAGACATGCGTTGGCGGCCTTGGGCTCGATGGGGTGATGGAGGAAAGGAAGAAATTCTGGTCACTGGCCCGCAAGCAATGCAAGCGCCGCGAGGGCCGCGGTCTCGGCGCGCAGCACGCGCGGCCCGAGCGTGAGCGGTGCGAAGCCGCGCGCGATCGCATCCTGCTCCTCGGCGGCGCTCAGGCCGCCCTCGGGGCCGCTCAGAACGCAGGCGCGGCGAAGCGCGGTGACCGACGTCCGCTCGCGGATCTCGCGCATGTCGCAGGTGCCCTCGGCCAGGCTCAGGACGAAGCGCTCCGCATCGTCGATCGGCGGCATGTCGATCCAGCCGGCCAGGGCGCGCACTGGGTGGATCAGCGGCAAGCGGTTGCGGCCGCATTGTTCGCAGGCGGCGATGGCGATCGCCTCCCAGTGCGCGCGCTTCTTGTCGGCGCGCTCGCCAGCCAGGCGCAGCACGCCATGGGCGGTCATCAGCGGCTGGATGCTCGCCACGCCGAGTTCGGTGGCCTTCTCGACCAGCCAGTCCATGCGCTCGTTGGCCGGCATGCCGATCGCCAGGTGCACGGCGCGCGGCGCCTCCCGCTCGACGGCGATGTGATTCTCGACCTGGACCGTCACTTCGCTGCGGCCCATGCGCTCCACCGTGGCGGCGTACTCGCCGCCGCTGCCGTCGAACAGCGTCAGCGCATCGCCCGGCTGCATGCGCAGCACCTGCACGTGGCGTGCGGCGCCGGGCGGCAGCGCCAGCGCGCTGCCGGCGGCCAGGGTCACGGCGCAATGGAAGCGCGGCGTCACATCCGCCCGTACGCAAAGCCGGTGGCGGCCTGCGTGCCTTCGACCTCGTCGATCACGCGCAAGAGCGGCGTGAGTTCGCGATAGCGGCCGGCGGTCGCGCGGATGTAGGCGATGAAGCGCGGGGTGTCGGCCAGGTACCTCGGCTTGCCGTCGCGCAGCGTCAGCCGCGCGAAGATGCCGGCGACCTTCAGGTGGCGCTGCAGGCCCATCCACTCGACTGCGCGGTAGAAGGCGCCGAAGTCCTCGTCGACCGGCAGCCCGGCCTTGCGCGCCTGTTCCCAGTAACGCACCGTGACATCGAGAACGAAGTCTTCGTCCCAGCTCAGGAAGGCATCGCGCATCAGGCTCGCGATATCGTAGGTGATCGGGCCATGGACCGCGTCCTGGAAATCCAGCACCCCGAGCGTGGGGCCACCGGTGATCATCAGATTGCGCGGCATGAAGTCGCGGTGCACGTAGACGCGCGGCGCGGCCAGGTTGTTCTCGACGATCAGCTTGAAGCTGCGTTCGAGGCGCTCCTGCAGCTGGCCTTCCACGCGCATGCCGCGGTGCCGCGCGATGTACCACTCCGGAAAGAGCGCCAGCTCGCGCTCCAGCAGCGCCCGATCGTAGGGCGGCAGCACGTCGGGCCTGGACGCCAGCTGCCAGTGGATCAGCGCATCGATCGCCTGGGCGTAGAGCGGCCGTGCCGCATCCGAATCGGCCGGGTCGATCACCTCGAGCATGGTCTGCCGGCCGAGGTCGTCGAGCAGCAGGAAGCCCTGGGCCTCTTCCCATTCGAGCACCTGCGGCGCGGTCAGGCCGGCCGCGCGCATCAGCTTGGCGACGTGCACGAACGGGGCGCTGTTCTCCTGGGCAGGGGGCGCGTCCATCACGATCCGCGTCATCGCGGCGTCGCTGGTGTCGATCCTGAAGTAGCGCCGGAAGCTCGCGTCGGCCGAGGCGAGGCGCACGGTCGCGGGCAACAGCCGATGCCGCTCTGCGATGTGTTCAAGCCATTGCGCGAAAGCCTTGGCGCGCTCCGGATCGCTCCAGCTGAACGGGTAGGAAGGCGTCGCGGCGCCGCTGGCCGGGGGCGGGGAAGCTGTCATGGATAATCGATTCTACAAATCCGCCCGGCGCGGACCTCCGCAACCCGCCAGCCGCTGGCGCCAATTCCCCGAAGACCTCTCCGTTCCGTACCGATGCCTGACCTGACCCGAGCTGCCTGGCGCCGGTGCCGCCCGCCTTTGCCGCTGGCCGTGCTGTCGCTGGCACTGCTTCAAGCGCACGGCGCGTCGGCACAGGACGCCGGTCTGGACGCGCCGCTCACTCTCAAGCGCACCCCGCAACTCGTCGAGACCATCCCGCAGGCGCAGCGCGGCCAATTGCCGAGCTTTGTCGACGGCGACCGCATTTCCGGGCGGCCCGATCTCGAAACGGTGGTCGAAGGCAACGCCTCCCTGCGCCGCGGCGAGACCGTGATTCATGCCGACCGGCTCGAGTACTACCAGCCCGACGACCTCGCCAAGGCGCGCGGCAACGTCCGCGTCAACCAGGCCGGCAACGTCTACGAGGGGCCTGAATTGGAGCTCAAGCTCGAGACCTTCGAAGGCTTCTTCAACAACGTGCGCTATCGCTTCCTGGCGACGGGCGGGGGGGGCGATGCCGAGCGTATCGACTTCGTCGACAGCAATATCTCGGTCGCCCGGCGCGCCACTTACACCACCTGCCGGCGCGAAGACTATCCTGGCTGGATGCCTGCCTGGCTGCTGAGCGCCGCGACCCTCACGACCGACACCGAAGAGAACGTCGGCGTCGCCACCGATGCGCGCCTGAGCTTCATGGGCATCAGCACCCCGCCCTTTCCGTCGCTGAGCTTTCCGCTCGGCAACGACCGCAAGAGCGGCTGGCTGCCGCCGACCATCGGCATCGACAGCGTGAACGGTGTCGACATCACAGCGCCGTACTACTGGAACATCGCGCCCAATCGCGACGCGACCTTCTACCCGAACCTGATGAGCAAGCGCGGCGTGAATCTCGGCACCGAGTTCCGCTACCTCGAGGAGAAGTACAACGGCGAGGCCCGCGTCGACTACATGCCGACCGACAGCCTGCGCAACCGCAAGCGCTGGGGCATCTGGACGCACCACCAGCAGACCTTCGATGCCAAGTCCTACGGCCTGGACTCGCTGGGCGCCACGATCAACTTCAACCGCGTCAGCGACGACGACTACTGGCGCGACTTCACGCGCACACCCTCGCTGACGCAGCGCCTGCTGTCCAACGATGCCTCGCTCAACTGGAGCAAGGGCGACTGGAGCGGCGCCGCACGCACGCTGAGCTACCAGACGCTGCAGTACGCGCCCTCGCCCATCCTCCCGCCCTACGACCGGCTGCCGCAGATCACCGCCAACTACAACAAGTACGACTGGCACGGTTTCGATTTCTCGCTCAACACCGACTACACGCGCTTCCGCGCCGACCCGGTGCAGCAGGGTCAGCCCAACGGCGAGCGCGTCTTTGCGCTGGCGTCGCTGAGTCGGCCCTTTCTCACGCCCGGCACCTTCGTCATCCCGAAGGTGCAGCTGCATACGACCTCCTACCAGTTCGAGGCACCGCTCGCCAACGGCGCGAGCTCGGCCAGCCGGACGGTGCCGACCTTCAGCCTCGACAGCGGCATGATCTTCGAGCGCGACGCCAACTTCTTCGGCCGCGCGTTCCGCCAGACGCTGGAGCCGCGCGCGTTCTACGTCTACACGCCCTACCGTGACCAGAGCCTGCTGCCGAATTACGACTCGGCGTCCAACGACTTCAACTTCGCGACCGTCTACACCGAGAACGCGTTTTCCGGCAACGACCGCATCTCGGACAGCAACCTGCTCACGCTGGGCGTGACGACGCGCCTGATCGATCCCGAAAGCGGCGCCGAAGCCGCGCGCTTCGGCATTGCCCAGCGCCTGCGCTTCAGCGACCAGCGCGTCACGCTGCCCAATACCACCGCCGTGACCGACCGGCTCAGCGACGTGCTGCTCGGGGCCCAGATCAACTGGACGCCGAAATGGAGCGTGGACACCACGCTGCAGTACAACCCTGACGACCACAAGTCGACGCGGACGGCGATCAGCGCGCGCTACAACCCCGGCTCGTACCGCAACATCAGCGCGGCCTACCGCTACCAGGCGAACAGCACGCCGACCGCGACGGACGGCAACAAGTCGATCGACGTGAGCTGGCAATGGCCGCTGAACGACCTGTGGGGCGACAAGGGCCAAGACCTCGGTCCGGGCCGCGGCCAGGGCGGCGGGCGCTGGTACGCCGTCGGCCGTCTCAACTACAGTCTGCAGGACCGCAAGCTCACCGACGGCGTGCTCGGCTTCGAATACGACGGCTGCTGCTGGATCGGCCGCGTGGTGCTGGAACGCATCAGCACTGGCCAAGTCACGGCCGCGACGCGCATCATGTTCCAGCTGGAGTTCGTTGGATTCGCCGCCATCGGTTCGAGCCCGAAGCGCACGCTGACACAGAACATCCAGCGCTACCAGCCCCTGCGTCAACCGGTGGCTGCACCGAGCCGCTTCACCAATTACGACTGAGCTTCTTGCCATGAACCACATCCGCTCCATCCTCACCCTGGCGTGCCTCGCAACGCTGGCCGCGGCGGCCGGCGCGCAAGGACAAGGGCAGCGCCCCGGCCTCGGCATCACGGACATCATGCGCGCAGGTCCGCGCCTCGCACCGGCGCCCGCCGCACCGCGCACCGCCCCGCCGGCAGCGCCGGTGCAGCGCTCGGCCGAATACATCGTGGCGTTGGTCAATTCGGAGCCCATCACCAACACCGAAGTGCAGACGCGGGTCGAGCGAATCCTGAAGGAAAACGCCGAGGCGCAGCGCGTGCCGCGCGCCGAGCTCACGCGCCTGGTGCTCGAACGGCTCATCGCCGAACGCGCCCAGCTGCAACAGGCCAAGGAAGCCGGCATCAAGGTCGATGAACTCGCGATCGACCAGGCCGAACAGACGGTGGCGCGCCAGAACCAGATGAGCCTGGTCGAGCTGCGCAGCCGCGTCGCGGCCGAGGGCATCTCGCCGCAGACCTTCCGCAACGACCTGCGTGACCAGCTCCTGCTCACGCGCCTGCGCGACCGCGAGGTCGAGGCCAAGGTCAAGGTCAGCGATATCGAGGTCGACCAGTTCATCCGCGACCAGCGGACCTCCCCCAATGCCGCGACGCAGAACATCAATATCGCCCAGGTACTGGTCGCCGTGCCCGAGAGCGCGAGCGACGCGCAAGTCGCTTCGCTGCAGCAGCGTGCGCAGGGCGTCGCGCAGCGTGCCCGCGCCGGTGAAGACTTCGCCAAGCTCGCGCAGGAATTCTCCGATTCGCCGGATCGCGCCGTCGGCGGCGCGTTGGGCATGCGCAGCGCCGACCGCTACCCGAGCCTGTTCGTCGACGCGACGCAATCGACGGCGGTCAACGGCATCGCAGGGCCGATCCGCTCGGGCGCCGGCTTCCACGTGCTCAAGGTGCTGGCCAAGAGCCAGCCCGGCGCCGCCGATGCCGTCGTCACGCAGACCCAGGTGCGCCATATCCTGCTGCGCAGCGATGCCAAGCGCAGCACGGCGCAAGCCGTCGCCCAGCTGGCCGAGTTCAAGGAGCGGATCCAGAAGGGCACCGGCGACTTCGCCGGCCTGGCGCGGGACAACTCGCAGGATGCCAGCGCCAAGGAGGGCGGCGACCTGGGCTGGTCGCGCCCCGGCCAGTTCGTGCCCGAGTTCGAAGAGGCGATGAACCGGCTGGCGCCGGGCCAGCTCAGCGATCCTGTCGTTTCGCGCTTCGGCGTGCACCTGATCCAGGTGGTTGCGCGGCGCGACGCCAAGCTGAGCCAGGCCGAGCAGCGCGAAGCCGCCCGTGCCGTGCTGCGCGAGAAGAAGGTCGAGGAAGCCTTCGAAACCTGGGCGCAGGAAATCCGGGCGCGGGCCTACGTCGAATACCGCGAGCCGCCGCAGTCCTGACGCGGTGACGCCCTGAGGTGAAACACATCGCGCGCAAGCGCTTCGGGCAGCATTTCCTGTCCGACGCGGGCATCATCGACGCGATCGTGCGCGAGATCGCACCCGAGCCGGGCGATGCCATGGTCGAGATCGGGCCGGGCCTCGCGGCGCTCACGCAACCGCTGGTGGAGCGACTGGGGCGGCTCACAGTGATCGAACTCGACCGCGACCTGGCGCAGCGGCTGCGCGCCCATGGCCAGCTCGAGGTGATCGAGTCCGACGTCCTGAAGGTGGACTTCGCTGCCCTGGCGGCCAGCCTGGTCAAGCCCCCGGCAGCGGCCCTGCGCGTGGTGGGCAATCTGCCCTACAACATCTCGACGCCGATCCTGTTTCATCTGCTGGGCTATGCGCACCTGATTGCCGACCAGCATTTCATGCTGCAGAAGGAAGTCATCGACCGCATGGTCGCGAAGCCGGCCACCTCGGACTACAGCCGCCTCAGCGTGATGCTGCAGTGGCGCTATGCGATGGACAACGTGCTGTTCGTGCCGCCGGAGAGCTTCGAGCCGCCGCCGCGCGTCGACAGCGCGGTGGTGCGCATGGTGCCCTTTGCTGCGCCGCCGCAGGTCGATGCGGCGCGGCTCGGCGAGATCGTGCAGGTCGCTTTCAGCCAGCGCCGCAAGCTGCTGCGCCACACCTTGGGCAAGTGGCTGGAGCAGCACGGCTTTGCCGGCACCTTCGACACGCAGCGTCGCGCCGAGGAGGTCCCAGTGGATGAATACGTTGCGCTCGCACAGGCCGTCCCGCCATGAAAAAAGCCCGTCGAAGACGGGCTTTTTCTTGGCGTGGTGCCGTCAGGCTGCGGCGAGCCAATAGCCGGCGTTGAAGGGGCTGCTCATGCGCAGCGCCAGCGGGGACACGTCGACCAGTTTGTCGGTCGGCATCTTTTCGGCCGCCGGGTCGGTGGGTGGGAGATCGATGCCGGAAACCGGAGCGGCAGCGTTCTGTTGAGCCTCGTTAGCCCGTTCTGCTTGGCTGGTGTGTGCAGAACGGGCTACAGAAAAGAATAGAAGCACCTGAACGGTATCTTCCGGTCCCCCCAGTAGTCGGCGGCGTCGCGGAAGATGTCGAGCAGTTGCTCGCGGGCTTCCTTGTCGAACTTGGCATTGGCCGGAATCTGCTCGAGCACGATGACGAAGCCGGGCTGCGGGCCTGATTTATGCAGCGGGTCGGTCATGCAGTCGTACAGCGCGTCGAAGTTCTTGCCGAAATGCTGCGGAAAGGTGAACTGCTGAGCGATCAGATCGAGCACGTCCTGCTTGGTCTGGGCATTGCCCAGGTTGGCGTAGAGGAAGTGCTGGCCCGCCGCATGCGCCGCCTCCTGCAGGTCGCTCACGCGAAAAGCGCGAATCGACTGCACGATGTTAGGTCGCACGGAACGAAGGGATAGGGTCATCTCCGCTGGTCTTTCCATAGTTGTCGTCGTCATCATTTCTTCTGAGCGCTTGGGTGCGCCGCTCCAATCCAATTCATTGCTCATGGCACGATCCGTCTGAAACTTGCATAGTGGTCTGCCGTGTACCAGCACATCGCCGGCGCCGTGCGCTCGCCTCCGCAGACGATGCGCCGTGCACCACGATCGCGCGAGCCGGGTGTATCGACCGTGTACTCTCGGTAGTGGCCTCGTCGCTCTCGCGGCAACAAGCGTTCGCGGTTGCCGAACACCGTGCCGTCTTTCTCATGCCGGAAGGGACCACCGTTCAATATGGCCCCATAAGTGCGCTGGCCCTGCACCGGCAATTCGGCCAGAGCGATCGTTTCCTGTGCCGGCTGAACGGCGTGGGTGCCGGACCATTCACGGGCCTGGGCTCCGGCAGTGAGGGCTACGAGCATCAAGCTAGTGAGCACAAACTTGGAGACACGGGACGTGATCGAGGCGTAAGCCGCCATGGGGCACCAGAAGGAAAAGAGCGAGGGCCGAATCGGGGGGCAACCTTCGGGTTAACCCGCAAATTCAAGGCCGCAAGTGTGCACCAGAGGCGCACAAATAGCAAGCGCCTGCTCAATCTTTGAGCAGGCGCCAGGGTCTATGCGGGTCTTTGAAGTTAGCGACCGCTGTCGCGTTTGCGCCTATCGTTCGGCGTTTGCGTCGGCAACTGTGAGGGCTGTCATATTCACGATCCGGCGAACAGTCGCGCTCGCCGTGAGAATGTGCACAGGTTTGGCCGCGCCGAGCAGGACCGGGCCGATGGCGATGTTGCCGCCTGCCGCCGTCTTGAGCAGGTTGTAGGAAATATTGGCCGCATCGATGTTCGGGAAGACCAGCAGGTTGGCGTTGCCGGCCAGCGCGCTGTGCGGCATGACGGCGGCACGCTGCTTGCCGTCCAAAGCGACGTCGCCGTGCATTTCGCCGTCGACTTCCAGCCATGGTGCTTGCACACGCAGCAGATCGAGGGTCTGGCGCATCTTGACCGCGCTGGGCTGGTTGCTGCTGCCGAAGTTGGAATGCGACAGCAGCGCCGCCTTCGGCTTGAGGCCGAAGCGCATCATTTCCTCGGCCGCCATGGTGGTGATCTCGGCGAGCTCCTCGGGCGTCGGGTCGTAGTTGACGTGCGTATCGACCAGGAACACCTGCCGGTCGGGCAGGAGCAGGCCATTCATGCAGGCATAGATCGGCACGTCCTGCGGCGTGTTGGGACAGCCGCCCGGGCGCTTGCCGATCACCTGGTCGATGTAATGCAGGTGGATGGCGGTGGTGCCCCAGGTGCCGCAGATCATGCCGTCCACGTCGCCCTTGTGCAGCAGCATGGCGCCGATCAGCGTCAGGCGGCGGCGCATCTCGATCTTGGCGGTCTGCACCGTCGTGCCCTTGCGCTCGGTCATGCGGTGGTAGGTCTGCCAGAAGTCGCGGTAGCGATGGTCGTGCTCGACGTTGACGATGTCGTAGTCCAGCTCTTCCTTGAGACGCAGGCCGAACTTCTCGATGCGCTGGGCGATGATCGCGGGCCGGCCGATCAGCGTGGGACGGGCGATGCCTTCGTCCACCACGATCTGCGCCGCCCGCAGCACGCGCTCTTCCTCGCCCTCGCAGTAGGCGACGCGCTTCTTCGGCGCGCGCTTGGCGGCGTCGAAGATCGGCTTCATCGTGGTGCCCGAGGCGTAGACGAAGCTCTGCAGCTTGTCGCGGTAGGCGTCCAGGTCCGCAATGGGGCGCAGCGCGACGCCGCTCTCGGCCGCGGCCTTGGCCACGGCCGGCGCGATTTTCATCATGAGCCGCGGGTCGAAGGGCTTCGGAATCAGGTACTCGGGACCGAAGCTGAGCTTTTCGCCGACATAGGCGGCAGCCACGCGCTCGCTCTGCTCGGCCTGCGCGAGTTCGGCGATGGCATGCACCGCTGCGACTTCCATCTCGTCGGTGATGGTGGTCGCGCCGCAGTCGAGCGCGCCGCGGAAGATGTAGGGGAAGCACAGGACGTTGTTGACCTGATTCGGGTAGTCGGTGCGCCCGGTGGCCATGACCACGTCGCCGCGCACGGCATGCGCGTCCTCGGGCGAAATCTCGGGGTTGGGATTGGCCAGCGCGAAGATCACCGGCTTGGCCGCCATCTTCGCCACCATCGCGGGCTTGAGCACGCCGCCGGCCGAGAGGCCGAGGAACACGTCGGCGCCTTCGATCACCTCGGCCAGCGAGCGCGCCGAGGTCTTTTGCATGTACTGGCGCTTGTCGTCGTCCATCAGCTCGGTGCGGCCTTCGTAGACCACGCCGGCGAGATCGGTCACGAACACGTGCTCGCGCTTCAGACCGACCTTCAGCAGCAGGTTCAGGCAGGCCAGCGCCGCGGCGCCGGCGCCCGAGGTGACGAGCTTGACCTGCGAGATGTCCTTGCCCACCACCTTCAGGCCGTTGAGCATGGCGGCCGCCACCGTGATCGCCGTGCCGTGCTGGTCGTCGTGGAAGACCGGGATCTTCATGCGCTTGCGCAGCTCGCGCTCGACGTAGAAGCAGTCCGGTGCCTTGATGTCTTCGAGGTTGATGGCGCCGAAGGTCGGCTCCAGCGCGGCGATGACCTCCACCAGCTTGGCCGGGTCCTTCTCGTCGATCTCGATGTCGAACACGTCGACGCCGGCGAACTTCTTGAACAGGACGCCCTTGCCTTCCATCACCGGCTTGGCGGCCAGCGGCCCGATGTCGCCGAGGCCCAGCACGGCGGTGCCGTTGGTGATGACCGCAACGAGGTTGCCGCGCGCGGTGTACTTGAAGGCGTTGACCGGGTCCTTGACGATTTCCTCGCAAGGTGCCGCCACGCCGGGCGAGTAGGCCAGCGCCAGGTCGCGCTGGTTGAGCATCTGCTTGGTCGCCGCGATCGCGATCTTGCCCGGGACCGGAAGCTCGTGGTATTCGAGCGCGGCCCGGCGCAATTCGGCGCGCTTGTCTTCGGGCGTGGAAATCGGGGAGGTCAGATCTGACATGTGCCTTGGCTCCGTGCAACGCTTCTTGTGAGGGGCGCCGATTGTAGACCTCGGGCTCCAAGGGCACAGCCCGAGGCGCAGGGCGGCAAAAAGCGCCGAGGCGTCAAGCCGATGTGGCAATATGCCCAGCTCAGAAAAACCTGACGAGGAGCGACCATGGCGCTGATGGATTTCATCAAGAAACAGTTCATCGACATCATCCAGTGGACTGAGACCGGCGACGGAACGCTGGCCTGGCGCTTCCCGATGGCTGAGATGGAAATCCAGAACGGCGCCTCGCTCACCGTGCGCGAGTCGCAGATCGCGGTGTTCGTCAACGAGGGCCAGGTGGCCGACGTGTTCGGTCCGGGCATGTACAAGCTCACGACGCAGACGCTGCCCGTGCTCACCTACCTCAAGAACTGGGACAAGCTCTTCGAGTCCCCGTTCAAGAGCGACGTCTACTTCTTCAGCACGCGCCAGCAGGTCGACCAGAAATGGGGCACGCCCCAGCCGATCACGATCCGCGACAAGGATTTCGGCGCCGTGCGCCTGCGCGCCTTCGGCAACTACAGCTTCCGCATCGGCGACGCCAAGCTGTTTCACACCGAGATCTCGGGCACGCGCGACATCTATTCGGTGGCCGATCTCGACGGCCAGTTGCGCGGCCTGGTGCTGCAGAACATCAGCAACGCGATCGCTTCCAGCGGCGTGCCTTTTCTCGACCTGGCAGCCAACCAGATCCAGTTCGCGCAGGCGCTCGCGGCGCAGCTGGTGCCCGAGTTCGCCAAGATCGGCATCAAGCTCGAGGCCATCACGGTCCAGAACGTCTCGCTGCCGGAAGAGCTGCAGAAGATCCTCGACCAGAAGATCGGCATGGGCATGGTCGGCAACGACATGAGCAAGTTCATGCAGTACCAGACGGCGCAGGCCATCCCGAAGTTCGCCGAGGGCGCCGGTGGCGGCAGCGGCATCGCGGGCGACGCGATGGGTCTGGGCGCCGGCGTGGCGCTGGGCCAGGTGCTGGCGCAGAACCTCGCGCAGGGCTTGAGCCAGGGCGCGCCCGGCGCACCGGTCGCTGCGCCGGCGCAAGCTGCGGTCGCGGTGGTCAGCCCGGCCGATGTTATGACCACACTCGAGAAGCTGGGCGAACTGAAGACCAAGGGCATCCTCACGCAGGAAGAATTCGACGCCAAGAAGGCGGATCTGCTGAAAAAGCTGGTCTGAGCCCGTTCCGTTCGGGCTGAGCTTGTCGAAGCCTCTTCGACGAGCTCGCAGCGAGCGGGCCCCTGCCGTCGCCTTTCGTGGCCACCGACTCCTCCCAGCAGCGCTACTACCGCGCGCCCTGCCCGGGCTGCGGCGCGCCGGTCGAATTCCGTTCGGCGCAGTCGACGCACGCCGTCTGCCCCTATTGCCAGAGCACCGTGGTGCGCCAGGGCGACACGCTCGCGCGCACCGGCAAGATGGCGGAGCTGTTCGACGACTTCAGCCCGCTGCAGCTGTTCGCCGCCGGCCGCATCCAGGACCAGCCCTTCACGCTGGTCGGGCGCCTGCAATACAGCTACGACGGCGGACGCTGGACCGAGTGGATCGCGGCACTCGACGGCGACCGCACCGGCATCCTGAGCGAGGACAACGGCGCCTTCGTCTTTTCGCTGCCCTTCGAGCTGCAGCGCGAGGCCCCGCATCCGGCCGAGCTGCGCGTCGGCGCCACCACCGTCTTCAACGGCCAGAGCTACACGGTGGCCTCGAACGAGCAGGTCAGGCTGGTCTCGGCGCAGGGCGAGCTGCCACGGCTGCCCGAACTCGGCCGGCCCTTCGCGGTGGTCGAGCTGCGCAGCGACAAGGGGCTGGTGCTCAGCCTCGACTACGACACCCAGCCGCCGGGCGCCTACCTCGGCCGCGCGGTGCAGCTCGAAGACCTGCAGCTCACCGGCTTGCGCGACGAATCGGCCAAGGACGAGAGGGGCCGCAGCTTCAATTGCCCGAACTGCGGCTCGCCGGTCACCGTCAACCTGGCGGACAGCAAGAGCATCACATGCCGCGCCTGCAACAGCATCATCGACCTGACGCAGGGCATCGGCGGCGAGCTGAAGCATGCCGTACAGGACGAGCCGGTCCAGCCGCTGATCCCGATCGGCACCGTGGGCCAGTTCCAGGGTGCGCAGTGGCAGGTGGTCGGCTTCCAGCACCGCATGGGCGTGGCACCCGGCGACGACGAGCACTTCGGCTGGAACGAGTACCTGCTCTACAACAAGAAGCGCGGCTTCAGCTTCCTGGTCGATGCCGAAGACGGCTGGAGCATGGTCAAGCCCACCACGGGCGCGCCGACCATGGCCGAGAACGGCTCGCGGGCCACCTACCTCGGCAAGGTCTATCAGCAGCAGTACGCCTACAACGCCGAGACCGGCTACGTGGCGGGCGAGTTCTACTGGCAGGTCGAGCGCGGACAGAAGAGCTTCAATCGCGATTTCGCCAGCGGCAGCGCGCTGCTGTCGATGGAGCGTTCGGCCAAGGAGCTGACCTGGTCCTCGGGCAGCAAGGTCGACAGCGCGGCCGTGGCTGCCGCGTTCAAGCTCGACGGCAAGAAAGACATGTTCAAGCGCAGCGATGCGCTGCCCGTGAGCGCAGCCTCCAGCCTCGGCTGCGGCACGATCATCCTGATCATCGTGGTGATCATCATCCTGTTGATCATCCTGAGCACCTGCAGCAGTTCGAGCGGCGGTTCGCGCAGCTCGGGCGGCTCTTTTGGCGGCTATTCAAGTGGCGGCGGCCACAAATGACGTTTTTTTCCGGAGGTCCTCATGTTGGGAATTGAATGGTTACGGCCCGCGGCCTTCCTGGGCTCGCTGCTCTACGCGGTCGTCGGCGTGCTGGTGTTCTGGGTCACCTTCCTGATCATCGACAAGCTCACGCCTTATGACCTGTGGCAGGAGATCGTCGAGAAGCAGAACGTGGCGCTCGGCTTGGTGGTGGCCGCGATGAGTCTCGGCATCTGCGTCATCGTGGCCGCAGCGATCCATTGAGCCCCCCGGCTTGCCACTTCGTGTGCTTCGCCACCCCCCGCGGGGGAGGCTCGGCCGCCTTGGGGCGGCCCGGCGGCGACCGATGAACGAAGCGCCCATGTCCGCGCGCCCCGCTGCGGGGAGCGGCCCGCAGCCCGTCGAAGTCGCGCTGCTCGCCAGCGTGTTCGTGGTCGCGGCCTGCGGGCTGGTCTACGAGCTGAGCGCGGCGGCGCTGAGCTCCTACCTGCTCGGCGACTCGGTGCTGCAGTTCAGCACCATCATCGGCACCTACCTGTTCGCGATGGGCGTGGGCTCCTGGCTCTCGCGCTACTTCGAGCGCCAGCTGCCAGCGCATTTCCTGCGCATCGAGCTGATGGTGGCGCTCGTCGGCGGCGCGCTGCCGGCCCTGCTCTTCATCGCCAACGCCTACGTCCCTGGCGCCTTCCGCCTGCTGCTCTACGGGCTGGTGCTGGTGGTCGGCACGCTGGTCGGGCTCGAGATCCCGCTCGTGATGCGCATCCTGCGGCGCAACGTGATGCTCAAGGAGCTGGTCTCGCAGGTGCTGACCTTCGACTACCTCGGCGCGCTGGCGGTGTCGGTCGCCTTCCCGTTGGTCCTGGTGCCGCAGCTCGGCATGATCCGCACCGGCCTGCTCTTCGGCCTCATGAACGCGGCGGTGGCGCTGTGGGCGCTGTGGCTGTTTCGCCATGAGCTGCGCCGCGTCGGCGCGCATGCGCTGGCCTGCGTGCTGGCGCTGGCCGCGCTGGCCGGCGCCTTCGTGTTCTCCGAGCACATCACGACGCTGGCGGAAGACAAGTTCTACCAGGATCGCATCGTGTTCAGCGCGAGTTCGCCCTACCAGCGCATCGTGGTCACGCGCGGCGCCGCCGGACATCGCCTGTTCCTCAACGGCAACTTGCAGTTCGCGGAGCGCGACGAGTACCGCTACCACGAGGCGCTGGTGCATCCTGTGATGGCCGCGCACGGTGCGCCGAAGAAAGTTGCCGTGCTCGGCGGCGGCGACGGCATGGCGGTGCGCGAGATCCTCAAGTACCCCTCGGTGGAAAGCATCACGCTGGTCGAGCTCGATCCCCACATGACGCGGCTTTTCAGCGAGCACGAGACCCTGGCGGCGCTGAACGGCGGTGCGCTGAAGTCGCCGAAGGTCCGCATCGTCAACACCGACGCCTTCCAGTGGCTGCAGCAGAACAGCGAGATGTTCGACGTGATCGTGGTCGATTTCCCCGACCCGACCAACTTCGCGATCGGCAAGCTCTACACCAACTCCTTCTATGCGCTGCTCGACAAGCGGCTGTCCGCGAGCGGCTATGCCGTGATCCAGACCACCTCGCCGCTGGTGGCGTGCAAGAGCTTCTGGACCGTGGCCGCCACCGTCGAATCGGTCGGCCTGCTGGCGACGCCCTATCACGCTCATGTGCCGAGCTTCGGCGAGTGGGGCTACATCATCGCGAGCCGGCGGCCCTACCGGCTGCCCGATGCCATGCCCGAGGGGCTGCGCTTTCTTGCGCTGCCCGCCTTGCCGCAACTGTTCGAGTTCCCGCGCGACATGGCGCGCGTGCCGGCCGAGGTGAACCGGTTGTCGAACCAGACGCTGGTCACGACCTACGAGCGGGAATGGGGCAAGGTCACGGGGCACTAGATGAAGCGCCGCGAATTCCTTGCAGCTACGGCTGCCGGGGCCGCAGCCCTTGGAGGCTGCGAGGCGCCACACGTGATTGAAGGCGGCTTCACCGGCATCGATGTAGAGCGCGGCCACGCGTTGCGCGATGGCGCCTGGCGCGCCGGCGCGCCTGCCGGCGTGCGCCGTACGCGCGTCGTCATCGCCGGCGGCGGCGTGGCCGGCCTCGCCGCCGCACGGGCGTTGCGGCTCGCCGGCATCGAGGACTTCGTGCTGCTCGAACTCGAGGACACGGCCGGCGGGAACAGCCGCGGCGGCCAGGTCGGCGGCATCGCTTGCCCGCTCGGCGCGCACTACCTGCCGGTGCCGGGCGACGAGGCGCATGAAGTGCAGGAGCTGCTCGAAGAACTGGGCATGCGCCGGCGCGTGGCGGGCCGCTGGGAATACGAGGAGCGCCACCTGTGCCACAGCCCGCAGGAACGCCTGTTTTTTCAAGGCACGTGGCAGGACGGCCTGTTGCCCGTGCGGGGCGTGGGCGAGGCCACGCTGACGCAGTACCGCCGGTTTTCGCAGCGCGTGGAGGCCTTGCGGCACACGGCGCGTTTCTCGATACCCGTGCTGCGGGCGCAACCTGCGCCGCTCTTGCTGGCGCTGGACGCCGTCCCCTTCGGTGTCTGGCTCGATCGCGAAGGCTTTACCGATCCGCATCTGCGCTGGTACCTCGATTACAGCTGCCGCGACGACTACGGCGCCGGCATCGCCCAGGTCTCGGCCTGGGCCGGCATCCACTACTTCGCCAGCCGCCATGGCTTCCATGCGCCGGGAGATGATGGAGCCGAGCGCGATGCGGTGCTGACCTGGCCCGAGGGCAACGGCTGGCTCACGCGCCGGCTCGCCGACCCGCTCGGCGATCGCTTGAAGGCGGGCCATGCCGTCGTGCGCATCGCGGACACCCGTTCCGGGGTCGAGGTCGATGCCTTCGATGTCGCCACCCGGTCGCGCGTGCGCTGGCAGGCCGAGCGCTGCATCGTTGCGTTGCCGATGTTCATCGCCGCGCGCGTGGTCGAGAACCCGCCCGAGCTGTTGCGCCACGCGGCCGCGCACCTGGGCTACGCGCCGTGGCTGGTCGCCAACGTGCATCTGCGAGCTCCGCTGGCCGACCGGCCCGGCGCGGCGCCGAGCTGGGACAACGTGATCTACGGCACGCGCGGGCTCGGCTATGTCGACGCGCGCCACCAGGCGCTGGACCCCACGCCGGGTGCCACCGTGCTGAGCTGGTATCGCCCGCTCGGCCCCAGTGCCTACGATGGGCCGGACGGCCGCCGCCGGCTGCTCGATCGCCCATGGACGGCCTGGCGCGACGACCTGCTGGCCGAACTCTCGCTGCCCCATCCGGACCTCGCCGGGCTCGCCACCCGCATCGAGATCACGCGCTACGGCCATGCGATGGCGATACCGGCGCCCGGCCTGCTCGGCCAGCTCGGCCAGCTCGGCGCGCGTGAGCGCGTCGCCGCCGGCCGGCTCGCCTTCGCGCACAGCGACTGGTCGGGCTATTCGATCTTCGAAGAAGCGTTCACGCGCGGACATCTGGCAGCGGCCGGTGGAGCCGCTGCTTGACGTGATTTTGCGGATTGGCGCAAAATGCGCCAATCCGGAGTGAAACCATGTCCACGGCAACCCCCTTTGCTTCCGTCAAGCTTCCGGCCGCGCTGGTCGACAAGGCGCGCAATGCGGCGCAGCCCATGCGCCGGTCGGTGGCCAGTCAGATCGAGTACTGGGCCACCCTGGGCCGCGCGCTGGAGCAAGCGGGCCTGTCCACGCAGGACAGCCAGGCGCTGATTGCGCGCGAGGAATCGGCGGCCTACGCCGGCGAGGTCAACGTGCAGCCCGCCCTCTCACCCGAACTTGACGCCTTGCACGGCCACGTGCTGGCTTTGGCGCAGTCCGGCGCGTTGGCTGAGCGCGCCAAGGTGGCGGTGGCCGAGAACCGCGCCAAGGCAGCGCCCCGTGCGCGTGGCCGCAACGCGGCCTGATGCCGGTTCTCCACCTGATCGCCGGCCCCAATGGCGCCGGCAAGTCGACGCTCTACCGCTATCTGATCCAGCCGCGCTATCCGCAGCTGCCCTTCATCAACGCCGATCTGTACGAGCGCGAGCAGCTCGGCCATGTCCGCCATGCGGTCCGGCGCTCCGAAGCTGCCCGGGCCTGGGCCGATGCGCAACGCGTGGCGCATCTGCGCGCCGGGCAGTCCTTCGTCAGCGAAACCGTCTTTTCGCATCCTTCCAAGCTGCAGCTCATCGCCGATGCGCGTGCGCTCGGCTTCGAGGTGGTGCTGTACATCGTGTGCCTCGACGAGCCGCGCCGGCTGCTGGAACGCGTGCGGCAGCGCATTCACGAAGGCGGCCACAGCGTGCCCGCGGACAAGATCCTGGCGCGCTATCCGCGCACGCTCGAGAACCTGCGCCAGGCCGTGCGCGAGGTGCAGCTCGCGATGCTGTTCGATGCGACGGACACCGACGCGGGCGGCCCGCACCTCGTGGCCTCGGTGGTCGCGGGCCAACTCCAGCCGCATGGGCCGTGGCTGCCCGGCTGGGCGCGCAAGGTGCTGAGCCCGCTGGGCGATGCGGCTTAGGGCCGCATCAGCGCCTCGATCTCGTCGGCCTTGACCGGCACGCCGCGTGAGATCAGCTCGCAGCCGGTCTCGGTGACGATTGCGTCGTCCTCGATGCGAATGCCGATGTTGTGGAACTGCTCCGGCACGCCCTCGCCCGGACGCACGTAGATGCCCGGCTCGATGGTCAGCACCATGCCCGGCTTCAGGATGCGGCTGGGCCGGTTCTTGATGACTTCGTTCGACAGCGGGTCCTTGCGTTCGCTCACCTCGCCCACCTGGGTCGGCTCGACGTAGCTGCCGCAGTCGTGCACGTCCATGCCCAGCCAGTGGCCGGTGCGGTGCATATAGAAAGGGAAGTAGGCGCGCTGCTCGATCACGTCGTCGACGCTGCCCACCTTGTTGGCGTCCAGCAGGCCCAGGTCCAGCATGCCCTGCGACAGCACCTTCACGGTGGCCTCGTGCGGATCGTTGAAGCGCTGCCCGGCCCGGGTGGCCGCGACTGCCGCGTCCTGGCTCGCCAGCACCAGGTCGTACAAGGCGCGCTGCGGGCCGGTGAACTTGCCGTTGGCCGGAAAGGTCCGCGTGATGTCGCTGGCGTAGCCGTCGAGCTCGCAGCCGGCGTCGATCAGCACCAGTTCGCCGTCGCGTACCGGTGCTGCGTCGGCACGGTAGTGCAGCACACAGGCATTGGCGCCGGCGGCCACGATCGAGCTGTAAGCCGGGTATTGGGAGCCGCCGAGGCGGAATTCGTGCAGCAGCTCGGCGTCGAGGTGGTATTCGCGCACGTCCTTGCCCTCGCGCAGCATGCGCGCCGACAGCTGCATGGCGCGGATGTGGGCCCGGGCGCTGATCTGCGCGGCGCGGCGCATGGTGTCCTGTTCGTGCGCGTCCTTGACGAGCCGCATCTCGTCGAGCGGCCCGCACAGGTCGCGCTGCTCTTCGGGGCACAGCGCGCCGTAGCGCACCCGGGCGCGCACTGCCGACAGCCAGCCGTCGATGCGCGATTCCAGCCCCTTGTGGGTCGCGAAGGGGTACCAGACGGTCGACCTGTTCTCCAGCAGCCGCGGTAAACGGGCGTCGAGTTCGTCGATCGCAAAGGCCTCGTCGACGCCGAGCGCGGCCGGCGCTGCCTCCGGCCCCAGCCGGTAGCCGTCCCAGATCTCCCGTTCCAGATCCTTGGGCGCGCAGAACAGCGTGGCACGACCTTCGCTTGTGAGTACCAGCCAGGCATTCGGCTCGGGAAAGCCCGTCAGGTAATAGAAATAGCTGTCGTGGCGGTACAGGAAGTCGCTGTCCCGATTGCGTTGCCGCTCGGGCGCGGTGGGAATGATGGCGATGCCATCGGCGCCCAAATAAGTAGAAAGACGTACACGGCGCGCGGTTTGATGAGTTGCGGTCATAACGTGACTATGCAATACCTTTGTAACTCCACTGGGGGGGAGTGAAAACACATAAGGAAAAGATTTGCAAGAAGGGTTGCCCGGTAGGACTGCACCCACGTACAAACGCACATCTTTGTCAAATTGGAGGTGTTTTTGTTGAAATTTATCCATAAAAGCGCGCTTCTCCTGGTTGTTGCCGCAGGCGCGTTATCAGCTTGTGGAGGCGGGGGTGGTGGTGGCGGTGGTGGCTTTGCGGGCCTGGCCGCCGTGAGTGACCCGGGTACGGGCACGACGACCGGCGGCACGCCGATTCCGAATGACGTGGTCGACAGCTCCGGCAATGTGGCTGCCGACGCCTACAAGGCGACTGCCGCCCAGTTCGCGAAGGATGCAGGCATTGCTTATCGCTATGGCAACGCGCCGGCCGTGAACAACACCGGCATCCCGACCCTGGCAACCCGGCCGGACCAGACGATGAGCTATCACGCCGGTACCTGGCAGGTTGGTGGCCCGGTTCTCAGCGAGGCTGGCCTGTATTCGACCAACCAGGCGCACGTCGGCTTCGTCGCCGACAACACGGCTGCGCGCGTTGGCGTGGGCGATCTGCAGATTTCCGCGATCGATCACAACACCTTCGCGCAGGCGCCGCAGCTGCCCTGGCAGGAAGCGGCAGCCTGGGATGGCAGCGCCGGACGCGACAACTACAACATCAGCACCTACAAAGCTGCCGGGCAGGTGACGGGCGAACCGGTGGCGGTGGCGCGTTGCGGTGGTCGCACCGGCTTCTGCGCGACTTCCCTGGTGGCTTTCCAGAACGGCTTGATCGGCACCGCCGGCACCAACACCGCCAACAATCGCGTCTCGGTGAAGCTGCCCGCCAACAAGGTGCCCACCGGCATGGCCGTCACCAACACCAGCGAATACGCGCTGGTGACGGTGTGGGATACGACGGCGCTGAAGGGCCAGGTGGCGGTGATCTCGCTGGCGGGTCTGTGCAACAACTGCGATCCCTACAACCCCAATGGCGGAAACGCGACGGGCATTCGCGATACGAAGTACAGCGCTTGGTACGACTGGTGGCATGAGTGGATGGGCGTGTACCCGGGCCTGCCGAACATGGGCAACACCGCCTTCATGAAGGTGCTGGGCTACATCGACCTGCCGGGCATGAACGCGCCGACGGAAATCGCCGTCACTACCGGCTTCGATCAGTTCCAGACTTCCTTGCCGGAGAAGAACGGCGAGTTCATGGGGCAGACCTACTCGCCGCTGACCGATTCGGCCAAGCGTGCGACGTTCTCGGGTTCCGGCACGAACGCCAACCGGTACGCCAAGTCGGGTGTGGCGGTGGTCATCTCCAAGTCGGAGAAGAAGGCCGCCTTCATCGACCTGAAGCCGTTGTTCAGCTACGTCAACAGCGTCTACTTCGGCACCGGTCCGACGGAGTTCACGAACCTGGGTCAGGCCGACAACCAGTGGCCGTACACCTTCGCCAACAAGCCGCAGCAGACGCCGACGGTGATCTCGACGGTGGCGCTGGATGACCGGCCGACAGCGGTCAGGACCACGCTGTTCGGCAGTGTGCACCGCGCCTGGATCGCAACCGAAGCAGGCTCGCTGCGCATCTTCGGGCTGGGCAACGTGCCCACCGGCACCACGGCCGCGGATATCACCGAGAAGAGCCGCGTGGCCATCGGCAAGAATCCGACTTCGCTCGCCATATCCAAGATCGATCCGGACGACACCAGCTTCGAACCGCTGAACCGTCAGGTGCTCGTGGCTTCACGCGGCGATCGCAAGGTCCAGTGGGTAAGGTTCGCGGCCGATGGCAACAGCGGCAGCGTGGTTCGCGAATTGGCGGACAGCCGTATCGTCGACCCTATCGCGGTTGAAGACGCCGACAACTTCTCGAACGTGGGCCATGTGCTGACGATTGCGGACTACACCGGCAAAAAGGTATCCAACTACCGCTATGGCCCGGTGTTCTTCTCTGATCGTGGTGGCTCCTGGACCTGCCAGCCGCCGGGCGGATGCCCGGTCCAAGCGACTGGTGACGTCAAGATCGAGTTCGGCGGCAGCTACACGATGGAAGGCAAACCCTTCCAGCTCAAGACCGCCAACGTGCCTTGATCTGCTGAGAACTGCGCTCAATTGAACTGCGGCCCGCTCC
This sequence comes from Variovorax sp. LjRoot175, assembly GCF_964253805.1. Lineage (NCBI taxonomy): Bacteria > Pseudomonadati > Pseudomonadota > Betaproteobacteria > Burkholderiales > Comamonadaceae > Variovorax > Variovorax sp. LjRoot175. Next base: position 5,975,220 of record NZ_CAXURY020000001.1, on the reverse strand, counting down.
ATGCGGGCCGCTTTTTTTTGCGCTTCAGTCCGGCGGCCGTAGCGTCCAGGCCCTTTTCGACCGCCCATATGACAGTAAGAAGTAAGACAACACCGGAGTGCCTGCGTTTGCGTTGAAGTCGTCACCAAGCACAACCTTGGTAACACCGCCCTAGGGAGCCGGAAACACACAGGAAAGGAAGTGCAAGAGAGGTTGCTCGCACCGGTCAACCCCCGTAAAAACCCCAACTTAACCAATTTGGAGGGATTTGCGTGAAAGTCACAGATAAAAGCGCGCTTCTGCTGTTTGTTGCGGCAGGAGCGCTCGCTGGTTGTGGAGGTGGGGGAAGTGGCAGCAGTGGCGGGGGAGGCTTTGCTGCCCTGGGCGCTGAAACATCGACTGCTCCGGCTGCTGCCGCGCCGGCAGAAACTACCGCGACCAAGGAAGCAGCGCCGATCAGCAAGCTCGATTCGAGCTGGACCAAGGTCGCGGACGAAAATCAAAGCTTCGTGCTGAGCTCGGCGCAGGTCGTGCAGTACGGCGCGAACGACACCTACACGAACAAGTCGCTGTCGGGCACGGTTGCCTGCAGCAATGCGACCTTTGGCGACCCGCTGCAATACGTGGCGAAAGCGTGCTACGTGCAGACCGCGACGGCACCAGCGCCGGCACCCGCACCCGCCCCCGCACCCGCACCCGCACCCGCCCCCGCCCCCGCGCCTGCAGCGGGAACGCGGCTCGCCGGCGAGGGTTCGTCATTCAGTGTCGCCTCTGCCACCCTGGTCCAGTACGGGGCCGGATCATCGTGGGTTCAAAAGACGGTCACCGGCACCGCCAACTGCACGAACGAATACTTCGGCAAGGATCCTGTGCCGTTCGTCGTGAAGGCTTGCTATTCCCTCGGTGCAGCAACTGCGCCGGCTCCTGCGCCGGCTCCTGCGCCAGCTCCGGCTCCGGCTCCGGCGCCCGCCCCGGCACCGGCCCCTGCACCCGCTCCGGCGCCCGCCCCGGCCCCCGCCCCGGCCCCCGCGCCGGCACCGGCACCGGCACCCGTCTCCGGCGACGTCGTCGACAGCGCCGGCAACGTGCAGGCCAGCGCGTACCGTGCCATGGCACCGGTCCTCGCCAAGGCAGAAGGCATCGCCTACCGCTACGGCAACGCCCCGTCCGTGAACAACACCGGCATCCCGACGCTGTTCAAGCGCGCGGACCAGACGATGAGCTACCACGCCGGCACCTGGCAGGTGGGCGGTCCGGTCCTCGCCGATGCAGGGCTTTACTCGACCAACCAGGCCCACGTCGGTTTTGTCGCCGACAACACGACGCTGCGCATGGGCGTTGGCGACCTGCAGGTCTCGGCGATCGACCACAACACCTTCGCGCAAGCGCCGCAACTGCCCTGGCAGGAAGCGGCCGCGTGGGACGGCAGCGCCGGACGCACGAACTACAACGTCAGCACCTACAAGGACGCCGGCCTCACGACCGGCGAGCCGGTGGCGGTGGCGCGTTGCGGCGGGCGCACGGGCTTCTGCGCCACCTCGCTGGTGGCTTTCAACAACGGCCTGATCGGCACCGCCGGCAGCAACACGGCGAACAACCGCGGCTCGGTGAAGCTGCCTGCCAACAAGGTGCCGACCGGCATGGCCGTCACCAACACCAGCGAATACGCGCTGGTGACGGTGTGGGACACGACGGCGCTGAAGGGCCAGGTGGCGGTGATCTCGCTGGCCGGCTTGTGCAACAACTGCGACCCCTACAACCCCAATGGCGGAACGCCCACCGGCATCCGGAGCACGACTTACGACCGCTGGTACGACTGGTGGCATGAGTGGATGGGCGTGTACCCCGGCCTGCCGAACATGGGCAACATCGCCTTCATGAAGGTGCTGGGCTACATCGACCTGCCGGGCATGAACGCGCCGACCGAGATCGCCGTCACCACGGGCTTCGATCAGTTCCAGACGGCACTGCCGGAAAAGTACGGCGAGTTCATGGGGCAGACCTACTCGCCGCTGACCGATTCGGCCAAGCGCGCGACGTTCTCGGGTTCCGGCACGAACGCCAATAGGTATGCCAAGGCAGGTGTGGCGGTGGTCATCTCCAAGTCGGAGAAGAAGGTCGCCTTCATCGACCTGAAGCCGTTGTTCAGCTACGTCAACAGCGTCTACTTCGGTACCGGCCCGACGGAGTTCACCAACCTGGGTCAGGCCGATAACCAGTGGCCGTACACCTTCGCGTACAAGCCGCAACAGACGCCGACGGTGATCACGACGGTGGCGCTGGACAGCAAGCCGACCGCGGTGAAGACCACCATCTTCGGGCCGACTCACCGCGCCTGGATCGCCACGGAAGAGGGTTCGCTGCGCATCTATGGCCTGGGCAACGTGCCCACCGGCACCACGGTCACGGACGTCGTCGAGAAGGGCCGTGTCGCGATCGGGAAGAACCCGACCTCGCTGGCGATCTCGAAGATCGACCCGGAGAACAGGACCTTCGAGCCCTTGAACGAGCAGGTGCTGGTGGCTTCGCGCGGCGATCGCAAGATCCAGTGGGTGAGGTTCGCAGGCGACGGCAACAGCGGCAGCGTGGTTCGCACCCTGCAGGACTCGCGCATCGTCGACCCGATTGCGGTCGAGGATGCCGACAACTTCGCAAGCGACAACATGGTGCTGAGCATCGCGGACTACACCGGCAAGGTCGTGTCGAACTACCGCTACGGTTCCGTGGTCTTCGCGGGCGGCGGGGCCTGCTCGGCGTCATCGGGCGGCTGCCCGGTGCAGCCGACCGGTGGCATGAACATGGAGTTCGGCGGCAGCTTCACGATGGAGGGCCGGCCCTTCACGCTCAGGTCGGCCAACGTGCCCTGATCGCCCAGACCGTGATCTAGCCTGTCTACGGCCCGCCTCGTGCGGGCCGTTTTTTTTGATTCAGCGCAGCCAGGCGCTCGGGCGTGCCGACGTCGGTCCAGTCGCCGGCGTAGAGCTCGGCGCCGACCCGGCCTTCCTCCATCGCCGCGCGCAGGATGGGCGCGAGCGGCGCCTTGGCGCCCTGGGCATTGCCGGCTGGGATGCCGCAGTACGGCGGCGCGAACAGCCCCGCGCGGTAGAGGCCGATGGTGGAGAAGGTGTGCTTGACCGGCGCGTCATTCAACGCCAGCCCGGCCGGCGAAATCCCGAAGTCCCCGCGCAGGTTGTGCGGCGGGTTCGGCACCAGCCACAGGTGGGCAAGCCGTCCGCTGGCCGCGAAGCGGTCGACCGCTTCCCGCGTGAACGCGAACTCCGGCGCGAACACGTCGCCCGCCAGCACCCAGAAGATGTCGCCCAGAAGCGGCAGCGCACGCACGATGCCGCCCGCCGTCTCGAGTGCACCGCCAAAATCGCGGCCCTCGTGGGAGTAAGAAATGGCGGAAGCCGCATGGCGGTGCCCGAAGCGAAGCGGGATCTGCTCGCCCAGCCAGTCGGTATTGACCACGAGCTCGGTGAAGCCGCCCGCCGCCAGCGCCTCGATCGGCCACTGCATCAGCGGCTTGCCTTGAACCTCGAGCAAGGGCTTGGGCGTGACATCGGTCAGCGGCCGCATGCGCACGCCGCGCCCGGCGGCGAGGATCATTGCCTTGATGCTCACGCTGCCTCGGCCTTCTCGATCGCGCCGCGCTTCAATGCGTGCCTTTCCGCGTGGCCCGGCACGAACAGCGCCTCCAGGGCCTCCATCACCGCCCTCGCCTTGGCGGAGTGGTCGGCGCCAAAGTTGCACACGTAGACATCGAGCGTCACGCCGCGCTGTTCGGGCCAGGTGTGGACGCACAGATGCGACTCAGCCAGAAGCACGGTAGCTGTCACGCCGCCCGGACCCAGCGGCGTGGTCGGAAAGGTGTGGAACAGCGTGCCGACCGCCTGCAGCCCGGCAGCCTCCACGGCCTTGGCGCAAGCCGCGCCGACGGCCTGGGCGTCCACCAGCCAATGCGTCCCGCAGCGGCAGTCGTGGAGGTCGGCGGTGAGATGCAAGCCATGCATGGGCGGCACTCTAGCAGCCCGACCTCTGCCCCGGACGGCCCCCCCCGAAGCTCGCCCGTTAAAATACCGGGTTCCCCCTAACCTGCCCCCCAGAAAGCCGATCAGATGGCCAACCAAGCCTTGATGGCCAACGCGATTCGCGCGCTGGCAATGGATGCCGTACAACTTGCAAACTCGGGGCATCCGGGCGCGCCGATGGGCATGGCCGACATGGCGGTTGCGCTGTGGGGCGAGCACCTCCAGCACAACCCCGTCAATCCGCACTGGTTCGACCGCGACCGCTTCGTGCTGTCCAACGGCCATGCCTCGATGCTCATCTACGCCGTGCTGCACCTCACGGGCTATGCGTTGCCGGTCGAGGAGCTCAAGCGCTTCCGCCAACTGCACAGCAAGACCGCCGGCCATCCCGAAACGGGCGTGACGCCCGGCGTCGAAACCACCACCGGTCCGCTGGGCCAGGGCATCACCAACGCGGTCGGCTTCGCGCTGGCCGAGAAGCTGCTGGCCTCCGAGTTCAACCGCAAGGATCACGCGATCGTCGATCACTACACCTACGCCTTCCTTGGCGACGGTTGCCTGATGGAAGGCATCAGCCACGAGGCCGCGGCGCTGGCCGGCGCCTGGAAGCTGGGCAAGCTGATCGCGCTGTACGACGACAACGGCATCTCCATCGACGGGCGGGTCTTGCCCTGGTTCATCGACAACACCGAAGAACGCTTCAAGGCCTACGGCTGGAACGTGATCGGCCCGATCGACGGCCATGACGTGAAGGATGTGTCCAAGGCCATCGAGAAGGCGAAGAAGCACACCGACCGCCCGACGCTGATCATCTGCAAGACGCAGATCGGCAAGGGCAGCCCGAACCGCGCCAACACCGCCAAGGCGCACGGCGAACCGCTGGGCGCCGACGAGATCGGCCTCACGCGCACGGCGCTGCAATGGGCGCACGAGCCCTTCGAACTGCCGCACGCCGTGTACGAAGAGTGGGATGCCAAGGCCGCCGGCGCCCAGCGTGAAGCCGCGTGGAACGACAAGTTCGCCGCCTACGCGAAGCTGTACCCCGACCTGGCAGCCGAGTTCACGCGCCGCATGAAGGGCGAGCTGCCGAAGAACTTCCATCAGACCGCCTTCGACACCGTGGTCGCCGCCCACACCAAGGGCGAGACCGTGGCTTCGCGCAAGGCCTCGCAGCTCGCGCTCGAAGCCTTCACCGCCGCCCTGCCCGAACTGCTGGGTGGCAGCGCCGACCTGACCGGTTCGAACCTCACCAACACCAAGAGCACGCCCGCCCTGCGCTTCGACAAGGACGGCGCCGTGGTCCGCACCGAAGGCAACGAACAGGTCCCCGACGGCCTGCCGGGCCGCCACATCAACTACGGCGTGCGCGAGTTCGGCATGGCGGCCATCATGAACGGCGTGGCGCTGCACGGCGGCTTCATTCCCTACGGCGGCACCTTCCTCACCTTCAGCGACTACAGCCGCAACGCGATCCGCATGGCGGCGCTGATGAAGCAGCGCGTGATCCACGTCTTCACGCACGATTCCATCGGCCTGGGCGAAGACGGCCCGACGCACCAGTCGATCGAGCATGCCGCCTCGCTGCGCCTGATCCCCAACCTCGACGTCTGGCGTCCCGGCGACACCGCCGAGACCGCGGTGGCCTGGGCGGTCGCGCTGCAGAACGCCGACCGCCCCACCGCGCTGCTGCTATCGCGCCAGAACCTGCCCTACTCGCCCAAGAAGGACCTGAGCGACATCAGCAAGGGCGCCTACGTGCTGGCCGAGCCCGAGGCCGTCGGCCTCAAGAACAAGAAGCTCAAGGCCGTCATCATCGCCACCGGCTCCGAAGTGCAGCTTGCGCTGAAGGCCCAGGAGCTGCTGGCGGCAAAGAACATCGGCGTGCGCGTGGTCTCCATGCCGTCCACCACCACCTTCGACCGCCAGGATGTGGCGTATAAAAAGAGCGTGCTGCCCAAGGGAACGCCGCGCATCGCGGTCGAAATGGGCGCCACCGACGGCTGGTGGAAGTACGGCGTCGCAGCCGTCGTCGGGATCGACACCTACGGCGAATCGGCACCCGCCGGCGTGCTGTTCAAGCATTTCGGATTCACGGCAGAGAACGTCGCTGCCACGGTCGAAGCGGCGCTCAAGCGCTGACATCGACCGCATCACCCAGTTTTCAACCCTCCAGGAGCAAGGCACATGGCTATCAAACTCGGCATCAATGGCTTCGGTCGCATCGGTCGCAACGTTCTCCGCGCGGCGGTGCAGAACTTCAAGAACGACATCGAGATCGTTGCCATCAACGACCTGCTCGAGCCCGACTACCTGGCTTACATGCTCCAGTACGACTCGGTGCACGGCCGCTTCCAGGGCGAGATCAACGTCGAGGGCAACACGCTTATCGTCAACGGCAAGAAGATCCGCCTCACGCAGGAACGCGATCCCGCGCAACTCAAGTGGAGCGACGTCGGCGCCGACATCGTGCTCGAATCCACCGGCCTCTTCCTGACCAAGGAAACCGCGCAGAAGCACATCGACGCGGGCGCCAAGAAGGTGATCCTGTCCGCGCCCAGCAAGGACGACACGCCGATGTTCGTCTACGGCGTGAACGACAAGAAGTACGCCGGCGAGGCCATCATCAGCAACGCCAGCTGCACCACGAACTGCCTGGCGCCGCTGGCCAAGGTGCTGAACGACAAGTGGGGCATCAAGCGCGGCCTGATGACCACCGTGCACGCCGCCACCGCGACGCAGAAGACCGTCGACGGCCCAAGCAACAAGGACTGGCGCGGCGGCCGCGGCATCCTGGAAAACATCATTCCCTCCAGCACCGGCGCTGCCAAGGCAGTGGGCGTGGTGATTCCCGAGCTCAACAAGAAGCTCACCGGCATGAGCTTCCGCGTGCCGACCTCCGACGTGTCGGTGGTCGACCTCACGGTGGAACTGGTCAAGGAAGCCACCTACAAGGAAATCTGCGCCGAAATGAAGGCGCAAAGCGAAGGCGCGCTCAAGGGCGTGCTCGGCTACACCGAGGACAAGGTGGTCGCCACCGACTTCCGCGGCGACCCGCGCACCTCGATCTTCGACGCCGAGGCCGGCATCGCGCTGGACGGCACCTTCATCAAGCTCGTGAGCTGGTACGACAACGAGTGGGGCTACTCGAACAAGTGCCTGGAAATGGTGCGGGTGGTGGCGAAGTAAATCGCTTCAACCTCAAGCAATAGCGCGCCTTCGGGCGCGTTTTTGTTATCAAGCCGCTTGCAACAGTCGCTTGATCGTTTGCCGCGTCGTCGACGCCACGAATTGCTGTACGCGCCGCGCCAGCGTCTTGGCGCCGGACGCTAGGATCCACGGCCGGTTGCACGCTGTACTGGCGGATCAACTCTGCACAGCGCCCGGCGCCCGGGCCGCCTTCGGTTTCGTACTTCTTTTCCGACACGGTGCCCGCCAGCTGGCACAGGTCGTACTGCAGCAAGCGCCCAAGCGCGCCATCGGGCCGCTGGATGCGATCGAGGCGCTTGACGACGCAGGCCTGCGTGAGAGGCTCGTAGAACACGTCGGCCGTTGGCAGGCGGCACAGTGCGGCGGCGCGCATGATTACGGCTTCGTTTGCTGCCGAATGCCAGACCTTGGCGAGGCGTCGGATGTCCGGCTTGAGGATGTGCGTGGAAGGCGAGGTGCCCTGAGGAAGCCGAGGGATGCCGTCTTCGAACAGTGCGATGGAGGCCTTGTCCTGCGCTCCGGCCAATGAGACGCGTGCATGGCGCCCCTTGATGTCGATGGCCGATGCCGATTTGCTGCCGAGGAAGTCGGCCAGCGCCTGCCATGTCGTCGCCTCGTAAGACGCAGGCTGGGGGCGCTCACCGCCCGGCAGGATGACGAACCCGCCCGCTGTGTCGCCGGCCACCTCGTACAGCAGCGAGAACAGCGTCGATGCCTTCTTCTGCTCCGTGATGTAGGCGCGCAGTTCGCCTTCGGGCAGCAGATTTTCCAGGAAAACCTGGACGGCGTCGCAGTGCTGGCGGCCGGGACTCGGCGGGATTGCCGCGACCGGCAAGCGCTCGGCGCGTGCGAGCCAGTCGGGCGCATATTCGAATTCGAGTGGCGAACTGTCGTAGATGAAGGCGACATGATCCTCGCCATGGAAAAGATCCAGGCGGTCAGGGCGTGCCATCACCGACCCGTCGTGCCGCGCGGCCGCACCACCACCTCGAGGCCGAGCAGTTGCAGCACGTCGAGTGCCTTCTGCAATTGCACAGTCGGCTTGCCTGCCTCCAGATCCACGATGAAGCGGTTCCCCGTGTTGCCCAACCCGGCGATATCGAGCTGATTCAGTTGCAGAGCGCGCCGACGTTGGCGGATCAGCTCGCCCAGTTCGGTGGTGGAATGCACGACGGTGCCGTTCAAATTACCGACAGGTAAGTTCGAGGCTGATTCGGTCATGGATCTCCCGTTTAATTACCTTTCGGTAATTTTGCGTCTTTGAGCCTGTGGAAAGTCAAGAAATAATGACCGCTCGGTAATTCAAGGTATCACACCGGCTCCAGCACGTGGATGACCCGGTTCTCGGTCCACTCCTTCACCTGGGCGCCGTAGGCCGCCATGTGCGGCGCGGCGGCATGGGCCTGCAGCGCGGCCAGCGTTTCCCACTTCTCGATGACGACGAAGGTGTCCGGGCCGAAGGAGCCGCGTGAGGGCGGCATGCCGGCTGCGTCCACCGTGGCGTTGTATTCGATGCAGCCCTGCTCGGCCAGCACCGCGGGTCGGTTGGCGCGGAAGGCTTCGAGGATCCGATCGCGTTGGCCGGGCTTGGCCGTGATGACGGCGACGACGTGAATCATGGGCAGGTGCTCCTCTTGGAATGGAGCGTCGAATTTAGAGCCAAGAAGCCGTTCGCGCCTGTCGCGTCGGGAGCGGCCCTCGTCAAGCCCTGGCGCCCACCGGCCCGGCCGGGCGCCACCCGCGCTCGGGCATGTCGTGGGCATGGTGGAGTTGCATGCCTTGCGTCACGAAGCTCATGACGCCGCGGCGCCGAAGGGCGTCGTGTCGCGGCCCGCGGAAATGAACGCGGACTTCGTGTAGCGGCGCTGGTCGCGGGGCTGGCGCTCTCCCACGATCCGATCCAGCACACGGCTCGAGAGGTTGTCGGGCCTGCCCTGGTTGGGCACTCTCCGCCGCATGACGCCCTACGCGCCGGCCCGCGCCGCCCAGCGGCCGACCTGCTCGGCCAGCCAGGGCCCGTCGTCCAGCGGCAGGTCATGGCCGGCCGTGGGATGTTCGACCAGCGCCACGCCCCACTGCCGCGCCAGGCGCCGCGAACAGCGCACGTCCACCAGGGCGTCGCGCGCGCTGCCGAGCACCAGCAAGGGCACGGCCGGCGCCTGCACCGGCGCACGGTAACGCGCCGCGGCCAGCAGCTGCCGCAAGGCGTTGGATGGCGACACCGGCCGGGCTTCGCGCAGCGCCGTCCAGTCCTCGATCACGGCCGCGTCCGGCTGCAGGTGGCGGCTGGTCAGGCGCAGGATCGTTTGCTCGCGTCCGCGCGCGGCCTGGCGCGCGAACAGAAGACCGAGCAAGGCCCCGTAATTCGCTGGCCGCAGGCGTCGGTACCAGGGACTGAAGGGACGCAGACTGGTATTGATCAGCACGCAGCCGGCGAGCTCCAGGGGATGCTTCGCGGCCCAGTCCACCGCCACCATCGCACCGAGCGACATCGCAAGCAGATGCCAGGGCGGCTCGACCCCCAGGGCTAGCAGCTGTCGACGGCAGTCTTCCATCGTCGCCTCGATCCGCGCCGGGCTGCGTGCCTGGTTCAGGCGCCCGTTGCCGGGAAGGTCGAGCGCCACGATCCGGGCCCCCGGCAGGCGCTCCTGCAGAAGCTCGGGGAAGTGCCCCCAATGGCCGCTCTCACGCGTCAACCCGCGCAGCAGGACCCAGGTGCTCATAAGGGCTGTCGTCCGTACCACCTGGCCATCGCCTGCTGCCGGTGATGCGCTCTCTGTTCGCCGGCCGGCAGCCATCGTTCGTAGCTGCACACGGCCCGGGTGATGAAGTCCAGCCAGCCGATGTGCCGGCGCAGCACGCGCTGCTGCCGGTGCTCGATCATCGGATTGAAGATGCCGTGGCGCGAGAAGATCTGGCGCGGGTTCTTCTTGATCCACAGCCACGAGCCCATCTCCAGCGTCACCGGCAGGAACACCGTGTCCGGCCGATTGGTGGCGCCGAGGTACAGGTGGTCCCACAGGTCGCCGTGGGCCAGGTACTGGCGGCTCTGCGGTTCCAGCACGTAGCGGTGATGCAGCAGCGTCTGGTCGAGGATCTCGCACAGCGCGTGCATCTCGGGAAGATGCGCGATCGGGCGGGAGGTGTGCGCGTAGGGAAACCAGATGCGGTCGGTCAGGCCGAAGCCGGAGTGGCAATCCACCGCGACGCTCAAGGGCCGGCCCAGCAGCTCGGTCTCGACCAGCGCGCACAGCGCGGCGCTCTCGCATTCCATCGGCTGGCCCTGCGCGCCGCGGTACCACGGCAGGCCGGCGCTGATGCGCTGGCCGCCGACCAGGTAGGGCACCCGTTCCTTCGACTCGACCGGCGCATTGCGCATCAGGTCGACGCCGTTGGGATTGGCGCGTGTGCCGAGCCACAGCCCGCCCGGATTGACCAGCGGCATGAACACCAGGCGCATGGCTTCCAGTTGCCGGTGCAGCGTCTCGTCCCACGCGAGCCGCATCACGATGCTGCGCAGGTAGGCGATCGTCACCTCGGCGCCGATGCGCTCCAGGCCATGCACGCCGCCGAAGAAGCCGACCGCCGGCGCATCCGCTCGCGCGCTGCCGAGCACGAAGGCGTGGACCGGAAAGCGCTGCTCGCCGGCCACGACCTCACACAGCACGCGCTGCTCCATCAGCGGGCCCGCCAGCTGGGCGAGCCTCTGCAGCTCCAGCAGTTCAGGCAGATCCGTCGGATTCACTCGTCAAATGGAAGTCGGGTGAAACCAGGATAGCGGCATTGCATGCCATCAACGTGTCATATGACGCTCTTAGGGTGGGACCCATGCCTCACATGCTCTGGCCCACCACGACCCATTCCATCCGCGCACTCGGCGGCGCCCTCGTCTGGGGCGTGGTCGAAGTCGTCGCTCTGGCGCGCTCGCGCTGGAGCGCCCGCAGGCACGCCAGCCACTGAACGCGGGGCGGTCTCACTCCGCCAGCACCATCCACGACACGCCGAAGCGGTCGGCCACCATGCCGAAGGCCGGTGAGAAGAAGGTCTTGGCCATCGGCATCTGGACCTGGCCGCCTTCGCTCAGGGCCGCGAAGAGGCGCCGGGCTTCGGCTTCGTCCTTTGCGGTGAGCGCGAGCGAAATGCCCTCGAACTTGGGTTGTCCCGCGGCCATGCCGTCGGAGGCCAGCAGCTCGGTCTCGCCGATCTGGAAGGACGCGTGCATCACCTTGTCCGGCGAGATGGGCGCGCCGGAGCCGTTGCCGCATCCTTCGGCGCCGGCCGGGTCGGGGTTGTCCTTGAAGCGCATCAGGTCCTTCACCTTGGCGCCTAGCTTGCTGCTGTAGAACTCGAGCGCCTCTTCGCAGCGGCCGTCGAACAGCAGATAGGACTGGACTTTCATTTCGGATCTCCTTGGGGGTGGGTGGGGGGATATCGCCGATTCCGGCTTCAGCTCTTGGGAAAAGCGCTCATGTCCATGTACGCCAGCTCCCAGAGATGACCGTCCAGGTCCTCGAAGCCGTGCTGGTACATGAAGCCGTGGTCCTGCGCCTTGTTGGGCGTGCTGCCGCCGGCGGCCACCGCCTTGGCGACCTGCGCATCGACCTCGGCGCGGCTGTCGCACGAGAGGCACAGCAGCACCTCGGTGCTCTTCTTGGCGTCGGCGATGGCCTTGGGCGTGAAGGTCTTGAAGTAGCTCTCGACCAAGAGCATCACGTAGATGTTCTCGCTGACGATCATGCAGGTGGCGTTCTCGTCGGTGAACTGCGGGTTGAACTTGAAACCGAGCGCTGTGAAGAACGCGACCGATTTGTCGAGGTTCTTGACCGGCAGGTTCACATAGATCTGGGTCGCCATGTCTTGTCCTTTGGAAAGTGCGGTGGGGTCGGGGGAAAAAAGTCACACGTTGTGTACAACGTCCACAAGAAAGATAGCAGACATAATGGACGCTGTCCACATGGAATTGAAAATGAGTGTTCCCAGCCCCGTCCCGCCTGCACGCAGCACCTATCGCCATGGCGATCTGCGGCGTGCGCTGCTGGAGGCGGGGGTCGAGTTGGCGCGCAGCGGCGGGCCCGAAGCGGTGGTGCTGCGCGAGGCCACGCGGCGCGCCGGCGTGGTTCCCAATGCGGCCTACCGGCACTTCGCGAGCCGCCAGGCGCTCTTGCAGGCGGTGCGTGCCGCCGCCCTGGCAGCGGTCGCGACCGCGATGGAGGCCGAGCTCGCGGCGCAGCGCACCGATGGCGACCCTGCCGAAGCCGCCCGTGCTGCGGTGCGCGCCATCGGCACCGGCTACCTGCGCTTCGCGCAGACCGAGACCGGGCTGTTCCGCACCGCCTTCGGTGCGCCGGTGGATGTGGAAGACGCGCCGCCCGAGGCCAAGAGCGGCCAGAGCGGGCTGAATCCCTTCGAGCTGCTGGTCGCCGCGCTCGATCAGCTGGTCGCGGCCGGGGCGCTGCCGCCCGAGCGCAGGCCCGGCGCGGAATTCCTGGCCTGGTCGGCGGTGCACGGCCTCGCGCTGCTCATCATCGACGGGCCGCTGCGCGGCATGCCGCGCGAGCAGACGGACGCGCTGGGTCAGCAGCTGCTGGAAATGGTCGAAAAAGGTCTCTAGCGACCATGACCGGGCTGCGCCGCGTGAAGCCCCATCGCCCGCTTGCCGCGGCTGCCGCCATCGACTTCGCCGCGCCCTCGCATGAGGTCGCGCGCCTGTTGATCGGCGTCACGCTGCTGGTCGACGGCGTCGGCGGCCGCATCGTCGAGACCGAGGCCTACGACCGCGACGACCCGGCCTCGCACAGCTTCGGCGGCCCGACCCTGCGCAACGCCGCGATGTTCGGGCCGCCGGGGCGCGCCTACGTCTATCGCTCCTACGGCATCCACTGGTGCCTCAACTTCGTCTGCCGCGAGGAAGGGCATGGCGCCGGGGTGCTGATCCGCGCGCTGGCGCCGGCGATGGGGCTCGAGCGCATGCGCGAGCGCCGCGGGCTCGAGGACATCCGCCTGCTCTGCGCCGGCCCCGGCCGCGTCGCGCAGGCGCTGGGCATCGACGGCGCCTTCAACGGCCGTGCGCTGGACCGACCGCCCTTCGTGCTGCTGGCCGCGGCGGACGATCATCCGGCCGTGATGGTCGAGACCGGGCCGCGCATCGGCATCTCCAAGGCGGCCAACGTGCCATGGCGCTTCGGCGAGCGCGGCTCGCGCTTTCTCAGCAAGCCCTTCCGTCCGGCAGCGCGCGGCGCGATCAGTGCGCCCCCAGGTTCTCCTCGCGGGCGACCTGCTGCAGGCTCTCGTAGATGAGCCGGCGCGGCGCGACCTTCCACCCCAGCAGCGCCTCGATGGCCGCCACCGAGCGCATGGCCATGAGCGAGTGCCCGCCGAGATCGAAAAAGTTGTCGGTGCGGCCGATCTTCTCGACCCCCAGCAATTCCGACCAGATGCCGGCGATGACCTGCTCGCTGTGGGTGACCGGCGGCACGTAGCTGCGCCCGTCGGGCAGCACGATGTCGATGACCGGCGCCGGCAGCGAAGCGCGGTCGACCTTGCCGTTCGGCAGCATCGGCATCGCGGCGAGCGCGACGAAATGCTGCGGGATCATGTAGTGCGGCAGGCGCGTGCGCAGGTGCTCTCTGAGCAAGAAGGGCGTCGGCGCCGTGCCGATGCGCGCCACGCTGTAGGCCACCAGCCGCACGTCTTCTTCGCTCTGCGCGTGCGTCACGGCGACGCAATGCGCAAGATCCGGATAGTCCAGCAGCGCGGACTCGATCTCGCCCATCTCGATGCGGTAGCCGCGCAGCTTGACCTGGTGATCGGCGCGGCCCAGGTGCTCGAGCACGCCGTCATGGCGCCAGCGGCCGAGGTCGCCGGTGCGGTAGAGCCGTGCCTCCGCGTCGTCGCTGAAGGGGTCGGGCACGAAGCGCTCGGCCGTCAGTGCGTCGCGGTGGTAGTAGCCGAGGGTGACGCCGGCGCCGCCGACGTACAGCTCGCCCGGCACGCCGATCGGGCAGGCATGGCCATGCTCGTCGAGCACCCAGACCGTGGTGTTGTCGATCGGCCGCCCGATGGCGATGCCATCGCGCGGCGACTCCACCTTCCAGGCCGTGGTCCAGACGGTGGTTTCGGTCGGTCCGTAGATGTTCCAGAGCTCGGCGCTGCGCTCCATCAGCCGCTCCGCCAGGATCGGCGGCAGCGATTCGCCGCCGATCAGCGCGCGGAAGCCGGGCGATCCGGCCCAGCCGGTTTCGATCAGCCCGCGCCACCCCGAGGGCGTGGCCTGCAGCAGCGTGACGCCATGCCGTTCGAGCAATGCGCGCAGCGCAGCCGGCTCGTGCACCTGCTGCTGCGAGGCGATGACCACCTTCGCGCGCACGACCAGCGGCAGCAGCAGGTCGAGCACCGAGGGGTCGAAGGACGGGCTGGTGATCGCCAGGACGCAGTCATCGGCCGCGAGCCCCGGCATCTTCACCATGCCGGCCAGGAAATTGACCACGCCGCGGTGCGGCACGCGCACGCCCTTGGGCTGGCCGGTGGAGCCCGAGGTGTAGATCAGGTAGGCCTCGTCGGCCGGCGTGGCATCGAGCTCGGGCTGCGGCTCGAGCGCGTCGCCTGAGCTGCCGGCCGTCAGCCGCTCGTCGTCGACCCGCAGCATCGGCACGTTCAGCCCGTCGAGGATGGCGCTCGCGCTGCGCTGCGTGAGGATGGCAGACAGGTCCGCGTCGGCCGCCATGAAGCGCAGCCGTTCCACCGGATAGTCGGGGTCCAGCGGCACGTAGGCCGCGCCGGCCTTCATCACCGCCAGCTGCGCGATCAGCATCGCGGGGCTGCGCTCGATGCACAGGCCGACGCGCTGGCCGCGCGCGATGCCGCGCGCGCGCAGCACGCGCGCCAGCATGTTCGACTGCGCTTCGATCTCGCCGTAGCCGAGCGTGTCGCCATCGGCGTCGATGACGGCCACGCGCGTGCGAATTTCGGGCGCGCCCAGGTCCAGGTAGCGGTGCACCAGCTGCTGCGCGGGCAGCGGCGCCCTGGCGCCGTTCCAGCCGTGGCGCAGCAGGCTCATCTGCGCCGGCGAGAGCATCTCGTGCTCGGACAGGTGGCGCTCGGGCTGCGCGAGCAGCCGCTCGACCAGCGACAGGTAGTTCTCGAGCATGCGCGCGGCGCTGGCCGCGCTGTAGAGGTCGGTCGCGTATTCGAGGTGGATGCGATGCGCGAACTCGGTGTCGATGTGCATCGACAGATCGAACTGCGCGGCCGTGCGCTCGAAATCGAACTCGTCGACCTCCAGGCCGAACAGCTCCGGCTTGCCCACCGGCGCATTCAGCACGTTGAAGAGCACGCGCACCGGGCCTTCGGGACGCAGCGTGCGGTCGTGTCCCAGCGCATCGATCAGCTCGTCGAAGGGCGCCTCCTGGTGCGTATAGGCCTCGAGCGCGTTCCTGCGCACGCGGTGCACGAGTTGCGTGAAGCTCGGGTCGCCCGCGAGGTCGGTGCGCATCACCAGCGTGTTGACCAGCGTGCCGACCAGATGCTCCGCGGCGAAGCGATGCCGGTTCGCGATCGGCATGCCGATCGCGACGTCGTCGCTCTTGGCCTGCCGCGACAGCATCAGCACGAAGGCCGACAGGTAGATCACGAAAGGCGTGACGGCCTCGCGGCCACCGAATTCGCGCATCGCCTCGCGCAGCCGCAGCGGCAGCTCGGCCGAGACGCGCGCGCCCTTGGCGCTGGCCTTTGCCGGACGCGGGAAATCGGTGGGCAGGTCGAGCTCCGGCAAGTCGCGCAGGCGTTCGAGCCAGTACGCCAGGTGCGGGCGCCGCGCCTCGACCGATTCGGGCCGGCGCTGCCAGGCGGCGTAGTCGGCATAGGCAATCGCGGGCGGCGCCGATTCCGGCCTGCGACCGGCCGCCAGGGCGCCGTACGCCGCCAGCGCTTCGCGCATCAGCAGCGCGCCGGCCCAGTTATCGGTGATCGCGTGGTGCAGCAGCCAGAACAGCACATGCTCGCGTTCGCCGAGCCGGATCAGGGTCGGCCGGTGCAGCGGCGCCTGCGAGAGATCGAAGGGTTGCGCAATGCGATCCGCCAGCAGCGCGCGCGCCTGCTCGTTGCCCTCGCGGCCGGGCAGATCGCTCAGGTCGATGAACTCGATCGGCACCGCGAGCTTCGGCGCGATGGATTGCATGGGCTCGTCCTCGCCCATCACGAAGGCCGTGCGCAGGCCTTCGTGCCGCTCGACCATGAGGTCGAGCGCCTGCTGGCACAGCGCCGGGTCGAGCGCGCCGCGCAGCCGGATCGCGATTGGCACGTTGTAGGCGGTCGATGCCGGGTCGAAGTGCTGGATCACCCACATGCGGCGCTGCGAGAGCGAGGCCGGCAGCGGCCCGCTGCGCGGCACACGCTCGATGCCGCCGTCATGCGCGGCGGCTGCCCCGCCGCCCGATGCGGCCTGCCGCGCCACCTGCGCCGCCATCGCGGCGACGCTCGCATGCTCGAACAGCTCGGCGAGCGGCAGCTCGACGTCGAAGCGCTGCCGGATGCGCGAGAGCACCTGCGTCATCCGCAGTGAGTTGCCGCCGAGCTCGAAGAAGCTCTCGTGCACGCCGAAGGCGCGCGTGCCCAGCACTTCGCGCCAGATGTCCCAGACGGCCTGCTCGCGCGCGTCGCGCGGCAGCACGGCGCCGGGCCGCTCCTCGGGGGTGGCCAGTGCCTCCTCGTCCAGGGCCGTCGCCTCGTCGCCGCCGGTATCGAGCGGCGCCGCCAGCGGCAGCTCGTTCGCAAGAAAGGCCTCGCGGCAGCGGTGCCGCTGGATCTTGCCGCTCGAGGTGCGCGGCAA
The DNA here is from genome assembly GCF_964253805.1 of Variovorax sp. LjRoot175. Classification (NCBI taxonomy): domain Bacteria; kingdom Pseudomonadati; phylum Pseudomonadota; class Betaproteobacteria; order Burkholderiales; family Comamonadaceae; genus Variovorax; species Variovorax sp. LjRoot175. The sequence goes on along the minus strand of NZ_CAXURY020000001.1, from coordinate 5,958,177 downwards.
GGCGCCGGCGCGCACCAGTGCCACTGCGTGCACCGGCAGCCCGTGCTCCACCGCGATGGCGCGGCGCACCGCGCTGAAGACCGCCTCGGTGTCGGTGGGGACCGGGCGCCGCTGGAGTTCCAGTGCCAGCACCACCGCTTCTCCGCCCGGCGTATCGACCGGGAAGGCGGCGCCGTGGCCCACGCGCAGGTCGGGATGGGCGCGCTCGGCGCTCCATTCCAGGTCTTGCGGATAGTGGTTCTCGCCGTGGACGATGACCAGGTCTTTCAGTCGCCCGGTAACGAACAGCTCGCCGCGGTCGAGAAAGCCCAGGTCGCCGGTGCGCAGGAAAGGCCCGGCGCCATTGGCCAGGTGGCCGCCGAAGACGGCTTCGCTGGCCTCGGGCTGCATCCAGTAGCCTTCGCCGATGCTCGGCGAACCCACCCATATCTCGCCGACCTCGCCGTCGGCACACGGGCGTCCGGCTTCGACGACCAGGAGCTCGGTGTCGGGCATCGCCCGCCCGCAGCCGACCAGTCGGCGCGCGTCGCGCGATGTGTCCGCGGCGGGTTCGAAGCGATGGGCCAGCAATGCGGCCGCATCAGCCGAAACGATGCGAGGCGGCGTGCCCGGCGTCGTCGAACTCACGCCCAGCACGGCCTCGGCGAGGCCATAGGACGGCGCGAACGCATCGGGGCGCAGGCCGGCGGCGCCGAAGACCGCCAGCACGCGCTCTACCGTGGCGGCGCGGATCGGCTCGGCACCGCAGGTCAGCGACACCAGGCTGTCGAGGCGCATGCCGAGCGGCTTGTCGCCCAGTGCCTGCAGGCAGGCGGCGTAGGCCGACTCGGGTGCGCCGCTGTGCGTGATGCGATAGGCCGCGATGGCTTCCAGCCAGCGCAGCGGCCGGCGCAGAAAAGCCACGGGCGACATCAGGTAGCTGGTCGCGCCTGCGATCACGGGCGCCAGCACGCCGAACACCAGCCCGTAGTCGTGGAAGTGCGGCAGCCAGCTGAGCGCCCGGCTGGCGTTGTTTCCATGATTTGACGCGATCACCGCGCGGATGTTGGCAATCACGTTGGCATGCGTCAGCCGCACGCCGCGTGGCGCCGAGGTGGAGCCGGAGGTGTATTGCAGGTAGGCGAGGCTGGCGGGCTCGAGCGCCGGCGGCGCGAAGGCTGGCGTCTCGGCGCTGTCCAGCGACGCCGAATCGGGCAGCGCCATCCAGCGCGCCATCGCGAAGGTGGCCGGGTCCAGCGTGGCGGCCGCCGCATCGAGCAGCGATGCGCTGGTCAGCACCAGCGCGGCGCGCGAATCGGCGATCAGGCTGCGCAGGCGCGGTGCCGCATGGTGCAGCCGCACCGGATCGGGCGCGGGAACCGGCACCGCCACCCGGCCCGAGAGCACGCAGGCCCAGAACACGCGCACGAAGTCCAGCCCGGGCCCGAAGGCGAGCAGCACGCGGTCGCCCGCATGGGTCTGGGTCGACAGCCAGGCGGCGATGCCGTGGACATCGGCCTGGAGCCGGCCATAGCTGCTCTCCTGCGCGACGCTCAGGTCATCCTTGAGAAAGCCGTAGACCAGCTTGTTCGCATGCGCTTCGCACTGCACGTCGAACAGCGATGCCAGGGTGTCGGGCAACACGCGGGGAGCAACGGCGGACAAGGCGGTCTCGGTCGAAGAATGAAACATGGATGGACTTGCCCCTGAGAAGACATCACGCCGGTTAGAACCAAAGCCTTCGCCATTATGTTGCGGTGCAGCGGAATGTCTTTCCTTGCGATCCCGTCGCGGTGTAGGCCAACGCCTATCCGGCACGGGGTCCCGGGTGCGGGTCAAGCGCGATCGAGCACCCGCAGCACACGGCCATCGCCGACGAAGGACTCGTCGACCAGCATCCGGAACACGGCGTCCCGCGGGAAGCGCGGTAGCGCGAGCGCCGGTGTCAGGAACTCGACTTCAAGCGCCTGCGCCGTTCCGCGCCGGAACGCGCGGCCCGGCGCCACCAACCATCGAGCCGAGAAGCCTTCGTTGTCCACCACCAGCGCGCAGCGGTACTCGCCTTCCGCAATGGGCACGTCCTCTGAAGGCAGTTGCGACGCGCGCATCGTGAGTTCGACCAGGGCGTGGGGATGGAATGCGCTTCGGGCCTCGAAACCCGACGAATCGGCGGCCCCGGGCGCCGTACGCCGCAGCTTCGCGAAGAGCCAGGCGACGACGCTGCCGATGACCGGCAGCCACAGCACCATCAGCAGCGTGCCGACGTCGCGCGCGGTCGATCCCGGCGCCGCGAAGTGCCGCAGCAGCGCGCCGCCGGCGGCCACGCACAGCAGCACGATCACGATCAACCTGCGCCGTGCCTGGATGGTCGTCATGGCGCGGCCGGATCGGGGCCGGCGGCCGGCGCGTCCGCGGGCCGGCTGCGGCGATGGCCGGGCTTGGCCAGGATCTCGGCATAGAACTGCGCGCCGCCCTCTTTCGCCACGCCGTCGACCAGCGCCGTGAGCGCGGACAGGTGAACCGGTTCGGCCGCTTCGGGCGTCGGGCCGAACTTGCAATCGAAGTCCCAGAAGTCCGCGCCTTCGGGCAGATCGCGCCGCCGTTCGCGCTTGACGTATTTGCGAAGCTCGTGCTTGACGGCATCCAGAACCCGGTCGGGGTTCTTGCCTTCGATATGGAGCTGGAATGTCTTTTTCATGGGCGATCCTAACGCGCCGGCGGTGCCGTACGCCCTCCGACGCAGTGACAGCGCGGCGCGAAATGCGCGATCATTCGCGCCATGGATCCCATCACCTCCATCGATCGCTACGTACCCGACTACGCGCACGCCTGCGAGGTGTGCGGTACCACGCCGGTGGTGGCCGGCATGAAGGCCGAGAGGCTGGTCTATCTCGCCACCATGTGCGGCCCCTGCCTGTGGAACGAGCCCAAGGCGGTGGACCCGGCGACCTGGAACGAAGCGCCTCCCGATTGATGCGCGGCGCGCACTGAATGGACATCAGGATTCGCACCCTGCGGCGCGGCGAGATGCCCGTCGTCATCGAATTCGCGGCGCGCGAAGGCTGGAACCCCGGGCTGCATGACGCCGACCCCTTCCACGCGGCGGACCCCGGCGGCTTCCTGGTCGCGGAGCATCAGGGGCAGGCGGTGGGCTGCATCGGCGCCGTCTCCTATGCGGGGCGCTTCGGCTTCATCGGCCTGTACATCGTGGCGCCGGACTGGCGCGGGCGCGGCATCGGGCGCCGGCTCTGGGCCAAAGGCATGGCGCGACTGGCGGGCCATGTGGTCGGGCTCGACGGCGTGCCGGCGCAACAGGACAACTATCGCAAGAGCGGCTTCTCCCTGGCATGGCAGAACATCCGCTTTGCCAGTACGGCCCGGCGCAGCGAGCGCACCGGCGACGCGCCGATCGTGCCGCTTCGCGACGTCGACTTCGCGGCGCTTTGCGCCAACGACCGCCGCATCTTTCCCGCGCCGCGCGAGGCCTTTCTGCGCGCCTGGATCGCGATGCCGGAGGCGACGGGTCTGGCCTGGGTGGATCAGGGCCGGCTCGCCGGCTGGGGCCTGATCCGGCGCTGCCGCGAGGGCCACAAGATCGGCCCGCTGGTGGCGGACCGCCCGGAGGTAGCGAGCACTCTCTACGCCGCGCTGTGCGACAGCGTCCCCGAAGGCGACCCCGTCTACCTCGACGTTCCCATGCCCAATGCCGACGCATTGGCGCTGGCACGGGCGCTGGGCCTGCGCAGCGTGTTCGAGACCGCGCGCATGTACGCGGGCACGGCACCGGCCTGCGAACTTCAGCGCCTCTACGGCATCACGAGCTTCGAGCTGGGCTGAACAATGCGGCCTCGGCGCGACCGATGCCGGGAAACTCGACCACCACAGCCTCCCCGCGCGCGACCGGCAGCACGCCGACCCAGGAACCGGTCGTGACCACGGTGCCGGCCGGCACGACGGCGCCGTTGCGCGTCGCATGCCGCAGCCAGGTCGGCAGCAGCCAGGCCGGGTCGCCCAGCGGATGCGTGCCGGTGCGCAGCACGGGCTCGCGCGAACCGATGCGCGTCTCGCAGCGCTGCGAGGCCCAGTCGCGCGCGGCATAGGGCACCCATGCGCCCAGCACCAGCGCGCCGTGCGACTGCTGGTCGGCGAGGCGCAACCAGGCCGACGCAAGCGCCGCGTCTTTCCAGCGCGAATCGACGATCTCGATGGAGACGGCCATGGCATCGACCAGCTTGCCGGCGGTCTCCGGCGTCAGTGCGGCGGCCTGCGCCGGCGTCACGCTTTGGCCCAGCCGCAGCGCGATCTCGGTCTCGATGCCCGGTGCGTTGAAGCGCATGTCGCCGAAGTCCGTGGGGCTCGCCCGCACGCCGGCCGGCGGCAGCGGCGCATGCGTGAGCACCGCCTCGCGCGACGGGCCGCCGGACTTCCAGTGCTTGGGTACGGGCGTGCCTTCGAACCATTCCATCGCTGCCGCCACGCGCTCCTGCACCAGGTAGGCCTCTGCCGCGTCGCCCACCTTGTCTTGCCATGCGGCGGCGTCGAGCGCGCGGCCCTCGCGCCAGGCCGAGGCCAGCGCCTGCGTCACGTCCGTCATGCGTCGACCTTCACCTTGCCGTCCTTGACGACCTTGGCCCACTTCGTGATTTCGCTGGCGATGAATTGCCTGAACTTCTCGCGCGAGCCGCCGCCGTCCTCGGCGCCGTAGGTGTCGAGCCGTTCCTGCACGTCGGGCATCGCGAGCACCGTGTTGACGTCGCGGTTGATCTTGTCGGCAATGCCGGCCGGCAGCTTGCCGGGGCCCGCGAGGCCGTACCAGGTGGTGGCCTCGAAGCCGTCAAAGCCCTGCTCCTGCATCGTCGGTATGGCCGGGTGGCCCTTGGCGCGCTTCATGCGGGTCTGCGCCACGCCGATCACCTTGCCGCTCTTCACGTGCGGCGTGGCCGCGGTCATGGTCTCGAAGCTGTACTGGATCTGGCTGCCCATGAGGTCGGCCAGGAGCGGCCCGCTGCCCTTGTAGGGCACGTGCAGCGCATCGACCTTGGCCTGCAGCTTGAACATCTCCAGCGCCAGGTGCTGCGCCGAGCCGGCGCCGGCCGAGCCGAAGCTCACCTTGCCGGGCTCCGCGGCGCACAAGGCCACGATGTCCTTCACCGTCACCGCCTTCTGCGTCGGGCTCGCGATCAGCAGGTTGGGCGTCACGCCGACCAGCACGATGGGCACGAAGTCGCGCTCCACGCTGTAGCGCAGCTTGGGCTGCAGGCTGGGCGCGAGCGCGTGGCTATTGATGTGCGCCATCAAGAGCGTGCTGCCGTCGCTTGGCTGCGTCGACACGTACTCGGCCGCGAGCACACCCGCCACGCCGCCCTTGTTCTCGACGATCACCGACTGGTTCCACATCGTCGACAGCTTCTGCGCCACCACGCGCGCCAGCGCATCGGTGCCGCCGCCCGGCGGAAAGCCGACCACGATGCGCACCGGCCCGTTGGGCCATTCCTGCGCGAACACGCGCGGCACGCCGAGCGTGACTGCCGCCGCCGCGCCCGCGGCCTGGATGAGGGAACGTCGTTGCATGAGTCGCGGTCTCCTTGTTGGTGAATGAATGGGCTCAGGCGGCCTTCTGCAATGCCGCCGGCGCCGCGTGGCTCGCGAAGTGGTCCATCGTGGCCTGCACGCCGCTCGCGGCGAGCTTCACGCCCGAGAGCTTGAGCCCCATCTCGACGCCGGCCACCATCGCGACCAGCGTGAGGTCGTTGCTGTCGCCCAGGTGGCCCATGCGGAACATGCGGCCCTTGAGCTTGCCGAGGCCGGTGCCGAGCGAGAGATCGAAGCGCTGGTGAATGAGGCGCCGCACCGCATCCGCATCGACGCCCTCGGGCGTGATCACGCCGGTCAGCACCGGGGAGTAGACGGCCGGGTCGGCGCACTGGATCGGCAGGCCCCAGGCCTCGACCGCGGCGCGCACGCCGGCGGCCCAGCGCTGATGCCGCGCGAACACCTTGTCCAGGCCCTCGCCGAGCAGCATGTCCAGCGATTCGGCCAGGCCGTAGAGCAGGTTGGTGTTGGGCGTGTAGGGCCAGTAGCCGTCCTTGTTCATCTCGACGATCTCGTCCCAGGCCCAGAAGGCGCGCGGCAGCTTCGCGCTCTTCGATGCTTCCAGCGCGCGCGGCGAGAGCGCGTTGAAGCTGATGCCCGGCGGCAGCATCAGGCCCTTCTGCGAGCCGCTGATGGTCACGTCCACGCCCCACTCGTCGTGGCGGAAGTCGGCGCTCGCGAGGCCCGAGATGCTGTCCACCATCAAGAGCGCCGGATGGCCCGCCGCATCGATGGCCTTGCGGACCGCGGCGATGTCGGAGGTGACGCCGGTCGAGGTCTCGTTGTGCACCACGCACACGGCCCTGATCTTCTTCTCCGTGTCCTTGGCGAGGCGCGCCTCGATCAGGTCGGCCTGCACGCCGCGGCGCCAGCTCGGCGCATGCGGCAGCTGCTCGTCGCTGCCGGACCAGGCCAAGAACTCGGTCGACACGCCCAGGCGCGCGGCCATCTTCTGCCACAGCGCGGCGAAGTGGCCGGTTTCGTACATCAGCACGAGGTCGCCGGGGCTCAGCGTGTTGGCAAGCGCCGCTTCCCAGGCGCCGGTGCCCGAGGACGGGTAGATGACGACCGGATGCTTCGTCTTGAAGATCTTCTTGATGCCCGCCAGCACCTGCAGCCCGAGGGCGCCGAACTCGGGGCCGCGGTGGTCGATGGTGGGCAGGCTCATGGCCCGCAGGATGCGGTCCGGCACCGGGCTCGGGCCGGGGATCTGCAGGAAGTGCCTGCCGGTGGGATGGAAGTCGAGTTGAAGCATTCGGGACTGTCCTTTCTTTTTCAGTTTTGCATGCAAAATTCGATCTGTCGTGCTCGTTAACCCCTAGTCTCCTCGATTGAGCGGGCCACTATTTGCATTCAAAATGCATTTCATGGCGGAAATCATTGAAATCTCTCGGCTCGCGCTGCATGACCAGGTGGCGTCGCGGCTGCGCACCATGCTGGTCGAAGGCCAGATCGCACCCGGCGCCAAGCTCAACGAGCGCGAGCTCAGCGCGCAGCTGCGCGTCTCGCGCACGCCGCTGCGCGAGGCCATCAAGCTGCTGGCGGCCGAAGGCCTGGTGGACCTGCTGCCGAACCGCGGCGCGGTGGCCGTCAAGCTCACCGAGGCGGACGTGGTCAACACCTTCGAGCTGCTCGCCATGCTCGAAGGCATGTCGGGCGAACTGGCGGCCCAGCGCATCACCGAGGAGGAGCTCGCCGAGCTGCGCGCGCTGCACTACGAAATGATGGCCTGCTTCGCACGCCGCGATCTCTCGGGCTACTACCGCATCAACGCGCGCATCCACACCGCGATCAACGACGCGGCCAGGAACCCCGTGCTCGCGAGCACCTACCGCTCGATCAATGCCCGCGTGCAGTCGCTGCGCTTTCGCACCAACCAGAACGAGGCCAAGTGGAAGAGCGCGGTGGCCGAGCACGAGCGCATGGTCGAGGCCCTGGCCGCACACGACGCGGCCGCGATGCGCACGCTGATGATCGAGCATCTCAACCGCAAGCGCGACACCGTGCTGGAGCTGCTGCGCGCCGGCGAGATCTATCCCGCCAAGGCCCAGGCGGCCAAGAGCTGAATCGACGAGAACCCATGCGCATCGAGCCCGCGAGCCATCTCCAGCCAGCCGGTACCGTCCTGCCGCCCAACGAAACCTGCGAAGCGCTGGCACGGCGCCTCGCCGCCGAGACCGAGGGCGAGGTGCTGTTCGACGCCGCCTCGCGCGGCCGCTATGCGACCGACGCTTCGATCTACCAGATCATGCCGGCCGGCGTGCTGGTGCCGAAGACCGAGCGCGACATCGCGACCGCCATCGACATCGCGCGCGACCTCAAGGTGCCGGTGCTCGCGCGCGGCGGCGGCACCAGCCAGTGCGGCCAGACCACGGGCGCGGCGCTCGTCATCGACAACAGCAAGCATTTCCGGCGCGTGCTCGATCTCGACGTCGAGGCGCGCCGCGCCACGGTCGAGCCGGGCATCGTGCTCGACCACCTCAATGCGCAGCTCTTGCCGCACGGGCTCTGGTTCCCGGTCGACGTGTCGACCAGCGCGCAGGCCACGCTCGGCGGCATGGCCGGCAACAACTCCTGCGGCTCGCGCTCCATCGCCTACGGCAACATGGTCCACAACGTGGCGGGCGCGAGCGCCTGGCTGTCCGACGGCGAGCTGGTCGACTTCGGCCCGGTCTCGGAGCTCGGCGCGCGCGCGTCCGACATCGCGCTGCACGTGCAGCAGCTCGCCAGGCAGCACCGACACGAGATCGCCGAGCGCTGGCCCAAGGTGATGCGGCGCGTCGCCGGCTACAACCTCGACATCTTCGACAACCAGAGCGAGAAGCCCTACACCGCCGACGGCAGCGTCAACCTCGCGCACCTGCTGATCGGCGCCGAGGGCACGCTGGCCTACACGCGCAGCCTGACGCTGAAGCTCGCCGAGCTGCCGCGCGCCAAGGTGCTCGGCATCGTCAACTTCCCGAGCTTCCATGCGGCGATGGACGCGGCGCAGCACATCGTGAAGCTGGGGCCGACGGCGGTCGAGCTGGTCGACCGCACGATGATCGAGCTGAGCCTCGCCAACCCCGCGTTCAAGTCCACCGTCGAAACCGCCCTGATCGGCCGGCCCGCGGCCATCCTGCTGGTCGAGTTCTCGGGCAGCGAGAAGGCCTGGCTGCTGCCCAAGCTGAAGGACCTGGCCGACCTGATGGGCGACCTCGGCCTGCGCGGCAGCGTGGTCCAGATGCCCGACGACGCGGCGCAGAAGAACCTGTGGGAAGTGCGCAAAGCCGGCCTCAACATCATGATGAGCCTCAAGGGCGACGGCAAGCCGGTGAGCTTCATCGAGGACTGCGCGGTGCCGCTCGAGCACCTGGCCGAGTACACCGATGGCCTCACCGCCGTGTTCGCCAAGCACGGCACCCGCGGCACTTGGTACGCGCACGCGTCGGTCGGCACGCTGCACGTGCGCCCGATCCTCGACATGCGCACCGACGGCGCCGCGAAGATGCGCGCCATTGCCGAAGAGGCGAGCGAGCTGGTGCGCAAGTACAAGGGCGCCTTCAGCGGCGAGCATGGCGACGGCCTGTGCCGCGGCGAATGGATCGAATGGCAGTTCGGCCCCGCGATCAACGAGGCCTTCCGCGCCATCAAGAACAAGCTGGACCCGCTCAACCTCTTCAACCCCGGCAAGATCATCGATCCGCCGAAGATGGACGACGGTGCCCTGTTCCGCTTCGCGCCGCCGTCGGCGCCGAGGCCCTACAGGCGCATCCCGCTGGTGCCCGTGCTCGACTGGTCGGCCTGGAACGTGCAGGCCGACCCGGTGACCGAGGAGACCACCGCGCCCGGCACCGGCGGCGACGTCAGCGGTGGCTTCGCCAAGGCCGTCGAGATGTGCAACAACAACGGCCACTGCCGCAAGTTCGACGCCGGCACCATGTGCCCGAGCTACCGCGTGACGCGCGACGAGAAGCACCTCACGCGCGGCCGCGCCAACACCTTGCGCCTCGCGGTCTCCGGCCAGCTCGGGCCCGAGGCCTTCACCAGCGAGGCCATGTACGAAACCATGGACCTGTGCGTCGGCTGCAAGGGCTGCAAGCGCGACTGCCCGACCGGCGTCGACATGGCGAAGATGAAGATCGAGTTCCTGGCCCACTACAAGAAGAAGCACGGCCACACGCTCAAGGACCGGCTGATCGCCCGGCTGCCCGACTACGCGCACGCCGCGAGTCGCTTCCCCTGGCTCATGAACCTGCGCAACAGCGTGCCGGGCGCGGCCTGGCTCGGCGAGCGGCTGCTGGGCCTCTCGGCCAAGCGCTCGCTGCCCGCATGGCGCAGCGACACCTTCTGGCGCGCCGGCGATGCCTCGATGTTCGTGAATCGCGACATGGCCATCGCCGCCGCCTGCGTGGGACGCAAGGTCGCGGTGCTGTTTGTCGACACCTTCAACGGCACCTTCGAAAGCGAGAACGCATTCGCTGCGGCGCGCGTGCTCAAGGCCGCGGGCTACATGCTGCACACGGTCGAGAAGGACGGCGGCCACCACTGCTGCGGCCGCACGTACCTCGCCAATGGCATGGTGGACGAAGCCAAGGCCCGCGCCGGCGCGCTCGTCGATGCGCTGCTGCCGCTGGCCGAGGCCGGCATCGCGATCGTGGGCCTCGAGCCTTCGTGTCTGCTGACGCTGCGCGACGAAACGCTGGTGATGGGCCTGGGCGCGAAGGCCGAGACGGTCGCGAAAGAAGCGCTGCTGTTCGAGGAGTTCATCGCGCGCGAAGCCAAGGCCGGCCGCTTCAAGCTGGGGCTCAAGCCTGCCGGCAAGCCGATCCTGCTGCACGGCCACTGCCACCAGAAAGCCTTCGGCGCGGTGAGCCCGATCCTCGATGTGCTGCGGCTCATTCCCGACGCGAAACCGGAGTTGATCGAAAGCTCCTGCTGCGGCATGGCCGGCAGCTTCGGCTACGAAGCCTCGCACTACGAGGTGTCGATGCAGATGGCCGAGGCCAGCCTGCTGCCGGCAGTGCGCAAGAACCCCGACGCGATCATCGTCGCCGACGGCACCAGCTGCCGGCACCAGATCGCCGACGGTGCGCAGCGCGAAGCGGTGCACGTGGCGCGGCTGCTCGACGCGCTGAGGGGCTGACCCGACGGCTTAGCGGACGGTCGACATGACCGTGGCACGGCACCTGGGTTGTTCACGCGGCGCCAGCAGGACGCAGTTGTCCAGCGCGCGTCGCTGCATGTCGCTCAGCCTTGGCCGCTCCACGGGGCGTGGACCATACCGATAGTCCGGCTCGTAATAGACCGGCGGTGGCGGTCCGTAGTACCTCGGCGCCGGACGGTAGTAAGCGGGCGGCGGCGGCGGCTCGTAGTAAGTGGGGGGCGCTGGTTGATAGTAGACCGGCGGCGGGCTCGAGTAGACGGGTTCCGGCTCGTAGTAAGTCGGGGCGTCGATCCCGATGGACCAGCTCACCTCGGCATGGGCCGCAGCGGAAGCCGAGAGTGCGGCGGCCACCACGGCGGTTGAAAAGGCGCCTTTGACAAATGCACAGCGATTGAAGCTCACGGGATTCTCCGAAAGAAGGGCGAAAGCGCCTGCGGCAGTCCCAAACGCTCCATCCGCAGGCTTCGTGGACACGATGATGCTCCTGCAACCGCTGTTCGAGCGGCGTCAGCGCGCGCCCTGAAGGGACGTCGTCGAAGCCTGCGGGCTCAGTAAGTAACCTCCGCGCTGCGCGCTGCGGTATTCGCCTTGGGAGCGGCCCGGCGGCTCATGGCCCATTGCACGGCGAGGATACTGACCGGCACCGCGACCAGCCCCACGAGCGACAGCCCGCGCATCGCCTGGCCCAGCAAGGCCCAGCCGAGGATCACTGCCGTGAGCGGGCTCAGCAGGCCGAGCGAGGACACCGCCACCGGCGACAGGCGCGCGATGCCGCGGAACCACAGCGCATAGGCCAGCAGCGCGCCGACGATCGAGAGATAGGCATAGGCCGCGACTTGCGTGCCGGTCAGCTGCGGGAGCGGCGGATCGATGGCCCAGGTCATGGGCAAGAGAATCAGCCCGCCCAGCAGCAACTGCCAGCCGGTGAGCGCCAGCACCGGCATCGCGGGCTGCCAGCGTCGCGTCAGGTAGGTGCCGGCCGCCATGCAGGCGGCGCCGGCCAAGGCCGCGGCGATGCCGACCGGATCCCACACCGAACCCGGCGACAGCAGCAGCGCCGCCATGCCGGCGATGCCCAGCACCGCGGCGCCGACCGCCAGCTGCGGCGGCCGGCGCTGGTCGAGCGCCCAGGCAAGGCCCATCACCAAGAGCGGCTGGATCGCACCGACCACCGCGGCCAGTCCGCCGGGCAGCCGGTAGGCCGCGACGAAGAGCAGCGCCTGGAAGAAGCCGATGTTCAACGCCGACAGCACGATCAGTCGGCCCCATTCGCCGCGCGCCGGCAGGCGCCGGCAGTACAGCGCCAGCAGCAGGCCGGCCGGCAGTGCGCGCAGCAGGGCCGCGGTGAAGGGCCGGTCGGGCGGCAGCAGCTCGGTCGCGACGATGTAGGTCGAGCCCCAGATGGCGGGGGCGAAAGCGGTCAGGAGGACGTCGGTCCAGGCGATCGAGCCTTGTGTGTTGCGCATCGCATTTATCTCTACGTCAAGATAAATGGAGCCTAGCAGATAATCTTGACTTCAAGATAAATGGGGTTTTGCCGATGGGTGCGAAGAAGCGACCGGCGGATGCGGTGGACGCGATCCTCGATCAGTGGCGCCGCGAGCGCCCGGACCTCGACGTGGGCGCGATGGGCACCATCGGCCGCATCAAGCGCTGCGCGGCGCTGCTGCAGCGCGAACTGGACCGATGCTTCTCGGACTTCGGCATGACGCGCTGGGAGTTCGACGTGCTGGCCACGCTGCGGCGCTCCGGCGCGCCCTACTGCCTGGCGCCGACCGCCCTCTTTTCGTCATTGATGATCAGCTCGGGCACCATGACGCACCGCCTCAAGGGGCTGGAGTCGCGCGGCCTCGTGAAGCGCGTGGCCAACCGCGAAGACGCGCGCAGCACGCTGGTGCAGCTCACGCCCGCCGGCCTGAAGCTGATCGATCGCGCGGTGGACGCGCATGTCGAGAACGAGCAGCGGCTGCTCGCCTCGATCAAGTCTGCAGACCTCGCCGCACTCGATGCGCGGCTGGCCTTGCTGCTGGCCGCGCTGGAGCCTCGGGAGTGATCGATGCTGCTCGATGACACACTGCGTGCCCTGATCGCCGGTCGGCTTGGCGGCTTCGAGCGGCAGGCGCTGAGCGCCCCCGGCTCGAAGCGTGCGGCCGTGGCGCTGGCGCTCGTCGAGGAAGGCTTCGGCGCAGCGCTGGCGGGGCTTCGCACACCTGCGGCGTGGAGTCAGGACGCCGCCGTGCTCCTGACCCGACGCCCGTCCCACATGCGCAACCACCCGGGGCAATGGGCGCTGCCGGGCGGCAGCATCGACGGCGCCGAGTCTCCGGAAGAGGCCGCGCTGCGCGAACTGCACGAAGAAGTCGGCCTTGAGCTCGACGAGGGCGCGATCCTCGGCCGCCTCGACGACTTCGTCACCCGCTCCGGCTTCGCGATCACGCCGGTCGTCGTCTGGGCAGGCGCCGCACGCGCGCTGGTGCCGAGCGAAGCCGAGGTCGCCAGCATCCATCGCATTCCCCTCACCGAGTTCATGCGCGCGGATGCGCCCCTGCTCGATCCCATCGAGGACAGCGAGCACCCGGTGCTGCGCATGCCGGTCGGAGACACCTGGATCGCGGCGCCGACGGCGGCCTTCCTCTATCAGTTCCGCGAGCTGTGCATCGCCGGGCGCACCGTGCGCGTCGCGCATTTCGAGCAGCCCTTGTTTGCGCGCAAGTAGGGGCTGCGCAGCGATGGACGAATGCAGACGCACCGCCCACAATCGACCGATGAACAAACGACACTTCCTTGGCACCGCCACGCTCGCCGGGCTGTTGCCTGCAATTCACGCATCGGCTGCAGAGCCGACCCGCAAGAGTCCGGGTCTGTTGACCGTTAGCGGAGCGATAGCCAAGTCCAACCGAGGCCCCGTCGATCCGGCGCTCGACCAATTGATGGCGAAGCACAGCGTCAAGTTCGACAAGGCCTATGTGTTCGACTCCGAGGCATTGCGCCGCCTGCCGGTCGTTCGAATCAAACCGACGCTCGAGTACGACGCCAAGGCGCATTCGCTCGCGGGCCCGCTGTTGACCAGCGTGGTGGAGGCCGCGGGTGTGGCCGGCGACGCGATGCTGGCCCTTCGTGCGGTGGACGGCTACGTCGTACCGCTGCGCATGGCCGACGCGCGCAGCTATCGGATGATCGTTGCCACCGAGATCGACGGCGCTCCGCTCGCGCTGGGAGGGCTGGGCCCGCAGTGGGCGATCTATGAGGCCGATACGCTCGCCGCGTTCAAGGACAAGCCGCTCAAGGAACGATTCGCCCTCTGCCCCTGGGGGCTCTACAGCATAGAGGTCACGCGCGGTTGATTGTTGGCGAAGGTGCGTGGGTGTCGGCCGTGGAGAAAAGAAGCGTACTCAATGCAAGAGCAAAGCATGCGAGCAGCACGGGCCAGCCAAAGGCAAGGACCAATGCCAACGTCGCGAAGGGGCTGAAAAGGAGGGCGGCAGATCGCATACGTGTCTCCGAATTTGATTCCTACTGACAGACCCGTCGCGTCAATTCGAGTGGCGGGCCTTGCCTGGGGCCTCAATGTAGGCGTGAAGGCAAACGTGGACATGAGCGCTGCGCCCTTGTTTGAGGAGGACAGAACGCTTGTCTTCGTGCTGCTTCAGGCATGACAAAACGCTTACCAAGGTGCTCGCTGCCTTCGGCGAGCGGCCGGCACCACGCGCGGGCCCTAGGCCGCGTGTTCCTTGCGCAGCACCTTCGCCGCCGCGACCATCGCCCGCAGCTTGCCAATAGCCGCATCGCGCGGCAGATACTTCATGCCGCAGTCGGGCGCGAGGATCACGTTCTCGGGTTTCACGTAGGGCAGCGCGCGCTGGATGCGCTCGACGATGGTGTCGACCGATTCGACCTCGGGCGTCGAGAGGTCGATGCAGCCCACCATCACGCGCTTGCCGTCCAGCGCGGCCAGGGCCGAGCAATCCAGGCGCGACTGCGCGGTCTCGATCGACACCTGCTTGCAGCTGCACTGCGCGAGCTCGGGCAAGAAGGAATAGCCGCTCGGCCGCTCGTGGATGATGGCCGCGTAGCCGAAGCAAATGTGCACCGCGGTCGTGCCGGTGATGCCGTCGAGCGCGCGGTTCAGCGCGTTCAAGCCGTACTGCCGCGCCTTCTCGGGCCGCGCCTGCATGTAGGGCTCGTCGATCTGCACCACGTCGGCGCCGGCGGCGAAGAGATCGCGGATCTCCGCGTTCACCGCGTCGGCATAGTCCATCGCCGCCTCTTCCTCGCTGCCGTAGAAGTCGTTTTGCGCCTGCTGCAGCATCGTGAACGGCCCGGGCACGGTGATCTTCACCTGGCGGTCGGTGTGGGCGCGCAGGAACTTCAGGTCGTCGACCTCCACCGCATGGCGGCGGCGGATGCGGCCCACGATGCGCGGCACCGGGTTCGGATGGCCCGAGCGGTCCAGCGCCGTGCCCGGGTTGTCGAGGTCGATGCCGTCGAGCGCGGTCGCGAAGCGGTTCGAATAGCTCTCGCGCCGGATCTCGCCGTCGCTCACGATGTCGAGGCCCGCCTCTTCCTGCGCGCGGATCGCCATCAGCGTGGCGTCGTTCTGCGCCTCCTCCAGGTACTGCGGCGGAATGCGCCACAGCTCGCGCGCCCGCACCCGCGGCGGAAAGCGCCCCGCCAGCTTGGCGCGGTCGATCAGCCATTCGGGCTGCGGGAAACTGCCGACGATGGTGGTGGGGAAGAGCATGGTTTCTCCAGATAAGAGTGGTTCAAACGCCCAGGTAGGCGCGCTGGATCTCGGGCCGCGCCAGCAGCTCGTCGGGCACGCCCTCGGCCACGATGCGGCCTTCCTCGAGCACGTAGGCGCGCTGCGAGACCTCCATCGCCATCGCGACGTTCTGCTCCACCAGCAGCACCGACATGCCGTCCGCATTGATGCGCCGGATCGCGGCGAACATGTCGCCCACGATGCGCGGCGACAGGCCGAGCGACGGCTCGTCGAGCAAGAGCAGCCGCGGCCGCGCCATCAGCGCGCGCGCGATCGCGACCATCTGCTGCTGTCCGCCCGAGAGCTCGCCCGCCGGACTGGCGAGCTTCTCGCGGATCACCGGGAACAGCTCGATCACCTGCGCCAGCGTCTCCTGCCGCTTCGCCTTGGCATGCGGCAGGTAGCTGCCGAGCTCCAGGTTCTCCTGCACGCTCATGCCGGTGAAGAGGCGCCGGCCCTCGGGCACCAGCGCGATGCCGGCCTCGCAGAAGCGGTGCGCGGGCAGCTGCGTGATGTCCTGCCCGTTGAGCATGATGTGTCCGCTGCGCGCACGCAGCATGCCGGCGATGGCGTTGATCAGCGTGGTCTTGCCGGCGCCGTTCGGCCCCACCACGCACAGCAGCTCGCCGGGCCGCACCTCGAGCGACACGCCCCACAGCGCCTGCGCCGCGCCGTAGGCCACTTGCAGATCGCGTACCTCAAGCATGGGCGGCCTTTCCCAGGTAGGCGGTCATCACCTCGGGCCGCTGCATCACGTCGGTGGCCGCGCCTTCGGCCAGCAGCTCGCCGTGGTTGAAGACCACGATGCGATCGGTCAGCGCCATCACCGCGCGCATCACGTGCTCGACGAAGACGATGGTGGAGCCCTGCTCGCGGATGCGCCGGATCAGCGCCACCGCGCCGTCGATCTCGTGCGGCGTCAGGCCGCACAGCACTTCGTCGAGCAGCACCAGCCGCGGCCGCGAGGCGAGCGCGCGGGCGAGCTCGAGGAACTTGCGCTGGTGCAGGTTGAGGTCGTCGGGCCGGGCGTGCGCCTTGTCCTCGAGGCCGGTGAATTCCAGCCAGGTCCGCGCCTGCTTCGCGGCCGCCGTCGGGTCGCGCACCGCGCCGCCGAACATGGTCGCGATCGCCACGTTCTGCAGCACGTTCAAGTGGCCGAAGGGCCGCGGGATCTGGTAGGTGCGCGCGATGCCGCTGCCCGCGATGCGGTGTGCCGGCAGCCCGTTCATGCAGCGGCCCTCGAACCAGATCGCGCCGCCGGTGGGCGCGTAATGGCCGCTGACGACGTTGATGAAGGTCGACTTGCCCGAACCGTTGGGCCCCAGCAGGCCGAGGATCTCGCCGCGCCGCACGTCGACATCCACGCCGCCGAGCGCGCGCACGCCCTTGAAGGCCTTGCTCAAGCCCTGCACGCGCAGCAGCACATCGCCCTGCGCGACCGCGGTTGAAGTGCGGACCGGCACCTCGGCCGCTGCAGGCAAGGCCGGCTTCGCGGCCGGTGCGCGCCGCAAAGTGCGTCCCAAGGTGCGCCGCACGCGTTCCAGGATGCCGTCTGGCATGAACAGAATCGCCGCGATCAGGATGACGCCGATCAGCGCCTTGCCGGCCACTGCATGGTCGGCGGCCGTGAAGCTGTAGAGCAGCCCGGTGATTGCGACCGCGCCGATTGCCGGCCCGGCCCAGTGGCGCGTGCCGCCGAGCACGCTCATCAGCACCACCGTCAGCGGCACCGTGATCGTGAACACCTCGCCCGCCGTCACGTACGAGAGGAACAGCGCGTGGATGCCGCCCGCCACGCCGGCCAGCGCGCACGAGACGGCCAGCGCCACCAGCTTGTAGCGGTAGGTCGGCACGCCCATCACCTCGGCCGCGTCCTCGTCGTCGTGGATCGCGAACAGGCCGGCGCCGAACTTCGACACCTGGATGCCCCACGCGATCAGCAGCGTGCCGATCGCCGCAGCAAGCGCGAGCAGGTAGAAGGTCGACGACGGCGTCGGCCCGATCTTCGGCACCGGCACCGCCGCGAGCGAGACGCCGTTGCCGCCGTCCAGCGGCGTGTTGACCACGATGGTGCCGATCACGAAGGTGATCGCCAGCGTGAGCAGCGCGAACAGCTCGCCGCGCACGCCCTTGACGCGGAACACCACCGCACCCAGCGCCACGCCCAGCACCGCGGCCACCAGCGCAGCCGCGGGCAGCGTCCACAGAAAGGGCCAGTCGTAGCGCGCCATCAGGTTGGCGCTGGTGTAGATGCCGGCGCCGAAGAAGGCACCGTGCCCGAAGGAGAAGTAGCCCGAATAGCCCGACAGGATGTTCCACGAGGTCGCGAGCACGATCCAGTGCAGCATCAGGTAGAGCAGCGAGTCGTAGAAGGCCGGCAGGCCGAGCTGCGGCACGACGGCCAGCGCGACGCCCGCGGCGAGGATGATCAGTGGAGTGCGTTTCATCAGCCCGTCTTCCCCGGCCTGAAGATCAGGATCACGATCAACAAGGTGAACGAGACGATCGGCGCCCACGAGGGCGCGGTCACCGCCATCGTGATGGCCTCGCTCACGCCGATCAGCGTGCCCGCGACCAGCGGCCCGAGCGCGCTGCCCAGCCCACCGAGCATCACGGCCGCAAACACCACGCCGACCCACGCGTACATCTGCGAAGGCGCGAGCGTGAAGCTCAGGGCCAGGCACACGCCGGCCACGCTGGCGAGCGCCGCGCAGGTGCCAGCGAGCACCAGCCCCAGCGCCTTCTGGTTGACGCCGAAAGCGGCGGCCACCGGCGCGTCTTGCGCGGCGGCGCGCATCGCGCGGCCCAGGTCGGTGAAGCGCAGCACCGCCCACACCGCGAAGGCCAGGCCCACGGCCAGCACCAGCGTGATGAGCTCGGGCACCGGCACGAAGAGCCCGCCGATCCTGAACTTCTCTTCGCCGTAGCTCGATTCGAGCTTGCGAAAGTCGGCGGTCCAGATCGACTGGATCACGCTCTCGGCGATGCCGGTGAGCCCGAAGGTCAGCAAGAGTGAATTGAAGGGCGTCACCTTGAAGCGCACCATCACCCAGTGCAGGCCCGCGCCGAGCGCGAAGAAGAACGGCACGATGACGACGAGCGTCAGCAGCGGGTCCATGCCCATCGTCGCCATCTGGTAGCAGAGGTAGGCGGCGAGAAAGGCGAAGGCGAAGTGCGCGAGGTTGATGAGCCGCAGGAGGCCCCAGCTCAGGCTGAGGCCCAGGCCCATCAGCCCGTACAGCGCGCCGACGAAGATGCCCGAGAGGATGGACTGGGACAGCAGCGAGATGCTGGGCAGCGTGAAGCCCGACATGTCAGTGCGTGATCAGCTTGGCGCCGCCGGAGGTGACCTCCTTGGGCCACACCACCACCCACTTGCCGCCCTGGATCTGCTTGATGCGCATCAGGTCGTCGCCGAAGTTGCCGGTGCCGTCGAAGCGCAGCTTGCCTTGCAGCGTGTCGACCTTGTTCGCCTTCAGCCAGGTGCCGATCGCCTTGTCGTCCAGGCTCTTGGTCGCGACCACGCCGGCCTCGAGGATCTGCCACGCGGTGTACGAGGCAGCGGCCTGGGTCTCGACCGAGGTGTCGGTGAAGCCGGCCTTCGCGGCTCGCTCGGCGTAGAGCTTGACGAATTCGGCCGCGCCGAAGTTGGAAGTGAAAGGCGGCTGCGCCTCGAAGATCGTGGCCGAGAGCGCGTTCTTCGCATCCGGTGACGCGAGCAGCGGCCCGGGCGCGGGGTACAGGTAGAAGTGCTGCGGCGGCGAATAGTCGATCTTCTTCATCGCGTCGAGCAGCAGGTTGCCCTCCAGGCCGATGGCGCCGACCCACACGAAGTCGGGCTTGGCGTCCTTCACGCGGTTGGCGATCGGGCCGAAGTCGCGGTTGCCGAAATCCCATTCGAGGAACAGCACTTCGGTCAGGCCGCGCTTCTTGATCACCTCGCGCGCACCCGCGCTCATGAACTGGATCGAGGGGAACTTGCTGGTCACCACCGCCACTGTCTTCGGCGGCTTGGGCGAGGCGGCGAGCGCGTCGAACAAGGTGTTGGGCACGGTGGTCGCCGGGTCGGAGCCGATCGACCAGGCGGGGAACTGCATGTCGTACTTGGCGAGCGAGGGAATGCCCAGCGTGTGATGCACCAGCACCTTGTTGTAGCGCTGCGCCACGCCCATCGCCGAAAGGATCGCGCCGGTGGCATAGGGCCCCATCAGCAGGTCGACCTTGTCGGCGGTGACCAGCTGCTCGTACAGCGTGCGTGCCAGGTCGGGCTTGGACTGGTCGTCCTTCACCACCCACTCCACCGGCCGGCCCAGCAGGCCGCCGCGCTTGTTGAGCTGCTCGATGTAGATGTCGCCCACCACCTTGTGGATCTGGGCCGTGGCCGAGAGCGGCCCGGTCAGCGCCAGCGTGCTGCCGATGCGGATCGGCGCACCCGTTGGCTGCTGTGCCATCGCGAAGCCGGCCGCGGCCAGTGCGATGGCGCCCATGGCGGTGCGCCGCCCGATGCTTCTGAGGTTCTGCGTCTTCATGGTTCCTGTCTCCTTTAGGTTCTTGTGAGCGAAACGAACGAAAGCTGTCAGTCGACTTGCGCACCCGAGCGCTTGACCAGCCCGGCCCATTTGCCGAGCTCGGTCTTGTTGAAGGGCTGCATCTCCTCGGCGCGCATCGGCTTCGATTCGATGCCCTGGTCACGCAGGCGCGCCATCACATCGGGTTGCGCGAGCGCGGCGGCGCTGGCCGTGCGCAATTGCGTCAGCGTGGCGGCGGGCGTGGCGGCCGGCGCGTACAACATGAACCACGCAACGAGGTCGAAGTCGGCGATGCCCTGCTCCATCAGCGTCGGCACATCGCTCGCCGCCGCGCTGCGCACCGCACCGCTGGAACCCAGCGCGCGCAGCTTGCCGGCCTTGATCTGCGGCATCACCGCGGCCGGGTGATAGAACATGAAGTCGACCTGCGACGAGATCACGCCCGTCAGCGCCATCGCGCCTTCCTTGAAGGGCACGTGGAGCATCTTGCCGCCCAGGCGCTGCGCCAGCAGCTCGCCCGCGAGGTGCCCCGAGGTGCCGTTGCCGGCCGAGGCGAAGGTCACGCCCTGCGGCCGCGCGGCGGCCTGGGCCAGGTCCTTCAGCGACTTGAGCGGCGACTCGGCCGCCACCACCAAGAGCGTGGGCGTATAGCCGATGAAGGCCACCGGCGCGAAGTCGCGCATCGGGTCGTAGGGCAGCTTGCTGAAGAGCGCGGCGTTGATGGCGTGCGTGCCCACCGTGCCCATCACCAGCGTGCGGCCGTCGGGGGCCGACTTGGCGACCATGTCGCTGCCGGTCGAGCCGCCCGCGCCCGCGCGGTTGTCGACGATCACCGTCTGCTGCAGCGCCTTGCCCAGCCCCTCGCCGACCACGCGCGCCACCGTGTCGGTGGTGGTGCCGGCGCCGAAGGGAACGACCATCTTGATCGGCCCCTTGTCTTGCGCCTGAGCCGTGCCCAGCATGAGCAGCACGCCCGCGGCGAGCAGGGTGCGCATCGTTGTCTTGATCGTCATCGCTTGTCTCCGTTGTCTCTATTTATCTACTTGCTATCTACTTGCGTTTCAGCGCGGCACGTATCTCGTCGCTGTGCTCGCCCAGCATCGGCGGCGGCCGCACCTCGAGCGCGCGCTCGCCGTCGAAGCTGACCGGCGAACGCACCGTGCGAAACAGCCCCATCACCGGATGCTCGGCCGAGGTCATCAGCTGCAGGTGCTTGGCCTGCGGGTCTTCCAGCGCCTCGCTGGTGTCGTACATCGGCGCGTTGGGCACGTCCTCGCGCTGCAGGCGGCGGCACCATTCGTCGCGCGTCTGCGTGCGGAAGCGCTCGCCCAGCAGCGCGATCAGCGCCTCCTGGTTGTCGATGCGCGCGTCGCGGGTCGCGAAGCGCGGGTCCTGGAAGATGTCGGGCTGCTCGATCGCTACCGCCAGGCCTTGCCAGAACTTCTCGGGCGAGGACATGTGCAGCGCGATCCACTTGTCGTCCGCGCAGCGCAGCACGTAGGACTGCGACACGCTCGGCCGGCTGTACGGCCCCATCACCTCGTCGACCTGGAAGAAGTGCGTGAACGCATCGAGGTTGAAGTGCGCCATCGCCTCCAGCATCGACACCTCGACCTTGCGGCCGATGCCGGTGTGGCTGCGCTCGTACAAGGCGCCCAGCACGCCGTAGGCCGCGTAGAAGCCGGTCAGCGAATCAGCAATGGCAGGGCCGACCACGCGCGGGTTCTCGGGGTTGACCAGCAGATTGAGAAACCCGCTCGCCGCCTGCGCGACGGTGTCATAGGCCGGCCGGTTGGCCGCAGGCCCGGTGGCGCCGAAGCCGCTGATCGCCACGTAGATGAGCTTCGGGTTCAGCGCCTGCAGCCGCTCCGCGCCCACGCCCAGCTTCTCCGCCACGCCGGGCCGGAAGTTCTGGATGTAGACGTCGGCATCGGCAATCAGCGCGTCGAGCACTTCACGATCGGCGCTGTCCTTGGTATCGAGCGTGATGCTGCGCTTGTTGCGGTTGTAGGTCTGGTAGTGCGGGCTGTACAGGCCGTTCTTGAAGGCGCGGAAGGGGTCGCCCGTCTTCGGCTGCTCGACCTTGATCACGTCGGCCCCCAGGTCGCCCAGCAGCATGCCGGCCGCCGGCCCCGTGATGAAGGTGCCCTGCTCGATGACCTTGAGGCCTTTCAATACAGGGATCATTCGTGCTTCCCGAAGCCCGGAGGCAGCTCGCCGTCGTATTCCATCTCGCGCGTCGCCTGGTAGGAGAGCGCAAAGCCGATCGGCTGGCGGATCTCTTCCACCATGTGCGCGATCAGCCCCGCGGTGCGCGCGAGCATCGGCACGCCCTTGAGCCCTTCGACCGGAAAGCCCGCGCCCAGCAGCACCGAGGGGATCGCGCCCGACACGTTGAGCTTGAGCGGCTTGCCCAGCACCTCGGGCAGCAGCCTTTCGCATGCTTCCGCGATCTCGACGAAGCGCAGGTCGGTGCCCGCCGCCTTGGCCACATCGAACAGCGCGCCCACGCGCTCGTCGCGCTCCTTGTGCAGCGGATGGCCGTAGCCGGGAATCGAACGGCCCGCCGCGCGCCAGGCCTTCATCACCGAAAGCGCCGCCTCGTCGAGCGCGCTGCCGGCCTGTACCTGCTCATCGATCTCGGCATACATGCGCCCCGCCGTCTCCGACGAGCCCAGGACCACCGAGCCGCAGCCGAGGATGCCCGCCGCCACCGCGCCCTGCATCGCATCGGGCGCCGCGGCGAAGGTCATGCGCGCGGCCTGCACGCTGGGCACCAGCCCATGCTCTGCGATCGCGACCAGCGTGGCGTTGAGCACCGCGGCCTGGCCCGGTGTCGGCATCTCCCCGGTGAGCAGCAGGAAGAAATGGTCGACGAAGGAGAGCTTGCCGATCAGCTCCTTCGACAGGTCATGGCCGCGAATGACGATGGTGTGGGCGTCCGAAGTGCAGATGGACGTGCGCGGCACGGTGGCCTTGCCGATCTTCATAAAAATCCTTGCAAAAAAAGAAGAGAAGTGGAGTTCAGGCCGACACCGGCGCAAGCCGCACATCGAAGCTCGCCGAGTGGTACGGCACGCGCATCTCGCGCCCGTCCACCGCCTTGCCCGGCGCATGCGTCTCGAAGTCGACCACCAGGCTGTCGCGCTTGCCGAAGACCGCGTCCTGGTCGATGTAGGGGCTGCCGCCCACGAACACCTGCGTCGTCAGCGTCACATGGCCCGGCGCCGAGACCTGCAGGTGGATGTGGCCGGGGCGGTAGATGCTGCGCTCAGTGGCATGCATCATCCGGCCCACCGGGCCGTCGTCGGGAATCGGGTAGTAGGCGGGCCGGATCGACCAGAACCAGTAGCGCCCCTGCGCATCGGTGCGAAAGCGCCCGCGCGCGGCCATCGTGGGCTCGCTGCTCAGCTGCACGTCGTACTTGCCCTCGCCGTCGCCCGACCACACGTCGAGCAAGGCGCCTTCCAGCGGTGCGCCGTGCACATCGGTCACCCGACCCATGTAGAAGGTCGGCTCGCCGCGCGCGCTACCGCTGATGTCGGCGCCCAGCGGCATGTCGGGCGCGCCGGGCCAGTAGAACGGGCCCTCCACCGTGGCCTCCGTCGCCTCGGTCGCGCCCTGTGCGCCGCCGCTGGCGCGCGCCTGATCCAGCGCCACCACCATCATCGACAGGCCCAGCGTGTCGGAGAGCAGGATGAACTCGGGCCGCTTGTCGGTCGAGATCTGCCCCGTGGCTTCGAGAAACTTCATCGCCGCCAGCCACTCGTCGGGCTTCAGGTCGACCTCGCGCGCAAAGGCGTGAATGTGCTTGACCAGCGCCGTCATCAGCTCGCGCAGGCGCGGGTCGGGCGTCGCCGCGAAAGCCTCGAGCACGTCCTGCGTAATGCTGTCCTGGTTGTAGTCCGCCATGTCTTGTCTCCTGGTTCTGGCCGGACGATAGGCCGCGCAGGTGGCCCCGACAAATGATGAATTTCCATGGATATGATCGATGGCATCGATCATTCGCGGGGGTTTGTATGGAGATGAGGCATCTGCGCTACTTCGTCGCGCTGGCCGATTGCCTGAGCTTCACGCGCGCGGCCGAGCGCGTGCACGTGACCCAGTCGACCCTTTCGCACCAGATCAAGCAGCTCGAGGACGAGCTGGGCCAGCCGCTCTTCGAGCGCATCGGCAAGAAGGTGGTGACCACCGAGGCCGGCGAGCTGCTGCGCGGCTACGCCTCGCGCGCATTGAAGGAGGTGGACCAGGGCGTGGCGCTGCTCAAGCCCGGCGCCGGCAACCTCACGGGCAAGGTGCGCATAGGCGCCACGCACACCTTCAACATCGGCCTCATCCCCGAATGCGTGGCGCAGTTCCTCGCGCGCCATCCGACCGTGCGCATCAGCGTGGAGGAACTCGCCGCGGAAGTGATCGCCGCACGGCTTAGGGACGGCGAGATGGACCTCGGCATCTCCTACCGACCGCAGGACTCGGCCGGCCTGTGGTTCGAGCCGCTCTACAACGAGGAGATGGTGCTGGTCGTCTCCACTCACCATCCGCTCGCCGGCCGCAAGCGCATCCGCATGGTGGAGCTGCACCGGCAAGACCTGGTGCTCGTCTCATCCGCCTTCTCGACCCGCACCATGCTCGACGAGTGCTTCCACGCCTGCGGCGCCGAGCCGACCGTGGTGGCCGAGATGTCGACCGTGGCGCCGATGCTCGCGCTGGTGGCGCGCACGATGATCGGCTCGATCGTGGCGATCAACGCGGTGCCGGAGGCGATGGCGGGGCTGAAGGTGATTCCGCTGGAGAGCCCGACGCCGATACGCACGCCAGGGATCTTGTGGCGGCTGAAGGAGGCGAAGCCGGCTGCCGTGCAGTCGTTTGCTGTGATATTGAGGAAGACGGCGTTGAGTAACAGCCTCAGGCGCGAAGGGCCGGGGTAAGGGAGGCTGCCGGTGACGAGCTAGATGGAATCCCTTTGCTTCTCGATTGGGATGACGTGCGGCAGGCTCTAGTGCGATTCCGCCCCGGCGCGCTTACTCCGGCAAGGGGTTTGCAAGGCGCTTGTATTCGTTGCGCTTCATGGCGAGATAGTCGTCCCGCTCCACTTCGTGCAGTTGCCGCGCATAGCGCTCCGTGCTGTCGAACCATGTCGCGAGGCGCGGCGCCAGTTGTTTGGGGGCGTCCATGTAGGCGTCGATGGCGAGGTAGTAGCGCATGGTGTTGCGCTCCACCACGCCGCGCACGCCGCCCACGTATTCCGGCTGGCCCGCCGAGTCCTTGCCCATCGCGGTGAATCCCACCTTGTCTGCGCCGATGGTCGCGAGGTAGCCCCGCATCGCGATGCGCGCTGCCGCCCCGTAGGCATAGGCGTAGCCGAGATGAATGAAGGTCTTGCCGTTGCCGAGCGGCGTCGCCTCGAGTTCGATGCGGTAGTCGCGGGTGGACAGCGGCCCCTTGTCGGCGCTCAATCGCACGCTGAGGTAGTCGTCGGTGATGGTCGGCGGCTGCCAGACGAAGTTGACGCGCTGCGCCTCCGAAAGCGGCTGGTCGAATTTGCGGCCGACCGAGACGACGAGTGTCCTGGCACTTTCTGTCCCGCGCACCACACAGTACTTGGTGTTGAGGTGCAGCATCAGCACATCGCACCAGACGCCGGGCTGGCTCAACGAACCGTTCACCTGGTCGACCGGGTGATTCAACACTGCGAAGATATCGCCGCTCAATTGACCGG
Source organism: Variovorax sp. LjRoot175 (assembly GCF_964253805.1). Classification (NCBI taxonomy): domain Bacteria; kingdom Pseudomonadati; phylum Pseudomonadota; class Betaproteobacteria; order Burkholderiales; family Comamonadaceae; genus Variovorax; species Variovorax sp. LjRoot175. The sequence continues at coordinate 5,932,450 of NZ_CAXURY020000001.1, read as the reverse complement.
CGGCTTCCGTCGATTCGAGCACCAGCGGTCGCCCAAAGGCGTTCTGGTCGAACTGCGACTGAACGGCGTCATATTTGGCCCGCAAGGCAGCGGCGCTTCCGAGCTGTGCCTGCGCCTGGGCGAGCACCGGCAGGATCAGGAGCCAGACCCACAGCGCCAGGCGGCGAAGTGTTGTCGCGCGTTTCATGATGTTTCACATTGTCATCCCGCATCGGGAGCCTGGCTAGTTGTTGAGTTGCAATAGGTCGTTCGCGCTGGGTCATCGCATGATCAGGTGACCAGCGATTCGGCCGCGAGCCGGTCTTCCAGGCGCTGCCGGTCAGCCAGGAGCCGTCCAGCCACCAAGGTCACCACCTCGAATCCAAAGGCCGGGTTCTGGAAATAGAGCGACTTGAAAGTCATCTCGTCCATCTGCAGCACGGTGCAGTTCGTGGCGCAGCGGGCGGTCAGCGTGCGTTGCTTGTCAGGCGCAAAGAACCCAATCTCGCCGAACAAGCGGCCAGGCTCCATGGTCTGCCCGATCTCGACAAACTCGATCTGCCCTTCAGCGAGGAAGTACAGGCGCTTTGCCGCATCGCCTTTGCGAAACAGGATTGCATCTTTCTTCAGTCGCCGCCGGCGCATGTAGGGGCGCAGCCAGACGCCGGAAAAGTCGCTCGACGCCGCCGCGACCTGCACGCGGCGCGTGAGGCGGACCATCTGGGCTGCGCGGAAAATGTTGATCGGCAGCAGTGCGCCGTGCAGGAGCACCAGGATCAGCGACGGATGCAGCGCGCCGTAGATCAGAAAGCCCAGGTTGCCGCCGATCGCAAGGCAGCGCAGGGGGATCATGGTCTTTACGAAGGAACTCACGATCACCAGCGTGCCGGCGGCCCCAGCCGAGCAGAGCGCAACGATGCCGGACGGAGTGGCCAAGGCCGAGGTCAAGCCGGCAACCGCGGTGTCGAACAGTGCGAGCGTTGACATGAGCTTTCCCTCTCGGTGCGGTCCTGGACGGTGTGATGATGAACGAACTGAGCGTTGGTGGACGTTCAATTGCAATCCGAACTCACCCCGAGCTCTTCACACCCACTGCTGCAGCCACTTGAGGCCGAACGCGCCGGGAGCCAGGATGCCGGTCGCCCACACGACAGCTGAAGCGATGTTGGCAATCTGAAACGTAGACGCGGGCATTTCGCAGATGCCTGCCACCAATGGCACAGACGCGCGAAGGGGGCCGAGGAAGCGCCCGAAAAATACGCCGACCACTCCCCAGCGCTCGAAGAGCCTATGACCGCGCGGGATCAGGTCCGGATGGCGAGACAGGGGCCAATAGTTGCCGACATTGCTCTTCAGCCGTCCGCCGATCCAGAAGGACAACCAGTCCCCCAGGACGGCCCCGACGACGGCCGCGCACCACAGCGGCCAGAACGCAATGCCGCTCCCCCCGATGAGCCAGCCGACACCAAACAAGATCACGGTCGCCGGCAACAACAGGGAAATGAACGCCAACGATTCCCCGAAGGCGAGGGCCAGCACGATAGGAGCGCCCCAGGCCTCATGCGCTCGGATGAAGGCGATGGTTGCCTGAGTGATTTCGTCAAGACTCATTGGCCGCACGGCACCGCGAATACCTCGACCGGTGATGCCTTGCCAATCTGGTCGCTTCGCAGCTTGACGTTCTTCGTCGCCATTCTCAGACTTCCTTCTGCCTCTCAATGTCTGGTCTTGGCCGCGCCCTGCCTTCAGCCCGACACGGCGGCCAGCGCCGCGTTGAACGTTGCGCTCGGCCGCATCACCGCATCGGTCTTGCGCACATCCGGCAGGTAGTACCCGCCGATGTCGGCCGGCTTGCCTTGCACGGCGGCGAGCTCGTCCACGACCTTCTGCTCGTTGGCGGCCAGGGCATCGGCGAGCGGCTTGAAATGGGCGGCCAGTTCCTTGTCTTCGGTCTGCTCGGTCATGGCCTGGGCCCAGTAGAGCGCCAGGTAGAAGTGGCTGCCGCGATTGTCGAGCTGACCGGTCTTGGGCGAGGGGCCCTTGTTGTTGTCCAGCAGCTTGCCGGTGGCGGTGTCGAGTGACTTGGCCAGCAACTTGGCCTTGGCGTTGCCGGTCTTGATGCCCAGTTCCTCCAGGCTCACGGCCAGCGCGAGGAACTCGCCCAGCGAATCCCAGCGCAGGTGGTTCTCCTCCACCAGCTGCTGCACGTGCTTGGGTGCCGAGCCGCCGGCGCCCGTTTCGTACATGCCCCCGCCAGCCATCAGAGGGACGATGGACAGCATCTTGGCCGAGGTGCCCAGCTCCATGATGGGGAACAGGTCGGTCAGGTAGTCGCGCAGGATGTTGCCGGTGGCGCTGATGGTGTCCAGCCCGCGGATCACGCGCTCCAGCGTGTAGCGCATGGCGCGCACCTGGCTCATGATCTGGATGTCCAGTCCGGCGGTGTCGTGCTCGTGCAGGTACATCTTGACCTTGGTGATGAGCTGCGCCTCATGTGGGCGGTAGGCGTCGAGCCAGAACACCACCGGCATGCCCGAGTTGCGCGCGCGCGTGACGGCGAGCTTGACCCAGTCGCGGATGGCGGCGTCCTTGACCTGGCACATGCGCCAGATGTCGCCCGCTTCCACGTTCTGGCTGAGCAGCACCTCACCCGTATCGAGATCGGTGATGTTGGCCACGCCGTCCTCGGGGATCTCGAAGGTCTTGTCGTGTGAGCCGTATTCCTCGGCCTGCTGCGCCATCAAGCCGACGTTGGGCACGGTGCCCATGGTCTTGGGGTCGAAGGCGCCGTGCCACTTGCAGAAGTTGATGATCTCCTGGTAAATGCGGGCAAAGGTGCTCTCGGGCATCACGGCCTTCACGTCCTTCAGCCGGCCGTCGGCACCGTACATCTTGCCGCCGTTGCGGATCATCGCGGGCATGGAGGCGTCCACGATCACGTCGTTGGGCGAATGGAAGTTGGTGATGCCCTTGGCGGAATCCACCATCGCCAGCTCGGGGCGATGCTCGTGGCAGGCGTGCAAGTCGCGCCTGATCTCATCCTGTGTACTTTCAGGCAGCGTGGCGATCTTGTTGTACAGGTCGACCATGCCGTTGTTGACGTTCACGCCCAACTCCTCGAACAGCTTGGCGTGCTTTTCGAAGGCGTCGCGATAGAAGATCTTGACGCAGTGGCCGAACACGATGGGGTGCGACACCTTCATCATGGTGGCCTTCACGTGCAGCGAGAACATCACGCCTGTCTTGTGCGCGTCCTGGATCTGCCGCTCGTAGAAATCGAGCAGGGCCTTCTTGCTCATGAACATCGAGTCGATCACCTCGCGCTCGAGCAGCGAAACCTTCGGCTTGAGCACGATGGCCTTGCCGCTCTTGGTGATCAGTTCCATTTTCACGTCGCGCGCCTTGTGCAGCGTCATCGACTTCTCGCCGTGGTAGAAGTCGCCGTGGTGCATGTGCGAGACGTGCGAGCGCGACGCCTGACTCCACTCGGCCATGTGATGCGGGTTCTTGCGCGCAAATTCCTTCACTGCCTTGGGCGCGCGGCGATCGGAGTTGCCCTCCCGCAGCACCGGGTTCACCGCGCTGCCGATGCACTTGTTGTAGCGCGCGCGGATATCCTTCTCCTCGTCCGTCTTCGGGCTCTCGGGGAAGTCGGGAACCTTGTAGCCCTTGTCCTGCAGTTCCCTGATGGCGGCTTTCAGCTGGGCCACCGAGGCGCTGATGTTGGGCAGCTTGATGATGTTCGCTGCGGGCCGCAGCGTCAGCTTGCCCAGCTCTGCCAGGTTGTCCGGCATCCGCTGCGTTTCGGTCAGCACCTCAGGAAACTGCCCCAGGATGCGGGCCGCCACCGAGATGTCGCTGGTGGCGACGTCGATGCCCGCCGGCGCGGCGAAAGCTTGGATGATGGGCAGCAGCGAGGCCGTGGCCAAGCGCGGCGCCTCGTCGGTGAGGGTGTAGATGATCTGGGAGTTTCCGGCGGTCATGGTGGCTTTCGGGCGGGCTGAACAACAACGCAATGCCACGAGATTGACTGCGTGGCGAACGGGCGCAAACTTTAACAAGTTTGAGGCGCGGCGCGCACGGCATTGTGGGGGCTTGGGCCGTGGCTCGCCGGTGCCGGGCAACTGTTGAGGCGCCGCCGTTCAAGCCGGTGTATAGGCCAGGTTCACGGTGGTGAAGAACTCCTGCGCATGACTCGCCTGGCCGCGCCCGCGGCGATAGCGTGAAGGTGCTTGGTCAAGAGGACGGCCGCAACTTCAGAGAGGTGGGCAACAACGATGGCCCGCTGCGGATAGCTCGTCTTGAGCACGCTACCGACCGACCGGTCTTGGGTGAATTCTGCGGCGTCACGGCCTTCCTGACCATCCCCGAGTGCCTTGCGCAGACCCGCGATATGAACTCTGAGATTGCCGTCCACGACGACGTTTCGCGGCCAGACTCTTTGAACAATCTTGGCGTTGCTCACGAACCTGCCGGCGTTCTCTACCAACAACAACAGGATCTCGAGCGCACGGCTGCCGAGTCGCACCGGCCGCCCCGCATCCTGGAGGATGTGTGTGGTGGGCGACAGACTGAACGGACCGAAGTGGATCAGATCCTCCGAAGAGGTGCCGGCGGGCGCGTGACGCCGTTGCAGCGGGCTGAGGGCATCGGCCGATTCGACGGGCCACATTCTCACGTTGCTCATCTCGGTTTCTCCGCGACGCCCGCATCGCCGTTTGATACGGGCAGAAACGCAATTAAACCTCAGCCATCGGACATTGCCGTGGAAGCGAAGCGGACGCTCGCATCACCGCATCGAACGTCCGCCCGCTACGTATTTCCCCTCACGGGCTGGTCAGATTCCGATCAGTGGCAAGGCAGGACCATTCGCGCCGGTCAGCAACTGCCACACCGGAGACAAACATCCCATGATCGATCGAAACCTCGCCCGAGGGCTCTTCCTCATCGCGATCTCGCTGGCCTTCGGGCTCCAGTCCCTGCGCTACCCGATCGGCGATTTCAGCCGCGCGGGGCCGGGCCTCTTCCCTGCCCTGGTCAGCTCCCTGCTGTTCCTCGTCGGCCTGGCGACCGTGATCCGTTCGCGTTTTGTCGAACGCGTGCACCTGGACCTCAACCTCAAGAACATTGCCATCATCCTCACGAGCCTCTGCGGACTGGCCGCGATCTCGATGTACGTGAACATGATCGCGGGCATCGTCTTCATGGTGTTCTGCTCCACCCTGGCCGGCACCTCCTACTCATGGGTGCGCAACGTCAAGATCGCCGCCGGCCTGGTCACGATGGCCCTGGTCCTCCAGAAACTGCTCGGCCTGAACCTGCCGCTCTACTGATGGACGTCCTGCACAACCTGGCGTTCGGCTTCTCGCACGCCCTCACCCTCCAGAACCTGATGTTCTGCGCCCTCGGCTGCACCGTGGGCACGCTCGTCGGCCTGCTGCCCGGCCTGGGCCCGCTGGCCACCATCAGCCTGCTGCTGCCGCTGACCTATTCCATCCCCACGGGTGGCGCGCTCATCATGCTGGCCGGCATCTACTACGGCGCGCAATACGGCGACAGCGTGAGCGCCATCACGATGAAGATCCCGCACGCCAGCAGCATCGTGGCCTGCATCGACGGCTACGCGATGACGCTCAAGGGAAAGACCGGCCTGGCCCTGTTCACCGCCGGCGTCTCCAGCTTCATCGGCGGCACGATCGCCATCGTGGTGCTCGCATGGCTGGCGCCCGTGCTCGGCGAAGTGGCCTTCCTCTTCGGCCCTGCGGACTACTGCGCCATGATGATGGTCGGCTTCGTGTGCGTGAGCTTCGTCACCACGGGCAGCCTGCTCAATGGCCTTGCCATGTGCCTGATCGGCGTGCTGCTCGGCCAGATCGGCACCGACGTGAATAGCGGCACCGCGCGCTTCACCATGGACCTGCCCTTCCTGATGGACGGCGTCGGCATTGTGAGCATCGCGCTCGGCTGCTTCGGCATCGCCGAGATCACCAAGAACCTCGACGCCCGCGAGGAGCGCTCGCCTTTCAACGGCAAGATCAACCTGATCCCGACGTGGGCCGAGTTCAAGCGGATCATCCCCAGCGCCTTGCGCGGCGGCGCGATCGGCTCCTTCCTGGGCATCCTGCCCGGCGGCGGCCCCACCATCGCGCAGTTTGCCGCGTATGCGATCGACAAGAAGGTCAGCAAGTACAAGCACGAGATCGGCACCGGCTGCATCGAGGGCGTGGCCGGCCAGGCCGCGGCCGACGAAGCGGCAGCGCGCACCAGCTTCATCCCGCTGATGAGCATCGGCATCCCCGAGAACGCGGTGATGGCGCTGATGCTGGCCGCCTTCGTCATCAAGGGCATCCAGCCCGGGCCGAACATGATCGCCAGCCACCCCGACCTGTTCTGGGGCCTGGTGGCCAGCATGTGGGTGGGCAACGTCTTCCTGCTCGTGCTGAACGTGCCGCTGGTGCGCTACTGGCTGTCGGTGTTCAAGATCCCGTACAGCGTGCTGTTCCCGTCCATCCTGTTCTTCTGCTGCATCGGCACCTACAGCGTGAACAACAGCATGGAAGACATCTTCATCACGGCTGCGTTCGGCTTCGTCGGCTACATGTTCATGCGGCTGGAGCTGGATGCCGCCCCGCTCATGCTCGGCTTCATCCTCGGCCCCATGCTGGAAGAGAACTTCCGCCGCTCGCTGCTCCTGAGCCGCGGGAGTTTCACCATGTTCTTCACCCGGCCCATCAGCGGCACCTTGCTTGCGTTGATCGGCGTGTTCGTCGCGTGGCAGGTGGTGGCGTTTGTGTTCCATGCGCGCAAGCGGGGTGTGCTTCAGCAGCCGGTTGCGTAGTGGACTTTGAATCGAGAAAGCTGGTAAGCATGTCGTGCGTTCAGTCGTCTTCGTGCTGCTGCTTCCTCCACATCAACAACGAGGCGCAAGACGAGGCATTTCACTCAACGCCCGCGTCGAGAGTCATGCCTGGTGACGAAGCGCTCGTAGAGCAACTGCAGCGTCGCGGCCAGCGGACCGCCGATGCCTGAGCCAGTAGGCGACCAGTGGAGTGCGCTGTCTTCCAACGGCAGCACGCAACGGATCAATCCCTCGATGGACATGCCTTCGCGGGCGTGCACCTCGGAACACCGGGCGGCATCGATAGCGTCGAAGCACGCCTGCAGGCGCGTCATGCGGGCGAGAAAGATCTCGGTTTCCAGAGATGGAAAGGCACCCTTGGCGCGGCGGTAGTCGGTGTTGAACTTCGCCGCAACGCAGGGCGCATCGCACGAGGCGACAACGACACCGACGTTGATGAACTCGGCCGTGCCGACGTCGTGCACGTAGCGAAGGACCCTGTAGGTGTAAGGGCCTTCCATCACTCGATCGTGGACGAGCGCCAATGCGTTTGCTCTACGAATAACGTAGACAAGCTACGGGACCAAAACCTCAACTAAAGTTGAGGCCGAGAGGTCCCGATGAAATCCAAGCCAGAACCCATAGATCGTTCCGCCACGCTTTCCGTCGGCGAGGTCGCGCAACGCAGCGGCGTCCCGGTCTCCACCCTTCATTTCTACGAATCCAAAGGCCTCATCGCGAGCCATCGGGCGCCGAGCAACCACCGTCGCTATGCGCGTGAGGTGCTCCGGCGTGTGGCGTTCATCCGTGTCGCGCAGCGGGTGGGCATCGCGTTGGCCGACATCTCCGATGCCCTGGCGACCCTCCCCACCTCGGCGGCGCCCAGCCGCGCGGACTGGGCGCGGCTTTCCGCCGGCTGGCGCGCGGAGCTGGACGAGCGCATGGCTCAGCTCAAGAAGCTGCGCGACACCTTGGACGACTGCATCGGCTGCGGCTGCCTGTCCATCGACCGCTGCCGGCTGCGCAACCCTGGCGACAAGCTGGCATCGCAGGGACCCGGCGCACGCCGCCTGGTGGTCATCCAGCGCGCGGAGGGCTGAGGGCCTGCTGTCACCCCGCGTCGATGGGGAGCAGCAGCGACATCAGCTCGCTCTTCTCCACCGAGTTCATCGCGCGCGCCAGCCGGCCGAGCTGGGCCTGGTAGCAAGGCAACATCAACGCCGCGGTCAGCGCGTGGACATCGTTGTTCCGCGTGAGATGGTCACTGCACGCGGCAATGCTGCGATGGATTTCGAGCGCGTGCGCGACGCGGCCGGAGGGTTGGGAATCACAGTTCATGCGCCGCACTGTGATCCCTCAACCTAACTTGAGGTCAAGCGGAAATTTAGTCAGGAGGCAAGAAAACAGAGCCCGCCACGTCGTGGTGGCTGGCCGCCGCACTTCGAGTTCAGGCGGCTGCCGGGCACCGGTCGCCGATGCAGTGCGAAACCGTAAGGCCACGCTGGCCGAGGAGTGCGGTGAGAAAGGCGACGCCACCGGCTGCGACTGAAGCCCAGAATCCCTGGCCAGGGCCGAATGCGTCGATGACCCAGCCGGAGGCGAACGAGCCGATGGCCATGCCGATGCCGATCCCGGTCATCACCCAGGTGATGCCTTCAGTGAGCTTGGCGGCCGGGACGAGCCGTTCGACCAGGCCGAAGGCCGTGATGAAGGTTGGCGAGATCGCTGCGCCGCTGATGAACAGGGCGAGTGCCAGCATTGGAACGTTGCCTACGAACAGCAGCGGCACGGTCGTCGCCGCCGCGATGGCGATCGCGATGGCGAATTGGCGCGAAAGCGGCATTCTGGGCTTCAAGGCGCCGAACACCAGGCCGACGAACATGGAGCCGAGGGCATAGCCGCCAAGCACCAGACTGGCCGCGGCCGCGTTGCCGAATTCGGCCGTGAGCGCAATGACGGTCACCTCCGCCGTACCGAAGATCGCGCCGATGGCCACCATCGCGAAGGTCAGGATCTGGACCGGGCGCAGTTTGATGGTCGGCGCGCCGCCGCTCTTGGCCGTCGGCTGCACCTTGGGCTCGGTACCCTTCTGCAGGATGAAGGCTGCGGAGCCGACGGCCAGGAACAGGGTCGAGGCGAGCGGGCCGGCCTCCGGGAACAGGGAGACGCTGAGACCGACGGCCAGGGCCGATCCCGATATATAGACAAGCTCGTCTGCGACCGACTCGAAGGCGAAGGCCGTGTTGAGCTTGGGTGTGCCGCGGTACAGCTGCGTCCACCGCGCCCGGACCATGGCCGGCATGCTGGGCATCGCGGCGGCGAGCAGCGCGAATGCGAACAGCGTCCAAACCGGGCCGCCGAAATGCGTCGCGACCAACAGACCGATGAAGCCCGCCACCGAAAGCGTCGTCGCCGGCGTCAGGATGCGACGTTGGCCGAGCCGGTCCACGAGACGGGAAATCTGCGGCGCGACGAGCGCGTTGGTCAGCGCGAACGTGGCGGCGACCGCACCCGCGAGCCCATACGCGCCGTGCGTCTGGGACAGCATGGCGACGATGCCGATCGTGGACATGGCAACCGGCAGGCGGGCGATGAAGCCGGCCGCCGCAAAGCCCTTGGCTCCGGGCGGCTTGAAGATCTCGCTATAGAGGTTGAGCATCGGGAAACACCTTGCAAATGAGCAGTGGCACAATGACATACGCAGTGTATGTCAAAAACATACGCCGCGTATATGAAAGGAAAAGCAATGGCACACAGACCGCGCAAGGAGATGCTTGCCGAGACACGGGCAAAGCTCGTGGATGCGGCGCGCCAGGCGTTCGGTTCGGTCGGCTACGCGGCCGCGTCGATGGACGACTTCACGGCCGCAGCCGGTCTGACGCGTGGCGCCCTCTATCACCATTTCGGTGACAAGAAGGGGCTGCTTCAGGCGGTCATCGCCGAGATCGACGAGGAGATGTCGCAACGTCTGCGCGCCATCGCTGCCAAGGCGAAGGACCCGTGGCGCGGCTTCGTCGATGAAAACATCGCCTACATCGAGATGGCCCTGGAGCCCGAGATCCGGCGCATCGTCATGCGCGACGGCCCCGCGGTGCTCGGTGATCCCTCGACCTGGGCGAGCCAGAGCGAATGCAACCGCTCGATGACCGAGAGCCTCAAGGCGCTGAAGAAAGACGGCTACATCATCGACGTTGATCCGGAGGGTGCCGCCCGTCTGCTCAGCGGCGCCGCGTTGCACGCGGCGCAATGGATCGCCAATGCGGACGATCCGGCCGCCACGTCGAAGCGCGCGGTGAAGGCGTTCAAGGCGTTGCTGAACGGGCTTCTCGTCGAGGGCGCGAAAATGTCGCGGCGGCGGGTCAGTAGGACGTGCTGACGGCGGCGGAGTTTCTTCGCAGTGCTATTCAAACCGTATCTCGGCCACCGTCGGGGCATCGGGCCCCTTGGTATTTGAGTTCGCGATGGCGCCGTCTTTCGTGAACCAGTAGCGGCAGCCGGTTCGCATCACCATCGTGACGCACATATAGCCATCGGCGTTGAGGATCCACGTGCCCGACGCGCTGCCGGGGCCGCTTCGGTTGACGAAGTCGACGTGGCCGTCCGAATGGAATTCCCAGCGCGAGATCATTCCGGTCGCAAGATTGTTTGAAACAATGGCCCTGCCGATCAAGGTTCTCTCGATCTCGTCCTTGCTCAGAAACACGCGATCCTGGGCTGGCATCGGCTCTTCGGAGATGGCGGGCATGGCAGCGATGCACAACAGCATGCGGACGATGCAACGGGTGAACATGACGGCCCTCGGCGTCTATTCATAGGGGTTACACCGCAGTAACCAAAAAGTTCTACTTCTCTGCGTTCCAGGCGCGAGCCATGCACGCGAATCCAGCCTGCTCTGTCCAGCGACGGCGGTGCTCTCTTCGAGCCCGTGAACGTCAGGCGGCTTCCGTGATGCCAGCTGGCCAGAAATGCGTAAGGACACGATCTGTGCTCCGGTTGCCTCTCTGCGAGTGGCCGAGAGACGGCGTGAGATCACTTTGCCGGCCCCTTCGACGTCGCATGTACTCCGGATGTAAGCAGCAAACATCGTCCTCCGACCGTTGTGCCGAAAGTGCAATCTCTCGTCCGCACTGCTCCTACGTCGCGCATCCCTCGGCGCTGACACGCGAGCTGGGGCGCTGTCGGGAGGATTTGTTCGCTGTCTCTGCAGTTTCAAGCGAAGGGACTTTGATGAATCCGAAGAACCCCGATGACGCGACCCCAACCGTCGCGGATGAAGCCAGTGCCGTTGTTGACGACGAGCAGGTGATATCGAAAACGCTGCCTTGCACACCGATACCGGTGGGCGCAGCGCCACTCAAGGCCCATGTCGATCGAGCGCTGGGCGTGACGCGCGAATTCGTGATCGAGCAGCCCGTGCGAGCGGTGCTGATCGCTGCTGCCGCAGGTGCTGCGCTGTCCGCCTTGGCGAGCGTCTGGTTGCGCGACGACCTGGATCGCTAGAGCTGAACCTCGGTGATCTTCGCGCCGTGGAGCGAAACGCCGGCCTCCAGGCCCACATTGGTCAACACGAAGCCGACCACCGGTTGGCGGATCGTGTTGGTATCGATTCTGCCGTTGGCCCCGATGGTCGCGGCGGCTACCGTGGCGTCCGCCCCAGCCGTCCAGCCCTTGCTGTTGCGGAACTTGTCCAGCGCTTCCTGGGTGGTGAACAGATAGATCATTGCCTTCGACTGCGCGCCGGCCTGGAAGCCGATCGAGCCCGCCGTCGTGCTGTAGTAGGCCTGGGTGCGGCCGCCGACGCGCAGCGCGCCCCGGCCGTACTCGGCGCCGATCCCCAGCTTCGCGCCAACCACCGACGGGAACACCAGCACGCCCCTGGACTTGGCCACCAGCTCGCGTGAATCCGGTACGGCGTCGTAAAGCTTGGACAGGGAGGCGTCGACCTGCGCGTCGATGGACGTCCGCGAAGAAGCGGTGCTTGCACGGTCGTCGGGACGTGTCGTGGTGCAGCCGACGAAGGCGATGCTGCAGGCGGCAAGAGCTGCCGCGGTGCAGAAGGTTCGGAGATTGATGGCGTTCATGGCTCGCTCCTTTCCAGCATCAAAAGTGCGAGCCCTGATTCCTGATGGTGCAAGCCTGTTGCGCATGACGATGTAGGACGACCCTCCACGCGGGCATGCGTTGAGACGTCGCAACGTCATTCCACGCCTCGTCCGCTGTCACGGTCTTCCCGGGCCATGCGCGCGACCTCGTCGGCGAAGGCCATGAGTTCGCTCGACAGCGTCTCGCCGGGCGCCAGCACGCCGAAGCGCTCGGCCAGGGCCTGGTAAACCGCCCGCTGGGACGCCAAGCCGGGTGGAAGTGGAATATTGGGGTTTTCGGGCATCGTGGGCTCCTGTGGAATGGTCAAACTCTCTTCGCGCGCTCGCCTGGCGTGGGTTTCTACGCTTGATTGGATACGAGCCATTCATCCACGCAAGCCCCGAACAGCGCGATGTTCTCGTCGACTTCGTCGTGCAGGAACCGTCGCGCTCCGGCCTGGGCCACCGTGTCGGCTGCTATCCAGGCTTCCTGCGCATCGACGCTCGCAGGAGGAGCGGAAGCGCCCCACACCTGCGCGAAGATCGCGAGGGTTTCGGCGGCCGACAGATCGACCCAGATCATTCCTACCTTGGAGAGGATGCCCGGGCCGTCGCTCAGATCGATGCCGGTGAGTACGTGGCCGCCCTCTTCGACGATCACCGGGCTCAGGCCACCGCGCAGCATGACGCGCAGCAGATCCTTCGGCTCGGCGCGGCGAATCCACTCGTCCGCTCGCCGGACCAACTGCGCGGCGATGTCTGCCTTGTCGGGATGCGCGTGCTTCAGCATGTCGTTGCGATGGCGGGCGGGTCCTTTCGCATTTGCCTGCGTTCCATGGTGCATATCGCGCGCTCGATGACCGGTAGGCAAAGCTGCTTACGCTTCGAAGTCCTGTTCCTGCAAACAGGCGCGGCGCGGGATCAGCGGTGGGGTAGCCTGTCGTCATGGACTCCCTGATCGCCGCCTCCGCGCGCGCCCTCGCCGCCGGCGACGCGCTCGGCGCCCTCAAGCGGGTTGCCCTGCGCGACGACCCGCCGGCGCTGGCCCTGCGCGGCATCGCCATGGCCCAGCTCGGCGAGCACCCGCGCGCCCGCGAGCTCCTGCGGCTCGCCGCCCGCGGCTTCGGCGCCCACGAGGCGCTGGCGCGCGCTCGCTGCGTCGTTGCGGAGGCCGAGGTGGCGCTGGCCATGCGCGACCTCGGCGGCTCGCCGCGCTCGCTGGCGGCAGCCTCGGCCACGCTCGAGGCGCACGCCGACCATGCCAACGCGCTGCAGGCGCGGCTGATCGCGGCGCGCCGGCTCCTGCTGCTCGGCCGCCTCGACGAGGCCGCGGCCACGCTGGCGCCGCTCGATGCGCGCGGCCTGCCGCCGACGCTGGCGGCGGTGGCCGAGCTGGCCGCGGCCGAGCTCGCGCTGCGCTCGCTGCGCCCCGGCCCGGCGCAGGCGGCGCTCGCCCGCGCGCACGAGGCGGCCGATCGTGCACGCGTGCCGGCGCTCCTGGCCGAGGTGGCGGAGGCGCGGGCTGCGCTCGATCGTCCCGCCGCCCGGCGCCTGTCCGACGGCGGCGAGCAGGCGCTGCGCCTCGACGAGGTCGCAGCGCTCCTGGCCTCGGACGCGCTGGTGGTTGACGCCTGCCGTCGCGGGGTGGGTGCCGGCGACGCGTGGCGGCCGCTGGCGCGCCGGCCGGTGCTGTTCGCGTTGGCGCGTGCGCTCGCCGAGGCGTGGCCCGGCGATATCGATCGCGAAGCCTTGATCGCGTGCGCGTTCCGCACCCGCCACCCCGACGAGACACATCGAGCGCGCCTGCGAGTCGAGATCGGCCGCCTGCGCGCGCTCGTCGCAGCGCTGGCGCAAGTCGAGGCCACCGCGCGCGGCTTCGTCCTCAGGCCGCGCGACGCGCGCGATGTCGTCGTCCTGGCGCCGCCCATCGACGGCGAGCAGGCATCGCTGGTGGCGCTGCTCTCCGACGGCGCGGCCTGGTCGACCTCGGCCCTGGCGCTGGCCCTGGGCGCCAGTCAGCGCACCGTCCAGCGCGCGCTTGTCGAGCTCGAGGCAGAGGGGAGGGTGCGCGCTATCGGGCGGGCGCGGGCGCAGCGCTGGCTCGCGCCGCCGCTGGCCGGATTCACGACGATCTTGTTACTCCCCGCTGCGCTCGCGCTTGATTAGAGTTGTCTCCAGGCGCCGATCCGAGGCGCACCACAAGGAGCAACGATGAGCAGCAAGACCAGCAAGGACAGACCTCAGGCAACGGCGCGTGCGGCCGAGATCGTGCGCGAGTACGGTCCCTTCCCTGGGGCCGACAGCGTGCACGGCGTGACCCACGATGGCCAGCGCGTCTGGGCCGCCACCGGGGCCAGCCTGATCGCCTTCGATCCCGAGAGCGGCGAGCCCACGCGCACGCTGGCCCACGCCTGCGACGCCGGCACCGCCTTCGACGGCACGCACCTCTATCAGATCGCCGAGGCACGCATCGACAAGATCGATCCTGTCAGCGGCGACGTGGTGGCCTCCATCCCGGCGCCCGGCAATGGGAGCGACTCGGGGCTCACCTGGGCTGAGGGCAGCCTGTGGGTGGGCCAGTACCGCGATCGCAAGATCCACCAGATCGATCCGGCGACCGGCGCAGTCATTCGCACCATCGAGTCCAACCGCTTCGTCACCGGCGTGACCTGGGTCGACGGCGAGCTGTGGCACGGGACATGGGAAGGCGACGAGAGCGAACTCCGCCGCATCGACCCGAAGAGCGGCACCGTGCTCGAGCGGCTGGAGATGCCGCACGGCATCGGCGTCAGCGGGCTCGAGTCCGACGGGGCCGATCTCTTCTATTGCGGCGGCGGCGCGAGCGGAAAGGTCCGCGCCGTGCGGCGTCCGAAAGGCCTCAGGTCATAAAGCAAAGGAGCACACCATGAACACCACCGAAACAAGCACAGTGAACCATCCCGTCGTGTCGAAGGAGCGATGGGTTGCCGAGCGCAAGACGCTGCTGGCCCGCGAAAAGGAGCTGACGCACCTGCGCGACCAGATCGCCCGCGAGCGCCGCGCGCTGCCGTGGGAGCGCATCGAGAAGGACTACGTCTTCGACGCGCACGAAGGCCGCCGCGCGCTCGCCGACCTCTTCGAGGGCCGCCGCCAGCTGCTGGTGCAGCACTTCATGCTCGGCCCGGGATGGGAGCAAGGGTGCCCGAGCTGCTCCTACATGGCCGACCACACCGACGGCATGAACGTGCACCTGGCGCATCGCGACGTCACGTTCGTGGCCATCTCGCGCGCGCCGCTGGCCGAGATCGAGCGCTTTCGCCGGCGCATGGGCTGGCAGTTCAAGTGGGTGTCCTCTAACGGCAGCGACTTCAACTACGACTTCGGCGTCAGCTTCACGCCGGAGGAAGTGGCCAAGGGCAAGCTCCACTACAACTACGGCGAGTGGCCCCTCGCTGGGGAGGAGTGGCCCGGCATCAGCGTGTTCTATAAGGACGACGCGGGCGAAGTCTTCCACACCTACTCGACCTACGGGCGCGGCGTGGAAGTGATGATGGGCACCTACAACCTGCTGGACCTCACGCCCAAGGGCCGCGACGAAAACGCGGGCCAGGGCATGGCATGGGTGCGCCACCACGACCGCTACGAGCCGGCAGCGGCCGCGAAGCCGGCCGCTGCGGCCGGATCGTCCTGCCACTGACATCGAGCATGCGTCATGGCAAGCCTTTGGCCATGGCTGGCGGTCGCAGGGGTCGGCGCCCTTCACGGGCTGAACCCTGCCACCGGCTGGATGTGGGCCGCCGCCTGGGGCCTGCGTTCGCGCGATCGGGCGCAGGCGCTGCGGGCCTTGATGCCCATCGCCGTTGGGCATGCCGTGTCGGTTGCGATCGTGGCCTGCGCCTTTGCACAGGGCATGTCGATGGACCGCACGCTGGTCCAGGGCCTGGCCGGCGCACTGCTCGTCGGCGCGGCGGCCTACCGTTGGCTGCGCGGCGCCGGGCAGCGCACGCCCATCAGCACGCAGGCCGGCCACGCCGGCATCGCGCTCTGGTCCTTCCTGATGACCACCGCGCACGGGGCCGGGCTGATGCTGGTGCCGGCGCTCGTGCCGCTGTGCCTTGGCGACAATCCGGCGCGCGAGATCACCGCGTCGGGCTCGCTGGTCCTGGCACTGGCGGCCGTCGGCGTGCACACGGCTGCGATGCTGGTCACGACCGGCGTCATCGCCATCGGCGTGTGCCGCGGCGTCGCCATGCACCCTCGCCTGCTGAGCGGCACGGCGCCGCGCCAGGCCTGGACCGCGGCCCTGGCCCTCACCGGCGTGCTGTTGATGGCGCTTCGCTAGCTAGCAAGCAGATTCGACATGCGCCGGCAGTCCGCTCTGGCCGACGGCGACATGGCTTGCCAGCACATGGCCGTCCGGATAGTCCCCGCCGTTCTGCCGCCGGAAGGGAATGGGTGCGTCCTCGAAGAGGCCCGCTAGACGCGAACGCCAGGCTTCCTTCGTCGCGCTCAGCGCTTCCCCTCTCATGCGCCCGGCGCCATAGGCCGCAAAGGTCGGCAGCACGTCGAAGCCAGGGAAGTAGAGCGAGCCGTGCGTGATGGGAAAGAGCAGCTGCTCGAGCGGCCCGTTGATGCCTCGCGGCGAATAGTCCTTCGCCGGCCCACCGGCCGCGACGCACAGCATGGCCCGCTTGCCCTTGAAGGCGCCATCGCCGTAGCGATATGTGTTGCCGGCGTTCTTGTAGCCATACGCGAGGCCGTAGGCCCACACCCTGTCCAGCCAGCCCTTCATGATGGCCGGCATGCCGTACCACCAAAGCGGAAACTGAAAGATGACTGCGTCCGCGGCAAGCACCTTCTGCTGCTCCGCGGCGATGTCGGCGGCCTGGCGTCCGTTGGCATAGGAATGCCCGGACTCGTCCACGAAGGACAGCCGCTCCGAATCGGCACGGGCGGGGAAGTCGTGTTCGTCGAACACGGCTTTCCAGCGCATGCCGTACAGGTCCGACTGCAGCACTGCATGCCCTTGCTGCCGAAGCGTCTGCCGGGAGACCTCGACCAGCTGCCGGGTCAGCGATGTGGGCTCGGGGTGGGCATGGACGATCAAGACTTTCTTCATGCACGCAAGTCTCGGTCGCTCGCAGCCATCCGTGAAATCGCAAAATTGTTTGGCTACCATCCATCCAATGGATAGCAAACGCCTCGACCTCAATCTGCTGGTCACGCTGGAGGCCTTGCTGGTGGAGCAGAACGTGACGAAGGCGGCCGCCCGCCTGCACCTGAGCCAACCAGCGGTCAGTGCCCAGTTGAGCCGTCTGCGGGATGTCTTCGATGACCCGCTGCTCATTCCCGCACATCGAGGGATGACGCCGACCGCCAAGGCGGTCGACCTGCTCGACCCGCTGCGCCAGGCCCTCGATCAGCTTCGTGCCACGGTCGCCGCCCACAGCAACTTCAACCCTGCCAAGGCCAGGCTGACCGTCGCCATCGCCTGCACGGACTACCTGCACGCCGCGCTGGTCAAGCCGCTCGTCGTGCAACTCAGGACGAAGGCGCCCGGGGTGCGTGTGGCGCAGCGCAATCTGGACATCCCCGAGTTGGAAGCACAGATGGCGCGCGGCGATGTCGACCTGGCGCTCATGACGCCGCAAGCCGCGCCGCCCAGTCTTCGCACCCGGCATCTGTTCGACGAGCGCTATGTGCTCATCGGCCGGCGAAAGCACCCGCGGCTGCGGGCCGGGATCACTGTCGAGGAATTTGCCCGGCTGGAGCATGTCGTCGTGTCCCTTTACGGAGGCGGCTTCGTTACGCCGGTGGACGACGCCCTGGCTGCCTTCGGACTCAAGCGCAACGTGGTGCTGTCGGCGGCTTCGTTCCTGGTCGTCCCAGATATCGTGTCCCAGTCGGACTTCGTGGCCCTGGTCCCGGAACGGCTGGTACGCGACCGTGCCGACCAGCTGAAGTTGATCGACTGTCCGTTCCCGGTGGAAGGCTTCGCGGTGGGGATGGTGTGGCACGAGCGCAGCCACGGGCACAGCGGCCAACGCTGGATCCGGGAGACCGTCGCCTCTCTGATCGGTCAATCCTGAGCGTGCATCCCGCCTTCTGGCGAGCGCTGGAATCTCGCAGAAACAGAAACCAAAGGCGTATCCTCGCAAGTTCGCTCCAGAGGGTGGCGAACAATGCAAACAATTGTCCAGTGGCTTGCTGAGATCGGCATGGAGCGCTATGCGCCGATGTTCGAGGCGCAGCGCATTGAACTGGACGTCATCGCCGGCCTCACCGACGCAGACCTCAAGGAAATCGGCATCGCGGCGCTGGGCGATCGCAAGCGGATCCTGTTGGTGATCGCGCAGGGTATCCAAGAGGTCCCCACGAGCCACATCACGCAGGCTGCGGCTAGCCTGCCTGCGACAGCGCATGTCGCCGAGCGGCGGCAACTGACGGTGATGTTCTGCGACCTGGTCGGTTCGACCCAATTGGCCGGCCTGCTCGATCCCGAGGATCTGCGGGCCGTCATCGGCGACTACCATGCCGCGGTGACGGCGGCGGTGGCTGCACACAACGGCTACGTCGCACAGTTGCTCGGCGACGGGGTGCTCGTGTATTTCGGCTACCCGCACGCCAACGAGGACGATGCAGCGCGCGCGATCCATGCAGCACTGGACGCGATCGCTGCAGTCGGCCGACTCGCAGCGGGTGGCCAGCACGCCTTGCACACCCGCATCGGCATCGCGACGGGCCTCGTCGTCGTCGGCCAGATCGGATCCGGCACGCCGGCGGCCGAGTTGAGCGCCAGCGGCGAAACGCCGAGCCTGGCGGCCAGGCTGCAGAGCCAGGCAGCGCCTGACTGCATCGTCATCGCAGATCGGACCCGGCGGCTCATCGGTGAAGAGTTCGAACTCGACTCGCTGGGTCTGCTGGAGCTCAAGGGCTTCGAAGCGCCGGTGCATGCGTGGCAAGTGCTGCGCGAGCGCCGGACCGCAAGCCGTTTCGAAGCCATTCACACACAACAACTGTCCCAGTTGATCGGACGCGACAGCGAACTGGCGCTGCTGCTCGAGCGGTGGAACACCGCGTGCGAGGGCGAGGGCCAGATCGTGCTGCTCTCCGGCGAACCGGGGATCGGCAAGTCGCGGATCACCCAGGCCCTGCGGGAACGCACAGCCGCCGGAGCCCGCGAGACGATGGTGCTGCAATGCTCGCCCTCTCACAGCAACAGCGCCCTCTATCCGCTGGTGCGCGGTCTGGAAAACGCGGCGAACCTGACGCCGGCCGATCCACCGGCCCAGCGCGCCGCGAGCTTCGAACGGTATCTGAGCGACCATGGGGTATCGCTCGTGCCCGATGCGCTGGGTTGCCTGCTCAGGCTGATGATGCTGCCGGATGGAGGCCGGCCGGCCCCGGCCGGCCAGACGCCGCAGCAACAGAAAAGCTCGACGCTGCAGGCGGCGATCGACGTCATCGACGGTGTTTCCCGTCGGGCGCCGCTGCTCATGCTGGTCGAGGACGCGCACTGGATCGATCCGACGACCGAGGAATGGATCGGCCTGGCCGTCGACGGCCTGCGCGACGCGCGCGTCCTGATGCTGTTGACCTGCCGTCCGCAATACGTGCCGTCCTGGGGCAACCCTTCGACCCGGTTGACGATGAACCGGCTGAGTCACCGGCAGTCGGCGGCGCTGATCGAAACCGTCACCGCCGGCAAGTCGCTGCCTGTGGAGTTGATCGACGAGATCATCCGCAAGACCGACGGCGTACCGCTGTTCGTCGAGGAGCTGACCAAAACCGTGCTGGCCTCCGCGCTCGTCGAGGACACACCGGCGGGCTACCGGCTGCACGGTCCTCTGCAGACGCTGGCGATTCCGTCGACGCTGCAGGATTCATTGATGGCGCGGCTTGACCGGCTGGCTCCCGCCAAGGAGATCGCACAGGTCGCAGCAGCCATCGGACGCGATTTCAGCCATGCGCTGCTCGCGCAGGTGCTGCAGATGCCGCCCGCGCAGCTCGACCAGGCGCTGGATGAGCTGCTTCGTGCCGAGCTGGTGTTTCGCCGCGGTACGCCTGCGGACGCGGGCTATGCGTTCAAGCATGCGCTGATCCGGGACACGGCCTACAACAGCATGGTCAGGAGCCAGCGCGCGCTGCGGCATGCGCAGATCGCGGACGCACTGGAGCGCAGCGAGCCGCAGACCGTCGCTGCGCATCCCGAACTGCTGGCTCAGCATCATCAGGAAGCCGGCCACGGCAGCGAAGCCCTCCGGTACTGGACGGCGGCCGGCGACCTGGCGCAGCGCCGATACGCCAGCCGCGAAGCAGCGAGCCACTACAACGCCGCCATCGCACTCGTGTCCCGCTTGCCTGCCGGGCCGGCGCGCAGCGAGCTCGAGCTGGCTCTCCAGCTGAAACTCGGCAATGCGCTGACGGTCTCGGAGGGCTACGCCTCCAGCGCCACGTACCAGAGCTACGCGAGGGCGCGCGAACTGGCGCGAGAACTCGGACGGGTCGAGGACTACGTGAGCGCGTGGGTCGGCTCGGCGCCGACGATGAACTCGGTCAGCAACAGCGAAATCATCGAAAGCATCCGCGAGATCGAACCGGCGCAGCTGGCGTCGCTGCAAGCGCGGTTGCGCGTCAGCGTATCGATCGTTCTCGGTAGCGCCCGCTATCTGCGCGGCGAGATCGGCGAGGCGTGGGCGCACCTGGAAGAGGCCAAGGCGCTCGACGACAGCGTGCAGCTCACGCATGAACACCCCATCGCGGGGGCGGATCCGGCGGTCATGATTCGCGCCATCAGCATGAGAGTGCGCGGGATGCAGGGCTATCTGGAGCAGGCCGAAGCGCTCGCGGCGCAAGCGTTGCAGATCGCCGAAGCCAGAGGTCATCCCCCGACGATCGCAATGGCCAGGCAAACCTGGATCAGGGTCCTGCTGGCTAAAGGCGAGCCGGCGCAGGCAGCTTCGGAAGCGAAGCAGATGCTGGAGCTGTCCGAACGTTTCGGCATCCAGACGCGGGTTGCCAACGCCTTGATTTTCCTCGGACGGACCAGCGTTGCGCTGGGCGATGTCGAGGCCGGGATCCTTCTCCTCAGGAAGGGCTATGACCTCTGGAGGTCCGCCGGCGGAAAGCAACAAGGCTCGCAGTACGGGGCGCAGGCGGCAGACGTGTTGTTGCGGGCCGGGCGAAGCGACGAAGCACGGCGATTCATCGCCCAGGCGCAGGCTGCCCAGGGCGAGACCGACGAGCGCTTCTACGAGACCGAACTGCTGCGGCTTTGCGGCCGGTTTCTGGAGATCGACGGCGACGACACCGGCGCCGAAGCGCACTACCAGAACGCCATCGCCATCGCCGAGGAGCGCGGCGCCAAGCTCTTTTCATTGCGCGCGGCCCGCGACCTGGCGGGGTTCTGGCAGCGTCAGGGGAAAAGCACCGAGGCGCGGCAGATGCTGCAGCCGCTCTACGGCTGGTTCACCGAAGGGTTCGGGTTCAGCGATCTTCGCGAAACGAAGGCGCTGCTCGACTCGCTGCAGAAAGGGCAGACGAAGCTCGACCGTTGAGGCAGTGGTTCGCCCCTCAGTACTTGAGCTTCGGATACCAGTCGGTCCCGCGTCCGTCCGGAGTCAAGTCCAGCATGGACCAGAGCGAGGCGATGTCGGGCGCGTCGCGCGGGTCCTGGCCGGGGTCGGCCATCTCGCTGGTCATCTCACTCGCCCAGAACAGCCGGACCTTGCTGCCGTCGCGCCTGAACACGTTCAGCGCCGGGTACTCGCTCCCGTCGGGCATCAGGATGCCGAGGTCGTTGGCGTAGTCGTCGCCGATGGTCTGCACGAAATTCAGGTCACGCCAGCCGCGCTCCTGCGCGAAGGCGTATTGCCGCTCCACGGACGAGCGCCCCAGGATCTTGAGCGCAACCCGCTGCTTGATGTCGGCGGCATTGCCGTTCACCGCGCCCAGCCAGTTGGTGCACATCGGACACGGCCGTTCACGCTGCGGCCCGTACATCCAGAAGTAGGTGACGAGCGTGTCCTTGTCGCCGAACAGATCGATGAGCCCGACCTCGAAGGCCTGCTCGTCCTTGAAGCGGTAGTCCTTCTCGATCACCGGCCCAGGCGGCAGCGCGCGGCGCTGCTCGCCCAATCGAGTCATGTGGCGACGAAACTCGATCTCTTCCGCCAGCAGCGCTTGGCGCGCGGCGTCGTATTCGGCCGTCGCGCCCGGGAACGGCGTCTTCGCCTTCTTCGCGAGTTCTGCGGCGGGGGTGAGCGGATCTTTCATGTCTTGCTCCTGTGTTCGGTGCCGGCCGAGGCGCGGCGCTCCACAGTGCATGGTGCGCGTTCGACGAGCGGTAGACAAGGCTGCTTGCGCCGCTGCAAAGAAGAGCGGTGCTAGGCTGCGGCCCTATCCCTCATCCCCGGTAGGACAGATGAAAGCCGACGACCACGCCAGGAAATACCGCAGACGCTCCGGCAACAAGGGCTTGAGACCTTACGTTTTGGTTGCCGTCTTCGCGGTCATCGGCGCATGCCTTCTCTATGCATGGACGTCCGAGCCGCTGCCGGCCTCCGCGGCGTCTGCCGGATCGATCGACTCGGGCAGGAAGCCGATTGAACGAACGGCCGCACTTCCGCCCCTGAACCTGCCGGCCGACGACGCGCCTCATGGGTCCGGCATGGAATGGTGGTACTACAACGGAATCCTCGACGCGAAGACAGGCCATCGCTATGCATTTCACGTTGTTGTCTTCGTAGCCAACGGGCTGGTCAAGCACACGGTCATGCACGCGGCGTTGACCGACCTCCAGACCGGGCAGCGCTATTCCAGCCAAACGCGTACCGGCGGCGTTCCTGCGAAGAGCGCCGCAAACGGCCTGGACTTCAGGCAGGACGGCTGGCAAGTCGCTGCTGCGGGTCCATCTCATGCAGTGCACGCCTCTCTTGAAGGAGGTGCTTCGATTGCGCTCGATCTGAGCGATTCGCACCAGCCTGTCCCCCATCGAGCTGCAGGTTCGGAAACCCCGGGTCTGCTTGATTTCGGCATGAGCGGGATCAGTTACTACTATTCGCGTCCCCGCATTTCCGCCCAAGGCGAAGTCTCCATCGGAGGGAAGCCGGTCCAGGTCAGCGGCGACGTGTGGTTCGACCATCAATGGGGCGATTTCGATGTGTTGAGCCTCGGATGGAACTGGTTTGCGTTGCATCTGGCTGATGGTTCCGACGTGATGCTCTATGCGCTTTTCGACACGGCTGGCCGGCAAGTCATGACAGCCGGCACGGTCTCGAATGCACGCGGGTCTCATCCATTGAAGCCGGACGAGATCGAGCTGGTGCCCGTCAACAGATGGACGAGTCCGAGCACGAAGATCAGCTACCCCGTCGATTGGCGCATCAGGCTCCCCTCCGGCGAGTTGAGCATCAAGCCCTTCTTTGCCGACAGCGAATTCGATTCGCAGAAAACGACTGCGAACATTTATTGGGAAGGGCCCGTCCGGGTGACGGGAAGTTCCACGGGCGAGGGTTTTCTGGAGCTGAGCGGATACGACCGCTTGAAGATTCGATGACCTGAAGCGCCCACGCGTTGAGCAGGCCTCTCACTCCTTCACCGACCCCGTCAACCCCGACACGTAGTACTCGACGAAGAAGGAGTAGATGAAGGCCACCGGCAGCGACCCCAGCAGCGCGCCTGCCATCAGCGGCCCCCACTGGTACACGTCGCCCTGCACGAGCTCGGTCACCACGCCCACCGGCACGGTCTTGATCTCCGACGACGAGACGAAGGTGAGCGCGTAGATGAACTCGTTCCACGAGAGCGTGAAGGCGAAGATGCCTGCCGAGATCAGGCCGGGCACGGCGAGCGGCAGCACGATCTTCACCAGGATCTGCCAGCGGCTCGCGCCGTCGATCAGCGCGCACTCCTCCAGCTCGAAGGGGATGGAGCGGAAGTAGCCCATCAGCAGCCAGGTGCAGAAGGGGATGAGGAAGGTCGGGTAGGTCAGGATCAGCGCCAGGCGCGTGTCGAAGAGACCGAGGCCGAACACCACGTTCGCGAGCGGAATGAACAGGATCGACGGCGGTACCAGGTAGGCGAGGAAGATCGCGAGTCCCACCTGCCGCGAGCCGTTGAAGCGCAGCCGCTCGATCGCATAGGCCGCGAACACCGAGCAGGCGAGCGAGCAGAAGGTCGACACCACCGACACCAGCAGCGTGTTCCAGATCCACTGCGGGTACGAGGTCTCGAACAGCAGCTTGTGGAAATGCGCCAGCGTCGGCGCCACCACCCAGAACGGGTTGCCCTCGCGCGTCAGCAGCTCGGCATCGGGCTTCACCGAGGTGATCGCCATCCAGTAGAACGGGAACAGCAGCACGATCAAAAAGACCACGAGCGGCAGGTACACGGTCACCACCTTGCGCGGCAGCGATTCGAGATAGCTCATGCCGACCATGTCGGTCGTTGCGGCCTTCGCGTTCATTTGTCCGATCCCCCTTGCTGCCACTTGCGGCGCTGCAAGCCGAAGTAGCTGAACAAAACGCAGGCCAGCAAGAACGGCACCATCGCGATCGCAATGGCTGCACCCTCGCCCAGCGCCCCGCCCGAGATCGCGCGCTGGAAGGACAGCGTGGCCATCAGGTGCGTCGCGTTCAACGGACCTCCGCGCGTGATCACGTAAATGAGCTGGAAGTCGGTGAAGGTGAAGAGCACCGAGAAGGTCATCACCACCGCGATGATCGGCGTCAAGAGCGGCAGCGTGACGTGCCGGAACTGCTGCCAGGGCGAGGCGCCGTCGATGGCCGAGGCCTCGTAGTACGAGGGCGAGATGGTCTGCAGCCCCGCCAGCAGCGTGATGGCGACGAAGGGGATGCCGCGCCACACGTTGGCCGCGATCACGGACCAGCGCGCATTCCAGGGATCGCCGAGGAAATCGATGTAGGCGTCGATCAGCCCCATCTTCATCAGCGCCCAGCTGACGATCGAGAACTGCGAGTCGTAGATCCACCAGAAGGCGATGGCCGATAGGGCCGTCGGCACGATGTAGGGCAGCAGGATGACGGCGCGGAAGAAGGTCTTGAAGCGGATGTTCTTGTTGAGCAGGAGGGCCAGCCACAGCCCCAGCACGAACTTGAACACGCTGGCCACCACCGTGTAGAGCAGCGTGTTGAAGAGCGCCAGCCGCGTGACCGCGTCGTCCCAGAGAAACTCGTAGTTCTCCAGCCCGATCCACTGGCCTCCGCGGCCGACCTTGGTGTCGGTGAAGCCGAGCCAGATGCCCAGGCCGAGCGGATAGGTGAGAAACAGCAGCAGCAGCCCCGCCGCCGGCAGCATGAAGAGCAGGCCGAGGAAGTTGCGGCTGTCGGTCAGCCGCGCCGTCCACGGACGCGCCGCAGGCGCGTCCGTGGCAGGCTCAGACCTTGTAATAGCGTTCGGCACGCTTTTGCGCCCGTTCGGCGGCTTCCTTCGGCGACTTGGAGCCGCTGGCCGCCTCGGCCACCATGTTCGTCACGATGAAGTCCGCTCCCGCGCCGGCCGACGCATAACCCAGCGTGCCGGCATACCCGGTCGGCCGCATGTTCTTCGTGCAGTCGCGGTACGGCGTGTGCTTCGGGTCGACGGTCCAGACGGCGCTCTTCTCGTAGGCTGCGAGCGGCTGCGAGATGTAGCCGCCTGCGGCCTGCAGCCACGGGTCGAACTGCTCCTGTTCCATCATGAAGCGCAGGTACTCCTTGGCCGCCTGCGGGTACTTCGTGTACTTCATGACCATCTGATTGAAGAACAGGTGCGACTCGGTCGGCACGCCCGCCGGCCCGATCGGGTAGGGCGCGTGGTTGATGTCCTGCGCCATCTCCTTGAGCTTGTCGTCCTTGGAGTTCTTCGTCGCGTAGTAGATCGAGATGCCGTTATTGGTCAGGCTGATCTGGCCGTCGAGGAAGGCCTTGTTGTTGTTCGGGTCCAGCCACGACAGCGTGCCGGGCGCGAAGGTGGCGTACATCTCCTTGGCGTACTCGAGCGCCTTGATGGTCTCCGGGCTGTCGATGACGACCTTGTTGCTCTTGTCGACGAGCTTGCCACCGTGCGACCAGATCAGCCAGTTGGTCCACAGCCCGTCGCCGGTGGCGTTGCCGAGCGCGAAGCCGGCGGGCGTGCCTTTCGCCTTCATCGCCTTGAGCAGCTCGAGGAAGCTGTTCGTGTCCTTCGGGAAGGTGTCGAAGCCGGCCGCCTTCACGTGGCTCTGGCGGTACACCAGCATCGCGCCGGCGGTGCCGAGCGGCACGCCGATCCACTTCTTTCCGTCGGGCCGCAGGTAGGCCTCGCACCCCTGGTACCAGCCGCCGTACTTGCGGCCAAGGTAGGTGCACAGGTCGGTGACGTCGAGCAGTTTCTCCGGGTAGAGGTTCGCGTCGTCGTTGGTCGACAGGATGATGTCGGGCCCCGCGCCGGTGTTGGCCGCCACCGCCGCTTTGGGTCGCACGTCCTCCCAGGTCTCGTTGTCGACGCGCACCTGGACGCCCGTGGCCTCGGTGAACTTCTTCACGTTGGCCATGTAGGCATCGATGTCGCCCTGCACGAAACGGCTCCAGCGCAGCACGCGCAGCGTGGCGCCCTTCTCGGGCTTGAAAGTCATCGACTGCGCATGCGCGGCGGTGGAGAAGAGCGCGGTGCCGGTGCCGAGCGTGGCCGCGGCGGCGACGCCGGCCGAGCCTTCCAGAAACTTGCGGCGGTTGAACTCATTCATTCGTGTTGTCTCCTGTGCGTTGTGAACGGACTGCCGATGGAAACCTCAGGACACCAGCCGTTCGCCGGTGCCTGCGTCGAAAAGATGCGCGCGCTGAAGATCGGGCTGCAGGTGGATCGTGGTGCCGGGCGCGAAGTCGTGGCGCTCGCGGAACACCGCGGAGAGTTCGGCGCCCTCGTGGCGGCACGAGACGAAGGTGTCCATGCCGGTCGGTTCCATCACCGCCACGCGCGCGGGGATGCCGCTGCCGTCGGCGAGCGTCAGGTGCTCGGGCCGGGTGCCGTAGACCACCGACTGACCGTCGACGCCGCCGGCGTGCACGGGCGCATCGAGCTGCGTGCCGTCCTGCAGTTCCACGCGCGCCGTGCCGGCGCTGCGCCTGAGCGTGC
Organism: Variovorax sp. LjRoot175; assembly: GCF_964253805.1. NCBI lineage: Bacteria > Pseudomonadati > Pseudomonadota > Betaproteobacteria > Burkholderiales > Comamonadaceae > Variovorax > Variovorax sp. LjRoot175. The sequence goes on along the minus strand of NZ_CAXURY020000001.1, from coordinate 5,905,459 downwards.
CCGGCAGGAAGTTCATGGCCGGCGAGCCGATGAAGCCGGCGACGAACTGGTTGGCGGGGTTGTCGTAGAGGTCGAGCGGGCTGCCGGTCTGCTCGATGCGGCCGTCGCGCATGACCACGATCTTGTCGCCCATGGTCATGGCCTCGATCTGGTCGTGCGTGACGTAGATCGAGGTTGTCTTCAAACGCTGGTGCAGCTCCTTGATCTCGCCGCGCATCGCCACGCGCAGCTTGGCGTCGAGGTTGGACAGCGGCTCGTCGAACAGGAACACCTGCGGGTCGCGCACGATCGCGCGGCCCATCGCCACGCGCTGGCGCTGCCCGCCCGAGAGCTGGCGCGGAAAGCGGTCGAGCAGAGGAATGAGACCGAGAATCTCGGCAGCGCGCTTGACCTTCGATTCGATCGTCGCCTTGTCCAGCTTGGCGAGCGCCAGCGCGAAGGCCATGTTGTCGCGCACCGTCATGTGCGGATAGAGCGCGTAGTTCTGGAACACCATCGCGATGTCGCGTTCCTTCGGCGGCAGGTCGTTGACGCGCCGCTCGCCGATGCGGATCTCGCCGCCGTTGATCTCCTCCAGCCCGGCGATCATGCGCAGCAGCGTCGACTTGCCGCAGCCCGAAGGCCCCACCAGCACGGTGAAGGAACCGTCCTGGATGTCGATGTCCACGCCATGCAGGATGGGGACATTGCCGAAGCTCTTCTTGACTGCCTGGATCGTGACACTTGCCATGCACTGGAATCCTGAAGTTGCGCGAAGCTCGCAGGCGACGCGGGACCCCTGCATCGCAGACGCGGAGTATCGGCACTGGGTTGCCGGGTCGCTATCAGGGCAAACCGGTACGTGTTAACCCCTCGATGATTTGTATGATGACCTGATCACCGTGCTCCATTCCGCCACGCCCGCGCAGGCGCCCGCCCCCTCCGAACCCCTGCGGTCGGCAGCCGATCGGCTGTCCGACCGCCTGGCGCTGCGCCTCGGCGCCCTCATCGAATCGGGCGAGCTCGCGCCCGGCGACCGCCTGCCCACCGAGCAGCAGCTGGCGGCGACGCACGGCGTCTCGCGAACGGTGGTGCGCGAGGCGCTGCATCAGCTCAAGTCCAGGTCGCTGGTGGTGTCGCGCCAGGGCTCGGGCGTCTTCGTGGCGCCCACGCCGCAGAACCAGCCGCTGGCCTTCGACCCGGCCGTGCTGGGCTCCGTGCAGGCCGTCGTGCACGTGGTCGAAGTGCGGCGGGTGCTCGAAGGCGCCATCGCGGCGCTGGCGGCCGAGCGCGCCACCCGCGCCCACATCGCGGCGCTGCGCCGCGCGCTCAAGGCCATCGACGCCGCGGTGGCCGAGGGGCGCGACGGGGTGGCCGAGGACCTGGCCTTCCACCGCATCATCGGCGAGTCCACGGGCAACCCGCAGTTCCGCCTCCTGCTCGGCTTTCTCGAGCAGTACCTGCGCGAAGGCATGCGCATCACGCGCGGCAACGAAGCGCGCCGCAAGGACTTCATGGAGGCGGTGCAGCTGGAACACCGCGCCATCGTCGACGCGATCGCAGCGCGCGATCCTGTCGCAGCACACGACCACGCCACCCGGCACCTGATCCTCGGCGAAGAACGGCTCGTCGAGGGCGGCATCATTCCCAGCCGCAAACGAAGATTGAAGGAGAAGAAATGAAACTGCTGATCACCGGAGGCGGCGGCTTCGTCGGCGCGCGCCTCGCCCGCACCCTGCTCGCGCGCGGCACGCTCGCCGGCGAGCGCATCGACCGCATGGTCCTCACCGACATTGCGCCGCCGCCGGCCGACCTGCTGGCGGATGCGCGCGTCGAGGCGCGCACCGGTCCGCTGCTGGCGCAGACCGACGCATTGCGCACCGAGGCCTTCGACGGCGTGTTCCACCTGGCCTCCGCCGTCTCCGGCGAATGCGAGCTCGACTTCGATCTCGGCCTGCGTTCCAACCTGGACAGCACGCGCGCGCTGCTCGATGCGCTGCGCGCCAACGTCAATGCCGGCGGCAAGGTCACGCGCGTGGTGTTCTCGAGCTCGGTCGCGGTCTTCGGGCCCGACGCGGCCGTGCCGCTGCCGAAACTGGTCGCTGACGACACGCTGCCCGCGCCGCAAACTTCCTACGGCACGCAGAAGCTGATCTGCGAACACTTGATCGCCGACTACACGCGCAAGGGCTACATCGACGGCCGTGCCGCACGGCTGATGACCGTGACCGTGCGCCCCGGCCGGCCCAACGCCGCGGCGTCCTCCTTCTTCAGCGGCATCATCCGCGAGCCGCTGGCCGGCGTGGAAGCGATCTGCCCGGTCTCGCCCGAGGTCTCGCACCCGATGTCTTCGCCGACACGCACGGTGGACGGCCTGATCGCCGTCTACGAAGCCAGCCGCGAGGCCTTCTGCGGCCGCACCGCGCTCAACCTGCCGGCCCTCAACGTGCGCGTGAGCGACATGCTCGACGCGCTCGAGCAGGTCGCCGGATCCGCCGTGCGCGCGCGCGTGCGCTTCGAGCGCGACGAGCGCATCGCCGGCATCGTGGCCAACTGGCCCGGCGGCGCAACGGCCGCGCGCGCCGCGCGGCTCGGCCTGCTGCCGCACGAGAGCTTCGCGGACATCATCCGGCAGTACATCGACGATTGCCGCGCGCTTCCGAACGCCAACGAAACCCTGAAGGGAATGTCCTGATGAAACCGAAGAACAACAACAAGAAGCCGAAGCAGGCCCTCAAGCTGCGCTCCCAGGCCTGGTTCGACAACCCGGCCAATGCCGACATGACGGCGCTCTACCTCGAGCGCACGATGAACTTCGGCCTCGGCTTCGACGAGCTGCAGTCGGGGCGGCCGATCATCGGCATCGCGCAGACCGGTTCGGACATCGCGCCCTGCAACCGCCACCACCTGGTGCTGGCCGAGCGCGTGCGCGAAGGCATCCGCGATGCCGGCGGCATCGCCTTCGAGTTCCCGATCCATCCGATCCAGGAAACCTGCAAGCGCCCGACGGCGGCGCTCGACCGCAACCTGCAGTACCTGTCGCTGGTCGAGGTGCTCTACGGCTACCCGCTCGACGGCGTGGTGCTGACCACCGGCTGCGACAAGACCACGCCGGCGCAGATCATGGCCGCCGCCACGGTGGACATCCCCGCCATCGCGCTCAATTCGGGGCCGATGCTCAACGGCTGGTACGAGGGCGAGCGCACCGGCTCGGGCACCATCGTCTGGAAGGCGCGCGAGCTGATGGCCGCGGGCAAGATCGGCTACCAGGAGTTCCTGAAGCTCGTGGCCTCCTCGGCGCCGTCGACCGGCCACTGCAACACCATGGGCACGGCGTCGACCATGAACTCGCTGGCCGAGGTGCTGGGCATGACGCTGCCGGGCGGCGCTGCGATCCCGGCGCCCTATCGCGACCGCCAGGAGATGGCGTACATGACGGGCAGGCGCATCGTCGAGATGGTGCGCGAGGACCTGAAGCCTTCGGACATCCTCACGCGTGCCGCCTTCGAGAACGCGATCGTCGTCAACTCTGCGCTCGGCGGCTCGACCAATGCGCCGGTCCACCTGAACGCCATCGCGCGCCACATCGGCGTCGAGCTGACGACGGCCGACTGGGAAAAGCATGGCTACAAGATTCCGCTGATCGTGAACCTGCAGCCGGCCGGCGAGTACCTCGGCGAGGAGTACTACCGCGCCGGCGGCGTGCCCGCGGTGGTCGCCGAGCTGATCGCCCAGGGCAAGATCCAGCCCGCCCTCACTGCCAACGGCAAGACGCTGGTCGAGAACTGCGAAGGCAAATTCACGAGCGACCGCAAGGTGATCTTTCCGTACGCCAAGCCGATGAAGAAGAACGCCGGCTTCCTCAACCTCAAGGGCAACCTGTTCGACTCCGCGATCATGAAGACCAGCGTGATCACGCCGGAGTTCCATGCGCGCTACCTCGAAAACCCGAAGGACCCGATGGCCTTCGAAGGCACGGCGATCGTCTTCGACGGGCCGGAGGACTACCACCACCGCATCGATGACCCGAAGATGAAGCTCGATGCGAACAGCATCCTCTGCATGCGCGGCGTGGGGCCGGTCGGCTATCCCGGCGCGGCCGAGGTGGTCAACATGCGCGCGCCCGACTACCTGCTCAAGAAAGGCATCACCGCGCTGCCCTGCATCGGCGACGGCCGGCAGTCGGGCACCTCGGGTTCGCCGTCGATCCTCAATGCCTCGCCGGAGGCCGCGACGGGCGGTGGGCTCGCACTGCTCAAGACCGGCGACCGCGTCCGCATCGATCTCAAGAAGCGCACCGCGAACATGCTGGTCTCGGATGAAGAGCTTGCCAAGCGCCGCGCGAAGCTCGAAGCCGCCGGCGGCTATCCGTATCCGCCGAGCCAGACGCCGTGGCAGGAGATCCAGCGCGCCGTCGTCGACGAGCTCTCCGAAGGCATGGTGCTGAAGCCCGCGGTCAAGTACCAGAAGATCCACGCGACCTTCGGCATTCCGCGCGACAACCACTAGCGCCTGTCAGCGTCTAGGCACGCGAAGCCTTGCTTGCCTGTCGCGGCGCTCCGTGCGCCAAGTTGGCGGCAATGAGTGCCGCGGTCAGTGTCACGAGCCACGAAAAATACACCCATAGCAAGAAGACGGGAAAGACCGCGAAGGCTCCGTAGACGGCCTTGTAGGTGGGAATCTTGAGAAGGTAGGTCGCGAAGCCGCGCTTACCCAACTCGAGAGCGATGCCGGCGATCAAGCCACCCGCGATCGCATCACGCCGCCGAACCTTGGTGTTCGGGACGAAGTAGAACAGGCTCGTCACGACCACCATGCAGAGCGCCACCGGGCCCAGGTTCAGTACGAACCTGGCCGAGGGTGGCAGGGTTCCGATCAAACCCATCGACGCACCCAGCACATGCGACGTCGCCCACAGACTCACCCCCAGGGCCGGTGGCCCCACGGCCAGCATCAACAAATACAGGCCCACTCGCTTGTAGAACGGACGATTTCTTTTCACGTTCCAGATCTGGTTGAAGGCGTTTTCTACGGTGAGCATTAGCGCAATCGCCGCCACCAGCAGGAACAATGAGCCGACCAAGGTGAGGCCACTCGCATTGGCGGCGAACTGATGGAGGTACTTCAGCACCGTGCGTGAGATGTCTGCCGGAAGCAGGCTCTTCAACAAGTGCTCTTCGAGCGCATCCTCGAAGCGCTTGAACATCGGGAACCGCGTGAACAGCGCGAGGCTCACCGCGAGAAACGGCGCGATGGACAGGACTGTCGTGAAGGTCAGGCTGCCGGCGACCTGGGCCAGGCGCTCTTTCCTGGCGCGGCGGATCGTGAGTCGGGTCAGGCTGAGCATGCGTCATCGAGGTTTGGGAGTCGGCCGAGATTCTCGCCTGGAGGAGGTGCCGGAGGAGATGGCACGTGGCCGCGAGACGTCCTGAAACAGGAGCATGTCCCGCACGCGCCGCGAGGCACCGTCGTAGAAGCCCTGCGTCGGCTGCTCCTGCGCGGCTGGATTGGAGAAAGTGCCGAAGACGATGTCCCACAGAGGAAGGTCGGCATAGTTGTGCGCATGCACGCCGCGCGCGTGGTGCACAGCATGGCTTTCGGGCCGCTGCACGATATAGCCGAGCCAGCGCGGCGTGCGCACGTCGGCGTGCTGAAAAACGCTGGCAAACGTCAACATCGCGGCAGCGAGTGCGCCGGCCTCCGGGCTCAGGCCGAGCAACGGATAGAGCACCAGGCTGGACAAGGAGGTGAACGCCGCGGCATCCAACGGGTGCAGGTAGTAGGCCCCCCAAGCATCGAGCGTCTCGGCGCTGTGGTGCATCTGGTGCCCCATTCGCCACAGCACGTCGAAGCGGTGTGCAGCCCGGTGGTACGCATAGTGGGCCAGTTCATAGGTGAGCACACCGACAAGCGCCCCGGCGGTCATGCCCATGACGTGACCGTCGAAGACGCTGCGCCCTCCGAACATCCGGGCCCAAGCCGCACCGATTGCCAGGGAAAGTGCGACGTTGGTGGATGTGACGAGAAGCGCGCGGACGCGCCATCCAGGCGCCGCCCTCGGGTTCTGACCGCGCAGTCCCAGGTCGAGCAAGAGGAAGGCGGGCAACACGGCAAGTGCGAGGATTTCAAGGAGTGACATACATGGACCTGTGATGTGAGGCGTCGGGTAGAGCAAGCACGGCATCGAGCCGCCGCCGTGAATGGAAGGACGCCAAGTTAGGGCCATGCCGTCCCTTGAACGTCCCTTGCTGGTGGCGCAGCGGTCGGGCTATAACCGCGAGATGCTGGAACCGGCGGCCTCTCATCAGCTTGAACTCCGGGTCTTCGGCGTTCCCGCTCTGCTGCGAAACGGCGTGGACACCGGACTTGCGCTCAAGCGAGCGTTTGCGCTTGTTGCCTACCTTGCGCATGCGAACCAGCCGGTTTCCCGATCGGTGCTCGCGGGACTCCTTTGGCCGGATGCGCCGGAAGCACAAGCCCGCACCCGGCTGCGGAGGCTGCTTTACTCCATCGACAAGACAGCGGGCGGCGGGCTCTTCGAAGTCCGTTCCGCCTCCGTGGGCCTGCAGGTCGGCCGCCTGGAAGTCGATTTCCTTGCTTTCGCCAATGTGGCCAGAAAAGTGGCCTTGCCGGAGTCGTGCGGCACGTTGCCGCTAGCAACGTTGCGCGCCTGGTCCGATCGCGCCTCGCAGCCGATCTTCGGCGGTATGTCGTGCGGTGCGGAGGCGCTGGACGATTGGCTGCTGGGTGTTCAGATCGAGCACGATCAGATCCATCGGCGCTTCATGTCCGCGCTCGCGCGTCGCTATTCCGCCGCCGGCGACAACGAGGCGGCAGTTGCCCTGGGCGACCATCTTGTGCGCATGGACCCTTGCTGCGAGCCGAGCCATGTGCTGCTGATGAATCTTCATGCACAGTCGGGCAACGTGTCTGACGTCGAAGCGGCCTTCATGCGCTGCGCTGACGCGCTTCGTTCGGAATACGGCATCAAGCCGAGCGCACCGACCGAGTCTGCCTACCTGGAGCTGATGCGAGGCTTCAAGGGGAAGGGCCCAAGGAACGACAGCCCGGCCCCGAGCGTGAGATACGTCCGCTCGACCGCAGGTGCGCTGGCGTACGCGGTGCTCGGCGACACGGGCGATGTCATCGTGATCGCGCCGGGCTTCCTGTCCAACATCGAGATCGGATGGGAGGACGCCGGCATTCGCGATTTCATGCAGTGCCTCAACAGGCGCTTCCGGGTCGTGGTTTTCGACCGCCGCGGCGTCGGGCTGTCCGAGCGGCTCGATGTCAACTCGTCTGCACATGCGACAGCCACCGATATTCGCCTGATTCTTGACGACGCGGGCATCGAACGCGCCTGGCTGTTCGGTTCTTCGGAGGGCGGGCCAGCCGTCATCGATCTGGCAGTAGAGCACCCGACGCGAGCGCTCGGGTTGATCCTGTTCGGTGCAATGGCCAAGGGCTCGTCGTCGTCCGACTACATTCACGCGATGCCGGCCACGGCATTCGACGTCTGGCTGGACAGGCTCGTGGCCGAGTGGGGAGGTCCAGCGGGCATCGAGACCTTTGCGCCCGGTGCCCGACAAGACCCTGCGCTGCGCGCGTGGTGGGCGCGGATGATACGTCACTCCACCTCGCCGAGCGCGCTCGCCGCCACCCTGAAGGCCTTGCGTGACGTGGATGTTCGAAAACAGGCAGAGCAGGTCCGCGTGCCCGCACTCGTTCTGCATCGAGCGGGAGATCGCGCGATTCGCGTTGGGGCCGGCGCCGACCTCGCGAGCCGCATCCCGGGTGCTCAATGGATCGAGCTCGCTGGAGACGACCACTGGTGGTGGCGCGGGGAAACCGGTCCGTTGCTGGCTGCCATCCTCGCCTTCGCCGACGCACATTCCGACGCAGTCGCGCCAGCTATGCCGCTGCGACATATCTAAAAGTGTCCTCCTCAGCTAGCAGGCTGTATGCCGAGTTGAGATAGTTCATGACACCGGGCGAACACCGGCGGCTTGAACAAATATGAGGAGACAAGATGGATATGCGCGATCGCGCCTGGCTTGCTGCGGGCATCGCAACGGCTTCGCTTGGAGCCTTCCCGGCACTTGCACAAAGTCCGTCGGCGAACAGCGCCAGTATTTATGGCGTGCTGGACGAGTATGTGGGTTCGCTTCGCCGAAGCGATCAAGCGGGCCGCACCACCGTATTGAACAGCGGCGGCTTGACCACTTCCTACTGGGGGATTCGGGGAACCGAAGACTTGGGAGGAGGCTTGCAATCGTTCTTCGCGCTGGAAAGTTTCCTTCAAGCCGACAGCGGGAACTTTGGCAGGACAGCTGCCGATCCCTACTTCTCGCGAAATTCCTATGTGGGGCTCGGCGGAGCCTACGGCCAGGTGAGCCTGGGGCGACAGACCAATGCGCTCTATACGGCAACAGGCAACTTCAACCCCTTTCTGGCGTCTGCCAATCTGAGCCCTGTCATGCTGCAGGTCTGGAACACGGGCTACAACCGTGCGATCCTGGGTGACAGCGTCTGGGACAACACCATCCAGTACGCGTCGCCGGAAGCAGCGGGGTTTCGCGTTTCTGCAGCGTACGGACTGGGCGAAGTGGCGGAGCGCACTGGTGAACGCAATTTCAACCTGACCCTCAACTACGCGAAGGGTCCGTTCGCTGCGGTGGTCTCCGCCCAGCAGGTCAAGGTGGGCCCGGGCCTTTCGGCCCGGATCTCGAGCCAGAAGGCGCAGATGGCCGGGCTCTCGTATGACTTCGATGTGGTGAAGGTCTACGGCCAATACTTCATACCGATACGCCTGGCATCCGGACCAAGACTCGGACGACCCAGCTCGGCTTCGCGGTGCCCATAGGCGCCGGCCGGGTCATGGCCTCTGTTTCCCGCACGCAGAGAGACATGCCGATCGCCGACTCTCGTCGAACCACAGGCGCCGTCGGCTATGACTACTTCCTCTCCAAGCGCACGGATCTCTACACGGTCTACCTCGCGGACAAGCTCACCGGATTCGCGCGAGCAGGAAACGTCGCGCTCGGCATGCGACACCGCTTCTGAAAGCTCCAGCACGCTTGTCTCGAAGTGAATCGGAATCCCATGAACATCTTCCTGAAAATTGCCCGGCATTCAGCCCTCGTCGTTGCCGCAATCTCCATTTGCGCGAGTGCAAATGCACAACCATCTTCGACGAAGCCGATTCGTCTCGTCGTGCCCTTCGGCCCCGGGGGCGTTGCCGACCTCACGGCACGGACCGTCGCACAGAAGATGTCGGAGTCCATGGGGCAAAGCATCATCGTGGACAACAAGCCGGGCGCAGGGGGAGTGGTCGCGTCCGATACCGTGGCCAAGGCGCCGCCGGACGGACTCACCGTCCTCTTGATGTCCAACGCCAATGCCGTCAGCGCGGGGCTGTTCAAGCAGCTGCCCTTCGATACCGTCAAAGACTTCGCTCCGGTGTCGACGCTCGGCTATTTCGATATGGCCGTCGTGACCGCCGCGGACTCGAAATTCAAGACGATGCAGGAGCTGTTGGCATACGCGAAGGCGCACCCCGGTACCGTCAACATCGGGACCATCAACGTGGGCAGTACGCAGCATCTGGCGGCCGAGCTGCTCAAGCGCAGCACCGGCATCGACGCGCAAGTGATTCCCTTCAACGCGTCGCCCGCATTGATCACCGCGCTGCGAGGGGGGCAGATCGATGCCGGCGTCGAAATCCTGGCGCCCATCCTGGGTCAGATCAGCGGGAAGTCGCTGCGCGCCATTGCCGTCATGGGAGCGAAGCGCTCGTTCGCGCTGCCGGAGACGCCGACCGTCGCGGAGAGCGGCGCGCCCAACTTCAAGGTCGCGTCCTGGAACGCCTTTGCGGTGCCAGCCAAGACGCCGCCCGCCATCGTCGCCAGGCTCAACAAGGAGGTCAACGCAGCGCTGGCCGCGCCGGAGATCAAGGAGCGGCTGCGCCAGCTCGGCGTCGAGGCGCAGGGAAGCACTCCGCAGCAACAGGCAGAGCTTCTCAGGGACGAAATTCAGCGCTGGTCCGAAGTCATTCGCCTGGCAGGCATCCCCAAGCAATGAGCGTCCATGTACCCGTGGCGCATCAAGTCTTTGCGTGCGACGGTGAGCCGCTCATCGTCTGGCTCACCACCTCCTGGATCAACTTGAGGACGGCCTGCTGGGTGAGGGTGGTCGGCCTTTGAGAACTGAGCGCCAGGGCCAGCCGGCTGCGCAGCGGAGGATCCACGATCCGGCGCATCGCAAAGGCCTCGGGGCGAGGCGCAGTGAGAACCGCGTTCGAGGACAAGACAGCCAGTCCCACCCCGTCGATCACCAGATCCAGGATGGCGGCCACACCGTCGATCTCCATCGCGATGGTCGGACGGCATCCGATATTCGCCATTTCCGCTTCGACCAGCATGCGAATGGAGTTCGGCTTGGTCGGGATCACCAGAGGCTTCGAGGCCAGCTCTCGCATCGAAACTTCTTCATCCGGTTCGCCGGCGGACTGCGCCGGGCCGACCAGGTACAGGTCCTCTTCCAGGATGACAACGCTGTCGATCTCCGCGGAAGGCGCAGGGTTGTAGAGCAGCGCCAGGTCGAGGCGGCCTGCAGTCACCGATTCCTGCATGGCGCTTGAAAGCGCCTCGGTGATGGAGAGACTGGCATCGGGAAGTTGCTGACGGAAGGCGCGGGTCAAGGGCACGGCGATGCGCTTCGAAATGCTTGGCGGCAAACCCACAGCGACGCGGCCGGCCAGCGCGCCGCGCAACAGCCCGAGGTCCTCCTTGGCGCGTTCGATCTGATGCAGGATGCCTCTGGCGTGTTCCAGCAGCAGCTTGCCTGCATCCGTGACGATGACGCCTCGGCCATTGCGCGTCAGAAGATTCTGTCTCAGCTCCACTTCGAGCTGGCGCACCTGCCGGCTGAGCGCGGGCTGTGCGACATCGATCACGATCGAAGCCCGGGTGAAACTCCCCAGCTCTGCGACGTGAACGAAGTACTCCAGCTGCTTGAGGTCCATGGAAAGGAGTCTAGAGCTTGCTCGCATTGCCCGCGACGAGCTCCCCGCCGTCCTCAGGCCCAGTACAGCCGCATCGGGTTGTCCACCAGCAGTTTGCGCTGAAGCTCCGCCGTCCGCGCGATGCGGGGAATCATGTCGACCAGCGTGCCGTCATCGGGCATGTGCGTCTTGAGATTGGGATGCGGCCAGTCAGTACCCCACAGTACGCGGTCCGGGAACTCCTCGACCAGGCGCCGCGCAAAAGGAACGACGTCATCGTAGGCCGGTGGACCGGAGAAGGACAGGCGCTCCGGACAGCTCACCTTCGACCAGACATTCGGATGCTCGCGCAACAGCCGCACGAAGCGCTCGAACTGCGGCCCGTCGACCGGCCAGCCGACGTCGGGCCGGCCCATGTGGTCGACCACCACGGTCGTCGGCAGGCGAGTGAAGAAATCCCACAGCTCGGGCAGATCCGGCGCTTCGAAATACACGACCACGTGCCAGCCCAGCGGCGCGATGCGCTCGGCGATGTTCATCAGCACCTCGCGCGGCGTGAAGTCGGCGAGCCGCTTGAGAAAGTTGAAGCGCACGCCGCGCACCCCGGCTTCGTGCAGAAGGCGAAGCTCGGCCTCGCCCACGCTCGGCGCGACCGAGGCCACGCCGCGTGCGCATCCGTTCGAATGCGCAATGGCATCGATCAACGCACGGTTGTCGTTGCCATGACAGCTCGCCTGCACGATCACGTTGCGCTCGAAGCCCAGGAGATCGCGCAGTGCGAAGAGCTGGTCCTTCGAGGCATCGCAGGGCGTGTATTTGCGCTCCGGCGCGTAGGGGAACACCGCGCCCGGGCCGAAGACGTGGCAGTGTGCATCCACCGCACCGGGCGGTGCTGTGAAGTGCGGCTTCGAGGGGGCAGGATGAAAGCAGAGCCAGTTCTTGTCCATAGCTGTCCATCTTGCGCAGATTTCTCGCGACGAGCGAGCCCGAAAATGCACTAGCAGCTAGCGAATTTCGGCATGGCCGGCACCGTCGGGCTGCGCATGCAGGAGGCTTGAAGCGCGCGCAAGGAGAGTCCTACATGCGGAGTCGGCATCGGCGCATTGGCATCGTGCGCGCGACGCATAGATTCGCGTTCGCGCCCAGGGGAGCATCGCGGCCAACAGATCCAGAGCGGAAGGCACGCCGAGACTGCCGCACTTCAGGATCCTGCCTCATGTCTTCGACGCGTTTGTGCGCCCTTGCGGCAACCGTGGCCGGCGCCGGCTTCTTCGTTGCCACCCCGGCGCTGGCCGAGCCTTCGCCGGCCCTCGACCGCTTCAGCCTCTCGGTCGGCGCCTTCAATGCCGACCCCACCTTCAACGCCTCGCTGAACACGCCCTTCGGCCGGCTGGACCCGGGCGACCTCAAGGGCAGCGACGTGACCATGCCGCGCATCACGGCCGACATCCTGCTGGGCGACAGCCAGGGCCTGTCGCTCGACTACTACCGCTTCAAGCGCGACTACGGCACCGGCTTCGCCAACAGCTTCGCGATCGGGCCGACCTCGATCACGGCGCTGGGCAACGTCAACCTCGACCTCAAGCTGGAGTTCGCCAAGTTCGCCTACAAGTGGTGGATCGGCTCAGGCAACACGGTGCTGGGCCTCGGCGCCGGCGTCGCGTACTACCGGGCCAGCCTGGACAGCAACGCCGTCGCAGGCGTGAACGGCGCCACCGCGACCTTCAGCCAGCGCGACAGCGACGACGCTTTCGCGCCGCTGCTCGAGATCGGCGTGCGCCATGCCATCACGCCCGACCTGCGCCTGTTCGCCGATGCCTCGGGCGTGCGCAAAGGCGGCAGCGGGCTGCACGGCCATATCTACAACGCGGCCCTCGGCGTCGAGTGGTTCCCGGTCAAGAACGTCGGCCTGGTCCTGTCCTACGGCGTGAGCGAGATCGATCTCAAGCGCGACATCGACAGCATCAGCAGCACCGCGCGCCTGAAGGTCAGGCTGCAAGGGCCCTCGGCCTTCCTCAAGGCACGCTTCTAGAGACGCTCGAAGGCGTGCAGCAGCTGCGCGCCCGCCTCGGCCAGCGCGCCGTCGTTGCGGACCTCGATGGCATGCGCCGGCGGCTTGAACGCCAAGGCACGCCGCACGCGGGCATCGACCATCTCCGGCGTCTCGCGCCCGCGCGCCAGCAGGCGCTGCCGCAGCACGTCGATGCTGGCGGTGACGTGCACAACAGTCAGATGCGGAAACCTCGACAGCGCCTGCGGCAGGTAGGCGCGCGATCCGTTCACGATCACCCACTTGCCCAGGTGCAGGGGCGAGAGCTCGTCGTGGCGCACGCCGTAGTGCAGGCCGTTGGCCTGCCAGTGGAGCGCGAAGGCCTGCGCGTCGCTGAGCTGCTCGAAGGCGTGCGCACTCACGCTGTGGTGCTGCTCGTCGTCGGCCTTGGGCGGCCGCGTGATCGTGCGGCGCGCCAGGTGCACCGGCATGTGCGGCGGAAGATGGTCCTTGAGCCAGGCCAGCAGGCTGTCCTTGCCGGCGCCGGAAGGCCCCATCACATAGACCAGCCGCCCCTTCATGCGCCAAGCTCCATCTGTTCTACCAGCACGAAGTCGGCACCGGGCTTGGGTTCGGCGAACAGGGAGATGGTGTCGAAGCGGCAGGCGGGCAAGGCACCGAAGGCGTGGCGCGCCGCATCCGCCAGCGCGGGGACGATCGAAGGCGCCGCGTCGCGGAGCGTTCCCGTGAGCGAGAGGTGGAAGCGGAAGCGCTCCAGCACGAAGGGATAGCCCCAGCGCAGCAGCAGCGCGTCTTCTTCTCGCGTGAGGCCGGCTGCGCGGCGGCGTTCGATCTCGAACGGCGTCAACGGCGCGGCCAGTGCGTGCAGGCGCGTGACGCAGGCTGCGGCCACTTCGTCGATCGCGCGGCTGCCGACCTCCGGCACCAGTGCCAGAAAATCGTCGAGCATCGCGACCTTCAATGCGGGCATCGTGAAGGGCTCGAAGTCCTCACAGAGGCCGCGCAGGCCGGCGCGCAGCCTCTCGACGTCGACGCCCGGCGCCAACGCGAAAGGCGCCTTGAGCGTCGCATGCCAGCCATAGCGCCGCGGCGCCTTCGTCAGCCGATGCAGTTCGGGCGCGGGCACGCCGGGCAGCGGTGCCTGCGGCAACGGCTCGAGCCGCGAGGCGCAGCGCCCGAGCCAGCGCCTGCCGGCGCGCCACCAGGCGCTGTCGGCGCGGGGCGCGAAGTAGACGGCGTAGCGATGCACGGGATCACTCGTCATGCGTCACCGTGAGCGTGACGCGATCGCCCGCAAACCAGGTCCGCGCGAACTCGATGGGCACGTCCGCGGTGTCCACGTTGACGCTCTCGACGAAGAGCACCGGCCGCGCGGCCGGCTGCCGCAGTTGGGCCGCCACCTCGGCCTCGGGCATCTGCGCCGTGATGCGGCTCTCATGCCGCGTGTAGTCGTCGATGCCATGTGCGGCAAAGGCCGCGGTGATGGAGCCTGTCTCGCGCACGACCGCTTCGAGCTGCTCAAAACGCGGCAGCGGAAAGAAGCGCTCGCTGATGTGCAGCGGCTGCTGCTCGGCCTCGCCCAGCACCTGCAGCCGCAGCAGCGTGCTGCGCGCGGGCACCTGCAGCGCGCGTGCCTGCGCGGCCGTGGCACGCACGGTGCTCGACGCGAGCACGCGCAAGGCGCCGCGCATGCCTGCCAGCGCCATGCTCTGGTGATGACGCGTGCGCTTGGCCAGCACCAGGTCGACCGCGAACTCCTCCACGTAGGTGCCGCTGCCCTGCGTCACGCGCAGCAGGCCCTGGCTGCTCAGGCTGGCGAGCGAACGGCGGATGGTGTGGCGATTGACGCCGAACTGCTCGGCCAGCGCGTGCTCCGAGGGCAGGCGCTCGCCCGGCGGGTAGATGCCGTGGGCGATCGATTCGGCCAGCTCGGCCGCGATGCGGGTCCAGAAACTGTCGCGCGCCGTGCGCGCCGGAAGCGATTCGGGAGAAGTCGTGATGGCTGTCATGAAAGCTACATGCGTGCGCCCTAAGCTGGCGCCAGTTGTTCGATTTGTCTATACAACTTCCCCAGATTAACACTCCCATGTTTCATGCCTTTGACAACCACCCTGCGAGCCGGCCGCCGAGCCGCGCGCAGTGGATGGCCGTGCTGGCGCGGGCGCCGCTCTCGCTGCTGGAGCCGGCGCTCGGCGAGCACGCCCAGCGCACGCCGCAGTGGCTGCGCGCGCCCGAGACGGGCCTCATGATGGTCCAGGGCCGCGCCGGCGGCACGGGCGAGCGTTTCAACCTCGGCGAGGTCACGGTCACGCGCTGTGCGCTGCGCCTGCATGGCGTCGCGCACGAAGGCGCGGCGGTCGGCGTCGCCTATGTGCTGGGCCGCTCGCACCGGCAGGCGCAGCTGGCGGCGGTGGCCGATGCGCTGCTGCAGGACCCGGCGCAGCAGGACGCGCTCGATGCGCAACTGCTCGCGCCCGCGCGCCAGCACCTGGCCCGCGAGCGCGCCGAGCGCCATGCGCGTGCGCAGGGCAGCAAGGTCGAGTTCTTCACCGTTGCGCGCGAAGCCGGCGGTGCCGATGGAGACGAAGAGGAGAACGCATGAGACGCCGGGCCGCTCCCAAGTCGAATAGCACCGCAGCGCACAGCGCGGAGGTTACCCAATGAACAGCACCACAGATCTCTCCAAGGTCGGCGCGGGTTTCTCGGATCTCGCGCTCGGCAGCCAGGCCGTGTTCCGCGCCGCATTGGAAGCCCTCTCGCACCCGGGCCGCATCGTCGACCTGCCGCACGATGCCGAAGTGCCCAGGCACGGGCATGCGGCTTCGGCCGCGCTGCTGCTCGCGCTGCTCGATCCGGATTGCAAGCTCTGGCTCTCGCCAACGCTGGCCAAGAGCGATGCCGCGGCCTGGCTGCGCTTTCATTGCGGCTGCGTGATCGTCGACGATCCGGGTGAGGCCCAGTTCGCCTGGATCGCCGGCGGCGACGAAGCGCCCGCGCTCGAGCGCTTCGCGCAGGGCAGCGACACCTACCCCGACCAGTCGGCCACCTGCGTGGTGGACGTGCCCTCGCTGGCCGACGGCGCCGACGCCGAAGGATGGACGCTGCGCGGGCCGGGCATCCGCACGGAGACGCGCTTGTGCGTCGACGGCTTGCCGCAGGAGCGCGCCGAAAAGCTGATCGCCCAGCGCGCTGCGCAGCAGGCGGCCTTCCCGCGCGGCGTCGACCTGTTCCTCGCCACCGAGCACCAGATCGTCGGCCTGCCGCGCACCACCCACATCGAGCTGGAGCACTGAGCATGTACGTTGCCGTCAAGGGTGGCGAAGCCGCCATCCTCCACAGCTATCGCCTGCTGGCCGAGCAGCGCCGCGGCGACCCGGCCACGCCGGAGCTCTCGGTGCAGCAGATCCGCGAGCAGCTCAAGCTCGCGGTCGACCGCGTGATGACCGAGGGCTCGGTCTACGACCCCGAGCTCGCCGCGCTCGCGATCAAGCAGGCCTCGGGCGACCTGGTCGAAGCCATCTTCCTCTTGCGCGCCTACCGCGCCACGCTGCCGCGCCTGGGCACTAGCGCGCCGCTGGACACCGCGCGCATGCAGCTCGACCGCCGCATCTCCGCCACCTTCAAGGACCTGCCCGGCGGGCAGGTGCTGGGCCCGACCTACGACTACACGCAGCGCCTGCTCGACTTCACGCTGCTCGCGAGCGGCGGCGGCGCAACACGCCAGGCTGCCCCAGCAGCAGCGCCAGCCGACACACCCGCCGTCACGCCGCGCGTGGTCGACCTGCTCAACCACGAAAGCCTGATCGAGACCCGCCCCGTGCCTCCCGGCGATCCGGCCCCGGTGGACCTGACGCGCGAGCCGCTGCGCTTTCCGGCCGATCGTGCGACGCGGCTGCAGAATCTCGCGCGCGGCGACGAAGGCTTTCTGCTTGCGATGGCCTACTCCACCCAGCGCGGCTATTCGCACAGCCATCCCTTCGTCGGCGAGATCCGCTTCGGCAGCGTCGCGCTCGAGATCGAGCCCGAGGAGCTGGGCTTTTCGATCTCGATCGGCGACATGGAGATCACCGAGTGCGAAATGGTCAACCAGTTCGCCGGCAGCAAGACCGAGCCGCCGCAGTTCACGCGCGGCTACGGCCTGGCCTTCGGCCACAGCGAGCGCAAGGCGATGGCGATGAGCCTGGTCGATCGCGCGCTGCGCGCCGACGAGCTCGGCGAGGCGGTCGAATCGCCGGCGCAGATGCAGGAGTTCGTGCTCTCGCACAGCGACAGCCTCGAAGCCTCCGGCTTCGTGCAGCACCTGAAGCTGCCGCACTACGTGGACTTCCAGTCCGAACTGGAACTGGTGCGCCGCATGCGCAGTGCGCCCGCACGGGGAGACGACGAATGAGCGCCGCCCGGCCGCCCGAAGGCGCTCGCCCCCTCCTCCAGGAGGGGGTGCGCGAAGTACACGAAGTGACAAGCCTGGGGGAGGTTGCCCAATGACAGACACGAACATCAACTTCGCCTACCTCGACGAGCGCACCAAGCGCATGATCCGCCGCGCCATCCTCAAGGCCGTGGCCATCCCCGGCTACCAGGTGCCCTTCGGCGCGCGCGAGATGCCGTTGCCCTACGGCTGGGGTACCGGCGGCATCCAGGTCACGGCCGCGGTGATCGGCTCGAAGGACGTGCTCAAGGTCATCGACCAGGGCTCCGACGACACCGTCAACGCGGTCAACATCCGGCGCTTCTTTGAACGCACCACCGGTGTCGCGATCACCACGCGCACGCAGGAGGCCACGCTGATCCAGACCCGCCACCGCATCCCCGAGGCGCCCTTGGCCGAAGGCCAGGTGCTGGTCTATCAGGTGCCGGTGCCCGAGCCCATGCAACGCCTGGAACCGCGCGAGACCGTCACGCGCACGCTGCACGGGCTGGCCGAGTACGGCCTGATGCACGTCAAGCTCTACGAGGACATCGCGCGCTACGGCCATATCGCGACCACCTACGACTACCCGGTGCTGGTGAACGAGCGCTACGTGATGTCGCCCTCGCCCATCCCCAAGTTCGACAACCCCAAGATGCACATGAACCCCGCGCTGCAGCTCTTCGGCGCCGGCCGCGAGAAGCGCATCTATGCCGTGCCACCCTACACCGCGGTCGAAAGCCTGGGCTTCGAGGACCATCCCTTCGAAGTGCAGCGCTGGGACGCAGCCTGCGCGCTGTGCGGCGCCACCGACAGCTTCCTCGACGAGGTCATCACCGACGACAGCGGCACACGCATGCATGTGTGCTCCGACTCGGACTACTGCCAGTCGCGGCAGCAAGCGCAGAGTCCTGCGATGCCGGCACCTCAATTGGCGGAGGTCGAATGAAGAGCGCCACCCTCCCCCTGCTGCGCGTGCGCGGCATCGGCAAGCGCTACGGCGATCGCGTCGCGCTGGCCGACGCCTCCTTCGACCTCTGGCCCGGCGAGGTGCTGGCCGTGGTCGGCGAGTCGGGCTCCGGCAAGACCACGCTGCTCGATGCGGTCGCGGCCCGCAGCCGGCCCGACGAAGGCAGCGTGCAGTTCCACACGCGCAGCGGCGGCCTGCAGGAGGTCTTTGCGATGAGCGAGGCCGAGCAGCGCCTGCTCGCGCGCACCGACTGGGGCTTCGTGCACCAGAACGCCGCCGACGGCCTGCGCATGGATGTCTCGGCCGGCGCCAACGTCGGCGAGCGCCTGATGGGCCTCGGCGAACGGCACTACGGGCGCCTGCGCGCCACCGCATCGGAATGGCTGCAGCGCGTCGAGATCGATCCGCAGCGCATCGACGACGCGCCGCGCACCTTCTCCGGCGGCATGCGCCAGCGCCTGCAGATCGCGCGCAACCTGGTCACCCGGCCGCGCCTGGTGTTCATGGACGAGCCGACCTCCGGCCTCGACGTCTCGGTGCAGGCCCGCCTGCTCGACCTGCTGCGCCAGCTCACGCGCCAGATGCAGCTCGCCGCCATCGTGGTCACGCACGACCTCGCGGTGGCCCGGCTGCTCGCGCACCGCATGATGGTGATGCAGAAGGGCCGCGTGGTCGAAGCCGGCCTCACCGACCAGGTGCTGGACGACCCGCAGCATCCCTACACCCAGCTTCTCGTTTCCTCGGTACTGCAACCATGACCGCGCCCCTTCTTCAACTGCGCGGGGTGGCCAAGCGCTTCACCCTCCATCAACAGAACCATCTCGAGCTCTCGGTGTTCGAGGGCCTCGAGCTCAGCGTTTCGGCCGGCGAATGCGTGGTGCTCGACGGCGCCTCGGGCCTGGGCAAGAGCACGCTGCTCAAGCTCATCCATGCCAACTACCGCGCCAGCGCGGGCCGCATCACGGTGCAGCCGCCGGGTGGCGCGCCGGTCGAGGTGACCGAGGCCGACCCGCGCGAGCTGGTGCGCCTGCGCCGCGACACCATCGGCTACGTGAGCCAGTTCCTGCGCGTGATCCCGCGCGTGCCGGCGCTCGATGTCGTGGCCGAGCCGCTGGCCGAGGACGCGGGCGACGACCCCGCCGCCCTCGAAGCCGCGCGCGAGGAAGCGCGCAAGTGGCTCACGCGCCTTTCCATTCCCGAACGCCTCTGGCATCTGCCGCCCGCCACCTTCTCGGGCGGCGAGCAGCAGCGCATCAACATCGCACGCAACATGATCAAGCCCAAGCCGCTGCTGCTGCTGGACGAGCCGACCGCTTCGCTCGATGCCGCCAACACGCGCACGGTGATCGAACTGATCCGCGAGGCGGCAGCGCGCGGCGCGGCCATGGTCGGCATCTTCCATGACGCGGAGGTCGGCGCCGCGGTCGCCACGCGCCGCGTCAACGTCGCCGACTTCAGGAGCCCCGCATGAGCCGCCGGGCCGCTCCCAAGGCCAATACCGCAGCGCGCAGCGCGGAGGTCAGCCAATGAACATCGTCTTCAAGAACGCGCGCATGGTCCTGCCCGGCGAGGTGGTGCGCGGCAGCCTCTCGGTCGCGGACGGCCGCATCGCGGCGCTGCACAACGGCCATACGGGCGTGGCCACCATCGACCTCGAGGACGACTACCTGCTGCCCGGCCTGGTCGAGGTCCATACCGACAACTTCGAGCGCCACCTGATGCCGCGCCCCAAGGTGCAGTGGGCCGAGCTGCCGGCCCTCCTGGCGCACGATGCCGAGGTGGCGGCCGCAGGCATCACCACCGTGTTCGATGCGCTCGGCGTCGGCGAGTCCGACACCGAAAGCCTGCGCGGCAGCACGTGGACCAAGACGCTGGCCACGCTCGACAACTGCACCGCCCAGGACCTGCTGCGCGCCGACCACCACCTGCACGTGCGCTGCGAACTGCCGGCGCCCAACACCATCGAGCTCTTCGAGCCCTTCCATGGCCATCCGCGCGTGTCGCTGATCTCGCTGATGGACCACACGCCGGGCCAGCGCCAGTGGGAAAACCTCGAGGTCGCGCGCATCTACTACACCGGCAAGAAGGGCTGGAGCGCCGAGAAGTTCGAGCGCCAGGTCGCGCATGCCGCCACGCTGCAGGCCCAGTACGCCGAGCCGCACCGCCGCCACTTCGTCGACTACTGCCGCGCGCACGGCATCGCGCTCGCGAGCCATGACGACACCACCGTCGCGCACGTCGAACAGGCCCATGCCGAAGGCGCGAGCATGTCCGAGTTCCCGACCACGCTGGCCGCCGCGGGCGCGGCGCGCGAGCGCGGGCTCTCGACCGTGATGGGCGGGCCCAACGTCGTTCGCGGCGGCTCGCATTCGGGCAACGTGGCGGCCGCCGAGCTGGCGCGCCACGGCCTGCTCGACATCCTCTCCTCCGACTACGTGCCGAGCAGCCTGCTCGGTGCCGTGATGCGGCTGGTGGAGGACGAGATCCTCACGCTGCCGCAGGCGGTGGCCACCGTCACGCGCGCACCGGCCAAGGCCACCAGCCTGCACGACCGCGGCGCGATCGAGCCCGGCCTGCGTGCCGACCTGGTGCAGGTGCGCATGGCCGAGCTGGCGGATGGCTCGCGGCACGCGGTGGTGCGCGGCGTGTGGCGCGAAGGGCGCCGCGTGCTTTAAGTGCGATTCGCCGC
The DNA here is from genome assembly GCF_964253805.1 of Variovorax sp. LjRoot175. Taxonomy (NCBI): domain Bacteria; kingdom Pseudomonadati; phylum Pseudomonadota; class Betaproteobacteria; order Burkholderiales; family Comamonadaceae; genus Variovorax; species Variovorax sp. LjRoot175. Next base: position 5,884,400 of record NZ_CAXURY020000001.1, on the reverse strand, counting down.
GCTGCTTCGCGGCGCCACGGCGGCACCCTCGATGCCGTTCCGCTTCAGCGCGTCCGCAACGAAGCCGGAGGCCTTCATCTCCTCGATGAAGCCGCTGAGCCAGGCCTGCGCAGCGGTCCGGCCCTTCGGCACGCCCATGGCCTGCTCGATGACCATGAAACGCCCGGGCAGCAGGCGCACGCCGCCCACGCGCTTGGCGTCTGCTTCCAGCTGCTGCTTCACGCCCGCGGCCACTTCGAGGTTCTGCGCCAGGAACATGTTGGCGACCTCGGGCGAGGTCGGTGCGCGCACCAGCGTGGCGGCCTTCAGCGCGCGCGTGAGGAACAGGTCGTAGGCGCTGCCGTGGCCCACCACGACGCGGGTGCCCGTGCGGTCGACCTCCGCGTTGCCTTGCAGCGGCGAGCCGTTGCGCACCAGGTAGGCGCCTTCGATGATCACGTAGGGCGCGGTGTATTCCATGTCCGCTGCGCGCACCGGGTCGATCGCCACGAAGGCCAGGTCGACCTGTTGCGCCTTCACGGCTTCCACGACGTTGCCGGCGGAGTTGAACTGCACCAGCTCGACGGCCAGCCCGAGACGGCGTGCCGCCTCGCGCGCAAGGTCCACCGACACGCCGCGCGGCTCGCCGCCCGGGCCGCGGCTGGCCAGGATCGGGTTGCCGAAATTGATGGCGGCGCGCAGCTTGCCGGTGGCGCCGAGCTGCGCGATGGCGCCCGCCGGCGGGTTGGACCGGGTGCCGGCGCAGCCGGCCAGCACCAGCGCGCTCGCGGCACAGAAGCAGCGGCGCGTGGCGGCCATCAGAAGTCGACCTTCTGGCCCGGCTCCGGCAACAGCACGCGGGTGGCGGACGCGGCGCCGAGCGCGGAAGAGAACTCGGCGGGCGTGCCGCGAAGCAACGGGGACGTGCCGTAGTGCATGGGGATCGCGTACTTCGGCTTGATCATGTCGCGCACCGCCGTGGCGGCATCCTGCGGTCCCATGGTGAAGTGACCGCCGATCGGGATCAGCACGAGGTCGGGCTTGTAGGTCTCGCCGATTAGCCGCATGTCGCCGAACAGGCCGGTATCGCCCATGTGCCAGATCTTGAAGCCGTTCTCCAGTTCGATGATGTAGCCCACCGGCTCGCCGCCGTAGTGCGTCTCGTCCTTGTCCGTGGCGGGGTTCTTCCACGCCAGCTCGGAGGCATGCTCGGCCTGGACCGCCGTGATCTTCGGGCCTGTGGCGCCGAAGGGCGCGACGGTGCCGCCTTTGCCGAAGCGCTGCACCAGCGCCGCGGGCAGGATGCCGAGGGTGATGATGCTCTGGCCCATGCCGCCCGCGTTGTAGACGGGCGCGTTGTGCATCCTGGCCAGCGCGGGGGCGTCGGCGAAATGGTCGGCGTGGGCATGCGTCACGAGGATCAGGTCGACCTTGCCCAGCGCGTTCAACTGCTTGTACGGGGGCGGTGTCTTCGGGTTGGTGATGAGCCAGGGGTCGACCACGATGACCTTGCCGCCGGGCGTGGTGATGCGCATGGTGGCCTGCCCGAGCCAGAGGACTTCCGCCTTGCCGGAGGCGATGCTGCCCGGTGCAGTGGGCTGCAGCGCCGGCGGCGCCTGCGTGACGGTGCCCGCGCACCCGGCGAGGCCGGCTGCGAACGCGGTAGCCAGAAGAAGGGAAACGAATCTTTTCATGTGCTTCTCTCTCTTTCTTTCCTTGATGAATGAACTACCGGTCCACGCCACGAGCAGCCTAGGGGCGCGCCAGGGCCGTGAGCGTGCGAACGTCTCCTGCCTCGCCCAGCGCCCAGCATCCGGCCAGCAGCGTCGAGCTGCGCTGCGCGCCGATGACCGCATCGGCCAGGCCGTGGAACTTGCGCGCCAGGTCCTCGTCGCTCATCGGCCGCTGCAGCGAGCCGATCGCGTGTTCGACGAACACGTGCTCGCGCCGGCCATCGGTGAGCACCGCGGTCACGTCGGCGCTCGCCTCGTCGATCTTGTCGTCCACCGTCGCGACCACCTTGCGGCGCAGCGCGACCACGTCGGGGCGCGTCACGATGGCGTCCGCGAACTCTTCCTCGGCCGCGCGCCCGAACAGCAGGCCCGCCGCACACCCGTGGTAGACGCTGAACTTGCCCTGCAGGCCGTCGGCCGGCTCCTTCTTGCCGGTGAGTTCGAGCACCAGCGAGTGGACCTTGAGCTCGATGCGCTCGATCTGCTCCGGCGCGATGCCGCGCTCGCGCAGCTGCACGCAGGCGTCGATGCTCGGATGGATCACGATGCCGCAGGCAAAGGGTTTGTAGCTGTTGAAGGAGATCTCGAAGCGTTCGCCCAGTTCGTCCGTGACTTCATTCCATGCGCACTTGGTCGACACCACCTGCGCCCAGCCGCGCGGCGCTTCGATCGCCTTCGGGCTCGCCGTGTAGCCGTGCTTGGCCATCAGCGCGGCCATCAGGCCGGCACGCGCTGCGCCGCCGGGATGGAAGGGCTTGGTCATGGTGCCGAACTGCTCGCGCAGGCCGACCGGTTGCGAGGCGGCGATGCCGAGTGCCATGGCCGTCTTCTCCGCATCGAGGCCCAGCAGGCGCGCGCAGCCGGCCGCAGCGCCCAGCATGCCGGTGGTGCCGGTGATGTGCCAGCCGCGGTCGTAGTGCTCGGGGTAGACCGTGTTGCCCAGGCGGCAGGCGACGTCGATGCCGAGCACCAGCGCGTCGAGCACAGTGCGGCCGCTCGCGCCGGTGTGCTCGGCAAGCGCCAGCACCGCAGAAGCCACCGGGCCGGCCGGGTGAATGATGGTCTTCAGGTGCGTGTCGTCGAAATCGAAGGTGTGCGAGCTGATGCCGTTGAGCAACGCGGCGCTTGCGATGTCGACCTTCTCGGCGCGGCCGAGCACGGTGGCCTGGGCAGCGGGCTGCAGCATCTGCACCGCGGCCAGCGCGGCTTCGACGGCTTCGTGGCGCGCCGCGCCGACGGCGCAGCCGAACCAGTTGAGGAAGGTGCGGTGCGCCTCGTGGTCCACCGCGTCGCTCCAGCCGCGCGATGGATGGTTGGCCACGTACTCGGCGAGGATGCGCGTGACGGGCGGGGCGTTGTGGTCGGCGGCGACCTGGGTATTGCGGGCCATGGGTGAAATGTCTTGCGGAGTGGTTGAAAGAAAAAGGGGTAAGCGCGCGCTAGTTGTCGAGCTGGATGTTGCGATCGCGGGCGAGTTTGGTCCAGCGCGCGATGTCGGCGCGGATGTAGTCGCCGAACTGCTGGGCGCTCATGGGCATGGGTTCGACGGCCTCGACCGAGAGCTTCTCCCGCAGGTCCGGCGCCTTCAGTACCGCGTTGAGCGATTCGTTGAGCTGGCGAACGATGTCGGCAGGCATGCCGGCCGGGCCGACCACGCCGTACCACTGCATGGCATCGAAGCCCTTGAGGCCGAGCTCCTCGAGCGTCGGCACGTCCGGCAGCGCCGGGTGGCGCGTTGTACCAGTGACGGCCAGCGGGCGCACGCGCTGCGACCGGATGTGCGGCATCGCCGCGGCCAGGCCCGGGAACATGGCTTGCGTCTGGCCGCCCACCAGGTCGGTGAAGGCCGGCGCGATGCCGCGGTAGGGCACGTGCAGCATGAACGCGCCGACCTGCTGCTTGAAGAGCTCCATGGTCAGGTGGGTGAGCGATCCCGCGCCGGCCGAGCCGTAGCTGATCTTGCTCGGATTGGCCTTCGCGTAGGCAACGAACTGCTTGAAATCCTTGGCCGGCACGTCGGCGTTGACCACCAGCACGTTGGGCGTGCCGCCGATCATGCCGATGGGCGTGAAGTCCTTGACCGCGTCGTAGGGCAGCTTGCGCGTGGCCGGGCTGGTGCCGTGGGTGGCGACGTAGCCCTGCATCAGGGTGTAGCCATCGGCCGGCGCGCGCGCGGTGTTCTGCGACGCGATCACGCCGCCGCCGCCGCCCTGGTTGTCCACCACGAAGGTCTGGTTCAGGGCCTTGCCCCAGCGCTCGGTCACGGTGCGGCCGACCATGTCGCTGCCGCCGCCCGCGGACACCGGCACGATGTAGCGGATGGGCTTGTTCGGGTAGGCCTGGGCATGCGCCAGCCGCGCCAGCCCGATCAAGGCCGGCGGGAGGGCGAGGACGAAGGTGCGTCGTTGCATGGTTTGTCTCCTTGAGCTGTCTGGGAAAGAGGGTTCGGCGGCTCAGCGCACCACACCCTGAAGCCGGACGTAGGCATCGCCGACGTGGCGCGCCATGAGCTTTTCGCAGCGCGCGACATCGCCTTCCCGAAGCGCGCGGGCGATCGCCAAGTGCTCGGCGATCGATACGGTCATCCCGGTGTCCCGCGAAAGGTTCTTCAGCCGCGAGAGGTGCAGCTTCTGCACCACGCCGCGGTAGGTGTTGGCCAGCGCCTGGTTGCCCGCGGCCTCCACGATCGCCCAGTGGAAATGCAGGTTCTCGCGGTAGTAGCGCTGAACGTCCTGCGCGGCAGCGGCGGCATTCATGGCGGCGATGGAGGCATCGAGCGCATCGGCCAGCGCGATGCGCGGCAGGGCGTCGAGTCGCGCCGCGCGCCGCCCTGCAAAGCCATCGAGCAGCCCGCGCATCTCGTAGAGGTCGCGCACCTCGTCCGCGCTCGGCTCGCGCACGAAGACGCCGGCGTGCTTGCGTGCCACCACCAGGCCGGTGCTTTCGAGTTCGCGCAGGGCTTCGCGCACCGGCACGCGGGAAATGCCGAGCCGGCCGGCGACGTCGGGCTCGTTGATGCGCTGACCCGGTAGCAGTTCGCCCCGCAGGATCATGGCCAGCATGTCGTCGCGGGCCAGTTTGGCCAGCGGGATATCGCGCACGGTCGAGAGGCGGTCAGGGATCGGATCGGCGAGCCAGGGCAGCATGCAAAGTCCTTCGTAGGTCGGCATATCGTATACGAGTGCCTTTCAATATGTCCACTCTTTCAATAAAAGTGTTGACACTTTATCGATCAATGAAAACAATCCATCCCATTCAAGGCCATCAAATTCCCGCCGAATGCCACACCTGCCTGCTTCCTCCGCCCTGCAACGATTCCGCGTGATCGACCTGACGCAGGTTCGCGCCGGCCCCACCGCCTGCAGGCAGCTCGCCGACTGGGGCGCCGACGTCATCCAGGTGCAGATGCCCGAGCACATGCGCGGCGACGACACCCTGGGCGGGCAGGACGGTTCCGACTACCAGTACACGCACCGCAACAAGCGCTCGATCACGCTCAACCTCAAGGAAGAAGAAGGCGTCGCCACTTTGAAGCGCCTGATCGCCGGCGCCGACGTGGTGGTCGAGAATTTCCGGCCGGATGTGAAGTTCCGCCTCGGCATCGACTATGAGACGCTCGCGGCGGACAACCCGGGCCTGGTCTACGCCAGCATCTCCGGCTTCGGCCAGACCGGCCCGCTGGCGAAACGGCCGGGCTTCGACCAGATCGCGCAGGGCATGGGCGGACTGATGTCGGTGACCGGCCTGCCGGGCGACGGCCCGGTGCGCGTCGGCATCCCGATCGCCGACCTGTGCGCCGGGATCTTCGCGGCGCAAGGCATCCTGGTGGCCTTGCTCGAGCGCGAATCCTCCGGTCGCGGCCAGTGGCTTCACACCTCGCTGTTGGAGTCGATGGTCTACATGCTGGACTTCCAGACCTCGCGCTACCTGATCGACGGCGAAGTCGGCGTGCAGGCCGGCAACTTCCATCCGACCAGCATTCCGACGGGGGTCTACAAGGCACGCGACGGTTATCTCAACATCGCCGTGTTCGGCTCCAAGATCTGGGAGCGCTTCTGCAACATCCTCGGCGCGTCCGAATGGATCAGCGACGAGCGCTACCACGACAAGGCGGGGCGTTCGCTCAACCGCGATGCGCTCAACGCCGAGATCAACCGGCGACTCGCCGCGCACGACCGCAGCCACTGGATCGAAGAGTTCAATGCCGGCGGCGTGGCCTGCGGCCTCATCAGCGACATGCGCGAAGTCTTTGCGGAGCCGCAGGTCCGGCACCTGGGCATGGTCAAGGAGGTGGTCTCGCCCCGGCTTGGGCCCCAGCGGCTGGTCGGCCAGCCGATGCAGCTGGAGCGCACGCCCAGCACCATTGCCCGCGCTGCCCCGCGGCGCGGAGAACACACGGAGGAAGTCCTGCTCGAACTCGGTATCGGCCGGGACGATCTCGCCCGCATGAAAGCGACCGGAGTCTATTGATGTCGAATCCCGTCTACGAATCCAGCACCGAACGCGTGCAGACCTGGCTCGACGCCAGCACGCTGCACATCCGCTTCAACAACCCGGCGCGGCACAACGCGCTCTCGGTCGACATGTGGGAAGCCGTGCCGCGGCTGCTTCGCATGGCACAGGACGACGACCGGGTGCGCCTGGTCGTCTTCTCCGGCGCGGGCGAGAAGGCCTTCGTCTCGGGCGCCGACATCTCGCAGTTCGAGGACATGCGCGCCGCGCGCGAGGCCGTGGCGCGCTACGAGGCGATGGCCGAAGAGGCGCTGATGAGCATCCACGACTTCGCCAAGCCGACGCTGGCCTGCATCCGCGGCTACTGCATCGGCGGCGGGGTGAACGTGGCGATCAGTTGCGACATCCGCATCGCGTCCGAGGACTCGGTGTTCTCGATTCCGGCCGCGCGGCTGGGCCTGGGCTACCGTTACTCCGCGATGAAGAACCTGGTCGATCTGATCGGCCCGGGCGCGGCCAAGGACCTGTTCTTCACCGCCCGGCGCATCGATGCCGCGGAGGCCAAGTCGCTCGGCCTCGTGACGCGCGTGAGCGCGCCGGCCGCGCTCGACAAGCTGCTGGCCGAGTACACCGGCGCCATCGCCGAGAACGCGCCGCTGACCGTGGCGGCGGGCAAGGCGATCACGCGCGAGATCCTCAAGCCCTCGCCGGCGCTGGACGAGGTCTTGTGCGCATCGCTGATCCGCGGCTGCTTCGAGAGCGCCGACTACACCGAAGGCCGCACCGCCTTCATGCAGAAGCGCAAGCCGGTCTTCACCGGCCGCTAGCCGCACACGAGAAGCCAAGGAGACACCATGCAGTCGTACTGGATGCAGGTGAGCGATGCGGCAACGCTTTTGGAACTGCGCGAGGTTGCCGTGCCGCAGCCGGGCCCGCAGCAGTTGCTGTTGCGCATGCACGCCGCGTCGCTCAACCGCGGCGAGTTCGTGGCCGGCCATGGCCTGCACGGCGCGGCCGGCAGCTGGAAGGCGATTGGCGGGGAAGGCGCCGGCGAGGTCGTTGCCGTCGGGGCGGAAGTCACCCGCTTCAGCCCGGGGGACCGGGTCATGGGCCGCTGTGCCGGCGCGTTCGCCGAGTTCGCGCTCATGGAGGAGGTCGAGGCGATGGCAGTGCCATCCGGGCTGTCGTGGGACGAGGCCGCCAGCGTCGCGCTGACCTTCCTGGTTTCCTACGACATGCTGGTGCTGCAGGGCCGGCTCCAGGCCGGCGATTGGGTCCTGATCAATGGCGTGTCTTCGGGCGTGGGGGTGGCAAGCCTCCAGCTGGCCAAGGCGCTGGGCGCGAAGGTCATCGGCACCTCGGGCTCGGCCGATAAGCTGGCCTCGCTGCAGCCGCTCGGCCTGGATGTCGCCATCTGCACGCGCGCGCCCGACTTCGCTGCCGCGGTGATGGAGGCGACGCAACAGCACGGCGCGGACCTGGTCGTCAACACGGTGGGCGGCACGGTCTTCGCAGAGAACATTCGCGCCATGGCTTTCGAAGGCCGGCTCGCCACCGTGGGCTATGTCGACGGAGTGGTGCACGCCGAGCTCGACCTCGCCGCCCTGCATGCGAAGCGGCTCACCGTGTTCGGCGTGTCCAACAAGCTGCGCAGCAAGGCGCAGCGCGCAGCGGCGGTGCCCGCCTTCGTCGCGGAGGTGCTGCCGCACATCGCAGCCGGCCGGATCAGGCCGCGGATCGACCGGGTCTTCGAGTTCGCCCGCCTGGAAGAAGCCAAGGCACGCATGGAATCCGGCGGCCATGTCGGAAAGATCGTCCTGCGCATGCCGGCCGCGGCCTGATTCCCAAGAACACAAAGGAGACAAGCAGATGAGAACCAAGAACCTCGTCCTGGCATGGGGTCTGTGCGCGTTCGCGTGCGCCGCCTGGGCGCAGCCCGCGGACTATCCGGGCAAGCCGATTCGCCTCGTGATCGGTTTTGCCCCGGGTGGTGCGGCCGACTACGTGGCGCGCGCCATGAGCGAAGCGCTCGGCAAGGCGCTCGGGCAGCCGGTGGTGGTCGACAACAAGCCGGGCAACGGCTCGAGCATCGCGGCGGACCTGGTGGCCAAGTCGGCGCCCGACGGCTACACGCTGCTGATCGCGAGCCCCAGCAGCATCTCGGTGAATCCGGCGCTTAATCCCAAGTTGCCGTACTCGGCACGCGACCTCAAGGCCGTGACCAAGATGACCACCTCGCCGCTGGTGCTGGCGGTCCACCCGGCGACCGGCATCCGCTCGGTCGCCGACCTCATCGCGGCAGCCAGGAAGGACCCCGGCAAGCTCAACTACTCGACCTCCGGCAACGGCTCGGCACCGCACCTGGGCGCCGCGCTGTTCAGCCAGGTGACCGGCGCGGAAATGACGCACATCCCGTACCGCGGCGGCAGCCTGGCGATCCAGTCGGTGATGGCGGGCGACACGCAGCTGACCTTCGGCACCTCGCCCTCGGTGCTGCCCATGGCCAACGGCGGCCGGCTGCTCGCGCTGGCCGTCAGCACGCGCGATCGTTCGCCGCTGGTGCCAGGGCTGCCGGGCATGAAGGAGGCCGGCCTGCCCGACTTCCACCTCGAGTTCTGGTATGGCATGTTCGTGCCGGCCGCGACGCCGCCGGCCATCGTCCGGAAGATCTACGACGCGACCATCAGTGCGATGCAGCAGCCCTCGGTCAAGGCCTCGTTGGCGCGCGACGGCACCGAGGTGTCCGTCTCCGCATCGCCCGAGCAGTTCGACAGCTTCCTCGCCGAGGACGGCAAGTTCTGGGTCAAGCTGGTCAAGAGCGCGAACGTCAAGGTCGAGTGAGAGGCCGCGCTAGGGAGCGTCCACGACCAGGTCAGAAGTTAGGATTGCGCATGCCCCCGCCCTCTTCAAGCACCCGTGGCTCCGCCCTGTCGGAAGCCATCGTCAACGAGCTCAAGCAACTCATCTACACCGGCGAGTTCAAGCCGGGTGAGCGGTTGAACGAAGCGGCCCTGGCCCTGCGCATGGGCACCAGCCGCGGGCCGATCCGCGAAGCCATCAAGGTGCTGGCGGGGCTGGGCATCGTCAATGCCGTCACCAACCGCGGCGTGTACGTGCGGCAGTTGTCGCTGCGCGAGATGGTCGAGATCTACGAGCTGCGCGCGCTCGTGTTCGGCTATGCGGCCGACCGGGCCTGCGAGCATCTGACCGAAGAGCACAAGAAGCAGTTCGAGGACCTGCTCGCGGCGATGGACGCCGCCTGCGATGCGGAAGACGGCACGCTCTACTACGAGCTGAACCTGCAGTTCCACGCGCTGATCCTCACGCTTTCGAACAACCGGCGCGCCTACCAGGCCTACGACGACTACGTGAAGGAATTGCACCTGGTGCGGCGCAAGTACTTCAATGCGCCGGGCAACATGCGCCGCTCGAACGTGGAGCACCGCGCGATCTACGAGGCGATCGCGGCATCGAACCGCACGCGCGCGCGCGCGGCGGCGGAACGTCACGTATTGGCCGGGAGGGCGCGGCTGCTGTCGAACTTCGAGGAGCAGCTGCCGGGCGCCTGACGCAGTTCAGGAGCGCGCCGCCTTCCGCCCCTTCGCTTCCGCAGCCTGCAGCTCCTTCGCAGTCAGCACGTAGGCCGGGTTGTTGACCAGGCGCTTGAGAGCCAGGTCGATGAAAGCCCTGACGCGCATGGGCTGGGCGGTGCGGCTTCCGTAGTAGATGAAGGTGCTGGAGCGATCGGCCACGTGCCTGGTCAAGACCGGCACCAGGCGTCCCGCGCGAATGTGCGGCGCAGCGGCGACGCTGGTCAGGAGCCCGAGGACGTGGCCGGCCAGCACGGCTTCGGTCTCCAGCGGCTCGTCGTTGACGCACAACGCAGGCACCACGTGGTGCTCGACGATGCTGTCTTCCACCTTGACGTACCAGGGCATGAGCGTGCCGTTGCGCGGACGGCGAAAGACGCTGCAGCGGTGCGCGGCGAGCGCGTCGAGGTTGTCCGGCGCGCCATGGCGGGCCAGGTACGCCGGCGCCCCGCAGATGATGAGCTGCAGCGGAAACAGCTTGCGTGCGATGACGCCCTCGGCCGGCGAGGGCCCGACGCGAAAGCCGACGTCGACGCGGTCTTCCACCCAGTTGCCGATGCGGTCGTCCAACTGCACGTCGGGCTGCACTTCCGGATGCAGCCGGCAGAACTCGTCGAGCACCGGCCACAGCACGGGCGCGAAGACCGAATGCGGGCCGACGATGCGCAGCGGCCCGGCGATCTCGTCCTTGGCCTGACGCGCCATGTGAAGGGCGCGCTGCATGCCGACCAACGCCGGCTGCGCGGCCTCGAGGAACTGCCGGCCCTCGTCGGTGAGTGACAGGCTGCGCGTCGTGCGGTGAAACAGCCGCACGCCGAGGTGCTGCTCCAGCTGCGCCAGGGCCTGGCTCGCCGCCTGCGGCGTCATCCCCTGCGCAGCGGCAGCCTGGCGCAGGCTGCCGAGCTCCGCGGCCTTCGCAAAGGTCGCGATGGAACGCAATTCGTTGATCGGCATGGAGCGCCCTTTCTCCATCGATTATCAACAGCAACTTGTCAGTCCTTCAAGGTTGCGCGGTCTATTCGGCCAGCAGGTGCAGACCTAAAGTGCCTTCATCAAGGAGTGCTACGCCATATGAAAACCCCCGATGTGTTCACGATTTCCCGACGCGGCCTGCTGAAGGCCGGCGCGGCATCTGCCTCCGTCCCCGCGATGGCGGGGGCGGTCGCCGCCGCGCCCACGCGCGCGGCCAGCGGGGCGGGCCCTTCGACCGTGACGCTGAGCGTCAACGGCAAGACGCGCCGCCTGGTGCTGGACACCCGCACGACCTTGCTCGACGCGCTGCGCGAGCATATTCATCTGACCGGAACCAAGAAGGGTTGCGACCATGGCCAGTGCGGCGCCTGCACGGTGATGGTCGATGGCCGGCGGATCAATTCGTGCCTGACGCTCGCCGTGATGCACGAAGGTGCCAAGGTGACGACGATCGAAGGCCTCGGCACGCCCGCCAAGCTGCACCCGATGCAGGCGGCCTTCGTCAAGCACGACGGCTACCAGTGCGGCTACTGCACGCCGGGGCAGATCTGCTCGGCCGTGGGCATGCTGGGCGAGATCGCCCAGGGCATACCGAGCCATGTCAGCGCCGATCTCACGGCCAGCCCCCAACTCACGACCGTCGAGTTTCGCGAGCGCATGAGCGGCAACATCTGCCGCTGCGGCGCCTACAGCAACATCATCGAAGCGATCTCCGAAGTCGCGGGGGTGAAGGCATGAGAGCCTTCAGCTACGAGCGCGCGAGCTCGCCTGCGCAGGCGGTGGCGGCTGCTGCGCGCGAACCCGGCGCGCGCTTCATCGCAGGCGGCACCAACCTGCTGGACCTGATGAAGCTGGAGATCGAGACGCCCGGCCATCTGATCGACGTCAACGGCCTCGGCTTCGACAAGATCGAGAGCACGTCCGACGGCGGCCTGCGCATCGGTGCGCTGGTGCGCAACACGGACCTTGCCGCGGACCTGCGCGTGCGGCGCGACTACGGCCTGCTGTCGCGCGCACTGCTCGCGGGCGCCTCGGCCCAGTTGCGCAACAAGGCGACCACCGCGGGCAACCTGCTGCAGAGAACGCGCTGCCCCTACTTCTACGACACGAATCAGGCCTGCAACAAGCGCCAGCCCGGCAGCGGCTGCTCGGCGATCGGCGGTGTCAGCCGGCAGCATGCGGTGGTGGGCGCGAGCGACGCATGCATCGCGACGCATCCCAGCGACATGGCGGTCGCCATGAGGGCGCTCGATGCGAGCGTCGAGACGATGCGCCCGAACGGGTCGCGCCGCACCATCCCGATCGCCGACTTCCACAAGCTTCCCGGTGCCACGCCGCATGTCGAGACGGCGCTCGAGTCCGGCGAACTGATCACCGCGGTCACGCTGCCCAAGCCGGTGGGCGGCCAGCAGATTTATCGCAAGGTGCGCGATCGGGCTTCCTATGCCTTCGCGCTGGTGTCGGTCGCCGCCATCGTGCAGCGCGACGGCACCGGCCGCGTGGCCCTGGGCGGCGTGGCGCACAAGCCGTGGCGCGTCGAGGCGGCCGAGGCGGGGATGCCACGCGGCGCCCGTGCCGTTGCGGCGCAGCTGTTGGCCGGCGCCAGTCCGACATCCCACAACGAATTCAAGCTGATGCTGGCCGAGCGAACGCTCGGCGCGGTGCTGGCACAAGCAAAGGCTTAAGCGATGAAGTTCGACACGCCCGCAACCACCAACCCGATCGACCAACTCAAGGTCGTCGGCAAGCCCGTCGACCGGATCGATGGCCGCCTGAAGACGACGGGCACTGCCCCCTATGCCTACGAACGGCACGACGTCGTTCCCAACCAGGCCTATGGCCATGTGGTCGGCTCGGCCATTGCCAAGGGTCGGATCGCCTCGATCGACCTGAGCCGCGCCAAGGCAGCGCCCGGCGTGCTCGCCATCGTCACCGCAGACAACGCCGGCAAGCTCGGCAAGGGCAGCTTCAACACCGCCAAGCTGCTCGGCGGTCCCGAGATCGAGCACTACCACCAGGCGATCGCGCTGGTGGTCGCGGAGAGCTTCGAGCAGGCCCGCGCGGCCGCCCAGCTGGTTCGCGTCGACTACGTCAAGGCACAAGGATCGTTCGAGCTCGCGGCCGTCAAGGACGCCGCGGCCAAGCCCCCGCGCATCACCGCCGGCGCGCCGGACACCGCTGTGGGCGACTTCGCGGGCGCATTCGCCGCCGCGCCGGTTCAGCTCGACGAGAGCTACACCACGCCCGACGAGGCCCACGCGATGATGGAGCCGCCTGCGTCGATCGCGGCCTGGAACGGGGACAAGCTCACCCTCTGGACCTCGAACCAGATGATCGACTGGGGCGCGACCGAGATGGCGAAGACGCTCGGCATCGACAAGGCGAACGTCCGCCTCATCTCGCCGTTCATCGGCGGCGGCTTCGGCGGCAAGCTGTTCCTGCGAGCCGACGCGCTGCTGGCTGCGCTCGGCGCGCGGGCCGCGAAGCGCCCGGTGAAGGTCGCGCTGACGCGGCCCTTGATGTTCAACAACACGACGCACCGGCCCGCGACGATCCAGCGCGTTCGCATCGGCGCCACGCGCGACGGCCGGATCACCGCCATCGGCCACGAGAGCTGGTCGGGCGATCTGCCGAGCGGCAAGCCCGACGGCGCGGTCCACCAGACCCGCCTGCTCTATGCCGGCGCCAACCGCATGACGGCCACGCGCCTCGCGGTGCTCGATCTGCCCGAAGGCAACGCGATGCGCGCGCCGGGCGAGGCCACGGGCATGATGGCGCTCGAGATCGCGATCGACGAAATGGCCGAGAAACTCGGACTCGACCCCGTCGAGTTCCGCATCCGCAACGACACCCAGGTCGATCCCGAGAATCCCGAGCGGCCCTTCTCGCAGCGCCGGCTGATCGAGTGCCTGCGCAGCGGCGCCGATCGCTTCGGATGGAGCAAGCGAGATCCGCAGCCGGGCAAGACGCGTGAAGGCCATTGGCTGATCGGCATGGGCGTCGCCGCGGCGTTTCGCGGCAACCAGGTCACGAAGTCGGCCGCGCGCGTGCGGCTCGACCGCCGCGGCGTCGTGACGGTGGAGACCGACATGACCGACATCGGCACGGGCAGCTACACGATCATCGCGCAGACCGCTGCAGAGATGATGGGCGTGCCGCTCGACAAGGTGGTCGTGCGCCTTGGCGACTCTTCCTTTCCGGTGTCTGCGGGCTCCGGCGGGCAATGGGGCGCCAACTGCTCCACTTCAGGGGTGTATGCGGCTTGCGTGAAGCTTCGCGAAGCGGTGGCGCAGGCGCTCGGCCTCGACGCGGCGGATGCGGTGTTCGCTGACGCACAGGTCCGCTCGGGCGGCCGCAGCGTGCCGCTGGCGCAGGCGGCCGGCGAGAAGGGCCTCGTGGCCGAGGACACGATCGAGTTCGGCGATCTCGACAAGAAGTACCGGCAGTCGACCTTCGGCGCGCACTTCGTCGAAGTCGCCGTGGACGCTGCAACGGGAGAGACGCGCGTGCGACGCATGCTCGCCGTCTGCGCCGCCGGCCGCATCCTGAACCCCAAGACCGCGCGCAGCCAGGTCATCGGCGCGATGACCATGGGCGTCGGCGCGGCACTGACGGAAGAGCTCGTGATCGACAAGCGCGTCGGCTTCTTCGTCAACCACGATCTGGCCGGCTATGAAGTGCCGGTTCACGCCGACATTCCCCATCAGGAGGCGATCTTCCTCGATGAGACCGATCCGATCTCGTCGCCGATGAAGGCCAAGGGCGTCGCCGAACTCGGCATCTGCGGGGTGGCCGCGGCCATTGCGAACGCGATCTACAACGCGACCGGCGTGCGGGTGCGCGACTACCCGGTCACGCTGGACAAGCTGCTCGCCAAGATGCCTTCGCTCGCGAGCTGAAAACCGACAAGAAACACCCTCATGAAATCCGTGGCAATGACCGCCATCTCCCTTTCCATGGCCGCATCCGCGCTGGCGCAGGACACCGGCGTGCAGATCGCGCGCAATGGCTCGCAAGCTTCAGCCAAGGGCCCGGCCGACTATTTCACCGGCACAGTCCGGGTCGACCCGCTGTTCCCCAAGCCCAGGGAACCCTCGCGTGCGACGGGCTCGTACGTGACCTTCGAGCCCGGCGCACGCACGGCCTGGCACACGCACCCGATCGGACAGACGCTGATCGTCACGGCCGGCGCGGGCCGTGTGCAGCGCTGGGGCGACCCGGTGCAAGAGATCCGGCCGGGCGACGTGGTCTGGATCCCGCCGGGCCAGAAGCACTGGCATGGCGCGTCGCCGACCACGGCCATGACGCACATCGCCATCACGGAGCAATTGGATGGCAAGGCCGTCGACTGGCTGGAGAAGGTCAGCGACACGCAGTATGGGAGCCGGCCATGAGCGATCACCAAAGAAGAGAAGCCATGAAGAAATCAGTTGCAGGTTCCCTGGCCGGCGTCGCCGTGGCGTTGGCGGGGGCGGTGTCCACGCCCGCCCAGGCACAAGCGACCCCGCCGGCTCCGGCCGCGCGCGGTGCCACCCCGGCCCAGCAGATGTTCGGCGACATCTCGCCCAAGTTCGCGGAGCTCACGGACAACGTGCTGTTCGGCGACGTGTGGGCGCGTCCGGGCCTTTCGCCGCGGGACCGCAGCCTGGTGACCGTCAGCGCGCTGATCGCGATGAACCGTCCCGACCAGCTTCGCCCTCACCTCGTCAGGGCGCGCGACAACGGCGTCACGCAGGAAGAGCTGATCGAATCCATCACGCACCTGGCCTTCTATGCCGGCTGGCCGAGCGCGGTGACCGCCATTTCGGTGGCCAAGGAAGTGTTCCAGAAGAAGTGAAAGCCATCTCTCCAGTCCGCACCACCTACGACAAGGGCAGGGTGCTGACCATCATCCGCCAGCTACCTGGTGATCGCGCTGCCTGAGCGTTCTAGGCTGTCACGAAGGTGAGCCGCGCCTCGTGCGCCAGCTCATCGCGAACGATGTCTCGGGCATCGTCGTCTGCGAACTGGAAGAGTGCATCCGGGATCTCGTCTTCATCGAGCGCGAAGAGGATCTCGATGGCCTCCTGCTGGGCTTCCGAGAAGGTGCCGACCTGGGTCAAGCGGTTGAACTTCGCAGCGGTCTCCTGAGGCGCCAGCTGGCGCAACTCGAGCAGCTCGAGCACGAGCGTCATCTGCGATGGGGTGAGGGGCTTGGGAGCGACAGAAGGCTTCATGGCGTCTGATCCTTTTCGGTGGAGCTCGGGACTGTTCCTTTGCTGTGGAATCAGTCTCTTCGTCGATCCTTAAGCGTCGCTGAAAAGTCCGCCGGGCTGGCCTTTCCCGATGGCCGAAACCTGGCCTGCGCGTGAGGAAAGTCTCGCGCCATCGCGTTGATCGTGGTCGTCTGGTGCAGCCGGAGAGAAGCGCGTAGCATGCCGACCGGCTTCCCGATCTCACGTTCTTTCCGGCTTCTTCCATCGTTGTTCATGAGGTGAGTCATGGCGCAAGAAGAGTTCGATCCGAAATTGAATGGTTCGGTATTACGTCGCAAGCTTCTTCGCGGCGTGGGCGCCGCGGTAGGCGCCGCGATGGTCGTCCCGCGCTGGGCACACGCGCAAGCTGCACCGGTTGCACCGCCGAGCACCATCACGCAGCCGCCACGCGACTTCAGCCGGCGAGGGGCTCCGACCACCTACTTCACCGACCCCGACGTGCTCACGATCGACCCGGCCTTCGATGGCCTGCGCCAGCCCAATGCCCCGATCCAGCGGCTGTGGACCGGCGCGTTGTGGGCCGAAGGACCGGCATGGAATTCGGTCGGCCGTTTTCTGGTCTGGAGCGACATTCCGAACAACCGCCAGCTGCGCTGGAGCGAGGACGACGGACACGTCAGCGTGTTCCGCACGCCTTCCAACAACAGCAACGGCAACACCTTCGACTACCAGGGAAGGCAGCTGTCCTGCGAGCACCTCACGCGGCGCGTCGTGCGCTACGAGCTCGACGGTTCGGTGACCGTTCTCGCCTCGACCTTCAATGGCAAGCGACTCAACTCGCCCAACGATGTTGTCCCTCACCCCGATGGCAGCTACTGGTTCACCGATCCGCCGTATGGCGCCCAGCTCTACGAGGGCACGGTCGATGCCCCGGGCGGACCCGCGAACAAATCCGGGCGGCTGAACCCGAAGCTCGGCCAGCCGCCGGAGATCGGCGCGCACAAGCGCGAATTGCCGACCGCGGTCTACCGCCTGGACAAGAGCGGAACGCTCACTCAAGTGGCCGGTGAAGATCTCGTGCCTGACCCGAACGGTCTGTGCTTCTCGCCCGATTTCAAGAAGCTCTACGTCGTCAGCACCGGGCAGGGACCGGGCGACACCATCGCCGGCGGCAAGGGCGACATGTATGTGTTCGATGTCGGGACGGACAACAAGCTCGGCAACGGCAAGCTGTTCAGCAGCTTCATGGTCGACGGCGTGAAGTGCGGGCCCGACGGCGTCCGCACCGACGTGGACGGCAACCTCTGGTGTTCCAGCAATGCGGGCCGCAGCGTGGGCTACAGCGGCGTCACCGTCTGGACGCCGCAAGGCCGGCTCATCGGGCGCATCCGGCTGCCCGAGGTCTGCGGCAATGTCTGCTTCGGCGGCCCCAAGCGCAACCGCCTGTTCATGGCGGCCAGCCAGTCGCTGTATGCCGTCTACACGGCCACGCAGGGTTCGGCGCCGGGCTAGAGGGACAAGGCGCCAACGCGCGAGCCGCTTCATCCATGCAGCAGCGACGTCAAGGCGGAGCGCCTGTCGCACGCCCAGTCCGCCAGCCCGCTCCACAGGTCGTGACCGTCCGCTTCTCGGACGGGCGTAGGACCGCATCGGGCCGGCCCGTTGCTGACTTCCACCCTTAAGAGAAGCGTTCACTGAAGTCACTGAACGACAAAAGCGGAAGCCAAACAAAGGTGCGCATAGCGGCCGTTCGCACGTGGGTCCGAGGCCAATCTTGCCAATCGGACTTTTCAGAACGAGACGAGCAATGTCGCGACACCCCATGCGACCAAGAGGGCCCCTGCGCCGCGGCCTATCCAGTCGCCGCCCGGGCTGAGCTTTTCGACCAGCACGAACAGGGCGATGCCCGCGATCCAGGCGAGGTTCATGACGCCACCAATGAAGAGCAACAACATCAGCAACCAGCAGCAACCCACACAGACCGCGCCGTGACGCAAGCCCATCCTGAACGCGCCCCCCGCGCCAGGGCGCCAATGCGTCATGATGAAGTCCAGAGGCGAGCGGCAATACCGAAGGCAGGCGTGCTTCAACGGCGTCCATTGGTAAAGACCGGCGCCGATCAGCACTGCGCCCGAGAGCGCAATGCTGGTTGTCTGCATCATCGGCGACAGCATGGCGACTTTCTCCAGCCCAAACTGAAGGGCTGCCGCTGCCAAGCTGAACGCAGCCCAAACAGCGATGTACCCGATGGCGAAGATGCCTGAAGCAGTCGCGCATTCGCCTCGTTCGCTGCGGCGCTGTGCGATGGTGGCATAGAGCAGGATCATCGGCGCGGCGCTCGGCAACATCATTGCCGCCATCATCACAGCCCACATGACGAGGACGATGACCGCATGCCCGAATGTCCATGGCCCAGAACTCATGGGCATCAGCATCTCGCCCATCTCTTGCATCATCCCGGCGCCGGTCAGCAAATAAATCCACGACAAGACGACAACGAACAACAGGCAGGAAATGACGAGGAGGCGGTCACGCCGCAGCGCCCCCTGGATCAGTGAGCCGCCATTCACTTGGGCGCCTCCGACGGTCTCTTCACCTCTGCGCAGGCGGAGCCCTCGCTACGCTGCCACACCTTCCGGTGTCTGCACGACGTGGGCAAGTGTGCTGTGTCCACCCTGCGTCTCGAACTTGATGGCCCCGGTGCTGCGGATGTTGGAAGAAGCCACCTCGCCCTCGAGGTTCTCGAACCCCTCCGGACACACGATTTGGACTCGGTGGGGGGCACCGGTCACCGGGTTCTTGATAGGTTCCACCTCGGTTTCGAGCACGCCGGGGATGACGAGGCGTGCGGTCCGGGCGGACTTGTCAAACTGGAACGTGATGGGAGCGAAGATGGGGTCATGCATCTTGGTCACGATGAGGCTGCAGATCTGAAAAAGCGTCCCTTCGGCCGAATTCTTTCCCGACATGATGTTGAACAGCGCCTCGCGCTGCTCCGCGGTGGCGCGTTCTTCAATGATGGGTTGCAGCTGTCCATTCCCTTCATGCAGCGGGCCGGGGAATGAGACGACCGCGAAGAAGCACAGTCCATCCAGCGTCGTGCTGTCGAAATGCCCCTTCGTGATGCGCATACCCAAGAAGCCCTTGCAGTAGCCCTGTGTCGGCTTCGCGTTGAAATCGCAGGGGCAGCCGTATGCGCAGGTGCAGTTCTTGAGCCATTCGCCTTCGAGGCGCCAATTCGCTTGTGCCATGATCTTGTCTCCTGTCAAAGGTTGCGACGATCGCGGCGGGCGTCCCCGTACCGTCCTGCCCCTTCCCGCTCTCAGCCCGCGTGAAAGCGAGACCTCCAGCTCCACGCTGGCAGCAGATCGGCGCGCCGCGCACGTTGAGTACGGCCAGTTGACTATCTGCCGGTTGCAGGCGGAGCGCAACACCTGTTCGAGGCAATAGCTATCTCGCCAGTTCCCCGGGGACCGCTTCGACGTAGAAAATGTGCCGCTCAGGCGTCGGGTTCGGGTCGAAAGCGGGGTTGGCAGGCCGCATTGGGGCGCCAGCACTGACCGGCTGCTCGTGGCCGACTGCCGCATTTGAGGCGTGCTACGACTCGACTGGGCAAGGGGCAAGCTTTCCGTCGTACAACGCTCTGTCGCACGGCTGAGGGCCCTCTATGGCAGAGCACCTTCCGCTCAGCAATGTGTTCACACCCGCGTACGTGTCGGCGTTGCAGAGTCCCTCGCACTCGCTGGTATCGTTGCAGGCTTTCCCACCGTCCTTGGTTGGCCGCAAGCATTGCAAGCTTCCCACCTGTACATCGTTTCCAGGGTGCCGCCGTCGGACAGGCAGCCATCGCGGTCGGCTACAACCTGAGTGGGCGTATCTTGGCAAGGTACAGCACCGAGCTGCGCGGTTGGAGGGTCGTGACGAACTTCCGATCCTGGCCCGAAAACGGGCGCAATCAGCAGTTGGATCGTTGCTCGCAACCACTCGAATCTCGACGATCGCTCCTTCGCGCCTGAGACCGGCGACTTCGGCTGGCCGCACTCCAGCGCTTCGGTCCTCTCTGACCTCCTTGATTCCTGGCCGCGCTCTCATGAGGACGCGGCCGGAACAAGGGACTTGCGATAGAAAATCCGCTCGTACCCACCCTCGGTTCTGCGGTCGTACTCGACGTAGCCGATCTTCGGGTAGAGGATCTGGTTCTCGGTCATCCTGGCGTTGGTGCGCAGGTAGACGGCCTCGAAACCGCGGCGCAGCGCCTCGCTCTCGGCAAAGCGCAAGAGCGCCCGTCCGACCCCCGTGCCCTGACACGCCGGGGCCACGGCCACGGTGTCGACATAGAAGCCATCCTCCGTCTCGTACTGCACGAGCACCCCCGCCACTTGGCCGCTGCGCACCGCGACCCACACCTTGTCTGCACCAATGAGCGCAGGATAGTCGGCCAGCATGGGCGCCGGCGCCTTGCCCATGCGCTCGATGTACAGCTCGAAAGCGGCATTGACGCACGCCGCGGCCGCGACAGCATCATCAAGGCCGGCGGCGCGAACAAGGATCTCCGATGCCGGAACCGGCGCTCCGGCAGCGCCCCGCAACAACGCCATCGAATAGCTGTCGAAGTACTCGCCGTCGACCCGGAAAGCGCGGCGCAGGAGCCCTTCGACTTCGAAGCCGAGCCGTTCGTACAGGGCCTTGGCGTTCGTGTTGTCGACGCGCACCGTGAGTTCGATGCGCGTCATTCCCTTCGCCCATGCCGTCGCGATGGTTGCCTGCATCAGCTTCGCGCCGATGCCCAGATGCCGCGCGGATGGAATCAGGCCGATGCCGAGAATGCCCACATGCGACCGGGCCTGGCCATGGCTCGGCAGCACGTCGCACCAGCCGGCCACCTGTCCGTCGAGCAAGGCGACCATCTGGCAGCCGCCGTTGGCGATGATGGAGCGGTAGAAGTCGAAGGCCTGCTCCACAGGAGGCGCCTGCGTGAATGCAAGAAATCGCTTCTCGCGCGCCACCGTGTCGAGCGCAGCACGCAGCCCCGCGAAATGCGCTTCGGAAACGGGTTCGATCGACAGGTTCATGTCTCAGCCTAGCAGCGCCAGAGATCGCGCTCACCTCACGATACATGGCCTGCGCCTGAAAGCCATCGGCTGACACACGGGCGTCGTCAAAGCGTCAAGAGGCCGTCACAGCCGGTGATCAGACTCCGGTTGTCTAGACGACTTCGGGACCGACGATGGAAACCGCCCTGCGCATCCACCAGCTCAACAAGCATTTCGCCAACGGCCGGCACGCCCTGCGCGACATCAACATCAACGTGCAGCGCGGCGAGATGGTGGCGCTGATCGGCGCCTCGGGTTCCGGCAAGTCCACGCTGCTGCGCCATGTGGCCGGCCTGGTGGCGGCGGACGGCGGTAGCGACTCGCTGATCGAGATCGACGGCTGCTGCGTGCAGCAGCGCGGGCGCATCCACCGCGACATCCGCAAGGTGCGCGCGCAGGTCGGCTTCGTGTTCCAGCAGTTCAACCTGGTGGCGCGGCTGCCGGTACTGGTCAACGTGCTCGTGGGCTCGCTGCATCGCATGCCGTGGTGGCGCAGCTGGACGCGCGCCTTCACCGCCAGGGAGCGCGCGCTCGCGCTCGATGCGCTCACGCGCGTGGGCATCGCCGACTGCCATGCGCAGCGGGCCTCCACGCTTTCCGGCGGCCAGCAGCAGCGCGCCGCGATCGCACGCACGCTGGTGCAGGGCGCCAAGGTGGTGCTGGCCGACGAGCCCATCGCCTCGCTGGACCCCGAATCCTCGCGCAAGGTGATGGAGATCCTGGCGCGCATCAACCGCGAAGACCGCTCCACCGTGATCGTCTCGCTGCACCAGGTCGAGATCGCGATGAAGTACTGCCCGCGCGTGGTCGCGCTGAAGCAGGGCGAGGTGGTCTACGACGGGCCCTCCTCAGCGCTCAGCGCGCCGCTGCTGCGCGAGCTCTACGGCGTGGAGGCCGACGAACTCCTGTCCGCCGCCCCTTCCGACAACCCCAACGTTCACGTGCTGCCGCAACCCGCGCTGGTGCCGTGGGCGGCGGCGGCCTGATTTCCTTCTTCCTTCCAACCTGGAACCCACCATGATCAAGAAACTGTGTGCGGCCCTGGCCATTGGCCTCGGCATGACGACCGGCGCCTTCGCGCAGGACATCAACTTCGGCATCATCTCCACCGAGGCGACGCAGAACCTCAAGCAGGACTGGCAGCCGCTGATCGACGACATGAGCCGCCAGACCGGGCTCAAGGTCACGGCCTTCTTCGCGCCGGACTACGCCGGCATCATCGAAGGCATGCGCTTCAACAAGGTGCAGCTCGGCTGGTTCGGCAACAAGTCGGCCATGGAAGCGGTCGACCGCGCCGGCGGCGAAGTCTTCGCACAGATGGTCAACGCCGACGGCACCCAGGGCTACTACTCGCACCTGATCGTGCACAAGGACAGCCCGCTCAACACGCTCGACGACGTGCTGAAGAACGGCAAATCCCTGAGCTTCGGCAACGGCGACCCGAACTCCACCTCGGGCTTCCTGGTGCCGAGCTACTACGCCTTCGCGCAGCACAAGGTGGACGCCAAGTCGCTGTTCAAGCTCACGCGCAGCGCCAATCACGAAACCAACGCGCTGGCCGTGGCCAACAAGCAGGTCGACGTGGCCACCAACAACAGCGAGAACCTGGACAAGGTGAAGGAGCGCTCGCCCGAGAAGTTCAAGGAGATCAAGATCGTCTGGACCTCGCCGCTGATCCCACTCGACCCGCTGGTCATGCGCAAGGACCTGCCCGAAGCGACCAAGACCAAGATCAAGAACTTCTTCTACAACTACGCCAAGACCGATGCGCGCGAGAAGGAGATCATCATGAAGATCTCCAAGCTCTCGGGCTTCAAGGAGTCGAGCGACAAGCAGCTGATCCCGATCCGCCAGCTCGACCTGTTCGGCCAGCGCACCAAGATCGAGGCCGACGCAGCGCTGAGCGATTCAGACAAGAAGACCCGCCTGGCCGAGATCGACAAGAAGCTCGGTGCGCTGAACTGAGCCTTCATGCAACCGACGGTCCTGACACCCCGCCCGCCCTTGCAGACCGTGGCCGTGCCGAAGCGCAGCTTCGCCTGGCAGATCGCGTGGGCGCTGCTGCTGATCCTGCTCGCGGCCTCATGGAAGGGCGCCGACATGCGGCCCTTCGAGCTCCTGCGCGACTCGGGCAACATGGCCACCTACGCGGCCGAGTTCTTCCCGCCCGACTTTACGCAGTGGCGCATGTACGTCGACGAGATGGTCATCACGCTGCAGATCGCGCTGTGGGGCACGGCGCTGGCGGTGCTCACTGCCGTGCCGATGGCGCTCTTGGCCTCGGCCAACATCGTGCCGTGGTGGGTCTACCAGCCGATGCGGCGCCTGATGGACGGCTGCCGCGCCATCAACGAGATGGTGTTCGCCATGCTCTTCGTGGTGGCGGTGGGCCTGGGGCCCTTCGCCGGCGTGCTCGCGCTCTGGGTCCATACCACCGGCGTGCTGGCCAAGCTCTTCGCCGAAGCGGTGGAGGCCATCGATCCGCAGCCGGTGGAAGGCATCCGCTCGACCGGCGCCAGCGCGCTGCACGAGATCGTCTACGGCGTTATCCCGCAGGTGATCCCGCTGTGGATCTCCTACGCGCTCTACCGCTTCGAATCCAACGTGCGCTCGGCCTCGGTGGTCGGCATGGTGGGCGCCGGCGGCATCGGCGTTGTGCTGTGGGAAATCATCCGCGGCTTCAAGTACGCCGAGACCTGCGCGGTGATGCTGATCATCGTCGTCAGCGTCAGCGCGATCGACCTGGTGTCGGCGCGCATTCGAAAGATGCTGGTTTAGCACTGCCATGGCTTTGACCGTCGAAGAGATCACCCGCCTGCTGGGCACCAAAGGGCAACGCCAGTACGGGCGCGAGGCCGTGAGCCAGCTCGAGCACGCGCTGCAGTGCGCGCAGCTCGCCGAAGAAGCAGAGGAAACATCCGAGACCGTGGTCGCAGCCCTGCTGCACGACCTCGGCCACCTGCTCGCAGCGCAACGCGCGGACGAGGCGGCTCGTGCGCAGCAGCAGCGCGACGACCTGCACCAGTACATCGCGCTGCCCTTCCTGCGCGGCCTGTTCGCGCCGGCCGTGCTGGAGCCGATCCGCCTGCACGTGGATGCCAAGCGCTGTCTGTGCGCCATCGACTCCGGCTATTGGGACACGCTGTCGCCGGCATCGAAGCGCAGCCTCGAGCTGCAGGGCGGCGTCCATACGCCCGAAGAAGCGCAACGCTTCATGACGCAACCCTTCGCGGCCGAGGCCGTGCGCCTGCGGCGCTACGACGACTCGGCCAAGGTGCCGGGCCAGGCCACGCCGCCGCTCGCCCACTACATGCGCATCGCCCAGGCGCTGGCATCTCAGGCACAGCCTGCGCGCGAGAAGCTCACGGCCTTGTAGACGGCTCGCCGATCGAGCGAGCCGGACGCGCTTTCGGGTGTCAGATATGAGAATAATTCTCATTCTGTCGCCTACAATCGACCGGTCTCAATCTCTCTTTCCTGATGTCGTCGCCGGGATCGTCGCCCGTCGGCTTGCGTTCCCATGCACAAGTTTTTCGTCTCGATGCCGCTCGCGCTGGCGGCGCAGCTGGCCTGCGCGCAGGCCGCCCTCTCTCCCTCGAATCCCGGCGACGAACTCCGCGCCGTGACCGTGCAGTCCGACCGCACCAACGGCTTCGTCGCCAACACCGTCGAAGCCGGCACCTTCCGCGGCGCCAGCATCATGGACGTGCCGGCCACGGTCAACACGGTGACGCGCGAAGTCATCGAGCTGCAGGGCGCGGCCAGCATCTACGACGTGCTGCGCAACACGGCCGGCGTCACGCGCCAGCAGAACGGCGGCGACACCTTCGACCAGCTCGTGATCCGCGGAATCGCGGTCGAGAACCGCACAAACTACCGGCTCAACGGCTCGCTCGCGATTCCCAACGTGTCCGAGATCCCGATGGAGAACAAGGAGCGTGTCGAGGTGCTGAAGGGCGCGTCGGCGCTCTACTACGGCTTCACCTCGCCGGCCGGTGTCGTCAACTTCGTGACCAAGCGCGCCGGCAGCACGCCGGTCGCGACGCTCGGCATGACTTTCGACAACCACGGCACGGCGCAGGGCTTCGCCGACGTGGGCCGCCAGTTCGGCGACCAGAACCAGTACGGCCTGCGCATCAACGCGGCCGGCGGACAGCTGGGCTCGCCGATCGAGGGCGTCGACGGCAACCGCAAGTTCCTGTCGGCGGCATTCGACTGGCGCGTCAACAACCGCCTGACGCTGAAGGCCGATCTCGAGCATTACCGCAAGAGCATCACCGAGCAGGCCGGCATCACGCGCCTGGCGGCCGTCAACGGCGTGATCGCGCTGCCGGCCCTGCCCGACCCGCGCAAGCTGATCGGTCCGCCCTGGGCCACCTTCGAAGCCGAAGTCACGAACACCCAGCTGCGCGCCGACTACTCGCTCAGCGACAACTGGGCCCTGATGGTGGAAGCCGGGCATTCCGAGGCCGAGCGCGACCGGCGGCTCGCGATGTTCGGCAACTACAACGTGCGCACCGGCGCCGGCCGCATCACCGGCAACGTGCAGCACCTGGAGCAAAGCTCCGACCTGCTGCGCAGCGAGCTGTTCGGCACCTTCGCGACCGGCGGCGTGCAGCACGAGCTCACGCTGGGCGTCGCGCGCAGCGACAAGACCCAGGACCCGATCTTCCAGCGCAACTACGGCGGCGCCACCACCGCGCAGAACCTGTACTTCCCGCGCGCCATCGGCTTCCTGCCGCTGACCGCGCTGCCGACACAGCCGACCACCGGCGCGCAGGACAGCACGGAGCTGGGCCTGTACGCGCTCGACCGCATCACTTTCTCGCCGGAATGGCAGCTGGTGGCGGGCGTGCGGCACACGCGCTTCGAGAGCACGCAGTTCGCCAGTTCGACGCTGCCGCGGATCGACTACGACGTGAAGAAGACCACGCCGCTGGCCGCGCTGAGCTACAAGTTCACGCCCGATCTCGTGACCTACGTTTCGTATGCGGAAGGCGTCGAGGAAGGCGAGGTCGCACCCACGGGCACCGCCAACCAGAACAACCGCATGCCGCCGGGCGTGAGCAAGCAGAAGGAGCTCGGCCTGCGCTGGCTGACCGGCACGGGCACGCTGCTGTCGGCGGCGCTGTTCGACATCGAGCGGCCCGGCGCCTACACCAACAGCGCCAACACCTTCGTCGCCGACGGCCGCCAGAACTACCGCGGCATCGAGCTCTCGGCGCAGGGACGCCTGACGCGCCAGTTGGCCTGGCAGCTGTCGGCGCAAGCCCTCGACGCCGAGTTCCGCGACATCAACGCCCAGTACGACGGCAAGATGCCCGAGAACACGGCCAAGCACACGGCCAGCGCCTTCCTCTCCTACGACATCGCGGCGGTGCCGGGGCTCTCGGTCAACGGCGGCGCCTACTACACGGGCCGGCGCCCGATCGACGACCTGAACCAGGGCTTCATCGGCGGCTACACGATCTTCGCCCTCGGCACGCGCTACGTCACGCAGCTCTTTGGCAAGCGGACGCTGTGGCAGCTCAACGTCGACAACGTCGGCGACAAGCGCTACTGGGCGGCCGCCGGCACACGGCTGGCGGTGGGCGCGCCGCGCAGCGTCAAGGCGACGCTCAAGATCGATCTCTGAAGAAGACGGCGGCTTCTGCGATGGCTCTTCTTCGGCGCATCTGGGTCCAGATTCACTGGTTCATCGGCATCACGGCCGGGACGGTGCTGGCCGTCATCGGCTTGAGCGGCGCCGTGCTTTCGTTCCGCGCCGAGATCGTCGACCTGCTCAATCCGGCGCTGCACCGCGTGCCGGCCGCAGCCGATGCCAGGGCGCTGGCGCCGGCCGCCCTGCTCGACCAACTCCAGGCCGCAGAGCCCGGCCGCCGCGTCCTGACGCTGACGCTTTACGCCGAGCCGGGCCGGCCGGCGCGCGTGAACTTCGCCCCCCCGCCCGGCGAACGCCGCGGCGAAACGCGCCTGGTCGATCCCTTCAGCGCGGCCTTGCTGCCCGAGCCGCGCGGCGATGCCTTCTTCGAGTTCGCCGAAAGCCTGCATCGCTGGCTCTTGATGCCGCGCGACACCGGCAAGCCGGTCACCGGCACGCTGGCCGCGGCGCTGCTGGTGCTCGCACTGTCGGGCCTGTACCTGCGCTGGCCGCGTCGGCCGCTCGCGTGGCGCAGCTGGCTGCGGATCGACTTCGCGCAAAGCGGCCGTGTTTTCCTGTGGAACCTGCATGCCGTGGCCGGGACGATCGCGCTCCTGGCCTATCTGGTGTCCGGCCTCACGGGCATCTACTGGGCCTTCGATGGGGTGCGCTCGCTGGTCGACGACGCGGCAGGCGTTGGGCGCGCCGCGCGGACGCAGCGGATGCAGGGCGGCGCCGCCAATGCCGCCGCCCCCGTCCGGCTCGACCTCCAGCGCGTGTGGCTGTCCTTCCAGCAAACGACCGGCGGCGACTGGAGCCAGGTCACGCTGCGCCTGCCGGCGCGCAATGCCTCGCAAGTCGAGGCGACCTACCTGCGCGCCGCGCCCGAGCACGAGCGCGCGCGCAACCGGCTCTACCTGCACGCCGCCACCGGCGAGGCGAGCCAGCACGAACGCTATGCCGACAAGCCGCTGGCCGGACGTCTCGTGAACAGCATCTATCCGCTGCACATGGGCACCTACTGGGGCCTGCCGGGCCGCATCCTGATGATGCTCGCCAGCCTGGGCCTGGTGCTGTTCGCGATCACCGGCTGGATGCTGTACCTCGGCCGCCGTCGCACAAGCCAAGCGGTGCGCGCCGAGCGTGCGCGGCTCGGCCGCGGCCGAAGCGGCGCGGCGCAGGGCGCCGAGCAGGTGCTGATCGCCTTCGCCACGCAGACGGGCCATGCCGAGCGCGTCGCCCTGCAGACCGCGGCCGCGCTGCAGTCGGCCGGCGTCGGCACCGTGGTCAAGACCCTGGCCGAGCTGAGCGTCGATGCGCTGCTGCACTTCCGCAAGGTGCTGTGGGTCGTCAGCACCTTCGGCGACGGCGATCCGCCCGACAGCGCACGCGCCTTCGCGCGCAAGTTCGCGCAGCAGGCGGGCTCGCAGCTGCGGCACGTGCACTACGGCGTGCTGGCACTCGGCGACTGGCACTACGCCACCTTCTGCGGCTTCGGCCGGAAGCTCGATCACGACCTGCGCAGCCAGGGGGCGCAGGCGCTGTTTCCGATGGTCGAGGTCGACAACGGCAATCCCGAAGCCATCGGGCGCTGGCAGCGGTCGATCGCCGAGGCCTTCGATGTGCGGGGTGCTGCGTGGCCGTCGCATCCGGCCTCTTCTGCCGAGCGTCCCTTCGAAGCTTGGCGGCTCGTGCGCCGCAGCCTGCAGAACGATGGCAGCCAGGGCGATCCGCTGTTCGAGATCGAGCTGCATCGTGCCGGCGCGCCAGTGTGGGCGCCGGGCGCGCTGGTCGAGGTGCTGCCGCCTCATCCGAACGGCACTGCCGATGCCCGTCCTCCTCTTGCGCCGCTGGCGCCGCGCAGCTATTCGGTGGCCTCGATCGCTGCCGACGGCTGCGTGCAGCTGCTGGTGCGGCAGGCGCGCCGCGACAACGGCCTGGGCGTCGCATCCGGCTGGCTGACCGCCGGCGCGCCGCTCGATGCCGGCATCGAGATGCGGCTGGTCGCCAACCCCGGCTTCGCGCTCGCAGACGAGAACCTGCCCTGCATCTTCATCGGCAACGGCTCCGGCTTCGCGGGCCTGCGTTCGCACCTGCGCGAGCGGGTGCGGCGCGGCCACGGGCGCAACTGGCTGGTGTACGGCGAGCGCCAGTCCGCGCACGACGCCTTCTGCGCCGCGGAGATCGCGCGCTGGCAGGCGCTCGGCATGCTGGCGCGCGCCGACCTCGTCTACTCGCGCGACCAGCCCGAGCGCAGGTACGTGCAGGACCGCCTGCGCGAAGCGGCGGACGAACTGCGGCGCTGGATCGCCGATGGCGCGCTCGTCTACGTGTGCGGCAGCCTCGAAGGCATGGCGCCCGGCGTGGACGCGGCTCTCGGGGAAGTGCTGGGAACGGCCGGGTTCGACGAGCTGATCGCGCAAGGCCGCTATCGGCGCGACGTGTATTGAGCCCCTTCAGGCCGGATCCATGCCATGGCGGCGCTTTGATTCGGCGCTGTCCGCCGAGATCATGAAATCGAGCAGCGCGCGCACGGCGGCGGGCTGCGCGGAGCCGATGCCCGGAGCGGCCGAAAAGATCGTGATGATCTGAATCTCCGGTGGCAAGGGGCCGATCAATCGGATCCTTTCGATGCCGATCAGCTCGCTCATTTGCTGGAATCCCAGCGCGGCCTCGCCGCGCGCGATCAGCGAACCGACCGGCACGCCAGGCGGCGCCTGCACCAGTCGGCTCCGGATCTCGCCGGCAATGCCCCAGCGCTCGAACAATGCCATCAATGCGACGCCGCTCGGGCCGGTGGAACAAGCGATGCTCGCGGCGCCCTGCACAGCGCTGCGCAGCGCATCTTCCGTGGAGATGTCGGGTCGCTCGGCGCTCGCGTGCACCGCCACGCCGACGCCCGAGCGGGCCAAGTCGACCTTGCCGGCCGCGTCGACCTTGCCTGCGGCGACCAGCTTGTCGATGGCGTCGGAGGCAAGCGCCACCACGTCGAAGGGCTCGCCGGCGGACACGCGCCGTACGGCTTCGACACCGCCGACCGGCAGGAAGGAGACCGGCACCCCGGCGAGCCGTGAATACATCGCCGCCAGCTCGTCCAGCAGTGCTCGCGTTGCCATCGAGCAGATGCCTCGGATCGAAGTCGTCATGGTGATGGGTGCCAACGAGCCGGCAGGCGAGAGAACATGTCAATCCGGCTTGATGCCGGCCTCGCGAATGAGCTTCCCGTAGCGAACGGCGTCGCTCTTGAGCAGCTTGTCGAAACGCTCGGTCGCACCGGGCAAGGGAACACCCCCGGCCGCGGCGAGCTGGTCGCGTACTTCCGGCGACTCGAGCGCCTTCTGCACGGCTTCATGCAATTTCGTCAGCACCGGCTTGGGAAGGCCTGCCGGTGCCACGAAGCCGTACCAGACGCTGGCTTCGAAGCCTGGATAGCCCGACTCGGCGACCGTCGGCACGCCGGGCAGCACCGCTGCGCGCTCGGGACTCATCAGTGCCAGCACGCGCAGCTTGCCGGCCTTCGCCAGCGGCGAGGCTTCGAGCGCATTGACCGCGACCACGTCCACATGCCCGCCGATCACATCGGTGATAGCCGGTGCGCCGCCCTTGTAAGGCACGTGGCGCAGCGATAAGCCGGCGGTGTGCTGGAACAGCTCCATGGCCAGGTGCGGCGTGGAACCGTTGCCCGGCGTGGCGACGCTGAGGGTACCGGGCTTGGCCTTGGCAGCGGTCACCAGCTGCTGCAGGGTCCTCCACTCCGAGTCCTCGCGCACCGCAGCCACCACCGGCACCCGCCCGACCAAGGACACCGGCGTCACGTCGCGCTCCAGGTCGTAGGGCGCCGGCTGGAACAGCGTGGGGTTCACGGCCAGTGCGTTGGCTGCCAGCATCAGGGTGTAGCCATCGGGCGGGCTGGCGATGAGCGCCTTGACCGCGATGTTGGTGCCGGCGCCCGGCTTGTTCTCGACGATGATGGGCTGGCCGAGGATGGTGGCCATGCGCTGGCCGACCGAGCGCGCGATCAGGTCGACCGCGCCGCCGGCGCTGTAACCGACGATGATCTTGATGGGCTTGGTCGGGTAGGCATCGGCGGCGCCGGCACTGAATGGCGCGCCGATCGCCAGCAGGCCGGCCAGGGCGAGCAGGTGGCGGCGGGAAAGCATCTTCATGACTTGTTCCAGGTTTGGGGCGCCGCGTCCTTGCCGGCCACCGAATACAGTGCGCCAGGCGCGTTGCGGGTTTGTTGGAACGCTTCCAGCGATTGGCCGCGCATGGCGGCGTAGATGTGAAGGTTGGAAACGCCGAGCACGGCGCCGAGCTTCTCGAGCATGAAGAAGATGACGCCGTAGTGGATCAATCCGCGCCAGTCGCGCTGGCGTACGAGTTCGCGCTCTTGCAGGGTCAGCTCGGCCGCTTCGAACGCGCCCTCTTCGTCAGCCAGGAAGCGGGCGCGATGCTCGGGGCGCGTCATGCCGTGCAGGAACTTGTTGAGACGCAAGGCGCGCACGCTGGTCTCCAGCGTGAACGGATATGTGCCATCCAGCGCTTCCACGCCGGCCAATTGCTCATCGATGCGGCGACGATGCCGCTTCGCCTCGCCGGCGACCGGCGGGCTCGCCAGGTTCTCGTAGATCGCGGTGGCGATGCCGGTCATCGAAGGCAGGTAGTAGCTCTGGTGCGTCTTGCGGACGTTGGACGAAAGGGCGCCCCGCATGACCAGCCACATGATGACTTCCGCGCCTTCAAGGCCGCCCAGGGTCGCCAGCTCGGTCTGGGTCATCTCGGTGAGCCGGACCGGGTCGTTCTCGATCAGGTCGAGGAACTGCGCATCCCAGGCTGTGTTGTTGAAGCCGGCGCGCTCACCGTGCACCTGATGCGAAAGGCCGCCCGTTGCAACGATGGCCACCTTCAGGTCTTCCGGATAGCTTTCGATCGCGCGCCGCAATGCCTGCCCCAGGCGCCAGCAGCGCCGCGCCGATGGCACGGGCGACTGCAGCACGCCGACCTGCAGCGGCACGACCGGTGTCGGCCATGCCGGCTCGTGGGGGCACAGCAGCGACAGCGGCGAGAACACGCCATGGTCCAGCGGCCGGTCCTGGAAGAAGGACATGTCGAACTCATCGGCCACCAGCGAGCGGCCGATATGCCGCGCCAGCGCCGGGTGGCCGGCCAGAGCAGGCAGATCGCGCGCGCCGCCACCCTCGTCCGCCACCTCGTGCCGCTCGCCGACGCCGAGTGCGAAGGCCGAATAGTGGTCGAAGAAGAAGGAGCTGACGTGGTCGTTGTAGATGACGAACAGCACGTCGGGTTGGCGCTCTTCCAGCCAGCGTTGCACGGGCTCGAAGGCCTCGAAGATGGGTGCCCAGACCGGGTCCTGCTGCTTGCTCTTGTCGAGAGCGAAGCCGATGGTGGGCGTATGCGAGCAGGCGACGGCGCCGATGATGCGAGCCATGTGTCTGCGCTCAGTCGATGTAGCGCAGGCCGGCCTTGGCCAGCGGCTCGCGCATGGCGTACATGTCCAGGCCGAGCTCGCCGGCGGCGAAACGCGCGCGCTTGCTGCCCTCGTTGGACTCGCGGGCTTCGGCCGCGTCGGCCACCTGCTGCGCGCGCGAAGCCGGCACCACCACCACGCCGTCGATGTCGGCCACCACCACGTCGCCCGGATGCACCAGGGCGCCGGCACACACGACCGGCACGTTGACCGAGCCCAGCGTCGCCTTGATCGTGCCCTTCGCATGGATGGCGCGGCTGAACACGGGGAAGTTCATCCCTGTGAGATCGCGCACGTCGCGCACGCCGCCGTCGATCACCAGGCCCTTGCAGCCACGCGCCTTGAAGGAGGTGGCCAGGAGATCGCCGAAGAAGCCGTCGGTGCTGTCGCTGGTGCAGGCCGCGACCACCACGTCGCCGGGCTGGATCTGCTCTGCCGCGACATGCAGCATCCAGTTGTCGCCGGGCTGCAGCAGTACGGTGACGGCCGGACCGCACAAGCGCGCGTCGGGATAGATGGGGCGGATGCGCGGTTGCATCAGGCCGAGGCGGCCGAGCGCCTCGTGCACGGTCGAGACGCCGAAGCGTGAGAGCTTTTCGACAGCGGCCGGGTCGGCGCGCGTGACGCTGCGGTGGACGACGCCGAGTTGATGGAGTGTGGTCATGGTCAAAGGCTCTTGGCTTTGAGGGCGCGGTCGAGGCGCGGATACACCCGGCGCGCGTTGGCTTCGTAGATCTGGTGGCGCGCCGCGTCGTCGAGCATGGGCGTGGCGTCGATGTAGCGCCGCGTGTCGTCGTAGGGAAAACCGGTCTCCGGATCGATGCCGCGCACCGCGCCGATCATTTCGCTGGCGAACAGGATGTTGTCGACCGGGATCACGCGCGTCAGCAGATCGATGCCCGGCTGGTGGTAGACGCAGGTGTCGAAGAAGATGTTGTTCAGCAGGTGGTCCTTCAGCAGCGGCTTCTTCATTTCCTGCGCCAGGCCGCGGAACCGGCCCCAGTGGTAGGGCACCGCGCCGCCGCCGTGCGGGATCACGAAGCGCAGCGTCGGGAAGTCCTTGAAGAGGTCCGACGTCAGGCACTGCATGAAGGCCGTGGTATCGGCATTCAGGTAGTGCGCACCGGTGGTATGGAAGCAGGCATTGCAGCTCGTGCTCACATGCACCATCGCCGGGATGTCGTGCTCCACCATCTTTTCGTAGAGCGGGTACCAGTGGCGGTCGGACAGTGGGGGGCTGGTCCAGTGGCCACCCGAAGGGTCGGGGTTGAGGTTGAGGCCGACGAAGCCGTACTCCTTCACGCAGCGCTCCAGCTCCGGGATGCAGGTGCGCGGATCGACCCCCGGCGACTGCGGCAGCATGGCCGCGCCGATGAAGTGATCAGGGAACAACTGGCTGACGCGAAAGCACAGCTCGTTGCATAGGGCCGCCCATGCGGAAGAAATCTCGAAGTCGCCGATGTGGTGCGCCATGAAGCTCGCGCGCGGGCTGAAGATCGTCAGATCGCTGCCGCGCTCCTTCATGAGGCGCAACTGGTTGCCCTCGATCGACTCGCGCAACTCGTCGTCGCTGATCTTCAAATCCGAGGCGCGGGGCTTCAGCGCGGAATCCCTGATGCCCGCGATCTGCTGATTGCGCCAGTTCTCCAGCGCCTTGGGAGCAGTGGTGTAGTGGCCATGGCAGTCGATGATCATTTGCAATCCAGTCGGTTGATGACGTCATTGCGCCAAGTGTGGTTGCCGGCGCCGCTGCGTGGCGTGAATTCGGCTTGCCTTGCCATCAAACTTCTTTATCTTCTAGGGTTTACACCGAGATTCATCAACTCCCTTGGAGAGAGAAGATTTGCCGGTGAAGCCCAACCATCAGAGACACAAAGTTATCGACAGGGCACACAGCGGCGCGCTCGGCATCAACCTGCGGCACCTGCGCGCGTTCTCGGCCGTGGCCGCGGCCGGCAGCATCGCCGGGGCCGCGGATGAGCTGTACCGCGTGGCCTCGGGCGTCACGCGCTCCATCTCTGAACTCGAAAGCGGGCTGGGCAGGCCGCTGTTCGATCGACGCCCGCGCGGAATGGCGCTGAATTCGTACGGCGAGCTGGTGCTGGCGCGTGCGCACCGCATCGAGCGCGAGTTCGAAGACGCACGAGCCCGGCTCGTCGCACGCGGCGGCATCGGCGCGTCCGCCGACCTCCACCCGCTGTTCACGTCGATACTGAACGGCCGACGTCTCGCGGTGGTCGCGAGTCTCGTCGAGAAGCGCAACATGCCTGCGGTCGCGCGCGAGTTCGGGATCACGCAGCCGGCCATCAGCAGCGCGCTGAAGGACCTCGAAGGCGGGCTCGGTGTCGCGCTCTTCGATCGCAAGACGCGCGGGCTGTCGCCGACGCCGGCGGGCGAGATCATCGCGTTCCACTTCAAGCGGGTGCTTGCGGAACTGCGCCACATCGGCCCGGACATCGCCGCCAGCGAAGGAACGCTGCAGGGGAGCGTGAACGTCGGCGCGCTTCCGCTCGGCCGTACGCAGATCCTGCCGCTCGCGATCGCTTCGCTGGTCGTGCGTCACGCGGGACTGCACGTTGCGACGGTCGAGAGCCCATACGACGCGTTGGCAGCATCGCTGCGCAGCGGCGACATCGACTTCATCCTCGGCGCACTGCGCAGCGCCGACGAGGCGAAGGACCTGCAGCAGGAAGCGCTGTTCGAGGATCGCATTTCGGTGATCGCACGCGCCGGCCATCCGCTCGCACGCGCCGCGCGCATCGACTTCGATGCGTTGCGCCAGGCGAGATGGGCGCTCTCGCGGCACGGCTCGCCGTCGCGCGAGTTGCTCGAGCGCTTCTTCTCGGAGGCGCGGCAGGCGCCGCCGATGCCTGCCGTCGAGACCGGCGATCTCGCGGTGCTGCGCGGCTTGCTGCTGGAAAGCGACATGCTGACCGCGATCTCGGCGCACCAGCTGCGCTACGAGATTCGCGACCGCAGCCTGGTCGTACTGAACTTCCCCCTTGACCGGACGCGCCGCGAGATCGGTCTCACGCAGCGTCTGGGCGCATTCCCCTCACCGGGCGCGCGAGCGTTGATGCAAGAGATCAGAGCGGTGGTGGCTCGATCCCCCGATTTCCGCGCTCGGCGTTGATGTCAGCGCGTTGTCGTTGCATGCGGCGAGAGGCGCCGCTCGGTTTGGTGACAGGTTCTGGGCCAAGCTACGACCGCCGCCCGCACAATCCGTATCGAGTCAAGGAGTACGAAATGTCCATTCGAGCCGCTGTAGCGTTCTTGCTGTTCTCCGCCATCGCCGCCCCGTGCGCTCTCGCCGATGACGACGACTCAAAGAAGCGCTGGCGGCGCAACGACTGGCGCAACGACTGGCGCGAGGACCGCTGGCCTAGGCCTTGCGAAGTCAAGCAGGAGTCAAAGCGAGGGGAGTTCAAGCGGGAGGTCAAGTGCAAGGATGGCATCGGAGCCACGTGGCGCGGGGACTGGAAGGAGGAGTTCCGGGATGGCCCGTGCAAGGTCAAGCTCGAGGCCAGCCGCGAGGTGTTCAAGGAAGAGGTCAAGTGCGAGAGCCGCTAACGGCGTGCGGCCTGCTGAGAACAAGGATGTTGGCCGCCTGCATCAGTGCGCTCTCATACCGCTGGCGCTCTTCGGCGATGGCTTCGTCCGTCCAATCCCTGAAGCCTTTCTTCGCCTTGACGCCGAAGCGCCCGCGCGTCACCAGATCCGTCAGCGTTTTTCCGGGGGCGCTGTCATTGCAGAGCGACGG
This sequence comes from Variovorax sp. LjRoot175, assembly GCF_964253805.1. Classification (NCBI taxonomy): domain Bacteria; kingdom Pseudomonadati; phylum Pseudomonadota; class Betaproteobacteria; order Burkholderiales; family Comamonadaceae; genus Variovorax; species Variovorax sp. LjRoot175. The sequence goes on along the minus strand of NZ_CAXURY020000001.1, from coordinate 5,848,497 downwards.
ATAGATGACGGTCGCCGCCGCATGCTGGGTATCGAAGCCCGCGAACTCCTTGAGCAACATCGGGCCGGCAGCTGCATAGCGGAATCCGAATCCAAACCGAACAGCGACATCGACGTCCTCAGCCGTCGCAAGCCCCTCGTCGATGACGGCAAAAGCCTCCCGCATCAGCGCGTGCTGGATGCGGTTGGCGAGAAAGCCTGGAACGTCGCGATTCACGCGCACCGGCGCTCTTCCCAGCGAGCGGAACACCTGGTGGAGCGCATCCAAGTCGATGCTTCAGTGCGTTCGCCTTTGGCGATTTCCACCAAGGGGACCAGATGCGCGGGCTGAAAGAAATGGGTGTTCGCCATGCGCTCTGCGGTTTTCAGGCCCGCACAGATGTCGGTGATGCGCATGCTGGAGCTATTCGACCCCATTGGAACGCCCGCAGGAGTCAGCCTGTCCAAGGTCGAAAAAATCGACTTCTTGATCTCCATATTCTCCGTGACCGACTCCAGCACGATATGGACGTTGGCCCATGAGATGTCTTCGATCCGGGAGTGAAATACCAGTGACCTGGACTCTTGCTCCAAGCCCAGCTGCTGGACAGACTTCGCGATGCGCTCCTGCGCACCCACCCACTTCGAGGGACTGTGCCCCACGAGCTGCACCGACCATCCGCCGGCCAGGAAGATGGCCGCAATATCGCAGCCCATGATTCCGCACCCGATCACCACCGCGCTTCGATCATTCATGCTCACACCTTGATTCTTCGTTGGCCGGATCACGTTCTAGAGCGCATCGCGCGCGGTGACGATCATGTCCGGTTCCACGGCCGCATTCTTCGGCAGGGCGTAGACGCCGACGGAGGTGCGGGTGTGCACGCCGGCCTCGCCGAAGACACGGTGCATCAGATCCGAGGCTGCATCGGCCACCTCGCTTTGCTGCGTGAAGTCGGCGGTGCATTGCACAAACACGCCGATGCGCAGGATCTTCTCGATCGCATCGAGCGAGCCGAGGGTCTGGCGCAGGATGGCGAGGGCGCGCAGCGCGCAGATCAGCGCAGCCTTCCGCGCCCCATCGAGCGAGACCTGTTCTCCGACGCGGCCGGTCACCATCACCGTGCTGCCGACCCGCGGCACCTGGCCGCTGATGTAGACCGTGCGGCCATCACGCACGGCGGACACGTAGTGGCCGCCGATGCGGATCTCACCGTCGAAGCCATGCCCCAGTTCGGCCGCGATCTGATCGGCAATCTGGCTGCGGGTCAGTGTTGTCATGGAACCTCTCGCTTGAACGGGGTTCCATCTTCGTCGCGCAGTGCGGGGAAGAACAGATACAGAACGTGCGAAGTCGATGCGCAACAGGTGGATGTTCGGTCGTGCGACCGACTTGATCAGTGCGCGCAGGCGGTGGCCACGACCGAACCCCGTCGCTCACCGCTGCGCAGCCCCGGTAACGGCGCCCGGCTCCCTCCTCCCATCGTCCGCAAGCCGCAGCCCGCGGCGCTCCACGCTCGAAGCGATCTGCGCCACCGACCGGCTTCCCAGTCGCGTCATGACAAACAGCTTCCGGGGCGATACGCGCGTCACGTCGCGGACTGTGTTCAGGTCGTGGCGCCGCAGCACGTTGGAGGCTCGCAAGGAAAGGCCGAGGATTGCGATGTCGGCGTCGAGAAGGGTTTCGCTGGACGATTGTGCTTGTGACATGGGTGGTCTGTGGCAACTGAGGCCGCTTGCCAGTGCACATGCCGTGCCTGCGCTCGTTCCTCCTTTCTTCCCGGGCGCTCGCGAGGGAACGGCGCACCGTGTTGGAAATGCGGACAAATCAACTGCCTGAAATATCGACAACTGTCTGCTGAATGAGCAGGGTTGTCCCTGAGGCATGCGCGTGCGACCTCACCCCATGTGAACCGCGTCACATGCCACGCGTGCGCTGCTTACTCGTGCCGAAGGAGGCGAATCCCCAAAATTAGCGGCCATGGCGAACCCGATTGCGACACGGGTTCCGATCGACGAAAGGCCGACATCATGCGCAGTTCCTCCTTCATCCGGTTCGCCTTCGCCGCACTCGCGACTTTCGCCATCCTGCTGCCGGGCGCGGCCTTGGCCGAAGAGCGCACCTACCTGAGCAAGGCCGAGATCGAGGCCAGCCTGCTCGGCAAGACGGTGGTGTCGAAGAACATCGCGAGCGGAAAGCTTTCCCAGTGGGAATTCCGCGCAGACGGAACGGTGGAAGCCGTGGGCGGGCTCGGCCGGGCCGTGGGCACCTGGAGCATCCGTGACGACGGGCAGACTTGCGTGAAGGTGCTGGGCCGCACCGGATGCCGCTACTGGTTCCGCCAGGGCGGCGCCTACGCCAACGCGGACACCAACCAGGCCGATGCGCCGGTCGTGGCCGAGGTGCGCTATCTTTGATGCGCCTCGCCTGCGCCGGGTTGAGGCGAGCTTCAAGAAGGACCTTGCGTATGTCGCGAGCATCCATGCAGAAAGTACTGATCGCTGTTCTTGCGCTTGGCTTTTCAGTTCTCGTTGGATGCACCCGACATGCTCGCGAGCAAGCTTCAAAAGCAGAAATCGGATTCATAGAGGCGACTTCCGACATCAAGCTCAGGCGGATGGTCGTTCACACTGCAAGGCCGAAAGGCGTCGTGCTTTTTCTGCATGGCTTTCCGGAGACTCTCCATGCCTGGAAGGATATTTCCTTGGTGCTCGGCAGGGACTACGAAGTCCATGCTTTCGACTGGCCGGGCTACGGTCTTTCATCAAGACTGCCGGCGGACAAGTTCTCTTACGCGCCGCAAGACTATGCGCGTGTGCTGAAGGCATACATCGACAAGGCAGGCATCGATAGATCCAGGCTGGTCATCTACGCCACGGACATCGGTGCCCTGCCGGCGCTTCTTCTCGCCTTGGAAGAGCCGGGTATCGCGAGGACGATCATCGTGGGCGACTTTGCGCCATTCGACAGGCCTCAGTACATGCACGAGAACCTGCAGGGCCTCAAGTCGAAGCCATCGTCCGATTTGATTCATGCCTCGATGAACAGGAATCGCGACGAGATACTGGAGAACGCTTTCAGAAGAGGCTTGCCAAAGAATGAGCAGTTCGACCTGTCCCCGGAACTCAAGGACGACATGCTGCGCGGATGGAGTCAGGACGGCCTCACCTCGGCGGATGCCTTCTATCACTACTACTCACACTTCACCAGGGATCAGAAGTATTTCGAGTCCCATCTGGCGAGGCTCAAGACGCCCGTCAAGGTCATCTGGGGCGAGAAGGATTTCTATATCAACAAGGAGATGGGCGTCGAGTTCGCCAAGAAGGCCAATATCGAATTCACTCTTCTCCCCCATCTCGGGCACTATCCGCATCTCCAAGATCCAAAACAAACAATCACAGAAATTCAGGCCTCCTTCAGCAGCAGGTGAGAAAAGCCCTGAATGTCGCTTCGACCCGGCCCACGCGAGGCCGCGCTCAGCGCGACGAGCAGACGCTGACGACCACCTTGCAAGGCTCTGTCGGCAGATGGCTGTCGCATTGCCCGGCGGCCGCCTTGCCCGCAGCGGCCGCCGTGGAAGCGGTGGCCGTGCCCCATTCCCCGTAGTTTCCCGTCGCGAGAGCGCCGCAGGAGCGATCGAAGTACGCGCGGACCGCACAAGGGCCTGAGCGGCCCGCCGCGCGATCGCACTGGGCGCGTGCCGCAAGCTCCGCAGCGCCGCGGGATGGGTGGTTGATCGAGTAGCCGTACCACCCGTGCACGGACGCGATCGCGCCCCAGCTCGGGCCGTGGGCAGGGTTGGCATATGCCGGACCTACGGCGATGCCCGTCAGGTCGCAGCACAACAGCAGCGCAAGCGCGCCGAACATGCGGGCTGCGCGTGATGGAAGGCTCATGGAGCAGCGGACCGCTAGCTCCCCGCGGGTTCGTGGCATGCGACGCAGAGCTTGTTGCCATCCGGGTCGCGGAAGTAGGCGCCGTAGTAGTGCGGGTGGTACTGTTCTCTGAGCCCGGGCGGTCCTTCGCAGCTTCCGCCATGTTCCAGCGCTGCCTGATGTGCAGTGTGGACCTTGGCCCGGTCGGCGGCAGCGAAGGCAATCATTTGACCGTTTCCGGCCTCATGCGGCTGGCCGTCGTAGGGTTTGCAGATCACGAAGAACGGCCGCGCGCGCCCGGCGCTGTGCCAGCCCGCCCATGGCTTCTCGCGCTCGCAGAACCGAAGCTCGATGCCGAGGCTGTCCATGACGGCGCTGTAGAAGGTCAACGCGCGCTCGAAATCGGTCACGCTCACAAAGACATGTGAAAACACAGAGGCTCCTGCGGCACGGGTGATGAGAAATGGGAGCTGCATTCTGACGTAGCGGCATGTCGCGGCGCCGATGGTTCTTCGGCCTGCTCGCGATCTCGATCGTGTTCGACGCGGTCGACACCTTGCTGAAGGGGCGCCAGTACTTCGCCGGCTTCGACCTCGAGTACCCGCTGCACATCGGGGGCTACCTCGTGCTGGCGGGGGGTCGCGGCCTATACGGCGAACCGGCGTTTCCACGCGGGGCTCGCGGCGGCGAATCTGGTCTACCAGCTGTCGTGGATCCTGCGCAGCTTCGACGTTCTCAGCTAGGGCCCGCCCGGGACATCGCCTCGGCCTCCTGCACGATCCAGGCTTCGAAGGCCTGCACGCGCTCGGGCAGCGGCGCTTCGCTGCGGCAGGCCAGGTAGTAGGCGCCCGGCGTTTCCACCTGCAGCGCAAACGGCGCCACCAGGCGGCCCGATGCCAGGTCGTCGCGCACGAAGGCGTGCAGCGCGACCATCACGCCCAGCTGGTCCGCTGCCGCCTGGTAGGCCAGCGCGGCGTTCTCGAACTTGAGGCCGCTGTTGCCGTCGATCTGCGGCGCGCCCGCGGCCGCCAGCCAGGCCGGCCAGTCCTTGGGCCGGTTCATCGAACACAGCAGCACGTGGCGCGCGAGGTCGGCCGGCCGCGCCAGTGGTGGCCCGCGCTGCAGCAGGCCCGGCGCGCAGACCGGCAGCAGTGTCTCGCCGAACAGGCGCCGCACGCCCGGCCCCGCGGGCGGGCTCGGCTCGGAATGGATGCTCACGTCCACCTCCTCGCGCGCGAAGTCGGCGCGCTGGTGCGAGGTGGTGATCTGCACGTCGATGCGCGGGTGTAGCGCGTGGAAGCGCGCGAGCCGCGGCACCAGCCAGCGGATCGCGAAGGTGGGCGGCAGCTTGATGCGCAGGCAGCGCGCGTCGGGGCTGGCCTGCAACTGGCGCGTGCCGTAGTCGATCTGGTCCAGCGCCGCGCGCACGGTGCCGAAGTAGGCCTGCCCCGGCGGCGTGAGCGCGATGCCATGACGGCCGCGCTCGAAGAGTTGCACCTTGAGCCAGCCTTCCAGCGTCGCGACATGCCGGCTCACCGCGCCCTGGGTGACGCACAGCTCCTGGGCCGCGCGCGTGAAATTGCCGCAGCGGGCCGCGGCTTCGAAGGCGCGCAGGGCATTGAGCGGGGGCAGACGTCGTGACATGGAAGTTGAGGTTGAGGCATGAGCTTTGATCATGCCCCGCATGCCTTAATTGTGATTGCTGCGCCGGGCTGCGGCAAATAGCATGGCCTCCACTACAAGGACAGGAGACCACGCGATGATGAAGAAAGCGCATGTCTGCATGATGGCGGCCCTGCTCGCCACCGCAGGACTCGCGGCAGCCCAGCAAGGAGCCGCCGGCTACCCGAACCAGCCGATCAAGCTGATGGTGCCCTGGCCCGCGGGCGGCGGCGTCGACACCACCGCGCGCATGATCTCGGAGCCGATCGCGCAGAAGCTGGGCCAGCCGATCGTGATCGACAACCGCGGCGGCGCGGGCGGCAACATCGGTACCGAACTCGCGGCGCGCATGAAGCCCGACGGCTACAACCTGCTGATGGGCTCGATCAGTCCCAACGCGGTCAACATCCATCTCTATTCGAAGCTGGGCTTCGACCCGATCAAGGACTTCGCGCCGATCGTCTACGTCTCGAACGTGCCCAACATCCTCGTCGTGCCGGCCTCCTCGCCGGCCAAGACGGCCAAGGAGCTGATCGAGGTGGCGCGCGCCAATCCGGGCAAGCTCAACTACGGCTCCGGCGGCGTCGGCTCCTCGCAGCACCTGGCGGCGGTGCAGTTCATGAGCGCCGCCAAGATCAACATCGTGCACGTGCCCTACAAGGGCACCGCGCCGGCCGAGGCCGACCTGGTGGCGGGCCACATCTCGCTGATGCTCGACACCACCACCTGCCTGCCCTTCATCGCCAGCGGCAAGATGCGCGCGCTCGCGGTGGCCTCGAAAAAGCGCAATCCCGCGCTGCCCGACGTGCCAACTTTCGACGAAGTGGGTCTGCCCGGCGTCTATGCCTCCTCGTGGTACGGGCTGATGGCGCCGGCGGGCACGCCGCGGCCCGTCATCGACAAGCTCAATGCCGAGGCCAACCAGGTGCTGCAGTCGGTCGACATGAAGCGGCGCATGGCCGAGTTCGGCGCCGAGATCGGCGGCGGCACGCCCGAGGAGTTCGGCCAGTTCATCGTCTCCGAGATCAAGCGCTACGAGTCGATCGTGCGCTTGTCAGGCGCCAAGCTCGATTGATCCAGAACCGATGACATCGAACACGCCCCCACGCACCCTCCTCGACAAGATCTGGGCCGAGCACGTCGTGATGCAGCGCGACGACGGCCAGAGCCTGCTCTATGTCGACCGCCACCTGGTGCAGGACGGCTCGGCGCCGGCCTTCGAGATGCTGCGGCAGAAGGGCCTGAAGGTCCGCGCGCCGGAGCGCGCCTTCGCCACGCCCGACCACTACGTGCCCACCGACGCGCGCGCGCTCGGCCGCATCGCCGACCCCGAGAAGCGCGCGATGGCGCAGGCGCTCGAGGACGATTGCGCCGCCGCCGGCATCCGCTTCTTCGGCCTCGACGACGAGCGCCAGGGCATCGTGCACGTGGTCGGCCCCGAGCAGGGCTTGAGTCTGCCGGGCATGCTGATCGTCTGCGGCGACAGCCATACCTCCACGCACGGCGCGCTCGGCGCATTGGCCTTCGGCATCGGCGCTTCGGAAGTGGCGCACGTGCTCGCCACGCAGACGCTGTGGCAGCGCAAGCCGCGCACGCTGCGTGTCAGCGTCGAGGGCCGTCTAGTCGCGGGCGTGACGGCCAAGGACATCATCCTCGCCGTCATCGGCCGCCTCGGCACCGCCGGCGCCACCGGCCACGTGATCGAGTACGCGGGCGAGGCGATCCGCGCCCTCTCGATGGAAGCGCGCATGACGGTGTGCAACATGTCGATCGAAGCCGGCGCGCGCGCCGGCATGATCGCGCCCGACGACACCACCTTCGCCTGGCTGGCCGGCCGGCCCCACGCGCCGCAGGGCGCCGCCTGGGACCAGGCCGTGGCGCGCTGGCGCACGCTGCCCGGCGATGCCGATGCGCGCTTCGACCGCGAGCTCTCGCTGCATGCGGACGACATCGCGCCCATGGTCACCTGGGGCACCAGCCCCGAGGACGTGCTGCCCATCTCGGGCCGCGTGCCCGATCCCGCGAACGCGGCCGGCGCCGAGAAGCGCGAGGCCATGCGCCGCGCCCTCGCCTACATGGGCCTCGAGGCCGGCCAGGCCTTGACCGACATCGCGGTGCAGCGCGTGTTCATCGGCTCCTGCACCAACGGCCGCATCGAAGACCTGCGCAGCGCCGCCGCCGTGGCGCGCGGGCGCCATGTGGCCGAGGGCGTCGAGGCCTGGGTGGTGCCCGGCTCGGGGCTGGTCAAGCGCCAGGCCGAGGCCGAGGGGCTGGATGCGGTGTTCCGCGTGGCCGGCTTCCAGTGGCGCTACGCGGGCTGCTCGATGTGCCTGGGCACCAACGGCGACCAGGTCGCGCCGGGCCAGCGCTGCGCCTCCACCTCCAACCGCAATTTCGTCGGCCGCCAGGGGCCGGGTGCACGTACGCACCTGATGAGCCCGGCCATGGCTGCCGCCGCTGCCGTGACCGGCCGGCTCGCCGACGTGCGCGGCCTGATGCAGAAGGAGCATTGAGCATGGAAGCCTTCAACCGGCTCGATGCCGTGGCCGCGCCGCTCGCGCGCATCAACATCGACACCGACCAGATCGTGCCGGCGCTCTATCTGCAAAAGCCGCGCTCGGCGAACTTCGGCGACTTCCTGTTCCGCGACGTGCGGCGCGATGCAGAGGGCGCGCTGCGCGCCGACTTCCCGCTCAACGACCCCGCCTATGCCGAAGCGCGCATCCTCGTGGCCGGCCGCAATTTCGGCTGCGGCTCCTCGCGCGAGCATGCGGTGTGGGCGCTCGTCGACGGCGGCTTCCGCGCCGTGATCGCGCCCAGCTTCGGCGACATCTTTTTTTCCAACGCGCTCAAGAACGGGCTGCTGCCGGTGCGCCTGGCCGAAGACCTCGTCGACGGTCTGCTCGCCACCCTGAAAGCCAGGCCCGGCGCGCGGCTTTGCATCGATCTCGCGGCGCAAAGCGTGACGGCGCCGGACGGCAGCCGCGCTTCGTTCGAGATCGATCCCTTCGCGCTCCACTGCCTGCTCGAAGGCCTCGACGAGCTCGACTACACGCTGACGCAGTCCGCGCGCATCGAGGCTTTCGAGCGCGCTCGCGCGGGCGCCTGACCCTCCCTCCTCTCAACGAAAGAAGTGTCCCCAAGATGAAGATCGCAGTGATGGCCGGCGACGGCATTGGTCCCGAGGTGACGGCCCAGGCCGTCAAGGTGTTGAAGGCCGTGCTCGGCCCGACCCAGGCGGTGGAACTGGTGGAGGCGCCCATCGGCCAGGCCGGCATCGACAGCGCCGGCGACCCGCTGCCCGCCGCCACCAGCGAGATCGCGCGCCGTGCCGACGCCATCCTGTTCGGCTCCGCCGGGATGCCCGGCGACGAGGCCATTCCCTTTGCCATGCGGCCGGGCGCAAGCCTGCTGCGGCTACGCAAGGAACTCGGTCTGTTCGCCAACTTCCGTCCCGCCTTTCTCTTCCCCGAACTGATCGGCGCCACGACGCTCAAGCCGGAGATCGTCGAAGGCCTGGACCTGATGATCCTGCGCGAGCTCACCGGCGACGTCTATTTCGGCGAGCCGCGCGGCAGCGGCACCAACGCCCGGGGCGAACGCGAGGCCTTCAACACCATGCGCTATTCGGAGCCCGAGATCGAGCGCATCGCGCACGTCGCCTTCCGCACCGCGCGGGCGAGGCGGCGCAAGCTGTGCTCGGTCGACAAGGCCAACGTGCTCGAAGTGATGCAGCTCTGGCGCGAGGTCGTCACGCGCGTGGGCGCCGAGTATCCCGACGTCGAGCTCACGCACCTGTTCGTCGACGCGGCCGCGATGCAGCTCATGCGCGCGCCCAAACAGTTCGACGTGATCGTTACCGGCAACATCTTCGGCGACATCCTCTCGGACGCGGCCGCCATGCTTACCGGCTCCATCGGCATGCTGCCCTCGGCCTCGATGGCGGCCGGCAGCAAGGGCCTCTACGAACCCGTGCACGGCACCGCGCCCGACATCGCCGGCAAGGACCTCGCGAACCCGCTCGCGTCCATCCTCTCGATGGCGATGCTGCTGCGCCATTCCTTCGGCCTCGCCGAGCAGGCCGAGCGAGTCGAGCGCGCGGTGCGTGCGGTGCTGGCCGAAGGCCTGCGCACGGGCGACATCTTCCAGCCGGGCTGCCGGCGCGTCGGCACGCGCGACATGGGCGAGGCGGTGGTGGCGGCGCTTCGGCGCGCGGCCGGCTGACTACGGCAGCTTCGCCTTCAACTGCCGGTAGGCGTTCGGATCTTCACGCCTGAGCGCGTCGAGTTCTTTCTGCAGCCGCTCGACGCGCGGCTGCCGCGCGCTCTGCTTGATGCGCTCGACCTCGCGCGCCAGCGTCTCGAAGTCGGCGATGCGCTTGTCGGATTTCTCCTTGGGCGGCAGCTTTTCGGCCAGCGCCGAGACCGCGTCCATCAGCCGGCCGATCTGGCGGCCATAACTGTGCTGCTGGAGCACGTCGCGCTCGATGTCGGGTGCCGACGAGTTGTTGTGGGTCACGCTGACCAGTGACCAGCCCGAGTTGATCGGCTGGCTCAGCTGCTGCGGCGCGACAGCCGGCCATGGCCACTGCTGCAGGGGCCAGTTCCACCACGAGGAACGCCCCGCGCCGAAGTCCGCGGTGCCGCTGCCATCAGACCTTGCTGCCGTTGCCATACCACCTCCTGCCGAACGCGTGTCGCGCGATGTGGATCGTAGCGCGCCGCCGGCGAGTTGCGCGATGACGACCTTCGGGTGCTCAATGGCTAGCTCGCACGATGACGACTTTCAAAAGAACAAGGAGACCGCCATGGATTGCGATGTCCTGATCGTCGGCGCCGGCCCCACCGGCCTGATGCTCGCCAACCAGCTCGGCCGGCGCGGCGTTCGCACCGTGATCATCGACCGGCACGCCGGGCCCTCGCTGCAGACCCGGGCGCTCGGCGTGCAGGCGCGCACGCTGGAGATCTACGCCCAGCTCGGGATCGCCGAGCGCGCGCTCGAACTCGGCAAGCGTGGCACCGGCGCCAACATGTGGGCCGAAGGGCGGAAGATGGCGCGCGTGCCCCTGGGCGAAGCCGGCGCACGCGTGACCCCGTACCCGTACATCCTGATCCTCGGCCAGGACGACAACGAACGGATCATGGGCGACCGGTTGAGCGACTGGGGCCTGGCGGTGCACTGGAACACCGAGATGATCGAGCTCGCTCAGGAGCCCGGCCATGTGACGGCGACGCTCCGAGTTGCCGGCGGCACGATCCGCCGCATCGACGCCACCTGGATGGCCGGCTGCGACGGGGCGCGCAGCGCGGTGCGCGAGATGAACCGCATCGGCTTTCCCGGCGCCCCCTACGAACACGTGTTCTTCGTCGCCGACGTGGAGATGACGGGCAGCATGGTCCCCGACGAGGTCAACGTGTATTTGTGGAGGAAAGGCTTCCACCTGCTCTTCCCGATGCGCGGCCAGGACCACTGGCGCATCGTCGGCATCCTGCCGCCCGAGCTGCGCGGCAAGGACGACGCGCGCTTCGAGGACGTGATTCCTTCCTTGCACGCCGAGGCCGGCACCGGGCTGTCTTTCAAGGCGTGCACCTGGTTCTCCACCTACCGCATCCACCACCGCAGCGCGTCGCGCTTCCGGGATCGCCGCTGCTTCCTGCTCGGCGATGCGGCCCATATCCACAGCCCGGTGGGCGCCCAGGGCATGAACACCGGCCTGCAGGATGCCTACAACCTGGCATGGAAGATCGCGCTGGTGGTCGAGGGCAAAGCCGGCGAGACGCTGCTCGACTCCTACGAGGCCGAGCGCCTCCCCGTCGCGCGGCGCCTGCTCGAGACGACCGACCGGGGCTTCAGGGTGGTGGTCTCCGACGCGCCGTTCGCCGGCCTGCTGCTCACGCGGGTGCTGGCCCGGCTCGCCGCCTTCGCGATGGGCCGCGAACGTGTGCAGAAGCTCGCGTTTCGCACCGTCTCGCAGACCGGCATCCACTACCGCGCGGGCCCGCTGTCGGCAGCGCTGGACGCGCTGCCGTCCGATGCGCCGAGCGCCGGCGATCGCTTCCCCTGGCTGTATCTGCGCTTTGCCGCGGACGGGCCGGTCGAGGATTCGTTCGACAAGCTCGCGGACACGCACTTCCATCTGCTCGTGTTCGGACAGGACCTGCCTGCGGGCAGCGCGACGGGCCTCGGCGAGCTGCTGCGGGTGCACGTGATCCCGGCCGATCCGGTCAACGATGCAGAACTGGAGCGCCAGAAGATTGCGCGGCCTTCCTTCTATCTCGTGCGTCCCGACGGCCATGTCGCGCTCTGCGGGCAGCGGCTTGCGCCTGCGGCCGTCGCGCGCTACGCCGAGGAGCGTCTGAAGTTCATGACACCTGCGATGGCGGCGAACTGAACTTCGATCGGCCCTGGCGTGCTTCGGGATTTCACCAAGGATTTGCGCCGTCCTGAGCGGCGCATACTGGCGGCAGACCCGAGCCGGCTCCTCCCCGGGGAGCCCCGGGCGGCAGACAGGAGACACGCTTTGCAGCGAACCAACATTGCCAACCCGGCCTATTTCCACAAGGTCGTCGATTGCCAGTACGCCTGTCCGGCGCACACCCCGGTCCCCGAATACATCCGCATGATCGCGCAGCGCCGCTACGGCGACGCCTACATGATCAACTGGGTCTCCAACGTCTTCCCCGGCATCCTGGGGCGCACCTGCGACCGGCCCTGCGAACCGGCCTGCCGGCGTGGGCGGGTGGAGGAGAGCAACGCCAGCAAGCCCGAGCCGGTGGCGATCTGCCGGCTCAAGCGTGTGGCGGCCGACATGAAGGACGACGTGCGCTCGCGCATGCCGGCGGTGGCGCCCAGGAATGGCAAGCGCGTCGCCTGCGTGGGCGCTGGGCCGGCCTCGCTCACCGTCGCGCGCGACCTGGCGCCGCTGGGCTATGAAGTGACGGTGTTCGACAGCGACGCCAAGGCCGGCGGTTTCATGCGCACGCAGATCCCGCACTTTCGCCTGCCCGAGTCGGTGATCGACGAGGAGACGGGCTACATCCTGGACCTGGGCGTGGAGTTCCGAGGCGGCGAGCCCATCGACTCGATGAAGGCCCTGCTGGCGCAGGGGTGGGACGCCATCTTCGTCGGCTGCGGCGCGCCGCGCGGGCGCAACCTCGAACTTCCCGGGCGCCAGGAGGCGGCGGCCGGCATCCACATCGGCATCGACTGGCTGAACTCCGTCTCCTTCGGCCACGTGACAAGCATCGGCCAGCGCGTGATCGTGCTGGGCGGCGGCAACACGGCGATGGACTGCTGCCGCTCGGCCCGCCGCCTGGGCGGCACCGACGTGAAGGTCATCGTGCGCAGCGGCTTCGAGGAGATGAAGGCCTCGCCCTGGGAAAAGGAGGACGCCCAGCACGAAGGCATTCCCATCATCAACTTCCATGTACCGAAGGCCTTCGTCCACGACAACGGCAAGCTGCTGGGCATGCGCTTCGAGATCGTCCGCGCGGAGTACGACGACAAGGGCCGTCGCACGCTCGTGCCCAGCGGCGAGCCGGACGCCTTCTTCGAATGCGACGAGGTGCTGGTGGCGGTGGGGCAGGAAAACGCCTTCCCCTGGATCGAGCGCGACTGCGGCATCGACTTCGACAACCATGGACTGCCCACGTTGGACAAGAACACCTTCCAGTCCACGGTGCCCCAGGTGTTCTTCGGCGGCGATGCGGCCTTCGGCCCCAAGAACATCATCTGGGCCGTGGCCCATGGGCACGAGGCCGCGGTGTCGATCGACCGGCTGCTGCATGGCCAGCCGGTCACTGTCCGCCCGCCGCCCATGACCAACCTGGTGTCGCAGAAGATGGGCATCCACGAGTGGAGCTACGACAACGATACCTCGAACGACCTGCGCTACAAGGTTCCCTGGGCCAAGGCCGAGAAGGCGCTGGCCAGCATCCGGGTGGAGGTGGAACTGGGCTTCGACGCCGCCACCGCCTTCAAGGAGGCCGAGCGCTGCCTGAACTGCGACGTGCAGACCGTGTTCACCGAGGCCGCCTGCATCGAATGCGATGCCTGCGTGGACATCTGTCCGATGGACTGCATCAGCTTCACCGCCAACGGCGAGGAGAGCGAACTGCGGGCCCGGCTGAAGGCGCCGGCGCTCAACCTGGCGCAGGATCTGTATGTCTCCGGCGGGCTCAAGACAGGCAGGGTGATGGTCAAGGACGAAGACGTCTGCCTGCACTGCGGCCTGTGCGCCGAGCGTTGCCCCACGGGGGCCTGGGACATGCAGAAGTTCCTGCTGAAGATGACGCCCGCAGGGCAGGAGGTGACGGCATGAGCGCCATTCCCGCAGCACGGCCGCCCGAAGGCGGGAAAGCCCCCTCGGGGGGCAGCGAAGCACACGAAGTGGCGAGCGTGGGGGCCATCCCGCAAATCGAGGCGGTCAACGATTTCGTCATCAAGTTCGCCAACGTCAACGGCTCGGGTTCGGCCTCGGCCAACGAGCTGTTCGCCAAGGCCATCCTGCGCATGGGCGTGCCGGTGAGCCCGCGCAACATCTTCCCCAGCAACATCCAGGGCCTGCCGACCTGGTACGAGGTGCGCGTGACCGAGCGCGGCCACATGGGGCGGCGCGGCGGCACCGACATGATGGTGGCGATGAACCCGCAGACCTGGGACGCCGACGTGGCCGAACTGGAGCCCGGCGGCTACCTGTTCTACGACAGCACGCGGGCGCTGCCGCCGTCGAAATTCCGCGACGACATCCGCGTGATCGGCATGCCGCTGACCGAGATCTGCAACGCCGTCTACCACGATCCGCGCCAGCGCCAGCTGTTCAAGAACATCGTCTACGTGGGCGCCCTGGCCATCCTGCTGGGCATCGAGCCGGAGGTGGTCGAGAAGCTGTTCGGCGAGCAGTACAAGGGCAAGGAAAAGCTACTGGCCTCCAATGTCCAGGCGCTGCACCTGGGCTGCGACTTCGCCAGGGAGCATCTGCGCGGCGAGCCCCTCGGGCTGCAGGTGCGGCGCGCCGACCGGGTGGGCAACCGGATCTTCGTGGACGGCAACAGCGCCGCGGCCCTGGGCTGCGTGTATGGCGGCGCCACGGTCGCGGCCTGGTATCCGATCACGCCCTCGTCGTCGGTGGCCGAGGCTTTCCAGAAGTACTGCACCAAATTCCGCGTCGATCCGGCCAACGGCCAGAACCGCTTCGCCATCGTGCAGGCGGAAGACGAGCTCGCCTCGATCGGCATGGTGGTCGGCGCCGGCTGGAACGGCGCACGGGCCTTCACGGCGACCTCGGGGCCGGGCATTTCCCTGATGGCCGAGTTCATCGGCCTGGCTTACTTTGCCGAGATTCCGGTCACCCTCATCAACGTGCAGCGCGGCGGACCTTCCACCGGCATGCCCACGCGCACCCAGCAGGCCGACATCCTGTCCTGCGCCTACGCCTCGCACGGCGACACCAAGCACGTGCTGCTGTTCCCCGAGGATCCGCACGAGTGCTTCGAGCAGGCGGCGGCGGCGCTGGACCTGGCCGACCGGCTGCAGACGCCGGTGTTCCTGATGACGGACCTGGACATCGGCATGAACCAGCGCCTGTGCGCGCCCTTTGCCTGGGACGACAGCCGGGCCTACGACCGCGGCAAGGTTATGAGCGCCGAAGAGCTGGAGGCAGGCCGGGACTTCGGCCGCTACAAGGACGTGGACGGCGACGGCATCCCCTGGCGCACGCTGCCGGGCACGCACCCGACCAAGGGCAGCTTCTTCACCCGCGGTACGACGCGCGACGCCTACGCGCGGTATTCCGAGCGCGGCCCCGACTACATCTACAACATGGAGCGGCTCTTGAAGAAGTTCGCGACCGCGGCCACCCTGGTGCCGCAGCCGATGCTGCGGCTGGCCGCCGAAAAGACGGACCTGGGCGTGATCTATTTCGGCTCGACCAGCCCGGCCATGCAGGAGGCGCTGGAGGAGCTGGCCGAAGGCGGCGTCCACCTGGACGCGCTGCGGCTGCGCGCCTTTCCCTTCCCGGACAGCGTGGCGCAGTTCCTCGCGCGGCACCGCCAAGTGTTCGTGGTCGAGCAGAACCGCGACGGCCAGATGCGCAGCCTGCTGGTCAACGAGCTCGGCATCGATCCGGCCAGGCTGGTCCCCGTGCTGCATTTCGACGGCACACCTATCACGGCGCGTTTCGTGGTCCAGGCGATCAGCGCCCATCTCGCCAAGGAGCCCGCATGACCTACCTCGCCAAGCCCAAGCTGCGCCACCCGACGCTGGCCACCAACAAGGTCGGCTACACGCGGCGCGACTACGAGGGCAAGATCTCCACGCTGTGCGCCGGCTGCGGCCACGACTCGATCTCCGCCGCCATCATCGAGGCCTGCTGGGAGCTGGACATCGAGCCGCATCGCGTGGCCAAGCTCTCGGGCATCGGCTGCAGCTCCAAGACGCCGGACTATTTTCTGGGCGCCTCGCACGGCTTCAACACGGTGCACGGCCGCATGCCCAGCGTGCTGACCGGCGCCAACCTGGCCAACCGCGACCTGCTCTACCTGGGCGTTTCGGGGGACGGCGACTCGGCTTCCATCGGCCTGGGCCAGTTCGCCCACGCCATGCGGCGCGGCGTGCGCATGGCCTACATCGTGGAGAACAACGGGGTCTACGGCCTGACCAAGGGCCAGTTCTCGGCCACCGCCGACCAGGGCTCCAAGAGCAAGAAGGGCGTCGTCAACAGCGACAGCCCGGTGGACCTGGTGGCCATGGCGCTGCAGCTGGGCGCCAGCTACGTGGGGCGCGGCTTTTCGGGCAACAAGGCGCAGCTGGTACCGCTGATCAAGGGCGCGATCAGCCACGGCGGGGCCGCGTTCATCGACGTGATCAGCCCCTGCGTCGCCTTCAACAACCACCCCGGCAGCACCAAGAGCTACGACTACGTGCGCGAACACAACGAGGCGGTGAGCCGCATCGACTTCATCCATGAGCGCCAGGAAATCACCGTGGACATGGCGCCGGGCGAAGTGATGGACGTGCGCCAGCACGACGGCACGCTGCTGCGGCTGCGCAGCCTGCATCCCGACTACAACCCCGGCGACCGCTACGCCGCCATGGCCTACATGCAGCGGCACCAGGAAATGGGCGAAGTGGTGACGGGCCTGCTCTACGTCGATCCGCTGGCCACCGATCTGCATACGGCGCTCAACACCAGCGAGCGGCCGCTCAACACGCTGGGGCCCGCCGAGCTGTGCCCCGGCGCCGGTGCGCTGGAGCGGCTCAACGCCACCTTGCGCTAAGCGAAGGTCCGTCGCAACATAGCGCGTTCCGCAGGAGGGTGCACCATGGATGAACGTACCGTTTTCCAGTCCATCTCGCGCAAGCATGTGACCTGCTTGGGCCCGCAGGCCAGCGTGCGCGAAGCTGCGGGCGTGATGACGCACGCCAACTGCGGCAGCGTGCTCATCATCGAGCCGCCGGAGACCCTGCTGGGTATCCTGACCGAGCGCGACCTGATGACACGGGTGCTGGCCCGGGGGCTCGATCCGGAGCGCACCACGGCGCGCGAGGTCATGACGCCCAACCCGATCTGCGTGCCGCCGGAAACGCTGGTGTCCGACGCCGTCGTGATGATGCTCGAGCGGGGTTTCCGTCACCTGCCGCTGGTGGCGGGGACGAAGATCCTCGGCGTGTTCTCGGTGCGCGATGCGCTGCCGCGGGAAATCGGCGCGGCGCTGAGCCAGGCCGAATTCAACGAGCAGGTGAACGACGTTCTGGGCTAGGAATGCGCTGGGTCGCCGCCGCCCTCCTGCTGTTGCTCGCCGCGCTGCAGGCCGAGGCCGGCACCACCAGCGCGTTCACGCTGAGCCCGCAAAGCTATTCGGGCTCGCGCGAGCGGCAATACAAGGTCTATGTGCCGGACGGCCTCACGGCCCCGGCGCCGATGGTGATGGCGCTGCACGGCTGCCAGCAGACGCATGACGACGTGCTGCGCGACTGGGGCCTGGTGGCGGCCGCCGATCGCTTCCGCTTCATCCTCGTCGCGCCCTTCATCACCAGCTACGACGGGCTGCGCAACACCAACTGCTGGGGCTTCTGGCTCGACCAGCACCGCCACCAGGGCCGCGGCGAGCCCGAAGACCTGCACCAGATCGCGCGGCAGGTCGAATCGCGCTTCGGCATCGACCCGAAGCGGCGCTACGTCACCGGGCTCTCATCGGGCGGCGCCATGGCGGTGGTGCTCTCGGTCACGCACAACGAGTACTTCGCGGCCGCGGCCAGCGCCTCGGGCCTGCCCTATGGCGAGGACGCGGCCTCGGTGTCCTTCTCGGGCTGCCCCGGCAGCGCCACTTTTCATGCCGTGAGCCAGGTGGTGGCCGATATGCAGCGCGAGCGCAATGCGAGCTACCCGATCCCATTGATGGTGTTGCAGAACAACCAGGACTGCACCGTGATCCAGCCCGCCGGCCGCAACATGCGCGATGCGCAGCTGCTGCTCAACGGCGACGCCTTGCACAACAGCCCGCCCGAAGCACAGGCGCGGGAGCGTGCCTGCACCCCGGCCAACGGCTCCGACTACAACTGCCAGCAGGTCTTCTACACCGTCGACGCCCAGCCGGGCAGCCGCTCGCTGGTCGAGACCGTGTTCTACAACGGTCCCACGGTCACGCCCGACCCCGGCGACACCGACCACGGCCACTACTGGATCGGCGGCCAGAACGGCCGCGACGGCCGATGGGCCTTGCAGCGCGGGCCGAGCTACCCCGACATCGTCTGGGACTTCTTCTCGCGCCATGCGGCCGATACCAGCGGGCCGCCACCCCCACCGCCACCGCCGCCGAGCTGCAACACCGTGAGCGCTGCGCCGGGCGCCCACGTCTCGGCGGGCCGCGCGACAGCCGGCGGCCTCTTCAGCCTGCGCGCGATCTCGTCCGGCGACATGCGCGACATCGGCTTCGCCTGGGATTTCTTCTTTACGCGCGTGGACCTGCACCAAGGGGCAGGCGGGCGCTGGTTCGTGCAGCCGCCGGCGGGTTGCTAAGACTCCAGCGGCTTCTCTTCGCGCCCGTCGGGATGCCGCGCAAAGCGCGCCGGATCGCGCCCGTGCACCGGCGCCATGTCGGGCCAGGGCCAGCCGCCGAACTGCGTGCGGCGGTAGTCGGCCATGGCTTGCGCGATTTCGGTCTGCGTGTTCATCACGAAGGGGCCGTACTGCGCCACCGGCTCGCCGATCGGGCGGCCCTGCAGCAGCAGGAACTCGCTCGGCTCGTCGCCGTTGATCAGCTCCACCCTGGCGTCGGCGCGCAGCTCGATGGCGGCGTGGTTCTCGATCTTCCGGCCCGCCACGCTGACCGAGCGGCCCTTGAAGAAATACAGGTTGCGCCGCGTGTCCTCGCCGTCCGCGGCAGGCAGCATCCAGCAGGCATGGGGTGCCATGCGGATCGTCCAGATCGCGATGTCCGCATCGGCCTCTGCGGCCCACGAATCGGGCGGCGGCGCCAGCGGCCCGCCGGCGCCCGGCTCGCCGTCCACCGGCGCGACACGGCCCGCGACGACCGCGACCTCGGTCGCATGGCCGTCGGCATCCATCGCGGTGAAGCGCGGGATGTCTTCGGCCCAGAACATCGTGAAATGCGGCTCGACCATCTTGTTGCGCGCCGGCAGGTTGAGCCAGATCTGGAACAGCTCCAGCGGGTTGGGCGCGGAAGCATCGAGCAGCGGGAACATCTCCGAATGCACGACGCCCTTGCCGGCCGTGAGCCACTGCACATCGCCGCCGCCGAAGCGCGCGGTCGCGCCGAGCGAATCGGAATGATCGATCAGCCCCTTGCGCACGATGGTCACCGTCTCGAAGCCGCGGTGCGGATGCCCCGGGAAGCCCGGCACGGGGTTGCCGTGGTACATGCTCCAGCCGTCCTTGCGGCTGAAGTCCTGGCCCAGGTCGCGCCCGGCCAGCGAGGCATCGGGCCCCATCTGGGCATTGGCCTTGGGATAGGCGTCGTCGTGGTAGGCGCAGAACAGGAAGGGGTCGATGGTCTCCCAGGGGAAGCCGAGGGCCTTGATCTGGACGATGGGGCTGGTGGTGACAGTGACAGTGACAGTGGCGGTGGCGGTCATGGCGTGCGTGCTTTCTTGCGAGGCGCTCATTCTGTTCGATGCGAGAGGAGCGATCCCTCACATGTGGGGGTGGCGCCCTGTTCCTGAAGTGCGGCCGGTGGAACGCAGTCGCACCATCTGCGGAACAACAGAAGGGGAAAATCCCGGCTGTTCGTTGGATGGACGCCACGCCGATCCGTTCACAATTCGCGCGGCGGAGCCATCGATCCCCACAAACAACAACGACGTGCATGAACACCGAACAGCAACTGCAGCACAGCTATTTCGAGATGCGCGAGCGGCCCGCAAAGGGGTCCGCTGCCAGGCAGCATGCCGAAGTGCCGCTGCCGAGCCTGGCCGCCGCCCAGCGCAAGGCGCGCGGCGCGGTGATGGGCTTTGCCGTCCCCTTCCTCGCCGTGATGGGCTACTACGCCCTTGGCATCTGCACCTTCGCGCTGATGGCTGCTTCCAGCGTGCCCGGCGGCGGCGAGGTGTCGCAGCTCGCCTGGTGTGCCACCGAGAGCACCAGCCCCATCGCCCTGGCCGCCGCGCTGGCAGCCGGGCGCTGGTGGGTCTGACAACTGCCGGTTTGCGCCCGGCTCCAAACAGTCGCGCGACGACATCCTGACCCTTGCCGGCGTCAGCGAAGCGCGTCTGACGCCGGCTTTCGCCTGATCTCATAGCACCCAGGCCGGCGCCTTGGGCGGCGCTCGCGTGGCCGAGCGCCTGGTTTCATTTCCCGGCCGTTCTTGCCGCCCCTCCAGGGCGCGCGCCACACCCTCCGCAATGTGAAAAATCCCACGAATGTTCGTGGGATCAGCCCTGGCTGCTATCCAAACCTTAGCATTTTCGACGCCAAGACACGGTTCTGTAACCGATTGTGTGAACTCCTTCCTTAGAAATTGAATACCTCGGTACTAAAGTCAAAAGTATTCAATTACCGCTTCGGCGGGGGATGGAGGAGGCGATATGAACCGCGTTTTCAGGATCATTTGGAATGCTGCCAAGGGTCTTTGGGCCGTGGCATCGGAGCTGGCAACAGGCGTCGGCAAGTCGGCGGCGACCGGCACCCCGGTTCCCGATTTGCAACTCCAAGCGCCCGAGTTTGCACTGGCCAAGGGGCTGCAGGCTTGCGTGGCGGCGGCGCTTCTCGCTTTCGCAGGTGTTGCGTCGGCGGCGGACTGCGGGAACGACAAGGACGTCGGCAACGCCACGAAGTGCTCGCCACATCCACCGGCACCTGCGCCTGCGCCTGCGCCTGCGCCTGCACCGGCACCGGCACCGGCACCTGCACCTGCACCTGCACCGGCACCTGCACCTGCACCTGCACCTGCACCTGCGCCTGCGCCTGCGCCTGCACCGGCACCTGCACCGGCACCGGCACCGGCACCTGCACCGGCACCGGCACCGGCACCTGCACCGGCACCGGCACCGGCGCCTGCGCCTGCGCCTGCGCCTGCACCTGCACCGGCACCGGCACCGGCACCGGCACCCTCAGCAGAAGCCCCAGCGGCGGCCACCGAGGGCGAGCCGGCGGCCGCAGAGCCCGACAAGGAGGCCATCGCGCCTGCCCCTGTCGCACCCGCCTATCGGAACGAAATGCCGCTCTTCTCCGCCCTCCCGGCGCAACTTCGCCAAGCGGATCTCGCGATGCTGGGCAACCTGAACCGCCGGGTCGGCGATTCGGGGCCCAACCGCGATGTCTGGGTGCATGCCGTCTACACCGACCTCGACATCCGCCAGCAAGGCAGCGCCGCCGCTCACAGCCGGGGCCAGGTGAGCGGCCTGCAGGCAGGCGCCGACCTCCTGACCGGCAACAACTGGCGCGCCGGCCTCTACGTCGGCTCGCTGGACGGGGGCGTCGACGTGAACGGCAACGCGCGCGGCACCTTCGGCAGAGTCGGCAACACCGATCTCCAGTCGCGCTACCTCGGCGGCTATGCCACCTGGCGCGATGCGAGCGGCTGGTATGTCGATGCCGTTCTGCAAGCCGGCAGGCACCGCTACAGCGTGCGGCCCGACGGCGGTCTCACGGTGTCGGGCAAGGCGCGCAGCTTCTCGGCATCGATAGAAACCGGCAAGTCCTTCGCCCTGACCGAGAGCTGGAGCATCGAGCCGCAGGCACAGCTCATCCGCCAAAGAACACGTTTCGACGACGTGTCGATCGCCGGCGCGCAAGTCCATCAGGACACCAAAGCAGGCTGGATCGGCCGGCTGGGCGTGCGCATCAAGGGCGACATCCCCACCGGCGCGGGCCGGCTGCAGCCCTATGCGCGCTTCAGCGTCTACCGTGCCAGTTCAGGCACCGACGTGGCGACCTTCGTCGGCACCACCGGCAGCACCGTCATCTCCGGTGCGAGCGGCTACACCGCGACCGAAGTGGCGGCCGGCCTTTCGCTGGCGCTGACACCCGCCACCACCGTGTACGGCGAGGTCGGGCGCATCTCCAGCGCCGGTGGCGACGCCCGGGTGAAGTCGTCGGTTCAGGGCACCATCGGCCTGCGCGTGAGCTTTTAGAGCGAGGCTGTCGTCCAGCGCACGCGGAAGAGCTGCGCTGGCAGCCGGGCGCTGGTGGGTCTGACACGAAGCCAGGATGGCCGCCCGTTCTGACCACGGCGGCTTCCTACAGGTCGCGGAGGCGGGCGAGGGCTACCTTGCGATCAATGCAAAGGAGTCACGCCATGCCCATCGCCATCCCACCCCCGGACATCGACCCCACAGTGATGCCGCCCGTGAGCACGCAGCCGACGGAGGCAGAAACGATGGAGAACGGCATTGCAGCAGCGGATGAGGCCGCGAGCGCCGGGACGCCGCAGAGCCGCGAAAGCGTGGCGGCGGGGTTGTCGAAGCTTTGGGTCGATCCGAATCCGAGAGCGCGCTAGCTCCCGGAGTGAAGCACTTCACCGATGCGCCGAGGAGCGACGCGCTTCAGTGATGGTGCCCGTGCTCGCCATGCACATGGCGATGGGCAATCTCTTCCTCGGTCGCGGCGCGCACGCCGGTCACCGTCACGCTGAACTTGAGCGCCTTGCCCGCGAGCGGATGGTTGCCGTCGAGGATCACCTGCGGGCCCTTGATCTTCATCACGGTGAAGACCTGCGGCTCGCCCTTGTCGTTGCGGCCTTCGAGCTGGCCGCCCACTTTGACGCCTGGCGGGAAGTCAGCCTTCGAGATGGTGCGCACCAGCGATTCGTCGCGCACACCGAACGCATCATCGGGTTGCAGATTCAGCGTGGTCTGAAAACCGGCCTCCTTGCCCTCCAGCGCAGCCTCGACCTTGGGGAAGGTGTTGTCGTACCCGCCATGCAGATAGACCATGGGATCGCGGCTCTCTTCGATGAGCTTGTTGGTGGTGGTGTTGGCTACCTTGTAGCGGAGGGTGACGACGGAGTCTTTCTGGATTTTCATGAGAAGTTTGTGCTGCGAGCCGAGTGCAAGGTGGGCAGATTTTCGTTCACCTTGATTGGGTGATGCTCGTTGGTGCCGGCAGTCGTGGTCACGGCGTCTGATCGCAGTTGCTGACTTGAGCCGTACATATTTGCTGCGCGCATGTGAGCCGTGCGTTCTGGATGCCTGTCGAGGGGCATCGCAGCCTGCCCTTGAGCCATTCTCCGCTCGGGCTGCTGACGGTAGCCGCGCGCGAAATCGTTGGCGATAGCGCATAGACGCGATTCCCAGCCCTCCTGCGGACGAGAAAAATTCATTCCATCGCGCCTCGCTCCAAAGCGCGATGCCAACACCCCGCAGCGAAAGGGAAGCCGTCATGAATGCAACGCATGCTCTTCGTGCGCGTCCTGTCAGGACCTTGGCGGCCGTCGGCCTCGCGCTGGCCCTTTCGGCCGCGGCGGTGCTGGCCTTGCCGCGCGCGGAGCCGCCGCGGCACGCTCCCGTGGCCAAGACGCATCTCGACGGACTTCGCGTCGGCGCGGCAAACGGCGATGCCGACGCCAGCCGGCGGCTGACTTCGGCGCTGCTGGACCAGTACCGCGACCGGCGGAACCCCGAAGCATTGATGGAAGCCATGCAATGGCTGGACCGCGACTGGGACACCTCCGAGTACTTCGCCTCGCGCCTGACCACATCGCGTGTTCGACGATGGGCTGTGCGAGCACCCCGTCGTGCGCTGGCATCCGTTCTGCCATGTGGGGGAATGAATGAGCGCCCGACCGAGTGCTCCAATTCCGCGCCAAAAAAGTAAAACTAAAGTTAATTAATCGTTGCTTTTAATTGAAACCATATGTATCTTCCCGGTCGGCGCGGAGGGCCACATTCGGTCGCGCCCAAACCACAACGACACGAGGAACTACATGAGGCTTTTGATTTCGTTCGCCTGCGCGGCAACGATGGCGGCTGGGTTGGTCGGCTGCGGGGGAGGTGGCGGCGGAGGGGGCGGGGGCGGTTTCAGTGCGCCGGCGGCCTTGACGGCGACGGTATCGATCAACGGCAGCGCTGCGACAGCCGACGCCAACGGCCAGTTCGCCGTGAAGCCCGGCGACACCGTGGAGATCACACCGAGCCAGAGCGCCGACTGGACGACGAGCACCTCCAGCGAAGCGGCGGTCAGCTTGCGCAATCCGAGCGTGTCGGGCAGCAAGTGGGCCGCGCAGATTCTCAATGGCACGGCCAGCGCCGTCAGCTACACGGTCTCGGCCAAGGCGAGCGCCAACCAGTCCCTGACCAAGGCCACCGTGCTGAACGTCTCGGCCGGTGATGCGCGCAACGGCACCTACCGCGTCTATGCGGCGAACGCGCTCCAGTATCAGTTGACGCTGGACTTCAATGCCAACGTCTACACCTTCGTCAACCAGGACGGCAGCGCGCCCGTGACGGATACCTTCAACACGGACAGCTCCGAAGCCGGCACCTACTTCTTCAAGACCAGCCGGGTCACTTCGGTCGCCAACACGTCGCGCTTCCGCATGACGACGGATGCAGTGGTCGGCAACTTTCCGTTCGTCGATCCTTTCGGCACAGGCAGTACCTACGCGGTCAAGCCCTTCATCGGCGCGCGCAACCTGGTCACCAGCCAGGCGCAACTCGATGGCGTGTACAACCGCCTCGGCATCCAGCGGACAGCAGCCGCGGAAACTTCGCAGATCACGCAGACGGAGGTCTCGTCCGGCGGCACGGTCATGAAGCTTTGCTTCGACTCGACCATCTACAGCATCCCGAACTGCCCGCCGGCCTCGGTGGCGACCTACACGGTCAGCGCGACGGAGATTGCGGGCGTCTGGCACATCGTCAACAACGCCAATCCTGCCGAGAACGGCCGCTTCGCGATGGCCCGCATCGGCGACCAGAAGGTCTATCTGTCGGCGGGCGCGGCGCCCTCGACGCCCGGCATGCTCGTGTGGCGGCTTGGCGTGCAAGACACGCCGGTCTGGGCGGCGGCGACAGGCCACGGCGGATCGACCAAGGGAAGCTGGGCCAGCATCGACATGACGGCGACGGGCAACACCCGAAGCGTGATCAACGCCGACGGAACGACGGCCGCGCATGCCAACACCTATGGCGGCATGGGCGCCTTCGGTCCTGCCGGCATGCGCCAGTTCCCGGATGGCACGGGTTCCACCTACTTCGCGACCTACAACACGAAGCTCTTCACGATCGTGGGAGCATCCAACGTGACCACTGGCGGATACCTGCAGCTGAACCTGCTCGACTGATCGGTTCTCCACTGGCGAAAGCCCCAGGTCCTTGCGGCCTGGGGCTTTTTTCCTTGATGCCGGCGAGAAGCTCAGAACTCCTGCGACACCGGCCGCAGCACCACCTCGTTGATGTCCACGTTGGCCGGCTGCTCGACCGCATAGACCACCGCGCGCGCCACCGAATCCGCCGGAATCTGGTTCGCGTCATAGAAGGCCTTCACCCCAGCCGCGCTCTCCGGGTCGCTGCTGCCGTGCTTGAGTTCCGACTCGACGGCACCGGGCGACACGATGGTCACGCGCACACCGCTGTTGCCGACTTCGACGCGCAAGCCTTCGGAGATCGCGCGCACCGCATGTTTGGTCGCGCTGTACACCGTGCCGATGGGCGTGAACACTTTCAGCCCCGCGATCGAGGCGACGTTGACGATGTGGCCGCTGCCCTGCGCCTTCATGCGCGGCAGCACGGCGGCGATGCCGTAGAGCACGCCCTTGATGTTGACGTCGATGGTGCGGTCCCATTCGTCGACCTTGAGCTTGTCCAGCGGCGACAGCGGCATCACGCCGGCGTTGTTGACCAGCACGTCGATGCGGCCGAAGGTTTCGACGGTCTTGGCGGCCAGCTTGTCGAGGTCGGCGTGCTTGGCGACGTCGGTCGCGACCGCGATGGCCTCGCCGCCGGCTTCTCGGATCTCGGCGACGACCTGCTCGAGCCGGTCGGTGCGGCGTGCCGCGAGCACGACCTTGGCGCCGCGTGCGGCCAGGTGGCGCGCCGTCGATTCGCCGAGCCCGCTGCTCGCGCCGGTGACGATGGCGACCTTGCCTTGGATATTGTCTTGAACGGATGTCATGGTGCTTTCCTTGGGTGGGTGGGTTGAACAGACGCCCTCAGTGTGGAAAATCCGGGCGTTCCCGTAAATGAAACTCTGGCGAGTTCAGAATTCGCGAATCCGGAACACTTCATGTCCAACCGTCTCGAAGCCCTGCGCGTGTTCTGCACCGCCGCCGATGCCGCGAACTTCCGCGATGCGGCGATCCGGCTGTCGGTCTCGCCGCAGGTGGTGACGCGCGCGGTGCGCGAGCTCGAAGAGGAGCTGGGCGAGCCGCTGTTCCATCGCAGCACGCGCGGCGTGCAGCTCACCGACTTCGGCCGCCAGCTGGCCGAGCGCGCACGTGCAGCGGTCGGCGGCGTCGACCAGCTCTTTCATCGCATCGATCGCCGTGCGTTGTCGCAGCACGCGGGCACGGTGCGCGTGGCGGCGCCCAGCGTGCTCGGCCGCCGGCTGATCCCGCAGGCGCTGGCGCCGATGCTGGCAGCGCATCCGGGCCTCACGCTGGACCTGCGTCTCTCGGAGCAGCTGGCCGACGTGGTGGGCCAGCAGATCGATGTCGGCGTGCGCGCCGGCCCCTTGCGCGACAGCCGCTTCGTCGCCAAGCCGGTCGGCAGGATGGCGCTGCGGGTGGTCGCGGCGCCTTCGCTCATCGCGCGCACGGGCGTGCCGCAAAGCATCGACGAACTCGCGCGCCTGCCGCTCACGGCGCTGATCGACCGCAGCTCCGGCCGCCCGTGGCCCTGGCCCTTCAGCAGGGGGCGGCAAATGACGGTGTCGGCGCCCGCCTTCGTCACCGACGACACCGACGCCGAATGCGCCGCCGTGCTGGCCGGCCTGGGCTTCGGCCAACTCGTCGCGCCGCTGGCCGAGCCGGGGCTGCAGTCGGGCGCGCTGGTGCCGGTGCTCGACGCGGAGGCGCCGGAGCCCTGGCCGGTCTACGTCTACCGCGTGCAGCGTTCGCCGGTGCCGGCGCGGGTGCGGCTGGTGTACGACGAGCTGGTGCGGGTGCTGGGCGGCGTGTCGAAGCACTAGCAGCGACGGCGCGGGGCGTGAGCCGCCGCCTACTCCAAGTCGCAAGCTTGGCGCATGGCGCATTGGCGCGCGGAGAAAGACGTTGCGCCCACGACGACAGTCGCCCACCATGAAAGCCAAGCAGCTCTTCGACCTGTGCCGCAAGGCCGTCATGGCCTGGGTCGACGACTACGCGCCGAGCATGGGCGCGGCCATCTCCTACTACACGATCTTCTCGCTGGCGCCCTTGCTGGTGATCGTCATCGCGATCGCCGGCGCGCTCTTCGGGCGCGAGGCGGCGCAGGGCCAGATCGTGGCGCAGGTCTCGGGGCTGGTGGGGCGCGAGGGCGCGGTCGCGGTGGAGTCGCTGCTGCGCAGCGTCGACGAGCCCGGCAAGGGGCTGGTCGCCGGCCTGATCAGCATGGTCGTGCTGCTGATCGGCGCCACCACCGTCTTCGCCGAACTGCAGAGCGCGCTGGACCGCATCTGGCACGTGCCCGAAAGAGAAAAACCCTCGGGCGTGTGGGCCGTGCTGCGCGCGCGGCTGCTGTCCTTCGGCCTGATCCTGGGACTGGCCTTCCTGCTGATGGTGTCGCTGCTGGTGAGCGCGGCGCTGGCCGCCTTCGGCAGCTGGTTCGGCGGCCTGGTGCCGGGCTGGGAGCTGATGCTGCAGTCGCTCAACGTCCTGATCTCGCTGGGCATCGTCACCGTGCTGTTCGCGATGATCTTCAAGCTCATGCCCACGGCACGCATCGCGTGGCGCGATGTCTGGATCGGCGCCGGCGTCACGGCCGTGCTGTTCGAGCTCGGCAAGCTCGCGATCGGGCTCTATCTCGGCAAGAGCGGCGTCAACGAATCCTTCGCCGCGGCGGGCTCGCTGGTGGTGCTGGTGGCCTGGTTCTACTACGCGGCGCAGATCTTCCTGCTGGGCGCCGAGTTCACCAAGGTCTATGCCAACGAGCATGGTTCCGTCTCGGGCGTCAAGGCGGTGGCGGCCACCGAGGCGAGTGCGGCCGAGGACGCGGCCGGCACCGATCGCGTGGACGGCAGCGCGGCGGTGGCATCGGTCGAAACGCCGCCGCCTCCCCCCGACTATTCGGGGCTGGGCCGCACGGCCGCGGCGCAGGCGGAGATCGACCGGCGCGTGGCGCGCGCCAGCGCCGTGCTGATCCGCCAGCTGCTGCTGCTCGGCGCCGTGACGCTCGGCAACGTGCTGGCTTCGCGCTGGTACCGGCGCCAGCGCCGCGCCAATGTGCGGCCGCACACTAAACCGCGCCCACGCTCCCGGTGATCGGCAGCACGATGCCCGTGATGTAGCTCGCGCAGCACGGTGCCGCGAGGAACACGTAGGCCGGCGACATCTCTTCGGGCTGCGCGGGCCGCTTCATGTCGGTGTGCTTGCCGAAGTTCTGCACCTCCTCGGCCGGGCGGTCCGACGGGTTCAGCGGCGTCCACACCGGCCCCGGCGCGATCGCGTTGACGCGGATGCCGCGGTCCAGCAGGTTGCTCGCCAGCGACTTGGTGAAGGCATGGATCGCGCCCTTGGTGGTGGCGTAGTCCAGCAGCTGCGGGCTGCCTTCGAGTCCGGTGACGGAGCCGGAGTTGATGATCGATCCGCCCTTGCGCAGATGCGGGACCGCGGCGCGCGCCATCTGGAAGTAGCCGTAGATGTTGGTCTTGAAGGTGAGGTCGAGGCGTTCGTCGGTGATGTCCTCGATGCTCGCCGCATGCAGCTGGAAGGCCGCGTTGTTGACCAGGATGTCGAGCTTGCCGAAGGCCTGCACGGTCTCTTCCACCGCGCGCTTGCAGAAGGCCGGGTCGCGCACGTCGCCGGGGATCAGCACGCAGTGCTTGCCCTCGGCCTCGACGCAGCGCTTGGTCTCCTCGGCATCGACCTGCTCTTCATCGAGGTAGACGATCGCGACCTCCGCGCCCTCGCGCGCATACAGCAGCGCCACCGCGCGACCGATGCCCGAGTCGCCGCCGGTCACCAGCGCCACCATGCCGTCGAGCTTGCCGCTGCCGAGGTAGCCCGAGGCCTTGAAGCGCGGCTGCAGGTCCATTTCCGCTTCGAGCCCGGGTTTCCTGAGATGCTGCGCCGGCATCGGGTTCTCGGGCTCGGGGCGGTGGCCGGCCTGCACCGGCTTCTTGCTCTTGGGCTTGTCGGGCGCGGCGCGGTCCTTGGCGTCCTGTTCGCGCTGCACCTTGCGCTGTTGCACGGCGACATCGCCGGAATCGGAAGAAGAAGTCATGGCTGTGTGCTCCTGCGGATGAGGGGTTGCTGCAAACCACCGTAGACAGCAGCCGTCCCGCACTTTGTCGTCCAAGACCGCGTCCACCGCGCAGACTCGACGAAGTCCCACAGCGCGGCGCGGCACCGGCCGATGAAGGCTGCTGGGCTGGCTCGCCACGGCCGCGATGGCGCCCGCCTCGCTCGCGCTGCTGGTCGTTTCGGTCGACTGAGCGGAAGCGGGCCTTTCTTCTTCAGTGCTTGAAGCGCCGGTGGTAGAGCGCGATGCGCTCCAGCGCGTAGTCCGCAGCGGCCTCGCGGATCTCGTTGCGGCGGCCGATGAAGCGCTGCGTCTCGGTGAAGATCTGCGTGCGCTTGCCTTCGCGGAAGGCCCACGCGAAGCACTGGGTTCCGGGCCTGATCGCCGAGTCGGCATCGTCGGCCACGCCGGTGTTGGCGATGGCCAGGTTCGCGTCGCTGTGCTTGAGCGCGCCGCGGGCCATCTCCAGCGCCACCGGTTCGCTCGTGAGGTTGTAGCGGTCGATGGTCCCGGCACTCACGCCCAGGTAGCGCTGCTTGGCCTTGGGGTGGTACACCACGAAGGCCGACTCCAGCACCTGGCCCGCACCCGGCACCTCGGCCAGGCGCGAGGCGATCAGGCCCGCGGTGCAGGACTCGGCCGTCACCAGCACCAGGCCGTGATCTCCGAGGTACTCCGCGGCGGCCTTGGCCGCTGCAGTGCCGTCACCGTTCGGCATGGCCGGCGCGCTCCGGCTCGCGTGCGCTTCCGGGTTGGGCCAGCTTGCGGTGCTGCTCGGCCAGCGTGTCGGACGGCGTCACATGGGCGAGCGCGGCCTGCATCTTGTTCTTCCAACCCGCGATCACGTCGGCCTCGCCTTTCATCATGGCCTCGAAGCCCACCTTGGCCACTTCGGCCGGGTCGGCCTTGTCCTCCTGCTGGGCCAGCTTGGTGTCGAGCATGTGGGCGCGCGCGAAGAAGTGCGTGTCGGTCACGCCCGGCATCAGGCAGCTCACCGTGACGCCGGTGTCCTTGAGCTCGTTGCGCAGCGCGAAGGAGAAGGAGTCGATGAAGGCCTTGGTGGCGTTGTAGACGGCCTGGAAGCTGCCGGGCTGGAAGCCGGCGATCGAGCCGGTGATCAGGATGCGGCCCTGGCCGCGCTCCTTCATGTGGCGCGCCACGCGGTACAGCAGGTAGATGGTGCCGGTGATGTTGGTATGGATCACGTGCTGGACCGCGGCGAAGTCCTGGTCGAGGAAGGCGCCGCCGAGGCCGTGCCCCGCATTGGCGAAAAGCGCATCGATGTTGCGCTCCCCGGCGGCGAGCAACAGCTTGTCGACGCCCTCGCGCATCGCGAAGTCCGCCTGCACGCTGGTCACCTCGGCGCCCAGCATGCGCAACTCGCCCGCGGCCTGTTCGAGCGGCTCGTCGGCGCCGATCACGAGGTCGAAGCCGTTTTGCGCCGCCTGCTTGGCCAGGTGGAGGCCGATGCCGGAGGACGCGCCCGTCACGAGCGCGAGAGGACGGAGGTCTGAGGATTCCATGGCGTATTCCTCGAGATGAAGTGAGCGATGTCCCGGAAGCTACGCAGCGCCTGGGCATGCGGATGTCGGACGGCATCGGGTTCGGGATGCCCGGAAACCCGACGCTTCGACCTACGCATGCGCGGGCGGTGCCCTCACGCGCGTGCCCGAGCCTGGGCCGCATCCTCCGTCAGGGCCTCGCGCTTGACTTCTCGAGCGTTTCCCGAGGCCCGCGAGGAGCAATCGGATGATCAAGATCGGCATCGTGGACGACCACGCCATCGTGCGTACGGGACTGCGCGACTTTTTTTCCCAGCACGTGGACCTGCGCGTGGTCGGCGAAGCCGCCAGCGGGCGCGAGGCGATCGAGCTGGTGCGCACCACGGAGATCGACGTGCTCGTCATGGATCTCTCGATGCCCGGACAGAGCGGCATCGATGCCATCGCGATGATCCGCGCCAAGGCGCCGGGGGTCGGCATCCTCGTCCTGAGCGGCTACCCCGAGGAGCACTACGCGATGAACCTGATCCGCCAGGGCGCGAGCGGCTATCTCAACAAGGAATGCGAGCCGATGGAGATCGTGAACGCGATTCGCCTCGTCTCGCTGGGCCGCCGCTACATCACGCCCGGCGTGGCCGAGCTGCTGGCGCGCCAGCTCGATCGCAAGAACGACGCCGCATCGCACGAGCAGCTGTCGGAACGCGAGTTCCAGGTCTTCCTCAAGCTGGCCAAGGGCGAGACCGCGGGCAACATCGCGAATCACCTGTCGCTGTCGGTGAAGACCGTGAGCACCTACCGCACGCGCATGATGGAGAAGATGAATCTCTCCTCCAACAGCGACCTGACGTACTACGCGCTGAAGAACCGGTTGATCGACTGAGCTCCCGGCGATCAGTGCGCCGGCAGCCGCGGATGCTCGAAGAAGAAGCGCAGCATCTCGGCGCTGGCGTCGGGGCCCCGGCCATCCGTATAGGAACCCTTGGCGCTGCCCCCCGACCACGCGTGAGCGCCGCCATGGACCACCCAGTGTTCGGCCACCACGCGCCCGTCGGCCGAGCGGTGCGAATGCCGGGTTGCGCCGCGGCTGCCGTTGCTCTGCACATGTTCGACGTCGACGGAGGTCGTTTTCCCCACACTGGCGGCCATGACCTGAGCGCCGTTGTTCGCATGGACGGTGGCGTCTGCATCGCCGTGGAAGACGATGGTCGGCACGCCGCTGGCCACATCGCCCTGGATCGCGCCGCCGGCCTTCATCGCCATCAAAGCAGCCGGCAGGTCGGATGCGACACCCGCTGCCAAGCCGGAGTGGACCCCGACCGCGGCGAACAGGTCGGGATACGCTTCACCCAGGATCGCGGCCATCGCGCCGCCCGCCGACAGTCCGGCGACGTAGACGCGCTGGGGGTCGATCGCGTGACGCGCCATCACATCGCGTGTCATGCCCGCCAAGAGCGCGGGCTCGCCGCGGCCGCGTTGCTGATGGCTGTGCTTGAACCAGTTCCAGCAACCCTGTGGATTCGCCTGGCGCGACTGCGCCGGATACAGCACGAAGAAGCCCTGCGCCAGCGCAGCCTCGTTCATCGCCGTGCCGGCGGCGAAATCGTCGGGATCCTGGGTGCAGCCATGAAGCATCACGACCAATGGCAGCGCGCGTTCGCCGGCCTGCGGCGGGACGAAGAGCTTGTAGTCGCGGCGGCCGGCTGCGTCGGCAAAGCTGCCGGCGATAAAACTGCCCGAAGCGGGTACATCGACGTACGCGGCCGGCGCCTCCAGATCGACGCCCGCCGGCCGGCGCTCAGGCACTCGCCGGGCCT
This sequence comes from Variovorax sp. LjRoot175, assembly GCF_964253805.1. Lineage (NCBI taxonomy): Bacteria > Pseudomonadati > Pseudomonadota > Betaproteobacteria > Burkholderiales > Comamonadaceae > Variovorax > Variovorax sp. LjRoot175. The sequence goes on along the minus strand of NZ_CAXURY020000001.1, from coordinate 5,815,833 downwards.
CGACGTCGATCACGTCCGGCATTTCGCCCGTCGTCGGCTGCGCGAGTCCCATGCGGCCCAGCGCGGCCTGGATCGCAGCGGTTGCCGCGTGAAGGTCGCCCGCCCGGGTCAGCCGGCTCGCTTGCGCCATCAGATGCTTGAAGTCAGGGTTCATCTTGGTCTTTCAGAGGGGTTGGGGTTCAGCCGATGCGTCCGGCGAGCGCAGCCTTCACGGCCGGACTCGCGTGCAGTGCCCCCAGCACGGTGATGGACTCGATGGTGGCCAGCGCCAGCGCAGGGGTGACGTCGAGAGCGATCGCAGCCAGTCCCAGCACGCGGATTTGCAAGGTCTCACCGGCCGCTTGAACGGATTGCAGGTCGGCAGCGGAGTAGTGCTGGATGCCAAGCACCAGGGCTTTGCGCGAGACGACCTGGCGCACCACGTCGATCTGCGTGGCCAGCTGGTTTCGGATCGCGGTGCGGATCAGGTCGGTGCGGTTGGCATAGAAGCCTTCCTGCACCAGCAGGTCGATTTGCCCGAGATCGACGCAGCCCACGTTGATCGTGATCTTTTCGTCGACGGGCTTTGCAGCGGAGGCCAGGGTGGCGCTTTTTCGTGGCATGGCGCCATCCTAGCACCATCCAAGTGGATGGTCTTTCTCTTCCCTTTCAGGGTCACTGTATATTCATACAGATCACGGCATGCGCACCGAACCCGCTTCTTCCACTGCCACAGCGCCGACCCTTGCGGTCTCGGTGAAGTCGCTGTGCGCCTTCGCCGCGAAGGCGGGCGACCTCGACCTGCGCTTCGTGCCCGCGCCGAGCGCGCAGGAAGGCATTGCCGGGCATCGCCTGGTGCAGGGCCGGCGCGATGCCGACTACGAGTGCGAGGTGGCGCTGTCTTCGCGCTTCGGCCGGCTGCAGGTGCGCGGGCGCGCCGACGGCTACGACGCCGGGCGCTGCAGGCTGGAAGAGATCAAGACCTTTCGCGGCGAGTTCGCGGCCATCCGCTCGAACCATCGCGCGCTGCATTGGGCGCAGGCCAGGGTCTACGGCTGGATGCTGTGCGAAGAGCGTTCGCTGCCCGACATCGAGGTCACGCTGGTGTACCTCGAACTCGCGACCGGCGAGGAGTTTGCGTTGGCCGAGAGCTGGACGCGCGAGGCGCTTTGCGAGGACTTCGAGGCGCTGTGCGGGCGCTACCTCGCATGGGCCGAACAGGAGGCCGGCCATCGCGCGGAACTCGACGAAGCGCTCGCCGGGCTGGCCTTTCCGCACGCCGGGTTCCGGCACGGTCAGCGCGAGCTGGCGCAAGCCGTCTACCGCTCGGCCGCCTCGCGGCGCTGCCTGCTGGCGCAGGCGCCCACCGGCATCGGCAAGACGGTGGCCACCCTGTTCCCGCTGCTCAAGGCGCGCCCTTCGGAGCACATCGACAAGATCTTCTTCCTCACGGCCAAGACCTCGGGCCGGGCGCTCGCGCTCGACAGCCTGCGCCTGCTCGCTGGCGAGAACGCGCCGCTGCGCGTGCTCGAACTCGCGGCGCGCGAGAAGGTCTGCGAGTACCCGGGCCGCGCCTGCCACGGCGAGGCCTGCCCGCTCGCGCGCGGCTTCTACGACCGCCTGCCCGCGGCTCGCGCCGAAGCCGCGCAAGCGGGCTGGCTGGACCGCGAGGCCACGCGCCGCATCGCGCTGTCGCACCAGGTCTGTCCCTACTTCCTGGCCCAGGAGATGACTCGCTGGAGCGACGTGATCGTGGGCGACTACAACTACTACTTCGACAGCAGCGCCTTCCTCTACGCGTTGACGAAAGAGGAAGAGTGGCGCGTGGCGCTCCTGGTCGACGAGGCGCACAACCTGCTGGGCCGCGCGCGCGGCATGTACAGCGCAGAGCTGGAAACCGGGGCCTTGGCGCAGGCGCGGCGCCATGCACCGGCCGGCCTCAAGCCGGTGCTGGACAAGCTGCAGCGCGAGTGGACGCTGCAGCAGCGCGACCAGGCCGTCGCCTACCAGGCGCACGAGGCCATTGCCGAGCGCTTCGAGCGCGCCTTGCAGGAGGCGGTCTCGGCCATGGCCGAGCACTTCGCCGCCCGTCCCGACGAAGCGGAAGGTCCGCTGCAGCGCTTCTTCTTCGATGCGCTGCACTTCCTGCGCCTGGCCGATTCCTTCGGCACGCATTCGGTCTTCGAATCCACTCTCGGCGAAGGCGGCGCCGCGGCGCTGGCCATCCGCAACCTGGTGCCGGCGCCCTTCCTCGAACGGCGCTTCGCCGATTGCGCGTCGGCTGCCTGCTTCTCGGGCACGCTCGCGCCTTTTTCCTTCTACCGCGACACGCTGGGCCTGCCGGAGGACACGGCCACGCTGGATGTCGAATCGCCCTTTCGCAGCGAACAATTGACGGTGCGCGTGGCCATGCACGTCTCGACGCGCTTTCGCGACCGCGGCCGCTCGCTCGCGGCGCTCATCGACATCATCGGAGGCCAGTTCACCGAGCGCCCGGGCAACTACCTGGCCTTCTTCAGCAGCTTCGACTACCTGGACAGCGCCTTGCAGGCCTTCGCGGCGCGGCACCCCGGCGTGCCCGTGTGGGCACAGTCGCGCGGCATGCGGGAGCCCGAGCGCGAGGCCTTCCTCGCGCGCTTCGCGCCCGGCGGCCAGGGCATCGGCTTCGCGGTGCTCGGCGGCGCTTTCGGCGAGGGCATCGATCTGCCGGGCGATCGGCTGGTCGGTGCCTTCGTCGCCAGCCTGGGCATGCCGCAGCACAACGAGGCCAACGAGATCATGCGCGAGCGCATGCAGGCGCTGTTCGGCGACGGTTACGAGTACACCTATGTCTATCCGGGGCTGCAGAAGGTGGTGCAGGCCGCCGGACGCGTGATTCGAAGCGAAGAGGACGCGGGCGTGCTGTACCTGCTCGACGACCGCTTCGCGCAGCAGGAGATCCGCGCGCTGCTGCCGGGCTGGTGGCATGTGCAGCCCTTATTCGGGCGCGTCGAGCCCGGTGAGCCATCGCCTACGCAGAGGCGGTAAGCCGGCCTGCGCTACCAGTGATTCGTGAAGCGCAGCCTTGCCGTATTCCAGGTCTTACGAAAGGAATCGTCATGCCAAGAGGTGACAAATCCTCCTACTCGGACAAGCAGAAACGCAAGGCCGAGCACATCGAGGAAGGCTACGAGAAACGCGGCGTCGCGAAGGGTGAAGCCGAGCGGCGCGCATGGGCCACGGTGAACGCCGAGACCGGCGGCGGCAAGAAGAGCGGCTCGGGCCGCGGCAAGGCCGAGAGCCATGCGCCCTCGCGCAAGGGCGGCCACATCGGCGGTTCGGCCTCCGCCAGCCGGAGCGCCGCGGAGCGCTCGGCCTCGGCGAAGAAGGCCGCCGCCACGCGCAAGCGCAACGCCGCACGCGCCTGAGCGCGACGCTCAGGGCTCCGGCTTCGGCAGGCCGCCCTTGCCGAGTTCGGCCAGCTGCAGCTCGATGGCGAACAGGCGCTCGTTGAGGATCGCGGTCTGAAGCCGCAGGGCCTCGATGATGGCGCGCGTCTGGGGGTCGGGCGCGTTGTTCGACAGCTCCTGCAGCTCGTGCAGTTTTCTGCGCAGCTCGTTGCTCATGGAGGGCCTTCATCGGATCGGTGATGCGCCATCCTAGGCCGGGACGCGCGCCGGGCCAAGCTGCGTCAGAATCCGTGGCTTCTTCCCCACGACCGCCGCCATGAACCTCGCCGATTCCTTCGCAGACGTCAGCCGCTTCGTCGACATTCGCCGCGACATCCACGCGCATCCCGAACTGGGCTTCGAAGAGCACCGCACTTCTGAAAAAGTCGCGAAGCTGCTCGCCGAATGGGGCATCGAGGTGCACCGCGGCATCGCCGGCACCGGGCTGGTGGGCGTGCTGCGCCAGGGCACAGGCACGCGCAGCATCGGCCTGCGTGCCGACATGGATGCGCTGCCGCTTGCCGAGGCCAACGAGTTCGCCCACAAGTCCACCCACGCGGGCCGCATGCATGCCTGCGGCCACGACGGCCATACGACGATGCTGCTGGCGGCCGCATGGCACCTGGCGCAGAAGGGCAGCCGCTTCGACGGGACGGTGAACTTCATCTTCCAGCCGGCCGAGGAGATGGGCAAGGCGGGCGCCAAGAAGATGATCCAGGATGGGCTCTTCGACCGCTTCCCCTGCGACGCGGTGTTTGCGCTGCACAACTTTCCCGTGGGCGAGGTCGGCCGATTCGCGCTCAACGAAGGCGCGCTCATGGCCTCGAGCAACACCTACAAGATCACGATGCGCGGCCGCGGCACGCATGCCTCGATGCCGCACACGGGCATCGACCCGGTGGGTGCCGTCGTCGCGCTGGCGCAGGCGCTGCAGACCCTGGTGCCGAAGACCATCGCGAGCACCGAGCGCGCGCTGCTCGCGGTCACGCAGCTGCAAGGCTCCGACGCGCCGAACGTGATTCCCGACGTCGCCACGCTGGGCGGCACGGTGCGCACCTTCTCGATTCCCGCGCTGGACCGCATCGAGGAGCGCCTGCGCACGCTGGCCCAGGGCATCGCGCAGGCGCACGAGTGCACGGCCGAGGTGAGCTTCGTGCGCGCCTCGCCGCCGGCGGTCAACCACAAGGCCGAGGCGCAGTTCGCGGCGAGCGTGATGCGCGAGGTGGTGGGCGAGGACATGGTGACCGACGACTTGCCCGCAGTGATGGGCGCCGAGGACTTCGCCCACATGCTGCTCGCGCGGCCGGGCTGCTATGCCTTCCTCGGCAACGGCGACGGCGACCACCGGCTCGAAGGCCACGGGCCCGGTCCTTGCATCATCCACAACACGTCTTTCGACTTCAACGACGAGATCATTCCGATCGGCGCCAGCTACTTCGTGAAGCTGGTGGAGCGCTGGCTTCCGGCCGGCACCTGAACTTCCAGAACAACCATGACGAAAGCGGCCGCTGCGATGTCCCACCTGTTCACCCGACGTTCCCTGGCCGCCTTCGCCGCGGCCGGCCTGCTGGCCCTGGCAGCCGCGGCGCCCGCGCATGCGCAGCGCGTGATCCGCGTCGTGGTGCCCTTCGGCACCGGCGCCGTGCAGGACACGGTGGCGCGCGCCTTCAACAACGAGCTGGGCACGGCGCTCAATGCCAGCGTGATCGTCGAGAACCGCGCGGGCGCGGGCGGTACGGTGGGCGCGGCGATCGTCGCCAAGGCGCCGGCCGACGGCAACACGCTGGTGTTGGCGGCGGCCAGCCACCACATCGCGGGCCATCTCTACAGCAAGCTGCCCTACGACCCGCTCAAGGACTTCGTCGGCGTGGCCAGCATCGGCAATGCCGGCTACGTGGTCGCGGTGTCGAGCGACATGAAGGTGTCGAACACGGCGGAGTTCATTCGCGAGGTGAAGGCGAATCCGGGCAAATACAACTACGCCTCGGCCGGCAACGGCAGCGCCACGCACCTCGCGATGGCCTCCTTCCTCGCCAAGGCCGGTCTGCAGATGACGCACATCCCGATGAAGTCCACCGGCGAGGCGGTGAACGAGGTGCTGGCCGGCCGCGTGCAGGCGGTGACTTCGTCGAGCATCGGCGTGATCGGCCTGCAGGGTGATGCGCGCATCGCGCTCTTGGCCTCCACCGGCAAGGTCCGCAGCCCCTTCCTGCCCAAGCTGCCGACCGCCATGGAGAGCGGCCTGCCGGGCTACGAGTTCGATTCGTGGATCGGCCTGCTCGCACCGGCCGGCACGTCCAGGGCCGAGGTCGACAAGATCAATGCGGCGCTCAACAAGGTGATCGCCGAGCCGGCGATGCAGGAGCGCCTGATGCGCCTCGGCGTCGAGCCGCGCAGTTCCGGCGCCGAGGATTTCCAGAAGCTGCTGCGCGCCGACTGGGACGCGATGGGCGTGGTGGTCAAGGCCTCGGGCGCGAAGATCGATTAGGGCGTGAGCTCGACGTGGTGCGCGCCGTGCGGCACCACGATGCGACCCAGGTGCGTCAGGCCCGGCTTGCCGGCATCGCCCACGCGCCAGACTTCGATGCCGCCGGCGGGCGTGCTGCCGTCCGCGTATTCGAAGACCGTCGCCAGAAAATGCCGGCCGGCGGCATCGAAGCTGCCGCCCTCCGGCAGCATGCCCTCGAAGGGATAGTCGCCCACCTTGGCGAGTGCGCTGCGGCCGGGGTCGAAGCTGAAATAGCTGATCGAAGCCTGCTTGGTGTAGCGCGGCGAATCGGGTGCGAAGGCGGTTTCGCGCATGTTCACCGTCGCGATGTGGCGGCCGTCGCAACTGATCGCGAGGCCCTCGGACGACCGGTCGCGCTGTCCACACTGGCCACGACTTCGTGCCGGGCCGCGGGACCCGTGCGCTCGCGCGGTGCGAGCTTGATCAAGGACAGGCGCGACGGCGTTGCAGGCAAGCGGCCTTCCACGTCCCTGGCTTCGCGAGGCGCTCGCGGGACGCTAACCCTGCGGACTGGGCGGCAGGCTCTTCAGGTACAGGAAGAGCGCGCGCACGTCGGTGTCGTTCATCTGGCCGAGCGATCCGAAGGGCATGACCTTGATCGGCGTGCCGTCGGGCCGGTTGCCGGTCTTGAACATGCGCGCGAAGGCGTCGGCGTCGGCATAGCGCGTCATGGACGTGCCTTCGCCGGGCGTCAGGTTGGCCGCGGCCGGCCAGTCGGGCGGGCCGCCGGGAATCTTGCCGCCGTTGAGCTTGACGCCGTGGCAGCCCAGGCACATGTTGGCCACGTAGGCGCCGTGCGCCACGCTCACGCCGTCGGGCACCGGCTGCGCGGGCGGCAGCGTGTGATCGATCTTCGAGGCGGCGTCGTGCATCAGTCCGAAGCCGTAGAAGGCGCGCACCGGCAGCGGCAGGTCGAGTACCGCCGCACCGCCCGCGGCGGGCTCCATCTTGCGGATGTAGCCGACCAGGGAGGCGAGGTCTTCGTCGGTGAAGCGGTTGTAGTCCTCGCTCGGCATCACCATCAGCACGCGGCCCTTGGGGTCGACGCCGTGGCGGATGGCGCGCACCCAGTCTTCCGGCGCGTAGCCCGCGACCACGCTGCCGGGGCCGGGGCTGATGTTGGGCCCGGCGATGCGCATGCCCTTGCCGTCGTCGAGGAACATCCTGCCGTTGCCCTGGGCGCCGTGGCAGTCGACGCAGCCGCGCGAGGCGTAGAGATAGCGACCGCGTTCGAGCGCGGCCGCGTCTTCGCGGACGGGCACGGCCTTCACCGCGACCTCGAGCTTGCGCTGCATCTTGTGGCGGGCCAGCTGGTCGCCGGCGAACAGGGCGGCGGCGGCGAGGGCGACGAGGATCAGCAGGGCCAGGGCGCCGCGCTTGAGCCAGCGCTTGGTCGTTGTCGTCATGCGAGCTCCTTCGCCTGGCGCGGTGCGCCGGACATCTTTTGCGTGATCAGCCCGGCGGCCATCTTCAATTGCAGGCGCAGCTTCGGCTTGTGGCCCCAGGCGCTGGTGACATCGGTGTGCTGTGTTTCCCAGCCCGTGGGGTCAATGGTCTGCGTGCCGGCGCCGATCTCGAAGTCGAAGCCCGAGGGCGTGGCGCCGTAGAAGGAGAAGGTGCCGTCGGGATCGGGATGCTGGCCGAGTTCCAGCGAGAGCGGCACCTTGTGGCGGCGCGCTCGCTCGAAGGCGATGCCGATGTCGCTGAGCCGCTCGGCCTGCAGCATGAAGTGGTGGATGCGCTTGGACAGCGGCATGTCGAACAGCGCGATCGAGTGATGCCTGCGGTTGCAGTGCAGGAACACGCCGCGGATGTCCATCGGGCCGACACGCGTTGCGAGCCGCTCCGTCACGCCGAAGCCCAGCAGGCCGACGTAGAAGGCCTCCATCGCCGCCAGCTCGTGCGACACCAGCACGGCATGGCCCAGGCCCAGCTCGCCGGTGCGGAAACCTTCGGGAAAGACCGGCGATGCGAAAGGCTGCGCGGCGGCGGCCAGGCCGGTGAACAGCTCGACGCTGTTGCCGCAAGGGTCGGTGCAGCGATGAAGCCGCTGCACGCGGCGCGCACTGCGAAGCGCCGCGTCGGCTGCCGTCACTTCGATGCCGCCCTGGCGAAGGCGCTGCAGCAGGCTGTCCAGCACCTCGTCGTTCGCGCATTCGAGGCCCAGCGCCGCCAGATCGTCGGTCGGGCCTTCCTGAACGATCAGCCGCTGGCAGGCCTCGTCGATCTGCCAGCCGATGCTGCCGTCGATGTAGGCCGCAGGCGCGGCGAGGCCGAGCATGTGTTGGCAGAACGCCTCCCATCGAGGAAGACGGCGCGCTTCGAAGACCAGATAGCCGAGGCGGAGATCGGGAGGCATGGCAAACTCTCTATAAATGAAGGTTGGGGGCAAAAATGATGGATGTGTCTAAAAATGAATGATGTCCTGAATTTAGGCGACCCGTCCATACCACTTTTGCCAGAGGCCCTGGCCGAAAGTGTGTGGCGGCCCCAGCTGGGCCTGGCGAAGCGCGAGCGCACGCGGGTGCAGCTGGTGCAGGCGGCGATCCGGGTCTTCACGGCGCGCGGCTTCGCCGGCGCCACCATGCAGGAACTGGCGGCGGTCGCGGGCATGACGACCGGCACGGTCTACAACCACTTCAAGACCAAGGAGGAAGTTGCGAGCGCCGTCGCGCTGCTGCTGGCCGACACGCTGTGCCGCCGCATCGCCGACAGCCAGCAAGGGATCGCCGAGGGCGCGCAGCGCATGGCGATCGGCAACCAGCGCTACATCTGGCTGGCCGAGCAGAGCCCGCAGTGGGCGCTGATGATGCTGGACGTGGCGGCCGCGGCGCCCGAGCTGCTGCTCGAGATCCGCGACTATGTGCTGGCCGACCTGCGCCTGGGCGTGAAACAGAAGGCTTTTCGCATTCCCAACGAGGCGGCGGCGATGGACCTGATCAACGGCACCGTCGCACAGGCCATGCGCAGCGTGGCGCTGGGGCTGGCGCCGCCGAACCATGGCCGCGAGGTCGCGACCTGCGTGTTGCGCGGACTGGGCATGGAGCACGCCGCGGCCAAGGAAGTGGCGCACCGGCCGCTCCCGCCATTTCCGCCCATGGGCGAGGCGCCGGTTGCGCGCCACCGTTCCCCCTGAGCTTGTCGAAGGGTTCTTCGACAAGCTCAGGACAGGCCTCGACGGGCTCAGCCCGAACGGTGGGTGTGATGGTCGAGCGGCGGACAGTTCCAGCCGAGCAGCTCGGCCAGCCGCTGCACGATCCAGCCAGCCTCTGCCGCGGACACGCCGGCCTCGGGCGAGTTCAGCCCGGCATGGATGCGCAGGAGGATTTCTTCTTCCGACGGCACCTCGACGTGATGCAGCAGCTGCGCGTGCTGCACCAGGTGGTTGGCGAGGTCCTCGCACACCTCGTAGCGCGACCGCACGGTGGCCAGCGGCTCACGCAGGCGCTGCCTCGCGTCGGTGTAGATCGCGAAGAAGGAAGGCGGGATGTGGATCTGGTAGTCGTCGGACATGAAAAACGCGCCCGAGGGCGCGTATTCCGGAGCTTGGACAATGAAGCGCGAGGCGCGTTCAGCCGCCCTTCTTGGCCCGCTTGCCCGGGTTCTTCTTGCTGCGGGTCGCGGTGCCGCGCTCGAGGCTGACCTTCTGGCCGCCACCCATCTTGGGCAGGCTGTAGCCGGGCATCGGAACGGGCTTGGGAGTGGCAATGCGATCTGCCTCGGTGCGGATTTTCTTGGTCATGGAAAGCTCGGATAAAAAAGGTCGAAGGGCGTAATTAAGCCACATCGTCGAGCAACCGTACCTTGACGGTCTTGCCCTTGACGCGGCCGGTGGAAAGCTTGTGCACGGCCTCGCGCGCGATGCGCCGATCGACCGCCACATAGGTGGAAAACTCGTTGACGTTGATCTTGCCGACCTGGTCGCGCGTGAAGCCGGCCTCGCCGGTGAGCGCGCCCAGCACGTCGCCGGCGCGGATCTTCTCCTTGCGGCCGCCGACGATCTGCAGCGTGGCCATGGCCGGCTGCAGGGGTTCGGCCTGGGTGGCGGCGAGTCCGGCCAGAGGGTGCCATTCGGATTCGCGGCTCTGCAACTGCTCGATCTTCCCGACGCTGCCCATCTCGTCCATGCTCGCCAGGCTGAGCGCCAGGCCTTCTGCATCGCCGCGGCCGGTGCGGCCGATGCGGTGGATGTGGATCTCGGGGTCGGGCGTGACGTCGACGTTGATCACGGCTTCGAGCTGCGCGATGTCGAGCCCGCGCGCGGCCACGTCGGTGGCGACCAGCACCGAGCAGCTGCGGTTGGCGAACTGCACCAGCACCTGGTCGCGCTCGCGCTGCTCGAGTTCGCCGAACAGGGCCAGCGCGCTGAAGCCCTGGGCTTGCAGCACCTGTACCAGGTCGCGGCACTGCTGCTTGGTGTTGCAGAAGGCCAGCGTGCTCGGCGGGCGGAAGTGGTTCAGGAGCAGGCTCACGGCGTGCAGCCGTTCGCTGTCCTTCACCTCGTACCAGCGCTGGCGGATCTTGCCTTCCTCGTGCTGCACCTGCACCGTGATCTGCTGCGGGTTCTTCATGAACTGCGCGCTGAGCTGGGCGATGCCTTCGGGGTAGGTGGCGGAGAACAGCAGGGTCTGGCGCTCCTTGGGGCACAGGCGCGCGACCTTGGCGATGTCGTCGAAGAAGCCCATGTCGAGCATGCGGTCGGCCTCGTCGAGCACCAGCGTGTTGAGCGCTTCCAGATCGAGGCTGCCGCGCTCGAGGTGATCCATGATGCGGCCCGGCGTGCCGACCACGATGTGGGCGCCGTGCTCGAGGCTGGCGAGCTGCCCGCGCAATGCGACGCCGCCGCAGAGCGTGACCACCTTGATGTTCTCTTCGGCGCGCGCCAGGCGGCGGATCTCGGTCGTCACCTGGTCGGCCAGCTCGCGCGTCGGGCACAGCACCATGGCCTGCACCGCGAAGCGGCGCGGATTGAGGTTGGCCAGGAGCGCCAGCGCGAAGGCGGCGGTCTTGCCGCTGCCGGTCTTGGCTTGCGCGATCAGGTCACGGCCGAGCAGCGCCGGCGGCAGGCTGGCCGCCTGGATCGGCGTCATCTGCAGATAGCCGAGCTGCTTCAGGTTCGCGAGCGTCTGCGGCGTCAGCGGCAGCGCGGCGAAGTCGGTGGCGGGACCCGTCACGGCAAGAGGATCAGCGGCGCTGCGAGTTGTTGCCGCTGTTGACCGGCGGCGGACCGCGGCGTTCCAGGTGGCGGAAGGTGATGCGGCCCTTGGTCAGGTCGTAGGGCGACAGCTCCAGCGACACCTTGTCGCCGGCCAGGATGCGGATGTGGTGCTTGCGCATCTTGCCGCCGCTGTAGGCGATCAGCTGGTGACCGTTGTCCAGGGTCACGCGGTAGCGGGAATCGGGCAGCACTTCCGTGACTGCGCCGTTCATTTCGATCAGTTCTTCCTTGGGCATGAGGACTCCGAATAGTGTGTGTAGATGGTTCGAATCGGGCGCCTGCGCATTGCGACGCCGCAATGCGCGAACAAACAGTGAAACGGGCGCAGGCCGGGCCGGAAATGGCGCCCACCGGAGCGGACAGCGCGCTGTTCGCTTCAACGGTACGAAGGCAGTGGTGGCAATCATGGGCGCCCGGTCTGGCGCACCAACACACTGTGTGAGCCGGCTTGAGAGTGAAGGCCTGGTATTCCAGGTCAGCCGGCTGAGTGACGAAATACTTCGTCGGGTATCGAAACGAACTCCGCATTCTAACCGAGATGGTATGACTGTTGCTTGGCAATGCACCGTCGGATCGAGGCGAAGGGCGGCAGATGCCGCCCTTCCTGTGTGAAGTGCTATCGAAAATGTAGCGAGCTCAGCGAGCGGAACGCGCTGCGCGCATCAGCAGCATCAGGCCCGCGAACTGGCAAGCCGAGCCGACCCAGCCGAGCGCGCCGACGCCGATCGCATCGATCGCCAACCCGCCGAGCGCGGAGCCCGACGCGATGCCGAGGTAGATCGCCGAGGCATTGAGCGAGAGCGTCATCGGCGCCTGCGCGGGTGCCAGGCGGATCAGCCGCATCGCCTGCGCCGGGCCGAAACCCCAGCCGGCAAAACCCCAGAGCGTCGCGAGCATGACGATCGCCGGCACGGCGGCCGAGCGCGGCAGGGCCTCAGCCGCCAGGGAGAGGCCGCCGAGGATCAGGACCAGCATCAGCGCGAAGGCCCGGGCGACGCGGTCGGCGTCGAAGCGGTCGGTGGCCCAGCCGCCGGCAGCGGTGCCGACGGCCGCGGCCACGCCGATCGCGCAAAGCACCGCGCCCACGCCTTCGGCGCCGAAGCCCAGCGTCTGCGTGAGGAAGACCGAGATGTAGGTGTAGAAGCTGAAGCCGCCGGTGGCCCACAGCACCGTGGTCAGCAGCGCGGGCAGCAGGCCCGGCTGGCGCGCCGCAGCGAGGGCCGGCGAGCGGGCCTCATTGTCTTGGGCTTCGCGCGCCAGTTGCCTCGGCAGGCCGTTGGCGAGGCCCAGTGCGCCGAGTGCCGCGAGGATGGCGACCAGCAGATAGGCCATGCGCCAGCCGCCCCAGCCCGCGATCCAGGCGCCCAGCGGCACGCCGAGCGCGACGGCGACGGTGCCGCCGCCGGTCACCACGGCCAGTGCGCGGCCGCGCAGGCTCGGAGCGGTCAGCGAGGCCGCGACCGCGCTTGCGGTAGGCAGGAACACGCCGGCCGTGAGCCCGAGCGCAACGCGCACCAGCGCCAGCTGCGCGAAGCTCTGCGCCAGCGAGCCCGCGAGCGCGATCGCCGCAAAGGCGGCCAGGCCCGCGATCAGCAGCCGGCGGCGCTCGATGCGCGCGAACAGCGCCGCCATCAGCGGCGAGCCGATCGCATAGCTCAGCGCGAACAGCAGGACCAGCTGGCCGGCGCGGGCCGCGCTCACTTGCAGATCGGCGGCCAGCAACTGCAGCAGGCCCGCGATCATGAAGCTTTCGGTGCCGATCGCGAAGGCGCCGAGCGCGAGCCAGGCGAGGCTCCATGGCAGGCGATGGGCGGGCGTTGTTGCCGGTGCGGCGAGGGGCTGGGTGACGCAGAGTTCGGGCATCTCGTACTCCTGGTGAGGTTCTTGACGGCTTGAGAATAGGATTGAAAGTGGACCAAAAAAAGATCCACAATCGACGAACTTCATGGAGCCAATTTTCGAACTGGCCATCGGCTTGCCGCCCGAGAGATCGCGCGATCTGCTGCGCGCGGTGCACCGGCAGCTGCGCGCCGCCATCCTCGACGGCCGGCTGCAGCCCGGCCTGCGCCTGCCGGCCTCGCGCGCGCTCGCGGCCACGCTCGGCATCTCGCGCAACACCGTGGTCGCGGCCTACGATCTGCTGCTGAGCGAGGGCTATCTGCTGGCGCGGCCGGGCGCCGGCACCTATGTGGCCGACACGCTGCCGCGTCCGCGGCGCGCGCCGGCTGCTGTCGCCGGCCGGCCCGAGCGGCCCGATGCGCGGCTGGTTCCCCTGCGCAGCCCGCGCATGGCGCGCGAGCCCGTGCTGCACACCGCGCCGGCACGCGACGACTTCCGCGTCGGCCTGCCCGAGGCCGGCGCCTTCCCCTTCGACATCTGGCGGCGGCTCTCCGACCGCGCGCTGCGCGCGATCACCCGCGTGCCGGCCGACTACGCCGATCCACAGGGGCAGCCCGCGTTGCGCGAGGCGATCGCGCGGCATGTGTCTTTCACGCGGGCGGTGGCCTGCGCCGCGGCCGACGTGGTCGTCACCGCCGGCGCGCAGCAGGCCTTCAACCTGCTGGCGCGCATCCTGGTTGTGCCGGGCCGCACGGTGGTGGCGGTCGAGCAGCTGTTCTATCCGCCGCTGGGCCAGGCCATGACGGCAGCGGGCGCCAGGCTGGTGGCGGTGCCGCTCGACGGCGAGGGCTTGTGCGTCGATCGGCTGCCGTCGGATGTGCGCGTGATCTGCGTGACGCCTTCGCACCAGTTCCCGCTCGGCACCGTCATGTCGCCGCGCCGCCGCGCCGAGCTGCTCGCCTTCGCGCGCGAGCGTCGCGCGGTGGTGATCGAGGACGACTACGACAGCGAGTTCCGCTTTGCCGGCCGCCCGCTCGACGCGCTGCAGACGCTCGACCGCGCCGGCTCGGTCTTCTACGTCGGCACTTTTTCGAAAAGCCTCTTCCCGGCGCTGCGCCTGGGCTTCGTGGTCGCGCCGCCATGGGCGCGCGCGGCACTGGTGCAGGCGCGCGAACTGGCCGACTGGCACAGCCCGGCGCTGGCCCAGGATGCGTTGGCCGCCTTCATTGCCGAAGGACACCTGGCGCGCCACATCCGCAAGATGCGCCGCGTCTATGGCGAGCGGCGCACCGTCCTGCTGGAGGCGCTTTCCAGGCATGCAGCCGGGCGGCTCGAGCTGATTCCGTCGGAGGCCGGGCTGCATCTGTCGGCCTGGCTGCGCGGGCGCGGCCGTGCCGAGACGGTGGTGGAACGCGCGGCCGGCGCGGGCATCGCGCTGTCTTCGCTTGGGCGCTATGCGCTGGCGGGAACGGGCACGAACGGGCTGGCGTTCGGCTATGGGTTGATCGATGCGCAGCGGATCGAGGAGGCTGTCCAGCGCCTGGTGGGGTTGATGTAGTCGGCCACTTGCGAGCTGGTCGCTTGCGGCGCACCATCACACTCAACTTCGTTCCAAGGAGCGCGGCCATGAAGACTCGAGAATCGCCCCGCCGGTTGTGGGCGTTGGTCGCCTGCGCCCTCTGGTTGTTCGCTCTGTCCGTGCTCTCTGCGGCGCATGCCGCCACCCCCGGCGCGCCGCGCCAGACCGAAGCCGTGTCCCCGCAGGTCCAGGCCCTCCAGCGCGCGGGCGACGCGGTCGTCGCACTGCGCATCACCGCGACCGAGGGCGCCACCTCGGCCGACACCCTCGGGATGCGGCGATCGGGCTCCGGCGTGGTGATCGGGCCCGAAGGCCTGATCCTCACCATCGGCTACCTGCTGCTGGAAGCCGAGACCATCGAAGTCATCACGCAGGACGATCGCACGCTGCCTGCGCGCCAGATCGCCTACGACCTCGCGACCGGCTTCGGCCTGCTGCGCCCGCTGGTGCCGCTGCGCGGCGTCGAGCCGGTGCCGCTGGCAGGCGTCGCCGGCCTGACGCCGGGCGAGCCGCTGCTGGTCGCCACCGGCAGCAGCAGCGGCACCGAAGTGGGCTTTACGCGCCTGATCGCGACGCGGCCTTTCTCGGGCTATTGGGAATACCACATCGAATCGGCGCTCTTCACCAGCCCGCCGGTGGCCAACCACAGCGGCGCACCGCTCTTCAACCGCAACGGCGAGCTGGTCGGCATCGGCAGCCTGTTCGTGCTGGAGGCCGCGGGCGCCGATCGCACGCTGCCGGGCAACATGTTCGTGCCGGTCGAATTGCTGCGCCCGGTGCTGGCGGAGATGCAGTCCACCGGCCGCACGCGGGCGAGCATCCGGCCCTGGCTCGGCCTCTCGTCCTCGGAACGCGACGGGCATGTGCAGATCGTGCGCGTGGACCGGCAGGGGCCCGCGCTGGCGGCGGGGCTTCAGCCCGGCGACGTGGTGCTGGAGGTCGACGGCATCGAGGTCGCCACGCTCGAGGCCTTCTACAAGCAGCTCTGGAAGCGGCCGGCACCCGATGCGGAGGTGGTGCTCACGGTGCAGCAGGGCTCGGAGACGCGCAAGATCCGGATCCAGGCGGTCGACCGCATGCAAACCCTGCGCAAGCCTTCCGGTATCTAGGGATCTAAGGCGCGATCCCCAGCATCCTCTTGTTGGCCACGGTGTCGACGCCGTCGGCCGCGAAGTCGTCGAAGGCCCGGTCGGCCACGCGGATGATGTGGTCGGCGATGAATTTCGCACCCTCGCGGGCGCCGTCCTCTGGGTGCTTGATGCAGCACTCCCATTCGAGCACCGCCCAGCCCGGGAAGTCGTAGGCCGCCATCTTCGAGAAGATCGCCCTGAAGTCGACCTGGCCGTCGCCCAGCGAGCGGAAGCGCCCTGCTCTGTTGATCCATGACTGGAAGCCGCCGTAGACGCCCTGCTTGCCGGTCGGGGTGAACTCCGCATCCTTCACGTGAAAGATCTTGATGCGCTCGTGGTAGTGGTCGATGTAGGCCAGGTAGTCGAGCTGCTGCAGCACGAAGTGGCTCGGGTCGTACAGCAGGCAGGCGCGCGGGTGCTGGCCCACGCGCTCGAGGAACATCTCGTAGCTCACGCCGTCGTGCAGGTCCTCGCCCGGATGGATCTCGTAGCAGACGTCGACGCCGGCATCGTCGAAGGCATTGAGGATCGGCAGCCAGCGCCGCGCGAGTTCGTCGAAGGCCTCTTCGATCAGTCCCGGCGGGCGTGGCGGCCACGAATAAAGATAGGGCCAGGCGAGCGCGCCGGAGAAAGTCGCATGCGCCGTGAGCCCGAGATGGGCCGAGGCGCGGGCCGCCAGGTGCAGTTGCTCCACCGCCCATTGCTGGCGCCGGGCCGGGTTGTTGCGCACCTCGGGTGCGGCGAAGCCGTCGAAGCCGGTGTCGTAAGCTGGATGCACGGCCACCAGCTGGCCCTGCAGATGGGTCGAGAGCTCGGTGATCTCGATACCGTGCCGCTCCAGCATGCCCTTCACTTCGTCGCAATAGGTCTTGCTTTCCGCGGCCGTCTTGAGATCGAAGAGGCGGGCGTCCCAGCTCGGGATCTGTACCCCCTTGTAGCCGAGACTCGCCGCCCAGGCGGCAATGGTGTCGAGCGAATCGAAGGGTGCGCTGTCACCCGCGAACTGGGCCAGGAAGATGGCCGGGCCCTTGATGGTCTTCATGGGTATCTCCTGGGGTCACGAACAGAAAAGAGGCGATCCTATCTCCGCGGCGCTGTCCGACGCAGCTGCGGGTGGCTGTCGTCTGCGCGGGCCTTTCGAACGTTTCACAATACTCTTCTGTTCACCAAGGGCGGCGCGGCCCGCGCGGCGCCAGCCTTGATTGCGATGCCACAAACCGTTTCCGGACGCCTCAAGATCGGCCTGTCTGCCTGCTTCTCCCACGCCGACCCGGAGCGTTCGCTGTTCACCAACAAGACGCTGCAGTATGTCGAGCAGTCCATCGCGCACTGGCTGATGTCGGCCGGCGCGATGGTGGTGATGGTGCCCTGCCCGACCGGCGAAACGGCGCGCGGCGACACCAAGCTCTCGCACTATGCGGAGTGGCTCGACGGCGTGGTGATGCATGGCGGCGCCGATGTCTGGCCCGGCAGCTACGGCGAGGTGCCGCTGAAGGACGCCTGGATCGGCGACCGCGTCCGCGACCTTTATGACCTTGCGCTGGTCGAGGCCTTCGAGGAAGTCGGCAAGCCGATCTTCGGCGTCTGCCGCGGCCTGCAGCTCATCAACGTGGCCTTCGGCGGCACGCTCTACCAGGATATCGAAGCGCAGCATCCCAACGGCATCCGGCATCGCGACCCGGTGGCCTACGACCAGCACTTCCACGACATCCGCATCACGCCGGGCTCGCGCCTGTCCAAGCTCTATCCGGGCATGGAGACGGCGCGCGTCAACAGCATCCATCACCAGGGCGTGAAAGACATCGCGCCCGGCTTCGAGGTCGACGCTTGGAGCATCCCCGACCACGTGCCCGAAGCCATCCGCCGCCGGGTCGACCGCGGCCGCAGCTACATCGCCGCCACCCAGTGGCATCCGGAGTTCCACAAGTACGGCAGCACCGAGACCGTGGACGACACGGCCATCCTGCAGGACTTTCTCTGGGCTTGCGCGACGGCAAAGGTGAGCCCGCGGGGGCCGCTGCGCAGCGCGCCGGGGCGCATCCGCAACCGCGCGGCCCGGCTGCTGCGGCAGGCGCTGCTGATGCGCTAGTTGCTGCTTAGCGGTTGCGGCTTCCGCTGACGGCCGCGTCGATGGTGCCGAACACCGTGATGCCGCTGCCGCCGGTGGTGGCGGAGCGGTCGCCGTCGGCGACGGCGCGTGATGCGCAGCCGGCGACGGTGCCGAGCGCGATCGCGACGAGGAGCATGGAAACGAGCTTCTTCACAGGAATCTCCTTCTTGATCAGCCGAGGTGCTTGCCCACGATACCCGCGAGCTCGAACATCGTCACCTGGTCCTTGCCGAACACCGGCTTGAGCTTGGCGTCGGCGTTGATGGCCCGCTTGTTGGCCGCATCCTGCAGGCCGTTGGCCTTGATGTAGTCCCACAGCTTCTTGATGACTTCGGTGCGCGCCACGGGTTCCGCGCCGATCACCGCGGCCAGGGCCTCGCTGGGCTTGAGTCCGGCGCCCGGCTTGCGTGGCGCCTTGGGCGCGGCGGCCTTCTTCGCGGGCGCGGCCTTCTTGGCTGCAGGCGTCTTCGTCTTCGCGGCAGCCACCTTTTTTGCGGCCGCGGGCGCCGCCCTGGCAAAGGTCTTGCGCGGCGGGAACTTGCTGTCGCGCGGTGCGAACTCGAAAGTCACCTTGCCTTCGTCCTTGTTCCAGGCGAGGAAGGCCTTGAACGGACGGCGCGTGCGCATCGAGACGAACTTGTCGAGCAGGTCGGTCTTGCCGGTGGCGAGCAGCTTCTCGACCTGGGCGCGCTCCACCGGCTGCTGCAGGATGATCTTGCCGGTCTTGAAGTCGCAGCTCGGCGTCGGCTGCTCGGTCGTCGGCACCGACTTCTCGCAGATGTAGTTGCTGCCGTTCTCGAACACGCGCGCGCCGCACTTCGGGCACGGGCCCAGCGACTGCTGGCCGCTGAAGTCGATGATCTCGCCGCTCTCGGCATTCTTGTCGTCGCCGAAGTCGAATTCGAGCTTCCAGTTCTTCGCCTCCTCGTCGTACTTGAGCACGATCTCCGAGACGAAGGGCCAGCCGGCCTTGGAGCGAAAGCCTTCGAGCGGGCCGATGTGCTTGTCGCGCAGCAGCGCCTCGGCCTCGGCCACTTCGAAGGTGCGGCCGGCCGGCGACTTGCCGAAGGAGAAGCCGCAGGGCTCCTGGCCCAATTTGCCGGTGCAGGCATAGCGGCGGTAGTTCTCCTTCACCACGCCGCCGCAGTTGGGGCACGGCGTCGCCAGCGTCGCGTAGTCGCCGGGCACGGTGTCGCGGTCGTACTCCTTGGCCTTCTTGACGATGTGCTCCGTCATCTCGGCGATCTCGCGCATGAAGGCTTCGCGGCTGAGCTTGCCGTGCTCCATCTGCGCGAGCTTGTGTTCCCATTCGCCGGTGAGCTCGGCCTTGGAGAGTTCTTCCACGCCGAGCCCGCGCAACAGCGTCATGAGCTGGAAGGCCTTGGCGGTCGGAATGAGTTCGCGGCCTTCGCGGTGGATGTACTTCTCGGCCAAGAGCCCTTCGATGATCGCGGCGCGCGTGGCCGGCGTGCCCAGGCCTTTTTCCTGCATCGCCTCGCGCAGCTCGTCGTCGTCGATGGTCTTGCCCGCGCCTTCCATGGCGCCGAGCAGCGTGGCTTCGGAATAGCGCGCGGGCGGACGGGTCTTGAGCGCCTTGGTCTCCACCGATTCGGCGCGCACCATCTCGCCGGGCTTGACCGGCACCAGGCGCTTGCCGTCCTTGTCGTCTTCCTTCTCGTCGTCCTGCGCTTCCTTGCCGTAGATCGCGAGCCAGCCCGGCTTGACCAGCACCTTGCCGTCGGTGCGGAACGGGTACTTCCTGCCGCCCTGCTCCACCGTGCTGATGCGCGTGGTCACCTGGTACTCGGCGCTCGGGAAGAAGACCGAGAGGAAGCGCCGCACCACGAAGTCGTAGAGCCGCTGCTCGGCGTCCGACAGGCCGCTGGGCGCCTGCAGCGTCGGGATGATCGCAAAGTGATCGCTGACCTTGGCGTTGTCGAAGACGCGCTTCGAGGGCTTCACGTAGTTGTCGTCGAGCGCCTGCTTCGCAAAGGGCGCGAGATGCTTCATGCCGCTGTTGGCGAGCATGCCCATGGTCTGCCTGACCACCGGCAGGTAGTCCTCGGGCAGCGCGCGCGAGTCGGTCCGCGGATAGGTCAATGCCTTGTGGCGCTCGTAGAGGCTTTGCGCGAGCGCAAGCGTGGTCTTGGCGCTGAAGCCGAAGCGGCTGTTGGCTTCGCGCTGCAGCGAGGTCAGGTCGAACAAGAGCGGCGAGGCCTGCGTGGTGGGCTTGCTTTCCTCGGTGACGCTGGCGGGCTTGCCGCGCGCGGCCTCGGCGATGGCCGTGGCGTCGCGTTCGTTCCATACGCGATCGGCGCGCTGCTCGGGATCGGGCGCGCCGTCGGGGCCGGGCGGCGGCTTCTTCCAGTTCGGATCGAACCACTTGCCGGGGTATTCGCCGGCCTCGGCCAGGAAGCTGCCGTGCACCTCCCAGTAGTCGCGGCTGACGAACTTGCGGATTTTTTCTTCGCGCTCGACCACCACCGACAGCGTCGGCGTCTGCACGCGGCCGACAGTGGTGAGGAAGAAGCCGCCGTCGCGCGAATTGAAGGCGGTCATCGCGCGCGTGCCGTTGATGCCGACCAGCCAGTCGGCCTCGGAGCGCGAACGCGCCGCATCGGCCAGGCCCTGCATCTGCTGCTCGTTGCGCAGCTGCTCGAAGCCGTCGCGAATGGCCTGCGGGGTCATCGACTGCAGCCACAGGCGCTTGACCGGCTTGCCCAGCGGCGCCTTGCCGCCGGCGTACTGCTCGATCAGGCGGAAGATCAACTCGCCCTCGCGGCCCGCGTCGCAGGCGTTGATGAGCTGGGTCACGTCCTTGCGCTTGGCCTGCTTCACCACCGCGTTGAGGCGGGTCTTGGTCTTGTCGACCGGCTTCAGGTCGAAGCGCGGCGGGATCACCGGCAGGTTGGCAAAGCTCCACTTGCCGCGCTTCACGTCGAACTCCTCCGGCGCCTGGATCTCGACCAGGTGGCCCACGGCGCTGGTGACGACGTACTTCTCGTTCTCGAAATGTTCCTCGTGCTTGTCGAACTTGCCGGCCACCGGCGTGAGCGCGCGCACGATGTCCTGGGCCACCGATGGCTTCTCTGCAATTACCAAAGTCTTCATTAACAGTTCCTCGTATTCAGGCCGGCGCCGGGCCGCCAGCGCGGCGAAGTCCGCGCTTCGCACGGACGGGCGGCCTGCCCCCCCTCGGGGGGGCAGCGACGACACGCAGTGCGGGAGCGTGGGGGTCACATCTACAATCTGGCGCTTCTCGCGTGCGTACGCGCACGCGCATGCGTACATATTCAAACTAACAGACTTCGGCGATGCCTTCCAAATCCCCTATTTCCGGCGGCCGCCGCATCCAGACACGGCGCTCCGGCGTTCACGGCAACGGCGTGTTCGCCGTGCAGGACCTCGCGGAGGGCGAGACGCTGATCGAATACAAGGGTGAGCTCATCACCTGGAAGGAGGCCTTGCGCCGCCATCCGCACGACCCGGCGCAGCCGAACCATACCTTCTACTTCCACATCGATGACGGGCGTGTGATCGACGGCGGCGTGAAGGGCAATGCCGCGCGCTGGATCAACCATTCCTGCGAACCCAACTGCGAGGCCGACGAAACCGACGGCCGGGTCTTCATCAAGGCACTGCGCAGCATCGCGGCCGGCGAGGAGCTCAACTACGACTACGGGTTGATCATCGACGAGCCCTACACGAAGAAGCTCAAGGCCGACTTCCCCTGCTGGTGCGGCTCCGAAAGCTGCCGCGGCACCCTGCTGGCGCCCAAGTCCGACGACAACAAAAAAGACAAGAAGAAAAAGAAGGACAAGAAGAAGGCCAAGAAGAACGGCAAGGACGGCAAGCGCTGACCATGGCCACCCCCTGGTTCGAAGACGAGATCGCCGCCGCCCTGGCCCCGCTGCTGCCGGGGCTTTCGGTCGAGGTCGTTGCCGAGATCGATTCGACCAGCAGCGAGCTGATGCGGCGCGCCCGCGACGGCCGCTCGTCGCCGGTGCTGCTGGTGGCCGAGCGGCAGACCGCCGGCCGGGGCCGCATGGGGCGCCTCTGGCAGAGCGCACAGGATCGAGACGAACCTGCCTCGCTGACTTTTTCGCTTGGCCTGCCGCTCTTGCCCAGGGACTGGTCGGGGCTTTCGCTCGCGGTCGGCGTCAGCGTGGCGGAAAGCCTGGACCCGTCGAAGGCAGGGGGCATTGCGCTCAAGTGGCCCAACGACCTGTGGGTCGAGGACCGCAAGCTCGGCGGCATCCTGATCGAAACCGCCCTGCCCCAGAACGGCACGGCCGAGCGCTACCTGGTGATCGGCATCGGCCTCAACATCGGGCCGCGCGAGGCCGCGGGCCTCAGCACCGCGCCGGCATGGATCCGGCAGTGGCGCCCGCGTGCCACCGCGCCCGAGCTGCTGCGCGAGATCGTGGTGCCGCTGGTGGACGACCTGCTGCTGTTCGGCGAGCGCGGCTTCGTGCCCTTTGCCGAGCGCTTCGCGGCGCGCGACATCCTGCGCGGCCGCGAGGTGCAGCTCAGCGACGGCACCGTGGGCCGCTGCGAGGGCGTGGGCTGGGGCGGCGAGCTCCTGGTCCAGACGGCCTCGGGCATGAAGACGATCACCAGCGCCGAAGTCAGCGTGCGGCAGGCGCAGTAGGCATGTTGCTGCGCGCACTGGTTCTTCTGCTGCTGGTGGCCAATGTGGGCTACTTCGCGTGGACCCGCGGCGGTCTCGCCATGTTCGGCACGACACCGGCGCGCTTCAGCGAGACCGAACCGGAGCGGCTGGCGCAACAGCTGCGGCCGCAGCTGCTGCAGATACGCAAGGACGAGGCGCCTGCTGCGCTGAAGCCTTAGGCGTTGTCGCCCCCGTCGGCGTCGAAGCGCAGGCTGAAGCGCGTGCCCGGTGGGCGCTGGCCCGGATGGGCGTCTTCCAGCTGCACCGTCGCATGGTGCTGCCGCGCGATCTCCCGCACGATCGGCAGGCCCAGCCCCGAGCCGTCGGCCTCGTTGCCGAGCACGCGGTAGAAGGGCTCGAACACCAGCTCGCGTTCGTGCTCGGCGATGCCGGGGCCGTTGTCCTCGATCTGCAGCACGATGATGCGGCCGAAGGGATCGCCCAGCACGCGGGCCGTGATCACGCCCGGCCGCTCGGGCACCGAGGGCGTGTAGTTGATGGCGTTGTCGACCAGGTTGCGCACCAGCTCCTTGAGCAGCGTCGGGTTGCCCTCGAGCACGACGCCCGGCGCGCCCGCCTCGGCGCCGTCGTAGCCCAGGTCGATGCGCTTCTCGATCGCACGCGGCACCGCTTCGCGCACCACCTCGATGGCGAGGCGCGCCAGGTCGCAAGGCTGGCGCGCGATGCTGGCGCCGCTGCCCTCCGCGCGCGCCAGCGACAGCAGCTGGTTCACCGTGTGCGTGGCGCGCATGCTCGCGCGGCCGATCTGCTTGAGCGACTGCTTGAGCTCGTTCGCATTGGCGCCCTCGCGCTGCGCCAGGTCGGCCTGCATGCGCAGCCCCGCGAGCGGCGTCTTGAGCTGGTGCGCCGCGTCGGCCAGGAAGCGCTTCTGCGTGCCGATGGAATCGTTGAGCTTGCTCAGCAGGTCGTTGACCGACAGCACCAGCGGCACCACCTCGAGCGGCACCGAGGATTCGTCGAGCGGGCTCAGGTCGCCGGGCCGGCGCTCGCGGATGCGCGCCTCCACCACCGACAGCGGCTTGATGCCGCGCACCAGCGCGAGCCAGATCAGCAGCACCGCGAGCGGCAGGATCGCGAACTGCGGCAGCAGCACGCCGCTGATGATCTCGGCGGCGAGCACCGACTGCTTCTCGCGCGTCTCGGCCATCTGCAGCAGCACCGGGGGTTCGTCGGCCGTGGCGCCCGCCATCCAGAGCGAGGCCACGCGCACCGCCTTGCCGTGCATCTCGCCGTCGCGCAGGTACACGGTGCCCGTCACCGGGGGCTCGTCGGTATGGGGAAAAGGGACGTCGCGCTCGCCGCTCAGCAGCTCGCCATGCCCGTCCAGCACCTGGTAGTACACGCGGTCGGCGTCGTCGCCGCGCAGGATCTCGCGCGCCGCCTGCGGCAGCACGAACTGCGCCGCGTCCTGCTGCAGGTTCACCAGCTTCGCCAGCGTGCGGAGGTTGTGTTGCAGTTCGCGGTCGAAGGGCGCGTTGGCGATGCCCTGCGCGACCAGCCAGGTGACGCCGATGCTGACCGGCACCAGCAGCAGCAGCGGCGTGAGCATCCAATCGAGGATCTCGCCGAAAAGGGAGCGCTGTGCGCGCTGGAAGAGCTTCACCGAAGGCTCAGGGGAATCACGGGATCTTCTCGAGGCAGTAGCCGAGGCCGCGCACGGTGGCGATGTGGATCGGGCCCTTCTCGATCTTCTTGCGCAGCCGATGGATGTAGACCTCGATCGCGTTGAGGCTCACTTCCTCGCCCCACTCGCACAGCCGCTCGACCAGCTGGTCCTTGCTCACCAGCCGGCCGGCGCGCTGCAGCAGCACCTCGAGCAGGCCGAGTTCGCGCGCCGAGAGCTCGATCATCTTGCCGTCGATGGTCGCCACGCGGCCGGCCTGGTCGTAGACCAGCGGGCCGTGCTTGATCGCATTGCTGGTGGCGCCCATGCCGCGCCGCGTGAGCGCGCGCACGCGCGCCTCGAGTTCCTGCAGCGAGAAGGGCTTGGCCATATAGTCGTCGGCGCCGTAGTCCAGGCCCTTGACGCGTTCCTCGACGCTGTCGGCCGCCGTCAGCACCAGCACCGGCAGCTGCGAGCCGCGGGCGCGCAGCCGCTTCAAGATTTCGAGGCCGTGCATGTTGGGCAGGCCGAGGTCGAGGATCAGCAGATCGAATTCGCTGTTGGTCATCAGCGCGGCATCGGCCTGCGAACCGGTCGCCACATGGTCGACGGCCGAACCCGAGGTGCGCAGACTGCGCAGCAAGGCATCCGCCAGCACCTGGTCGTCTTCCGCAATCAGTATTCGCATGGCGTGTCTCCAGACGCTGGGATTCTAGGCCGCGGCATAGGCTTCGAGACCGATGGTTACCACGGTGGCGATCTCGTCGCCGACGCTGGCGCGGAACTCTTTTTCTGCCTGCGCCACGGCATGGCGGAAGGCTTCCAGCCAGGCCAGCCCATCGGCCGTGAACAGCACCCGCCGCGCGCGCGCATCGAGCGGGTCAGGGCCGCGCGTCACCAGGCCCCAGGCCTCGCACTGGTCGACCAGCGTGCCCATGGCCTGCTTGGTCATGCCGGCGCGCTCGGCGAGTTCGGTCAGTCGCGAGCCTTCGCGCGACAGATGGCGCGTGATGTGGATGTGCGCCGCGCTCACCTGCGCGCGCGCCGCAAGGTTCGACAGCGCCAGCGGCACGTCGGCATCGTGCGCCATCAGCGCCAGCACGCGCTCGTCGAAGCGGCGCATGGCATGGCCCAGCAGGCGGCCCAGGTGGGTTTGGCGCCAGGCGTCGGGGTCGATCGGAAATACAGCGTCTATCACGTGCGATCGATAGTAAAGCAAACTGACCAAAAAATGGGTTTACTCGAATCCATCAACCCCTACACTACTGTTCAAGCATCCAGCCTGTGATTAAAAGCAGATTGAATGAACCCAACACAACCCGTTGATATTCAAGGAGATTTCCACATGGACGCACTCGTCAAAGGCACCAGCATCTCGGTCGCAG
The DNA here is from genome assembly GCF_964253805.1 of Variovorax sp. LjRoot175. Classification (NCBI taxonomy): domain Bacteria; kingdom Pseudomonadati; phylum Pseudomonadota; class Betaproteobacteria; order Burkholderiales; family Comamonadaceae; genus Variovorax; species Variovorax sp. LjRoot175. The sequence goes on along the minus strand of NZ_CAXURY020000001.1, from coordinate 5,790,360 downwards.
GCAGCGAAAAGGCCAAGGCCCTGCAGGCCGCGCTGGCCCAGATCGAAAAGCAGTTCGGCAAGGGCACGATCATGCGGCTGGGCGAAGGCGAGGCGCTGGAAGACATCCAGGTGGTCTCCACCGGCTCGCTCGGCCTCGACATCGCGCTCGGCGTCGGCGGCTTGCCGCGCGGCCGCGTGATCGAGATCTACGGTCCGGAATCCTCGGGCAAGACCACGCTCACGCTGCAGGTCATCGCCGAGATGCAGCGCCAGGCCGGCACCTGCGCCTTCGTCGATGCCGAGCACGCGCTCGACGTGCAGTACGCGCAGAAGCTCGGCGTCAACCTGTCGGACCTGCTGATCAGCCAGCCCGACACCGGCGAGCAGGCACTGGAAATCGTCGATTCGCTGGTGCGCTCCGGCGCGGTCGACCTGATCGTGATCGACTCGGTCGCCGCGCTCACGCCCAAGGCCGAAATCGAAGGCGAAATGGGCGACTCGCTGCCCGGCCTGCAGGCCCGCCTGATGAGCCAGGCGCTGCGCAAGCTCACCGCCACCATCAAGAAGACCAACTGCATGGTCATCTTCATCAACCAGATCCGCATGAAGATCGGCGTGATGTTCGGCTCGCCCGAAACCACCACCGGCGGCAATGCGCTGAAGTTCTACGCCTCGGTGCGCCTGGACATCCGCCGCATCGGCACCATCAAAAAGGGCGACGAGGCGATCGGCAACGAGACCAAGGTCAAGGTGGTGAAGAACAAGGTTTCGCCGCCCTTCAAGACGGCCGAGTTCGACATCCTGTTCGGCGAAGGCATCAGCCGCGAGGGCGAGATCATCGACATGGGCGTGAACGCCAAGATCGTCGACAAGTCGGGCGCCTGGTATGCCTACAACGGCGAGAAGATCGGGCAGGGCCGGGACAACGCGCGCGAGTTCCTGCGCGAGAACCCGGCGCTTTCGCGCGAGATCGAGAACAAGGTGCGCGAATCGCTGGGCATTCCGCTTCTGGCCGAAGCGGCAGACGTCACGCCCGAGAAGTAACCGGATGCCATGGCTTTCAGCGCTCCGTCTCTCAAAGGCCGCGCCCTGCGTCTCCTGAGCCAGCGCGAGCATTCGCGCAGCGAGCTCGAACGCAAGCTGGCCAAGTACGAAGAAGAGCCCGGCACGCTGGCGCGCGCGCTCGACGAGCTGGCCGCCAAGGACTTCATCAGCGAGGCGAGGGTGGTGCAGTCGGTGCTGCACCAGCGCGCGGCACGGCACGGCGCCGCGCGCGTGCGCCAGGAGCTGCTGCACAAGGGCGTTGCGCCCGAAGCGGTGGCCGAAGCGCTCGCAAGCCTCTCGGGCAGCGAGTTCGACCGTGCGCTCGAAGTGTGGCGGCAGCGCTTCGGCACGCTGCCGCATGACGCGGCGGAGCGCGCGAAACAGACGCGCTTTCTGCTGGCGCGTGGATTTGCCGGCGCCGTCGTGGCAAAGGTCTTGCGGTACGACCCTAACGAGTGAGGGTCAGCCGCGAAATGCAGCTGCGCGGGCTTACAGCCCCAGCATCAGCTTGAGGTTCTGCACCGCGGCGCCGCTGGCGCCCTTGCCCAGGTTGTCCAGCCGCGCGATGACGACGGCATGGCGGTGGTCCTCGTTCGGGAACACGCGGATCTCGAGCTCGTTGGTGTCGTTGAGCGCGAGGGCGTCGATCTTGCCGTCCTCGGTGGGCGGCAGCACCTTCACGAACTTTTCGGGCGTGTTGCTCTTCGCGTAGTGCGCGGCCAGCGCCTCCTGCAGGTCGCCCGCCTTGGGCCGGCCGGGCAGCTCGTCCAGGTGCAGCGGCAGCTGCACCAGCATGCCTTGCTTGAAGTTGCCGACCGAGGGAATGAACACGGGCCGGCGCGTGAGGCCGGTGTACTTCATGATCTCGGGGATGTGCTTGTGCTTGAGGCCCAGCGCGTAGGTCTCGAACAGCGGTGCCTTTCCGCCCTCATAGGCCTCGATCATGGTGCGGCCGCCGCCCGAGTAGCCGCTGACGGAGGGCAGGGCGATCGCATGGTCGGCCGGCAGCAGGCCGGCATCGACCAGCGGGCGGACGATCGCGATCGCGCCGGTCGCGTAGCAGCCGGGGTTGGCCACGCGCTCGGCCTTGGCCACGGCCTCCGTCTGGCCGGCCACGAGTTCGGGGAAGCCGAACACCCAGCCGGCGGCCGTGCGGTGCGCGGTCGAGGCGTCGATGATCTTGGGGCGGCGTCCCTGGCCTTCGAGCTGGTCGATGAGTGCCACCGACTCGCGCGCGGCATCGTCGTGCAGGCAGAGCACCACCAGGTCGACGCCGGCCATCAGCTCGCGCTTGGCGGCCACGTCCTTTCGCAGCTCGGGCGCGATGCTCACGAGTTCGATCTGCGGCATCTGCTGGAGCCGCTCGCGAATCTGGAGGCCGGTGGTACCGGCTTCGCCGTCGATGAAGACCTTGGGCATGGTGCAAGCCTCGGATTGCCTGGGAAGTCGCGTAAGAAGAAATTACGTATTGGCCGCAGCCACAGCGGGCCGTTGGTGCGGCGCACCATGATACAGTCGCCTGCTGTCCGCCGCCCGATTCCCCAATCGCCGTGGCCCGCGGACAACAGCCAAATTCTCCCGTTCTCAACCTCGTTCCGAGAGACACCCTCATGAAGATTCACGAGTACCAGGGCAAGGAAATTCTTGCCAAGTTCGGCGTGCCTGTGCCGCGAGGCATTCCGGCATACACGGTGCAGGAGGCGGTCGAAGCCGCCCAGAAACTCGGCGGCCCCGTGTGGGTGGTCAAGGCCCAGATCCACGCGGGCGGCCGCGGCAAGGGCGGCGGCGTGAAGGTCGCCAAGAGCATCGACGACGTCAAGAAGCTCGCCGGCGACATCCTCGGCATGCAGCTCAAGACCCACCAGACCGGCCCCGAAGGCCAGAAGGTTCGCCGCCTTTACATCGAGGACGGCGCCGACATCCAGAAGGAATACTACGTCTCGGCCGTCACCGACCGCGCGACGCAGAAGGTGGCCTTCATCGCTTCCAGCGAAGGCGGCATGGACATCGAGGAAGTCGCGCATTCGTCGCCCGAAAAGATCATCACCGTCTTCGCCGACCCCAAGGACGGACTGACCGACGCACAGGCCAAGCAGATCGCCGACGGCATCGGCATCCCGGTCGATTCCACCGCGCAAGCCGTGGACATCTTCAAGAAGCTCTACACCTGCTACATGGAGACGGATGCCTCGCTGGTCGAGATCAACCCGCTCAACCGTGACAGCAAGGGCAACATCATTGCCCTGGACGCCAAGTTCAACTTCGACAGCAACGCGCTGTTCCGCCACCCCGATATCGTGGCCCTGCGCGACCTCGACGAAGAAGACGCGGCCGAAGTCGAAGCCTCGAAGTTCGATCTCGCCTACATCTCGCTGGACGGCAACATCGGCTGCCTGGTGAACGGCGCCGGCCTCGCGATGGCGACCATGGACACCATCAAGCTGTTCGGCGGCGAGCCGGCCAACTTCCTCGACGTGGGCGGCGGCGCCACCCCCGAGAAGGTCACCGAGGCCTTCAAGATCATGCTGAAGAACAAGAACGTCGAGGCCATCCTCGTCAACATCTTCGGCGGCATCATGAAGTGCGACACCATCGCCACCGGCGTGATCGCGGCCTGCAAGGCGGTCAACCTGCAGGTGCCGCTGGTGGTGCGCATGAAGGGCACCAACGAAGTCGAAGGCAAGAAGCTGCTGGCCGATTCGGGCCTGCCCATCATCAGCGCCGACACCATGGCGGACGCGGCCCAGAAGGTCGTGGCAGCAGTCAAGAAAGCCTAAGGAAACGTCATGTCGATCTACATCAACAAAGACACCAAAGTCATCACCCAGGGCATCACCGGCAAGACGGGCCAATTCCACACCGAGAAGTGCCAGGAATACGCGAACGGCAAGAACTGCTTCGTGGCCGGCGTGAACCCGAAGAAGGCCGGCGAGTCGATCTTCAACATCCCGATCTTCGGCTCGGTGAAAGAAGCCGCGGCCCAAACCGGCGCCACCGTGTCGGTGATCTACGTGCCGCCGCCCGGCGCGGCCGCCGCGATCTGGGAGGCCGTCGAAGCCGACCTGGACATGGCGATCTGCATCACCGAAGGCATTCCGGTGCGCGACATGCTCGAAGTGCGCAACAAGATGAAGGCCAAGGTCGCTGCCGGCGGCAAAGAGACGCTGCTGCTCGGCCCGAACTGCCCCGGCCTGATCACGCCCGACGAGATCAAGATCGGCATCATGCCCGGCCACATCCACAAGAAGGGCCGCATCGGCGTGGTCAGCCGCTCCGGCACGCTGACCTATGAAGCCGTGGCGCAGCTCACCGAGATCGGCCTCGGCCAATCGAGCGCTGTGGGCATCGGCGGCGACCCGATCAACGGGCTGAAGCACATCGACGTGATGAAGGCCTTCAACGACGACCCCGACACCGACGCCGTCATCATGATCGGCGAGATCGGCGGCCCCGACGAAGCCGACGCGGCGCGCTGGTGCAAGGACCACATGAAGAAGCCGATCGTCGGCTTCATCGCCGGCGTGACCGCCCCTCCGGGCAAGCGCATGGGCCACGCGGGCGCCTTGATTTCCGGCGGTGCCGACACGGCGGATGCCAAGCTCGCCATCATGGAAGAGTGCGGTTTCACGGTCACACGAAACTTCTCGGAGCTGGCCAAGCGCCTCAAGGCGCTGCTCTAAAACGTCCGCCTCCTCGACCACACAAGAACAAAAGCGCTCGCAATTCACGTTGCGGGCGCTTTTTCAATACATAACAGTGGATATGAGGCATGGATTATTTGCAAACTGCCGATTTCTGGATCGGGGCTCGTCAAGATTGTCTGGATCAACATCATTCTTTCGGGAGACAACGCGGTGGTGATCGCGATGGCCGCCCGCTCGCTGCCGCAGCAGCAGCAGAAGAAGGCCGTGCTGTTCGGCTCGGGTGCGGCCGTGGTGCTGCGCATCGCGCTCACCGTGGTCGCTGCCAAGCTGCTGGCGCTGCCCTACCTGCAGATCCTCGGCGGCGCGCTGCTGCTGTGGATCGGCGTGCAGCTGCTCGGCGATGAGGAAGACGACAACGGCGAGGAAAAGGAATATGGCAGCATGCTCGCCGCGGTGCGGACCATCCTGCTGGCCGACCTGGTCATGAGCCTGGACAACGTGATCGCGGTCGCGGCCGCGGCGCAGGGCAGCATGGTGCTGCTCGTGTTGGGCTTGGCCATCAGCATCCCGTTGGTAATTTTCGGCAGTACCCTCATGATCAAGCTCATGGAACGTTTCCCGATCATCATCATGCTCGGCGCCGCGCTGATCGGCTGGGTCGGCGGCGAGACCATCGTGAGCGACGTCGCCTTGCGCGGCGCCCTGGCGGCCGACCCCTGGCTGCACTATGCAGGCGCCGCGGCCGGCGCATTCTTCGTCGTCGCTGTCGGCCGCTGGCAGCAAAGGCGCGCGGCCGCCGCCGCGCACTGACGGCTAGGCTCCTCAACCAAACTGATTCATGGCGAACCTGGGCGCATCCGTTTCTCCTGACACCGGCTCGCTGACCTGGGACTTCGCCGCGCTCACCGACCCCGGCCGGGTGCGCGCCAACAACGAAGACACGATCGCCTTCGACGCCTCACTGGGCCTGGTTCTCCTGGCCGACGGCATGGGCGGCTACAACGGCGGCGAGGTGGCCAGCGGCATGGCCATCGCGCTGCTGCAAGCCAGTTTCGGCCGCTGGCTGGCCCACGCCGGGCCGACCGCCAACCCGCGGGCCTTGCGCCGCGCGCTGCAGGCCGGTACCGACGAGGCTAACGCGGCCATCCTCGAAGCCGGCGTCGCGAACATGCAGCTGCAGGGCATGGGCACCACGCTCGTGCTGGCCGCCTTCGGGCCCAAGCGCGCGATCGTCGGCCACATCGGCGACTCGCGCTGCTACCGGCTGCGCAACGAAAAGCTCGAACAGCTCACGCGCGACCATTCGCTGCTGCAGGAGCAGCTCGACGCCGGCGCAATCACGCCCGAGCAGGCCATCCAGTCGCCGCACCGCAACCTGGTGACGCGGGCGCTCGGCATCGAACGCCATGTCGAACTCGAAATGCACGAGCACAACGTGAAACCCGGGGACCTTTTCCTGCTATGTTCCGATGGGCTGAGCGAGATGGTTCCCGACGCGCAGCTTTTCACGCTTTTGTTACAAGATATCGGTCTTTCGGAGAAGGCAACACTTTTGGTTTCAACTGCGAATGACAATGGCGGCAGGGACAACATTTCGGTTGTCCTGGCCCGTGCAGGTGCAGGTGAAGCGCTCGAGGCATCCGGATAGCCCAAAAAAATGAGATCCAGGAGTCGGCCATGCCGAAAATGATCGTTTCGATCGACGGTGTCGTCATCAAGGAGGTGACGCTCGCCAAGGACCGCACCACGCTGGGACGGCGGCCGTACAACGACATCGTGATCGACAATCTGGCGATCAGCGGTGAACACGCCGTGCTGCACATGATCGGCGGCGATGTCTACCTGGAAGATCTCAACAGCACCAACGGCACCTACATCAACGGGCGTGCCGTCAAGAAGCAGGCGCTCGAGCACAACGACGTCGTCGAGGTCGGCAAGTACAAGATCCGCTACCTGGTGGCCAGCGGCGCCTCCGAAGGGGCCGGGCCGGCGCCGCACATCGCGCCGGCACCGTCGGGCCCGATTCCCCTCAGTTCCGCACCCACGGTGCACCAGCCCTTCGGCGGCGGCACCGGCGTGGCCGTCATGCGCGTCCTGTCGGGCAGCGGCGCCGGGCGCGAACTCTCGCTGCAGAAGGTCGTCACAACGATCGGCAAACCCGGCGTGGCCGTCGCCGCCGTCACGCGACGCCTGCACGGCTACGTGGTGGCGCCCATCGACGGCGGCACCGAGCTCAACGGCGAGCCGCTCGGCAACGAGGCCGTCGCCCTGCAGGACGGCGACGTGCTCGAACTCGGCGGCACCCGGATGCAGTTCGTCGCCGGATGAGCGACGGCCGGCCGCGCCGAGGCTTTGGTACGGGCCAGAGGCTTGACCCCACTGCCGGCTGTAGATGCCAAAAAATTCCTTTACCAGCTGTACGCGCAGCGTTTAGCCTCGATAGCGTTGCAGCCCAAAGACCAGAACTGGGGTGGTGCAACCCGGTTCGAAACCAAATAGAAAACAAAAGGCCTCGCATATGCAGGTGCGCGTGTTGGGTTGCTCGGGCGCCATCGCCAAGGACTGCCGCACGACGTCATTCCTGGTCGACAGTGACCTGCTGGTCGACGCCGGCACCGGCGTCGGCGACCTGAGCCTGGCCGAAATGGCCGCCATCGACGACGTGGTGCTCACCCATTCGCACCTCGACCACATCGCCGCGCTGCCCCTGATGATCGACGCCGTGGCCAGCCGCCGCAGCAGGCCGCTGCGCGTGCATGCGCTGCGCGCCACCATCGAGGCGCTGCGCGCCCATGTGTTCAACAACGTCATCTGGCCTGATTTCGCGAGCATTCCCAGTCGCGAGGCGCCGTTTGTGAGCTTTCACGACATCGTGGTTGGCCAGCAGCTCCAGTTGGGAACGCGGGCGCTCAAGAACATCGAGGTGCTGCCGGCGGTCCACACCGTGCCGGCTTGCGGGTATGCCGTGCGCTGCGCCGAGGGCGGGCCGAACTGGGTTTTCAGCGGGGATACCGAGCGCAATCCGGCCTTCTGGCAGCGGGTGAACCAGCTTGATATAGGCATCCTGGTCATCGAAACGGCGTTCAGTGACCGGGAGCAGGCCTTGGCGCAGCGCAGCTTGCATTTGTCACCTGCGACCTTGGCCGACGAACTGGCGAACATTGCGCCCGGCAAGAACTACCCGATCTACATCACCCACACCAAGCCGGCCGAGACCGAAGAGATCATGAGCCAGATCGACATGCTGGCCGCTGGCTCGCAGGTGCATGGAACGAAGGGGCGGGACATTCGATGGCTGGAGGCGGCGGGGGTCCTGCAGGTCTGACACTGTCGGTGGTCGACTGACAAAATTTGTCATCCCGCGTGTGGCATATGCAACAGATTGTGTCACCTGTTGTAACTCCAGCGTGAACAAATGCACACCAAGGTTTGCTTCAGAGGCGAGCAGCAGGGATGGCACAGATGCTGCGGAGGTTGGACGCACCGGGGGCCCTCCTCGGGCCCTTCAACCAACTGGAGTTTTTGAATGAACCGTCGTTCCATCGCACGCAATGTGCAAAAGGGTTTCACCCTTATCGAGTTGATGATCGTTGTGGCGATCATTGGTATCTTGGCTGCTGTGGCTCTGCCGGCGTATCAGGACTACACCACCCGCGCCAAGATTTCCGAAGTGCTCGTCATGGCCGCTCCGGCAAAGCTGGCAGTCGCTGAAACCACCTCGTCGCTTGGCGTTCTTGCCTCTGTCACGGCGTCCAATAGTGGCTACGTCTTCCCCGGCGCAACAAAATATGTGTCGAACGTGGTCGTCGCCCCCACCACGGGCATTGTGACGGTCACATCGACGGTTCCCAATGCGACGGGCGATATCCTACTGACGCCGGCGACTGTTGGCACCAACACCGGTCAACTGCGTTGGACGTGCTCCTCCGCTATTGCTGCGAAGTACCTGCCTTCCGAATGCCGTCCCACCTGATCGTGGACCGGTGATAGAAGCGGCCCTCGAGGCCGCTTTTTTTGTTCGCGACCTTCTTTCATGACGCATCGAAAATTCGCAGACGGCCTTCTGGCGTGGACGATTCCCGCGTTCGCCGTCGTCGCATTTTCCGGCATCATCACTTTCTTCGGGATCGCGGATCCGTACGATTTCTATCGAAAAGCGCAGATCATCTGCCTGTCGATTCTCATCGTCTGCTCCGTCATTCGCCTGCCCGCGGTCATTCATGGAAGGCCGTGGTCCGGCCTCTGGATCTGGGCGATTTCACTGGCGTTTCTGGCGATCTGCCTGCATGGCACTCGGTGGTCGCCGTTCTCCATCGCCGACGCCACGCTGTATGGCATGCTGTTTCTAGGGGTGCTTTTTTGCGCGAGGCTCTTCGAAGGCGACCCGCAAAGGCAGGATCGAAGCGCGGTGATCCTGGCGCTGGCCCCGTTGCTCAATATCTGGCTGATGGTGTTGAGCACCATCGATCTTTGCCTGAGCGGCACATGGAACGACTGGCAATTGGTGTTCTCGACGATCCGCGAATTCGACGATGCCTTGCTTCCGTGCCTGTTCCTGCTCTGGCACCGGCCCGGCGGATTGGCGCGCGCGCGGATGACGCCGCTGGTCTGGCTGCTTTCGACGCTCTATCTGCTGGCACTCTGGCAAGACGGCGCCCGCTCGGTCCTGCTGTCCACGACGAGCGCGCTGCTGCTGGTCGCGCTTCTTCGAAAGGATTCAGCCCTGCTTCGTCTGCCGGTTTCGTCGCTCGCTGTCGCGGGGGCATTCTTCTACGGCATGCGATGGCTCTTCGACTCGGACCATACGACCAAGACCGTATTTCGCCTGAGCACTTCATCCCGAAGCGATTTGTGGGGCGGCCTAGTGGAATCCTGGGCCCGATCGCCGTGGGTCGGAATAGGCGGCGATCAATTCGGAAGGCACGACGGCCTGGTGATCGCGATGCACCCTCACAATATTGCGCTGCAATGGATCGGGGAGTACGGATTCTTGGGGGTGGGCGCCGTCGTTCTCGTCGGATTGCTGCTCTACCGGTTGATTCGAGGGCATCGCTGGATTCCTCCGTTTTGCCTTGGCGGCCTCTTGGCTTGCGTCATGAACAGTCTGTTTTCAGGCGCCTTTGTCTATCCCTTGAGCCAGCTGCTGATCATATGGATGGCTGGATGGGCGCTGGCGTGTTACCGGAAGCGCTCGACCGATACGGCCGCGGCGGCCGCCGCTCCAGCGACGAAACTCAGGTCGCGCGCGCCGATCATGCTGGTGTCCGCGATGCTGCTGGCGGGCATGTGGGCTGTCCATGGCCGCGACCTGCTGTCGCGCCAATCGTCCAATGATTCAGGCAATGTGTCTCCGCCGCGCTTCTGGCAACGCGGAGCCGTCCTTCATCTCGACAAACCCGATGCGAGGCAGTAGCTGCTTTTGACGACGGAACAAGCTGTCCCATGTCGAATCCATCCCAAGCTTTGGTGAGCATCGCGGCGGCGGTGCCGAGGGCCCGCTCGACCCGCAATCCATCGACAGGTGTGGGCTGGTCGCTATTGGCTTTCGGCTTCGCCCTGCCGTGGCTGATTCCCGTGCATTCCTATCCGTGGCCCACGCTCTACAGCGAGGTCGCCGCCGGTCTGGCTGTCCTGCCGCTGGCTCTGTGGGCGGTGACGCGGCGTGCGCGAATGGATTTCGACCTGCTCTCGCTGGGTTTCGCTGCTGCTGCGCTGATTCCCCTGCTGCAGGCCGCGGGTGGCATGTTTGCGTTTCCTGGCGAAGCGCCTCTGGTCAGCGTGTACCTTCTGGGTTGTGCCGTGTCGGTCGCTGTCGCCAGATCCTGCGAGGCGCTGGCCCCGGGCCGCTTGCCGGACGCGCTGTTCGCCGGTTTCGTCATAGCCGCCTTGGCCTCCACGGCGCTCGCGCTGGCGCAATGGCTGCTGCTCGACTGGGGGCCCTTGATGGCCCCCATCTCGACAGGCACCCGCCCCATGGCCAATGTGGGCCAGGCCAACGAGCTGAGCACGCTGCTGCTGTGGGGGCTTGTCGGTTTGTGGTGGGCCCACACCCGACAGCGGATCGGCGGCCGAGTTGCAGTGTTTGCCGCCGCTACCGTACTGCTCGGGGTCGCGAGCACGCAGTCCCGCACGGGCTGGCTCGGCATTGCGCTGTTGCTGGCCGTCGCGTGGGTCTCGCCGGCTTCTCTGGGGACCGCGAAGCACAGGCCGGCTTTCGTCGGGCTGGGGTTCTGGTTCGCGGTGCTGGCGCTCGGCTGGACGTTCGCAACCGACATCATCGGTGCCGGTGGGGCCGACAGTCTGGGTTCGCGGCTGAGCTCGGGGCGCCGACCGGAGATCTGGTCCATGATGGTCGATGGCATATGGCATCGGCCATGGCTGGGCTACGGCTGGAACCAGGGCCGATTGGTCCAGGTCGACGAACTGCCCCAGTATGCCGACCTGAAAATAGGCATCCAGCACGCCCATGACCTCGTGCTCGACTTGATGGTGTGGAACGGGGTGCCCCTGGGTCTGGCCATCGCTGCACTGCTGGGCCTATGGTTCTGGTGGCAGGTGAGGCGTGCCGCCGGCGCCGAGCAGATTCTGATCCTGCTGGCCCTCGGCACATTCACGCTGCACGGCTTGCTCGAGTTGCCGCATTGCAAGGCGTTCTTCCTGGTTCCGGTGGCGCTGATGATGGGCATCCTGAACGCGCGCTCGTCGCTCGTTGCACCTGTCCGGCTGCCGCGCGCCGTGTCTGCGGCCCTCGTGGTTGCGTTGGGCTGCGTCCTGCTGCTCGCGTGGAAGGAGTACCGCGCCATTGAGTTGGACGTGCAATCCGAGCGCTTGCGAGCCGCCCGCATCGGTGTTCGGGCGCCCCCTCCGGCACCCGAGATTCATATCCTGAACGGATTGCAGGCCGCGCTTGTCAACCTGCGCATCGAGCCGCGCAAAGGCATGCCGGCGAGCGAGATCGAGCGCTTGCGCTTGACGGCCAGGCGCTATCCCGTAGAGAACGCGCTCTTGCGATATGCCAAGGCCGCCGCGCTCAACGGGCAGCCGCTGGCCGCGCAGGAAGCGCTGCGGCATTCGTGCCTGCTCTTCTCGCGTGCTTATTGCGACAAGCTTCGAGTCGCCTGGGGCGAATTCGCGAGCGAACATCAGGGCGTCGAGGCGGTGCCCTTTCCCCGTATCGATCCGGAAGTCCAGTGACCGCAAAGCGATGCAAGACAGGATCCTGAGCTGGTCTCGCTCCCGAAAGCGCATGGTAGTGATGGCGCTCGACGCCGTGCTCGCGCTGGTGTCGATGTGGCTCGCGTTCACGCTGCGGCTCGACACGCTGCACTGGCCCGCAGGCGCCGAACGGCTCGCATACGCGGTGGCGCCCGCGCTGGCCATTCCGGTCTTCATCCGGCTGGGCCTGTACAAAGCGATCTTCCGCTACACGGGCGTGGCTTCGATCCTGGCGACCGGTCGCGCCGTCGCGCTGTACGGTGTCGCGCTGTGCCCGTTCGTCTGGCTGCTCTTCCATTGGGAGGGCATCCCTCGCAGCCTCATCGTGCTGCAGCCGCTGCTCTTTCTGATCCTCGTCGCCTCGAGCCGCGCGCTGGGCTGGCAATGGATTGCCAGCCGCACCCGTGCCCGCGGCGCGCCCTTGCTGATCTATGGCGCCGGCGTGGCCGGAGCGCAGACCGCAGCCGCACTCTCAGGAATACAAGACTATTCGCTGGTCGGATTCATCGACGACGATCCCCAGAAGGCAGGGCGCACGATCAATGGGGTCAAGGTCCATGCCTTCGCAGAGACCGCCGATGTCGTGGGCCGCCATGCGGTCACCGACATTCTTCTCGCGGTGCCGAGCGCGACGCGGCAGCGGCGCAATCAGCTCATCGAGCGCCTGCAATCGCTGCCCGTGCGGGTTCGGTCGTTGCCAGGGCTGGCGGATCTTGCCAGTGGGCGGGTCACGGTCGAAGATTTCCGCGACCTCGACCTCGACGACTTGCTGGGACGCGAGCCTGTGGCGTCGCGGCCGGATTTTCTCGCTGGAGCCTTGGCGGACCGCGTTGTTATGGTGACAGGCGCGGGAGGGAGCATCGGCAGCGAACTGTGCCGCCAGATTGCGCGCGAAGCGCCGAGCACGCTTCTTCTCGTCGATCACAGCGAGTATTCGCTCTACAAGATCCATCACGAGCTCGAGCAGTGGGTGCGCGCCGGTGGTATGCATGTGACCTTGGTGCCCGTGCTCGGCAGTGTGTGCAACCAGCAACGCCTGGATTCGATCTGTCAGGCCCACAGGCCGCAGGTGATCTACCACGCGGCGGCCTACAAGCATGTCCCCATGGTCGAATCCAATCCGGGCGAGGCCGTGAACAACAACGTGCTGGGCACGCTCAGCCTGGCCCGTGCGGCGCTCAAGTGGGGCATCGATAGTTTTGTTCTCGTGTCTACCGACAAGGCGGTCAGACCGACCAACGTCATGGGCGCCACCAAGCGGATCGCCGAACAGATCCTCCAGTCGCTTGCCGACTGCGAAGCCAGTCCGTTCGACGAAGGGAGTGCCCCGCACTTGAAGTCGGGCTCGATGACTCGATTCTCGATGGTGCGCTTCGGCAATGTTCTGGGTTCCAGCGGCAGCGTGGTTCCTCTGTTTCGCACCCAGATTGCCAATGGTGGGCCGGTGACCGTGACCGACCCGGAGGTGACGCGATACTTCATGACGATTCCGGAGGCGGTGCAACTCGTCCTGTATGCAGGCGCGATGGCTCGCAGCGGAGATCTCTTCGTGCTTGACATGGGCGTGCCCGTGAAGATAGTGGATCTGGCCAAGCGCATGATCACTCTGTCCGGGCGATCGGTGCGCGACGAGTTCCGTCCGACGGGAGACATCAGCATTACCTTCACTGGCCTGCGTCCAGGAGAAAAGCGTTTTGAGGAACTCCTGATCGGGGAGAATCCGATGCCGACCGATCACCCCCGAATCATTCGCGCAAGAGAAGAATTCATGCCGTGGCCTGCGCTCAGGCTTCATCTGAAGTCGCTGCTCAGCGCTGCACAAGATGACAACCTGGCTTCGATGAAAGATGTCTTGCGACTGCTGGTCCCCGACTATGAACAAAGCCTCACTCTGGCGCAGTAACTCCGGATACGACGCGACGACATGGGTCGTCTCTGCGTGGTGCGATGTCGGCCTTCGATGTGGCATGGAGGTCCAGTGAGTCTGGAAAGCGCCGACAGGGCAACACCCGCATCGGAAATCGACTTCTCGACGCTGTACGACACCCATCCGGAGTACGTGGCGCGACGTGAAGAAGGCTCTTTGGAGCAAGCGCAGATCGATATGGAGGTGCAACTTTTCAAGTTGCCGAACTTGATGGGACTGCTCCCTTCCTCTCGCCAACTCCGGACCGTTCTCGAGATTGGCTGCGCCACCGGCGAGTTGATTGCTGCGTTGCCAGTTGCCCCGGGTGCTCGGAAGGTTGGCTTGGACATATCGGCCGCCAACATCGCTGTGGCGAGCGCAAGGTACCCTGATATCGAGTTCGTCTGTTCAGATCTGAGCGACTTGCAGCCGGGCGAGTTTGAGGCGGTGATCATGAGTGACGTGGTGGAGCATGTGCCGCACGATCAAGAGTTCCTGCGCGCCGCTGCGCAACTCGGCGAAGTCGTGTTGGTCAACTTGCCACTCGAAGACAACTGGCTCAACTGGAGGCGTGACTACGGTGTGAATGATGTGTCGGGCCACTTGCGCAAGTATTCGCTTGCGGACGGAATGAGGCTGTTCGAGCTTGCAGGGTTGGAAGTGCTAGCTCATTCGCAAGTGTGGTTTCACGAGACTGCTGCCGAAGATGCCCGTCGCGCACTGCGCAAGCAGAGATTGGGCAGTGTTTTCTCGGGGAGTTGGCCGGAGCGCACAGTCAAGCGGGCGATAGTCATGGCCGCTGCAGCAGTGCCTCCGCTTGGCAGGCGCATATTCTCGTCAAACCTGTTTGCCATGGCCTGCAAGCGGCTCACGCGGTGAACTTGCGCCGTCAACTGAGCGTGTCGCTGCTTGTGCAAGGGGCAGGAGCAGCGTCGATGCTGATCGCCACTTTGTTGCTGGGCAGCACCGTGGGGCCGGAGGAGCAGGGAAACTTCAGCCACACTAAAGCAGCCATCGAGTTTGCTGCTGCGTTTGCAATGTTCGGACTTCCGCAGGCGTTGTTCTTCTATGTCAAGTCCGGACGCCTGAGCCTTCAAGCTGCTCTTCGTTGGGCGTGGGCGAGTGCGCTGGTCGCTGTGCTTGTCGGAATGATCTTTGGCGCGGTGCAGCAAGAAGCGAGTAGCCCCGTGCAAGCCGTTGTTTTCGCCAGCGCGATAGCGCTCTGCGTCGCCCACGGGCACTTGCGCGCTCTGCTGTTGGTCGGCAAGCACACGGGTTGGTTCAACGCCGCGACTGCGTTGCCGCAGGTCCTGTTGATCGGAGGCGTGATTGTTGTTCTCTGGTTCGGGATCACAGAAAATTCGACGTGGCAACTGCTCTTTGCCCTGGCCTACGGCGCTAGTTCAGTCTTCGCTCTTTGGCGGGTGAAAAAGATGGGAAAGTCAGTCGCGGGCTCTCCCGCGAATTGGCGTGAGCTGGGCCGTTATGGGATTGCCGCATGGCTTTTGGCCTCATTGTCGACCGCGGCCATTCTGTTGGTTCAGCAGTGGGTCGAGAGCGCGCAAGGTTCGGTTGCGCTGGGCCGCTTCACGATGGCGATGACTTTGGTTCAAGTGCCTCTTGCGCCGATTGGCTATGCCGCACCTTTGCTGTTTCGGCGCTGGATGGAGCAGTCGGGTGGGCGTTCGTCGCAGCGATGGGCCGCTGCGCTATGCGCTGCGCTTCTATTTGTCGCAGGCGCGTTTTGGCTGGCAGCGCCGACGTGGCCGCATCTTGGCCTTGGACCAGCTTATGCGGGAACGACGCAGGCACTTGCGGTGCTGATGATGGGCGCCGCGGCGGAGGCGGCCTCACGTGTGTTGACGGTCAATGTCTACGCGAATGGGTTGCCCTGGCTAGCCGTCAAGGCGGAAATCGTACGCTGGCTCGTACTATGCGGTGCCTGGTTGCTATTGCCATCGCCGGGGCTCTTGTCCATGTGCGCTGTGTGGGCTGC
The DNA here is from genome assembly GCF_964253805.1 of Variovorax sp. LjRoot175. Lineage (NCBI taxonomy): Bacteria > Pseudomonadati > Pseudomonadota > Betaproteobacteria > Burkholderiales > Comamonadaceae > Variovorax > Variovorax sp. LjRoot175. The sequence goes on along the minus strand of NZ_CAXURY020000001.1, from coordinate 5,774,574 downwards.
AGGTGCGTGGGCTGCTGCTGCTGTGTTTGTGCTGCATTCATACCGCCTTGCTTCTTCTGACGAGAGCCCCGCATGAAGGAACGCCACGCGCTTCGTGTTGCACTGCTTGGTCCGGCCAACACGGTCCATCTGCAGCGCTGGGCAGCAGCGTTGGCGGGGCGGGGTCACACTGTGTGTGTGATCTCGCAGCACCGCTGCGACCCCGCGCTACTGCCGCGTGCCGTGCGGGTCGTCTGGCTGCCATATCAAGCGCAGATTGGCTACTTCGCCAACGCTTGGATTCTGCGGCGTGAACTGCGGCGATGGCGCCCCGACTTGCTGAACGCGCACTATGCCAGCGGCTATGGCACCACCGCGGCGTTGGCTGGTTATAGCCCGACGCTGCTTTCGGTTTGGGGAAGCGATGTCTATGATTTCCCCAACGAGGGGAGCCTTAAAAACTGGCTGCTGCGACGAAACTTGCGGAGTGCGACGGCGATTGCTTCAACCAGCCACGCGATGGCGCAGCAGGTGCAAGGCCTCACGCCTGAGCAACTCGACGTGACAGTCACGCCATTCGGCGTTGACCTCGAAAATTTTGCACCAGCCACTGTTTCGCGCGACGCCGGCGTGCTAACGCTGGGGATTGTCAAGTCGCTCGCTCCAAAGTACGGAGTTGATCTGCTGTTGCGCGCTTTCGCGGGCTTGCTCGTTGACGGCGAGGTGCGCGCCAGTGGACATCAGTGCCGCTTGATCGTTGTTGGTGATGGCCCGCAGCGCGAAGAATTGGTGGGGCTTTCGCGTCAACTCGGCATTGCGGCACTGACGGAGTTCGTAGGGGCGGTAGCGCACGCAGAGGTGCCTCGTTGGCTCAATCGCATGGACATCTTTGCCGCGCCAAGTCGGCTCGACAGCGAAAGCTTCGGCGTCGCCGTGATTGAAGCCAGCGCTTGTGGCCTCCCCGTAGTGGTGAGCGACGCCGGCGGCCTCCCAGAGGTGGTACGTCACGGCGAGACTGGCTTGGTCGTGCCGCGCAACGACGTGCCTGCGCTGCAGAATGCGCTCAAGCGGCTTGTGCTGGAGCCCGATCTGCGAAGCAGGCTAGGTCGAGACGGTCGAGTCCTCGTCGGGCGTGAGTACGAGTGGGGTCACTGTCTGGATCTCATGGAGCAGTGCTACGCCCGCGTAATGCTATTGGCGGAATCGGCATGAGCCCGCCGCGTCGACCTCTCTCTGCATGCGCAAGACGCACTGGCGCAAGGGGATGGCATTGCTGCTGACCGTACCTTCTTGGGAACGCCTATGAAAAATCGGGACCACTGGAAGCCCACCAAGTTCGACTGGAAAAGCGGTCGACTCAAGGGGGCAAGAGATCCTGTTGAACTCGGCGTCGGTTCGCGTTTGGTGGCGGACTTGGTGGCCGTGCAATATCAGTCGCATCTGAAGACTAACGCACGCGGACGGCTGCTGGATCTGGGTTGCGGCAAAGTGCCGTTGTACTCGGCATATGCGCCGTACGTATCGGAAATCGTTTGTGTGGACTGGGCGCCAGGAGAGCACGTCGATTTGCAATGTGATCTGTCGCAGCCCCTGCCATTCGATAGCAATCGCTTCGATACGATCATTCTGTCGGACGTGCTTGAGCACATCCCCGAGCCCGAGCTATTGTGGAGTGAGATGACAAGAGTGTTGGCGCCGGCGGGCAAGATCATCATGAACGTCCCGTTCTACTATCTGGTGCACGAACACCCTCACGACTACTACCGCTACACGAACTTTGCACTCGAAAGGTTTGTGAAGATGAATGAGATGACTCTCGTAAGAATGTCTGCGATTGGCGGTATCGTTGAAATCATTGCCGATTTGTTTGCCAAAATCGTCACGAAGTTGCCACTGATCGGACGCGCGTTAGCGATGCTGATCCAAACGTTGGCTTGGCACTTCCACAAGACGCGACTGGGAGCGAGGGTGGCCGCCATTTCGAGTCGACACTTTCCGCTGGGTTATTTTGTGATCGCCGCGCGCAAGCCTTAGAGGCGAGAGACATGAGCACTCCTTTGCGAACTATCAGCGCTATCGTTCCCTGCCGCAACGAGCAACGCCATATCGAAGCCTTCTGCCTTAACGTTTGCGCACAAGCGCTGCCAGCGAACTGGTTGCTGCAACTCGTGATTGCCGACGGAATGAGCGACGATGGCACGCGCGAAATGCTGAAGCACCTGTCGGCAGCCGACCCGCGCATCCAGTGCATCGACAACCCGCAGTTGATCGTGTCGGCTGGACTGAACCGCGCGTTGTCGCGTGCCGACGGCGAAGTGATCGTGCGCATGGACGTGCACACGGGCTACGCCACTGACTACATCGCCCAGTGCATCTCGGTGCTGGCCGAGACCGGCGCCGACAATGTCGGTGGCGCGTGGCGCGCGGTGCCCGACGATGGCGCGGGCCCGATGCAACAGGCAGTCGCTGCGGCGTTTCAATCCCGGTGGGTGGCTGGCGGAGCCCTCTCGCGCCGACTCGATCACGACGGCTGGGTCGACACCGTCTATCTCGGATGTTGGCCGCGCGCCACGTTCGAGCGCTTCGGCGGGTTCGACGAGTCGTTGGCGCGCAACCAGGACGACGAGCACAATCTTCGGCTGGTGCGCGGCGGCGGACGGGTATGGCAGTCCTCGCGCATCCGCAGCACGTACCATCCGCGCGCGTCTCTCTTTCAGGTTTTTCGGCAGTATTTTCAGTATGGCTACTGGAAGCCGTTTGTGATGAAGAAGCATCGACAAGCCGCGTCCCTGCGTCACTTGGTGCCAGTGGCATTTGTGGGCGCACTTGTTTTGTTGAGCTTGGTCGCTTTGCTTGGCGCGCCGGCCTGGCCGCTTGCCGCCTGCCTGTTGCTTTACCTGGGCGCCGTGGGCGCCATGACGGGCGGCGTCTTGCTGAAAGCTGGGGTCGGAATCAGCGCGCTGTCCCGCGTTCCGATGGTGATCGCTGCCTATCACTTCGGCTACGGTTTGGGTTCGCTGCTGGGCTTCTGGGATGTACTGCGCGGCGGCCGCGCGAACGAACGTTTCGCGGCCTTGACTCGGTAGGCGCGATGACGAAACTAGGCGACGATCCGAATCTCGAGCTTGATTCGGTGCGCGAGCGTTACGACCGACGGGCGGCTCACGACCTCCGTTACAGCTTGCTCAACCCAGCCGCGCTGCACATGCATCAGGAGCGCCAGCGCGCGATGGTCCGGCTGTTCGCGCGGATCGGCATGACCGAGCTCCATCGCATCGATCTTGTCGAGGTAGGAAGCGGCGATGGTGGTAACCTGCTCGAACTGTTGCGGATGGGTTGCGCGCCGGATCGTCTTTCGGGCATCGAACTTCTGCCGGAGCGTCATGCGGCGGCGCGTGCACGGCTTCCTGCCGCCGTCCGACTCTCATCGGGCGACGCTGCCGTCGCATCGATTGAGCCGGCCAGTTGCGACGTCGTCTTCGTCTCCACCGTGTTCTCCTCGCTGCTCGACGACGCATTCCAGCAACGCCTGGCCGATGCTATGTGGCGCTGGGTCAAGCCCGGCGGAGGCGTGCTGTGGTACGACTTCACGGTCGACAATCCGCGCAATGCCGATGTGCGTGGAGTGCCGCTCAAGCGCGTTCGCGCACTCTTTCCGCAGGGTCAAGTGCACGTACAGCGCATCACATTGGCTCCGCCGATTGCTCGGCGCGTGACCGCCGTACATCCTTCCCTTTACACCTTGTTCAACACAATTCCGCTGCTGCGCACGCATGTGCTCGCGTGGATCGCCAAATCCTGAAGCCATGCCAGAAAAAGCCCCATTTCTGCCGTTCGCGTTGCCCGAACTCGGCGAGGAGGAACTCGCCGAAATAGAAAGCGCGCTGAAGTCGGGCTGGGTCACGACCGGACCGAAGACCAAGCGTTTCGAAGACGCATTTGGTGCGTTTCTCGGCGATGCCGACCTGCATTGCCTGGCGGTCAACTCGGCCACGGCCGGTCTTCACCTTGCGCTCGAAGCACTCGGCATCGGCCCAGGAGACGAGGTGATCACGACCACGCACACTTTCACCGCCACCGCGGAAGTGGTGCGCTACCTGGGTGCCGATGTGGTGCTGGTGGATGTCGACCCGGTCACGCTGTGCATCGATCCGCATCTTGTTGAAGCGGCGATCACGCCGCGCACCAAGGCCATCATGCCGGTGCACTACGCAGGTCTTGCCGCGGATATGCCGGCGCTGTTGGCATTGGCGCAAGCTCACAAGTTGAAGGTGGTAGAGGATGCAGCGCATGCGCTGCCCACCACGTCCGCCGGTCAGCTCGTTGGAACCCTGGGCTCCGACGTCACCGTCTTCAGCTTCTACGCCAACAAGACGATAACCACCGGCGAGGGCGGCATGGTCGTCACCCGCGACAACGCGCTTGCCGAGCGCATGAAGGTCATGCGTTTGCACGGCATCAATCGCGACGCCTTCGACCGCTTCCAGTCGAAGACGCCCGCCTGGTACTACGAGGTGATTGCCCCTGGCTTCAAGTACAACCTCACAGACATTGCCGCAGCGATCGGGTTGGTGCAGCTGACCAAACTGCCGCGGTTTCTCGAACGCCGGCAATACTTGGCAGCGCGCTACCACGAGGCGCTGAGCTCCTTGCCGCTGATCTGTCCTTCAGATCCTCCAGCGGGTGAGGTGCACGCCTGGCATCTCTATGTCATTCGCCTCGCCCCGACCGCCAAGGTGACGCGGGACGAACTGGTGCAGGCGCTGTCCGACCGCGGCATCGGTACCAGCGTGCACTATGTGCCGCTCCATCGACAGCCCTATTGGCGTGACCGCTACGGGCTCACGCCAGAGATGTTTCCGCATTCCGATGCGGCCTACCAGGCAATGGTGAGCGTTCCACTCTTCACGGCGATGAGCGACAGCGATCAAGACCGCGTGATCGCCGCGTTGCACCAGGTGCTGGGCTGATGCTCAAGCGGCTATTCGACCTCGGCTTCGCGCTGTGCGCGTTGCTGGTGTCGGCCCCCGCGCTGGTTGGCGTGGCCCTCTGGATCAAGCTCGATTCGCGGGGACCGGTCTTGTTTCGCCAGCAGCGCGTCGGCCTGCAAGGCAGGCTGTTCATGATCTACAAGTTCAGAACGATGCAGGTAGATGCCAGCGGGACCGGGGCGCAGATCACGGTCGGCGCCGATCCGCGCATCACGCGCTCGGGCACATTCCTGCGGAGATACAAGCTCGATGAACTCCCGCAGTTCGTCAATGTGCTTGCCGGCGACATGAGCGTGGTGGGCCCGAGACCCGAGGTGCCGCGCTATGTGGCGATGTATCCGAGCGACGCCCGGCAGCTGATCCTGAGCGTGCGCCCCGGTATCACCGATCTGGCCTCGGTCGCTTATCGGGATGAGAGCGCGCTGTTGGCCGGCGCCGAGGACCCCGAGGCGTTCTACATCCACGTGGTCATGCCGGCCAAGCTGAGACATGGACTGCTCTACGTCCAGAAGCGGAGCTTGTGGCTCGATATCTCGATCATCTGGCGGACGGCCTCAGCCATCTTTTCCCGCGGATCACCTTAGGCCGAGGCCGTCTACAGCGGCAGACGTTCTCGAACTTGCCGACGAGCGGCCCCGCGTAGCCGTTGAACGGTGGCTTGCGCGAGGCATGGGTTCGTGACAATTCGTCACATGTGCATCGAATCCTTGTCCGGCCAAAGACACGCGCCAGCCCCTGCGAGTGGTGTGACCCTGATCGAGTTGCTCGTCGTCATTGTCATTCTTGGCGTGCTGTTGGCCTTTGGCTTGCCAAGCCTGCGCGACTTCCTGGTGGGCAATCGGCTTTCCTCCAACGTGAATGGCTTCATCGGGCTGGTCAACTACGCCCGCAGTGAAGCCATCGTCAGGAATCAGGACGTTGTCATCTGCCCCAAGAACGCCAGCACCATCGCGTGCGCTTCCACGGCCACGTGGAACACCCTGGAAATTCAGGCCTTTGTGGACGAGGATGGCAATGGTCAACGCGATGCCGCAGATATCTTGCTCAAGACCATGGCGGCTGTCGATCCGACGGACGCAGAAACGGGCTTCGAGCGTTCTGCCGCCGGCAGCTTGATCTTCGGCAGCGCAGGCTTCGCCCGCACAGCCCAGTCTTTCAAGATCTACGCCAAGTCGTCGGATTCCGACTACCAGGCTCGCTTTGGACGAACGGTTTGCGTCAGCAAGGCCGGCCGCGTTCGCGTGGCGGCTTACACCGTGACGAGCTGCCCCGATTTCTAGGAATGTGGACATGGCCATGAGCATCCCCCGCCGCTCCAAATCCCAACAGGGCGCAACGTTGATCGAAGCGCTTGTTTCCATCCTGATCATGTCACTCGGCCTCCTGGGTCTTGCCGGCCTGCAGGTCGGCGCCATGGCGTTTCAAAAGTCTGCGTGGTCCACCCACCGCGTGTCCGAGTTCACCGGCAGCTTCGGCGAGCGCATTCGAGCCAACCCCAAGGCGACTGACGTCGATTACCAGTACACGGCCAACTACACGACTGGCAAAGCGGCGACCTTGACCAAGTTGAATTGCCGCACCAGTGGTACCTGCACGCCCGCGCAGATTGCCGCCGACGACCTGGCCGATCTTCTGCAGAAGGCGCAAACCTCCTTGCCCCAAGGCTCGATGCAGGTGACGGGCACGATTACCAATGGATTCGTGGTCACCGCGATGTATTTCGACAAGGACTTCCGGAAATCGGATGGCAGCCTGGATTCGTCAGTGCTTTGTACAGCCACCACAACGGGCGTGGCCTGGCGCAACTGCTGCCCCGATACGGCGGCGGCTCCGGATGGTGTGCGCTGCCGTCGCTTCACGATCTTCCCCTGATCACGCCCTGTTTCAGCTCATGTCCACCCCACACTCCCCCCGCAGCCGGAATCGCGGCGTCACGCTGGTCGAACTGATGGTCGGCCTCACGATCGGATTGATCCTGGTCATCATCGCCTCGTCCGTCTATCTGTATTCCAAGCAGTCCTACAACGCCGTCTCCGAAAACTCGCAGATGGAGGAAAACGGTCGCTTCGCGCTGGACCTGCTCACCAAGTACATCCAGAGTTCCGGGTTCGCGATGGTGGATCCGACCGCGCCAGGTCCCCAGCTTCCCCTTGAGGACAAGCTGGCGGGCTGCGACTATGGCTATGTCAACGCGACCGCGCCGACGACGCTCGGCGATCTCGCCTGCCGCACCGCCACGCCGGCAGGGCAGCGTCCGTCCGCTTCCATCTTCTCCCGCTACGAGACGGACCAGTTCGCTACTGGAAGCGGCAAGCAGCAAGGCTACGGTTGCACCAACGAGGCGGCAGCCAGCAAGTTGGTGAGCGGCGTCCAGACCTACGAGGTCCGTTCGTATTTCTTCATTTCGCAGGTCACTACCCAGACGCCTTACGGCACAAAGTCGATGGGGCAACTCAGTTGTGTTTCGGATAGCACGCCTGTCACCGACGGCGTGCTCGGCACCGTTGCCCTGCAGGTTCAGCCGCTGGTGCCGGGCATCGAGCAGATTTCGGTCGGCTACATCTCATCGACCGGCCGGCTCACTGCCCTGCCCACGACGGCCGCCGCATGGAAGGACGTTGCGGCGATCGAGCTGTGTGTCTTGGCAAGGACCGTGCAGGCATCGGGCAACGACACGGGCACGCAATACACCGATTGCTATGGAACGGCCATCACCGCCGGCCCGTCCGAAAGCTATCGCACCCTTCGTACCACGGTCGCGCTGCGAAACACCGCCTCGCTATGAACATTCCACGTCGTTCGATTCGCCCGTCCGTCGGCAGCCTGCCGAGGCAGCGCGGCATCTCGCTTTTCATGGTCATGATGTTCCTGGTCATCCTGAGCATCATCGGCGTGACAGCCATCCAAAGCTCGACCTTCTCTGCCCGCATCGCCGGCAATGAGGCCGACCGCACCTTGGCCTTTCAGGCCGCGGAGTCCGCGCTGCGGGACGCCGAGAAGGATATCGGCGGCTCGTGTCTGGCTGCCAATTGCCGGACGACGCCCATCTCGCCGGAAACCGCCGACATCTTTGGCGTGACTTGCGCGCAGGGGCTCTGTCTGCCGAATGCCACGACGCCCGTCTGGGAAGTCAAGGCGAACTGGACGACCGCCGGTCGAGCGGCAACCTATGGAGCCTATACCGGCGCCACGGCGTTGCCCGTGGTGTCGCAACAGCCCCAGTACCTCATCGAGTACTTCAAGCTCGGTGAAGCCTTTGTCTATCGCGTGTCTGCCATCGGCTACGGCGCCAACAGCTCAACCCAAGTCATGCTGCAAACCTCTGTGAAAGCATTGAAATGATTGCCCGAAACTTTCAGTCGTTGAGCCGGTGTATCGGCGCGCTTTTGCTTGCGGCAAGCAGCCTGATCGTGACGTCGACCCAAGCGGTCAATCTCACGCCGCTGCCGCCTTACCTCACGGAGACGAAGGGCTCGCCGATGGTGATGCTCAACCTGTCGCGCGATCACCAGCTTTCCTACAAGGCCTACAACGAATTCTCCGATCTGAATGGCGATGGAATGATCGAGACGCAGTACAGCCATGCCTACAGCTACTACGGATACTTCGACAGCGAGCGCTGCTACACCTACAGCACCACGACCAACACCTACGTGCCCTCGCGGAAAGTGGATTCGACGACGCGCTACTGCAACTACGGCGGTGCCATCGTCAACGAATGGAGCGGCAACTTCCTGAACTGGGCGACGATGACCCGGATGGACGTGGTTCGGCGAATTCTCTACGGCGGCATGAGAATCACGGACAGCGGCACTTCGACCGTGCTCCAGCGCGCACATCTACCGACCGACGCGCACGCATTCGCGAAGTACTACAACAACACCGACGTCGCCCAGTTGACTCCGTTCTCGGGAACCAACGAGATCACGATCTGCAACGCGACCTTCAAGAATGGCACGAACCAGTACTCGCACAATGCCGTCGGGCCGCCGGCCATGCTGGTGGCGAACGGCAACTTTTCGCTGTGGAATTCGAACGAGCGTTGGCAGTGCTACTGGTCAGAGGACAAGGGTGCGAGCAACGGGAACAACTCCACCATCACGGGCCTGAGTGCGTCCGGCAGCAACCCGTCCCGTGCTACGTACGGCCTCGGAACGGGCTTGGCGAAGGGTACTTACACAGTCAGGGTCGAGGTCTGCAAGACCGGGCTTGACGGCGCCGCAGCGGGCGTCGCCTCATTCACCAGCGACGAGAGCAGCCGCTGCAAGCTCTATCCATCGGGCGCATACAAGCCGGTCGGCTTGCTGCAGAAGTACGGCGAGCGCAACGAAGCCGCATTCGGCTTGATCACGGGAAGCTACACCAAGAATATCTCCGGTGGTGTCTTGCGCAAGAACGTTGCATCCTTTGCGCCCGAGGTGAACACCGACAACGGACAGTTCACCGGCGTCGACGGCATTGTCTCGACCTTGGACAAGCTTCGCATCTACGGCTACGACTACAACGACGGTACGTACACCAGCGGTTCCGTCGACAACTGCAACTACGGCTTGATCGGTCTGACGGAAGGACAGTGCGGAAGCTGGGGCAATCCCATCGGCGAAATGTATCTTGAATCCCTTCGCTACCTGGCGGGAGCGACGGGGGCGACATCGGCCTTCAATACCACCGGAGGGAAAGACGGCGCACTGGGGCTGACGGTCGCCACCTGGTCCGATCCCTTTGCCGATTCGACCACCGCCACCTTCGGCGAGCGGACCTGCCGGCGCTCCAGCGTGATCAACTTCAATGCCAGCGTCAGCTCCTACGACAACGATCAGTGGGCCAGCGCGAATGGCGTCGCCGGGCTTTCGGACGCGACCGTCAGCTCGCTGACGAACGACATCGGCACTGCGGAAGGACTCTACGCTTCGGGCAAGAAATGGTCGATCGGGCGAACGGCGGCGGATACCAACAATCTGTGCAACGACAAGTCCATCGGCGCACTGGCTACCAGCGTTGGCATCTGCCCCGAGGCACCGACCGGCTACGGCGGCTTCAAGATGGCAGGCGCGGCACAGTACGCGCATACCAATCGCATCAGGACGGACATCACCGCACCCACCGCGAACTTGCGAGCCTTCAAGGTTGACACCTATGGCGTGGCGCTGGCGACCTCGACGCCCCGCATCAAGGTTCCAGTGCCGAATCAGGCGGGCAAGTTCGTCGTCATTCAACCGGCTATGCGGCTCTTTTCAGGTACCGGCGGCGCCGGGGCGCTGGTCGATTTCCGCGTCGTGTCGCAGACGGCCACCTCCGGCAAGTTCGTCGTGCAGTGGGAAGACTCGGAGCAAGGCGGCGACTACGACCAAGACATGTGGGGCACGCTCGAATATTCCGTCAGCGCCAGCGGCAGCATCAGCGTCAGCACCTATGCGGCCTTCAAGTCGACTCCCTACGCAATGGGCTTCGGCTACGCGATTGCCGGCACCAATGGCAAGGACGGCGTGCATTTCCACTCCGGCATCAACAACGCCAACTTCACCGACCCGGTGAGCATCGGCGGGCTGGTCACACCCGCTACCAACGTCAACGCGACCGGCGGTTGCAACAACTGCAACGACCAGCAGACCAAGACCACGGCCGTGTACGGGATGACGGGCGTTACCGGCGAGGCCCTGCAAGATCCGATGTGGTATGCGGCCAAGTACGGCGGTTTCGATCGCACCGTGGTGCCCAGCTACACCTCCGGCTCGGCGCTGCCGACCGCTGCTTGGGATGCGAAGAGAGCTGATGGGTCGACCGGCAGCGATGGTGTTCCCGATAACTACTTTTACGCCATCGATCCTGCGGAGCTCGAGCGTTCGCTGAACAACATCTTCTCGACCATCCTGCGCGCCGGCGGTGCGGCACCCGCGGCCGCGACCACATCGCGCACGCAGAGCGGTGGCTACGTGTATGCAAGCACGCACAGCATCAAGGCCAAGGTGGTCGGCAGCGATGTCGATGCGGACGCCAGTGGCCAGTTCCTGCGCTATAGCTTTGCCAGCGATGGCACGGTGAATACCACATCCGACTGGGACGCGGGTGCGCGATTGACGGTGGACAGCGGTGGCGCCGGTTGGAACTCGAATCGGAAGATTCTTTCACTTTCCGATACTGGTCCCATTGCCTTCCGCTGGGGCAACCTGTCCGCGGGTCAGAAGACCGCGCTGAGCACGAATCCGTCCACCGGCAGTTCGGTGGACCCTCTCGGCACTGCAGGTACCAATCGACTCAACTGGCTGCGCGGCGACAGCAGCAACGAGACAACGTTGGGCGGCCTGCGAATCCGGCCTACGACCAAGCTCGGCGCTATCATCAACTCCACGCCCTGGTTCGTCGGCGCGCCGGCGGCGGGGTACACCAACGTGCAGTACGGCGGTGGCTACGGAACCTTCCGGACGGGTATCGTTGCGGCCAACGGCGGCAACAACCGGAATGCTGTCTTCGTGGGCGCCAACGACGGCATGCTGCATGCGTTCGATGGGGCAACGGGTCGTGAGCTCTTTGCCTATGTGCCGCGCGCCTTCTATACGACCAGCACGGCAGCGCCCTATTCGAAGCTCGCGGCCATCACGGCCAAGGACTTCAACTTGGGCGAGAGCACGAATCGCCTAACCATGGACGGCAGCGTGATGGCTGCAGACATCAAGCTCGGGACGACCTGGTCGACCTACCTTTTCGGCGCCTTCGGTCGTGGCGCCCGAGGTGTGTACGCTCTCGACGTCACCAAGCCCCACACAGTGACCGAGGCGAGCCCGAGCGACGTGGTCAAGTGGGAGTTCACCGAGGCCGCGGATAGCGACATGGGCTACATCACAGGCCGGTCCAACGGCCGCTCGAACGGACAACCCTTCCAGACGGGCTACATGGCCAATGGCAAGTGGGCGGCGATCTATGGCAACGGCTACAACAGCACGAACGGCAGGGCGGCGCTGTTCATCATCTTTGCGAACGGCCCAACCTCGCCCTCGTCGACCACCTGGACCGCGGGGACGCAGTACATCAAGATACTGACGCCCGTCGTTGCCGGTGACGGTTCCGACAACGGACTGGCAGCGCCCACGGCCATCGACACCAACAACGACGGCACCATCGATCGCATCTATGCAGGCGACTTGAAGGGCAATGTCTGGAAGTTCGACGTCACCAGCACCAATCCCGCCGAGTGGCGAGTATTCAACACGACAGCGGGGGTCGGCGTTCCGCTCTACAAGGCAACCACGGTCGTCGGTACGACGACCGTGCCGCAGCCCATCACGACGCCGATCGTGCCCTTCCCGCATCCGTCGGGCGGCTATCAGCTGTTCTTTGCGACAGGCAAGTCGCTCGAGAGCAACGACTACCCCATGTCGTCCGTCTACACCAACACGATGTACGGCATCTACGACAAGCCCGGCACGACCTCGACGCTGACGACGGGCAGGACGGACCTGGTGCAGCAGAGCATCTCGATCACGGGGGGCATTCGGTACATCACGGACAACACGGTGCCCTACGCCACCGGAAAGCTCGGCTGGTATGCGGACCTTCCGGTAAGTTCGGAGGGTGTGGTGTTCAACCCCTTTGCAGAAGACACTGCACGGGTCAACGTTCGTTCGCTCGCGCCCGCGGCCACTTCCGATGGGTGTCGATACGACGGCACATCCTTCGACATGGTGGTCAACCCGATCTACGGAACGGCGATCGACAATGCCGTTCCCGGCGTCACGACTCCCGGCGCCATAGGCGGCAGTAATCTGAACTATTTCGAGGGCTCGGGTGGCGGCCAATTCCGGGTGCCGGTATCGTCCCCGCTGCCTCCGGGCACTCCGCCCGTGCCTCCGCCTCTTTGTGAAGGGCTCTGCCTGTTCCGCTCGATCATTTCGGCAGGCGACGGCACGCTCAAGACGGTCGAGCGTTGCGGTGCCTGCACGAGCGGGCGCCTGACCTGGCGCGAAATTTTCCGGAATCGCTGAGGTTGCTATGAAAGCGCGTATGAAAATTTCGAAGCGGCTGAAAGGCTTCACGTTGATCGAATTGATGATCGTCGTGGCCGTCGTGGCGGTGCTCGCCGCGATCGCGATACCGTCCTACCAGGAATACATCCGACGGTCTCAGCGGGCCGAGGCACGTGCTGAAGTGTTGAAGGCGGAGGGTTGGCTGGAGCGCTTCTATACGGAGAACAACCGCTACAGCAACAACGCCGCGAACAACGCGAATACGACGTTCTCCGGCATTTTCACCATTGTCCCGGCGGGAGGGCCTGCGCGCTACGACATCGGCCTCACCGTGAATGCCACGACCTACACGATCACCGCGACGCCAACGACCACGGGTTCGATGAATGGGGATGCATGCGGTTCCTACACCAAGACCAACACAGGCGCATTGAGCTACACCGGTACTGGTTCGAGGTGTCTCAAGTAAGGTTGCAGCGACGGATGGCTTGAGCGTTGACCGGCAGAATGCCGGCAGATGATCGCTCCTCAGACCGCCACTGACGGCATCGCAGCGGCTGTGCCGCGCACAACGGTCCTGACCTTGTTCGGGGCCTTGCTCGTCGCCGGGCCCTTCCTCTGCCCGTTCTCCGCGGGCCCCTCTGCCAACGTCTGGCAACTGCTTGTTTCATGGGCCTGCGTGGCGGCACTTCTGCTATGGGCGCAGCCGCGATGGCCTCGACGCTTCCTGCTCCTGTGGTTTGCTGCCGGCGGCGCTTCCATTGCGCTGTTCCACGGAAGCGAACTCGGTGCGTGGTTGCCGGCCTGCGTGGCGCTGGGCGCCATTGCTGCTGCTGCTTGCATTGGCGCCAGCCTTTCACCTTCGGCGAGCAATGTTCGATTTCCCGCGGTCGCCTGGGGTTTGCTCATTGCCGGTGCGCTAACCCATCTTTCTCAACTCAACCCCGATTTCGACGATTTTGGGGGTGTTGAGCGACGCAAGTGCTTGATGCGTATAGGGGTGACGCGGCAAAACGCTTGTGGTGGAGACCTTGGTCCTTGGCGTGCGGGCGAGCGGTTCCTAAACTGCGGCGCATGTTTCTGCGCTGCAACCGACGCCTGAAGGACGGCAAGACGCACGATTACTGGAGCGTGGTGGAGAACCGCCGACTGGCCGATGGTCGTGTGGTGCAAAGGCAGGTGCTCTACCTGGGCGAGATCAACGCGAGCCAGCGCGAAGCCTGGCGCAAGACCATCGAAGTGCACGACGAGGGAACCAGGCGCCAAGTGGCGCTGTTCCCGGCCGGCTCGATGCCCGCCGATGACGCGAATGCGGTGGGTATCCGTCTGGACGAACTGCGCCTCGAACGCCCGCGCCAGTGGGGCGCGTGCTGGCTGTCATGCGTGTTGTGGCAGCAACTCGAACTCGACGCCTTCTGGAGCGCTCGGCTGCCGCCCTCGCGCGAAGGCACCCCGTGGCTGCAGGTGCTGCAAACGCTGGTGGCCTACCGGCTGATCGATCCTGGCAGTGAATGGCGCTTGCACCGTCACTGGTTCGACGCCAGCGCGATGGCCGATCTGCTGCACGCCGACTTCGCGTTGGCCGAGAAGAACACGCTGTACCGTTGCCTGGACAAGCTCACAGCGCACAAGGACGAACTGTTCAAGTTCCTGTGCCGGCGCTGGGGCGAGCTGTTCGGCGCGAAGTTCGACGTGCTGCTGTACGACCTGACCAGCACCTACTTCGAGAGCGATGCGCAGCGCAGCGAGCACGACAAGCGCCAGTACGGCTACAGCCGCGACAAGCGAGGCGACTGCCGCCAGGTGGTGATCGCGCTGATCGTCACCCCTGAAGGCTTCCCGCTGAGCTACGAGGTGCTCTCGGGCAACACGGCCGACTCAACGACGCTTGGCGACTTCCTCGATCGCATCGAGCAGCGCTACGGCCGAGCCAACCGGATCTGGGTGATGGACCGCGGCGTGCCCACCGAAGACAGCCTGGCACAGATGCGCCGCATGGGAGCGTCGTATCTCGTGGGCACCCCCAAGGGGCGGCTGAGCAAGCTCGAGCAAGGCTTCCTCGCACAGCCGTGGCAGCGCGTGCGCGAAGGCGTCGATGTCAAGCGCCTGGCCGGTGACGAAGACACCTACGTGCTGGCGCAAAGTGCAGCACGCATCGACAAGGAGCGTGCGATGCGGCAACGCCGCCTGCGCCGCTACGTGCAGCGCCTGCAGGCCTTGCAGGGCCAGGCGCTCACGCGCGATCAACTGCTCATGAAGCTCGGCGCAGCCAAGCACGACGCCGGGCGCGCCGCCCATCTGGTCACGGTTCAGCTGCCCGAGGCCAGCAGCAGTTCCAAGACAGCATCCTTCGAGTTCGAACTCGATCGCGCCCGGCTGCGCCAGGTGCGCCGCCGTGAAGGGCGCTATCTGCTGCGCACCAACCTCGCAGCGCACGATCCCGCGCAGCTGTGGACGTTCTACATCCAGCTCACCGAGGTCGAGCAGGCGTTCAAGGAGCTCAAGCACGACCTGGCCGTACGCCCGATCTACCACTCCAGCGAGAAGCGCATCGAGGCCCACATCTTCGTGGCCTTCCTCGCCTACTGCCTGCAGGTCACCTTGAAGGCCCAACTCAAGCGCCTGGCGCACGGCATCACGCCTGCGGAGGTCATCGCCAAGTTCAAGACCATGCAGATGGTGGACGTGCACCTGCCCACCACCGACGGCAGAGAGCTCGTGCTGTCGCGATATACCCAGCCCGAGGCCGATCACCGCATGCTGCTGGACCTGCTGCGGCTGAAGCTGCCCGATCAACCCCCGCCGAAGATCACTGCCAAACACGCCCGCATCACTGCCCAACCCATCCCGCTGTAGTGGAGACCTTCGAGCTCGTGCTGAATCAAATCAAGCACTTAGCCGGCTTCGCACCTGCCAGTTGAGAAAGACGGGCTAAGTGCCATTCTCGGCCTGCTTCAGTACTACGGCCTCGCCGATTCGCTCGCTCCTTGGACGTCCTCACCTGATCTCGGCCAGGCCTACGGCAACCTGCGCCAGCGCAACCAGTTCGCCACCCTGATCAGCATGGCCGTGATCGCGGCGCTTTGGTTGCACACGATAAGCGGGCGGCGCGTGCGCGCTGTACTGCTGCCGGCCGGGCTGCTGTTGATCCTTGCGGCGGCAGCCTCCACCTCGCGAACCGGACTGCTTCAATTGCTGCTGATCAGCGGCATCGCGGCATTTCTTGCCTGGCGCGAACGGCGTCGCTCGAACGGAGGGGCTGCGGGCTACAGGCTGCCGCACCCCTTGCTGCTGCTGGCCCTGATCCCCGCCTACTTCGCCGCCGCCTGGCTGCTGCCCATGCTCGCCGGCTCCGGCGTCGAAAATATGATGCGCCGCCTGCGCGAAGGCGCGCCCGATGCGCACAGCCGCCTAGTGTTGTGGGGCAACGTCCTCGACCTGATCGCCCAGCACCCCTGGACAGGCTGGGGTTGGGGCGAACTGAGCTTTGCGCACTACAGCACGCTCTATGGTGGCTCGCGCTTTATCGAGATCCTCGACAACGCCCACAACCTGCCCCTCCACCTCGCAGTCGAATTCGGCATCCCCGCGGCGCTGCTGATCTGCGGCGGATTCGGCTGGCTGGTGTTGGCGGCGCGGCCCTGGCGCGAGACGGATCCGGCGCGGCTCATGGTGTGGGGCCTGCTGGGCGCAATCGTGCTGCACAGCCTGCTCGAGTACCCGCTCTGGTACGGGCCCTTCCAGCTCGTCTTCGGGCTTTGCCTGGGCTTTCTGTGGCCCGGGTCGCACAGGGCGCGTTTGAAGCGGAATGCAGTGCCTTCGCTGGCTGCGGCGGCGGCCCTGATGGCCATCGTCGGCTACGCCGCCTGGGACTACACCCGGGTCAGCCAGATCTACCTCGCGCGCGACGAGCGCCTGCCGGCCTTGCGCGACGACACTTTGGCCAAGCTCCAGGGCTCGTGGCTGTTCGCCAACCAAGTGAAATTCGCCGAACTCACGCTGACCCCGGTCAGCGCCGCCAACGCGGCCGAGGTACACGCACTGGCGCAGCACCTACTTCACTTCTCGCCCGAGCCGCGCGTCATAACCAAGTTGATCAACAGCGCCATGCTGCTCGGTCTGAACGACGAAGCGCTGACGCAGGCGGTGCGCTTCAGAAAAGCGTTTCCGCGCGAGTGCGCACGCTGGCTGGACAACGAGCCGGTAGACGACCCGTCGGAATAGGTTCGAACGCGTTCGCGAGAGTGATCTGCTTCGACTAACCCTTGATGCCAACCACCGTCTTGTACTCGTCGTAACTGAGCATCCGGAAGGCCGAGTCGCCGCTCAATCTCACGATGACCTTGGAGTCGCCGGGCGGGGTTTCCCCGAACATCTGGTAGTGGAACGCGAGCGTGCTGACGTAGTTGATTGTCGGCACGCTCTGGTGGGCGCGCGAATAGCCCCCGGCCTGCACGGCTTTCCAGAATCGCCGGTCGCCGACGATGGCCTCGGCATGCTCCTTGAACAGCCACGCGGCGCAGGATGGGAACGCGGCACGAGTCAGGAAGTAGCAGTTGGTGTCATTGAAATCGACCCCGTTGGACTCTGTGCATGTGCCGAGCGTACGGCCGTCGATGGTGACGATCTTTCGAGCCGTGGTCACCACCTGCACACCGGTCTTCTCGATGACCATCTTCATCATTGCAACATGATTGGGCTCGTACCAGTTGTCCGCGTCGAGGAAGCAGATGGCATCAAATCCTTCGGCGGCCGCGCAGGCTGCGCCGACGCCGCGAGGTGTGTCCCCATAGTCGGCGTGATTGGGTATCTTGATGTGGACCACGCCATCCCAACTATCAATGTCAGGGTCCGCGAACCCATCGGCGATCATGAAGTGAGTGACGTCACCGGACTGCGCAAGTACGCTTTCATGGCATCTGCGCAGAACGTGAAGTGGTTCCTTGCAGTAAGCGGAAATGACAGCGACGCGCATGCCTAGCCCCACTCAATCACTTGCCTTCCCTGCCACATAACTCCCCGACTTCCCCCCATGCTTCTCCAGCACATGCACGCCGGTGATCGTCATCCCCCGATCCACCGCCTTGCACATGTCGTAGATGGTGAGCAGCGCCACCTGCACCGCCGTCAACGCCTCCATCTCGACCCCGGTAGGCCCGACGGTCTCGACCGTGGCCGTGCAAGCCACCTGCGGCACCCCGCCTTCGGCAATCGCGAAAGCCACCGCCACGCGGGTCAGCGCCAGCGGATGGCACAGCGGGATCAGGTCGCTGGTCTTCTTGGCGGCCTGGATACCCGCGATGCGCGCGATGCCGAGCACGTCACCCTTCTTCGCGGTGCCCGATTCGATCAGCGCGAGGGTCGAGGCCTGCATCTCGATGCGGCCGGTCGCCACGGCCACGCGGTGGGTGGCGGGCTTGCCCGCCACGTCGACCATGTGGGCCTGGCCTTGGGCGTCGAAATGGGTGAGTGGACTCATGGATGAACGTTCCGTAGAGTGACGCATCATACGAGGCCGAGCCATTGACGAGGAATGCCGCGCTTGACTCTTTTTCTCCACCCGATTCGACTGCCGAGGCCTCGGCTGCGAACCCTGTGGGCTACGCTTTTGATAGCGTCCCAGCTCGCCCTGCCGGCGCAGGCCCAGCTGCTGCCGGGGATGGGCGACGGCGGCGAGATGACCGCAAGCGCCGAGCGCCGGCTCGGCGACCAGATCGCGCGCGAGCTGTACCGCGACCCCGACTACATCGACGACCCGGTGCTGGTCGAGTACGTACAGGACATCTGGCAGCGCCTGCTCGCGGCGGCGCGTACCCGCGGCGATCTCACGCCCGAACTCGACGAGCGCTTCGCCTGGACGGTGCTGCTGGGGCGCGACCGCAGCATCAACGCTTTTGCGCTGCCGGGCGGCTATCTCGGGCTGCACCTGGGGCTGATCTCCGCGACCGGCAGCCGCGACGAGCTCGCCACCGTGCTCGGGCACGAGCTCTCGCACGTCACGCAGCGCCACATCTCGCGCATCATGGCCAAGCAGAGCCGGCAGATGCCGCTGCTGCTCGCCGGCATGATCCTCGGCATGATCGCGGCCGGCAAGAGCCGCAATCCGGATGCCGGGCAGGCGGTGATGATGGGCAGCCAGGCCGCCTTCGTGCAGAGCCAGCTCGGTTTCTCGCGCGACATGGAGCGTGAGGCCGACCGCGTCGGCTTCGGCGTGATGACGCAGGCCGGCTACGCGCCGCAGGGCGCAGCCGCGATGTTCGAAAAGCTGCAATACGCCTCGCGCCTCAACGACAACGGCTCCTATCCCTACCTGCGCAGCCACCCGCTCAACAGCGAGCGGATTTCGGACATGCAGGGGCGCTTCCAGTTCAAGCCGGGCGCGGAGCACACGATGCCCCTGGTCATGGACCACGCGATGATCGCCGCCCGCGCCCGCGTGCTCTCGCGCCCCGGCGTCGACGTGCTGCGGCTGTGGGTCAACGCCGCCGGGGCCGGCGAATTCGCGCGCAGCTCGCCGGCCCAGCAGGCCGGTACGCTCTACGCGGCGGCGCTGTCGGCCAACGAGCTGCGCGATTTCAAGGCCGCACGCGCGCTGGCGCAGCGGCTGGTCGCGCGGACGTCGGAGGATGCGGCGGCTTCGCGCCTGGCGCGCCTGCTGTCCGCCGAGGTCGAGCTCGCCGCGAACGATGCCCCCAAAGCGGCCGCGCTGCTGGACACCAAGGCCAAGGACCGGCCGGAGATGCTGCTCGCCGCGCAGGCGGCCGTCGCCACCCGCAATCCGGCGCCGATGGTCGCGCCGCTGCGCGACTGGGTGGCCCAGCATCCGCGCGATGCGACCGCCTGGCGCACGCTGGCCAATCTCTATGGGGCGCAGAACGACACGCTGCGCGCGGTGCGCGCCGATGCCGAGGCCAATGTCGCCGTGCTCGACTACGCGGGCGCGCGCGACCGGCTCAAGGCTGCGCAGGAACTGATGCGAAAGAGCGCAGAGGGGCAGGGCGGCGTGCCCATCGACCACTACGAGGCGTCGATCATCGACACGCGCGCGCGGGCGGTCGAGGCGCTGGTCAAGGAGCAAGCGGCCGAACCGCCGCTCAAATGATTCGCTTGGAGAACAGGCCGCCCAATGCCGCCTCGATGACGATACCGAGCAGCGAGTAGATCAGGGAGCCGATCAGCGCCGCCACGAAGCCGTTGACATGGAAGCCCCCGAGCAGCCCCGAGGCGGCCCAGAACAGAAGCGCGTTGATCACGAACAGAAAAAGCCCCAGCGTCACGATGGTGACCGGCAGCGTGAGCACCACCAGCACCGGCCGCACGAACATGTTGAGCAGGCCGATCACTGCCGCGGCGATCAGCGCCGAGGTGAAGTTCGGCACCTGCACGCCGCTGTAGACGTAGGTGACTGCGAGGAGCGCGAGCGCGCTCAGCAGCCATTTGAGGAGAAGTCGCATGCGCCGGACGCGGGACGACGAGCCCTATTCCGACAGCTCGTTGGCCAGCACCAGCAGCGCGCCCATGCCCAGCACCGCGCCGGGCAAGGCCCAGCCCGACTGGCCGGGCGAGGGCACATCCGGCGCCACGGGCTCGAGGTCGACGCCGATCTTCGGCCGCCGCGCATCGACGACCTGGGCCGCGCCGTGCTCCAGCTTCAGCCGCTGGGTCAGCTCGGCCAGCGGCCCCTTGGCCAGGACCGGGGTGACCTCGCCGCCTTCGAGCCGCAATGCCGGCAGCAGCTGCTCCTGCACCTTGGCGAACCATTTGCTGCGCCAGTTCTCGCGCGCACTGTGGCTCACCCATTTGCTGATGCGATGCGTCATGCGCGGCGCGCAAGCCACCAGCACCCAATGCCGGGCACCCGTGCCGACCGCTTCCGGCGACAGCTTCGCGAGAAACTCGCGCGCATAGGCCGCATCGTCGACATACAGAATGATCTTTTCCATGGGTGCTCCTTCATTCTTGCGAGATCAGGCGGTGGCGGTGCTTTCGGGCTTCGGCTTGCGCATGGCAACCCACTTTCCGATGGCCAGCACCAGCAGCGCGCCACCGATACCGGCAATGTAGCGCACCGTGTCGGTCTGCGGGAGCTTCGGCACCCAGGTCCAGGCGGCAAGATTGCTGACGGCCGGGTCGGTCACGGCCATCGTGCCCGCGATCCAGCCCAGGAGCATGCCGCCCAGCGTGATGATGATCGGGAAGCGGTCCATCAGCTTGATGACGAGCTGGCTGCCCCACACGATGATCGGGATGCTGACCAGCAGGCCGAAGATCACCAGCGGCATCTGGTGGCCCTGGCCCGCACCCTGAGCGGCGCCGGCGATCGCGATCACGTTGTCCACGCTCATCACCAGGTCGGCCACGATCACGGTCTTGACGGCGGCCCACAGCTTGTCGCTGGCGGCGATGTTGCCGTGCGCGTCATCGTGGTCGGGCGCGAGCAGCTTGACGCCGATCCACACCAGCAGCAGCGCGCCGACCACCTTCAGGAAGGGGATCGCGAGCAGCGTGAGCGCAAAGAAGATCAGGATCACGCGCAGCACGATGGCGCCGGCCGTGCCCCAGAGAATGCCCTTGGTGCGCAGCGCCGGCGGCAGCTTGCGGCAAGCCAGCGCGATCACGACGGCGTTGTCGCCGCCGAGCAGGATGTCGATCATGATGATTTGACCGACGGCGACCCAGAATTCGGGGGCCAGTAGCTGTTCCATAAAGTCCTCTGTTCGTTTTGCTCTATCCCGAGCAGCTCGGATGAAGCGACTGAATGAGGACCGGGTGGCCCCGGGAACTTGCAATCGCTTCGATCAAACCTGCACGGGTTCAAATCGAAGGTCTTGCTCGGCAGCGTGTATGGGCTGCCCGTCAGGCCGGAAGTGTTGTGTGCTTCGTATTGACGACCTGGCGATATCCGCCTTCGGGAAAGCGGACGGGAGCTACTCCCCTTCGTGGCCTGAATTAAAGCATCGAGACCCCCGGCGTGGCAACTGGAATTTCCCCGGGCTTCAAAGAGAAAACGTCTGCATGCGCCGTTGTTCGGCCATCCGATGCTATGGATTTTGTAGCGCCGCATAACCTTCGATCGCCTCGGGACTTTGCGGGACTATGATGCCCGCTCGCTTTTTTTCCGACCTCATGGCCGCCATCCACATCACCGACATCGAGGCCGCCATCAACTTCTGGCGCGAGCAGAAGCCCTCGCCCGATGGCATCACCCTCGCGCCCGAGCTGCGCGCGCTGGCCGAGGTCTATGCGCTGATGGTGTTTCACCACGAAGACGAGGTCGACGAGGTCGGCTTCCCCGCACAAGCCTGGGATGCCTGGCTGGCGTGGTACCTCGGCACGCCCGACACGCCCTGCATCGCCATCTGCTCCACCAGCCAGGGCGACGACGAATGCAAGGGCTGCGGACGAAGCTTCGACGAGGTGCAGCACTGGCCCGCCATGACTCCCGGCGAGAAACGCTCGACCTGGCGCCGCATCACGATGCAGGACAGCGCCTGGCGCTTCAACAAATACGCCGAGCGGGCACGCGAGGCCGAGCACGTCTGGCCCGAGGACCCGGTTCCGGCGGACGCGCCGAGCTGAAAGAGGATCCATGCGCCGCCTCGTGCAAGCCCCCAACTTGGCGATCGCCACGCTGTGGGTGCATGCGCTGCGCGAAGACGGGGTCGCGGCCTCGGTGCAGCGCGAATACCTCGGCGCCGCGGCCGGGCAGTTGCCGCCCGATCAATGCCTGCCCGAGATCTGGATCGAGGACGAAACCCAGTTCGCGCTGGCCGAACGCCTGCTCCACGAGCTGCAGCATCGGCCGCAGCGGCGCTGGCAATGCAGCTGCGGCGAACTCATCGAAGGCGGATTCGAGCAGTGCTGGCAGTGCGGCGCGATGATGCCGCCCGCCTGAACCGAAGCCCGCCTACTTCAGCCGCACGGGTTCGATGTCGATGTTGTGCGTGCCGTCGCCCAGCATCAGCGCGCCTTCCTGGATCGTGGCCTGCAGCTGCATGGAGCGCTGCGCGAGCGCGGCGAGCGACTGCGAGGCGGCCGTCGGCACGCGGAACACGCTGAGGTTCTGCGGCCGCGTGAGCTTGTTCTCGATGCCGCGCCACCAGATCTCGGCCGCGTGATTGAAGCAGTAGACGATGACTTCGTCGGCCTTGCCGCAGGCCTTGATGATCGGCTTGTCCTCGGGCTGCCCGACCTCGATCCAGAGCTTCACCTCGCCGGTGAAATCGCGCAGCCAGACGTCGGGCTCGTCGGGGTTCGACAGGCCGGCGCCGAAGGCCAGCGTGCCGTCGCCGTTGCACACGTCCTGCAGCTTGTGGGCGTTGAGCGCCAGCGCCACCAGCCGGATCATCATCCGCTCGTCGGTCTCGCTGGGATGGCGCGCAAGCGTCAGTGCGTGGTCGGCGTAGTAACCGTGATCGATGTCGGCGACAGCAAGGTTGGCTTTGAAGATCGTCGATTTCAGGGCCATCAGATCCGCCGCGCGAGTTCTGCGGCCTTGCCGATGTAGCTGCCGGGCGTCATCGCCAGCAAGCGCTCTTTCTCGGCTTGCGGAATCTCCAGCGAGCGGATCAGGCCGTGCAACGCCTCGGCCGTCACCGTCTTGCCGCGGGTGACTTCTTTCAGCTGCTCGTAGGCGCCCTGGACGCCGAAGCGCCGCATCACGGTCTGGATCGGCTCGGCCAGCACTTCCCACGAGGCGTCGAGGTCCTCCGCCAGCGCTTCCTCGTTGAGTTCGAGCTTGCCCAGGCCGGTCGCGAGGCTCGCATAGGCCAGCACGGCATAGCCGAAGGCCACGCCGATGTTGCGCAGCACGGTGCTGTCGGTGAGGTCGCGCTGCCAGCGGCTGATCGGCAGCTTCTCGCTCAGATGGCGCAGCACCGCGTTCGCGAGGCCGAGGTTGCCCTCGGCATTTTCGAAGTCGATCGGGTTGACTTTGTGCGGCATGGTCGAGGAGCCGATCTCGCCTGGCTTGAGGCGCTGCTTGAAGTAGCCCAGGCTCACGTAGCCCCAGATGTCGCGCGAGAGGTCGACCAGGATGGTGTTGGTGCGCGCCACCGCATCGAAGAGCTCGGCCATGTAGTCGTGCGGCTCGATCTGGATGCTGTAGGGCTGGAAGCTGAGCCCCAGGCCAAGCGGTGCCGGCGTCTCGACCACCTTGCGGCTGAAGGCCTCCCAGTCGAACTCGGGCCAGGCCGCCATGTGCGCGTTGTAGTTGCCGACGGCGCCATTCATCTTGGCCAGCAGCTGCACGCCGGCGATCCGTTCGCGCGCCTTGGCCAGGCGCACCGCGACGTTCGCGAACTCCTTGCCGACGGTGGTGGGGCTCGCCGTCTGTCCATGCGTGCGCGAGAGCATGGGCACGGCGGCGAACTTGGTCGCCATCGCGCGCAGGGTCGCGATCAGGCCGTCGATCGCCGGCAGCACCACTTTCTCGCGGGCCGCCTGGATCTGCAGCGCATGGCTGGTGTTGTTGATGTCTTCGCTGGTACAGGCGAAATGCACGAATTCGGAGGCCGCGAGCAGCTCGGGCCGCGCCTCGAATTTCGACTTGATCCAGTACTCGACCGCTTTCACATCGTGGTTGGTGGTCTTCTCGATCTGCTTGATCGCGATCGCGTCGGCCTCGGAGAAATTGGTGACCAGGCCCAGCAGGTACTTGCGTGCGCCGCCTGTGAGCGGCTTGAATTCGGGGAAGCCGCAGTCGGACAGGGCGATGAACCACGCCACCTCGACCTGCACCCGCCGGTGCATATAACCCTGTTCGCTCATCAGCGGGCGCAGCGCCGAGAGCTTGGCCGCGTAGCGGCCGTCAAGGGGGGAAAGGGCGGAGACGGTAGAGAAACTCATGGGCCAATTTTAGGTGGCGCCCCGCCGCTATCAATTTCAGTTCTCCGCCGCCTCCTTGAAAAAGGCGATCCGCTCGGCCGTGGCCGGATGCGAGGAGAAGGCCAGGCCGATGGCGTCGTCGTCGAGCCCGGCGCGTTTCTGCGCGCCGCGCCAGCGCTCGATGGCCTCGAAGAAGCCGACCATCACCCGCGGCGAAATGCCGGCCACGCGCATCAGGCGCACCGACTCCGCGTCGGCCTCGCGCTCTGCATCGCGCGAGTAGCCCAGCGCGGCCAGCAGCACCGGCGCGCTACCGATCAGCGTGCCGAAGTCGCCGAAGGCGACCGATACCGCGAAACCGACCGCCGAGACCTGCACCAGCTGCCGCATCGCGTGGCGCTGGCGCACATGGCCGAACTCGTGGGCCAGCACGCCGAACACGGCTTCGTCGTTGCCGGGCATCAGCTGCACCAGCTCGTCGGTGAGGATGATCGTGCCGCCCGGCAGCGCCAGCGCATTGGGGCCCAGCTGCTTGTCGCGGCCGCGCCGGAACTCGAGCTTCCAGGCCGGCCCGCCCTCCGCATCCTCCGGGTGGGCCGCCCGCACCATCCGCGCGAAGGCGCGGCGGATGCGTTCCTGCTCGACGGGCGGCAGGGCGCTGGGCTGCAGCAGCGACTGGTCGACCGAGGCCAGCACCTCCTCGCCGATCAAGGCGTCGACGCGAAGCGGCACCGCCGCGGTGACGCCGCGCGCCACCCAGGGCAGGCCCCATTGGTACAGGGTCGCGGTGGCGGCCAGCAGCAGCACGAAGGCGATCGCGACGCCGCGCCAGTTCTGCTGGGCGCGCACCACCCAGCTTTCGGCGCGGCCTTGCTGCGCGGCCCACTCGTCCCAGGCCGCGACGTCGAGTGCCTGAACGCTGGCGCCCTGCGGCAATTGCGCGATGCGCCCGCCGTGCCGCGTGCGCTCGGGCCAGCGCACCTGGGCCAGCGGCACGGTGACCGGCGCGAAGGTTTCGCCCGGCGCCGGCGCGATCGTCAACAGGTCGCCCTGGACGTGCAGGCGCGCCGCGTATGGCCGGCTGCTGCGGCCGTCGAAGAAGCGCGCGTCCAGGGCTGAGCTCACATCCCGATGTCCAAACCGAACAGATCGGCCGCCATGTCGCCCGTCGCGCCCGGGTCTTCGCGCCCGGCCACCTGGCTTATCTGGTCCAGCCCGATGCGGGTCTGCAGCTCGACCGCCTCGATCTGCGCGCGCCGCGTGTTCACCACGGCGAAAGGCCAGTAGAGGCCGAGGGTCAGGAAGATCAGCAGGTAGTTCTTGCACTGCAGACCCAGGTAGTTCTTGAGCAGCAGGCGACTGTCGAAACGCATCAGCTCGTTACCGGTGGTCGACCACAGCAGGTTCTGCAGCCGCACCTGCAGATAGGACTTAGGCAGGATGTTGAACAGCAGGACGCCGCCGAAGCCCAGCACTACGACCAGCACCACGAAGGCCGCGCCCATGCCGCTCTTGCGGCCGGCGAAGGCGAGGCCGCCGAACACGACGATGGCGATCACGAAGGCCACGAAGCTCAGCCCGATCAGCTTGATGAAGATGCCGTAGAGCACGCCCACGTCGGCCTTGAGCCGCGTCTGCAGTCCGCCGATGGCGTAGTTGCCGTGCTGGTAGCGCTTCACGCGCCAGAGGAAGTAGGGCACGCCCACCATGAAGGCCGTCATGCCGATGCCGATCACGCCGGCCGCGACCGCCGGCAGCGCCTGGGGCGCCTCGCCGCCGGTGCCGGCCATCGCGCCTGCGAGCGCCACCGGCAGCAGCGCCAGCGCGAGCGGCGGCAGCATGCAGGCATAGGCGCCGGCCGTGTCGCCGGCGAAGTGGAAGCGCAGGCCGCGCCAGCTGGTGTTGGCGAGCCGGAAGCGCATCGCGGCACGGAAGAGGGCCGGCCACAGCACGACGAAGGCCAAGGCGGCCACCAGCGCGGCCCAGCCGGAGAAGTTGCTGCCCACCGAATAGGCGATCAGGAAGCCGGCGGCGATCAGCGTGCCGCGCAGCATCTTGACCGGCTCGCCGTGGAAGTCCAGCGCGTCGCCGCCGACCCAGGTGTTGCTGTAGAAGTACTTGAGCTTGCGGACCTTGGCCCAGGGCAGGTAGATGCCGAGGGTGACGATGATCAGCAGCAGGTTCACGATCCAGATGCGGAAGTACTCGCTGCCGCTGGCCGTGAATTCGATCGGATGGCGTTCCGGGGTGGCGTCGACAGGCGCTTCGATGTCCATGCTTTCCTACCTTTTCCCTCGTTGGTATGTAGTCGATTCTGCACTGCGCGCGTTCACCGGGCCCCTCGGAAGCTTCATCCTTCAGGGGGAGCCAGAGCGCGGCCAAGGCCATCCTCGACCAAGGCTGGGGCGAGTTCGCCCGCTTACTTGAATACAAGCTCGCCGCGCGTGGAGGCGAACTGGTTAAGGTCAATCCGGCCTACACCAGCTGCAAGTGCCGTCTTTGCGGTCACCTGAGCGCTGACAACCGAATGAGCCAAGCGCTCTTTTCCTGCGCGGCGTGCGGCCACGCAGAGCATGCAGATGTGCATGCTTCAAAGAACATTTTGACCGCGGGACGCGCGGCTTGGGCTGCGAGAACAGCCCGAGGGCGGGCTTCTGGGCAATCAGGAGCTGCCGCCTGCGAAGAGGACGTTAGACACCTGCCATGCGCGAGCGTTACGGGTGCAGCCTCGAAGGCCCTAGGCCTCGCGCCCACGGGACAGGCGCAGGAACCCACCGAAACGACTATGACTGGGCTTGCCCCTGCGTGGCGCGGTAGGAATCCCCGTCCTTCTGGGCGGGGAGGACGTCAACTAGAATCAAAACGCTATAACGACGACCCCGGAAGGGAGAGAGCCTGCATGAAACTGATCGGATCCGCTGCCAGTCCCTATGTGCGCAAGGTGCGCGTGGTCATGGCCGAAAAGCGGCTCGACTACCAGTTCGTGATCGAGGACGTCTGGTCTGACGACACGACCATCGCCAGTTCCAACCCGCTGGGCAAGGTTCCCTGCCTGATCATGGACGGCAGTGAGGCCATGTTCGACTCGCGCGTGATCGTCGAGTACCTCGACACCCTCTCGCCGGTCGGCAAGCTGATTCCGCAGCAAAGCCGCGAGCGCGCCGAAGTGAAGACCTGGGAAGCGCTGGCCGACGGCGTGATGGACGCCGGCATCCTCTGGCGCCTCGAGGCGACCTGGGCGCGCCGGGCCGACGGTGAGCGCAGCCAGGCCTGGATCGATCGCCAGCGCGCCAAGGTCGAGGGCGGCATCCGCGCGATGGCCAAGGGCCTGTCCGACAAGCCCTTTTGCAGCGGCATCCACTTGAGCCTGTCGGACATCGCGGTCGGCTGCGCGCTCGGCTGGGTCGGCTATCGCTTCCCCGAGATCGACTGGCGCGGCGAGCACGCCAATCTGGCCCGCTTGTACGACAAGCTGATGCTTCGGCCCAGCTTCGCCGACACCCAGCCCTGACGAAAAAAGAAAGGCGCCGCAAGGCGCCTTTTTTCTTCGACCCGGAGGTGGAATATAAAAATGCTGCGAGGCGCCCCGAAACGAAGGAGGGAGGGAGGGAGGAGGAGAAGAATCGCCTCGGGATTTCGACCGAACGGCAAGCGCCCAGAAGACCTCGCAACATGAAAATGGCCGGGCTTTACGTGCCCGAGACCGGTATGAGCCCAGCCCGCGGGAGCCGGTTCCCGGGGCAGTGGTAAGCATTTGTGACGAATGCCGCAGGCGGCGCGTCAGTTGGGCCCGAGCTGCTTTTCCAGGTCGCGCACGAAGCCGCGATCGTCTGGCGAGGTCATGCTCGAATAGGACTCGACCACCTTGCCGTCGCGACCGATCAGGTACTTGTAGAAGTTCCATTTCGGCGTGGTGCCCGAGGCTTGTGCCAGCTCCTTGAACAGTGGATTGGCCTCCGCGCCGCGGACCGAGGACTTGGCGAACATCGGAAATTTCACGCCGAAAGTGCTTTCGCAGAACTCGGCAATCTCCTTGTTCGTGCCCGACTCCTGCGAGAAATCGTTGGAGGGGAAGCCCAGCACCACCAGTCCGCGCGAGCGGTACTTGCTGTCCAGCGCCTCCAGGCCCTTGTACTGCGGAGTGAAGCCGCAAAAGCTCGCCGTATTGACCACCAGCACCACCTTGCCCGCATACTGACACAGCGCCTGGGGTTTTTCGTCTTGCAGCCGCGGGAAGGTGTGCTGCAGGATGGGTGGGCAAGCGGCGGGAGGCGGGGCCGGGGCGCTCGTGGCCTGGGCGCTGGCGGTGGCCGGCAGAAGAAGGGCAGCAGCCGCGAGCGCCGAAAGAAAGAGCGCTGGCCGTCGGATCGAGATTCGCATGGCGGGTTTCCGGTGTGAAAAAGGGGGCATCCGCGTCGCGGCGGGGGTACGCAGTCGCCATCATCGCGCGCTTGTCACGAGCGCGCCAAAGCAGCCGACTAAAATCCGCCGGCTTAAGAAAGACATTGATGCTTTATCCGGAACTCTTCAGACAGCTCGAATCCGTCCGCTGGGACATGGACAAGGATATTCCGTGGCAGTCTTTCGATGCAAGCCGCCTGTCCGAAGAACAGGCCCAGACCATCAAGATGAACGCGATCACGGAATGGGCCGCGCTGCCGGCCACCGAGATGTTCCTGCGCGACAACCGGCATGACAGCGACTTCTCGGCCTTCATGTCGATCTGGTTCTTCGAGGAACAGAAGCATTCTCTGGTGCTGATGGAGTACCTGAAGCGCTTCAGCCCCCAGCATGCGCCCACCGAGCAGGAACTGCACGACGTGCGCTTCGACTTCGACCCCGCGCCGCCGCTCGAGACCCTGATGCTGCACTTCTGCGGCGAGATCCGCCTGAACCACTGGTACCGCCGCGCGGCCGAGTGGCACACCGAGCCGGTCATCAAGCACATCTACACCACGCTGAGCCAGGACGAGGCCCGCCACGGCGGCGCCTACCTGCGCTACATGAAGCGCGCGATGGAAAAGTTCGGCGATGAGGCGCGCGCGGCCTTCACCAAGGTCGGCGTGCTGATGGCCAGCGCCAGGCGCACCGCCCAGGCGCTGCATCCGACCAACCTGCACGTCAACAAGGCGCTGTTCCCGCGCGACACCATCCAGAGCCGCGTGCCCGATCCGGACTGGCTCGAGCACTGGCTGGACAAGCAGATCAAGTTCGACGCCGTCTGGGAGAACAAGGTCGGCGAGCGCATCCTGCACAACCTGAGCCTCTTGATGAACCGCAGCTTCAAGACCGTGCAGGAGTTGAACCGCTACCGCAAGGAACTGGCGGCCTCGCTGGGGCCACAGCCCGCGTACCAAGGCGCCTGAGCGTTCGCGCAGAGCCCGTCACAAGACGGGCAGCTCGTCCGTCTTGCTTGCATATGGACGCTTCCACCCAAACTTTCGACCGCCATCGCCGGCGCCTGCTGGGCATCGCCTATCGCATGCTCGGCTCTTCCGCCGATGCCGAAGACGTGGTACAGGACGCCTGGCTGCGCTGGAACGATGCCACCGTCGATGCGCTGAACAACCCCGAGGCCTGGCTGGTCACGGTGGTCACGCGCCTGTCGATCGACCGGCTGCGCGCCGCCAAGCAGCAGCGCGACCATTACGTCGGCACCTGGCTGCCCGAGCCGCTCGTGACCGATGCGCCGGCCTCGCCCGAGCAGATGCTGGAGCGCGCCGACGACGTTTCGATGGCTTTCCTGGCCGTGCTCGAGCGACTGGCGCCCGAGGCGCGCGCTGCCTACCTGCTGCGCGAGGTGTTCGATGCCGACTACGAGGACGTGGCCCGCACCCTCGGCAAGAGCGAGGCGGCCTGCCGCCAGCTGGTGCATCGCGCCAAGAACCAGATCCAGGACGAACGTCCGCGCTTCGCGGTGGAGCGCGATGCTCACCAGCGCCTGCTGGAGGGGTTTGCGGAGGCGGCGGCCAGCGGCGACATGGCGCGGCTGAAGGCGCTTCTGGCCGAAGACGTCGAGCTGATCGGAGACAGCGGCGGCAAGGTGCCCGCCTTTCGCCAGATGCTGCGCGGCGCCCAGCGCATTGCGCAGTACTACTACGCGGTCGTGCGGCTGCTCGGCATCGGCCTGCGCCTGCAGGTGGTGGAAGTCAATGGCGAACCGGGCCTGCTGCGCTTCTTCAACGGCGCGCTGGAGTCGGTGCAGACCATCGAGACCGACGGCGTGCGCATCCTGCGCATCCGCACGCAGCGCAATCCCGAGAAGCTGCAACGCATTGCCGCGCAGTTCTCGTCGCGGGCCATCACGCGCGAGGAACTGATGGCGCTGAGGACGCCCGCGCCCTGAAAGGTCAGCGGCGCTCGACGATCATCGGCGCGAGCTGCAGCCCGTTGCGCACCTGCTCGGCCGTGTCGCGCGCCAGCTCGCGCGAGGCATAGGGCCCGAGCTGCAGCCGGTAGGTGCCGCGCTCCGCGAACACGTTGAGCGCCGGCGCGAGCATGGGCAGGCTGCGTGCCACCTGCTGCTGGAAGCGATCGACGCCGTCGCGCTGGCTGAAGGCGCCCAGCTGCACCCAGAAGCCCGAGCTCGGCGATGAGGCCGATGCAAGCGCGGCCTCGGGCGCTGCTGCCGGCAACGGCGCGGCTTCGGCTGTGAGCGGCGGCAGCGCGGCGAGCTCACGCACCTCCGCGCGCGGCGTGGCGAGCACTGGGCTGGTGAGGGCCGCAGGCACGGCCACGCTGTCGGGCGCAAGCGGGCGTGGCGCCACGGGGGTGGCCGACGCCAGCGCTGAAGTGCCCGTGTCGCCACGCCGCCATGTACCCGCGCGGATGTCCTCGTTCGTGATGCGCTCGATCTCCACCGGCGCCACGCCGCGCAGCAGGTCGAGCTTGAGGGCCGCGGTGTAGCTCAGGTCGATGATCCGGTCGTCGTGGAAAGGGCCACGGTCGTTCACCCGCACGACGGCTTCTCGTCCGTTGGCCGGGTTGCGCACGCGCACGTAGCTCGGCAGCGGCAGCGTCTTGTGCGCCGCCGTCATCGCGTACATGTCGTAGGGCTCGCCGCTGGCGGTGGACTGATTGTGGAACTTGCGGCCGTACCAGGAGGCGAGGCCGGTTTCGCGCCACGGCCGGTCGTCGGTGATCGGCACGTAGGACCGGCCCAGCACCACATAGGGCTTGCTGGTGCCCCCGCTGCTGCGGATCGCTTCCACGCGCGGCTCCGCATCGGGCACCTGGCCGAGGCCCGCGGGCGGATTGGCATCGGGACCGTCGCGTCCGATGCCGGGGCCGCCACGCGGCCCACTGGCGCAACCGGCCAACAGCAGCAGTACCGCGCCGGCGACCAGCGCGAGGCTGCGTGCACTGGCCGGCCTAGCCAAACACCACCTTCCACAAGGCCAGCATGGCCTCGCGCTCGGCCACCAACGAACTCATCGGCACCTGCGTCGGCTCTTCGTTGAGCCGCGCCCGGTGCTGTACGCGCCGCAGCTCGCGGTAGGCGGCGGCCGCGTTCGCACCGATCCCTTCGGGCAGCAGGCCGGCTTTCTCGGCGCGCAGCAGCAGCGCGATGTTGCCCACGTTGGGAATCAGCTCGGGATGCGCCTTCGCTTCCGACAGCACGAGGAACTGCACCGTGAACTCGGCATCGACCATGCCGCCCGCGCTGTGCTTGACGTCGAAACGGTCGGCCTTGACGGGACGCGCGGCGCGCACCTTGTCGCGCATCGCGACGATCTGCGCCTTGAGCGCGTCGCGGTCGCGCGGCGCGGTGACCACGGCTTCGCGGATGCGGTCGAAGCGCTCGCCCAGCGATGAATCCCCCAGCACGAATCGCGCGCGCGTCATGGCCTGGTGCTCCCAGGTCCACGCGGTGTTGCTGCCGCGGCCGAGCTGGTACTTCTCGTAGGCCTCGAAGCTGGTCGTGAGCAGGCCCGAGTTGCCGTTGGGCCGCAGCGCGGTGTCGATCTCGAACAGGTCGCCCTCGCGCGTCTTGACCGTGAGCCAGTTGATCAGCTTGCGCACATAGGCCGCGTAGACCTCGCTGGCGCGCTCGTCGTCGTCGTCGTAGACGAACACGATGTCCAGGTCGCTGCCGTAGCCGAGCTCCTTGCCGCCGAGTTTTCCGTAGCCGATGATCGCGAACTGGGGCGCTTCGCGGTGCGGGTTGCGCACATGGGGCCAGCACCAGCGTGCCGTCACGCGCAGTACCGCATCGGCCAGGGCGCTGAGATCGTCGGCCACCTGCTCGACCGTGATGCGGCCGTCGACGTCGCGCGCCAGCGTGCGGAACACCTCAGCGTGGTGCGCATGGCGCAGCAGGTTCAAGAGGCGCTCCTCGTCGGCCTCGCCGGTCTGGCGCAGCGAGAGATGTCGGGCTTCCAGCTCGCGCTCGAACTCGGTGGCCGAGAAGCGCCCGGCCAGCATCTCGTTGCTGGCCAGTTCGTCGATCACCCCGGGATGCTGCATCAGGTAGCGTGCCGGCCACTTGGCCGAGCCCAGCAGGCGCAGCAGGCGCTCCTGCACCGCCGGCCGCTCGACCAGGAGCGCGATGTAGTTGTCGCGCCGGAGCAAGGGTTCGATCCAGTCGGCCCAGCGCAGCGCGGCCTCGACATGGTGGCCGATCTGCCCCGGGGCTTCGCTGTCGGGTTCGCGCAGCCACTGGCCGGTGCGCTGCACGAGCTGGCGCAGGCGCGCGCGCGTTTCGTCGCGCAAGGCGGTCACTCGCGGGTTTTCGCACCAGTCCCGGATGCGTTCGGCAAAGGCCGGCGGCAGCTCGTCGATCAGCTCGCTCAGGTCGACCGGTGCAGGGTTGGCGCTGCCGCCGTTGCAGCGCGAGCAAGGCTTCTTGCCGCCCAGCAGCTTGTCGAATTCCTGCGCAACGAATTCGCGGTGCGCATCGAGCTGCGACAGGAAGAGGCAGCAGTCGGCATAGCCGAGCGTGTGCGCGATCCAGCGCAGGTCTTCGTCGTGGACCGGCAGCACGTGGGTCTGCTGGTCGTCCAGGTACTGGATGCGATGCTCCACCCGGCGCAGGAATTCGTAGGCCGCGGCCAGCGCATCGGCCGTTTCCTGCGGCATCAGGTTGGCGCGCGCCAGGCGCTGCAGCGCATCGAGCGTGGGCCGGGTGCGCAGCTCGGGGAACTTGCCGCCGCGCACCACCTGCAGCAGCTGCACGATGAACTCGATCTCGCGGATGCCGCCGCGCGAGAGCTTGACGTCGTTGGCGCGCTCGGGCCGTCCGGCGCTGCGGCGCGCGGCCTGCTCGCGGATCTGCCGGTGCAGCGTGCGCAGCGAGTCGAACACGTTGTAGTCCAGATAGCGCCGGAACACGAAGGGCAGCACCACGCCGCGCAGCGCCCGGGCCGAGCAGTCGTCGACCACAGACTGCGGCGCCACCACGCGGCTCTTGAGCCAGGCGAAGCGCTCCCACTCGCGGCCCTGCACCTGGAAATACTCTTCGAGCGCATCGAGCGACACCGCGCTGGGCCCCGAATTGCCGTTGGGGCGCAGCGCCAGGTCGACGCGGAACACGAAGCCGTGCGCGGTGGTGTCGCCCACCAGCGCATAGATGCGCTTCACGGCGCGCGCGAAGTACTCCTGGTTCGCGAGGCGCGAGCGCCCGTCGGCATCGCCCGCGGTCTCGCCGTCCTGGTCGTAGAGATAGATCAGGTCGATGTCGCTCGACACGTTGAGCTCGCGCGCGCCGAGCTTGCCCATGCCCACCACCCAGAGCTGGGCGCGCTGGCCCTCGGGGCCGAGGGGCGCGCCGTGCTGGGCGTCGAGTTCGGCGCAGGCTTCGCGGCAGGCGACATCGAGCGCGAACTCGGCCAGCTGGGTCACGGCGGTGGTGACCACGGCCAGCGGCGCATGATGGTCGCAGTCCAGCGTGATGAGCCGCTCCATCACCAGCTGCCGCACGGTGCGCAGTGCATCGGCCACGTTGTCGCCGCGCTCGCGCAGCGCCCGGAAGGCCTGCGCCATGTGCTCGCGCAGCGGCTCGCCGGGCGGCAGCAGCGCGAGTTCTGCGGCGTAGCGGCGGCGCAGGCGCTGCACGAAGCGCGAGTAGTCGGACAAGGAGGGTGCCGCGATGACTTCGACTTCGGTGGAACCCGGGTGGGAGCTGGCGGTCATAATTCCTGACACAGCGCGATCCTCAATGAACGACACGACGTCTTCCCCTTCACGTCTGCTTCTCAAGATCACCGCTGTGACGGCGCACTGGTTGTTGGGTTTGCTGATCGGTGCATGGCTGCTGCTTGCGCTGTCAGTCGTAGTCCTACACGTCTGGATTGTGCCGCGAATCGGCGACTACCGTGGCGCGCTCGAAGCGCAGGCCAGCAAGGCCATGGGCGTGCCGGTGCGCATCGGTTCGATCACCGCCCAGTCCGGCAGCCTGTTCCCGAGCTTCGAGCTGCGCGACGTGGTGCTGCTCGACGAGCGCCAGCGCGAGGCGCTGCGCCTCGCGCGCGTGGTGGCCAGCGTCTCGCCGCGCTCGCTCTGGCGCCTGAGCTTCGAGCAGCTCTACATCGAGCAGCCGCAGCTTGAGGTGCGGCTGGACGCGCTCGGCAAGCTGCACGTGGCCGGCCTCGACATGTCGACCGACACCACGGGCGAAGGCCGCGGGGCCGACTGGTTCTTCGCCCAGCGCGAGTTCGTGATCAAGGGCGGGACGGTGCGCTGGACCGACGAGCGCCGCGGCGCCGCGCCGCTGCTCTTGACCGACGTGCAGTTCGTGGCCCGCAACAGCAGCCGCCGCCATGCGATGCGGCTCGACGCCACGCCGCCGGCCGGCTGGGGCGAGCGCTTCACGCTGCGCGGCCAATTCCGCCAGCCGCTGCTGTCCGTGCGCAGCGGCAAGTGGCAGAGCTGGGACGGCCAGGTCTATGCCGAGCTGCCGCATATTGACGCCACGCGCCTGGGCCAGTACGTGGCGCTCGACGCCCGCATCCGCGAGGGCAACGGCGCCCTGCGCGTCTGGGCCGATGTCAACGAGGGCAAGGTCATCGGCGGCGCCGTCGACCTGGCGCTGATGCGCGTCGACACCTCGCTCGGCAAGGGGCTCCAGCCGCTGGTGCTGCGCGCCGTCACCGGGCGCCTGGCCGGCCGCATGACCGACGAGACCCTGGAGTTCTCCACCACAAATCTGCAGTTCGATACGGCCGATGGCATGCGCTGGCCGGGCGGCAACCTGTGGTTCCAGCACACGCCGGCGAAGGGCCGCACGTCCGAACGCGGCGCCTTGCGTGCCGACCGGCTCGATCTCGCGGCGCTGGCGCTGATCGCGGATCGCCTGCCGCTCGGCGAGGCGACGCACAAGCTCATCGGCGGCCTGGAGCCGCGCGGCCTGGTCGAGCGCATCGACGCCAACTGGCAGGGCTCGCTCGGCGCGCCCGACAAATACCAGGCGCGCGGCCGGGTCAGCGGCTTCGGCATCGCCTCGCAGCCCGGCACGCCGAGGGCCGCTGTTCCCGCGGCACCGCGTTCCGCCGCTGCCGCGCCGACGCAGCCACTGCCGCCGGTCGGCGCGCCCGGCCTGCGCGGCGCGACCATCGACTTCGATGCCAGCCAGGCCGGCGGCAGCGCCGCGTTCTCGATCGCGAACGGCGCGCTCGAGTTTCCGGGCGTGTTCGAGGATCCGATGATTTCGATCGACCAGCTGTCCACCCAGCTCACCTGGAAGGTCGACGGCGAGAAGACCCAGCTGCAGCTCGCCAACCTGAAGTTCGCCAACGCCGACGCCGAGGGCGAGGCGCAGGCCAGCTGGCGCACCAGCGACCCGGCCGTCTCGCGCGGGCGCTCGCGCTTTCCGGGCGTGCTCGACCTGCAGGGCAAGCTCAACCGCGCCGACGGCACCCGCGTGTTCCGCTACCTGCCGCTGCATATCCCCAAGCACACGCGCGACTACGTGCGCGACGCGGTCACCAAGGGCAGCGCCAGCGTGGTCGATTTCAAGGTCAAGGGCGACCTGTGGGACATGCCCTTCACCGACCCGCGGCACGGCGACTTCCGCATCGCCGCGCGCGTGGCCGACGTCACTTACGCCTACGTGCCGCCTGCGGCGGGCGAGGCGAAGGCATGGCCCGCGCTCAACGGCCTGTCCGGCGAACTGGTCTTCGAGCGCGCCGGCATGCTGGTGCGCAACGCGCGCGGGCGCGTCGTCGGCGCGCCCGGCATCGAGATCGCCAAGGCCGAGGCCCAGATCGCGGACATGGCACATCACGCACCGCTGCTCAAGGTCGACGCCCAGGCCAAGGGCCCGCTCGGCGAACTGCTGCGCGCCGGATCGCCGCTCGCGGGCGAGGCCGGGCCGACGCTGGCGCACGCGCGCGCCACCGGCAACGCCGACTACCGCCTGCGCCTGGAACTGCCGCTCGCCGCGATGGACAAGGCGAAAGTGCAGGCCAGCGTCGCCCTGGCCGACAACGAGATCCAGATCGCTCCCGAAATGCCGCCGCTCACCCAGGCGCGCGGCACGCTGAGCTTCACCGAAAGCGGCTTCTCGCTGGCCGGCGTGCAGGCCCGAGCGATGGGTGGGGCGCTGCGCATCGAGGGCGCCGGCCGCTATGCCGGCGCCGCCAACGAGCTCAGCCTGCGCGCCCAGGGCACGGCCACCGCCGACGGCCTGCGCGCGGCGCGCGAGGTCGACTGGCTCGCGCGCCTGGCGAAAAACACCAGCGGCAGCACGCCCTACACGGCCTCCTTCACGGTGCGCGAGGGCGCCTCCGAGTTCTCCTTCGTCAGCAGCCTGCAGGGCCTCGCGCTGCAGCTGCCCGCACCGCTGGCCAAGCCGGCCGAGGAGTCGATGCCGCTGTCGATCGAGAAGAAGGTCGTTCTGCGCGAGGCACGCCCCGGCGCTGCGGCGCTGCTGCAGGACCGGCTCTCGATCGAACTGGGCCGCGTCGGATCGGCCTCCTACGTGCGCGACATCTCCGGCAGCGAGCCGCGCGTGCTGCGCGGCGGCATCGGCATCGGCCTGGCCGCGGGCGAATCCGCGGCGGCGCCGGAGCGCGGCGTGCTTGCGAACATCCAGCTCGCGCGCATCGACGTGCCGGCCTGGCAGGCGCTCTTCAGCGAAACCACCGGCAAGCCGGCCGAGGCGACCGGCAGCGACGCCGCTGCCGACGACGCGTCCGCCTACTTGCCCACCATCCTCGCGGTGCGCGCGAAGGAGCTCGCGGTCGGCGGCCGCACGCTGCACAGCGTGGTGATGGGCGGCACGCGCGACGGCGCGCTGTGGCGCGCCAACATCGATGCCACCGAGTTGAGCGGCTATGCGGAGTACCGCAGCGCGCAGGCCGGGCGCCTGCATGCGCGGCTCGCCCGTCTCAAGATCGCGCCCAGCGAGGCCACCGCGGTCGAGTCGCTGCTCGACGAGCAACCCGGCACGCTGCCGGCGCTCGACATCGTGGTCGACGACTTCGAGCTCCTGGGCCGGCGCCTCGGCCGCGCCGAGATCGACGCGGTGAACCGCGGCGGCGCGGTCCGCGAATGGCGGCTCAACAAGCTGGCTTTCAGCATGCCCGAAGCCACCTTCACGGCCCAGGGCAGCTGGGCCGCGGTGCCGGGCAGCACGGCCGCACGCGGACGCGGCGAGCAGCGCCGCACCACCATGGACTTCAAGCTCGAGATCGCCGACGCCGGCGAGCTGCTCGGGCGCTTCGGCATGAAAGACGTGGTGCGGCGCGGCCGCGGCCGGCTCGAGGGCGAGGTCCACTGGAGCGGCTCGCCCTTCTCGCTCGACTACCCGAGCCTGGGCGGGCAGCTGCAGGTCGATGTCGAACAGGGTCAGTTCCTCAAGGCCGATCCGGGCATCGCCAAGCTGCTCGGCGTGATGAGCCTGCAGGCGCTGCCACGGCGCCTTACGCTCGACTTCCGCGATGTGTTCAGCCAGGGCTTCGCTTTCGATTTCGTGCGCGGCGACGCCAAGATCAGCCAGGGCGTGGCCAGCACCAACAATCTGCAGATGAAGGGCGTCAACGCCGCCGTGCTGATGGACGGCTCGGCCGACATCGCGCGCGAAACGCAGAAGCTGCGCGTGGTGGTGGTGCCCGAGATCAATGCCGGCACCGCGGCGCTGGTGGCCACCGCCATCAACCCCGCGATCGGCCTGGGCACTTTCCTTGCGCAGATGGTGCTGAGCCGGCCGTTGATCGCGGCCGCCACGCAGGAGTTCCAGATCGACGGCACCTGGGCCGACCCGAAAATCACCAAGGTGCCGCGCCGGCCGCTGCCCGAAGCCTTGAGCGCGCCGGTAGCGCCCGCGCCGCGCTGAAAGAGGAAGAACAACGGAGATCCGCACATGAAAGTCGCAGCCATCCAGATGGTGTCGGCCATCGCCCGCGAAGCCAACCTGGCGCGCGCCCACGCGCTGCTGGGCGAAGCCGCCGCCGCCGGCGCCGAGCTTGCCGTATTGCCCGAGTACTTCTGCATGATGGGCGCGCGCGACACCGACAAGCTGGCGTTGCGCGAGACCGCCGGCGCCGGCACGGTGCAGGGCTTCCTGGCGGACGCGGCGCGCGAGTTCGGCCTTTGGATCGTCGGCGGCACGCTGCCGCTCGAGAGCGGCGACGAAACCCATGTGTTCAACAGCTCGCTCGCCTACGCGCCGGACGGCGAGCGGGTGGCCCGCTACGACAAGATCCACCTGTTCTTCTTCGACAACGGCCGCGAGCGCTACGACGAGCGCCGCGTGATCGCGCCCGGCGCGCAACCTGTCTGCTTCGATCTGCCATCGCGCGACGGCCACCGCTGGCGCATCGGCATGAGCGTGTGCTACGACCTGCGCTTTCCCGAGCTCTACCGCGCGCTCGCGCGCCAGGGCGCCGAACTGCTGCTGGTGCCCAGCGCCTTCACGCGCACCACCGGCGCCGCGCACTGGGAGGTGCTGCTGCGCGCCCGCGCGATCGAGAACCTGGCCTGGGTGGTCGCGCCGGCACAGGGCGGCACGCACGAGAACGGGCGCCAGACCTGGGGCCAGTCGATGGTGGTGGACCCCTGGGGCACGGTGGTGGCCGAGCGCGCCGTCGATGAAGGCGTGGTGCTCTTCGAAGTCGACGCGCAGCAGATCGAACGCGCACGCGCGCAGCTGCCCGCGCTCTCGCATTGCGTACTTTGAATTCGGTGTCCTCCTCCACCACGCTGCCCGCCGCCCGCACCCTTCGCCACGCCTTCGCGTGGCTGCGCTTCCTGCGCTCCGTCTGGCGGCGCTGGTTCCTCTGGGTGCTGCTGGCCGTTCTGGTGCTGGCGCTGCTGGTCACCGTGGTGTGGCTGGCGGGTCGCCACGAAGTCGAGCAGGTCCAGACCGCGCTGGACCGCGACACCGCCGATGCGGTGTCCGACCTGCGCAGCGGCCTGCAGCGCAACGCGCAAAGCCTGCGCGCCTCCCAGGCCAGCGGCATGGACCGGGAGCACTGGCCCATCGAAGCCGC
Organism: Variovorax sp. LjRoot175; assembly: GCF_964253805.1. Taxonomy (NCBI): domain Bacteria; kingdom Pseudomonadati; phylum Pseudomonadota; class Betaproteobacteria; order Burkholderiales; family Comamonadaceae; genus Variovorax; species Variovorax sp. LjRoot175. Next base: position 5,734,389 of record NZ_CAXURY020000001.1, on the reverse strand, counting down.
GGCGCTGCTGCGCGAGCACCGCGAGTGGCTCAGGCTCGAGTGGCGCGACGCCGCGCTGCGCCCGCTGGCCGCCGTCGACACGCCCTACCGCCGGCGCGTGTTCGAGGAATCGAGCCGCAGCGTGGACCAGTCCGACGTCGCGCTCGCCTGCGCCGCCGCACGCAAGCTGGGCGCGCCGGCCTACTCGCCGAGCCACTACGTCCCCTTCGTGCCGAGCGGCGGCCTCGAGGTGATGGAGCTGTGCCTGCCGGTCGACGGCGGCGGCTACTTGGTGGCCACCTATTCGCTGCGCGACACGCTGGTCGAACTGGTCGCGCCGACGCTGACGCGCGGCCAGGAGGTTGCCTTCACCGAGGCGGACGGCACCCGCCTGGTGGCCGTCGGCGCGGCGCGCCGCCTGGGCACGCGCGTGTTCACTTCGCAGCAGCTCGTCGACCTGCCCGGTACCACCCTGATGCTGCGCGTCGACGGCTGGCGTGCCGCGCCCGATCTCTTTCCCAATCTGCTGACCGCGCTGGTCACCGCGATCTCGATCGCGCTGGTGTCGGTGCTGGTCCTGCTGGCGCGCGACACGCGCCGGCGCCAGCGCGCCGAACGCGACCTCGCCGACGCGCTGGCCTTCCGCAAGGCGATGGAAGACTCGGTCATCACCGGCCTGCGCGCGCGTGACCTGCAGGGGCGGATCACCTACGTGAACCCCGCCTTCTGCGAAATGGTGGGCTTCAGCGCCGAGGAGCTGCTGAACCATGCCGGCGAGGCGCCGTACTGGCCGACCGAGCTGGCGCACGAGTACCGCCGGCGCCAGGCCGCGCGGCTGACCGGTGGGCCGCCGCCGCGCGAAGGTTTCGAATCGGTCTTCATGCGCAAGGACGGCACCCGCTTCCCGGTGCTGATCTTCGAGGCGCCGCTGATCAACGCGCAGGGCGCCCAGACCGGCTGGATGAGCGCCTCCATCGACCTCAGCGAGCAGCGGCGCATCGAGGAACTCTCGCGCGCCAGCCAGGAGCGCCTGCAGGCCAGCGCGCGGCTGGCCACCGTCGGTGAGATGGCCTCGCTGCTGAGCCATGAGCTCACGCAGCCGCTGGCGGCGATCGCGAGCTATGCGAGCGGCTCGCTCAACCTGCTGCACGGTGCGGGCCAGGCGCAGCAGGGCAGCGACCATGGCGAAGTCGCGATGGCGGTGCGCCGCATCGCCGAGCAGGCCGACCGCGCCGGCAAGGTGATCCGCAGCGTGCACGACTTCGTGCGCCGGCGCGACCGCACGCGCGAGGCCGTCGCGCCGCAGGCCTTGCTCGATGCGGTGCTGCCGCTGGTGCGGCTGCAGGCGCGCAAGCTCGCGGTGCGCGTCGAGGTCAGCTTCGAGGAGCGCCTGCCGCGGGTGCAGTGCGATCGCACGCTGGTCGAGCAGGTGCTCCTGAACCTGGCGCGCAACGCGATGCAGGCCATGGACCTGCCGGAGCTCAGCGACCGAGTGCTGCGCCTGCGCGCGGCACGCGCCCGCGCGGTCGGTGAAGCCAGCGATGCCGGCGACAAGGCCGACACGCGGCGCTGGATCGAATTCTCGGTGGCCGACCTCGGCTGCGGCATCAGCGAAGAGGTGGCGCAGCACCTCTTCACGCCCTTCTTCACCACCCGGCCCGACGGCATGGGCCTGGGCCTCAGCCTTTGCCGCACGGTGGTCGAGCAACACGGCGGCGCGCTGGTGTTCGAGCCGCAACGGCCCCGCGGCACGGTGTTCCGATTCACTTTGCCTGCGGCCTGAATCAGTCGATGGACCTTTCCTGATGCAACCCTTGATCGATGCCCTCATCTTCATCGTCGACGACGACGCCAGCGTGCGCGAGGCGCTGGCCTGGCTGCTGCGTTCGCGCCGGCTGGTGAGCGAACATTTTGCGAGTGCCGAAGCCTTCGAATTGCGTTTGATGGAGGAGCCGCTGGCCGATCAGCCGCACTGCCTGCTGCTCGACGTGCGGATGCCCGGCACCAGCGGGCTGGTGCTGTTCGACCGGCTGGCCGAGCGCGGCCTGCTGGAAGTCATGCCAGTCATCTTCCTGACCGGCCATGCCGACGTGCCCACGGCGGTGGACGCGGTGAAGCGCGGCGCCTTCGATTTCTGCGAGAAGCCTTTTTCGGACAACGCGCTGGTCGACCGCATCGAGCATGCGCTCGGCGCCTCGCTGCGCGCCATCGAGGCGCAGCGCGCGCGACGCCTCCTGATGCGCCGTGTCGAGGAACTGACCGAGCGCGAGCGCGAGGTGATGCGGCGCGTGGTCGAGGGCCTGCCCAACAAGCTGATCGCCGAGCAGCTTTCCATCAGCGTGCGCACGGTGGAGGTCCATCGTGCGCGCGTGTTCGAGAAGATGGAAGTCAAGTCGGCCGTGGAACTCGCCAACCTCCTGCGCCCTTAGCCTTGCGGGCGTTCGCCGACGTAGATCTCGACGCGGCGGTTTTGTGCCCGGCCGGCATCGCTGTTGTTGTCGGCGACCGGTTCGCGCGAGCCGCGGCCTTCGATGCGGAAGGCCTGCTGCGGCACGCCGCGCGCGATCAGGTAGTCGCGCGTGCTGGCGGCGCGGTCGACCGACAGCGGGTTGTTGATCGCATCGGTGCCGGTGCTGTCGGTGTGGCCGATGATGCGCACCTCGGCGTTCGGGTTGTTGCGCAGGCCGTTGGCGAACTGGTTGAGGATCGGCGCGAAGTTCGGCTTGATGGCAGAGCGGCCGGTGTCGAAGGAGACGTCGCTCGGGATCGCGAGCTTGAGCTCGTTGTTGGGGGTCTGGGTGACGGCGATGCCGGTGCCCTGCGTGGCGGCCTGCATCTCGCGCTTCTGCGCTTCCATGCGTTGCGACCAGAGATAGCCGCCCAGCGCGCCTGCGGCCGCACCGACCGCAGCGCCCGTGCCGATGGCGCGGCTGTCGCCGCCGGTTGCCGATCCGATGACCGCGCCGCCAAGGGCGCCGATGCCGGCGCCGATGCCGGTGTTGCGCTGGGTGTCGCTCATGCCGGCGCAGCCCGAGAGCACGAGGGCGGCTGCGGTGGTGGCGAGTACGAGTTTTTTCATATGAATTCCTTTTAGACGCTGGATTCAGCGAGGAGGAATTATGTGGAGCCCCCCGGCGGTGGCTCGTCGGACGAAGACTCTTTTTCAGAATCGTCCGCATCGTGCATTTCGCCGCGCTTGCGCCCTGAGAACATGGTCCACCAGACGATCAGCACCAGCACGATTCCGGCGCCCAGCGCTTCAAGCAAAATCAAACCCATGACAAAAGGACTCCAGTGGCTGGTCGGGCTCGCGATCGTAGCAACGCTCGCCGGCTGTTCGGTCGGCACCTTGCAGCCCGAAGCAGCGACGACGCCCGCGGCCGTGCCGGGCGCGAGCCCGCAGCGCGAGCTGGGGCCGCTCACCGGATCGCTCGCGCATCCCAAGAGCCGCTGGGTGCCCGTGCCTTGGTCCGAGCTGCCGGGCTTCGGCGACGACGCGCTGCATGAAGGCTGGGGTGCGCTGATCGCGAATTGCGCGCGCCCCAACGCGGCCTTCGCGCCGCTGTGCCGCGAGGTGCGCCAGCTGGCGCTCGCCGAAACCGAGGAACAGCGCGAATGGATGCAGCAGAGGCTGCAGCCCTACCGCGTCGAATCGCTCGCGGGCGGCCAGAACGAAGGCAAGCTCACGAGCTATTACGAGCCGGTGTTCGACGCTTCGCGGCGGCCGACCGCCACCCACACCGTGCCGCTCTACCAGGCGCCCGCCGGTCTGGTGGCGCGCCGTCCCTGGTACACGCGGCAGGAGATCGACACCCTGCCGCAGGCCCAGGCCGCGCTGCGCGGCCGCGAGATCGCCTGGCTGGCCGATCCGATCGACGTGCTGATGCTGCACATCCAGGGCTCGGGACGGCTGCGCATCACCGAGGCCGACGGCTCCCAGCGCACCGTACGCGTGGCCTTCGCGGCCACCAACGAGCAGCCGTACAAGAGCGTTCAGCAATGGCTCGTGAGCCAGGGCGCGACGAAAGTCAGTCTGTGGCCGGACGACACCAAGCAGTGGGTGGCGCAGAACCCGCAGCGCCTGTCGCAACTGCTGTGGAGCAATCCGCGCTACGTGTTCTTCCGCGAGGAGCCGCTGTCCGAGACCGATGCGGCCTCCGGCCCGGTCGGTGCGCAGGGTGTGCCGCTCACGGCCGGGCGCTCGATCGCGGTCGACCGCGAGAGCATCCCTTACGGCACGCCGGTCTGGCTGGCCTCGCCCGGGCCGGTGGTGCCGCTCGCGAAGCTGGTGGTCGCGCAGGACACGGGCAGCGCGATCGTCGGCGCAGTGCGCGCCGACTACTTCGCCGGCACCGGCGCCGAAGCGGGGCGCCTGGCCGCGCGCGTGAATCAGCCTCTGCGTTTGTGGGTCTTGTGGCCGAAGTAACGGGTGCCAGGGCATGATCCTTTCCTTCGACGGGCAAGGATCTTCATGAATCTCCAGACCTTTTCGATCATCTTCGCGGGCGTGCTGCTCAACTCGGCGGCGCAGCTGATGCTCAAGGCCGGTGCCAAGACGCTGGGCACGGTGGCCATGGGCAGCGGCGCCTCGCTGATGGCGGCCGCATGGAACGCGGCCACGCAGCCGTGGATCCTGCTCGGCCTGGTCTGCTATTTCCTCAGCGCAGGGCTGTGGATCCTCGCACTGACGCGCGTGGACGTGACCGTCGCCTATCCCATGCTGTCGATGGGCTACGTGATCGCGGCCCTGCTCGCGTGGCAGCTGTTCGGCGAGCCGCTGACCGCCGGCCGGGTGTTGGGCATCGCCATCATCATGGCGGGCGTCGTGGTGCTCGGCCGGAGCTAGGGTCCTGATGACAGGCCTCAATACCATGCGACCGCTCTACGTCGATCTCGATGGCACGCTGATCGCCACCGACCTGCTGCACGAATCCCTGCTGCAGCTGGTGCGCGCTTCGCCGCTCTCGCTGCTCTCCCTTCCGCTGTGGCTGCTGCGCGGCAAGGCGGCGTTCAAGGACGAGGTGGCGCAGCGCGCCACCGTCGATGTCACGACCCTGCCCTACCGGCCCGAGGTGATCGAGTTGGTGCGCAGCGCGCGCGCCGCCGGCCGCCGCACGGTGCTGGCCACGGCAAGCGACGCCAAGCTCGCGCACGCGGTGGCGCGGCACCTGGACCTTTTCGATGCGGTGCTCGCCTCCGACGGCGAGCGCAACCTGCGCGGCGCGGGCAAGCTGGCGGCGATCGAGGCCGACGCCGGCGGCCGCGCCTTCTGCTATGCAGGCGATCGCAGCGTGGACCTCGCGGTCTGGCGCGGCGCCGAGGCCGCGGTGGTGGTCAGCCGCTCCGAATCGCTGGCCCGGCGCGCGGCCGGCGCGACCACGGTCGAGGCGCGGATCGTGCCGCCGCGCACGTCCTTCAAGCGCTATCTGTACGGTGCCCGCCTGCACCAGTGGCTCAAGAACCTGCTGATCTTCCTGCCGCTGATGCCGGTGCTGCACGATCTCACGCAGCCGCTGGTCGTCAACGCTGCGCTCGCCTTCCTGGCCTTTGGTCTCATGGCCTCGGGCATCTACGTGCTCAACGACCTGCTCGACCTCGAAACGGACCGGCGGCATCACCGCAAGCGTACGCGGCCCTTCGCCGCCGGGGAGATCTCGGTGCCGGCGGGCCTGGTCATGACAGGCCTTCTGTGTGCGAGTTCGCTGGCGCTGTCGCTCGCGCTGCTGCCGGATGCCTTCGTGGGCGTGCTGCTGCTCTACATGGCGCTGACCACCGCCTACTCGCTGCATCTCAAGCGCCGTGCGGTGGTCGACGTGTTCTCGCTGGCCGCCCTCTACACGATCCGGGTGGCGGCCGGCACGGCGGCCACCGGACAGCCGCTGTCCTTCTGGATCCTCTCGTTCTCGCTCTTCATCTTCCTGAGCCTGGCGCTGGCCAAGCGCTATGTCGAGCTGACCGGCCCGCCCGCCGAGGTGCGCCAGATGAAGCGCAATCGCGGCTACGTGGCCACCGATGCGCCTTTCGTGCTGTGCACCGGCGTCGCAGCCGGGCAGATGGCGGCCCTGCTGCTGGGCCTCTACCTGCACGACCAGCAGATGGTGGCGCGCTACGAGAACCCCCAATATCTTTGGGTGCTGATCCCGGTCTTCCTGTTCTGGACCATGCGCATCTGGCTCAAGGCGATCCGCGGCGTGCTGCACGACGACCCGGTGGTCTTCGCCGCGCGCGATTGGGTCAGCCGGTTGGCCGTGGCGATCGGGGCCGTCGCGCTATGGATGGCAGGCTGAATTCGGCTGCCCCCCGAGGGGGCCGCACGCCGCCTTGGGGGCGGCCCGGCGCCGGCGTGGATCCGCCCACGATCAAGCGCAGCCTCGCCTGGGATGGGCTGCTCGCTGTCTTGCTCGCGGCGCTGGCGCTGCTGCTGCTGGCGGCCCTGTCGCGCCAATTGCCGCCGCAGCTCTTCACGCGGGAGGGCCTCGACGCCTGGTTCCAGTCCGACCTGCCGCGCGTGTTGGCCAACATGGTGGATTCGCAGAGCAACCACTTCCGCACCAAGGTCCATCCGATCGCCTCGATCCTCATCCATCCGACGGTCACCGGCCTGCGCGTGCTGTGGCCGGGCAGCGATCTGCAGGCGGCCATGCGCTTCATGGGGCTGGTGGCGGCGCTGTGGGTGGTCTCCTTCTATGCGCTGTGCCGGCTGCTCGGCGCCGGCCGCTTCGTTGCATTCAGCTTTTCGTTGCTGGCCATTGCAAGCGCCGGCTTCCAGTTCTGGTTCTCGGTGCCGGAGACCTTCGGCATCGGATCGCTGACCCTGCTGTGGGTACTGCTGGTCGCGGCGCTGGCGGTGCATCGGCCGGTCGGCGACCGGCTGCTGGTCGCCGCCAGCATCGCGAGCCTCAGCATCACGGTCACCAACTGGGTCGCGGGGCTGGCGCTGGCCGTGGTCCAGCGGCCCTGGCGGCGCGCACTCGGCATCAGCGCGATCGCGTTCGTGATCGTCGCCATCCTCACGGTGCCGCAGCGCTTCTTCTACAGCTTTGCCAAGTTCTTCTTCCTAGGCAGCCGGGAAGAGGCGGACTATATGAACCTGGAGCAGTCGGGCACCGTGCTGCACAAGCTGGCCGGCATGTTCTGGCACCCGATCAGCCTGCCCGAAGTGCTGCTGGCCAAGGCCTCCGAGGCGCCCAAGCTGAACTGGCTCACGGTGCAGCTGAGCGCGCCCGGTTCGGGCAGTTGGGCGGGCATGCTCGCGCTCGGCCTGTGGACCCTGCTGCTGGCGGCCGGCACCCACGGGCTCCTGCGTTCGCCGCAGTGGCATGTCTTCGGCAAGGTCCTCGGACTCACGCTGGCGGCGCAAGTCGTGCTGCACCTGGTCTACGGCGAGGAGACCTTTCTCTACGCCGCGCACTTCCTGCCGCTCCTGATGGCGCTCGCGGTGTTTGCCGCGCGTTCGCTGCCGGGCCCTGTCGCCGGATGCATCGCGCTGCTGACCGCCGGGCTCGCGGCCTTCAACAACGCCGCGACGTACGAGGCGGCGGCGCGCCTGCTGCAGCACGCGCGCTGAGAGAACGACCGCCGGCGGCGGAGGAGGCCGCGCGTCGCGGATCTGACCCATGACTGACTTCCGGGCGTCACATTGAACTTTTAGCGTACCGGGCTGAGTTTTTCTACAACCAGTCCCCACTGAAAGTTCTGCGAATGACCGCCAAGACCCATAACGAAATCGCTGCGATCGACCCCGACGACATCGGCCACAACTCAAGCCCCAACCCCTCCTTCAACGACCTGATCGCGTCGCGCCTGAGCCGTCGCCATCTGTTCGGCCTGGGCGTCGGCACCGCCGGCGCCGCTCTGTTGCAAGCCTGCGGCGGTGGCGGCAGCGGCGGCGGTTTCCCGGTGCTGCCGGCTGCGCCGGCACCCGCTCCGGCCCCTGCGCCCGCACCGGCGCCGGCCGCACCCAAGCTGGGCTTCACGGCCGTCGCCAAGAGCCTGGACGACGTCGTCAGCGTGCCGCCCGGCTATACCGCCACCGTGCTGTACCGCCTCGGCGATCCGATCGCGGCCGGCGTGCCTGCCTATGTGAACGACGGCACCGATGCGCCCGCCACCTACGACAAGCGCGCCGGCGACCACCATGACGGCATGACCTTCTTCGGCATCAATGCTTCGAACAAGTGGGACCCGGCCAATGCCTCGCGCGGCCTGCTCGCGATGAACCACGAAGCCATCACGCCGCTGTTCCTGCATCCCACCGGCCAGACCATCGTCGGCACCGGCAACGCCGCCGTCCGCAGCGTCGCCGACGAAGTGCAGCGCGAGTTCTTCCTGCACGGCGTGAGCGTGATCGAGGTCAACAAGGGCGCGAGCAGCTGGAGCTACAAGCAGGACTCGAGCTTCAACCGCCGCGTCCACACGCTGACCGAGGTGACTTTCTCGGGCCCGGCTGCGAACACCGACTACCTGAAGACCAAGTTCAGCACCGACGGCAGCAAGACCCGCGGCACGCTCAACAACTGCGCCAACGGCACTACGCCCTGGGGCACCTACCTGACCTGCGAGGAGAACTGGGCCGGCTACTTCCGTCGCATCACCGCGACCGACAACCCCAGCCGCAGCGCCAAGGAGATCGCCGCCTTCACGCGCTACGGCGTCGCCGGCACCGGTCGCGAACTCTGGTCCACCGTCACGCCCGACACGGCCGACAACATCTACGGCCGCTGGAATGCCCAGGTCACCGGCGCCACCGCCACAGACGACTTCCGCAACGGCGCCAACACCTATGGCTGGGTGGTCGAGATCGATCCCTTCACGCCCGGCAGCACGCCGAAGAAGCGCACCGCGCTCGGCCGCATGGGCCACGAAGGCGCCTGCCTCGGCCCGGTGGTGGTCGGCAAGCCCCTGGTCTGGTACATGGGCGACGATTCGCGCAACGAGTACATCTACAAGTTCGTGTCGACCAAGGCCTGGGATGCGGCCGACATCAACGGCGGCCTGGCGGCCGGCGACAAGTACATGGACGACGGCAAGCTCTACGTCGCCAAGTTCAATGCCGACGGCACGGGCGTGTGGCTGGAGCTCAAGCTCGGCGTCAACGGCATCACGGCGAGCAATCCCGCCTACGCCTTCGCCGACGCAGCCGACGTGGTGATCAACGTGCGCCTCGCGGCCGATGCGGCCGGCGCCACCAAGATGGACCGCCCCGAGTGGACGGCCGTCAATCCGAAGACCGGCGAGGTCTATGTGACCCTCACCAATACCAACGCCGCTTCGCGTCCCATCACGGCCACCGATGCGGCCAACCCGCGCTTCTACAACGACCCCAAGGGCGTGGCCGCGACGGCGCAGACCGGCAATCCCAACGGCCACATCGTGCGCTTCGCGGACGACGGCGCCGACCCGGCGGCCCTGAGCTTCAAGTGGGACGTGTACCTGTTCGGCGCGCGCGCCGCGGCTTCGGCCGACATCAACCTCTCGGGCCTGGTCGCCGACAACGACTTCTCGAGCCCCGACGGCCTGTGGTTCAGCAGCGTGACCAGCGGCTTGCTGTGGCTGGAGACCGACGACGGCGCCTACACCGACGTCACCAACTGCATGCTGCTGGGCGCCGTGCCCGGCAAGGTGGGCGATGGCGCTGCCAAGACCATCACCAACGTCGACGGCGCGACCAACCGCATGCAGGCCACCTTCGTCGGCAAGGCGCCGGGCACCGACGGCCTGCGCCGCTTCCTCGTCGGCCCGAAGGACTGCGAGATCACCGGCATCGCCGAATCGGGCGACGGCCGCGCGCTGTTCGTCAACATCCAGCACCCGGGCGAGACCACGGCGGCGGCGAACATCGGCAACCCGGCGCTCTTCGGCAGCCACTGGCCGGAAGGCGGCATTGCGCGTCCGCGCTCGGCCACGGTCGTGATCACGAAGAACGACGGCGGTCTGATCGGCTTGTAAGGCCCGAGCGATTCAGGACGGCGCTGCCGGCAGCGGCAGCGCCGTTTTGTATCGCACCTGCTTGAGCGCAAAGCTCGAGCGGATCTTCTCGATGCCCGCAATGGGCGTCAGCTGCTCGAGGATGAATTTCTCGAGCGCACCGATGTCAGGCAGCGCCACGCGGATCAGGTAGTCGCTGTCGCCGGTCATCAGGTAGCACTCCATCACCTCGTCGTGCTCGGCGATGCGCTGTTCGAAGTCGGCCAGCGACTTCTTGCTTTGCGTCTTGAGGCTGATCGAGATGAACACGTTGAGCCCGAGCCCCAGCACGGCCGCGTTGGCCAGCGCCACGTAGCGCTGGATCACGCCGCCCGTTTCGAGCGCCTTCACGCGCGCGAGGCAGGGCGAGGGCGAGAGGTGCACGCGTCGCGCGAGCTCCACGTTCGAGAGTGCGCCGTCGCGCTGCAGCTCGTCCAGGATGCGCAGGTCGATCGCGTCCAGTTGCATGAAATGCTTCAAAGTGGCTGAATGGCGGCATTCTATGCCGTGATAACCCTGAGAGATCCGTTGGAACGGCAGCCCATTCCATCAGAGGCGGCCTAAAGTGCGGTTCATGAACGCCCCGATTTCTTCCGGTCAGCTGCGCGCACTGATCGACATGCCCTTGAACGATCCCGACCCGGTCGAAACCGCCGAATGGCGCGAGGCCTTCGCTTCGCTGGCCGAGGCGCACGGCCCGGAACGCGCGCGCTGGATGCTCGACGAGCTCGCGCGCATCGCACGCACCCAGCGCATCGGCTGGCAGCCCGAGCTGTCGACGCCCTACGTCAACACCATCGCGGTCGAGGCGCAGCCGGTGTTCCCCGGCGACCTCGCGATCGAAGAGCGGCTGGCTTCGCTGATGCGCTGGAACGCGCTCGCGATGGTGGTGCGCGCCAACCAGGCCTATGGCGAGCTCGGCGGCCACATCGCGAGCTATGCGAGTGCGGCCGACCTGTTCGAGACCGGCTTCAATCATTTCTTCCATGCGCGCGACGAGAAGCAGCGCGGCGACCTCGTGTTCTTCCAGCCGCACAGCGCGCCGGGCGTCTACGCGCGTGCCTTTCTCGAAGGGCGCTTGAGCGAGGGGGATCTCCGGCACTATCGCCAGGAACTCACGGCGCCCGCCCACGGCGCACGCGGCCTCTCCAGCTATCCGCACCCGTACCTGATGCCGGACTTCTGGCAGTTCCCGACCGGCTCGATGGGCATCGGTCCGATCAGCTCGATCTACCACGCGCGCTTCATGCGCTACCTCACGCACCGCAACCTGCTCGATTGCGAGGGACGGAAAGTGTGGGGCGTGTTCGGCGACGGCGAGATGGACGAGCCCGAATCGATGAGCGCTCTCACGCTCGCCGCGCGCGAGAAGCTCGACAACCTCGTGTGGGTGGTCAACTGCAACCTGCAGCGCCTCGATGGCCCGGTGCGCGGCAACGGCCGCATCATTGACGAGCTCGAAAAACTCTTCGCCGGCGCCGGCTGGAACGTGATCAAGCTGGTGTGGGGCAGCGACTGGGACGGCCTGTTCGCGCGCGACAGCGGCGGTGCGCTGGCGCGCGCCTTCGCCAACACGGTGGACGGCCAGATGCAGACCTTCGCGGCCAAGGACGGGCGCTACAACCGCGACACCTTCTTCGGCCAGAACGAGGAGCTCGCGCGCCTCGCGGAAGGCATGACCGACGAGCAGATCGACCGCCTCAAGCGCGGCGGCCACGACCTGGTGAAGATCCATGCCGCCTATGCCGCGGCCGCGGCTCACCGCGGCCAGCCCACCGTGATCCTGGCCCACACCAAGAAGGGCTACGGCATGGGAAGCGCGGGGCAGGGCAAGATGACCACGCACTCGCAGAAGAAGCTCGACGAGCACGACCTGCTCGAATTCCGCAACCGCTTCGATCTGCCGCTCACCGACGAGCAGGCCGCGCAGGCCGCCTTCTACAAGCCGGCCGAGGACAGCCCCGAGATGCGCTATCTGCGCGAGAAGCGCGCCGCGCTCGGCGGCAGCATGCCCAAGCGCGAGACCGCGTGCGAGCCGGTCGCCAAGCCCGAGATCGCGGCCTACGCGCAGTTCGCGGTCGCCGCCGCCGGCAAGGAGATGAGCACCACCATGGCCTTCGTGCGCATGCTGGGCAACCTCATGAAGGACCAGACGCTGGGCCCGCGCATCGTGCCCATCGTGGCCGACGAGGCGCGCACCTTCGGCATGGCCAACCTGTTCAAGCAGGTCGGCATCTATTCGAGCGTGGGCCAGCGCTATGCGCCGGAAGACATCGGCTCGGTGCTCTCCTACCGCGAGGCGACCGACGGCCAGATCCTCGAAGAGGGCATCAGCGAGGCCGGCGCCATCGCGAGCTGGACCGCGGCGGCCACCAGCTACAGCGTGCATGGCCTGGCGATGCTGCCCTTCTACATCTACTACTCGATGTTCGGCTTCCAGCGCGTGGGCGACCAGATCTGGGCCGCGGCCGACCAGCGCGCGCGCGGCTTCCTGCTCGGCGCGACCTCGGGGCGCACCACGCTCGGCGGCGAGGGGCTGCAGCACCAGGACGGAACGAGCCATCTGGTCGCCGCCACCATCCCCAACTGCAAGGCCTACGACCCGGCCTTCGCGGGCGAGATGGCGGTGATCGTCGATGCCGGCATCCGCGAGATGATGGCCGAGCAGAAGGACGTTTTCTACTACGTCACGCTGATGAACGAGAACTATGCCCAGCCCGACCTGCCGGCAGGCGCGGAGGTCGATGTGCTGCGCGGCTGCTATCGCTTCGAGGGTCCGGAGCGCGCGTCAGCCAAAGTGACGCTGCTCGGCTCCGGCGCGATCCTGACCGAGGTCCTCAAGGCAGCGCAGCTGCTGGCCGCGGAAGGCATCGAGGCCGAGGTCTTCAGCGTCACGAGCTGGAGCGAACTTGCGCGCGATGGGAGAGCCTGCGAGCAGCGTGCGCTGGCCGGCGATGCGGCGCCGGGCACACCCTTCATCGCGCAGCAGCTGGCGGGCGGCAGCGGGCCTGTGATTGCCGCGACCGACTATGTGCGCGCCGTGCCCGAGAGCGTGCGCGCCTTCCTGCCCGAAGGCCGGCACTACCTCACACTGGGCACCGACGGCTTCGGCCGCAGCGACACGCGCGCGGCGCTGCGCCGGTTCTTCGGCGTGGATGCGGCGAGCATCGTAGGCGCAGCGCGCCACGCACTGCGCTGATTTGTTTCTCATTCTTGACAAATCAGTGATTTTGTCAAGAATGAGAAACACTTATGCCCGATCCAGGCCCTGAGCTCACTCCCCAATCCGCCGAGGCCCTGGCCGCCATCGGCGCCACGGTGCGCCGGCGCCGCAAGGACCTGGGCATCAGCGCCGTGGCCGCGGCCGAAGCTGCCGGCATCTCGCGCGTCACCCTGCACCGGATCGAAAAGGGCGAACCTGCGGTCACCATGGCCGCGTACCTGCGGGTGCTGGTGGCGCTGGGTCTGGCTGTGGCGATCCGGCCGCGGGAGGAAGCTGCTGCGCCCGCCGAAACGCATCGCCGAGGCTGGCTTCCCGCGCGCGTCCGCATCGCCGACTACCCTGGCCTCAAGGAACTGGCGTGGCAGGTCCACGGCCCGCAAGAACTCACGCCGCGCGAAGCCTTGGGCATCTACGAGCGCAACTGGCGGCACCTCGACCCCACGACACTGTCTCCGGCCGAGCGGGACCTCGTCGATGCCCTGCGGTTGGCACTCGGGAGCGACCCTGTTGTTTGAGCGGCCGCACCACCGCCGCGTCGCGCGGGTACTCCAGGCGCTCGATGGGCCGCGGCTGCGCGAACGGGGCTGCCTGTTCGGCGGCGGCACCGCGATCGCGCTGCGCTTCGGCGAGTACCGCGAGTCGGTGGACATCGACTTCCTCGTGTCGGACCTTGCGGCGTACCGTCAGCTTCGCCAGGAGATGACCGGCATCGATGGACTTGCGACCGTGACGCGGGCCGATGCCGTGCCGCTGACGCAGGCCGGCGAACTGCGCGCCTACCAGTGCGGCATCCGCACGCGCGTGCAGGTCGACGACCAACCGATCAAGTTCGAGATCGTGTTCGAGGCCCGCATGGCGCTGCAGGTACCCGGCAAGGCCGACGAGCTGTGCGGCGTGCCAACGCTCACGCCCTTGGACATGGCCGCGAGCAAGTTGCTCGCCAACTCCGACCGCTGGCCTGATGACGGCGTATTCAGCCGCGACCTGATCGACCTGGCGATGATGAAGCCGAGCCTGGCGCTGCTGCGCGATGCCGTTGCCAAGGCCGAAGGCGCCTACGGTGCCGCCGTGCGCCGCGACCTGCAGCGCGCCATCCAACGCATGCGCGAACGCACCGGCTGGCTGGAGCGGTGCATGCAGGTCATGGGCGTGGCCGGTACGCAGGCGCAGGTGTGGCAACAGATCCGAGCGTTGAGGCGGGTGCTCACCTGAGCTGAATACCCCACCGGCCTTGGCCGGGCGCGCTCAGCGCAGGCCGACGCGCGAGGCCTGCCAGCGCAACGCGGCAGCGCGCGCCGGGTTGCTGGCTTCGACCTTGTTCGCGTCCAGGTGCAGGGCGCGCATCTGCTCGACTTCTTCGATGATCTTGCCCGGATTCAGCAAGGCATGGACCAGCACGCTGGCTTCATCGGCCAAGGCCTTGAACGCGCCGGCCAGGCCGCCGAAGGCGTTCGCGCGGGACGATTGGTCGAGGGTGGACATAGGGGAACTCCTGGATTGCAAAGTCGAGTTCCGGTCATCTTATAGGGTTTACCCGATTAGAGGGTAAACCCTAGATTTGTCCCGATGGGCCGCCGGCGCAGGGCGCGGGCTTACCCGAATACGGAATCTCCGAAAAGTTGACCATGGTCAAGCCGGCTTTGGGCGACGGCGCGCAGCATTCGCCTCACTGGGATTTCGACTGAGATTCCAAGCAAAAGAGCACAGCCTACCTAGGAGACAACATGATCGGGAATCTCATTTCGCGCACCCGGGCCTGCGGAGCCAGCCTGTCCACCGCGGCCGTCATGGCGCTGGCGGTCACGACACCTGCCTTCGCCGCATGGGAGCCCACCAAGCCGGTGGAATTCGTGATCCCTGCCGGCACCGGCGGGGGCGCCGACCAGATGGCGCGGCTGATGCAGGGCATCATCATCAAGCACAAGCTGATGAAGGAGCCGCTCATCGTCGTCAACAAGTCGGGCGGCGCCGGCGCCGAGGGCTTCCTCGCGGTCAAGGAAGCCAAGGGCGATCCGCACAAGATCATCATCTCGCTGTCGAACCTGTTCACGACGCCGATGGCGACCGGCGTGCCCTTCAACTGGAAGGACATGACCCCGGTCGCGATGATGGCGCTGGACCAGTTCGTGCTGTGGTCGAACGCCGAGGAGCCGTACAAGAGCGCCGCCGAATACATCGCGGCGGCGAAGGCGGCGGGCCCGAGCAAGTTCAAGATGGCCGGCACCGGCTCGAAGCAGGAAGACCAGATCATCACCGTGGCCCTCGAAAAGGCCACCGGCACGAAGTTCATCTACGTGCCCTTCAAGGGCGGCGGCGAGGTCGCGGTGCAGCTGGTGGGCGGCCATGTGCATTCCACCGTGAACAACCCGATCGAGGCGGTTGCCCAGTGGCGCGCCGGCAAGCTGCGCGCGCTGTGCGTGTTCGACGACGAGCGCATGCCCTTCAAGGCCAAGGTCACCGACACGCAGTCGTGGAACGACATCCCGACCTGCAAGGAATCCGGCGTCCCGACCAAGTACACCATGCTGCGCGGCATCTTCATGCCCGCCGGCGTGACGCCCGACCAGCTCAAGTTCTACGTGGATCTGCTGACCAAGGTCGCCGCAACGCCCGAGTGGAAAGAGTACATGGAGAAGGGTGCGTTCAATCCCACCTTCATGACCGGCGACGCGTTCGCGAAATGGCTGGCAGGCGCAGAGGCCACCCACCGCACCCTGATGACCGAAGCCGGCTTCCTGGCCGCCAGCAGCAAGTAAGCGGGCGCCGAGCGGCGAACGCGACAGCCATCACCCCGCGCGGGGGATGGCGAGGGCGCCGCATTGGTTTTCATCACACACACACGATGGGGGCTCCATGGAGCACGACGAGAAATCCGGCGACGCCGCGGCGCGCACGGGCGTTGCCACCAACCTGGTCGAAGCGGTGGTTGCGGCGGTCCTGATGATCATCGGCCTGGGCGTGATCTTCGAAAGCCGCAGGCTGGGCGCCGGTTGGACCACCGACGGCCCCGGGGCGGGCTACTTTCCCTTCTACATCGGCCTGATCATCACCATCTCGGGCGCCGGCATCCTGTATCAAGCCCTGCTCGGCAAGAACAGGAAGACCGAGGTCTTCGTCGATTCGGAGCAGCTGAAGCGCGTGATGTCGGTGCTGGTTCCAGCGACGGTGTATGTGCTGGCCGTTTCCTTCCTGGGGCTGTACATCGCATCGGCGCTCTACATCGCGCTGTTCATGATCGTTCTGGGCAAGTACTCGTGGGTCAAGAGCGTCCTCATCGCGCTGGCCGTCAACACGCTCTTCTTCTTCATGTTCGAAGTGTGGTTCAAGGTGCCCCTTTTCAAAGGCGCGCTGGATCCTCTTCGCTTTCTCGGCTACTGAATCTCTGGGAGCGAACGCGAAATGGAAGAAATCAGTGCCCTGATGCAGGGCTTTGCAGTGATCCTGACGCCGATGAACATCGGCCTGATGTTCGTCGGCATCATCCTCGGCGTGCTGATCGGCGTGCTGCCGGGGCTGGGCGGGGCGAACGGGGTGGCCATCCTGCTGCCCCTCACCTTCACGATGTCGCCGACCTCGGCCATCATCATGCTGTCGTGCATCTACTGGGGTGCCTTGTTCGGCGGCGCCATCACCTCGGTGCTGTTCAACATCCCGGGCGAGCCGTGGTCGGTGGCCACCACCTTCGACGGCTATCCGATGGCCCAGCAGGGCAAGGCCGGCGCGGCGCTGACCACCGCCTTCACCTCGTCCTTCGTGGGTGCCTTCCTGGCGGTGGTGATGATCACCTTCCTGGCACCGCTGGTGGCCAAGTTCGCGCTCAAGTTCGGCTCGCCCGAATTCTTCGCGGTGTACCTGCTGACCTTCTGCAGCTTCGTCGGCATGGGCAAGGGCTCGCCCTTCAAGATCCTGGCGTCGATGGCGCTCGGCTTCGCGCTGGCCAGCGTCGGCATGGACACCGTGACCGGCCAGCTGCGCCTTACCTTCGGGCAGCCCGAGCTGATGCGCGGCTTCGACTTCCTGATCGCGGTCATCGGCCTGTTCGGCATCGGCGAGATCCTGCTGTCGATGGAGGAGGGCCTCAAGTTCTCCGGCAAGAGCGCGAAGATCGATCCCAAGGTGGTGCTGCAGACCTGGAAGCAACTGCCGCAGTACTGGGTGACCTCGCTGCGCAGCTCGCTGATCGGCATCTGGATGGGCATCACACCCGGCGGCGCCACGCCGGCCTCGTTCATGAGCTACGGCCTGGCCAAGAAGATGTCGAAGAACGGCACCAAGTTCGGCACCGGCGAAATGGAAGGCGTCGTGGCGCCCGAGACCGCCGCGCACGCCGCCGGCACCAGTGCGCTGCTGCCGATGCTGGCGCTCGGCATTCCTGGCTCGCCGACCGCTGCGGTGCTGTTGGGCGGCCTGCTGATCTGGGGCCTGCAGCCGGGTCCGCTCTTGTTCGTCGAACAGAAGGACTTCGTCTGGGGCCTGATCGCCAGCATGTACCTCGGCAACATCGTCGGCCTCATCGTGGTGCTGAGCACGGTGCCGCTGTTCGCCTCGATCCTGCGCATTCCGTTCTCGATCATCGCGCCGGTGATCATCGTGATCTGCGCGATCGGCGCCTACACCGTGCACAACGCGATGCTCGACATCTGGTTCATGCTCGGCTTCGGCGTGGTGGGCTACATCTTCAAGAAGCTCGACTTCCCGCTGGCGCCGCTGGTGCTCGCGCTGGTGCTCGGCGACAAGGCCGAAGACTCGTTCCGCCAGGCCATGCTGGTCTCGCAGGGCGACGTCATGATCATGTGGTCGAACCCGCTGGTCGGCGGCATCACCACGCTGGCGCTGACCATGCTGTTCTGGCCGCTCATCTCGAAAGTGATGGCGTTGATCAAGCCAAAAAAGCGTGACGAGTTCGCCGTCGAGCGGCCGGTGGACTGAAGCGCAGAGGAGGCCACATGCCCATCATCGCAATGACCCAGGAAATGGGTTCCCTCGCCAAGGATGTGTCGCTGCGGCTCGCCGAGTCGCTCGGCCTGGCCGTCATGCGCCACGAGGCCATCGAGCGCGTGGCCGACCGGGCGCAGGTGTCCACCAGCCTGATCGGCCGCCTGCGCGACGGCAAGGCGGGACTGGTGGAGCGGCTCACCACCGACAAGCGCAGCGTCGCCCTCTACACCGCGGAAGAACTGTTCGCGCTGGCCGACCACGGCAATGTCGTGCTGCGCGGCTGGGGCGCCACCTGCCTGCTGCGCCCGGTGCCGCACGTGGTGTGCGTGCGCATCACGCGCTCGTTCAAGAAGCGCGTCGAATGGCTGATGGGCCACCTGGGCACCGACGATGTCGAATTCGCGGAGGCCGAGCTGCGCCGCAGCGACCAGGCGCATGCCTCGCGCATGAACGACCAGTTCGGCGTCACCTGGGGCGACCCGGTGCTCTACGACCTGGTGCTCAACACGGACCGCGTGTCGGTCGAGAGCTGCGTGGAGCAGATCCGCCTGTTGGCGAGCCGACCGGAGTTCGCCGAGACGCCCGAATCGCGCGCCATGCTCGCCAACATGGCGCTGGAAGCCCGTGTGCGGGCTGCGTTGAAAGAGCATGCGGCGACGCGCGACATCAACATCACGATCAATGCCAGGCAAGGGCAGGTCGCGCTGCGCGGGATCGTGCTCGACAACGAGGAACGGGAGCAGACCGAAAGCGTCGCTGCCGCGGTTGCCGGCGTGCACAGCGTGGACAACCAGCTGAGGCTGATGACCAGCTCGAGGCTGTTCGCCTCCTCCAAGCAGACCTGAGCTAGATCTTTCCTCGTTTTTTGAGGCGGCTCAGGGTTTCCGCGGAGAGATTGAGATAGGAGGCCAGTTCCTTGCTCGGAATGCGATCCACCAGTTCCGGATGCTTGCGCATGAAGCGGTGCACGCGGCCGGGTGCGTCGAGCAGGTGCAGCGTGATGGTGTGCGCCATGATCTCGCTCATCCCGCGCATGACGCTGAACTCGAACAGCTCCTTGGCTTCCGCATGCCGGTTCAGGAACGCGATCCATTCCTTCAGCGGCAGGCTGGCCACGCGCGCCTTGGTCACGCACACGATGCCGTACGGCGTGGGCGTGCCCAGCCGCAGCGCGGCATAGCTGGTCTCCATGTCGTTCTCGTCGGCGAAGCGCAGGATCATTTCCTTGCCCTCCGGATTGCTCACCACCCGCTTGAGGATGCCGTCGAGGATGAAGTACTGCTCCATCTCGCGCACGCCCTGGTGCAGCAGGAAGTCGCCTTTGTTGCCGTCCACCACGGAGAGATGGGTTTCCAGTTCGGCGCGGTCGCTCTCGCTCAGATCCTTGAGAAGGATGTTTTGCCGGAGCTGGGCTCGGATGATGTTTTTTTCCGGGTGGTTTTCCAACAACGTCATGGTTCCCGTCTTGCTCGATTTCGCAACAACCGCCGGTTCATCGGTACGGCGAACGTTTTCCGGAAAGTTGACCGCGGTCAACAGCTGAAAGCCTGGGCCCGAATCATAGTCTTGGCTCGGCCCCCGGCCATTCACCCAAAGCAAAAGGAGAGACATGTCTTCAGTTAGCACAGACAAACAGGCAGCCCTGACGGCCGACGACACGCTCCAGCGCGCCCTCAAGAACATGACCGACGACGCGCCGGCCCGCGAAACGACCGATGGCTTCCACCTGGTCATCGACGCGCTGAAGCTGAACGACATCGACACCATCTTCGGCCTGCCCGGCATCCCGATCACCGACCTCACGCGCATGGCGCAGGCCGAAGGCATGCGCGTGATCTCGTTTCGTCACGAGCAGCACGCCGGCAACGCGGCCGCGGCCGCCGGCTTCCTGACGCAGAAGCCCGGCATCTGCCTGACGGTGTCGGCGCCCGGCTTCCTCAACGGCCTGACCGCGCTGGCCAACGCCACCACCAACTGCTTCCCGATGATCCTGATCAGCGGCTCGAGCGAGCGCGAGATCGTCGACCTGCAGCAGGGCGACTACGAGGAGATGGACCAGCTCGCGATCGCCAAGCCGCTGTGCAAGGCGGCCTTCCGCGTGCTCCATGCCGAGGACATCGGCGTTGGCATCGCGCGGGCGATCCGCTCGGCCCTGTCGGGCCGCCCGGGCGGCGTGTACCTCGACCTGCCGGCCAAGCTGTTCGCGCAGACCATGGACGCCGTGGCCGGCAAGAAATCGCTGATCAAGGTGGTCGATCCGGCGCCGCGCCAGATTCCGGCACCCGACTCCGTGAAGCGCGCGCTCGACCTGCTCAAGAGTGCCAAGAAACCGCTGATCCTGCTGGGCAAGGGCGCGGCCTACGCGCAGGCCGACGCCGACATACGGGCGCTGATCGAGAAGACCGGCATCCCCTACCTGCCGATGTCGATGGCCAAGGGCCTCCTGCCCGACACCCACGTGCAGTCGGCCGCGGCCGCGCGTTCCTATGTGCTGCAGGAGGCCGACGTCGTGATGCTGGTCGGCGCGCGCCTCAACTGGCTGCTGTCGCACGGCAAGGGCAGGACCTGGGCCCAGGAGAAGGGCGCCAAGCAGTTCATCCAGATCGACATCGCGCCGACCGAGATCGACAGCAACGTCGCGATCGCCGCGCCGGTGATCGGCGACATCGGCTCCTGCGTGGCGGCGCTCCTGGCCGGCGTCGACGCCAAGTGGGCCAAGCCGCCGGCCGACTGGACCGGCGCCATCGCCGAGCGCAAGGACAAGAACCTGTCGAAGATGGCCGCCACGCTGGCTGCCCGGCCCTCGCCGATGAACTTCCACAGCGCGCTCAGCGTGATCCGCGATCAGGTGAAGGCGCGGCCCGATGCCATCGTCGTCAACGAAGGCGCCAACACGCTGGACTTCGCGCGCAGCATCGTCGACATGTACGAGCCGCGCAAGCGCCTCGACGTGGGCACCTGGGGGATCATGGGCATCGGCATGGGCTTCGCGGTCGCCGCGGCCGTGGTCACCGGCAAGCCGGTGATCGCGATCGAAGGCGACAGCGCCTTCGGCTTCAGCGGCATGGAAGTCGAGACCATCTGCCGCTACAACCTGCCCATCTGCATCGTCGTCTTCAACAACAACGGCGTCTACCGCGGCACCGACGTGAACGTGAGCGGCACGCCCGACGTGGCGCCGACCGTGTTCGTCAAGAACGCGCGCTACGACAAGCTGATCGAAGCCTTCGGCGGCGTCGGCGTCAACGCCACCACCGCCGACGAGCTGGAAAAGGCCCTCGCCGAGGCCGTCGCCTCCGGCCGGCCGACCCTGATCAACGCCGTGATCGACGAGACCGCCGGCACCGAAAGCGGCCGCATCACCAGTCTGAACCCGGCGACGGCGAAGAAGAAGTAATCCCAGGCAACACAGGAGATATCCCATGAGCAGCAGCAACAAACCACTCAACGGCATCAAGATCATCGACTTCACCCATG
Source organism: Variovorax sp. LjRoot175 (assembly GCF_964253805.1). NCBI lineage: Bacteria > Pseudomonadati > Pseudomonadota > Betaproteobacteria > Burkholderiales > Comamonadaceae > Variovorax > Variovorax sp. LjRoot175. The sequence continues at coordinate 5,712,806 of NZ_CAXURY020000001.1, read as the reverse complement.
TCCAGGCCGGTCCCGCCTGCACGCAGATGCTGGCCTGGTTCGGCGCCGACGTCATCAAGGTCGAGCGCCCGGGCTCCGGCGACGTCACGCGCACGCAGCTGCGCGACATCCCCGACGTCGACGCGCTCTACTTCACCATGCTCAACAGCAACAAGCGCTCGCTGACGCTGGACACCAAGCAGCCCGAGGGCAAGGTGGTGCTGGAGAAGCTGATCCGCGAATCCGACGTGCTGGTCGAGAACTTCGGCCCCGGCGCGCTCGACCGCATGGGCTTCACCTGGGAGCGCATCCAGGAACTGAACCCCAAGATGATCGTCGCCTCGGTCAAGGGCTTCAGCGACGGCCACCACTACGACGACCTCAAGGTCTACGAGAACGTCGCGCAGTGCGCCGGCGGCGCCGCCTCGACCACCGGCTTCTGGGACGGCCCGCCGACCGTCAGCGCCGCCGCCCTGGGCGACAGCAACACCGGCATGCACCTGGCGATCGGCATCCTGACCGCCATCATCGGCCGCCAGCAGACCGGCAAGGGCCAGCGCGTGGCCTGCGCGATGCAGGACGCGGTGCTCAACCTGTGCCGCGTGAAGATGCGCGACCAGCTGCGCCTGGACAAGCTCGGCTACCTGGAGGAGTACCCGCAGTACCCGCACGGCACTTTCAGCGACGTGGTTCCGCGCGGCGGCAATGCCGGCGGCGGCGGCCAGCCGGGCTGGGTGCTCAAGTGCAAGGGCTGGGAAACCGACCCCAACGCGTACATCTACTTCACCGTGCAGGGCCACGCCTGGGCCCCGATCTGCGACGCCATCGGCAAGCCCGAGTGGAAGACCGACCCCGACTACACGACGGCCAAGGCGCGCCAGCCGCACATCACCGCGATCTTCGCAACCATCGAGGACTGGCTGGCCGACAAGACCAAGTTCGAGGCGGTCGACATCCTGCGCAAGTTCGACATTCCCTGCTCGCCGGTGCTGACGATGAAGGAACTGCTGCACGACGAATCGCTGCGCAAGAGCGGCTCGATCGTCGAGGTGAAGGGCCACAAGGAGCGCGGCAATTACTTCACCGTCGGCAGCCCGATCAAGTTCTCCGACCTGAAGCCCGAGATCACGCCTTCGCCGCTTTTGGGCGAGCACACCGACGATGTGCTGGCCGAGCTGGGCTACAGCAAGGAACAGATCATCAACTTGCGCGAGTCCAAAGCGGTTTGAGACTGGAAAGAGGGAGCGGCGCCTTGCAATCGAACGTGGATTTGAAACAGCTCGTCGCCGGCGCCGGCGACGCCATCATGGTCGCGGATGCGCAAGGCGCGATCACGCTCTGGAACCAGGCAGCCGAGCGCATCTTCGGCTACACCGAAGCCGAGGCGCTGGGCAAGTCGCTCGATCTGATCATCCCGGAACGCCAGCGCGGCCGGCACTGGGACGGTTATCAAAAGACCATGGACACGGGCATCACCAAGTACGGCGCCGACCTGCTGCGCGTGCCCGCCCTGCACAAGGACGGGCACACGCTGTCGATCGCCTTCACGGTATCGATGTTGTTTTCGGAGGATCGCAAGGTCACGGGCATTGTCGCCATCGTGCGCGACGAGACCGCCCGCTTCGCCGAGGAGCGCAAACTGCGCGCCCGTCTGGTAGAAGTCGAGGCCAGATCCAAGGAGACACAATGAGCAAGGCACTCGAGGGCGTTCGGATTCTCGATTTCACCCATGTGCAGTCGGGCCCCACCTGCACCCAGCTGCTGGCCTGGTTCGGCGCCGACGTGATCAAGGTCGAGCGCGCCGGCGAAGGCGACGCGACGCGCGGCCAGCTGCGCGACATTCCCGGCGTGGACAGCCTCTACTTCACGATGCTGAACCACAACAAGCGCTCGATCACGCTGGACACCAAGAAGCCCAAGGGCAAGCAGGTCCTCGACACGCTGATCAAGACCTGTGACGTGCTGGTCGAGAACTTTGCTCCCGGTGCGCTGGACCGCATGGGCATCACCTGGAGCCACATCCAGGACTTGAACCCGCGCATGATCGTGGCCTCGGTCAAGGGCTTCGGGCCGGGCAAGTACGAGCACTGCAAGGTCTACGAGAACGTCGCACAGTGCGCCGGCGGCGCCGCGTCGACAACAGGCTTCGACGACGGCCCGCCGGTCGTGACCGGCGCGCAGATCGGCGACAGCGGTACCGGCCTGCACCTGGCGCTCGGCATCGTCGCCGCTCTTTACCAGCGCAACAGCACAGGGCGCGGGCAGCAGGTGCTGGCGCCGATGCAGGACGCGGTGCTCAACCTGTGCCGCGTGAAGATGCGCGACCAGCAGCGGCTCGAACGCACCGGCACCATGCACGAGTACCCGCAGTACCCCGACGGCAAGTTCGGCGACGCCGTGCCGCGCGCCGGCAACGCGTCCGGCGGCGGCCAGCCGGGCTCGATCCTGCGCTGCAAGGGCTGGGAGACCGACCCGAATGCGTACATCTACTTCATCACGCAGGGCGCAGTCTGGCCGGCGGTGTGCAAGGTCATCGGGGAAGAGGGCTGGATCGACGACGAGGCCTATGCCACGCCGGCCGCACGCCTCTTGCACCTGAAGCCGATCTTCGCGCGCATCGAGCAGTGGACCATGACCAAGGACAAGTTCGAGGCCATGGAGATCCTCAACGAGTACGACATTCCCTGCGGGCCGATCCTGTCGATGAAGGAGATCGCCGCGGACGAATCGCTGCGCGAGAGCGGCACCATCGTCGAGGTGGACCACCCGACGCGGGGCAAGTACCTGACGGTCGGCAATCCCATCAAGATGTCCGACAGCCCCACCGAGGTGACGCGTTCGCCGCTGCTCGGCGAACACACCGAGGAAGTGCTGCGGCAGCTCGGCTACAGCGCGGACGACCTGGCGATGCTGCGCGAAGAGCGCGTGATCTGAGCTGAGCGCGGACGAGGGCGCACAACGGATTCTGGTGCCCTCAATCCATAACTCATAGCAAATACATTCAATAAAATACTTTCACTATTAATTATTGATCGACCACTCTACATTTTGAATATGCCGAGCGCATTCGATTCACCACCGCGGCATTCAATTTGAAGGAGAAGCTCATGGTCAACGATTTGCCAATCCAGTACCGGAACGACGAAATCGAACGGAACGCCTACAACGCGGCGTTCTATGAATTGGGATTCAGGTGGCATTGGGACAGCCACACCTATTACGAATTGCTGAGCCAAAGCCAGAACGAGGCGGAACGGATCGGCCATTACCTGAAGACCCACCAGTCGCACCTTCTCAAATCCTACGAGACTGAATTCCTCGTCGAAGTCATCCGGCAAAAGAAGGCCGAGCACATGCAGCGCGGCATTGCGCCCGGCGCGATGCCGGCCAGGTATTTCGACTGGGCGCAAATGCCCGGTTGCGAACTCGGCGCCTAGGCCCTGCCCGTCCCCTAAAAAACCGCCAAAGCCATGAATATCCACGAATACCAGGGCAAAGAGGTATTGCGGAAATACGGCGTGGCCACGCCGCGCGGCTTTCTCTGCATGTCGCCTGAGGAGGCGGTGGATGCGGCCACTCGGCTCGGCGGCGCGCGCTGGGTCGTCAAGGCGCAGATCCACGCCGGCGGGCGCGGCAAGGGCGGCGGCGTGAAACTGGCGAGATCCATGGCGGAAGTGCGGCAGCATGCCGAGCAGATCCTCGGCATGCGCTTGAGAACGCATCAGACCGGGCCCGAGGGGCGCCTGGTGAAGCGGCTCCTGATCGAGGAGGGCGCCGACATCGCGAAAGAGTTCTACCTGGGGCTGGCGGTGGACCGCGACACCCAGCGCGTCGCGCTGATGGCCTCGAGCGAAGGCGGTATGGACATCGAAGAGGTGGCGGCTCGCACGCCCGAAAAGATCCACAAGGTGGCCATCGATCCGATCGCGGGCCTGACGGTGGGCCAGGCGGACGACGCCGCACGCCGGATCGGCATCCCCGCGAAGTCGATTCCAGAGGCGCGCAGCTTCATGCAGAACCTGTGCCGCGCCTTCGACGAATGCGATGCATCGCTGGCCGAGATCAATCCGCTGGTCCTGACCAGCGACGGCCGCGTGATCGCGCTCGACGCCAAGTTCGACTTCGACCCGAACGCGCTCTTCCGCCATCCGGAGATCGTCGCGCTGCGCGATCTCGACGAGGAAGACCCGGCCGAGGTCGAGGCCTCGAAGTTCGACCTCTCCTACATCCCGCTCGACGGCAACATCGGCTGCCTGGTCAACGGCGCGGGCCTGGCCATGGCGACGATGGACGTGATCAAGCTGTACGGCGGATCGCCCGCCAACTTCCTCGACGTGGGCGGCGGCGCGACGGCCGGGAAGGTGACGGAGGCCTTCAAGCTGATGCTGCGCAATCCGAAGCTGGCGGCCATCCTGGTCAACATCTTCGGCGGCATCATGAAGTGCGACCTGATCGCCCAGGGCGTGATCGCCGCCGCGCGCGAGGTGCGGCTCCAGGTGCCGCTGGTGGTGCGCATGAAGGGTACCAACGAAAAGCTGGGCCGGATCATCCTTGCGCAGTCGGGCCTTCCCATCATCAGCGCGGACGACATGGCGGATGCGGCCGAGCGCGTCGTCGCAGCGGCGAAAGGCCGATAGATGTCCATCCTCATCAACAAGAACACCCGCGTGATCACGCAGGGCATCACCGGCAAGACCGGGAGCTTCCACACCGCGATGTGCCGCGACTACGGCAACGGCAGGAAATGCTTCGTCGCCGGCGTGAACCCGAACAAGGCAGGCAAGTACTTCGACGGCATCCCGATCTTCGGCAGCGTCAAGGACGCCAAGGCCGAGACCGGCGCGACCGTCTCGGTGATCTATGTGCCGCCGCCCTTCGCGGCCGCCGCCATCGACGAGGCGGTCGACGCCGAGCTCGACCTCGTCGTCTGCATCACCGAAGGCATCCCCGTGCGCGACATGATCCGCACCCGCCACCGCATGCAGGGCCGCAAGACGATCCTGCTCGGCCCCAATTGCCCGGGCCTGATCACCCCGGACGAGATCAAGATCGGCATCATGCCGGGCCACATCCACCAGAAGGGCCGCGTCGGCGTGGTGTCGCGCTCCGGCACGCTGACCTACGAAGCCGCCCACCAGCTCGCCAGCTTCGATATCGGGCAGTCGACGGTGGTCGGCATCGGCGGCGATCCGGTCGGCGGGCTCAGGCATATCGACGTGCTGAAGATGTTCAACGACGACCCGCAAACCGACGCGGTGATCATGGTCGGCGAGATCGGCGGCAACGATGAAGAGAACTGCGCGCGCTGGATCAAGGAGCACATGCGAAAGCCCGTGGTCGGCTTCATCGCCGGCGCTACCGCGCCGCCGGGCAAGCGCATGGGCCACGCGGGCGCCATCATTTCCGGCGGCAAGGGCACGGCGGAGGCCAAGCTGTCGGTGATGCAGGAATGCGGCATCCACGTGACGCGCAATCCGGCAGAGATGGGCAAGCTGCTCGCATCGCTGGCCATTCCGGATTACCTCCCCTTCGATTGAGACAGACATGCAACAGCAACAGTGGATTCGCTTCGAACGCGCCGGCAAGCCGGGCTTCGGCACGCTCGACGGCAACAAGGTGCGCGAGCACCAGGGCGACATGTTCGGCAGCCCCGAAGCGACGGGCAGCGTGTTCGCGCTGGACGAGCTCAAGCTGCTGACGCCGACCCGGCCGACCAAAGTCATCGCGCTGTGGAACAACTTCCACGCGCTCGGCGAGAAGCTGAACCTGCCGGTGCCGGCCGAGCCGCTCTACCTGCTGAAGGCGCCCAACTCCTTTCTCGCCGCGGGTGAGCCCATCCGCAAGCCCTTGTGCGAGGGCAAGGTGGTGTTCGAGGGCGAGCTCGGCATCGTCATCGGCAAGACCTGCACGGCGGTGGCCGAGGAAGCGGCGCTCGACCATGTGTTCGGCTACACCTGCGCCAACGACGTGACGGTGGCCGACATCCTGAACCGCGACGCCTCCTTTGCGCAGTGGGCGCGCGCCAAGGGCTTCGACACCTTCTGCCCGATGGGCCCGGTGGTCGCCACCGGCCTCGACCCCGCGACGCTCACCGTGACCACGCTGCTCGACGGCGCGGCGCGCCAGCACTATCCGATCAGCGACATGCGCTTCTCGGTGCAGCAGCTGGTCAGCCTGATCTCGTTGGACATGACGCTGCATCCGGGCGACGTCATCCTGTGCGGCACATCGGTCGGCGTCGGCTCGATGAAGCCGGGCAGCCTGGTCGAGGTCGAGATCAACGGCATCGGCAAGCTGAGCAATCGCTTCGGCTAGGGCCTGCCGCGCAAGAGATTCAACACTTCAAGGATAGACATGAAGATAGCAGTCATCGGCGCAGGCGCCATCGGCGGCCTGGTCGGAGCAAAGCTCGCGCTGGCCGGCGAGGACGTGACGTTCATCGTGCGCGGAGCCAACCTCGACGCCATCGCCACCAACGGCTTCAAGCTGATCGCGGCCGACGGCGAGGAGCAGGTGGCGCGAAACGTGAAGGCCACCGATCGCTACGACCAGGCCGGCGTGCAGGACATCGTCATCCTCGCGATGAAGGCGCACCAGGTCGAAGCGGTGGCGAACGAAGTGCCCAAACTCTTCGGCCCCGCGACCGTGGTGGTGACGATGCAGAACGGCATCCCCTACTGGTACTTCCACAAGCACGGCGGGCCGCTCGAAGGAAGCACGGTGAAGAGCGTCGATCCGCATGGCGTCGTGGCCGCGAGGATTCCTGCGGAGCGCGTGATCGGCTGCGTGGTTTACCCCGCTTCCGAGCTGGTGGCGCCGGGCGTGGTGAAGCACATCGAGGGCGACCGCTTCCCCGTTGGCGAACTGGACGGCACCTCGAGCGAGCGCGTGAACCGCGTCGCGGCCTGCTTCGCCAACGCGGGCTTCAAGGCGCCCGTGCTCGACAACATTCGCGCCGAGATCTGGCTCAAGCTGTGGGGCAACCTGACCTTCAATCCGATCAGCAGCCTGTCGCATTCCACGCTGGTCGACATCTGCCAGTATCCGCTCTCGCGCGACCTCGCCGCCGCGATGATGCGGGAAGCCCAGGCCGTCGCGCACAAGCTGGGCATCGAGTTTCGCGTGTCGCTGGAAAAGCGCATCGCCGGCGCCGAGAAGGTGGGCAAGCACAAGACCTCGATGCTGCAGGACGTGGAGGCCGGGCGTGCCCCGGAGATCGATGCGCTGGTGGGCGCGGTGGTCGAGCTGGCCCGGCTGACCGACACGCAGACGCCGCATATCGACACCGTCTACTCGCTGGTCAAGCTGCTGGCTCGCACGATGGAGGACCAGCGCGGACGGGTCCGCCTTCACGAGATGGCTTGAGGCCCTCACCATGAGACGCGCCCGCAGCGCCAAGATCGTCGCCACGCTCGGCCCGTCCACTTCGGACGAGCAGGCCATCCGCGCCCTGTTCGAGCGCGGCGTGGACGTGTTCCGGCTCAACTTCAGCCATGGCACGCAGTCCGACCATGCGCGGCGCCTGGAAACCATCCGCGCGCTGGAGAAGGAGTTCGGCCGGCCGATCGGCGTGCTGCTCGACCTGCAAGGGCCGAAGCTGCGCCTGGGCACTTTCGAAGGCGGCAGGACGCAGCTCGAAGCCGGTGCGCGACTGCGCCTCGACATGGACAGGACCCCCGGCGATGCCCGCCGCGCGCCGCTGCTGCATCCGGAGATCTTCGCGGCGCTGCAGACCGGCACCGAGCTGCTGCTTGACGACGGCAAGCTGCGCCTGCGCGTGGAAAGCCACGGCGCGGATTTCGCCGAGACCACCGTCCTCGTCGGCGGACCGATCTCGGACCGCAAGGGCGTCAACGTGCCGAGCGTGCTGCTGCCGATCTCGCCGCTGACCGCGAAGGACCGCGACGATCTGGCCTTCGGGCTCGCGATGGGCGTGGACTGGGTTGCGCTCTCCTTCGTGCAGCGGCCCGAGGACATCGAGGAGGCGCGCGCCCTCATCGGCACGCGCGCCTGGATCATGGCCAAGCTCGAGAAGCCGGCCGCGATCGAACACCTGGACGGCATCGTCGCCTTGTCCGACGGCATCATGGTCGCGCGCGGCGACCTCGGCGTCGAGCTGCCGCCCGAGCAGGTGCCGGAACTGCAGCGCCTCATCGTGCGCGCCTGCCGCAAGGGTGGCAAGCCGGTGGTGGTGGCGACGCAGATGCTCGAGTCGATGATTGCGTCGCCGGTGCCCACGCGTGCCGAGGTCTCCGACGTGGCGACCGCGATCTACGACGGCGTGGACGCGGTGATGCTGTCCGCCGAATCCGCCTCGGGCCAATACCCGCTGGAAGCGGTCGCGATGATGGACCGCATCGTCGCCCGCGTGGAAGCGGACCCGTCCTACCGCAGCGGCATCGACGCCACGCATGCCGCGGCCGAGGCGACCACTGCCGACGCGGTCTGCGCGTCGCTGCGCAACGTGGCCGGGCTGCTCTCTCCGGCCGCCACCGTGACCTACACCTCCTCGGGCTTCACCAGCCTGCGCGCCGCGCGCGAGCGGCCCGCCGTGCCCGTGCTGAGTCTGACGCCCTCCGTCGCCACCGCGCGCCGCATGGCCATGGTCTGGGGCGTGCATGCGGTGCTGGTAGACGACGTTCACGATGTCGCCGAGATGATCGAGCGCGCCTGCCGCAGCGCGCGCGACGAGGGATTCGCGAACCCGGGCGACGACGTGGTGGTCGTCGCGGGCCTGCCCTTCGGACAGTCCGGAACGACGAACTTGCTGCACGTCGCGCGCATCGCGCGCTGAGCCGGTCAGATCTTTCTGGCCTCCGTGCCCGCGGCCTGCCGCAGGCCCGCCAGCGCGGGATCGATGATCGCGGGATCGGCGCCCACCGCGTAGACCGCATAGGCCGGATAGAGAAACTCCGGCGTGTGGGGCACGCGGCGCAGATGCCCGGATTCCAGGTGGCCGCGCACCACGTCGAGCCGGAAATAGCCGGTGCCGCCGGCGGCCAGCAGGTACTCGCGGCCGAGCGGCCCGAGCCCGGCCATCACTGCCGCGCTCGACAGTTCGGGAAAAGCCAGGCCGTGCTGCGCCGCGAACTCGGGCCCCCAGTCGACGTACACATAGTCCGCCGGGCGCGGCACGCGCGGACGCTTCGCCGTCGTGACCATGACGAGCTTTTCCTCGATCAGGAGCTCCACGCGCAGCCCGGGCCGCTGCTGCGGCGCATAGGCGATGGCGACATCGAGCACGCCCGCGGCCACCTTGTCGAGCAGGTCCTGCGGGTAGCCGACTTCCGTGCGCAGCGCGAGCTGCGGGTGCCTGGCGCGCATCCACAGCAGCCAGCGCAGCAGCAGCGGATCCCACAGGCTGATTTCACAGCCGGCCGCGAGCACCGCGCGGCTACCGGTCGGCACCGCCACCTGATCGCGCGCACGCGCCCAGACCTGCACCAGCGTGGTCGCATGCGGCAGGAAGCGCTCGCCGGCCGCGGTGAGCGCGGCGCCGGCCTTGTTGCGCACGAAGAGCCGGCGGCCGAGCAGCTCTTCAAGCGTTCGCACGCGCGCGCTGACCGAGGTCTGCGTCACGTGCAGCCGCTCGGCGGCGCGCTGGAAGCTGCGGGTCTCGACGATCTCGAGGAAGGTCCGGGCCAGGTTGATGTCCACGATGGCAGCTCGTTTTGAATGCAGTATTTTTGCATTCAACTGGCAATAAATCTCGTTTTACTTATGACGAAGGCAGGCCGAAGATCAATCCATCACATCCAGGAGCTGCACATGTCCACCCTCTCCCGATCGACCCGCGCGAACGCCTTCGTCGGCCTGGCCGGCGCGTTCAGAACCTTGGCCGATGAAGCCAGCCTGCTCGCCCAGGCCTTGCTGAGCCCGGGCAGGATCATCGAAGAAGTCGAAGAGATGCACGCCCTGCAGGTCGACGCGAACCGCATCGAGCCCATCGATCCGATGCGTGCCGCCGTGCTGCGCCGGCGTGCGGCCTACATCGGCCTTCGCTAGGATTCGAACGGAACAATCTGCGCAATCAGCGACGCGCCGTCGCTGAGCAGAAAGTCCTTGAAGGCCTGCGCCACCGGTGGCAGGCGCTTGGTGCGCCGATGCACGACGTACCAGTTCAGCATCAGCGGAAAACCCTCGACGTCGAGCACGCTGAGGCTGCCGGCCTTCAGCTCCTGGCTGATGGTGTGCGCCGACACGAAGCTCACGCCCATGCCCGCGATCACCGCCTGCTTGATCGTCTCTGTGCTCGGGATCTCCATCGCGATGTTGATGTCGCGCAGCTCGCCGCCGAAGCCTTCCTCCATCGAGTTCCAGGTGTCGGTGCCTTTCTCGCGCACGACGAAGGGCTCGCGCATCAGCCGGGCCCGCGAGATCTTCCTCTCGCCGACCAGCGGATGGCTCGGCGCCGCGACGATCACGTAGGGATGCGGCGCGAAGGGCTGATTGACCGTGTCCATGTCGGTCGGCGGCCGCACCATGATCGCGAGGTCGGTGAGGTTCTCGGCGATGTGGGTCAGAAGCCCCTCGCGGTTGTGGACCGTGAAGTTCAGCGTCACGCCGCGATGGCGGCTCGCGAACTCCACCAGGAGGCGTGGAAAGAAGTAGTCGCCGGCGCTGATCACGCCCACGTTGAGCTTGCCGCCCGAGACGCCCTTGAACTGCGTCATCGCGTTCTCGGCCGCCTCGAACTGCTGGATGATGGCGCGGCTGATCTGCAGCAGCTCCGCGCCGGCAGGCGTCAGGTAGATCTTCTTGCCGAACTGCTCGAACAGCACGTTGCCGGCGTGCTCCTCGAGCTTGCGCACCTGCGTCGAGACGGCCGGCTGGGTCAGGTGAAGCTCTTCGGCCGCGCGCGAAAAGCTCAGGAGCCGAGCGACCGCCTCGAAGACTTTCAACTGGCGCAGGGTCGCGTTCTTCATCGTGAACTCATCGTACCGTGCGCCTTGCGGCGGACTTCGATTTAGTAATCGCATCGGCCCATTCGCCGGATAAATTGGACAGCCGATTCTCCGCTGTCGACACTGCGCCCCACACGGTGTTGCGACAAACAAGGAGAACAGCATGTCGGCGCTTCAGGACGAAGGAACGATCTCGCATCGCTGCAGCGCCGATGCGCTGGCGACCGTGCGCGGCGTGCTGGCGCAACGGGCCGAAGAGCCGGGCGCGCTGCTGCCGATCCTGCATGACGTGCAGGACGCGCTGGGCTATGTGCCTGCCGATGCCGTGCCGGAGATCGCCGGCGCGTTGAATCTCTCGCGTGCCGAGGTCCATGGCGTCCTCACCTACTACCACCACTTCCGCGCCGAGCCGGCCGCGCGGCACGTGGTCCAGATCTGCCGCGCCGAGGCCTGCCAGGCGATGGGTGCCGAGGCCTTGCTCGCGCATGCGCAGCAGCATCTGGGCTGCGCGGTGCATGGCGATTCGAAGGACGGCGCCTTCACCCTCGAGCCGGTCTACTGCCTCGGGCTGTGCGCCTCCTCGCCCGCCATGATGCTGGACGACGAGCCGCATGCGCGCATCACGCCGCGGGTCTTCGATGCACTGATGGCGCAGGCCCGGAGCGAATCATGAGCATCACCGTCTGCGTGCCGCGCGACTCCGCGGCCCTGGCCGCCGGCGCCGACCGCGTGGCGCGGCGCATCGCCGGCGAGGCCGCAGCGCGCGGCGCGGACATCCACCTGGTGCGCAACGGCTCGCGCGGCATGTTCTGGCTCGAGCCGCTGGTCGAGGTGGCCACGCCGGCCGGGCGCATCGCCTACGGGCCGGTCGCACCCGAGGACGTGGCGAGCCTGTTCGATGCCGGTTTCCTCGAGGGCGCGGCCCATGCGCTGCATCTCGGCCCGACGGAGGAGATCGCCTACCTGAAGAAGCAGGAGCGCCTCACTTTCGCGCGCATGGGCATCACCGATCCGCTGTCGCTCACCGACTACCAGGCGCACGAAGGCTTCGCCGGCCTGCGCCGCGCGCTGGCGCTGGAACCCGCGCAGATCGTGCAGCAGGTGCTGGACTCCGGCCTGCGCGGGCGCGGCGGCGCGGCCTTCCCGGCCGGCATCAAGTGGAAGACGGTGCTGGCGACGGCGGCCGCGCAGAAGTACATCGTCTGCAATGCCGACGAAGGCGATTCGGGCACTTTTTCCGACCGCATGACGATGGAGGGCGACCCCTTCATGCTGATCGAAGGCATGACCATCGCAGGCATCGCGACCGGCGCCACCATGGGCTACGTCTACGTGCGCTCCGAATACCCGCATGCGATCGCGGCGATGAACGAAGCCATCCGCCGCGCCGAGGCGGCGGGCTTCCTCGGCGACGACATCCTTCGATCGGGCCGCAGCTTCCGGCTGCAAGTGCGCAAGGGCGCCGGCTCCTACGTCTGCGGCGAAGAAACGGCGCTGCTCGAAAGCCTGGAGGGCAGGCGCGGCATCGTGCGCGCCAAGCCGCCACTGCCGGCCATCGAGGGCCTGTTCGGCCAGCCCACGCTGATCAACAACGTGATCACGCTGGCCAGCGTGCCGCTCATCCTGGCGCGCGGCGCCGAGTTCTACCGCGACTTCGGCGTCGGGCGTTCGCGCGGCACCTTGCCGATGCAGCTGGCCGGGAACATCCGGCACGGCGGCCTGGTCGAGAAGGCCTTCGGCGTCACGCTGCGCGAGCTGCTCTACGACTACGGCGGCGGCTCCGCATCCGGCCGGCCGATCAAGGCGGTGCAGGTGGGCGGGCCGCTGGGCGCCTACCTACCCGAATCGCAATGGGACCTGCCGCTGGACTACGAGGCCTACGCCGCCGTCGGTGGCACGGTCGGCCACGGCGGCATCGTGGTCCATGACGACACCGCCGATCTTTCGAAGCTCGCGCGCTACGCGATGGAGTTCTGCGCCATCGAGTCCTGCGGCAAGTGCACGCCCTGCCGCATCGGATCGACCCGCGGCGTCGAGGTCATCGACAAGATCCGGGCCGACCAGAACCGGCCGCAGCAGGTGATGCTGCTGCGCGACCTGTGCGACACGATGGTCCACGGCTCGCTGTGCGCGATGGGCGGGATGACGCCGTTCCCGGTGCTGTCTGCACTCAACCATTTCCCAGAAGACTTCGGTCTCGTGGTCCCCGATCGCAAAGCAGCCTGAAAAAGAAGAGGAACAAGCCATGCTCGACCACCTGAAGGAAACCGACTGGGGCACGCCCCGCCGCGAGTCCGAGCGCGAGGTGACGCTGGAGATCGACGGCTACGAAGTGACCGTGCCCGCGGGCACGTCCTTGATGCGCGCGGCGGTCGATGCCGGCATCCAGGTGCCCAAGCTGTGCGCCACCGACAGCCTCGAGCCCTTCGGCTCCTGCCGGCTGTGCCTGGTCGAGATCGACGGCCGCAAGGGCTTTCCGGCCTCCTGCACCACGCCCGCCGAAGCCGGCATGAAGGTGCGCACGCAGACGCCGAAGCTGCAGGAGCTGCGCAAGGGCGTGATGGAGCTCTACATCTCCGACCATCCACTGGACTGCCTCACCTGTTCGGCCAACGGCAACTGCGAGCTGCAGGACATGGCGGGCGTCACCGGCCTGCGCAACGTGCGCTACGGCTTCGACGGCGCCAACCACCTGAAGAGTGCGAAGGACGAATCGAACCCGTACTTCACCTACGACCCGTCCAAGTGCATCGTCTGCAACCGCTGCGTGCGCGCCTGCGAGGAAACGCAGGGCACCTTTGCGCTCACGATCAGCGGGCGCGGCTTCGAGTCGCGCGTCTCGCCGGGCCAGGACCAGGCCTTCATGGAATCGGAGTGCGTGAGCTGCGGCGCCTGCGTCGAGGCCTGCCCGACGGCCACGCTGCAGGAGAAATCGGTGATCTGGCTCGGCCAGCCCGAACACAGTGTCATCACCACCTGCGCCTACTGCGGCGTGGGCTGCGCCTTCAAGGCCGAGATGAAGGGCAGCGAGGTGGTCCGCATGGTGCCGTGGAAGGACGGCAAGGCCAACGAAGGGCACTCCTGCGTCAAGGGTCGCTTCGCCTGGGGCTACGCGACGCACCAGGACCGCATGCTGAAGCCGATGATCCGCGCGAAGATCAGCGACCCGTGGCAGGAAGTGAGCTGGGAGGTCGCGTTGAACCATGCCGCGAGCGAGTTCAAACGCCTGCAGGCCAAGTACGGCAAGGATTCGATCGGCGGCATCACCTCCTCGCGCTGCACGAACGAAGAAACCTACCTGGTGCAGAAGCTCGTGCGCGCCGCCTTCGGCAACAACAACGTCGACACCTGCGCGCGCGTGTGCCACTCGCCCACCGGCTACGGCCTCAAGCAGACGCTGGGCGAATCCGCGGGCACCCAGACCTTCAAGTCGGTGGAGAAGGCCGACGTGATCATGGTGATCGGCGCCAATCCGACCGACGGCCATCCGGTGTTCGCCTCGCGCATGAAGAGGCGGCTGCGCGAAGGTGCGAAGCTGATCGTGGTCGATCCGCGCCGCATCGACATCGTGAAGTCGCCGCACGTGAAGGCCGCGCACCACCTGCAGCTCAAGCCCGGCACCAACGTGGCGGTGGTCACTGCGCTCGCGCACGTCATCGTCACCGAAGGCCTGGCGGCGGAGGACTTCATCGCCGAGCGCTGCGACACCGCATCGTTCAACGAATGGAAGGCCTTCGTCGCCCGCCCCGAGCAGTCGCCCGAGGCCACGGAGGAGGCGACCGGCGTGCCGGCGGCGCAGCTGCGTGCCGCGGCGCGCCTGTTCGCCACGGCCGGCAACGGCGCCATCTACTACGGCCTCGGCGTGACCGAGCACAGCCAGGGCTCGACCACGGTGATGGGCATCGCGAACCTGGCCATGGTCACCGGCAACGTGGGGCGCGAGGGCGTCGGCGTCAATCCACTGCGCGGCCAGAACAACGTGCAGGGTGCCTGCGACATGGGTTCCTTCCCGCACGAGCTGCCCGGCTACCGCCACGTCTCGGACAGCACCACCCGCGCGAGCTTCGAGGCCGCCTGGGGCGTTCCGATCAACCCCGAGCCGGGGCTGCGGATTCCCAACATGTTCGACGCCGCGCTCGGTGGCGCCTTCAAGGGCCTCTACTGCGAGGGCGAGGACATCGTGCAGTCCGATCCGAACACGCAGCACGTGGCGGCGGCGATGATGGCGATGGAGTGCGTGGTGGTGCAGGACATGTTCCTCAACGAGACCGCGAAGTACGCGCACGTGTTCCTGCCCGGCTCGTCCTTCCTGGAGAAGGACGGCACCTTCACCAATGCCGAGCGCCGCATCTCGCGCGTGCGCAAGGTGATGCCGCCGAAGGCCGGCTATGCGGACTGGGAGATCACCGTGAAGCTGGCGCAGGCGCTCGGCTACCCGATGGACTACAAGAGTCCGGAGGACGTCATGGCCGAGATCGCCGCGCTGACGCCGACCTTCCGCGGCGTGAGCTACAAGCGCCTCGACGAGCTCGGCAGCATCCAGTGGCCCTGCAACGATGCCGCGCCCGAAGGCACGCCGACCATGCACATCGACAGCTTCGTGCGTGGCAAGGGCCGCTTCATCGTCACGCAGTACGTGGCGACCGACGAGAAGGTGACGCGCAAGTTCCCGCTGCTGCTCACCACCGGCCGGATCCTGTCGCAGTACAACGTCGGCGCACAGACCCGCCGCACCGACAACAACCAGTGGCACAGCGAGGACCGGCTGGAGATCCATCCGCACGATGCCGAGGAACGAGGCATCAAGGACGACGACTGGGTCGGCATCCAGAGCCGCGCGGGCGAGACGGTGCTGCGCGCTACGGTGTCCGAACGTATGCAGCCGGGCGTGGTCTACACCACCTTCCACTTCCCCGAGTCGGGCGCCAACGTCATCACCACCGACAACTCCGACTGGGCCACCAACTGCCCTGAATACAAGGTCACCGCGGTGCAGGTCATGCCGGTGATGCAGCCCTCCGCGTGGCAGCAGGAGTACAGCCGCTTCAACGAGGTCCAGCAGGGCTTGCTGACGGCTGCGCAGGCCAACGAAACGGTGCCCGCAAAGTGACAGCCGTTGTTGCAACCCCGCTTTTCGAAGGCGCCCGCCTGCTGCCGGTCAACGGCGTGCGCGGCGGGCTGGACTTCGCGGTGCAGGACTGGGTGGCCGAGGAAGTGCCCGTCGCGCTGGAGTTCAACGGCATCTCGCACGCGGTGATGCTCGCCACGCCCTCGGACCTGGAGGACTTCGCGCTCGGCTTCTCGCTCAGCGAGGGCATCCTGGACCATGCGCGCGAGCTCTATGCGGTGGAGGCCGAGCCCTCGGCGCTCGGCATTACCGTGCATCTGGAAGTGGCCAGCGCCGCGTTCGCCCGCCTGAAGGAGCGGCGCCGTTCGATGGCCGGGCGCACCGGTTGCGGTCTGTGCGGCACCGAAAGCCTGGCGCAAGTCTCGCGCCAGCTGCCTGTGCTTACCGATGCCGCGCGCCTGGATCGGCGCGCGATCGCCCGCGCCATGTCGCAGTTCCACGCCTTGCAGACGCTGCAGCAGGCCACCGGCGCCGTGCATGCGGCCGCATGGTGCACCGCGAAAGGCGAAGTGATGTGCTTGCGCGAGGACGTCGGGCGCCACAACGCACTCGACAAGTTGATCGGCGCGCTGGCATCCAGCGTGGTCGATGCGTCGGCCGGCTTCATCGCCGTCACCAGCCGCGCCAGCTTCGAGATGGTGCAGAAGACCGCCATGGCCGGCGTGTCGCTGCTGGCCGCGGTGTCCGCGCCCACCTCTTTCGCGGTCGAGACCGCGCAGCGGGCCGGTCTCACGCTGGTCGGCTTCGCGCGCAAGGAAGACCTGGTGGTCTATTGCCAGCCGGAACGTACTTCGGCCAACCCGGCGTCCGGCGCAAGCCGCGCGCACTGACATCCAATTCGAGAGGCAGCATGCACGATCCCGGCGCACAACTGGTCAAGATGGCCAACCAGATCGGCACCTTCTTCCAGGCGCAGACACCCGCCGACTCCGTCGCGGCCAGGCAGGCGATCGCCTCGCACCTGAAGTCGTTCTGGGCGCCCAGCATGCGCGCTCAGTTGCTGTTCCAGCTTGACGAAGGAGGTGCCGGCGACCTGCTGCCGATCGTCGCCTCGGCAGTGCGCAGCCATCGGACGACGCTGCTTCCCGGCGAGGCCGGCTAGAAGGGCCTGTTAACAGGCCCTAGGCGCCCTGGAGCAGCCTGGCGTGCGCCACGCGCTCCTCGTGCACCTTGAGCAGCAACTCGTAGTACATGCACAGCGGCATGGCGATGAACACCATGCCGGCGACGTAGATGATCAGGCTCATCACCGGAAAGTCGGCGCTGCCCCAGTAGGGAATCGACGCGGCGGCCGCGCCGATGGCAATGATGGCGATCACCGCCTTCAATGCACGGCCCATGAAAGCAGCCCGCAAGTGGCCGGGCCGGTCGTCGCCCTTGTCTCCATCGTGATCCATGGTTTTCCTTGGTTGAGGCGCTACCGCTTCTTATCATGTGGGCCGGACCGGGGCAATGCTGAAGTCCCGCAGTGCGCGCGCTGCACCATCCCAACTCTCAGGAATCTCCATGAAAAAAGCAGGACTCGTCGGCCTGGGCGCCATGGGCGCCGGCATCGCGGCCACCTTGCGCAGCAAGGGCTACGAGATGCATGTGTGCGATGCGCGCCCCGGCGCTGCGCTCGCCTTTGCCGAACAGGGCGGCGTCGCCTGGGCCACGCCGGCGCAGGTCGCGGCCGAATGCGAGCGCGTCGTCTCGGTCGTGGTCAATGCGCAGCAGACCGAGGCGGTGCTGTTCGGCGAAGCGGGCGCGGCCGCGGCGATGAAGCCCGGCAGCGTGTTCGTGATGTGCTCGACGGTGGATCCCAACTGGTCCATCGCGCTGGAGGAACGCCTCGGCGCCGCCGGCATCCACTACATCGACGCGCCGATCTCCGGCGGCGCGGCCAAGGCCGCGAGCGGCCAGATGACGATGATGAGTTCGGCAAAGCCCGAGGCCTATGCCAAGGCCGATGCGCTGCTCGATGCCATGGCCGGCAAGGTCTACCGGCTGGGCGACCGCGCCGGCGCGGGCAGCAAGGTGAAGATCATCAACCAGCTCTTGGCCGGCGTGCACATCGCCGCCGCCGCCGAGGCCATGGCGCTGGGCCTGCGTGAAGGCGTGGCGCCCGAGGCGCTGTACGAGGTGATCACGCACAGCGCCGGCAACAGCTGGATGTTCGAGAACCGCATGGCCCATGTGCTGGCCGGCGACTACACGCCGCTGTCGGCGGTCGATATCTTCGTCAAGGACCTGGGCCTGGTGCTCGACACCGCGCGCGCGAGCAAGTTTCCGCTGCCGCTTGCATCCACCGCGCACCAGATGTTCATGCAGGCCTCCACCGCGGGCTTCGCGAAGGAAGACGACAGCGCGGTGATCAAGATCTTTCCGGGCATCGAACTGCCTTCCACTCCCAACAAAGACAAGCCATGACCGTCCTGCTCGGCTGCATCGCCGACGATTTCACCGGCGCGACCGATCTCGCCAACAACCTGGTGCGCGCCGGCATGCGCGTGGTGCAGACCATCGGCGTGCCGCAAGAGCCGCTGGCCGCCGAAGTCGATGCGGTGGTGGTGGCGCTCAAGTCGCGCACCATCGCGCCGGGCGAAGCGGTGGCGCAATCGCTCGACGCGCTGCGCTGGCTGCAAGCGCAGGGCGCGCAGCAGATCTATTTCAAGTACTGCTCCACCTTCGACAGCACGCCCGAGGGCAATATCGGGCCGGTGACCGAGGCGCTGATGGATGCGCTGGACACCGACCTCACCATCGCCACGCCGGCCTTCCCCGACAACAAGCGCACCGTCTTCAAGGGCTACCTGTTCGCGGGCGATGTGCTGCTCAACGAGAGCGGCATGCAGAACCATCCGCTCACGCCGATGACCGACGCCAACCTGGTGCGGGTGCTGCAGGCGCAGACGCGGCGCAAGGTGGGTCTGGTCGACCATGCCGTGGTCGCCCGCGGCGCCCGGGCGATCGAGGAACGCATCGCGCAGCTGAAGGCCGAGGGGATCGGCATCGCGATCGTCGATGCGGTCTCGAACGATGACCTGCTGCGCCTCGGCCCGGCGCTGGCCGGGATGCCGCTGGTCACGGCCGGCTCGGGCGTCGCGATCGGCCTCGTGGCCAACTTCGGCATCGCGCCTTCGTCCGCCGCGAGCGCGCTGCCAGCGGCCTCGGGGCTGCAGGCCGTGGTGTCGGGCAGCTGCTCGCTCGCCACCAACCGGCAGGTGCAGCACTTCATCGCATCCGGCCGGCCGGCGCTGGCGATTGATCCGTTGCGCATCGCGGCAGGCGTCGACGTCGCGGCCGAGGCGCTGGCCTGGGCCGCGCCGCTGCTCGCATCCGGCCCGGTGCTGGTCTATTCGACGGCCGAGTCCGGCGCCGTGAAATCGGTGCAGGGCCGGCTCGGCGTCGAGGAAGCCGGCGCGATGGTCGAGCGCACCATCGCCGCGATCGCGCGCGGGCTGGTCGCGCAAGGCGTGCGGCAGCTCGTAGTGGCCGGCGGCGAAACGTCGGGTGCCTGCGTGCAGGCGCTCGGCATCGCGCAGCTGCAGATCGGCGCGCAGATCGATCCCGGCGTGCCGTGGTGCCATGCGGCGGCCGAGGCCGCCGGCGGCACGGGTCTGCATATCGCGCTCAAGTCCGGCAACTTCGGTACCGACGATTTCTTTTCGAAAGCCTTTACAGTCATCGGATGAAAGAGAGCGAATCGCGCGAAGAGATCTGCCGCATCGGCCGCAGCCTGTTCGAGCGCGGCTATGTGCATGCCACGGCGGGCAACATCAGCGTGCGGCTCGATGACGACGGCTTCCTGATCACGCCCACCGATGCCTGCCTCGGATTTCTCGACCCGGCGAAGCTCGCGCGCCTCGATGCCGGCCTGAACCAGACCGCCGGCGATCGCGCCAGCAAGACCATCGCGCTGCATGCGCGCATCCACGCCGCGGCCACGCGATTCGATGCCGGCACGCGTTGCGTGATCCACACCCATTCCACGCACTGCGTCGCGCTCTCGCTGCAACAGCCAGGCGAAGAACTGCTGCCGGCCCTCACGCCCTATTTCGTGATGAAGGTCGGCCATGTGCCGGTGATTCCGTATCAGCGCCCGGGCGCGCCCGAAGCGGCCGAACTGGTGGCACAGGCCATCGAACGCTACGGCGCGCAGGGCACGCCGATCCGCGCCGTGATGCTCGAACGCCTGGGCCCGAACGTGTGGCACGAGACGCCCGCCGCCGCCATGGCCGTGCTCGAGGAACTCGAGGAGACCGCGAAGCTCTGGCTATGGAGCGGCCAGGCGATCGAGCGCCGACCGCAAGCCCTGGGCCCGGCCCAGATCGATGAACTGCGCCGCAGCTTCGGCGCTCGCTGGTAGAGGTTTCTTGTCATGCCCCGATTCGCCGCCAACCTCTCGATGCTCTATCCGGAGCTCGATTTCCTCGACCGCTTCGAGGCCGCCGCCAAGGACGGCTTCGAAGCCGTCGAATACCTCTTTCCCTACCCCTACGAGCGCCGCGAACTCGCGGCCCGCCTCTCGGCCCACGGCCTGCAGCAGGTGCTGTTCAACGGCCCGCCCGGCGACTGGGACCGCGGCGAGCGCGGGCTGGCCTGCCTGCCGGGCCGCGAGGCCGAGTTCCGCGAAGGCCTCCTGAAGGCGCTGGACTATGCCGAGTCGCTCGATTGCCCGCGCGTGCACGTGATGGCCGGCCTGGTGCCCGAGGGCGTGGAGCGCGAGGCCGTGCAGCCGGTCTACATCGAGAACCTGCGCTGGGCCGCCGCCGAGGCGGCCAAGGCCGGGCGCAATCTGCTGATCGAGCCGATCAACACGCGCGACATTCCGCGCTTCTTCCTGAACCGGCAGGACCATGCGCACGAGATCGTCGAGATGGTCGCCGCGCCCAATCTCCAGGTGCAGATGGACCTCTACCACTGCCAGATCGTCGAGGGCGACGTGGCGATGAAGATCCGCAAGTACCTGCCGACCGGCCGCGTCGGCCATTTCCAGATTGCGGGCGTGCCCGAGCGGCACGAGCCGGACATCGGCGAGATCAACCATCCCTATCTCTTCGACGTGATCGACGAGGTGTCGGCCCAGTGCGGCTGGCAAGGCTGGGTCGGCTGCGAATACCGGCCGCGCCGCGGCGCCGTGGCGAGCGGCACATCGGACGGCCTCGGCTGGCTGCGGGCGCTGCCGCGCACACAGGCCGCATGAGGCTCGAAGCCGTGCGCATCCCGCCGCGCCTGCGGGGCTTTGCGGCGCGCGATGCAGAGGTCTTCGATGTCACGCTGGTCGGCGCGCAGGTTGCGACCATCGAAGCGAGCGAACTGCCGGCGCGCGGCACCCTGCTCAGCGCCATGGTCGATGCGCATGCGCACATCGACAAGAACTACACCGTGCGCGAGGTGGGCGCGGCCGAGGGCAATCTGTTCGCGGCCATCGGGCGCATGGCCGCGCACCGCGCGCACTGGACCGGCGACGCGCTGCGCGCGCGCATGGAACGCGCACTGCACGAAGCCTGGCGTGCCGGCACGCGCGCCCTGCGCACGCACCTGGACTGGAACAGCGCCGAGGCGCCGGCCTCGCTCGCGGTCTTCGAGGAGCTGCGCTCGCAGTGGCACGGCCGCATCGAGCTGCAGTTCGTCGCGCTCGTGCCGCTCGATCTGTTCGCCGATCGCGAAGCCGGCGAGCGCATCGCCCGCGCAGTGCAGCGCGCGGGCGGCGCGCTCGGCGCCTTCGTCTATCGCAACGAGGGCATCGTGTCCAAGCTGGGGCGCGTGCTCGACCTCGCGCAGGACCACCAGCTCGCGCTCGATTTCCATGTCGACGAAGGGCTGGACGCGGAGGCGACCGGCCTGCGCACCATCGCACAGCTCGTGATCGCGCGCGGGCTGCATGGCCGCGTGCTCTGCGGCCATGCTTGCTCGCTGTCGGTACAGGAAGACGCGGCCGCCAGGGACACGCTCGGCCTGTGCGCGAAGGCCGGCCTGCACCTCGTGGCGCTGCCCACCACCAACCTCTACCTGCAGGGCGCCTGGGACCGCACGCCGGTGCCGCGCGGCATCACGCGCATCCGCGAAGCCGCCGCGCTGGGCCTGCGCGCGAGCCTGGCCACCGACAACGTGCAGGACGCCTTCTATCCCTACGGCGGCTACGACCTGCTGGAAACCTTCGGCCTCGGCGTGCAGATGGCGCACCTGGCGCCGGCATCCGACTGGCTCGACGCGATCACCGTCAGCCCGGCGACGGCGCTGGGCCTGGGCTGGGACGGCCGCATCGCGTCCGGCTGCCCCGCGGACCTGGTGCTGCTGGCCGCGACCGACGAATACGAACTTCTGGACCCGCGCGGACGGCGGCGCACCGTCATCCGCGCGGGTCGGACCCTGGAGAACGGCGAATGAGCATGGGCAAACCGATGGCCAACTACGCGGCCGCCAAGCGCGTAGGTGATTTCGTCTTCATGAGCGGCGTGGTCGCGGTCGATCCGTCGACGCGCCGCGCGGTGGCCGGCTACGACGACATCCCCGAAGAAGCGCGCCAGGGCTTGCGCACGCTCGGCTACGCCACCGGCCAGATGTCGGTCGACGTGTTCGAGGCGGCCATCGTGGCGCAGAGCTGGTTCGTGCTGGAGCGCATCCGCCAGATCGCGGCCGAGCACGGCGGCACGATGGACGACGTGGTCAAGCTGGTGCAGTACTTCCGCCAGCTGCCGCACTACGCCTTCTACAACCGCGTGCGCGGCCTGTTCTATCCCGGCGAGCCACCGGTCAGCACGGTGGTGGAGGTGTCGCGCTTCCTGCCGGGGGACGAGGTGCTGGTCGAGGTGGAAGCGACGATGTATTTGCCGCAGCACTGAGGGCGCGCCTCTGACCGGCGCAGCGCCGGTCCTCGAAGATTTTTTGTGATCTTCCGCACAACCGGAACGGATTTCCCTGCGTATCTCCTGCAAAAGAAGCGGCGTCGGTCGTTACGTAGAGAGCCTGGCACGGTGGATGCAAGGCCATCGGCGAGCGGGCTTCACGCCATTTTTTTGACATTCCATGTCTTGCCGATTGCAGGAGACGATCATGTTGCAAAGTTCTTCGATGCAGACTTCAGCCGCGTTCGAGATCCGGTTCCAGTCCCTGTTTCAACAAGGCCGCGCGCTGGCCTTCCCCTGCGACCGCACGGGCCTGGTCGACCTCGACGCCATGAGTGAAACTGCCAGAAACAACTACTTGTTCGCTCGAGGCATGATCGGCCGCGAGTACGCGATGCCCTTCGTCCAGGCCTGCGAACGTCATTGATCCGGCGTTGACATCGTGTTGCCGATCATTGGCTGCGCATCGCGATGTCCATCTCTCTTGTCCTGTTCGACCTCGACGGCGTGCTTTGCGACTATGACCGTTCGGCGCGGGTCGCCCACCTGGCCGCGCTGACCGGGCAGAGCGTCGACGCCGTGCGGCGTGCGATCTGGGATTCCGGGCTGGAAGCGCGGGCCGATGCGGGCCTCATGAGCGGCAGGGACTATCTCAGCGAACTGGGCCTGCTGCTGGGCCATCGCATCACGCTCGACGATTGGCTGGCCGCGCGGCGTGCCGCGACGACGCCGAAGGCCGAAGTGCTCCGGCTCGCGAAGGCCGTGGCCTCGAGCCGGCGCGTCGCGGTCCTCACCAACAACAGCCGCCTGCTCACCGAGCACATGGATCGCGTGTGTCCCGAGGTCGGCGAGCTCTTCGATGAGGGCACGATCCTTTCCACGGCGTCGTACGGCGCCACCAAGCCTGCCCCCCAAGCCTACTTGCGCTGCCTGGAGGAATTGGATGCAATGCCTGCCGGAACGCTCTTCATCGACGACGTCGATTCGAATGTCGCTGGCGCGATCCAGGCCGGCCTCCATGCCTACATGTTCATCGGCGCCGAGGCCATGGCGCAGGAGCTGGCATCGCGCGGGTTGATCTAGTTCACTCGGTTGTCACGAAGGGCGCATACCGTCCGTTCGCCACATCAACGAGGAGAACTTTCGTGAACCCTTCGAAGAAATTCTGTGTCGCCCTGCTTGGCACGGGCATGCTGTTCGCAGCCGCCGCGCCTGCCGCAGCGCACGAAGAAAAAGCACGCCGGCGTGCCGACAACGCGCCGCTGGTGATCGGACACCGGGGCGGCGCCAACGGCTATCTGCCCGAGCACACGCTGGAAGCCTATGCCCTCGGCATCGCCCTGGGCGCCGACTACATCGAGCCCGATCTGGTCGCCACCAAGGATGGCCAGCTGGTCGCGCGCCACGAGCCCAATCTGATAGACACCACCAACGTCAAGGACCTGCCGCAGTTCGCCAGCCGCCGCAAGACCGTCATGGTCGACGGCATCGCCACCGACGGCTTTTTCGCCAGCGACTTCACCCTGGCCGAGATCAAGCAGCTGCGCGCCGTCCAGTCCTTTCCCGAGCGCGACCAGGGCTTCAACGGCAAGTTCCAGATTCCGACGCTGGCCGAGGTGATCGAACTGGCCAAGCGCAAGTCGCGCGAGGAGGGGCGCCGCATCGGGATCTATCCGGAAACCAAGCACCCGACCTACCACCAGGGCATCGGCCTGCCGCTGGAAGACCGGTTGCTGGGCGTGCTGAGCGCTGCCGGCTGGAACCACCGCAACGCTCCGGTCTTCATCCAGTCCTTCGAGACCGCCAACCTGCGCTACCTGCGCAGCAAGACCAGCGTGCGGCTGATCCAGCTGGTCGATGCCAACGACGTCAAGCCCGACGGCTCGCTCGACTTGAGCAAGCCCTACGACAAGCCCTACGACTGGGTTGTCTCGAACCGCGCTGGCCTGTTCAGTGATCTGGTGACGCCGCGCGGCCTGCAGGAGGTGAAGGGCTACGCCGACGGCATCGGCCCGTGGAAGCCTTATCTGATATCGAGCGCCTGCAAGACGGTGCAGAACGGCGCCTGCGCCGACGTGACGGGCGACGGCGCGGTCGACGAGCGCGACCGCGTGCTGCTGCCGCCCACCGACGTGATCGCCAATGCGCACCGGCTGGGCCTGCTGGTCCATCCGTACACCTTCCGCAGCGAACAGAAGCGCCTGACCGGCAGCTTCGGCGGCAACCCGGTCAATGAATACCTCGCGTTCTACGAGGCCGGCGTCGACGGCTTGTTCAGCGACTTCGCCGACACCGCGGTCGCTGCGCGCGCGATGTTCCTGCTCAAGCACGATCCCGACTACGCCGGCTGTCTGGTCAATGCACGCCGGTGCGAGAGAAACAATGACTGAGCGGGTGCTCGCGCGGATCCTGGGCGCGGTCCTGGCTGCCGTGGCGCTCGCGCAGCCGGCCCATGCCGAGGGCGGGTTGCCCGGCTCGCCGGCTGCGGTCGGGCAAGGCCCGGGCGCCGCGACGACCGCGGCGCCCGCCCAGCCGGAGAGTCTGGGCGGCGCGATCTTCAACCCGTTTGCTGCGCCGGCATGGGCGTCTGCGCGGCGCCCGGTCGCAGTCGAACGCGACTCCGGGTCTCGCAGGCCCGACTACGTCCTTCGCTCCGGCGCGGCAGCGCCGACCACCACGAACTCTCCCGGCACCCGGTAGCCCGCACCCTGCCGCCACGCATCGATCGCTTCGAGGTAGCGCGCGCGGACCCGCGTGCGAACCTCTTCGCCGAAGCGCGACCAGGCCAGCGCCACGGGTCCGCCGGCAAAGGCCGCGTTGCAGGCCTCGTCGCCGTCGGCATAGCGCAGCGTCGTTGCGATGCGGCGCTGTTCGACGGCCTCGAAGCCGGCCTCGGCGCACAGGCGTGCCAGCGTGTCCTGCTGCCCGAGCCGGAAGAACAGCGGGCAGACCTCGCTGGCGACCTCGGCGTCGACGATCGGGAACACGGCCGACCAGCCGCAGCGCGATCGTTCTCCCCACACGGCAAGCGCCATGCGGCCGCCCGGCCGCAGGACCCGCCGCATTTCCCGCAAGGCGCGTTCGGGATCGGGCAGGTACATCAGGCCGAGTGCGCACAGCGCGAGGTCGAAGCTCGCGTCCGGCAGTGCCAGGCTTTCGGCATCCATGCGCGCAAAGCCCACGTTCGACAGCGCCTTCTTCGAGGACTGAAGCCGGGCGGCGTCGACCATCTGCCCGGACAGGTCGATGCCGAACACCCGGCCATCCGGACCGACCGCACGCGCCGCCTCGAAGGCGACCAGCCCGGTGCCGCAGGCCACATCGAGCACGCGCTCGCCCGCTTCCGGCGCCGCCATGGCCAACAGCCCGGCGCGGGCGTCGGCGAGCTGCGCCTGCCACAGCGCTTCGTACTCGCCTGCCGCCAGGTCCCAGCCGTAACGCTGGACGCGCCGCTGCAGCCTGGCGTCCATGGCTCAGCGCCGCGTGACCACGATTTCGAGGTAGTCGCTGGGCACGACCAGCGATGCCGGGCCGGCCCGGTTGCTGCGGTCCAGCAGCTCCGTCAGATCGCGTTCCAGCGCGGCGGCGCCGTCGGCGGGCAGGGCCGCGAAGGCCTTGTGGACCGGCCCGTACCAGGTACGGAACACCTCGATGAAATGCGCGGCCGAACGGTAGCGGAAGTTGAACTGCCGCTGCGTGATCGCGATCGACGCGGCGCGTTCGCCGAAGAGTTCTTTCAGGTGCGCCTCGGTGCCCCACAGCGAAGGCGGCTGCACGCCCGCCGGCGGCGGCAGATGGCGTCCCAGCACCTTGAACAACTGGCCGATGAAGCCCTCGGGCGTCCAGTTGGCGAGGCCGATGCGGCCGCCGGGGCGGCACACGCGCGCCAGTTCGGAGGCCGCCTTCGCGTGGTCGGGCGTGAACATGACGCCGAAGGTCGACAGTACGGCGTCGAAGCTGGCGTCCTTGAAGGGCAGCGCCTCGGCGTCCGCGGTCTGGAACTCCACGTTCAGGCGTTCTGCACGCGCGCGCTCGGCGCCGCGGTCGAGCAGCGCGGCCACGTAGTCGGTCGAAGTCACCTGGCAGCCGCGTCGCGCTGCGGCCAGCGTGGCATTGCCGTTGCCGGCCGCGACGTCGAGCACACGCTCGTCGCAGCGCAGGTCGCAGGCTTCGGCCAGCTGCTCGCCCACCAGCTGCAGCGTGGTGCCGATCACGGCGTAGTCGCCGCTGGCCCAGGCGGTCATCTGGCGGCTCTTGATGGCGTTGAAATCGACGGGTGCATTCATGGCGCTGGTCTCCTTGGGGTGTTGAAGTGGGGGGAAGGCCTGAACTGTCGCGCGCCGCCGCGGCGGCGTCCTGCCTGCGCGTCGGCCTGGCCTGCCCCAACGTCCGCAATGCGGCCGTCGGCATGCCGAGCGTCCGGGCCGGTTGCCCATTCATCCGTCCGAGCGGCATAGTCCATATCTCCTCTAGGCGCCGCGCGCCGACGCGCCCAGAATGGCTGTATCCAGTTCGATGCGGAGAGCAACCCATGGCAGCAGAAGACATCGCGGCGGCATTGCAGCGGGTGGAGGCGGTGCTGCGGCGGCGCCCCGAGGCCGGCCTTCACGAAGACTCGCAGGCCGTGGCGCGTTGGACAGGCGCTTTGGGGGTGATCGCCAGCCATGCGAACGGGACCGAGGTGGCGACCGACATGCCGGGCGAATTCGGCGGTGGCGGCGATCGGGTCACGCCGGGCTGGCTGCTGCGCGCCGGATTCGCATCCTGCGTCGCCACCCGCATCGCGATGGGCGCTGCCACCGAGCGAATCGAACTGGAGCAACTCGAGGTGCGGGTCGACAGCCATTCGGATGCGCGCGGCATGCTGGACGTGGCGGAGGCCGACGGCACGCCGGTGATCGCCGGGCCGCTGGACATGCAACTGTTCGTGCGGATCTCCGCACCCGGCGTGGCGCCGCAGCGCTTGCGAACGCTGGTCGAAGAGAGTCATCGCTGTTCGCCGATGTCTTCGGCGATCCAGCTCGCGGTGCCGGTGACCCTGCGCATCGAGGTGGGTGACAGCTGATGGACGCCCTGTCCGAGACCCTTCGCGTCGTGCGGCTGGTCGGAGCCATCTTCATCAACGCCCGGTTCACCGCGCCCTGGTGCTACCAGTCGCCGCGCGCCGATACGGTGGCGCCGATCCTGGAGCCCGGCGCCGAGCGCGTGGTGATCTTCCACCTGATCACCGAGGGCGAGTGCTATGTCGAGCTCGCCGGCGAGCCGCCGGTGCACCTGATGGCGGGCGACGCCATCATCTTTCCGCAGGGCGATGCGCATCGCATGACTTCGCAGCCGGGGCTGCCGCCGGCCACCGGCGGGCGGCTCGCCGAGGTGCTGACGCGCCGGCCGCGCCAGCTGGCCTACGGCGGCGGCGGTGCGACCACGCGCCTGGTGTGCGGCTATCTCGCCTGCGATGCCCGCCTCGCGGGGATGCTGCTGGCGGGGCTGCCTGCGCTGGTCCGAGTCAATGTGCGCGGATCGAATGCCGGCAACTGGCTGGAGGCCTCCGTTCGCTACGCGCTGGCCGAGGCGCGGTCGCCGCGGCCGGGCGGCGCCGGCGTGCTGGCCAAGCTGTCCGAGGTGCTGTTCATCGAGGTCCTGCGCCTGTACATGAACGAGCAGGGCGAGGGACGCACCGGCTGGCTGGCGGGCGTGGGCGACCGGATCGTCGGCGCCGCCCTGAACGCGCTGCACAAGAGCCCGGCCCATGCCTGGACGCTGGACGAGCTCGCTCGCACGGCCGGCAGTTCGAGGTCGGTGCTGGCCGAGCGCTTCCAGCAGCTGGTGGGAAGCTCGCCGATGCAGTACCTGACGCAGTGGCGCATGCTCTTGGCCGCCAATCTGCTGTGCCGCAGCAATGCCCCGCTGGCCAGCATCGCGGAGGACGTGGGCTACCAGACCGACACGGCCTTCAGCCGCGCCTTCCGGCGCGAGTACGGCGCGCCGCCGGCGGCCTGGCGCCGCAGCCGGTCGATGCGCGACCAGGTCGCGCAAGTCCGAGACGCAGCTTGACCATGCTCAATGCTTGCCCTCGAGCGTCGCCTTCAGTTGCCGCACGGCCTGCGCCGACTCGGCATCGATGCGCGCGCGCAGGCTGAAGCGGTTCAGCAGCGCGAACAGCAGATTGGGTGCGCGGTATTCGAACTCGCGCACGAAGTGCGTGCCGCCCGCCGCGGGTGCGAGCGAGTAGCTGACGACGCCGGCCGCGCGGCCGTCGATCTCGCCGGCGATGCGCCAGAGCCGTTCGGGCTCGCGCGCCGTGACGCGCCAGGTCACGCGCCCGCGGCGCCCGGCGACCTGGAAGTCCTCCACGACCGACTCGCCGACCGTGAGCGGATGATCGGCATCGCCGCTGACGGCGAGCGAGGACGGGTGCCAGCGCGGCCAGTTGGCCGGCGTCGTGACGTAGGCGAAAACTTCCGCCGGCGGCCGCGCGATGTCGGCCTCGGTGACGATGCGGGTGCGCCCCGCATTCATCGGCACGAACAGGGCGGCGACCAGCACCGCGAGCGCGAGAAGGGCGAAGGCCCATCGCTTCCACGTACGATGCGTCGAGCGTTTCATCGTTGACCTCCATGCCGCCATGACGATGCATTCTGTCCCTGCTTCGTGCGAGGTGCTCGTGGTCGGCGCCGGGCCGGCCGGCAGCGCCTGCGCGCAGATGCTCGCGCGCGCCGGGTTCGATGTCGTGCTCTGCGACCGGCACGACTTCCCGCGCGACAAGGTCTGCGGCGACGGCCTGATTCCCGATGCGCACCGCGCGCTCGCGCGGCTCGGCGTGCTCGACGAAGTGCTGGCGCGCGCACGCAGCGCAAGGCATGTCGGCTGCATCGCGCCGCACGGCGGACGGGTCGAGGTGCCGGCCCAGCTGGCTGTGCTGCCGCGCCGCGAACTCGACGACATCGTGCGCCGGGCCGCGCTGGCGGCTGGCGCGCGCTGGCTCGCGCCGGCGTGCTTCGATGCACCGCTCTTCGATGCCGGCCAGCGCGTGGTCGGAGCACGGCTCAGGCTGGCCGGCAGCAGCATGCACGAGCTGCGCGCGCGCTGGACCGTGCTCGCCACCGGCGCGGCGACGGTTCCTTTGATTGCGGCAGGCGTCTGCGTGCGGCGCGCGCCGAGCGGCTTCGCGCTGCGCGGCTACGTGAAGAACGAGGCGATGGCCGCGCGCATCACCGGGCTCGAAGTCGTGTGGCACCGCGCGCTGCGCCGCGGCTACGGCTGGATCTTTCCTTGCGGCGCCGGCATGTTCAATGTCGGTGTCGGGCTCATCACCCACGGCCAGGATCAGGCAGCGATGCCGGAGCTCAACCTGCGCGAGCTCTTCGCCGCCTTCGCGCACCTGCATGCGCCGGCCCACGAGCTGCTGCAGGGCGGCACGCAGGTCGGCGCGCTGAAGGGCGCGCCGCTGCGCTGTTCGCTCGAAGGCGCGCGCTGGTCGCGGCCCGGGCTGCTGGTGGCGGGCGAGGCGGCAGGCAGCACCTATCTGTTCACCGGCGAGGGCATCGGCAAGGCGCTGGAGACCGGCATGCTCGCTACAGAAGCGCTGGTCGAAGGCCGCGAACCAGGGCCGGGCGAGGATGCGGCGGTGCGTTCGCATTACGAAGCCGCGCTCGCCGCGCTGAAGCCGCGCTTCGCCGCCTACGCGCAGGCCAATCGCGTCAACGAACACCCGTGGCTGGCCGATCTCGTGATCTGGCGTGCGCGCCGCAGCGCGCGCATCGTCGGGCGCCTCGCCGGCGTGCTCGAGGAGACACACAATCCCGGCAAGCTCGTGAGCGCCAAGGGACTGGCGCGGCTGTTCTTTCCGCTCGGCTGATTGCCCCGGCGTCGCCTTTAGAGGCGGCGTGGGGTTGCTAACGGCCTCCCCCTGGCCTATAAGTCATCTATGGTTTCTTTGTCTCGTCGCAGGACGAGGAAGGAGAGCGCCATGAAGAGACGCATTTACTGGCTGATGCCGGATCCGGCGAGTGCCAGGCGGGCGATGCACGATCTTGTGCAGGCGCGCGTCGACGCTGCGCACATTCATTTCGCCGCTGCCGAAGGCATGGACATGACCGGGCTCCATGCGGCCAACGCGCTGCAAACCTCGGACGTCGTTCATGCCGCAGAAAGCGGTCTGGTGATCGGCGGCGGCGTCGGTACCGCGGTCGGGCTCGTGGCCGCGCTGCTGTTCCCCGTCGTCGGGGAGGCACCCGAATGGGAAACGGCTGCGCTGCTGGCCGTGCTCGGAGGCCTGATCGGTGCCTGGTCGGCCAGCATGATCGGCATCTCCATTCCCAGTCCGCGGCTTGCGCGCTTCGAAGGCGCGATCGGGCGCGGGCAGATTCTTCTGATGGTGGACCTGCCGCCGTCGCGCGTGCAGGCCATCGATGCGCTGTTGCGAACCGCCCATCCGGAGGCCCTCTTCGAGGGCGAGGAGCGGCTGGTCCCCGCGCTGCCCTGAAGCGCGTGGACTGCGAATCGCCGATGACGAGTCGAGGTGCCACACATGATCATGGCCATCGCGCTCGCAATCATCGTCGTCGCATCGGTGCTGTTTCACATTGTCAATCCGTGGTGGATCACTCCCCTGGCATCCAACTGGAAGCCGATGGACGACACCCTGACCATCACGCTGGTGATCACGGGCCTGTTCTTCGTCGTCATCAACCTCTTCGTCGTCTACACGCTGGTGCGCTTTCGCCACCGCGAGGGCGTGCGCGCGGTCCGGCAGCCCGAGAGCAAGTCGCTGGAGCGCTGGCTGATCGGCGTCACCACCGTGGGCATCATCGCGCTCCTGGCGCCCGGCCTGGTGGTGTACGCGAACTACGTCAAGACGCCGCATGACGCCCTCACGCTGGAAGTGCTGGGCCAGCAGTGGCAGTGGCGCTTCCGCTTCGCCGGCGCGGACGGCAAGCTGGGGCTGACCGAGACGCGCTTCGTCAGCGCGACCAATCCCTTCGGCCTCGACCCCGCCGACGCGGCCGGACAGGACGACATCCTGATCGCGGCGGACGAGGTGCACCTGCCGCTCGGCAAGCCGGTGAACGTGCTGCTGCGTTCGCACGACGTGCTGCACGACTTCTACGTGCCGCCCTTCCGTGCCCGCATGAACATGGTGCCGGGGCAGGTCAGCACCTTCTGGTTCACGCCGACCGTGACCGGCCGCTACGAGGCGCTGTGCTCGCAGCTGTGCGGCGTCGGCCATCCCAACATGCGCGCCCACGTGGTGGTGGAGGACGCGGCGAGCTTCCAGGCCTGGCGCGACGCGCTGCCGACCTTCGCCGCGATGCAGGCCAACGTGCGGGCCGCTGCCGCAGCGGGGGCCGGCGCCGGTTCGCTGGCCGAGCGGGGCCGCGCGCTGGCGGATGCCAAGGGCTGCGTGGCCTGCCACACGATCGACGGCAGCCCGCGCGTGGGGCCGACATGGAAAGGCCTGTACGGCAAGACCGAGAGCCTGCGCGACGGTTCCACCGCGCGGGTCGACGAAAAATTCCTGCGCGACTTCATCCGCGATCCGCAGGCGCGCGGCATCAAGGGCTTCGCGCCGGTCATGCCGAAGATCGAGCTGAGCGACGAAGAGCTGGCCGCGCTGGTGGCCTACATCCAGACCCTCGGCGGCCCGCCGGCGCAGGCTGCCGGTGAACAGAAGGCGCAAAGATGAGCGCGATTCCCACCCCCACCGGCGATATCGCCGACACTGCCGGCCACCACGCGCCGCAGACCTTCCTGACGCGCTACGTCTGGAGCCAGGACCACAAGGTGATCGCGATCCAGTACGCCTGCACGGCCATCACGGTGGGCGTGATCGGCGTGGTGCTGTCCAACCTGATGCGCCTGCAGCTGGGCTTCCCCGGCGTGTTCGAATTCATCACGCCCGAGCGCTACTACCAGTTCGTCACCATGCACGGGATGATCATGGTGATCTACCTGCTCACCGCGCTCTTCCTCGGCGGGTTCGGCAATTACCTGATCCCGCTCATGGTGGGCGCGCGCGACATGGTGTTCCCGTATCTCAACATGCTGAGCTTCTGGGTCTACCTGCTGTCGGTGATCGTGCTGATGGCGAGCTTCTTCGTGGCGGGCGGACCCACCGGCGCGGGGTGGACGCTGTACCCGCCGCAGTCGATCCTGCCCGGCACGCCGGGGCACGACGGCGGCATCATCCTGATGCTGATCTCGCTCGTGATCTTCATCGTCGCCACGACGATGGGCGGCCTCAACTACGTGACCACCGTGCTGCAGGCGCGCTGCAAGGGCATGACGCTGCTGCGCATGCCGCTGACGGTATGGGGCATCTTCGTCGCCACGATCCTCGCGCTGCTCGGTTTTCCGGCGCTCTTCGTCAGTGGCGTGATGCTGCTGCTCGACCGCGTGGCGGGCACCAGCTTCTTCATGCCGGCGCTGCTCTCGATGGGGAAGGCGACCCAGTACAAGGGCGGCAGTCCGCTGCTGTTCCAGCACCTGTTCTGGTTCTTCGGCCATCCCGAGGTCTACATCGTGGCGCTGCCGGCCTTCGGCATCGTCTCCGACCTGATCAGCGTGCATGCGCGCAAGAGCATCTTCGGCTACCGCATGATGGTCTGGGCCATCGTCGCCATCGGGGGCTTAAGCCTCGTGGTGTGGGCGCACCACATGTTCGTCGCCGGCATGAACCCTTACTTCGCCTTCTTCTTCGCGACCACCACGCTGGTCATCGCGGTGCCGACCGCCATCAAGGTCTACAACTGGCTGCTCACGCTGTGGCGCGGCGACATACACCTGTCGGTGCCGATGCTGTTCTCGCTGGCCTTCATCTGCACCTTCGTCATCGGCGGGCTGACCGGCCTCTTCCTCGGCAACGTGAGCGTCGACATTCCGCTCTCGGGCACCTACTTCGTGGTGGCGCACTTCCACATGGTGATGGGCGTGGCGCCGCTCTTGGTGGTCTTCGGCGGCATCTATCACTGGTATCCCAAGGTGACCGGCCGCATGCTCGACGACTGGCTCGGGCAGCTGCATTTCTGGATCACCTTCATCGGCACCTACCTGATCTATTTCCCGATGCACTACCTCGGCGTGCAGGGCATGCCGCGGCGCTACTACAACTTCGACAACTACGCGTTCATCCCGCCGTCCGCGTACAGCCTGAACACCTTCATCACCGTGGTGGCGCTCGTCGTCGGCGCGGCGCAGCTGCTGTTCATCTTCAACCTCGTCTGGAGCCTGCGCTACGGCCGGCGCGCCGATGCCAACCCCTGGCGCGCCGCCTCGCTGGAATGGCAGACGCCGCAGACGCCGCCGGTGCACGGCAACTGGGGGGCGGAGCTGCCGGTGGTCTACCGCTGGGCTTATGGCTACGGCGTGCCGGACGGTCCGAAGGACTACGTCGCGCAGAACGAGCCGCCCGAGGCGGGCGGCATGGAACCCGAGGCCTACAAGGGCAAGGACGACGAGGTTCGGGGGGCACCGACATGAACGCGATCGCCGCGCTGCCTTTTGCAGAACGTGATCACGCGGCCGCCGCGAGCATCGGCCTGTGGGTGTTCATGGGCGTGGCCACCGCGCTGTTCTCGCTCTTCGCCACGGCCTATGTGATGCGCATGAGCGGCAGCGATGCCGTCGCGCTCGCGCTGCCGTGGCAGCTGTGGCTCAGCACCGCGCTGCTGTTCGCGGGCGGCGTGGCGCTTTCGAAGGCCGGCGCGACGGCGCGTGGCGGCCACGGCCTGGCGCGGACGCGCCGCTTGCTGCTCGCCGGCGGCCTCTGCGCGCTGGCCTTTCTGGCGGTGCAGCTGTGGGCCTGGCAGGCGCTGCTCGCCGCGCAGGTGATGCCGGCCGGCAATCCGGGCGGCAGCTTCTTCTATCTGCTGACCGCCATGCACGGGCTGCACGTGGCGGGCGGCCTCGCCGGCTGGGCGTGGACGGCACGCGCCGCATGGCGGCCGGCGGCGCGCCTTGCCGATCTCGCATGGCGCATCGGGCTCGTCGCGCGCTACTGGCACTTCATGCTGGCGGTGTGGCTATTGTTGTTCGCCATGCTGGGCTGGCTGACGCCGGAGGTGGCGCGCTTCATCTGCGGCACCGCCTGATCGATAGAGGAAGCTTGCCATGAACACTGCCGCATCGATCGCGCAAATGCCCGTTGTGCCCGTTGTGCCCGTTGTGCCCGTGACCCCCGCCGCCGCAGCCGAAGGCCTGCGCGGGCTGATCGCCGACTGGTCCTCCGACCGCGAAGCCTTCCACGTCTCGTGGGGCAAGGCGATGATGTGGATCTTCCTCTTGAGCGACACCTTCATCTTCAGCTGCTTCCTCGTCGGCTACATGACGGTGCGCGTCTCGACCGTCGTGCCCTGGCCCAACCCGAGCGAGGTGTTCGCGCTCCATGTGGCCGGTGCCGACGTTCCGCTGCTCCTGATCGCGATCATGACGTTCGTGCTCATCAGCAGCAGCGGCACGATGGCGATGGCCGTCAACTGCGCTTACCGCGGCGACAAGGTGAACGCCGCCACGCTGATGCTGGTGACCGCCACCTGCGGCGAGATCTTCGTCGGCATGCAGGCCTTCGAATGGTCGAAGCTGATCATGGAAGAGGGCGTGCGGCCCTGGGGCAACCCGATGGGCGCGGCGCAGTTCGGCTCGGCCTTCTTCATGATCACCGGCTTCCACGGACTGCACGTGTCGGGCGGCGTGGTGTTCCTGTTCATCATCGCCTTCAAGCTGCTGCGCGGCGACTACGACCGCGGCGGCAACTACCAGATCGTCGAGATCGTCGGCCTGTACTGGCACTTCGTCGATCTGGTGTGGGTGTTTATTTTTGCGCTCTTCTATCTCTGGTGAGGACTTCGACCATGAACCCCGGCACCGGCCAGCAACATCCGATCAGCCTCTACCTCAAGATCTGGGGGCTCCTGTTCGTGCTCAGCACGATGTCCTACCTGGTGGACTACCTCCATGTGCAGGGCTATCTGCGCTGGGGCCTGATCCTCACCTTCATGCTGCTGAAGGCAGGCCTGATCGTCGCGGTCTTCATGCACATGGCCTGGGAACGGCTGTCGCTGGTCTACGCCATCCTGCTGCCGCCGCTGGCCCTGCTGGTGCTGGTGGGCCTGATGGCGGCGGAGGCCGGCCACACCTTGCTGGCGCGGCTGCTCTTTTTCAATTGACGGCTTGCGCTCAGCGCCGCACCACGTAGCGCGTCACCACCGGCACCGTTTCGCCCTGGTGGAAGGCCAGGCGCCGCTCGCGCAGCGCCATGTCGGCCGCGGTCGCGCGGTGGAAGCGGCGCAGATGCTCGGTCCACGATTCGTCGACGATCTCCTCGACGTAGCGGCCCGGCTCGGCGATGTCGTGCAAGAGCTCCCAGCCGATCGCGCCCTGGCCGAGGCGCGCGCGGCGCGTCTGCTGCATCACGATGTGGAAGGCGGCGGCGCGCGCGGGGTCGATCATGTATTCGACGGTGATCACCACCCGCCCTTCCTCGCGCGGCGCCTCCGCCGGCGGGCCCGCGGCCCAGCCCTTGCGCGCGGGGCTGGTGTCATCTTCCTCGCCGACGCCGTCGGTCACGTAGCGCAGCGCGACCAGCATGCACGCCGTGCCGCTCACGGCCGCGATCCCGAGGCTGATGTAGAGCGAGGAGAGCTCGGCCACCTGGCCCCAGAGCGCGGCACCGAAGGCGCTCGCGCCCATGATGGCCATCTGGTACATCGACATGCCGCGCGCACGCACCCAGTCGGGCAGCGCGAGCTGGGCCGAGACCGAGAGCGAATTGGCGACCGTGATCCAGGCCATGCCGCCGAGGAACATCGCCGGTACCGCGATCCAGGCGTTGGGCGCCACCGCCATCACGGCCGTGGCGCCGGACTGCAGCATGGCGCCGCGGATCACCAGCTGGTCGCGCGCGAGCGCCTGGCGCAGCCGCGGCAGGAACAGCACCGCCACGATCGCGCCCGAGCCCATGGCCGCCAGCAGCAGCGTGAAGGTGCCGGCCCCGCCGCCTTGCAGGTTGCGCGCCAGAAGCGGCAGCAGCGCGAGCAGCGCGGTCGAGTGCAGGAAGAAGATCGAGATGCGCGTGAGCACCGCGCGCATGCGCTGCGACTGGCGCACGAACTGCACGCCGACGCGCATCGCGCTGATCAACCGTTCGCGGCCCAGCGGATTGGGCTTGTGCTCGCGCCGCCAGCGCAGCACGATGAAGCCCGAGGCCACGCACAGCACGGCGTTGAGCCCGAACACCCAGACGCTGCCGGCGCTCGCGATCAGCGTGCCGGCCAGCAGCGGCCCGACGATGCGCGAGGCGTTCATCGCCAGCCCGTTGAGCCCGAGCGCGGCCGGCAGGTGGGTGCGCGGCACCAGCTCGGGCACGATGGCGGAGAACACCGGCCAGCGCAGCGCCAGGCCGATGCCGTTGGCGAAGGTCAGAGCCAGCAGCAGCGGCGCGCTCATGAGGTCCAGCACCACGGCGCCGCACAGCACGATGGCGGCGCCGGCGAGCCAGAACTGGGTCGCGACCAGCCAGCGCCGCCGGTCCAGGATGTCGGCCAGCGCGCCGCTCGGCAGCCCGAGCAGGAACACCGGCAGCGTGGAGGCCGATTGCACCAGCGCAACCCAGATCGGCGAAGTGGTCAGCGAGGTCATCATCCAGGCCGCCGCCACGTCGTTCATCCACATGCAGATGTTGGCGACCAGCCAGGTGCTCCACAGCATGCGGAACACCGGCTGCTTGATGAGCGGTTCGAAGGGGCCGATGCGCGGCGGCTGCGCGCGCGTCGGGGCGACGGGGGTTTCCTCGGTCGAGATCGGTGGCATGAGCCGCTATTGTCCCGCGCCCGGCTTCCCGGACTTCGCCGGCTTCTTCGCCAGGTGGCCCAGCGGCAGCGCGCGGCTGGCCTTGACCTCGCCGAGAGAGAAGCTGGTGTGCAGGTCTTTCACGTTGGGCAGGTGCATCAGGCTGTTGAGCGCGAAGCGCGAGAAGCCATCCAGGTCCTCGGCCACCACCTGCAGTTCGAACATGCCGGTGCCGCTGATGTAGTGGCAGGCCACCACCTCGGGCAGCTTGCGGATCGCTTCCTCGATCTTGCGCGTGACCTCGCCGGTGGCGCGGTCGGTGTCCAGGCGCACGAAGGCGAGCACGCCCAGGCCGATCTTGTGGCGGTCGATCTCGGCGTGGTAGCCGCGGATGTAGCCGGCGGTTTCCAGCGCGCGCACGCGGCGCCAGCAGGGCGCCGCCGAGAGCCCCACGCGCTGCGCCAGTTCGGCGTTGGTGAGCCGGGCGTCGGCCTGCAGTTCTTGCAGGATCGCGAGGTCGAACTTGTCAATACTTTCCATTAAGGCCTAGTTTAAGCAAGATCCTTCCAAAAAGCCTGCTTGAACGGGCAAAGAACGCAAACACCTATCAAGGCGGCAGGCATACACTTTGCGAGCATGATGGCTGCGGGAAATGTTCTACCCGGACGCCTCGCCCACCCAATCGCCACGCCCACAAGGCACAGCCACGGAGACAACGATGAACGCACCGCTGCCGGAGCACATTCGCAAGGCCCTAGAAACGGTCACGCTCGACGACAAATACAGCCTGGACTACGGACGCGCTTTCATGAGCGGCGTGCAGGCCCTGGTCAAGCTGCCGATGCTGCAGCGCCTGCGTGACAAGCAGGCCGGCAAGAACACGGCCGGCTTCATCAGCGGCTACCGCGGCTCGCCGCTCGGCGGCTACGACCAGGCGCTCTGGAAGGCCAGCAAGTACCTGAAGGAACAGCACATCGTGTTCCAGCCGGGCGTGAACGAAGAGCTTGCGGCCACCGCGCTCTGGGGCACCCAGCAGCTCGGCTTCTCGCCCGCTGGAACCAACAAGTACGACGGCGTGTTCGGCATCTGGTACGGCAAGGGCCCGGGCGTGGACCGCTGCTCCGACGTCTTCAAGCACGCCAACATGGCCGGCACCACGCCCTGGGGCGGCGTGATCGCGGTGGCCGGCGACGACCACATCTCCAAGAGCTCGACCGCGGCGCACCAGAGCGATCACATCTTCAAGGCCTGCGGCACGCCGGTGTTCTTCCCGACCAACGTGCAGGAGATCCTGGACCTCGGCATCCATGCCTTTGCGATGAGCCGCTTCGCCGGCATTTGGTCGGGCATGAAGACGATCCAGGAGATCGTCGAGTCGAGCGCCACCGCGATGATCGACCCGGAGCGCGTCGAGATCGTGATGCCCACCGACTTCCAGATGCCGCCCGGCGGCCTGCACATCCGCTGGCCCGACCATGCGCTGGAGCAGGAAGCGCGGCTCATGCACTACAAGTGGTATGCCGCGCTGGCCTACATCCGCGCCAACCGGCTCAACCACAACGTGATCGAAGGCCCGAACGACCGCTTCGGCATCATGGCCAGCGGCAAGGCCTTCAACGACACGCGCCAGGCGCTGATCGACCTGGGCCTGGACGACGCGGCCTGCCGCCAGCTCGGCATCCGCCTGCACAAGGTGGCGGTGGTGTGGCCGCTGGAGGCGCAGCTCACGCGCGCCTTCGCCACCGGCCTGCAGGAAATCCTGGTGGTCGAGGAGAAGCGCCAGGTCATCGAATACCAGCTTAAGGAAGAGCTCTACAACTGGCGCGCCGACGTCCGGCCCAACGTGGTCGGCAAGTTCGACGAGGGCGAGGTGTACGAGGCCGAGGGCTACTCCGGCGGCGAATGGTCGATGCCCAATCCGACTTCGCACACGCTCTTGCGCTCCAACGCCGACCTGAACCCGGCACTGATCGCCAAGGCGATCGCCCAGCGCCTGAAGAAGAGCGGCCTCCTGGCTGCCGCCGGCGCCGATATGGCCGCGCGCATCGATGCGCAACTGGCCATCCTGGAGGCCAAGGAGCGCGCCATGGCCGCGCCACAGGCCACCGGCGTCTCGGACGCGGGCCGCCAGCCCTGGTTCTGCTCGGGTTGCCCGCACAACACCAGCACCGTGGTGCCCGAGGGCTCCCGCGCGATGGGCGGCATCGGCTGCCACTTCATGGCGACCTGGATGGACCGTTCCACCATCGGCTTCACGCAGATGGGCGGCGAGGGCGTGCCGTGGGTCGGCCAGCAGCCCTTCACGACCGACCAGCACATCTTCGCCAACCTGGGCGACGGCACCTACTTCCACAGCGGCCTGCTCGCCATCCGCCAGAGCATCGCGGCCGGCGTCAACATCACCTACAAGATCCTCTACAACGACGCGGTCGCCATGACCGGCGGCCAGCAGGTCGGCGAGCGGCCCGAGGGCCACTCGGTGCTGCAGATCGCCGAGAGCCTGCATGCCGAAGGCGCGGTCAAGGTGGTGATCGTCACCGACGAGCCGGAGAAATACGAAGGCGTGAACGTGCCCGGCCAGGACGTGAAGGTGCGGCATCGCGACGAGTTGGACGAGATCCAGCGCGAGTTCCGGGAGATCAAGGGCACCACGGCCATCATCTACGACCAGACCTGCGCCACCGAGAAGCGCCGCCGCCGCAAGCGCGGCACGGCCGTCGATCCGGCCAAGCGCGTGGTCATCAACGAGCTGGTCTGCGAAGGCTGCGGCGACTGCAGCGTGCAGAGCAACTGCCTGTCGGTGGAGCCGCTGGAGACCGAGTTCGGCCGCAAGCGCACCATCAACCAGAGCACCTGCAACAAGGACATGAGCTGCCTGAAGGGCTTCTGCCCGAGCTTCGTCACCGTCGAAGGCGGCCAGCTCAAGAAGAAGGCGAAGGACAAGTCCGCCACGCCCGCCGAGCTGGGCGCGCTGGCCGAGCCTGCATCGCCTTCGCTCGCCGGCGGCAAGGTCTGGGGCGTGGTGGTGGCGGGCGTCGGCGGCACCGGCGTCATCACCATCGGCCAGCTGCTGGGCATGGCGGCCCACATCGAGGGCAAGGGCATCGTCACGCAGGACGCGGCCGGCCTGGCGCAGAAGGGCGGCGCCACCTGGAGCCACGTGCTGATCGGCGACACGCAGGACGACATCCGCACCACGCGCGTGGGCACCGCGGCGGCCGACCTGGTGCTGGCCTGCGACCCGCTGGTCAGCGTCAATGCCGAAACCATGGCGCGCATGCGCGAAGGGCGCACCCATGTCGCGCTCAACAGCCACAGCACGCCGACGGCCGCCTTCGTGCGCAACGCCAACTGGCAGAACCCGCAGGAAGCCTGCGCCGCCGAGATCGCGCGCGCGGTGGGTGCCGAGGGCGTCGGCGCCTTCGACGCGGATGCGGCCGCGACTTCGCTGATGGGCGACACCATCTACGTCAACCCGATGATCCTGGGCTATGCCTGGCAGAAGGGCTGGATCCCGCTCGAGCATGCCTCGCTGATGCGCGCGATCGAGCTCAACGCGGTGGCGATCGAGAACAACAAGGCCGCCTTCGAATGGGGCCGCCAGGCCGCGCAGCGCCCCGAGGCGGTGCAGAAGCGCGTCTCGCCCGGCCAGGTCATCGAGTTCAAGAAGCGCGACACGGTCGAGAGCCTGGTCGCGCGCCGCGCCGAGTTCCTCACCGGTTACCAGAACGCGGCCTATGCCGGGCAATACAAGGCCTTCGTCGCCAAAGTGCAGCAGGCCGAGTCGGCCCTGGGCAAGACCAGCCTGACCGAAGCGGTGGCACGCTACCTGTTCAAGCTCATGGCCTACAAGGACGAGTACGAAGTGGCGCGCCTGCATACCGACCGCAGCTTCCTCGACCGCGTCGAGGGCATGTTCGAGGGCGACTTCAAGCTCAACTACCACCTGGCCCCGCCGATCATCGCCAGGCGCAACGCCAAGGGCGAACTGCAGAAGCAGAAGTTCGGCCCCGCGATGCTGACCGGCTTCCGGCTGCTCGCCAAGCTCAAGGGCCTGCGCGGCACGGCGCTCGACGTCTTCGGCCGCACCGAGGAACGCAAGACCGAGCGCGCGCTGATCGCCGAATACCGCGCCAGCATCGACGAGGTGCTGGCCGGGCTGAACGCCGGCAACCACGCGCTTGCCCTGGAGATCGCCAGCCTGCCCGAGCAGATCCGCGGCTACGGCCACGTCAAGGAGCGCAACCTGGCCGCGGCGCGCACGCGCTGGGCCGAGCTCGTGGCCAAGTGGCGCGACCCGCGGTCGCAGCGCGCCGCGGCCTGAGGCCGGCGCCGGCAGGTCGCCGGGCCTTGCCCTGAAAGCCCCGAACGCCCCGCCGGGTTAGCCCCGGCGGGGTGAACGCCGCCGAATACAATGTTCGATGCTGTGCGCGGCCAGGCCCCGCGCTGCGCGGCTGCGTCATGCGGCCGCGGAAGCGTGAACCCCGGCTGGGGTTTCACGCTCTTATCACTTCCCTCTGCTGGAGACTTCCTTGTTCATTTCCTCTGCTTTCGCCCAGACCGCGCCTGCTGCTGCCGGCGGCGGCGACATGATGTCCTCGCTCGGCAGCATGCTGCCGCTGGTGCTGATGTTCGTGGTGCTGTATTTCGTGATGATCCGCCCGCAGATGAAGCGCCAGAAGGAAGCCCGCGCCATGATCGACGCCCTGGCCAAGGGCGACGAGGTGGCGACCGCCGGCGGCCTGCTCGGCAAGATCACCCAGCTCGGCGACCAGTACCTGACGGTGGAGATCGCCAAGGGCGTCGAAGTGCAGCTGCAGCGCAGCGCGGTGGTCCAGGTGTTGCCCAAGGGCGCAATCAAGTAACCCATCCCCGTTCGCCCTGAGCTTGTCGAAGGGCCTCTCCCGGCTTCGACAAGCTCAGCCCGAACGGTTCGGCTCAATTTCCAAGCGCGATCATGAACCGTTACCCGGTCTGGAAGTACGCGATCATCGTGATCGTGCTGCTCGTGGGGCTGATCTACGCCCTGCCCAATTTCTTCGGCGAGGCGCCTGCGGTGCAGGTGTCCGCGGGCAAGTCGACCGTCAAGGTCGATGCCGGCACCCAGGCCCGCGTGGCCGAGGCGCTGAAGGCCGCCGGCCTTACGCCCGACCTGTTGACGCTGGACGCCACCTCGGTGCGCGCGCGCTTCGCCAGCACCGACGACCAGCTGAAGGCGCGCGACGTGCTGCAGCGCGCGCTGGTGCCGGATCCGAGCGACCCGCCCTACATCGTGGCGCTCAACCTGGTGTCGCGCTCGCCGGCCTGGCTCGCCGCGCTGCACGCCTACCCGATGTACCTGGGCCTGGACCTGCGCGGCGGCGTCGACTTTCTCCTGCAGGTCGACATGAAGGGTGCCATCGACAAGCGGGCCGAGTCCTTCGCCAATGACCTGCGCTCCGGCCTGCGCGACAAGAACGTCCGCGGCACCTCGGTCACCCGCAACGGCCAGACCATCGAGGTGCGCTTCCGCGATGCCGCCGGGCTGGAAGCGGCCAAGGCGCTGATCCAGGACCAGTTCACCGACCTCGCGACGACCGACAGCCAGGAAGGCAGCGAGTGGAAGCTCGTCGCCACCATCAAGCCCGAGGCCGCGCGCCGGCTGCAGGACGCGGCGCTCAAGCAGAACATCACGACCCTGCACAACCGGATCAACGAGCTCGGCGTGGCCGAGCCGGTGATCCAGCAGCAGGGCCTGGACCGCATCGTGGTGCAGCTGCCGGGCGTGCAGGACACGGCCAAGGCCAAGGACATCCTGGGCCGCACCGCCACGCTCGAGATGCGCCTGGTGGACGAGTCCGCCGAAGGCCGCGCGGCCGAAACCGGCAGCGGCCCGGTGCCCTTCGGCTCCGAGAAATTCCTCGACCGCGAAGGCCGCCCCGTCATCGTCAAGAAGCAGGTGCTGGTGACCGGCGAGAACCTTACCGATGCGCAACCCGGCTTCGATTCGCAGACCCAACAGCCCAAGGTCGACCTGACCATGGACGCCAAGGGCGGCCGCATCATGCGCGACGTGAGCCGCGAGAACTTCCGCAAGCGCATGGCGATGCTGATCTTCGAAAAGGGCAAGGGCGAGGTCCTGACCGCACCGTCGATCAACGGCGAGCTCGGCAACCGCTTCCAGATCTCGGGTTCGATGACCGTGGTCGAGGCCAACGACCTCGCGCTGCTGCTGCGTGCCGGCTCGCTGGCCGCGCCGATGGAAATCATCCAGGAACGCACCATCGGCCCGAGCCTGGGCGCCGACAACATCCAGAAGGGCTTCGACAGCGTGATGTACGG
The DNA here is from genome assembly GCF_964253805.1 of Variovorax sp. LjRoot175. Lineage (NCBI taxonomy): Bacteria > Pseudomonadati > Pseudomonadota > Betaproteobacteria > Burkholderiales > Comamonadaceae > Variovorax > Variovorax sp. LjRoot175. Next base: position 5,668,860 of record NZ_CAXURY020000001.1, on the reverse strand, counting down.
CTTCGCCGCGATCATGGTGTTCATGTGCCTCTACTACGCGCTGTTCGGCGTGTTCTCGTCGATCGCGCTGGCGGTCAACCTGCTGCTCCTGGTGGCGGTGCTGTCGATGCTGCAGGCCACGCTCACGCTGCCCGGCATCGCGGCCATGGCGCTCGCGATCGGCGTGGCCATCGACTCCAACGTGCTGATCAACGAGCGCGTGCGCGAGGAGCTGCGCGGCGGCGCCTCGCCGCAGGCGGCCATCCATGCGGGCTACGACCGCGCCTGGGGCACGATTCTCGATTCCAACGTGACCACCCTGATCGCGGGCATCGCGCTGCTGGCCTTCGGCTCGGGCCCGGTGCGCGGCTTCGCCGTGGTGCACTGCATCGGCATCGTCACCTCCATGTTCTCGGCGGTGTTCTTCTCGCGCGGCCTGGTGAACTTCTGGTACGGCAGCAAGAAGAAGCTCAAGAGCCTGTCGATCGGCACGGTCTGGAAGCCGGACGCCAGCAAGGCCACGGCCGACGCCAAGTAAGGGAACACAAAAATGGAGTTCTTCCGAATCCACCGGACCATCCCGTTCATGCGCCATGCGCTGGTGCTGAACGCGATCTCCGTCATCACCTTCCTGCTGGCGGTGTTCTTCCTGTTCCATCGCGGGCTGCACTTGTCGGTCGAGTTCACCGGCGGCACCGTGATGGAGGTCGCCTACCAGCAGTCGGTCGACGTCGGCAAGGTGCGCGAAACCATCGGCAAGCTCGGCTACCCCGACGTGCAGGTGCAGAACTTCGGCACCTCGCGCGACGTGCAGATCCGCCTGCCGGTGCAGAAAGGCCAGACCTCGGCCCAGCAGAGCGAGCAGGTGATGGCCGCCCTCAAGGCGGTCGACCCATCGGCCACCCTGCGCGGCAACGAATTCGTCGGCCCGCAGGTGGGCGAGGAGCTCACCACCAACGGCCTCAAGGCGCTGGGCATGGTGGTGGTCGGCATCATGATCTACCTGGCCTTCCGCTTCGAATGGAAGTTCGCGCTCGCCACCGTGCTGGCCAACCTGCACGACGTGGTGATCATCCTGGGCTTCTTCGCCTTCTTCCAGTGGGAGTTCTCGCTGGCGGTGCTGGCGGCGGTGCTGGCGGTGCTGGGATATTCGGTCAACGAGTCGGTGGTCATCTTCGACCGGGTGCGCGAGAACTTCCGGCGCTACCGCAAGATGACGACGCGCGAGGTCATCGACAACGCGATCACCTCGACCATCAGCCGCACCATCATCACGCACGGTTGCACCCAGCTGGTGGTGCTTTCGATGTTCTTCTTCGGCGGCCCGACGCTGCACTATTTCGCGCTGGCGCTGACCATCGGCATCCTGTTCGGCATCTACTCGTCGGCTTTCGTGGCGGCGGCGATCGCGATGTGGCTGGGCGTCAAGCGGGAGGACCTGGTCAAGGGGCCGATCAAGCGCGAGGGCGATCCGGACGATCCGAACGCAGGCGCCACCGTGTGAACGGCGCGCCCTCGGCCCCGACTTTCGTCTGTTGGGGTTGCTGCCGAGCGGGGTCTGCTCTTGTGCGGTTACGCTTCCCGAGGCAAGCTCGCGCCTGAAACGTTTTTAATTAGCCGTCGCTACTGTCCATGATCTCGCGGTCTCCAGCTTCCTCCCAGCAACTCGCTCGCGAGACGCGCGAACGCTTCGTCGCCGCCACCGAAGGTGCGATCCCGCCGGTCGCCCACGCGATCCGCGAGCGGCTGGCCGCCCTCGCCGGAATGACCGGCAACGTGCGCCAGATGCAGGAGAACCGCGACGACTACATCGCTTTCCAGGCCCAGGGGTCGAGCTGGGTGCCGCTGTCGCAGACTGCATGGCGCAAGGCGCTGATCGGCAGTACCGGCAGCGGGCCTTCGGTCAACTCGCTGTCGCGCCTCGAACTGATCGGCGACGAGGTGGTGGAGACCGGCATCCTGTACTCCCGCCTGGCCCAGGCGATTCAGGACAAGGCCAGCTTCGAGCTCAACGACCTGCGGCTGCGCATCCAGCATCTCGAAGGCACGGCCGAGCTCAACGCCAAGGACATCCTCAAGCCCGAGGCGCTGGCCAAAGTGCTGGTCGACCAGTGGCTGGCCGCCGGCCTGAGCCGCAGCCTCTGGACCAAGGTGCAGGACGTGGTGCAGCACCAGCTGGTCGACGTGATCGTCAAGGCCTACAAGGAATCCAATGCCTTCCTGATCGAAAAGGGCGTGATGCCCGAGATCGATCTCAAGAGCTTCGTCAAGCGCACGGGCAGCGTCAGCTCCGGGACGGCGACGCTCGGGACCAGTTTTGCCCATGCCGGCAGCGCGCCGATGGGCGTGGGCGGCCCGCCCGTTGCCTTCGGGGCGCCCCCGGGCAGCTTCGCGCCGGCGGCGATCGGCGTCGGCCGCGGACCGGGCACTGCCGGCGGCGACACGCTGGTCGCGACCGGCGGTTCGCCGCTGGTCCTTGCACGCCAGCGGGCGCAGGGCGTGCTGCTCAATCTCAAGCGCTTCGTGACCGCGCGCATCGGCGGCGATCTCTCCCAGCAGCGCGCAGCGGCGGCGGGCAGCATGGCAGCAGGCGGCGGTCACGGTGGTGGCGGGGGTGGCGGGGGTGGCGGGGGTGGCGGTGTGGGCCTCGGCGCACCAGCCTTCGCCGCCGCGATCGCCGATGCGGAAGCGGCCTACCAGATGATGTCCTCGCAGTACGTGGTCGGCGACGAGGCGACGGCGATTCACCAGACCGCGGCCGAAATGCGCCGGCGCACCAGCGAACTCAAGAAAAAGGCGCCGACCACCGCCGACAAGGCCACGGTCGAGATCGTGGCGCTGATGTTCCAGGCCATCCTCGCCGAGGAGCGCATCCCGTTCTCGGCGCGCGTGTGGTTCGCGCGGCTGCAGATGCCGGTGCTGCGCGTCGCGATCGCCGAGCCGGAATTCTTCGGCACGCTGCAGCACCCCGCGCGCATGCTGATCGACCGCATGGGTTCCTGCGTGATGGGCTTCGACGCCGCCGCCATTTCGGGCAGCGCACTGGAGGGCGAGATCCGCCGCGTGGTCCAGGTGATCGAGCAGTACCCCGAAACCGGCCAGCGCGTGTTCAAGCTGGTGTTCGACGAATTCGTCGCCTTCCTCAACAAGTACCTGACGCAGAGCGACGCCACCCAGCGCCTGATGAGCGTGGCGCAGCAGGTCGAGCAGAAGGAGACGATGGCGATCCAGTACACCATCGAGTTGCGCAAGATGCTCAATGACATGCCGGTGCGCGAGGAGATCCGTGAGTTCCTGTTCAAGGTCTGGGCCGAGGTGCTCGCGATCGCGGCGCTGCGCCACGGCGCCCAGGACGAGCAGACGGTGACGCTCAAGCGCGCCGCTTCCGACCTGGTGTGGGCTGCGAGCGCCAAGCCCAACCGCAACGACCGCGCCCGCGTGATCCAGGACCTGCCCCAGCTGCTGCAGCGCCTGCGCCAGGGCATGAGCCTGCTGGGCATCGTCGGCGATCCGCAGGAGGCGCACATCAAGACCATCGGCGCCACCTTGTCCGATGCCTTCCTGTCGAAGACCGAGGCCATTCCGCCGGCCAAGATCGAGGCCATGGCCAAGCGCCTGGCCAACCTCGAGGATTTCGTTTCCGACGACGACGGCGCGACCGACCTGCCGCTGGACGCCGCGAGCATCGAGCTGCTGCTCGGGGTCGATGCGGCATCGCTCGAGATCGTGCCCGACACCGGCACCAAGGTCGGCGAGGACATGCTCGCGTGGGCGCGCGAACTCCAGGTCGGCACCTGGTTCATGCTCGACCACAACGACCGCGTGAGCCAGGTGCAGTTCGTCTGGCGCAGCGAGCGCAAGCAGTTGCACCTGTTCGCGTCGAGCGACGGGCGCAGCTTCCTGGTCCAGGTCGGGCGCTTGGCGTCCTATCTGCAGGCGGGTCTTCTGGTGCCGGCCGAGGAGGAAACGCTCACGGTGCGGGCCACGCGCGAGGCGCTGGCCAAGCTGGATGCCAATCCGGAGCGGCTGCTGAACTAGCCGGCTTCAGTGCGCGACGCGGCCTGTCGTGTCGTCGCAAAGTTCGTCGAGCACCAGCGCATCAGGCTCGACGCCGGTGCTCCAGTGCACCATCAGCACGATGATCTTGAGCTCGTCGAGCGCCAGCGGGTCGCCCGATGTGGCCATGGCGCGATCGATCACGATCTCGCGCATGCCGGGGGGCAGCACGCTCGCGGACTCGAGGAAGCTGATGAAGCCCAGGCATTCGGCGCCCAGGTGTTCCTGCTCGGCGGTCGAATAGACGCGCATCGAACCCGGCGATTCGGGCAAGGCGGCATCGTTCGGGCTGCGCGCGCTCACCGTGGCGCTGGTCCCGTCGGCGTGCCGGGTCAGTTGCACGCCCTGGGTGGCGAGGCTCAGGCCGTCGAGCCAGCGCAGTGCGTCGCGGATCTCTTCCGCATCGAAGCCCTGCGCGCTGAGCTTGCGGCCCAGTTGCTCGGGCTCGGGACACGCATCGCCGCGCCAGTAGTTTTCGTAGACATACACGAGCACTTCGAACATGGGGCCAATATAGCCCACTCGGCGCGCCTGGCCCGCTGCATTGTTCGAACGCGACGCCGCCAGCCCTGCGCAACGCGCTGGAACAGGCCGCCGGGCAGGCGGGCGACGCTGACGGCGAGTTCGAGCTCGAGCAGTTGCGCCTGCAGCTCGGCGGCGCTGAAGCCGGTGCGTGCGCACAGCGCATCGAGGCTCACCGGGTCGTAGCCCATGTCGTGCAAGAGCCCGTGTTCCGCGTCGGCATCGGCGTCCTGCGCCGTCGGATTCGCAGCAGCAGAAGCCGTGGCGCCGTCCAGGCGCAACTCTTCGAGCACGTCGCCCACCGTCTCGACCAGCTTCGCACCCTGGCGGATCAAGGCATGGCAGCCGCGCGACAGCGGCGAGTGGATCGAGCCGGGAATGGCGAACACCTCCTTGCCCTGCTCGGTCGCGAGCCTGGCGGTGTGATTAGCGAGCCCGACTGCAGCGCGGCCTCCACCACCAGCGTGCCGCGCGAGAGGTCGGCAATGATGCGGTTGCGCTTGGGGAAGTTCTGGTTGAGCGGCGGCGTGCCGAGCGGGAACTCGCTCACGATCAGGCCGCAGGCTGCGATGCGGTGCGCCAGCTCGCGGTGCCTGGCCGGGTAGACGCGGTCCAGTCCCGTGCCGACCACGGCCACCGTCACCGGGCGGCCCGGGTCATCGGGTGCATCGAGCGCGCCCTCGTGGGCCGCGCCGTCGACGCCGAGCGCAAGCCCCCGACACCACCGGAATTCCGGCTTCGCCGAAGGCCCGGGCGAAGGCGCGCGCATTCGACGCGCCCTGCTGCGTCGGATTACGGCTGCTGACCATGGCGACGCTGTTCCCGAGCTGCGTGAGATCCAGCGCTGGCGCGCCCAGCAGGTAGAGCATCAGCGGCGGGTCCACCATCTCGAGCAGCGAGGCGGGATAGCCGGGATCGCCCAAGGTCAGGATGCGCCGCGTGGCGCCTTCTTCGGTGCCTTGCAGCCATTCGAGGGTCTGGTCGAGCAGTGCCGGAGTTCGTCCGGTGCGCGAAGCAGGGCCTGCGCCTGCGCGTCCGTCACGAGCTGCTGCAGCGCCGCCGGCGACTGCACGAAAACGCCCGCAGGCAGCCCGAAGGCCGCGAGCAGCTTGCGCGCTGCCGTGTTGCCGATGCCCGGCGCCAGCGTGAGCCGCAGCCAGCCCGCGAGTTCTTCACATTCACGCGACGGCGAGAGAGGTGTCAGGGGTTGATCAGCAGATCGCCGATGCGCGGGGCGTCGTTGATTTCGAGCACCAGCGCGTACGAGACCCGCTCGAACGGACGGAACACCATCAGCAGGCCGATGCGCTCGTTGGGCAGCTTCAGCGTCTCCTTGCCCGATCCGGTCTTGTCGATGATGGTTTCGCCGTTCTTGAGGATGGCCAGCACGTGGCCGTTCTCGATGCCGTCGAGGGTGCCCTTGTTGATCGCGACCACCTGGTTCTGGGCCGCGAACTGCACCGCGTTGCCGTAGACCGAGACGATGCGGCCTTCCTCGATGGGCTGCTGGGGCGCGCGCGGCACGTAGCTCAGCAGCTGGCGGGGCGGTTCGGGCAGCAGGCGGTCGCCGGCGCGCATTTCCTCGCGCGCCGCCACGATGTCGACGGTCGCGGGCACCACGCTCTTGAGCTCCTTGCCTTCCACCATCTCGGTGACGCTCGACTCGCCGCGCTGCAGCTGGGCCTTGCCGAGGTACTGCGCCTCGTAGCCGAGGATCTCGCCGGTGCCGGGGTCCTTCAGCGGCGTCGCGTTGCGGAAGATGCGGAAGGTCTTGATCGGGCCGGCGGTTTCCACCAGCGGCGAGTTGACCTCGCCCCGCGCATAGGCGCGGTCGCCGCGCGCGAGCAGCACGCGGCTGTCGTTGCCCGCCACGATGCGCGGCGCCGTGAGCAGGGTCTCCTGGTCGACCACGATCGGCTCGCTCAGGAAGGGTTCGATCAGGCTGGGGTTGAGCGTCGGCAGCGCCATGCCCGACAGCGATTCGAAACGTGTGCGGGGCGTCAGCTTGATGGTGCCTCCGTCGGCCACGCTCGAGCCGCCGCGGCGGGTGCTCAGGCGGGCGCGGCCGCCGGTCTTGTCGAGATAGAGCACCTGGCCTGGATAGATAAGGTGCGGATTGCGGATCTCGCCCATGTTCATGCCCCAGAGCTCGGGCCAGCGCCAGGGGCTGCGCAGGTAAAGGCGGGAAACGGCCCACAGCGTGTCGCGGGGCTTGATCGTGTATTCGTCGGGCGCGTTCGGCGCCAGCTCGCTGAGCGGCACGCCGGTCTGCGCCGTCTGCTGGGCCGTGGCGCGCTGCTGCGGCGTAACGGGGTAGTTCTGCGCGAGGGCCGTCGTGCCGCTGCCCACCATGGCGATCATCGCCAGCGTGGCGAAGATGTTCGGACGCAGGCAGTCGTTGATTCGGAGTTGTTTCATGGTTTGATGGTGTGCACGCACTACGCCCAGGGGGGCGTACGAATCCTCACAATTTGCAACGAATTTTGCGCTGAAGCCCTTGAAGGGGCAACGTTTATCAGGTCGCAGCGCGTCGTACCGTCGCGGAAATGGCGAAAATAACGACAATTTTTCCTCGCATTCATGGCCAAAAGAACCATCCTGAGCTATCCCGACAAGCGCCTGCACACGGTCGCCAAGCCGGTGCAGGGCGTCGACGCGCGCATCAAGACGCTGGTCGCCGACATGATCGAAACCATGTACGAGGCGAACGGCATCGGCCTGGCCGCCACGCAGGTCGACGTGCACGAACGGCTGGTGGTGATCGACATTTCCGAGGAGCGCAACGAGCCGCTGGTGCTGATCAATCCCGAGATCGAATGGGCGAGTGAGGAAAAAGTACTCAACGAGGAGGGGTGCCTCTCGGTGCCCGGCATCTACGACGGCGTCGAGCGTGCAACCGCGGTGCGCGTGACCGCCCTCGACGCCAACGGCGAGCCCCAGACCATCGAGGCCGAGGGCCTGCTGGCAGTCTGCATCCAGCATGAGCTCGACCACCTGCTCGGCAAGGTTTTCGTCGAGTACCTCTCTCCCCTCAAGCGCAATCGCATCAAGAGCAAGCTGCTCAAGCAGCAGCGCGAAGACCAGAAGCTCGAACAACGGGAAGGACGGCGGTGAGCGTCGTCGCCCGCGCCTGGCCCGCCGCGCTGCTTGTTGCGGTGCTGGGGTTGGCGGGCTGTGCGGGCGAGCCGACGCGGATCGCGCCGGGCACCTTGAAGGCCGACGCGCTGCAACAGCTCGGTGCGCCCACCGCCGCGTACCCGCTGTCGGGGGGCGGCGAGCGGCTCCAGTATTCCCGTGCGCCGGCCGGCTTCGAGGTGAACAACGTCGATCTCGACGCCGGCGGCCGCGTGGTCTCGATCCGTCAGGAACTCGACGATCGCCTGTTCGACCGCACCATCCAGCCCGGCGTCGGTGTCTGGCGCGAGGCCGACGTGCTGCGCATCTACGGCCGCCCGTTCGAGATCACGCGCGTGAGCGCCTTCGACGGCGTGATCTGGAGCTGGCGCTACAAGATGATGAACGCGCCCCGCCTGCTCTACATCTATGTCGACCCTGCCGGTGTGGTGCAGCGCTACCACACGGGCGACGACCTGATGCGCGATCTCTTCGAGCGGATGTGAGGGTCGCATGAGGGTTGCGTTTGCGGGCACGCCCGAGTTCGCCCGCGCCGCGCTGGAGGCGATCGCCGCCGCGGGCTTCGAGATCGTGCTGGTGCTGACCCAGCCCGACCGCCCCGCCGGCCGGGGCATGAAGCTGCAGGCCTCGCCGGTCAAGCAGTTCGCCACAGCGAACGGCTGGCCGGTGGCGCAGCCGCGCAGCCTGCGCCTGGACGGCAAGTACCCCGAGGATGCCGCCGCGGCACGCGCCGCCATCCTCGAGGCCAAGCCCGACGTGATGGTGGTCGCCGCGTATGGCCTGATCCTGCCGCAGTGGGTGCTCGATGCGCCGCGGCTCGGCTGCCTCAACATCCATGCGAGCCTCTTGCCGCGCTGGCGCGGCGCGGCGCCGATCCATCGGGCGATCGAGGCCGGCGATGTCGAGACCGGCGTCACCATCATGCAGATGGATGCCGGGCTCGACACCGGCGACATGCTGCTCGCCGAATCGCTCGCCATCGGCGAGGACAGCACCGCGCAACTGCACGACCGGCTCGCCGCGCTCGGCGGCCGGCTGATCGTCGATGCGCTGAAGCAGGCCGAGGCTGGAGCGCTGCAGGCGAAGCCGCAGCCGGGCGAAGGCGTGACCTATGCGCACAAGGTCGAGAAGCACGAGGCGCAGGTGGACTGGACGCAGGATGCCGCCACCATCGTGCGCCGCATCCGCGCCTTCGATCCCTTTCCCGGCGCGAGCAGCGCGCTCGACGGCGAAACCATCAAGCTCTGGGCGGCGCGGGTTCAGCCCGGGACGCCTGCGGACCCAGCGGGCAAGGTGCTGGCAGCCGGCGCGCCGGGCATCGCCGTCGCTGCCAGGGATGGCGTCGTCGTGATCACCGAGCTGCAGCGGCCCGGCGGCAAGCGCCTGGCCGCGGCCGATTTCCTGCGCGGCTTCGACATCAAGCCGGGGCAGGTCTTCGGCTGATGTTTTTTTCTCCTTCCATCCGCCGCCAGCCGGAGTTCCGCCAAGGCGCGACCGAAATGTCCTCGGTCGCCGTCGGCATCGGCGCCTGGGGCCTGATGACGGGCGTGGCCATGGTGAAGTCGGGCATGAGCGTCTTCGAGTCGGTCGCGATGACCTTGCTGGTCTATGCCGGCAGTTCGCAGCTGGCCGCCATTCCGCTGTTGATCGCGGGCGCGCCGGCCTGGGTGGTCCTGGCCACGGGCTTCTGCGTCAACCTGCGCTTCGTGGTCTTCAGCCTGCATCTGCGGCCCTACCTCATGCACATGCCGCGCTGGCGCCGCCTGACGCACGGCTACCTCACGGCCGACATGAGCTACGCGATGTTCACCGGCCGCTATCCCGAGCCGCCCGCGAGCGAACCCGAGAAGCGGGCGCAGGAGGCCTATCTGACCGGCAATTACTTCGTGACCTGGTCCTCGTGGATGGGCATGAGTCTGCTCGGCATCGTGCTGGCCAACCTGATTCCGCAGAGCTGGGGGCTGGGCTTTGCCGGCGTGCTGAGCCTGGTGGCCATCGTCTGCTCGATGGCGACGACGCGCCTGCGCATCCTGGCCGCGCTGATCGCCGGCGCCACGGCGGTGGCGGCCTACGCGCTGCCGCTCAAGCTCAACATCGTGGCCGGCATCGGTGTCGCGGTGCTGCTGTGTTTCTGGCTCGAGAAGCAGTTCGGGCTGGACCCCGACGCGGAGGACGACAAGTGAGCATCGGCAACGGCGGCGCCACCGACTTCTGGACCCTGGCGGTGATCGTCGGCCTGGCCGGCGTTACGGTGCTGACGCGCTGCTTCTTCTTCATCCTCGACCGGCCCTGGGGCCTGCCGGACTGGGCGCACCGCGCGCTGCACTATGCGCCGGCGGCCGCGCTCGCCGCCGTGATCGTGCCCGAGATCGTGATGTCGCAGGGGCACCTGATTTCGAGCTGGAAGGACGCGCGGCTCTATGCCGCAGCGGCCGGCGCCGCCTACTACTTCTGGCGCCGCGGCGTGCTGGGCACGATGCTGGCCGGCATGGCGGTCTATCTGCCCCTGCATTTGGGGCTGGGCTGGTAGCTAGTCCAACTGGACGCCGGCCGCCTTGATGATTTTTCCCCAGCGCTCGCTCTCGGCGCGCGACAGCTTGTAGAAGTCCTGTGGCGTGCCCGGCAACGCCTCGAAGCCGAAGTCCGCGAACAGCTTGACCACCTTCGGCGCCTTCATCGCCTTGTGCAGCTCGCCGTTGATCCGGTTCACCGCTTCCTGCGGCATGCCGGCCGGGCCGATCAGGCCGTGGAAGGCATAGGCATTGACGTCCTTGAAGCCGACTTCCGAGAAGGTCGGCACATCCGGCAATGCGCTCGCGCGCTGCGGCAGCGCGATCGCGAGCACCCGCACCTTGCCCGACCGGATGATCGGCAGGCCTGAGGCGAGGTCCAGCATCATGGTCGGCACCTGGCCGCCCATGATGTCGGTCATGGCCGGCGCGGCGCCCTTGTAGGGCACGTGGACGATGCCGAGGCCGGCCTTCTGCTTGAAGAGCTCCATCGCCATGTGGTGCGGCGTGCCGTTGCCGGGCGAGGCATAGCTCACCTTGTCGGGATTGGCCTTCACGTAGCTCACGAACTCGGCGACCGTCTTGGCCGGAAAGTCCGGATGCACCACCAGCGCGACCGGGAAGCGGCCGATCGTGCCGATGTAGCTGAAGTCGCTCGCCGGCTTGTAGGGCAGCTTGGCGAACATGTGCTCGTTGAACAGCAGCGCCGCGTTCTCGGCCTGCATGATCGTGTAGCCGTCGGGCTTGGCCTGCATCAGCACCGACACGCCGATGTTGGTGGAGGCGCCCGGGCGGTTGTCGATGACGATGGGCTGGCCGAGCGAAGGCTGCATCGCGTCGGCCAATGCCCGCGCGAGGTTGTCGGTGCCGCCGCCGGCGGGGTACGGCACGATCCAGCGCAGCGGCTGGCTGGGGTAGGCGCTCTGGGCCGGCGCATGGCTGGTTGCGGCCAGCGCGAGGCCGGCGGCGGCCAGCAGTTGCAGGAATCGTTTCATCGCTTTTGTCTCCGGGTTAGAAAAGAAATCAGCCGCGCAAGGCTTGCCATAGCTCGCGGTCGCGCTCTGCCGTCCACACGACCGGGTGCTCGATGCCGCGCAGCTCGTCATAGGCCCGCGACACGTCGAAGGGCAGCACGTGCTGGAACACGGGCCAGTCGCCGAAGCGCGGCTTCATCGCTTCTTCGGCGCGTTCGAAGCAGCCGCGCAGGCTCTCGCCCGCGTCGATGCCCGAGCGCACGCTCGCGAGCAGCGTCGACAAGAAGGCCTTGGTGAGCGCGATCGCCTCGGCGCAGGCGGCGGCGCCCTGCAGCACCGCGCCGCGTCCCGGCACCAGCACCGCGGGCTCGAGCGCGGCCACGGCGTCCAGCGTGCCAGCCCAGTCCTGGATATAGGCGTCGCCGGCGTACACGCCGCAGCGGTTTTCCACCACGTCGCCCGAGAACAGCACGCCGCAGTCGGGCAGCCAGGCGACGGTGTCGCCGCCCGAGTGGCCGCGGCCCAGGCACATGAGCCGCACCTCGCGCGCGCCCAGCCACAGGCTCATCTCGCCCTCGAAGCTCATGCTCGGCACGGTGAGGCCGGGAATCTCTTCCACGCCGGCGAAGAGGCGCGGGAAGCGCCCCACCTCGGAGTCGAAGTCGGCCTGGCCGCGCTCGCGCACCCAGTCGAGCGTGCCGCGGCTGGCGATGATGGCCTGCACCTCGTCGAAGGCGCTGGCACCCATCACCCGCACCGCGTGGTAATGCGTGAGCACGATGAACTTGATCGGCTTGCCGGTCACGCGGCGGATGTCGGCCAGGAAGTCGCGCGCCATGCGCGGCGTCGGGCGCGTGTCGATCAGCACCACGTGCTCGTCGCCGACGATGAAGCCGCAGTTGGGATCGAAGTCGCTGATGTAGCCGTAAACGTTGGGCGCGAGCTCGCGCACTTGCGGCTTCTGCTCGCGCGTGTCGGAGGCCGAGGCGAAAGAGACGGTCGTGTTCATTCGCGTGCCGCCTTGATGCATTCCAGCAGCGCGGCCTGGTCGCCGCACTGGTTGGCCAGCAGCAGCACGAGGCGGGCGTTGAGGTCCGCGCTCTGGGCCTCGCTCAATCCCTCGTGGGCGGCGAGCCACTCGGTGTAGAAGCCATCGGGGTCGGGGATGTGGGGGTCGGTGATCATGCGTCTTGCGCCAGTGCGGTGTGGAGGGCGGTCGCGATCGCCGCCGGCGTGGGATCGGTGAGCAGCGCGGCGCGGTAGGCGTCGGGTCGCACGAGGCAGAAGCTGCCGGGCGAGCCGACACCGAGTTGCCGCGCGAGCGCGTCATCGGGATGCAGCGTGGGCAGGCTGCTCTCGCCACCTACGGCGACGAGCTGCAGCGGCAGCGATACCGCCACCTCGGCTGCAGCCTCGGCCTGCGCGCGCGCCGGTGCGAACCAGATCCCGAGGCACTTCGTTCCCTCGGCCAGCAACTGCATCGGCGTGGTCGGCCGGCCGTCGCTCCAGCGAAGCGGCAGGTTCTGCAGCGTGCGCCCGCCTTCGGGCAGGTGCCGCGCCGCCGGGTAGTCGTTGGCCACCGACATGCGGCCCGTGTTGACGAGCGCTCGCGCAAAGGGGTAGCGCGCGGCCAGCGCCACCACCGCTCGCCGCAGCGTGTGTTCGGCCGGCGAACGCGGCGCCAGGAAGCGGGCGGTGCGGCTCGTGACCTGGAGGTTCTGCGCGGCGGCGGGGCGGCGCTCCGCGTCGTAGGTATCGAGCAGCGCGTCGCCGGCCTGGCCCTGCATGACCAGCGCCAGCTTCCAGCCGAGATTGGCAGCGTCCTGGATGCCGCTGTTGCCGCCGCGCGCGCCGAAGGGGCTCACGACGTGGGCCGAATCGCCGATGAAGAACACGCGGCCGTGGCGGAAGCGGTCGAGCAGATGGTCGCGGTAGCCGTAAGGGCCGATCCAGACGAATTCGAACTCCACGCCCGGCCCGAGCTGCTCGCGCAGCCGCGCGCCGGCCACCTCGGGCTTGCTGATGTGGGCGGTGTCGCAGTCCTCGGGCATCTGGTAGTCGATGCGCCAGACGCCGTCGGCCATCAGGTGCTGCCAGACCGCGCGGCCCTCGTTGAAGGGCGCGTCGACCCAGGTCCAGCGCTCGACAGGCAGCGGCTTCTTGAAGCGCACGTCGCTGATGCACCAGCGGTCGGTGCTGCGCGAGCTGTGGGCGTCGAGCCCGAGCTGGGTGCGGATCGCGCTGTTGGCGCCACTCGCGTCGATCAGGTAGCCGGCCTCGATCGCGTAGGGGCCGGCGGGCGTCTCGACCTCGACGCGAGCGCCGTCGCCGCCGGGCACGATGCGCGTCACGCGGTTCTTCCATCGCAGGTCCGTGAAGCCGAGTTCGAGGATGCGGTCGACCAGGAACCACTCGAGGTAGAACTGCTGCAGGTTGATGAAGGGCGGCTGTGCGGAGACGCTGTCGGTCTTCAGGTTGAAGTTGTAGACCTCCTCTTCGCCCGAGAAGGTGCGGCCAAAGGACCAGGTGACGCCCTTGTCGGCGATGCGCCGGTAGATGCCGAGCCGCTCGAAGATCTCCAGGCTCTTCTGCGCGTAGCAGATGCCGCGCGAGGAGGCGCCGCGCACGCCGACCGTGTCGTCCTCGTCCAGCAGCACGGCGCGCACGCCGCGCTGCGCGAGGTCGCAGGCCAGCGTGAGGCCGGCTGGACCGGCGCCGACGATGACGATCGGATGGCGCACGAGCGTATCGCTACCCAGCTCGGGCGGCGGCTGGAAGGGCCAGCGCGGCAGCTCGTAGTCGGGCGCGAAGTGGAAGCTTTCCATCGCGGCGCTCACAGCGCGTGGGCCCACTCGGCGATGGCGTCGGCCGCGCGCGTCACCAGTTCGGGCTGGCCCGCCAGGTAGTGGTTGCCGCCGACGATGTCGACGTTGCGGATGCGCGCGCCGCCGGCCTGGAGCCAGGCATCGCGCGTGCTCGGGAAGGTGGACTGGTCGGCCGTGTAGGTCAGCAGCAGCTTGGGGCAGGTGGTGCGCGCCAGGTTCGAGGGCCCATCGGCCTGCGAGCGCGAGGACCATTGCGAGAGAAAGGCGGTCAGCGAAGTGGTGCGGCCCATCGCGTTGGCCGAGTAGTTCACCTGCCGCGCATCGCCCCAGACGCTGCCGGGTGCGCGGTCGTTGCGGTCGATCGAAAGGTCCACGCAGCGCGGATCGGCGTGCGTGCGGTAGACGATGAAGGCCTGGTCGCGCGGCGCGCCCGGCGTGCTGCGCAGCAGGCGCAGGCGCTCAATGGCCCAGTTCTCGAGCCGGTCGAGCCTGGCCTTCTGGGCGGCGCTGAGGCGCGCGAGGAATTGGGCGCTGTAGGGCAAGCCGTGGCGCGCGTCGTACATGTCGAGCTCCGGGTCCACCGACAGCGGATCGTGCTCATCGGTGACGGAGGGATCGATCCAGTCGCGCATCAGCTTCGAGCGGCCCTGGTGCGCCGCGCACAGGGCAATGCCATCCGCCGGCGGCAGGTCGTCGGGATGCAGATGGGTCGGGTCGCCGTCCGGGAAGTGATGTGCCGTGAGCTTCTCGGCCTGCGCCTGGTAGAAGCTCGCCAGCGCGGCGCCGCCCGAGTTGCCGATGAGCAGCACCTTCTCGTAGCCCGCGGCGCGCAGGAATTGCACGCCGGCACCCAGGTCCTGGATCGCGCGCTCCATCAGCAGCGCCGTGTCGTTGCCCATGTAGCGCGAGTTGAGGCCCATGCAGCAGATGCCGCGCTCGGCCAGCGGCGCGATCAGGTAGTGCCCCATGAAGTTGCTCGCGGGGTGCATCACGATGGCCGCGATCTTCTTCGGGCCGGCCGGCGCGCGGTACGCGCCGTAGATGCGCGGGCGCAGCATCTGGAGGCCCGACTGGCTCTCCATCACGGCGCCGGGCTTGACGTCGATGACGGCGAGTTGGAGCTCAGGCATGCGCCGCCTTCCTCTGCAGTTCGGCCTTGCGCAGCGTCCAGGCATCGAGGTCGGCATGGGCGCGCTTCGCATGCGCGTCCATCTCGGCCTGCGGCACGGTGGGCGTGGTCAGCTCGACGCGGATGCCGTTGGGGTCGAAGAAGTAGATCGACTCGATGATGTGGTGGTCGGTCAGGCCCAGAACCTCGACGCCGGCCGCCTCGAGCCGTGCCTTGGCGGCCAGCAGGTCGGCCACCGAATCGACGCGCAGCGCGATGTGGTTGACCCAGGCCGGCGTGTTGGGCGAAGGCAGCGCGGCCACGTCGTCGCCGAGGTCGAAGAAGGCGATGTAGGAGCCGTCGCGCATCTGGAAAAAGATGTGGACGTAGGGGCAGAACTCGCCGGTGCTCGGCACATGGTCGCTCTTGATCACGTGCACCAGCGGCAGGCCCAGCAGGTCCTCGTAGAAGCGGCGCGTCTCCTCGCTGTCGCGGCAGCGCCAGGCGAAGTGGTGCAGTCCGCGCACTGGCACGGGCGAGGGGGTCATGGCTTGTCTCCGGTGAAGGCTCGGAAACGAATTGGGCCGCCGTTCTTCTTATGATTCAATCGAAATAAATTCATTGATTGATGAACTGAGGCCATGAATCTGACCCTGCGCCAATTGCGCGCCTTCGACGCCGTGGCCGACACCGGCAGCTTCACCGCCGCGGCCGCCCGGCTGCACCTGACCCAGTCGGCGCTCAGCGTGCTGGTGCGCGAACTGGAGCGCGAAATGGGCGTGCAGCTCTTCGACCGCCACACGCGGCGGGTGCTGCTCTCGGAGGCCGGACGCGAATTCCAGCCCTCGGTGCAGCGCCTCTTGGCCGATCTCGCGGGCGCGGTGGCCGGCGTGACCGAGCTGCGCGACCAGAAGAAGGGCGTGCTGCGGCTCGCCGCGCCGCAGCTCATGGCCTGCACGCTGATGCCGCGCGTGATCGCGGCCTACAGCGCGCGCTACCCGGACATCGACGTGCGCCTGGCCGACACGCTGCCCGAGCACCTGCTGGCCGGCGTGCTCTCGGGCGAGGTGGAGTTGGCGGTGGGGCAGGACGTGGCGGTAGATCCCGCAGTGATCAAACGCCGCACGCTCTTTCGCGACCGCCACTGGCTGATCTGCCCGCCCGACCATGCCTTCGCGCGCCGGCGCCAGGTGCGCTGGAGCGAGCTCGGGCCCTACACCTTCATCGCGCCGACGCGCGATTTCCGCCAGCGCGTGCTGCCCGAGCTGGACGCCGACGCGCGCGAGCTGATGCTGCGCGCCACGACGCAGGAGGTCTCGTACATGACGACCGCGTTGGGCATGGTCGCTTCGGGCCTGGGGCTCACGGTCTGCCCGACCTACTCGGCCTCGCTGGTCAAGGCCCACGGGCTGCACATGGTCAAGCTCGACCGGCCCGATTTCCATCGCGAGGTCTGCGTCTACGCCGCATCGCGGCGCTCGCTGTCGCCGGCGGCCGCCGGTTTCGTCGAGATGCTGGAGCAGTTCGTGCGGAAGCCGGGCCTTGGCGGTTGATCGACACCAGGGCGTCACCGGCGAAACCTACAAACCTACAATGGCCTCTCGCCTTTTTTCAAGGCAGTCCCCTCCGCTTCTCATCACGCCCATCCCATGAACGTTCTTCGATTCACCGACCTGTGTGCGCAAGGCAAAGTCGCCGGCCAGCGCGTGTTCATCCGAGCCGATCTCAACGTGCCGCAGGACGATGCCGGCCGCATCACCGAGGACACGCGCATCCGCGCCTCGGTGCCCTGCATCAAGCTGGCGCTCGACGCGGGGGGCGCGGTGATGGTCACCTCCCATCTCGGCCGTCCGACCGAGGGCGCATTCAAGCCCGAGGATTCGCTGGCGCCGGTCGCCAAGCGCCTGGGCGAGCTGCTGGGCCGCGAGGTGCCGCTGGTGACCGACTGGGTCGACAGCGTCCAGGTGGCGCCCGGTCAAGTCGTGCTGCTGGAGAACTGTCGTCTCAACAAGGGCGAGAAGAAGAACGACGAGACGCTCGCACGCAAGCTCGCCGCGCTGACCGACATCTACGTCAACGACGCCTTCGGCACCGCGCACCGCGCCGAGGCCACGACCTACGGCATCGCCCAGTACGCCAAGCTGGCTTGCGCCGGCCCGCTGCTGGCGGCCGAGATCGACGCCATCACCAAGGCGCTGGCGCAGCCCAAGCGCCCGCTGGTCGCGATCGTTGCGGGCTCCAAGGTCAGCACCAAGCTCACCATCCTGAAGAGCCTGGCCGACAAGGTCGACCAGCTGATCGTCGGCGGCGGCATCGCCAACACCTTCATGCTCGCGGCCGGCCTGCAGATCGGCAAGTCGCTGGCCGAACCCGACTTGCTCGATGAAGCCAAGGCCGTGATCGAAGCGATGCGCGCGCGCGGCGCCGCGGTGCCGATCCCGGTCGACGTGGTCACGGCCAAGAACTTCGCGGCCGATGCCGCCGCCACGGTCAAGGCCGCCGACCAGGTTGCCGACGACGACCTGATCCTCGACATCGGCCCGAAGACCGCCGAGATCCTGGCCGCGCAGCTGCGCGAAGCCGGCACCATCGTGTGGAACGGCCCGGTGGGCGTGTTCGAGTTCGACGCCTTCGCCAAGGGCACCGAGGCCATCGCGCGCGCCATTGCCGAGAGCAGCGCCTTCTCGATCGCGGGCGGCGGCGACACGCTGGCCGCCATCGCGAAGTACGGCATCGAGGACAAGGTCGGCTACATCTCGACCGGCGGCGGCGCCTTCCTCGAAGTCCTGGAAGGCAAGACCCTGCCGGCCTTCGAGATCCTGGCCAAGCGCGCAGCCGGCTGAATACCCTCTATCGGCCGGCCGAGAAAGTGTATACAGTATGGAATACAAACCGGAGACCTGAATGAGCACGCCCCGCCTTCCCCGCCACGCCACCAAGATCGTCGCCACGCTCGGCCCGGCATCGAGTTCGCCCGAGCTGCTCGAGCAGATGATCCATCACAAGGTCAGCGTGGTCCGGCTCAACTTCAGCCACGGCACGGCGCAAGACCACATCAACCGCGCCGCCATGGTGCGCGAGGCGGCCCGCCGTACAGGGCGCGAGGTGGCGATCATGGCCGACCTGCAGGGCCCGAAAATCCGGGTCGGCAAGTTCGCCGAAGGCAAGGTCTGGCTGGAGGCCGGTGCGAAGTTCGTGCTCGACGCCTCGCGCACCGAGCTGGGCGATGTCAGCGAAGTGGGGCTGGACTACAAGGACCTGCCGCGCGACGTGAAGCCCGGCGACAGCCTGCTGCTGAACGACGGGCTCATCGTGCTCACGGTCGAAGCCGTCAAGGGCGACGCGGTCCACACCACGGTGCGCCTGGGCGGCGAGCTCTCCAACAACAAGGGCATCAACAAGCAGGGCGGTGGCCTCACGGCGCCGGCGCTGACGGCCAAGGACATGGAGGACATCAAGACCGCGATGAGCTTCCAGGCCGACTACGTGGCGGTGAGCTTTCCGAAGAACGCGACCGACATGGAAATGGCGCGCCAGCTGTGCAACGTGGCGGCCGCCGAGTTCGGCCACAAGCCGGGCCTGATCGCCAAGATCGAGCGCGCCGAGGCGATCCCCAAGCTGGAGGAAATCCTGCGCGCCAGCGACGGCATCATGGTCGCGCGCGGCGACCTGGCGGTCGAGGTCGGCAACGCGGCCGTGCCGGCGCTGCAGAAAAAGATGATCCGCATGGCGCGCGAGATGGACAAGGTCGTCATCACCGCCACGCAGATGATGGAGTCGATGATCACCAATCCGGTGCCGACGCGCGCCGAGGTGAGCGACGTGGCCAACGCCGTGCTCGACGGCACCGACGCCGTGATGCTCTCGGCCGAAACCGCTTCGGGCCGCTACCCGCTCGAGACGGTGCAGGAGATGAGCCGCATCTGCGAGGCGGCCGAAGCCGCCGAAGACCTGCAACTCGACGCCGACTTCAGCGGCCAGTCCTACGCCCGCATCGACCAGTCGATCGCGATGGGCGCGCTGTTCACCGCGCACCATTTGGGCGCCAAGGCGATCGTCGCGCTGACCGAATCGGGCTCGACCCCGCTGTGGATGAGCCGCCACCGTGCCCACATCCCGATGTACGCGCTGACCTCGCGCCTGGCCACGCAGCGCCGCATGGCGCTCTACCGCAACGTGCGGCCGCTGCTCATGGACCCGGAAAGCGACCGCGACACGGCACTGCTGCAGGCCGAGGCGCACCTCAAGAAGCGCGGCATCGTGCAGACCGGCGACGTCTACGCGATCACCTGCGGCGAGCCCATGGGTGCGCCCGGCGGCACCAACATGCTCAAGATCTGCAGGGTTGGCTGAGGGGCGGCGCCGTCCCGGCGTGGGCGTCGGTCCTGTCCGACAGGGGTGCTCGGTAGAATTGAGGCAGTCTTTTTTCTTCTTCCATCCCAACATTCCCGCGAGGTACACCCATGGCTCTCGTTTCGATGCGCGAACTGCTCGACCATGCCGCCGCCAACGGCTACGGCATTCCGGCCTTCAACGTCAACAACCTCGAGCAGGTGCAGGCCGTCATGTCGGCGGCTGACGAAGTCGGTGCGCCGGTCATCCTCCAGGCGAGCGCAGGCGCGCGCAAGTATGCGGGCGAGCCCTTCATCAAGCACCTGATCGAAGCCGCGATCGAAAGCTGGCCCAAGGTGCCGCTGGTGATGCACCAGGACCACGGCCAGAGCCCGGACGTCTGCAAGGGTGCCATCGACCTCGGCTTCAGCTCGGTCATGATGGACGGCTCGCTGCAGGCCGACGGCAAGACCATCGCGAGCTACGACTACAACATCGAGGTCACCAAGAAGGTGGCGGACATGGCGCACCGCGTGGGCGTCACCGTCGAAGGCGAGCTGGGTTGTCTCGGCTCGCTCGAAACCATGAAGGGCGACAAGGAAGACGGCCATGGCACCGACGCCACGATGACCATGGAGCAGCTGCTGACCGACCCGGAGCAGGCCGCCGATTTCGTCAAGCGTACCCAGATCGACGCACTGGCCATCGCCATCGGCACCAGCCACGGTGCCTACAAGTTCACGCGCAAGCCCACCGGCGACATCCTGGCGATCAACCGCATCAAGGAAATCCACCGCCGCATCCCCAACACCCACCTCGTGATGCACGGCTCCTCCAGCGTGCCGCAGGATCTTCTGGCCGAGATCCGCAAATACGGCGGCAACATGAAGGAAACCTACGGCGTGCCGGTCGAGGAGATCCAGGAAGCCATCAAGCACGGCGTGCGCAAGATCAACATCGACACCGACATCCGCCTCGCGATGACGGCCGCGATCCGCAAGTTCTTCACCGAGAACCCCGAGAAGTTCGATCCGCGCGAATACCTGAAGCCCGCGCGCGAAGCCGCAAAGCAGATCGCCAAGCAGCGCTACGTCCAGTTCGGCTGCGAAGGCCAGGGCCCGAAGATCAAGGGCGAGACCCTGCAGGTCGTCGCCGCCAAGTACGCCAAGGGCGAGCTCGCGCAAGAAGTGGTCTGATATTTCCGCTGGCGCGCAGAAGCCACCCTCGCGGTGGCTTTTTTCTGCGCGCACAATCTCCGTCGTCCTTCGCCTATCCGACACAGTCACTCCGTCATGACCACCGTCCACACCTCCTCCATCCAGAGCCTTCCGCTGCTCGCGCGCGGCAAGGTGCGCGACAACTACGCGGTCGGCGAGGACCGCATCCTGATGGTCGCGAGCGACCGCCTCTCGGCCTTCGACGTCATCATGGGCGAGCCGATCCCCGGCAAGGGCGTGATCCTCACGCAGATGGCGCTCTGGTGGTTCGACCGGCTGGGCCACCTGTGCCCCAACCACCTGACCGGCGACGCGCCCGAAAGCGTGGTGACGCCGGAAGAGGCGCCCCAGGTCAAGGACCGCTCCATGCTGGTCAAGCGCCTCAAACCGATCCCGGTCGAGGCCGTGGTGCGCGGCTACCTCGCCGGCAGCGGCTGGAAGGAATACCAGGAGAGCCGCGCCGTCTGCGGCGTGCCGCTGCCCGAGGGCCTCAGCAACGCGAGCAAGCTGCCGCGGCCGATCTTCACGCCCGCGGCCAAGGCAGCGGCGGGCGCGCACGACGAGAACATCAGCTACGACAAGGTGGTCGAAGTCGTCGGCCCGGCGCTCGCGCAACAGATCCGCGAGACCAGCATCGCGATCTACGAGGCGGCCGCGGCCATCGCGCTGGCCAAGGGCATGATCATTGCCGACACCAAGTTCGAATTCGGCCTCGACGAGGCCGGCACGCTGGTGCTGATGGACGAGGTGCTGACGCCCGACAGCTCGCGCTACTGGCCGATCGAAGGCTACGAAGCTGCACTCGCGGCCGGCACGAATCCGCCGAGCTACGACAAGCAGTTCGTGCGCGACTGGCTCGAGGCCACGAAGATCAACGGCAAGCCCTGGGACAAGACGCCGCCGTCGCCGCGCCTGCCGGCCGAGGTGATCGAGAAGACGGCAGCCAAGTACCGCGAGGCACTGGAGCGGCTGACGGGCTGAGCGGCAGCGCGCCCGAGGTGAATAGTTCACAAATCCGGCGGCAATAGTTCCAACCCGTCGGAAGCGCGATTTCGGACACTTTCCTCACCAAAACGGATGAGGAAAGCGCCATGACCCCGCAAACCGACTCGGATATCCAGATGACCCGGAGCCAGATCGCCGCGCCCGTGCCCGACGCTCTGCAGGCCGCCATGCTGGCACGCGTGCTCGACGAGATCGACCACGGTCTGCTGCTGGTCGACCTGACCGGCCGCATCCTGCATGCCAACCATCCGGCGCGGCGCGAACTCGCCGCGGGGCGCATGCTGCGCAGCGTCGAGGGGATGCTGTGCACCGGCGAGATCGCCTCGCAGTCGAAGATCCGGCGCGCGCTCAAGGATGCGGAGCACGACTGCCGCAGCATCGTCGAGCTCGAGCATGCGGGCGAGCCCTTGTCGCTGGCTTTCATCCCCTTGGCCATGCTGCACGGCGCCGCGTTGGTCGACACCGTGCTGATCATGTGCGGCCGCCGCTCCGGCTGCGAAATGCTCACGATGCAGATGTTCGCCCGCGCCAAGCGCCTGACCCGCACCGAGCAGAACGTGCTGGCGCAGCTGTGCGCCGGGCGCAGGGCCGAAGAGATCGCCTGCCTGCAGGGCATCCGCCTGTCCACGGTGCGCACCCACATCAAGAACGTGCGGCAGAAAACCGGTCGCGGCAGCATTCGGCAGGTCGTCAACGACGTTTCGCGCATGCCGCAGATCGTGTCGGCGCTGCGGCTGACGGCGCAAGACTGAAAGACCTTGGGGCGGCGCCGCGCGGACCGTATAGTCCGCGCATGCCGCCCAAGCCCGCTGCATCCCGCGCCGAAGACCCGCCTGCCGACGCATTGCCGCCGGAGCTGCGCAAGCTCGCGGCGCTGGGGGTGCAGCGCCGCTACCGCATCCACACCGTGCTGATCGAAGAGGGTGGTCGGGGTGACTCGATCTACATCGTGCTCTCGGGCCGGCTGCGCGCCTTTGTGTCCGATGCGCGCGGGCGCGAGGTCACCTTGGGGCTGCATGGGCCGGGCGAGTACGTCGGCGAAATGTCGCTCGATGGCGGTCTGCGCTCGGCAAGCGTGCAGGCCGTGGAACCCACCGTCTGCGCCGTGGTCGCGCGCGAGACGATGCTGCGGCACATCGCGGACGAGCCGGAATTCGCGCTGGCGCTCATCGTGCGGCTGATACGGCGGGCGCGGCTGGCGACGGAGAGTGCGCGGAGCATGGCGTTGCTGGATGTCTATAGCCGGCTCAGAAAGTTTCTCGAAGAGCGGGCCCAGGCGCAAGCCGATGGCACGCGTCGCGTCGCGCAAAGGTTGACGCACCAGGCGATCGCCAGCGAAATCGGATGTTCGCGAGAGATGGTCAGCCGGTTGATCAAGGACTTGGAAGGCGGCGGCTACGTCGATACCGCCGGGCGACAATTGGTACTTCTGCGAGACCTTCCAGCCCGCTGGTAGTTCGCGACATTTCAGTGCTCGTGCGCAGCCGCACTTGGCGCTGCCTGGGTGAAACACGGGACATTCAACCAACCGGCGCCGATACGGGCTGTCATGATCGGCGCCTGAGTCCCTGGCCCCGCTGGCCGTCGGTGGCCCTGGTTGGGATCGTCCAGCAACTGATCGACGATGGACGCGCTGTCCATCCCCGGATGACTGCCTCCGAGGGCCGGTTTTCGGGCGAAGAGATTCAGAATGGCGCGGGCCACCTGCGGAGCGGCGACGCTGGTTCCGTTCATGCGAACGGTCGAGCCGCTCAGCGTGCCCGCGGCCAAGAGGCCCGGCATCGGCTCCGAGAGATCCCCTGGCGCGACGAGGTCGGGCCAGCACCGGCGGCCACCCTGGACCACGGTCGGACCCGCAGCGGTGTATGGCGACAGCCTGCCCGAGAGCGCATAGCACGCCCCCGCGACGATGGGCAGGCGCCCATGCGCGACGCTGTTTCCGGTGCCGCGACGTTTCACGGGATCTTCGTCGACGTCATCGGCTGTACTCGGCAGGCGTGGTCTCGTTGATGAGAAATAGGACTGCCTCGCACGATAAGGCGCGTAGGGCGTCGCCTCGTCACGCTGGATCCGGGCGTCGAATGCGACGGGCTTCTGGTCCTTGCCGACGGCCAGTTTGATCTTCCACATCCCGCTGGGTGCGGGCACGCCAGTCCCGCTCTCGAAATGCGTGGGCAGCAAGGAGGCGAGCACCGCGCACTTCGCGTTCGCTGCTGCAGCGTGGCGGACGCTGCCGAGGGCGCAGCATGAAGACGTTGGCATGTCGCCATCAAATACCGTTCTGCCCGGCCGTGCCTCGATGCTGTCCCCGTTGGGCTTGACGAGTTCGATGCAGACATCGTCGAGCCTGCTGGCATCGAACCACAACTCGCAAAAACTCTCCGTCGGATCCTCGGCACGGACATGCCAGGCGAGTTCCGTGATGGCGCCTGGACGAATCTCACCGGCGGCATGGACTGCAGCGTCGAAATGATTGCCCGCGGGCAGCACCAGCGCGAAGTTGCGCCCTTTGCTGCGTTCGCGCCCGATCAAGCTGTCGAGGGCGCGCTCGAACAGGCTGGAGCCGTCATGGGGCCCGCCTGTCGCACCAAAGCTCAGGTTCACCACCACCTGGGCAGAGTCGTCCACCTTGGACAGCGCGTACTTCAATGCATCGAGCACATGCTTGGCGAGCCCTCCGCCCGATGTGTCCAGCGCCGTGGAGGGAGGCAGCTGCACCATGATGATGTCCGTATCGTCGGCACCCGCACTGTCGAGCTTGCCGCCCATGTGACGCGGCGGGAGCGATCCTGCAGCCAGGTCGGCGACATGCGTACCGTGTGCCGAGACATGGCGCACGCGGTCGTAGCCGAGCTTTCGATAGGCGTCGGCTTCGGACTGCGCATCCGGCGCTTCTGCGATCAACTCGTCGATCACGGCGGCTGCAAGTTCGCGTCCGTAGGAGAAGCCGGGGGCTTCGCGCCACTTCGTCGCGCTGAAGCTGCTCTCGGCTTTCGACGTGCCGAGGTCAAGCTCCTTCATTTCTCCATCATGGAACACGGCGACGCGCAACGGATCCTGATCCCAAAAGTATCGAACCCTCGTCGAGTTGCCGTCGGCTTTTCTGAAGGCGCGATTCAAGAAGGCCAAGCCATCGTCGATGACGACCATGACCTTGCCCTTCAACCGCCCGTTTTCGCCGATCTCGACAGCGGACGATGCATCCTGTGCCGCGTCGATGAACGACGCCTTCGGGGGAAGCCATCGCTCGCGGTCCGGCTCCCCGGGTGCATCGCGCGCCGTGGAGTACTCGACGCGCACGTCCTTGAGCTTGCCTTGTGCTCTCCATCGGCTCACGTCGTCGAGGTGGGCGGAAACGCTGTAGATCTTGTTGTCGTCTGCGCCATCGGCGACCTCGTGAAAGACAACGCCTGCGTACTCGGCAAGAAAGCGGTTGTCGAAGGGCGGCTGAAGCTCATCCTTCAATTTCTCGCTGCATTCGATGATCAATTGAACGGACCTTGCGGGCAGCCTCCTGCCGCCCGCGGGACGGGACTTGCTCCTTGCGGGGGCCGAACCCGTCAGCAAGGCCCATTCCATGTACAAGTCCGCGGTTTCTACCGGGAAGCCTGGGTTGTGTTCGGCCATGCCTGTCTCCGTGCGCTCACTGGGGGACTCAATAAGACTTCTCCTTCCGCGCTTTCATCCACAGCCAGGCGAGCATGTCGGATTTCTTGACCGAGACCTTCGGGGCGTGTGCGGCAGGAGTGATTGCCGGTACATCGCAAAGAACGATGCCTTCGTTGGTGGCGCGAGATACCGCGGTTGTCGACTCGCCCAGTGCATCGCCGTTGCACGTCAGGCAATCCACTTCGATTGCCGCTCCCGGGTCGCCCGCTCGCGCAGCAAAGTATTCGGCCAAGCGTTGGCCGAGGAACTGTCCGGCGGCACTGTCGACGGGGAAGTGCAATCCCGCCACCTCGCGGTTCTCGGCGATGCGCAGTGCCAGCTTGTGGAGCCGTTCGTTCTGGCCTGGCACGCCGGGACGCAGGCGGGCCATCATGGCGGCGAAGAAGAGCGACTCGGTCGCGTGTCCGCTCGGCCAGGCAAAGTAAGCGGGCGTCTGAATCGGCGGCTGCATATCGACAGTCCAGGCGGCCGGGCGGGGGCAGGCGAACTCATGCTTGAAGCGCTGAATCAACAGCATCGCCACATGCAGGAGCACAAGACTCAGTTCAATGGTGTGGCGATTTCGCTCAGGATGGAGATTGCAGACGCTTGCCCAATAGGCGAACTGGGGTGTGACCTGCGTCATGATCTCTGCCATCCGGTCAGCACGATCTGCACGGCGCTCAAGCACTGCGCTGACCTGCTTCCTGAACACTTCCTTGTCCGGCCGCGTCAGGGTGATCAGGGGAATCTGCCCGTACTCCAGGGTTGCACTGACAGCTGCGCCCACCACTGTGCTTTCGATGCGCAGATCGCTGAGGCACTCCTGAGTCAGGAGGTGGAAGCGGGTTTGTGCATCGTTGAGCGCCAGGTGGTCGACATCCGGCCCCTCGGGGTACTCCGAGGGCTCGACAGGGTCGGTCTGGCCGGCGGGAGATATGTACTGTCGGCTGATCTCCAATGCGGTGTTGAGCATCGGATTGGCCATGGCGCCCGAGTAGCCCGCAAAGGTATTCGCCGGGGTTGTGAGATTCATGCCGGTCATGCCGGTCATTCCCGTCATTCCCGTCATTCCCGTCATGCCGGTCATGCCCGTGAGGCTGGACATGTTGGCGGTGCTGAACTTGTTCATGGCGGTCTGCTCCTGGTTAATTTTGCGGAATGCCGGCGCTGCGCATGCTTTCCACGATGTCCTGCAACTGAGGTGAACTGGCCATGGGCGAGCGGGCGACGAACTGCTCGATCGTGAAGTGCGGCTCGATCTCCAGCAGCGCAGTCGCAACCTCGCGTGCACGAGCCTCACGTCCCATCATCGCGCTCGCGGCAATGAGCGTCTTGTACGTCGAGGCATGCAGGCGCTGGGAGCGAAGCGAGCGTTCCGCCAGCTCCGCGGATTTGGCAAACTCGCCTGCCGACAGGTAAGCCGTGGCCGCCAGTGATTCGTAGTAGTAGCGTGCAGGATGCAGCGGCGATAGCAGCAGGGCACGGTCCGCTGCCTGCTTGGCCTGCTCGCCGAGGCCTCGCCACGCATTCAGTGTTGCCATGAACAGCCAGGCCAGCGCTTCGTTCGGGTTCTCGGCGATTGCGATCTGATATGCGCGCTCGGCTGCATCGAAGTCCTTGAGCAGGTAGCCTTCGATCTGTCCCTTGATGGTCATGGCCAGCGACAGCGACGGGTCGCGCTCGAATGCGCGTTCGACCTCGAACATCGCGCGCTTCGCCTCGTGCTGCGGGTCCGCGAGCCAACCTTGCGACACGCCGATCGCATACCACTGCCCAAGCCAGGCCCTCGGTGCACCGAACCGTGGCCGTCGCTCGGTCAAGTGCTCGAGCAATTCCCTGGATCGGGCGAAGTCGATGCGCGACTGCCGGTGCATGAGCGCAATCCCTCCGATCAGGAGCGCATAGTCGTCAAGGGCGGCCGGGGGTTGGTTGCGCGCGTGTCCGATGTGCGATTGGAGAATGGCGCTGTAGGTGCCCTCGGCGATCATCGCGGCCAGTTCGCTCTCTGCATCGAACAGATCGCTCAGGGCCGTCGTGCGACGGCCGGCCCAAAGGACCGACCCGTCGCGGAGGTCCGTCAGCGTCGCACTCACAAACAGGTGGATGCCGTTCACGTGGAATGTGCCGGTGAGGGCGTACCGGGCGCCCAGACCCCTTTCGATCGTGCCGGGGTCGACGACGCGACCTTTGAAGGCGGCGCACGAAAGGCGCGACAGGACATGTAGATCCGTGCGCGCGAGCTGATGGATGACGGCATCGCAGATGAGGTCGCCCACCACCGCGTGTTTCGGGTCTTCGCCGTGGGCTTCGAAGGGCAGCACGGCAATGACCTGTCGGTCCGAGACCGGTTCGGCAACCGGGCCGGGCAGCGCTTCGTCCTTGCAGGAATGCATGCGATACACCCGCACCGTTTGCTCCATATGCTTCAGATAGCACTCGCCCAGGTCCTCGATGTCGACGTCGAGACCGTCGACCAGCTCCTCACGTGCCTCGACAGTCATCGTTGTCTGGTTCGGACCGGCCAATGTGGCGACCCGGGCCGCCAGATTGACCCCCTTGCCGTAGATATCGAGGCCGTCGATGTACACCTCCGCCGCATGCAGGCCCGCGCGCAGCGCCATCGTCCGGCCCGCGCCGATCGGCTCGTTGTGCTCGGACATGTAGGCATGCATGGCGCGCGCGGCCGCGGCGGCATTGCGCGCCGATTCGAACTCCACCATCAGTCCATCGCCAAGACTCTTCACCAAACGCCCCTCGTGGGCAGGCAAGATGAGCTGGTTCACATGCGCGAGAAATGCTTGCCAGCGCGCGATGACACCCAGTTCGTCTGCCTGCATCAGGCTCACGGACTCCACGAGGTCGACCACAAGCACGACCTTGCGGCGGCGTTGCAGGCTGAACCCGGGATCGTCGACAGACGGCATCTTGTTGTTACCCGATGACAAGGTCATCCCCTCGTGGGTGGAGAAACACACGGCAAAGCGTGTAAGCCATTTGTGTCACATCGACAGCCAAATGTCCATGGCCTGAGACTGTTTCCGAGTTGATCCCGAATGCCTATCGGGAGGAGAGGGCCCCAGGAAAGCGCCAAGTTGGGGCGCGAAGGCGTGCGGCGATGCGCGTGGGGCGCGGCGACGGCCGCGGGGGCTTTGTTTTGGGGTGGCCTGCCTCGCGCTCAGCGCAGCCCGCCGCTGCTCAGCGTCGCGACCGTCCGCCCACTCGCATCCAGCAAGGAAAGCTTCGAACTCCCCTGGAGCCTGTAGCTCGCCGTGGCCTGCAGTGCCGCGAAGAACTGGGTCTCGTTGATGTTCACCGCCTCGCTCGGGCAGGCCATGCGCGTCGCCCCCAATTGGCGCAGCCTGAGCGTGCTGCCGCTGCGCTCGTAGGTGCCCGACACGCGGTTGCAGCCGCCCGAACCGCTGACCCGTCCGCTGCTGCGGTCGAACTGGATCTGCGCGTTGCGCCGCGGATCGCTGCTCGGCTCTATCAGCTCGCTGCCGAGCTGCTCGAGTTGCCAGACCGGTCCTTCGATCGGCTCGTCGAGACTGATGCCGCTGCCGCAACCGGCCGCGAGGGCGGATGCGAGCAATGCAGTCGTGAAGAACAAGGAACGCATGGCCGGACTTTCCTTTGGCAACAAATTGAAATACGCGCCAATCGTATGCGAGCGCGTTCAGCGCGCCAACGCGACCCCGCCCGCGAGCCGGGATTGGATGCAGCGCTGCACGCTGCCCGGCGCGTCGCGCAGGAGCGCCGGCCAGTCGGCCTGCGCCTGGCGTACGGTGTTCTTCGCGATCGCGACGAGCCGCGCCGGCCGCAGCAGGCCGGCGTTGCGCAGCAGCGCGTCGAAGGCCGGCCAGTCGAAGGCGGCAAGCTTGGCATCGATGGCGCGGTTCACGCCGTAGTCGGTGGCCGGCACGCCCTCGAAGAAGGCAGCCACGCACACCGGGTCGTAGAGCGGCGCCAGGGTGGGCGTCATGCCGTCGGGATAGCGCAGCGCCCAGTTCTTCGAGTGTGCATCGCTGTTGCCGAGCAGGATGAAGGCGACGATGCGGCGCACGCACTCGCGCACGTCGGCCACGGGCTCGGGCGACAGGCGGTCGAGCACACGCAGCATCTGCGGCCAGTCGACGTCAAGGCCGCGGCCGTACTTCCGGCGCGGCTCGTACTGGAGCACCTGCGCGAACTCCTCCATGTGCACACGACCGCCCTCGCTCGAGCGGTCGAAGCGACGCACTGCGAGGATCTGGTCGAAAGGGATCTGCTCGGGCAGCTCCGCGTCGGCGCGCGAAATCACGCTTGCCTCGGCGCAGTTGAGGCCCAGCGCGCCGCAGAGACGGTAGCCCGCGAACTCGTTGGCCACCAAGTCGGGATGGCGCACCGTCGGCAGCTTGAGGATGAAGGAGCCGGCCGCGCCATGGCGCCGCACCACGTAGCGCCGGCCCTCCTGCACGGCGGAGAACTTGACGACCACACCGGGGATCGAGGCCGCGTCCTCGACCGGCGCCTCGACGAAGCCGGGCTGCAGCACGTCGAGCCCGAGCGCGGTGTGCCAGTGGCGCACGGTGTCGGGAATGCCTTCGGCCGGCGGCACTGGCTCGACCTCGATCGCGCCCACCAGATCGTGGCCAGCGGCAGCCAGCAGCTCGAATTCGTCGTCGGCGCTGCAGCCGCGCTGCTGCGCGAGGCGCTCGCGGTTGTGGCCTTCGGGCAGCAGATTCTGGAAGTAGGTGGGCCAGTGGCCGTCGCTGCGCGACAGGCGGACGTCGCGTGCCGACGAGAGAATGGCCCGGGTCGCCGCCTCGTCCGCCCCGCGGTAGGCCAGCGACAGGGTCGGCCGCGCCGGATCGGCCACGTAGTCGGCGTCGAAGGAGACGCGCAAGATGTCGCCGTACTGGGACAGGTAGCCGATTGTTCGCCTCCCGCCGCCGGGCAGGTGCAGCGACATCCGCAGGTAGCGGATGCTGGTGGTGAAGGTTGAGCTTGTGCTCACTTGGCTTCAAGAGTCTGTGTGATGGAGGGCGGCGCCCCGACACCCGCCGGCTGGCCCAGCACGCGGCCACCCGAGCGCACGAAGTCCTCGAGTTGTGGGCGCAGAGCGGCCGGCACAGGCATGAGCTCGAGGCCCAGCGCGCGTGCCATTTCGAGCAGCGTCGAAAGCCGGGGATCGATCTGGCCGCTTTCGGTGCGCTGGACGGTCATGCGAGAGAGGCCGGCACGTTCGGCCAGGGTTTCCTGGCTCCAGCCGGCCGCCTTGCGGGCGTTTTCCAGTTCGTCGATGAGCATCAAACTACTCAAATCTTATAAATTGAGTAGTTATAGTAGCTATTCCCGCGTCGAGGCGCAACAAAAAAGCTACTCGAAAGTAGCTTTTTCATGAATATGAGTAGTTTGATGGTCTTTTCTGAGGCGCTCGGTCTCAGCTCAGCACCACGCTGCTCAGGCGGCGCCGGTAGCTCGCCACGGTCGGATCGTCCGGCGGAATCTGGCCGTCCGCCACCTTGGGCTTGGGCGGCTCGATGATGTCGAGGATCGCGATGTAGGTCTTGCGGGCCAGCTCTTCGTTCCAGCCCTTGTCGCGCATCAGGATGTCGAGCAGCTCGTCCATGGCCTCGGTCCATCGCTGCGCGCTCATCAAGAGGCGCGCACGGTCGAAGCGGGCCTCGAAATCGCGCTTGTTGGCCGCGATGCGGGCTTCGGCGCCGGCGAGCGTCGGTGCCGCACCGGTGGCCGGCGTTGCGAAGTCGATCGCGTCCATCCAGCGCTGCAGCGCGTCGAAACGGCGCACCAGCGAGGTCTTGGCGATCACCGGCGCGAAGGCGACCTTGGCATCGTCGACGCGGCCCTCTTGCAGCAGCAGCTTGATGTAGTCGAAGCGCGCGTCGTCGTTGGCCGGGTCGGTCGCGACCGCGTGCTGCAGCCGTTCGAGCGCACCTTCGGTGTCGCCCTCGGCCAGCGCTTCCTGGGCAGCTTCTTCCTGCTCGGTGGCCTCGGCCTCGTCGGCGCCCGGCACATGTTTGTCGAGGAAGCTGCGGATCTGGTCGGCGGGAATCGCGCCGACGAAGCCGTCGACCGGCTGGCCGTCCTTGAACATCACGCAGAAGGGAATGCTTCGCACGCCGAACATCTGGCTCAGCTGCTGCGAAATCTGCGGCACCTTGTCGGCATCGAGCTTGGCCAGCGTGAAGCGGCCGTCATACTCGAGTTCGAGCTTTTCGAGCACCGGGCCGAGCTGTTTGCAGGGGCCGCACCACTCGGCCCAGATGTCGAGCAGCACCGGCGTGGTCATCGAGCCGTCGATCAGCTCGGTCTGGAAGTTTTCGAGGGTGATGTCGATCATCGCGGGAACCTGGGGGTGAAACGTAAAATTGAAACCATGAAGCAAGCAATTCAGGTCGGCGTGGTGATGGGCTCGAACTCCGACTGGGAGACGATGCGCAACGCGGTCGAGATTCTCCAGCAATTCGGCATCGCCCACGAGGCGCGGGTGGTCTCGGCCCACCGCATGCCCGACGAATTGTTCGCTTATGCCGAAAGCGCGGCGCCGCGCGGCCTCGCGGCCATCATCGCCGGCGCGGGCGGGGCGGCCCACCTGCCGGGCATGCTGGCGGCCAAGACCACCGTGCCGGTGCTCGGCGTGCCGGTCGCGAGCCGGCACCTGCAGGGCGTGGATTCGCTCTACAGCATCGTGCAGATGCCAAAGGGCGTGCCGGTCGCGACCTTTGCCATCGGCAACGCCGGCGCGGCCAATGCGGCGCTGTTCGCGGTTGCGATGCTGGCCGTGGCCGATCCGGCGCTGCGCGCCCGGCTCGACGCCTTCCGCGCGCAGCAGACCGAGGTGGCCCGGTCGATGGCCCTGCCGCCGGTCGATCCGCCGGCGATATCGCCTTTCTCGCCCCAGGGCGGAGGCGCGCTGTGAGCGCGATCCTGCCGGGTGCCACGCTCGGCGTGCTCGGGGGCGGTCAACTCGGCCGCATGTTCGTGCATGCGGCGCAGCGCATGGGCTACTTCACGGCGGTGCTCGACCCCGATGCCGACAGCCCCGCAGGGCGCGTGAGCCACCACCACATCCATACCGACTACACCGATGTCGACGGCCTCGCGCGGCTCGCGGGCTTGGCCGATGCCATCACGACCGAATTCGAGAACGTGCCGGCGCCCTCGCTGGAACATCTCTCGGTCGCGCGTCCGGTATGGCCGGCGGCGACCTCGGTGGCGATCGCGCAGGACCGCATCCGCGAGAAGAGCCACTTCGTCGGCTGCGGCGTGGACTGTGCGCCCTACGCGATCATCGAGTCGGCCGACCACATGGCCGTGCCGCCGAACCTGCTGCCCGGCATCCTCAAGACCGCGCGGCTCGGCTACGACGGCAAGGGGCAGCAGCGCGTCGGCACGCGCGAGGAACTCGCAGCCGCCTGGAGCGCGATGGGCGGCGTGCCCTGCGTGCTCGAAAAGCTGCTGCCGCTGGATTTCGAATGTTCGGTGATCGTCGCCCGCGGCGAAGATGGCCAGGTCGTGCACTTCCCGCCGCAGCGCAACCTGCACCGCGACGGCATCCTCGCGGTGACCGAGGTGCATGCCGGCAACATGGGCGAAGCGCAGGCGCGGCACGCCGTCGATTCGGCCGTCGCCATCGCGGAGGGCCTGGACTATGTCGGCGTGCTGTGCGTCGAGTTCTTCGTCCTGGCCGACGGATCGCTGGTGGTCAACGAGATGGCGCCACGCCCGCACAACAGCGGCCACTGGACCATCGAGGCCTGCGACATCTCGCAGTTCGAGCTGCAGGTGCGCACCCTCGCCGGCCTGCCGCTGAACGCGCCGCGCCAGCACAGCCCCGCGCTCATGCTGAACCTGCTGGGCGATCTGTGGTTTGCCGATGCCGAGGCCTCGGGCGGACCCAGGTCGTCGGAGACGGCGGTCGAGCCCCGCTGGGCCGATGTGCTCGCGCTGCCTGGAACGCATCTCCATCTCTACGGCAAGACCGAGGCGCGCCGCGGCCGCAAGATGGGCCATCTCACGATCACGGGCGAGAACATCGACACGGTTCGCAGCACCGCCGACTTCGCGGCTGCGCTGCTCGGACTGCCGATCCCTCTCTCGGAGTGAGCGCCATGATTCGCGACGGCCAGTCGCCCGCTGCCATCGACGAGGCCGTGCGCGTGCTGCGCGCCGGCGGCTTGGTCGCCTTCCCGACCGAGACGGTCTACGGTCTGGGCGCCGATGCGACCAGCGATGCGGCCGTGGCTGGCATCTTCAAGGCCAAGGGCCGGCCCAGCAACCATCCGCTGATCGTGCACGTGGCGGCCGGTGTCAAGGGGACCGAAGCGTTGTCCCGCTTTGCCCAGCCGCTGCCGGCCTTCGCCCAGAAACTCGTGCTTGCCTTCTGGCCCGGCCCGCTGACGCTGATAGTCACGCGCCAGCCCGGCGTGGCCGCGGCGGCGGCCGGCGGCGAGGACACCATCGGCCTGCGCTGCCCCGCGCACCCGGTGGCGCAAGCGCTGCTCGCGGCCTGCGCCGAGCAGGGCGTGCCGGGCGTGGCGGGGCCGAGCGCGAACCGCTTCGGCCGCGTGAGCCCCACCACCGCGCAGCACGTGCAGCAGGAGTTCGGCGACGAGCTGCTGGTGATCGACGGCGGTCCCTGCGAGGTGGGCATCGAATCGACCATCGTCGACTGCAGTCGCGGCGCGCCGGTGCTGCTGCGGCCGGGCGCTATCACGCGCACCCAGATCGAGGCGGCCTGCGGCGAGGCCTTGCGCGACAAGCACGAGCTGGCCGCCCCCGACCCGCGCGCCTCGGGCACGCTCGAGGCCCACTACGCGCCGAGCGCCAAGCTGCGGCTGATGGATGCGAAGGCCATGCAGACCGGCCTCGACGTGCTCGGCGCCAGCGCGGCGCACATCGCGGTCTGGTCGCGCAGCGCGCTCAAGAGCCGTTCGCAGCACATCCTGCAGCGCCGCATGCCCGACGATGCCGCCACCGCCGCGCAGCAGCTCTTCGCGGTGCTGCGCGCCTTCGACGCCGAGGGCGTCAAGCTGATCTGGGTCGAGACGCCGCCGGCCGGTCCCGAATGGGAAGGGGTGCGCGACCGCCTGCAACGGGCCGCTGCGGCCTGATCGCCCCCGTTACTTGACTGTGTCGAACAAGGCCCGCGCCCGCGCGTGGCAGAACGGCGGCTCGTAAGTGCCGTGATAGGCGCCAAAGTAGGTGGCGTAGGCAGGCGTCGTCGGATCGGTCGGCGCCGTGCCGCCGGGCCCGAAGCTCGCCTGGATCTGTGCGTCGACATCCACCGTCGACACGGTGGTCACGCCGCGCGCATCGAAGTCCGCCTTCATGGGCACCATGTGCACGGCCGGCGGCACCGTGGGATCGCCGGCGCCGCCGCACAGCAGCGTCTTGGCGCGCGGGCTCCAGCCGAACAGGTCGTTCTTCTTCGCGTCGAGGAAGAGCGCGTTGTTGGGGTTGGTCTGCACGTCCGTCAGGAACGCGCTGTGGAACAGCGCGTCGCGTGCCTGGGCCGGCGTCTCGCCGTTGGCACCGGGCAGCGCGCCGCTCGTCACCAGCGTGGTGAAGTTCAGCGTCGGGCTCGGCAGCAGGTTTTCGATGGTCGCTGCGTAGGGCGCCTTGAAGACCGTGTTGACGTCCGTGTAGACGTCGCCGTAGATCTTTTGATAGGAGGTGACGGTGAAGGGAACGAAGAACTGGTAGCCCGCGATCGCCGTCGTGAGCTTGAACGATCCCGACATGTTGTACGGACCTGCCAGATGAGCCCCGGCCACCACGTTGAATTCGAGCGGGCTGTCGCGCTCGGCGGCCCGGTGTGCCGCCATCGACGAGTGCCCGCCCTGCGAGTAGCCGGTGAACATCACTTTGCCCGAGAAGGAGCCGCCCGTCGCCACCAGCGCCGTGCGCGCGGCGCGGATCGAATCCAGCACCGAGCGGGCCTCCGAATCGGCATGCAGGTAGGGGTGGTACGAGAAGCTCGACCTGGCATAGCCCAGGTAGTCGGTGGCGACCACGGCGTAGCCCTGGGCTGCGTACATCGCCGTCAGCAAGAAGGTCTCCGGATCCTGCGGATTGGCCAGCGTGCGCGGCTTCTGCACGTCGGTGCCCTTGGCGTAGGCCACCAGCGGTGCGTTGTTGGCGCAGCTGCCCGCGGGCATCAGCAGCACGCCGGATGCGTTGGTGGCTTCGCCCTTGGGGCCCACCGTGCTGTAGTTGAGCGCCACCACGCTCACGTCGCACTTGGCCTTGCCGCTGATCGGCTGCAGGCCGTTCTGCGCGGTGCCGGCATCGATCTGCGCGGCCGACAGCGTCGTCACGGTCACGGCCGGTTCCTGGAGCGCGCCGGTGCCGGTCCCGCCGCCGCCGGCTCCGAAGTTGAAACCGGGGCCGTCGCCGCCGCCGCCGCAGGCGGCCAGCAGGCTGGCCATGGCGACGGCGCTCAGAAGATGCAGACGCTTCATGGATGTCTCCGGGAGTCTTGTTGTGAAGGGCGCACCGATCCTAGGCTTGCGATCTGCAAAGCAAGACAAGGGAAACCCGGAGCCGGAACGGCGTGGAAGTCGCGTTGGCGACGCTCGGTCAGTTGTCCTGCGCGGCCCAGTCGACCAGCGCATCGAAGGCGGGCCGCGCCGCCGCTGCATTGCCGTTGTTGGCGATCGCGACCACCACCCAGCGCCGGCCGCTCACGCCGTGCACGTAGCCCGCAACGCCGGCCGCATCGCGCAGCGTGCCGGTCTTGAGATGCGCCGCGCCGCCCGAGCGCAGCGCGCGCTTGCGCAACGTGCCGTCGACGCCCGTGGCGGGCAGCGAGGACACCAGCTCGGGCATCACCGGCGAGCGCCAGGCCACCTGCAGCATCTTCGCGAGCGCGGCTGCGCTGATGCGCTCCTCGCGCGAGAGCCCCGAGCCGTTGTCGAACACCGGCTGGCCTTCGCCGGTGCCTATGCGCTCGTTCCACCACTGGCGCATTGCGGCGCGCGCACCCTCGAGCGTGCCGCGCTTCTTTTGCTGCAGGCCGAGCGTGAGGAACAGCTGCTGCGCCATCACGTTGTTGCTGTACTTGTTGATGTCGCGGATCACTTCGGCCAGCGGCGGCGAGACGGCTTCGAATGCGGGCTTGAGACCCGCCGGCACCTGGCCCTCGCGCACCTGGCCCCGGAGCTTGGCACCCATCTCGGCCCACAGCCCGCCGACCGCGCGCACTGCATAGCTGCGCGGATCTGCATACGCCACCGGCCACACCTTCTCGCCGCAGGCGGCGGGGTAGCTGCCGGCAAAGCTCACGCGCGCCGGATCGGTGAAGGCCGGCGCCAGCGCGGCGCGCCAGTCGCCGCATTCACCGGCCGACAACGGCACCGTGGCCTGCGTCGCCACGCCGGCCAGGTAGGGCTCGAAGTTGACCTGGGCCGTCTGGCTGTCACGGTTCGGCACGAAGGTCATCACCACCGACTTGAAGTTGATCAGGAGCGCATCGGGCGCGACGTTGTAGGGGCGCAGGCCTTCGCCGTCGAAGGCGGCCGGATCGGCATCGGGAACCTCGAAGGCGCTGCGGTCCAGCACGATGTCGCCGTTGATGGTGTGGATGCCCAGCCCCTGCACGCGGCGCAGCAGCAGCCACAGGCGCTCGAGCACCAGCTTCGGATCGCCCTGGCCCTTGATGTAGAGGTTGCCGGCCAGCACGCCGTTCTGGATCGGACCGTCAACGTACACGGGCGTGGTCCAGGTGAAGGCCGGGCCGAGCAGGTCGAGCGCGGCGTAGGTGGTGACCAGCTTCATGACCGAGGCCGGGTTGACCGGCACCTGCGCCCGCCACGCGAGCCGCGGGGCATGCGCGGCGTCGGCGTCGGCCACCAGCATCGTCACGGCATCGCGCGGCACCTTGGCGCGGGCCAGTGCGGCCTCGACCTCGGGCGGGAGGTTCTGGGCGATGGCGGGCACCGAACCCAGCGCCGCCAGCGCCAGAACCAGGGACAGCATGCGAACGGCGCGGCGCGCGGCAAGGGGCAGGGCAAAAGGCATCGCGCGATTATCCCGGCCGGCAGTGTCATGGGCCCATCGCAGCGCGGTGCATGGCCGTCCCTCGATAATCGCGTGATGCCCGCCGCACCCCGCTTCTCCGCTCGCACCATCGGCATCGGCGCGGCCGTCGTCACCGTCCTCGTCTGGACCGCCTTCATCGTGATCGCGCGGGCCTCGGCCGGGCGCTCGCTGACCCCCTTCGACATTGCCTTCGCGCGCATCTGCGGCGCGAGCCTGGTGCTCATGCCCTGGGGCGCCTGGCTGGTGATGCAACAGGCGCGCCGGAACGATCCGTCGGCGGGCTCGCTCTTCGGCTTGTCGCCCGCTTCACTGCGCATCACCGCGACCGCAGGCGCTTTCGGCGGCCTGGCCTATGCCCTGCTCGCCTACACAGGCTTCTTCTACGCGCCGGCCACCCATGCCGCCGTGCTGATGCCGGGCAGCCTGCCGCTCTGGACGGCGGTGCTCGCGGCAATCGTGCTGCACGACCGCATCACTACAGCCCGCGCGTTCGGCCTCGCGCTGATCGTCGTCGGCGACCTGCTGGTCGGCGGCGCCAGCCTGCTGCATGCCCTCGAGGGCGGCCAGATCTGGAAGGGCGACCTGCTCTTCATGAGCGCGGCTTTCTGCTGGGCCTGCTACAGCGTGGTGGTTCGGCGCCACGGGCTCGACGCGGTGCGCGCCACCATCGCCATCACCGTGTTCGCCTTCGTGACCTACGTGCCGGTCTATGCCCTGCTGGCCGCCGCCGGCGTGGTCGCGAGCCGGCTCGACAGCGCGCCGGTGGGCGAGATCGTGTTCCAGATGCTGTTCCAGGGCGTCGGCTCGGTCGTCATCTCCGGCATTACCTTCACGCGCATGATCCAGTACTTCGGGCCGGTGCGTTCGACCATGATCACGGCCGTGGTGCCGGGCCTCTCGGCCCTCGCTGCCGTGGTCTTCCTCGGCGAGCCGCTGCACTGGAACCTGATCGCCGGGCTGCTGCTGGTTACGGCCGGCATCCTGTTCGGCGTGCAGCGCGTTCGCGCCGCGGCAGCAGCAAGGCCGGCCGCCGCGCCGGCGCGCGGATGACGGCCATGGCGACGGCGCTCAAGCTCCTGGCCTTCGACACCAGCACCGAAGCGCTTTCGGTCGCGGTGCGCCACGGCGACCGGCTGTTCGAACACGACGGCGCCGGCGGCGCGCAATCCTCGACCACGCTGATCCCGCTGATCCAGCAGCTGCTGGCCGAAGCCGGCCTCGCGCTGGCCGAACTCGATGCGATCGCGTTCGGGCGCGGGCCCGGTTCCTTCACCGGTCTGCGCACCGCCTGCTCGGTGGCGCAGGGCCTGGGCTTCGGCGCCGGCGTGCGCCTGTTGCCTATCGACACGCTGCAGGCGGTGGCCGAGGAGGCGCATCACCGTTTCGGTGCCATGCACGTGGTCGCCGTGCTCGATGCCCGCATGGACCAGGTCTATGCCGCGCGTTACGAGTTCGGGCGCGCAGCGGCGCCCGCCGGCGAAGCGGAATTGCTGGCGCCCGAGCAGGTCGAGGTGCCGTCCGGTTGGGCGCTCGCCGGCAATGCCTTCGCGGCCTATGGCGAGCGCCTTCCCGCAGCCGTGGCGCGCCACGAGGTGCTGCCCACCGCGGCCGCGATGCTGCGCCTGGCCCCCGAATTGCTTGCAGCCGGCCGAACGGTCGCACCCGCCGAGGCCTGGCCGCTCTATGTTCGCGATAAAGTGGCGCAGACCACCGAAGAGCGTGCCGCCCTCAAGGCGGCAATGACCGATTCATCATCATGAGCGCAGTCCTGCAACAGCCGCGTGAAGCCCGTCTCGAGCCGATCACGATCGAGCGGATTCCGGCTGTCTGCGCGATCGAGAAAACCGCCTTCACCCACCCCTGGACGCCGGCCAACTTCAGCGACTCGCTGGCCGCCGGCTACCACTGCCAGTGCCTGGTCGTTCCTTCCGCACTCGGCACCGAGCCCTCGTCCCCGCCCGCGGGCGGGCCGCGCGCGCTCTGGGGGCGGCCTGCGGCCCGGACCGGCGACGAAACCATCATCGGCTACTTCGTGGCCATGAAAGGCGTCGACGAAGTCCATCTGCTCAACCTCACGGTCGCGCCGGCCTTCCAGGGCCAGGGCTGGGCGCCGCTGATGCTCGAGGCGCTGGCCGGCTGGTCGCGCGGCCAGAACGCCCAGTGGCTGTGGCTCGAAGTGCGCGCGAGCAACCTGCGCGCGCTTGCCATCTACGAGCGCCAGGGCTTTCGCCGCGTGGGCGTGCGCAAGGGCTACTACCCGGCGGAGGGCAACGCACGCGAAGACGCGGTGGTGATGAGCCTGCGGCTCAACGAATCGACCAGCGCATGGGGTGCGTTGAAATGAGCGCCGGCACGCTGAATCTCGACGCGCGGCAGCGCGCGATGCTCGACGAGATGGGCGTCAAGGTCTGGTGGCCGGTGGCGGAGCCTGCCGAGGCGCAGGCGGTCGAGGTGGTGGTCGCGGTGCCGCGCGTCGAAGCCGAAGCCATGCCGGCGGCGCCGCGTGCGCCGGTGCCTGTGTCCGCTCCTCCTGTCCGTCCGTCCGCTGCGCCGTCCCACGGTGCGACCGTGCTGATCGATGCGCCGCGTCGTCTCTACGGCGATGAAGACAAGGCCGTGCAAGGCGGGTGGCTGATCGTCGCCGACATGCCGCCCGAGCTCGACGGGCGCCACTGCGAACCCTTCGCGGGCGATGCCGGCCGGCTTTTCGACAACATGCTGCGCGCGCTGCAGTTGCATGGCGCAGCCACGCCCGTGCATCTGATGCGTACGCACCGTGGCGTGGCCTCGGGCCAGCCGGGCAGCCCGCGCCCGATCGCCGAGGCCTTTGCGGCGCCCGCCGCCGCACTGGCGCCGCGCGTCGTGCTCGCGATGGGCCCGCTGGCGGCGCAGAGCCTGCTGCAAAGCGGCGAGCCGCTCGGCAAGCTGCGCGGCCGCGCGGTGCGGCTGGCCATCCCGGATCTGGAGGACGTCGCGGTCATCGCGACCTACCACCCGGCCTACTTGCTGCGCAATCCGGCCGACAAGGCGCGTGCCTGGGCCGACCTGTGCCTGGCGGCCGAGCAACTGCTGCGCTCGGGCTGAGCGCTGCCGGTGGCGGCCTAAAATTCCGCCCCATGACCTTTCTGGACAAGCTGCGCGCCGCCGAGCGCCAAAACGGCTCGCTGCTGTGCGTGGGCCTCGACCCCGAGCCCGCGAAATTCCCCGCCCATCTGAAGGGCGACGCCGGCAAGATCTACGACTTCTGCGCGCGCATCGTCGATGCCACCGCCGACCTGGCGATCGCCTTCAAGCCGCAGATCGCCTACTTCTCCGCCCACCGCGCCGAAGCCCAGCTCGAACAGCTCATGGAGCACATGCGGCGCAACGCGCCGCATGTGCCGGTGATCCTCGATGCCAAGCGCGGCGACATCGGGTCCACGGCCGAGCAGTACGCGCGCGAGGCCTTCGAGCGCTACGGCGCCGACGCCGTCACGCTGTCGCCTTTCATGGGCTTCGATTCGGTCGAGCCCTACCTGCGCCACTACGGCAAGGGCGCCTTCCTGTTGTGCCGCACCAGCAACCCGGGCGGTGCCGACCTGCAGGGCCAGCGGCTCGCGGGCCTGGAAGGAGAACCTTTTTTGTATGAACACGTTGCAAGACTCGTCCAGGGGCCTTGGAACCTGAACGGCCAGCTCGGCCTCGTGGTCGGTGCCACCTACCCGGCCGAGATCGAGCGCGTGCGCGCGCTGGCGCCCACGGTTCCGCTCCTGATTCCCGGCGTCGGCGCCCAGGGCGGGGATGCGGTCGCCACCGTGCGTGCAGGCTGGCGCGCCGATGCGCCGATCGTGGTCAGTTCATCGCGCGCCATCTGCTACGCCTCGGCCGGCGCCGACTTCGCCGAAGCCGCTCGGCGCGAGGCGATCCGCACCCGCGACAGCCTCGAAAAAGCCAAGCCCTGAGCGACTTTTCGCGTCGCCGGCAAGGGCGCGGTTGTATCGAAGTGACGGAAAAAGTCACATTTCAGAACAATTGTTGTCGCAGTCGCCGCCCCTACACAGCCTTTAGAGTCCTCGCAGCCCGGCGCGGGTCCGGCATGGCGCTTGCCTTGAGAAGAACGGCGCAAGGGCGCCGAGGAGCGAGGAACTCATGGTGGAAGATATTGCGACCGGTCGCTCCGAGGCGACCGACGAAGTGCTGCGCGTGTCCGAAACGCACGCAGTTCCCGAGGCGCCGGCGGCGCACAACAATCCCCTGCCCCTGGCTGCCGCGCTGGCTGCCGCAGCGGCGCTCGCTGCCTGCGGCGGTGGCGGCGGCGGAGGGGGCGGCAGCAGTTTCGCCGGCATGGGCGGCGGCGACGTCCAGGCCGGCTCCCTGACGCCCCTGGCCAGCACGCCGACCGGCCAGACCTACATCTACACGCAGGCCAAGACCGACGACGAGGCCGCGCGCTTCCTGCTGCAGTCGCAGTTCTCGGCCTCCGAGGCCGAGATCGCCGCGGTGCGTGCCAAGGGCTACCTGCCCTGGCTCGGCGAGCAGGTCGATAGGGCGCCCACGCAGACCGGCTGGGACTGGATCGCGAGCAAGCCCTACAACACCGTCTACACCGACGACATGATCTGGAACCAGCTCATGACCGCGCCGGACGGGATGCGCAAGCGCATGGCGCTGGCGTTCACCGAGATCTTCGTGGTCTCGGCCAACGACCTCAGTTCCAACTGGAACGACCACATGATGGCCCAGTACTGGGACATGCTGGTCGCTGGCGTCACCGGCAACTTCCGCAAGCTGCTGGAAGACGTGACGCTCAACCCGGCGATGGGCTACTACCTCAACACGCGCGGCAACCAGAAGGAAAACGCGCAGGGGCGCCAGCCGGACGAGAACTACGCGCGCGAGGTCATGCAGCTCATGACCATCGGGCTCTACCAGCTCAATGCCGACGGCACGGTCAGGACCGGTGCCGACGGCACACCGCTGGACAGCTACACGCAGGACGACGTGACCAACCTGGCGCGCGTGTTCACCGGCTACGACCTCGACATCCCCGCCGCCGAGCGCAACACCTTCACGCCGCCCGGCGCCAGCTACACCATCGAGAGCAACGCCTGGACCAAGCGGCCGATGGCGCTCACGGCCTCCCGCCACTCGATGCTCGAAGCCAAGTTCCTCGGCGCCACCGTGCCGGCCAACACCGAGGGCAAGGCGGCGCTCAAGATCGCGCTCGATACGCTGTTCAATCACTCGAACGTCGGTCCCT
Organism: Variovorax sp. LjRoot175; assembly: GCF_964253805.1. Lineage (NCBI taxonomy): Bacteria > Pseudomonadati > Pseudomonadota > Betaproteobacteria > Burkholderiales > Comamonadaceae > Variovorax > Variovorax sp. LjRoot175. The sequence goes on along the minus strand of NZ_CAXURY020000001.1, from coordinate 5,626,265 downwards.
TCATCAGCAAGCAGCTGATCCAGCGCCTCGTGACCAGCAACCCGAGCGCGGCCTACGTGAAGCGCGTGGCGGACGTGTTCGCCAACAACGGCGCCGGCGTGCGCGGCGACATGAAGAGCGTGTTCGCCGCCGTGCTGCTCGACAACGAGGCGCGCAGCCCGGCCGGCCTCACGGACCCGAACTTCGGCCGCTTGCGCGAGCCGATGCTGCGTCTCGTGCAGTGGGGCCGCACCTGTGGCATCGGCTCCACGCTGGACACTTGGAAGATCGGCAACCTCTCCCGCCCCAACGACCAGCTGGGCCAGAGCCCGCTGCGCTCGCCCTCGGTCTTCAACTTCTTCCGGCCCGGCTACGTGCCGCCCTCGACCGCGATAGCCAGCGCCAAGCTGGTGGCACCCGAGTTCCAGATGGTCAACGAGACCAGCGTCGGCGGCTACCTGAACTTCATGCAGAACGTGGTGCCCAACGGTTTCAACAGCAAGGATGTGATCCCGAGCTATGCGGCCGAGAAGGCGCTGGTGCTCGATCCGGCCGCGCTGGTGCGGCGGCTGAACCTGCTTTTCACCGGCAACCAACTCACCGCCGCCACGCAGGCGCTGGTCGTCAATGCGCTCGCCACGCCGGCGGTCACTTCGACCAGCAGCGACGGCGTCAAGAACAACCGCGTCTATGCCGCGGTGCTGATGGTGATGGCCTCGCCGGAATACCTGATCCAGAAATAAGGAAGCGCGCGATGTACCTGATCAATCCCGCAGCCCACACCCGGCGCGCCTTTCTGCGCCGCTCCGGCCAGCTCGCCATGGCGGGCACCGCACTGCCCTTTGCGCTCAACCTGGCCGCGATGGGCGAGGCCGCCGCGCAGGCGGCGCCCGGCGACGACTACAAGGCGCTGGTCTGCGTCTTCCTGTTCGGGGGCAACGACTATGCGAACACCGTCATCACCTACGACGATCCCAGCTACAACGCCTACAGTGCAATCCGGGGCGGCGGGGCCGGGCAGACCGCGGGCGGCGTCGCGATCGGCAAAGGTCAACTGACGGCGCTCGCTCCGAATACGGCGCTGCCCGATGGACGCCAGTACGCGCTGCATCCCTCGATGACTGCGTTGGCCACGCTGTTCGACCAAGCCAAGATGGCGGTGCAACTCAACGTCGGCCCGCTGGTGGTGCCGCTCACGCGCGCCCAGTACAACAACAGCAACAAGAAGCTCTATCCGCAGCCGCCGAAGCTGTTCTCGCACAACGACCAGCAGTCGACCTGGCAGTCGTCCTCGCCCGAGGGCTCGACCGTCGGCTGGGGCGGCAACATCGGCGACCTGATGCTCTCGCAGAACACCAACTCGCTCTTCACCTGCATGTCGGTGTCGGGCAACGCGGTGTTCCTCTCGGGCGATACCGCGCTGCAATACCAGGTGAGCACGAGCGGCGCGGTCGGCATCAGGAGCGTGAAGGACGCCAACGTCTACGGCTCGAGCTCGGTCAAGGCAGCGATGGCGCAGCTCGTGCAGCAGGCGCGCGGCCATGTGATGGAGAACGAATACAACAAGATCACCAAGCGCGCGGTCGAGGCCGAGGGTTCGGTCACTTCGGCCATCGGCGCGGGCTTCGCGGCCGGCACCTTCCCGGCCGGCCTGGGCAGCCAGCTCGCGATGGTCGCGCGCCTGATCCGCGGCCGCAGCACGCTGGGCGCCAAGCGACAGGTGTTCTTCGTCTCGATGGGCGGCTTCGACCTGCACGACAACCTGATCGCCAACCAGCCCGTCCTGATGACGCAGCTGAGCGACTCACTCGCGGCCTTCTATCAGGAGATGGTCACGCAGGGCATGGCCGACAAGGTCACAGCCTTCACCGCCTCCGATTTCGGCCGCACGCTCGCTTCCAACGGCGACGGCTCCGACCACGGCTGGGGCGGCCACCATTTCATCGTCGGCGGCGCGGTGAAGGGCAAGCAGATCTACGGCACGCCGCAGGTGGTCAGCATCAACAACGACTCGAAGCTGGCCGGCTACGAAGGCCATGTGGGGCAGGGCCGGCTGATTCCGACCACCTCGGTCGACCAGTACGGCGCCACGCTCGCGAGCTGGTTCGGCGTGCCGGCGGGCAATCTGGAAAGCATCCTGCCGAACCTCAAGAACTTCGGCGGCAACGTCAACGGCATCGACTACCCGAAGAACGTGGGCTTCATGGCCTGAGGGCGCCTGCCTACATCGGAAGCGGGGCGCGGTCTGCATACTCTGCAGTCCGCGCTTTTCTTTTCAGGAGACTCCGATGAAGTACAGAGGCAGCTGCCATTGCGGCCGGATCGCCTTCGAGGTCGAGGGCGAGATCAAGGGTGCGATGGCATGCAATTGTTCGATGTGCCAGCGCAAGGGTTCGCTGCTCTGGTTCGTGCCGCGCGACAGCTTCACGCTGCTCACCCCGCGCGAGGACATGGGCACCTACCTGTTCAACAAGCATGTGCTCGAGCACCACTTCTGTCCCACCTGCGGCATCCATCCCTTTGCCGAGGGCAGCGATCCCAAGGGCAACAAGATGTCGGCGGTCAACATCCGCTGCATCGAGGGCATCGAGCTCGAATCGGTGCCGGTGACGCATTTCGACGGGCGTTCGCGGTGAGCCCCGGCGAGCTGCAGGACTATTTGCACGCGCACATTCCCCTGTCGAAGGCGATGCAGGTCGCGGTGCTCGCGCTGCATGAAGACGAGGTCGTGCTGAGCGCGCCGCTGGCGCCCAACATCAACCATCGCGAGACCGTGTTCGGCGGCAGCGCCTCGGCCGTCGCCATCCTGGCGGCCTGGTCGCTGCTGCATACGCGGCTGCAGCGCGCCGGGATCTCGAGCCGGCTGGTCATTCAGCGCAATACCATGGACTACGACCTGCCGATCACCGGGGAATTCACTGCGCGCTCGCTCATTGCCCAGCCGCAGGCATGGCCGGCCTTCCTGCGCATGCTCGATCGCAAGGGCCGGGCCCGCATCGCCGTCGCCGCCGTACTCGAACAAGGGGGCCGGACGGTGGGCCGCCTCGAGGGCGAGTTCGTGGCGCTGGGGGCGGCCGCGGCCTGAGAGCGCCCGCGTTTGCGTTTCGGGCGCGGCCGCGCCAAAGTACGGCGCACCATGAGCGCCATCCCGACCGACCCCGACCCCTTCCCGCTTGAAGGCGGCTGCACCTGCCGCGCGGTTCGCTACCGCATGACGACGCGACCGCTCTTCGTGCACTGCTGCCATTGCCGCTGGTGCCAGCGCGAGACGGGCTCGGCCTTCGCGCTCAACGCGATGGTCGAGGCCGAGCGCGTGCAACTGCTTCAGGGCGAGATCGAGCTCGTCGTGACGCCGTCGGAAAGCGGCAAAGGGCAGAAGATCGCGCGCTGTCCGCACTGCCGCGTCGCGCTGTGGAGCCACTACGCGGGTGCTGGCGATGCCGTGTGCTTCGTGCGCGTGGGCACGCTCGACGCGCCGGACCACCTGCCCCCCGACATCCACATCTTCACGATGTCGAAGCAGCCATGGGTGCTGTTGCCGCCGGGCACGCCGGCCGTGGCCGAGTACTACAGCCGCGCCGAGCACTGGCCGGCCGAGAGCCTGGAACGCGCCAGGGCGCTGAAGGCCTCGCGCCCGCCCGCCGGGCCGACGGCCGGTTGATTGCCAGCTCCGACGGCCGCTGATACCCTGCGCCCGGGCGGCGCCGCCCATACATGTTCAATCAGGGAGTAAAAAATGAGCCTTTTGTTGTTTCTTGTCGTGGGTCTCGTGGCGGGCTGGCTGGCCGGCGTGCTGGTCAAAGGGGGTGGCTTCGGCCTCGTCGGCGACCTGGTCGTCGGCGTGATCGGCGCCTTTCTCGGCGGCCTTCTTTTCAGCTCGGCCGGCGTTTCGCTGGGCGGCGGCCTGTTGGGCAGCATCGTCGTCGCCACCATCGGGGCGATCGTGCTTCTGCTGATCGTCCGCCTCCTCAAGCGGGCCTAGCCGCCCCGATCTCTCAGGCGCGTGCGGCGCCGAGCCGCTGCGACACCTCGCCGGCGCATTGCTTCAGTGCGCGGGCGACCGGCCCGTCCCATTTCGCATCGAAAACGCCCGCGGGCCCGATCGCGGTGATCGCCAGCGCGATCGCGCCGGTGTGGTCGAACACCGGCGCGGACATCGCGCTCACGCCCGGCACGATCTCGCCTTCGGAGCGGCTGATGCCGCGCGCGCGCACCTCGTGCAATTGCGCCTCGAAAGCTTTCCAGTCCGGCAGCGGCGGGGGCGGCGGCATGCCCACATGCGGCGCCGGCGCCGCGCTGCTCTTCTCGCGCTGGCGCTCCTTGTCGAGCAGGCGCTTGACGATCGCGCCATCGAGGTAGGCGGCGAAGAGGCGGCCCGAGGCGGTGCTGGTCAGCGAAAACACCGTGCCGTGCCGCATGCTCACGTGCAAGGCCGCCGGCGACTCGGACACGCGCACGATGGTGGCGCCGCGGTCGCCCCACACCGCGATGGCCGCGGTGTGCCCGATCTGCTGCGCGAGCTCGGCAACCAGCGGTGTCGCGATGTGGACCGGATCGGCCTGCTGCAGGCTGATCAATCCCAGTTGCAAAGCCAGCGGGCCGAGCAGATAGTGACCGCTGCTGCGGTCCTGTTCGATCAATCCGAGGCGACCGAAGCTGACCATGTAGGGATGCGCCTTGGCGGCCGACATGTCGGCCTCGCGCGCGAGGTCCTTCAATGCCATCGGCCGGCCGTGGTGCACCAGGGCGCGCAGCAGCTGGCCGCCCACTTCGATGCTCTGGATGCCGCGCTGCGCGCGATCGTTGCCGTCAGCGGCCATATCCGTCTCTTTGTTCGTTCATGCAGAAGACATTAGACATTAACTGATCTCCGGTTTACACTCCGCTTAATTCGTTCCCTGCGAATTCGTTCGTGTTAGACAAACACCCTAGGAGACCCCGATGAGCCAGACCAAGGTTTTCGCCAGCCAGGCCGATCTCGAAGAAAAGAAGATCACCTTCAGCCAGATTTCCGAGCATGCCTGGGCCTACACCGCCGAGGGCGACCCCAACACCGGCATCGTGATCGGCGACGACTGCGTGCTGGTGGCCGACACCCAGGCCACGCCCGCGATGGCGGCCGACGTGGTGCGCCGAATCCGCGAAGTGACCGACAAGCCCATCAAGTACGTGGTGCTCACGCACTACCACGCGGTGCGCGTGCTGGGCGCGACCGGCTACAAGCCCGAGCACATCATCGCCAGCCAGGATACGCGCGACCTGATCGTCGAGCGCGGCGAGGAAGACAAGGCGAGCGAGATCGGCCGCTTCCCGCGCCTGTTCCAGAACGTCGAGACCGTGCCGCCGGGCCTGACCTGGCCGACCATGACCTTCACCGGCAAGATGACCTTGTGGCTGGGCAAGCTCGAAGTCCAGCTGCTGCAGCTCGGCCGCGGCCATACCAAAGGCGACACCGTGGTCTGGCTGCCGGGCGAGAAGACCTTGCTGTCGGGCGACCTGGTCGAGTTCGACGCCACGCCCTATGCCGGCGACGCTTACTTCAAGGACTGGCCCAAGACCCTGGACAACATCGCCGCGCTCAAGCCGAAGGCCCTGGTGCCAGGCCGCGGCGCTGCGCTCACCACGCCGGAAGAAGTGGCCAAGGGTCTCGCCGGCACGCGCGACTTCATTGCCGACGTGTACGCCAGCGTTTCGGAAGGCGCCAAGTCCGGCAAGGACCTGAACGCGGTCTACAAGGAGACCTACGCGAAGCTCAAGCCCAAGTACGGCCACTGGGTCATCTTCGACCACTGCATGCCCTTCGACATCACGCGCTGCTACGACGAGGCCACGCAGTACGCCGACCCGCGCGTGTGGACCGCCGAGCGCGACGTCGAGATGTGGAAGACCCTCGAAGGCTGAGCCGGGAGGAGCAAGACAAAGATTCGGAGACAGGAACGTGAACGCCATTGCTGCTTCAGCTGCCGCGCCCATCGACTACCAGAACCTGCGCTACGACTACAGGCACCACCCCGACCAGGACGCCGCCACGCCCGCCCGCCACCCCGTCGTCGTGGTCGGCGCCGGCCCGGTTGGCCTGGCGCTGGCCATCGACCTGGCGCAACGCCAGGTGCCCGTGGTGCTGCTGGACAACGACAACAAGCTGTCCACCGGCTCGCGCGCCATCTGCTTTGCCAAGCGCTCGCTGGAGATCTTCGACCGGCTCGGTTGCGGCGAGCGCATGGCGGCGAAAGGCGTGTCCTGGAAGCTGGGCCGCGTGTTCCTGCAGGACGCGCAGATCTACGAGTTCGACCTGCTGCCCGAAGAGGGCCATCAGCGCCCGGCCTTCGTCAACCTGCAGCAGTACTACGTCGAGGGCTACCTGGCCGAGCGCGCGGCCGAGCTGCCGCTTTTGGACATCCGCTGGAACCACAAGGTGGTCGGCGTCGAGCAGCACGAGGACCACGCGCTCCTGACCGTCGAGACGCCGGACGGGAGCTACCGGCTGCAGGCCGACTGGCTGGCCGCGTGCGACGGCTCGCGCTCGACGGTGCGGCAGCTGATCGGCCAGGAAAGCAAGGGCCGCATCTTCAAGGACCGCTTCCTGATCGCGGACGTGAAGATGAAGGTCGACTTCCCGGCCGAGCGCTGGTTCTGGTTCGATCCGCATTTCCACCGTCACCAGAGCGTGCTGCTGCACATGCAGCCCGACAACGTGTGGCGCATCGACTTCCAGCTCGGCTGGGAGGCCGATCCGGAGGCCGAGAAGAAGCCCGAGAACATCATCCCGCGCGTCAAGGCGTTGCTGGCGGCCTCGCCCTTCAGGGACGCGGAGTTCGAGCTCGAATGGGCCAGCGTCTACACCTTCGCCTGCCTGCGCATGGAGGCCTTCCGCCACGGCCGCGTGCTGTTCGCGGGCGATTCGGCGCACGGCGTCTCGCCCTTCGGTGCGCGCGGCGCCAACTCGGGCGTGCAGGACGCCGACAACCTGGCCTGGAAGCTGGCCGCGGTGCTGCGCGGCGAGGCGCCGCAGGCGCTGCTCGACAGCTACGCCCGCGAGCGCGAGTACGCGGCCGACGAGAACATCCGCAACTCCACCCGCGCCACCGACTTCATCACGCCCAAGAGCGAGCTGAGCCGGCTGTTCCGCGACGCGGTGCTGCAGCTGGCGAGCCGCCACCCCTTCGCCCGTACGCTGGTCAACAGCGGGCGGTTGTCGGTGCCGGCCACGCTGCATGGCTCGACACTCAACACGCCGGATAGCGGGGACTTCGAAGGGCGCATGGTGCCCGGCGCGGTGGCGGCCGATGCACCCTTCATTGCGAGCGGCGGCCAGCGCAACTGGCTGTTGCGCTCGCTTGGCGCCGACGGCCGATTTGCCGCGCTGGTGTTTGGCGACGGCGCCGCCGCCGAGGCCAGCCTGCGCGCGCTGGCCGAGGCCGAAGCACCGGTCAGCGTCGTACGCATTCCGCTCGACGACGCCCATGCCCTGGCCGCGCAGCGCTACGACGCCCGGCCCGGCACCACCTACCTGCTGCGGCCCGACCAGCACGTGTGCGCGCGCTGGCGCAGCCCCACGGCCGCCGCCATCCGCGCCGCCCACGCGCGTGCGCTCGGCAAAACCTGAGACCCCAGGAGACCACGACCATGCCGAACGACCACCTGATCCTGACGCCCCACCTGGATGCTCCGGACGACTTCTACGAGGCCCTGCTCGACGCGCACCAGGGCCTCAGCACCGAGGAGAGCCACGCCTTCAATGCGCGCCTGGTGCTGGTGCTGGCCAACCACATCGGCTCGCTGCCGGTGCTGCGCAAAGCCCTGGAGGCGGCGCGCGCCTGACGATCCGGCAATGCATCACACGAAGTTTCAATCTACTGGAGACAAACCCATGATCCGCAAGACCCTCGCCGCCCTCGGCCTGGCTGCCCTGTCCCTCGCTGCCATCGCCCAGGACGGCAAGCCCATCGAATGGGTGGTCGGCTACGCCGCCGGCGGTGGCTCCGATTCGGTGGCGCGTGCGACCGCCGAAGCCATGAGCAAGAGCCTGGGCGCGCCCATCGTCATCAACAACAAGCCGGGTGCCGCCACCAACATCGCGGCCGAGTACGTGGCGCGCGCCAAGGACGTGGAGCACACCCTGCTGACCGCCGACTTCGCGACGCTGGCGGCCAATCCCTTCCTCTTTTCCAAGCTGAGCTACGACGCCGAGAAGAACCTCAAGCCGGTCGGCCTGCTGGCGCGCTTCCCGCTCGTGCTGGTGGTCGGCCCGCAGGTGCCGGCGAGCAACTGGAAGGAGTTCGTAGCCTGGGCCAAGGCCCAGCCGGGCGGTGTCAACTACGGCTCGGCCGGCGTCGGCAGCCCGCATCACCTGGCCACCGAGCTGCTGCGCGAGAAGGCCGAGCTCAAGCTCACCCACGTGGCCTACCGCGGCGCGGCACCGGCGATGCAGGACGTGCTGGGCGGGCAGGTGCCGTTCATGCTGGTCGACACCGCCAGCGGCAACCAGTTCGTGCAGGCGGGCAAGGTCAAGGCCATCGGCGTGGCGAGCGCCAAGCGCATCGCCTCGCTGCCCAACGTGCCGACGCTGATGGAGCAGGGCCTGGCCGGCTACGAGGCCTATGCCTGGCAGGGGCTTACCGTGCCCTCCGGCACGCCCGAGCCCACGGTGGCGCGCTACGCCAAGGCCCTGCAGGAGGCGCTGGCCTCGCCGGCCGTCAAGGCGCGCTTCGACGCACTCGGCGTGGAAGGCCTCCCCGGCTCGCCGAGCGACATGGCAAGCTACGTGAAGGCCGAGCGCGAACGCTGGGGGCGCCTGATCAAGGCCAACAACATCCGCGTGGATTGAAAGGATCCCCATGAGCACCGACGCATTGCGCTACCAGAGCGGCTTCGGCAACGAATACGCGAGCGAGGCCGTGGCCGGCGCCCTGCCGCAGGGCCGCAACAGCCCGCAGCGCGCGCCCTTCGACCTCTACCCCGAGCTGATCTCGGGCACTGCCTTCACCGCGCCGCGCCACGAGAACCGGCGCAGCTGGATGTACCGGCGCCAGCCCTCGGTGGTCTCCGGCCGCTACCAGGCCTATGCGCAGCCGCACTGGCAGACCGGCGCCGACCGCGATATCGCGCTCGCGCCCGAGCCGATGCGCTGGCATCCGCTTCCGCTCGACAACGCCGATGTCGATTTCATCGACGGCATCCATACCTTGGCCGCCAACGGCGACGCCGAGGCGCACAGCGGCGTGGCTGCGCACGTTTACCTCGCGAGCCGTTCGATGGAACGCCGCGCCTTTGTCAATGCCGACGGCGAGATGCTGCTGGTGCCGCAGCAAGGCCGGCTCGCGATCACCACTGAGATGGGCGTGCTCGAGGTCAAGCCCGGCGAAATTGCGCTCCTGCCGCGCGGCATCGCGTTCAAGATCGCCTTGCCGGATTCGGATCAGGGCCCCTCGCGCGGCTACGTCTGCGAGAACTACGGCGCCCAGTTCCGCCTGCCCGAACTGGGCCCGATCGGCTCCAATGGCCTGGCCAATGCGCGCGACTTCCAGGCGCCGGTGGCCGCTTTCGAAAGCGAGGCCGGTGGCTACGAGCTGGTGAAGAAGTTCGGCGGCCGCTTCTGGCGCGCGCCGATGAAGCAGTCGCCCTTCAACGTCGTCGCCTGGCACGGCAACCTGGCGCCGGTGAAGTACGACACCGCCAACTTCATGACCATCGGCTCGATCAGCTTCGACCATCCGGACCCGTCGATCTTCACCGTGCTCACCTCGCCCTCGGACACGCCCGGCACGGCCAACTGCGACTTCGTGATCTTCCCGCCGCGCTGGCTGGTGATGGAAGACACCTTCCGTCCGCCCTGGTACCACCGCAACCTGATGAGCGAGTTCATGGGCCTGGTCTACGGCGAGTACGACGCCAAGCCCGGCGGCTTCAAGCCCGGTGGCGCCAGCCTGCACAACGCGATGGTGCCGCACGGCCCCGACGAGGAAGCCTTCGACAAGGCCAGCCGCGCCGATCTCAAGCCGCAGAAGCTGGACAACACGCTGGCCTTCATGTTCGAGAGCCGCTTGCGCTTCATTCCCACGGCCTGGGCGCTGCAGAGCTCGGCGCTGGACACCGACTATGCCGACTGCTGGGCCGGCCTCAAGGATCAATTCAAGCCATGAACAACGCACTGAACGCCACCCACGACCCGGCACTGCGCAGCTGGGTCGCCTCGGCCAACCAGGCCGGCTGCGACTTTCCGATCCAGAACCTGCCCTTCGGCCGCTTCCGGCCCGCGGGCAGCGGCGAGGCCTTTCGCATCGGGGTTGCGATCGGCGACCAGGTGCTCGACTTGAAGGCGACCGGCCTCGTCCATACGGACGACATGAACGTGTTGATGGCGAAGAGCCCGACGGAGCGCCAGGCCCTGCGTACCGCGATCTCCGCCGGCCTGGCCGAAGGGAGCGAGCAGGCCCCCGAGTGGGCCAAGGCCCTGCTGGCCCAGTCGGCCGCCGAGATGACGGTGCCCTGCCGCATCGGCGACTACACCGACTTCTACACCGGCATCCATCACGCCCGCACGGTCGGCAGCCTGTTCCGTCCCGACCAGCCGCTCCTGCCCAACTACCAGTGGGTGCCCATCGGCTACCACGGGCGCGTCTCGTCGATCGGCGTCAGCGGCCAGCGCTTCAAGCGCCCGCAAGGCCAGACAAAGGCGCCCGATGCCGCAACGCCTTCCTTCGGCCCTTCGAAGCGGCTCGACTACGAGCTCGAACTCGGCTTCCTGGTCGCCCAGGGCAATGCGCTCGGCGAGCCGATCGCCATCGCCGAAGCGGAAGCGCACCTGTTCGGTGTCACCCTGCTCAACGACTGGTCGGCCCGCGACATTCAGGCCTGGGAGTACCAGCCGCTCGGGCCCTTCCTGTCGAAGAACTTCGCCAGCACGCTCTCGCCCTGGATCGTGACGATGGAGGCGCTCGCGCCCTTCCGCGCCGCCTTCGAGCGCCCGGCCGGCGATCCGCAGCCGCTGCCCTACCTCGATGCACCCGCCAACCGCGAAAGCGGCGCGCTCGACATCACGCTCGAGGTGTGGTTGCAGACGGCGAAGATGCGCGAAGCCGGCGAGGGCGCCGTGCGCCTCACGCACGGCAACGCCCGCGACGCCGCCTACTGGACGGCCGCGCAGCTCGTCACGCACCACACGGTGAACGGCTGCAACCTGCAGCCGGGCGACCTGCTCGGTTCGGGCACGCTCTCGGGCCCGAAGCCCGATGAGGCCGGCTCGCTGCTCGAGCTCACGCTGGGCGGCAAGCAGCCGATCCTGCTTCCCAACGGCGAGCGCCGTAGCTTCCTCGAAGACGGCGATACGCTCAGCCTGCGGGGCTTCTGCGAGCGCGAAGGCGCGGTGCGCATCGGGCTGGGCGAAGTCAGCGCGACGGTCGAAGCGGCCGGCGCCTGAGCGTTCACGGCCTCGGTTCGGACGAGGCACGCTCCTACGCGGCGTTCCGCGACCGGCCCCGATACTGCAAACCCTTGTTTCAGGGGTATTGCCGTGAACGTGCTGATCGTCGACGACAACAAGGCCGCGGCCGATCTGCTGCGGGAACTGCTGGCGCTGCAGGACCATGAGGCGCATTGCACCTACACCGCGCAACAGGCGATCGCCGCCGCCGCCGAGAAAGCCTTCGATGCGGCGCTGGTCGATCTGGTGCTGCCGGATCTCCCCGGCGCCGAGCTTGCGCGGCGCATGCGTGCAAGCGCCGGGAACAAGCCGCTGTTGCTGATCGCGATCTCGGGCTTCGGCGCCGACGAGGCCGGCGGCACGACCACGCCGGGCCTGTTCGACCATCATCTGCAGAAGCCGATCGACTTCGAAGATCTGGATCGCATCCTGGCGCCGCCTGCCGCACGATGAAGGCAACCCCCGGAGCCCGCAGTTGGATGGCTGCCGGCGTGCGCCACGAACTGCTCACGCGCGTCTTCCCGGCGCTGCGCCACGACCTGGCGTCGCCGGTGTCGGTGATCCGGATGGCCATGCTGATGTTCAAGCGCCAGGCGACGGTGAAGCCCGCCGACACCGCGGCCTGGCAGGAGAGAGTGGCGCTGGTGGAAGGCCAGGTCGGTGCGCTGGCGACCGGCGTGCGTTCCCTTCGCGACTGGGAGCTGGCCGTCAGCGACGAGGGCGTGACCCGCAGCGCGCTGGTGGCCCAGTGCACCGGGCTGATGCGCGCCGCCTTCGAACTGAACGGCATCCGGCTGCATGTCGGCGAGGGGCTGGCGCCCGGAGCGGGCGAGCAGCGCTTTCCGGCCGGCGCCGCGCTGCGCTACATGTGTCTCGGCGTCCTGAGCTATCTGCAGGACGGCGCACCGCAGCTCGGCGCGGTGCACATCGAACCCGAAGGCCGCGACATCGTGCGCTTCAGCGCGACACGCGGGGCAGCCGAGCTCGCGGAGCTGGCGGATCCGCACCGGGCGCCACGCAAGCTGGCGATCGATGCCGTCGCGCTGCAGTTGCTGGCCGAAGACCTGGGCTACTTCGTGGCGCTGGACGGTGATACGGTGCGCCTCTCGCTGGTGCGCCGCTCGAACCAGTGATGGATGCAGGCCAGGAGCGCATTCGGCTCCGCGGGCTTGACGAAGTGGTGATCGAAGCCGGCGCCGAGCGCGGCCTGGCGGTCTTCGTTCTGGCCGTAGCCGGTCAGCGCGATCAGCAGCGCGTCTTCGGTCTCGGGCAACTTGCGCATCCGGCGCGCGACCTCGTAGCCGTCGAGCAGCGGCAGTCCGATGTCCAGCACGACGACGCTGGGCCGGTACGCCGCGACGATCGCGAGCGCCTCCTCGCCATCGCCCGCCGTGCGAACCTGGTGGCCTTCGAGCTCGAGGACCGCCGCGACGCCTGCGGCCGCGTCCCGGTTGTCGTCGACGATCAGGATGCGCTGGGGCTCGAGGCGCGGCGCTGACGGGAGCGCGGACGCGATCTGCCCGGCTTCGGGCACCGCCGCAACGCGCGGCAAGCGGATCTTGAACTCGGAGCCCCGGTCCCGCCCCTCGCTGAAGACCTCGATCTGGCCGCCGTGCATCTCCGTCAGGCGCCGTGCCAGCGTCAGCCCGACGCCCAGCCCGCCCTGGGCGCGGTCGAGGCCGCGCTGGCCTTGCGCGAAGAGGTCGAAGATGCGCGTCAACAGTTCCTCGTCGATGCCGATGCCCTGGTCGCGCACCGAGACGACGATGTCGTCGTCCTCGAACCAGGAGGCCAGCGCAATATCGGTTCCCTCCGGGCTGTACTTGGCAGCGTTGTGCAGCAGGTTGGCGATCACCTGCGTGAGCCTGGCCACGTCGCCCAGAAGCCATGCCGGCTCTTCGGGTATCGCGACGCTCAACACCTGGCGACGGCTGTCGATGAAGGGCTGCACCGTTTCCACGCCTTGAACGATCACCGTGTTGAGATCCATCGTCTCGCGCTTGAGCGCGATCTTGCCCTGGCTGATGCGGGCCACGTCGAGCAGCTCTTCGATCAGACGCGTCATCTGCCGCAGTTGCCGATCGGCGATGTCGAGCGCCCACGTGACCCTGGGGTGCGGCGCGGCGACGCGGCGGATCACCTCGACGGCGGTATGAATGGGCGCCAGCGGATTGCGCAGCTCGTGCGACATCATCGCGAGGAACTCGTCCTTGCGCTGGTTGGACTGCTGCAGCTCTTCCTGCGCCGCCTGCCGCTCGAGGATTTCGCGCTGCAGGATGCGGTAGAGGCGCGCGTTCTCGAACGCCGTCGCGGCCCGGGCCGCCAACTCGTCGACCATCCCGGCTTGGGCGCCGGCGCTCGAGTCGTCCGGATTGCCGGATGCGACCAGAACCGCGCCCAGAACACGTTCCCCGAAGACCATCGGCACGGCCGCGGCCGAGCGCAGCAGCGGGAACTCGGCGTCCGCCGGAGCGAGGCCGAACGATGCGGCCGTGAGCGGCTTCAGCGCTTCTTCCGCCACGGTGGTTCGCCGCCCGCGGTTCGCCGCGGCGTGCAGCGCGGCGCGGATGCCCGGGGCGAGCGCCGTTTCGGGGCCTGCGAACCACTGAAGCCTCGCGTGGCCCGGCCGCACCGCCGCGGCAAGCATCTCTCCCGCGCCGAGCTCGGGGTCGATCAGGAGCAGCACGGCGAGCGGGGCCAGGCTGGGCACCAGCAGTTCGACCAGCTGGTTCATCGCGACCGTGATCTCCAGCGAGCTACTGAGCGCGCGACTCGCATGGGCGAGAAATGCGGAACGCCTGTCGTTCTCCTCCGCGACGCGGCGAGCCGCCTGCGCCGCCATCATTGCGGCCCGCGCATCGGCCTGGCGCCGGACCTGGCGCCGCATCAGGTACAGCGAGACGAAGACGCTCACCTTGCTGCGCAGGACCTCCGGCACCACGGGGGAGAGGATGTAGTCCACCGCGCCGAGCGAGTAGCCGCGCGCGGTCTGCATCTCGTCGGCGTAGGAGGTGATGAAGATGATCGGCGTATGGGCGCTTCGCCGATGCTGGCGGATCAGCGTCGCCGTCTCGAACCCGTCCATGCCGGGCATGTTGACGTCCAGCAGGATGACCGCGAACTCGCGCTGCAGGATCTCCCGCAGCGCATCGGTGCCCGAGCGCACCAGCACCAGGTTCTGGCCGAGGTCTTCGAGCACGGTCCGGAAGACCAGCAGCTTCTCGGGCAGATCGTCGACGACCAGGATGTCGGCCTTCTCGTCGAACGGCCCCCCGTCGGAGCCCCGTTCCTCGGGCAGTGCAGGAGGCTCTTCTACTTGCACAGCCACCCCCGCAGAACGGCGAGCAGATAGGTCGTGTCCACCGGCTTCGACAGGTAGTCCCAGGCCCCCGCTTCGATGCACTTCTCGCGGTCGCCCTTCATGGCCTTCGCCGTCACCGCCACCAGCGGCAGCTGCTTGCCGCGCGGCAGGCGGCGCAGCTCGCGCATCGTCTGCATGCCGTCCATCTCCGGCATCATGATGTCCATCAGGACGATGTCGATGCCGGCATCCTCCTGCACCAGCCGGATCGCATCGCGGCCGTTCTCCGCCGACACGATGAGCATTCCCTGTGCGTCGAGGATGGTCGCCAGCGCAAAGATGTTGCGCATGTCGTCGTCGACGATCAGCACCTTCCTGCCGGCCAGCGTGCCGGCGCCGGCGTTGACCGCTTCGACCGCTCTCCGTTCCTGCTCGGACATCGAAGCCAGGCCCCGATGCAGGAAGAAGGCCGTTGCGTCGATCAGCCGCTCCAGCGAATCCGCGACGCGCATCGCCGAGCCGCCGTGGCCGTGCTCCCACCCCGGCACGCGGCCGCCCGCAGCCGCGCTGTACAGGACGACCGGCAGTTGCCGCGTCGCCGGGCGGGCCTCGACGAACTCGGCGGCATCCGCGCGGCCGAAGCCGGCCACCATGCCGTCGGTCACGAGGCAGTCCACGTCGTTCTGCGCCAGCGCGTCCCTGGCCGCCTCGGCGGTTTCCACGACCACGCTGTCGATCTCGCTGCCGGCCAGGGCCGCGACATAGTGATCGCGCAGCGACGAGGGGCGCATGGCGACCACCAGCTTCCTGGCGTCCGCCTGAACGAAGCCGTAAAGATGCCCGAGCCCGGCATCGATTTCGTCGATCGATTGCAGCGGCTTGGCCAGAAAGCCGACGGCGCCGGAGTTCAGGGCCCGCTCCCGCGAGTCGTCCGTCGAGACCACGCAGACCGGAATGTGCCGCGTGGCAAGGTCGGCCTTCAGGCGCTCGAGGATGCGCCAGCCTTCCATGTCGGGCAGGAAGATGTCGAGCGTGATGAGTGCCGGGCGGTAGTCGCGCGCGAGCGCCAATGCGCCGGCGCCGCTGGGGCTGACCAGGCCCTTGAAGCCGCTCTTGCGCCCGGCCTGCAACAGCATCTTGGCGAAGGCGAGATCGTTCTCGACGATCAGGAGCACCTTGTCCCCGGAAAGAATGCTGTCGCGGTCGTCGTCGGCGATGTTGAGCGACGGGAGCAGGTCGGCTGCATCGCCGCGTTCGGCGGTCTGGACGGGCTTGGCCCCTGCGGCAACGATGCGCCGGGCCGACTTCTGCGGACCCGGACCGGGCCGCAGTTCCGCGACCCGGTTGCGTTCGGCGCGGCGAGGAACTTCCGCCCGCGCCGCCGCCGTGCGGCCCAGCCGTGCACTGCGCGCCGAGCTGTAGCTTTGCGGCAGGTACAGCGTGAACGTGCTGCCCTGCGCGGGCGTGCTCACCAGGCGGATCTCGCCGCCCAGAAGGCGCGCCAGTTCACGGCTGATCGCGAGGCCGAGGCCGGTGCCGCCGTATTTTCTCGAGGTCGAGCCGTCCGCCTGCTGGAAGGCCTCGAACACGATCTGCTGCTTGTCGGCGGAAATCCCGATGCCGGTATCGGACACGGCGAAGGCCATGACCTGGCCGGCCCGGTTGAGCTCTTCGTTGTCGCGCGACCAGCCGCTGTCCACGGCCTCGACCGTCAACGCGACCGAACCCTGGTGCGTGAACTTGAACGCATTCGACAGCAGGTTCTTGATGACCTGCTGCAGGCGCTTGACGTCGGTCACGATCGTCTCGGGCAGCGGCCCCGACGCGTGGATGTCGAAGCCGACGTGCTTGGCCTCGGCGACGTGGCGGAAGCTGCGCTCGACCGAGCGCTGCAGGTCGTCCAGCCGCAGTTCGCTGACCTCCACCGCGACCGTTCCGGATTCGATCTTCGACAGGTCCAGGATGTCGTTGATCAGCATCAGCAGATCGTTGCCCGAGAGGTGGATGGTCTTCGCGAACTCCACCTGCTTGGCCGTCAGGTTGCCCTCGCTGTTCTTGCACAGCTGATCCGACAGGATCAGCAGGCTGTTGAGCGGCGTGCGCAGTTCGTGCGACATGTTGGCCAGGAACTCGGACTTGTACTTGGAGGTGAGCGCGAGCTGCTCCGCCTTTTCCTCCAGCGCCTGGCGCGCCTGCTCCACCTCCTGGTTCTTGCGCTCCACCTCCTGGTTCTGGTGCACCAGCAGCCGGGCCTTCTCCTGCAGCGCCTCGTTGGTCTGCTGAAGCTCGAGCTGGCGGTTCTGCAGCTCCTCGGCCAGCGACTGCGACTGGGTCAGCAGGTCCTCGGTGCGCATGTTGGCGGCGATGGTGTTGATCACGATGCCGATGGATTCGGTCAACTGGTCCAGGAGGGCCTGGTGCGCGGGGTTGAAGCGCTCCAGCGAGGCCAGCTCCAGCACGCCCCGCACCTCGCCTTCGAAGATCACCGGGAGCACGATCACGTCCATGGCCGCGCCTTCGGAGAGGCCCGTGACGATCCGGAAGGCCGTGCTCGGCACGTTGGTCAGAAGGATCTTGGACTTCTCGACCGCGCACTGGCCGACGAGGCCCTGGCCCAGCTCGATCTCCTTGCCGTGCGAAGTCTGGCCGCCGGAGGCGTAGCTGGCGAAGAGCTTCAGCTTCGGCGTGGCCGTGGCGGTGTTCAGCACGTAGAACTCCGCCTGCTGCGCACCCACCACCGGCGCCAGTTCGGACAGGATCAGCTGCCCCACCGTGAGCAGATCCTTCTGGCCCTGAAGCATGCGGCTGAACTTGGCGAGGTTGGTTTTGAGCCAGTCCTGCTCCGTGTTCTTCTGCGTCGTGTCCTTCAGGTTGCGGATCATCTCGTTGATCGTGTCCTTCAGCGCCGCGACCTCGCCCTGGGCCTTCACGGTGATGGAGCGGGTCAGGTCGCCCTGCGTCACGGCGGTGGCCACCTCCGCGATGGCGCGCACCTGGGTCGTCAGGTTGGCCGCCAGCTGGTTCACGTTCTCGGTCAGGCCCTTCCAGGTGCCGGCGGCGCCGGGCACCTTCGCCTGGCCGCCCAGCTTGCCTTCGACGCCGACCTCGCGCGCGACGGTCGTCACCTGGTCGGCAAAGGTGGCAAGCGTCTCGGTCATGCTGTTGATGGTCTCGGCGAGCGCCGCGATCTCGCCCTTGGCCTCGACCGTGAGCTTCTGTTGCAGATCGCCGTTGGCCACCGCGGTCACCACCTTCGCGATGCCGCGCACCTGGCCGGTCAGGTTGCCGGCCATGGAGTTGACGTTGTCCGTGAGGTCCTTCCAGGTCCCCGAGACATCGCGCACCTGGGCCTGGCCGCCGAGCCGGCCCTCGGTGCCGACCTCGCGCGCCACGCGCGTCACTTCGGCGGCGAAGGACGAGAGCTGGTCCACCATCGTATTGATGGTGGCCTTCAGCTCCAGGATCTCGCCCTTCACGTCGACCGTGATCTTCTTGGAAAGGTCGCCGGTCGCCACTGCCTTGGTCACGTCGGCGATGTTGCGCACCTGCGATGTGAGGTTCGATGCCATCAGGTTGACCGAGTCGGTCAAGTCCTTCCAGGTGCCGGCCACGCCTTGCACATCGGCCTGCCCGCCCAGGATGCCCTCGGTGCCGACCTCGAGCGCCACCCGCGTCACCTCGGCGGCGAAGGAGCGCAGTTGGTCGACCATCGTGTTGACCGTGTTCTTCAGTTCGGAGATTTCGCCCTTCACGTCCACCGTGATCTTCTTGGACAGGTCGCCGGCGGCCACGGCCGTGGTCACCTCGGCGATGTTGCGCACCTGGGAAGTCAGGTTGCCGGCCATGAAGTTGACCGACTCGGTCAGGTCCTTCCAGGTGCCGGCCACGCCCTGCACGTCGGCCTGTCCGCCCAGGATCCCTTCCGTTCCGACCTCGCGCGCCACGCGCGTGACTTCGGCCGCGAAGGAGCGCAGCTGGTCGACCATGGTGTTGACCGTGTTCTTCAGCTCGAGGATCTCGCCCTTCACGTCGACGGTGATCTTCTTGGAGAGGTCGCCGGCCGCCACTGCCTTGGTCACGTCGGCGATGTTGCGCACCTGGCTGGTCAGGTTGCCGGCCATCGAGTTCACCGAATCGGTCAGGTCCTTCCAGGTGCCCGAGACGCCTTCGACCCGCGCCTGCCCGCCCAGGGATCCTTCCGTTCCGACCTCGCGCGCCACCCGCGTCACCTCCGATGCGAAGGAGCGCAACTGGTCGACCATGGTGTTGATCGTGTTCTTCAGGGTCAGGAATTCGCCCTTGACGTCGACATCGATCTTCTTCGACAGGTCGCCCTTGGCCACCGCGGTTGTCACGTCGGCGATGTTGCGCACCTGGTCGGTCAGGTTTCCGGCCATGGAGTTGACGGAATCGGTCAGGTCTTTCCAGGTGCCGGCCACGCCTTTCACCTTGGCCTGGCCGCCGAGCTTGCCCTCGGTGCCGACCTCGCGCGCCACGCGCGTGACCTCGGCCGAGAAGTTGCCGAGCTGCTCGACCATCTTGTTGATGGTCTTGGCCGTGCGAAGAAACTCGCCTTCGAGCTTGCGCCCGTCGACCTCCAGCGCCATGCTCTTCGACAGGTCGCCCTGGGCCACGGCGCCGATCACGCGAGCCACTTCGGTGGTCGGGTGCACGAGATCGTCGATGAGCGCATTCACGCATTCGACCGATTCGCCCCAGAAGCCGCGCGTTTCGGAAAGCACCGCACGCTGCTTGAGCTTGCCTTCCTTGCCGACCACCTGGCGCAGGCGGACCAGCTCGGCGGCCAGCGTGGCGTTCTGCTCGACCAGGTCATTGAAGACGTCGGCCACCTTGCCCGAAAGCCCGGTCCAGTGCACGGGCAGCCGGACCTTGGCATCGCCTTTGCGGAACCGGGTCAGCGCATCCAGAAGCGTTGCCATCTCCTCCAGTGAGCTGGTCGCCACGGATTTGTCCAGAACGTTCATCTCTTGCCCCTCTCGGAGTGAGGAAAAAGTGCCTTAGACGAAAGCGGCGTGCCTCGGCACGCCGCAGTGTAGCCAGGGAGCGCCCGCTGCGGCATAGGCAGCCGGAGCGTTTGCGGCTAGCCGCCGCCCGAAGCGGCGCGCGAGGCCTCGAGGTGTGTACGTGCCCGCTCCGCCAGCGCCATCTCGTCCGGGGTTCCCGGCGTGAAGCTGTCGACCGGCAGCGGCCGGCCGTGCGAGTCGACCGAGACGAAGACGACCAGGCACTCGGTGGTCTTCTGCATCTCGCCGCCCTTCATGTCGCCGCTGCGCACCTCGACCGAGATGTTCATGCTGCTGCTGCCGGTGTAGGCGAGCCGCGCCTCGACCTCGACCAGGTCGCCGATCATGATCGGCCGGTGGAAGCGGATGCTGCCGATGAACACCGTCACGCAGTAGCGCTTGGACCAGCTGGTCGCGCAGGCGTAGCCGGCCTCGTCGATCCATTTCATGACGGTGCCGCCGTGGACCTTGCCGCCGAAGTTGACGGTGCTGGGTTCGGCCAGGAAACGCAGGGTGATCGAGCTCATGGAGTGCCTGGGCGATGAGTTGATGTCGTGGGGCGCCCGCGGCGATTATGTGAGCGGCGAAGCGGTTTGGGCGCCGAAAAGTTGAGCCACCGTGCGCCTGAGCCACGCATTGCCCGGATCGGCGTGGAAGCGCTCGTGCCAGTGCTGCTTGACGGCATAGGACGGCAGCGCGAAAGGCGGCTCCAGCAGCTTCACCGGCTCCTGCGTGGCCAGTACCTCGCCGAGGATGCGCGGCACGATCACGACCAGCTCGGTGTGGGCGACGATGCGTGCCACGCTGAGAAAACTCGACAAGCGCACGACCACGTTGCGCGCCAGGCCGAGGCGGGCGATGGTCTTGTCGACGATCGCATGGCCGGTGCCCGAGGACGAGATCACCGCATGCGCCTCGGCCTCGAAGCGCTTCTTCGTGAGCCGCTCGCCGATGCGCGGATGGTTCCGCGCCACCAGGCAGACGAAGTTCTGCATGAAGAGCGTCTGCTGGTAGAAGCCGGCATCGAGCTGCGGCATGAAGCCCACCGCCAGGTCGACCTCGCCGTCTTCCAGCCGGCGGCCGCTCTCGGTCGAGATGATCTCGGTCTCGATGTGCACGCCGGGCGCCGTGCGGCGCAGGTGGTCGAGCAGCCCGGGCAGGATCACCACCTCGCTGATGTCGGTCATGCAGATGCGGAAGTTGCGACTCGCCGCGCCGGGGTCGAAGCTGCTGCGGCTGCCGCGCGCCTGCTCGAGCTGCGCGAGCGCCTCCCGCACGTGGGTGTAGATGCGCTGGGCATAGGGCGTGGGCTGCATGCCTTGCGCGGTGCGCGCGAACAGCCGGTCGTCGAAATGCGCGCGCAGCTTGTTGAGCATGGTGCTGGCCGCGGCCTGCGCCATGTCGAGGCGCTCGGCCGCCTTCGAGACGCTGCCGGTCTTGTAGACCTCGTCGAAGACCGCGAGCCATTCGAGATCGAGCTTGGACATGGGATTTCCTTCGCAATGCAGCCACCATTATCGAAAATCGAGATTCCGAGTATTGAGTACACGTCTTGAACAAATAGTGGTGCGGGAAAACAATGCGGCCATCCCCCCGGAGACATGCCCAGATGAATACCGCCCCCCAGGCCGCGCGCACCGACGCCGCCGAGCGCCGCGACTACTACGAGCGCATCCGCCCGCTGCACCTCACGCCGCTGTGGGAATCGCTGCACGCGCTGGTGCCGCGCGAGCCGCAGACGCCCTGCGTGCCGGCGCTCTGGCGCTACGACGAGATCCGCCCGCTCCTGATGGAGTCGGCCGCGCTGATCACGGCCGAGGAGGCGGTGCGCCGCGTGCTGGTGCTGGAGAACCCGGCGATCCCGGGCCGTTCGTCGATCACGCAATCGCTCTATGCCGGCCTGCAGCTCATCATGCCGGGAGAGGTCGCGCCCTCGCACCGGCATGTGCAGTCGGCGCTGCGCTTCATCGTCGACGGCAAGGGCGCCTACACCACGGTGGGCGGCGAGCGCACCACCATGTACCCGGGCGACTTCATCATCACGCCCTCGTGGGCCTGGCACGACCACGGCAACGAGGGCATCGAAGGCGTGGCCGAGCCGGTGGTGTGGCTCGACGGGCTCGACATCCCGATGCTGCGCTTCTTCGACGCCGGCTTCGCCGAGAACGACGACGCGAAGGTGCAGCATGTCGCGCGGCCCGAGGGTCACAGCCTGGCGCGCTTCGGCCACAACATGGTGCCGGTGCGCCATGACCACAGCGCGCCCACGTCGCCGATCTTCAACTACCCCTATGCACGCAGCCGCGAGGCGCTGGCGCAGCTGCAGATGCAGGAGGCGCCCGACGCCTGGCTGGGCCACAAGTTGCGCTACATCAACCCGCTGACCGGCGGCTCGCCGATGCCGACCATCGCGACGAACCTGCAACTGCTGCCGAAGGGCTTCGCGGGCAAGACGCACCGCGCGACCGACGGCACGGTCTACAGCGTGGTCGAGGGCCGCGGCACGGCCGAGATCGGCGGCCAGCGCTTCGACTTCGGTCCGCGCGACACCTTCGTCGTGCCCTCGTGGGCGCCGCTGCGCCTCGCGGCGAGCGAGGAGGTGGTGCTGTTCAGTTTTTCCGACCGGCCCGTTCAACAGGCGATGGGCGTGCTGCGCGAAGCCTTTCTCGACAACGCCTGACCCGCGCTGCCCCGGCAGCCTTCTCCTTTCTCGATCCCCATGCGCCGCACCGCGGCAGGAGTTCTCATGTCTTTCGTCCTCACTCCCCCGGCCGTCGTCGGCCTTCCCGTCGCCGGCTCGTCCGACCTGTTCCCGGTTCGCCGCGTCTACTGCGTGGGCCGCAACTACGCGGCGCATGCGCGCGAGATGGGCTTCGACCCCGACCGCGAGCCGCCCTTCTTCTTCTGCAAGCCGAACGACGATGCGTCGATCGTGCCGGTGCCCGCGGGTGAAACGGTGGGCATTCCCTACCCAGGCCAGACCACCAATTACCACTATGAAGCCGAGCTCGTGGTGCTGATCGGCGAGGGCGGCCGCGACATCGCGGTCGAGGACGCGGCGAAGCACATCTACGGCTATGCGGTCGGCCTCGACATGACGCGCCGCGACCTGCAGATGAAGATGCGCGAGCAGGGCCGGCCCTGGGAGATCGGCAAGGCCTTCGACTTCTCGGCGCCGGTCGGCGTGGTGCGTCGGTTCGCCGAGTCGGGCGAGGTCGCGGCCGGCGCGATCACGCTCGAAGTGAACGGCGAAACGCGCCAGAAGAGCGACATCCGCAACCTGATCTGGTCGGTGAACGAGGTCATCGCGAACCTGTCGACGCTGTTCGCGCTGCAGCCCGGCGACCTGATCTTCACCGGCACGCCCGAAGGCGTGGGTGCGGTGCAGCGCGGGCAGACCATGCAGGTGCGCATCGACGGCCTCGAGCCGATCGCAGTGCGAGTGGAATGAGCAAGACGCAGAACTCCAAGCCTTCGGTGCTGCTGGTCGGCGGCGGCATCGGCGGCATGGCGGCGGCGCTGGCGCTGGCTCGGCTCGGCATTTCGATCGACCTGCTGGAGCAGAGCGCGGCCATCGGCGAGATCGGCGCCGGCCTGCAGCTGGGCCCCAATGCCTTTGCCGCACTCGATGCCCTGGGCGTCGGCGAAGCGGTGCGGCGCGGCTCGGTCTTCACCGACCGGCTGGTGATGATGGATGCCGTCGACTGCAGCGAGGTGGCCTCGGTGCCGGTGGGCGAGGCCTTCCGCGCGCGCTTTCGCAATCCGTATGCGGTGAGCCATCGCGCCGACCTGCATGGCGCGATCCACGAGGCGGTCAAAGAGCATCCGCTGATCCGCTTCCACACCTCGGCGCAGGTCGGGCACCTGGACATCGGCGGCAGCGGCGTGACGGCGGTCACGCGCGACGGCCGGCGCTTCCATGCCGATGCGATCGTCGGCTGTGACGGCGTCAAATCGGTGGTGCGTGCCAGGCTCGTCGGCGATGCGCCACGCGTTTCGGGCCACGTGGTCTACCGCGCCGTGGTGCCGGCCGCCGACATGCCCGAAGACCTGCGCTGGAACGCGCCGGTGGTCTGGGCCGGCCCCAACTGCCACCTGGTGCACTACCCGCTGCGCCATGGCGAGCAATACAACCTGGTCGTGACCTTCCACAGCCGCGAGCAGGAAGAGTGGGGCGTGACCGAGGGCAGCAAGAAGGAGGTGCTGTCCTACTTCGACGGCGTGCATGCGCGCCCGCGCCAGCTGCTGGACCGGCCCACCTCCTGGCGCCGCTGGAGCACCGCCGACCGCGATCCGGTCGCGAACTGGAGCGAAGGCCCGGCCACGCTCTTGGGCGATGCGGCCCATCCGATGATGCAGTACCTCGCGCAGGGCGCCTGCATGGCGCTCGAAGACGCGGTGACGCTGGGCGCGGCGGTCGAGGCCTGTGAGTTCGACCTGCCTGCCGCCTTCCAGCTCTATGCGTCGGCCCGCGTGGCACGCACGGCCCGCGTCGTGCTGTCGGTGCGCGAGATGGGCCGGCTCTACCACGCCAAGGGCGTCGAGCGCCTGGTGCGCAACAGCCTGTGGACCGGCCGCACGCCCGAGCGCTTCTACGACGCGGTCGAATGGCTCTATGCGTGGGATCCGGCGCAATGCTTGGCCGACGCGCCGCGCACCGCGGCCTGAGACGGCCCACCTTATTTCAACGACACACCACGGAGACAAACTGCATGAAACCCATCCTCCCGCTGATCGCCGGCCTCGCCGCCGCCTTCTTCACCGTCGGCGCCGCGGCGCAATCGGCCGCCGACTACCCGAACAAGCCCGTCACGCTGATCACGCCCTTCGCCGCCGGCAGCGGGCCGGACGCTGTGCTGCGGCTGGTCTCCGACAAGCTGGGGCGGCTCTGGAACCAGCGCGTGGTGGTGGACAACAGGCCCGGCGGCGGCGGCTTCATCGCGATCGACCAGGCCCGGCGCGCGGCGCCCGACGGCTACACCCTGCTGCAGCTCGACAGCGAGCATGTCGCCGCGCTGCCGCATCTGTACAAGTCGCGCAACTTCGTGACACTGCAGCACTTCGACCCGGCGGCCTCGCTGTTCCGCACGCCCTTCTTCGTCGCCGTGGCCAGCGACTCGAAGTGGAAGAACATGAGCGACCTGGTCGCTGCCGCCAAGTCCAACCCGCTGAGCTACGGCTCCTGGGGCGTCGGCAGCGCCGGCCACCTGGGCGCGCAGCAGCTCGAGTCCCTGACCGGCGTGCACATGCAGCATGTGCCCTACCGCGAGGTCTCGCAGCTCTACGCCAACGTGGGCTCGGGCGATGTGCCGTGGAGCTTCGCGACCATCCCCTCCAGCCAGGGCGTCTACAAGGCCGGCAAGCTGCGCTACATCGCGATTGCGGCGCCCCAGCGCATTCCGCAAATGCCCGATGTGCCCACCATGGCCGAGGCGGGCGGCCCGGCGAGCCTGTACGTGAGCTCCTTCGTCTCGCTGCTCACGCCCAAGGGCGTGCCGCCGGCGATCAGGGCCAGGATCCATGCCGACGTCGCCAAGGTCATCGCCGACCCCGAGATCCGCGCGCGCTTCGACACCTTCGCCTTCGAGCCGCTGGCTTGGTCGCCGGAGGAGATCCAGCGGCAGGCCGAGGCCAAGTCCAAGGTCTATGGGGAACTGGTTCGCCGGGGCAATATCAGCCTCGAGTAACGCCTGGTCACAACTCGGCCTTATCCTTCGTTTCTCTTTCCATTCCCGCTTCACTCCCATGCAGTTTTCCAAGAGAGCTCTTTTGATCGCCGCCTGCGCGCTGCCGCTGGCCGCCGCGGCGCAGAACGGCGCCTGGCCCACCAAGCCGATCCGCCTGATCGTCGGCTTCCCCGGCGGCTCGACGCCGGACATCGCGGCGCGCACCATCGCCGAGCCGCTGGCCAAGGCGCTGGGCCAGCCCGTGGTGGTCGACAACAAGCCGGGGGCCTCGGGCAACATCGCGGCCGACCAGGTGGCCAAGGCGACCGACGATCACACGCTCGGCGTGGTCATCAACGGCAACCTCACCTCGTCGAAGATGCTCTATTCCAGGCTGCCCTACGACCCGGCCAAGGACTTCACCTACCTCTCGCTGCTCACTACCGCGCCGCTGGTGCTGGTGGCGCAGAACAGCCTGCCCAGCGGCGCAGCCTTCGTCGACGCGGCGCGCAAGAGCGACGACAAGTGGAGCTACGGCTCGGTGGGCGTCGGCTCGGTGGGCCACCTGGGCATGGAGCTGCTCAAGGGCCGCGTGCCGGGCCTGAAGGCCGTGCACGTGCCCTACCAGGGCAATCCGCAGGTCATGACCGACCTGATCGGCAACCAGATCCAGATGGCCCTGATCCCGCCCGGCGTGGCCATGCCCCAGGTCAAGGCCGGCAAGGTCAAGGCCATCGGCATCACGAGCGGGCGCAGCACCCTGGTGCCCGAACTGGCGCCGCTGGCCGATGCCGGCGTGAAGGACTTCAACCTCGAGGTGTGGACCGCGCTGCTCGGCCCGGCCAGTCTTTCCAAGGCCGCGCAGGAGCGCATCTCGCGCGAGCTCGCCGTCATCATGAAGGCGCCCGAAGTGCGGCAGAAGCTGTTCGAGCAGGGCTGGCAGGCGGTCGGCACCTCGCCGGACGGTATGCGCACGCGCGTGAAGGAAGAGGCGGCGATCATGAGCAAGATCATCTCGGCCAACAACATCAAGCTGCAATGAGCGCTTCCATCGTCGAGCCTGAGCGCAGCCTGCCGGTCTTCGGCGAATACGACGTGGTCGTGGTCGGCGGCGGCCCGGCCGGCATCGCGGCGAGCGTGAGCGCCGCGCGCCATGGCGCGCGCACGCTGCTGGTCGAACGCTATGGCTTCCTCGGCGGCATGGGCACGGCCGGCGGCGTGACCAACTTCGCGGGCCTCTACGGCAAGCGCAACGGGGAGATGACGCAGCTGGTGCACGGCGTGGTCGACGAGCTGCTCGCACGCATGGATGCGATGGGCGGCCTCAACAAGCCGCAGGACGGCATGCAGGGCCGCATCCGCGTGCGCTCCTACGACACCTCGATCTACAAGTGCGCGGCCGATCAGCTGCTGCTCGATGCGGGTGTCGAGCTGCTGTTCCACGCCTGGGCCGCGGCCGTGGTGATGGAAGGCCCGCGCATCGCCGCGCTGGTGGTCGAGACCAAGTCGGGCCGGCAGGCGATCCGCGCCAATGCCTTCATCGACGGCAGCGGCGATGCCGATGTCGCGGTCTTCGCGGGCGTGCCTTTCGCGGTCGGCGACGGCCATGGCAGCGGGCTTTTTCCGTCCACCATGTTCCGCGTCGGCCACGTCGATGCGCAGCGCGCGCTGGCCGCGGTGGGCGAGTTCAAGGCCATCAACGACCTGATGGCGAAGGCGCGCGAGCGCGACCCCGAGGCCTACCGCTTCCCGCGCGAAGGCGCGATCCTGCGGCCGCAGATCGATCCGCGCGAATGGCGCGCCAACGTCACGCAGATCCGCAACGCCAAGGGCGACGCGATGAACGGCGTGGACGCGCGCGAACTCAGCGACGGCGAGGTCGAGGGCCGGCGCCAGATCGGCGAGTACTTCCGCTTCTTGAAGGCCGAGGTGCCGGGCTTCGAGCAATCGGCCATCGTCGAGATCGCGCCGCAGGTCGGCATCCGCGAGACGCGGCGCATTGAGGGCCTCTATGCGCTCACCGGCGAAGACATCCTCTCGTCGGCGCGTTTCGAGGACAGCATCGGCATCAACGCCTGGCCGATGGAGATGCATGCCGCCGGCAAGATCGAATGGGCCTTTCCGCGCGACCAAACGCGCACCTACAACCAGCTGCCCTGGCGCATGCTGGTGCCGCGCGGCGTCGACAACCTGCTGGTGGCCGGGCGCTGCGCCTCGATGACGCACGAGGGCCAGTCGGCCGCGCGGGCGAGCGGCGGCTGCTTCGTGATGGGGCAGGCGGCGGGGACGGCTGCGGCCACGTTGGGTGCCGGAAGCTTTGCCGGCGTCGACGTGCCGGCCTTGCAGCGCAAACTGATCGCCGACGGCGTCGACCTCGACCACTGAAGCGCGCGGGCTGACAGCCGCGAGACAGCACCGCGGCATCCTCTTTGCTATCGTCATCGGATGACCGATCCCGCCACCGCAGCCCGCCTCGTCAACCAGCTCGTCGACCTGATGCACCTCGAACCCCTGGGCGATGACCACTTCAGGGCTCAGAGCGAGGACATCGGCACCCCGGCCGTGTTCGGCGGCCAGGTGCTGGGCCAGGCGCTGGTGGCGGCGAGCCGCACGGTCGCCGCCGACCGGCCGGTGCATTCGATGCACGCCTACTTCCTGCTGCCCGGCGAGCATGCACCGATCGAGTACGCAGTCGACCGCGTGCGCGACGGCCGCAGCTTCACCACCCGGCACGTGGTGGCGCGCCAGCGGGAGCGCATCATCTTCGAGATGTCGGCCTCCTTCCAGACGGTGGATGAGGGCATCGAGCACCAGCTCGCGATGCCCGAGGCGGCCGGGCCGGAAGGCTTGCAAAGCGAACTGGAACAGCGCCGCGCGCTCGGCGAGCGGCTGCCCGAACGCTGGCGCAATAACGCGCTGGCGCCGCACGGTATCGAGTACCGCCGCGTCGAACCCGACGACCTGCTCACGCCCGCGCCGCGTCCACCGCACAGTGCGCTCTGGCTGCGCGCCATCGCGCCGCTGCCCGACGACCCGATCGTGCACCGCGCGCTGCTGGCCTACGCCTCCGACCACGGGCTGCTGCGGGCCGCGATGTTGCCCCATGGGCTGAGCTTCATGAGCGGGCGGGTGCGCCCCGCCAGCCTCGACCATGCGATGTGGTTCCACCGCGATTTCCGCATGGACGACTGGCTGCTCTATGTGCTCGATTCGCCGAGCGCGGGCGGTGCCCGCGGCCTGTGCCGCGGCAGCCTGTTCACGCGCGACGGGCGGCTTGTGGCCTCGACCGCGCAGGAAGGCATGCTGCGCGTGCTGCCCGAAGGAAGCCCCTTGTCGAGCGCCGGCGGCGCGGCGCCGATATAAGAGCGCGCCCGACGAAGGCGCCCGGCAGACTGAAGGCGCTGTTCGGCGAGACGCGCATCGGCATGCGCTGAGGCGTCGCGGCGCCTGCGTCACGAACTGCCGCGTCCTGCGCCACGGGCCGGCGACCTCTGCGAGAGCCTGCCGGCGATCTCGCGAAAACGCATCGCCGTCGCGCTTTCGCTCTGCGGATGCGAGGCCATGGCGATTGCGATCGAGGCCGATGCGGGCAAGTCGCCGATCGGGCGGAACACCACCCTGTCGGGCGACAGCCGCTGCGCGACCGAGGGCACCAGCGCCACGCCCATGCCGCTTTGCACCAGGCTGATCACCGTCTGGACCTGCGTCGCTTCCTGCACCGCACGCGGGCTCAGGCCGGCCTGCTGGAAGGCCAGCATCACCATCGCATGCAGGCCCGGCACCCGTGTCGACGCGTAGTCGATCAAGGGCTCGCCGGCCAGATCGCGCAGGCTGAGCCGGCGCTTCTTCGCCAGCGGGTGCCCGGCCGGCAGCACGGCGCAGAATACGTCGCGCTCCACCACTTCGAAGCGCAGCGAACTGGCCGACGCGGTCGGGTAGCGCACCAGCCCGATGTCGATCCGGTCGGCTTCGATCATCGCCAGCAGTTCGAGGTTGGTCGATTCGCGCAGCACCAGTTCGACCTGCGGATAGCGCGCCCTGAAGGCCGGCAGCAGCCGCGGCATCAGCGAATAGGTGGCCGAGCCGACGAAGCCGACGCGCAGGCGCCCGCTCTCGCCGCCGGCCGCGGCGCGTGCGGCCGCCGGCAGGTTCTCGGCCTGGTCCAGACACAGCCGTGCCGTGCGCAGTGCAGCATGGCCGGCGGCGGTGAGCTGCACGCCGCGCGCGAGCCGCGTGAAGAGCGGCGTGCCCACTTCCTCTTCCAGCTTGCGGATCGCCACCGACAGCGGCGGCTGCGCCATGTGCAGGCGCTCGGCCGCGCGACGGAAGTTCAGCGTGTCGGCCACGGCCACGAACTGGCGCAGTTGTCGCAATTCCATTGATATGCAGGATGTATCGCAGAGGTCTCGAATGGTATTGGACGCATTAGGTCGCGATTCCTACGATCGGACCATTCCTGAAAACCCGAGCGGCCCGAGACACCGCCATCCCGACGATGAATCCATCGAAGCTGCCCCTTGCCGGGGTCCGCGTGCTCGACCTGAGCGCCGTGGTGCTCGGCCCGTATGCGAGTCAGAACCTGGCCGAGTACGGCGCCGACGTGATCAAGATCGAGCCGCCCGAGGGCGACTCCACGCGCCGCACCGGCCCCAGCACCGAGGCCGGCATGGGGGCCATCTTTCTCGGTGTGAATCGCGGCAAGCGCAGCGTGGTGCTGGACCTGAAGCAGGCCGATGCACGCGAGGCGCTGCTGAAGCTGGTCGACACCGCCGACGTGCTGATGCACAGCATCCGGCCGCAGAAGCTCGAGGCCATCGGGCTCGATCCCGACACGCTGCTGGCCCGCAATCCGCGGCTGGTCTACGTGGGCCTGCACGGCTTCGCCGAAGACGGCCCCTACGGCGGCATGCCGGCGTACGACGACATCATCCAGGGCTTGTCGGGCTGCGCCGCGCTGATGGAACGGCAGTCCGGCATACCGCAGTACTTTCCGACCGTTGCGGCCGACAAGACCTCGGGCCTGGTGGCCACGCACGCGATCCTCGCCGCGCTGTTCCGGCGTGAGCGCACGGGCAAGGGCGCCTACGTCGAGGTGCCGATGCTGGAGGCCATGGCCTCGTTCAACCTGGTCGAGCATTTCTACGGCCACCATTTCGTGCCGCCGCTGGCCGATACCGGCTATCCACGCCTCTTCGCCCGGCATCGCCGGCCCTATCGCACGGCCGACGGCTACCTCTGCGCCATGCCCTACACCGACGCGCACTGGAAGCGCTTCTTCATCGAAGGCGGCATGCCCGAGGCGGCGGCCGACCCGCGCTTCGCCGACATCGCCGAGCGCACGCGCCACATCGATGCGCTCTACACGCTGGCGGCGGAAGTCATCGCCACGCGCAGCACGGCCGAGTGGCTCGAGGTGTTCGCGCGGCTCGAGGTGCCGGCCTCGCGCATGAATCGGCTCGAAGACCTGGCCGAGGACGAGCACCTCAAGGCGACCGGCTTCTTCAAGACCATCGAAGACCCGGCCATGGGCCGCTTGCGCTTCCCCGGCGCGCCGGTGCGCATCGACCGCGAGCAGTTGCCCGTGCGCATGGCGCCGCGCCTCGGCGAGCACACCGACGAGGTGCTGCGCGAAGCAGGCATCTCGCCTTTCCACACACGCCAGCCGGCCCCGATATGACAGATCCGACCACCACCCCCTACCCTTTGCTCGGCCACGGCTTCTTCTGGCAGGATCTCGCGCCGGGGCAGCGCTTCCAGACCTTCCGCCGCACCCTGACCGAGACCGACCTCGTCAACTTCATCTCGGTCACCGGCATGCTGGAGGCGATCTTCATCGACGCCGAGGGCGCGGCCGGCGCGATCGGCGGGCGTCCGGTGCCCGCGGCGCTGACCTACTCGATCATCGAAGGCTTCCTGCTGCAGACCATGATCCAGGGCACCGGTCTCGCGATGCTCGAATGCACGCAGAAGGTGCTGGCGCCAGTGCGCGTCAATGACACCATCCACGCCATCGTCGAGGTCGCCGGCGTGCGGCCCACCTCCAAGGGCAACCGCGCGATCGTCGATTCGGACGTGCAGGTGTTCAACCAGCACGGCCAGGCGGTGCTGCGCTACACGGCGCGCCGCATGCTCGCCGGCCGCCCCGAGTCCTCCCTCCCTGAAGGCTTGCAAGCATGAATGCCATCACCCAGGCCGCCTCCATCCGGGATCGCGTCAGCGACGAGGAATGGAAGGTCCGCACCGATCTCGCCGCCTGCTACCGCCTGGTGGCGCGCTACGGCATGAGCGACCTCATCTACAACCACATCACGGCCAAGGTGCCGGGCAGCGAGAACCGCTTTCTGATCAATCCCTTCGGGTTGCTCTACACCGAGATCACGGCCTCGTGCTTCTACACACTCGACCTGGACGGCAACACGGTCGACAAGCCCGAGGGCGAGTTCGGCGCGTTTCCAGTCAACCGCGCCGGCTTCATGATCCACAGCGCGGTGCACGGCGCGCGCAGCGACCTGAAGTGCGTGATGCACACCCACACGCGCGCCGGCATGGCCGTGTCGGCGATGAAGCACGGGCTGCTGCCGCTCACACAGACCGCGATGCGCTTCTACGGCGCGCTCGGATTCCACGACTACGAAGAGCCGACGGTCGACATGTCCGAGCGCGAGCGCATCGCGCGCGACCTCGGTCCCCACAGCGCGATGGTGATGCGCAACCACGGGCTGATCGCCTGCGGCCCGAGCGTGCAGGACACCTGGAACCTCATGTACTGGCTCGAGACCGCCTGCAAGGTGCAGATCGACGTGCTCGCGAGCGGCGCCGAGATCAGCATGCCGAGCCCGGAGCTCGCGGCCACCATGGCCAAGCGTTACGGCCCCAAGGGAAAGATCAATTTCGCGCCGATGGAATGGCCGGCGCTGCTGCGCCAGCTCGACCGCGAGGCCCCTTCCTACAAGACTTGAGCGGCATCGGATCGCACGCGTTCATTCATTCATACAAATACCGGAGACAAAACCCATGAAGACCCTGTTCAAGGCCCTTGCTTTGGCCGCCTGCGCCCTCGGCTTCGCCGCGCCGCCGGCGCAGGCGCAGGACAAGTACCCCTCGAAGCCCGTCAAGATCATCGTGCCCTACGCACCGGGCGGTCCGAACGACATCGTGGCGCGGCTGCTCGCGAGCAAGCTCGGCGAGATCGAGGGCCAGTCCTTCATCGTCGAGAACAGGCCGGGCGGCGGCTCCAACATCGGCGCCGAGTTCGTGGCCAAATCGCCGGCCGACGGCTACACGCTGCTCGTTGCCGCGACCTCGCACGCGATCAACATGACGCTGTTTCCGAAGGCCCAGCTCAAGTACGACCTGCTGAGCGATCTGGCGCCGGTCTCGATGATCATGACCGGCCCCCTGGTGCTGGTGACGCGGCCCGACTTCCCGGCCGGCAACCTGAAGGAACTGGTGGCCGTGGCCAAGGCCAAGCCGGGCGAACTCTCCTTCGCTTCTTCGGGCAACGGCTCGTCGACCCATCTGGGCGGCGAGATGCTCGCCAGCGCCGCCGGCATCAGGACGATCCACGTGCCGTACAAGGGCAGCGGCCCGGCGCTCACCGACGTGATGGGCGGCCAGACCACCTACATGCTCGACACCATGATCTCGGCCACGCCCTTCGTGAGCGCCGGCAAGCTCAAGGCGCTGGCGGTCACGGGCAAGAAGCGCTCGCCGGTGCTGCCCGAGGTGCCGACCGTGGCCGAGCAGGGCTATCCCGGCTTCGAGGCGGTGGCCTTCATCGGCATGCTTGCGCCTGCGAAGACGCCCGCGCCCATCGTTGACAGGCTCAATGCCGACATGCAGAAGGTGCTGGCCATGCCCGACATCAAGGACAAGCTGGCCGCGCAGGGCTTCACCGCCGAGTGGATGAAGCCTGCCGATTTCGGCGCGTTCCTGAAGAACGAGGTGCCGAAGTGGGGCGCGATCGTGAAGAGCGCCAACGTCAAGATCGATTGAGCGTGCCCTTCACCGCGTCCCGGCCAGCGCCGCGCGCAGGCCGCCGAAGCGCCGCCGGTACTGCGCCGGACTCAGGCTCACCGCGCGGCGGAACATGCGACTGAAGAAGGCCGCGTCGTCGTAGCCCACCTCTCCCGCGATCGCCTCGACCGGCGCTTCCGTGGTCTCGAGCAGGTGCTTGGCTTCCTCGATGCGCAGGGTCTGCACGTATTCCATCGGCGTCATGCCGGTCGCGAGCTTGAAGCGGCGCTGGAACGAGCGCTCCGCCAGCCCGCTCAGCGCGGCCATCGCGGCCACCGGCGCGGCTTGCGCATAGTGGTCGCCAATCCAGGTCTGGCAGCGGCCGATGACCGCGTCCTCCGCCTGCCGCGTGCTCGCCACGCGCGCGAAGGGCTGCTGGCCCACGTGGTGCCAGTCGATCAGGTTGAGCTTGGCGACCTGCATCGCGGCCTCGATGCCGACATAGCGCGCGATCAGATAGAGCGCCAGGTCCATCCATGAACTGCCGCCGCCGGTCATCACCAGGCGCTGGCCCTCGCCGGAGGTGATCAGCGCGCAATGCGGTCGCACGCGCGCGAGCGGATAGCGGCGCTGCAGCATCTCGCAGAATGCCCAGTGCGTGGTGGCGTCCTCGTCGTCGAGCAGGCCTGCTTCGCCCAGCAGCATGGCGCCCGAGCAGGAGGCGGCGACCAGCGAGCCGGCCGCATGGCAGCGCCGCATCCACGCGACCTCCCGGGCGAACAGTCCGTCGAGCGGCCCGTAGGGCGAGATCATGAGTTCGGGCACGCAGACCACCGCCGGCGCAATGACCTCGTCGAAGCTGCGGTGCGCCTCGATGGGCACGCCGTTGGCGGCACGCACGATGCCCGGTTTCGCGGCGACCAGCACGGGTTCGAGCAGCTCGGCGCCCGGCCGGCCGTCGACGACCATCGGCCAGTCGCGGCCCGCACACTTCAGGAGGTCGAACATGCCGTAGACCACCGAGGCTGCGCTCTCGGCGGTGACGAGGATGGCGATCACGGGCCGATCGCCGGAAGAAGCAACTGCGGAGCTCATCGATTGGCGGAATCGTCAGCCTTGTTGCGGGAATCGCTGCGGGGGTTTCGCCCGGGCGAACTTACGCTTCTTGCGTCTTTCGTACAAGGAGCCACCATGACCCAACACGACGCGCGCGGCCTGGCGCTTTCCACCGACCAGCCGGCTTCCGTGGCCGCCTACGAGCAGGCGCTCGACCTCTTCAACAGCCTGCGGCTCGATCCGGTCGCGGTGCTGCAGCCGGCGCTGGAACAGGATCCGGACTTCATTTCCGGCCACCTCCTGATGGCCGGCTTCATGCTCAGCGCCATCGATGGCCAGGCGCTGCCCGCCGCGCGCGAGAGCCTGGCGGCCGCGGCCGCGAGCCGCCGCCGGCCGAACGAGCGCGAGCAGTCCTTCCAGGCGGCCCTGCAGGTCTGGGCCGACGGCGACATGGGCCGCGCCAACCGCCTGCTCGACCGCCATCTGATCGACCATCCGCGCGACCTCTTCGCGCTGCAGCTCACGCACATGGCAGACCTGGTGCTCGGCCAGTCGACCATGCTGCGCGACCGCATCGGCCGCGCGCTGGACCAATGGAGCGAGGACGACGTCGGTTACAGCTACGTGCTGGGCATGCATGCCTTCGGCCTCGAGGAATGCAACGAATACGCGCGCGCCGAGGCGCTGGGCATGGAGGCGCTGGCGCGCAATCCGCAGGACGCCTGGGCCGTGCATGCAGTGGCCCACGTCTACGAGATGCAGGGTCGCGTGGCCGAGGGCATCCGCTGGCTCACGACCGACACCTCGCTCTGGCAGCAGGACAACGCGCTCGCGGTGCACAACCACTGGCATCTGGCGCTGCAGCATCTGCGCAACGACGACCACGCCTCGGCGCTGGCGCTCTACGACCGCGCGATCGCGCCCGGGCCGGCCTCGATGGCGCTGGACCTGGTCGATGCGAGTGCGCTTTTGTGGCGGCTCGGGCTGCGCGGCGTCGATGTGGCCGGGCGCTGGCAGGCCCTGGCGCCGCGCTGGCGCGACCAGGCCGCCTGGGGCTGGTCGGTCTTCAACGACGTGCATGCGATGCTGGCCCTGGTCGGCGCCGGCGAGCCCATACAGATCGAGGCCGGGCAGCGCGCGATCGCCGCCGTGCCGGCCACGGCGCCCGCGCCGTGGTGGCGCGAAGCGGGCACCGTCTGCGAGGCGGTCATGGCTTTCGGCGAAGGCCGCTACGGCCACTGCGCGCAGCTGCTGTTTCCCTTGCTGCCCGTCGCCCACGGCTTCGGCGGCAGCCAGGCGCAGCGCAGCCTGATTTACCTGACGGCGATGGAGGCCGCGCGCCGGGCCGGCGATGCCGCGCTGTGGGAGGCGCTGCAGAGCGAAGCGGCAGCGCGCACGGCAGCGGCGGTTCCGGAGCGGCCGTACCGCGAGATCGAACTCAAGGCCGCTTGAGCCCGCACCTCAACGGAAGGGGTTGGCAGTCGCGAACCAGAGGCCGATGCCGGTCGCGATGATGAAGGCACCATCGGTCACGCCCGCGATCAGGAAGAACAGGGTCTGCAGCGTGTCCTTGAGCTCGGGTTGCCGCGCTGTGCCTTCCAGCAGCTTCGACCCGACGATGCCGATGCCGATGCAGGAACCCACGGCGGCGATGCCGATGAGAAACGCGACGGCGAGGGGGAGGATGTCGAAACCTGAGGTCATGGTGCTCTTTCGCGGCCTTTGAAGTTCGGCCTGGTGGCTGCCGGAACCACCCCGGTTCCGGCTTGCATCCAATGTCTCAGAGCGGGTGCGCGGCGTCGATGACCTCGCAGGTCATGGCCGCTGGCCGGGCCTCAGGGGCGCGGAGCGTCATGGCGCAGATCGAACTCGCGCAGCATCACGGGTTCGGTGGAACCTTGTGCGACACGGCGCCGCACGGCGTCATCGATGTCCTGCGCGTGCAGCGCATAGGTGTCCAGTGCTTCGTCGTCGGTGGCGGTCGACCGATAGCGGTAGTGCAAGGTTTCCTTGCCGACGCTGGCGCCTACGAGCTGCCCCTCGACCTCGACCCAGAAACGGACGGTGCCGGAAGCCTCATGAAAGAAGGGCGGCTGCGACATCGCTGCTCCTGGAATGCGTTCCGCGGTCATCGATCCAGAGGGTGGCCTTGCGCTCGATCGCGCTGATGGCGTCACCCCCATGAGCGAACTGCTTGCACGACACGAGGTGGCACATGCAAACGTCGTCGACGAAGAGTTCCGCACCGGCCGCCACGGTGCCCTCCAGGGAAACATGGGTGAGGCGGCTGCGCACCTCCCATCCTTGGTACGGAAGGCGTTTGGAAGCGAAAACATAGTCCATGCCCCCTTGTAGGCGATCGGGTGCGCCCTGTCTGTTCGCGACCGCACATTCAGAGCAACTCGGCGTAGGCTCTCTTGTCTGCGGCGTAGCAGGCGCATGCCATCGCTTCGAGCCCGGGGCGGTCCAGCACCTTCAGATCGCCACGGCTGTATTGGATCAATCCGTCACGCTGCAAGGCGCCGGCAGCCTCCGTGATGCCGACGCGGCGCACGCCCAGCATGTAGGCCAGGAACTCCTGCGTCACGCGGAAGCTGTCCGAATGGGCGCGGTCCTGGCTCATCAGCAGCCAGCGCGCCAGGCGCGGGCCGATCAGGTGAAAGCGAAGGCACGCGGCCGAATCGGCCAGCTGGGACATCAGGACGTGGATGTAGCGGTGCAGGCCGCGCTGCAGGCCCGCGTTGCGCGCCAGTTCGCGCTGGAAGTCGGGGGCGGCGATGCGCCATGCAGCACCCGGGCCCTGAACCACCGCATGCAGGGGCGTCGTCGCCACGCCGAGGGCCAGTTGCGTCCCCAGCATGCCTTCGCGGCCCACCATGCCGACTTCCAGGCCTGGATGGCCGTCGATCCGTGCGATCACCGAAATGAAGCCATCGACAGGGAAGTAGACATGCCGGGTCGGCTCGCCGGGCTCGCACATCACCTCGGCCAGCACCAGCTGGACCGGCTCGCAGATGGCGAGCAGACTCTGGCGGTCGCTGCGGGAAAGCAGCTCGATGAGGTGGTTTTCGGCGGCAGGCAAAGGCACTCCGGTGATGGAAGGGCTTCCAGTCTGCGCGCCGCGCCGCGGCGCGACTGTCTGCCAGCGCACAGAGCAGCCGCGGGATCAGATCGCCAACCGCTCCGGAAGCAGCCGGTCGTACTCCTTCTTGACCACCGCGTAGCATTCGCAAGTGCGCTTCTCCAGTCCCTCGCGGTCCAGCACCGTGATGCGGCCGCGCGCATACCGGATCAACCCCGCCTTCTGCAGCTTGAGGGCGCCCTCGGTCACGCCTTCGCGGCGCACGCCGAGCATGTTGGCGATCAGCTCCTGCGTCATCACGAGCTCGTTGCCTTGCAGGCGGTCCAGGCTCAGCAGCAGCCAGCGGCACAGCTGCTGGTCCAGCGAATGGTGCCGGTTGCACACCGCCGTCTGCGCCATCTGCGTGATCAGCGCCTGGGTGTAGCGCAGCAGCAGGTGCAGCACCGCACCGGCCCGGTTGAATTCGTCCTTCATCATCTGCGCCTTCAGTCGCCAACCCTGGCCTGCGCTCTGCACCACGGCGCGGCTGGGCGTGGATTCGCCCCCCATGAAGAGGGAGATGCCGACGATGCCCTCGTTGCCGACGACGGCGATCTCGGCCGAGGCGCCGTTCTCCATCACATAGAGCAGCGAAACGATGGCGGTGGTCGGAAAGTACACGTGGCTGAGCGTGCTGCCCGACTCGTAGAGCACCTCCCCGAGCGGCATGTCCACCCACTCCAGTTGCGGCAGCCAGCGCTGCCACTCGGCGTCCGGCAGCATGGCGAGCAGGTGGTTCTTGCGGGGGTCGGGGGGCGTGGCCATTGCGCAGTATGTTCGATATCGCACAAAGCTGCGAGGGCGCCCGAAGCGCGGATTCTCAGGAGGCTTTGATGAAGCGCGCAGGGGCGCTGGCCTCGCTGTCGACGTCTCTGCAGAGGTCCTGATCGAGCACCGGCAGCGTGCCGTCGACGAGCCGTGCTTCGACGATGCTCACCACCCTGCGGTGCACGAGCGTCGGCATCGTGCGGCCGTTCAGGTAGTCACGAACGAGGCATTCGGCGGCAAACAGGAAAAGGGCGATGAGATGGCTCCATGCATCGAGGGCATGCCAGCGTATTCCGAACCTGCCGTTTTTTCAGTGCGATAGCGCACGGATGGGCCGTCCGCTGGCGCGCGATCGTCAGGGAAAGAAGTAAGCGACGCCTGCCAGAAACAGAAGCACCAGCAGCATGAGCACGCCGAAGACGATCCAGGCGGCTGCAAATGCCGATGCCTCCGTCTGCAGGTCGTCCGGCTCCTCAGGGCCTGAGTCAGGAGGAGTGATTTGGGTCATCGCCGACTGTAGCCTGTCAGGGCAGCAGCCGCTTCAGATATCGACCGGTATGGCTCGCCTCGTTCGCCGCGATCTCTTCAGGCGTGCCCACACCCACCACCGTGCCGCCGCCCGCGCCGCCTTCGGGACCCATGTCGATCAGCCAGTCGGCGGTCTTGATGACGTCGAGGTTGTGCTCGATAACGACGATGGTGTTGCCGGCGTCGCGCAGCTGGTGCAGCACTTTCAGCAGCAGCTCGATGTCGGCGAAGTGCAGCCCGGTGGTCGGCTCGTCGAGGATGTAGAGCGTGCGGCCGGTGTCGCGCTTGCTGAGTTCGAGCGCGAGCTTCACGCGCTGCGCCTCGCCGCCCGACAGCGTGGTCGCGGCCTGGCCCAGCTTGATGTAGCTCAAGCCGACGTCGAGCAACGTGCGCAGCTTGCGCTCGATGGTCGGCACGGCCTTCAGGAACTCGTGCGCGGCCTCGACCGTCATGTCGAGGATCTGCGCGATGTTGCGGCCCTTGTACTGCACCTCCAGCGTCTCGCGGTTGTAGCGCTGGCCGTGGCAGACCTCGCAGGGCACGTAGACGTCAGGCAGGAAGTGCATCTCGACCTTGACCACGCCGTCGCCCTGGCAGGCCTCGCAGCGGCCGCCGGCGACGTTGAAGCTGAAGCGCCCGGGCCCGTAGCCGCGCTCGCGTGCGGTGTTGGTCTCGGCCATCAGCTCGCGGATCGGCGTGAAGAGGCCGGTGTAGGTGGCGGGATTGCTGCGCGGCGTGCGACCGATCGGCGACTGGTCGACGTTGATGACCTTGTCGAAGTACTCGATGCCCTCGACCGCCTCGTGCGCGGCCGGCTCTTCGTGGGCTCGGTAGAGGGTGCGCGCCACGGCGCTGTAGAGCGTGTCGTTGACCAGCGTCGACTTGCCCGAGCCGGAGACGCCGGTCACGCAGGTCAAGAGGCCGACCGGAAAGGCCACGCCCACGTTCTGGAGGTTGTTGCCGGTGGCGCCGATCACGCGGATCTCCTGCAGGTCGGTCTGCGATGCGAGGTGCGCCGCCTCGCGTGCCGCGCGCCGTTCGGCCGCCGGGCTCTGCGGAAAGCGCGAGGCCTTCTTGCCCTCGTTGAAGGCCGGCTTGGCGACTGCCGGCAGCCAGGGCGTGCGGCGCTTGGGCACCGCGATCTTCTTCGCGCCCGACAGGTACTGGCCGGTCAGCGAATCCGGATGGGCCGCGACCTGGGCATAGCTGCCCTGCGCCATCACGCGGCCGCCGTGCACGCCGGCGCCCGGGCCCATGTCGATCACGTGGTCGGCGGCGTGGATCATGTCCTCGTCGTGCTCGACCACGATCACGCTGTTGCCGATGTCGCGCAGATGCCTGAGCGTGCCGATCAGCCTGTCGTTGTCGCGCTGGTGCAGGCCGATGCTGGGCTCGTCGAGCACGTACATCACGCCGGTGAGGCCGGAGCCGATCTGCGAGGCCAGGCGGATGCGCTGCGCCT
The DNA here is from genome assembly GCF_964253805.1 of Variovorax sp. LjRoot175. Lineage (NCBI taxonomy): Bacteria > Pseudomonadati > Pseudomonadota > Betaproteobacteria > Burkholderiales > Comamonadaceae > Variovorax > Variovorax sp. LjRoot175. Next base: position 5,585,982 of record NZ_CAXURY020000001.1, on the reverse strand, counting down.
CGCCGCCCGAGAGCGTCTCGGCGCTGCGGTCCAGGCTCAGGTAGTTGAGGCCCACGTCGTTGAGGAACTTGAGGCGCAGCCCGATCTCGCGCACCACCTTGTCGGCGATCTCGGCCTTGGCGCCGCGCAGGTGCAGGCCCTGGAAGTAGGCGAGGCTTTCGCGCAGCGTCGCGCGGCTGATCTCGAAGATCGCCATGCGCCGCGGCTCGGGGCCCGACTCGTCGAGCAGGAACACGCTGCGCGCCTCGCGCCGAAGCCGCGTGCCGCCGCAATCGGGGCAGGGCTGCATGTTGCGAAAGCGCGCGAGGTCTTCGCGCACCATCGCCGAATCGGTCTCGCGGTAGCGCCGCGCCATGTTCGGGATCACGCCTTCGAAGGGGTGCTTGCGCACCAACTTCTTGCCGGCCTGCTGGCCGCTGTCCATCACGTAAGAGAACTTGATCTCTTCCTGGGCCGAGCCGTGCAGCACGGCCTGCTGCACCGAGGCGGGCAGCTCTTCGAAGGGCGTGTCGACGTTGACCTTGTAGTGCTTGGCCACGCTCTCCAGCATGCTGAAGTAGTAGCCGTTGCGCCGGTCCCAGCCCTTGATGGCGCCGCTCGCCAGGCTCAGCGACGGAAAGGCGACCACCCGCGCCGGGTCGAAGACTTCGCTGTGGCCGAGGCCGTCGCAGCTCGGGCAGGCGCCCACGGGCGAGTTGAAGGAGAACAGGCGCGGCTCGAGTTCGGCCAGCGAGTAGTGGCAGATCGGGCAGGCGAACTTGGCGTTGAAGAGGTGCTCTTTGGTGCTGCCGTCCTCGTGCATCTCCAGTGCGATCGCGCGGCCCTCGGCCAGGCGCAGCGCGTTCTCGAAGCTCTCGGCCAGGCGCTGCTGCATGTCGGGCCGCGCGCGCAGCCGGTCGATGACGACGTCGATGTCGTGCTTCTCGGTCTTCTTGAGCTTGGGCAGGTCGTTGTATTCGAAGGTCTCGCCGTTGACGCGGAAACGCACGTAGCCCTGCGCCTGCATCTCGGCGAAGAGCTCGAGGAACTCGCCCTTCTTCTCGCGCGCGACGGGCGCCAGGATCATGAGTCGCGGTTCATCCGGAATCGCGAGCACGGCATCCACCATCTGGCTCACGGTCTGCGCCTGCAGCGGCAGGTCGTGGTCGGGGCAGTAGGGCGTGCCGGCGCGCGCATAGAGCAGCCGCAGGTAGTCGTGGATCTCGGTCACCGTGCCCACGGTGGAACGCGGGTTGTGGCTGGTCGCCTTCTGCTCGATGCTGATCGCGGGCGACAGGCCCTCGATCACGTCGACATCGGGCTTGTCCATCAGCTGCAGGAACTGCCGCGCATAGGCCGACAGGCTCTCGACGTAGCGGCGCTGGCCCTCGGCATAGAGCGTGTCGAAGGCCAGACTCGACTTGCCCGAGCCCGACAGGCCGGTGATCACCACCAGCTTGTTGCGCGGGATGTCGAGGTCGACGTTCTTGAGGTTGTGCGTGCGTGCGCCGCGGATGCTGATGCGCTGCTGCGCGAGCACGGCGCCGAGGTAGGCATCGTCGTTGGGGGAATTCACGGGGCGGTCGGTCTTGGGCAACCGAGCATGATAAGTCCCCGGCGATTTCAGGGCACGCGGCGGGATTCGGCGGACTTTTTCGGCTCCTCGGCCGGCGCGACCGGCTGCGGCACAATCTCCGTTTTCCTCCTCTTCCATCCATTCATCAGGGGCAGTGCATATGGCATCGGTCAACAAAGTCATCCTCGTCGGCAATCTCGGGCGCGATCCGGAAACGCGCACCTTTCCCAGCGGGGACCAGATCTGCAACGTGACCCTCGCCACCACCGACAAGTGGAAAGACAAGCAAAGCGGCGAGATGCGCGAAGCCACCGAGTGGCACCGTCTCGTGTTCAACGGCCGCCTGGCCGAGATCGCCGCCCAGTACCTGCGCAAGGGCTCGCAGATCTACGTCGAGGGCCAGATCCGCACCCGCAAGTACAACGACAAGGACGGCGTCGAAAAATACGCCACCGACATCCGCGTCGACCAGATGCAGATGCTCGGCAGCCGCCAGGGCCAGGGCGGGCCTTCGGGCGGCGACGACGACGGCGGCTACTCGCAGGGGTCGCAAGGCGGCGGCTATTCGCGTCCTCCCGCGGCGGCACCTCGCGCTGCGGCACCGGCACCACGGCAGGCGCCGGCCAAATCCTCGTCGGGCTTCGACGATATGGACGACGATATTCCGTTCTGACGAAATCTTTCAGAGGTCTCGAAAAGAGGCGCAGGGCTTGACGGCCCTGCGCCTTTTTTGTTGCACCTCGATATGCCCATGACGCCAAGCACGAGAGGCGAAGGTCAGCGGTATATCAATTGACTGCGCATTTATTGCGACCAGCAAGTCTTTGGGACAAATCCTGCGGTGCCCAGAACAGTCGTGCAAATCTGTTTTTTCCTGACGGACGGCCTAAACAGACCACATCGCTCGGTTAGTCCGTCCAGCCGGCACTTTCCGTAGAACGACCTCGTTCTCACCTGTCACGCCTCGCTCACCCTCTCACAGGGTATCCAGCAGGTGGATTGCACAAGAAGTGTGAAGTAAGTCGCAAGAACTACTTCTTGGCCTGAGCCAATTCTGATGAATTGTCGCGGCAATTCTGTCGCGCCAACCCTCCCCCGCACCATCCGCACCCGCTGACAAGAGCGCAAAGCGTTGCGTCGCCTGTCAATTATTCCTTTTGGAATTGCTGTCCTTTTTGCAGTCCTGCGGTCCGGGTTTCTCTATTCATGCGTGAGGGAGTTCGGACCTTGAGAAAAGTCCGTCCGTCATGATGGAGCGCAACGCAATTGAGGTTTTCCGCCGCAGCACCCTTTGGTTTCTGTGGATATGGCTTGCCTTTGCCGGTGCCCAAGCGTTTGCGGCGACCACGGCAGTTAATACCGCAACCATTGCGCCGCCGGCGGGGGTGACGGATACGGTAGGCGGTTGCGACTCCGCGACGCCGCCGAACTGCACGGGAAACAAGACCTTGTCCGCCACGATCGATGTGTGGGCGGTGACGGTGAGCAAGAGCGCCAACCCTGCGAGCGGCAGCGCGGTGCTGGCGGGCCAGACGATCACGTACACGGTGACGGCGACGGGAGGGGCGACGACGCAGCCGGTGGTGCTGACGGACACGCTGAGCACGGGCCTGACGTTTGGAACGGTGAGCGCGCCGGGCGCGTTCGTGGCCGTGCTGCCTGCGGGCGGCGTCGTGGTCGTGACGATGCAGTGCACCGTCACGGCAAGCGGTCTCCCATGAACCTGGCTTGATCGAGCTCGCCTAGCAGAGCGGCTTCAAGGCTGCAATGGCCCTTCGCGTTCGCGGGCCCCGCACTTCGGCCCAAGATACCGGCCCTGCTTCGTTCGCTCCGGCCGATCCATGACCCCACTTTCCATCCTCGACCTGTCGCCCATCACCGAGGGCAGCACCGCCGCGCAGTCCTTCCGCAATTCGCTCAGCCTGGCGCAGCATGGCGAGAAGCTTGGCTACCGGCGCTACTGGCTGGCCGAGCACCACGGCATGCCGGGCATCGCGAGCGCCGCGACGGCCGTGCTGCTGGCGTATATCGGCGCCGGCACTTCCACCATCCGCATCGGCGCCGGCGGTGTGATGCTGCCCAACCATTCGCCGCTGGTGATCGCCGAGCAGTTCGGCACGCTCGAGTCGCTCTATCCCGGCCGCATCGATCTCGGTCTCGGCCGCGCACCGGGCTCGGACCAGCGCACCGCGCAGGCGCTGCGGCGCGACCTGCAGTCCGATGCCGACCGGTTTCCGCAGGACGTGGTCGAGCTGATGGATTTCATGTCGAAGGAGCCGAAGCAGCCGGTGCGTGCGGTGCCGGGCATGGGACTCGAAGTGCCGATCTGGATCCTGGGCTCGAGCACCTTCGGCGCGCAGCTTGCGGCTCACCTCGGGCTGCCCTACGCCTTTGCTTCGCATTTCGCGCCGCAGCAGCTGATGCAGGCGATCCGCATCTACCGCGAGACCTTCAAGCCCTCGAAGCAGCTGGACAAGCCTTACGTGATGCTCGGCTTCAACGTGTTCGCGGCCGAGACCGACGAGGAGGCGGTGTTCCGTTCGAGTTCGTGGCAGCAGGCCTTCGTGAACCTGCGCAGCGGGCGGCCGGGGCGCCTGCCGCCGCCGGTCGAGAACTACCGCCAGCGTGTCGGGCCGGCGGAGAACGCCTTGCTCGATTCGGTGCTCTCGTGTTCGGCCGTGGGATCGCGCGAGACGGTGCGCGCCGGCATCGAGGCCTTCGTCGAACGCACGGGGGCGGACGAGCTGATGATCACCTCGCAGGTGTTCGACCACGAGGCCCGGCTGCGGTCCTACGAGATCCTGGCCGAGCTGCGCGAATAGACAAGTCCTCAGTTCAACGCGGCAGCGCGCTTCGCTGCAGCTGCCTTGCGCGGCGCCCGCGTCCCGGCAGCGCGCACCGCCTTCGCAACGACCTTCTTCTTCGGCGCTGCCCGCTTCTTCGCCACTGGCGCAGCAACAGGCGCGGCAACTGGAGCAGCAACAGGCGCAGTCGCCGCCTGCCCCACGATCAGCCCGAAGAGCTTCTTGTGCTCCGCGACCACATAGTCGCCCAGATCGGCGATGTCCGGCACCGCGCGCCGGCAGGCCGTGAGCCCGAACTCGAGCGAGCCGTTGTAGCTCTGCACCGTCATGTTGAGCGCCAGCCCGTGCCCCGGAATCGACACCGGGAAGTAGGTCGCCAGCTTGGCGCCCGCGAAGTAGAGCGGGAACGACGGGCCGGGCACATTGGAGATCGCCACGTTGGCCATCGGCGGCAGCTTGTCCGCGAGGCCGGAGCGGCCGTAGAGCGAGGCCAGGCCCGACATCAGCGATGGCACGCCGAGCGACGGGAAGTCGGTCGGGATCGCGGCCTTCACGTTGCCGGTGAGCTTCTTGCCCTCGCTCGACGATTCGTGGATGGCGGCGAGGCGTTCCAGTGGATCTGAAATGTCGGTGGCCAGGCTGACCAGCATCACCGACACCTGGTTGTTGAGATCGGTGTTGCCCTCGCTGCGCAGCGATACCGGCACGCCGGCCATGAGCGGCTTGGCGGGCTTGCAGCCGTAGTCGGCCAGGTAGCGCTTGAGCGCGCCGGCGCAGATGGCCAGCACGATGTCGTTGAGGCTGGTGTTCGTGGCTTTGGCCATCTGCTTGACCTCGGCCAGCGGCACCGAGCGCCCGGCGAAGGAACGCTGGTTGGTGATCGAGACGTTGAGTGGCGTCCTGGGCGCGGTCTTCAATCCCTTGGGCAGCTCGAAGCTGCGCTTGCCGGTGGTTTCCGAGACCGGCAGCAGCACGCTCGTGATCGCCTTGGCGGTGGCGGGGATCGACTGGATCAGCTTCACGTACTGCTGCACGGTGTTGCTGAGCGCCGCGCTCGCGAGCTCGGCCATGCCCAGCTGCGATGAATCGGGGCGACGGTTGGCGCGCGGCGCCTTCACCGGTGCTGGCGTGGCGGAGATGTCGAACAGCGCCTTGGCCACCGCGACACCGGCCTGCCCGTCGATGGCCGCATGGTGCATCTTGCTGTAGAGCGCGACCTGGCCGGTCTGCAACCCTTCGATGATGTAGATCTCCCAAAGCGGCCGGCTGCGGTCCAGCAGCGTGGAGTGGAGCCGGCCGACCAGGCGCTCGAGCTGTGCCATGGTGCCGGGCCTCGGCATGATCACGTGACGGATGTGGTGGTCGAGATCCAGGTCGTCGTCGTCCACCCACACTGGGTTGGCCAGGTCGAAGGGCATCATCGCGAGCTTGCGCACGAACACCGAAGCCAGGTGCAGCCGGCCGCTCAGGTACTTCTTGGCGTCCTCGGCGAAGTCGCCTTCGTAGCCTGCCGGCAGGTCGATGAGCTGCAGGCTGCCCACGTGCATCGGCGATTCGGGTGTTTCGAGGTGCAGGAACGATGCGTCCATGCCGCTGAGGTGAATCATGACGGGCTCCTTGATCAATCAGGCTTGATGCCGGCCTTGGTGACGATCTCTTTCCAGGTCTTCTGCTGGGCCGAGATGAAGGCGCCGAACTGCTCCGGCGTATCGCCCACGCCCAGGGCCGAATCGTGCGCGAAGCGCTCGGTCACGGGGCCGGTCTTCAGGGCCTTCAGGCTTTCTTCCTGCAGCCGCTTCACGATCGGCGCCGGCGTCGAGGCCGGTGCAAGCAGGCCATACCACTGCGAGGTCTCGAAGCCCTTGTAGCCGCTCTCCGCGATGGTGGGCACGTCGGGCAGGGCGGCGATGCGCTGCGCCGAGCCCACGGCCAGCGCGCGCAGCTTGCCCGACTTGATGAAGGCCGAGACGCTGGGCATGCCGTTCATCGCCACCTGCGTGCGGCCGGCCAGCAGGTCGGTCATCTGCGGGCCACTGCCGCGGTAAGGGATGTGCGTCATGAAGAAGCCGGCCGTGAGCTTCAGGTACTCCATGCTCAGGTGGCCGGCGCTGCCGTTGCCGGCCGACGAGTAGTTGAGCTTGGCCGGGTTGGCCTTGGCGTAGGCGATGAACTCCTTGAAGGTCTTCACTGGCACGTCCGGATGCACCACCAGCACGTTCGGCACCTTGGCCAGCAAGGTCACGGGCACGAAGTCCCGGTTCACGTCGTAGGGCTGGTTCGGCAGCATGTAGGGGTTGACGGCCAGCGTGCCCACATGGCCGAGGATCAGGCTGTAGCCGTCGCCTGGGGCCTTGGCGATCTCCTGCATGGCGATGGTGCCCGCGCCGCCGGGCTTGTTCTCGACGTAGACGCTCTGGCCCAACTGCTTGGTGAGCTCGGCCGCGACCGAGCGCGCCACCACCTCGCTGGAGCCGCCGGGCGCGAAGGGCACCACGAGCCGGATGCTCTTCTGCGGCCAGGCGCCCTGGGCTTGCACGGCGTGGGCGCCGCCCGCGGCGAACAGCGCGAGCGACTGGCAAACCAGCCGGCGCGAGACCGGGGGCGGCCACGCGGGGCCGAGGGGAAGGCGGTTCATGCGTGTCTCCAGTTGAGGCAGCCCATTGTGGGAGCCTGCTGCCTCCCTGCGGGCATGGGCCGCTCGGTGATTTCCCGGATGCGGGCACCGGCTTGCCGAGGCTGGGACAATCGCCTCCTCATGGAAAAACAGCGCATCGTGGTGGGCCTGAGCGGCGGAGTGGACTCCGCGGTCACGGCGCACCTGCTCAAGCAGCAGGGCCACGAGGTGGTCGGCATCTTCATGAAGAACTGGGAAGACGATGACGACAGCGAGTACTGCTCGTCGAACATCGACTTCGTCGACGCCGCGAGCGTGGCCGACGTGCTGGGCATCGAGATCGAGCACGTCAACTTCGCGGCCGACTACAAGGACCGCGTGTTCGCCGAGTTCCTGCGCGAATACCAGGCCGGCCGCACGCCCAACCCGGACGTGCTGTGCAATGCCGAGATCAAGTTCAAGGCCTTTCTCGATCATGCGATGCGGCTCGGCGCTTCAATGATCGCCACCGGGCACTACGCGCGGGTGCGCCGCAACGCGGCAAGCGGGCGCTACGAGCTGCTCAAGGGGCTCGATCCGGCCAAGGACCAGAGCTATTTCCTGCATCGCCTGAACCAGCCGCAGCTCTCTAAGACGCTGTTCCCCGTCGGCGAACTGCGCAAGACCGAGGTGCGCCGCATCGCCGACGAGATCGGCCTGCCGAACGCAAAGAAGAAGGACTCGACCGGCATCTGCTTCATCGGCGAGCGGCCTTTCCGTGAGTTCCTCAACCGCTACATCTCCAAGGAGCCGGGCCCGATCCGCGACGAGCGCGGCCGCCAAATCGGCGAGCACCAGGGCCTGAGCTTCTACACGCTGGGCCAGCGGCAGGGACTCGGCATCGGCGGTATCAAGCCCAAGGGAGCGCAGCGCGGGGCGGGGGATCACTCGCCCTGGTTCGTGGCGCGCAAGGACGTAGCGAACAACACGCTGTGGGTGGTGCAGGGCCACGACCATCCATGGCTGCTGTCGCCGGCGCTCGAAGCCGACGATGCGAGCTGGGTCGCGGGCAGCGCGCCGCCCTCGGGCGCCTATGCCGCGAAGTCGCGCTACCGCCAGGCCGATGCGGGTTGCGAGCTGGGTGAAGGCGCCAACGGCGCTTTCCGGCTCGCCTTCGCCGAGCCGCAGTGGGCGGTGACACCGGGGCAGTCGGCGGTGCTCTACGACGGGGATGTGTGCCTTGGTGGCGGGGTGATCGCGCGGGCCGGCTAGATTTGCGACGGTGCGGCGACCGACACGTGGGTGTGGATCAGGTCCAGCGAATAGCGTTGTCCTGCCAGGTAGTCCTCCACGCATTGCAGCAGCAGCGGGCTGCGATGGCGCGCCACGCTCGAACGGATCTCGTCGGCCGTCATCCACAGGGTACGCACGATGCCTTCGTCCAGCGGCCGGCCCGGCTCGAAGGCGCCGAGCGTGCCCGCGAAGGCGAAGCGCATGTAGGTCACGTCTTCGTCGCCGAGGAAGCGCGCCATGTAGATGCCGACGAGGGCAGCCGGCGTGAAGTGGTGGGCCGTTTCTTCCAGCGTCTCGCGCGCGCAGCCCTCGGCCGGCGACTCGCCCGGGTCGAGATGGCCGGCCGGCGTGTTGAGCTTGAGGCCGGCCTTCGTACGCTCTTCGACCAGCAGGAAGCGTCCGTCCTGCTCGATCACCGCGGCGACGGTGACGTTGGGTTTCCAGCGAGCGACCGAGGCCATTCAGCGCAGCACGTAGCCCGAGAAGCGCCAGACGCGGTCGCTGCCCAGTTGAAAGGTCACCAGCTCGCGCACGGTGGTCGTGCTGCTGTTGGCGAAGCGGGTCTCGTACTCGATGTTCACATACTGGCCGGCCAGCTCGGGATCGCCATCGCCGACGACCTGCCGGTTGATCGCGACCCAGGTGCGTTGCTGCGCGGCGCCGAGCGGCGTGCGGGCCTTGGCGACCTGGCTCATGAAGTCGCTGCGGCTGACGCGCTTGCGGGCGGCCGGCGCGGCGCCGTCCCAGAGCTCGCCGGTCTTGTTCTGGTCGATCATCTGGATCGCCTGCAGGCCGCCGCGCACCAGCTCGCTCGGGTCCACCTCCTGCGCGGCCGCGAGGTGCAGCCAGCCGCCGAGCAGCAGGGCCGCGGACAAAAGTCGGGTCATTCGACTCATCATCGTGGTGATGCTCCTTCGATCGGGGACCGGCTCATTCGGACGCGCCCGCCATGGGGTACGGCGACTCGATCCCATTCTGGTCGATGAACTCGAGCCGGTAACCGAGGCCATAGACGGCCGACAGCACGAGGCCATTGGCGGGGCGCAGGTCCAGCTTCGAGCGCAACCGTGACATGTGCGTGTCGAGCGAGCGCGAAGTGACCGTTGCATCTGCGCCCCACACGGCCTCGAGCAGGTGCTCGCGCGACAGCAGGCGGCCGATGTTGCGGAACAGGAAGATCGCCAGCGTGTATGCGCGGTGCTTGAGCTTGGCCGCCTGGCCGTGGATCAGCAGGGCGTGCTTGAGTGGGATGAAGCGATAGGGGCCGCAGACAGGTTCCGTTTGGAACAGCGCCGGATAGGTGCGGCGCAAAAGCGCCTGCACCCGCGCCTGGAGTTCGGCCACGCGGATCGGCTTGGCCATGAAGTCGTCGGCGCCGAGCGTCAGCGCCTCGACCATGTCCTCTTCCTTGCGCCGTTTGGCCACGAAGAGGATGGGGAGGCTGCTGCCGAGCTTTTCGCGTATCCATCTGACGACGTTCGACCCGTCGACGTCGGGAAGCCGCCAGTCGAGGATCAGCATGACGAAGCTTTGCTGGTAGAGGGCACGCTGCAGGGAGCGCCCGTCTTCGAAACCATGACATTCATGCCCGATCACTACCATGGCATGCCGAACCAGTTCGAGCTGGCGCGGCTCGTCGTCGAGCGCTCCAATTCGCATCTTTCATCCCCCTGATTTCTTTCCGTCATGCCGGCGATCTGTGCGCCGGTCATTCGCGAGGCGCTACTGTACAGAGGGATGCGGTCCTCGGCCAGTTCTTTGTCATCTTCATGTAAGCTCGGCCCGAATTCCAACGCTGCCCCGAGGAGATCCCCCATGCTGATAGGCGTGCCGGCCGAAACTGCGCCAGGCGAAACCCGTGTGGCCGTCACTGCGGAGACGGCCAAGAAGCTCGTTGCACAGGGTCACACCGTGCGCATCCAGTCCGGCGCCGGCGTGGTGGCCAGCGTCACCGATGCGGCCTACCAGGCCGTCGGCGCCGAGATCACCGACGGCAACGGCGCCTTCGGCGCCGACATCGTGCTCAAGGTGCGCGCGCCGAGCGATGCCGAGGCGGCGCTCATGAAACCCGGCACCGTCGTCATCGGCATGCTCAACCCCTTCGATGCCGCGGGCCTGCAAAGGCTCGCGACGGCCGGCCTCACCGGCTTCGCGCTCGAAGCCGCGCCGCGCACCACCCGCGCGCAGAGCATGGACGTGCTGTCGAGCCAGGCCAACATCGCCGGCTACAAGGCCGTCATGATCGCGGCCGACAAGTACCAGCGCTTCTTTCCGATGCTGATGACGGCCGCCGGTACCGTGAAGGCGGCGCGCATCGTGATCCTCGGCGTCGGCGTCGCCGGCCTGCAGGCCATCGCCACCGCCAAGCGGCTCGGGGCCGTCATCGAAGCGAGCGACGTGCGCCCGAGCGTCAAGGAGCAGGTCGAGTCCTTGGGCGCCAAGTTCATCGACGTCTCGTACGACACCGACGAAGAGAAGGAAGCGGCGCAGGGCGTCGGCGGCTACGCCAAGCCGATGCCCCAGAGCTGGCTCGATCGGCAGAAGGTCGAAGTGGCCAAGCGCGTGGCCGCGGCCGACATCGTCATCACCACCGCGCTGATCCCGGGCCGGCCCGCGCCGGTGCTGGTGACCGAAGAGATGGTCAAGGCCATGAAGCCCGGTTCGGTCATCGTCGACCTGGCCGCGCCGCAAGGCGGCAACTGCCCGCTCACCGAAGCAGACCGCACCGTCATCAAGCACGGCGTCACGCTGGTGGGCGAAACCAATCTGCCCGCGCTGGTCGCGGCCGACGCGTCTTCGCTCTACGCGCGCAACGTGCTCGACTTCCTCAAGCTCATCGTGAACAAGGAAGGCGCGCTCAACATCGACCTCGAAGACGACATCGTGGCCGCCTGCCTGATGAGCAAAGACGGTCAAGTGACCCGGAAGTGACAAGGAAAAGACCATGGATCCCGTTTCCCACACCGTCATCAACCTGATCATCTTCGTGCTGGCCATCTACGTCGGCTACCACGTGGTCTGGACCGTCACGCCGGCGTTGCACACGCCGCTGATGGCCGTGACCAATGCGATCTCGGCGATCGTGATCGTCGGCGCCATGCTGGCGGCGGCGCTCACCGAGAGCGGCCTCGGCAAGACCATGGGCGTGCTGGCCGTGGCGCTGGCCGCGGTCAACGTCTTCGGCGGCTTCCTCGTCACGCGGCGAATGCTGGAGATGTTCAAGAAGAAGGACAAAAAGGCAGCGCCCGCGGCCGACAAGGGGAATGCAGCATGAGCATGAATGTCGCCACGCTGCTGTACCTGATCGCATCGGTCTGCTTCATTCAATCGCTCAAGGGCCTGAGCCATCCCACCACCTCCATTCGCGGCAACCTGTTCGGCATGGTCGGCATGGCGATCGCCATCCTGACCACCGCGGCCTTGATCGTGCAGATCTCGGACGGCAAGGCCATGGGCATGGCCTGGGTGCTGCTGGGCCTGGTGGCCGGCGGCGGCTACGGCGCCTACCGCGCCAAGACCGTCGAGATGACGCAGATGCCCGAGCTGGTGGCCTTCTTCCACAGCATGATCGGTATGGCCGCGGTCTTCATCGCCGTGGCGGCGGTGGTCGAGCCCTGGGCCTTCGGCATCGTTCCCAAGGGCGAGCTCATCCCCGCGGGCAACCGGCTCGAGCTCTTCCTCGGCGCGGCCATCGGCGCCATCACCTTCAGCGGCTCGGTCATCGCCTTCGGCAAGCTCTCGGGCAAGTACAAGTTCCGCCTGTTCCAGGGCGCGCCGGTCCAGTTCAAGGGCCAGCACATGCTGAACCTGGCGCTGGGCTTGCTGACCATCGCGCTCGGCCTGGTGTTCGTCTTCACCGAGAGCTGGACCGCCTTCTTCCTGATGGTGCTGCTGTCCTTCGTGATGGGCGTGCTGATCATCATCCCGATCGGCGGCGCCGACATGCCGGTGGTGGTCTCGATGCTCAACAGCTACTCGGGTTGGGCCGCGGCCGGCATCGGCTTCAGCCTCAACAACGCGATGCTGATCGTCGCCGGCTCGCTGGTGGGCTCCTCGGGTGCGATCCTGAGCTACATCATGTGCAAGGCGATGAACCGCTCGTTCTTCAACGTGATCCTGGGCGGCTTCGGCGGCGAGGCGGCGGTGGCTTCCGGCGGCGCCAAGGAGCAGCGCCCGGTCAAGAGCGGCAGCGCCGACGACGCGGCCTACATGCTCTCCAATGCCGAGACCGTGATCATCGTGCCGGGCTACGGCCTGGCGGTGGCCCGGGCCCAGCATGCGGTCAACGAGCTGGCCGAGAAGCTCACCCACAAGGGCGTGACGGTGAAGTACGCGATCCATCCGGTGGCCGGACGCATGCCGGGCCACATGAACGTGCTGCTGGCCGAGGCCGAGGTGCCCTACGACCAGGTGTTCGAGATGGAGGACATCAACGGCGAGTTCGCGCAGGCCGACGTCGCGATCATCCTGGGCGCCAACGATGTGGTGAACCCGGCGGCGCTCACCAAGGGCACCCCGATCTACGGCATGCCGATCCTGGAGGCCTACAAGGCCAAGACGGTGATCGTGAACAAGCGTTCGATGGCTGCGGGTTATGCCGGTCTGGACAACGAGCTGTTCTACATGGATAAGACCATGATGGTCTTCGGCGACGCCAAGAAGGTGGTCGAGGACATGGGCAAGGCGATCGAATAAGGACGCCTTGCGCCCGCGCCTCCGCCTTGCCGGCATCGCCGGCGGCGGCCCCGTTGACCAGAACTCAGAATTTCGTTGAGGAGACCCATCCATGACAGACCGCCCCTGGCTCACCAGTTACCCGCAAGGCGTGCCCGCCGATATCGATGGCTCGCGCTATCCCTCCCTGGTGGCGCTCATGGAGGAGAGCTTCTCGAAGTACGCGGAGCGCACCGCCTACAGCTTCATGGGCAAGGATCTGAGCTACGGCGAGGTCGACAAGCTGAGCCGGGCCTTCGCGGCCTACCTGCAGGGACTTGGGCTCGCGAAGGGCGATCGCGTCGCGGTCATGATGCCGAACTGCCTGCAGTACCCGATCGCGGTGTGCGGCATCCTGCGCGCCGGTCTGATCCTCGTGAACGTCAACCCGCTCTACACGCCGCGCGAGCTCGAGCACCAGGTGAAGGATTCCGGCTCCAAGGCGATCGTGATCATGGAGAACTTCGGCGCCACGCTGCAGCAATGCATCGCGTCCACGCCGGTCAAGCACGTCGTGCTGAGCGGCATGGGCGATCGGCTCGGTCTGCTCAAGGGCGCGCTGGTCAATTACGTGGTGCGCAACGTCAAGAAGATGGTGCCCGACTTCAGCCTGCCCGGCGCCGTGCGCTTCAACGACGCGCTCGACAAGGGGGCAGGGCGCGGGCCGACGCCGGCGCCGATCGGGCCTGACGACGTCGCGGTGCTGCAGTACACGGGCGGCACCACCGGCGTGTCCAAGGGCGCAGTGCTGCTGCATCGCAACGTGATCTCCAACGTGCTGCAGTCCGAGGCCTGGAACGAGCCGGTCATGCAGAAGGTGCCAGCCGGCGAGCAGCCCACCAGCGTCTGCGCCCTGCCGCTCTATCACATCTTCGCGTTCACCGTGAACATGATGCTCAGCATGCGCACCGGCGGCAAGCTGATCCTGATTCCGAATCCGCGCGACATCCCGGCCGTGCTGAAGGAGCTGTCGAAGCACACCTTCCACAGCTTCCCGGCCGTCAATACCCTGTTCAACGGGCTGGCCAACCATCCGGACTTCGGCACCGTCGACTGGAAGAACCTCAAGGTCTCGGTCGGCGGCGGCATGGCGGTGCAGGGCGCGGTGGCCAAGCTCTGGCTCGAGAAGACCGGCTGCCCGATCTGCGAAGGCTACGGCCTCTCCGAAACCTCGCCGTCGGCCACTTGCAACCCGACCACCAGCACTGCCTACACCGGCACCATCGGCGTGCCGCTGCCCAGCACCTACCTGAAGCTGCTCGACGACGACGGCCATGAGGTGCCGATGGGCCAGCCGGGCGAGATCGCCATCAAGGGCCCGCAGGTGATGGCCGGCTACTGGCAGCGTCCCGACGAAACGGCCAAGGTCATGACGGCCGACGGCTACTTCAAGTCCGGCGACATCGGCGTGGTTGACGAGCGCGGCTTCTTCAAGATCGTCGACCGCAAGAAGGACATGATCCTGGTCTCGGGCTTCAACGTGTATCCGAACGAGGTCGAAGAAGTGGTCGCGCAGATTCCGGGCGTGCTCGAATGCGCGGCCGTGGGCATCGGCGACGAGAAGACCGGCGAGGCCGTCAAGCTCGTGATCGTCAAGAAGAACCCGGATCTCACCGAGGCCCAGGTGCGCGACTTCTGCCGCGCCAATCTCACCGGCTACAAGCAGCCCAGGGTAGTGGAGTTCCGCACCGAGCTGCCGAAGACGCCGGTTGGCAAGATCCTGCGGCGCGAGCTGCGCGACAAGAAGTAGCGGGCACTTCCATGGCGGGGCCGGTCGCGATCGTTGCCGCCATGCAGGAAGAGCTGGGCGCGCTGCTCGCGGCGATGCCCGACGAGCAGCGCGTGCGCGTCGCCGGGCGGGATTTCTGGGTCGGCCATTTGCATGGGCAAGCCGTCGTGGCGGTGCTGTCGCGCATCGGCAAGGTCGCAGCGGCCACCACGGCCACTGTGCTGCTCGAGCGCTTCGGCGTGCGCGCCATCGTCTTCACCGGCGTTGCAGGTGGGCTCGGGCCCGGCGTGCGGGTGGGCGACGTGGTGGTGGCGACCAAGCTGCTGCAGCACGATCTAGACGCCTCGCCGATCTTTCCCAAATACGAGGTGCCGTTGACCGGGCATGCGCGCTTCGCGGCCGACACCGCGATCAGCGATGCGCTGGCCGCCGTGGCCGCCGGCCTGCTGCGCGATCCGGTCGCGCTGCTCGGGCAGACGGTGGTCGACGACTTCGGCCTGCAGGCGCCCCGGCTGCATCGCGGCCTGCTGGTGAGCGGCGACCGCTTCGTCTCGACCGCCGCCGAAAGCGATGCGCTCCGGCGCGAGTTGCCCGACGCGCTGGCGGTCGAGATGGAAGGCGCCGCGGTGGCGCAGGTGTGCCACGATTACCGTGTGCCATTTGCCGCGGTGCGCACGATCTCGGACCGCGCCGACGACGCGGCGCATGCCGACTTCCTGCGCTTCGTCGCCGCCGTCGCGAGCCGCTACAGCCTCGCGGTGATCGACGCCTGGCTCGCCACGCTGTCCGGCCGATCGGCTACTTGAGCCAGCCGCGGCGGCGGAAGTACCACATCGGCACCAGGGCGCTGGCGACCATCAGCACGATCGCGTACGCGTAGCCGTAGCCCCATTCCAGCTCCGGCATGAGCTTGAAGTTCATGCCGTACACGCTCGCGATCAAGGTCGGCGGCAGCAGCGCGACGCTCGCCACCGAGAAGATCTTGATGGTCTTGTTCTGGTTGATGTTGATGAAACCGACGGTCGCATCCATCAGGAAGTTGATCTTGTCGAACAGGAAGGCGGTGTGGTTGTCGAGCGACTCGATGTCGCGCAGGATCTGGCGCGCCTCCTCGAACTGCTCGGCGTTCAGCATGCGGCTGCGCATCATGAAGCTCACCGCGCGGCGCGTGTCCATCACGTTGCGGCGGATGCGGCCGTTCAGGTCTTCCTGCCGCGCGATCGCGGCCAGCACCTCGCCGGCCAGTTCGTCGCTGACGTTGCCTTCCAGCACTTTCTTGCCCGCGACTTCCAGCTCGTCGTAGATGTTCTCGAGCGAGTCGGCCGAGTACTCGGCGTCGGCATCGAAGAGCTTCAAGAGCACTTCCTTGGCATCCTCGATCAGGCCGGGTGCGCGGCGCGCGCGCATGCGCAGCAGGCGGAACACCGGCACGTCTTCGTCGTGAATCGAGAACAGCACGCCGCGGCTGCGCAGTTCGGTGTTGTGCTGGTTGAGGATGAAGGCGACGCGCACGGAGCGCGGGTTCTCGGCGTCATCGATCAGGAAGTCGCTGCGCACGTGCAGCTCGCCGTTGTCTTCTTCGTAGAAGCGCGCCGACTCCTCGATGTCCTCGTCCATCGCATCCTCGGGGATGGACAGGCCGTAGTACTGCTTGATCCAGCGCTTTTCTTCGAGTGTGGGCGATTCGAGATCGACCCAGATCGGCTGGAACTGAGAGAGCTCTTCGAGGGCCTCGATTTCTTCCTGGACAAGGCGGCCGTTGGCGAGCGTGAAGATATTGAGCATGGCTCACTCCCGGTGAATTTTTGTGGCGGTTGGCGAGGGTTCGGGGCGCTTTCAAGTCCCTGGCCAACAACGCATCACAGGGGAGTTGAAAGCTGCCGAGGCGGAACGGTTTCCATGCGAAGTCTCCGGTTGCAGCGAGGCGCGATTATGTCATCGGCCTCCGGCGCTTTTCTGCCGGCATCTGGATGGACATCCAGTAAAGTCGCGGCGATGCAAAGCCTCGCGACACCCGCACCCACGAGCCAGGCCGAGCGCCTCGCGGCCGCGCTCGCCAAGCTCAACGACGAGCAGCGTGCGGCGGTGGAGCACGGTGTCGGCACTGCCCTCGGCGAGGCTCCGGAAGACCAGCGGCCGCTGCTCGTGATTGCCGGCGCGGGCTCGGGCAAGACCAGCACGCTCGCGCATCGCGTGGCCCATCTGATCGCGCGTGGCGCCGATCCGCAGCGCATCCTCTTGCTGACCTTTTCGCGCCGCGCGGCGCAGGAGATGGAGCGCCGTGCCGGGCAGGTGCTGGCGCGCGTGCTCGGCCTGAAATCCGATGCGCCGCCGGCCCTGCCCTGGGCCGGCACCTTCCATGGCATCGGCGCGCGCCTGTTGCGCGAACACGCGGCGCAGATCGGCCTGCACGAGAACTTCACCATCCACGACCGCGGTGATGCCGAGGACCTGATGGGCCTGGTGCGCAACGACATCGGCCTCGCGTCCATGGAGCGGCGGTTTCCGCGCAAGGGAACCTGCCTCTCGATCTACTCGCGCGCCGTCAACAGCTGCGCGCCGCTGGCCGAGGTGCTCGCGCATGCGTTTCCGTGGTGCGCCGAATGGGAGGCCGAGCTCAAGCGCCTCTTCGGCGCTTACGTCGAAGCCAAGCAGGCGCAGCAGGTGCTCGACTACGACGACCTGCTGCTGTACTGGGCCGAGATGGTGGCGGAGCCCGCGCTGGCGGCGCAGATCGGCGCGCGCTTCGACCACGTGCTGGTCGACGAGTACCAGGACACCAATCTGCTGCAGGCCGCCATCCTGCGCGCGCTCAAGCCCGACGGCCGCGGCCTCACCGTGGTCGGCGACGACGCGCAGTCGATCTACTCGTTCCGCGGCGCGACGGTGCGCAACATCCTCGACTTTCCGCAGCAGTTCACGCAGCCCGCGCGGGTGGTCACGCTGGAGCGCAACTACCGCTCGACCCAGCCCATCCTCGATGTCTCCAATGCGGTGATCGCCGCCGCTGCGGAGCGCCACGCCAAGACCCTCTGGACCGACAAGCCCTCGGCCGGACGGCCGCAGCTGGTGCTGGTGCCCGACGAAGCACAACAGGCCCGCTTCGTGGCCGAGCGCGTGCTCGCGCACCGCGAAGGCGGTCTGGCGCTGAAATCGCAGGCCGTGCTGTTCCGCAGCTCGAGCCACAGCGCCGCGCTCGAGCTCGAGTTGGCGCGGCGCAACATCCCCTTCGTCAAGTACGGCGGCCTCAAGTTTCTCGAAGCCGCGCATGTGAAGGACCTGCTGGCGGTGCTGCGCTTCGCCCAGAATCCGCGCGGGCGCATGGCGGGCTTTCGCGTCACGCAGCTGATTCCAGGCATCGGGCCGGTCAGCTCCACGCGGCTGCTCGACGCGATGGCCGAGGCTTCAGACCCCGGTGCCGTCGTGCAGGCCTTCGTGCCGCCTGCCGCCGCGAAGGAAGAGTGGGCGCGATTCGCGGCCATCTTTGCCGAATTGCGCGCGCCCACGCTCGCCTGGCCGGCCGACATCGAGCTCGCGTTGCAGTGGTATCTGCCCCACCTCGAGCGGCTTCACGACGATGCCGGCCTCAGGCGCGGCGACGTCGAGCAACTCGCGCGCCTGGCCTCGGGCTATGCCTCGCGGGAGCGCTTCCTGACCGAACTCACGCTCGATCCGCCCGAAGCGACGAGCGACCGCCCGGGTCCGCCGCTGCTCGACGAGGACTACCTGATCCTCTCGACCATCCACTCCGCCAAGGGGCAGGAGTGGCGCTCGGTGCACGTGCTCAACGTGGTCGACGGCTGCATCCCGGCCGACGTGGCGCAGGGCGCACAGGAGCTGGAGGAGGAGCGGCGCCTGCTCTACGTGGCAATGACCCGCGCGCGCGACCACCTGCACCTGCTGGTGCCTCAGCGCTTCTATGTCACGCAGCAGGCTGCGCGCGGCGACCGACATCTGTACGCCGGCCGCACGCGCTTCATTTCGGCCGCCGATGCCGAGCGCTTTGAACAGCAGACCTGGCCGCCGCCGCCCGAACGCGCACCCCATGTACCGCCGCCTGCGGCCACGATCGATCTGCTGAGCCGCATGCGCGCCGCGTGGCGCTGAGCGCCGCGCGAGGTCTTTAGCGCTATCAAATCGATAGCGCACCGTGAGCGTGGGCGGGCGATGCCGGGGTTTGCCATGGAAGGGATTGCAATTCGATGACAGCATGGGCATAGTGAACTGACCTTCTCCCTTTCCTCTCCCTCGCCCTTCCTTCTTCTCTCCTTCCCCCGCCTTTCCCCATTTCGCCGGCCACGCTTCACCCTGAAGCGGGGTCTTTTTCCCCAACCGTCAATCCAGGAGGTCATTCATGAATTTGACGATCAGCGGTCATCACCTCGACGTCACCCCCGCCTTGCGCAGCTACGTTACGAGCAAGCTGGACCGAATCACCCGCCATTTCGACCAGGTGGTCGATGTGAAGGTGATCCTCACGGTGGAAAAGCAAAAGGAAAAGGAACGTCGGCAACGCGCCGAATGCAATATTCACGTCAAGGGCAATGACATGTTCGCGGAATCGAGCCACGCTGATCTCTACGCCGCGGTCGACGAGCTGGTGGACAAGCTCGATCGGCAGGTGGTCCGTCACAAAGACCGCCTGCAGGACCACCATCACGAGGCGCCGAAGCGCGTGATGTAGTACCTCTCCGGGCAAATACTCTTGCGGGCCGCCTCAGGGCGGCCCTTTGCTTTTTGCGGAGCAGGTGCATAATCGCCCCCGCCCCGCCCCAACATGAACCGACTCGCGTCCATCCTGCCGCCCGCTCAAGTCCTCGTGAGCGTTGACGCCACCAGCAAGAAACGTGCTTTTGAAGAAGCGGGCTTGCTGTTTGAAAACCTGCACGGCCTGGGCCGTGCCCTCATCACCGACAGCCTGTTCGCCCGCGAGCGCCTGGGTTCCACTGGCCTCGGCCACGGCGTGGCCATCCCTCACGGGCGCATCAAGGGCCTCAAGTCGCCGATGGCCGCGGTGTTCCAGCTCGCGAATCCGATCGGTTTCGACGCGCCGGACGAGCAGCCGGTGGTGCTGCTGATCTTCCTGTTGGTGCCCGAAGCGGCCACCCAGAAACACCTTGAAATACTTTCGGAGATCGCGGAGCTGCTCAGCGATGCCGGCCTGCGCGAGCAGATCAAGTCGAGCTCCGACGCCGCCGCGCTCCACGCCCTGATCGCAGGATGGCAGTCCGCCCAGGTGGCCTGAAGCGCATCCGCACGAGACAGTCTGGCGCATGAAGCCGACCGTCATCAGTGCCGACGCGATGTTCGAGGAGTTCCGCGGCTCGCTCCGGTGGGAGTGGCTGGCGGGGCTGGGCGCCTCGGAGCGCCAGTTCGATCCCGGCGTCATCAGCCGCGCCCAGTCGGCCGCCGACCTGGTGGGCTACCTCAACTACATCCATCCTTACCGCGTGCAGATTCTCGGTGCGCGCGAAGTCGCCTACCTGACGCGCGGCACGCCCGACGATTGCGTGCGGCGGATCGCCCGCATCGTCACGCTGGAGCCGCCCATGCTGGTGCTGGCCGACGGCCAGCCGGCGCCCGACGAACTCCTGTCGATCTGCGAGCGGGCGCAACTGCCCCTGTTCGCCACGCGGGAATCCTCGGCCTTCGTGATCGACCTGCTGCGCGCCTACCTCTCCAAGCACTTCGCCGAGCGCACCTCGATGCACGGCGTGTTCATGGACATCCTGGGCCTGGGCGTGATGATCACGGGCGAGTCGGGACTCGGAAAGAGCGAGCTCGGCCTGGAGCTGATCTCGCGCGGCAACGGCCTGGTGGCCGACGACGCGGTCGACCTCTACCGCATCAACCAGACCACGCTGGAAGGGCGCTGCCCCGAGCTGCTGCAGAACCTGCTCGAGGTGCGCGGCATCGGCCTGCTGGACATCCGCGCGATCTTCGGCGAGACGGCGGTGCGCCGGAAGATGCGCCTCAAACTGATCGTGCACCTGGTACGGCGCGACAGCTTCGAGCGCGACTACGAACGCATGCCTTCGGCGCCGCTGACCCAGGACGTGCTGGGCATTCCGGTGCGCAAGGTGATCATCCAGGTGGTGGCCGGGCGCAACATCGCGGTGCTGGTGGAAGCGGCGGTGCGCAATTCGATCCTGCAGCTGCGCGGCATCGATACCTACGCCGATTTCGTCGCCCGCCACCACAAGGCCATGGAAGGCGCCCGCGAGGACGATTAGCCCCCCGGCTTTTCACTTCGCTTCGCTGCGTGTAACTCCACCCCCCGAGGGGGAGGCGCGGCCCGCCTTGGGGCGGCCCGGCGGCGGCCGCCGTCTTTCAGTTCAGCGCTTGCTGGCGCAGTCGCCGCACAGGCCGTAGAGCGACATCGCGTGGTCCTGCAGAATCCACTTCTTGTCGGTCGCGATCATCTGCTGGCGGCGCTCGATCTCGGGGTCGTAGAACTCCTCGACCTTGCCGCAGGAGGTGCACACCAGGTGGTCGTGGTGCTTGCCTTCGTTGAGTTCGTAGACCGCCTTGCCGCTCTCGAAATGGCTGCGCTCGAGAATGCCGGCCTGCTCGAACTGCGTCAGCACGCGGTAGACCGTGGCCAGGCCGATGTCGGAGTGCTCGTTGAGCAGCACCCGAAACACGTCTTCCGCCGTCATGTGGCGCTGGCCGCCGTTCTGGAAGATTTCGAGAATCTTGAGACGCGGCAGGGTGGCCTTGAGGCCGGTGTTCTTCAGTTCGTCGATGTTGCCCATGATGGTTCCTGCGCCGGCTGTGCGAGAGGGGCACGCCGAGGGGCAGCCGCTACAATGGCCCGATCATATCGCTACCCCTCTTTGCCCTTTTGCCCATGCCTGACATTCCACAACGCCGCCTCTGGCTGCTCGTCGGCGCAGTCGCTGGGAGCCTCTGCCTCGGCGCCTGCAGCAGCGTCACCGAACGCTCGCGCGATGCGCTGCATGCCATCACGCCCTACAAGGTCGACGTGGTCCAGGGCAATTTCGTGTCGAAGGAGCAGGTCGAGCTGCTCAAGCCCGGCATGTCGCGCCAGCAGGTGCGCGAAGTCCTCGGCACCTCCCTGCTGAACGACGTCTTCCATTCCAATCGCTGGGATTACGTGTTCACGATCCGGCGCCAGGGCGTCGAGCCCCAGCAGCGCCGCCTGACGGTGTTCTTCAATGGCGAAGTGCTCGAACGCTTCGAAGGCGACCCGATGCCGAGCGAGGAAGAATTCGTCGCCGCGCTCGACACCCGCAAGCGCAGCGGCAAGGTGCCGGCCCTGGAAGCCTCGGAAGACCAGCTCAAGAAGTTCGATCCGGCCAAGGACAAGAAGGCGGACGGCGAGTCCGCCGCCTCCTTGCCTCCGCTGCCGCCGAGCTATCCCCCGCTCGAAGCGACGCGCTAGCGCGCGCCGGCCGCGCCGGCCGGCTTTCTTCCAGGCTTCAAGGCTGAAACGCGTGACTGATTCTTCCTCTCCCTCCATTCCCCCGCTGCGGCGCATCGCGATCGCCGGCGCTTCCGGGCGCATGGGGCACATGCTGATCGAGGCCGTGCGCGAGGCGCAGGACTGCCGCCTCGCCGGCGCGCTCGATGTCGCCGGCAGTCCCGCGATCGGCAGCGATGCGGCTGCCTTTCTCGGCTTCACGAGCGGCGTCCCGATCGTGGCCGACCTGCGCACCGGCCTCCAGGACGCCCAGGTGCTGATCGACTTCACGCGGCCCGAAGGCACGCTGGCGCATCTGGCCGTGTGCCGCGAGCTCGGCGTGCAGGCCGTGATCGGCACCACCGGCTTCAGCGACGCGCAGAAGGCCGAGATCGCCGCGGCGGCGAAAGAAATCGCGATCGTGATGGCGCCCAACATGAGCGTCGGCGTCAACGTCACGTTCAAACTGCTCGAAATGGCGGCCAAGGCGCTCGCTACCGGCTACGACATCGAGATCATCGAGGCGCACCATCGCCACAAGGTCGACGCACCCTCGGGCACCGCGCTCAAGATGGGCGAGGTGATCGCCGATGCGCTGGGCCGCGACCTCAAGGAATGCGCTGTCTATGCGCGCGAGGGCGTCACCGGCGAGCGCGACCCGTCCACCATCGGCTTCGCGACCATCCGCGGCGGCGACATCGTGGGCGACCACACGGTGCTGTTCGCCGGCACCGGCGAGCGCATCGAGATCACGCACAAATCGGCCAGCCGCGCGACCTATGCGCAGGGCAGCCTGCGTGCCGTGCGCTTCCTGGCCGGGCAGCAGAGCGGCCTGTTCGACATGTTCGACGTGCTCGGCCTGCGCCAAAGCGCATGAGTGTTCTGGAGCTGCTCACCCACGGCGACGGCGTCAGCCGTTCCGTGGCCGTGCTGCTGCTCCTGATGTCGGTCTCCAGCTGGGTGGTGATCCTCTGGAAGGCCTGGCTGCTGCGCGGCGGCACGCGCGACGTGGTACGCAGCATCGCGGCCTTCTGGCAGTCGCCGTCGCTCGGCGATGCCGAGCAGAAGCTCAGGGCCTTCGACCGCGCGGCCCTGGTCTGGCCGGCCGTGAGCGCGGTCAGGAGCCTGGCCGCCAAGTCCGATGCCGCCACGCTCGGCGGCGCGGTCGACCGCGCCCAGCGCCTCACGCGCGCCCTGCGCGACGCCTTGCATGCCGCGCTGCGGCGCCTGCAGGCCGGGCAGATCCTGCTCGCCACGGTCGGCGCCACGGCACCCTTCGTCGGGCTGCTCGGCACGGTCTGGGGCATCTACGGCGCGCTCGTGGGCATTGCCGGGGAAACCGGCGGATTCACCATCGATAAGGTGGCCGGCCCGGTTGGCGAGGCGCTGATCATGACCGCCTTCGGCCTCGCGGTCGCGATTCCGGCCGTGCTCGCCTATAACGTGTTCGGCCGCGTGGTCAGCCGAATCGAGGCCGAGCTGGAAGGCTTCGCCCACGACCTGCTCGGCGCGCTCGGCGACGAGCCGCAGCGCGAAGCGCCGCTGCCGCCCGCGCGGCCGATGCCGGTCTGAGAAGGGCACAGAACCCATGGCCTTCGGTCGCACCTCGCTCGGCAGCACCGCCACCGGCGGGCGGGCGATCGGCGCCGGCGGGCAGCGGCCGCTGTCGGACATCAACGTCACGCCGCTGGTGGACGTGATGCTGGTGCTGCTGGTGATCTTCATCATCACCGCCCCGTTGATGGCCAGCTCGATCAAGCTCGACCTGCCGCGCACCGACGCCGGCCAGCCCGCCGACACGCCCAAGTTCGTGAGTCTCGCGGTGGATGCGGAGGGCAAGGTCTTCCTTAACGACCAGGCCGTGAGTGTCGAGGAGCTCGCGGCCGGCCTCGAGAAGGCCGCCGCCGCCAACCGCGACACCGAGGTCCAGCTGCGCGCCGACCAGACCGTGCCCTACGGCAAGGTGGTCGAGTTGATGGGCATCGCGAACAAGGCGGGGCTGAGCCGCATCGGCTTCGTGACCGAAGCGCCGGCCACCAGGAAGCCTTGAGCTTCCTCACCCGCGATAATCCGCATTCCCCGGCCGCCTGATGCCGGGCTGTTGCCCCAAGCCCAATGAACCCCAGCTACAAACCCAGCGACGTCGAGTCCGCTGCCCAGGCCGCCTGGACGGCGGCCGATGCCTACCGCGTGACCGAGGACGCGCGCAAGAAGAAGTACTACGCCTGCTCGATGCTGCCGTACCCCAGCGGCAAGCTGCACATGGGCCACGTGCGCAACTACACGATCAACGACATGCTCACGCGCTACCTGCGCATGAGCGGCTACAACGTGCTGATGCCGATGGGCTGGGACGCCTTCGGCCTGCCGGCCGAGAACGCGGCGCTCAAGAACGGCGTGCCGCCGGCCCAATGGACCTACGAGAACATCGGCTACATGAAGAGCCAGCTCCAGGCCATGGGGCTGGCGATCGACTGGAGCCGCGAGATCGCCACCTGCGACCCCAGCTATTACAAGTGGAACCAGTGGCTGTTCCTGAAGATGCTCGAAAAAGGCATCGCTTACCGCAAGACCCAGCTCGTCAACTGGGATCCGGTCGACCAGACCGTGCTGGCCAACGAGCAGGTGATCGACGGCAAGGGCTGGCGCACCGGCGCCACGGTGGAGCGGCGCGAGATCCCGGGCTACTACCTCAAGATCAGCGACTACGCCGAAGAACTGCTCGAGCACACCCAGCACAAGCTGCCGGGCTGGCCCGAGCGCGTCAAGTTGATGCAGGAGAACTGGATCGGCAAGAGCGAGGGCGTGCGCTTCGCCTTCCTGCACGACATCAAGGACGATCACGGCAAGCTGATCCAGAGCGGCCTCATGCACGTCTTCACGACGCGCGCCGACACCATCATGGGCGTGACCTTCTGCGCCGTGGCGCCCGAACACCCGCTCGCCGTGCATGCCGCGAAGAAAGACCCGAAAGTCGCCGCCTTCATCGAGGAATGCAAGAGCGGGGGCACCACCGAGGCCGAGCTCGCGACGCAGGAAAAGAAGGGCGTGCCCACCGGCCTGCACGTGCAGCACCCGATCACCGACGAGCCGATTCCGGTCTGGGTCGGCAACTACGTGCTGATCGGCTACGGCGACGGCGCCGTGATGGGCGTGCCCGCGCACGACGAGCGCGACTTCGCCTTCGCCAACAAGTACGGCATCGAGATCATCCAGGTCGTATTGGTCGACGACGAACCGCACTTCGACTACCACCGCTGGCAGGACTGGTATGCCGACAAGCAGCGCGGCGTGACCATCAACTCCGACAACTTCAGCGGCATGTCCTACGCCGAGGCGGTCAAGGCGGTGGCGCACGCGCTCGGCCAGAAGGGCCTGGGCGAGATGCAGACCACCTGGCGCCTGCGCGACTGGGGCGTGAGCCGCCAGCGCTACTGGGGCACGCCGATCCCGATCATCCACTGCGAGGAGCACGGCGCGGTGCCGGTGCCCGAGAAGGACCTGCCGGTCGTGCTGCCCACCGAGTGCGTGCCCGACGGCTCCGGCAACCCGCTGGCCAAGCATGAAGGCTTCCACGCCGGCGTGGTGTGCCCGGTCTGCGGCAAGCCGGCGCGGCGCGAGACTGACACGATGGACACCTTCGTCGACAGCGCGTGGTACTTCATGCGCTATTGCGACCCGAAGAACGACCAGGCCATGGTGGCCGAGGGCGCCGACTACTGGATGCCGATGGACCAGTACATCGGCGGCATCGAGCACGCGATCCTGCACCTGCTCTACGCGCGCTTCTGGACCAAGGTGATGCGCGACCTCGGTCTGGTGAAGATCGACGAGCCCTTCAGCAAGCTGCTCACGCAGGGCATGGTGCTCAACCACATCTTCTACCGGCGCACCGAGAAGGGGGCCAAGGAGTACTTCCCGCCTTCCGAGGTGACGCCCGTGCTCGATGCGCAGGGGCGCATCACCGGCGGCACCCTGGCCGACGGTTCGAAGCTCGAATACGGCGGCGTCGGCAAGATGGGCAAGAGCGAGCGCAACGGCGTCGATCCGCAGGACCTGATCGAGAAGTACGGCGCCGACACGGCGCGCCTCTACACCATGTTCACCGCGCCGCCCGAGGCCACGCTGGAGTGGAACGATGCGGCTGTGGAAGGCAGCTACCGTTTCCTGCGCCGGGTCTGGAACTTCGGGGTGGCGCTCGAAGCGGCGACCGTCAGCGCCGCGGAGAACGCGGAGATCGAGATCGACGCGATCGACCCGCGCTCGGCCTTCGGCAAGGAGGCCAAGGCGCTGCGCCGCGAGGTCCATACCGTGCTGCGCCAGATCGACTACGACTACCAGCGCATGCAATACAACACCGTGGTGTCGGGCGCGATGAAGCTCCTGAATGCGCTGGAGGGCTTCAAGTCCGACGGCAGCACGGGCGACCGCGCGGCCGTGCGCGAAGGCTTCGGCATCCTGATGCGCTGCCTCTACCCGGCCACGCCGCACATCACGCACGCACTGTGGCATCAGCTGGGCTACGACAAGCTGCACGGCCCGCTGCTCGACGCGCCCTGGCCGGTGGTCGACGTGGTCGCGCTGGAGCAGGACGAGATCGAGCTCATGCTGCAAGTCAACGGCAAGCTGCGCGGCTCGCTGCGCGTGCCGGCCAATGCCTCGAAGCAGGAGATCGAGAAGATCGCGCTCGCGAGCGAGGTGCTGGCCAAGCATGCCGAGGGCGCCGTGCCCAAGCGCGTGGTCGTGGTGCCCGGGCGGCTGGTCAACGTGGTGGTATGAAGGAAAGCATGAATACACGCACCCGGTCTCAGCGCTTCCTGCCGCGTCGCGGCTTTCTCGCCCTTGCCGCGGCGGCCTCGCTTGGGGTCGCGGGCTGCGGCTTCGAGCTGCGCCGTGCGCCGATCTTCGCGTTCAAGACGCTGGCGGTGCCGGGCAGCTCGGCTTTCGTGAACGATCTTCGGCGCCAGATCCGCGCCGCCGGCACCGTCGAGCTGATTCCGGCCGACAAGCTCGACACGGCCGAAGCGGTGCTCGACATCCTTGCCGAAAACCGCGAGCGCATCGTGCTCTCCACCAATTCGGCCGGCCAGGTGCGCGAGCTCCAGCTGCGCCTGACGATGCGCTTCAGGCTGCGCACGCCGGGCGGCAAGGAACTGCTGCCACCGACCGAGATCCAGCAGCAGCGCGACATCACCTACAACGAAACCGCGGCGCTGGCGAAGGAAAGCGAAGCGGAGCTGCTGTTCCGCGACATGCAGAGCGACATCGCCCAGCAGACGATGCGGCGGCTGGGCGCGGTGAAGAGCCTCTGATGCAGCTCGGCCCCGCGCAGCTGGAAGCCCATCTGCAGAAGGGCATCAAGCCGCTCTACACCATCCACGGCGACGAGCCGCTGCTCGCGCAGGAGGCGGCCGACGCGATCCGCGTAGCGGCACGAACGCAGGGCTACACCGAGCGCAGCTCGTACACCGTGGCCGGCGCGCATTTCGACTGGAGCGCGGTGCTCGCCGCGGGCGGGTCGCTGAGCCTGTTCGCCGACCGGCAGATCGTCGAAATCCGCATCCCCTCGGGCAAGCCGGGCAAGGACGGCAGCGTCGCGCTGCAGCAGATCGCCGAGGCCGCGCAGGGCAACGACAGCACCCTCACGCTGGTGATGCTGCCGCGCCTGGACAAGGCCACGCGCACCGGCGCCTGGTTCTCGGCGCTGGAGAACAACGGCATCAGCCTGCAGATCGAAAGCATCGAGCGCGCCGCGCTGCCGCAGTGGATCGCGCAGCGGCTCGCGCAGCAGGGCCAGCGCGTGAGAGGCGGCGAGGAAGGCCAGCGCACGCTGCAGTTCTTCGCCGACCGCGTGGAAGGCAACCTGCTCGCCGCGCACCAGGAAATCCAGAAGCTCGCGCTGCTGCATCCCGAGGGCGAGCTGTCGTGGGAGCAGGTCGAAGGCGCGGTCAACAACGTCGCGCGCTACGACGTGTTCAAGCTCTCCGAAGCCGTGCTCGGCGGCAATCCGCAGCGCGTCGCGCGCATGCTCGACGGCCTGCAGGCCGAAGGCGAGGCCGAGGTGCTGGTGCACTACACGCTGGCCGAGGACATCCGGGCGCTGAAGCGCGTCAAGGACGCGATGGCCGCCGGCCGGCCGCTGCCCATGGCGCTGCGCGAGAACCGCATCTGGGGCCTGCGCGAGCGCGCCTTCGAGCGCGTGCTGCCGCGGCTGGACGATCGTGCGCTGGCCCGCATGCTGCGCGCCGCGCACATCGTGGACGGCATCGTCAAGGGCCTGAAGCAGCCCGACTGGCCGGCCGGCGGCTGGCAGGCGCTGCAGCGGCTGGCGCTGATGCTGTGCCGGGCCTGCGCGGCGCCGGCCCGGGGCTGAGCGCGCGATCGTTCCTCTTTCGCGAACCCCGCGTTTCCACGCATTGCCGCCCTGCCCGCAGCCCGCGTGGGAAAATGCGCGGATGAACGCGTTCAACGTCAACGAACACATGCAGACCCTGGGGCTGCAGGCCAAGGCGGCCGCCGCCCTGATGGCCAAGGCCTCCGCGGCCACCAAGAACAAGGCGCTCAAGGCGCTGGCACGGCGCCTGCGCGAGAGGGCGGAGGGCCTGGCCCCGGCCAATGCGCGCGACATCGAGCGCGCTGTCGCGGCCGGCCTCTCGGCCCCGATGGTCGACCGGCTCAAGCTCACGCCGAAGGTCATCGAGACCGTGGCGCTGGGCTGCGAACAGCTCGCCGCGATGCCCGACGTGATCGGCGAAGTCATCGGCATGAAGCAGCAGCCCAGCGGCATCCGCGTCGGTCAGATGCGGGTGCCGATCGGCGTCTTCGGCATGATCTACGAGAGCCGGCCCAACGTGACCATCGAGGCCGCGAGCCTCGCGATCAAGAGCGGCAACGCGGCGATCCTGCGCGGCGGCTCGGAGGCGATCGAGTCGAACAAGGCGCTCGCGCTGCTGGTGTCGGAGGCGCTGGCCGAGGCGGGCCTGCCGGTCGAGGCGGTGCAGCTGGTGCAGACCACCGACCGCGAGGCGGTGGGGCAGCTGATCGCGATGCCCGAGTTCGTCGACGTGGTCATCCCGCGAGGCGGCAAGGGCCTGATCGAGCGCATCAGCCGCGAGGCCAAGGTGCCGGTCATCAAGCACCTGGACGGCAACTGCCACGTCTTCGTGGACGACACGGCCGAGCTCGACATGGCGGTCAAGATCGTCGACAACGCCAAGACGCAGAAGTACAGCCCCTGCAATGCGGCCGAGGGCCTGCTGGTGGCGGCCTCGATGGCCGAGAGCTTCCTGCCGGAGATCGGCGCGATCTTCGCGGCCAAGGGGGTGGAGATGCGCTGCGACCCCGCAGCGGCGCGCATCCTGCGCGCCGACGGTGCGCTCCCGCCGGGCGCCCGGGTGGTGGACGCGGTCGAGTCCGACTGGTCTGAGGAGTACCTGGCCGCCGTCATCAGCATCAAGGTGGTCGCGGGCGTGGACGAAGCCATCGCGCACATCAACCGCTATTCGAGCCATCACACCGACGCCATCGTCACGCGCGACCACATGCACGCCCAGCGCTTCCTGCGCGAGGTCGACTCGGCCAGCGTGATGGTGAACGCGAGCACGCGCTTTGCCGACGGCTTCGAGTTCGGGCTCGGGGCCGAGATCGGCATCAGCACCGACAAGTTCCATGCGCGCGGGCCGGTCGGCATCGAGGGGCTCACCTCGCTCAAGTACGTGGTGCTGGGCCAGGGCGAAGTGCGGAGCTGAAGGTGGCGCGGATCGGGGCAGCGCTTGTCATCCGCTCCAGCGCCCCCAAATCCTACAATTCCACTCCACCTTTCGTCGCAGAACACGCATAACAAGGCCGTCGCATGGTTCCCCATCTCGTCACCGCCCTGACCGGCCCCATCAACGAACTCGAACAACGCGTTCTCGACTCCATGCCGGCCATCGAGCGCTGGTTCCGGCTCGAATGGATGGAGCACACGCCGCCCTTCTACAGCTCGGTCGATATCCGCAATGCCGGCTTCAAGCTGGCGCCGGTCGACACCACCCTCTACCCTGGCGGCTGGAACAACCTGACCGATGACATGCTGCCGCTGGCGGTGCAGGCCGCGCAGGCCGCGATCGAGAAGATCTGCCCCGAAGCGCGCAACCTGCTGGTGATCCCGGAAAACAATGCGCGCAGCACCTTCTACCTGGCCAACGTGGCCCGGCTGGTGCGGATTTTTCATATGGCGGGGCTCAATGTGCGCGTGGGCTCGATCGATCCGGCGATCAAGTCGCCCAAGAAGATCGAGTTGCCGAACGGCGAGACCGTGTGCCTGGAGCCCGTGGTGCGCGGCAAGCGGCGCCTGGGGCTCAAGCATTTCGACCCCTGCACCATCCTGCTCAACAACGACCTCGCGGCCGGCACGCCCGGCATCCTGGAAGACCTGCACGAGCAGTACCTGCTGCCGCCGCTGCATGCCGGCTGGTCGGTACGCCGCAAGAGCAACCACTTCCACAGCTACGAGGAAGTTTCCAAGCGCTTCGGCAAGCTGTTGGGCATCGACCCCTGGCTGATCAACCCGATGTACGCGCGCGCCGGCGGCGTCGATGTCGCCGAGGGCCAGGGGATGGACGTGCTGACCAGCCACGTGGACGCGCTGCTCACCAAGATCCGGCGCAAGTACAAGGAATACGGCATCAACGAGAAGCCCTTCGTGGTCGTCAAAGCCGACAACGGCGCCCATGGCATGGGTGTCATGACGGTGCGCGACGTCAAGGATCTCGAGGCCCTCGGCCGCAGGCCGCGCAACAACAAGACCGGCACCGCCAGCGAAGCCCAGGAGCCGGGCGAGGTGATCGTGCAGGAAGGCGTGCTGACCAACGAGCGCGTGCACAACGGCGTCGCCGAGCCGGTGGTCTACATGATGGACCGCTACGTGGTCGGCGGCTTCTACCGGGTGCATGCCGAGCGCAGCCCCGACGAGAACCTCAACCTGCCGGGCGCGAGCTTCGTGCCCTTGGCATTTTCGGAGAGTGCGCACTTACCGCAACCGGGCGCCAAGCCCGGCGCGAGCGCCCCGAATCGCTTCTACATGTACGGCGTGATCGGACGGCTGGCCATGGTGGCGGCCAGCTACGAGCTCGAGGCGACCGATCCGGACGCCGAAATCTACGAATGATTTCGTAGTACGTGTTGCGGGGCCTTCCGGCGGCGGCAAAATAGCGACCCCACAGCAACGCAAACAAGAGGGCGGAAGGCGACGCGGCGGCTGCACCCAGCTGCCCAGGCGCCCGGGCGTGCAGCGTCATGCCGGACACCCTTTTTCATCGACTCCGTGTCCCCCACCAAATCTTCCTCTGCCGCGCTGATCCTTGCGGCCATCGGTGTCGTCTATGGCGACATCGGCACCAGCGTTCTGTATGCGGTCAAGGAGGTGTTCGGCCACGGCCACGTTCCCTTCACGGTCGAGAACGTCTACGGCATCCTGTCGATGTTCTTCTGGACCTTGACGGTGATCGTCTCGCTCAAGTACGTGGTGCTGGTCCTGCGGGCCGACAACGAGGGCGAGGGCGGCCTGGTCGCGATGCTGGCACTGGCCTCGCAGGCGGTGGTCGACAAGCCCCGCCTGCGCCACGTGCTGCTGATGGTCGGCATCTTCGGCACCTCGCTCTTCTACGGCGACGGCGTCATCACGCCGGCCATCTCGGTGCTGTCGGCGGTCGAGGGCCTGGAGGTGGTGTCGCCGCACTTCAAGCACTACGTGATCCCGATCACGCTGGTCGTGCTGTTCTGCCTGTTCGCGCTCCAGAAGCACGGCACCACGGGCATCGGCCGCTACTTCGGCCCGATCACGCTGGTCTGGTTCTTCGCGATCGCGCTGCTGGGCGTGTGGCAGATCCTCGCCCATCCTGAAATCCTCAAGGCCATGAGCCCGCACTATGCGCTGCGCTTCATGTGGGACAACCCCGGCACCAGCTTCATCATCCTGGGTGCGACCGTGCTGTGCGTGACCGGTGCCGAGGCGCTCTACGCCGACCTCGGCCACTTCGGCAAGCGGCCGATCCGCGTCGCCTGGTTCTCGGTCGTGATGCCGGCGCTCACGCTCAACTACTTCGGCCAGGGCGCGCTGCTGCTGGAGAACCCGTCGGCGGTGAAGAATCCCTTCTACATGATGGCGCCCGAATGGGCCCTGATACCGCTGGTGCTGCTCGCCACCGCCGCCACGGTGATCGCGTCGCAGGCGCTCATCACCGGCGCCTTCAGCGTCACGCGGCAGGTGATCCAGCTCGGTTACCTGCCGCGCCTGAACATCGAGCACACCAGCGTGCGCACCGCGGGGCAGATCTACATTCCCTTCGTCAACTGGGGGCTGTTCGTCGCGATCGTGCTGGCGGTGGTCATGTTCCGCTCGTCGAGCAACCTGGCCGCGGCCTACGGCATCGCCGTGACCACCGACATGCTGATCACCACGGTGCTGACTTTCTTCGTGATCCGCTATGCCTGGAAGTACCCGTTGTGGCTGTGCATCGCCGCGACCGGCTGGTTCTTCGTGGTCGACTTCCTGTTCTTCGCCTCCAACCTGTTGAAGCTGTTCGAAGGCGGCTGGTTCCCGCTCCTGATCGGCGGGTCCATCTTCATGCTGATGCTGACCTGGAAGGAAGGCCGGCGCCTCATGGGCCAGATGCAGTTGGCCGAAGCCATCGACCTGCGCGGTTTCCTCGATTCGGTGTTCGTCAATCCGCCGGCGCGCGTCGACGGCACCGCGGTGTTCATGACCGCGGAGCCGGGCGTGGTGCCCAATGCGCTGCTGCACAACCTCAAGCACAACAAGGTGATGCACGAGCAGAACCTGTTCGTCACCGTGCGCAGCCACGAAGTGCCGTGGATTCCGATGGACAAGCGCATCGAGATGGAGCCGCTCGGGCATCACTGCTGGCAGGTGGTGGTGCACTACGGCTTCAAGAACGACGTCGACCTGCCGCGCGCGCTGGAGCATGCGCGGCTGCGCGGCTGCCAGCTCGAGCCCATGACGACCAGCTACTTTCTCTCGCGCGACGTGGTGATCCCCACGCTCGGCAGCGGCATGGCGCCCTGGCGCGAGAAGCTCTTCGCGCAGATGCACCACAACGCGAGCGGGGCGGCGGGCTTCCTCGGGCTGCCGAACAACGCGGTGGTCGAGCTGGGCTCGAAGATCGAGATCTAGGGCGTCGAGGCCGTCGATGCGATTCTTCAAGGACCTGAGCCTCTCGGCCATCCAGCAGCTCGGCTGCGGCAAACCCTTCGCCGGCAAGGACATCGCAGCTGCCTGCAAGATCAAGCAAGACGCACGGGCCGCTTCTGCCGAAGCCGCCCCTTCCTCATCGTTCGCCGGAAAGACATCCTGATGCACATTCTTTTCATCGCTGACCCGCTCGAGCAGTTCAAGATCTACAAGGACACCACCTTCTCGATGATGCGAGAGGCGCAGCGCCGCGGCTACACGCTCTCGGCCTGCGAGCCGCGGCACCTGAACTGGCAGCGCGGCCGGCCGGTCACCGCCAGGGTGCGCGAGATCGCGCTGACCGGCGAGCAGGCATGGTTCCGCGAAGAGGCCGTGATCGAACGCCCGCTGCACGCCTTCGACGTGGTGCTGATGCGCAAGGACCCGCCCTTCGACGCCGAGTACATCTACGCCACTCACCTGCTCGAACAGGGCGAGCGCGAAGGCGCGCGCGTCGTCAACCGGCCGCGCGCGCTGCGCGACCATCCCGAGAAGCTCGCGATCATGGAGTTCGCCGAGTACACGACGCCCACGCTGGTCACGCGCGATCCGGCCGCGGTGCGCGCCTTCCATGCCGAGCACCAGGACATCATCCTGAAGCCGCTCGACGGCATGGGCGGCATGGGCATCTTCCGCGTCAAGGCCGACGGGCTGAACCTCGGCTCGATCGTCGAGACGCTCAACAAGAACGGCGCCGAAACCATCATGGTGCAGCGCTTCGTGCCCGAGATCGCGCAGGGCGACAAGCGCATCCTCGTGATCGGCGGCCAGGCCGTGCCGCACAGCCTGGCGCGCATTCCGCAGGGCACCGAGGTGCGCGGCAACCTCGCGGCCGGCGGCAAGGGCGTGGCGCAGCCGCTGACCGACCAGGACCGGCGCATCGCCGAAGCGATCGGACCGGTGCTCAACGAACGCGGGCTGCTCCTGATCGGGCTCGACGTGATCGGCGGCTCGCTGACCGAGATCAACGTGACCAGTCCGACCTGCTTCCAGGAAATCACCGAGCAGACCGGCTTCGACGTGCCGGCGATGTTCATCGATGCGTTGGAGGCGTACCTCCGCTAGCGCCTGGCCCAGCGCGCGCACCGCCTCGGCGAAGCCCGTGCGCGGCGCCCGAATTCAGCCGGCGCGCTGGCCGTCGACGAACACCGCGAGCTCGTTGGGCGCGAAGGCGGTCCAGGTCTCGTTGGTGGTCAGGGGCGCCGTCACCACCACCGCCACCCGGTCATTCGGCGTGGTGTGCTGCGCAAAGTCGATGCTGAGGTCTTCGTCCGACAGCTCGGCCGTCACGAAAGGATGGCGCCGCTCGATGTACCAGAGGTTCGTCGAGGCGTGCGACCACAGCGCCTGCCCGTTCGAGAGCATGAAGTTGAAGGTGCCGTGGCGCGCGACGCGCGGCGCCAGCTCGCGCAGCGTGAGCGTCAGTTCCTCGACGCTCGGCACGTCGGCGTGCGACTTGGCCATCTCCTGCATGATCCAGCAGAAGGCGTGCTCGCTGTCGGTATTGCCCACGGGATGAAAGTTGCCGTGCAGCCGCGGCCTGAAGTCCTTCAGGTCGCCGTTGTGCGCGAACACCCAGTAGCGGCCCCACAGCTCGCGCACGAAGGGGTGGCAGTTCTGCAGGTTCACCGCGCCCTGCGTGGCCTTGCGGATGTGCGCGATGACGTTGCGGCTCTGGATCGGGTAGCGCCGGATCAGCTCGGCCACCGGCGACTCGCAGGCCGGCTGGTGGTCGACGAAATGCCTGAGGCCGCTGTCCTCGAAGAAGGCGATGCCCCAGCCGTCGGCATGGTGGTCGGTGCGCCCGCCGCGCTGCGCGAAGCCCGTGAAGCTGAATGTCACGTCGGTCGGCGTGTTGCAGTTCATTCCGAGCAATTGGCACATGGGTCAATTAGAGCGCTTTTCGCGCAACTGCCAGGCCGCGCAGATCGCCAGCGCGCAGAGGCCGGCCAGCATCGCGAACACCTCGTTGAAGGCCGCCAGCCGCGCCGGGCTGGTGGCCGTGTTGACCAGCGAATCGCCATGCACGGCCAGCCGCCATTCGAGCACGATCGCGCACAGGCTCACGCCGGCCGCGCCGCCCAACATGCGCAGGAAGTTGATTGCGCTCGCGCCCTGCGGAATCAGCGGCTTGGCGAGCGGGCGCATCGAGCCCAGGTTGAGCGAGGGCAGGATGAAGCCCAGCCCGACGCGGCCGATGATCGCGAAGGCCACCAGCAGCCAGAGCGCGCTGTCGAGCCGCAGCAACAGCATCAGCGCGAAGGAGACGGCCAAGAGCGCGAGCCCGGTGCACACCAGGAGCCAGGTCGGATGCCGGTCCGCGAGCCGGCCGACACCGGCAATGGTGAAGGCGAGCACGATGCCGGCCGGCAGCAGGATGGTGCCGACGTGCGAAGCCGAAAGCTGCAACCCGACCTGCATGTAGACCGGCAGCAGGTAGGTCGAGCCGAACAGCGCCGTGCCGTAGATGAAGGCGACCACGCTGCCCATCGCGAACTGCCGGTACTGGAACAGCGCCAGGTTCATCAGCGGCGTGCCGCCCGCGGCCGCGAGCCGCCGCTGCCAGCCGACGAAGGCGCCGAAGGCCACGACCGCGCCGACGAGCAGCGCCGCGGCCTGCAGCGGCGCGTCGCCGCGCAGTTCGACCAGCCCGTTCAGCAGGCACAAGGTGCCGGCGGTGCCCAGCGCGAGGCCGCCCCAGTCGAGCCCGCCGCTGCGCGCCGCCGCCACGCCGCCGGGCGCCGTGGTCGGCACGAACTTGTAGGCCAGCCAGATCGAGGCGATGCAGAAAGGCACCACCATGAAGAAGATCGAGCGCCAGCCGAACAGGTCGACCAGCACGCCGCCGATGCTGGGGCCGATGGCCGGCGCCAGCACCACGCCCATGCCGAAGATGCCGGTTGCGCGGCCCTGCTCGTGGGGCTCGAAGGCGCGCAGGATGATGATGGCCGGGATCGGCTGCACCACGCCGGCCGCCAGGCCCTCGGCGACCCGCGCGATCAGCACCAGCGGGAAGTGGTTGGCCAGCCCGCCCGCGACGCCGCCGAGCAGCAGCAGCACCATGGTGCCGACATAGGTGCGGCGGTAGCCGTAGCGCGCGAGCAGCCAGGGCGTGGTCAACATCGACACCGTCATCGCGACCATGAAGCCCGAGCTGACCCACTGCGCGCGCTCCTGGCCCAGCGCGAAGTGGTGGCTCATGCCCGGGATCGCCACGTTGACGATGGTCGAGGACATGATCGATGCCATCACGCCCACCATCACGGAAAAGAGCAGCAGCCAGCGGTAGCGGGGCCCATAGCGGCTGCTGAGGGATTGCGGCGGGAGCGTCGAGGTCATCGGGGGAGGCAGCCTGTTCGGGCCGTCCTACAAGGATATCGGGGTTTGCGCGCCGGTCCTGGCGCAGAGGCAGCCTTCACAATGGTCCGGCTGTCCCGCACGAAATCCAAAAGAACACAGAGCTATGGAATCCCCTACCCCCGACGACAGCGGCCCCGCCGTCGAAGCCGAAGCCGCGCCCTCGCTCGCGGCCGAGCTCCAGGCGCCCACCGTCACCCGTGCCTACCAGTGCCAGTGCGGCCGCCCCGTGTTCCTGCGCAACAGCCAGTGCCTGGCCTGCCATACGCCGCTCGGCTTCGTGATCGAAAGCCTGGGCGTGGTGCCGCTCGCGCCCGCAACGTTGGAAGGCGCCGAGCCCGACACCTTCACCGTCTTCGGCGATGCCGGGGGCAAGACCTACCGCCGCTGCGCCAACCTGATGACCCCGGCCGCCTGCAACTGGATGGTGCCCGCGCCGCGCGAAGGTGACGACCCGGCCTTCCACACCGACGGCCTGGTGCCCGGGCTGTGCCTCTCATGCAGCGTCACGCGCACCATCCCCGACCTGTCGATCGAGAGCAACGGCGAGCTGTGGCGCAAGCTCGAACTCTCCAAGCGCCGGCTGATCTCGCAGCTGCTGGCGCTGGGCCTGCCGGTCGTCACGCGCCTGACCGATCCGGTGCACGGCCTGGCCTTCGACTTCCTGAGCAACATGCCGGGCGGCCCGCATGTGATGACCGGCCACGAGATGGGCCTGATCACGCTCAACGCCGAAGAGGCCGAGGACGCGGTGCGCGAGCGCATCCGTGCCGAGATGCGCGAACCCTATCGCACGCTGGTCGGCCATTTCCGCCACGAGATCGGTCACTACTACTGGGACCTGCTGGTCTTCCCGACGCCGTGGCTCGACGGTTTTCGCGAGCTCTTCGGCGACGAGCGGGCCGACTACGCGACGGCGCTGCGCAACCACTACGACAACGGCCCGCCGCCCGACTGGGCGAACCGCTACGTCACGAGCTATGCAAGCGCGCATCCGTGGGAAGACTGGGCCGAAACCTGGGCCCATTACCTGCACATGGCCGACACGGCGGACACGGCGAAGAGCTTCGGCGTCGATGCGCAGAACGTCGAAGTCACCAGCGACCTGTTCGAGCTCTCGGATCTCTGGCAGCCCGAACATCCCGGAGCGGCGAATTTCCTCGACTTCCTCAACGGCTGGGTGCGCCTCACCAATGTGCTCAACGAGCTGTCGCGCAGCATGGGCCAGCCCGACTACTACCCCTTCGTGCTGCCGCACG
This sequence comes from Variovorax sp. LjRoot175, assembly GCF_964253805.1. Classification (NCBI taxonomy): domain Bacteria; kingdom Pseudomonadati; phylum Pseudomonadota; class Betaproteobacteria; order Burkholderiales; family Comamonadaceae; genus Variovorax; species Variovorax sp. LjRoot175. Next base: position 5,548,023 of record NZ_CAXURY020000001.1, on the reverse strand, counting down.
TGGCCGTAGGCAAGCTGCAGTTCATCCACGAGGTGATCGCCGAAGAGCGGGAGCGCGGCCGGCAGCCGCCGGCGCCCGTCAATCCTGAACCGCCGGCGCAGGAGCAGGATCAGCAGCAGTCGCAGCAACAGCGGCTGCAGTAGTGCAGCGCGCGCAGATGCAGGCGAGGCCGCGCATCTCTGCAGGGACGCGCGCGAGCACGGCGCGGTCGAAGTCGGTTTGCATGCACCAGCAAGGCGGCTGCACTTGGCCGGTCTCGCGCTCGATCTCCATCGCGCAGCGGTTCGCCTCGCCGCACAGAGGGCAACGCGAAGGATCGGGCCGTGCAGCTGCGGCGTTCATTTGGCGATCTCGAAGGCCGGCAGCTTCTTCGCGACCACGTGGTTCTGCAGCGTCACGTAGACCGGCAGCCCGTCGCGGTAGGCCGGATAGTCCTCGCCCTGGATCAGCGGCAGCAGGTAGCTGCGGCACTTGTCGGTGATGCCGTAGCCGTCGGCCGAGATGAAGTCGCGCGGCATGAACTTCTCGGTGTTGGCCACCTGGTCGAGCGGCGCGCTGCCGATGCGGTAGGCATAGGGCGAGTCGGAGGTCCGATCGATGGTCGGCATCACCGAGTTCTTGCCTTCGAGTGCCAGCTCGACCGCGCGCTGCCCGAGCTCATAGGCCTGCCGCGCGTCGGTGGCCGAGGCGATGTGGCGCGCCGAGCGCTGCAGATAGTCGGCCACCGCCCAGTGGAATTTGTAGTCCAGCGCCTCCTTGACCATCTGCGCCACCACAGGCGCCGCGCCGCCGAGCTGCGCATGGCCGAAGGCATCCTTGGTACCCTGCTCGGCGAGGAAGGTGCCGTCGGGATGGTGGCAACCTTCCGACACCACCACCGTGCAATAGCCATGGTGCTTGACCAGCGCATCGACGCGCGCCAGGAAGGCCGGCTGGTCGAAGGGAATCTCGGGGAACAGGATCACGACAGGAATGCCGTGGTCCGCCGCCAGGCCGCCGGCCGCCGCGATCCAGCCCGCGTGGCGGCCCATCACCTCGAGCACGAACACCTTGGTGGAGGTGGCGGCCATCGAGCGCACGTCCAGCGAGGCTTCGAGCGTGGACACCGCCACGTACTTCGCGACCGAGCCGAAGCCCGGGCAGCAGTCGGTGAGCGGCAGGTCGTTGTCGATGGTCTTCGGCACATGGATCGCCTGCAGCGGGTAGCCGAGCGAAGCGGACAGCTGGCTCACCTTGAAGCAGGTGTCGGCCGAATCGCCGCCGCCGTTGTAGAAGAAGTAGCCGATGCCGTGCGCCTTGAAGACCTCGATCAAGCGCTCGTACTCGCGCCGGTTCTTTTCCAGCGACTTGAGCTTGTAGCGGCAGGAACCGAAGGCGCCCGCGGGCGTGGAGCGCAGCGCCGCGATCGCCTCGGCCGACTCCAGGCTGGTATCGATCAGCTCCTCGGCGAGCGCGCCGAGAATGCCGTTGCGTCCGGCGTAGACGGTGCCGATTCGATCGGCGTGCCGGCGCGCCGTTTCGATCACGCCGCAGGCCGAGGCGTTGATGACCGAAGTGACGCCGCCGGACTGGGCATAGAAGGCATTGGTGGGCATGACGCGGGCTCCTATGCGGCAAGCGAGAACTTGTCGTCGTTTTCGGTTTGGATCAATACCTCAGCTGGAATGCCGAGCCCCTTGTGGATTCGACGAATCATCCTCAAGGTCAAGGGACGTTTGTGATTGAGGACTTCGTACACGCGATTCAACTGCCCGATGAAAGGCTCAAGATCCTTCGCCGAGAGGCCCTGCTGCTCCATTCGGAACTTGATCGCCTCGATCGCGTCCGGCGGGTCGATCGGGTGATTTTTCGATTCATAGCTCTGGATCAATGCCAGCAACACTTCGAAGCGATCGGCGTCCTCCGTGCCCGGCGCCGGCTCCTGATCGAAGTACGGCGACACCGCCTTCAGTGTGGCCTTGTAATCAGCTTCGGTTCGGATGGGTCGGATGTCCATGGACTACTCCACTTCAATAGGTTGGGCATCGATTCGGTCATATTCCGAATGCGTGCCGATGAATTTGACGCAAACGGCCTCGTATCTGTAAGCGATGGCAGCGATAAGGCGGTAGTCATTGCCCTTGATGTTGAAAACGACCCGGTTGCTTCCAACAAAGCGAGCACTGCGATAGCGGTCCTTGATGTCCTGCGGTGTCTTCCAAACTGCCGCCTTGGCCTCTTCATGCCAAGCCTTCAACGGCTGTTCCGAGGCGGGGTGGCGCACCCCAAAGTCCCTCAAGTACTTCACCGAAATGATCCGCATCGCGGTCAAGTTTAGTCCCAAATTGGGACTAAAACAAGCGCTTCCCCTCAGCGCCCCGGCAACCCCATCGCCCGCGTGATCACCTCTTTCATGATCTCGTTGGTGCCGCCATAGATGCGCTGCACCCGCGCATCGGCGTAGGCGCGCGTCACCGGGTACTCCCACATGTAGCCGTAGCCGCCGTGCAGTTGCACGCACTCGTCCATCACCTTGCACTGCAGGTCGGTGGTCCAGTACTTGGCCATGCTCGCGGTCGCGGTGTCGAGTTTTTCCTGCATCAGAAGCTCGATGCATTTGTCGACGAAGACCTGCGCCACCTGCACCTCGGTCTGCAGCTCGGCCAGCGTGTAGCGCGTGTTCTGATACGCCGCCACGGGCTGGCCGAAGACCTTGCGCTCCTTCACATAGGCCACGGTGTGCTCGATCGCGGCCTGCGCAGCGGCCACCGCGCTGATCGCGATCTGCAGCCGCTCCCACGGCAGTTGCTCCATCAGGCAGACGAAGCCGCGGTTCTCCTGCGCGGCGCCGCCGAGCAGCGCCTCGGCCGGCAGGCGCACGTCGTTGAAGAAGAGCTCCGAGGTGTCCTGCGCCTTCAGGCCCAGCTTCTTGAGACGCTGGCCCTTTTCGAAGCCAGCCATGCCGCGCTCCAACAGGAACAGGCTGGTGCCCTTGGCGCCGCCTGCGGGGTCGGTCTTGGCGACCACGATCACGAGGTCCGCATGCCAGCCGTTGGTGATGAAGGTCTTGCTGCCGTTCATCAGGTAGCTGCCGTCGGGCTGCTGGATGGCGGTGGTGCGCACGGCCTGCAGGTCGCTGCCGGCGGCCGGCTCGCTCATCGCAATGGCGCCGATCATCTCGCCGCTCGCGAGCTTCGGCAGGTAGTTCTTCTTCTGTGCCTCGGTGCCGTAGCGCAGGATGTAGGGCGCCACGATCTCGCTGTGCAGCCCGAAGCCGATGCCGGTGAAGCCGCGCGCCCAGACCTCCTCGAACTGGATCACCGAATAGAGCAGGTCGGCGCCCGCACCGCCGTATTCGTCGGGCAGCGCCATGCAGAGAAAGCCGTTCGCGCCGGCCTTGTTCCAGACCTCGCGCGCGACGTAGCCCTGCTCTTCCCAGGCCTCGTGGAAAGGCGCGATCTCCCTGTCCATGAAGCGGCGGAAGCTGTCGCGGAAGGCTTCGTGGTCGGGGCCGAAGAGGGTGCGTTCGATCATGACTCGCGGCCCGGAAAGGTGGGTGCACGTTTCTGCAGGAAGGCGCTCACGCCCTCGCCGAATTCGGGCCGGTTCAGGAGCTCGCGCTGGCGTTCGCTTTCGTAGCGCAGCTGCTCCGGCAGCGTATGCCGCGCCGAGGCCTCGAAGGCCTTGCGCGCTTCGAGCACCGCATGCGCGGGCAGGCGCGCCAGGCGCTCGGCGATCTGCTGCGCTTCGAGCAGCAGCAGATCGTCCTCGACGCAGGCCCAGATCAGGCCCCACTGCGCCGCGCGTTCCGCCGGCAGCCGCTCGTCGAGCAGGCTCATGCCCATCGCGTGCGCCGGGCCCACGAGGCGCGGGATGAACCAGGTGCAGCCCAGGTCGGGCACGATGCCCAGCTTGGGCAGGAAGGAGAGGTAGAAGTAGGCGCTCTTCGCCGCGAGGGTCACATCGCCCGCGAGCGCGAGGCCGACCCCGGCGCCCGCCGCGGCGCCGTTGACCGCGCACACCACCGGCACCGGCAGCGCGCGCATCTCCTCGATCAGCGGGTTGCTGACCGATTGCATCCATTTCGCCGTCTGGTCGCCGAGCGTCTCGCCGGCTTCGGGCGCGCGCATCGCGCTCAGGTCCGCGCCCACGCAGAAGGCCTTGCCGGCGCCGGTGAGCACGACGGCGCGCACGCTGCGGTCCTCGCGCACGCGGGCGAAGGCCCCACGCAGTTCGTGCTGAAGGTCGAGCGCGATCGGGTTGAGCTTGTGTGGAAGGTTCAGCGTCAGCGTCGCTACGCTGTTTTCAAGATCCCAGAGGACGGTCGACATCAGAGTCTTTCGATGATCGTCACGTTGGCCATCCCGCCGCCCTCGCACATGGTCTGCAGCCCATAGCGCTTGCCGCGCTGTCCGAGCGCATGGATCAGCGTGGTCATGAGCTTGGTGCCCGAGGCGCCCAGCGGGTGGCCGAGCGCGATCGCGCCCCCGTTCACGTTGAGCTTCGCCGGGTCGGCGCCCAGGGTCTGCAGCCAGGCCAGCGGCACCGGCGCGAAGGCCTCGTTGACTTCGTAGAGATCGATGTCCTCGATCTTCATGCCGGCCTTCTTGAGCGCACGCGCGGTCGCGGGGATCGGCGCCTCCAGCATGATCACCGGGTCGTGGCCCAGCACGCTCATGTGGTGGATGCGTGCCAGGGGCTTCACGCCCAGTGATTTCAGGCCGCGCTCGTTGACCACCAGCAGCGCGCTCGCGCCGTCGCAGATCTGGCTTGCGGTGGCTGCGGTGCAGCGGCCGCCTTCGGCGATCAGCTTCACGCCCGCAATCGCTTCGAGCGTGGCATCGAAGCGGATGCCTTCGTCGATCGTGTGCATCTCGCCCGAGGCCGAGCCGTCGGCCAGCCGGATCTCTACGGGCAAGATTTCGTCCTTGAACAAGGCTTCGCGGGTCGCGGCGATCGCGCGGCGGTGGCTCTCCAGCGCATAGCGGTCGAGCGCATCCTTATCGATCCCGTACTTCTTCGCGATCATCTCCGCGCCGACGAACTGGCTGAACTCCACGCCCGGGTAGCGCCGCTGCATCCCGGGGCTGGCGTAGGTCCCGAGCCCCGCCTTGGCCGGCAGCGAATTGGGCGTGAACATCGGCACGCGCGTCATGCTCTCGACGCCGCCCGCGATCACCGCATCCATGCTGCCCGCCATCACGGCCTGCGCCGCGAAGTGCAGCGCCTGCTGCGAGGAGCCGCATTGGCGGTCGACCGAGGTGCCCGGCACCGATTCGGGCAGCTTCGAGGCCAGCACCGCATTGCGCGCCACATTGCTCGCCTGCTCGCCGACCTGGCTCACGCAGCCGAGGATCAGGTCCTCCACCGCGGCCGGGTCGATGCCGCTTTTCGCCACCAGCGCGTCGAGCACCTGCGCCGCCAGATCCGCCGGATGCCAGCCCGCGAGCTTGCCGCCGCGGCGGCCGCCTGCGGTGCGCGCGGCGGCCACGATGTATGCCTCTGCCATGTGAATTCCTTAGAAGAAAGTCGATGGCCGGCGCCTCCCAAGCAAAACGCCGTCCCGAGGGACGGCGTGCATAGGTGCATCCAGGGCCACGAGCGTCGATAGTTCTACGCTCGGGCCCCCATGGTCAAGCCGGGGACATCCCGTGGGGCCGGAGTCGCCAAGGCGACCGTTCGCGCGACTTGGCCGAATGTGCCGGCAGCGCCGCCGGCCGCGAGCCGGAGACGGTGATGCACGACGGCTCCAGCGCCGACACCAACATGCGCCGGTGCGAATCGCCTTCGAAGCGCTCGCCGGGCTCCAGCACCACGTCGCGCGGATCGTTGTCGAGCGTGACCCAGACGGTGCCGCTGCGGCACTCGATGCCGACGCCGGCTGCGTCGGGCAGGGTGAAGATGGCGCGCTTCGCCAGGCTCAGGTGGAAGCGGCTGGTGTCGGTTGTCATGGCGGACTCCTTTGCATTCGGTATGAGAATGAATATAGTGAGTGAGTCCCTGTACGTCACACGGTCATCCGGAACTCGTTGCATGCGTGTTGAGAATGCGAAACTCTTTTCCGCCGCGGCCGACCTGCCGCCCCTGGAGCTGCTGCGCAGCTTCGAGGCGGCGGCGCGCACGCTGAGCTTCACCCAGGCGGCCGGCGAGCTTTTTCTCACCCAGTCGGCAGTCAGCCGCCAGATCCAGCAGCTGGAAGCCAGCCTCGGCGTGCTGCTGTTCGAGCGCCGCCATCGAGCGCTGGCGCTGACGGAGGCCGGCGGCGTATTGCAGCGCGCCGTGGTCGAAAGCCTGGAGCGGCTGCGCGACGCCACCGCGCGCCTGCGCGCCGCGCCGGCGCCGCGCCAGGTTGCGATCACCTGTACGCCGGGCTTCGCGTCCTTCTGGCTCATCCCGCGCTTGGCGCGCTTCACGGCCAACCATCCGCTGGTCGACGTGCGGCTCTCGGCCACGCTCGAGGTGCTCGACCTGGAGCGCAGCCGTCTCGACATCGCGGTGCGCTTCGTGCCGATCGAACGCGGCACCGGGCCGGCGCTGTTCGAGGAGTCGGTGATGCCCCTGTGCGCGCCGCAGGTGGCCGACCTGCTGCGGGTGCCGGACGATCTGGCGGACCAGACCTTGCTGACCATCGAGATGCCGAAGCACAGCGAGGCGCCCACTGTCGATTGGGAGCCCTGGTTCGAGGTGATGGGCCTGCCCGAACTGCGCATGAAGAACACCATGCGCTTCACCCAGTACACCGACGCGGTGGCGGCCGCCGTGGCTGGGCAGGGCGTGGTGATCGGCCGCCTGCCGCTGTTGCGCGAGCTGGTGCAGAGCGGGCAGTTGGTGGCGCCCTTCAGCGAAGGCGCTGCATCGCGTCGCGCCTACTTCATCGAGAGTTCGCGCCGCGCGGCCGGCAATGCCGACGCGCAAGATTTCGTGCGCTGGCTGCGCGCCGAGGCCGAGGCGGCGCAGCGCGCTTGAGGTTCAGCGCGCATCGGCCGCGAAGCTGAACAGTTCGGCGGCGGGAGCGGTCTCTGGCAGCACATAGACCAGGCCGCGCGAGGCACCGAGTGCAGGTTTCACATACGCGTCGTAGAAATCGGCCGGCACATTGATACAGCCGTAGGAAATGCGGTTGTCGTCGACGCCGGGAGAAGCCAGGCGTTCGAGGCGGCGCTCGGACTTCTCGGTGGCGCGCACACGGTGCATCGACACGGCCGCGCCGTAGTCGACCCAGACGATGTCTTCGCCCTGCATGTTGCGCCCCGGCTCGGAGACGAAGCGGCCGGCCGGCGTGGTGCGCTCCTCGGGGCGGATCTCCGACATCTTGCGTTCGCCGATGCCCGGCACCGATCGATCGCCGCGGGCCAGGCCCAGCAGCACCGGCGCGTCGCCGCGCAGGCGGCCATCGGCATCGAACACGAACACCCTCGCGTTGCGCTTGTCCACGATCGCGAACGGCCGCTGGGCGCTGTCGCCCGTGGCCACCGCGCGCTGCGCGAACTGCGCGATCTCGGCGGGCGCATCCGCTGCTGCGACGGCAGCCGAGCAAGCCGCCAGACAAAGGACGAAAGAGGTGAAGCGCTTCAATGCGTCGACTCCGAATGGACTGAAAAAGCCGGGCATGCAGCCCGGCTCGTGGCGAAAAATGCTATCTCACAGCACCTCAGTTGCGGTCTGCGCGCGGCGGAGACATCGGTGCCGGCGTCGTGGTGTCGGTGCTGGGCGCGGGCATGGCTGCAGGTGCCTGGCTTTGGCTCGGGCTTGTGGTCGTGCCCGGGCTCGTCGGCGTCTGAGCTTGCGCCACGGAGGTGCCGGTCGAGCCCATCGGGCCGCCCGCAGGACTTTGCTGGCCGGCTGCGGTGGGCGGGTTGGGCGATGCGGTCGTCGGTGGCGTGGCCTGCGCGAAGGCAAAGCCGCTGGCGCCTAGCGCGAGGACGGCGAGAAGATGCTTGCGTGCGTTCATGCGATTACTCCTTGAGGACAGACTGAGGGTTCGATGGAATGCGCCGGCCCGAATGACCAGCTGCGTTCAACTTAGGCGACCCCTGTGCATGCGCCGGGTCGGCACCCGGCGCGCAGTCCTGTAGGAAGGAGACCACGCGGCATTACAGTCCGGGGCAACCATATCGAGAGAAAAGTTTTTTCTGATGACCGACACCGCTCCCGCACCGACCACCGAAAACAAGAAGAAGGAAGGCGGCCGCCCCCGCCGCAAGCCCCAGTCCCAGGACGCCAAGGCGCCCAAGGCCCCGCCGCGTCCGCGCAAGGTGAACCCCGTGCTCGAACGCCTGTTCGAGCTCTACCCGAAGATGTTCGGCGCGCGTTTCCTGCCGCTCAAGCTCGGCGTGTTCCAGGACCTGCTGGCGCTGCACCCCGACGAATTCAAGAAAGAGGACCTGAAGATCGCGCTGGGCCTTCATGCGCGCTCCACCCGCTATCTCGAGGCGGTGGCCGCGGGCGAGAAGCGCCATGACCTGAACGGCTTGCCAGTGGAAGACGTCGCGCCCGAGCATGTTCACCACGCGATCCTCGAAGTGTTCCGCCGGCGCCAGGCGCGCACGGCCGACGACTTGCGGCCCCAACTGCGCGCGCGGCTGGTCGAAGCCATCGAAGCCTCGGGCCTCTCGCGCGAGGAATACATGCTCGTCGTTCGCACGAACGACGAGGCATCGAACGCCGTGCTCGACGAGGCCTTCGCCGAATGGGGTGCGCGCACCGCCAAGCGCGAGGCGCTGCTGCGTGCCTTCGAGGCCAGCGGGCGCAGCGTGGCGGAGTTCGCGGAGATGTATGGGATGGATCCGGCCGAGGTAGGACGGACGCTGGAGCGCGCGCGGGCGCGCGCGCAGTCCGAGTAGCCACACGAACGCAACCGCCGTCGTCTTCGCGCCACAACCACCGGCTCTGCGCTTGCAGGCGGTGGCCGGTCTCGCCACAATCCGCGCTTCGTTTCAGCAAGCGTTTGCTGTGCGTCCGGTGACGATCAACCTCCCTGACGAGCTTTACTTTCCATGAACCGTTTTCTGAACTTCTGACCCGCACTCCGACCGCCCCGGCCGGACGTGCATACGTCCCGCCGCGGCCCGTCGACACAACGGCCCCGGCGCAGCCATCTGCCGGGGCTTTGTTTTTTGGAGTGCGGATATGAGTTCGCGACGCAGGGCGCGTGACGACGACAAACGTCTCGCCCGTTTTTACTTTCCGCTGCCGGCCGCGCCGGCGCCGCGCAACCCCGTGGTTGCCGCGATGGCGCATCGCGCGTCGAGCCAGGGTGCAGGCCGGCACTTGCGCAGCCGCCGCGCCGAACGGCGCGCGCAACGCGTGGCCTTGCAAAAAGCCGTGCGATGGATCGAGGAGCCTTGAGATGCGCGAGGACATGGACAAGGTCATCGTCGAGCGCCCCCGTCGCGGCGGCGGCGTGCAGGGCGACGGGCGCATCTGGCGCAACAGCAGGGATCGCGGCGCGCACTTGGGCATGCAGCGCGGATACGCGCACCCCAAGGGTTTCAACGAGAACCTCGCGCCGCTCAAGCGCTGGTTGCACAAGCAGGCGCACCGGCCGTGGGACGCGGTGTATTCCGAGCTGTGCAGGGGCATCGACCGTCGCAACACGGTGCAGGCCCACGTCCATCAGCACGTCGACCAGTTCGTCGAACGCGAGACGCGATGGATCGATGGCATGGTGATGGTCTGGCGCCGTTGGCCTGGACCTCCGGCGTGGGTGCCGGTGCGCGAGCATTCATACACCGAACTGTTCGTTCACCCCGTCACCGGCGTGTTGTTGCCGAATCGAGGCCAGCACAAGGCGCGGCAGCAGGAGCGGGCGCGACGGGCGCAGCGGCACACGGACCAACCCTATGCCGAGTACCACGTAATCGACAGCGTCACGCAGTGGCATCGGGTCGATGGTTGCTGGTTCGAAGTGAGGCTCGCGCCGCTGCCGCTCGGCACGGGAGCGACGGCAGAGCGCTATGACGTGCTGCGCCGCTGCAAGGTGACCCGCGCGCACGCGCGCCAGCCGCCGGCGCCCGGTGTGCCGGCGACGCGCGCCATGTATGGACAGGACTGCGTGTACGCGGTCGCCAAGCGGCAGCTCAGCCGCCGGGAGGTGCAGTCGCGCCTGGCCGGCGGCGCCTGAAGACTCGGCGTCAGGCCTCGCCCTTCACCTTCAACCGCCAAGCATGCAACAGCGGCTCCGTGTAGCCGCTCGGCTGCGCGATGCCCTTGAACACCAGCTCCTGCGCCGCCTTGTACGCGGCCGAGGTCGCGAAGTTGCCGGCCATGTTCTGGTAGAGCGGATCGCCGGCGTTCTGCCCGTCGACCACCGCGGCCATGCGCTGGAAGGTGGCGTCGACCTGCTCTTTGGTCACCACGCCGTGCAGCAGCCAGTTGGCGATGTGCTGGCTCGAGATGCGCAGCGTGGCGCGGTCTTCCATCAGGCCCACGTTGTGGATGTCGGGCACCTTGGAGCAGCCGACGCCCTGGTCGATCCAGCGCACCACGTAGCCGAGGATGCCCTGCACGTTGTTGTCGAGCTCCTGCTGGCGCTCCTCGGCCGACCACTTCGCTTCGGGCACGACCGGCACCTTGAGCAGGTCGCCCAGGATGTTGTCGCGCTCGGCGTTGGCGTCGATCTTCTCCAGCTCCTTCTGGACATTCGCCACGCTCACCTGGTGGTAGTGCAGCGCGTGCAGCGTGGCGGCAGTGGGCGAGGGCACCCAGGCGGTGTTGGCGCCGGCCTTGGGATGGCCGATCTTCTGTTCCAGCATCGCGGCCATCAGGTCGGGCATGGCCCACATGCCCTTGCCGATCTGCGCCTTGCCGCGCAGGCCGCACGACAGGCCCACCAGCACGTTGTTCTTCTCGTAGGCCTGGATCCACGGCGTGGTCTTCATGTCGCCCTTGCGCAGCATCGGGCCGGCGTGCATGGCGGTGTGCATCTCGTCGCCGGTGCGGTCGAGGAAGCCGGTGTTGATGAAGGCCACGCGCGCGGCCGCCTCGGCGATGCAGGCCTTGAGGTTGACGCTGGTGCGGCGCTCCTCGTCCATGATGCCGAGCTTCACGGTGTTGGCCGGCAGGCCCAGCATCTCTTCGACGCGGCCGAAGAGCTCGCTCGCGAAGGCCACTTCGGCCGGGCCGTGCATCTTCGGCTTCACGATGTAGACGGAGCCGGTGCGCGAGTTGCCCTTGCGCTTCAGGTCGACGGTGGCGATGGTGGTGGTGATCACCGCGTCCATGATCCCTTCCGGAATCTCCTTGCCGCCGCCATAGAGGATGGCCGGATTGGTCATCAGGTGGCCCACGTTGCGCACGAACATCAGCGAGCGGCCGTGCAGGCTGACCGGCCGGCCGTCGGCGCCTGTGTATTCGCGGTCGGGGTTCAGGCCGCGCGTGAAGGTCTTGCCGCCCTTGGCGACTTCCTCGGTCAGCGTGCCCTGCAGGATGCCGAGCCAGTTCGAGTAGGCGAGCACCTTGTCGGCGGCATCGACCACGGCCACCGAGTCCTCGAGGTCGAGGATGGTGGAGAGCGCGGCTTCGAGCACCACATCGCTGATGCCGGCGGGGTCGGTCTTGCCGATGGCGGTCGTGCGGTCGATCTGGATGTCGATATGGATGCCGTTGTGCTTGATGAGCACCGACTTCGGCGCCGCCGCGTCGCCCTGGTAGCCGGCGAACTGCGCTGGGTCGGCGAGGTGGGTGCTGCTGCTTTGCAGCGCCACCACGAGCTGGCCGTCCTTGACCGAGTAGCCGGTCGCGTTCTTGTGCGAGCCGTTCTCGAGCGGGGCCGCCTGGTCGAGCACGCCGCGCGCGAAGGCGATCACCTTGGCGCCGCGCGCCGGGTTGTAGCCCTTGCCCTTCTCGGCGCCGCCGGTCTCGGGGATAGCATCGGTGCCGTAGAGCGCGTCGTACAGCGAGCCCCAGCGTGCGTTGGCGGCGTTGAGCGCGTAGCGCGCATTGAGGATAGGCACCACCAACTGCGGGCCGGCCTGCAGCGCGAGTTCGGCGTCGACGTTGGCGGTGCTGGCCTTCACGTCCTTGGGTTGCGGCAGCAGGTAGCCGATCTTCTCGAGGAAGGTGCGATACGCCGGCATGTCGGCGATCGGACCGGGGTGGGCCTTGTGCCAGGCGTCCATCTCGGACTGCAGCCGGTCGCGTTCGGCCAGGAGCGCGATGTTCTTCGGCGCGAGCTCGCCGACGATCGCGTCGAAGCCCTTCCAGAAGGTCGCGCTGGCCACGCCGGTGGCGGGCAGCACCTTGTCTTCGATGAAGCGATGGAGCTCGTCGGCGACCTGGAGGCCGTGGACGGTGGTGCGGGCGGTCATGTTCTCTACTCCTTGAAATCGAATGCAGCCGAAGACTTTATTCGATACCTGGCTGATCAGTAAGAGCCGTGAGCGGGTTTTATCAATGACCAAATTGAAGGTAATCGCGGCCCGCCCAGGCTTCGGCTCAAAGGGTAGGCCCTGATAGGAGCGATGTACATGCCCCGGATAATTTAACTTCTTAAATAATTACGATTTGAAGCGATGATCCTGCTGGCATCCAACGAAAACCCGCTCGGCATGCCCGAATCGGCGCGCCGCGCCGCCGCAGCAGCGCTGGAAGGCGCGGGCAACTATCCCGACAGCAACGGCACCGCGCTCAAGCATGCGCTGGCCTCGCGGCTGGACGTGCCGATGGACTGGCTGACGCTGGGCAGCGGCTCGAGCGAGATCCTCGAGCTGGCGGCGCAGGTGAGCGTCAAGCCCGGCGAAGGCGTGGTCTATTCGCAATACGGCTTCATCGTCTATGCGCAGGCGGCGGCCCATGCCCATGCGAGAAGCACCGTGGTGCCGGCGTGCGATTTCGGCCACGACCTCGACGCCATGCGGGCGGCCATCGGCGAAGACACGCGCCTGGTCTTCGTGGCCAATCCCAACAACCCGACCGGCACCTTCATCGAAGCAGGCCCGCTGCTCGAATTCCTGCAGGCGGTGCCGGCGCACGTCACGGTGCTGCTCGACGAGGCCTACACCGAGTACCTCGCGCCGGCACAACGCTACGACAGCATCGCCTGGGTGCGGCGCTTCCCGAATCTGATCGTGGCGCGCACCTTCTCCAAGGCCTACGGGCTGGCCGGGCTGCGCATCGGCTACGGCGTCGCGCAGCCGGCGCTGGCAGCGCGCCTGAATGCACGGCGGCCGCGCTTCAACGTGAGCATGCCGGCCCAGGTCGCAGCGGTGGCGGCGCTGGCTGACGCGGCCTTTCTCGCGCGCAGCTACCAGCTCAACACCATCGGGCGGGCGCAACTCGCGAACGGGCTGCACGAGCTCAGGCTGGCTTCCATTCCGTCGTCGGGCAACTTCGTGATGGTGCAGGTCGGGGAGGGGCGCACCGTGCATGCGCGCCTGCTGGCCGCCGGCATCGAGGTCTCGCTGCTCGACAACTACGGCCTGCCGCACTGGCTGCGCATCACGGTCGGCCTGACTGAGCAGAACGAGGCCGTGCTTGACGCGCTCCGCGACAACGCGCCAGCACGCTGATCCCGCTCGGCAAAGTCCGGTCCTTCAAACCTGCCCGCTGAGTCGGCTCGCGGCGGCGCGCACGGGTTCGATGTGCCGCTCGTCATAGCGATGCGCCGGCATCGTCAGCGTGAGCGCCGCGGCCAGGCGGCCGTCGGCGTGGAACACCGGCGCCGAGATGCCGCCCAGTTCGGCCGAGCGGTCGCCGACCATCGCGCAGTAGCCCTGGGCGCGGATGGCGTCGTAGAGCTTGCGCTCCTTGCTGCCGCGCGGGCGTTCGGCCTCGGGGCCGAAGGCGATCAGGATGCGGGCGCCGGCGCCGCGGTCGTTGGGCAGCAGGTCGCCGGCGCGCACGTGGTCGCGTACCACGTGAGGTGAGTCGACGCGGTAGAGGCACAGGCGCGCCCAGCTGTCGCCCTGGTCCTGACGCACGTGGTAGGACGCGCTCTCGCCGGTGGCCGCGACCAGCTCGCGCAGCACCGGAGGCACGATGCGGTCGAGCGAGAGCGAGGCCGCGTAAAGGCCGTGTAGCCGCGCGATCTCCATGCCGAGCGCATAGCGGCCGTCCTCCTGCCGGCGGATCAGGCGCGCATGCTCGAGCGAGGCGAGCAGGCGCAGCACCGTGCTCTTGTAGAGCTGCGTGCGTTCGGCGAACTGCGCCAGCGTCAGCGCCTCGTCGCCGGGCTGGAAGCATGAAAGTAGGCTCAGCGCCCGATCGACCGCAGCGGCGCCGCCCGGCGCGGCGTTGAGGTCGGAGACCGATTCGGTGTGGGCTTTGCGGGGCATGGCTTCGGGTTGACAGTGGAGGGCGTGCTGCGGTCTAATTCTGTAAAACAGAATTTAGTTCTATTAGATAGAACTGTCAAGCGCCCTTCAAGGAGACAAGCCCGATGACAAGTCCCGATGTCCTCATCAGCGAGGTCGGCCCGCGCGACGGCCTGCAGTCCGTCAAGGCGACGATGCCCACGGACTACAAGCTGCGCTGGATCGAAGCCCTGTACGCCGCCGGCGTGCGCGAGATAGAGGTTGCCTCCTTCGTGCCGGCCCGCCTGCTGCCGCAGATGGCCGACGCTGCCGAGGTGGTGCGCCACGCCGTCACGCTGCCTGGCCTCACGGTGATGGCCTTGGTGCCCAATCGCAAGGGCGCCGAAGCCGCGCTCGCGGCGGGCGTGCACAAGCTCACGATGCCGGTGTCGGCCAGCGCCGCGCATTCGCTGGCCAATGTGCGCAAGACGCGCGAAGAGATGGTCGAAGAGGTGCGCGCCATCGCCGAACTGCGCCGCGAGATCGCGCCGCAGGTGAAACTCGAGGCCGGCATCTCGACCGCCTTCGGCTGCACGCTGCAGGGCGAGGTGCCGGAAGACGAAGTCATTTGGCTGGCCGCGCAATGCGTGGCCGCGGGCGCCGACGAATCGGGGCTCTCCGACACGGTCGGCTATGCCAACCCGGCGCAGGTGCGCCGTCTCTTCAGGCGCCTGCGCGCCGAGCTCGGCGACAAGGCCGGCGCCGCCCACATGCACAACACGCGCGGCCTGGGCCTGGCCAACTGCCTCGCGGCCTACGAAGAAGGCGTGCGCACTTTCGATGCCTCGCTCGGCGGCCTCGGCGGCTGTCCCTATGCGCCCGGCGCATCCGGCAACGTCGTCACCGAGGACCTGGTCTTCATGTTCGAGGCCATGGGCGTCGCCACCGGCATCGACATCGAGAAACTCATCGCGGCGCGCGCGCCGCTCATGGCCGGCCTGCCGGGCGAGCCGGTCTACGGCATGACGCCCGAGGCCGGCCTGCCCAAGGGCTTCATTCAAGGAAAAGCACATGTCTGAAAGCACCGCTCCCCTGCCGTACGAAGGCGTCCGTGTCGTCGAATTCACCCACATGGTGATGGGCCCCACCTGCGGCATGCTGCTGGCCGATCTCGGCGCCGAGGTCATCAAGGTCGAGCCGATCGAAGGCGATGCCACGCGGCGCCTGCTGGGCTCCGGCGCCGGCTTCTTCCCGACCTTCAACCGCAACAAGAAGAGCATCGCGCTCGACCTCAAGAAGCCCGAGGGCGTCGAGGCTGCGCTGCGCCTCGTCGCCACCGCCGACATCGTGAGCGAGAACTTCAAGCCCGGCACGATGAAGAAGCTGGGGCTGGACTACGAGAGCCTGAAGCAGCTCAACCCCCGCCTGATCTACGTGAGCCACAAGGGCTTCCTGCCCGGCCCCTACGACCATCGCACCGCGCTCGACGAGGTGGTGCAGATGATGGGCGGCCTGGCCTACATGACCGGCCGCATCGGCGACCCGCTGCGCGCCGGCACCAGCGTCAACGACATCATGGGCGGCATGTTCGGCGCCATCGGAGCGATGGCGGCGCTGCGCCAGCGCGAGCAGACCGGCCGCGGCTGCGAGGTGCAGTCGGCGCTGTTCGAGAACAACATCTTCCTGGTCGCGCAGCACATGATGCAGTTCGCCGCTACCGGCAAAGCGGCCGATCCGATGCCCAGCCGCATCTCGGCCTGGGCCGTGTACGACGTCTTCACCGTCAAGGACGGCGAGCAGATATTCCTGGCCGCCGTCAGCGACAAGCAGTGGACCATCTTCTGCAAGGCCTTCGGCCTCGAGGAGATGCTGGCCGATCCGCGTTTGAAGACCAACAACGACCGCGTGCTCGCGCGCGACTGGATGATGCCGATGCTGCGCTCGCACCTGGCGGGCCACAGCGCGGCCGAACTGAGCACCGTGTTCGAGAAGAACGAGCTGCCCTTCGCGCCCATCACCAAGCCGCAGGAGCTGTTCGACGATCCGCACCTCAACGCCACCGGCGGCCTGGCGCCGATCCGCATGAACGACGGCAGCACCTCGAAGGTGCCGCTGATGCCCTTCACGCTCGGCGGTGAACGCCCGGGCATCCGCATCCAGCCGCCGCTGCTCGGCGAGCACACGAACGCGCTGCTGAAGGAGGTCGGCTACAGCGACGCGCAGATCGCCGAACTGAAGACGCAGAACATCACCACCGGAGACTGAACCCATGGCTTCCATCCCACGCCGCACGCTGCTCGCCTGCGCCGCGACCCTCGCCGTCCTGCCCGCGATGGCCCAGTCCGCCTGGCCCGACAAGCCGGTGCGTCTGGTCGTGCCCTACGCACCCGGCGGCACCACCGACTACGCCGCGCGCCAGATCGCGCAGAAGCTCACGGAGCAGACCGGCAAGTCCTTCTATGTCGAGAACAAGGCCGGTGCCAGCGGCACCATCGGCTCCGACATGGTGGCCAAGGCGCCGGCGGACGGCAGCAGCTTCCTGGTCAACGACACCACCTACGCGATGCTGCCGCACCTGTTCAAGAAGCTGCCGTGGGACCACGCGAGCGGCCTGGTGCCGGTCACCACCATCGTCGATGCGCCGCTGGTGCTGGTGGTCGGCGCCGCCTCGCCCTACAAGACGGTGCAGGACCTGGTCGATGCGGCGCGCAAGAGTCCCGACAAGCTCACCTTCGGCTCGGGCGGCGTCGGCAGCTCCACCCATCTGGGCGGCGAGCTCTTCAAGCAGCACGGCAAGCTGGCCCTCACGCACGTGCCTTACAAGGGCGCGGGCGAGGCGATGCTGGGCGTGGTGTCGGGCCAGGTCGACGTGCTGGTCACCGCCGCGCCCACGGCCATCCCGCAGGTCAAGGGCGGCAAGGTGCGCGCGCTGCTGGTCACCTCGCCGAAACGGCTCGACGCACTGGCCGATGTGCCGACCAGTGCCGAGGCCGGCATGAAGGCCTTCAACGCCACCAACTGGTTCGGCATCGCCGCGCCCAAGGGCACGCCGCAGCCGATCATCGACAAGCTGCAGGCCGAGGTGAAGAAGGCGTTGGCCTCGCCCGAGCTGGTCAAGCGCTTCGCCGAGCAGGGCGCGGCGCCCGGCGGCATGGCGGTGGCCGAGTTCCAGAACTACGTGAAGAGCCAGACGCAGGACTGGGGTGCGGTCATCAAGGCCGCCGGCGTGCAGCCGGAGTGAGCGGGCCATGTGGAGCTTGAGCTTCAAGCCGCCGGAAATCATCGAGGCCCGCGTGCTGACGCGGCTGCCCGATGCATTGCGACAGCCGCGCCGCACCGACTGGGTCGATGCCAACAAGCCCGGCCATGTGATGGACAGCTTCCTCGAAGGGCCGGTGTTCGACCGGGCCGGCAACCTGTACGTCACCGACATTCCCTACGGCCGCATCTTCCGCATCACGCCGGTGCTCGACTGGCAACTGGTCGTGCAGTACGAAGGCTGGCCCAACGGCATGGCGATCCACGCCGACGGCAGCCTCTGGATCGCCGACTACCGGCGCGGCATCCTGAAGCTCGATGCGGCAAGCGGAGCGATCGAGCCCGTGCTTGCGCACCGCAACAGCGAGTCCTTCAAGGGGGTGAACGACCTGACGTTCGATAGCGCTGGCCGTCTCTTCTTCACCGACCAGGGCCAGACCGGCCTGCACGATCCCACGGGCCGCGTCTATCGCCTCGGCACCGATGGCAAGCTGGATCTGCTGCTCTCCAACGCGCCCAGCCCCAACGGCATCGCCGTGAGCGAAGACGGCAAGCTGCTCTTCGTCGCCGTCACGCGCGGTAACCAGGTGTGGCGCGCGCCGCTCCTGCCCGACGGCAGCATCTCGAAGATGGGCGCCTTCCAGAGCTTCTTCGGCACCAGCGGACCCGACGGCCTGGCGCTCGCGGACGACGGCAGCCTGGTGGTGGCGCATGCGAGCCTGGGCGGTGCCTTCGTACTCAATGCGCGCGGCGAGATCACGCATTTCGTGCGCAGTCCGGGCGGCCAGACCGTTACCAATGTGGCGTTCAGGCCGGGAACACGGGAGCTGGTGATGACCGAATCGGCGACCGGGACCGTGCTGTCGGCCGAGCTGCCCGTGGCGGGCGTGCCGCTGTTCTCCCACCGGTCCTAGCCCATGCGGGCCCTGCCCCCTCAGGCCGTCATCAGCGGCGGCCAGTTGTGGGTTTCGCCGCGCCCCTCGCGGCACCACGCATACAGCGCGTCATACATCACCAAACCGTGGCGCAGCATCTCGTGGTCGTCGGCAAACACGCGGGACAGACCGAGCGAGATGGCGTACAGCCCCGCGGACTGCGGCGTGAGGTCCGGCCGCGAGGTGTCGGCGCCGCGAACGATGGCGGCCAGCTGCAGCAGCGACGGCTCGTCCAGGCGGTACTTCGTCAGGAAGGCGTCGAAGCTGCACAGCTCGCCGACATGGCTCATCTCCACCCCGGGGATGTCGTAGGGCGTGGCGCCGGTGTCCGCCGCGATGCGCAGCACCTCCGGCGCCGGCACGTAGAGGAACTCGGCCTCGCGGTCGATGAAGCGCAGGATCAACCAGGGGCAGGCAATGCGGTCGATCTTCGGGCGTTCGCGGGTCACCCACTTCATGATGTCCCTCCTTGCTTGCCGGGCTTGGCGGCGAGTGGTTGCCCGGCGCTCTGCCAGCCGTCGATACCGCCGCGCAGGTAGCGCGCCTGCAGGCCCGCGGCGCGCAGGCGCATCGCCGTCGAGCGCCCCACCTCGTGGCCGTAGACGCAGTAGACGACCACCTCGCGGTCGGTGGGCAATTCGCCGGCCCAATCGCCGACATCGGCCGGGTCGCGCCAGCGGGCGCCGGGAATCATCGATGCCGCCTGTTCGAACACGCCGGCGCGACGCACGTCGAGCAGCAAGGCGTCCGCGACCTCGTCCTGGCGCGCACCGAAGGGCTCGCTCGCCGCATGCACGGCCTCCTGGTAGCGCTCGTACACCGGATTCCAGTCGATGGCGGCGATGAACGCTTCGATGTCTTCCTGCTTGTCGACGGCCAGGATCGGTATGCCGTCGCCGCCGGGCGCCTGCTGATTGACGAGCGTGCCCTCGCGCGGCTGGAACATCAGCAGCACGGAGCTCGAAGCGACACCGGGCGTCCTGGCCATCGCGATGAACTCCTCGCGCCAACGCTCGACGCTGCCGAAATTGGCGGCCAGGGCCAGCGCCATCGGTGGGGGCAGGACGGATGCATCCATGGAACTCTCCTCAGGGGAAAAGCAGCGGCCTGCCCAACGTGACGGCGAGCCCCGCCAGTGCGCAGGCGCCGAGCAGCGGCATCACGCCGAGCTTGAAGCGGAACAGGGCGATGGCCGCGGCCACGACGATGACGGCCGAGACGAAATCGAAGCGGCCGCCGAAGCCCTGCGGCCACAGCACGTGGTACGCGAAGAACAGTGCGAGATTCAGGATCACGCCCACCACCGCCGCGGTGATCGCGGACAGCGGCGCGGTGAAGCCCAGCTTGCCGTGGGTCGACTCGACCAGCGGCCCGCCCGCCAGGATGAAGATAAAGGAGGGCAGGAAGGTGAAGAAGGTGACGACCGTGGCAGCCAGTGCCCCACCGAGGAACAGCGCATCGGGTCCCAGCACCTGCTTCGCCCATCCGCCGACGAAGCCCACGAAGGCCACCACCATGATCAGCGGGCCCGGGGTCGTCTCGCCCAGGGCCAGGCCGTCGATCATTTGCGCGCCGCTGAGCCAATGGTGCTGTTCGACCGCGCCCTGGTAGACATAGGGCAGCACCGCGTAGGCGCCGCCGAAAGTCAGCAGCGCCGCCTTGGTGAAGAACCAGCCCATCTGCGTCAACGTGCCCTGCAGGCCTTGGATGGCGACGAGCGCGCCCATCGCGAGCGCCCATGCACCCAGCCCGACGGCCAGCAGCTTCGCCAGGTGGCTGCGCGAGAAGCGCGCGTGTGCCGGCGTCGGCGTGTCGTCGTCGATCAGCGCCGGTCCGTAGCTCTGCTGTTGGCTGCCGTGGCCGCCGCCGAGCGCGAACACGGCGGGCGCCCGGCGCGCGCCGAAGTGCCCGATCAGCCCGGCCGCGAGGACGATGGCCGGGAAGGGCGTGTCGAAAGCGAAGATGGCCACGAAGGCCGCCGCCGCGATGCCCCACATCCAGGGGTTCTTGAGCGCGCGCGTGCCGATGCGGTGCGCCGCGTGCAGCACCAGCGCCGTCACGGCCGGCTTGATGCCGTAGAAGATGCCGGCCACCACCGGCACGTCGCCGAAGCGCAGGTAGATCCACGAAAGCGCGATCAGGATGAAGAGCGAGGGCAGCACGAACAAGGCGCCGGCGACGATGCCGCCCCAGGTGCGGTGCATGAGCCAGCCGATGTAGGTGGCCAACTGCTGGGCCTCCGGACCGGGCAGCAGCATGCAGTAGTTGAGCGCGTGCAGAAATCGCTTCTCGCTGATCCAGCGCCGGCGCTCGACCAGCTCGGTGTGCATGATCGCGATCTGCCCCGCCGGCCCGCCGAAGCTGATGAAGCCGAGCTTGAGCCAGAAGCGGAAGGCCGCGCCGAAGCTGACGGGGTCGGGCGCGGCGATCGCCTCGCCCGTTTTCTCCAAAGTGGCGCTCACGAAGATGCTCCCGGCGCCGCATACAGCGCATCGAATACGGCCGCCGCGGCGGCGATCAGCTTGTCGTCCTTGGCGTGCACTTCGCGCAGGCCGCCCAGTACCGCTTCCAGCCCGGCCGCTTCGGGCACGGGGATGCCGCCGACGTCGAGATAGTGCACCGCGCCGGCGACGCGCTGCAGCCTCGGATCGGATTCCAGGCCGAAGCTCGCGGCCATTACTTCGAAGGTGACGCGCGTCCCGACGTGGGTGAAGCGCGCGCCGTCGTAGTCGAAGCCGATGGCGCCGCGCGGCGTGCGAACCGGGGCGCGGGCCCCGTCCAGCCAGACGAACTCGGCCGCCGGGTCGATGAAACGCCGCACCAGCCAGGCGCAGGCCAGCCGGTCCACCCACGGGCGCGCGCGGGTGGCCCAGCGCTTGCCCTGGAACCGGGCCCGATCCAGTCGCTCGATGCCGTCGTTCGGGCGCGGCTGCGGTTCGCCCTTGGAGAACCTGGCGTCGAGCGTGCGCCGCAGCGCCAGCAGTTCGGACTCGGCCTGTTCGGCGGCCGGGCCGGGGTAGTAGTCGATGCCGCGCAAGGCCTGCAGCGCGTCGGCCACGCCGCGCTGCCTGCGCCTGGCCTCGGTTTCGGCCAGGCCTTCGAGTTCGAGCTGCAGCGCCGTCGCGGTTTCGCGCCACTGCGCATAGGCATCGGTGCGATCGAACTGCGCCAGCACCTCGACGCGCTGGGCCTCGTCGCGCGGCGACAGCGTCATCACCGACGCCGTGCCGCCGTGCTCGCGCACCTCGGCGGCCAGGGACTCCAGGATCGATGCGTGCGCGTCGGGCAGCAGGTGGGCGCCGTCGCGCAGCGCCGCGCACCCCAGCGCCTTGAGCGCCCGCCAGATGCGCAGGCGCACCGCGTTGGGCTGGGTCGGAAGGGTGACGATCAGGATGGCCCACATGGTGAGTAGCATACGCTACAAGAAATGTAGTATCAATATCAAAATTCGGAGCTGGGATTGGTGGCGCCGGCAGCGCATGCATCATTGACGCCCCGCCATGGACAGACTCAAGCAACTCGAATCCTTCGTCGCCATCGCCACCCGCGGCAGCCTCACGGCCGCGGCCAAGGCCGAGGGCGTGGCGCCGGCGATCATGGGCCGGCGCCTGGATGCGCTGGAGGAGCGCCTCGGCGTCAAGCTCCTGCTGCGCACCACGCGCCGCATCACGCTCACGCACGAGGGCAGCGCCTTCCTCGAGGACTGCCAGCGCCTGCTGGTCGAGCTCGCGAACGCCGAGGCCAGCGTGAGCGCCGGCGGCGTCAAGGCCGCCGGCCATCTGCGCGTGACGGCACCGGCGGGCTTCGGCCGGCGCCATGTCGCGCCGCTGGTGCCGCGCTTCCACGAGCTGCACCCCGAAGTCACGATCTCGCTCAACCTCAGCGACCGCGTGATCGACGTGGCAGGCGAGAGCTACGACTGCGCGGTGCGCGTGGGCGATCTGCCGGACTCCTCGCTGGTGAGCCTGCGCCTGGCCGACAACCGGCGCCGCTGCGTCGCTACGCCCGAGTTCGTGCGTCGCCACGGCGCGCCGCGGCATCCGGGCGAGCTGGCGCGCTTCGCCTGCCTCAGCCTGTCGAGCGATGCCTCGCAGACCCGCGGTTGGGCCTTTCGCGTGCCGACCGCGGGCGGCGAGCACGAAGTGATCTACCTCAAGCCGACCGGCCCGCTCGATTGCTCCGACGGCCAGGTGCTGCACGACTGGTGCCTGGCCGGCCACGGCATCGCCTGGCGCAGCACCTGGGAGGTGGAGGCCGAGATCGACGCCGGCCTGCTGGTGCCGCTGCTCGACGAGTTCGCCGCGCCGCCCAACGGCATCTACGCGGTATTCCCGCAACGCAAGCATCTGCCGCTGCGCGTGCGGCTGTGGCTCGATTTTCTGAAGGCGCACTATGCGCGGCCGGAGTTCTGGGGCGGCACAATCGCTGCGCAGTAGAAACAACAGGAAAAACCACGATGACCCTCGAAGCGATCCTTGCCTACCTGCACATCCTGGCCATCCTCACGATGGTGGTCTTCATCTCGAGCGAAGCCGCGCTGTGCCGCGTGCAGTGGCTCAACTCCGCGGTGGTCGAGCGCCTCGCCAAGGTCGACATGGTCTACGGCTTCTCCGCCATCGCCGTGCTCGCGACCGGCGTCGCGCGCACCTGGTGGGGCATGAAGGGCACCACCTGGTACTGGACCAATCCGCTGCTGCACGTGAAGCTCACGCTCTTCATCATCATCGGCGTGATCTCGATCTTCCCGACGCTGACCTACTTCCGCTGGCGCAAGGCGGTGCGTTCCACCGGCACCCTGCCGAGCGAGGCCGAGATCAAGAAGACCCGGCGGCTGGTGATGATCCAGGCGCACCTGCTCGTGCTGATCCCGCTGGTCGCCGCCTTCCTGGCACGCGGCTTCGGCGCGCGGAGCTAGCCCCGCATGAAGCCGGCCTACGTCAAGGCGCTGTTCGCCGGCACCATCTTCACCAGCGCCTTCCTGCTGTTCCTGGTGCAGCCGCTGATCGCCAAGCAGATCCTGCCGTGGTTCGGCGGCTCGGCGGCGGTGTGGTCGGTGTGCATGGTGTTCTTCCAGGTGGTGCTGCTGGCGGGCTACGCCTACTCGGACTGGATCACGCGCCGGCTGAGCGTGCGCGCGCAGACCCGGCTGCACGTCGCGCTGCTGCTGGCGAGCCTGGCTTTCCTGCCGATCGTGACCAGCGCGCGCTGGAAACCGACCGGTGCCGAAGATCCGACCTGGTGGATCCTCGGCCTGTTGATGGGCACCATCGGCCTGCCGTACTTCCTGCTCTCCACCACCGGGCCGCTGGTGCAGTCCTGGGTGGCGCGCACGCCCTGGGGTGCGCAGGTGTACCGCTACTTCTCGCTGTCGAACCTGGCCTCGCTGGTCTCGCTCTTGAGCTACCCGGTGCTGATCGAACCGCGCAGTACGGTGCTTCAGCAGAGCTATGGATGGTCATGGGGATACGGTCTCTTCGCCGTGCTGTGCAGCGCCACCACGCTCTATGTCTCGCGCCGCTGGGCCGCGAGCACGGTCGTGCCCGCCTCGAAGGTCGATCGCGCCACCGCCGTGCCCGACGCGCCGCCGCGCACCGCCGACTACCTGCTGTGGCTGGCGCTGCCGGCGCTCGCGTCCTGGCTGCTGCTGGCGGTCACCAACCACATCACGCAGAACGTGGCGTCCATCCCCTTCCTGTGGGTGCTGCCGCTGTCGGTGTACCTGCTGACCTTCGTGCTGACCTTCGAGAGCGACCGCTGGTACCGCCGCGGCGTGGTGCTGCCGGCGGCGGCGGTCATGCTGGTGCTCTGCGCCTTCGGGCTGCAGGACAACATCGGTTCGAACGTCAAGACCGGGCTGCCGATCTATGTCGCCGGCCTGTTCGTCTTGTGCATGTTCCTGCACGGCGAGATGGCGCGGCTGCGCCCAGGCGCGCGTTACCTCACGCGCTTCTATCTCATGCTGTCGCTCGGCGGTGCCGCAGGCGGCGTGACGGTGGGGCTGGTGGCGCCGCACGTGCTGCCGGCCTACTACGAGCTGGGCATCGGCCTGGTGCTCGTCGCACTCGCCGGCGTGGCGCTGCTGCGCACCCGGCGCATCCTGGTGTTTTCGACGCTGGCGCTCGCCGCCTGCTGCGCGTGGTTCCTTGTGCTGCAGGTGCGCCACGACGTGACCGGCGCGCGGCGCATGGTCCGCAATTTCTACGGCACGGTGATCACGTTCGACTCGCACCGCGCCGATCCGGCCGATGACGTGCGCCAGATGTACCACGGCTCGGTCAAGCACGGCGAGCAATACCTGGCGCCCGCGCGCAGGCGCGAGCCGACGGCCTACTACGGCCCCGACTCCGGCATCGGGCGGGCGATCGCCGCGGCGCCGCTGCGGCCGCGCCGCGTCGGTGTGATCGGGCTCGGTGCCGGCACGCTCGCGGCCTACGGCCGGGCCGGCGACGTCTACCGCTTCTATGAGATCGATCCGCAGGTGTACAAGCTAGCGGACACCGAGTTCAGCTTCCTCGCCGACAGCGCCGCGCGCATCGAACGCGTGACTGGCGACGGGCGGCTGGCGCTCGAGCGCGACAGCCCGCAGGCCTTCGACGTGCTGGCGGTCGATGCGTTTTCGGGCGGCGCGGTGCCCGTCCACCTGCTCACTGCCGAGGCCATCGATGTCTATCTGCGGCACATGCAGCCGGGCGGCGTGATCGTCTTCAACGTCACCAACCGCTACATCGCGCTGGCCCCGGTGATCCAGAAGATCGCAGACTCCAAGGGCCTGCACGGGGCGCTGGTTCACGACGAGGCGGAGAGCACCCCGTTTCGCGCCACCGACTACGTGCTGGTCGCGCGCGATCCGCAGGCGCTGATGCGCCATCCGATCCGCGGCGCGACCTCTGCGCCCGAGCCGATTGCGAGCCTCGAGCCCTGGACCGACGATTTCAACAATCTCTTCAGCGTGCTGAAGTAGGGTCCGGGTCCGAGAACGCCTGCATGACGATCAAGGGGTTCTCGCGAGGCGCGGCCGGCATGCGGCCGGCCTACGTCAAGGCACTGTTCGCCGGCACCATCTTCGCCAGTGCCTTCCTGCTGTTCCTGGTCCAGCCGCTGATCGCCAAGCAGATCCTGCCCTGGTTCGGCGGCTCGGCCGCGGTGTGGTCGATCTGCATGGTGTTCTTCCAGGTCGTGCTGCTGGCAGGTTATGCCTACTCGGACTGGATCACGCGCCGGCTCGGCGTGCGCGCGCAGGCGCGGCTGCATGTCGCGCTGCTGCTCGCGAGCCTCGTCTTCCTGCCGATCGTGACCAGCGCGCGCTGGAAGCCGATCGGTACCGAAGACCCGACGCTGTGGATCCTCGGCCTGCTCGTCGGCACCATCGGCCTGCCGTACTTCCTGCTCTCCACCACCGGGCCGCTGGTGCAGTCCTGGGTGGCGCGCACGCCCTGGGGTGCGCAGGTGTACCGCTACTTCTCGCTGTCGAACCTGGCCTCGCTGGTCTCGCTCCTGTGCTATCCGCTCCTGATCGAGCCGCGCAGCACACTGCTGCACCAGGCCTGGGGCTGGTCGGTGGCTTACGCCGTCTTCGTGCTGCTGTGTGCGAGCACCACCTTGTACATGGCGCGGAACTGGACCACGGCCACGCAAGCCGCGCCCGCGTCCGCGCCGGCCGCTGCGCCGGCCGCGAAGCCGCGCGGCACCAACTACCTGCTCTGGCTCGCGCTGCCGGCGCTCGGTTCGTGGCTGCTGCTCGCCATCACCAACCACATCACGCAGAACGTGGCGTCCATCCCCTTCCTGTGGGTGCTGCCGCTGTCGGTCTACCTGCTGACCTTCGTGCTCACCTTCGAGAGTGACCGCTGGTACCGCCGCCGCGTGTTCCTGCCGCTGGCCGCAGCGATGCTCCTGCTGTGCGCCTTCGGGTTGCAGCACCGCATCGGCACCAACATCAAGACCGCGCTGCCGATCTACGTCGTCGGCCTGTTCGCCCTGTGCATGTTCCTGCATGGAGAGATGGCCCGCATGCGTCCCGCGGCGGCCTGGCTCACGCGCTTCTACCTGATGCTCTCGCTCGGCGGCGCCATCGGCGGCGTGAGCGTGGGGCTCGTCGCACCGCATGTCTTGCCGGCCTACTACGAGCTGGGGCTCGGCCTGGTCCTGTGCGCGCTGGTTGCTGCCGCGCTGTGGCGCCGCAAGCGCATCGGCCTCGCGGCCTCGCTGGCGCTGGCCGGTTGCTGCGCCTGGTTCTTCGTACAGCAGGTGAAGAGCGATGCGGTCGGCATTTTTCGCATGGAGCGCAATTTCTACGGCGCGCTGCTCACCACGGAAACGCGCAGCGGTGCGAAGGGCGCGATGCGCAAGCTCTATCACGGCTCGATCAAGCACGGCGAGCAGTACCTCGCGCCCGCATTGCGCCGCGAGCCAACGACTTACTACGGGCCCACCTCAGGTATCGGACGCGCGATCGCCGCCGCGCCGGCGGGCCCGCGCCGCGTCGGGCTGATCGGCCTCGGCGCCGGCACCCTGGCGGTCTACGGCCGGCCGGGCGACATCTACCGCTTCTATGAGATCAACCCGCTGGTCTTCGAGCTGGCCGATCGCGAGTTCAGCTTCCTGGCCGACAGTGCGGCGCGCATCGAGCGGGTGCTGGGCGATGCCCGGCTCGCGCTGGAGCGCGAGAGCCCGCAACGATTCGACGTGCTCGCGGTCGATGCCTTCTCGGGCGACTCGATACCCGTTCACCTGATCACGGCAGAGGCGATGGATGTCTATCTGCGCCACATGCAGCCCGGCGGCGTGATCGCCTTCCATGTGAGCAATCGCTACCTGGCCCTGGCGCCGGTGGTCGACAAGATCGCGCGCGCCAAGGGCCTGCACGCGGCGCTGGTGGTGGACCAGCCAGACAAATCGACGAGCCTGCACGAGACCGACTGGGTGCTGGTGTCGCGCGACCCGCAGGCCTTGGTGCGCGACCCGATCCGCGGCGCCACTTCCGTCCTCGAGCCGATCTCGGGCCAGAAGCCCTGGACCGACGACTTCAACAACCTCTTCAGTGTGCTGAAGTAAGAAAAGTGCTGCGGTGTTCCCTCGATTGGCGGCATTAGGTCACACGAGGAGAAGTTATCGACGGTCCTTTGGCCGGCGTTGCGCCTTGCCGCCGGTATAACCCGCCGGCGGCAATCCACGCCCGCTACTTCGACCTGGCCTCCCAATGAAAACAACCAAAAGCGGGATGCGGCTGCGTCGTACCCAGATGTTCCTGATCTTCGCGGCCTTCGCCGCTGCCGCGCCTGCCGTTCAGGCCGCCGACGAGGCTGGCAGCAGCGGACCCCGATTTGCCATTTCCCGCTTCGCCGTGGAGGGCAACAGCTTGCTGCCCAGCGCAGAGGTCGATGGCCTGCTGGCTCCTTTTGCCGGCCCGGCGCGCAACTTCGGCGACGTGCGGCGCGCGGTGGAAGCGCTGCAGCAGGCGTACCGCCGGCGCGGCTACAGCGTGGTCCTCGTGCAATTGCCCGAGCAGGAGCTCGCCCAGGGCGTGGTGCGCGTCAAGGTGATCGAGCCGCGCATCCGCCGCGTCGCGGTGGAAGGCAACCAAGGCTTTTCGACCGCCAACATCCGCGCCAGCCTGCCGGCACTGAAGGAAGGCGCCACGCCCAACATCCGCGACGTTTCGGCGAGCCTGAAAGTGGCCAACACCAATCCCGCCAAGCAGATCACGCTGGCGCTGCAGGCTGCCGAGCAGCCCGACGAGGTCGCCGCCGTTGTCCGCGTGGCCGAAGACAAGCCATGGCGCATCGGCCTCGCCGCCGACAACACCGGCAACGCCGACATCGGCCGCACGCGCCTGAGCACGCTCTACCAGCATGCCAACCTCTGGGGCCTGGACCACGTGGCGAGCCTGCAGTACATCACGTCGGCCGAGAAGCCTTCGAAGCTGAGCGTGTTCGGTGCGGGCTACCACGTGCCGCTGTATGCGCTGGGCGATTCGCTGGATTTCTTCGCCAGCCATTCGGACGTGAACTCCGGCATGCTGACGGCTGGCGTGCTGAACCTGCAGGTCAGCGGCAAGGGAACGGTCCTGGGCACGCGCTACAACCACAACCTGCCGCAGTGGGGCGACCTGAGCTCCACGCTGATCTACGGCGTCGACTGGCGGACCTACAAGAACGACATCGACCTCGAGGGCGCCCAGCTGGGCGGCGAGGTCACGGTCCATCCGCTGTCGCTCGGCTATTCCGGCCAATGGGCCCTGCCCGCCGCCGTGCTCGGGGTCCAGCTCATCGGCCTGCAGAACATCCCCGGCGGGTCGAACGGCCGCAGCGAGGATTTCGCCCGCCAGCGCGCCGGCGCCTCGGCCAGCTACCGCATCCTGCGCTACGGCGCGGCCTACAGCCGGCGGCTGGCGGACGATTGGCAGCTGCGCCTGCAGTTCAACGGCCAGGCCACCCGTTCGGCACTCGTCTCCGGCGAGCAGTTCGGCGCCGGCGGCGCCGGTTCGGTGCGGGGCTTCCAGGAGCGCGAGGTCGCCGGCGACAAGGGCCAGTTCGCCAACGTGGAAATCCAGACGCCCAATTGGTGCCCGGCCACGGCTGCCATCGTCGTGCAATGCCGCGCGCTGGCCTTCGTCGACGCTGCCAGCGTGTCGCGCAACAAGGCGCTGCCCGGCGAAGAGCAGCGCACGTCCATCTCCAGCGCGGGCCTGGGACTGCGATTCGCCATGGACCGGCGCGCCAGCCTGCAGGTGGACTACGCCCGCGTGATCGACGGCGGCGGCGTGCGCGCGTCCGGCGACAGCCGGGTGCACGTCGCCCTGTCGCTTTCCTACTGACATGACCCGAGGGATGAAAAAAATGAAAACAACCCACGCACGAACTGCACGGGGCTTGTTGGCAGCCGCGCTCATGCTCGCCGGCGCGGGCGGGGCTGTAGCCCAGACCGTCGTCCACGGCCAGGCCAGCTTCCAGCAACTGGGCAATGTCCGCGCGATCACCAACACCCCGGGCACCATCATCCAGTGGCCCGGGTTTTCGATCGCGGCCGGCGAGGTCACGCGCTTCATCCAGCAGAGCCCCACCAGCACGGTGCTCAACCGCATCACGGGCCAGGAGCCTTCGATGATCCTGGGCGCCCTGCAGTCGAACGGCCGCGTCTTCCTGGTCAACCCCAACGGCGTTGTGTTCGGCGCCGGTTCGCGGGTGGACGTGAACGGGCTGGTGGCTTCCAGCCTGGCGATCTCCAACAGCGATTTCCTGGCCGGCAGGATGAACTTCAATGCCGGCCCCGTGGCGGGCCGCGTCGCCAACCAGGGCCGGATCTCGACGCCGGAAGGCGGCCACGTGATCCTGATCGCGCCGGACGTCCAGAACAGCGGCCTCATCCATTCGCCCGGCGGCGACGTGGTGCTGGCCGCGGGTCGCAGCGTGAAGCTGGCCGACAGCGCCAACCCGGCCCTGCACGTCGTGGTCAGCGCGCCGCAGGACCAGGCCGTCAACCTGGGCGAGATCGTGGCGCAAAGCGGGCGCATCGGCATCTACGGCAACCTGGTCAACCAGCGCGGCCTGGTCAGCGCCGACAGCGCGACGGTGGGCGCCGGCGGGCAGATCGTGTTCAAGGCCAGCGGCGACCTGCTGCTGGAGGGCGGCAGCCTGACCAGCGCCACGGGTGCCGGCACCGGCACCGGCGGCACCATTCATCTCCTGGGCGAGCGCGTGGGCCTGGCGGGCAACGCGCGCGTGGACGCCAGCGGCGAGGCCGGCGGCGGCACCGTGCTGGCCGGCGGCGACTATCGCGGCCAGAACCCGGCCATCGCCAATGCCCAGCAGCTCTACGTTTCCGGCGACGCCAGCATCCGCGCCGACGCCATCGGATCCGGCAACGGCGGCAAGGTGATCGCCTGGTCCGACGGCATCACGCGCGTCTACGGCAGCATCAGCGCCCGCGGCGGCGCCCGCTCGGGCGACGGCGGCTTCATCGAAACCTCGGGCCACACGCTGGACATGCGCGGCCGCGTCGATACGCGCGCGCCGAACGGCCGCACCGGCACCCTGCTGCTGGACCCGACCAACATCTACATCGCGAACGACCAGGCCAGCGCCACCGCCGCGGGCATGGTGGGCACCGATAGCTCGGCCGCCACCTTCGTCGCCACCGGCGCCGTGAGCGACTCGCTGCTGACCGTCGGCACGCTGCAGGCCGCGCTCGCCAGCAGCATGGTGGTGGTCACCACCGACAACGCGGCGGGCACGGGCGCCGGCATCATCCAGGTGGTTGACGCCGTGACGTGGACCAGCGACACGAGCCTGGCGCTGCATGCCGCCGCGGGCATCAACATCAACGGGGCCATCACCGGCGGGCCCGGCAGCCGGCTCGAACTGCGCACCGCTGCGGGCGACATCAACCAGACGGCGCCCATCACCGTGGTGACGCTGTCGGCCCGCGCGGACACCGGATCGGTCAACCTCACCCACGCGGGCAACCAGGTGCAGCAGCTGGCCGGCTTTGCCAGCGGGGCCGGCGGATTCAATTTCCGCGGCAACAACACGCCCTTGATCATCGGCATGGCCGGCCCCGAAACCGGCATCACTTCGCTGGGCAGCGGCCCCATCAACATCGACGTCGCCGGCAACCTCACGCTGCAAAGCCCCGTCAGTTCGCAGGCGGGCAACATCGTGCTGACCTCCGCGGCCACCTTCGACAACCAGTCCACCGTAGATTCGATCAGCGGCCGCGTGACGGCGCAGGGCATCGTGCTGCGCCCCTCGCTGGCCGACTGCATGGCCGACACGGCGCTGACAGGCTGCGCCGCGGTGCTGCCGACCCTGGCGGCCTGCCAGGAAAATCCGGCCACCGCCGGCTGCTCGGTCGTGTTGCCGCCGCCTGCGCCGCCCCTGTCACCTGCGCCTGCGCCAGCGCTCCCCACGCTGAGCGCATGTATCGCCGACCCGGCCATGGACGGCTGTAGCGCCGTGCTGCCCAGCCTGGCCGCCTGTACCAGCACGCCCAGCATGCCCGGATGCAGCGTGATCCTGCCGAGCCTCGGCACCTGCACGGCCGTGCCCACGCGGTCGGGGTGTTCTGCCGTGCTGCCAACGTTGTCGCAATGCATCAGTGCACCCAGCACGACGGGTTGCTCCGCCGTGCTGCCGAACCTCGCCGCTTGCACCGCGACCCCTGCACTGATGGGCTGCTCGGTCGTGCTGCCACCTGTGCAGACCACCCTCTCGTCAACGCCCCTCACCCAGGCCGTGAACACGACCGTCGACATCATCAACACCGTCAGCACCACGGTGTCTCAGCCGGTCGTCAAGTCGGAATCCAAGAAAGAAGCGACCAAGGAAGAAACAAAGGAAGCGGCGAGCGACACGGTCGGCGCCAAGAACGAGCCGACCAAGAAGATGTACTGCAACTAACCGGGGCCGACCATGAACCTCCAATTCCCTGTCCTCGCATCCTTCCTGGCCGCGCTGTCGCTCTGCGGAGCGCAAGCCCACGCCGGCACGCCGGCCGCCCAGGTGACGCAGCTGAGCGGCTTCGTCATGGCCGTCAAGGCCGATGGCGTGCTGAAAGTGCTGTCGCCGCAATCCGTGATCGACGTGGGCGACACCCTGACGAGCGAGCAGGACACCTACGTTCGCATCGGCCTGGCCGACGGCCGCCAGGCCGTGCTGGGCCCCAAGACCCGGCTGAAGATCGCCAGTGCCGCCACGCTCGAGCTGGCCGCCGGTCAGCTGCAGGTGGTCGCAAGCGCAACCCCCGGCGCCGGCCGCCTGGCCATCGAGGCCGGCGAAACCACCGTCGATGCCGGCGCAGGCAGTTTCAATCTCTTCTACCGGCCGGATCCGGCCGTCGCCGTGGCGCGGCGCGCTTATGCGCAAGCCAGCCTGGCCTCAGCCGCCAGCCCGGTGCGAAGCGATGCGGGGACAGCCTTGCCCGTCTGGGAGAGGGTTGCGCAGGTCCAGATCCCCTCCGTGCCGCGCGCACCTTCCGTGCCGGGCGCGCTCGCGCCAGGCCTGTATGTGCACGTGATCGACGGCTTGGTCAACCTGTCGAACAAGGGAGGGTCGCAACAATTCTCGGCCGGGCAGTTTGGCTTCACACCCTCCTTCGTGCAGCCGCCGGTGGTATTGCCCATCAACCCCGGCCTCAAATTCACCCCGCCGCCGGTGTTTTCATCCTCGGCTTCCAGCGGCACCAGCGGCACGAAGAGCAACACCGTCGATTGCGAAGTGCGCTGAGCGCAAAGAAAAAGCCCCGCCAGGCCGAAGCCTGCGGGGCTTTTCTTAGCCAGCTTGCGGCGTCGCTCAGGCAGCCGGCTTGGCCGAGAGGCATTCCTTCATGAAGGCCTTGCGCTCGTCGCCTTTCAGCGCCTTGGCCTTGGGGTCGGCGTTGCAGCTCTTCATCTTGTCCTGCTGCGTCACCGGCTTGGCCGAGAGGCAGGTCTTCATGAAGGCCTTACGCTCGTCGCCCTTCTTGTCGCCGGCGTCCTTGTTGCAGGTCGCCATCTTGCTTTGCTGGGCCGTGGGGGCCTTGTCCTGCGCATGCGCGACGCCGATGGAGAGACAGGCGGCCACGGCAAACAGGGAGAGAAGCTTCTTCATGGTGTAGGTGTCCTCAAGGGTGGTTGTGACAGGAGCCCCGGCCGGGGCCGCCCATGCTAACGGCCCGAGGCAACGCCTGGATGACCATGGCCGGCCGGGGCCGGGTTTGCCCCCGGTAAAATCCCGCGATGCTATTGGTCAAACAGAAGCTGCTCGCGGCGCTCGCGAACACGCTCGAATCCTTCTCGCCCGGCGCCGGCGCCAAAGCCGCGTTCGAATCGCCCAAGGTCGCGGCGCATGGCGATTTCGCAAGCACCGCTGCGATGCAGCTCGCCAAGCCCCTGGCGCGCAAGCCGCGCGAACTGGCCGAGGACATCAGCGCCGCGCTCCAGGCCACCCCGGCCTTCGCGCAGTGGGTCGATGCCATAGAGATCGCCGGCCCCGGCTTCTTGAACATCCGCCTCAAGACCGCTGCCAAGCAGCAGGTGGTGCGCGAGGTGCTGGCCGCGGGCGAGGCCTTCGGCCGCCAGCCCGCGCGCAGCGATCGCGTGCTGGTCGAGTTCGTCTCCGCCAACCCGACCGGCCCGCTGCATGTGGGCCACGGCCGCCAGGCCGCGCTCGGCGACGCGATCTGCAACCTGCTCGCCTCGCAGGGCGCGCAGGTCTGGCGCGAGTTCTATTACAACGACGCGGGCGTGCAGATCCAGACGCTCGCCACCAGCACCCAGCTGCGCGCCAAGGGCTTCAAGCCCGGCGATGCCGAATGGCCCGAGCAGGCCTACAACGGCGAATACATCGCCGACATCGCCGAAGACTTCAAGGCGAAGAAGACTGTGCGCTCGGACGACCGCGAATACACCGCGAGCGGCGACGTCGACGACATCGACTCGATCCGCCAGTTCGCCGTGGCCTACCTGCGCCACGAGCAGGACTTGGACCTGAAGGCCTTCCAGGTCCGCTTCGACAACTACTACCTCGAATCGAGCCTCTACACCAGCGGCCGGGTCGAGGCGACGGTGAAGCGGCTCATCGAGGCCGGCAAGACCTACGAGCAGGACGGCGCCCTGTGGCTGAAGTCGACCGACTACGGCGACGACAAGGACCGCGTGATGCGCAAGAGCGACGGCAGCTACACCTACTTCGTGCCCGACGTCGCCTATCACATCGCCAAGTGGGAGCGCGGCTTCGGCGAGGTGGTCAACATCCAGGGCACCGACCACCACGGCACGATCGCGCGCGTGCGCGCCGGCCTGCAGGCCGCGAACGTCGGCATCCCGGCCGGCTATCCCGAGTACGTGCTGCACACCATGGTGCGCGTGATGCGCGGCGGCGAAGAGGTCAAGATCAGCAAGCGCGCCGGCAGCTACGTGACGCTGCGCGACCTGATCGAGTGGACCAGCACCGACGCCGTGCGCTTCTTCCTCCTGAGCCGCAAGCCCGACACCGAATACACCTTCGACATCGACCTCGCGCTGGCGCAGAACAACGACAACCCGGTCTACTACGTGCAGTACGCGCATGCGCGCATCTGCTCGGTGCTGGCGGCCTGGGGCGGCGATGCGGCCGCGCTGGCGGATGTCGAGCTCGCGCCGCTGCAAAGCCCGGCCGCGCAGGCGCTGCTGCTGCTGCTGGCCAGGTACCCCGACATGCTCGCGGCCGCGGCCAAGGATTTTGCGCCGCACGACGTCACCTTCTACCTGCGCGAACTGGCTGCCTGCTACCACAGCTACTACGACGCCGAGCGCATCCTGGTGGACGAGGAGCCGGTCAAGCGGGCCCGCCTGTCGCTGGTCGCGGCCACCGCGCAGGTGCTGCACAATGGGCTGGCAATTCTCGGCGTGAGCGCGCCGCGCAAGATGTGATTTCGAACCATGACTAAAAGACAGAGCGGCAACATTGTCATCGGGCTGATCGTCGGCCTGGTGCTGGGGCTGGGCGTGGCGCTGGGCATCGCGGTCTATGTGACCAAGGTGCCGATCCCCTTCATGACCAAGACCCAGCGCGGCGGCCCCGAGCAAGACGAAGCCGAGGCGCGCAAGAACCGCGACTGGGACCCCAACGGCCCGCTCGCCGGCAAGGCAGGCGCCGCCCGCCCGCAGGCACCCGCGACGCCCGCACCGCCCCAGCCCGCCACGGCGGGGGCGCCCACGCCGCCGACCGCGCCGGCGCCCGTGGTGGTGCCACCCGGCGCGCAGCAGCAACAACCACAGCGCGCCGGACGGCCGCCCCTGCCGGCCGAAGCCAACGCGGTGCCGCCATCGAACGACCCGATCGGCGATCTCGCGCGGGCACGTTCGGGCGCCAGCCCCGGCGCCACCACCGCCGCCGCGGCGCCCAGCGCCAGCACCGATCCTTTCATGTATTTCGTCCAGGCCGGCGCCTTCCGCACCCCCGAGGACGCCGAGGCGCAGCGCGCCAAGCTTTCGCTGATGGGCGTGGAAGCGCGCATCACCGAGCGCGAGCAGGCCGGCCGCACCGTCTACCGCGTGCGCGCGGGGCCTTTCAACAAGAAGGAAGATGCGGACCGGCTCAAGGAGCGGCTCGACGGCGGTGGCCTCGAATCTGCATTGGTGCGCGTCCAGCGCTGAGCCTTCATCCATACTCAAGCTCGCCGGTCCGGGAACTCCGGGCCAGCCGCGGGCTCTGTCAGCCGCACAGGAGAACTTCTTAATATGAAACGTCGTGACTTTTCGCTGGCCGCCACTTCGCTGGGGCTTCTTCCCCTCGCCTCACCTTCGCACGCCCAGGCGCTCGCGCCCAAGGCGGGCACCGACTACGCCGTGCTCGACAAGCGCGTGCCGGTCGACGCGCCGGCCGGCAAGATCGAGGTGATCGAGTTCTTCTGGTACAGCTGCCCGCATTGCAACGCCTTCGAGCCGACGCTCGAGACCTGGATCAAGAAGCTGCCCGCCCACGTGTCTTTCAAGCGCGTGCCGGTCGCCTTCCAGCCCAGCTTCCAGCCGCAGCAGCGGCTCTACTACGCGCTGGAAGCGATGGGCAAGGTCGACGA
Organism: Variovorax sp. LjRoot175; assembly: GCF_964253805.1. Classification (NCBI taxonomy): domain Bacteria; kingdom Pseudomonadati; phylum Pseudomonadota; class Betaproteobacteria; order Burkholderiales; family Comamonadaceae; genus Variovorax; species Variovorax sp. LjRoot175. The sequence continues at coordinate 5,512,085 of NZ_CAXURY020000001.1, read as the reverse complement.
ATACCAGCGCAAGGTGTTCGCCGCGATCCATCAGCAGCGCCAGAACCTCTCGGGCGAGCAGCAGATCATCGACTGGGCCGCGGCCAACGGCCTCGACAAGGCCAAGTTCACCGAGAACTTCAAGTCCTTCAGCGTGGCGAGCAAGATCCAGCGCGCCAAGCAGCTGCAGGATGCTTACCAAGTGGCCGGCGTGCCCGCGATGGGCATCGCGGGCAGGTGGTATACGGACGGCGAACTCGCGCGCAGCATGGACCGCGCGCTGCAGGTCACTGACTTCCTGGTCGGCGAAGCGCGCAAGAGCGCGTAAAAAAGCGCCTCCCGCCGCTCGTCGCGGCAACCAGCAGGAAGCCCGCTTCGGCGGGCTTTTTCATCCGCCGGCGGAAACCGGATCCATGAGGCCGCATACAATCGCCCAGCAAGTTTCGTGCCTTTTATGACATCGTTACATTCCTCCTCCGTTTCTCGCCACCTTTGTCGCGCTTTCGTATTCGCCTTGGGCGTGGCCGGCTTCGTGTCGGCGGCGCAGGCCGAGAAGGCGGACCGCACCAAGCCGATGAACATCGAGGCCGACGCCATGCGCTACGACGACCTCAAGCAGACCAGCGTCTTCACCGGCAACGTGGTGGTGACCAAGGGCACCATCATCATCCGCGGCATCCGCATCGACGTGCGGCAGGATCCCGAGGGCTACCAGTACGGCATCGTCACGGCCGCGCCCGGCAAGCTGGCCTATTTCAAGCAGAAGCGCGACGCCGGCCCCGACGAGTGGATCGAGGGCGAGTCGGAAGTCATCGAGTACGACAGCCGCGCCGACAACGTGAAGTTCATCCGCCGTGCGGTGATGCGTCGCCTGGTCGGCGCGACACCCAACGACGAAAGCAGCGGACCCTTGATCGTCTACGACCAGAGCAACGACACCTTCACCGTCAACGGCTCGCCGCTGCCGCCCAATGCGGGCGTGGCGACCCAGCCCGGCGGCCGCGTCAAGGCCATCCTCACGCCCAAGGCGGCCGCCTCCGCGCCCGCTGCCGGGTCCGCCAGGCCGGCGGCGCCGGCCGCCTCCGCGCCGGCGTCCGGAACGGGCCTGCGCTCGACCACCACGCTCGGCGGAGAGCAGCGCAAGTGAGCGGCGGCAACGAAGTCCTGGGCAGCCGCCTCGAGGCGCGCGGCCTGCAGAAGAGCTACGGCAGCCGCAAGGTCGTCAAGGACGTCTCGCTCGGCGTGCAAAAGGGCGAGGTGGTCGGCCTGCTGGGGCCCAACGGCGCGGGCAAGACCACCTCCTTCTACATGATCGTCGGGCTGGTGCGGGCGGATGCGGGCGAAATCAGCATCGACGGCGAACCGATCGCGCACATGCCGATCCACCGCCGCGCCCGCATGGGCTTGAGCTACCTGCCGCAGGAAGCTTCGATCTTCCGCAAGCTCACGGTCGAGGAGAACGTGCGCGCCGTGCTCGAGCTGCAGCGCGAACTCGACGACGCGGGCCGGCCGGTGCCGCTGTCGAAGCAGCGCATCGAGGAACGCCTCGGCGAACTGCTGCACGACCTGCGCGTCGACCATCTGCGCGATTCGCCCGCGCTGGCGCTGTCGGGCGGCGAGCGCCGCCGCGTCGAGATCGCGCGGGCGCTGGCCACGCAGCCGCGCTTCATCCTGCTGGACGAGCCCTTCGCCGGCATCGATCCGATCGCGGTGATCGAGATCCAGCGGATCATCAGTTTCCTGAAGGAACGCGGCATCGGCGTGCTCATCACCGACCACAACGTGCGCGAGACGCTGGGCATCTGCGATCACGCCTTCATCATCAGCGACGGGCATGTGCTGGCACAAGGCACGCCTTCGGAGATCGTCGACAACGCCGAGGTACGACGCGTGTACCTGGGCGAGCATTTCCGGATGTAGGGGACCGTACTTCGATGAAGCAAGGGCTCTCGCTTCGCGTTTCCCAGCACCTGGCGCTCACGCCGCAGCTCCAGCAGTCGATCCGGCTGCTGCAGCTCTCCACGCTCGAATTGAGCCAGGAAGTGGAGCAGATGCTCGACGAGAACCCGTTCCTCGAACGCACGGCCGAAGAGGCGCCGCGCGAGGAGTTCGGTCTCGAGGCGGCCGATGCGCCGGTGCGCGACGAAGACCGCCAGGCCGAGGGCGAGGCTGACTTCGTCCCCGGCCCGGCCGCGGCGCCGGCCGAGGTGGCGGTCGCCGCCAACGGCGATGCCGAAGCGGCTGCGCCCGCCGACAGCGAACCCGACTGGGAGGGCGACGGTACGGTCGACCTCGCGCCCGACGACAGCGAATGGGGCGGCGATGCGCCCGCGCGCGCCAACAACCTCGGCGACGACGAGCGCACCGATGCGACCGAGCTCGCGCGCAGCCAGGAATCGCTGCAGTCCTTCTTGCACCGGCAGGCGCTGTCGCTGCGCCTGGACGAGAACGACTGCGCCGCGCTGCGCTTCCTGATCGAATCGCTCAACGACGACGGCTACCTCGAGGATTCGCTGCCGGCGCTGGCCTCGGGCCTCGCGGGCGACGACAACGACCAGTTCGACGAACTGGTGCATCACTTCCAGGTCGCGCTGGGCCTGCTGCAGAGTTTGGAGCCGGCCGGCGTCGGCGCCCGCAGCCTCGGCGAATGCCTGACCATCCAGCTGCGCCAGCTGGCGAGCGCCAAGGAGAGCGAGGAGGAGGCCCAGGTGCGCAAGACCGCCATCGCGATCTGCAAGCAGCCGATGGAGCTGCTCGCGCGGCGCGACTTCAAGCGCCTGGCCACGCTCACGCGCAGCAACGAAGACGAGGTGCGCGCCGCACTGCAGCTGATCGCCAGGCTCGAGCCCAAGCCGGGGCGCCGCTTCGTCGACGTCGAGCGCAACATCGTCGTGCCCGACGTGATCGTCACGCGCATCGGCCACGGCACCAACGCGAAGTTCCGCGTCATGCTCAATCCCGAGGTCATGCCGCGGCTGCGCGTGCACGACATCTATGCCGGCGCGCTCAAGCAGCACAAGGGCGAGGGCAGCCAGGCGCTGTCGCAGCGGCTGCAGGAAGCGCGCTGGTTCATCAAGAACATCCAGCAGCGCTTCGACACCATCCTCAGGGTCTCCAACGCGATCGTCGAGCGGCAGAAGAGCTACTTCGTGCACGGCGAGCTCGCGATGCGGCCGCTGGTGCTGCGCGAGATCGCCGACGAGCTGGGCCTGCACGAATCCACCATCAGCCGCGTGACCACCGCCAAGTACATGGCCACGCCCTATGGCACCGTCGAGCTCAAGTACTTCTTCGGCTCGGCGCTCGGCACCGAAACCGGCGGCAACGCCTCCAGCACCGCGGTGCGCGCGCTGATCAAGCAGTTCGTGAGCGCCGAGGACGTGAGGAAGCCGCTGTCCGACAGCCAGGTGTCCGAGATGCTCAAGGAGCAGGGCATCGAGTGCGCGCGCCGCACGGTGGCCAAGTACCGCGAGGCACTGCGCATCGCGCCTGCGAACCTGCGCAAGGCACTCTAGCGATGAGTCGCCGTCCGAGTCCGCTCCCAAGCTGGATTCGCCTCGGCCTGGTCTTGATGGCGGTGCTTCTTCTCGCCAGCGGCTGCGCGATGCTGCCGGCCGAATTCGAGCGCACGCCGTCCAAGGCGATGCCCTTGTCCACCGGCACCGTGCTGGGCCGCATCGCCAAGGCCTCGCAGCCGGATGCGGACTTGAGCGGCTTCCGGCTCATGCCCAGCGGCGACTTCGCGCTCAACACGCGGCTCGAGCTCGCGCGCCGCGCCGAGCGCACGCTCGACGTCCAGTACTACCAGATCGACAACGACGAGACCGGCCGCTACCTGCTGCGCACACTGCGCGACGCGGCCCAGCGCGGCGTGCGCGTGCGGCTCCTGATGGACGATCTCTACACCGCGGGCGAGGACGAGCTGCTGCTCGCGCTGGCCGCCACACCCAACCTCGAGCTGCGGCTCTTCAACCCGTTTCCGGCCGGGCGCGGCAGCATGCTCAGGCGCTTCTCGGCCTCGCTCTTCGACTTCAGCCGCGTCAACCGGCGCATGCACAACAAGCTCTTCATCGCCGACGGCGCGATGGCGGTGGCCGGCGGGCGCAACATCGGCAACCCGTACTTCACGCAGACGGCCGGCGCGAACTTCATCGACCTCGACACCTTCGTCGCCGGCGCCCTGATCCCGCGCCTTTCCAGCCTGTTCGACCTGTACTGGAACAGCGAGCACGTGCGGCCGATCGAAACCGTGGTCGCGCCCACGCTCGCGCGGGAGGAACGGCAGCGGCGCTTCGAGGAGCTGACTGCCCCGGCCACCACCCCGGCACCACGTCCGCCGGCGCCCAATGACCTGCTGGGCTACAGCCCGATCGTCGAGAACCTCAACGCCGGCAAGCTCGACCTCATCTGGACCACCGCCGAGGCGTATGCCGATTCGCCCGAGCGCGTGATCGGCAAACAGGTCACTTACGGCGGCGTGCCGCTGCTCGACGTCGACAGCGTGCGCTACAACGTGGTCGAGCAGATGCGGCGCGGGCGTTCCGACGTGACGCTGGTGTCGCCCTACCTGATCCCCGGCAAGGAGGGGCTGGAGGTGCTGCGCGAGATCCGCCGGCGCGGCATGAAGATCAGCGTGGTCACCAACTCGCTGGCCGCCACCGACGAGCCCGTGGTCCACACCGGCTACCGCCGCTACCGGGCCGACATGCTGCGGCTCGGCGCCGAGATCCACGAGCTGAGCTCGGTGCGCACGCGGCGCAGCGTGCGCCTGGGCCTGTTCGGCACGCAGATCGGACGCCTGCACGCCAAGTCGGCCGTGATCGACGGGCGCACGCTCTTCGTCGGCTCGATGAATTTCGACCCGCGCTCGGAAGTGCACAACACCGAGATCGGCCTCTTCATCTTCAGCCGCGAGATGGCGCAGCAGGTGCTGAAGCTGGTCGAGGTGCTCAAGCAGCAGGGCGCCTACAAGGTGCGCTTCGCGCCCGGCACCGAGAAAATGGAATGGGTGAGCGAGGAGGCCGGCGTCGAACAGGTGCTCACCAGCGAGCCCGATGCGGGCTTCTGGGACCACCTGATGCTTGAGCTGCTGGCGCCGCTGGCGCCGGAGAGCCTGCTCTAGACCTCATTAGTAGCGATAACGGTCATGACGGTCATAACGGTCATGACGGTCATGACGGTAGTGATGGCGATCACCGTGCCGGTACTCGTCGCGGTATTCATGGCGGTAGAAGTGCCGCGGCGGCGGGCGGTGGTAGTCATACACGGGAGCCGGACGGTAGTGCCGCGGCGGCGGGTCGTAGTAGACCGGCGCCGGGGCATAGTGGACCGGGCTGGCAATGCCGACGGCGACCCCTGGCACATGGATGCCCACCGACACGGCCAGGTCCCTGGCGCTGGCGGACGTGGCGCCCAGCACGGCTGCGGCGGAGAAGGCGCCGGCGGCGATCCACTTGAAGAAACGGGTGTGCGCGATGTTCATGAAGAAACTCCTGAAGGCATGAAGTGCCGTTGGGGTCATTGCACCTGGCCCGCGTAAAGCAGGACCCGCCTGTTCCGTGAAGCTTGTTGCTGAATGTTGCAGCGCGGACGTACAGCTCAGGATCGGACTTACCACATAAAATGCAGTTTTGTGGGGTAAGAAATCCATGCCTGTCCAGCACGCCCTGTACCGCATGCATGAGCTGGCTTTCCGCACGCAGTACGCCGAGCTCAAGGAACGCACTGCGTCTGCGGGCCGCCTTCTTCAAGGAACGCCCGGGAGCCTTCAGTTGCGCCGGGGGACAGGCTATGCCTACTGGTATCGGGTCTTCTATCCGGCGCCTGGCAAGAAGGCCGAGCAGATCGTCTGCAAAGACGGGGACACCGCGGCACTCGACGAAGTGTCCCGCGAGATCGAGTTCGCCCAATGGACAAGCGCCCAGGTGAGAAATCTCAGGAAGCTCGATTTCCAGGTGGCGGACAAAGGCGTGGCGAGCGTGCTGGTCGAGCTTCACAACGCGGGCATCCTGGGCGCGTGCCTCGCACTGGTCGGAACCTTGGGCTTCATGGCCTGGTTGAACGAACTCGGAGCGATGGCGGTATCGGCCCGCACGCAGGACGTCGACATTGCCGCCCGGCAAAAGCTGAGGCTTGCAGCGCCGGCGTCCTTTCTTGAAGCGATGGAAGCCACCAGGCTTGGTTTTCATCCTGTTCCCGGGATTCCAAGCCAGGCGCCCTCGACTTCCGTGAAGCTCAAGGGCAGGGATGGATTGCGAGTCGACGTTCTGACGCATGGCGAGGAGCTTGGAAAGACCGTTCCCCTGCCGCAGCTGAAATGGCATGCCGAGACCGTGCCCCACTATGACTATCTGCTCGCGGAGCCAAGTCGCGCCGCATCGCTTGCCGGCGGCCATTGCATCCCTTTGACGTTGCCGCAGCCGGAGCGCTTCGTCTGGCAAAAGCTCTACGCGAGCGCCGAGCGCAAGGCCAAGCCCGAGAAAGCCGAAAAGGACCTGCTGCAGGCAGCGACCCTGGGAGCCGTCCTGGCCGAGCAGCAAGACGAGCTTCTGTCCGATTCGTTTCGGGATGCGCCAGCCGCACTCAAGGAAGTGGCGAGAACCCGCCTGCCTGCTTTGCGCAGGGCCTTGAGTGGGCATCCTCAAGCGCTCGAACAGTTCGAGCTCGCCCTCGGACCGGCAGCGAGGAAGCGATCGCGCCCTAGCTCGGCCGGTCCGTGATGTTGACCGCCTCGACCTGCACCAGGAGCCGCACCTTGTTCTCGAAGCCGAAGTTGATGCCCCAGGTGATGCCCCAGTCGCTGCGCTCCACGATGGTCTCGAAGTCGCCGCCGCAGACCTGGCGCTTGATCAGCGGGCTGAGGTAGCAGCCGAAGCGGCTGGCCTTGAGCTTGATGGGCCGCGTCTGGCCCATCAGCGTGAGCGTGCCGTCGACTTCGGCGACCTTGTCGCCGTTGAAATCGATCTTGTCGGCCACGAAGCGGCCGGTCGGAAATTCCGCGACGTTGAAGAAGTCCTTGCTCAGCACGTGGCGGTTGAGCAGGTCGACGCCGGTGTTGATGGAGCCGATGTCCATCGTGATGTCGATCTTGCCGTTCTTGCCCGTGGTATCGATCTTGACCGTGCCGTCCTTGGTGCTGAAGCGGCCGCGGTTGGTGGTGGTGCCGTAGTGGCCCATCTCGTACATCACGAAAGTGTGGGTCGGGTCGACCACGTAGCTGGCGCCCTTGACCGGACCTCCTGCCGGCAAGGCGGCCATTTCCGGTGCCTGCTGTGCGGCGGCGAGGGTCGCTGCGGCCGCGAGCGCAGCGACGGCAATGGACTTCATCATGACGAGCTTTCGAATGGGGCGATGCAAAGAATGAACGAAGGTCAGGTCAAATCGGACGCAGGCCGGCGAGCACGAGCTTGAAGCGCACCTGCACGTCGTCGCCGACCATCGAGGTGTCGGTCCATTCGCCCTCGCCGATCTTGAAGGCGAGGCGCTGGATCGTAAAGCTTCCAGTCGCCACCGACTGCCCCGAGGCTTGCGTGATGGTCACCGGCACCATGACGTACTGCGTGGTGCCCTTGATCGTCAGCTTGCCCGCGACCTCGAAGTGCCCGCTACCGAGGCTCTTGATGGCGCTCGACTGGAAGCTGGCCTTCGGAAATCGCGCGGTGTCGAACCACGGCGCCTTGGGCAGTTCGGCGTCGCTTTGCGGCACGCCGAGGGTGGCGCTGCCCATGTCGATCTGCATAGAGACCGTGCCGCCCTCGGGCTTCTGCGGGTCGAAGGCGATCTGGGCGTCGAACTTCTTGAACGCGCCTTCGACCGGCACGCCCATCTGCTTGGTGACGAAGACGATCTGGCCGTAGCCGGGGACCAGCTTCGCCATCGGTTCTGCGGCGCTCGCCGGCCCCGCCGTCGCGAGCGCCGCAGCGGCGGCCCAGAGTGCCCGCCAGGCGATTGGAAGTCTTGTCATCTTGGGTGTCCCTGGTGCGAAAAAGGCCACATGCGATCGAGCAGGCCGTCGCGGTCGGCGAAGTGATGCTTGAGCGCCGCCGCCGCGTGCAGCAGCACCACGGCGGCCAGCGTGAAGGCGCTGCCTTTGTGCATCGGCTTCAGCACCGCCTCGGCGAAGTCCTTGTCCACCGGCACGAAGTCCGGCAGCGGCACGAGGCCGAACCAGACGATCGGAATGCCCAGTCCCGAGCTGTAGGCCCAGCCGAACAGGGGGACGGCGAAGAACAGCAAATACAGCAGCAGATGCGTGCCGCGGTGCGCGACGAGCTGCCAGCCCGGCATCGCCTCCACGATGCAGGCTGGCAGCGGCGGCGGCGGGTGTGACAGGCGCCACAGCAGGCGCAAGGCCGAAAGCGTCAGGATCGTGATGCCGGCCCACTTGTGCCAGTTGATGAGCTTGAGCCGCATCGGCGAGAAGGGCAGGCCGGCCATGTAGAGGCCGACGCTGAAGGAGGCGACGATCAGCAGCGCGAGCAGCCAGTGCAGCCCCATGGCGACCGCGCCGTAGCGTGGGGCGTCGGCACGATCGTGGGCAAGCGCGGGATGGAGCGGCTCGGCGGGCATGCACAGAGCATATCGCCCCGCAAGCCGCCTATCCGATGCTCCAGCGCGCGATCAGCAGCAGGCCGAGGCCCAGCACCAGCATCAGCACGAAGGGCACCACGAGCCAGGGCGCGTCGTGCTCTTCTTTGTCGGAGGCGAGCTGGTTGTTCATGATCAGAAGGTCGGAACGTGATCGGCCTGTTCGGGCGTGCGGTCGGTCAGCACCTCGCTCGCGGCGGGAACCGAGGGATCGCTGCTGCGATAGGCGGCCGCAGGCGGGGCCTGGCGCTGCGCCGCGGCGCCGCTGGCCTCGGCTTGCCAGTGGCCGAGCAGGGCCAGGCCGACGAGCAGGATGGCGGCCAGGGCCACCGAACCGAGCAGCAGCCGGGGCATGCGGCTTTCTTTCCGGCTTTTTCCGGCGAGCGCCGAGAGCCGGTATCTGGACGCTGCGTGGGATTGGAACTGCATGCGGGGCCTTCCTTCCTTCGGATGACACGCGATGAAGGCGTGTGCATGCAATCTAGGCAGGAAGCCGTGCGCGGAAAATGCCGCCTTCGCGTTCGGGATCCCGCGTTCGCGGGAGGGGCCGCGCGACAGCGCTCAGGCGACCGGCGCCGTCATCGGCAGGCGCAGCACGACGCAGGTGCCGGTCGGACCCGAGCGCACTTCGAGCGCACCGCCGAGCCGCTGGGCCCGCGAGCGCATGTTGCCGAGGCCGTGGCCCTGGCGCCGGGGTTCGCCGACCAGGCCATGGCCGTCGTCTTCGACTTCCATTTCGAGCATGTCGCCGAGCTGGCGCAGCCGCACCTCGACCCGCGTGGCCCGCGCATGCTTGAGCACATTGGTCAGCGCCTCCTGCGCCACGCGCAGCAGCTGCAGCGCGGCGTGCGGCGCCAGGGGCATCGCATCGTCGGGCAGGTCGATGTCCCAGCGCGGGCGTACGCCGGCCGCGATCAGCTGCGCCTCCCAGCGGAACATGAAGTTGCCGAGCGCGGCGCCGAGGTTGTGCTCGTCGGAGGCCAGCGCATCGAGCGCGAGCCGCATGTCGGCGATGCAGCTGCGCAGCGCGGTGGCGATCTGGCCGTCGTCCATGTCGCCGCGCTCCACGCGCGACAGCGAGGTGAAGAGCTGCGAGCCCAGGCCGTCGTGCAGGTCGCGCATGATCAGCTGGCGCTCTTCCGATGCGGCATGCTCGCGCTCCAGTGCGGCCAGCCGCTCGTAGTTGGCCGCCAGCGCTCGCTCGCGGTCGGCGACGCGCGTTTCCAGCGTGCGGTTCAGGTCCTCCAGCGAGTGCAGCGTGCGCAGGAAGCGCGCCGTCAGAAGGGCTGCCATCGCCAGCAGCAGCATGTTCGAGCCGAAATGCAGCAGGTGGATGCGATGCCCGACCCATTCCGGCAGGAAGCGCCCGAGCAGGCGCGGGTCCCAGGTGATCAGGTAGTCGTGCACGCCCACCAGCACCGCAAAGGCCATCACGGCGGACAGTGCCGCAGAGGTCAGGGTGCCGCGGCGGCGCGCATAACCGATCGAGGTCGCGATGATCAGCAGGCCGACCCCCATCATGCCGCCCAGCCAGTAGCGCGCCACGAACGGCTCCGCCGCGAAGCCGCCGAGCGCGAAGCTGAGCGGGCCCAGCAGCCAGTAAGCCACCAGGCCGCGCTCCAGTCCGGGCCGATGGACGCCGGCATAGCGCAACGTGAACACCGCCATCACGATCACGAAGCCGCCCGTGGCGCTGTTGTAGATCACGCGCCACCACTGCCATTGGGCCATGGGCATCGCATCGATCAGGAAGGTCATGGTGCGGGTGGCCCACAGCGCGGCCGCAAGGCCGAAGAGCCCATAGAGCACCTCGCTGCGGCGGCGCCACCAGATGAACACCACGAAGCCGGCGACCAGCACGGAGACGAGCACCGTGAGCTCGGGCACGGTGCGGGTCCAGAACAGGCGCCGGTCGTGCAGCGGCTGGAGCTCGGTTTGCGGCCCGACGGCGACGCGCGGGAAGCGCAGCGGGTAGCCCTTGGGGGCCGCGACGCGGATCGCCAGCTCGTTGCGGTCGGGGCGCAGCAGCGGTGCCGGAAACACCGTCATCTGCGGCCGGTAGGTGCGCGCGTAGACCTGCTCGGTGTTCTCGGGCACGCTCGCGACCAGGGTGCCGTTGAGCCAAAGGTCGCCGCCGTCGTAGAAGTAGGGCACGTAAGCGGCCCACTGCGCCTGCCGGGCCGGATCGTCGGGATAGTCGAAGCCGACGCGGTACCAGGCGGGCGCTTTTGCGCGGTCCGGGCGCGAATACCCGGCGTCGTCGGGCAGCGTCACCGTTTCCCATGCCGCGTCGGCCGGCGGTGGGGTTCTAGTGACGAGCGGCGCCGCAAACACCGAGGCCTGGCGCGGCTCCTGCAATGCCGCATGGGCGATGCCCGCGATGCAGGCCGCCATCAGCACGGCGACCGCGAGCCGGTGCATCACAGCAATCCCATCTGGCTCGCTTCGTAGACCGCTTCGCCGCGCGAGTGGACGGCGAGCTTGCGGTAGATCTTCTTCACGTGCGCGACCACGGTGTGCGGCGAGATGTCGATCAGCTCCCCGATGGTGTCGAAGCTCAGGCCCTTGGCCGTGAGGCGCAGGATCTCGGTCTCGCGTTCGGTCAGGGGCGAGGGCGCTTCGGGCGTGGGCGGCTGCGTCGCGGGCGCCGGCTGGGCGCTGACGCGGAAGCGCGCCAGCACGCGACGCGCGATGCTCGGGCTGATGGGCGAGCCGCCGGCGCGCACTTCGTGGATGCTGGCGGCAATGCGGTCGGCCCCGGCGTCCTTGAGCAGGTAGCCGGTGGCGCCGGCCTCGATCGAGGACAGCACGTGCTGGTCGTCGCCGAACATCGTGACCACCAGCACGTCGCACTGCGGACGATGGCGGGCCGCGTGGCGGATCACCTCGACGCCGTCGATGTCGGGCAGCCCGAGATCGACCAGCATGACGTCGGGCGCTTGCGCGTCCAGCATCGCCAGCGCCGCGCGCCCGGTGGCCACCGCCGCGATGAGCTGCAGGCCGGGGTCCGCCAGCACCGCGTCCGAAAAACGGCGCATGAACTCCGGTTCGTCTTCGACAATCAGCACGCTGGTGGTCATGTGAGCCCTTCGCGACGCGGTCCGGCGATTTTCGCACCGGGGACTTGCATGGCGATAGCGCAAACGCGGTAGGGCCACATGGGATACTGGCCTTCGAATCCCGCCATGAACGACCTCTCCCTTTTCCTGCCCTGCGCCGCTGGCGTCGAAGACTTTCTCGCGCAAGAGGTGCATGCGCTGACCGGCCGCGTCGGCCAGGACCTGCTGACCCTGCGCGGCGGTGTGCGCGTACGTGCCGACTGGCGCGAAGCCATGAAGCTCAACCTGCACAGCCGCCTCGCGCAGCGCGTGCTGATCGAACTGGCCCACGCGCCGTACCGCAACGAGAACGACCTCTACGCCATCGCGAGCGGCGTGGCCTGGGAGATCTGGTTCACGCCCAAACAGACCTTCAAGATCGAGACCACGGCGCAGCACAGCCCGCTCACCAGCCTCAACTTCGCCACGCTGCGTATCAAGGACGCGATCGCCGACCGCTTCCGCGCCAAGGCGAACGGCGTGCGCCCCAGCATCGAGACCCAGTGGCCCGACGCGCGCGTGTTCGCGCACCTGGCCACCGACCAGTGCACGCTCTACATCGACACCTCGGGCGAGCCGCTCTTCAAGCGCGGCTGGCGGCAGGACAAGGGCGATGCGCCGCTGAAGGAAACCCTGGCCGCCGCCATGCTGGCCGCCAGCGGCTGGTGGAACCCGGAAACCGGCGAAGTCGCCGGGGAGCCGCTCTACGACCCCTGCTGCGGCAGCGGCACGATCGCGATCGAGGCGGCGCAGATCGCGCGCGGCATCGCCGCCGGGTCGCTCAGGCGCTTCGGCTTCGAGAAGCTGCTGCCCTTCCAGGCCCACGTGTGGTCGGGGCTCAAGGCCGAGGCGCAGCGTGCCGCGGCACCTGGGGTCGCGATCTTCGGCTCGGACGTGTCGCACCGCATGGTCGACTTCGCCGAGCGCAATGCCGAGCGCGCCGGCGTGGCCGAAGCGGTGCAGTTCAGGGGCGGCGACGCGCTGCAGCGCATGCCGCCGGCCGAGTCGGGCGTGATCGTGCTGAATCCGCCCTACGGCGAGCGCATCGAGGTCGGCGGCGTCGCGGCGGCAGGCGGCGGCAAGGGCGGCGGCCGCGAAGAGGCGCAGACCGAAGACGGCGGCGAGTTCTTCGTGCAGCTCGCCAGCCACTGGAAGAAGAACTACGCCGGCTGGACCGCCTGGGTGCTGACGCCCGACCTCCAGCTGCCCAAGCGCATGCGCCTGAAGGAATCGCGCCGCGTGCCGATGTGGAACGGGCCGATCGAGTGCCGGCTGTTCCGCTTCGACATGGTGGCGGGTTCGGCGCGCAACCGGGTCTGAGGGCGCCCTTCGATCAGGGAGGGTCGGGGTGCAGCAGCGGCCCGGCCGGATGGTTCGAAACCGGCACCGAGAAGAAGCGGGTCAAGGCTTCGGCTGTGGGCCCTGGCGCTTCCTCCGGGAAGAAATGGCCGGCATCGATGGCGTGGCCCTGCACGTCACCGGCCCATGCGCGCCAGAGCGCGAGCGGCCCGCCCGCTTCGGGATACCAGGTGTCGAGCGCTCCCTGCGCGCCCCAGAGCGCGAGCACGGGGCAGTCCATGCGCCGCCTGCCGGCGACGTCGGCCTGGTCGTGCGTGCGATCGAGGCTCGCGGCCGCGCGGTATTCCTCGCAGATGGCATGGACGCGCTCGGGATCCTGCAGCGTCTCCAGATAGGCCGAGCGCACCGCCGGCGGGAACACCTCCGCGGGAGAGCCCCACTCGCCGAGCGCGGCGTCGAGGATGGCCTCGGGTGCCGCGGCCAGCAGACGCTCCGGCAGCGGCTCGGGCTGGGCCAACAGCGACCAGGGCCAGTAGCCGAGCGCGAAGCGGGCATCGGCGCGGGCCCACACCGTTTCCGTCGGCAGGATGTCGAGGACGGCAAGCCGGTCGATGCGGGTCGGATGGTCGAGTGCCATGCGGTAGGCGACACGGCCGCCGCGGTCATGTCCGGCAACCGAGAAGTGCGGGTACCCCAGCCGCTCCATGACGATCGCCATGTCGCGCGCCATGGCGCGCTTCGAGTACGTCGCGTGGTCGGGCGCGGAGGCCGGGCAGCCGCTTCGCCCATAGCCGCGAAGATCGGCGCAGACGACGGTGAAGTTGCGGGCCAGCAACGGCGCCACGCTGCGCCACATCAGGTGTGTCTGCGGAAAACCGTGCAACAGCAGGATCGGCGGGCCGGAGCCGGACCAGCGCGCAAAGATATGGGTTTCGCCCGTCTGGATCTCGGCGGTCTCGAAGTCGTCAATCGCGGCGGGGCCCATGGGGACAGGCCCTAGCGTCCCTGGCTCAACCGGCTGAGGCCCTGGTCGGTCAGGAAAATGGTGCCCCGCTGGTCCGAGGCGACGAAGCCGTTGGACCGCAGGCGGCTGGAAACCTTGATCGAATCGGTGGGGGATCGCTTGGCAGCGGCCTCGCGCAGCGCCTGAAGCGTTCTCCACTGTTCGTCATTGAGCTGGATTTTCTTTGTCACGGCAACTTCCTTCCATCCCGGCAGTGTGGCAAGGCAGACGTTCTCGCACCTCCTCCAAAGGTGCTCTTGTCAGAAGACCTGTTTCGGACTAGGAGCCGCCGCCGATTGAACTGCGAATGCGGCCTCGTGCCAAGAGGGCTTGCCGCATCAGGCCTGGGCCAAGCCGGTTTCTTGGCCGGCGCCGGACCCATGCTCCGGTTCGACATGACGGTTGTGTGACATCCGCGCGCCCGGCGACCCTGCGCCGGGCAGCGTTATGGCAGCGTCACACGGCTTTTTGAGAATCCGCGGATGGCGCGTCAACTTCTTTCCATCGCCCTTACCGTCGACCAGCACGACGATGGCGATTTCTATTGGATGCTCCTCGAGTCCTTCGACAACTCGATGGAGTTCGAGTCCCTCATGGAATCCGCGAGCGGGTTCGAAACCTATATCGAAGCGCTCGACGCGGGCTACCTCATGCTCAAGCGGCTCTCGGACGATCTGGCCATCGGGCCCCAGGACGAGTTCGACGATCCCGGCGACCCCGCAAATAGCGTTAACAGGCCCTTCTAGCGCAAGAGCGCCGGCGTCGCTGCAGGGTCAGCGTCCTCCCGCGCCCGCTCGGCGCCTGCCTGGCGCGCCACATGCCACCAGAGCAGCATCCGCTCGAAACTGCCTTCGAAGCCGCGGTCGCGCAGCGCGTCGGCCACCAGCGAGCACTGCGCCGCGGTGCCGCGGTCCAGCACTTCGTTCGACGATGTCTCGGCGCACCGGAGGTAGACGTACTTGAGCTGCTGGATCGATGCGGCTGCAATGAAGCTCGGCGCATCGGCGTGGACGACATGCGCGTTGAATGCCAGCGCGAACGCCAGCACCTGGATCGGCAGAATCTTCATGAAGGGCCCCTTCTTCGCGGACCTTCCGCGCAGAAGAATCGTCCCGCGCACGGGGGCGTCCTTCAATCCCGCGAATGCGTAACGGGGCGCTCAGCTCTGGATGTAGGTGCGCAGCTGCTCGATGGTCTGTTCATGGTCGGCGATGATGTCGTCCATCAGGTCGCGGATCGAGATCATGCCGACCACCCTGTCGCCATCGACCACCGGCAAGTGGCGGATACGCTTCTGGCTCATCAGCGTCATGCACTCGCGCGTGCGGGTGGCCGGCGTCACGGTCAGCACGTCGGGCGTCATGAGCTCGGCGACCAGCACCTCTTTGGAGTTCCGGCCCTGCAGCGCCACCTTGCGCGTGTAGTCGCGTTCGGAGATCACGCCGACCAGCTTGTCGTGCGACATCACCATGAGCGCGCCGACCTCGTGACGGGCCAGCGCCTCCAGCGCGTCGAACATCGTGGCGCCCGGTTCGATGCGCCAGACAGCCGAGTCGCGACGCTTGAGCAGTTCGGAGACAGGTTTCATGGAAGGCCCTCCAGGAGAAACGTTTGCGTGCAACCCACGCAAGGGCCGCGCCAGCGCAAATCATAGGCGGCGCGCGCAACAGTCCCAAGGCTAAGCGGAAGGTCTACTCTTTGACCGAAGGTCTACCCATTTCGTGAGATGGACACCCGCATCCGCGCGCATCACCATGCGACGCGCGGCTGCCACTGCCGCCCGAGGAGGAGCTGCGATGCACATCCTGATGAGCAAGGGAAGCGTTGGCGACGATGTGGAGCGGCTGCGCCGCGCACTCGCGAATGCGCTGGGCGGCGACGCGGAGCTCTTCCCTTCGCTGAAGAAGGCGAACACGCCGATCCTGGGCTTGGACCGCATCCACGACGAGGCCTACTCCGGCTGGGACGGCTCCTGCGACACGGGCGAAGCGCTCGCGCTCTGGCGCCAGGCCGCCAGGCTCGACAGCCGCACCAGGCGGGTCAAGGACGAGCGCGTCCAGGTCGCGAAGGATGCGGCGGGCCGGCCCGTGCTGCAAGCTGCGGCACATGGCGGCTTCGACAACGACATCGACGTCGTCACGCGCACCCTCAAGCGCATCACGGGCGCCGAGCTCGCGCTGCCGGTGGACGATCTGCGGGGCTTCTGAGCGCTCGAGGCATGGCCACCTCCAAGCCGACACCCCCGGAAGCCAAGGACGCGCCTGCATATTCGAGTGCGGCACTGGAATGGGCCAGGCTTTTGCTGCCAGTGCTCGTTTCCTGGCCGCTGGTCGTGCTGGTCGTTGCCTATCTTTTCCATGACACGCTGGGCGGGCTCATCACCCGCTTCGCGCAGTCCACCGAGGGCAAGGCCGAACTGGGGCCGTTCAAGATGGAACTCGGCAAGCCGGTACTGCCGCCGCAATACCGGCCGCAAACCGCCGATCCGCGGCAGGACGAGATCGATCTTTCGTCCGCCATCGGCAAGATCGGCGACACGGGCCCCGAAGGCACGACCGTCGGCTTCTCGGTGGCCTATGCCATCCAGGCGGCGGCCAGCGAGGCCGGCAAGGAGGTGGTCGTCTCGCCGCGCGGCATCTATGTGCTGTCGAAGAAATACGACGAGTGGCCCGGCGAGAACTATGAAGGCTCGTCCTTGCTCGGTGCCGTGAAGGCCGCCAAGGAGGAGGGGGTCTACCTCGAGAAGGACTGGCCTTACGATCAGAAAACCGTGCCCGTCGGCAAGAAGCCTGCCTTCAAGCTCAAGAGCTATGCGCAGGCAAAGTCCATCACGGCCATCCTGAACGCGCTGCGCGAGAAGAAGGTCGTCGCGCTGACCGTGCAGGTGACGGAGGACTTCGATCACGTGTCCAAAGAAGGTCGGGTAACCATCAAGCTGCCGCTGCGCGACCTTGGGAGAAAGACGATCACCATCGTCGGCTATGACGCGAAGACCGCGGAGTTCAAGTTCGCCAACGACTGGGGAACGGGATGGGGATCGGGCGGCTTCGGCTGGATCAAGGACACCGACCTGGCCCGCATACTGGACGACGGCTATACGGTCGAACTCTAGTGACTGACGACAGAATGGAAGAAGAAGCAGCAGCGAGCACATGAGCATCGTGATCGACACCAACATCGCCCTCGACCTGCTGGTCTTCGACGACCCCGCCTGCCTGCCGCTCGCCGCGGCCCTCGATGCCGGCGAGCTGCGCTGGCTCGCCACCGCGGCGATGCGCGACGAGTTCGCGCGCGTGCTCGGCTATCGCCTGATCGCCGCGCGCCTGGCGCAGAACGGCCGCGATGCCGAAAGCGTGCTGGCGGCCTTCGACCGCCGGGTGGGGCCGGTGAGCGAGGCGCCGGCGCGCGCGCCCTGCACCTGCAGCGACCCCGACGACCAGATCTTCATTGACCTTGCGGTGGCGCATCGCGCGCGGCTCCTGAGCAAGGACCGGGCGGTGCTCGCGATGCGCAGGCGGCTGGCGGCGCTGGGTGTTGCAGTCTCGGGGATCTAGGGCAGGCCCACTACCCGCTCGACGCGCGCAGCGCGGCGGCCGGCGACGAAGCGGCTCCGACATGACGGCGTTGCCAGGGCAAAAGTACTGCTTTCATCTGAACCGTTCCGGTGCTTGTCGACGAGGAAAGGAGGACATCCATCCCATGCGCTTGAGAGCGATGACCTTGATGATGGTCTTCATATCGCCGGCATTCCCGGTGCTCTTCAAGGAAAAACATGGCGACCATGACCGGGTCCAACGGAGACGACAACCTCACAGGCACCGTCGGCAACGACACCATCAACAGCGGCAACGGCGATGACAGCGTCGATGGCGGTAGCGGGAATGATTCGCTGAATGGTGGAGCGGGATCCGACACCCTCGACGGCGGCAGCGGCAGCGACCAGCTCAACGGGGGCTCGGGGAGCGACACGCTGATCTACAACGTGAGCGAAAACCTCGCGGCGGGCACGAAGGACGTGTACACGGGCGGGTCGGGTGTCGATACGCTTGAACTCCAACTCACTAGGGCGCAGTGGCTGGAGTCTTCCACCTAGACACAAATTGCCGCCTACCTGGCGCATCTTTCCGCTGTCACCAACGCCAGGACGTACCGCACCACGCAGCTGGTGCGTGGCAAGGTGGTCTACGTTTCGGCCGACCGTCTGATCGATCGCGCGACCAATGCCCCTTACTACTCGGTGCTGGTCGAGGCCGACCCGGCTTCATTGGCGACGGCAGGGGACCTGAAACTGCTGGCCGGCATGCCGGCCGAGATCTACGTCAAGGGAGACGAGCGCACGCCACTTCAATACCTGGTGGAGCCGGTCACGCAGGTGCTGCGCCGCGCCGTGCGGGAGCGTTGATGAAGAATTGCCGGCTGCCGGCGGCTTAGTTCGTCGTCGGCGGCGCGGGCAGCTCATGGCCGTACCAGCGCGCCAGCAGCCGCGCCACCGCGCGCGAACGCTGCGTGTCCCGGCCCCAGCGTCGGCCGGCCGGCAGATGCCGCAGCCAGCGCATGCGGCGTGCCGCCAGGGCTAGCCGCTCGCGCACCTCGTCGCTTTCATCTGCCATCGCCGCGTGCCAGCGCGCACCGGCCGCCTGCGGCGAAGCCGCGCGCACCAGCATGGCGGTGGAATGCAGGTAGCTGAGCCAGTCGCGCACCTGGCATTCGGCCAGCGGCAAGGTCTCGCCCGGATCGTCCTCGAAATCGATGTAGCCGATGACGCCGTCCGGGCATCGCACGAGGTTGCGATCGAAGGCCTGGCTCAGGTAGGCGCCGTGCGCATGGACGGTGGCGATGGCGGCCAGGCCTTCGCGCCAGACCGAGAGCAGTGCGACCGGGCCCGCAGCCGCGGCCTGGTCGAGCCGTTCCTGCAGCACCACCGGCGGCCGGCCGCTCCCGCCGAGGTCGGAGATCAGCAGGCCGTCGGGCTGCTGGGCCAGCACCGCCGGCACGCGCAGGCCCGCGGCGCCCAGCGCACGCAGGCGCCGCGCCTCGGTGGCGATGGCCGCCTCGCCGCCCGGATTGGGCACCGGCGTCAGCACGTCCAGCCGCAGCAGGCCGGCAACCGCCGCCATCAGGTGGTAGCCCAGCTTGCCGTGGGGCGGGCCGGCCTTCTTGAGCCAGACGCGCTCGCTGCCGAGACGATGGCTGGCCACCGCCTTCTGCTGCTGCGGCAGCATGGTGCGCAGGAATTCCGCGTAATCGCCGGGTTCCAGCGGCGGCGTGCTCGCCTCCAGCGGCGCCGGCGCCGAAGCCTGGCCCTTGCGCGTCTGCACGCGCGTACCTCGTTTGACAGGGTTCATGAGGCTGGCAGGCTGGCGATCAGGCCGAGCGCGCACAGCGCAAAGGCGCTGTAACGCGTCGGAAACGACGGAATCGTCGGTGTTGAAATGGTGAGTCCCCCAAAGCCTTGCTGCATCATAGAGGGCTGCAGCCGCAACGCCATGACGACCATCGACTCCCCGACGCCCGCCTCCTCGCCCGACAACGCACCCCTCGGCCCCGACGATTTCGACGCCCTCGACCAGGCGCTCGACGCCATGCGCGAGCACGACGACGAGACTCCGCAATGGGAGTTCTGCGAGGGCTTCATGGCCGCGCTGGTGTGCACGCGCCGGCCCATCGAGCCGGCCGAATACTGGCCGGTTCTGCTGGGCGAGAGCTTCGTGCCGGCGCAGCACATGGAATTCGTCTGGCGCTGGAAGCGGCGCTGGCGCGAGATCGAAACCGGGCTCGACGCCGACGTGCAGTCGCTCGACGACGAACGCACCTGGCAGCCCGAAGTGCTGGATACGCGCGGCGCGATTGCGGCGCTGCCCGAGGAGGAGCGCACCGGGATGGAGGGCGAGGCCATCCCGTCCTTTGCGCAGGTCTGGGCGCTCGGCTTCATGTTCGCGGTCGAGAACTGGCCCGAGGACTGGGCGCCGCCGCGCGACAAGGAGGCGGCGCAGATGCTCGACGAGGCGCTCGACACCATCGTCACCCTGACCGAGGACGACCGCGCGAAACCCGAGGTTTCGATGTACAGCGAAGACGGCCCGCCGAGCGTGAGCCAGCAGCGCGTGGACGATTTCGGTGCCGCGATCTGGGCCGTGTACGACCTGCGCCAGCTCTGGCGCAGCATGGGCCCGCGCGTGGAGACGATCCGCAAGGAAGCGACTCCTGGTCGGAACGACCCCTGCCCCTGCGGGAGCGGAAAAAAATACAAGAAATGCCACGGTGCCAGTTGAGCTGACCTCGCGCCGCGCCTGGGGCATGGTGCTGGCGCTGTGCACCGCCTTCGCCTTGAGCCAGGCCTTCCGCACGGTGGGCGCGATCATGGCCGTGCAGCTGCAGGCGGATTTCAAGCTCTCGGCGCAGGCGCTGGGCGTATTTTCGGGCTCTTTCCACTTTGCCTTCGGCGCGATGCAGCTCTTGATGGGCATCGGCATCGATCTGTACGGCGTGCGCCGCACGGTCTTGACGGCCTTTCCGCTCGCCATCGTCGGCGCGGTGGTCTCGGCGCTGTCCGCCGACTACCTCGTGCTGGTGGCCGGCCAGGTGCTGATCGGCGTCGGCTGCGCGCCGGCCTTCCTGGTGTGCACGGTGTTCATCGCGCGGCACTTTCCGGCCGCGCGCTTCGCCTCGGTTTCGGGGCTAGTGCTTGGCATCGGCGGCGTGGGCATGCTCGCGACCGGCACGCCGCTCGCGTGGCTGGTGCAGGCGCATTCGTGGCGCGCGGGCTTCGTCGTGCTCGGCGCGGCTTCGGTGCTGGCCTGGCTGGCGATCCTGCTGTGGGTGCGCGAGCCGGCACGCGAAGGCTCGCAGCCGAAGGAATCGGTGCCGGCGGCGCTGCGCCAGTTCGGCACGCTGTTCGCGATGCCGCACACGCTGGGCATCCTGCTGCTCGGCGCCGTGACCTATGCCGCCTTCATCTCGCTGCGCGGGCTGTGGCTCGGGCCGCTGCTGGTCGAGCGCCATGGCTACTCGCTGGTGCAGAGCGGCAACGTGGCGTTGATCGTTTCCGTCATTTCGCTCGTCGGTCCGCCGCTGTTCGGCCGGTTGGACCGCGACGGCCCGGCACGGCGGCGCCGGATCGTGGCGTGCAGCCTCGCGTATGCGGGCTTGTTCGCCGTCATCGCCTTCCTGAACGCGGCCTGGATCGACATCGCGGCCACCATGCTGATCGGCCTCATTTCCGGCTTCATCGTCTGGCAATACGCCGACGTGCGGGTCGCCTACCCAACGGCGCTCACCGGCCGCGCGATGGCGGTGTTCACGATGGCGATGTTCCTCGGCGTGGCGCTGATGCAGTGGCTCACCGGCGTGGCGGCCTCGGTGGCCGCGGCCTATGGCATCGAGACCTTCAAGGTGGTGCTGGCCACCATCGCGGTCCTGCTGGTGGCCGGGGCGGCGGCCTTCGCCTGGCTGCCGAAACCTGGCGCGGCGCTCAGATCTTGAAGGCGCGCTGAACGTCGGGCCGCACCAGCTCGGCGTACTCGCGGTGCTTGCGGATCCAGCCCGCGATGAACTGGCACACCGGGATCACCTGCTTGCAATGGGCCCGCGCCTCGTCGAGCACGTGCCTGGCGATGGCCGAGCCCACGCCCTTGCCTTCGTGCTCGGGCATGACCTCGGTGTGGGTGAACATCACCGCTTCGCTGAGCAGGTTGTATTCGCAATAGCCGGCGAGCTGGCCGTCGATGTGGGCCTCGTAGCGGTGCCGCTCGGGTTGGTTGGTGATCGTGATGTCGGTCATGGATTGCGGGCCATGTAGGCGGCCAGGTTCTTCGCGGCGCCGGCGCGCACCTTGTTCTTGAGCATCGGCGTCCAGCCGAGCAGCAGGCCCGGCGTGCCGAGCGCCTGGCGCGACCAGGTCCAGAAATCGAAGCGGTCGCGCTGGGTGGCGATCAGGCCTTCGGGCGTGAAGGTGAAGCTGGAGTCGATCGAGTTGTCGACGATGCGGCCGGTGGTGCTGAAGCGGTAGTGCGCATCCCAGTGCGCGCTGCCGGTGGAGGCGTCGGCCTTCACGTCGCGCCAGCTGAGCTTCCAGACATCGGCGCCCTTGGCGCGCGTGGCCTCGCAGAGCATCTTCCACATGCCGCCGACCTCGCGCGCGCCCTTGAGCGAGAAGGCCTCGTCGTCGAAGCGCGCATCCGGCGCGTAGCAGGCGGCCATCGTCTCGGCATCGAGCTTCGCGAAGGCCTGGTAGAGGCGCTGGATGGCTTCTTCGTTGTGCATGGGCGGGCATCGTAGCCTAGGCTGCGCGAACCAGGTTCACCAGCGTCTGCAGCGCATGCCGCACGGTGGCGGCGCGCACCGCGGCGCGATCGCCATCGAAGCGGCGGTGTTCGGTGTGCACGCGGCCCGCCACCGACCAGCCGAACCAGACCGTGCCGACCGGCTTCTCGGCCGTGCCGCCGGTGGGGCCGGCCACGCCGGTCACCGACACCGCGGCCTGCGCCTGCGAGCGCGTCAGCGCACCCTCGGCCATCGCGCGCACGACCGGCTCGCTGACCGCGCCGTGCGCCGCGATCAGCGCCGCGTCGACGCCCAGCAGCTCGGTCTTCGCCGCATTGGAATATGTGACGAAGCCGCGCTCGAACCAGAGGCTGGAGCCCGACAGTTCGGTGCAGGCGCCGGCGATCAGCCCGCCGGTGCAGCTTTCGGCAGTGGCGAGCATCCAGCCCTTCTGCTGCAGCAGCTCGGCCAGGAGGCCCGCCAGCGCAGGCGTGTCGTGTTCGGATTCGTTCATCGTGTAGCTCACCATGCGCGCCAGGCCGCGATCACCAGCAGGGTGCAGAAGGCGGCCACCAGGTCGTCGAAGAGGATGCCGAAGCCCGCCGCGCCCCAGCGCACCGCGCCCGGTGCGCTGTCGCGCTGCTTGAACAGCTTGTCGGCCCAGCCCACCGGCCCGGGCTTGGCGGCATCGAAGAAGCGGAACAGCGCGAACGCGATGGCCTGCGCCAGCAGGCCGGCCGGCATCACCAGCCACAAGATCAGCCAGAAGGCGACCACCTCGTCCCACACGATGCTGCCCGGGTCGGCGATGTTCATGTGGCGCGCGGTCACCGTGCAGGCCCACCAGCCGATCGGCAGCGAAACGAGGATCACCCAGCCGATCGCCGGCGTCGACAGCCAGCGCTGCATGACCAGGAAGGCGACCCAGGCCCACAGCGTGCCCACCGTGCCCGGCGCGCGCCGCGGCAGGCCGGCACCGAAGCCCAGCGCGATCAGGTGCGCGGGGTGTGCGAACAGGAAGCGCAGCGTCGGGCGCTGCAGCGAAGGAACGGGCATGGCACCGGAAGTGGAAGCGGACTGCATCGACCGACAGTGTCGCGCATCTGCGGCTGCAGGAGCGCCCACTACGGCCGCCGGACTCGGCGCTGAAAGAGAGTTGATCAGGCCGGCTGGAAGTGCTGCCGGATGCGCTGGGCCACGCCCTTGGGATTGCGGCGCAGCGTGTCGGTGGAACAGGAGCCCAGGAACATGCCCTCGAGATTGAGTTCCACGCGTGAGAAATAGGTGCCCAGCGAGGCGCCGGCATCGAACAGGCAGTGCTCCAGCGAATCGAAGGCGCCGCTGCCGCTCTTGTCCTGCCCATCGGTGCCTAGAGCACTGATGCGGTAGCCATAGGCGTCCGTTCCGATGCGGTGGATTTCGATGAGGGGCTTCATTCGACAGGGGAAAAGGGCGGGGTTAGTGAACTTTTGGTTACTCGATGGTCGTCGCAACGCGCTGGTGGGTAAATAGTCCATTTGGACCGGGCGCCGGCCCGCCGTACTGACGCAGAATGATCGCGCTTTTCGAGATCGCTTCGCCCTCATGCTGCCACCCAGAATTCTTCTCATCGACGACCACGCGCTGTTCCGCTGCGGGCTGCGCATGGTGCTTGCCGCGGGCATCGCCGATCTGGAGGTGGCGGAGGCGGCTTCGCTCGAGGAGGCCATGCGCTCGCCGATGGAGGGCCCGGCGCTGGTCCTGCTGGACATCCAGCTGCATGGGCTCAACGGCCTGGAAGGCATCGCGCTGGTCAAGCGCAAGTGGCCGGAGGCGGCGGTGGTCATCCTCTCCTCCGACGTCGCGCACCACAACGTCCGGCTCGCCCTGGAGCGCGGCGCGCTCGCCTTCGTGTCCAAGGCCGAGCCGGCCGACAAGATCCTCGCCGTGATCGATCAGCTGCGGCGCGGCCTGCCGGTCGTGCCCGCATCGTCCTCGATGCTCGTGCCGGCAGGCGAAGCCGATGCCTCACGGCAGCTTCTGACGCCGCGCCAGAGCGAGGTGCTCGACCTGATGTGCCAGGGGCTTTCGAACAAGGTGATCGGGCGCCGGCTCAATCTCTCGGAGAACACGGTGCGCGGCCACGTGCAGGCGGTGCTCGCGGCGCTGCAGGTGTCGAGCCGCTCGGAAGCCGGCTTCGCCGCGCGGCGCAGGGGCCTGGTTTCCTAATGGGAGAACCGTCGCGGCTGCCTGAAGAGCGCATGCTGGTCGAGCAGCTGCGGCTGCAGCTGGGCAATATCGGCAGCTCGGTCATTCCGACCATCCTGGTCGCGCTGCTGCTGGTGTGGGTGCTCTCCAACGAGCGCAACGCAGTGGCGCTGCGCGCCTGGTGCGCTGCCATCGTGGTGCTGAAGCTGTACCTGGCGTGGGAGGCGCGGCGCTGGCTGGCTTCCGAGATCAGTCCCGAGCGTGCACGCCGGCTGCTGCGGCACAAGATGGTGCTCAATGCGATCGACGGCGTGGTCTGGGGCGCGCTGGCCTGGGCCGCGCTGGGCACCACCACCGTCGCCGGCAGCATCCTGGTGGTGGCCGTGCTCGCGGGCGTCGCGGGCAGCTCGATGTCCTCCCTGGCGCCGATACTGCCGGTCTTCATCGTCTTCGGCGCCGCCGAGCTGATCGTGCTGGGGGCGAAGCTGTGGACCATGGACGACCCGGCGTACGACGCGCTGGGCGTGGCCGCGATCCTCTACACCGCAGCACTGCTGGGACAGGCACGCAATGGCTCGCGGGCGGCGCGCGCGGCGATCGGGCTGCGCTTCGAGAACCTCGAGCTGATCGAGCGCCTGCGCGTCGAGACCGAGCATGCGCAGGCGGCGCACCGCGCGGCCGAAGAAGCCAATCTCGCCAAGTCCAGATTTCTCGCCGCGGCCAGCCACGACCTGCGCCAGCCGATCCATGCGCAGGGCCTGTTCCTCGAAGTGCTGGCGCGCAGCAAGCTCTCGGCCGGCCAGTACGACGCGCTGGCCAACGCGCGCGCCACATGGCAGGCCTCGGCCGAGATGCTCGACACCCTGCTCGACTTCTCGCGCATCGAGGCCGGCGTGGTCGAGCCGCAGATGCAGTCCTTCCACCTGCAGCCCCTGCTCAACAAGATCGAGAACGAACTCGCGCCCCAGGCCGACGCCAAGGGCATCGTCTACCGTTCGCGCGAAACCGATGCGGCCGTGCACTCGGACCCGGCGCTGGTGGGCCTGATCCTGCGCAACCTGGTGTCGAACGCGATCCGCTACACCGAGCGCGGCGGCGTGCTGGTGGGCTGCCGCGCGCGCGGCGACCTGTTGCTCGTCGAGGTGTGGGACACCGGCATCGGCATCGAGCCCACGCAGCACCAGGCGATCTTTCGCGAGTTCCATCAGCTCGGCAATGCGGAGCGCGACCGCCGCAAGGGCCTGGGACTGGGCCTGGCCATCGCCCAGGGACTGGCACGCGCACTCGGGCAGCAGCTCTCGCTGGTCTCGAAGCCGGGGCGCGGCACCGTCTTCAGGCTCAGCCTGCCCGTGGCGCTGATCGGCGTGGTGGCCGGCAGCGCCGACACCGCGCCCAGCGCCGCGCGCGTGTTTGACGTGCGCGTGCTGGTGATCGACGATGACGAGTCGGTGCGCACCGGCATGAGGCAACTGCTCGGCGCCTGGGGCTGCGCATGCGATGTGGCCGATTCCATCGAGGAGGCGCAGGCGCTTGCGCGCGCCCATCCGCCGGGCCTGGTCATCAGCGACTACCGCCTGCGCGAGCTGCGCACCGGTGCGGAGGCGATCGCGGCGCTGCGCGCGGAGTTCGGCGCCGAACTGCCGGCGCTCCTGATCACCGGCGACACCGCGCCGCAGCGGCTGCGCGAAGCGCGCGCCACCGGCGTGCCGCTCTTGCACAAGCCGGTGCTGCCGAGCGAGCTCTACCGCGCGATGACCTTCGTGCTGAACGGACGCGAGCTCGATTCCTCGTTCGCGGGGCTAGATACGTCGCCGCTGGCGCTTTAGAGCCTGTGAACAGGCCCCAGCCGCGCTGAGCGGCGAGCCTCGACAAGATCAGGCGATCATGACCTCGAGGTCGGCGGCGAGTTCGGCCGGCGCCGGCATCTCCTGGAACATCTCGCGCGACACCTCCGCGGCCTCCGCGACCTCCGACGGCCAGCCCTCGAGCGCCTCGATCGCCGCCGGGCCTTCGCGATCCAGCGCCACCCGCCAGACGGCCAGGTGCACGATGCCGGCGAGCGGATCGAAGGGCTGCACGTCCATGGGCCGCGCGAAGCCGGCGAGGGCCGTGATGAACTCGTCGGAGAAATTCCAGCGCGAAGCCAGCTTGGCGCTGACGTCGCCGAAGTGGTAGCCGAAAGCCTGCTCCTCGGCCTGGATCCGGTTCATGGCATCGATCGGACAGGAGGCGTTGAGCGGGGCCATCTCTTCGGGCATGACGATGGACATGATCAGATGGCCGATCGCGTGCATGCTGCCCACGGTGAAAGCGAGGTTCGGGTCGACGGCGCGCGTTGTGCCGGCCAGGTGGCGCGCGACGGAAGCGACGCGCAGGCTGTGGCGCCAGAACGTCGGCAGATCGACGTTGGGGATCCGCTTGAAAGCGCCTGCGAGGTTCGAGCTGACCACCAGCGTCCGGATCGAGGACAGGCCGAGCATGCGGATGGCTTCCTCGATCGTCGAGATCTTCTTGCGCACGCCGTAGTACGGCGAGTTGGCCAGGCGCAGCATCTTGGCCGTGAGCACCTGGTCGACGTCGATCTTGCGAGCCACCTGCGACAGCGTGGCGTTGTCGTTCTGCAGAACCTCGATCAGATCGCGCACCACCCTCGGCACCGTGGGCAGCGAGTGATTCTCGGCAAACAGCTCGTCAAGGGTTGTCGCGTGCATGCTCGGCGGCACCTGGATGATTTTGAGGGGCTCCATTTTCCAATGATTTCAGGCCCCGGCCCGCTCGCGCACGCGTAACAACGCACACTTGGGTGCGCCGCGCCGGCGCTCAGAAGAAGAGCAGGTAGAACAGCCCGCCGAAGATCAGCCACTTGACGGCGTAGTAGCTCGGCTTGTTCCAGGCCTTCAGGCGCTTGCCCAGCACGCGGATCTTGTAGATCTGGGCGAAAGCCTTGTTCAGGCCGCCGATCGGCTCGCCGTCCACGTTCTGCGTGGCCGCGGCCTTGATCATGCGCCAGCCGATCTCGCGATTGATCCAGCGCGCCAGCGGATTGTTGAGCGGCCGTTCGATGTCGCAGAACAGGATCAGCCGCGTTTCATCAGTGAGGTTCTCGGCGTAGTGGATGTAGGTCTCGTCGAACATCACGGCCTCGCCGTCCTTCCAGTGGTAGGACTGGCCGTCGACGAAGATGCGGCAGCTCGGCGCATCCTGCGGCACCTTGAGACCCAGGTGGTAGCGCAGCGAACCCGCGAAGGGGTCGCGATGCCGCACCAGCTTGCTGCCCGGCGGGAGGATGGCGAACATCGCCGCGCGCACCGAGGGAATGCCGGCGAGAAGGTCGGTGGTCTTCGGGCACAGGCCGCGGGCCGAAGGCAGGAAGTCGCCGTACCAGTTGAGGTAGAAGCGCTTCCAGCCGGTGCGGAAGAAGGAGTTGAAGCCGATGTCGGTGTAGCCGGCCGCAGCGCGGATATGGCCTTCGTCAAACAGGCTCAGGCCCTCGTCGCGGATGGTCTGCCAGTTGTTCTTCAGGACGTCGAGTTCGGGGAACTGCTTGAGGTCGATGTAGGGCTTCGCCGGCACCGACGAGAACCAGTACATCAGCACGTTGAGAGGGGCCAGGAAGGTCGAGTGGTCGCTCAGCTGGCGGCCGATGCGGTGCCGCACCTGGCCGCGGAAGTGCACGTAAAGGCCCGCGCTCAGGAAGGCCAGGGGAATCAGAAGTTTGTAGGAGAGGAAACTGGGCATGGGAGGGGACGCAAGAAGATGCGTCGAAAGTCGGCGGCCGGCAGGCGGGCCGGGCGCCAGCATACCTGCTGCGGCCGGTTTTCGCACGCGAGCCGCCGCCGCTCTTGCCTGGAGCGCGCTCAGGCGAAGTGGTCGAAGGCGCTGAAGCGCTGCGCGATCGCCGTGCCCTGCGCATCGACGATGCGCAGGCCCGGCGCGGCCTCGATGCGGCCGATGCGCGCGACCGGGGTCGCGCTGCGGCGGGCGGCTTCGAGCACCGCGGCGCTCGCGTCCTGCGGCGCGCTGAAGAGGAGTTCGTAGTCGTCGCCGCCGGCGAGCGCGCAGGCTCGCCGCAGTTCCGGGCTGAGCACCGCCGCATTCGCCGGATCGGCGCAGACGGCGATCAACGCGGCCGCGGCGTCGGCGTCGAGCGTCGCGCCCACGCCGCTGGCCGCCAGGATGTGGCCGAGATCGCCGACCAGCCCGTCGCTGAGATCGACCGCCGCCGTCGCGATGCCGCGCAGCGCCTGCCCGAGTGCCACGCGCGGCTCGGGTTGCTCCATGCGCGCGCGCGCCAGTTCGAAGAGCGCGGCTGGCAAGGCGAGCGTGCCGCGGAAGACCTCGAGCGCGAGCCGCGCATCGCCGAGCGTGCCGCTGACCCAGAGTTCGTCGCCGGGTTTTGCACCCGAGCGCAGCAGCGCCGCCCCGGCCGGCACCTCGCCGAAGGCGGTGATGCAGAGATTGAGCGGGCCGCGCGTGGTGTCGCCGCCGACCAGTTCGCAGTCGTGCGCATCGGCCAGCGCGTACATGCCGCGCGAGAAGGCTTCGAGCCAGGCCTCGTCGACCGCCGGCAGCGAGAGCGCCAGCGTGAAGGCCAGCGGCTTCGCGCCGCAGGCCGCGAGGTCGCTCAGGTTGACCGCCAGCGCCTTGTGGCCGAGCCGCGCCGGGTCGACGGTCGAGAGGAAGTGGCGGCCTTCCACCAGCATGTCGGACGACACCGCGAGCTGCATGCCCGCAGCCGGCGCGAGCAGCGCGCAGTCGTCGCCCACGCCGAGCGGGGAGCGCTTCGCGGGGCGCTTGAAGTAGCGTGCGATGAGATCGAATTCGCCGAGGCTGCTCATGCCGATCTCACTCGGCTCCGCCGCGAAAACGCAGGGCCGCTTGTCGCACGACTTCGGCCAGCAGGCGCTCCTTGCCCTGCCGTTCGCGCAACCAGCGCGCGTCGTTGCGATTGGCCTCGACGCTGGTGCGCAGCTCGCCCAGCGCTTGCGTGGCGTCGAGCGCCTCGCTGTGCCATTCGAGCTGCGTCATGGTCATGAGGATGTGGTCGCGCAGCGGCATGTGCTCGCCGCTCGCGGGGTCGACGTAGAGCGCGTCGAGCCCGAAGCGGCAGGCCTGGAAGCGGTTGTAGGTATAGACCAGGTAGTCGTCCTCGGTCGGCGTGAAGGGCTGCTCCTGCAGGAACCAGGCGGCCAGCGACTGCACGTAGCCGGCCAGCGCCGCGGCGCGCTCGACCGTGAGCGGCGTGTCGAACACGCGGATCTCGATGGTGCCGAACTCGGGCTTGGGCCGGATGTCCCAGTAGAAGTCCTTCATGCTGCGCACGACGCCGGTGCGGGTCATGCGCTCGAAGTAGTTGCCGAACTCCTTCCACGACAAGGTGAAGGGCGCGCGGCCAGACAAAGGAAAGGCGAACACCGAGTTGAGCCGCGCCGAGTCGAACTGCGTGTCCTGCCCCTGCACGAAGGGCGAGGAGGCCGACAGCGCGATGAAGTGCGGGATGTAGCGCGACATGCGGTGCAGCATCAGCAGCGCGCCGTCGGCATCGGGGCAGCCGATGTGCACGTGCTGGCCGAAGATGGTGAACTGCTTCGACAGGTAGCCGTAGAGCTCGGACAGCTCGCGAAAGCGCGGCTTGTCGTAGATGCGCCGCTCGTGCCACTGCTGGAAGGCATGGGTGCCGCCGCCGACCACCGCGATGTTGAGCTTGTCGGCGTTCTTCACCAGCGCGTCGCGGATCGGCGTGAGCTGGGCGATCACGTCCTTCGCCGAATGGCAGATGTCGGTCGAGATCTCGATCATGCTCGAGGTCATCTCGGGCACCACGCTGCCGGGCAGCGGGGTCTGCGCCATCAGGCGCAGCATGTCCTCGGCATAGGGCGCGAGGTCGTAGTCGTGGGTGTTGACCAGCTGCAGCTCGAGCTCGACGCCGAGTGAGAGCGCGACCGACTTGTTGAAGGGCTCGAGCGGCACCACGCGGCTCGACGGCGAGGCGGGCAGGGCGGGGGTGCCGTCGGCGCGCAGGTCGGTGGTGGTGGTCACGTCGCTCATCGTTGCGTGTCCTCCGTCGTGCTGAACGCCTCGGGCGTCCAGGGTTGGGAACTCTCGCCGGCGCCGTGGATGGCGATGGTGGCGAGCACGGCGCCCAGCATTTCCATCAAGAGGATCGCCGGCAATGCGATCTGCGTGATCATCGCACCCAGCAGCGGCGATGCCGAGACGAAGGCGGAGGTGATCAGGAGCGCGATCGAGGACAGCGGCGACATCGCGCAGCCGACCCAGAAGGCCTGCTTCCAGCTCGCGCCGCTGCCCGGATTGGCGATCGCGACGCCCGCGATCTTGGCGAAGGTGCGCACGCCGATCACCGCCAGCACCACGCTGGCGACCGGCAGGCTCCAGTCGGCCTGCGCGGCCACGATCGACACCAGCACGAACATCAGCATGGTGAGCAGCGAGGCCGCGGTGCCCAGCTGGCGTGGCCAGGCCCAGGGCTTGGGATGCAGCGCCTTCAGCAGCACGCCGCCGATCAGCGCCGCCAGCGGCGCCGAGCCGCCGAAGTGCGCGGCCAGCGCGGCGCCGGCGGCAATGATCGCGAGCAGCAGGATGGAGGTGTTCTCGCTGGCCGGGCTCATCACGCGCAGCGCCGAGCGCAGCGAGAGCGCCATCAGCGCGCCGACCACGAACGAAAGGCCCAGCACCACCGCCACCGGGTAGAGCTTCTGCAGCAGGCCCAGCGGCGCATGCTCGATCAGCCCGGCCTGCGCATAGCCGAGGGCGAGCGCGTAGAAGGTGTTGAGCGTGGCCAGCGTCATGGCGCGCTCGGTCACCGGGCCCGAGGCGCGGGTGTCCATCACCACTCGGCTCAGCACGGCCGGCGAGGCGACGATCGCCATCAGCGCGATCGGATTGGCCACCGGGTCGGGCACATCGAGCCAGTGCAGCACCCAGAACACGCAGAAGTAGGTCAGCGTCGCTTCCAGCAGGCTCTGCACCAGCACCATCGGGTTGTGGCGGAACCAGCGCAGCGGCAGCCGGCCGCCGGCCTCAAACAGCACGATTGCCACGCCGAGCTCGAGCAGGAACAGGCTGATGCCCTGCAGCGGCCAGATCGCGCCCTCGAAACCGGCAAAGCCGACCACGGTGCCGACGACCGAGTAGCCGACCACCTTGGGCATGCCCATGTAGCGCTGCACCAGGTGGCCGGCCGCGGCGGCGGCCGCCAGCAGCAGCGACCACAGGACCGTGGGCAGGCCGGCCGAGGGCCGCACCCATTCGGCCCAGAAGCCCAGCAGATCGTTGGAAAAGAAGGACGTCATCGGGCGGGCAGATTCAAGACACCAGAGCGCGCACGGCGTTCATGGTTCGAAGAGAAGAGTTGCGTCAGTGCAGCACGCGCGAGACGGGCACACCGCCCGCGTCGGCTTCCAGCACGAACATGGGAATCGGGACGTCGAAGCGTTCGCCGCGCTCGGTCACGAAGAAATAGCTCCCGTGCATGGTACCGCTCGGCCCCTGCAGCCGGCATCCGCTCGTGTAGCGGAAGGACTGCCCCGGCGCCAGCAGCGGCTGCTGGCCGATCACGCCGAGGCCCTTGACCTCCTGCGTGTGTCCGGATGCATCGTTGATGAGCCAGTGGCGCGAGATCAGCTGCGCGGCCTCCTTGCCTGTGTTGGTGACGGTCACCGTGTAGGCAAAGGTGTAGACCCGGTCTTCGGGGGAAGACTGGTCTGGCAGGTAGCGGGGCTCCACCTGAACGTTCATCGGATTGCTGGACATCGCCGGAATGGTACCTTGCCCCCACGCTCCGTCACTGCGTGTACTCGCTGCCCCCCGAGGGGGTCGCTGCAGGCCGCCCGTCTGCGCGAAGCGCGGACTTCGCCGCGCTGGCGGCCCGGCGTCGCCCTGGACAAGCTCCCTGCGACAATCCAGGCCATGAGCAGCCCGTTCCGCATCGCCCCCTCCATTCTTTCGGCCGACTTCGCGCGCCTCGGCGCCGAAGTGAGCGACGTGATCGCCGCCGGCGCCGACTGGATCCATTTCGACGTGATGGACAACCATTACGTGCCGAACCTCACCTTCGGCCCCATGGTCTGCCAGGCGCTCCGCCCGCACGCGAAGACCGCCGAGGGCACGCCGGTGCCGATCGACGTGCACCTGATGATCGAGCCGGTCGATGCGCTGGCCGCCGCTTTCGCCCAGGCCGGGGCCGACTACATCAGCTTCCATCCCGACGCCTCGCCGCACGTGCATCGCAGCATCCAGGCCATCAAGGCGGCCGGCTGCAAGGCCGGGCTGGTGTTCAACCCGGGCGCGGGGCTGGAGCCGCTGGACTGGGCGATCGACGAGATCGACCTGATCCTGATCATGAGCGTGAACCCGGGCTTCGGCGGCCAGAGCTTCATCGATTCGGCGCTGCGCAAGATCGAACTGGCGCGCAAGCGCATCGAAGAGACCGGGCGCGACATCCGCCTCGAAGTCGACGGCGGCATCAAGGTCGACAACATCGCCCGGGTCGCGAGCGCGGGCGCCGACACGTTCGTGGCCGGCAGCGCGATCTTCAATGCCAAGGACTACGCGAGCGTGATCTCGGCCATGCGCGCTCAACTGCAGGCTCCGCTCACGGCTTGAGCTGGTCGTTGTAGACGCGGTCCGTCACCGGCCCGCGGTCGGTGTCGACCACGCCGCGCTCCACGTCCTCCAGCGCCTGGCGGCCCACGCGCGGGGCGCCGCTGCCGTCCTGGTTCTGCTGGCTGTCCGAGGATTGGTCGCGCTCGTGCGGCAGGCGCGGCGCCGATTCGCCGCCCTGTTCGACCTTGGTCTTTCCGCCTACAGCGTCCTTCGCCGGATCGGTCTTCGCGGGGGCTTTGGGCTTGCGGGCCATGGCTTGCTCCTTTGTCATCGGGTGGTTGTCGCACGGCGAAGCGCCTAGCCCGGTAGGACCGCCATGCGCCGCGTTGTAGGATGGCCGACGAGATGAGCCCGCAACCCACCGACACCCTTCGCATCCACGGTTACGCCGCCTTGCAATCGGGCCCGCGGCTCATGGTGCTGGGCGGCGTGCATGGCGACGAGACCTGCGGCACCGCCGGCATCGAACGCGTGGTCGCCGAGCTCGACGCCGGGTTGCTGCAGCTGCTGCGCGGCCAGCTCACGATGGTGCCGGTCGCCAATCCGCTCGCGCGCCGCCTGGGCCGGCGCGAGGGCGAGCGCAATCTCAACCGGCTGTTCCGTCCGAGCCCGCCGGGCCTCGACCCGGCAGACTACGAAGGCCGCATCACCGACTTGCTGTGCCCGCTGCTCGACTGGCACGAGGTGCTGCTCGACCTGCATTCCTTCCAGAGCGCGGGCGAGGCCTTCGCGATGATCGGCCCGCGCGACAACACCGGCACGCTCGAACCCTTCGCACGTGCTTTCGAAGAGGGCCAGCTCGCGCTGCACCTGGGCACCCCGCGCGTGGTTGAGGGCTGGCTCGACATCTATGCGGCCGGGCTCGCGCAGCGCGCCGGCGGGCAGCCGGCCGACGAGGCGGCGCTGGCCTTCGGCTGGGGCACCAACGAGTACATGCGCAGCCGCGGCGGCTATGGTGTCACGCTGGAATGCGGGCAGCACGAGGATCCGGCCGCGCCCGAGGTGGCCCACCGGGCGATCCTGGCGGCGCTGCGCCTGCTGGGCATGATCGCGCCCGATCCTCAGGCAGCGCCGCCGGCGGCACCCTCCCTGCTGCGGCTGGTCAGCGTGACCGATCGTCTCGACGAAGAAGATCAGTTCGTGCGCGAATGGGCCACCTTCGACCCGGTGGCGAAGGGCGAGCCCATCGGCGTGCGCGCCGACGGCAGCGTGGTGCAGGCCGATCGCGACGGCTTCATCGTGTTCCCGAATTCGGCCGCGCTGCCCGGCACCGAATGGTTCTATTTCGCGGTCGAGAGCGAACGCGACCTGAGCCGGCCCCTGCCGGGCGCCTGAGGCGCGAAAGCGCCCGCCGCCTCCCAATTTCCTCCGTTATTGCCGGCGAGCATCGGGTGCCTGTCACCCGTTCGGAGCTATTCCCATGGCACTTTCGCCCGCCGTCGGCGTTGCCCTCAGCCTGAGCTGTTTGTTCGCTGCGCTGCCGCGCGTCATCGCCAGGCGCGAGGCCCGCGCCGCAAGTCCCGCCGACGTGCGTTTCGAGCCCGTCGAGCGCCGCTGCATCGATCTGCGGCAGCTGCTCGAGGAGATGCCCCGCGCAAGCGGTGCGGTGCTGCGAGCCGCCGGCATCGAGATCGATCAACGCTTGCCGGATGGCGCACTCTGCGTCTGGGCCGACGCGGAGGAGTTGCGGCGCATGCTCGCGCACATCGTGCGCCTGGCCTGCGATGCCATGCCGCGCGGCGGCGTGCTGCGAATACTGGCGCGTTCCGAAGGCGCGCAGGCCGCGGTGAGCTTCATGGACTCGAGCCTCGCGTCGGAGCAGCCCCGGCTGGCGCCGATGTTCGATCGCCTGTCTGCCGCGCGGCAGAAGGCGGACCCGGCCGACAGCGAGATCCGCGAGTGCGCCGTGCTGTCGCGGCGGATCGCCGATCGCCATGGCGGCCGCCTGTACGCCGCGCCCTCGTTGCTCGGCGGTCTCGGGATCACCTTGCGCATGCCCTTGGCGAACGTCGATGCGGCACCGGCGCCATGGGGTGCGCTGTCATGATGGCCGGCGATGCCCGGCAGCCCATGCATGCAAAGAGCGGCCCCCCGGATGGGCTCGATGCGCGTGCGATCCTCGAGGCCGTTCTGCCCTATGCGGCAGCGCTGTGCTTCCTGCTGGCGGTCCTCGTCGCGGCGCTGGACGAGCGCCGTTGCGACGGCGCCGCTGCTGACCCCTCGACGCTGGCGCCATTGATGTCGACCGCCCAACCGGCGCCGGCTGCCGACGGCGAATGCAGGCCGCAAGCCGGCGTCAGCGGCGCGCCGACGGAATAAGCGCGGCCGTGCGAGCGCTGCCTTGCAGCGCCTGCGGCCGGCCCGGGCCCGGCATGTCGGGCATCCCGGCGCCGTGGGGCGGGCGCCCGCCCGGGACCGGCGGACGATCGATCGCCGGGCTGGCCGCCGGATCCACCACCAGCGTCAGCGTGGCCACGTACTGCTTGCCTTCCTCGCGCACGGCACCGATCGTCGTGCCGCCGGCCTGGAGCGCGATTCCGTCGTTGCTGTTCAAGGTATCGCGAAGGCTGGCGCGCCGGTACTGTGGCAGCTGGGTGTAGAGGAACTCGCTGAGCGCATCGGGCAGGAAGAACTGCGAGGTGAGCACGGCGCGCGTTCCGTTCCGCACCTTGAAATGGATGTGCGTGGTGCGGCCCGCGTACCAGCCCGGATAGATGGTGCTGAACACGGCGGTACCGTCATTGGCGGTGGGCTGGCTGCCCCGCAGGAAGGTCTTGCCCTGCATCGACAGCCCGCGATCGTCGCCCTGGCCGTCATAGCCCGAATAACGGCCTTGCGCATCGCAGTGCCAGATGTCCACGCGCAGTCCGGGCGACGGCTTGCCGTTCACGTCCAGCACGGCAAAGCGCACCTCGAGCGGTACGCCTTCGAGGCCTTCGGTGACGTCGGAGCGGACTTTGAGCGCGTCGAAGTAGTAGGGGCCCTCGGTCGTTGCGGCGGTCAGCGGCAGCTTCGGGGCCGCGGCTTGCGCGGCGGGGGCGGCGGCGGCCAGGCCCGCGGCGCCCAGGCTTGCGAGCAGGCTGCGGCGGCGCAGCGTGGGGTGTCGGTCTTGTGTCATGGATCTCTTGTTGCTGAAGTTTCGAATGCTCAGAAAGAGGTTCCGATCTGGAACTGGATTCGCTGAGTCCGGTCCGCGGCAATGCCGTTGGCATCGTCCTGCTTCTGGTAGTTGATCGGAACCGCATAGGCCAGGCGCAGAGGACCAAGCGGAGAGATCCAGCTGATCCCCAGCCCCGCGGAGGTGCGGATCCGGTTCTGCGCGCGCCATTGCGCGTCGGTCATGCCGGCCGTGCGCTCGGCGAAGACATTGCCCGCGTCGAAGAAGCTGTAGAGACGCAGGGAGCGGTCGTTGCCCGCGCCGGGAAAGGGCGTGCTGAACTCCATGTTGAAGATGGCCTTGCGCGTGCCGCCCAGCGCGCCGGCCGTGACGGCATCCCGCGGCCCCAGCGAGTTCTGCTCGAAGCCGCGGATCGAGCCCAGGCCGCCTGCATAGAAGTTCTTGAAGATGGGAAAGTCCGTGCCGCCCAGCGCGTTGGCATAACCGAGCTGGCCGTTGACGGCCAGCGTGTACTGCTTCGACAGCGGGAAGTACTGCTGGTACTGGTAGCTGCTCTTCATGTAGCGCACGTCCTTGCCCACGCCCAGCTCGAGGTTGGCGCTCTGCAGCTTGCCGCGGGTCGGCACCAGTGCGCTGTCGCGGTCGTCGCGCGACCAGCCGATGGTGAAGGGAACGGTGTAGATGCTGTTGTTCGCGCAGGTGACGCTGGGTGCAGTGCCGGTGCACTGGAAGTAGTCGAGGTAGGCCTGCGGCGTGGCGGTGTAGACATAGCTGCCGTTGACCAGCGTGTAGCTGCCATTGCTGCCCGGCGTGAAGACGTAGCGCTCCAGGCCGGCGCCGAAGTAGACCGTGTCCAGTTCGCCGAAGGGCACGCCGAACTTCACCGAGCCGCCCTGGCTCACCAGCTTGTAGTTGCCGTCGGCCTCGTAGTACGGGCGCGTCGAGGTGTGGAAGAGATTGATCGTGCGGGAGATCCCGTTCATCGTGAAGTAGGGGTCGGTGGCGGTGAGCGAGACGGTCCTGCTGTAGGAGCTCGTGTTGACCTGCAGCCCCAGGTAGTTGCCGGAGCCGAACACGTTCTCCTGGGTGATGCCGAAGCTGAGCGAGATCTTGTCGGTGCTCGAATAGCCCGCGCCGAGCTGCAGCGCGCCCGTGGGCTTCTCGGCCACGTTGATCGTCAGGTCGACCTGGTCCGGCGAGCCCGGCACCTCCTGCGTCTCCACATTCACCTCGGTGAAGAAGCCCAGGCGGTCCACCCGGTCGCGCGACAGCTTGATCTTGTCGCCGTCGTACCAGGACGCCTCGTACTGGCGGAACTCGCGCCGGATCACCTCGTCGCGCGTGCGGTTGTTGCCCCCGATGGCCACCCGCCGCACGTACACCCGCCGCGAGGGCTCCGCCTTCAGCGTCAGCGACACGCGGTTGTTGGTGCGGTCGATCTCCGGCTCGGCCTGCACCCGCGCGAACGCGTAGCCGAAGGTGCCGAAGTAGTCGGTGAAGGCCTTGGTGGTCTCCGTCACCTGCTCGCCGTTGTAGGGCTCCCCGGGCTGGATCGTCACCAGCGACTTGAACTCCTCCTCGCGCCCGAGGTAGTTGCCCTCCATCTTGACCCCGGCCACCACGAACTTCTCGCCCTCGGTGAGGTTCACCGTGATCGCGAGGTCCTGGCGGTCCGGCGAGATCGCCACCTGCGTGGAGTCGATGCGGAACTCCAGGTAGCCGCGCGTGATGTAGTAGGAGCGCAGCGTCTCCAGGTCGGCGTTGAGCTTGGCGCGCGAGTACTGGTTGCTCTTGGTGTACCAGCTCATCCAGCCGCCCGCGTCCTGGTCGAAGAGATCCAGCAGCGTGCCTTCGCTGAAGGCCTTGTTGCCCACGATGCGCACTTCGCGGATGCGCGCGGCCTCGCCTTCGGTGACGGTGAAGGTCAGGTTGACGCGGTTGCGCTCGATCGGCGTGACGGTGGTGACGACCTGGGCGTTGTACAGGCTGCGGCTGACGTACTGGCGCTTGAGCTCCTGCTCGGCGCGGTCGGCCAGGGCCTTGTCGTAGGGGCGGCCGTCGGCCAGGCCGACCTCGCGCAGCGCCTTCTGCAGCACGGCTTTGTCGAACTCCTTGGTGCCCACGAAGTCGACGTCGGCGATGGTGGGGCGCTCCTCGACGATCACCACCAGCACGTTGCCGCTGACGTCGATGCGCACGTCCTTGAACAGGCCCAGGTCGAACAGCGCGCGGATGGCAGCCGTGCCGCGCTCGTCGCTGTAGGTGTCGCCCACGCGCAGCGGCAGCGAGGCGAAGATGGTGCCGGGCTCCACGCGTTGCAGGCCTTCGACCCGGATGTCGCGTACCGTGAAGGGCTCGACGGCCCAGGCGGCCCAGGCGGCGCATGCGGACACGGCCATGCCGATGAACGCCGCCACGCGACGGAGGCGGAAGCGAGTGCCTGTTGCAGGGATGAATGGGGCGAAGCACGGCGCCGCAGGGGCGGTGCCGTCGGGTGAGCGGCGCACATGCCGAGCGAAGTTCATGGCACCGATGATCGATGCCGAGTTCGGAGAAATCTGGGAGCTGCTCCGCACCGCCGGCGTGGGGCCGCGGCAACAGCGATCGAAGGCTGACGGCGCCGATCTGCGAATTCCTCAATGTCTCCGCAGTTGACACACAAAGTCACAGGGCGAAGACCAGTGCGCTGGAGAGGGGTCACACCCAATCAATGCCGGCACTGGCTGTCCATAACCGCTGCCAACATGAGCTCCAAGTGAACGAACAAAACTCGCCCATCGCGCCATTGCTGCGCACCGTATCTCTTCTGCTCGCGATGGCCGGTGCCGCCGTCGCAGCCCAGGCGCAGAACGCGATCGAATCGGTCACGAGTTCGATGCAATCCGGCTCGGAAGTCATCCGTGTCGATTTCGCGCAGCCGCTGGCCGCGCCGCCGAACGGCTTTTCCGTCCAGTCGCCGGCGCGCATCGTGCTCGATTTCCCGGAGGTCGCGAACGCCGTCGGCCGCTCGGCCATCGAGATCAACCAGGGCAATCTGCGTTCGGTCAACGTGGTGCAGGCGGCTGAGCGAACGCGCCTGGTGCTGAACCTGAAGCAGGCTACCGCGTACAAGGCTGAGATCCAGGGCAAGTCCTTGTTGATTTCGCTGGAGCCCGTTCCGGGCGCCGCATTGGTTGCTTCCACGCCTTCCGCATTTGCCGAGAACCGCAACCGGGACACCTTGCCCTTGCGCGACGTCGATTTCCGCCTGGGCTCGGACAACACCGGCCGCGTGATCGTCGACCTGGCCAACAACCAGGTGGGCGTCGACATTCGCCAGCAAGGCAAGAACCTGGTGGTCGAATTCACCAAGTCGACCCTGCCCGAGGGCCTGCGCCGCCGTCTGGACGTTTCGGACTTCGGCACGCCCGTCCAGTTGGTGACGACGCAGCAGTCCGGCGACCGCGTGCGCATGACCATCGAGCCCAAGGGCGACTGGGAGCACAGCGCCTACCAGAGCGAGAACCAGTTCGTCGTCGAAGTGCGCCCGCGCAAGGTCGACCCGACCAAGCTCACCCAAGGCGCCGGCTACAGCGGCGAGAAGCTCTCGCTGAACTTCCAGAACATCGAGATCCGCTCGCTCCTGCAGGTGATTGCCGACTTCACGAACTTCAACATCGTGACCTCGGACTCCGTCACCGGCACGCTCACGCTGCGCCTGAAGGACGTGCCCTGGGACCAGGCGCTGGACATCATCCTGGAGGCCAAGAACCTGGGCATGCGCAAGAGCGGCAGCGTGCTGCGCATCGCACCCGAGGACGAGATCAACGCCAAGGAGAAACTCAAGTTCGAGGCGCAGGCCACGATCCAGAACCTGGAGCCGATGCGCACCCAGTCCTTCCAGCTGAATTACACCAAGGCCATCGCGATCGCACAGGGCCTGACCGGCACCGGCACCGGCACGTCCAGCGGCGGTGGCGCGGGCACGACGACGCGCATTCTCAGCGCGCGCGGCAGCGTGATCGCCGAATCGCGCACCAACCAGCTCTTCGTTTCGGACATCCCCTCGCGCCTCGCGCAGGTGGCCGAGCTGATCCAGAAGCTCGACGTCCCCGTGCGCCAGGTGCTGATCGAGGCGCGCATCGTCGAGGCGTCGGACACCTTCAGCAAATCGCTGGGCGTCAAGTTCGGCGGGTCGTCCAGGGGCAGCCGCAGCTCGATGGGCACCCAGCCCACGACGAGCAGCGACGGCACCGCCTCCTTTTCGGAGACCTCCACCAGCAATTTCGTCAACCTGC
Source organism: Variovorax sp. LjRoot175 (assembly GCF_964253805.1). Taxonomy (NCBI): domain Bacteria; kingdom Pseudomonadati; phylum Pseudomonadota; class Betaproteobacteria; order Burkholderiales; family Comamonadaceae; genus Variovorax; species Variovorax sp. LjRoot175. The sequence goes on along the minus strand of NZ_CAXURY020000001.1, from coordinate 5,471,651 downwards.
CGGCGAGCAGCTCAAGCGGCGCCTCGGTGGGAAGCTTTGCCGTCTCCCTCTACAACGCCAGCATGTCGAAGATCCTGAACCTCGAAATATCCGCGCTGGAAGAGGATGGCAAGGGCAAGGTCGTGGCGAGCCCGCGCGTCGTCACCGCCGACCAGACCAAGGCCCTGATCGAACAGGGCACCGAGCTTCCCTACCAGGTGGCCACTTCGAGCGGTGCCACCTCGGTCGCGTTCAGGAAAGCGAACCTCAAGCTCGAGGTCACGCCGCAGATCACGCCGGAAGGCAACATCATCCTGACGCTGGACGTGAACAAGGATTCCGTCGGGCAATCGACAGCCGCCGGCTACGCGATCAACACCAAGCATGTGCAGACCGAAGTGCTGGTCGACAACGGCGGGACGGTCGTGATTGGCGGCATCTTCGAACTGACGGACAACAACGACGAGTCGCGCGTTCCGGTGCTGGGCGAACTCCCGGTCGTCGGCACCTTGTTTCGATCGCGCACGCGCGAGATGAAGAAGACCGAGCTCCTGATCTTCATCACGCCGAAGATGATTGCCGACCGCAACGCGGCCAGGTAGGCATCCAGCCCGAAACCTCCGGGGTTTCTCGCCTTGGCAATCGGCAGGGGCGCCGTGATGCCAGGCACGGCAAATGGCGCCACTCAGGGCGCCAGGTTGATGACAAGGCCGGGTCGCGACGGGGCAGAGTCCCGTCGCGACTCACAGTGAGCTATCAGAAAGCGTGGCGGATGCCGAAGTCGTAGCCGGTGGAGGAGCGCGGCAGGCCCGTGTAGCTCACGCCGTTGCTGCTGTAGCCCGTGGTGATCGCCGAACTCAGGCTGCCGGTGTAGGCCGCATCGTTGCGGTTGTTCACGCGCGCGACGGTGGCGTACAGCGCGGTGCGCTTGGACAGGTTGTGCACATAGCCCAGGGCCAACTTCTGAACGCGCGGATCCTCGCCGGTGATGCCGGCGGCGCCTTCGTTGTAGCGGACCGTGGAGTACGACGCGCGGATCAGGCCTGCACCCACGGGAACGGTCGCGCCGATCAGGTAGCCGTTGTAGCTGTCATGAGTGTTGCCGAGCGCGGTATCGAACTTGTTCTGCACGTTCGAGAGTTCACCGAACAGCTTGACCGGCCCGAAGTCGTAGGACGCGCCGAGGTTGATGGTCTGCACCTTGCGCGTGAGTGCCAGGGTGTCGACGGCGATGTTCTGGCCCGCCGACACTGCGACGTCCAGCGGCCCGTTCGCCCAGCCGAAGCGCCCACCGATGTAGCGCCCGGCGTTGCTGTTGGTCGACGCCGTGTCGGCCGCCGTGCTGCTGTCGGTGTTCTCGTGCAGGCTGTACTGGAGCTGGCCGTAGAAGCCGCCCAGGTTCGGCGGCAGGAAGTAGCCGATCGAGTTGCTGGCGCGCACGTAGTTCGTGTTGTTCAGGCCGGTGCTGCCGTTGACGGAGCTGATCACGTTGGTGCCCGATCCGTTGGTGCCGAAGGGGTCGAACACGGTGTCGTTCCAGAAGGTGGGCGTGTAGTCGCGGCCCAGGCGCAGTTCGCCGAAGCCGCCGGACAGGCTCACCGTCGAGCGGCGGTTGAAGGTGGAGATGCCCGTCGCGCCGTCGTCGTTGGTGATCGGCGCTTCGAGCCAGAAGCTGGCGGCGAGGCCGCCGCCGAGGTCTTCGGTGCCGCGGAAACCGATGCGGCTCGAGTTGTAGCCGGAATTGGAGAGCGTCGTCCTGGTCTGCTTGGAGCTGGCGCCGGTCGCCGCATCTCGTGAAGTCGCAGATTGATAGCTGACGCCGGCGTCAACGACGCCGAACATCGTGACGGACGACTGCGCAGCGGCCAGGCCGGTCGCAGCGAGAGCGGCGATTGCCGTAAGGGATTTTTTCATTCAGGTTTTCTCCGGTTTCGAACGAGGCACGACCTCTTCGAGCCATGACCCGCTCAACAGGCCGAAATTGGTCCAGGTGCGAGGCGATCCTGGACAACATCGCGACCGCCCTCATCGGGCAGCTGGTCGGATGGTCTCGTTCAAAGTTGGAGGAATCTGGTAAGTGCGGGATGCATCGCATTGCCCGTTGTTTGTACGCACCATCTGCAAAGCGTCGGCTTGGAACCTCGTCTCAACGAGCCGCTTAGATTTCTCCCCATTCGCACGAAATGATGTCGGCATCGCCCGCTGTCGAAACGCGAAAGCGCGAGCGGTTGAAGACCGACTGCTGGAGATCCACACACATGATTCGCTCCTGGCCACTGATGGCCGTGATCTGCGGCACGCTGGCGCTTGGCTGCGCCGACACAAGCCGCGCTACGACGAGTTCCAATTCGGCCCTCGAAGTCGGATCGTTCCTCGACGGCGCGATGCCCTCCCGTTCGCAGTCTTGGTGGTCCGGCTTTGACGACGAGACGATGAACGAGCTGATCGGGATGGCACGCCGGCATTCAGCTTCGACGAGCGCTGCGAGGCCGCTGAATGCAGTGCCTGTCGAGATCGGTGTTGCCGCCGCATACGTCTCGCTCAGGGTACAGGCCTTCAGCCTGACGTACCTGGAGAACGCGCGGTCCGCCGTCACACGGCAGTTGCAGCTGATGATTGCGAGCAATCCGGAGCACGATGACTTCATCAAGGAACTCGTCGGCCGCAAAACCAAGGCTGACGATGCGATCAGGAAGATCAGGGCGCAGCGCGAAATCCATATCGCGTTTCTTGCCGCCCAGTGCGGCATGTCGGAAGCGGCCCTGACCGACGTCATCGGCGCCGCCCTCGCAGACCGGACGAGAACGCTTCCCAAGTTCCTTGCGCCGGTGCCGAGTGCGCTGCCGGAGGCGTTGCTCGCAAACCGCGACGATGTCAATCTCGCTGCGGCGCTCTACGGCATCGACTCGGCGGCAGCACTCGCCGACGCGATCGAGACCACGAATGCGTCGAGCGAGCGCGCGGCGAACGATGAGGCTCAGGCGGCGCTCCTCGGCCATCCCCTCTATCTCGCCATCGTGGCCCAGGCGCGAAACGAAGTGTCCGAGGCCTTGCAGCGCCTGCGAACGCAAAGCGATATCGCGAACGCCGCATACAACCGGATGCGCGACGCGAATGCCGAATTCGAGGCGGCCAAGAAGCGCCGCGATCGGGGCGAAATGTCGGAAATCCAGCTCATGGAGGATTTCCTGGGACTGTTGCAGCATCTGCAAATGGTCGCCGTCGCCAACGGCGATCTCGCGGTCGCTTGGATCGCACTCTTTGCTCGGCTGGGCAACGGAACGTCGATCGACGGCAGCCCGGCTTCGAGATCGGCGCTGCTCGATGCTCTACCTAAAGTCTCCCAAAAGACGCGTGATCCTCGGGATTCGAGGGAGCCCTGAATGACCACCATTTCCTTGCAGAGAACGCACGGCGGCGCAGTGTCCATGCTGCCCCGCCACGGATACCCGACATCGGACCCGGTCCAGAGCCCATACCGCATCCCCGGCACAGCGTCTTTCCACGAGCTGGCGGCATCGCTGGGCGTGCAGCAGCTCGTCCGTACATTCGGTCCTGCGTTCCCTCACATGCGCATCTTGCGGGACCTCGTCATCCCGATGCCCGCAGCTTGCCCGGTGCGCACCGCCAGGATCGATGCCGTGATCGTGTGCGAAACCGGCGTCTATCTCTTCGAGATCAAGGCTTGGCGAAATGCCTTTGTCTACCGGAAGAACTCCGACCAGGCGCCGCCGCGCTGGTTCTTGCGCCTCCATGGGTGCAGCAGGGCTCGCGAGGTCTCGGACCCTGCCTTGCAGGGCGGCCGCAAGACCACGCAACTGCGAAGCCTGCTGCCCGACGACCTGAGGCTGCAGTATTTCGTCCTGCTGCCTTGCGAAGGCGTCGAACTCGAAGGCGTGATGCCGGCCGCCATCGTCACGCATCAGGACCTGTCCTATATCGCGCGCCTGGCACGCAACAACGGCCGTACCGCGCGAAGCTATCCGCTCCTGAGTGCCGATGCCATCGAACGGACGGTGCAATTGCTGGTGGACATCCAGGGCGAGCTGACGATCGACGACCACATGCACAACTGCCGGGAAGGCAGGGAAGGCAGGGAAGGCAGGGAAGGAGCTTCGGCCCTGACGACTCAATGAGTCGCGTCCCGGCGTCCTGATGGCCCGCATCGTCATCGTCGAGGACCAACTCGACATCGCATCGGTCGTTCAGGACTACCTGCGCGCTGCGGGTTACGAAACCACGCATTTCGCCGATGGCCAAGATGCGCTCGATCACATCGTCGAATCGCCGCCCGACCTGACACTGCTCGATATCTGGCTGCCACGCCTCGATGGCATCGAAGTACTTCGCAGCGCGCGCGAGCACACCGACCACCCGGTCATCATGGTCACTGCCCGGATCGAGGAGCTCGACCGCCTGCTCGGCCTCGAGCTCGGTGCCGATGACTATGTGTGCAAACCCTTTTCTCCGCGCGAGCTGGTCGCACGCGTGGGCGCCGTGTTGCGGCGCTTTTCCCCCAACGATGCAAGGACCCGAACCAGGCAGGACCTGCCAGGCCTGGTGCTCGACGGCGTGTACTGGCGAGCCTCGCTCGACGGAACAGCGCTCAATCTGACGCGCCGCGAGTTCAGCCTCCTGCAGGTGTTGTCGCGGCATCCGGGCCGCATCTATTCGCGAGCACGCCTGCTCGAACTCACGTTCAGCGCCGGAGCCGACGTGACCGATCGTGCGATCGACAGCCACGTCAAGAACCTGCGGCGCAAACTTGGCGTCGTCACGCCCACGCACGAGTGGATCCGATCGGTCTATGGCGCAGGGTTTGCGTGGGAGCCTCCGCTCGGACCTTCTCCCAATTTCCTCCCAATTCGGCTTCCAACATCCGCCCGCCGCGCGTGATGGAACTGCCGCCACGCGCGTGCCGCAGAATGCGGCCATTCGCCGACCTCCCCACCAATGCCACGCCTGACGCTCAGCAGAAAGATCTTCTTCGCCCTGGCCACCCTGCTGGTCGTCCTGCTGCTGCTTTCCGCGGCCTTTTCCATCTTTGCGCTGCAGCGCGGCCTGGGCCCCTATGTCGCGGAGATCGAGATCCGCCGCATGGACTGGCTGGCGCAGTTGCTGCAGAAGCACTACGCCGCCAACGGCAGCTGGGACAAGCTGCGCAAGGACGAGGGCGCCTGGCATCGGCTGCAGATGGGGGATCCGGGCACGGCGCAGGTCGAGACCCGCGACAAGGACGATGCCCGGCTGCCGCCGTGGTACGCACGGCCGCGGCGCTTCGAAGACCGTCCTCCGCCTGGTTTCGCGCCGCAGCTGGAGCTCTTGCCCAGGCATTTCATGCCTCCGCCTCCGCCCGGCTTTTTCGCCGATCCGCGAGAAGCGGCAGATTCGATCTACCAGCGGCTGGGCGTGGTGGACGCATCCGGCGCACGGGTCGCCGGCGCCAGCGTCGATATGGCGTCGGCCGCCCAGCTGCCGATACGCAGCGGCCGCCTGGTCATCGGCCATCTGGTGCTGGCGCCCGTCGAAGGACTCGACAGCGAAGCCGACCGGGCGTTCTTCGCGCGCCAGTCGGGGGTCATCGTGCTGACCGGCCTCGTCGGCCTGGTCTTCGCGCTGGTGCTGTCCTGGCAGTTGGCGCGGCGCTGGCTCAGCCCGATCGATGCGCTCACGCAGGGTGCGCAGGACGTGGCGCGCGGACGGCTCGGCACCCGCGTGCAGGTGCGCGGTTCGGACGAACTGGCCTTGCTGGGCCGCACCTTCAACAACATGGCCGAGCGCCTGGACACGGTCGAGACCTCGCGGCGCGCCTGGCTGGCGGACGTGGCGCACGAGCTGCGCACGCCGCTCGCCGCCATGCGCGCTGAGATCGAGGCCTTGCAGGATGGCGTGCGCAGCTTCGACGATCGCACCGCATTGCGGCTGCACCGGCAGGTCATGCGGCTGGGCCAGCTGGTCGACGACCTGCGCAGCAGCATGCGCGATCCGCCGGCCGAATCGTTGACGAAGGCGCCCGTCTTTCCGCTCACCTTGCTGAAGGAGGCCTTGGCCATGACGCGCAATCGCTTCGCCCAGCACCGCATTGCGGTGGATGCGCAGGCTATCGAGGCCCTGGCGGCACAATCGCAACCGGTGGTCGACGGCGATGCGCATCGCCTGCACCAGGTCTTCATGAACCTGCTCGAAAACACACTCTCCTACACCGATGCGGGCGGCGCTCTGCGCATCGGCGCCGCCGTCGAAGGCAGCAGCGGCACGCAGCGGCTGGTGCTGCGCTTCGACGACAGCGCGCCGGGCGTCGCGGCCGACGAGCTGCCGCGGCTGTTCGAGCGGCTGTTCCGCGCCGAAGGGTCGCGCAGCCGCGCGCTGGGCGGCTCCGGCCTCGGCCTGTCCATCTGCCGCGCCACGATCGAGGCGCACGGCGGCGAGATCGACGCCTCGGCGTCTCCCCTCGGCGGCGTGCAGATCACGCTGTGGCTCCCGCTGGCGCCAACGTCATGAGCCGAATCCTCATCGTCGAAGACGAAGCCGACATCGCCTCGGTGCTGCAGGACTACCTGCGCCATGCCGGCCACGAGACCGAGCACGTGGCCGATGGCCACAGCGCGCTGGCCCGCATGCTCGAGGCGCCGCCCGACCTCAGCCTGCTGGACATCATGCTGCCGGGCCTCGATGGCCTGAGTGTGCTGCGGCAGGCCCGCGTGCACACCCGGCACCCGATCATCATGCTCACCGCGCGCATCGAGGAGGTCGACCGCCTGCTTGGCCTGGAACTGGGCGCCGACGACTACGTGTGCAAGCCCTTCTCGCCGCGCGAAGTCATAGCGCGCGTGAAGGCTGTTCTGCGGCGCGTTCAAACCGAAGAGGCGGCGGACAAGGCGACCGCGTCCCTCCAGCTGGACGACGTGCACTGGCGCGCGTCGCTGAACGGCACCGCGCTCAACCTGACGCGGCGCGAGTTCCGTCTGCTGCAGGCGATGTCTCGGCACCCCGGCCGCATCTTCTCGCGCGCCCGGCTCCTGGAACTGGCCTACGAGGACGACGCCGACGTGTCCGAACGGGCCGTGGACAGCCACGTCAAGAACCTGCGCCGCAAGCTCTCGAGCGCCGCACCCTCGCACGACTGGATCCGTTCCGTCTACGGTGTGGGCTTCGCGTTCGAGGCGCCGCTCGAATAGGAATAGGAAACCCTTCCCAGATTTCTCCCAAGTCGATTCGCACACTTCGTCCCATCCCTCGACTGGATGAACGAATGAAAACGACACACGCCTGCACGGCCCTTCTGCTGGCCGCGACCTTGACGGGTTGCATCATGCTGCCGCCCCCGCCCCCGCCTCCACCTCCACCTCCACCGTTCGCGCCGCCGCCCCGGCCCGGCGCTTCGATGCCGCCCTTCGCCTACCGCGGACCGCCTCCGGAAGTGTCGGACGCCTGCGCCGGCCAAGCCGAAGGCGCGCGCTTCGAGATGCCGGGGCGGCGCGGCGACACCCTCTCGGGCACCTGCGAGCGAGCTCCCGATGGCAGGCTGATCCTGAGGCCGGACGGTTCGCGCTGACATTTCCCCGCGGAGGGCGGGAAAACCCTGATCGGCAGCCAACTTGTATATCGATATAGTAAACCGGTACAGTAAATCGATACACCACGATTCTGTGCACTCTTTCGATACAAGACTGGAGACAAAGCATGGTTTCGATCCCACGCCGCCGATTCGTGCATGCGGGCGCTGCCGCATCGCTGGCCGCCCTTGCAGGATTTCCTGCCCTCGTCCGCGCGCAATCGACCATTGCGCTGCGCTTCTCCTCCTCGATGCTGGCGGACGACAACGCCGCCCACTACGTGTGGTGCCAGCGCCTGCAGGCCAATCTCAAGGCGGCCGTCGGCGACGCCATCCGCATCGACTACTTCCCCAACAACCAGCTGGGCAAGGAAAGCGACGTGGTTCAGCAGGTCAAGGTCGGCTCGGTCGACATGATGGTGACCGGCTCCTCCATCTTCGCCACCATCTCGCCCGAGATCGGCATGCTCGACCTGGGCTACCTGTTCGACAGCTACGCCCATGCCGGCAAGGCGCTCGAAGGCCCGGCCGGGACAACCCTCAACGAACTGCTGCAGAAGCGCTCGGGCTGCACCATCCTGACCTGGGCCTCGCACTTCGGCGCGCGCAGCGTCTACACCAAGGCACCGGTCAAGTCGCTGGCGGAGATCAAGGGCGTGAAGCTGCGCGTGCTGCCCACGCCGGCGTTCATCGAGACTTTCAAGCTGATGGGCGCGATCCCCACCCCGATTCCCTTCGGCGAGCTCTACATGGCGGCGCAGACCGGCGTGGTCGACGGCTTCGAGCACGATGCGGCCACGGTGCTGGCCAGCAAGCTCAACGAGGTGGTCAAGTCCTGCTGGCTCACCGAGCACCTGTTCAGCCCGATGGTGGTGGTGATCGGCAAGCGCGGCATGGACAAGATCCCCGCCAGCCTGCGCCCGGCCTTCCTGAAGGCGGTCCACGATGCGACCACGCAGCAGCGCGCCATCGCGAGCGACAAGGGCAAGGCCGCGATCGAGGAACTGCAGCGCAAGGGCATGAGCTTCTTCCCGATGGCCGCGGCCGACCGCGCCGCTGTGCGCAAGGAGATGGAAAGCAGGCTCTGGGCCGACTTCGCCAAGCAGTACCCGGTGACGGCGCCGCTCTTCGCTGCCGTCAACGCGGCCAGGGTCTGAGACCATGTCCGCGGCTGCCGCACCCGCGCTGGGTTTTCGCCACGACACCGTATCGGGCGGCTGGCTCAGCGCACTGAACCGCTGGACCGAGATCCTGTCGGCCGTCGTGCTGGCGGCCGACGTGGTCGTGGTCTTCCTCTCGGTCGTGTTCCGCTACTTCCTGCACGACCCGGTGGACTGGGCCGAGGAGATCGCACGTGCGCTGATGATCGTGCTGGTCTTCTTCGGCGCTGCCACCGTGCTCGCGCGCAGCCAGCACGTGGGCATCGACCTGTTCCGCCACCTGCTGCCCGCGCACTGGCAGCCGGCGCTGATGCAGGTGAGCCACTGGATCATCGCGGGCGTGGCCGCGAGCCTCTTCGTCTCGTCGACCCTGCTGCTCGTCGACACCTACGGACAGACCACCTCGATCGGCCTGCCGCAATGGCTCTACGTCTATCCGGTGGTGATCGGCAGCCTGTTCATGACGCTGTTCGGCCTGGCCAATGCGCTCAACGGTCCGCGCCGCGTGGTGCTCGGTACGCTGGCTGCCTGCGTGCTGCTCGCGGCGACGGTCTTCGGCTGGAACGCGCTGGTGCCGCAGCATGCGATCCCGAGCGGCCTGCTGCTGGCGGCCGGCTTCATCGGCGGGCTGGTGCTGGGCGTGCCGATCGGCTTCGTGCTGGCCTTCTCGGCGCTGCTCTACTTTCTCTCCGATCCTTCGCTGCCGATGCTGATCTACTCGCAGCAGGTCATGGCCGGCACCGACCACTTCGTGCTGCTGGCCATTCCCTTCTTCGTGCTGGCCGGCCTGCTGATGGAGTCCAACGGCATGTCCTCGCGGCTGATCGAGCTGCTGCTGCGCATCTTCGGCCGCGTGCGCGGCGGGCTGGGCCTGATCACCATCACCGCGACCGCCTTCTTCTCGGGCGTGTCGGGCTCCAAGCTGGCCGACATCGCCGCGGTGGGCGGCATCGTGATGCCGGCGGTGCGCCGCACCAAGCAGGACCCGAACGAAGCCGCGGGCCTCTTGGCCTGCACGGCCGTGATGGCCGAGACCATCCCGCCCTGCATCAATATGATCATCATGGGCTTCGTGGCCAACATCTCGATCGCCGGCCTTTTCATGGTCGGCCTGGTGCCCGCGGCCGTGATGGCGCTGGCGCTGGGCGCGCTGGCGATCATCGTCGGGCGCAAGATCAATCCCGACGATGCCTTCGAAAAGCGCACGCCGCTTTTCAAGCTGCTCGGCGGCGCGCTGGTCGCGATCGTCATGGTGGGCATGATCGGCAAAGGCGTGACCTCGGGCGTCGCGACCTCGACCGAGGTCTCGGCCTTCGCCGTGGTCTATGCGCTGGTGGTCGGCAGCCTGGCCTTCCGCGAGCTCAGCGCGCGCGCCATGGCGCAGCTCTTCGTGCGCTCGGCCTCGATGGCGGGCAGCATCCTGTTCATCGTCGCGGCCGCGTCCAGCGTGTCCTTCGCGCTGACCATCGAGCAGATCCCGCAGCTGGTGTCGTCCACCATGATCGCCTGCGCGCAGCAGTACGGCAGCGTGATGTTCATCCTGCTGTCGGTGGCGATCATGATCGTCTTCGGCGCCGTGCTCGAAGGCGCGCCGGCGCTGATCATCTTCGGCCCGCTGCTGACGCCGATCGCGCAGCAGCTGGGCATCAACCCGCTGCACTTCGGCACGGTGATGGTGATCGCGATGGGCCTGGGCCTGTTCGCGCCGCCCATCGGTCTCGGCCTGTTCGCCACCTGCGCGATCACCGGCACCGAGGTGAAGAACGTGGCCCGGCCCATGATGAAATACCTGGCAGTGCTCCTGGTGACGCTGGTCGTGCTGGTGCTCGTCCCGTCGTTCTCCTTGTGGCTCCCGAACCGGCTCGGGCTGTAGCCGAGAAAACCGAATTCATGACCACCATCCAGGACGTCGCCCGCCATGCCGCCGTGTCGGTGAGCACCGTGTCCAACGTGCTCAATGGCCGCACCGACCGCATGCGCGCCGAAACGCTGGCGCGCGTCGAGGCGTCGATCCAGGCGCTGCAGTTCCGGCCCAGCAAGCTGGCCCAGCAGCTGAAGACCGGACAGACGCCGCTCCTGGGCCTGCTGGTGCCGTCGATGGCGAACCCGATGTACGGCTACATCGCGCGCGAGATCGAAAGCATCGCGCAGGAGCGCTTCGGCTTTCGCCTCCTGATCGGCAGCACCTACCGCGACCGCGAGAAGGAAAGCGCCTTCTTCGAAGACCTGCTGGCGCACGGCGTGCGGCGCGTGATCGTGATCTCCTCGCTGGCCGACGAGCGCCACTTCGAGTCGGCGGTGGAGCGCGGCATGGTGGTGGTGAGCTACGACCGCGGCGCGACGCCGGGCAAGCCTTCGAAGGTGGGCCACGTGATGCCCGACAACTTCGAGGCCGCGCGCCTGGCGACGCAGCACCTGATCGACAAGGGCCACCGGCGCCTGGCCTTCGCCACCGTGGCCGGCATGACCATGAGCCGCAGCGCCAAGATCGACGGCTTCTTCGCCGCCGCCGAGGCCGCAGGCCTGCGTGCGAGTGCTCAGGTGCTCGACGGCGGCGCGCTCAACGAATACGGCGATTCGGTGATCGCCGAGGTCGGCCGCGCGACCGCGCTGCAGATCGCAGGCCTGCCCGAGCATCCGACAGGCATCGTCGCGCTCAACGACCTGATGGCCCTCGGGCTGATGGCGGGACTGCGCGAAGCCGGCCTGCGCGTGCCGGAGGAGGTTTCGGTGGTGGGCATCGACGGCCTGTTTCTCGCGACCTTGTCGAACCCGATGCTGAGCACGGTGCAGTTGCCGGTGCGCGAGATGGCGCGCGCCATGGTCGAGCGCGTGATGCAGCACCCGAGCGAGGCCGGCGAGGACGAACGCGAGCAGGTCTTCACCGAAGTTCAACTGATCGAACGCGAGTCCGTCGCGCCGCCGCCGCCCGCGGCCGGCCGGCCCCGCAGCACAAGAAAAACCAAGCCCGAGAAGGCAGCCACATGACGACCGTTTTCGTGACGCATCCAGCCGACAAGCTGACGCAGTACTTCGGCCCCAAGGCCACCCAGGCGCTGGAGGCGATCGCCGAAGTGCGCTTCAATCCCGAGGCGCGCGAGCTCTCGACGCCCGAACTGGTGGCCGCGGCGCAGGGCTGCGATGCGCTGATCGCGTACCGGCAGACGCCCGGCCCCGAATCGCTCTTCCGCGACCTGCCGCAGTTGGCCGCCTTCGTGCGCTGCGCGGTCGACATCCGCACCGTCGACGTCCAGGCCGCGAGCCGGCACGGCGTGCTGGTGACGCAGGCCAGCCCGGGCTTCGTGCCGGCGGTTGCCGAGTGGATCGTCGCCGCGATGGTCGACCTCGCCCGCGGCATCGGGCGCTACACGCATGCCTATCACCGCGGCGAGCCGCCGGCGCCCTTCATGGGCCGGCAGTTGCGCGCGTCGACGCTGGGCATCATCGGCTTCGGTGCGATCGGCCGTTATCTCGGCGACCTGGCGCAGGCCTTCGGCATGCGGGTGCTGGTCAACGATCCGCAGCCGATCGCCAGGCAGCCGATGCGCGAGCAGGTCGCGCTGCCGACGCTGCTGGCGCAGTCCGACTTCGTCGTCTGCCTGGCGCCGGCCAACGCGCAGACCGAGAAGCTCATGAACGCCGAAGCCTTCGCGGCCATGAAGGCGGGCGCCTTCTTCATCAATGCGGCGCGCGGCGAGCTGGTTGACGACGAGGCCCTGCTCGCCGCGCTCGAATCCGGCCGCCTGGCCGGCGCCGCGCTCGACGTCGGGCGCGCGCCCGACCAGATGCCCGCGCCGGCGCTCGCGCGCCATCCGCGCGTCGTCGCCACGCCGCACATCGGCGGGCTCACGCTGCCGGCGGTGGAGCACCAGGCGCTCGAGACCGTGTCCCAGATCGCCGCGCTGATGCGCGGCGAGATGCCGCCCGGCGCCGTGAATGCGGCGCATGCCACGCGGATTGCGCAATGGAGGCTTGCCGCATGACGATTGCTCCCATCGACTACGCCGGCGCCTGCGATTGCCATGTCCACATCTACGAAGACGCCTGGCCGCTCGCGCCGACCGCGACCTTCAAGCCGCCGCATGCGCCGGCCTCGGCCTACCGCGAGGTGCAGCAGGCGCTCGGCCTCACGCGCACCATCGTGGTCCAGCCCACGGGCTACGGCTTCGACAACCGCTGCACGCTGTCGGCGCTGGAGCAGCTGGGCGCCGAGGCGCGCGGCATCGCGGTGGTGCCGCCCGAGGTGGCCGATGCCGAGCTCGAGCGCCTGCACCGTGCCGGCATGCGCGGCGTGCGCTTCATGATGTTGTCGGGCGGCCTGCTGCCCTGGTCCAGTCTGGAGGGCATGGCCGCGCGGATCGCGCCGCTTTCCTGGCACATCAACCTGCAGCTCGACGGGCGCGAGCTGCCGCAGCACATGGCGATGCTGGAGCGCCTGCCGGGGCGCTTCGTCATTGACCACATCGGCAAGTTCCTCGGACCCGTGGCGCTCGACGGCGAGGCCGTGGGCGCGCTTTGCCGCCTGCTCGACAAGGGCAACTGCTGGATCAAGCTGGCCGCGCCCTACGAGACCTCCAAGAGCGGCCCGCCCGCGTACGCCGACGCAGTGCCGCTCGCGCGCCTGCTGGCCCGGCGCTATCCCGAGCGCTGCGTCTGGGCCAGCAACTGGCCGCATCCCAACGTCAAGCCCGAGCCCTCCAATGCGGCCCTGCTCGACTGGGCGCTGGCGCTCTTCGACAGCGAAGCCGCGCGCCGCAAGCTGCTGGTGGACAACCCGGCCGAGCTCTACGGCTTCGCCGCCTAGGCCTTACGACGCGCAACGCCGCGTTCCTACATGCGGCGCCGGCCGCCCGCCCTACGGTGGCGCTCCGGAGGATCGCCGTCATGCCCACATCCAAAACCCCCGCACCGCGCGTCCTGTGGAAGGGCGCCATCAGTTTCGGCCTGGTCCACATCCCGGTGGCGTTGTACTCGGCCACCGTCGACCACAGCATCGACTTCGACTGGCTCGACAAGCGCACCATGGACCCGGTGGGCTACAAGCGCGTCAACAAGAAGACCGGCAAGGAGATCGCGCGCGAGCAGATCGTGAAGGGCATCGAGTACGAGGACGGCGAGTACGTGGTGCTGAGCGACAAGGAAATCGCCGACGCCTACCCCAAGACCACGCAGACCATCGAGATCGAGACCTTCGTGCCGGCCGACAGCATTCCCTTCGTCTACCTCGAGCGGCCCTACTACGTCGCGCCGATCAACCGCGGCGGCAAGGTCTACGCGCTGTTGCGCGAAACGCTCAAGCGCGCCGGCCGCATCGGCGTCGCCCGGGTCGTGATCCAGACCAAGCAGCATCTCGCGGCGCTGGTGCCGGTGGGGCCGGGGCTGGTGCTGAACCTGCTGCGCTGGGGTGCCGACATCCGGCCATGGAAAGACCTGCCCCTGCCTTCCGAAAGCGCCAAGCAGGTGGGCCTTTCGGAGCGCGAACTCAAGATGGCCGGGGAACTGGTCAAGGACATGAGCTCGGACTGGGACCCCGATGAATTCAAGGACTCGTTCAAGGACGAGATCATGCGGCTGGTCGACCAGAAGGTCGAAGCGGGCCAGACCGAGGAGGTCACGAAGCTCGAGCCGATCGAGGAACAGGCAGGGCGTTCTGGCGCGAAGATCCTCGACCTCACCGAGCTGCTGCAGCGCAGCCTGCGCAAGGGCGGCAAGGCGGCGGCTGAAGACGAGGAGGAAGAGCCGGAAGAAGCCAAGCCGACCCGCAAGCCGGCCGCCAAGGCCACGGCCCGCAAGCGCGCGCCGGCCCGCAAGTCCGCATCGCGCCACAAGGCGGCCTGAGGCAGCGCGTGGCGAGCAAACCGAGTGCGCGCGAAGCGCTGGCGCGCTATCACGGCAAGCGCGATTTCAAGAAGACGCCGGAGCCGCACAAGTTCGGCCGCGGCAGCCGAGGCGCGCATTCCTTCGTGGTCCAGAAGCACCATGCGAGCCGCCTGCACTACGACTTCCGGCTCGAGCTCGACGGCACGCTCAAGAGCTGGGCCGTGCCCAAGGGCCCCTGCCTCGATCCGAGCGTCAAGCGCATGGCGGTGCACGTGGAAGACCATCCGGTCTCCTACGCCGACTTCGAAGGCACCATCCCGCCCAAGCAGTACGGCGCCGGCACGGTGATCGTCTGGGACCGCGGCGAGTGGGCGGCCGAGGGCGATGCGCGCCAGGGGCTGGCCGAGGGCAAGCTCAAGTTCGAGCTGTACGGCGACAAGCTGCGCGGCCATTGGACGCTGCTGCGCATGCGCGGCAAGGACGAGAAGCAGGAGCCCTGGCTCCTGATCAAGGAGAACGACGATGAAGCGCGCCCGCTGGCCGACTTCGACGTGGTGGAAGAACTGCCCGACAGCGTGCTGAGCGGCCGCGGCGTCGACGACCCGGTGCCGCCGGCCGCAAAGACGACGACGAAGCAGCCGCCTGCAGCGAAGAAGGCGAAAGCCGCACCCAGGGCCGCGCTGCCGCGCGGCCTCGAACCCCAGCTCGCCACGCTGGTCGCGGCGCCGCCCGCGGCGGCCGAGGACTGGCTCTACGAACTCAAGTTCGACGGCTACCGCCTGCTGGCGCGCATCGACGGCGACAAGGTGCAATGCATCACGCGCAACGGCCACGACTGGAGCGCGAAGCTTCTCGGCCTGGTGAAGGCGCTCGCGAAGCTGCCCACGCGCTCGGCCTGGCTGGACGGCGAGATCGTGGTGCATGGCGAGAACGGCGCGCCGGATTTCCAGGCGCTGCAGAACGCCTTCGAACGCGGCGCCACCTCATCGATCGTCTACTGGCTCTTCGATGCGCCCTTCCTCGACGGCCGCGACCTGCGCGAGACGCCGGTGGAAGAGCGCCGCGCGTTGCTGGCGAAGTTGCTGGGCAAGAAGCCGCCGGCGTCGCTGCTGCTGTCCGAGGCCTTCGAGGCCGCGCCGCGCGCTCTGCTGGCGTCGTCCGCGCAGCTCGGCTTCGAGGGGATCATCGGCAAGCTGAAGGGTTCGGGCTATGTCTCGCGCCGCTCGCCGACCTGGATCAAGCTCAAGAACCAGCAGCGGCAGGAGTTCGTGATCGGCGGCTACACCGCACCCAAGGGCGCGCGCACGGGTTTCGGCTCGCTGCTGCTCGGCGTGTGCGACGACCAGGGCGCGCTCAAGTACTGCGGCAACGTCGGCACCGGCTTCGACGCCGATCGCCTGGCGGACATCAAGGCCCGGCTCGACAAGTTGGCGAGCGACGACTGCCCCTTCGACGAGCGGCCCGCCGGCGTCAAGGCGCAATGGGTCAAGCCGAAGCTGGTGGCCGAGATCTCCTTCGGCGAGTGGACGCGCGATGGTCGCGTGCGCCAGGCCGTCTTCCAGGGCTTGCGCACCGACAAGCCGGCCACCGAGATCCGCCGCGAGAAAGCGCAGGCGCCGCCCAAGCCGGCTGCCGCCGCGCGCGCCGGCAGCAGCAGCAACAAAGGAGCGAGCCGCACCATGGACCTGCGCATCACCCACGCCGAGCGCGTGATCGACAATAAGAGCGGCACCACCAAGGGCGAGCTCGTCGCCTTCTATCACGAGGTGTCGGCGCTCCTGCTGCCGCATCTGAAGGGCCGGCCGGTGGCACTGGTGCGCGCGCCGGAGGGCGTCGGCGGCGAGCTGTTCTTCCAGAAGCATGCCAACCAGAGCGAGCTGCCGGGCGTGAAGCTGCTGGACCCGGCGCTCGACCCCGACCACGAGCCGATGCTGCAGATCGACAGCGCCAAAGGCGTGCTTTCGGCCGCGCAGATGAACGTGATCGAGCTGCACACCTGGAATGCCACCTCGAATGCGATCGACAAGCCGGACCGCATGACCTTCGACCTGGATCCGGGCGAGGGCGTCGAATGGCCGAAGATGCTGGAGGCCAGCGATGCTGGTGCGCACGCTGCTCACCGAACTCGGCCTGCCGGCCTTCCTGAAGACCAGCGGCGGCAAGGGCCTGCACGTGCTGGTGCCGATCCGGCGCCACCACGGCTGGGATGCGGTCAAGGGCTTCTCGCAGGCGGCGGTCCAGCACCTGGCGCAGACCATCCCCGATCGCTTCGTCGCCAAGAGCGGGCCGCGCAACCGGGTCGGCAAGATCTTCGTCGACTACCTGCGCAACGGCTTCGGCGCCACCACGGTCAGCGCCTGGTCGGCGCGTTCGCGGCCGGGGCTGGGCGTGTCGGTGCCGCTCGAATGGGACGAGCTGCCCGAGCTGAAGAGCGCCTCGCAATGGACGATCAGGAACATCGGCGAGCGCATCGCCATCGGCAACAAGCCGTGGGCTGCGATGGAGAAGAGCCGAAAGGGCCTGGGCGCGGCGATGAAAACGCTGGGCTACGCGCCGCCGCCGGACTGAAGCTTCAGACCACCTCCTCGGTGGTCACCTCGAAGCGCTGCAGCGTGTTCTCCCCGAACACCATCGTGATCGGCACATCGGCCGCGTCGCGGCCGCGCGCGATGGTGATGCGGCCGATGCGCGGCGTGTTGTGGCGCGCATCGAAGGTGTGCCAGCGCTCGCCGAGGTAGATCTCGAACCAGGCGCTGAAATCCATCGGGTAGGGCACGGGCGGAATGCCGATGTCGCCGAGGTAGCCGGTCACGTAGCGCGCCGGAATGTTCATGCAGCGGCACAGCGTGATCGCCAGGTGGGTGAAGTCGCGGCACACGCCGACGCGCTCGCGCCACGCTTCGAGTGCGGTGCGCGTGGCGCGTGCACGCTGGTAGTCGAAGCGCAGGTGCTGGTGCACGTAGTCGCAGATGGCTTGCGCCAGCGGCCAGCCCTTGGGCACCTGGCCGAAGGTGTTCCATGCGAACTGCAGCAGTTCGCTGTCGACCTCGCAGTAGCGGCTGGGCAGCAGGAAGGGCAGCGTTTCAACCGGCAGATCGGCCGGCATGTGCTCGACGGCCCCCAGGTCGATCGGGTCGGCCCAGCCGGTGTCGAAGACCACCGCTTCGTTGCGCAGACGCACGCTGCTCACGCCGGCGGGCACCTGCACGCGCGCGCAATGGTTGTCGAAGGCGTCGCGGTAGTGGTCGGTGTAGAGCGGCGGACTGATCGTGATGTGCTCGCCGTGCGCGATGTCGGCGGCGCGCGAAGGATGCACCTGCAGCATGTAGAGCAACGCCGTGGGCGCCGTGACGCCGAGTTCGATGTCGAAACCGATTTTGATGAGCATGGTGGCGCGGGCCGGTTGCGAAGGTCAGAGGTGTGATGCCGCACAAGCAGGTTTGGTGCCGAGCGCAGCCGCTTCATCCTATAGCCCGCCGCGGCTGGCGGGCATAGATGGGTACGCGAAGCGGCGTAGGCAAGCCCACAAAGCCGTCAGTGCGGTCCTACTGTGTACTCCTCGCCGCTCCCACACGCCGGAGCGCGCGGCCACTACGGGGTTTGCGCGGTGCCAAATCTAAGCTCATGGCTTGCTCGCAGCCGGCATGCAGCGCCTGTCGAACCGTCCCGCAACGATGATCTGGAGCGAATCATGGAGTTTTCCTCACTGTTCGGCGCGCTCGGAGATGCCTGGATCGACGATGTCCTGTTCTGGGCCATAGCGGCTGCGGCCGGCGTCGTCGGACTCGTGGCGGTGGTCAGCGCACTGGACGTGCTCTTCGACGCGGAAGCCGGCTGATCCTGCGGCGCTTCGAGGCGCCGCATTCCAAGAGAACGGAGGAATCTCGATGACGCCACAGAACAAGGCGGCCGCCGCCCGTCGCCCCAAGCCGGGGGACGGCAGCAATGCCAAGCAGGAACAATTGGCCGCCTTCACGAGCGACAACACCCCGCAGCTCAGCACCAATCAGGGCCTGCAGATCCCGGACAACCACAACTCGCTGAAGGCGGGCGCGCGCGGGCCGACGCTGCTCGAAGACTTCATCCTGCGCGAGAAGATCACGCACTTCGACCACGAGCGCATTCCCGAGCGCGTGGTGCATGCACGCGGCGAGGCGGCGCACGGCTACTTCGAGGTCTACAAGTCGATGTCGCAGTTCACCTCTGCCGATTTCCTGCAGGATCCGGCGATCCGCACGCCCGTTTTCGTGCGCTTCTCGACCGTGGCGGGTTCGCGCGGCTCGGCCGACACGGTGCGCGACGTGCGGGGCTTCGCGGTCAAGTTCTACACGCGCGAGGGCAACTACGACCTGGTGGGCAACAACATCCCGGTGTTCTTCATCCAGGATGCGATCAAGTTCCCCGACCTGATCCACGCCGTCAAGCCCGAACCGCACCACGAGATGCCGCAGGCCGCGAGCGCCCACGACACCTTCTGGGACTTCGCCTCGCTGATGCCCGAGACCACCCACATGCTAATGTGGATCATGTCGGACCGCGCGATCCCGCGCAGCCTGCGCATGATGGAAGGCTTCGGCGTCCACACTTTCCGCTTCGTCAATGCGCGCGGCGAGAGCCACTTCGTCAAGTTCCACTGGAAGCCCAAGCTCGGCATCCACGGGCTGGCCTGGGACGAGGCGCAGAAGATCGCCGGCAAGGATGCCGACTTCCACCGGCGCGACCTGTGGGAGGCCATCGAGCGCGGCGATTTCCCCGAGTGGGAGCTGGGTGTGCAGCTGATTCCGCAGGACAAGGAGCATGCCTTCGGTTTCGATCTGCTCGACCCGACCAAGATCGTGCCCGAGGAGATGGTGCCGGTGCAGCGCATCGGCCGCCTGGTGCTCAACCGCAACCCCGACAATTTCTTCGCCGAGACCGAGCAGGTGGCCTTCCACCCGGGCCACGTGGTGCCGGGCATCGATTTCACGAACGATCCGCTGCTGCAGGGCCGCCTGTTTTCCTACACCGACACGCAGATCTCGCGCCTGGGCGGCGCCAACTTCCACGAGCTGCCGATCAACAGGAGCGTCTGCCCCTTCCACAACTTCCAGCGCGACGGCATGCACCGCCAGACCATCGCGCGCGGCCAGGTGGCCTACGAACCGCACTCGCTCCTCGACGGCAAGGAATTTCGCATCGACGGCGCGAGCGGCGGCTTCCAGTCCTTTCCCGAGGAAATCGACCCGCCCAAGCTGCGGCGCCGCAGCCCCTCCTTCGACGACCACTTCACGCAGGCGCGGCTATTCTTCAACAGCCAGAGCGCGGCCGAGAAGGAGCACATCATCGCGGCCTTTCGCTTCGAGCTCTCGAAGGTCGAGGCGCCGGCGATACGCCAGCGCATGGTGGACAACCTTGCGCACGTCGACGAGAAGCTCGCGCGCCGCGTGGCCGAGTCGCTGGGCATCGACGCCCCCGATGCCAAGGCGGCCGCGGGCCGGGCCGGTTATCGCGAACACCGCATGACGCTGCCGATCGAGGAATCGCGCGCGCTCAGCATGGCGGACACCGGCGATGGCTCGATCAAGACGCGCAAGGTGGCGGTCCTGGTGATGGACGGAATCGACTCAGCCTCGCTGAAGCCGATCCGCGAAGCCCTCGAACAGGCGGGCGCGCAGTGCAAGGTGGTCGGCCCGCGGCTCGGCACTGTCGCGAGCGCGTCCAGGCGCCAGCTCGGTGTCGATGCCACCTTCGCCAACATGCCTTCGGTGATGTTCGACGCCGTGCTCGTGCCGGCCGGCGCGCAGGGCGCCGAGGCGCTGGCGCGCAACGGCGATGCGCTGCATTTCGTGCTCGAGGCCTACAAGCACTGCAAGGCCATCTGCACGGTGGGCGAGGGCGTGAAGCTGCTCGCGACGCTGGGCGTCGGCGCCGATCCGGGCAAGGCGCCGGCCGGCGTGGTGGTGGCCGCCACGCCCACCACCAACCTGGGCGACACCAGCGCCGCCACGCAGATCGCGCAGGACTTCATCGCGGCGATCGCGAAGCACCGGCACTGGGACCGGGCGAACGTGGACGGCGTGCCGGCCTAGGACCGGAGCACCTCCGGCAACGTCTCTACCGCACTCAGCTTCTCCAACACCAACCCGATGAACGCCGACACCGCCAGCGGCAGGTGCCGCCGGCTCGGGTAGAGCACGCTCAGGCCTTGGCTGGTGCGCTGGTATTGCGGCAGCACCGGCACGAGCAGGCCGGCCTGAATGTCGAGCCTGGCCATGGCGGGCGGCAGCAGCGCGATGCCGAGGCCGGCCAGGGTGGCTTTGCGCAGCGCCTGGGCCGTGTTGCCGCTGAAGCGGCCGGCGACCTGCACTTCCTCCTGCACCCCATCGGGGCCGGCCAGGCGCCAGGTGGTGCGGCCGCTGGGGTGGGCGGAGCTCACGCAGTCGTGGTTCGCCAGGTCTTGCAGCGTGGCGGGCGCGCCGCGCGCGGCGATGTAGGCGGGGCTGGCCACCATGCCGCCGCTGCGGGCGCCGAGGAGCCGGCGGCCGACATAGCCCGAGTCGCGCAGCGGGCCGCCGCGAAACGCGACGTCGATCTGCTCGGCAATCAGATCGGCCTTGGCATCACTGAGCACGAAGTCGAGCCGCACCAGCGGATGCGCGGCCAGAAAGTCGGCCACCCACTCCATCGGGAAGAAGTCGAAGAAATCGGCTGTCGCCGCCACGCGCACCAGGCCACTGGGTTCCTGGCTGCCCGTCAACAACGCCTGGCCGGCTTCGACCAGCCCGTCGACCGCACCTGCGCAGCGCTCGTGGAAGGCCTGGCCGGCGCTGGTGAGCGTGAGCTTGCGGGTGGAGCGTTGCATCAGCCGCGTGCCGAGCCGGGCTTCGAGCTGCTGGATGCGCCGGCTCACGGTGTTGGGCGGCACGCCCAGCCGCCGCGCCGCCTCGGCAAAGCTGCCGCAGCGCACCACCTGCACAAACATGGCGATGTCGTTCAGGTCGAACACGAGGCGATTCCTTCTATCTGTGGACGAGTGCAATCAGATTGTGCCGTCTAGTCGATCAATGGGTGCGACCCTAATCTTCTGCGCATCGGGCTCCCACGCCTCAACGCACACGCAAGGACACCTCTTTCCATGGCTCTTTTTCCGGTTTCCCCCACGCAGCGCCGCATCGTCTGGGGCGTTCGCATTCTTCTGGCGCTGGCTTTCGGCGCGGCTGGCCTCTCCAAGCTGGCCGGCGTGCCGCAGATGGTCCAGGTGTTCGATGCCATCGGCTTCGGCCAGTGGTTTCGTTACCTGACGGGCGCGGTCGAAGTCGTGGGCACCGTGCTGCTGCTCGTACCTGCAACCGGCTTCTTCGGCGGCCTGCTGCTCGCCGCAACCATGGTCGGTGCGGTGGCGACGCACGTGGTGCTGATCGGCGGCAATCCCGCGCCGGCCGTGGTGCTCGGTGCGCTCACTGCCTTCGTGGCCTGGCGGCTGCGGCCCGTCTCGCTCTTGGCGGCGGGCTGACCCTTTCATTTCCCCTCATCAACTTGTCAGAAGTACCCATGACCCAACAGCAACAACCCCGCATCGGCATCGTCATCGGCTCGACCCGCGAAGGCCGCTTCGGCGAAAAGCCCGCGCACTGGATCCACGAGATCGCCAGGCAGCGCACCGACCTCGCCTTCGAGCTGATCGACTTGCGCGATCACCCGCTGCCTTTCTTCAACGAGCCGATGTCGCCGGCCTGGGCGCCGGCGAAGAATGAGGCCGCGCGGCGCTGGGCCGACAAGCTCGCGACAACCGACGGCCTGATCGTGGTCACGCCCGAGTACAACCACGGCCCGAGCGCGGTGCTGAAGAACGCCTTCGACTACGCGTACAAGGAATTCATCCGCAAGCCGATCGGCTTCGTGGGCTATGGCGGCGTGGGCGCGGCACGTGCCGTCGAGCAGCTTCGGCTGGTGGCTACCGAGCTTCAGATGGCGCCGGTGCGCAATGCCGTTCACATCGGCATGGTGGAGTTCCTCGGCATCTGGCAGCAGGGCAAGAGCTTCGAAGACTTTCCGCACCTGGCGCAGGCCGCCAACGGGTTGCTAGACGACATGGCCTGGTGGGCGAAGGCGCTGAAGTCGGCGAGGGAAGCGGTATGACGACCGACGTTGCCACCGAAGCCCGTGCCATCGTCTACCGCACAAGCGGCAGCACGCACGGGCCGATCACGCGGCTCGTGAGTCCGGGCGACCTCGGCGAGTTTCTCAAGCCCTTCGTCTTTCTCGACCTCTTCGGCTTGCAGCCCGAGCCCGACCACAAGGGCTTCGGCATGCACCCGCACTCGGGCATCGCGACGCTGACCTTCATGATCGAAGGCGAAGTGGGCTATGAAGACACGACCGGCAAGAAGGGTGTGCTGCCCGCTGGCGGCGTGGAGTGGATGCGCGCCGGCAACGGCGTGTGGCACACCGGCGCGCCGGTCGGCAACTCGCCGGTCCTGGGCTTCCAGCTCTGGGTGGCGTTGCCCGCTTCGGAAGAGAACGCACCGGCCCAGAGCCTCTACCTCGCGCCCTCCCAGGTGCCGCAAGAGGGCCCGGTGCGCGTGCTCCTCGGGCGCTACGGCAAGGCGCAAAGCGCCATTCCGGCGCCGGCGTCGATGAACTATCTGGCCGTGCGCCTGAAAGACGGCGAGCGCTGGCGCTACACGCCGCCCGCCGGCCACACGGTGGGCTGGGTCGCGGTCAATGCGGGCGGGCTCGATGCGGGTGGGCCGGTCGTTACCGGCGAGCTCGCGGTGTTCGAGGAATCCGAAGACGCCATCGACTTCGTGGCCCACGGCGACACGGCCTTCGTTCTGGGCTCGGCCGTGAAGCATCCGCACGAACTGGTGATGGGCTACTACTCGGTGCATACGAGCAAGGCGGCGCTCGATCAGGGCGAGGCCGAGATCCGACGCATCGGCGCGCGGCTGCGGGAGGAGGGGCGGCTGGGCTGATCGACGCTGCGAGCGGGTACCTGCCCATCCGGGCAGTGGCTTCAGCCCTTGTGGCTTCACGCAATGAAGCCATCTGAAGCCATGCTCAACACGGAAGGCACCGGCCCCGAGCCGGCCCAGGACGCCCTGATCGACGCCTACTCGCGCGCGGTCGCCGCAGTGGCCGACAGCGCCGGACCGGCCGTCGTGCGGGTGCAAAGCGCAGCGCCCGGCCGGCGCGGCGGCGGCCTCGGATCCGGCGTGGTCATCGCCGGCGACGGGCTGGTGCTCACCAACAGCCATGTGGTGGCAGCGGCGCGGCGCGTGCGTGTCGGGCTCCCGGAAGGCGGCGACCGGGAGGCCGAGGTGCTCGGCGACGATCCGGCCACCGACCTGGCGCTGCTGCGCGTCGAACTCCCGCGCGGCGCCGCGACTGCGACGCTGGGCGATTCGAAGGTGCTGAAGCGCGGCCACCTGGTGGTGGGCATCGGCAATCCGCTGGGCTTCGAATCCACCGTCACGGCCGGCATCGTCTCGGCGCTGGGCCGCTCGCTGCGCTCGCAAAGCGGGCACCTGATCGACGATGTCATCCAGACCGACGCGGCGCTCAACCCTGGCAACTCCGGCGGCGCGCTGGTGGCTGCGTCGGGCCAGGTGGTCGGCATCAACACCGCCATGATCGCCGGCGCGCAGGGGCTCGCCTTCGCCGTCTCCAGCAACACGGCCCGCTTCGTGATCGGCGAATTCATCGCCCATGGCCGGGTTCGGCGCGCGCATCTCGGCATCGCGGCGCAGACGGTGCCGCTGGCGCGGCGCGTGGCCCTGGCCATTCATGCGGGCGCCAACGCGGTGCGCATCGGCGAAGTGCAGGCCGGCGGCCCCGCGGACCTGGCAGGGCTGAGGGTGGGCGACATCCTCGTCGCGCTGGAAAGCGTGACGATCGCCGGTGCGGACGATCTTTTGCGATTGCTCAATGCGGAGCGCATCGGGCGGCCGGTCCAGGTGTCGCTGCTGCGGGAAGGGCGGCTCGTGACACGCACGGTCACGGCGCAGGAGCGCGTGCAGCCGGCGGCCGCGCGGCGCTGAGCGCCTTCAGGCGCGCGCGACGGAAAGCAGGCCGTCGATCGCGAGCACCACGCCCTGCTGGGCATCCTTGCTGGGCGGGCCTTCGGCGAGCATCTTGCGCACCAGGCTCAGCGTGTTGAGCAGTTCCGCTTCCATGTCGGTCAGCAAGGGAATCATTTCGTAGTCGGGGTATCTACCTCGCGCTCCCAACGGCCGGCCGGGTCCGGACAGATCGACTTCGTAGCCTTCGCGAATGGCTTCGGTCTGGGTCTTCATGGCGCGCCTCAACTCAGTTGCATCAGTTGCGAAAGCCGCTTGCCCATCGCCTGGATCCGCTCGCCTCTTTCCCGCGCGCGGCGCGTGGCGATGTAGTCCAGTGCGGCCGCCACGGATTCTGCCCCTTCGTCGCCCGACTCCGAACGCCTGCGCCACTGGCTGGCCACCTCGGTCAGCTGACGGCTGTCGAGGCGCGCCGGGGGCGCAGGGAGTGGGGTCGCCCCGGGTCCCGCAGGCGGCAGGCTGGCGCGCAAGAGACTGAGCAGCCCCTCGGGGGACCACCGCGGTTGGGAGAGGTTTTGACGTTTCATGTAATACATTGTGCCTAGCTGTGCACGCCGTAACAAGGTATTTCAAGAGCTTTTTACTTACTTCTTGATGAAGACTTGCTCCGGTCGCCATTCAAGCCGCGCCATGCGTTTCCACATAGAGCGCATAAAGCGAGTGGCAACTTGCCATGTAAAGCCGGTTGCTCTTGGCCCCGCCGAAACTGAGGTTCGCACAGCGCTCCGGCAGGCGGATGAAACCGATCGCCTTGCCCTGCGGGTTGAACACCATCACGCCGTCCAGGTCCGCCGGGTTTGCGCCGGGCGCGCCGTTGCTGCCCCAGCCGCACCACAGGTTGCCGTCGACGTCGACCTTGAAGCCGTCGATCGAACCGGGCCCGTTGGCGTCCACCAGCCGGGTCTTGTTGGACAGGCTGGCGCCGCTGCCGACGTCGTAGCTCCAGATCACGCGGTGGGGCTGGGCACGTCCCTCGACGATGTAGAGCTTCTTCTCGTCGGGCGAGAAGGCCAGGCCGTTGGGGCCGTTCAGGTCGGCGGTGACGAGGCCGATCTTGCCGTCCGGCGCGATGCGGTAGACGGAGTGCGGCAGTTCGGAGGCGGCCTTGTCGCCCTCCCAGTTGCCGCCGATGCCGAAGGGCGGATCGGTGAACCAGATGGAGCCGTCGGACTTGCAGACGATGTCGTTGGGCGAGTTGAGCTTCTTGCCGTTGAAGCTGTCGGCCAGCACGGTGATCCTGCCGTCGTACTCGGTGCGCGTGATGCGCCGGGTCAGGTGTTCGCAGGCCAGCAGCCGCCCCTGCCGGTCGCGCGCCAGGCCGTTGGAATAGTTGGACGGCTGGCGAAACACGCCGAAAGTCCCGGTGGCCTCGTCGAAACGCATGATGCGGTTGTTGGGGATGTCGCTCACCAGCAGATAGCGTCCGTCGCCGAACCACACCGGGCCTTCGGCCCAGCGCATGCCGGTGCCCAGCTGTTCGACCGTGCTGCTGTAGATGCGGTACTTGCCGAAGCTCGGGTCCAGCACCTGCACCGCCGGATCGGGGTAGCGCTGGCTGGGCTTGAAGTCGAAGGCCTGCGCGGCGGCGGTGCCGCCGAGCGCGGCCAGCGTGCTGCCCGCGGCCGTCTTCAGGAAAGCGCGGCGCGCGCTCGCGCCTTGTTGTTCTTGCATGCTCGTCTCCACGGTTGTTGTTCTTCGTCGGCGGCGCGATGCGGCTTCAGGTCTGCGGGTTCGCCACCTCGTGCGCCGCCATCTGCTCCAGCGCCTTGACCAGCGCCGAATGATCGAGCTGGTCCCAGCCGTGGGCGGCGCAGGACTGCATCAGCTGCGCGGCCGAAGCCGTCTGCGGCAGCGCGACGCCCATCGACTTGGCGCCGGCGAGCGCGAGGCTCAAATCCTTCTGGTGCAGCGCGATGCGGAAGCCCGGGTTGAAGGTGCGCTTGATCATGCGTTCGCCATGCACTTCGAGGATGCGGCTGGCCGCGAAGCCGCCCATCAGCGCCTGCCGCACCTTGGCCGGGTCGGCGCCGGCCTTGCTTGCGAACAGCAGCGCCTCGCCGACCGCGGCGATGTTGAGCGCGACGATGATCTGGTTGGCCACCTTGGTGGTCTGGCCGTCGCCGTTGCCGCCCACCAGCGTGATGTTCTTGCCCATGGCTTCGAGCAGCGGCTTCACCTTGTCGAAGGTGGCTTCGGAGCCGCCGCACATGATGGTCAGGCTGGCGGCCTTGGCGCCGACTTCGCCGCCGGAGACTGGCGCGTCGAGGTACTCGCAGCCGAGCGCGTTGATCTTGCTGGCGAAGGCCTTGGTCTCGATGGGCGAGATGCTGCTCATGTCCATCACCGTCTTGCCGGCGCTCAGGCCGTCGGCGACGCCGTCCTTGCCGAACAGCACCAACTCGACATCGGGCGTGTCCGGCAGCATGAGCACGATGACATCGGCGGCGCGCGCGACGTCGGCGTTGGTTTTGCACTGCGTGGCCTTGGCCAGCGCCTCGGGCACCTTGCTGCGCGTGCGCACGAACATCTCGTGGCCGGCGGCCAGGAGGTTCTGCGCCATCGGCGCGCCCATGATGCCGAGGCCGATGAATCCGACTTTCATTTCGATTTCCTTGGTTCAGTAGGTGGAAGAAGATGCCGCAGGCGCCGGCGTGGCCCGCATCGCTGCGAGCATCTGCTGGGCGCCGGCGGCCATGAGCCGCGCGTCCGAACTCACGGTGACGAACTGGAAGCCCTTGGCAATGCGCGCGAGCGCCACGTCGGGCCTGCCGTTGTGGATGCCGGCGACCAGGCCGTGCGCCTTGGCCCGTTCGAGGATGTGGTCGATGGCCTGCGCGACCGGCGGGTCCACGTCGTCGAAGACGGGACGGCAACCGAGCGCGAGCGAGAGGTCCGACGGGCCGATGTACACCGCATCCAGCCCTTCGACCGAGAGGATGTCGTCCAGGTTGTCGAGTGCCTGTGCCGTCTCGATCATCGCGAAGGTGACGATGGTGTCGTTGGCATGCTCGGGATAGTCGGCGCCGCCGTAGAGCAGCGCGCGCACCGGGCCGAAGCTGCGCGTGCCGCGCGGCGCGTAGTGTGTGTAGGCCACCAGCCGCTGCGCGTCCTCGCGTGTGTTGACCATCGGGCAGATCACGCCGTAGGCGCCGGCGTCCAGCGTCTTCATGAGGATGCCCGGCTCCAGCCACGGCACGCGCACCACGGGCACCGTGTTGGTGGTCGAGATCGCCTGCAGCATGGGGAGCATGGCCTGGTAGTCGACCACGCCGTGCTGCAGGTCGATGGTCAGCGAGTCCCAGCCCTGGTGGGCCATGGTCTCGGCGGAGAAGCTGTTCGGTATGGCGAGCCAGCCGTTGACGGCAGCCCCACCGGATTTCCACAGCGTGCGCAGGCGGTTTTCTCTCATGGGGCGTCCTTGATGGATGGTGGGTTCAGCGGTCGAAGGCCGGCCGCTTGGGGTCGAATTTCCAGCCGGGGATGAGGGCTTGCATCGCGACGGCGTCGTCGCGCGAACCCAGCCCGTGCTGCTGGTAGAGCTGGTGCGCCTTCTCGACCTCGGCCATGTCGAGCTCGATGCCCAGGCCCGGCTTCTTCGGCACCTGCACCAGGCCGCCCTGGATCTGCAGCGGCTCCTTGGTGAGGCGCTGGCCGTCCTGCCAGATCCAGTGCGTATCGATCGCGGTCACGCGGCCGGGCGCGGCGGCGCCGACGTGCGTGAACATCGCCAGGGACACGTCGAAGTGGTTGTTCGAATGTGAACCCCAGGTGAGGCCCCAATCGCGGCAGGTCTGCGCCACGCGCACCGAGCCGCCCATGGTCCAGAAATGCGGATCGGCCAGTGGGATGTCGACCGACTGCAGCGCGAGCGCATGGCTCATCTGGCGCCAGTCGGTGGCGATCATGTTGGTGGCGGTCGGCAGGCCGGTGGCGCGCCGGAACTCGGCCATCACCTCGCGGCCGGAGAAACCCTCTTCAGCGCCGCAGGGGTCTTCGGCATAGGCGACCACGCCGCGCATGTCGCGCATGAGCCGGATCGCGTCCTTCAGCAGCCAGCCGCCATTGGGGTCCAGCGTGACGCGCGCCTGCGGAAAGCGCTCGTGCAGCGCGGTCACGGCCTCGATTTCTTCCTCACCGCGCAGCACGCCGCCCTTGAGCTTGAAGTCGTTGAAGCCGTAGCGCTCGCGCGCCGCTTCGGCCAGGCGCACGATGGCCTCGGGCGTCATCGCCTTCTCGCGGCGCAGGCGGAACCAGTCGTCGCCGGCATCGGCTTCGCGCGCATAGGGCAGATCGCTCTTGTCGCGGTCACCGACGTAGAACAGGTAGCCCAGCATCTCGACCGCCTCGCGCTGCTGGCCTTCGCCGAGCAGCGCGGCGACCGGCACGTCCAGGTGCTGGCCCAGCAGGTCGAGCAGCGCCGATTCGACCGCGGTCACCGCGTGGATCGTGGTGCGCAGGTCGAAGGTCTGCAGGCCGCGGCCGCCGGCATCGCGATCGGCGAACTGCTTGCCCATGTGCTGCAGCACGCGCTGGTGCGCGCCGATCGGCTGGCCGACGACCAGCGGCCGCGCATCTTCGAGCGTCTGGCGGATCTTCTCGCCGCCGGGCACCTCGCCGACGCCGGTGCGGCCGGCGTTGTCGGTCAGGATCAGCAAATTGCGGGTGAAGAAGGGGCCGTGGGCGCCGCTCAGGTTCAAGAGCATGCTGTCGCGGCCGGCGACGG
Source organism: Variovorax sp. LjRoot175 (assembly GCF_964253805.1). Classification (NCBI taxonomy): domain Bacteria; kingdom Pseudomonadati; phylum Pseudomonadota; class Betaproteobacteria; order Burkholderiales; family Comamonadaceae; genus Variovorax; species Variovorax sp. LjRoot175. The sequence continues at coordinate 5,442,356 of NZ_CAXURY020000001.1, read as the reverse complement.
GGATCACGCGCAGTTCGGTGATCAGGGGGGTGGTGTTGAAGGGCATGGGCTGGCTCAGTCGATGGTTATCTTGCCGGTCTCGATGACTTTCTTCCAGCGGGCGAACTCCTGTTGCTGGAAAGTCGCGAACTGTGCCGGCGTGTTGCCGACCACCTCGAGGCCGATGGAAGTGAACTGCTGCTTGATGGCCGGGTCGTTGAGCGCGGCCACCACCGACTCGGCGGCCTTGGTGCGCAGCGCCGGCGGCAGGCCCTTGGGCGCGACGACGGCCTGCCAGGAATAGACCTCGACGTTCTTCACGCCGGCTTCGCTCATCGTCGGCACCTCGGGCAGCACCGGGGAACGCTTGTCGCCGGTGACCGCGAGCGCCCTGAGCTTGCCGGACTTGATGTGCGGCACCACCGCGTTGACGTTCTGGAACGAGGCATCGACCTGGCCGCCGAGCAGGTCGGTCATGGCCGGCGCGCCGCCCTTGTAGGGCACGTGCAGGCCGGTGGTGCCGGTCTGCTGCCAGAACAGCTCGGCCGTGAGGTGGTCGCTGGAGCCGTTGCCCGAGGAGGCGAAGGTCATCTTGCCGGGGTTCTTCTTCTCGTGCGCGATTACGTCGGCCACCGTCTTGTGCGGCGAGCTGGCCGGCACCACCAGCACGTTGGGCGCCTGCACGGCCACCGTGATCAGGTCGAAGTCCTTCAGCGCGTCGTACTGCATGCCCTTGATGAGGTGGGGTGCGATCACCAGCGGGCCGAGCGAGGTGACGAGGAAGCTGTAGCCATCGGGTGCCGCGCGCTTGACCAGCGTCGCGCCGATGGTGCCGGTGGCGCCGGCCTTGTTGTCGACCAGGAAGGGCTGGCCGAGCTTCTCCGTGAGCTTGGGGCCGATGGCGCGCGCCACCATGTCGGTGGAGCCGCCGGGCGGGAAGGGAACGACCAGCGTCACGGGCTTCTGGGGCCAATCCTGTCCTGAGCTTGTCGAAGTGGCCTGGGCGTAGGCGGCTGCACTGGCGGCCAGGCCGATGGCGAGGGCGCCGAGTAGCTTCTTCATGGGTTTGTCTCCTTGAAATTGAAAGAGGTCGATGGCTTAGGTAGCGCTACCATCCGATGGTCTGAATGATAGCGCTACCAAATGCGGCGTCAAGCAGCCGAATCTAGGGGTTTATACGGATCAGGCGCTGTCGCGGTCGACAATCGAGAAGCCGATGTCGACTACACGGGGGTCGACCTGGCGGCCTTCCGCGCGGTCCACGATGAAGCGCGCGGCCTGCCGGCCGATGGCCTTGCTGTCGATGCGCACCGTGCTTAGCGCCGGATTCAGGTCGGCCGCGAACTCGAGATCGCCGAAGCCGACCACCGCCAACTGCGCCGGCACCGCGATGCCGCGCGCCTGCGCCTCGGTCATCACGCCGAGCGCGAGCAGGTCGGAGCTGCAGAACACGGCGTCGATGTCCGGCGCGACCGCGAGCAGTTCGGCCAGCGCGCGGCGGCCGCTCTTCATCGTGGTGGGCGCCGGCACGTAGATCAGGCGCACCTCGCGCAGGCCGGCGGCGCGCGCCGCATCCTGGAAAGCCTGGTGACGCCGCCGCGAGCGTTCGTCGTCGCCGGCCACCACCGCGAGCCGGCTGCGCCCCTTGCTGCGCAGAAAGTCGACCACCGCGCGCCCCACCTCGACGTGCGAGAAGCCGACCAGCATGTCCAGCGGCGTGGGCGTGAGGTCCCAGGTCTCGACCACCGGAATGCCCGCGGCCAGCAGGCGCTTGCGTCCCTCGACCGAATGCATGATGCCGGTGAGCACGATGCCATCCGGCCGGCGGCCGATGATGGCCTCGAGCAACGCATCCTCGCGCGATTCGGCATAGCCGCTCTGGCCCAGCATGAGCTGGTACCCGCTCTCGGCGAGCGCCTCGGTCAGCGCCTGCACGGTCTGCAGGAACACCGGCCCGGCGATGGTCGGCACCACCGCGGCCACCAGCCGGCTGCGCGTCGATGCCAAGCCACCGGCCAGGCCGTTGCGCACATAGCCCGTGCGGGCCACCGCGTCGGTGACTTTCTTCAGCACCTCGGCCGACACCTGCGCCGGCGTGTTGAGCGCGCGCGACGCGGTGATGGGCGCCACGCCGGCGAGCTTGGCGACGTCATGCAGCGTGACGGCACCGCTGCCGCGACGGGTGCGGCGCGCCGGGGTGGCCTCGGGGTTCATGGGCCGGATTCTAGCGGCGCGATAGCGCTACCAATGCAGTGTCGCCGTATGCACAGGTGCGTCCCACAGCCGCTTGGCTTCTTCGTCGAGCGCGGTCACGGTGAGCGAGGCGCCCGCCATCTCGAGCGAGGTCGTGTGGTTGCCCACCAGCGTGCGCGCCACCGTCAGCCCTTCGGCGGCGAGCCGCCGGCGCGCATGGTGCTGCAGTAGGTAGAGCTCCATCAGCGGCGTGCCGCCCAGGCCGTTGACGTGCAGCAGCACCTCGCGGCCACGCGCGAGCGAAAGATCCTTGAGGATCGGGTCGAGCAAGAGGTCGACGATCTCGACCGCCGGCGCGAAGGGCAGGCGCTGGCGCCCCGGTTCGCCGTGGATGCCGACGCCGAGCTCCATCTCCTGCTCGCCGATCTCGAAGGTCGCCACGCCCGAGGCCGGCACGATGCAGCTGTTGAAGGCCACGCCCATCGACGCGGTGCAGCTGTTGATGCGGTCGCCCAGCGCCTTGCAGTCGAACAGGTCGGCGCCGGCCTCGGCCGCGGCGCCGACGATCTTCTCGACGATCACGGTGCCGGCCACGCCGCGGCGGCCGCTCCCGTGGGTCGAATGGTCGATCGCGACGTCGTCGTCGACCACCACCATCAGGTGGTCGAGATCGACCAGCATGTCGCTCGCCATCTGGAAGTTGAGGCGGTCGCCGGCGTAGTTCTTGACGATGAAGAGCACGCCGCGGCCGGCGTTCACGCGGTGCGCCGCGGCCATCCACTGGTCGGGCGTGGGCGAGGTGAAGACCTGCCCCGGGCAGGCCGCGTCCAGCATGCCGCGGCCCACGTAGCCGGTGTGCAGCGGCTCGTGCCCCGAGCCGCCGCCGGACACCACGGCCACCGCGTCCTTCTTGGGCACGCGCCGGCACACGAAGGTCGGGTCGAACTCGACGGCCAGCAGCGCCTCGTGCGCCGACGCGAGGCCCGACAGGCTTTCGACGACCGCGTCGTCGACGTAGTTGATGAATTTCTTCATCGCGTGTCCTCGCGGGGCGAACATGAAGAGGGCATCGTGGGGCGATCGGGTGCGGCTGTCATGCGAGGTTCTCCGCAGTGAGGATGTCGACCCGCGGATTGCTGACCGCCAGCGCCCCGCGCACGCCTTCGCACAGCGCGCGCAGCACGCGCGCGGCGGTGGTCACCACGTAGTGCACGTCCTGGTGCAGCACGAAGCTCAGCGCACCGGAGATCAGCATGGCGCGATGCATGTCGAGCAGGTCGTGCGCGATCACGCCGAGCGAGGCGTCGTAGCCGTGCTCGGCCAGCGCGCGGTGCACGCCATGGCTGCCGGGGCCGACGTTGTAGACCGCGGTCAGACGCCCGCCGGTGGCCTGGGGGTCCAGCGCCTCGCGCGCGCGCCGGTAGGCCTCGTCTTCCGATTCCGGCATGTCGTCCACTCGCAGCAGCCGGGCGCCCGCGAAGCGCTCTTCCAGCACCTGCGCGAAGCCGATGCCGCGATCGATCTCGGCCGCATAGCGCGTGGCCGGCGACAGCAGCGCGCAGTGACCCTGGCCGGCCGGCGCCTCGCGCCCGAGCAGCAGGCCCGCGGTGCGGCCGGCGGCACGGTTGTCGGCGCCGATGAAGGTCTCGCGCATCGAGCCCGCGACGTCGGAGAACAGGGTGACCACATGCACGCCGGCGCGCACCAGTTCGTTGACGGCCAGTTTCACCGCAGGCGTGTCGGGCGCCAGCAGGGCCACGCCGTCCATGTCCGAGAGGCGCGCGAGCTCCTCGGCGAAGGCCGCCGCATCGTGGGCCGGCAGGCGGCGCGTGACTTCGGTGATGTGCTGGTGCCGGAAATCGCCGGCCGCCTGCGCGATCACGCGATCCACCAGGTCGAAGAAGCCGCGCCGGGTCGAAGGCAGCACGAAGGCGAAACGGTAGCTCTCGGTCGAGCGCGGCCGGCCGCGCATCGGCACGGCGCCGCCCAGTTCCTTCATCGCGTCGCGCACGCGCTGCACGGTGACGGGGTTGACGCCGGGGCGGCTGTTCAGCACGCGGTCGACGGTGGCGGTGCTGACGCCGGCCGCTTCGGCGATCTGGGTGATGGTGACGGTAGTGGCCAAGTGCGGAAAGCGCCTCAATAAATCAATCAGGAGTGTCGCCGATGTCGATCGCAGGATTCACCGGGCTATCCCGATCCGTATGAGGCCTTAGGGTTTGCGTTGATTGATTTATTTATTGCAATCTTTATTCTTCAATCGTCCCATGACCAACAGGAGATGAAGCAATGAAGTGGCTGACGAACAAGCGATCGACTTTCGGCACGGCGCTCCTCGCGGCGCTGACGCTGGCCTCCGGTGCCGCGCAGGCCCAGACCAAGCAGCTCACGCTGTGCTGGGCGGCCTGGGATCCGGCCAACGCGCTGGTGGAGCTGTCGAAGGACTTCACCGCCCAGACCGGCGTGCAGATGAAGTACGAGTTCGTGCCCTGGCCGAATTTCGCGCAGCGCATGCTCAACGAGCTCAACTCCAAGGGCAAGCTCTGCGACCTGTTAATCGGCGACAGCCAGTGGATCGGCTCGGCCGCGACCGAGGGCCACTACATCAAGCTCAACGAGTTCTTCGACAAGAACGGCATCAAGATGAGCGACTTCATGCCCGCCACCGTCGAGGGCTACTCGACCTGGCCCAAGGGCACGAAGAACTACTGGGCGCTGCCCGCGATGGGCGATGCCGTGGCCTTCACCTACCGCAAGGACTGGTTCGCCCGGCCCGAGCTGCAGGCGGAGTTCAAGGCCAAGTACAACCGCGAGCTCGCGCCGCCCAAGACCTGGGACGAGTTCAAGCAGATCGGCCAGTTCTTCCAGAACCGCACGATCGACGGCAAGAAGGTCTACGGCGCGGCGCTCTACACCGAGCGCGGCTCCGAGGGCATCACCATGGGCGTGACGAACACCCTGTACGCCTACGGCATGCAGTACGACAACCCGAAGAAGCCGTACGACATGAAAGGCTTCATCAACGGCCCCGAGGCCGTGGCCGGCCTCAAGTTCTACAAGGAGCTGTTCGACTGCTGCACGCCGCCCGGGCATTCCAACGCCTACATGACCGAGGACCTCGACTCCTACAAGTCGGGCCAGGTCGCGATGCAGATGAACTTCATCGCTTTCTTCCCCGGCATCGCGAAGGACCCGAACGTGGGCGGCGAGAAGACCGGCTTCTTCACCATGCCCAAGGCCAAGGTCGCCGCGGCGCAGCTCGGCGGCCAGGGCATCTCGGTCGTCAAGTACTCCGACAAGAAGGAGCTCGCGCTCGACTACATCAAGTGGTTCGCGCAGCCCTCGGTGCAGCAGAAGTGGTGGGACGCGGGCGGCTTCTCGTGCCACAACGCGGTGCTCGGCAAGCCGGGATTCGAGAAGAGCACCTCGTACGCGCCGGTGTTCCTCGACTCGATGAAGATCGTGCGTGACTTCTGGCAGGAGCCGAGCTACGCGCAACTGCTGCTGGCGATGCAGAAGCGCACGCACGACTACGTCGTAGCTGGCAAGGGCACGCCGCAGGAAGCGCTCGACGGTCTGCTCAAGGACTGGACCGAGGTCTTCAAGGAAGACGGGAAGATCAAGCCTTGAAGCGTGAGACGTCGGAGCCGACCATGAGCGCCCTCCCGTTGGCCACCACCGTTCGCGCCGAGCCGGGCATCGCCGTTCGCGGCAGGGTGCCCGGCCAAGGCCTCTCCGACCGCGCGCTGGCATGGCTCTTCGTCGGCCCGACGATCCTGCTGCTGCTGGCCTTCAACATCTTCCCGCTCATCTGGACGATCTGGCTGTCCTTCACCAACTTCCGCGCCAACCGGCCGGGCGCCGAGGTGCTGTGGGTCGGCATCGGCAACTACTCGCGGGTGCTCAACGACGAGTCGATCTGGGAGAACATGCGCGCCACCGCGCACTTCCTCACCTGCTCGATAACGCTGCAGCTGCTGCTCGGCTTCGGCCTGGCGCTGATGCTGAACCGGCGCTTTCGCACGCACAGCTTCTGGAGTACCGCGATCCTGCTGCCGATGATGCTGGCGCCGGCGGTGGTCGGCACCTTCTGGAAGTATTTCTTCGAGCCGCAGTACGGCATCTTCAACTACATCGTCAACTTCTTCGGCGGGCCCGGCACCTTCACGATGCTGGGTGACACCAAGCTCTCGCCCTGGGCCATCGTGCTGGTCGACACCTGGATGTGGACGCCCTACGTGATGCTGCTGCTGCTGGCCGGCCTGCGCTCGATCCCGCCCTATCTCTACGAGGCCGCGGAGATCGACCGTGCGAGCGAGTGGACCAAGTTCTGGCGCATCACGCTGCCGATGGTGATGCCCTTCATCATCCTCGCGGTGCTGTTCCGCGTGATCGAGAACTTCAAGATGTTCGACCTCGTGGACCAGCTCACCAACGGCGGCCCGGGCTCGGTGACCGAGCTGGCGTCGATCAAGCTCAAGCGCGAGGCCTTCGAGAAATGGCGCACCGGCTACAGCTCGGCGCTGGCCATCATCCTCTTCGTGGCCATCTACGGGCTCTCGCTCGTGACGGTGCGATTCCTCGATCGGGTGAAGCAACGATGAAGAACGCCGTCCACAGCCCGCTCGACCCGACGCCGCGCGCGAAGGCTTTCGCCGGCATCGTCGTGATCGGCTACGCGCTGATCTCGCTGATCCCGCTGGTGTGGATCCTGCTCACCAGCTTCCGCACGCCGCAGGATGCGATCGCCTATCCGCCGCAGGTCATCACGCAGCCTTCGCTGATCGGCTATGTCAACCTCTTCACCACCCGCTCGCGCGTGGGCGCACTGGAACTGGCCGCGCTGCCGCCGCCCGCCACCTGGTACGAAGGCCTGGTGCGCGAGCAGCAGATGATCCTGGCCGGGCCCTCGCGCTTCTCGGACCGCTATCTCAACTCGGTGCTGATCGGTTTCGGCTCGACGCTGCTGTCGGTGGTGCTGGGCACGCTCGCGGCCTATGCCTTCTCGCGCTTTCGCGTGCCGGGCAAGGACGATCTGCTGTTCTTCATCTTGTCGACGCGGATGATGCCGCCGATCGCGGTGGCGATCCCGATCTACCTGATGTACCGCGCGGTCGGCCTGTCGGACACGCACCTCGGGCTGATCCTGCTCTACACGGTGGTCAATCTCTCGCTCTCGGTCTGGCTGCTCAAGGGCTTCATGGACGAGATCCCGCGCGAGTACGAGGAGGCCGCCATGGTCGACGGCTACACGCGCTTCCAGGCCTTCATCAAGGTGGTGCTGCCGCAGGCCGCCACCGGCATCGCGACCACCGCGATCTTCTGCCTGATCTTCGCGTGGAACGAGTACGCCTTCGCGCTGCTGCTCACCAGCGGCACGGCGCAAACCTCGCCGCCCTTCATCCCGACCATCATCGGCGAGGGCGGCCTCGACTGGCCGGCCATGGCCGCGGGCACCACGCTGTTCCTGCTGCCGGTGCTGGTGTTCACCGTGCTGCTGCGCAAGCACCTGTTGCGCGGCATCACCTTCGGAGCGATTCGGAAATGAAGAAGAACTGGTTGTCCCGCGCGCGCTGGGAGCCCGCCAGCATCGCCCTCATCGGGCTCGGCCTCGCGATGCTGATGCAGCCCTGGTCGCTCGAGATCTACAGCTGGTCCTTCGCCGTTCTGCTGGCCGGGGTCGCGGGCTACACGGTCGCCGGAAAGCTGCACTGACATGGCCGAGATCCGCATCGAAAAGCTGCACAAGCGCTTCAGCGATTTCGTCGCCGTGCGCGACTCCACACTGACGCTGGAAGATGGCAAGTTCGTCGTGCTGCTCGGCCCCTCGGGCTGCGGCAAGACGACCACGCTGCGCATGCTGGCCGGCCTCGAGTTCCCGACCTCCGGCTCGATCACGCTCGCGGGCCAGGACGTGACCTACCTGCGCCCGCGCGAACGCGACATCGCGATGGTGTTCCAGCTCTTCGCGCTCTACCCGCACCTGGGCGTGCGCGGCAACCTCGAGTTCCCGCTGCGCAACGAAGGCTTGAAGCGCGCCGAGATCGACCGGCGCGTGGCCGACGTCGCGGCCATCCTGCGCATCGAGCACCTGCTCGGCGCGCGGGTGGGCGGGCTTTCGGGCGGCGACCGGCAGCGCGTCGCGCTGGGCCGCGCGATCGTGCGGCAGCCGCAGGCCTTCCTGATGGATGAGCCGCTGGGCACACTCGACGCCGAGTTCCGCGAGCTGATGTGCGTGGAGCTGCGCAAGCTGCACGAGCGCTTGCGCACCACCACCGTCTTCGTCACGCACGACCAGAACGAGGCGATGGCGCTGGCCGACCACATCGTCGTGATGAACCAGGGCGAGATCCTGCAGGCCGACGAGCCGGGCGGCATCTACAACTTTCCGAGCTGCATGTTCGTCGCGCGCTTCATCGGCCGGCCGCCGATGAACTTCGTGCCGATCTCGGGCGCGGTGCGCCCGGGCGATGACGCGGTCTCGCTAGCCGGCTTGCCGGTGACGGTGCCGCGCATCGAGCAAGGCGCCGGCGCGGCGGTGCTCGGCGTGCGGCCGGAGCACGTTCAGGTCGGCGCGCCGGGCGAAGGGCTCGCGGCCGAGGTGCGGCATGTCGAGTACTTCGGCTCGCACTGGATCGCCGAGCTGGCGACGGCGGCCGGCACGCTGAAGGCGCTGATCGACAAGTCGCAACGGCCGGCATTGGGCGACCGTGTCGCCATCGGCTTCAACACCGCGCGCATCGTGCTCTTCGACGCCGGCACCGAACAATTGCTTGCCAGCGCGACCACGCGCCACCACCGGGAGGCCTTGCGCCATGGCCAGCATTGAACTTAGCGGCGTGAGCCGCGCCTTCGGCGAGGTCAAGGCGGTGACGGAGCTGAGCCTCCACGTCGCCGACGGCGAATTCCTCGTGCTGCTGGGCCCCAGCGGCGCCGGCAAGACCACCACGCTGCGCCTCATCGCCGGCCTGGAGCGTCCCGATGCCGGGCGCATCCGCATGGACGGCCACGACATCACGGACAGCCTGCCCGCGAGCCGCGACTGCGCCTTCGTGTTCCAGCAGTACTCGCTCTACCCGCATCTCACCGTCTTCGACAACCTCGCCTTCCCCTTGCGCTCGCCGCTGCGGCGCAGCGAGCCGGTCGAGGTCAAGCGCCGGGTGGAGGAAGTGGCGGCCATGCTGCACATCGAGGCCAAGCTCACGCGCCGCGCCACCGAGCTCTCGGGCGGCGAGATGCAGCGCGTGGCCATCGGCCGCGCGCTGGTGCGCCGGCCGCGCGTGTTCCTAATGGACGAGCCGCTCTCCTCGCTCGATGCGCAACTGCGCGAGGAATTGCGCGTCGAGCTCCGGCGCCTGCAGCGCAGCACCGGCGCCACCGTGATCTACGTGACGCACGACCACGTGGAGGCCACCACCATGGCCGACCGCATCGGCATCCTCGAACGCGGCGTGCTGCAGCAGGTGGGCACGCCGCTCGCGGTCTACGGCGACCCGCACACGCTGCCGGTGGCGCAGCGCCTCGGCTCGCCGGCCATCAACGTGCTGCCGGCGCAGTGGTTCGACGGCCGCTCGCCGGCCGGCACCGCGCACGTTGCGATCCGCCCCGAGGACGTGCTGCTCTCGCCGGAGGGCGAGGCGGCCGGCTTCCAGGTCATCGAGTGCTCGCTGGTCAAGCACCAGCTGGTGGCCGAGCGGCAGGGCGTGGAGGTGCATGCGCGCGTGATGCTCGACGCGCCGCTCGCGCCGGGTTCCGAGGCGCGCTTCGGCTTTCCCGCCGAGCGCTGTCTTTTCTTCGATGCGGCCGGATGCCGCATCGCCGCACCCCGAATCCAGGAAGTCCCATGAAAACGGTACACATCATCGACGCGCTGGAAGCCGTGCAGGCGGCGATCCTCGCCAACGAGAGCCAGATCGAATCGCTGGACCGCGCGATCGGCGACGGCGATCACTTCATCAACGTGCGCCGCGGCTGCGATGTGCTGATGGCGATGCGCGACGAGCTGGCGCCGCTCGCGCCCGGTGCGGCCTTCGGCAAGATCGGCCTGAAGCTGCTGTCGACCATCGGCGGCGCCTCGGGTCCGCTGATATCGAGCTTCTTCATCGCGATGGGCAAGACCCTCGCCGGCATCGACGAGCCCGACCGCCGGCAGTTCGCCGCCGCCTTCGCGGATGGCGTCGAGGCCATCAAGAGCCGCGGCAAGGCCGACCTCGGCGAGAAGACCATGCTCGACGTGCTGATCCCGGTCTCGCGCCTGCTGCAACGCCTCGCCGAAGAAAACACGCCGCTGCCGCAGGTGTGCGAGCAGCTCACGGCCGAGGCCCACCGCAACATGCTCGCCACGCGCGACATGACCGCCACCAAGGGCCGCGCCTCCTTCCTCGGCGAACGCGCGCTCGGCCACATCGACCCGGGCTCGAAGACCTGCGAAGTCGCCATTACCGCGGTGTGCGACACATGGAAGGAAATCGCATGAAGAAGTTCGTCAACGACGTGGACGCGATGCTGCGCGAGGCGCTGGCCGGCATGGTGGAGGCGCATCCGCAGCTGCTGCGCGTCGAGTTCGAGCCCACCTTCGTCGCCCGGCGCGAGCGCGCAGCGAACAAGGTGGCGCTGATCTCCGGCGGCGGCTCGGGCCACGAGCCGCTGCACGCCGGCTTCGTCGGCCGCGGCATGCTCGATGCGGCCTGCCCGGGCCAGGTGTTCACCAGCCCCACGCCCGACCAGATGCTGGCCGCCGCGGCCGCCACCGAAACCGGCCAGGGCGTGCTCTTCATCGTCAAGAACTATGCCGGCGACGGCATGAACTTCCAGATGGCGAGCGAGATGCTCGAAGCCGAGAACGCGACCGTGCTGGTCAACGACGACGTGGCGGTGGAGAACTCAACCCACACGACCGGCCGCCGCGGCGTGGCCGGCACGCTGGTCGTCGAGAAGATGGTCGGGGCGCTGTCCGAGCAGGGCGCGACGCTGGCCGAGTGCAAGGCGCTGGGCGACCGCGTGAACGCGGCCACCGCATCGATGGGCGTGGCCTTCACGAGTTGCACGGTGCCGGCGGCCGGGCGGCCCACTTTCGACATCGGGCCCGACGAGATCGAGATCGGCGTCGGCATCCATGGCGAGCCCGGGCGGCGGCGCGCCGCCCACATGCCGGCCGACGAGATCGTGCGCACGCTGATGGATGCGATCCTCGGCGACCTGAAGGCCCAGGCCGGGCGCCAGGTGCTGCTGCACGTCAACGGCTTCGGCGGCACACCCTTGATGGAGCTCTACCTGCTGCACCATGCGGCGAACCGGCGCCTCGAGGCCGAGGGACTCAAGCCGGTCCGATCGCTGGTCGGCAACTACACGACTTCGCTCGACATGGCGGGCGCCTCACTGACCGTGAGCTTGCTCGATGACGAACTGGTGTCGCTGTGGGATGCGCCGGTGCACACGGCGGCGCTGCGCTGGTAGGGGCGGTGCGCTGCATACTTGGGGTTCAACTCCCTCCCACTCTGCATGACGCCTGAAACGCAGAAGATCTCCATTCCCGTCGACGGCAGCGTGAGCGTCTCCGCGCTCGTGCAGGCGCCGGCTGATCCGACTGCCTGCTATGTGTTCGCTCACGGCGCGGGTGCGGGCATGGCGCATCCGTTCATGGGCGCGGTATCGGACGGCTTGGCCGCACGAAGGATCGCGACCTTGCGCTACCAGTTTCCGTACATGGAGCTTGGCAGCAAACGTCCTGATTCACCTCGCGTTGCCCATGCCGCGGTTCGGGCCGCTGCCGCGCGGGCCTCCGAGATGTTCGGCGCGCTTCCCCTCTTCGCGGGCGGCAAGTCGTTCGGCGGCCGGATGACGTCGCAGGCGCAGGCGCTGGCGCCGCTGCCCGGCGTGGCCGGCCTCGTCTTCCTGGGTTTTCCGCTGCATCCGGCAGGGGTGCCTTCGACCGAACGCGCGGCGCACCTGTTCGACGTGCAGTTGCCCATGCTGTTCATTCAAGGCACGGAGGACAAGCTCGCCGAGCTCTGCAGGATTCGCTCGGTGGTCGAGGAACTGGGAGACCGCGGGTCGCTGATGGAGATCGCCCATACGGACCACTCCTTTCACGTGCGCCGGCGCTCAGGCCGCAGCGACGGCGAGGCGATGGAGGAGCTGCTCGACGGAATGGCGATCTGGATGCAGGCGTGCGATCCGGATCAGGCGTGTGCGAACTCGCCCGTTGGCCGGGTGGCCGACGACGGCACGCCGAGGCCCTTGTAGTAGTGCCCGACCTTGGTCGCGAGGAACTGCTGGAGAGAGACCTGCTCCTGGCCGACGAAGCCGCTCGCGGGAAGCTTTCCCTGTTGCAGCAACTCGAACACGCCAACGACGCCGGCGGCGGTGGTGAGTTCGATGGCAGTGCGTTCCTTTCCGCGCAACGCAGCGCCGAACACGCGTCCGACGCGCGTTTCCTGTTCGAACCGGCTGTCGCGAAGGCCCGATGCCGAGGCAAACAGAATCACGACGTCTTCGCGGCTGTGCGGGACTGCGTGCTCGAGCACCTGGCGCAGCAGGTCGCGTCGCTCGATCAGGCGAAGATCGTGCAGGAGGAAGTTCATCGCATCGCGGTGACCAGGGTACCGAATGGTTTTGTAGTCGAGGTTCCTGACTTTTCCCTCCAGGCTTTCGCACAGGGTACCCAGGCCACCCGAGGTGTTGAAGGCTTCGAACGCTTCGGCGTCGAGCGTGAAGGTCTCGTGCCCTTCCAGCGGCTGCACCGACACCAGCTGGCCGTTGACGATGGCGTTGCACGGGTTGCAGTACTCGTTGATGACGCCGTCGATGCTCCACGTGAAGTTGTAGCGCAGGCTGTTCGTTGCGTTGCGGGTGAGGGCGCCGACGCGCAGGCGCAGGTCGTAGAGTTCGTCGAAGCGGTTGGCCAGGTAGCTTCCGAGCATGCCGATCACGCCTGGCGCCAGGCCGCTTTGCGGCATCAGGACCGACGTCGCTTGCCTGGAGATCTCGCGGATGGCTTTTGTTGCAGCCACGTCTTCGGTGAGGTCGAAGTAGTGGACGCCGCAACTTGCGGCCGCGGTGGCCACGCGCTGGGCGAGGTAGAAGGGCAAACAGTTGATCACAACCGAATGGGCCGACAGCGCCGCATCCAGCTCTTCGCTGCTTTCGACGTCGAGAGAAATCCTGCGCACGAGCACATCGCTCTCATCGCCGCGGCCCGGCTTCAGGTCGGCGAGCGTGACCGGCAAGCGGTGGTACTCGGCAATCATGTCCGCCACCGTGCTGCCTACCTTGCCGGCACCAAGAACCAGCACCTTTTCAATCGCTACCTTCGTCATTTCATTTCTCCTGGAGCTGCCTGCCCGTTGAAAGAAAATGTAGAACTGAGTGTTGGCAGATGGCAGAGAGCAGATCGTCGAAAGAGTGATTCGCTTCGTCGATCCGACGAAGGCATTCGTCGAGTTGGGGCTTGCCGAAGTTCGCTGCAGGTCTGCTGGAGCGCAGCCATTGCGCTCAGCGCACGACGGTCGCAGCTGGCTCGCGTGATTTCGTCCGGCCGCGCGGCCGCGACGCGGCCGCCTCGCCGACGAGCCAGTCCCGAAATGCCAGCACCAGGCGATTTTCTGCACCGAACTCCGGAACGACAACGTAGTACGCCCGTTGGGTGATCAGCGCCTCACGAAACAGGATGATCAATCGATCGGATGCGAGCTCTTCCTCGACCAGAAATTTAGGCACCAGCGCGATCCCGAGCCCGTGGGCCGCGGCCTGCGCGAGCATTGCGAATTGCTCGAAGCGCGGGCCGCGCATGGCGTGAGGCGCCGAGACCTTGACCTGCTCGAACCATTCCGCCCATTGCATGGGCCGCGACGACTGATGAAGAAGGCACTGGCCTGCCAGGTCCTCGCGGGTGTGGATGCCGCTGCGGCGTTTGAATTCAGGACTGCACACGGGGACGACGCTCTCGCCAAGTAAATAGTCGCAGGAGGCGCCCGGCCAGAAGTCGACGCCGAAGTGGATGGCCGCGTCGAAGGGCTCGCGCGCGAAGTCGAAGGGTTCCGTTCTTGACGCGAAATTGACCGTGACGCCAGGCTGCAGCGCAGCGAAGCGCCTCATCCGGGGAATGAGCCATCGCGTCCCGAACGTCGGCAGCACGGCCAGATTGAGAACCTCGCCGATGCCACCCATGGTCATCACCCGCTGGGTTGCGTTCGACAGCGTCTCAAGGCCCGTGCGGAGCTCCGCCGCGTAGACGCGGCCTGCCTCCGTCAGCACGATGCGCTGACGCACGCGGTGAAAGAGTGCTGTGTCGAGCTGATCCTCCAGCTGCTTGATCTGGCGCGAGATCGCACTCTGCGTGAGATGGAGTTCGTGTGCCGCGCGCGAAACGCTGGCATGGCGTGCAGCACTTTCGAAGGCCATGAGCTGCCCCATGGATGGAAGGAATTCTCGTCTGTACATGATGACTAAAGTGCAATACGTAGAAAGACGGTCACGGATAGAAGATGCGAACCTGAGTGCGCAAGTTGATTCCATTTTTGCATTAAATCGTTCCGACTTATCGCTATCCACCGTCCGTCGTCTTGACGATAGTTGGGCAACGGCATCAGCGCTTTTCCGCTGTGCCCAACCTTCTGAAATCTTCTGTCGAGCCACACATGACGACGAACGCTTTTGTTGAACCTGACGACATCCGTACCTTGTTTTCGCGGGCGCTGTCCGGCATGTACAAGACCGAGGTGCCTCAGTACGGCGCCTTGCTCGATCTCGTCGCCGACATCAATGCCGAAGTGCTGCACGAGAACAAGAGGCTCGCTGATCGCTTGCGCGAAACGGAACAGCTCGATCGGCTGGACGTTGAGCGTCATGGCGCGATTCGTCTCGGGACCGTCGAGGAGCTCGCGGTCGTGCGCCGCTTGTTCGCGGTCATGGGCATGCGAGCGGTCGGCTACTATGATCTTTCGGTGGCCGGCGTTCCGGTGCACGCGACAGCCTTCCGTCCCGTCGAAGATTCTTCGCTCAAGCGAAACCCCTTCCGGGTGTTCACGTCGCTCTTGCGTCTGGACTTGATCGACGACGCCGCACTGCGCGAGCGTGCCGCGAAGATCCTCGTCGGGCGCAGCATCTTCACGCCGCGTTGCCTTGATCTCATTGACCGGGCGGAGCGCGATGGCGGCCTGTCCGGCCGGGACACGCAAGAGTTCGTCGCGCAGGCGCTCGAGACCTTTCGCTGGCACAGCGAGGCGACCGTCGACATCGAGACTTATCGGCAGCTGAGAGCGTCGCATCCGCTCATCGCCGATGTGGTGTGTTTCAAGGGGCCGCATATCAACCATCTGACCCCCCGCGTGCTCGACATCGACCAGGCGCAGGCGGCGATGCTGGAGAATGGCATCCGTGCGAAAGACGCGATCGAAGGTCCGCCGAAGCGCAAGTGCCCGATCCTGTTGCGCCAAACGAGCTTTCTCGCCCTGGAAGAGCCGATCCGCTTCCAGGGAGCCGAAGGCGCTGACGGCACCCACACGGCCCGGTTCGGCGAGATCGAACAGCGCGGTTGCGCGCTCACGCCCAAAGGGCGTGCGCTCTACGACGATCTATTGAAAGCTTCTTTGGAGTCCGGGCGCGATGCAGGGTCGAGGGCATCGGCTCTGGCGCGAGTCTTCGAAGCCTTCCCGGATGATGCACGGGCGCTGCAGCGGGCGGGACTTGCGTATTTCCGTTATTCGGTCGACCGACGCAACCTGGTCCGTTCGAGGCCGGTATCGGCGAACGCGAGCGTCGACGAGCTTCTGGACCAGAGCCTGGTGCGTGCGGAGCCGCTTGTGTATGAAGACTTCCTCCCTGTCAGCGCCGCAGGCATCTTCCGCTCGAACCTGGGATCGGAAGGAGCCGCGCACTACGTCGCCGGCGGCAACCGGGAAGCCTTCGAAGCCGCGTTGGGCACGAGCGTCATGAACGAGTTCGCCTTGTACGAGGCCGCGCAAGCAGCCTCACTCGAAGAGTGCAGGCGCGAACTGGCCAACGTGCCGGTCACGGCGTCAGCTTGACCCCCAGGGTCGACTCGGGAACGTTCGGCTCGCGCTGCGCTTCCTGTAGACCCACGAGCGCCTGCTCGGCCGCGCCACAATCGCTGATCTCCGCTGCAAGGCCGCCCATGGACCTACGACTCGATGACCTTGATCGCCACCTTCTGACCTTGCTGCAGGCCAATGCCCGCGAGCCGGCGGCCAACCTGGCGCGCAAGCTGAAGATAGCCAGGACCACGGTGGTCGCGCGAATCGCGCGACTGGAGCGGGAGGGCGTCGTCTCGGGTTATGGGGTTCGCCTCGGACAGCGGCTCGAGCAAGCGGCGGTTCGAGCGTTCTGCGGGCTCAGCGTCAACGCCAAGGCTGCGCCCGCGGTCATCAAGGCGCTCGAGCGTCTGCCCGAGGTGGAGGAGGTCTGGGCCGTGAGCGGCCAGTTCGACTACATGGTCCTTCTCCGGTGCGAAACGCCTGAACAATTGGACAAGCTGCTCGATCAGCTGGGTCAGATCGACGGCATCAACCAGACACAAACCTCCATCGTGCTCAGTCGAAAGATCGATCGTCGCAGCACCGTCTCGAAAAGCGGATAGCCATCCCAGCCAGAAATGACCCCCAGCCCTGACAGATTCCTTGGCGTTCTGATGCTCGATACGCGGTTCCCGCGGCCGCCTGGCGACATCGGCAATCCGGAGACCTTCAGCCGCAACGGCATCCCGGTTCGTTTCCGGGTTGTCGAGGGGGCGTCACCCCGACGGATCGTGAAGGAGGCAGATCCCGCGTTGCTTCGACCATTCGCCGACGCCGCCTTGCAGCTGGTCGAGGAGGGTGCCGCGATGATCACGACCAGCTGCGGTTTCCTGGCCGCCTACCAGAACACGCTGGCCGAAGCAGTGCCCGTGCCGGTCTTCACCTCGAGCCTGTTGCATTGCCGGGAGTTCGCGCGTCCCGGTATCGTCACC
Organism: Variovorax sp. LjRoot175; assembly: GCF_964253805.1. Taxonomy (NCBI): domain Bacteria; kingdom Pseudomonadati; phylum Pseudomonadota; class Betaproteobacteria; order Burkholderiales; family Comamonadaceae; genus Variovorax; species Variovorax sp. LjRoot175. The sequence goes on along the minus strand of NZ_CAXURY020000001.1, from coordinate 5,425,219 downwards.
TTCGACGCGGCTGCGTTGAACGCAAGCATTCTCAAGGCGGTCGGCGTTCCGGAGGCGACGCCTGTGCAGGGCGTGGAGCCAGGATGCGAGTTCCACCGGCGCATACTCAACAACGAAGATCGGCTCGATCTTGTCGAAGCGCGCAGGAACGTGGTCGACGCCGCACGGCGCCTTGTGAATCTGTTTCCCTCGGTCGAAGACATCGTGCTCGAGTGCACCAACATGCCACCCTACCGCGAGGCTGTTGCGCGAGCGACGGGGCGCCACGTGCATGACATCGAAACCTTGGTGGTTGCCCGGTGGAGGATCTCCACCGCGTCGTCATAGCAGGTGGGCGAAAAGAGATGTCCTGGACGCGCGACGCACCCGCGCAAGCGCGCTCAGGCGTACCGGATGCGCCGGTTGGAGCGCTTCACTAGGAGTTCGTCGGCAACCTCGACGGCGCGGCGTCCCATGACCGCGACCGGATAGCTGCCGATCATGACGTTGTCGTAGGTGATGGTGGCGTAGCTGAATTCGGCGCCCAGCGCAGCCGCCGCGTCCTGCAGGCATTCGGCCACCGAGGGCAGGCCTTCGCGCTCGTAGCGCCGTGTGCCGTCGCCGATCCCGACATACGAGTTGAAGTTTCTTTCGCCGCGCTTGGTGATTTCAACGGCAGGTTGCATCGCTTTCTCCCAGAGTTCGCTGCGGCGATTGTGTTCAGGCCTGTCTGCTGTCGGTAGTGGCCATTGGTATTACCCGACCGTCCGTCGTAATCAGGCCGACGCGCATTCACGCTATTGACGCGGCACATCCCCCCGGCCGGGAATCCCGCCGCTGGCGAGCGCGACGCCCAGCACGGCGCTGGCCACCGCCAGGGCATCGACGGCAGTCAACCGATCGTCGAGCCACCACCACCCGCCCAGCGCCGAGACCACGGGCGCCAGCGCGCCGAAGGCCGCCGCCCGTGCAGCGCCCAGCCGGATGATGGCGGCGGAAAAAAACCACACCCCCAGCAGCCCGGCGAGCACGCCCTGCCACAGGGCCTGCCACAGCAGATCGCGAACCGGCGCATCGAAAAGGTGGATCTCGCTGCCGCGCCACCCGAGCCATGGCAACAGGAGCAGCGTCGACCAGGCGTTGACCAGCGCGGCGCCCTGCCATGCGCCGAGGCCGCTCTGCCGGAACGAGAGCGTGAAGCCGGCCCACAACGCGGCGGCCAGCAAGAACATCAGATCGCCCCGCCATGCGCCGCCATGCGCCGCCATGCGCCGCCATGCGCCGGCGTGCCCCGCCGTGCCGAACTTGCTGCCGAGCAGGGCCACGCCCAGGGCCATGCACGCGAGGCCGAGCGTGCGCCAGCGGTCGGGGCGTTCGCGCCAGAGAACCCACGCGAACACCGCTGCGAAGAGCGGCGAGGCGCCCGCCATCAGAACGCCCATGTGGGAGTGGGCGCAAACATCGTTCCGGTCATCGCGATGAGCCCGAAGGGCAGCCCGGCGCCGATCACCATGCCGGCCAGCAACCGGCGCGGCACGCCGCGCGGCAGCAGGCCGGTGCGCAGCAGCAGCGGCAGCAACACCAGCGCGGCGATGCCGTAGAGCAGGATCGCCAGGTCGGGCGGGGCGATCGTGGTCGTCGTCGACTGGCGGGTCACGACCTGCCATACGCCGCCGACCAGCGCGGCGGCGACGCCGGCCAGCATGCCGGCAGCGAGACGGGAAGGGTGCAACAAGATCGGCTCCACAGGCAGCTGCGAAGCCGGCAGTGTCGGGTCAGCGAAGTGCGGGCGCTGCCAGATTCGTGCGCATTCGGCTCGGCGTGAGGCCGAAGCTGCGGCGGAACACGCCCGTGAAGTGGCTGTGGCTGGCATAGCCGAGTTCCGCGGCCAGTGCGCTCAGGTTGCGCTCGCCCTGCCGCAGCCGGTCGAGCGCCAGCGTCATCCGCAGCCGCGTGCGAAAGCCGTGCAGGCTCAGGCCGGTTTGCAGCCGGAAGCGCCGCGCCAGGTGGAATGCCGAACAGTTTGCCGCCCTGGCGATCTCCGTGAGGGTGTCGTCTCGCTGCGGCTCGGCGGCGATGTATTCGCGAGCCCGTTCGACGGCGCGGTGCGGACGCCGCATCGACGCCTCGCCGGTCGTGGGCACCAGCGCGCGCACGACGGCGGCCAGCCGTTCTTCGATATCCAGCCGCTCGAGCTGCTGCGCCGCCAGCGCCCGCGACCAGCCGGCCATCTGCAGATGCACCGCGAGCGGAAGCGGCGATCGGCCCGACGGGCCGAGGTTCTCGCCGACGATCAGCAGCGCGCTGCGCTGGTCCGCCCAGGGCCGACGGAGGCGGTAGGCCTGCGACGGGGAGAGCCACAGAGCGGACGCGGATCGCAAACGAATCCGTGGGCGCCGATACGGCACTCGAAGCAGGCTGATAGCGGCAGCAGCAGGCGCGGGCCGTCGACCCGGTAGCTGTCGCTCCACGCAGGGTCGGGCGCGGCGAGCGTCAGCTGCTGCCAGCTCAGCAAGGCACTCTCGAAAACGATGCGGCGCGAATAGGCCATGGCGCCGACATTGTGGAGCGCCTTGGGCGCGCCGTGCAGCCCCGTCGGTCAGCGGCGCGCGCGCGCCTCGTCGCGCAGCAGCTTGATCTGGTCGTGGTTGCGCTGGGCGCCCTCGGCTTGGCGCTCGACCACCGCGCGCGCATCGACCGGCAGGTTTTGCTTCAAGGCCTTGCGGTAGCGCGCCACGGCCGCGTCTTCGCCGCGTTCGCATTCCTCGAGCATCGAGAGCTCGCTGTTGGCGCCCACCAGGCCCTTCACATGCACCCAGCCGCGGTGCACCGCGCCGCTGGCGGTGCCGCCTTCGGCCGGCTTGCCGCCGTAGCCCAGGATCAACTGCGCCAGTTCGCTGGCCGCCTGGCCGCAGGACGCGGCGCGGTCGTTGAACAGCTGCTTCAGGCTGGCCGATTTCACTTCCTCGGCGCAGGTGCGAAAGCCGTATTCGCCGTCGCGCGCGTTCTCGATCAGGTCGTTCAGCACGTCGACCACCTCGTCGGCGGCCAGAATTCCGGTGTCCATTGCCATGATGAAAATACTCCTTGGTTGCCTCCGCGAGGAGGGTTGCTGGAGCTTTCATGATTGCGCCGCACCGTGCCGGGAACGTCAGTGCCGCCTGACGGCGCGTGTAGGGTTTCGCCGCCCTGGGGCGGGCCGCTGTTCAGGCGCGCATGAGGTCGTCGAGCAGCCTGTAGTCCGGCGAGCGCGTGTCGATTGCACGTCCCGCACGCAGCACCGTGCGGTCGAACTGCGCGCGCGCGAGCATCTCGGAATAGCTGCGCGCCTTGAGGACCAGCAGGTCGGCCACAGCGCCGGCCTTCAGCACGCCGTGGGCGGTGCCCATGATCGCGGCCGGCGTCTCGGTGGCGGCGCGGATCCAGTCGGAAAGCGGATGGTCCAGGTGCAGGATCTTCACTGCCTGGGTGAAGGTGTCGAGCATGTCGTGGTCGCCGTAGGCATAGAAGGGATCGCGGCAGTTGTCGCCGGCCACCGCCACGCGCAGGCCGCGCGCCTTCATCTCGTGCAGCACCGTCACGCCGCGCCAGCGCGGCGTGCGCGCTTCCTGGCTGCGGTCCTGCAGGTACATGTTGACCGTGGGCAGGCTCACGATGTCGATGCCGGCGCCCTTGCAGGCCGCGATGGTCTCTTCGATGAACTCGTCGGTCTGCAACGCGAGTGCGGTGCAGTGGCCGCACAGGATGCGGCCGGCGAAATCCTGCGCCACCGCGGTGTGCGCGACGCGGATCAGCGCGCGCGAGCGCGGATCGGTGGATTCGTCGACGTGCAGGTCGAGGTCGAGCCCGCGCTCGGCGGCGAGTTCGAACACGCGCACCAGCGCCGCGTCCAGGTCCGGCGGCATCGGGTCGCCGGGGTAGGCGCCCGAACGCGTCACGCAACCCAGCCGGCCGCCGCTCTCGGCGACGATGTCGGCGAGCTGGCGGCCTTCTTCGGTCAGGAAGATGTCGAGCGGCGCGATCGACGAGGCCTGCAGCTCGACGCGTCCGGCCCAGCGCTCGCGCAGCTCGTGGAACACGGGAAACGAGATCGCGGCCTGCGGCGCCAGCGAATCGAGGTGCGTGCGGATCGCGACCACGCCCTTGGCATAAGCGGTGGCGAGGCCGAACTCCATGCGCCGGCGCACGTCCTCGGCATGCCAGCGCGCGTTGCGGTCGCGCTGCGTAGCCATCGAGGCGCCAGCGCCATCGCCGGTGGGATTGGCCTGGCGCGGCCAGATGTGGCCCTTGTCCAGGTGCGTGTGGCAGTCGACCATGCCCGGCAGCAGCATCGATGCGTCGAGATCGGGGCCGAGTTCGGCCGGCAGCGTGCCGGCGGGCTCGATGGCGGCAATGCGACCGTGGTCCACCAGCAGGTCGACGGGTGCGAGTTCATCGTCGGCCCCGGTCCTCGGCACATCGGCCTGGACGAGGCAGCGGGGCGCACGCAGATTGCGCAGCGCGAAGCGCGGGGTGGTGGGCGGATGAAAGAAGGCGTGGGTCATCGCAAGAATCGTAACGAGCTCCCGGCGTTGCAAGGAGCATGCCGCGAGGGTTGCGCCGCCGCGCCTTCGTCGATGTCGGCAAGCCGATCGCAGCGTCGCCGGGCGTTCCGTATCAACGGTAGCTGCGCGCGTCCTCGATCACCTTGCCGTCGTTGGGCAGGCTGCCCGGCGCCACGAATTCGACCGTGCCGCGCAGCTTGGTGACGTCGCGGATGGCCTCGGCCACGCGCTCTGCCAGGCCTTGCGCGGCCGCGGCGCATTCGAGCCTGAGCGTCATGCGGTCGTCGCCCATCTCGCCTTCGACCACGAGCCGTGCGCGCTGCACTTCCGGAAAGCGCCGTGCGATCTCCGCCACCTGGCCCGGATGCACGAACATGCCGCGCACCTTGGTGGTCTGGTCAGCGCGGCCGAGCCAGCCCTTGATGCGCGTGTTGGTGCGGCCCGTGGGGCAATGCCCCGGCAGCACGGCCGAGAGATCGCCGGTGCCGAAGCGGATCAGCGGGTAGTCGGGGTTCAGCGTGGTGACGACGATCTCGCCGACCTCGCCCTCGGGCACCGGGTCGCCGGTGCCCGGGCGCACGATCTCCAAGATCACGCCCTCGTCGAGCACCAGGCCTTCGCGCGCCGAGGTCTCGTAGGCCACCAGGCCCAGGTCGGCCGTCGCGTAGCACTGCGTGCCGGCCACGCCGCGCTCGGCGATCCAGTCGCGCAGGCTTGGCGGGAAGGCCTCGCCGGACACCAGCGCCTTGGTCATCGAGGGCAGCGCGACCTTCTTCTCGGCCGCCTTCTCGAGGATGATCTTCAGGAAGCTCGGCGTGCCCACATAGCCCGCGGGCTTGAGATCCGCGATCGCTTCCACCTGCTGCTCGGTCTGGCCGGTGCCGCCCGCGAACACGGTGCAGCCGAGCGCGTGTGCGCCGCTTTCCATGAGCGCGCCGGCCGGCGTCATGTGGTAGCTGAAGCAGTTGTGCACCAGCTCGCCGCCGCGAAAGCCCGCGGCGTGCAGCGCGCGTGCGGTGCGCCAGTAGTCGCGCGCCTCGCCTTCGGGTTCGTAGATGGTGCCGGGGCTGGCGAACACGCGCGTCATGCGCGGCCCGAAGTGGATCGCCGCGAAACCGCCGAAGGGATCGTTCGCGCGGTGCGCCTTCTGCAAGTCGAGCAGTTCGGACTTGCGCGTGACGGGCAGCTTCGCCAAGGCGTCGCGGCTCGTGATGTCGCGAGCCTTGATGCCGTCGAGGATCTTCGCGAAAGCAGGCGCCGCGGTCTGCGCCTGCGCAATCTGCTTGGGCAGCGCGGCCAGCAAGTCCTGCTCACGCTCACCCGGATCACGCACTTCCAGCTTGTCATAGAAATCGGTCATGCGAGCCACCTCTTGCGCCGCTTGTAACTCTTGACTTCGCGGAAGCTCTTGCGGTCCGCGCCGCCGACGCCGAGATAGAACTCCTTGACGTCCTCGTTCTCGCGCAGGCTCTGCGCCTCGCCGTCCATCACGATGCGGCCGTTCTCGAGGATGTAGCCGTAGTCGGCATAGCGCAGCGCCATGTTGGTGTTCTGCTCGGCCAGAAGAAAGGTCACGCGCTCCTTCTCGTTCAGGTCCTTCACGATGCCGAACACCTCCTCCACGATCTGCGGCGCCAGCCCCATGGAAGGCTCGTCGAGCAGCACCATGTTCGGGTTGGCCATCAGCGCGCGGCCGATGGCGCACATCTGCTGCTCGCCGCCCGAGGTGTAGGCGGCCTGCGAAGCGCGGCGCGTCTTCAGCCGCGGGAAGTAGGCGTAGACCTTCTCCAGCGTCTCGGCGACGGCGGCCTTGCCATCGGTGCGCGTGTAGGCGCCGGTCATCAGGTTGTCCTCGATCGTCAGGTGGGCGAAGCAGTGGCGCCCCTCCATCACCTGGATCAGTCCGCGCTTGACCAGCTCGGCCGGCGTGAGCGCCTCGATGCGCTCGCCGCGCAGCTCGATCGTTCCCTTGGTCACCGCGCCGCGCTCGCCGGCCAGCAGGTTCGACACCGCGCGCAGCGTGGTCGTCTTGCCCGCGCCGTTGCCGCCGAGCAGCGCCACGATGCCGCCCTCGGGCACCTGGAGCGAAACGCCCTTGAGCACCAGGATCACGTGGTTGTAGATGACCTCGATGCCGTTGACGTTGAGAACGATGTTCGCTGCGCTCATGAGCTGTGCTTCGTCAGGACTGGCATTCCGCGGGCGTGCGCGCCGTGAGCTTCTTGTCGGCGGCGTACTTGGCGGCCGTGCTCCTGACCAGCGGCTTGATCACCTGCTCGTCGGCCTGCAGCCAGTCGGAGGTGAACTTCCACTCCTTGCCGTCCCAGGTGTGGATGCGCGCCCACGATGCACCCATGTGGTCGACGCACGAGGTGCTGATCGGCCGCATCACGCCCGCGAAGCCCAGCGCGTCGAGCTTGGCCTGCGTCAGGTTCAGGTTCTCCAGGCCCCAGCGCACCTGTTCGCCCGTCATGATCTTGCCCTTGCCGAAGCGCTCCTGCGCCGAGCGGATGCCTTCCAGCGCGAGCATCGCGCTCATGGCGCCGCGCATGTAGAGCACCTGGCCGACATCGCCCTTCGGTCCCGTGCCCTGGCCCTTGTCGTGCACCAGCGCGAGGACGTCCTTGACGAACTTGGATTGCGGCTCCGCACCATGCTGCAGCGCCACCGCGTTGTAGCCCTTGGCGCCGTCGGCCACGTCCTTCACGTCGGGCTCCGAGCCCGACCACCACACCCCATACATCTTCTCGCGCGGGTAGCCCGTGGCCTGCGCTTCCTTCAGTGCGGTGGAGTTCATCACACCCCAGCCCCACAGCAACACGTAGTCGGGCCGGTTCTGACGCACTTGCAGCCAGGTCGCCTTCTGCTCCACGCCGGGCGCCGTCACCGGCAGCAGTTGCAGGTCGAAGCCGTGCATCTTCGCGCGCTCCTGCAGCAGCGGGATCGGCTCCTTGCCGTAGGGGCTGTCGTGGTAGAGCAGCGCGAACTTCTTGCCCTTGAGCTTGTCGAGCCCGCCCTCCTTCTTGGCGATGGCCTGGAGGATGGCGTCGGCGGCCACCCAGTAGGTGCCCGCGATCGGGAAGTTCCACTTGAACACCGTGCCGTCGGCGCTCTCGCTGCGGCCGTAGCCCACGGTCACCACCGGAATCTTGTCGACTGGCGCCTTCTCGGTGATGGCGAATGTCGCGCCGGTGGACAGCGGTTGCACGAAGGAGGCACCGCCGCCCTTGCCCTTCAGGCGCTCGTAGCACTCGACGCTGCGGGCGGTGTCGTAGCCGGTTTCACATTCCTCGAAAGTGAGCTTCACGCCGTTGAGGCCGCCGCGCGCGTTGACCAGCTTGATGTAGTCGACGAAGCCGTTGGCCCATGGCGCACCGTTGGGGGCGTAGGCGCCGGTCCGGTAGGACAGCACGGGAATGAACTGCTCCTTGTCCTGGGCCAAGGCGCCCGTCGTCGTCAGGCAGGCAGCGCCGGCAGCCAGGGCGATCATCAGTTTGCGAAGTTTTTTCATGTGTGTCTCCTAGTCGAATGAATGAACGAAGCACTACCCGGTCAACAGAAAAACATGCGCGGCGGCGTCAATGGGGGAACGGCCATAGCTGCAGCTTCTGCTTGGCGGTCGACCAGAGCTTGGCCAAGCCATGCGGCTCCACGATCAGGAACCAAACGATGAGCCCGCCGAAGATCATCAGCTCGGCGTGCGCAATGCCGGCGGTGGAAATCTCGATCCCGAATGCGCCGGCCAGCATCGGCAGCAGCTGGTTGAGCGCGATCGGCAGCACGACGATGAAGGCGGCGCCGAAGAAGCTGCCCATGATCGATCCCAGCCCGCCGATGATCACCATGAACAGCAGGCGGAACGAGTAGTCCACCGAGAAGGCCGAGGGTTCCCAGGCGCCGAGGTACACGAAGGCCCACAGCGCGCCGGCCACGCCGATGATGAAGGAGCTGACCGCGAAGGCGCTGAGCTTGGCGTACATCGGCCGGATGCCGATCACCGCGGCGGCCACGTCCATGTCGCGGATCGCCATCCATTCGCGGCCGATCGCGCCGCGCACCAGGTTCTTGGCCAGGATCGCGATGATCACCAGCGCCACCAGGCAGAACAGGTACTTGCTCAGCGCGCTCTCCAGCGGCAGGCCGAACACCTGCAGGTTCGACACCGCGACCGAGCCCGAAGGCGTGTCGAGCGTGAACCACTTGATGCGCAGGAACATCCAGTCGGCGAAGAACTGCGCCGCCAGCGTCGCCACCGCCAGGTACAGCCCGCGCACCCGCAGGCTGGGCAGGCCGAACAGGATGCCGAAGGCGGTGGCACACAGCCCGCCCAGGATCAGTGCGGGGATCAGCGGCATACCCGGCACGCGGACGAAGAAGTTGTAGGCGCCGTAGGCACCCACGGCCATGAAGGCGCCCGAGCCGAGCGAGATCTGGCCGCAGTAGCCGACCAGGATGTTCACGCCGACGGCCGCCAGCGAGAAGATCAGGAAGGGAATCAGGATGGCGCGGAACAGGTAGTCGCTTGCCATGAGCGGCACGCCGACGAAGGCGAAAGCCAGCACCAGGGCGATGAAGACGCGGTCCTGCAGGATCGGGAAGACCTGCTGGTCGGCGCGGTAGGTGGTCTTGAACTGGCCGTTTTCGCGGTAGAGCATGTGTGGGTTCCTTCGCTCAAACGCGATCGATGATCTTCTCGCCGAACAATCCCTGCGGCCGGAACAGCAGGAACACCAGCGCCAGCACGTAGGCGAACCAGATCTCGATGCCGCCGCCCACGTAAGGGCCGAGGTAGACCTCGGACAGTTTTTCGCCCACGCCGATGATCAGCCCGCCGAGGATGGCACCCGGCACCGAAGTCAACCCGCCGAGGATGACCACCGGCAGCGCGCGCAGCGCGACCGTCGCCAGCGAGAACTGCACGCCCAGCTTGCTGCCCCAGATCATTCCGGCCACCAGCGCCACCATGCCCGCCACGCACCACACGGTGACCCAGATGCGCGAGAGCGGAATGCCGACGGACTGCGCCGCCTGATGGTCGTCGGCCACGGCGCGCAGCGCGCGGCCGGTACCGGTCTTCTGGAAGAAGAGCGACAGCAGCGCCACCAGCGCGGCTGCGATGGCGGCCGCGATCAGGTCTTCCTTGCTCAGCAGGATGCCGCCCTGGAACACCGAGTCGAAGGCGAAGATCGGATCCTTGGGCATGCCGATGTCGATCTTGTAGATGTTGCTGCCGAAGATCGTCTGGCCCAGCCCGTCGATGAAATAGGCGATGCCCAGCGTGGCCATCAGCAGGGTGGCGCCGTCCTGGTTGACCAGGTGGCGCAGCACCAGCCGCTCGATTGCCCAGGCGAGCGCGAACATCAGCGCGCCCGCGAGCACGAAGGCCGCGATGTTGGCGAACCAGGGGTTGGCGATGCCGCTCCAGACCGGTACCCATTCGGCGAAGCGCGCCATCGCCAGCGCGGCGAACAGCACCATCGCGCCCTGCGCGAAGTTGAACACGCCGGAAGCCTTGAAGATCAGCACGAAGCCCAGCGCGATTAGCGCATAGAGCATGCCGACCATCAGGCCGCCGAACAATGTCTCGAGGAAGAAGGCCATGCTAGTGCTCCGTCCCGAGATACGCCCGGATCACGTCTTCGTTGTTGCGCACCTCGTGCGGCGTGCCGTCGCCGATCTTCTTGCCGTAGTCGAGCACCACCACACGGTCGGAGATGTCCATCACCACGCCCATGTCGTGCTCGATCAGCACGATGGTGGTGCCGAACTCGTCGTTCACGTCGAGGATGAAGCGGCTCATGTCCTGCTTCTCTTCCACGTTCATGCCGGCCATCGGCTCGTCGAGCAGCAGCACCTGCGGCTCCATCGCGAGCGCGCGGCCGAGGTCCACGCGCTTCTGCAGGCCGTAGGGCAGGCGGCCCACCGGCGTCTTGCGGTGCAGCTGGATCTCGAGGAAGTCGATGATGCGCTCGACGAACTCGCGCTGCGCGATCTCCTCGCGCTCGGCCGGGCCCCAGCGCAGCGCCTGGGCGAGCAGGCCGCTCTTCATCTTGAGGTTGCGCCCGGTCATGATGTTGTCGAGCACGCTCATGCCCTTGAACAGCGCCAGGTTCTGGAAGGTGCGCGCCACGCCCATCTCGGCCACCTGGCGCGAGTTCATGTGATGGAAGGTCTGGCCGCGGAAGGTGATGGAGCCCTGCTGCGGCTGGTAGACGCCGTTGATGCAGTTGAGCATCGAGCTCTTGCCTGCGCCGTTGGGGCCGATGATCGCGCGCACCTCGTGCTCGCGCACGTCGAAGCTGATGTCGGCCAGCGCCTTGACGCCGCCGAAGCTCAAGCTGATGTTCTGCACGTCGAGGATGACCTCGCCGATCTTGCGATGACTGCTCATGCCGCCGCCTTCAGGACCGGAAAGGTCTTCGCTTCCACGATCTTCAGCGTGGCATTCACCACGCCCGTGCGCCCGTCCTCGAACTTGACCTGCGTCTCGATGTACTGCTCGGTCTTGCCGCCGTAGAGCGCATCGACCAGCACGCGGTACTTGTCCGCGATGAAGCCGCGCCGCACCTTGCGCGTGCGCGTGAGCTCGTCGTCGTCGGGGTCGAGCTCCTTGTGCAGCACCAGGAAGCGCGCGATCTGCGTCTCGCCCATGCCGTCCTCGCTCGCGAGATCGGCATTGACCTTGGCGATGCATTCGCCGATGAGCGCCAGCGCCTCGGGCTTTCCCGCGAGGTCGACGTAGCCGCCATAGGCCAGGCCGTGCCGCTCGGCCCAGTTGCCCACCGCCTCGAAGTCGATGTTGATCGCGGCGCAGACCTCGTCGCGTGCGTTGCCGAAGCACACGGCTTCCTTGATCTGCGGGAAGAACTTGAGCTTGTTCTCGATGTAGTTGGGCGCAAAGATCGCGCCGCCGGCGAGCCGGCCGACGTCCTTGGCGCGGTCGATGATGCGCAGGTGGCCCTCGGCGTCGATCACGCCGGCGTCGCCGGTGTGGAAGTAGCCGTCGGCATCGAGCACCTCGGCCGTCGCGTCGGGCCGCTTGTAGTATTCCTTGAGCACCGACACGCCGCGCACCAGCACCTCGCCGTCGTCGGCGATCTTGAGCTCGATGCCCGGCGCCGCGCTGCCCACGGTCTGCAGCTTGACCTTGCCGTCCTGCTGCAGGCACACGTAGGCGCAGGTCTCGGTCTGCCCGTAGAGCTGCTTGAGGTTGACGCCGATCGAGCGGTAGAAGCGGAACAGGTCGGGCCCGATCGCCGCACCGGCGGTGTAGGCCACGCGGATTCGGCTCATGCCCAGCACGTTGCGCAGCGGCCCGTAGACCAGCAGGTTGCCGAGCGCATACATCGCCCGGTCGCCGAAGCCGACCGGCGCACCGGTGAGGATGTCGGAGCCCACGCGCCGCGCCAGCGCCATGAACTTCGCATAGAGCCAGCGCTTGGGCGCGGCCGCGTCTTCCATGCGGATCGACACCGCGGTCAGCAGGCCTTCGAAGGTGCGCGGCGGGCCGAAGTAGTAGCTCGGCCCGATCTCGCGCATGTCGTTCATCACCGTCTCGCTCGATTCGGGGCAGTTGAGCGTGAAGCCGCCGACCAGCCATTGCGCCACCGAGAACAGGTGGTCGCCGACCCAGGCCATCGGCAGGTAGCTCATGACGTTGTCGCCGGGGCCGAGCCGATCGGTTTCGACGCCGCCGCGGCCCGCCGCGATGAAGCTCGCATGCGTCTGGCACACGCCCTTGGGCCGGCCGGTGGTGCCCGAGGTGTAGAGGATCACGGCGACATCGCCGGGCTCCACGCTCGCCACGCTCTCGTCGAAGAAGCCCGGATGCGCGGCATCGAAGGCGCGACCCAGTTCGCGCAGCTTGTCGTAGCCCAGCAGGCCCGGTTGCTCGTAGTGGCGCAGTCCGCGCGGGTCGTCGTAGACGATGTGGCCGATGCCGGCACCCTGCTTCTTCAGCTCGCGGCATTCCAGCAGTTTGTCGACCTGCTCCTGGTCCTCGACGATCACGAACTCGATTGATGCGTCTTCCAGCATGAAGACCATCTCGCCGGCCACCGCATCCTGGTAGAGCGGCACCGGCACGCCGCGCAGGCTCTGCGCCGCCAGCACCGCCATATAGAGATGCGGGCGATTGGCGCCCACGATCGCGAGGTTGTCGCCGGCCTTGAAGCCCAGGCTGGCGAGCCCGCAGGCGATCTCGCGCACCTCGCGGGCCACCATCGCCCAGCTCCAGGTTTGCCAGATGCCGAGGTCCTTCTCGCGCACGGCCGGCGCGTCGGGCTGCTGTTGGGCATGGGCCAGCAGCAGGCGGGGAAAAGTGGTGGCTTTGGTCTGCACGATGGGCCGGACTGTAGAACCAAGCTTGTCGTCATCTTGTCGTTTCAACGACAATCCTAGGGACACCCCTCCCCGGAGTTTCCCGATGACCCCCGGCAGTTCCAGCGGCACTTCGTCGATACGCGATCGCGTGCGGCCGGCCACGCTCGAAGAGCTGGCCAACATCCCCTGGCTGCGCACGCTCACGCCCCCCGAGCGGCGCCGCGCAGAGGCGGCCGTGGTGGTCGGCGAGGCCGAGCCGGGCGACCTGGTGTGCCGCATCGGCCGCGCGCCGACCTACTGGTTCGGCGTGGTCGAAGGGCTGCTCAAGATGAGCAACGACAACGCCGACGGCACCTCGATGACCTACAGCGGCCTGCCGCCGGGCGGCTGGTTCGGCGAAGGCACGGCGCTCAAGCGCGAGCCCTACCGCTACAACATCCAGGCGCTGCGCCGCAGTGTGGTGGCGGGGCTGCCGATCGACGACTTCCACTGGCTGCTCGACCACTCGATCGGCTTCAACCGCTTCGTGATGAATCAGCTCAACGAAAGGCTCGGCCAGTTCATCGCCGCGCGCGAGGCCGACCGGCTCAACAACCCCGATGCGCGGGTGGCGCGCAACCTCGCTGCGCTGTTCAACCCGGTGCTGTTCCCCGGCGTGGGCGAGCTGCTGCGCATCACGCAGCAGGAGCTGGCCTACCTCATCGGCCTCTCGCGCCAGCGCGTCAACGAGGCCTTGCGCACGCTGCAGGCGCAGGGCGCGATCCGTGTCGAATACGGCGGGCTTCGGGTGCTCGACCTCGCGGCCCTGCGCGAGGGTACGGTGGGAGGCAAGGGCGCCGCCTGAGGCCTCAGGCGGCGGGCGCCCGCTCCGGCAGGGGAATGCTCGGGTCGTGCACGATGGTCCGGCGCACCAGCTTGTCGAGGGCGTAGGGCCGCAGATAGGCGGCCGTTTCCTCCACCGGGCAGTGCAGCCAGTCGTCGATCCACGCCTCGCGAAGAAAGACCACCCAGCGGAGCTCGCGCTGATCCAGGGCAGGCAGCGTCAGCAAGGCGAAGCTCTCCACGCACTCGCCCTCGGGCGAACGCCACCCGTTCCACAACCCTGCCATCGCCAGCGGCTGGCCGTCGGCACGCGAGACGCGCACCACCGAGTCTTCGCTGTCGCCGCGGCGGAACAGCGCATCGGCCAGGATCACGCAGCGATGCCCGCGCTTCCAGGGCTGGTAGAAGTTGCGCTCGCTCGCGGCGGTCTCGCCGCGCGCTTCGAAGGTGAAAGGGTATTCGCGCTCCTTGGCGAAGAGGGGAATCAGGCCCCAGCGACCCGGGGCGATCTCGAATCGCGCCGCCGCGGCGCTGCCCTCGCGGTCGGCGCGCGGCCGGCGGATGAAGAGCCCTTGCTGGCCGGGCCGGACCAGCGGCGCCTGCGCGGGACACGCGAGGCCGAAGTGCGCAGCGTAGTGGCGCTGATCGCGGGCGGGCTCGTATTGGATCGGCATGGGTGACTTTAGAAAGCCGACTCGCGTTTAGTCAACTCGCCTTTAGCATCAATGCCGCACGGCGCTTCGCCGTCAATGAACCATTTCACGAGAACGCATGAATTCATCCCAGCTCACCGTCATCACCGGTGCTTCCCGCGGCCTCGGCCGCGCCATGGCCGAACAATTGCTGCAGCCCGGACAGCGCCTGCTGTGCATTTCGCGCCAGGCCGACGAGCAGCTCGCCGCGCGCGCCCGCGAGGCCGGCGCCGAGCTCGAACAGTGGCAGCAGGACCTGGCCGACCCGGTCGCGGCCGCGGCGCGGCTGGCCGCGTGGCTGCAAAACCTGGATGCGAAGGCTTTCGCCAGCGCCACCCTGATCAACAACGCCGGCACCATCGGCCGCCCGCGCCCCTTGTCGCAAGCGATCGCAGCGGAGTTGGCGCACGCATTGCGCGTGGGGCTGGAGGCGCCGATGCTGCTGACTTCCGCCTTCCTCGCCGCCACCCAGGGCTGGCACGCCGAGCGCCGTGTGCTCAACATCTCCTCGGGCCTCGGCCGCAGCGCGATGGCCAGCCAGGCGCCTTACTGCGCGGCCAAGGCCGGCATGGACCATTTCTCGCGCGCGGTGGCGCTGGAGGAGGCGGCGCTGGGCGGCGGCGCGAAGATCGTCTCGCTCGCGCCCGGCGTCATCGACACCGACATGCAGGTGCAGCTGCGCGGGGCGGAGGCCGAGATGTTCCCCGACCGCGCGCGCTTCGAGCGGCTGAAGGCCGAGGGCCAGCTCGACACGCCGGCCACCGCGGCGGCGAAGGTGCTCAAGTACCTGGCGCGTGCGGACTTCGGCACCCAGCCGGTGGCCGACGTCCGGGACGCCGGCTGACCCGCCGCATCCGGCTTTCAGCCGGGCAGCGCGATGCGCGGTGCGGCGCGGCTCAGCAGGCTGCACGCCTCGACCGCGCAGCCTGCATCGCCGAGCGCGCGCGAGAGCACGTCCTTGAGGCGCGCGATGTCCGCGCCGGCCGACGCGTGGATGGCTTCCGCCACGATCAGCACCTGCCGCGTCTCGCCGCGCACGGCCGAGCGCGCGCTCTGGCGGTGGCACCAGCGCCGCGCGTGCGCATGCGAATGCGCGTCCGCGAAGATGATCTCGCCGGCGCCGGGCGCCTCGTGCACGCCCGCAAAATCCTCGTGGCTTTCGCTGCCGCTTGCGAAGCGCACCTCCAGCGATCCGGCGATGTGCGCGAGGTCGAAGACCGCGATCGGCGTGGCGAAGGCCATCGAGACGGCATTGCACAGATCCACCAGCGGATGCAGCGGCGGCAAGGCGTCCTCCTTGCGAAAGCGGCGCAGCAGCGATTCCGCCGCGCAGCGCACCTGGGTGGGCTTGAGGCCCATGGACGAGAACACGCGTCGCCAGGCCTGGATCTCCGGGAACTCGCCTTCCGGACCGGCGGCCAGGCGCGCACGCGCGATCGTCTGCTGCGCCTCGACCTGCGCGGCCACGGCCAGCCGGGGCGTCACGCCATCGACCACCCATGCGCAAGGCACGAGCGCGGGATGCGCCGACCAGATCTCGTCTCGATGAAAGAAAGCATTCGGCACGGCGCTTGTCCTGAGTTGATCAGCCGCCGAGTCTCGAACCGCGCGCCCGATCGCGTCTTGAACGTTATTGCAGCCGGCCCGCGGTGGCGACGCGCTGCCAGGCGCCCGGCGTGAAGCCGAACTGCCGCGCGAAGACGCGCGTCATGTGGCTCTGGTCGGCGAACCCGCTTGCCAGCGCGGCCGTGGCCAGCGTGTCGCCCGCGCGGATGCGGCGCCGCGCACGCTCCGCGCGCTGCTGCAGCAGCCACGCGTGCGGCGGCATGCCGTAGGCGGCGGCGAAGCGGCGCAGCAGCTGGTACTTGCCGAGCCCGGCCATGGCCGCGAGTTCGGCGAGCGAGGGCGGCGCGAGCAGGTCGTCGGCGATGCGCTCGCGCACCTGCGCGAGCCCGCGATCCACATCCGCCGGGGGCGGCGCGACGTTGGCGTGGTGCGCGAGCATCAGGCCGCAGGCCTGCACCAGCGATTCCTCGCACGCCAGCGCATCCGCATCCGTGCGCCGGCCCGCGTCCCAGCTGTCCAGCCGCTGCAGCAGGCGGACCAGCACCGCGCGCAGCTGCGCATCGCGGATCACGGGGCGTGTCCATTCCACATCACCGGCCGGCCGCTCCGGCCCGCCCATCGAGGCCAGGACCTCGGGCTCCAGGTGGACCATGTGCCAGCGCCGGGCTGTCTCGCCCCGCGCGGGCCGCCCGTCATGCACTTCGCCGGGATTGCTCGCGAGCAGATCGCCCGCGCAGGCCTCCACCTGCCCGCGTCCGCTGGCGGACTTGTGCGCCCCCTGCGCCAGCACGCCGATGCCGAAGCTCGCATGCGAATGCCTGGCGAAGCTGCGCGCGCTGTCGGTGTGGACGCTGTGGACGCCCGGCCAGGGCGAGGCGATCACGCGGCACCGATGGCGGGGCGCGGAGGAGGACATCACTACTCGATCGTCGCGCCCGAAGCCTTCACGATGTCGCGCCACTTCAGGTAGTCGTTCTTCAGCAGCGTGCCGAACTGCTCGGGCGTCATGCTTTGCGGCTCGGCACCCTGGGCGATGATCGCGGCCTTCATTTCGGGTGTGGCCAGCAGTTTGTTCACCTCGGCGTTCACCGTGACGATGATCTCCTTCGGCGTGCCCGCCGGCACGAAGAGCCCGTACCAGGTGCTGACGTCGAAGTCCTTGTAGCCCAGCTCGGCGACGGTCGGTACCTCGGGCAGCGAGCTGCTGCGGCGCGCCGAGGTCACGGCCAGCGGGCGCAGCTTGCCGGACTTGATCTGCCCCATGGCCGAGGGCAGGGAGGACACCATGAGGTCGACGTTGCCGGCCAGCACGTCCATCATCGCGGGGTTGGAGCCCTTGTAGGGCACGTGCCGCATCTTGATGTTGGCCGCGGTCTTGAAGATCTCGCCGGCCAGGTGGATGGTGGTGCCGTTGCCGGGCGAGCCGTAGGTGATGGTGTCCGGCGCGGCGCGCGCGGCGCTCACCACGTCGGCCAGCGTCTTGAACTTCGACTCGGCGCGGGTCACGATCACGACCGGCGTGTAGGCCACGTGGGCCACGGCCGTCAGGTCCTTGGTCGAGTCGTAGCTGAGGTTCTTGTAGAGCCAGGGCGCGACGACCATGTTGTCCTTCTGGCCCATCACCATGTCGTAGCCGGTGGGCGCGGCGCGCACGGCCTCGGCGATGCCGATGGTGCCGCCGGCGCCCGCGCGGTTGTCGGGCACCACCGTCCACTTGCTGACTTCGGTGAGCTTGGTCGCCACCAGCCGCGAGAGGATGTCGGTGCCGCCGCCGGGCGGGAAGGGCACGATCAGGCGCACCGGCTTGGCGGGATAGGGCTGGGCCTGCACGGCGGCGAACGCCAGTGCCAGGACCGCGGAAGTCAGCAGCTTTCGGATCATGGGGTTGTCTCTTCGTTTCAGGCGCAGCCTGAATGCTGCGCGATGGGCCGGCGAGTGTGCCGGATCGGGGGCAACGAAGAGTACGCGATTCGAGATGGCTGCCTTCTCGAATCGCGAATTCCCGCGCGCGGGGCGCGGGAAGCCGGGGGCTCAGTGCAGGGTCTGCGCGCCGGGGTTGCTGCGCGCATCGCTGCGGCGCTGCAGCGCCGCGATGCCGGCCATCATCGCCGCGCCGTAGGTCGGCATCGGCCCTTCGGCGGCATCGACGGGGCGGCAGTCCGAGCCGTCCTGCTTCTGCAGCACCCAGTAGAAATGGCCGGCGATCGGCTCGTCGACGATCAGTGCAATGGCTTCCGTGTCCATGGTGTCCTCATCTTTCAATCCATGCGTCGGGTTGTACGCAATGAGAGGACGAATCGATAGCAACGAATTCACAGGAAGACACCCGAGGTCGCAAAAAGCCCGCCCATGTGTGCAATACGCACGGGGCAGTGCCTTCATTCATATTTGCACTCGCGTCCCCAGTTCGACCACAGCGTTGTGGGGGAGTCGAAAGAAATCCCCCACGCTGCCGGCATTGCGCGACATCGTGGCAAACAGGGCTTCGCGCCAATGGGCCATTCCGGGTCCGCGCGTAGGAATCACGATCTCACGACTGAGGAAGTATGAAATCGCGGCCTCGTCGACCTTGAGCCCCTCGCGCATGCACAGGCGCAACGCGCGCGGGACGTCGGGCTCGTCCTTGAAACCGTAGTTCACCCGCACTCTCCAGAATCCATCGACCAGGGGCTCCACTTGCAGGCGTTCTTCCTCTGGCACCCACGGCACCTCCTGAAAGCGCACGGTGAGGATCACGTTCTGCTCGTGCAGCACCTGGTAGTGCTTGATGTTGTGCAGCAGGGCCTGTGGCACCGTATCCGGATTGGCCACGGCATAGACCGCAGTTCTGGGAGTGCGGCGCACATGTTCGTCGGCTGCCAGCTCCGTGATGAAGGGCAACAGGTCCGGGTCGTCTTTTTGAATGTGCTCGATCAGGAGTTCGCGGCCACGCCGCCAGGTCGCCATGATCGCGAATATGACGCTGCCGAGGACGATCGGAAACCAACCGCCCTGCCAGAACTTGAGAGCACACGAAACCACGAGCACAGCATCGACCAACAGAAATGCTCCGGTCGCTGCCCAAGCAAGCGGCAGTGGATACCCCCACGCATGCCGAACAACAAAGAAGGTGAGCAAGGTCGTGATGAACATCGTTACCGTGACCGCAATTCCATATGCGGACGCGAGCGCAGAAGAACTTCCGAAGCCCACCATCGCGAGCAGTACCGCAACCATCACGACCCAGTTGACGAAAGGCACGTAGATCTGCCCGAATTCCTTCTCTGAGGTGTGCAGCACCTGCATTCGTGGAAGCAGGCCCAACTGGACGGCCTGCTTGGTCAGCGAATAGGCTCCGGAGATCGTGGCTTGCGATGCGATCACCGAGGCCATCGTCGCGAGCACGACGGCGGGAATCAGCAAGAACGTCGGAAAGAGCCGAAAGAATGGGTTCTCGAGCGCGCTGGCATCGCTGAGGAGCAGGGCTCCTTGTCCCATGTAGTTGAGCGCCAGGGCCGGAAGTACGAAGGTGTTCCAGGCCAAGCGAATCGGCTTCTTGCCGAAGTGGCCCATATCTGCGTAAAGGGCCTCGGCACCCGTCAGCGCTAGGACGATTGCACCCATGACGACGAACAGGTGCCACCCGCGCGCCTGCATGAATTCAATGGCCCGCAACGGATTGAGGGCCGCCAGGATGGCCGGATGCTCGACGATTTGCGCCACACCGGTGATAGCGAGGACAGCGAACCACACGACGACGATGGGGCCGAACAGCTTGCCTACCGCTGCGGTGCCAAAGCGCTGCCCAAGAAACAATCCGATGATGACAGCCGTCGAGATGGGTAGCACATACGGTTTGAGCGCAGGCGTGATGGTTTCCAGTCCTTCCATCGCACCCAGGACGGATATTGCCGGCGTGATGACAGCGTCGCCGTAGAAGAGTGCTGCGCCGAGCACGCCAATCAGGAGGAGAAGCGTGTGACGCTTGGGCGTGCTCCCCGCCGCTTTGGCTGCGAGAGCGGTTAGCGCCATGATCCCTCCTTCGCCCCGGTTGTGCGCACGCAAGATTAGCACCACGTACTTGAGCGTGACGACGACCATCAGCGCCCACAAGATCGTCGAAACGGCGCCGATGACGTTCGCAGCATTGAGGGCGAGCGAATGGGCCGGGTTGAAGACCTCCTTCATGGTGTACAGCGGGCTCGTACCGATGTCGCCATAGACGACCCCCAGCGCGCTCAGCGTGAGAATTCCAAGACCTTGCCGAGGTGGATGCATGCGCAGATACCGTTTGTTGTCGAGACTGCGGTTATAGGCGAGCGCTGGGGATGCGCAGGCGGGGGCTTGCGATTTTTATGCTTTCTTTACGCCTCTCGGCGCACTCTGTTTCCCGCTTTTATGCAACCGTGCGGACACTGACTGCATTGTTTCTCGATGCAGGAGTGGTGAATGGACTTCACATGGATTGCCGCCATTGCGGTGCTTTGGGTCGTGATGGCCGAGGCCGTGGTCGGGCTGTGCAAGCTTGACGCACCCAAGGGAGAGCGCACGTGATCGGCCTCGATGCTCTCTATGGATTCGCGGGCCTCGTCGCCGTGATCCTGTTCGCCTACCTGGTGTTCGCGCTGATCTGCGCCGAGGAGTTCTGAGATGAACAGCTCGGCCTGGGGCCTGCTGGCCCTCTTTCTCATCGTGCTGGGCGTGCTGGCCTGGCCGCTCGGCCGCTACCTGGCGGCGCTGTGCGACGGCCGCCTGCCGCGCTGGATGCAGCGCGCCGAGGCGCCGCTCTACAAGCTTGCCGGCGTTTCGCCCGAGCAATCGATGCACTGGCGCAGCTATGCGCTGGGCTTGCTGGCCTTCAATGCCATCGGTGCGCTCGCCGTCTATGGCCTGCAGCGGCTGCAGGCCGTGCTGCCGCTCAACCCGGCCGGCATGGGCGCCGTGTCGCCCGACTCGGCCTTCAACACCGCGGTGAGCTTCGTCTCCAACACCAACTGGCAGGGCTATGCCGGCGAATCGACCATGAGCTACCTCACGCAGATGCTGGGGCTCTCGGTGCAGAACTTCCTCTCGGCCGCCACCGGCATTGCGGTCGCCTTCGCGCTGGCGCGCGGCTTCGCGGCGCGCAGCACGGACGGCAAGGGCTTCGTCGGCAATTTCTGGGTCGACATCACACGAATCACGGCCTGGCTGCTGCTGCCGATCTCGTTCGTGATCGCGATGGTGTTCGCGGGCCAGGGCGTGATCCAGAACTTCGACACCTACAAGACGGTCACCACCCTCGAGACCACCGCCTACCAGCAGCCGAAGCTGGATGCCGGTGGCCAGCCGCTGAAGGATGCGTCGGGCAACCCGGTGCTGGAAAATGCGAGCACCCCCACGCAGACGCTGGCCATGGGCCCGGTTGCTTCGCAGGAGGCGATCAAGATGCTCGGCACCAACGGCGGCGGCTTCTTCAACGCCAATTCGGCGCACCCGTACGAAAACCCCACGGCGCTCGCGAACTTCGTGCAGATGATCGCGATCTTCCTGATCCCGGCGGCGCTGTGCTTCGCCTTCGGCCGCCTGGTCGGCGACCAGCGGCAGGGCTTCGCCATCCTCGCCGCGATGACCGTGATGTTCGTGCTCGCGGTGGTCGCGGTCATTCCGGCCGAGCAGGCCGGCAATCCGCTCTTGCCGCCGCTCGGCGTCGACCAGGCCTCGACCGCATTGCAGGCCGGCGGCAACATGGAAGGCAAGGAAGTGCGCTTCGGGATCACTGCCTCCGGGCTGTTCGCCGCCATCACCACCGCGGCCTCCTGCGGCGCGGTGAATGCGATGCACGATTCCCTCACGCCGCTAGGCGGCATGGTGCCGCTGGTGCTGATGCAGCTCGGCGAAGTGGTGTTCGGCGGCGTCGGCACCGGCCTCTACGGCATGCTGATCTTCGCGGTCCTGGCGGTCTTCATCGCCGGCCTGATGATCGGCCGCACGCCCGAATACCTGGGCAAGAAGATCGAGGTGCACGAGATGAAGCTGACCTCGATCGCGATCCTGGTCACGCCCATCCTGGTGCTCGCCGGAACGGCCGTCGCCGTGATCGCGGGTGCCGGCAAGGCGGGCATCGCCAACCCGGGCGCCCACGGCTTCTCCGAGATCCTCTACGCGCTGACCTCGGCCGGCAACAACAACGGCAGCGCCTTTGCCGGCCTGTCGGCCAACACGCCTTTCTACAACGCGCTGCTCTCGATCGCGATGTGGTTCGGCCGCTTCGGCGTGATCGTGCCGGTGCTCGCGATCGCGGGTTCGCTGGCCGCCAAGAAGCGCCTGCCGGTCACGGCCGGCACCATGCCCACGCACGGCCCGCTGTTCGTGACGCTCCTGATCGGCACGGTGCTGCTGGTGGGCTTGCTCAACTATGTGCCGGCACTCGCCCTCGGGCCGGTCGTCGAACACCTGATGCTGTGGAAATGAGACCGCAGACCATGAAAAAGAACCCTTCTCCTATTGCTCTGGGCGAGCCCGCCCAGGCGGCCGTGGCTGAAGCCACCGCCGCGGCCGAAGCCAAGGCCTTTGCCCGGCAGAAAAAGCACCTCTCGCTCTTCGACGCCGCGCTGGTCAAGCCCGCGCTGTGGGGCGCCTTCGCCAAGCTGAGCCCGCGAGTGCAGTGGCGCAACCCGGTGATGTTCATCGTCTACATCGGCAGCATCCTCACGACGCTGTTGTGGGTGCATGCGCTGAGCTTCCCGGGCGATACCGGGATGTCGCCGGCCTTCGTGCTCGCGGTCTCGATCTGGCTGTGGTTCACGGTGCTCTTCGCCAACTTCGCGGAAGCGCTGGCCGAGGGCCGCAGCAAGGCGCAGGCGGCGTCGCTGCGCGGCCTGCGCAAGGACACCTGGGCCAAGAAGATGGTCGAGCCCTTCCACGGCGGCAAGTGGCTGCCTTTGCAGGCGCCCGAGCTGCGCCGCGGCGATGTGGTGTTCGTCGAGGCCCATGACGTGATCCCGCTCGACGGCGAGGTGATCGAAGGCGTGGCCTCGGTCGACGAGAGCGCCATCACCGGCGAATCGGCGCCCGTGGTGCGCGAGTCGGGCGGCGACTTCTCGGCCGTCACCGGCGGCACGCGCGTGCTGTCGGACTGGCTGGTGGTGCGCATCACGGTCAACCCGGGCGAATCCTTCCTCGACCGCATGATCGGCATGGTCGAAGCCGCCAAGCGCCAGAAGACGCCGAACGAGATCGCGCTGACCATCCTGCTGGTGGCGCTGACGCTGGTGTTCCTGATGGTCACCGTCACGCTGCTGCCGTACTCGATCTTCAGCGTCGGTGCGATGGGCGCGGGCACCGTGGTGTCGCTCACTGCGCTGGTCGCGCTGCTGGTGTGCCTGATCCCGACCACCATCGGCGGCCTGCTGTCGGCCGTCGGCGTGGCCGGCATGAGCCGCATGATGCAGGCCAACGTGATCGCCACCTCCGGCCGCGCGGTGGAAGCCGCAGGCGACGTCGACGTGCTGCTGCTCGACAAGACCGGCACCATCACGCACGGCAACCGCCAGGCCAGCGCTTTCCTGACTTCGCCCGGCGTCCCGCAGGACAAGCTGGCGCGCATCGCTCTGCTCGCTTCACTGCCCGACGAAACGCCCGAGGGCCGCAGCATCGTCGAGCTGGCCCGCCGCGGCGGCACCGACGACAGGGGCGTGGAAGGCGCGCACTTCGTGCCCTTCACGGCCCAGACCCGCATGAGCGGCGTCAACCTGCCGGCGGCGCCGAACAGCCTGGACACCGATGCGATCCCGCTGCGCAAGGGCGCGGTCGACGCGGTGCGCCGGCATGTGGAAGCGCTCGGCGGCTCGATGGCGCCCGAAGTGCTGCGCGCCGCCGACGAGGTCGCGCGCCGCGGCAGCACGCCGCTGGCCGTGGCCGAGGGTTCGCGCGTGCTCGGGATCGTCGAGCTCAAGGACATCGTCAAGACCGGCATCCGCGAGCGCTTCGCCGAACTGCGCCGCATGGGCATCAAGACCGTGATGATCACCGGCGACAACAAGCTCACGGCCGCCGCGATCGCGGCCGAAGCCGGCGTCGACGACTTCCTGGCCGAGGCCACGCCCGAGGACAAGCTGGCGCTGATCCGCCGCTACCAGGCCGAAGGCCGCCTGGTGGCGATGACCGGCGACGGCACCAACGACGCCCCCGCGCTCGCGCAGGCCGACGTGGCCGTGGCCATGGGCACCGGCACCCAGGCTGCCAAGGAGGCCGGCAACATGGTCGACCTCGACTCGAACCCGACCAAGCTGCTCGAAGTGGTCGAGACCGGCAAGGCGCTCTTGATGACGCGCGGCTCGCTCACCACCTTCTCGATCGCCAACGACGTGGCGAAGTACTTCGCCATCATTCCGGCGATTTTCGTCTCGACCTATCCGCAGCTCGGTGCGCTCAACGTGATGCGGCTCGCGAGCCCCTCGTCGGCCATCCTGTCGGCGGTGATCTTCAATGCGCTCGTCATCGTGTTCCTGATCCCGCTCGCGCTGAAGGGCGTGCGCTATCGGCCGGTGGGGGCCGCGGCGCTCCTGCGCCGCAACCTCGCGATCTACGGCCTGGGCGGGCTCATCGTGCCCTTCATCGGCATCAAGCTCA
This sequence comes from Variovorax sp. LjRoot175, assembly GCF_964253805.1. Classification (NCBI taxonomy): domain Bacteria; kingdom Pseudomonadati; phylum Pseudomonadota; class Betaproteobacteria; order Burkholderiales; family Comamonadaceae; genus Variovorax; species Variovorax sp. LjRoot175. Next base: position 5,400,702 of record NZ_CAXURY020000001.1, on the reverse strand, counting down.
TCGACTGGCTGCTGGTCGCGGTCGGTCTGGTCTGAGGACATCATCATCATGAAAACCATTCTTCGTCCCGCGCTCGTGCTCTTCGTGCTGCTCAGCGTGATCACCGGCCTCGTCTATCCGCTGGCCGTGACCGGCGCCGCGCAAGCGGTGTTCCCGGCGCAGGCGGCCGGCAGCCTGATCGTGCGCGACGGCAAGCCCGTCGGCTCCACGCTGATCGGGCAGAACTTCAGCGACACCAAGCACTTCTGGGGCCGCCCATCGGCCACCGCGCCGATGCCCTACAACGCGGGCGCATCGAGCGGCTCCAACCAAGGCCCGCTCAATCCCGCGCTGACGGAGGCGGTCAAGGGCCGCATCGAGGCACTGCGCGCGGCCGACCCCGGCAACACGCAGCCGGTGCCGGTGGACCTGGTCACGGCCTCGGCCAGCGGGCTCGACCCGCACATCAGCCCGGCAGCGGCCCGCTACCAGGCGGCGCGCGTGGCGCGCCTGCGCGGCATGCCGGCCGACCATGTGGCCCGGATGATCGAGGACCACACCGAAACGCCGCTCCTGGGCCTGCTCGGCGAAGCGCGCGTGAACGTGCTCGCGCTCAACCTGGCGCTCGACGCCGCACGCTGAGCAAGGAGCACCTGCCATGCCCGATGAGCTGCTCCATGCGCTGTGTGCCCTCGCGGCCTTCTTCATCCCGATGGGCTTCGCGTGGTTCATGGTGTCGCGCACCGCGCGGCGGCACGCCCGTCGCGATAGGCGCAAGGAGCGGCCGATGCGATAACCTGCAATGCATCGCATGAACGAAATCGCCCGCCCCGACCCCGACGCACTGCTGGCCCAGCTGCGTGCCGACGAGGAGCGCGCCCAGCGCGGCAAGCTGCGCATCTACTTCGGCGCCAGCGCCGGCGTCGGCAAGACCTGGGCCATGCTCAGCGCCGCGCAGCGCGAGCACGCGGCCGGCCGCGATGTGGTGATCGGCGTGGTCGAAACGCATGGCCGCAGCGAGACCGCGGCGCTCCTGGCCGGTCTCGAAACGCTGCCGCTGCGCGACGTGGCCTACCGCGGCCGCACGCTGGCCGAGTTCGATCTCGACGCCGCGCTCGCGCGCAAGCCGGCCGTGCTGCTGGTCGATGAGCTCGCGCATTCCAACGCGCCGGGTTCGCGCCATGCCAAGCGCTGGCAGGACGTGCAGGAGCTGCAGGCCGCGGGCATCGAGGTCTGGTCGGCGCTCAACGTCCAGCATCTGGAAAGCCTCAACGGCACGGTCGGCGCGATCACCGGCGTGCGCGTGCAAGAGACCGTGCCCGACACGGTGCTCGATGAGGCCGACGAAGTGGTGCTGGTCGACGTCACCGCGGACGAACTCACCGCCCGGCTCGCGGCCGGTAAGGTCTACATCCCGCAGCAGGCCGAGCGCGCGGCGCAGAACTTCTTTCGCAAGGGCAACCTGATCGCGCTGCGCGAGATCGCCTTGCGCCGCACCGCCGAGCACGTGGAAGACGACGTGCGCGGCTGGCGCATCGAGCAGTCCGGCCGCGAGGGCGAGGTCGGGCCGCCGGCCTGGAACACCTCGGGCGCGCTCCTCGCCTGCGTCGGCCCGCACGAGGGCGCGGGCCAGACCGTGCGCACCGCGGCGCGGCTGGCCGGCCAGCTCAACGTGCGCTGGCATGCGGCCTACGTCGAAACCCCGCGCCTGCAGCGGCTGGCTGCGCCGCAGCGCGACCGCATCCTGGGAGTGCTCAAGCTGGCGGAGGAACTGGGCGCGGAGACGGCGGTGCTGACCGGTGTCGACGTGGCCGAAGAGCTCGCCGCGCAGGCCCGGCGGCTCAACTGCGCGACGCTGGTGGTGGGTCGCGCCGAGCCGGCCCAGGGCTGGCAGCGCTGGTGGCCGCAGCGCGTGCTCACGCGCGAGCTCGCGCGCCATGCGCCGGGCATCGACATCGTCGAGGTCGCGCGCGCCGACAGCTCGCGCCGCATCGCGCAGGCGCGCCCGGGCGGGCGGCGCGGCGACCCCGAGGTGGAGGACAGCGACCGCCCGCATGCGCGCTGGCCCGGCTATGCCTGGGCGGCCGCCAGCAGCGTCGCGATCACGCTGCTCGCCGCGCCGCTGGTCGGCGTGCTGGAGCTGGCCAACATGGTGATGCTGTTCCTGTTGGGCGTGGTCGGCGTGGCGATGCGATTCGGGCGCGGGCCTGCGGCCTTCGCCGCGACGCTCAACGTGGCGGCCTTCGACTTCTTCTTCGTCTCGCCGCGCTTCTCCTTCGCAGTCAGCGATGCGCAGTACGTCGTGACCTTCGCCGTCATGCTCGGCGTCGGCCTGCTGGTCGGGCAACTCACCGCGGGCCTGCGCTTCGCGGCCGGCGTCTCGACCAGCCGCGAGCGGCGTGCGCAGTCGCTGTTCGAGCTCACGCGCGAGCTCTCGGCGGCGCTCGAAACGAACCAGGTCGTGGCGCTCGGCGCGGCCGCGGTGCAGGGCCACTTCGGCGGCCATGCGCTGGTGCTGGTGCCCGACGCGTCCGACCGCCTGGTGATGCCCACCCAGCCGCCGCCCGGTTTCGATGCCAGCGTGGCCGACTGGACCTTCAGGCAAGGCCAGCCGGCCGGCCTCGCCACCGCCACGCTGGCCGCGCAGCCCTGGCACTACGTGCCGCTCAAGGCGCCGATGCGCGTGCGCGGCGTGCTCGCGCTTGAGCCCGCGCAGCCGCGCTGGCTGATGATCCCCGAGCAGGCGCAGCAGCTCGACACGCTGGCGCGGCAGATCGCGATCGCGCTGGAGCGGGTGCACTATGTCGACGTGGCGCAGCAGGCGGTGGTCGAGATGGAATCGGAGCGCCTGCGCAATGCGCTGCTCGGCGCGATCTCGCACGACGTGCGCACGCCGCTCACCGCGCTGATCGCGCTGGCCGAATCGCTGCAGGCGCTGCCGGAGGCGCCCGGCGATCAGCGCCGCATCGCGCGCGCCATCGTCGCGCAGGCGCACCAGCTGCATGCGCTGGTCAGCAACCTGCTGGACATGGCGCGGCTCGAAAGCGGCATCGCCGGCGGCACGGTCAACCTCCGGCGTGAGTGGCAGTCGGTGGAGGAGGTGGTGGGCTCGGCGATCCGCGCCGCGCGCCCCGCGCTCGGCGACATGGCGGTGCAGACCGCGCTGCCGGCCGAGCTGCCGCTGGTCGAGTTCGATGCGGTGCTGATCGAGCGCGTGCTGGTCAACCTGCTCGAGAACGCCGTGAAGTACGGCGCGGCGCCGATCGAGGTCGGTGCGCGCGCCACCGAGCGCGCGCTGGCGCTCAGCGTGCGTGACCATGGCCCCGGTCTGCCGGCCGCGCTCCACGGCCGCGAGCAGACGCTGTTCGACAAGTTCACGCGCGGCCAGGCCGAATCGGCCACGCCGGGCGTCGGCCTCGGCCTCGCGATCTGCAAGGCGGTGGTGAGCGCCCATGGCGGCGAGATCGCGGCGGCCAACGCGGCCGGCGGCGGGGCAGAATTCACCGTCACGCTGCCGCGCCGGGAACCGCCCGAGCCGGCAGAGTCGAGCGACCTTGCCGCCTGAACCATGCCCAGCCCCACCGCCATCGTGATCGAGGACGAGCCGCAGATCCGCCGCTTCGTGCGCGGCGCGCTCGAGGCCGAGGGCTGGCAGGTGCACGAGGCCGCGACGCTGCGCGAGGGCCTGGCGGCGGCCGGCACGCGCCAGCCGGACCTGTTGGTGCTCGACCTCGGCCTGCCCGACGGCGACGGCGTTTCGCTGATCCGCGACGTGCGCGGCTGGTCGAGCGTGCCGATCATCGTGCTCTCGGCGCGCACCGACGAGGCCGACAAGGTTGCCGCGCTCGATGCCGGCGCCGACGACTACCTGACCAAACCCTTCGGCACCGGCGAGCTGCTGGCCCGCGTGCGCGCCAACCTGCGCCGGCCGCGCACGGCAAGCGGCGCTGAAGAGCCCGAGCCGGTGTTCCGATTCGGCGAAGTCGAGGTCGACCACACGGCGCGGCTGGTGCGGCGCGCGGGCACCGAGGTGCACCTCACGCCCACCGAATACCGGCTGCTCTCGGTGCTGGTCGCCAACGCCGGCCGCGTGCTCACGCAGCGCCAGCTGCTGCGCGAGGTGTGGGGCCCGTCGCACGGCGAGCAGAGCCACTACCTGCGCATCTACATGGGCCATCTGCGGCAGAAGCTCGAGGCCGACCCGGCGCAGCCGCGCCACCTGCTGACGGAAACCGCGGTGGGTTACCGCTTGATGCCGTGACAATCGCCGGATGACCGACGCGCCTGTACTTTCACGCCTCAACAAACGCATGGCCGAACTCGGCCTGTGCTCGCGCCGCGAAGCCGACGACTGGATCGCGCAGGGCTGGGTCAAGGTCAACGGCCAGGTGGCCGAGATGGGCGTCAAGGTGGGGCCGGCCGACCGCATCGAGGTCGACAGGAAGGCGCAGAACCAGCAGCAGCAACAGGTCACGATCCTCTTGAACAAGCCGATGGGCTATGTGAGCGGCCAGGCCGAGGACGGGCACGAGCCGGCCGTGGTGCTGATCAACCCGCGCACCCACTGGCGCGAGGACCCGAGCCGCCACCGCTTCTCGCCGCCGCAGCTGCGCGGCCTGGCGCCGGCCGGCCGGCTCGACATCGATTCGGTGGGCCTCTTGGTGCTCACGCAGGACGGCCGCGTGGCGCGTCAGCTGATCGGCGAGGACTCGGAGATCGAGAAGGAATACCTGGTGCGCGTTTCCTACGGGCCGGTCGCTCAGAATTCTCAGGCCGCCTTTCCGCGCGAGCAGCTCGCGCGCCTGCGCCATGGCCTCGCCCTCGACGGCCAGCCGCTCAAGCCGGCGCAGGTCGAATGGCAGAACCCCGAGCAGCTGCGCTTCGTGCTCACCGAAGGCAAGAAGCGCCAGATCCGGCGCATGTGCGAGCTGGTCGGGCTCAAGGTCGTGGGCCTGAAGCGCATCCGCATCGGCCGCGTGGTGCTGGGCAACCTGCCGGTGGGGTTGTGGCGCTACCTGGGGCCGCACGAGCGCTTCTGACGGTCTAACGCGCTGCTAATAGTTGCGGCCTAGGCTCGGGGACTCCTTCATGCAGGAGCCCCACATGAATTCCCCATCCACTGCCACCCTCGAACTCCAGGTCAACGGGACGCGCCATCGCGTGGCGGTCGCGCCCGAGGAGCCGCTCCTGTGGGTGCTGCGCGAGGACCTCGGCCATACCGGCGTCAAATTCGGCTGCGGCGTCGCGGCCTGCGGCGCCTGCACGGTGCACCTCGACGGCCAGGCCGTGCGCAGTTGCGCGCTGCCCGTTGCCGCGGCGGCCGGGCGCCAGATCCTCACCATCGAAGGCCTGGCGGCGGCGCAGGGCGGAAGCGGCAAGGCGCTGCTGCATCCGCTGCAGCGCGCCTGGATCGCCCACCAGGTGCCGCAATGCGGCTACTGCCAGTCCGGCATGCTGATGGCCGCTGCCGCGCTGCTGGCGCACACGCCGAAACCGACCGACGAGCAGATCGACGGCGCGATCACCAACATCTGCCGCTGCGGCACCTACCCGCGCGTGCGCAAGGCCATCCACGCCGTCGCAGCTGGAGCTTTCGCATGAAGCGCCGCACGCTGCTGATCGGCTCGGCCGCCGCGACGGCCGGCGGGCTGGCCCTGGGCTATGTCGGGATGGCGGCCATGGGCAGCGGCCGCGGCTTGCCGGCCTCGGCCGCGGCCCCCGGCGAAGCGATCCTGGCCGGCTGGGTCAAGATCGGAGAGGACGACAGCGTGACCGTCTACCTGCCGCACGCCGACATGGGGCAGGGCGTCGGCACCGCGCTCGCGATGATGCTGGCCGAGGAGCTCGACGCCGACTGGCCGCGCGTGCGCACCGAGCCGGCGCCGGGCGACGCGCGTTTCGCCAACCGCTTTCTGGCGCGCGGCTGGGTGCTGCAGAACCGGCAGATCCCGGCGCTGTTCGACGGCGTCATCGACACCACCTTCGGCACCATCGCGGGCTTCATCAAGCTGCAGATCACCGGCGGCTCCACCGCCGTGCGCTTCACCGGCCAGAGCGGCATGCGCATCACCGGCGCGCTGGCGCGCATGATGCTGGTCGACGCGGCGGCGCAGCGCTGGGGCGTGCCCGCCGGCGAACTGAGCACGGCGGCCAGCCGGGTGCTGCACGCCGCCAGCGGCCGCAGCCTGCGCTACGGCGAACTGGCCGCAGAAGCGGCACGGCTGCCGCTGCCGTCGCAGCCGCGCTTCAAGCAGCCCGGTGACTACCGGCTGATCGGCACTTCCGTGCCGCGGCTCGACATCCCGGCCAAGGTGGACGGCAGTGCGCAATACGGCATCGACGTGCGCCTGCCCGAGATGCGCTATGCCGCGGTGCTGGCGACGCCGCGGCACGGCGGCCGGCTGGTGGCGGTCGATCCCGCGCCGGCGCTCGCGATGGCCGGCGTCGAGCGCGTGGTCTCGCTGCCCGATGCGGTGGCGGTGATCGCGACGCGCTACACCACCGCGCGCCGCGCGCTGGCGGCGCTGCGGCCGCGCTTCGAGGGCGGCGACGAAAGCCTCTCCAGCGAACGCCTGTTCGCGGGCCAGCGTGCGGCGCTGGAGAGCGAGGGCAAGAGCCGGGTTGCGATCGGCAACGTGGTGCAGGCCTCCATGGACGGCCGGCAGCGCGTCGATGCGCACTACCAGGTGCCCTTTCTGCATCACGCGGCCATGGAGCCGATGAACGCCACGGCGCAGCAGGCCGAAGGCCGCTTCAGCTACTGGGGCGGCACGCAGAACCTGTTGTGGGCGCGCAGCGAACTGGCGAAGCTCGCCGGCCTGCCGCTCGAGCAGGTGACGATGCACCCGATGCCGCTCGGCGGCTCCTTCGGCCGCCACGGGTTGCCGGAGATGTCCAACCACATTCCGCAGATCGTGCGCCTGGCCGCCGAGGCCAGTCCGCATCCGGTCAAGATGATCTGGAGCCGCGAGGAAGACTTCGCGCAGGGCGCCTACCGGCCGGCGCTCAGCAGCCGCGTGCAGGCGGTGCTGGACGCGGACGGGCGGCCCCTGAGCTGGGAGCAGCGCTACATCGACACCGCGGGCCGCAACGAGGCCTTCGAGATTCCCTACGCCATCGCGAACCAGTCGATCGAAGCGGTGGACCACCCGCACCCGATCCGCACCGGCGCCTGGCGCAGCGTCTCGCACACGCAGCACGGCTTCTATACCGAGACCTTCATCGACGAGCTCGCGCACGCCGCGCGGCAGGACCCGGTCGAGTACCGCCGCGCGCTGCTGCCGGCCGGCTCGCGCCTCGCGCGCGTGCTCGACGAGGCCGCGCGGCGATCCGGCTGGCGCAGCGCGCCGCCGGCCGGGCGGGCCCGCGGCGTCGCGCTGGTGGAAAGCTTCGGCACCGCCGTGGCCCACGTGCTGGAGCTGTCGCTGTCGGACGAGGGCGTGCCGCGCGTGCACCGCATCACCTCGGCGGTCGACTGCGGCCGCGTGATCCATCCGGACACGGCGCGCCAGCAGGTGGAGGGCGCGATCCTCATGGGCCTGAGCGCCGCGCTCGGCGAGCAGATCACCGTGCAGGGCGGCGCGGTGCAGCAGCGCAACTTCGGCGACTATCCGATCCTGCGCATGGCGCAGGTGCCGCCCGAGCTCGACATCCACTTCCTGGCCAGCGAGGGGCCGCTCGGCGGCCTGGGCGAGCCCGGCGTGCCGCCGGTGGCGCCGGCGCTCGGCAATGCGCTGTTCGCGCTGACCGGCCTGCGCATCCGCGCGCTGCCGGTGCTGCCGCAGCTGGCGGCCAGCGCCTCGGCGCGGCGGCTCGCAAAGGCCACGACGTCATAGGGCCTGTCGAAACGGTCGGGAGGGCCGTGCTACCGTCGCGGCCAGAGAGAAAAAGCAATGCGTGTACTGCTGGTGGAAGACGATGAAATGATCGGGCGCAGCCTCAGGCAGGCGCTCGAGGGCGGAGGCTGGTCGGTCGATTGGGTGCGCGACGGCGCGCTGGCCCAGAGCGCCTTTGCCGACGGCGGCTACACCTGCGTGCTGCTCGACCTCGGGCTGCCCAAGCAGGACGGCACCGAGGTGCTGCGCCGCGCGCGCGAGCGCGGCGACACCACGCCGGTCCTGGTGCTCACCGCGCGCGACGGCCTGGAAGACCGCATCCAGGGCCTGGACCTCGGCGCCGACGACTACCTGCTCAAGCCCTTCGAGTTCCGCGAGCTGCTGGCGCGCATGCGCGCCGTGATCCGGCGCCGCGACGGCGCCGCGCATTCGGTGATCGGCGGCGGCGGGCTGCAGCTGGACCTGACCACGCGCGAGGTGCTGCGCAACGGCACGCGCGAAGCGCTGACGGCGCGCGAGTTCGCGCTGCTGCACGCACTCCTGGAGCGGCCCGGCGCGATCCTCTCGCGCGAGCAGCTGGAAAACCGCATCTACGGCTGGGGCGAAGAAGTCACGAGCAACGCGGTCGACGTGCTGATCCACGGCATGCGGCGCAAGCTCGGGCCCGAGGCGATCCGCAACGTGCGCGGGCTCGGATGGCGGGTGGCGGCGGCATGAAGAAAGCCTATCCCCGTCCCTGGTACATGCCCTGCTCGCTGCGCGGCAAGCTGCTGCTGTGGCTGGTGTCGCTGCACCTGATCGCGGCCGGCGCGGCGGCCTGGACCTCGTACATGAGCTACGGCCGCATGGTCCATACCTTCATGGACGACCAGATGCAGCTGCTGGCCAATTCCTATGCGGCCAACGACAGCACGCCGGACCTGCAGCCGCTCGGCGACCAGAGCGTCTTCAAGTGGGGCGCCTTCATCGTGCAGATCTGGAGCCCCGACGGCCGCCTGCTCGCGAGCTCGTGGCCGAAGCTGGCCGTGCCGCTGCAAGCTGAGCCCGGGCTGCGCGACGTGCGCACCGGTACCCGCCACGACGATGTCTGGCGCGTCTACACCGCGGCGCCGAGCACGCGGGCCGGGCAATCCCGCGTGCAGATCGCGCAGAGCGGCAGCTTCCTGCACCACGAGGTGAAGCACCGCGCCCTGTTCGCGGCCTTGCCGATCGTGCTGCTCTTGCCCGTCTCGCTGGCGGTACTGTGGCTCGTGGTGTGGCTCACCTCGTACTCGCTGCATGCGGTGGCGCGCGAGGTGGCGGCGCAGGACGAGCGCAGCCTGTCGGAGCTCTCGCTCGCGCGCGTGCCGGACGAGATCGCGCCGCTGGTGAGCGCCTTCAACAGCCTGCTCGCCCGCTTGCGCGAAGCCTTCGCGACGCAGCGGCGCTTCGTGCAGGACGCCGCGCACGAGCTGCGCACGCCGGTCGCCGCCATCGGGCTGCAGCTCGAGAACCTGCGCGCGCACGTGCCGCCCGGCGATGCGGCCGAGCGCTTCGGGCAGCTCGAGGCCGGCGTCACGCGCGCCCAGCACCTGATCGAGCAGCTGCTGCGCCTGTCGCGGCAGGAGAGCGCGGCGCCGGCCGCGGCGCCCGAGCAGGTCGATGTCGCGGCGCTGCTGCGCGAAAGCCTGGGTCAGCTGATGGTGGTGGCCGACCGGCGCCGCATCGACGTCGGCTTCGACGGCAAGGTGGCGCCCGTGGTCAGCGCGCCGGCGGCCGAACTGCGCAGCGTGTTCGACAACCTGATCGACAACGCGCTGCGCCATGCGCCCGAGGGCGGCGTGGTCGATGTGCGGCTGCACGAGGTGCAGGGCCAGCCGGTGGTCGACGTGGTCGACAACGGGCCGGGCATCCCGGAGGAGTTCATGGCCCGCGTCTTCGACCGCTTCTTCCGCGTGCCCGGCACCTCCGCCGGCGGCAGCGGCCTCGGCCTCGCGATTGCGCGCACCGCGGCGCTGCGCAACGGCCTGCGCATTGCACTCAGCAATCGCAGCGACGACGAGCGGGGCGGCACCGGGCTGGTGGCGCGCGTGTACCTGAGCGGCTGACCCTGCCATGCTGAAGACCCTGAAAGACCTTTTCGATGCGCTGCGGCCGCCGGAGGCCGCCGACTCGGCGCAGAACCAGCAGCACCTGCTGCAGCTGGCCACGGCCGTGCTGCTGGTGGAGGTGATGCGCGCCGATCCCGAACTCGGGGCGGCCGAGCGCCGCGCCGTCATCGCCGCGCTGCGCGACAAGTTCGCGCTGGCCGACGACGAGATCGAGCGCCTGCTCGAACTGGCCGAGCAGACCGCCCGGACCGCCACGGACTATTTCAGCTTCACTTCCAGGATCAACGAAAGCTTCGAGATGGCGCAGAAGCTGCGCATGATCGAGCACATGTGGCGTGTTGCCTATGCCGACGGCACCCTGAGCGCGCACGAGAACCACCTGATGCGCAAGGTCGCCGACCTGCTCTACATCCCGCACGGCGCCTATGTGCACGCCAAGATGAGGGCGCAGCAGGCGACCGACGAAGGCTAGGGCCTGAACAGGCCCCAGGGCACGGGCCGGGGCCTCCTTTCGGCTAGTGCTTCCGGTGAATGCTTTCGTACTCTGTGCGCAGTAGAGTGGGCGCTCACGACTGGGGGTCCTCCGTGATCACACTCGACATGCGCACCGTGCCCGGCCCGGTGACGGGCTTCGGCGCACACGACACGCCGGCACCGGCCTGGGACGCCCCCAACCGGGACAGCGCGCACATCCTGCCCGAGGGCACACGGCTGCTCGACTACGAGATCGTCGGCCCGATCGGCGAGGGCGGCTTCGGCATCGTCTACCTGGCCTGGGACCATGTCCGCGAGCGGCATGTCGCGATCAAGGAATACCTGCCGGCCGTCCTGGCTTCGCGCGCCAGCGCCTCGCCCGGGGTGGTGCTCAAGTCGCAGCGCCATGGCGACAGCTTCCGCATCGGCCTGCGCAGTTTCGTCAACGAGGCGCGGATCCTGGCGCGCTTCGATCATCCGGCGCTGGTCAGGGTGCTGCACTTCTGGGAGGGCAACGGCACGGCCTACATGGCGATGCCGTACTACGCGGGGCCGACGCTGGCGCGCGCGCTGGCCGAGATGGGCCGCGCACCCGACGAGGACGAGCTCATCGGCTGGCTGCGTCCGCTGGTGGACGCACTCGGCACCATGCACGCGCTGAGCTGCTTCCATCGCGACATCGCGCCCGACAACATCCTGCTGACCGACGACGGCCCGGTGCTGCTGGATTTCGGCGCGGCGCGGCGCGTGATCGACGGCATGGGGGCCTCGCCGACGGTGGTGTTCAAGCCCGGCTTCGCGCCGATCGAGCAGTGCGGAGACGGCGCCTCGATGAAGCAGGGCGCATGGACCGACCTGTACGCGCTGGCCAGCGTGGTGTACATGGCGATCAGCGGGCGGCCGCCGGTCCCCTCGATCGAGCGCCTCATGGGCACCCCGCTGCAGCCGCTGTCCGAACTCGCGCGCGGCCGCTACAGCGTGTCTTTCCTGGCCGCCATCGACGCCGCGATGGCGCTGCACCCGCACAACCGTCCGCAGAGCGTGGCCGAGTTCTGGGCGCAGCTGGGCGGTGATGGCATGCGAGCTTCCCGCGCCGCGCCGCGCCCGTCGAAGCGGCGCGGCAGCAAGGGCAAGATCGCCGCGCTGGCGGCGACAGCGCTGGTGGTCGGCTTGGCTGCGGCCGGCTATTCCCGCTTCGGTGATCCGATCCGCACGGCGCCGCAGGCCTCGCTCGCGGCCCTGCCCGCGAGTTCGCTGCAGGCGAGTCCCGTGGCGACCAGTCCCGCGCCGGCCAAACCGGTGCAGGCACGCGTGATGCCGGCCAGTCCCCAGCGGGCGACGCCGGAGGCACCTGCGCGCGCGATCGCTGCTTTGCCCCCGGCCCCGCTCGACACGCTGGAAGAGCCGTCCGGTGCGGCCGAAGCCGCGCTGCGTGCGCTGGGCATCCAGCCGGCGCCGAAGCCGGCGGCGAGCGTATTCACCGAGCCCACACCCCCCGCGCGGCGCGAGATACGACGCGAGGCGCGGCGTGAGGCGAGGCGCGAGGCGCGGGCACCGGCGCTGGCGCCGGAGCTCGAGCAAGCCCCGCGTCCGGCCCCGGCCCAGATCGCCCGGACCGAAGCCGTGCCGCAGGACAACCGGTGCGCCGAGATTCTTCAACGGGCCTCGCTCGAACCCCTGTCGCCCGGCGAGGCCGCCTTACTGAGAAAGGGATGCGAATGACCACCACGACCTTCGCTCGCTGGCTGCCGGCCGTGTTCGGGTCCGGCGCCGTGCTGCTCGTCTGGGGGCTGGCCGGCTGCGCCGCGCCGCCTGCCGCTCCGTCCAAGGGCGAACTGTCCTTCGAGCAGGCCGTCGCGCAGGCCACCGACGGCCTCGTCGCGCAGACGCAGAAGCAGCCGGCCTTCATCGCCAGGATGGGCGCCAAGCGCGGCGTGGTGCTCGATCCGATGATCGATGCCGGCAGCGCGCAGCAGACCGTGGCCACGCAGCTGCTGCAGGAGCGGGTCGGCGAGCGGCTGGGCTCGAAGCACGACGCGATCGAGATCCTGCCCTTCCAGAGCGCCAACCTGGGCAAGGCCCGCTACCTGCTCACGGGCACCATGACGCGGCTGTCGGTGAGCGAGGCGCGCAGCCCGCTGCGCATCGATCTCGCGCTGACCGAACTGGCCACCGGCATCGTGGCCGCCCAGTCCTCGGCCGTGGCGCGCGACGACGGCCTGGACCACACACCCTTGCCCTACGACCGCGACACGCCCGTGCCCACCAAGGACCTGGTCATCGAGAGCTACGTGCGCACCACCGCCACGCCGCCCGGCCAGCGCGCCGATCCGTACTACCTGGAGCGCCTCGCGGTGGCACCGGTGATCAAGGAGGCCACCACGCACTACAACGCCGAGCGCTATGAGGAGGCGCTGACCCGGTACAGCGCCGCCGGCGCAACGTCCAACGGCGAACAGCTGCGCGTGCTCAACGGCATCTATCTGAGTTCGGCGAAGCTGGGCCGCACGGCCGAGGCCGAGCAGGCCTTCGGCAAGATCGTCGCCTACGGCATCGCCAACCGGCAGCTCGGGGTGAAGTTCCTGTTCAATCCGGGCGGCACCGCGTTCTGGTCGGACGCCAAGATCAGCAGCCCCTACGCCATGTGGCTGCGCGAGATCGCCAGGGCAAGCGCCGATGCCAGGGTCTGCATGGACATCGTCGGCCATACCAGCCGCACCGGCTCGGTGGCGTTCAACGACACGCTGTCGATGCAGCGCGCGCGCTACATCCGCCAGCGGCTGGTCGGCGAATCCACCGTGCTGGGCGAGCGCACCACGCCCAGCGGCAAGGGTTTTCGCGAGAACATCATCGGCAGCGGCACCGACGATGCGGTCGATGCGCTGGACCGCCGGGTCGAGTTCAGGATCGTGGGCTGCGGTTGATACGGTCACGCCAGGTCGAAAGGCAACTGGCGCAGCGGCTTGTTGGTCAGTCGCGCAACGGCATTGGCGAACGCGGGGGCCAGCGGCGGCAGGCCGGGCTCGCCCATGCCGGTGGGCGGCTCAGCGCTGGGCACGATGTGGACATCGAACTCCGGCATGTGGGTGATGCGGGCCACGGTGAAATCGCCGAAATTGCTCTGCTGCACAACGCCCTCCTTCAATGTGATGGCGCCGCCGGGCAGGCACATCGACAGGCCCATGGCCGCCGCGCCCTGCACCTGCGCCTCCACGCTGCGCGGGTTCACAGCCAGGTTGCAGTGCACGCCGGCGGTGACCCGGTGCAGCACCGGCTGGCCGTCGCGCACAGAGGCTTCCGCCACGTAGGCCACCACGGACTTGAAGGACTCGTGTACTGCCACTCCCCAGGCCCGGCCGGCCGGCAGCTGCTTCTTGCCGTAGCCGCTCTGGTCCACCGCCAGTTGCAGCGCGGCGCGGTGCCGCGGGTGTTTGTCACCGAACAGCTGCATCCGGTAGGCCACCGGGTCCTGCTTCGTGCTGCGGGCGATCTCGTCGATCAAGGTCTCCATCACGAAGGCGGTGTGGGTGGAACCCACGCTGCGCCACCACAGCACCGGCACGTTGAGCTTGGGGTGATGCACGGTCAGCCGCATCGGCAGCGCGTAGGGATCGCGCATGCCCTCCGTGGCCGTGGCGTCGATGCCGTTCTTCACCTGGAAGGGCTCGAACACCGAGCCCGTGGTGATGGACTGGCCGACGATGACGTGGTCCCAGGCCAGCACTTTGCCGCGCTCGTCGAAGCCGATGCGTGCGCGGTGCAGGTGCATGGGGCGGTAGTAGCCGCCCTTGATGTCGTCCTCGCGGCTCCACAGCAGGCGCACCGGCGCTTTGAGGCCGGCGGCACGCGCGGCCTTGGCGATCTCGCAGGCCTCGACCACGAAGTCGCTCGTGCTCGAGAAACGCCGGCCGAAGCCGCCGCCCGCCATCTGCACATGCACTGCCACCTGCTCGGGCTTGAGGCCCATCACGCGCGCGACCGCGGCAGCGTCCAGACCGGGGCATTGGGAGCCGGTCCACACCTCGGCGCGCCCTTCGGACAGCTTGACGGTGCAGTTCAGCGGCTCCATCGGCGCATGGGCCAGGTAGGGAAACACGAACTCGGCTTCCAGTTGCCGGGGCGCCGTGGCCAGCGGCGCCATGTCGGCGTCGAACTTGCGTGGACCGGGCCGAGCCGCCAGCTCGCGGTACTGGGCCAGTTGCTTTTCGCTGTCCACCTTCTCGACGGCGGCCGTGTCCCACTGCAGCTTCAGCGCGTCGCGCCCCAGCTTGGCTGGCCAGTAGCCGTCGGCCACCACGGCCACGCCTTCGGCACCGCGGTCCAGCGGCACGCGCAGCACGGCCTTCACGCCCTTGACGGCGCGCGCCGCGCTGTCGTCCACCGAGGCCAGGCGGGCGCCGAACACCGGCGGATGGGCCACGACCGCCGTGAGCTGGCCGGGATGCTTGACGTCGATGCCGAAGTCCTGGCGCCCGCTGCTCTTGGCGCGCGCGTCCAGGCGCGTGGTGGGGCGGCTGATGAGGCGGAAGTCCTTGGGGTCCTTCAGCGTCACCTTCTCGGGCACCGGCAGGGCCATGGCAGCTTCGGCCAGCTCGCCGTAACCCAGCTTGCGGCCACCCGGGCCGAGCACCGTGCCGGCCTGCGTTCGCAGCGTGGCCGCGTCGATGTTCCAGTGTGCCGCCGCCGCCGCCAGCAGCATGGCCCGGGCGCGCGCACCGAGCTCGCGGTACTGCGTGAAGCTGTTCTTGATCGAATTCGAGCCGCCGGTGATGTGAATGCCGAAGGCCGGGTCGAGGTAGGCGGCGTCGTTCGAGCCGTTGCGGCTGCGCACCAGGCGCCAGTCCGCATCCAGTTCCTCGGCCAGGATCATCGGCAAGCCGGTCTGCACACCCTGGCCGAACTCCAGCCGGTTGATGGTCACCGTGACCTCGCCGCTGGGGGCGATCTGAACGAAGGCCGAGGGCTGCTGCGTCGGCTTGAGGGCGCTGGCCGCCTGGCCGGCGCCGTTGGCCTGCGCCGTTGCCAGGTGAGGAAAGGCGCCGAGCGCCAGGCCGCCGGCACCGGCCAGCTTCAGGAAGCTGCGGCGAGGCAGCGTGGCGGCTTCGTCGGCCGGGCCTGCGGCCATCAGGCGCTGCATGGCGCGTGGCAGTTCGCGATAGTCGATGTTGGGCAACATGGCGCCTCCTTCAGGCGAGGGTTTTGGCGGCATCGGCCACCGCGGCGCGGATGCGGGCGTAGGTGCCGCAGCGGCAGATGTTGCCGGCCATGGCCGAATCGATCTCCGCAGCGCTGGGCTGCTTGCCCCGAGGCAGCGATTTGAGGAAGGCCGTCGCGCTCATGATCTGGCCGCTCTGGCAGTAGCCGCACTGCGCCACGTCGTGCTTGACCCATGCGGCGTGTACCGCCGCACCGACCCGGTCGCTGCCATCGGTCGCGGCTTCGATGGTGGTGATCTTTTTGCCCTCGGCGGCGGAAATGGGCGTGACGCACGACCGGATGGCCTGGCCGTCCAGATGCACGGTGCAGGCGCCGCACAGCGCGGCGCCGCAACCGAACTTGGTGCCGGTCATGCCCAGCGTGTCGCGCAGGGCCCAGAGGATGGGGGTGCCGGGGTCGGCGTCGACCGTGCGCTCACGGCCGTTGATGTTGAGCGCGCTCATCGGAAGCTCCCGTCGGTCGACGTGGAAAGGTCCTCGAGGGCGTGCACTGCCTTCAGTCGAGCCTCCACGGCCGGCGCAACCACTGCTATCGCGTCGCTCCCCGCCACGAACAACCGCGGCGCAATCGCCATGCCCGAGAGCTTCACCAGGACTTGGCCGAGCTTCTCGGGATCGCCCGGCTGCTGGCCAGCGTAGGGGGACCACATCTCCTGGGCGCCTTGCTCCGCGGCAGCGTAGTCGTCGATGCGGCCGCTCGGCCATTTGACATTGGCCGCGTCCAGCAGGTCCGTGCGGAAGAAGCCCGGCTCTACAGCCGTGACCTTGATCCCGAACTTCTCGACTTCCTCGCCCACCGCAAGTGAAAGGCCCTCGACGGCGAACTTGCTCGCGCCGTATGCGCTGCAGTGCTTCAGCCCGACAACGCCGGCAACGGAACTCATGTTGATGATGTGACCGGAGCGCTGCTTGCGCATGACCGGCAGCGCTGCCCGCATCACGTTGCTCACGCCCCAGAAATTGGTTGCGAACTGGCGCTCGATGTCTTGCGTGCTCAGCTCCTCGAAGTTGCCAAGCAGGCTGTAGCCGGCATTGTTCAGCACCACGTCGATGCGGCCGAACCTTTTCACCGCCTGGTCGACGGCAGTCGTTGCTTGCGCCTCATCGGAGACGTCCAGCTGGAGAATCTCCAGGTCGTCGCTCGCAACGTCGCGCAGGGCATTGCGCAGTTTCTGCATGTTCCTGCCGGTGGCGACGACGCGATCACCGGCCGTCAATGCGGCCTTGACAGTGCCGGCACCGATACCGCTTCCCGCACCGGTGATGAACCAGACTTTGCGCATGATGTGTTCCTTGTGATTACTTGGCGCCGTCGAGCGCCCATTGCGCAAGCGACTGCAGATCGGCATCGGGGATCTGGGCTTGCGCCGGCATGGGCATCGCGCCCCACTTTCCCGAGCTGCCGGCCTTGATGCTTGCAGCCAGCTGTGCGGCAGTTCCTTTTCCCTCGCCGTACCGTGCCCCGATGTCTTTCCAGGATGGGCCAACCGCTTTGGCCGTGGGCTGGTGGCATGCGACGCACGCGTACTTCTGCGCCAGCGCCTGGCTGGCCACTGCGCGGGTCGGCCACGCGACGCTCACACAGATACCCAGAACCACAACGAGAGAGGCCGCCAAGGAGCCGTGGGTGGCCGTGCCGTGGTCAGTGCTGCGTTGCTGTTTCCAGTCTTGCGTCATTTCTGTTTCATCCTCTATGGGGTGGGTCGACTCTAGGAGCTGGCATAAAAAAGAAAAAGTGGTCAATGCTGAATGCCTTGTGAAGCTAAGCTTCAAGGTATGAAACTCAGCCAACTGGATGGATTGATGGCGTTCTGGAAAGTGGCAGAACATCGCGGGTTCACCGCTGCTGCTGCGGACCTGGAGGTATCGCCTTCTGCCCTGAGCCAGGCTATCCGGCAGCTGGAGACACGGTTGGGCGTGCGCCTGCTGAATCGGACCACGCGAAGCGTCAGCCTGACTGAAGCCGGCCATGCCTACCTCGCCCGGATCGGCCCCGCCCTCGGTCAAGTCATCGATGCGGGGGAGGAACTGCACGTCCTTCAGGGGCGGCCTGCCGGCACATTGCGCCTGAACGCCGCGCGGATTTCCACCGCGCTGGTCCTGCAACCCATACTGGCCGGCTTCCTCCAAGAGCACCCCTACGTTCAGCTTGAACTCACCAACGATGAGGGCTTCGTAGACATCGTCGAGAAAGGTTTCGACGCTGGAATCCGTTTTGGCGAGAGCATCCACCGGGACATGGTCGCAGTGCCCATCGGCGGACCGGTCGCCGTCGCGGTGGTTGCGTCACCGGAGTACCTGCGGCGGATTCCCGCGCCTCGTCATCCGGATGACCTTGTGCGTCACAACTGCGTGCGCTTTCGCTTTGCGGCCACAGGTGCAATCTACAAATGGGAATTCGAGGTGGACGGTCGCCCGGTGGACTACGAGATCACGGGCAACCTCACCATCAGCGACACGATGTTTGGCCTGGAAGCTGCGCTCGAAGGCGTCGGATTGGCCTACACCTTCGAGCAGCTGGCGCGGCCTTACATCCGAGCCAAGCGCCTGAAGCGCGTATTGACTTCGTTCTCGCCGACGTTCCCTGGCTTTTACCTGTACTACCCCAGCAGGCACGACCAGCCTTCGAAACTGAAGGCGCTGATCGAGTACGTCAGCCGGCGCACGTCCTGCACGGAACACAATCTTGCTGCGCTCAAGGCGGCATTGAGCATGCAGCGCGCGCACTAACTCGACCAACTTGCCGGCGTCGGCAAAGGCGAGCGCCCGACTCAGCTGCTGCGCCGGCTGAAGCGGTGGCGGGGTGGACTCGCCTAACTCTCGCCTAACTCTTCGCTAACGATCGGCTCAATCTGCCTGCCTAGAGTGAAGCCCAGGTCAGCCGCGATGCATGTCGCATGCGGCGCGAGACCTGCCGGTCATCCCAGTCTTGGAGTTCATCACCATGCAAACAGCCTCCCTGAAGTTTCTCGCCGTCACCACTTTCAGCGCCCTTGCCGCGCTGGGCTCGGTCGCCGCCCAGGCCGAAAGCTATGACGGCGTGCACAGCCACGTGTCGGCCCTGAGCCGCGCCGATGTGGACGCGGAAGCGGTTCGCAGCGCCGTCGCGCCCAATCAGAACGTGGTGCGCGGCTCGCGCGGCGCGGAACCCTTCAAGGCGGTCGCCGACCGTTCCACCGTGGCCCAGGAAGCGATGCGCGCAGCCTACGCGCCGGACCAGAACGTGTCCTCCGGTTCGCGCGTGAACAGCAAGGTGATCTCGACGATGCGCAATCCGATGGACCAGCGCACCGCGGCCGGCGCGAGCAGGCTCTGATTGGCGCCGCCCGTCCACCGAACGCGGCCGCTTGCGGCCGCGCTGCTTTTCATTCTGATTGCCTTCATGACCACCCTCGGATTGAGCGCCTGCGGGACCGCCCGCTATCCCGAATCGCCGCAGTTCCGCGACGGCAGTTTTCGCAACCCCGTGACGCCCCAGACCGTCGGCTGGCGCGAGATGCCCAGGGTCCTCTGGCGCTTCATGTTCGACAAGCCGCCCGAGGCCTCGCCTGCCGCGCCCTTGCCCGTGGCCAGCCTCACGCGCGAGCAGCTGCTGGCCGCGCCTGACCAGACGCTGGTGCGCCTCGGGCACTCGACCGTGCTCATGAAGCTGCAAGGCGCCTTCTGGTTGACCGACCCCGTGTTCTCCGAGCGCGCCTCGCCGGTGCAGTGGGCCGGGCCGAAGCGCTTTCATGCGCCGCCGATTTCGATCGACGGGCTGCCGCCGATCAGGGGCGTGGTGCTGTCGCACGACCACTACGACCATCTGGACCGTGCCGCGATCCTGCAGCTGGCGGCAAGAGTCGATCACTTCCTGGCGCCGCTGGGCGTCGGCGACCTGCTCGTCGAATGGGGCGTGGATCCGGCCAAGGTCCGGCAGCTGGACTGGTGGCAATCCACCACAGTGGACGGCATCCGCTTCGTCGCGACGCCGGCGCAGCATTTCTCGGGGCGCAGCCTGTTCAGCGACAACCCCACGCTGTGGGCCTCGTGGGTCATCCAGTCGGAATCGTTCAGGCTCTTCTTCAGCGGCGACACCGGCTACTTCGACGGCTTCAAGGCGATCGGCGAGAAGTACGGGCCCTTCGACGTCACGCTGATCGAGTGCGGCGCCTACGACCGCCAATGGTCCGGCGTCCACATGCAACCCGAAGAGACTTTGCAGGCCCATCTGGACTTGCGCGGCAAGCGCCTGCTGCCGGTGCACAACGGCACCTTCGATCTGGCGCTGCACGACTGGCACGACCCGCTGGCGCGCATCACCACCCTCGCCGTGGCGCGCGGCGTGGACCTGATGACACCCCAGATCGGGCAGGCGGTCGACATGAAGGCGCCGTCGGCGGTGACCGCCTGGTGGGCGCGGGCCGACTGAGGACACGAGAAGCCAAGCCATGTCGCAAGCGAACTGGGATCGCAGCACGATCGGCCGCGCGGGCCGTTTCGAAGGCAAGCTGATCGTCGTGGCCGGCGCCGCCTCGGGCATCGGCCGCGCCGTGGGGGCTGCTTTCGCGGTCGAAGGCGGCCGCGTGCTCTTCTGCGGCCGTGGCGAAGCGCTGGGCCCCGAGGTCGAGGCCGCCATCCGGGCGGCCGGCGGCGAGGCGCTCTGCGTGCGCGCCGACATGCTGAGGGAAGAAGAGCTCAAGGCCTTCGTCGAGCGAGGTCAGCTTGTCCTAAGCGTGGCTTCCTAGAGTCCTCGATGGACGATCCGTCGCGGCGCATGTCGCGCCGCGGCGCGATCGGCCCATCCTTGTCGAGGAGACAACCATGCATGCTTCCACACGCTGGATGGCGCTCGCCGCGGTCGCCGCGCTCGCATCCTTCGGCGCTGCATTCGCGCAGGCGCAGGAGATCACCGACGGCTCCGACTACCACCCGCTCATGATGAACTCGCCGCCGAGCGCCGAGGTGCAGGCCGGCGCGGTGGCGGCCGCGCATCCGGCCGGCACCGAGGTCGAGGGCCAGTCGACGGCTGCGCCGGCGATGAGCTCCAAGGTGTCCGAGACCGAGGTCTATGCCGGCGCGCTCGCCGCTTCCCATGCAAGCGGCACCGAGCTGCCGGGCCAGTCGACCTCGCCGATGCCGCCCTCGGGCAGCAGCCACTGAGCCCGCTCAGAGGCCGTGAACCAGCAACAGGCCCTGCGGCGGCGTCGGAATCTTCAGCGTTGTCTCGCCGACGCGGCGGAACCGGTATTCGCGGCCGTTGAGCATCACGCTGGGCCTGTTGGTCCAGACGCGGTACTCGTACCCGTCCGTCACCGGCGTCACCTGCAGCACGCGGAACACGGGCGGAATGTTCACCGTGAAGTTCAGGCCCCCGGTCGCGCTGTTCACGCCGAGCGTGGTCTCGGCTGTGCAGGCCAGCGGCAGCAGCAGCAGGGCGGTGAGGGCGCTTTTCATGCAAACCCCCGTTGAGAACGCGCTTCCGTACATATGGCGGCACCCAAGAAAAAACAGGACAGGCAGGCGTCGCATCGACGACCGGTCCTTTGGATATCGGCGGAGTCACGGAAAAATGAAGGGTCGGCGGGATCCGTGGCCTCCGTTGCCGGCCAGTAAATACCCTGCCGCGGCGCAGCGCAACCGACTTAAGTCGTAGGACGCGTGCGCAACGCGCCGCCGCGAGACAAAGGCCGCGCTTCAGCGCTCTTTCTGCACGGGCAAGTCCGCCGAGGCGGTGTCGCGCACGTACACGTCGACGCGGCGCGAAGGCGAGCCCGCGCTGCTCCAGGGCAGCGGCAGGTTGTCCTGGATCAGTTCGATCTCGTGGCTGCCGGCCGCCACCGACGGGAAGCTGTAGAAGCCCTGGGCGTCGGTGCGCGCCACGTAGCGGCGGTCGAGCACCACCGTCACGTTGGCTACGCCGCCCTCGTTCGCTTCGCGCCGGCCGTTGTTGTCCTGGTCGAAGAACACATGGCCTTCGAGCCGGCCCGCGCCGGCACCGGGTGCGCCGCCGATGGGCGCGCTGGCCAGGCCGGCCCGGTTCTCGTAGCGCAGCGCCACCATGAAGGTTCTGCTGTAAGGCGTGACGAGCACCGGCTGCAGCGTCGCCGCCGTCAGTGCCGAGACCACCGCCGGATTGAGCGACTCCTGCCCGCGCGCCGCCGTGTACTGGGCGATGAAGGACCAGCCCAGGCCGAGCGGCCAGGTCAGGCGCGCATTGGCGCTCAGGAAGCGCGAGTCGTTGCCGCCGATGCCGTTGCTGCCGCGCAGGCTCAGGTCGAGCTGGGCGCCGGCGACCAGGGGCGTGGTGCCGAGCACGCCCCAGTGGACCGTGCGCTTGCTGAGGCCGATCTCGCGCGACTCCTCGACCGCCAGCGAGGTCGAGAGGGTCTGCGTCTCGCTCACGCTCCAGGCATGGTCGACGCCGGTGCGCAGCACGCGCAGACCGGTGCCGTGCGCCGCGTCGGTGCGCCATTGCGTGTAGCCCCAGGCGGACTTGTGCTCCCAGGTCAGCTGGGCCGACTGCGCGGCGAAAGTGCCGGTGCGCGCGGCGAGGGTGGCCGAGAGTGCGTCGCGCGAGTCGAAGCGATAGCGGCCGAACAGGTTGCCGAACACCGAGCTGCGCCGCAAGCCGCTCACGCTGTCGCTCACTTCGAGGTTGGTGCCGAGCTGCCATTGGCGCGTCGAGATGTCGCCGCGCCACGAGGCGCCGCGCAGATCGCTCGGCAGCGAATCGCCGCCCCAGCGCAGCGAGGGCTCGAAATAGAACACCGAGGCGGCCTGTTGCATCAGCTCCGTGCGCCAGGCGGCATCGACCCAAGCGCCGGTGGCCGAATCGCGCGGGGCGAACGAGGACGCGTCCGAAGGCCGGCCGGAACTTTGCGCCAGGTTGGCCTGGACGCGCAGGCCGCCCACCTTGTCGGCGACGCCGCCGAAGCCGGTTCCCAGCGAATCGGCCCAGGGCGCCAGGCCCTGCCAGGACACGGCGGTCCAGAGCGAGCGCGTGTTCTGGGCGAAGCCGGGCACGCCGTTGGCGTTGAAGTCGCGCGTCTCGATCAGCTGGGCGGCTGCATCGGTGCGGCCCAGCGCGAGCGGGCCGTCGCCGCCGGTCAGCTGCGTCTGGGCGCCGGCGCTCGCGGCCGTGCCCTGGTTGGCCGAGAAACCCTGGAAGGAGAGCCCGTCGAAAAAGCCGAGCCGGCCGGCCGAGGCATTGAAGGTGGTCCTGCCCGGCTGCTCCAGGCTGGCGGCAACGCCCTCGATCGGCAGGCTGGGCAGGTAGACGCGGCCGACGCCGCGCGCCAGTGGCGTCGCCGCCATGTTGATGTTGCCGACGCTGTTGTTGCCGAACCAGCCGCCGTCGAAAGGCATGCCGCGCTGGTCGATGCGCCAGGTGCTGCCGGTGCGGTAGCTGTAGGGCACCACGCTATACGGCATGCCGGTGGTGCCCACCAGGCCGAGGCCGTTCACCGGCGCGGCGTCGCGGTTGAGGTTCGCATTGGCCGAAAAGGTGCCGTAGTCGGGCGTGTCGAGGTAGCCGGAGAACAACAGCGACTGGCTGCGCTGGCGCACGATGCCGCTCTGCTGGGTCGACTGGCCTTCGATGCTCCAGCCGCGCGGCCAGCCCGTGTCGCGGACCTGGGGCTCATCGGCCGGCTCGGCCTGCGGGCTGTCGTCCAGCACGCGGTCGGCATAGCCGGCCGCCTCGGGCTGCACCACCGTGGCAGCGGGCGCAGCCTGTGCCCATGCCGGCGCGCCGGCCAGCGCGTGGCCCGCGCCGCACAGTCCGAGGGCGCTGCATCGGAGCCAGCGTCTCATGGGGCGAAGCGTTGATGGATCGGCATCGAGCCGTTCTTGCCCCACTCCAGCTTGCCGGTGATCGTGATCGGGAAGCGCACGGCGACGGCCGTTTCGGTGTCGCCGGGCTTGTTGGCCACGAGCGCGATGTCGCGTGTCTCGCCGGCCATGATGGGGGTGGTGCTGGCCTGCAGCTCCAAGGCCGTGCCGCTTGCATCGGTGCCGGAGAGGAAGCCGGCCAGCCGGCCGTGCGCGGTGCCGGTGTTGCGGATCTTGAGCATCGGCGTGGCTTGGCCGTCGACCGTCTGGACCGAGCTGCCTGCGAGCTCCAGCACCGGCGCCACGTCACCCACGGCGACATAGACGATGACGCCGATGCGCGCCCCCAGTGCAACCGGAACGCCCGGTGCCGCCGCGGGCTGCTGGCCTTCGATCATCACCGCGAAGCGGCATTCCGTCGGCGGCGTGCCGGCCGGCGGCGTCACTTCGAAGCGGAAGCGGTAGGGGCGTCCGGGCGTGATGCTGAGTTCGCGGCGCTCGATCGCGACCCAGGGCCGGCAGCTGCCCGACAGCAGCTCGTCGCTGAAGTCGACCGAGGCGTCGGGCCTGAAGGTCCAGTCGGTGGTCTTGAGCTTGTAGGCGCCGGCGCGCGTGTCGCGGTGCGTGAGCTCGATCACCTCGCGCACCCGTTCGCCGGGCTTCGCCGACAGTTCGAAACGCGGCGGCGATACGGCGAGCGAAAACTGTGCCTGCACCGGCGCGCCGGTCGTCAGGGCGGCAATGCCGGTCGCAAGCAGAAAGGCCGCGCAGTGCACGCGGCGGAAAAGTGCGGCACGGCGCGTCACGGCGATACCTCGATCTCAAAGAAGAATTGCAGGGATTGCGCGCGCTCCACCCTCCGCCCATCGGCGGTGAGATCGAGCACGATGCTTTCCTGCAGAAAAGCGTCGCGTACCACGCCTTCGAACACCAGCGTGCGGCTGCCGCCGCGGACCGTGCCCGGAAGCAGCCGGCCCTGCGTGCGCCACGTGGCGATCAGCTGCTCGCCCTCGGTTGGTGCCAGCGACATGTAGATGCGCGCCGGCCGGTTGAGCCAGGGCGACAGGTTGAGCCGCAGCGCCACGGCCACGCGGCCTTCGATCGTGTGGTCGCCCGCGCGGCCGGGTGCCAGCTGGCGCCAGCGCATCGGTGTGACCGGCTGGCTCGCGTAGGTGCCCGTGTCGTCGACCCGAAAGGTCGCGGCGCCGGCCGTCGGCGGCGTGGCCAGGGCCAGCAGGCCGGCCAGCATGGCAAGCGAAGCGCGGGCCTTCATGGCGCGGTGAGCGTGTAGGTCGCTCTGCCGGTGAAGGTGCCGGCGGGGACCAGCTGGGTGTTGAGATAGCGGAAGGCCAGGCAGCTTTCGAACCAGGTGTTGCGGGTGACCGACAGCAAGGTCTGGGTGCCGCCCGCAAAGGTGGCGCTGGGGATCGTTGTTCCCGTGTCGCCGTTGCCCGAAGAGGTCCACGCGATGCTATTGAAGGGGATCGTGTTGCCGCCATCGGTCAGGCTCGCCGGCGTGGTGACGGACAGGGTCGCCGCGCCGGCGTTGCTCGAACCCGGCATGCGATAGAAGCCGCCCACGTACACCTGCCCCGTGGTGGCCGGTGAATTGCAGAACGCGAAGCCGTCCCATGGACTGATCGTGACGGTGCTGTCGGTCGTCATGGCCTGGGCCGTGCCCGAGCCCAGTTGGCCCGCCGGAACGGTGACCGACACGGAGTTGACGGTCGTGTTGTTGCCGGGCGTGCCGCCGGTTCTGAAATTGCCGCCCGACATGGTGCCGGCGCCCACCTGAAGAAAAAGCGCGCGGGTGCCGGGTGTGATGCCGATCGTGAAGCCGTGTGCCGCAGGCAGCCAGACGCCGCCCAGCACGGCAAGCGCCAGCGCGGCGCGCCGGGCGCGGGAAGGTGGTGACAACCAAGGTTCCATGCGGCTTTTTCCTAGACGGCGAAGGCAGGACGGGCCTGCCTTCGTTCATCGCGTCTCGAAAGCCGCGCGTCCCGGACAGTCGTGCTGGCGATCAGGGCGCGGTCGCGGTGTAGGTCACGCGGCCGTTGTTGCCCAGGGTGTCGCCGTAGGTGCCGGCCGGCAGCGTGGCCGTGTTGGCATAGGCGAAGGTCCAGCTGCCTTCGCGGCGCACGAGGCCGGCCGAGGCGGCCAGCGTGGTGGCCGTCGCCGACGCGCCGCCGCCGGCTGCGTCGTTGAACGGCGGGTGGGCGATGGCCGCGTTGGTGTAGCCGGTGGTGGTCGTTGCCAGTGCACCTGCGGTCACGACGATGTCGGCCCACGGCACGGTCGGGTTGCCGGCGACGCCGCTGCTCAGTTGGCCGGTGGTCGCGTTGGTCAGGCTGACGGTGCCGCTGTTGCCGAGCACACGCACCGTGACGCCGCCGCCGGCCAGGTCGCCGCCGGTGCCGGCCACGGCAGTGCCGTTGCCGATGGCGCCCGCCGGAACGTCGAAGGTGACGCTGTCCACGGTCGCGTTGTTGGCGAGATTGGTGCCGGTACCGACTTGCAGGAAGAGCACCTTCGGAACGACGACCTTGAAGTCGAGCTTCGCGGCGGCGCTCTGGGCGCCCGAGCCGGTGACGAAGTTCGATTCGGCTTGCGCGGCCAGGGGAGCGATGGCGGCAAGCGCGGTGACCAGAATAAGTTTTTTCATGAGCGGTGGAGTAAGTGGTTGGTTTCGGTGCCGGGTGAAATGTAGGCGATGGCCTACAAGTTCGGGCGCTATTTAGTTCTCATAAATAACGAGAAGAGAACTTTCGTTAAATAGTTACGATGTAGTACTTTGGGATCTGTCGTGCCTTTGCGACGCACCGTGCAGCATTCCATCTGCGGAGCCGGGCATTTCTTTCGGATGGCTCGCCGCGGCGGGGTCTTGTAAAGTTGTCGATTCGCCTGAGGCGACGTCTTTTTTCTTCGTTCTTCTCGTGCCATGACCCTTTCCAAGACCAAACTCCCGTTCCAGGCCGAAGTCGCGCAACTGCTGCACCTGGTCACGCATTCGCTCTACTCCAACAAGGAAATCTTCCTGAGGGAGCTGATCTCGAACGCGTCGGATGCCTGCGACAAGCTGCGTTTCGAAGCCATCGACCAGTCGGCCCTGTATGAAGACCAGCCCACGCTGGAGGTGCGCGTTTCCTTCGACAAGGAAGCCAAGACGATCACGATCGCCGACAACGGCATCGGCCTCTCGCAGCAGGAGGCCATCGACCACCTGGGCACCATCGCCAAGAGCGGCACCCGGGAGTTCATGAGCAAGCTCTCGGGCGACCAGAAGGCTGATGCCCAGCTCATCGGGCAGTTCGGCGTGGGCTTCTACTCGGGCTTCATCGTGGCCGACAAGATCACGGTCGAGTCGCGCCGCGCGGGCCTGCCCGCCGAGGAAGGCGTGCGCTGGGTCAGCGCAGGCGCTGGCGATTTCGAAGTCGACACCATCGCGCGAGCGCAGCGCGGCACCAGCGTGACGCTGCATCTGCGCGAGGATGCCGAGGAATACCTGAACCTGTGGAAGCTCAAGTCCATCATCTCCAAGTACTCCGATCACATCTCGCTGCCCATCCTGATGGAGAAGGAGGAGTGGAAAGAGGGTGAGGAGAACAAGGGCGGCCAGATGGTCAAGACCGGCGAATGGGAGCCGGTCAACCAGGCCAATGCGCTGTGGAGCCGGCCGAAGAAGGACATCAGCGAAGAGCAGTACGTCGAGTTCTACAAGAACATCAGCCACGACTTCGAGCCGCCGCTCGCCTGGAGCCACAGCCGCGTCGAGGGCACGACCGAGTACACGCAGCTGCTCTACATCCCGTCCAAGGCGCCGATGGACCTGTGGAACCGCGAGAAGAGCGCGGGCGTCAAGCTCTACGTCAAGCGCGTCTTCATCATGGACGACGCCGAGGCGCTGCTGCCGAGCTACCTGCGCTTCGTCAAGGGCGTGATCGATTCGGCCGACCTGCCGCTCAACGTGAGCCGCGAACTGCTGCAGGAAAGCCGCGACGTGAAGGCGATCCGCGAAGGCAGCACCAAGCGCGTGCTCGGCATGCTGGAGGACCTGGCGAAAAAGCAGAAGGCGGCCGGCCAGAGCCACGAGGGCAAGCTCGATGTCGGCTCCGGCGAGAGCGTGCCGGCGCCCGAGCCGGGCGAGGGTGTGACCGATGCGGTCGACAAGAAGGACGCGGACACCACGCTGGCCGCCGAAGCCGCGGCCGAGTACAGCGACGAATCGGGCAAGTACGCCAAGTTCTACGCCGAGTTCGGCGCCGTGCTCAAGGAAGGCCTGGGCGAAGACTTCGGCAACCGCGAGCGCATCGCCAAGCTGCTGCGCTTCGCATCGAGCACCAGCGACACCGTGAGCGTCAGCTTCGCGGACTACAAGTCGCGCATGAAGGAAGGCCAGGAAGCGATCTACTACATCACGGCCGACACCCCGGCCGCGGCCAAGAACAGCCCGCAGCTCGAGATCTTCAAGAAGAAGGGCATCGAGGTGCTGTTGATGACCGACCGCGTCGACGAATGGGCGCTCAACTACCTGACCGAGTTCGATGGCACGCCGCTGCAGAGCGTGGCCAAGGGCGCGGTCGACCTCGGCAAGCTGCAGGACGAAGCCGAGAAGAAGGCCGCGGAAGAGGCGGCCGAATCCTTCAAGCCGATGCTGGAGCGGCTCAAGCTGACCCTCAAGGACAAGGCCGAAGACGTGCGCGTGACCACGCGCCTGGTCGATTCGCCGGCCTGCCTGGTGGTGCAGGACGGCGGCATGAGCACCCAGCTCGCGCGCATGCTCAAGCAGGCCGGCCAGCCGGCGCCGGAGCTCAAGCCGGTGCTGGAAGTGAATGCCGAGCACCCGCTGGTCAAGAAGCTCGATGGCTCCGAGCACTTCGAGGACCTGGCCAACATCCTGTTCGACCAGGCGCTCCTGGCCGAGGGCGGCTTGCCGGCCGACCCGGCCGCGTACGTGCGGCGCGTCAACGCTTTGCTGGTGTGACATGAGCCCCGCCCGGCCGCCCGAAGGGGCTCGCACGCAGTGCGGAGCACGCAGGTGATCCAATGACTTTGGCCGAGTCCTCGCAAGCGCCCGACCTGTCGGGCTTCGACTTGCGCAGCCTCGGCCCGGCCTTCTACGAGAACCCCTATCCCTGGTACGCCGCGCTGCGCGAATCGACGCCGGTGCGGCGCATGCCCGACGGTTCGCTGCTGCTGACGCGGCATGCCGACTGCGTGGCGGTCTACAAGGACACGCACACCTTCAGCTCCGACAAGCGCGCCGAGTACGCGCCCAAGTACGGCGCCGGCAGTCCGCTCTACGCGCATCACACGACCAGCCTGGTGTTCAACGACCCGCCGCTGCACACGCGCGTGCGCCGGCTGATCGCCGGTGCGTTGACGCCCAAGGCCATCGAGTCGCTGGAGGATGGGCTCGTGCACCTGGTGAACGGCCTGCTCGACCGCATGGAAGAGCGGCAGCGCGCCGGCGGCGAGGTCGACCTGATCGAGGACTTCGCGGCCGCGATTCCGGTGGAGATCATCGGCAACCTGCTGGGCGTGCCGCGCGACGAGCGCGAGCCGCTGCGCAACTGGTCGCTCGCGATCCTCGGCGCGCTGGAGCCGCGGCTGACCGAGGCGCAGATGGAAGCCGGCAACAGTGCCGTGACCGAGATGGTGGCCTATCTGCGCACGCTGGTGGCCGAGCGGCGGCGCCATCCCGGCGATCCGGCGCACGACGTGCTCACGCGGTTGATCCAGGGCGAGGAGGCTCCTTCGACAGGCTCAGGACAGGACAAGTTGAGCGAGAACGAGCTCTACCAGAACTGCATCTTCATCCTCAACGCCGGCCACGAGACCACGACCAACCTGATCGGCAACGGCCTGGTCGCGCTGCTCGAATGGCCCGAGGAGAAGCATCGTCTGCTGGATGACCCCTCGCTCATCCGAAGCGCGATCGAAGAATTCCTGCGCTTCGAGAGCTCCAACCAGCTGGGCAATCGCATCACGACCGTCGCCGCCAAGGTCGGCGGCATCGAGGTGCCGGCCGGCACGCAGATCACGCTCGCCATCGGCGCGGCGAACCGCGATCCGGCGGTGTTCGATGCGCCCGATCGGCTCGACATCACGCGCTCGCCGAACCGGCATCTGGCCTTCGGCTCGGGCACGCACCAGTGCGTGGGCATGAACCTCGCGCGGCTCGAGGGCCGGGTCGCGATCGCGGCCTTCTTGGCGCGCTTTCCCGACTACGGGCTCTGCGGGCCGGTGGTGCGTGGCGGCCGTGCGCGCTTTCGCGGCTACCTGCATGTGCCGCTGAGCCTGGGGCTGCCGATCGAGTCCTGATCGCGTCGGCGCGCTTTCAGGCGTACAGCGGCTCCTCCGCCATCGCCTCGCACTGGTCCTGCAGCATCTGGATCTGCTCCTTCCAGTAATCGCTCGAGCCGAACCAGGGGAAGTTGATCGGGAAGATCGGGTCGCGCCAGCGCCGTGCGAGCCAGGCGCTGTAGTGGATCTGGCGCAGCGTGCGCAGCGGCTCGATCAGCGCCAGCTCGCGGCGGTCGAACTCGCGGAACTGCTCGTAGCCCTCGAGCAGGCCGCTCAGCTGCGCGGTGCGCTGCGGGCGCTCGCCCGACAGCAGCATCCACAAGTCCTGCACCGCGAAGCCGGTGCGCGCGTCGTCGAGGTCGACGAAGTGCGGGCCGCCGTCGGGTCGGTCGGTCGGGGTCCAGAGGATGTTGCCGGGGTGCACGTCGCCATGCAGGCGGAGCCTCTTCAGGTCGGTATCGGCGGCCGTTCCCAGCGCGGTGCCCTCGATCATCTCGAAGGCGGTGTTGCAGGCCTTCTCCCAGTCGCGCTGCACGTCGAGCGGGATCATCTCGTGGCCCAGCAGCCAGTCGCGCGAGGCGATGCCGAAGCTCTGCAGGTCCAGCGCCGGCCGCACTTCGAAGGGCCGCGCGGCGCCGACCGTGTGGATGCGCGCCAGGAAGCGGCCCACCCATTCGAGCACCTCGAAGTCGTCGAGCTCGGGCCCGCGCCCGCCGCGGTAGGGGCTGACGCTGAAGGCGAAGCCGCCGTGGTGGTGCAGCGTGGCGCCCTGCAACTCGAGCGGCGCGACGGCCGGCACCTCGGCGGCCGTGAGCTCGGTGGAGAAGGCGTGCTCTTCGGCGATCTGTTCATCGCTCCAGCGGCCGGGCCGGTAGAACTTGACCACCACCGCGCTGCGGTCCTCCAGGTACACCTGGTAGACGCGGTTCTCGTAGGAGTTCAGCGCCATGAGCCGGCCGTCGCCGTGCAGGTCGAGCCCGGCGAGCGCGTCCAGCACCACGTCGGGCGTGAGGCTTTCGTAGGGATGGGCGCTGGCTTTCTCGGCGGATGAGGTCATCCGCCCATTGTCGCTAGCTCGAAGCCCTGGAAAGCGACAAGATGTGCCCGGTGCGCGGATCGCCGCGGCCCGACAGCACCTGCGCGTAAGCGGCCTGCACCGCTTCGGGCCCCTCGTGGTGCTGGGCGACGAGCCACGGCGTGGCGGGCCGGGTCACCTGCGCGATGAAATTGCGCCAGGCCTCGACCATCCGCCGTCCGAATTCGTCGCCGCCCCATTCCCCGGTGCGCTTCTTGATCTGGGCCGGCGCGAAGAACAGCGTCGCGCGCACGCCGGGCAGGTCCTTGCCGCTGCCGCTCGCGGCCAGCTGCTCGACGTGCGTGCCGCCGATCGAGCAGCTGTACTTCAACTGGGTAAAGCGCGTGTGGATGGCGCGCCGCAGTTCGCCGTTGCCCGCGAAGTCCACGTAGACGCAGGGCGCGTCGGCCGCGACCTGGTCGAGCTCCTCGTAGGCCAGCACGCGGTGGTAGCAGCCCAGGCTTTCGCAGAAAGCCTTGTTGGCAGAGGAGGTGAGGCCGATCACCTCGATGCCGGGGCGCTGATGCATCTGGAAGGCGGTGCCGTAGGCCGTCTTGCTCGACGCGCTCGAAAGCAGGGCGACGCCCGGCCTGGCGCCGAAGAAATCGTTGTCCTCGAAGAAGTCGTCGATCAGCCAGGAGGTGATGAACAGCGGCCGCAACAGGGCCTGCAGGTCTTCCGTGTCGGCGCTGTAGAGCGGGTCGCTCGCCGATCGGAAGTACTGGTTGTAGACGGCCGGCAGCGCCGCGCGGTGCGGCGCGCCGTCGGTGAAGCGGGCGGCAGACAGTCGCTCGGGGGTCAGCACCACGCTCGATGCCATCGGCACATAGCCGTAGAGCCGCTCGCCCACCGCGACACCCGGGTGCAGCGACTGCACCACCGAGCCGAAACCCCAGACCGGGATCGAGCCCCAGCCCTCTTCACCGGTCGGGAAGAACTGCCAGTAGTTCATCGACTCGCCGAAGGCGGCGTAGGTGATGTTGTTGGAGGTGAGGGCGAAGCTGTCGATGCGCACCCGGACCTGGCCGTCGGCCAGGGGCGCGTCGTCGTCGGCGCGCACGCGAGTGGCAGAGAGATCGTCCTTGCGGATCAGGAGGGTGGTGGTGTTCATGGAAACCACCTTAGCGCAGGCGCATGACGCCTGTCATGTCTAAAGCTGCGGCCGGCGTCACCTGCGTGACGCCGGCCGCAGTTCCGACGGGAGCGATCAGACGATCGAGAGTTCGACGTCGATGTTGCCGCGCGTGGCGTTCGAGTACGGGCACACCTGGTGGGCGGTGTCCACCAGGAGCTTCTTCTGCGCGTCGTCGAGGCCCGGCAGCGTGATCGCCAGCTTGACCGCGATGCCATAGGCCTTGCCCTCGTTGATCGGGCCGAGTGAAACGCTGGCATCCACCGCCACGTCTTCCGGCACCTTGACGTTGATCTTGGGCGCCACGGCCTTCATTGCGCCGATGAAGCAGGCCGAGTAGCCGACCGCGAACAACTGCTCGGGGTTGGTGCCGGGCTTGCCGGAGCCGGGCGGATTCAGTTTGACGTCGAGCGCGTCATCGCTGGACTTGCCGGCGCCGCCGTCGCGGCCGCCGGTGGTGTGGGACTGGGCGGTGTACAGGACTTTGTCGAGCTTCGTGGCCATGGTGATTCCTTCAGGTTGGTTGGGGGGAGAAAAAATGCTTCGGTGGGCCGAAGCGGGGGGAAAACCTATGCGGCGGCCTTGACGCGATCCCTCAGTTGCTGGATCTGCTGCGTGAGCGCCACCAGCTCCTCGACCGAGCACTGGGAGGCGGCCATCAGGCAGGCCGGAACGCTCGCCGCACGCGCCTTGAGCTTGCGGCCGGCGGCCGTGAGGCTCACGTGCACGCGCCGCTCGTCGGCCACGTCGCGGATGCGCGCCACCAGGCCGTTGGCTTCGAGGCGCTTCAGGAGGGGCGTCAGCGTGCCCGAATCGAGCGAGAGCCGCTCGCCCAGCTCCGACACCATGAGACCGTCACGCTCCCACAACACCAGCATCACAAGATACTGGGGATAGGTGAGCTTGAGCTTGTCGAGCAGCGGCTTGTACAGCTTGGTCATCGCCAGCGAGGCGGAATAGACCGCAAAGCAGAGCTGGTTGTCGAGCCGCAGCATGTCGTCGGCGGAGGGCGTGGAAGGCATGGGCTGAATTGTAGCTGTCAATTGAATTGTGTGCAATTCAAATGGTAAGCGCATGTTGCCGGAAAAGGCGGCGTCCTACGCCGCCGTGCTCAGCGCCCGCTGAAACGCGCCGGCCGCCGCTCGACGAAGGAGCGCACGCCCTCGGCCGCGTCCTCGCTGTTGGCGAGCCGTTGCTGGACCGGAATGAAATCCGCCACCGCCGCGAGCGGCCCCTGTTCGATCGCCTTCATCACGTTGAGCCGGGTCGCGACCACCGCGAGCGGTGCCTGGGCCGCGATGCGTTGGGCGATGTGCAGCGCATCGTCGAGCTCCTGCCCGGCCGGCACCACCTTCTGCACGAAATGCAGGCGATAGGCCTCGGCGCTGTCGAACTCGTCGGCCGTGAGCAGATGCAGCATCGCATTGCCCAGGCCGGCGCGCTCGGCCATGCGCAGGGTCGCGCCGCCGGTGGCCATGATGCCGCGCTGCACCTCCATCTGCGAGAAGCGGCAGTTGTCGGCCGCCACCACGATGTCGGCGCCCAGCATCAGCTCGATGCCGACGGTGAAGCAGATGCCCTTGACCGCGACCACCATCGGCTTGCTGCGGCGCCGGTAGCCGGGCGTGCCGAAGTCGTGCGGCTCCACCAGCCCTTCGGGAATCGCCTTCTCGCCGCGCTTCATGTACTCGGCCACGGCCGGCAGGTCGAGCCCGGCCGTGAAGTGATCGCCGAAGGCATGCAGCACGCCCACGCGCAGGGCGGGGTCGTCGTCGAGCCGCGTGTAGGCCTCGGCCAGCTCGCGGAACATGCGCGGCGTCCAGCCGTTGCGCTTGGCGGGGCGGTTGATGCCGATCAAGAGCACGTGATCGAGCACCTGGGTGTCGATGCAGCCTTCGGGTGGGGGCGTGGTGGGGATGGCGGTCATGGCGGCCTCAGTAGGTGTAGACGCCGCGACCCGTCTTGCGGCCGAGTTGGCCTGCCGCGACCATCTCCTTCAAGAGCGGGCAGGGCCGGTACTTCGAATCACCGAACTGCTCGAGGTACACCTCCATCACCGCCAGGCAGACGTCGAGCCCGATCATGTCGGCCAGCGCCAGCGGACCGATGGGCTGGTTGCAGCCCAGCTTCATGCCGGCGTCGATGTCTTCCGCGCTCGCAATGCCTTCGGCCAGCACGAAGAAGGCCTCGTTGATCATCGGCACCAGTATGCGGTTGACCACGAAGCCCGGCGCGTTCTTCACGGTGATCGGCGACTTGCCCAGCCGCTCGGCCAGCGCCTTCACCGCATCGTGCGTGGCGTCGCTGGTGAGGTAGCCGCGGATGATCTCCACCAGCGCCATCATCGGCACCGGGTTGAAGAAGTGCATGCCGATGAAGCGGTCGGGCCGCGAGGTCGCCGCCGCCAGCTGGGTGATCGAGATCGACGAGGTGTTGGACGCGATGATGACCTCGGGCGCGAGCATGGCGTCGACCTGCTTCAGGATCTTGAGCTTGAGTTCGTGGTTCTCGGTCGCGGCCTCGATCACGAGCTCTGCGCTCTTCAGGTCCTCGTAGTTCGTCGAGCCCTTGATCAGCGCCAGCGCCGCGTCCTTCTGGGCGGCCGTGAGCTTGTCCTTCTTGATCAGGCGGTCCAGGCTGCCGGCCACGGTGGCGAGACCCTTGTCGACCGCGGCTTGCGCAATGTCGACCATCACCACTTTCACGCCTGCGACCGCGCAGGCCTGCGCGATGCCGTTGCCCATCGTGCCCGCGCCGATGATGCCGACCGTCTGAATCGTCATTTCGAATGCTCCTTGAAAATCCGCCATTGTGGGTCAGCCCGTGATTTAAAGTGGTCACCATGACGACCCTCGGAACCCCTCTTTCCCCCTCTGCAACCCGCGTGATGCTGCTCGGCTCCGGCGAACTCGGCAAGGAGGTGCTGATCGCGCTCCAGCGCCTGGGCGTGGAGACCATCGCCGTCGACCGCTACGAGAACGCGCCCGGCCAGCAGGTGGCGCACCACGCGCGCACCATCACGATGAGCGACCCCGATCAGCTGAAGGCGCTGATCGAGGCCGAGAAGCCGCAGCTCGTGGTACCCGAGATCGAGGCCATCGCCACGCCCATGCTGCAGCAGCTGGAAGACGCGGGCACGGTGCGCGTGATCCCGACCGCGCGCGCGGCGCGCCTCACGATGGACCGCGAGGGCATCCGCCGCCTCGCCGCCGAAACGCTGGGCGTTCCGACCAGCCCCTACAAGTTCTGCGATTCGCTGGCCGAGCTGCAGGCGGCGATCGACGCCGGCATCGGTTATCCGTGCATCGTCAAGCCGGTGATGAGCAGCTCGGGCAAGGGCCAGAGCAAGATCGACGGCCCGGCCGACGTGCAGAAGGCCTGGGACTACGCGATGGCCGGCGGCCGCGTGAGCCACGGCCGCGTGATCGTCGAGGGTTTCATCGATTTCGACTACGAGATCACGCTCCTGACCGTGCGCGCGCTCGACGCGGCAGGCCGGGTGCAGACGCAGTTCTGCGAACCCATCGGCCACGTGCAGGTGAGCGGCGACTACGTCGAGAGCTGGCAACCGCATCCGATGGTGCCGGCCGCGCTGCAAAAAGCGCAGCAGATCGCGCAGGCGGTGACGGCCGATCTCGGCGGGCAGGGGCTCTTCGGCGTCGAGCTGTTCGTGAAGGGCGAGGAGGTCTGGTTCAGCGAAGTCAGCCCGCGGCCGCACGACACCGGCATGGTGACCATGGCGACCCAGTGGCAGAACGAGTTCGAACTGCATGCGCGCGCCATCCTGGGCCTGCCGGTGGACACCGCGCTCAAGAGCCCGGGCGCCAGCGCGGTGATCTATGGCGGCGTGGACGCGACCGGCATTGCCTTCGAAGGCGTAGCCCACGCGCTGCAGGTGCCGGGCAGCGAGGTGCGCCTGTTCGGCAAGCCCGAAAGTTTCGTCAAGCGGCGCATGGGCGTGGCGCTGGCGCATGCGGCGGATGTGGAGACGGCGCGCCGCAACGCGAAGGAAGCCGCTTCGCGCGTCAAGCCGCGCAAGGCCTGAGGTCCGGCCCTTCCAGGAGTCCGCCATGCTGCATCCCCAAGCCCAAGCCTTCATCGACCTGCTGGTGCAGCGCGGCGTGCCGCCGACCCACACGCTGACGCCGGCCGATGCGCGCAAGTTCTACCGCGAACGGCGCGCGGTCACGCAGCCGGAGCCCGGCGAAGTGGCGGAGGTGCGCGAGCTCAGCGCGCCCGGTGCGCACGGCGCGATCCCATTGCGGCTCTACCGTCCACTGGGCAGCACGGCCGGCGCCTCGGTGCCGGTGCTGGTCTACTACCACGGCGGCGGCTGGACCATCGGCGACCTCGACACCCACGACACGCTGTGCCGCGAGCTTGCCAACCTCTCGGGCTGCGCGGTGATCGCAGTCGACTACCGCATGGGCCCGGAGCATCGCTTCCCGGCCGCGGTGGACGACGTGCTCGCCGCCACCTACTGGGTGCGCAAGGAAGCGGATTCGCTCGGCGTGGACGCGAATCGCCTCGCGGTCGGCGGCGACAGCGCCGGGGGCAACCTCGCGGCGGTGGTGGCGATCGCGGCGCGCGATGCGGGCGATCTGCCCATCGCCTTCCAGTTGCTGATCTACCCGGCAACCGACATGCGCTGCGTGCACCCTTCGCACACCAGCAACGGTCAGGGCTATGTGCTGACCAGCGACACGATCAAGTATTTCCACGACCACTACATCACCGACCCGCAGCACGACCTCGACTGGCGCGCCTCGCCGCTCTTGCACCCCGACCTGTCGCGCCTGCCGCCGGCGCTGGTGCTCACCGCCGGCTACGACCCGCTGCGCGACGAGGGGCTGGACTACGCGCGGGCGCTGACTGCGGCCGGCAACCGCGCGGTCTACGTCTGCTTCGAGCGCCAGATCCATGGCTTCATCACCATGGGCCGGCTGCTCGACGAGGCGAACGCGGCGGTGGCGCTGTGCGCCGGCGAACTGCGGCGGGCGCTGGCAGCATGACCAGGAACCGTTCGGACTGAGCTTGTCGAAGTCAAGGCGCATGTAGGGAAAGTCCCCGCACCTCGACATCGCCGCGCCGCTGCGGCGCCGCTACGATCCTGCGAGCGCGACGCGAGCGCAGGAGACATTCATCTTGGGCACCAGGACGGACACCGACCGCAGCGGCAACGGCAGCAGGGGCGAGCGCCTCATGTGGCTGACCCGCGAGCGCGTTTTCTACGCCGGCCTGCTGGGCGCGGCGGCCGAGCGCAGCCTGGGAGGCCATGGCGTCTACGTGTCGCCGACGGGACAGCCGATGCGCATCCGCATCGGCGGCGGCGCCTGGCAAAGCGGCGAGCTGCTGGTGGTGCCGCCGCAGGTGCCGCACCAGGTCGTGAGCGAAGAGCCGCTGATCCTCAACCTGCTGATCGAATCGGAGTCGGTCGATCCAGCGCAGCTGCCAGACTTTCTGCAGCACTGCGGCGCGGTCGAGGCGCCGGACTTCGTCCAGCGCGTTCGCGCGGCCCACGCGCAACTGCTTGCCGCCGCCGGCCGCGACAGCTTCGACGCCCTTGACTTCGACACGCTGTTCTTCGGCCAGCCGCTCGTCGTGCGGCCGATCGACGCGCGCATCCGCCAGGTGGTCGAGCGCATCGTCGCCGACCCGGCGCTGCCGGCCTCGGCCGAGGAATGCGCGGCCTCGGTGCAGCTCTCGTTCTCGCGCTTCCTGCATCTGTTCAAGCAGGAGATCGGCGTGCCTTTCCGTGCCTTCCGCGCCTGGAAGCGGGCCCGCAGCCTGCTGCGCCATGTGCGGGAGTCCGCCACGCTGACCGACATCGCGCTCGACACCGGCTATCCCGATTCGACCCATTTCAGCCACTCGATCCGCCAGGTCTACGGCCTGCGTCCCAGCGACATCCTCGCCGGCTCGCGACGACTCGCCGTGTATCAATGAAAGAGGCCTGATTGCAAGTCCTCCAGCTCCTGCTCTCAGGCATTGCGCAAGGCTGCATCTACGGCCTGATCGCGCTGGGGTTCGTGCTGATCTACAAGGCCACCGAAACCGTGAGCTTCGCCCAGGGCGAGCTGATGATGCTGGGCGCCTTCTGTGCCTTCGCCGGCATGTCCTTGTTCGGCCTTCCCTTCTGGTTGGCGGCGCTGCTGGCCGTGGCGGCGATGGCCGCCTTCGGCGTGCTGCTCGAGTTGGTGGTGATCCGGCCGATCCTCGGACAGCCGCAGTTCTCGATCGTGATGCTGACCATCGGCATCGGCTACGTGGCGCGCGGGCTGATCACCATGATTCCCGCCATCGGTACCGAGACGCACACGCTGCCGGTGCCCTACAAGGACCAGATCTGGAAGCTGGGCGAGCTGGTGGTCAACGTGGAGCAGATGGCCATCATCCTTTCCACCGCGGTGCTGTGCGGCCTGCTGTTCGCGATGTTCCGCTACAGCAAGCTCGGCATCGCGATGCAGGCCTCGTCGCAGAACCAGCTGGCGGCCTACTACATGGGCATTCCGGTCAAGCGGCTCAACGGGCTGGTGTGGGGGCTCGCGGCCGCGGTGGCCGCCATCGCCGGCATGCTGCTCGCGCCGATCACCTTCGTGCACGCCAACATGGGCTTCATCGGCCTCAAGGCTTTTCCGGCGGCGGTGGTGGGCGGCTTCGGCAGCCTGCCGGGGGCGATCGTCGGCGGGCTGGTGATCGGCATCGTCGAATCCTTCGCCGGCTTCTATCTGCCCGACGGGTTCAAGGACACGGCGCCCTACATCGTGGTGCTCGTGATGTTGATGGTGAAGCCCAATGGCCTGTTCGGCGAGAAGCTGCGCAAGAAAGTCTGAATGCGCTTCATCTTCAAGACCTCCTACGCGCAGGACATCGGCCTGGCCAAGCACGGCGGCCACGTGTTCTGGTACAGCCTGCT
The DNA here is from genome assembly GCF_964253805.1 of Variovorax sp. LjRoot175. Classification (NCBI taxonomy): domain Bacteria; kingdom Pseudomonadati; phylum Pseudomonadota; class Betaproteobacteria; order Burkholderiales; family Comamonadaceae; genus Variovorax; species Variovorax sp. LjRoot175. Next base: position 5,361,870 of record NZ_CAXURY020000001.1, on the reverse strand, counting down.
CGGTGCGGCGCTGATCGCGGCGCCGTGGCTGCTGCCCGAGTACTGGCTCGCGCAGCTGACCTTCGTGTTGATCTACGGCATCGTGGGCCTCGGCCTGATGCTCCTGGCCGGCTTCACCGGGCAGTTCTCGATCGGGCATGCGGCCTTCCTGGGCACTGGCGCCTACACGCAGGCCGTGCTCGCGAACATGGGGGTGCCCTTTCCGATCGCGATGGTGGCGGCCGCTGCGCTCTCGGCCGCGGTCGGCGTGGTGGTCGCGCTGCCGGCCCTGCGCGTCAAGGGCATCTACCTCGGCATCGCGACCCTGGCCTTCGGCTTCATCGTCGAGGAGGTGTTCGCGCGCTGGGAGAGCGTCACCGGCGGCAACTCGGGACTGCACGTGAAGTCGCCCAAGCTCTTCGGGCTGGACATCAGTTCGAGCGAAGGCTTCTACATCGTGTGCCTGGTGATCGCGGTGGTCTGCACGCTGGCCATCCTGAACCTGCTGCGCTCGCCGACCGGCCGCGCCTTCGTCGCCATCCGCGATTCGGAGATCTCGGCGCAGAGCATGGGCATCCATCTGGCGCGCTACAAGACCATGTCCTTCGCGATCTCGGCCGCATTGGCAGGGCTCGGCGGGGCGCTCTATGCGCACAAGCTCAGCTTCATCTCGCCGGACCAGTTCAACATCCTGCAATCGATCGACCTGCTGCTGATGGTGGTGATCGGCGGGCTCGGTTCGGTGCACGGCGCTTTTCTCGGCGCGATCTTCCTGATCGCGATGCCGCAGCTGATCGCGCTCGGCAAGGACTGGCTGCCGCCGGTGATCGGCCAGGCGCCCGGACTGCAGGGGCTGGTGTACGGCGTGGTGTTGATCGGCTTCGTGCTGTTCGAGCCGCTGGGCCTGTACGGGCGCTGGCTCAAGATCCGCACCTACCTGCAGCTCTTTCCGTTCTACCGCCGCGGACTGTTCAGGCGGCAGAAGTCCTTCACCAAGTCGGATCGCCTGAGATGAGCGGCGATGTACTCCTTGCAGCCCGGGACCTGAGCGTGCGCTTCGGCGGCGTGCTGGCCGTGAACAAGGTGAGCTTCGACGTGCGGCGCGGCGAGGTGTTCACGCTGATCGGGCCCAACGGCGCCGGGAAGACCACGGTCTTCAACCTGATCAGCCGCATCTACACGCCGACCACGGGCGAGATCGTCTGGCACGGCGAGGGCGCGGCGCTCTCGCTCACGCAGCAGGCGCCGCATGCCATTGCCGCGCTCGGCATCGCGCGCACCTTCCAGAACATCGAGCTGTTCGAGCACGCGACCGTGCTGCACAACCTCCTGATCGGCCGCCACACGCATCGCCAGACCGGCTTCTGGAGCGAGGTCTTCTTCACGCCCGCCACGCGCCGCGCCGAGATCGAGGCGCGCGAAAAGGCCGAGCGGGTGATCGACCTGCTGGACCTGCAGCATCACCGCGATTCGATGGTGGCGGGGCTGCCTTACGGCGTGCGCAAGGTGGTGGAACTCGCCCGCGCGCTGTGCACCGAGCCCAAGCTGCTGCTGCTCGACGAACCGTCTTCCGGGCTCAATGTCGAGGAGACGGCGGACATGGCCTTCTGGATCCAGGACATCCAGCAGGAGCTCGGCATCTCGGTGCTGATGGTGGAGCACGACATGTCGCTGGTGTCGAAGGTGTCGGACCGCGTGCTGGCGATGAACATGGGCGAGGCGCTGGCCTCGGGGACGCCGCGCGAGGTGCAGTCGGATGTGAAGGTTATCGAGGCTTATCTGGGGACTGTGGGGGATGTGAGCGGATTGAGGAGGACGGCATGAGCGACATCGTCCTTGCGCTCCTCAACGTCGAAAGCGCCTACGGCCCCATCAAGGCCATTCGCGGCGTCAGCCTCAAGGTGCGCCAGGGCGAGATCGCCACCGTGCTGGGCTCCAACGGCGCCGGCAAGACCACAATCCTCAAAACGATCTCCGGAATCATCGATCCGAGAAAAGGCAGCATCGAATTCCAAGGTCAGAACATCACCGCCAAGGATCCTGCCCATATCGTCCAGCAAGGCCTCTCGCACGTCCCCGAAGGCCGCGAAGTGTTCCCGCTGCTGTCGGTGAAAGACAACCTGCTGATGGGCGCCTACACCCGCACCGACCGCGACGGCGTCGCGCGCGACATCGAAACCGTCTATGGCTATTTCCCGATCCTGCGCGAGCGCGCCACGCAGGACGCCGGCCTGCTCTCCGGCGGCCAGCAGCAGATGCTCGCGATCTCGCGCGCCATCATGGCGGCGCCCAAGCTCATCCTGCTCGACGAGCCCAGCCTCGGCCTTTCGCCCAAGCTCACGCGCGAGATCTTCGAGATCGTGGTGCGCATCAACCGCGAGCGCGGCACCACCATCCTGCTGGTGGAGCAGAACGCCAACATGGCGCTCAACGCCTCCGACTACGGCTACGTGCTGGAGAACGGCCGCATCGTGATGGAAGACACCTGCGAGCGCCTGCGCGAAAAGGAGGACATCAAGGAGTTCTACCTCGGCCTGAAGGACGAGGGCGTGCGCGGCGAGCGGCGCTGGAAAAAGAAGAAGACCTGGAGGTAAGGCCATGGCCAAGCAGCATCAGCAGCAGCAAGGACTCTGGGACCTCTCTCACATCCAGCCGCGGCAGGAGATCGTGGTGCAGGGCGACACCGTTCCCGCGGTCTTCTGGAACGCCGAGCGCGCGCGTGGCGACCAGGTCTGGATGCGGCAGAAGGAGTTCGGCATCTGGCGCAGCTGGAGCTGGCGGCAGACCGCCGAGGCGGTGCGCGAGATCGCCGGCGGGCTGATGGCGATCGGCTTCGCGCCCGGCGAGTGCGCATCGATCCTGGCCAACACCGTCGTCGAATGGGTGCTGTGCGACCTGGCGGTGCTCAGCTGCGCCGGCGTGGCCAACGGCATCTATCCGACCGACGCGGCCTCGCAGGTGAAGTACCTGTGCGAGGACTCGCGCACCACCGTGCTCTTCGTCGAGGACGACGAGCAGCTGGACAAGGCGCTCGAAGTGCGCGCCGGGCTGCCGCTCCTGCGCCGCGTGATCGTGTTCGACATGGAAGGCTTGCGCGAGCTTCATGATCCGGGCGTGATGAGCCTCGATGCGCTGCGCGCCCTGGGCCGCGACTATCTCCAGAGCCACCCGCAGGAACTCGAACAGCGCATCGCCGCCTGCCGCCCCGAAGACCTGGCGATCCTGGTCTACACCTCGGGCACCACCGGCAAGCCCAAGGGCGCGATGCACAGCCATCGCGGGCTGGTCCACACCATGCGCGGCTACAACATGCTGGTTACGCAGGACGAGCACGACGAGCGCATGTGCTTCCTGCCGCTGTGCCACATCGCCGAGCGCATGGGTGGCGAGTACTTCGCGATGTACACCGGCGCCATCCTCAACTTCGTCGAGAACCCGGAGACCGTGCCGGAGAACGTGCGCGAGATCGCGCCCACCGTGTTCACCGCCGTGCCGCGCGTGTGGGAGAAGTTCTATTCGGGCGTGATGATCGCGCTGAAGGAAGCGAGCAGCCTGCAGCAGGCGGCCTACCGCTGGAGCATCGGCGTGGGCGGCGCCATCGCCGAGCGCGTGCTCGCGGGGCAGCCGGTGGGCGGCCTGCTGCGTTTCAAGTTCCGCCTCGCGCGCTGGCTCGCGCTCGACAACGCGCGCAAGCTGATCGGCATCCACCGCGCGCGCTTCCTGGTCACCGGCGCGGCGCCGATCTCGCCCGAGCTGGTCAAGTGGTACCTGGCGCTCGGTGTGCCGATGCTCGAGGTCTGGGGCATGACCGAGTCCTGTGGCGCTTCCACCGGCGTGCCGGCCGCGCGCATCAAGCCGGGTTCCATCGGCCCGGCCGCCGGCTACAACGAGGTACGGCTCGATCCGGCCACCGGCGAGATCCTGGTGCGCGGCACCAACGTCTTCATGGGCTACCTCAACCTGCCCGAGAAGACGGCAGAGACCATCGACGCCGACGGCTGGCTGCACACCGGCGACGTCGGCACCGTCGACGAGGACGGGTATTTCCGCATTACCGACCGCATGAAGGACATCATCATCACGGCAGGCGGCAAGAACATCACGCCGAGCGAGCTGGAGAACGAGCTCAAGTTCAGCCCCTACATCACCGATGCCGTGGTGATCGGCGATGCCAGGCCCTATCTGACGGTGATCGTCATGATCGACCAGGAGAACGTCGAGAAATTCGCGCAGGACCACGACGTGCCTTTCAGCAACTACGAGAGCCTCACGCGCGCACAGGAAGTGCAGGACCTGATCCAGGGCGAGATCGACCGCGTCAACGCCAAGTTCGCGCGGGTGGAGCAGATCAAGAAGTTCTTCCTGCTCGAAACGCAGCTCAGCGCCGAGGACGAAGAGCTCACGCCGACGATGAAGCTCAAGCGGAAGCTGGTGCAGACCAAGTACTCCCCCCGCATCGAGGCCATGTACCGATAGCCGACTCGTTCAGTTCGTCAACCAAGGAGATTCCTGTATGAAGATCAAGACACTGTTTCCCCTGGCCGCAGTCGCCGGTCTCGCGCTGGGCTCCGGCCTGGCCGGCGCGCAATCGCAGGGCGTCACCAAGGACGAGATCCGCATCGGCACCATCCAGGATCTCTCGGGCCCGATCGCGGGCTTCGGCAAACAGTCGCGCAACGGCATGCAGCTGCGCGTGGACGAGCTCAACGAGCAGGGCAACGTGCATGGCCGCAAGCTCAAGCTCTTCGTCGAGGACTCGGGCTACGACCCCAAGAAGGCGGTGCTGGCGGCGCAGAAGCTGGTCAACCAGGACAAGATCTTCATCATGGCCGGCCACATCGGCACCGCGCAGAACATGGCGGCGATGCCGGTGCAGTTCGACAAGAACGTGATCAACTTCATGCCGATCACGGCGGCGCGCGAAATGTACGAGCCCTTCCACCGGCTCAAGTACTCCTTCGCCGCCACCTACTACGACCAGATCCGCAACGCGCTGCCCAAGATGATCAAGGAGAAGGGCGCCAAGAAGGTCTGCACCATCTACCAGGACGACGAGTTCGGGCTCGAAGTGCAGCGCGGCGCCGAAGCCGGCCTCAAGACCGCCGGCATGGAGCTGACCGAGAAGACTTCGTTCAAGCGCGGCGCGACCGACTTCTCCTCGCAGGTCGCGAAGATGAAGGCGGCCAACTGCGATCTCGTGGTGATGGGCACCATCATCCGCGAAACCATCGGCACCATCGGCGAGGCGCGCAAGACCGGCTTCAACCCGACCTTCCTGGGCTCCAGCGCGGCCTACACCGACCTGATCCACAAGCTCGGCGGCAAGGCGATGGACGGCCTCTACGCGACCATGACCGCGCAAAATCCCTACACCGACGAGCAGTCGCAACCGATCCGCTTCTGGGCCAACAAGTACAAGACCAAGTTCAACGAGGACCCGACCGTGTTCTCGGTCTACGGCTACACCATCATCGACCAGTTCATCAGGGCCGCGCAGAAAGCCGGCCCCAACCTCACGACCGACAGCTTCATCAAGGCGATGGACAGCATGACCTTCGAGCCCGACATGTTCGGCGGCCCCAAGAGCAGCTACACCGCCACCAAGCGCCTGGGCAACGACCAGTCGCGCCTGTCGCAGATCGTGGACGGCAAGTGGAAGGTGGTGTCGGACTACGTGGCGCCCTGAGGCGTCGCCGGCTCAGCGGCAGATCGTGGTGGTACCCACCGGCCGGCAGGTCTTTCCATCGGGGGTCTGGTAGCGGTCCAGCTGGCCGGAGCGGTTGTAATGGTTGCCCTGCGTGTCCTGGCAGCCCGCCGCATCGCAGTTGCGGATGCGCGGGCGCATGTCGCGACGCGGCATGGGCTGGCGATAGGTGCCAGGGTAGGGATATCCATCGTCGATCGCCACGGGATCGCTGCCGCGCTCGCTCCAGCGCGAATCGCCGGGCCGCTCGTTGCTGCTGGCGCCGCGAGAGTCGATGATGGCCGGGCCTGCCGGCGCCTGAGACGGGTTCGGGGTCGCTGCCATCGGGCCGCGCTCCTCACGCTGACGTTCGGCCCCGTCTCGCAGCGCAGGCGGGGGTTCCGACACGCGTCCCACCGGCCTGGCGCCCGGCGGGCATGTGCCGTCGGTATAGCTCACGTTGCCGGCCGCGTCTGCGCAGCGGATCACCTCCGCGCTGGAGAGGGGAGCGAGCGTGCTCAGGATGGCAAGAAAGAGGAGCTGGCGCATGAGGCACTCATTGTGCGCCTGCTCCCCGTCCCGCACCTGCCAATGCCAGCGCCAGCCTGGCCCCCACCTCGGCGTTGTGTTTGACGAGCGCGATGTTGGTCGCCAGGCTGCGTCCACCCGTCAGCGCCTTGATGCGAGCCAGCAGGAAGGGTGTCACCGCCTTGCCGGTGATGCCTTGCGCCTTGGCCTCGGCGAGCGCCTGCCGGGTCAGCGCATCGATCTCCTCGCGCGGCATCGCTGCCGCTTCCGGCACCGGCGTGCTCAACACCACGCCGCCCGCGAGGCCCAGGTCCCACTTGGTGCGGATGAAGCGTGCCTGCGCCGCCGCGTCGTCCAGCCTGAAGTCCGCGCGAAAGCCGCTGTCGCGCGTGTAGAACGCGGCGAAGTTGTCCTGCTCGCAGCTGAGCACCGGCACGCCGTGCGTTTCGAGGTATTCCAGCGTGAGCCCGATGTCCAGGATCGACTTCGCACCGGCGCACACCACGGCCACCGAGGTCCTCGCCAGTTCCTGCAGGTCGGCCGAGATGTCGAAGCTCTCCGGCGCGCCGCGGTGCACGCCGCCGATGCCGCCGGTGACGAAGACCTCGATGCCGGCCAGCGCCGCGCAGATCATCGTGCCGGCCACCGTCGTGGCGCCGAGTTCGCCGCCGGCCAGCACGGCCGGCAGGTCGCGGCGGCTGACCTTGTGCGCATCGCCCGAGCGGGCCAGCAGTTCGAGCTCGTCGTCCGCGAGGCCGATGCGGATCCGCCCCCCGATCAGCGCGATGGTCGCGGGCTCGGCGCCCAGGCCGCGGATCAAGGCCTCCACTTCGCGTGCCGTGCGAACGTTCTCCGGATAGGGCATGCCGTGGGCGATGATGGTCGACTCCAGCGCCACCAGCGGGCGGCCGGCGGCCTGCGCAGCGGCCACGGGTGCGCTGCGGGTCAACCAGGAGTGGGCAAGTTCGGTCACCATGTCGATGCTTCCGGCAGTGTGGTTCACGCGGCGGTTCAGCGCAAATGGCGCTGCAGCCGCTGACTATCCTCGGCGAGCTGCTGGCGCATGACGGACAGGAATTCCCTGGCCGTGGCCGACAGCACCTTGCCCGCAGGCAGGGCCAGCAGGCAGGCGAACGAGACGTCGATCGACAGCTTGCGCACGACCAGCCCACGCTCGGCGTAGTCGAGTGCGGTGATCGGATTGACCAGGCCGACGCCCAGGCCGCGCAGCGCCATCTCGCAGACGCTGGCCGCATAAGGCGTCTGCGCGGCCACGCGCAGCGCGATGCCCTGCTGCGCCATGGCGGTCTCGAGCCGGCGATGCGCCGGGTCCTCGGGGTTCAAGGCCAGGAAGGGAAGCTCCGCGAGCTGCTGGGGCTTGACGGTCTTGAAGCGAGCCAGCGCGTGGCCCTCTCGCATCACGATCACACCGGGCATGCGCGCAAAGGTCGAATGCTCGATGCCCTCCAGCGACAGCTCGTCGGCCATGAGCCCGAAATCCGAAATGCCCATGGCCACGCGGTCGCGCACGTCCTTCGAGCTCAGCACCTGCAGCGACACCTGCGGCCACGCGCCGTCCCCGCGTTGCGCCTTCAGCCGCGCCAGCGCGCGCGGCATGAAGCCGAGCCCGAAGGCCGGATAGCAGCTGAGTTCCAGCTGGTTGACGCCGAAGTCGCGCAGGCTGCGCAGCCGGTGCTCGATGGCGTCCATGCCGATGAACACGCGCTCGACCTCGGTCCAGAGCGCGCGGGCCTCCGGTGTCGGCACCAGCCGCCCGCCGGTGCGCTGGAACAGCACCATGCCCGCCTGCGCCTCGAGCCGCTTGAGCGACTGGCTGACGGCGGGCTGCGTCACATGCAGCTGAGCCGCCGCCTTGCGCGTGGTGCTGCTGCGCATCAGGGCCCGGAAGGTCTCGATCTCGGTGAATCGCATTGATAAGTTTGGTTATCGGATGAATAGATCGATCGACTTTATTTTATTTATCTGCGCCTAGCATTCGGGCATCGATTTCAGCGACAAGAGAGAAGCCAAAGAGATGACCCACCCGGTTTGCGCCCTGGCCCAGCCGATCCGGCCGATCAGGAATCCGCTGCTGCGCGGCCTGCGATGCCTGCGCTGCGACGCCGAGTATCCGGTCCGCCTTGCGCACGAGGGCTGCCCGGCCTGCCGCGCGGAGGGCGTGCATGTCGGCCTGCGCGCGAGCTATCGGGCCGACGCGACGTCAGCGCCTCTCATGCCGTATGCACGGGGCTTCAGCCTGGGCGAGGGCGGCACGCCGCTGTACGCGATGCCCGATCTCGCACGTCGCTTCGGCGTCGCGCGCCTCAGCTTCAAGGACGAGTCCTGCAATCCGACCGGCTCGCACAAGGACCGGATGACCGCGATTGGCGTCACGCAGGCGCTGGACTTCGGCGCTCACACGCTGGTGCTCGCCTCCTCAGGCAACGCCGCGGTGTCGGCCGCGCATTACGCGCAGACGGCGGGCCTGGCCTGCGAGGTCGCGACCTACGACGGCATGCCAGCCGCCTACGCGCGCGCACTCGACGCCGCGGGCGCCAGGCGTTTCGCCTTCGCCGACAACGCCGGCCGCTGGGCCTTCGTGCGCGAGCGTGCGCCGCTCGCGGGCTATTTCGCGCTCACCAACTACAGCCTGCCGGCGCTCGGCAGCGCGCCGCTGGCCATCGAAGGCTACAAGCCCATCGCCGACGAATGCCTGGAGCAGGGCGGCCTGCCCGACCATGTGCTGGTGCCGACGGCGCGCGGCGATCTGGCGTGGGGCCTCTTTGCCGGCTTTCGCGATCTGCTGGCCGCCGGCCGCATTGCGAAGCTGCCGCGCATCTGGGCGGTCGAGCCTTTCGCGCGGCTCGCGCGCGTGCTCGAAGGCGGCGCGCTGGATGCCGACTACCCCGGCCGCACCGCGCAGTTCTCCACGGCCGGCGCTACCGTCACGTATCTTCAATGGCAGGCGGTCGCCGCCACCGGCGGCGGCGCCGTGGTCGTGGGCGACGATCAGGCGCGCGCGGCCCGGCGCCTGCTCGCGCAGGCGGGCGTCAGCGCGGAGCTCTGCGCCGCGGGCGGCCTGGCTGCGCTTTCGCAATTGCGCGAACGCAGCGCGATCGCGGCGGACGAACACGTGCTGCTGATGCTCACCGCGGACGCCTCGCGCGATCCGAGCTGGCCCGATCCTGTTTGAGTTTCAAGGAGCTTCCCATGTCGCCGATGCATCGCCGCACCTTCCTGAGCGCAGCCGCGCTGATGGCCGCCGGGCCGAAGGCCTGGGCCGCCTTTCCCGACAAGCCGATCAAGCTGATCGTGCCCTGGGCTCCCGGCGGCAGCACCGATGCCATTGCGCGCGCCATTGCGCAAGGCATGAGCAGCGCGATGGGCATCTCGGTCGTCGTGGACAACCGGCCCGGCGCCGCGGGCCAGATCGGCACCGAAGCCGCCGCCCGGGCCGCGCCGGACGGCTACACGATCGCCATCGTGGAACTCCCGCATGCCATCGCGCCGGCGGTGATGACCCGCCTGCCCTACGACCTGCTGCGCGACTTCACGCCGATGACGATGATCGGCACCTCGCCGTTGGTTTTCTTCGGCGGCACCGGTGCCGACAGCAAGGATTTCAGGAGCTTCATGAAGGCGGGCGCGGCCGCTGCTGCGTCGCCACCCGCCATCGCGCACAGCGGCGCCGGCACCGTCAGCCACCTGGCCGCGGAGCTGCTGGCGACCCGCAGCCGGATCAGGTTCAACATGGTGCCGTACCGAGGTTCGGCGCCTGCGCTCAACGACGTGGCGGCGGGCATGGTGGCGGGCCACTTCGCCACGCTGGCAAGCGGCTCCAGCCTGCTCGCGGCCGGCAAGATCCGCGCGCTGGCCGTGGCCAGCCCGCAGCGTGTGGACCTGCCGGCGCTGCGGGGCGTGCCCACGCTGTCGGAGGCCGGCATCAAGGGCGTCGAGATCGACCAGTGGTGGGCCATGGTGGCGCCGGCCACCACGCCGCTCGAGGTGACCGAACACCTGCGCAGGGAGGCCGCGGCAGCCCTGGCTCAGCCGGCCGTCAAGGAGCGGCTGTCGGCCCTGGCCGTGGAACTGAAAGCGTCCAGCAGCGGCGAGTTGCGCGCCTTCATGCGCGCGGAAGCCGAACGCTGGCAGAAGGTGGCGAAGGAAATCGGCTTGCAGCCGCAATAGCGGCGGCGCGATCCTTTAGGAGGGCGGGCGACCACGGTCGCGTTCTTTCGCGGCCTCCATGGCCGCGGACATCGACGACACCACGGCAGCCCACTCCTCGCCCGTCAGCAACAGCGCCGTTTGGGAATGGAGCAGCGTGTCTTCTCGGTCCAGATGGGCATGCATCAGCTGGCGGTGCTCTTGCAACAGGGCTTCGACGGTCCCGGCGTCGCCCATTTCCCCCGATTCGGCAGGCTTCAACATGGCCTTTGCCCGTGAGAGCAGGCCGTCACAGTGCTTGCTTTCCAGTTCGAGCTCATCGAGCAGTTGGTCGGCCTCTGCCGACCTGCCGCGCAGTATCTCGAGCAGGACGACGCCCTTCGGGCGATGCGTCGTTTCGTCGAATGCCTGAAGGCGTTCGATGAGTTCGACGAGCGACGCCGCCTGCGGCCCCGGTCGTGTCCAATCCCCTGTTTTCAGCGTGCCGTCGACAAGCGCCAACAGCTCACGAATGCGAGTGTGCTCGGCACGCAAGATGATCCACGCGCATTCGGCCGCCAGCATGCTCTTGTCCCCTTTGTGCCAGCTTACTCCTGTGCGATTGCCTTGAAGGTCTGGCCGCGTGGGCAATGGGGTTTCAAGCAATTGAAGCACCGGCCATAGGGCCTCACACCCGCTGGCCGCTTCGCCGTTAGACTCCACGCCGTGTGCGCCACTCGCGCATCACCCCCTGATCGCAGGAGGCAATTGCCATATGGCAAGGTCCCGGTCCCGGCCACTGTCGATGCGCGCGTTGCGCGCCGACACCCACCGGCGCGAGCCCTTCGAGCGCCTGGTCTACAGCGGGCTGCGCCTGAATGAATTGCGCCGCGAGAGTGAGCTGCACGAATTCCTGATCGACGAGGCGATCGAACTCAGCGGCGCGCAGCGCGTGCTGCTGGTGCTCGACAGCGACGACGGCCCGCGCATCGTCGCCTCGATGCTGCCGCAGGGCGAAGACGCCGCCGGCCTGCTCAGCGCCATTGGACCCTGGCTCGCCGAAACCCGCCGCACCCGCGCCGTGAGCCTGCGGCACGGGCCCGATGGTGCCGAACCCGCCGCCCAGCGCTCGTGCCTCATCGCTCCGCTGATCGCGGGGCGCGAGCTGATCGGCTGCCTTTACGCCGACATCGAAGGCGCGGCCGGTCGCTTCCATGGCGCGGACCGCGACCTGCTGGCCATGCTTGCGAGCCAGGCCTCCGTGGCTCTGGCCAATATCCGCTTCCGTGAGGGCCTGGAGCGCAAGGTGGCTGAGCGCACGACCGAGCTCGCGCAACGCGCCGGGGAGCTCACACTCATCAACAGCATCCAGCAAGGCGTGGCCGCCAGGCTGGAGTTTCAGGCCATCATCAACCTGGTGGGCGACAAGCTGCGGGAAGTGTTTGCCACCGGCGACCTGAACATCGTGTGGTGGGATGAGAAGACCAACCTGATCCAGGCGCTGTATCGCTACGAACACAACGTGCCGTTGCCGCTCCCGCCGGCGCGGCCGTTGAAGCCCGGCGAGGCGGCAGAACGAATCCTCCGCGAACGCCGGACCGGCGTGGCGAACACGCGCGAGGAACAGACCCGGATCGGCATGAGCCCGGCACCGGGAACCGATTGGGCGCACTCGATCGTCGCGGTCCCCATCATCGGCAGCGATCGCGCTCTGGGCGCCATCGTGCTGCAGAACCACGAGCGCGAATACGCCTTCGGGAGCAACGAGGTCCGGCTGCTCGAAACGGTGGCGGCGAGCATGGGCCTGGCGCTGGAGAACGCCCGCCTGTTCGACGAGACGCAGCGCCGCGCCCGCGAATTGAAGGAGGCGCTGGCGCACCAGACCGCGACCGCCGAGGTGCTGCAGGTCATCGGCAGCTCGGTGGCCGACACCGGGCCCGTGTTCGACAAGATCCTCGAGTGCTGCGACCGTTTGTTCGACGCCGGTTCCTTCGCCTTGTTGATGGTCGACGCTCAGGGCCAGCTCGCGCTGACGCGTTGGCGGATGACGGCGGCCGGCCGCGCCGCGATCGGCGAGGCACGCGCAGCCCAGCTCGAGCCATTGATGCAGTCGAACTACCCGATGCCGCTGGCCGATACGTCTGCCGAACCCGCGTTCCGCACCGGAGACCTGGTGGAGTTTGCCGACGTGCTGAACGACGTCGGGGCGCCACTGGTGTTGCGCCGCAACGCCGAGCATCTGGGAAGAAGCTTCGCGAACCTGGCCGCTCCGCTGATGTGGGAGGGCCGCGGCATCGGCATCCTCAGCATGCAGCGCGGCGAGGTGGGTCCGTTCAGGCCCAGTGAGCGCGCTCTGCTCAAGACCTTCGCCGACCAGGCGGTGATCGCAATCCGGAACGCGCGGCTGTTCAACGAGACCCAGGAGGCGCTGCACAAGGTCGAGGAACGCACCGCCGAGCTGGCCGAGTCCCTCGAGTACCAGACCGCGATCAGCGACGTGCTGCGCGTCATCAGCGAATCACCGACCGATGTGACGCCCGTGTTCGAGGCGATCCTGGACTGCGCGACGCGGCTGCTCGGCAGCCCGACTTCCGCGATCTTCAGCTACGACGGCCGCCTGGTTCATCTGGCTGCGACTCGCAACTGGCCCGCCCAGGCCGTGGAGGCGGCACGCACGCTGTACCCGGCGCCGCCCGATCCGCACCTGATGAGCGGTCGCGTCATCATGGAGCGAAGGGCCCTGAGCAGCGAAGACGCGTGGTCGGACCCGAATTACGACCGCACGATGGCGAAGACCGGGAACTGGCGCCGGATGATGGCCGCCCCGATGCTCAAGGACGGTGTGCCGATTGGCGCGATCGCGACTGCCTGGCCGCAACCCGGCACGACGCCGCAACGGCAGATCGACTTGCTCAAGTTGTTTGCCGACCAGGCCGTCATCGCGATCGAGAACGTGCGGCTGATCAATGAAACCCGCGAGGCGCTGGAGCGCCAGACCGCAACGTCCGAGGTGCTGAAGGTCATCAGCGGCTCGCCGACCGACGTGCAGCCGGTGCTCGACACGGTGGCCGAGCGCGCCGGCCTGTTGTGCCGGGCCGACGGCAGCCGGGTGTGGCTGGCCGCCGGCGAGCACCTGCGCGCGATGACGAGCTACGGGCCGGCGTACGGCGACTACTCGCTGGGCGCGGAACTGCCGCTGCGCACCAGCTCGATCGGCGGCCGTGCGTTCCTGGAGCGCCGCTGCGTGCATGTCGAAGACGTCGTTCCCCTGCTCGACACCGAATATCCAGACGTGCGCGAACTTCAGGCGCGCAACGGCTTTCGCACGGTGCTGGCCGTGCCGATGATTCGCGATGGCGAATCGATCGGCGTGATCGCGCTGCTGCGCAACCAGGTACGGCCTTTTGCGCCAGCGGAGATCGGCCTGGTGCAGACTTTCGCCGACCAGGCGGTGATCGCCATCGAGAACGTGCGTCTGTTCAACGAAACCAGGCAGGCGCTGGAGCGGCAGACGGCAAGCGCCGAAGTCCTGCAGGTCATCAGCGGCTCGGTGGCCGACACCGCGCCGGTGTTCGACAAGATCCTGGAGAGCTGCGCCCGCCTGTTCCGCAGCTCCGAGCTCGGCATCGTGATCATCGACGAGGAGCAGCAGCTGTTGCGTTCCGCGGCCTACCGCGGCGAGTCGGCGCCGGCGGTGGCGCGCATCTTTCCGCTCCCGCTGCGCGAGGAGCCGGTCCACCAGGCGATCCGCGAAAACCGCGTGCTGCGCTACGCCGACGTGATGAACGGGGCCGACACACCCAAGAGCGTGCGCAACGCCGCGGTGATGCTCGGGACCGGCAACTACTCGCAGGTCTTCGCGCCGATGCAGTGGGAAGGGCGGGGCATCGGCATGCTGTACGTGACCCGCAACCCGCCCGTGCCCTTCAGCGAGCAGGAGGCCGGGCTGCTGAAGACCTTCGCCGACCAGGCCGTGATCGCGATCCAGAACGCGCGACTGTTCAATGAGACCAAGGAGGCACTGGAGCAGCAGACCTCCACGGCGGCGATCCTGCGCGTGATGAGCAGTTCGCCCACCGATGCGCAGCCCGTGTTCGAAGCGATCGCGGAGCGCGCCAGGGCGTTGTGCGGCGCGACCATCGGCACGGCCACGCGTTTCGACGGCCAACTGCTGCACATGGTGGGCTACCACGGCACGACACCGGAAGCGGAGGCGTCCATGCGCGCCGCATTTCCGATGAAGCTCGGGCGCGGCTCCAGCAACGCCCGCGCCATCATGGAACGCGCGCCAGTGCAGATTCCCGATGTGCACGCGGACGCTGATTACGAACTGAATGAACAGGCCAGACAAGCGGGCTTTCGCAGTGTGCTGTCGGTGCCCCTGCTGCGCGAGGGCCGCGCCATCGGCACGGTCGGCGTTGCGCGTGAGCAGGCCGGTACCTTCCCCGCCAAGTCCGTCGCCCTGCTGCAGACCTTCGCCAGCCAGGCCGTGATCGCGATCGAGAACGCGCGCCTGTTCCGTGAGACCCAGGAAGCGCTGGAACGGCAGACGGCGACAGCGGAAATCCTGAAGGTCATTGCAAGTTCGCCCGCCGACGTGCAACCTGTCTTCAGCGCCATCGTTCAAAGCGCGCGGCAGTTGGTTGGCGGGTTCTCCGCGACATTGCTGCGGCGCATCGACGATTCGATCCATCTCGCCGCATACACACCCACCAGCGAGGAGGGCGACCAGGCGCTGAAGAACTACTTTCCCGCCCCGGTGACGTCGGACTATATCTACCAGCCCCTGGTGACGGGCAAGCCGCTTGTCATGGAAGACATCGAGGCGAATGCGGAAGTCTCGGATGCATTGCGAGCGCTGGCGCGCCGAAGGGGATGGCGTGGCCAGGCCGGCGTCCCGCTGGTGCACGAGGGCGCGCCCATCGGCATGATCAGCGTGACCCGCAGCGCGGCCGGGCCGTTCTCCAGCCACCAGGTGGAGCTTCTCAAGACCTTCGCCGACCAGGCCGTGATTGCCATACAGAACGCCCGAATGTTCAATCAGACGCAGGAGGCGCGTGCCGCGGCCGAGGCCGCCAACGACGCGAAAAGTTCGTTCCTGGCGACCATGAGCCACGAGATCCGCACGCCCATGAACGCGGTGATCGGCATGAGCGGCCTCTTGCTCGATACGAGGCTCGACACCGAGCAGCAGGACTACGTCGCGACCATCCGCGATTCGGGCGATGCGCTCTTGACCATCATCAACGACATCCTCGACTACTCGAAGATCGAGGCCGGGCGCATGGACATCGAATCGCACCCGTTCGACCTGCGCGACTGCGTGGAGGCGGCGCTCGACCTCGTCAGCACGCGCGCGACCGAGAAGCAGCTCGACATTGCCTATGTGTTCGAGGGCGACGTGCCCGCGGCCGTGAGCGGCGACCTCGCGCGGCTGCGGCAGATCCTGCTGAACCTGTTGAGCAACGCGGTGAAGTTCACAGAGGCCGGCGAGGTGGTGTTGACGGTGAGTTCGCAGGCCGCCTCCGCCGGCAAGGTGGCGCTGACCTTCGCCGTGCGCGACACCGGCATCGGCCTGTCGCTGCAAGGCATGAGCCGGCTGTTCCAGTCGTTCACGCAGGCCGACTCGAGCACCACGCGCAAGTACGGCGGCACCGGCCTGGGCCTGGCGATCAGCAGGCGGCTGGCCGAACTGATGGGCGGACGCATGTGGGTGGAAAGCGAGGGTGTGGGCAAAGGCTCGACCTTCCTCTTCACCATCGAGGCGCCGACCGCGAACCTGCCGCCGAGCCGGCGCCGCGACCATGTCGGCGTGCAGGCCGGACTGCAGGGAAAGCGCGTGCTGATCGTCGACGACAACGCGACGAACCGGCGCGTGCTCTCGCTGCAGACTGGCAAGTGGGGCATGAGTTCGCGCGACACGGAATCGCCGCTCGAAGCCTTGCGCTGGCTCGAACAGGGCGAGCGCTTCGATCTCGCGATCCTCGACATGCACATGCCCGAGATGGACGGCATCGACCTCGCGCGACGCATCCGGGCGAGCCACGCCGTGCTGCCACTCGTGCTGTTCAGCTCGCTGGGGCGGCACGAGACGCATGCCGCCGAATCGTTCTTCAATGCGTACCTGGCCAAGCCGATCCGCCAGTCGCACCTGTTCGACACGTTGATGGGCCTGCTCGCGCACGACACGCCTGCGAAACCTGCAGCCGCCGATGCGGCCAAGCCGCAGATCGACCCGACGATGGCAGCACGCCACCCGCTGCGCATCCTGCTCGCCGAAGACAACGCGGTGAACCAGAAGCTCGCCATGCGCCTGCTGCAGCAGATGGGCTACCGGGCCGACCTCGCCTCCAACGGCATCGAGGCGGTGGAATCGGTGCAGCGCCAGGCCTACGATGTGGTGCTCATGGATGTGCAGATGCCCGAACTCGACGGACTGGACGCGACGCGGCAGATCTGCAAGCTGCTGGAGGCGCCGCAACGGCCGCGCATCGTGGCGATGACGGCCAACGCCATGCAGGGCGACCGTGAGATGTGCATGGCCGCAGGCATGGACGACTACCTGACCAAGCCGATCCGCGTCGATCGGCTGGTCGAAGCGCTGAACAGCGTGCTCGTACGTAAGGACCGATGAAAGGAGCGATGACATGAGCGCTGCGACCATCGACCTCGCGACTTTTGCGGAACTGCAGGACACCGCGGGAGCCGACTTTGTCAAGGAACTGGTGCAGACCTTTCTCGAAGAGGCACCGGCGATGCTGAAGGAGCTTCGCGACGCGATGGACTCGGGCAATGCTGATGACTTCCGCCGCGCTGCGCATTCGCTCAAGTCGAACAGTCTCACCTTCGGCGCGCATACGCTGGGCGCGATGGCGCGCGAACAGGAACTCGGGGGCCTGGCGGCCGCGCAGCAATCGAATGCACTCGACGCGCTGGCGCTGGAGTACGCCCGGGTCGCCGCGGCTCTGACGGAGCTGATCCATGGTTGACTTGCGCCACGCGCCGGCCCACCTCCTCGTGGCGGACGACAACAAGGTCAATCGCCTGCTGCTGACCCGCAGCCTCGAACTGCAGGGCCACCGCGTCGACAGCGCCGAGAACGGACGTGTCGCCCTGGAGCTGCTGCGGCGCGACACCTACGACCTGCTGCTGCTCGACATGGAAATGCCCGAGATGGACGGCTTCCAGGTGCTGGAGCAACTGACCGCCGATCCGAAGCTGCACGACCTGCCCGTGATCGTGACCTCGTCGCTCGAGGGCGTGGCCACCATCGTGCGCTGCATCGAGCTCGGCGCTGAGGACTACCTGCACAAGCCGGTCAATGCGGTACTGCTGAAGGCGCGCATCGGCGCCAGCCTCGAGAAGAAGCGCCTGCGCGACCAGCAGAAGGAGCTGGTGCGCCGCTTCGCCACCTCCGAGGTCGCGCAGGACCTGCAGCAATCCGGCTTCGCGCTCGGCGGGCGACGCGTGCAAGGCGCGGTGATGTTCTCCGACATTCGCAGCTTCACCGCGCTGGTCGAGTCGCAGCCGCCCGAAGAGACGATCGAACTGCTGAACACGTACTACACGCTGATGTTCGACGCGATCAACGGCCATGGCGGCGTGGTGAACCAGATGATCGGCGACGGGCTGATGGCCATCTTCGGCGCCCCGCTGCCGCTGCCCGACCACAGCGCGGCCGCGGTGCGCGCGGCGCTCGACATGGTCGAGATGATCGAGCTGCTGAACACAGAGCGCATCGCTGCGGACAAGCCTGCGATCCGAATCGGCGTGGGAATCGCCACCGGCGAAATGGTGGCGGGCTACACCGGCACGCAGCAGCGCGCGACCTACACCTGCATCGGCGACACGGTGAACCTTGCCGCACGACTCGAGGCGCACACCAAGCTTGCGAAGCGGACGATCCTGATCGATCCGGCAACCTGCATGGCACTCGGTGGACGCATTCCGGTCGAGCCCCTCGGGGCGGCGTCGTTCCGGGGCAAGGCGGCGCCGGTCGAGGTGTACGCCGTCACTGGCAGCAACGCATCAGAGTGAAGGGTCGCCGTGCGGCTGCAAAGAGGCAGCGTCCATAAATCGAGTTTTCGAACGTGCCAACGTAAGCGACCGCGACTTGTAGCTTTCCGAAATGGCAGGCATCAATTCGTAACTGACGAACGAAACTATCGTAACCAGCTACAACGGGTGCAACTGGCCCTAGGAGGGGCCAACATGTCAGCGCATTCCGACACCGTCGCCAAAAGGGTATCGAGCCGCAAGGCTTTCTGTTGAAGCCATAGAGGGCGGTACAGCGAAACGGTACCCGTCTCGCAGGGCAATGAGTTTGCGCATCCGAGGAAATTGTGTTCGGAACCTGTTGCGTGTTTCAACGGGGATAAGTTCCGCCTTCGCCTATTTCGTTTGTCTAATGTCAAACTTTATTATTAAGTTCAGCATGCCATGTGTTCTCAGGGCGCCGCGATGTTGATCTCATCGCCAGCACCGAGACGCACCCAAGAACAGATGATTTTCAATCTTACTTGGAGGCTTAATATGAAGAAGACACTACTGATAGCGGCAATGCTGACGTTTGGAGCCGGACAGGCGCTCGCCGCGGCACACTTCTTCAGTGCCGACGCATCCGTGAATTCGAATGGGGCCCTAGTGGTCAGTTTTGATGAAGCCGGAGTGGGTAATGCAACAGTGCTCGAAAGCCTCACAGCTCAGGGCGCGGCGGTGTACGCGTGCATCAACCACGGGGGAAAGAATCCGAGCGCCAGCAACAAGACCAACGTCACGGGAGCCGTTCGGGCTGATGGCACATTTCCGGCCACCAAGAACGGCCGAGTCAGGGGCAGCCTGGAAGCTGGGCCTCCGGACGAGGGGACCTTTTCTTGCCCATCCGGTCAAGACCTTGTGTTGGCATGCGTCAGATACACAGACGTGCTGCTCACTGACTTGACCAACGGCGTCTCGATTGTGCCAACCGGCACCTTCGCCAGAAGCTTCGTGAGTATCCCAGGCTCTTGCCCCAACTAAGCAAGAGGCCGCGTCGGAAGGGACCCTGGGCAAGCTCGGGGCCCTTTCCCCATTGCGGATTCGCCCTGCCCGGATGTGATCAGGCCAGCGTCCTGATCTTGGACACTCATCAAGCGCACCAGGCAATCGGCAGCAAGTAGTAACGGCCATCTCGGCCAACACCAAGGACATCGTCGTGGTGCATGGACAACGTGGAGCGCGCCGAGCGCTTGCAGGTTTTTGCCTGGCAGCCCTGACGGCAACCGCGGGTGCACCGCTGTTCGCGGCCGAACCTCAAAAGCCGTCCTCCGTCGACGTCGTCCCGATCGAACAATCAGTCGGCGTCGGTTTCCAGGCCGACGAGTCTGACTGGGTAAGCCATGGCGGCGCGCTCTACAGCCCGTTCAGCACCGCTTTTGACATGGCCGCGTCAACACCTCACGCCTACGCCACGTCGACACGACAAAACGCGGACGACGGACCGCCCCACCCCGTGACGGCGGCAGTCACCGCGCTCGTTGCTGTGGGGTTCCTCGTCGTTCTTGTTCGCGTCCTCATTGCGAGTTAGGGGCGCCTGCGCCTTGACTCTAACTAAACGGGGACGACTCGGGTAGTCCACATAGCATCTGTTGGCCGACTGTCGCCGGTCGCGGCCGGCGAGCTTCGGGCCCTATATAGACATTGCTCTTGCACCAACGCGCCTAGACAACTCCGCGGACAGCCCAAAACGACGTTGTCAGGGCGCGTGGTCCGTCAGGCAAGCCGCAGAGATACGCTGCTCGGACATGATGCTTCAGTTCGTCGCGTTTCGACATTGCAAGCTGCGTCACGTAGCTGCCCGTCTTTCCTTGCCCGGTGAGGAACGTAGACCAGTAGTCATCAAACGACTGGTACTCGAATAGGGCGGCAAGTTGCTCTTCCACGACGGCGGTGAAGCTCGCAGCTTCGAACAAGTCCGCGAGTCCTCCGGGCCAACCGAGCGCCTTCGAGACCATTTCGTCGCGCATTACAGCGCCGTCTGCATCGAGGACGGCAGCAGCGTCCCAAACCAGGCTGAATGGCGTCCAGCCGCAGCGGAAATTGTTGACGACCACAGTGACCATGCCGCCCTTGCGCGTGACCCGCTTCATCTCGCGCAGGCCCTGGGCGGAGTCCGGAAGCACGTCCAGCGCGAGCATGGATAGCGCGCGGTCGAAAACCCCTTCCTGGTACGAAAGGTTAAGGGCATCGCCGACTTCGAAGACCACGTCCTGCCTTGCGGTCACACGCTGTGCAAATTCAACGTAAGAGGGAGACAGATCGACGCCGGTTGCGCGCGCCCCGACGAGCGATATGGCACGCGTCAGATGGCCTGTGCCGCAACCCACGTCAAGGACGGCCTCGTTTGCCGAAACACCTGCGAATCGAACAACGGACGGTGCAAGGCGTTGGCTTCCTCGACCGACATATGCTTCATAGCCCTCAGGGTCGGTCGCTACGAACACTGCCATTTGAAACTCCTCAGAACCTGCATTGCAGACATCCGGTGCGGCGCGTCAGCCGTGTCTCAGGCAGTCATCTCCTCGAGTGTCTTTCCCGCATCCAGCGCCTCTTTCAACCAGCGCGGCCGCGGGCCCATTCCCGACCATGTGTGTCCAGCCTCATCTCGATACACAACCTTGGACTTCCGCTTCTTGGACTTATTGAGCTTTTTTGCGCTCGACGCGCCCGACGACGAAGCCGCGGTGGCGAACTCTTCGAGCGCCCTGCCGGCATTGAGAGCGTCACGCAGCCAGTATGGGCGTTTCCCAATGCCTGACCAGGAATTGCCTTGACCGTCGCTGTACTTCGTTGACCGAGTGGGGGCAGTCTTTCCTGCCTTCGCCTTCACACTGCCGGCAGTCGCTCCGAAGCCCAACTGCTCTGGAGTGAGCCCGTAGTGGGCGATGGCCACCTTGATGCGCGCAACTACTCCATCGACCTCCTGCTTGCGCAACTTCTCAGCTTGGCGCTGGAGAGTCTCGATTTGCTTTTGGATCTGCTTGTAGCTTTGAGTCATTGACCTTGGTTCCGAGATTTGGAAAGACTCGACTTTAGTCTCATTGACAAGCCTTGCCAAAATGCGACTGCCGCTACGGCTTCTCGGAGGCGTCGAAGTCGAGTTCGACCTTCGCTCCATTGGGGTCGTGGCAGAACAGCTGCCAGGTGCCCGCACCCGCCTGCTGCCGCAGCTCGTACTTCGTGCCGCTCTGGTCGAAGCGGGCTTTCACGGCACGCAGGTCGCGTGCGGTGAAAGCCATGTGGTCGATGACGCCGGTGCGCTGCGCCGGCACCGGCCGCCCAAAGTAAAGGTGCAGCAACGCCTGCGGCCCTTCGCCGTAGAGCCACGCGCCGGGAAAGCCGAGGTCCGGTCGATGGCCGATGGTGAGCCCGAGCAGGCCCGTGTAGAAATCCAGGGTCTTCTTCTCGTCCTCGGCCGTGACGGTGAAGTGATTCATCCCGACGATCATTTCGCTCTCTCCTTGTTCATGGCAGCAACACCAGCGCGCCGATGGTGGCGCGCGATTCGAGCCGCGCGTGCGCCTCTGCCGCGGCGTTCAGTGAATAGCGTTCGATCGGCGGCGCCTTGATCGTGCCGTCGGCGAGCGCGTCCCAGACCCGTTGTGCGCGCTTTGCGAGCTGCTCGTTCGTCGCCACGTAGTCGAACACCACGGGCCGCGAAAAGCTCAGCGACTTGGCGAGCAGCGCGTCGGCTGGCAATGGCGCCAGCGGGCCGCTGGCCTGGCCGAGGCTGATCCAGTGGCCGCGGCGCGCGAGGGCGGCGAGGTTCTCGTCGCGGGCCGCTTCGCCCAGGCCGTCGATCACCACGTCGGCGCCGCCGCAGGCGCGCTGCACGGCATCGGCGAAATGGTAGTCGCGGGTCACGATCACGTGCTCGCAGCCGTGCTCGCGCGCGACGCGGGCCTTCTCCTCGCTCGATACGGTGCCCAGCACGACCGCGCCGAGACGGCGCGCCCAGGAACAGACCAGCAGGCCCACGCCGCCGGCTGCCGCATGGACCAGCAGCCGCGTGCCGCGCTGCACGCGCCCGAGGGCGCGCAACAGGTAGTCGGCGGTGATGCCCTTGAGCAGCAGCGCGGCGGCGAGTTCGTCCTCGATCGCCGCGGGCAGCCGCACCACCCAAGCGGCCGGCACGCAGCGCACCTCGCAATACGCGCCGGGCACCGGGCCGAGGTAGGCCACGCGGTCGCCGGGCAGGAGGCCGCTGACCTGCGGCCCGACATCGAGCACGCTGCCGGCGGCCTCCATGCCGGGCACGCCGGGAAGGGGAAGCAGGGACGGCACCCAGCCGCGCCGCAGGTACACGTCGATGAAGTTGACGCCGATGGCGCGCTGCCGGATGCGCACCTCGCCCTCGCGCGGCGCCGGGGCTTCGGCCTCTTGCGGGCGCAGCGCCTCGGGCCCGCCGTAGCGCTCGACGACGACACGGCGCGTGGGCACGGCCAGAGCCATGGGCATCGCCGCGGCGCGGCCCGCCGGTTGCAGATCGCTGCCTTGCCGCAAATGCCGGCGCAGGTTCTCGAAGCCGGCCTCGTAGACGCCTTGCGCCACCATGTCGCGCAGTTCGCGTTCCATGCCGGGCGGCGTGGCGAAGGTCGATTCCCAATGCCAGAAGGTGCGGTTGCCGTCGGTCACCGGCTTGAGCGTGACGGTGGCCACGTAGCGCTGCAGCGGCACCGTGGCCTCGACGATGCAGTAGGTGCTCTTGTGCTCGGTGTCCGACAGCGTCAGCAACTGCTCGCGGATGCGGTTGCCGTCTCGGAGCGTGAAGCTGCGCACGCAGCCGATCTGGTCGCTGCGCTCGCCGCCTTCGATGCGGCTGGTCTCGACCACTTCATGCCACGCTTCATGGCTGTTGAAGTCGCGCAGCACCGCCCACACGCGCTCGATCGGCGCGTCGATGATGGTCGAGCGCACGACTCTTTGCAGCATCAGGCCTCCCGCCGGGCCGCCCCAAGGGAGGCCTGCGCCCCCTCGGGGGGCAGCGAATACACGAAGTGATGAGCGTGGGGGTCCATCAGCCTTTGCTGAAGTGGCGCTTCAGTGCATCGAAGCCGCCCTGGAACACGCCGCTGCCGGTCGACTCGGTCAGCTCGCGCTCGCGGCCCTCATCGCAGTCGAACTCCGCGCTCCACTCGGCGAAGCAGCGTGCGCCATCGGTCACCGGCGTCAGCTTGAGCGTGGCCGTGTAGTGCGTCACGCCCATCGGGCTCTCGAGGATCTCGTAGGTGCAGCTGTATTCATAGTCCGACAAGGCCAGCAGCTTCTCGCGGACCATGCCGCCATCGCGCAGGTGGAAGTGGCGGATGCAGCCGACACGATCGCCAGGCTGGTTGTTCTCGATCCGGCTGTCCGCGATCAGCGGGTGCCACTGCGGCAGGCCGTTGAAATCGCGGATGCGCGACCACACGCTGTCTGCACTCGCGTCGATGACGCTCGAAACGTACACCTGCACCATGCGTTATTCCTTGGCCTTGCCAGTGCCCGAAGGAAGCGCGACGTGGGCGCCGCTGACATCACCCACCAGGCGTTGAATGTCGCCGCCTTCGATGCCGATCTCGCGAAGCAATTGATCCACCAGCGGCGCCTGCGCGCGAAAACGCAACGCGGAGTTGACCAACCCGTCGGCAAAGCCGCCGCCGTCGCCGTTCTGGGCGCCCGCGCCCGACGAGCCGCCCAGACCGTCGACATGCAGGATCTTGATGCCCTCGATGCGCTCCATCGGCCGCACCGACTCGCGGATGATCGCCTCGGCCTTCTCGACCAGCTTCATGCGCAGCGCCGACATGCGCGCCTCGGGCGACAGCATGTTGTGCGCCTCGTTCATCATGCGCGCCGCCTCGGCTTCGATCTCGGCACGCACGCGCATCGCCATCGACTTGATCTTCTCGGCATCGGCGTCGGCCTCTGCTTGAGCGCGCACCGCCGCGCCGCGGTCGGCGCTGGCGTCCTTCTCGGCCTGCGCCGCAGAAGTGAGGCGCAGCGCGTCGCGTTCGGCGATCTGCGCCGCGCCGATCAGCTCGATGGCCTTCTTGCGCTCGGCCATCTCGACCTCGCGCGCCGTGAACACCTTCTCCTCGGCCGAGACCGCCAGCGCACGGGCGGTTTCGGCCTCGGCCTGGGCCTCGCTCTGCGCCTTGCTCTCGCGCGCGACCGCAATCGCGCGCTGCTGCTCGGCGAGCTCGAGCGACATGCGGCGTTCGATCTCGGCGCTCTGGATCGCGCGCTCCTTGCCGATGCGCTCCTCCTCGATGGTCTGTTCGGAGCGGATGCGTGCCGCGTCGATGCTCTGCTTGGCGGCGATCTGCGCGCCTTCGGCCGCCTGTTCGCGCTGGGCCCGCTCCGTGGCCACCTCGGCACGCTGACGGGCGCGCGCGATCTCGACCTCGCGCTGCTGCGTCAGGCGCGCGTACTCGCCTTCGCGATCGATCTCGAGCGAGAGCTTCTCCGCCTCGAGATTCTTGTTGCGGATCGCGATCAGCGTGTCCTGCTCGACGTCGTTGCGCTGCTTCTTGCGGTGCTCGATCTGTTCGGTCAGGCGCGTCAGGCCCTCGGCATCGAAGGCATTGCTCGGGTTGAAGAACTCCATGCCGGTCTGGTCCAGCTGCGTCAGCGAGGCGGCTTCGAGTTCGAGGCCGTTCTTGGTCAGATCCTCGGCCACGGCTTCGCGCACGCGCCTGACGTAGGCGCCGCGCTTCTCGTGCAGTTCCTCCATCGTCATCTCGGCGGCGGCGGTGCGCAGCGCGTCGACGAACTTGCCCTCGACCAGCTCCTTCAACTGGTCCGGCTCCATCGTCCGCAGGCCCAGCGTCTGCGCCGCCGCCGCCACCGCATCGGCGTTGGCGGCCACGCGCACATAGAACTCGGCGATCACGTCGACGCGCATGCGGTCCTTGGTGATCAGCGCCTTGTCGCGGCCGCGGCTCACTTCGAGGCGCAGCGTGTTCATGTTGACCGGAATCACGTCGTGCACGATCGGCAGCACGAAGGCGCCGCCGTCGAGCACCACCTTCTGGCCGCCGAGGCCGGTGCGCACGAAGGCCCGCTCCTTGGAGCTGCGCAGGTACAGCCAGTGGAGCAGCCAGACCGCGATGGCGACGACAATCGCGACAACGATCAGCCCCAAGATGAAACTGCCGAATTGAGCGCCTGACATGGATCTGCTCTCCTGTTATCGGGTGATCTGAACGAAGCGGCGGGTGGTCTCGGTGAGCGCTGCCTCGACCGGCAACCGCTCCATCGAACTCGCGCCGTAGAAGCCGTGGCATGCGGGGCAATGCGCCAGCACGTGCTGCGCATCCTCGGGCGTGGCGATCGGGCCGCCGTGGCACAGCACGATCGCTTCCCGGTTCACCGCGTGGGCTGCCGCCGCCCACGAGTTGATGCGATCCACGCAATCGGCCAGCGTGAGCGCCGTCTCTGCGCCGATCGCGCCGCCGGTGGTGAGGCCCAGGTGGCACACGATGATGTCCGCGCCGGCCGCGGCCATCGCGCGCGCATCGGCCTCGCTGAACACATAGGGCGTGGTCAGCAGGTCGAGCGCGCGGGCGCGTTCGATCATCTGGACCTCGAGCGCGTAACCCATGCCGGTCTCTTCGAGGTTCGCTCGGAAGGTGCCGTCGATCAGCCCGACGGTCGGGAAGTTCTGAACGCCCGAGAAGCCGAGGCCGATCAGCCGCTGAAGGAACTCCTCCGGGATCATGAATGGGTCGGTGCCATTGACGCCCGCCAGCACCGGCGTGTTCCTCACCACCGGCAGCACCTCGTGCGCCATCTCGCAGACGATCTGGTTCGCGTTGCCGTAGGCCAGCAGGCCCGCGAGCGAGCCGCGGCCGGCCATGCGGTAGCGGCCCGAGTTGTAGATCACGATCAGGTCGATGCCGCCGGCTTCCTCGCACTTCGCCGACAGGCCGGTGCCGGCGCCGCCGCCGATGATCGGCCGGCCGGCGGCGATCTTGGCGCGGAAGCGTTCGAGCAGCGTGGATCTGGCGATGCGGGGCATGGTCGGGTCGTGGGCGATCAGGCGCGCCGTGCGCCGGCCGTGGGTCTGGACACCTCGTGCCACGCGCTGACCAGCGCGTCGGCAAAGGCCTCGTCGTTGATATGCAGCGGCAAGCGCTGCAGCTTGCGGTCGATGCCGCTTCGGAAGGATTGCTCGATCGCGGCGAACAGCGCCCGGTCGGCCTCCGGGTCGTGGAAGGGCTGACCCGGCCGGTCGATCGCGGAGACGCCGCCTTCGGGAATCAGGAAGCGCACCGGTCCGCGCATCGCGTTGAGCTTGGCGGCAATGAACTCGCCGATCGCGCGGCACTCGTCGGCCGTGGTCCGCATCAGCGTCACGGTCGGGTTGTGGCGGTAGAGCTTGCGCGCCTTGAAGCGCTCGGGCACCGTGTCCCAGGCGCCGAAGTTCACCATGTCCAGCGCGCCGCAGGAGCCGACATAGGGCAGCGCATGGCGCGCGAACACGTCCATGCGCGCCGCTCCGGCCGAGAGCACGCCGCCTGCGATCTCGTCCGCGATCTCGGTCGTCGAGACGTCGATCACGCCGGCGAGCATGCCCGAGTCGGCGAGCTTTTCCATCGACTGGCCGCCGACGCCGGTGGCATGGAACACCAGGCAGTCGTAGCTGTCCTCGAGGCGCTTGGTGACCGCCTGCACGCAGGGCGTCGTCACGCCGAACATCGTGAGGCCGATTGCCGGCTTGCTGGAGGTCGAGCGGACCGGCGGGTGGGCGATCATTCCGGCCAGCGCGTTCGCGGCGTTGGCAAGCACGCATTCGCTGATGCGATGGATGCCCTGCACGTCGGTGACCGAGTACATCATGCAGATGTCGCTCGGACCCACGTAGGGCCGTGTGTCGCCGCTGGCCATGGTCGAGACCATCATCTTCGGCACGCCGATCGGCAGTGCGCGCATGCCCTGGGTGGCCATCGAGGTGTTGCCGGAACCGCCGGCGGAGATGATGCCGCCGAGGTCGCGCCGCGTCTGCACGAAGGCTTCGAAGGCGAGCGCCATCGCGGCGGTCGCGCTGCCGCGGTCGCCGCTGAAAACGGCCGACTCGCCTTGCGGGTGGTGGCGCGCCACCTCGCGCGGATGCACGCTGGCCGACGAGGTCCGGCCGGAGGTCGACAGGTCGACCGTGACCACGCGCAGGCCCGAGCGCTCCAGGCACTGGCGCAGGAAGAACAGCTCGCGGCCCTTGGTGTCGAAGGTGCCGGCCACGTAGGCCGCGCGAGCGCTGCTGGCGGCGACGGGCAAGTCGAAGACCCGGGGCGATGCGGCCGGAGGCGGGGCCGGCGCGATGGCCGATGCCGGCGCTGCGGGCGGTAGTGGCGCGACCCGCGCGATGTCGACCACGGGCGCGGCCGTGCCGCCGGCGTTCCAGCGCGTGAAGCCGCGCACCCTGCTGGGCGCCAGATCGTCGAGCGAAGGCGCGCCCTCGCCATGCGCGCGGCGCACGGTGAACACTTGTGTGGGCGCGGGCTGCTCGATGCCGCCGTCCTCGGCGTCGAGCCCGGCTTCCTCGTCATGGCCGTTCGAGCGCACGCCGAGCAGGCGCTCCTGCAGCTCGCGATCGCCAGCGAGCTGCGCGATCGGCATCTGCTGCGCGATGCGGCCGTTGACCATCACGCCGATCCGGTCGGCCACCGAGATCGCCACGCCGAGGTTCTGCTCGATCAGGAGCACCGCGATCCTGCCTTCGGTCGCGAGATCGCGCAGCGCCTGCGCCACCTGCTCGACGATCACCGGCGCCAGGCCCTCGGTGGGCTCGTCCATCACCAGCAGCTTCGGGTCCAGCAGCAGCGCGCGCCCGATCGCGAGCATCTGCTGCTCGCCGCCGGAGAGCTGCGCGCCGCCGTGGCCGCGGCGTTCGGCGAGGCGCGGGAACATGGCGTAGATGCGGTCGACTTCGCGCCGCCGGACGGCGACCAGGCGCAGCGTCTCGTCGACCGAGAGCGAGGGCCACACGCGGCGTCCCTGCGGCACGTAGGCGATGCCGCGCTTCGTGATCTCGTTCGGCGCCAGGCCGAGGATCTCCTCGCCCGCGAGCCGGATGCTGCCGCGCGCCGGCACCAGCCCGGTGAGCGCGTTGCACAGCGTGGTCTTGCCCATGCCGTTGCGGCCGACGATGCCGAACACGCCGCGTTCCAGCGTCAGGCTCACGCCCTGCAGCGCATGGGCGCGGCCGTAGAAGACGTCGAGCGCCTCGATCGCGAGCGCCGGCGCGCTGCCGCTGCTCGCGTTGTCGTGCTTGGCGCGCAACCAGGTCATCAGTGCCGGCTCCCCATGTAGATCGCCTGCACCTGCGCGTCGTTCTCGATCTCGCCGGGACTGCCGGTGCGAAGCTCGCGCCCGTTGTGCATCACGGTGACTCTGTCGACCACGCGCAAGGCGATGTCGAGGTCGTGCTCGATCAGGACGAAGCTCATGTGCGCAGGCAGCGAGCGCAGCAGCGCGACGAGCTCGCGGCGCTCGGCCGGCGACAGGCCCGCGGCCGGTTCGTCGAACAGGATCAGGCGCGGCGCGCCGGCCAACGCCATGCCGATCTCCAGCTGGCGCTGCTGGCCATGGGCCAGATTGGCGACGCGCTCGTTCGCGATGTGGGCCAGGCGCGAGCGTTCGAGCAGGTCCTGGGTCGCGACCATGGACGCGTCGGTCGCGCGCGGCCGCCAGCAGCTGAAGCGGCCGCTGGCAACCCCGCGCACCGCGAGGAACAGGTTGTCGCGCACCGTCAGCTCGCGAAACAGCAACGAGGACTGGTAGGTGCGCCGCAAGCCCTTGCGGATGCGTTCGTGCGGCGGCAGCTCGGTGATGTCTTCGCCGAAGAAATGGATCCGCCCCGCGGTGGGTGGGAAGTCGCCCGTGATGGCGTTGAACAGCGTCGTCTTGCCGGCCCCGTTGGAGCCGAGGATTGCGTACTTCTGACCGGCAGCGACGGTGAGCGACACATCGTCGACCGCGCGCAGCGCGCCGAAGGCCCGCGTCACCCCACTCAGCCTCAGCGCATCGCCGGACAGCAGTTGTGCAGCGCCGGCGCTGCGCGGCGCTGCCGATCGGAGGGGAGTGACCGTGGCCATCTCTAGCCTTGTGCCGTGCCGCGCCCTCGCGACGCACCCAAGAAGCCGGCCCGCGAAGCGTGGCCCGTTCGGGAAACACCGCGGAACCGGCTTCGCCGGGCCGCTGGTGTTGGCCCCTCGAGGGGGGAGGCGGCTACACGAAGTGAGCAAGCAACGGGGGTGGGCTTCATTTCCGACAATCCGGTACGTCGCGCGTGCCGAGACCCATCTTCTTGAATTCCGCCTCCGGCAGGCCCAGCGTCTGCGTGATGTTGGGTACCGTCTTGACGACCTTGTTGTAGAACGAGCCGTCCGCGGCCTTTGCCACTTCCGTGATGTAGGTGGGGCCGACGCCGTTGCGGTTGGCGTCGATCTTCACTTCGCCGGCCGGGCCCTTGAAGCTGGTCTTCTGCAGCGCCTCGCGATAGGCCTTCTGGCCGCCCGACAGATCGCCCTTGACTGCATCGAGCGCGTCGAGCGCCGCCTTGGTGTTGATGTAGTACAGGTACGCGAACAGCGAGGGGCTGGGGAAGCCGTCCTTGAAGTTGGCCTTGTAGTCGGCCACGAACTTCTTCCATTCGGGCGTGTCGATCGAATCGGCCATCGGTCCCGCGGACGCGGTGCCCAACAGCGACTCGCGGCGCTTGCCCTTGAAGTTGAGCACCGTCTGGTCGACCGTGATCGAGCCGCCGATCATCGGCTTGTCGCCGCCGGCCTGCTCGTACTGGGTCAGGAAGTTCACTGCGTCCGAACCGCCGAGCACCACCACCAGCGCGTCGACGTCCTTCGGAATCTTCGCGATCACCGAGGCGTAGTCCTTGGTGCCCAGCGGCACCCAGGCCTTGTCGACCACCTTGCCGCCCTTGGCGCAGTAGCTGGCCATGAAGCCCTGCACCTGCGAGTAGGGGAAGCCGTAGTCCTCGGCGATGAGGTAGGTCTTCTTGTAGCCCTTGGCGAGCGCGTGCTCGCCCAGGCCCACCATCCACTGCGCGCCTTCGGTGTTGAAGCGGTAGAAGTTCGGCGCCGGGTCCGTCAGCGTCGCAGCCTGCGCGCCGGACGAGCCGTTGATGAAGGTGATGTTCGGCTGCGTCTTCGCGTAGTTCTTGACCGCGATGCCCTCATCGCCCGACAGCGGCCCGATCATGATCGGCACCTTGTCCTGCTCGACAGCCTTGCGGGTGGCGTTGACGGCCTTGTCGGGCGTCGCGTCGGACGAGACCTTGACGAACTCGATCTTCTTGCCGCCGGCCATGCCGTTCTTCTGCTTGAGCGCCAGGTCGGCGCCGCGCATGCTGTCCTGCCCCGGCGCCGCGAACGGGCCTTCGAGCGTGGCCAGGAGGCCGATCTTCAGCGTCTCCTGCGCCTGCGCCAAGCCGGCCATCGTGATCAACGCCGCGGCGCCGACGATGCTGCGCCCGAACACTCTTCTGCTTCTGCTCATGTCTCGCTCCTGGTTGTCATTTGGTGAATGCGGCCGCGGCCGCGGGTGATGAACGGGCCGGGAAGGCGAGTGCGGAGGTGTTGCCACAAGCCCAGCAGCCCGTCGGGGGAGAACAGCACGATCGCGAGGAAGACTCCGCCGATCACGAGATTGAAGCGTTCGCGGTCGACCAGGTCGACCGCGAAGTTCTGCAGGAGCACGAACACGATCGCGCCGATGAAGGCGCCGATCGGGTGCTTCATGCCGCCGAGCACGGCGATGATGAGGATGTTGATCATCGCGCCGGTGCCGACCGTTCCGGGCGAGATGCGGCCGTTGTACCAGACCATCAGCACGCCGCCCATCGCGGCGAGGAAGCCGGCCACCGCATAGGCGGCCACGCGGTGCGCGGTGAGGTTGTAGCCCAGTGCCTGCATGCGGCGCGGGTTGTCGCGGATGCCCTGCAGCGCGACGCCGAAGGGCGCGCGGATCAGGTACTTGACGAAGAAGTAGCCGGCAAGCGAACAGGCGAGCACCAGGAAATAGAACGGCATCGGCTGCTGCAGGTCGAGCTCGAACACCGTCGGCGGCGCGATGCGGCTGAAGCCCTGGAAGCCGTTGAAGACGGTGTAGTTCTGCTGCGCCAGGTAGAAGAAGGCCACGCCGACCGCGAGCGTGATCATGATCGTGTAGATGCCCTCGGTGCGCACCGAGAGCCAGCCCACCGCGGCGGCGAACAGCGTGGCCAGCGAGATCGCGACCGCGAGCGCCAGCCACCAGGGCCAGCCGAGGCTGATCGTGACATTGCTGCTGGTGCCGAAGATGGCCAGCATGTAGGCCGCGAAGCCCGCCACCGTCATCTGCGCCAGCGACACCATGCCGCCGTAGCCGCCGAGGAAGGTGAGCGACAGCGCGATCAGGCCGAGCGCGAGCGATTGGGCGCCGATCTGGAAGGTGAAGAAGGGCGAGGCGAAGAAGGGGTAGGCGAACACGAACACGGCGACGGCGACATGGCGCACCCGCACCGCGTGAAGCATGGAGCGCAGCCGGCGCAGCGTGCCCGCCTCTACGGACGCAGCGACGGCGCCAGGCCTTCTCGCGGTCGAAGGGATCGCGGCAGGCCCGCGCGCGCCGCGCGCTGCACCCGCCGCAGCTGCGGACGAATTCATGGCCCGTCGCCACTGCGCCGCGCTCATGTGCTCCTCCCCATCAACCCGCGCGGCTTGAAGGCCAGCGCAATCACCATGATCACGAAGGTGAACACCACGCTGTAAGTCGGCGCATAGGCGAGCCCGAACTGCTCCGCGAGGCCGATCAGCAGCGCCCCGATCGCGGCGCCCACCACGCTGCCCATGCCGCCGACGATCACCACCACCAGCGAGGCCAGCAGGTAGCGCGTATCTTCACCCGGCGAGATCGACAGCGCCGTGCCGCCAACGACGCCCGCGAGCCCGGCCAGCCCGGCGCCGATCGCGAAGGTCAGCGCGAACACCAGCTGCACGTTGACGCCCGAGGCCGCGAGCATGCCGCGGTCGTCCACCCCGGCGCGGATCATCATGCCGATGCGGGTGCGCGCCAGCAGCAGCCACAGGCCGACGCCGATCACGATCGAGGCGAGCAGCACCATCAGGCGATAGGTCGGAAACTTCGCGATCAGTGGCAGGGTGGTCGAGCCGTAGATCCAGGACGGCGGGTCGAAGGTGTAGATCTGGGCGCCCCAGATCCAGAGCATCAGGTCGGCGAGCACGATCGAGAGTCCGATGGTCACCAGCGTCTGCCGCAGGTCCTGGCCTTGCATGTGGCGGAAGACGAGCAGCTGCATCAGAAGCCCGAGCACCGCCGCGGACAGGAAGCCGGCGAAGACCGCCAGCACCCACGAGCCGGTGTGCTCTCCGACGAACCAGCCGACGTAGGCGCCGAAGAGGTAGAGCGAGCCGTGCGCGAGGTTGACATTGCGCATCAGGCCGAAGACCAGCGTGAAGCCGCTGGCGACCAGGAAGTACAGCGAGGCCAGCGTCAGGCCGTTGAGCAGGGTCTTGAAGAAGAGCGGCGCGTTGTCGGCGATGGCCCAGATCGCGAACGCCGCGATCGGGACGCCGAAGAGCAGCCACAGGGCCCACTGTTTACGTGTCATGCGGCCCGCTCCCATGCCCGCTGCGACGCGATCTCCGGCGCCTTGGCGAACTCGCCGTCCTTCATCACCGCGAGGATGCGCTTCGGATCGCGCAGGATGGCGAGGTTGGCGAGCGGGTCGCCGTCGACCAGCAGCAGGTCGGCCAGGTAGCCGTCCTGGATGGCGCCGAGCTCGTGGCCGCGCATCATGATCTGGCCGCCGTAGACCGTGGCGGAGCGGATCGCCTCGGCCGGCGTGAAGCCGAGGTACTTGACGAAGAACTCAAGGTCGCGCGCGTTCTGGCAATGCGGCGTGAAGGCGAAGCCGTAGTCGCCGCCGGGCAGGATGCGCACGCCGCGCCGGTGCATGGCCTTGAGCGATTCGAGCGCCGCATCCCACTCGATCTGGTAACCCATGGCGACCGCCTTCTCGTGCGTGATGCCGTAGGGCGCGGCCTCGTGCAGCATCGCGTAGATGATCGCGATGCCCGGCGCGACGAAGATGCGGCCCTTCGCCGCCTCGAGCATGTCCAGCGTCTCCTCGTCGGTGAAGCTGGCGTGGTAGATCACGTCGATGCCGTGGCGCAGCGCCTGCTTGACCGAGGCTGCCGAGCGCGCGTGCGCGGTGCCGCGCTTGCCGCGCACCCGCACTTCCTCCATAGCGGCGTGCACCTCGGCATCGCTCATCCAGGTGGTCTCGGCCGGCGAGTCGGGCGTGAAGTTGTCGCCCGAGAGATTGAGCTTGATCGAGTCGACGCCGTACTTGAGGAACATGCGCACGACCTTGCGCATCTCGTCGGCCGAGTTCACGTTCACGCCGAAGCTGAATTCGGGGAAGGGCAGGTGCGGCAGCGTCTCGTCGCCCAGGCCGCCGGGCACGGTGATCTCCTGACTCGCGGCCAGGTAGCGCGGGCCGGGAATCTGGCCGGCGTTGATGGCGTTGCGGATCACCACGTCGAGCCGCGGCTTGGCGCAGGCCGCGCCGACGCAGGAGGTGAAGCCTGCCTCCAGATAGCGCTTTGCGACCTTGGCGCACCACAGCACGTGTTCCTCCAGCGGCATGCGCTGGATCGCTGCGAGCGTGGCCGCGTCGTTCCACGAGAAGTGCGTGTGGGCCTCGCACAGGCCGGGCATCAGCGTGGCGCCGGCGCCGTCGACCACCATGGCGCCGCCCGGCGCGATCGGCGCCGTGCTGCGGCCGACCTGGCGGATGCGGTTGCCGCGCACCAGCACGCTGCCGGTGTAGGGGTTCTGGCCCGTGCCGTCGAGGATGCGAACGTTGGTGAAGACGACATCGGCCATCGTGGTTCTCCTAGGCAGCCCAGCGCGTCGGCTGGGTGCGCCGCACCGGCGGCGCGCGGTGGAACTCGCCGTCCTTCATCACGGCCAGGATCCGGGTCTTGTCCTGCAGCACGCTGATGTCGGCCAGCGGGTCGCCGTCGATCAGCAGGAGGTCGGCCAGGTAGCCCTCGCGGATGTAGCCGAGCACCTTGCCCATGCGCATCATCGGGCCGCCCCACGCGGTGGCCGACAAGAGCGCCTCCATCGTGCTCATGCCGACGTACTTGACGAAGTACTCGAGGTCCTTGGCGTTGGTGCCGTGCGGCGTCCACGCGAAACCGTAGTCGCCGCCGGGCAGGATGCGGATGCCGCGCTTGCGCATCGCACGCATGCTCTCGACCGCGGCCTCGAGCTCGCGGTGGTAACCCATCTTGCGCGTGACCTCGGGCGTCAGGCCCCATTCGCTCGCGTGATGGCAGGTGTTGATGAGCCAGGCCAGCCCCGGCGCGATGAAGTGCTCGAACTTGTGCTCCTCGAGCATGTCGAGCGCTTCTTCGTCGGTGAAGCTGGCGTGGTAGATCACCTCGATGCCCTGCTTCACGCACTGCTTGATCGACCAGGTGGAGCGCGCATGCGCCGCGACGCGCTTGCCCCAGGCCTTGGCCTCCTGCACGCAGACCGAGATCTCCTCTTCGGTGAACTGGCTCATCTCGCTTGGCATGCCGGTGATCGACTCGCCCGAGAGATTGATCTTCAGCGAGTCGACGCCGTACTTGGCGAACATGCGCACGCAGCGCCGCATCTCCTCGACACCGCTGACCACCGCGCCGAAGGCGAACTCGGGCTGCGGCAGGTGCGGCTGCGTGGTGTCGCCGAGGCCGCCGGGCACGGTGATCTCCTGGCTGGCGGCCAGGTAGCGCGGGCCGACGATGGTGCCGTCGGCGATCGCGTTGCGGATCACGACGTCGAGCCGCGGCTTGGCCGCCGCGGCGCCGACGCAGCTGGTCCAGCCCATGTCGAGGTAGCGCTTCGCGACTTCGGCGCACCACAGGATGTGCTCTTCGGGCGGCATGCGCTGGATCGCGTCGAGGCTGGGCTGGTCGTTCCACGAGAAATGCGTGTGGGCCTCCACCATGCCCGGCATCAGGAAGGCACCGGCGCCGTCGATCAACTGCGCGCCCATCACCGGCGCGGAACGGGCGCCGTAGCCGGTGGGCACGACGCGCGCGATGCGATTGCCCTGCACCAGCACGTCGCCGGTGAAGGGCGCTTCGCCGCCGCCGTCGAAGATGCGCACATTGGTGAACATCACATCGGCCATCAGTACCCCCTTCGGCGCTGCGCGCCGTTCCCCCCGAGGGGGAGCGAGCCCACTTTCGGGCGGCCGGGCAGTGGGCTCATTTCAGCTCCTCGCGTTGGCTGCCAGGAAATCGCGCAGCTCGCGCTGGCATTCCTCCGGACGCTCGACCGGCGTCCAGTGGCCGCAGCGCGGCAGCACCACCACGCGCTTGCTGGCCGCGTTGTGCAGCTTGTCGGCCATGGCGCGCACCGCCTGCGGCGGCGCCACGCCGTCCTCGTCGCCGGTGACCAGCAGCACGGGCGCTTCGATGCGCTCCACCGCCGCGGCTTGCGCGCCGGCGAGTGCTTCGCAGCTGCGCGCGTAGGCTTCGCCGTCCTGCCGCATCAGGCTCTCGCGCACGAACGCGACCGCCACCGGCAGCCGCTGGCGCGTGTCGGCGGAGATCGCAGCCTGCAGCAGCGACTGGGTGATCTCGTGCATGCCGGCCGGGCCCTCACGTGCTTTCGCCGCGCGGGCCTGCATGGCGGTACGGGCGGCGTCCGGTGGCGCGATCAGCGGCCCGAACAGCGCGACGCTGGCCGCCAGCTTCGGATGGTCGGCGGCGATGTGCTGGCAGACGATGGTGCCCATCGAATGCCCGATCCAGTGGGCCCGCGTGACCTTCAGCCGCTCGCAAACGGCGAGCAGCGCTTCGACATAGCGCTCGATCGAGAGCGCGCCCTCGGCCCGCTGCGAGCGTCCGCTGCCCGGCAGGTCGACGCGGATCACGCGATGCCGCGCCAGCGCCGGCATCAGCGGCGTGAAGCTGTTCGAGCTGCCACCAAGGCCGTGCACGCAGACGACGGCAGGGCCTTCGCCTTCCTCTTCCACCGCGATGCGGTCGATCAACTGGAAGGTCATCTATTCGAACCTGTTCTCGATCACGCCCACGCCGTCGATCTCGATGCGCATGAGATCGCCGGACTTCAGCCACTGCGGCGGCGTCTGACCCATGCCCACGCCGGCCGGCGTGCCGGTCGCGATCACGTCGCCCGCATGCAGCGTGATGCCGCGCGAGCAGGTCTCGATCAGCGTGGGGATGTCGAAGATCATGTCCTTCGTCAGACCGTCCTGGCGCAGCGCGCCGTTGACCCAGCCGCGCACGCGCGTCGCGCGGCCGTCGACCTCGTCGGTGGTCACGATCCACGGTCCCATCGGGCAGAAGCCGTCGAAGCTCTTGCCCAGCTCCCATTGCTGGTGGCGCATCTGCACGTCGCGCGCGGTCACGTCGTTGACGATCGTGTAGCCGAACACATGGTCCATCGCGCGCGAGCGCGGGATGTCGCGCCCGCCGCGGCCAATGACCACGGCCAGCTCCGATTCGTAGTCGATCTGCACCGAGGTGGCGGGCGAGGGCAGGCGCACCACGTCGTGCGGTCCGACCACGCACTCGCCCAGCTTGCCGAAGACGATCGGCCACGGGTCTTTCTCGGGCATGGTTTCGCGGAACACCGTGCTCGCGAGCTCGGTGGCGTGCGCGCGGTAGTTGCGCCCGATGCAGAACAGGCTGCGCAGCGGGCGCGGCAGCGGCGCGCGCAGCGTGAGCACCTCGACCGGCAGCCGCGCGCCGGAAGGCTGCGGCAGCGGCTCGTGGCGCGCGAGCGCCTGTATCAGCGGCAGGGCACCCAGCGATGCGTCGCGCACGGCAAGCGGCGTGGCCTCACGCCCGTCCGGCGAGATCGTGCCCACGTGATCGCGTCCGCCCCAACTCCAGCTGGCCAAGCGCATCGCATTTGTCTCCATCATGTCTCGCGGTTCTTGCCGGTGGCACCGGCCGCCTCGAGATCAGGGAACTGCCCATTTTGAGACTTGCGTCTCAAATCGGGATCGGTGCATCATACGTGCCGACCTCAGACCTCCACAAGCGAAGCCCAGCCCTTCGGCACTCCGTACAAACCCCATGGCGCGACTGAAGCACAAGCTGAGCGAACCCCCGTTGCCGCCCGAGCGCGGCGTCAAGGCGGCCACCTTCAAGCTCCTGCTCGACACCGCCATGGACATCATTCGCCAGAACGGCCACATCCCTTCGGTCGCCGAGGCGGCGGCGCGCTCGAAGGTGTCGCGCGCCACGGCCTACCGCTACTTTCCGAGTCGCAGTGCATTGATCACCGCGGTGATCGACAGCTCGCTCGGGCCGGTGCGCAAGCTCGCCTCCGACAACCCGAGCGGCCGCGAGCGGGTGCACGAACTCTTCGCGCAGACCTTTCCGCGCTTCAAGGAATTCGAGGCCCAGCTGCGTGCGGCCGCGCAGCTGTCGCTGGAGCAGTGGGCGCTCGAGCGCGCCGGGCTGCTGGAGGAGGAGCCCTATCGCCGCGGCCACCGCGTGCGCATCCTCCAGCATGCGATCGAGCCGCTCGTGCCACAGTTGCGGCCGGCTGTGCGGGACCGGCTGCACCATGCGCTCTCGGTGGTCTACGGCATCGAGCCCTATGTGATCCTGAAGGACATCTGGGGCCTGCGCGATCGCGAAGTCGAGCGCACGGCACTGTGGATGGCCGATGCGCTGATCGATGCGGCGCTGCGCGAATCCGACCAGAAGCCCGCGCCGCGCGCAGTCCGCGTGAACGGCGCGAAGGCCGTCGCGGCCACCGCGAAGCGGCGCTGAGCGCGGGGACCGTCGTGCGCCGCCCATCGCCTGCCTGGTTCGATGCGCAATACAACAACCGCGCGCGCATTCCCGAGCATCCTTCGATCCTGAAGCATTGGGCCGATGCCTCGGCCAGGGCCTACGAGCTGCCCGGCTGGGTGTGCGATCTCACATACGGCGACGACGCCAGCGAGCGCCTCGACGTGCATCCGGCCGTGCGTCCCGGTGCGCCGGTGCTGGTGTACATCCACGGCGGCTACTGGCGTGCTCTGGACAAGCGCGACCAGAGCTTCGTGGCCCCGCCCTTCGTCGATGCCGGGGCGATGGTGGTGCTGGCGAACTATGCGCTGTGCCCGGCAGTCAGCATCGAGCAGATCGTGCTGCAGCTCGTGCAGGCACTGGTCTGGGTCTATCGCCATGCGGCGGAACACGGCGGCGATCCCGGGCGCATCGTGGTGGCCGGCCACTCCGCGGGCGGACACCTGGCAACGATGCTGCTGGCCTGCGACTGGCGCGCCGTGGCGCCCGACCTGCCTGCGGACCTGGTGAAGTCGGCGCTGGCCATCTCGGGGCTGTACGAGCTCGAACCGCTGCGGCACGCGCCCTTCCTGGCTCCAGACCTATGCCTGAGCGCAGCATCGGCGCAGCGCCTGAGCCCGGCCGCGATGCCACCGCCGTCGCGCGGATCGCTGGTGACGGTGGTCGGCGGCGACGAGAGCGAGGAGTTTCTGCGGCTGGCGGCGCTGATCTCGCAGGCTTGGAGTCCGCGCGTCGTCATCGCTGCAGAACGCGTTCCGCAGCGCAACCACATGGACGTGCTCAACGAGCTGGCGGACCCGCACTCGCCAACGCATCGGCGGGCCTTGCAACTGCTTGGACTGCTCAGTCCTCGACGAAAGCCTCTTGCCGCTTCGCCTTGATCGAGGGCAGCAGCACGATGCCCAGCAGCGCCAGCGCCGCCACCAGCAACCCGGCCGACAACGGCCGCGTGACGAACACGCTCCAGGTTCCGCGTGACAGCAGCAGCGCGCGGCGCAGGTTCTCTTCCATCATCGGCCCGAGGATGAAGCCCAAGAGCAGCGGGGCCGGCTCGGTGCGCAGCTTGAGGAAGAGGTAGCCGACGAAGCCGAAGATCGCGACCATCCAGACGTCGAAGGTGTTGTTGTTGGTCGAGTACACGCCGATCGCGCAGAACAGCACGATGGCCGGGAACAGGAACTTGTAGGGCACGGTCAAGAGCTTGATCCACATCCCGATCAACGGCAGGTTCAGGATGATGAGCATCGCATTGCCGATCCACATCGAGGCGATCAGGCCCCAGAACAGCTCGGGATTGCTGGTCATCACCTGCGGGCCGGGCTGGATGTTGTGGATGGTCATCGCACCGACCATCAGCGCCATCACCGCGTTGGGTGGGATGCCCAGCGTGAGCAGCGGGATGAAGGAAGTCTGCGCGCCCGCGTTGTTGGCCGATTCGGGCGAAGCCACGCCGCGGATGTTGCCCTTGCCGAAGGCGATTTCGCCGGGGCGCATCTTGATCTTCTTCTCGAGCGCATAGGCCGCGAAGGCCGCCAGCAGCGCACCGCCGCCCGGCAGGATGCCGAGGCAGGAACCCAGCGTGGTGCCGCGCAGCACCGCGGGCGCCATGTTCTTGAAGTCCTCCTTGGTCGGCCACAGGCCCTTGACCTTGGAGGTGAACACTTCGCGCTCGTCGTCCGGCTGCGAGAGGTTGCCGATGATCTCGCCGTAGCCGAACACGCCCATGGCGATCACCACGAAGCCGATGCCGTCGGTCAGTTCGGGGATGTCGAAGCTGAAGCGCGCCACGCCCGAGTTGACGTCGGTGCCGACGATGCCGAGCAGGAGGCCCAGCACGATCATCGCGACCGCCTTGAGCAGCGAGCCCGAGGCCAGCACCACCGCGCCGATCAGGCCCAGGATCATCAGCGAGAAGTATTCGGCCGGGCCGAACTTGAAGGCCAGTTCGGTCAAGGGCGGCGCGAAGGCCGCAAGGATCAGCGTGCCGACGCAGCCCGCGAAGAAGGAGCCCAGGCCCGCGGCCGCCAGCGCCGGACCGGCGCGGCCCTGCCGCGCCATCTGGTAGCCGTCGATGCAGGTCACGACCG
Organism: Variovorax sp. LjRoot175; assembly: GCF_964253805.1. Lineage (NCBI taxonomy): Bacteria > Pseudomonadati > Pseudomonadota > Betaproteobacteria > Burkholderiales > Comamonadaceae > Variovorax > Variovorax sp. LjRoot175. Next base: position 5,321,575 of record NZ_CAXURY020000001.1, on the reverse strand, counting down.
ACGAGGACTCGCCCGGCAGGTTGACCAGGATCGCGGTGGTGGAGCCGCCGTACTGCGCCCCGTAGTAGATACCGGCCAGCATGATCAGCGCCGACACCGGCGGCAGCGCGTAGGTCGCCGGCAGCAGCATCGCGATGGTGGCGACCGGGCCGATGCCGGGGAGCACGCCGATCAGCGTGCCCAGGATGCAACCCACCAGGCAGTACAGCAGGTTGGTGAAGGTGAAGGCGACGCCGAAGCCGGTCGCCAGGTTGTGAATCAGATCCATGGTGCGCTCGTCCTCAGCCCGAAATGAAAGTGGGCCAGACCTGAATCTGCAGCTTGAGCGCCCAGATGAAGGCCACATAGCTGCCGGCCGCCAGGATGGTCGAGAGAATCAGCACGTCGCGCAGCTTGAAATGCGCGCCGGCCAGGCTGGAGATGATGGTCAGCGCGTAGATCGCGAGGATCATTCCCATCGCGGGCAGCCCGATGCTGGGCAAGCCGCCGAGCAGCACGCCGAAGGCGAGGTTGGCGCCGAGCACGAAGGCGAGCGGCTTCCAGGCCCATTTGCCGATCTTGTCGCCGTCGTTGGTCTCGACCACCAGCGCCTGGAACATGATCGCGGCGCCCAGGATCGCCAGCAGGATCCCCAGCATGAGGGGGAAGTAGCCGGGCCCCATGCGGGCGCCGTCGCCGATGTTGTAGGTGGTGGCGCCGATGGCGAAGGCTCCCCCCACCGCGGTGAACATGACTCCCGAATAGAAGTCAGCCTGACTCTTGATGCGCATTGTCTCGACCCTCGTTGATGTGCACCCGAGGGTCGTCGCCCGTGCCTGACCGCTTGCTGACCAGTACTGTACGGACTTCCACGTATCGGCCCTTCTCTCCCTGTCGCGGCCGCAACGAAAAAAGGCTCCCGAAGGAGCCTTTTCATCGACGCTGTGAAGCGTGAGGTATGTGCTTAGTAGCCGCCGCGGCCACCGCCGCCGTAGCCGCCACCGCCGCTGCGATTGCCGCCACCGCCGCCGCCATAACCACCGCCGCCGCCACCACCGTAGCCGCCACCGCCGCCGCTGCGGCCACCGCCGCCGCCGAAGCCGCCGGGCGAACGGGGCTCCATCGGACGGGCTTCATTGACGGTCAGGCTGCGGCCTTCGAGCGATTGGCCGTTCAGGCCTTCGATGGCTGCGAGCGCTTCCGCATCGCTGCTCATTTCGACGAAGCCGAAGCCCTTGGAGCGACCGCTGTCGCGTTCCATCATGACCTTGGCACTGGCGACCGAACCGTACTGGCCGAAAGCCTGTTCGAGTGTGTCGTCGCGCACGGAGTAAGCGAGGTTGCCTACGTAAAGTTTCTTGCCCATGGAGGGACTCCTAATTCAAACCAACAAAACAAAGCGATGGAGTCCCTGTATCACAACAAACTAAAGCAGCGCTGTGGCGCGAAACTGACCGATCACCGAATCACGTCTGCGGCACGAAAACGGCCGAGACGCTCCGGTATTGTCGTTCACTATTGAGGATTTGGGGGAAATGCTTTTTGTAAGGGTTAACGCGGCCTGCGCAGCGGGGCCAGCAGGGCCCTCAACCCGTTGTGGTCGATCTCGTGCATCAGCGCCAGCAGGCGGCCGATCTCGCCCTTGGGAAAGCCCTCGCGCGCGAACCACTGGAGGTAGTTGCCGGGCAGGTCGGCGATCACGCAGCCCTTGTGCTTGCCGAAGGGCATTTCGAGCGTGACCAGGCGTTCGAGGTCATCGGGGGCCATGCTGGCTATGCTCCTTCACTCGCTTCAACTTCCTCATTCATGCCATTCAGCTCTCTGGGCCTCGATCCTGCCATGGCGCGCGCCGCGGCCGACAAGGGTTATGCCGCGCCCACCGCAATCCAGGCCGCGGCCATTCCGCCGATCCTGCAGGGCCGCGACATCCTGGGCGCGGCCCAGACCGGTTCCGGCAAGACCGCCGCCTTCTCGCTGCCGCTGCTGCAGCGGCTCGCGAGCGAGCGCCCGGCTGCGCCGCGCCGGCTGCGGGCGCTCATCCTGGTGCCGACGCGCGAACTTGCGGCGCAGGTCGGCGAATCGATGCGCGGCCTGGCGCGGCATCTGTCGGCGCCGATCAGGATCGCCGTGGCATTCGGCGGTGTCTCCATCAACCCGCAAATGATGGCGCTGCGCGGCGGCGCCGATGTCATGGTCGCCACGCCGGGCCGGCTGCTGGACCTGGTCGACCATCGCGCGCTGAAGCTCGCCTCGGTGTCGATGCTGGTGCTCGATGAGGCCGACCGGCTGTTGGACCTCGGCTTTGCCGACGAGCTCGCGCGCATCCTCGCGCTCTTGCCGGCAGAGCGCCAGAACCTGCTGTTCTCGGCCACCTTCCCGCAGGCGGTGCGTTCGCTGGCCGAGGGGCTGTTGCGCGAGCCGGTACGCGTCGAGGTGCAGGCCGAACCGGCCGAAGCGCCCGCCATCCTGCAGCGCGCGATCGAGGTCGATGCCGGACGGCGCACGCAGCTGCTGCGCCACCTGGTCCAGCACGAGGGCTGGGCGCGGGTGCTGGTCTTCGTCGCCACCAAGCACGCGGCCGAGATCGTGGCCGACAAGCTGCGCAAGGCCGGCATCGATGCCGAACCCTTCCACGGCGTGCTGAGCCAGGGCAAGCGCACGCAGGTGCTGACCGACTTCAAGGCTTCGAGGGTGCAGGTGGTGGTCGCCACCGACCTCGCCGCGCGCGGCATCGACGTGGCGCAGCTGCCGGCGGTGGTGAACTACGACCTGCCGCGCTCGGCCGTCGATTACCTGCACCGCATCGGCCGCACGGGACGCGCGGGCGAGAGCGGCGTGGCGCTGAGCTTCGTGAGCGCGGACAGCGAGGCGCATTTCCGGCTCATCGAGAAGCGCCAGGGCTTGAACGTGCCGCGGGAGCGGGTGGCGGGCTTCGAGCCGGTGGAAACCCACGCGCCTGCAAGAGCGCCGGACAGCAACGGCGGCGTCAAGGGAAAGAGGCCGAGCAAGAAAGACAAGCTGAGGGCGGCCAAAGCATCCGCATCATGACTGCGGTGGCCGCTTTGCGATCCCCATGGTCTTGGCCAGGATGCCCAGCATCACCTCGTCGGCGCCGCCGCCGATCGAGGCCAGCCGGCCGTCGCGGTACAGGCGCGACACGCGGTTCTCCCAGGTGAAGCCCATGCCGCCCCAGAACTGCAGGCAGGTGTCGGCCACCTCGCGCGTGAGGCGCCCGCACTTGAGTTTGGCCATCGAGGCCAGCGCGGTCACGTCTTCGCCCTGCACATGGAGGTCGCAGGCGCGGTAGGTCAGCGCGCGCAAGGCCTCCACTTCGGTCTGGAGCTCGGCCAGCTTGAACTGCACCCACTGCTGGTCTGAAAGCGTGCCGCCGAAGAGCTTGCGCTGCTGCGCCCACTCGATGGTGTCGGCGATGCAGGCTTCCATCGGTTCGAGCGAGCTGGCGGCGCACCACAGGCGCTCCTCCTGGAATTGCTGCATCTGGTAGACGAAGCCCTGGCCTTCCTCGCCGATGCGGTTGCGCTGCGGCACGCGCACGTTGTCGAAGTAGATGAGGCCGGTGTCGCTCGAATGCATGCCGATCTTCCTGATCTTCTTCGCCTTTTCGATGCCGGGGCTGTCCATCGGCACGATGACCAATGACTTGTTGCGGTGCGCCGGCCCGTCGCTGGTGTTGACCAGCATGCACATCCAGTCGGCCTGCAGGCTGTTGGTGATCCACATCTTCTGCCCCGTGATCAGGTAGTCGCCAGCGTCCTTGCGCGCATGGCTTTTGAGCCCGGCCACGTCGCTGCCGGCGCCGGGTTCGCTGACGCCGATGCAGCCCACCGTCTCGCCGGCGATCGCGGGTGCGAGGAACTCGCGCCTCAGCGCGTCGCTGCCGAAGCGTGCGAGCGCCGGCGTGCACATGTCAGTCTGCACGCCGATGGCCATCGGCACGCCGCCGCAGCTCACATGGCCGAGCGCCTCGGCCAGCGCCATCGCGTAGGAGTAGTCGAGCCCGGCGCCGCCGTATTCCTCCGGCTTGTTGAGGCCGAGCAAGCCCAGCGCGCCGAGCTTCCTGAACACCTCGTGCGCGGGAAAACTCTCCGCCGCTTCCCACGCGTCGACATGCGGGTTGATCTCCTCGTCGATGAAGCGCCGCAGCGTCTTCTGGATCTCGAGGTGTTCGTGGGTGTACTGCATGCCCCACTCTAGGCGCGCAGCACGGCGCGCCGCTTGCGCAAACTGGCTATGCGTGCGCCGTGGCCCGTGGCGAGTTGTCGATCGCGCGGCCCGTCACCACCCAGAGGATGAAGATCAGCACGATGCCCGCGATGCCGAACACGCCCAGCCCGATGTTGCTGCCGCCGACGGCGAAGGCGCTGGGGGCCGTGGGTGCGATGCAAACCATGCTGGCCGCCATCATGCCGACGTAGTGCATCGAGCAGACGGCCACGCCCATCACGGCAGCGGCGACCACCTGGTGCGTCAGCTCGGTCAGGTTGAAGGCCAGCCACAGCGCCGAGGCGGCGGCGATGACGGCGATGGCGAACGAGCCCGCCACGATGCTCCAGTCGAGGCTCATCGTCGCGCGCAAGCTCATCGCGAACATGCCCATGTAGTGCATCACGCAGACCCCCACCGCCGCCAGCAGGCTGCCGGCGACCCAGCCCTTGGCGTTGAAGCGTTTGCCGCCCGCCAGGTACAGGGCGACGCCGGAGATGACGATCGCAGCCACCAGGGAAATGACGGTGAGCGGCACGTTGTAGGCAATGGGAATGGGCAGGCGGTAGGCCACCATGCCGATGAAGTGCATCGACCAGATGCCGATGCCGCCCAGGGCCACGGCGCCGGAGGCCAGCATGGCGAAGTCCACCGTGCCGTCGGCACGGACCATCTTTCTCGCGCACAGGAGAGCCAGCAAGGAGCCGAAGAACGAAATCACGTAGGAGAGCACCACCGTCCCGAGGGCGTATTTCGGGGTCAGCAATTGGCCGATGAGGGGATCCATGACTTTCCTTTCAAGCAAAACCAAGAAAGGTCGGTCTACGTGAGAAGACCGACGCGGCGCCCGAGGGCTGCGCCAGTCTGTAACAGCTGTTTCTGTAAGTAAATTAAGCGCTTGTTACTCAGATCGATGCCGACGTGTGACTTATTTCCGCTTTTTGATGCGCTCGAGCTTTGACACCGTCGACTTGCAAACAGCCCAGGCCGGCCAGCGTGGCGCCGACCGCGAGGTCGAGCGGCGTATGCGGCTCGGTCCCCAGCACCGACAGCAGCCGCGCGTTGCGCAGGCGCACCGGCTGCTGCCACAGGTAGCGCATCTCACGCAGCTCGCGAAACATCGGCACGAAGGGCGAACTCAGTGTGAGCAGCCACCAGGGAAAGCGCTTGACCGGCAGCGCCGGCTGTCCGCTGGCGCGCCGGATGGCGGCCTGCATCTGCGCGCCGTCCGCGTCCCAGTGGCCGTTCATGTGGAAGGTATCGAACACCGCCAGCGCGCTTTCGCGTTCGACCAGGCGAACGATGGTCTCGGCCACGTCGGGCAGGTAAGCCCATTGGTGGCCGACCCCGCGTCGTCCGGGGTCGCTGATCGCCGCGAGCGCCTGGCCGGGCTTCACCAGCCCCTGGGAGAACCAGTTGTTGCGGGCCCTGGGCCCGAAGAAGTCGCCGGCGCGAACGATGAGTGTGCGCACACCACGCTGCGCCGCCTCGCGCAGCCGTTGTTCCATCTGCACGCGGATCGCGCCCTTGCGCGTCAGCGCACGCTGTGGTGCGCTCTCGGCGATGTCGGGGAATGCATCCGGCCCGTAGTTGTAGACCGTGCCCGGCAGCACGATGCGGGCGCCTGAAGCCTCGGCCGCCCGGATCGTGCTCTCCAGCATCGGCAGCACCAGCGTCTCCCAGTGGCGGTAGCCGGGCGGATTGACCGCGTGGACGATCAGCGCCGCGCCGCGCGCCGCCGCCACCACGCTCGAGGCGTCGAGCGCATCGCCTGCCACCCATTCCGGCTGTGCCAGGCCGGCCGGCCATTGCGCCGCAGCCTGGGCCGGGTCGCGGGCCAGCGCCCGCACCTGCCAGCCGCGCCGCCGCAAGGCCGCCGCCGTTTCGCCGCCGATACCGCCCGTCGCACCGAGCACCAATGCCGTACTTTGTTCCATTGCGTGTTCCTTTTCGTTGGATGAACGCAATTCTTGAGACGGCTCGCACTAAACACAATTGTCATAGCGGTGCTATCAGCTAGTATGAAATGTATGAGCTCCAATCATCTCGACTGGGAAAACCAGCGCGCCTTCCTCGCCGTACTGCGCGAAGGAAGCCTCTCCGCGGCGGCAAGAGCGCTCAACGTCGTTCAACCGACAGTGCGGCGGCGGCTCGATGCGTTGGAGCGCTCCCTCGGGGTCGCGCTGTTCACGCGCTCGCCCAGCGGTCTTTCGCCGACCGAAGCCGCACGCGAACTCGGCGCCCATGCCGAAACCATGGCGGCCGCCGCGGATGCCTTCGCGCGAGCGGCCTCGGCCGACACCGATGCTGCCTTCGGCACGGTGCGCATCACCGCGAGCGATGTGATGGGCGCCGAGGTGCTGCCCGCGGTGCTGGCCGAGCTGCAGGAGGCGCAGCCGGGGCTGGTGTTCGAACTCAGCCTGACCAACCGCACCGAAGATCTGCTGCGGCACGAGGCGGACATCGCGGTGCGCATGGTGCGGCCCACGCAGGCGGCGGTCGTCGCCACGCACGTGGGCGCGGTGCAGCTCGGCCTCTTTGCCAAGGCCGCCTATCTGGAGAAGCACGGCACGCCGCGCGCCCTCGAAGAGCTCGGCCGCTTCGCGCTGATCGGGCCCGACCGCGACACCGGTGTCCTGCGCGCGTTGCAAGCCCGGGGCCTGGATCTGCGCCGCGCGATGTTCAGCTGCCGCGCCGACAACCAGCTGGCACAACTGGGCGCCATCCGGGCCGGACTCGGCATCGGCATCTGCCAGAAGGCGCTGGCGAGGCGCGACCCGGCGCTGGTGCCGGTGCTTCCCGAGCTGTTCACCCACGATCTCGAAACCTGGGTCACGATGCACGAGGACCTGCGGCGCGTGCGGCGCGTGCGCACGACCTTCGGCCACCTGGTGAAAGCGCTGTCCGCCTACTGCAGCGGCGGTGAAGGCCGCCCGCTCTAGCGCTGCGCCCGGATCCGGTAGAGCGCGTTGTTGCGGTCGGCCGTCATGTAGATGGTGCCGTCGCTGCCCACCGCCACTCCGGTCGGTACGTACGGCGGCGGCATGCCGGGCCCGCCGACCAGGCCGATCGGCAGGTTCTGGGCCACGGTGCGGCGCGTGCCGTTCGCGGGATCGATTTCCACCAGCCGCCGCGCCGCGCTCTCGGCCACGATGAAGCTGCCCCAGGGCGTTTGTGCCAGGCCTTCGGGCAGCGCCAACCCGTCGGCGATGGCACGCAGCGGCGCGCTGGCGTCGAGCGGAATGCGCGTCAGCTTGCCCGCGGCTTCGGTGACGTAGAGCGCGCCGTCGCGCCCGAGGATCATCTGCACCGGCCCGCCGAGCCCGCTGGCCAGCACCTGCCGGGTCTCGAACTTGGGGCCGCTCGCGCGCGTCACGCTGCCGGTCGCGATCTCGGCATAGACCAGGCTGCCGTCGGGCATCGGGATCGCATCCACCGGCGCCTTGAGGCCATGCAGCATCGCAGTGGTCTTGAAGGTTTTGCGATCGACCAGCTGCACCGAGCCGGTGAACCACGACGACAGCGCGAAGTGGGTGGCCGACAGGCCCACGCCGAACGGGTATTCGAGCTCCGGATCGCGCTGCATGCGGAAGATGTCGCGCACCGCGCCCGTCTTCGCGTCGACCTGGCGGAAGCCGAAGATGTCGGCCACCCACAAGTCGTTGCCGTCGATCTTCAGGCCGGCCGGCACCGCGAGCTTGCCGCTGGTCAGCATGCGCACCTCGCCGGTCGCCGGGCTGAAGGCCTCGACCGAGTTGTCGGCCATGTTCGAGACGTAGATCGTCCCGTCGGGCGCAATGGCGAGGTTGTCGAGCGAGGGCTTGAGCTGCTTGGCGACCGTCTTGCGGCCGGTCGCGAGATCGACGCGCACCAGTTCGCCGCTCCTCGCATCGACCACCCACAGACTGCCCTTGCCGTCGAGGTTGGCGGCGGCCGGGATCTTGAAGCCCTCGGCGATCACCGTGAGCTTGCCGTCGGCCGGATCGATCTTCACGACCTGGCCCTTGAACCACAGCGGGCCGTAGAGCATGCCGTCCGGTCCGACCTCGAAGCCGTTGAAGCCGCCCATGTCCTTCTTGATCAGGCGCGGCGGCTTCTGGCCCGCGATGTCGATCTCCCACAGGGCGTCGCCGAGGAACACCTGCGAGGCGTAGAGCTTGCCGTTGCGGCGGTCGAAGTCGAGCGAGTTGATGCCGGGCAGGTCCTTGGCGAGCACGCGCATCGGAGCGCCGTCGTTCTCGCGGTAGCGGACCATGCCCATCAGGTAGTTGGTCCACGCGAGTTCCCCCTTGGGCCCGACCGCGATGTCGTCGGCCTGGCCTTCGAGGCCTTCGATCAGTACGCGCGTGGTGCCGCTGTTGCGGTCGACTTCCCACATCGTATTGCTGACCACCGAGCCCGCGAGCAAGCGGCCCTGGCGGTCGACGGCCAGGCCGTGGACGCCGCTGAAGGAGGAGGGGGCGACCAGTGCTTCGGGCGGAGCCCAGCCCGTGGGGCGGGTGGGCGGGGCGGTGGTGGTGCAGGCGCCGAGGATGAGTAGCGAGGCGAGCAGCGCTGCGTCGAGGATTCGGGGCATGTGTTGTCTCCTTTTCTTGGTCGCCGGGGGAGTCTAGGAGAAGACGAGGGGGGCTTTGCAGTCACCCTCGGGACAAGGATCAGGCCCTGAACCTCTTGCGCGTCAGGGCCAGTGCCACCCAGAACGACACCACGGTGTAGACCACAAGCACCACCGCATGCCGCCACCAATCCGCAGGCCATTGATCCATGAACAGCGGTCGCACCAGCTCCACCGCGCTGGCGAGCGGCAGCCAGCCAGCCACTGCGCGCACCGCCCCCGGCAACTGCTCCAGCGGAAAGAAAACGCCCGAGAGAAACATCATCGGCGTCATGAAGAGCGTGAAGTAATAGGTGAAGAAGTCGTAGCCCTTCGCCAGCGCATTGAAGATCAGCGCGATGCACGAGAAGGTGACCCCCACGCCGGCCAGCACGAACCAGGCGACGAGGAGCTTGGGGCTGTGGCTGATGCCGAGCCCCAGCATCACGAACAGGATCGCGGTGGTCGTGAAGATGGCCTTGAAGCCGGCCCACAGCATCTCGGCCAGTACCACGTCGTCGAGCCCCACCGGCGCGTTCATGATGCCGTCCCAGGTCTTCTGCACGTGCATGCGCGAGAAGGCCGAGTACAGCGCCTCGAAGGAGGCCGCGTTCATCGAGCTCATGCAGATCGAGCCGCTGGCGAGGAACAGGATGTAGGGCACGCTGCTGCCGCCCACCTCGACCTGGCCGACCAGCGCGCCCATGCCGTAGCCGAAGGCCACCAGCCAGATCAGCGGCTCGGCGATGTTGCCGATCAGGCTCGGGATCGCGAGCTTGCGCCATACCAGCAGGTTGCGCAGGAACACGGGCCACCAGCGCATCGAGAGCTCGGGCGGTCGCCAGACCGACGGCGCTCGAGGGGCGGAGGAAGCGCCCGGCAGAGAAGAAGCTGGACTCGACATGATGATGTGCTCCGACTAGCCGTCTTCGCGGATCTTGCGGCCGGTCAATTTGAGGAACAGGTCCTCCAGATTGGCAGGTCGATGGAAGGTACGCAAGCCGCTGTGGCTCGCCAAGGCTGCCAGCAGGCCGCGCGCATCCTGCGTATAGAAGAACACCGTTTCGCCGCTGACCTCGACGCGGGCCGCGAACTCTTTCAGCGGCGATTGCGCGAGCCCGAGCGCACCGTTGCCGTACACCTCGACCACGTCGGGCTCCAGGTGCTCGGCGATCAGGTCGCGCGGCCGCCCTTCGGCGATCTTGCGGCCATGGTCGAGCACCAGCAAGCGCGAGCACAGGCGCTCGGCCTCGTCCATGAAGTGCGTGGTGAGCAGGATCGACTTGCCCTGCTGCAGCAGCAGCTGCAGCCGCTCCCACATCAGGTGCCGCGCCTGCGGATCGAGGCCGGTGGTGGGCTCGTCGAGCATCAGCAGCTTCGGATCGTTGACCAGCGCGCGCGCGAGAGACAGGCGCCGCCGCATGCCGCCGGACAGCTCGCCCGGCCTCGCATCGGCCTTGTGCGAGAGCGCCGCGAATTCGAGCAGCTGCGGAATGCGCGGTGCGATCTGCGCGCGGCGGATGCCGAAGTAGCGCGCGTAGACCATCAGGTTCTCGGCGCAGCTGAAGTCGGGGTCGAGCGTGTCGAACTGGCTCACCACGCCGAGCTGCGCCTTGATGGCGCGCGCATCGCGCGGCATCGAGAGCCCGCCGAGCGCATCGATCGTGCCGCCGTCGGGCGTGGTGAGCCCCAGGCACATGCGGATGGTGGTGGTCTTGCCGGCGCCGTTGGGGCCGATGACGCCGAGGCACTCGCCGGGCGCGATCTCGAAGGACAGGTCGTCGACCACGGTGGTCGCGCCGTAGCGCTTGTGCAGGTGGCTGGCGTGGAAAAGAGGGGAAGCAGGGCTGGGCACCGCGGCATTGTGGCGCAAGCGGGCGGCGCCTTCGCGCATCAAAGATGCAACCCCTCGAACTCCTTCTTCATCCAGTCGATGAAGGCGCGTGTGCGTGCCGGCAGCAGCCGTGCGTGCGGATAGATCACGCTCACCGGCCTCGGCTCCAGCTCGAACTCCTCGAGCACGATCGCAAGCCGCCTCTGCGCCACGAAGGGCTGCACCTGGTAGGAGAAAAACATGCCGAAACCCATGCCCGCGGCGCAGGCCTCGACCGCGGGCGCGATGTGGTTGAACTCCAGGTTGCCCTTGGCCGCGACCGCGAAGCTCCGGCCGTTCTCCCGGAAGTGAACCGGGGCGCTCGGATGGATGCGCACGCAGTTGGCCTTCAGCAGCTCGCGCGGATGCCGCGGGATGTCGTGCTGCCGCAGGTAAGCCGGGCTCGCAACCACCACGCGGCGGATGCTGCCGAGCTGCTGCGCGACCAGCGACGAATCTTCGAGCGGGCTGATGCGGATGCCGACATCGATACCTTCCTCCAGCAGGTTCACATTGCGGTCGTGCAAGAGCACGCTGCAGCGCATCTTGTCGTAGCGCTGGAGAAAGCGAACGATCGCCGGCGCCACGTACATGTGGCCGAACAACACCGGAGCAGTGACCGTGAGCTGCCCGGCGGGCTCAGCCGCATCGACCGTGAGCGCGCGGTCGGCGGCATCGGCCGCGGCCAGCACCTCGCGTGCGCTGTCGAGGTAGCGGCGGCCTTCCTCGGTCAGCGAGATGCGCCGCGTCGTGCGGTGGAACAGGCGCACGCCGAGGTGCGCTTCGAGCGCAGCCAGCGAGCGCACGACGGCGGGCAGCGAGCTGTCCAGCGCATCGGCGGCCTTGGTCAGACTGCCCTGGTCGGCGATCTGCACGAAAGTCTGCATGGCTTTGAGTCGGTCCATGAGGCGATTAGACCGGAAATCGCAGCAGTGAAATACAGGAAAGCCTATTACTCCGAAGGACGTATCAAAGAAGAATCGGCTTCATCCACCCACCCGACAGGAGAAAGCCATGCCCACCCGTCCCGCCCGCCCCATCACGGTCTACAGCTCGTCGATCTCCGGCCACTCGCACCGCGTGCGTCTGTTTCTCGGGCTGCTCGGGCTGCCTTTCGAAGTCGTCGAGATCGATCTCGCCGCGCGCGCGCAGCGCAGCCCCGAGTTCCTGCGCCGCAACGCCTTCGGCCAGGTGCCGGTGATCGAGGACGGCGAGGTCACGCTGGCCGATTCGAACGCGATCCTGCTCTACCTCAACGAACGCTACGCACCCGATCCATCGCGCTGGCTGCCGCGCGACGCGCTCGGCGCGGCGCGGGTGCAGCGCTGGCTCTCGGTCGCGGCCGGGCCGCTGGCGCAAGGCCCTTCGATGGCGCGCGTGATCGTGTTGTTCGGCCTGGCCACCGACCCGTCCGACGTGATCGCGCGCTCCCACAACCTGCTGAAAGTGATGGAGGCCGAACTCTGCGACCGCCCCTTCCTCGCAGGCGACTCTTCGACGCTCGCCGACATCGCCAACTACAGCTACGTCGCGCATGTGCCCGAAGGCAATGTGTCGCTGGAGCCCTATCCGAAGGTGCGCGAATGGCTGGCACGCATCGAGGCGCTGCCGGGCTTCGTGCCGATGGTGGCATCGCGCATTGGGCTGAGAGCATGAACGCCGATGTCGCCACTTGGCACGAGGGCGAGCGTGCGCTGCAGTCGCGCGCCGGCATCGGCCAACGCATGGCCGAGATCGGCCCGCGCGTGGTCCGCGATCACATGCCCGACCAGCACCGCAGCTTCTTCGCCCAGTTGCCCTTCCTGATCGCGGGCAGCCTGGATGCCGAAGGCCGTCCCTGGGCCAGCGTGCTGGCGGCGCCGCCGGGCTTTGCGCATTCGCCCGACCCGATGCACTTGCGTATCGATGCGCGGCCGCTGCGGGACGACCCGCTGGGCGCCGCGCTCGCGCCCGGCGCGCCGATCGGCTTGCTCGGCATCGAGCCGCACACGCGCAGGCGCAATCGCATGAACGGCGTGGTCGAGGCGCTCGACGCGCAGGGCTTCTCGGTCGCGGTGGGCCAGAGCTTCGGCAACTGCCCCAAGTACATCCAGGCGCGCGAGCCCTTGTTCGTCGGCGGTGCGCAGGACGCGCATGTCGGGCCCCGCAGCGACCGGCTCGATATGAAGGCGCAGCGCATGGTGCGTGCGGCCGACACCTTCTTCATCGCCACTGCGCATCCTTCGGCCGGCGATGCAGGCTCGCCGGCCCACGGCATCGACGTCTCGCACCGCGGCGGCCGCCCCGGCTTCGTGCAGCTGAGCGGCGAGGACACGCTCACGGTGCCGGACTTCGTCGGGAACACCTTCTTCAACACCCTGGGCAACATCGCGATCAACCCGGTCGCCGGCCTGTTGTTCATCGATTTCGAGACCGGCGATCTGCTGCAGCTCTTCGTCAAGGCCGAGATCGTCTGGGACGGGCCGGAGGTCGCTGTATTCGCCGGCGCAGAGCGCCTGCTGCGCATGCAGGTGGTGGCCGCGCAGCATGCGCCGGCCGCGCTGCCGCTGCGCTTCGGGCCCGCGGCCCTGTCGCCGCATCTGGAGGCGACGGGACGCTGGCCGGCGCCCGCGTGAAGCAGCTCAGTGGAAGACAGGGATGCGGGCGTTGACCGAGGGCCGGTAATCCCAGCCGCGTTCACGCAGCGATGCGGTGTCGGCGCCGCCTGCCAGCAGCGCCTGCACGCCCGCCACTGCCACGGTGCAGGCCAGGGCCTGGCCGGGGCAGTTGTGGAGGCCATGGCCGAAACCCAGGGTCTGGCGATCGGGGCGCGCCAATTCGAAGGTCGCCGGCGAGGGGTTCAGCGCCGGGTCGCGGTTCGCGGCGCCCAGCACCAAAAGCACTGCATCGCCCGGCGCGAGCGCAGTCCCGGCCACGAGGGTCGTTTCGGCGACGAAGCGGCGCGTGTTCTGCACCGAGGGATCGTGTCGCGCGACTTCCTGCACGAGGGCGTTCAACAGCTCGGGCTGCGATTCGATCGTTCGGCCGAGCCCCGGCTCGCGTGCGAGCGCCACCAGGCTGTTGCCCAGCAGGCCGGCCGTGGCCTCGCAGGTCTGCGACAGCAGGCCGGCCAGGTTGGCCAGCAGGGCACGCGAGTTGTCGTCCGGCGCCTGGGCGCGCACCGCAGCCAACAAGCTGCCGTCGCGCGCGTGCTGCGCGGCGACGAGCCGCTCGAAGCGCGCCATCAGCGCTTGCGCGGCCTCGCTCGCGGCCTGCAGCTGCGCCGCGGTGGACAGCGGCGACAGGCAGGCGACGAAGTCCCGCATCCAGTCCGAGATGCGCGGCAACTCCTCGTCGGCGAAGCCCAACAGGTGCGCAACGCCCGCAACCGGCAACGCGAAGCAGGCGTCGGACAGCGACGCGGCGGGCATTCGCGTCGCGACTTCCAGAACGCCCGAGTGCGCCGACTGCAGATCGAGCCCGGCCAGCGCGCGCTGCAGCACCGGCTTGTGTGCGGCATGGGGCGCGCCGTCGTTCATGCGCACCAGACGGCCGAACACTTCGCCGGCCGGCGTGCCCACGATGGCGCGCGGCACCGGCTCGGCGGCAGGCCGCACGCGCAACGCAGGGTTGGCGAGCAGTTCGCGCACGGTCTCGGCACGGCTCGCGACCCAGAGGCGAAGGCCTTCGTCGTAGATCAGCGCGGGTCCTTGGCGCAGTACGGCGTACCAGGGGTAGGGGTCGGGATGCGTGACGGCCGCGATGGCGTCGGCTGGCGGGGCGATGTTGTGGTTCATGTCCGAAGTGTGATGCTTCCCGCACGCCCACACTTCGCTTAGCATCGAAGTATGGATGCACCCACGGCCGACACTCACCTGGCGCGCCTGGCCGGCGCCATCGCCGAGCCGGCGCGTGCGCGCATGCTGTGCTGCCTGCTCGACGGCCGCGCCCGCACCGCGACCGAGCTGGCGGCCGTGGGCGAGGTCGCGGCCTCCACCGCGAGCGCGCACCTGGCGCGGCTCAAGGAGCAGCGGCTGGTGGAGTCGGTGGCGCAGGGCAAGCACCGCTATTTCCGGCTCGCGGGCAGCGAGGTCGCCGCCGTGCTCGAAGGCCTGCTGGTGGTCGCCGGCGCGCCGCGCAGCGAATTCCAGCCGACCGCACCCAGCCGCCTGCGTGTGGCGCGCACCTGCTATGACCACATGGCCGGCACGGCCGGCGTCGCGCTGCACGACCGGCTGCATGCGCAGGGCTGGCTGCAGGCCACGGCGGAGGGCGGCGCCTACGAGCTCACGGCCGAAGGCGCGGTGGCGCTAGAAAGCTTGGGGCTGGACATCGAGAGCGCGCGCAGCTCGCGCCGGCGTTTTGCCTGCGCCTGCCTCGACTGGAGCGAGCGGCGACCGCACCTGGGCGGCGCTTTGGGCGCGGCCTGGCTGCAACTGTCGCTGCGGCGCGGCTGGGTGCGCCAGGAACTGGACGGCCGGGCCCTTGCGCTTACGCCCAAGGCAAAGCGCGAAATGCCGGAACTCTTCGGCCTGGCCTGAGGGACTTCTTCAGGCTTTGAGCTTGAGGATGTAGGTCAGGACGCCGGCCGTTGCCACGTCCAATTCGAGGAAGGACTTGAAGTCCTTCCCTTCCATCCAGTAGCTGTCCCAGTTGCTGCGCTTGATGGTTTTTTGCCAGGCGTCCGTGGCCACCGCGCGCCGCACGGCTTCGAGCAGCGCGGCCTGGCGCTGCGGCGGCACCGCGCGACCGGTGAAGACGCCGCGCCAGTTGGCGAGATCCGCGTCCACGCCCTGCTGCCGTACCGAGGGGATGCCCTGGAACGGGCTCTTCGACGACACGCCGATCGCGCGCAGCTTGCCGCTGGCGATGTGCTCGCTGAACTCGCTGTAGCCCGAAATGCCGGCGGCGGCCTGGCCGGACTCCACCGCCGACACCACCTGGGCGCCGCCGGGGAAGGGCTGGTAGACGAGTGCCGCGGTGTTGCCGGCCGCGCGTGCCAGCAGGCCGGCGAACATGTGGTCGACCCCGCCGGCGGAGCCACCGGCGATGGCGGCGCTGGTGGGCTCGGCGCGCATCTTCGCGATCAGGTCCTTCGCGGTCTTGATCGGCGAGTCGCTCTTGACCACCACCATCTCGTAGTCGCTGGTCAGCCGCGCCACGGGTGCGATGCGGCTCATGTCGACGGGCGGCTTCTGCAGCGCCACGGCACCGACCATCACCATGCCGCTCATCAGCAGGGTGTCGGGGTCGGCGTCGTACTTCTCGACGTAGCGCGCGAGGCCGATGGTGCCGCCCTTGCCGCCGACGTTCTCGTACTCGATCTGGCCGACCGCGCCGGCGGCTATCAGCGCGGCGCCGAGGGCGCGGCCGGTCTGGTCCCATCCGCCGCCCTCGTTGGCCGGGATGACGATGCGCAGGCGCGGGATTGCTGCGGCGGTCGCTGCTGCTGCGGCGGCGGGCGCGGGCCGCGCCGCCTGGGCCCATGCGGATGCCGGCAGGGCGCCGGCTGCGGTGGCAGCAAGCCACGAGGTGAAAATGCGCCGCGTCGGGTCAACCATGGTGGAGTGGGGACACAAACTGTGTCATTTTGTTTCTGACAGGCGGAATCCTAGCCCACGATCCGCAGAGTTCGGTGACGACTGTCGCGAGGAAACGCCAGTCTCGCGCCAACAAAATCTCGAAAAGCGGCGCTTCGCCTACTGGAAGGCCACTTCGGCGAAGCTGCGCAGCTTGCGGCTGTGCAGCCGGCTCGAGCCTTCGCTGCGCAGCACGTCGATCGCGGCCATGCCGATGCGCAGGTGCTGTTCCACACGCTCGCGGTAGAACTGGTTGGCCATGCCGGGCAGCTTGATCTCGCCGTGCAGCGGCTTGTCGCTCACGCACAGCAGGGTTCCGTAGGGCACGCGGAAGCGGAAACCGTTGGCCGCGATGGTGGCGCTTTCCATGTCGAGCGCCACCGCCCGGCTCTGGCTGAAGCGCCGCTGCGGCTGGTTGCCGGGCAAAAGCTCCCAGTTGCGGTTGTCGGTGCTGGCCACCGTGCCGGTGCGCATGATCTTCTTGAGCTGCGTGCCCTGCATGCCGGTGACGTCGGCCACCGCCTTCTCGAGCGCGAGCTGGATTTCGGACAGCGCCGGGATCGGCACCCACAGCGGGAGCTCCTCGTCGAGCACGTGGTCTTCGCGCACGTAGGCGTGGGCCAGCACGTAGTCGCCGAGCTGCTGCCCCTGGCGCAGGCCGGCGCAGTGGCCGAGCATCATCCATGCGTGCGGGCGCAGCACCGCCACGTGGTCGGTGATGGTCTTCGCATTAGCCGGGCCGACGCCGATGTTGACCATCGTGATGCCGCTGTAGTCCTCGCGCACCAGATGGTAGGCCGGCATCTGCGGCAGGCGCCCCGGCGGCGTGCCTTGCGTACCGTCGAGCAGCACACCGAAGGTGCCGCTCGAACCCGCCGCGAGCCCGCGCCGGCGCGTGATCACGTTGCCGGGCTCGATGAAGGCGATGTATTCGCTCTGCTCGTCGGTCATCGCTTCGTGGCCGAGGCGCACGAACTCGTCGATGTAGAACTGGTAGTTGGTGAAGAGCACGAAGTTCTGGAACCACTCGGGCGCGGTGCCGGTGTAGTGGCGCAGCCGGTGCAGCGAGTAGTCCACGCGCGCCGCGGTGAAGAGCGAGAGCGGCTGCGCCTCCCCGGGCTTGGGCTCGAAGGTGCCGTTGGCGATGCCGTCGTCCATGGCGCCGAGATCGGGCAGGTCGAAGACATCGCGCATCAGGGCGCGGCGCTCGGCGCTCATCGTGCCTTCGATGTGGTCGTTCTCGGCGAAGGAGAAGTGGACCGGGATCGGCTGCGTGCTGGTGCCGACTTCGAGCTCGACCTCGTGGTTCTCGAGCAAGAGCCGGAACTGCTCGCGGTAGTAGCGGTGGAACAGTTCGGGCCGCGTCAGCGTGGTTTCATAGCGGCCCGGCCCGGCGACGAAGCCGTAGCTCAGCCAGGCGTTGGCCGCCGGCGTGCGGCGCGAGACCGTGTGCGTATGAACGCGAACGAAGGGGTAGCAGGCGCGCACGCGGCCGGCCAGGCTGTCGCCGGCCACGAAGCGCTGCATCGCGTCGCGCAGGTGCTGCAGGCCGCCGTTGTAGATGAGCCGCACCTGTTCGAGGGCTGCGTCGGGGTCGGTGAAGCGGGCGGGTGCGACGAAGGCGGGCATGTAGGGCATCCGCTCATTGTGCAGCGTGCCGGCGGCGACTTGCGCGGGGCTATCCTGGCATGGGTTCCCGCATCGTGACGAACTCCTCTGCAACGGTCGGGTGGATGCCGATGGTGCTGTCGAACATCGCCTTGGTGGCGCCGGCGCGCATCGCGACCGCGAAGCCCTGCACCACCTCGCCCGCGTCGGGCCCCACCATGTGCAGGCCGACCACGCGGTCGCTGGCGTGCTCGACGATCAGCTTCATGAAGGTGCGCTCGCCGCTCCCCGAGAGCGTGTGGCGCAGGGCCTTGAACTCGCTGCTGAATACGCTGACCTTGCCGAACTTGGCGCGCGCCGCGGCCTCGGTGTAGCCGCAGGTGCCGATGTTCGGATGAGTGAAGACGGCCGTCGGCGTGAATTCGTAGTCGAGCTGCCGCGGTCCCTTGCCGAAGAGCGTGTCCACCACCACCATGGCTTCGGCCAGCGCCACCGGCGTCAGCTGCTGGCGCGTCGACACGTCGCCCACCGCAAGGACCGAGGGCACCGAGCTGCGGTAGTGCGCATCGACCACCACGCCGCCGCGCTCGTCGAGCGCAACGCCCGCGGCTTCGAGGCCCAGGCCCTGCGTGTTGGGCACGCGGCCGGTCGCGTAGAGGATGGTGTCGGCCTCGACGCGCTGGCCGCGCGAGAGCAGCGCGCACAGGCCGCTGGCCGTGTGCGTGATCATGTCGATCTCGCAGTTGAAGCGGATGTCGATGCCGGTGCGCGTCATCTCCTTGGCCAGGAACTGGCGCAGGTCCTCGTCGAAGCCGCTGAGCAGGTGCGCGCCGCGGTACAGCTGCGTGACCTGGGCGCCCAGGCCGTTGAAGATGGAGGCGAACTCACAGGCGATGTAGCCGCCGCCCACCACCAGCAGCCGCTTCGGAAAAGGGTCGAGGTCGAACATCGCGTCGGAGATCACCAAGTGCTCCCGACCCGCCACCTCCGGCACGAAGGGCATGCCGCCGGTGGCGACCAGCACGTGGCGCGCCGTGTGCTTCTTCTCGCCGATCTGCACCGTGTGGGCGTCGGCCAGTTGCGCCCAGCCGTGGATCAGCGTGACGCCGGCGCCTTCGAGCAGGCTGCGGTAGACGCCGTTGAGCCGCGTGATCTCGCGTGCGCGATTGACCTTGAGCCGGTTCCAGTCGAGGCGCGGTTCACCGCCCTGCCAGCCGAAGCCGGCCGCTTCCTCGAAGGATTCGGCGTAGCCGGCCGCATAGCTGTAGAGCTTCTTGGGAATGCAGCCGACGTTGACGCAGGTGCCGCCCAGCTCGGCGCATTCGGCCAGCGCCACGCGAGCGCCGCGCTGGGCCGACATGCGCGCCGCGCGCACGCCGCCGCTGCCGCCGCCGATCACGAAAAGGTCGAAGTCGAATGTGCGCATGGGTGCTCCTTGCGGCCGACTGTAGCCGGCCGAAGGAGCGGCTGCTGCGCGCGGGTTTCGTGATCGGCGGCGGCCCACTCAGGGGCGATCGCCCTGCTGCGCGGAGTCCCGCGACGTCCAGCGCTGCTGCACACGCGGATCGCCGGCGCGCTGCTGCAACTGCTGCTGTTGCTGCTGCAAGGCACGCTGCTGGGCTTCCTGCGCTTGGCGCATCGCGTTGTGTTGCTGGGCCTGCTGCTGCGCCTGCATCTGCTGCTGCGCGCGCAAGGCCTGCTGCTGTTGCAACTGCTGCATCTGCTGGGCCTGTTGCTGCGCCTGCATCTGCTGCTGTGCCCGCAGGGCCTGCTGCTGTTGCAGCTGCTGCATCTGTTGGGCCTGTTGCTGCGCCTGCATCTGCTGCTGTGCCCGCAAGGCCTGCTGCTGTTGCATCTGTTGGACCTGTTGGGCCTGTGCCTGTGCCTGGGCAGCGGCACGCTGCTGCATCTCCTGCTGCTGGCGTATGGCCTGCAACTGCATCTGCTGCTGTGCCTGTGCCTGTGCCTGTGCCTGTGCCTGTGCCTGTGCCTGTGCCTGTGCCTGCGCGGCGCGCTCCTGTTGCTGCTGGCGCAGCCCGTCGCGTTGCTGCATCTGCTGAAGTTGCTGCGCCTGCTGGAGTTGCTGCGCCTGTTGCGCCTGTTGCAACTGCTGGGCCTGTTGGAAGCGCTGTGCCTGCTGCGACTGAAGTTGCTGCTGCGCCTGCGCCTGTGCTGCGCGCTGCTGGAGCTGTTGCTGCGCTTGCTGTGCCTGCTGCTGTTGCCGTGCCTGCTCGAACTGGAATTGCTGCTGCTGTCGTGCCTGAAAAGCAGGCGGCGGCAGCGAAGCGGCGGGGCGCCCGAAGCCGCCGAAGTGGCGATCGCCGCGCGGCGGGATTGGCACCGCCGGTGCGACCTGCATTTGCGCGATGCGGTCCTCGGGCACGCGCAGGAAATCGCGCCGGGCGATGGGGCCGCGGCCGAAGATGTCCACTGGCACCAGCGAGAGGGCGCCGGGTGTGTTGCGGTGCAGGTACTCGGCACGCGCGAGCTGCCGCTGGTAGGCGATCGCGCGATTGGCCTCGTCGATGTAGCGCTGGCTGGCGCGGTAGCCCGGCCGCCAGGGTTCGCCCGGCGCGAGCGGGAACCAGCCCACGCCGTTGCGGCCGCCGCCGATGTTGGCACCGCCCACGAAGCCGACCAGCGCCGGCGCATAGATCGGCCGCGCATTCGGCCGGCCCGGGACCCAGCACCAGCGCGAGCCGATGCGTGCCCAGCGGCCGTAGTGGGAAGGCGCAAAGCCCCACGGTTGGGCATCGACCCAGGTCCAGCCCCAGGGTGCGACGTTGACCCACTGGCCGTCGCGGTAGGGCGCCCAGTCGGCGTCCACATTGCGCGGGTACCAGACGTTGCCGTATTCGGGAACGTTCTGCCAGTCGCCGTAGTTGTCGAGCTGCTGGTAGCCGACCACTTCGCGCGAGACGTAGCGCGCCGAGATCGACTGCTCTTCGATGCGGTCGCGCTCGGCCACCCAGCGCTCGAAGGCGTCGTTGCCGGCGCGCACCGGGCCTCCGCTCACTGCCGCCAGATTGCGCCCCGATACCGTGAGCTGCTGGCGCGCGCCGAGCGGCATCGATTCGCCGCCCTCGCCATAGAGCGTGGCGCTGCCGGCGGCAATGGCCACGCGCGTGGTGCCGGCGGCCGGATCGGCCTCGATGCGGTAATCGCCCGGGGCGTCGATCACCACAGCAAGGTTGCCGGTGTCGATCTCGAAGCGCTGGCCCGCCAGCTCGTCGCGCACGCGCAGCTGCAGGCGGCCCTGCTGCGCCGTGATGCGCGCGGTGTCGTCGTCGAGTTCGGACACCGCGATGCTGGTTTGGTCGTCCAGGCGCAGCGTGGCGGAGCCCACGTGCAGCTCGGCGCGGGCATTGCGATCGGTCCAGAGGCGGTCGCCGGTGGTGATCGGCCGGTTCGGGACCACGTCGTACCAGCTGTCGTCGCCAGCCGGCGAGAAGCTGATGGTGCCTTGATGGAAATTGAGGCGGGCCACGCGGCCCGGCGGATCCTGCTGGGCAAAGGCTGCAAGCCCGGTGAAGAGCAGCGCCAGACCCAGCAGCCAGCCGGCCGCGCGGCGGCCGGACGTCGAGGTGGTGCGGTGTTTCATGGGTCGTTCCCTTCGTGACGTCCCTATTAACGCGCGAGCGGGCCCGGCGCTGGCATCCGCTTTGCAAAGCTTTGGAAATATCGCGCCCGGTGCGCAACCTGATGTAAGCGTCTAGGGGGTCTGCGGATGCGAGAGAAAGAAGCGCAGCATCTCGGCGCTCGCGTCCGGCCCGGTGGGATCGGTGAACGAACCCGCGGCGCTGCCCCCGGCCCAGGCGTGGCCGGCGCCGTGCAGCAGCCAGTGCTCGACCGCGACGCGGCCATGGGCATCGGCGTAGGTGCGGCGGGCATAGGCGCGGCCTTGCTTTGACCGGCCCTGCGTCTCGTGCGCTTGCGGCTTGCCGGGGCCGGACTCGGCAGCGAGCGCGGCCGTCGCCACCTCTTCCCCGTTGCGCGGATGCACCGTCTCGTCGGCATCGCCATGGAACACGATGGTCGGCCGCACCGGGCCCGCCGTCGCGGCCACCGCCGCGCCGTTCTTCATCGCGGCCAGCGCCGACATCAGATCTTTCGCCGCGCCGATCGGCAGGCCCGAGTGCACGCCGACCGCAGCGAAGAGTTCGGAGTGGGTGCGCCCCAGGATGTCGGCCATCGCGCCGCCGGCCGAAAGGCCCGCCACGTAGACGCGCGCCGGATCGACCGCCTGCTCCGCCATCACCGCTCGCGTGAGCGCGGCCAGGAGCGCCGGCTCGCCGCGCTCGCGCTGCTGGTGCTGCGGCAGAAACCAGTTCCAGCACCTCGCGGCGTTGTGCTGCTTCGTCTGCGTCGGGTAGAGCACCAGGAAACCGCGCTCGGCGGCGAGCCGGTTCATCTGCGTGCCGGCGGCGAAGTCATCCGGGTCCTGCGTGCAGCCGTGCAGCATCAGCAGCAGCGGACGCCTCTGGCCGGCGCCCTTGGCTGGCACGAAGAGCTTGTAGGCGATATGGCGGTGCTGGTGCGCGAAGCTGCCCTCCAGCCACTGCCCCGGGAGGGCTTCGGCGGCAGGCGGCAACAGGCCGATGCGTCGCAGGGCGTGCGGGACGGCGCGCGTCCAGCGCGCCAGGCGTTCGAGCAGAGGGTTCATGGCAGGCGGGTCGGCTGAGAGCGGCCCATTGTCGGCCGCACGTGCCGTGCACCTACTTGTACAACAGCTGCGGCAGCCAGAGGCCGATCTGCGGCCAGATGTAGAGCAGCAGGATGGCGAGCACCTGGATGCCCATGAAGGGCAGCATGCCGAGGAAGATCTGGTTCAGCGTCACGTGCGGCGGACTCACGCCCTTCAGGTAGAAGGCCGCCATCGCGACCGGCGGCGAGAGGAAGGCCGTCTGCAGGTTCAGCGCCACCAGCAGACCGAAGAACAGCGGATCGACGCCGAAGTTGTCCAGGAGCGGAATGAAGATCGGCATGAAGATCACGATGATCTCGGTCCATTCGAGGGGCCAGCCCAGCACGAAGATGATGACCTGGCTCAGCACCAGGAACTGGACCTTCGTGAGGTTCATGCCGAGGACCCATTCCTCCACCAGCGCCTGCCCGCCGAGCAGCGCGAAGGCGGCCGAGAAGATGGCCGAGCCGACGAACAGCCAGCACACCATGGCGGAGGTCTTGGCCGTCAGGAAGACCGACTCCTTCAGCACGCTCATCGTGAGCCGGCGATAGGCGGCCGCGAGCAGGAAGCCGCCCAGCGCCCCCATGGCCGCCGCTTCCGTCGGCGTCGCGAGACCGAGCACGATGGAGCCGAGCACGGACAGGATCAGCAGCATCAACGGAAAGAAGGATGCCAGCAGCATCTTGAAAATCTCGAGCCGCGCGAAGCTCAGGAACAGGTAGAACAGCGCGACGATCGCGCCGAGCACGGCGAAGCAGATCCACCACCAGGTCGGCGCTGCGCGGGTGGTGGCGGTGTCGGCGGCCGGCGTGTTGCCCGCTTCGGCAGCGGCTGCGGCCGGCGGCGCGGCGGCAGCGCCGGGCGGCTCCTGCACGCTGCCGGAAGAAGAGGGCGGCTCGGCCAATCCGCCCTCGCTCGGCGGCTCCTGCAGGCCGCCTTCGTTGTCGGCCGGGGGTTCCTGCAGGCCGCCCGCCTGTTCGTCCGGCGCGCTGCGCGCGGCACCGATTTCCTGGATGTCGTAGCGCGCCTCGGCGGCCACCGTGGTCACGGCGCGGTAGCTGGTCAGCGCCAGGATCGCGAAGATCAGGCCCGGCAGCAGCACGATGCTCAGCTGCCGCAGCAGGTGGCCGACCGGAACATCGGCGTTGCGCCGGCCCTTGAGCGCGGCGACCAGCCGCCCGAGCGCATGGGCGCCGGGGTCGGTCGTGAGCCGCTGGGTGAGTGGCGGCAGCGGCACGGCCCGGTCGGCCGCCGACAGCGGCGGCGCCCAGGCCGGCTTGAGCTTGGCGACGATGATCACGTAGACGACGTAGAGCGAGGCCAGCATCACGCCGGGGAAGAAGGCGCCCGCGTAGAGCTGCACCACCGACACGCCGGCGGTCGCGCCGTAGACGATCAAGAGCACCGACGGCGGGATCAGGATGCCGAGGCAGCCGCCCGCCGTGATCGAACCCGCGGCGAGCGGAATACTGTAGCCGGCGCGCAGCATCGCGGGCAGCGCCAGCAGGCCCATCAGCGTGACCACCGCGCCGACGATGCCGGTGGCGGTCGCGAAGATCGTGCAGGTGACCAGCGTGGCCACGGCCAGCGCGCCCGGCAGGCGCGCCATCGCGAGGTGCAGGCTCTTGAACAGCGTCTCGATCAGGTTGGCCCGCTCGACCAGGTAGCCCATGAAGACGAACAGCGGCACGGCGATCAGCACGTCGTTGGACATCGTCTTGTAGGCCGCCTGCACCATCAGGTCGAGCGTGTGGGTGGTGTTCCGGTCGTAGGCGAACCAGGTGAAGATCATCCCCATGCCCATCAGGGTGAAGGCGGTGGGAAAGCCCAGCATGATCGCGACGACCACCAGCGACAGCATCAGCAGGCCGAGGTGGCCGTTGGTGATGGTCTCCACGCGCAGCAGCATGATCGCCGCGGCGCCGACGATCAGGAACATGAACGAGAGGCCGAACCAGAGCTCCTTGCGGATCTTCATTTCGTCGCCTCCTTCGAGGCGATCACGGCGTCCAGCGCCTCGATGTCCTTGTCGTCGACGTGCACCATCTCCTTGAGCTTCTCGACGTCGACTTCCTCCACGTCTTCTTCGCGCGAGGGCCAGACGCCGTCCCGGATGCACTGCACGCAGCGCACGATCTCGACGAAGCCCTGCAGCAGCAGCGTGATGCCGGCCAGCGGGATGATGTACTTGAAGGGATAGAGCGGCAGCGGATCGGCCGAGAAGGTCTGTTCGCGAATGGCGAGCGATTCGCCCGCATAGATCCAGCCGGCCCAGGTCAGCGCGACGATGCCGGGCAGGAAGAAGAGGATGTAGAGCGCCAGGTCGAAGATGGCCTGCGTGCGCGGCCGGAAGAAGCCGTAGAGCACGTCGCCGCGCACATGGCCGTTCTTGCTCAGCGTGTAGGCGCCGGCGGTCATGAACAGCGTGCCGTACAGCATGATCTGTGCATCCAGCACCCAGGCGTGCGGCCGGTTGAGCGCGTAGCGGGAGAACACCTCCCAGCTGATGAGCACGGTCAGCAGCACTGCGCACCAGGCGAAGGCCTTGCCGATCAAAGTCGAGAAGCGGTCGACCGCCAACATAAAAGATTGCATAACGGATCCTGGCCTCGCGGGGCCGCAAAAAGAAGGAGGGGCACCTCAGGTGCCCCTCGCCGTGAGAGCAGTGGTCAGGACTTCTTCGCCTGGCGTCCGAAGTAGTGGTTGTAGGCCATCTTGAAGTCGACGGTGTAATCGTTGTACCACTGGCCGACCCGTTCCGCGAAGGCCTTTTGGGAGTCCAGCACCTTCTTGAACATCGGGTTCTCGGTCGCTTTCTTGGCCACAGTCTTGTCCCACGACACGAGCTGCGCGCGCAGGATCGGATCGGGCGTCTTGTAGAACTTGACCCCTGCCTTCTTCAGCTCGATGTAGTCCTGCGAGTTGCGCTCCATCGCCTTCCAGCTCATGTCGGCGCTGGCCGCCTGGACGCCGTACTCGATGATCGCCTTCAGCTCGGCCGGCAGCGCGTTGAGCTTGCCTCGGTTGAACAGGATCTCGAACTGCTCGCCCGACTGGTGGAAGCTCTGCAGCATGCAGTTCTTCGCGACGTCCGGGAAGCCGAGCACCCGGTCGCTGGACGCGTTATTGAATTCGGCCGCATCGATCAGCCCGCGGTCCAGCGCGGGCACGATCTCGCCGCCCGGCAGCGGGTTGACCGCGGTTCCCATGTCGGTGAACACGTCCACCGCCAGGCCGACGGTACGGAACTTCAGGCCCTTCATGTCCTCGACCTTCGCGACCGGCTTCTTGAACCAGCCCAGCGGCTGCGTCGGCATCGGACCGTAAAGGTAGGACGCGACGTCGAGATTGAGGCCTTTGTAGATCTCTTCGAGCAGCGCCTTGCCGCCGCCGTAGTTGTGCCAGGCCAGCACGGTGTTGGCGTCCATGCCGAAGCCGGGGCCTGAACCCCACAGCGCGAGTGCGGAGTTCTTTCCGTACCAGTAGGCGACCACGCCGTGGCCGCCGTCGAGCGTGCCCTTGGCCACCGCGTCCAGCAGCTGGAAGGCCGGCACCACGGATCCGGCGGGCAGCACCTCGATCTTGAGGCGCCCGCCGGCCATGTCATTGACCTTCTTGGCGAAATCCTGTGCGTACTCGTGGAAGATGTCCTTCGAAGGCCATGTGCTCTGGAAGCGGAAGGACGCGGTCTGCGCCATGCTGACCATGGGCGCGGACATGGCGCCGGCCGCCACGGCTGCGCCTTTGAGCAGGCTGCGGCGGCGGTTCGGTTTGTTCTCGGTCATTGCGTATTTCTCCGTTGATGTGTCTGGAAAACCCCAGACTGCCATCTTTGACAGCTGAACAATCGCGACAAAGAGGGTTTTCACGAACTGGTGAAAAATCATGCGATGCGGAACGGACTTCTGACGCAAAGACCGCCCGCTTCTAAGCAGTAACCCTAGGAAACAGAAGGATGACAGTGACATGAACCAGCCGGCCCCGAACACAAGCAACGCAGGCAACGCACCAGCCGGTGAACGAGCGGGCGTGCGGCCGGCCGAGGGCTATGCCGGCGACGTGACGCCCGAACAGGCCTACGCGTGGGTCGCCAGCGGCGAAGCCGTGCTGGTCGACGTGCGCAGCGATGCCGAGCGCGAATGGGTGGGTTTTGTGCCCGGCGGGGTGGGTCTGGCCTGGAAGCAGTGGCCGGGGATGGCGCTCAACGCGGGATTCGACGAGGGTCTCAAGGCCGCCGTGCCGGCGGGCAAGAAGGTTGTGATGCTGTGCCGCAGCGGCGTGCGTTCCATCTCGACCGCGCGGCGCGCCACCGAACTGGGTCTCGAGGCCTACAACATCCTCGAAGGTTTCGAGGGCGACGCCGACGCCGAGGGCCATCGCGGGCGCAAGGGCGGCTGGCGCCTGCGCGGCTTGCCCTGGAAGCAGAACTGACCGTTTACTTGAGGGGAGGGATGCGGAGTTTTTGGCCGGGGTAGATCTTGTCCGGGTGGCTCAGCATCGGCTTGTTGGCTTCGAAGATCGCGTTGTACTTGTTGGCATCGCCGTAGTACTTCTTCGAGATGGCCGACAGCGTGTCGCCCTTGACCACGTCGTGGTACTGCGCCGGATCGGCCGCGGGTGCCACCAGCTTGTTGTCGACCTGGCTCACGTTGGCCACATTGCCCGCCGCGAGCGATGCTTTTTCGCTGGCCTCCTGCGAGGGGGCGTTGCCCGCGAGCGTGACCACGCCCGAGGTGGCGACGTAAGTCACTTCCAAACCGGTCAGGCCCAGGTTCTGGGTCTCGATGTAGGTCTTGATCGCGGCGGCTGCCTTCTGGTTGGCATCCGGTTCCGCCGCCTGGGCCGAAGAGCCTCCGAACAGTTTTTCCCCCGCCTCTTTGATGAAACTCAGCAAACCCATGGTGTTCTCCTTGCGCCTTGGTTGATCGGAAGGGCACTGTACCGTCGGAAAGTGACCGCGGCGCGTAGGCTGCGACCGCATGTGCAAGCGCCCGTAAGAACAACTAGCAATAATGCCGCGCATGGCATTCCTCGCGATCGACATCGGCAACACTCGCCTCAAGTGGTCCCTCTACGATGCGGCGCGGCCGGGCGCGTCGCTGCTGGCGCACGGTGCCGAGTTTCTCGATCACATCGAGCGGCTGGCCGACGGCCCTTGGGCGGACCTGCCCGCGCCGGCGTCGATGCTCGGTTGCGTGGTGGCCGGCGACACGGTACGGCGGCGGGCCGAGGAGCAGGTGGTGGAGCGCTTCGATTGCTCCCCGCGCTGGGTGGTTTCGAGCGCCGCCGAAGCCGGCATCGTGAACGGCTATGACCATCCGACGCGCCTGGGCGCCGATCGCTGGGTCGCGATGATCGGCGCGCGCCACCGCATGCTGTCGCAGGGGCCGACGCGTCCGATGGTGGTGGTGATGATCGGCACCGCGGTGACGGTCGAGGGCGTGGATGCGAACGGCAAGTTCCTCGGCGGCCTGATCCTGCCGGGCCACGGCATCATGCTGCGCGCACTCGAATCGGGCACCGCGGGCCTGCACGTGCCCACCGGTGAGGTGCGCGAATTCCCCACCAACACCAGCGATGCGCTGACCAGCGGCGGCACCTATGCGATCGCGGGTGCGGTGGAGCGCATGGTGCAGCACGTGCGCTCGCACTGCGGCGTGGAGCCGGCCTGCTACATGACGGGCGGGGCGGCCTGGAAGATGGCGCCGAGCATGAATGGGGAGTTCGAGCTCGTGGATGGGTTGATCATGGATGGGTTGCTCGTGATTGCGCAGGAGCGCCTGTTGGCGTCCTAGGAAGCCAGCCCGTCCACCGCCTGGAACATCGCCTGCCGCGCCTGGCTGATGACCTGCCCTCGCCAGGCATCCGTGTCCGTGTAGAAGGTCTCCAGCATCTGCGACCGGATGGCCGCGGCCAGTTCGGCCGGCGCCTCCGGATGCTTGTGGAGCCAGTGATCGGCCCGCAGGGCCTGCGTCACTTCGAGCATGGACAAGGTTCCGTACTCGAGCGCGATCGAGGTGTGCTCGGCCTGCGGGCATTCGTCGTCGAGCGCGTAGCACATCAAGCCGGTCAGAAAGGCGGAGGTGGACGAGCCGTCGTACATCGAGGTCACCGGCGCCGCTGTGGTGCCCCACCAGGCATTGGCGCGCGCATAGGCCGCCTTGTCGTCCCTGCCGGCGAAGATGCGCTCGCCGATGCCGCTGGGTCCGAGGCCGGTGTGGAAATCGATCCAGCCGATGCGCCGCGCGCCGGCAGCGTGTGTGCGCAACACCTCGCGCAGGGTCCTGTTGCTCCAGGTCGGCGCGTCGCCGCCGTAGAACAGGCCGTCGGCAAACTGGTACTGCCCGCGCGTCACGGCGGCCTGATAGAAGCCCAGGCCCTCGCGTTCGATGAGACTGCCGATCTCGGCCTGGTTGGCCGGCGTCGGTGGCCACTCATCGGGCAGGAGCAACGGATGCAAGCGGGCGTACGCCTCGTTGACGGGCCGCGGCTGCGAGAAGTCGAGGAAGTTGCGGTTCAGGTCCACGTTCTCGTGCGTCACGCGCCGGCTGTACGAGAAGCCGTACGGATTGAGCGCATGCACGTACAGCACGGCCACGCCCTGGTCGCGCGCCTTCTCGCGCCACTCGGCATCGTGCAGCGCGAAGGCCTGCACGCCGCTGCCGCAATGGCCTTCGACGCCGTGGCAGGCGCTGCTCACGATCAACAGCTTTTCGGCCTTCGCTTCGCCATCGAGCGCCACGTCCATCGCGAGCGCTTCGCCGTCGCGCCCCTTGAGCGGATGGACATGGGAGCGCGCGGCCAGCCCGGCGCTCGCGCAACCCTGCAGGAACTTCTGGCGTGCCTGCGCGTAGCGAGGGGAGAAGGCCTCGCCGACGCCGATCATGCGGCCGTCCCTTCAGGCGCCTTCGGCCCCTGGAGGAACTCTTCGGCCAGCCGGACCCAGCAGGTCGCGCCCAGCGGAATCAGATCGTCGTTGAAGTCGTAGCTCGCGTTGTGCAGCATGCAGGGCCCGCCGCCGTGGTGCATGTCGCGGTGGCTGCCGTCGCCGTTGCCGATGAAGGCATAGGCGCCCGGCTTGGCCAGCAGCATGAAGGCGAAGTCTTCGGCCGTCATGGCGGGCTCCTGCACCAGCACGTTGTCCGCGCCGACGATGCCGGCCATCACGCGGCGTGCGAAGTTCGCTTCGTCGGCCGTGTTGATGGTGGGCGGGTAGTTGCGGTGGAAGCGGAACTCGCACTGCGCATCGTGCGCGGCGCTCACGTGCTCGGCGATCTTCTGCATGCGGGCCTCGATCAAGTCGAGCACCTCCAGCGTGAAGGTGCGCACCGTGCCCTTGAGCTCGCAGCTGTCGGGAATCACGTTGTTGGCCTCGCCCGCGTGGATCATCGTGACCGAGATCACGCCGGCGTCGGTGGGCTTCTTGTTGCGCGTGATGATGGTCTGGAAGGCCTGCACCATCTCGCAGGCCACCGGCACCGGGTCGATGCCGGTGTGCGGCAGCGCCGCATGGCCGCCCTTGCCGCGGATGGTGATGGTGAACTCGTTGCTCGAGGCCATGGCCGGCCCCGGGCTCACCGCGAACTGGCCGGCCTTCATGCCCGGCCAGTTGTGCATGCCGAACACGGCTTCCATCGGGAACTGCTCGAAGAGACCTTCCTTGACCATCTCGCGCGCGCCGCCGCCGCCTTCTTCGGCGGGCTGGAAGATCAGGTAGACCGTGCCGTCGAAGTTGCGGTGCTTCGCCAGATGCTGCGCCGCTGCCAGCAGCATCGACGTGTGGCCGTCGTGGCCGCAGGCGTGCATCTTGCCGGGGTGCTTGCTCGCATGCGCGAAGGTGTTGAGCTCGGTGACCGGCAGCGCATCCATGTCGGCGCGCAGGCCGACGGCGCGTGTGCTGGTGCCGTTCTTGACGATGCCGACCACGCCGGTGGTGCCGAGGCCGCGGTGGATCGGGATGCCCCATTCGGTGAGCTTGGCCGCCACCACGTCGGCGGTGCGCACTTCCTGGAAGCAGAGTTCGGGATGGGCATGCAAGTCACGTCGAACCGCGGCGATGCCGGCCGCCTCGGTGACGAGGGAATCGATGAGTTTCATGGGCACGAGTCTAGGCTTTGCGCAAGAGGCTCGCAAAGACCGTGCCCCCTCATCCGACTCAGCGGCCGGTTTCCTTCAGCCAGCTGCGGCGGGCTGCCAGCGCGGTGTCGGTGAAGTCGGTGAAGACGCCGTCGACGCCGAGCCGGTAGTAGGCCAGGTACTCGTTGGCCGCGTCCCCCTTGTAATCCGCCGCCAGCCGGCGCGACTCGTTGCGGAAGGTGAAGGGGTGCACGAACAAGCCGGCCTTGTGCGCGTCGGCCACCAGGCTGGTCGGCGCGGTGGAGGTGGCGTCGGCATCGTTGACCTTGCCGTCGCGGTTGACGTCGACCGGCTTGCCGTCGGCGCCCTTGATGCTCACGATGTAGCGCTTCCACGGGCCGATGCCGTCGGCATAGGTCTTGATCTCGGCCAGGCCCGCGGGCGTGACCATGACGTCGAAGTTGCGCTTGTCGCCGGCCTTGGTCCACTCGTAGGGGCGGTCCACCGGCACCGCATAGGTCATGGCGCCGGTCTTCATGTCGATGCCGTCGCCGTCGATCAGCTGGATCAGCCGGGTCTTCAGGCCCTTGCTCTTCATGTACTTGAGGCTGCCGGGCTCGAAGGACTGCACCAGCACCGGCGCCGTGCGGCTGTTCCAGCCCGCGGCCTCGAGCATGGCGATCAGCTTGTCTTCCATGGGCATGCCCAGGTCGCGGAAGTAGGTCGGGTTCTTGGTCTCGGGATAGATGCCGATGGTGCGGCCGGTCTCGCGCGACTTGGCCTTGGCCAGGTCGATCACTTCCTGGAAGGTCGGCACCTTGTACTGGCCGTTGAACTGCTGCGGCCGCTCGGCATCGGTCGAGATCGCGCCGAGGCGCTTGATCTCGGCCAGCGTGAAGTCGTTGCTGAACCAGCCGGTCTGGGTTTCGCCATCGACCTGGATGGTCTTCTTGCGCGCCGCGAATTCGGGGCGCTTGGCGACGTCGGTGCTGATTGCGAGGTTGGGGTCGTGGCGCGTGATCAGCACGCCGTCCTTGGTCGACACCAGGTCCATCTCGATCATGTCGGCGCCGAGTTCGATCGCGCGCGCGTAGGCTTCCAGCGTTTCCTCCGGCAGCAAGCCCGAGGCGCCGCGGTGCGCCACCACCAGCGGCGGCTGGCCGTCGAGCGTGGGCAGCTTGCCCGATGGGCCGGTGCCCGGCAGGCTGCAGGCGGCCAGGCCGAGGGCGGCGCCGGCGGCCAGTGCGGCCTTCGCGATCTTGGATTGCGTCATGAGCTTCTTCTCCATCCGGTTTGAAAAAAAAGCGCAGCCTACTCCCATGCGGTGACAGTATCCCGGCGGCAGCGGCGGGCTGGCCGGACTTCCGGGACAATCGTCCGCATGTCCTATGTGCTTTCCACCCGCAGCCTCGAACTCGCGCAAACGCTGGTGCGCATGAACACCGTGAGCGCCAACAGCAACCTGGAGCTGATCGACTTCGCGCGCGACCACCTCGCCGGCCTGGGCGTGCGCAGCCGGCTCACCTACAACGCCGACAAGACCAAGGCCAACCTGTTCGCCACGCTGGGCGCCGGCAAGAAGGCCGGCGTCATCGTTTCGGGCCATACCGACACCGTGCCCTGGGACGGCCAGGACTGGAGCGTCGACCCGCTCTCGGCCACCGTGCAGGACTGGCCGCAGGGCGGCCATGACGGCGAGGCGGTGCATGCCGAGCCGCGCCTCTATGGCCGCGGGTCGGCCGACATGAAGAGCTTCATCGCGATCGCGCTGGCCAATGCCGAGCGCTTCGTCGAAAGCGAGTCGCCGTTCGCGGTGCACTTCGCCTTCAGCTACGACGAGGAGGTCGGCTGCTTCGGCGTCAAGGAAATGATCGCCGACATGAAGGACCAGGGCATCAAGCCGCTGGCTTGCATCGTCGGCGAGCCGACCCTGATGGTGCCGGCCATCGCGCACAAGGGCGTCTACCGCTACCGCTGCTGCGTGCGCGGCAAGGAGGCGCATTCCTCGCTCACGCCGCAGTCGGTCAATGCGATCGAGATGGCGGCGCGGGTGGTCGGCAAGCTGCGCGACATGGCCGAGGGTTTCGAACGCGACGAACCGCGCTACGCCG
This sequence comes from Variovorax sp. LjRoot175, assembly GCF_964253805.1. NCBI lineage: Bacteria > Pseudomonadati > Pseudomonadota > Betaproteobacteria > Burkholderiales > Comamonadaceae > Variovorax > Variovorax sp. LjRoot175. The sequence continues at coordinate 5,288,865 of NZ_CAXURY020000001.1, read as the reverse complement.
GCTTCGACGTGCCCTTCAGCACCGCCAGCGTGGGCCAGTTCCACGGCGGCATCGCCGACAACGTGGTGCCGCGCGATGCCGAGTTCCGCTACGAATTCCGCGATCTGCCCACGGCCGACGCGCAGCAGATGCAGAAGGAGCTGCGCGGCTACGCGAGCCGCATCGAGGCCGGCATGAAGAAGGTCGCGCCCGACGCCGGCTTCAGCTTCGAGACCATCTGCGAGATCCCGAGCTTCCTGACCACGCCCGACGATCCGGTCACTCGCCTCGCGCAGCGCCTGGCCGGCGAAGTGCGCACCACGCTGGTCGCCTTCGGTACCGAGGCCGGCATCTTCAAGAACGCCGGCATCCCGACCGTGGTCTGCGGCCCCGGCAGCATCAATCAGGCGCACCAGCCCGATGAGTACGTGACGCTGGAGCAGCTGGCGCGCTGCGAGCAGTTCCTGCGGGGGCTGGCAACGACAAAGGAAATCCGCTGAAGCGCATCGCCTTCGGCCTGCTCTGCGCCGCCGCGCTGCTGTACGCGGCGGCGACTGCGCTCGAGGCGCAACACCCCGCCTGGGGCTATGTCGCCGCCTTCGCCGAAGCCGCGATGATCGGCGCGATCGCCGACTGGTTCGCGGTGGTGGCGCTGTTCCGGCATCCGCTGGGCCTGCCGATCCCGCACACCGCGATCATCCCGGCCAACAAGGACCGCATCGGCGCCAAGCTCGCCGGCTTCATCTGCAACAACTTCCTGAGCACGCCGCAGGTGCTGGCCAAGCTGGAGCAGCTCGACCCGGCCGCGCGGCTCGCGCACTGGCTTTCGGCGCCCGAGCATGCGGCCAAGCTCGGCGAGCACCTGGTGGCTGCCGCGCGCTACGGGCTCAGCGCTTTCGACGACGCGCGCGTGCGCGCCTTCCTCGGCCGCATCGCGACCGCGGGCTTGGCGCAGGTCGACATCTCGCGGCTGGCGGGCCAGGCGCTCGATGCGCTGACCGCAGACGGGCGGCACCAGGCGCTGCTCGACGACGTGCTGGCGCAGGTCGCCGGCGTGGTCGAAGGCGACGAGGTGCAAGAGCAGATCACCGAGGCGATCGCGCGCGAGATCAGGGCGCTGCGCTACGTGGGCCTGGACCAGGTCGCCGCCAAGCTCGCCACGCGCAAGATCGTGGCCGCGGTGGCGCGCACCATCGCGGAGATGGCGGCCGAGCCCGGGCATCCGCTGCGGCTGCGCTTCGATGTCTTCATGCACGTCTTCATCGCGAAGCTCAAGACCGACCCCGAATTCCATCGCCGGGGCGAAGCGATCCGCGCCGAGCTGCAGGCGCATCCTGCGCTGGGCGACTACCTGCATGGCCTGTGGGGCGAGCTCCTGGCCTGGCTGCACGACGACCTGACGAAGACCGATTCGGGCATTCGCCAGCGCATCGTCGCGATGGCAGGTGCGCTGGGCGCGCGCCTTGCGGCCGACGCGGCGATGCGGCGCTGGATCAACGAGCAGATCGTGGACGCGGCGCCGCGCACGATCGAGCGCTACCGCGAGGACATCCGGCGCTACATCGTCGAACGCGTCGAAGCGTGGAACGCGGACGAGATGACGCTCGAGCTCGAGCGCCACATCGGGCGGGACCTGCAGTTCATCCGGGTGAACGGCACGCTGGTGGGGGGGTTGGTGGGATTGACCATTCACGCGCTGACGCAGGTGACGAGGGCTTAGTCTCGCATCGTGAACACGACCGATAGATACGTCACCGGGCCGCAAGAAGCCCTGGCTCATCGAGCAGGCATCGAGCAGGCATCGAGCGTTCGCATTTGGGGAAGATCGAGCGCGGCGAGCATATGCCGACCCTGGCGTTGATTTTGCGGCTCGCAAGGGCCCTTGGGCGAAGTGCAGGGGAGCTTCTTATGGAGACGGAAGCAAAGCTCGTTGAGAGGCCGCATGCTCCTAGAGCGGAATACTAGTCCGCTGGCGTTGCTTCAAGGCTAGATGCCCACCGCCACAAACCGCGCGACATTTGGCGAGTCGAGTTGTCGGAACGGCGGCACTCTCTCGAGTGCACCCGCCCGGACACATCGGCGATGCGCCCGGACCCCAAGGCAGATGGCTGCTTCGACGCATTCTTCTGTCATCACCGCTTCATGCGGCTGGATCTGCGTAACCCCGCCACTCCATCCTGAGCATTCAAGGTGTTTACTATGTCCCCGCACACCCGTTACCCAGGTTCCCGGTCCGTACAGCGAGACAAGAAAAAGTGAGTCGCCCGCCGGGGCGAATTTCCGGCCCCGGCCTCACACAGGCGCAGCGTACAAATCAAAGCAAAGGCCCGAGTGCCCTCACCCCAACCCTCTCCCAGAGGGAGAGGAAGCCATCAGGTCCGAATTCGCCCATCTCCCGTGATCATCGACAGCTCGACGAACTTCGAAGCCACGTGGTTGCGCGGCGAGAAGGACACCTCGAAGCCGCCGAACTGCTGCCGGTCGATGGATTCCAGTCCCGCGATCAACCCGTCGCGCGTGAGCTTGCCCGGCGCGCGGCGCAGGCCTTCGGTCAGTACCTTGGCGGCCAGATAGCCTTCCATGCTGGAGAAGTTGGCCTTGGTGGCGCCGCCGCTTTTCTTCACCGCGTCGTTGAACTCGCGCGTGATGCCGTTCGCGGCGTAGTAGGGCGAGGGCACGACCTGGGTGACGACGACGCCGGCGCCGTCCTTGCCGAGTTCGTCGGCCAGCGCCTGCGTGCCGACGAAAGACACGTTGTAGAAGGTGCCGCCATAGCCGGCCTTGCGCGCCTCACGGATGAAGGCGGCGCAGGACTTGTAGGCGCTGACCTGGACCACGGCATCCGGCTTCGCGGCCACGATGGTCTTGACCGCTGCCGCAACGTCGACCGAGTTGCGCTCGACCGTCGCGAGCGCTGCCGGCTTCAGGTCCAGCTGCGACAGCGCGAGCGTCGTGCCGTCGAGACCGGCCTTGCCGTAGGCGTCGTTCTGGTAGAAGACCGCGATCTTCTTCAGGCCCAGGTGGGTGAGCTGCTTCACGATCAGCGCGGTCTCGTCGTTGTACGAGGCGCGCAGGTGGAACACGTTCCTGTGGAAGGGCTCGCGCAGCGCCATCGCACCGGTGAAGGGCGCAATGAACGGGATCTTCGCGCCCACGGCCAGCGGCAGGGCCGCCAGGCTGGTGGGCGTGCCGATGTAGCCGAAGAGCGCGAAGGCTTCCTCGTCGATCAGCTTCCTGGTGTTGGCGACGCAGCGGTCGGGCTCGTAGCCGTCGTCGAGGAACTTGATCTGCACGTCGCGATGGCCCGGCGTCGCGTTGTACTGGTCCAGGAACAGCTTGGCACCCTGGTAGAACTGGATGCCCAGCTGCGCGGCCGGCCCCGAGAAGGGCGCCGACTGCCCGAGCACGATCGGCGCTTCGCTCTGTGCCCGCGCGATATGAAAGCCGCCGAGCGCTCCAGCGCCCGCTGCGACCGAAAAGTGCCTGCGATTGATCATCGTGAAAACCCCTCAGCGCATCTTCGGCGCGCAACTTAGACTCGACTGAATACTCGTTGTCCCCGGCCCACCATGACTTCTTCGATCCAGGTGCTCGGCGCCTGTCCGCACGATTGCCCCGACACCTGCGCACTCGTGACCACCGTGCAGGACGGCGTCGCCGTCAAGCTGCAAGGCAACCCGGCGCATCCGCACACGGCCGGCGTGCTCTGCACCAAGGTCTCGCGCTACATCGAACGCAACGACCATGCCGAGCGTCTTGTCCAGCCCTTGAAGCGCGTCGGCCCCAAGGGCAGCGGCCGCTTCGAAGCGGTGACATGGGATGCTGCCCTCGACGACATCGCCGCGCGCTTGAGCGTGTGCAAAAGTAACAATCCGGAAACGATTGTGCCTTACAGCTACGCCGGAACCATGGGTTTGGTGCAGGGCGAATCGATGGACCGTCGTTTTTTTCACAAGCTTGGCGCGTCGCTGCTGGACCGCACGATCTGCTCGACTGCTGGCGGTGAGGCTTTAAGTTTTACTTTGGGCGGCAAGGTCGGCATGCGGGTCGAGTTTTTCGCCGAAGCGAAGCTGATCCTGATCTGGGGCAGCAACTCGATCGCGAGCAACCTGCATTTCTGGCGCCACGCGCAAGCCGCCAAGCGCACCGGCGCGCGGCTGGTGTGCATCGATCCGCGCAAGACCGAGACCGCCGACAAGTGCGACGAGCACATCGCCCTCTTGCCGGGCACCGACGCGGCGCTGGCCCTGGCGCTGATGCACGAGCTGATCGTCAACGACTGGCTGGACCACGACTACATCGCGCAGCACACCCTGGGCTGGGAGCAGCTTCGCGAGCGCGCCCTGCAATGGCCGCCGGCGCGCGCGGCTGAAGTCTGCGGCGTGCCCGAGGCGCAGATCGTGGCGCTCGCGCGCGCCTACGGAACCACGAAGCCGGCCGCGATCCGCCTCAACTACGGCATGCAGCGCGTGCGCGGCGGCGGCAATGCGGCACGCGCCGTCGCCTGCCTGCCCGCCCTGGTCGGCGCCTGGCGGGATCGCGCCGGCGGCCTGCTCCTGAGCAGCTCGGGCCTGTTCCCGGTGGACCGCGCCGCCTTGCAGCGGCCCGACCTGCTGGCCGGCCGGCGCCCGCGCACCATCAACATGAGCGCGATCGGCGATGCGCTGCTCGATACTGCGAACCCGATCCACGCGCTGGTGGTCTACAACAGCAACCCGGTCGCGGTCGCGCCGGAGTCGGGCAAGGTGGTGGCCGGCTTTGCGCGCGAGGACCTGTTCACCGTGGTGCTCGAGCAGTTCCAGACCGACACCGCCGACCATGCCGACTACGTGCTGCCGGCCACCACGCAGCTCGAGCACTGGGACATCCATACCAGCTACGGCCACACCGACGTGCTCTTGAACCGCCCGGCCGTGGCGCCGCGTGGCGAGGCCCGCAGCAACACCTGGGTGTTTCGCGAACTCGCGCGGCGCATGGGCTTCGACGAGCCCTGCTTCTCGGACGACGACGAGACGCTGTGCCGCAGCGCCTTCGCGCCCGGCGCGATCGACTTCGACGAGCTGCAGGCGCAGGGCTTCACCAGCCTGAAGCTGCCCGATGCGCCCTTCGCCGAAGGCGCATTCCCCACGCCCTCGGGACGCTGCGAGTTCTTCAGTGCCCGGCTGGCCGCGCTGGGCCAGGACGGCCTGCCCGACCATGTGCCGAACTACGAAGCGGCCGGCAGCTCCAAGGAGTTTCCGCTCGCGATGATCTCGCCGCCGGCGCGCAACTTCCTCAATTCGAGCTTCGTCAACGTGAAAAGCCTGCGTGCGATTGAGGGCGAGCCGCTGCTCGAGATCCATGAAGCCGATGCGGCGGCGCGCGGCATCGTCGACGGCGCCACGGTGCGCGTGTTCAACCAGCGCGGCGAGCACCGCTGCCGCGCCGAAGTCTCGCGCCGGGCCCGGCCCGGCGTGGTGCACGGCCTCGGCATCTGGTGGCGCAAGCTAGGGCTCGACGGCACCAACGTCAACCAGCTCACGAGCCAGCGCTTGACCGACATCGGGCGTGGGCCGACCTTCTACGACTGCCTGGTCGAGGTAGCTCCAGATGCCTGAGAGGCACGCGTGAACAGGAGGCGCGCGGTCTTCGCGGCGGCGGCCTTGCTGTGCCTGGCCGGCTGCGCCGACCTCGGCTATTACTGGCAGTCGGCCAGCGGCCATCTCGGGCTCATGCGCGCGGCGCGGCCGGTGCCCGAATGGCTGCAGGATCCCGGCGCATCCGACGCGCTCAAGGCCAAGCTGGAACTCACCCAGCGCATCCGCCGCTTCGCCTCCTCCGAGCTCGGCCTGCCCGACAACCCGAGCTACAAGGCCTATGCCAACCTGCATCGCCCGGCCGCGGTCTGGAACGTGGTGGCCGCGCCGCCCTATTCGCTCACGCTCAAGACCTGGTGCTTCCCGGTCGCGGGCTGCGTCGGCTATCGCGGCTACTACAACGACGCCGATGCCAGGGCCGAGGCGGAGGCCCAGCGCGCGCTGGGCCTGGAGGCGGCGGTCTACCCGGTGCCGGCCTATTCCACGCTCGGCTGGATGAACTGGGCCGGCGGCGACCCGCTGCTTTCCACCTTCATCGGCTACCCCGAAGGCGAGCTGGCGCGCATCGTGTTCCACGAGCTCGCGCACCAGGTGCTCTACGTGCCGGACGACACGATGTTCAACGAGTCCTTCGCGACCGCGGTGGAACGCATCGGCGGTGCGCGCTGGCTGCAGACCCAGGCCGGCGAGGCCGCGCGGCTCGAATATGCGCAGTTCGACGGGCGGCGCCAGCAGTTCCGCGCTCTTGCAAACGAGACGCGCCGCGCGCTCGCGGGCATCTATGCCTCGAAGGAGGCGCAGGCCGGGGACTGGCCGGCGGTCGATGCGATGAAGAAGGCGGCCATGGACGATTTCCGCCAGCGCTACGCCGTGCTGCGCACAGGCTGGACCGGCCCGCGCCAGGGCGCCTACGACGCCTGGGTGGCGCGCGCTAACAATGCGATGTTCGGCGCGCAGGCCGCCTACGACGAACTGGTGCCTGCCTTCGAAGCGCTGTTCGAACGCGAGGGCCGGGACTGGCCGCGCTTCTACGCCGCGGTCAAGCGCTTCGCCGCGCTGCCCAAGGGCGGGCGTGCGCAGGCGCTGAAAGCCGCTGCCGTCCCCGCCACGGCGGACACGCACACCCCACAACCCCACAACCACGACAAGGGAGGCCGCGGTGCCTGACATCCACATCGAACGCAGCCACACGCTGGGCATCGAGGCTGCGCGCGCGGTGGCGCGCCAATGGATGCAGAAGGTCGAGCGGGACTACGGCCTCGCATGCAGCTACGACGAAGGCGAGCGCCGCGATGTCGCCCAGTTCACGCGCCCCGGCATCGACGGCAGCGTCGAAGTCACCGCCGACAGCTTCAGGCTGCGTGCGACGCTCGGCCTTCTGTACGCCAGCTTCAGCGACCAGATCGAGCAGCGCCTGCAGCGCAACCTCGACGAACTGCTGGGCACGAGCGAGTCGGACGACGACGACGGCTACAACGACAAGGCCTGGTTGTAGGCGCGGGCGCGTTTTTCAGCGCAGCGATTCGATGAGGTCGATGTACTTCTGCTTGGCCTCGTCGGCGCCCACGCCCTTCTGAGCCGTCCAGGCGTCCCACTTGGCGCGCGCGACGATGTCGCTGAAGCTGGGCTTCTTCTCGGTGTTGTCGCCCTGGGTGGCCTGCTTGAAGAGGCCGTAGATCTTGAGCAGCGTCGGGTTGTCCGGCCGTTCGGCGAGCAGTTTGGAGTTGGCTTGGGCGGCTTCGAACAGGGCGTTCAGATCGGACATGGCGGCAGGCGGGTTGGAACAAGGACGCGCATCTTAAGTGACGCTGTCGTTGATAAAGATCAGTCGGAGAGCCCCGCGCGCGCCAGTTCCACGTCGAGCCGTTCTCGCGCATCGGCCGGCTCCAGGGCGGCCGCTTTCTCATAGAGGCGCGTGGCTTCGGCCATGCGCGACTCACCCTCCAGCATCAGAAGACCGCGGGCGTATTCCATCAGCGCGCTGGCCGAATGGGGATTGAGCTGCAGGCCGCGCCCGAACAGCTCGATCGCGGTTTCGGCGCGCACGCCGTAGGTCATGCGGCCCACCAGCATCCCGACCTTGTCGATGACTTCGGCATGGAAGGCGGCGAGTGCGATGTGGGCATCGGCATGGTGCGGCCGCAGCTCGATCACGCGCTCGAGCGCGCCCTTGACCTTGGTGCCCAGGCCCTGCGCCAGCGCGCGTGCCACGCTGATGCCCTGGCTGTAGCGCCCCAGCGCATAGGCTTGCCAGTACAGCGCCTGGCAGTTGTCGGGCTCTGCGGCGACCTGCGCGGTGGCGCGTTCGACCACCTGCCTGAACAGGGCCTGCCGCACGGCTTCGCGCGGTTCCAGATAGTTGGCATAGATGGCGGTGGCCTGGTTGGCGAGCGCCAGCCCTTCGTGGCCGTGCCGCAGGCCCACGCCGGCGGCTCGCTCGAATTCACCGCTGTGATAGAGCGCCCAACCCTCGGCCAGCGGTCCGGGCACCGGCGGCTGCAGGCCCTGGCCGGCATGCAGCTGCGGCCAGTGGCTGAGAAGGTTGGCCGTGTCGAAGGACGGCGCGTCTCTGTAGGGCAAAAGTGTCCATGGCTCCGTGGCAGGCACCGTGCCGGTCGACAACAGCGAAAGGGGTTGGATGTCGTGGTGGGGCATGCGATGGAAGGATGGAATTTTCAGACCGTTGCTCTGTGATCTTCGCCTGTGTAGGCGCTGCTCAGTGTCAGCAAATGCCGCCGTTGTTCCGTCGCCAAGTAGGGTGCCAGCAGATGCAACGTGTGGTGGGCGCCGCGCAGCAGGGCGCCCTGGGCGTGCGCCGGCTCCAGCGCTTCGCGCGGGTTGCGCACGTACTCGTAGCTCAGCCAGTAGGTCAGCACCACCACCATGCTCTGCGCCAGCGGGTCGACCTCGCGCATGTCGATGTCGAGGTGGCCGGCGCGGCTCATGCCGGCGAGCAGGGTGCGGATGGCGCGCGCCTTGTTCTTCAGGACCAGCTGGAACTGCGTTTCCAGGTGCCGGTTCTTGCTCAGCAGATCGTTGAGGTCGCGATAGAGAAAGCGGTAGCGCCAGATGAGCTCGAACAGGCTGTGCATGAAGAACCAGGCATCCTCGACATCGTGCACGCCTTCGCTGGCATGCAGCAACTCGTTGAGCTCGGTCTCGTAGCCCTCGTAGAGCCGATTGATCAGCTCGTCCTTGGCGGGGTAGTGGTAGTAGAGATTGCCGGGGCTGATGTTGAGCTCGCCCGCCACCAGCGTGGTCGAGACGTTCGGCTCCCCGAAGCGGTTGAACAGGTCAAGCGCGGCTTCGAGGATGCGTTGTGCAGTGCGGCGTGGCGCTTTCTTGGCCAATTCGTAGCCCTGGTTTTTGTCTCCTGGGGCCACTCTAGCGCAAGTCTGTGCCGGCCGGGGTGGGTGTTCTTCCTGCCCCTCAGGCCCCGCTGCCCGGTTTGTGCCGCCGCGACGGCCTCGCGGCCTCGGGCGGCGTGCGCGCGGCGGTCTTGCGCGTGGTGCCGGTCGCGTTCTTCCGCTTCAACTGAGCCTCGAGCGCCTCTACCCGCACCTGCAGCGCGGCCACTTCCTGCGCCGAGGGCATGCCGAGCTTTTCGAGGGCGCGCGCCACGCGGTCTTCGAAGATGGTCTCCAATTTGCCCCAGCCGCCCGCGGCCTTGGTGCCGAACTCGCTCGCAAAGCCCGCCATCCGGGCCTGGGCCTGCGACAGTGTTTCCTCGGCGGCCTGCTGGGTCTTCTTCTGGACGCCGAGGCCATCCTTCACGAGCGCTTCGAAGGCCTTGCTGCCTTCCTGCTGCATCTTGGCGAAGGCGCCCAGGCCGGCGAGCCAGATCTGTTGGGCGGAGTCCTTGATGCGGTCGGGTTTGTCGTCGTCTTTGTTGGCCATGGGCATTCCTTGAAGTACGTCGGAAGCACTCTATCCGCGCTTCGGGTTGCCCGGTAGGGACTGGTCTCTAGCAGCGTCTTGAAACATTCCACGATGGGATAATCGCGGTTCGACCGCCACCCGGCGGTTTTTTTCCAACAAACGGGAGACCCCATGATCCTGGTTACCGGCGGCGCCGGCTTCATCGGCGCCAACTTCGTACTTGACTGGATTGCGCAAGCCGACGAAGCGGTCGTCAATCTCGACAAGCTGACCTACGCCGGCAACCTCGAGACCCTGGCCTCGCTCAACGGCAACCCCAAGCACGTGTTCGTGCAGGGCGACATCGGCGACAGCGCCCTGGTCGACCGCCTGCTGGCCGAGCACAAGCCGCGCGCCGTGCTCAACTTTGCGGCCGAATCGCATGTGGACCGCTCGATCCATGGCCCTGAAGACTTCGTGCAGACCAATGTGCTGGGGACATTCCGCTTGCTCGAATCCGTGCGCGGTTACTGGAGTGCATTGCCGGCCGACCAGAAGGCGGCGTTCCGCTTTCTGCATGTGTCAACCGACGAGGTCTATGGTTCGCTGTCGGCCACCGACCCGGCCTTCACCGAAGAGAACAAGTACGAGCCCAACAGCCCCTACTCGGCCAGCAAGGCCGCCAGCGACCACCTGGTGCGCGCATGGCACCACACCTACGGCCTGCCGGTGCTCACCACCAACTGCTCGAACAACTACGGCCCCTTCCATTTCCCCGAGAAGCTGATCCCGCTGATGATCGTCAACGCGCTCGCCGGCAAACCGCTGCCTGTGTACGGTGACGGCATGCAGGTGCGCGACTGGCTCTACGTCAAGGACCACTGCAGCGCCATCCGCCGCGTGCTCGAGGCCGGCAGGCTCGGCGAAACCTACAACGTCGGCGGCTGGAACGAGAAGCCCAACATCGAGATCGTCAACACCGTGTGCGCGCTGCTCGACGAACTGCGCCCGCGCGCCGACGGCAGGAGCTACCGCGAACAGATCACCTACGTGACCGATCGCCCCGGCCATGACCGCCGCTACGCCATCGATGCGCGCAAGCTGGAGCGCGAGCTGGGCTGGAAACCGGCCGAGACCTTCGACACCGGCATCCGCAAGACGGTTGAGTGGTATCTGGACCATGCCGACTGGGTGCGCAACGTGCAAAGCGGCGCGTACCGCGAGTGGGTGCAGAAACAGTACGAGGCGGCATGAAACTATTGCTGCTCGGCAAGACGGGACAGTTGGGCTGGGAACTCCAGCGCAGTTTGGCGCCGCTCGGAGAGCTGGTCGCGCTGGATTCCGCAAGCAGCGAGTTCCATGCCGATTTCCAGCACCCCGAGCAGGTGGCGCAGACGGTGCTGAAGCTGCGCCCCGACGTGATCGTCAATGCCGCGGCGCACACCGCGGTCGACAAGGCCGAGAGCGAACCCGAACTCGCGCGCACCTTGAATGCGACAGCGCCTGGCGCGATCGCGCAGGCCGCGCAAGAAGTCGGTGCGCTGATGGTGCATTACTCGACCGACTATGTATTCGACGGCAGCGGCAGCAAGCCGTGGCAGGAAGACGATGCCACCGGCCCGCTCAGCGTGTACGGCCGCACCAAACTCGAGGGCGAGCAACTGATTGACGAACATTGCCCGCGTCACCTGATCTTTCGCACCAGCTGGGTCTATGCCGCGCGCGGCGGCAACTTCGCGAAGACCATGCTGCGGCTGGCCAAGGAGCGCGAGCGGCTCACCGTGATCGACGACCAATTCGGCGCGCCGACCGGTGCGGAGCTGCTCGCGGACGTGACGGCCCATGCGATCCGCGACACGCTGCGCGATCCCGCCAAGGCCGGGCTCTATCACCTGGCGGCGGGCGGCGAGACGACTTGGCACGGCTACGCGCGCTTCGTGCTCGAACAGGCGCAGGCGGCGGGTGTCGAACTCAAAGCGCAGCCGACAGCTATCGATCCCGTTCCGACAAGCGCGTTTCCCACACCCGCCAAACGCCCACACAACTCTCGCATGAACACTGACAAGTTGCAGGCCGCGTTTGACCTCAAGCTGCCGCACTGGCAGCTTGGCGTGGCACGCATGCTGGTCGAGACCCTCTAACTTAACGACGCTAAAGAATGACCCAACGCAAAGGCATCATCCTCGCCGGCGGCTCCGGCACCCGCCTCCACCCGGCCACGCTCGCGCTGAGCAAGCAACTGCTGCCGGTGTATGACAAGCCGATGATCTACTACCCGCTCAGTACGCTGATGCTAGGGGGCATCCGTGACATCTTGGTTATCAGCACGCCGCAGGATACCCCCCGCTTTCAGCAACTGCTGGGCGACGGTAGCCAGTGGGGCATCAACCTCGAATACGCGGTGCAGCCGAGTCCCGATGGCCTGGCGCAGGCCTTCATCATCGGCGACAAGTTCGTGGGCAATTCACCTAGCGCACTAGTGCTGGGCGACAACATCTTCTATGGCCATGACTTTGTGCATCTTCTTTCCGATGCCAACGCCAAGGAGACCGGCGCGACCGTGTTCGCCTATCACGTGCATGACCCGGAACGCTACGGCGTGGTGGCTTTTGATGCACAAGGCAAGGCCAGCAGCATCGAAGAGAAACCCGTCAAGCCCAAGAGCAGCTATGCGGTGACGGGGCTCTACTTCTATGACAACCAGGTCGTCGACATCGCCAAGGCCGTGAAGCCGAGCGCGCGCGGAGAGCTGGAGATCACGGCGGTCAATCAGGCCTACCTCGATCGGGGCAAGCTCAGCGTGCAGATCATGCAACGCGGCTATGCGTGGCTGGACACAGGCACGCACGAAAGCCTGCTGGAAGCCGGGCAATTCATCGCCACGCTGGAGCATCGGCAGGGCCTGAAGATCGCTTGTCCGGAAGAGATTGCGTGGCGGCACGGGTTCATCGACCGGGAGCAACTCGCCAGGCTTGCGAAGCCGCTCGAGAAGAGTGGCTACGGCAAGTACCTCAACCATCTGCTGGCTGAAGAGATCCGCTCATGAAAGTGACCGCCACATCGATCCCCGACGTACTCGTCATCGAGCCGAAGGTCTTTGGCGACTCGCGCGGATTCTTCCTGGAAAGCTTCAATCAGAAGGCGTTCGACGAAGCGGTGGGCGGGCACGTGGAGTTCGTGCAAGACAACCATTCGCGTTCCGTCAGGGGGGTGTTGCGAGGGCTGCATTACCAGATCCAGGAACCCCAGGGCAAGCTGGTCCGCGCCGTGCGCGGCGCCGTGTTCGATGTGGCAGTGGACATCCGCAAGTCATCACCGACATTCGGGAAATGGGCCGGCATCGAACTCAGTGAACAGAATCAAAAGCAGTTCTGGGTGCCAGCGGGCTTCGCGCACGGGTTCCTCGTCTTGAGCGAATCGGCGGACTTTCTCTACAAGACGACCAGCTACTACGCGCCGGTCCATGAACGCGCGATCGCCTGGAACGACAAGGTGCTCGGCATTCGCTGGCCTGACACTGGAGGCAGTCCCCAGCTGTCTGCCAAAGATGCTGCTGCCGCCGCATTCGAGACGGCCGAAGTATTTGATTGACCCGAAACCATTGAAGAAAAATTAGTCATGCTTGATTTCACGGGCGAACGATTCATCCCGACAGAGAGTGGCGAAATACGCTACGAGCACATGCATCGGTACTGCTGGGTCCAATCGCTGTGCTCCGGGCGCGACGTGCTCGATATCGCGTGCGGCGAGGGATACGGGTCGGCGCTATTGGCTGACGTCGCACGGTCGGTGGTCGGCGTGGACATTTCGCACGACGCGGTGGCTCATGCGAGTCGCACCTATGCGGCGCACGAGAACCTCCGCTTCCTTCAAGGGAGCGCCACGCAGATACCTGTGGCAGACGCCTGCATCGATGTCGCGGTTTCGTTCGAAACGCTCGAGCATCTTGCTGAGCAAGAGGAAATGCTGACTGAACTTCGCCGCGTTCTAAAACCCTCCGGCATTCTGATCATCTCGTCGCCCAACAAGAAGGTGTATTCGGACGACCGGAACTATGTGAATGAATTTCATGTGAAGGAGCTCTACTTCGATGAACTCGGCGGGTTGCTCCATCGACACTTTCCTGCCACGCGGTACTTCGGCCAGCGTTTCCTGACCGCTTCGGCATTGCTGCCGATCGACGAACCTGCAGATCACTATGGTGCCTTGTTGATGGCTGACGACCAGGCAAAGGCCCAGACCTTCGTCTCGGACCAGAGCATGTATTTCGTCGCGATCTGCGCGGCGGACGAAAATCTGTTGCCTGCGATTGGGCCGAACATCTTCATGGAGAACGGCAGCGATCTCTACACCAGTCAGCAAGGAGTGATGAGATGGGCGTCCCAGCTGGACAAGGATCATGCGGCCCTCTCAGCCAGACATGTCTCACTCCAGGCGGAGTTTGATGAGCGCAGCGCTTGGGCGTTGATGCTGCGCGCTGAGCGAGACACCCTCGAAAAGCGCCTCGCCAACTGCCTTAGCCAAGAGGAGGCGTCTGAAAAGGCGTTGGCCGCGGCTCTTGCCAGCAATGCGGATGTCAAGCGGCAGCTTTCAGCGATGGTGAACTCTCGCTCGTGGAAGGTCATGGCGCCCCTTCGATGGGTTGCTCGCATGCTTCGGTGAGGCGACCTGTCTAGCTTCATGCACTGAGCGCGGGCTGGCGGCCGGAGGCGCAATACCGATAGGCTCCAAAGTCGCCGGATGCTCAAGACCTTCGCCAGGTCGATGGACCGGCGAGCACATCCGCGCGGAGCCGTACGGGTGACGGCTGCATAATGCCGCATGCATTGCAGTGTTTGCGGTGGCACCGCTTTCGCCAGCCGACCTATCTTGTGGGACTCCCTTATTGCCGAATGGCAGATCTCCCGGGCCGAAGCTGATTATGTTGACCGCCAGCAAGGTGAAACCTGCAACTCATGCGGCTCGAACCTGCGCTCCATAGCCCTCGGAGAGGCGGTCAGATCGTTCCTCGGCACGCGTGAACCTTTGCGCACGGCAGTAGGCACTGAGGCAGGTCGCAAGCTGAGCATCCTCGAGATCAATGAAGCCGGGACGCTCACACCAGTGCTGCGGCAATTTGGTGGCTATGTTTTTGGAGCCTACCCAGAAGTCGACATGCACGCGATCCCCTATCCCAGCGGCACGTTCGACATCGTGATCCATTCGGACACCCTGGAGCACGTGCCGAATCCTGTGCATGCGCTTTCCGAGTGCCGGAGGGTGCTTAAACCAGGTGGCGCGCTGTGTTTCACAGTGCCGATCATCGTGGGCCGCATGACGCGAGACCGGGCGGGCTTGCCGAAGAGCTACCACGGCGATCCAACAACTGCGACCGACGACCTCATCGTACGCACAGAGTTCGGCGCCGATGCATGGACCTATGTGATGGAGGCGGGGTTCAACCGGGTGACGATCCATGCTGTCGGCTACCCGGCGCGGCGCGCGTCAAGGTAGTTGTCGCCTCTTTCATGCAGCCAGCGGCTGTATGTCTGATGCCCGCGAATGTGTCTGAACGACGCAGTCACGTTCGGGGTTGAGGGTCACCGCGCCGATGGGCGCCCAGTTGCGAGTAGGTCCAGACCAGCGCGCCGGGTTGAGCGCCCGGGCACGGGTGTACAACTCGTGGCGAGCAGCCAGGACTGCGCAGTCTTCACCGGTGTGGCGCTGAGCGGGACTGACGTAGCGAATGCCGCTGTGTCGATGGTCATGGTTGTACCAACGTACGAAGGCGCCCGCCCAGGAGCGCGCGTGCTCGAGATCGGCAAAGCCCTTGGTGGGGAACTCCGGGCGGTACTTGGCCGTGCGGAACAGCGACTCTGCGTAGGCGTTGTCGTCGCTCACGCGGGGCCGCGAGTACGACGGCTTCACGCCCAGCCAGTTGAGCATCGCCAACACCGTCGTTGCCTTCAGCGTGGAGCCGTTGTCGCCATGCAGCACCGGCTTGGCGTCGAGCGTGGCGATGCTCTCGGCGAGCGCCGTGCGGCGCACCAGATGCGCAGCATGGTCGGAGTCGTCCGTGTCATGCACTTCCCAACCAACGATCTTGCGGCTGTACAAGTCCAGGATCAGATAGAGGTGGAACCAGCGCCCGAGCACCTGCGCCGGCAGGTAGGTCATGTCCCAACACCACACCTGCCGAGGTGCTGCGGCGACGTGCGTGGTGGGCGGGCGCACGATCTTGGGTGCCTTGGCCCGGCCTCGGTGAGCAGTCTGCCCCCGAGCGCGCAGCACGCGGCTGAAGCTGGACTCACTGGCCAGGTAGATGCCCTCGTCAGCCAGCATGGGCACGATGCGCGCCGGCGGCACGGCGGCAAACCGCGGCTCGTTGGCCACGGCCAGCAGCTGTGCGCGCTCGTGCGGGCTCAAGGCATGGCCAGGCATGGGGCGCACGGCCTGCGGCCTGCGATCGCCCGCCGTGAGCCCCTTGTGGGCCAGCCAACGCTGCAAGGTGCGCGCATCGATGCCGGCGGTCTCGCAGGCCGGGCGCAGCCGCGCTCCGGCGGCGTGTGCAACATCGATGTCTCGGGCCAAGGCTTGGCGATCTTCGAGGCCGATCATTCGTCCTCGCCTTTGTTGAAGATCGCCGCGACTTTTTTTGACAAGACCAAGAGAGCCGCAGTCTCTGCCAGCGCCCGGTCCTTGCGCAGCAGGTCGCGCTCTAGTTCCTTGATGCGCTTGGCGGAGGCTCGCGTGGCCTGGGGGCTGGCCCGGGCCTCCTCGGGTTCGGCCAGCGCGGCTGTCGCGCTCGAGTGCCATTTGTCCAGTTCGGCGGGGTACACGCCGTGCTCGCGGCACCACGCGCTCTTCGCGACCTCGGCCATCGCCGCCGTCGTGATCACCGCCTCAAGCCGGGCGCGCGCAGTCCAGGCCCGCCCTCGGGCGGGCCTGGACTGCGCATCCTCGCGCCAACGCTCCAGTGTTTCCACTCCAATGCCAACTTCGCGCGCCACCACCTCCAGCGCCGAACTCTCCGGCGGCAGCAACCTCGCTACCGCTCGGTCTTTGAATGCTTGTCCGTATCGAGCCACTCTCATCCTTCATCGCCGCCCCCGGGTTCTTGGTTCGTAATAGTCCGGCCGACCCCGTTCTTGACGTCAGTGGTCACGGCCAGGAGGGCGTCAGGCTGTGACGTCAGTGATGTGCTGAAGGAAGGCGAACCCAACTCGCCAGGCACGGCCGTCGCAATGAATGGTGGCGGTGCGTTGGTTGATGCGCGTGATTTGCCCGATGTGCCGCTGCAAGCCTTGATCGGCGAAGCTCACGCGCTGGCCGACACGGAAGTTTTCGCGGCGCGGAATCTCCGGCGGCGGAGTGGGCTTGCTCGGCGCGGATGCTTGCTCGCCCGTGTTTGCGGTGGCCGACTCCGTCGTCATGATGGCGGCGTAAGGCAGGCTGAGATGTTTGTTGTTGGCCTCGTCGAGCACCGTCACACGGTCGTTCTTCATTGACACGACCCGCACCGTCCGCCACTTGCCGTCGCCCCAATGGAGATACTGCACCTGCTGACCCAGATGCAGTTGGCTGCGCGCCTGTACGACGCGCCGCGGATCGGCCAGCAGTTGTTCGATCACCCAGCTGAGCTGGTACAGCTCAGCACTGGTGGCCATGGGCAAGTCTTCGATCAGCTTGATGCGCATGGCCCATTTTGCCCACGACGCCAGCTCAGGCGGCCTGCGCGAGCTCCTCGTACCAGGATGGCCGAAGCTGTTGGAGCTGGGGCGCCACGACCTAGGGCAGCAGCTCGTCGATTCGGTTGATCGGGTGGTCGGCGATGCGCTCCAGTACATGGCGTAGATACGCCTGCGGGTTGATCCCGTTGAGCTTGGCCGTTCCGATCAACGTGTAGATCACTGCAGCGCTGTGGCCGCCGGCATCCGAGCCCAGATGCAAGAAGTTTTTTCTTCCGATTGCAACGCCGCGCAGCGCGCGCTCGGCCGCATTGTTGTGCGCCTCGATGCGCCCGTCATCCACGAAGCGTGTGAGCGCCGTCCAGTTGCCCAACGAGTATCCGATGGCCAGCGCCAAGGGCGACTTTGCCGAGAGCTGCGCCAAGGTCGTGTTCAGCCAGAGCTTCAGGTCCTCGAGCAAGGGGCGCGTGCGCGCCTGCCGAACGCGCATGCGTTCATCGGGCGGCTTGCCATTGATCTCGGCCTCTACCTTGAAGATCTTGCCGATGCGCAGCAGCGCTTGATGCGCCAAGGTGCCAGCCAGCTTGTGTTGCCGCTCGTGGATGTCCCACACCTTTCGTCGCGCGTGGCTCCAGCATGCCGCCTCGATGACCCGGCCGTCTTCGTAAAGGGGGTGATACCCCGCGTACGCATCGGCTTGCAGGATTCCCCGGAAGTCCTTCAGGTGACGCACCGGATGCTCGCCCCGGCGGTTGGCCGAGTACTGGAACCACACCGCCGGCGCGGCCGTGTCGGCACTCGGGCGATCATCTCGCACATAGACCCACAGCCGCCCGGTGCTCGCCTTGCTCCCGGCACCGCCGAGCACACGGATAGGCGTGTCGTCGCCGTGGACCTTTGCGGCGCGCAGCACATGGCGCCCGAGGGCATCGGCCAGCGGCGCCATCAGGCGTGCCGCCTGGCCGACCCAGTCTGTCGGCGTGGAGCGAGGCAACTCCACGCCATCGCGCGCATAGATCTGGCACAGCCGGTACAGGGGCGTGTGGTCCGCGAACTTGCTCGTCAGTACGTGGGCGAGCAATCCGGCACCGGCCAGGCCGCGCGCGATCGGACGGCTCGGCGCGAGCGCCTGCACGATCGTGCTGCATCCGCCGCAGGCCAGCTTCGGTCGAACATGGCGCACGACGTGGAAGCTGCCGGGCTCGTAGTCGAGGACCTCCGAGACGTCCTGGCCGATCTCGCGCAGGCCGTTGCCGCACGCCTCGCACGTGCAGCCACCTTCAGGCGTGTGCATCACGGTGCGCCGCGGCAAGTGCTCGGGCAGTCCGCGCGAGCCGGTTTCCTGCCCGGCCTTGCGCTTCTTGCGAGCGTCTTGCATCGACCTGACGTTGGACTGCTGCTCGCTGTCTTCGGCGCCCTCGCTGCCCTCGCAATGAGCCGTCAACACCACGGCCGGCTGCGCGACCTGGCCACCCACTAGTTCAAGCTGTGCATGCTCGAGCTGTTCGCTGGAACGGCCGTATTTCATGCGCCGCAAGTAGGCCAGCTCGACCTTGAGCTTGTCGATGGTCAGCAACGCGATCTTCAACGCCTCCTGCGAACGCACCACTTCGCCATTGAGCAAAGCGTTGCTGGCAAGCAGTTGTTCGGGCGTCATGGCATGACTGTGCCGGATGCGCCCGGCACTCCCCACGGGAGATGTCCTGTCAACCCGTCGGCTTGGGTCTACGCCGCGGCACGCGGTTGCCAGGTGCGCTCGGGGCGGCGCCAGTCGATGCCTTCGAGCAGCATGGACAGTTGCGCGGCACTGAGCGCGATCGAGCCGGACTCGGCGTTCGGCCAGATGAAGCGGCCACGCTCCAGGCGCCGGGACAGCAGGTACATGCCGTCCCCATCGCTCCACAGCAGCTTGACCAGATCCCCGCGGCGGCCGCGGAAGACGAAGACGTGACCGCCGTACGGATCTTCAGTGAGCGCGGTCTGCACTTTGACGGCGAGCGTGTCCATGCCACAGCGCATGTCGGTGACACCGGCGGCCAGCCAGATCCGGGTACCCGCGCGCGGACCGATCATGACGATTGGCGCAGCGCGCGCAACACGCTGCACAGGCTCGCTTCGTCGACGGCGCCGTGCAGGCGCAACTGCGCACCTGCGATCTCCAGTTCGATGACGCCGGTCCGCGCGGGCTTGGCCGGCGCCGGTGCGATGGTGGCAAGCGGCGAAATCGCGTTGACACCCGAATCTTCGCCGACCGATGCCAGGCGCACGGGCAGCAGTACGGCAGGCGTCGTATGAAGCAACGTCAATTCGCGTTGGCGATCGCGCCGCCACTTGAACAACAGGTTGGCGTTGATGCCGTTGGCCATCGCGATGGCCGACACCGACGCGCCGGGCTGCATGCTCAACTCGATCAGCCGCGCCTTGAATGCGCGCTCGTGATGGCGACGTGACGGTTCGACGCCCTCTGCTTGACTCTTCATGGTGTGCACGATCTCCTGTTGGTGCACACCATCTCCGGGCACGCACTGTTCAGGTCACATGCTCCGAGATCTCGCCAGCTCCAACAAGAACGGTGCTGGCCGGACTATTACCTTGGTTCTATGGAGGCGACAACTATTCTGACGCGGGGGGGGCGGCAACGGCGTTTGCTGCTTACCATGAGTAAGTAGCTCTTGGCGCGGAAACGAAGCTGAGGGTCCGACCTACGGGAGTGTTTGACGGCAGCGGCGCGAGGGGTGCGCAGTGAGAGACTGGGAATCGCCAAACCGTGCGTCAGGCGAGCGGCGGTTTGTGTGCTGTCTACGATGACTTTGGTATTCGGTTGTCAAGGGTTCAAGGCACCGCGCTTGCGGCGCCCGGCAGCGAACTTGCTGAAGACCATCAGGCATGCCAGCAGCGCTGCGCCGATGAGCGCTATTGGAATGGAGGCGAAGAACGTCTTTGGCTGGTAACGGAATTCGACGAGGTGTGAGCCAGGGGGAATCTGAGCGGCCATCTGGTTCCCGTTAATGCGGAGAATTCGCACTCTCTTTCCATCCACAGCGGCTTTCCAGGCTGAGTCAAAAAACTCGTTCACCGCCAGCACGCTTGGTGACGGGCACATGACCATCATGCGCATTCGATTGGTTGAGCGAAGAATCTCCTGGCTCGCGCATTCAGCATGCGTGCCATTCCTCAGCACGCCAACGTCGTCGGGTTGCACATAAAGCAGTCCGTTTGCAAGATCGGCGTCGGCAATCTTCGAGGAGAAGTCGCCCAGGCTCGAGAAGGTGCCGTCGATCGTAGTGAATACATGGCTGTGCGGCAAAACATCCTTGGCTTCGTAGATTTGGAGGCCCTCGATACTTTCACGATAGGCGTATCCGCGTAGGGAGTCTGGCGCACATTGGTCGCAGACCAGGTATTTCGCGCCCAATGCTTGAAAGTAGTTGCTTGAGCGCGGACCGTGATAATACAGCTCGTCGAATTGTCGGCTGGGCGCAGGATTGAAGTAGGCGTTGAGTGTCCGGATGCCTTTATATGAGGCCAGCATGGATGCCACTTGCTTGTCGATCTTTCCATCGAAGATGACCCGGTACTCACGCTTGGGATCGAGTGCCACCAACCTGTCGAACACGCGATCGAGCTCACGGCCGCCACCCGTGTTGTATGTACTGATCGAAACCAGGGGAGGAATCCACTTCACCTCAACAGCGAGGAGCACTAGGGCCGCTCCACCCCATAGCAGGGCTGCAACTACACCTCTGTGCGCCCAAGACCTTCGCGCAAGCAGCGCGGTCATCAAGATCAGTGAAACGAGGATGAAGACGGGCACCAGGGGCGGCACCACGGACACGATCCGATCACCAGCAGCAAGCAGCGCGACAACACTGAAGAAAGCGGAGGCCCATAGCGCAATGAATGGACGTCGCTTCAGCGCCGCCCCTCCATCGCCCCGCGAGACCGTCTTTCGCAACTCGTCTATTCCCAGTGCCGCCAGCGCGGCGATTGCAAATTGAAAGAGGACCAGGAAGCGGCTAGGCTCGCGAATCTTGTTGAGGAGGGGGATGAGATAGTTGATATACGCTAGGCCAAGATTGCTCCCCGTCGAAGAGATGATCGAGTAGACCGCGATGAAAAGCAGCGAGCCCGCGATCCACGAACGCGGACGCGAAAAGGCTGCCACACAAGCCGATGCCAAGGCAACAACACCGACGTATGGACTCCCGACTGCAGCCCCTTCAAGTCTGAAAAGTACGCCCGTCAGGCTCGATATGGAGAGCTGATCGACCTGAAAGGCCACAAACGGAATTCGTTCGTTCCCCTGCACTGGGGGGAACGGGCCGATCCAGCGAATCATGTCTTTGAACTCGAGAACCGCCGGGAGGATGACCGGAGCGACCAATAGGAGCGCCAGTACTCCAACCGTCATCACCAGCGCCAGCGGGTATCTCGTTTGCTTCCATCCCTCGATGAGCCCGTGGTTGGCCCAGTGCGCGACGGCAAAAACCGCCGACACAATCACAGCGTGGATCAGCGGCTGCGCCGGCGACGCCAACGTCAAAAGCACAATGCCAACTAGTGCTATCGCAAGGCAGCGTTTTCGGCCTGGATACTTAAAGGTTCCGACGAGCCCCGCCAGATACAGGGGAAACCAGGCATATGGAGCCGTGATGTTAAGCCAGACCGAATAGGTCAGGCTGTTTGCCCCAAAAGCGAACAATGCTGCCGCCATGAGCGCAGCGATACGCGATGCACCGATGACTCTCAGAAAGACATACATGTTGATCTCGAGAACCAACAAGTGCGCCAGTGTGATCCAGTGCATCGACCGGACCACTTCTGCAGGACTGCCAAAAATGGGCAGCGAAGCGAAATAGAAGGGATAAAACGGGGAAAGCTGCGGGAAGTTATAAAGCGGCAGGCCTCCCAATGCAGTGTCCATCCTCAACGGCCATTCGCCGTGCGCCAACGAGGCAGAGATGGACGAGAGCACGGCACCGATGAAGAACTCGTTGTCCATCCATAGCGCAAAAGACCGAGTCTTGTCGAAGGCGGGCCAAAGGATGATGCACCAGAGCGCGAAGAGGCCAGCTATGACCCCAAGGACCTGCGCGATGCGATAACTTCGAGAGTTGGGAAAGCGGCTACTTTCGAGCGACATGGGTCTTCCGGAACACATACAGCTTGCTCATCACGAACGAAACGACCACGTAAACCGCGCTGGCGAGGATTTGGCTGACCGCCTCATGGACTCCGATGGCGCGTACCAAGATGACCAGCGCCACGAAGTTCGATGCATAGGCCACGGCGAAAACCACGAGGAATCGGACAAAGGCCTCGCGATGCCGCCTGTCGCTGTTGAAGGTGAACACCTTGTGCAGCACATAAGAGACCAGCAGGCCTATTCCGTAGCCGATGGCGTTGCTGATCTCTGCGGATAAACCCGCGATGTACATGCACGCGAAGATGATCGAATAGCCGAAAACGGTATTGATGACCCCGACGACGAGGAAGCGGAAGAGCTGATGCGCTGCCGGCGTCCGGCACTGGTCGAGGACCGATCGAAAAATGGCAGCTGATCGCGACATGGAGTTTGGGAAGAGGTTGCGAGCTTGAGGTCGGGGGAGGTGCTTTCGTTCGAAAACGATAGAAAGCCAGCGGAGGACATCAACCGGTCAGATGTGATCGGTTGACCAACGCAGGGCTGCGTATCGGCCGAAACAATCCGCCCAGGGCCAAGGCGATCATCATCGCCCGTTCACTGGGCTAGCCGTGCGAGATTTCCTCTTCAACGATGTAACGCGGGCGACCTTTGACCTCCTCGTAGATCCCCCCCACGTAGGCCCCCATGATGCCGAGGACGATGAGTTGGATGCCGCTGAACAGCAGAAGAAGGACCACCAGCGTCGTCCAGCCATCCGGGATGGACTGCACTACGAAGTACTTGATGATCGACACGACGATCAGCACGAAGGCGAGCATGGCAAAGAGGCTGCCGATGAAGACGCTGAGCTGAAGCGGCTTGGTGCTGAACGACAGGATGCCGGCCGTCGCAAGCTGGAGCATCTTCGACAAGGAATATTTCGAGTGGCCGGCAAAGCGCTTCTCTGCGATGTACTCGACGCCTGCCTGCTTGAAGCCGATCCAGGAGAACAACCCTCTCAAGAACATGTTGCGCTCCTGGAATCCCTGGGACAGCGTTCGCGCCACGCGCTGCGAGATCAATCGAAAATCGGCCGCGTTCGGATTGATCGGGATCTGCGAGATGCTGCCGAGCAGCTTGTAGAAAAGATTGCCGGCCTTCTTTCGTATGAAACCGATATCATCCGTGTCGCGCCGCAGGGTATACACCACCTCAGTGCCGCGCTTGAATTCCTCGAGTAGCGTCGGAATCAGTTCAGGCGGATGCTGGAGGTCACTGTCCATCATGATGATGGCGTCCGATTCCAGCGAATGTTCGATTCCGGCCAGCAGCGACATTTGGTGCCCAAACCGAGAGGAGAGCGCAAGCACCTTCGTGCCCGGATCGGAGGATGTCAGCGTCCGCAGCACGTCGAGCGTGCCGTCCGTGCACTTGTCCACCACATAGAGGATGTTCCATTCGAGATCCTCTATGGAGCTCAGCACTTGCCTCGTGCGAGCGTGGAAATGTGCGATGACCTGCTCTTCGTTGAATACCGGGGTGATCACAGTCAACTTAGTCTTTGGCACGCTCGACCTCTCTCCCCAGCAATTGCAATGTCTTGGTCATGTCTGCGTAGATCACAGGAACGTCGTAGCCGGCGCGGTTCGTCAAGGCGGGCGACTCGAGCACGGGGACCTGCGTCAACCCATGAAAGGCCAATTGGCGCTCAAGCAGCGCGCGCATGGTGATCGGCTTGCCGCTGCCCACGTGATAAATCTGTCCGGTCTCGCCCATCGCGGCGATCGCGAGCATCTGCTTTGCTGCCTCATCCGTGCTTATGTAGTCCCGGGTCGCCGTGAGAGGACCGAATTCGAAGGCCTGCCTCGTCCCGCTCCGTACTTCGTCGATCTGCATCTGCACCCGACCGACGAACAGCCGATTCGACAAGCCTTGCCCCTCGAGATTGAAAACCCGTGCGACAAGCACATCGACGCCGCGAAGCGCATAGAACTGTGCAAGCTGCGTTTGCCACGATTTGGTCAGGCCGTAGACCGACTGCGGATTCAACGCGTGATCCTCGCGGATCGGATTTTCTTCGGGGCGGACCGCTCCGTACTCCGCGGCAGAACCCACGAGCAAGACGCGCGTTGTCGCGTCCGTGCGCTGAACGGTGTCGAGTAGCTGACGTGTGGCCTCGACGTTGATCGCGTAGGCCTCGTCGTACTCGCTGGAGAAGGTGGCGGCCAGATGGAGGATCAGGCTGGGCTGCGTCTGCTGGACCAGGGTCTGGAGGCGTTCAGCGTCGCGCACGTCGAGCGGAAATTCATCCGCGCGGCGACTGGTGGCGATGACTTCGAAGGCCTTGTTCTGCCGCAGGCGGGCGATGACTGTCCGCGCCAACGCGCCGGTGGAGCCGGTGACCAGTACGGTCTTCAAGGGCCGATACCGAGCTTGGTTGCAAGCTCTTCGAAATGATCGTCGGCGTATTGGTAATCGTCCGGGCGGCCGATATCCAGCCAATAGCCATCGAAGGGCCATATGGCGATGTTCTGGTTGTTCTTGAGGCCGTCGACCATGAGCTCGTCGAAGCCATACTTGCCCCCCTTGGGAAGAGCTTCGACCACCGAGCGATGGATGCAGTAGATGCCCATGCTGACATCGAAGTCGTAAGTCGGCTTTTCCTGGAATTCTTTCAGGCGGCCGTTCTCGTCGTAGCGCAACACGCCGAAATCGATCCGTACCTGGCGGCGATACGCCGAGACCGAGACCTTGCTGCCGGAACTCACATGCGACTCGAAGAAGCGTCTGTAGTTGAGATCGCAAAGAATGTCGCCGTTCATGACAAGGAAGTTCTCCGGAAGATCGGGAATCAGCGTCAGAGGGCCGATCGTGCTGAGCTCACCTTCCTCCAGCGAGTAGTCGAGCTGCACCCCCAGGCGAGATCCGTCGCCGAAGTAGGCCATGATAAGCTGTGACAGGTGATTGACGGCAAGGGTGATCCGGGTGAAGCCCGCCTGCGCCAACTGCATGATGATGATCTCAAGGATCGAGTATTTGCCGCCGAGGGGTACCAGCGGTTTGGGAATCAGCGTGGTGTAGGGGCGTAGCCGCGTACCCTTGCCGCCGGCCAGAATGACTGCTCGCATCTTCGAACCTTTTCAGACGTTGTAGAGCCAGGCCTTGTAGCGCGACAGGTTTTCCGGGTTCTTGAACCAATCGATCGTGTCGCGCAGTCCGTCCGCGAGGTCGTAACGTGGCCGCCACGGAGTCAGGGACGTGATCAAGGTGTTGTCGCCCATCAGGCGGAAGACTTCGGACGCGTCCGGACGAAGGCGCTGATCGTCCGTGACGATGCGGGCGCTTGGGTTGAGTTCGGCGACCAGGATCTCCGCGACCTGGCCGATGGAATATTCCTTGCCGGTGGCAATGTTGATCTCTTTTCCGATCGTCGCATCGGCTTCGGCGAGCGCAAGGAAGCCCTGCGCGGTGTCTTTGACGAAGTTGAAATCGCGCGTAGGCGTGAGGCTCCCGAGTCGCAGTTCCTTCTCGCCCAACATGAGCTGGGTGATGATGGTAGGAATCACGGCCCGTGCGGATTGGCGAGGCCCATAGGTGTTGAACGGCCTCACGATAACGACCGGCGTTTCGAAAGATCTGTAAAAAGATTCCGCCAGCCGATCCGCTCCTATCTTGGTGGCGCTATAGGGCGACTGTCCTTGAAAGGGGTGCTTCTCGTCGATCGGCGCGTATTGGGCTGTACCGTAGACCTCAGATGTCGACGTCACCAAGCAGCGTTCGATGCCGAGCCGTTTGGCCGCTTGAAGAATGTTGAGCGTGCCCTTGATATTCGTATCGACGTAGGAATCGGGAGAATGGTACGAAAACGGAATCGCGATGAGGGCCGCCAAGTGAAAGACAACCTCGCAACCCTTCATCGCTTCGAGCACTCCGTTTGGGTCCCGAATGTCACCCGGAAACACGTCGAGGTCGCGCACAACGTTCTGCGGCAACGAATCCAGCCAGCCCCAACTGTTGAACGAGTTGTAGTAGACAAAAGCGCGGACGTCGCAGCCGTGTTCGATCAACGCTTCCACCAGATGGCTGCCGATAAACCCGTCCGCACCTGTCACGAGTACTTTTTTTCCTTTGAGGTGCATGGTTCGAATCAGTAGTTGAGGGGTTAGCGTCCGCAACGCCAGTTGGTGTCCGTGACTGGGAAACGAGGGTTCAGCAAGACGACCGCGGCAGAACGACCACGGTCATTTTGAAAGCAGGCGCAAGGCGCACTGCATCTTCAGTGGCGAACGGCGCATTTTAGTCGAACGATTCGCCTTGACCGCGGGGCTCCCGACCGATGCGAAGCGCGTTCGCGCAGAGAGGAAGGCGCTTCCGAGATGACGTTAGACTGCCGGCGACCAGATGGAGGGACGTGGAGATGAAAGATTTCTTTGGGCGGATGCTTGGGCTTCCCTCGGAGCGGTTCGCTGTTGCGTCGCTGCCGAGGCACGCGACGATAGCGGCTTATCCGTTTGCAGCGCAGCTGGCGTCTGAGCCGGACCTTTTGGGGGGCTCGGCGAAGGGCGAGTTGCGCGGGACGTGCCCCATATGCGGCATGCAAACCCTCTTCGAACGATTCACTGACAACCTTCGCGAATCCGGCTTCTGCTCCTCGTGCGGATCTTTCAACCGTCAGAGGCAAATCGCGCACGTCCTCCGAAAACGATCCGGCCTGCCCGTAGGCACGGCCTTGTCGGTGCCTGCTGGACGCGTCGTCTACAACACGGAGACCACAGGGGCGGTGCATAAGAGCTTGTCGGGCAACCCGAACTACTTCTGTTCAGAGTACTTCGGGGAGGAATATGCGCCGGGGGAGTTTGTCGATGGCCGACGGCATGAGGACCTCCAGCGCCTGTCCTTCGAAGACGAAGCCCTTGATCTGGTACTTTCGAGCGACGTACTGGAACACATGCCAGACCCGTACTTGGCGCATCGTGAAATCTTTCGCGCGCTCAAACCTGGGGGAAGACACATCTTCACCGTTCCTTTTGATTGCCAAGCCCCGTTGGATGACAGGAGGGCGGCTTTGGTCGAAGGACAGATTGTCTACCTCGCGGACAAGCAGTTTCACGGCGACCCCGTCAGGCCTGATCAGGGCATCCTTGTCTGGACGATCTTCGGTCTGGAGATGCTGGTGCAGTTGGCAAGGATCGGGTTTCAGCCGGCCGCATGGAACCTTTACGAACCTGAAGAAGGCATCGTTGGTCCATACTCGTTGGTATTTGAGGCCTTCAAGCCCCTCGGACGTTGAGGCCAGAGCGCCGACAGCTTCGCAGCGAGCTCGAGCGGTGGTCATGCTTCCTGAGCAGTGTTACGACTAGCGCCAAAGCGATGTCTGTCTCATGGTAGGGTTGCCTGAAAGCTCCAGGTTGCAGATCGACCACACGAGAAGCGCTGGGCGAGAAGCACTGGCGCCGCGTACTTGCCGTGATCGTGAGACCTAGCCGGTGCGGCACAATCTTGGGCTGTAGCTTCAACACCAAACTCCTAGCAAATGAAAAAGCACGCTGTAGTCACGGGTATCACCGGCCAAGACGGGGCCTACTTGGCTGAACTTCTCCTGAGTAAGGGGTACGTGGTGCATGGCACCTTTCGTCGCACAAGCTCGGTGAACTTTTGGCGGATGGAGGAACTGGGAATTCAGAACCATCCGGATCTCAAGCTGGTCGAGCACGACCTGACTGATCTGGGCAGTTCCCTGACGCTGATCAAGGACGCCAAACCGGACGAGGTGTACAACCTCGCCGCCCAAAGCTTCGTGGGAGTCAGCTTCAATCAGCCGGATGCGACCGCTCAGATCACCGGCATGGGGGCACTGCATCTCTTAGAGGCCATTCGTCTTACCGATCGAAGCATTCGCTTCTACCAAGCATCGACGTCCGAGATGTTCGGAAAGGTGCAGGCGATCCCGCAAGACGAAGACACACCGTTCTATCCCAGGAGTCCCTATGGCGTTGCCAAGCTGTTTGCTCACTGGATGACCATCAATTACCGTGAAAGCTACAACATTTTCGGCTGCAGCGGAATTCTCTTTAATCACGAGAGTCCTCTGCGCGGCAGAGAATTTGTCACTAGGAAGATTACCGACGCAGTCGCCAAGATCAAGCTCGGCAAGCTGGATGTTCTTGAGCTCGGGAACCTGAGCGCGAAGCGAGATTGGGGTTTCGCAAAGGAATACGTCGAAGGAATGTGGCGAATGCTCCAAGCCGACGAGCCGGACACTTTCGTTCTCGCCACCAATCGTACGGAGACGGTTCGGCATTTTGTGGACCTCGCCTTCAAAGCCGCAGGTTTCGAACTCCGTTTTGAAGGAGAAGAGCAGCATGAAGTTGGGATTGACGTCCGGACAGGTAAGACGTTGGTGATGGTCAATCCCAAGTTTTATCGCCCCGCAGAAGTCGATCTCTTGATTGGAAATCCCGCTCGCGCAAAGGCAAAGCTAGGCTGGGAGCCCAAGACGACATTGGAACAGCTTTGCACGATGATGGTCGAGGCGGATTTGAGGCATAACATGCAAGGTCAATCGTTCTGACGAGAGATTGGCGAATTGACGATCGCGGGTCTCTTGCATGGGAGCGGTAGCAGATTCCGTATGTGGTCCTTGACCCGGAAAAAGGCGCCTCCCGCGGCGCACCCTTCGATCGAGTTCTTGTGACGCCGTGTTGTATGACGGTGCGCTCCAGTGATCTGGCTCGATCGACGTTCGGCGAGGATGCTGCTATTACCTTGTCAGCGAGATGCTTCGCTGGTTAGCGTAACGTACGTGAAATGGTGCCTCCTGCAATTTAGAACACGCCGAGCCGTTTGAGTCAGTTTGAGAGGGAATCATGAAACAGGGGATTGGTCGCGAGGTAGCGATACTGGCGCGAATAAGGCGTCGTCTTGCTTGGTTCAACAACGAGCCCGCGCCGGTCCAAGAGTCAGAGGAAATTCGAACTGCGCGGGCATTGAGCGAGGCAGGCATATTCGACTCGGATTTCTATCGGAGGGCTTATCCGGACGTTGCCGCGAGCGAGCTTTCGCCGATAAATCACTTTATCGAGTTCGGTCTTCAGTTAGCTCGGCAACCCTCCCTGCGCTTCGATCCGGTTGCATATGCCGACCTCAACTTCGATGTCGGAGGAGCTGCCAACGCCGTTCTCCACTACGTGTACTATGGACGGCGCGAAGGCCGTAACCTTGGGGTGCCGCCGCTCGATCCGGCAAGACTGGACGCGGTGCTGCAGTCCATTGAAGAAGGTGGGTTCTTCGACGCCGCGCACTACAGATGTGCCAATCCAGTCGTCGAGACGAGCGGCATGGACCCTGTCTTTCACTACCTGGTCAACGGCCATCGAACCCTGGCTGAGCCTTCGCCGAACTTTTCGACCCGCGCCTACGTCGGTCTGTACGCCGATGTGAGGGCGTCGGGATTGAATCCGTTGGCCCATTGGTTGGAGTTCGGTCGATTCGAAGGGCGAACGCTGCCTGACGGTAAACCCTCCAATTTTCGATGGACGGATCCAGCCAAACCATATGCTCTACCTGACGATATCGTGCATTGCGAACTTATGGCTGGAAAAGCCTACTTCGCCGGGCAAGGTTTCGACTTCGCTGACCGAGGCACGCCGGACTTGATCGCGCGAAGTGTTGAATGCATGGCGGAACGCGAACCAAGGCTGTCTATTGGGCAGAACTCACCGAAGGTGTCCATCATCGTACCGGTTTATGGGCAAACACATTTCGTGCTGAATTGCCTTGATTCACTCGTGCAGCATGTGTCGAAGCATTCCGTCGAAATCATCGTGGCGGACGATGCTTCCCCCGAGGAAACTCGAACGGCGTTGCTCGCGCGGATACCGTGGATCCGTTACGAGCGGCGCAAAAGCAATGGCGGATTTCTTGAATGCTGCAACTTCGCAGTCAATTTGTCGCGCGGAGAATTCGTTGTGTTGCTCAATAGCGATACGCGTGTTGTGCCTGGCTGGCTGGATGAACTCGTCGATGGTTTCGAACTATTCCCCAACGCGGGCCTGACGGGCTCCAAGCTCTTTAACGATGACGGTACGCTGCAGGAGGCTGGCGGCATCTTTTGGCGCGACGGCTCAGCACACAACTATGGCCGTGGCGATGACCCAAATCGGCCTCAATATTGCCATGCTCGACAGGCGGATTTCATTTCGGGTGCATCGATAGCTGTGCGACGGAGGGTGTGGGACGAACTTGCCGGATTCGACGAACTGTACCGCCCAGCCTACTGTGAAGACGCCGATCTTGCATTCCGTATGCGGCGAGCCGGCTACGAGGTATGGTATGTGCCGTTCTCGCGCGTAATCCACTACGAAGGCGTAACGCACGGCCGCGACACCACAAGGGGTGTCAAGGCGTACCAAGTTGAGAACCTGAAGAAGTTCGCTGAACGATTTGCCTCCGAGCTACACGTTCATCCTCAGCCGGGCACGAACGCCGCTCGTGCAGCATCTTGGCGTTCTGCGAGAAACATTTTGGTCGTTGACGCTTTGACGCCGCGCCCTGACAAGGACTCCGGCTCCATCGTTACCAACGAGGTGATGCGGACCTATCGAGAGATGGGGTTCGGCGAGAGCTTTGTTCCGCTGCACAACCTCTACTACTTCAGGAGTTATTCGGCACCACTTCAGCGCCGTGGCGTTTGCTGCCACTACCTGCCTTTCTCGCCTGATATCAGGGCCGTTCTCGAAGTTTCACATGCCTTCGACTATGCGCTGCTCTATCGCTATAACGTTGCTCAAGGGGTTTGCGCGCAATTGCGTGAGTTGTCGCCGGCCACGAGGGTCATCTTTGCGAATGTTGACTTGCATTATTTACGCGAATCTAGGGCTGCGTCGGCAAATGAAGATGCAAACGGCATCTTCAAAGCTGCAGTCACGAAATCTCACGAGCTGGCAATGTTTGCTCGGGCCGACGCTTCGTTTGTGCACACGGAGGTCGAAAAGAAGATCATCCAGGCCGCAATGCCGCGTCCGCTGAACAACATCGTGGTGTTGCCTTGGCTCTCCGACATCTTGCAAGATGCTCGTGCCTTTTCGGACCGCGATGACATCATGTTTTTGGGCAACTTCCCGCACGATCCCAACGTCGATTCGATCAAGTTCTTCATGACCTCAATCTGGCCTGCGCTTGTGAAGCGGCTTCCTCCGCAGGCAAAACTTCTAGTGGTTGGCAACAAGCCGCCGCCGGAGGTTGTTGCAATGGCAAGCGAGCGCGTGGTTGTGACTGGATATGTGGAAGATCTGAAGCCCTATTTCTCGTCATCGAGGGTGTTTGTCGCTCCGCTACGCTATGGAGCCGGTATCAAAGGCAAACTGGTGATGGCGCTGGCGCATGGTGTACCGAGCATCGCTACCACGATCGCGGCGGAAGGTATCGGAACCAATGAATCGGGCTACTTGTGCGTGGCTGACGATCCGAAAGTGTTCGCCGACGACGTCATGCGCGTGTACGCGGATGAGGCGCTGTGGACCCAGATGCGTACAGCGGGTTGGGCCTTTGTCCAGGAGCACTACTCAAGCGCTGCGGCCGCAGCACTGTGCTCACAAGCGCTCAAGGTCGCAGACGAAACATGGCTAGCTCGCCAAGAGACCAAGTGTCGAGCCACGCTCATAGAGGTCATGAGGGAGAACGGCGAGTTGTCAGAGTCCCCCACGTCACTCGCTACTTGAGTTGCTTGCTTGGGCCGTGATTGAGCTGTTCGATCGCCTCTGAGAACATCCTCAGCGGCTCTGCCCATTCCGTTACCTTGGCAATGCGCTGGCGTTGGCTGTCCTCAGAGAGGGAAACCAACTCGCGGGCTGCTGACGATGCGTCGTTCGAAACGAAGACGCCAAATGCGCGATGGGCTGGGATCTCTGAAGCTACAACCGGCAGTCCCAACGCCAGCGCCTGTCCAATGCCGAAGTTATAGCCTTCCCAACGCGAAAAGTTGGCATACAAATCCGCGCAGCAATAGAGGTCGATCAACTCTTCGTCGCTGATGTTGGCGAACACTTTCAGGCCACTGGCTTCCATCTCTTCCACATCGGCTTGTGTCCCCTTTCCGGCGAGCACGAACATGAAGGGGTTGGATCGGTCGGAATACAGCGCGTCGAGCATCGCTTTGACGTGACAGTACTCGTCGACGCCCTTGTAGTATCGCTCGCCTTCATGAAACCGGCATACGTTGAGAACCACGATGCGGTCGCCGAAGCCAAGCTCTTCGCGTTTGGCAGCGCGCCTTGCCATGGAGCTCTCTTCCCAGCGCGCCAAGTGGGCATTCCCTAGAGGAATGACGCCCATTCGTTCGTGAGGTGCCTCTGCCTTGACCGCGTCGGAGATCGCGTAGAGAGCATCTGCCATTTCGAGGCAAAAGTCCTTCTCCTGCAGCTGTTGCTTGCGCTCTTCTGCGTCGGGAAAGAAATCCGGATTGGGTTCGCCGTAGTCATATGCGAGCGTCTTGACGCCAGCGCCGAGCCATCGGGTCGTGGAATAGAAGGGCGGGGTGTGCATCACCACACAGTCGATCCCATGTTGAACGGCGAAGATTGCCGCCTCCTTCGGAGCATTGAGCTCAACGCGAATGCACCCGGGATAACTGAATTCGTTTGTTGAAACAGGACCGCCGATGAACACCTCGTGCCCTACTGACGCGAGATGCCTCGCCTGCAGGTCGACGACAACGGGCACACCGTGGCCAATTTGATGTGTGACGCTCAACATGAGAATACGGAGCTTGCCGATCGACTCGCTCCTGAATCGATTCCATGGCTTCGAAACACGCGGGGGAAACGCGAAATCGTACGCGCGTTCGAGGCTCAAATTGCTGTTGTAGAAGGGGTCATTCTTGAACAGCGCCTGGTCCTTCCGGCGCGCGTAGCGGGCCTCAGCGCGAAACAACTGCTGCTTGGCTGCGGTGTCGTCGAAGCCCCGCGTCTTCGACTCGAAATGAAGCATCAATGGATGGCCCACATAGACGTTCCTGTAGCCTCTCTGGGCCAAATCCATACACAGCAATACATCGTTGAACGCGACCGCCAATTCCTGATCGAAGCCGCCAATCTCTTCGAACCGGCTCCGCTTGAGAACGAGGCATGCGCCCGTCACAGCGGAAATGCCGTGTGTTGCGCTGGCTAGGCCCAGGTATCCAGGCGCGCCGGCATCAAGACCGTGATGCGCGTGAGCCGCCACTCCTTGAATGCCAAGAATGATGCCGCCATGCTGGACGGTGCGATCGGGGTATAGGAGCTTCCCGCCCACTGCGCCCACTCCTGGCTGAACCGCCTGGAAGGCAAGGCGCCGCAGCCAAAGCGGATCGATGATCACAATGTCATTGTTCAAGAAGGCGATGAGATCGCTCTGAGTATTGCTGGCTGCCAAGTTATTGAGCCGAGAGTAGTTGAACTTCTGCGGATCTCGAAATACGGTGATCCTTTCCAGCCGTTCCATCTCGTCGAGATACTTCAGGATGTCGGGCTCATTCGAACCATTGTCGACGACGACGATTTTGTACCGGTCGCGCGGGTAGTCGGACTTTTCGATGCTCGTGATGCAGGGTTCCAGAAAATCGAGACGGTTCTTGGTCGGAATGATGATGGCAACAGTGGGAAGTTCGACGTCGCCCTCCAGATAGCTCCGCTGCGTTGGTGGCAGAAGAATTGGCTCTGCCTTCGCGTGGAATAGAACAAAGGGAAGGTGGCGTGGCGGAAGTGAGCTCTCTGTGCTAGCCGTCGATAGCATTTTGCCGAGATCGATTTCCCCGGTAGTCAGCGCCGCGAGCATATCCTCTGACCCATGCAGAAGCGCCAGGGTTCCGACAGCAGCGTACTCAGGAGAATAAGCTGGTGCAAACCGAGGCGCTTTGCGCTCGTGCGCCGGTCCTAGGTCTTCGTCGCAGTAGACCGCCGAATAAGAATTCAAGGCGTCAAGCCCGAACATGTACGTCGCATGGTCCGCGAGTTCGCCCGGCCCGTTGAGCACCAGGCAGTGCTTGTCTCGCAACTGTGTTAACTCCTCACTCGATAGTCGGGACTTCAAGCTGAATCGAGAATCGGTCCTGATCAATTGAGCGAGTGCGCGCGACTGCCCGCCTGGGTTAGCGCTGACAAGAATGGCACGCCAGTTACCGCATATTTGGCGCAACAGGCTACTGGCAGCAGTATGTACGGCGGAAGAGTCGTCCGCGGGTAGAAGCCAGACGACCTGAAGTTCTGCTATCTGCACTGCTTCAGCATGGGCTTTGATCAATGCGTGGTCCGCAGCATTCAGGATGTCGAACTTTTCAACCCAGTGCAGATAGGACTCTGGATGATCCGATGGATCCGCAACGTAGCTCCCGGGGCGGATTCGTCTCGTGATCGCTGCCTTGAGTTGTCTGCGGTCTCGCGTCCCGTTTGGCTGGGCAGCGCGCCAGAGAACAGCCGATCGGTTCCGCTGCCGCTGTAGCCACGCAGACAAACGCCGTATAGGCGTTGTAATCTTCCAGGAGGTCGAGTTCTTGGTTGCCTCCACCACCTGCTCAAAATGATTTGCGCGATTTCGATCTTGAAACGCTTGCGCCTGCAGCGTTCGAATTCGCGCATTGAGGGCGAATTCTTTGCTCAAACTTGCGGCTCGCGTCCTTTCGAGTTGATTGCGTGACCATTCAAGTTCATTTCTCAGATCTGCGATACGTGCGGAGATCATGTCGATCTGTTTGCTTGATTCATTGGGCGCAAACGGCTGAGGATTATCCATCTGTTTCACATAGATGTCTCGAGATCTTGTGCTTGCAGTCGAACTCGAGTCAACCAAGCGTCGTTTGTGCACCAAAATGGCTGCGCCTCTAAATTCCACCGAACAGATATTCGTCAACTCGGCATCCGAAAGCTCACATCCAGACGTCTCAGCAAGCAACTTCAGTTGTTCTGTGCGGCTGCCCTTGGGTCTGCGCTGTTCGGCAAAGATGATGTCGGCAAGCTGTCTAAAAAATTCGATGGAACGCGATGAGGCCATGGCGCCATCTCGCGCCCCAAGATCATCGGAATAAATATCGTGAACCACATACAAGCCGCCGGCAGCCAAGCTCGGGAAATAACGCGAAAAAGTCGATGCTGTATCGTTTATTTGCTGAGATCGATCATCAAGAATGATGTCGAATTCATTGGAATGATTGAAGATTTGGATTTGTGCTGAATCTGTATCTGCTTCGCCTATTACCATGCGAATTCGAGGGTCAAGATGGTGAAAACCGGGGGCGGCATCCTGGTTCTCGCAGCCAACAACTATTTCGCAATGGGGAAAGCGCGTAGGCCAGCTCGACAACGAATCACTATGTTCAATTCCGAATTGGAGTAGTCGAATTGGTAGATCGGTGAAAGCCGAAAAGGCGTCATTGCAATTTGCCAAACCTCGCAGTCGTGCTTCAGAGGTCCTATCTCTTTGATCGCTATGAGTTGTATATGAGGTGAAAAAAGTCATCGGCTACTGTATTTGGATGGTGCCCGGGCAAATGCAAGATGTTGCGCTGTCCCGCCATCAGAACTCGAAGCCGACCGAACGCTGATCATCGACAAACCGCGACGAACGCCATATTCGCTCCCCCGAGGCTGGAACCTCACCTGCTGGGTGGATTTTAGAGGCTCGGGAGTTGGCCCCTTGACAGTCAACAGCGCATATTCAGCCTGCAGTTGGATCGATGCGTAACGTCCGCTCGAGGTCACACGATGACTGTGTGCATGTTTCAGGCGAGCCCTGGACCGTGCCGTTCGAGAGGATTTGCCAGCTCACACCCCGACGATCCGCCCGTGCTCCAGGTGGATCACCCGGTTGCATTCCTTCGCGATCAGGTCGGGCGAATGCGAGGCCAGCACCAGGATGCCGGATTTGGACACCACGTCCTTCATCCGCTGCTCGGCCTTCTCGGTGAACTCCGCGTCGCCGACGGACAGCCACTCGTCCATCAGCAGGATGTCGGCCTCGACGCTGGTCGAGATCGAGAAGGCGAGCCGCATCAGCATCCCGGTGGAATAGGTGCGCACCGGCATGTTGACGTATTCGCCCAGGCCGCTGAATTCGCAGATCTCGGGCGTGAGCGCATCGATCTGTTTCTTGCTCATGCCCATCACGAGCCCGCGCAGCATGATGTTCTCGATGCCCGTCGCGTCGTGCTCGATGCCCAATGCCGGGTCGATCAGGCTCGACACGGTGCCCTGGCGGACGAATTCGCCCGAGGACGGCTCATAGACGCCGGCGAGCGCGCGCAGCAGTGTCGACTTGCCCGCGCCGTTGTGGCCGACCAGACCGAGGCGGTCGCCGCTCTTCAACTCGAGGTTGATGTTGCTCAGCGCCTGCACCACGTTGACGCCGGTCTCCTTGCCGAAGCGACCGCCGGTCACGGACGCCGCGAGCGTCTTCTTCAGCGAGGCCGCCCCGGCCCCGTAGATAGGGAAGTTGACCGAGACGTTCTTGAGGGAAATGGATGCCATGTTTTTTTACAGCCAATAGACGACGCGGCGGCGGTACTTCGCGAAAAGCAGGCTCGAAGCGATCAAGCTCAGCGCCGTCCACCCCAGAATCCCCCACCAGTTGTGGGCGCCGGAGACACCGCCCATGAGGGGCGCGCGCAGCAGGTCGAGCATTTGCGCGAACGGATTCCACAGGATGTACTGGGCGCGGCCGGGCAGGCTTTCGGGCAGCCAGAAAACCGGCGTCAGGAACATCAGCATCTGCATCACGCTGGTGACGATCTGGGTCACGTCGCGAAAGCGCGTGCAGACGAGGCCGAGTGCCATGCCCAGCGCCTGGGCGTTGATCAACGTCAGAAAGAAGGCGGGCACGAAGAGCAGCGCAGACCACGACAGCGAGATGCCAGCCCACAGCGCTACCGGCACGTAGAGCACGATGTGATGCGAGAACTGAATGAGGTTGCGCGCCATGCTCCGCCAGACGAACAGGCTGATCGGGAAGTAACCCTGTTTGAGATAGTTGCTCGACCCGACGAAGGCATTGCAGGCGTCGGTCACCATGCTGGAGAAGAAGCTCCAGAAGATGATGCCCAGCGCCAGGTGGGGAAAGAACTTCGACAGCTCGGTGCCGAACAGCGAGCTGTACAGCGGCCCCATGCCGCCGATCATGGCGCCCATGCTGAGCGTCAGCCACAAGGGTCCCAGCATCGAGCGCCGGTAGCGCAGCACGATGTCGAACCAGGCCAGCGTCCACCAGATGTCGGTGCGGCGGGTGCCCTCCCACCAGTCGGCCCATGCGTTGCGATGAAGATTGGAATGTGCCTGGCTCATACGCGTCCGTAGGTGTCCACCAGGCGCACGATGTCGTCTTCGCCGAGGTAGCTACCGCACTGGACTTCGATGAGAACCAGTTCATCCTGTCCGATATTGGTCAAACGATGCTTCTCCTTGAGTGGGATGTAGCGGTACTCGCCGGGCAAGGTCTTGTGCTCCACATCGCCGATCTGGACGATTGCCGTCCCCTGGACGACTACCCAGTGCTCCGCGCGCTGGTGGTGGTACTGCAGCGAGAGCGCCTCGCCCGGCTTAACCGTGATGCGCTTGACCTTGTAGCCGTCTTCTTCCTTGAGCGAGGCGTAGGTGCCCCAGGGACGGTGGACGACCGCAGGCAGATTCACCGTTTCGTGCTTGCGTGCTTTGAGGATGTCGACCACCTTCTTGACCTGCTGCGCGCTGTCCTTGTGCGCCACCAGCAGCGCGTCCGGCGTGTCGACGATTACGAGGTCGCGCAGGCCCAGGGCCGCGACGATCTTTGGCCCGTGGCTCTCGACCTGGATGTGGGTGCCCGTGGTGTCCACGGCCACCACGTGATCGTCGGGAAAAGTGTTGCCGCTGGCGTCCGCCGGCTGGGCCTTGGCGACGGCCGGCCAGGAGCCCACGTCGCTCCAGGCGAACCGGGCCGGCACCACGCGCACGTTGTCGGCGTGTTCCATCACCGCGTAGTCGATGCTGATGTCGGGCTGCAGGCCGAAGGCGTGCAGATCGAAGCTGATCGCCTCGCCCTTGGTCTGCGCCGTGTCCAGCGCATGGCGCGCCGCCTTCAGCACTTCCGGCGCATGCAGCTCCATCGCCGAGACGATCGCGGCCGCGGTGAAGCAGAACATGCCGCTGTTCCAGTAGTAGCGACCCGTCGCGAGGTATTCCTGCGCGGTGGTCATGTCCGGCTTCTCGACGAAGCGCTTGACCGGCTGGCTGTCGCGCGAGACGCGCTCGACTTCCACGTAGCCGAAGCCGGTCTCCGGCGCGGTCGGCGAAATGCCGAAAAGCACCAGCGCACCTTCCTGGGCCAGCCGGAATGCCTCGCTCGCGCTGGCGACGAAGGCTTCCACATCGGGCACCAGATGATCGGCGGAGAGCACCAGCATCACGGTGTCGCCGCTGAACTGGCGCTCGCACTGCAGGGCCGCCAGCGCGATGGCCGGCGCCGTATTGCGGCCCTTGGGTTCGAGCAGGAAGGTGGCCGTGGGCGGATCGCTCATCTGGCGCAGCACGTCCTTGGTCAGGAACTGGTGGTCCTTGTTGGTCACCACCATCAGGTCGCCCGTGCCGCAGGCCTGCCCTCGTTCGATGGCCTGTTGGAGCAGGGTCGAATCGCCGAGCTTCATGAAGGCTTTGGGGAAGGCTTGTCGCGATGCAGGCCACAGACGGGAGCCTGCGCCTCCCGAGAGCACAACAGAAAGCAAGCGCATTTTTTTTGGGGATGTGTGAAGAAGGGGATAATTTTACCGGTCCCGGTTCAGCGGTTGCCTAACCAACAGACACAACTTCAGGCACGGATGCCCGCCAATTTCGTGATCTCCCCCGATGCAGAGTAAGCCGACGTTGCCGGCGGCAGCGTCACCGTGTGCGCAGCCGAAGTCCGATCCCCGCGGGCATGATGTCGGCCTCCATCGCCGCATCAGCGCGCTCGAATCGCAGCACAAGACCTTGCTGGCGCAGGCGAGCGCCCTTCGGCAGTCCATCAGCTGGCGTATCACCGCCCCGTTGCGCTGGTTGCTGGAGCACGCGCGGCGTGCCAAGCGCGCCATGCACGCCCTCCGGGGGGTGAGGCCACGCTCCAGCTATCAGGAATGGGTGGCGGCATACGACGCGCCGGATCGAAGCACGCGCATGGCCCTGCGGAGCGCCATCGCCGACTGGCCGTTGCGGCCGCGGCTGTCGGTGATCGTGCCGAGCTACAACGGCCGTCCGGCCTGGCTTCGCCAGGCCATCGAATCGGTACGCTCGCAGATTTATCCGGACTGGGAGCTGTGCATCGCCGATGACGCCTCGACCCGCGATGAGGTCCGCTCGCTCCTTCGGAGCTATGCGCGGAGCGATCCGCGGATCAAGGTCGAGTTCCGTCCGCGCAACGGGCACATCTCGGTCGCCTCCAACAGCGCGCTGGCGCTTGCGTCGGGCGAGTGGATCGTCCTGCTCGACCACGACGACCTGCTGGCACCGCATGCGCTCTATTGCGTTGCGCGGGAAATCGTCGAGCACCCCGAGGCACGCATGATCTACTCGGACGAAGACACGATCGACGCGCGAGGCTGGCGCAGTCATCCCTATTTCAAGCCCGACTGGAATCCCGATCTGTTTCGCTCGCAGAACATGTTCTCCCACCTCGGTGCGTACCAGAAACGGCTGGTCGAGGGGGTAGGCGGCTTTCGCGAAGGCTTCGAAGGATCGCAGGACTATGACCTGGCGCTGCGATGCATGGAGCGCCTGAACAGCGCGCAGATCCGGCATATACCGCGCGTGCTCTACCACTGGCGCGCGCACGACCAGAGCACGGCACAGTCTGCTGACGCCAAGCCTTATGCGCAAGCTGCTGCCGAGCGAGCATTGAACGAGCATTTTGGACGCGCGGGCGTCAGCGCCGTGGCGGAAGCCGTGCCCCAGGGCTACTGCGTGCGCTACGGGCTGCCGGAACTGCCGCCGCTGGTGACGCTGATCATTCCCACGCGTAATGCCGAGGCGCTGGTGCGCCAGTGCGTCGAAAGCATCGTGGCCAGGACCGCATATCCGAACTACGAGATCCTGCTGGTGGACAACGGCTCGGACGATCCCGAGGCGCTGGCCTACTTTGCGAGCTTGGATGCGCAGCCGGGCTTCGCCGTGCTTCGAGATGACAGGCCTTTCAACTATTCTGCACTGAACAACTTCGCCGTCTCGCGCGCCCAAGGCGAATTCGTGGCCCTGGTCAACAACGACATCGAGGTGATCTCGCCCGAATGGCTGGCCGAGATGGTGTCGATCGCGATGCAGCCGGGTGTCGGCGCGGTCGGCGCGAAGCTGTTGTATCCCGATCGCACGCTGCAGCATGCCGGCGTACTGCTCGGAGTCGGTGGCATCGCGGGCCATGCGCACAAGCACTTCGAGGCTTGGCAGCCGGGGTATGGCGGCCGCGCCCAACTGATCCAGTCTTTTTCCGCGGTGACGGCCGCCTGCATGGTGGTGCGCAAGAGCCTCTATGAACAGGTCGGCGGCCTGGACGAGCAGCACCTCCCCGTGGCATACAACGACGTCGACTTCTGCCTGCGGCTGCGGGAAGCCGGCTATCGCAACGTCTGGACGCCGTACGCGGAACTGCTGCACCACGAGTCGGCCACGCGCGGCGCGGACATCACGGCCGAAGCGCGCGAGCGCTTCGAAATGGAGTCGGCCTACATGCGGCAGCGCTGGGGCGAATTGTTGGCGGCGGACCCCGCCTACAACCCCAATCTCACGCTCGACCATGAAGGCTTCGGCCTGGCCTGGCCCCCCCGCGTGGCGCCCCTCGACGCCCCGCTTCGAATCCATAGCCCGCAGCCCCAGCCATGAACGCCGCCGAAGCCGCCAGGCCAGCCCTCCGCGTCTCCGTCGCCTTGTGCACCCACAACGGCGCCCGCTTCCTGCGCGAGCAGGTGCGCAGCATCTGCCTGCAGGAGCCGCCGCCGGCCGAGATCGTGCTGTCCGACGACGCCTCGAAGGACGATTCGATCGAGGTGGTGCGCGCCGCCGTCAATGAATGCATGCGCGAACGGCCGGGCCTGCAGCTGCCGCTGCGCGTGCTGCACAACGCCGTGGCCCTGCGTGTCACGAAGAATTTCGAGCAGGCCATCGGAGCCTGCGAGGGCGAATTGATTGCGCTGAGTGACCAAGACGACGTGTGGCTACCGGGAAGGCTCGCGCGTATGGTGTCCGAATTCGAAACCCGGCCCGGGCTGCTCCTGCTGCACACCGACGCGCGCCTGGTCGGTGCCAATCGCGAAGACCTGGGCCAGACGCTCTTCCACGCGCTGGAAGTACAGCCCTTCGAGGCCGAACGCATCCATGGCGGCCGGGCATTCGACGTCTTCCTGCGCCGCAACCTGGTGACCGGCGCAACCACCGTCTTCCGCCGTTCCCTGCTCGCCCAGGCGATGCCCTTGCCGCCCGAATGGGTGCACGACGAATGGCTGGGCATCATTGCCGCCGCCACCGGCGAGGTGGACGTGCTGGAAGAGCCCTGGATCGAGTACCGCCAGCACGAAGCCAACCAGATCGGCGCGCGCCGCGATTCGTTCGCCGGCAAGGTCCGCAAGGCACTGGCTTCCAGGGGGCGCATTCATGTGGAACGCGCCATCAAGGCCGAGATCCTGCTGGCGAGGCTGCTCGAATCCGGCGATCGCGTGGCGCCCGAAACCATCGAGAAGGTGCGCGGCAAGGTGGCGCACCAGCGCTTCCGGGCGGCGTTGCCGGCGTCGCGCATCGCGCGTTGCCTGCCGGTGCTGCGCGAAGCCATGACCGGCCGCTACGACAAGTTCGGCCGCGGCGTGCGCGGCGTTGTGCGCGACCTGTTCGAATCCGTATAGACAATGCACCCCATGAATGTTTCGCCCGACACGCCGACCGATCAGCCCACGCGATGGCCAAGCGTCGCGGTCGTCATCCCCTTCTACAACGGCGCCGATTTCATCGAACGCTCGGTCAAGAGCGTGTTCGAGCAGACGGTGCCGGCCGCCGAGGTGATCGTCGTTAACGACGGCTCGCGCGCCGAAGAGCGGGCCGCGCTGGATGCGCTGGCGATCCGCTATCCCTTCCGCATCGTCGACAAGGAAAACGGCGGGCAGGGCTCGGCGCGCAATGCCGGCGTCGCGGCTTCCACTTCGGACTATCTCTGCTTCCTGGATCAGGACGATTTCTACCTGCCCAACCACATCGAGACCCTGGCGTCGGCCATCCCGGACGGCGATCGGCTGTTCGGCTTCGTCTATGCCGACGTCTACGAGGCGCACGCCGACGGCAAGACCATCCGCACCGGCGTGGTGAAGGAGCATTCGACGCATCCGAAGCGCGATATCTTCGAGCTGCTGCGCGAAGACATGTTCGTGCTGCCCTCGGCGGCGCTGGTGAGCCGCGAGGCCTTCGAGGCCGTGGGCGGGTTCGATCCGCAGTTCATGGGCTACGAAGACGACGATCTGTTCCTGCGGATCTTTCGCCAGGGCTACAGCAACCATTTCGTGGACCGTGCCGTGACGGTGTGGTGCATCCATACGGAGAGCACCTCGTTCAGCATCCGAATGGTCAGAAGCCGTTTCAGGTATTTCAAGAAGCTGCTGGCCATGTTCCCCGACGAGCCGCGGCGAAACCGCTTCTACCTGCGCGACTATCTGGTGCCGAGGTTCGGCCAGGTGTTCGTGGACGAAGCGATCCAGGCCATCAAGCTGCGGCACGAGCATCAGGAGGAGATGCGCGCCCGTTTCACGGAATACGTGGGGATCGTGCTTTCCAATCCCTATGTGAGCCGCCGGGTCAAGCTCAAGATGCGCGTGATCGCCTTCCTGCTCGAGCACGATTCGCCCGCCCTGGTGAGGCTTATCGCCGCCGTGACGCGGCTGCCCGGGCTGCGAAGCCTGCGGCGCCTGGCGCGCTAGCCGGCATCCGCTCAGGGACGAGGCGGATGCATCCGCCGATAGCGCCAGAAGGGCCGCGACAGCCAGACCTTGAGCAGGCTCGTCACGTGCCAGTACAGGTGTTTCAGGCTCGTTCGGCTGGCGCGCTGCGCATCGTGCAGCGCCGTCAGGTCCTCCGCCACCTGCAGCTTCCAGCCGGCAAGCCGCGTGCGTGCGCAGATGTCGAAGTCTTCGCCATACATGAAGAAGCGCTCGTCGAAGCCGCCGACCTGGCGGTAGGCCTCGCTGCGAAACAGCATGAAGAGGCCGGGAATCCAGTCCGGCACCAGCGGGCGCACATAGTCCGGCCGCTTGCGCCGCAGGATTTCCAGCGGCGTGATGATGGCCCGGTGCTGCTCGGGCTCGCTCTTGCCCGGCTCGAGGATGCGCGGCGTGAGCAGGCCGCTGTCGGGCGCGGCCTGGGCGATCAGCGGCGCCAGCACGTCGCGATCGAAGCGGATGTCCGGGTTGAGCACCAGGAACCAGGGCGTCGTGCAGCGATCGAACGCCTGGTTGTGGTTGGCGCCGAAGCCCAGGGGGACCGCGTTCTCGATGCGTTCGATCTCGAAACCCCAGCTGGCGCCCGCCAGCAGGTCGGGCTCGGGGATGTTCTGCGTGAGCACGACCTTCGCCGTGAGCGCGCGGCTGAAGCGGTCCAACTGCTCGAGCAGCGGGCGCACCAGTTCGAGCTGACCATGGCTCACGATCGAGACCGTGACGGCGGGCGAGGGGGAGGGGTATGTGGACATGGTCTAATTTCGCTCGGGGATTCTAGAGTTCCCGATTTCCATCCATGCTTACCCTGATCGTCATCAGCTTTCTCGTCTCCGCCATTTCGGTGCTGTTCTTCATGCGCCGGGCGCGCCGCCATGCGCGGCGCTACGGCACCGACATGCCGCAGCGCTTCCACAAGGGCCACGTGCCGCGGCTGGGCGGTGCCGGCATCTTCCTCGGCACGGGCGCCGCCTGGCTGGTGGCCGGCATCGGCCCGGACCCCTTCAACGTCTCGTGGCCGCTCAAGGCTTCCGCCTTCACGCTGCTGTGCATCGCGCCCGCCGTGCTGGGCGGCATCATCGAGGACCTGACCCAGCGGGTCTCGGTGCGCTACCGGCTCGCGCTCACCATCGGCTCGGCGTTGCTCTTGTGCTGGCTGCTCGGCCTCGGCGTCTCGCGCACCGGCATCGGCTTCGTCGATGGCTGGCTGCAGGCTTGGCCCTACGCGGCGATCCTGTTCGCGGCCTTCGCCATCGGCGGCCTGCCGCATGCCTTCAACATCATCGACGGCTACAACGGCCTGGCCGGTACGGTGGCCGTGCTGGTGTGCCTCGCGGTCTCGCACGTGGCGCTGCAGGTCGGCGACCG
Organism: Variovorax sp. LjRoot175; assembly: GCF_964253805.1. NCBI lineage: Bacteria > Pseudomonadati > Pseudomonadota > Betaproteobacteria > Burkholderiales > Comamonadaceae > Variovorax > Variovorax sp. LjRoot175. Next base: position 5,244,366 of record NZ_CAXURY020000001.1, on the reverse strand, counting down.
GCAGCTCGCCGCCATGGTGATCTGCCTGGTGGGCGCGACGGCGGGCTTCCTGGTCTGGAACTACCCGCGCGGCAAGATCTTCGCCGGCGACGGCGGCGCCTACGTCTGGGGCATGGTGATCGCCATCGCCGTGGTGACGCTGGTGCAGCGGCACCGCGTCGTCTCGCCCTGGTTCCCCATGCTGCTCTTGATCTACCCGGTGTGGGAGACGGTGTTCTCCATCTACCGCAAGCTGGCGCGCGGCCAGTCGCCGGGCGATGCCGACGCACTGCATTTCCACCAGCTGATCTTCCGGCGCATCGTCCGGGTGGCCCTCGCGGACGACGAGGCCCGGCAGCTGCTGGCGCGCAACAACCGCACCTCGCCCTACCTGTGGATCTTCGCGGCGCTGACCGTGGTGCCGGCCGTGCTGTTCTGGAACAACACGCCGATCCTGATGGCCTTTTGCGCGCTGTTCGTCGCCACCTACGTGGCGGCCTACCTCATGATCGTGCGCTTCAAGGTGCCCCGCTGGCTCCGGCCCTGAGTTCCGTCACAATCCGCCGCATCCGTCTACTCCACCGCCGACCATGACCGATCCCGTCCTCAACATCCCCCCGCGCGACAAGGCCGAGATCCTGGCCCAGGCGCTGCCGTACATCCGCAAGTTCCACGGCAAGACCATCGTCATCAAGTACGGCGGCAACGCCATGACCGACCCGGCGCTGCAGGCCGACTTTGCCGAAGACGTGGTGCTGCTCAAGCTGGTCGGCATGAACCCGGTGGTGGTGCACGGCGGCGGCCCGCAGATCGAGGCGGCGCTCAACCGGCTCGGCAAGAAGGGCCACTTCATCCAGGGCATGCGCGTGACCGACTCCGAGACCATGGAGGTGGTCGAGTGGGTGCTGGCCGGCGAGGTGCAGCAGGACATCGTGGGCCTGATCAACCAGGCCGGCGGCAAGGCGGTGGGCCTCACGGGGCGCGACGGCGGCCTGATCCGCGCGCAGAAGCTCAAGATGGCGGACCGCAACGACCCCAACCTGCATCACGACGTCGGACAGGTCGGCGACATCGTCTCGATCGACCCGAGCGTGGTCATCGCGCTGCAGGACGATGCCTTCATCCCGGTCGTGAGCCCGATCGGCTTCGGCGAGGAAAACGAGAGCTACAACATCAATGCCGACGTCGTGGCCGGCAAGCTCGCCACCGTGCTGAAGGCCGAGAAGCTCATGCTGCTCACCAACACGCCCGGCGTGCTCGACAAGAACGGCAAGCTCCTGACCAACCTGAGCGCGCGCGAGATCGACGACCTGTTCGCCGACGGCACCATCTCCGGCGGCATGCTGCCGAAGATCGAAGGCGCGCTCGATGCCGCCAAGAGCGGCGTCAATGCCGTGCACATCATCGACGGGCGTGTGCCGCACGCGATGCTGCTCGAAATCCTCACGGACCAGGCGTACGGGACGATGATCCGAGCCCGCTGAACGCGCGCCTCAGCTCTCGTAACCCTTCGGATTCCCCTGCTGCCAGCGCCAGCTGTCCGCGCACATCTGCTCCAGCCCGCGCTGCGCGCGCCAGCCCAGCGTGGCCTGCGCGAGCGAGGGGTCGCCCCAGTAGGCCGGCACGTCGCCCGGCCGGCGCGGGCCGATCTCGTAGGCGATGGTCTTGCCGCTGGCGCGTTCGAAGGCCTTCACCACCTCCAGCACCGAGGCGCCCTGGCCGGTGCCCAGGTTGAGCGTGACCAGGCCGGGCTGCTGCTCGGCATGGCGCAGCGCCGCCACGTGGCCTTCGGCCAGGTCCATCACGTGCACGTAGTCGCGCACGCCGGTGCCGTCGGGCGTCGGGTAGTCGCCGCCGTGCACCGCGAGCTTGTCGCGCAGCCCCACGGCCACCTGGGAGACGAAGGGCATCAGGTTGTTGGGCTTGCCCTGGGGATGTTCGCCGATCAGGCCGCTCTCGTGCGCGCCGACCGGATTGAAATAGCGCAGCAGTGCGATGCGCCAGGCCGGGTGCGCATGCTGCAGGTCGGCCAGGGCCTGCTCGACCATCCGCTTCGAGTGGCCGTAAGGATTGGCCGGCCTGAGCGCCGCGCTTTCCGGGATCGGCGAGCTGTCGGGGTCGCCATAGACGGTAGCCGAAGACGAGAAGATCAGCGTGCGCACGCCCGCCGCCTGCATTGCTGCCGCCAGCACGAAGCTGCCGTGCACGTTGTTGTCGTAGTAGGTGATCGGGTCCGCTACCGAGTCGCCCACCGCCTTCAGGCCCGCGAAGTGGATCACGCCGCCGATCGGCTGTTCGCGAAACAGCTTGTCGAGCAGCGCGCGGTCGCGCACGTCGCCTTCGATGAAGCGCGGCGCGGTGCCGATGATGCGCGCGAGCCGGTCGACGACGCGCGCGTCGCTGTTGCCGAGGTTGTCCAGAATCAGCGGCGTGTAGCCGGCCGCCGCCAGTGCCACGCAGGTGTGGCTGCCGATGAAGCCGGCCCCGCCGGTCACGAGAATCGTCGAACCCATCGTTTTTCTTTCGCTGATTGTGTGAAAAAAGCCCAGCCATTCTGCGCGACGTACAGTGCATGCCCAGTAGGCACGCGCTCACTGCGCTGTGCGAGAATCAATTTTTTACATTTTGCACGCGCCCATGCAGAACGATGAGACAAGCGCCTCGCGCGCTGAAGACAGCAGTTCAGGTCCGGTGGCCATACCGACGCGCAAACGCCCCAAGCCGGGCGAGCGGCGCGTGCAGATCCTCCAGGCCCTGGCCGCCATGCTCGAACAGCCTGGCGCCGAGCGGGTGACGACCGCGGCGCTCGCGGCGCGGCTCGACGTGAGCGAAGCCGCGCTGTACCGCCACTTCGCGAGCAAGGCCCAGATGTTCGAGGGCCTGATCGATTTCATCGAGCAGAGCGTGTTCACGCTGATCAACCAGATCACCGAGCGCGAGGCGCCGGGTCACGAGCAGGCCGCGCGCGTCGTCGCGATGCTGGTGCAGTTCGCTGAGAAGAACCCGGGCATGACCCGCGTCATGGTCGGCGATGCGCTGGTCTACGAGAACGAGCGCCTGCAGAACCGCATGAACCAGTTCTTCGACAAGATCGAGTCCACCTTGCGCCAGTCCCTGCGTGGTGCGGCGGCGGCCGATGGCTCGGCCACGCCGAGTGTCGATGCGCAGGTGCGCGCCTCGACGCTCACCGCCTTCGTGGTCGGCCGCCTACAGCGCTTCGCGCGCTCGGGCTTCCGCCGTGCGCCTTCCGAGCATCTGGAAGCCGCAGTCGCCTTGATGCTCTAAAAACCGTTCAGGCTGAGCTTGGCCTGTCCTGAGCTTGCCGAAGGGTCGAAGCCGGGGCGAGCCCTTCGACAAGCTCAGGGCGAACGGGGGGTCGGCTCTATTGCCGAGATAGATCGACATCGGCACCCTCACGCTCAACCGCAACCCCGACAATTACTTCGCCGAGATCGAGCAGGCCGCTTTCAACCCCGCCAATTTCGTGCCGGGCATCGGCCCCTCGCCGGACAAGATGCTGCAGGGCCGCCTGTTCAGCTACGGCGACACCCAGCGCTACCGCTTGGGCGTCAACCACACGCAGCTGCCGGTGAACTGCCCGCACGCGACCAAAGCCGCCAACTACGGCCGCGACGGCGCGATGCGCTACGACAACGGCGGCCGCGCGCCCAACTACGAGCCCAACAGCTTCAGCGATGCGCCCAAGCAAAGCAACGAGCCGGTGTACGCGCCGCTCGAGATCCACGGCTGGACCGGCAGCCACGCCTGGACGAAGCACCCAGCGGACACCGACTTCGTGCAGGCCGGCGACCTCTACCGCCTGATGGACGAGGCCGCCAAGAGCCGCCTGGTCGCCAACATCGTCGGCAGCTTGGGCGCCGTGACGCGGCAGGACATCATCGACCGCGCGGTCAACCACTTCCGCCAGGCGGATGCCGACTACGGCGAGCGCGTGCACAACGCGGTGCGCGCCGTGCAGGCCCGCATCAAGGGCGAAGAAGTGACGATCCAGGTCGGCAAGCCGGCGCATGCCGAGAGCCGGAGCTGATCGAGGCGCGCGGCCTCAGTTCGCCGCGGTCACCTCGAGCCGGTTGTCGACCGAGCTGACGCCCTTCACGGCGCGGGCGATTGTCTCCGCCCGCGCCTTGGCTTCGGTGCTCGGCGCGGGGCCGGCGAGCCGCACCGTGCCGGCGTTTGTGCGCACGTCGATGCGCCGGGCGCTCAGCTCGGGATCGCGCGCCAGCGCGGCCGTGACCGAGGCCGTGATCGCGGCGTCGTCCGTCTTGGCCGTCAATGCGTCGCCGGCGTTCTTCAGCGCATCCTTGGCCGCCGCGACGTCCCGCTTCACCTCGGGCGACTCGAAGTAGGCCTTGGTGTTGTCGCGCGCCTTCTCCGCCAGCTCGGCGGCCTTGCGCGCGGCGGCCACGGTCGCGTCCTGCGTCTTCTCCACCGCGGAGTCGACTTTTCTTTCGGCGCTCTGCTTGCTCGCCTGATCGCTGCACGCCGCCAGCGACAGGATGGCGCCCGCTGCGCACAGCGCCAGGGCCAGTGCCGGTTTGAGTTTCTGCAAGGTCACCGTCGTTCCTTCCGCCCCCTTGCCCGCGGGGCTCAATTGCCCAGAAACAGATTGCGGCGCGCTTCGTCCTGGCGGCGCTGGCTCAGCGGTTTCTTGCACTGCGGGTGGTGGGCACTGCCGGGCTGGGCGCAGCGGTTGTTGACGCAGACGGCGTGCGCAATGAAGTTGCGTCCATCGCACGATGCCAGCGGGCCCGGCGCCGAACGCCGGAAGCTCGCCGCCCGCTGTTCGGGCGGCAGCGCCGAAGTCTTGCGCACGGTCTGGGCGTGGGCGTGGGCGCGCGGCTCGCGCTTCAGCGCGGGGCCTGTCGCGGGAGGTGCCGGCCGCTCGTCGACGAACACCGCGGCCGTCGGGTTCTCGCCCGAGGAGGTGGCGTGGAGGCTCGAAGCCATCGCCGGTAGCGCGACCGGAAGCACGCTGGGCGCAGCCACCGGCGTCACGGCCGCGGGCGAGGTGGCCGTCGAAACCGGTGGCGGCTCCACCGTCGTGCCGCCGCCGTACCAGAGGCCGAGCAAGGCGAGCATCGTGGCCAGCGCCGCGGTAAAGCCCAGCACCGAGATCGCGAGCGTCAGCACGGTAGGCGTGCGCTCGTCGTCGATGCCCGGCGCGTGCGAAGCGTTGTCCGCGACGGCACCCGTCGCGTAGAAGGCCGGCAGCTTGCCCGCGCAGCCTTTGCAGAAGAGGGCCGAATCCCGGTTGATGGTCCGGCAGGTCTCGCACACCACGGTGGTCGACGGGTCGCTGTGCAGCAGCACCCTCGACAGGTCGATCAAGCCCCCGAATGCTTCTGCAGACACGGGGCCGGGCGGGGGGACGAAGTTGGCGGTGAGGGCAGTCATGATGAGATCGAGTCAGTGCATGGATGAGATACCTGTTCCCGAAAAAGCCGGGCTCCTTCTCTTCGCCAGGGAGCTCGACCACAGAACGAATTAACGAAGCCTTGTTGCAACACCAACTTCGGAAAAGCGCCGCAGCAGATGTAGGACGGAAGCCTGCAACGAAGAGTTGCAAAAGAAGCCCTTGATCGCGCGCCTCGGCTAAGCTGCGCCGCATGAATACCGCAACCCTGCTCGTCTTCGCTTTCGTCGCGCTGGTGGCCATCGCCACGCCCGGCCCCACCGTGCTGCTCGCACTCGCCAACGGCTCGCGTTTCGGCGTGCGACGCTCGCTGCCCGGCATGCTGGGCGCAGTCGCTTCCGACTTCGTGCTCGTGGGCGCGGTGGCGCTCGGTCTCGGCGCCTTGCTGGCGGCGTCGGAGTTCTGGTTCTCGGTGCTCAAGTGGGTGGGCGCGGCCTACCTGGCGTGGCTCGGCATCCGGCTGCTGCGCTCGCAGGGCGGGCTCGACCTCTCGCGGCAGGAAGGCGAGGTGCCGAGCGGCGCGACGCCGCGCGCCATCTTCGCCAAGTCCTTTCTGGTGGCCGTGACCAACCCCAAGGGCTATCTTTTCTGCTCGGCGCTGATGCCGCAATTCATCGATCCCGCTGCAGCCCAGTGGCCGCAGTACGCCGCCATCAGCATCGTGTTCGCGGGTCTCGACTTCTCGGTGATGCTGGCCTATGCCGTGATCGGCGCGCGCGCCGTCAAGCTGCTGCGGCAGCGTGCGGTGCTGTGGCTGGACCGCTGCTGCGGCGGCGCGCTGCTGGCGTTGGCGGGCTCGCTGGCCTTCTATCGGCGCAGCGCGACCTGATCAATCGAAGTTCAGCAGCACCTTCATGGCCTGCGAGCGATCGGCCGCCAGCGCAAAGGCGCGCGCCGAGTCGCGGTAGGACAAGGTCGCCGAGATCAGCGGCTTCACATCGACCAGCCCCTTGTTGAGCAGCTCCACCGCCACCGCGAACTCTTCATGGAAGCGGAAGGCCCCGCGCAGGTCGAACTCCTTGGCCACGATGGTGTTGATCGGCAGCGTCATCTCGCCGCCCAGCCCCAGCTGCACGATGATGCCGCGCGGGCGCAGCGCATCGAAGGCGCCGACCAGCGCGCGCTGGTTGCCGCTGGCTTCGAACAGCACGTCGAAATGCCCCTTGTCGGCCTTGAAGCGCGCCAGGCCATCGGGCTCCTCGGCCACGTTCACCACCTCGTCGGCCCCGACCTTGAGCGCCTTGCCCAGCGTGTGCGCACCGATGTCGGTGGCCACGATGTGGGTGGCACCCGCGCGCCGCGCCGCGATGATGGCCAGCGCGCCGATCGGCCCGCAGCCGGTGACCAGCACGCTCTTGCCGAGCAGCGGGCCCGCGCGGCGCACCGCATGCAGCGCGACCGACAGCGGCTCGGCCATCGAGCCTTCGCCGTCGCTCACGCTGTCGGCCAGCCGATGCGCCTGCCAGTGCTCGACCACGATCTGCTGGCGGAAGGCGCCCTGCACGTGCGGCGTGCGCATCGCGCTGCCGTAGTAGCGCATGTCCAGGCAATGGTTCTGCAGGCCTTGCTGGCAATAGCGGCACAGCCCGCAGGGCCGGCTCGGGCTGATGGCGACGCGCTCGCCGGCCGCAAAGCCGCCTGCACCGGCGCCCACGGCCTCGATCACGCCGGCCACCTCGTGGCCCAGCACCATCGGCTCCTTGATGCGGATGGTGCCGAAGCCGCCATGCTGGTAGTAGTGCAGGTCGGAGCCGCAGATGCCGCCGCAGCGCACGCGCACCTGCAGCTGGCCGAGGCCGAGTTCGGGCGTGGCGACTTCTTCGACGCGCAAATCGCCGGGGGCGTGGATGACGAGTGCTTCCATGTGAATTCTCCTTGGCGGGTTCAGAGCGTGGCCGTCACGCCGCCGTCGACGTACAGGACGTGGCCATTGACGAAGTTGGAGGCATCGCTCGCGAGGAACACCGCCGCGCCGACCAGGTCCTCCACGTCGCCCCAGCGGCGCGAAGGCGTGCGCCCGACCAGCCAGGCGGTGAACTCTTCGTTCTTGACCAAGGCATCGGTCAGCTCGGTCTTGAAATAGCCCGGCCCCAGGCCGTTGACCTGGATGCCGTGCTGGCCCCAGTCGATCGCCATGCCTTTGGTCAGCATCTTCACTGCGCCCTTGCTGGCGGTGTAGGGCGCGATGCCAGGGCGGCCGAGCTCGCTTTGTACCGAGCAGATGTTGATGATCTTGCCGCGCTGTCGCGGGATCATCCGGCGCGCCACCGCCTGGCCGACCAGGAAGACGCTGTCGACGTTGGTCTTCATCAGCTCGTGCCAGTGCGCTTCCTCGAACTGGTCGAGCGGGCCGCGGCGCTGCATGCCGGCGTTGTTGACGAGGATGTCGATGGCGCCGATGTCGGCCTCGATGCGCTCGATGGCCGCGCCCACCGCCTCGCCCGAGGTGACGTCGAAGGCGGCGGTGAAGACGCTGAAGCCTTCCTCGCGCAGCCGTGCCGCGGCCTGTTCGAGCTTGTCGGCGCTGCGCGCGTTGAGGATCACGCGCGCGCCGGCGCCCGCCAGTCCGCGCGCCAGCGCGTAGCCGATGCCGGCGCTGGAGCCGGTGATGAGGGCGGTGCGCCCGCTGAGGTCGAAGCTTTTGAGGACGGGATTCAAGGCGGTGTCTCCATCAAGGTGCGTGTGTTGCGTGGCTGAGTAGCGCAGTATCGCTTCGCCGATCGCGAATGAGCGCAACGGTACGCAAGCCCGCCGGTCGCGACCAAGACGAGATCGCTCTGGCTGTATAGCAAAAGCTTATGCGGGGCGCGCAGGCCCATAAGCGGATGCGACACCCCTAGAGCAAAGCCGTCTTGGCTTCCGCGCCGGGACAAGCCTACCGTTGCGAATATCGCCACCGAAGAGGAAATCCCGTGAGCCCGTCCCGCATCTCGACGCGCATCCGCCGCATCAAGCCGTCCCCGAGCAGCGCCGCTGCAGATCGTTTCGCCGAGTTGCGCAGGGAGGGCCGGGACATCATCAACCTGGCGATCGGCGAGCCCGATTTCGATACGCCGGCCCACATCCGGCAGGCCGGCTGCGAGGCGATCGAGCGCGGCGAGACGCGCTACACCCCGGTCGCCGGCACCCTGGCGCTGCGCGAGGCGATCGCGGCCAAGCTCCAGCGCGAGAACGGCCTCGCCTACAGCCCGCGCGAGATCATCGTCACCTGCGGCGCGAAGCATGCGCTCTTCAATGCGCTGTCGGTCACGGTGGAGGAGGGGCACGAGGTGATCGTGCCCGCGCCCTTCTGGGTCTCCTACCCGGACATGGTGCTGGCCTGCGACGGCACGCCGGTGATCGTGGCCTGCCGCGAGGAGGACGACTTCCGCCTCACGCCCGAGGCGCTCGAGGCGGCGATCACGCCGGCTACGCGCTGGCTGGTCTTCAACTCGCCGACCAATCCGACCGGCACCACCTACACCGGCGCCCAGCTGCGCGCGCTGGCCCACGTGCTGCTGCGCCACCCGCAGGTGATGGTGCTGACCGACGACATCTACGAGCACATCCGCTTCGACGACGTGCCGCCACGGCACCTGCTGGCCATCGAGCCGGCGCTGCGCGACCGCACCCTGGTGGTCAACGGGGTGTCCAAGACCTATGCGATGACCGGCTGGCGCATCGGCTATGCGGCCGGCCCCGCCGACATCATCGCGGCGCTGGACATGCTGCAGTCCCAGTCCACCAGCGGCGTCTCGTCGGTGAGCCAGGCGGCGGCCGTGGTGGCGCTGAATGCCGAGCCCACCTTCCTGCCGGAATGGGTGGCGACCTACCGCAAGCGGCGCGATACGGCATTGCGAATGCTCAACGCCATTCCCGGCATCCGCGCCCGCGCGCCGGGCGGGGCCTTCTACCTCTACCCGCACTGCGGCGGGCTGATCGGCAAGCGCACGCCAGAAGGCAAGACGCTGGCGACCGACAACGACGTGGTGATCCACCTGCTGGAGGCCGGCGGCGTGATGGTGCTCGCGGGCACGGCCTATGGGATGTCGCCCTACTTCCGCATGTCGACCGCCACCAGCGTCGAGCAGATCGAAGAGGGCTGCCGGCGCATCGCCCGCGCCGTTGCGCAATTGCGCTGACGTCGCACCCCATCAAGAACGCTTATACGTGAAGACGCATGACGTATTGGCCCGCCGGCAAGGGCCTTCCTATCATTCTTCCAACCCCCTTTTCATTGATTGGAGCACTGCGATGAGCTGCCACCCCACGACAACGACGAACATGCGCGCCGCGGCCTGGATGGCGCTCGTCGCGCTCTCCGGTCTCTGCGCCTTCACGTCCGCGCGCGCACAGGGCGCCGACACCTTCAAGATCGGCATCATCAGCCCCATGAGCGGCCCGAACGCGCGCTACGGCGCCTTCGCCAACAAGGGCGCCGCGCTCGCCGCCAAGGAGATCAATGCCGCCGGCGGCGTGCTCGGCAAGAAGATCGAGCTGGTGAGCGGCGACAGCCAGTGCGTGCCGGCCGAAGGCGTGGCGGCCACGCAGCGCATGATCAGCCTGGAGAAGACGGCGATCATCATCGGCGACGTCTGCAGCTCGGTGACGCTGGCGATGCAGCCGATGGTGGAGGAGTCGAAGGTGCTGCTGGTCAATGCGGCATCGTCCAACCCCGACATCACCCACAAGGCCGGCGTCGGCGGCTTCAAGTGGACCTTCCGCAACTACCCGACCGACGAGGTGCGCGCGGCCACCGTGCTCGAGTACGCCGCCAAGACCAAGGGCTTCAAGAAATACGCGGTGCTCTCGGTCGACAGCGACTACGGCCGCGGCGCGATCAAGTTCACCAAGCGCTACCTGCCGAAATACGAAGGCGCGGAGATCCTCAGCGAGGACTACTACAAGGATTCGGAGACCGACTTCCGCTCGGTGCTCAGCAAGATCCGCCGCTCCGGCGCGCAGGCCATCATCCTCTACGGACAGGCCGACACCACGCCGATCATCGCGCGCCAGATGCTTGAACTGGGCCTGGCCGGCAAGGTGGCGCTGGTGGGCAACGGCGAGTTCAACACCAAGGAGACCATCGCCGCGGCGCCCAAGGTCATGAACGGCGCGGTCGAGGCGGCGGCCTGGCTGCCCGAGGTGCCGGCGCCGCGCAGCCTCAAGTTCGTCGACGACTACCAGAAGGCCAACGGTGGCGAGATGCCCAACAACCACGCCTACACCCACTACGACACGCTGCAGCTGATCGCGCAGGCCATCAAGAGCGCCAACAGCCTGAAGGGCGAGGACGTGCGCAACGCGCTTTCGAAGATCAAGTACGACAGCCCGATGGGCATGGTGACCTTCGACGATCACAACCAGGCCGTGCTGCCGATGGTGCTGCTGGAGATCACCGACGGCAAGCCCGCCATCAAGGGAACGATCACCACCAAGATCGACTACGCGGTCAAGTGAAGCGCCGACTTCATCCGCCCGCCGGGACACCCACGTGAGCTCCTTCATCCTCGAGCAGATCGTCAACGGCATCATCACCGGGTCGGTGTACGCGCTGGTCGCCGCCGGCATGACGATGATCTTCGGCGTGCTGCGGGCCATCAACTTCGCCCACGGCGAGTACTACATGCTGGGCACCTTCGCGGCCTGGTGGGTCATGTCGAAGCTGATGGCCGACTACAGCCTGGCCATCGTCGGCGGCGTGGCCATCGTGTCGCTGATCGCGGTGCTGATCGGCCGCAGCGTGATGCAGCGGCTCATCGGCCAGCCCTTCCAGGCCGGCGTGCTGGCCACGCTGGGCCTGTCGCTGATCCTGCAGAACGTCGTCATCCTGGCCTTCGGCGGCGGCTACAAGGTGTTCTCGGGCGGCTGGATCGAGCCGATCGAGCTCGGCGACTTCGGCATGTCGCAGCAGCGCGTGATCCTGGTGGTGGTCACGCTCGTCGTGTTCGCAGCGCTCGAGTGGATGGTGCGCAGCACGCGCCTCGGCCGCTCGATCCGCGCGGTGTCGCAGAACATCGAGTGCTGCCAGGTCAACGGCATCGACGTCGAGCAGGTGGTGCGCCGCACCTTCCTGATCGGCGTCGCCATCGCCGCGCTCTCGGGCATCCTGACCGGCCCGATCAACGTCAGCATCTACGGCGGCATGGGCGAGTCGATCACGCTCAAGACCTTTGCCGTGATCGTGATGGGCGGCATGGGCAACGTGCGCGGCACCCTCATCGCCGGCTGCCTGCTCGGCGTGGTCGAGAGCCTGGTGGCCGGCTTCATCGGCCTGCAGTACCGCGACTCGGTCGGCTTCGTCGCGCTGCTCCTGATGCTCATGCTGCGGCCGCACGGCCTGTTCAGCAGCAAAGCCCGCTTCTGAGCCCATGAGCTTCTGAGATTTCACCGAATGGAACGGACGACGATGTCTATCACCACGCTGGATACGCCCCGCCTGCCGGCCGCACGGCTGGCCACGGTGAACTGGAGCGCCTGCGCGCTGGCGATGGCGGTATTGCTGGCGGCGCCGCTCTTCCTGGGCGACTACTACCTGCACGCGATGGTGCTCGCGATGATCTTCCTCTTGCCTGCCTTGGGCCTGAACCTGATCCTCGGCTACACCGGCATGCTGTCGCTGGCGCAGGGCGTGTTCTTCGGCCTCGGCGCCTACGGATCGGCGCTGATGTCGATCCACTTCGGCACGCCCTTCCTCGTGAACTTCCTGTGCGCCGGACTGCTCGCCGGGCTGGTCGCACTGCCGCTCGGCATCCCGGCGCTGCGGCTGCGCGACACCTCCTTCGTGATGTGCACGCTCGGCATGGTGGTGATTGCGCAGGTCGTGTCGAAGAACTGGGTCGAGCTCACGCGCGGCGACATGGGCCTGTCGGGCGTGCCGCGGCCGACGCTGGGCTTCGGCGACATGGCGCTCACCATCGTCAGGGCGCCCGAGTACTTCTATCTCGTGCTGGTGCTCGCCGCGCTGGCGGTGGCTGCCTTCGTCGCGCTGATCCGCTCGCCGGCCGGCCGCTGCATGGTGGCGATCCGCGACAACGAGACGCTGGCCGAATCGCTGGGCGTGCCGACCTGGACCTACAAGCTGATCGTGTTCATGCTGAGCGCGGTGTTCGCCGGCCTCGGCGGCAGCCTCTACGCGCACTTCTCGACGGTGGTCAGCCCGCTGGTGTTCCAGGCCTACTACTCCAACACCATTCTCATCATCGTGCTGGGCGGCGGTGTCGGGAAGGTGCCGGGCGCGATCATCGGCAGCTTCGTCTTCGTGGCCGTCTCGGAGGCGCTGCGGATCACGCCCGAGCTGCGCATGGTGATCTACGGCTTCGTGCTGCTGGGGCTGGTGTTCCTGTTCCCGCAGGGGCTGGCGCCGCTCTTCCACGGCGCGGCCGAGCGCATCGCGCGCATCGGCCAGGGCGGCCGCAAGGAGCAGCGCGATGTCCGCTGAGCACGCCATGCTGCGCATCGAAGGGCTGCGCAAGAACTACGGCGCGGTGGCTGCGCTGCAAGGCGTGGACATCGAGGTCCGGCGCGGCGAGGTGATGGGCCTGATCGGGCCCAACGGCTCCGGCAAGTCGACCCTGTTTGACTGCTGCACCGGCCTGCAGAAGAGCGACGCCGGCCGCGTGCTGCTGAAGGGCGTGGACATCACCGGCTGGCCGATGAACCGGATCGCGCGCGAAGGCCGCTTCCTGCGCAGCTTCCAGAAGACGGTGGTCTTCCCGACGCTGGATTCGGAAGAGAACCTGGTGCTCGCGGGCCAGATGTCGCGCTTCCCCAGCGTGCTGTCCACCTTCTGGATCGGGCCGGCCGCGCAGCGGCGCTTGAAGGCGCTGCGCGAACGCGCCCGGGAGCTGATCGAGGTCTCCGGCCTCTCGCGCGTGGCGCACCTGCCGGCCGGCCACATGTCCGGCGGCCAGCAGAAGCTGCTGCAGTTCGCCTCGATGCTGATGCCCGAGCCCGAGCTGATCCTGCTCGACGAGCCGCTGGCCGGCATCAACCCGGTGCTGATCGAGAAGGTGATCCAGTGCATCGAGCACGCCAACCAGACGCTGGGCGTGACCTTCGTCGTCATCGAGCACAACACCGACGTGCTGATGAACCTGAGCCATCGCGTGGTGGTGCTGCACCAGGGCGCCAAGCTGGCCGACGACACACCCGAAGCCGTCGTGCGCAACCCGGAGGTCATCGAGGCCTACCTCGGAGGCTGACATGGGAGACCCGACCATGGAACTCGAAATCGACAAGCTGTATGCCGGCTACGGCCACCTGGACATCCTGCACGGGGTGGACCTCAAGATCCGCCACGGCGAATTCGTCGCGCTGCTCGGGCCCAATGGGGCCGGCAAATCGACGCTGCTGAAGTCGCTGTTCGGCATGACCACGCACAAGGGCGGCGCGATCCGCTGGAAGGGCAAGGACATCGCCGGCCTGCGGCCGCAACAGATGCTCGCGCACGGCATTGCCTATGTGCCGCAGGGGCGCTGCAATTTCCAGCTGATGACCATCGACGAGAACCTGGAGATGGCGGCCTACACCCTCAAGGACGGCGACCTGAAGGGCGAGCGCGAGTACGTCTACGACCTGTTCCCGATCCTGCGCAAGCGCCGCAACGAGCTTGCCGGAAACATGTCCGGCGGCGAGCAGCAGCTGCTGGAGATGGCGATGGCGGTGCTGCGCCGGCCCGAGATCCTGCTGGTGGACGAACCCTCGGTGGGCCTCTCGCCGCAGGCGATCACGCTGGTCTTCAACGAGCTCAAGCGCCTGCATCAGGGCGGCCGAACCATCCTGCTGGTCGAGCAGAACACCCGCAAGGCGATGCAGGCGGCCGAGCGCGCCGTGGTGCTGCGCCTGGGCAAGGTGATCTGGGACAGCCCGGTCGGCGAACTGAGCAACGCGGACCTCGGCGAACTGTTCATGACGGGCCGTCGCGCGTCGGACGCGGCGCCGGCCTGAGCGCCGACATCCACCGAACATTCAAGGAACGAAAAGCATGAAACTGGCATTCGACACCGGCGGCACCTTCACCGACTTCGCCATGACGGACGACGACGGCACGATCCTGCTGCACAAGGTGCTGAGCACGCCGGATGCCCCGGCGCGCGCCGTGCTGCAGGGCGTGGACGAGCTGCTGGCCAAGGTGCGCGCGAATAACGCGGGCAGGGCGGACACCAGCGGCACGCTGCAGATCCTCGGCGCGACCACGGTCGTCACCAACGCCGTGCTCGAGCGCCGGGGCGTGAACACCGCGTTCATCACCACCGACGGCTTCCAGGACATGCTGCGCATTCGCACGGAGGGCCGCTACGACCTGTACGACCTGCGCATCCAGTACCCCGAGCCGCTGGTGTCGCGCGAGCTGTGCTTCGGCGTGGTCGAGCGCATCGCCGCCGACGGCACCGTGATCACGGCGCTCGACGAGGAGGGCGTGCGCGCCATCGGCCGCACGCTGGTGGAGCGCAAGGTCGACTCGGTGGCCGTGTGCCTGCTGCACGCCTACAAGTACGCGCAGCACGAGCGGCGCGTGGCCGAACTGCTGGCCGAAGTGGCGCCGAAGATCTCGGTGTCGCTGTCGTCGACGGTCTGCCCCGAGGTGCGCGAGTACGACCGTGCGTCGACCACCGTCGCCAACGCCTACACGCGGCCGATGATGGTCGGGCACGTGAGCCACCTCGAACGCGAGCTCTCGCAGCGCGGCATCGACGGCCAGTTGCTGTGGATGACATCGAGCGGCGGCGTGGTGCCGAGCTCGGCCGCCTCCCGCACGCCGGTGCGCCTGATCGAGTCGGGTCCGGCAGCCGGCGCGGTTGCCGCGGCCGACTATGCGCGCCGGGCCGGCGAGCCGAGCGTGCTGTCCTTCGACATGGGTGGCACCACCGCCAAGCTGTGCCTGATCCCGAACGGCCAGCCGATGGTGGCCAACGAACTCGAAGTGGCGCGCCACGCGCGCTTCCGCAAGGGCAGCGGCTTCCCGCTCAAGATCCAGTCGATCCACATGATCGAGATCGGCGCCGGCGGCGGCAGCATCGCGGCACGCAACCGGCTCGGCCTGCTGGGGGTCGGCCCGCGCAGCGCCGCGGCCGCGCCCGGCCCGGCCTGCTATGGCCGCGGCGGCACCGAGCCGACCGTGACCGATGCCGATCTGCTGCTGGGTTACCTCGACGAGAAGTCCTTCCTCGGCGGCGACTTCGCGCTCGACCGCGCGGCGGCAGAGGCCGCGATGGCGGGCCTGGCGAAGGAGCTCGACATCACCCCGGAGCGCTGCGCCTGGGGCATCCACGACATGGTCAACGAGAGCATGGCCGAGGCCGCCTCGATGCAGGCCACCGACAGCGGCGTGGACCCGCGTGCGCTCCCCTTGATCGCCTTCGGCGGCGCCGGCCCGGTGCATGCCTACGGCGTGGCGCGCAAGCTCGGCATCCGCAAGGTGATCTGCCCGCTGGGCGCGGGCGTCACCTCGGCCATCGGCCTGCTCGGCGCGCCGGTGGCCGCCGATCTCTCGACCAGCCTGCCGATGCGGCTGTCGGCCTGGGACCCGAAGGCGGTCGACGCGCTCAAGGCCGCGCTCCAGGCGCAGGGCCGCGAGGTGGTGCTGGCCAGCCAGGTGCCGGCCGACCGCATCGGCTTCTCCTACACCGTGGACATGCGCCACGTGGGGCAGGGCTACGAGATCTCGGTGGCGCTGCCCGAGCTGGACCCGGCCGACCCGGCTTTCCTGAATGAGCTGCTGGCGCGCTTCCACGCCAACTACGTCGCGCTGTACGGCCGCGCCGTCGCCGGCACCGATGCCGAGGTCATCACCTGGCGCATCCGCGCGAGCGGCCCGAAACACGAGGTGTCGCTCGCCGGGCTGCGCGGCGAAGCCGGCGCCGTGCGCGATCCGCGCAAGGGCACGCGGCCGGTGTTCTTCTCCGAGCTCGGCAAGTACGCCCTGACCCCGGTCTACGACCAGTACGCGCTGCTGCCCGGCGTGCCGGTCGAGGGGCCGGCCATCATCGAGCAGCGCGAATCGACCGTGGTGATGGGGCCGAACGCCTCCGCCTCGCTCGACGCCGAGCACAACCTGATCATGCTTTTGTCCTGAAGGGCCTCCGCCATGTCCATGCTGAAACCCGACTTCAACGACCCGATCACGCTGCAGGTGATGTGGGACCGCCTGGTCTTCATCGCCGACCAGGCCGACATCGCGCTCGGCCGCACCGCCTTCTCGCCGATCGTGCGCGAGAACCACGACTACGTCACCGTGCTGCTCGATGCCAAGGGCCGCGCGCTGGCCCAGTGCACCTGGTCGATCCCGGTGTTCATCACCACGCTGCCGATGGCGGCGCAGAACTATTTCCTGCCGGCCTTCCCGCCCGAATCGCTGGAACCGGGCGACGTGATCGCCACCAACGACCCGGTGATCGGCACCGGCCACCTGCCGGACATGGTGATGCTCACGCCGATCTTCCGCAACGGCAAGATCGTGGCCTATGCCGGCAGCATCGCCCACCTGCCCGACATCGGCGGCCGCCCGCAGTCGCCCGACTCGACCGACATGTTCGAGGAGGGCATCCGCATCCCGATGCTCAAGCTCTTCAAGGCCGGCAAGCCCAACACCGACGTGTTCGCGGTGATCGAGGCCAGCGTGCGCCTGCCGCACGAGGTGCGCGGCGACATCCAGAGCATGGTGGCGGCCAACGAGGTGATGTGCCGCGAACTCAGCCGCTTTATGGACGAGTACGGCCTGGACGATTGCAACGAACTCGGCGAGGCGATCTTCAGCCGCTCCGAGCGCTTCATGCGTCAGGCCATCGCGGCCTGGCCCAACGGCAGCTACAAGGCCGAGATGACCATCGACGGCTTCGAGAGCGACGTGAAGCTGTGCGTCAGCGTCGAGGTGGGCGACGATGCCATTCACGTCGACTACACCGGCACCTCGCCGGAAGTGGCGCGCGGCATCAACGTGGTGCCGCACTACCGCGTCGCGCACAGCGTCTACGCGCTCAAGTGCCTGCTCGATCCGGACACGCCCAACAACGAGGGCTGCATGATCCCGCTGACCGACTCGGCGCCCGCGGGCTCGATCCTCAACCCGCGGCCGCATGCCGCCGGCGCGGCGCGCAACCTGGTGGGCCACGTGATCCCGAGCCTGATCTTCAAGGCGCTGCAGAACGTGGTGCCCGAAGGCGCCATGGGCGACAGCGGCGGCGCGCCGATCTGGGGCATCAACTGCCAGGGCCAGCGCTCCGACGGCAGCGCCTACGGCAGCGCCCAGAACTTCCACGGCGGGCAGGGCGGGCGTTCGTCGATGGACGGGCTGGACACGCTGAGCTTCCCGTCGAACTGCCGTGTCACGCCGATCGAGATGTACGAGATGGCGGTGCCGATCCTGACCGAGCGCAAGGAGCTGATCCCGGATTCGGGTGGCCCCGGCAAGTTCCGCGGCGGCCTCGGTCAGCGCGGCGTGATGCGCAACCTGTCGGACCGCGAGATGAACATCTACCTCAGCACCGAGCATGTGAAGCACCCCTGCCTGGGCGTGCTGGGCGGCCAGGCCGGCCGCAACGGCGCGGTGATGCACGACGGGCGCCACGTGTTTCCCAAGGGCCGGCTCGTGCTGGGCCCGGGCGAGCGGCTGATGATCGAGCTGCCGGGCGGCGGCGGCTGGGGCGATGCCCAGCAGCGCTCGCGCGAACTGGTGGAGGACGACCTGCGACAGGGCCTGATCAGCGCCGCGGGCGCACTCGCCGACTACGGCTACGAAGCGCTGGCCCCGGCAACGCCGGCAAAGGCGGTGGCGTGATGGCCGGCGCTGCACTCTCCGGCAAGGTCGCGCTGGTCACCGGAGGTGGTTCCGGCATCGGCCGTTCCACGGCGCTGATGCTCGCGGCCGAGGGCGCGCGCGTGGTGGTGATGGGCCGCCGCAAGGAGCCGCTGGACGCGGTGGTGGCCGAGATCCGCGCCGCCGGCGGCGAGGCCTGGGCACGCCAGGCCGACCTGCAGGAGCGCGAGCAACTGCAGGCGCTGGTGCGTTGGACCGAGGCCGACGTCGGGCCGGTCGACATCCTGGTCAACAACGCCGGCCTCACCAGCCGCGTGCGCAACATCCGCTGGATCGAGTCGGACGACTGGGAGTCGGCCATCTCGGTCAACCTGACCGCCGTCTACGTGCTGATCCAGGCCGTGCTGCCCGGCATGCTGGCCGCGGGCGCAGGCACCATCGTCACCGTCTCTTCGCTGGCGGCGGTGCGGCCGAACCTGCTGGGCGGCGCCCCCTACGGCGCGGCGAAGGCGGCGGTGAGCAACCTGATGGGCTTCATGCATGCCACCTTCCGCAACAACAACATCCGCTCGACCACCATCCTGCCCGGCGAGGTGAACACGCCGATCATGGACACCCGCGTGCGCCCGC
This sequence comes from Variovorax sp. LjRoot175, assembly GCF_964253805.1. NCBI lineage: Bacteria > Pseudomonadati > Pseudomonadota > Betaproteobacteria > Burkholderiales > Comamonadaceae > Variovorax > Variovorax sp. LjRoot175. The sequence goes on along the minus strand of NZ_CAXURY020000001.1, from coordinate 5,225,587 downwards.
CCAGCGCCGCCGAGCGCGCCGCGATGGTCGCGCCCGAGGACGTGGCGCGCGCCATCCTGCTGGCCTGCACGCTGCCGCAGGGCACCACCATCGAGCAGCTGGTCATCAGCCCCACGCTGGCGCGCGACCAGGGGCCCGATGTGGAGATCAGTCGCTGGCTAGGCGCCCCCGACGGCACGCCGGGCAAACCCTGAACGAGAGACAACGCGATGAGCACTTCGTCATCATTGAAGGAACGCCTGGCACGCGGCGATTCCGTGCTGATGGTCAACCCCAACCACATCTCGCCCACGCTGTGCGAGAAGCTGGTGCGCTCGGGCGCCGACTCGGTCTTCATCGACTGCGAGCACGGCCTGGCCGGCTTCGAGGACATCCACCACATGGCCAAGGCCGCGCGCTACGCGGGCGGCTTCGGCATCGTGCGGCCGCAGAATCAGGAGCGCTCGACCATCACGCGCTGCCTCAACGCCGGCGCCGACGGCGTGATGGTGCCGTTGATCCACACCGCCGAGATCGCGCGCCAGGTGGTGCACACCTTCCGCTACGCCTGCCCGGACGACCATGAGGCCCGGCTGCTGATCGGCATGGTCGAGTCGGTCGAAGCGGTGCGCAATCTCGACGAGATCCTCGCGGTGGAAGGCATCGACGTGTTCTTCGTCGGCCCCGGCGACCTGTCGCAGTCGATGGGCTATTCGCCTGCGGTGGCGGCGGGAAAGCGCCGGGCGCAACCGGTGCTGGACCTGGTGGACCAGACGCTGCAGCGCATTCGCGCCGCGCGCAAGGTGGCCGGCACGCTGGTCGTGCGGCACGACGTCGCGCATCTGGTGTCGGTCGGCGCGCAGTTGCTCTATTACCATGCCGATCCCTTCGTCGCCGAAGGCGTGGGCGTGATGCGGCAGCTCAGCGTTCCGGCGACCGCCCAGGCGCACTGAGGTTCAGCGCGGCGTCGCGTCGGCCTCGGGCGCGCGAATGCCGACCAGCCGGCCGTCGACGAACAGGTCGTCGATCTGCCGCTTGAGGATGTCGAGCACCGCGCGCGCCTGGTCCGACATCGGCAGGTGGTCCGGCACGCACAGCGACACCGTGGCCTGCAGGCCGGGCTCGACGATCCGGCGAATGACCAGCTGCGCCGCGATGCTCGTCGCATGCGCCGAGGCCGACGGCAGGATCGTGGCGCCGACGCCGGCCTCGATCGCCTGGCGCAAGGTCGCGGCCGATTCGATCTCGGCCGTGATGCGCGGCACCACGCCGATGCGGGCGAAAGCCTCGTCGATCAGCCGGCGCAGGAAGTGCGTGCGGCTGGGCAAGAGCAGGTCCATGTCGGCCAGTGAACGCAGGGCAACGGCCTCATCGCTGCCCGGCGGCAACCGGAGATCCGGCGGCGCGATCAGGCACAGCTCCTCCGTGAACAGGGGCTGCAGCGTGACGCCCTTGATCGGGCCGGCCGCATAGATGACGGCCATGTCCATGCGCCCGGTCATCACCATCTCGCTGAGCACCAGGCCGAAGTTGTCGTTGATGAAGAGGCTCACATCGGGATACTCGCGCCGCACCGCCTGCAACAGGGGCATCGAGAGAATCGACGCCGTGCTGTAGGTGGCCAGCCCAACCGACACGGCGCCGGCGATGAAGCTGGCGTCGCTGCGGCTCGTGAGCTCGCGCTCCACCTGCTCGAGATGGCTGAGGATGATCTGCGCATGCCGGTAGAGTTCGCTGCCGGCGCGCGTCGGCGTGACGCCGGCGTTCGAGCGGTTGAGCAGCCGGTGCTTGAAATGCTCCTCGAGCGAGGCGATGTGCTGGCTCAGCGCGGGCTGGGCGACGCGCAGCTGGTGCGCCGCGGCGGACAGGCTCTTCGCATCCACCGCCGTCACGAAGCTCCTGAGCGTCTTGAAGTTCACCGTCATTGCCGGCTGATCGTAACCCCGGTTGACGCGGCCAATCGGTGGCTCGATGCTTGCTTGGCTCCGTCCCGAGAGCATCAACGAGGCCCCTGTGAATCTCAGGCGTTTGAAGTATTTCGTGAAGATCGTCGACGTCGGCAGCCTGACGCAAGCCTCGGAGGTGCTCCACGTCGCCCAACCCGCGCTGAGCCAGCAGCTGGCGACGCTGGAAGGCGAGTTCAAGCAGCAGCTGCTGCTGCGCACGCAGAAGGGCGTCATGCCCACCGAGGCCGGCAAGGCGCTGTACCGCCATGCGCAGATCATCCTGCGGCAGTTCGACCAGGCGCAGGCCGACGTGCTCAACGCCGGTCAGAGCCTGTCGGGCCAGGTGTCGGTCGGGATGGCCCCGGGCACCGCGGCCTCCGCACTGGCCTTGCCGCTGCTGCGGGCCGTGCAGGGACGCCATCCGCAGATCGTGCTTCACATCAACGAGAACTTCGGCACCACGCTGTGCGACGTGGTGCGCAGCGGCCGCATGGACATGGCCGTGCTGTACGGCGGCGGGCGCGTCGTGCAGGGCCTCTCCTTCGATCCGCTGCTGACCGAGGACCTGTTCGTCGTGGCGCCCGAGGGACTGCTGCGCAGGGAGGGCGAGGTGGCGCTGGCCGACCTGGACGGCATCGACCTGCTGCTGCCGTGCGCGAACAACCAGCTGCGCAGGTACGTGGACCAGGCTTTCGCAGCGGCGCAGATGGTGCCGCGCGTCGTGGCCGAGATGGAATCCTCGAACACGCTGGCGGCCGCGGTCGCCTCCGGCGTGGGCGCGACGATCCTGCCGGTGTCGGCCGCGCGCGGGGTCGCCGCGACCGCCGACGTGCACCTGCACCGGATCGTCTCACCGCCGATCGAGGTGCCGCTGGCCTTGTGCGCGTCCGATCATCTGCCGCTTTCCGAGCCGGCGCAGGTGGTCAAGGCCATCCTGCTCGAACTGGTCGGCCAGCTCGAACTCGAAGTCGGCCTGCATACCTTGCATTGACGGCCCCGCCCGCTTTCAGTTGGGGCAGCGGGCTTCTAGCGCGTCGATGAAGGAACGGTCCCATCGACCCTCCTTCATGGCCCGTATCGTCTCGGCTTCGGTCTCCAGGTGCGCGCGTGCCTTCTCGATCAACAGTTCGGCCTCGTCCGGCGCGAAGGCCATCAGGCCGTCCTGGTCGCCGACCACGATGTCGCCGGGGTTGACCACCATGCCGCCGACGGACACCGGCACGTTGATCTCGCCCGGGCCGTCCTTGTACGGGCCGCGATGGGTGACGCCGCGTGCGTAGACCGGGAACTCGCGCGCCCGGATTTCGGCCACGTCGCGGATCGCCCCGTCGACCACCACACCCACGACGCCGATGTGGGCGGCGTAGAAGGACAGGATGCCGCCGACCACCGCGTTGTTGAGGATGCCTCCGGCATCGATCACCAGCACGTCGCCGGGACGGCAGAACTCGAGGGCGCGCAAATATGTCAGGTTGTCGCCGCCACGCGAGCGCGCCGTGACGGCCGTGCCTGCCATGGTCCGGGCGACGGGGCGGTGATAGGGGTTCAGGCCCGTGGTGCCGATGTTGCGGTGCATGTTGTCGCTCAGCGCCGCAACGGGCATCTCGCGCAGTGCGGCCAGGATCTTCGGATCGACCTGCGCGGCCGAGGGGTTCTTGCGGATGGCTTTGTATGGCATGGGTGTGTCCTTGGTGGCGGCGATGGTTCGTGCGCTCAGCGCAGCTCGGCCACCGCGCGGGCGATGCGCGTGCAGCCTTCTTCCAGTGTTTCGATCGAGGTGGCGATGGACAGGCGGAAGTAGGGCGAGAGCCCGTAGGCGGTGCCGGCGACCGTGGCCACGCCCGCGCTTTCCAGCAGGTACATCACGACGTCGCCGTCTTCGTTCAGTTGCTTGCCTGCGGGCGTGGTCTTGCCGATCAGTCCGGCGCAGTCGATGTAGAGGTAGAAGGCGCCGGGCGGCGTGGCGCAGCTCAGGCCGGGGATCGCATTGACGAGTGCGAGCGTGCGGTCGCGCCGCTCCTTGTAGACCGCCACGCTCTCGGCCACGAAGCTTTGGTCGCCGTTGAGCGCCGCCGCGGCGGCCGCCTGGCTGATCGAGCAGCAGTTGCCGGCGGACTGCGAGAGCAAGGTGTCCATCGCCGTGACCAGATCGGCCGGGCCCGCGGCCCAGCCGATGCGCCAGCCGGTCATCGCATAGGTCTTGGAGACGCCGTTGACGGCCAGCGTGCGCTCGCGCAAGGCGGGCTCGACCGCCAGCATGTGCGGCGTCGAGCGGCCGTCGAAGCGGATGTGTTCGTAGATGTCGTCGGTCATCACCATCACGTGCGGATGGCGCATGAGGACATCCGCCAGCGCGCGGTATTCGTCGGCCGTGTAGCTGGCGCCGGTGGGATTGCTCGGCGAGTTGATCAGGAGCCAGCGCGTGCGTGGCGTGATGGCGGCCTCGAGCTGGGCGGGCGTGAGCTTGAAGCCGTTGGCCTCCGGGCAGGCGACAATGACGGGCTTGCCTTCGCAGGCCAGCACCATGTCGGGGTAGGACACCCAGTAGGGCGCGGGGATGATCACTTCGTCGCCCGGTTCCAGCGTGATGGCGAAGGCGTTGTAGATCGCGCTCTTGGCGCCGCTGGTGACGATGATTTCGTTCAACGCATACGACAGGCCGTTCTCGCGCTCCAGCTTGGCGACGATGGCCTGGCGCAGCTCGACCGTGCCGGCCATCAGCGTGTAGCGCGTCGCGCCCTTGTCCATGGCTTCGGCGGCGGCGCGCCGGATATGCAGCGGGGTGTCGAAGTCGGGTTCACCCACCACCAGGTTGACGATCGATTTGCCCTGGCGACGCAGCTCGTTGGCGCGGTCCGCGGCGGAGGTGCTGGGCGAAGGCTTGATGCGCCGTACGCGGGCGGCGATGCGGGAGGTGGTCACGGATCTTCCTTGGGTGCGGGATGTACGGACCCAACGGTACGCACATCGCTCCACCTCGGCCAAGATGAGATCGCTCTGGTTGTATAGGCGCAGCTTATGGTGACTCCTGTCTGGTCCCCTCTCCCTCTGGGAGAGGGTTAGGGTGAGGGCATCGTGCCTGTCCATCGGCACGGGCGTCTCGACCGTCCGGTGCCCTCACCCCCGCCCTCTCCCAGAGGGAGAGGGAGCAAGACACCGCTCGCCTCCGCACCCCGGACACATCGCATCTAGGCGCCCCTGCGCCCCAGTGATAGGCTCAGCTTTTGCTTGGAGACAAGGCGTGAACCTCCGACGCCTCAAATACTTCGTGAAGATCGTGGACATCGGCAGCCTGACGCAGGCCGCCGAGGTGCTCTTCATTGCGCAACCGGCTTTGAGCCAGCAGCTCGCCACGCTCGAAGGCGAGGTGCGGCAGCAATTGCTGGTGCGCACCAAGCGCGGCGTGACGCCCACCGAGGCCGGCAAGGTGCTGTATCGCCATGCCCAGATCATCCTGCGGCAGTGCGAGCAGGCCCGCGTCGACATGGAGGCCGCCGGCGAGGGCCTGTCGGGCCAGGTGTCAGTGGGGCTCGCGCCCGGCACCGCAGCCTCCGCGCTGTCGCTGCCGCTGCTGCGCACCGTGCGCGCCCGGCATCCCGGCATCCTGCTCTACCTCAACGAGAACTACGGCACCACGCTGAGCGAACTCATCATGAACGGCCGCATGGATCTGGCCGTGCTCTATGGCGACAAGGCCATCCACGGGCTGTCCTTCCTGCCGCTGCTGAAGGAACCCCTGTTCCTCGTGGGGCCGGCTTCCATGCCGGCGCCGGCCGAGCCCGTGCGACTGGCCGACCTGCGCGAGATCGAACTGTTCTTGCCGCGCCCCTATAACGTGGTGCGCAAGCTGGTCGATGCGGCCTTCGTGCGCGCCGGCATGGTGCCGCGCGTGGTGGCCGAGATCGAATCGGCCTTCACCCTGACCGCCGCCATCGCCGACGGACTGGGCGCCACCATCCTGCCGGCGTCGATGGCGCGCGAGGTCGTGGCGGCCTGCGGCGCCTGGCAGTTCCGCATCGTCGACCCGGTGATCGAGGCGCCGCTCGCGCTGTGCCAGTCGGACCACCTGCCTCTTTCCGAACCGGCGCAAGCGGTGAAGGACATCCTGCTCGAGCTCGTCGTCGACCTTGCCGGCACCGTCGCCTCGACGCCCGAACCCGAGCTGAGCGCCTTGTCATAAGCCGCCCTTATTGCGGCACAGCCAATCCGTCTTGGGCTTTGTGCCCGCGGCCCGCTACCTTTCATGCCTGCCGTCACGCGTTCGTCGAACGCGTCGGCCACCCAGGATGTTCCGTCGCCCAAGACGGCCCGGCATGAATCAGGAACAGATCAAGACGCTCATCGACGCGCTGGCCGCATCGGACCTGTGCGAGCTGGAGTACAGCGAGAACGGCTGCACGCTGCGGCTGGTGAAGCAGTCGGCGCTGGCGGCGACGCCGCGCCGGCGAGCAGCGATCGCGGCGCACGATCTGCCCGTTGCGGCGGCAGCGTCGGCCGAATGCCTCGCGCCGCTCTACGGCGTGGTGCACCTGCAGCCGACGCCCGCCGAGGCGCCCTTCGTGCAGGCCGGTCAAACCGTTAAGGCGGGCCAGACGCTGTGCGTGATCGAGGCCATGAAGGTCTTCAACGAGGTGCGCGCCGATCGCGACGCCACGGTGCAGGCGGTGCTGGTGCGCTCGGGGCAGGAGGTCGAAGCGGGCCAGCCGCTGTTCCGCTTCGACGGCGTATAGGGGACCATGGCCATGTTCGACACCGTGCTCATCGCCAATCGGGGGGAGATCGCCCTGCGCATCCAGCGCGCCTGCCGCGGCCTCGGGCTCCGGACCGTGGCGGTGTACTCCGAAGCCGACCGCGAGGCGAGCTATGTGGCGCAGGCCGACCAGGCCCTGTGCATCGGCCCGGCCGCGCCCGGGCAGAGCTACCTGAACCCCTCCGCGATCCTGTTCGCCGCCGAAGTCAGCGGCGCCCAGGCCATCCATCCGGGCTACGGTTTCCTGTCGGAGAACGCGGGCTTCGCCGAGCGCGTCGAGCAGGCCGGCCTCACTTTCATCGGCCCCAGCGCCACCTGCATCCGCACCATGGGCGACAAGGTCGCGGCCAAGCGCGCGATGCGGCGCGCCGGCGTGCCCTGCGTGCCCGGCCCCGACGGCAGCCTGCCGGAGGACCCGGACGAGGTTCTCGCCCTGGCGCGCGAGATCGGCTTCCCGGTGATCGTGAAGGCCGCGGGCGGCGGCGGCGGTCGCGGCATGCGCGTGGTGCACGACGAAGCCGCCCTGCCGGAGGCGATGTCGCTCACGCGCGAGGAGGCGCGCCGCGCCTTCGGCAACCCCGAGGTCTACATCGAGAAGTTCCTGCTGCATCCGCGCCATGTCGAGATCCAGGTGCTGGCCGACAGCCATGGCAATGCGCTATGGCTCGGCAGCCGCGACTGCTCGCTGCAGCGCCGCCACCAGAAGGTGATCGAGGAGGCGCCGGCCATCGGCATCGACGAGGCGCTGCTGGGCGAGGTCGGCGAGCGCTGCGCCGCGGCCTGCCGGCAGATCGGCTACTGCGGCGTCGGCACCTTAGAGTTCCTGTACGAGCAGGGCGCCTTTTACTTCATCGAGATGAACACCCGCCTCCAGGTGGAGCACCCCGTGACCGAGATGACCACAGGCATCGACATCGTGCAGCAGCAGTTGCGCGTGGCGCGCGGCGAGCGCCTGGGCTTCATGCAGGCCGACGTGCGTTGTGAAGGGCATGCCATCGAGTGCCGTATCAATGCCGAGAACCCCGATACCTTCGCGCCCTCGCCGGGGCGCATCAGCGCCTGGCAGCTGCCAGGCGGCTTCGGCGTGCGCGTGGACTCGCATGCCGGTGCCGGCTACCGTGTGCCGCCGTACTACGACTCGATGATCGCCAAGCTCATCGTGCAGGGCAGCACGCGCGCCGATGCGCTCGACCGCATGCGCCTGGCGCTCGCCGAGATGCGCGTCGAGGGCATCTCGACCAACGTGCCGCTGCACCGCGAGATCCTGCGCGACCAGGGCTTCGCCGCCGGCGGCGTGGACATCCACCACCTCGAGCGCTGGCTGCAGCGAAGGAGCCTCGCGTGATCGCACCGACCGCATCCGTCAGCCTGCTGGGCACCACGGCATTGCTGTTCGAGGCGCCGGGCGAGCTGAACCTCGGGTCGCAGCAGCGCATCTGGGCGCTGGCGCGCGAGACCCAGGCCTGGCCCGAAGTGCGCGAAGCGGTGCCGGGCATGAACAACCTCATGCTCACCTTCATGCGAGCGCCGCGCAACGCAGCTGCCCTGGAAGCGCTGGAGGCCCGCCTGCACGCCGCCTGGGACGCGGCGGAGGCCCTGCCGCTGGAAGGGCGCGTGGTCGAGCTCCCGGTGATCTACGGCGGCGAGGGCGGCCCCCACATGGCCGACGTGGTGGCGCACACCGGGCTCAGCGTGGAGGAGATCGTCGAGTTCCACAGCACGCCGGTCTATCCGGTGTACGCGCTCGGCAGCCATCCGGGCTACTGCTACCTGGGCGGCATGGACCCGCGCATCGCCACGCCGCGGCGCAAGGTGCCGGTGCTGAGCATTCCGGGCGGCGCGGTGTCGATCGGCGGCGTGCAGACCGGCGTGTCGGCCTCGGCCGGCCCGAGCGGCTGGAACACGATCGGCAGCACTGCCATGACCTTCTTCGATCCGTCGCAGGACCCGCCGGCGAGGCTGCAGCCGGGCGACATGATCCGCTTCCGGGTCCAGGGGGTGATCCGATGATCGAAGTGCTCTCGTCCGCCGCGCTGGCCACCGTGCAGGACATGGGGCGCACCGGCAGCCTGCGCTGGGGCGTGGGCACCTCCGGGGCCATGGACAAGCTGGCGCTGGCGGCCGGCAACCTGCTGCTGGGCAACGGGCCCGATGCGGCCGCCATCGAGGTGCCGGTGTTTCCTTTTAAGCTGCGCTTCGACCAGGACTGCGCCTTCGCGCTGACCGGCGCCGACTGCGCGGCGCGGCTCGACGAAGCGCCGCTCCTGCCCTGGTGGGTGCACCAGGCGCGCGCCGGGCAGACGCTCACGCTGGGCCTGCCGCAGGGCGGCATGCATCGCGGGAGCCGCGCCATGCTGTGCCTGGCCGGTGGCGTGGACGTGCCCGAGGTCCTGGGCTCGCGCAGCACCCAGCTGCGCGGCGCCTTCGGCGGCCACGAGGGCCGCGCGCTGCGCCGCGGCGATGCGCTGCGCGCGGTGGGCGAGGGGCAGTCCTGCCAGACCGGCTTCGGCCTCGTGCCGCCGGCATTGAGCCTGCCGCTGCAGGTGGACGGCCTGCCCGCAGTGCGGGTGTTGCCCGCCGCCGAATACCTGGGCTTCGAGGAAGCCTCGCGCGCCGCCTTCTGGGCCGGCGAATGGAAGATCACGGCCCAGAGCGACCGCTGCGGCTACCGCCTCGACGGCGAGGCGCTGCGGCCGATCGCGCCGATGGAGATGCGCTCGCACGGCATCGTGCCCGGCGTGATCCAGGTGCCGCACGGTGGGCAGCCCATCATCCAGATGCGCGATGCCCAGCCCTCGGGTGGCTACCCCAAGTTCGGCACCGTGATCGAGGCCGATCTCTGGCGACTCGGCCAGGCGCCGATCGGCAGCCGCATCCGCTTCATCGAAAGCAGCTGGGACGAGGCCGTGGCCGCGCTGGACGAGATCGAGGCCTGGCTCGACAGGGTGCGGCGCATGGTGGACCTCCACCGCAGCGCGCCGCGCATGAACTGAAATGAAGAGCCCTGCGCAAGTCCGGGAGCTCGCCGCCTGGCTGGCCGCCACCGACATCGGCCTGCTGGAGCTGCGCACGCCCGACGGCGTGCTGCGGCTGGGGCGCGGGGGTGGGCGCGGAAGCGGGATCGTGCAGCTGGATGCGCAGGAGGAGGGCACGCCGCCGGCGCCGCCGTCATGCGTGGCTGCCGCGCCCAGTGTGGGCAACTTCCTGCACGCCCATCCGCTGCATGCCGCGCCCTTGGCGCGCCCCGGCGAACGCGTGTCCGCGGGACAGCCCGTGGGTTTGATGCAGATCGGCCCGCTGCTGCTGCCGGTGCACGCACCGCAGTCCGGCGTGCTGATCGCCTTCCTGGTGCCCGACGGCCAGCCTGTGGGCTGGGGCACCCTGCTGGTCGAACTGCAGGCCGACGAATGAGGAGTACATCGCGATGGACATCGACCTGAACGCCGACCTGGGCGAGGGCTTCGGCCCCTGGCGCATGGGCGAGGACGAGGCGCTGCTGGAGATCGTCTCCTCCGCCAACGTGGCCTGCGGTTTCCATGCTGGCGACCCGGTCATCATGGACCGCACGGTGCGCATGGCCCGCGACCGGGGCGTGGATGTGGGGGCGCATGTGGGTTTTCCCGACCTGCTCGGCTTCGGGCGCCGCCCGATGCAGATCGATGTCGCGGAGCTCGCCACCTACGTCACCTACCAGCTGGGCGCGCTCGCGGGCATGGCGCGCTCGGCCGGCCACCGGATGACGCACATGAGCTTCCATGGCGCGCTGGGCAACATGGCGGCCGCCGACGCGGCGCTGGCCGGCCCGCTGGTGCGCGCGGTGGCCGATTTCGACCCCGGCCTGATCATCAGCTCGTCTGCCAGCCGCGCCATCGAAGACGCGGCCGAGCGCTGCGGGCTGCGCGTGGCCCGGACCTTCCTGGCCGACCGCGCCTGCGACGACGAGGGCCTGCTGGTGCCGCGCAAGCTGCCCGGCGCCGTCATCCACGAGCCCGAGGCCGTGCTGGCGCGCGTGCGCCAGCTGCTGGAGGAGGGCACGGTCACCAGCCATGGCGGGCGCAGGATCCCGATGAACGTCCGCTCCATCCTCGTGCACGGCGATACGCCCGGTGCGGTGGAGCTGGCGCGGGCCGTACGCGGCGTGGTCGAGGCTGCGGGGCGCGTGCTGCCGATCTCGCGCCAGATGGCGCCCTGAGGCCGGGCGACCAGGCGACATAAGGACGGCTTATCTCTACACAGCCATTCCGTCTTGGCGCCCCGAGGTCGCGCTGGATACAGTGAATTCGTCATAACGAAAGAAGCCAAAGATGCCTTTCTCCGACTACAAGACCGCGCTGGTGACGGGGGCCTCCTCGGGCATCGGCGCCGCGGTCGTCGAGCGCCTCTGCAAGGAAGGCCTGCAGGTCCACGCGCTCGCGCGCAGCGCCGGCAAGCTGGCCGAACTGGCCGCGCGCACGGGCTGCATCCCGCACGCCATCGACGTGAGCGACCTCGAGGGCATCACCCGGCTGGCGCAGGAGATCCCCTTCGACGTGCTGGTCAACAATGCCGGCGTCGACCGGCCCGGCTCGATCCTGAAGGCCGACGCCGAGGGCATCGACCTGCTGGTCGACGTCAACCTGCGCGCCGTGCTGCACCTGTGCCGGCTGGTCGTGCCGGGCATGGCCGCGCGCGACCGCGGCCACGTGATCAACATCAGCTCGATCGCCGGGGCCTACAACTTCGGCGGCAACAGCACTTACCACGCGACCAAGGCCGCGGTGAGCATGCTGTCGCGCCAGTTGCGCATCGATGTCTTCGGCAAGCGCGTGCGCGTCACCGAGATCTGCCCGGGGCGGGTGGCCACCGACATCTTCGCGCACGTGCACGGCAACCCGGAGGAAATGCACAAGCGCTTCATCGAGGGCTTCGAGCTGCCGCGGGCCGAGGACATTGCCGACGCCATTGCCTTCGCCATCGCCGCGCCGGTCGCGGTGAACGTGGGCCACATGGAGATCACGCCGACGCTGCAGGTGCCCGGCGGGCTCTCCACCGCGCGCCCGGAAGCGCCGCAGGCCTGAGAACCGCGGAAAACAAAGGAACGGCACATGAAGGACTTCGACCTGCTGGCCGTCCTGCTGAAGCCGGAGTTCGGCGCGATGCTGCTGCACGGCGTGGAGATGACGCTGAAGATCGCGGCCGGCTCCTGGCTGCTCGCGATGAGCCTGGCCATCGTGCTGCTGACCGTGCGCCTGACGCCCAGCCGCATCGCCGAGCGCGTGGTCGCGGCCTATGTCTCCTACCACCGCAACGTGCCGACGCTGGTGCAGCTGATGCTCTGGTACTTCGGCATCTTCAGCCTGCTGCCCCAGTTTCTGCAGAACTGGCTGTCCGAGCACAACGCGGAGGCCATCCTCTCGATCGTCGCGCTCGGGCTGTGCCAGGCGGCCTACTTCAGCGAGGACCTGCGATCGGGCCTGCGCTCCATCCCGGCGGGGCAAGCCGAGGCCGCGCGTGCGCTGGGCCACAGCTACATCGGCTCGATGCGCCACGTCATGCTGCCGCAGGCGATCCGCAACGCCATCCCCGCGCTGGTCAATCACAGCGTGTCGCTGTTCAAGAACAGCAGCCTGGCCATGGCGATCGGCGTGGCCGAGCTGACGCACGCGGTCAAGGAAGTGGAGAGCCAGAGCTTCCGCGCCTTCGAGGCCTACAGCGTGGCCACGGTGCTCTATCTCGGCTTCTCGCTGCTCATCATGGCCGCGGGCGGCTGGGTGGCGCGGCACTACCGCATCGTCGGAGCGAGGTGAGAGATGTTCAGCATCTTCGAGATCCTGCGCGACAACTGGCTGCTGCTGCTCATCGGCCAGTATCCCAACGGCCCGATGGGCGGCATCGTCGCCACGCTGGTCCTGTCGGTGCTGGGCATCGTGCTGGCCTTCCCGCTGTCGGTGCTGATGGCGCTGGCGCGGCTGTCGCCGTGGGCGGTGCTGCGCTGGCCGGCGACGGTGCTGGTCTACGTCGTGCGCGGCGTGCCGCTCCTGATGGTGATCCTGTGGGTCTACTTCCTCGTGCCGCTTTTGATCGGCCGCGAGATCTCGGGCTTCACCACCATGCTGTGCACGCTGGTGATCTACGAGGGCGCCTACCTGTCGGAGGTGGTGCGCGCCGGCATCCAGGCCCTGCCCAAGGGACAGACCGAGGCGGCGCGCGCGCTCGGCCACAGCCACCTGGGAACGATGTGGTACGTGATCCTGCCGCAGGCGCTCTACAACATGCTGCCGAGCATGCTGAGCCAGTTCATCTCCACCATCAAGGAAACGACGCTGGGCTACGTGATCAACGTGAACGAGCTCACCTTCGCGGCCAACCAGATCAACAACCAGCTGCTGACCAAGCCCTTCCAGGTCTTCTTCATCCTGGCGATGACCTACTACGTGGTCTGCTTCAGCCTCACGCAGCTGGCGCAGTGGCTGGAGCGGCGCATTGCCCACAAGCGGCTCGGCGCGGCGATGGCCCCGCTGTCGCCCGAGGGCGCCTCGCTGCCGCCGCCGGTGGCGGCCAATCCCTGACAAGGCCGCGCACGACGGTCGGACAAACGCAAAGGAGACAGAACCATGCCCACCCCAACGAACGCAGACGTTCCCATGATCCTGTTTTCCAACATCAACAAGTGGTACGGCGACTACCAGGCGCTCGCCGACGTCAACGCCGAAGTCAAGAAAGGCGAGGTGGTGGTGGTCTGCGGGCCTTCCGGTTCCGGCAAGTCGACGCTGATCCGCACCGTCAACCGGCTCGAGGAGATCAAGTCGGGCCAGTTGCTCTTCGACGGCCACGACATCCACGCGCCGATGAGCAGCGTGGCGCTCAACCGGCTGCGCAGCCGCATCGGCTTCGTGTTCCAGAGCTTCAACCTGTTCCCGCACCTGTCGGTGCTGGAGAACATCATGCTGTCGCCGATGCGCGTGCTCGGCGTCAAGCGTGCCGCGGCGCGGACCAAGGCGACGCAGCTGCTGGAGCGCGTGGGCCTGGCCGCCAAGGCCGGCGCCTATCCGGCGCAGCTCTCGGGCGGCCAGCAGCAGCGGGTGGCGATCGCGCGCGCCCTGGCCATGGAGCCGCCGGCCATGCTCTTCGACGAGCCCACCAGTGCGCTGGACCCCGAGATGGTGGGCGAGGTGCTGTCGGTGATGCGCGGCCTGGCCAACGACGGCATGACCATGATGTGCGTCACGCACGAGATGAGTTTCGCCCGCGAGGTCGCGGACTGCATCTGGTTCATGGATGCCGGCCGGATCCTCGAGAAGGCCGAGCCCGAGACTTTCTTCAGCAGCCCCCAGCATCCGCGCGCGCAGCGCTTCCTGTCCGACCTGCGCGCGCACTAGGCGTTTCCCATCCCAGCCCTCACCAGGAGTTCATCATGTCGAAGAAGACCGTCTTCCGTCTCGCCGCCATCGCTTGTTGCCTTGGCGCCCTGTCCGTCCTGGCGCATGCCGACCAGTGGGACGACATCAACCAGCGCAAGGAACTCAAGTGCGGCACCTTCGCCGATGTACCGCCCTTTGCCGCACCGGATCCCAAGACGCGCGAGATGGTGGGCTTCGATGTCGATCTGTGCAACGCGCTGGCCAAGCAACTGGGCCTGAGCGCGAAGGTCACGCCGCTGTCGGTCGAAGCCCGCGTGCCCGAGGTCAAGCTCGGCCGCGTCGATGTGACCGTGGCGAACCTGGCCTACACCAAGAGCCGCGGCGAGCAGATCCAGTTCAGCGATCCGTACTACGTGGCCAAGGAAATGCTGGCCGTGAAAGCCTCCGACCCCGGCACCACCAAGGCCGACTTCAAGGGCAAGCGCCTGAGCTCCACCAAGGGCTCGACCTCGGAGCTGTCGATCAAGATGAACGGCTCCGAGCCGGTGACCTTCCAGGACACGGGCTCGGCCTTCATGGCCGTGCAGCAGAACAAGTCGATGGGGATGGTGGCCAACACCATGACCATCACCAAGCTCGTCAACCAGTCGAAGACCTCGGGGGTCGAGCTCAAGATGATCAAGGAGCCGATGGTGCTGCAGCCGATCGGCGTCGGCATGAAGAAGGACGAGCCGGTGCTGCTGGCCAAGGTCAATGCGGCGCTGGTGGCGCTGGACAAGGCCGGCGAGATCGACAAGATCTGGGCCAAGTGGCTCGGTCCGAACACCGAATACAAGATGACGCGCGAAGAAAAGGTGATGCCGCTGTCCGAACTCAAGTTCGAGCTGCTGCCCTGAAGGTCCGCGCCTGTCAGGCCGCCGCCGGCCGCAGCAGCGCAACGAACTCGGCCGCGGCCGGCGACAGGCTGTGCGCCCGCCGCGTGATCAGGTAGATCGGCGGCACGCGGATCGGCAGTTCCACCGGCAGCACGCGCAGCACGCCCAGCCGCGCGTAGTGTGCCGCCTGCGAGGCCGGCATCACGGCGGCCATGTCCGAGTGTTCCAAGAGCGCCGTCATCGCGATCGGCGATGCGGTTTCGGTGATGCGCAGCCGCTGCTGGATGCCCGCCTCGCGCAAGGCCGCCTCGAAGCGCCCGCGCTGCGGCGAGCCCGGCGGCTGCAGCAGCCAGGGCCAGTCGACCAGCTCGCGCAGCGTCAGCGACTTGCGCTTGAACAGCGGATGCGCCTTGCGCACCACCACCACCTGCGGCTCGCCGAGCAGCGGCACGCAGTCGAAGGCTTCGGCGCTGTGGTCTTCGGTGAGCCGGCCCAGCATCAGATCGACTTCGCCGCGCGCGAGCTGGCGCAGCATCACGTCGCTGGTGTCGACCACCACGCTCACCGCCACGCGTTCGTGCTTCTTCTGGTAGGCCACCAGCGTCGGCGCCAGCAGCTCGGGCACCGCGCCCGGCACGCTGCCCACGCGCAACGCGCCGCTGAGCCCGGAGCGCAGCGCTTCGACCTCTTCGCACACCGCGCCGAAATCCGTCAGCACCCAGCGCGCATGGCGCACCAGCGCCTCGCCATACGGCGTGGGCGTCATGCCGCGCGCGACGCGCGTGAAGAGCGGCACGGCGAAGGTCTCTTCCAGTTGCTGCAGGAGCTTGGTGGCCGCCGGCTGGCTGATGTTCATCGCCGCGGCCGCGCGGCCGAGGTGGCGGTGCTGGTCGAGCAGCGCCAGCAGCACCCATTGCCGCGTGCGCAAGCGCAGCAGCAGGCGCCAGGGCGGGAGATCGGGGCCGGGCTGAGTCATATACGGCGGTATATGGATTCTTCAGAACATTCGATTGGATTGGAATGGCGAACATCCCTAAGCTGGGCACCACAAAGATCGGAGACACGCCCATGCCATTCCTGTCCTGGCGCCTTGCGGCGCTCTGCCTGATCGCCGTGCCGCTCGCGGCGCCCGCCCAAGCGGTCTATCCCGACAAGCCCCTGCGCATCATGGTCGGCGCCTCGCCCGGCGGCGGCACCGACATCCTCGCGCGCCTGCTCGCCGACAAGTTCGGCGCTTCGCTCAAGCAGCCGGTGGTGGTCGAGAACCGGCCCGGCGCCTCCAACACCATCGCGGCCGAACTCACGGCGCGGGCCGTCGCGGACGGCAGCACGCTGCTGCTGGCCACCAACACCGGCCAGGCGGTGGCGCCGCACCTGCTCAAGCTCAAGTACGACCCGTTGAAGGACCTGCAGCCCGTCGGCCTGGTGGCTGTGATGCCCAACGTGCTGGTGGTGCCTTCGACCTCGCCCTACCGGGACGTGAAGGAGCTCATCGCCGCGATGCGCGCCAAGCCGGGCGGCCTGCGCTATGCGTCCTCGGGCATCGGCAGCACGCAGCACGTGGGCGGCGAAGCCTTTGCACTGGCCACCGGCACCAAGGCCATCCACGTGCCGTACCGCGGCAGCTCGCAGGCGCACGTCGACATCATCGGCGGGCAGGTGGAGATGATGTTCGACAGCACCTCCTCGGCCATGCAGCAGATCAAGGCCGGCAAGTTCCGCGCGCTCGCCGTCGCCGCGGCCAAGCGCACGCCTGAGCTGCCGGAGGTGCCCACGCTGGCCGAGGCGGGCGTGCAGGGCGCCGACGTCAACACCTGGTACGGCCTCTTCGTCACCGCCGGCACGCCGCGCGCGGCGGTGGAGCGGCTCAACGCCGAACTGGCCCAGAGCCTGCGCATGAGCGACGTGCAGGAGCGCATCAAGGGCCTGGGCGGCGAGATCACGGCCATGGGCATCGAGCCCTTCGCGGAGATGAACCGCAGCGAGTTCGAGCGCTACGGCAAGCTGGTCAAGGACACCGGCATGCGCGCCGATTGACTCAAGAGAAAAGGATGTCGATGAAACCCCGAATCGCAGTGCTGCCCGGCGACCCGAGCGGCATCGGCCCCGAGATGACGGTGAAGCTGCTGCGCCGCGCGCAGAACCTCGAAGCTGCCGAGCTGCTGCTGATCGCCGATCCGCTGGTGCTTGAAAGCGGCGAACGCATCGCAGGAGGAGGCACCGCGCTCGACCCCTTGAGACTGGAAAGCCTGGACGCGCTGCGCTTCGAGCCCGGCCGCCCCAGCCTGCTGGTGCAGAACACCATGGGCGGCAAGCCGCCGGTGCTGGGCGAGTCGAACGCGCATTCGGGCAAGGCCTCTTTCGAGGCGATGCAGCTGGCCACCGAAGCCGTGCGCCGCGGCGCGGTCGACGGCATCGTCTTCGCGCCGCTCAACAAGCATTCGCTGCGCCTGGGCGGCCTCGCGCACGAGGACGAGCTGCGCTACATGCAGGAGCGCTTCGATGTGCCGGGCTTCGTCTGCGAGTTCAACATCACCGGCAGCCTGTGGACCTCGCGCGTGACCTCGCACGTGCCGCTGAAAGACGTCGCGGCCCTCATCACCGGGCAGGCCGTGCAGGACGCCGTGCACATCATCTGCGGCGCGCTCGTCAGTGCCGGCGTGCCCGCGCCGCGCATCGCGGTCTCGGGCCTCAATCCGCATGCCGGCGACGGCGGCTCCATCGGCCGCGAGGAGATCGAGATCATCGAGCCGGCCGTGCGCGCGCTGAAGGCGCAGGGCATGGACGCGCGCGGCCCCTATTCGCCCGACACCGTCTTCATCGGCGCGCGCCGCGGCGACTTCGACGCCGTCGTCTCGATGTACCACGACCAGGGCCAGATCGCGATGAAGCTCATGGGCTTCGAACAGGGCGTGACGCTGCACGGCGGGCTGCCGGTGCCGGTGGCGACCTCGGCGAGCGGCAGCGCCTTCGACATCGCGGGCAAGGGCGTGGCGAACATCGAAGGCTTGCAAAAAGCCTTCGAGCTCTGCGTCCGAATGGCCGGCAGGGCAGGGTAAGTAAAGGCTGAGCGCGCGGAACTCAATGCGAGGCCGAGAGTGCCTCTGAAAGACTGCGCAACAGTGATGCGCCATCTCCCTGCCATGCGCTGCCGTGCATGCATGCGAGCGTGCGGGGCTCCTGCTTCGCGAGCCCGGCCAGCAATGCGGCCGTCTGCGGGGCATGCGCGTAATAGTCCATCTGGCGTCGAAACGCCTCGCTGGGGCCAAGGATGTCGCTATCGACCAGCGCCCGCTCGCTGTTGCCCGGCTGCGTGAGGAGGTCGCCGCAGAAGAAGGTGCGCGTGTGCGTATCCATCATCAGCCCGCACTCCCAGCCGTGCGGAAGATGAGGCGTGTCGAACCAGCGCATCGTGTGGGTGCCGAGCGCGAGTTCTTCGCCATCGGCGAGCGCGCGCGGCGGGCGGTCGGCCATGTCGCCTATCGAGACCATGGCCGCGATGCTGCTGCACAGGGGCACGGCCTGCGGCGCTGCGGCCAGAAACAGGTTCAGCGCACCGCACTCGTCCGCCTCGACATGGGACAGCCCGATGTAGCGCAGGCGCTCGAGCGGCATCACGCTTGCGATGGCTTCGCTCACCAGCGGGAAAAGCTGGCGCAGGCCGGAGTGGAACAGCAGCGGCTGGTCGTCGACCACCAGGTATTGGTTGAAGCTGAACAGGTTGCCGTCGGGCAGCGGCACGGGCGTGTTGATGCGGAAGATGCCCGAGGCGATTTCCTGCACGTTGGTGCCGGCCTGCGGATTCGTGATCATGCGCGTCTCCGTGCGCCGGTCAAAACCGGCGAGATGTTGTGAATGAAAGAGTCATACGTTGAAGGCTTAGCCAGCTACGGCGGCCCCGAGTCATGCGTGCACGCTCGTGAGGGCGTGGGCGAAGCGTTGACAGGGGAAAAGGCAGGCCGGGTATTGAGCTGCGAAATACATGCCCTGTGCCGTGAGGTGCAGGTGGTTCGGGGTGCCGAGGTTTTGGAGACATGCCGAAGGCTACACCGTGCTTGCCGCTTTGGCGAGGCAAGTGCGGACCCCGCGCAGTCAGAGACCCCGTGCATGCGTGGACACATCTCGCGCGGGAACCGGGAGATCCCAGGGTCTTCTGCAACACTCAAATGGCCGGGCCACGGAGGTGGTGGAGGGCAGGCGGCAGGCCAAGGGAAATCCGTCAGTTGGCAACGCGTACCGGACATCGAGCCGGGCTCACGCGACAAACGTCCAGAGGCGGATACGACTGGCCGCATCTTGCTGGCCTGATCGTCATGACCCAAGGCAGGAGCCGTATGCGGTAGTTCCGCACGTACGGATCTGTGGAGGGGGTGCTGGGTGACTGGCATTCCTACTCCTACTGTGCGAACAACGATCAGGTGAGTCGGACCCGCCGCGTGACTTGCCCGTTGCTTTCCCAGTAGGTGCGTTTCTTGGCGATGCGGGGATCCTCCATCGCTGGTTGAACATTCCCCTGGGTATCGACAGCACGTGAAGTGATGGCGTGTTCTCCTGGCGTCGCATTCGCCCACTCCAGGGACCAGAGCTTCCACGCAAAATCGGCTTGCTCACTCCGGTCCATGGTTGCTGCGACCCAGGGTCCCGCGTCGATCTGCACCTCCACGCGCGCTACGGATGGCCCCCACGCCGCACCGACGATACGGTATTTGCCGTTTCTGCCGGTGACCTTGGCCGGTACAGACTTGAGTAGAGCCCGACCCACGGACGTTTCCGTCCAGACGGTTTCCTGATTGCGCTGCTCTTCGCGGATCGTCACGTAGTCACGCGCCATGAAGCGGCCCATGAAGCGGGTGTCCCATATCTCGATGCGCTTCAGCCATTTGACGTTCGCAATGCCATACCAGCCCGGAGCGATAAGCCGCACGGGGAACCCGTGGGGCTGCGGAAGCGCTGCTCCGTTCATCTCATAGCAGAGCAGGTTGTTCGGGTTCATCGCATCGACCAGCGACATGCTGCGGGCAAAGTGCTGCGGCATCTTGGCCTGGCGGACTTCCTCCTCACCCGCGTCGCTCCCAACGAAGACGACTTCCATCCCTCGATTCAGCACCCCGGCTTCCTTGAGCAGTGGGGCGAGCGGCGTCCCCGCCCACCTGGCGGTGCCAATTCCGCTGATGAACCACGGGAACCCATGATTCCCGGAGCATTCGAGTGTGAAGACGACCTCTTTCCGAGGTCGGGCCTTGAGCGCGGGGAGCGTCAAGGTCTTGGGCTGCTTGACGAGCCCGGTGATCTCGAGGGCCCACGCCTTCTCGTCGATGACCGGCTTGTTGTAGTGCGCCACACGAAAGAACTTGTCGTTGGGCGTCAAAAAGGAACTCAGCTCTTCCCACTGGGGCAGATTCTCGACAACACCGCCACTCGGGTTCGGTGGCGGTTGATCCAGCCAGGGGATGACCTCCTCGCCCGGCCGGGCCGGGAAGGCCTGGGCAAGCAAGTGGGAATGCAGCAGCGCCAGACCGGCGAGCGCCGCACCGCCTTGCCGCATCAACTGTCGTCGTGCCATGTCTTTTGCATCCATTGCAGGTCTCCTTGATAGAGAAGTGGAACCTGCATCGAACTTGATCTGGACTTCGTTGAGCATGGCAACTCCTTGGATCCGGGACTCGCGGCGCGAACCACCACGACTTCGAATAATCGGCGGCGCTTCATGGAAATGCAAGAAACGGGAAGGCCTGGTCGACGAATGGTCCAAGCCTTGCGCACCACCCGGTGGCGCGCGAGATGTCACGGCTTCTTGCTGAGCTCCATCACCATGCGGGTGAGCAGGTAGAAGCGCGGCACCACGCTCTCGACCTCGGCATATTCGTCCGGCGTATGAATGCCACCGCCGACGATCCCGAAGCCATCGAGCGTGGGAACGCCGACATCGGCGGCCAGGCTCGCGTCGGCGGCGCCGCCGGAGCCCTCGATGGTGAGCTTCTTGCCGATTTCGGCGTAAATCGATTCGGCCGTTTTGACCAGTGCGTCGGACTGCGGCGTGCGCGGCATCGGCGGCAGGCCGCGCGACAGCATCGTCTTGACCTGCGTGTCGGCGATCAGCTTGCTTTGCGAGACGCGGGCCAGGTCGCGCTCGATGCGATCGAACTCTTCGCGCGTCACCGCCCGCACGTCGCCCCTGGCAGATGCGTTCTCGGGGATCACGTTGGTGGCGCCGTTGGCTGTCAGCACGGTGAAGTTGATCGTGGTGAGCTTTTCCGCATCGCCCAGCTTGCCGAGCTGCAAGACCTGATGGGCCACTTCCGTGGCAGCGTTGCGACCTGCGTCCGGCGCCACGCCGGCATGGGCCGCGCGCCCCTTGACCTCCACCGTGGCCGTGGCGCTGCCCTTGCGCCACACCACCAGGCCGTCCGCCGGTCGGCCGGGCTCCAGGTTAAGGGTGACATCGTGTTCCCTGGCTACGCGGCGGATCAGCGCCGTGGTGTCGAGCGAACCCACCTCTTCGTTGGTGTCGATCAGGAAGGTGATGCGGCCGTAGTCCTTGAAGTTCATCGCTTTCAGGATCTTGATCGCGTACAGCCCCGCGACCACGCCGCCCTTGTTGTCCATCACGCCGGGGCCGTAGGCGCGACCGTCCTTGATGTAGAAGGGCTTGGCCTTCGCCGTGCCGTCGGCGAACACCGTGTCAATGTGCGCCATCAGCAGGATCTTGCGGGTGCCGGTGCCCTCGAAGGTCGCGACCACGTTGGTTCCGGGATGCGGCGTAGCCGGAAAGGTCTCGATCTTTCCGCCGAGCTTTTGCAACTCTTCGACCACCACGCCCCGCACCTTCTCGAGGCCTGCGGTGTTGGCCGAACCGGAGTCGATGTTGACCAGGCGTTCAAGCAGCAACAGTGCTTCGTCCTTGTAGCCTGCAGATCGGTCGAGAACTTCCTTGTGGGGCTGGGCATGAAGCGTGGACACCAGCATTGCCGCGCCGAGCCCCAACAAGAAACGAGGCAGCCAACGTGCCGCAGGCGCACAGGTGGTCGATGCGAATGTCATCGGGAAATCCTTCGTTGAACAGAGACGCGGGAGTCTAGGCCAGGTTTTCTCCGAGACCAGCCGTCTGAGCTATGCCGTCCGATCTTTCACAGCCCTGACCGCTCGGCGATAGATCAAGACCATGGAAACCAGACCAAAAAAAGACGCCATGGTCGAGGCCAGCGCGATCGCAAACAGTACCCCTGGCACTGCATCGTCCGTGGCAAGGAGCGCGAGAACCAGGCAGGCTGCCCACAGTGCACCCCAGCGCAGGATGTAGATGTCCATGTACGTTTTCAGCCAGACGTAGTTCCGGCTCCTGATCGCCGCACGCTCAGGCGCACTTGCATGGGCCGGAGTCGGCTCCAAAGCGGAAGTCGGCGACCAGAACCGGATCCAGACAGAGCCGGCATTGGCGTTTTCCTTGGAGGGTGTCATCAGGCCTCCAGCCTAACCCTTCTGGCAAACCCTCTGCGCGCGAAGCAGGTCGAAGACGGCAACGAGGAAACGTTCCACGTCGAGTACGGCTCAACCACGGAATCAGGCGGGAGGCCATCGGTAGCCCACCAGGTTCTCCTTGGGCCTGGACGTGATCCGAACGGCATTTCCGACGTTGCCGCCCAGGCAAAGAATGTAGGTCGCGGTTTGGCCCAGGTAGAGGCACGAATAGGCCTGCCCGCGCGACGGGGACGCATCACTTTCCGGGCGCTTGAAGATCGCCACGGCGCCTTGCTTGGGTTCCTTCAGCTCGCTCCCCCACGTCAGCCACGCGATATTGCGACCATCATCCACGCCGGGAACGCCCGACGCTTTCATCACCCAGTTGAGGAAGAGCGCGCTCCAAGGAAGCATCGTGTCGTCAGTGACATTCTTGGAATGAGGCGAGGAATGGATGTATTCAAGAATGCGTGGATTGGACTCGGGCCCTGGGATCTCTGACTGGCCCAGTTCGGCCAAGGCAAGCTTCAACCAGGGCGGTGCCGGTATCGCCGCGGTCCCGACCGACAACGGCGCTTCGATCTCCTTCGCCGCGCTCTTCAGATTCGCCGAATCCTTCTTCACCTCTTCGCTGGCCGCGCCTCCGGACTTTGCAGCAGCGGTCTTGGCCATGGCGTCTGCAATGGCGACCAGCGTCTCGGCAGTCACCTTGATTTCAGTGCCCGGCGTCGGCTGCGGCTTGCCTCGGAACCAGCCGGAGGCCGTGGTCCAGATCGTGTCGACGTTCTTGACGAACGCGGCCGTTCCAGCGACGACGGTCACGACGATGGCGATCCAGGATGCCAGCTTCTTGAAGCTCAGACGGCGTTGTGAATCCGTGCCATCGGTCAGCACAGCGGTCGATAGCGAGTCCTTGTCACTGGTTCCCATCGCACCTCCTCGGAGTTGCCCGAGATTTTGCCGCAGCGGGCTGATCACTCGTACATCCCTTTGGCTAGATCGACAGACATAGTCCTTCAGTCCGCTTCGTCAGATTCTGCGTGAGAGGCAGAATTTGCCGCGAGCCAGTCCCCGTCACTCGCGAAAGGGCATCCCATGCTCACCGACCTTCAACTCGCGCAGATCATGCTCCACGCTTCGCAGAAGAAGCGCCTCCTGTACGTCGACCCGCTGAACGCGGCGATGGAGGAATTCGAGATCAACAATCTGCGACGAACATCCGCATTCATCGCGCAACTGGCGCACGAGTCGGGCGAGTTCAACTTCATGGAGGAGATCTGGGGGCCAACGCCGGCGCAGAAGCGCTACGAGCCGCCGAGCGACCTGGCACGGACGCTCGGCAACACGCAGCCCGGCGATGGCAAGCGCTTCAAGGGCCGCGGCCCGATTCAGTTGACTGGCCGTGCCAACTACCAGAAGTTCGGCGATCTGCTCGGGGTCGACCTCGTCGGCCAACCCGAGCTGGCCGCCGCGCCGGAGCTGGCGTTCAAGACGGCGGGGCTGTACTGGAAGCGCAAAGGGCTCAACGAGCTCGCCGATGCGGACAACTTCACCGAGATCACGCGCAGGATCAACGGCGGCCAGAACGGCGCGGCTGAAAGGGTTCGCTTCTACGAGCGGGCCAAGCTGGTGCTGGCCCCCTCCTTTCCGGCCGCGAGCGCCAGACATGCCAAGGCAAAGACCGCGAAGACGTTCGCGGAGCCCGCCGATGCATTGATGCGCGGCGCTGAGTCAATCCAGCTGGAGCCGCCGCCGCCGGCCTTTGTGCCGCCGCCTTCCGAATCGCTCGCAGTGCGGCCGGACACGCTCGACTTCCGCGACCTGATGTACACGCCCACGCTCATCGAGGTGCCGACCCACATTCCGCTGGGCGAGTACCTGGAGCACAAGGTGCCGATCCTGAACCAGGGCAGCGAAGGCGCGTGCACCGGCTTCGGCCTGGCGACCGTCGCGAACTATCTGCTCCAGCGCAGGCGGGTGGTGCCTGACAGCGTTCCCGTCAGCCCGCGCATGCTGTACGACCTGGCGCGCCGCTACGACGAGTGGCCCGGCGAGAACTACAGCGGCTCGAGCGCGCGCGGCGCGATGAAGGGCTGGCACAAGCACGGCATTTGCTCCGAGGAGCTATATCCCTACCAGCCCGGCAAGGTCGACCGCCGGGGCATGACCGAGCAGCGCGTGGCAGACGGCGTCCGCCGGCCGCTGGGCGCCTATTTCCGCGTCAACCACAAAGACCTGGTCGCCATGCACGCGGCCATCGCCGAGGTCGGCGTGCTCTATGCGACGGCCACGGTCCACGAGGGATGGGGCAGCGTAGGGGCCGACGGCCTGATCGTGCAGTCGGAGGTGATCACGGGCGGCCATGCCTTCGCCATCGTGGCCTATGACGATCAAGGTTTTTGGCTGCAGAACTCCTGGGGTCCGACATGGGGCCTGCGCGGCTTTGCGCGGGTCACCTATGACGATTGGATCGCCAACGGCACCGATGTGTGGGTGGCCCGCCTGGGGGCGCCGGTGACGCTGCGCGCGAAGCAATCGGCCGCCGCCACGCATTCGGCCACCGCCAACCAGAGCGTGGCCTATTCCTTCGCAGACCTGCGGCCTCATATCGTGAGCGTCGGCAATGACGGGGAGCTGAAGGCGGGCGGCGACTACGGCTCGACGCCCGACGAGCTCAGTCACATCTTCGAGCAGGACATCCCGGCGGCGACCCATGGTTGGAAAAAGCTGCGGGTCCTTCTGTATGCCCATGGCGGGCTGGTGAGCGAACAGGCCGCGGTGCAGCGCCTCGCGGAATACCGACCGGAGCTGTTGAAGGCTGAGGTCTACCCGCTGGCCTTCATCTGGCGCACCGACTACTGGACCACCTTCTCGAACATCCTCAAGGATGCGGTGAGCCGTCGACGGCCAGAAGGCGCGCTGGACGCCACCAAGGACTTCATGCTGGATCGGCTCGACGACGCGCTGGAGCCGCTCGCCCGCGTCTTGAGCGGCAAGGCCGCCTGGAGCGAGATGAAGGAGAACGCCTTGCGCGCCGCCAGCCAGGGCTGTGCCTCGACCTTGGTCGTCGATCACCTGAAGAAGCTGGCGAAAAAGGCCGAGAAGAACGGCCAGGCCCTCGAGATCCATCTCGTGGGCCACAGCGCGGGCTCGATCCTGCACGCGCCGATCGTCAAGCTCCTGGCTGCGCGCGGCCTGCCGATCGAGACCTGCACCCTGTGGGCGCCGGCCTGCACGGTCGAACTCTTCAAGGAGTTCTACGTGCCGGCGATGGAATCAAAGGCGCTCCGCAAGCTGACGGTGTATGTGCTCAAGGACAAGACCGAGCGTGACGACGACTGCGCCAAGATCTACAACAAGTCCTTGCTCTACCTGGTCTCGAATGCCTTCGAGGGCCAGGCGCGCATCCCGTTCTTTCGCGATGGCGTGCCGATCCTCGGGATGGAGAAAGCCTTTGATCCCGCCTTGCGCAAGATCTTTAATTCCCACGGCGCCGAACTCGTGCTCACGCCCAACACCGAGCCCGACGATTCGCTGAGCGCATCGGAGGCCATGCACCACGGCGACTTCGACGACGACAAGAAGACAGTCATGTCCACCTTCAGGCGCATTGCGGCAGGTGCCGGCAAGGCGCAGGCAAAGCTCGCGGTGAAGCTCCCGGACATGGCGATCCCGATTCGCAGCGCCAAGCCGATGTTCCCGCACACCGAATCGTCGCTGCGCGATCGGCGCATGCAGATCGACCAGCGCACTCGGGAGAGGGTGTAGCGGCGTACGCGAGGTGCCCGACGGTTGGCGAGGGCAGGCCACTTCGGCGCTTGCGACTCGCGCCGGGCCCGCCGCCTTCAGCCTCCCCAGCCGGGAGGAGGCGATGCATCGCTGCTGCGCGTACAACCGGCGCATCGAGCCCACCTCAGGAGATAGGCCATGGCCACTACCAACTCCATCGATGGCGACATCGTGAAGCGAGCGATCGTGCAGATCAAGGAGGAGATCAAGCGCAAGCGCGAGCGCATCCGGACGATGCCGGCACTGATCCAGAAGCTCAGGGACGAACTCGCGACGCTCGAGAGCGAACTCGAGACCGACCTTGCCCAACTCAAGGCCTTCGAGGAGCAGTCCACGGCGACCTGCGAGCATGTCTCGGTCGACGCGGCACCGCCATCGCAAGGAGCGCGCTGGTTGTGGGGCTTCCTGCCCGACCTCAGGCGCCCGACGCTCCCGCACGCGCCCACTGCACTGCCGCCACCGTGAACGAGAGCGCAGCCAGCACCCCCATCACCGTGCGCAGGTGGTTCCACCGAACCCAGGGCCCCACATAGGCCGGCCACTGCACCGCGGCAACCGCTTCAGACGCCTCGGCCCGCGCCAGCGTGTTGTTCATCGGCACATTGAAGACCATCGTCACCCCGAAGGTCCCGATCAGATAGGCCGCTGCGCCCACGACCAGCCACCAGGTGGCCGCATCGTTCGCATGCAGCAGCGCCCGCAGCACCAGCACCGCGCACAGGAGCGCGGTGCCGGCGAACACCCCGAGAAACACCGGGTTCTGGATCGTCACGTTGATGTTCTGCATCGCGGCCATCCCCTGCTCGGGCGGCAGCTGCGACAGCGCCTTCATCACCGAGGTCGAGAAGGCGAAGAGCAGGCCGGCGATGACGGCCGAGCCGACGGCGGCGAGCACGGTAAGGGGGAGCATGAGTGCGTTCAGGGTTGCCATGTGGTTTGCCTTCTGCAGTGCGTTCCTGGAATTGCAAAGGTCGCTATTGGGCCCTGGCGGTGCGTGAAATTCAATCACGTGTCGTCCCGGCCTCGTGCTCCATCGTCCAGGTTGCGACACCGCGCGCATGTCGCCAATCTCCAAGACGTGCGCTGCGCGCCTGCCCGACACTGGCCACGCCCCTCGAGACTCCCCCATGCATAGCCCTTCCTCCGCAATCCTCGCCCAGGCCAGCGCCATAGACGCGCCGATCGCGCGGCAAGGCTACGTCGACGCCTTTCGCGGCCTCCTGATCGCGCACATGGCGCTGGACCACGCCTCGCTGATGTTCAACGCCGGCCGCGCCGGCGAAGAACTGGCCGCGGCCGCGGCGCCCGTGCCCGGCGACCTGCTGCAGTTCCTGACGCGCTTCACGGGCGTGCCGGTCGCGCCGGCCTTCTTCTTCATGGCCGGCTTCATGGTGGCGCTGACCAGCGCTGCGCGCGAGCAGCGCGGCCTGCCGCATGCCGAGGTGACGCGGCGGCTGATCCTGCGCGGCCTGGTGCTGATCGCGGTGGACGCGCTCGTCATGGGCCTGCCGCGCGCCGCCATGGGCTTCTATTCCTTCGTGGTGCTCAGTTCGATCGGCGCGGCCATCATCATCCTCGCGCTCGTGCGCGACGCGCCGGGCAAGCTGCTGCTGGCGGCGGCGATCGCGGTGCTGGCGCTGCACCCGCTGCTCGACGTGTCGGCGCTGCCGCTGCCCTTGCGGGCGGTGCTCTACGAGCCGGTTCGAAGCGGCGCGTTTCGTTCGCTTTACCCGGTGATCCCCTGGGCCGCGATCGCCGTCGTGGGCTTCGTCGCGGGCCGCGACGCGCTGCACCGCCTGCAGCCGGCGCGGTTCTGGCTGGGGCTGGCCGGCGTCTGCCTGGCGCTGTTTCTCGCGATCCGCCTGGCTGGCGGCTATGGCAATGCCTACGCGTACACGAAGGTCGCCAGCCTGGCGTTCTGGAACTTCGCCAAGTACCCGCCTGACCTGCCCTTCCTCGCCTGGTCTTTCGCCGCGATCTTCGCGGGCCTGGCCGTGCTGTGGTGGGTCACGCGCAGCGGCCTGCCCGTTTGGCTGCGCCCGTTCGTGGTCTTCGGCCGGGTGCCGTTCTTCTTCTACGTCGTCCATTTCTACGTGCTGGGCCTGGCCGCGGCCGCTGTGCACACGAAGTGGGGATTGGCGCAAACCTATCTGATCTGGCTGCTGCTGCTGGCCCTCATGCTTTGGCCCTGCGCCTGGTACTACCGCAAGAAGCGGGACCGGCCGAACTGGGTCACACGCTACGTCTGACCCTCGCCAGCGCTACTGCCGCGCCGCATCGGCCGTCTGCGCCTCGGCATCCCGAAGCCAGTTGTCGATCAGGGTGTAGGACACCGCCAGCATGACCGGCCCCACGAAGATGCCGACCAGCCCGAAGCCGAGCAGCCCGCCGATGACGCCCGCGAAGATCAGCACCAGGGGCAGGTCGGCGCCGCGCCGGATCAAGAGCGGGCGAAGGAAGTTGTCCATCGTGCCGACGATCACCGTCCACACCAGCAGGAAGATGCCCCAGCCGGTCGATCCGCTCCAGAAGACCCAGATCACCGCCGGCGCCAGCACCAGCGTCGGCCCGACCTGCACGATGCACAGCATGAACATCACGGCCGTGAGCAGGGCCGCGAATGGCACGCCCGCAATCGCAAGACCGATGCCGCCCGCCACCGCCTGGACGAAGGCCGTCACGCCCACCCCCAGCGCCACGCCGCGGATCGCCTTGCCGGCCAGCACCACCGCGTCTTCCCCGCGCTGGCCGCCGAGCTTGAGGCCGAAGCGCCGGACCACCGCCGCCGCCGATTCGCCGCCCGCATACATCATCCCGGCGATGACGACCGTGAGCAGGAACTGCAGGGTCAGCGCACCCACGACGCCGGCCTGCGCGAACAGCCATCCCGTGACCTGCCGGATATAGGGCGTGACCTTCGCCTCCAACCCCGCCACGCCCGATGCCACGAGTTCATTCCAGGCCATGGCGAGCCTCGGCCCGACGATGGGCAGGCGCTCCACCCAGCCGGGCAACTGGGGCGGGCCCCGGCTGATCAGCAACCTGATCCATGCGACGACTTCCTCCGCATTGGCGGCGATGGTCGAGATCGCCAGCGTGAGCGGCAGCACGAACAGCAGCAGCAGGATCAGCACCATCGCGGCCACCGCCAGGCTGCGACGCCTCCACAGCCGCGCCTGGATCCAGAGGAAGGCCGGCCAGGTCGCCACCACGACCATCGCGGCCCAGATCGTCGCGCCCAGGAAGGGGCGGAGGATCCAGAGCGAGGAGCCGATGAGCAGCACCAGGGTCAGGACGCCGAAGGTGGTTTTGGCGAGGTCAGGGCGGGGTTCGGACATGGTGGGGGTTGGGTGAGGGGAAGTGCGCCTATTCTCCTGGCAGCCAAAAAATGGCATGCTGCCTTCCTTCGTTCGCCTGGAGGCAATCCCATGGCTGCTCGTTCCATAGCGTCGCTGTCGCTCGGCTTCGGCTTGGTGTCGATCCCCGTCAAGCTGTATTCGGCGACGGAGAGCTCGGCGACCATCCGCTTCAACCTGCTGTCGAAGGACGGCTCGCGCGTGAAGCAGCAATACATTTCCGAGAAGGACCAGACGGTCGTGCCGCGCACCGAAATGGTCAAGGGCTACGAGTTCGAGAAGGACCGCTACGTCATCTTCAAGCCCGAGGAGCTCAAGGCGCTGGAGGAGGGCGGCAGCCACGTGATTGACATCGTGTCCTTCATTCCCGAGCAGGCGGTCGACCCGCTCTACTACGACAAGGCCTACTTCCTCGCGCCCGACAAGCGCGGCGGCAAGCCCTACAACCTGCTGAAGGCCGCCATGCAGCAGAGCGGGCGCTGCGCGCTGGCACGCTGGGCCTGGAAGTCCAAGCAGTACGTGGTGCAGGTGCGCGCCAACGACGACGGCCTGGTGCTGCAGCAGCTGCTCTTTGCCGACGAGGTCCGGTCGATGAAAGACCTGGAGATCGAGCAGCTCCCGCCGCCCTCGGCCGCCGAGCTCAAGCTGGCGCTGCAGCTCATCGAGCAGATCTCCGCCGACGACTACGAGCCCACGCTCTTCGAGGACGAAGAGAAGAAACGCATCCTGGTCGCGATCGACGCCAAGATCGCCGGCCAGGAAGTGGTGGCGGTCGAGCATCCGGAAGATGCTGCCGCCGGCGCCCAGGTCATCGATCTCACCGAAATGCTGCGCGCGAGCCTCGGCCGCGCCGTCAAGCCCGGCGCGAAGCAGCCCGCACCCGCAGTCGAAAGCAAGGGCGCAAAGCGTGCTCCCCGGGCGGCAAAAGTGGCCGAGGCCGCGCC
The DNA here is from genome assembly GCF_964253805.1 of Variovorax sp. LjRoot175. Taxonomy (NCBI): domain Bacteria; kingdom Pseudomonadati; phylum Pseudomonadota; class Betaproteobacteria; order Burkholderiales; family Comamonadaceae; genus Variovorax; species Variovorax sp. LjRoot175. The sequence goes on along the minus strand of NZ_CAXURY020000001.1, from coordinate 5,195,150 downwards.
GCCGGTGCGCGCGCGCATGAAGAAGTGACGAACAGCGCACCGCTCGAAAGCACGCACCCCTACACCTTGCGCGGCGTCCGGCAGATGCTGGGCCTGACCCGGCATGCCGTCTCGAAGCTGATCGAACTCGGCTTCGTCGACCCGTCGCGCGGACCCGGGCGCGCCTTGCGCTTTTCGTTTCGCGACGTCGTGCTGCTGCGCTCGGCGCACGACCTGCGCGTTGCGCGCATTCCCACGCGGCAGATCCTGCGCTCGCTGCGGCGACTGCGCGACACGCTGCCGCCCGAAGTGCCTGTGAGCGGCCTGCGCATCACGGCCGCCGGCGACCGCATCACGGTGCGCGAAGAGAACGCGCAATGGGAGCCCGACACGGGCCAGCTCGTGATGGACTTCAGTGTGGCGCCGTCGACCGGCTCGGTGAGCTTCATCTCCCAGCGCGCCGCCGAGCCGGCGACGCCCGAGTCCGACGACCTCGAAGACCTGTTCGAAACGGCGGAAGAGCTGGAAGCCTCCGACCCCACCGCCGCCGAAGACACCTACCGCCTCATCCTCGAGCAGGACCCGACCCACGCCCACGCCTACCTGAACCTCGGCTTCATGCTGTGCGAGGCCGGCCGCAGCCGCGAGGCCGTGGCGCTCTACGACGAGGGCCTCGCGCACTGCCCCGACGACCCGCTGATGCACTACAACCGCGCCGTCGCGCTCGAAGACCTCGGCCGCGTGGCCGCCGCGCTCGCGAGCTACGAGGAATGCCTGCGCCTGCAGCCCGACTTTGCCGACGCGCACCAGAACGCCGGGCTGCTCTATGCACATGCCGGACAGAAGCAGATGGCCATCCGCCACTTCAGCGCATTCCGGCGGCTGCAACCGCGGGTCTAGCCGGCGGCGACCGCGATGGCCCGCGCCGATCCGCTCAAGAAATACAAGGCCAAGCGCAACTTCGCGCTCACGCCGGAACCGGCGGAGGGCGGAGCCGAAAGCACCCACGCGCGACAGTTCGTCGTGCAGAAGCACTGGGCCACGCGCCTGCACTACGACGTGCGGCTCGAGCTCGACGGCGCGATGAAGAGCTGGGCCGTGCCCAAGGGCCCGAGCTACGACCGTCAAGTGAAGCGCATGGCCGTGCACGTCGAGGACCACCCGATCTCGTACAACAGCTTCGAAGGCACCATCCCGCCGAAGCAGTACGGCGCCGGCAAGGTCGTCATCTGGGACAAGGGCACCTGGACGCCGATCGGCGACCCGCACGAGGGCTTGCGCGACGGCGACCTCAAGTTCGAGCTGCACGGCTACAAGCTGCGCGGCAAGTGGGTGCTGGTGCGCATCAAAAGCAAGGAAGAAAAGCAGAACGCCTGGCTGCTCATCAAGGAACGCGATGCCTACGAGCGCCCTTCGGCCGAGTTCAGCGTCGTCGACGAGTTCCCGGACAGCGTGGCCGACCTGCCGATGCCCAAGCCGGAATCGGCCGCACCCGCGCCCGCACCGGCAAAGAAGCGCGCCGGTGCGCGCGGCATGCCCGCGGGCGCGGTCAAGGCAGAGATGCCGCAGAAGTTGTCGCCGCTGCTGGCCACGCTGGTCGATGCGCCGCCCGGCCGGCCGAGCGAATGGATCTACGAGATCAAGTTCGACGGCTACCGCATGCTGGCGCGCATCGATGCAGACGGTGGCGTGCGGCTCATCACGCGCAACGGCCACGACTGGAGCAGCCGCCTGCCGCACCTGGTGCAGGCGCTGGAGCGCATGAAGCTCAAGCCCGGCTGGCTCGACGGCGAGATCGTCGTGCTCGCCGAATCCGGCCGGACCGACTTCCAGGCGCTGCAGAACGCCTTCGAGAGCGCCAGGACGCAGGGCATCGAGTTCTTTTTGTTCGATGTGCCGTACTACGACGGCCACGACCTGCGCGGCGTGCCGCTGATCGAGCGGCGCGAGTTCCTGCGCGCGCTGCTCGCCGAGGCGCCGGGCGGCATCCGCCTGAGCGAAGCCTTCGATGCGGCGCCGAAGGACATCATCGCCTCGGCCTGCAAGCTCGGGCTCGAAGGCATCATCGGCAAGCGCAAGCAGAGCAGCTACAGCTCGCGCCGTTCGACGGACTGGATCAAGCTCAAGTGCAGCCAGCGGCAGGAGTTCGTCATCGGCGGCTACACCGACCCGAAGGGCTCGCGCATCGGCATCGGCTCGCTGCTGCTCGGTGTTCACGACGACAAGAGCGACCTGGTGTACGCCGGCAAGGTCGGCACCGGCTTCAACGACCGCTCGCTCGCGGACATGTTGACGCGCCTGCAGAAGATCGAGATCGACCAGCGCCCCTTCAAGAACAGGACCGAAGACGAACGCAACGCCCACTGGGTCAAGCCCACGCTGGTGGCGGAGGTCACGTACTCGGAGTGGACCGCCGGCGGCCACATCCGGCATGGCGTGTTCGAGGCGCTGCGCGCCGACAAGCCGGCCCAAGCCATCGTGCGCGAGAAGCCCGTGCACCTGGTGGACGCCGATGTCGAGCAGCAGCAGCAGCCCATCGCGCACACGCTGCCGCCGAAGCTCAAGGTTACCCACCCGGAGCGCGTGATCGACCCGAAGAGCGGCGTGACGAAGATCGAGCTGGTGCGCTTCTACGGCCTGATCGCGCCGCTGATGATGGAGCACCTCAAGGGCCGGCCGGTGTCGATCGTGCGCGCGCCCACCGGCATCACGGGCGAGCTGTTCTTCCAGAAGCACCTGGACAAGGGCAGCATGGAAGGCATCCGGCAACTCGACCCCGCCATCTGGCCGGGCCATGAACAGATGATCGAAGTCGCGACGCCCGAAGGCTTGCTGTCGGCCGCGCAGATGAACGTCATCGAGTTCCACACCTGGAATGCCGTGAAGACCGCGACCGGCAAACCCGACCGCATGACCTTCGACCTCGACCCGGGCGAGGGCGTCGGCTGGCCGGCGGTGCAGCAAGGCGCCGAGGTCGTGCGCGTGTTCCTCAACGAACTGGGCCTGGTGTCTTTCTGCAAGACCAGCGGCGGCAAGGGCCTGCACGTGGTGGTGCCGCTGCGCAAGCATCACGACTGGGACACGGCGAAGGATTTTTCGGAAGCCATCGTGCGCCACCTGGCCCGCACCCTGCCGAAGATGTTCGTCGCCAAGAGCGGCCCGCGCAACCGCGTGGGCAAGATCTTCATCGACTATTTGCGCAACGGCTTCGGCGCCACGACCGTCTGCGCCTGGTCCGCCCGCGCGCGGCCGGGGCTCGGGGTGTCGGTGCCCGTCGAGTGGGCGGAGGTGCAGCACCTGACGAGCGGGGCGCAATGGACGGTGCGGAACATCCATACGCGGCTGGACAAGGGGAACGAGCCCTGGAAGGACTATGCGAAGTCGGCGCAGGGGATTGGGCCGGCGATGAAGATGCTGGGGTTTCGGGGATGAGGGGCCTTGCTCCCTCTCCCTCCGGGAGAGGGCTGGGGTGAGGGCACGCGACCCGTGAGCGCGTCGATCGGCTCGCCCGGGGCTCGTCGACCACGATAGGCAGGGCGTTCAACTCGGAGCAGAATGCTTCCGGGAGCAGACCTTCGACGGCAATGTCTGCTGACCCAAAGGCATCTCCATTCGGGAAGCACCGCGAGCGACTTCAACGGAGGACGCAATGCGAACGACTCATTGGCTGATGACGGCAGTCCTTGGACTGCTGCTTGCGGGCTGTGCGGGCATCAGAACCGCTCCGACACCGGAAGCGCGACAGGTTTTGGCTCCAACCGGCAAGCTTCGCGTTGGACTCCAGCTTGGCAATCCCTTGAACGTGGTGCGGGACTCCGTGTCGGGTGAGATGAAGGGGGTCGGATTCGACCTCGGAAAAGAGATGGCCCGGCGCATAGAGGTTCCGTTTGAGCCGGTGCTGTACCCATCGATCGGAGCCCTTCACGACGGCGGGAGATCAGGGGCTTGGGACGTCGCCCAATTTGGGTTCAGTCCCGAGCGGGCGAAGGAGTGGGATTTCAGCGCGCTGCACCTGGAAGTCGAATTCGGCTACCTCATCCCTGGCGGTTCTTCGATCTCAACAATGGCTGATGTGGATCGCCCCGGGACTCGAGTTGCCGTGCAGGAGAAGTCCGGACCCGATGTCTTTTTTACTCGCACGCTGAAGAATGCTGTGGTTGTCCGAGCATCAAGCAACCCTGGCGCATTGGAGGCGCTGAAATCCGGGAGAGCGGACGTCATGGGCAGCATCAAGCCGATCCTGTTCGAGATGTCGAATCAATTGCCTGGTTCTCGAGTCCTCGACGGTCGACCTGGCATCGATCCGCACGCTATGGCGATGCCGAAGGGCCGGGATCTCGGAGCGGCATACACGCGCCAGTTCGTTGAGGACGCGAAGTCCGAGGGTCTGGTCAAAGCCGCGATTGAGAGAGCCGGTTTACGCGGCGTGATTGTCGCTCCGCTCAAATGATGCTCTCTAGCCGCGGCTCCGCGCCCGGCATCAGCCGGATCGGCTCCGAGCGCTCTTCCTGTTGCCCTCGGTGCGCGGGGTATCCGTACCCGCCGAGGCACTGCCACCGTTCGCCTGATCGACCCACTGCAAAGCGTCGACATACGACATGAAGCGGTGGAGGTACTCCGGCGACAGTTCACGCATCAACATGAGCGATCGATGCACGAGGTGACGCGAGTTGAGGGGGCCGGCGTTCTGCGGCACCGTCGCCAGCGACTGCGTCAGCCGTCGATCGGCGCTGAGCCTCGACCAGGTGTTTCTGAAATAGCTGAGCGTCTTCGAGTCGAGCGCCGCGCCGTCCCCACGCGATGACGACGCATGCCGGGCGACGTGGTCGACGAGCGCCGCGAGCGCGCCGCGATGGGGCTGGTCCTGCTGCCCCGCGATGTCGCCGTCCGCGCATCGGGCCCTTTCGAGATCCTCTCCATAGGCCGCGAGCAGCTTGAGCACCTTGTCGTCCAGGATGCGTCGCGCCTCGCCGCTGTAGGCCGCCGCCCGTCCGGCCAGCACCTCGATGAAACGAAAGCGGACCGGATCGAAGCGATGATCGCCACGTTCGCGCCGTGCGTCGATCATCGCGCCGGTTGCGCATGTCCCCTCGCTACTCACGGGACTTCATGCTTGCGTTGGACGGTCTCGGCGTGGGCGCCATTTCCACGCGCCGGTTCCTGGATCGTCCGTCGGCATCGGCGTTCGACGCCACTGCCTGCTCGGAACCGAAGGCTGCGGCAAATACCGAGGACGACGGGATGCCTTCCTCGATCAAGGCCCGGGTCACCGTCAAGGCCCGCTGAGCCGACAGCTCCCAGTTGTCGGCGAACTGGCGGTTGCCCCCCCGCACCTGCCGGTCGTCGGTGAAGCCGCTCACCATCAGGATATCGTCGCGGCCCTGGAGGTAGGCGGCCAGCGGTGCGCTCAGGCTCCTCAACAGTTGCCGGCCTTCGGGCTGCAACTCGGCGGAGTTGACGGCGAACAGCACGCTGCCGCTGATGCCGATGCGCCCGTTGTTCAGCGTCACCCGGCCCGCCGCCAGCGGCCCCGCGAGGGCCTGCTCGAGGGCCTGCAGTCGCTGCGCTGCAGCCTGCCGCTGCCTGACCTCGGCTTCCAGCTTCGTCGTGAGGTCCAGCTGCATGCCGACCACGCACACCAGGATCAGCACGAAGGCGCCCAGCAGCCCCGACATCAGATCGCCGAACACGGCCCATACCGGCACCGTCGGCTCCAGGCCGGCGTCGACGTCCTCCGTCATCACGCTTCGCTGCCGACCGGTGCCCGGCTGCTGGCGAGCTGCTGCAGATCCTCGACGATCTGCTTCTGCGACATGATGCTCAGGTCGATGACTTCTCTGGCCTGCGCCACGTAGTAGTCCAGCTGCTCGTCACTGCGCGCGATGGACTTGCCGAGCGCGCCTTCGATGCGCTGCAGATGGGCCACCAGCTTGTCGTTCGATTGGCTGAACAGCTGCACCGCGAAACCGAATGCCTCGCCCAGGCTCGCCACCTCGACGGCACTGCCGGTGATCTGTGCGGCGACGTCGGCCATCTTCCCGGTTTCCGCGTCGACCTTTTCCGTGAAGCGCGTGCCGACACGGTCCAGCAGATCCGCCGACGCAGCGACCAGCGCGTCGATCGCCGAGCGCTGTTCGGTGGAGGCATGGTTCACGCTGTCGAGCAGCGTCTGCAGCGTTTCCAGAATGCGGCCGCGTTCCTCCAGCATCGTGTTGTCGCGCGCCATGCTGTCGGAAAGCTTCTGGCGCAGTTCGGCGATCACCTCGGCCGCGGCCCGGGGGGCTTCCGAGGCGGCATGCACGAGTTGGGCGATCTCGGCGATCGTGTTGCTCGCGTGCGCTTCCGTCCGGGCCGATATCTCTTCGGCGGTCTGCGCCAGCGTCTTGCAGAGCTGCTGCTGCTGGCTCTCGCTGCGCGCGCCCGCCTGCTGCCATTCCTGCTGCAGCGACACGGCCATCGCCTCGAGCGCATCGGTCCAGGCCGCCAGCCGCTGCTGGTCGCGCGACGCCATCTCCGCCTGCAGGTCGGCCTGCGCCTGGGCCACATTGCGCAGCTGTGAAGCCGTATGCTGTTCCAAGCGGGTCGACAGCCCTTCCAGTTGCCGCTGCACGCCGTGCTCGATGGTGCCGTGCAAGGAGGTCGCCTCGCGCGCGATCCCGGCCATCGTGGCTTCGACGACCGGCTGGATCGTCGCGCCGGCAACGCGGGCACTCTCGGTCAGGCTCTCCTTCAACGAGCGGTCGACGGAGGAGGCCAGGCTTGCATACGCGGCCTCGGCCTTGCTGTGGAAGCTGTCCTGGCTGGAGAGCAGGCGCTCGTTCAAGGCCTGGCTCTGCCGCTCCATCGTCGCCATCATGGCCTGCAGCCGATCGACCAGCGCGGGCATCGCCTGGCCCTGTCGCTGCAGCAGCTTGAAGGACTCCTCGCGCTGATGGGCCAGGGAGAAGGCACGCAAGGTGGTCGCGATGCGCGTGTCGAGCAGCTGCGCGGCCTGCAGCCTGTCGCGCCGGCACAAGGCGGAGACGAGGCCCAGCATCGCGGACGCGGCCACGCCCGCAACGGACGTGCCGAAGGCCAGCCCCAGCCCCTTGACCGGGGCGGCCAGGGAGGAGCGGATGGCCTGCAGGTCCGACGCGCTCTCCAGCGCGATCCCGGTGCCGTTCAGCGTGACCACCATGCCGAGAAAGGTGCCCAGCATCCCCAGCAGCACCAGCAGCCCCGCGAGGTACGGCGTCAGGGCCGGGCCGGGCAAGCCGACGCGCTCACCCTCGATGCGCAGGCGCACCGCGTTCCGCAAGGAAGGATGCAGCTGGTCGAGCCAATGGCCCAGGCTCGCCGGGGGATCGGGCATGTCCGCCAAGGCGCGTGCCAGGGTGGACGTGGCCAGGTGGAAGCGGTGCAGTTCCAGCGCGCCCATCAGGTAGAACGCGCCGACGAGCAGCGTGATCACCAGCGCCAACGGGTTCGAGCCGATGTACCCGGCGCCGACCCAACAGACGGCGGCCAAGCCCACGAAAAAAGCGAAGTGTTGAAGAAATCTAGTCATTCACTCTTGCGAAGGGCTTCGAGCAGCCCTTCGACCGGTTGCAATCGAATATCCAGCTCGGCAAGCAACACGCTTTGCATGTTCTTGCAGAAAACGTTTGACCAGCCTTCGGGCTGGGCCCCGCTGTCGGCCTGGCGCAAGCGCCCGAAATGCTTTTCGAGCAACCCGGGCACGGTCGACAGCAAGCGCTGCTCGTGCGCACCCAGCGCCTGTTCCATGACGGCATCCACGGCAGCAAGCCGGGCCATGGCGGGCGACCTGGCCGCCAGCTTCGCCCGCAGACGACCGCGCAAGGGCTCGATGGCCGCCTCGATCGCCTGTTGCCTGGCGAGGTAGCGCCGACGGTATGCGGAGAAGTCGGCCCCGAGTGCGCTGTCTGCGGCGATGGCTTTCGCCAACGCGGCTCGCACGCGGGTGCATTCGGCTTCCTCGGCGCGTGCGGAAGCGCGCGCGCCGGATGGCGCAGTCGCCGCACCGCCATTCAACGCCGCGGACAGCGAGATGGCGTCGGTCCAACGGAGCCATTCACCCAATCGATCCGCGAAGCCTTGCTTGGATTCGGGAACGTCGGTGTCGGTCAGTTGAGCGAGCAAGCGAATGAGCGCCGATCCGGTGAAACCTGTACGCCGTGACACTTGCACCATACCGCCAGAAGGAAAAGCCCGGCAGTCTACACCGCGCACTCACGCCCGACGGGCTGGCCGAGTCGCCTCTGTAACGAGACGTCACCAGCCTGCGCCGCCGCCCAGCAGGGCGCGCCTGGCCAGCAGAAAGGTCGCCGCATTCCAGCTCTGCCCGGCCATCCCCATCGGCGCCAGCGTGCGGCCGTGGAACCACTCGGTGAAACGCCAGTCGCCGAGCTCGTTCACGCGCGCCAGTCGCGCGAGCTCCTGCCAAGCCATTGAGTGCAGGCCCACCCGGGCCAGCGCCATCACCCAGAAGCCGCCGACGAAGGGCCAGATGCCGCCGTTGTGGTACTGGTGCACCATGTTCTGCTGATGGCGCGCCATATACGGCCGCCACAGCGCATGCTGACGCGACAGCGGATGCAGCACCACACGCACAGGGTAGGGATCGCAGGCACGCGCCGCGCTGATGGTCTTGACGATACGGCGTGCCATGGAGGAATCGGCCAGCCCGCTCTGTATGGCCAGCACGTTGCCGAACACATCCCCCTCGTCGCCGACGACCGAGAGATTGACGAAGCTGAGGTACAGGCCCGGGTCGCGCCGGCCGCGGCGCGCATAGTGCCGCAGCAGTCGGGCGCGATGGTACTCGGGCAGGTTGCGCTGGAACGGATTGAACAGGTGGTTGAAGTGGTACTGCGTCGCCTCGGCCTCGTCCATTGCGTAGCGACGCTTGACCTCGTACCAGAGCGCGTTGGTGTACAGCACGTAACCCGAGCGCGGCATGATGTCGGCCCAGTCGCTGGCCTCGTTCTGTTGCAGCAGCCGAAAGTGCTGATGCTCCTGCGCCAGCAGCCAGCCGAGCGCGCGGCCTGCCTCGCGGCCCCAGTGCGAGCGACCGACGCGGCCATGGCGGCGCACATGATCCACCGCGATCAGCCACCACAAGGTGGCGTCGATGCAGCCCAGGTACCAGAAGTCGGCATCGCGGCCTTCCGGGTCGACGTATTTGGGGATCTGCCCATTGGCCGCCTGCTGTGCCGCGAGCGCGTCGAGGCTGGCCACCGCTCCCTGCTCCAGCGCCGGCACACCGCTGCCGCACATCGCCATCACGCAGATCGCGGCGTCGCGCCCGAAGATGCGCGTGTAGCGCCGCGCTTCGGCCGCCTCGGTACGGCTCGCGGCCAGGATGCCGTGCGGCGTCAGGTTGCGTTGCAGAAGTTCGAGTGAAGCCTGGGAGCAGGTGTCGATCAGCGCGAGCGTGGGGGCGTCTAGGTTCTTCATGGGGGCGTAGGGGGCGGTGGGGCGCCGCTTGGCAGCGGAAGCTGCCGTTGTCTTTGAACGAATCCCCTCCCGTTTCTGGCGAAGATCGCGACGCGGCAGCAGTCAGTCGATCCAGGGACCACCAAGCATTGCTTGGATATACGCCGCGACCTTCACCAGGTCCTCGTCAGACATCGGGATCGGGGGTGCGTCGACAAGGTGCTCGGCGACCAGGTGCAGCTTTGCCGATGCGTTGGGCTGCTCCTGGAGCAGAACCGCGATCGCCGCGGTTTGGGCGACAGCTCGCAACTCGAGCGAACGCAGTCGCGCGTTGACTTCTTCCATTTCCATTTTGTCCCTCCTCCCCGGGGTCCAAGTTGAGGAATCTGGATTCTGCTTCGAAAAAGGGCGGGCACGTCAACGGGTCCGCATCCGGTACTGCCTCAGCCCGCCCCATCCGCTGCGACAGAGCTTTCGCATGCAATGGCTGCGGACGCGCGTTCTTGAAGGGCAAGTTCAGAGTCCCGAATCCGCCGGAGGACAGACCTTAGCTCGTTCTCCTCCACATGGGTCAGCTCAAGCGCCAGGCTCCCGAACTCAGCTTGATAGCAGGGCAACATCAACGCCGCTGTGAGCGCGTGGACGTCATTGCTGCGTGCAATGTACTCATTGCACGCAGCAATGCTTCGATAGATTTCGAGCGCCCGTGCTACTCGGCCGGAAGCTTGCTTGCTTGTCTTACTGGTCATCGCCGGCTCCTTGTGGCGCGCCTCGGATGGCGCCGCAAGACAACTCTATTCACTCGGGAGCGCAGCGCGGAGTAACAAGATCGTCGTGAATCTGACCGCTGCACCCGTGGCGTGCGATGGCGATGAGGACTCCTGAATTGGCGCATCGCCCCATGCACGGCTTATCCATGCTCGTGGGACTTTGACGCCTTCTGCTCAGGGACAGTCACGGCGATCGTTTCGCTGGCAAGGATCTTGTGACTCGGATCGGCAAGTTCGATCAGCATCTTGTGCACGCCAGGCTTCAAACCCACCACGATGATGGGATCGCCGCTCGTGTGGGCCCAGGTGCCGGGCCGATCGTCGACTGTCACGTGAAGGTGGCCGACACGGGGCGATACCTCGGCGGCGCTCTTGCCGAAGACCGGGATGATCCGCAGGTTCTCGGTCCGGTGCTGAACGATAACGACGCCCCGAGCCAGAGGCTCGGCCAACGGCGGATACACAACGAGTTTCGGCGGCGGTTCCGATTCGAGCGGAATGACAGCCGCGGGACGGCCGATATCCGTGGCAGTTTGCGTGGCGGTTTGGGCCCAGGCTGCGACGCAGAAAACAGCGGCGGCAGCGGCGACGGCAAGGTGTCTGAAAGCAGATGGCATGGCGTTTTCTTTCGCAGAGGGTTGGTTGACGACGGCCGAATTTTCAGTGGGGAACTGAGCCTCCGGAGCGCAGAACGTATGCCTCTGTATCGGCACGAGAAATCAACACAGTACGTTTCATCTTGGGTTTGCGCGCCGCCCACGCGCCATGCGCCGCACGCCGGCAGTCGTTCTGTACGCCACTGTGTCTGACAGGCGCGAGAACACACGGGAATGCAAATCGACGGCCGCTCGACACATCGCAGATGCGAGCGCCGTCTCCAATGCACTCTTCAACTTTTTGAAAGCCAGCCATGAAGACCTATTTCGCCATCGCATCGCCAGTGCGGCGCTTGTCAGCCTGTTCGTGTTCTCGTCCCCTGCCTACGCCCACATGCCGCAGGCGCAGCCGCCGGGAATCGCGCGCACCGATCTCCAGCGGCACGATCTCACCGCGCCGGGACGCGAGGTCGTCCAGGTGCGCGTCGATTTCGCCCCCGGGGTGGTGGCCCCCAAGCACAGCCATCCGGGCGAAGAGATCGTCTATGCCATCGAAGGCTTGCTGGAGTGCCAGCTCGAGGGCAAGCCGCCGGTGACGCTCAAGGCCGGTGACGTCCTGTTCATTCCGGCCGGAGCGAACCACACGGTGACGAACGTCGGCAGCGGCAACGCGGCGGAGCTCGCCACGTATATCGTCGAAAAAGGGAAGCCGCTCGTCGTGCTGGGGAAGTGAGAGACCAGCTTCGGGCCCCTTGTTGTCCGTCGACCTCCGCATCTGAACTTTCGCTCCGCAGTGCGAAACCGGCCGTTACCGGCAAGATGCTGGGCTTCGACAGTCGGGCCAAGCAGACCTTCGACCCTGAGGCGCGAACCTACTGCCCTACGACCGACCAGCCCGCTTGTTGGTTCGTCTTGTCGTTTTCGTACTCCCACCGCGTGCCGCAGGCGTCACAACGGTAGCTGGTGATGGTGACCGCGTGACCGCCGCTATCGCCATCGCTGCGCTCCGCCTTGCGACTGGACATCTGAACGAGTTCGGCATGCCCGGGCGCGCGGCGCCAGTTGCGCTGGATTGCGGCGCACGAGGCGCAGAGCACCAGCTTCTTCAGTTCGTCTCGTCGGTTGGATGCGTTCGTCATACGGCTTCTGCCTTCTCTCTATCGGGTCGACCATTCAATCTGCCCATGCTAGCAACATGACAGATTCCACTGGCCAGTCCCGTCAGGGGCTCTCCCTTCGCATTTGGCCATGCGGCGCCGAGGACTTAACACGCGTCCGAAAAGTGCGACGCAAAAAGATGAGGTGACCCTCCGAACAGTGCTTGAAAGACGCTCTTCGAGGTGCTCGGCGACTAAATTCCGTCTCAGAATTCGGACGCAAGTTCTGGAGCGGCCTGCAGGTGCTTTTCCTCGTAAGCCCGGACTTCGACCTGGCCGAATATTGAGACGTGGTGGCTCAATGGCGCTCCTAGGATGGGGCCATCGCATCAATCGACGTTACACGGTGATCACGCGTTCCGTGCACCAGTCGCCCCGTTTCGGGGCACCGATTGATGAACCGAGGAAACCATGTCAGCCACTCTCGAACTCGACTCCATCCGCCAGGAGTTTCCCGTCACCAAGCGGATGCTCTACCTGGACTCCGCGCACCAGACGCCGATGGCGACTTGCGTCCGCCAGGCGCTCGCGGAATTTCTCGCCGAAGGCAACGAAATGGCCGGACCGAAGCCGGTATGGATGCGCCGCGTGGAGCGCGCTCGTGAGGACGTTGCTGCGCTGCTCAACGCGTCGCCCGGCGAGATCGCCTTCACCAAGAACACGTCTGAAGGACTGAACATCGCCGCCAATGCCGTTCCGCTCGCGAGCGGGGATACGGTCCTCATGCTCGAAGGCGACCATCCGAACAACGCCTATGCCTGGCTCAACCTCAAGCGCAAGGGCGTGGAGGTACGCTTCGTGAAGGTGGCAGACGATGAAATCGCGACGGCGGAAACCTTCGAGCGCTTCATCGACGCCACGACCAAGGTGATCTCGCTGTCTCACGTGACCTTCCATGCTGGCCAGCGGCACGATATCGCCAGCATCGGACGCCTGTGCGCGCAAAAGGGCATCTTCCTGGTTGTCGACGTGATGCAGTCGGTCGGCGTGGTTCCGGTCGACGTCAAGAAACTGGGCGTTTCTGTGCTTGCCGCCGGCTGCCACAAGGGTTTGCTGGTACCCCAGGGCCTGGGCATCCTCTACGTGAAGGCCGGCCTCGATGAGCTTCAACCGGCGTACCTGGCAATGAGCAGCCTGGCGAATCCCCCCGAAGACTACATAGCGCGGCCTGACGATCTTGCACCGCGCAAGGATGCGGGTCGCTTCGAGTTCGGCAACTACAACCTTCCGGATCTGCATGCCCTGTCGAGCTCGATCGGTCTCATTCAGAAGACCGGCGTCGAGCGAATCGAAGAGCATGTGCTCGCGCTCGGTGATCGGCTGATCGCCCAACTCGAAAAGCTCGACGTGCGCCTCGTTGGACCGCGCGCTCGTGCCAGCCGTGCGCACATCTACGTGATGGATCTGCCGGTTGCCGAGTGGCACGACTACTTCACGCAAAACCAGGTTCGCGTGTCGCCCGAGCGAGGCGGTGTTCGCATCTCCTTCGGCATGTTCAACACCGCCGAGGACGTTGACCAGGTTGTGTCGCTGATCGAGCAGCGCTTGAACCGAACCAGTCATCCGACCGCTGCAATACAGGTCGACTGAGCGCCATCCATTTCCATTGCCCGCAGGAGAATCTTTCATGAACTTGAAGTCGTCCTTTCTCACCATCGCAGCGGCGTGTCTGTTGGCTGCGAGCATGCCCACCTTCGCCCAGGCGGGCGGCGATACGCTGCAGAAGATCAAGGAAACTGGAGCGATCACGCTCGGCTACCGCGAGTCGTCCGTGCCCTTCTCATTCCTGGACAGCCAGCAGAAACCCGTTGGCATCTCGATGGACCTGTGCGCGGCCATCGTGGACAAGGTGAAGCAGCAGCTGAACCTGCCCAAGCTCGAAGTCAAGTACGTGGCGGTCAACTCGTCGAATCGCATCCCGCTGGTCGCGAACGGCACTGTCGACGTCGAGTGCGGTGGCACCGCGAACAATGCGGCGCGGCAGAAGCAGGTCGGCTTTTCCGTTGCGACCTTCGTCAGCCAGCCGCTTTGGCTGGTGCGCGTGGACTCCGGCGTGAAGAAGCCCACGGACCTCAAGGGCAAGACCGTCGTGGTCACGCAGGGCTCCAACGCCGTTGGCTTCGTGCGCAAGTTCAACGAAGGGCAGAAGATGGAGCTGGTGACGATCGCGGCCAAGGATCACGGCGAATCGATGCTCACGCTCGACAGCAACCGTGCTGTAGCCTGGCTCGAAGACGACATCCTGCTGGCGGGCGAGAAGGCCAACTCGCGCAACTCGGCATCGTTTGCCCTCGTGCCGGGCGGCTTCGACAACATCTACTACGGCTTGATGCTGCGCAAGGACGATCCAGCGTTCAAAGCCCTGGTCGACGGCGTGCTCGGCAACCTCATGAAGAGCGGCGAGTACGACAAGCTCTACAAGAAGTGGTTCGAGTCGCCGATTCCGCCGCGCAACGTGAGTCTTTCCTTTCCGATGACGGAAAAGCTGAAGGAGCGAGTCAAGGCGCCCAGCGACAGGATCGACTGAAGAACCATCTGCAACTGACCGGAGCTCGGCGTGTTCGAAGTCCTTTTCGAAACAGTCCAGGACGGAGAGGAGCTGTATCTCACCTGGCTGCTCAATGGTTTGGCTTGGACGGTGGCTCTGGCGCTGGCAGGCTGGTGTTTTGCCTTCGTCTTGGGGGTGCTGGTCGGATGCTGTCGGACATCCCCCAACCGGGGCATAGCGCTGGCCGCGCGGCTCTATGTGGAGGTTTTCCGCAATATTCCAATCATCGTCCAGATGTTCCTTTGGTATTTCGTACTGCCGGAACTGCTACCAGCCGATCTCGGCAGTGCGATGAAGAAGATGCCGCCCCCCTGGGGTGCGTTCGTTCCGGCCCTCATCGCGCTTTCGCTCTACACCGGAGCGCGCGTGGCCGAGCAAGTCAAAGCGGGTATCGAGGCGTTGCCCTACGGCCAGCGTTCAGCAGCCAGGGCACTCGGCATGAGCGAGCTAAGGGTGTATCGCACCATCCTGCTTCCGCAGGCGCTGCGAATCATCATGCCGACGCTGACCAGCGAGGTGATGGGCATCTTCAAGAACACGTCCGTAGCTCTAACCATCGGGCTTCTCGAACTCACCGCCCAAGCCCGACAAATTAACGAGTTCACCTTCAAGACGTTCCAAGCCTTTGGCGCGGCGACCCTTCTCTATCTGCTGCTCGCTCTCTTCGTCTACACAATCATGCATGGCTTGGAACGGCGCCTTCGCACGCCTGGCTCGGAACTCACGATCGCGCGGCGCCGCTTCTTCTTGTTGAGGAAGGAGCCTGCAAAGCCATGAATCACTTCGATTTCTCCGTGATTGCGCAGGCCTACCCGTTCCTGCTCAAAGGATTGGTGTTCTCGCTGGAGCTTACCGCGGTCGGCTTCGTCGGAGGGTTGGTACTCGGTATCGGCTTGGCTCTTGTGCGGCACCTTGAAGTTCCGGTGGCATCGCAACTGGCAAGCGCGTACGTCACGCTGATTCGCTCAGTGCCGCTGATCATGGTGCTCTTCTGGTTCTTCTTCCTCATGCCGCTCGTGCTGATGTGGATGACAGGAGCTTCAAGGCCGGTGCAGATCGGACCTGTGTGGACGGCCTTCGTGACCTTCACATTGTTCGAGGCCGCCTACTACGCCGAGATCATCCGCGCCGGGTTCAAGTCGATAGCAAAGGGGCAGTATGGCGCTTGCAGAGCGTTGGGAATGTCCACCTGGCAGAGCTATCGGCTGATCATCCTCCCGCAGGTCCTGCGGGTTGTCAGTCCGATCCTGCTCACGCAGACGATCATCCTGTTTCAGGACACGTCGCTGGTCTACGTGCTTTCCGTGACCGATCTCTTGGGTGCAGCGTCGAAGATCGCCCAACGTGATGGGCGCCTCGTCGAGATGTACCTGGCGGTCGCCGTGATTTACATGGTGCTTTGCTCGATCACGTCGCAACTCGTTGCCGTACTGAAGAATCGCTATGCAGTTCCAGGACGGCGCTAGAGTCCCAATAATCCGGTCATGAGCACATCGACCAGGAAGGCCAGGAAGACTTCGACAGCCGTCGCAGGAACGCCCGTCGAACGACTGTTCGCGGTCCTCAACCTGGCGGCCAAGATGGGCATGATCTCCGCAGCCGATATCGTCTACCTCCTCGATCTGCCCAGGCCTACGGCTCACCGGATGATTGCCTCGCTGGAGGAACTGCAGTTTCTTCAGAAGATGCCGGTCAAGGGCAAGTACGCCGTCGCGCCCAAGCTGGTCGGATTGGCGACCTCGATCCTGAGCTCCACGATTGTCTACGCGCCCATCCAGGCGCTGTTGACCGCCGTTGCACAAAAGACCGGAGAGACTTGTGGGCTGGCACTGATGTCCTTCGGCGAGGTCGAGTACATCGCAAGCGTCATGGGCCAGTCGCCGCTCACGCTGCAGTTCCAGGCTGGGCAAAAGGCGCCGCTGCACTGCACGTCCAGCGGTCAGGTCTTTCTTGCAGCGTTGCCGCCGGATGAACTCGCAAAGTTCATGGCCTCCGGCCCCTGGGAGCCGCTGACGCCCAAGACCGTCACCGAACCGAAGGGGCTTCTCGAGCGCCTCCGAAAGGTGAAGAACCAAGGTTATGCGGCCAACGAGTCCGAGTACATCGTGGGCGTCGTCGGTGCCGCAGTACCCATACAGGGCACAGATGGCCAGGTTGTGGCGGCGCTCACGATTTCTGCGCCGAAGAGCCGACGCACGCTCGAGGAAGTCGTCGCGATGGTACCTACGTTGACGACCTACGCAGATCGGATCAGGAGGGCGATCCAACCTAGACTGACGCAATGAACCAAGCCCAAATACTGGCGTCCATGGTGCAGCTCGGCGACAACGACTCCGCCACTCAAGCCGGACATCGCCCTGGCGTTCTTGTCCGAGTACCTCGAGCGGATGCACCTGACGATGAATCAGGCGGACTACGAAGGCCTTCTGTACACCGGCGCTTTGGTGTGGAAGCTCAAGCAGAGATGAAATAAGGACTAGAAGCCGGGGGTCAATGGAGTTGCCGGCTGCGCCCGCCCTGCGCGGATACGGGTCGCTTGCGCCAACGCGTGGGTGGTTCCTCGCCCTCGTCCTGTTCCTCTCACTCCCGCATCGTGTACACGATGACCAGGTAGCTGACCGGGACCTCCTGGACTTGCTCGATGCCATGCAACGCGCTCGCTTCGAACAGAAGGGAGTCCCCGGGTTTCAAGTCCATCGCCTTGGTGCCATACCGGTAGCGCACCCTGCCCGAAGTCAGGTGGAGGAACTTCATTCCCGGGTGCTGGAAGCCGACATAGGGCTTGGCATCAGGCAACAGCCGCACAAGATAGGGCTCCACGAACAGATTGCCCGACAGCAGGTGCCCCAGCAGCTCATACCGGTAGTGCTCCACCGCGCCGATGCGATCCACAACGATGCCATGGCCGGCGCGCACGAGCGACAGATCCGACCTGCTGCGCTGATCTGAGAAGAAGCGCGACAGCGAGACATCCAGGCCCTCGGCGATTCGGCTGAGCGTCTCCACCGAAGGGGACACCAACCCGCGCTCGACGCGCGAGAGCAGCGAGCTCGAGACTCCGCACTGCGCGGCAAGCTCGCCGCCCGTTTTGCCTGCCGCAATGCGAAGCGCCTTGATCTGCTCTCCAAGTCGCGATAGCGGTTCGCTTTTCGCGGGTGCGACCCGAGCACGCGGACGCAACAGGCTGGCAGGAAGCCTCAGCTTTTCGGCCGTCGGGAAGGGTGACGCCTGTGCTCTAAACACAGGCGCCACCATAAGAAGCTTCAGGTCCTTTTGGGCTTCGGCACCGCATGCGCCCAAGGACGTCAAGTGTTTCAATCGACGGCGAGACAAAGCCGCACTCGATGCGATACGGCATCGACCGGGAGACCACTGTCGCGATGGCCAGAGTCCCTTCGGAGATATGGGGGGCCAGGCGCAGCGCTCGAATGTGCAGCCCGACGCTAGCCGGCGTAGCGCTGCGCCTTGGCCGAGACTCTGTTCTGGCACTCGGAGGCAGCCACACCGCAGGCTTGCGAGCCGTGCGGAGAGGAGACGGGGACGATCGTTTCCTCACAGGGCCAACCCTTCTGCCGGCACGAAGCTTGGAAACCTTTGCGCTGTTCACCATAGGCTGCCGATGCAGCGTCAGACTATTGAGCGCTTCTCGCCGGATGCCCGCAGGAATCCGGCACCGGGGCGCATTGCCTGCCCGCCCCCGTTTCGCCATCGTTTATCTCTGGGCGCGATCGCCCACATGAGAGAACTGCCTTTTCCATGTGCACTCCTTGTGGCAGTGAGGACAGCCTCAAGCCCGCCTGAAAGAGGCAAAGTTTACATCAAATAGTCGGCTTACGACTATTCCGTAAAGGACTTAACGATCGGGAGGTATGCCCGTCTCCCTCTATCAAGCCGAGTACCAAGCTTTGCGCAAGCTTATGCGCAGCATCCGGATGAAGGCGGGACTTACCCAGGCGCAGATGGCCGAGGCTTTGGGTGTGGGTCAGTCTTACGTGTCGAAACTTGAGCGAGGTGAGAATTTCGTCGACGTTCTGCTGTACGCGAGGTGGTGTGCCGCCTGCGGCGTAAGAGCGGGCGCCAATCTGGACAAGTTGTTGGCGACCTTAGATAGACACCTCTGTTGACCTGCGACGATCTAATCCTTTGGTTCTGGCCGGGGCGAATATCAAGTGGGGTGAGAACTGAATCGAGGCAGGAATATGCAGGCAACAACTAGATAGGATCTCAGCGGTCTCGGCGCCACCGGCCCGAATCCGCACACACACTGGCCCGTGCGCCGTTCAGCCAGACTTGCTCTTCATCCAGTTGCAACGAGGTCGAAGCGTCGATGTCGAAGTCGATCCGAAGTGCGCGCGCGACATCGGCATTCTCGATGGGAAGCTCCCAGGTCAGGAATACCTGGGTGCAATCCTGGTCGGATGAGAAGTCGGCCACATGGAAGCCGCCGCTGCGGCGCTTGATGACGGCGTGCGGCTGGCCGGTATCGAATATCACAGCCGTACCCCTGGCAAGCGGGATTCGATGACCTGTAGCGGGGAAATGCAAGTCCAGACCCCGGTCCTCGCTCAGGAAGAGATTGCAGAAGGCCGCACCGCCATAGTGTTCGCCGTCATGATGGTACTTGGCGCCGCGGCAGGCCATGAGGGCTACGTCACAGGAGGCAAGCACCTCAGGCAGGCCGAGCGTGCGCGTCCAATCGGACACCGCCTTCACGCAGTGCCTGTAGTCCGGCCAGCGCGCACGCGCTCGCGCCAGAGGCAATGCCTCGACGTCTCCGGATTCCAGGCCCAAGCGCAACGATGTCTCCCTTTCCCAATCTGCCATCAGCCTTGCGGAGGGCGCAGGCACGTCGACCGTGCCAGACAGCACCACATCACTCACGCTTCGACTGCGGATGGCATCGCCACTCCAGAAATAGGAAGCAAGAAGGTCTCGCACGCGATGCGGTTGAGGGGGGTGGCTCATCCGACCAGTGTAGTAATCGGCGATGGATCGCCCATCGCAAGCAGCCGTGCTGCGGTTGGCGCTGTTGTGGCAGGATGCGGCCAGAACCAGGCGATCGAACTCGCCGACTGCAACTCAACTTCCCGGCCCATCCCATGTCCACGTTTCCGGACGACATCTACACCGAGCCTTCCAACCTGGATGGAAGAACCCTCTCCAACCTCGGTCCGCTGCGCAGGATGGCGGGCCTGTGGCAGGGCGAGAAGGGCGTGGACGTCAAGCCCAAGGCGCAGGGACCGAAGACGCAGGTCTATGTAGAGCACTACGAATTGCAGCCGATCGATCCCCAGACCAACGGCCCGCAAGTGCTGTATGGCCTGCGCTATCACACCTACATCCACAAGCCGGGCCTGACCAAGATGTATCACGATCAGGTCGGCTACTGGTTGTGGGAACCTGCCACCGGCACCGTCATGCACACACTGGCGATTCCGCGAGGCCAGGTAGCGATGGCGAGCGGCCAAGTGAAGGCGGACGCAGATCGCTTTGAACTCGTCGCTACGCGCGGGAGCCTCGTGAACGGCATCGTGTCCAACGCGTTCATCGAGCATGCTTTCACCACGCTGGAGTGGCGTATCGAGGTCGCGTTCAATGCCGATGGCACCTGGTCGTACAACCAAGATACCGTCATGCAGATCCAAGGACTTGCTGAACCCTTTCATCACACCGACCGCAACACACTCACGAAGATCGGTGAGCCGGCTCCCAATCCGTTGGCAATGCAGGATTGAGCGTCGACGCCAGGATCGGTGGCGAACAGTCAGAATGCACCAAGCCCATTGCCCGTCGCTGCATTTCCCCCGGCTTGCCCTGATGGCGCTCGCGGTCGCTCTGCTGGGCGGCTGCGCTTCCGCGCCAGCTTCAGCGCCATCGCAGCCATCAACAGTGCTCCCGACGCCCATGCCCGCGGCCGTGGACGACGCAGAGCTCCGCAAGCGGTTCGCACAGTGGGTCGCGGACTTCCGCGCGACCGCGCGCGCAGGAGGCATCGGCGAGGCCACGCTGCGCAGCGCATTCGACAATGTCCAGTACCTGCCGCGCGTCATCGAACTGGATCGTGTGCAGCCCGAACTCACGCGCACGGTCTGGGACTATCTTGATAGAACCGTGACCGCCCAGCGTGTTGCGGCGGGCCAGGACAAGCTCCTGCAGGTTCGCAACGAAGCCGAAGCGGCGGCCTCGCGCTACGGCGTCCCGCCCAGCATCGTGGTCGCCATCTGGGGCATGGAGAGCAACTACGGCAGCAATTACGGCAGTACCCCGACCATCGACGCGCTGGCGACGCTGGGTTTCGAGGGGCGTCGCGCGGACTGGGCGCGCGCTGAGTTGCTCGCGGCGCTGAAGATCGTCGACAACGGCGACATCGATCGCGAACACCTGGTCGGCTCCTGGGCTGGTGCCATGGGCCAGACCCAGTTCCTGCCGTCGAACTTCCTGGCCTACGCGGTGGATGCCGATGGCGATGGCCGGCGTGACATCTGGGGCAGCATGGCGGACGTGATGGCCTCGACCGCCAACTTCCTGTTGCGCGCGGGCTGGCAGGCGGACAAGCCTTGGGGCGTCGAGGTCCGGTTGCCGACTGGCTTCGACTACGGTCGGGCCGACACAGCCGTGCGCCAGTCCACGGCCCAATGGGCCGGCGAGGGGCTGCGAAGCGCGGACGGTCAGCCACTGCCGGAGTTTGCGGACGGCACGATCCTGCTGCCCGCAGGCGCCCGCGGGCCGGCCTTCCTGGTCGGATCGAACTTCCGAGCCATCTTGCGCTACAACAACTCGACCAGCTATGCGCTCGCGGTCGGCCTTCTTGCGCAACGCCTGACTGGCGGCCCCGACGTGCAGTCCCCTTGGCCGCGGGATCTGGCCGCTCTCACGCGCAGCCAACTGATCGAGCTCCAGAGCGCGCTCAATCAGCGTGGCTTTGCCAGCGGAGCGCCCGACGGCGTGATGGGCCCCGCCACCCGTGACGGCCTGCGCCGCTATCAACGCAGTGTCGGCTTGCCCGCGGACGGCTATCCAAGCGCAGAGTTGCTTCAGCGCCTGCAACAGCGCTAGCCGAGGTCTGCGAGCATCGTGCCGCGGCAATTGGGAGACCCGCAACGGCAGGGATAGTCCGAGGCCGGCGAGCCGTCGTCCGCTGTCAGGCAATAGTCGATGAACAGTTCGTCCCCCGCGTTCACGGGAGCGATCGTCTGGAACTTCAGCAACAACTGGCCTGCGTCGTCGTACTCCTCGACCGCTTCGCAGTTCGGGTCGCAGGCGTGATTCAGGTGGCGAGTGCCATTGCCTCCCTTGGCGCCATCGATGGTTTCCCGGTTGGACAAGGTGAACAGGTAAGTGAGCTGGTCATCCCAAACCCTCGAGGCGATCTCCTGCTGTGAGTAGCGCCGGCCTTCGTAGATACCCAGCAATGCGAAAGCGGGCAACGCGCGCGTCGCGAAGGCGCCGAGGCCGTGGACTTCGCTGGGCCCCACCCTGAGGCAGGGGGTCGAGGAATGGTGTTTGCGAAGCTTTGCCATGTGAGTCGGATTTGTAGACGGAGCCCGAACTTGCCGAAGGCCGTATCGGGTAGTTGAACAGGTTCTTTCTGAAGCCGCTCCAGATCGGCGGTTTCATCCGAACAGCTGGGCCACGGCGCCATTTTTGAATACTTTAGTATTGTTTATTGCGCACGCAAGGACTAAGCTGGCACCCGTCGGATGAAGATCAAAAAAGGAGGAACGATGACCAGCGTTCCATCGGCGCGCGCCTTGCGCGGCCTTGCTTATGTGTCCCTGGTGTTCCTGGCTTGGTGCGGCGGTGACGACGGAGGCGGCGGCAGAGCGCAGGGCGCCAACGCGGCGCTCGCGGACGTGTCCGCATCGAGCAACAGGCCGGCGCCGGGCGGAGAGCCTGCGATCCTGACCAGTCCGCCCCCCGGCACCAAGTTCGCCAGCCGCAGCGCGACCTTCGTCTGGACCAACACCGGCGCCAACCAGTACGGCTTCGCGATCCAGTCGACCTCCTCGGCGACACCGGTGGTCGACACCGTGACCAGCGCGACCACGCTGACGGTGACGAACCTGCCCACGGACGGCGCGGGACTCGTGGTCCGGCTGCGTTCCCGATTCAAGGGAAAGTGGCTGCCATCCAACGAGTACAGCTTCACGGCAGCCGGATACACCGCGGCGCAGTCCACCGCTGCCGTCAAGCCCTGGTCCGATCCGATCGCGCTGCCGCTCGTGCCCGCCTCGGCCGCCAACCTGCCGGACGGCAAGCTGCTGCTGTGGGCGGCCCGCTCGCCCACCAGCTTCAGCTCGAGCAGCAACGAGGCCTACACCTACACCTCGGTGTTCGACCCCGCCACGCGATCGTCGAGCCCCCTCACGGTCACGGCCACGGGCCACCAGATGTTCTGCCCCGGCCTCAGCATGCTGGCCGACGGCAGCGTGCTGGTCACCGGCGGCAGCGATGCGGTGAAGACCTCGATCTACGACCCGGCGCTGGGCGGCTGGGTGACGGGTGCGCAACTCGGGATCGCACGTGCCTACCAATCCAGCACGACGATGTCCGACGGCTCCGTATTCACGGTCGGCGGTTCGTGGAACGGCGGGCTGGGCGGCAAGTATGGCGAGGTGTGGTCGGCCAGCACCAGGACTTGGCGCACGCTGTCCGGCGTACCGGCCAACATGCCGGACGCGAGCAATGTCTCCAACCCGCCGCTGGCCGGCCCGGACGAGGCCGGGGTCTACCGAGGCGACAACCACATGTGGCTGTTCGGCGCCGCCGGCGGCTGGGTGTTCCACGCCGGTCCCGCCGCCGCGATGCACTGGATCGACACGCTCGGCAGCGGTGCCATCCTGCAGGCCGGCCCGCGCAGCGACGACCCGTACGCCATGACCGCCAGCGCCGTGATGTACGACATCGGCAAGATCCTCAAGCTCGGCGGCGCGCCGAACCACGACAGCGGCAACGCCTTCAAGACCGCCTACATCATCGACATCAATGCCGGCGCGCCGAACCCACCCACGGTGCGCAAGGTCTCGCCCATGGCCTATGGCCGCACCTTCGTCAACAGCGTGGTGCTGCCCAACGGCGAGGTGCTTGCGATCGGCGGCCAGACGCAGCCCGTGACCTTCTCCGACTCCTTCAGCGTGCTGGCTACCGAGCTGTGGAGCCCGGTGCTCGAGAGCTTCATCACCCTGCCGCCGATGCAGAGACCGCGCAACTACCACAGCGTGGCGTTGCTGCTGCTGGACGGACGCGTGCTGGCGGGCGGCGGCGGGCTGTGCGCCTGCCCTGCCGACCACCCGGACGCGGAGATCTACACGCCACCCTACCTGCTGGCGCCCGACGGAACGCCGGCACCCCGCCCGGCCATCACGGCCGCGCCGGCCACCGCCACATGGGGCAGCCAGATCGCCGTGGCCACCGACCGCGCGGCGGCCAGCTTTGCACTGGTGCGCATGGCGTCGGCCACTCACTCGGTCAACACCGACCAGCGTCGCATCCCGCTCTCCTTCACGGGCACGGCAGGCAACTACCAGCTGGGCATTCCGGCCGATCGCGGCGTGGTGCTGCCGGGCAACTACATGCTGTTCGCGCTGGACGGCAGCGGCGTGCCCAGCGTGGCGCGCACCATCAACATCCGCTAGTGGCCGGCGCGCTTCGCAAGCTGAGGCTCCCGATGGCGCTGGCGCTCGCAACCGCACTGGCCGCGGGCCTGGCGTGGCGCGAACCCGCCGTGCCGGCCTCGGTGGCGCGCGGCGCGCGCCTGTTCGAGGGCACCGAGCCGCTCGCCGGCACGCTGTCCGGCCACAACGTGCCGCTGCCGGTCGCAGCGACGCGCTGCACCCAGTGCCACGCCGGCCCTGGCAAGTCCGCCGCCGCGGCCTCCAATTTCGCGCCGCCGCTGGACCGGCGCCAGCTGCGCGAAGCCCGCCCGCGCCGGGGCGGCCCGCCCGTCGCGTACGAGCAGGCGTCCTTCTGCCGCACGCTGCGCACAGGCGTCGATCCGGCCCACGTCGTGTTGCCCCGAGCCATGCCGCGCTTCGATGCCGACGATGGCCAGTGCGCGGCCTTGTGGGACTACCTGACGCAGGGCCTCCCCGAATGAACGCGCATCGCCCCCTCGTCCCATCCCGGGTTGCATCCCCCGGGCGCCGGCGCCTGCTTGCCGCCGGTGCGCTGGCGTGGCTGGGGGTGCCGCCGGCCGCCCGTGCCAACGCCGGCGTCGGTCCGGTGATGCCGGCCGTGGCGGCCCCGGCCTTGCCGTTGCGGCGCCACGACGGCGCCGCGCCGACGCTTGCGGCGCAGCTGCGCGGCGCCCCGACCGTCGTTCAATTAATGTTCACCGGCTGCAGCACGGTCTGCCCGATCCAGGGCGCCTTGTTCTCGGCGCTGCAGGCCGCATTGCTGGCCGAGCGCGATGCGGCGGCGCGCCTGCTGTCGCTGAGCATCGACCCGCTGGCCGACGACCCCGCCGCCCTGAGCGACTGGCTGCGGCGTTTCGGCGCCAGGCCCGCATGGAGCGCGGCGGCGCCTGCCCCCGAGGCGCTCGAGCCGATGCTCTCGCTGTTCAAGGGGGGCGCGGCCGCGGGCGACCGCCATACCGGCCAGGTTTATCTGTTCGATCGCCACGCTCGGCTGGTCTGGCGTACCAGTGAGCTGCCGCCGGCGGCCGAGGTCATGGCCGCGCTACGGCGCGTTGCGTAGCCGCAACCTCAGGCCTACGGGCGACATCGTGAACGCCAGGCGCTCCTGCACTTCCGTGCCGTCGGCGGTGGATACGTCCGCGATCTCGAACGCGCCGAGCAGCATGGCGGCCACCATCTTCATCTCCGACAGCGCGAGGTAGCGGCCGGGACAGGTGCGCGGCCCGGCGCCGAAAGGCATGGCGACCCGCTTGGCCGAGCCCGCGGCCCGGCCCGGGCCATCCCCGGCGAGCCAGCGTTCCGGCCGGAACGCCTCGGGATCGGCGAAATGCGCGGCATTCACGGCCCCGGGGCGCATCAGGCACATCACCGGCGTGCCGGCAGGCACTGCCACACCGTCCACCACGGTATCGCGCACGGCCTCCTGGATGAGGAGCGGGGCGACCGGCTTCAGCCGCATCGTCTCGTGCGCGCAGGCTTCCACGAAATCGAGCTGGCCCAGCTGCTCGTGGGTGGGATGCGATCCCTCGCCGATCACGCTGCGCACTTCCTCGGCGGCCCGTTGCGCGGCCTCGGGATGGCGATGCAGCAGCCAGACCATCCACGCCAGCGTGTTGGCCGTCGTGTCCTCGCCGGCCAGCAGCATGGTCAGCATGTTGCCGGAAACGTCCTCGTCGGTCAGCTCGGAGCCGGGCCGGTCGCGCTCGGCGACCATGGCTTCGATGAGGTTGCGGGGGTGCTCGCGCAGTTCAGGCTCGTCGGCGAGCCGTTGCCTCGCGGCGGCGATGAAGCCGTTCACGGCGCCGTGCACCGCCGCCAGATCCGCTTCCACCGCCCGGTCGCGCCGCGTCAGCCAGCGCGGCAGCGGCGACAGCACGCGCTTGGCCAGCGCGGGCAGCAGCTTGTCCAGGTGCTGCTGGATCACCTCCTCGTCCGACTCCAACGTGTTGATGTCCGTGCCGAAGGCCAGGCCCGCGGTCACATCGACGGTGTAGCGCATCAGGTCCGCCTGCAGGTCGATCGGCTGTCCGGCCTCCGCGGCCCGGCGCCAGCGGCCCTCGAAACGCTGCGTGACCTTTACCAGCGTCGGATGGAAGGCCTTGATGTGGGTCGGGTCCAGGCCGCGCAGCACCATGGGCCGGTGCCGCCTCCATTCGTCGCCGTTGATGGTGAACAGGCCATTGAAGCCCAGCGAGCGAGCCGCCGCGTTGAGCTTTGCGCCGCGCTGGAATCCGTCGGGCCGGTTGCGCAGCACCGCGGCGACCGTCCCCGGGTTGGAGATGACGACGAACTCGCGGGAGGCGATGCGGAAGCGGTAGATCTCGCCGTACTCGCGCGCCCACTGCTCGACCTTCTGGTGCAGGCGTTCGCGCTCGATCTGGAGGGCATTGCCCAGCAGAGGCAGGCCGCGCGGCCCCGGCAGCTCGCGAATGCGCCGCACGGGTGCATCCGCACGCGGTCCATCGGTGGTGATCGCCATGTCGGTCCCTTCGTGTGCCGGCGCGCTAAAAGCGCGGCATCTTATCTCGACCCACGGGAGGCCATTCAGAAGCCGAACTGGAAGAGCTGGTTGTTCAGCCAGCGCCGCAGCACGTCCACGGGCCGCGGCGCGGGCGCCTGCTGCAGCCGCGGGGCCACGCCACGTTCCATGCGCAGCACCGGCCGATCGGCGCCCTGGGCGCACGCGACGAAGCCCATGCGCTGCATGAAGCGGATCATCCGGCGGTTGGAAGACGGCACCTCGCCGACAAGCCGGTGCAGGCCGGCATCGCGCGCCGCTTCGAGCAGGCGATCGAGCAATTGCTCGGCCAGCCCCTGGCCCTGCCAGAAGTCGGCCACGACAAGCGTCAGCTCCGCGCAGTCGCCGTCCGCGCCGACGTCGTAGCGCGCCTCCCCGATCACCTCCTCGTCGTGGTCCAGCCTCAGCGTTGCGACGAAGCCGGCATGGCGAACGCCGTCCACGTTGACCAGATCCAGCAGCATGGCCGGCGAGCAGGCACCGAAGCCGCGGCCGAAGCGCTCGCATCGCGAGGCGGCCGACAGCCTGGCGACGAAGCCGCCGAAGCGCTTCGCGTCGTCGGAGCGCAGGGAACGGATCTGGGCCGGTACGCCGTTGCGCAGCCGCACGTGCCGAGGCAGTCCCACGGCACGCCGCGTCGCGGCGATGGCTGCGGCCGGGGTGGTGTTCAGCTTGAGCATGGCGCTATTCCGTTGGCTGGTGAAAAGAAGTGCCAAGCTTCTCGCGCCGCGCCCTTCCAGTCCTTAAGTAGTACTGAAGCGTGCTGAAGCCCGCTTCAGGCGGCCGCCGGCCTCCCGAATTCAGAACGCTTAAGGGCCGAATTCATGACGCCGCGGCCGCCTTCGGCGACAGTCCCGGCACGGACCCGGCCGGGTCCACAGATCCGCCCACGAACCATGGCCTTGAATGCACCGCGTTATGTCTGCCTGTCCGACCTTCACCTCGGCGCCGCCTACAGCACCCTGACCTACGCCGACGCGCAGGGACGGCCCGATCCCGGCCGCCCCAGCGACACCCAGATCGCCTTCGGCAGCGCCTTGCGCCAGCTGCTGTCCACCATGGAAGGCCCGCCCCCGACACTGATCCTGCTGGGCGACGTGCTCGACATGGGCCTGTCGCCGATGGGCGACGTGGCGGCGGCCTTCCGGTGCTTCGTGGAAACGGTGATGCAGGACGGCGGCCGTGCGGTGTTCGCCCCGCGCGTGCTGTACGTGCCCGGCAACCACGACCACCATCTCTGGCGCATCGCACAGGACCAGCAGTTCCAGGACGCGCTGCAGCAGGGCCGCATCGAGGACGACCTGATCAAGCACACCGCGCTGTTCGAGGACGCTGTAGCGGGAGACGTGGCCGGCGCCGCCCGGATCGCTTCGTCGATGCTGACGCGCCTCGTGGCCGGCTGCCCGGGCCTGGCCGACGCGCGGGTGGACATCGCCTACCCGAATCTCGGCCTGCTCGATGCGTCGCGCCGCCGCTGCGTCGTGCTGCACCACGGGCACTACATCGACCCGATGTACCGGGTGATGACGATCCTGAATGCGCAGGCTCCGGGCCGGAGCGCGGGACGCAACCCCGGCACCGTGACGATCTCGGATCTGGAGGGCCAGAACGGCGCCTGGGTCGACTTCATGTGGTCCGACCTCGGCAGTTCCGGCATGACCGGGGCCGGCGCCGGCAAGCTCTACGAGGTGATGCGCGATGCCGCCGCATCGCACGACTTCTCGCAACGGCTGGCCGCCCTGCTGGTGGCCAAGCTCGACCAGAACTTCGGCATGAGCGGGAGCATGGACGTGTTCCAGGGCATCACGGTCAGCCAGCTCGTGCTCGGCACGCTCGACGCCACGCTGGGCCGGGGCGCCGAGTCGCAGCGCGACGGCTATGCCGAAGTGATGAGCGCCGACGACGTGGCGGACCTGCGCTGGTACCTGTCGGGGCCGGTGAAGCTGCAGCTCGAGCAGGCCGGGCTCAAGCCGTCGGAGCTGGATTTCAGCTTCGTCTTCGGCCACAGCCACAAGCCTTTCGAGGACGAGCTGCCGGTGGCCGGCTTCGACCGGCCGGTCGGCATCTTCAACACCGGCGGCTGGGTGATGGACCAGCCCACCATGACCACCACGCAGGGCGCCTCGGCCATGTTCATCGACGATGCGCTGAACGTCGCGTCGCTGCGCCTGTTCAACGATCCGGTGAACGGGCGCATGCCCCCCGTGCACGCACGCGGCATCGGCGGTTTCCGCGACCGCGACAACCCGATGCTGGCGGCGCTGGCCGCCGGCATCGAACGCACGGCACCGGCCTGGCAGGCGTTCTCGCGCAACGCGCAACAGGCCACGCAGAGCCGCGCCACGCTGCTGCTCGACGAATTCTTCACCGCCTCGGTCGCGGTGATTGCGGACGCACGGGCCGAGATGGAGGCCCGGGCAAAGACGATGGCAAAGGCGAACGCATGACGATGAAGCCCATTTCCCGTTCGCTCGACGAGATCGCCTCGCACTACACGGCGGTCGTGGTGGGTTCCGGCTATGGCGCCGGCGTGGCGGCTTCGCGCCTCGCGCGTGCCGGCCAGACGGTCTGCGTGCTGGAGCGCGGCCGCGAGATCCTGCCCGGCCAGTTCCCGAACGACATCGCCACCGCGCAGGCCGACATGCAGATCGACGGTGCGCGCGGCAAGCTCGGCGCGCCCGACGGCCTGTACAACCTGCACCTAAACGACGACATGCTGGCGATGGTGGGCTGCGGCCTGGGCGGCACCTCGCTGATCAATGCCAACGTCGCGCTGGAGATCGATCCGCGCCTGTTCGACGCGACGCGCTGGCCGGCCGAGTTCCGCCGCGACCCGAAGCTGCTCGATCCCTACATCGCACGCGCCCGGCAGATGCTCGACCCCTCGCCCTATCCCGAGGATTCGGAAGACTTCCCGCCGCTGAACAAGCTGCTGGCGCTGCAGAAATCGGCCGCGGCGATGAAGAAGCCGTTCAAGCGCCCGCCGATCGCGGTGAACTTCGTCGACCAGGTGAACCCGTTCGGCGTGACGCAGCCGCGCTGCAACCTGTGCGGCGATTGCACCAGCGGCTGCAACGTGGGTGCGAAGAACACCACGCGCATGAACTACCTGCCCGACGCGCACGGCCACGGCGCGCAGATCTTCACGGGCGCGCGGGTCAGCCACGTCGAGCGCGACGGCGCGCGCTGGCGCGTGTTCTTCGACGAGGTCGGCTTGCGGGGTCCGGACGGCCCGGCCGCGCAGGGGACCGCCGGCCGGCGCAGCGTCAGCGCCGATGTGGTGATGCTCGGCGCAGGCGCCCTGGGCTCGACCGAGATCCTGCTGCGCTCCAAGGCGCACGGACTGCCCCTGTCGGACCGGCTCGGCCAGCGCTTCTCCGGCAACGGCGACGTGCTCGCCCTGGGCTACAACAGCTACTGGCAGTCCGGCACCGATGCGCAGGGCCAGGCGGTCCAGCGCAAGATCAACGGCGTGGGCACGGGGCGCAACGAGGTCGCGCCGGCCGATCTGCCGGGGCCGTGCATCACCGGCGTGATCGACATGCGCCAGACGCCCGAGGTGGGCGACGGGCTGGTGATCGAGGAGGGCGTGATCCCCGGCGCGCTGGCCCCGCTGCTGACGCCGGCGCTGTTCTTCGCCGACGCCATGCTGGGCGGCGAGTTCGCGTACGGCGCCACGCAAGCCAAGTCCCGCCTGCTCGATGCCCAGGCCCTGGGCGAGGCGGTGCAGGGCGACCCCGGCAGCCTGACCCAACTGGCCTACAGCGGCGCGGTGGCCCGCACGCAGACCTACCTGGTGATGAGCGTGGACGAGGCGGCCGGCCGCCTGCACCTCGAGGACGACCGGCTGCGCATCGACTGGCCGAAGGCCGGCGCCAGCCCCACGATCGCCAGGGACGAGACGTGGCTGAAGGCCGCCAACGACGCGGTCCAGGGCCAGTTCATCCCGAACCCGCTGTCGGCCGAATCGCTCGGCCGCAAGCTGATCACCGTGCACCCGCTCGGCGGCTGCGGCATGGGCGACAGTGCGCGCGATGGCGTGGTCAATCACCAGAGCCAGGTGTTCTCGGGCAACGACGGCGAGGCGGTGCACGAGGGCCTGTACGTCTGCGACGGCGCGGTGCTGCCGGGCGCGGCAGGCGTGAATCCGCTGCTGACCATCACCGCGCTGGCCGAGCGCGCCAGCCAGAACCTGTGCGACGCGCGAGGCTGGGCGATCGACCTTGGCCTGAAGCCACGCCAGATCTTGCCGACGCGCAGCAGCGCATCCTCGCCTCGCGCCGCGCCTCCTTCGGGCCTGCTGGAGCGCCTGGAGCGCGAGATCTCGTCGATCGCGCACGACGCCGAAGCGCTGCTCCAGAGCGTGACCGGGAATCTCGAAACAGGCGCCATCGAGCTGGCGAAGTACGCGATCAAGAAGCTCATCGAGAAGGATCCGGCGCTGCTCAGCCCGAGCTTCCAGTTCACTGAAACCATGCAAGGCTGGATCAGCACCGAGGCGGTGGTCGCGCGCCCCGACGCGGCGCGCCGCATCGCCGACGACTACGAAGTCGCCTGCGCGTGGGGCCGCGTGCGCAACCAGACGATGTGCTTCGAGCTGACCATCCATACCCACGACCTGCACGCGATGGTCTCGGACCCGACCCACGCCGCAACCATCTCCGGCACCGTCACCTGCCCGGCGCTGTGGCACGAGCCGATGCCGGTCGTGAGCGGCGTGTTCCACCTGCTGCCGGCCGATGCGCAGCGCGTGGAAACCTGGACCATGACCTACGAGATGATGCTGCAGCGCGGCGACTCGCGGCTGCGCTTCAAGGGCCACAAGCTGCTGCACCAGCGGCCCGGGTCCTCACCCTGGACCGACACCACCACGCTGTTCGTGCGCGTGCACGACGTGGAAAGCGCCGAGAGCCCGCTGGTCGCGCAGGGCATCCTGACGCTCGACCTCGACGATCTCCTGTGGCAGGCCTCCTCCATCAAGCTCGAGCCGCCCGCGAACCTGCTGGGCGAGGTGGAGCAGCAGGTGCCGGCCGCGCGCGACGCCATCAACGCCGCCTACCTGGCCAAGTTCGGCGGCTTCTTCGCCACGACGCTGTTCCGCGCCTACGGCGGACTGCTGGCGGACCTGAACAACTTCCCGGCGCTCGACCTCCCCCAGCTGCAGCGGCGCGCATTGCACGCACCGGTGCCGGTGCCGCACAGCGTGGACGTCGGCGACGGCTTCCGCATCAAGCTCACCCGCTATGCCGGCGGCGCGCGCGGGCCGGTGGTGCTGGCGCCGGGCTTCTCGGTGCGGGCGTCGTCCTTCGCCACCGACACGGTGGAGCAGAACCTGGTGGAAGCGCTCTGTGCGCGCGGCTGGGACGTGTGGCTGTTCGATTACCGGGCCAGCCCCGATTCCGGCAGCCCGATCGCCCCCTTCACCATCGACGACATCGCCCGCATCGACTGGCCGGCCGCGGTGCGCTTCATCCTGGAGGCCACGGGCGCACGGGATCTGCAGGCGATCGCGCACTGCGTCGGTTCGATGAGCCTGCTGATGGCCTTGCTCGACGGCATGACCGGCGTGCGGTCGATCGTCTCCTCGCAGCTGACGCTGCATCCGGTGACGAACTGGCTCAACTACGCCAAGGCCGATCTCGGCCTGGCCCGGCTGCTGGAAGGCTATGCACCGCTGGAGGACCGCTTCGACAGCGTGCCCGGCACCACCGACCTGGACCGCGAAATCGACACGCTCGCCTGGAAGGTGCCCATTCCCGCCGGCGAGGAATGCAAGAACCCGCTGTGCCGCCGCGTGTTCTCCATCTTCGGCCCCTCGTATGCGCATGCGCAGCTGAACAACGCCACCCACACGGCGCTGGCGGAAATGTTCGGCTGCGTCTCGCTGCGCCCCTTCGAGCAGCTCAGCCTGATGATGCAGCAGGCCAAGGCGGTGGACAGCGAGGGGCGCGACGTCTACGTCGTGCCGGAGAACGCGCCGCGGCTGGCGCTGCCGATCAGCTTCGTGGCCGGCGCCGGCAACCAGCTCTTCTTCCCGGAAACCTGCATCCGCACGCAGAGCTGGCTGTCGGCCTTCAACGACCCGGCGCTCTACACGCGCCACATCTTCGACGGCTACGCCCACATGGACCTGTTCATCGGGCGCGATGCGGCGCGGGATGTCTTCCCTTACCTGATCACGCAGCTCGAACGTGCGGACCCGAGGCAGCGTTGAGAGGGTGCCGCTCGGACACCAGCGCCACGATGTCGTCCTCGTCGAGCCCGGCCCCTTCGAGGCGCCAGGCCTCGATGCTGGCCGCCGGATGCGCGGCACCGATGAGCGCCAGGGCGGCCGCCATCGCGCGGTCGTCGCTGGGCGAGCGCCGCTCGCCGCGCCGCTGGCGCGCGGCGTCGTCGCAGCCGATCAGCAACGCGGCCTCGCGCAGCCGGCCCTGGCGCGCCGCCAGCAGCGCCAGCATGCCCGCGAAGTGGCGCAGCCCGACCGAACGGCGGCAATGCGGCAGGCTTCGAAGCACCTGGGTCTGGGCCTCCTCGAGCGCGCCCTGGCCGGTCAGCGTATGCGCGTACCAGTTCAGCGCGAAGGCCATCATCTGCGCATCGGCCAGCGGCGAGCGCTGCAAATGGTCGATGAGCCCGCGGAACTGGGCCACCGCCTCGTCGACATGCCCCAGTTCGTGATGCATGGCAGCCAGGTTGTTGAGCACATGGAACAGCGTGCGCGCGTTGCCCTCCGACCGCACCAGCGGCAGCGCTTGGGAGAAGGCAGACAACGCCTGGACGGGCTGGTCCTGGTAGCGCCGCACCATGCCCGTGCAGTACAGCCAGGTGCCCTTGAAGGGGCGCAAGCCGGGTTGCTCGACCAGCTCACGGCATTGCACCAGCCTGCGCTCGGCGCTGTCGAAATCGCCGCTCACGGCTGCCACGTAGGCGTTCGAGCACAGGGTGAGGGCCAGCAGGCCGTGCGGCGGCTGCCGCTCGAAGATGTCGCAGGCCCGGTCGAGCAGTTGCATCCGCCGCTGCGCGCTGATGCCGCCGTGCAGCCCGACCAGCGCCAGGCCGAGGCTGAACTCGGCCACCACCTGCGCCGGCGTGGCCTCGTCGATCAGGGGCTCGGCCATCAGCATCCAGCGCAGGCATTCGGGGTAGCGGCCTGCCTGGTACATCAGCACCGCGGCGATGTTCACCAGGTCGAGCGCCAGCGCGGCATCGCCGCCGGGGCCGCAGGCCCATTCGATCGCGCTGCGCAGGTTGTCGATCTCGGGGCTGCAGGCCAGCACCCACTGGTCCACCGTCTCGGCGCCCAGGTGGCCGGCACGCACGCGCCGGTCGAGCGCCGACTGCATGCAGCGCGCATGCCATTGGCGCAGGCTGTCCCATTCGGAGGCCGCCTCGAGCTGCTCGCGGGCGTAGACGCGGGCCGTCTCCAGCAGGCGGTAGCGCGGCACCGGGCCGGCATCGACCACGACGATCGACTTGTCGACCAGGTTGCCGAGATGGTCCAGCACGGCCCAGACATCGATGCTCTCGTCGGACGCCACCTGCTGCGCCAGTTCGAGGCCGAAGCCGCCGACGAACACACCGAGCCGGCGGAACACCTTCTGCTCATCCGGGCTCAGCAGCGCATGGCTCCAATCGAGCGTGGTGCGCAGGGTGCGATGGCGCGAGGGGGCATCGCGCACGCCGCTCTTCAGCACATGCAGGCGCTGGGCCAGGTGCTGCCGCACGCCCTGCACGCCCAGGAGCGGCACGCGCGCGGCGGCGAGTTCCAGCGCCAGCGGCAGGCCGTCGAGCTCGCGGCAGATGTCCACCACCGCGTCCAGATTGCCTTCGTCGAGCCGGAAGCCCGGCTGCATGGCGCCGACGCGGGCCACGAACAGGGCCACCGCGCCATGCGTCGCCGCATCGGCCAGGACGGCATGGTCCGGCACTGCCAGGGCGCCGAGCCGGACCGGCCGCTCGGTGGCCAGCTTCAAGGGCTCCTGGCTGGTGACCAGGACATGCAGCTTGGGCACGGCTTCGAGCAAGTAGCCCACGAGCGCAGCCACGGGCTCGATCAGGTGCTCGCAGTTGTCCAGCACCAGCAGTTCGTGGCCGCGCAGGCGTTCGGCCAGCTCGACGCTCGCGTCGGCCCGTCCGGGCAGGTTGATGCTCAGGGCGAGCGCCACCGCGCCGGGCAGCGCGGCCGGGTCCGAGATGGAGGCCAGTTCCACCATCCAGGCGCCGTCCCGGAAGTCGTGCGCCACCTGGCGGGCGGCGGCGCGGGCCAGGCTGGTCTTGCCGATGCCGCCCGGCCCTAGCAGGCTGAGCAGCCGATGCTGCTGCAGCACCAGCTCGCGCAGCATCGTCAGCTCGGCATCCCGGCCCAGCAAGGGGGGCAGCAGGGCAGGCAGGTTGCCGGTGTCCGAGCGCAGGGCCCTGGCGGCGGATGCCATGGGAGAGCCCCTGGGACTCGGTGCGGGCGCGCCGGCGCTCGCGGCGACCGCGGCCAAAGCGGGCAGGGCGTCCAGCGCGGCGGCGAAGCGATAGCCGCGGCCCGGAATCGTGACGATGGCTTTGGGCCCCAGCAGCTTGCGCAGCGCGCTCACATGCACCTGGAGGTTGTTTTCCTCCACCACCAGGTTCGGCCACACCATCTCGAGCAGCTCGTTCTTGGTCAGCATCCGCTCGCGGTGCGCGATCAAGGCCGAAAGCACATCGAAGGCACGGCTCCCCAGGTTGGCGGGCTGGCCCCCTACCAGCAGTTGCCGGGTGGAAGGGCGCAATTCGATGTTGTCGAAGCGGTAGATCGAATCAGTCGGAAGCAAAGCGACCTCAAAGCGGTATGAACACAGGCAAAGCCAGGGTTGTAACCGCGTCGGTCGAAAGTAACAACTCCGGTAACAATTTTTGTCGATGCCCGGCTACTTCGAGTTGAGTCTGGCGGCCGTGTCCCCCGTCCCAATCCAGCGGTTGATCTTGGTGTCGTCTTTCCACGTAAAGACCTGCACCCATTCGGACTCGTGCATCTTGCCATCCGGGAGCGCCCTGCTCTTTACGCGGCCGAGGACCGTCACGTGGTTGGGCCCTTCGAGGAACTCGCGAGGCTCGAACTCCTGGATCTCATCGGCCTGCGCGAGCTTTCCGAAGAATTCGGCCACCTGCTGCTTGCCCTTGCAGGTTCCGCCATAGGGCGTACCGGTTTCCGGACTGCCCAGGAATCTCCATTCCACATCATCTGCAAGGAGCTCGAGGAGCGCAGGAATATCGCGGCTGGCGAACGCTGCGTAGCCTTGCTTCGCAATCTCGGTGGGGGTACCCATGGCGCGTCTCCTTGTGGGTTGAAAGGGGCGAATAGTTTAGTACTACAAGTGCAAGGTGCAACGCCGCGCTGCGGTTAAGCGTTTCGCTGGCACCGGTGAGCTACTTCCTTGCGCATGCATGGGCTGTTCGAATCGCGGCTGAGATAGTGACCAGGCCGCAGGTCACATCGGGCGGCGCCGCGGGTGGTGGGTTCGTCGTGACGTCGGGGCGATTCACGGACGAGGCGCGCGAGTTCGCCAAGGGACGCAATGCCAAGTTGATTTGGGTGGCGATGTGCTCTTCGAGTTGATCCGATCGGCGCGTGGAGCAGGGCTCGACGAGCGCTCATGGAGTGCTGAAGCAAAGCCCCAGCCTGAAGCGACGGACACCAGCAGCGCATCGGCAACGCCTGTATGCCCACGATGCGCGGGGCACATGGTGCGAAGGACCGCGAGGAAGGGCGCGCATGTGGGCGAATCGTTCGGGGGATGCGCTGGGTTTCCCAAATGCAGGGGCACTGCATGAGCGCCGGTCGAGGTCGCGCGTGAAGAAGCTGATGGACGGTGCGGAACATCCATGCGCGGCTGGACAAGGGCGCTTGAGCGATTCGCTGTGTCGGCGCCGAGATTGAATCTCGGCGAACGTCCGATGAAGAGATTGGAAGGACCGCCGCTGATTCAACCTTCGACAAGGAAACTTGGCAGCAGCCTGGCTGCACTCTGCAGAAGCTCGAACTCGTCATCAGACAGCGGCAGGGACGCCATGGCGAAATGGCTCAGCGTGCCCCACAGCTCGCCGGCAGCTGTCACCAGCGGAACGCTGTGATACGAGACGACCACGCCTCGATAAGGATGGCCTTCGAGCCTTGGGTCAGCCGCCGAGTCGTCTGTTCTGGTGCGCCAGCGTCTGCCGTCCGTTCGTTAACGCACTCAGCGCGTTCCGAGGTGCCTTCTTGATGTCAGGAATGCGCAGTGCTCCGATTCCACGGCGCCAGTTCAAAGCTTCGTGACATCCACCGCTCTATGCCCGAGATGACGGATGCATCACTGCGACCGAACACGCCGATGTCCGACAGAGGCAACCCAAGGCGATGAAGGACCTGCGCCAAGCCTTTTCCGTCGATACACCGCACCTCGTACGTGCGCTCAGCGTTGGTTTCATTTTCGCTCTCGAAGTGAAGCCAGCACTCACGATGAAAAAGCTGCTTTCCCACCAAGAGAGTGCCCGTTTTTGCATCGTAGCCAGTGAACAGATGCCACCTGTCCTGCAGCCGATTGCGAGAGATGCCCACGTACAGGATGACTTGGTCGTCGCCAGCCACCAGGTAGAGATAGGGCCTTAACGCCTCCCATGCCGCTTCGTCGAGAATTTCGTACCGGGCTCGGAGGAAGGGTCCGCCGGCTTGCGGGCCCTTGGAGACGTCGCGCTTCCAGCGTCTGTCGCCAAGGCTGCTGATGCGGATGACGGGTGTTGCCGCCAGGAATATCTGTCGAGCGTCGTCGACTGCAGATGAGGTCATGAGGAGCCTAGGCGCCGCAGGTAGCAGCGACACCAAGTGGTAGCACTTTGTTGGGGTGTGCAGTGTCGGCGGTCGCCGCCATTCCCAAATCCTTTTGGCCTTCGACTGCCTACTTCTTGGGCAAACGTAGAAGAAAGCACGTCTTGTAAGGTTCGATTGGATGTAGGAGTATTCCTACCAATCAATCGCTACCTTGGTTGTGGAGAATCCAAATCCTTACTCTGTTCACCCCCCAGGACCACCGGCGCGCGCAAAGGAGTCCGTCGTGATTACTTCCCCCGCATCCACTGGCTATGAGTTGCTCTTCCGCTCTCTCATTTCCACTCGTCGCGCCTATGTCTTTCCGTGCGACGCGGTCGGTCATGTCGATATGGACTCACTCTCCGAGCGCGCGCGCGACAACTACCTGTATGCGCGAGCGGTCATGGGAATGGAAGTTGAATGGCCTGACGTCCGGCCAACGACGTCGCACTGAAGCGGTCCGTACAAGAGGCACCTTTGCCCGTATTCCGGCCCATCAGAAAAAGCAACCCGAACGGGACTCACCATGATCGACAAGACTACCCACGTGTCGCATTCGGTCCCGGCCGGCGTCGAGGCCGACCCGGACGTCACTGTGCTCAGGGATTGGAACCGCCTGCTGATGGCAGTGATTGCAAAGCTGCGATCGAGCGTCGGGGAGCCATACGATGAACCCTTATCTGCCCGGACCAAGGTCGCACGCCAGATCCAGGGGGCCGTTCTAGGCTGCGCGATAGACCTCGATCTACTGCATACCGCGCTGAGTGCGGAGAGTGCGCGGCGGCGCAGGTTCGAAGCCGGGGTTGCCGAGGCGAACACGGCCCTAATGACCTGGTAGCCGCCGAAGAAACGCCTCCCCGCCACATCTCGGGCGGGATCGCGTACCCGAAACCGTCTTCGGTCAAGGAATCTGCTGAACCGGTTGTTGGTTGAAGACCTTTGGTGCTCGCAGCGGCGTTGATCAAGCCCGGTCGAAGGAACATGTCTTCGCTCATCGGCCGCGCGCCTCCGAAGGCGACTACGCTTTGAAAGCGAACGCGGTCAGCTCCCCCGCGGCTTCGCCAGGTGCGAGGTGAATCAAGGTGAGGGAGGTCCAGCGTATTTCCTGCTCCAGGCCTATCCGAATCAGCTGCAGCCCCGTCAGCCCCTTCAAGAGACTCTGGAACTCGTCCCCAAGCGTGTTACCAAAGGCCGTGCCCTGCTGGGCGTACTCCATGCCGTCTCGAAGAGCCGATTCCGAGGCCGAGTGCCAACGGCCGCCGTTCGTGGCACGGTATAGCTCGACCAGCAGGCGCGCGTGTTCACCCGTCAGCTGCACTTTCTCCGGGCCGAGGACGGTGCCCAGTGCTGCAGTGAGTGCCGCGAGGGTTGCACGAGCCCGCCTCGAAGCGGCGCCAAGGGCGTCGAGCAGCGTTCCCACCAGCACCCAGCTGGGCAATCGCAAACGCCGCGGCTGACGGTCGCCCACGACATCCCACATGGCCACTTTGACCGCGGCCGCCAGGTTTCCCGTCAAGTAGCCGGCCACCCCCAGTACGGAAGGCCAGGGGTGAATCTCGTTGCAGAACTCGGTGATTTCACTCAATCGCTCCCGGCCGGTCGCGAGCGCTTCGAGCACTGCGCGAAAGACAAGTTGGTCGTTCTCCGTGGGCTCGGGCTGCCAGGTGCGGGTCAGCATGCTCTCGACCCGGGGTGCGAGGTCATCCAGGACGCCGCGACGCAGAACCCAAAGCATTCGTTTTCCGCTGGATGTGATGATGGTCTGCGGCTGAAGAGCGTTCCAGAGGTCGATCTGGCTTCGCGGAGGCAGCTTAGCCATGACAGCATCGAAAGCGGCCTGGCACGAAGCCACCAGCCCGATGTACTCGGGGAGATTCAGACGGCGTTCGCCTCGAGAGAACGCGTCCTCCCCCCTAGCCCGGGCCATGGTGGCAGCAATCGCGGACGAGGGATTCAGCGGCAAATAGCGAAAGGGCCATGAGGTTGCTCGATATGCCCGATGGGCACAACGTCAGGCTATCGCTGAAACATCAGTTGGTCTGTTCGATACCAAACCCAAGGCAATGGTCGCCTCTAGCCCAGCGCATGCGATCAGTACGGCACCTTCCGGAGCATCGACGAGATACCGTGCCGCCCGGAGCTCATTCCGGTTTTAGCGGGCAGCGCGGAAGGCGAATGCTGAAAACGCATCCGGTGCCAGGCACGTCTCGAACAGTCAACGTGCCGGAGTCGGCCTCAACGCTCTGCCGGGCGATGCAAAGACCGAGACCCAGGCCTGATTTGTCATCACTGCCTTGATTAAAGGGGATGAACATCTTGGCGGCACTTTCGGGCGACAGCCCGCCGCAGTGGTCCTCGACTTCGATGAGGACGTGCTCTCCCACTCCGCGAGCCGTCAACATGACCTTTGTGTGAGAGCGAGTGAATTTGAACGCGTTCTGCAGGAGGTTGGTCAACGCAGCGAGCAAGAGTTCGCGGTTCGCGCTAACGCCCAGAAGAGGGTCTACTGGTGCGACCTCGAAGGCGCAACCTGCGGCGCTTGCAACTAGCTGGGCCGCGTTTTCGGCGTCCGTTATCAACGAGGCTACGGAGAATGTATGGCGTTGCTCCGGTGAGCTACTGCGTACCTCGGCGAGCGACCGACTGATCAGATTTCCCAGCGATGAAAGGCTGCGTTTCAGGACGGCTCCAGTGGCGCCGCCCACTGTCATGTTGCCCAACTCAAGG
This sequence comes from Variovorax sp. LjRoot175, assembly GCF_964253805.1. NCBI lineage: Bacteria > Pseudomonadati > Pseudomonadota > Betaproteobacteria > Burkholderiales > Comamonadaceae > Variovorax > Variovorax sp. LjRoot175. The sequence goes on along the minus strand of NZ_CAXURY020000001.1, from coordinate 5,154,966 downwards.
GCTCGGACCGCGAGAATTGCCGTACCCAAGGAGTTACGCAACTCATGAACCAGGAAGCCGAGACGCTCGTGCGCATCGACGTCTTGCTGCCGGGCAATCTGTGTGTCGCGTTGAAGACTGAACTCTGTGACAGCGTCGGCGATGGCATTGTCCAGACACCGATTCAGGGTGCGGAACTCCCCGATGGCGAATGGCGCATCTCTCTCAAATGCCAAATCAGTGATTGCCTGGCAGACGTCGCCGTAGTCGTGAACGACCTGGTCGACTGAATAGCCAAGCTTCAGCAGTTCTCTTCCATGCGCAGCGGCGCTCAGGCCCAGCTCAGACAAAGCCAGCGAATCCCCGCCCGAGGCACCCGAGATTCTGATGCCTTCCTCAGCTTCGTCGGCCTTTTCCGCTGCAAGTGTTCTTGTCAGTTGGTCAAGAAACAATGGAACGCCATTTGCAAGCTGTTGTTCAGTTGCGGCTCGTCTGGGTCTCTGCGCAACCTTTGTCTTGCAGCGTGAGATCAGCTCATCCCGGTTGTTGATCAAGAATCTGTGCATCATGGAACGCCTCGCGAGCTTCTAACGTACTTCATCTCGACGAACGCCGAACTCTCGTTCTTCTCTTCTACGACTTCAAGCGCGATGAGTCCGTGCGGTAAAGCACAGAGAAGTTCCAGCTCGCGCAGTCCAGGCGCGTCACATGGGGGTATCTTTTGGCGCATTGCAGAAGTCGAAAAACCCGTCCAGCTCGGTAGATTTGTCGAAGACGGCATCCGCACCCAGAGCCATGCATCGCGCACGGATGTCGACCGTGCAGTAGTTCGTGAGGATGACCACTCGTTGGTGCGGCTGTCGGTGGTCGCACCCTTTCAGAACACCGAGCCCTGACCCATCCTTGAGAAAGAGGTCGACCACCGCCAAGTCCCAGGAGCCGTTGTGGCCGTCGAGCCACTCGCTCGCGTCATGCTCGCCTTCGGCAAACCCTACGACCCTGCAGTTGGAAAGATCGTGCAGCGTAGGAATCAAGTTTTCCCTGATGGTCGCATTGTCCTCAACGAGATAAGTGATGGCTGCCACAGGCGCACGCATTGGAGAGAGGGGAGCCTATGGCGCCTGACTCACCCAAGGAGGTGGGTGGGCATGCTGCCCGACTTCTTGTGGGACCAACACCTGCTGGCAGCTGCAAGCTGCTTAAGGCAACGCTGATCAAGCAGCCGATCTCGGCCATCCAGTATGTCGATAGCGCGAGATGCATGAATTGAGACGGTTTTCGCAGGTTGTGCGCGAAATCGGCGCAAGATCCAGCGCACTCTGACCCAATTCGGGCCGCTTTGCGAGCCGCGGGCTCGCTCGATGCCCCTTATGGGCGCACCTGCTCATACAGTACTCCGCGTGCGAGATAGATGTTGGCCAGCCCGAGCGCGACGAACGAGCGCGTGGCATTCTTGCTCAGGCCGCGGTAGCGCACCTTGTCGAAGCCCCACAGGCGCTTGACGACGGCGAATACGTGCTCGACCCGGGCTCGCACCCTGGACTTGATGCGGTTGACCATGCGCTCGAGTTCCTCGGTGACGCTGCCCTTGCGGACCTTCTGGTTGGTGAAGTCCGCGGCCCCCGGCGCCTTGCCCTCGATCAACTTCTTCTGCGAGGCATAGGCGCAGTCGCCGTAGACCCGCTTCTCTTGGCCGTGCAGAAGGTCGGGCAGCGGATGCTTGTCGTGCACGTTGGCTGCCGTGACTACCGCGCTGTGCGCAAGACCCGTCTGGCTGTCTACGCCGATGTGCAATTTCATGCCGAAATACCATTGCCGCCCCTTGCGGGTCTGGTGCATCTGCGGGTCGCGCTTCTTCTCCTTGTTCTTGGTGGAGCTGGGTGCGCCGATGATCGTGGCGTCCACAATCGTGCCGGTGCCGACATTCAGGCCATGGACCTGCAGCACCTCGCCCACCTTGGCGAATAGCGCTTCGCCCAGCTTGTGTTTCTCCAGCAGGCGGCGGAACTTCAACAACGTGGTCGCGTCGGGCACTCGCTCTCGGCCCAGGTCTATGCCAACGAATCGGCGCAGCGCCGTGCTGTCCAGCAACGCGTCCTCGCACGCTGCATCGGCCAGGTTGAACCAATGCTGCACGAAGTACATCCGCAGCATCCGTTCCAGTCCCACCGGAGGTCGCCCATTGCCGGCCTTCGGGTAGTGCGGCTCGATGACCTCGCACAATGCAGCCCACGGCACGATCTGCTCCATCGTCGCCAGGAACATGTCGCGCTTCGTTGGCCTGCGGTAGCGCTCGTACTGCACGTTCTGATCAGCGGCCATAGCCAGGGTCTGTTGCTTCATGTGGAAGACGATGCATGCGGCATGCCAGCGGTCGACTTGATCAGCGTTGCCTTAAGCCTTGAACGCCAAAATAATCCGATCCATAAACGCAAACACGAGCTCCGTCCCGTACCCCGCCACAAACGCCAGCGTCCATATCGGCAGACTGCTCGACAGCCCCACCTGCTGCGGCGTCAGCAGCCAGGTCGATGCGATGCCGGCCAGTGCGCCGAGCGAGAGCCGCGCGATGTGGTGCAGTGACGAGTGCGGCGCAAACTGTTGGGCTCGAATCTCCAGGCTGATGTTGCGCAGCAGGTAAGAGTAGGAGCCGAGCAGCCCGAAGAGCAGGGGCAGCACGATGCGGTTGAGTCGGTCCAGCGTGGTCCTGGCGCTGTCGAGCACTTCGGCGGCGGATGTCGTGCCGTTGCCGTTGCCGTTGCCGTTGCCGTTGCGGACGTTGCCGCCGTTGCCATTGCCGCTGTCCAGGCACAGCCACGCCTTCAGCAGCCACGTGTTGCACGGCCGCTGCTCCCAGCGGGCCAATGTCGGCGGGATGCCGTCTCTTTCGGATTCGAGCTGCTTCTTCTGCTCGGCCTTCACCACCAGTTCGTCCCCGGCCTGCCGCACCGCGTTCGCAAGGGCACGTGCCGCAGGCGATCCGGGCTCCGACCGGTCCCTGTCGGACAGCGCCTGCTTGTCGAACATCGCGGCCTGCAGCCTCACCCTGTCGTCGGCCAGCTTGGTGATGTCGTCGCTCAGCGCCTTGTGGCGCGCCAGCGCGGCGCTGCCGATGGTCTGGTGGCCCAGCGCCAGGGCGGCCATGATGAGCACGACGACGAAAAGCACCGCGTGGATGAAGCGGCCCCAGGTCATGCCCGACATCCGGGTCATGAAGTTGCCGCGCAACTGCAACAGCGACGACAGCGGGGGCAGCCGCTGCATCGATGCCTGCAGCGTTTCGGCGGTCACGGGCGCGAGCTTGCGGGTCAGTTCCTGGTAGGCCTTGAAGAACTTCTGCTCGTCCTCGAGCGTTGCCGCGTGGCGGCCGACGAGGTCGTGGGTCGAGATGATGGCGTTGCGCAAGTCGTCGTCGATGTCGGGGCTCTTGGTCGATGCCGCATGGCGCAGCAGCTTCATCGCGTCGTCGACCATGGGCGCGAGGCGCATCGACCGTTCGCGTGCGCGCGTGGCCGGCGCGGTGGCCGACCTGGCGCGCGCCGCTTCCACCGTGATGGCGGGGAGCGGGGTCGAGACCGGCGCACCCGCGATGTCGGTCGCCGCGTTCCACGATTCGCCGTCCTTCAGCTGGCGCATGGCGCCCGAGACGAGGTCGACGACCAGCGGCGGCTTGGTTTCTTCGCCGAAGTCGAGCTGCTTGTCCGCGGTGCTGGCCGCGTTGTCGACCTCGAAGACCGCGCTGCTCGCGCAGATCACCTGCCACCTGCCGGGGGGAAGAACGATGAAACCCATGCTGCCGGCTCCGAGAGTGGTCGCAGGCCGCATGATGACCCGCGCGCCCGCGGGCGCCATCCACTAAAGGATGTATGGCCGGGCGCTCAGTCCAGCGTCAAATTCCTGTACCCCGCCAGCTCGGTGCGCTGAAAGTCCCCCACAGGAATCCGCCGCTCCGCCATCCCCGGAAAGCGCGCGACGATCTCACCGCGTTCGCGGACCCAGCAGCCCTTCAGCGTCGCCGAGTCCCACCAGCTCAGGTAGGCCACGCGGCCGGGGGTGTCGCAGACGTCCTGCGCATCGGTCAGGCTCATCACGTTGAAGTCGGCGCCGTTGGCAACGTAGATCACGCCGGGCGTCATGTCGCAGCCGGTGGCGATCCATGCGCAGGCGGCGAGGAGCGCAGCGGTGGCAAGGCGTTTTTTTTGGAACTGCATGGTGCTTCCTTCCTTCGATCGGCACGCGCTGAATGAAACGCGCGTGCATGCAATCTAGAAAAGAAGCCCCGCGGCGGAAATGCCGCCTTCGCGTTTGGCATCCCGCGTTCGGGGGAAGGGGGCCGACGCTCGGTTCATGAGGCGCCTGAGAGAGAAATTTCACGAACGGTTGCGAAACCTGGGGGCAGTTTCAGGGCGCGGCGGCCTTTGCTGTACAACAAGTTACATTTCCCGCTTCTCTTTCTCTAACAACCAGAAGAAAGAGCGAGAGATGGCATCACGCCTGAGACTGATCTCGATGTGCACGGCTGCGCTTCTAGCCACCGGCTGCGCGCAACTGATCGCACCCCCTTACTCCAGCGACTACGAAGCGCTCGACCGCCTGAAGCGCGTCCCAGCGGAGCGCGTCGCCGTGGCGACCGTGCAGCCCACGGACGCGAACAACGCCGTCAACAACCTGTCGCTGCGCGGCGCGGGTTTTCGGTCGGGCAGCGGCACTTTCGCCAAGTACCTGGAAGACGCGCTGGTTGGCGACCTGAAGGAAATCTCGTTGTACGACGCCGCCGCCCGTACGCGCATCGACACGGTCATTCAGAAGAACGAAATCGCCGTGGCCAACATATCGACCGGCACCGGGCTGATGGACGTCGAGCTGACGGTCGCCCGCGACGGCAAGCAAAGGCTGCGCAAGGTGTATTCGGCGCAGACGAGCTTCGAGTCGAGCTTCGCGGGCGCGGTGGCGATCCCGAAGGGCCAAGCCGAATACCCGAACCTCGTGCGCGCGCTGCTGCGCGAGGTGTACACAGACCCGGCGTTCATCGCCGCCATCAGCAAGTGAAAAAGAAAGATCCCATGTCCATCCTCAGTTTTGTTCGTCTTTGTGCCGCGACCGCAGTCGTTGCCGTTCTCGCCGGTTGTGCCCACCCCATCGTGGTCAGCGCCGAGAAGACGCCGGAACGCGTCGATTCCCAGTTGATCCAGAAGAAGGTCGCCTATGCAATGACCGATGCGGACCGCGCCAAGGAAGTGACGACCGAAGGCGGCGGCGGCGACCGCGTCAGCTACTACCCGTATCGCGATCTGGAGAAGGCGATCCGCGAAGCGCTTCGCTCGGTGTATGCGGACGTGGTCGTGATCCGTTCGGCGGCCGACGCCAACGCGATGCGCGACTCGGGCGTGGCGCTGGTCTTCACGCCCGAGATCAAGACCACCTCCGGATCGCCGTCTCCGTTCACCTGGCCGCCGACGCGCTTTACCAGCGAGATCGCGTGCAAGGTCACGGATGCGTCCGGCCAGGAAGTTGCCAGCGTGCGTGCTGCCGGATCGGGCAACGCGGAGTTCAGCGAATTCAAGAGCAACTTCAGCCTCGCGGCGAACCGTGCGGGTTCGGATGTCGCCAGCAAGCTGAGCGCCGAGATCAGGGCCAACGACAAGCTGCGCTGAAGGCGCGTCGCGCCTGAGGGATTGGGTGGCGAGCCGGACTTCCGGCTGCCTCAGCCGAGGCTCACGCCCACCTTCGCCCCGGCCGCGACGATCTCGCCCCAGGTCGCGTCGTCGAGCCAGATGCCCTCGCGCTCGCGCGCCGCACGCGCCTTGCGTTCGGGTTCGCCGGCGATCTGCACCGCGTCGAAACCCTGGCCCGCCGGGCTCTGGCGCAGCCAGGCGATGAAGGCGCTCGCCTCCTCTTCGAAGCTCGCCTGCGTGCCGAGCTTGGCCGGGTCGATGACGATGGCCAGCATGCCGTTGAGCACCGTGCGTGCGGTGTCGGCGGGGCGGTGCCAGGTGCCGCCGCCGGTTAGCGCGCCGCCGAGCAGTTCGCAGGCCACCGCCATGCCGTAGCCCTTGTGTTCGCCGAAGGTCATCAGCGCGCCGAAGAGGCCGTTGCTCTGGGGCACGACGACCACGCCGGGGTCGTCGGTGGGCGCGCCGTGTTCGTCGATCAGGTAGCCGGGCGGCACGCGCTCGCCCTTGTTGTGGGCCACGCGCATCTTGCCTTGCGCAACGCGGCTGGTCGCATAGTCGAGGATGAAGGGCTCTGCGCCCTTGATCGGTATGCCGATGCAGCACGGGTTGGTGCCGAAGCGCCCGTCGCCGCCGCCCCAGGGCGCGACCACGGGGCGCGAGAGCACGTTGACGAAGTGCATCGCCACCAGGCCCTGCGCAGTCGCCATCTCGGCGAAGTGGCCGATGCGGCCCAGGTGGTGCGCGTTGGCGAGCGAGAGGATGCAGCTGCCGTGCTGCTCGGCGCGCGCGATGGCCAGCTCCATCGCCTGCACGCCGACGATCTGGCCGTAGCCGCGCTGGCCGTCGAGAGCGAGCATGGGGCCGGTGTCGAGGTTGATCTTGACGCTGGCGTTGGGTTTGAGGCCGCCTTCGGCTGCGGCGTCGACATAGCGCGGGACCATGCCCACGCCATGCGAATCGTGGCCGCTGAGGTTGGCGAGCACGAGGTTGGCGGCGACCTGTTCGGCTTCGGCGGGCGTGCTGCCGGTGCCGGCGATGATGGCGGCGACTTGGGTGCGGAGGGTGGATGCTTGAAGTGTTTGGGGCATGAAGATTTCCAATCCGGCTACATCACGGCGCCGACTTGCCACGGCACGAATTCGTTCTGCCCGTAGCCGTGCTTCTCGCTCTTGCTCTGCTCGCCCGAGGCCGTGGCCAGCACCAGCTCGAAGATGCGCTGCCCCATCTCCTGGATCGACACCGTGCCTTCGACGATCTCGCCGCAGTTGATGTCCATGTCCTCTTCCTGCCGCTGCCACAGCGCCGAGTTGGTCGCGAGCTTGAGCGAGGGCGAGGGCGCGCAGCCGTAGGCCGAGCCGCGGCCGGTGGTGAAGCAGATCATGTTGGCGCCGCCCGCGACCTGGCCGGTCGCGCTCACCGGGTCGTAGCCCGGCGTGTCCATGTAGACGAAGCCGTGCGCCGTCACCGGCTCGGCGTATTCGTACACCGCCTCGAGGTTGCTGGTGCCGCCCTTGGCCACCGCGCCCAGCGATTTCTCGAGGATGGTGGTGAGCCCGCCGGCCTTGTTGCCGGGCGAGGGGTTGTTGTTCATCTCGCCCTCGTTGATCTCGGTGTAGTGCTCCCACCAGCGGATGCGCTCGACCAGCTTCTCGCCCACTTCGCGCTTCACCGCGCGGCGCGTGAGCAGGTGTTCGGCGCCGTAGACCTCGGGCGTTTCCGACAGGATGGCGGTGCCGCCGTGCGCCACCAGCAGGTCGACCGCGGCGCCCAGCGCCGGATTGGCGCTGATGCCCGAATAGCCGTCCGAGCCGCCGCACTGCAGGCCGATGGTGATGTGCGCCGCGCTGCAGGGCTCGCGCTTCACCGCGTTGGCGCGCGGCAGCATCTCGTTGATGAGCGCCACGCCTTTCTCCACCGTCTTGCGCGTGCCGCCCGTGTCCTGGATGTTGAAGACGCGGAAGTTCTCGCCCTCGGCGAGGTTGCCGGTCGCGAGCCAGGCGTTGATCTGGTTGGCCTCGCAGCCCAGGCCGACCACCAGCACGGCCGCGAAGTTGGCGTGCGTGGCGTAGCCGGTGAGCGTGCGTTCGAGGATCTGCATGCCCATCCCGCCGGTGTCCATGCCGCAGCCGGTGCCGTGCGTGAGCGCGACCACGCCGTCGACGTTGGGGTAGTCCGCGAGTGCGGCCGGATTGGTCTTGCGCGAGAAGTGGTCGGCAATGGCGCGCGCCGCGGTGGCCGAGCAGTTCACGCTGGTCAGCACGCCGATGTAGTTGCGCGTGGCTACGCGGCCGTCGGCGCGCTTGATGCCCATGAAGGTGGCTTCGCGCCGCGCGGGCGGCGGCTTCACGTCGGCGCCGTAGGCGTAGTCGCGGTCGAAGTGGCCCTTGTCGGGGCCCATGTCGAGGTTGTGCGTGTGCACGTGCTCGCCGGGCGCGATCGGCTTGCTCGCGAAGCCGATGATCTGGTTGTAGCGGCGCACCGGCTCGCCCTGGGCGATGGCGCGAATGGCGATCTTGTGGCCGGGCGGGATCAGGCCGCGCGCGGCGACGCCTTCGACCGGCGTGCCGCCGAGCAGCTGGCCGCGCGCAATGACGACATCGTCGGCGGGGTGGAGGCGGATAAAGGGGTTCATCGTGTGTGTCCTTGAAGTATCAAGCGGCATTCGCGCGTCGCCAGCTCGCGCTGAATCGCTGGTGCGACTTGTCCATGTGCGCGTGCATCGCGCGGCGCGCCGCGTCGGCGTCGCGCGCGGCGATCGCATCGCGGATCGCCTCGTGCTCGGCGATGGCGCTGCGCCACGATTTCACGGTCTCGAAGTAGCCGCCCAGCCGGGTGAAGATGGGCCCCTTGCGCGAATCCCAGAAGGCCTGCACCGTTTCGGAAAGCACCACGTTGCCGCAGCAGTCGACGATCGCAAGGTGGAAGGCGCGGTCGCCATCGAGCGGCATCAGGTTGCGGTCGGCCAGCTCACGCATGCGCTCGATGGCGCGCGTCATCGCATCGATATCCTTGCGCGTGGCGAGCTCCGCCGCGATCGCCGCGGTCTCGCCCTCGACCACGCGGCGCGCGCGGATCAATTCGAGCGGGCCCCATTCGGTGGCGGCCACGGGCGCCGCGGCGCGGTGCGAGCGGTCGAGCACATAGACGCCCGAGCCGGTGCGCACCTCGACCCAGCCCTCGACCTCGAGCGCGATCAGCGCCTCGCGCACCGAGGGCCGGCTCACGCCCAGCTGCTTGGCCAGGTCGCGTTCGGCAGGCAGGCGTGCGCCGGCTGCGAACTCGCCCTTGGCGATCAGCGCGCGCAGCTGGTCGGCGATCTGGCGGTAAAGGCGTCTGGGTTCGACGGTCTGCAGGGGCACGTGGGTCAATGGGTTTAAGGGTTGTCCTGAATTGGACAAGTGGTAAGGCCAATTCAGAATACGATTCTCGCCGCGATGCGGCCATCGGGCCAAACCCTGAACGCCTGCATCGCTTCCCTTTTTTCGACCCAGATCCAACGAGGAAACCCCATGAGACTCAAGGGCAAGACCGCGCTCGTGACCGCGGCCGGGCAGGGCATCGGCCATGCCAGCGCACTCGCACTCGCCGCCGAGGGGGCGCAGGTCTGGGCCACCGACGTCAACGAGAAGCTGCTCGCGCGCTACGCAGGCGTCGCCAACATCCAGGCCGCCACGCTCGACGTGCTCGACAAAGCCGCGATCGACGCCTTCACCAAGACCCTGCCCACGCTCGACATATTGTTCAATTGCGCGGGCGTGGTGCACAACGGCGCCGCGCTGCAGGCCACCGACGACGACCTCGACTTCGCCTTCCGGCTCAACGTGCGGGCCCAGTTCTGGCTGATCCAGGCCGTGCTGCCCGGCATGCTGGCCGCGGGCCGCGGCAGCATCATCAACATGGCCAGCGTGTGTTCGAGCATCAAGGGCCTGCCGAACCGCTGCGTCTACGGCACCACCAAGGCCGCGGTGCTGGGGCTCACCAAGAGCGTCGCGGCCGACTACGTGGGGCAGGGCATCCGCTGCAATGCGGTGTGCCCCGGCACGGTGGACACGCCCTCGCTGGGCGAGCGCATCAACGCCAATGCCGACCCGGTCGAAGCGCGCAAGGCTTTCATCGCGCGTCAGCCGATGGGCCGGCTTGCGCAGGCAGAAGAGATCGCGCCGCTGGTCGTGTTCCTCGCCAGCGACGAATCGCAGTTCGTCACCGGCCAGGCCTACGCGGCCGACGGCGGCATCACCATATGAACCAGCTCGATTTCGCCGGCCGGCACGCAGTCGTCACCGGCGGCGCGACGGGCTTGGGCTACGGCATCGCGCAGCGGCTCATCGCCTCCGGCGGCAGCGTGACCTTGTGGGACCGCGACAGCGAAGCGGTCACCAAGGCGGCCTGGGCGCTCGGCGCCAAGGCCTTCGCGCTCGCGGTCGACGTGTCGCAGCGGCCCTCGGTGGCGAAGGCCGTGGCGGACACGCTGGCGCAGGCGAAGCGCATCGATGCGCTGGTCAACAGCGCCGGCATCACCGGGCCCAACACCCGGCTCTGGGACTATCCGGTGGATGCATGGCGCGAGGTGATGGAGGTCAACATCAACGGTGTTTTTCTCTGCTGCCGCGAGGTCGTGCCGCAGATGCGCAAGCAGGGTTATGGCCGCATCGTCAACATCGCCTCGGTCGCGGGCAAGGACGGCAATCCCAACGCCAGCGCCTACAGCGCGAGCAAGGCGGCCGTGATCGCGCTCACCAAGTCACTGGGCAAGGAGCTGGCCGACACCGGCATCCGCGTCAACTGCGTGACGCCGGCCGCGGTGAAGACCGCGATCTTCGACCAGATGACGCCCGAGCACATCGCCTTCATGCTCTCGAAGATCCCGATGGGGCGCTTCGGTACGGTGGAGGAGATCGCCGCGATGGTGAGCTGGCTTTGCACCGAAGATTGCTCCTTCTCCACCGGCGCCGTGTTCGACCTGTCCGGCGGCCGCTCCACTTACTGAACTCGCAACAAGAAAGGCACACATGAAACTCGTTCGCTATGGCAACCCCGGCAAGGAGAAGCCCGGCCTCATCGACGACAAGGGTCTGCTGCGCGACCTGAGCGCGGTGGTCGAGGACATCGGCCCCAAGCAGCTGGGCGATGCCGCGCTGGCCAAGCTGCGCAAGCTGAAGACCGACAAGCTGCCGCTGGTCAAGGGCAAGCCACGCTACGGCAGCCCGGTCGCCGATGTCGGCAAGTTCATCGCCATCGGCCTCAACTACGCCGACCACGCGGCCGAGTCGGGCCTGCCGATCCCGGCCGAGCCGGTGGTCTTCATGAAGGCCACGAGCTGCATCCAGGGCCCGAACGATCCGGTCATGCTGCCCAAGAACTCGGTCAAGAGCGACTGGGAGGTGGAGCTCGGCGTGGTGATCGGCGCCCAGGCGCGCTACGTCTCGCAGAAGAGCGCGCTCGACTACGTGGCCGGCTACTGCGTCATCAACGACGTGAGCGAGCGCGAGTACCAGATCGAGCGTGGCGGCACCTGGGACAAGGGCAAGGGCTGCGACACCTTCGGCCCCATCGGCCCCTGGCTGGTGACGCGCGACGAAGTGCCCAACCCGCAGAAGCTCTCGATGTGGCTGGACCTCAACGGCAAGCGCATGCAGACCGGCAACACGAAGACCATGATCTTCAACATCGCCAAGATCGTGAGCTACGTGAGCCAGTTCATGACGCTTGTGCCCGGCGACGTCATCACCACCGGCACGCCGCCCGGCGTCGGCCTCGGCATGAAGCCGCCGCTCTATTTGAAGAAGGGCGACGTGATGACGCTGGGCATCGAGGGGCTGGGGGAGCAGCGGCAGGACGTGGTGGCGTTCAAGCTGTAGTCGTTTGCCGTTCGCCGAGTCTTCAGATTTCCAGGATCGAAGCTAACTCTTCGCACGCCGATCTGAAGACGGCTGGAGGCGCCTGCTTCCACGGATGCTGTCGAGCGCCGCGGGCGCGCCAGTCGAAAGACTTCGGCTGGTGACAGAGAACGTAGCAGGCCTCGTTCTTCGGGCCCTGAAACTTCACGGCGAACGGGTTGTCCTCATTCATCTCCGAATGCGTCATCGGCAGCCCGATGACGATGCCCGTTCGCTCGTTGAAGGCTTTGACCGAAAGAACCAGCAGCGGATGCGCGCCCGGCATCTCCTTGCCTGCCTTCGGGTCATGGTTGATCCAGATGACATCGCGCCGCTCGGGCGCCCAATTGCCAGCCATCAGAGAATTTCGCGGCCCACAGGCTGGCTGGCCATCGCTTCGCCGCCGTGCTTCTGCGGATCGAAGGCCTTGAGCTTCTGGGCCAAGGTCAGTCGCGGGCGGCCTGCCGGTCGCAAGAGCACGCCTTCCTCGACCACTTCAACCGTGATGGGAAGGCCGCGAGCGAAATGCGCGGCCTTCGCGATGGGCGCTGTGATACGAACACCCAGTCCGTTGCCCCATTCCTGGATCGTTTGGGCGACCTTGACTGTTGTTGTCATCCCTGTTCCTTTCGTTGCGCGAGGAGTCAGTATAGAGAGACTGAGCCGTTGTTTCAACGTGTATATACATTGTCGTTGCGCCGACTTGAAATGTCCCACGCCGCCTCCCTACCAGCGCACCGAAGCGGCTGCGCTGGTAGGCAATTTGCACTTGTGGCTCGATGCTCCAGCGCGTGTCGAGCGCGAAAGGCTTGCCCGCTTCGATCGAGGCCGGCACGCCTTCAAAGCGGCGTGGGGCGTCCGGGAAGCGTCGTACGACCGCGCGCGCGAAGACTGTCGATGAGGCGCAACTCCTTCTGCGCCCGCCTGTCGCCGGCATCGAGTTCGAGGCAGCGGCGATAGCGGCTCTCGGCTTCGTCGAGACGGCCCATCTCGATGAGGGCGAAGCCCTGGCCGCGCAGTGCGCGGGTTTGGTGGCGAACCCTTTCGTCGTCCTTGGAAAACTCGATGAGGCGCTCGGCCTCGGTGAAGATCTCGAGCGCCTTCGGCCAGTTCTTGTCGACCTGGTAGGTGTGGCCGAGCTCCGAGCGGAATTGCGCATTGGCAGGCGAGAGCTCGATCGCGCGCTCGATCGCGCGGCGTCCTTCGGGAACTCGCTTCAGTTCGATCAGCGCATAGCCCTTGAGGTATTGGGCATGGCCCCAGGTCGGGCCGACGTCGATCGCATCCTTCCGATCGCTCGCCGCCTGGGTCATGTAGTAGAGGCTTTCGGGCAAGGTGCGCGCGCTGTAGATGCGCTGCTTGCTGTCGCGGTATCGGGCCTCGAAGCGACCGATCAATGCATCGATCACTTGCAGACCTTCCGCAGGCTTGGCTTGCTTGAAGACCAGAAGGCTCGCCTTCTGGAAGTCGGCCAAGTCCTGTGCCTGTGTCTCCTTCGCGATGGGCGCCGTTGCCTTGGCACCCGGGCCGGTCGCGCAGCCGGAAGCGAGGAAGGCGACGGTCATCGCCAGCGCCAGCAGGAATGTCCTCACGTTTCCCTCCTCCTCTGCGGGCGAGCTTAGCTGAACACGCGTCCCCAGGACAGAGGGCCCATGCCGACTTCAAATGTCTCATTGACAGAACATTAGAACTCCACAAACATTCAGGGCATGTCGCAGATGCCCTTGCCGAAATACCACCAGATCTACCTGGTGCTGCGCGAGCAGTTGGATGAAGGGCGTTTCGCCGAAGGCGTGCCGGGCGAGCTGGCGCTGATGGCGCAGTTCGGCGTGGCGCGCGTCACTGTGCGGCGCGCGCTGGAGCGGCTGTCCACCGAAGGGCTGATCTCGCGCAACCCCGGGCGCCGGACGCGGCCGGTGCCGCCCGTGTCGGCCGCCGAGCCGCGCGAGAACGAGGGCAGCCAGCGCGCCAATCTGCATGGCCTGCTGGAGAACCTGGTCACCATGGGCCTGCGCACCTCGGTCAAGGTGGTCGATGTCGCGATGGTGTCGGCTTCGACGCAGGTGGCCGAGGCGCTGCAGATCCAGCTCGGCGATGCGGTGCAGAAGGCGGTGCGCGTGCGCTCGACGCGCGAGGGGCCGCTCTCGCACATCACCACCTACGTGCCGGCCGAGGTGGCGCGGCGCTTCGGGCGGCGCGAACTCGCCAAGAAGCCCATCCTCGTGCTGCTGGAAGAGGCGGGCGTCAAGGTCGGGCGCGCGCACCAGACGATCTCTGCGCGGCTTGCGGACAACGTGCTGGCCGAACACCTCGAAGTCTCCGTCGGCTCGGCGCTGCTGGCCGTGCGCCGCCTCGTCTACGACGACGCCGATCGGCCGGTGCAGTGGCTGCACGGCTTCTACCGGCCCGACCGCTACACCTACGAGATGCAGTTGTCCCGCGTGGGCAGCATCGACGCCAAGGTGTGGGTCAGCAAGGATGTGTCAGCCCAGTTCAACTGAAAGAGGAAAAGCCCCATGTCGAATCGTCGCCGCTTCATGTCGCAATCCGCCGCCGTGGCTTCCGCCATCGCATTCCCGCTCGTGGCCGGCGCGCAGCCGAAGACCGTCAAGGTCGGCGTGCTGCATCCGGTGACCGGCGCGCTCGCCTATTCGGGCCAGCAATGCCGCCTGGGCGCACAGCTCGCGATCGAGGACATCAACAAGGCCGGCGGCATCAAGTCGCTCGGCGGCGCGCAGATCGAGGCCCTGCTCGGCGATGCGCAGTCGCAGCCGCAGGCCGGCACGGCGGAGGTCGAGAAGATGAACGAGGCCGGCGTCTCGGCCATCGTCGGCGCCTATGCCTCGGCCATCTGCCTCGCGACCACGCAGGCCGCGGCCAAGTACAACCTGCCGCACGTGGTGGATGTGGGCGTGGCCGACCAGATCGTCGAGCGCGGCCTGAAGAACACCTTTCGCTTCGGCCCCGGCTACAAGAAGTCGACCGAGGTCGCGATGGCCAATCTGCTGGTGCTCAACAAGGCCGCGGGCAATCCGGCCAAGACGGTGATGATCATCCACGAGGAGTCGCTGTTCGGCGCCGGCACGGCGGCGCTGCTGTCGCGCGAGCTGCCGGGCTATGGCTTCGACGTGAAGGAAGTGGTGAAGCACGCGAATCCGACGCGCGACTTCAACAACATCGTGCTGCGCATGAAGTCGGTCAACCCGGACATCGTGATCCCGGCCAACTACTACAACGAGTACGCGCTCCTGGTGCGCACCATGCAGCAGCAGAAGGTCAGTCCCAAGGCGATCTTCTCGGTGCTGGGCGGCGCGGCATCGAGCTACAAGTTCGTGAAGGAGTTTCCGGACGCGGCCAACGGCATCATCGACTGCAACCACTGGTTCAACCCGAAGGACAAGCGCTCGCAGGAACTGAAGAAGCGGGTCGAGGCCAAGGGCCAGTTCTTCAGCTACGAGGTGTTCATGACCTATACCGCGATGTGGCTGTTGGCCGATGCGCTGGAGCGTGCCAGGTCGGCCGAGCGCGCTGCCATCATCGATGCGCTGGAGAAGAGCACCTTCTCGAATCACATCATGCCGTATGGCCCGACGAAATTCACGAACGGCCAGAACGAGGGCGCGCAGCCGCTGATGACGCAGGTGGTGAAGAACGACATCAAGGTGATCATTCCGCGCGACTACCGCGAGGTGGATCCCGTGTTCCCGCTCAAGGCATGAGCACCATCTCTTGTTCCCTCCCCTCCCGGGGGAGGGCTAGGGTGGGGGCTGCGGGCCTGTCCATCGGCGTGCATCTTCGAGACGCCTGACCATGCTCGACTTCGGCATTCTCTTTCCCTCCGTCCTCAACGGCCTCACCACCGGCGCGGTCTATGCGCTGATCGCGCTCGGCCTCACGCTGATCTACGGCGTGCTGCACATCATCAACTTCGCGCACGGTGCCTGCCTGATGCTGGCGCTGTACGCGGTGTACTTCCTCAAGGAGCGCTGGGGCGTTGACCCCTACCTGGCGCTGCCGATCGTCGTGCCGGGCATGTTCGCGCTCGGCTACGCG
This sequence comes from Variovorax sp. LjRoot175, assembly GCF_964253805.1. Taxonomy (NCBI): domain Bacteria; kingdom Pseudomonadati; phylum Pseudomonadota; class Betaproteobacteria; order Burkholderiales; family Comamonadaceae; genus Variovorax; species Variovorax sp. LjRoot175. The sequence goes on along the minus strand of NZ_CAXURY020000001.1, from coordinate 5,139,383 downwards.
CTGCAGCGCATCGTGATCAACCGCGCGGGCCACGGCAAGGACGAGAACATCCTGCTCGCCACGCTGGGCATCGCGATCGTGATGGAGAACCTCGCGCTGATCTTCTTCAAGTCCGACACGCGCAACATCGACACCGCCTATTCGCTCAGCACGGTGGCCATCGGGCCCGCGATGATCGCGGTGCCCAAGTTGGTGGCCTTCGCGGGCGCGCTGGTGGTGTCGGCACTGCTGTTCTGGATCATGGGCCGTACCGACCTGGGCCGCGCGATCCGCGCGGTGGCCAAGGAAAAGGAAGGCGCCAAGCTCATGGGCATCGACGTCGACCATGTCTACGCGATGAGCTTCGGCATCGGCCTGGCCTGCCTGGGCGCGGCCGCGTGCTTCCTGCTGCCGGCCTACTACGTCAACCCGCAGGTGGGCAGCGGCTTCGTGCTGGTGGCCTTCACCATCGTCGTGCTCGGCGGCATGGGCAGCTTCGTCGGCGCGCTCCTCGGCGGCTTCCTGGTCGGGGTGGTGGAGTCGCTGGGCGGGCTCTACCTCGGCGAGTCGCTGGGGCAGATCGGCATCTTCGCGATCTTCATCGGCGTCGTGCTGTTCCGGCCCGAAGGCATGTTCGGAGCGAGGGCATGAGCGCAGGCAACCGGCAACTCGCCCTCATTGCGCTGTTCGCGGTGCTCGTGGCCTGCGTGCCGCTGGTCACGGCGTCCGGCACCACGCTCAACTTCGTGATGATGGCGCTCTATGCCACGCTCATTGCGCAGGCCTGGAACATCCTCGGCGGCTTTGGCGGGCAGTTCTCCTTCGGCCATGCGCTCTTCTTCGGCACCGGCGCCTACATCCAGGCCATCGCGCAGCTGCAGGGCGGCATCAACGCCTGGGTCGCGCTGCCGCTCGCGGTGGCGGGCGCGGCGCTGGTGGGGCTCTTCGTCGGCGCGCTGAGCTTCCGCTACGGACTCAAGGGTTCCTACTTCGCGCTGGTCACGCTGGCTTTCGCGGAGGCGTTCCGCATCCTCGCGCTGTCGGTGCCTTTCACCGGCGGCGGCGTGGGCTTGATGGTGCCGCTGCGCGAGTCCGCCGCCAACCTGCAGTTCGCCTCGCGCAGCGGCTACCTGTGGCTGGTGCTGGGCTTCGTCACGGCCGCGCTCATCGTCACCTGGTGGCTGCGCAACAGCCGCTTCGGCGCCTGCCTGCAGGCGGTGCGCGACAACGAGGATGCGGCGCGCGCAGTGGGCGTGAACCCCTTCAACGTCAAGCTCGCGGCCATCGGCATCTCGGGCGCCTTCATGGGCGCGGCCGGCGCGTTCTACGTGCAGGTGTTCCAGTACATCGACCCCGGCATCGCCTACGGCCCCGCGACCTCGGTCGAGGCGCTGGTCGCGGCCATCGTCGGCGGCATGGGCACGCTGTGGGGGCCGGTGCTGGGCGCGCTCGTGCTGCACGTGCTGTCGGACTTCACGCGCAACCTGTTCGGCGAGCTCCCGGGCATCAACATGGTGATCTACGGCGTGGTGCTGGTGCTGATCGTGATCTTCGTGCCGCGCGGCATCGCGGGCATCGGCCTGTCGGCACGGCAGCTCTGGGCCGGGAAGGGAGGCCGCCGTGGCTGAAGCGCTGCTGACCCTCGCCGGCATCTCGCGTTCCTTCGGCGGCCTCGCGGCGGTGCAGGACGTGAGCCTCGCGGTGGAAGAAGGGCGCCTGTGCGCGCTGATCGGCCCCAACGGCGCCGGCAAGACCACGCTGTTCGCGCTGATGTCGGGCTTCCTCAAGCCCGACAGCGGCACGGTGCGCTTCGCGGGTCAGGACATCACGGGCCGCGAGCCGCATCGCAATGCGCTCCTGGGAATGACGCGCACCTTCCAGATCGTCAAGCCTTTCGCGGCCCAGACGGTGCGCGAGAACATCGCGGTCGGCGCGCACCTGCACGAGCGCAGCCGCGGCATCGCGCTGGCGCGCGCGGAGGCGGTGGCGCAGCAAGTGGGCCTTGCGCGACAGATCGACAAACCGGCCTCCGACCTCACCGTGGCCGGCCGCAAGCGGCTGGAGCTGGCACGCGCGCTCGCCACGCAGCCGCGCCTGCTGCTGCTCGACGAGGTGCTGGCCGGCCTCAATCCGCAGGAGATCGCCGAGATGATGCCGGTGGTGCGTGGCATTGCCGCGAGCGGCGTGACGGTGCTGATGATCGAGCACGTGATGCAGGCCGTGATGCACCTGGCCGAGCATGTCTGGGTTCTGGCGCAGGGCCGCCTGATCGCCGAGGGCAGCCCGGCCGAGGTCACGTCGAACGACAAGGTGGTCGAGGCCTACCTGGGCCACGGCACGGCGGCGCGGCTGCGCGCCGCGGGAGCGGCGGCATGACGGTCCTGCTCGACATCAAGGAGTTGCGCGGCGGCTACGGCCGCGTCGAAGTGCTGCGCGGGGTCGACCTGCAGGTAAATGCCGGCGAGATGGTCGCGCTCTTGGGCAGCAACGGCGCCGGCAAGTCCACGCTCAACAAGGTGGTCTGCGGCCTCTGCCCGGCCTGGGCCGGCACGGTGCGCTTCGACGGGCAGGACCTGAGCGGCGCCCACTACCGCGAGGTGGTGCGCGCCGGGCTGATCCAGGTGCCCGAGGGCCGCAAGGTGTTCCCCAACCTCAGCGTGCTGGAGAACCTCGAGCTCGGTTCCTTCACGCGCGCCCGCGAACGCCGCGCGCTCAACCTGGAGCGCGTGTTCGCGATCTTCCCGCGCCTGAAGGAGCGCCTGCGCCAGCACGCCGGCACGATGAGCGGCGGCGAGCAGCAGATGCTCGCGATCGGCCGCGGCCTCATGGCCGAGCCGGTGCTGCTGATCCTCGACGAGCCCTCGCTGGGCCTGTCGCCGCTGCTGGTGGAGGAGATGTTCTCGCTCATTCGCCAACTGCGCGACGACGGCCTTGCGGTGCTGCTGGTCGAGCAGAACGTGGGCCAGTCGCTGGAGATCGCGGATCGTGCGTACGTGCTGGAGAACGGCAGCGTGCGCTTCTCGGGCTTGCCGAAGGACTTGCTGGCAAGTGATGACTTGCGGCGCGCTTACCTGGGCCTTTGATCCGGCCGCGCCAGAAGGAGACAACATGAAACGTCGTGACATCCTCATTGCACCCATGGCGGCGGCATTCGCCGGCGGCGTGCGCGCCCAGATCGGCGGCGCGCCGGTGCGCATCCTGGTCGGCGCGCCGGCCGGCGGCTCCACCGACACGCTGGCGCGCACGCTGGCGGCCAGCATGGGGCCGGTGCTCGGCCGCACGGTGATCGTCGAGAACCGGCCGGGTGCCGGCGGCAACATCGCGGCGGACGCGGTGGCCAAGGCGGCGCCGGACGGCAGCACGCTCCTGATGAGCTTCACCAGCCATGCGATCAATGCCACGCTCTACCCGTCGCTGCCCTTCGATCCGGTGAAGGACTTCACGGCGCTAACCTGCGTCGCGACCGCGCCTTCCATCCTGGTCGCGCATCCATCGGTGCCGGCCAACAACGTGCGCGAACTGATCGCGCTGGCCAAGAGCAAGCCGGGGCAGCTCAACTTCGCGATCGGCGGCATTGGCTCCTCGCTGCACATGGCGGGCGACGCCTTCAAGATGCAGTCGGGCGCCTTCATCGTGAACATCCCCTACCGCGGCACCGCGCCGGCCGTGCAGGACGTGCTCGCGGGCCAGGTGCAGCTGATGTTCGCGGCAGTCGGCAACGTGCAGGCGCATATCAAGGCCGGCAAGCTGAAGGCGCTGGGCGTGACGAGCGCGAAGCGCCTGCCCGCCTTCCCCGAGGTGCCTGCGATCGCCGAGGTGCTGCCGGGCTACGAGTCGAGCGCCTGGTTCGGGCTCTTCGGGCCGGGCAACATGCCGGCCGACGTCGCGCGCCGCACCAGCGATGCGGCGCGGCAGGCGATTGCGCAACCCGAGATGCGCAAGCGCCTGGAGACCGAGGGCGCGATCCCGGTCGGCAACGCGCCCGAGCAGTTCGCGGCTTTCGTGCAGAGCGAGATCACGCGCTGGGCCAAGGTGGTCAAGTTCTCCGGAGCGAGGCCGGAATGAGCGCCGCTGCACGCGCGCCGCAGACGCTGGCGCAGAAGCTCATTGCCCGCGCCTGCGGGCGCGCGCAGGTGGCGGTGGGCGAGGTCGTGACCTGCGCGGTCGATCTCGCGATGTTCCACGACTCATCGGGCCCGCGCCGGCTGCAGCCGATGCTCGAGGAACTGGGCGCACAGGTCTGGGACAAGTCGCGCATCGTGCTGGTGATGGACCATTACGTGCCCGAGCGCGACGAGGACTCGCGCCGCATCGTGCGCATCGCGCGCGACTGGGCGCGCGACCAGAAGCTGCCGCATGTCTACGACAGCCAGGGCATCTGCCACGTGGTGGTGCCGCAGCACGGGCACATCCGCCCCGGCATGCTGTGCGTGGGCGGCGATTCGCATTCGCCCACCGGCGGCGCGTTCGGTGCCTACATGTTCGGCGTCGGCAGCACCGAGATGCTCGGCGTGGTGGTCACCGGTGAGATCTGGCTGCGCGTGCCCGAGACCATCCGCATGTGGTGGGATGGCGCGCTGCCTGCCGGCGTGACGGCCAAGGACATGATGCTCTCCATGATCGGCCGCTTCGGCATGAACGGCGGGCGCTACCAGGCGGTCGAGTTCTGCGGCCCGGCCGTGACCGCGCTGTCGATGCAGGAACGCATGACGCTGTCGAACATGAGCGCCGAGCTCGGCGCGCAGGCCGGGCTGATCGCGCCGGACGCGACCACCGCCGCCTACCTCGCCGAGGCCGGCGCGCCGCCGGTGGACATCGCGCCGTGGTTCACTGATGAAAGTGCCACGTTCGAGCAGCACCGCTTCGACGCCGCTGCGCTGGAGCCGCAGGTCGCGGCGCCGCACAGCCCGGCCAATGCCCACGGCGTGAGCCGCGATGCCGGCACGCCGGTCGACGTGGCCTACATCGGCGCCTGCACCGGCGCCAAGCTCGACGACCTGCGCGCCGCCGCGCAGGTGCTGCGCGGTCACAAGGTGGCGGCCGGGGTGCGCCTGATCGTCGCGCCGGCCAGCCTGCAGGACCAGGAGCAGGCGCGCGAAGAGGGCGTGCTGCAGGTGCTGATGGACGCTGGCGCCGAACTCTTCCCGACCGCCTGCGGCGCGTGCTCCGGCTATGGCGATCCGATGGGCGACGACATCACCGTGATCTCGACCACCGCGCGCAACTTCAAGGGGCGCATGGGTTCGGCGACGGCGCAGGTGTACCTCGGTTCGCCCTATACCGTGGCCGCTTCGGCGCTGCGCGGGTGCGTCACGGACCCGCGGGAGATCCTGCAATGACTCACCGCGTGTGGCGCCTGGGCGCTGATATCGACACCGACGCGCTGGCCCCCGGCCATGCGATGAAGCACGGCATCGAGACCATCGCGCAGCATTGCCTCGAAGCCGTGCGCCCCGAGTTCGCGCGCGAGGTGCGGCGCGGCGACGTGATCGTGGCCGGCCCGAACTTCGGCATCGGCTCTTCGCGCGAGCAGGCCGCGGCGGTGCTGGTGCAGCTGGGCGTGGCGGCGGTGATCGCACCCTCGTACAGCGGGCTTTACTTCCGCAACGCCTTCAACGTGGGGCTGCTGCTGCTCACTTGCGCGGAAGCCGAATCGCTGCAGGAAGGCGAGAGGGTAGAGCTCGATGTAGAGACGCCGGCTGTGCGCACCGCCGAGGGCCGCACGCTGGCCTGCGAGCCGGTGCCGGCTTTCCTCATGGACATGGCGCGCGCGGGCGGCTTGTTGAAGCAGCTGCGCCTGCGTCTCGCCACCGGGGACGCGCATGCGCGCTGAAGAAGGCGACCTGCGCCGCTGGGACGCGCATCTCGCGGTGCTGCATGCCACCGTGGCGCGGCACGCGGCGCGCTCGGCAGAGCCCGAAGCCGCGCAGCAGGCGCGGCGCCTGCTCGTCGACACCGTCGGCTGCGCGATCGCAGGCCGCCATGCAAGAGAGGTGCGGCAGCTCGAAGCGGCGGTGGCCGATTGCGAACCCGGCGGCTTCGCGCTGCCCGACGGTCCCTCGATGAGCGTGCACGCCGCGGCCCAGGTGCTGGCCATGGCCGCCACCTGGGACGAAGCCTGCGAAGGCCACGCGCTCGCGCACGGCCGGCCCGGCGTGCCGCTGGTGGCGGCGCTGCTGCCGCTGGCGCTGCAGCGAGATACGACGCTCGACGCCTTTGTCGATGCCTTCGTGCTCGGCTACGAGGTCGGCGCGCGCTGCGGCGCCTGGCTGCGCATTCGCCCGGGCATGCATGTCGATGCCAACTGGCCGGCGCTCGGCGTCGCCGCCGGCGTGGCGCGGCTCATCGGATTGCCCGCGGCGGGCATCGTGCAGGCGATCGACATCGCCGCCTGCCAGCTCGCGACCAGCCTCTACCTGCCCGTGACCCAGGGCCGCACGGCGCGCAACACCTACCTCGGGCACAGCGCCTCGCTCGGCCTGCAAGCGGCCTTCGCGAGCGCGGCGGGCATCGACGCGCCGGCCGATGCGCTGGCCCACTATGCCAACGCGCATGCGGCCGCCGCGCAGCAGGCGCTGCCCGATGCGGAGATCACGCTGTTGCTGGATGCGTATCTCAAGCCCTTCGCGGCGGTGCGCCACGTTCACTACGGCGCGGTTGCTGCGCGGCAGCTTCGCGAACGACTGGCCGGCGATACCCGGGGCATTCAGGGCATCGCGCTCAAGGTCTACGAAGAAGCCATCGTCTACTGCGGCAACCGCGCGCCGCGCACGCCGATCCAGGCGCAGTTCAGCCTCAGCTTCGGCATCGCGGCGATGCTGCGCTTCGGCGACATCGACCCCTCGGTCTACACTGAAGCGCGCTTCGACGACGCCGAGCTGCGGCGGCTCGAAGCGCTGGTGGTGCTCAAGCCCGATGCGGAGCTGACGGCGCGCAAGCAGCGCGGCGCCACGCTGGTGGTGGAGCATTCCTCCGGCCGCTTGCAGGAAGCCGTGCACACCATTGCGGGCGATGCCGCCCATCCGCTCGACTGCGCGGCGCTCGTCTCCAAGTTCAGGCGCTACGCCGCGCGCAGCCTCGCCGGCGAGCGGGCCGCGCTCTTCTGCAACACCGCGCTCGACGCGCAGCAGGACATCGACCTGCGCCTGCTCTGGCAGCAACTCGTTCCTCTTCACACCACTTCCACACGACCATGAAACGCCTGCGCCATCTCGCGACCACGCTCCTCCTTAGCCTGCCGCTTCTCGCCGCGGCCCAGGCCGACGACTTCCCGAACAAGTCGATCCGCATCGTCGTGCCCTTCCCGGCTGGCGGCGCCACCGACGCCGCGGCGCGCCTGGTCGCCACCAAGATGAGCGAGAAGTGGAACCAGCCGGTGGTGGTGGACAACCGCGCGGGCGCCGGCGGCAATGTCGGCTCCGACTTCGTCGCCAAGTCCGCGCCCGACGGCTACACGCTGGTGATGGGCGTGACCGGATCGCACGCGATCAACACCTCGCTCTACAGCAAGATGCCCTACGACCCGGTGGCCGACTTCGTCGCCATCAGCCAGGTCGCGGTGGTGCCCAACGTGCTGGTGGTGCACCCCTCCGTGCCGGTCAACAACCTGGCCGAGCTGGTGGCGCTCGCCAGGCGCGAGCCCGGCAAGCTCAACTACGCATCGCTCGGCAACGGCACGGCCGCGCACCTGGGCATGGAGATGCTCAAGTCCGCCGCCGGCATCGAGATCACGCATGTGCCCTACAAGGGCAGTGCGCCCGCGGTCTCCGACCTGCTGGCCGGTCAGGTGCAGATGATGGTCGATGGCCTGCCTTCGGCGCTGCCGCACGTGAAGGCCGGCAAGCTGCGCGCCATTGCGCTGACCAGCCTGCACCGCGCGCCGGCACTGCCCGAGCTGCCGACCATCGCCGAGAGCTACCCGGGCTTCTACGCTGACGCGTGGTCGGGCCTGTTCGCACCCAAGGGCACGCCGAAGCCGGTGGTGGACAAGCTCTCGGCCGAGGTGCAGCGCATCCTGAAGCTGCCCGAGGTGCGCGAGAAGCTGGCCGCGCTGGGCGCCGAGCCGGTGGGCTCCACGCAGGTCCAGTTTGCGGCGCATGTGAAGCGCGAAATCGACAAGTGGGGCAAGGTCGTGAAGACCAGCGGAGCGAAAGTGGATTGACCATGAACGACGCACTCGACCCCGTTACCCTCGCCGTGCTGCGCGGCCGCCTCGAACAGGTGGCCGACGAGATGGACGCGACGCTCTACCGCAGCGCCTTCAACCCGATCATCGCGGAGGCCCACGACGCCTGCCACGGCCTCTACGACGCGGTGAGCGGCGACACGCTGGTGCAGGGCAAGTCGGGCCTGCCGGTGTTCGTCGGCGCCATGGCCTTCGCGGTGCGCATGACCGCGGCCGCGGCGGCGCCGCGCGGCGGTATGGTCGACGGCGACATCTGGATCAGCAACGACGCCTACGACGGCGGCACGCACGCCAACGACTTCAAGCTGGTGCGGCCCTTCTTCCGCAGCGGCAAGCTCTATTGCTACATGGCCTCGGCCGCGCACTGGCACGACGTCGGCGGCGCGGTGCCCGGCAACTACAACCCGGCGGCCACCGAGTGCTGGCAGGAGGCGGTGCAGATCCCACCGGTGCGCATCGTGCGCGGCGGCGAGCTCGACGCCGACGTGCTGGCGATCCTGCGCGCCAACACGCGCCTGCCCGAAAGCCTGTGGGGCGACTTGAACGGCCAGCTCGCCGCGCTGGAGCTCGGCACGAAGCGGCTGCACGGACTGCTCGACGAGTACGGCGATGCGCTGGTGCTGCAGGCCATGGGCGAGCTGCGCAGCCGCGCGCTCAAGCTGATGCGCGCGCACATCGCCTCGCTGCCCGACGGCCGCTACAGCTTCGAGGACCTGCTCGACAACGACGGCATCACCAGCGAGCCGCTCACCATCGCGCTCGACATGACGGTGGCCGGCGAGCGGCTCCTGCTCGACTTCTCGCGCAGCTCGCCACAGTGCGCGGGGCCGGTCAACATCTCGCGCGCCACGGCGGTCGCGGCCTGCTACGTCGCGCTCAAGCACCTGTTCCCCGATGTGCCGGCCAATGCCGGTGTGCTCGACGCGGTGGACTTCGAGATCCCCGACCGGCTGGTGATCAGCGCCGAGCGGCCACGTCCGATGGGCGGCTACACCGAGACCATCCTGCGCATGATCGACGTGATCTTCAGCGCCGCGGCGCAGGCCGATCCGGCGCGCGCTGTCGCGCAGGCTTACGGCACCATCAATGCGCTGTCGATCGCGGGCCACCGCAGCGACGCGGGGCGCGAGGGGCAGCGCTGGGTGATGTTCAGCTTCTTCGGCGGCGGGCATGGCGGGCACTCGGGCGGCGACGGCCTCTCGCACGGCAACGCGCCGATCTCCACCGCCACCATCCCGCCGCTGGAGATCCTCGAGGCCGCCTACCCGGTGCGCTTCACCGAATGGTCGCTGCGCGCTGACTCGGGCGGCGACGGGCAGTTCCGCGGCGGCCTCGGCGCGGTCTACGAGATCGAGCTGCTCGAGAAGGATGCCGAGGTCTTCGTCTTCGGCGAGCGCGGCAGCTCGCCGCCCAAGGGCATCGCGGGCGGCGGCGCGGGTGCGCTCAATGTCTTTCGCTACGAGAACGAAGGCGCCTGGCACGTGCCGCCGATGGTGTCGAAGATGCGCGGCATCCGGCTCGCGCGCGGCGAACGCGTGCGGCTCGAAACGCCCGGCGGCGGCGGCTGGGGCGATGCGGCGGAACGCCGGCCAGAACAGCGCGCGCAGGACAGGGCGATGGGCTACGTGAGCGTCGAGCCCGCGAAGAAGAAAGATCAGCAATGACAGCAGCAATCAAATCCGCTGAAGGCGGCTCGCTGGTCGTCGGCGTCGACGTCGGCGGCACCTTCACCGACCTCTTCGTGCTCGACGAGTCGGCCGGCACGGCGCGCATCGTCAAGGTGCCTTCCACCCGCGGCGAGGAAGCGCGCGGCTTCATGAACGGCGTGGCGCGCGTGACCGATTCGGCCGCGGCCATCGCCACCATCGTGCACGGCACCACGGTCGGCACCAACGCGCTGCTCGAACGCAAGGTGGCGAAAACCGGCATCCTCACCACGCGCGGCTTCCGCGACGTGCTGGAAATGCGCCGCCGCGACCGGCCGCAGACCTGGGGCCTGCGCGGCAGCTTCACGCCGGTGGTGCCGCGCAACCTGCGACGCGAGGTCGACGAGCGCGTGCTGGCCGACGGCACGCTGCACACGCCGGTCGACCTCGACCAAGTGCGCGTTGAAGCGCGCGCGCTGCTGGCCGAGGGCTGCGAGGCCGTGTGCGTGTTCTTCATCAACACCTATGCGAACCCGGAGAACGAGCGTCTCGCCGTCGCCGCGGTGCGCGAGATCTGGCCCAACGCGCACGTGACCTCGGCCAGCGAGGTGCTGCCCGAGATCCGCGAGTTCGAGCGCTGCTCCACCGCCACGCTCAATGCCGCGCTGCAGCCGGTGGTCGGCAGCTACCTCGAACGGCTCGAATCCGATCTGCGCGGCCAGGGCTTCGCCGGCGAGCTGCTGGTGGTGCAGAGCAACGGCGGCGTGATGTCGCGCGCCACCGCGAGCGAGCTGCCGGTGCGCACTGCGCTCTCGGGCCCGGCGGCCGGCGTGATCGCCTGCGCCGAGATCGCGCGCGCGGCGGGCTTCCCCAACGCGATCACCGGCGACATGGGCGGCACCTCCTTCGACGTCTCGCTGGTGGCGAACGGCGAGGCGGCGCTGGCGGCGCAGACCGCGATCGAGTTTGGCATGGTGATCCGCTCGCCGATGATCCAGATCGAGACCATCGGCGCCGGCGGCGGCTCGATCGCCTCGGTGGATGCGAGCGGCATGCTGCAGGTCGGGCCCGAGTCGGCCGGCAGCGTTCCCGGCCCGGCCTGCTACGGCCGCGGCAACATGCGCCCGACGGTGACCGATGCCAACGTGCTGCTGGGCCGCATTGCGGCCGACCGGCCGCTCGGCGGCGGCCTGCTGGCGGCGCTCGACGCGGAGAAGTCCTATCAGGCCATCGAGGCGCACGTGGCGAAGCCGCTGGGGCTCGACGTCCATGCGGCGGCCGAGGCCATCCTTACGGTCGCGAACGCGCGCATGGCCGGCGCGATCCGGCTGGTGTCGATCGAGCGCGGCCACGACCCGCGCCGCTTCGCCTACATGCCCTTCGGCGGCGGCGGCGCCCTGCACGTGTGCGCGATGATGCGCGAGGTCGGCGTGGCCACCGGCATCGTGCCGCGCTATCCCGGCGTCACTTCGGCGCTGGGCTGCGTGATCGCCGACATGCGGCACGACGCGGTGCAGACCCTCAATCGGCCGCTGGCCGATCTCGACGTCGATGCCATGCGGCAGCGCATTGCGCAGCTGGCCGAGACCTGCCAGCAGCGCCTCGATTCCGCCGGCGTGCGCTTCGACGAGGTGCGCGAGATCGTCGCGCTCGACATGCTCTATGCGGGCCAGACCCATACGCTGCCGGTGCCGTTGCCGCCGGGCAGCGGCGCGACGCTCACGCGAGAGACGATCCGCGCCGCTTTCGAAGCGGGCTACGAGGCCACCTTCGGCCGCGTGCTCGACGGCATCGGCATCCGCGTGATGAACCTGCGCTACGCGCGCATCGGCGTGCGGCCCAAGTTCGACCTGGCCGTGCTGGCGCCGGAAGGCGAGGGCAGCATCGCCCCGCTGGGCACGCAGCTCGTGTTCCACCAAGGGCGCTGGCACGAGGCGCAGCGCTTCGCGCGCCTCGACCTGCCGGTGGGCGCGCGCGTCGAAGGGCCTGCGATCCTGGAGCAGGTCGACACCACCGTGTGGCTCGAGCCCGGCTTCCAGGCTGAGGTCGATGCCTTTGGCAACCTGCTGGTGAGTTCACATGGACGCTGATACACGCATTGCGGCTGCGAAGACCGCGCTGGTCATCATCGACCTGCAGAACGACTTCCTCGACCCGAAGGGTGCCTATGCGCGCGGCGGCGACACCAACCCACCTGCCTTGCTGCTGCCGGCGCGCGTGGCCGGCGTGGCGCGTGCGCTCAAGAGCGCCGGCGGCATGGTGGTCGCGAGCCAGTTCACGCTGTGGCCCGATGCGGCCGGCGAGCCCATGGTGTCGCCGCACCTGAAGGCGCTGCGGCCCTACCTGACGAAGGGCGACTTCGCGCCGGGCAGCTGGGGGCAGGCGAACGTCGACGAACTGGCAGGACTCATCGACGTGACGGTCAGCAAGGTCGCCTACTCGGCCTTCTTCAACACCCAGCTCGACTGGGTGCTGCGCCGCGCCGGCATCGATACCGTGGCCGTCTGCGGCATCGTGACCAACGGCGGCGTCGCCAGCACGGTGCGCGACGCCCACATGCGCGACTACCGCACGCTGGTGCTGGCCGACGGCTGCGCGGCCTTCGGCGAGGAGCGGCACCAGACCTCGCTGGCCGACATGCGCAACGTGGCCGAAGTCACCGACTGCGCGGCCTTCATCCAGTCGCTGGCATGACGCTGCAGCGAAACATCCGTCGCGCATCGGCCATCGATGCGGAGGCGCACACCGGCGTCGCCATCGTCGGCGCCGGCGCCTGCGGCCTCACCGCGGCGCTGATGCTGCACGACGCGGGCATCGACTGCGTGCTGCTCGAACGCGATGCGACGCCCAGTGGATCGACCGCGCTCTCTTCGGGCTTCATCCCCGCGCCGAGCACCCGCGTGCAGCGCGCGCAGGGCGTGCACGATGACAGCGCCGAACGCTTCGCCGCCGACATCCAGGCCAAGGCCCACGGCCGCGCCGCGGCCGCGCTGGTGCGGGCCTATGCCGAAGCCATCGGTCCCGCGCTCGACGCATTGCAGGCGCGGCACGGGCTCGGTTGGATCCTGCTCGACGGCTTTCTCTATCCGGGCCACAGCGCCCATCGCATGCATGCGCTGCCGCAGAAGACCGGCGCTGCGCTCATGGCCGCGCTGCAGGCGGCGGTAGAGACGGCAGGCATCCCGGTGCTTACCCAGGCACTGGTCGAAACGCTGTGCTTCGATGAAGAGGACCGTGCGATCGGCATCGGCTACCGCCGGCCCGACGGCCGCGAAGAATTGCTCGGCTGCGATGCGCTGCTGCTGGCCTGCAACGGCTTCGGCGGCAACGCGGAGATGGTGCGCGCGCTGCTGCCCGAGATGGCGGATGCCGCTTTCGGCGGCCACACCGGCAACGATGGCAGCGCCATCCTCTGGGGCCGGGCACTGGGCGCGCGGCTGCGCGACCTCGGCGGTTACCAGGGACACGGCTCCTGGGTCACGCCGCAGGGCGCGCTGATGTCCTGGGCCGTGATGATGGAAGGCGGCGTGCAGATCAACCGCGAAGGGCGGCGCTTCCATGACGAGACCCAGGGCTATTCCGAGGCCGCGGTGAAGGTGCTCGCGCAGCCGGGCGGCGTCGCCTGGAATGTGTTCGATGCGCCGCTGCTCGCGCTGGCGCACGAGTTCCCGGATTTCTGCGAGGCCGAGGCGGCCGGCGCGCTGCGCCGCTGCGACACGGTGGCGCAGCTGGCCGCGTGCATCGGCTGCGACGTGCCCACCTTGCAAGCCACGCTCGATGCCTTGCTCGCCATCGGTCCGCAACCCGACGGCCGCGTGTTCAAGCGCGGACTGGCCGCGCCGTACTTCGCGGTCAAGGTGTCGGGCGCGCTGTTCCACACTCAGGGCGGCCTCGACATCGGGCCGGACATGCGCGTGCTGCGCGAGGACGGCACGGCGTTGCCCAACCTGATCGCGGCGGGCGGCGCAGCCGGCGGCGTTTCGGGCGATGCGGTGTGGGGCTATCTCTCGGGCAACGGCCTCCTGAGTGCCGTGGCCGGCGGCGCCATCGCGGCGCGCACGGCGGCGGCGCTTGTCAAGGCAGGAAGGAACCAACATGGCGAATGACACTTCATTCAAGGAACGGCTCGCGTCCAGCGAGATCGTGCTCGCACCCGGCGTCTACGACGCCGTGAGCGCGCTGGTGGCCGAGCAGGCCGGCTTCGAGGCGCTCTACCTCTCGGGCGCTTCGATCGCCTACACGCGGCTGGGCCGTTCGGACGTCGGCCTCACCACCTTCACCGAGGTGGCCGACACACTGGCGCGCATCTGCGAGCGCGTGAACCTGCCGGTGATCATCGATGCCGACACCGGCTTCGGCAATGCGCTCAACACGCAGCGCACGGTGCGCGGCTTCGAGCGCGCCGGCGCGGCCATGGTGCAGATCGAGGACCAGGGCTTTCCCAAGCGCTGCGGTCACCTGGACGGAAAGACGGTCGTGCCTGCGCGCGAAATGGCGGGCAAGCTCAAGGCTGCGCTGGATGCGCGTGCCTCGGCCGAGACGTTGATCCTCGCGCGCACCGACGCCGTCGCCGTCGAGGGGCTGGACGCGGCGCTCGACCGCGCCGAGGCGTACCTGGAATGCGGCGTCGATGCGCTCTTCATCGAGGCCTTGCGTTCGCCCGCGCAGATGGAGGCCGCCTGCAAGCGCTTCGCCCACCGCGTGCCGCTCCTGGCCAATATGGTCGAAGGCGGCAAGACGCCGATCCAGGATGCCGATGCGCTGCAGGCCCACGGCTTTCGCATCGCGATCTTTCCCGGCGGCACGGCGCGCGCGGTGGTCCACACGCTGCAGGGCTACTACGCGAGCCTCGCGCAGCACCGCACGACCGAGCCATGGCGCGACCGCATGCTGGACTTCGACGGCCTCAACGAAGTGATCGGCACGCCGGAGCTGATGGCGCTGGGCAAGCGCTACGAATAGGCGCGCATTCACACCGCCCTCGCGCGGCCTCATTCCGGCTTGAGAATGGTCTCGCCTTTGAGCTGCCCCATGTCGCGAATGTTGTAGCGATGGCGCCGCCAGCCGCGCCAGGTGCGGCGCAGGTAGCGCAGCGAGACGAGGTAGTAGACGAACTTGAACATGCGCAACGCGCCCCACATCGGCGTGCTGCCGTAGATGTCGCCGGCCAGGAGCGACATCAGCGCCTCCTTGATGCGCAAGGGGTTGGCCGGATGCATGAACATGTCGCGGATGGTCGGGTTGGTCACGCGGTAGATGAACCACGAATACTCGCGCGGCCCCTTGCGCATCATGGCCTCGAAGGCCTTGCGTTCGGCTGCCAGCGCGTCCGGCCGGTCGAGCGCGGTGGCGACCAGCTCGGCGCCGTCGAAGGCGCTGTGCATGGCCAGGTAGACGCCCGAGGAGAACATCGGATCGATGAAGGTGAAGGCATCGCCGAGCATCAGGTAGCGCTCGCCCGTGGCATGGGTGCTGCTGTAGGAGAAATTGCCGGTGGCATGCACCGCGCCGTCGACCAGCGTGGCATCTTTCAGGCGGTCGGCCAGCTCGGGGCACAGCGCGATGGTGTCGCGGAAGAATTCCGCCAGCGGCTTGTCGCGCGACTTCAGGTAGTAGGGCCAGCAGACCGCGCCCACGCTGGTGGTGCCGTCGGCCAGCGGAATGAACCAGAACCAGCCGTGGGGAAACCAGCAGATGCTGATGTTGCCCTCGCGCTTGCCCTCCAGCCGCCGCACGTTGCGGAAATGCCCGAACAGCGCGGTGCTGTTGTGCGCCGGGTTCTTCTCCTTGCTGCGGAACTTGTTCGCGAGCAGGGTGTCGCGGCCGGTGGCGTCGACCACGAAGCGCGCGCGCCAGCTGCGCTGCGAGCCGTCTTCCAGCTGCGCCTGCGCGGTCGCGCCCGCGTCGTCGAAGCGCACGTCGCGCACCTTGCAGCCTTCGAGCGTGCGCGCGCCGCGCGCGGCGGCATTGCGGAACAGCAGCTCGTCGAGCTCGGAGCGGCGCACCTGCCAGGCGGAGGGCATGGTCTTGTCCCAGGCTTCGGCGAACTCGACGTAGCTGCAGTGGTCGTGCTCCGGCGAAACGAACTCGATGCCCCACTTGGTCATGCCGATCCTGTCGACCTGCTCGCGCACGCCGAGGCGCTCGAACAAGGCGACGTTGGCCGGCAGCAGCGACTCGCCGATGTGGAAGCGCGGGTGGTGTTCCTTCTCGAGCAGCACGACATCGCGGCCCTGCTGCGCCAGCAGCGCCGCGATGGTGGAGCCAGCCGGGCCGCCGCCGATGACGAGCACGTCGCAGTTTTCTTCGTTCGACGCTGTTTCATGCGCGGTGGGGGAGGGGTTTGGCAGGGGCACGGCGAATCAGTCCAGGAAAGTCGGGATGCGCAGGATAGCGCCGTCCGCGAGCTGGCCTGCAAGCCCTGCCGAACCGTCGATAACCTTCCTCCGCCGTGGGTCTTTGCACGGGCCGCGCGCCAAAGGACTGCAAAATAGAACGACCGTTCGTTTTATTCGAAGCCCTTCCCCATGCCCGCCACCGACCTTCCACCCAAGGCCACCCGTGCGCCCCAGAAAGGCCAGCAGACCAAGGCTGTCATCGTCGATGCGGCGCTGAACCTGGCCGCGCAGATCGGGCTGGAGGGCCTGTCGATCGGCGCGCTGGCCGAGGTCACGCAGATGAGCAAGTCGGGCGTGTTCGCCCACTTCGGCTCGCGCGAGGAACTGCAGATCTCGGTGGTGCGCGAGTACCACGCGCGCTTCGAGCAGGAAGTCTTCTATACCGCCCTGCAGGCGCCGCGCGGCCTGCCGCGGCTGCGCGCGCTGTTCGCCAACTGGATGAAGCGCACCTCGGCCGAGATCGACTCGGGCTGCATCTACATCAGCGGCGCGGTCGAATTCGACGACCGGCCCGGCCCGGTGCGCGACGCGCTGGCCGAGTCGGTGAACATCTGGCTCGCGGCCATGCTGCGCGCCGTGATGCAGGCCCAGGAAGAAGGCCACCTGCACGCCGATGCCGATGCGAAGCAGATCTCCTTCGAGATCCACGCGCTGATCCTGGCCCTGCATTACGAAGCGCGCTTCCTGCGCTCGCCCGATTCGCTCTCGCGCGCCAACGTGGGCTTCGACAACATCCTGGCGCGCTGCGCCACGCCGGAGGCCCTGGCCGGCGACACCGCGCCGTCTGCGCGCCGGCTCAAGACCGTGCGCTGAAGCAGCCGCTCACCCTCTCCTTTTTTTTCTATTCCCTGGAGACCTTTCCATGCCCGCCTACACCCCGCCCCTTCGCGACATGCAGTTCGTGATGCACGAAGTGCTCAAGGTCACCGAAGAACTCAAGGTTCTCCCGAAGCACGCCGACGTCGATGCCGAGACCATCAACGCGGTGCTCGAAGAGGGCGGCAAGTTCGCCGCCGAAGTCACCTTCCCGCTCAACATCAACGGCGACGAAGAGGGCTGCGTGCTCGACAAGAGCACGCATGAAGTGAAGACGCCCAAGGGCTTCAAGGAGGCCTACGCCAAGTACGTCGAAGGCGGCTGGGCGGCGCTGTCGTGCGATCCGCAATACGGCGGCCAAGGCTTGCCTTTCGTGGTGAACCAGTGCTTCTACGAAATGCTCAACTCGGCCAACCAGGCCTGGACCATGTACCCGGGCCTCTCGCACGGCGCGTACGAGGCGCTGGTGGCGCACGGCACCGACGAGCAGAAGAAGACCTACCTGCCCAAGCTCACCAGCGGCGAATGGACCGGCACCATGTGCCTGACCGAGCCGCATTGCGGCACCGACCTCGGCCTGCTTCGCACCAAGGCCGAGCCGCAGGCCGACGGCACCTACAAGCTGACCGGCAACAAGATCTTCATCTCGGCCGGCGAGCACGACATGGCCGGCAACATCATCCACCTGGTGCTGGGCCGCCTGCCGGACGCGCCCAAGGGCAGCAAGGGTATCAGCCTGTTCGTCGTGCCGAAGTTCAACGTCAAGGCCGACGGTTCGCTCGGCAGCCGCAACGGCATCTACTGCGGCGGCCTCGAGCACAAGATGGGCATCCACGGCAACGCCACCGCGCAGATCGTGCTCGAAGGTGCCACCGGCACGCTGGTCGGCGAGCCCAACAAGGGCCTGGCCGCGATGTTCGTGATGATGAACGCGGCTCGCCTGGGCGTCGGCAACCAGTCGCTGGGCCTGACCGAAGTGGCTTTCCAGAACGCGCTGGCTTACGCGAAGGACCGCATCCAGATGCGCTCGCTCTCGGGCGTGAAGGCCAAGGACAAGGAAGCCGATCCGATCATCTTCCATCCCGACGTGCGCAAGATGCTGATGACCGCCAAGGCCTATGCCGAAGGCGGCCGCGCGCTGGCCATCTACTGCACGCTCTTGCTCGACAAGGAGCACCACCATCCCGACGAGAAGGTGCGCAAGGACTCGGGCGAGATCGTCGCCCTGCTCACGCCGATCGTGAAGGCCTTCATCACCGACAACGGCCACATCTCGACCAACGCCTGCATGCAGGTCTTCGGCGGCCACGGTTTCATCAAGGAATGGGGCATGGAGCAGTTCGTGCGCGACAACCGCATCAACATGATCTACGAGGGCACCAACACCGTTCAGTCGCTGGACCTGCTGGGCCGCAAGGTGCTGGGCAACAACGGCGCCACGCTGAAGAAGTTCGGCAAGCTGGTCGCCAAGCTGGTGGAGGAAGAAGGCGTCAACGAGAAGATGAGCGAGTTCATCACGCCGATCGCGGTGCTGGGCGAGCAGCTCACCAAGTTCACCACCGAGATCGGCTTCAAGGGTTTCCAGAATCCCGACGAGGTGGGCGCTGCGGCCGTGGACTACCTGCGCGTGGCGGGCCACTTCGTGTTCGGTTACTTCTTCGCGCTGATGGCGCGCGTGGCGCTCGCCGAGATCGCGGCCGGCAACACCGATCCGTTCTACCAGGCCAAGCTGCAGACCGCGCGCTTCTACTTCGCCAAGCTCTTCCCCGAGACCGCGACGCTGATGCGCACCGCGCGCACCGGCAGCGCGCCGCTGATGAACACCGACGCCGCCCTGGCCTAAGCATCATGAAGCGCCTTCTTGCAGCCATCGCACTCGCGTCGGCCGGCTCGGCTTTCGCGCAGATGTCGCCCGTCGGCGTCTGGCAGAGCATCGACGACAAGACGAACGAAGCCAAGTCGCAGATCCGCGTCGCGGAGTCGGGCGGCGCGCTCAACGGCCGCATCGAGAAGCTGCTGCGCAAGGATGCGAAGCAGGATGCGGTGTGCGACGAGTGCACCGACGACCGCAAGGGCAAGCCGCTGCTTGGTCTCGAGATCATCCGCGGCGCGAAGAAGGCCGAGGGCAGGGAGGTCTGGGAGGACGGCAAGATCCTCGACCCCGAAAACGGCAAGACCTACACGCTGCGGCTCACGCCGATCGACGGCGGCAAGAAGCTCGAAGTGCGCGGCTCGGTGTTCGGCATCGGCCGCACGCAGACCTGGGTTCGCGTTCAGTAAGACACCTATTTGTTGGAAATTCCATGTCCCGATTTCAAGTGAAAAAGGTCGCCGTGCTCGGCGCCGGCGTGATGGGCGCGCAGATCGCGGCCCATCTCGTCAATGTGCGCGTGCCGGTCGTCTTGTTCGACCTGCCTGCAAAAGAGGGTCCGAAGAACGGCATCGTGAGCCGCGCTATCGACAACCTCAAGAAGCTCAAGCCCGCACCTCTGGGCGATGCGGCCGATGCGACGCTGATCGAGCAGGCCAACTACGAAGACGACCTCGCCAAGCTCGGCGAGTGCGACCTGGTGATCGAAGCCATTGCCGAGCGCATGGACTGGAAGCTCGATCTCTACAAGAAGATCGCGCCGCATGTCGCCAAGCACGCGATCCTGGCCTCGAACACCTCGGGCCTCTCGGTCACCAAGCTCAGCGAGGCGCTGCCCGAGGCGCTGAAGCCGCGCTTCTGTGGCATCCACTTCTTCAACCCGCCGCGCTACATGTTCCTGGTCGAGCTGATCAACACGCCGACCACCGAGCCCGGGGTGCTGGACCAGTTGGAAGCCTTCGTCACCAGCACGCTCGGCAAGGGCGTGGTGCGCGCGCACGACACGCCCAACTTCATCGCCAACCGCGTCGGCATCGCCGGCATGCTCGCGACCCTGAAGGAAGTCGAGAAGTTCGGCCTCACGCCCGACGTGGTGGACGACCTCACCGGCAAGAAGCTGGGCCGCGCGAGCTCGGGCACCTTCCGCACCGCCGACGTGGTGGGCCTGGACACCATGGCCCACGTGGTCAAGACGCTGCAGGACAACCTGAGCGCGGAGACCGATCCCTTCTACGGCAACTTCGCGACGCCGCCGGTGCTGGCCAAGCTGCTGGAACTCGGCAACCTGGGGCAGAAGACCAAGGCCGGCTTCTACAAGAAGGCCGGTCGCGACATCCTGCGCTTCGACCTCGCCAAGGGCGAGTACGTGCCTTCGGGCGACAAGGCCGACGAGGTCTACGGCCGCATGCTCAAGAAGCCGGCGCCGGAGCGCCTGAAGCTGCTGCGCGAAAGCGAAGGCGCGCAGGGCCGCTTCCTCTGGGCCATCCTGCGCGACAGCTTCCACTACGCGGCCGTGCACCTCGCGACCATCGCCGAGAGCGCGCGCGACGTCGACTTCGCGATGCGCTGGGGCTTCGGCATGAAGCAGGGCCCCTTCGAGCTGTGGCAGGAGGCCGGCTGGGCGCAGGTCGCCAAGTGGATCCAGGAAGACATCAATGCGGGCGAGGCGCTCTCCACTGCGCCGCTGCCCTCCTGGGTGTTCGAAGGTCCGGTCGCGCAAGCGGGTGGCGTGCACACGCTCGAAGGGTCGTGGAGCGCATCGCAGAGCAAGTTCATCGCGCCGCGCCGCCTGCCCGTGCATGAACGCCAGCTGTTCCCCGAGAGCGTG
The DNA here is from genome assembly GCF_964253805.1 of Variovorax sp. LjRoot175. NCBI lineage: Bacteria > Pseudomonadati > Pseudomonadota > Betaproteobacteria > Burkholderiales > Comamonadaceae > Variovorax > Variovorax sp. LjRoot175. Next base: position 5,118,661 of record NZ_CAXURY020000001.1, on the reverse strand, counting down.
CTGGGCAGCAATGCGCCGGACGCCAACAAGGCCGGCACCACGATTCAGGACGAAGGCGACGTGCGCCTCTGGACGCTCGACGGCGAGGTGCTGATCGCGAGCATCCATTCGAAGATGCACGCCATCAGCCCCGACGTCGCCGATGCGCTGGCCGCGGGCGTCGATCTCGCCGAGCGCGAATACAAGGCGATGGTGATCTGGTCCCCCGACGAGATGTTCTCGGTCGGCGCCGACCTGCAGGCGATGCTGCCGGCCTTCGTGGTCGCGGGCATCGGCGCGGTCGAGGGGGCGGAAGAAGAGCTGCAGAACGTGATGCTCAAGATCCGCTATGCCGGCGTGCCGGTCGTCTCGGCCGTGCGCGGCATGGCGCTGGGCGGCGGCTGCGAGCTGGCCATCCACTCGGCCAAGCGCGTCGCGGCGATGGAAAGCTACATCGGCCTGGTCGAAGTCGGCGTGGGCCTGGTGCCCGGCGCCGGCGGCCTGACCTACATCGCGCGCCGTGCGGCCGAGAACGCCGAAGCCTCCACCGGCACCGACCTGCTGCCCTTCCTGACCGAAGGCTTCACTGCCGCCGCCATGGCCAAGGTCGGCACCAGCGCACTGGAATCGAAGAAGCTGGGCTATCTGCTCGAGAGCGACGTGATCGTGCCCAACAAGGACGAGCTGCTCTACGTCGCATTGCAGCAGGCCAAGGCCATGGCCGACGCCGGCTGGCGCGCGCCGCTGCGCCGTCAATTCAAGGTCGCGGGCCGCAGCGGCGCCGCCACCATCAAGGGGCAACTGGTCAACATGCGCGACGGCGGCTTCATCAGCGAGCACGACTTCCACATCGCGGGCCTGATCGCAGGCGTGGTGACCGGTGGCGACGTCGATGCCGGCAGCCTGGTCACGGAGGAATACCTGATGGCGCTGGAGCGCAAGGCCTTCTGCTCGCTGATCCTGCATCCGAAGACGCAGGAGCGAATCATGGGGATGCTTTCGACGGGCAAGCCGCTACGCAACTAAGTAATACCCAGAAGGAGCATCCTCCATGAAACAACTTCAAGACGCCTACATCGTCTCCGCCACCCGCACCCCCATCGGCCGCTCGCACCGCGGCTTCTTCCGCAACATGCGTCCCGACGACCTGCTCGCGACCACCCTGAAGGCGGCGCTCGCGGCGGTGCCCGGGCTCGATCCGAAGGCGATCGAGGACATCATCTGCGGCTGTGCGATTCCCGAGGCGCAGCAGGGCCTCAACGTCGCGCGCATCGGCGCCGTGCTCGCGGGCCTGCCAACCAGCATCGGCGGCATCACGGTCAACCGTTTCTGCGCCTCCGGCCTGTCGGCGGTGCAGATGGCGGCCGACCGCATCCGCGTCGGCGAGGCCGAGGTGATGATCGCGGCCGGCGTCGAGAGCATGAGCATGGTGCCGATGATGGGCAACTCGCCCTCGCTGTCGCCATCGATCTTCGAGCGCGACGGCGACGTCGGCATCGCCTACGGCATGGGCCTCACGGCCGAGAAGGTGGCGCAGCAGTGGAAGGTGAGCCGCGAGGCGCAGGATGCCTTCGCGCTGCAGTCGCACCAGCGTGCGCTGGCCGCGCAGCAGGCCGGCGAGTTCGCTGCCGAGATCACGCCCATTGAGGTGACGGACCGCGCGCCGAACCTCGAGACCGGCGAGGCCACGCCCAAAACCCGCACCGTGAACCTCGACGAAGGCGCGCGCCCCGATACCAGCCTCGAAGGCCTGGCCAAACTGCGCACCGTGTTCGCCGCGCGCGGCTCGGTCACGGCGGGCAACAGCTCGCAGACTTCCGACGGCGCGGGCGCGCTGATCCTCGCGAGCGAGAGGGCCTGCAAGCAGTTCGACCTCAAGCCGCTCGCGCGCTTCGTGAGCTTCGCGAGCAAGGGCGTGCCGCCGCACATCATGGGCATCGGCCCGATCGAGGCGATTCCGGCGGCGCTGCGCTATGCGGGACTCACGCAGGACGCGATCGACTGGATCGAGCTCAACGAAGCCTTCGCCGCGCAGTCGCTGGCGGTGATCAACACGCTGGGCCTGGACCCGGCCAAGGTCAATCCGATGGGCGGCGCGATCGCGCTGGGCCATCCGTTGGGCGCGACCGGCGCCATCCGGTCGGCGACCGTGGTCCATGCGCTGCAGCGCAAGAAACTCAAGTACGGCATGGTCACGATGTGCGTGGGCATGGGGCAGGGCGCTGCCGGGATTTTTGAACGCGTCTGACGTCCGAGCCGGTGCTTGCTCGAAAAGAAAACAAGGAGACAAGCGTGAGACAAGAGACATTGCAGCTTGACGACGGCACGCAGCTCGCGCTGCGGATCTACGAGCCCATCGGCCCGCAGCGCGCCAGCGTCGTGATCGGCGGCGCGATGGGCGTGCGCCAGGCCTTCTATGAACCTTTTGCCCGCTGGCTGACGCAGGAGGGCCTCAGCGTCTGGACCTTCGACTACCGCGGCTCGGGCGATTCGCGGCCGGCGACGGCCGGCGGCTCGTTGCGCGGTTTCGAGGCCGACCTGTTCGATTGGGCGCGCGACTACGAGGCCGTGATCGACGCCGCCAAGGCCGCGCGCTCCGACCGGCCGCTCTACCTGCTGGGCCACAGCCTGGGCGCGCAGCTGCCGGGTTTTCTCGAGCGGCCGCAGCAGGTCGACGGCCTCATCAGCATCGCGGCGGGCAGCGGCTACTGGCGCGAGAACGCGCCGCGTCTCAAGCGCAGCATCCTCTACTTCTGGTTCTTCCTGGTGCCGCTGGCGACGCGGCTCTGGGGCTACTTTCCGGGTCGCAAGCTCAAGAAGGTGGGCGACCTGCCGCGCGGCGTGATCCTGCAGTGGCGGCGCTGGTGCCTGAACCCGCGCTACAGCGTCGGCGCCGAAGGCGCTGCGGCCGCCCGCAGCTACGAGCGCGTGCGCTTCCCGGTGCTGGCCCTGTCGATGACCGACGATGAACTCATGACGCTCGAAGGCACCGAGAGCCTGCTGAGCTTCTACGCTGGCGCGCCGCGCGCGATGCAGCGCATCGCGCCGGCCGACGTGCAAGCCCGCCACATCGGGCATTTCGGCTTCTTCCGCGAGCAGTTCAGCCTGAGCCTGTGGCCGCGCCTGGCCGACAGCCTGCACCGGCTCGCGGCGCTGACTTCTACAGCGCCATCGGGCGTCCCGCACACGACTGCATAAGCCAAGGTCACGGAGGCACACTGCGACGATCATGAGCACACATCCTCTGGACAAGGCCCTCGCGCTCGCGCACAGCGACATCCGCGCCGGGCTTTTCACCGGTGCCACGAGCCCGGACTACTGGAACATGGTCGGGCCCTTCGGCGGCACGACCGCGGCGGTGATGCTGCAGTCGGTGCTGAAGCATCCCGAACTGCTGGGCGCGCCGGTGGCGCTCACGGTGAACTACGCCGCGGCGCTGGAGGCAGGCGCTTTCGAGGTGCTGGCGATACCGGTGCGCACCAACCGCTCGACGCAGCACTGGACCATGCAGATGTCGCAGGCCGGCGCCGACGGCCAGCCGCATGTCACGACCACCGCGACCGCGGTCACGGCACTGCGCCGCGAGACCTGGGGCGCCAACGATCTGCCGATGCCCGAGGTGCCGTCGCCCGAAGAGGTCGAGCGCCTGAGCATCGGCCCCGCGCGCGTGGCCTGGATCTCGCAGTACGAAATGCGTCCGATCAGCGGCGCGATTCCAGCCAAGTGGGACGGCAGCGGCGATCACAGCGAAACGCGCATGTGGCTGCGGGATGCAGAGCCGCGTCCGCTCGACTTCGCCTCGCTCGCAGCCTTGAGCGACACCTTCTACCCGCGCGTCTGGCTGCGCCGCGCCAAGCCGGTGCCGATCGGCACGGTGTCGATCACGACCTACTTCCATGCCGACGCGAGGCACCTGGCGGAGGTAGGCCACGGCTACCTGCTGGGCCGCGCGACGGGGCAACAGTTCCAGAACGGCTATTTCGACCAGTCGGCGCAGCTGTGGAGCGAAGCGGGCGCGCTGCTCGCCACCAGCAATCAGATCGTCTACTTCAAGGAATGACTGAATGACGGCCAACAGAGCAGCCTTGATCGTCGGCGCCGGCGATGCCACCGGCGGCGCGATCGCCCGCCGCTTCGCGCGCGCGGGCTATGCAGCCTGCGTCACGCGCCGCAGCCTCGACAAGCTGCAGCCGCTGGTCGCGCAGATCGAAGCCGAAGGCGGCACCGTGCACGCCTTTGCCAGCGATGCGCGCAAGGAAGAGGAAGTCGTCGCACTGGTCGAGCAGATCGAGTCGAGCATCGGGCCGATCGAGGTGCTGGTGTTCAACATCGGCGCCAACGTGCCCGAGAGCATCCTGACCGAGACCGCGCGCAAGTACTTCAAGGTCTGGGAGATGGCCTGCTTCTCCGGCTTCCTGAACGGGCGCGAAGTCGCCAAGCGCATGGTGGCGCGTGGGCGCGGCACCATCCTCTTCACCGGCGCCACGGCCTCGCTGCGCGGCAGCGCGAACTTCGGTGCCTTCTCCGGTGCCAAGATGGCGCTGCGCGCACTGGCCCAGAGCATGGCGCGCGAGCTCGGGCCGCGCGGCATCCACGTGGCGCACACGGTGATCGACGGCGCCATCGACACCGAGTTCATCCGCAGCAATTTCCCCGAGCGCTATGCGTTGAAGGCGGAAGACGGCATCCTCAACCCCGAGCACATCGCCGATGCCTACTGGATGCTGCACGCGCAGCCGCGCGATGCCTGGACCCACGAGCTCGACCTGCGGCCATGGTCCGAGAAGTTCTGAGGAGACCGGCATGACGACCACGCGATCGGTCGAGTTCTATTTCGACTTCGGCAGCCCCGCCTCCTACCTGGCCGCCACCCAGCTGCCGCACCTGTGCGCCGACACCGGCGCCGAACTGGTGTGGAAGCCGATGCTGCTGGGCGGCGTGTTCCAGGCCACCGGCAACCAGTCGCCGGCCGCCATTCCGGCCAAGGGCCCCTACGTGTTCGAGGACCTGGCACGTTTCGCTCGGCGCTACGGCGTGCCGCTGCAGCAGAACCCTTATTTTCCGATCAACACGCTGCTGCTGATGCGCGGCGCCACCGGCATGCAGATGCGCGAGCCGGAGCGCTTTCGCGCGTACGTCGATGCCGTGTACCACGCGATGTGGGTCGAGCCGCGCAATCTCAACGACCCGGCCACGCTCGCTGCCGCCCTGGCCGAGGCCGGCTTCGACCCGGCATCGATGATCGCGCTGGCCAATGCACAGGAGGTCAAGGACCGCCTCAAGGCCGCGACGCAGGAGGCGGTGGCGCGCGGCGTCTTCGGTGCCCCCACCATGTTCGTCGGCGACCAGATGTTCTGGGGCCAGGACCGGCTCGATTTCGTACGCGAGGCGCTGGTATGAAGCACACCCCCAGGCTTCGCGCACTTCGTGTCGCTACGCCAACCCCCTCGCCGGGGGCAACACCAGCGGCCCGGCAGAGCCGGTTCCGCGGTGTTCCCCGAATCGACCGCGACGGTTTCCTGCGCTGCGGGTCGTGCGCAGCGCGGTGGAACTATTGATACTTACTTCTTTGCAGCAAGGAACTCCCATGAGCGACATCCTCGTCCACACCGAAGCCGGTGTGATGACCCTCACCTTCAACCGTCTCGACAAGAAGAACTCCATCACCCGCGCGATGTACGCCGAGCTCGCCGATGCGCTGGTCAAGGCTGAGCAAGACGGCGCGGTGCGCGCCGTGCTGATCCAGGGCGACGCCACCATCTTCAGCGCCGGCAATGACATCGGCGATTTCCTGGACGCCCCGCCCTCGACGCCGGATTCGCCCGTGTTTCGCTTCCTGCACGGCATCGCAACCTTCCCGAAGCCGATCGTGGCCGCGGTCTGCGGTCCGGCAGTGGGCATCGGCACCACGATGCTGTTCCATTGCGACCTGGTCTACGCGGGCGACAACGCGGCCTTCTCGATGCCCTTCGTCAACCTGGGCCTGTGCCCCGAGGCGGCCTCCAGCCTGCTGGTGCCGCAGATGCTGGGCTACCACCGCGCGGCCGAGGCGCTGCTCCTGGGCGAGCCCTTCATGGCCGAGGCGGCGCTCGAAGTCGGCCTGGTCAACCGCGTGGTGCCGCCCACCGAGGCCAACGCCATCGCCCAGGCGCAGGCGCGCAAGCTGGCGGCCAAGCCGCTCACGGCGCTGATCGAAACCAAGCGCCTGATGAAGAAGTCGCAGCAGTCGGCCGTGCTCGAACGCATGGGCGAAGAAGGCCAGAGCTTCGGCCGCATGCTGCGCGAGCCGGCGGCGCGAGAGGCCTTCACGGCCTTCATGGAAAAGCGGCGGCCGGATTTCTCGAAGATCTGAGGTCAGGCGACCTCTGGTGCGCTGTCGTGTCTGTGAGGTGGTCACAATCCGTGACCACCTCGTAGCGTTGCCGATCAGTCCTTGACGATCGCCCTGGGCCGCCCGTTGTCGTCGATCGCGACGTAAGTGAAGGTGGCCTCGGTCACCTTGATGTACTCGCCCTGCGCCTTGAAGCGCTCGGCGAACACCTCGACCGTGACGGTGACCGAGGTGCGACCGATGCGCACCAGCTTCGAATAGAAGGACAGGATGTCGCCCAGCCGCACCGGCTGCTTGAAGATGAACTCGTTGACCGCGACGGTGGCCATCCGGCCCTTGGCGTAGCGGGCCGGGATGACGGAGCCGGCCAGGTCGCACTGGGCCATGACCCAGCCGCCGAAGATGTCGCCGTTGGCGTTGACGTCGGCCGGCAGCGGAATCACCTTGAGCACCAGCTCCATGTCGGCGGGCAGGCTCTTGAGGGTGGCGGCCACATTGGCACTTGGAGATTCGGACATGGGCACAATCTGAGAACAACAAACAGCCACGATTGTCTCCGATGCGCCGCAGCGGCGAAGCCCTTTCCTCTCCCCACCCCGTCTCTGCGGGCCAGCCCGCGCGCGGCGACCGCTCCGACTGGGCCACGCTGCGCCGCCTGTTCCCCTACCTCTGGCGCTACAAGTGGCGCGTGATGGCCGCGCTCGCCTTCATGGTGGGCGCCAAGGTGGCCAACGTCGGCGTGCCGGTGCTGCTCAAGAACCTGGTCGACACCATGACGCCCAAGCCCGACATGGCGCAGGCGCTGCTGGTGGTGCCGATCGCGCTGCTGGTGGCCTACGGATTGCTGCGCTTCTCGACCTCGCTGTTCGGCGAGCTGCGCGAGCTGGTCTTCGCCAAGGCGACCGAGGGCGCGGCGCGCAGCATCTCGCTGGAGGTGTTCCGCCACCTGCATGCGCTGTCGCTGCGCTTCCACCTCGAGCGGCAGACCGGCGGCATGACGCGCGACATCGAGCGCGGCACGCGCGGCGTGCATTCGCTGATCTCGATGTCGCTCTACAGCATCGTGCCGACCATCATCGAGCTGACGCTGGTGCTGACCATCCTGGGCGTCAAGTTCGACGCGCTCTTCGTCTGGATCACCGCGGTCGCGCTGGTGATCTACATCGTCTTCACCGTCACGGTGACGGAATGGCGCACGCAGTTCCGCAAGACCATGAACGAGCTCGACTCGGTGGCGCAGAGCCGTGCCGTCGATTCGCTCTTGAACTACGAGACCGTCAAGTACTTCAACAACGAGGAGTTCGAGGCCGGACGTTACGACGCCAGCCTCGACCGCTATCGGAAGGCGGCCATCAAGAGCCAGCGCACGCTCTCCATGCTCAACACCGGCCAGCAGCTGCTGATCGCGGTCAGCCTCGTGCTGATGCTGTGGCGCGCGACGGCCGGCGTGGTCGACGGGCGCATGACCTTGGGCGACCTGGTGATGGTCAACGCCTTCATGATCCAGCTCTACATCCCGCTCAACTTCCTGGGCGTGATCTACCGCGAGATCAAGCAGAGCCTGACCGACCTCGACAAGATGTTCGTGCTGATGGAAAAGGAGCGCGAGGTGCGCGATGCGCCCGACGCGAAGCCCCTGGCCGGCACCGATTCGACCGTGCGCTTCGAGGACGTGAGCTTCGCCTACGAAGCCGCGCGGCCGATCTTGAAGCATGTGAGCTTCGAGATCCCGGCGGGCAAGACTGTGGCCGTGGTCGGTCCCTCGGGCTCGGGCAAGTCGACGCTGGCTCGACTCCTCTACCGCTTCTACGACGTACAGCAGGGGCGAATTTGCATCGGCGGCGAAGACATCCGCCAGGTCACGCAGGCCAGCGTGCGGCAGGCCATCGGCATCGTGCCGCAGGACACCGTACTCTTCAACGACACCGTCGAATACAACATCGCCTACGGCCGGCCGGGCGCAAGCCGCGTCGAGGTCGAGGAGGCCGCCCGCGCGGCGCGTATCCACGACTTCATCGCCGCCACGCCCAAGGGCTACGAAACCACCGTCGGCGAGCGCGGCCTCAAGCTCTCGGGCGGCGAGAAGCAGCGCGTGGCGATCGCGCGCACGCTGCTGAAGAACCCGCCGATCGTGATCTTCGACGAGGCCACCTCGGCGCTCGATTCGGCCAACGAGCGCGCGATCCAGTCCGAGCTCAAGAGCGCGGCGCAGAACAAGACCACGCTGGTGATCGCGCACCGCCTCTCGACGGTGGTCGATGCGCACGAGATCCTCGTGCTCGAGGGCGGCGTGATCGTCGAGCGCGGCACGCATGCGGCCCTGCTCGCGCAGCAGGGCAAGTACGCGCAGATGTGGACCTTGCAGAAGATCGAGGCCCAGCCCGTTCTTTGAACTCTTTTTACTGACCCAGGAGCGATTCGAGAATGTCCGAGAAGATTCCCCTGCTGGTGCTCAACAGCCTTTCGAGCGCCCACCAGGCCCAGATTGCCGCGGTCTACGACATGAGCTACGCGCCCACCAAGGCCGAGCGCGCGGCCGCCATCGCCGCGCAGGGCGCGGAGTTCCGCGCCGTGCTGACCATCGGCGTGATCGGCCTCACGCCGCAGGAGCTGGCGGCGATGCCGAAGGTCGAGCTCATCTGCGCGATGGGCGCCGGCTACGAGGGCCTCCCGCTCGAGGCGGCCCGTGCGCGCGGCATTGCGCTCGCCAACGGCGCCGGCACCAACGACGACTGCGTGGCCGACCACGCCTTCGGCCTCTTGATCGGTGCGGTGCGCGGCATCCGCACGCTCGACCGGCAATGCCGCGAGGGCATATGGCGCGAAGAGATTCCGCAGCCACCCAATGTCTCGGGCAAGCGTCTCGGCATCCTGGGCCTGGGCACCATCGGCCAGAAGATCGCCAGGCGCGCCGCGGGCTTCGACATGGAGATCGGCTACCACAACCGCAAGCCGCGCGAGGGTGCGGCGCACCGCTACTTCGACAGCCTGAAGGCGCTGGCCGCCTGGGCCGACGTGCTGATGATCGCGACGCCGGGCGGGCCGGGCACGCGGCACATGGTCGATGCCGAAATCCTCGACGTGCTCGGGCCTCAGGGCTTCCTGGTCAACATCTCGCGCGGCAGCGTGGTCGACACCGAGGCGCTCGCCAAGGCGCTGCGCGAAAAGCGCATCGCGGGCGCCGGCCTCGATGTCTACGAAAGCGAGCCGAAGCGTCCCGAGCCGCTGGTCGGCCTCGACAACGTGCTGCTCACGCCGCACATGGCGGGCTGGTCGCCCGAGGCGACGCAGGCCTCGGTGAACCGCTTCATGGCCAATGCCGAAGGGCACTTCGCGCGGCGCGGCGTGGTGTCGCCTATTTAGGGAAAGACATAATCAGCCTTCATGGAAACCAAGTGGCTTGAAGACTTCGTCAGCCTTGCCGAGACCCGCAGCTTCAGCCGCTCGGCCCAATTGCGCCACGTGACCCAGCCCGCCTTCTCGCGCCGCATCCAGGCGCTCGAAGGCTGGGCCGGCACCGACCTGGTCGACCGCAGCTCCTACCCCACGCGCCTCACGCCCGCCGGCCAGACCTTGTACGGCCAGGCCATCGAGATGCTGCAGGCGCTGCAGAGCACGCGCGCCATGCTGCGCGGCCACTCGGCCGCGGCGCAGGACGTGATCGAGTTCGCGGTGCCGCACACGCTGGCCTTCACCTTCTTTCCGGCCTGGGTCACGAGTCTGCGCGAACAGTTCGGGCCGATGAAGAGCCGGCTCATTGCGCTCAACGTGCACGATGCGGTGCTGCGGCTGGTCGAAGGCAGCTGCGATCTGCTGATCGCCTACAACCATCCCTCGCAGCCGCTGCCGCTGGACGCCACCCGCTACGAGATGGTGAGCCTTGGCCAGGAGGTGGTCGCGCCCTGGGTCAAGCCCGATGCCGACGGCGCGCCGCGCTACCGCCTGCCGGGCCGGCCCGGCCAGCCGCTGCCTTACCTGGGCTATGCGCCCGGCGCCTACCTGGGCCGCGTGGTCGACCAGCTGCTCAAGGAATCCGACACCGCCATCCACCTCGATCGCGTCTACGAGACCGACATGGCCGAGGGTCTCAAGGTGATGGCGCTCGAAGGCCACGGCATCGCCTTCCTGCCGCAGAGCGCGGTGCGAAGGGAAGTGCGTGCCCGCACGCTGGTGAGCGCCTTGCCGCCGGAGATCGAGAGCCTGGAGGCGACGATGGAGATCCGCGCCTACCGCGAGCGGCCCGCCGCATCGGCGCCGGCAAAGGCCGGTGCGCGCAGCGCCAAGAGCGAGGCCGCCGGCCCGCGGGCCAAGGGCACGGTCGAAGCGCTCTGGGCCTATCTGGTCGGGACCCAGCCGGCGCCTTGAACGAGGCCCGGGTTATTTGTGCACTGCACAATCTATGACGCTGCGGCATGCCGATCTCCGCATTGCGCATTTGCCTGCGCGCGATGCCGGCCCTACAGTCTGGCCCCAAGTTTTGCTGTCGCACACGGTTTTGACGCACGCCCACGCGCGTGCTTTTTTTTAGCCGTGCCTTCGGGCACAAAGGCTGCTTAGTCGAATGCGCTCAAGACGAATGCGATGCGGCGCACCAGTGCGGAACTCCTGCCACACTCGGCGTGTCCGTCATCGGTGCAGGGCGCACCGGGTTGGCCCGGGTACCCCGCAGAATGCGAGTGTCTAGAATTTCGGCGTATCTCTCTCAGTCACACAGGAGTTTTCCAAATGAAGAAGCAAGTATTGGCAATGGCAGTGATGGCGTTGGCCGCCGGCGGCGCTTTCGCGCAAGCCAATGACACCCTGGCGAAGATCAAGGCCGCCGGCAGCATCACCGAAGGGGTGCGCGAATCTTCCGGACTTTCCTACACGCTGGGCGGCGGCCAGTACACCGGCTTCCACTACGACATCTGCGCCAACATCATCAAGGACCTCGAGAAGGCTGTCGGCAAGAAACTGGAAACCAAGTACCAGCCCGTGACCTCGCAGAACCGCATTCCCCTGGTGCAGAACGGCACCGTCGACCTCGAGTGCGGCTCCACTACCAACAATGCCACGCGCCAGAAGGACGTCGCTTTCGCCGTCACCACCTACGTCGAGGAAGTGCGCATCGCCGTCAAGGCCACCTCGGGCATCACCAAGATCGCCGACCTGAACGGCAAGACCGTCGCCACCACCACCGGCACCACCTCGGTCCAGACGCTGCGCAAGAACGAGCGCGCCACCGGCGTCGACTTCAAGGAGCTCTACGGCAAGGACCATTCCGACAGTTTCCTGCTGCTCGAATCGGGCCGCGCCGATGCCTTCGTGATGGACGGCTCGATCCTCGCCTCCAACATCGCCAAGGCGAAGACGCCGGCCGACTTCAAGATCGTCGGCGAAGTGCTGAGCGTCGAGCCGATCGCGATCATGATCCGCAAGGACGACCCGGCCTTCAAGAAGGCGGTCGACGACAGCATCAAGGCGCAGATCAAGTCGGGCGAGCTCAACAAGCTCTGGGACAAGTGGTTCCTGCAGCCGATTCCGCCGTCGAACGTCAAGATCGGCCTGGCCTTGTCGGACGCCACCAAGAACGCGTGGGCGAATCCGAACGACAAGCCGATGGAAGACTACGCGGCGAAGAAGTAAATCCCGCGCCCGTCGCCGCGCAACGCCCGCCGTACCCGGCGGGCGTTTGTTTTAACGCCCAACATAACAATCAGGTAGAGAAGGAGAGTCCCGATGGGATCGAACTGGGATTGGCAGGTCTTCTTGCAAGACCCCGGGGGGAAGTACCCGACGTACTGGGAATGGATGCTGTCGGCCTGGGGCTGGACCGTGTCCGTGGCCCTCTTGGCATTGATCGTCGCGCTCGTGCTGGGCTCGCTGATCGGCATCATCCGCACTTTGCCCGACAGCCCCTGGCTGATCCGCTTCGGCAACGCGTGGGTCGAGCTCTTTCGCAACATTCCGCTCCTGGTGCAGATCTTCCTCTGGTACCACGTCATACCGGCCATGATTCCGGTCTTGAAGGATGTGCCCAGCTTCATCCTGGTGGTGCTCGCGCTGGGCTTCTTCACCTCGGCGCGGATCGCCGAGCAGGTGCGCTCCGGCATCCAGGCGCTGCCCAAGGGCCAGCGCTACGCGGGCATGGCGGTGGGCTTCACCACGCCACAGTACTACCGCTACGTGATCCTGCCGATGGCCTACCGCATCATCATTCCGCCGCTCACGAGCGAGACGATGAACATCTTCAAGAACTCGTCGGTGGCTTTCGCGGTGTCGGTGGCCGAACTCACCATGTTCGCGATGCAGGCGCAGGAAGAAACCTCGCGCGGCATCGAGGTCTACCTGGCCGTCACGGGGCTGTATGTGATCTCGGCCTTCGCGATCAACCGGCTGATGGCGTACATCGAGAAGAAGACCCGCGTGCCGGGCTTCATCGTCTCGGCCAACGCCGGCGGCGGGGGACACTGACATGATGAATCTCGACCTGTCCTTCTACAACTGGGACGTCATCAGCAACTTCGTCGTCAAGGGCTTCTACTTCAGCATCATGCTGACCATCGTCGCCACCATCGGCGGCGTGATCTTCGGCACCATCCTGGCGTTGATGCGGCTGTCGGGCAAGAAGTGGCTCGATGCGCCCGCCGCCGTCTACGTCAACGGCATGCGCAGCATTCCGCTGGTGATGGTGATCCTGTGGTTCTTCCTGCTGGTGCCGGGCTCGTTCTACGCCTCCTTCGGCTCGGTGGGCAGCAACTACCGCTCCGAGATCTCGGCCGTGATCACCTTCATCGCGTTCGAGGCCGCCTACTTTAGCGAGATCATGCGCGCGGGCATCCAGTCGATCCCGCGCGGCCAGGTCTACGCGGGCCAGGCGGTGGGCATGACCTACGGCCAAAACATGAAGCTGGTGGTGCTGCCGCAGGCCTTCCGCAACATGCTGCCGGTGCTGCTCACGCAGACCATCATCCTGTTCCAGGACACCTCGCTGGTCTACGCCATCGGCGCCTACGACATGCTCAAGGGCTTCGAGACCGCGGGCAAGAACTTCGGCCGTCCGATCGAGGCTTACCTGCTCGCGGCGGTCGTGTACTTCATCATGTGTTATGCCTTGTCCTGGCTCGTCAAACGCCTGCACAAGAAAATCGCCATCATCCGCTGAAGGAGAAAAAAGATGTCCGACAAAATGATCGAAATCAAGAACGTTTCCAAGTGGTATGGCCCGGTACAGGTGCTCCAGGACTGCTCGGTCGACATCGCCAAGGGCGACGTGGTGGTGGTGTGCGGGCCCTCGGGTTCCGGCAAGTCCACGCTCATCAAGACGGTGAATGCGCTCGAGCCCTTCCAGAAGGGCGAGATCACGGTCAATGGCATCCCGCTGCATGACCCGAAGACCAACCTGCCGAAGCTGCGCTCCAAGGTCGGCATGGTGTTCCAGCACTTCGAGCTGTTCCCGCATCTTTCGGTGACCGAGAACCTCACGATCGCGCAGATCAAGGTGCTGGGCCGCAGCGCCGACGAGGCCAAGACCCGCGGCTTGAAGATGCTCGACCGCGTGGGCCTGATGGCGCACAAGGACAAGTACCCTGGCCAGCTCTCCGGCGGCCAGCAGCAGCGCGTGGCGATCGCCCGCGCGCTGAGCATGGACCCGATGGTGATGCTGTTCGACGAGCCGACCTCGGCGCTCGACCCCGAGATGGTCGGCGAAGTGCTGGACGTGATGGTGGCGCTGGCCAAGGAAGGCATGACCATGATGGTGGTCACGCACGAGATGGGCTTTGCGCGCAAGGTGGCCAACCGGGTGATCTTCATCGACGTCGGCGGGCGGATCCTGGAGGACTGCTCGAAGGACGAATTCTTCAGCCATCCGGAAAATCGTCAGGCGCGTACCAAGGATTTCCTGAACAAGATCCTGGCGCATTAGGCTCGCCCCCAGGCTTCGCGCACTTCGTGTCGCGCGCGCCAACCCCCTGCCGGGGGCGGTGCCAGCCGACCGGCGAAGCCGGATCGGCGGCACCCCACGAATAAAAAAGCCCCGCATCGCGGGGCTTTTTTATTGCATGTGAGCCCTACTTCTTCCGACTGGCAATCGCCTGCTCTGCCTTCGCCACCAGATCGTTGCCGATCGTCGGCTTCCACTTCGCATACACCGGCCGTGTCGCCTTCACGAAGGCCTCGCGCTCGGCCGGCGACAGTTTCGTGACCGTCACGCCGAGCGCGGCGATGTCCTTGAGCAAGGGCTGGTCGGCCTCGGCGAGTCCCTTGCGCGCGATGATGATCTCTTGCTTGCCGGCGTCGATCGCCGCCTGGCGCACGATCGCCTGGTCGGCCGGCGTCCACGAATTCCAGATCTCCTTGTTGACCACGAAGACCAGCGGATCGGCCACGTAGCCCCACATCGTCACGTTCTTCTGGCCCACGGTGTGCAGCTTGGCCGCGGTGAAGATCGACATCGGGTTTTCCTGCCCGTCGACCGCGCCGCTGGCGAAGGCGGGCTGCGCGTCGGCCCAGCTCATCTGCGTGGGATTGGCGCCCAGCGCGGTGAAGGTGTCGACGAAGAGCGGCGAGCCCACCACGCGGATCTTCAGGCCCTTCAGATCTTCCGGCGTCTTGATGGGCCGCTTGGAGTTCGTGATCTCGCGGTAGCCGTTCTCGCCCCAGGCCAGCGGCACCACGCCGGCCTTCTCGAGCGTCGCGAAGATCTCCTTGCCCACCTGGCCCTGAGTCAGCGCATCCACCGCCGCGTAGTCGGGCATCAGGAAGGGCAGCGAGAACAGGTTGAGCTGCTTGACCTGCGGCGACCAATTGATGGTCGAGCCGATGGCCATGTCGATCACGCCCTGTCGTAGCGCGCTGAACTCGCGCGTCTGGTCGCCCTGGATCAGCGAGACGCCGGGATAGAGCTTGATGTTGATGCGCCCCTGGGTCCGCTCGCGAACCAGATTGGCCCAGATCTCTCCGCCCTTGCCCCAGGGGAAGGCGGTGCCGACCACGAGCGACATCTTGTATTCGGGCTTGTAGGTCTGCGCGGGCGCGGCCGCCGAGAAGCCGCCGAGCGCGGCGGCGACGGCCATCAGGCCGAGCAGGGAACGACGGAATTTCATGGGTCAGTCTCCTTTGGAAAAATCTAATAACCTAGCTTTCGGGGCAACCACAGCGCCAATTCGGGCCAGGCAATCACCGCCACCATCACGAGGAACATCGCAACGAGCATCCAGCCGACCCAGCGCACGGTCTCTTCCATGCGCACGCCGGCGATGCGGCACGAGACCATCAGGTTCACCGCCAGCGGCGGCGTGAACTGACCCAGCGCCACCTTGAGCGTGAGGATGACGCCGAACCACACCGGGTCCCACTTGTAGTACTGCACGATCGGCCACAAGAGCGGCACGAAAATCAGAAAGATCGACACGCCGTCGAGGAACATGCCGACTGTGATCAAGAGCAGGATCAGCAGCGACAGCACGCCGTACTCGCCCAGCCCCGAATTGACGATCGCGCGCGTGACCGGATCGATCACGCCCAGCGTCGAGAGCGAGTAGGCGAAGATGCCCGCGAGCGACACCACCAGCAGGATCACGGCCGAGAGCTCGCCCGATTCACGCAGGATCACGAACAGGTCGCGGACCTTGATCGTGCGGTGGATCGCCATGCCGACGAAGAGCCCGTAGAACACCGCGACCACGGCCGCCTCGGTGGGCGTGAACCAGCCGGCGCGCATGCCGCCCAGGATGAGCACCGGCGCCGCCAGGCCCCAGACCGCATCGCGCAGGCTCTTCCAGAAAGGTGGGCGCGGCAGGGTGGATTCGAGCGCGCCCATCTTGTGCTTGCGCGCCAGCCACACGGCCGGGACGATCAGCGCGATGCCGGCCAACACGCCCGGCACCATGCCGGCTGCGAACAGCGCCGGCACCGAGGCGCCCGGCACCAGCACCGAGTAGACGATGAAGGCCACCGAGGGCGGGATCAGGATGTCGGTGGCCGCAGCCGCGCCGACCACGCTGGCCGAGTACGCATTGGGGTAGCCCGCGCGCGACATCGCGCCGATCATCACCGCGCCCACGGCCGCCGCGTTGGCCGGGCCCGAGCCCGAGATGCCGCCGAGAAACATCGCCACCACGATCGCCACCAGCGGCAGCATGCCGGGCCCGCGCCCGACGATCGCGATCGCGAAATTGACGAGCCTGAGCGCCACGCCCGAGCGGTCGAAGATCGAGCCCACCAGCACGAACATCGGGATCGCGAGCAGCGGGTATTTGCCCAGGCCGGCATAGAAGTTCTGCGGCACGGCGAGCAGGCCGAACCACTGCGCGTCGGCATTGGCGAGCCCGATGGCGACCGCGCCCGCGAGGCCGAGCGCCGCGCCGATCGGCACGCCGACCAGCATCATCAGGATGAAGGCGACGAAGAGCAGCGTCGGGATCATTCGCCCGAGCCCCCGGCGCGCATCTCGCGGCCGCGCCGGACGAACAGGCCTACCGCGCGCAGCGCGATCGCGGAGCACACGATCGGCAGCCAGATCGTGTACCACCACTGCGGCACGCCGATGCCGGGCGAGGTTTCCTCGAAACGGTAGTTGTCCCAGACCACGCGCACGCTGAGCGCGGCGATCAGGAAGAACAAGAGCGCCACCATCAGCGCGCCGAACTGCGCGAGCCGCTTACGCCTGGCCATCGACCCGCCCTCGGCGAAGTACTCGATGCGGATGTGGCGGTCGCGCGCGACGGCGGCCGAGCCCGCGACCATGGCCAGCAGGATCATGAGGAAGACCGAGAACTCCTCGGTCCATGCGAAGGAGGAGTCGGTGAAGTAGCGCACCAGCACGTTGGCGAAGGTGATGCAGGCCAAGAGGCCCATGATGATCACCGTGGCCCAGTCCTCGATCGCGAGCGGCACGCGCGTGGGCTCGTCGGCGGCTTCGATTTCGGGGGGCAGGGGACTGGCGGCGTCCAGCAAAGGGCCGGACTCAGGGGGAGAGGACATCGGGGGAACGGGTCAGCGGCCGGAATTCGGCCAGCGCAGATCGTAACGATCCATAACCGTTCGCCCCATCGGGGCTTTCCTTGAGCCCCGGTCCTCGTCGTTCACTCGAGCTTGGCGCCCGACTGCTTGATCAGCCGCTCCCACACCGGGCGCTCGGCCTTGTAGGCGGCGGCAAAAGCCTCGGGCGAGCTGTCCTTGAGCTCGAAGCCCATGGCCGCGACCTTCTGCTGCACGTCCGGCTGCTGCGTGGCCTTGCGGATCTCGTCGGCGAGCCGCTGCACGATCGGCTTGGGCGTGCCGGCGGGCGCTGCGACGGCCAGCCAGCCGGTCAGGCGATAGGCCTCGTCCTTCAGGCCCTGCTCGGCCAGCGTGGGCACGTTGGGCAGGGTGCTCATGCGGCGTTCGCCGGTCACGCCGATGGCCTTGAGCTTGCCGGCCTCGATGTGCGGCTTGGCCTGCAGCGCGCTCGCGTAGGCCATCTGGATCTGGCCGCCGATCAGGTCCTGCACCATCGGCGCCTCGCCCTTGTAGGCCACGTGGTTCATGTCGGCGTCTTGCGTGAGGCTCATGTGCGCGCCGGCCAGGTGCGGGTAGGCGCCCAGGCCGTAGGAGCCGTAGGCCAGCTTGCCCTTGTTGGCGGCCACGTACTTCAGCAGCTCGGGCGCGGTCTTGACCGGCACGCCGGGATGCACCACCAGCACCAGCGGGCCCATCGCGACCTGGTAGACCAGCGTCAGGTCGCGCTCCGGGTGGTAGGGCAGCTTCTCGTAGAGGAACTGATTGGTGAGCAGCGCATTGGAGAGCGACATCACGATGGTGTAGCCGTCGGGCGCCGCCTTGGCGACCGCGTCGGTGCCGATGATGCCGGCCGCGCCGGGCTTGTTGTCGATGACGACCGGCTGGCCCAGGCCGGCCGCCAGCTTCTCGCCGATCACGCGCGCCAGCACGTCGGTGCCGCCACCGGCGGCGAAGGGGACGACCATCTTGATCGGCTTGTTCGGGTAGGCCTGGGCGTGCGCAACGCCGCCCGCGCCCAGCGCGAGGGCCGAGGCCGCGGCGCAGAGCCAGGCGCGGCGGTTCAGGGAGTGGGTGTTCATGTGTGTCTCCTGTACGGCTTTTTTGGAATGGGGGGCTTATCGCAGGACGACCTGCGTCTTGAAGGGCAGGCGTCCGAGCGCCTCCGTAAGCCGCGCCTGCAGCGGCGCGGCCTGCGCCCCGGCCGCGGCCGCATCGATCACGACCTTGAGCGCGCTCTCGCCATCGGCCTGCACCTCGGGCCGTGCCGCCAGGCCGAGCGCGGCGCAGGCCTCGCCGACCAGCGCCTCCGCCACCTTGCGCGCGGCCAGGGCACGCAGCTCGGGCTTGTAGATCTTGCCGACGTTGGTCATCGGCATGTGCTCGATCACGACCACCGACTTCGGCTTGGCCGGCGCTTCGTCGACGCGCGCGGCGGTGAAGGCCAGCAGTTCGGCTTCGCTGGCCGTCATGCCGGGCACAAGCGTGGCGAAGGCCACCGGCAGCTCGCCCGCGTAGGCATCGGGCGCGCCGACCGCGGCGCACAGTTGCACCGCCGGGTGTGCGCCCAGCGCGTCCTCGATGGTCTTGGGGTCGATGTTGTGGCCGCTGCGGATGATCAGGTCCTTGGAGCGGCCACTCAGGTTGAGCCGCTCCTCGCCGTCGAGCCAGCCCAGGTCGCCGGTGGCGAGCCAGCCGTCGGCGGTGAAGGCACGGGCCGTGTCGGCTGGATCGACGAAGCCCGAGAACAGGTTGGGCGACTTGAAGAGCACCATGCCCTGCTCGCCCGCCGGCAGTTCGCGATCGCTCGGGTTGCCGTGCTCGTCGAGCGCGACGATGCGCAGCTGCGAATACGGAAGCCTGAAACCCACGCAGCCTGCCGGCCCGATCACGCCCGGGGGCGTGATGGTCGAGATGCCGGCCATCTCGGTCATGCCCAGGCTTTCATGCACGTGCAGGCCGAACAGGCGCTCGAAGCGCGCCGCGAGTTCGGGCGCCAGC
Source organism: Variovorax sp. LjRoot175 (assembly GCF_964253805.1). Taxonomy (NCBI): domain Bacteria; kingdom Pseudomonadati; phylum Pseudomonadota; class Betaproteobacteria; order Burkholderiales; family Comamonadaceae; genus Variovorax; species Variovorax sp. LjRoot175. The sequence goes on along the minus strand of NZ_CAXURY020000001.1, from coordinate 5,099,370 downwards.
ACGGCGGCGCCGGTGCGGCAGTAGTGGATGGAGGAAATGTCGGCGCCGTCCAGCGGCACGTTGGCGAGTGCCGCCAGCACCGTGGGCACGGCCGACAGCGAGGTCGGCCGGTACTTCTCCACCAGCCGCCAGTAGTTGGCCAGTACCTGCTTGTTGCGCAGCAGCGCCGTGGTCGGAATGATCACCTCCACGCCGGCCGACAGCGCCGACAGCGAAGCCGGCAGCACGCCCGCCACGTGGAACAGCGGATAGCCGTTGATGGTGACGTCGCTGCTCTTCAGGCCTTGCAGCTTCACGCTGGCCCAGGCGGTGAAGACCTGCGCGCCATGGCTGTGGCACGCGAGCTTGGGTGCGCCGGTGGTGCCGCCGGTGTGGAAGTAGGCGGCGATGTCGGCAGGCGCGATGTCGCGGCCGCTCGCGAGGTGGTCGGCCGGCACGTGCGCGCACATCGCGTTGAAGTCCGCCACGCCCTCGGGCAGATCGCCGGCGCTGCCCATGGGCTCGTCGTGCGGCGCCACGCGCAGCACGGTGGTGAGCGTGGGCACCTGGCCGCGCAGGCGCATCGCCTTCGACCACATGCCCGATTCCTCGTCCGAGCCGTAGGCGATCAGCACCTTGGCGCGGCCGGCGGTCATCAGCGAGACCAGCTTCTCGTCGGCGAGCAGCGGGTTGAGCGGCTGCACGATGCCGGCCGCTTCTCCGCCCCACAGGGCCAGGTGGTACTCGAGGCAGCCCGGCAGCAGCACGGCCACCGCATCCTCCGGCCCGACGCCAAGCGCGTGCAGCACGTTCGCGGTCTGGTGGATGCCGGCCAAGAGTTCGGCGTAGGACCAGCGGATCGGCTCGTCGGCCGGATCGGCCGTGCGCAGGAAGGTCAGCGCCGTCTTGTCGCCGAAGGCCGCTGCGGCATTGCGGAAGATCTCGTAGGTGCTGCGCACGGTCAGCGCCTCGGAAAGCGGCGTCTCCTCGAGCCTTCGCACGTCCTCGATGCTGCGGACGGGGAACGACGGGCTGAAGGGCGCGGTGCTCATCTTGCCTGCCTGCCGAAGGCGATGAAGCGCTGCAGGTGATGGTCCTCGTCGCCCAGCTGGTGGTCGATCATCACGAGGCGCTTGGCATAGTGGGCCAGCGGCAGCTCCCAGGTCATGCCGATGCCGCCGTGCATCTGGATGCTTTCCTCGGCCACCAGCGCGCCGATGCGGCCGATGCTGGCCTTGGCCGCCGACAGCGCGCGCTCGCGAGTGGCGCGGTCGGTGTCGTCGATGGCGGCGGCCGCATTGATCACGGCCGAGCGGGCCTGCTCGATCTCGAGCAGCAGGTCCGCCATGCGGTGCTGCAGCGCCTGGAAGCTGCCGATGAGCGTGCCGAACTGCTTGCGCGTGCGCAGGTACTCCAGCGTCGCCGTCTTGGCGGCTTCCATCGCGCCCAGGCTTTCGGCGCACAGGGCCAGCACGCCACGCCCGACGGCGCGTTCCAGCACGGCGTGGCCCTGGCCTTCGGCGCCGAGCAACGCATCGGCGGGGAGCGTCACGCCGTCCAGCACCACTTCGGCCACGCGGCCGCCGTCGATGGCCGGGGCGCCGCGCACGTAGACGCCTTTTGTCTTCGCAGGCACCAGGAACAGCGAGATGCCGGCCTCGTCGTCCGGCGCGCCCGAGCTGCGGGCCGAGACCAGGAACAGATCCACCTGCTCGCCCTGCGGCACCACGGCCTTGGCGCCGTTCAGCAGCCAGCGGTCGCCGCTGCGGTCGGCGCGGGTCTGCACGTGCGCCAGTTCGTAGTGCGTGCCGGGTTCGTCGTGCGCGAGCGCCGCGAAGGTGCCGCCGCCGATGATCTCGGCCAGCGTTTCCTTCTGCGCCTCGCTGCCGGCGGCTGCGATGGCGTCGCCGACCATGACCGCGCCGAGCAGGGGCTCGACCACCAGGCCGCGGCCCAGTGCCTCGAAGACCACGGCCAGGTCGAAGCCGCCGCCGCCGAAGCCGCCGTCTTCTTCGCGGAACAGTGCGCCGATCACGCCGAGCTCGGCGAACTGCTGCCAGATCTCGGTGCTGAAGCCCTGGGCCGACTTCGCGATCCGGTCGCGCGTCTCGAAGGCGTACTGCTCGGCGATGAAGCGGTTCAGGCTGTCGGCGAGCATGCGCCGGTCTTCGGTGTGTTCGAAGTTCATGGCAGTTTCCTCACAGGCCCAGGATCATCTTGGAGATGATGTTTTTCTGAATCTCGTTCGAGCCGCCGAAGATCGACAGCTTGCGGTTGTTGAAGTACTTGGCCGCTGCGGGTGCGGCATAGTCCGGGCCGATCGGTACGCCGTCGAAGCCCTCTTCGAGCGCCTCGGCGACGAAGGGCCGCGCGTAGGGCCCCATCGCGCGCCGGATCAGCGACGAGATCTCCTGCCGGATCTCGGTGCCGCGGATCTTGAGCATCGAGCTCTCGGCGCCCGGCACGCCGCCGCCGGCCACGGCCGCGATCACGCGCAGGTTGGTGGTCAACATGTTCTCGAGGTCGATCTCCACCCGCGCCATGCGCGCGGCGAAGGCCGGGTCTTCGGCGAGCGGCTTGCCGTTCTTCGTCTGCTTCGCGGCGATGGCCTTGAGCTGCTCCAGCGCAGCCACCGAGAAGCCCACGCCCGCGATGTTGGTGCGCTCGTAGGTCAAGAGGTACTTGGCGCAGGTCCAGCCCTTGTTCTCCTCGCCCACCAGGTTCTCGGCCGGCACGCGCACGTCGGAGAAGAAGACTTCGTTGACCTCGTGCTCGCCGTCGAGCGTGATGATTGGCCGCACTTCGACGCCGGGCGTCTTCATGTCGATCAGGAGGAAGCTGATGCCTTCCTGCTTCTTGGCCTCGCGGTTGGTGCGCACCAGGCAGAAGATCATGTTGGCGTGCTGGCCCAGCGTGGTCCAGGTCTTCTGGCCGTTGACGATGTAGTGATCGCCCTGGGCATCGGTGCCGCGCACCGCCGAGGTCTTGACCGAGGCGAGATCGGAGCCCGCGCCGGGTTCCGAATAACCCTGGCACCACCAGTCGGAGCCATCGAGGATGCGCGGCAGCCAGCGGCGCTTCTGTGCCTCGCTGCCGTACTTGATCAGCACCGGCCCGAGCATGTTCACGCCGAAGGGCACGATGCGCGGCGCATGGGCCAGCGCGCATTCGTTCTCGAAGATGAATTTTTCCACTGCGGTCCAGCCGGGGCCGCCGTACTGCTCGGGCCAGTGGTTGGCGAGCCAGCCGCGCGCATGGAGGATGGCGTGCCATTCCTCCATGTCGGCCTTGCCCAGGTGCTTGCCGCTCGCGACCTTGTCGGAGAGGCGCTTGGGCAGCTTCTCGGCCAGGAAGCTGCACACCTCGTCGCGGAAGGCTTGCTCTTCGGTGGTGAAGTTCAGGTCCATGTCCTTGCTCCTCAGTAGATTTCGAACAGCCCGGCAGCGCCCATGCCGCCCGCGATGCACATCGTGACCACGGCGTACTTGGCGCCGCGCCGCTTGCCTTCGATCAGCACATGGCCCGTGAGCCGCGCGCCCGTCATGCCGAAGGGGTGGCCGATGGAGATCGCGCCGCCGTCGACATTGAGCCGCTCGGCCGGAATGCCCAGCTTCTGCTGGCAGAAGATGGACTGCGAAGCAAAGGCCTCGTTGAGTTCCCAGAGATCGATATCGTCGACCTTCAGGCCGTTGCGCGCCAGCAGTTTCGGCACCGCGAACACCGGGCCGATGCCCATCTCGTCGGGCTCGCAGCCCGCGATCGCGAGGCCGCGGAAGGCGCCCAGCGGCTTGAGGTTGGCGCGCTCGGCGTCCTTGGCCTCCATCAGCACGCAGGCCGAGGCGCCGTCGGACAGCTGCGAGGCGTTGCCGGCGGTGACGAACTTGTCCGCGCCCATCACCGGCTGCAGCTTGGCCAGCGCCTCGTAGGTGGTGCCGCGGCGGTTGCAGGTGTCGACGTCGATCGTCACCTCGCGATGGCTCACTTCCTTGGTGTCCTTGTCGGTCACGGCCATGGTGGTGGTGCAGGCCACGATTTCCTCGCGGTAGCGGCCGGCGAGCTGCGCTTCCTCGGTCTTGCGCTGGCTCTCGGCCGAGAAGCGGTCCTGCGCCTCGCGGCCGATGCCGTAGCGTTGGGCGACGATGTCGGCGGTCTCGATCATCGCCATGTAGAGCGCGGGCTTGTGCTCGACGATCCACGGGTCCATGCCGCTGTCACCGCTGTCGGTGGCGCTGCGGGTGCGTATCTGCGAGATGCTCTCCACGCCGCCCGCGATCATGGCCGGCGCGCCCTCGACGACGATGCGGCCCGCGGCCATCGCGATGGCCTGCAGGCCCGAGGCGCAGAAGCGGTTGACCGTGGTGCCGGCGATGCTGATGGGCAGCCCCGCGCGCACGATGCTCTGGCGCGCGACGTTGCGGCCGGTGGTGCCCTCGGGGTAGCCGCAGCCGAGGATGGCGTCCTCGATCAGCGCCGGGTCCAGGCCCGAGCGTTCCACCGCGGCGCGCACCGCGAAGGCGGCCAGCGTGGGGCCGGGTGTGATGTTGAACTCGCCGCGGTGCGCCTTGGTGAGCGGCGTGCGGGCAGTGGAAACGATGACGGCTTCGCGCATGGTGTTTGTCTCCTGGTTCGGCTTACTCGGATTGATTGAGGCTCGCGAAATCGGCGCCGCGCTCGACCAGCTCCTCCAGCAGCGGCGAAGGCTGCCAGAACAGCGGGTCTTCCTTGGCGAATTCGCGGATGTCGGCCAGCACCTTGGCGAGGCCCACCGTGTCGGCGTACTTCATCGGCCCGCCGCGATGGCGCGGAAAGCCGTAGCCGTAGAGAAAGGTCACGTCGACGTCCAGCGGGCGCAGCGCGATGCGCTGGTGCACGACGTTGGCACCCTCGTTGACCATCGCGGCCATGTAGCGGCGCATGATTTCTTCGTCCCTGAACTTGCGCGGCGCGACGCCTGCGCGCTGGCGCTCGGCATCGATGATGGCCTCGACCTCGGGGTCCGGCGTGCCGGTGCGCGCGCCCTCGGGGTAGAGGTAGTAGCCGCGGCCGGTCTTCTGGCCGAACCAGCCGCGCTCGCAGATGCGGTCGGCGATCTGCACGTAGCGCGCCTTCGGGTCGCGGGTGGCGGCCTTGCGCTTGCGCGTGGCCCAGCCGATGTCGCCGCCGGCCAGGTCGGACACCTGGAACGGGCCCATCGGGTAGCCGAAGTCGCGCACCGCCTTGTCGATCTGGTAGGGCGAGGCGCCGTCCTCCATCATGTGGTCGGCCGCCTGGCGATAGACCGCGAGGATGCGGTTGCCGATGAAGCCGTCGCAGACGCCCGCGCGCACCGGCGTCTTCTTCAGCTTCTTCGCGAGCTCGAAGCCGGTGGCGACCACGTCGGCGCTGACCTTCGCCGGCACCACGATCTCCAGCAGCTTCATGATGTTGGCCGGCGAGAAGAAATGCAGGCCCAGCACGTCGGCCGGGCGCGAGATGCTGGACGCGATCTCGTCGATGTCGAGGTAGGAGGTGTTGGTGGCGAGCACCGCCCCCTTCTTGCACACGCGGTCGAGTTCGGCGAAGACGGCCTTCTTGACCGCCATGTCCTCGAACACGGCTTCGACCACGAGGTCGACGTTGGCCAGCGCGCCGTAGGCCGTCGAGCCCGAGAAGCGCGCCATCACCGCGGTCTTGGCCTCGGCCGTCATGCGGCCCTTCTGGATCAGGCCGTCGTAGACCTTTTCGACATGGGCCCGGCCGCGCGCGAGGCTGGGCTCGTCGCGCTCGATCATGGTCACCGGCAGCCCGGCGTCGAGCATCGCGACCGCGATGCCGGCGCCCATGGTGCCGCCGCCGACGATGCCGCAGGATTCGATGGGCCGCGGCTTGGCGGCCTTGGTCTCGGGCGCCTTCAGCACTTCGCGTTCGGCGAAGAAGGCATGGATCAGGCCGGCGCGCTGCGGGCTCTCGATGCACTGCAGGAAGAGCTTGCGCTCCAGCGCCATGCCTTCGTCGAAGGGCAGCGTGAGCGCGGCCTCGGTGGCCTCGACGATCTTCATCGGCGAGAAGAGGCTGCGGCTTTTCTTGGCGGTGTGGTCGCGCGCGGCTTCGAGTGCGGCGCGTTGCGCCTCTAGCTCGGCCAGCGCGTTCGCGTCGCGCGTGCGGCGCACCGGCGCCTTGGCCGCGACCAGTTCCTTTGCATAGGCCAGGCCTTCGGCCAGCGCGTCGGCACCTTCGCCCAGGCGATCGACCAGGCCCAGGGCCAACGCTTCCTTGGCACCCGCATGGCGGCCGCTCAACATCAGATCGAGTGCGGCTTTCACGCCGATCAGGCGCGGCGCACGCTGCGTGCCACCGGAGCCGGGCATCAGCCCGAGCTGCACCTCCGGCAGGCCCAGCTTGGCGGAAGGCACGGCCAGGCGGTAGTGCGCCGACAGTGCGATCTCCAGCCCGCCGCCGAGCGCGGCGCCATGGATCGCGGCCAGCACCGGCTTGCTGCAGTTCTCGATGCGGCTGCACACCTCGGGCAACGAGGGCGGCAGCGGTGGCTTGCCGAATTCGCGGATGTCGGCGCCGGCGATGAAGTTGCGGCCGGCGCCGACGACCAGCACCGCGGCCACGGCGCCGTCGGCCTCGGCGGCGTCGATGGCCTCGACCAAGCCGCGGCGCACATCCACGCCCAGGGCGTTGACCGGCGGGTTGTCGATGGTGACGACCAGCACATCGGCCTGGCGCTGGAAGGTGACGGGATCGGACGCAGGAAGGGTGTCAGTCGTGGCCATGGTCTTTGTCTCCGGGTGAACCCAGCATTCTTGGCCCGGCTCGTCGCTTTGACAATTGCATTGGCGATTGACAGACTGTCAAAGAATTTTTGACACAATGCCCGCCTCATCATGGATTTGCAATCGCTGACCCTTCTGGTCGAGATCCTCGATGCCGGCAACCTGAGCGAGGCCGCGCGCCGGCTCAAGATGAGCCGCGCCAACGTGAGCTACCACCTGAACCAGCTCGAGCGCTCGGTCGGCGCGCAGCTCGTGCGGCGCACTACGCGGCGCGCCGAAGCCACCGAGATCGGCCAGCGCCTCTACCAGCACGGCCTCGCCATCCAGAGCGAGCTCCAGGCCGCGCGCGAGTCGGCGTCGGCGCTGGGCCAGGGCCTGGTCGGGCGCGTGCGGCTCAGCGTGCCCAGCGGCTACGGGCAGCTGGTCATGTCCGACTGGCTGATCGATTTCAAGCGCCAGTACCCGGGCATCGTGCTCGACGTGCTGTTCGAGAACCGCATCGAGGACCTGCTGCGCGACGAGGTCGACATCGCGATCCGCGTGATCCCCGAGCCGCCGCTCAATCTGGTGGCGCGAGCGCTGGGCCCGGTGCGCTATGTCGCCTGCGCTTCGCGTGCCTACGCGCAGGAGCACGGCCTGCCCACCCAGCTCGACCAGCTGACGGCCGCGCCCGTGGTCACCGCGGCGGTCATCGGCCGGCAACTGCGCATCTCGGCCTACCAGGGCGAGGAGCGGCGCGAGGTGCTGCTGGAGCCGACGCTGATCTCCGAGAACTTCCTGTTCCTGCGCCAGGCCATCCTGGCCGGCCTCGGCATCGGGCTGGTGCCCGACTACGTGGTGCAGGAGGACGTGCGGCGCGGCGAAGTCCTGACCACGCTGGACGACTGGCGGCTCAGCATCTTCGGCACGCAGATGTTCATGCTCTACATGCCGAACCGGCAGCACACGCGGGCGACGCGGACCTTCATCGATTTCATCCTCGAGCGGGCGCGGGGCACACCGGACGAGGGATCGCGCTGAGGCAGGGCCGCCTCAGGGCGCACGCTGGCCGATCCAGCGGTCGACGATCTGCGCGATCTGGTCGCTGTTCCTGTCCATCATCAGCATGTGCGAATTGCCGTGCAGGCCGGTTGCCGGCAGGTCGATCCAGTCCGAGACGCCGCCCGCGGCCCGGTGCGCATCCCGGAAGCGCCGGACGGCAGGCAGGACCTGCTGGTTCCAGTACACGCTGGTGTCCAGGCGATCGCCCCAGACGTAGAGGATCGGCGTGTGCTTCAGCGCGGTCATGTCCTGGGTCGCCGCCTCGGGCGCCCCGCTGGGCTCGACCAGCACCAGCGCCCGGACCTTGGCCGGCGCCCGCAGCGCGGCCTGGAAAGCGAAGTTGGCGCCCTGGCTGTGCGCCAGGATCACGCAGGGACACGCCTTGTCGACCAGGGCGTCATAGGCCTGTTGGGTGACCGCGTCGGTGGTCGTCCAGCGCGGGACGCTCTGCTTCATGAACTGATCGAAGGCGCCGACCGGAAACTGGGTGCCGGGGAAGGCGGTACGTCCCTGCGGGTCGCCGTCGAACGCAGGCCCGATGCGGAACACCTCCCATGCCTCCTTCTTGGTCCTGAACAGCGGCTCGCCGGCAAAGATCTCCGGATAGCGGGACCAGGACGCCCGGCCGCGCTCCATCGCGTCGCTGACATAGGTGTCGTAGCCGGCGCGCATGAAGAAGTCCTGCCAGCCGCGCTGGCCGTCGGGCTTGGTCTCCCAGGTCACGCCGCTCAGGCCGCCGCCATGCCACAGGAGCAGAGGCAGGCTGCGCGCCGGCGAGGCCAGCCGCACGTATTGCACATACATCTGGCCTGACTCGAAGTCCCCGTTCGGATCGCGACGAACGGGCGGCGTGGATGGTGTGAAGCGGATCTCGCGTGCGGGCAGGCCGGACAGCGTCACCTGTTGGCCACCGACGTGGAAGCTGCCGATCTCGCGCACCCGGATGGCGTCTGTGCTCGTACAGCCCATCGAGGTCAGCGCGACCAGGATCGCGGCCGGGATTCCTTTCATGGCTTGGCTTCGCGCGCCGGCGGCGGCAGTACCTCCTCGGGAATCGGACAGCGGTAGGCTGCGCCACCGCGCTTGGCGCGCAGCTCGTTCTCCGCCTCGCACAGCAGCTCGGGACGCCCGGCCAGCGCGACGCCGGTCGCGGCCAGGCACTTGGCGGCCAGCAGCATGCCCTTGTGCGCCAGCGAGGTCTTGCCCTGCGCGACCATCTGCCACGAATGGAAGGCCGTGCCCCACGCGAAGCAGGCGGTCAGGCACTGGGTGGTCGGCGCGGCCCAGCTCACGTCGCCCATGTCGGTGGAGCCGGTCACCGGGCGCGCGGCGTCGGGCCGGTAGGGCTGGATGCCGGTGGCGATGGGCTGCGGGTCGCGCAGCGCGGCGGCGAAATGCTTGGCGCTGCTGGCCAGCTCCTCGCCCGAGATCGTGGCCTGCATCTTGGCGGCGAAGCGGCGCTCGTCTTCGCTGACCTCGAGCGCGCCCACGGCCTCCATCTGCTCGGCCATGACGCGGTCGAGCGTGTCGTTGTGCAGCACATTGGAGACTGCCTTGTCGAACACCATCTCGACCGTGGTGCCGGTCATCATCGCCGCGCCGCGCGCCACCTGCTCGACGCGCTCGAACAGCGCCAGCGCCTCGTCGATGCGTGTCGCCCGCACGGTGTAGAGCAGCTCGGCATGGGCCGGAATCACGTTGGTCGACGGACCGCCCGAGTCGATGTAGGCGAAGTGCACGCGCGCCTGCTCGGGCATGTGCTCGCGCAGGTAGTTGACGCCGACGTTCATCAGCTCAGCCGCGTCGAGTGCGCTGCGTCCCAGGTGCGGCGCGAGCGCGGCATGCGCCGACTTGCCGCGGAAGCGGAAGTAGGCCTGCACGTTGGCCAGCGTGGCGTTCATGAACACCGAATTGGCCACCGACGGGTGCCAGGACAGCGCGGCATCGAGATCGTCGAAGAGCCCGGCGCGCGCCATGAAGGTCTTGCCGGCGGCAGCCTCCTCGGCCGGACAGCCGTAGAAGCGCACCGTGCCGGGCAGGTCATGGCGCCTCAGGTGGTCGCGCGCGACCACCGCCGCCAAGTGCGCTGCCGTGCCCAGCAGATGGTGGCCGCAGCCATGGCCCTGGTTGAGCGCGCGTTCCGGATCGGGCCGGCACTCGAGCGCGCCGCTGGCCTGGTTCAGGCCCGCGAGCGCGTCGTACTCGCCGAGAAAGCCGATCACCGGGCCGCCGCTGCCGGCCTCGGCGACGAAGGCGGTGGGCATCCCGGCCACGCCGCGCGTGACGCGGAAGCCCTCGGCCTCGAGGGCCACCGCGTGCAGCTCGGCCGACTCGAACTCGCGATAGCGCATTTCGGCCAGGCCCCAGATGCGGTCGGCGATCTCGATGTAGGGGCGGCGCCGCGCCTCGACGGCGGCGGCGATCTCGGCGACGGCGGAGGCGGGCTTCACTTCTGCGTCTCCAGCTGGGCGGTCGCCACGAACTTCCGATAGCGTGCGTCCTCCGCGCGCATCAGCGCAGGCAGGTCTTCGTCCTCGATCATCGGCAGCCCGCCCAGGTCGTTGAAGGTTTGGCGCAGGCGGGCGTCCTTCAAGGTCTCCTTCAGCGCCGCCTTGAGCTTCGCGATGACCGGCTCCGGCACCGCCTTGGGTGCCATCAGCGCGAACCAGCCGGTGAGCTCGTAGCCCTTGAGCTCCGGATGCTCGGCCAGCGCGGGCACGTTGGGATAGATCGGCGCCCGCGTGCCGCTGGTGACGGCGATCGGCACCACCACGCCGGCGTCGATGAGCGGCTTGGCCGGCCCGGTGCCCATGTAGCCGAACTCCACCGCGCCGCCGGCCAGGTCGTTGCCCAGCGCCGGGACGCCGCGATAGGCCACGTGTGTGATCCGGGTGCCGGTGCGTTCGCGCACCAGTTCGCCGGCGAAGTGGAACATCGAGCCGGTGCCCGAGCTGCCGTAGTTGTACTTGTCCGGGTTCTTGCGCAGCAGCTGGATGAACTGGTCGGTAGTCTTGACGCCCGACTGGCGCGACGCCAGCAGCATGCCGCCCTGGTGGTTGACCACGCCGATCGGCGCCAGGTCCTTCTGGCCGTCGTAGGGCTGCTTCGGATTGATCAGCTTGGTCGCGATCAGCTCGCTGTTGCCGCCCATCAGGAGCGTGTAGCCGTCCGGCTTTGCGGTGACCACCTTCAGCGCCCCCAGCGCGCCGCCGGCGCCGCTGAAGTTTTCGACGATCACGCGGGTCTTCAGCACGCGGCCGAACACCTCGGCGAAGGGCCGTGCGACGCTGTCGGTCGAGCCGCCGGCGGAATAGCCGACGACCAGCGTGATCGGCCGCGAGGGGTAGTCGTCCTGGGCGGGGGCCACGGTCGCGACCGTGCCGGCGAACACGGCCGCGAAGAGGCGCGGGAGAGGGGATCGGCAATGGGCCATCATGGTCGGGAAGGGCGTGGGGATGAATCTGGCCCGATCCTAGGATTTGCCGCCCGTGTGCAACAGTCCTGCAACGGTGGCGCTGTTGAGCGCTGGTTGCCGGGTACGCATCTTGCGGCCCGCGCCTCACATTTTTCGGAGACGCGCATGAAGGTTCACCAGTTGAAGGCCCTCGTCGCCGTCGGCGACCACGGCAGCATTCGCGCCGCGTCGCGCGCCGCCGGGCTGTCGCCGGCGGCGGTGACCAAGGCGGTGCGCGAGCTCGAGGAAGATGTCAGGACGCTGCTCATCACGCGCGAGGCCAAGGGCGTGACCTTCACCGATGCCGGCCGGGCGCTGCTGGTGCACGCGCGGCTGGTCGTGGGCCAGCTGGCGCGTGCCGAGGAAGAGATGGAGCAGCTATCGGGCCGCGGGCGGGCGCCGCTGCGCATCGGCGTGAATTCGTGGCTCGCCCTGACCTGCCTGGGCGACGTCGTCAAGCTGTTCCAGCAGCGCATGCCGACGGTGCGCCTGGAGTTGATGGAAAGCGTGCTGACGGTCTCGATCCCGAAGCTGCGCGACGGCACGCTGGACTTCTGCATAGGCCGCGCCGGCCCGGCGTCCACCCATGAGGACATGGCTCACGTGCCGCTGTTCCGCACCAGCTCGGCGGTGGTGGGGCGCGAAGGCCATCCGCTCGCGCACAGCCGATCGCTGGCCGAGCTGCGCGATGCGCAGTGGCTCTTGAACTGGACGCCCGGCGACGACCCGGCAGACCCGCATGAGGACGTGTTCGCCCGCTACCTGCGCGAATGCGCGCCGACGGTCCACGTGGCGCATTCGACGGTGATCGTCACCAGCCTGATCCGCAGCACCGACATGCTGACGCTGATGCCCTGGCCCCTGGTGGAGGCGATCGCCGGCCGCGAGCGGCTCTGCGTGCTGCCGCTGGCCGAGCGCCTCAACGAGACGACGGTGAGCCTGATCTCGCGCCGCGGCGACCCGATGAGCGCGGCCGCGCGCTGCTTCATCGAATGCTTCAACGCGGTGGTTTACCGCGCGCTCGGCTCCGACGATCCTGCGCGCCGTCGCTTGTTCCATTCGATCGACGGACTGGCGCTGAACGACCAGGCCTTGAGCGAGATGGCGCGCGCGCAGGGGTGGGACAGCCGGGTGCTGCTCGACCCCGGTGCGACGATGCTGCCGCCCGACCCGGGCAGCGCGGCGGCGCACTGAGATCTCACGCCTGCCGATCAGCCGCGCTTGGCGAACTTGAGGTGCGTGACGCCCGGCGCGGCCACCGTCCGCACGAACTCGAGGCCATGGAGCTGGTCGCCGACGTTCTCGAACAGCCTTTCGCCGCTGCCGAGCAGCGTCGGCACCAGGCTGATCTCCATCTCGTCGACGAGACCGGCTGCCAGATACTGCTGCGCGGCCCTGGCGCCGCCGGCGAGCGATACGTCCTTGCCTCCGGCGGCGCGCTTCGCCATCTCCAGCGCGTCCTCGATGCCGGTGGTGACGAAGGTGAAGCGCGTTCCGCCCTCGCATTCGAGCGGCTCGCGCGCGTGATGCGTGAGAATGAAGACGGGATGATGGAAGGGCGGGCTGTCTCCCCACCAGCCGTTCCACGGCGTCTTCGCATCCCAGGAGCCGGGATGCCCACCGAACATGTTGCGTCCCATGATCGTCGCGCCGATGTTGGCCAGCGATTCCTCGACGACCGCCGTGCTTGCATTGACTTCCCCGCCTTCCTGGCCATGGAGCCTGCGAAACACCTCGAGCTGGAAGGCCCATTCGTGCAGGCGCGTGCCGCCGATGCCGAGCGGGTTCTGCACGCTCTGATCGGGACCGGCCACGAAGCCGTCGAGTGACATGGCAATCTTGAAGCGCAGTTTGGGCATGTCGCGTCTCCTGGTGATCCTGCATTGTCAGCCCACCAACATCACGCTGGAGGCGATGGGGGGCTAACCCGGTGCTAGCGCGCGATGCCGATGGTCGCGGTCGCGGTGTAGCCGGCCGTGATGCTGCCGGTCATGGCGGGCGTCATGGCGGCGATCTGCGCCGCGGTGTTGTCGCTGAACACGTTGTCGGTCGTGAGCGAGACGGCGGCGAAGTTGTTCACGCTCGTGGTGTAGCCGGTGGCGTAGGGGTAGACCGCGCTGCACGCCGCGCTCGGCATCGCCAGCTGCGAGGTCAGCACCGCGTTGCGGCCGGTGGTGGCCGTGGCGAGGCTCGCGAACACCTCGAAGTGCATGTGCGGCCAGCGGCCGGCGTAGCAGCCGGGGAAGATCGTCGTGAAAGTGACCTGGCCGTTGGCATCGGTGACCTGCACGCCGCGCAGGTAGCTTTCGGCCGCGGCCGTGTACAGCGAGTAGTTGCCGTCGCGGTCGCAGTGCCAGAGGTAGATCGCGTAGCCGGCCAGCGGAGCACAGCTCGAATTGGTGTTGACCAGCGTCAGCGTGAGCGTGGTCAGCACGCCGGGTGCCTGCGTCGTCGTGCTGATGAAGCTGCTGCGGATGTCGCTGCGGACGATGCCGCTGGCGGTGAGCACGTCGGAGGTCGCGCCGGAGGAGCTGTTGGTGCCGTCGGCCGGGTAGGGGCCCGCCGTCTCGCCGGGCAGCGCGGTGCAACTGCTGCTGCTGCTGCTGCTGGACGTGCTTGTCGTCGTGGAGCCGCTCGAGCTCGAGGTGGAGGAGGTCGTCGTTCCGCTCGACGACGCCGTGGTGCTCGTCAGGCCCGCGAGGCTGCTCCCGTCGGAGCCGCCGCCACCGCAGCCGGCCAGCAGGAGTGCCGAGCCGGCGGTGGTGGAGCCCAGCCATGCCAGCGCTCTGCGGCGCTGAAGGAGCTGCGCCGAGATCAGCGGAAGATCGTCGGCCAGATGGTGGCCATGCGACGGTTCGGTGAAAGCGTGGCTGTTGTTGTTCCGCGTGGGGTGTGAATCGTGGACTGACACTGTGGCTCCGTGGGTGGGTGGAGCCTCGAGCTTCGAGCCGCGATGTTGCCGGCGGATTTCGCCGCCTTGCGGCTTTGTTGCGAAGCCGGCGGAACTACCCGCGCGTCACGGCAGGCACGAACATGTAGCCCTCGTTGCGCACCGTGCGGATCAGGTCGGCGCGTGCATCGCCGAAGCTGAGCTTGCGCCGCAGGCGGCTGACCTGAACGTCGATCGCCCGGTCGTAGGAGTCGCTGTCCGAGCCCAGCGCGTAGTCCACCAGTTGGTCGCGCTGCAGCACGCGCCGCGGATGCTGCGTGAAGGCGCGCAGCAGGCGGAATTCGCCGTCCGACAGGCTGACGACCGCGTTCGCCGGGTCGTACAGCACCCGCTCGGTCAGGTCGATGCGCCAGCCGGCGAAGCAAAGCGTGTCGCTGGATTCGGGCCCGGGCGCGGGCGGGGCGGCGGCCGGCGGTGCCGACGCGCGGCGCAGCACGGTGCGGATGCGCGCCAGCAGCTCCCGCGGATTGCAAGGCTTGGCCAGGTAGTCCTCGGCGCCGATCTCCAGGCCCACGATGCGGTCGATGTCGGTGCCGACGGCCGACAGCATGATGACCGGCGGCCCGCTGCTTCTCTGCAGCTCGCGCAGCGCCGTGAGCCCGTCTTCGCCCGGCATCATCACGTCGAGCACGATCAGCGCATAGGCGTTCTGCGCCAGCTTGCCGCGCATTTCCGGGACGTCGGCGGCCGTGTCGACCTGGAAGCCGTGCTTCTCGAGGAAGGAGGACACCAGGCCGCGGATGCCGGCGTCGTCGTCGACGATGAGGATGCGGGTGCAGAGATTCACGGTCTGGCAGGGGATGGAGGGCAGGCGCTATTGTCGATGCTGGGGCGGGCGAAAGCCCGGCCGGTGCAATGAAGCGACACACGCTGAAATCCTTCAGCAAGCTCGCGCTTCCAAACTGCGAGGCCCATGCGTGACATCGTCCTGCGTCCATGCCAGCATCGGCGCATGAACATGACAGGTGCAGCGCGCCGCTGGTCCGGTCCCCCGCTCGCGCTGCAGATGATGGGCCTGCTGCTGGGCGGGCTGGTGGTGGCGCAACTCGTGACGCTGGGGCTGACGATGCTGTTGCCGCCCGAGCCGCAACGCCAATGGGAGCTGGAAGACATCGCCCGTGTGCTGGCCGGTGCCGGCGCGGAGATCCGGGGCTCGCGAAGCTTGCAGCGGGAGCTGCAGGCCGGCCCGCCGGAGCCGAGCGGCCCCGGCTGGCTGACCTCCGAGCGCTCCCGCCGCGAGCTGGCGCAGCTGCTGGGGCGCAACGAAACCGAGGTGCGGCTTTATTTCTATACGCCGCTGCCTTTTGCCGGCACGACGCGTGCGTCGCCTCGCGCCGACCTTCGCGGGGGCTTCGTGCTGGCCGACTTCCAGGTCGCTCAGGCCGGCCGCGGTCCCGGCGGACCTGGAGGGCCGGGCGGCGGAGGTTTCGGTCCGGGCTTTCCCGGCATGCCGCCGGGCGGTGGACCGTTCGGTGGTCCGTTCGGCGGCCCGGCAGGGGGCGGCGGTGCGCCCATGCCGGCGCCTGCCGCACCTTCGCGCGCCCCGGGCGATGCGAGCCCGCCTGCCGCACCGGCGGAGATGGCGCGTGGCGGGCCTACACCCGCCGCGCCCGCAGCCGGACCGCCTGCCGACGCCCCGTCGGCAGGACGAGCGCCCGATGCGCCGGCCGCGGGGGCCCAGCCGCAGGGCGCAACCGCGCCGGGGCCGGGGCCGGCAACGGGAGGCGCTGCGCCCTCGGCGGGCGCGCCGCCGCCGCTGCCTCCGGGCGGCACTCGGGCCGCCGCCGCGCCCTTGGGCGAGCCGTCGCCGATGCCGTCCCTGCCGGCGCCGGCGCCTTCGGGACTGGACGGCGTGTCGCCAAGAACGCCTGCCGTGCTGCCTCCCACGGCGGCACCGGCACCGGTACCCTCACGCAAGGCCCGCCCCCTTCCTGCCGACACGCCGCAACCGGCGGCCGCCGAGCCAGCGGCGCTCGTCCCACCCGCTGCATCCGTTCCGTCCGTCCCGGCGGCGCCTTCCGCGCTGCAGCGCGTGCCGGCGGCGCGGCCCGCCGAGCGGCCGGTGCCCGAGGAAAAGAGCGTGTCCGTCAACCCGCCGGCGCGCGGCCTGTTCGGCCTGGCGCCGGCGCCCTTCGTCGAGGGCGACTTCATTGCCGCGATGCGGGTCGGCGATGGCAACTGGGCCACGGTGCAGCCCGTGCCCGAGCCCTTTCCGAACGCTTGGCAGCGCCGCGTGCTGCTGTGGTTCCTGATCGCCGCGGCCGTGGTCGCGCCCGCGGGCTGGATGTTCTCGCGCCGGCTGGTGCGGCCGATCGCCGGCTTCGCCCATGCCGCCGAGCGGCTCGGCCGCGACCCGGCGGCGCCGGTCCTCGCGCTCGAGGGGCCGGCGGAGCTCGGCCGCGCGGCGCAGGCCTTCAACCTCATGCAGAGCCGGCTGCGCAGCTTCGTCGATGACCGCACCGCGATGATCGGCGCCATCAGCCACGACCTGCGCACGCCGCTCACGCGCATGCGCTTCCGCATCGAGGACGTGCCGGACGACATGCGCACCGGCATGCTGCAGGACGTGGAGGAGATGGAGCGGATGATCAGCTCGGTGCTGGCCTTTATCCGCGACGCCTCGGAGCCGGGTTCGCGCGAGCGGCTGGACCTGTCGAGCCTGCTCAAGGACGTGGTGGACGACGCGGCCTTCGTCGGCAAGGACGTGCGCCTGGAGCGCAGCGAGCAGGCCGCGGTCGAGGTCGACGCGATCGGCGTTCGCCGGCTGCTCGACAACCTGATCGAGAACGCGGTGAAGTACGGCGAGCAGGCGCGGGTTCGACTCTTCATCGACGAGGACAACGCGGTGGCCGAGGTCAGCGACAGCGGACCGGGGCTGCCGGACGATGAGCTGCAGCGGGTCTTCCAGCCCTTCTACCGCGCGCCCGCCGCACGTGCGTCCGGCAAGCAGGGCAGTGGCCTGGGCCTGGCGGTCTGCCGCTCCATCGCACGCGCGCATGGCGGTGAGGTGCAGCTCAAGCGCGGACCGCGCGGGCTGGTGGCGCAGCTGCGGCTTCCGCTGGCCTATCGCGAGGCTCTGGTCTAGCGACATGCTTGGACGCTGGGCACGCTTTCTGCTGTACTCGCGGCATGAACGATGTCGCCTTGAGCACCCCCACACCTGCGGCCGGCCGCGCCGCCGCTCCACTTTTGATCGACCCAGAGCGCCTCTGGGATTCGCTGATGCGGCTCGCGAAGCTCGGTGCTACCGAGAAGGGCGGCGTCTGCCGCCTCGCGTTGACCGATCTTGACCGCCAGGGCCGCGAGCTCTTCGTGCGCTGGATGAAGGAAGCCGGCTGCAGCGTGCGCGTCGATGCGATCGGCAACCTGTTCGCGCGCCGCGAAGGGCAGGACGCGAGCCTGCCGGCCGTGGCCACCGGCAGCCACATCGATACGCAGCCGACCGGCGGCAAGTTCGACGGCAATTACGGCGTGCTTGCGGGCCTGGAAGTGCTGCGTACCCTGAACGATGCCGGCATCCGCACCGTGGCGCCGCTCGAGGTCTGCGTCTGGACCAATGAAGAAGGCTCGCGCTTCGTGCCGGTGATGATGGGCTCGGGCGTCTATGCGGGCGCCTTCACGCTCGCGCATGCGCTCGCCGCCACCGACCGCGAAGGGGTCACGGTCGCTGATGCGCTCCAAGCCATCGGCTTCGCGGGCGACACGCCGGCCGCCGTGGACGACGGCGCACCGCGCTTCGGCGCCTACTTCGAGGCCCACATCGAGCAGGGCCCGGTGCTGGAAGATGCCGACATTCCGCTCGGCGTGGTCACCGGCGCGCTGGGCCAGCGCTGGTACGACGTGGTCGTGACGGGCCAGGAAGCGCATGCCGGCCCCACGCCGATGCAGTTGCGCCGCGACGCGCTGCAGGGCGCCACCGGCCTCATGCAGACCGTGCATCAGATTGCGATGGGCGAGCAGCCCAACGCCCGCGGCACCGTCGGCTATGTGCAGGTGCATCCAAATTCGCGCAACGTGATTCCCGGCCGCGTGACCTTCACGGTCGATTTGCGGCACACGGACGACGAGGGTCTCGACCGCATGGACGCGCAGCTGCGTGCGGCCTGCGCGGCCCTGCAGGCACAGGGCGGGCTCACGGTCGAGGTCGAGCAGACCGTCTACTTCCCGCCGGCCCACTTCGCGGAGCCGCTGGTGCGCGCGGTGCGCGAAGGTGCCGAGCGTGCCGGTCTTGCGCATCTCGACATCGTGAGCGGCGCCGGGCACGACGCGGTGTACGTCGCGCGCACGGCGCCCACAGCGATGATCTTCGTGCCCTGCAAGGACGGCATCTCGCACAACGAGATCGAGGATGCCAAGCCCGAGCACCTCGCGGCCGGCGCCAACGTGCTGCTGCACGCGATGCTGGACCGCGCGGGGATCGCGCAGTGATGCTGCTTGCGCAGCCGCTTACCGCAGAAGCCTTTGCGCCTTACGGCACCGTGCTCGCGGCCCCCGCGGGCGAGGGGCGTCTCATCAACGGCGGCAATGCCGAACGCTTCGATCTGGTCGACGACCTGCAGCTCGGCGCCGAGGGCGGCCGGCCGATGCTCGCGCTGTTCCGCGCGCAGGCGCGTCGCTTTCCACATGCAGTGACCGAGATGGAACGGCACGCGCTGGGCAGCCAGAGCTTCGTGCCGCTCGGCGAGCGCCGCTTCGTGATCGTGGTCGCGCCCGCGGGCCCTGCGCCCGCCGGCGAGGCGCTCGCCGCCTTCGTCACCGACGGCCGCCAGGGCGTGACGCTCGCGCCCGGCACCTGGCATCACGCGCTGCTGGCGGTGGATGCGGGCGACTTCGTGGTGGTGGAGCGGATGGGCGCCGCGGTCGACTGCGACACCGTGGCCTTGGCAGTGCCGGCAGACGTCGGGTTCATTCCACGTTGAGTACCTCGGTGGCGAGGCGATCGAGGTTCTGTTCGTTCGCCTCGACCACGACCTTGGCAATGCGCTGCCGTTCAGCCTCGGTGTCGAACACTTGGTGCCATCCGACCAGTGTCTTGGCTCCCCGCGCGTCAAATGTGATGGTCAATTGGAAGTGATGCTGAGACATGTGCTCGAAGACGATTCGCTCCGGCGCAACGACTTCGACGAAGACGCTTTCGTTGGGGTAGTTCGCACCGTCAGGCCCGTGCATGACGAAGCGCCAATTGCCACCGGGGCGCAGATCGAACTCGTGAAACGTGCTGGTGAATCCGTTCGGACCCCACCAGCGCGCCAGGTGGGCGGGATCGCTGAAGGCCTTGAAGACCCGCTCGCGCGACGCGTCGATCAAGCGCGAGTGGACGAACGCGCGGTCCACGGTGGATTCGGCATCGGCAGGGGGCTTTTCGTTCATGTGCAGCGTCCTCAATTGGAGCCGTTTGCCTTGGTAGCTACGGCGGAACTGTTCGTTGGAAAGCGCGGCAACGCGTCGTCGATGCGAAACCATGGGACCTGCTGCTGCGTCCACACATGATCGTCGATACGCACGCGCTGCGGTTCGTCCAGGCTGCCGACAGTGATCTGAACACGGTCCGCAAGCACTTCCTCGTGCATGCTGAGGGTGCTTCCGCATACCGGGCAGAAGCCGCGTTCCGCGAATGCGGAAGATCGATAGCGGGCGGGCTCGCCATGTAGCCAGCTGAAGTCCTGCGTGCGGAAATGAACGAAGGCCAATGCCGGCGCGCCCGAGTGCTTGCGGCACATGGCGCAGTGGCAGATGACGCCACGGATAGGCGCCGAGATGGCGCGATACCGGATCGCGCCGCAGAGGCAGCCGCCTTCGAAGACCGTCGCTTCGCTCATGATTGCCCCCTTGTGCGTCGTTGCGTTCAAAATCCTGCCCATCCCCAAACCGAGGTTCCCATGACCCGCACTGTCGCCGAAAAACGCGCCGCCTTTCGCGCCCTCCATACCGAAGGCTGCTTCGTGCTGCCGAATCCCTGGGATGTGGGCAGCGCCCGTTTCCTGCAAGGCCTGGGCTTCAAGGCGCTGGCCACGACGAGCTCGGGCTTCGCCTGGTCGCGGGGCCAGGCCGATGGCGCCCTCTCGCGGGAGACCATCCTCGCTCATCTGCGCGAGATCGTCGCTGCAACCGATCTGCCGGTGAACGCGGATTTCGAGAGCGGCTTCGCCCCTGATCCGCAAGGCGTTGCCGAAAGCGTGCGGATGGCCATCGAGACCGGCGTGGCCGGGCTGTCGATCGAGGATTCGACAGGTGACGCGGCGCATCCTCTGCATGACATCGACGTCGCGGTCGCCAGACTCCGCGCTGCACGCGGGGCGATCGACGAGGCGGGCGGCGCCACCTTGCTGGTGGGACGCGCGGAGAACTTCTTTCAAGGCCGGCCGGACCTCGACGACACGATCGCCAGGCTCAAGGCCTATGCAGAGGCGGGCGCCGACTGCCTCTACGCGCCGGGCATCCGCACGCGCGAGCAGATCGCGGCCGTGGTGGCTGCCGTCGCACCCAAGCCGGTCAACCTGCTCGTCGGATCGACCAGCGAGCTCACCGTGCAGGACATTGCCGAACTCGGCGTGCGGCGCGTCAGCGTCGGCGGTGCGCTGGCGCGAGCGGCATGGGGTGGATTCATGCGCGCGGCCCGCACGCTTTCGGAAGAGGGGCGTTTCGACGGCTTCGCGGACGCCGCCTCGGGCAACGAGCTCGATGCGTTTTTCAGTGGGCGCTAGCCCGCCTGCTGCGCCCGCGTCAGCACCGTTCGTACGGCGTAGCCGTCGCGGTACACGCCCTCGATCGTTCCCATGACGGGATCGTTCATGGCCGCCGTCACGAACTTTTCGTCATCGGTCCTGTAGACGACGATGGTTCGCGCCGAACGCGCGCTGAGCGTGCGAGCGACTCCGGTGGCCTGATTCAGCGTGCGATAAGTGTTCATGCAAGTCCCCTTTGGCGCGCGAATGCTAACGCGAAGGTACTCAATGCGGCACGGTGTCGGGCGTGGGATCTGGCCTCAATACGGCAAAAGGCCACATTTTCCGAAGGTATCTGAGCCGAGCGGCTATCCCGCGATGCGCTCCGCCAACGCGATCAAGGAACGATCCGACCCCGCCGGCCCGAGCAGCGAAATGCCCAGCGGCGCGCCCTCGCGCTGCGCCAGCGGCATCGAGAGTTGCGGAAAGCCGCTGAGTCCGGCCACGCACAGCATGCGGATCGCGCGGTTTCGGTAATCCTCGAGGCTGCTGTCGGCGGCGTCGCGCTGCGGGGCGATGTCGGGCATGGTGGGCATCAGCAGGACGCCGTCGGTGCCGAGCAATTCTGCGAGTTGAGTGCGGAAGGCGATGCGGAAGGCGCGCGCGGCGTTGACCTGCGCGTCCGTCACGTCGCGCGACCAGGCGAAGCGCTCGGCGACGCCGGGGCCGAGCGGCGGCGCGTAGCGCTCGATCAGCGGGCCGTCGGTGAGCCAGGACTCGCGTCCCTGCACGTAGCGGAAGTTCCAGTACATCGCGTCCCAGGATTCGAGCGCGACCTCGACCGGCGACGCCTTGCCGAGCAGCGACTGCACGCGCTGGGCCGCGCCGTCGAGCGCGTCCTTGACCGGCGCCTCCAGCATCGCCCACAGGTCCGTCGGCCACAGCAGCCGAAGCCTGGCCGGCAGCGGGTTGGCATCGGCCTCGAGCAGCACGTCGGCCACGCGCGCGAAGGTGCCGATGTCGCGCGCAAACCAGCCGCAGGTGTCGAGGCTGGGCGCAAGGTCGAGCGCGCTTTCGAGGCTGACGCGGCCGTGCGTGGGGCGCAGGCCGTACAGGCCGCAATGGTTGGCCGGCGCGCGTACCGAGCCGCCGGTGTCGGTGCCGAGCGCGAAGTCGCACAGGCCCGAGGACACGGCCGAGGCCGAGCCCGAGGACGATCCGCCCGTGATGCGGTCCTTGGCCGCGCCGTTGATCGGCGCGCCGAAATGCGCGTTGTTGCCGTTCATCGAGAACGCGAGCTCATCGGTCACGGTCTTGCCCGCGAAACGGGCGCCGGCGTCGAGCAGCTTCTGCACGGTCGGCGCGGTGCGCGTCTTGATGCCCGACATCGCGAGCACCGTGGGGCTGCCGCCGCCGGTGGGGTAGCCCGCGACGTCGAACAGGTCCTTGACGCCGAAGCTCAGGTCGGCCAGCGGGCCGGTCGGCGCGCCGCGGACGGGCACGTCGGGGTAGGGGACGAAGGCGTGGGCGGGGTCGTGCAATGGCATGGTGGCGTGTTGAGTGAGGTTCAGGCGACGACCACCGGCGCGATGGCTGCGGCGGCGCCGGTATGGATGCAGCGCGCGCGATGGCCCGGTGCGAGTTCGACCACCGGCGGCTGCGCCGCGCGGCAGGCTTCGCTCGCGAGCGCGCAGCGTTCGGCAAAGGCGCAGCCCGGCGGCAGCGCCGACAGGTCGGGCGGCGCACCGCCGATGGTTTCGAGCCGGCTGCCGCGCGCCAGCGCGCCGTGGGCGCGGCTCTTCAGCAGCGCGATCGTGTACGGGTGGCGCGGCGAGCGGATCAGCTCGCGCGCCGTACCCTCCTCGACGATGCGCCCGGCATACATCACGGCGATGCGATCGGCCACCTCGACGGCGGCGCCGATGTCGTGCGTGACGAACACCACCGAGAGGCCCAGGTCGCGCTGCAGTTCGCGCAGGAGCAGCAGGATCTGGATCTGCACCGTGGCGTCGAGCGCGGTGGTGGGCTCGTCGGCCAAGAGCAGCTGCGGCCGGCAGGCCAGGGCCAGCGCGATCATCGCGCGCTGCCGCATGCCGCCCGACATCTCGTGCGGATAGGCCGCAAGCCGGCGCTCCGGGCTCGGGATGCGCACGCGCTCGAACAGTTCCAGCGCGCGCCGGCGCGCCTCGGCGGCGGACACCGGCTCGTGCCGGCGGATCGATTCGACGATCTGCGCGCCGACCGAGTAGACCGGGTCCAGCGCCAGGAGCGGCTCCTGGAAGATCATCGAGGCCACCTTGCCGCGGAAATCCATGAGTTCGGCCTGCGTCATCGCCAGCACGTCGCGCCCGGCCACGCGGACCTGGCCGCCCATGCGCGTGCGGCGCTCGGGATGCAGGCGCAGCAGGGTGCGCATGGTCACGCTCTTGCCCGAGCCCGATTCGCCGATCAGCGCGACCACTTCGCCGCGCTGCACCTCGAGGCTCACGCCGCTCACCGCATGCACGGGCTTGCGGCCGCCAGAGAAGGTGACACTGAGCTCGCGCAGGCTCACCATGGGTTCGGGCGCGCAGGAGGGTGTTGATGAGGTGTCGGACATGGAAGTCATGCGGCCTGCGCCAGCGCTTGAGCCATCGGATGCCCGCTGCCCGGCTCGTGGATCAGGCAGCTCACGGCCTGCTGGGCGCCGGCGATCACGCGCGCAGGTACCTGCTGGCTGCACACCGGCGCGGCCAGCGCACAGCGCGGGTGGAAGCGGCAGCCCGAAGGCGGGTTGATCGGGTTCGGCGGGTCGCCGGCCAGCGCCGCCTCCTCGGTGCGATGGTCGGGGTCCATCGAGGGCATCGACGACAGCAGGGCGCGCGTGTAGGGATGCGCCGGCGCTTCGTAGAGCGCGTTCGAGGGGCCGATCTCGGCCACCTGGCCCAGGTACATCACCATCACGCGGTCGCTCATGTAGCGCACCACGTTCAGGTCGTGGCTGATGAAGACGTAGGTCAGGCCGAACTCGGCCTTCAGGTCCAAGAGCAGGTTGATCACCTGCGCCTCGACCGACTTGTCGAGCGCGGACACGGCCTCGTCGAGGATCACCATGCGCGGCTGCAGGGCCAGTGCGCGCGCGATGTTGACGCGCTGGCGCTGGCCGCCGGAGAGCTCGTGCGGATAGCGCTCGGCAAAGCGCTGCGGCTCCAGGCCCACGCGCGCGAGCAGGTCGCGCGCGCGATGCACCGCCTCGTTGCGCGCCACGCCGTGCACCTGCGGGCCGAAGGCGACCGAGTCCTCGATCGTGAGGCGCGGGTTCAGCGAGGCATAGCTGTCCTGGAACACCATCTGCACCTGGCGGCGGAATTCCTTCAGCGGCAGGTCGCGGCTGCCCACGGCGCGGCCGTCGAAGATCACCTCGCCGGCCGTCGGCGCGATGAGCTGCATCAAGAGCCGCGCGGTGGTCGACTTGCCGCAGCCCGATTCGCCGACCACGCCGAGCGTTTCGCCCTTGAGTACCTCGAAGTCCACGCCGTCGACCGCGCGCACCACGCCGCCGCCGCGGCCCAGCGGGTCTTTCTTGAGCGGGAAGTGCTTCTGCAGTCCGCGGATCGCGAGCAGGGGCTGCGCGGGGCCGCCGATGTCGTTGATTGCTTCCATCGGATCAGCCCTTGTTGTCCATCGCCGAGCGCAGGCCGTCGGAGAGCAGGTTGAAGGAGATCGAGGTGATGAAGATCATCACGCCCGGCAGCGCCGCCACCCAAGGCTGCACGTAGATCGCGGTGCGCAGGGTGTTGAGCATCAGGCCCCACTCGGGCTCCGGCGGCTTCACGCCCAGGCCCAGGAAGGAGAGGCCCGAGGCCAGGATCATCGAGACCGCGATCAGGCTGGTCGCGTAGACGAAGATCGGCCCCAGCACATTGCCCAGCACGTGCACGCGCACGATGGTGAAGGCGTTGGCGCCCGAAGCCCGCGCGGCCTCCACGTAGTCGCGCCCGCGCACCTGCGTGGTCACGCTCTCGGCCACGCGCGCGATCTGCGGGATGAACACGATGGTCAGCGAGATCAGCGAATTGACCACGCCCGCACCCAGCACGCCCGACAGCGCGATCGCCAGCAGCACCGAGGGGAAGGCATAGAACACGTCGATGGTGCGCATGATCGCGGTGTTGACGATGCCGCCCGCATAGCCGGCGAGGATGCCGATCGCCGCGCCGAGGACGAAGGCGCAGATGACGGGCGTGATGCCGATGAAGAGCGACAGGCGCGCGCCGACGATCAGGCGCGAGAGCATGTCGCGGCCCAGCTCGTCGCTGCCGAGCGGCAGGCCCTCGGTGCCGATCGGCTTGAGCCGCTTGAGCATCGACGATTGGTACGGGTCCGCCGGCGCAAGCCAGGGGCCGAAGACGGCCAGCGCGATCAAGAGCAGCACGACCAGCGCCGCGCCCATCGCGACCGGGTCGCGCGTGAAGCGCAGCATGGCCGAAGTCCAGTAGCCGCGCGAGCGCTGCATGGGCAGCGACGAAACAGTCGAAGCAGAGAGGGGAGCTGGCAGAGCCGACATGGTCGTCCTCGTTTCAGGCGCGAGCTATTCGGGGGTCGAGCAGCGTCTGCAGCACGTCGACCACCAGGTTGAGCAGCACGAAGAACAGCGCGAGCACGAGGATCGTGCCCTGCAGCAGCGGCAGGTCGCGCTGGAAGATCGCGGAGTTCAGCAGGAAGCCGGTGCCGGGCCAGGAGAACACGGTCTCGATCAGGATCGAGCCGCCCAGCAGGTAGCCCAGCTGCAGGCCCATCACGGCCAGCGCGGTGGGCGCCGCGTTCTTCACCATGTGGCGGAACACGCCGAAGTGCGTGAGCCCCTTGGCGCGCAGGCCGACGATGAACTCCTGCTCGAGGATCTCGGCCACCAGCGCGCGCACGGTGCGCGCGATGATGCCCATCGGGATGACCGACATCGTGAGCGCGGGCAGCACGAGGAACTGCAGGTGCTCCCAGTCCCAGGCCCAGTCGTTCGAGCCGCCCGGGCCGGCGCCGGTGGCGGGCAGCCACATGAGCTGCGAGGAGAACACGATCACCATCACCATGCCCAGCCAGTAGTGCGGCACGCTCACGCCCAGCACCGACAGCATGGAGGCCGCGCGGTCGAGCCAGGAGTTGCGGAAGTAGCCGGCGACGAAGCCGAACAGGCAGCCCAGCACGAAGCCGATCGCGGTCGCGACCACCGCCAGGCGCAGCGTGTTGCCGACCGCCGTCAGCACCTCGCCGGCCACCGCGCGGTTGCTCGCGATCGAGACGCCCAGGTCGCCGTGCATCGCGCGCCACACCCACAGCACGAACTGCTCGGGCAGCGAGCGGTTGAAGCCGTAGAGCTCGCGCAGCTGCGCCTGCAGGTCGGCCGAGGCATCGGGCGGCAGGATCGACACCAGCGGATCGCCCGGCGCCAGGTGCACGAGCGCAAAGCACACGAAGGCCACGCCGATCATGATCGGGATGGCATAGAAGACGCGGCGCAGGAGGTAGGCGAGCATTGAATGGGTTCTTCAAACCCCGTTCGCCCTGAGCTTGTCGAAGGGCTCGCCCCAGCGGGGTCCGGCTTCGACAGGCTCAGCCCGAACGGTTGGGCGGTCTCAGTCCATGCTCATGGTTGCAATATCGATGAACCAGCTCTTGGGCTGCACCACGTTCTTGACCTTGGCCGACAGCGCGCGCGGGCCGACGTCATGCGCGATCCAGACGAAGGGCGCGTCGTCCACGATGTACGCATGCAGCTTGGCGAGCGCGGCGTCGCGCGCCTTGTCGTCGAAGCTGGTGCGGGCGTCGGCCACCAGCTTGTCGACCTCGGGGCTGCCGTAGTAGCCCCAGTTGTTCGACACCGGCGGGAAGGCCTTGGTGCTCACGAAGCGCACCATCGCGAAGAAGGGGTCCATCGCCGCGAAGCTCACGTTGGTGGCATTGGCGCCGTTGGCCGATGCGTCCTTGGCGCCCTTGCGCCAGTTGGTGAACAGCGTGTTCCATTCGATCACGTCGAACTGCACGTCGAAGAAGCATTGCTTCAGCGACTGCTGCACGAACTCGTTCATCGGCAGCGGCTGCATCTGGCCCGAGCCCGAGGCCGAGATCTGGACCTTGACCTTCACCGGCTTGGCGGCCGAGAAGCCGGCCTGCGTCATGAGCGCCTGCGCGGCCTTCACGTCGTACTTCATGTCGAACTTGGGGTTGCCCCACCACGGGTGGCCCGGCGCCACCGTGCCCTTGGGCTCGGCCATCATGCCGCCCAGCAGCTGCTTCAGGCCGCCGCGGTCGACGCAGAGGTTGGCCGCCTGGCGCACGCGCTTGTCGAGCCAGGGCGAGCCTTCGACGAAGGAGAGCTGCCAGGGCCAGACGTGCGGCTGCGCGTTCGAGTAGATCTTGAAGCCGCGCTGCGTGATCTGCGGCATCGCATCGGGCGCGGGCGCCTCGATCCAGTCGACCTGGCCGCCCAGCAGCGCGGCCGTGCGTGCATTGGCCTCGGGCATCGGCAGCATCACGACCTTGTCGATCTTGGGCACGCGCTTGGCATCCCAGTAGCTCTTGTTGGCGGTCAGCTCCAGGCGCTCGCGCGCGACGAAGCGCGTGACCTTGAAGGGACCCGAGCCCGCGGGGTCGGCCGCGAAGGCGGTCCATGCGGCCTTCGAGCGCTCGGCCGGCACCGTCACGCTGGCCGGCACGGCCTTCAGCTTGGCATCCCACTGGGCCGGCGAGGCCATGAACAGGTTGGTGAGGTTGATCGGCAGGAAGGCGTCGGGCTCGCTGGTCGTGAGCTCGATCGTCAGGTCGTCGATCTTGCGGGCGCTCTTGAGCGTCGGCATGCGCGAGGCCGTCACGCCGACCTGGCTGGGGTCGAACTGCGGCGCTTCCTTGTCGAGCACCTTGGCCACGTTCCAGACCACCGCGTCGGCATTGAAGGCCGAGCCGTCATGGAACTTGACGCCGGGACGCAGCTTGAAGACCCACTTGGTCTTGTCCTTCGCGTCCACCGCCCAGGAAGTCGCGAGCGCGGGAATCACCACGCTGGGCGAATCCGCCTTCGAGAGGTCCCACTGCGTGAGCGAGTCGTAGATCGGGATGCCGGTGAAGCGGTTGCCCTCGAAGCCCTGGTCGGGCTGGCCCAGCGTGCGCGGAATGTCGGCGGCGGTCATCGCGATGCGCAGCGTTTTCTCCTGCGCGAAGGCGGCGGGTTGCGCCAGCGCCAGCGTCAGCAGCGCCGCGCAGGCGGCCAGGGGTTTCAGGGGCAGAGACGGAACGACACGCTTCACGGAGAACTCCTGTTCAGGACAACAAAAATGGATTCGATGAGAAGTCATGCACGAGCCGTGCCAGTGCGGCTTTTCACGGGCGCGACCACAGCCGTTCGCAGCGCACGCGGCGCAGGTCCATCTCGACTTCCATGTCGACGATCGGCGGGCGCGTGAGCTGCCAGGTCAGCCCGCAGCCCAGCTCGCCGCGCCGGACGATCTCGTCGAACGCCAGCGCGCCGATGTCGTGCACGGTGTAGGCCTGCACGGCGCTGGCGTCGGCCCAGCCGAAGCCGAGCGCGGCGCTGCGCCGTTCCATCTCGCCCATGACGTAGCGCAGCTTCTCGCGCAGGCCTTCCCGGCTGGTGTCGCCGAGCCGCACCATGCCTTCGCGGTAGCTGCCCTGGCCGTCGCGCGCCTCGCCGCCGCCCGAGACGACGAAGCTGGCCGGGCCGGGCGCGTCGCTGATCTCGACGGTGTAGGAGAAGGCATGGAAGGCCGGCGTGGCGGGCACCCTCACGAGCGGGCAGACGTTGGTGCGCGCCACCGGATTGCGCTCCCCGCGCGCCAGCCCCCAGCGTTCGAGCGTGCCCGCGTAGTGGCGGTTGAAAGCCTCGAAACCCGCTTCGGAGAACGGCGCGGGCGAACGCAGCTCGCAGGCGCACAGGGCCGCGAGCGGGCGTCCCAGCGCGGCCAGGTGGGCTGCGATCGCCTCGAAGCCCTCGGCCAGCGGCAGCGCCTCGGGAAACACCATGCGCTCGATCGCGTAGCCGGGCAGCGCAGCCACGCCGCCCGAGTACTGGAACACGCCCTTCAAATAGCGATAGCCCCCTTCGGGGAAGTCCACCAGCTCAGCTGCTGCTGCCATTCGGTTCCTCCAGATCAGCAGCCACTCTAGGCAAGGGCTGCGCCGGAGAGAAGGCCGATTCGGGCATGCGCATGTTGCCGAAATCAGAACGCCCGCCGGCCTTGCCGCCGTAGCGGCCCATGGCGGTGGCCAGCAGTTCCAGCAGCGAGCGTGCGGCCGGCGAGAGGCGCTGCGTCGGCAGGGTGACGAGGCTGGTCGCGGTCTGCGCGAAGTCGCGCTCCTTGAGCGGCACGGCGCAGAGGTCGCCGTTCGACACCTCGTGCAGCGCGGCATAGCGCGGCATCAGCGTGACCAGGTCGCCGTTGCGCACCACGCCGCGCGCCATCTCGAGCGTGTTGGTCTCGACCGCGAGCTCGAGTTCCACGCCCAGCTTGGCCGCGATGCGATCGACCAGGTGGCGGATCTGGAAGCTGCGGTCGGGCAGGGCCACGCGCTGCCCGGCGAGTTCGAGAAAAGACACCGAGCGCCGCTGCGCCAGCGGATGCGTGGGCGCGACCAGCGCGCAGAGCGGTTGTTCCAGCCGCGCATGCTCGCGAAACGGATGGCGCTCGGCCAGGTTGAAGGCCAGCGCCATGTCGATGCGGCATTCCTGCAGCGCTTCGAGCACCGCCCGCGAGCCCACCACCGAGACCTGTACTTTCACTTCCGGGTGGCGCTTCTGGTAGCGCGCCAGGTTGCAGGACAGGAAGTGCCCGACCATGCCCTCGATGCTGCCGATGCGCACCGTGCCCGAGGGCTTGCCGACCAACTCCTGCAAGGTGGCGCGCAGGGCCGTGCTTTCCTGCAGGGCCGATTCGGCATGCGCGAGCACCAGTTCGCCGGCCGGCGTCAGGGTCGTGCGGTTGGCGCGCCGGTCGAGCAGCAGGATCTTGAGCTCGGTCTCGAGGTTGGCGATCCGCCGGCTGACCGCGCTGGGTGCGATGCCGAGGATTTCGGCCGCGCGGCGCAACGATCCGGCGCGCGCCGTTTCGCGAAAGTAGAGCATCGAAGTGGACAGCATCGTGGGGGGCTTCCTGTGGGTCCTCGCGGGCAAGCAATTGGCATGCCCTCGGGCCTGCGGCGCAATGGGACAATCCTGCCATGACAAGACCTGCAGACACCCTCACCATCACTCGCCCGGACGACTGGCATCTGCACGTGCGCGACGGCGCCGCGCTCGGGGCCGTCGTGCCGCATTCGGCGCGCCAGTTCGGCCGCGCGCTGATCATGCCCAACCTGCGCCCGCCGGTGACGAGCGCCGACCAGGCCATCGCCTACCGCGATCGCATCCGCGCTGCCGTGCCCGAGGGCTTGAGCTTCGAGCCGGTCATGTCGCTCTATCTCACCGACAAGCTGCCGCCCGAGGAAATCGCACGCGCCGCCGCGGCCAGCGTGTGCGCCCTCAAACTCTACCCTGCCGGCGCCACCACCAACAGCGATGCCGGCGTGACCGACATCCGCAAGACCTACAAGACGCTGGAAGCGATGCAGAAGCACGGCCTGCTGCTGCTGGTGCACGGCGAGGTGACGGACCCCGCTGTCGACCTCTTCGACCGCGAGGCCGTGTTCATCGATCGCGTGATGATCCCGCTGCGCCGAGACTTCCCCGAGCTCAAGGTGGTGTTCGAGCACCTGACGACGAAGGAGGGCGCCCACTACGTGCGCGATGCCGGCCGCTTCACCGCCGCCACCATCACCGCCCACCATCTGCTCTACAACCGCAACGCCATCTTCACCGGCGGCATCCGGCCGCACTACTACTGCCTGCCGGTGCTCAAGCGCGAGACGCACCGCGTGGCGCTGGTCGAGGCCGCCACCAGCGGCAGCGACCGCTTCTTCCTAGGCACCGACAGCGCGCCGCATCCGGCGCACCTCAAGGAGCATGCACTGGGCTGCGCAGGCTGCTACACCGCGCTGACCGCGCTCGAGCTCTACGCCGAAGCCTTCGACAATGCCGGCGCGCTCGACAAGCTCGAAGGCTTTGCGAGCTTCCACGGCGCCGACTTCTATGGCCTGCCGCGCAACACCGACACCGTGACCCTGAAGCGCGAAAGCTGGACCGTGCCGGAAACGGTGCCTTACGGCGATGCAACCTTGAAACCCTTGCGCGGCGGCGAAACCGTGGCGTGGAGACTGACATGATCCCCACCCCGTGTGTGATGCTGCTGATCGACGCCGACAACGTCTCGTCCGACGTGATCGAGCAGGCCGTGCAGCGCACGATGGCCGAGCACGGCGCGATCCACGTGCGGCGCGCGTATTGCAATGCCGAGACCGCGTTCAAGCAGCAGGCGCTCTTCAAGCGGCTCTCGGTGCGGCCCATGGTCAACCTGTCGGCCGGCAAGAACAGCACCGACATCGCGCTCGCAGTCGATGCCATGGATCTCGCGGTGGCCGAGCGTCCCGACATCGTGGTGCTGGTGTCCTCCGATTCCGACTTCGCGCCGCTGGTGATCCGGCTGCGCGAAAAAGGCTGTCGCGTCTGCGGCATCGGGCAGCAGGGCAAGACCGGCGACGAGACCGTCGCGGTCTACGACAGCTTCATCGACCTCCAGCACCATCAATCCGAGCGGCCGGCCGTCGCCAAGCCGGCGGCCAAGCGGGCGGCGCGCGCACCGCGCCGCACCAAGGCCCCGGCACCCCCGGTGGCGCGCATGCCGGCGCTGCCCGAGGACGTGCTGCGCATCCTCGACGCCGTTCCCGAACTGGGTGCGGGCGGCAAGATCGAGCTCAACCACGCGGCCGAGCGGCTGCGCGGCGCCAAGCTGCTGGGCAAGAGCGCGAGCTCGCCCAAGCTGTTCAAGAAATACCCCGAGCTGTTCGCGCTGACGCCGGAGAAGACGCCCAACAAGGTGCAGTACGTCGGCCCGCTGCCGTCGTGAACCCCGCTTGGCCCGTCGATACGGCGCGGCCATGGCTGGCGCCCTATGCGCCGCGGGCGGCCGCCGCGGGTGCGGCGCTTGTCCAAGGCCTCGGCGTGGCAGAGGCGCTGTCGAACCAACCCGTGCCCATCGCGCTGCCGGCCGGCCCCTTGCGCTTCGTGCCCGCGCACACGGCGCCGGCCGATGAGGCCTACGAAGCCTTCATTTTCCGGACCGCGCAGGTGCCCACGCGCGACAACCTGCACGACTTCTTCAACGACCTCGTGTGGCTGCATTTCCCCCAGGCCAAGCGGCGCCTCAACGAACTGCAGGCGGGCGAGATCGCGCGCGCCGGCATCGGCGCCGAGCGCGGGCCGCTGCGCGATGCGCTCACGCTCTTCGACGAGAACGGCGCCGTGCTCGATGCGCCGCCTGCCTTGTGGGAAGCCTTGCTCGCGCGCGACTGGCAGCGGCTGTTCGTGGCCGAGCGGGCCTTGTGGCGGCAGGCGCGTCTCCTGGTCTTCGGCCATGCGCTGCTCGAAAAGCTTAGTTCGCCACGCAAGCCGATGACCGCGCATGTGCTCTGTGCGCCGGGCGCCAGCCGATCGGTCGCGATCGACGATGCGGCGATCGCAGCAGCGCTGGACGCTGCCCATCTCGCGAGCAAACCCTTCGCCCCACTGCCCGTGCTCGGCGTGCCCGGCTGGTGGGCGCCGAACGAGGCACCCGGTTTCTATGACGATACCGAAGTCTTCAGGCCACCGCGGCCGGCGGGCCGGCTTTACCCGGAGTGAGCGTGGTGGCGTGCGCTTGACGCAGAACTTTTGCTCCTATCATCACTCTGTACGCCTGAGCCACGCGGGGCTCCACAACCAAGAACAACTGCCTGCCCCGACCGTCCACCGCTTGAAACCAGGGTGGCGGCCCTCATTTGCTCGCCACGGCGAGCCATCGTCTGTACCCACGGAGAAATCAACTTGAAACGCATCCTTCTGTTCGTCCTGACCAACGTCCTGGTGGTCGCGGTGCTCGGCGTCGTCGCCAGCCTGCTTGGCGTCAACCGCTACCTCACGGCCAATGGTCTCAACCTCACAGCGTTGTTGGGCTTTGCGCTGGTCATGGGCTTCGGCGGCGCGATCATCTCGCTGCTGATCAGCAAGCCGATGGCCAAGTGGAGCGCCGGCGTGCGCATCATCAACGAGCCGCAGTCGCCCGACGAGGCCTGGATCGTGCAGACCGTGCGCAAGTTCGCCGACAAGGCCGGCATCGGCATGCCCGAGGTTGGCATCTTCGAGGGCGACCCCAATGCCTTCGCCACCGGCGCGTTCAAGAACTCCTCGCTGGTCGCGGTGTCGACGGGCCTCTTGGCCAACATGACGCGCGAAGAAGTCGAGGCCGTAATCGGCCACGAAGTGGCGCACGTGGCCAACGGCGACATGGTTACCATGACGCTGATCCAGGGCGTGATGAACACCTTCGTCGTGTTCCTTTCGCGCGTGATCGGCTATGTGGTCGACGGCTTCCTGCGCCGCGGCAGCGACAGCACCGGCCCGGGGATCGGCTACATGATCACCACGCTGGTGCTCGACATCGTGCTCGGCTTCGCCGCCGCGATCGTGGTGGCCTGGTTCTCGCGCCAGCGCGAGTTCCGCGCCGACGCCGGCGCGGCCCAGCTGATGGGCCGCAAGCAGCCGATGATGAATGCGCTCGCGCGCCTGGGCGGCCTGCAGCCCGGCGAACTGCCGAAGGCGGTCGAGGCCATGGGCATCACGGGCAGCATGGGCAAGCTCTTTGCAACGCACCCGCCGATCGAGGAGCGCATTGCTGCGCTCCAAAACGCACCGGCCTGAGCTTCAGTGCCTGCATCAAAGCCGCCTTCGGGCGGTTTTTTTTGAGCCGATCAAACACCCCGTTCGCCCTGAGCTTGTCGAAGGGCCGGCCCCGGCTTCGACAAGCTCAGCCCGAACGGTGGTGAGGGGGCTCAGGCCCGCGCAAGCACGCTGCGCGCGACCGCTTCCGCCACCTTGATCCCGTCGACGCCGGCCGAAAGAATGCCGCCCGCATAGCTCGCGCCCTCGCCGGCCGGGTAGAGGCCGCGTACGTTGAGGCTCTGGAAATCGTCGCCGCGCGTGATCCTGATCGGCGAGGAGGTGCGCGTCTCGACGCCGGTCAGCACTGCGTCGTGCAGATCGAAGCCCTGAATCTTTCGGCCGAAAGCGGGGAAGGCCTCGCGCATCGCCTCGATCGCGTAGCCGGGCAGGGCGGCGTGCAGGTCGGTCGGCGTCACGCCCGGCTTGTACGAAGGCTCGACGCTGCCGAGCGCGGTCGAGGGCTTGCCGGCGACGAAATCGCCGACCAGCTGGCCGGGCGCGCGGTAGTCGCCGCCGCCGAGCACGAAGGCATTGGATTCGAGTTCGCGCTGCAGGGCGATGCCGGCGAGCGCGTCACCGGGGAAGTCGCGCGGATCGATGCCCACCACGATGCCCGCGTTCGCATTGCGCTCGTTGCGCGAATACTGGCTCATGCCGTTGGTCACCACGCGGCCCGGCTCGCTGGTGGCGGCCACCACCGTGCCGCCCGGGCACATGCAGAAGCTGTAGACCGAGCGGCCGTTGCTCGCGTGGTGCACCAGCTTGTAGTCGGCCGCGCCCAGCAGCGGATGGCCGGCATGCCGGCCCCAGCGCGCGCGGTCGATCAGACCCTGCGGATGCTCGACGCGAAAGCCGATCGAGAAGGGCTTGGCTTCGATGTGCACGCCGCGCGCATGCAGCATCTCGAAGGTGTCGCGCGAGCTGTGGCCGAGCGCCATCACCACGTGGTCGGCGCGCAGCTCGCTGCTCTCGCCTGTGCGCTGGTCGAGCACGGTCAGTCCGCGCAGCTGCCCGTCCTCGATCAGCACATCGGTCACGCGCTGCTCGAAGCGGATCTCGCCGCCCAACGCAGTGATCTGCTCGCGCATGTTCTCGACCACCTTCACCAGCTTGAAGGTGCCGATGTGCGGATGCGCGACGTAGAGAATCTCGGGCGGCGCGCCGGCCTTGACGAACTCCTCCATCACCTTGCGGCCGAGGAAGCGCGGGTCCTTGATCTGGCTGTAGAGCTTGCCGTCCGAAAAAGTGCCGGCGCCGCCCTCGCCGAACTGCACGTTCGACTCGGGGTTCAGCACGCTCTTGCGCCACAGGCCCCAGGTGTCCTTGGTGCGCTGGCGCACGGTCTTGCCGCGCTCCAGCACGATCGGCTTGAAGCCCATCTGCGCAAGCATCAGCGCGCAGAAGATGCCGCAGGGGCCGAAGCCGACCACCACGGGGCGCAGCGGCAACCCGGCCGGCGCCTGGACCGGGGCGCGCCACACCATGTCGGGCGCAGCGCCGATGTGCGGATGTCCGGCGAACTTCGCGAGCAGCGCGGCTTCGAGCGCCGGGTCGGCGATCGTCGCGTCGACGATGTAGACCTGCAGGAGCTGCGGCTTGCGCGCATCGAAACTGCGCTTGAAGACCTTGAAGTCGGCGATCGCCGCGGCAGGCGTGCCGAGAGCGGTGGCGATGGCTTCAGGGAGTGCCGCATCGCCGTGGTCGAGCGGCAGCTTGATTTCGGAGATTCGGAGCATGGCTTTGAGGCCCGTGTCGATCGGGCAAAGGCTGTGGCCGGAACCTTGGAGTGTAATACAATCCTGTATTACAGGAGCCTGATCATGACACTGTCGATTCGATTGCCTGCGGAAGACGAGACCCTGCTGGAGCGCGCGGCGGCTGCGTTGCACATCAGCAAGTCGGAGTTCATCCGCCGCAGCATCGCTGCCTACGCGGGCAAAGTGATGCCGGTCGAGCGCGCGGCGGCAGAGATCGATGCGCTCTATATCGGCAAGGGTGGTGGCCTGCGCCGTCCTGAAAGCGTTGCCAACCTGGCCAGGCGAGCGATCCTGGAGCGGCTGCGTGAAAAGCACGGATACGCTCGCTGACACGGGTTTCCTGGTCGCGCTGTTCAACGACGGCGATACGCACCACGCGGGCGCCGTCGGCATGTTGCAGCAACTCGCCGGCCAGCGTCTCTACACGGTCTGGGAGGTGCTCACCGAGGCCGGCCACCTGCTCGACGACACGGCTTGGCTCAATCTGCTGCGCTGGGCTGCCGCCGGTCGGCTGACGGTGCTGTCGAGCGACCCTGCCGATCTTTCGGAGATCGCCGACTTCACCGAGCGCTATGCCGACGGCGGTGCGGACCTCGCCGATGTCGCGCTGGTCTTCGCGGCCGATCGCACCGGCATCTACAACGTGCTGACTGTGGATCGCAAAGACGTCGATCGCTATCGCAGCCCGCGCGGAAAGCGGCTCAAGCGGCTCTGGCTGAAGGACTGAATCAGACTTCGACATCCCGCGAATTTCGGCGACCTTCCTGTGAACGATTGCACAAGTTGCGGAACCGACTACCGATAGCCGACCAGACATTCGCGTCGCTTCAACAAAGGGAGGATGGCATGCGCCATCGACGCACGGCGCTTTGCGCCACCTTGATCCTGGCCCATGCGATGGTGTTCGCGCAACCGGCCGACACCCTGCCGGCCGATGCAAGCTCGGCGATGCCCGAGGTCGTGGCGCCATTGCCGGCAGCCGGCGAAGGCGCCTCCGCTCCGAGCGCCGACCCCATTCAGGCGACACTCCCGAAGGTCGAGTTCTCGCGCGGCAGCTACCGCGAGGGCATCGAAACGCTGCGCATCGTGCGCCGCGAAGACACGAGCCGGAACATCGCGGTGCAGGTCGGACTGAATGTGGCGCTCATCGCGCTGACCGTTGGGGCGGCGTTGAGCGCCAGGGGTTTCTCGAAGGACGACCTCGCAGGCACCGCCGTCGAAGGGCTCGACGACGAGCGCCTGCGCGACAACCCGGCGCGTGCCGAACTGCCGCAGGCGATCGGCCTGCGCCTGGCGCAGCTCTACAGGGAGCGCGCGGCCGCGGGCGAGCCTGTTCCGGAGGACGAGCAAGCGCCGGTGCGGGTGACGCCGGGCCCATGGCACCTGGTGTACGAGTCGCTGATGAACGACGACCAGCTCTTTCGCCTCAAGTGGGGTGCCGCCATCGTGCCCCGCGCCCCGCGCATGTTCCGCATGCCCAAGCGGCCCGTGCAGTGCGCCTACGAGTCTGAGCCGGCGACCCTGGCAGATTGGCAGGCCGACGATTGGAGACGCTTGCGCGACGAGCGCGTCAAGGCGCTCGATGCCTGCGATCGGCCGCTCGACGAGGGATTGAAAGACATGCTCTGAGGCTTCAAGCCGGCAGGAAGCCGTCGACCGACAGATAGCGCTCGCCGGTGTCGTAGTTGAAGCCCAGCACCACCGCGTTGGGTGCCAGTTCGGGCAGCTTCTGCGCAATCGCGGTGAGCGTGGCGCCCGAGGAAATGCCCACCAGCATGCCTTCTTCAGCCGCGCAGCGGCGCGCCATCTCGCGCGCCGGTTCGGCATCGACCTGGATCACGCCGTCGAGCAGCCCGGTGTCGAGATTCTTCGGAATGAAGCCGGCGCCGATGCCCTGGATCGGGTGCGGCGACGGCGCGCCGCCCGAGATCACGGGCGAGGCGACCGGCTCCACCGCGAACACCTTGAGCTTCGGCCATTTCTTCTTGAGCACCCGCGCGCAGCCCGTGATGTGACCGCCGGTACCCACTCCGGTGATGAGCACGTCCAGCCCATCGGGAAAGTCGGCCGCAATCTCCTCGGCAGTGGTGCGCACATGCACCTCGACGTTGGCGGGATTGTTGAACTGCTGCGGCATCCAGGCGCCGGGCGTGCCGGCGACGATCTCCTCGGCGCGCGCGATAGAGCCCTTCATGCCCTTCTCGCGCGGCGTGAGGTCGAAGCTTGCGCCGTAGGCGAGCATGAGGCGGCGGCGTTCGACCGACATGCTGTCGGGCATCACGAGGATCAGCTTGTAGCCCTTGACGGCCGCGACCATCGCGAGCCCGATGCCGGTGTTGCCCGAGGTGGGCTCGACGATGGTGCCGCCGGGCTTCAGCGCGCCGGACTTCTCGGCGTCCTCGACCATCGAGAGCGCAATGCGGTCCTTGATCGAGCCGCCGGGATTGGCGCGCTCGGACTTGATCCACACCTGCTGCGTCGCTCGGCCGAACAGGCGCTGGATGCGGATATGCGGCGTGTTGCCGATGGTCTGCAGGATGCTCTGAGCTTTCATGGGTGATTCTTTCGTGGCGCGCGAAGCGGGCTGCCATTGTCGCGATAATCCATGGTGTGAAGCGCGCCAGACCGCCGCTGGTGCAAGTCTCGAAAGAGCGCACTGGAGGAAGGTCCGGACTGCTCAGGACAGCGCAGGAGCTAACGGCTCTCCACCGCGAGGTGAGGATCAGAGCAACAGAGACGAGTCGGCCGGGGGTAACCCCGGTCGGGTGAAACGGGCAATCTCTGCGCGCAGCAACACCAAGTAGGCCAGCGTCGATGTGGTTCCGCAGAGCTGGCGGGTAGGTGGCACCGAGCCGTTTGGCGACAAACGGCCCAGAGTAATGGCGGTCACGTTGGGGGCAACCTCAACGCACAGAATCCGGCCTACAGGCGCGCTTCACACTTTTTTCGGGGTCGGCTTCTTGCGGCCGATCGCCACCAGCAGCGCGGCGACCAGCGAGAAGCCGATCAGCACGCCCACCGCATTGAGCGCGGTGCGGCCATAGCCCAGCGCACCCACGTCGATGAAGGGGTACGGATAGACCCCGGCGATCGCGCCGCGCACCAGTGCATAGACAAGATAGCCCAGCGGATAGGTCCACCAGTGCGGGATGTCGCGCCCGCGCAGGCCGTGCGCGGGCACCGCGATCCACCAGTAGACGAGAAAGAGCACCGGCATCAGGTAGTGCAGCAGCACGTCGGCCAGCCACAGCAGGCCCTGCGGATTCCAGATGTGGCGCAGCACGAAAAAGTAGACCAGGCCCACCACCGCGATGTTGGCGCCGATCGCGCTCGCCACGCCGGGCCTTCGGAAGAAGCGCCACAACGCGCCTTGCGCAACGGTTGCCGCGGCCGTCAGTGCCAGCGCGGCGAGCAGGTTGGTCAGGATGGTGAAGTAACCGAGGTACATGAAGACGCCCCAGCCGGCCGGCCTCCCGCCGGCCGTGGCCAGCCCGATCGACAGCACCAGCTGCAGCGCGAGTGCGGCCCAGCCGATGAGCGCGGCTGCGGCGGCGAACCGGCGCACGGGCGTGGGCATCAGAAGCGCTCGTTCGGCAGCAGATAGCGCCACTGGCCGGGCAGCAGGCCCGCGAGCGGCACGCGGCCGATGCGGATGCGCTTCATCGCGAGGATGCGCAGGCCCGCCTCGTCGCACAGGTGAGCGATCTGCCCCGGCCGCGGACCTTTGATCGCAAAGCGCAGGCCGGTGTGGCCTTCGGCCTGCTGGCCGATGCTGACGCGCGCCGCAGAGGCGCGTTCGAGCCGCGCCAGCACATCGGGCCCGACCGGCCCGGCCACGTCGACCATCACTTCGTTCTCGAGGATGCCCGCGTCTTCCTGCAGCTTGCGCTCGATGCGCCACTCCTGCGTGAAGACCACGAGCCCGCTGGCGCCGGTTTCGAGCGGCGTCATGCAGCGCTGGGCCGCCACGTGGCGCGGCAGGAAGCGCAGGCCCGCGCGTTCGGGCTCGTGGTGGTTGGCGGGCACCAGCAGACGGTGCGCGTTGTCGGTCGGCGTGCCGGCCGGCTTGTGCAGCAGCAGCGTGACCGGCACCACCGGCTCGGGCCGCGCGCCGGCTTCGATCTCGACCTGCTGGTGCGCGTGCACGCGCGTCTGCGGCAGCAGTGCCGGTTCGCCGTCGATGCGCACCGCGCCGTTCTCGATCAGCAGCTCTGCTTCGCGCCGCGAGCAACCGGCCATCGCGGCCACGCGCTTGGCCAGGCGGATGCCTTCGTCGCTATCGGTCATCGAGCTTGCGGCAGTTGCCGGATGCGTTCCACATGCGCGGCCAGGGAGCGCGCGGCCAC
The DNA here is from genome assembly GCF_964253805.1 of Variovorax sp. LjRoot175. Classification (NCBI taxonomy): domain Bacteria; kingdom Pseudomonadati; phylum Pseudomonadota; class Betaproteobacteria; order Burkholderiales; family Comamonadaceae; genus Variovorax; species Variovorax sp. LjRoot175. Next base: position 5,059,579 of record NZ_CAXURY020000001.1, on the reverse strand, counting down.
CGGCCACATGCGTTCGGGCACGTCGTCGTAGGCGAGCGGCAGCCAGTCCTCGGGTGTGCCCTGCGGCAGGCGCTGCATCGCGGCGGCGATCTTGGCCTCGCGCTTCAGGCGGTGCGCCTTCAGATACGCGATGGCGGCACGCGCCTCGCCGAGCACGTAGCCGTGCGCCGGCAGGATGAAGCGCACCTCGCCCTCCGCGCAGAGCGCGTCCAGCCTGTCGAGCGAATCGAGGTACGCGTTCATGTTGCCGTCCGGCGGGTCGACCACCGTGGTGCTGCCGTTGAGCACGTGGTCGCCGGAGAACAGGAGTCCGTCCTCCTCCAGCACCAGGCACAGGTGGTTGGCCGCGTGGCCGGGCGTGTGGACGGCGCGCAGCGTGTGCGTGGTGCCGTCCGGGCCGTGCAGCACCAGGCGTTCCTGGTCCTGCAGCGTGCGGTCCGGTGCGAAGCGCGCCGAGGCGCGTGCCGTCGGCGCCGAGGGCAGGCCGAGGATGGCCGGCTTCGATGCTGCGCACAACGCCTGCAGCGGCGCCGCGCCCGGCGAGTGGTCGGCATGCGAATGGGTGCAGACGATCATGCGGATGTCGCCGCCGGTCGCGCGGTGCAGCCGCTCGATGTGGCCCGCGTCGTTCGGTCCCGGGTCGATCACGATGTAGCCGCTGGCCGCATCGCCCACGATGTAGCTGTTGGTGCCGGGCCCGGTCATCGCGCCGGGGTTCGGCGCGGTCAGGCGCTGCACGTTCTTCAAGAGCGGCACCGGCGCCTCGCTTTGCCAGTCGAGCGCATGCACGATCTGGCCGTCGGGGCAGACCAGCGCCAGTTCCCCGTAGGGCGAGTCGTGCTCCATGTAGCGCGCCTCCTGGCCGCGCAGCAGGCCGGCGCGCGGACAGCTGGTGAACAGCGGGCCTTCGCCGTCTGCACGGTGGGCGCAGGCGTCGAGCAGGGCGTCGACCGAGTCGTAGGCGGCCATGCGCTCCAGCGTGCGCACGGTCGGGAAGATCATGAGGAAGCCGCCCGCCTTGTGGCGCGCGAGCGCATCGGCCGGCCGCACCCAGCAGGGCTCGAACTGCTCGGTCTCGTCGGCCGTCGGCGTCTGGCCCTCGGGCATGCGCGCCACCAGGAAGGGCACGTCGAAGCGCTTGGGCAGGTCGCGGTCGGTGATCCAGTGCGCGAAGGTGAAGAGCTCGTCGGTCGCCAGCCGCAGTCCGCGCGCCGTGCACTGGTCGGCCAGGGCGATGGCGCTCGCGGCCGTGCTGCGGTCCATCGCCGCCACCTCTTCGGTACTCACGGGGCGGCCATCCTCGTGGCGCGCGAGCAGCACGCCGAGCTCCTCAAAGCTCTCGCGGACCGCGGCCACGGCCTGCGTGAGCTGCTGTTCGCTTTGCGTGGGCCGGCGCAAAGCGATGCGGTGCGCGGCGCGGTCGCCTTCGTCGATGCGGCCGCCGGGGAACACATAGGCGCCGGGCGCGAAGCTCGCGCTGGCGGAACGCCGCGTCATCAGGACCTCGATGCCTTCGGGCGTGTCGCGCAGGAGCAGCACGGTGGCGGCGGCGAGCGGCGGCGCCGGTTCGCGCGGGGGATGGAGTTGTTGGGTGGGGCGGACCATGGGGCGCAATTATCGAGAGGCGATCAGAGAGCTGTGCTGCATAAGCTTCGACACGGTTTCGCATGAGCCTCGCGCCACAATCGACGCTTGCTCCATCCGCTTCGAAGGACAGTCATGCCCCATTCTCTCTCCAGCCGTTCGCGCCGTCTGTTCGCTGCCGCCGGCCTCGCCCTCGGCGCCTGCGCCGCGCCCGTTGCTTTTGCCCAGGCCGACTGGCCGCAGCAACCCGTCACGCTGATCATGGGCTTCCCGGCCGGCTCGGGCGTCGACGTGGTGGCGCGCACGATCCAGGAGCCCTTGCAACAGAAGCTCGGCCAGCCGGTGGTGATCGACTACAAGTCCGGCGCCGCCGGCAACATCGCGAGCGAGTACGTGGCGCGCGCCAGGCCCGACGGCTACACGCTCGCCTTCGGCACCGCCGCCACGCACGGCAGCAATGCGGCGCTCTACAAGAAGCTGCCCTTCGACGTCGAGGCCGACTTCGTGCCCGTGGCGCCGGTGCTCGACGTCTCCAACGTGCTCACGATCAATCCCGAGGTGATCAACGTCAAGACGCTCAAGGAGTTCGTCGAACTCGTGAAGGCCAACCCCGGCAAGTACAACTATGCCTCCACCGGCAACGGCGCCGGCACCCACATGGCTTTTGCCGAACTCAACTCGCGCCTCGGCCTGCAGATGGTGCACGTGCCCTACAAGGGCGGGCCGGAGGCCATCGCTTCGGTGGTGCGCGGCGAGACCTGCTGCATCATGAACCAGGTGCAGACCGTGCTGCCGCAGTACAAGGCGGGCAAGGTGCGGCTGCTGGGCGTCACCACCGCCAAGCCGGTGGCGGCGGTGAAGGAAGTGCCGACCATTGCCGCGAGCGGCATCGCCGGCACCCAGGGCTTCGACAGCTCGATCTGGTTCGGCGTCTTCGCGCCCAAGGGCACGGATGCGCGCATCGTCGACAAGCTCAATGCCGCGATCAAGTCCGTGCTCGAACAGCCCGAGATCCGCGAGAAGTTCGAGGGCCAGGGCAACACGGTGCGCATCGAAACGCCCGCGCAGTTCAAGGCCACCGTTCACGCCAACCGCGTGAAGTGGGCCGAGGTGGCGAAGGCGGCGAACGTGAGTATCGACTGAGGAGGCGCCAGCCCCTTAGACGCATGCCGGGCTTCGGGGGGTGGATGCGACCCAGGCTCCTCCACGGCTGCGGGCGGTGTGCCCTGGGCCGACCGTTGAGGCACCGCCGAGCGGCACAGCGGCAGGCGGAAAAAGGGCCGCGCGTGTTTGAGCGAAGCGAGTTTGCGCGGACCCCGCCTGTCGCGAGCAGCGCAGGGAAGCCCGAAGGGCCGGTGACGTCGGCCGGCACAGGGCACACTGCCCGCCTCCGCGCCCCCACATCGTCAACAGAACCTATTCGCCGGCGCGCGAGCGCTTGAACTTCGCGATTTTCTCCTTCAGCTCCGTGTACTGCTCGCAGGGGAACCAGCAGAGCTTGTCGAGCGCCTTCAGGTGCTTCTCCGCGCCTTCGAGCTGGCCGACCTGCAGATAGGCCTCGCCCACGTACTCGTGCGCGTCGCGGTGGCCGGGGTTGAGCTGCAGGGCGCGCTCGTAATGCTTGAAGGAGTTGTCCATGTCGCCCAGGTGGCGATAGGCGAAGCCCAGCAGGTTCCATGCGTCGGCATTTCTGGGATCGGTCCGGAGGGCCGCCTCGAGCGGGGGCAGGGCTTCGGCCCATTGCTCGGCCTTGACGGCGGCCTGGCCGGCGCGGTAGTCGGGGTCCAGCTCCTGCTGCGACGGGCCGCCACCACCGCCACCACCGCCACCACCGCCGCCCGCGGGCCATGCGGGCAGGCTTAAACCAACAAGACAAGCCATCGTCGCCAAGATCTTCTTGCGCATGATGTGCTCCTGATGAGTGCTCCGCCGCTCTCTCTCCCGATCGAATTCGAGTCCTGCCGGCCCTGCGTGTCAAGCGAGATACGCGCGATTGACCGGCTGCGCCGGAGCCTGAAATTCGCTAGGCTTTGCTGGCGAGCGATCCCATCGAGCGCGGAGACAACGCGATGAGCCAGGGCGCACCTCTTCGTCTGCATGTGCCGGAGCCCACCGGGCGGCCGGGCCATGAGACCGATTTTTCCTACCTGCATATTTCGCGCGCCGGCCAGGTGCGGCGGCCGCCGCTGGACGCATCGCCGGCCGACACCAGCGACCTCGCCTACACGCTGGTGCGCGTGCTCGACGACGAGGGCCGTGCCGTCGGCCCGTGGGTGCCGGAGGCGGATGCAGCCTTGCTGCGCCGCGGCCTCGTCTCGATGCTGAAGACGCGCATCTTCGACGCCCGCATGCTGATCGCGCAGCGCCAGAAGAAGATCTCCTTCTACATGCAGTGCCTCGGCGAAGAGGCCATCGCCATTGGCCATGCGCTGGCGCTGCAGCAGGGCGACATGTGCTTTCCCACCTACCGCCAGCAGGGCCTGCTGCTGGCGCGCGAGGACGTGTCGATAGTGGACATGATCTGCGAACTGATGTCCAACGAGCGCGACCCGCTCAAGGGGCGGCAGTTGCCGGTGTGCTATTCGATGAAGCGCGTCGGCTTCTTCTCGATCTCGGGCAACCTGGCCACGCAGTTCATCCAGGCGGTGGGCTGGGGCATGGCCTCGGCGATCAAGGGCGACACCCAGATCGCCTCGGGATGGATCGGCGACGGCGCCACCGCCGAGTCCGACTTCCACACGGCGCTGACCTTCGCCCACGTCTACCGAGCGCCGGTGATCCTCAACGTGGTCAACAACCAGTGGGCGATCTCGACCTTCCAGGCCATCGCCGGCGGCGAGGCCACCACCTTCGCGGCGCGCGGCGTGGGTTGCGGCATCGCCTCGCTGCGCGTCGACGGCAACGACTTCCTCGCCGTGCTGGCCGCCTCGCGCTGGGCCGCGCAGCGCGCCCGCAGCAACCTCGGGCCGACGCTGATCGAGTGGGTCACCTACCGCGCCGGGGCGCATTCGACCTCGGACGATCCCTCGCGCTACCGGCCGGCCGACGACTGGGCGCACTTCCCGCTCGGCGATCCGATCGCGCGGCTGGCGCAGCACCTGACGGGCATCGGCGCCTGGTCGCAGCAGGAGCACGAGGAGACGCAGGCGAAACTGGAGGCCGAGGTCAACGCCGCGCTGAAGGAAGCCGAGCGCTACGGCTCGCTGGCCGATGGGCACCTGTTCAGCGCCGCGGCGATGTTCGAGGATGTCTACAAGGACATGCCGGAGCACCTGAAGCGGCAGCGCGAGCAGATGCAGTCCGGAGCAGCGTCATGAGCGCCATGACCATGATCCAGGCCTTGCGTTCGGCCATGGACGTGATGCTCGAGCGCGACGACAACGTCGTCATCTATGGCCAGGACGTGGGCTACTTCGGCGGCGTTTTCCGCTGCACCGAGGGCCTGCAGGCCAAGTACGGCCGCTCGCGCGTGTTCGATGCGCCGATCTCCGAAGGCGGCATCGTCGGCTCGGCCATCGGCATGGGCGCCTACGGCTTGCGCCCGGTGGTCGAGGTGCAGTTCGCCGACTACTTCTATCCGGCCTACGACCAGATCGTTTCCGAAGCGGCGCGGCTGCGCTACCGCTCGGCCGGCGACTTCAGCGCGCCGATCACCATCCGCATGCCCTGCGGCGGCGGCATCTACGGCGGCCAGACGCACAGCCAGAGCCCGGAGGCGCTGTTCACGCACGTCTGCGGCGTGCGCACGGTGATGCCCTCGAATCCGCGCGATGCCAAGGGCCTGCTGATCGCCTCGATCGAGAACGACGACCCGGTGATCTTCCTGGAGCCCAAGCGCCTCTACAACGGCCCCTTCGACGGCCACCACGACCGGCCGCTGGTGTCCTGGTCGGCCCATCCGCTGGGCGAGGTGCCCGAGGGCTACTACACGGTGCCGCTCGAATCGGCCACCGTGTTTCGCCCCGGCGCCGACCTGACGGTGATCAGCTACGGCACCATGGTCTTCGTCTCGGAGGCGGCCGCGCGCGAAGCCGGCATCGATGCCGAGATCATCGACCTGCGCAGCCTGTGGCCGCTGGACCTGGAGACCCTCGTCGCCTCGGTCAAGAAGACCGGCCGTTGCGTGATCGTGCACGAGGCCACGCGCACCAGCGGCTTCGGCGCCGAGCTGACGGCGCTGGTGCAGGAGCACTGCTTTCATCACCTCGAGGCGCCGATCGAGCGCGTGACCGGCTGGGACACGCCCTATCCGCATGCGCAGGAGTGGGCCTACTTCCCGGGCCCGGCACGCGTGGGCGCGGCCTTCCGGCGCGTCATGGAGAACTGAATGGGCACGCATGCGATCAAGGTGCCGGACATCGGCGAAGGCATCGCCGAAGTGGAACTGGTGGCATGGCGGGTCCAGCCCGGCGACACGGTGGCCGAAGACCAGGTGCTGGCCGACGTGATGACCGACAAGGCGACCGTCGAGATCCCGTCGCCGGTCGCGGGCAAGGTGCTTGCGCTCGGCGGCGAAGTGGGGCAGCAGATGGCGGTGGGTGCGGAGCTGATCCGCATCGATGTGGAGGGTGGCGACAACATCGGCGCGGCGCCGCCCACGCCCACGCCCGCGGCCACGCCTGCACCAGCACCAGCACCAGCACCAGCACCAGCACCAGCACCTGAGACCGCGCCAGCCGAACGCACGAGCCTGCCATCCACCGGCAAGCCGACTGCCTCGCCCGCGGTGCGCCATCGGGCCGCGGCGCTCGGCATCGATCTGCAGCAGGTGCCGGGCAGCGGCGTGGACGGCCGCATCCTGCACGAGGACCTCGACGCCTGGCTGGTCCGGCGGCCCGGTCCGCAGGCGGCGAGTGCGGCGCGCTACGCGCAGCAGGACGACGAGGAAGCCGTGCCCGTGACCGGCGTGCGCCGCCGCATCGCCCAGCGCATGCAGGATGCGATGCGCCGCATCCCGCACTTCACCTACGTCGAGGAGATCGACGTGACCGAACTGGAGTTGCTGCGCGCGCGGCTCAACGAACACTGGGGCCGCGAGCGGGCCCACCTGACGCTGCTGCCGCTGCTCGTGCGTGCCGTCGTGCTGGCGGTGCCGCGCTTCCCGCAGATCAATGCCCGCTTCGACGACGAGGCGGGCGTGCTCACGCGTCACGGCGCAGTGCACGTCGGCATCGCGACCCAGACCGCGGCCGGCCTCATGGTGCCGGTGCTGCGCCACGCGGAAGCGCGCGACCTGTGGTCCAGCGCGGCCGAGATCGCGCGCCTGGCCGAGGCCGCGCGCGCGGGCCGGGCCACGCGCGACGAACTGAGCGGCTCGACCATCAGCATCACCAGCCTCGGCGCCCTGGGTGGCATCGCCTCCACGCCGATCATCAACGCGCCCGAGGTGGCGATCGTCGGCGTCAACCGCATCGCGCTGCGCCCGGTGATGCAGGACGGCGCGGTGGTCGCGCGCCGGATGATGAACCTGTCTTCCTCCTTCGACCACCGCGTGGTCGACGGCCAGCTTGCGGCCGAGTTCGTGCAGGCCGTGCGGGCCTTGCTCGAATGCCCCGCCTTGCTCTTTGTCGACTAGATGCTATGAAGGACTGCCTCAGGCCAGTCCCGTTGAGCTAGAACGGGAACCCCCAGGCAGCGAACCAAAGGAGCACGGCCATGTCTGCACCCAAGACAGTCCTTCAAGGCAAGGATAGGACGAATGCGCACGATCTGTATATGAGTTTGGAGCTGAGTGACAAGCGTTGGAACCTGACCTTCGGCGACGGCATCCGCAACCCCAGTCGCAGCGCTGTGGCCGCTGGCGATTGCGCGGCCGTGCTGGAACGTATTGGCAAGGCCCGAGTGCGCTTTGGGATACCAGCCGAGGCGGCGGTTCACGCGTGCTACGAAGCAGGCCGCGATGGCTGGTGGCTGCACCGCTGGCTGCTCGAGCAAGGCATCGACAACATCGTGGTCGACTCGGCCAGCATCGAGGTCAACCGGCACGCCAAGCGCGCCAAGACCGATCGACTCGATGGTGACAAGCTGTTGGCGATGCTGCAGCGCTACCGCGCAGGCGAGACGCGCGTATGGTCGGTGCTGCGCGAACCCACGCCCCAGCAGGAAGACGAGCGCCGGCTGCACCGCGAGCTGCAGCGACTGTCGCACGAACACACCGCCCACACCAACCGCATCGGCTCGTTGCTGGTGCTGCACAACCTGCGAGTGCATTCCATCGGTGGACGGAACTGGCAGGCGTGGTGGGACAGCCACGGCGCGCAGGTACCGCCGGCGCTGCGCGGCGAGATCGAGCGCGAGTGTGTGCGGCTGATGCTGGTCAAGCAGCAGATGCGCACGCTCCAGGCGACGCAGCGCAAGGAAGTGGACGACCGTGCGCAGCCGCAGGTAGCGCAACTGGCCAAGCTGCGCTCGATCGGGGTCGCCAGCGCCTGGTTGCTGGTCAAGGAGTTGTTCGGCTGGCGACGCTTTGCGAACCGGCGCGAACTGGCAGGCTGTCTGGGGCTCGCACCCACGCCCTATGCCAGCGGCGACAGCCAGATCGAGCAAGGCATCAACAAGGCCGGCAACAAACGAGCGCGCACCTTGCTGGTGGAACTGGCGTGGAGCTGGTTGCGCTATCAGCCCGACAGCGTCTTGAGCCAGTGGTTCGCGCGTCGCTTCGGTGCAGGCGCCAAGCGTATGCGCCGCATCGGCATCGTGGCGCTGGCGCGCCGACTGGCGGTGGCGTTGTGGCGCTACCTCGAGCATGGCGAGATCCCGGCCGGCGCCACTCTCAAGCCGGTCGCGTAGAAACCGTCCGGCCCTGGCTTGGTATGACGAAGGCATCTTCATGATCACAGGTCGACGCGCCCGAAACAGGCCCGGGTCACCGCATAGGGACCGTCCTACTAGATGGGGCGCGCCGGTAACAGGGGTAAGCCCAAGCGCATTGCGCGCATGCTGCATGTGGTGCCGGATGCGCACATTCGGCACGGATAGAAGGTTGTCCGAGCCTTGGCTCGAACGCTTGTCACTCCCCCGACCTCGGATCTCGATGCACCTCCTTCCAGCGGCCACCGCACACAGGCACTTATCGCAATCAACGCCACTGATCGATGTCTGCAGCGAAAAGCCCTTGACAATTCAGTCCTCATAGAAGGGCCTGTTGCAGTGTGTGACAGCGGCGCCTGCGACTCCTAGAATGCAGCTATGAGGTCCGCCAGAACATGGTTGATGGGACTGGTCCTCCTGGCCCAAGCTGCGGCTGTGGCCAGCGCCGAAGCTGTGTCTGCCGCGGCTCCCGAGGCGCCCCGCATCGTGGTCCTGATGCAGGTCGAGGGCGCCATCGGGCCCGCTTCCGCAGACTATGTGCGCCGCGGCCTCGCGCTGGCTGCCAAGGAACAGGCGCAGCTCGCCGTGCTGCAGCTCGACACGCCGGGCGGGCTCGACGCCTCGATGCGCAACATCATCAAGGACATCCTCGCTTCGCCCGTGCCGGTGGCGACCTTCGTGGCGCCCAGCGGCGCCCGCGCCGCGAGTGCCGGCACCTACATCCTCTACGCGAGCCACATCGCAGCCATGGCACCGGCCTCCAACCTCGGCGCGGCGACGCCGGTGGCCATCGGCATGCCGACGCCGGGCCGGCCGGAGCCGAAGCCGCCGTCCTCTTCCGAGAAGGGTGCCGAGCCCGCTCCCGATGCGATGAGCGCCAAGCGGCTGGCCGATGCCTCGGCCTACATCCGCAGCCTGGCGCAGCTGCGCGGGCGCAATGCCGACTGGGCCGAGCAGGCGGTGCGCGAGTCGGTGAGCCTGTCGGCGCAGGAGGCGCTGGAGAAAAAGGTCATCACCCTGGTCGCGCGCGACGTGGCCGACCTGCTGATGCAGGTGCATGGGCGCGAAGTGAGCCTGGCGCATGGCACCGTGCGGCTGGCCACCCAGCGCGCGCAGCTGCTCGCCTTCGACGCCGATTGGCGCAGCCGGCTGCTGTCGGTGATCACCGAGCCCAGCCTGGCGCTGATCCTGCTGATGATCGGCATCTACGGCCTCCTGTTCGAGTTCTCCAACCCCGGCTTCGTGCTGCCCGGCGTGGTGGGCGCCATCTGCCTGACGCTGGCGCTGTTCGGCCTGCAGATGCTGCCGGTCAACTACGCGGGACTGGCGCTGATCCTGCTGGGTGTGGCCTTCCTCATCGCCGAGGCCTTTCTGCCGAGCTTCGGCGTGCTGGGGCTGGGCGGCATCGCGGCCTTCGCGATCGGCGCCGTGCTCCTGATCGACAGCGACGCGCCGGGCTTCGGCGTGCCGCTGTGGGTGGTGGCGGTGATCAGCGCGGTCTCGGCCCTGTTCATCCTCGCGGTCGCCGGCATGGCCGCGAAGGCGCGCCGGCGGCCGGTGAAGAGCGGCATCTCGGCCCTCGTGGGCACCACCGGCGAACTGGTCGAGTTCTCGGACGGCGAGGGCTGGGCGCAGATCCAGGGCGACTACTGGCGCGTGACCGGCGCGGGTGACCTGCATACCGGCGGACGAGTCCGGGTCAGCGGCGTGCAAGGCGTCGTGCTGCAGGTGGCCCCGGACGGCCAATGACCATGTTCTTCAATTTCAGCGTCGCGCTCATCGCGCTGCTCCTGGTGCTGGCGGTGATGCTCGCCGCGGCGTCGCTGCGCATCCTGCGCGAGTACGAGCGAGGCGTGGTGTTCCAGCTCGGCCGCTTCTGGAAGGTCAAGGGGCCGGGCCTGGTGATCCTGATCCCCGGCATCCAGCAGATGGTGCGCGTGGGCCTGCGCGTGATGGTGCTCGACATCCCGAGCCAGGACGTGATCACGCGCGACAACGTGTCGGTGAAGGTGAACGCGGTGCTCTACTTCCGCGTGATCGATGCGGAGAAAGCGATCATCCAGGTTGAGAAGTACCTCGAGGCCACCAGCCAGCTGGCGCAGACCACGCTGCGCGCCGTGCTCGGCAAGCACGAGCTCGACGACTTGCTGTCCGAGCGCGAGCGCCTCAATCTCGATATCCAGAAGATCCTCGAGGCGCAGACCGACATCTGGGGCATCAAGGTGACCAACGTCGAGATCAAGCACGTCGACCTCAACGAGAACATGGTGCGCGCCATTGCGCGGCAGGCCGAGGCCGAGCGCGAACGGCGCGCCAAGGTGATCCATGCAGAGGGCGAACTGCAGGCCTCGGTCAAGCTGGCCGAAGCGGCCGAGATTCTGGGGCGCCAGCCGCAGGCGCTGCAGTTGCGCTATCTGGAAACCCTGACCGTGATCGCCGCCGACAAGAATTCGACCATCGTGTTTCCCTTGCCGCTGGAGGTCATCGGACCCTTGCTGCAATGGATCAAGAAGAAGGCCGACGCGCCGTAGCGCCGGCGCACGGGCGACCTACAGCGTCTTGGTCAGCGTGACGATCAGTGGTTGCGCGTAAAGACTTGCGCACCCTTGCGACGCCGCTCGCGCGTGGCAAGATGCCTCGTCTTCCCTATTGCCCCGGCGCCCCGCATGCTCATCAACTGCGTTGTCTACGAAGACGGCACCAAGCTGGCCGACATTCCCGTTTCCGAAATCAGCGAGTACGCGTCGCTGCCGCGTTGCTTCGTCTGGGTGGCGCTGCGCGACGCCACGCCCGAAGAGCTGGCCGAAGTGCAGGCCGAGTTCGGTCTTCATCCGCTGTCCGTGGAAGATGCCCACAACGGCCACCAGCGGCCGAAGGTGGAGGAGTACGCCGATTCGCTCTTCGTCGTCATGCACCTGCTCGAAGCGGGTGCCGGCGAGCCCGCCACGCTCACGGTCGGCGAGCTCGACGTCTTCGTCGGGCGCAACTACGTGGTGTCGGTGCGCAACCGCAGCGATCACGGCTTCACCGAAGTGCGCGAGCGCTGCGAGCGCGAGCCCGAGCTGCTCAAGAACGGCCCGGGCTTCGTGCTCTACGCGCTGATGGATGCCGTGGTCGACCGCTACTTCCCCATCATCGATGCCTTCGAGGACGAACTCGACACCATCGAGCAGCGCATCTTCACCAAGGGCGCCGCGCGCGACAGCATCAAGCGCCTCTACGAACTGAAGCAGCGGCTGACGCTGCTCAAGCACGCGGTCGCGCCGCTGCTTGAAGGCACCGGCAAGCTGCACGGCGGCCGCGTGCCGCAGATCTGCGTTAGCACGCAGGAGTACTTCCGCGACGTGGTCGACCACCTGAGCCGCATCAACAACACCATCGACTCGATCCGCGACACCATCGGCACCGCGATCCACGTCAACCTCTCGATGGTCACCATCGAGGACGGCGAAGTGACCAAGCGCCTCGCGGCCTGGGCCGCCATCTTCGCCGTTTGCACCGCCTTCGCCGGCCTCTGGGGCATGAACTTCGAGCACATGCCCGAGCTGAAATGGCGCTACGGCTATGCGGCCGCGCTGGCGCTCATCGCGAGCCTTTGCGCCTACGTGTACTACCGCTTTCGGCGTGCGGGCTGGGTGTGAGCATGCTTCTGATCCGCCATGTGCGCCCCATGGGCGCCGCCCCTGCCGACGTGCTGGTGCAGGACGGCCGCATCGCGGCCCTCGGCCCGGCCTTGCACGCCGCAGCCGGCTGCGCGGTGGAGGAGGGCGGCGGCGCGCTCCTGCTGCCCGGCCTGGTCGAAGGCCACACGCACCTGGACAAGACGCTGTGGGGCATGGACTGGTACCACAACGAGGTCGGCACCCGGCTCATCGACAGGATCGACAACGAGCGCGCCTTTCGCCAGGCCAGCGGCCACGACGCGGCCGCGCAGTCGCTGGCATTGGCCCGGGCCTTCCTGGCGCGCGGCACGACGCGGCTGCGCACCCACGTGGACATCGACACCCAGGCAGGGCTGCGCCATCTCGAAGGCGTGCTGCAGACGCGCGACACGATGCAGGCGCTGCAGCAGATCCAGATCGTCGCCTTCCCGCAATCGGGCCTCCTGGGCCGGCCCGGCACGGCCGAGCTGCTGGACCAGGCCATCGCCCGCGGCGCCGACGTGCTTGGCGGCCTGGACCCGTGCGCGATCGACGGCGATCCGGTGCGCTCGCTCGACGCGCTCTTCGCCATCGCCGAGCGCCGCGGCTGCCCGCTCGACATCCATCTGCACGAGCCCGGTGCCATGGGCGCCTTCTCGCTCGACCTGATCCTCGCGCGCACGGCAGCGCTCGGCATGCAAGGCAAGGTCGCGATCAGCCACGGCTTCTGCCTGGGCGACCTGCCCGAGCGCGAATGCGAGGCGCTGCTGGCGCGCATGGCCGCGCTCGGCGTGGTGCTGGTCACCAGTGCGCCGCCTTCGCGCAGCGTGCCGCCGCTCATGGCCTGCCGCCGCGCCGGCGTCACCGTGCTCGGCGGCAACGACGGCATCCGCGACACCTGGACGCCCTACGGCAGCCCCGACATGCTGGAGCGCGCGATGCTGATCGGCCTGCGCTACAACCTGCGGCGCGACGACGAGATCGAGGTCGCGCTCGACTGCGTCACCCATGCGGGCGCGCGCGGCTTGCGCTTCGAAGCCTATGGCCTGGCGCCGGACTGCCGGGCCGACCTGGTGCTGGTCGATGCGCAGACCGTCGCCGAGGCGGTGGTGGCGCGGCCGGTGCGGCGGCTCGTGGTGGCGGGCGGCCGCATCGTGGCGCGCGATGGGGCGCTGCTGTCGGATGCGGTTCCCGTGTGAAGGAGCAGACGACGATGTACCAGGAAGAATTCATGCGGCGCGCCATCGCGCTCTCGGCGCAGGCGCTGCACACACCGGGCACCGAACCCTTCGGCGCCGTCGTCGTGCACGACGGCCGCGTGGTGGGTGAGGGCTTCAACCACTCGGTGGCCCATTTCGACCCGACCTCGCACGGCGAGGTGGAGGCCATCCGCGATGCCTGCCGCAATCTGCAGCGCGTGGACCTGAGCGGCTGCGAACTCTACACCTCGTGCGAGCCCTGCGCCCTGTGCGTGGCCGCCATGCGCATCGCGGGCATCGCCAGGCTCTACTACGCGGCCTCGCTTGCGCAGTCGGGCCAGGCCTTCGCCGGGCTGCCGACAGAGGCGCGCCACCCGATCGACATCGAAGACCTGCGTGCCGAGGCCGGTGCGCCGATCGAGCGGCGGACGCTGCCCGCGCAGCAGAAGATGGATCGCGAAGCGGTGCAGATCCTGGCGACCTGGGCCGCGTCGAAAAAGGCTTGAGCACCGGTGGGCGTGCGGGCCCGACGAAGCATTTGGTTGTCTTGCGCCGGAAGACGGTGTCGCGTAACGTCGTGTTACTTATTTTTGCAACATCCGCCGCTTCATGATCTCCAAACGCCGCTTGCTCCAAAGCCTCGCTGCCTCGGCCTGTGCCCCGGCCGCGTGGGCCCAACAGGCAACGTCTTCCACCGCGCCGCGCGCCGCGCGCCCCGCCGGTGCTGCTGCCCCCGGCGCCTGGCCGACCCAGCCGGTGCGCATCCTGGTCGGCTTTCCGGCCGGCGCCTCGCCCGACCTCGCGGCGCGTGCCATCGCCGAGCCGCTTTCCAAGCTGCTGGGCCAACCGGTGACGGTGGAGAACAAGCCCGGCGCCAGCGGCAACCTCGCGGCCGACCTGGTGGCCAAGGCGCAGGACGATCACACCATCGGCGCACTGATCAATGGCAACCTGACGATCGCCAAGCTGCTGAATCCCGCCACGCCCTTCGACCCCGAGAAAGACTTCGCGCCCGTGGGCCTGATCGGCACCGCGCCACTGGTGCTCGCGGTCTCGGGCGACGCCGTGGGCAAGAACGCCGCCGAGCTGCTGCTGTGGGCGCGCAACCTCGGCGACAAGGGCAAGTACGGCACGCCCGGCGTCGGCACCGTGGGCCACCTGGGCATGGAACTGCTGAAGACCCGCACCAGCATCTCGCCGCAGCACGCGCCCTTCAACGGCAATCCGCAGGTCATCGCCGCCATGCTGGCGGGACAGATCCAGATGGCGCTGCTGCCGCCGGGCCTCGCGAAGCCTCATGTGGCCTCGGGCAAGTTCAAGGCCCTCGGCGTCACTTCTCCCCTGCGCAGCCCGCTGTTCAGCGAGCTGCCCACGCTGCGCGAAGCCGACGTGCGCGGCGCCGACCTCGAGATCTGGACCGCGCTCGCGGCGCCGGCCAGCCTGCCCAAGCCGGCGGTGGCCAGGCTCAACGCGGCGCTGGGCGAGGTGCTTCGCTCCGCCGAAGTGCAGCAGCAACTGCTGAAGGCGGGCTGGCAGGCGCAGGCCGGCACGCCACAAGCGCTGGCCTACCGGATGCGCTCCGACACCTCGCAGTTGGGCGGCGTGATCCTGATGCGGGGCATTCGCTCGGAGACTTGAACTCCCCAGGCTTCGCGCACTTCGTGTCGCTACGTCAACCCCCTCACCGGGGGCAACACCGACGGCCCGGCAAAGCCGGTTCCGTGGTGTTTCTGGAACGGGCTTCGATTAAGAGCCGCTCCACTGCCCCTCAGACACTGGCGGCCTCCTCCTGTGCGGCTTACGCAGACGGCGCTCGGGCACTGACCATCCAGCAGGCGGCGGCGAAGCGAACCTCGGTTGCGTGCACATAGGGATCGAAGGCGGCGCGGACGGTGTCGATGACTTGCGCGCGCGTCCGCTCGTCCACCTCCTGAAGGATCAGGCCGACGGGACCGAGCCGGGTGAAGTAGCCGACCAACTCCTTCTCGGGCAGGGTGCAGTCGACATCGATCGGCCGGATGTCGATCTCGGCCCAGCCGCTCTCTTCCAGGATGGCTGCGACCCGATGCCGGTCTGCGAAGGAGAACTGTCCCGGCGCGCCCGGCTGGCGGGCGGGCATGTTCGGCAGCAGCGGTGCCGCCGCGCGCTCGGCCGTCGTCATGAACGGGTTCTCCGCGGCACTCCGCCAGACGATGAAGCGGAGCCTGGCGTCGTCCCGTGCGGCGCGCCGCAGGTTCGAGAAGGCCAGTACCGGGTGGTCGAAGAACATGACGCCGAAGCGCGACATGATCAGGTCGAAGCTCGCGGGCTCGAAGGCGTGGGTCTGCGCGTCGGCACGGATGAAGCTTGCCGGCGTGTCTTCCCGTTCGGCGCGTGCCCGGGCGGCGGCGATCAGTAGGTCCGAAATGTCGACGCCGATGCAGTGGCCCGTCGCGCCGAGCAGCCGCGCAACGGCGAGCGTCGTGCTGCCGGTACCGCAGCCGACGTCGAGCACCCGCTGCCCGGATCCGGCGCGGACCACTTCGACGAGCAGGTCTTCGAAGGGCTCGAGCACCTGGTCGATCACCTCCTGTGCCTCGACCCAGGCACGCCCTGCGCGGCCGTTCCAAAGCGCCGTCTGCTCGTTGTTGTCGGTCTGTTGCGTGACTTCCATGGTCGTTTTCCTTTGCTTGCCCTCGAGAGGCGGAAGCTAGACTGTGCAACTTCAAGTCGACTTGAGGTCAAGAGAATGATGCACCTGGACATCGCCGAGGTGGCGCAGCGATCCGGCGTTCCCGCGTCGACGCTGCGCTTCTATGACGAAAAGGGGCTGATCGCCTCCACCGGCAGGCGCGGCCTGCGCCGCCTGTTCGATCCCGGCGTGCTGGAGCGGCTGGCGCTGATCGCGCTGGGGCGCGCGGCCGGCTTCTCGCTCGACGAGATCGCGCTCCTGTTCACGCGCGAGGCGCAGCCGCGCATCGACCGCCAGATGCTCGCGGCCAAGGCGCAGGAGCTGGACAAGACGATCCGCAAACTGAGCGCCATGCGCGACGGCCTGCTGCACGCCGCTGCCTGCCCCGCGCCGAGCCACATGGAATGCCCCACCTTCCGTCGCATCCTGCAGGCCGCCGCGACCGGCGCTGTCGGAGCGCGAAAGAAGAGGGCTCCGCAGCCACCGGCACGCATCGCCTGATCCTGCGCAGCGCCGCGCGCCCATAAGCCGCGCTTATGTAAAAGCAACGCAAAACGGCGTTCCCTTCAGTACGGTGCGTGTCGATACTTGCCGCCAGCCACGCTGCAGCATCCCTCACAACACGTACCTGGAGACATCGCCATGCATCTTTGTTCCCGACTCGTCCTGCTCGCCGGCCTGGCAGCCGCGCTGGCCTGCGGGACTGTGTCCGCCCAGACCTGGCCCGCCAAGCCGATCCGACTGGTCGTGCCCTTCGCGGCCGGCGGCGCCAACGACCTGATGGCGCGCGCTGCGGCCGAAGGCGCATCGAAGGCGCTGGGCCAGCCCATCGTGGTCGACAACAAGCCCGGCGCCGGCGCCACGCTGGGCGCGGACATCGTCGCCAAGAGCGCGCCCGACGGCTACACCTTCCTGGTGAGCGCGGCCGGCGTGATCTCCAACAGCATGATCAAGAAGCACCTGCCCTACAAGGACAGCGACCTGGTGCCGGTCGGCATGATCGGCCTCGCGCCCTCGGTGATCCTGGTGCCGGCCGACGCGCCCTACAAGGACCTGAAGGAATTCATCGCGGCCTCCAAGACGGGCGCCGGCTTCCACTGGGCGACCGCGGGCACCGGCAGCACGCCGCATTTCGTCGAGGGCATGCTGGAGACGAAGTACGGCGCCAAGCTCGACGTGGTGCCCTACAAGAGCGGCTCGGAGTCGATCACCGCGGTGCTCGGCAAGCAGGTCGAGGCGACGTCGGAGGCCAGCATCGTCGCGCTGCCCTACCTCAAGAGCGGCAAGCTGAAGGCGCTGGCCAACACCTGGACCACGCGCATCTCGGCCTATCCGGAGCTCTCCACGGCCTCGGAGCAAGGCTTCCCGGACGTGCGCATCGCCCACTGGGCCGGCGTGCATGCGCCGCACGGCACGCCCGAGGCGGTGCTCGACAAGATGAGCGCCGCCATCGACGCGGCCATGAAGACCCCGGCCATCGCCGACAAGCTCAAGGGGATGGGCATCGAGCCGATCGGCGGCACGCGCGCCTCCTTCGTGCAGTTCGTGGATGCCGAGCGCGCGCGCCTGGGCGCGGTGGTCAAGGCCACGGGCATGAAGGACGAATGACGATGACGAAGGCCATCCATCCCGGCACGCTGTTGCGGCAAAAGGTCGAAGCCAAGCGCGGCCTGCTGGTGCCGGGCGCGGCCAACGCGCTGGCCGCGCGCGTCATCGAGGAGCTCGGTTTCGAGGCCGTGTACCTGAGCGGCGCCGGGCTCACCAACACCTTCTACGGCATCCCCGACCTGGGCTTCGTCCACCTGGGCGATCTCGCGCAGCACACGGCCGCGCTGCACGATGCGGTGAAGCTGCCCATCATCGTCGACGCCGACACCGGCTTCGGCAATGCGCTCAACGTGCAGCACACGGTGCGCACGCTGGAGCGCGCCGGCGCCAACGCGATCCAGCTGGAAGATCAGGTGAGCCCCAAGAAGTGCGGGCACTTCGAGGGCAAGGCGGTGATCGCGCAGGGCGAGATGCTCGGCAAGGTGAAGGCGGCGGTCGATGCCCGGGTGCATGCCGACTTCCTGGTGATCGCGCGCACCGACGCGGCCGCGGTCGAAGGCATCGACGCTGCGATCGCGCGCGCCGCGGCCTATGCCGAGGCCGGGGCCGACATCACCTTCGTGGAGGCGCCCGAGTCACTGGAAGCGCTGCGCCGCATTCCGCGCGAGCTGGCCTGCCCGCAGGTGGTCAACGTGGTGATCGGCGGCAAGACGCCGACGCTGGACGCGGCCGAGTTCGGCGCCATGGGCTTCGGCCTGGTGCTCTATGCCAACGCCGCGCTGCAGGGCGCGGTGCGCGGCATGACGCTGGCGCTGCAAGGCCTGCGCGAGCGCGGCCGGCTGGACGAGGCGAGCGGCCTGGTCGCCACCTTCGCCGAGCGCCAGGCGCTGGTGCGCAAGAAGGAATTCGATGAGCTCGATGCGCGCTACGCCTGAGGCGATCGCCGCGGTCGACAGCCACGCCCACGTGTTCCGGTGCGGCCTGCCGCTGGCGCCGGTGCATCGCCACGCGCCCGACTACGACGCGCTCTTGCCCGACTACCTCGCGCTGCTCGACGCGCATGCGGTCTCGCATGCGGTGCTGGTGCAGCCGAGCTTCCTGGGCACCGACAACAGCTTCCTGCTCGATGCGCTGCGCGCCTGTCCAGAGCGGCTGCGCGGCGTCGTGATCGTCGAGCCGAGCATCGGCGAGAGCGAATTGGCGGCGCTGGACCGGCAAGGCGTCTGCGGCATCCGGCTCAACCTCGTCGGGCTGCCCATTCCCGACTTCGCGCTTGCCGAATGGCAGCGCCTGTTCGAGCGTGTGCGTGCGCTCGACTGGCATGTGGAGCTGCATCGCGAATCGCACGACCTGCCGCTGGTCGGGCAGTCCATCCTCGATGCCGGCTGCAAGCTGGTGGTGGACCACTTCGGCCGGCCCGGCCCGGCGCCCGGCGACGACGAAGGCTTCGCCTGGCTGCTGCGCAGCGCTTCGACCGGGCGCGTGTGGGTCAAGCTCTCCGCGGCCTACCGCAACTGGCCCGACCAGCGCGGCAGCGCGGCACGCGCCGCTGCACAGGCCCTGCTGCAGGCGCTGGGTGCCGGCCGCCTGCTGTGGGGCAGCGACTGGCCGCACACGCAACACCAGGATCTGGCCGATTACGGATCCACCCAGGCGGCGCTGGCCGACTGGGTGCCGGATGCCGAGGCGCGCCGGCGCATCCTGGTCGACACACCCGCCGCGCTGTTCCGTTTCGCCTGAGTCATCAACAGAAAAAGGGGTGCCGGCATCGGCGCCCGAAGGAGACAACGATGTTCCATCCCTCACGCTTCGCGCGCGCCTTCATCCGTGCCGCGGGCGGCGCGACCCTGCTGCTCGCAGCCCTCGGCGCACAGGCGCAAGCCTGGCCGGCCAAGCCTGTGCGCCTGGTCGTGACCTATCCGCCGGGCGGCACGGTCGATGCGGTGGCGCGCATCATCGGACCCAAGCTCTCGGCCCGGCTCGGCCAGCCGGTGGTGATCGACAACCGCGGCGGCGCCGGCGGCGCGATCGGCGGCGACATCGTCGCCAAGAGCCCGGCCGACGGCTACACCGTGATGCTCGATGCCTCCAACCATGCGCAGAACCCGGCGCTGCGCAGCAAGATGCCCTTTGACACGCTGCGCGACTTCGCGCCGGTCTCGCTCTTGGTCAAGGTGCCCAACATCCTCGTGGTGCATCCCGGTGCGCCGATCGCGAGCATCAAGGACCTGATCGCCCAAGCCAAGGCGCGGCCGGGGGAGATCAACTACGCCTCCTCGGGCAACGGCTCCTCGCCGCACCTGGCGGCCGAGCTCTTCGATTCGATGGCCAAGACGCGCATGACGCACGTGGCCTACAAGGGCGGCGGCCCGGCGCTCACCGACGTCATGGCGGGCCAGGTGCCGGTGTTCTTCGCCAGCCTGGGTTCGGGCATGCCCTACATCCAGAGCGGCAAGCTGCGGCCGCTCGCAATCGGCGGCAAGACGCGCTCGCCGGTGCTGCCCGAGGTGCCGACCCTCGTGGAGTCGGGCCTGCCGGGCTACGAGATGTACGAGTGGAATGCGGTCTTCGTGCCGGCGGGCACGCCGGCTGCGGTGATCGCGCGGCTCTCGAAGGAGATCGCCGCCACCGTCAAGGACCCGGAGGTGCGCCAGCGGCTGGAGGCCATGGGCGCCGAGGTGATCGGCTCCGATCCGTCAGAGCTCGATGCGTTCCGCCGCGCCGAGCTCGCGAAGTGGAGCCGGCTCGCCAAGGAGAACAAGCTTCAGCTCGATTGAGGCCCCAGCATCTGCGCGAACGCATCGGCAAAGGTGGGCCGCGAGCGCGCCAGCCACATCGCCGACAGCTCGAAGGCGGGCAGGTCCGCGCCGTCGCGCACTTCGGCATAGCGCACGCCTTCATGGCGCAGCGCATGCACCGAGCGCGGCAGCAGCGACCAGCCGAGGCCTGCGGCCACGCAGGCCAGCACGGTCAGCGTGCGGTTGGCATCCTGCACCACCTGCACTTGGTGGCCGGCGCGGCGGATCGCGCCCAGCAGCTGGCTGCGCAGGGCCGGAATCTGCTGCTCGGGAAACCAGACCAGCCCATGCTGCGCGATCTCGGCCAGGGACACGCAGCCGTCGGCGGCCACCTCGTAGGCGGCGGGCAGTGCGGCCACCATCGGATCCTCGCCCAGGCGCAGCTCGTTCACCTTGGCATTGAAGGACACGGGCGGATGCAGCAGCGCGATGTCGATGCGGCCGCCCGCCAGCGCGTCGACCTGCTCGGCATTGCTCATCTCGCGCAGCACCACGTCGAGCTGCGGATGGGCGGCGCGCAGCAGGCGCAGCGCGCGCGGCAACACCTCGTAGATGGCATGGGTCACGAAGCCGACGGTGAGCCGGCCTGCGCGGCCCGCCGCCATGGCCCGGGCGCGATCGGCCGCCGCGTCGGCGTGGGCCAGGCTGGCGCGAACGTCCTCCACGATCGCGAGGCCGGCCTCGGTCAGCGTGGCGCCGCGCCGCGTGCGCGTGAAGAGCGGCGTGCCGATCTCGCGCTCGAGCCGGTTCAGCGTCTGCGTGAGCGCCGGCTGCGCGAGGCCCAATTGCTCGGCCGCGCGCGTGAGGCTGCCGGCCTCGCTGACCGCGAGGATGCAGCGCATCTGGCGGGTGTCCATCAGCTTCGCTTGTCCGGCGCGTACCAGCGGGTCGCGATCAGTTCCGGCTCATCGTGTGCCAGCAGGCGCGCCCAGTGGCGGTCGGCGTCCTCGACGAACAGGTCGCGCGCGATCGCGTGGGCCAGGCGCGTGGCACCGATCGCGAGGCCGGGGATGTCACCCGCCAGCGCGCCGTGGCTCATGGTGGCGCCCCAGTTGAACAGGCGCATGCGCGAGAGCGCCTCGGCCTCGGTGCTGCCGGCGACGCCCGTGCGGCCGCGCAGTTCGAAGCCCGCACCCAGGTAGGGGAAGCGCGCCGGCTCGGGATAGCGCTGCGCCTCCTCGGGCAGCACGTGCTGGGCCCAGGTGTCGACCAGCGGCGTGTAGCGCGCGATCTCGGGGCGGTCGAGCAGGTCGACGTCGAAGCCGGTGCCGAAGATCACGGCGTCGAAGCGTTCGCTGCCGCCGTTCGGCGTGCTGACCTCCACGCCTTCCGCATCGGGCGCCACGTCCAGCCAGGGCGTGCCGAGCAGCAGCGTGAAGGCCGCGTGCGCATCGCAGCGGCGCACGGTTTCCCAGGGCGGCGGCACCTGCTCGTCGAAGATGTAGGTGTAGACGCGCCACTTGCGCGCATCGTCCAGGCCTTCGAAGCCGCGCAGGAAGCCGTGGCTCGATGCGGCCTTGCTCTTGTTGACCTGCGGCAATTGCGGCCGGCGCGCAAACAGCACGACCTCCGCGGCGCCGGCCTCCAGCGCGCAGGCCGCGTTGTCGAAGGCCGAGGCGCCGGCGCCCAGCACGCCGATGCGCTTGCCGGCCAGCGCGGCGAAGTCGATCGCGTCGGCCGAATGGAACACCCGGCCGGCCGCGTGCGGGTCGTCGTGCCGCAAGGACGGAAAAGACGGCCAGCGCGGCGCGCCGCTGCCGTCGCGGCCCAGCGCCAGCACCAGCTGCCGCGTGCGCACGGTTTCGCGCCGGCCCTGCGGGTCCGTGAGTTCGACCGCGAGCAGCCGCCCATCGTCGCTGTGCGACACGGAGCGCAGCGCGACGCCGTTGTCCACCGGCAGGCCGACGGTGTCGCGCACCCACAGCAGGTAGTCGCGCCAGTCGATGCGGCCGATCTTGTGCAGCGCAGCCCAGCCTTCGATGCCGTGCTGCGCCTCGTACCAGGCGCGGAAAGAAAGCGATGGCAGGCCGAGCTCGGGGCCGCCGACCTGCTTGGGGCTGCGCAGCGTGAGCATGCGCGCATAGGTGCCCCATGGGCCTTCGTCGCCGCGCGCGGCGCGGTCGATCACGCGGATGTGGGTCACGCCTTCCTTGCGCAATGCGAAGGCGGCGGTCTGGCCGCACATGCCGGCGCCGGCCACCAGCACGTCGAGCACCGGCGTGTCGGCATCGGCCGATTCGGCCGGCAGCACCCAGGCGGGCGGCGGCAGGTTGATGCGCTCGAGATCGGCGCGCACTTGCGCGGCCAGCTTTTCGAGCGCCGCCGCATCGCGCGGGCTCGCGGTGAATTGCACAGGCACCGGCGGCAGGGCGTCGGAAGAGAGGTCGTCAGGCATCGCCTGAAGATAATCCAGAACATGATCGAACTCGACTGCTACTACAGCCTCTCTTCGCCCTGGGCGTATCTCGGCGGTCCGCAACTGCAGGACATCGTGCGCCGCCACCACGTGCGGCTCGTGCTCAAGCCCTACGATTTCCAGGCCGTGGTGCCGCAGACCGGCGGCATTCCGCTCAAGACGCGGCCCGAGCCGCGCCGCACCTACCATGCGCTCGAACTCGCGCGCTGGCGCGAGTACCTGGGCATGCCGCTCAACCTGGAGCCGAAGCACTATCCCAAGGGCCCGCCGGCCGATCCGAACTGGAACAAGTACCCGGGCTGGATGGTGATCGCCGCCCAGCTGCAGGGGCTCGATGCGCAGCCGCTCTCGCATGCGCTCTTGCGCGCGCTGTGGGCCGAGGAACGCGACACCTCGGATGCCGCGGTGCGCATCGCGGTCGCCGACGAGAACGGCTACGACGGCGCCGCGCTGCAGGCGCTGGAGCAGGGGCCCGAAACCCAGGCCCGCTACCGTGCCAACAGCGCCGAGGCGGTGGAGAAGGGCGTGTTCGGCGCGCCGACCTTCATCCTCGAGGGCGAGCGCTTCTGGGGGCAGGACCGGTTGGCCTTCCTCGACCGGGCGCTCGACCGGATCAGGGCTGGCCGCGGCGGATAATCCCCCGATGCGAATCCGCTTCACCAAGATGCAGGGCGCCGGCAACGACTTCGTCGTGCTGGACGAAACCCGTGGCGCGCTGGGCCTGAGTGCGGCGCAGTACCGCTTCCTGGCCGACCGCCACTTCGGCGTCGGCGCCGACCAGATCCTCACCGTGCGGCCTTCGCCGGCGGCGGGCATCGATTTCCAATACGTGATCCACAACGCCGACGGCGGCGAGGTCGAGCAGTGCGGCAACGGCGCGCGCTGCTTCATGCGCTTCGTGCGCGAGCACGGCCTCACGCCGAAGGACACGGTGCGCGTGCAGACGCTCTCGGGCGTGATCGAGCCGCACATGGGCGCCGACGGCCGCGTGACGGTCGACATGGGCGCGCCGATCTTCGAGCCCGCACGCGTGCCCTTCGACACCGCCGGCCTCGACCCGCAGCACGACGGCGCCTGGCACACCTGGCACCTGACCCTGGGCACGCACGCCGAAAGCGCCAAGGTGTCGGTGGCCGTGCTGTCGATGGGCAACCCGCATGCGGTGCAGATCGTGCCGGACGTCGAGACGGCGCCGGTGGCCACCCAGGGTCCGGCGATCGAGCACCATCCGCGCTTCCCGCAGCGCGTCAACGCCGGCTTCATGCAGGTCGTCGACCGCACGCACGTGCGCCTGCGCGTGTTCGAGCGCGGCGCCGGCGAAACGCTGGCTTGCGGCACCGGCGCCTGCGCCGCGGTGGTCGCGGGCATCCGTCTCGGCCGCCTCGACACCGGGGTCGACGTCCAGACCCGCGGCGGACTGCTCACCATCGAATGGGCCGGCGACGGCGCTCCGGTGCTGATGACCGGGCCCGCCGACACCGTGTTCGAAGGCGAAATCGAAGTGCCATGAACAAATTCAACTCCAACGCCATGAACCCGATCACCGAAGACGACATCGCCAACTACCTCTCGAACACGCCGGACTTCTTCGAACGCCATGCGCAGCTGCTGGGCCAGGTGCAGCTCACCAGCCCGCACGGCAACCGCGCGGTGAGCCTGCAGGAACGGCAGGCCGAGATGCTGCGCGAGAAGATCAAGGCGCTGGAGCACCGGGTGATGGACATGGTGCGCCATGGCACCGAGAACGTGGTCACGGCCGACCGGCTGCAGCGCTGGACGCGCGGCCTGCTGACCACGCGCGACCCGCGCGGGCTGCCGACCCAGATCGCCGAGCAGCTGCAGACGCTGTTCCTGGTGCCGCAGACCGCGATCAAGATCTGGGACTGCGACAGCAGCTACCTCAACGAGCCGTACGCGCAGTGGGTCAGCGACGACGTGAAGGCGCTGGCCACCTCGCTGACGGCGCCGTACTGCGGCCTGAACGCCGGCTTCGAAGCCGCCAACTGGCTGGCCGAGCCGCGTGCCGCGGTGTCGATCGCGCTGATTCCGCTGCGGCCCGACGCCGAAGCGCCGGCCTTCGGCCTGCTGGTGCTGGCGTCGCCCGACGCGCAGCGCTTCAATGCCGAGATGGGCACCGACTTCCTGGAGCGCATCGCCGAGCTGGCCTCGGGCGCGCTCTCGCGGCTGCGGCCTTGATCCGCGGCTTCAGGCGCGCGGTACTCGGCGCGCTGGGGGTCCTGCTGCTGGGCTATGCAGCCATCGCGATCACGATCTGGCTGCATGCGCTCGACCTGCTGGGCCATCCGCCCCAGCGCGCGGCCGATGCGGCACTGATCCTCGGCAACCGCGCGTATCGCGACGGCAAGCCCAACCCCTGCCTCACCGGCCGTGTCGACACCGGCATCGCGCTGGCGCGGGAGGGACGCGTGCGCCAGCTCGTGCTGTCCGGCGGCATCGACCGCGAGGACGGGCGCGTCGAGGCCGAGGTGATGCAGCAGCATGCGCGCGACGCCGGGTACACGGGCACGCTGCTGTTGGAGCCCGTGTCGTCGACGACGCGCGAGAACCTCTCGATGTCGCGCGCCGTGCTGCAGGCAGCCGGCGTGAAGAGCGTGATCATCGTGTCCGAGCCCTACCACCTGTGGCGCGTGGAGCGCCTGGCGCGCGCGGCCGGCTTCGACCGGATGTTCGAGCTGCAATACGCCGCGGCGCCGACCTCCTGCTGGCGCCGTTGGGGCATGCTCTTCAAGGGCGCGTTGCGCGAGCCGCTTGCCATCGTGAACAATGCCGCCAATGGATACCTCCACTGAGTCGCAGATCGCGACCCCGGCACTGGTCGAGAAGTACCTCGAGCACGTGCGCGTGGAGCGCCGGCTCGCGGCGCGTACCGTCGAGCTCTACGCCATCCATCTGAAGACGCTGGCCGAGAAGACCCAGGCGGGCGGTCTGGCGCTCGACAAGGTTCAGACCGTCCACGTGCGGCGCTGGATGGCGCAACTGCACAGCGCCGGCCGCGAAGCGCGCGGCATCGCGCTGGTGCTCTCGTGCTGGCGCGGCTTCTACCGATGGCTCGGCAACGAGGGGTTGGTGGGCGCGAACCCGGTGCAGGACGTTCATGCGCCCAAGGCAGCTCGGCCCTTGCCGAAGGCGCTGGCGGTCGACGAGGCCGTGCAGCTGGCCGACCTGCACGACGCCGATGCCGACCCCTGGGCCGAGGCGCGCGATCGCGCGATCGTCGAACTGCTCTACGGCTGCGGCCTGCGCGTCGGCGAACTGACCGGATTGGACGTGCGCGCCAGCAACATCGCGCGCGGCTGGGTCGATCTCGATGCGCAGGAAGCCAGCGTGCTCGGCAAGGGCAGCAAGCGCCGCATCGTGCCGGTGGGCGCCAAGGCGGCCGAGGCGCTTGCGGCCTGGCTCGCGGTGCGCGACGAATGCAGCGCGCTCGAGGCCGCCCGACTGCGCGATCCGGCGAACGCCGCCGCGCTATTCATCGGCCGCAACGGCCTGCGTTTCTCCCCCCATTCGGTCTGGAAGCAGCTGCGCCAGCGCAGCCTCAAGGCCGGCCTGGCCGCGCCGGTGCATCCGCACATGCTGCGCCATTCCTTTGCCAGCCACGTGCTGCAGTCCAGCAGCGACCTGCGCGCGGTGCAGGAGCTGCTGGGCCACGCCAACATCGCAACCACGCAGGTCTACACGCGGCTGGATTTCCAGCACCTGGCCAAGGCCTACGACGCGGCGCATCCGCGGGCGCACGCGCGCGACGAGGGCGCATCGGTGCGCGCCCCAAAAAGCAAGAACAAGCCATGAAACTTCTGCGTCTTCGGCCCGGCAAGGAGCGCTCGCTGCAGCGCCGCCATCCATGGGTCTTCGAATCGGCGATCGCCAAAGGCGGCGGCGATGCGGGCGAGACGGTGCGCATCGAATCGGACGAGGGCAAGTTCCTCGCCTGGGCGGCCTTCAGCCCGCATTCGAAGATTCGCGCCCGCGCCTGGAGCTTCGACGAGAAGCAGCGCATCGACGCGGCCTTTTTTGGGGCGCGTGTCGCGAGTGCGGTCGCAGCCCGGCAGCTCTTCGACCTGCAGAGCGACGGCGTGCGGCTGGTCCACGGCGAGGCCGACGGCCTGCCGGGCCTGATCGTCGACCGCTATGGCGACACGCTGGTGGCGCAGTTCCTGTCGGCCGGCGTGGAGCGCTGGAAGGAGGTGCTGGCCGATGCTTTGCTGGCTGCCACCGGTCTTGCAAAACTTTACGAACGCTCCGACGCGAGCGGCCGCGAGCGCGAGGGCCTCGCGCCGCTGACCGGCTGGCTGCGCGGCAGCGGTCCCACAGAGCTCACGATCCGCGAGCACGACTGGCAGCTCACGCTCGACATCGCGACCGGCCACAAGACCGGCTTCTACCTGGACCAGCGCGACAGCCGCCGGCGCTTTGCCGAACTGGCCCGGCATCGCCGCTTTCGCCGCGTGCTCAACTGCTTCTGCTACACCGGCGGCTTCACGGTCGCGGCGCTCGCGGGCTTGAAGGCGGCCGGCGCGGTCGAGGGCGCCGAGCTGGTGTCCATCGATTCCTCGCTGCCAGCGCTGGAGCGCGCGCGTGCGCATGTCGCCTTGAACGGCTTCGAAGGCGCGCGCACCGAGTTCCTCGATGCCGACGTCAATGCCGCGCTGCGCCGCTTCATCGAGGAGGGCCGGGTGTTCGACGCCATCGTGCTCGATCCGCCCAAGTTCGCGCCCACCGTCGCCCACGCCGAGCGCGCCGCGCGGGCCTACAAGGACATCAACCGGCTGGCGCTCAAGCTGCTGGCGCCGGGCGGCGTGCTCTTGACTTTTTCGTGCTCGGGCGGCATCGGCGCCGACCTGTTCCACAAGATCGTGGCCGGCGCCGGCATCGATGCCGGCGTCGACGGCTACATCAGCGAGCGCCTGGGCGCCGCGCCGGACCACCCGATGACCATCGAGTTCCCCGAGGGCGAGTACCTGAAGGGCCTGGTGGTGGTGCGCAAATAGCTTTTGCCCTTGCCGGAGCGCGGCCGGACCGCCGTCGCTAAACTTTCCGCCTTTCCCCGATTCCACCCCCGGAGCACTTCATGGCCCTCATTCCCGCCACCATCCTGACCGGCTTCCTCGGCGCCGGCAAGACGACCTTGCTGAAGCGCATCCTGAACGAGGCGCACGGACAGAAGATCGCGGTGATCGAGAACGAATTCGGCGAAGAGAACATCGACACCGACATCCTGGTCGCCGAGTCGAAGGAGCAGATCGTGCAGATGAGCAACGGCTGCATCTGCTGCACCATCCGCGAGGACCTGCGCGAGGCGCTGCAACTGCTGGCGGCCAAGAAGCGCAAGGGCTTGCTCGATTTCGACCGCGTGGTGATCGAGACCACCGGCCTGGCCGACCCCGGCCCGGTGGCCCAGACCTTCTTCATGGACGACGAGATCGCCGAGAGCTACCTGCTCGACTCGATCCTCACGCTGGTGGACGCCAAGCATGCGCCGCAGCAGCTCAACGACCGCCAGGAGGCGCGCCGCCAGGTCGGCTTTGCCGACCAGATCTTCATCAGCAAAAGTGACCTGGTCGCCGCCGACGAGACCGAGGCGCTGATCCACCGGCTCAAGCACATGAACCCGCGCGCGCCGCAGCAGAAGGTGCATTTCGGCGAGGTGCCGCTGAAAGACGTGTTCGATCTGCGCGGCTTCAACCTCAACGCCAAGCTGGACATCGACCCGGACTTTCTCAAGGAAGACGAGCACGAGCACCACGACCACGAACACGGCGAGGATTGCGACCACCCTTCGCATGCGAACGAGGGCCACGGCCACCACCATCACCATGACGACGACGTGAAAAGCTTCGTCTACCGCGCCGACCGGCCCTTCGACCCGGCGCGGCTGGAGGATTTCCTGGGCGCCATCGTCAACATCTACGGCCCGCGCATGCTGCGCTACAAGGGCGTGCTCCACATGCAGGGCACCGAGCGCAAGGTGATCTTCCAGGGCGTGCACCAGCTGATGGGCAGCGACCTCGGCCCGGCCTGGGGCGCGGACGAAAAACGCAACAGCCGCATGGTCTTCATCGGCATCGACCTGCCGCGCGAAATCCTGGAGCAGGGCCTGGAGCAGTGCCTGGTCTGATGATCGAGTGCGAGGCGGCCGCCGCCGGGCCGCCCCAAGGCGAGCTGCGCCTCCCCCTCGGGGGGTGGAGTTACACGCAGCGTAGCGAAGTGAAAAGCCGGGGGCCAACATTCTTTGTCTATACAATCGCGCGCCTGTTCCGGGAGCGCACCTGTCCTGTCTTTATGGGGATGTGTGACTTTCGGCATAGGACTGCGCACGTTTCTGGCCTGCTTTCGGGGGTATAACCCCGGGGTTCGCCACCGGCGAGCACCCTGACAACGTTCGTCGAAGGAGCCAGTCACCGTGAAGAAACCCGTCGCCAAAGCCAAGCCCGTGACCAAGCCGGCGGTCAAGAAGACACCGGCTGCCAAGAAGGCTGTGCCCGCGGCGAAGAAGGTTTCTCCGGTCAAGCCAGTCAAGTCTGCCGCGCCGTCGAAGGCCCCTGCCAAGAGCAAGACCACGACGGCGAGTGCAGGCGCTTCGTCAACCAAGGCGGCCGGCCCTCGTGCCACCGCACATGCTGCATCACCGACTCCCGTGAAAAAAGCGGCTGCCGCCTCCACTCCCGCCACGGCGACACCTTCCATGACCACTCCGACCACCCCCACCAATACCCCCGCCGCCACGCCTGCCCCCGCACGCGGCGGACGCGTTTCGCGGCTGTCGCAGCTGACCGTGCCCTCCATGCCCCAGTCGGTGGCCTCCACCGCGGCCAAATCGAGCTTCGTCCAGATCACGACGAACCCGCTGGTGCCGCCGCCGCCCATCGCCGTCAAGAAGGACCCGAAGCTGGCCAACAACTGGAAGAGCAAGCCGGCCCACGAACTCACCGATGCCGAGGTGATCGCGATGCCGGATTCGGAGTACATGAACGAGAAGCAGATGGCCTTCTTCCGCCTCAAGCTGCAGGAGCTCAAGCGCGGCATCCTCGAGAACGCCGGCGAGACCACCGAGCATCTGCGCGAAGACACGGTGGTCGTGCCGGACCCGGCCGACCGCGCCACCATCGAGGAAGAGCATGCGCTCGAACTGCGCACGCGCGACCGCGAGCGCAAGCTGCTCAAGAAGATCGAGCAGTCGATCCAGCGCATCGACGCCGGCGACTACGGCTACTGCGACGAAACCGGCGAGCCGATCGGTGTCGGCCGCCTGCTGGCCCGGCCGACCGCCACACTGTCTCTGGAGGCGCAACAGCGTCGTGAACTGAAGCAGAAGATGTTCGGCGACTGATCTTTCACGAAGCCGAAGGGGAGACGCTGCGCATGGCCAAGGAAGATTCCGGTCGCTTGTTGTCGAAGGTTGCGAAGTTCGTTCGCAATCCGCTCAAGGATTGGTCCGAGCTCGACGCCGAGGAGTCGTCGCAGCTCGAGAACGGCTACAGCCGCGAGATGCTCAAGGAAATGATCGAGCGGCGGCAGCGCAACGACTTCGTGCGCCGCCGTGAGTTCGACATGCTGCGCAAGTTGCGCCAGCGCGAGGCGGCCGGCGGCCGGGATGCCGCGGCCACGCCGTCCTCCTTCAACGTCAGCAGCACCTCGGGCAAGACCGAGGGCCGGGCGCTCACGCTCAAGAAGATCGACGAGATCGAAGAGCAGATGTCGCAGCAATGGTGGAAGAACCGCGGGCCTGGAGGCGCAGCCGGCCCTGACGGCGCGGCTTCCCGGAACTCCGACATGGCCGCTCAGCATGCGCGCGCCTATGCCGACACCGTACCCGGCGTGCCGCCGCCCCCCGGGGCGACCGGGCAGCAGGGCGCACGCTCCGTCTACGACGGCAGCATCGAGGAAGCCGCCATCCGCTTCGCCCACGGCGACGATGCCGGCGCCGAAGCCATCCTGTTGCAGACGCTGGCACCGGACAGCCCGAGCGCCGATCACGACGACACCTGGCTCGCCTTGCTCGACCTTTACCGGGCCACCGGCGATGCCGAGAAGTTCGCGGCCGCCGGCGTTCGCTATGCGCAGCACATGAAGCGGGCTGCGCCCGAATGGATTTCGCTGCGCGCGCTGGCGCGCAATGTCCAGGCCTCGGCGGCTGCCGATAGCGAATCGGCGCCGAGGGCGGCACCGGTCGGCGGCGCCGACTGGGCGAGCCCCGCGCGGCTGACGCGCGAAAGCCTGCTCGGCCTCACCCGTGCGCTCGCCGCGGCCGGCGCGTCGTGGAAGCTCGACTGGAATGCGCTCGACGCCATCGAAGCCGATGCCGCCGGGCCGCTGCGCGCCTTGTTTAACCACTGGGCCGATTCGGCGGTGCAACTGCGCTTTGCCGGCAGCGATCGCCTGCTGATCGTGCTCACCGAGGCCACGCCCGTCAACAACCGCCAGGTCGATGCGGTCTGGTGGCAGCTGCACATGGCCGCCTTGCGCGTCATGCACCGGGCCGACGAATTCGAACTGCTGGCGCTCAACTACTGCATCACCTACGAGGTGTCGCCGCCGCCCTGGGAAGACCCGAAGGGCGATTTCGGCGAGCTCGAAGCACAGCCGCAGGGGCCCGCACCGGAGCCGGCGTCCGGATTCGCGATCTCGGCCATCGACGACGAGCCCGGCGACGACCTGGCGCCGGCCGGACCCATCGGCCACAGCACGCTGGCGGGGGAGCTCGTGGGCGAGTCGCTCTCGACCTGGGAGCGACTCGATGCGGAGCTGGTCGGCGCACCGAACTTGTCGGTGTCGTGCGCGGCGCTGGTGCGCATCGATTTCGTGGCGGCCGGCACGCTCCTGAACTGGGTCACGGCCCGCGATGCGCGCGAACAGCGCGTGGCCTTCGTGGACGCGCACCGGCTGATCGCGGCCTTCTTCGGCGTGATCGGCATTGCCGACCACGCCGAGGTCGCAGTCAGAACGAACTAGGCCCCCGGCTTTTCACTTCGCTTCGCTGCGTGTAATTCTCCACCCCCCGAGGGGGAGGCTCGGCCGCCTTGGGGCGGCCCGGCGGCGGCCGATATAGTCTCTCAAGCTCACGAGGGCACTACGCTTATTCGGCTTGCATTCGCGCCAGCCGTCGCCATATTGCTTCGATGGAACAATTTCACGGAACCACGATCATCAGCGTGCGGCGCAAGACCCCGAACGGCGACCAGGTCGCAATCGGCGGCGACGGCCAGGTCACCCTCGGCAACATCGTCATCAAGGGCAGCGCACGCAAGGTGCGCCGGCTCTATCACGGCAAGGTGCTCGCCGGTTTTGCCGGCGCGACCGCCGATGCCTTCACCCTCTTCGAGCGTTTCGAGGCCAAGCTCGAAAAGCATCAGGGCCACCTGGCGCGCGCCGCCATCGAGCTCACCAAGGACTGGCGTACCGATCGCGTGCTGCGCCGGCTCGAGGCGATGCTGGCGGTGGCCGACGCCACCACCTCGCTGATCATCACCGGCAGCGGCGATGTGCTGGAGCCCGAGAACGGCATCATCGCGATCGGCTCCGGCGGCGCCTACGCGCAGGCCGCGGCCAAGGCGCTGGTCGACCACACCGAGATGAGCGCCGCCGACATCGTCAAGAAATCGCTCGAGATCGCGGGCGAACTCTGCATTTACACCAATATGCATCACACGGTAGAGACCCTGTGAGGCCGCTCCGAGTCCATCCATGTCCATGACCCCCCAGGAAATCGTTTCCGAACTCGACCACCACATCGTCGGCCAGCCCGACGCCAAGCGCGCGGTGGCGATCGCGCTGCGCAATCGCTGGCGCCGCCAGCAGGTCGAGGAAAAGCTGCGCGCCGAGATCACGCCCAAGAACATCCTCATGATCGGCCCCACCGGCGTGGGCAAGACCGAGATCGCGCGCCGGCTTGCGCGCCTGGCCGATGCGCCCTTCATCAAGGTCGAGGCGACCAAGTTCACCGAGGTCGGCTACGTCGGCAAGGACGTCGATTCGATCATCCGCGACTTGGCCGAAATCGCCGTCAAGCAGACGCGCGAAAGCGAGAGCGCCAAGGTGCGCATGCGCGCCGAGGACGGGGCGGAAGAGCGCATCCTCGACGTGCTGCTGCCGCCGGCGCGTTTGGCCGATGGCGCCGCCACAGACGGCAGCGGCAATGCCACGCGGCAGGCCTTCCGCAAGAAGCTGCGCGAACACCAGCTCGACGACAAGGAGATCGAGATCGACCTGGCCGAAGCGCGCGCGCCGCTCGAGATCATGGGCCCCGCCGGCATGGAGGACATGACCGAACAGCTGCGCGGCATGTTCGGCCAGCTGAGTCAGGGCCGGCGCAAGACGCGCAAGCTCAAGATCGGCGAGGCGATGCATTTGCTGATCGACGAGGAGGCCGCCAAGCTGGTCAACGAGGACGAGATCCGCACCCAGGCGATCCACAACGCCGAGCAGAACGGCATCGTCTTCATCGACGAGATCGACAAGGTCGCCACGCGCACCGAGGCGCAGGGCGCCGACGTGTCGCGCCAGGGCGTGCAGCGCGACCTGCTGCCGCTGGTCGAAGGCACGTCCGTGACCACCAAGTACGGCGTGGTGCGCACCGACCACATCCTTTTCATCGCGAGCGGTGCCTTTCACCTGAGCAAGCCGAGCGACCTGATCCCCGAATTGCAGGGCCGCTTCCCGATCCGCGTCGAGTTGCAGTCGCTCTCGGTGGCGGATTTCGAGAGCATCCTGACCCAGACCCAGGCCTCGCTGGTGAAGCAGTACCAGGCGCTGTTGGCGACCGAGGGCGTGACGCTGGAATTCGCGCCCGACAGCATCACGCGGCTGGCGAGCATCGCCTACGATGTCAACGAGCGCACCGAGAACATCGGCGCGCGGCGCCTGTCGACCGTCATGGAGCGGCTGCTCGACGAAGTGAGCTTCGACGCCACTAAGCTCGAAGGCCAGGCGATCCGCATCGATGCCGCCTACGTGGACGCACGCCTCTCGGCACTAAGTCACGACGAAGACCTCTCTCGATTCATCCTCTGATCGGCGCTTTTCACTTGTACGGTTCACGCATCACATTCATTGCGTGAGCTAAGTGCTTCATCTGCAACGAAATTCGGTGTTCTTGGAATTGCAAAAACACCGCTAAGTCGTTGATTCCATTACAAAAAATACCTGCGACGGCCCGTTGCGCGCTAAGTGTTTCCTGCTACAGTGCAAAAAAGTGCAGTTAAGTGGGAAAAAGTGTCGAGCGGTGCCTCTTTTGGGTGCGCGACGCCTCCCACCACAGGGGTTCGTGGTCGTGTTTCAAGGCGCTTCATCGCTCAGTCTGGATGCCAAGGGGCGGCTCTCCGTGCCGACCCGGCATCGTGACGTCCTGAGCGCCACCGCGGCCGGTCAGCTCACGATCACCAAGCATCCGCACGGATGCCTGATGCTGTTCCCTCGTCCCGAGTGGGAGAAATTCCGCGAGCGCATCGCCGCGCTGCCGATGTCGGCACAGTGGTGGAAGCGCGTTTTCCTGGGCAATGCGATGGACGTCGAAATGGACGGCACCGGCCGTGTGCTGATCTCGCCCGAGCTGCGCTCGGCGGCGGGGATCACGCGCGACGTTCTGTTGCTGGGCATGGGCAACAACTTCGAGCTCTGGGACAAGGCCACCTACGACGCCAAGGAGGCCGAAGCCACGCAGGGCGAGATGCCCGATGTTTTCCAGGACTTTTCGTTCTGAGGCCGGCAGTGGAACAGGCATGGACCCATACGACGGTTTTGTTGAAGGAAGCGGTGGAAGCCCTCCTTCCCGATGCGTCGCGGGCCTCCGGCACCTACGTGGATGCCACCTTCGGCCGCGGCGGCCATTCGCGCGCCATCCTCGAGAGGCTGGCGCCGGCCGGCCGGCTGATCGCGTACGACAAGGACGCGGAAGCGGTGGCCGAAGCAGCGCGCATCGAGGATGCGCGTTTTTCCATCCGGCACCAGGGTTTCAAGGACGTGGGGGAACTGCCGCCGGCGAGTGTGGCCGGCCTGCTGATGGACCTCGGCATCAGCTCCCCCCAGATCGACAACCCCGCACGGGGTTTTTCTTTTCGTTTCGACGGCCCGCTCGACATGCGCATGGACACCACGCGCGGCGAGAGCGTGGCCGAATGGCTGGCAACGGCCGAACCACAGCAGATTGCGGAGGTGATTCGTGACTATGGCGAGGAACGGTTTGCTGTTCAGATTGCAAAGGCGATTGCAGCTCGCCGACAAGAACGGGGCGCAATTTCAACCACCGCCGAGCTGGCCGAGCTCGTGGCTGGCGCGGTCAAAACCCGCGAGCCGGGCCAGAACCCTGCAACGCGCACATTTCAGGCTCTTCGGATTTTCATCAACGCCGAGCTTGAAGAGCTGCAACAGGCGCTAGAAGCGAGCCTTACCGTGCTGCAACCCCAAGGCCGGCTCGCGGTGATCAGCTTCCACTCGCTGGAAGACCGCATCGTGAAGCAGTTCATCGCCAAGCATTCGCGCGAGGTCTACGACCGCCGCGCGCCTTTTGCTGCACCGAAGGCGATGAAGCTGAAGGCTTTGGGACGCGTCAAGCCGTCGAAGGCCGAGGTGGACGGCAACCCCCGCGCGCGCAGCGCGATCCTGCGCGTCGCCGAGCGCACGGAAGCCTGAACATGGCCCGCCTCAACCTGCTCCTGCTCATGGCCGTGCTGGCCTCGGCGATCTACCTGGTGCACACGCAGTATCTGTCGCGCCAGCTGTTCACCGAGCTGCACCGCGTGCAGAACGAGGCGCGCCGGCTCGAGCTCGACCATGACCGGCTGCAGGTCGAGAAGCGCGCGCAGGCAACGCCGCTGCGCGTGGAGAAGCTGGCCAAGGAGCAGCTCAGGATGCGCACGACCACGCCGGCCATCACCCAGTACGTGCGGCAGGACGGCACCGTGATCCCGGCGGTTGCAGCGGTGCCCGCGGCTGCAGCCGCGCCAACGCCGGCCTCGCCGGCGCGTGCGGCGACGACGCGGAGGGCCACGCCATGAGTCGCCGCAGCAGCCGCAGCGTGCAATACACGACCAGCCCCTTGCTCGCGAGCAAGACGCCGGTTTGGCGCAGTAAGTTCATCGTGGCCGGCATCGCCTTCGGCTTCCTGGTGCTGGCCGGCCGCGCGGCCTACGTGCAGGTGATCGGCAACGATTTCTTCCAGCGCCAGGGCGAGGTGCGCTTCACGCGCACGCTGGAGCTGCCGGCCAACCGCGGCCGCATCCTCGATCGCAACGGGCTCTTGCTCGCCTCCAGCGTGGTGGCGCCCAGCATCTGGGCGATTCCGGAGGACATCGAGCGCGACGACCCCGAGGTCAAGGCCAAGCTCAAACAGGTCGCCAGGCTGCTGGAGATGACGCAGAAGGACTTCGACAAGAAGCTGGAGGACGAGGACAAGACCTTCGTCTGGATCAAGCGGCAGGTCGACGAGCCCATCGCCAAGCGCATCGCCGAGCTCAACATCAAGGGCATCTACCAGCGCAAGGAATACAAGCGCCAGTACCCCGAGGGCGAGGCGGCCGCGCACGTGGTGGGCTTCACCAACGTCGAGGACAACGGCCAGGAAGGCATCGAGCTCGCGTTCAACAAGGAGCTGGCCGGCAAGGCGGGCGCGCGCCGCGTCATCAAGGACCGGCTCGGCCGCGTGGTCGAGGGCGTGGGCGAGCAGATCCCGCCGGTCGACGGCCGCGACATCCAGTTGAGCGTCGACAGCAAGGTGCAGTTCTTCGCCTACCAGAAGCTGCGCGATGCGGTGACGGCCAACAAGGCCAAGGCCGGCAGCGTGGTGGTGCTCGACGCCGTCACCGGCGAGGTGCTGGCGCTGGCCAACTACCCGAGCTACGTGCCCGACAAGCGGCAGAACCTCACTGGCGAGCAGCTGCGCAACCGCGCGCTCACCGACACCTTCGAGCCCGGCTCGACGATGAAGCCGATCACGGTCGCGATGGCGCTCGAAGCCGGCCGCATCAAGCCGCAGACGCTGATCGAAACCGGCCCCGGCCGATTCAGCATCGGTGGCTTCACCATCAGCGACACCCACAACTACGGCACGCTGACGGTCGAGGGCGTGATCCAGAAGTCGAGCAACGTCGGCGCGCTCAAGATCGCGCAGAAGATGAGCCCGCACGAGATGTGGGACACCTACACGGCGCTCGGCTACGGCCAGAAGCCCCAGCTGCAGTTCCCCGGTGCGGTGACGGGGCGGCTGCGGCCCTGGAAGAGCTGGCGCCCGGTCGAGCAGGCCACCATGGCCTACGGCTACGGCCTGTCGGCCTCGCTGTTCCAGATGGCGCATTCCTACACCTCCTTCGCGCACGACGGGCAGCTCATTCCCGCGACCATCCTCAAGAGTCCCGACCCGGCGGTGGGCGTGAAGGTGTTCTCGCCGCAGAACGCGCTCGCGGTGCGCAAGATGCTGCAGATGGCGGCCGGTCCCGGCGGCACCGGCCAGCGCGCGCAGACCATCGGCTACTCGGTGGGCGGCAAGTCCGGCACCGCGCACAAGCAGGTCGGCAAGGGCTACGCGAGCAACAAGTACCGTTCTTGGTTCACCGGCATGGCACCGATCGAGAAACCGCGCATCATCGTGGCGGTGATGATCGACGAGCCGAGCGCCGGCCAGTATTTCGGCGGCCTGGTGGCAGCGCCCGTGTTCAGCGAGGTCGTGCAGCAGACGCTGCGCATGATGAACGTCCCGCCCGACATGGCAGTCAAACCGCTGGTCGTGACCAACGGCGTGGAAGAGAGCTTCTGATGCTGACGCTGCACAGTCCCCTCGAGGCCGCCGGCTGGCTCAAGGCCCGCGTGCGCGGCGTGCTGCATGCCGACAGCCGGCCGGTGGGCGCGGGCGACGGTTTCGTCGCCTGGCCCGGCGCGGCCACCGACGGCCGGCGCCATGTCGCGGCCGCGCTGGCGCAGGGCGCCGCGGCCTGCCTGGTCGAAGCCGAGGGCGTCGAGGCCTTCGGCTTCGAAGGCGAGACCATTGCGCGCTACGTCGGCCTCAAGGCCGCGACCGGGCCGATCGCGGCGGCCTATCACGACGATCCTTCGACCCGGCTCGACGTGCTTGCTGTCACCGGCACCAACGGCAAGACCTCCACCGCCTGGTGGCTGGCGCAGGCGCTCGCGGGGCGCTCGCCCTGTGCCGTGATGGGCACGCTGGGCATCGGCGTGCCGCCGGACCTGAGCTATACCGGCCTGACCACGCCCGACCCGGTGATGCTGCAGCGCGAGCTGCGCAACTACGCGGGCCGCGGCTTCGGCGCCTGCGCGATCGAGGCCTCCTCGATCGGCATCGCGGAGCGCCGGCTCGACGGCACGCGGATCGCGGTCGCGGTGTTCACCAATTTCACGCAGGACCATCTCGACTACCACGGCAGCATGGATGCCTACTGGCAGGCCAAGGCCGAGCTGTTCGGCTGGCCGGGCCTGCGCGCCGCGGTGGTCAACATCGACGACGTGCACGGCGCCAGCCTGGTCGCGAACCTGATCGAGCGCGGCGTCGGCGCACTCGACGTCTGGACCGTGTCGGCCGCCGGCGCGCCGGCCCGCCTCCGGGCGACGGAGATCGGCTACGACGCGCAGGGCCTGCAGTTCTCGGTGGTCGAGCAGGGCGTGCCGGCCGAACACCTGAAGACGCAGCTGATCGGCCAGTACAACGTCGCGAACCTGCTGGGCGTGCTGGGCACGCTGCGCGCGCTCGGGCTGTCGCTGAAGGAAGCGGTGGCGGCCTGCGCGCGGCTCGACAGCGTGCCGGGCCGCATGGAGCGCGTCGCCATCGCGGGCCAGCCGCTGGCGGTGGTCGACTACGCGCACACGCCCGACGCGCTCGACAAGGCGCTGGCTGGCCTGCGTCCGCTGGCGCGGCTGCGCGGCGGGCAGCTCTGGTGCATGTTCGGCTGCGGCGGCGACCGCGACACCGCCAAGCGGCCCATGATGGCCGCGGTGGCCGAAAAGCAGGCCGACCGCGTGGTCCTGACCAGCGACAACCCGCGCAGCGAGAAGCCCAACGCCATCATCAGCCAGATCCTCCTCGGGCTCGCGCGTCCCGAGGCAGCCCAGGTCGAGCCCGACCGCGCGAAGGCGATCCGCGAGACGCTGGCCC
Source organism: Variovorax sp. LjRoot175 (assembly GCF_964253805.1). Taxonomy (NCBI): domain Bacteria; kingdom Pseudomonadati; phylum Pseudomonadota; class Betaproteobacteria; order Burkholderiales; family Comamonadaceae; genus Variovorax; species Variovorax sp. LjRoot175. Next base: position 5,020,798 of record NZ_CAXURY020000001.1, on the reverse strand, counting down.
AGGCCGCGCCCGAAGACGTGGTGCTGCTGGCCGGGCGCGGCCACGAGGCCTGGCAGGAAATCGCCGGCGAGCGCATCGCGTTTTCCGATCGAACGCATGCGATCGAAGCCTTGACGCTAAGGAGTGGCGCATGAGCGTTCATCAGCCAGGAACACCCATGATGACGCTCGGCCAGGCACAGGCCTGGATTCCGGGCGCGCGCCTGGTCGGCGATCCCGCCACGCCCATCTCGCGCGTGCACACCGACACGCGCACGCTGGCCGCCGGCGACCTGTTCGTCGCCCTCAAGGGCGAACGCTTCGACGCCAACGACTTCCTGGCCGATGCGCGCGCGCGCGGCGCGGTCGCTGCGATCGCGCACCGCGGACTGGCGGCCGCCGGGCTGCCGGGGCTCGAGGTGCCGGACACGCTGGCTGCGCTCGGCGCCCTGGCTGCGGGCTGGCGCGCGCAGTTCGAGCTGCCGCTGGTCGCGGTCACCGGCAGCAACGGCAAGACCACCGTCACGCAGATGATTGCGTCGATCCTGCGCGCCGCCGGTGCCGAGCGCGCGCTCGCGACGGCCGGCAACTACAACAACGAGATCGGCGTGCCGCTGACGCTGCTGCGCCTGCGCGAACAGCACCAGCTCGCGGTGGTCGAGCTCGGCATGAACCACCCGGGCGAGATCGCGCGGCTGGCGGCGATCGCGCGTCCCACCATCGCGCTGGTCAACAACGCGCAGCGCGAGCACCTGGAGTTCATGGCGAGCGTCGACGCGGTGGCGCGCGAGAACGGCGCCGCGATCAGCGCGCTGCCGGACAGCGGCACCGCCGTGTTTCCCTACGGCGACGCCTTCACCTCGCTGTGGAACGAAATGGCGCACGAGGGTGCATCGCGCCGCTGCCTGACCTTCGGCGAGCGGCCCGACGCGGACATCGCGCTGGCCGGCGCCGAATGGCGGGGCGACGCCTGGCGCTTCGAGGCGCGCACGCCGCTCGGCGACATCAAGTCCACCCTGCGGATCGCCGGCCGGCACAACGTGGTCAATGCGCTCGCCGCCGTGGCCTGCTCGCTTGCCAGCGGCGTGTCGCTCGAGAAGATCGCCGAGGGGCTGGCTGCGTTCGAGCCGGTCAAGGGGCGCTCGAAGGCCACCGAGCTGCGTTTCGCGGGTCGGCACACGATCACGCTAGTCGACGACAGCTACAACGCCAACCCCGACTCGGTGCGCGCCGCGATCGATGTGTTGAGCGGCCTGCCGGGCCCGCGCCTCCTGGTGCTGGGCGACATGGGCGAGGTCGGCGACCAGGGACCGCAATTCCACGCCGAGGTCGGTGCATGGGCGAGCCAGCGCGGCATCGAAACACTTTTCGCGCTCGGCCGCGAATCGGCGCACGGCATCGCGGCCTTCAAGGCCGCCGGCGGCGCCGAGGCCCGGCATTTCGACGACATCGCGGCACTCAACGCGGCGGTCCTGGCGCAGGTGCCGCGCACGGCCAGCATGCTGGTCAAGGGCTCGCGCTTCATGCAGATGGAGCGTGTGGTGCAGGCCGTCGCGGCGGCTGCCAAAGAACAACAAGACAAGGAGGGCAGCCAATGAACCCGGCCTGCGCATCATGCTAGTGAGCCTCGCCCTGTGGCTGCAGACGCTCTCGCCGGAGTTCGGCTTCCTGCGCGTCTTCCAGTATCTGACCTTCCGCGCGCTGATGGCCGCGCTGACCGCGCTGCTGGTCGGCCTCCTGGCCGGGCCCTACGTGATCCGCCGCCTTGCCGCGCTCAAGATCGGCCAGCCGATACGCGGCTACGGCATGGAGACGCACCTGACCAAGAGCGGCACGCCAACTATGGGCGGCGTGCTGGTGCTGTTCTCGATCGCCTTCGCGACGCTGCTGTGGTTCGACCCGTCCAACCGCTTCGTCTGGATCGTGCTGTGGGTCACGCTGGGCTTCGGCGCCATCGGCTGGGTCGACGACTGGCGCAAGGTGGTGCGCAAAGATCCGGAAGGCATGCGTTCGCGCGAGAAGTACTTCTGGCAATCGGTGGTCGGGCTGGTGGCGGGCTTCTACCTGCTGTTCAGCATCTCCGAAAGCTCCAACTGGCGCGTGCTCGAGCTGTTCTACAGCTGGGTCGGCTCGGGCTTCGACCTCGACTTTCCGCCCAAGATCAACCTCCTGGTGCCCTTCTTCAAGGAAGTGAGCTACCCGCTCGGCGGCATCGGCTTCGTGATCCTGACCTATCTCGTGATCGTCGGCGCCAGCAACGCGGTGAACCTGACCGACGGGCTCGACGGCCTGGCGATCATGCCGGTGGTGATGGTCGGCTCCGCCCTGGGCGTGTTCGCCTACGTGACCGGCAGCGCGGTCTATTCCAAGTACCTGCTGTTCCCGCACATCCCGGGCTCGGGCGAACTACTGGTGTTCTGCTCGGCCATGGCCGGCGCCGGGCTCGCATTCCTCTGGTTCAACACCCATCCGGCGCAGGTCTTCATGGGCGACGTGGGCGCGCTCGCGCTGGGCGGCGCGCTCGGCACCATCGCGGTGATCGTGCGCCAGGAAATCGTGTTCTTCGTCATGGGCGGCATCTTCGTGGTCGAGGCGATCTCGGTGATGGCGCAGGTGACCTACTTCAAGTACACCAAGAAGCGCTTCGGCGAAGGCCGCCGCGTGCTCAAGATGGCGCCCTTGCACCACCACTTCGAGAAGAGCGGCTGGCGCGAGACGCAGGTCGTGGTGCGTTTCTGGATCATCACCATGCTGTTGTGCCTGGTGGGTCTTTCCACCTTGAAGCTGCGGTAGGACACATGCGGCATCTTCAAGACCAACACGTGCTGATCCTGGGCCTGGGCGCCTCGGGACTGGCGATGGCGCGCTGGTGCGCGCGCCATGGCGCCAGGCTGACCGTGGCCGACACGCGCGAGGCGCCGCCGCAGCGCGATGCGCTGCTTGCCGAGCTGCCCGAAGCGGTTTTTGTCGGCGGGCCGTTCTCGGCCGCACTGGTCGAAGGCACGTCGGTGCGCGCCGTCTATCGCTCGCCGGGCCTGTCGCCGGCTTCGATCGCGGTGGTGGTCGATGCGGCGCGCGCCATGGGCCTTCCCGTGGGCGGCGAGCTCGATCTGTTCGCGCAGGCGCTGGCGGACCTGCGCACCGTGGAAGCTGCCGACGCAGTTGATGCGCCGGTGGAAGAGGCCGAGCCGGCGCCGGTGTCGCCGCCGCAGGAGCAGGAAGCCGAATCCGCCGCTATCGAGGACGACGACGACGCCGAAGCGCCGACCCCGATCCTCGTGCCCGTCCCGCCGGCGCCCCAGGGCTACACGCCGGCGGTGCTGGCCGTGACCGGCACCAATGGCAAGACGACGGTCACCGCGCTCGCCGGCCAACTGGTGGAACGCGCCGGCAAGACGGTCGCGGTGGCCGGCAACATCGGCCCCACCTTGCTCGACACGCTGGCCGCGCACCTCGACGCCGGCACGCTGCCCGAGGTGTGGGTGCTCGAGCTCTCGAGCTTCCAGCTCGACGGCGTGCAGGGCTTCGAGCCGACCGCGGCCGCGGTGCTCAACCTGACGCAGGACCACCTCGACTGGCATGGCGACATGGCTTCTTACGCAGCGGCCAAGGCGCGTATCTTCGGCGCCAAGGGCACCATGGTGCTCAATCGCGAGGACGAGGCGGTGATGGCGATGCGGCCCGCGCCGGTGAAGCTGGCGAAGGGCCACTCGCCGCGCAGCATCGTCACGTTCGGCGCCGGCATGCCGCTGCGTCCCGGCGACTACGGGCTCGAACGGCTGAATGGAATGCCCTGGCTGGTGCGCGCGCTGGAAGCCGACGAGACGCAGAAGCGCAAGCGCGGCGCCGCGGCCGAAGAGGAAGAGATCCACATCCAGCGCCTGATGCCGGCCGATGCGCTGCGCATCCGCGGCCGGCACAACGCCCTCAACGCCCTGGCGGCGCTCGCGCTCGCCGCCGCGGCCGGCTGCCAGCTCGCGCCCATGCTCTACGGCCTGCGCGAATACCGTGGCGAGCCGCATCGGGTCGAGCCGGTCATGATCGTCGACGAGGTCGAGTATTTCGACGACAGCAAGGGCACCAACGTGGGCGCGACGGTCGCGGCCCTGATCGGGCTGGGCGAAGAGCGCCGCCTGGTCGTGATCCTCGGCGGCGAGGGCAAGGGCCAGGACTTCGCGCCGCTCGCGGAACCGGTGCGCCAGTACGTGCGCGCCGTGGTGCTGATCGGCCGCGACGCGCCGCTGATCGAGGCGGCGCTGGCATCGACCGGCGTGCCGCTGCTGCCCGCCGCCTCGCTGCCCGAGGCCGTGACGCTGGCCGCCGGCCGCGCGCATCCCGGCGATGCCGTGCTGCTGTCGCCGGCCTGCGCGAGCCTCGACATGTTCAAGGACTACGAACACCGCGCGACGGTGTTCTGCGAGGCGGTGCAGGAACTCGCCGAGGCACCGCGGGGCACCGGCGGGGAGGAGCTCGCATGAGCACGACCGCCGCAGCCACCCCCAACAAGACGAGCCGCTTCGCCGGCTGGTTCAGCCGCGCCACGAGCGGCATCGACGCGCTGCCCATGCACCTGCCGGTGCGTCTCGGCAATGCCGGGATGACGCAGACCAAGGCGGCGCCGGTGCGCGTGCTGGGCTTCGACCAGGCGCTGGTCTGGGTCACGGTCGCCTTGCTCGCCTGGGGCCTGGTGATGGTCTATTCGGCCTCCATCGCATTGCCGGACAACCCGCGCTTCGCGCGCCAGGGCTACGGCCCGGCCTTCTTCCTCACGCGCCATGCGGCCTCGGTGGTGATCGCCTTCATCGCCGCGCTCTTGGCCTTCCAGATACCGATGGCGATCTGGGAGCGCGCGGCGCCCTGGCTCTTCGTCGCCTCGCTGCTGCTGCTGGTCGCGGTGCTGATTCCGCACATTGGCATCAACGTCAACGGCGCGCGTCGCTGGCTGCCGATGGGCTTCATGCGCTTCCAGCCTTCCGAGCTGGCCAAGCTCGCGATGATCCTCTACGCCGCCAGCTACATGGTGCGCAAGATGGAAATCAAGGAGCGCTTCTTCCGCGCCGTGTTGCCGATGGGCATCGCGGTGGTGGTGGTCGGCATGCTGGTGATGGCGGAGCCCGACATGGGCGCCTTCATGGTGATCGCGGTTATCGCGATGGGCATCCTGTTCCTCGGCGGCGTCAACGCGCGCATGTTCTTCGTGATCGCCGCGCTGGTGGTCGTCGCGTTCGGCACCATCGTGGCCACCAGTCCGTGGCGGCGCGAGCGCATCTTCGCCTACCTCGATCCGTGGAGCGAAGAGCATGCGCTGGGCAAGGGCTATCAGCTGTCGCATTCGCTGATCGCGATCGGCCGCGGCGAGATCTTCGGCGTCGGCCTCGGTGGCAGCGTCGAGAAGCTGCACTGGCTGCCCGAGGCGCACACCGACTTCCTGCTCGCGGTGATCGGCGAGGAGTTCGGCCTGGTCGGCGTGCTGCTCGCGATCGGCCTCTTCCTCTGGCTCACGCGCCGCATCATGCACATCGGCCGCCAGGCGATCGCGCTCGACCGCGTGTTCTCCGGCCTCGTGGCGCAGGGCGTCGGCATCTGGATCGGCTTCCAGGCCTTCATCAACATGGGCGTGAACCTGGGGGCGCTGCCGACCAAGGGGCTGACCTTGCCGCTGATGAGCTTCGGGGGCTCGGCCATCCTGATGAACGTGGTCGCGCTCGCGATCGTGCTGCGCATCGACTATGAGAACCGGGTGCTCATGCGCGGAGGCCGCGTATGAGCAGGACGGCACTGGTCATGGCGGGCGGCACGGGCGGGCATATCTTCCCGGGACTGGCCGTGGCCGAGGCCCTGCGCGAGCGCGGCTGGCGCGTGCACTGGCTGGGCGCGCCCGGCAGCATGGAAGAAAAGCTGGTGCCGCCGCGCGGCTTCGCCTTCGAGCCGGTGCATTTCGGCGGCGTGCGCGGAAAGGGGCCGATCACGCTGTTCCTGCTGCCGATGCGCCTCTTGCGTGCGTTTTTGCAGAGCATCGCCGTCGTTCGCCGCGTCAAGCCCGATGTGGTGGTTGGCCTCGGCGGCTACATCACCTTTCCGGGCGGCATGATGAGCGTGCTGCTCAACAAGCCGCTGGTACTGCACGAGCAGAACTCGGTCGCCGGGCTCGCCAACAAGGTGCTTGCCAGCGTCGCGGACCGCGTCTTCACCGCGTTCCCGAACGTGATGAAGAAAGCCCAGTGGGTCGGCAACCCGCTGCGCGCGGCCTTCACTTCGCAGCCCGACCCGGCCACGCGCTTCGCGGGCCGCAGCGGTCCGCTCAAGCTGCTGGTCGTCGGCGGCAGCCTGGGCGCGAAGGCGCTCAACGCCGTCGTGCCGAAGGCGCTCGCGCGCATCGCACCCGAGCAGCGTCCGACGGTCACGCACCAGAGCGGCGCCAAGCAGATCGACGAGCTGCGCGCCAACTATGCGGCTGCCGGCGTCGAAGGCGAGCTCACCCCTTTCATCGAAGACACCGCAAGCGCCTATGCCGACGCCGACCTGATCGTCGCGCGCGCCGGCGCGAGCACCGTCACCGAAATCGCGGCCGTCGGCGCAGCAGCGCTGTTCGTGCCATTTCCATCCGCCGTGGACGACCACCAGACCACCAATGCGCGCTTTCTTGTCGACGCAGGCGGCGGCTGGCTCGTTCAGCAAACCGAATTGACTCCCGAATTGTTGGCCGACTTGCTACAGAAAACCGGGCGCCCTGCGCTCATGGAACGCGCCGTGAAGGCCAAGACGATGCAGAAAACCGAGGCGGTCAACGTGCTCGTGCAGGCCTGTGAGGAGCTTGTCAAATGAAGCACGCAATTCGTCATATCCACTTCGTCGGTATCGGCGGCTCCGGCATGAGCGGCATCGCCGAGGTGTTGTTCAACCTGGGCTACAAGATCACCGGCTCCGACCTGGCCGACAGCGCGACGCTCAAGCGGCTCGCGGGGCTGGGCATCACCACCTTCGTGGGCCACGACGCGGCGAACATCGCGGGCGCCGACGCGGTCGTGACTTCCACCGCCGTGAATGCCGACAACCCCGAGGTGGTCGCCGCGCGCGAGAAGCGCATCCCTGTCGTGCCGCGGGCGCTGATGCTGGCCGAGCTGATGCGGCTCAAGCAGGGCATCGCGATCGCCGGCACGCACGGCAAGACCACGACGACCAGCCTGGTCGCGAGCGTGCTCGCGGCGGCAGGGCTCGATCCGACCTTCGTCATCGGCGGCCGGCTCAACAGCGCGGGCGCCAATGCGCAGCTCGGCAGCGGCGACTACATCGTGGTCGAGGCCGACGAGTCGGACGCTTCTTTCCTGAACCTGCTGCCGGTGATGGCGGTGGTCACGAACATCGATGCCGACCACATGGAGACCTACGGGCACGATTTCGCGAAGCTCAAGAAGGCCTTCGTCGATTTCCTGCATCGCATGCCTTTCTATGGCACGGCGATCCTCTGCACCGACGATCCGGCGGTGCGCGAGATCGTGACCGAGGTGTCCTGCCCGGTGACCAGCTACGGCTTCAGCGAGGACGCGCAGGTGCGTGCGGTCAACGTGCGCGCGGTCGGCGCGCAGATGCACTTCACCGCGCAGCGGCGCAACGGCGTTACGCTGCCGGACCTGGACATCGTGCTGAACCTGCCCGGCGAGCACAACGTGCGCAATGCGCTGTCAGTGATCGCGGTGGCGGTCGAGCTCAACGTGCCCGACGAGGCGGTGCAGCGCGGCCTGGCCGACTTCAAGGGCGTGGGCCGGCGCTTCCAGCGCTACGGCGAGGTCAAGCTGCCGCGCGCACACGGGCCCGGCAGCTTCACGCTGATCGACGATTACGGCCACCACCCGGTCGAGATGGCGGCCACCATCGCCGCCGCGCGCGGCGCTTTCCCGGGGCGGCGCCTGGTGCTGGCTTTCCAGCCGCACCGCTTCACGCGCACGCGCGACTGCTTCGAGGATTTCGTCAAGGTCATCGGCGCGGCCGACGCGGTGCTGCTGGGCGAGGTCTATGCGGCCGGTGAAGCGCCGATCGTGGCCGCCGACGGCCGCTCGCTGGCACGCGCGCTGCGCGTGGCGGGCAAAGTGGAGCCGGTGTTCGTCGACGAGATCGCGGACATGCCGCAGGCCATCCTCGACAACGCGCGCGAGGGCGACGTGGTGATCTGCATGGGTGCGGGCTCGATCGGCGCCGTGCCCGCCAAGGTGGTCGAGCTCGGGGGCGCGGCCTCTTCCAAGAAATCGGAGCGCTTCACGCGCGAAGGGAGAGCACTGTGAACCCGCAGGACTTCGGCAAGGTGGCCGTGCTTTTCGGCGGCACGTCGGCCGAACGCGAGATTTCCATCATGTCGGGCACCGGCGTGCTGGAGGCACTGCGCTCGCGCGGCGTCGACGCCCACGCCTTCGATCCGGCCGAGCGCGAGCTGGTCGAGCTCAAGCACGAAGGCTTCGCACGCTGCTTCGTCGTGCTGCATGGCCGACACGGCGAGGACGGCACGGTGCAGGGCGCGCTGGAACTGCTCGGCATTCCCTATACCGGCTCCGGCGTGATGGCCTCGAGCGTGGCGATGGACAAGGTCATGACCAAGCGCATCTGGCAGGCCGACGGCCTGCCGACGCCGCGCTATGTGCGCCTGGCCTTCGACCAGCAGAGCCGCGAGCAGGTGCTGGCCGTGCCCGACGTGCTGGGGCTGCCGCTGATCGTGAAGCCGCCGCGCGAGGGTTCCTCCATCGGCGTGACCAAGGTCGAGGGCTACTCGCAGATGCAGGACGCCGTGACGCTGGCCGTGGGCTACGACACCGACGTGCTCTGCGAGGAGTTCATCGAGGGCGAAGAAGTCACCTGCGCCGTGCTCGGCGGCGGCCTCGGCGCCGAGGCGCTGCCGGTGGTGCGCATCGCCGCGCCCGAGGGCGCCTACGACTACCAGAACAAGTACTTCACCGACGACGTGAAGTACCACTGCCCGAGCGGCCTGTCCGAAGCGGAGGAGCAGGAGATCCGGCGCATCACGCTGGCGGCCTACCACCAGCTCGGCTGCCGCGGCTGGGGTCGCGCCGACCTGATGATCCGCGCCAGCGACCGCAAGCCCTTCCTGCTGGAGATGAACACCTCGCCCGGCATGACCACCCATTCGCTGGTGCCCATGTCGGCGCGCGCGGCCGGCATCTCCTACGAGGACCTGTGCCTGCGCGTGCTGGCATCGGCCACCCTGGACTCGAAAGCGGAGGTCTGATGGCTGCCAGCATCCCCGTGCCCTTCGACGTCAAGCTCATGAACGTGACCGCGACCCTGGTGTACGCGTTGTTCGCGCTCGTGTTGCTGGCGGCGGGCGCATGGTGGGTGCTGCGCCAGCCCTTCTTCCCGCTGGCCGGCATCAAGGTCGACGGCGAGGTCACGCACAACAACGCGGTCACGTTGCGCGCCAACGTCGCGCCGCAGCTGGCGGGCAACTTCTTCACGGTCGACCTGGCGCGCGCGCGTGTCGCCTTCGAGGCCGTACCCTGGGTGCGCAAGGCGGTGGTGCGGCGCGAGTTCCCGAACAAGCTGCGCGCCATCCTCACCGAGCATGTGCCGGTGGCGCACTGGGGCGATGAGGCGCAATCGCGCCTCATCAACGGCTTCGGCGAAGTGTTCGAGGCCAACGTGGCCGAGGTCGACGACAGCCTGCCGCGGCTGGACGGGCCGACCGAGCAGTCCGGCCAGGTGCTGGGCATGTACCGCGTGCTGCAGCCGCTGTTTGCGCCCTACGAGCTGTCGCTCGACGCGCTCACGCTGTCGAGCCGCGGCAGCTGGCGCGCGGTGCTGGACACCGGCGCCGCGATCGAACTCGGCCGCGGGCAGAGCGAGGAAGTGGCGGCGCGCACGCAGCGTTTTCTGGTCACGGTGGCGCCGGTCGCGCGGCAGTACGGGCGCACGGTCGCTTCGGTCGAGGGCGCCGACCTGCGGCACAACGAAGGCTACGCGCTGCGCTTGCGCGGTGTCACCACGGTCGTCACCGACCCCAAGAAGAAATAGGAACTGAGGAAGCTTCATGTCCAAGGAATACAAAGACCTGGTTGTCGGACTCGACATCGGCACCGCCAAGGTGATGGCGGTGGTGGCCGAAGTGCTGCCCAACGGCGAGCTCAAGCTGGCCGGGCTCGGCATTGCGCCCAGCAACGGGCTCAAGCGCGGCGTGGTGGTGAACATCGACGCCACCGTGCAGAGCATCCAGCAGGCGCTCAAGGAAGCCGAGCTGATGGCCGACTGCAAGATCAGCCGCGTCTACACCGGCATCACCGGCAGCCACATCCGCGGCATCAACTCGAGCGGCATGGTCGCGGTCAAGGACAAGGAAGTCACGCAGGCGGACGTGGCCCGCGTGGTGGAGACGGCGCGCGCGATCAACATCTCGAGCGACCAGCGCCTGCTCTTGGTGGAGCCGCAGGAGTTCGTGATCGACGGCCAGGACGTGAAGGAGCCGATCGGCATGAGCGGCATGCGTCTCGAGGCCAAGGTGCACATCGTCACCGGCGCCCAGAGCGCGGCCGAGAACATCATCAAGTGCGTGCGCCGCTGCGGCCTGGAGGTCGACCAGCTGATGCTGAACCCGCTGGCCTCCAGCCTGGCGGTGCTGACCGAGGACGAGCGCGAGCTGGGCGTGGTGCTGGTCGATATCGGCGCCGGCACCACCGACGTCGCGATCTTCACCAACGGTGCGATCCGCCACACGGCGGTGATCCCGATCGCCGGCGACCTGATCACCAGCGACATCGCGATGGCGCTGCGCACGCCGACCAAGGACGCCGAGGACATCAAGGTCGAGAACGGCTATGCCAAGCAGCTATTGGCCGATCCGGACACGCAGGTCGAGGTGCCCGGCCTGGGCGACCGCGGGCCGCGCATGCTGAGCAAGCAGGCGCTGGCCGGCGTGATCGAGCCGCGGGTGGAAGAGATCTTCTCGCTGGTGCAGCAGGTGGTGCGCGAGTCGGGCTACGAAGAGGTGCTCTCCTCGGGCGTGGTTCTGACCGGCGGCAGCGCCGTGATGCCCGGTATGGTCGAGCTCGGCGAAGACATCTTCCTGAAGCCGGTGCGGCGCGGCATCCCGAAGTATTCGAGCGCGTTGTCGGACATGGTGGCGCAGCCGCGCGCCGCGACCGTGATGGGCCTGCTCGAGGAGGCGCGCTATGCGCGGCTGCGCGGCTTCAAGGTGGCGCAGAAGAACGGCTCTGTCAAGACGGCCTTCGGACGCTTCAAGGACTTCATCGTGGGGAACTTCTGATCATGAACTTCTACCCACTTTGGTTGGCACGCGGAAGTCCTCAACGTCATTTCAACGAGCGATGGCGACGAACCGGCCCACCGCTCGATCGTTGACGGTTCCCTAGAAAAAATTCACTCATACATACACGGCAACTGCAAATATTCAAGGAGTCAGAAATGGCCATCGAAATGATCGAAATCGAAGAGTTCAACCTAGGCACGCAGATCAAGGTGATCGGCGTCGGAGGCGGCGGCGGCAATGCGGTCGCGCACATGATGGAGCGCGGCGTGCAGGGCGTTCAGTTCGTCTGCGCCAACACCGACGCGCAGGCGCTCTCGCGCAGCAACGCGCACAAGACCATCCAGCTCGGTACCAACGGGCTGGGCGCCGGCAGCAAGCCCGAGAAGGGGCGCGATGCTGCGGAAGCCGCGATCGACGACATCCGCGAAGCCATCGCTGGCGCGCACATGCTGTTCATCACGGCCGGCATGGGCGGCGGCACCGGCACCGGCGCGGCGCCGGTGATCGCGCGCGTGGCCAAGGAGATGGGCATTCTCACCGTGGGCGTGGTGACCAAGCCCTTCGACTGGGAAGGCGGCCGCCGCATGACCAACGCCGATGCCGGCCTGGCCGAGCTCGAGGCGAATGTCGATTCGCTGATCGTGGTGCTCAATGAGAAGCTGCTCGACGTGCTGGGCGAGGACGTCACGCAGGACGAGGCCTTTGCGCATGCCAACGACGTGCTCAAGAACGCGGTCGGCGGCATCTCGGAAATCATCAACGAGTACGGTGGCGTGAACGTCGACTTCGAAGACGTGCGCACCGTGATGGGCGAGCCCGGCAAGGCCATGATGGGCACCGCCGCGGCCGCCGGCCCGGACCGCGCGCGCATCGCCGCCGAACAGGCCGTGGCCTGCCCGCTGCTCGAAGGCATCGACCTCTCGGGCGCCAAGGGCGTGCTGGTGCTGGTGACGGCGTCGAAGTCCTCGTTGAAGCTCAGCGAATCGAAGCTCGCGATGAACACCATCCGTGCCTACGCTTCGCCGGACGCGCACGTGATCTACGGCGCTGCCTACGACGACAACCTGGGCGACGAGATGCGCGTGACCGTGGTCGCGACCGGCCTCTCGCGCGTGGATGCGCGCCGCCAGGCGCCGACGCTGGAAGTGATCCGCACCGGCACCGACAACATCCCGTTCAACGTGCCGACGCTCGGCGGCGCGGGCCACGGGCATGCGGGCGGCCAGCCCAACTACGACGGCATGGCGGTGCCCAGCGTGTGGCGCACCAACCGCACCATGGCCGCTGCCAAAGTGGATGCGCTGTCCTCGGGTGGGATGGATGATTTCGAGATCCCGGCCTTTCTCCGCCGCCAGGCCGATTGACCGTCCCAGATGGCAGCTATCACGGACATAGCGAGGCGCACGGCACGCCGGGCGCCTCGCCCTCCTAAAATCGCTGCCGTGCTCCAACAACGTACCCTCAAATCCATCACCCGCGCGGTCGGCGTGGGGCTGCACAGCGGGCAGCGCGTGGAACTCACGCTCAGGCCGGCGCCCATCGATGCCGGCATCGTGTTCCGCCGCGTCGACCTGCCGGAACCGGTCGAGATCGCGATGACGGCCGAGGCCGTCACCGACACGCGGCTCGCGTCCACCGTGTCGTCCAAGGGTGCCAAGGTCCAGACCGTCGAGCACCTGATGTCGGCCTGCGCGGGCCTCGGCATCGACAACCTCCTGATCGACATCACGGCCGACGAGGTGCCGATCCTCGACGGCTCGGCATCGTCCTTCGTGTTCCTGCTGCAAAGCGCGGGCATCGAGCTGCAGAAGGCGCCGCGCCGCTTCATCCGCGTCACCAAGCCGGTCGAGGTGCGCGAAGGCGAGGGGGCCGATACCAAGTGGGCGCGGCTTTCGCCCTACCACGGCTACAAGCTCAGCTTCGAGATCGACTTCGATCATCGCGTGGTCAATTCGACCGGCCAGCGCGTCGAGTTCGACCTGGGGTCGGGCTCGTACAGCCGCGACATCGCGCGCGCGCGCACCTTCGGCTTCACCAAGGAGGTCGAGTACATGCGCTCCAAGGGCCTGGCGCTCGGCGGCGGGCTCGACAACGCGATCGTGATGGACGACACCAAGGTGCTGAATGCGGGCGGACTGCGCTACGACGACGAGTTCGTCAAGCACAAGATTCTGGACGCCATGGGCGACCTCTACGTCATCGGCCGGCCGCTGCTCGCGGCCTACAGCGCGTTCCGCTCGGGCCACGCGCTCAACAACAAGCTGCTGCGCGAACTGCTCGCGCACGAAGACGCCTACGAGATCGTCACTTTCGACGACCAGAGTCGCGCGCCGGCTGGCTTCGCCGAAGTCGCGCGCGCCTGGTAGCGCGGGGCCTTCCAGGCGATGCTGCTGTTTCGCTGGGCCATCCTGCTGCTTCTGCTGGTGGCCGGCATCTCTTTCGCCTTCTTCGCCGGCACCGGGCAGCCCAAGTACAAGCGCTTCGGCTGGATCGTGCTCAAGTGGACGCTGTTCGCGGCCTTCGGCTTCTTCGCGGTGCTGATCGCGGAGCGCGTGGTTTGACGTGATATCCTTACCTTTTGGTAAGGAAGGTTAGTATGCAAACCACCCTGACATCAAAGGGCCAGATGACGCTGCCAAGTGCCGCCAGGGCGCGGCTAGGCCTGGAGGCAGGCGATCGGCTTCTGGTGACGGTGGTGGACGACGACACCATCGTTCTGAAAAGGCCGACACCAACGCCTGTCAAGGCGCTGCGGGGTCTGCTGGCGCGGCCCAAGCGGGCGCTGACCGTCGAAGAGATGGACGTTGGGGTTGCGGCCCACCTGGGCGAGAAACATCGCCCCGGCACGGCGAAGTGATCGCGCTCGATACCAACCTGTTGGTGAGGCTCCTCACCAACGACGATGCGCGGCAGGCGGCCAAAGCCGAAGCTTGGCTTCGCGATAACGCCAGCGCGCGTTCACCGGCTTACGTCGATCACGTCGTACTTTGCGAGCTGAGTTGGGTCTTGGAGCGCAGCTATGGCTACGCGCGTGATGCTGTTCACCAAGCCATGAGCGCATTGCTGAACCATGATCAACTCAAGGTCGAATCACCGGGCCTGGTTCGGCAGGCGCTTGGCCTGTACGAAGCTGGTCCGGCCGACTTTTCGGACTACCTGCTGGCCGTGCGTGCGCAGGCCGCCGGCTACGCGCCGGTGCTGACCTTCGATAAGAAGGCGGCCAAAACACCAACGCATCGGTTGCTGCGCTGACGCGCCCGAATCAGCGCGTCCGCCCCTGCCTGTACATCCCGCTGGTGCTGCGTGCGAGCACCGCGGCCTGGCCGAGCCGGGCTATCGAGCTGCCGACATGGGCGTGCGTGATCGCGATGCCGAGCGCATCGGCCGCGTCGCTGCCGGGCAGGCCGGGTAGTTGCAGCAAGCGCTTGACCATCTCCTGCACCTGCGCCTTCGCGGCCTTGCCGTGGCCCGCGACGGCCTGCTTCATCTGCAGCGCGGTGTATTCGGCGACCGACAGGTTGCTCGTCACCAGCGCCGTGAGGCAGGCGCCGCGCGCCTGCCCGAGCAGCAGGGTCGATTGCGGATTGACGTTGACGAACACGATCTCCACCGCTGCTGCATCGGGCTTGTAGCGCTCGACGACTTCGCAGATGCCGTCGAACAGCACCTTCAGCCGGGCCGGCAGCTCGCCCTGCGCGACGCGCTTGGTGCTGATGGTGCCGCTCGCGACATAGCGCAGCGTGTGGCCGTCCATGTCCACCACGCCGAAGCCGGTGGTCTGCAAGCCGGGGTCGATGCCGAGGATGCGCATGCGAGCCTTATGCGCCGAAATACCAGCGCACCGAATGGAAGAACACGGGTGCCGCGAAGCAGAGCGCATCGACGCGGTCCAGCAGGCCGTTGGCGCCCGTCACGCCGACGCCGCGTTGCCCCCAGTTGGGAATGCCGCGGTCACGCTTGAGCGCCTTCATCACGAGGTGGCCCATCGAGCCGGCGACGCAGGCGATCAGCGACACCGCGAGCGCCTGGCCGAACTTGAAGGGCGTGATGAAGGAGAACAGCGCGCCGACCAGGCTCGCGATGCCCATGCCGATCGCCCAGCTGGTCCAGTTGAAGCTGCGGCTCACGTGGGGTGCGACGGGTTCCTGCCGGAACAGCCAGTGCCCGAGCTTGCCGAGCCGGGCCTTGGCCTGTTCCTCGGGCGCCGGTGCGGAAGCATCCCCGGGCATGGTGCTGCGCCGCGAGATCAGATGCTGCGTCAGCACGCAGGTCTGGACCACGAACACCAGGAAGAACACGAGGAAGGCGCTCTTGCCCTCGTAGCCCGGAAAGGACAGCAGGAGCAGCGCCGGCACATGGCTCATGCCGTAGACGCAGACCATGATGCCCCACTGCAGCTTGGCGTTGCGTTCCAGGAAGTGGTTGGGGTCGTCGGCCAGCGCGCTCACCACGGGAATCGCGATGAACACATAGACCGGGATGAACACGGTGAAGAGGTCGAAGTGCGCGGTTGCGACCAGCCAGAACTGGATTGGCAGTACGACGAAGAAGGCCAGGATCAGGCTGCGATGGTCGCCGCGCCGCGTCGGCGACAGCGTGATGAACTCGCGCAGCGCGAAGAAAGAGATCAGCGCGAACAGCACGGTGGCGACCGTTTCGCCCAGCGCCCAGCCGATCCAGAAGATCACCACCATGACCCAGGTGGTGCGCAGCAGGGTGAGGAAGTGCAGCAGTTCGCGTTGCCAAGTCTCGTCGTGCACCGGGTTGCGGCGCTCCCTGAAGGTCAGCAGGAAGGCCACGGTGCTGACGATGACGAGCAGGCCGAAGACGATCAGGAACAGGGCCGCGACCTGGTGGTTCGGTGCGAGATGGCGCAGGTATTCGTTCATACGTAGCGCAGCGCGACGACCGCCTCGCGCGCCCGATCGAGGAATGGCCGGCGCTCTTCGCCTTCTTCGAGGCGAACCGGCTCGCCGAAAGTGACCGAACACAGAATGGGCACCGGCACGACCTCGCCCTTGGGCATCACGCGCTGCACGTTGTCGATCCAGGCCGGCACCAGCACCGCCTCTGGGAACATCTGGGCCAGCGTGAAGAGGCCCGACTTGAACTTCTGCGGCTCGCCCGTGTGGCCGCGCGTGCCCTCGGGAAAGATGATGATCGAGTCGCCGCTCTGCAGCGCCTCGATCAGGGGCTGCAGCGGCGCGAGGGCTTCGGCGCTGCCGGGCACTACCGCAGCCGCCGGTTCCGCGATCTCGGCCGCCGGCGGCGCGAGCGGCAGTTCCGTTTGCACCACCCCGTCGAACGAGGGCTCGATGCGCTCCGCGGGCCCTGGCGCCGCGGTGGGTGGCGGAACCGGCGCGCTGCCGCCGCGTTCCACGTAGATCGCGTTGAACACTTCGGTCGTGATCCAGCGCTTGAAGGGCGTCGTGGCCCAGTAGTCGCGCGCCGCGATCGGCCGCGTGATGCTGCGCAGTTCCTCGGGCAGCGCGGCCCAGATCATCACGAGGTCGAGATGGCTCTGGTGGTTGGCGAAATAGATGCGCTGCTCGGCCTTGGGCGGGCAGCCCCACCAGCGCGCCTGGGCGCCGGTGAGAAGCCGGATCGCGACCAGCAGGGCCCACCCCGTGAACTTTGCAAGCATGGCGGCGATGATACGGGCCCGAACCCCTTCACCCTGAGCTTGGCCTGTCCTGAGCTTGTCGAAGGGTCGAAGGGCTGCGCAAGGCTTCGACAGGCTCAGCCCGAACGGTTTGGGGAACTCAGGGCAGTTCCGCAGACGGCATGCGCGCCGCGATCGTGGCTGCGCGGCCCGAGAGATAGGCCGAGCCGGACCGGCGTTCGTAGAACTTGGGGCTCGGCAGCATCACCGCGAGCCGCGCCGCTTCGCCGGCGCTAAGCCGCGCGGCCGGCTTCCTGAAGTAGTGCTGTGCGGCCGCTTCGGCGCCGAACACGCCTTCGCCCCATTCCACGCTGTTGAGGTAGATCTCGAGGATGCGTTCCTTGTCGAGCAGAAGCTCCAGTGCCGTGGCCAGCACCAGCTCCTGGCCCTTGCGCAGCAGCGTGCGCTCGCCCGAGAGCAGCAGGTTCTTCGCGAGCTGCTGGGTGATGGTCGAACCGCCGCGCAGCTGGGGCGGGCGCGGTTCCTTGCCGCGTGCCCGCATCTTGGCAGCACGCCGCGCGGCGATCTGCTCGGCCTTGGCATTGCGCTGGCGTGCACGTTCGATCGCTTCCCACTCGACACCCTGGTGGTAGATGAACTGGTCGTCTTCGCTGGCGATCACCGCGCGCTTGAGCGTGTCGGAGATCTGCGTGTAGGGGACCCAGCGCTGCTTCCAGTCCCGTTCCCCATTGCTGCGCCCCTCGGAGGCGAGTTGCCAGGCCTCGGAGCGCTGGAAGGCGGTGGACTGCGGATCGATCGCCGCCATCGCGGCGATGCGCGCGATGAAAAAGACTTCGAGCGCGAAGCCCGCGACGATCAGGCACAGCGCCCAGCGAAGAAGCGCTTTCACGTCCGATCAACAATGGCGCGCAGCTCGGCCAGCACCTGCGCCGCGGGCGGCCGCACGCCGCGCCAGAGCGCAAAGGCCTCGGCCGCCTGCTCGACCAGCATGCCGAGGCCGTCGCGCGGCACGGCGCCGTGGTCGCGCGCCCAGCTCATGAAACCCGCGGCGGCCGGGCCGTACATCATGTCGACCGCCAGCGCGCCGCGCTTCAGCACGCTCGCCGCGACCGGCACTTCGCCGCCCGCCAGGCTCGAGGCCGTGGCGTTCACCACGATGTCGAAGTTGCCGGGCACCGCGTGCAGTTCCTGTGCTTCCAGCGTGACGTGGTGCGCAAGCGCGAGCGCCGCATGGCGCTGCACCAGCGTGATGGCCTTGGCCAGCGTGCGGTTGGCGACCACCACGCGGCGCGGGCCGGCTTCCAGCAGCGGGCCCAGCACGCCGGCCGCGGCACCGCCGGCGCCGAGCAGCAGCAGCTCGCTGCCGGCGAGCGACACCCCTGCATGGACCGTGATGTCGTTGACGAGGCCGGCGCCGTCGCTGTTGTCGCCGTGAATGCCGTCTTCCTCGAAGCTCAGCACATTGACGGCGCGCGCCAGCGCGGCGCGCGGACTCAGGTGCTGGGCCAGCGCCGCCGCGTCGAACTTGAAGGGCACGGTGATGTTGCAGCCGCGCGCGGTGCCGGCCGCGTCGGCGCGGAAGGCCGCTACCGCTTCATCGAAGCCGTCGATCGGCACCAGCCGGCGGCCGTAGTCCAGCGTCTGGCCGGTCAGTTCGGCAAAGCGCGCATGGATCCATGGCGATCGGCTGTGCTCGACCGGATTGCCCATCACGCAGTACAGGTCCATGCTCATTGCCTCGATGAGGAAGACACCTGGGTTTCGAGCGTCTCGTCGCGGGTGAACTTGAAGCGCGAGGGCAGCACGATCTGGTCGGTCTGCCGGCGCATCGCGTCGGTGAACTTGCCGAAATTGCCGATGCTGCGCACGATCGCCTGGGCGCGCCGGTCCAAGGCCTGGTTGCCCGAACCTTCGATGACCTCGGTGCCGAGGATCGAGCCGTCGAAGTTGACGGTCACCATCATCGTGAGCTCGCCGTACAGTTTTTTGCCGGCGAGCTCGGGGAAGTTCTCGGTGCCGCGTTGCTCGATGCGCCTGCGCAGCGCGTCGACGTAGACGGCATACGTGGCTTCGCGGGTCGCCGGGCTCAGATAGCGCTTCTTGGGCCGCGCGTTCTCTTCGTTCACGCGGCGTTCGATCTCGGCCAGCATCTTGATCAGCTGGCGGCGCTTTTCCTCGCGCGCCGCGTTCTCGCTCGGGCTGCCCTGGTTGCGCGGGTCGGGCATCGGCATGGCGGCGAGCTGCTGCTTGATCTGCGCCAAAAGCAGCATCTGCTGCGCCTGCATCGCCTCCACCTGGCGCTGCGCGTCTTCCATCGAGTCGCCGACGGCGGTGAAGGTGGAGGGCGGCAGCGGGCTGGTGGCGCGGCCGCGTTCGAGATCGCCGCCGCCGGCCAGCGAGGTCTGGGCGATGGCACGGGCCTTGTCAGGGCGCTCGTTGGTCTTGGCGTTGACCAGGATGACTTCGAGCGGCGTTTCGGTGAACACGCGGTTGAAAGTCTCCGGGTCGGCAAAGCGCAGCCCGAGCAGCAGCGCGTGCGCCGCGACCGACAGGCCGAGCGCGATCTGCAGGCTGCTCAGGTCGCGCAGGTTCATGCTGTTGCCTTCTCCGGGGCAGCCTCGTCGCTGTCGGCGAGGTCGACCGCAATGGCGATCGGCCCGGCCACTTCTTCCTCGTCCTCGCCGCTCTCGTCTTCCGCGGCAGCCTCGGCCGGCGCCGCATCGAGGCGCTCGATGACGGTGCCGTGCACGTCGAGCGCGATCTCGTCGATCTCACCGAGCCTGACGCGCACGCGAGCGCCGCGCATCAAGCCTTGCGTGCCGGTGACCTGGAACACCAGCGGCAGCGTGTCGGCGCGCACCAGGGCGCCGTTGCCCACGTCCTTGATCAGGGTCGCGTCGAGTTCGGCGATGCCCCGCTGCTGGAGGTACTTGAGCGTCCAGAAGCGCTCCATGCCGCCCTGGTGGGCGTTGTAGGCGGCGTAGGCCGCGTCGAAACCCGAGAGGATCGAGAACAGGTCGGCGTCCTTGGGCTTGAAAGGCGCAGCCAACGCCGCGGTCTTGCCGTGGCGCGCGGCCGCGATGATCTGCCACTGGTTCACGAGGTCGGTGTAGCGGCGCAGCGGCGAGGTGCTCCAGGCGTAGCTCTTCACGCCGAGGCCGGCATGCGGCAGGGCCCGCGTGCCCATGCGCACCTTGATGCCGGGCGCCAGGCTGGCCTGGCTGCGGTAGAGGCCGGGCACGCCGAGTTCGCCGAGCCAGCCGCCCCAGCTGCTGTTGGCCAGGATCATGGCCTCGGAAACGATCAGGTCGAGCGGTGCGCCGCGCTGGCGGGTGCTGATCTGCACCTGCTCGTTGCCGGTGGGTTCGCTGTCGTTGCCGATCAGTCGGAAGTTGTAGTCGGGCCGGTTGAAGCTCTCGGGCTTGCCGCGCACCACTTCGCGCTGCGCCTTCAGCTGCTTCGCGAGGCGGAACAGGAAGGACAGCGGGGCGCGCGCGCGTTTCGCGACCTCGGGCGTGTTCTCGCCGTCCACCGAGGCTTCTTCGAGCCAGCCCTGCGTGACGACGCCATCGAGCTGGTCATGACGCAGGTTGGCCACGATCGGCACGCGCTCGAGCTGGGTCTCTGCGCCTTTCAGTTCCAGCGTCGCTTCGTCGAAGCTGGCGTAGAGCGAGACGGCCGGGCAGTCGCGCCCTTCCTGCAGGGTGTAGGCCTCCACCACGTCGTCGGGCAGCATGGTGATCTTGTGGCCCGGCATGTAGACCGTCGACATGCGCGCGCGCGCCACTTGGTCGATCGGGCTGCCCGGCGCCAGCGCCAGGCCGGGCGCCGCGATGTGGATGCCGACGCGCACCGTGCCGCTGCCGAGGCCCGTGACCGAGAGCGCATCGTCGATCTCGGTGGTCTGCGAATCGTCGATCGAGAAGGCCTGCACCTCGGCGAGCGGCAGTTCGTCGGTGATGGCTGGCGCTTGCAGGGCCGGGAAGCCGGTGCCCTTGGGGAAGTTCTCGAACAGGAAGCGGCGCCAGTGGAACTGGTAGGGCGAATCGATCGCGCCCGCCTGCTTGAGCAACTCGAGCGGCGGCCGCTGCGTCGCACGCGCGGCTTCGACCACGGCCTTGTACTCGGGCGCGTTCTTGTCGGGCCGGAAGAGGATCTTGAAGAGCTGCTCGCGCACCGGCGCCGGGCAAACGCCTTCCGCCAGCTGCGCGGACCATTCGGCGATCTGCGCCTGTACCGCTTTTTTCTTCTCGATAGCGGCCAACGCCTGCTGCACGATCTCGGCCGGCGCCTTCTTGAAGCGGCCCTTGCCCGCGCGGCGGAAATAGTGCGGCGCCTCGAACAGCGCCAGCAGCGCGGCGGCCTGCTGCGCCAGCGTCGGATGAGCCTGAAAGTAGTCAACCGCGAGCTCGGCAAAGGCGAACTCGCCTTCGGGCGCGAATTCCCAGGCCAGGTCGAGATCCATGCCGGCGGCCAGGGTGCGCGCTTCGGCCAGCAATTCGGCCGGAACCGGCTTCTCGAAGCGCAGCACGATGTTGGCGCCCTTGACCTTGACGCGTTTGCCGGACTCGAGCTCGACCTGCGCCGAGGCCTCGGCCTCCGACAACACGCGGCCGCCGAGGTACTTGCCGGCTTCTTCGAACAAAACAAACATGGCGCGGATTGTCCCATGCGCGGCGATGAACGTCGGCCGCGGACCGCGTTCAGGCCGGGTCGATGAAGGCCATCACATCGTCCAGGTGATGGCGCTCGAAATCGGACAGCGCATGGTCGCTGCCCTCGAGCAGCTTGATGCGGCTTCCGGGGTAGCGGGCCGACATCTCGCGCCAGTCCAGGAGCTCGTCGCCCTTGGCGATGACGGCGAAGACCTGCTCGGGCTGTGCCAGCGGCCCGAGTTCGAGCGCACGCAGTTGATCGATGTACTCGGGCCGGAAAAAAAAGTGCTCGGCCGGGTCGTGCCAGGAGCTCTGCTCGCCGATGTAGTTCGCCAGGTCGCGCGCCGGATGAACCGCGGGGTTCAGCAGCACGGCGCGGCAGCCTGTCATGCCGGTCACATGGGTGGCGTAGAAGCCGCCGAGCGAGGAACCCACGACCGCCATCGAGCTGCGCGGCCATTGCGCGATGCCGTTCATCACGAGTTCGATGGCCTCGCGGGGGGAGGGCGGCAGTTGCGGGCACCACCACTGCAGTTGCGGGTGCCGTTCGGCCACGCGCTGCGCCATCTGCCGCGCCTTGGTCGACAGCGGCGAGGAGCGAAAGCCATGGAGATACAACAAATGGGTGGCGGGCAACGGGTTCATGCTGCTGGATTGTTACGGAAGCGCGCCGGGACGCGGATAATCCGCGCCCATGTCAGCCGTGTTCAACCAGCCGTCGCTCGCGCGTCGCATCGTCCCCGTGTTCCAGGGCTTCGACGGCTTTCTCGCTTTCGCCGTGCTGCTGCTGGCCTGCGCCGGCATGCTGACCATGTATTCGTCGGGTTTCGACCACGGCTCGCGCTTCGCGGACCACGGCCGCAACATGCTCCTGGCCGGCTTCATCATGTTCGTGGTGGCGCAGGTGCCGCCACAGCGCCTGATGTTCTTTGCCGTGCCGCTCTACGCCCTGGGCGTGGGGCTGCTGATCGCGGTGGCGCTGTTCGGCATCACCAAGAAGGGCGCCACGCGCTGGATCAATGTCGGCATGGTGATCCAGCCGAGCGAAATCCTGAAGATCGCGATGCCCCTGATGCTGGCCTGGTGGTTCCAGCGCCGCGAGGGCCAGTTGCGCACGCTCGACTTCGTGGTCGCCACCGTGCTCTTGGCGGTGCCGGTCGGCCTGATCATGAAGCAGCCCGACCTGGGCACCTCGCTGCTGGTGCTGGCGGCCGGCCTGTCGGTGATCTTCTTCGCCGGGCTCTCGTGGAAACTGATCGTGCCGCCGGTGGTGATCGGGCTGGTCGCGGTGGCGCTGATCGTCGGCTTCGAGTCGCAGCTGTGCGCCGACGGCGTCGACTGGCGCGTGCTGCACGACTACCAGAAGCAGCGCATCTGCACGCTGCTCGACCCGACCAAAGACCCGCTGGGCAAGGGCTTCCACATCATCCAGGGCATGATCGCCATCGGCTCCGGCGGCGTCGGCGGCAAGGGTTTCATGCAGGGCACGCAGACCCACCTGGAGTTCATTCCCGAGCGCACCACCGACTTCATCTTCGCGGCTTATTCCGAGGAATTCGGTCTCATCGGCAATCTGGCGCTGATCGCGGCCTTCGTCTTCCTGATCTTTCGCGGCCTCGCGATCGCGCTGGATGCGCCGACGCTGTTCTCCCGCCTGCTGGCCGGCGCGATGACGATGATCTTCTTCACCTACGCCTTCGTGAACATGGGCATGGTGAGCGGCATCCTGCCCGTGGTCGGCGTGCCTTTGCCCTTCATCAGCTATGGCGGCACCGCGATGGTGACGCTCGGCCTGGGGCTCGGCATCCTGATGTCCATTTCGCGCGCCAAGCGGCTGATGCAGTCCTGAGCGCCATTCGGGGTGCGAGCCTAGAATCCTTCGATGATTTCACGCGAACCCACCATCGAGCGCCTCGCCACGGCGCAGCAGCTCCTGCTCACGCCCTTCGGCCTCGACGAGTCGCACCTGTCGCGCGCCCTGGCCGAAATCACCGCCCACAAGGTGGACGACGCCGACCTCTACTTCCAGTACACGCGCAGCGAGGGCTGGAGCCTGGAGGAGGGCATCGTCAAGACCGGCAGCTTCAGCATCGACCAGGGCGTCGGCGTTCGCGCGGTCAGCGGCGAGAAGACGGCCTTCGCCTATTCGGACGACATCTCCGAGGCCTCGCTGCTCGATGCGGCGCGCACCGTGCGCACCATTTCCGCTGCCGGGCGCAACGGGCGGGTGAAGGCTCCGGCGCGCAAGGTCGCGACGAGCCGTTCGCTCTATGGCGGCGTGGACCCGATCTCGACGCTGGACAGCACCGCCAAGGTCGAGTTGCTCGGCAAGGTCGAGAAGCTCGCGCGTTCCAGGGATCCGCGCGTCGCGCAGGTGATGGCCGGCCTCGCGAGCGAATACGACGTGGTGCTGGTCGCGCGCGCCGACGGCACGCTGGCGGCCGACGTGCGGCCGCTGGTGCGGCTGTCGGTCACGGTGATCGCCGAGCAGAACGGCCGCCGCGAGATGGGCTCGGGCGGCGGCGGCGGCCGCTTCGGCCTCGCCTATTTCGACGATGCGCAGATTGCCGAGTACGTCGACCAGGCCGTCCAGCAGGCGCTCACCAACCTGGAATCGCGTCCCGCGCCCGCGGGCGAGATGACCGTGGTGCTCGGCCCGGGCTGGCCCGGCATCCTGCTGCACGAGGCCATCGGCCACGGGCTGGAAGGCGACTTCAACCGCAAGGGGTCGAGCGCCTTCTCGGGCCGCATCGGCGAGCGCGTGGCGGCCAAGGGTGTGACCGTGCTGGACGACGGCACCATCGCCGACCGCCGCGGCTCGCTCAACGTCGACGACGAAGGCAACGCGACGCAGCGCAATGTGCTGATCGAGGACGGCATCCTGAAGGGCTACATCCAGGATTCGCTCAATGCGCGCCTGATGAAGGTCCCGCCCACCGGCAACGGCCGCCGCGAGAGCTACGCGCACGTACCGATGCCGCGCATGACCAACACCTACATGCTGGGCGGCGACAGGGTGCCGGAAGAAATCGTCGCCAGCATCAAGAAAGGCCTCTACGCCACCAACTTCGGCGGCGGCCAGGTCGACATCACGAGCGGCAAGTTCGTGTTCTCGGCCAGCGAAGCCTACTGGGTGGAGAACGGCAAGATCCAGTATCCGGTGAAGGGCGCCACCCTGGTCGGCAACGGTCCCGATGCGCTGACGCGCGTGACGATGATCGGCAACGACATGGCGCTCGATACGGGCGTCGGCACCTGCGGCAAGGAAGGCCAGAGCGTGCCGGTCGGCGTCGGCCAGCCCACGCTGCGCATCGACGGCCTGACCGTCGGCGGCACCGCCTGACGCCCGCAAACAACAGCCGAGCCCAAAACCCTGTGCTACATTCGGCCCCTATGTCTTCGCGCGTCGCGTTTTTCTTTTCGTACTTTTGGTTCCCGGTTTCCGGCGGACGAGAGGCGAGCGCGTAAAGCACACTGACACACCCTCCCAGAACCGCCGGCGCCTCGAGCCCCGGCGGTTTTTTTATGCCCCGATGATTTTCAAAGTGAAGGAAGAAGCGATGAGCACGAACACTGCCCCGGCCACCGAGAACTGGTATGCGAGCGTCGAGAAAACCAGCCGAACCGACGACGAACGCATCAAGGACATCACCGTGCTGCCCCCTCCCGAACATCTGATCCGCTTCTTCCCGATCCGCGGTACGCTGGTCGAATCGCTGATCACCGGCACCCGCCGCGCCATCCACAACATCATGGCCGGCAAGGACGACCGGCTGCTGGTCGTGATGGGCCCGTGCTCGATCCACGACCCGGCCGCCGCGCTCGAATACGCAAGGCGCCTGAAGGCCGAGCGCGAGAAGTACGCCGGCACGCTGGAGATCGTGATGCGGGTCTACTTCGAAAAGCCGCGCACGACGGTGGGCTGGAAGGGGCTCATCAACGACCCCTACCTCGACGAGAGCTTCCGCATCGACGAGGGCCTGCGCATCGCGCGCCAACTGCTCATCGACATCAACCGGCTGGGGCTGCCGGCCGGCAGCGAGTTCCTCGACGTGATCTCGCCGCAGTACATCGGCGACCTGATCTCCTGGGGCGCGATCGGCGCCCGCACCACCGAGAGCCAGGTGCACCGCGAACTGGCTTCTGGCCTGTCGGCGCCGATCGGCTTCAAGAACGGCACCGACGGCAACATCCGCATCGCGACCGACGCCATCCAGGCGGCGGCGCGCGGGCACCACTTCCTCTCGGTGCACAAGAACGGACAGGTGGCGATCGTGCAGACCAACGGCAACAAGGACTGCCACGTGATCCTGCGCGGCGGCAAGGCGCCCAACTACGACGCCGCGAGCGTGGCCGCCGCCTGCGAGGACCTCGAAGCCGCCAAGCTGCCGCCGACGCTGATGGTCGACTGCAGCCACGCCAACAGCAGCAAGCAGCACCAGAAGCAGATCGACGTGGCGAAGGACATCGCCGCGCAGATTGCGGGCGGCAGCAAGAGCGTGTTCGGCCTGATGGTCGAGAGCCACCTGAGCGCGGGCGCCCAGAAGTTCAGCGCCGGCAAGGACCGCGTGGCCGATCTGGAATACGGCAAGAGCATCACCGATGCCTGCCTGGGCTGGGACGATTCGGCCCAGGTGCTGGAGCTGCTGTCGCAAGCGGTGAAACAGCGCCGCGGCTGAATCGGTGCGACGGCGCTCAGATCAGCGCCGCCAGCTCCGGCCAGTGGTGGCGCAGCAGCGCCGCCTCGTCGCCGTCGGGCTGCATGAACGAGAAATCGCTGAAGTCGAAACCGGGTCCCACGGTGCAACTGACCAGCGTGTAGTCGTCGGTGGCCTGCGACACGATGGGCCGGGCTGCTTGCCACTGGCCTGCCGGAACGGTGTGCTGCGGTCGCGTGCCGTGGACATCGACCGGGCCCAGCCGCAGGTGGACCGGCGGCGTGCGCAGCGCCCCATCGCTGGTCCAGAGCGCGAGCGGAACCCCTTCGAGATGGATCCACACTTCGTCGGACGCCACACGGTGCCAGCGCGAATGCTGGTGGGCTTCCAGCAGGAAATAGATGGTAGTGAGCGCCTGGCGGGCCGGCCGCCCATCGGCGGGGATGACCTGCGCTGTCGAGCGGAACACCTCGCGGAACCAGCCGCCCTCGGGATGAGGCTGCAGATTCAGGGTATCGATGAGCTCCTGTGCGCGCATGAGCCTATTCTGCCGCGCCTGTCGCGCGCAAGGCGGAAAGAAGCTTCTCGTGCACGCCTCCGAAACCGCCGTTGCTCATGCAGACGATGTGATCGCCGGGCCGCGCGACCGCGACGATCTGCGCCACCAGGGGCTCGATCGCGCCGGCCACCTGCGCCCGGTCGCCCATCGGCGCGAGCGCTGCGGCAGCGTCCCATTCCAGTCCGCCGCTATGGCAGAAAGCGAGGTCGGCCGCTTCGAGGCTCCAGGGCAACTGGGCCGCCATGGTGCCCAGCTTCATGGTGTTGCTGCGCGGTTCGAAGGCGGCCAGGATGCGCTCGCCTTGGTGGCCGTCGGCGTCGAGCTTCTTTCGCAGGCCGTCGAGCGTGGTGCGGATCGCCGTCGGGTGGTGCGCGAAGTCGTCGTAGACCGTGATCGCTGCGCCCGCGCGCGCGACCGTGCCGCGCAGCTCCATGCGGCGGCGCACGTTGCGGAAGCTGGCCAGAAAGCCGGCCGCTTCGGCCGGCGCCACGCCCACGTGCTCCGCGGCGGCGATCGCGGCGAGCGCATTCATCTGGTTGTGCAGGCCGGACAGCGCCCATTCGACGCGGCCGACCTGCTCGCCTTGGCGCAGCACCTCGAACGCGTCGTGCGGCCCATGGGCCTGCCATTCGCCGCCGGCGCCGAAGCGGGCCAGTTCGCTCCAGCAGCCCTGGGCCAGCACGCGCTGCAGACTTTCCTCGGTGGCGTTGACGACCACGCGGCCCGTCCCCGGCACGATGCGGACGAGGTGGTGGAATTGCCGTTCGATCGCCCCCAGGTCGTCGAAGATGTCGGCGTGGTCGAACTCCAGGTTGTTCAGGATCGCGGTGCGCGGGCGGTAATGGACGAACTTGCTGCGCTTGTCGAAGAAGGCCGTGTCATATTCGTCGGCTTCGATCACGAACTTGTTCTTGCCGAGCCGGGCCGAGACGCCGAAGTCGAGCGGCACACCGCCCACCAGAAAACCCGGCGCCAGGCCGGCGCGTTCGAGGATCCAGGCCAGCATCGAGGTGGTGGTGGTCTTGCCGTGCGTGCCGGCGACGGCCATCACGTGGCGGCCCTGCAGCACGTGTTCTGCCAGCCATTGCGGGCCGCTGGTGTAGCTGGCGCCGGCGTCGAGGATGGCTTCCATCAGCGGGAACTTGGGCGTGCCGTCGGCGAGCCGGGCGCGGGACACCACGTTGCCGATGACGAAGACATCGGGCCGCAGCGCCATCTGGTCGGCGTCGTAGCCTTCGATCAGCTCGATGCCGAGCGAGCGCAGTTGGTCGCTCATCGGCGGATAGACGCCGGCATCGCAACCGGTCACCCGGTGGCCGGCTTCGCGCGCCAACGCGGCGACACCGCCCATGAAGGTGCCGCAGATGCCGAGGATGTGAATATGCATCGGTCGATTCTAGGGACGCAGGGCGGCCGGTCTTCTGCCGGTGCCTTACTGCGGGCAAAATGGGCCGATGGACACGTCCAAGCAGGAAATTGCCGCCGCTGCGGCCCGCCTCGTCGTCGAGGAAGGGCTGGAGTACGGCCCCGCCAAGCGCCGCGCGCTGCGCGACCTGGGTCTGCCTGTGCGTACGCCGCTGCCGAACAACGACGAGATCGAGGCCGAGGTGCGGGATTACATCCAGCTCTATTGCGCGGACACCCAGCCCAAGGAATTGCACGCGCTGCGCCAGCTGGCGCTCGAATGGATGGAGCGGATGGCGCAGTTCCGGCCTCACATCGGCGGCGCCGTGTGGCACGGCACGGCGACGCGCCTGTCGGACATCTACATCCAGCTCTTCTGCGACGACCCGAAGTCCGCCGAGATCGCGCTCATCGACCACCATGTCGACTACGAGCCGCGCATGGTCACCGGCTTCCATGGCGAGCAGGTCGAAGCCCTCAGCGTTCATGTGGCGAGTCGGGCACTCGGCGAGGAGATTGGCGTGCACCTGCTGGTGTACGACCTCGACGATCTGCGAGGCGCGCTCAAGCCTGACGCGCAGGGCCGCATCCCGCGCGGCAACCTGGCCGCGCTCAGGCGGCTGATAGAAAAGGACAGTGGATGACTTCGAGCCCCACGCGCCGGGCCTGGCTCTATGGCGGCGTCGCCGCGGTGGCGGCCGTTGCCGGTCTGGGCGGTGCTCTGTGGCACCGCCGGGGCGGCGCGGCCGGCGGCGAGCAGCTGGACGCCGCATTCTGGGCGCAGCGCTTCGATCGGCCCGAAGGTGGCGAACTGGTGTTCGAGAGTCTGCGGGGCAAGCCGCTGTTGCTCAACTTCTGGGCCACCTGGTGTCCTCCTTGCGTCGAGGAGATGCCCATGCTCGATGCGTTCTTTCGCGAAAATGCGGCCAACGGCTGGCAAGTTGTCGGTCTGGCGATCGATCAGCCCACCGCGGTTCGCAAGTTCCTGACCAAGACGCCGGTCAGCTACCCCATCGGTCTGGCGGGGCTGCAAGGCACGGAACTGGTCAAGAATCTGGGCAACACGGCCGGCGGTCTGCCCTTCACCTTGGTGCTCGATGCCGGTGGCGCAGTGGCGGCGCGTAAAATGGGCAAGCTCGAGCCGGGTGATCTCCAGGCATGGCGACGGGCCTAGTTCACGGCTAGAATCGCTCGCCCGTTCGGGCAGTTGATGGCGAAACGCCGAAATACGCCGAAAAACACCGATTTTTAGGCGAGTTAAATCCTAATAGCCGGCAAAGCCGGCGCTGGAGTCCCATGGATCTGCGCAAGCTCAAGACACTGATCGATCTGGTGTCCGAATCGAATATTTCCGAACTGGAAATCACTGAAACCGAAGGCAAGGTCCGCATCGTCAAGGGCGGCGTCGCCGCACCGGTTCAATACATTCAAACCGTCGCCGCGCCGGCTCCGGCCATCGGCGCTGCAGCACCGGCCGGTGCCATCGCCGCGCCAGTCGCGGCGGCGCCGGCCGCAGAGGCGGCGCCCGTCGGCCATGCCATCAAGTCGCCGATGGTCGGCACCTTCTACCGCTCCTCCAGCCCCGGTGCACCCGCATTCGTCGAGATCGGCAGCCAGGTCAAGGAAGGCGACACGGTCTGCATCATCGAGGCGATGAAGATCCTCAACGAGATCGAGGCCGACAAGGCCGGCACCATCACACAGATCCTCGGCGAAAACGGTCAGGCGGTCGAATACGGCCAGCCGCTGTTCATCATCGAGTGACCATGTTCAAGAAGATACTGGTCGCCAACCGCGGCGAAATCGCGCTGCGCATCCAGCGCGCCTGCAGCGAGTTGGGTATCAAGGCCGTGATGGTCTATTCCGAGGCCGATCGCGATGCCAAATACGTGAAGCTGGCCGAGGAAGCGGTATGCATCGGCCCGGCCCCTTCCTCGCAAAGCTATCTGAACATGCCGGCGATCATCTCGGCGGCCGAAGTGACGGACTCCGAGGCGATCCACCCGGGTTACGGCTTTCTGAGCGAGAACGCCAACTTCGCCGAACGCGTGGAGCAGAGCGGTTTTCAATTCATCGGCCCCACGCCCGAATCGATCCGCATCATGGGCGACAAGGTGTCGGCCAAGCAGGCCATGATCAAGGCTGGCGTCCCCTGCGTGCCCGGCTCGGAGGGCGAACTGTCCGACGATTCCTCCACCAACAAGCGCATCGCCCGGGCGATCGGCTATCCGGTCATCATCAAGGCGGCGGGCGGCGGCGGCGGGCGCGGCATGCGCGTGGTGCACACCGAGGCGGCGCTGGTCAATGCGATCCAGATGACCAAGGCGGAGGCCGGCGCGGCCTTCAACAATCCATCGGTCTACATGGAGAAGTTTCTCCAGAACCCGCGCCACATCGAGATCCAGATCCTCGCCGACAAGCACAAGAACGCGGTTTACCTGGGCGAGCGCGACTGCTCGATGCAGCGGCGCCACCAGAAGGTGATCGAGGAATCGCCCGCACCGGGCATCCCGCGCAAGTTGATCGAGAAGATCGGCGAGCGCTGCGCGGCCGCCTGCAAGAAGATCGGCTACCGCGGCGCCGGAACCTTCGAGTTTCTCTACGAAAACGGCGAGTTCTACTTCATCGAGATGAACACGCGCGTGCAGGTGGAGCACCCGGTCACCGAATTCACGACCGGCATCGACATCGTGAAGACGCAGATCATGGTCGCCGCCGGCGAGAAGCTGCCGTTCACGCAGCGCCAGATCGAGATGCGCGGCCACTCGATCGAGTGCCGCATCAATGCCGAAGACGCCTACAAGTTCACGCCCTCGCCGGGCCGCATCACGATGTGGCATCCGCCGGGCGGGCCGGGGGTGCGCGTGGATTCGCACGTCTACACCAACTACTTCGTGCCGCCGAACTACGACTCGATGGTCGGCAAGATCATCGTGCACGGCGATACCCGCGACCAGGCCTTGGCGCGCATGCGCACGGCGTTGAGCGAAACGGTGATCGAGGGTATCCAGACCAACATCCCGCTGCACCGCGAGTTGATGGTCGACGCCAAGTTCATGAGCGGCGGCACCAACATCCACTACCTCGAAGAGTGGCTCGCGGCCCACAAGCGCTGAGCGGGACCGCGGCACCGTGTTCGAACTCCGCCTGCTCGCGCCGGAAGATCGCGTCGAAACCGTCAGCGATGCGCTCGAGGCGCTCGACGCGCTGAGCGTTTCGGTCGAGGACGCGGATGCCCAGACCGATGCCGAGCAGGCCCTGTTCGGCGAGCCGGGCATGCCGCCGCCCAAGGGAGGCTGGCAGCGCTCCCGGGTGATCGCCTTGTTTGCCGCCGAGGCGCAGGCGCGGGAGGCTGCTGCGGTGCTGGCCGCGCAGGACTTCTTTGTGGATTGCGAGGTGCTTGGATTGACCGAGGTGCCCGAGCAGGACTGGGTGCGGCTGACACAGTCCCAGTTCGCACCGGTCGAAATCACCCCCGAGTTCTGGATCGTGCCCACCTGGCACGAACCGCCGGCGCAAGCGCAGCAGGTCATCCGGCTGGACCCGGGTCTTGCCTTCGGCACGGGCACGCACCCGACCACGCGCATGTGCCTGCGCTGGATCGCAACGCGCGGGGAGCTCCGTGGGAAGCGCGTGCTCGACTACGGTTGCGGCTCCGGCATCCTGGCGATCGGCGCGGCCAAGTTCGGCGCGACCGACATCGACGCCGTCGACATCGACGAAGCCGCCGTGGATTCGACGCGGCTCAACGCTGAGGCGAACGAGGTGCAACTGAAGGCCGGCCTGTCCGACTTGGCAACTGGCCGCTACGACATCGTGCTCGCCAACATCCTCGCCACGCCGCTGAAGGTGCTTGCGCCTTTGCTGTGCGAGCACGTCGCAGCGGGCGGTTCGCTGGTGCTGGCGGGCATCCTCGAGCGCCAGGCCGACGAACTGAAGCTCGCCTATGCGCCCTATGCAGCGCTGGAAGTGAGCGACAGCGAGGACGGCTGGATTCTGATGACCGCGGCCCTCTAGATCGTCCTCGACGCTGGAGGTCGACCCTACAATCGGCGCCTCATGAGCCTGGTCACTCGCTGCCCCGCCTGCGCCACCACTTTCAAGGTGGTGAGGGACCAGCTTCGCATCTCCGACGGGTGGGTGCGCTGCGGCCGGTGCAGCGAGGTGTTCGACGCGACCGTCGATCTGCGTGAAGCGCCCGATTCGGCGCCTGGACCCGCGGCAGTCGCACCGACGTCAGCGCCCGACGAAGGCACCAGCAGCGTGCCGCCCGACGCCGATCCGCCGATCGAAACTGAGCTGGACGAAGTGGCAGAGTGGCCCGCGCACGAGGAACCCGTGCGCAACCTCGAGGAGGCGGACTTCCTCGACGACGAACAAGAGATCGAACCACCGGTCGCCGAGCCGCCCGTCGCCGTGCCGCCGCCGCCGCCTGCGTCCAAGACCTCGGCGCCATCCGATCCGCTGTCGTTCGCTGTCGGCGTCGTTGCGGACGAGCCCTGGCCCCAGCGCTCGCAGCCGATGCGTGCAGCCGAAGCGCAAGTGATTCCGCCTTATCCCTCGCTTCCGCCATTCCCGAACATCGATCTGAACCTGCCGGCCGCCCCGCCCATCGGCCGCGAGCCGCCACCGCCACGGCCGTCGCCGCCACCTCCGCCGGCGGCTGAAGAAGACACCGGCAACGCGCAACTGCAGAAGGCGCTGCGCCGTGCGCGTGCCAAGTCCGCCAAGATCGCCAGGGCGAAGGCGCGCGGAGAAGAGCGGGCGGCGCGCGAATCGGCGCCCGTGGTGCTGGCCGCCAGCGAGCCTGAGCCTGCTATCGAGCTCGCTCGGCGCAGCCCTCGGTTTTTGGGCGCCGCCGCCGAGGGATCGGCATTCTGGCAGCGGCCAGCGGTGCGGCGCTCCCTGATCGTCGTGGCCGTGCTGGCTGCGCTTCTTCTGCTCATGCAGGTATTGCATCAGGAGCGCGACCTCATCGCCGCTCGCCAGCCGGGGCTGCGTCCCGCGCTCGCGGCGCTGTGCAGCCTGACGGGCTGCGAGCTCTCGGCGCTGCGCCAGATCGGCGACATCACGATCGATGGCGCCTCCTTCGCGCGCGAGAAAAGCGGCGATGCCTACCGCCTCAGCTTCACCTTGCGCAATGCCGCCACCGTGCCGCTCGCGATGCCCGCGGTCGAGTTGTCCTTGCTCGACATGCAGGAGCGTGCCGTGATCCGGCGCGTGCTCATGCCGGCCGAGTTCGGCGCGCCGCCCGTCCTGCCGGCCCGTGCCGAGCGCGCGGCGTCGTTGCCGCTGGCGCTGACCGGGCCCGAGGCCGCGGCACTGGCGCCGATCGCAGGCTACCGGGTGCTGGCCTTCTATCCTTGAGTCGCGCGCTCTTTTCTTTTTTCAATCAACCAACGGTTCATCCATGGCAGCAGTGATTTGCGGTTCCCTCGCGTTCGACACCATCATGACTTTCGAGGGACGGTTCGCCGATCAGATCCTTCCGGACCAGTTGCACATCCTCAACGTGTCCTTTCTCGTGCCCGGCCTCAGGCGCGACTTCGGTGGTTGTGCGGGCAACATCGCCTACAGCCTCAACGCGCTAGGTGGCACCGCACTGCCGATGGCGACGGTCGGCAGCGACGGCGTCGACTACCTGGAGCGGCTGCGAACGCTGGGCATCAGCACCGAGTTCGTGCGGCAGGTGGACGACAGCTTCACCGCGCAGGCCATGATCATGAACGACCGCGACAACAACCAGATCACGGCCTTCCACCCGGGCGCGATGCAGCAGGCGCACATCACGCGCATCGCGGCGCGCGAGGACATCCGGCTCGGCATCATCGCGCCCGACGGCCGCGAGGCGATGCTGCAGCATGCCGAGCAGCTCAAGGCTGCGGACATCCCTTTCGTGTTCGATCCCGGCCAGGGCCTGCCGATGTTCGACGGCAAGGAACTCGCGCATTTCGTCGACTTGGCCAGCTGGGTGGTGGTCAACGACTACGAGGGAAAGATGCTCTCGCAGCGCACGGGCTGGAGCCTTGCTGAGATCTCGAAGCGTGTGCGCGGACTGGTCGTGACGCTGGCCGCCGAAGGCTGCGAAGTGTGGACCGAAGGCGAGCGCGAGCACGTGCCCGGCGTGAAGCCGACGGCCGTGGTCGAGCCGACGGGTTGCGGCGATGCATGGCGCGGCGCGCTGCTGTTCGGGCTGGAGCAGGGCTGGCCGCTCGCGCGTTGCGCTGCGTTGGGCAACCGCATCGGCGCGCTCAAGATCGCGCAACGCGGGCCGCAGAATTACCAGGTGGATCGGAAGGCGCTCGGCCTCTGAGCCCATAAAAAAGCCCAGCACCTGTCTTCGGTGCCGGGCCAACCATAAAAAAGCCCAGCACCTTGCGGTGCCGGGCTTTGTGCCTTCAAGGCCGCTGAACGACTCAGGGCTTGCTGGCCGTCGGAAACGGCCAGGCTGCCTGGGGGTTCAGCGTCGTTTGCGCTGCAGGAGCAGGCGCTACGGCTGCCTTGGCGGGCGCTTTCGCGGCCTTCTTGGCAGCAGGCTTTTTCGCTGCTTTCTTGGCAGCAGGCTTCTTGGCTGCAGCCTTTTTCGCAGGCGCTTTCTTGGCAGGCGCCTTTTTCGCGGCGGCCTTCTTCGCCGGCGCCTTCTTGGCTGCTGCCTTCTTCGCAGGAGCCTTCTTCGCGGCGGCCTTCTTCGCCGGCGCCTTCTTCGCTGCTACCTTCTTGGCAGGAGCCTTCTTCGCAGCGGCCTTCTTCGCCGGTGCCTTCTTGGCTGCTACCTTCTTCGCAGGAGCCTTCTTCGCTACGACCTTCTTGGCCGGTGCCTTCTTGGCGGCGACCTTCTTAGCCGGAGCCTTCTTTGCAGCGGCTTTCTTGGCCGGCGCTTTCTTTGCAGTTGCCATTTCTATTTTCTCCTTGATCAAGTTGAAAAAATCAACCTTTTGAAGCACTCCACGCATGTTGGTAGCGTGAAGCGATTCATGGCGTTGGAGCAAGCCCCAGCACCATGAACACCTGAGCTTTTCACCGCCGCACTCTTCGGTGCGTGTAGCCGGCGAAAGCAATTCTTGAACTCACTTTATTTGTCGGAACGATTCAATCCCAGGAGAGCGCACCACCCGACTGATACTCGATCACGCGGGTTTCGAAGAAGTTGCGCTCCTTCTTCAGGTCAATCATTTCGCTCATCCAGGGGAACGGGTTTTCCTCGTTCGGGAAGAGCGTTTCCAGGCCGATCTGCTGCGCGCGCCGGTTGGCGATGTAGCGCAGGTAGCCCTTGAACATGGAGGCATTCATGCCGAGCACGCCGCGAGGCATGGTGTCTTCGGCGTATCGGTACTCGAGCTCGACGGCCTTCAGGAAGAGGGCCTTGATCTCGGCCTTGAACTCTGCGGTCCAGAGGTGTGGGTTCTCGAGTTTCAGCTGGTTGATCAGGTCGATGCCGAAGTTGCAGTGCATCGACTCGTCGCGCAGGATGTACTGGTACTGCTCCGCGGCGCCGGTCATCTTGTTCTGGCGGCCCAGCGCGAGGATCTGGGTGAAGCCGACGTAGAAGAACAGCCCCTCCATCAGGCAGGCGAAGACGATCAGCGACTTGAGCAGGGTCTGGTCGTTCTCGTGCGTGCCGGTGTGGAAGTGCGGGTCGCTGATGGCTTCGATGAAGGGGATCAGGAACTGGTCCTTCTCGCGGATCGACGGCACCTCGTTGTAGGCATTGAAGATCTCGCTCTCATCCAGGCCGAGCGACTCGACGATGTACTGGTAGGCGTGCGTGTGGATCGCTTCCTCGAAGGCCTGGCGCAGCAGGAACTGGCGGCACTCGGGGGCCGTGATGTGGCGGTAGGTGCCCAGCACGATGTTGTTGGCGGCCAGCGAATCGGCGGTCACGAAGAAGCCGAGGTTGCGCTTGACGATGCGGCGCTCGTCTTCGGTCAGGCCGTTCGGGTCTTTCCAGAGCGCGATGTCGCGCGTCATGTTCACTTCCTGCGGCATCCAGTGATTGGCGCAGGTGGCGAGGTACTTCTCCCAGGCCCACTTGTACTTGAACGGAACCAACTGGTTGACGTCGGTCTGGCCGTTGATGATGCGCTTGTCGGCGGCCTTCACGCGGCGCGCGGCCTGCGCTTGCGGCATGGAAGCCGGAGCAGGCCGCAGTGCGGCGCCATCATCGAGTGCGCGGAAAGTCGGGGCGATAGGCGCAATTTGCGAAGTCGGGAACTCCGACGAGCGACCGACGGTCGCGTCGTTGTTTGATGAGTGCCGCAATCCTTGTTGCAGATCCTTTGGCAAGGAGGGCTTGACTTCTTCGTCCCAGGTCAACATAGAAAAATCCAATGCTCAAATTATGTGAGCAACGATGTGAGTTGCAAAGTGCTGCTTCACATCGCGCTCCAATTATGTTGCCGTTATGTTGTTCGCATGCATCGCCATTTGTCAGGCGATGCCGCGAATCACGGCAACTTCACGCTGACATCACTGGCACGCTTCGCACGTCGGATCGTCGACGCCGCAGAACGCGATATCGGTCGCCGGCATCGCACTCAGCTGCGCTTGCGCTGCGAGCGCAGCCGCTTCGAGCGCACTCATGCCCGACGAAGATGCGTCGCCACTGCCATTGCTTCCCGAGGACACCGCGTTGAGCCGGCCCGATTGCACCGTCGATTTCTCGGCGTGCGTCGCGCTCTGCGTGCGCAGGTAGTAAGTGGTCTTCAGGCCGCGCAGCCACGCGAGCTTGTAGGTGTCGTCGAGCTTCTTGCCCGACGCGCCGGCCATGTAGATGTTGAGCGACTGCGCCTGGTCGATCCACTTCTGGCGACGCGCGGCGGCTTCCACCAGCCAGGTGGTTTCGACCTCGAACGCGGTGGCATAGAGCGCCTTGACGTCCTGCGGTACGCGGTCGATCGGGCGCAGCGAGCCGTCGAAGTGTTTGAGGTCCATCACCATCACGTCGTCCCACAGGCCCAGGCGCTTGAGGTCTCGCACCAGGTAGTGGTTGATGACGGTGAACTCGCCGGAGAGGTTCGACTTGACCGACAGGTTGCCGAAGCAGGGCTCGATCGAGGCGTCGACGCCGATGATGTTCGAGATGGTCGCCGTCGGCGCGATGGCGACGCAGTTGGAGTTGCGCATGCCGTCGGCCTTGATCTTCTGGCGCAGCGCATTCCAGTCGAGCGTGGACGAGCGGTCGACGTCGACGTAGCCGCCGCGCGCCTTCTCCAGCAGGTCGAGCGTGTCCGGCGGAAGCACTCCCTTGTCCCACAGCGAGCCCTTGTAGCTCGAATACTTGCCGCGCTCGCGCGCCAGTTCGGTCGAGGCCCAGTAGGCGTGGTAGCAGATCGCTTCCATCGACTCGTCGGCGAACTGCACCGCTTCCTGCGAGGCGTAGGGAATGCGCAGCTCGTACAGCGCGTCCTGGAAACCCATCACGCCGAGGCCGACCGGGCGATGGCGCAGGTTGGAGTCGCGCGCCTTCTTGACCGCGTAGTAGTTGATGTCGATCACGTTGTCGAGCATGCGCATCGCGGTCGAGATCGTGCGCTGGAGCTTTTCCTGGTCGACCTTGCCGTCCTTCAGATGCTGCAGCAGGTTGACCGAGCCGAGGTTGCAGACCGCGGTTTCGGTGTCGCTGGTGTTGAGCGTGATCTCGGTGCACAGGTTGGACGAATGGACCACGCCGGCATGCTGCTGGGGCGAGCGCACGTTGCAGGCATCCTTGAAGGTGATCCACGGATGCCCGGTCTCGAACAGCATCGTGAGCATCTTGCGCCAGAGATCGGTGGCCTGGACCGTGCGGCTCGGCTTGATCTCGCCGCGCGCGGCCTTCTCTTCGTAGGCGACGTAGGCGGTCTCGAAGTCGGTGCCGAACTTGTCGTGCAGGTCGGGCACGTTGGAGGGCGAGAACAGCGTCCAGCTGCCCTTTTCCATCACGCGGCGCATGAACAGGTCGGGAATCCAGTTCGCCGTGTTCATGTCGTGCGTGCGGCGGCGGTCGTCGCCGGTGTTCTTGCGCAGTTCGAGGAACTCCTCGATGTCGAGGTGCCAGCTTTCCAGGTAGGTGCAGACCGCGCCCTTGCGCTTGCCGCCCTGGTTGACCGCCACCGCGGTGTCGTTCACCACCTTGAGGAAGGGCACCACGCCCTGCGACTCGCCGTTGGTGCCCTTGATGTGGCTGCCGAGCGCGCGCACACGGGTCCAGTCGTTGCCCAGGCCGCCCGCGAACTTGGACAGCAGGGCGTTTTCCTTGATCGACTCGTAGATGCCGTCGAGGTCGTCGGGCACCGTGGTCAGGTAGCAGCTCGAGAGCTGCGAGCGCAGCGTGCCGCTGTTGAACAGGGTGGGCGTGCTCGACATGAAGTCGAAGGAGGACAGCACTTCGTAGAACTCGATCGCGCGGGCTTCGCGGTCGATTTCGTTGAGGGCCAGCCCCATCGCCACGCGCATGAAGAAAGCCTGCGGCAGTTCGATGCGGGTCTTGCGCACGTGCAGGAAGTAGCGGTCGTAGAGGGTCTGCAGGCCGAGGTAGTCGAACTGCAGGTCGCGCTGGGGCTTGAGCGCGGCGCCGAGGCGGTTCAGGTCGTACTGCAGCAGCTTCTCGTCGAGCAGCTCGTTGTCGACGCCCTTCTTGACGAACTGCGGGAAGTAGTCGGCGTAGGCCTGGGCACGTTCGGCCGGCATCACCTCGCGGCCGATGATCTCCTTGAAGATCGTGTGCAGCAGCAGGCGCGCGGTGGCGAAGGTGTAGTCGGGGTCCTTCTCGATCAGCGTGCGAGCCGCCAGGATCGACGCCTTGTAGACCTCGTCGAGCGGCACGCCGTCGTAGAGGTTGCGCATCGTTTCGGCCACGATCGGGCCGGCCGTGATGCTGTCGCCCAGGCCTTCGCAGGCGGATTCGATCAGGCCCTTGAGTTCGTTGAGGTCGAGCGCGACGCGCTCGCCGCGGTCGAGCACGTGCAGCGTCGAAACGGCGATCTGCGCGTCCTGTTCGCCCGACTTCGAGCGTTCCTGCGAGCGGCGCTCGCGGTACAGCACGTAGGCGCGCGCGATCTCGTGGTGGCCGCCGCGCATCAGGCCGAGTTCGACCTGGTCCTGCACGTCTTCGATGTGGAAGGTGCCGCCGCCCGGACGCGAGCGCACCATAGCGCGGACCACGCCCTGGGTCAGGTTGTCGACCGTCTCGCGCACGCTGGCGGAAGCCGCGCCCTGGGTGCCGTGCACCGCGAGGAAGGCCTTCATCATCGCGATCGCGATCTTGTTGGGCTCGAAGGGCACGACCGCGCCGTTGCGGCGAATGATCTGGTAGTGGGCGAGCGCGTTGCCGGCGGGCGAGCCTGCAACATCGTTTTTTTGCGGCGTCGAGGGTACGGCGCGAGGTGTGGCGGGGGTGTTCAGGGCAGTTTGCATTCGTTCCTCTGTTGGCAATTCTTGTTGGGGCGGTGGTGCCGCTTGTGGCCGGTTGCTCGGTATGAAGCACGGGGCAGGGCACACTATATCTAGGGTCTCGCGGGTCCACAACCCACTAGATGTAGTGTTTTCCCAATGGTTCAAGGAACAAGTTCACAGCGAAGAGCTCTCAGATGAAGAGCTATGCCGCGCCGTTGCTGACCCACCTTAGCGCCTGCCGCTGTCCATGGGCCTTGCAGGCGTTTTTGGGCCTGAAAGGCGCATGGTTGCTGCGCCGCCGGGGTTGCGCGATCGGCGTTGTTGCGCTGCATCCGCTGCGCATCGCGGGATGCATCGCGATTGAAAAATTTCAGCGCACCGCGACGACGTCGGGGAACATCGCGCGGTCCCAGCCCAGTTGCTCCTGCAGCAGGCGCCAGTCGAAGCCGCTGCCTGGGTCCGCCTTGCGCCCCGGCGCAATATGTTCATGGCCCGCGATGAACGCGATCGCATGGCGCTGCGCGAGCGCCGGGCAAAGGCTCGCGAGGGTCTCGTACTGGGCGGGCTCGAAGCCTTCGCCCTCCAGGCCTTCGAGCTCGATGCCGATCGAGTCGTCGTTGCAGTTGGCGCGGCCGCGCCACGATGAAGGACCGGCATGCCAGGCGCGGTCGTCGCAACTCACGAACTGCCACAGCTCGCCGCTGCGGCGCACATAGAAATGGGCCGAGACCTCGATGCCGCGGATGGTCTGGAAGTAGGGATGCGCATCCCAGTCCAGCTGGTTCGTGAAAAGCTGCTGGACCTCGTCGCCGCCATAACGTCCCGGCGGCAGGCTGATCGAATGCAGCACGATCAGATCGATCTGCGCGCCCTCGGGGCGCGGCCCGAAATTCGGCGAGCGCAGTTGCCGGGCGAAGCGGTACCAGCCGGCCTGCCAGAGGCCTGCGTTGTCTTCAGTCGTCGGCACCGTTGCCATTCGCCTCGTCGCCGCTGGGGGTCGCGATGCCCAGGCGCGCGATCCGGTAGCGAATCTGCCTGAGGCTCAGGCCGAGCCGCGCCGCGGCAGCGGTCCGGTTGAAGCCGCTCTCCTGCAGCGCACGCACGAGGATCTCGCGCTCCTGCTGGTCGAGATAACTCTGCAGGTCGCTCGGTACCGTGGGTGCCGGCTTTGCTTCGGAGGGCGCTGCTGTCGTGCTGGCTGCGGGCTGCTGTTCCGGAGTTGCCGGCGCCGGGGCCACAGGCAGTGCCATGCTGGCGCTGCCCACGAAATCGAGATGGAGCACGTCGCCATCGCTCAAGGCCACGGCGCGATGCAAAAGGTTTTCGAGCTCACGCACGTTGCCGTGCAGCGGATGCTCCGCGAGGCGCTGCAGCACATCGGGCGAAAGAACGGGCACCGGCATGCCGGCATCGCGCGCGATGCGTGCGAGCAGGGCCTCGCAGAGTGCGGGCAGGTCTTCGCGCCGCTCGCGCAAGGCCGGCACCGCGATCTCGATCACGTTGAGGCGATAGAACAGGTCCTGGCGGAAGCGGCCGGCTTGCACCTCGGCCTGCAGATCCTTGTGGGTGGCGCTCACGATGCGCACGTCGACCGCGTCTTCCTGTGTCGAACCGATCGGGCGCACGTTGCGCTCCTGGATCGCGCGCAGCAGTTTGGATTGCATCGGAAGCGGCAGGTCGCCGATCTCGTCCAGGAACAGCGTACCGCCGCGTGCGGCCTGGAAGTAGCCGTCGCGGTCCTGCGAGGAGCCGGTGTAGGAGCCTTTTCTCGCACCGAAGAATTCGGCCTCGAGCAGATTCTCGGGAATCGCGCCGCAGTT
This sequence comes from Variovorax sp. LjRoot175, assembly GCF_964253805.1. Lineage (NCBI taxonomy): Bacteria > Pseudomonadati > Pseudomonadota > Betaproteobacteria > Burkholderiales > Comamonadaceae > Variovorax > Variovorax sp. LjRoot175. The sequence goes on along the minus strand of NZ_CAXURY020000001.1, from coordinate 4,979,462 downwards.
GACGGCGACGAAAGGGCCGTCGCTGCGCTGGCTGCAGGCATGCACCGCGCGCGCCACCAGTTCCTTGCCGGTGCCGGACTCGCCGCGCACCAGCACCGGCGCCATGCCGCGCGCCACCTTGGCGATGCGGGACTTGACGAGGCGCATCGGCTCGGACGCGCCAACCAGCCGTTCGAGCGCAGCCAAGCCGGCGTTGCTGGTCGTCGCCGCGACCTTGCTGCTGCCCTCGTCGGCCTGGCGCATGGGCCGTGCAGGCGTCGCCTGGGCCTGCACGGCAGAGGCGACGACGGCGCGGAACTGCTTGAGGTCCACCGGCTTGGTGAGGTAGTCGAAGGCGCCGGCCTTGAGGGCCTCGACCGCGTTCTCGGCCGAGCCGTAGGCCGTCATCACCACGCAGCGCTCGCTGCGCTGGTCCTGCTGGATGCGCTGCAGGATCTCCATGCCGAGCCCGTCGGGCAGGCGCATGTCGGTGATCACGGCATCGAAGCGGCCCGCGTCCAGGTGCTCGCGGGCTTCCGACACGCTGCCGGCCGCCTCGACCCGGTAGCCCTCGCGCAGCAGCGTGAGTTCATAGAGCGTGCGCAGGTCGGGCTCGTCGTCGACGACCAGGATCTGGGCAGGGGGCCGAGGTGCTGAGGAGGTGGGGGTGCTCACGGCGCTATTGTGTCAGCCGGGTCTCGCCCGCAGCGAAGGAGACGAAGAATTCGTTGCCTTCCGGCCCCGCTGCGTAAAGGGCGCGGCGCTCGTAGCCGATCGTCGCGCCGTGCCGCTCGCACAGCTCGCGGCAGAGGAAGAGGCCGAGGCCGCTGGAGCGGCTTTCGGAGGAGAAGAAGGGCTCGAACAGATGGCGCTGCACCGCAGGTTCGAGCGGTGCGCCGTCGCTCCACACCTGTAGGCTGGCGCGGCCGGCCGCGTTCTGGCGCGTCGTCACCTGGATCGAGCCTTCGCGATCGCCGGCATAGCGCGCGGCGTTGTCGAGCAGGTTCACGAGGATGCGCCGCAGATGTTCGATGTCGAAGCGCACCACGCTGCCGGCCGCTTCGAGAACCAGCAGCACGCCCTGGCGCTGCGAGTGCCGCACCCACTCCTCGGCGAGCGTGCGCACGGTCGAATCGAGGGCCAGCTGTTCGCCCAGCGGCAGCACCCGCTGCTGGCGGGCCCGCGCGACATCGAGCACTTCGTCGACGATGCGCGAGAGCCGCTGTGCGTTCTGCTGCACCATCGTCGTCAATTGGCGGTGCGCCGGGTCGACCAGGTCCTCGCCCAGCAGCGCGCTGGCCTGGGTGATGGCGGCCAGCGGGTTGCGGATCTCGTGCGCGACGGCCGCCGACATGCGGCCCATGGCCGCCAGCTTCTCGGTGCGGATGCGCGCCTGGAGCTCGCGCAGGTCCTGCAGGAACATCACGCACAGGCTCTCGGTGTGGCGGTCGGTGCCCGGCGTGAGCCGCGTGCGGACCCGCACTTCGCGCGGCGCGCCCTGCGCCTGCGCGACCGGAATTTCCTTCGATTGCGGCGTGCGCCGCGCGAAGGTCTGGCGCGCAATCGCGGCCAGGGCGGCCCAGGCCGGATAGGTGCTCAGCGCGAAGGGCAGTGCGAGTTCTGCCAGCCCTTGCCCGAGAATCGCGTTGGCGGCGGGGTTGGCGGCATGCACCTGCCCTCGCTCGTCGATCACGAGCACGCCTTCGCTGAGGGTCTCGATCACGAGGTCGTTCACCAGCGCGTGCATCTGGGCGGTGCTTCGATTGCGCTGCGCCAGCGCTTCTTCGCGCGTGAGCCGCCGCGCCAGCTCGTGCGCGAGCAGCGCCACCACGAACAGGCCGGTGCCGGTCAGCGCCGCCTGCACGAAACGCGGCGATGCGTCGCCCGGCTGCTGCAGCCAGTACCAGCCCGCATGCACCAGCAGCAGCAGCGTGACGGCCGCGGTGGTGCCCAGGCCCACCATGCCCGAGCCCAGCACCGCGCCCATCAGCACCGGCAAGGCAAAGAGCGGCGTGTAGTTGATGCTGCCGATCTGCAGCAGTTGCAGCGCGGTGAAGGTGATCAGGTCGATGCCGATGGTCGAAAGCCAGGCGGCGCCGAAGCCGCGCACCGGCAGCTGGAAGAGCGCATAGCGTGCCGCCAGCAAGGCCGCCCCCAGGTAGCCGACGGACAGCGCGATCGCCGCCGGCTCCAGCGGCTGCCCGAGCGCGAAGGTCACCGCCTGCAACAGCAGCAGCACGACGGCGACGAAGCAGCGCGCGGTCATGAAACCGCGCCACAGGCGCAGCAGCGCCGAGCTTTCGCGGCCGAACTGATCGAGCAGGCTCCAGTCCGTCGCCGGCTCGCCACGCGACCAGAGGAAAGTGCTCATCGGCAATGCGCCTCAGTGCGCAGCCGCCTGGCGGTGCGCAGCGCTGCAATACACCGCGCCGTCGGGTCCGCTGATGGCATCCGCTGCCGGCAGATGCAGCCCGCAATGGGCGCAACGCACCATGGCCTGCGGCGCCCCGACGGCCGGCGTGGCGGGCGGCGGCGGCGGCGGGCGCGAGCGCATCTCGTCGCGCCGATTCTTGCGCCAGAGCCAGATCGCCACGAAGACCACGGCGAGGACGAGCAGGTATTTCATGGTGTCGCGCGCGCCAGCACCACTTCGAGCACGAAGCGCGATCCGACGTAGGCCAGGAGCAGCAGGGCGGAGCCCGCGTAGAGCACGCGCCGGGCCGTGCGGCCGCGCCAGCCGAAGCGAGCGCGCCCGATCAGCAGCACCGCGAAACTGAGCCAGGCCAGCACCGAGAACACGGTCTTGTGGTCCCATTTCCAGGCCCGCGCACTGGCGCCGTACAGCGTCTCGCTGAACAGCAGGCCGGCGAGCAGCGTGGCCGACAGCAGCACGAAGCCGGCGGTGACGAAGCGGAAGGTGAGGCGCTCCATCGTCAGGAGCGGCACACCGCCCTGCGGCTCGGCCGCGAGCCGGATCTGCTTTTCGGCACGGGTCATGAGCCAGGCATGCACCACCGCCGCGGCGAACAGGCCGTATGAGGCGATGCCGAGCGCCAGGTGCAGAGGCAGCCAGGGCGAGGCCGACACATGCAGCGGCGTGCCGGGGAACAGCACGGCGAGCAGCACCGCCGCCGCGCCCAGCGCCGCAAGCACGCGCCGCACCTTGAGCTGCGGGTACATGCGGCTTTCGATCGCGTAGACCGTCAGCACCAGCCAGGCCGTGACCGACAGCGCCGGCGCGAAGCCGAAGCGCGGATCGCCGCCGACCAGCCCGACGCCCAGTGCGCAGGCGTGCAGCAGCCAGGCCAGCCCGAGCAGCCATTGCATGGAGGGGCGGCCCAGCCAGGAAGAGGCAGCGGCGGTCGTGCCATAGGCGGCGGCGGTGGCGATGCCCAGCGCCACGCCGAGTGGGGAGGGGATCGCTAAAATCATCGGTCGGAGTTTAGCGTCTCGCCTTGGCGAGACGCCTCTCGCTCCCGTCTATATACCGGTCCCGCCGAGCGGGAAGCACCATGGCCACCGCCCTCACCGAAAAATTCTCCCGCCTCGTCAAGCAGGTCAGCGGCCAGGCCCGCATCACCGAAAGCAATGTGCAGGACATGCTGCGTGAAGTGCGAATGGCCTTGCTCGAAGCCGACGTCGCCCTGCCCGTGGTGCGCGATTTCGTCGCCCGCGTGAAAGAAAAAGCGCTTGGCCAGGAGGTGCTCGGCTCGCTGAAACCCGGCCAGGCGCTGGTCGGCATCGTCAACCGCGAACTCGCCGCGACCATGGGCGAAGGCGTGGCCGACATCAACCTGGTGGCCCAGCCGCCGGCCGTGATCCTGATGGCTGGCCTGCAGGGCGCCGGCAAGACCACCACCACCGCCAAACTGGCCAAGCACCTGATCGAAAAGCGCAAGAAGAAGGTGCTGACCGTGTCGGGCGACGTCTACCGTCCGGCGGCCATCGAGCAGCTCAAGACGGTCACGAAGCAGGCCGGGGCCGAATGGTTCCCGAGCACGCCCGACCAGAAGCCGCTCGACATCGCACGCGCCGCGCTCGACCATGCCAAGCGCCATTTCTTCGACGTGCTGCTGGTCGACACGGCCGGCCGTCTCGCGATCGACGAGGTGCTGATGACCGAGATCCAGCAGCTGCACACCGCACTGAACCCGGTCGAAACCCTGTTCGTGGTCGATGCGATGCAAGGCCAGGATGCGATCAATACGGCCAAGGCCTTCAAGGAAGCGCTGCCGCTGACCGGCATCATCCTGACCAAGACCGACGGCGATTCGCGCGGCGGCGCGGCGCTGTCGGTGCGGCAGGTGACGGGCGTGCCGATCAAGTTCGCCGGTGTCAGCGAGAAGATCGACGGGCTGGAGGTGTTCGATGCCGAGCGCCATGCCGGACGCATCCTCGGCATGGGCGACATCGTCGCGCTGGTCGAGCAGGTCACGGCCGGCGTCGACGTCGCGGCCGCGCAGAAGCTGGCGGCCAAGGTCAAGAGCGGCGCCGGCTTCGATCTCAACGACTTCCTCGGCCAGCTGCAGCAGATGAAGCAGATGGGTGGCCTCTCCAGCATCATGGACAAGCTGCCCGCGCAGATGGCGGCCAAGGCCACCGAGGCCGACATGACGCGCGCCGAGCGCGACATCCGGCGCAAGGAAGGGATCATCAACAGCATGACGCCGCTGGAACGGCGCAAACCCGAGCTGCTCAAGGCCACGCGCAAGCGCCGCATCGCGGCCGGCGCCGGTGTGCAGGTTCAGGAAGTGAACCGGCTGCTCAACGAGTTCGAGCAGATGCAAGGGATGATGAAGAAGATGAAGGGCGGCGGCCTCATGAAGATGATGAAGCGTATGGGCGGCATGAAGGGGATGCCCGGAATGGGCGGAGGCGGGATGCCGCGCTTCTGACCGCAATAAAAAAGCCCGCTGACAGCGGGCTTTTTTATGGCGAGATCAGCGCGTCACACGCGTGCCAGCCTCACTGCATGCATCCACGCCCTGCGCAACACGGCCGGCGAGCGCGACTCTTCGGGAATCAGCAGGAAGCCCCGATCGCGCAGCGAGTTGCCCAGTGCAATCTGGCTGGTCAGCACGGTCAGCGGGATCGCCAGCAGCAGCGGCAGGCCGACCGGCATCAGCCAGGCCAGCGCACCGGCGTCGATCAGCGCGATACCGACCGCCAGCGCCGCGATCACCAGGGTCATTGGCGCCAGCTGGGCGGCGGCGATGCGCCACGGCACAGCGGCCGCTTCGCGCGGAGGCGACTTCCAGTCCAGCTTGAGGCCGGTGAGCGCCACGATCACGAACAGCGAGTGGGCCAGCATGCGGACCGGCGCTTGCACGATGGCCAGCGCGCTTTCGAGCGCGGCGCTCTTGAGCAAGCTGCCGATGCCGCCGTACTGGCGCTGCTCACCGCGCATCAGCACGGCCGCGATGCCCAGGATGCGGGGCAGGAACAAGAGGCACAGCGTCCACAGCCAGAGGCCGGCCAGTTCCATCGGCATCACCAGCCAGTGGGCGACCACGCTGGAGCCGGTGAGCCACAGGGCCGTGCCCAGCGTCAGGAAGGCGAGCCACAGCGGTGCCGAGACATAGGCCATGGTGCCGGTGACGAACATCGCGCGGTGCACGGAATGCAGGCCCGGTTCGGCCATCAGGCGCGCGTTCTGCAGGTTGCCCTGGCACCAGCGGCGGTCGCGCTGCAGTTCGGCCAGGAGGTCCGGCGGCTGCTGCTCGTAGCTGCCGACCAGGTCGGCCACCAGCCACACGTGGTAGCCGGCGCGGCGCATCAGCGCGGCCTCGACGAAGTCGTGCGACATGATGCCGCCCGACATGCCGCCGGTGCCCTTGATCGGTGCCAGCGCGCAGTGTTCCATGAAGGGTTCGACGCGGATGATCGCGTTGTGGCCCCAGTAGTGCGATTCGCCGAGCTGCCAGAACTGCATGCCGAGCGTGAACAGCCGGCCCGTCATGCGCGATGCGAACTGCTGGGCGCGGGCATGCAGCGTGACGTGGCCGATGGCCTGCGTCGCGGTCTGGATGATGCCGGCCGTCGGGTTGGCTTCCATCAGCTTGACCATCGAGGTCAGGCAGTCGCCGCTCATCACGCTGTCGGCATCGAGGACCACCATGTAGCGGTAGTCCTTGCCCCAGCGGCGGCAGAAGTCGGCCACGTTGCCGGCCTTGCGATGGGTGCGGCGCTTGCGCAGGCGGTAGTAGACCTCGACCTGCGGCTGGTTCGGGCTCTCGGCCAGCGCGGCGCGCAGCTCTTCCCAGGCGGCGCGTTCGGCGGCGGCAACCTCGGGCGTGTAGCTGTCGGACAGCACGAACACGTCGAACTGCCGCGCATGGCCGGTCGCGGCCACCGATTCGCAGGTCGCGCGCAGGCCGGCGAACACCGTGGCCACGTCCTCGTTGCAGATCGGCATGATGATCGCCGTGCGCGCTTCCGGATTCATCGGGTGGTCGGCCACCTGCTTGGCCGAGAGCGCGTGCTTGTCGCCGCGCACAGAGACGTAGAAGCCCATCAGCGCGGTCACGAAACCGGTCACGACCCAGCCCGAGAGCAGGCCGTAGAGGGCGATCTGGCTGTACTCGAGCCAGAGATTGTCGTAGTCGGGCTGCACGCGGGCGAACAGCGTCGAGGCGATCAGCGTGCTGAAGACGGTGAGCGCCATGAAGGCCAGGCGCCGCTGCGTGGCGGCACGCTGCCAGGGCTGCTTGGCCGCCCGGGCCGGCGCCGCGCCGCGCGCCGCCTGGGCTGCGCTGCCGGCGCCGAGCTTGACCAGGAGGGCCGTGCCGATGCTGTTCCAGAAGCCGCGCCAGGGGCGGGGCGCCATCGAACCGCGGTTGATCGGGGGCGCCGTCACCGAATTGGGATGGCGCTCTTCGCGGATCGGGCTGCGGTGCGAAAAATCCGCGGCCGTCAGCACTTTCAGTTGGGAGAAATCGTTGGGCTTCATATGCGACTCACCACCGTTGCTTCTGGACGGATGGCGTGTCGCCAATTGCCGGAAAGCGCTTGAACACGCAGTCCGGTGCGGCACCGCCGGCGTTTGCCAGCGCGGCCGCTGAATGACCCGCGGCACGGGGCCGCGAGAGGGAAAACTGCTTTTGACGCAGGCCGTCGCGCTGCGGACGCAGTGCGAAAGATGGGCTGTTGTGTGCTGTCATGCCTCTACAGGGGCAAACCCTGTGCCAGCATGGAAAAACGCTTTCAGATCAAGCGCTTAGATCGCTTCGGTGGCCTTTCGACTGACCGTGAACCCCGCGAGGGCTCCAAAACCCCCGAATTTGTCGCCGAATCCCGACAAGCTCTGGAGTCGCACTGAGGATGTTCAATCGAATCAACGACTTAGCTGCGTCGCTCGTCGGCGACAGGATCGCTGCCCGGCGACGCCGCGTCGGCCTTGAAGTGGCCGGGCGTGAGTTCGTGCTTCTGCAGCAGCCGGTAGAACTCGGTCCGGTTGCGGTCGGCCAGGCGCGCCGCGTCGGCCACGTTGCCATCGGTCAGCTTGAGCAGCCCGACCAGGTAATCGCGCTCGAAGCGCTGCTTGGCTTCGGCGTAGGTCTGGACCTCGACGCTCGGCACGCGCAGTGCGCGCTGCACCAGCGCCAGCGGGATCAGCGGCGAACTCGAAAGCGCGCAGACCTGCTCGACCACGTTGAACAGCTGCCGCACATTGCCCGGCCACGAGGCGGTGGTCAACGCCTTCAGCGCCTCGGGCGCGAAGCCGGAGAGGCGCTTGCCGTACTTGGTCGAGAGCCGCTGGAGGAAATGGTTGGCCAGAAGCGGAATGTCTTCGCGCCGCGCCGCGAGCGTCGGCAGGTTCAGCGTGACCACGTTGAGCCGGTAATAGAGATCTTCCCGGAACTGTCCGGCTTCCATGGCCGCATCGAGGTCGCGGTGGGTGGCGGAGATGATCCGCACATCGACCGTGATCGACTGGGTTGCGCCCACCGGCCGCACCGCGCGCTCCTGCAGCACCCGCAGCAGCTTGACCTGCAGGGCCGGCGGCATGTCGCCGATCTCGTCGAGCAGCAGCGTACCGCCGTCGGCCTGCTGGAACAGGCCCTTGTGGTTGGCGACCGCGTCGGTGAAGGCGCCCTTCATGTGGCCGAAGAGCTCCGACTCCAGCAGCGCCTCGGGGATGGCGCCGCAATTGACCGCCACGAAGGGCTTGTCGGCGCGCGCACTGGCGCGGTGGATGGCACGCGCCAGAAGCTCCTTGCCGGCGCCGCTGTCGCCGCGCAGCAGCACGCTGGCGTCCGACTTGGCCACCATGCGCGCCTCGGCCAGCAGCTCGGACATGCGGTTGCTCCGGCTCACGATCTCCGAGCGCCAGCTCTCGTCGCCGCCCTTGCCGCTGCCGGTCGTCGGCGCGCCGAGCGCCAGCGCCTGGGCGATCTTGTCGAGCAGCTCGCGCGCGTCGTAGGGCTTGGTCAGGTAGGTGAAGACGCCGCGCGCCGTGGCCTCGACCGCGTCGGGAATGGTGCCGTGCGCGGTCAGCAGGATCACCGGCAGCGTCGGATGGCGCTTGCGGATCTCGTCGAACAGCGCCAGGCCGTCGCGGCCCGGCAGCCGCACGTCGCTCAGGACCAGCTGCGGATGCTCGATCTCGAGCTGCGTCAGCGCCGATTCCGCCGAGGTCACGGCCGTGACCTGGTAGCCGGCCCCGGTGAGCCGCATCGACAGCAGGCGCAGCATGTCCGCGTCGTCGTCGACGACGAGGAGGCGGGCGCCGCTGCTGCTGTTGCTCATGGTGCGGGCTTGGGCGTGCTCGGCACCGGGGCCGCCGGTGGCGGGCTGTTGGGCCGCGAAAAGCTGCGCTCGATCGCGCGCAGCGCCTCGATGCGGTCGTTCAACTGGTCGATGCGCCGCTGGCTGTCGCGCAGCTGTTGGGCCTGCCGTTCGCGGTCGTCCTCGACCCGGCGCTGCTCCTGGTAGCGGGCAGCGAGCGCGCGGGCCAGCGGCTGCAAGGGCTGGGCATCGGCCGAGGGGTTGGCGGCCACGCGTTGCATCAGGCCGATGGCGCGTACGAGGTCGGCCGGAACGCGGGTCTGCGCCAGAACCAGCGCGACCTGCATCTGCGTCAGGGGGGCATCGCCGGGCTCGCCGAGGCGCGTGAGTTCGGCCGCGAGTTCGTTGCCGCCGAGCGGCCGCACCCTGTCGGCGTAGGCGAGCAGGGCGGCCACCGGGCCTTGCGTGAGCTGCGTGAACACCAGGGCCGGCTGCGTGGCCGGAGCCATCGGCTCGGCTTCGACCGGCATGACGGGCGGGGGCGGCGGCGGCGCGGGCACCACGGCGACGGCTTCGGCCGGCGGCTTGGGAGGTGCGCTGCACGCGGCGAGCAGCATCGGCACGACGAGCGTCATGACGAAAGCGGATCTGCGAACGATCGGAGAAAAAAGCATGGGTCGGAAGTAGCGCGTGGAGCGGCGGAGTTCAGGCGGAGCGAGGCAGTTCGATGCGGAAGCGTGCGCCGGGCCCCTCCGGCAGCAGCGTGATGCGGCCGCCATGAGCCGCAATGTACTCCTGCACGATCGACAGCCCGATCCCGGTGCCCTTGACCGAATGCTGGGGTTGCCGCTCGCCGCGGAAGAAAGGTTCGAAGATGCGGTCGCGATCGCCCTCGGCGATGCCGGGGCCGGCGTCCTCGATGTCGATGCGCGCGGTGTCGGCCGTGCTCGAGACGGCGATCGCGATGGTGCCTCCGCGAGTCGAAAAACGGATCGCGTTCGACAGCAGGTTGGCCAGCGCGGTGCCCAGCTTCACCGGGTCCACCACCACTGCGATCGGCTCGCCTTCCGCCCGCACCGTGAGGCCGTTGGCCTGCCACTGCAGGCGCTGGGCCTCGATCTGTTCCTCGATCAGCGGCAACAGCGGCGTGCGCTGGCGGCGCAGCTCGCGCGCCTCGAAGGCCGCCGCGTTGAAGCGCAGCAAGGCCTCGATCTGTCCCTGCAGCGCGATGGTGTTCTGCTGCAGGATCTGCGCGACCTCGCGCTGCGCCGGGTTCAAGGCGCCGGTCACGCCGTCTTCCAGCAGCGAGACGCCTTCGCGCAGCGCGGCCAGCGGTGTCTTGAGTTCATGCGACACGTGACGCAGGAAGCGTGCCTTGTCGGCGTCCAGCTCGGTGAGGCGCAGCCGCAGCCATTCGAGTTGCTGCGATACGCGGCGCACGTCGGCCGGGCCGCGGATGTCGATCGGCTCGTCGAGCCGGTTTTCCCCGAGCCCGACGATGGCGTGCTCCAACCGCTTGAAGGGCCGCGCCAGCCAGATGCCGAAGGCGAGCGCAAGCGATACGGCCAGCGCGCTGGCGGCCAGTACCTCGCGCATCAGCCGCCGGCGCGCGTTCTCGATGCGCTGCGCGAGCGCGTTGTTCTGCGTCTCGATCAGGAACTGGACCTGCTGTGCGATGTTGGTGTTCAGCGCGTCGAGGTCTCGGAATTGCATCGCCATCGAGCTCTCGCGCGCGAGCGCGGTCTCGGGAGCGCCGCCCATCAGGCCCTCGATCACGCTCATCTGGGCCCGCCACTGGTCGGGGCCGGCGGACGGCAGGCCGTTGACGCCGAGGCGATCGAGCACGTGGCGGGCGTCGCGCGCGGCCTCGTCGAAACGGCGGCGCAGCACCGCATCGTTGAGCACCAGCGACTGGCGCCCCGCGCGCTCCATCGCGGCGCTGCGCTCGGCCAGCGACTGCGCCGCGCCCGACAGCGTGAGGGCGCGCGCGGCCGCGTCGCGGCTCTGCGTCACCAGCGCGTCGTACTGGAACACCGAACGCAGCGCGACGCCCACGAGCAGCGCCGTGATCAGCAGGAACGCGAACAGCAGCAGCTGCCGGAACGAGCCGCGCGCCGACTTCAGTTTCGCCATCAGGCCGCCGGCACCGCGGCTTCGCGGGCCGATGCCTGGGGCGATTCGGCGGTCGGGACCTCGCCGCGCAGCGTGTAGGCCAGCGAGCGGGTGATGCGCACGTCGATCATGCGGCCGATCAGCCGCGCATCGCCTTCGAAATTGACCACCCGGTTGCACTCGGTGCGGCCCATCAGCTCGTGCGCATCCTTGCGCGAAGGTCCTTCGACCAGCACGCGCTGCAGCGTGCCGACGCGGCTTTCGCCGAAGCGCTTGACGTTGCCGTCGATCACGGCCTGCAGCCGCTGCAGCCGCGCGAGCTTGACCGCATGCGGCGTGTCGTCGGGCAGGGCGGCCGCCGGCGTGCCGGGGCGCGGGCTGAAGATGAAGCTGAAGCTGTTGTCGAACTCGAGATCGTCGATCAGCTTCATCATCTTGTCGAAGTCGGCATCGGTCTCGCCCGGGAAGCCGACGATGAAGTCGCTGCTGAGCGAAAGGCCGGGGCGGATGGCGCGCAGCTTGCGCACCGTGCTCTTGTATTCCATCGCCGTGTAGCCGCGCTTCATCGCCATCAGGATGCGGTCGCTGCCGTGCTGCACCGGCAGGTGCAGGTGGCTCACGAGCTGCGGCACGCGGGCATAGGCCTCGATCAGCCGCGGCGTGAACTCGTTCGGGTGGCTGGTGGTGTAGCGGATGCGCTCGATGCCGGGAATCTCGGCGATGTATTCGATGAGCAGGGCGAAGTCGGCGATCTCCGCTGTGTCGCCCATCCTGCCGCGGTAGGCATTGACGTTCTGGCCCAGCAGCGTGACTTCGCGCACGCCCTGGTCGGCCAGGCCCGCGACCTCGACCAGCACGTCGTCGAGCGGGCGGTTCACTTCCTCGCCGCGCGTGTAGGGCACCACGCAGTAGCTGCAGTACTTGGAGCAGCCTTCCATGATCGAGACGAAGGCGGTCACGCCCTCGACCCGCGCCGGCGGCAGGTGGTCGAACTTCTCGATCTCGGGGAAGCTGATGTCGACCTGCGGCCGGCCTTCGCGCTCGCGCTGGTTCAGCATCTCGGGCAGGCGGTGCAGGGTCTGCGGGCCGAAGACCACGTCGACGTAGGGCGCACGCGCGATGATGGCCGCGCCCTCCTGGCTCGCCACGCAGCCGCCGACGCCGATCTTCACGCCGCGGGCCTTTAGATGCTTGACGCGGCCCAGGTCGGAGAACACCTTCTCCTGCGCCTTCTCGCGCACCGAGCAGGTGTTGAAGAGGATCAGGTCGGCCTCGTCCACGTTGGTGGTCGGCTCGTAGCCCTGGGCGGCGTGCAGCACGTCGGCCATCTTGTCCGAGTCGTACTCGTTCATCTGGCAGCCGAAGGTCTTGATGAAAACTTTGGGGGTCATGGGGTGCTCCCGGTGAGGTCCGGTTGGCCTTGCTCTTTCGTCATGGCGCGCCTGGCCGGCGGCAAGGCGGCCGGGCCCTGGCGTCGAAGGCGGGCGCTTTTACTACTGCCCGTAGCGGGGCAGCTGGTCGAACGGCGTCTTGCCGTCGTCGCGCGGGCCGGTGTCGGCCACGAAGGGCCAGAAGTTCAGAAGCGGCTTCTCTGCCGATTCGCGCTTGGCCTGCGCCTCCTCGGGCGTGAGGATCCAGACTTCGCGCACCAGGCCGGCGGCATCGCGCGTGTAGTTGACCAGCAGGTTTTGGCCGGTGATGGAGGCCGGCATCACCAGCATGTGCTGGGCGCTGCGGATGCGCGCGCCCGGCGAGAGCCGCTCGGGCTGGCCGTCGAGCTGGATCTCGGGGGGGTTCAGCACCATGAATTTGCCGCGCAGCGTGCCGACGGGGAAATTGCGGCCGCCTGCGGCGGCTTCGTTCTGGGTTTGCGGCACGGGCGCGTCCTGGGCCCAGGCGGGCGCCATTACTGCGCCGAGCGCTACTAAAATGAGAGCATTCCAGGGGGTGATGCAGCGGTTCATGGTGTTCATCCAGAGGCTGTGGGAGCGGGGATTCTAGCGGCCCGTTCCCTGTCGGCCCACGCCGGAGCCGCGTCCATGGCGTGCGGTCCCTCATGGTCGCTTTACTTATCTTTACGGGGGTGATGGACTCTTGCAGTCTGCCGCTGCTCCAATGGTCGCTGTCAGGTAAAAGTGCACCCACTGCGCCTGCGATCCGCCCACGATCCAACGTACACGCCCCATGAAGAAGAACCTCGTCCTCGCCTTTGCGGGCGTGTTGATCGTCGCCGCCTCAGCCGGCACCTGGTGGTGGTCCGGCGCCAAGACGCGCAGCGCGCCAGAAGCCGGCGCGCCGACCGCGGGCAAGGGTGCGGCGCCCAACGGGGGCGCGGTGGCGCTGGTCACGCTGGCCGCCGCGCAGCGGCAGGACGTGCCGGTCACGGTGCAGGTCAACGGCAGCGTGGTTTCTCTCAACAGTGTGGACCTGCGCCCGCAGGTGACCAACACGGTGCGCGAGGTGCATGTGAAGGAAGGGCAGTTCGTGAAGGAGGGCCAATTGCTCTTCACGCTCGACGACCGTCCCGACCAGGCCAACCTCGCCAAGGCGCGGGCGCAGCAACAGAGGGACGAGGCCACGATGGCCGATCTCGAGCGCCAGCACAAGCGCAGCCAGGAGCTCGTGGCGCAGAACTTCATCGCCAAGGCTGCGGCCGACGCGACGCTGTCGCAGCTCGAGGCGCAGCGCGCCGCGGTGGCGGCCGATCGCGCGGCGGTGCAATCGGCGCAGGTGGCGCTGGGCTATGCGACGCTGCGCGCCCCGATCGCCGGGCGCATCGGCGCCGTCAACATCTATCCGGGCACGCTGGTGCAGCCCAGCCTGTCGCTGGTCACGATCACGCAGCTCGACCCGATCGCGGTGAGCTTCCCGGTGCCCGAAGGAAAGCTGCAGGACCTGCTGGCTGCGGCCCGTTCTCACACGCCGGTCGAGGCGCTCGTGACCGGGCGTAAGGCGCCGATGAAGGGCGCGCTGAATTTCGTCGACAACACGGTCGACCCGCTGATCGGTACGGTGCGCGCCAAGGCGGTGTTCGACAACGCCGACCAGGGCCTCTGGCCCGGCCAGTTCGTCGAGACCCGCGTCACCGTGCGCACCATCGAGGGCGCGACGGTGGTGCCGGCGGCCGCGATCATGATGCTGACCGAGGGCAGCTCGGTCTACGTAGTCGATGCCAACAAGACGGCCGCGCGCCGCAAGGTCGAGACGCTCCACAGCTTCGGCACGCAGGTCGCGGTGCGCGGCGTCGAGCCGGGCGAGCAGGTGGTCATCGAGGGCAAGCAGAACGTGCGTCCCGGCGGCAAGGTGCGCCTCGACGCAGCGGCCACGCCACAGCAACAGCAGCGGCCCGGCGGCACGACGCCCGAGGCCACGCCCGGCAGCGCGGCCTCGGTCGCGCCCTCCAACGCCAGCCTGGTCGCGGAGCGGGAGCGCTCATGAACATCTCCGAGCTTTGCATCCGTCGTCCGGCGATGACGGTGCTGCTCTCTGCCGCCGCGGTGGTGGCCGGCATCTTTGCCTATTTCCAGATCCCGGTCGCGGCGCTGCCGAGCTACAACACGCCGATCATCAACGTCAACGCGCAGCTGCCGGGCGCCAGTCCGGACACCATGGCTTCCTCGGTCGCGCTGCCGCTCGAAAAACAGTTCTCCACCATCCCCGGGCTTCAGACCATCAGCTCGGTCAATACCCAGGGCGTGACCTCGATCACGCTCGAGTTCGTGAGCAGCCGCGACATCGATGCGGCCGCGGTCGACGTCCAGGCTGCGCTGCTGCGCGCGCAGCGGCAGCTGCCGATCGAACTCACCCAGCTGCCGTCCTATCGCAAGGTCAACCCGGCGGACGCGCCGGTGCTGTTCATCGCGATGGTGTCGCAGTCGATGAGCCCGGCCGAGCTCAACGACTATGCCGAGAACCTGATCTCGCCGACGCTGTCGACCATCGACGGCGTGGCCCAGGTCGTGGTCTACGGGCGCAAGGCCTTCGCGGTGCGCGTCAAGGCCGACGCCGACCTGCTCAACGCGCGCAACATCACGCTCGACGAGCTGGCCGACGCGGTGCGCTCGGCCAATGCCAATACCCCGGTCGGCGTGCTCGACGGCCCGCGCCAGACGCTCACGATCCAGGCCAACGAGCAACTGATGAAGGCCGCCGACTTCGCCAAGCTGATCGTCGGCCAGCGCAATGGGGCGCCGGTGCGTCTGGACGAGGTCGCAACCGTCGAGGACAGCTTCGAGTCGGTCAAGACCGGGAGCAGCTTCAACGGCCAGAACTCGATCTCGCTGGCGGTGCAGCGGCAGCCCAACGCCAACACGGTGCAGGTGGTGGACGCTGTGCGCGCGCTGATGCCGCGCTTCAAGGAAGAGCTGCCGCAGTCGGTCGAGATCAACATGGTCAACGACCGGTCGATCTCGATCCGCCAGGCCGTGCACGACGTGCAGTTGACGCTGCTCGGCACCGTGCTGCTGGTGGTGCTGGTGATCTTCCTGTTCCTGCACCGCGTGGTGGCCACGCTGATTCCGGCCGCCACGATCCCGATCTCGCTGATCGGCGCGGTGGCGCTGCTCGCCGCCTTCGGCTACAGCCTGGACAACGTGTCGCTGCTGGGCATCACGCTGGCGGTCGGGCTGGTGGTGGACGACGCGATCGTGGTGCTCGAGAACATCATGCGCTACGTCGAGAAGGGCATGGAGCCGATGGCCGCCGCGCTGCGCGGCGCGCGCGAGGTGGGCTTCACCATCATCTCGATCTCGATCTCGCTGGTGGCGGTGTTCATCCCGATCTTCTTCATGCCGGGCGTGATCGGCCTGCTGTTCCACGAGTTCGCGGTGGTGGTGGGCCTCGCGGTCATGGTCTCGGCCGTGGTGTCGCTCACGCTGGTGCCGATGCTCGCGAGCCGGCTGCTGCGGCATACGCCGCGTGCCCACGGCGCCCTGGACCATGAGGAAGGCCACCCGGAGCCGGGCACTGCAATCGGGCGCGGCTTCGAGCGGGGCTACCGCTGGGTCCACGGCAGCTACCTGCACTCGCTCGACTGGACGCTGCATCATCGCAAGCTCATGCTGGTCGTCGCCGCATCGACCTTCGCGCTGACGGCGTGGCTGTTCATCGTCATCCCGAAGGGCTTCTTCCCGGAGGAAGACATCGGGCAGATCTTCATCACGACCGAAGCCGCCGAGGACATCTCGTTCCCGGCGATGAAGGGCTTGCAGGATCGCGTGGCCGAGGCCGTACAGGCCGATCCGAACGTGGCCTATGTCAACTCCTTCGTCGGCGTCGGCGGTTCGAGCTCCACGCAGAATGCCGGCCGATTGTTCGTGGTGCTCAAGCCGCGCAAAGAACGCGCCGCCATGGCGCAGGTGATGGAGTCCCTGCGCACGCGCTTTCGCGAGATCGCGGGCATCACCGCCTACATGCAGCCGCTGCAGAACCTGCGCCTGGGCGGCCGGCAGAGCAAGGCGCGCTTCCAGTACACGCTGCAAAGCGTGAGCGCCGGCACCATGAACGTCTGGGCCGACCGGCTGATGGAGCGCATGCGCGCCGACCCGGCCTTCCGCGACGTGACCAGCGATTCGCAGAACCGCGGCCTGCAGGCCACCATCGACATCGACCGCGACAAGGCCGGCGTGCTCGGCGTCGAGGTCGGCGACCTGCGCACCGCGCTCTACAACGCCTATGGCGACCGGCAGATCGGCAGCATCTACGGCCCCAGCAACACCTACCAGGTGATCCTCTCGGCGGCCGACGACGACCGCCAGTTCGAGGAGGACATGGCACGCCTCTCGGTGCGCAACAAGGCCGGGCAGCTGGTGCCGCTGTCGGCCTTTTCGACCGTCAAGCGCACCGTCGGCCCGACCTCGGTCAACCACCAGGGGCAGCTGCAGGCCGTGACGGTGTCCTTCAACCTCGCGCCCGACGTGCCGCTGGGTAATGCGACCGCCAAGGTCGACCAGTTCAAGGCCGAGCTCAAGATGCCGGCCTCGATCATCACGAGCTACGGCGGCGACGCCGCGGTGTTCCAGAGCTCGCAGGCCAGCCAGGCGGTGCTGCTGATCCTGGCCGTGCTGGTGATCTACGTGCTCCTGGGCGTGCTCTACGAGAGCTACATCCATCCGCTGACCATCCTGGCCGGCCTGCCTTCGGCGGCAGTGGGCGCGCTGCTGTCGCTCAAGCTCTTCGGCTTTGACCTGACGCTGATCGCGACCATTGGCATCCTGCTTCTGATCGGCATCGTCAAGAAGAACGCGATCATGATGATCGACTTCGCGCTCGATGCGCAGCGCACCCAGGGCATGCAGCCGGTCGATGCGATCCGCGAGGCCTGCCGGCTGCGCTTTCGCCCGATCATGATGACCACGCTGGCGGCCATGATGGGCGCGCTGCCGCTCGCGCTGGGCCTGGGCGCCGGCGCCGAGCTGCGCCAGCCGCTCGGCGTGGCGGTGGTCGGCGGCCTGATCTTCTCGCAGGTGATCACGCTCTACATCACGCCGGCGATCTACCTCGCGCTGGACCGCTACAGTGGCAGCGGGCCGATGCAGGAGCTGCCTGAGGAAAAGCTGGCGCACGACGTGGCGCCGGGGGCGGCTGGATAGCGCCGCTGGGAGCCATCCGCCCTGGCCGGCCCGGTCCCGTAGCCGCCATCTAAGTTGTTGATTTATATCGATTCACCGCATAAATTCAGATTTCTGTATTTTTGCGGTGATGGAGGATGACCCTCACCCTTTCCGGTTCTCTGCCGACGAAGGCGACCTGTGGCCGGTCCAGGCTGTCCGCGCCTCGGTACTCACGAGGGCACCGCGCTTCGAGCACGTGGTCATATCGCCCACTGGCCGCATGGCGCTCATGAGCACTATCGCGCCGGCGACCTTCGTGGAGTTCAAGCGCTGGCTGGCAGAAGCGGCTCTGCAGCGCGAGGTCGCCAAGCGCCGCCGCGACCGATTGCAGGCGGACATCGTGCAGGACTTGCTGGACCAAGGCCTGCTGGTGGTCTGAGCACCGGAAACGGACGAGGAAGGGGGCGTTCAATGCACCGGATCGCGCTGCCAGGCCGCGGCGCTGCGCGCTCCGCCCGCATGCGTGCCGGCGCGACCCGTTGCAGCGGAATGGGCCGAGGCCGTACCGCCATGCGTCACGCGCAGCGCCCAATCGCACACCACCTTCATGAAGATCTGCTGCGAGGCCATCGAGGTGAGGCTGTGGTCGATTTCGCCGATGAACTCGTATTCGAACTGCTGCATGAAGGGCTCGTCGGCAAAGGGCCCCAACTGGTCGCGGTGGCGATCCGTCACGTGCATGGTGCCGGTGTAGAAAAGCAGTACCGCCACGTTGCGCTCCGCCAGCTGCGTCATCGAGCGGCGGAACAGCGCGGCCGTGACCTCCGGCGGTTCGGGCTCGAAGATGCTGGGCGAGGCGGCGGCCGCGGCGCTGGCCGAGAACTTGCGCTGCAGCCAGCGCACCGTCTTGCCGATCACGGCCGGATTGGTCGGCACCGCCAGCGCGCGGTGCAAGGTACGCTCCCAGCGCGCGCGGCGGCCGGGGAAGGCGTAACCGTCGAACATCAGGAGCCCGATCACGCGCGCATCGGCAACGGCGAGCGAAAGCCCGTTGGTGGCGCCCGAGCACAGGCCGATCGCAATGAAGCGTCGAATGCCCAGCATGGTCTGGATCAGGTTCATCGCCGCCTGCAGATCGAACACCGCCTGCGTGAGGAAATGCTCGGAGCCGCCGGCCGGGCCGCTGTCGCCCAGGCCCGCGAGGTCGAAGCGGATGCTGCTGATACCGCGTGCGGCCATCTGCCGCGCCAGCTTCACGTTGATGCGCCGAGGCCCGATCCGGTGGTTCGCGCCCATGTTGAGCATGAGGCAGGCGACGGGCGCCAGCGAGCCCTCTGAGGGCGTCGTGATGATGCCGATCAGCGAGCCTTCGGGCCCGAACTGGACGGGGATTTCCTTGTAGTCATTCATGAACTTCTGCCAGCAAGCGTTGCAGGGCCTCGGTGGGCACCATCGCGTTATTGGGATGCGGATCGGAGGTCCAGATCAGGGGATGCTGGAACGCCGTGACGCGCAGCGGCATGTGGCGGGCCGTCTCCTTGCCCGCCCATTGATGGGCAACATGGTCATCGGCATCGGCGAGCACCACCGTTTCGTGCAGCGCCGTGAGCTGCAGGGCTTCCGGGCCGAGCGCACGCAATTGCTGGCGCAGGATCGGCGACACGCCGAAGCCGAAGATCTCGTCGGTGAAGGCATCGCCGTCCTTCGCCAGCCGGCGCCGCCATGCCGGGTCCGGCACGCAGAAGGAACGTTCGAGCGCATCCACGTGGCCGGCGCGCAGCTCCTCGACGTAGCGCGCACCGTCGACGATCGGGTCCCACAGGATCAGCCGGGCCGGATCGCAGCGCCCGCTCTTTGCCGCCAGCACCGCCAGCGCGGCGCCCAGGCGCGCGCCGAGCCAGACGATGCGCCGGCTGCCGGCGCGGCGCCGCAGCTCCTCGTGCGCGGTGCAGACGTCGCGCCGCCAGCCTTCGAGATCGCCGTCGGTGTCCTCGCCGGGCGAATCGCCGCTGCCGTGGTAGTCGAAGCGCAGCACCGCCACGCCGGAACGCGCGAGCCGGTCGGACAGCACGCGGAACAGGCGATGCGCGCGGACTGCCTCCTGCCCGAGGGGCGGGCAGATCAGCACCGCGATGCCGCTCTCGCGCTCAGGCGAATGGAAGAGCCCGAAGAGCTGCCGCGAGGCCGGGCCGAAGAGCATCGGAGTCATGCGTAAGTCTCGCTTTCGACGGCGGGCAGGCGCTGTACGACAACCGCCTCTTCGCATATCAGCACCCGTGCCACTGCACACAGGGCGCCCTGGACATCATGGAGGGAAGACAGCGCCAGGCGCACCACGCCATCGGCGGAGGTGATCTTCACTTCGCACGAATCGGGCACCACGCCCACGTCGAAGCTGCGCGTGTCGACCGAGAGGCCCATGCCGGTGGCCTTCAGGCAGGCCTCCTTGCGGGTCCAGCAGGCGAGGAAGGCGCGGTCGCGCGCGCTGGGTTCGAGCTGGGCCAGCGCATGCCGCTCGGCCTCGGTGAAGTAGCTGGCGGCCAGCGCCGCTGCGTCCGGCATCGGGCGCAGCAGTTCGACATCGACGCCCACTTCGGCCTCGTCGCAGACCGCGATCAAGGCCACCGACTGGCTGTGGCTCAGGTTGAAGCGCAGCTGCGCATGCTCGACCAGCGTGGGCTTGCCGAAGGCGCCGTGGTCGAACTCCAGCAGGCTCGCGGGAATGCCGCATTGCGCGGACAGCGTCTCGCGCAGGGCTGCATGGGCGGCGACGAAACGGTTGCGGTCACGCCGGAAGACGAAGCGCCGGGCGCGCTCCCACTCGGCCTCCGACAAGGAAGCCACCGCCTGCGGCGCCGGCGTGGCGTCCAGGTCGACCTGCCAGAGGCGGCAATGTGCCGAGGAGGGGAGTTGTGTGATCGTCATGGCGGCCTCGTCAGCTCTTGCGGCTCCAGCCGGAGAACACGCGGCCGAGCAGGCCGCCGCGCCGCGACTCGCCCTCCGCCGGCGCCGCGGCCAAGGCGTCGAGCGCGATGCCGGCAGCGGCCGACGCCAGCTGCCCCAGGCCTTCGAACACATAGCGGCGCGGTTCCACGCGAAAGCCCATCACCTGTTCGGCCTGCTGGATCACGCGCATCGCGAGCAGCGAGTCGCCGCCCAGGTCGAAGAAGTTGTCGTGGGCATGGATGTCGTTGACGTCGATGCTGAGCGCGCTGGCCCAGATCTGGGCCAGCTTCGCCTGTTCGGGCAACAGCAGCACCTGCGGCTGCGCCTGCCGCGGTCGCGCGGCCACGGTTTGCGCCGCGGTGGGCGCTGGCGCCGCGTCGGCCGCGAGCCGCTGCAGGTAGCTCGCGCTGTCCGAGCCGGCCGGCGCCGCGATGGCTTCCAGCGTGGCGTCCGGCTGCTGCGCGACCAGGCGCAGCAGCTCGAGGTAGCGCTCCTTGAAGGCGGCGCCGGTCTCGCGCTTGTAGATGTCGGCGTTGTAGACCACTGCGCCTTCGAGGCCGTCGGGCTTGTCCATCAGCCAGATGCCGAGATCGTCGGTCGCGCCGCGCTGCGGCAGGTGCATCTGGCGGTGCTGGAGGCCGCCGATGTCGCGCGGCCGCTCGCGCGCATCCTGGAACGAGAACAGAGCCTGGTAGAGCCCCACGCCCTGCGCGCGCTCCACGAACTCCGGCTCGCTGACCAGGCGCTCGAAGGGGATCTGCTGGTGGCTCATCACCGCGATCAGCTCCTGCTTGACGTAGCGCATGAACTCGCCGAAGCGCAGCGAGCGGTCGACCTGGAAGGACAGCGGCAGCACGTTGTTGAAGAAGCCCATTACCGGCTCGAGCTCGGGCGCCTCGCGGCCGCGCACCGGCGTGGCGATGACGATCGAGCGGCTGTCGATGATGCTGCTCATCATGAGAATATAGACGCCCAGGGTCAGCATGTTGAGCGTGACGTCGTGGCGCTGGCCGGTCTCGCGCAGCCGCTCGGTGAGCGCCTTGTCGACATTGATCCAGTGCGCGCCGCCCTGACCGCTCATGCCGGCGCGGCGCGGCATGTCGGTGCGCGGCGCCTTCGGCGTCGGCGAGTTCGCGAAGCGGTCCTTCCAGTAGCGCAGCTGGAGTTCGGCCTCGGGCTCGGTGAGCCAGCGCGCATACCAGTCGGCATAGTCGCCGTGGGTCACGGCCAGTTCGGGCAGGCCGTGCGCCTCGCCGCGCACCAGCGCGCCGTAGATGGCCGACAGCTCGCTCTGCAGGATATCGAAGGACCAGCCGTCCCAGATCAGGTGGTGCGGCACGAACACGAAGGCATGATCGTCGGCCGCGATCCTGTAGAGCGCCGCGTGGAACATCGGTGCGCGATGGATGTCGATCGGCTGGTCGGCCATTTCGTGCATGCGCTCGATCAGCTCGGCTTCGCGCTGGTCTTCGGGCAGGTGGCCGAGGTCGATCACCGGCAGCTCGTAGGCCAGCTCCTTCGCGATCAGCGCGGCCGGTGCGCCGGTGGCCGGATCGGCACCGATAGCGGTGCGCAGCGACGGTTGCCGCTCGATCATCACGCGCAGCGCCGCCTTGAACTTCTCGATGTCCAGCGGCCCGCCGAGCCGGTGCGCGGACGGGGCGTTGTAGGTCGAACGCCCGGGATGCAGCTCCTCCACGAAGCGGATGCGCTCCTGCATCGGCGTGAGCGGTGCGCTCCTGCGGTCCGCGACATGCGCGATGGGTGCGCTGCGCGACGCGTTGCTGCCGTCGAGGCCTTCGATCGCCGCGGCCAGCCGTTCGGCCGTCGGCGCCTCGAACAGCATGCGCAGCGGCACCGTGAGCTCGAACTCGCGGCTCAGCAGGGTCGCCAGGCGCGCCGCCAGCAGCGAATGGCCGCCCAGCGAGAAGAAGTCGTCGCGGATGCCGAGGCCTGGCAGGTTGAGCACGCGCTCCATCGTTTCCATCACGATGCGTTCGCGCTCGTTGCGCGGCGCCAGCCGCTCGCTCGTCTCCTGCCGCGTCGCGCTGGGCTTGGGCAGCGCCTTGCGGTCCACCTTGCCGTTGGGCAAGAGCGGAATGGCGTCGAGGCCGACCACATGCTGCGGCACCATGTACTGCGGCAGGCGGCTGCGCAGATGGCGGTCGAGCGCGGCCAGGTCGACCGTGGCGCCCGACGAGGCCGCGAGGTAGGCCACCAGGCGCACGTCGCCCGGCTGGTCTTCGCGCGTGACGACCACGCTGCGCGCCACGCCCGGCGCCTCGTTGCAGCGCGCCTCGATCTCGCCGAGCTCGATGCGGTAGCCGCGCACCTTGACCTGGAAGTCGAAGCGGCCCAAGTGTTCCAAGAGGCCGTCGTTGCGCCAGCGGCCGCGGTCGCCGCTGCGGTAGATCAGCGTGTCAACGCCGTCGATGGCGGTCGTCACGAAGCGCTCGGCCGTGAGCTCGGGCCGGTCGAGGTAACCCAGTGTCACGCCCATGCCGCTGATGCAGATCTCGCCCGGCACGCCGATCGGGCAGGGCTGCAGGTTGCTGTCGAGGATCCAGACGCCGGTGTTCGCCATCGGGCGGCCGATCGAGACGCCGCGCGCCGCGACGATCGGGCGCTCCATGCGCCAGACGGTCGACCACACGGTGGTTTCCGTCGGTCCGTAGAGGTTCCAGAGCTCGCTCGTGCGGCCCATCAATTCGAGCGAGAGATCCGCCGGCACCGGCTCCGCGCCGATCCAGGCGCGGAAGCCGCGCGGACCCGACCACTCTGCATCGAGCAGCAACCGCCACATGCCGGGCGTGGCCTGCAGGATGGTGATGGCTTCGGACTCGAGCAGCGCGCGCAGCCGGTTGCCGTCCATCGCGACCTCGCGCTGCACGATCACGATCTCGGCGCCCGCTGCCAGCGGCAGCATCACCTCGGGCACCGCCATGTCGAAGGACAGCGTGGTCACTGCGGCCATGCGATCGCTCGCGCCGATGCCCGGCTCGCGCTGCATGGTCTGCATCAGGTTCGCCGCCGCGCGGTGCGGCACGCAAACGCCCTTGGGCTTGCCGGTCGAGCCGGAGGTGTAGATCACATAGGCCGTGTCTTCGCCCTGCGCATCCTGCGCTCCGGGCACGAGCGGCGTGGGCGCTTCGTTCTGCCAGCTGGTGTCCAGGTCGAGCAGCAGCACGCGGTCGGCCGCGTCTTCGCGCCACATCTTCGGCGCCGCGGCGATCGAGGAGCTGGTCAGCAGCAGCCCGAGCTTCGCGTCTTCGGCGTAGTAGTCCAGCCGCGCCTGTGGGAAGGCGGGGTCGAGCGGCACATAGGCGGCGCCGCTCTTGAGCACCGCGAGCAGGGCTACGAACATGTCGAAGCCGCGGTCCAGGCACAGGCCGACACGTTCGCCGCGGCCCATGCCGCGCGCACGCAGCGCATGGGCCAATTGATTCGAGCGTTCGTCGAGTTCGCGGTAGCTCATGCGCTGGGCGCCATCGCGCAAGGCCGGCTGTGCGGGCTGTGTCGCTGCATGCGTCATGAAGCCCGCATGCATCAGCGGCGCGCCTTCCAGCGGCGTCGGCGCTGGCTGCAAGGCCGCGAGAGCATGCGCTTCGGCGGGCGACAGGAGCTCGAGCCGGCCGACCGGCCGCGTCGGATCGCGCACCACGGCGCGCAGCAGGGATTCGTACATGCCGAGCCAGCGGCGCACGGTCGCGTCGTCGTAGAGGTCGGCGTTGTACTGCGCCTCCATCTGCATGCCGCCCACCACGGGCGTCACGTTGAGGAAGAGCTCGAAGTTCTCGTAGCGGCGCGCGATGGTGCTCTGCTCGACCTGCAGGTCGGGAAAGTTGCCTTCGTTGGGCGCGGCATCGCGGTCCACGTTGAACAGCACGTTCACCAGCGGCAGCCGGCTGGGGTCGCGCGGCACGGGCAGCTTCTTGAGCAGCGCGCCGTAGGTCAGGGTCTGGTGTTCGAAGGCGTCGAGCAGGGCGCTGCCCGACTGGCGCGCCAGCGCATCGAAGCGAGCCTGGGCGTCGACGGCCACGCGGATCGGCAGCAGGTTGACGCAGTGGCCCACCAGCGAGGGCATGTCGCTGGGCATCTGGCCCGCGGCCGCGATGCCGATCACCAGGTCGTCCTGCGCCGTGAGGCGGTGCAGGGTCGCGGCGAAGGCGCCGAACATGGTCGCGAACAGGCTGGTGCCCGAGACGGCGCCGACCTTGCGCAGGCCGTCGATCAGGTCCTGGCTCAAGACGTGGTCGATGCGGTAGGCATTGAAGGTGCGCACGGCAGGCCGCGGGCGGTCCAGCGGCAGCTCCAGCACCGGCAGGCTGCCGCCGGCGAAGCGCGAGAGCCAGTAGCCGACGTGGGCATCCATCTCGGGGCTGTTCGCCTCTTGCGCCTCCCAGGCGGCGTAGTCGGAGTACTGGGCCGCCGGCTCCAATGCCGGACCGGCGCCGATCTGTTCGGCATAGAGACTGCCGAGGTCCTGGCTGATCACGCCCCAGGACCAGCCGTCGCAGACCGCGTGGTGCGCGCTCATCACGAGCACATGGTCGATCGTCGACAGCCGGTAGAGCGCGGCCCTGAAGAGCGGACCCTGTTCGAGCTGGAAGGGCTCGAGCACGGCGGCCACGCCGTCTTCCTCGAGCCTGCGCTTCTGCGCCGCCGCATCGAGCGCGCCGAGGTCGTGTTCGGCCATGTGGACCGGAGCGGCCTCGCCGATCAGCAACTGCGTGCCATCGGGCGAGATGGTGGCGCGCAGCGATTCGTGGCGCCCGACCAGCCGGTCGAGTGCGCTGGCGAGCGCACGCGTGTCCAGCGTGCCCTTGAGCCGCAGCCGGAGCGTCTCGTTGTAGGCCAGCGAGGCTTCCGGACTCAGGCGATCGCCGAGCCAGACTTCGCGTTGCGCCTCGGTGGTCGAGACGACCCGCTCGATCAGGCCCGAGGCGAAGGGATCGAAATCCTCGGCGGCGTCCTCGGCGGACAGGGTGGCGACTGCTTCGATCATGCTTTGTACTTCGTGAATTTGCCTTGGGCGTTCGGATCGGGCACGAACCAGGCGGGTTGGCCATCCTTGTCGCGGCCCAGCCGCGCGTCAGGTGCGGGCGGATGCGAGGGGTCGAGCACCGTCTTGGGCGCGGCGCGGCGCGGCAGCAGCTCGGCTTCCTGCATCTCGGCGATCGATTCCTTGAAGGCGGACTTGATGGTCGCGATGTCCTGCTGCGAATGCGCGGCCGTCATGAAGCAGGGGAAGTTGTCGAGGATGTGCACGCCGCGGCTGCGCATCATCGCGAACAGCAGGTCCTGCAGCGGATGGTCTTCCAGCCAGCTCACGCGCCACAGCGAGGAGAAGTAGCGGATCTCGACCGGCGCGCCGACCTCGCGGCAGAAGGCCGAGAGCTCGTCGGCCATGGCCGCGGTGTGCAGGTTGAGCTGGGTCTGCAGCTTGTTGTTGTCTGCCTTCAAGTGCTCGAGTGCGGCCTTGGCCGCGGCCAGCGCAAGCGGATGCCGCACGAAGGTGCCGGCGAAGTAGGTCACGCCCACGGTGGGCACCGAATCGTCGCCGTACTGCCAGGGGCCGCCGTCGAGCGCATCCATGTACTGCCGCCTGCCGGCGATCACGCCGACGGGGAAGCCGCCGCCCAGCA
Source organism: Variovorax sp. LjRoot175 (assembly GCF_964253805.1). Classification (NCBI taxonomy): domain Bacteria; kingdom Pseudomonadati; phylum Pseudomonadota; class Betaproteobacteria; order Burkholderiales; family Comamonadaceae; genus Variovorax; species Variovorax sp. LjRoot175. The sequence continues at coordinate 4,953,502 of NZ_CAXURY020000001.1, read as the reverse complement.
CCTTGCCGTAGGTGGCGAGATCGGCGCGGATGCCGAACAGCGCCTGCGCACCGCCCAGGTCGCAGCGAAAGCCGGTGATGACCTCGTCGAAGATCAGGCAGGTATCGGATTTTTCGGTGATCGCGCGCACCTCGCGCAGGAACTCGCGCGGCTGGAAGTCGGGCCGGCGGCTCTGCACCGGCTCGACCAGCACGGCGGCCAGGTCCTCGGCGTTGGCGCGGATGAATTCGAGCGCCTCGGGCGTGCCGTAGTCCAGCACGCGCACGTCGCCGAACATGCCTTGCAGCACGCCGGGCGCGGCCGACATGCCCTTGGCGTTGCGGCCCGCGCGCACCAGCACTTCGTCGAAGGTGCCGTGGTAGGAGCCGGTGAAGAGCACCACGGTGCTGCGGCCGGTGACGGTGCGCGCGATGCGCAGCGCCGCCATCACCGCCTCGGAACCGGTGTTGCACAGGCCCGCGCGGTCGAAGCCGGTGAGCTCGCACAGCAGCCGGGTGACTTCGGCGGCCAGCGGATGCTGCGGGCCGATCTCGTAGCCGAGCTCGAGCTGCTTCTTCACCGCCTCGTTGATGAAGTCGGGCGTCCAGCCGAAGAGGTTCATGCCGAAGCCGTTGAGCGTGTCGACGTACTCGTTGCCGTCGATGTCCCACATGCGCGAGCCCTTGGAGCGCTCGATCACGATCTGGTAGGTGATCTCCTTGGTCGCGGGCCGGAAGCCGTTGACCACGCGCGGGTCGGCCATGTGCGGGCGATTGCGCTCGGTGAAGGCCTTGCTCTTCTGCGTGCGCTCGACGTAGCGGCGCATGAAGGCCGCGAGCCGTGCCTTCTGGCGCTCGGTCGGCTCCTTGCTCTGCGTGTGGATGCGCGCGATGGCGCCGAAAGCCTTCTTGACGTCGTACTTCGGCGCGACGGGCGGCTCCTCGGCAGCCGGCTCGGGGGTGTTGGACGCCGTGGCCGCGGCGGTGGCCATGGGCGTGGGTTGCTCCACCGCCGGGGCCGGCAGCACGGGGCTGGCCGGAACCGTCGGCGCCGCCGACAGCAATGCGAGTTGCTGTTGCATCAACTGCATCTGTTGCGCGATGACCTGCTGCACCAGGCTGCCGTTGCCGCCCGCCATGGCCGCCGCGGGCTGCACGGCCGGCAGCGCCGCAAGCACCGGCTGCTGCGGCACGGCGGCGGGCATCGCCGGCGCGGCCTGCGGCGCCACCGCTGCTGCAGCATCCGGCGGCAACGTGGCGTCGAGGAACTCGGCCAGCGCGTCGAAGCTGCGATAGCTCTCCATCAGCTGCCGGAAAGTCAGGTTGACCTTGAAGGTCTTCTTGACCTGCAGCGCGGCCTGCGTGAGCGTGAGCGAGTCGAGGCCGATCTCGACGAAGGGCGCGGCGCCGTCGACGTCGGCCATGTCGGCGCCCGAGAGGTTCTCGAACAGCTCGCGCAGGCGCGTGACGAGGGAGGCGCGGCGCGCGGGTGGCACGGAAGTGGCGACGGTCATTGTCAACTCCGGAATCGATGGGGTCAGGGGCACGGATGGGGCAGGAATTTCGGCGGGCAGTGCAACGGCGGCCGGCGCCGACGCGATGTCGACCCAGAAGCGCTTGCGTTCGAAGGGATAGGTGGGCAGGCGCACGCGCTGCTTGCGTGCGCGTGTATCGAGGGCGGCCAGGTCTATCTCCACGCCCTGGGCCCAGAGCCGGCCGGCGCCGAGCCGCCAGGCGGCGCTCTCGCTGCTCGTCTGGTCGGCAAGCAGCGAGGCCGCCGGCGCGGGCAAGGCCTTGCTCGCGTGCTGGCGCACCAGCGTCGCCAGCGTGTTGCGCGGGCCGATCTCGACGAAGAGCGGATGCGCGAGCTGGGCCAGCACTTCGCGCACGGCGGGCGAGAAGCGCACCGTCTCGCGCAGGTGGCGCGCCCAATAGTGCGGGTCGGTCGCTTCCTGGGCGCTCAGGAGGCGGCCGGTGAGGGTCGAGTAGATCGGGAGGCGGGGCAGGGCGAGCGGCGTCTCGCGCACCAGCGCCTCGAAGGGCGCGACCGCCGCGTCCATCATCGCCGAGTGGAAGGCATGCGAGGTCTGCAGCGTCTTGGCGACGATGCCCCTGGCCTCGAGCTCGGCGCGCAGCTTCTCGATGGCGTCGCTCGGGCCCGCGGCCACGCAGACCGCCGGGCCGTTGTCGGCCGCGAGCGAAATCCCTTCGGGCAGGAGCGGCTGCAGCTCGGCGGCCGGCAGGCGCACCGAGAGCATGGTGCCGGCGGGCAATGCCTGCATCAGCGCGCCGCGCCGCGCGACCAGGTGGGCCGCGTCCTCGAGCCGCATCACGCCGGCCAGCACGGCGGCGGCGAACTCGCCGACGCTGTGGCCGATCATCGCGGCCGGCTTCACATCGAGCGCCATGAGCTGGCGCGCCAGCGCGTATTCGAGCGCGAAGGTCGCGGGCTGCGTGACCGAGGTCGGCGCCAGCGCGGCTGCATCGTCCGAGAACATGCGCTCGCGCAGGTCGAAGCCGAGCACGCCCTCGAAGGCCTGCAGGCATTCGTCGAAGGCGGCGCGGAAGACGGCATCGCCGGCATACAGCGTGCGACCCATGCCGGCGTATTGCGCACCTTGGCCGGGGAACATGAAGACCGGCTGCGGCACCCAGGCATTGACCGCGGCGCCGGCGCGGGCGGCCGAATCGGCGCTGCGCAAGGCCGTCACGGCTTCGTCGATGGATTCGGCGACCACGCAGGCGCGCTGCGCGAACTGCTTGCGTCCCACGCGCAGCGTGTGGGCGACGTCGGCCAGGGACAGTTCGCGGTGCGCGTCGAGGTGGTCGGCCAGCCGGGTGGCGGCGGCCGCGAGCGCCGCGGGCGTCCGCGCGGAGAGCGTGAGCAGTAGCGGGCCGCTCGCCGGATCGGAGGGCGCGGCGAGCGGCGCTTCCTCGACGATCACGTGCGCATTCGTGCCGCCGACGCCGAAGCTGCTGACGCCGGCACGCCGCGGCGCGGCCTCGCGCGGCCAGGGGCGAAGCTGGCTGTTCACGCGGAAGGGCGTGGCCTCGAAATCGATGACCGGGTTCGGCGCGTCGTAGTGCAGGCTGGCCGGGATCGCCTCGCAGTGCAGCGCGAGGGCGGTCTTGATGAGGCCGGCCGCACCCGCAGCGGTGACCATGTGGCCGACATTGCTCTTCAGCGAGCCGATGGTGCAGAAGTCGATGTCGGCGGTGTGCGCGGCAAAGGCGCGCGTCAAGCCTTCGACCTCGATCGGGTCGCCCATCGGCGTCGCCGTGCCGTGCGTCTCGACATAGGAGATGCTGCGCGCCTCGACGCCGGCCGAGGCGAGCGCCGCTTCGATCACCGCGGCCTGGCCGTCCACGCTGGGCGCGGTGAAGCTGGCCTTGGCGCCGCCGTCGTTGTTGATGCCGGCGCCGCGCAGCACCGCGTAGATGGTGTCGCCGTCGGCGATCGCATCGGAGAGCCGCTTGAGCAGCACGACGGTCGCGCCATCGCTGAACACCGTGCCTTTGGCCCGGGCGTCGAAGCTGCGCGTATGGCCGTCGGGCGACAGCATCGAGCCTTCGTTGTAGAGATAGCCGCTCTTCGGCGGGCAGGTAACGGAGGCGCCGCCCGCCAGCGCCATGCGGCACTGGCCGGTGCGCAGCGCGAAGAAGGCCTGGGCGATCGCCACCAGCGAGGTCGAGCAGGCGGTGTGCACGCTCACGGCCGGGCCGGTCAGGTTGAGCTTGTTCGCCACGCGCGTGGTGATGTAGTCCTTCTCGTTGGCCAGCATCACCTGGAACTCGCCGACCATCTCGACCAGGTCGGGCCGCGTCGACACGTGGCGCTGGAAGTAGCTGGCGTTGGACATGCCGCCGTACACGCCGACCGGGCCGGGCGCCTGATCGGGCACGTAGCCGCCGCGTTCCAGGCATTCCCAGCAGATCTCGAGGAACACGCGCTGCTGCGGGTCCATCAGCTCCGCTTCCTTCGGGTTGATGCCGAAGAAGGCGGCGTCGAACTGATCGATGTCGTCGATCACGCCGCGGGCGCGCACGTAGAGCGGGTCGGCGCGCAGCGCTGCGCTGACGCCGGCGTCGAGCGTCGCATCGTCGAAGAAGCTGATCGACTCGCGCCCGGCTATCAGGTTGTCCCAGAACTGTTCGACATCGGCGGCGCCCGGGAAGCGGCCGGCCATGGCGATCAGCGCCACCGGCTCCATGTCGCTGCCGGTGGCAGGCTTTGCTGCCGGTGTGCGCTCGCGCTGCGGCGGTGCGGGCTCGTCGTCCTGCGCCTGCATGTCGGCGGCCAGCGCCGCGGGCGTCGGTTGGCGGAAGAACAGGTTGCTCGAGAGGCGGCGTTCGCTGCCCTGCTGCAGATCGCGCAACACCCTGAGCACCAAGAGCGAATCGCCGCCGAGGTCGAAGAAGTTGTCGCTGCGGCCGACCTGGTCGAGGCCCAGGGCGCGCGCGAAGGCGGCGCAGACGCGGCGCTCCGTGTCGCTGCGCGCTTCCTCGAAGGGCTGTGCGAGCTCGGGCCGTTGCCGCGGCGGCTCGGGCAGTGCGCGGCGGTCCAGCTTGCCGTTGGTCGTGACCGGCAGCTGTTCGAGCCAGACCTGGGCCGCGGGCAGCATGGCTTCGGGCAGGCGATCGGCGAGATGCTGGCGCAGCGTGGTCCAGGGCAGCTCGGCGCCGCGCGCCACGAGGTAGGCCACGAGGCGCAGCCGGCCTGCAGCGTCCGCGCGCGGCACGACCGCACAGGACTTGATGCCGGGATGGGCGAGCAGCGCGGCCTCGACCTCGCCGATCTCGATGCGATGGCCGCGGATCTTCACCTGGCCGTCGATGCGGCCGATATATTCGATGCTGCCGTCGGGCAGCCAGCGCGCCTGGTCGCCGGTGCGGTAGAGGCGCTCGCCGGGCCCGCCGAAGGGATCGGCCACGAAGCGTTCGGCGCTCAGGTCGGGGCGCTGCAGGTAGCCGCGCGCCAGGCCGCGCCCGCCGATGCAGAGCTCGCCGACCAGGCCGGCGGGCAACATCGCCATCGAGGGGCTCAGCACGCGCAGCACGGTGTCGTTGATCGGGCGGCCGATGGGCACCGAGCGCGCGTCGGCCGCGAGGTCCTGCGGAATCCGGTGCGTGGCCGCGAAGGTGGTGCACTCGGTCGGTCCGTAACCGTTGATCAGCGTGAGCCCGGGCAACGCCGCGAGCGCGCGCCGCACGTGCGGCACCGACAGCGCCTCGCCGCCGGTGAGCAGCTGGCGCAGGCCTGCGAGTTGCGCGGGATCGTCGTCGACCACCGCATTGAACAGGCCGGCGGTGAGCCAGGCGGTCTTCACCGAGTGTTGGGCGATGGCGCGTGCGAGGCCGGCGCCCGTGGGCACCTTCTCGTCATGCACCACGCAGATGCCACCATTGAGCAACGGGCCCCAGATCTCCAGCGTCGAGGCATCGAAGCCCAGCGGCGCCGCATGCAGCATGGCCTCGCCCGCACGGAGTTCGACATAGTGCGCGTCGACCACGAGGCGCAGGATCGAGCGATGGCAGATCTCGATGCCCTTGGGCGTGCCGGTCGAGCCGGAGGTGTACATCACGTAGGCCACCGATTCGCCGTCGGCCGCGGCCGGTGCGAGCGGCGGCAGCGCGGCATCTTGGCCGGCATCGTCGTCGATGGACAGCAGCGCCCGCTCGCTCGGCACCAGCTGCCGGTACGCGGCCTGCGTCACGACCAGGCCGACGTCGGAATGCGAGAACATGAAGGCGATGCGCTCGACCGGGAAATCCGGCTGGACCGGCACATAGACGGCGCCGGCCTTCAGGATGCCGAGCATCACGATCACGGCCGCGCTCGAGCGGTCGAGCATCACGCCCACGGTGTCGCCGGCACGGATGCCGTGCGCCTGCAGGCGGCGCGCCATCCGTTCGGCGCGCTCAGCCAGCTCGCGGTAGCTCAGCGTACCTGCGTCGCCGACGAGCGCGATCGCATCGGGCCGGCGGGCGACCTGGCGGTCGAACATGGCTTGGACGGTCAGCGCCGCGTCATAGGCCGAGGCGGCGCTGTTCCATGTTTCCAGTTGGCGCTGGCTGTCGAGGGCCGGCAGCGTGCGGATCTCGCGCAGGCTCGCGGCGGGGCGATCGAGCAGATCCGAGGCGGTGTCGGCGATGGCCAGCAGCAGGCCGACTTCGATCGCGCTGTCCATCAGCGAAGCGGTGGCGGCCAGCCGGAGCGTCGCCGGCCGGCCGGCGGGCGCATGGAATTCCAGCTGAAGCGAAGGCGCGTCGGCCTGGCCGGCGCTCGCGCCATCACGGAGCCAGAGCGCAAAAGGGGGCGGCGATCCGGCCGTCGATGCGACGACGCTGTTGCGACGTGCGCCGTCGATCGCGGCCAGCCATTGCTGCGCTGTCGTGGTGTCGTCGCAGTTCACCGCGACGCCGGCACCCGGTGCCTCGTGAAACTCCACCGCCGCCAGGCCCAGCCAGCGGGATTGAAGCAGGATCCATGAAGCGGCGAAGAGCGTGTCCGGCAGAAAGCCGGACGCCTGGGCCTGCGCGGCCCACCGGGTCGCGAGTGCCGGCGGGATATCGAGGCTGGAGACTTGCACCGTGGCTTGCCCCGCTGCGTCGGCACGGGGTATGAACAGGTCCCCCAGCGAAAGCGCCGTCGCGTCGGTCGAGGAATTGGGTTGAGGTCCTTGTTCCATGAATTGGTGGCTCCGCTGTTAGCGCTGTTGCTTCCTTGCCTCGTACGCCGGCCTACATGTATCTATTAAGAGTAACTACAAAGCATTCACTCCATGTGCCGGATATTGCCCCTTGACGATGCGTCGCGCCACCGTACAAAAGGCTATGTGCCCAGCCTATGTCGTTTGGATGCTCTGCAACATTCGACGCATTTGGTTGCGACTGCGGTAGGACGGTGCGGACACGATTCTGCCTCCCTTTTTACATTTTGAATACAAAGGAAGTACAAGAGACGCCGCATGGACGGCGAGAACTCATAGAAAAGTTCTATTTTTAACGGATCAGGCCTGGTTCAGGCCGCGGCTTCGTCGAGCGACCCCTCGCTCAGGTGTCCGGTATCGCCCCAGCCCACGAGCGTGAAGCCCTGGGGCGTCCAGAGCAGGCGGTTGATGGCGGCATTGCCCAGGTGCCAGGTGCGCGGAGCCTGCAGTTCCTGCCCGGTGGCCGCGCGGTAGAGAACGTCCATCACGCCGCCGTGCGCCACCATCACCACCAGTTCGCCCGGGTGCCTCGCTGCGAGCCCCGCCGCCACGCCGGTCACGCGCTCCCTGAAGGTCAGCAGTGATTCACCGCCATTCGGCGCGAAGGCCGGATCGCGAGTGCGCCAGAGCCGGGCCTGGTCGGGGAGGGTGGCATCGATGTCGGCGAAGGTGCGGCCTTCGAAGTGACCGAAGGCCCGCTCGCGCAGCCCCGGCTCCGCCTTCACCTCGATGCCGCGCGGCGCTGCGATTTCGAGCGCGGTTTGCCATGCGCGCGCGAGGTCGCTGGCATAGATGGCGGCGATGGGTTCTTCCGCGAGCGCCTGCCCGACGCGCCGGGCCTGCCAAAGGCCCGTGTCGTTGAGGGCGATGTCGAGCTGCCCCTGGATGCGGGTGTCGACATTCCATGCGGTTTCGCCGTGGCGCACGGCAATCAGGCGGGTGACCTCCATCCGAGGCGATTCTAGGGGTGAACCCTAGGGCCTGCTAACAGACTCTAGTTCTTGGCGGTCGAGACCTCGATGTCCACCCGGCGTTCGCCCTTCGGCGGATTCGGAAAGCCCTGCAAGGCAGCCTGGAACATCACCGGCAGCACCGTCGCGCTGGCCGTGTAGGGGCCGTCGTTGCGCGCATGGGTTTCGTACACCACGCGGTTGGACGGCAGTTCGCGCAGCACGATGCTGACCTCGCGCGCATACCAGGGGTTCGAGGCGGGCGGGAAGGCCGGTCCGTACCAGCCGCCGCCATACCAGCCCCGGCCGTACCAGGGCGAGCCGTAGCGGCCGTAGCGGTAGGGCCCCCATGGCCCGCCGCCGTAGAACCAGGGGTCGGCCCAGGGCGAGAGCTCGGCTGTCACGCGGGCGCCGATCTGTGCCGTGTAGCGGGGGTTGGCGTCGTCGCGGCGCAGGCCGACGCGTTCGAGCGCGGCGCCCGCCATCGTTTCGAGCTGTTGCTGCGAAGCCTCGCTGGCCTGCTGCGAGGGCAGGCGCTCGAAGCGGTAGGTGGCACCGGCCGGAACCGCGCTGATGTTGGAGAAACTTTTCACCTCGCTGTCGACCACCCAGCGGGTGGCGCAGCCGGTGAGGCCGACGGTCAGCACCAGGGCGGTGAGCGCAAGTTTCATGCGGATCTCCTCGTGGAAGCGCCGTCCCTCAAAGTTGCACGATGCGCAGCGCGGACGGCTCCGGGAACTCGGGTGCGTCGAATGCCTTGTCGCCTTCGGCATCGGCCACGCCGGTGGCCTTGAGACCCTTGAAATCGAAGGACGTTCCGTCCAGCAGATGCGAAGGCACCACGTTCTGCAGCGCATTGAACATGTTCTCGACGCGCCCCGGGTGCTTGCGGTCCCATTCGCGCAGCATCTCGCCCACCTGCTTGCGCTGCAGGTTCTCCTGGCTGCCGCAGAGCGTGCACGGAATGATCGGGAACTCGCGGTGCTGGGCCCAGCGAACCAGGTCCTTCTCGGCCACGTAGGCCAGCGGCCGGATCACGATGTGGCGGCCGTCGTCGCTCATCAGCTTGGGCGGCATCGACTTGAGCTTGCCTGCGAAGAACATGTTGAGAAAGAAGGTCTGCAGCATGTCGTCGCGGTGGTGGCCCAGCGCGACCTTGGTGGCGCCGAGCTCGTCGGCCACGCGGTACAGGATGCCGCGGCGCAGACGGCTGCACAAGCCGCAGGTGGTCTTGCCCTCGGGGATCACGCGCTTCACGATCGAGTACGTGTCCTGCTCCTCGATGTGGAAGGGCACGCCGAGCGCAGTGAGGTAGCCCGGCAGCACATCTTCGGGAAAGCCGGGCTGCTTCTGGTCGAGGTTGACCGCGACGATGTCGAAGTGGATCGGCGCGCGGGCCCGCAACTTGAGCAGGATGTCGAGCAGCGCGTAGCTGTCCTTGCCGCCCGAGACGCAGACCATGACCTTGTCACCTTCCTCGATCATGTTGTAGTCGACGATCGCGCGGCCGACCTCGCGGCACAGGCGCTTTTCGAGCTTGTGGGTCTCGCGCTCGATCTTCACGTTGTTGTTGGTGGACGAAGGGGCTTCGTCGATCCATACCGCACTCATCATTTGCTCCTGAAAACTTCAACGCCGACGGCCTCGCAGTCGGGGTACACATCCGGCTTGGCCGTCGACACCCGCGCGGCCTGCACCTTGGGATGCGCGAGCACCTGCGTCAGGATGTCGTCGCACAGCGTTTCCTGCAAGTGGATGTGGCCCTTGGAGAGGCGCGTGGCGACGGTGCGGCGGATGAAGTCGTAGTCGACCACTTCGTCGAGATCGTCCGACTTCGGCGTCGAGACGTCCAGCGGCACGTAGAGATCGACATTGATGATGACGCGCTGTTCGGCGCGCTTCTCGAACTCGTGCACGCCGATGTTGATCCAGACCTCGTAGTTGCGCAGGAAGACGCGCCGGCACGAGAGCAGAAGAGGGTCGAGGGCGGCAGTGGTCATGGTGTGGAATCTTTTTTCAGCAGCTCGTCGACGACGAACATGATGTCGCGTGCCAGCGGCACCAGGTGCTGGCCGTTGTCGACGCAAAGGGTGGTGCCGGTCACGCTGGGCGTGCCGGCGAGGAAGACGCAGGCGCGGGCGACGTCGGCCGCATCGATGGGCCGGCGCAGCAGGTTGGCGCGCGAGGCCTTTTCGAAGTTGGCCTGGTTCTGCGGCCCGCTGGTGTAGAGGATGCCGGGCGCCACGCCGCACACCCGCACCGCGGGCGCCAGCGACTGGGCCTGCAACGCCACGGCGCGCTCCAGCGCCAGCTTGGACACCGTGTAGGAGAAGTAATCGGGGTTCAGGTTGTAGACCTTCTGGTCCAGGATGTGGATGGCCGAACGGTCGATGCCGTCGCCGGGCGCGGCGCTCTTCGCGAGCAGCCGTGCCAGGGACAGCGGCGCGACCAGGTTCACGCCGAGCTGGCGCAGCGCGGCATCGGCGTCGAAATCCAGGCCGGTGTCGGGCTCGAAGGCCGAGGCGTTGTTGACGATGCAGCCCAGCGGGCCGTCGGCCGTGACCTTGGCGATCAGCGCGCGCCGTCCCTCTTCGCTCGCGATGTCGGCTTCGATGGCCGTGGTACGGTGTCCCTCGTCGCGCAGGCGCGCGCACAGTGCCTCGGCCTGCGCGCGCGAGGCGCGGTACTGGCACCACACCGTCCAGCCCGCGCGCGCGAAGGCGTCGCAGACCGCGGCGCCGAGCCGCTGGCCGCCGCCGGTCACGAGCACGCCGGGGCGTGGGGTCGATTCAGCCATCCTGATAGATTTCCCGTATGAACCAGGAGCACAGCGCGGAACGCGCCACCCCCTTGACCCGGATTATCGATGCCACCCTGCAGCGCGCCGGAGGCTGGCTGCCATTTGACCGTTTCATGGCCCTGGCTCTTTATGCGCCGGGCCTGGGCTACTACGCCAACGCGAGCCGCAAGTTCGGCCAGATGCCCGCCTCGGGCAGCGACTTCGTGACCGCGCCCGAGCTCACGCCGCTGTTCGGCCGCGCCCTGGCCGTGCAGGTGGCCGAGGCGCTGGCGAAGACCGGCACCGACGAGCTCTGGGAGTTCGGTGCCGGCTCGGGCGCGCTCGCGCTGCAGCTGCTCGACGCTTTGGGCGATCGCGTCGAGCGCTATCGCATCGTCGACCTGTCCGGCACGCTGCGCGAGCGCCAGCAGCAGGCGCTCGCGCGCCACGTCGGCAAGGTCGAGTGGCTGGCCGAGCTGCCGGAGACGATGCGCGGCGTGGTGGTCGGCAACGAGGTGCTCGATGCGATGCCGGTGCAGCTGCTGGCGCGCAGCGGCGGTGCGTGGTTCGAACGCGGCGTGGTGCGCCGGGGCGAGGGCTTCGCCTGGGAAGACCGTCCGACCGAACTGCGGCCGCCGGTGGAGGTGGAGGGCGCGCACGACTACCTGACCGAAATCCATCCGCAGGCCCAGGCCTTCATTGCCACGCTGGCCGACAGGCTGAAAGAGGGCGCGGCCTTCTTCATCGACTATGGCTTTCCCGAAGCCGAGTACTACCATCCGCAGCGCCACATGGGCACCGTGATGTGCCACCGCGGCCACCAGGCGGACGGCGATCCGCTGGCGGAGGTGGGGGAGAAGGACATCACGGCCCACGTCGACTTCACCGGTGTGGCGCTCGCGGGCCAGGAGGCCGGCCTCGAGGTGCTGGGCTACACGAGCCAGGCGAGGTTTCTGCTCAACGCGGGCATCCTGCCGATGATGGAGCAGGCGTCCCTGGCGGAGCGCACGCTGGCCGCGCGCCTGATCCACGAGCACGAGATGGGCGAGCTGTTCAAGGTGATCGGCTTCGCGGCCGGCGAGCCCTGGGACGCCCTGGGCTTTGCCGAGGGCGACCGCAGCCACACGCTCTGAAGCGGTTGGACAATTCGTCGAGAATGGGCCGCATGACTGCCGCCCCGACCGCAGATACCGCGCCGCATCAGGACTTCGAGGTGCGCCCCTTCGATGCACCGGTCGGCGCCGAGATCGTCGGCCTCGACATCGGAAGGCCGATCAACGAAGCCGATTTCAGGCGCATCCACCGCGCGCACCTGGACCACCACGTGCTCGTGTTCCGCGACCAGCAGATCACGCCGGACCAGCACATCGCCTTCAGCCGCCGCTTCGGCCCGCTCGAGATCCATGTGCTGCACCAGTTTCATCTCGAGGGCCATCCCGAGATCCTGATTGTCTCCAACATCAAGAAGGCCGACGGCGAGCCGCTCGGCCTCGGCGACGCAGGCGCCTATTGGCATTCCGACATTTCCTACAAGCCCCATCCCAGCCTCGGCTCGCTGCTGCACGCGCAGGAACTGCCGAGCGAAGGCGGCGACACGCTCTTCGCCGACCAGCATCTCGCCTGGGAGGGCCTGAGCCCCGGGATGCAGCAACGCATCCTGCCGTTGAAGGCCGAGCACAGCTACCTCGCCAAGTACGAGGAACTGCGCGCCAAGAATCCGTGGCGCCCCAAGCTCTCGCAGGCCCAGATCGACAAGGTCGCGCCCGCGGTTCAGCCCGTGGTGCGCACCCATCCCGAAACCGGCCGCAAGGCGCTGTTCGTCAGCGAACATTTCACGACCCGCATCGTCGGCTTGCCGCAGGAGGAAAGCGATGCGTTGCTGGCCGAGCTGTTCGCGCACAGCGTGAAGCCCGAGTACGTGTACCGCCACCGCTGGGCGCCGCACGACCTGGTGTTCTGGGACAACCGCTCGCTGATGCACCTGGCTGCGGGCACGCCCGACGAACTGCGACGCAAGCTCTACCGAACGACCATCGAGGGCGATCTGCCGTTCTGAAGCCTGGCCGCGACGAAGCGCTTCAGGCCTTGGCCTGACGTCTCACCAGGCGAAGCTCGTCCTTCAGGAAATCGCTCGAGTTGCGCGTGCGCTTGTCCGCCGTGCGGACCTTGTAGGGCACCTTCGTCACTTCGGAGCGTGTGCCGCACAGCCGGATGAAATCCTCGGCGGTCACGATCTTGTCCTTGAAGTGGTCGTACTTGGCGCGCAGGTGCTGCGCCGCTTCCGTGGCATCGTGCTCCTCGCCATTGCGCATGAACTTCATCGATTTTTGGCTGGCAACGCGCTGGATCAGGGTCTCGATCACCCTCTGCTCGGAGGCCGAGGGGGTGGCGTGGGCCGGGCTGGCCGCACACAGCCCAAAAGCCATCGCGGCCAGCAGGGCTTGCAGGAATCGAAGTGTGTTCATTGGCATCGGACTCCAAAGAGCGGGTCACGCAAGTCCAGCCGATGCTAGCGGCGCTGGGCGTGGGGCGTCAAAGCAGCCTGCTGTCAGGTTTAATCTATTTTTTTGCCTTCTCGCGCCATGAGCTCCCACCTCCCTTCGCAAGACGATCTGCGCATCGCCAACGCGCTGGCCGACGCCGCGGCCGCGCATTCGCTGCGCCTGTTCCGCACGCCGCTCGACATCATTGCCAAGGCCGACGAGAGTCCGGTCACCCAGGCCGACCGCGCGGCCGAGACCGCGATGCGCGAGATCCTCGGCCGGGAGCGCCCGGCCGACGGCATCTTCGGCGAGGAGCACGGCCTGGAGCGCGTGGACGCCGCGAGCGTCTGGGTGCTGGACCCGATCGACGGCACGCGCAGCTTCATCACCGGTTCGCCGCTCTGGGGCACGCTGATCGCGCTGGTGCGCGGCGGCCGCGTCGAGCTCGGCATGATCGACATGCCGGTGCTCGGCGAGCGCTGGGTCGGCCTGCACAGCCTCGGTGCCGAGCGCAATGGGCAGGCGGTGCGCGCGAGCAGCTGCAGCGCTGTTGCCGAGGCGCGCATCGTCACCACCTCGCCCGACATCTTCAATGCGGCCGACTGGCAGGCCTTCGACACGCTGAGCCGCCGCTGCGCGATGCGCCGCTTCGGCGGCGACTGCTACGGCTACGCGCAGCTCGCGGGCGGCACCATCGACCTGGTGGTCGAGACCGGCCTGCAGCCCTACGACTACCTGGGCCCCGCCGGGCTGATCGAGGCGGCCGGCGGCGTGATCACCGACTGGCAGGGCCAGCCGCTGGGCCTGCAGTCCGACGGCCGCGTGATCGCCGCGGCCACGCCGGCGCTGCACCGGGAGGCGCTCGCGGTGCTGGGCGCGGCAGGCGGCCGCTGAAGAAAGCAGTCGACGCGGGACCTTTGTCCCGCCCGATCACCCGTCCGGCGCACCCGCAGCGCTCGAACCGGGACAGTCGCCTCACGACAACCCGCGCCGTGATCCGAACAATCGATGCTCCCCTCACTGTCTCGCGGGAGTTCTTTCGATGTCAGTTCACGCCATCCACGCGGCGATCCCGCCCTCGCGGCATCCGGCCTTGCTGGGCCTGATTGCGCTGATCGATGCGACGTCCGGCGAGGAGCGCGGTGCGGTCCTCGGACGCTGGCTCGAAACCCGCTTTGGCGAACGCCGCCCGCTGGGCTGGCAGGTCGAGCGCGCGGCCGCCGCGGCGATGTCGCTGCTCGACGCGGCCGACACGCCGATCGACGAGCTGGCGCGCCGGCACCGCGTGAGCCGGCGCCAGCTCGAGCGCGATTTCCGGCGTTGTCTCGGCGTGGCGCCACGCACCTACGCGCGCCTGGTGCGCTTCCAGCGCGCGGCCTGCGCGATCGCCGATGGCATGCCGCTGGCGCAGGTGGCCGCGGAACACGGCTTTGCGGACCAGGCGCACATGACGCGCGTTTTCGGCGAAACCGCCGGCGTGACGCCGCGCCATCTGCGCGACGGCGACGGGGCTGCGGCCGCGCTGCGTTCGGCGTTCGCGCATCGCACGGTCATGCCGCCGGCCTTGCGGCTGGCGGCCTGAGAAGCCGGCTGCGGCCACCGCGCCTTCCTCACAGATCGTTGACAGGGCCACCCGCGCCTTCGGTCCGCGCGGCGGATGTGCGTTCGCGCGGCTCCTCCATGCCCTGCCAGACGATGACCTTGCCGTGGTCGCTCCAGGCCTCGGTGGCCTGGGCTGCCGAATGAATGGTGCCCCGCGCATCGCAACCGCCGATGCCGGCGGCCAGCACGCACAGCAGGCCGGCCAGCCCGGCGCGGGGGGTGGGGTCGAACATGATGTGCTCCTCGAATTGGAAAGAGCTTCGATGATCCGCAGACGCGGCCCCGCGGTCTTGGAGTTTTGCGTCATGCGTTCGGGCGGCCTGTCGCTGGCAGAGCTAGACTCTTCGCATGATTCGCTGGCTGATCGTCGTCGTGCTTGCACTGGTCCTCATGAGCGGGCTCACCGAGTGGCTGCGGCGCTACGGCTTCGGGCGCCTGCCCGGCGACTTCGAGTTCCGCGCCTTCGGGCGCGAATGGCAGCTGCCGATCGGAAGCACGGTGGTGCTCAGCACGATCGCAGCCTTGATCGCAAAGTGGATTTGATTCGATGAGAGCTTGTGTCGATATCGGCGGCACCAAGGTGGCCGTGAGCCTGTCGGCCGACAGCGCATCCCCGCTGATCGGCCGGCGCAGCGAACCGACCGCCAAGACCGGCGACAACGATGCGGTGGCGCTGCAGATCCTGCGGCTCATCGACGAGATCTGCGCCGAGCAGGGCATCGCCGCCGATTCGATCGCCCGCGTGGGCGTGTCCTCGGCCGGACCCTTCGTGCTGCGCGACGGCATGGTCGAACTCGCCACGCCCAATATCTGCGGCGGCATCGCGGGCCCGGCGCGCGGCCTGCCCAACAACTGGATGACGGCGATCGTCGAGGCGCCGCTCAAGCGGCGTTTCGCTCATGTGCGGGTCGAGAACGACGCGGTGGCCGCGCTCGAGGCCGAGCGCCGCTGGGGCGCGCTGCAGGGCGCCGATCATTGCGCCTATGTCACCTGGAGCACCGGCGTCGGCGTCGGCCTGTGCGTCGACGGCCGCATCCTGCACGGCAAGAACGGCAACGCGGGCCATGCGGGCCACAGCTTCGTGGTCGACGACGACAGCAACGCGCTGTGCGGCTGCGGCAATGTCGGCGACGTCGAGGGCCTGGCCGCCGGCAACTCGATCGCGCGCCGCTTCGGGCATTCGGCCGCGGATCTCTTCGCCGCGGCGGCCGCGGGCGATCCGCAGGCGCTGGCCACCACCGATGCGCTGTGCCGCGTGATGGGCCGCATGCTCTACAACCTGGTCGCCACGCTCGATCTGCAGCGCATCAGCCTGGGCGGCAGCGTGTTCTGGAACAACCGCGATTTCCTGCTGCCGCGCCTGCAGGCGCAGGTCGACGGCAAGCTGGTCGCTTTGACGCGCGGTGCAGTGCTGGTGCCCGCGGGGCTGGGCGACAAGGTGGGTGATTACGCGGCGCTGGCGCTGCTCGACTGAAGCCGGCGCGCCTCAGGCGACCAGGCGGGTGCAGGCGATGGCCGAGTCGTCTGTGCCTTCCCTGCGCCCCGGCTCAACGTCTCGACGATCTGGCCCAGGCGGCGCAGGCCGGCATCGACCGTCTCGCCGTAGGGCCAACCGCAGTTGATGCGCATGTAGTGGTCGAAGCGCGAGGAGTTCGAGAACAGCGTGCCGGGCGCCACCACGATCCGCTCGGCCAGCGCCGCATCGAAGACCCGCGACGAGGAGAGGCGCTCGGGCAGCTCGACCCACAGCTGCAGCCCGCCGGGTGGCAGGTTGATGCGGGTCCCTGCAGGAAAGTAGCCCGCGATCGCATCGGCGGTCTGCTCGCGCTGCGTCTTCAGGCAGTTGCGCAGATGGCGCAGGTGGCGATCGTAGGCGCCGGTGGCCATGAACAGGCCGGCCGCGCCTTGCGAGAGTCCCTCGTTGTTGCGCGTCTGCGCGAACTTGAGCATCTCCACGCGCGCCTGCCAGCGCCCGGCCGCGATCCAGCCCAGCCGCAGGCCGGGCGCGAGGATCTTGTGCAGCGAGGCGCAATGGATCACGTTGCCGCTGGCATCCCAGGACTTGAGCGCGCGCGGCGGCATCTGCGCATCGATGAGCTCGCTGTAGGTGTCGTCCTCGATCAAGGGAATCGCGTGCTGCTCGCACAGCTGCGCGAGCCGCGCCTTGTGGGCATCGGGCATCACGCTGCCCAGCGGGTTCTGCAGGTGAGGCACCACCACCACGGCCTTGATGTTGTCGTAGGTGCGGACCGCGAGTTCCAGCGCCTCGATCGAGATGCCGGTCTGCGGGCTGGTCGGGATCTCCAACGCGCGCATGCCCAGGCTCTCGAGCACCTGCAGCAGGCCGTAGAAGGTGGGCGACTCCACGGCCACCGTGTCGCCCGGCTGCGCCACGGCACGCAGCGCGAGGTTGAGCGCCTCGATGCAGCCGTTGGTCACCAGGATGTCCTCCGGCGAGATCGTCATGCCCACGCGCAGGCTGCGCTGGGCGAGCACCTCCCGGAACTGGCGATGGCCCTTCAGCGGCGCGGCGACCGCCAGCATGCCGGGGTGCTGGCGCAGCATGCGCGTCATGGCGCTGCGCAGCGCCTCGGCCGGATAGAGCTCCGGCGCGCCGCGCGCGATGGAGAGGTTGAGCTTCTCGGGGATCTGCCGGCGGCGCGCCACGAAGTCCGACACCTTGGCGTGGATGCCGACGTACTGCGCCGGGTCGGGCGCCCGGTCGGCCGCGGGCTCGTCCATGGCCGCGATCGACAGGCGCCGCGGGCGCCGCACGAAGTAGCCCGAGCGCTCGCGCGCCTCGACCCAGCCTTCGCTCTCCATCGCGCGGCACAGCTGCAGCGCGGTCGAGAGGCTGATGTCGTGCTGGCGCATCAGGCGCCGCAGCGAGGGCAGCTTGTCGCCGGGCTTGAGCGAGCCGGCGCGGATCGCGTCGAGGTAGTGCGTGGCCAGCTGCCGGTAGAGCGGGGGTGAGTCCATGGCTTCGATGCTCCGGCAATGAGGGCAGGGAAAACAGATGCAGATGCGGGGGAAAACGACCATAACAGATGGGTTCGGAGCGCCACTGTTGCGCTTCCGATTGCCCTTGGCTGTGCCTGTTTTTGCGGCAGCCCGCTGCCTACGATTCAGCCATCCCCACTCTGCATCGAAAGAGGCCAGCCATGACCAGCGATCTTTCCGAAACCACGCGGCTCGAGCCCGACCAATCGCTGCGCTTGGCGGTCGATGCGGGCGCCTCGCTGCTGGTCATGGAAGGCCGCGTGCGCATCGTGTCGCCGCCGTCCTGGTTCGGCGACACCGTGTTCAGCGTGGAGAACAGCTTCGACGAAGGCGAGGCCTACCTTGCCGGGCGCGGCGGCTGGATCGAGGTCACGGCGCTGGCGCCGGTGCGCCTCAGGGGCGTGCCGCAAGCGGCGCCCGCGGTGCCGGCCGTGAGTTCGCGCGTCGCGCGGCTGGTGCATTTGCTCTTCGCGAGCTAGCGCACGCTCTCGGCCGCGCGTAGCGCCTCGAGAAAGCTGCGCCGCCACCAGTGCACGTCCTGCTCGCGGATGCGCGCCAGCAGCTTCTGGTGGCGTTCGCGGCGCTCTTCCAGCGGCATCTGCAGCGCCTGTTGCACGGTCTCGGCGGTGCCGTGCGTGTCGTAGGGGTTCACCAGCAGCGCTTCCTTCAACTGTTCGGCCGCACCGGCGAAGCGCGAGAGCACCAGCACGCCCGGATCGGCCGGGTCCTGCGCGGCGATGTATTCCTTGGCCACCAGGTTCATGCCGTCGCGCAGCGGCGTCACCAGTCCAACCGCGGCCGCACGGCACAGCCCCGGCACGCGCTTGCGCGCCACCATGCGGTGGATGTAGCGCACCGGCATCCAGTCGAGCTCGCCGTAGTCGCCGTTGATGGCGCCGCACAGCGATTCGAGCTCGCGCCGGATGTCGGCGTAGGCGTCGACCGTCTCGCGCGTGGGCGAGGCGATCTGGATCAGGGTCGCGCTGCGGCGGTTCTCGGGGTAGTTGGCCAGCAGTTCGCGGAAGGAGCGCACGCGGTTCGGGATGCCCTTGGAATAGTCGAGCCGGTCGATGCCCAGCAGCAGGCGCCGGCTCGAGTACTCGCGCTTCATGGTCTCGTACATGTCGCGCGATTCCTTGGCATGCGTGAGCGCGGCGAACTCGTCGACGTCGATGCCGATCGGGAAGGCGCCGCAGCGCACGGTCTGGCCGTACGCACGGTAGATGCTGTTGCCCATGAAGGCGCCGTTGGCCTCGTTGCGCACGTACTGCTCGAAATGCTGCACGTCCTGCTGGGCCTGGAAGCCGATCAGGTCGTAGGCGAAGAGCGAGCGCATGAGCCATTCGTGCTGCGGGACCGCCGCCATGATGATGTGCGGCGGCAGCGGGATGTGCAGGAAGAAGCCGATGCGCTGCCTGCACCCCATCGCGCGCAGCTCGGCCGCGAGCGGGATCAGGTGATAGTCGTGCACCCAGATGATGTCGTCGTCCTGCAGCAGCGGCAGCAGCTTGCGCGCGAACAGCTGGTTCACGCGCCGGTAGCCGCCGATGAAGCTGGCCTCGAAGTTGGCCAGGTCCAGCCGGTCGTGGAACACCGGCCACAGCACGTCGTTGCTGTAGCCGAGGTAGTAGCTGTCGTGGTCTTCGCGGCCGAGGTCGAGGGTGGCGAGCGTGACCTTGCCGGCCTGCTGCCGGTGCATATCGCCTTCGCCGGTCGGGCCGTTCTCGACGATGGTGCCGCTCCAGCCGAACCACAGGCCGCCGGTCAGCTGCAGGCTTTCGCCGAGCGCCACGGCCAGCCCGCCGGCCGCGGGCTTGCGCGGATCGGCAACGCGATTGGAAATGACGACGAGACGGCTCATGGGCTCCTTGTGATCGCGGCCGGTTTCAAATGCACGAATCCCAGGGAGCCGACAGCCGCACCGCCGCATTGATGATGCCGACCATCGAATAGGTCTGCGGGAAGTTGCCCCACATCTCGCCCGTGACCGGGTGCGTGTCTTCCGACAGCAGGCCCAGTGGATTGCGTGCCGCCAGCATGGTCTCGAAGATCTGCCGCGCCTCGGCCTTGCGGCCGATCTTGGCCAGGGCGTCGATGCGCCAGAAAGTGCAGATGTTGAAGGCCGTCTCGGGCTTGCCGAAATCGTCGGCCGCCTCGTAGCGGCGCATGTAGGGGCCGTCGCAGAGCGATTTTTCCATCGCCTCGACGGTCGAGATGAAGCGCGGGTCGCGCGCATCGATCAGGCCGACCTCGGCCATCAGCAGGATGCTCGCATCGAGCTCGTGGCCGCCGAAGCTCTCGGCGAAGGCCTGGCGCTCCTCGCACCAGGACTTGGTGAGGATCTCCTCGTGCATGCGCGAGGAGTGGCCGTGCCAGTAGGCCGCGCGCTCCGGCAGGCCGAGCGCGCGCGCCACCTTCGCGAGCCGGTCGCAGGCGGCCCAGCTCATCAGCGCCGAGCTGGTGTGCACGCGCGCGCGCGTGCGCAGCTCCCACATGCCGGCATCGGGCGTACCGTAGACGCGGATGGCCTGCTCGCCCACGGCTTCGAGGTGCGGGAACTCGGCCACGCCGGCGCGGCTAAGCAGCCGGTGGTCGTGGAAGGCCTGCGAGGCGCCGAGCACGATGTTGCCGTAGACGTCGTGCTGGAAGTGCTCCTGCGCCTGGTTGCCCACGCGCACCGGCCCCATGCCGCGGTAGCCGGCCAGCCCTTCGACGAAGGACTCGGGCAGTTCGCGCTCCAGGCCGATGCCGTAGAGCGGCTGGATGTGCTGGCCGTGCGAGCCGATCACGACGTTGCTGAGCCAGCGCAGGTAGTCCTCCATGGTGCCGACCTCGGACAGGCTGTTGAGCGCGCGCACCACGAAGAAGGCGTCGCGCAGCCAGCAGAAGCGGTAGTCCCAGTTGCGCTGGCTGCCCGGCGCCTCCGGAATGCTGGTGGTCATGGCGGCGACGATGGCGCCGGTGTCCTCGTAGAGCGAGAGCTTGAGCGTGATCGCGGCGCGGATCACCGCTTCCTGCCACTCGAAGGGGATCGCGAGCCGCTTGCTCCAGGTGCGCCAGTAGGCGATGGTTTCCTGCTCGAAATGGCGCGCCGTGTCGGCGATGCCGTCGGTCAGCGTCTCGTCGGCGCCGAACACGAAGTTGTGCTCGCGCGACAGCACGAAGGGCTGGCGCGAAAGCACGTGCGAGACCGGGGCGTCGGTGTTGAGACGCAACGCGAAGTCGGGCCCCACATAGCGGATGTGGTTGCTGCCGCGCGTGATGGTCGGCGCCGTCGCGCCCCACTGGAAGCGAGGGGCCAGCGAGACGCGGATGCGCGGTGTGCCCTGGATCGGCCTGACGCGGCGAACGATTGTGAGCGGCCTGAAATAACGCGAGCGGCTGTGAAAGCGCGGCGCCAGGTCGGTGATCTCGAGGCCCTGGCCCGCACTGTCGAAGAGCTGGGTGCGCAGCACGGCGGTGTTCGGCTCGTACCACTGCTTGGCCGATGCGAAGTCCTCGATTTCGATGGCCCATGCGCTCGCATCCTCGGCCGGATGCAGCAGCGCGTTGAACACCGGCTCGCCGTCGAAACGCGGCAGGCAGCACCAGACGATGCGGCCGCGCTCGTCGACCAGCGCGCTGAAGGCGCAGTTGCCGATCACGCCCAGCTTCAGCGAGGGGTTGGCCGGCGCAACGAAGCCGCGGCGGGCAGCGGGTGCGTCCAGCACCTCGGGATGCGGCGCTGCCTTGTCGCTAGCGCCGGCGGCGCCGGCAATCGACTCGCCGGCGCGGTCTTCGGGCGCGGCGACCTCTTTCAGATTCGTCGTCATGCAGGTTTTCCTTCCGTGTCGGATTCCGGTCCAGCGAGCAGATCGCGTGCCTGGACCAGCCATTCGAACACGGCGCGCGGGGAATCCAGCCGATGCAGCGCCAGGCTGGGGCCCGATCCGACCTTGATCGCCACGCCGCCGCGCGGCTGCACGATGGCGAAGCCGCTTTCGTCGGTGGTGTCGTCGCCGGCGAAGACCGGCATGCGGCCGGCGAAGGGCGCTTCGCGCAGGAAGGCGTCGATCGCGACGCCCTTGTTGATGCCCGCGGGCTTGACCTCGAACACGAACTTGCCGTGCAGCAGCTCCAGCTGCGGCTGGCCGTCGATCGCGCGCAGCAGCGCGTCGCGGCAGACGGCTTCGAGCTGGGGCGCGAGCCGGTAGTGCAGGGCGATCGCGGCATGCTTGCGTTCCACCAGCAGGCCTTCGTAGACGCGCGCGAGCTCGTTGACGACGTCCAGCACCATCCTGAGGTCGGGTGCGCGCTGCTCCTGCATCCGGCCCTCGGCATCGCGGCGCTGCACGCCGTGCTCGCCGGCGGCCGGCAGGCGCAGCGGTGCAAGGAAGCGGTCGAGCACGTCGATCTGCCGGCCGGACACGACCGCCAGCGCGCCGCCCAGCAGGTCGTGCAGGTCGTCGAGCAGAGCGACCAGGGAAGTCGGCACCTCGATCGCTTCGGGCGTCTCGGCAATGGCCACGAGCGTGCCGTCGAAATCGAGGAACAGGGCAGCGTCTGGCGTGAGGCGGGGGGGCGTCTGCATTTAGGGGAAAACCATAGCAGACTCGGGCAGTGGGGGGCGTCGGCCAAGACCGCAAATCGGTTTTCTAGGCGCGCGGCGGAAGCGCAGCTGCAACGGCGGCAACCCGCGCACGGGCGATTGCCTCGCCGATTTTCGGGCCCGCTGCACCCGCCAGCTGTGCGTCGCGTGCAATGGGCTCCGTTTCGACCGATTGCGCCGCGCCGAGTGCCGCCAGCAGACGCTCGCGCTGCGGGTAGGCGCTGTCCTCGAGCCCGAGCCGCCCGCGCGCGTCGCATTCGCAGGCCAGCAACGCCTGTTCGAAGCGCTCCGGCTTGCGAAATGCATCGCAGCGTTCGAGCAGCCGCACCAGCGCCGTCGCATTGAGTTCGCCGCTGCGATGGATGTTGCCGTGCTCGCGCGCCACCACCTCGGCCAGTTCGCGCAGCTCGACCGGCACGCGCCAGCGCTCGCACACAGCCTGCAGCAGCTTCGCGCTGCGCTGCTCGTGGCCGATGTGGCGCGGCAGTACCTCGGGCGGCGTGCTGCCCTTGCCGAGGTCGTGCACCAGGCAGGCGAAGCGCACCGCCAGCGGCGCCTCGAGCCGCGCCGCCATGTCGAGCACCATCATCAGGTGCAGGCCGGTGTCGACCTCGGGGTGATGGGCTTCGGGCTGCGGCACGCCCCACAGCCGGTCGAGCTCGGGCAGCAGCACGGCCAATGCCCCGCAATCGCGCAACAGCTCGAACATGCGCGAGGGCCTGGCTTCCATCAGCCCGCGCGCGAGCTCCTGCCAGACGCGCTCGGGCACCAGCGCATCGACTTCGCCGGCCGCGACCATCTCGCGCATCAGCGCCATGGTTTCGGGGGCGACCTCGAAGTCGGTGAAGCGGGCCGCGAAGCGTGCGACGCGCAGGATGCGCACCGGGTCCTCGCGGAAGGCATCGGTCACGTGGCGCAGCAGCTTCTGCGCAAGGTCGTGCCGGCCGTGGAAGGGGTCGATCAGGTGCGCTGTGTCGATGGCGCTGGCGGCCTTGTTTGCCGGCAGCGCGATCGCGTTGACCGTCAGGTCGCGCCGGGCCAGGTCCTGTTCGAGCGTGACGTCGGGCGCGGCATGGATGGTGAAGCCGCGATAGCCGGGCGCGCTCTTGCGTTCGGTGCGCGCCAGCGCGTATTCCTCGCGCGTCTTGGGGTGCAGGAACACCGGGAAGTCGCGGCCCACCGGCAGAAAGCCCTTGGCCACCATCTCTTCGGGCGTGGCGCCGACCACGACCCAGTCGCGATCGCTGCCGGGCCGGCCCAGCAGCGCATCGCGGATCGCGCCGCCGACGAGATAGGTTTGCATGGGACGCAGTTTAGGTGCTGGCCCCTCATGCCGGATCTCGCTCAGCGCTCGATTCGGTAGGGTTCGTCGATGACGACGAAGCGCTTCTCGACCAGCGCCTCATCGATCCAGGCCTTCACGCCGGGAAGCTGCTGTACGCGCTCGATATAGGCTGTGATCGCGGCAGGCACCGGCAGGCCGAAGGTCCTGATGCGCACGCCGACCGGCGCGAAGTACGCATCCGCGATGCCGAACTCGCCGAACAGCATCGGCCCGCCATGGGTTTCCAGGAGGCCGCTCCACATCTGCACGATGCGCGCGAGGTCGGCACCCACCTCCGGCTTGTCGCGCAGGATGATCCGGCCCTGCTCACGCAGGTCCGCCTCGATGTTCATTCCGCAGTGGGTGCGCAGTGCGCCGAAACCTGCGTGCATCTCGGCGCAGATGCTGCGCGCATGCGCGCGCTGGGCCATGTCGCGCGGCCAGAGGGCCTTGTCGGGATGGCTCTCGGCGAGGTATTCGCAGATCGCCAGCGTGTCGTAGACGATGGTGGCGCCGTCCACGAGCACTGGCACGCGGCCGGTCGGGTTGATCGCGTGGATGGTCTTCTTGAAGTGCGAGTCGGCATCCAAGTCATCGAAGGGCACCATGACTTCCTCGAACGCGATGCCGGCCTGCTTCATGAGCACCCATGGCCGCATCGACCAGGACGAGTAGTTCTTGTTGCCGATGTAGAGTTTGGGCATCGCGGTCCTCCAGATTGCTGCAAAGCCCTCGATGCTAGCGGCTGGGCAGCGCGCGATTGATGCCGAAGGCGTGCGCCATTGATGCTCAGCGCCTGGTTTCGTCGTCGGGCGAGGCGATCACGCGGGGTTTCCCGTTCGCACCGCCGCCGGGAGGCGGGCCGATCATCCGCTCGATCAGCTCCACCAGTCGCGGCACCAGCGCAAGCACGGCCAGCGCCAGCAGGGCGCTGAGTATCGCGGTCACCTCGCGTCCGAGTCCGCAGGCCATGCCGATGGCGGCCGTCATCCAGAGGCCGGCCGCGGTGGTGAGGCCCTCCACGTGCCGTTCGTCCCGGCCCTGCTTGAGAATGGTCCCGGCGCAGAGAAAACCCACGCCCGCCACCAGGCCCTGGATCACGCGGCTCATGTCGGCCGGCACGATGCCGGTCTGCTGAGGCACGAGCACGAAGAGCGCGGAGCCGATCGCCACCAGCATGTGGGTGCGCACCCCGGCGGCCTTGCCGTGCTGTTCGCGCTCGAAACCGAGCGCGAAGCCCAGCACCGCCGCGAGAAAGAGGCGCACCAGGATGCGCGTGAACTGGGCGACGTCGCCGACGTCCGAGAACTCGGCCGCGATGGTGCTTGCGGCTTCGTCCCACCAGGCCATCAGGGCAGGTCCTTGTTGGGCTCGGGCTCGGCGGCGTCGCGCGGGCCTACGTTGCCGAGGCGGTCCTTGATCGATTGCGGCCGGCCGGTGATCAGGGCCGCGTAGTTGGTGGCGTTGGCGAGCACCTTCTTGACGTAGTCGCGGGTCTCGTTGAAGGGCACGTTCTCGGCCCAGATGGCCGCTTCCATCACCGGCCCGTTGCGCCAGTTGCGCGGCCGGCCCGGGCCGGCGTTGTAGGCCGCGGCGGCCAGCGCCATCGAGCCGTCGAAGTCGTCGAGCGCGAGCTTGAGGTAGTTGGTGCCGATGGTGATGTTGGTGTCTCGGTCGTTGATCTGGCCGGGCGTGAAGCCCGCGAGGCCGATCTTGTTGGCAGTCCAGCGCGCAGTGGCGGGCATCACCTGCATCAGGCCCGAGGCGCCGACGCCCGAGCGCGCGTCCATGATGAAGCGGCTTTCCTGCCGGATCAGGCCGTAGACGTAGGCCGGGTCGAGGCCGATCTCCTCGCTCTTGCGCACCACGGTGTCGCGAAAGGGCATCGGGTAGCGCTGCTCGACATCGATCATGCCCTTGGTGCGCTCGCTGGTGTTGATGCAGCGGTCCCACACTTCGCGCCGGCAGGCGAGGTCGGCCGCGGCCAGCAGTTCGCGGTCGCCCATGCCGCCCTTGTCGTGCAGGTTGGTCGCGTAGTTCCACTCGCGCGTGCCCTCGGGGCGCAGGCCGATCGCGATCGCGTTGAGAGCGCGGTTGAGCGCCGGGTTGTTGCGTGCCGCGTCCTTTTCTTCGGCCGTGAGCGGCGCCGGGCGGGTCGGCACCGTGGCGCGCTCGCCCAGCTCTTCGAGCGCCAGCAGTTCGTAGAAGCCGCGCGTGCCGGCAATGCTTTCGAACAGCGCGCGCGCCTGGGCGCGGCGCTCGTCACCGCCCTGGGCGTGGAGGGCGCGTGCCTTCCAGTAGATCCAGGTCGGATCCTGCTGCGTCGATTCGCTCATGGCATCGATCGCGGCCTGCACGTTCTTCCAGTGGCCGCTGCGCAGCGCGGCGCGCGTCTTCCAGGCCAGCATGTCGTCGGAGAGATCGCCGTTCTTCGTGACGTTCGCGAAGGCGCCGCCCGCCGCCGGCGAGAGCTTGACGGCGTACTGGCGGCCGATCGCGCCCCAGAGCCAGTTGCGCTCCTCCGACGTCAGCATCGGGCCCCACTTGCTCTCGAGCTGGGAGGCCGCCATGTCCGGGTCGGCGATGGTCATCTTGATCAGCGCGAGCACCACCAGCTCCTTGCGCGCCTTGGTGGCGACGAAGGCGCGGCCGGTTAGGAACTTGGCCATGCTGGCATTCAGCTCGTCGAACTGCGCGACGGCATCGGGCGCGGCAAGGAGGACCGCGGCGCGGGCCGCCTGCGGCCGGTTGGCCTCGATGGAAAGGCGCGCCTTTTTCCATGCGTCGTTGGGCGACATCTGGCCGGCCGCGATCATGCGGTCGGCCGCGGTCAGGCAGCCGTCGTCGAGCTCGCGCTGGCCCAGCCAGTTGCGGCGGACTTCGTCGGCCTGCGCCTTGGTGGCGTTGCCGCCGCGCAGCGTTTCGACAAGGATGGCGTAGCAGCGCACCTGGGCATCGTCGTTCATGCGGTAGGCCGGGTGCAGCGTGGCGAAGCCGTCCCAGTCGCGGCGCTGGCCGAGCAGCATCAGCCAGTCGTTGCGCAGGCGGTCTTCCTGGTAGGTGCCGGCGTAGCGCGAGAAGAAGTCCTGCACCTCGGAGGCGCTCGCTTCCTGAAGGCGCGCCTTGAGCTCCCAGTAGGCGGCCCAGGGTTCCAGCGCGTGGCCTCTTGCCTGCGGCAGCAGGGCCGTCAGACGCGCCTTGTCGCCGCGCTGGAAGGCCTGCTTCATTTGCACCAGCACGTCGTCGTCGTGGTTTTGCGCGCAGGCCGGCTGCAGCAGTGCCGCGGTGGCGAGGACGAGCGAAAGAACGAGGGTGGAGAAGGGTGCGCGGGGCCGGCGGGGCGCGGGTGCCAAAATGCTTGCAAACTGCATCGGGCGATTATGGACAAGTCAAAGGGTGCCGACACCTCGGCAACTGCCAACTTTCTCAAGCAACAGCTGCGAAAAGCGCTGGTCGAGCAGCGCCTCGCCATGCCCGACCGCCTCGCGCGCGCCGACCTGCTGCAGCGCGTGATGCGGATCTGGCTGGTCGGCCGGCCCGACACCGTGATCGGCGCCTACTGGCCGATCAAGGGCGAGTTCGATCCCTTGCCCGCGCTGCATCGCTGGAAGGAAGACGGGGAATTGCTGGACGAGCCGCACCGCCGGCGCATCGGCCTGCCGGTGGTCGACCGCGTCCACAAGATCCTGACCTTTCGCGCGTGGTATCCGGGCTGTCCGATGGAGAACGACGCCTTCAACATTCCGAAGCCGAAGGACACCGAGCTGATCGTGCCCACGCTGCTGTTCGTGCCCTGTCTGGGCTACAGCGCCGGCGGCTACCGCCTGGGCTACGGCGGCGGCTTCTACGACCGCACGCTGGCGGCGCTGGAGCCGCGGCCTTTCACCGTGGGGCTCGGCTTCACGAACGGCTACATCGAGGAGTTCGAGCCTGAGGCGCACGATCTGCCGCTCGACGCCATCCTCAACGACAACGGCGTAGTCTGGCCGGCGGGCTGATTCAGTCCAGCTGATCGACGGTGTCGGGGTCCGGCACCTCGCCGATGGTCTCGCGCGTGACCGCGGCCTGCGACTGCAGCCAGTCGCAGAAGTCCCTGATCTCGGGCCGCTGCGCGTTGCGCGGACCGACGATCAGCCAGTAGGCCATCGGTGAATCCATGCGGTGCTGCGGCAGCACCTCGACCAGGTCGCCGTTGGCCAGGCTCTCGGCGATCAGCGAGCTGCGTGCCAGCACCAGGCCCTGGCCGGTGAGCGCGGCCTGCACCATCTGGTAGGCGTAGTTGAAATAGAGCCAGCGCTTAGGCTGCGCCCGATGCAGGTCGTTGACTTCGAACCAGCGGCGCCAGGTGAGCCATTCGAGGTGCGTGCGGTGCGCATCGCCGGCCTCGATCAGCGCGAAACGCGCGATGTCGGCCGGCTCCTTGATCGCGGGGTTGCTCTTGATCAGCCAGGGGCTCGCCACCGGCGTCAGCGTTTCGCCGAAGAGCCGCACCGCGCCGGCCGGCATGCTCTCGCCGGGGCCGTAGCGCAGCGCGATGTCGATGTCCGCGAGGTCCATGTCCAGCGCCGTGTCGGTGGCGTCGATGCGGATGTCGATCTCGGGGTTGTCGCGCTGGAAGGCCTCGAGCCGCGGGATCAGCCACATCGAGGCGAAGGAGGCAAAAGTCGTGAGCGACACGCTCTTGCGGCCCGCGCTCTGTCGGATCTGGCGCACCGCGCCGTCGATGCGCGGCAGCGACTGCTGCACCGCCAGCAGCAACTGGGCGCCGGCGCTCGTGAGCTCGACCGCGCGCGTATGGCGCAGGAACAGGCTCACGCCCACCTCTTCTTCCAGCGACTGGATCTGCCGGCTCACGGCCGACTGGGTCAGCGCCATTTCTTCCGCCGCGGCGCGGAAGTTCAGGTGCCGCGCCACGGCCTCGAAGGCGCGCAGGTGACCGGCCGAGATCGGGCGGGAGCGCAGATGGGTCTGGGAATGCTGCATGGGGTGGAAGTCGGATTGATGCGAAAGCGGAATCAGTAGGCTACCGCGTTTTCATTGGACCGCCAACGGGGAAGCGCCGATCATTCATTCCCGAAGCGCGCAATTGCGTTTCGGAGAAAACCCTCTACAGGAGTCTCACATGTCCGCCGCTTGCACCACCACCTCTACGTTCCCGTCCCCGGCCCTGGCACGTCCGGCTGCCGTACCGCCGGCCGTGCGCCGGGGTGCATGGCAGCTGTCCGCGGGCGAGGCGACCAGTCTGAGAGCCTCCAGCGCGAGCATCCTGCGCATCCGGCAAGGCCGGGTGTGGGTCACGCGCGATGCCACCGATGTCTGGGGCAGCGAAGACCTGGTGCTCGCACCGGGCGAAACGCTGGCCGTCGCCGCCGGCGAGCGCATCGTGATGGAGCCCTGGGACAGCCACGGCGCCACTTACAGCTGGGATGTCGCGACGGCCTAGCCCGTCGGGGCTTGCCGGCTATCCAGCAATGTCGAGGCGGGGGCGCAGCGCCAGAAAGCGCTCCAGCGCCTCGGCCCCGTCGAGTTGCTGAAGGATGGCGATGTCTTCGCCTTCCTCGCCGTCCTCGGTCTGGGCCAGGCCCATCTCGAAGCGCTGGTAGCGGCGTTTCGAGAGTCCGCCTTCATAGACCACGCGCATCTCGATGTGCCGCGGGTCGGCCTCCAGGCGGTTCAGCAGGCCCAGCACCTGCTTTCGCGGGCCTTCGAAATGCTGGCAGAAGCGCATGCCGTCGAACACCAGCAGTCCCGTGATTCCCTCCGTTGCATTGCGGGCTCGCGCCCGAGTCACGATTTGGCCCACGACTTCGGTGGGTTGGCCGGGTGCCAGCAGGCTGCAATAGAGGATCTCGTGGAGTTCGGTCATTCGGTCGCGGGTTGGAAGCGAGCGCAGTGTAGGTGCGCCGAACAGCGCGCGAAATGTGAAAAGACATAGGCGCAAGGCCTATAGTGGGTCGGTGAAATTCGAGGACTATCCGGCCCTTGTCCATCCGCCGCGCTGCGCCCATCCGTGCGAGGAGTGCGGCCTGCGCCGGAACCCCGCTTTCCTGCCCGTATCACCCGAGGAACTGCATGCCATCCAGTCCTTCCGCACGGGCACGCGCGTCGTCGATGCCGGCCGGCCGGTGGTCGAGGAAGACCGCCCCAGTGCGCAGCTGTTCACGCTCTATTCCGGTTGGGCCTTTCGCTTCAAGACGCTCAGCGACGGCCGGCGGCAGATCCTGAGCTTCCTGCTGCCGGGCGACTTCATCGGGCTGCAGGACGAGTTTGCCGAGAGTCACACGCACGGCGTCGAGGCGGTGACCGCTGTCACGCTGTGCGTCTTTGCGCGCGACCAGCTCTGGGACCTGTTTCACAGCCAGCCCAAGCTGGGTTACGACATCACGTGGCTGGCGGCGCGCGAGGAAAAGATGGTGGACGACAACCTCGTGACCGCCGGCCGGCGCAACGCGGCCGAGCGGGTCGCGATGCTGCTGATGCATCTCTACCGCCGCGCCGAACGCGTCGGCATGGCCCGCGAGGGCTGGGTCGTGTTTCCGTTCAACCAGCAGCACATCGCCGATGCACTGGGCCTGTCGCTGGTGCACACCAACAAGACTTTGCGGCGGCTGCAGCAGCGCGGGCTCTACAAGCTCGACAGCGGATGGCTGCGCATCCTCGAGCCGCATGCGCTCGAGACGCTGGGCGACTATTTCGAGCGGCCGCTGCGGCCCACGCCGCTGATCTAGGGCCTGTCAACAGGCCTTGGTCACGGCCATCGCGTATCGTAGAGGCCCCGCCCGGAAATCCCGGGCACGAGCCCCGACCCGGCAGCCGCCGGCCAACCCCCTGACTGCGCTGCCCCTGTGAAACTCCTGTCCCGTCTGCGCCAGGTCGCCATGGTTGGCGGCGTCGAAACTTTCGGGGTGGCCATCGGCGGCATTGCCGGCCTGCTCATCGTCAACGTGATGCCGAAGGACCAGTACGCGGCCTACACCTTCCTGGTCGCGTGCATGACGCTGATCCTGGGCATCACCGACCTCGGGCTCGCCCATTGCACCCTGCCCATCGTCGGCCAGCGCGCGGGCGAAGTGCCGTGGGTCGTGGGCGTCTGCCACCAGGTGTTCCGCAAGCGCTGGCTGCTGCTGGCGCTGGGCCTGGCCGTGATCGGGCCCTACTGGTTCTATACCTCGCAGCAGCACGCGTGGTCCGGTTGGGCCTATCTCGCGGCCTCGCTGCTCATGGTCGCCGTCGTCCTGCTGTCGCTCAGGGAGCACTACGCCAACACGGTGCTGCTGATCCTCGGCCAGATCCCGACCCTGAACC
Organism: Variovorax sp. LjRoot175; assembly: GCF_964253805.1. Classification (NCBI taxonomy): domain Bacteria; kingdom Pseudomonadati; phylum Pseudomonadota; class Betaproteobacteria; order Burkholderiales; family Comamonadaceae; genus Variovorax; species Variovorax sp. LjRoot175. Next base: position 4,922,783 of record NZ_CAXURY020000001.1, on the reverse strand, counting down.
GGATCGCCTTCTTGTCCCATTGCGTGCGCATCGCTTTCGTCGGCATGGTGCTCCTGCTGCCCGCGACGTCCTGGTCGGTGACCGGCATCGTGGCGGCGACCGCCGCGGCGAGCTTCGTCAGCGTGATGCTGTACCGCAAGGCGTTCAGGACACAGCAGTTGCCGGATGCCCATCTCGATGCGGCCGACACGAAGAAGGTGGACGCCCAGGTGCTGCGGATCGCGAAGCCGCTGGTGCTGCCGGCCATCTTCTACCAGGTGCAGGGCGTGATCACCGTGTTCCTGGTGTCCTTGTTCGGCACCGCCAGCATGATGGCCGAGGTCGGCGCCTTCGGCCGCTTGGCCATGGTGCTGATCGTGGTCGACCGGGTGACCAACACCCTGCTGTTCCCGGCCATCGCGCGGGCGCCGGTGGGCGCGCGCCTCGGCGCGATCGTGGCACAGGCCCATGTGGCCTATTTCGCCATGGGCGCCCTGGTCCTGCTGACTTCCTTCTTCTTCCCGCAGTACTGGATCCTGCTCCTGGGCAAGCAGTACACCAGTATGACGCCGCTGGTGTGGATGGTGTTCCTGGCCTCGATCCTGATGAACGCCTCGGGTTTTGCCTTCCGCACCCTGTCGGTCCGCGGCGCGACCGCGGGCCAGACCTACAGCATCGCGGTGACGCTGATCACCCAGATCCTCTATCTGTGGCTGGTGGGCGTGAGCGATCTGCGCTCGGTGCTCGGCTTCGGCATCGCCACCAGCCTGGCCAATTTCGGCTACCAGTACTTCCTCCTGGCCGTGCGCTGGCTGGAGTGGCGCAAGGATGCCGTCGACGAGGCTCAGGCGCGCTTGTAGACCCGGCCGATGGCGGCGGCGATCTTCAGCGAGAGCTGGCGCTTGGCGAGCTCGCCGTCCGAATACGCCTTGATCGGCGCATTGGCGAAGCGGTAGTACCACTTGCTCGCGGCCGAGGGCGGCATGCCGCGCAGGGCCTGGCGGATGTGGCCGCCATGCCAGGGCTTGACCGAGCCGACCGCGTGCGAGAGGTAGTAGCCGCCGGGCGCGAAATCCATGGCTTCCGGCCCGGCCGTGTTCAGCGGCGCCTCGCAGACGGTGAGGGCGAAGTTCAGCGCGTCCTGGTCGGTCGAATGGAACAGGGCGGCGGAACCGCCGGCCTTGAGCTCCTTGGCATGCTCGTTGTAGGCCACCACCAGGTCGCACAGACGGCGCCACAGGTCCAGGAACTCGAGATGCGCGCGCGAGACCGCGATGAAGCCCGCGTTGTAGTAGCGGTCGAGCCCGCGCCGCGGCGTGGCGCCGTGCGGTTCGAAGAAGCGCGCCCACAGCAGCCGCTTGGGATGCCGCGCAGGGAAGCACCAGTTGACGTCTTCGGCCAGCGAGATCCCGTCTTCGGTGAACCAGCCGGTCAGCGCGGGCCAGTCGCACTTCACGACGATATCCGGATCGATGTAGGCCACGACATCCGATTGCGGCGCATGCTTCTCCAGCATCTCGCGGATGAAGGTCGGCTTGTAGTAGGTGAAGTGCAGCGGGGTGTCGAGCTCCAGCATGCACAGCACCAGCCCGGGCGCTGCCTGCAGGCGGCCGGTGACGCGGTCGAAGGCCGGCGAATCGACGATCCAGCCCGGCAGGGCACCGCGGTAGCCGACCCAGAGCTCGCCGGTGTAGCCCGCGGCGATCAGCGAATTCGCCAGCGCCGCGACGCCGAAGTGGTAGTTCCGTTCGAAAAGCGTGCAGAGCGTGATGTTCATGGAGGGTCGCAGTTGATCGCGCTCGAGTGTAAACAAATGTTCTATGGGTCGATGCGGCAAGACATCACGGCGCGGCCATCAGCTCGACCAGGTCGCGTTCGTAGGCCTTGAGCCGCCGTACCGCCTGCTCGCGCTGGGACGCGCTGGTGCGCTCGTGCAGCGCCGCCATGTTGCGGCAGCCCTCCTGCAGCAGCGCCCGTTGCCGGTCGCGAGCCGGCCCGGGCGGTGGGTCGGCGATGCGCTGCACGTAGGCATGGATGGCCGCGCGCGCTTCGGCCGGCGGCGTCTTCTCGGCCTGGAAGCGGCGCAACAGGGCGAGCGTCTCCTGCTGGCGCTTCCTGCGCTGGCTGTCGATCAAGCGCGGATCGAACGCCGACTGCGCCACCTGCTGCCTCAGCAGCTCGCGCTGGGACGGATCGAGCCGGCCATAGAAGTCCTCGTTGCGATCCAGCAGCAACTCGTAGCGCTTCTCCTGCCAGCGGGCGGGGCTGCGTTCGAGCCAGTCCTTGCCGTAGTCGGCATTGATCTTGGCGTACTTGCGCTCGAGCTGCTGCAACTGCGCTTCGCCCAGGCGCAGGGCGAGATCGGCGCCGGCGGGCTCGGCATGCTCCGCCACCGCCACCATGCGCGCTCGGACCTCATCGCCCATCTCGCAGGCCTGCGCCGGCGTGAAATCGCCGGACGCGAGGGCCTGGGCCTTCTGCAGCAGCGCGACGATCTTCGGCAACTCGTTCTGGCGATGCCAGGCCAGGAGCTGCACGAGCTCGTCGCGCACGCGCGGCGACTGCGCGTTGTCGAAGTCGAGGTAGCCGTCGAGCCACCAGTAGCTGAATGCGGGCAGGTTGTTGTAGGCCAGCTTGATCGCGCTGCAGGCGGCCAGCGCGGAGGCGACGAGCAGCACGCCGATAATTCGCGCCAGCTTTGCGCAACGCATCCGCATTCGGGAAAGAGGCATGAACAAGACTCCGCAGGACAACCAGGAACCGGTCGACGTCGTCATCATGGCGGCCGGAAAAGGCACGCGCATGAAGAGCAGCCTGCCCAAAGTGTTGCATCGATTGGGCGGGCGCGCACTCGTGGCGCACGTGGTCGACACCGCCCAGCGCATCGGCGCGCGCCACGTGGTGGTCGTGACGGGGCATGGCGCGACCGATGTCGAAGCCGCGCTCGAAAGCGGCGCGAGCGGCAGGGTGCCCCTGTTCGCGCGCCAGGTGCCGCAGCTCGGCACCGGCCACGCGATGCAGCAGGCCGCACCGCTCCTGCCCGACGACGGCACGGTGGTGGTGCTGTCGGGCGACGTGCCGCTGATCGGCGAGACCACCCTGCGCGCGCTGGTGGCGCAAAGCGGCGGGCGCCGGCTCGCGCTGCTCACGATCCGCGTCGACGATCCGACCGGCTACGGCCGCATCGTGCGGGCCCCTGCGGCCCAGGACGGCGACGGCGAAGTCCTGGCGATCGTCGAAGAGAAGGACGCGAACGAGGCTCAGCGCGCGATCCGCGAGATCTACAGCGGCGTGATGGCGGTGCCGGCCCAGCTGCTGAAGACCTGGCTCGCACGCCTGGACAACAAGAACGCGCAGGGGGAGTACTACCTCACCGACGTGGTCGGCTTCGCCACCATCGATGGCGTGCCCGTGGTCGCGCACCGTACCGACGACGCGTTGCAGGTGACCGGTGTCAACAGCCCGGCGCAGCTTGCCGCGCTCGAGCGGGCCTATCAGCTTCGCCAGGCCGATGCGCTGATGGCGCAGGGCGTGCGGCTCGCGGACCCGGCGCGCTTCGACCTGCGCGGCACCCTGGCTTGCGAATCGGATGTGGAGATCGACGTCAACTGCGTCTTCGAAGGCGCGGTGTCGCTGGGGGCGGGCGTGCGCGTGGGTGCCAATTGCGTGATCGCCAACGCGCGCATCGAGACCGGCGCGGTGATCCATCCCTTCACCCACATCGACGGCGAGAAGGCCGGCGTGACGGTCGGCGAGGGTTCGCGCATCGGCCCCTTCGCGCGGCTGCGGCCCGGTGCCCGCCTGGGCGCCGAAGTGCACATCGGCAACTTCGTCGAAGTGAAGAACTCGACGCTGGCTGCCGGTGCCAAGGCCAACCACCTGGCCTACCTGGGCGACGCCACGGTCGGCGCGCGCGTCAACTACGGTGCCGGCAGCATCACGGCCAATTACGACGGCGCCAACAAGCACCGCACGGTGATCGGCGACGACGTGCACGTGGGGAGCAACTGCGTGCTGGTGGCGCCGGTCACGATCGGCGCCGGCGGCACGGTGGGCGGCGGCTCGACCGTGACCAAGAGCACCGAGCCGGGCGCCTTGACGGTGGCGCGCGCGCGGCAGGTCAGCTTCGCGAACTGGCAGCGCCCGACGAAGGCGCCAAAGGACTGATCAGCAGAGGCACGCGCGAAGTGAATTTCGCCCGCTTCAAGCTGAAGAAGGCCTTCACGTTGCGCACATTGGCATCGCTGGTGAAGAGGCGCTGCGCGAGCGCCTGGTAGCCGGGCATGTCGCGCACGGTGGCAATCAAGACGAAATCCGGCCCCGGCGAAACCCGGTAGCACTGCTGCACGGCATCGTCCGGCGTCACGCGTGCTTCGAACGCGTCGAGGGCAGCGGCGTCCTGGCGATCCAGCGAGACCTCGATCACGGCGGTGAGCAGTGCGCCGACGCGCTCTGTGCTGAGGATCGCGACCTCGCGCTCGATCCAGCCAGCCTCGCGCAGCCGCCGCACGCGCCGGAGGCAGGTGGGGGCGGAGATGTTGAAGCGCTCGGCCAGCGACTGGTTGCTTTGGGAGGCATCCTGCTGCAGGGCATCCAGAAGCTGCAGGTCGATTTGATCTATGTCGATTGATTTCACATTGACGATAATAATGAAATAATAGTTTGTCCGTGAGTCGTAGTGAAATATTCATTCAAAATCAATTGAATATTGATCTAAAGTTACGCGACAAGACGCCTACGATCCCACCGACTTCAATTCCGTAGGAGCTTCTCCATGTGTGGCATCGTTGGCGCCGTTTCTGCTCGCAACATCGTTCCCGTGCTCGTGCAAGGCTTGCAGCGCCTTGAATACCGCGGCTACGACTCCTGCGGCGTGGCCGTGCATGCGAAGGGCCTGCAGCGCGCCCGCACCACGGCGCGCGTGGCCGACCTGCTGGCCCAGGTGCGCGACGACCGCATCGAGGGCACGACCGGTATCGCCCACACGCGCTGGGCCACGCACGGTGCGCCGGCGGTGCATAACGCGCATCCGCATTTCAGCCATGGGCCCGGCGCCGACGCGGAATCCGCGCGGCCCGGCCGCGTGGCGCTGGTGCACAACGGCATCATCGAGAACCACGAGGCGCTGCGCGCGGCCCTGCAGGCTAAGGGCTATGTGTTCGCAAGCCAGACCGACACCGAGGTCATCGCGCACCTGATCGACAGCCACTACGACGGCGATCTGTTCGAGGCCGTCAAGACCAGCGTGCGGCAACTGCAGGGCGCCTATGCGATCGCGGCGATCTGTCGCGACGAGCCGCATCGCGTGGTCGGCGCGCGCGCCGGTTCGCCGCTGATCCTCGGCGCCGGCAAGGAAGACGGCGAGAACTTCCTCGCCAGCGACGCGATGGCGCTGGCCGGCGTAACCGACCAGATCGTCTATCTCGAGGAGGGCGATGTGGTCGACATCCAGCCGGGCAAGTACTGGATCGTCGACCGTGCCCACAAGCCGGTCACGCGGCCGGTGCGCACCGTGCTCGCGCACAGCGGCGCCGCGGAGCTGGGGCCGTATCGCCACTACATGCAGAAGGAAATCTTCGAGCAGCCGCGCGCAATTTCGGACACGCTCGAAGGCATCGAGGGCATCGTGCCCGAACTCTTCGACGGTGCCGGCATAGACGGCGCGCCGGGTGCCGCCGCCTGGCGCGTGTTCCAGGACATCGACAAGCTGCTGATCCTCGCCTGCGGCACCAGCTATTACAGCGGCTGCACCGCCAAGTACTGGCTCGAAAGCATCGCGAAGATCCCGACCCAGGTCGAGATCGCGAGCGAGTACCGCTACCGAGATTCCGTGCCGGACCCGAAGACGCTGGTGGTGACCATCAGCCAGTCGGGTGAAACCGCCGACACGCTGGCGGCACTGAAGCACGCGCGCTCGCTGGGCATGGAGCAGACCCTCACCATCTGCAACGTCGCGACCAGCGCGATGGTGCGCGAATGCAAGCTGGCCTACATCACGCGCGCCGGCGTCGAGATCGGCGTGGCTTCGACCAAGGCCTTCACGGCGCAACTGGCGGGGCTCTTCCTGCTCACGCTCGCACTGGCGCAAGCCAAGGGTCGTTTGAGCGAAGCGGAGGAAGCGCGCTACCTGAAGGAGATGCGGCACATGCCGGTGGCGCTGCAGTCGGTGCTGGCGCTGGAGCCGCAGATCATCAGCTGGGCCGAAGACTTTGCGCGCAAGGAAAACGCGCTCTTCCTCGGCCGCGGGCTGCACTATCCGATCGCGCTCGAAGGCGCGCTCAAGCTCAAGGAAGTGACCTACATACACGCCGAGGCCTATGCCGCCGGCGAGCTCAAGCACGGCCCGCTCGCGCTGGTCACCAGCGAGATGCCGGTGGTGGCCGTGGCGCCCAACGATGCGCTGCTGGAAAAACTCAAGAGCAACCTGCAGGAAGTGCGCGCGCGCGGCGGCGTGCTCTACGTGCTGGCCGACGGCGACACGCACATCGAGAGCGGCGAAGACTTGCACGTGATCCGCATGCCCGAGCACTACGGTGCGCTGTCACCGATGCTGCACGTGGTGCCGCTGCAGCTGCTGGCCTATCACACGGCCTGCGCGCGCGGGACCGATGTCGACAAGCCGCGGAATCTGGCGAAGAGTGTGACGGTGGAGTAGGGGCGGACGTGGCGCCCGGTAGTAGTAGTAGTAGTAGTAGTCGCCGCGGTTCCTCGATGCCGGCGACTGTCTCCATGGAAACAGCGTTATGGGCGCGCGCTCTGTCCTAGGGCGAGCTCAGGACGCGCGTGCATGCGCCGGCGGCTTTCGTGCGGGCTTCGCCTTCGCTGGCTTTGGCGGTGCCCTTGCCGGGGCAGTCTTGGCAAGGACCTTGGCATCGTCCAGGGTTGGCACTACAATACAGAAATCTGTACTCGCGTCCTGCGACTCGCCAGCCCATGAAGACCACGCTCAACCTCAACGACACATTGCTGACTGAAGCCAAGGCGCTGGCGGTGCAGCAGCGTACGAGTCTGACGCGCCTGATTGAAGAAGGGCTCCAACTGCGCCTGCGCTCATGCCCGCCTCAAAAGAAATCCGTGCGCCTTCCCGTCTACCGAGGAAAGGGCGGCCTGGCCTCAGGGCTCGACGGATTGAGCAACAAGGCAATGTTGGACGCCGCCGACAGTGACGCCTGACGTTAACGTGCTGGTCGCTGCATCGCGTAGCGATCATCCGCACCATGCAGTGGCCCGCAGCTGGTTGGAAGAAGCCGTCGCCAGCGCAACTCAAGGAAGGCCACTGAAGCTGCAGCCGATGGTGATCGCGAGCTTTCTGCGGCTTGTGACGCATCCGAGGATATTCGTGAACCCGACGCCGACGACCGAAGCCTTGCGCTTCGTGGACGTGCTGTTGGCCGCACCGGGTGTCGAGCAATCCGCACTCGGCGCCGAGTGGACTGCGCTCCGCAAGCTGTGCGCTGACAAGGCACTCGGTGCGAACGACATACCGGATGCTTGGCTGGCTGCTGCGGTCATCCATCAAGGCGAGCATTTGGTCACGTTCGACGGCGACTTCAAGCGGCTGCTATCGCGAGCGCAGTTCACACGACTCGCGGCGTAGCGTGGCCGCCAAGCCAATCTTGCTATGTCGGAGGAGCGAGGATGCTTCTATGTGCAGGCTCGAAAATGTCCACAACCTGCTGTTGCTTAGTCAAAAATATCCGCAACCTTAGGAAAATTACGGTAGTAGTACTTGTGTTCCTTGCCATTAGTGTCTGAGACATGCCATTAGTGTCTGAGACATGCCATTAAAGTCTGAGACGCGGCATTAAAGTCTGAGACATCGAGCCGCAGCGAAGGGCCGCTTTGCTGGCGGCATGCTCCGGTTGCCTCTCCGTCAGGCAGGCCCACACACTTCAGGGGAACTCATGTTTGACCACGTCAAATTCGGAGTCAGCGACTATGCCGCGAGCAAAGCGTTCTTCCTCAAGGCACTCGAGCCGCTCGGCGTAGCTGTTGTCTCGGAGGGGCCCCCGACGGACGGTGTCGAGCTTAGCCCAAAGGGTAAGGCTTCATTGTGCCTGTACCAAACCGAGGAGAAGCCGGCGCATCTTCACCTGGCGTTCACGGCCGAGAATCGCCAGCAAGTCGAAGCTTTCTATCGCGCGGCTCTGGAGGCGGGCGGCAAGGACAATGGTGCGCCTGGTCTGCGCCCGCACTACCACGCGAACTACTTTGCAGCTTTCGTCATTGGTCCGGACGGGCACAACATCGAAGTGGTTTGCAACGAACCCGAGGCCTAAAACCCCATCGAGGGGACGTCCACAAGCGGGCTTTGCTCACTTGCGGCCGCCCCTCATGTCAAACGTTGAAAGTCTGCTTCCAGTCCTCATAGAAGCGGACATTCCGCTCTCTGGCTCGGCTTGTCTCAAACTTTGGTGCACACCTCGGCATCCGGGGCGTCGAATGGCAAAGCCTGTCCCAGACTTTCGCGGCGAAACCTGGCCCGGCACTGCCCCGCGTCCGTGTCTCAGACTTCATTGGCGCGGAACAGGAGGGCAGATTTCGACATGAGGCTGAAGTTCGCGGATGAGAACTGGATTCTTTCACAGGAATGTAGTTCGGCCCGCCCCTTCTGTGAGCGCATGGCTCGCTCATCCATGGTCACAGTCCGCGCTTCTGGAATTCTTCGCCCGCAATCCGCGTCGCGCCTTGTACCACCGGAAAGCCGAAGTAGGCCACCATGTTCAGGAGCGTCTCGACGATTTCCTCGCGGCTGGCGCCGACGTTGAGCGCAGCATTGATGTGCACACGCAAGGGCGTTTCCGTCGTCTGGGTCGCGCGACCTGCCAGCGCGGCGCAGGCCGTCAGCTCACGCGTCTTCGGATCGAGTCCGGGACGACAGAAGATGTCGCCATAGGAATGCTCGACGATCATCTGGCCGATCTCGGGCGCCACGTCCTCGAAGCTGCGGACAACGGCTTCGCCCGATCCACCCGAGGTCGCGGCGAGCGCGGCAAGCCCGCGCTCCCTTCTCCGGGCCCCGTTCTCCGCGCTGGGCTTCGGGCCCTGAACGGCAGAATCGACAGCGGGCAGCTCATCACGCTCCTCGAATGCTTGTGCGGCGACACCGAATGCGTTCAGCGCGGCAGGGAAGCCGGCATAGACGCTGACCTGGATCAGCGCTTCGATGATTTCGTCCTTTGTGGTGCCGACCTTGAGGGCGCTCTCGAGATGGAGGCGCAACGCATCCTGGCGGTTGCCGACCGTTGCCAGCATGGTCGCGATGACGAGATGCTTGGTCTTGTTCTCGAGCCCGCCGCGCGCCAGCACATCTCCAAACGCGAACTCGATCGACCATTGCGCCAGTTCGGGCGAGATGGCCTCGAACGATGCAAGATGGTCCGAGGGTGGACCTTGCATGAGCTCGCCGAACGCCTTGAGACCGCGCGCGTACCGGCTGCTGCCAGCATCGGGTTCCGGCAGCATCGGAGAGAACGGGGTGGACCGATCCGCAAGAATCTGGCGAACGATCCCGATCGTGTTGATCGCCGCCGGAAAACCAAGGATCGCCGTGGCGATGAACATGACTTCCACGAGATCCTGAGCGCTGCCTCCGACATTCAGCAGACCTTCCATGTGAAATCGCAGCTGAGGCTGAACGGATCCCTGAGCGATGAGCGAGCCCACGTTGCAGAGCTGTCGAAGCCGAAGATCAAGCCCGGGGCGCGAGAGAACGTCGCCGTAGGGATAATCGACAGTGAAGCGCGCCATGTCCGGCGATACGCGTGCAAGGCGGCCGATCGGGCCGTCGTACTCGGGCCCGCCGATCTGCCGAAGAACGGCCAGGCCCCGCGCGTGGCGCGCCTCTGCATCATCGGAACGCGGCGCATCGTTGTCCGATGCGGTCTTGCCGTTGTCGTTGGTCATCGAGATTCCTTTGTGATCAGCTCGTCACTTGCCTTCGAGCATCCGAACAGATGTCCTACGCAACAATGGCGGAGCAAGTTGAAATGCGGTGGGCGGCCGAGCAAGTTCAATAGGGACTTGCCGTCGGCCGAACGATGATTTCGCTGGTATCGACGTCGTCGGGTTGGTCGATGGCGAAGGCCACGGCTCTCGCGATCGCATAGGGCGAGATCGAGATCTGCCTGTAGCCGCGCATGACTTCGCGCGCGCTCGCGTCCGAGATGCTCTCGGCGAGCTCCGACTCGGTGACGCCAGGGGAGACCACCGTCACGCGGATATCACCGCCAACCTCCTGGCGAAGGCCCTCCGAGATCGCCCGCACGGCGAACTTGGTCGCGCAGTACACCGCGGCCGTCGGAGACACCGTGTGCCCCCCGATCGAAGCCATGTTGATGAACTGTCCGCTGCCTTGCGCCCGCATCCGGGGCAGGCCCGCGGCGATGCCATGCAGGACGCCGCGGATGTTGACGTCGATCATCCGGTCCCATTCGTCGACCTTGGTCTCTTCGAGGGGCGACAGCGGCATGACCCCCGCATTGTTCACGATGACATCGACGCGGCCGAACTCGCGCGTGGCGAATTCAACGAACGAATCGACGTCCTCGCGCTTCGTCACGTCGACTGCGCGAAAGCGGGCCTGTCCGCCTTCGCGGGTGATTGCCCCGGCGATGGATTCCAGCTTTTCGGTTCGGCGAGCGCCCAGCACGACGCGAGCGCCGCGCTCGGACAGCAAACGCGCGGTGGCCTCGCCGATTCCGCTGCTGGCGCCCGTGATGACCACGACTTTTCCTTCAATTCCAGACATGACTGCTCCTAGGGTGGTGGGTTGAATCCATGCGCTGTTGCAGGGATGAGATGAAGTCTAGGAACGAGGGACGGGAGAGCGGTATGCCAATTCCGGCCCATCCTTGCCTAATCCTCGCCAGTGCGAACCTTCTTACCAGGGTTGCGTGGTGGGCAGCACGAAGACCTCCGCCACATTCACGTGCTTCGGCGCCTTCAGCGCGAACAGGATCGTGTCGGCGATGTCCTCGGCCTTGAGGAAGGTCATCTGATCCTTCAACTGCTCCATCTGCGCGCGGTACTTCTCGTCGGAGATGTGCTCGAACAGCTCGGATTCGACAGCGCCCGGTTGAATGCAGGTGACGCGGATGTTGTGCTTGGGTGCAACCTCCAGCCGCAGACCCTCCGAGAACGCGGTCACCGCGTGCTTGCTGGAGCAGTAGACCGCGAGGCCCGGGAACACCTTGCGCCCGGCGATCGAGGAGGTGTTGACGATGTGCCCGCCGCCCTGCTTCTTCATGTACGGCAGGACCTCTGCCGTCGTGTTCAGCAGGCCCTTGACGTTGACGTCCATCATGCGGTGCCATTCGTGCGTCTTCAGGCTCTCGACGTCCGAGATCGGCATCAGGCCGGCGTTGTTGAACGCGATGTCGATCGCGCCGTAGGTGTCGGCCAGCTTCTTGACGCCGGCGGAGACTGCCGCAGGATCGGTGACGTCCATGGCGATCGCCACGGCCTCGCCACCCGCAGCGCGGATCTCGGCAACGAGCTGCTCCAGACGGTCCAGACGGCGGGCGGCAACGCCCACCTTCACGCCGTTGGCCGCCAGCTTGCGCGCGGTCGCGGCGCCGATGCCGCTCGAGGCGCCAGACACGAGTGCGACTTTTCCATTGAGTTCCATGACAGTCCTTTTCCATTCATCAAAGTTGAGGTTTGCGTGCCTCAACGATCAAGCTGTCGAGAAGCGTTGAACTTCGCCGGGCACGGGATGAATGGTCGCGGCGATGCGCTTTTCGAGCGCTCGCTGCCTTGCGGACCCTGTCGGGGTTTTGCTGTCGGAGCAGCGGCGGTCAGGCTTGCCCGCGGTACTCGCTCGGCGCGACGCCGACTTCGCGCTTGAATACCTGTGCGAAGTGGCTCGGACTTGCGTAGCCCACATCGAGTCCCACCTCGATCACCGGCTTGCCGGTCTCGCGAAGAAGGCGGCGCGCCCTGTCGACGCGCAGGCGAATGAAGTATCGGGAGGGGGAGAAACCAGTGGTCTTCTTGAACGCTCTGCAGAAGTGGAACTCGCTCAGGCCTGCGGCGCGTGCCAGGGGCTGCAGGCGGAATTCCTCGCCCAGGCGCTCTTCGAGCATGGCGATGATGCGATGGAGCTTGAATGCGGGCAGCCCGCCGCGTGGGGCGGGCGGGCGCCGGCCGGCGTCGGGATAGGCGCGAACCAGGTGCACGGCCAGGCCCTGCGCCAGGCCCTGGACCATCAGCGTGCTCGGCTGACGGTGGCCCATGAGCTCGCTGCGAATCTGACCGAGAAACATCGAGAGTGTTGGATCGTTCGCCCCGGACACCTCCCTCAGGGCAAGCTCAACCTGGTCTGCGCCGTGGACGTCGCGCACTGCGCGTTTCATGACGTCGAATCCCAGGTAGATGTGCATCACCTGGAAGGGCTCCTTTCCTTCGGTCGTCCATCGCAGTTCGCAAGGCTTGGGCGAGGTGGTCAGGAAGAAGTCTCCGGCGCGCACCCGGCTGGCCATCCACCGCCCCCCGAGTTCGCGCTCCTCGACGACAGCGCTTCCCGACAGCACCCACACGATGAGCGGCTCGGGAACCGCCGGGATGATCAGGCTCTCCTGGACGGGCCGGCGAAGGAAGACCTGCACCAACAGATCTTTCCACGGCCGCCCCTTGCTGCTGGCGAGCAGCTCGCCGGGCACGCGTTCGTCGAGCGCTTCGGCGGAGGATCGTTCCTGCAGGGGCATCGTTCGGTGAAGGGTGAGTGCTGCCAGCGCCCTTCAAATCGGCCAGGCGCGCCGGGAATAGGGCGAATGCTACTTCCGAGCGCCGAATGAGCGGCGCGCTACGGCACCAAAATGGCTGACCCCGAGCGACGACGAGCGGCAATGTCGTCATGCGCATGCGCTGCCTCTGACAGCGAGTAGCGCGTGATGTCGATCTGCCCGAACGTACCGGCTCGAAGCGCGTGGAACGGATACACCTAAGAGCCTGCCGGCCCGATGATGCCGACGCGAATCTTCTTGCTTGCGTCGTTGGTCATGGTGGTCAACCGAGATCACTTCGCGCGCGGCAGAACTGACGAGAAGCTGTAGCGGGCGATCTTCCATTGCCCGCCCGTCTTGCGCAGCAGGAACAGCTCCTGGTTGCTGTCCGGAATCTCGGCGCCGTTGGCAACGATCTTGACGGTACCGCTCGAGGTCGTGCGCAGCATGGCCCACTCCGGCGACAGCAGCTTCGCCTCGGCGATCTGGAACTTCAGCTTCAGCGCGATCGCCTGGAAGACGCCGGCATAGGCCTCGCGCAGCACCTTGGTGCCGATGGCCGTCGGGCTCTCCGGCGCCATGAACACGCCATCGTCCGTGTAGAGCTGCACGGCAGCATTCACATCGCCGGTGTTCAGCGCGTGCTCGTACTTGTTCAGCAACTGCTCGATTTCGGCCCGCTGGCCGGCCTGCGCCGCTCGACGGCTGGGCCTGGGCGCTGGGCGCCACGGCTTGAAGAGCAAGGCAAGCAGCTGCGACAGCCCAAGAGGTCTTCATCATGTTCAATCCTTGTGTTGACGCGGCGATTCGCGCGGAATGAACAATAGGGATCGGGCCTCGGTCGCACTAGCCGGTGCGGGCTCAAATCACTTTCTCGCCACTGAGAAGCTGACAGCTGCGGCGGCCTTCACGGCAAGGGATGGGCTTCGAAGTAGCTCACGCAAAAGTCCTTGAAGGCACGCACCAGCGGCGACAGGTTTCTGTTGCTGGGGAACGCGACGCTCAGCTTGGCGCTGGCGAACCGCCACTCGGGCAGCAGCTCCACCAACCGGCCTTGCTGCAGCGCCGCCTGGCACAGAAAGCTGGGCAACTCCGAGACGCCCCGCCCGCTGACCAGGCCCTGCAGCACGCTCGCATAGTCGTTGAGCACCAGCCGCGGCTCCGGCTCGATGCGCACCGACTCGTGCTCGCGGCTCAGCGTCCACGCGAGCGGTCGCTCCCAGCGGGCGAATGCGAGCTGTACATGCGAAGCCACGTCTTCCGGTCGCGTCACCGACTCGATGCGAGCCAGGTAGTCCGGCGAGGCCAGCAACCGCGGCCGCTGGACGGCGACGGTGCGGGCGACGACGCTGCTGTCGCGATTGCTCGGCTGACCACCGCGAATCGACAGGTCGATGCCGTCGGCGATGTAGTCGATGTAGCGTTCGGTCACCAGGCAGTGCACCGTCACCTGGGGATAGCGCTGCTGGAAGGCGGCTGACCAACGGAACGACCGCCAAGTCGGACATGCTCGGCGGGATCGAGATTCGCAGCCGGCCCGAGATTTCGGCTTGGCGCTGCGTCACCAGGGAATCGGCCGCCTCGAACTCGGTCAGGCCGCGGCGGCAGGACTCGAAGTAGCCCTGGCCGATCTCGGTCATGCGCAGTTGCCGGGTCGAGCGCTCGAGCAAACGAACGCCCAGCGCCTTTTCCAACTCGGCAATCTTGCGACTGACCGTGGACACCGGCACGCCCTCACGCGCAGCCGCTTTGGAGAAGCTCCCCGCTTCGACCACCCGCACGTAGAGGGCCATCGCGTTCTTGTCAGTGTTCATCGGCCTTCTTGCAGTTTCGTACGATCAGCGTACCGGTTTGAGTCGGTCGTCGTCGCTACCATGCCGAGACGCGACGGCGAACTCAACTACGCCAACGCTCGTGAATTCAGTGGCAGGTGTCGCGCCGGCCGCGCATCGGGACGGAGTTTGTCTACCGATGCTGGTCGCTCGGAGAGTCTAGACATACCGGGCCCAGCTTTGCCCCCTGAGTACGCGCTCAATGTCACGCGTCGCTACCGTCAGGCTCTGCATGAGGGTAGTCTGCCGCGCCTTCGTCATACGGGCATTGACGCCTGCCACGCTGATGGCGCCCAGCACGTGGCCAAGACTGTCTCTGAAACTTCGGCCAACCGCCGTGACCCCTGGGGTAATGCGGTTGCGAATCAGGGAGCACCCAGTCTCGCGCGCCGTCTGCAGCGATTCGCGCAGGATGTGCTCGGGGAAGTCCCACTCCTTGGCGATGCGTTCTTGCACCTGCGCCAAGGTGGCCTGCTGCTCGTCATCGTCCAATGCTGCAAGGATGGCCAGTCCGCCGGCCCCTAAGCCGAGCGGACGGCGGCTGCCCACATGCAGCGTGACAACTCTGACCGGCGTAGGCCCTTCGACCAGGTCGATGCAAACGGCCTCGATGCCACTGCGCTGGATCAGATAGACCGTCTCTGCGGTTTCACTCGCCAACTGCTCGATCAAAGGACGGCATAGGCTCCGAATGTCGAACTGGTGGGTAGCCGCAAGCCCCAGTTCATAGGCCAATGGACCCAGCGCGTACCGCTTCGAGTCCTCCATCTTCATTGCCAAACGCTCGGCGATCAGTTGGGCGAGCAGCCGGTGAGCTGTGCTGTTGGAGAGTCCGGTGTCGCGTGCCAATGCGGTCAGCGCCGCACCCCGCCGGCCCGCTGTAGCCAGCACACGCAGCAGTGCGACAGAGCGCTGTAGCAATCCCGCTCCTGCCGCTTCGGCCGCGCCGGCCCTCACATCATGCATTTCCATTGAATGGAAATTTTAGGCGGAAGCGTCGATCAAAGTCCAAGAATTGACGTCAATGCAAACCGCCTTGTTGGCGGCCCTAGGAAAGACATGGAGCGTCAAACATGAAACTCGCCACCCTGAAGCGCGGAGGCCGCGACGGCACCCTGATCGTCGTCAACAAGGCCCTGACCCGAGCCGCGTCGGCGCGGGAGATTGCTCCAACGCTTCAGTACGCCCTTGAGCGTTGGGCGACCGTTGCACCTCAGCTGCAGGAGTTGCATGAGCGCCTTGAGCAGGGGGAGCTCACCGATGTGTTCGATCTGAACATCGACGCGCTGGCCAGCCCACTTCCTCGGAGCTATCAGTTCCTGGACGGATCCGTGTACCTCCATCACATGGAGAAGGCGCGCAAAGCGCGCGGCGCTGACATGCCGCCGAACTACAAGACCGATCCGCTGATGTATCAGGGCCTGTCGGACCGCTTCGACGGCCCGCGCGACCCGATGCGCCTACCCGATGAAAGCCTGGGCATTGACTACGAGGCCGAGGTCGCGGTGGTGGTTGATGACGTGCCCATGGGGACGACCGCTGACGAAGCCGCGTCCCACATCAAGCTGGTGATGCTGCTCAACGACTTCACCCTTCGCACCCTGACACGAAGCGAGTTGCCGAAGCAGTTCGGCTTCGTGCAAGCCAAGCCCACGAGCTCGTTCTCGCCTGTTGCCGTGACGCCGGAGGAGCTGGGCGACGCTTGGGATGGGCGAAAGCTCGGCCTCCCAATCCTGTCCTTCATCAACGGACGCGCGATGGGGCGTGCCAACACCGGGCGAGATATGTTCTTCGACTATCCGCAGCTGATCGCCCATGCGGCGCGCACGCGCTCGCTGAGCGCCGGCACCATCATCGGGGCCGGTGCCGTATCAAACCTCGATCCAGAAGCCGGGTACGCATGCATCGCTGAAGCGCGCGCTGACGAGGAGCTCAAGCACGGGCAGGCCAGCACACCCTGGTTCAGGTTTGGCGACACGGTGCGCATCGAGATGTTGGATGGCGCGGGCCAAACGATCTTCGGCGCCATCGAACAGCGCATCCAGAAGGCCTGACGCGCGCCGCGCCGCGCTGCTTGCAGACCCACAGTTCAAAGCCTACGTACAGAAGATGCAGCCACTGCTCGTGCGCCAAGAGTCGCGACTTCTCATTCCCGCCTCCTTCTTCACCCCCACATGGCAGGACTGAGCCACTGAAGCTCTTCCAGCCTCCGTCATCAGGAGTTCAAACATGCTTTGCAAGAAACTGCACCACGCCGCCTACCGTTGCAAGGACGCGGGCGAGACCACCAAGTTCTACACCGAGATGCTGGGTCTGAAGTTCGCCCATGCCATGGGTGAGGACCATGTGCCGTCCACGGGGAAATACAGCCCCCACGTGCACATCTTCTTCGAGCTCGAGGATGGCAGTTCCATCGCTTTCTTTGAGTGCCCTAAGGACCCGGGTGAGATCAAGGACATGGCTTCCCCAGACTGGATTCAGCACTTCGCCTTCGAGGTAGAGAGTGTGGAGGTCCTGATGCGTGCAAAGGAGGATTTGCAGGCGAAGGGATTGAAGGTCGTGGGGCCGACAAATCATGATGACTTCATCACCTCGATCTACTTCTTCGATCCCTCAGGGCACCGACTAGAGCTGACCGCACGCACGTGCCACGACCCAGCTCGGCTGCAGAGCTTCGCCGACGAGGCACGGGAGGTTCTTGCGCTTTGGTCCGAGACCCATGACTGGTCGCAACGCGTCAAACTGTTCGGCAGCAGTTCCGGCTACCAACGCGCTTGAGCGACCAGCCCCTCACACCGAGGTGTGACGTGACATCCCTTCCGAGGTGTGACGCGACATCCTTTCCAACTACAAGCACGAGACAAACCATGATTCGACGCCAACTATTCGCAGCCATTCTTGCCGCCCCGCTCGTCGCTCAAGCTACGGGCTACCCCGACCGGCCCATCACGCTTGTCCACGGGTTCAACGCCGGCGGCAACGCGGACGTGGTCGCACGCATCATCGCGCTGCCGCTGTCCAAGGAGTTGGGGCAGTCAGTCCTCGTCGACCCCAAGGCCGGTGCGGGCGGCAACCTGGCATCGGGACAGGTCGCCAAGGCCCCCGCCGATGGCTACACGCTCATCCTGCAGACGGGCGGACATGCAGTGTCGGCCGCGATGATGAAGAAGCAGCCTTTTGACCCGTTGGAGAGCTTCGACTGGGTCTCCGTGGTCACCAAGTTCCCATTCGTGCTGGCGGTCAATGCGGAGAGCAGGTTCAAGAACATAAAGGATGTACTTGTTGCTGCGAAGGCCGCGCCTGGCACCATCTCGTTCAGCTCCGTGGGCATCGGCTCGACTCAGCACCTGTCAGGTGAACTGTTCCAGGCCGCCGCAGGCATCGAGCTCATCCACATCCCCTACAAAGGAGGGGCGGCCCCGCTCCAGGATGTATTGGGTGGGCGTGTTGACCTGATGTTCGACTCCGTGACGGTGACCCGGATCCATATCGAGTCGGGCAAGCTCCGTGGCCTCGGCGTGACATCGACTAACCGTGCTCCGCAGCTGCCGAGTGTGCCTCCGATGAAAGACTCGGTGCCAGGTTTCGAAGTGACATCCTGGACCGGTGTTGCCGCACCGAGGGGCCTTCCGCCCGCAGTGGCGCAGCGCCTGCACGAGGCCTTGGTCAAGGTGTTGGCTCAGCCAGATGTCGTCAAGCAGCTCGAGGCGACTGGCGGTGTCGCCAGCCCTTCGTCGAGCGGTGCTGAGATGAAGACTTTTGTTCAGGCGCAAGTCAGTAGGTGGTCCAAGGTGGTGAAGGACGCGAACATTCCCATGCAATAGCCAGCATGAACAACAGCTTCATTGACGTCGTTGGTCTGTGTGGCTGTGGCAGCCTGCGCGCCGCCTCCATCAATCGCATGGCTGTCGGCCTGGCTGGCCAGGTAATGCCTGCGGGGATGGAGGCATGTTCAAGAACATGCTCGACTGGCTGTCGCGCGTTGATGCCCAGCCCTTCGCCTACAAGCCCGTGGCGATGATGTCGGCATCTACCGGAGCCCGGCGCACTGCGCGCCTTGATAAGATTTGGGAGTTGTTGGGCCCTGAAAGCCCCTTGAGCGAGGCTAAGCCTTATGCGCTGCGCAAGCTGCGGGTTCGAGAATCCGGCAGGCGCCAAGTTCTGCGAGGAATGCGGCGCCAAGCTGGTACGCGTCTGCCCGGCCTGCGGGCACGAGGCAAGCGCGAGCGCCAGTTTCTGCAGCGAATGCGGCGCCCCATTGAGCGGGCCGCCCGCGGGCGCGGCGCTTGCAGCCGGCGCCCCCATCGACTACACGCCCCCCTATCTGGCCGAGCGCATCCGCGCGGCGCAGGTGGATATGGAAGCCCGCGGCGCGGCGGACGGCGAGCGCAAGACGATCACCGCGTTGTTCGCCGACATGGCCGGTTCGACCGCGCTGATCCACGACCTCGATCCCGAAGACGCCCGCCGCCTGATCGACCCGGTGCTGGCGTTGATGATGGAGGCCGTGCATCACTACGAAGGCTATGTGGCCAGGTCGATGGGCGATGGCATCCTGGCGCTGTTCGGCGCGCCGATCGCGCACGAAGACCATTCGCAGCGCGCCCTCTATGCTGCACTGCGCATGCAAGACGAGATGCGCCGCTACGCCGACCGTGTGCGTCTGGCACAGGGGATCGCGCTGCAGCTGCGCGTCGGCGTGAACTCCGGCGAAGTCGTGGTGCGCGCGATCCGCACCGAGGACTTGCACACCGACTACGACCCGGTAGGGAACTCTATCCACATCGCCTCGCGCATGGAAGGCATTGCGGTGCCCGGTTCGATCGTCGCAAGCGAACGCACGCGCAAGCTGAGCGAGGGCTATTTCGCATTCAAGGCGCTCGGCGCGACGCCGATCAAGGGGCTGCCCGAGCCGCTCGCCGTCTTCGAAGTGCTCGGCCTCGGCCCGCTGCGCACCCGGTTGCAGGTGGCTGCCAGCCGCGGGGTGGCGCGCTTTGTCGGCCGTGCCCGCGAGCTCGAGCAACTGCGAGAAGCGCGGGCGCAGGCGCAGGCCGGGCATGGGCAGATCGTCGGCGTGGTCGGCGAGCCGGGGGTCGGCAAGTCGCGGCTATGCCACGAGTTCAAGCTCGGCGCGCCGCGCGATGGCCTGGTGCTGGAGACCTTCTCGGTCTCGCACGGCAAGGCCTATCCCTATCTGCCGCTGATCGAGCTGCTGGAGAACTACTGCCAGATCACTGCGCAGGACGATGAGCGCCGGCGGCGCGAGAAGCTCACCGGCAAGGTGCTGACCCTCGACCGCGCGCTGGAAGACAGCCTGCCCTATCTGTTCCACCTGCTGGGGGCGACCGAGCCGAGCTCGGCGCTGGCGCAGACGAACCCTCAGATCCGCCGGCAGCGCACTTTCGAGGCGATCCAGCGACTCCTGGTGCGCGAGAGCCAGGCGCAGCCGCTGGAGCTGATCGTAGAGGATCTGCAATGGCTCGACAGCGAGACCGACGCCTTCCTCGGCGTTCTCGCCGAGAGCGTGGCCGACGCACGCATCCTTCTGCTGGTCAATTACAGGCCCGAGTACCAGCACGACTGGAGTCGCAAGGGCTACTACACCCAGTTGCGGCTGGATCCCCTGGGCGAAGCCGAAGCCCGGGAACTGCTTCGGGGCCTGCTGGGCGACGCCGCCGGGCTCGGCCCGCTCGAGGAGCTGATCCTGGAGCAGACCGAAGGCAACCCATTCTTCATGGAGGAAGTGGTGCAGACGATGGTCGAGGAGCAGGTACTGCGCGGCGAGCGCGGGCACTACCGCCTCGAGCAGGTTCCGACCACGCTGCATATCCCGACCACCGTGCAAGGCGTGCTCGCCGCCCGCATCGACCGCTTGGAGCCGGCCGAGAAGGCGCTGCTGCAGACCCTGGCGGTGATCGGCAAGTCATTTGCATGGAGCCTGCTCGCACGCGTCGTCGATCAGCCCGAAGACATGCTGAAGAGCCTGCTGGCGCGGCTGCAGGCCGGGGAGTTCATTTACCAGCAGCCGGCATTTCCGGAGGTGGAGTACAGCTTCGTGCATGGGCTGACCCAGGAGGTGAGCTACGGCTCGCTGCTGATCGAGCGGCGCCGCGCACTGCATGAGCGCACGGCGCAGGCGATCGAGGCCCTGTTCGCCTCCCATCTCGAGGAGCACTGCAGCGAGCTGGCGCATCATTTCGGCCGCAGCGGCAACGCGCCGAAGGCGGTGGAGTACCTGCACTGCGCCGGGCGCCAGGCGCTGCAGCGCTCCGCAGATGCCGAAGCAGTCGCCCACCTCACCACGGCCCTGGCCTTGCTCGAGACCCTGCCCGATGCGCCCGAGCGCGCACGGCAGGAACTCGCGCTCCAGATCACCCTCGGTCCGGCCTGGATGGCCGCCAAGGGGCTCGCTGCACCGGAAGTGGAGGCGACCTATACCCGCGCGCTGATGCTGTGCCGACAGCTCGGGGAGACGGTCCATCTCTTCCCCGCGCTGATGGGGCTGCGAACCTTCTACATGGTCCGGGGGGAACTGCCGACCGCGCGCGAGCTGGCGGAGCAGCTCGTCACGCTGGCCCAGAAGGCGCAAGACCCGGCCTTGCTCGTGCACGCCCATCGGGCGTTGGGAACTGCCCTGTTCGGTCTCAGCGAGCTCGACCCTGCTCGCGCGCATCTGGAACAGGCCTTGGCCCTTCACGACCCTGCGCGGCACCCGTCGCCGGCCTACTTCTTCGTCTTCGAGCCCGGCGTGCTGGGGCTGGCCTTCGTCGCCATGGACCTGTGGCTTCTGGGCTATCCGGATCAAGCCCTCGCACGCAGCCAGGCGATGCTCGCCCTGGCTCAGACCCTGTCCCATCCTCCGGACTCCGCCAGCGCCTTGACCTTCGCCGCCGAGCTCCATTTGTTCCGCCGCGAGGCGCAGCCCGCCCGCGAGCTGACGGAGGCCGTCCTTGCGCTCGCGACCGAGCACGGCTTCCCGTTCTGGCTGGCTTGGGGAACCATCCTCTCGGGCTGGGCGCTGGTCGAGCAGGGACGTGCAGCAGAAGGGATCGAAAGGATGCAACAGGGCTTGAGCGCCTACCAGGCCACGGGCGCGGGGCTATGGCGCACGCGCTTCCTGGCCTTGCTGGCCGAAGCCTACGCAAGAGCGGGGCAGGCCGAGGCAGGGCTGAGGACACTGGCCGAGGCCTTGGCCTTGGTGGAGCTCACGCAGGAGCGTGTTTACGAGGCGGAGCTTTATCGACTCAAGGGCGAGCTGATGTTGCTGCAGCCGGGCCGCGAGGGCGAGGAGGCCGGCGGCGAGGTCGAGGCCTGCTTCCTGCAGGCGATCACCATCGCTCGCCGGCAGGGCGCCCGATCGCTGGAGCTGCGCGCGGTGATGGCCTTGAGCCGGCTGTGGCGGCAGCAGGGCAAGTCGGCGGAGGCCCGCCAGATGTTGGCCGAGAGCTATGGCTGGTTCACCGAGGGCTTCGACACCGCGGACCTGCAGGAGGCCAGGTCGCTGCTTGCCGAGCTCCACTGAAGCGTGCGTCATGTCAGCGCCATGTTCAGAGCATGACCTTTCTCTTCGAGGGAGGTTGCGGAAGTCAAAATTGATCGCCGAGTCTCAACAATGGCCGATGTCACTAACCGGCGCGCGCCGCCTTTGCGCGCGTCCGAGTTGAGCGGCGCAAGGTCTGCGTACCTGGTATGTGTCTCTTGCCCCATCGCACCAGCGCGAGCAGAACGTCACCCATGGCAGTTCCTTTCTTGCTGAGCGCATAGGCGTAACGAATCGGACGCTCCTGGTACGCGGCGCTCACGACAATCCCAGCGTCTTCGAGGCGCTTCAGGCGATCGGCGAGTGTGTTGGTTGGGATTCCTTCGGGCGAGTCCAGCAGTTCCCCAAAGGTGCGTTTCCCGTGGAGCATGTCCCGAATGACAAGCAACGACCATTTGTCGCCCACCAGGTCGAGCGTATTTGCAATAGGGCAGGCGGATCTTCGAAAACCTTCAGGCTTGTTCATCTTCGCTTCCATCAGTCGCGGGTGTCGATCGCGCGAGAAACTTGCAAAATGCAAGTAAGTATGCTACGGTTATCAGTGACTTGCAAAGTGCAAGCGACTGTGCAAAGGAGACGCCATGTCGAACCCTGTCCTGTCGCAATCTGCTCAGCCGAGGTCGCCAGCCCTTCGGGGCACAAAGCTAGTCACTGCAGTCGTGCTTGCCGTCTGGTTCACGCTCGTCATTCTGCTGGGCGCGAGTGGAGCGTTCGTCACACCGCCCGGGACGCCGCCGCTGCCGATCCTGATCGGGGTCACGGCGCCCATCATCGTGTTTCTCGCCGCTTTCTGGATGTCGCGCCTATTCCGCGAACTTGTTCTGACGGCTGACCTTCGCCTCATGATGGCGATACAGGCATGGAGATTTGCGGGGCTGGGCTTTGTGGCGCTGTACGCCCACGGCATCTTGCCTGGCAGCTTCGCCTGGCCCGCAGGACTTGGCGACATCGCGATCGGAGTGACCGCGCCTTGGCTACTGGTTGCCCTGATACACCGGCCAAGCTTCGCTGCCAGCAAGACCTTCGTGGTGTGGAATGCGCTCGGGGTGTTGGACCTCGTTGTGGCCCTCGGTATCGGGGCACTCAGTTCGGCCCTCGCCGTCGGCGTCGCCGGGGAGATCACGACCGGCCCGATGGCACTGTTGCCGCTTGTGCTCATCCCCGCTTACTTTGTGCCCATTTTCATCATGCTCCATATGGCAGCGCTCTTTCAGGCGCGACATCTTGCGGGATACCTGAGAGAGCAAGCCTGATCAAGTGCGCCGGACCACTCGGACCTGTGCATGGTGTCGGCAAAAACGTAGCCCCGTTGCAATCCGGGCTCAGTGTTTTCCTGAGCGGGGGTGATGAGAAAGCTCGCTACAGTGAACTGCGCCGGTTCAGGTTCGTCCACTTCAAGGAACGCGCATGAGCAAGAAAGTCGCATACGTCACCGGGGGCATGGGAGGCATCGGAACCGCCATTTGCCAGCGCCTGCACAAGGATGGTTTCACGGTCATCGCCGGCTGCGGCCCCACCCGTGACCACGCCAAGTGGCTGGGCGAGCAGAAAGCCGAGGGCTACGAGTTCCACGCGTCGGTCGGCAATGTCGGAGACTGGCAGTCGACGGTCGAGGCCTTCACCAAGGCCAAGGCCGAACACGGCAGCGTCGACGTGCTGGTCAACAACGCCGGCATCACGCGGGACCGCATGTTCCTCAAGATGACGCTCGAAGAGTGGAGCGCGGTGATCGAAACCAACCTCAACAGCATATTCAACGTCACCAAGCAGGTGGTCGCGGACATGGTCGAAAAGGGCTGGGGCCGCATCATCAACATCAGCTCGGTCAACGGCGCCAAGGGTCAGGCCGGCCAGACCAACTACTCGGCCGCCAAGGCCGGCATGCACGGCTTCACGATGGCGCTGGCGCAGGAGCTGGCGGCCAAGGGCGTGACGGTGAACACCGTGAGCCCGGGCTACATCGGCACCGACATGGTCAAGGCGATCCGCCAGGAAGTGCTCGACAAGATCGTGGGCACGATCCCCGTCAAGCGGCTCGGCGAGCCCAGCGAGATCGCCTCGATCGTCGCCTGGCTCGCGAGCGACGAAAGCGGCTACTCCACCGGGGCCGATTTCTCGGTCAACGGCGGCTTGCACATGCGCTGAGGGCGCTCGCGCCCTCGACGTGCGGCGCTCGGGGGTCGAGGCACTCGGACGCGGAGCGACCCTGCGCGACATGAAAACTTTGGACTTCATGCCGCCACGAATCCCTCCAATGCACGAAATCTAGCAATGCCGACTTCGTCAGAAATGCACGTTTCCTTTGTAGGACCGCACCCCACAGTACGGATTCGCCACCGCTCGCAAACGTACGATATCGCCGTGCTCAACGAGGAAGTGAAGGACTTGAACCATGGGCAAACGCAACGATGAAATGGAGACGGTGCCCCATTGCTTGGATGCTTGGCCGTCACGGCCTAGAGCCCAAGCGGACCCCAGGCCGTTCGCAAGCACCGTGGCCAACTTCTTTCGCAGAAATGGCGGCGCGGACGCTCCAGAGTCAATGGTCGCCAAGTTCCAGCCATTTGGGCCGGCATCGGAGGTCGTCCGGCGCGAGCAGACGGGCGCGAAGTCGAATCTCTTCAAGCACTGGGATGCAATCAGGGCCGAAGGCATCACGGCATCGCAGTTCATCGCGTTCTTGCAGCCTCTCGCCGACCTGGACGGCATCACGGTCTCGTACACCTACAGCGATGAAGACGGCACGGAGCACGTCTACAACCACAGGCGCGGTGAGCTCGGGAGTGCGAATCCGCTTTCCCGGGCGATTCAGGAAAAGAAGCTATCCAAAGAGAAGGCACTGACCTTCGCGCTGAATGAAGAGGGCCGCGTCTGGATCGAGAGCAACTTCATCGAGCTCAGCGACCTGAAGTAGGCGTTCGAGATTCCGGCCGGCCAGCTCCCGAGGAGACCCTGCATCGGTGCCGACGTGAAAAGGCTCGTTTTCACTGTCCTCCTGCTGCGGGTCCACGACCGTCCCAGCCTGCGATGAACACCGTGGCTTCTTCCTCAAGCAGGAGGATCGCGGCGGCCTGATCGTATTGCTGGCCAGCCAAGGCGATGCGGCACTTGTGGGCCTCACCCTGGTATAGGTCTGCATGGCCAGCGACGAAGCCGTTTTCTTCAAGCTTGGTCAGGAGGATTCGGACGGACCAACCTTTGTGGTCGAAGCGCTTCACCTCGAAGTCACCATCGGCGTCCACAGCACCTCCCGAGGATTGCGAACGCTGCCGGCCGGCCGCGAATGGTTGAAATTAGGCCCTTCGAATTACTACGCGTCAACAGGGGGCAACCAGTGTGAGCGAAACAATGGCAGCCTCGCTCGTGTGGCTCGCAGGGGCGGGTCGCGCCAGAGATCGGCGGGCAACAAAAGTTTGATGGCTCGCCACGTGCTGGCCTTCAATCTAGAGCGGAAGGTCCATCTGATCAGCCGCAGCTGCTCACTGGGGTGATTGCCCATTCCGCTGCAGTTCTACGCGCACCCTCGGTTCTCTCTGCGGTGAAACCCGCCGCGCAAATGCAGTTTTGCGCGCAGGAGAGTGCGTGATACACCCCAACGACGTAACGACGCGCTGTCACTATTTTGTGCAGTGATCGGCAATTCGCATGCTTGGCGCATGCGCCGTTCGTCCATACACAGGAGGCGACGCCATGACCTCGAGGCAAACAGGAGCGCTGAAGGCGTTGGTATTCGTTCTTGCAACACTTGGGGCGACGTGCCTGCTGGTGGTCGCAGGTCTTTCCGAAGAGCCGCAGCCGGCGGCTGCGAGCGCTTGCGCCGCCTGTTTGCCGGCAACCGCCCGCTGAGGGCCGACCCGAAGACAAAGCCGCGTTTCGCAACGGCGCGGGACCATTTCATCGTGAAAGGCGAATCGACCGAAGTGCAGATTGTCGACGGGTCGAGTCGTTGTTGAGAACAGCTCCGTCATCCTGATCAGTAGGCACCGGGCATCGCGGTCCTAGTCATCGCAGATTGCCTGTAGTTCTACGCGTCCCGCAGTGTTTTTCTGCGGTGAAACCCTCCGGTCGAATGCAGTCTTGCCAGGAGGAGAGTGCGTGCAACGCCCCACTGACGCAGTAACTCGCTCTCACTAATCTTCATTTGGAATTGCGTGCAAGTACGCACGTGAAGTACTGGCTCAACCAAGGAGAGACAACGTGGGAACCTATGCTCTTTCTGATCGATTGAGGCACTCTGTCCTGACGAGATGCCTGGTTGCACTCCTGTGCGAAACGATGGCACTGCTGCCGGCCTCGCCAGTCTTCGCGCAGGTGGGAAGCGTTGCCTCGACACCGGCCGTGCCGATGGAACTGCCGATCGAAGTCGAGATCGAGCTGAGTCCTGCCGGCTCCCTGAAGCAGGCGCCTCTTTGGAAGGAGCTGTACCAACTCCTGAAGAATCCGACCGCTTTCAATTGTCCGGTCGACGATCCCAATACTCTTGAGAATGAGAGCAGTTCTTGCACCGCGACGATCCCCCGCCGCGAGGGTTTCGGTGCAGCCATGCCTCCTCTCAATATCTTTTCGCCTGGCTATAACTTTCTCACGGCACAACCGATGCGCCGCCGCACCTCCGACGGGGAAGTGAGTTGGGATCAGCCTGGCCCGATGTTCGACCCGGCGCAAAACGTTTCGCCTGACGCATTCAACACCCCGACCGTCCTGCGGACCCCGCTCGGGCACATCGTGGCGTGTCCGAACCCCGGAATCACCGGGGCCTACCAGGCAGCGACAGTGCCCGCGGATTTCTGCAATGGCAAGCCAGACGGGAGCCTGGTCGTCTATAACAGCACGGGCAGTGACATCATCCCCCCGAACGGGACTGTCGTGGCGGTCTCGGCCTTCGTTGGCGGGGGACTTGTAGACGAAGACGGAGCGCCGATCACCGAGCTCGAGGCGCCGGTCAACGAAGAGGATTTCTTCCGCAAGCCGACCGATATCACAGGAGTTCCGGCGGCGCTGCGCCCCTACGTCGGTCGACCTGGTGCCGAGGTGCTGGGGAAAGCCCTGTTCTGGGACATGCAGGTCGGCAGCGACGGTGTCCAGGCCTGCGGCTCGTGCCACTTCAACGCGGGGGTCGATAACCGAACCAAGGGTCAGCTCAATCCAAACACCCTGGGCGACGGCAACCCCAACAACTTTTCCCTCACGGTCAAGCCACCCAATACGGATGTGGTGGCCACCGACTTTCCGTTCCACAAGGGGGCGCAGGACAATCTCGCAACCGACTCCGACGATGTCATGTCCTCGATGGGCGTCAGCCGGTTCAAGCTGTTCAACGACATTCCGCCTATTGGCATCGCAAACTTCCTTCCCGCGGTGAATGGAATCAGGGCAGTGGCGCCGGATCTAGGCACTGCCGCCCCCGACCCGGTTGCCGTCAACCAAGACTTGCGCAGAGTGGAGCCGCGCAACACCCCGACGATGCACGGGGCCGCATTCAACCTCGACAACTTCTGGGATGGGCGCGCCCGCTTCAGCTACAACGGCGGCAGCGTGTTCGGCCCGTCGGACCCCACGCCCCATATCTTTATCAACCCGGGGTTGGCCACTGCCGGAGCCGGTGAATTCCGCGGCGCCACCATGGGCGATCTTCGGCCCGATCTCATCGCGGAGGAGCCGGAAGTCGCCGAACAGCCGGTCCGAATCAAGTTCTCCAGCCTGGCATCCCAGGCGGCCGGGCCACCCATCAGCGACTTCGAGATGTCTTTCGCCGGCCGCAACTGGGCCAAGATCGGCAAGAAGTTGCTCCAAGGAGACGCCGGAGCCGTTCAGGACATCGGCAACGGCGCACCGCAGCAGGCGGGAACGAACCGGGTGCAAGCGGTCGCGCCCCTGGCCAACCAGTTGGTTGCAACCAACGACAGCCGGCTGGGACCCTTCTCGAACCAGGGCGGAACCGTGTGCACGACACTCGGCAGACCGGTTGCCGCCGGCAAGCCCGGGCTCTGCATCTCTTACGGAGATCTGATCCGGCTTTCCTTCGAGCCGCAATACTGGAACAGGGGAAATCGCCACCTCAACGGCACCGCGGCAATTTGCACCTCCGCTGTGAATGGTGTGCTGACTCCTGCCGGTTGCGATCCGTTCGACGGGTTTGTCCTCACGCCTGCTCCCGGTGCGGCGAACATCACCAATACCAACCAGTTCAGCCACATGGAGGCGAACTTCACCATGTTCTTTGGGTTGGCGGTGCAGGCCTACGAGACGCTGCTGATTCCGGATCACACGCCGGCCGACCGGTTCTTCGACGCCAATCCGAACGCCGGCCATGGTGTCGGAGAGCCGGGGGACCAGGCCGTTCTGTTCCCGACGCTGATACGCGACATGATGGACGACGGACAGTTGAACGGCTCGCCGGGTGCCTACGTCACCCTGCTTCCGGACGACCCGGCGACGCCGTGGTACGACGCATTCGGTCCGGACGAGGTGTTCGGGTTCGACCTGTTCGCCGGCGCCAACCTGACGGCGGCGCTCGATCCGGCGCAGAGCATAGACCCGATATCCGGGCGGGACAGGAACCCACTCATCACGAACAGTCTTGGACAGCAGATCCGAGTCGGCTCCAATCCCTTCACCCGCAGCGCCAAGTGCATGCTCTGCCATCTTGGCCCCGAACAGACCGACCACAGTATCAACATCTCCCACGGTCTGCTGAAGAACGACGCGGAGTTCGAATATCCCACTCCTCCAACCGTTGCGGACCCCACGTTCCCGGCCACCTTTGCCGACGGGCGCCTTCCGTCGCCGGAGCCCTCTGGGTCCTCCAGAGTCGTCGTCGGTCTGATCCTCGAGGAGGAAGTCGGAGAGGGCGTGGCCCAGGATGCGGTGGAAGTCGAACCTCGCGATTTCCAGGCCTTCGACGATCCCGCCACACCGTGGGACGACAGGATCATCGCGCAGGAGAGCAACTTCGGCTTCGGCGACCAGGGCGTCTACAACATCGGGGTCCGCCCGATTGCTGACGACCTTGGCCGCGGCGGCAGGGACGCCTTCGGCTGGCCGCTCTCGCTCTCGGCGCTGACCCTGAAGAACATCGGCGGTCAGGACTTCGAGCCGTGCCGGGGCGTTGCCGGTGAAACCTGCACGATGCCCAACTTCGACCCCGCGAATATCGGGGCGGAAGGAGCGCCGGCAGAGCAGCAGGGCTTCGAGGAGACCGGAGATGGCGCCGTCTTCCCGGGCACCACGCACACCCTCCAGTCCATCAACCCCGGCTTTGAAAGGGACCCAAGGCTCCCACAGATGCCGGAGTACATGGTTCCCTGGATCCATAGTCTGCCGGCCGGCGAACTGCACCCGCAGATCGACGAGATGGCGGGCATGGTACCCAACACGATCACGGCACCCAATGGAGGTCCCGGAATCGAGTTTCCCGAGATCATGTTCGGCGCCGACTTCCATTGCGCCAGCTTCGATCCGGCTACGTTCGGGATGGGACCGCCCAACTTCGGATGGGGACCTCCCAACTCGACCGCCAGGCTGTGTCCACAGCACCAGTCGGGGGTCGCGGGCAACTTCGCGTTCCCGTCCCAGGGTACGTGGCCTGTTCCGAATCGCGTGATGGGCGATGGCGCGTTCAAGGCGCCGCCCCTGCGCAACGTGGAGATGACCGGTCCATTCTTCCACACGGGCAGCTTCCTGACGCTGCGCCAGGTGGTTGACTTCTACTTCAAGGGCGGCGATTTCCCAGTCACCAACAAGAGGAGCCGGGACCCGCATGTGGTGGATCTCGAGATGCAGGCGTTCGCGTTCGGGCCGAGCAAAGGAGTATTCGGAGGGTTCGACCTGTTGACGCCGTTCGATTGCTCGGCAGACGCACCCAACGATCCGCTGTTGCCTGTCGTCAGCTGCGGCCCGAACTTCAACTACCTGGCCGGCAGCTTCGGCGATGGCCTTCCGGACACGGCGTTCCTGTACAACATGTATCCGGATAGCGCCCACTTGATCACGCCGGAACCGGTGTTTGGGTCACGGGCGGCGGCGCTGGAGGACGCGAAGAACGCGCTGGTGAAGTTCCTTCTCGCTCTGACCGATCCGCGGGTGAAGTTGGAGAAGGCGCCGTTCGACAAGCCCGAGATGTTCGTGCCGATCGACGGTGCAGCGCCCGAGAACGCGGCCGGACGCGGCACGGCGCCCGCGGCTGGAGGGACGACCCTTGTCTCGCTCTCGGGTGTCGCTTGCCCGGTGCCTGGACCTAATTCGGGCGGAGCCTGCTTCCGTCAAATCCCGGCGACGGGCGCGGGCGGCTTGGCGACTCCGCTGCCCGGTTTCCTGGGCGTGACATCCATCCCACCGGGCAATTCGGCCTTCAACTGCAGCATGTCTGCGGGTCCAATAAGCCACTTCTGTTCATCCGTTTCCCCGTAAGGGGCCCGACCTCGCTAGTCCCCTTCCTTCCAAGGAAGGGGACGAGGGCGAGAGAGGTCAACTATCACCAAGGACTTGAGATGTTGATTCGACGGACAACAGTGCTGGCCCTGGCGTTGCTCGCCGTAGTGACCGCCGCGCAGGGGACGACGAAACAGAAGGGTCAGAAATACCTGGCCATGGCTCAGAAGACCAGCGCGACACCAGAAAAGACGAGCGCAATGGCCGAGCGCAATAAGGCGATAGCCGAGAAGAACAGGAAGGACGGAGAGGCCTTTCTGGCGGAAAACAAGGCCAAAGAAGGAGTCGTCACTCTGGAGAGCGGTCTTCAGTACAAGATACTCAAGGCCGGTGTCGGCGACAAGCCCACGCGCAGCGACATTGTCGTCGTCGAGTACCGAGGCAACTTCATCGACGGCACCGAGTTCTCCAACTCCCGCACGCGAGGCCAGCCGGGGATCTTTCCGGTCGGCAAAGCCATCAAGGGCTGGCAGCAGGCCTTGCAGCTCATGCCTGTCGGGTCCAAATGGCAGCTCTTCGTCCCTCCCCACCTCGCGTACGGTGAGCGCGGCGCGGGCGGTCTCATTCGCCCGAACGCCACGCTCATTTTCGAGACGGAACTGGTCGGCATCAAGCAGCCGGATGAAAAGGCTGTCGCCGCGGACGCCGGCCTCAAGGACATCAAGGTTTCTTTCAAAGTGGATTCGCGGCTCACCCGAGGCCTGTACATGGGAGATCGCTGGGTTTCGCCTCCCACCTTCACCCCCGCTCGCCAGGGCAAGACCTCCATCGTGGAGGCCGCGGCCGACGGCCTGAACGCCACGGGCAAGCGCGTCAAGATCCAGTCGGAATGGATCCCGAGCGATCCCGAGATGGTGGAGGTCACGCGCCAGGGCGATGACGTCCAGATCACTGTCAAACGTCCTGGCGAGAGCAAGTTGAAAGTGGTGGCTCAAGGAGTAACCAAGGAACTGGCCATCAAGGCGGTGGACCAGGGTGACTCGATTTCGGTGGTGATTGCTCAGTAGCGTTGCCCGAACCGCAATGCCATGCTTGCCACGACTGAACTGATCCGCAGGAATCCGGTGCGCGGGGGCAGGACGACGGCGGCTCCGCTGTCGTGGTTCGCCGTGATCGCGATGGCGTGCGCCGCGGCTGGCCTCGTCCTTGTACCGCCTGACGCTCGCGCCGCGGAGCCGGAAATCGTCGCTCGGGTGAATGGTGAGCCGCTTACTCAGGCGGAGTTCCAGCGCATGCGAGCCAATCCTCTCACCGTGCGCCAGCTTCAGCAGGAGCTTGGCGTCCAAGACCCGGGCGCAGAAGAGTTGGACCGCTTGGCATTGCGCAAGCTGATCCAGCATCGCCTGGTGCTGCAAGAGGCTCGCCTGAAAAAGATCTCCGTCAAGGAAAAGGAACTCGACGAGGCCGTCGCAGCGCTACGGCGCCGCTTCGGAGATCTCAAGGGCTTCGGCGAATGGATGAAGGAGCAGGGGTTCAACGATCGATCGCTGTTCGAATCCGTGCGGGGGGACGTGCTCGCCGACCGCGTCAGGGCTGCGCTGGTGAAGGATGTCCGCGTCACCGACGAGCAGGTGCAGCAGTACTACGAGACTCACAAGGAACAACTGAAAACCACGGAGGTCCGGCTTCAGATCATCGTTCTCAAGGACAAGGCGGCGGCGGAAGAGGCATTGACAGCCCTGCGCGGGGGCAAGGATTTCGCCACCCTGGCGCGCGAGCGGTCGGTCGGCCGCCGCGCGGCCAAAGGCGGCGATACCGGATGGGTCGCCTATGAAACGCTCTGGCCGCCGCTGCGAAAGTTTGTCAGCAGGATGAAAGTGGGACATGCCGGCGGCCCCCTTCAGAATGGCAATGAGTTTCTCGTTGTCCGGCTCGGTGATCGGCGTTCCGGAAGAACGGTGACCCTTGCCGAGGCGAAGCCGCAAATAGAGCCGTACGTCCTGGCTTTGAAGCGCCAGGAAGTTGTTCGAGATTGGCTGGCGGATAAGGAAAAGAAGGCAAAGATCGAAGTGTTGATGGGGCCTGATGCCAAACCCAAGATGAGCCATCCGCAGTCCGCCACCAGGTAATTGAAATGATTCCGACCGTCATGGAATCGCACGATGCGAAACCGCACCGGGACACGAGCAATTTTTTAAGGAGACGTCATGAAGCTCTTGATCGCCTTACGGCAGGTCGTGCTTGGGGTCGCTACGGCGGTCCTCATGGTCGGTTGTGGCGGCGGTGGTGATGGTGGCACCGGTGTCATTGGCCCCGGTGGCGTCACTGGCCCCGGTGGCGTCACTGACCCCGGTGGCGTCACTGACCCCGGTGGTGGCGCTGGTGGTCGGGGGGAAGCAGGGACGCTCATCGGCCACACGATCTCGACCACGGACTTCCACGGGACGCAACCCGATCAGACTCAAATACTGGGCCCGCGCAACACGGTCGTCGGCGATGGTGTCGAATTGACGAACGAATTCTTCGCGGGGTTTGCGACGATCGATTTTTCCGCCACCAGCATCCGAATCACCGCCGCCACCGATCAGCCGTTCGGCTACTTCGAGCTGCTTCGCTTTGCCGATACCAATGGCACGATCAGCCCCATCGCCAGTGTCACGGTTGATCCTTCAACGGATTACAGCGGCTTCAACGCGTCACGGCTGACTTTCACGGCGGACCGCATTGACGTCAACCTGACGGGCTCGCCCGGGCAGCGCGGCCAGCAGATCGTGCTCAACATCGTATTCGCGGCACCTTGATGCCTGGAGGGCAGGGTTTCTTTGCTCATCAATCCTTCTGGGTTTTGCTACGGTAAAAGCCCGCACGTCGAACTCGCCAATTCGATCGCCAGCGGCGCCTTCCTGCGCACGCGACGCGGCGCACGGCACGCTGCTCGAAGGACCCACCACCGCGTCTTTCACCAGTTCGGTAGCGCCAGTGATGAGTCTCGGCGTCAGCCACAACATCGATGAGCACTGGTCGCTGGGGTTCTCGCTTTCATACACCCGGCTCAGCACCCGAGCGACGCTCGTGACGGGTCCCGTCTAGGTGATGTGATCCGATCGTCATGCTGAACTCCGTATATCCCGACAAGATCGGGTTCGTGGACAGACGACCTGAAGAAGCTGGTGGCCTATCCGAGCCATCCGCGGGCCCCGATGCATATCCGCTGACGAGTTCCTCATCTGTAACGCGGACTTTTATGTCCGGCATCTCGTTCAGGTTTAGCTCGTCCCGGTCTGACCTGTTTCACGTCACTTCACCGACCATTCTGCGGTGTTTGTGAAGACCTTGGTCTATCACGCCTTGGGCACTTTGATGCCGTATCCAGCAGAGGGTCCAACCCGCTTGCGCTGAGCTTGATCTCTGCCCGATCAACGACAGCTCTTGCCGCCTTCGGCGTCATCTCACGCCAGTCTCTGATTCCCCTTCGGGAGGGAGGCATCCATAGCATCTGTTCGATGCCCACACGCGATCTTTTGCAGCGCTTGGGGGGCATTGCGCGCCCGGGCATCTACGATTTTGTTCCCGGGAACAAATCGTAGTTTTGTGGCCCCGCTCGTTATGTTCCGTCACCCCGGGCGGGCCGCGCCACCGGGGGCATGGGAGGCATCGGAACAGCAGTCCCAAGGACGAGCGCGAGAAGGTGTTCGAGCGCTCCTACCGCGCTACGCGACAGTCGGTCGCCGGAGCCCGGCTCGGCCTTTCGATCGTTCGATCGGTGGCCGAGGCGCACGGCGCCTCCGCGTTCCTGACGAGTTCGCTGCTGAGGGGGCTGCACGTGCAGGTAACGTTTCCCGGCGCCGCGATCACGGCTCCGCGCGATCAAGAGCTCGTGCGTCCAGCTTCGCTGGTACCCACGCAGCGTCTACGCAAGCGACGCCGGCCACCGCCTGATGGGGCGCGGCCGCCGCTGCGCCGGCTGGTTCAGGCGGGAGAGCAATGGGGCGAGCAATGGCGCCGGTGATTCGTTCCCAGAGGCTCTTCTTCTCAGGCGGCGCCGCGAAGAACGCATCGGCGCGGACCCGGTCGGCGGCGGCGCCGCGGCGCATTGCCAGCGTCTTGACTGCTTCGACCATCGGCGGCGGACCGGAGACATAGATGTTGGCATCGTCGAGCGAGTCGAAGTCCTCGGCCACGGCCTCGTGAAGATGCGCCTGGCGCGACTGCGGATCGGTGGCCTGCGAATACACCGGGACGAATCTGAACTTGTGCTCTTGCGAGTGCCGCCGCAGCAGATCGCCGGCATACATATCG
This sequence comes from Variovorax sp. LjRoot175, assembly GCF_964253805.1. Taxonomy (NCBI): domain Bacteria; kingdom Pseudomonadati; phylum Pseudomonadota; class Betaproteobacteria; order Burkholderiales; family Comamonadaceae; genus Variovorax; species Variovorax sp. LjRoot175. The sequence goes on along the minus strand of NZ_CAXURY020000001.1, from coordinate 4,888,038 downwards.
GCCTCGGTGCGCACGCCGTGATAGAGGTGAATCAGGTTCGACGCCTGCCCATCGCTGAGGGCCGCGGCCAGTACCGAGAGCATCGGCGCGAGCCCGGTGCCGCCGGCCAGCAGCAGCAACGGGCCCTTGGCGGGTCCTGCCCAGTAGGCATCGCCGAAGGGAGCCTGCACCTCGACGCTGTCACCGGGCTTCAGCTTCGTGGCCACGTGCTGGCTGACCCGGCCCTCTGGCAGGACGCGGATGTGGAACATCAGGTGCTCCTCGCGGGGCCTGCTGGCCATCGAGTAGCTGCGCGCCGGCAGCTTGCCGAAGCGAAGCTTGGCGAACTGTCCCGGCCTGAAATCGAGCGTTTTTCCATGCGGCAGCGAAAGCGTCAACACGACCACGTCGTGGGCGACGCGATCAATCGAGAATACGCGCGCGGCGACCGTCACCGCCGCCGTGGCGGCAGCAAGCCAGCGGATGCGAATGTCGCCTACCGGCCGCGCGCGGCACGCCAGGATCAGTCCGTTAGCGCTCTCCTCGTCGGTCAGCGCATCGGGGCTGTAGCCATCCGAGCGGACCTCGCCTTCGAGCAGCTCGCACTTGCAGCTGCCGCATTCGCCGGCGCCACAGCCGTGCGGAAACGGGACGCCGGCGTCCAGCGCGGCCTCCAGGATGCGATGCCGACCGGCATCGATGGGTTGTTGCCAATCGGAGATGTGGATCAGAGTCACGTGCGGGTCGCCTTTGTACGAGGAAGTCACGTCGCCGCGCGCGAGCCCCGAGGCCGCGGGCGGCGACTCCGGGTTACTGCAAGGTCAGTCGCAGCGGCTGCATATGGCGCGTGTGCCGCACCTGGTTGTGGTCGAACACGGCGAACCACATGAACAAGTCGTCGGCGATCGGCAGGTCGAACTTCGAGCCGGTGTTCAGCGCCCGTTTCGCCTCCAGCGTCCACCAGCCGTCCTTCCACTGCGCGTGCGCCGTCACGTCGCCGCGGTCGCCGCCGAGTGGCTTGTCGTAGACCACCGAAGGGACGACCGTGCCGACGGGAATGGCCGCATCGAGGTCGGCGCTCCACGCAGCGACTTCGCTCTGGTGCATGGCATAGACGCCGTCGTCGCCGAGGTTCGGGTTCGGGTCGAATCGGCCCATCCGCTTCTGTTGCGCCGCCAGATCCTTCGGCAGGAACTTCGGCTTGACGAAGGCGCTGTCCTTGATCTTGTCGAAGTTCTGCTCGAAGCCGCCGCCGGTCTTCGGGTCTGTCGTGTAGCCGCCCGTATAGCGGGCGCCCGGCTTGGCCTCCATCGGCGCGCCGAAGTAGTTGTCATCGAACTGATTCGTCGCCCCGCTGCGCACGCTCTTCCAGTGCCAGACGTCGGCCAGACTGCCGTCCGTCGCTGCGTGCAGGCCCAGGCCGTTGGAGGGGGCGGGCTTGTCGGCCAGCGGCTTCGTTCCGAGCCGAACGGTGTCGCCGCCGGCGACCGGCGACCGCGCGAGCATCACGGCGAACTTGTCTTCGTAGTAGTCGTTCTCGTCGTTCTTGTCGTAGTTGGTCTGTAGCAGCTTCCATCCTTGCTCGGTCTTGATGAGGGGGATGTGCTTCTGGCTGCGCGTCTCGTCGGCCCAGCGGAACAGGAAGTAGGCATGTTTGTCGTGGTGCAGTGCGCGCACATGCACATCGACCTCGCCGCCCCTGAGCCCGAAGCCGCGACTCGTGTGCACGACCGCCTCGGTTGTGCGCTTCCAGACTTCATCGGCCGCGTCGCCGTCGAGCGTCGGCGCCGTCGGCGTCTTCGCCAGCACGAGCTGCGGCACGCTGCTGAGGTCGGCCATGTAGCTGACGGCGGCGCCCGCCAGCCCGGCGCTCAGCGCGAGCCCGGCACCGAGCCCGTACGCCAGCCGGGGTGTGACGATCTTGAGCAACTGGCGCAGCCCGCCGAGGATGACCTGCGCGATCACGTGCAGCACAACGTAGGCGACAAACGCCCACGAAAGCCCTTGGTGCACCAGCGCTAACGGCTCGGTTGGCAGCTTGCCGGGGAAGAAGTACAGCAGCATGCCGGTGACCGCCGCACCTGTGAGTAGCGCGAAGACGAACCAATAGACTAGCCGGTTGACGGCTTGCCAGCGCGTCGTGCGATCAGCGCTCCTGAGGCTCGCCAGTCGGAGCTTGAGGCGGCCGCCGAGACGCGCACCCCACAGGAACGCCACATAGCCGACGACGAGCGCGACGAGCGCAGAGGCGCTAACGAAATGCCAGTGCAGTACGTTGCCCTGCAGGAGCAGTACATCGACCCAGCGCAATACCGGGGTGGTTTGCGAAAGGCTTGCGATGCGCCAGCCGGTGGAAACGCTGATCAGGAGCGCCGCGACCAGCCCCCAATGCAGCAGCATGGTGGGCCAGTCAACGCGGGGGCGGGTCTTTGCAATGTGCATGTCGTTTCTCGATGGGATATGGACGATCTGACCCGTGGTAGGGACGAATTTAGCCGCGCACGATGCTTTCGCACCGTGTCTTGAAAGGGGACAGGTGGACCGGTCGCCGGCCTCGACCGTTGGAGCCTCGTCCGCCCAAACGCGGCAAGCGACCGGCGACCGGATCAGGAGTTCGCTATGGATCACAGCAGCGGGGAAGCCGCAGATCGGCCGCCCAACAGCGTGAAAGTAAAGTTTCGCTGCTCAGGCCTGATGACGTGTATGTAATCGTGTAATCGTTAAGTATGCTTAACACACACTTTTTGGCCTCTATCGAGAGGGTTGGGGTCGCCTGCGCCCCGAACGGCTGCTGGCCTGTAACTCAAGCACACTCTTTTTGCTTTTCGCGCCAACTGGCGAAAAGATCTCGAGATTCGGGACCGCGTCTACCTGAGACTCGGCCCATCTCCCAAGCACATCGGGCAGCGTGGCCCATTCGTGAACCTCGGCTCGGTCGAGACCGGCAAAGAGCGCGGCATCGAAGCGCTGGCTGACGCCGCCCCGCGGCAACCTGCGAATGTCGCCCAAGGTGCGGCAGCCGACCTGCGACAGCGTCGTGCGATGCGGGCGCCCGTGGCTCAGCATTTCCATCGGCGGGCCATTGAGCAGTTCGGCGAGCGGCCGCGCGAAGCCGTTGTCGATGCCAGCGCCCGCGAGGGCCACCGCGTCGAGGCTGGTCGGCGCCCAGGCCAGCGCGGCTACGACGGGTCGGCCGACTCCTGCCGGACTCTCTCCCGCAGCGCACGCTTGCCGCCGAACAGCCGGACGCTCGCTGCGAGCTTCATGACGATAGCCCCATCGACGACGGCGACCTGAGGCGTGAACTGAAGTGCCCATGTCGCCAGCCGCCGAGCGCCTCGTCATTGCACGGCGCGCTGTCGTCGGTGGCCGTGAACAACAGGCTGCCCAGAGCGACACGTTCGCGGAAGGCAAGCAGGCGACTGGGCTTGCGCAGCCACGGAGTGAGCACGGCGGACAGCCCGCCTGGGACCGAAGGCAGCACGATGGCGTCGTTGTGTGCCGGGTCGCGCGTTCCGAAGGACTTTCCGCGATAGCTCGCGGCCCGTCGATGGACCTTGCGTCACGTTCGTGGCGAAGCTCCAACCGACCATAAAGCCTTGCAATTCGATTGCGTGCGAGCGTCGACATCGACGCGCGCTGGGCTGATCGGATTGACCCATCGGTTTGCGCCCCAGTCATACGCGAAGTCAACAAGCGGTTGAGCCAGGGCGAGGCCTGATCTTCAAGAACGCTGCTCATCGGACTATTAGGCTACGCATAAGCGAGCTTTGGAAGCTCTGGACGAGCACAGCAGCTCAACAATGGGGTATTTGCCGAGTGCCAGCGGTTTGCGTCCGTGTTTCCGCAGATTCCGAACAGTCGGTCGGTGATCTATTCGCCGTCCAGCAATGACTCGACCAAGCCGACAATTTCCGCTCCAGTCGATTCGCCTTTCACCATGAAATGGTCCGCGCCATTGCGAAATGCAGCTTCGCGATACTCGAGCATGCCGTGGGTGCTGATCACGCAGATCACTGAGTTCGGAAAAGCCGCCTTGATCGCTTTGGTCAGATCGAGCCCCTTGCCCTGCGGCAGCCGGATATCCATGAAGATCAGGCCGAAGCGCATTGAAAACGCTTGGCGAATAGCATCCTCCCCATCGGCCGCCTCGTCGATCTGCATCGCAGGGAAGCGTTCCGCCAACAGCTGATGCAGTGACTGGCGATACGCGGCATTGTCTTCGACAATGAGCACCTTGAACATGATGGATGCCCCCCGAGTCGGACGGCTAAGAGTCGATCTGGAAACGTTTGTAGAGATCCAGCACCAGGGGCACATAGCGCTGCGTTTCGCCATAGGGGGGGATGCGGTTGCCGTGCCTCATCACCGCGTTTTCGCCGGCATTGTAGGCGGCAAGCGCCAGGTTGACGTTGTTGTCGAACATACGCAGCAAGTCCCTCAGGTACTGGGCACCGCCAACCAGGTTTTGCCGCGGGTCGAATGCATCCGAGACACCATAGCGTTTCGCGGTATCCGGCATGAGCTGCATCAGGCCGATCGCCCCCTTCTTGGACACCGCCTTCGGGTTGTAGCGAGATTCGACCGAGATCACGGCATGGAGCAACGCGCTTTCCAACCCGTAGATGCGGGACACCTCATCTACAATCGTGTCGTAGGCGAAGACGCGCGTATTGGCCTTTGCCGAGTCGGAAGTTCCTCGGCGACCGACGGATGGGCGCCCTGGGGCCAAGGTCCGCTCGGGTGCTCCGACCAGCAGGGTAAAGCGTGCATCCGTGGGCACATTGCTGAGTGACACCGAGCCATCCTCAGCGGTGTAAACGTAGATATTCGCCCACCCCGGTCCGCACAGACTACATCCGAGCAGCAATAGGGATGCCGCTATGAGCTTGCGTGAGATCATCCTCCAAGCGTAGGCACCTCACTTCCTCGGGACAATACGCTTGATACTGTAAGTTGGCCATGTGGACGCATGCTTCGCCGTCGCGTACCTGCGATGGTCGAGGCCGTCAAGGTCGTTGCATTGCGGCGCGGTGCCTCGAGAGAGCGGATTCGCGCCGGTCCGCTCTTCTCGGCCCAATCCGAGAAGCGCAGCCTATCGCGGCTCTCTCACGGGCGCTGGGGATCTCGCCTGACCCCATTGCAGCGCTGGTCTGTCATTGGACCACCAGTCCCTTTTCGATGGCATAGCTGGTCAGCATCGAGGCGTTGTGCAGATCGAGTTTTTTCATCAGGTTCGAGCGATGCTTCTCGACGGTCTTGATGCTCAGGCAGAAGTAGTCGGAAATGTATTTATTGGGATGGCCTTCGGCGATGAGTTTGAGCACTTCGCGCTCGCGATGGGTCAGCGTGCTCCAGGGGCTGCTGTCGGCATTGCCCGTCTTGCCGGTGCCCAGATAGCCATTGATCACTTTGCCCGAAATGTCTGGGCTCAGATACGTTTTGCCATTGAGTATGCTGCGCATCGCAACTTTCAACTCGTCGTGCGTTGCGTCCTTCAGCATGTACCCTTCGGCACCGGCTCGCAGGCTCGCGAGAATGTATTCGTCGGCCTTGTGCATGGTGAGCACCAACACGCGCGTGTCGGGGTTCCGCCGCTTGATATCCATGATCGACTCGATGCCGTTCATGCCTCGCATGGAGATATCCATCAGAACCAGATGGGGCGCCAGATTGGCAATGTCGCGGATCGCATCATGTCCGTTGTCGGCTTCGCCGACAACTTCGAAGTCAGGATCCTGCGACAGCAGGGCGCGCAGACCTGCTCTCAGAAGGGTATGGTCGTCCACGATAAAGATGCGTTGCTTCTTGCTCATGATGATCATCCAACCTTGTTCCTTTTCGGACATTTGCACAAAGCGCTGGTCCCGTATACGCCTGCAGACTAGTTTCGAGCCTGCATGAACACCCAGTCCGAATACTTGGCAGCTCCTTCGAAGTTCCTATCGGCGAGAGCGAAATTGCTTTTCTTCAGCGGCTCGTCGCTGGACAGGCTATACACCCCGTAGATCTCGCCGGCCGGCCCCTTGACCAAGCCCCACTCCGTGCTGCCTGTCATCGGGTCCGCATACATCTTTCGCAAGTGGCGCTGAATTCCTGGGTGGCGCGGATCCTGCAGCAACTCTTCCAGACTTAGGGGGGCCCGCCTGGCCTTCCCAGGCGTGTGCTTGGCATATCGGTAGAGAGCAAGCCGGAACTCCTGTCCGATAAAGAGCAGTTCACGCTCCTTTTCCCGTTTATGCGCCGTATGCCAGATTTGTCCCGAGGCAGCGAGGCCAACCCCCATCAGGGCGACGAGCACCAGCACGCCGATATAGGTGAATCCCCGTTCACGCTGAAGAGCACCGGCTACCATTTCTTGTACTCCGTGCCATCCAGCGCGATGCCCTCCGCGCCGCTCCTCACGTCAAACACGCCACCCATTTCTGGCTGAGCCGGCGGTATGCTGATCCAGGTCGCATTGCTCTCCGTGATCGGGTCGAGCGGCATGCTGCGCAAGTATTTGCCGCTGACCAGTTCATCGAGTGCACCGGGATACTTGCCCTTGTCGGCATGATATTTATCGAGGGTTTCGCGCATCAAGGCGAGGTTCTGCTTCAACACCGCCTCGCGTGATCTTTCCAGGCTGGAGAAGTAGCGCGGCAAGGCGATGGTCAGCAGCATCGCAATCACCGCCAGCACGATCAGCAGTTCGATCAGGGTGAAGCCGGACTTTTTCCTCTCTTGTGTCATGTGTCCGTCCCTTCCTACCATCTGCTGTATGGAATTCCGTTCAGACCGGTCCCGGACGCTCGCGTATAGACATCGAATACGTCTGCGCCCTCCTGCGGCGCGTCCGCGCTGCTTTCATAGCTGCGCTTGCCCCAGCTCTCTTCAGCCGTCCGAGTCGGGTCCGCAGAAAACGGATCGCGTGGAATGCGCCGAAGGAAATGAACTCGCTTTTTCTTCGCGGGATTGCTCGCATCATCCACCCCGTCAACCAGCACTTGCAGGGACGCGGGATAACCCGACTCGGTCCTGGCGCTCAGGGTCCGACCGTCTTCGACGGCTTTCTTGTAGGCGTCAAGGGCTGTGCGAATCTCTCGCAGTGCATGGCGCAGTTCCTGCTCCTTGCCGCGTTGCACGGCAATTTCTGCGAATGGAACGGCGATCGACGCCAGCACGCCGACGATCGCCACCGTCACCATCATCTCGATCAGGGTGAATCCATGACGTGTCGAGGCAAGGCGTGCGCTCATGGGATCACCCTGACGACGTAAGGTTCGGGTGCTGTCGCCGTCAGCGCCGCACCGCCAGGGCCAGTGGGGGCCAAGCGGCCGACGATGATCTGCGAATTGGGAGTGGTCGCAATGGCCTCGAACACCAGCGTGACCAGCGTGCCTGTCCCGCTGGCGCCATCCGGACTGCTGCCCGTGACGCCCAGCTGAATCTGGCCGCTCGCCTGATCGACGGCTTTTGACAAGATCAATGGCGCGTTGGTCTGCCGCAAGAAGGCTCCTTCCACAACGTCGACCGACCTGAACACCTCCGGGTTGAAAGTGACCAGCAGATCGAGCCGGTTCAGTGCCTGCTCGGAGTTGACATTGAGCGTCAGATTGACCTTGTCGCCCGGCTTCACTTGTGCGGGCCCTTGCCAGGTCAGCGCGACCGGGGCGGCCCGTGCGGGGGCGGGCGGTGCGGTGACGGCCGGTGGGGGGGCGGCCGTGTCGGTCGAGGCAGCCGGTGCTTGGATGGCCGGCGCAGATGCGGCCGGTGCGGGGCTCTGCGCACCCCGGCGAGTGGAGCGCCCAGGCAGCGGTGCCACTGCCGCTATTGGGGGCGCTGTCGACCCGCTGGCGAGGGACACGGTGCCCATAGGGTTCATGCTGAGCGTCCCGTTGCGCAGGCTGGACTCGGTGCCGCTCCAATACTCCACTTCACTGATGTCGGGCAGGCGATCCCTTGCGACGATGCGCGGGGTGATGGACAGCACGATCTCGGTTTTCGACCCGTTGTCCCTATGGCTCGAGAACAGCCGGCCAATGACCGGCAGTTGGCCAAGCCCGGGCACCTTGGTGGCAGTCTTGCGTTCTTCATCGTTGATCAGGCCTGCCAGGATCTGCGTTTCACCATCTTTCAGGCGCAGCACCGTGGTGGCGTTGCGGGTGCCGATCTCATACGCAAGCGAGCCCGATTGCGCGTTGAGCACTTCCTTGATGATCGAGCTGACATCCAGTGCCACTTTGATCACCACCTCGTTGTCCAGATTGATGTCGGGCTCCACATCCAGCTTCAGGCCAACGTCCAGGTACTGCACGCTGCCGGTGATGACCGGTGTGCCGGTGGAGAGCGGCGTTACCGCATTGGTGATCACCGGCACCCGGCTGCCGATCATGATCTTTGCCTTCTCCCGGTTGCGAACCCGGATGCGCGGGCTGGCAAGCACGTTGGTATCGCCATCTTCCAGCGCGAGGTTAAGCGTGGCGCTCAGAGGGGTGGCCAGCAGATCGTTGCGACCCAGTGCTCGCAATTGCCCCAGCGTAGAGGCCTCAGGCGGCGTGGCCAGGCCGAAGCTGCTCGGCCATCTGATCCCCAATTCGCTCAGTCGTGAGGTGCTCACTTCCAGCACTTCCACTTCCAGCATGACTTCGGGCTGATCGATGTCCTGATCGGCGATCATCTTTTCCGCAAGCCGGATCGCGTCGGGCGTGTCGCGCATCACGATCGAGTTGGTCTTCTCGTGAATGAAAACGTCCTTGGTCTTCAGCAGCGTCTTGACCATGGTAAGCATCTGCTTGGGATCGGCATTGGCCAGGTGAAAGCTCCTGATCTTCAGGTCTTGATATTCCTTGAGCTTTGCCGCTGTGGCCGGATAGATGAACACCGTGTTGTCGCTAATGACCTTCTTCTCCATCTGGTTCTGCAGCAGGATCAAGTTGATGGTGTCCTCCACCGACACATCCCTCACGAAGATCGAAGTTTTCAGATCGGCCTTGACGTCACGGTCCAGCAGCACATTGATGCCGCTGGTGCGCGACAGAGCCTCGAACACCATGTTGAGATTCGCGTCGCGGAATTGCAGGGTGACCGGTTTGGTGAACTTTGCCTTGAGAGAAGGTTCGGGCAACGCTTCCTTGGCCACCTGCTCGTTGATCTTCCGTTGCAGCAGCAGGGCTTTGCCGTTCCTAGGGCTTTCAAGCAAGACCGGTGCGAGGGCCGCCCGCGCAGCGTCGGTATCCCGCTTTTTGAGCAGGGCGTCCGCACTTGTCAGCGCCGCCTCGTGACGGGCGTCCATGTCCAGCATCTCGAGGCCGAACACCGCCCGGCTGTTGCCCGGATGGATGGCAAGAATGCGTTCATAGATGGCCCGCGCAGCCGCTGGCCGATCCGCTGCCCGTTCACTGTCGGCCGCTGCCAGCAGGCGACTCACCGCCAGGTTCCGGCTGCGCAAGAAGTCCGTTTGATAGGACACGTTGTCCGGATCTGCGCTGCTGGCTTGCGCCAGCTTCGCCAGGCCTTCCTCGGCCCGCCCCTGCGCGATCAGCGCCATGCCCTCCCGGTGCAACTGATGACCGGCGCATCCGGTCAGCAACGCCAGCAACAGGCTGATGACAATCCCGCTCATGGACGTGGCGATGGCAGCATGCATCAGGTCCCCCCAGCACTGACAGTTTGCTTGATGCCCAGCGGCAAGTAGATCAGCTCCAGCTGCCCGCCTGCCAGGCGCTCCACGCGGTAGGTCCGGTCGATCACGTCGCCCTCGGAAACCGTGTAGATCCGGTCCCCTTTGACCAGCATGATGATCCGCACCCCCTCATCCTCATAACGTCCCAGAAAGGTGAAGGGCATCGGAGGGGCTGTCGGCGGTGGCGGCGGCGTGGGTTTGGCAACGGGCTTCGGCGGTGGTGGCGGCGGCGGCACATGCCAGGTCATCGCCCCGAAAGTATTGCCGGCCAACTTCGCAGAGTCCGCGGGAGCATCGCGCCGCTGCAAACGCTCGAGCGCGATCGACGGCAGAGATTGCGCCGGCGCACGCGACACCTGCGGCGGGCGCGATGGCGATGGCGCCACCATCGGCTCTCCCGCGATATTCCAGCCTTTTCCTGAAACGGCCGACAAGACCAGCACCAAGGCCAGCGTGCCGAACAGCGCGTAGCGTCGCCACGTCCGCGAGCTCATGACGCGGTCCCCAGATGAATGACCAGCCGGACTTTGGCGTCCACCAGCGGATCGCCCACTTTTTGACGCTCGAACTGCACTTGTTCGAGAGAGACGGTCTCCATTTCCGCGTTCACGTCAGCGAGAAACCGGCGGATGATCTGGTACTCCCCCTTGAGCGGCAGGTTCATCTGAAGGCGGGTCAGCCTGCCGGTCTTGTCGCGTTGCGCCTTGTACTCGGCCTGTTGCAGAACCAGGCCGTGGCGCTTCGCGATGGCGGCGATCTTGCCGATCGAATCGGTCGAGTCCTGCTCGCTGGGGAAAAGCCGATAGAAGGCGGCGAGCTGTTCGCCCAGCGGCACCACTTGATTCGAGTCTGGGCCGGCCTGTGCAATGCGCTTGTGCAGCGAACTCGCGGCGAGGCGTGCCGCGTCGCGGCGCTGCTGCGCCGGTTGCAGGATCGAGAAGTAGAGACCCAGACACAGCGCGAGCCCGCCCGCACCCAGGGCGCCCGGCAAGCCTAGCTGGTGGCGCTCTCGTCGAATGGCGGAAGTCAGGTGAAGATTCACGGTGCGACTCCCTTCCAGTGGGCAATCAAGGTAAACCGTACCGGCTTCTCCGCGATATCCCGCTGGATCTGGTGGTTCTGCAGCATGACGGTGCCGAACACGTCTCGCGTCGAGAGTTCTTTCACATAGTTCAGCAAGACATCGAAATCCTTCGCTTCGCCGCCGATCTTCACCACGCCGTTGTGCAGGTCGGGTTCCAGCGACAGCAGGGCAACGTCCTTCCCGCCCGAACTCTCCACGGCGTTGAACAGCGCGTTCCACGGTAGGCCAAGCTGGCGCATCACCTGGTTGGCCTGTTTGACTTCCAGCATCTGCGCACGCGCTGCGTGTTCGGTCAGAGGGCGCGACACACTCGCGTGTTGACCTGACAGCCGTGCGGCCTGGTCGGCCTTGCTTTCCGAGAGGCGGGTCTCCTCGTTCAGCGTCTGGTAATAGCCGGTCATCGTGGCGAGCGTGACCAATGCCGCCAGCAGCACGGCGAGCCCGAGCCACGGCACGGGCTTGTAAGCGCGCTGGAAATCGAGCTGCAGGGCACGCATCGCGATCACCCCGGCCTCGTCATGACGAAATGCCCACCTTCCGTCGACGGAGGACTATCCGCCGGCGCAGGGTTGAACGCATGAAACTGCCAGCCATCGAGTTCCGGAAGCACCCTTTCGCCAGGATACAGATGCGCGACGTAAACGTCTTTCGGCACTGGCGGTTCATCGGCCAGGAACGCCTCCCTCTCAAGTATTCTTGGCAGTTCCTCGCTGCTTTCGATGCGCTGGCTGCGCACCCGCGAGAAGTGCCCATTGCGCAGCAGGGCGAGGCATAGATGGCCGGGTTCAAGCAGCGCGAACCACGCACTGCGCTGCCGCAGCCGGCGCCTGACATCGTTGAAGGCCGGCATCAGATGAGGTTGGACGGAGCGCAGGGCGATGCCTGGCCGGACGAACACGCTTCTGAGGCCGTCGAGCAATTCCGCATCGACGCCGCTGGCAAGTCTCGGCCTTTCAGGCGCTTGATGGCTCAGACGCAACTCCCACTGCAGCGCGGCCTTGCCGTATACCTTCGTGAAGCAATGGCGGGTATAGGACAGGTCCTCCTGCGAGTCAGCCAGCCCCGCCTGCCAGGGCACCAGGGTGTAGCCCACAAATTGGTTGGAGAGGACGACCGTGGCGGCCGTCCTTTCCTTCGCGACGGCAGGCAGTGCGGCCTCCAGCGCCAGCAGCGCGGGGCGCCATGGCTGCGCGGCGTTCGTGCCCTCGACGAAAACGAATTGTGGGTCGTCGATGGTGCGGCGAATGCCTCTGAGGGTGAGCGCACGCCGCATAGGCAAGAGTGTTACCCGTTCGGGGCACAAGAAGACCCGTAGTTCCTTATGCAACCAGGGTGACACGGTTGATCTCCTTCAGCGTGGTATGGCCTCGGCCGACCGTTTCCAGAGCGATTTCGCGCAAGAAGCGGGTGCCGTTGCGCCTTGCCGCCTCGCGGATCACGCGGATCGGCTGGCGGGCAATGATGGCTTCGCGGATTTCGTCGTTGAGATGGAGGATCTCGCCGATGGCGCGGCGCCCCTTGAAGCCTGTGCCGCGACAATGACCGCAGCCACGACCGGCGCGGAATGTCATGTTGTGCGCCTGTTCGGCAGAGATGCCGGATTCGGCCAGCAGGAGGGCGTCAGGCTCATCCGCTTCGACGCAATGCGGGCAGTTCATCCGCAGCAGCCGCTGCGCCATGATGCCGTTCATGGCGGAAACGAAGCTGTAGGGGTCCACTCCCATATGGATGAATCGGCCGATCACATCGAACACGTTGTTGGCGTGCACGGTGGTGAACACCAGGTGGCCGGTCAATGCCGACTGCACCGCGATTTGCGCAGTTTCGGAGTCGCGGATCTCGCCGACCATGATCTTGTCCGGATCATGTCGAAGAATGGAGCGCAGACCGCGGGCAAACGTCAGCCCTTTCTTCTCATTGACCGGGATTTGCAGGACGCCGGGCAACTGGTACTCGACCGGGTCCTCGATCGTGACGATCTTGTCCTGGCCGTGATTGATCTCGGTGAGCGCCGCATACAGCGTGGTGGTCTTGCCTGATCCTGTAGGACCGGTCACCAGCAGCATGCCGTAGGCTTCGCTGGCCAGGCGGCGCAGACGAGTCAGGGTGTGCTCGTCGAAGCCGAGATAGTCCAGGCGCAGCCCTTTGATCTGATCGGACAGGGTTTGCTTGTCCAGGATGCGCAGGACTGCATCCTCGCCGAAGATGCTGGGCATGATGGACACGCGGAAATCCACCTCGTGGCCTTGCACCGACACCTTGAAGCGGCCGTCCTGCGGGATCCGGCGCTCCGCAATGTCGAGTTCGGACATGATCTTGATGCGGGAAATGACCTGCTGCGCGAGCTCCATTCCGGCCAGAGACCCGACTGTGGTCAGCACACCATCGATGCGATAGCGAATACTCAGCCCGCCCTGCGTGGTCTCCAGATGAATATCGCTCACGGACGCTTTCAGTGCGTCGTATACCGTCGAGTGAACCAGCTTGACCACGGGGCTGGTGTCTTCACTGATGCTCTTGAATGACAGGTCGGCGGCCGCGTTCTGCGCGCTGGTGTCACGGGCGCCACTGGGCAGCAGGCCATCCATGGCATGCAGGGTTTCCTCGTGGCGTGTCAGATACGCCGCCACGTCGGCGTGGTGCGCAAGGCACCAGCTGAAACGGGCGGCCACGCGCTGCTCGGCCCACGCCTGGAGGTCGTCGTCGAAAGGATCGCCCATGACCAACACCAGCGCCTGGCTCTGGTCACGCAGGGCCAGGCACTGGCGTTCCACCGCCTCGGCAAACGGCAGCACGTCGAACGCGGGAGTCATGCGGCGCAGATCCTCCATCGTCGCGGCGGGATAGTGCAGCGTCGTTGCCAGCTCCTGCACAAAGCGCTGCGGATCGAATCCCGACTGTTCCTCCAGCACCTCGACGCCGGCGCGCCGCGCCTGACGCGCCGCGCTGCGCGCCGAGTGCACCTGCGCCGGCGAAAACCCCTGGCCGAGGTCGAGATCGAGGGGCTCTGACATGTTCATTGAATGCTCGCCGCAAGTTCAAAAATCGGGAAATACATGAGCACTACGATGCCGCCGATGACCAGGCCGATGAACACCATCAGCAAGGGCTCGAAGAGCTTGGTGAAGCGTTCGACCCAGCGCGCCGTTTCTTCCTCGTAAAACGTGGCGATGCGCTCCATCATCTCGCCCATGCGCCCGGTACGCTCGCCGACGCGCAGCATGCGCGACGCCACGGGCGTCGTGAGGCCGTATTGCTCCATGGCACTGGAAAGCGCATGGCCTTCACGGATGCGCGCCAAGGCCAGCCCGAGTTGGCCGCGCAGTGAAGACTCCAGCAGGTCGGACACCATCTGCAAGGAGCTCAGCACCGGCATACCGCCGCGCAACAACATGCCGAGCGAACGGTAGAAGCGGGCGAGCTGAAAAACGTGCAACCGTCTTCCAAGGCTGGGTAGCTGCCACAGTGCGCGCATCAGCCAGTGCTTGCTGGCTGGGCGGGTGGCCGCGTAGATCACTCCGAGCAGAGTGAGCAAAGCGGCTGCCAGAATGGCCGCGCCGTGGGCATCCAGCAGCTGGCCCCAGCGCATCAGCAGCCGCGACATCAGCGGCAACTCACCGCCGATTTCGGCATAGATATGGCTGAATCGCGGTACCACGTACACCATGAGAAACAGCGTCACCAAAGCGCCGACACCGATCAGCAGGAGTGGGTAGATTGAGGCACTGACCACCTGTCGCCTGACGGCATCCATTTGCGTCTGGTAAGCCACGTAGCGCGACAGTGCTTCCGGCAAGCCCCCGGTTTTCTCGCTTGCGCGCACGGTTGCCACGTACAACAGCGGAAAATTCGCTGGCGAATGTTGCAGCGCATGGGACAAGGTATGCCCTTCGTACAGGGTGGCGATAATTTGCACGAGCGTCTTTCGGACCTCGGCCTGCTGCTCCTTTTCGGCCAGGGCTTCCAGCGACTCCACGAGCGACAGTCCTGCTTCCAGAAGGGCCAGCAATTCCTGGCTGAACAGGACCAGGGGAAATCTGCCGGTGCCCGCCTTGTGCCAGCGCGGCCAAGCCGCTTTGGGACTGATCGCGATCACCGTATATCCCCGGTCTCGTGCCTGGTTTGCCGCATCGCCTGCGTCTACGGCATCGAAAGCGAAAGCCGTCAGCTCTTCATCGCCGCGCAATGCCTTGACCTGGTAGCGCATGGTGTTCGTTCCTACTACCAGTTCGTGATTTCGGCGGCTTCGCCCTCGCCGCCGGGCTTGCCATCCTTGCCGTACGACAGCAGGTCGTACTCTCCATGCTCGCCCGGCATGATGAAGACGTAGGGGTTGCCCCAGGGATCGGGCGGAACGGCTTTGGTGAGGTACGGGCCGGCCCACTTCGGCTCATCGGGAGGACGTTGGACGAGCGTCACCAGTCCCTGCTCCGTGGTGGGGTAGTGGCCGGTGTCGAGCCGGAACTGGTCCAGTGCCTTACCCAGCGCGTCGAGCTGGGCTCGTGTCGCCTTGACCTCCGACTTGCCGATCTGCGAAAAGTACTTGGGCCCGACGTAGCCGGCCAGCAGACCGATGATCATCATGACAACCAGCAGTTCGAGCAGGGTGAAACCCCGGCCGCTGCCGCCTGCGGAGTTCTTGGCATTCCCTGTGTGCTGCATTTCGATAGTCTCCGGTGTCTGTTTGAGCCGATCGACAAAACGCAAATGACTCAGCGCCGTACTTACCTTAGCGGCGCAAGTGCACTCTGGCTGTGGGTGGACCACCGTATACGTTCATACGCGGTGCACTGTATTTTTCTGATCGCGATCCTGTGCGGCCCTGATCTCTGGACACGACACTTGCGGTCCGATGCATTCGGATGCCCGACAGCAATCGATGGTGGTCGGGCAAATGCCTGACGGCCACAACACTTGAATGCAGGTGCCTTGCCCTGGCGCGGAAATCAGGTGATAGGTTCCTCCCGACAACGAGGCGCGCTCCTTCATGCTGAGCAGGCCCAGTCCCCTCGACTGGCCTTCCACCCACTTGACGGTGGTCGGATCGAATCCGCGGCCGTTGTCCTCGATCACCAGATGCAACGCACCATCGATACGAGCCAGGCGGACCCGCACCCGGTCGGCCACCGCGTGTTTGACGATGTTGTGGAACGCTTCCTGAAGAATGCGATAGAGGGTGATATGCAGCGCCACCGGTACCTCGTGCTCGGCGACATCGACCGTCCTCTCGAGCACGACGCCACTGCATACGGCGTCGAATTCACGGAAGAACCATGACAGCGTGGGCAGAATGCCGAGGTCATCGAGCATCGAGGGCCGCAATTCCGTGGATACGCGGCGCAACTCCACCAGTGCCTCCTCGACCCGGGGGGTCAGCTGTCGCAGCGACTCGCTGGCCTTGGTTGTCGCGCCCTTGTCAAGCAACTTGGCGGACTGCTCGATCGCGAGCTTGATAAGACTCAGGGACTGTCCCAGCCCATCGTGCAAGTCCAGCGCAATCCGCCTGCGCTCGTCCTCCTGTATCGATACCAACAGGCCGGAGAGTCGTCGCAGTTCTTTCCGGGCCTCACGCAATGCCTGCGCTGTCTCTTGGCCAACAGGGTCCGCGATTAGCTTAGGAAGCTGACCATCGGCCTGGGTATGCGTGATGCTGAAGATAGCGCTCGCTGCTTTCAAGCCGAGGGGTGCGCTGCCCGCCCGGCCCAGATCGATACTGCCTGCCGCTGCATCGATCCCGTACGTGGCCGCGGCGCCTGCGCTCTCGCTGCTGGCGAGGGCGTCATTGACTAACGTCTCATTCAGAAACGCCACGCCCGTCGAACCGGCGAATCTCATTGCACCAGCAGCCATGAGGGGACCATCCGCAGCTGCCCTGCGTCCGTGCCTGGAAGCCATCCTCGACCCCCTCTCTTGTGCAATGCATAGAAACAAACGTATTATTCCTTGAAAGGAACGGCTCGTGTAGGGAGGACTGTCCTGATCGAAGGGGGAGATTTGTCCCGGTACGTCCGTGAAGACGTCCATCGACAAGCGAAATACAGACGCTGACAATTCATACAATGTTGAATGTCACCGACCTATCCTGCGTGCACGGAGAACGTTCCGTCTTCACCGGCATCGACTTCAAGGTCGAGCCCGGCGAGTGGCTGCACGTGCGCGGTGCCAACGGCTGCGGCAAGACCAGCCTGCTCAGGCTTCTCGCCGGGCTGTCGCAGCCGGTGCAGGGCGAGATTCGTTGGTGCGGCAAGCCGACTGGCCAGGACGCGCAGGCGTACCGCGCCGACCTGCTGTTCCTCGGTCACCATGCGGCGGTGAAGGAAGAACTCACTGCGCTTGAGAATCTCCAACTTGCGTCGGAGCTCGACGGTATGGGTCTGCAACGGCCAGAAGCGTTTGCTGCGCTGCAACGCCTCGGCCTCAAGGGGCGTGAGGACCAACCTGTGCGTTTTCTCTCGGCCGGCCAAAAGCGGCGCGTGCTGCTCGCACGCCTCGTCACCCGAAAAGCGAAGCTGTGGCTGCTGGACGAGCCTTTCACCGCACTCGACACCCGCGCCGTGGAGATGCTGGGAACGCTCATCGGTGAGCACCTTGACCATGGCGGTATGGCCGTGGTCACAAGCCACCAGGCGGTGCAGATCGCCGGCGGCAAGGCGATCGACCTGTGAAGGCGGTGCTGGCCGTGATACGCCGTGACCTGCTCCTCGCGATGCGCCGCAAGACGGAGGTGCTCACGGCACTCTTCTTCTTCGTCATCGTCACCAGCCTGTTCCCGCTGGGCATCGGTCCGGAGACGGCGCTGCTGCGCAAGATCGCGCCGGGCGTGCTGTGGGTCGGCGCGCTGCTGGCCACCATGCTGGGGCTGCAGCGCATGTTCGCGGCCGACCATGCGGATGGCACGCTCGAGCAGATGCTGCTGTCGCCCACACCCCTGGCGCTGCTCGTGAGCGGCAAGAACATGGCGCATTGGCTGGTGTCGGGCCTGCCACTGGTGTTCCTCGCTCCCTTGCTCGGCATGCAGTTCGACCTCGACCGCGGCGCGTTGGGCGTGCTGACGCTGGGGCTGCTGCTGGGCACGCCGGTGCTGTCGCTGGTGGGTGGCATCGGTGCCGCTCTCACCCTTGGAGTGCGCGGCGGCGGCGTCCTGCTGAGCCTGCTGGTGCTGCCGCTCTACATCCCGACGCTGATTTTCGGCGCGGGCGCGGTCCACGCCCACACTGCGGGGCTTGGCGCCACCGGCCATCTGTCGCTGCTCGCCGCAATGCTGGCGATGGCCGTGTTCTTCGCGCCCTGGGCGACCACGGCGGCGTTGAGGATTGCACTGGAATGAGCAATCAAATCATCAACTGGTTCAAGCTCACCAGTCCCTACAGCTTCTATCCTCTGGCGGGAAAGATGATTCCCTGGTTCTGGCTGCTGGCGGCCATGTTCGGTATTGCCGGGCTCTGGGTCGGCTTGTTCGTCGCCCCGAGCGACGCCACGCAGGGCGAGGGTTACCGCATTATCTTTGTCCACGTACCGGCATCGTGGATGTCGATGTTCATCTATGTGGTGATGGCGAGCTGGGCCGGAATCGGGCTGGCGCTCAACGCGCGGCTCTCGGGAATGATGGCGCAGGCGCTTGCTCCCACCGGGGCGCTGATGGCTTTCCTGTCGCTGTGCACCGGGGCCTTCTGGGGCAAGCCCATGTGGGGAACCTGGTGGGTGTGGGATGCGCGTCTGACCTCCGAGCTGATCCTGTTCTTCCTGTACCTGGGCTTCATAGCGCTGCAGGCCGCCATCGACGACCCCCGGCGCGCCGACAAGGCCGGCGCGATCCTCGCGCTGGTGGGCGTGGTGAACGTGCCGATCATTTATTTCTCGGTGAAATGGTGGAACACGCTGCACCAGGGCGCGTCGGTATCGCTGACCAGGTCGCCCTCGATGGCCCAGACCATGTTGTGGGGCATGCTTCTGATGGTGCTGTGCTTCTGGATGTACTCGGTGGCGATGGCGCTCAGTCGCCTTCGCACCATCATCCTCGAGCGCGAAGCTCACACGGATTGGGTGCGCAGCCTGGCGGAGGTTGCGCCATGAACTGGCATTCCGCGGCCGACTTCTTCGCCATGGGTGGCTATGGGCTGTATGTCTGGGGCAGCTTCGGCGTGTGTGTCGCGGCCCTTGCCCTCGAGCCTTTCCTTCTGAGCAGGCGCCACCAGGCGATCGTGCGCAGCCTGCGCCGCCATGCACTGGCCGAACAGATGGACCAGGAGGCCTGATGAAAAAATGGAAAAAGCGTGCTGCGATCGTTGCCGGGGGCGTGCTGGCCGTCGGCGTTGCGGCTGCTCTGGTGCTCAACGCGCTCAACAGCAATATCGCCTTGTATGTGACGCCCAGCGAGGTCGCGGCCGGCAAGTCGCCTCAGGGCCAGGTGTTTCGCATCGGGGGCATGGTCAAGGACCACTCGCTTAAGCGCGACAACCTGACAGTCCATTTCGTGTTGACCGATCTGGCGAAAGATATTCCTGTCTCGTATACCGGCATCCTGCCCGACCTGTTCAAGGAGGGTAAAGGCGCCGTGGTGCAAGGCAGACTGGGCGCGGACGGCAACTTCACCGCGTCCGAGGTGCTGGCCAAGCATGACGAGAACTACATGCCGCCGGCCGCGCAACACGCGCTCGAGCAGGCCAAACGCGCTGAAGAAGCGCCTAAGCCATGATCCCCGAACTTGGCAATTTCGCCCTGATCCTCGCCCTTTGCGTGGCTGGCCTGCTCGGCACGCTGCCGCTGCTCGGGGCGCACTATGGCCGCCGCGAATGGCTGCTGCTGGCGCGCCCGGCCGCACAAGTGCTCTTCCTGCTGGTGACGGCGTCGTTCGTCGCGCTGGCCTGGAGCTTCTACCTCAACGATTTCTCGGTGGCCTATGTCGTCGGTCATTCCAACTCGCTGTTGCCCACGCCTTACCGGCTGGCCGCGGTGTGGGGCGGGCATGAAGGCTCCCTGCTGCTGTGGCTCTTGATGCTTGCGGGCTGGACCATGGCGGTCGCGCAGCTGTCGCGCGCGCTCGACGAAACCATGGTCGCGCGGGTGCTGGGCGTGCTCGGCCTCGTCGCTTGCGGCCTGCTCCTGTTCGTGCTGCTGACCTCGAATCCTTTCGAGCGGCTGGTGCCGGCGGCCGTGGAAGGACGCGACCTCAACCCGTTGCTGCAGGACCCCGGCCTCATCTTCCATCCGCCGATGCTCTACATGGGATACGTCGGATTCTCAGTCGCGTTCGCATTCGCGATCGCCGCGCTACTCGCAGGCCGCCTAGACGCCGCGTGGGCGCGCTGGTCGCGGCCCTGGACCACCACCGCCTGGATCTTCCTCACGCTGGGCATCGCTCTGGGGTCCTGGTGGGCTTACTATGAACTGGGCTGGGGCGGCTGGTGGTTCTGGGATCCGGTGGAGAACGCCTCCTTCATGCCCTGGCTGATCGGCACGGCGCTCATCCATTCGCTGGCCGTCACGGAAAAGCGCGGCAGCTTCAAGAGCTGGACGGTGCTGCTGGCCATCGGGGCGTTTTCGCTGTCGCTGCTGGGCACCTTCCTCGTACGCTCCGGCGTACTCACCTCGGTGCACGCTTTTGCCACCGACCCGAAGCGCGGCGTCTTTATCCTGGTGCTGCTCACGCTGGTGATCGGCTCGTCGCTGGCGCTGTTCGCCTGGCGCGCGCCCAAGGTGGCCCTGGGCGGGAGCTTCGCGCTGATGTCGCGTGAAACGCTGCTGCTGGTGGGAAACGTGCTGCTCGTGGTCGCGACCGGCTCGGTGCTGCTCGGCACGCTGTATCCGCTGATCGTGGATGCACTCAACCTGGGCAAGATTTCGGTCGGGCCGCCTTACTTCAACACGGTCTTCGTCCCCGTGATGGCCCCGGTGCTGTTCCTGATGGCCGCCGTCCCATTGGCGCGCTGGAAGCATGCGGATATCAAGGACATGGCACGGCGGCTGTGGATTGCCGCTGTCCTGGCGGTGCTGGGTGCCGTCGCCATTCCTCTGCTGATGGGCGGCTGGACGGTTCTGACCGGCCTGGGCACGCTGCTGTCCGTGTGGGTCGCAACGTCCATGGCCATGCAGATCGCCACGCGCCTGAAAGAAGGCATGCCGCCGCTGTCGTTCTGGGGCATGCAGTTCGGGCACCTTGGCATCGCCGTCTTCGTGATGGGCGTGACCCTGGTCGGCGGCTTCCAGCAGGAAAAGGATGTCCGCATGGAGCCGGGCGACAGCGTCACCGTCGGCGGCCATGAGTTCAAGTTCCTGGGGGTCACTCGCGTGGCGGGCCCGAACTACAGCGCAGCGCGCGGCCAGTTCGAGGTCAGCCAGGGCGCTCGCGCGAGCCGCACCCTCCATCCGGAAAAACGCATCTACGCGTCCTCATCGATGCCGATGACCGAAGCGGCCATCGACGCGGGCTTCACGCGCGACGTCTATGTCTCGCTCGGCGAGCCGCTCGAGGGCAACGCCTGGGCCGTGCGCGTCTACTTCAAGCCGTTCGTGGACTGGATCTGGGGCGGGTGCCTGCTGATGGCCCTGGGCGGCCTCTGCGCGGTGTCCGACCGGCGCTACCGTCTGCGAATCCGCGCTCGGGCCCAGGAGGCCATAACGGCACTGCGAGGTGCATCCCCATGAAGGCCAAGTTTCTGATCCCGCTCGCGCTGTTCGGGGTGCTGATCGGCTTTCTTGCCGTCGGACTGAAGAGAGACCCGCACGAGATTCCTTCCCCCCTGGTCAGCAAGGCGGCGCCCGTATTCAAGGTCCCGCAGCTGATCGTTCCGGAGAAGACCTTCTCGCCGGCCGACTTGAAAGGCCAGGTCTGGATGCTGAACGTCTGGGCGTCGTGGTGCGTGGCCTGCCGGCTGGAGCACCCGCTGCTGGTGGAGCTCTCGCGCTCGCAAGTGCTGCCCCTGATCGGCCTGAACTACAAGGACAAGCGCGAGGACGCGCTGAGATTCCTCGGTCAGCACGGCAATCCGTACAACCTCTCTGCGCTCGACGTCGATGGCCGCGTCGGCATCGACTATGGGGTCTACGGTGTGCCGGAGACCTACATCATCGACAAGAAAGGCGTCATCCGCCACAAGCAGATCGGACCGATCACGCCCGAGGCGCTGCAAAAAACCATCCTGCCCCTCATCAACCAGCTGAAGAATTCGTGAAGCGCCTGTTTGCATTGCTGATGGTTGCGCTCGCCCTCGGAACGGGATGGACCAAGGAGGCCATGCCGTTGGCCGAAGACCCGGTCGTTGAGCAGCGCATGATCGCCATTTCCGAGGAACTGCGTTGCCTGGTGTGCCAGAACGAATCGCTTGCCGTATCGCGTGCCGAGCTGGCGCAGGATCTGCGCCGCGAAGTGCGTACGCTGATCAGGCAGGGACGAAGCGACGACCAAATCAGGGACTTCCTGGTGGCGCGCTACGGGGACTACGTGCTGTACCGGCCACGGGTCAAACCCGAGACGTGGCTGCTGTGGGCCGGCCCCTTTTTGCTGATGATCATCGGTGTCGCAATCCTGCTGGTCTATCTGCGCCGGCGCAACCGCTTGATCGATGAAACCCCACTGACCAAAGATGAAGCGAGGCGCATCGATGCACTGCTGAAGGAGGGCGAAAAATGATGGGATTCCTCATCGGCGCCGCGCTGGCCATCGCGCTTGTTCTGGCGCTGCTGCTACGGCCCTTCGTGCACAAGACCGACCGGGCGCAGTCGTCGCGGCGCGAGCTCAATGCAGCGATCCTCCGCGAGCAGCTCGCCAAGTTGGAGCAGGACCTGGCCGATGGCACGCTCGGCAAGGAAGACTACGCGCAGGCGCGCGCCGAGCTCCAGCGGCGCGCGCTCGAAGATACGCGTGAAAAGGACGCGACCAGCACGCTGCGCGCCCCCACGAAAACCATCGTGGGCGTGAGCCTGCTTCTGCCAATTGCCGCCGGCGTTCTTTACCTGCTGATCGGAAACCCCGCCAGCTTGGCCCCGCGCGGTGCTCATCAGGAAACGGCCAAGGCCCAGGAGCTCGAGCGAATGGTGGCGACCCTGACGCGAAAGCTAGAGAAGGAACCGGGCAACCTCAAGGGATGGGCCATGCTGGCGCAATCGTACAAGGCGATGGGTCGCATGGTGGAGGCCGAAAAAGCGTTCGAGCGGGCCGGCTCCTTCATCGACAACGACGCGCAGATGCTCGCCATCTACGCGGGAGTCGCAGCGATCAACAATCGCGGCCGGCTTGCCGGCAAGCCGGCGATGCTGATCCAGAAGGCCTTGAAGGCCGACCCCGACAACGCGACGGCGCTGTGGTTGTCGGGCGCAGCAGATCTCGAAGCCGGGGAGTACACCCAGGCCTTGCGGGCCTGGGAAGGGCTGGCGGCGCGGCTGCCGTCCGGGTCCGACGATGCGCGCAAGCTGCAGCGCGCGATCCAGGATGTCAGAGCCAAGGCTGCCCTGGCCGCCAAAGCACCCGCCGTCGCGGAGGCCGCCGCAGCCGGCCGCGATGTGAGCGGGACGGTGGAGCTGGATCCTTCGCTAAAGGACAAAGCCGGCCCCGACGACACGGTGATGGTCATTGCCCGGTTGCCCGGTACCCGCATGCCGGTCGCGGCGGTGCGGCTTCGCGCTGCGGAGTTGCCGGTGAAATTCGTGCTCAACGACTCCCAATCGATGAACCCACAGTCGCCTATTTCTGCAGCCACAGAGGTGGAGGTCGAAGCACGTATTTCCAAGACTGGCCTTGCAAAGGCCGAACCGGGCGACCTGATCTCGGCCGTGCAGACGGTCAAGGTCGGTGCGGGTGGCGTTCTGCTGCAGGTGGCGCAGGTACGACCCTAGGGAGAAGCTGTGCCGCTGCCTTTGTCGCCCTCGCTTCGCGCGCGTCGCCGTTGTTCCTAGTGCGTTCGCCTCTGACCGGACGAACGAAAAGCCCCGACCGTTTCCAGTCGGGGCAAGAGGTCGGTGGTCGACCTTGGAGAAAGGGAGAAGTCTTAGGGTTTTCTACCGAGCCTTGGTTCCCGATTTTTTCAAGCTCCTGGTCAAGACGCGCTTCAGCCCGCGTCCGACTGCTGGTCTCCCACCATCTCGATCAGCGCCCTCGCCGCAGCCGAGAGTGTTGCCGCCGGGCGGCGCTTGGTTCGGCGCGGCTGTAGGTCCAAAATGAGACTGGCGTCCCCGCCGCGGTCATGACCCTTGTTCCGAGTTATGGTGAACTTGGCCGATTTGGACTCGTCGTTTTCAGTGCCCTGCAAGCATTGTGCTGCGCTGTTGCAGAAGCGGGAACGGTTTTGTCCATTCTGCGGTGAGGATCAGTTCGACACGGATGGCGCTGTTGATGCAAGGTCGACCGTCGAGCCTGAGCGCAGTACTTCCGCTGGAGGTGGCAACCTCGTCCCGACGAGCGCGGCCAAGGAGGAAGCGAGCTCCGAGATCGGCCTTGCCCGCCCCGGCGCCTTGTGGCAGCAGGAAGTGCTGGGAGGCGGCGGCTCAGGGCACCGGGCGGGCAGCTCCGCTATCCCGAATCGCTGGGTGATCGGCATCGTGGCGGCGCTGGTTTTGCTTGTTCTCGCCCTGGTGCATGACATCTATCTCGACAAGCAGAGCGAGGCCGGCAAGCTGCGACAGTTCAAGGCGAATGTGGAGCAAGTGCAGAGCGCCTTGAGCCGTGGCGACCTGAGTGCCGCGAAGCGTGTGCTCGACGCCTTGGACGCCGACCATGCGGATGACCCTGGCGTGAAGGAGTTATGGCAGGCGTTCGATCGGCGAGCGCAAGAACAAGCCGCCAAGCGGGAACAGCTTCGAGACGCCACCCTGAAGGCGTCCCAGGCGCTTGGACTCGGTGAGCCCGCCGCGCCTCCGGCCCAAGCCCCTTTGCCTCCCGAAGCGCCGATGGTTGCCATCCCTGCACCAGGGATCGGCGTGGCGGATCCGAAGGTAAAAGAGTGCGATGAAGCGCTTGCGGCACTGGCTCTCTGTTCGAAGAGATGAACTGGAAAGCCCTCCTGGCCGTCAGGGCCTAGAGCCCAAGCGGACCCCAGGCCGTTCGCAAGCACCGTGGCCAACTTCTTTCGCAGAAATGGCAGCGCGGACGCTCCAGAGTCGATGGTCGCCAAGTTCCAGCCATTCGGGCCGGCATCGGAGGTCGTCTGGCGCGAGCAGACGGGCGCGAAGTCGAATCTCTTCAAGCACTGGGATGCAATCAGGGCCGAAGGCATCACGGCATCGCAGTTCATCGCGTTCTTGCAGCCTCTCGCCGACCTGGACGGCATCACGGTCTCGTACACCTACAGCGATGAAGACGGCACGGAGCACGTCTACAACCACAGGCGCGGTGAGATCGGGAGTGCGAATCCGCTTTCCCGAGCAATTCAGGAAAAGAAGCTATCCAAAGAGAAGGCACTGACCTTCGCGCTGAATGAAGAGGGCCGCGTCTGGATCGAGAGCAACTTCATCGAGCTCAGCGACCTGAAGTAGGCGTTCGAGATTCCGGCCGGCCAGCTCCGAGGAGTCAGCCACCGGCTCATGTGAACGAGGCGACCCAGTCCCAAACCCGCGCGGGTGCCTCGACCATCACATTGTGACCATGCGGCCCAAGGTCTGAGGCATTGGGATCGAGCGCACGGATCTGCTCCATAGTCACCAGCGCGTCATCGCGCCCGCGGCCGAGATGGACGGGGCAGCGAGCCAGAGCCGCCAATTCGGACAGCGGCGGCTTGCCGACGGCATTGGCTCGAGGATCCATCGCGAGACGCCACCCATCGGCGCCGCGCTGGATGCCTCGCGTGACGACAGGTGTCGCTGCGTTGGCGATCCCGCCAAGGCCGGAGACCTTCAGGTACCGCTCCCACGCGTCTTCTTCCGTGGAAAACGTTTTGGCGGGCTGGGAAGCCAGCGTGTCCATGCGGCGGAGTTCATCGTCACTCCACGCGATCTTGATGCCGGCCCCGAAGACCTGATGCGGTGTGACACCGAACCAACCCGTGGCCAGGGCGAGACCGATCACCCCGCCCAGCGAGTGTCCGAGAACCACGAGCCGGCCTGCGGGATTGACGTGCGGCAGCGCGGCGCGTCCAACGGTTGCGGCGTACTGACCGATGGCATAGGAGTCTTGTCGGCCGGATTGGCCGTGGCCGGGCAAGTCCAGGACGACCCAGCGGCCGGCCCAGCGAATGCCGGCCCCTGCGCACATGGGCGACCACACGGCCCCCGTCGCGCCCATCCCATGCAGCATGAGGAGCAGGTCCGGGCCTTCGCCGCCTTGTTCCATGTACATGTCCACTGCCTCCATCGCACCTTCGATGGCGCAAGATTACTCGACAGCGCCCCTGCAGCGGGGGCTGCGAACATCTTCAGACATGTGCATCAGGCCGGGGCAAAGTAGCGTTAAGCGGATCTCTCGAACTCCTCGAGCGCAACCTCGATGGGATCGCGACGAGCGTTGGTGGGGTAGAGCTCAATTGCCCGGTCTGCAAGCAACTCAAGTGTGATCTCGCCTTTCACAAGGCTGGAGAACTCCTGTGTGAAGCAACGCAGCCAAGCTTCCGCTGGCGTGAGGGTGTAGCCCGCGATGACGACGGGTTGTTCAGGTTTCCAAATAGCAGTCATTCCAAAGCCAGTTCGTCAAAGGGGTGCCGGCGATCGCACGATCTCCACGGGCCCGATCCCGCTGTAGACGGTATCGCCAGTCTTCAACGATGTCACAGTACAGCGCTCACCCGGTGTCACTTTGTAGTTACCAGGCGCCAGAGGTAACTCGCGTGGTCCTCGCTCTGCAATTCGCGCCTCGCGCTTCGACTGTCCCATCCGTGACCGAGCGGACACCGTGCCGGGCCTAGAGTGCGTTGCATAAACCATCGAGCGGAGACATCCATGCACAGGTCCGGATTCTTGCGCGCCGCCCGCGCATCCCTTTGCGTTAGCGCCCTCGCGGCCGGTCTCGCGACCCACGCTGCGGAGACGGTGAAGATCGCATTCATCGATGTGTTGTCGGGACCCTTCGCGCTCAGTGGCCAAGGCTCGCTCAACCAACTGCGCGAGGTGGTGAGCCAGCTCAATTCCACGGCGGGCGCGGCTGATCCGAAGTTCGAGGTCGTCCCGTTCGACGGCAAGGGCACGCCGCAGGAGAGCACAAACGTGCTGAAGGCGGCGTTCGACCAGAACATTCGCTACGTGACGCAGGGCGGCGGCTCGGGAGTCGCCTTCGCCCTGGTCGACGCCATCAACAAGCAGGCCCAGCGCGATGTGAACGGAGCAATGGTCTACCTGAACTATTCGGCGATGGACCCGGGCCTCACGAACGACCGTTGCAGCTTCTGGCACTTCCGGTTCTATCCGTCGAGCGAGATGAAGATCGAAGCCCTGACGACCTACCTGAAGACGAAGCCGGATGTGAAGAAGGTGTTCCTGTTCAACCAGAACTACACGCATGGCCAGCAGGTGGCCAAGGCCTCACGCGCCTATCTCGCGAAGAAGCGTCCGGATATCGAGGTGGTCGGCGAGGACTACATACCGATCGCCTCGACGCGTGACTTCGCGCCCTACGTGGCGAAGATCGCGTCGTCGGGCGCGGACACGGTCATTACCTCGAACTGGGGCAGCGATCTCGGGCTGTTCCTGAAGGCGGCGCGCGATTTCGGCCTGAACATCAACTTCTACACGATGAACGCCAACAACCCGGGCGTGCCGGCGCAGATGGGCTCCTGGGGCGCCGACAAAGTGAGCGTGATCTGGAACTGGGGCAGCAATGCGCCGACACCGGCGCTGGAGAAGATCGCGGTCGCCTACAAGCAGAAGTCGGGCGAGGACTTCATCTTCGCCGCGCACTGGAACACGATGAACATGCTGCGTGCGGCGATGCAGAAGGCGAAGTCGACCGACCCCAAGAAGGTCGCCTACGCGCTCGAAGGCATGAAGTACCAGAGCCCGTTGGGCGAGGTCGAGATGCGCTCGACCGACCACCAGTTGCAAGCGCCGATCTACCTTGGCGTATGGGCCAAGAAGGGCAGCCCAGGCGTCAAATATGACGCTGAGAACACCGGCTACGGCTTTCGCTCCGAGGTGGTGTGGAGCCCGGCCGAGAGCACGCAGCCCACGACTTGCCAGATGAATCGGCCTCCGGCTTGAGCGCTTGGTCTCGTCTTGCGGCTTAGCGTCCAACCGAAGCGACGATCAAGAGGGCCAGCGCCAAGAAAACGCCCCCGACGAATCCGGCTTCTATCAAGAGCTCGCGCAAGGGAGCGTTCGTCCCGGGTGTACTAGCCGGTTCAGGCCGAACATCGTTCTGAGCTGCGTCCTCGCTCCCTAACCCCTGTCCGATCATTTGCATGGTTGGCGCTCCTCAGCCAGTGGCTTGTTCTCAAAGGTGCGGTCACTATAAAAACAATAGTACAAAAAATGTGAATTTTTCACATTTTGTGACTCCGCGATGCGTTACAAGAGGT
Source organism: Variovorax sp. LjRoot175 (assembly GCF_964253805.1). Taxonomy (NCBI): domain Bacteria; kingdom Pseudomonadati; phylum Pseudomonadota; class Betaproteobacteria; order Burkholderiales; family Comamonadaceae; genus Variovorax; species Variovorax sp. LjRoot175. The sequence continues at coordinate 4,859,879 of NZ_CAXURY020000001.1, read as the reverse complement.
ACCAAAGTACTACATGTGACCGAAGATTTCGGTCATGAGAGACACACAAGACATAAATATCGGCTGGCGGACCGCGTATCACGTGAGGGCAGACGATCCTGCGAGCTTCTCCACGCACAGGATCACCGCCCTGCATCACAACTTTCACGAGCATCCGCTCTTCCAGGTGCCTGAACTCGTGAAGCTCGGCAAGGAGCTCGCTCCCCTGGGGCAGTGTCGATTCATGAGGCCTGGCCTCACAGTCGCTTCCACCATCGCGCACGACAGCCGGCATCCGGACGGGCGCAGCATCGACGAACACTTCGAGCGCATGGAGGAGCCGGGTTCGTCGGTGGCCCTCTACAACATCGAAGCCATTCCGCGCTACCAGGCCTTGCTGTTCGACATCGTCGACACCATGCGCTTCTATGTGGAACGCGAGCAGCCGGACATCTTTCGGGTGAACGGTTTCGTCTTCATCTCGGCACCGCCTTCGGTGACGCCCTTCCACATCGATCGCGAGAACAACTTCTGGCTGCAGCTGCACGGGCGCAAGATCCTGAGCGTCTGGGACCATGCGGATCGCAGCATCGTGCCGGCCGAGGCGGTGGAGGATTTCATCGTCACCCATTCGCTCAGGAAGGTGCGTTTCAGCGAAGAGTTCCGGTCTCGCGGCCAGGAGTTCCACGCGCGCCCTGGCGACGGCGTGTACTTCCCGAGCACCTCGCCGCACATGACGCGTTCCGAGCCTGATTGGACGGCCCCCGGCGATCGCGTGTCGATCTCGATCGGAGTGACCTTCTACACCTCGGTCACGCGCAAGACCGCTCGCGTCTACCAGGTGAACCGGGTCTTGCGCAAATGTGGGTTGTCGCCCACCTACCCCGGCGAGTCACCCGCGGCGGACGCACTCAAGGCGTCGGTGGGCGGGCTGGTCGGCGCGACGCGATCCTGCCTCGTCGACATGACCGCATCGGCGCGGCGCTTCAAGCCGGTGACGACACCGCCGCCGGGCTCCTATTGAACATTGAAGCCCCAGGCAGCGCCTGAACTCAGCTGACGGAAGAGAGCGCATGCTGGCCTTGGGGCCCGCGCTTCTCGCGACCGCCGAAGAGGTGGCCTATGCGAGCGGGGCATCGGCGATGTTCAAGCGGAGAGCTTGATCGGTGGGCGCGAGCTTCGGGACAATGAGCGGGATGAAATTCGCCCTCGCCCTGATCGCTTCCCTGGTGCTGCTTTCCGGCAAGAGCCCTGCCGCCGCGGCGGTCCAGGCGCAGGAGGGCGAGGACTTCGTCGTCCCCGCGTCGGCGCGGGTTCGCTACGGCGCCGGCGATCGCTGGGTAGAGAAGATCGTTCGCGGTCCGGCAAGCTGCACCAACGAGTTCTTCGGCACCGACCCGGCACCGCATGTGCGCAAGTCATGCACCATCATCGGTCCCGCCCCTGCGGCGGCGGCCAGGTCGATGGAGGCTTCGTCGAAGCCCGCGGCGAGCGGCATCGCCGACGTGGTGGATCGCGCAGGCAAGATCGTTCCAGCGGCCTACCGGGCCGTGGCTGCGGCCATGAGCGAGGCCGAGGGCATCGCCTACCGCTACGGCCCGGACGCCGCGCACTACGGCAGCGCCAACGCGAAGCTTCCCACCCTGTACGAGCGCGAGGACCATCTCGCGCGTTGCAACGAAAAGGGCGTCTGCATCACCTCATGGCAGGTCGGCGGTCCGCGCAAGGAGGTTGATTTTTCCTACTCGACCAACCAGTCCAGCGTCGTCTTCCTGGCCGATGATCCGGTCCAGCGCGCCGGTGTCGGCGACCTGCAGGCATCGGCCTTCGAGGTCAACACCTATGCACAGAAGCCGCAATTGCCCTGGCAGCTTGGGGGCGGCGGCCTCGACAGCGTGAATGTCGTGCAGTACCGCTCCGCCGGCCTGCTGCCGAACGACGGCAGCGCCCGCCCCGTCGCGGCCGGGCGCTGCAGCGGCCCGGCGGGCAACTGCCCGACCTCCGTCATCGCTTTCCAGAACGGCCTGCTCGCCACCACCGGCAGCAACACCGCCCACAACCTCGCCACCGCGCGGCTGGCGCCGAACAAGGTGCCGACCGCCGTCGCCATGACCAGCAACAGCGAGTTCGCCTTCGTGACCGTCTGGGACACGGCCGAGCTGAAGGGCCAGGTGGCGGTGGTCGCGCTGGCCGGCTTGTGCGACGGCTGCAAGCTCGAAGGGCCGTACTACGAGTGGTGGTCCGAATGGCAGGGCGTCTACCCGGGCTTGCCGAACATGGGCAACATCGCCTTCATGAAGGTGCTGGGCTACGTGGACCTGCCGGCCGACATGAAGGCGCCGACCGAGATCGCGGTCACCACCGGCATGCATCCTTTCAACACGGTGCTGGGCGGCGGCCTCTTCATGGGCCAAACCCACTCGCCGCTCAGCAGGCACTGGCAGTCCTTCACCCCGTCGGGCAGCAATTACAAGCGCTATGCCAAGGGCGGCGTGGCGGTGGTCGTGTCCAAGTCCGAGCAGAAGGCGGCCTTCATCGATCTGAAGCCGCTCTTCGGCTACATCAACGGCGTCTACTTCAGCGAGGCCGTCGGCAGCATCGGCCCGGTGGGGCAGGACGAGCGCCAGTGGCCGCATGCCTTCAGCTTCAAGCCGCAGGCGCGGCCGGTGGTGGTGAAGACGATCGCGCTCGATGCGCGGCCCACGGCCGTCAAGACGACCGTCACCCGCACGAAGGATGCCCACGCCTGGATCGCGACGCAGGAGGGCAGCCTGCGCATCTTCAGCCTGGGCGGCTACGCGCCGGGTGCCGAGCTCCGGTCGGGATCGCCGAACGGGATCGCGGCAGAGGGCAGGGTCGCCGTCGGCCGCAACCCGAGTTCGCTCGCGCATTCGAAGGACGACCCCGACCGGCGGCTGGATGCGCTCAACAGCCAGGTGATCGTGACTTCGCGCGGCGATCGCAAGATCCAGTGGGTCCGTTTCTCGGAAGACGGGAAGAGCGGCCGCGTGGTGCGCACGCTGCAGGACAGCCGCATCGTCGACCCGGTCGCGACCGAGGACATCGACAACTTCGCCAACCTCGGCCTGACGCTCAGCGTGGCGGACTACGGCGGCCGTGCGGTGCTCAACTACCGCTACGGCCCGGTGGTGTTCGCCGACCGCGGCGCGGAATGGGCCTGCCAGCCGCCGCGCGGCTGCCCGGTGAAGCCCACGGGCGATGTGGCCATCGAATTCGGAGGCGGCTTCAAGATGCAGGGGCGGCCTTACCAGATCAACACCTCGAACGTGCCCTGAGCGCCGCTGACTTCGAGGGCGATGGCCGCCAGCGGCGGGCAACCCATGTGCCCCGATGACGAAAGCGGAGCACGTGAAATGCACAGGGGCGTTCGTTAGAACTAGGTTATCTTCCGCCGCTACAAGCCCCTATCTTTTTTGCAGACGGCACTTCCGACCATGTTTCGAACCCTGCTCAAGTCCAAGATCCACCGCGCAACCGTCACCGATTGCGAATTGCACTACGAAGGCTCATGTGCCATCGATGAAGACCTGCTGGAAGCCGCCAATCTGGGCGAGAACGAACAGGTTCACATCTGGAACATCAACAACGGCGAACGCTTCGTGACCTATGCGATCCGAGGCCAGCGCGGCACCGGCATCATCTCGGTCAACGGTTCTGCCGCGCGTCGGGCGTCGGTGGGCGACCTGATCATCATCGCCGCCTTCGGCCTCATCCCCGAGGATCGGGTCAGCAGCTTTCGGCCGAAGCTGGTGTTCGTGGACGACGCCAATCGCATCAAGGAAGAGCGCGCCCACATCCCCGTACAGCCCGCTGCGGCCTGAGCGCTGGCGGTTCCTGCACTGGCCCGCTTCGGGCAGGCCGACCGATCGGGGCGCCACGCGCAGCACTCTCTACATCCATCGCATGCACACATCCGTCGGCGCCAACCATTCCTGGCAGCAGCGCAGCCTGCGAAGCGTCTGGCACCCCTGCACGCAGATGCAGCGCGCAGCCGCGGTGCCGCCGCTGCCGATCGCGCGGGGCGTTGGCCCGTGGCTTTTCGACCATGAAGGACAGCGCTACTTCGACGCCACCAGCTCCTGGTGGGTCAACCTGTTCGGCCATGCCGATGCGCGCATCAACGCGGCGCTCAAAGACCAGCTCGACCGCCTGCCGCACGTGATGCTGGCAGGCTGCACGCACGCACCGGCGGTGGAACTGGCCGAACGCCTGTCGGCCTTGACCGGCGGCGTGCTCGGCCATTGCTTCTTCGCCAGTGACGGCGCCTCGGCGGTCGAGATCGCGCTGAAGATGAGCTTCCATCATTGGCGCAACCGCGGCCGCCCGAACAAGCGCGAGTTCGTCTGCCTGCGCCAGGGCTACCACGGCGAGACGCTGGGCGCCCTGGCGGTCACCGATGTGGCGGTGTTCCGCGACGCGTACGACCCGCTGCTGATGCGCGCGCACCAGGTGATGTCGCCCGACGCGCGCCAGGCAGCCGCCGGGGAGACCGCGGCGGACGTCGCTGCGCGGGCTGCGGCCGAGCTGCAGGCGCTGTTCGAATCGCGCCATGAGCACATCGCTGCGTTGATCGTCGAGCCGCTGGTGCAGGGCGCCGCCGGCATGGCGATGCACGACGCAGCCTACCTGCGCACGGTGCGCGCGCTGTGCGAGCGCTACGAGGTGAGCCTGATCGCCGACGAGATCGCAGTCGGCTGCGGGCGCACCGGCACCTTCTTCGCCTGCGAGCAGGCCGGCATATGGCCGGACTTCGTCTGCCTCTCCAAGGGCATCAGCGGCGGCACGCTGCCGCTGTCGCTGGTGATGACGCGCGACGCGATCTACGAGGCTTTTCTCGACGACGACGTCGCACGCGGCTTCCTGCATTCGCATTCCTACACCGGCAACGCGCTGGCCTGCCGCGCGGCGCTGGCGGTGCTGGACCGCTTCGAAGAGGACGACGTGCTGCAGCGCAATCTTCAGCGTGCCGCCGCGCTGAGCGCGGCGCTCGCGCCATTGCAGTCCGACCCACGCATCGAGCATTTCCGCCAGCGCGGGATGATCTGGGCCTTCGACGTGCGCGAGGCCTTCGTCGGCGAGCGCTTCGCCGAACGCTTTCATCTCGCCGGCCGCGAGCGCGAATTGCTCATTCGCCCGATCGGCCGCACCGTCTACCTGATGCCGCCCTACGTGCTGGACGACGGGCTCGCAGCCTGGCTCGCGCAGCGCGTGATGCAAACGCTGGATGCCGTGGCCTCTGCAGGGAACGCCCATGCTGATCGAACACCTGAACCACCGACTGCGTGAGCTCGAGGCCCAGGCGCTGCGCCGGCAGCGGCGCACCGCCGAGTCGCCCTGCGCGCCGCACCAGCAGGTGTCCGGGCGCGAGATGCTGGCCTTCTGCAGCAACGACTACCTGGGGCTCGCGAACCATCCGGCGCTCGTCGAGGCGCTGGCCGAAGGCGCACGCCTCCATGGCGCCGGCAGCGGCGCATCGCATCTGATCAGCGGCCACTCGCGTGCCCATGCGCTGCTCGAGGACGAGCTCGCGCGATGGATGTCGCCCTCCATCCCCGATGCGCGCGTGCTGAGCTTCTGCACCGGCTACATGGCCAACCTGGCGCTGCTCACAGCGCTGGGCGATGCGAGCGCGACGATCTTTGCCGACAAGCTCAACCATGCCTCGCTGGTCGATGGCGCGCTGCTGGCCAAGGCACCGCTGCAGCGCTACCCGCACGGCCGGCTCGACCTGCTGGCGAGCCAGCTCGGGCGTTGCAGCACGCCAGTCAAGCTGATCGTGAGCGATGCGGTCTTCAGCATGGACGGTGACCTGGCCGATTTGCCGGCCCTCCTGGCGCTCGCCGAAGCGCACGACGCCTGGCTGGTGGTCGACGACGCCCATGGCTTCGGCGTGCTCGGCGAAGGCGGCAGCGGCAGCCTGTCGCACTTCGGCCTGCGCAGCGAGCGCCTGATCTACATGGGCACGCTCGGCAAGGCCGCAGGCCTGGGCGGCGCCTTCGTGGCCGCGCACCCCAGCGTCATCGAGTGGCTGGTGCAGTCGGCGCGCAGCTACATCTACACCACCGCGGCGCCGCCGGCGATCGCGCATGCGCTGTGCGCGAGCCTGCGCCTGATCGGCGGCGACGAGGGCGATGCGCGGCGTGCGCGACTGCGGCAGCTGATCGGCATGCTGCGCGATCGGCTGGGTGCGCTGATGCAGCACAACCCCCGGCTCGGCTGGTGCCTGGCCGATTCCGCCACCGCGATCCAGCCCTTGATCGTCGGCGACAACGCGGCGGCGCTGGCCTTGTCCGCCGCGCTCGATGCACAAGGCCTGTGGGTGCCGGCGATCCGACCGCCGACCGTGCCTGCGGGCACCGCGCGGCTGCGCATCACGCTGAGCGCAGCGCACACGCCGCAGGACGTGCAGACCCTGATCGATGGCCTGGCACGGGCCGCCGGGAACTTGCGATGAGGGCCGCAGCGATGCACGGCTGCTTCGTCACCGGCACCGACACCGAGGTCGGCAAGACGCGCGTCAGCGCCGCCTTGCTGCACTGGCTCGGCGAGCGGGGTGTGCGTTGCGCCGGCTACAAGCCGGTGGCCGCCGGCATCGAGACGATCGATGGCGAGGACGTCAACGAGGATGTGCGCGCACTGCGCGACGCGAGCTCGGTGGTGATGACCGATGCCGAGGTCGGCCCCTGTCAGTTCGAAGCTGCCTGCGCCCCGCACATCGCGGCAGCGCTCGAAGGCCGCAGCATCGAGCGTGCCGTCCTGCTGCAAGGAGCCAGGACGCTCGCGGCGCGCGCCGAGTACCTGATCGTCGAAGGCGTCGGCGGGTTCTGCGTGCCGCTCGGCGCGGACTTCGACAGCGCCGACTTCGCCGTGGACCTGCAGTTGCCGGTGGTGCTGGTGGTCGGGCTGCGCCTGGGCTGCATCAACCACGCGCTGCTGAGTGCCGAGGCGATCTGCGCGCGCGGCCTGCGGCTGGCGGGCTGGATCGCGAACACCGTCGACACGGGAATGCCGCACCGCGATGCCAATCTCGCCACCCTGCGCGATGAACTGGGCGGGCGCCACCAAGCGCCTTGCCTGGGCGTGGTTCCCCGCATGAGCAGCCCTGACCCGGCGGCTGTCGCAGCCTGCTTCGACGATGCGGCGTTGCGCGCGCTGTTCGGGCTGGCATAAGGCAAGCTTTCACTCCGATCCCCCGCATGGCGCAATTTGCAACCAGATTGGCTGCCCTTGTGACTGGCTCCTGGCTATCCTGACTCGGATGGCCATCCCACCCGAAGGACGACATGACCACCACAGCCACCGTTTCCCTGTCATCATTGCGCACCAAGACGTCGCGCCCCGAGCCTCGCCCGGAGCGCTGGGGCGTCGCCGACGTCGAAGCCCTGTTCGCGCTTCCGCTCATGGACCTGCTGTTTCGCGCCCAGCAGGTGCACCGCGAGCACTTCGATGCCAACGAGGTCCAGCTGTCCACGCTGCTCTCGATCAAGACCGGCGGCTGCGCGGAGGATTGCGGCTACTGCCCGCAGTCCTCGCATTTCGACACCGGTGTCGAGGCGAGCAAGCTCATGCCGCTGCAAGAGGTGGTCGAAGCGGCCCGGGCCGCGAAGGCCCAGGGCGCCACGCGCTTTTGCATGGGTGCCGCCTGGCGCAGCCCCAAGGCGCGCGACATGGAGCGCGTGACCGACATGGTGCGCGAGGTCCGGGCGCTGGGCCTGGAAACCTGCATGACGCTGGGCATGCTCGAAGCCGAGCAGGCCCAGGCGCTGAAGGACGCGGGGCTGGACTACTACAACCACAACCTCGACAGCGCGCCCGAGTTCTACGGAAGCATCATCAGCACCCGCACCTACCAGGACCGGCTCGACACGCTGGCCCATGTGCGGGACGTGGGCATCAATGTCTGCTGCGGCGGCATTGTCGGCATGGGCGAAAACCGCGCGCAGCGCGCCGGGCTGATCGCGCAGCTGGCCAACCTCGATCCGTACCCCGAGTCGGTGCCGATCAACAACCTGGTGCAGGTCGCGGGCACGCCGCTGGCCGGCACCGAGCCGATCGACCCCTTCGAGTTCGTGCGCACCATCGCGGTCGCGCGCATCACGATGCCGACGACCATGGTGCGGCTGTCGGCCGGGCGCGAGCAGATGGATGAGGCGCTGCAGGCGCTGTGCTTCGCGGCCGGCGCCAATTCGATCTTCTACGGCGACAAGCTGCTGACCACGAGCAACCCGCAGGCCGAGCGCGACCGCGCGCTGTTCGAGCGCCTGGGGCTGAAAGCGCAGCGCAGGCAATGAGTGCGCTGCCGATGCCGGCGGCGGTGCCGAGCCCGCTCGGCCGCCCGATCATCGACGCGGCGTTCCGCGCCGATCCCTATCCGACCTACGCTGCGCTGCGCGAGGCCGGGCCGATCCACTGGAGCGAGGAGTTCTTCGGCGGCGCGTGGCTCCTGACCCGCCATGCCGACGTGGAGGCCGTGCTTCGCGACGCCGCGCGTTTCTCGGCGCAGCGCACCGGCGGCTGGGTGATGCGAAGTCGGGCCGCGCGCAGCGAACTGATGGACTTCCAGCAGCTCTTCGCGCGCGCGATGCTGTTCGTCGATGCGCCGGACCACACGCGCATTCGGGGCGTTCTCAATGCGGGTTTTCGCAACGACGTTCTGCAGCAGTTCGTGCCGGCCATCGCGCAGCGCGTCGATGCCTTGCTCGATGCGGTGGACGCCGACGCGGGCTTCGACTTCATGCAGGCGCTGGCGCGGCCGCTGCCGGCCGAGGTGATGGCGATGCTGATGGACATCCCCGCGGCCGATCGCGGCGACTTCATCGCCTGGTCGGACGATCTGGCGGCTTTCATCGGTGCGCCCATGCCCTCGCTCGATCAGGTACGGCGCGCGCGCACCAGCCTGCTGGCGATGTGCGGCTACTTCGAGCAGCTCGTGCCGCAGCGCCGGTGCGCCCCGGGCGACGACCTCGTGAGCCGGCTGCTGCGCGCCGAGGCGGCGGGCGATATCCGCGCCGGCGCCGAACTGCTCGCCCAATGCGCGATGCTGCTGTTCGCCGGCCACGAGACCACGCGCAACCTGCTGGGCAACGGGCTGCAGGCGCTGCTTGCCGATCCGGCGTCGTGGCAGCGCCTGCAGCGCGAGCCCGCGCTGCTGCCGGGCGCGGTGCGCGAGCTGCTTCGCTTCGACAGCCCTGTGCAGTACACCGGTCGCCGCGTCGCGGCCGATCTCGTGTTGCATGGCCAGCCACTGCGCCGCGGCGACCTGGTCGTTGCGCTCATCGCCTCTGCCAACCGGGACCCGGGGCGCCACGCAGAACCCGATCGGCTGGACATCGCACGCCGCCCCGGTGGCCTGCTGTCCTTCGGCGCCGGTCCGCATGTATGTATCGGCGCGAGCTTGACGCTGATGGAGGCCGAGATCGTCTTCGGCCGGCTGCTGCGCCGATTCCCGGGCCTGCAGCGGCTCGATGCGCAACCGCGCTGGAGCGGCAATGCGGTGTACCGCGGCCTGAGCGCACTGCCGGTGCGAGCCCGCAGCCGAGTGGGGGGAGACGGTGGCCAAAGGGGTTCGCATGATCGAGACTTTGAGCAGAGGGTGCAAGGTGCGCCCGGCAAGTGTCGATGGCCTTGACGGTTGATGGCGTCATACTGCCGGCCATCGATCTTCTCAGGAGCTTTCAGATGCAGGCCGTTTCCATCCACGTCGTCGATGTAGCCCATGGCGTTGTCGCTCAAGGCATGCGGGTCGACATCGCCCGGTTCGAGGGCGAAGACTGGACGGATGTGGCCTCGGGCAAGGTCGGCAGCAATGGCGTGGTCGACGGCATCGAAAGCCGCGAGTCCTTGTTCGAGATCGGCTTCTACGAGCTGCGCCTGCACGTGGCCGAGTACTACCGCGCAAGAGGCGTCAAGCTGCCCGAGCCCGCGTTCATGGGCGTGCAGGTCTTTCGCTTCGGCCTGGCCGATATGTCGCAGCACTACCACCTGCCCGTGAAGCTGACGCCGTGGGGCCTGTCCTGCTTCCGCGGCGGCGCCTAGGATTCACGCCGGCGCGCGCAAGGCCCGCGTTTCGTCGCGAAACTGCCGCGGCGTCATGCCGGTCCATTGCCGGAACCGGCGGCTGAAGTAGACCGCATCGCCGAAGCCGCATTGGTGCGCGACGTCGCCGATGCGAATGCCGGAGCTGAGCAGCAGTTCCTTGGCGTGTTCGAGGCGCCGCTCGGTCACGAGCTCGGTGAATGTGCGGTCGGTCTGCTTCTTCAGCAGGTGCGCGAGGTAGTTCGGCGACAACATGGCCGCGGCGGCCGCATCGTTGAGCGACATCTCCTCGTGCAGGTGTTCGCGCACGTAGCGCATCACGCGCTGCAGCGCATCGTGCCGCGAGCTGCCGCCGCTGCTGTGCCGCGCCGCCTGCTCCTGCAGCTGTGCCTCGTGCCGCTGGCAGGCCAGCCCCAGCAGTTGCAGCAGGATGCCGCGGATCGCGCTTCGCGTTGCGAGGCGCCGCGCCCCGTTCAGCGCCGACAGCTCGTCCAGCCAGCCGAGGATGCGGGTGAAATCCGCATCGTCGAAGTGGAAGTCGACGTACTCCTGAAAGAGAAACGGAGCCAGCTCGGGCTGGCGGGCGATCGAGACTTCTTCCAGGTCGAGTGGCTCCACATCGAGCTCCGGCCAGAGAAAGCCCTGGTCGAAATTGACGATGGCATAGCGCGCGCCGACGGGATGGGGAACCACGTGCACGCGGTAGGGCAGCACGAAGCTCAGGTACCCGGCGCCGAACGGCCGCACCGCGCCGCCGATGAGCTGCTGCGAGCCGCCTTCGATGCCCACCTGGATCTGGAAGTACTCGTGCCGATGGGGCTGCGCGAGGACATCGCGCGCACCCTCGAAGCGGATGTCGAAGTCGAGGTGGTCGGCGCGCTCCTGCATGCCGTAGAGGCGGAGGCTGGAAGGGCGGGGCGAGGTGGTCGGCATCGCGCCATCGTAGACGCGTCCTCGTTCTGCGTAGATGCGTGCGGAATCGCGGCGGCATCCCGGCCAAGAATGGCTCGCACTCAAACTATGAAGGAGAACAAGCCATGTCCAGTTCACGTCGCAACCTGTTGGCAAGCTCCGCCGCCATGGCCAGCGGGGCCATCGCCGGCTGTGCCCTGCCGGCCGGCGCCGCGCGCTCCCCGAGCACGCCATTCGATGTCTCTTCGTCGACGGTTCCGATCGTCGGCAGCGAACAGGTGTTCCCGGTGCGGCGCATCTATTGCATCGGCCGCAACTATGCCGCCCATGCGCGCGAGATGGGATCCGATCCGACCCGCGAGCCGCCCTTCTTCTTCCAGAAGCCGGCCGACGCGATCCAGGTCGTCATGCCCGGCGCCGTGGCCGACCATCCCTATCCGAGCCTGACGAAGAACTACCACTACGAAGTGGAGCTGGTCGTCGCCTTGTCCAGGGGCGGCAGCAACATCGCGATCGACCAGGCGCTGGCTCACGTGTACGGCTATTCACTCGGCCTGGACATGACGCGGCGCGACCTGCAGCGCGAGATGGGCGACCAGAAGAAGCCGTGGGAGATCGGCAAAAGCTTCGATCACTCCGCGCCGGTCGGCCCGATCCATCCCGTCGCGAAAGTCGGCCACTTCGCCGATGGGGCGATCTGGCTCAAGGTCAACGGCCAGACCAAGCAGAGCGCGACGCTCAAGCACATGATCTGGTCGGTCGCGGAGCAGATCAGCCGCCTGTCGCAGGCCTTCGAGCTGATGCCCGGCGACATCATCTATTCGGGCACGCCGGAAAACGTCGGTCCCGTGGTGCGCGGCGACCTGATCGAGATCCATATCGACGGCTTGCCCAACCTCTCGGTGCGCGTGGTCTGAGCGACTTCGCTCACGCTGCCGTCTGCCCGGCGGTGTAGCGTTCGGCCGGCCGCGCGCGCGAGAGCTTCGGCACCATTTCGCGCCGCGCCGCCTCGAGGCGCTGCCAGTCGCCGGCATCCGGCAGCGAGGGGATCGTCACCAGCTCGCGCGCATCGAGGCCGGCCAGTGCCGCATCGACCAGGTCGTCGGCCGACATCACCATCTCCTGCGGCAGGTTCGACACCGGCATGCCCGCCACGTCCCAGAACTCGGTGCGGATCGCGCCGGGCAGGACGGCCTGCACCTGCACGCCCTTGTCGCCCAGCTCGTGGTGCAGGGACTGGCTGAGGTTGAGCACATAGGCCTTGGTCCCGCTGTAGCTGCCGTTCAGCAGCTCCGGCGACAGCGCGACGATCGACGCGATGTTGATCACCGTGCCGCTGCCGCGCGCAACGAACGCGGGCGCGGCGGCGCGCGCCATGCGGGTGAGCGCAATCACGTTCAACCGGATCATCATCTCCAGCTCGTCCGGGTCGGACTCGATCAGCGATGCGGTGGCGCCGATGCCGGCGTTGTTGACCAGCATGGTGATCGAGGGATCGGTGCGCAGGCGTTCCTCGACACGCCGCTGGTCGGCCGCTGCGCCCAGGTCGGCGACCATGACCTCGACGCGGCGCCCGGTCTCGCGCCCCAGCCTTTCGGCGAGCGCGTCGAGCCGCGAGCGATTGCGCGCCACGAGGATGAGGTCGTGGCCGCGCCGCGCGAGCCTGTCGGCGTAGACCGCGCCGATGCCGGATGACGCGCCGGTGATCAGCGCGGTGCTTTGGGATGCCTGCTTGCTCATGATGTGTGTCCTTGGGGTTCGAAAAAACGGCGGATTGACAAGACGAACATTAGGTCGCAGACCTGCGACTTAAAAGTTGTGTTTCCCTCGTTTTAGGACAAAGTGATGAAACGCGTCGGATTGCTGGTTTTTCCGGGCTTCCAGATCCTGGACATGGTGGTGGTCTCGGTCTTCGAGCTCGCCAACGCGGCCGCGACCAGGCCTGCGTACGCCTTGGAGGTGGTGTCGGAAGAGGGCGGGCCGGTGAAGAGCTCCTCCGGCGTGCAGGTCGAGACCCGTGCCTTCGGCAGCGCGAAGTTCGACACGTTGCTGGTCGCCGGCACCATGGACATCGCGCCCTCGTCGCCGGCACTGCTGGCCTTCCTGCGCGACGCGGCGAAGAAGTCGCGCCGCGTCGGCAGCATCTGCACCGGCGCCTTCGTGCTGGCCGAGGCCGGGCTGCTCGACGGCCGGCGCGCGACCACGCACTGGCACTTCGCGCGGGAGCTGCAGCGAAATTTCCCGCACGTGAAAGTGGAGGAGGACTGCATCTACATCGTCGACGGCACGGTGTGGACATCGGCCGGCATGACGGCCTGCATCGATCTCTCGCTGGCGCTGGTCGAAGGCGATCTCGGCACCGAGGTCTCACGCGCGGTGGCGCGCAAGCTCGTCGTCCACTCGCACCGCACCGGCGGGCAGTCGCAGTTCTCCGCCTTCCTCGAACTCGAGCCGAGATCGGAGCGCATCCACGACGCGTTGAACTACGCCAAGAAGAACCTGCATCTCGCGCTGTCGGTCGAACAGCTGGCGGACGTGGCCCATCTGAGCCCGCGGCAGTTCAGCCGCGCCTTCCTCGCCGAGACGGGCCAGTCGCCGGCCCGCGCGATCGAGAAGCTGCGCGTGGAAACCGCCCGCGCGCTGATCGAGGACGGGCACTCGATCGACCGGGTCGCGGAAAAGGCGGGATTCGCCGATCCGGAACGCATGCGCCGCGCATTCCATCGCGCCTTCGGGCAGCCGCCGCAGGCGCTCAAGCGGGCGGCGCGGCTGCAGGTGGCGGCCTGAAGGCCTGGGGCAAAACTCAGAACGTTTCCCAGTCTCCGTCGCCGGCGGCCGTGCCCACTGCCGTGAGCTGCTTGCGTTGCGGTGTCGCGATGGCTTGCCGGGCCCGGGCCGGTTGCGCTGCTGCCTTGCGCGGGAGGGGAACCACGGGCCGGATGACTTGCTGCTGCCCGTCGAGCTTGAACACGCTGACGGCCTGCGACAGGCTGCCGGCCTGCTCCTGAAGCGACTGCGCCGCAGCCGCAGCCTCTTCGACCAGCGCCGCGTTCTGCTGCGTCACCTGGTCCATCTGCGTGATCGCCTGGTTGATCTGCTCGATGCCCTGCGTCTGCTCGTGGCTCGCTGCCGTGATCTCGCCGATGATGTCGGTCACCCGCTTCACGCTGCCCACGATCTCTTCCATGGTCTTGCCGGCTTCGCCGACGAGCTGGCTACCGGCATCGACCTTGCCCACCGAGTCGTCGATCAGGCCCTTGATTTCCTTGGCCGCCGCGGCCGAGCGTTGCGCGAGGTTGCGCACTTCGGAAGCCACCACCGCAAAGCCACGGCCCTGCTCGCCGGCACGCGCCGCCTCGACCGCCGCGTTCAACGCGAGGATGTTGGTCTGGAAGGCAATGCCGTCGATCACGCCGATGATGTCGACGATCTTCTTGGAGGAGGCATTGATCGAGGCCATGGTGTCGACCACCTGGTTGACCACGTCGCCGCCCTTGACCGCCACCTCGGAGGCCGAGAGCGCCAGTTGATTGGCCTGGCGCGCGTTGTCCGCGTTCTGCTTGACGGTGGAGGTCAGTTCCTCCATCGACGCCGCGGTCTGTTGCAGCGAGCTGGCTTGCTCCTCGGTGCGCGAAGAAAGATCCTGGTTGCCCGAAGCAATCTGGCTCGAGGCCGTCGAGACATTCACCACCACGCCTTGCACCTGCTGCAGCGACTTCTGCAATGCCGTGCGCATCATGTCGATGGCGCGTAGAAGGCGGCCGGTCTCGTCGTTGGCATAGCTTGCCTGCGGCGCACCGGTCAGGTCCATGTCGGCGATCGACCGGGCCATCGTCTCCGCCCGGCGCAGCGGGTGCGTGATGCTGCGCGCCAGGAACCAGGCCAGCAAAGTACCGAAGATCAGCGACAGCGTGGAGCAGACGATCAGCAGCATCGTGGTCTGGGCGCGCAGGCCCTCGGCACGTTGCGCCGCGGCATCGAGCCCTGCACGCTGCAGGTCGACCATCTGCTTCACGCCCGCCAGGTAGCTGACCGAGGTCGGTTCGAAGCGCGCGCTGAAAACACGGCCGGCACCTTCGAGGTCGCCGGCCAGCTTGAGCTTGCTGACTTCCTCGCGCGCAGCGAGGTAGTCCTTGCGCAGTTCGCCACCTTCTGGAACAGCTCGCGTTCCTCGGGCTTGACCATCTGTCCTTCGATGAACTTCTGCAGCTCGTTGGTTTCCTTGATCGACGCCGCGGTGGCGGGTGCGAAGTAGGCGATCAGGCTGGCGTCGCTGCTCTTGGCGATGGCCGCAGCCCGCTGCACGCCCGATGTGGTGTGGCGCAGCCAGTCGGCGCCGGCGCGTTCGGTCCTGACGTTGTCCTGGACCATGCCGGTGATCTCGATGCCCAGCTGCCGCAGCTTCAATGCCGCAATCACGCTGCTTGCCAGGAAAAAGGCGAGGATCACGCCCAACACGATGGCCAATCGCTTGGCTATCGAGATATTGCTCAGAAACATGGGAGGCTCCGGAAGACGAGAAGGTCAAAAAGAGAAAAGACAGACCTGTATCGGCAGTCGGTCTGAAAAATTAAGGGAAGACCCGCATGTTCGAGCGCGACCAAAGCCACATCGCTAAACTCTCTGCAGTTATGTGCCGCCGCTCGTTCCATCGCCGCATGACCGCGTTCTTCGTGGTCCTGTCGCTGCTGTTCTCACAGCTGGCGCTCGCGAACTACGTCTGCCCTGGCGCCGCGGACGCAGTCGCGATGGCGGAAATGATGGCCGCAGGCGAACCCTGTGAAGGCATGGATTCGGCGCAGCCGGTGCTCTGCCACCAGCACGCAGCCGACATGTCGCTGTCGTTCGAGCCGGTGAAGCTGGCCACCCCGTCGCTCCCGGCCATCGTGCAGGTGCTGGTCGTGCCTGTTGTGATGGAGGCACAGCTCGCGGCGGCGATTCCCGTCGCAGCGACACCGGAGGTCCGACCTCCGCCCGACCCCGTTTTTCTTTCCACTCGCAGACTCCGAGTCTGAAATCTCCGTCGACTGACCGGCGCTGGTGCGGCTCGTCCGCTCGCCAGCTGATGCCTCATTCGTCTTCGGAGTTTTCATGCCATCCCACCTCCTGCACGCAGCCGCCTTGGCCGCCGCACTGCTTCCCTGCCTGGTAGCGGCAGCACCTCTGACCCTCGAGACGGCGCTCGACCTGGCCGTCAAACGCTCCGAATCCGCTCGCGCCGCGCGAGCTGGGGTGACGAGCGCGTCGGAGACCGCCCGAGCGGCCGGCCAGCTTCCGGACCCGATGCTGCGCGCCGGCGTCGACAACCTGCCGGTGACCGGGGGCGACCGGTTCAGCACTGCGCGCGATTCGATGACGATGAAGCGCGTCGGCATCAGCCAGGAATGGCTGTCGAGCGACAAGCGAGCCGCTCGTCAGGCGGCGGCCGAGGCCGCCGTCGCCCGCGAAGGAATCCAGTCTCGGACAGCAGTCGCCGAAACCCGGCTGAACACCGCGCTCGCCTACCTCGACGCTTTCTACGCCGGCGAGGCGCAGAAGCTGACGACGCTCATGGAGCATCACGCGCATGAGGAGTTGGAGGCGGCGCGTGCCCGCTTGGCGTCCTCAGCGGGCAGCAGCCAGGAAGTGCTTGCTCTGACCGGCGCGCGAGGTACGGCGGAGGACGAATCGGCCGAAGTGCGCCAGCAGCAAGGCGTGGCCAAGCTGTCGTTGCAGCGTTGGATCGGCACCCAGGGCGACGAGTTGGCACCCGTGAACGCGCTGTCATTGCCTACGGAGCAAGCGTACGTCGCAGGGCATCCGACTGTCGTGACGAAGCAGCTCGACATCGAAGTGGCCAAGCAGGTTGCCGCCGTCGCCACCTCGGAGCGCAAGCCCAACTGGACCTGGGAGCTTTCCTATGGACAGCGCACCGGCTACTCGGACATGGTGTCGTTCGGAGTGAGCATTCCGCTTCGAGTGGCCCCTTCGGAGCGCCAGGACCGAGAGACCGCAGCGAAGCTCGCGCTGGCCGACAAGGCCGAGGCAGAGCTTTCCGAGGCCACCCGCGCAGCCACCGCCGAATACCGAACGCTTGCCAGCGACGCCCAACGGCTGCTCGAACGCATCGAGCGATATCGCACCGGCGTCGTGACCCCAGCCCGGCAACGGACCACCGTGGCCACTGCCGCATATCGATCGAATCAGAGCACGCTCATGACGCTGTTCGAGGCGAGGCACGCCGAAGTGGAAGCACAGCGGAAGCTCCTGGCACTTCAACGCGACCTCGCCAAGGCTCAAGCGCAGCTTGCATTCAAGCCACTCGCACAAGGAGCCGACCAATGAAAGGCACTCGCGTCACCGCGCTTCTCATCGTCGCCGGTGCGGTCCTCGCCGGCGCCGGCTTCTTCCTGGGACGGCACACGAGCAACGAAGGCATGAGTGCCGAAGCAAGCGGCGCCGCTTCGTCCCCGGACGGCCGCAAGGTCCTCTACTGGCACGACCCGATGGTTCCGGGCCCGCGCTTCGACAAGCCGGGCAAGTCGCCGTTCATGAACATGCAGCTCGTTCCGGTCTACGCCGACAGTGACCAAAGCACCTCTGGCGTCAAAGTGAGCCCCACTGTGCAACAGAACCTGGGCATCCGCTACGCCACCGTGCGACGTGCAGAGACCTCGAGTTCGTTCGACGCCATAGGTGCGGTGCAGTTCGACGAGCGCTTGAACGTGGCCGTCCAGACGCGGGTCGCGGGATACGTCGAACGCCTGGCTGTGCGGGCCCCGATGGAGCGCGTGCGCAAAGGCCAGGCCTTGGCCACCATCTTCGCGCCGGACTGGCTCGGGCCGCAGAACGAGCTGCTTGCGCTCAAGCGCGCCGGGGTCGCGCCCGACCTCATCGCTGCAGCGCGTGAACGGATGCGTGCCATGTCGATTCCGGCTGAGCTCATTCGCCAGAGCGAAGAGATCGGGGCCGCGCAGGCGCGCTTCAACCTGAGCGCGCCAACAGGCGGGGTCGTCGCCGAACTGGGTGTCCGGGAAGGCGTTGCCGTCACGCCCGGCATGACCTTGTTCCGCATCGCAGGCCTCGAGAAGGTCTGGGCCGTGGCCGAGGTTCCGGAAGCTCAGGCGGTGCGCTTGACCCGCGGTCAGAAGGTCAAGGCGGCGCTTCAGGCGGATGCCACTCAAACCTTCGAGGGCGAGCTCAAGGAAATACTTCCAGAGCTCAATGCGAACACGCGCACGCTGAAGGCGCGCTTCGAGGTCGACAACAAGGACGGCAAGCTCACGCCCGGCATGCTGCTGCGTCTGCAGGTGGCGGGACCGACGAGTATCCGGCTGGTCGTACCGGCCGAGGCGGTCATCCGCACGGGCAAGCGCGCGGTCGTCATCGTCCGCAAGGACGGCGGTGCATTCGAACCGCGCGACGTAGCACTCGGCTTGGACCTGGGTGACGATGTCGAGGTCGTCCAGGGGCTGAACGAAGGGGACCAGGTGGTCGCGAGCGGCCAGTTCCTGATCGACTCCGAGGCCCGGCTGCGCTCGGTGCTGGGGAGCATGTCGGCACCTGCCGCGCCGCCCGCATCCACCGCCCCATCGCCGGGTGGGAAAGCATCCCAGACCCACGTGGCGGACGGCAAGGTCGAGAGCGTTGAACCGGACGCCATCACGATCTCCCATGGCCCCGTGCCGTCCCTCAACTGGCCGGCCATGACGATGGGCTTCTCCAAGCCGAATCCCCAGGCGTTCGCGGACGTGAGGCGAGGCGATGCCGTCCGATTCGAGTTCAAGGAGGGCGGGCCCATGGGCTATGAGCTGCTCTCGGTGCAGCGCGCACAACCGGGCATGAAGAAATGATTGCCGCGCTCATTCGATGGTCGATCGGCAATCGATTCCTGGTGCTCGTCGCCACGCTGTTCCTGACGGTCGCCGGTGTCTGGTCGGCTGCTCGCATACCGGTGGACGCATTGCCGGACCTGTCGGACGTACAGGTCATCATCCGGACGCCATTTCCCGGCAAGGCACCGCAGGTGGTGGAGGACCTCGTCACCTACCCGCTGACGACGACGATGCTCAGCGTGCCGGGCGCCAGGACCGTTCGCGGCTACTCCTTCTTCGGAGACTCGTTCGTCTACGTGCTCTTCGACGACAAGACGGACCCGTACTGGGCCCGCTCGCGCGTCGTGGAGTACCTCAACCAGGTACAGAGCAGGTTGCCCGCAGGGGCGAATGCGTCTCTGGGATCCGATGCAACGGGGGTCGGATGGGTTTACGAATACGCGCTCGTGGACCGCTCGGGCAAGCATGACATCGGACAGCTGCGTGCGTTCAACGACTGGTTCCTGAAGTTCGAGCTGAAGACCATCCCGGACGTGGCCGAGGTCGCGAGCATCGGTGGCATGGTGCGGCAGTACCAGGTGGTGCTCGACCCCGACCGCATGCGTGCCCTTGGCATCACGCAAGCGACGGTCGTCGCTGCCTTGCAGAAAGCCAACCAGGCGTCGGGCGGCTCGGTCGTGGAGCTTGCAGAAACCGAGTACATGGTGCGCTCGCGCGGCTACCTGAAGTCGCTGAGCGACTTCCGCACGATTCCGCTCGCAGTTTTGGGCACGACCCCGGTGCTCTTGCGCGACGTGGCCACGGTGCAGATTGGGCCGGAGATGCGCCGCGGCATTGCCGAGCTGGACGGCCAGGGGGAGGTCACAGGTGGTGTGGTCGTCATGCGCTCGGGCAAGAACGCGCGCACGACCATCGAGGCCGTCAAGGCGAAGCTCGAGACGCTCAAGCCGAGCCTCCCGGCCGGCGTCGAGGTGGTGCCGACGTACGACCGGTCCCTGCTCATCGACCGCGCCGTCGAGAACCTGCGCTTCAAGCTGCTGGAAGAGTTCGCCGTCGTGGCGGTCGTGTGCGCCGTCTTCCTGTTCCACCTGCGCTCGGCGCTCGTAGCGGTGGTCGCGCTTCCGATTGGCGTGCTCGCCGCGTTCATCGTCATGCATTGGCAAGGTGTCAACGCCAACATCATGTCGCTCGGGGGCATCGCCATCAGCATCGGGGCGATGGTCGACGGAGCCATCGTGATGGTCGAGAACGTCCACAAGCACCTTGAGGCATTCGAGTCGAAGCATGGCAGGAATCCGACGACGTCTGAGCGATGGCAACTGGTCGGCTCGGCGTCCATCGAGGTCGGTCCGGCTCTCTTCTTTTCGCTGGTCATCATCGCGCTTTCCTTCGTGCCCGTGTTCTCACTCGAAGCGCAGGAGGGCCGCCTCTTCTCGCCATTGGCGTTCACGAAGACCTATGCGATGGCGGCGGCGGCCGGCTTGTCGGTGACGCTGGTACCTGTGCTGATGGGCTACCTCATCCGCGGGCGCATCCCTCACGAGTCGGCGAACCCCGTGAACCGCTTCCTCATGGCGGCATATCGACCCGCGCTTGAAGCGGTGCTTCGCTTTCCCAAAGCCACGCTGGTGGTCGCGGCGCTGTTGCTGGCCCTGACGGCCATACCCGCCATGCGCCTCGGCGGCGAGTTCATGCCGCCGCTGGACGAGGGGGACCTGCTCTACATGCCGTCAGCCTTCCCGGGACTTTCAGTTTCCAAAGCGTCGGAACTCCTGCAGCAGACGGACCGCCTCATCAAGACGGTGCCTGAGGTCGAACGCGTCTTCGGGAAGGCCGGTCGCGCCGACACCGCGACCGACCCGGCTCCGCTCGAGATGTTCGAGACGACCATCCAGTTCAAGCCGCGCGAACAGTGGCGACCCGGCATGACGCCCGACAAGCTGGTCGAAGAACTGGACCGCGTCGTGAAGGTGCCCGGACTGACCAATGTCTGGGTGCCACCCATTCGCAACCGCATCGACATGCTGGCAACCGGCATCAAGAGCCCTGTCGGCATCAAGGTGGCCGGTGCGGACCTGGCCACCATCGATCGCCTGACGACGGAAATTGAAGCCGCAGTCAGGGCCGTCCCAGGCGTGTCCTCGGCATTGGCCGAGCGACTGACTGGCGGCCGGTACATCGATGTCGACGTGGACCGGCTCGCCGCAGCTCGCTACGGACTTTCCGTGGCAGACGTTCAGGCCATCGTCTCGACCGCTGTCGGCGGCGACAACGTCGGCGAAGTGATCCAGGGCCGGGAACGCTATCCCATCAATGTCCGCTACCCCCGAGAGATCCGCGACTCGCTGCAGCGCCTGCGAGAGCTGCCCTTCGTGACAGACAAGGGTGCGCAGTTGCTCCTGCAGGACGTGGCGAAGGTCAGCATCGAGGAAGGCCCGCCGATGCTGCGGAGCGAGAACGCGCGCCTGTCCGGTTGGGTCTATGTGGATGTCCGGGGCCGAGACCTCAGGTCCGTCGTCAATGACATGCAGGCTGCGGTGGCCAGATCGGTAACGATGCCTGCCGGCTACGCCGTGTCCTGGTCCGGGCAGTTCGAGTATCTGGAGCGCGCCACGCAGCGGCTCAAACTCGTGGTGCCTGCCACCTTGGCGGTCATCTTCATGTTGCTGTACTTGCTGTTCAGGTCCTTCGGTGATGCTGCGCTGGTCATGGCGGCGGTGCCCTTCTCGCTCATCGGTGGGTTCTGGCTGATCTGGGCGCT
This sequence comes from Variovorax sp. LjRoot175, assembly GCF_964253805.1. Classification (NCBI taxonomy): domain Bacteria; kingdom Pseudomonadati; phylum Pseudomonadota; class Betaproteobacteria; order Burkholderiales; family Comamonadaceae; genus Variovorax; species Variovorax sp. LjRoot175. The sequence goes on along the minus strand of NZ_CAXURY020000001.1, from coordinate 4,838,357 downwards.
GGATCACTCCATCTCGGTAGCCACGGCCGTCGGATTCATCGCGCTCGCCGGCGTGGCCGCCGAGTTCGGCGTCGTCATGCTCATCTACCTCAAGAATTCCCTTGCACGACGCATCGAGGCTGGAGCGCCGATGAACGACGAGACCTTGCTTGCCGCCATCCGCGAGGGAGCGGTGCTGCGCGTTCGTCCCAAGGCGATGACAGTGGCCGTGGTGATGGCGGGCTTGCTACCCATCATGTGGGGAAGCGGAACCGGCTCGGAAGTCATGACTCGAATCGCTGCGCCCATGGTGGGAGGCATGGTGACGGCTCCCCTGCTGAGCATGCTGGTGATTCCGGCTGCCTGGTACCTGGTGCACCGGCGCCGAGCCGGCGGCCGTGAGACCGCGTTCGCAAGCCATCCCGCGCAGAACGCCATCACTTCAGAGTGAAGCGCGCCGTCCCCAAGGTCTTGCCCGAGTTCGTCACCACGGCCACCGCCTTCGTACCGGCAGCCACCTTGAAGCTGCCTTTGGCTTCCAGCTTGTCGCCGGCGGGCTTGAGCTCGACCTCCGTCTTCTCGGCGCCTGCGAGCAAGGTGACTTTCGCCGAGGCCTTGGAAAGGTCCCTCGGCTTGCCGTGGTCGCTGAGGTACAGCTGCAGCGTGTCGGGCTTGGCCACCAGCTCGAAGTCCGCTTCTTTCCCCGGAGCGACCAGGCCGCCATGCCGCGGCGTGTGGTCGTCGTGTTTGTGGTCGCTCGCAGCAAAAGCGCCGCCGGCAACAGCCAGGACCAGGGTGGCCATCCATGCTTGCTTTTTAATGAAGAATCCTTTTCTTGGTTGGTTGAATAAAGACGGTTACAGAGCATCCTGGCCCTTGGTCTCCGCAAGCCGCTCTGCAGCATTGCGGCCGAAGAGCCAGAACATCGCCGGCGTCAGGAAGGTGTCCAGGAGCGTCGAACTGATCAGGCCGGAAAAGATGACGACAGCGACCGGATGAAGAACCTCGGTGCCCGGCTGCTCGGCTTCGAACAGCAGCGGAGCCAGCGCAAATGCAGTCACGAGCGCAGTCATCAGCACCGGCGCCAGCCGCTCGAGCGAGCCGCGAACAATCATCTTCTGGTCGAAGCTTTCACCTTCGAAACGCATCAGATTGACGTAGTGGCTGACTTTCAGGATGCCGTTGCGGACCGAAATGCCAGCCAGCGTGATGAAGCCCACAAGTGCCGCCACGGAAAGCGGCTGGCCCGAGAGCCACAAGCCCACGACCGCACCCACAAGGGCCAACGGAATGTTCGCCATGATGAGCAGCGAGAGCTTGGTCGACTGGTAGCGGCTGTAGAGCACCACGAACATCAAGGTCAGGGAAACCAGCGACAGCAGGCCGACCAGCCGGGAAGCTTCTTCCTGCGCCTGGAACTGGCCGCCGAGCGTCACGAAGTAGCCTTCGGGCAGCCGGGTCTGCGCCACGACGCGCCGCATGTCCGTCACGATGTCGGAAAGCGCGCGCCCCTGCGCGTTGGCCGACAGGACGATGCGCCGCTTGCCGTCGTCGCGGCTGATTTGATTCGGGCCGTCGCCTTCTTCGATGGAGGCAAGCTTCGACAGCGGGACACGGCCGGACGGCGTCTCGATGAGGATATGCTGCAGCCCTTCTGCGGAGCGTGCGGATTCCGGCAGCTTCACGACCAGCGCGAAACGGCGGCCACCCTCGACGATCTGCGTGACCTTCTCGCCCTCCACCAGGCTTTGCAGCGCCTTCAGTATCTGGGGCGCCGGGACGCCATACTGCGCCGCGGCCGCATAGTCCACCCGGACCTTGATCTGGGGCGCCAGGACCTGCTTCTCGATCTCCAGGTCGGCGATGCCCGGGATGGCCGCCAGCTTGGCGCGCAACACATCGGCCTGGCCGCGAAGCGTGTCCAGGTCTTCACCAAAGATCTTGATGGCAATCTGCGAGCGCACGCCCGAAAGCATGTGGTCGATGCGGTGCGAGATGGGCTGCCCGATGCCGATCGCGGCCGGCAGGTTCACAAGCCGAGCGCGAATATCGGCGGATATGTCCCCCATCGACCGTGTCAGCTCGCCCGGCGGCTTCAGTCCCACGTCCAGTTCGCTGACGTGCACACCCTCGGCATGCTCGTCGAGTTCGGCGCGCCCGCTTCGGCGCCCGACGTGCGTCACCTCAGGCACCTGCTTGATCAGCACTTCGGCCTGGCGTGCCAGCGCCGCGGTCTCGGCCAGCGTGACGCCGGGGTTCAAGCGCATTCCGACAAGCAAGGTCCCCTCGTTGAAGGGAGGCAGGAATGTCGTCGGGAAGAAGGGCACCGCCGCGAGCGACACCAGCACCGCGATGCAGCCGGCAGCGATGGCGCCCTTGGGTTGGCCGAGCACCTTCTGCAGGCCGCGCGCATACCGCGTCTTCAACCAGGCCAATAGTTTCGTGTCGCCATGGTCGAGCGACTTCATCCGTGGCAGCAGGTAGTACGACAGCACCGGCGTCACGGTCACCGACACGACGAGGCTGGCGAGCGTCGAGACGATGAACGCGACGCCCAGCGGAACGAACAGCCTGCCTTCCATGCCCGGCAATGCGAACAGCGGCACAAAGACGAGAACGATGATGATGGTGGCGTAGAGGATGGATGAGCGAACTTCCATGGTGGCTCGTGCAACGACTTCGACTGGATTGAGCCGATGGTCCGGATGCCTGGCCCGGTCTTCCCTCAAGCGACGGATGGCGTTCTCCAGCCCGACCACCGCGTCGTCGACCAGGCCGCCGACCGCGACGGCCAGGCCTCCCAGCGTCATGGTGTTGATGGAGAGGCCGAAGTACCTGAACACCAGCGCCGCCATCAGGATCGAGACCGGGATGGCGGTGAGAGCGATGACGGTCGGCCGCAGCGTGCCCAGGAAGAAGTACAGAATCACCGCGACGAACACCGACGCCCCGACGAGCTTCCACTTGAGGTTGTCGATCGAAGCCTCGATGAAACTGGCCTGTCTGAAGGTCACTCTCGGCGCGTCCATGCCTGCGGGCAGGGACGCCTTCATGCCGTCCAGGGCGGCCTCGATGGATTGGGTGAGCGAAATGGTGTCCGCCGTGGGCTGCTTCTGGATGCCCAGGATCACGGCGGGCTTGCCCTCGAAGCCCGCGTCGCCGCGCTTGAGCGCGGCAGCGAAGCTGACGTCTGCAATCTGGCGCAGCAGGATGGCCTGGCCATTGCGCGACGTGAGCGCCAGATTCTTGAGGTCGTCGAGCAGCGAGGTGCGGCCCAGATGGCGGATGAGGTATTCGCGGCCGTTGAGCTCCAGGAAGCCGCCCGAGGTGTTGGATGAAAAGCCCTTGAGCGCGGCCTCCAGCTGATCGTGCGTGATGCCCAGCTCTGCCATGCGCGTGGTGTTGGGCTGTACCTGGAACTGCCGTACCTCGCCGCCGATGGGAATCACCTGAGCAACGCCGGGAATCGCCATCAACCGAGGCCGGAGTATCCAGTCCGCGTACTCGCGCACCGCCATCGGCGAGATCTTCGCGGTCTCGACCGGGATCGCGATCTGCATGATCTCGCCCATGATGGAACTGATGGGTCCCATCCGGGGCACCACACCCGCCGCCAAGCCTTCTTCCATCGACGCCAGGCGCTCCGATACCATCTGCCTGGCGCGGAATATCTCGGTATCCCAGCCAAAGGTCACATAGAGGAACGACAGCCCGGCCGAGGACACCGAGCGAACGGTCTCGACGCCGGGCAATCCGTTCATCGTCGTCTCAAGCGGGAAGGTGATGAGCTGTTCCACCTCCTCGGCGGCCATGCCGCCCGCCTCGGTCATGATGGTGACCGTCGGTTTGTTGAGGTCGGGAAACACATCCACCGGTGTGCGCGACAGGGTCCACGCACCATAGGCCATCAACACGACGCTCGTGATCAGCACCAGCAGCCGATTGGACAGGCTGCTACTCAGTAGCCACTTGAACATGCGTGGCTCCCGTCAGCGGACTTGGTTGATGAGGCTTGCGCCTTGCGTCGCCACACGGTCGCCTGCCTTCAGGCCTGAAGTGACCGCTACCGACACGCCGTCGAGCGGCAGGGCGCTCACGACGCGCGGCTCGAACTTCTCCGGCGCGGTCTTGACCCACACGATGGTCTGGTTCGACGGGTTCTTCAACAGCGAGGCCGCCGGAACGGCAATGCCTTCCACCTTCGACCGCGTCTGCACATAGACCTTGACGGGTTGCCCGACCGCCAGCTTGGCCAGCGCCGCGCCGCGGGCCGTGAAACTCAGCGGCAGCGCCTGTTCGCGCAGCGTGCGAGCGGCGCCGAGGAACTGAAGCGATACGCGCTCGTTGCCGATGGCGAGCGTTGCACCTCCGACATTCGCCCCGAGCTCGGCGTCGAAGGAGAGCGCCTCGATGCTCAGCCGACCGGGGTCGACGATGTCATAGATGAGCTCTCTCGCATCGACCACCTGGCCTGCGACCACGTGGGACGAGGCAATGACGCCGGCCACCGGTGCAACCAGTGCTTCCCGTCCGGTCAGGCCAGCACTCACGGCGCTGGCTCGCGCACCCAGACTGGCGAGTTCTGCCTCGGCTGCTTCGATATCCTTTCGCGGGACTGTGTCCGACAGCTCCTTGAGCCTGGCCAGGCGCTTTTCAGCAAGTGCCCGAGAGGACCGCAGTTCCGCCAGTTGAGCGGATTGGACCGAGCGCTCCAGCGGGGCCGTGGACGGAACCACGTATGACAGAACCTCGCCTTTGCGAACCGGCTGACCGACCGTGGGCAAGCCTTGCGGACCCGGCTCGACGCGGCCGGCCGTCGTTGCTTGCACCTTGCCCCCGGCGTTCGGGTCCATCGTGACCTTGCCAGCCAGTTCGACGGTGCGCGCCAGTTCCTCGGTTTTGGCAACTGCGGTTCGCACGGAGAGCTGCCGCTGCGCCGGCTTCGGAAGGAAGACGCTGCCGTCGGGTTGCCGACTGGGGCCGTTCGAGCTTGCCGCCGGAGAGGACTCACCGTGGTTGTGGCCATGTTCGTCTGCAGCCCAGGCGGACGCGGCGCAGCCGACAAGGGCAGCGAATATGAACTTTGCAATCACGCTTCACCTCCCACGCGCGCACGTTGAGCGCCGGCGGCGCGTCGCCTGAGCCAGGCAAGCGCTGCGAGTACCAGAACGGCGCCGGTGGCCCACGCCGCGTACTGTGGCCAGCCGCGCTTGCGCGCGTCGTGAGCGGCAGCCTCCTCGTGCAAGTCCAGCTCTCCCGCCAGAAGGTCGGCGTCCTTGCCGGCCACGATGGAGGCGGTGACCGCGATGACGCCAGGCTTGATTTCTTGCGCAAGAGCGCCCTCGTACTGGCCTTCGGCGTGCTGTTGGAGCGCGACCTTGGCGCCACCGATTTCGAGCTCGACCTTCGCATCTTTCACGGGAGCGTTGTTCTCGAAGCTGTCGAGGTAGACGGTCAGCTGCTTGCCGTTGACCACGCCCACCAGTTCGAAGACTTCGGAGACGGCCGAAAAGCGCGGCAAGGCCGGGCCGCTGGGTGCGTCTGGCGCGCCATGGTCGTGACCGTGTTCGTCGGCTGCCGGGGCCGGCATGGCGCACACGGCGGCCACAAGGCCCAGGCCCGCCAGCATGTTTCTTGGATTCATTGCTTGTTCTTTCATGACTTACTCGGGCAACAGGCCGAGCGATTGGCGCCATTGCGAGATGGCTGCTGCGAGTTCGATGCGGCTGCGAGTCGCCTGGCGTTCGGCGTCGGTGGCCTCCTGTTCGACACGCAGGCGGGTTGGCAGGTCCGTTTCGCCGAGGCGGAAGGACTTCGCGAAGAAGGCGCGTGATTCGCCGGCAAGCCGACTGCGACGCTCCGCCGCCGCGACCGCTGTCGTGAGCGCAGCGACGCGCTCTCTTGCGGCTTGGACCTCCGCCTCGATACGCGCCTGCTCCAATGAAAGCTGGGTCTCGGCTTCGAGCTGTTCGGCACCGGCGGTCGCGATCTTCGATTCGCTGCGGCTGTGAGAACCGAGCGGAATGCGCACATCGACGACGAGCGCTTGGGCGTATCGCTCTCCGAGCTCTGCGCGTTCCCTGGAGACGCCGAGCCTCAACTCGGGATTGGCGCGTGTCTGTGCGCCGGCGAGTTCAGCCTGTCGCCGTGCGACGTCGGCCCGTGCCGCCAGTTCCCGCAGGGTTGGATGCGTGGCATCGGGCATTGCCGCCGGCGGGGCTACTTCAGATATGACCTCATCCCTGGCAGGCGCTGCCTTGCCGGTCAGGGAGATCCAGCGTTGGGCCGCCTGCGACAACGCGACGGTCGCTTCGGCGACCGCGCTGTCGGCCGCAGCCACCGCGCCCTCCGCTTGGTGGCCATCGGAGCGCGCCAGGTCGCCCGCCTTGACGCGCCGAGCGACGTCCGCGGCAAGCTGCTGCGCATTCTCCAGGCGCTGCTGCGCCAGCGAACGCTCGAGGCGAGCGCGCTGATGGGCCCAGTGGGCTTCGCGGACCTCGGCGGCCAGTCGCCACCGCGTTGCGAGCAGCCGCGCCTCCACTGCGTCGGATTCGGCCGAGGCGGCTGCCAGCGAGCGCGAGCGTTCGCGTGGCAGCCATAGCGGCACAGCGACAGTGGCTTCGTACTCGCGAGCACCGCTGTTGTTTGTTGTCCGGTCGCTCTTGGCGGTCAAGTCCAAGGCAGGCGGCTCTGGGCTCCAGCGCTGCGCCGCACGCTCGCCGGCGACTGCAGCGTCGCGGCGCAACGCTGCGGCGCGCTGTTCGGGCTGACGCGCCCATGCGGCTTCAAAGCCTTGCTTGATGGTGTCGCCACCCGTCGGCGGCAGTTGCGCTTGCGCGGGCAATCCGCAGGCCAGAAAGGCAGCTGCCAGCGCACCGGGAATATCCCAGCGTCTTCTTCTCATGTGAAATCTCGTCGCGATGGCGGGCGCGTGTGCCCGCTGGTTCATGAACCCGACGAGGGGCGGGCGCACCCGGAGGGCGCCGAAGAAAACACCGCCTCGTCAGCCTGTCAGCTGACGAGCGTCAATGGCGGTCTGAGGAGCGTTTCGACGAAGCGGTCAGGCACTGCTGACGCGTATGGCACGTAGAAGATGCGGTAAGCGGGAGGCCTGGTGCCGTTGTCCGAAGCGGGAATCACGGCCGAGCTCAACCCGTGGCAGACGCCGCAATCGGGGTGGTCCGCGAGCGAGCCCGCCTGGCTGTCGCCCTTTTGCTCATCGGCATGTGCCGCGCCCTGATGCGCGTGCTCGTGATGGCCGAAGTGGGTGGCCTGACCCTGGTCTTCATGCGCGCAGACGCTTGCCGCCGAGGCCCAGGACCACTGGAGCGGTAGCAGGAGCATCAACACGATGTAGAGGATGCGGCGCATGAAGGGCGCGAGTCTAGCAAAGCAGCCGATAGCGCCGGTTCGCGAAGGGTTGTTGTCAGCGTCGATATGCAAACTGCGGAACAGACTGGTTGACAAGTGGGCTATCCGCGATGCACAGCGATCGGCCCCTGGGACGGATTCGTCGCGATGACTGGGCGCCGCTCGCACGCGCAGTCAGTCTTTGGCGTCAAGATCGTTGACCGGGTACGCTTCGCGCATGCACCAACTGCCCGTCCGCCTTCTGCCCGGCTGCGATCTCAGGCTCGCCCTGGAGTCACTGGGTCGTGATCAATTTCAGGATGGTGCCTTCGTCCTTTGCGGGATCGGCAGTCTCATCGATCCAAAACTTCGACTCGCCGGAGAGAGCGAGGAGTCTCGTTACGAGGGGCCATTCGAGATCCTCACGCTGTCTGGCACAGTGACCCGTCAGGGCGCCCATCTGCACATGAGCATCGCGTCTTCAGAAGGACATGTTAGGGGCGGACACGTCGTGTATGGCAACGTGGTCAGGACCACCGCCGAACTGCTTCTTGTGCAGGCACCGGAATGGGAGTTGCTGCGCGAGCGTGATGCGGCGACTGGGTTCCTCGAACTGGTTGCGAGTCGTCGGCAAGTCAAGGACAAGCCTTGACCAGTCGGTGTCATTCGTTCAATTGCGCGTCGTGACTGAGTCAACTGCAGAGTTCATGCGATGGCTCCGTGAGGAGTCTTCAGAAAAACGGGTACGGCCCCTCGAACTCACCGATGTAACTGATGTGGCTGACCAGACCCTCTGCCGTCCACAGATGGAGGAGGCACGCCGGAGGGCCAGCATATGAACACGGCTCTGCGCCAGGGGCCAAGCGCAAGGCAATTTGCGTCGTGGTGCTTGGGCACGCTATTACAACCGTGCCGGCCCATCGACGAACCATAGAGCGGTGAACGTGGCCGCAAAGCACAGCTTCGATGTTTTTTCGTCCCTCGATGATCGAAGCCAGTAGACCGCCCTCGAAGTATCGATAGTCGTCCAGATAGGGGATGCCGGAAGTGAACGGCGGGTGGTGCATCAGCACCAGCGTCGGCTTTTCCAGGTCGGCATCCAGCGTGGCCCGAAGCCATTCCAGTCCATCGGCTGTCACGTCCCCGTGGTGCTCGCCCGGTGGGCATGAGTCCAGGGCAACGATTCGCACCGGAAACTCGTCAACACAGTAGTGCAGTGGACCTTCCGCAGGCAGGTAGGCGTGGTTGTAGAACGCCGTGGTGAAGTTCACCCGTTCATCATGGTTCCCAGGAACAATCAGGTAGGGCAAGTCCAGTGCCTTGAGCAACTCGCACACGTTCGCGTACTCGTCGGCGTGCCCCTCGTCCACGAGATCCCCAGTCAGCAGCACGAGGTCGGGACGGCGATCCAGGCCTCGCAGGTGCTCGATGGCTTCAGCGAACATCCGATTGGAGTCCACGAGGCCTTTGTAAAGCTCGCCCCTTCGGCGCACATGTACATCAGACAGTTGGGCGATCAGCATCGGGGGCCTTGTTCCTGCAGATTGGTCATCCTATCGCCCTACGGACGAACCAGCGTTTGAGTCTGTCAGAACGTCCAAGTCCTTGATGCGCAACGCCCCGGCCTTCGATCCTGGCCGCCGATCGACATCAGGCGTCGCGACGCACGCGCTGGCCCTGCGCATCGATGACTGCTTCTCCGTCTTCCTTCGTGAACGCACCGCGTTGCGGCGACGGAAGAATGTCCAGCACGAGTTCCGACGGCCGGCACAGCCTCGTGCCCAGCGGCGTCACGACGATCGGGCGGTTGATGAGGATCGGGTGCTCCAGCATCAGCTCGATCAGCTGCTCGTCGGTCCATTTAGGGTCGTCGAGGCCGAGCTCGCCGTAGGGCGTCCCTTTCTGGCGCAGCAGTTCGCGTGGCGTGATCCCCATCGCCTTGATCAGGCCGGTCAGGGTATCGCGGCTCGGCGGCGTCTTGAGATATTCGACGACGTGCGGCTCGGCGCCGCTGTTGCGGATCAGGGCCAGCGTGTTGCGCGAGGTGCCGCAGGCCGGGTTGTGAAAGATGGTGATTTCAGGGTCTTGGGATTGCATGCATACTATTATGCAAATATTATTGAACTATGGAAGAGAATGATGTCGTCAGGTCCCTGGCTGCGCTGGCCCAGCCGGTGCGTTTGCAGGTTTTCCGCGCGCTGGTCGTGGCGGGCCCCGGTGGCCTGACCCCCGGTGCGCTGGTCGAAAGCCTGAACGTGGCGGCGACCAGCCTGTCCTTCCATCTCAAGGAGCTGATGCATTCGGGGCTGGTCTCGCAGGAGCGCAACGGCCGCAACCTGATCTATCGCGCTTCCTTCCAGCAGATGGATGCGCTGCTCGGCTATCTCACCGAGAACTGCTGCCAGGGCGAGCAATGCCTCGCCGCGGCGGAACAGGACTGTTCGTGTTGAAGGAGATCCCATGAAGCGATTCCACGTGCACCTCAACGTGCAAGACCTCGAGGCGAGCATCGCCTTCTATTCCAGGCTGTTCGCGTCCGAACCGGCGCGCGTCGAAAGCGACTATGCGAAATGGATGCTCGCGGACCCACCGCTGAATTTCGCGGTCTCGACCCGCGGCGGCGCCCTTGGCGTCGATCATCTGGGCCTTCAGGCGGAGAGCCCGGAAGAGTTGGCCGAACTGAAGGCCCGCGTGCAAGGCGCGGACACGCAGCTTCTCGATGAAGGGGCGACCACCTGCTGCTACGCGCGCAGCGAGAAGCACTGGGTCACCGATCCGCAAGGCGTGGCCTGGGAGCAGTTCCATACGCTCGGCAACATTCCCGTGTTTCGAGAAGCAAAGGCGACGGAGACTACCGTTGCCGCTTGCTGCTCTTCGGCGTCTTCCTCCTGCTGCTGAGTGAATCCACCTGAATGACGATCAACGTCCTCATCCTCTGCACTCACAACTCGGCGCGCAGCGTGCTCGCCGAAGGCATGCTGAACCACCTGGCAGCGAAGGCCGGCAAGGACGTGCGTGCCTTCAGCGCTGCCAGCGCACCCAGCGGACGTCTCAATCCCTTCGCACTGGAAGCGTTGACCAATGTCGATGTTGATGTGTCGTCCTATCGCAGCAAGAGCTGGGACGAATTCGTCGGCGACGACAAGCCGGCGATGCGCATCGTCATCACGGTGTGCGACAGCGCGGCGCAGGAGACCTGCCCGTACTGGCCCGGTAGCCCCGTCAAGGTGCACTGGGGGTATCCCGATCCTTCCAACGCGCTCGGCGACGACGAGGGCAAACGCGTGGCCTTCGAGCTGACACGGCAGGCCATCGCCTACCGCATGACCCAACTGCTGGCCCTGCCGCTGGAATCCATGAGCAACGCAGACCTGCAGCAGGCGCTCACCGCGATCTCGCAGAGCTGACGGCATGGCTGATCTTCCTCGCAAGCTGCTTGCCGAGATGCTGGGGACGGCGCTTCTGCTCGCCGTCGTGATCGGCTCCGGCATCATGGCCGAGCGCCTGTCCGGCGGAAACACCGCCGTGGCCTTGCTGGCCAATACCCTGGCCACCGTCGGCGGCCTGTACATCCTGATCGAGGTCTTCGGCCCGATCAGCGGCGCGCACTTCAATCCGGCCGTCAGCGCAGTGATGGCCATGCGCCGCGAGCTTCCCGCATCGAGCCTGGTGCCCTACGTGGCAGCGCAGCTCGTCGGCGCGATGCTCGGCGCCTGGCTGGCCCACGCGATGTTCGACATGAGCATCCTGCAGTTCTCGACCAAGCTGCGAAGCGGAACGGGGCAATGGATCGCCGAAGCCGTGGCCACGGCGGGGCTGCTGCTGGTCATCCTGCGCGCCCCGGCAGGCCGTGCGCCGGCCATGGTCGCGGCCTACATCGGCGCTGCCTACTGGTTCACCGCGTCAACTTCGTTCGCCAATCCGGCGGCGGTGTTCGGCCGGATGTTCAGCGACAGCTTTGCCGGCATCGCGCCCGCCAGCGCGCCGGGCTTCGTGCTCGCAGAGTTGATCGGGGCGCTCATCGGCCTGGCCATCCACAACGCCTTCGAGCCGCGCCTGCATCCTGCCGGCCACCCCAACGTGATCGAATCCTCGGGCCAGAATCAGATCGCAGAATGAGCCGGCTCACGACAGTGGCAGCCTTGGGCACCGCGCAGACGCTGGCCTGGGCTTCGTCGTACTACCTGCCCGCCATGCTTGCGGTGCCGATGGCGCGCGATCTGGGCATGGCCTCCGCGACGGTCTTCGCCGCGTTCTCGGTGGCGCTGATCGTCTCTGCCGCGCTCGGGCCCTATGCGGGCCGCGCGATCGACCGCTTCGGCGGGCGACCGGTGTTGATCGCAAGCAACCTCGTGTTCGCTGCCGGCCTGGCTGCGCTGGGATGGGCCGACAGCACGCCGCAGCTGTTCCTGGCCTGGGCGCTCATGGGCATCGCGATGGGCAGCGGGCTCTACGAAGCCGCCTTCGCCACCGTGGTGCGCCTGCACGGCCAGGAGGCGCGCAGCGCCATCACCGGCATCACCTTGTTCGCTGGCTTCGCGAGCACCGTCGGCTGGCCCGCGTCGGCGGCGCTCGAATCGCACTTCGGCTGGCGCGGCGCCTGCATGGCCTGGGCCGGGCTGCACCTGCTGATCGGCTTGCCGCTCAATGCCTGCCTGCCCAGGCTCCCGCGCGCGAACACGGCGGATGCGGCTGCACCGGCGAAGCCGGAGCCCGCTGCGCTGCTTTCAGAAGCCGAGGCGCGGCGCGCCGCTTTCCTGATGGCCTACGTGTTTGCCGTCACCTGGTTCATCAGCACCGCGATGGCCGCGCACCTGCCGAGCGTGCTGCAAGCGGCCGGTGTGGGCTTCGCGCTGGCCGTGTCCTTCGCCGCGCTGGTCGGGCCGGCGCAGGTGGCGGGACGCGTGCTGGAGTTCACGGTGCTGCAGCGCTTTCATCCGCTGCTGTCGGCGCGCCTGGCTGCCATGGCGCATCCGCTCGGCGCAGTGGCGATCGGGCTCGCGGGCGCGCCGGCCGCGGCGGTGTTCACGGTGCTGCATGGTGCGGGCAACGGCATCCTCACGATCGCGATCGGCACCTTGCCGCTGCTGTTGTTCGGTTCGCAGGGCTACGGCCGGCGGCAGGGGCTGCTCATGGTGCCCGCGCGCCTGGTGCAGGCAGGCGCACCCTTTCTCTTCGGCCTGAGCCTGGACCGCTGGGGCGCCGGTGCGCTGTGGCTGTCGGCCTTGCTGGGGCTCTCGGCCTGTGCTGCGCTGTGGTGGATGCCGGCGGGAGCGCGGAGCAGCCCGGCCGGCGGTGCGCGCTGAGTTCAACCCGCTGTGGAAAGCTTCCACAGCGCTGCACCCGGAAAGCGGCCCAGGGCGGCAGAGAGGCGGATGGCTCCGCCCTGCACGACGATCGTCTCGCCGGTCAGCACGTTCGCGAAAGCAGCACCGTCGGCCGCGTCCGGCAGGCGCACGCTCGTGTCCTGCCACGCCTCGCCGAGCGGCGGTTCGCCCTCGGCGCTGTCGAGGCCGGTGAAAAGCCGCCCTGCGATCACAACCAGCGTCTGCTCTTTGTGACGGCGCGCGAAAGCGACCACATGCGCGGCCTGCACGCCGCTGGCGCCCAGGGGCTCGTAGCGTCCCTCCCGGAACAGCACAGGCTGCGCGCGCCGAAGCGACAGCATGCGCCAGACGAGCCAGAGCTTGGCCCGGCCGTCATGGGGCTCGCGCGCGAGCGCATTCACGCGCGCCGGCATGTCGGGCGCCTTCGCCAGCGCCTCGAGCTCGTTCAGGCGCTGCTCGCGAAGGCGGAAATCCACCGGACGGCGGTTGTCGGGATCGACCAGGCTCAGGTCCATCAGTTCATTGCCCTGGTACAGGTCGGGCACGCCGGGCGACCCGTACTTCAGCAGGGCGAGCGAGAGGCTGTTCAACGCGCCGAACCAGGCGAGCCTGGCGCCCATGATCTTCAGCTCGTCGAGAAAACGGTTGTCGGCTCCAGGCCTGAACAGCGCGCGCACGAAACCCTCGAGGGCGCGCTCGTAGCCTTCGTTGGGATAGGTCCATCGGGTGTTGAGCTTGGACTCGCGTGCCGCCTTCTGCATGTAGCGCACGATGCGTTCGACATAAGGCTCGCGCGCCGCGTCGTCCAGTCCGCCCGGTGGCAGCGTGCCCAGCAGCGTCTGGTAGAGCAGGTACTCGTCGGCGGCCGAAGGCGCGCCGGCCGGTGCGCCCCGGGCTTCCAGCCGCCTGCGTACCGGCCGGGTGAAGCCGTGCCAGCGTCGCAGCGCCAGGCGCCAGGCGGCCGGCATCTCCGACAGCACGTCGATGCGGCAGCGCACGTCCTCGGAGCGCTTGTTGTCGTGCGTGGAGGTGGCAAGCATGGTATGCGGCCAGCGCCGGCCGCGATCGGCGCTGGCCTCGTGGAACTCGGCAACCGTCCTGCCGAAGCGCGCCGGCTCGCCGCCGACTTCGTTGAGCGAGCTCAAGGGAAAGTAGCGATAGAAGGCAGTGTCCTCCACGCCCTTGGCCGTGACCGGTGAAGTGAACTGCTGGAAACGGATCGCCAGGCGCAGCACGCGCTGCTGGAGTTCGTCATCGGCGCCGGATACCGCGCGTCCGAGCAGCATCTGCTGCACGAAGTCATAGATCGTTAGATCGGCATCCTGGCTGCCGCGCTCCGCCTCGCGCCGGGCCCAGGCGATGAAGCGCTCGTCCTGCGCGGAGGGCGCATCGATGATGTAGGTCCGGTAGACCGGGAGGCAGGCCGCGATCTCGCCGAGCGCACGGCGCAGCGCATTGAAGGTGTAGTCGCGCGTGCGCCGATCGGCCCGCGCGATGCGCAGCAGTTCGGTGGCCAGCACGGTGAGCTCCGAGGCCAGCGCGCTCTGCATGATGTCGCGCTTGCCGTCGCGCGCCAGGGCCTCGAAGTCTTTCTCGACGCCGGTGAAATTGCGCCAGATCTTCTCGAACTTCGTGGCCGCGGCAGTGTCGACGAACAGGCCGTTGGCCACGTTGGCGAAGCGGTAGCCGGTGGTGCCGTGCACATGCCAGTCTTCGGGCACCTCCTCGTCTTCGGCGACGATCTTTTCCGCCACCACGTAGAGCGGGCGCGCGGGCCGGCCTGCCGCATCGTGCGCTGTCAGCAGCAGGCCAGCGCGCCGCGCATAGCCTTCCTGGAGCTGGCGGAAGTAGCGCGCCGGATCGTAGAGGCCGTCCGGATGATCGATGCGCAAGCCCTCCACGCGGCCGGACGCGGCCAGGTCGAGCGCGAAGGACTGCGTGGCCTCGAACACCTCGTCGCGTTCCATGCGCAGCCCGGCGAGCGAATTGATGTCGAAGAAGCGGCGGTAGTTGATCTCGTCCGCGGCCACGCGCCAATAGGCGAGCCGCCAGGCCTGCGTTTCGATCAGCGCATGCAGCTCGTCGCGCATGCCCGGCAGGTTGAGCTCGGCCACCCGCGCCGTGATCGCGCGTGCCACGTCCGGATTGCGGGCGGCAAGACGGGACAGATCGGCCTTGAGCAGTTCCTTGTCGCGCGCGCGCTCGGCGCGGGCGACGGGATCCTCGGCATCGCGGCCCGGCAGCCGGCCGAAGGCGGAGGCCGTGCTGGCCAGGCGCGCCGCGAGCTCCGCATCGCCCTGCTGCGTCTCGGCGCCCGCGAGCACGCGCGGATAGCTCTCCGGCGCCAGCGGAAAGCGGTGTTCGAAGTAGTGCAGCGCCAGGCTTCCGGCTTCCTCGTCGAAGCGCAGCACCAGATCGCCGCTGGTGAGCACGTCGCCATAGTGGTCGCCCAGCACCGGCACCAGCACCTTGCCCGCGAGCTCGGGATTGAGCGGCTGCCAGTCGATGTCGAAGTGCTGCGCGAACAGCGAAGCGGGTCCGTTCTCCAGCACGTCCATCCACCATGCGTTGTCGGCGCCCATCACGCCCATGTGGTTGGGCACCAGGTCCAGCAGCTGGCCCATGCCGTGTTCGCGCAAGGCCGCGACGAAGCGATCGAAGCCTTCGCGCCCGCCGAGTTCGGGGTTGATCTCGTCGTGTGCGACGACGTCGTAGCCATGCATGCTGCCCGCGCGGGCGCGCTGGATCGGCGAGCAGTAGATGTGGCTCACGCCCAGGCGGGCGAGGTAGGGGAGGATGCGAATGGCATCGTCGAAGCCGAAGTCCTTGTGGAACTGGAGCCGGTAGGTGGCGCGCGGCACCAGGGTGCTGCTGCCGCGGCGCTCGCTGCCGGGTGCGCGGCGCGGCCGCGATGCGGCCATGGTGGTGCACAGGCCCGAGACTTCTTCGCTCGCCGCCAGCGCCTGCAGATCCAGCGGCAGTTTGCGCTGCCAGTTCGGCTGCTCCGCGGTGGTGCCGGGCATGTTGACCTGGTCCGTGACGCCGAGCGCGTCCTCGAACTGCACCATCATGATCGTCGAGGGTGCAGCGGCAAGAAAGGCGTGGACCGCCTCCACCGTGCGCGGCGCCGGCGTTGGGCGGCCCGTGGCCTCGGCGACTTCCTCGGCCGACAGCAGACCCGCGTGCTCGAGCTGCAGAAGCAGCCCCACGCGCTCCCGCGCGCGATCGCGGAGCTGCTTCTCGAACAGCGCCAGCTCGGGAAACAGGCCGAGCTGCAGCCGCAACCGCAGGTCCTCTCCGCTCCACCATCCGGCGAGGGTCGGCAGATCGTGCGTGCCGATCGCGGCCAGCGCGTCGGGCGGGTAGTCGGCCGCGGACTTGAACTCGCCGTCGTCGGTGCGTTCGAAGAACAGCACGCGGTAGGACAGCACGTCCACGCGCGCCAGCGCCTCGCGCATCTCCGGCGCCACCGTGCCCAGGTCTTCGCCGATCACCATGCAGCGGTTGCGCCGGCTCTCCAGCGCGACGATCGCGAGCAGCTCGGCTAGCGCGTAGTGCACGTAGGCGCCATCGGTGGCGCTTCGTCCGGGCGGTATCCAGAACAGGCGCATCAGCCCCATCACGTGGTCGATGCGCAGCGCGCCGGCGCTCTTCATATTGGCGCGCAGCGTGTCGATGAAGAGGCGGTAGCGGTCGGCGCGCAGGCGATCCGGCCGGAGCGGCGGCAGGCCCCAGCCCTGGCCACCGGGATTGAACTCGTCCGGCGGCGCGCCCACGCTTGCGCCGGCAGCAAAGCAAGTGCGTTCGCTCCAGACCTCGGAGCCCGCGCGGTCCACCGACACCGCCAGATCGAGGTACAGGCCGACGCCCAGCCCCAGCGCCTTGCAGCGCGCGTTGGCGCGCTCGAGCTGGCATTCGGCCAGCCATTGCAGGTACTGGTGGTACTGCACGCGCTCGGCATGCTGCTGTGCGAAGGCGGCGACCTCGGCGCCGGCCGGATCGCGAAAGGCCTCGGGCCATGCCGGCCAGCCCCAGACCGCGTCGTCGGCCGCGTGGAAGTGGGCCTGCAGCGCCTCGAACAGGGCGTGGCCGTACAGCGCTTCGCCGCCTTCGGCCACGAAGGCCAGGAAGGCGCGGCCCGCATCGTCACGCGCGTTGCGGCCGTCGGCTGACAGATGCTGTTCGCGAAACTGCGCGTAAAGAAGCTTCAGCACCTCGAACTTCGCTGCGGCCACGGCCGCGTAGTCGACCAGCGGCGCTTCGCGCAGGCGCGCGAGCCGGGTCTGGAATTCGAGCGAGTGCACGAGCTGCCGGGCCGCGTCGCAGGCGGCGAAGCCATCGACCGCCTCGACGTCGATGTAGAGCACATTGAGATGCCGGCGCGAGGACGGGCTGTAGGGACTCGCATGGGCCGGGTTGTGCGGGAAGAGGGCGTGCAGCGGATTGAGTCCGACGATGTCGGCGCCGCGCGCGGCCATCTGCGTGACCAGCTGCTCAAGATCGCCGAAGTCGCCGATGCCCCAGTTGCGCGCGGAACGCAGCGCATACAGCTGCACCGCGGGCCCCCAGATGCGGCCGCCGTGCTGCAATGCCGCCGGGCGCCAGCAGCGTGCGGGGGCGCTCACGATCAGCATCTCGCCGACCGGGCCGGCCAGGCCCTCGATGCTGAGGCGGTGGTAGCCGGCCGGCAGCGCAAGCGAAAACGAGAGCTCGCGCTCGCACCAGCGCACGCCATCGAGCTCGGCGTGCGCAAGCTCGGGCAGGGCCAGCGCGTCGAGTTTGCCCTGGTGCCGCGGGCCGGATTCCTCGTCCAGCTGCCAGCGCAGCCGGCCGGTCGTTTCGGGAAGGCGCAAGTGCAGTTGCCACGTCGGCGCCGCAGCTTGGATCGCATGCACCGGCGGCAGGCCTTGCGTCCATGCGGCGCGGCGGGCCGCGGCGAGCGCGTCCTCGGCCGTCGTGGTGGCATCGATGCGGACGTCGAGCTCCGCCAGCAAGGCGACCAGGCTGTTGCGCGGCACCGGACGGCGCGTTCGCCAGACGTCCTCGTAGTCGGTGGCGATGCCGAAGTGTGCACACAGCGGGCCCAGCGCCTCGTCGTCGTCGACGATGCGCGCGGGCTCAGTCAAGGCGGACCTCCTCCTGCAGTGTCGCATGCACCGCGCCGGGCGCCAGGTTCAGCGGCGTGGCATTCGTGGTCTGCGCCGCACCGATGGACCAGAGCAGGTCGCCGGGCGGCGCCGCGCATGCCATTTCCTCGAGGCCGAAGTTCGCGAGCAGATGCAGCGCTGCCGCCGACCCGAGCGTCCAGTCGACCTGCAGCAGCGCGCCCTCGCAGTGGAAACGGCCGGCGCCGCGCTGGCCCGCCAGCAGGGGCACCAGGCGCTGCTGTCGCAGGGCCAGCAGTTCGCGCAGCTCGGCGAGGCGGGCGCTGTGATGGGGGACATCCCTCTCCTCCCAGCGCAGCTTGGACGCCATGAAGGTGGACTCGGCATTGGGATCGGGAATGCGCGAGCGCGCCGCCTCGTCCTTGAAGGCGGTGAAGCGGCCGAACTCCTCGCGCCGGCCGCGCGAGACGGCGGCGGCGAGCTCGGGTCCGAAGTCGCAGAAGTACTGGAACGGCGTCGACGCCGCGAATTCCTCGCCCATGAACAGCATCGGCACATGCGGCGACAGCAGCACGCAGGCCATGGCCGCGCGCAGCATCGCCGCGTCGCCCAGCCTGTGGATGCGTTCGCCGAAGGCGCGGTTGCCGACCTGGTCGTGCGTTTGCAAGAAGGAAACGAAAGCGGCGAGCGGCAGGTGCGTGGACGGCTCGCCGCGCGGCTCGCCGCTGCGAAAGTGCGAAGGCTGGCCCTGGTAGATGAAGCCTTCGGCCAGCGCGCGCCCGAAGCGCGCCACCGGCGCGTCGGCATAGTCGGCGTAGTAGCCGTCGGCCTCGCCGGTGACCAGCACGTGGGCCGCATGGTGGAGGTCGTCGTTCCATTGGGCCGTGCCCGCGAGCGGAACGCCGCGGGCGTCGCGCTCGAGCAGTGAAGCCTGGTTCGCATCGTTCTCCAGCACCACGTGCACATGCCGCTCGCGGCCCGGCCCGTCGTGCAGCGCCTCGCAGATCTCGCGCACGATGTGCTTGCCGGAATCGTCACGTATGGCGTGGATCGCGTCCATCCGCAGGCCGTCGAAGCCGAACTCCTCGACCCAATAGAGCGCGTTGTGGATGAAGAAATCGCGCACCGTCCGGGACGCCTCGCCGTCGTAGTTGATGGCCGAACCCCACGGCGTCTGGTGCGCGGGGTTGAAGAACTGCGGGCAGTAGGCGTGCAGGTAGTTGCCTTCGGGGCCGAAGTGGTTGTAGACCACGTCGATCAGCACCATCAGGCCGAGCCCGTGGGCGTCGTCGACCAGCGCCTTGAGCTCGTCCGGCGTGCCGTAGGCGGCGTCCGGCGCAAAGGGCAGCACCCCGTCGTAGCCCCAGTTGCGCTGTCCCGGAAAGTCGGCCAACGGCATGAGCTCGACCGCGGTGATGCCCAGCTCGGCCAACGCGTGAAGGCGTTGCCGCGCGGCCGCGAAAGTGCCTTCGGCCGTGAAGGTGCCGACGTGCAGTTCGTAGACCACCGCCTCCTCCCACGGCCGGCCGCGCCAGGCCCGGTGCTGCCATGCATAGGCCGCCGGGTCGACGATGCGGCTCGCGCCGTGCACGTCCTCCGGGTTGAAGCGCGAGGCCGGGTCCGGCACGCGCAGGCCGTCCGGCAAGCGGAAGCGATAGCTGTCGCCGGGCCGCGCCTCGTCCAGGTCGAGGCGGTGCCAGCCTTCCGCGTCGTGCAGCATGCGATGCGTGCGCGCGCCGGCGTCGGGCCCGTGCTCCAGCATCACCAGTTCGACGGCCGGTGCCCAAAGTGCGAAGCGCACGCCGCCCTCGGGCAGGACGCCGGCGCCGAAGGGCATGGGATGCACGCGCTTCACTCGGTGTTCCCCGCAGGGCGCGCGGCGCGGCTCAGCAGCACGAAGGACCGTCCTTGCAGCGGGTAGCTCGGCGAGGTCCAGGCCGGTGCTTCGCCGCAGGCGGCCTCGTTCTCGTCGGGCGGCAGGGCCTGCGTCGCGGTGTCGAGCATGAGGCGCCATGCGCCCTGGCCCCCGGACGGCAGCGTGAACGCGATCTCGTCGTGGTGGGCGTTGAAGAGCAGCAGGAAGTCGTCGTCGCGCAGCGCCTCGCCGCGCGGTCCCCGCTCGGTGATGCCGTTGCCGGAGATCAGCATCGCGAAGCATCTCGCATGGGCATCGTTCCAGTCTTCCGGCGTCATTTCGAGGCCGTCCGGCTTGAGCCAGCACACGTCCTTGACCGCGCTGCCTTCCAGCGGCTTGCCATGAAAAAAATTGCGGCGGCGAAAGGAGGGATGCGCGCGCCGCAGCGCGATCACGCGCTGCATGAAGGCGAACAGCGCGTCGCCCTCCGGCGTCGGATTCCAGTCCAGCCAGGCCGTTTCGTTGTCCTGGCAGTAGACGTTGTTGTTGCCGTTCTGGGTGTGGCCGCGCTCGTCGCCGGCCAGGATCATCGGCACGCCCTGGGACAGCAGCAGCGTGGCGATGAGGTTGCGCTTCTGCCGCTCGCGCAGCGCCTGGATCTCCGGGTCGTCGCTCGGCCCTTCGACGCCGCAGTTCCAAGACAGGTTGTGGCTGTTGCCGTCGCGGTTGTCCTCGCCGTTGGCCTCGTTGTGCTTCTCGTTGTAGGAGACCAGGTCCTGCAGCGTGAAGCCGTCGTGCGCGGTGACGAAGTTGATGCTGGCATGCGGCCGCCGGCCCGACCAGCCGTACAGGTCCTGCGAGCCCGTGAGGCGTTGCGCAAGATCGCCCATCACGCCGTCGTCGCCCTTCCAGTAGCCGCGCACGCCGTCGCGGAATCGGTCGTTCCACTCGGCCCAGCCGTAGGGGAAGTTGCCGACCCGGTAGCCCCCGTGGCCGAGGTCCCAGGGTTCGGCGATCAGCTTCACGCGGTTGAGCGTGGGGTCCTGGCGGATCGCATCGAAGAAGCCGCCGAGGTTTTCGACCTTGCCGGATTCGCGCGCCAGCGCCGCGGCGAGGTCGAAGCGGAAGCCGTCCACGTGCATCTCCTCGACCCAGTAGCGCAGCGAGTCCATCACCAGCTGCAGCGCGCGCGGATGCTCCAGGTTCACGGTGTTGCCGCAGCCGGTGAAATCGTCGTAGAAGCGGCGGTTGTCGGCGGTGGTGATGTAGTAGGAGGCGTTGTCGACGCCGCGCATGGACAGCGTCGGCCCCAGATGGTTGCCTTCGCAGCTGTGGTTGTAGACCACGTCGAGGATGACCTCGATGCCTGCCGAGTGCAGCGTCTTCACCATGGTCTTGAACTCCTTGACCTTGAGCGAGGCGCAATAGCGCATCTCGGGCGCGAAGTAGGCCAGGGTGTTGTAGCCCCAGTAGTTCTGCAGCCCTTTCTCCGCCAGGTGGTGGTCGTTCAGGAAGCTGTGCACCGGCAGCAGCTCGACGGTGGTCACGCCGAGGCGCTTCAGGTAGTCGACCACCGGCGCCGAACCGAGTGCCGCATAGGTGCCGCGCAGGTCCGTTGGCACCTCGGGGTGGGTCATCGTGAAGCCGCGCACGTGCAGCTCGTAGATCACCATGTCCTGCCACGAGATGTGCGGGCGGCGGTCGTCGCCCCAGGTGAATGCGGGCTCGAGCACGCGCCCCTTGGGCATCAGCGGCGCGCTGTCGCGGCGGTCGAAGGACAGGTCCTCGCGCTTGCTCCCGACGGTGTAGCCGTACAGCGCGTCGCCCCAGCGCAGTTGCCCGATCGTGTCCTTGGCATAGGGGTCGAGCACCAGCTTGTGCGGATTGAAGCGATGCCCCTCCTCGGGCTTGTAGGGCCCGTGCACGCGATAGCCGTAGGCCAGCCCCGGGCGCGCCTCGGGCAGGTAGCAGTGCCAGATGTCGTCGGTGCGCTCGCGCATCGCGATGCGCAGCCGCTCGTGGCGGCCCTTCTCGTCGAAGAGGCAGAGTTCGACCTTGTGCGCATGCTGCGAGAAGAGCGCGAAGTTGACGCCCTGGCCGTCCCAGTGGGCGCCGGGCGGATAGGGGCGGCCGGGCCAGACTGCGGTGATCTGATCGTTGGTCTTCATCTAGGGAGCTTGTCGTCTGGGCCGTCGCCGGGGTTCTTGCGCTCGCGCGGCCACCATTGCTCGATGCGCTCCGCGGCCCAGTCCTTGCCGCCCAGACCGAAGGCGAGCGCCAGCGCGAAGACCACGCCGGCCAGGATCACGAGGAAGCTTTCGCGAACGATGTCGCCGCCGACCTTGATCTGGTCGAGCGCGATCAGCACCACGAACACCATGATCGCGTACTGCGCGAGCTTGCCGAGGAACACGGCGTCCTGCAGCTTGATGTTGCGGCCATAGGTGGCGACGCTGTCGCCGACGAAGCGCGCAAAGTAGGAGCCGAAGGCCAGCACCAGCAGGGCCACGAAGATGTTGGGAACGAACCAGACCACGCGGCCCAGCAGGTCGGTGATGTAGGTCAGGCCGAGGCCGTTGAAGGCGATCAGGAGCGCGGCGAGGATCACCAGCCAGTACACCAGCACGCCGAACAGGCTGGTGGTGTCGCCGGGCATTCCGCCCTGCCGCAGGAAGTTGTCGAGGCCGGCGCGTTCGGTGAGCACGTTGAAGTTGATCGCGCGCAGGGCCTTGACGACAGTGAAGCGCGCCAGCTTGGCGAGCAGCCAACCGCCGAGCACCACGATCAGCGCGATCAGAAGACGCGGCAGGAATGCGCCGATCTGGAACAGGATGGCCCGCAAGGGCTCCAGGTGGATTCCGAAGCTTTCCATGATGCGTTTCTCCAGTCGCTCGATCAGCGCGATGAGCCGGCACCGTTCAATGCCAGCAGGCCCTGCAGCGGGACCTGGACCCAGTCGGTGCGATTGTTGAGTTCGTAGCGCAGCTCGTACAGCGCCTTTTCAAGTTCGAACAATTCGAGAAGATTCGCGTCGATCGGCGCCGCCGTTCCAGCCGAAGCCATTGTCGCCCGATAGGCCGAGAGGAAGGCATCCCGCGCGGCAAGCTCCCAGTCGCGCGCTGGTGCGTCGAGCCGCTGGAGCTCGTCGGCGTTCTGCGCCACGCGCCGCAAGGCCGACCAGCGCGCGTAGTTGAACGAGCGCAGCATGCCCGCGACGTCGCGCAGCGGCGAGCCCTTGGCGCGGCGCTCCTCGAAGCTGCGCGTGGGTTCGCCTTCGAAATCGATGATGACGAAATCGTTGTCGGCCACCAGCACCTGGCCCAGGTGGTAGTCGCCGTGGTAGCGGGTCTTGGTGCCGCCTTCGACGTTCCCGGCTGCCGCGCTGATGCGCCTTTGCAGCGCCTCGTGGCGCGACAGAAGGGCTTGCGCGTCCTCTTGCGCGGCCGGGGGAAGCAGCAGCAGGCGATCGCGCAGCAAGGCCAACGTGGCGGTGGCATCGACCAGTGCGCGCTCGCGCATCGCCTCAACGTCGCCCGGCTCGAACGGCTCGGGATCGAAGGCCGCGTCGCCCGTGCGCGCGGCCAGCGCGAGATGGAGCTCGGCGGTGCGCCGGCCGAGCACCACCATCAGCGCGAGGAAGCCGCCGTGGGCCTGGGCCGGTGCGGCCGCGGCGAAGGCATCGGCGCCCGCCGTACGCAGCTCTTCGAGGAAGCGCTCCAGATAGCCGAGCGTGTAGACCCAGCCGTCGCCCTGGTTGGTCACGTAGGCCTGGACCATCGCCAGCGTCACCACGCGGCCGTCGTCGCCGAGGTATTCGAGTGCGCCCAGGACCGGAACGCAATGCGGAAAGCGTGCGACGCTGGTCAGGAACCAACCCATCTCGAGCTCGGGATTCACGCCGTCGCGCAGGTTGCGATAGCCCTTGAGGAACAGGGTCTCGTCGAAGGTGACGACGGTGTTGCTGCTCACCGCGCTGGGGCGGGCCACGGGCAGCGCAGCGAGGGCTACGGGGAGGTCGCTGAACGCGTCGGTGGCCGTGAAGCGCAACCGGCCGGCGTTGGTGGCGATCTCCTTGCCGGCGCGGATGGCCTCGACCACCGCGCGGCAGAAGGCCTCGTCATAGAAGGCGTCGGCCATCACGCCCACGTTGGACTGCTGCCGCACCTTGGCCAGCGCGGCCGGCGTGAGGCGGTTGAAGCGCTCCTCGTCCTGCTCTTCCCATGCCAGCGCCAGCGGCACGAAGTAGGTCGACGCTTCGGGCGGGCCGTCGAGCTGCAGCAGCGGCAGCATCCAGCTGAATTCGCCGGCGTCCCACACCGCATGGTCGACCAGCCGCGCGCGCTCGATCGGCGTGCCCTTGGAGGCGTACCAGCGCTGGATCTCCAGAAAGCGCGGCAGCGTGTCGGTCTCGAACTGCGTCAGCATCCGTTCGGCCATGCCGATGCGCCACGGCATCACGCGGTCGCGGAAGAAGCTGGTCCAGCCGTCGAACAGCACCAGCGTCGGCCGGTCCTGCAGCCCGACGCCTTCCTGGTGCCAGCTCGGCATCTCGGCATCGGCAGCGAGGCGGAACCAGTAGAAGCCGTACGAGGGCAAGGTCAGCAGGTAGGGCAGCTCGCCGATGGGCGGGAAGGAGGTGCGGCCCAGCATCTCGACCGGCACCTTGCCCTTGTAGGCCGACAGGTTGAGCTCCACCGGCTGCGCCGCGCGCGAGAGGTTGAAGACCGTGAGGATGGTGTCCTCGTCGTACTCGCTCAGGTAGGCCAGGATCTTGCGGTTGCCGGGCTTCAGGAAGATGCGCTTGCCGCGCCCGAAGGCGTGGCTGGTCTTGCGCACGGCCAGCATGCGTCGCGTCCAGTTGAGCAGCGAGCTGGCGTCGCGCGCCTGCGCCTCCACGTTGAGCGCCTCGAAGCCGTACATCGGGTCCATGATCGGCTGCAGATAGAGGCGCTGCGGGTCGGCGCGCGAGAAACCGGCGTTGCGATCGGGGCTCCACTGCATCGGCGTGCGCACGCCGTTGCGGTCGCCGACGAACACGTTGTCGCCCATGCCGATCTCGTCGCCGTAGTAGATGATCGGCGAGCCCGGCATCGACAGCAGCATGCCGTTCATCAGCTTGACGCGGTCGAGGTCGTTCTCCATCAGCGGCGCGAGCCGGCGCCGGATGCCGACGTTGATGCGGGCGCGCAGGTCGGCGGCATACATGAGGTACATGTAGTCGCGCTCCTTGCTGGTCACCATCTCCAGCGTCAGCTCGTCATGGTTGCGCAGGAAGATGGCCCATTGGCAGCCTTCGGGAATCTCGGGCGTCTGCTGGATGATCTCGACGATCGGATGGCGGTCCTCCTGCGCGATCGCCATGTACATGCGCGGCATCAGGGGGAAATGGTAGGCCATGTGGCACTCGTTGCCCTCGCCGAAGTACTCGCGCACGTCCTCGGGCCACATGTTGGCCTCGGCCAGCAGGAAGCGGTTCTTGTAGCGGGCGTCGATGGCGGCGCGCAGCTTCTTGATCACCGCGTGCGTCTCCGGCAGGTTCTCGTTGCTGGTGCCGTCGCGCTCGACCAGGTAGGGAATCGCGTCCAGCCGGAAGCCGTCGACGCCCATGTCGAGCCAGAAGCGCATGGTCTTGAACACGGCCTCCAGCACCTGGGGGTTGTCGAAGTTCAGGTCCGGCTGGTGGCTGAAGAAGCGATGCCAGTAGTAGGCCTTGGCAATCGGGTCCCAGCTCCAGTTGGAGGTCTCGGTGTCGGTGAAGATGATGCGCGTGCCCTGGTAGAGCTGGTCGCTGTCGCTCCAGACGTAGAAGTCGCGCTCGGGCGAGCCGGGCGGCGCGCGGCGTGCGGCCTGGAACCACGGGTGGTCGCTCGAGGTGTGGTTGATGACGAGCTCGGTGATCACGCGCAGGCCGCGGCGGTGCGCCGCATCCAGCATCTCGCGGAAATCGTCCAGCGTGCCGTACTGGGGGTGCACGTTCTCGTACTCGGCGATGTCGTAGCCGTCGTCGCGCAAGGGCGAGGGGTAGAAGGGCATCAGCCAGATGGTGTTGACGCCCAGGTCCTTCACGTAGTCGAGCTTGGCCGTGACGCCCTTGAAGTCGCCGACGCCGTCATCGTTGGAATCGAAGAAGGCCTTGACGTTGAGCTGGTAGATGACCGCATCGCGGTACCACAGCGGATCGTCGCTGCTGTCGATCTCGACGGTTTCGAGAGCAATGTGCGGTACCGGAGCGTTCATGGGCGCAAGACCTCACTGGAAATAGTCGAACTCGCGCTCGTCGCGAACCCGGCGCCGCACCCGGAAGATGTGGGCCGGCACGCTGTGCGGATCGAGCCGGACGAAGTGGCGATCTCCCTGCCACACGAAGCGCTGGTTGCTCAGCAGGTCGTGCATCTGGAACGGATGCCCGGCCTCGCAATCGATGGACGCGGGATCGAGCGCGAGCCAGCCGGACTGCACGTTGTGCGGGTCGAGGTTCACCACCGTCACCACCACGTTGACGCCGTCGTCCGAGCGCTTGGCGTAGGCCAGCAGCTGGTCGTTGTCGATCGCGAGGAAGCGCAGGCCGCGGTCGGCATGGAGCGCGGGGTTGTCGCGCCGGATGCCGTTGACGCGGGCGATGAAGGGCGCGAGGCTTCCCGGATCGTCGTGATTCCAGGCGCGCAGCTGGTACTTCTCGGAATGCAGGTACTCCTCGCTGCCCGGCTCGCGCGGCAGGTGCTCGCGCAGTTCGAAGGCGGGGCCGTAGATGCCGTAGTTGGCGGCCAGCGTCGCGGCGAGAACCAGGCGCGCCATGAAGACCGCGGGCTCGCCGCCCTGCAGGCGCTCGTGCAGGATGTCGGGCGTGTTGGGCCAGACGTTGGGGCGGAAATATTCGCTGCCCGGTCCCGCCGAGAGTTCGGTGAAGTACTCGGTCAGTTCCTGCTTGTCGTTGCGCCAGGTGAAGTAGGTGTAGGACTGCGTGAAGCCCAGCTTGGCCAACCGGTGCATCACCTTGGGCCGCGTGAAGGCTTCGGCCAGGAAGATGACCTCGGGATGCTGGCGCTTGATTTCGCCGATCGCCCATTCCCAGAACGGGAACGCCTTGGTGTGCGGGTTGTCGACCCGGAAGATCTTCACGCCCTCGGCGATCCAGTGGTCGAAGACGCTCTTGAGCTCGGCCCACAGCGCGGGCCAGTCCTCGCTCTCGAAGTTGAAGGGGTAGATGTCCTGGTATTTCTTCGGCGGGTTCTCGGCGTACTGCACGCTGCCGTCCGGCCGCCAGCGAAACCAACTGGGATGCGCCTTCACGTACGGATGGTCCGGCGCGCACTGGAAGGCGATGTCGAGTGCGATCTCGAGGCCGTGGCCGGCCGCCTGCGCGATCAGATGCCGGAAGTCCTCGGCCGTGCCGAGTTCGGGCAGGATGGACTTGTGGCCGCCTTCGGCCGCGCCGATGGCCCACGGGCTGCCGACGTCGTCCGCCTTGGCGACCAGCGCATTGTTCTTGCCCTTGCGCTGCACGCGGCCGATCGGATGGATCGGCGGGAAGTACAGCACGTCGAAGCCCATGGCCGCGATCGCGGGCAGGCGCGCTGCCACGTCCTTGAAGCTGCCGTGGCGTCCGGCCTCGGTCGCCGTCGAGCGCGGGAACAGCTCGTACCAGCTACTGAAGCGGGCGCGATCGCGATCGGCCACCAGCGGCAGCTCCAACGGATACTGCGCCGCGAGGCGGCGGTCCGGGTAGCGGGCTGCGAGCGCGGCCAGGGCTTCGTCCAGCGCCAGCGCCTTGAGCACCGTCGCATCGGCCGCGTCGGCGACGGCGGCGCTGTGCAGTTCCATGCCCCAGCGGGCCAGCGTCTTGCGCTCCACGCCATTGGCGCGTTCGGCGGCCGCCGCGATCTCGAGCGCGCCGATCTGCGATGCGATGCGGATGTCGTCGAGCTCGACGCGGCGCGCCATGTCGTGGCGCCAGGACTCGAAGGCATCGACCCAGGCCGCGACGGTGTAGCGGTAGCGGCCGATCGCGGGCGGCATGAACTCGGCCTCCCAGACGTCGTTGCCCAGCGGCTTCATCGGCAGCTCGGCCCCGTGGGCGTCGTCCTCGCTGCGCCAGCGCAGCATGACCCGCAGCATGTCGTGCCCGTCGGCGAAGCAGTGGGCCTGCACGCGCAGCGCTTCCCCGGCCACGCGCTTCACGGGAAAGCGCCCGCCGTCCACGATGGGCAGGACGGCGTCGATGACGGCGCGTACGCGGCCGTCCGCGCCGTCCGGATGGGTGGGGGGGCGGACCGGGGTATTTTTCTCAGCCATGGGGGGTGTGCTCGAGGAACAGGGTCGAAAGCGGCGGCAAGGTGAGGCACACGGAGTGCATGCGGCCATGGGCGCGCACCGGCGCCGACTCGATGCCGCCGAGGTTGCCCCAGCCCGCGCCGCCGAACTCGCCGGCGTCGCTGTTGACGAGCTCGCGCCAGAAGCCGGGTGCCGGCACGCCGAGCAGGTAGTTGGTGCGCGGCACCGGCGTCATGTTGCTGACGACCAGGAGCGGCGCGCCGCCGTCGCGCGCCTTGCGCAGGAAGGCGAACACGCTGCGGTCCGCGTCGTCGGCCGCGACCCATTCGAAGCCGGTGGCGGAGAAGTCGAGCTGGTGCAGCGCGGGCGTGGCGCGGTAGACGCGGTTGAGTTCCTTCACGAAACGCTGCAGGCCTGCATGGCCCTCGAGCGCGGCGACCCACCATTCGAGCTCGTCGTCATGGTTCCATTCGCGCCGCTGGCCGAACTCGCCGCCCATGAACAGCAGCTTCTTGCCCGGATGCCCCCACATGAAGCCGAGTAGCGCGCGCAGGTTGGCGAACTGCTGCCATGCATCGCCCGGCATCTTGTTGAGCAGCGAGCCCTTGCCATGCACCACCTCATCGTGCGACAGCGGCAGCACGAAGTTCTCGTTGAAGGCATACACCAGCGAGAAGGTGAGCTTGTGGTGGTGGTACTTGCGATGGACCGCGTCTTCCTTCATGTAGGCCAGGCTGTCGTGCATCCAGCCCATGTTCCATTTCATGCCGAAGCCCAGGCCGTCCATGTCGGTCGGGCGCGAGACGCGCGGCCAGGCGGTCGATTCCTCGGCGATGGTGAGCGTGTCGGGATGCTCGCGGTACACGGCCCGGTTCAGGGTCCGCAGGAACTCGACGGCTTCCAGGTTCTCGCGGCCGCCGTAGCGGTTGGGAATCCAGCCGCCGTGCTGACGCGCGTAGTCGAGGTAGAGCATCGAAGCGACCGCGTCGACGCGCAGGCCGTCCAGGTGGTATTTGTCGAGCCAGAACAGGGCCGACGAAATGAGGAAGCTGCGAACCTCGTTGCGGCCGTAGTTGAAGATGCTCGAGTTCCATTCAGGATGGAAGCCCTGTCGCGGATCGGCATGCTCGTAGAGATGGGTGCCGTCGAAGTAGCCGAGGCCGTGCTCGTCGGTCGGGAAGTGCGAGGGCACCCAGTCCAGCAGCACACCGACGCCGCGTTGGTGCAGGTGGTCGACGAAATACATGAAATCCTGCGGCGTGCCGAAGCGCGCGGTGGGCGCGAAGTAGCCTGTGGTCTGGTAGCCCCAGGAGCCGTAGAACGGATGCTCGGTCACCGGCATGAGCTCGACGTGCGTGAAGCCCATCTCGGTCACATAGTCGCCCAGCTCGTGCGCGAGTTCGCGGTAGCCGAAGAAGTGACCCTCCTTGCGCCGCCAGGAGCCGAGGTGCAACTCGTAGACGGACATCGGCGCATCCAGCGCATTCTTCGGTGCACGCGCGGACATCCATTCGCGGTCGCTCCACACGTAGTCGAGTGTCCAGATGCGGGAGGCCGTGGCCGGCGGCAGCTCGGCGCAGAAGGCGAAGGGGTCGGCCTTGTCGACCTGCCAGCCGCCATGGCGTGACCGGATGCGGTACTTGTATGCCTGCCCTGGCGCGGCATCGGGGGCGTGGCCCTGCCAGATGCCGAGCTCGCCGCGCGACTCGAGCAGGTCGACTTCGGCCGACCAGCCGTTCCAGTCCCCGATCACGCTCACGGATTCGGCGTTCGGCGCCCAGACCGCAAAGTCCGCGCCTCCCGTCGCCCGGAGGTGGCAGCCGAGGCGCTCGTAGAGCCGCGAGTGGGTGCCTTCCGCGAACAGGTAGCCGTCTTGTGGACCGATGAATTGGTTTTGCTTCTGGGTATGCACAGCCCGCCATTGAAGTGCTGGCCTGGCCGTGCGCAAGCGCGGCGCATGCGCTTCAGGATGTCGGACAGCAACTCGTTCGTCGGTCCCTGTAAGTCTTTTCGGGAACAGGAGCGGGTGCTGCTCCTACGCGGGCTGGTGGCGGTCTTCGCGAAGTTCGGGAAAACTCTGCAGGAGACGCGCGATGCCCGTCAGCTCTTCCGATCTCAAGCTTCCCGGCCATCACTTCGTGATCGAGAACTCGCAGGGAAAGGTGACGGTTCGCGTGAACAACGAAGCCTTGATCGCGCTCGGCGCAACGCCCGACGAAGAGAGCCTGTCGGCCACCCTCGAACGCCACATGCCGCGGCTGCGCGCCCTTGCGATGCAACTGGCGGGGGGCAGCCGATGCAGCGAAATCACCATTCGCAGCGCAGACATCTGGTGGTCTTCCTGGCGACGCTAGCGCAACGAAGAAGAGCCCGGCTTACATTGCCGCGTAGGCGCCGGCGAACTCCTCGGCGAAGTCCTCGAAGCGCGTGGCCGTGGTGTTGGCGGCGTTTCGCCCCGCGCTCGGGCCGACCCGGCCTTCATTGAAGGCGCGCGTCATCTCGATGTACAGCCCGGCAAAGCTCGGCGACAGACCGGCATCGACCATGGCGCCGGTCATGTCGGCCTCGCAGAGCTGCACATAGGCGAGCCCCCGCTTGCCGATGCGCTCGCCGAGGATGCGTGCCACCTCGGTGTGGCTCAGATCGCGCTGGCCGAGCAGCTCGCGCACGGCGACGCCGCTCCAGTCGCGCGCCAGCAGCGCCTGGGCCGCGACCGCGGCGATGTCATCGGCTGCGATCATGGGCACGGCGATGTCCGCCTCGACGGTGTCCGCCATCAGGCCCGCTTCCTTGATCTGCCCCAGCGCGTCGTAAAAATTCTCGAAGAAGGAGACCGGGCGCAGCAGCAGCAGGTGGACGCCGGCGATCCGCTTCAGCCGCTCTTCCTGCACATGCAGGCCGGCGATCACGCCCGTGCCTTCGCCCTGGTCCGCGCCCAGGCTGCTGAGCGCGACGACATGGCGCACGCCGCTCGCGCGCAGGGCTTCGGCGATGGCCTCGCCTTCCTGGTCCTGCCGGGCCCGGTAGTCGGGCGCGCGGCGATCGGTGGCCAGCAACGTGTAGACGGCATCGGCACCGCGAAAGGCCTGCGCGAGAAAAGTCGGGTCGCAGGTGTCGCCCGCCAGCACTTCGGCGCCGGCGCGTTCGAGCGCGGCCAGCTTGGCCGGGTTGCGGCCGAGGGCGCGCACCTTGGCGCCGGCGGCCAGCAGACGCCTGGCAATCTTGCCGCCGGTGTGGCCGGTGGCGCCCATGACGGTGATGGTGGGGATGGTGGGGACGGTGTTGCTCATGTCCGTTGCTCCTTGGGTTGGGGTTGACATGGCGTCTACTATCGTCGGCGAGAACAGGCTTATCAATGCTTGAAGATCGCTTGTTCGTGCTCATTCGTCCAGGCGAACTGGACGATCGCATCCAGGCTTCGCATACTGCCCGCATGAAGCTCAAAGACGTCCTGGTGCCCGTGGATCCGCTCGGCGAGGCGCTGCACTTCCTGCGGATGGGCGGCATCTTCTATTGCCGCTCCGAGTTCACCGCGCCCTGGGGCTTGACGCTGCCGCCGATGGCGGACAGCCTGATGTTCCATGCCGTGACCTCCGGCCCCTGCTGGCTCGAGGTCGAGGGCAGCGAGCCGCAATTGCTGCAGCCGGGCGATTTCGCGCTGGTGCCGCATGGTGCGGGTCATCGGCTGGTGAGCGAACCGGGCGCCGAGGCGCCCGGGCTTTTCGATCTTCCGCGCGAGCAGCAGAGCGACCGCTACGAGGTGCTGCGGCACGGCGGCGGCGGCGCGGCCACCAGCCTGGTCTGCGGCGCGGTGCGCTTCGATCACCCGGCCGCGCACCGGCTGGCCAAGCTGCTGCCCAGCGTGATCCGCATCGATGCTTCGGCGTCGCCCGAGGCCGACTGGCTCGGCAGCACGCTGCGCTTCATGGCCGCCGAAGCGCATGCCATGCAGCCGGGCGGCGAAACCATCATCACGCGGCTGGCCGACATCCTCGTGATCCAGGCGATCCGCTCGTGGATGGCGCGCGATCCCGCGGCCCGCACGGGATGGCTGGGCGCGCTGCAGGACCGGCAGATCGGCCGCGCCATCTCGCTCATCCACCGCGATCCCGCGCGGCCGTGGACGGTGGCCTCGCTGGCGGCCGAGGTCGCGATGTCGCGCTCGGCCTTCGCGGCACGCTTCACGGCGCTGGTCGGCGAGCCGGCGATGCATTACGTGGCGCGCTGGCGCATGCATGTCGCGCTGACCCTGCTGCAGGAGAAGAACGCGCGGCCGGTCGAACTTGCGAGCCAGCTCGGCTACCAGTCCGAGGCGGCCTTCAGCCGTTCCTTCAAGCGCTTCATCGGCGTGTCGCCGGGCGCGGCGCGGCGCCAGCGCGACATCGTGCTGCCCGACTTCTGACTTCTGATCAGCCGGCGAACAGCGGCGCCGGCAGGCCGGGGCTGTCGATGCGCACCGCGAACAGTGCGCCGGCCTCGGGCTCGGCTTCGCGCTGCGCGGGTGTCAGGCCGCTGGTCGCGCTCGTGATGTAGAGCGTGCACAGGTCCGCATCGCCGAAAGCGCAGTTGGTGATGTGGCTGGTGGGCAGCTTCACGCGGCAGAGTTCTTCGGCGCTGACCGGGTCGTGGCAGCTCACGCAGGCGCCGCCCCAGTGCGCGATCCAGAGCCGGCCGGCGGCGTCGGTGGTCATGCCGTCGGGCAGGCCGTCGCCGCGCGCGAAACGCAGCCACTGGCGCTTGTTGGCGAGCGTTCCGGCGGCCATGTCGAAGTCGTAGGCGTAGATGCGGCCGGTGACGGTGTCGTTGAAGTACATCGTCCCTCCGCCCTGCGACCAGGTCGGGCCGTTGGTCACGGCGAAGCCCCTGTCGTGGCGGCTGCAGCGGCCGTCGGGGTCGAAGCGGTAGAGCGCACCGGTCGGCGCCTCGCAGGCGAAGTCCATGGTGCCGCCCCAGAAGCGGCCTTCTGCATCGCATTTGCCATCGTTGAAACGGTTGGCGGGCAGTTCCGGCTCGGGCTGGTGCAGGTATTTGGGCGGCACCTCGCTCGCCGCCGGATCGAAGAGCGCGAAGCCGCGGCGCAGCGTGACGATCAGGCCCGGCGTGTTGGCCCGCTCGGCCAGCGCCGAGATCTCCTCGTCGAAATCCCAACTCTTGCGCTCGCCGCCGGCGGGGTCGAAGCGATGCAGCCGGCGCTCGAGGATGTCGACCCAGTAGAGCGCCTGTTCGCGCACCGACCACAGCGTGCCTTCGCCGAGTGTGGCGCCGGCCGGCCAGACGCAGCGGGGGGCTTCGAGGACCGTGGGCGGGGATGTCTTGTTCAAGCTTGTCTCCTGCGGTGTCCCTTGACGCGGCGGATCGTATCAAGGCATATTGATATTAGAAATCAATTATTTTCGTATTGATTGATACGTAAATTGCAATCTCATATTTTGGAGACACCTGATGAATCCCGCCCCCGCACTTTCCACCTATCCGAGCCTGAAGGGAAGGCCGGTTTTCATCACCGGAGGCGGCAGCGGCATTGGCGCCGCAATGGTGAGCGCCTTCGTCGAACAAGGCGCGCGCGTGGCTTTCGTCGACGTCGCCGAGGGCGCGAGCCAGGCGCTCGCGCGGCAACTGGCGGAGGCGGGCCATGCCGCCCCGTGGTGGCGCGTGTGCGACGTGCGCGACGTGGCGGCGCTGCAGTCGTGCATCGCCGAGGCCGCGGCGGCGCTGGGCGATTTCGCGGTGCTGGTCAACAACGTCGCGAGCGACGATCGCCATACGCTGGAATCTGTGACGCCGGCCTACTACGAGGAGCGCATGGCGATCAACGAGCGGCCCGCCTTCTTCGCCATCCAGTCGGTGGTGCCGGGCATGCGGCGCCTGGGCTTCGGCTCGATCGTCAATCTCGGCTCGACCGGCTGGCAGGGCAAGGGCGGCGCCTACCCCTGCTATGCGATCGCGAAGTCGTCGGTCAACGGCCTCACGCGCGGGCTCGCCAGGCCGCTGGGCGAGGACCGCATCCGCATCAACACGGTGTCGCCGGGTTGGGTGATGACCGAGCGCCAGATCAAGCTCTGGCTCGACGCCGAGGGCGAACGCGAGATCAAGCGCAACCAGTGCCTGCCCGACAAGCTGCAGCCGCAGGACATCGCGCGCATGGTGCTGTTCCTTGCCTCGGACGATGCGGCGATGTGCACGGCGCAGGAGTTCAAGGTGGACGCGGGCTGGGTGTAGGGGTCGTTTAAGTTGCCGCGCTCGCCCCCCGGATGGCGCTCGGCATGCGGTGCGGGCCGGGCTCGTGGGTGTTCGATGGTTGCGTGCGCGTCGAAGGCCCGGTGCCCCCACCCCCGCCCTCCCCCAGTGGGGGAGGGAGCAGTACCGCCCGCCTCGGCCCCCCCGGACTAGTCCGCCTCCAGCCGCCGCCCGTACACCGCCAGGCATTGCGCCTTCAACGCCTTCATCATCACCTTGGCCGCCGGAGAGGGCAGCCGGTCGGTGCGCGTGATGAGGCCGAAGGCGTCCATGTGGCAGGGCATGTCGACCGGCAGCACGGCCCCGATGCCGTGCGCGGCGTAGTAGCGGGCCACGTCGGTCGCGAGCACGGCCACCATGTCGCTCTGCTGCAGCATGCGCGTGATGAAGAGCAGTGCCGCGGTCTCGATCACGTTGAGCGGCGGCGCGAGGCCTTCCTCCTGGAACATCAGGTCGAAGCGGTGGCGCAGCACGCTGCCCGCGGGCGGCACGATCCAGCCGGCGGACACCAGGTCGCGCAGGCCGAGGCCGGTCATGCCGAGCAGCGGATGCCCGGGGCGCACGAGCGCGCACACCGGCTCCTCGACCAGCGCCTCGTAGCGCAGGTTCGACTTGTCGTGCTCCGCGAAAAGGCGCGCGACCAGGATGTCGAGCTTGCCCTGCTCGAGCCGTTCGAACAGCACCGGGCTGGTCTCGATATCGAGCGAGATGCGCAGGTTCGGCTGCTCGCGCTTCACGGCCGCCATCGCCGGCGGCAGTAGAACCAGGCCGGGCGAGGTGACCGCGCCGATGCCGACCTGGCCGAAGCTGCCGGCCTTGAGCGCGACGAGCTCGTCGTGCGCCTGGTTGAGGCTCGCCAGCGCTTCGCGCGCGTGGCGGATCATGGTCTCGCCGTACCAGGTCGGCCGCATGCCGCGCGGCAGGCGCTCGAACAGCGAGACCTCCAGCACGTCCTCCAGATCCTTGAGCAGCTTCGAGGCCGCGGGCTGCGTCATGTTGAGCACCTGGGCCGCGCGATGGATGTTGCCTTCCTCGGCCAGGGCCACGAGCAGCAGCAGCTGGCGGGTCTTGAGGCGCGCACGGATGAACCAGTGCGTGTAGTTGGTCATGGGGTTTTCCTGAATGCTCTTTCTGATATCGATTCAATCCAAATATTGATTGGAAAGATATTGGTGTGATTCCTAAACTCGCCGCACCTTGAAGCGCAGCCACCTCCAACAGAACGCCAGGCAGTACATCAACGGCCGCTGGGAGACCGGCGTGACCAGCGGCCTGAGCGAAAACCCGTCCGACACGCGCGAGGTGGTCGCCGAGTACGCCCGCGCCGACCGCAGCCAGACCGAATCGGCGATCCGGGCGGCGGTCGATGCCTTCCCGCACTGGAGCCGGACCACGCCGCAGCGCCGCGCCGACGTGCTCGACCAGATCGGCAGCGAGCTGCTGGCGCGCCGCGAAGAGCTCGGCGTGCTGCTGGCGCGCGAGGAAGGCAAGACCCTGGCCGAGGCCATCGCCGAAGCGACGCGCGCGGGCCAGATCTTCAAGTTCTTCGCCGGCGAGGCGCTGCGCGCCGGGGGCGAAACGATGTCCTCGATGCGGCCCGGCGTGCAGGTCGACGTCACGCGCGAGCCCGTGGGGGTGGTCGGCCTGATCGCGCCCTGGAACTTTCCGCTCGCGATTCCCGCCTGGAAGATTGCGCCCGCACTCGCCTACGGCAACAGCGTGGTGTTCAAGCCGGCCGAACTGGTGCCGGCCTGCGGCTGGGCCTTGAGCGAGATCATCAGCCGCGCGGCGCTGCCGGCCGGTACCTTCAACCTCGTGATGGGCAGCGGCCGCGAGGTCGGCCAGACGATCGTCGACAGCCCCCTGGTCGATGCGATCAGCTTCACCGGCTCGGTCGAGACCGGCGAGCGCATCCTGCGGGCCGCATCGGCGCGCCATGCCAAGGTGCAGCTCG
Organism: Variovorax sp. LjRoot175; assembly: GCF_964253805.1. NCBI lineage: Bacteria > Pseudomonadati > Pseudomonadota > Betaproteobacteria > Burkholderiales > Comamonadaceae > Variovorax > Variovorax sp. LjRoot175. Next base: position 4,802,279 of record NZ_CAXURY020000001.1, on the reverse strand, counting down.
AGATGGGCGGCAAGAATCCGCTCGTGGTGCTGGCCGACGCCGACCTCGAGCTTGCCGTCGACTGCGCGGTGCAGGGCGCCTATTTCTCGACCGGGCAGCGTTGCACCGCGTCGAGCCGGCTGATCGTCGAAGCGCCGGTGCACGATGCCTTCGTCGCGCGCCTGCGCCGCCGCATGGCCGCGCTCCAGGTCGGGCATGCGCTGGAGCGCGGCATCGACATCGGTCCGGTGGTCGACCGCCGCCAGCTCGGGCAGAACATGGCCTCGATCGCGGCCGCGATCGAGGAGGGCGCCGAGCACGTGTGGGGCGGCGAGCTGCTGGAGCGGCCGACCGCCGGCCACTACATGAGCCCGGCGCTCTTCTTGGCCCGGCCCCATCAGCGCGTGGCGCGCGAGGAGATCTTCGGGCCGGTCGCCTGCGTGCTGCGCGCCGACGACTACGAGCATGCGCTGGTGCTGGCCAACGACACGCCCTTCGGCCTGTGTGCCGGCATCTGCACCGGCTCGCTGCAGCGCGCCATGCATTTCAAGCGCCATGCCAAGGTGGGCATGACCATGGTCAACCTGCCGACCGCCGGCGTCGACTACCACGTGCCCTTCGGCGGCCGCAAGGCCTCGAGCTACGGGCCGCGGGAGCAGGGGCGCTACGCGGCCGAGTTCTACACCACGGTCAAGACGGGGTACGTGATGGCCTGACGCACGCACCCCGGGGCCTCAAGTTTTTTCACCACGACAACCACAGGAGACAGACCATGAAACTGAACCGTCGCACGCTCACCACCCTTGCTCTCGCAGCCGCCTCGCTGGCTTCGCTGCTGCCGGGCACGGCGCTGGCGCAGAAGAAGATCGTTCTCGGCTTCGCCCAGGTCGGCGCCGAAAGCGAGTGGCGCACCGCCAACACCGAGTCGATCAAGTCGGCCGCCAAGGAGTCCGGCATCGAGCTCAAGTTCTCCGACGGGCAGCAGAAGCAGGAGAACCAGATCAAGGCGATCCGCTCCTACATCGCGCAGAAGGTCGACGTCATCGCGTTCTCGCCGGTGGTCGAGTCGGGCTGGGAGACGGTGCTGCGCGAAGCCAAGGCCGCCAAGATCCCGGTGGTGCTGACCGACCGCTCCGTCAACACCAAGGACGACTCGCTCTACGTCACCTTCATGGGCTCCGACTTCGTCGAGGAAGGCCGCAAGGCCGGGCGCTGGCTGGTCGAGAAGATGAAGGACCAGAAGGGCGAGGTCAACATCGTCGAGTTGCAGGGCACCGTGGGCTCGGCGCCGGCGATCGACCGCAAGAAGGGTTTCGAGGAAATCATCAAGGCCGACCCGAAGTTCAAGATCATCCGCTCGCAGACCGGCGACTTCACGCGCGCCAAGGGCAAGGAAGTGATGGAAGCCTTCCTCAAGGCCGAGGGCAAGAAGATCAACGTGCTCTATGCGCACAACGACGACATGGCGATCGGCGCGATCCAGGCCATCGAGGAAGCGGGCCTGAAGCCGGCCAAGGACATCACGATCATCTCGATCGACGCGGTCAAGGGCGCCTTCGAGGCCATGATGGCCGGCAAGCTCAACGTGTCGGTCGAATGCAGCCCGCTCCTGGGTCCGCAACTGATGACGGCCGTGAAGGACATCAAGGCCGGCAAGACGATTCCGAAGCGCATCGTGACCGAGGAGGGGATCTTCCCGATGGAAGTAGCCAAGACCGAATTCCCCAAGCGCAAATACTGAGCGCACAACGAAGGAGATATCCCAATGAAACGCATTTTTCTCAAGACCCTGCTCGCCGGCGCCGCCATGGGCCTGATCGGCATCACTTCGCTCGCCCAGGCCCAGGACAAGGGTCCGATCGCGATCTCGATGCCGACCAAGTCGTCGGCGCGCTGGATCGCCGACGGCGCCAACATGGTCAAGTACTTCAAGGAGAAGGGCTACAAGACCGATCTCCAGTACGCCGACGACGACATCCCGAACCAGCTCGCGCAGATCGAGAACATGGTGACCAAGGGCTCCAAGGTGCTGGTGATCGCCGCGATCGACGGCAGCACCTTGTCGGACGTGTTGCAGAAGGCGGCCGACAAGGGCGTCAAGGTGATTGCCTACGACCGGCTGATCAAGGGCTCGAAGAACGTCGACTACTACGCGACCTTCGACAACTTCCAGGTCGGCGTGCTGCAGGCGGGCTACATCGAGCAGGCGCTCAAGCTGAAGGAAGGCAAGGGCCCGTACAACATCGAGCTCTTCGGCGGCTCGCCGGACGACAACAACGCCTTCTTCTTCTACAACGGCGCGATGTCGGTGCTGAAGCCCTACATCGACAGCGGCAAGCTGGTGGTGCGCAGCAAGCAGCTGGGCATGGACAAGGTCTCCACGCTGCGCTGGGACGGCGCGGTGGCGCAGGCGCGCATGGACAACCTGCTGTCGGCCTACTACACCAAGGACCGGGTCGATGCGGTGCTGTCGCCCTACGACGGCCTGTCGATCGGCATCATCTCCTCGCTCAAGGGCGTGGGCTACGGCTCGGCCCAGCAGCCGATGCCGGTGGTGACGGGGCAGGATGCCGAAGTGCCCTCGGTCAAGTCGATCCTACGCAAGGAGCAGACGGCGACCGTGTTCAAGGACACGCGAGAGCTGGCCAAGGTGACGGTGAACATGGTGGACGCGATGCTCGCGGGCAAAACGCCGGAAGTGAACGACACCAAGACCTACAACAACGGCGTCAAAGTCGTGCCCTCCTACCTGCTCAAGCCGATCAGCGTCGACGCATCGAACTGGAAGCAGGCACTGGTCGACAGCGGCTACTACAAGGAAAGCCAGATCAAGTAGTCGCGATGGTGGGGCGGAGGTTCGAAGGAGACAGGGTGAACGATGTGATTCTGGAGATGCGCGGCATCACCAAGACCTTTCCGGGGGTGAACGCGCTGGACAACGTCAACCTCGCGGTGCGCGCGGGCGAGATCCACGCGGTGGTGGGCGAGAACGGCGCGGGCAAGTCGACGCTGATGAAGGTGCTCAGCGGGGTCTATCCCTGCGACTCCTACACCGGCGAGATCCGCTTCGAGGGCGAGCTGCGCCGCTTCCGGGACATTGCCGACAGCGAGAAGCTCGGCATCATCATCATCCACCAGGAGCTCGCGCTGGTGCCGCTGTTGTCGATCGCCGAGAACATCTTTCTCGGCAATGAGACGGCGCGCGGCGGCGTGATCGACTGGTTCGCCGCCTATGCCCAGACGCGCGAGCTGCTGGCCAAGGTCGGCTTGAAGGAGCCGCCGACGGCCCTGATCACCGACCTCGGCGTCGGCAAGCAGCAGCTGGTCGAGATCGCGAAGGCGCTCTCGAAGGAGGTCAAGCTGCTGATCCTCGACGAGCCGACGGCGAGCCTGAACGAGAGCGACAGCGATGCGCTGCTCGCGCTCTTGCTCGGGCTCAAGAAGCAGGGCATCTCCTCGATCCTGATCTCGCACAAGCTCAACGAGATCGCCAAGGTGGCCGATTCGATCACCGTGCTGCGCGACGGCGCCACTGTCGAGACCATGGACTGCCGCGCCGCACCGATCAGCGAGGACCGGATCATCCGCGGCATGGTGGGGCGCGACATGGCGCACCGCTATCCCGAGCGCTCGCCGCAGATCGGCGAGACCGTGTTCGAGGTGCGCGACTGGCGCGTGCACCACGCGCTGCATGCCGAGCGCGAGCAGATCAAGGGCGTGAACCTGCATGTGCGGCGCGGCGAGATCGTCGGCATCGCCGGGCTCATGGGCGCCGGCCGCACCGAGTTCGCGATGAGCGTGTTCGGGCGCGCCTACGGCCAGCACATCAGCGGCTCGGTCTTCATGCACGGCAAGGAAGTGGACGTTTCCACCATCGGCCGCGCGATCGACCACGGCATCGCCTACGTCACCGAGGACCGCAAGGGCGCGGGCCTGGTGCTGGAAGAAGACATCCGCAAGAACCTGAGCCTGGCCAACCTGGCGGCCGTTTCGGAGCGCGGCGTGATCGACGACGGGCGCGAATTCAAGGTGGCGAACGAGTACCGCCGCGCGCTCGGCATCCGCTGCGCCGGCGTCGGCCAGCAGGTGCTCAACCTGTCGGGCGGCAACCAGCAGAAGGTGGTGCTCGCCAAGTGGCTGTTCGCGAAGCCCGAACTGCTGATCCTCGACGAGCCCACGCGCGGCATCGACGTCGGCGCCAAGTACGAGATCTACACCATCATCGACCAGCTCGCGAGCCAGGGCAAAGGCATTCTCATGATTTCTTCCGAACTGCCCGAACTGCTGGGCATGTGCGACCGCATCTATGTGATGAACGAAGGGCGATTCGTCGCCGAGTTTCCTGCCGCCGAAGCGTCGCAGGAAAAGATCATGCGGGCCATCGTGGCCTCGGGGAGCAGCGTCCATGCCGCCTGAAGTCGATACCGTCACGCCGGCGCAGCCGGTCGCGCCGCTCGCCGAGTACGCGGGCTTCCTCAAGAACAACCTGCGCGAATACGGCATGCTGATCTCGCTGGTCGCGATCATGGTGCTGTTCCAGGTGCTGACCGACGGCACGCTGATGCGGCCGCTGAACCTCACCAACCTGCTGCTGCAGAACAGCTACATCGTGATCATGGCGCTCGGCATGCTGCTGGTGATCGTGGCCGGCCACATCGATCTGTCGGTCGGCTCGGTGTGCGGCTTCATCGGCGCGCTGGCCGCGGTGCTGATGGTGGAGTACGAGTGGCATTTCGTGCCCACCTTCATCGTCTGCCTGCTCGCCGGCGGGCTGATCGGCGCCTCGCAGGGCTGGTTCGTGGCCTTCTTCCGCATCCCGTCCTTCATCGTCACGCTGGCCGGCATGCTGGTCTTCAAGGGGCTGACACTGGCGCTGCTCGCGGGGCAGTCCGTCGGCCCCTTTCCCGAGGCCTTCCAGAAACTGAGCTCGGGCTTCGTGCCCGACCTGGCGGGCGGCGGCAGCCTGCACCTGAGCTCGCTCGTGCTCGGCGCGCTGGCCGCCGCGGCGCTGGTGTTCTTCAAGCTGCGCGGCCGCGCCAAGCTGGCGCAGCACGGCATGGAGCAGGAGCCCTACGCCTTCTTCCTGGTCAAGAACCTGTTCTTCGCCGCCGTCGTCCTGCTGCTGAGCTACCTGCTGGCGACCTACAAGGGCCTGCCGAATGTGCTGATCGTGATGGCCGTGCTGATCGTGGCCTACGACTTCGTGACCAGCCGCACCACGGTCGGCCGCCGCATCTACGCGCTGGGCGGCAACGAAAAGGCGGCGCGGCTGTCGGGCATCAAGACGCAGCGGCTCGCCTTCCTGACCTTCGTCAACATGGGCGTGCTGGCGGCGCTGGCCGGGCTGGTGTTCGCGGCGCGGCTCAACACGGCCACGCCGAAGGCGGGGCTCGGCTTCGAGCTCGACGTGATCGCGGCCTGCTTCATCGGCGGCGCTTCGGCCTCGGGCGGCGTCGGCAAGGTGATGGGTGCGGTCATCGGCGCCTTCGTCATGGGCGTGATGAACAACGGCATGTCGATCCTCGGCATCGGCATCGACTACCAGCAGGTGATCAAGGGCCTGGTGCTGCTGGCCGCGGTGTTCGTGGACGTCTACAACAAGAACAAATGAACCCCGCCGCATCGTCCGAGATGCCGGTGCTCGAGCTCACCGGCATCGACAAGCAGTTCAACGGCGTGCCGGCGCTGCGCGGCGTGGCGCTCCGGCTCCGGCCGGGCGAGATCCATGCGCTGATGGGGCAGAACGGCGCGGGCAAGTCGACGCTCATCAAGGTGCTGACCGGCGTGCATGCCGCCGACGCCGGCGAGATGCGGCTCGCGGGGGAGCCGATCCGGCCGGGCTCGCCGCTCGAGGCACAGCGCATGGGCATCAGCACGGTCTACCAGGAAGTCAATCTCTGCCCCAACCTGTCGGTGGCCGAGAACATGTTCTCGGGGCGCTATCCGCGCTGCGGCGCGGCGCAGGGCTTTCGCATCGACTGGGCGAAGGTGAACCGCGATGCGCGCGCGCTGCTGGCGCGGCTGGATGTGGACATCGACGTCTCGCAGCTGCTGTCGAGCTACTCGGTGGCGGTGCAGCAGATGGTGGCGATCGCGCGCGCGCTCGGCCTCTCGTCCCGCGTGCTGATCCTCGACGAGCCGACCTCGAGCCTCGACGACGAGGAAGTGAAGAGCCTGTTCGCGGTGCTGCGACGGCTGCGCAGCGAGGGCCTGGCCATCCTGTTCATCACGCATTTCCTGAACCAGGTCTATGCGGTGTCGGACCGCATCACCGTGCTGCGCAACGGCAGCTGGGTGGGCGAGTGGCGCGCGAGCGAGCTCGGTCCGCAGGCGCTCATTTCCGCCATGGTGGGGCGCGAGTTCGCGGCGCAGGCCACCGGCCCTGTGCAGCTGCCCGCGCTCGAGGAGTTCGCGCCTGCGGTGCTGCAGGCCGAGGGCCTGGGCCAGCGCGGGCAGCTGCAGCCGGTCGACCTCAGCGTGCGCGCGGGCGAGGTGGTGGGGCTGGCCGGCCTGCTGGGCGCCGGCCGCACCGAGCTGGCGCGGCTGCTGTTCGGCCTGGCGAAGCCGGATTGCGGCCGCCTGCGCGTGGATGGCGTCGCCGTCGACCTGGCGAGTCCGGCGGATGCGGTGAAGCACGGGCTCGCGCTGTGCCCCGAGGAGCGCAAGACCGACGGCATCGTGGCCGAGCTCTCGCTGCGCGAGAACATCGCGCTGGCCTTGCAGGCGAGCCTGGGGCTGCGCCGCACGCTTTCGCGCGCCGAGCAGACGGCGCTGGCGGAGCGCTTCGTCAAGGCGCTGGGCATCAAGACCGCGAGCATCGACACGCCGATCGGCCTGCTGTCGGGCGGCAACCAGCAGAAGGCGGTGCTCGCGCGCTGGCTGGCGACCCGGCCGCGCCTCTTGATCCTCGACGAGCCGACGCGCGGCATCGACGTCGCGGCCAAGCAGGAAATCATGGACGAGATCCTGCGGCTCGCGGGCGAGGGGATGGCGGTGCTGTTCATCTCCTCCGAGATGAACGAGGTGGTGCGCGTGTCGCATCGCATCGCGGTGCTGCGCGAGCGGCGCAAGGTGGGCGAGCTGCCCGCGGGCAGCAGCGAGGACGCGGTCTACGAACTGATCGCGGCGGAATCATGAGCGCGTCGTTTCCCGAATCCTTGAGGTGGGTGTTCGGTCACCGCCTCGCATGGCCGGTGGTCACGCTGCTTCTGCTGCTGGCCGTCAACGCGGCCTTCAATCCGAGCTTCCTGCACCTGGAATGGCGCGACAGCCATCTCTACGGCAGCCTGATCGACATCCTCAACCGCGCGGCGCCGCTGGTGCTGGTGTCGCTCGGCATGACGCTGGTGATCGCGACGCGCGGCATCGACATCTCGGTCGGCGCGGTCGTGGCGATCGCAGCGGCGCTGGCGGCCTGGCTGATCGGCGGATCGCTGGTGGTCGCGAACGGCGCCGCCGCGGAGGTCAGCCGCTTCCCGATGTGGCTGGCCATTCTCGTGGCGCTCGGCGCGGCCGCGGCGTGCGGGCTGTGGAACGGCCTCCTGGTGGCGCGCGTCGGCATGCAGCCGATCATCGCGACGCTGATCCTCATGGTGGCGGGGCGCGGCATCGCGCAGCTGATCACGGGCGGCCAGATCATCACGATCTACTACGCCCCCTTCTTCTTCATCGGCAGCGGCTACCTGTTCGGGCTGCCTTTCTCGGTGTACATCGCGGCGCTGGTGCTGGCGGTGGTCTATTTCGGCATCACGCGCAGCGCGCTGGGCCTCTTCATCCAGGCGGTGGGCATCAACCCGAGCGCGGCGCGCGTGGCCGGCGTGCGCGCCCGCCGCATCATCGTCAGCGCCTACGTGTTCTGCGGCTTCTGCGCGGGTGTCGCGGGGCTCCTGATCAGCTCCAACGTCAAGAGCGCCGACGGCAACAACGCGGGCCAGCTGCTGGAGCTCGACGCGATCCTGGCGGTCACGCTCGGCGGCACCGCGCTCACGGGCGGCCGCTTCAGCCTGGTCGGCAGCGTGATCGGCGCGCTGATCATCCAGACCCTGACCTATGCCATCTATTCGCTGGGCGTGCCGCCGGAGATCAACCTGGTGGTGAAGGCGGTGGTGGTGTTCGCGGTCATGCTGCTGCAGTCGGCGGAATTCCGCGCCAGCATGCGGCAACTGGTGCGGCGCGCGCCGAGCGGCGAGGTTGCGCGATGAGCGCCGTCGTCTCGCGCCCGCCCGAAGCCGCTGCGCCGGCGCCCAGGCCTGTGGGCACGCGCCTGAACCCCAAGTACCTGCCGCTGGCCGCGACCATCTCGCTCTTCATGCTGATGGCGACGCTGGGCTCGGTGTTCTACGACGGCTTCTTCTCGCCGCAGGTGTTCCTGAACCTGCTGATCGACAACGCCTTCCTGTGCATCGTCGCCGTCGGCATGACCTTCGTGATCCTGTCGGGCGGCATCGACCTGTCGGTGGGATCGGTGATCGCGCTGACCACCATGGTCTCGGCCTCGCTGGTCGAGAAGCATGGATGGAGCCCGGGCGTCGTGATCCCGCTGGTGCTCGTCATGGGCACGCTGTTCGGCGCGCTCATGGGCCTGCTGATCGAGCGTTTCCGCCTCCAGCCTTTCATCGTGACGCTGGCCGGCATGTTCCTCGCACGCGGCCTCTGCTACCTGATCAGCATCGACTCGATCAGCATCACCAACGCGTTCTACTCCGAGGTGTCGCAGTGGCGCATGCCGGTCTGGGGCGAGGCCTCGATCTCGGCGAGCGCCCTGATCGCGCTGGCGGTGGTGGCGCTCGCAGTCTTCGTCGCGCACTACACGCCCTTCGGCCGCACGGTCTATGCGATCGGCGGCAACGAGCAGTCGGCCCTGCTCATGGGGCTGCCGGTGCACTCCACGGTGATCGGCGTCTATACGCTGTCGGGCTTCTGTTCGGCGCTGGCCGGCGTGGTGTTCACCTTCTACATGCTGTCGGGCTACGGCCTGCACGCGGTCGGGCTCGAGCTGGATGCCATCGCGGCGGTGGTGATCGGCGGCACGCTGCTCACCGGCGGCGTCGGCTACGTCGTCGGCACGCTGTTCGGCGTGCTGATGCTGGGCATCATCCAGACCCTCATCTCCTTCGACGGCACGCTGAGCTCCTGGTGGACGCGCATCGTGGTCGGCGCGCTCCTGTTCGTCTTCTGTCTCCTGCAACGCCTGTTCGCCGCGCGCAGGCCCTAGTCCCGAAAGCCCCCGCATGCCCCAGACCCCCAAGAAACTGCGCTCGACCGAATGGTTCGGTTCGGCCGACAAGAACGGCTTCATGTACCGAAGCTGGATGAAGAACCAGGGCATCCCGGACCACGAGTTCGACGGCCGGCCGATCATCGGCATCTGCAACACCTGGTCGGAGCTGACGCCCTGCAACGCGCACTTCCGCAAGATCGCCGAGCACGTGAAACGCGGCGTGTCGGAGGCGGGCGGCTTTCCGGTCGAGTTCCCGGTGTTCTCCAACGGCGAGTCGAACCTGCGCCCGACCGCGATGCTCACGCGCAACCTCGCGAGCATGGACGTGGAGGAGGCGATCCGCGGCAACCCGATCGATGCGGTGGTGCTGCTCACCGGCTGCGACAAGACCACGCCCGCGCTGCTGATGGGCGCGGCGAGCTGCGACATCCCGGCGATCGTGGTCACGGGCGGGCCGATGCTCAACGGCAAGCTGGAAGGCCGCGACATTGGATCCGGCACGGCCGTATGGCGGCTGCACGAGGCGATGAAGGCCGGCGAGATCGACGTGCACCAGTTCCTGTCGGCCGAGGCCGGCATGTCGCGCTCCGCCGGCACCTGCAACACCATGGGCACGGCGTCCACGATGGCCTGTATGGCCGAAGCGCTCGGCACTTCGCTGCCGCACAACGCCGCCATCCCCGCGGTCGACGCGCGCCGCTATGTGCTGGCGCAGATGTCGGGCATGCGGGCGGTCGAGATGGCACGCGAAGGCCTGACGCTGTCGAAGATCCTCACGCGCGAGGCCTTCGAGAACGCGATCCGCACCAACGCGGCGATCGGCGGCTCGACCAATGCCGTGATCCATCTGAAAGCCATCGCAGGGCGGATGGGCGTGCCGCTCGAACTCGAGGACTGGACGCGCATCGGCCGCGGCACGCCGACGCTGGTCGACCTGATGCCCTCTGGCCGTTTCCTGATGGAGGAGTTCTACTACGCGGGCGGCCTGCCGGCCGTGCTGCGCCGGCTCGGCGAGAACGGCCTGCTGCCGCATCCCGATGCGCTCACGGTCAACGGCAAGTCGCTGTGGGAGAACGTGCGCGATGCGCCCGGCTACGACGACGAGGTGATCCGCCCGCTCGATCGGCCGCTGGTCGAAGACGGCGGCATCTGCATCCTGCGCGGCAACCTGTCGCCGCGCGGCGCGGTGCTGAAGCCTTCGGCCGCCTCGCCGGAACTGCTCAAGCACCGCGGCCGCGCCGTGGTGTTCGAGAACCTGGAGCACTACAAGGAACGCATCGTCGACGAGGCGCTGGAGGTGGACGCGAGCTCCGTGCTGGTGATGAAGAACTGCGGCCCCAAGGGCTATCCCGGCATGGCCGAGGTCGGCAACATGGGCCTGCCGCCCAAGTTGCTGCGCCAGGGCATCAAGGACATGGTGCGCATTTCCGACGCGCGCATGAGCGGCACCGCCTACGGCACCGTGGTGCTGCACGTGGCGCCGGAAGCCGCCGACGGCGGCCCGCTGGCAGCCGTGCGCGACGGCGACTGGATCGAGCTCGACTGCGAGCAGGGCCGCCTGCACCTGGACATCAGCGATGCCGAGCTGGCCGAGCGCCTGCGTGCCGTCGCCGTGCAGGAAGCGCCCGAGAAGGGCGGCGGCTACCGGCGCCTTTACGTCGAGCACGTGCTGCAGGCGGACGAGGGCTGCGACTTCGACTTCCTCGTCGGCTGCCGCGGCGCCGCGGTGCCGCGCCATTCGCATTGATCCATTGAAATCTGGAGCCCGCATGACCCCTTCCAAGCAACGCCGCTACCAGGGCATCTTCCCGGTAGCGCCCACCACCTTCACCGAAACGGGCGAGCTGGACCTCGCGAGCCAGAAGCGCTGCATCGATTTCATGATCGAGTCGGGCTCGGATGGCATCTGCATCCTGGCGAATTTTTCCGAGCAGTTCGTGCTCGCGGACGACGAGCGCGAGCTCTTGACCCGGACCATCCTCGAACACGTGGCCGGGCGCGTGCCGGTGATCGTGACCACCACCCATTTCAGTACCAAGGTCTGCGCCGAGCGCAGCCGTCGTGCGCAGGACATGGGCGCCGCGATGCTGATGGTGATGCCGCCCTACCACGGCGCCACCTTTCGCGTGCCCGAGTCGCAGATCTACGACTTCTATGCGCGGCTGTCCGACGCGGTGGACATCCCGATCATGGTCCAGGACGCGCCGGCCAGCGGCACCGTGCTGTCCGCGCCCTTTCTCGCCTGCATGGCGACGGAGATCGAGCACGTGGCCTACTTCAAGATCGAGACCGCGGGCGCCGCATCGAAGCTGCGCGAACTCATCCGCCTGGGCGGCGACGCAATCGAAGGTCCGTGGGATGGCGAGGAAGCGATCACCTTGATGCCCGATCTCGACGCCGGCGCCACCGGCTCGATGACGGGAGGCGCCTACGCCGACGGCGTGCGGCCGATCATCATGGACCACCTGGCCGGCCGCCGCGAGGCGGCCTTCGCGCGCTACCAGCAATGGCTGCCGCTGATCAACTACGAGAACCGGCAGGCCGGCCTGCTCGCCTGCAAGGCGCTGATGAAGGAGGGCGGGGTGATCAACTGCGAGGCCCCGCGCCATCCCTTGCCGGCGATGCACCCCGACACGCGCGCCGGCCTGATCGAAACGGCGCGGCGCCTCGATCCGCTCGTGCTGCGCTGGGCCCGCTGAGGGCGCGGCTCAGCGCTTCGATCGCTTCCAGAAGGGGGGCGCGTCCGTGATCTTGCCGAGCGCGTCGCGGCATTCCAGCGCGCTTGCGGGCTGGCGCGCGGAAAGCCAGCCGACCGCGAACCATGCCCGCGCGTCGCGCTGGGCCGCATCGCGGTAGGCGGCGATGGCCATGGCGGCATCGTTGTGCGTGCCGAGCGCGTCCTGCGCCGGGCGCAGTTCCTTCAGGTAGCGCTTTGCGCCCTGGTCGAACAAGGGCGCGACGAACTCGCCCAGGTAGCGCAGCCGCTTGAGGCGCTTGCGCACGCGATGCTGTTCCTCGACCTCCAGCGCATCGAAGCGCCGGCCGTCGCGCACCACTTGCCGGTGCAGCTTGGACAGCCGAGCGCGCAGCGGCTTGCGGGCCGGAACGCCTGGTTCCAGCTGCTCGCCGGAGGGCTCTTCTTCGGGCAGCGAGGCCTCGATCAGGCTCATCAGCACGAGCTGGAAGGCCGCCGAACGCACCACCTCGGCCGGAGCCGGCGATGAACCCTCCGACGCGCCCTCGTGCCAATCCACCGGCGGCCCGCCGACGGCTTCGATCTGCGGCTGCACGGTCTGCTGCAGGTGCTCGCGATCGCGCTGGCGGCCCAGGGCGCGGAATGCGTCCACCAGCGCGGGCTCCCATGCCGGGTCGATCGAAGGCGCGAGCTCGGCCATCTCGCGCAACGCGGTCCGCAGGCGCCGGATGCCGACGCGCAGTTGATGCACGTGCTCGGGATCGGTGCTGCCGGCCGCGACCTCGCTGGCATTGGGCAGGATTTGCGCCAGGCAGCTGTTCAGCACCGCGCGAAAAACCTGCACACCGCTCGGATCGTCGCCCAGCTTCGGCGCTTCGGCCTTGACCGGCTCGCCGTATTCGATGCCCTTGGCCAGCCGCTCTCCGCGCGCCGATTTGGAGACGGTGTCGAGCCACAGGCCGTAGCGCATGCGCCAGCGCCGTGCGAGCTCCAGCATCGACCGCGGGCTGCCGCTCTTCAGCTCGATCTCGAGTTCGCACACCGCGTGCGAATGCTCGCCGGCGCGCACTTCGCCGCGGTCGAAAGCGAGCTCGACCAGCGCATCGCCGGTGCGCATTTCGCGCGTGGTGCGGCGGATGTCGGTGAGGTAGAGCGGCACCAGCACGGCATCGGCCGGGTCATGCCCGGCTGCTCGCAAGGCCTTCGCGATCAGCTCGCCGACGGGCGTGCCTTCATGGCGCTCGATGCGCGGAAGGGGCACCTCGCTCGCGCGCTCGGTGCTCAATTCGACGTTGTCCTCGTGGCGCTGCAGGGGCCCATCGGCCGGGGCCTTGGCGGTCTGTACCCAGTTCTTGCCTTCCTTGCGCACGCGCAGCACGAGACGCTGCGCGGCCAGCGCACCGTCGGCAGTGTCGAAATAGCGGGCTTGGAGGCGGGTGCGCTGCGAACGGCCGCGCGCGACCGCCGCCTCGACGGCGGCGCGTTGCTGCGCGTCGACCTGGAACTTGAGTTCGAACTCGGTCACTGCGGGGGCGTCAACCCGGCAGCTCGCTGATCTGCAGCGACAGGTCGAACAGCTTGGACTTGCTGGCGTAGTAGCGGTCGAGCCGCCATTCCTTCAGGATGTCCATGGCCAGCTGGAAGCTCTTGTAGTCGAGGTCGTAGAGCGTGACCAGCTCGAAGCTGCGCTCCGATTCGAGAGCCAGGACGAGCCGGGCCAGAATCTGGGCCGACTCGTTGGCCGGGTCCGTTTCGATGAATCGGCGTGCGACCTTGATGGCGTTCATGGGGGTGGGCTTCGGAGTTGACGGGCCCACGACTATAGCCAGCACCCCCGGGGCCTTTTATGACAGCCGCGTGACAATGTAGGGCTTTGGTCTTCGTCTCAACGAAGCGGGAGCGGCGCCATCGGTGCCGGCGCTGTCATCGGCGCCGGCGCGGTCATCGGCTCCGGCCGGGTCATCGGCGCTGGCGGCGGCGCGGTCATCGGCATTGGCGCCACTATCGGCGTCACGGTTTCGCGGATCACGCCGCCACCCAGCACGCTGCCTTCCATGGTGGTCCTGCCGGTGCCGAGCACGCGCGCCTCGCAGTCGGCCCGGTCGGCCGGCGGCTGCAGGCTGCAGCGTGCCAATGCGTTCTGTTCGTAGTTGATGGGCGCGGCGCTGGTCAATCCGCCTCGCCGCGCCTCGTAGCGTGCCGCTCCGGCTTCTCGAAGACAGGCGGTGCGATCCTGCAGAACGCCGTCGCAGACGGCGCGTTCGCGCTGCAGGGTGGCGTCGGATCCTGCTGCCTGGGCCATGGCCGACGAGGCGCCGATCAGGCCGCCCGCGGCGAGCAGGATGGCAAGGCTCGAACGAATGACTGTTTTCATGAGATCACTCCTTGGCTCGGGCAGCGCAGTTCGCGCTGCCGGTCAGGCAGTGTGTTGGCGTTCAGCGCCGCAGGCTGTGGGACAGCGTGGCCGCGATCTGGCGCAGGCGCCGCAGCTTCGTGTGGGACAGGTCTGTCACGGCGGCTGCGGCGCCGCGCTTTCAGCCAGCGGCGATGCGCTTCGCCAGGTGAGCGAGCGCTTCCTCAACCTGGTCGACCAGGATCAGCGAGAGGTCGCCCGGCTGGAGCCGATCGAGTGCGGTGTCGATGGCGATGAATTCGCCGCGGATCTCGTCGATGGTGCGGGTGCGCTGCGCGCCTTCGAGCCCCTGCCGCAGCAGCGCCATGACCTCGCCGTCGGCGCGGCCGCGCTGGGCCGCGTCCTGGTAGAGGATCACGTCGTCGAAGGCCTGGCCGAGGATCGCGGTCTGGTCGCGGATGTCGCAGTCGCGGCGGTCGCCGGCGCCGCTGATCACCACCGAGCGTTTCTTCGCCGGCATGGTGTCGACCGCGGCCACCAGCGCGCGCATGGCGTCGGTGTTGTGGCCGTAGTCGGCGATCACGGTGGCGCCGCGGTAGTCCATCACGTTGAAGCGGCCCGGCACGCCGGCGGCATCGTTGTTGAAGCTCGCGAGGCCGCTGCGGATGGTGTCCCAGTCCAGGCCCACGGCCCAGGCGGCCGCGACCGAGGCCATCACGTTGTCGACCTGGAAGCCGATGGTGCCGTTGCGCGTGATCTGCACGTCGCGCAGCGGAACGCGCTCGCGCCACGAACCCTCGGCGGCGACCAGCGTGTCCTGGTCGACGTAGACGGTGCGTTTGCCTTGCGCGCGGTGCGTGGCCATCACCGGATGCTGGCGGTCGGCGGTGAAGAAGATCACGCTGCCGGGGCAGGTGGCGGCCATCGCGGCCACGTTGGGGTCGGCCGCGTTGAGCACCGCATAGGCGCCGGGCGCCACGTTGCGCACGATCACGCGCTTGAGCACCGCGAGGTCTTCGACCGTGGTGATGTAGTTGAGGCCCAGGTGGTCGCCGCTGCCGATGTTGGTCACCACCGCCACCTGGCAGCGGTCGAAGCCCAGGCCCTCGCGCAGCACGCCGCCGCGCGCCACTTCGAACACGGCCGCGTCGACGTCCGGGTGCAGCAGCACATTGCGCGCGCTCTTGGGGCCGCTGCAGTCGCCGCTGTCCGTCTGGCGGCCGTCGACGTAGACGCCGTCGGTGTTGGTCATGCCGGTGCGCAGGCCGCTGGATGCGAGCAGGTGATTGATCAGGCGCGCGGTGGTGGTCTTGCCATTGGTGCCGGTCACGGCCACCACCGGGATACGGCCGTCGTCGCCGTGCGCGAACAGCGTGTCCATCACTGCTTCGCCGACCGCGCGGCCGCGGCCGAAGGAAGGCGAGATGTGCATGCGCAGCCCAGGGGCGGCATTGACCTCGACCACGCCGCCGTGCTGCTCCTCGAGCGGGCGCAGCACGTTCTCGCAGACCATGTCGACGCCGCAGATGTGCAGGCCGACCATCTGCGCCGCGTCGACCGCGCGCGCCGCGACTTCGGGATGCACGGTGTCGGTCACGTCGGTGGCGGTGCCGCCGGTCGAGAGGTTGGCGTTGTTGCGCAGCACCACGCGCTGGCCGAGCGCGGGCACGCTGTCGGGCGCGAGGCCCTGCGATTCGAGGCGGCCGATGGCGATGTCGTCGAGTCGGATCTTGGTGAGCGAGGTCGCGTGGCCAACGCCCCGGCGCGGGTCCTGGTTCACCAGGTCGACCAGCTGGCGCACGGTCTGCCTGCCGTCGCCGATCACCTGGGGCGGATCGCGCCGCGCCGCTGCCACCAGCTTGTCGCCCACCACCAGCAGGCGGAAGTCGAAGCCCGGCAGGAATTTCTCGACCATCACTTCGCCGTACGCTGCAGCCGAGTCGTAGGCGGCGAGCAGCTGCTCGCGCGTCGTGATGTTGACCGTGACGCCCTTGCCCTGGTTGCCGTCCTGCGGCTTCACGACCACCGGCAGGCCGATCTCGTGGGCCGCGGCCCAGCCGTCGTCGGCATCGCTGACCGGGCGGCCCAGCGGCACCGGCACGCCGGCGGCGTTGAGCAGCTGCTTGGTGAGCTCCTTGTCCTGCGCGATCGATTCGGCCACGCCGCTGGTGCTGTCGACCTCGGCGGCCTGGATGCGGCGCTGCTTCGAACCCCAGCCGAACTGCACCAGGCTGCCGCTGGTGAGACGGCGGTAAGGGATGCCGCGCGCCACGGCGGCGTCGACGATCGAGCCGGTGCTCGGGCCCAGGCGTTCGGATTCGTCGAGGTCGCGCAGTTCGGTGATGGCGGCGTGCGCATCGAATTCGGTGCCGGCCTGTGCGGCCGCGATCAGCTGCTCGGCCAGTTCGAGCGCGCGCCGGCCGACCGGTTCTTCGCTGTACTGGAAGGCGACCTGGTAGACGCTTTCCTCGACCGTGCGCGCGGTGTGGCCGAAGTTCACCGCGCAGCCCGCCTGAGCCTGCAGCGCCACGGCCGCGTTCTCGAGCACATGCGCCAGCGCGAGCGGCTGGCCGAGCACGATCGGGTGCAGTTCGCCGATGTTCGGGAACAGCGCGCGCAGCCGGGCTTCGAAGCCGGGCAGCCGCCTGATCGCGTTCTCGTCGCCCGTGCAGGTGACGATCGCCTCGATGCAGGTGTGGCGGCTCCAGAGATTGGGCCCACGCAGGGCGCGGATGCGGGTGACTTCCATGGCGGTGATGCAGTAGGGTGCCGGCGAACCTGAGGGTTGCGCCGGTCAGGCCAGTTGGGGTTCGGGCGAAAGCAGGGTTTGGGACAGCTGCAGCGAGGCGAGCGCCGCCTGCAGGTCGGCTTCGAAGGCTTCGACGCCGGCGCCGATCAGGCTCAGCGGAATGCCCAGGGCCCAGGCCGCGGCGACCGCGGCCAGCAGGCTCTCGAGGCCGACGCCCGCATGCGTGGCGCGCCAGATGGTCAGCCGGCCGAGGCCGGGCAGGAAGGACTCGCTGCTGCCGTTGGCCAGCACCACGCGGTCCTGCCGCACCAGCACGGCCTTGCCGCCGGCGCTCTGGTGCTTGGCCAGCGCCTCGGCTTGCGGGTCGACCGAATAGAGGATCACATCGCCATCGCACAGCGGCGCGAGGCCCGCGACGCGCATGTCCGCCGCATTCAGCACCGCAGTGCCTTCGGGCAGCACCACATCGACCTGGGTGCGCAGCACCCTGACCATCTGGTCGCTCTCGGTGATGTCGAACTCCGCCAGGTCTTCGGCGCCATCGAGATCGGTCACGATGCCGACCTCGCAGCGGTCGTAGGCCAGGCCGTCGCGCAGGATGGTCTGGGCGCCGTTCTCGATCACGACTGCCTGCACGGCGCGGTTCACCAGCAGGCGGCGGCCGGCTTCCCAGGTGGCGCTGTCGCGCGCATCGACGCGGCGGCGCTCGAGGAACAGGCCGTCGCGGCAGGCCAGGCCGGTATGGCGCCCGCCCAGCCCGACGAGCCAGGCGACCAGGCGCGAGAGCACGGCGGTGCCGCGCGAGCCGGCCACGCCGACCACGGGGATGCGGCCCGGCGCGTCGTCGGGAAAGAGGTGGTCGCAGATCGCGCGGCCCACCGGCCGCGGCGAGCCGACGGCCGGCTTCAGGTGCATCAGCAGGCCGGGGCCGGCGTTGACTTCGACGATGGCGCCGCCTTGCTGCGCCAGGGGGCGGCCGATGTCCTGGGCCACCAGGTCGACGCCGGCGATGTCGAGGCCGACCACGCGGGCCGCCAGCACGGCCGCATGCGCGACTTCGGGATGCACATGATCGGTGCAGTCGATGGCCATGTTGCCGTTGCGCTGGATCGTGACGACTCGGCTAGCGGCGGGCACGGCGGCCGCGTCCAGCTCCTGGCGCTTGAGTTCGAGCTGCAGCTTGGCGTCGGTCGCGATGTCGATCACGTCGAGCGGGAATTCTTCTTCGGCGCCGCGCCGCGGATCGCTGTTGAGCTGGCTCTCGATCAGCTGGGCCACGGTCGACGTGCCGTCGCCGGTCACCGTGATGATCTCGCCGCGCGCGGCAGCGACCACCTGGCCGCCGACCACCAGCAGGCGGTGCTCGTGGCCGCGGATGAAGCGCTCGACCATCACGTCGCTGCCCTCGGGCTCGGCGACGGCGAAGGCGGCTTCCACTTCCTCGCGGGTATTCAACTCCAGCGAGACGCCGCGGCCGTGGTTGGCGTCCGAGGGCTTGACCACCACCGGCAGGCCGATGTCTTCGGCGGCTTCCCAGGCTTCCTGCGCGTTGGCCACCACCTGGCCTTCGGGCACCGGCACGCCGCAGCCGGCCAGGAGCGACTTGGTGAGCTCCTTGTCGCTGGCGATCGATTCGCCGATTGCGCTGGTGTAGTCGGTCTCGGCGGTCCAGATGCGCTGCTGGTTGGCGCCGTAGCCGAGCTGCACCAGGTTGCCGCTGTTGAGCCGCATGTGCGGAATGCCGCGGTCGGTGGCGGCGCCGACGATGCAGGCGGTGCTCGGGCCGAGGTAGCAGTCCTCGACCTTGGCCTTGACCGCATCGACCGCGCGCTGCACGCCGGCGGCGTCGAAGGGATCGTTGTTGATGGCCGCCATCAAGAGCCGGTGGCCCTCGGCCAGGGCGACGCGGGCGACCTGCTCGTCGCGCGCGCGGAACACCATGCGGTAGACACCGTACTTGGAGGTGCTGCGCGTCTGGCCGAAACCGGTCGGCATGCCGGCCAGGTTGAGCAGCTCGATCACGACGTGCTCCAGCACGTGGCCCGACCAGGTGCCCTCGGTCAGGCGCTGGATGAAGCCGCCGCGCTCGCCGACGCCGCAGTGGTGCTCGATCAGGGCCGGCAGCAGCGTGGTCAGGCGGTCGGTGAAGCCGTCGATCTTGTTGGAGGGGTAGTCCTCGAGCGCGCCGAGGTCGAGCCAGACTTCCAGCACGGGCCGGTAGGTCCAGAGGTTGGGACCGCGCAAATAGTTGACGCGCAGCAGGCGGATGTCGTCGAAACGGGTCATGAGAACGTTCGTTGTGCTTTGGCCGAGCACGGGGCTGACTTCAAGCGCGCCCATGGTCATCGGTCAGAATCGGCGCCCGGCAGGCGCCATGAAGGGCCCCTTCGCGGGCCAGAGACACAGAAACACAATGCAACATCACGATCCAGTCGGCACCCCGGGGGGCGAAGAAGAGGAGGCCTCAGAGGCTCTGAAAAGCCGGCTCAGAGCCGCGGAAAACGTTCTGGCGACCGTGCCGGTTGACCTCGATGGCGAACTTCGGTTTGCTTCCGGCCTGCTGGCGCTGACCGATCGGCGCCTGCTGGCCCGCAATTCCGAAGGCGCCTGGGCCGAATGGCCGCTCGGCGCGCCGGGGCTGGACCTGCAACTGGCCGACCATGCCGGCATCGGCACCCTCGACCTGCTGGACGCCCGCGGGCGGCTGGCGCGCTGGCGCTACACCCTGCGCCACCAGGCGGTCGCGCTGCGGCTGCAGAAGCTGTTCGGCCAGCAGGCGGCCGGAGTCGCGCAGGCGACAGCGGTGGCCGCCGAGGCGGACGAGGCGGCGCTCGCCGAGCCCGAGCTCCAGACCCCGCCTTCGACCTGGGTCCTGCTGCGGCTGGGCCGCTTCGCCAAGCCCTACCGCAAGCAGCTGATCGCCGGCTTCCTGCTCACCCTGGCCTCGACCGCCGCCACGCTGGTGCCGCCCTACCTGACCATTCCGCTGATGGACGACATCCTGATCCCGTTCCAGAACGGCCAGCAGATCGCCTTCGGCAAGGTCGCGATGTTCCTTGGCGCGCTGCTGGCCGCGGCGCTGGCCGGCTGGGCGCTGGGCTGGGCCCGCACCTACCTGCTGGCGCTGGTTTCGGAGCGCATCGGCGCCGACCTGCGCACCACCACTTACGAACACTTGCTCACCTTGCCGCTCGATTACTTCGGCGGCAAGCGCACCGGCGACCTGATGGCGCGCATCGGCTCGGAGACCGATCGCATCAACGTTTTCCTCTCGTTGCATGCGTTGGACTTCCTGACCGACGTGCTGATGATCGCCATGACCGCCGTGATCCTGGTCTCGATCAATCCGCTCTTGGCCGTGGTCACGCTGGTGCCGCTGCCCTTCATCGCCTGGATGATCCACGTGGTGCGCGACCGGCTGCGCACCGGCTTCGAGAAGATCGACCGCGTCTGGAGCGAGGTGACCAACGTGCTGGCCGACACCATCCCCGGGATCCGCGTGGTCAAGGCCTTCGCGCAGGAAAAGCGCGAGGCCAGCCGCTTCCACGCCGCCAATGCCTACAACCTGCAGGTCAACGACAAGCTCAACAAGACCTGGTCGCTGTTCACGCCCAGCGTGTCGCTGCTCACCGAAATCGGCCTGCTGGTGGTCTGGGGCTTCGGCATCTGGCAGGTGGCACGCGGCCGCATCACGGTCGGCGTGCTCACCGCCTTCATCGCCTACATCGGGCGCTTCTACACGCGGCTCGATTCGATGAGCCGCATCGTCTCGGTCACGCAGAAGGCGGCGGCTGGCGCCAAGCGCATCTTCGACATCCTCGACCATGTGAGCAACGTGCCGGAGCCGGCGAACCCGGTGAAGGTCGAGCGAGTGCAGGGGCGCATCGAGATGGCCGACGTCGGCTTCCGCTACGGCAGCCGGGCCGTGATCCGCGACCTCGACCTCGTGATCGAGCCGGGCGAGATGATCGGCCTCGTCGGCCACAGCGGCTCGGGCAAGAGCACGCTGGTCAACCTGATCTGCCGCTTCTACGACGTGACCGACGGCGCCATCCTGGTCGACGGCACCGACATCCGCCGCTTCGCGGTGGCCGACTACCGGCGCCACGTCGGGCTGGTGCTGCAGGAGCCCTTCCTGTTCTTCGGCACCATTGCCCAGAACATCGCCTACGGCAAGCCCGAAGCCACGCGCGAGGAGATCGTGGCCGCCGCGCGCGCCGCCCATGCGCACGACTTCATCCTGCGGCTCGCGCACGGCTACGACTCGCTGGTCGGCGAGCGCGGGCAGGGTTTGTCGGGCGGCGAGCGGCAGCGCATCAGCATTGCGCGCGCCTTGCTGATCGACCCGCGCATCCTGATCCTCGACGAGGCCACCTCGGCGGTCGACACCGAAACCGAGAAGGAAATCCAGAAGGCGCTCGACAACCTGGTGCAGGGCCGCACCACCATCGCCATCGCGCACCGGCTTTCCACGCTGCGCAAGGCCGACCGGCTGGTCGTGATGGACCGCGGCGAGATCGTCGAGGTCGGCCCGCACGACGCGCTGATGGAAAAGCAGGGCGCCTACTGGCGGCTCTACCAGGCGCAGCTGCGCCAGGCCGACGACGAAAGCCCAGGCTTCGCGGCCGAGCGCGCCTCGGTCGCGCTGGTGCTTGGCGGCCATGCGGCGCATCCGGCGGGTGAGGCATGAACGATTGCCAATTGGAACGTGACGGCTTCGGCCGATTGGTGGTGGTCGACGCCGAGGGCGTCCGCCATGCCGGCGTGGTGCCGGTGCGCGCCTTCCCGCTCAGCGCGCCGGGCGATGGCCTGTCGCTGGTCGGCGGCGACGGCCGCGAGCTGCTCTGGATCGAGTGCGTCGATGACTTGCCCGAAGAAGTACGCGCCTTGCTCGCGCAGGACTTGGCCGCGCGCGACTTCGCGCCCACCTTGCGGAAGCTGCACAAGGTGTCGAGCTTCGGCGTGCCCAGCACCTGGCAGGTGAGCACCGACCGCGGCGAGACCAGTTTCGTGCTCAAGGCCGAAGAAGACATCCGCCGGCTCGAAGGCGGTGCGTTGCTGATCGCGAGCGCGCACGGCGTGCAGTTCCGCATTCCCGATGTGAGGGCGCTGGACCGGGGGTCGCGCAAGTTGCTGGAGCGTTTTCTATGAAGTTCGATGCCCTTCTGCAGCAAAAAGCCGAACGCGTGCGCGCCCCCTGCCGCCCCGGGGCTTCAGGACCGGTCTCTGATGATGGGCGGCACTTGCTGATGCGAAAGAAGGCGGGTTTCTGGATCTTCGTCTTGCCGTCCCACACGCCACACGTGACGTCTCGCCAGGTCAAGACCTTGCTGGAAGGCCGGCCCTGACAAACTTGAACCCTCGCCCGACACGCCGACCACCCCCATGCACACCACCGCCCTAGTCCTCTTCTCCGGCGGCCAGGACTCCACCACCTGCCTGGCCGAGGCGCTGGCCAAATACGAGCGCGTCGAGACCATCGGCTTCGACTACGGGCAGCGCCACCGCGTCGAGCTCGAGGCGCGCACCACCGTGCTGGCGCACCTGCGCGCGCGCTTCCCGCATTGGGCGCCGCGGCTGGGTGAAGACCACCTGTTGAACGTCGACGTGCTTGGCCAGGTGAGCAGTTCATCGCTCACGCAGGACATCGCCTTCGAGATGCAGGCCAACGGCTTGCCCAACACGTTCGTGCCCGGCCGCAACCTGCTGTTCCTCACGCTGGCCGGCGCGCTGGCCTACCGGCGCGGGCTGGAGGTGATCGTCACCGGCGTGTGCGAGACCGATTTCTCGGGCTATCCCGATTGCCGCGACGACACCATGAAGGCGATGCAGCTCGCGCTCTCGCTCGGCATGGATCGGCGTTTCGTGATCGAGACGCCGTTGATGTGGATCGACAAGGCCGCGACCTGGGCCATGGCGCACCGGCTGGGCGGCGAGCCGCTTGTCGAGCTGATCGTCGAGGACACGCACACCTGCTACCTCGGCGACCGCACGCAGCGCCATCCCTGGGGCTACGGCTGCGGCGGCTGCCCGGCCTGCGAGCTGCGCGCGCGGGGATGGGAGCGCTACGCCGCCTCGAGCCGGTAGCGCGCGCCTGCGCCTTCGGGCGCCGGCACCAGGGTCCAGCGCTTGTCGTGGAAAGCCGCCGCCGAGGCGCGGTGCGCGATCGACACCATCGCCCCGCCCGCCGAGCGCACGCCTTCTGCCAGGCGCTTGTAGAGCGTCTCCTCGGCCTGCGCATCGAGCGCGCTTGTGGCCTCGTCGGCAAACAGCCAGGCCGGCTTCTTGAGCAGCACGCGCGCGATCGCCAGGCGCTGCTGTTCGCCGCCGGAAAGCTTCTGTGTCCATGCATCGCTGTCGTCCAGGCGGTCGGCCAGGTCTGGCAGCAGGGCATCCTCGAGCGCCTGCTTCAGCTGCGCGTCGCTGTATTCGCTCGCCGGCTGCGGATAGGCCAGCGCGTCGCGCAGGCGGCCGTCGGGCACATAAGGCCGCTGCGGGATGAACATCGCGTTCTCGGGCATCGACACGCGGCCGCGGGCAAAGGGCCAGATACCGGCGAAGGCGCGGAACAGCGTCGACTTGCCGCTGCCCGAGGGGCCTTGCAGGAGCACGCTGTCGCCGGGCTTGACCATGAGCGCAGCATTCTGGATCAACGACGTTCCGCCCGGCAGCGCAACCGTGAGGTCGTCGACGCGCAAGCCTTCGTCGCCGCCGGCGGGCGCGCGCTCCACCGCGCTGGCCGCGCCGGCATGGGCGCGCATCGCGGTCTCGAAGGAGGTGAGCCGGTCCGCGGTGGCGCGCCAGACGGCGACGCGGTCGTAGTTGTCGACGAACCAGCTGAGCGAATCCTGCACGCGTCCGAAGGCCGAATTGACCTGCATCAGCTGGCCGAGTTGGATGGCGCCGCTGAAGAAGCGCGGCGCCTGCACGATGAAGGCGAAGATCACCGAGGCTTGCCCAAAGGAGGCCGTGAAGGCAACCAGGTTCTTCTGCTTGCCGATCAACTTCAGGTAGTTCTTCAGCACCGAGCCGAAGCGCAGCTGGAGCTGGCCGTGTTCGACCTGTTCGCCGCGGTCGAGCGCAATGGCCTCGCTGTATTCGCGAACCCGCATCAGATGGTGCCGGAAGTCGGCCTCGTAGCGCTGCTGCTGGAAGTTCAGGCCGATCAGCGGGCGCCCGATGAAGTGCGTGATCACGGTACCGGCTGCGCAGTAGGCCAGCGCAATCCAGACCATCGAGCCCGGCACCGTATAGCTGCTGCCGAAGAGTGGGACGCTGACCACGCCGCTGAGCGCCCAGAGGATGCCGATGAAGCTCACCAGGGTCACCACCGCATTGAGCAGGCCCATCGACAGCGTCATCGTGTAGTCGGTGAAGAGCTGCATGTCTTCCTGGATGCGCTGGTCGGGGTTGTCGGGCGTCTGGCCGTCCTGTTGCCCGTAGCGCGCGAGTTCGAGGCGGTAGAAGGTCCGGTCGGCCATCCAGCGCGCGAGATAGCTGCGCGTCATCCAGGCGCGCCAGCGCAGCTGCAGGAGCTGCGTCAGATAGAACTTGAAGATGGCGATCACGATATAGCCGGCCGCGATCCAGCAGAAAAAGACGATCTCTCTCCAGAACACCGCCTGGTCCTTGTTCTGCAGCGCGTCGTAAAAGCGTGCGAACCACTGGTTGTTCAGCACCAGCATGTAGACCGTGCCGAGATTGAGCGCCACGATCGTCGCAAGAAGCCCGCGCGCCCTCCATTTTTCTTCGGAGTGGAAGTAGGGCGCTGCCAGCGCGCCGATGCGGCGCAGCGTCGAGAGCAGGCTCGTGGAACCGTTGGGAGTGGTCATGGGATGAGCGTGGGTTGGCTGGCGCGCGAAGCGGCGCCTTTGCGCTCATCGTAGCGCCCGGGCGCGCCGCATTCTTAAACGGCGCTGAAGCGCCCGATCAGCGCAGGTTGCTGATGCCGCTCGCCACGTGACCCGAAGGCACATGGCGTGCAGCCGCGTCCACGTGGCCGGTCTGGTCGTCGAAGAAGAAGTCGGGTTCGAATTCGCGCAGGAATTCGCCCTTGGGCAGGCCGCCGAGGAACATGGCTTCGTCGACCTTGATGTTCCAGTTCATCAGCGTGCGGATCGCGCGCTCGTGCGCCGGCGCGCTGCGTGCCGTGACCAGCGCGGTACGGATGCGCATGCTGGGATTGCTCGCGAGCTGAAGCCGATGCAGTGCGGTGAGCAGCGGCTTGAACGGCCCCTCGGGCAGCGGCAGCTGGGCCTTGCTGGATTCGTGCAGCTGGAAGGCGTCGAGCCCCTCGGCCTGGTACACGCGCTCGGCCTCGTCGCTGAAGAGCACCGCGTCGCCGTCGAAGGCGATGCGCACCTCGTTGGGATAGGCATCGCTCGCATGCACCGACTCGACCAGCACGCGCGCGGCCGGGAAGCCCGCGTTGAGCGCTTCGCGCACGTCCTCGGCATTGACCGAGAGGAACAGGTGCGCGCGCAGCGGCCGCAGATAGCCGAAGGGCGGGCGGCCCTGCGTGAACACGCCGCGCTGCAGCGAGATGCCGTTGGCCACGCCCGAGCGGAACACGCGCATGCCCGAGACCGGATCGTTGCGCGAGAGGATCACGACCTCGACGCGCTGCATGCCGTCGTCGTTGAAGCGCAGCAGCTTGCGCACCAGCGAGTAGGCGATGCCGGGCTGGGCCGGTACGTCGAGCCGTTCGAGCTGGAGCTTCATGTAGCCCGCGTCGTCGCCGGATTCGAAAATCCGGTTCTCCTCTTCGAGGTTGAAGAGGGCGCGGGACGAGATGGCGACTACCAGCTTGTCGTCCAAGGACACGGGCATAGGCGGCTACTTCACGAACTGATTGAGTTGGATGATCGGCATCAACACCGCCAGCACGATCAGCATGACGACGCCGCCCATCGCCACGATCAGCAGAGGCTCGAGGATGGTCGCCAGGTGCATCGCGCGGCGTTGCACCTCGGCGCCCAGCTGGGACGCCGCGCGCTGCAGCATCAGCGGCAGGGTGCCGGTCTGTTCGCCGAGGCGCGCGAACATCGCGACGATGCCGGGGAATCTTTTCTTTTGTGCCAGCGCGGAAGCGAGCGGTGCGCCTTCGCGCACCAGCACCAGCGCATCGAGCGCGTCGGCGCGCATGGCGCGGTTGCTCAGCGTTTCGGACGCGGCCTGCAGCGCGCGCAGGATGGGCACGCCGGCCGTGGCCAGCATCGCGAGCGTGCTCGCGAAGCGCGCCGCGTTGTAGCCGCGGGACAGCCGGCCGACCAGCGGCAACTCGAGCCAGGCGGCGTCGAAGCGCTCGCGCACGGCGGCACGTGCCAGCGCCATGCGCGCGCCGAGGGTCGCCAGCACGATGGCGCCGAGCATCAGCCAGCCGTAGTTGCGCACGAAGTCGCTTAAGCCCAGCATCGCCACGGTGAGGATGGGCAGCGCCCGTTTCGTGCCCGCGAACACGTTGGCCACCTGCGGCACCACGTAGCTGACGAGAAAGATCACGATCACGATCGCGACCAGGGTCACGATCGCCGGGTACAGGGCCGCACCGACCAGTTTCTGCTGCAGCGCTTGCCGCTGTTCGAGGTCGTCGGCCAGGCGCTCGAGCACCAGGCCGAGATTGCCGCTCTGCTCGCCGGCGCCGATCACCGCGGTGTAGATGGGCGAGAACTCGCGCGGATGCTGGGCCAGCGCGCGCCCGAAGGGCGAGCCCGCATTGACCTCGGCGCGCAGGGATGCGACGAGGTTGCGCTGCTGCTCGGTCTCGGCCTCGTCGGTCAGCGCGGTGAGCGCGCGTTCGAGCGGCAGGCCGGAGGACACCAGGCCGGCGATCTGCCGCGTCCAGACCGCGAGGGTGGTCGAATTGAAGACGCGCTTGCCGCCGAGCAGGCGGCGCAAGCTCCGGTCCGGGGCGGCGCCGCTCTCGACGCTGCCGACGGCGGTCACCGACAGCGGAATCAGCGCTTGCGCACGCAGCAGCCCGCGGGCGCTGCGCGCGGTGTCGGCTTCGAGCACGCCCTTGCGAGGCTGGCCCGATTGGTCTATGGCTTCAAAGGAATAGGCGGGCATGGGGAGTGGCGACAAAATGCGCGAGCCCGCATTGTCGGCGTTTGGCGTTGCCTTTTCGTCGTGCGGCTTCCACAACACCACACAGAGGAGTCTTCATGTCGGCTCGTACCACTGCTGTCGCTGTTGCCGCGCTCTTGAGCGCGCTGTCTCTTCCCGCCGCGGCCCAGCCCACTTTCGACGGCTTTCTGTGCTGCAACATGCGCACCGATGGCAGCTGGATCAGCGACGCCAACTATGCCGAAAGCGGTAAGCGGATCATCCCGGCCGGCACGCCGACCCGCGTCACGGGCTATGGCCGCATGCGCGTGCTGGTCGAACTCAACGGCGGCAAGCAGGCCATCGGCAACGACTACAGCCGCGACCTCGACCTCGGCACTTTCGCCAAGCGCTATGTGGTCAGCGAAGACCCGGCGCGCAAGATCGCCGGCTATCCGCCCAAGATCCGCGACGCGATCAAGTCGGCGCGCGTCACCAAGGGCATGACGCGCGAGCAGGTGGCGATGGCGGTGGGCTATCCGATGAGCAGCGAGAACCCGAACCTCGACGCACCGATCTGGCGCATGTGGCTCGGCAGCTTCAGCGAGTTTCAGGTGCTGTTCGACAACGCGGGCCGCGTGCGGCAGGTGGAAACTGATCCGCAAACCCGCAATCTCGTCGTCATGGATTGAGGATCAGTCTCTTGTCACCCTCAGCAGCTCGGCGCGCGAAGTCACGCCGGTCTTGACCAGCCGTTCGCCGTCCTCGCGCATCGAACGCAGGCCGCCGCGTTCGGCCGCCACGAAGAGCTGGCTTTCGGGCGCGCGGTTGTGGATCAGCGATTGCACCGTGTCGTCGGCCACCAGCAGCTCGAAGATGCCGGTGCGGCCCTGGTAGCCGGTCTGGCCGCAGGCGTCGCAGCCCACGGGCTGGGCCTCGTCGCCGGCGGCCGAGGGCACGGCGCAGACCGGGCAGAGCCTGCGCACCAGGCGCTGCGCCAGAACGCCGAGCAGCGAGGAGCTCAGCAGGAAGGGCTCTACGCCCATGTCGGTCAGCCGCGTCACGGCGCTGACCGAATCGTTGGTGTGCAGCGTGGCCAGCACCAAGTGGCCGGTGAGCGAGGCCTGGATCGCGATCTGCGCGGTCTCGAAATCGCGGATCTCGCCGATCATGATCACGTCCGGGTCTTGCCGCAGGATCGCGCGCAGCGCCTTCGCAAAGGTCAGCTCGATCTTGGCGTTGACCTGGGTCTGGCCGACGCCCGGCAGCTCGTACTCGATCGGATCCTCGACCGTCATGATGTTGCTGCGGCCGGCATCGAGCCGGCTGAGCGCGGCGTAGAGCGTGGTGGTCTTGCCCGAGCCGGTCGGCCCGGTGACCAGGATGATGCCGTGCGGCTGGCTGATGAGGTGCTCGAAGCGTGCCAGCGTGTCGCCCTGCATGCCGACCGCTTCGAGCGTGAGCTTGCTTTCGGTCTTGTCGAGCAGGCGCAGCACCGCGCGCTCGCCGTGCGCCGAGGGCAGGGTCGAGACCCGCACGTCGACCGCGCGCGTGCCGATGCGCAGGCTGATGCGCCCGTCCTGCGGCAGCCGCTTCTCGGCGATGTCGAGGTCGGCCATGATCTTCAGGCGCGAGATCAGCGCCGCATGCAGCGCCCGGTTGGGCTGCACCACTTCGCGCAGCGTGCCGTCGATGCGGAAGCGCACCGCGGAGGTCCGCTCATAGGGCTCGATGTGGATGTCGCTGGCACCGTCGCGCGCCGCCTGCGTGAGCAGCGCGTTGAGCATGCGGATGATGGGCGCATCGCCGGCGCTTTCCAGCAGGTCTTCCACCGCCGGCAGCTCCTGCATCATGCGCGAAAGGTCGGCGTCGCCCTGCACCTCGCTCACGACCGCGGCGGCGTTCGATTCGCCCTGCGCATAGGCGGCGCTGATGCGCTGGGCCAGCTCACCGGGCCCCAGCGCCTCGAAGGCCTTGACCGGGTATTTGCGGACCACTTCGCCGAGCGCGCTGCGCGGTGGCACTTTGGGCATCCAGAGCGTGAAGCCGCCATCGTCCGTTTCTTCGAGCAGCAGTTGCTGGCTGCGTGCGAAGGCGTAGGGCAGGGGATAGCGCACGGCAGAATCCTTAAGGCAGTTCGCGCGCCGTGGACGGGTCGGCGGTCGGCGGCAGCGCGCCCTTCATCGGGCCCGGCGGCAGCGGTGCGTGCTGCGGCGGCAGCGGCGGCGGAATCAGGCGCGTGCCCTCGATGCGGCGCGACGGGTCGCCCCGCATGGCGTCGGGCAGCGCCGGCAGGATCGCCGAGTCGCGCACCGAATTGAGCATCGGGTTGTCGGTCGAGGGTTGCGTGTTCTGCTGCAGCGCGCGCAACGCGTCGTAGCGGTCGGCGGTGACCGCGTCGCCGGAGAGCTGGTCGCGCACGACGGTGGGCCGCAGGAACACCATGAGGTTGGTCTTGCGGCGGCTGCGGACTTCGCTCTTGAACAGGTTCCCGAGCACCGGAATGTCGCCCAGGCCGGGCACTTTTTCCTCGGAGGTCGAATACTCGTCGGACAGCAGGCCGCCGAGCACGATGATGTTGCCGTCGTCGACCAGGACGTTCGATTCGATCGCGCGCTTGCTCGTCGTGGGGCCGTTCAGGTTGTTCACCGTGGAAGCGACGACGCTAGAGACCTCCTGGAAGATCTGCATCTTGACCGTGCCGGTCTCGCTGATCTGCGGGCGCACGCGCAGCGTCAGGCCGACGTCCTTGCGCTCGATGGTCTGGAACGGATTGACGGTGTTGGTATTTCCGCCGGCGCTGGTGTACTGGCCGGTGACGAAGGGCACGTTCTGGCCGACGACGATCTTGGCTTCCTCGTTGTCGAGCGTCAGCAGATTGGGGGTCGACAGCACGTTGCCCTCGCCGTTGCTGGCCAGGAAGCGGGCCAGGAAGCCCAGCACGTACTGGCCGTCGCTGCCGTAGCGGTGGCCGATGCCGAAGTTGATGCCGCTGGACGGCCGCGTCGCGGCATTGCCGGTCGCCAGGCCGACCGCGAGGTCGATGATGTTGGCGCCGCCGAGGCTCGAGTTGGTGCCGATGACGCCCACGTTGCGGTCGCCGCTCTTGCCGATGCCGGTCTGCCACTGGATGCCGAACTCGGCCGCCTTGTCGGCATTGACTTCGACGATCAGGCTTTCGATCAGCACCTGTGCACGGCGGCTGTCGAGGCGGTCGATCACCGCGCGCAGCTGTCGATAGAGCGGTTCGGCCGCGCTGATGATCAGCGAGTTGGTCGCTGGGTCGGCCTGGATCTGTCCGCCGGTGGAGGGCTGCGCCGTCCCGCTGACCGGCGCCGTGGCGGCGCTCATCCCGCCTTGCGCCGTCGCGCCTAGCTGGCTGAACTGTTGCTGCTGCTGCTGGGCGGCGGGCGTAGTTCCGGCGGTACTGAGGGTGCCGGCAGCGCCGCCCAGCGTGCCGGTGGTGCTCGGCTGCGAGCTCGCGAGCGCGGCGCGCAGGGTAATGGCCATCCGCACCGCGTCGGCATTCTTGAGGTAGACGACGTAGATGTTGCCGGCCGCGCCGTTGCCGCTGTCGATCGGGGCGCGGTCGAGGCGGTCGATCAGCGTGCGGACCAGCTGCGAACGTGCCGGATTGGCCGCGCGCAGGATGATGGCGTTGCTGCGCGGCTCGGCCAGGAGCGTGGTGCGGAACGAGGCGTCGGTGGTGCCGGGCGCGGCGCCCGGCACCGGCCCGGTGGCGGATCCGCCTTCGACCAGGCGCGTGAGCACCGGCACCAGGTCGGTGGCGACCGAGTGCTTCAACGGGATGACCTCGATGTCGGAGGCGTTCGGCATGTCGAGCGCGGCGATGATGCGCGCCAGCCGCCGCATGTTCTCGGCGTAGTCGGTGATCACCAGCGAGTTGTTGCCGGGGTTCACGTTGATCGTGTTGTTGGGCGCGATCAGCGGACGCAGCACCGGCAGCAGATTGTTGGCCGACTCGTAGTTGAGCTTGAAGACCTGCGTGACGATCTGGTTGCCGGAGAGGCTGGAGGTGGCGGATGTCGACGTGCTGACCGCGCTGCTCTGCAGCTTGGCGTCGGCCTCCGGCACCACCTTGTAGAGCCCTTCGGACTGCACGACCGCGAAGCCCTGCAGGCGCAGCGCCGCTGCGAACTGGTTGAAGGCCGCGGCCGGGGAGATCGGACGGTCGGTCTGCAGGTTCATCGTGCCCTTCACGCGCGGGTCGACCACCACGTCGCGGCCGGTTACGACCGCCATGGTGCGCGCGACGGATTCGATCTCGGCGTTGGTGAAGTTCAGCGTGATCGGCTCGCCGCGTCGTGGCGGCGCTGCAGCTTCCTGCGCGAACGCAGCCGGAATGCAGGCGGTGATCAGCATCTGTGCCGCGAGGGCGATGGTGCCGATGCGTGTCGCGTACGAAGACTGTAGCTTCATGGTCAACCCAATGTGATGAGCGAGCGCGCGCCTTCGCGTCGCCCGATGATATTCAACAAGTTCGAAAGCGCATCCTCGCGCCCTGGGGCGGCGCTGGCTTCGCCGTCGAAGCGCAGCGCACTTCCGTTCCATCGGCCGCTGCCGCTGAGCTGCAGGCTGCCTTCGCGGGTGGTCAGGAGGAGGGTCGGCGTCGGCCCGCCCTCGAGCGTGAGGCGGTAGCTGCCCATCGGCTTGAGCGTCGAGAGGCTGGACGAGATGTCGGTGGCGTCGAGCGTGGCGCGGCCGGCGAGGCCCAGTTGCGGGCCGTTCCATTGCATCGCGAAGGCCTGCATGGAGATGTCGAGCACGCCTTCGGGCTTGAGGGTGTTCCAGGGCGCGCCGAAACCGCTGAGCAGCGCGGCGGGCCAGCGGGACTGGCCGTCGCGCCATTCGAGCTGCAGTCCGCTGGGCCGCGGGCGCGCCTTGAACTGCAGCGCTTGCGGCGCGCAGCAAGGGATGTCGAGCGCGGCGACGATGCCGTCCCAGCGCGGCCGCAATGTCCAGCCCAGTGCGCCCGGCAGCGAAATCGATTCGGCGCCGCTCCCGCCGCTGGAGAACACGACACCCGCGCTGCCGTTCCAGACCGTTCCGCGCGCATTGACCAGTTGCAGGTGGCCATCGCTCTGCTGCGCCAGCCAGGCGGCCAGCCAGCGCGCCGGTGCGTACACCGTGAGCGCCAGCACCGCACCGATCAGCGCGCCGAGCAGGGCCCAGCGCCGGCCGGTCGATGTGCCGAGGGCTGGAGAGCTTCGGGTGGCCATGGCGGGATCGACGTTCAACGTGCCGGCAGGCTCATGACCAGCGTGCCGTCCCAGCGCACGGCGGAAGGCTCGCCGGCGCCTTTGGCAGCCGCGGCGGCGGGGGAAGAGGCGGCCGGCGCGCCTTGCGCGGTGCGCGTCAGATGCGCCTCGCGCGGCACGGCGCGCGCATTGCTGCGCGCCTGTGCCAGCCATTGGGCGAGCGTGCCGGCGGGGGTGGTGCGCATGGCGATCGTCACGCCTTCGCCGGCAGCAGCGGGTTGCATCTGGGCGTTGGGCCCGAGGCTCTGGCGCACCGAGGTTTCGAGCGCGCGCATGGCGTCGTCGCGGCTGGCGCGCGGCTGGGACTGCAGGGCCTTGGCTTGCGTCTGCAGGCTGGTCATCTGCTGCAGCTGCGCATCGAGTCTTGCGTGCTCGGCCGGCGCCGATGACAGCGTGCGCAGCGCGGGCGCCAGCATCACCCACCAGAGCAGGGCCAGCACCACCAGCGCGGCGGCGATCGCGATCATGCGCTGCTCGCGCGGCTCGAGTTCGGGCCACCAGGCCTGCCAGCGTGCTTCGAGGGATTCGAGCCAGCTGTTCATCGCGCAGCCTCCGCCTGAACCAGCAGCAGATCGCCTTCGCTGCGCGCGCTGTAGCCGCGCGCGGACAGCGTGGCCGCGACGCTGTCTGCCTCGGCGGGCTGCAA
This sequence comes from Variovorax sp. LjRoot175, assembly GCF_964253805.1. NCBI lineage: Bacteria > Pseudomonadati > Pseudomonadota > Betaproteobacteria > Burkholderiales > Comamonadaceae > Variovorax > Variovorax sp. LjRoot175. Next base: position 4,769,314 of record NZ_CAXURY020000001.1, on the reverse strand, counting down.
GCCCAGGCCGCGCAGCCGCAACTGGCCGGCGCTGTAGTCGATGGCGCTGGGCACGCGGCCGGATGGCAGGCTGCCTGCCAGTACGCCCAGCATGGGTTCGAAATCGGCCGCGGCGACGCCGCCGGTGGCTTGCTGCAACGAGGCGACTTCGCGTGCCATCTGCACCGGGGCATCGACCACCAGTTGCACCGATGGAAAAGTCTGCTTGAGGATGCTGTTCACCATGGTGCGCTTGCTGTCGAGCGCGCTGCGCTCCTTCCAGGCCCAGGCATTGAGGCCGACGAGCTGGGCCAGCAGCAGGACCAGCGCGCCCCAGCGTGCTGCACGCCACTCGGGTCCGTGCCACACGGCGCGCCAGATGGCCGCGAGCTTCTTGCTCGCGCGGGCGCGGCCGGTGGACGCGAGGTCGAACTGCGCCAGATCCCAGGGCGAGCGGCTGGCCTGCAGCCAGCGTGCGGCCGGCTTGACGATCGGCACGCGGCGCCCGAGCAGGCTTTCGGCCAGTTCGGCCACCGCGGGCTCGGCCAGCATCGTCGTGCCTTCGGGGGGCGTGCCGAGCAGCGCAACGCCGGCGCTGTCGAGGGGGAGTGCGGTCACACCCTGGGTGTCGCAGATCACGAGCTGGGCGGCGTCCGGCTCGCCTATCGCGAGGACCATCGGAGCGGCGCCGGTCGGCTGCGGCGCGAATTCGGGAATGATCCGCGTGACGCGACGGCCCGCGGCTTCGAGGGCCTGCACCGCGCTGCGCAGCCAGATCCGGTTGGAGGCCGCCACCCACGCAGGCGCACCAGCGCGGGCGCCGGGCTCCAGCGCGAAGTGCAGCAGCTCCGGGTCGTCGAGCAACCGGTCTTCGAGCAGGCCATTGAGCACCGAGCGCACGCGCACGGCGCCGCTCATGCTGCCCTGCGGCATCGTGACCTGGTGCCAGGAGAGGGCGGCCGCGGGCACGCCCAGGATCACTTCGTCCCCGCTCGGCAGCAGCGCCGGCGGCGCGCTTCCCTGAGAGCGCAGCTTGCGGCCGTCGCTGGACCAGACCGCCCAGCCGTACTCGCCGCCGGCGGGAACGGGCGGGAGCGGGACGGTGACGAGCAATAAGGCCATGGCGATCGGTGAGGGGTGGTCATTGTAGGTGGATGGTTCACATCCACCCGCTACATATTTGATAGCGCGTTACGCCCGTGGCGTGGGCGCTCGAGTGCTTTTTATCCTATAAGCGTGACTAAAAGTTTCCGCTTCAGGGCTTCGGTGCCGCCGGCGTGGCGCCCGCACCACGTTCGCGCCACACGATGCGCACCTCGATGCCGTCGCGGCGCAGCAGCGACTGCTCCTCGACCCAGGTGCGGTCCAGCCGCAGCCGCCCATGCACTTCGAAGTAGTTGCTCCCCACGCTGTGCTGTTCGCCGAACTGCGTCGAGCTGTCCTGCAAGAGACGGTTCGCGTCGCTCAGGGAGCGGAAGTGGCTGCGTGTGCGCTGCGCCACCAGGCGCTTGGCACCTGCCAGATCGAGCGCGGGAACGCTGGCGAACAAGGCTTCGGCGCTGGCGGTGTTGATGTTGAGCTTCGTGCCCGCCGGCAGCACGGTGACGTAGGGCTGCAGCGCGGCCACCGTGGTGGGCGAGAGGCCGAGCCAGACCAGCTGGGAAGTGCGCTGGGGCATCAGCGGGCCGGTGGCCGAGGTGTCGGGGGTCGCGGCGGGGGGCGTGGTGCCGGTTCCTGTGCCTGTGCCTGTGCCTGTGCCTGTGCCTGTGCCTGTGCCTGTGCCTGTGCCTGTGCCTGTGCCTGTGCCGGTCGTCGCGGCGGCCGGCAGGGCGCGTTGCAGGTTGGCGGTCAGCGCCGCCAGTTCCTGCGCGGGCAGGCCCAGCAACTCGAACAGCTTGGTGAAGGCGGCGACCGATGCGGCCACGGGCTTGCCGCCCACCACCAGACTCAGCACGTTGAGCTTGGACTGGGCATCGACGATGCGGCCCGAAAGAAAGGCATCGGGCAGGCCTTCGAGCACATCGCTGGCGATGTTCTTCTCGGCCGAGAGAAAGCTCGTCAGCTTGGCTTCCTCCAGCGGCACGGCCCAGGGCTCGGCCAGGTGGTCCGCGCCGGTGCCGCCGCCGGTCCGGGCGTCCTCGCGCAGGATCAGGCGCGACCAGTCGAGCGCGCCGATCAGCACCCAGGCCGACTGCACCCGCGCCCGCTCGGCTGCCTCGACCTCGACCGCGCGCCATTGCTGCCAGAGCGCCGCGGCGGCGAAGGTGGCGACCAGCGTGACGGTCAGCATGGCGGCCAGCAGTGCGGCACCGCGCGTGTCTCTGGCGGACTTCGATCGCGTCTTCTTCATGACTTGGGCGCCGTTGCGGTGGGCCGCACCCAGTCGCGGGTCAGCAGCCCCGCGAGCGCCGGGCCGGGCGGCAGGCTCAGCACCAGGCGCACGCCTTCGGGCAAGGGCGTGCTTGTGCCGAGCACCTCGGCGCCGACCGCCGGGCTCCAGCTGTCGTTGCGGAAGTAGTAGAGCTGCCAGGCCTCGACCGGCATCAGCCCGAGCTCGGCGCCGCGCAGCTCGCTGCTGGAACTCGTGCTGGCGCTGCCGTCCTGGCCCCATGCGGCGGCGCGGTCCCAGGCTTGTTGCCATTCGGCGCGGGTGGTGATGCCGGGCGATTGCCAGCGCTGCCAGCGCGCACCCACGGCGGCATCGGCGCGCAGGGTCCAGGCGACCACATAGACCACCGACTGGGCGCTGTCGGTGCTGCGCCGCGTGAGGCGCAGCACGCGGCCGTCCCAGTCCATGGGCCGGATCTGCGCCAGCGCCGTCGTGGCATCGAGATCCGCGTTCCATTGCGACAGCGCAGCCTGCAGCGTGAGCATGGCATCGCCTCGTTCGCGGTTCAGGGCCTGCGCGCGCGCCATGCTCTCCAGGCCGCGCCAGCTCAACAGCGCGAGCAGCGCCATCACCGCGATCGCGACCAGCAGCTCGATCAGCGTGAAGCCCCTGGACCTGCGCATCAATAGCGTCCCACGACAGTGGACAAGCGCAGCACCGGCGCCTCGGCCGCATCGCGCACCTGGACGTCGACGCGGCGGAAGTTCGGGTTCAGCGTGGGCGTGGTCGAGACGGTGACGGCGAAGCTCACGTTGGCCTGGGTGCAGACCAGGCCTGCATCGCCGACCGCCGGCAGCTGACGCGCGAGCCGGGCCTTGATCAGTTCGTTCTCGGCGCAGAGCTGCGCCAGCAGCATGTCCGATTGGCGTTGCGCGTTGCGCGTGAGCGCCATCGTGGCCTGCGAGCCGGCCATCAATGCGATCGCGACGATGCCCAGCGCGACCAGCACTTCGATCAGCGTGAAACCTGCCTGCTTCACGGCGCAACCACCGCGAAAGGCCGCAGCCCGTCGGTGCCGATGCGCAGGCTGCGTGCCGGCGGGCCATCCATGGTGAGCAGCACCTGCTGCGCCGCGATGATCGGTTCGGGCCCCAGCTGCAGCGCCGGGATCGCCGAGCCGTCGGCGGCCAGCGGTTGCGCGGCGATGCCGTCGGCAAGCCAGGCGATCGGCAAGGTGCCGGGCTGCAGGCCGTCGAAGATGAAGTTCCCGGGGCCTTGCGGCGTCGGACGCCAGCGCACCGCGATGCCGCTGGCACGGGATTGCGCGCGTGCCGATTCGAAGAGCGCCGCGAGCCGCTCGGCTTCGCGGTCGAGCGTGGCCTGGCCCGAATCGCGCAGCGCGAGCCCGACGCCGGCCGTGGCGAGCGCGATGATCGCGATCACCACCAGCAGTTCGAGCAGCGTGAAACCGCCGGTGCGGCGGCGGGCGCGATCGGAGCGGGGGCCGCAGCGCCTATTGCCAGCTGCCGATGTCGGCATTTTTGCCTTCGCCACCGGGCTGGCCGTCGGCGCCGAGCGAAAGCACGTCGATCTCGCCCTTGAGGCCCGGGTTCATGTACTGGTAGGGCCGGCCCCAGGGGTCGTTCGGCAGCTTCTCGACGTAGGGTTTCCAGTTGGGTGCGGCAGGGCCGCTGGTGGGACGGGCGAGCAGTGCCTGCAGGCCTTGCTCGGACGTGGGGTAGCGCTGGTTGTCGAGCCGGTAGAGCTTGAGCGCCTGCATCAGGTTGTTGACGTCGGTCTTGGCGGCGGTGACGCGTGCGTCGTCGGCACGCTCGATCACATTCGGCACGATCAAGGCAGCCAGCACGCCGATGATGACCAGCACGACCATCAGCTCGATCAGCGTGAAGCCGCGCTGCAGGGCGCGCACAAGAGGGCGGTGGGAAAGGGGCATGAAAGGTGGGGAGGAGATCAAAAGAAGCGGGCCTTGCAGCATTCACTGAATGATAATCCGGCCCCATGTCAGTTCCCTACGCACCCGCCCGCTGGCCCTCGGCCACTGCGACGACCGGCCTTTGGGCGCTTGCGGCTGCGAGCATCGTGTTCTGGGGGCTGCGGCTGATGTCGCCGTCCGACGCGGTCGCGCCGCCCGCGGTGAACAGCGGCGCGACCGTGACCGTGGACTCGACAGCGGTGGCGCAAATGCTGGGTGCGGTGCCCAGCCAGGCCGTGGTCGCGGCAACGCCCGATGCGGCAAGCCGCTTCGTGCTGCAGGGGGTGGTGGCCGACACCGAGCAGCAGGGCGCAGCACTGATTGCCGTCGACGGCAAGCCGGCGCGGCCGTTCCGTGTCGGGGCCAAGGTGGCGGACGGCTATGTGCTGCAGTCCGTGAGCACGCGCGCCGCATCACTGGGCGCGAGCCTCGACTCGGCGCCGGCCTTCACGCTGCAGCTGCCGGTGCGACCGCTCGCCGCGAATCCGCCGCCTGCCGTGCCCGGCGCTCCGCCGCCCGTGGTGGCGCCGGCTCCGCCGCGCTGAGGCGCCGGCCGGGCCTCAGGCCTGCAGGAACAATCGATAGACCGGGTTGGCGGTTTCTTCCACGAAGGGATAGCCGAGCGTCCGCAGGAACTCGTCGAACGCGGCATGGTCGGCCGCCGGCACCTGCAGCCCGACCAGGATGCGGCCGTAATCGGCACCCTGGTTGCGGTAGTGGAAGAGGCTGATGTTCCAGGTCGGCCGCATGAGGCTCAGGAACTTCAGCAGCGCGCCGGGCCGTTCGGGGAACACGAAGCGCAGCAGCCTTTCGTCGTGCGCCAGGCCGGTGCGGCCGCCGACCATGTGGCGGATGTGCTCCTTCGCGAGCTCGTCGTGCGTGAGGTCGATCGCGCCGAAACCGTGCGCAACGAAGGTGTCGGCGATCGTCTTCGATTCGCCGCGCGCCGTCGTGGTCAGTCCCACGAACACGTGCGCCTCCCTGGCGTCGCTGATGCGGTAGTTGAACTCGGTCACGCTGCGCGATGCGCCCGGCAGCTGGCCGACCAATTCGCAGAAGCGGCGGAAGCTGCCGCGTTCCTCGGGAATCGTCACCGCGAACAGCGCTTCGCGCTCCTCGCCCACCTCGGCGCGCTCGGCCACGAAGCGCAGCCGGTCGAAGTTCATGTTGGCGCCGCAGAGGATGGCCGCGTAGGTCTCGCCGCGCGTGCCGTGCGCCTCGACATACTGCTTGATCGCGGCTACTGCGAGCGCGCCGGCAGGCTCGACGATGCTGCGCGTGTCGATGAACACGTCCTTGATGCCGGCGCATACGGCATCGGTGTCGACCGTGATGAACTCGTCCACCAGGTCGCTGGCGACCCGGAAGGTTTCTTCGCCGACCAGCTTGACCGCGGTGCCGTCGGAAAACAGGCCGACATCGGGGAGCGTCACGCGTTGACGGGCCGCGACCGATTGCATCATCGCGTCCGAGTCGTTCATCTGCACGCCGATCACCTTGATCTCGGGCCGCACGGCCTTGATGTAGTTGGCGACGCCCGCGATCAACCCGCCGCCGCCGATGGCGACGAACACGGCATCGAGCGGGCCCTGGTGCTGGCGCAGGATTTCCATCGCGATCGTGCCCTGGCCGGCGATCACGTCGGGGTCGTCGAAGGGGTGCACGAAGGTCAGCCCGTGCATCTTCTGCTGTTCGAGCGCGTACACGTAGGCATCGGAATAGCTGTCGCCGTGCAATTGCACTTCGCCGCCGAGCGCGCGCACGGCATCGATCTTGAGCTGAGGCGTGGTCACCGGCATCACCACCACGGCCCGCGTGCCCAGCTTGTGGGCGCCGAGCGCCACGCCCTGGGCATGGTTGCCGGCCGATGCGCAGATCACGCCCTTGGCGAGCTGCTCGGCGCTCAAGTGCGCCAGCTTGTTGTAGGCGCCGCGCAGCTTGAAGCTGAAGACGGGTTGCTGGTCTTCTCGCTTGAGCAGCACCGTGTTGCCCAGCCGCGCGCTCAAGGCGCGCGCCGGCTCGAGCGCGGACTCGACCGCGACGTCGTAGACGCGGGCGGTGAGGATCTTCTTCAGGTAATCGGCGGGGGTGAGCGGCGCTGTCGGCTTGGGCATAGGGCCGCGATCATAGGCCTGCGGGCACCGCGCCAGGCAGCCCCAAGAAAAAAGCCCCGGGCCTTGCGGCCCGGGGCTAAATCCACCAATTGGGAGGGTGGAGGAGACAACCGGTGCACACGCGTTCGTGTGCGATGAAATAAAGTATATCGGTTGTTTGTTGCATTGCAACAAGCGGGTGACGCTTTTCCAACACAAATCCACGCCGGCGTGATTTTTTGCCCCGTCGTGACCCTGGAGTCTGCAAAAAAATGGAATGCACAGTGAGCTGGACCGGCAACGCGGGTGCGCGATCGGCGATGGGCTTCGTTGCCGAGACCGGTAGCGGCCACGTCCTGATGATGGACGGGGCGCCGGATGCGGCCAAGCCGGAGAACGGCGGACAGAACCTCGCAGCCCGGCCGATGGAAACCGTGCTCGCCGGCACCGGCGGCTGCACCGCCTACGACGTGGTGCTGATCCTGAAGCGCGGGCGGCACCAGGTCGAGCGCTGCAGCGTCAAGCTGACCAGCGAGAGGGCGGAAAAGGACCCCAAGGTTTTCACCAGGATCCACATGCACTTCACGGTGGCGGGCAAGGGAATCCCGGCGGCCGCCGTGGAACGCGCGATCGCGCTGAGCCACGACACCTATTGCTCGGCCACCATCATGCTGGCCAAGACCGCCGAGATCACGACCAGCTTCGATTTGATCGAAACTTGAATGCAGCCCGGGCCCGCCCGCTCAGATGCGGTGGGCAACTGTCGTCATCACCCGGGAGGCCAGGCGCATCAGGGCCTTGGTCGGTGCCGGCAATTCCTGGGCGCCGGCGCTCCATGCCTGCGCTGCGTGGCGCGCTTCGTCCAGCTTCATTTGGTTGATCACGGCCCGCGATGCGGTGTCGCCCGCCGGCAGGCGGTCGAGGTGCCCGTCCAGGTGCGCCTCCACCTGGCGCTCGGTTTCGGCCACGAAGCCCAGGCTCAGCGGATCGCCGAGCCGGCCGGCAATGAGGCCCAGGCCGAATGCGCCCAGATACCAGACGGGATTCAGCACCGAGGGGTGGGCTCCCAATTCGTCGAGGCGCTGTCGCGTCCAGGCGAGATGGTCGGTTTCTTCGCGCGCTGCCGCGTCGAAATGCGCCCGCAGCACCGGATCCCGCGCAACGGCAGCCTGCGCTGTATACAAGGCCTGGGCGCACACTTCCCCGACATGATTCACGCGCATCAACGCGCCCGCTTCCCGGCGCTCGGCCTCGCTGAGCTCGCCTGCGGGATCCGCCGGTGGCGGGGCGGCCCGCGTTGCATGCGGCTTGGCGAACAAGGTACGCAAGGCCGCGTCTGCGACGGCCAGGGCGGAGTCGAGCGAAGGATTCATGGGGCGATTGGAACCGATCCGAAATAGAGCTCATGCAGGGCAGGTCTTGTTTCGCATGGTGGTGTCGTGATGACTGCTAAAGCTTTGTTGCACTGCTGCAACGAAACGCCGAGCCCAGCCGCGATTTCGGGCGATTTGTTTTGCCCTGGTGAGGCGGCTCTGGTGCAATAGCGACAACTTCCCAAAAGGAGGTTGGCCCGGGGTCCGGTAGGAGCACAAATGTGCCAGTCACGGTGAGCCCTTCGCACCGGAGCCCTATGTTTAACCTTGGAGAAACTTGCAATGAAAAAATCTCTAGTTGCTCTGGCTGCCCTGGCTGTTGCCGGTGTTGCCTCGGCTCAGTCGTCGGTCACGCTGTTCGGTGTGGTTGACGCTGCCATCAGCGGCTATTCGAATAAGTCGGAGAACGTCGGCTTCCCGACCCTCGCCAATCCCTTCTACGTTGATAGCATCAAGGCCAGCCGTACCGCGCTGACGAACTCGGGCTACAACTCCAGCCGTATCGGCTTCCGTGGTACGGAAGACCTCGGTGGCGGCCTGGCTGCCAGCTTCTGGCTCGAAGCCCCGATCAGCAATGACGACGGCCAAACCGGTATCTCGACCTTCCGTCGCCGTTCGACGGTGAGCCTGTCGGGCGGCTTCGGTGAAGTCCGTCTGGGCCGTGACTACACCCCGACCTTCTGGAACGACACCGTGTTCGATCCGTTCGGCACCAACGGCGTGGGTACCAACCTGGTTTCGACCGCCAACGACGCGTTCAATGCCTTCCCTGGCTTCACCGCACCGAGCGTCCCCGGCGTCCCCAACGTTGGCGGCAACAACTACGTTCGCGCCAGCAACACCATCGGCTACTTCCTGCCCCCGAACCTCGGTGGCTTCTATGGCCAGGTGCAGTACGGCTTCCACGAGCAGAACAAGTTCGATCCGGGTACCGTCACGCCGACCGCGCTGAACAACTCGCGCACCGGTCGTTACGTCGGCGGCCGCGTCGGCTATGCCAATGGCCCGCTGGACGTCGCTACCTCGTATGGCAGCAGCACGATCGGTGACAACTTCTACGTCGGCACCACCACCACGGTGAAGACGTGGAACCTCGGCGCTTCGTACGACTTCGGCGTCGTGAAGCTCTTCGGTGAATACTCGCGCGCCAAGAACGAAATCGACGTCGATACGCCGTTCGTCACTGGCACCATCGGCAACGACATCGACCTCAAGGGTTACCTGATCGGCGTGACCGTGCCGGTGGGCGCTGGCCTCATCCGCGCGGCCTACTCGGCTGTCAAGTACGACCTGAACGTGCCGTTCTCGGCGCTCGAAGACCCGAAGGCCAACAAGTTCGCCATCGGCTACGTGCACAACCTGTCGAAGCGCACGGCTCTGTATGCGACGGTGGCTCGCATCCGCAACAAGGATGGCGCAGCTTTGACCTTGGGTGGCCCGTCGTTCGTGACCACCACGACCCTGCTCCCGGGTCAGGCCTTCCTGCCGAAGACCTCGACCGGCTACGACGTCGGTATCCGTCACGCTTTCTGATTTGACGCTGGCGCAAGCCAGCTTTGATGGGAAGTCTTAAAAGCCACCCGACGCAAGTCGGGTGGCTTTTTTCCTTGCTCGGGCTTTCTCGAACAGGGATATCCCTTGGGTCGGAGTTCTCCCGTGTCCGAAGCTGGCCCGGCTGTTGCATAGTCCGCGTTTTGACTTTTGTGACGGATGGTTAACCATGGATTCCAAGCGCGTATTGATTCCTGTCGCCCTCGCGGCCTTTGTGTTGGCGGCGCCCGCGCTGCATGCGAAGACTTTCAAGTGGACGAGCGCGAGCGACATTCCAACGCTCGACATCCATTCTCAGAACAACGCACTGGGCAACGGCGTGCACGCGGCCATCTACGACTCGCTGGTCTACTACAACAGCAAGACCTTCAAGCCGGAGCCCCAACTCGCGTCCAGCTGGAAGCTCGTGACACCGACCCAGATGCGCTTCACCCTGCGCAGCGGCGTCAAGTTCAGCGACGGCTCGACGCTGACGCCCGAGGACGTGGTGTATTCGCTGACCCGCGCGATGGCCAAGACTTCCAACTACGCGGTCTACGCCCAGGGCATCGACAAGGTGGTCAAGATCGATGCGAATACGGTCGATGTCCTCCTCAAGGGCCCCAATCCCGTGCTGCTGAATCAGCTGACGGAGCTTCGCATCATGAGCAAGGCCTGGGCGGAGAAGAACAAGTCGGTCGAGCCGAAGGACATCAAGACGCCTGAGGAAAGCTACGCCCACCGCAACGCCATGGGCACCGGCCCGTACATGGTCAAGGAATGGCAGCCGGACCAGCGCCTGGTTCTTGTGCAGAACCCCAACTACTGGGGCAAGAACGATACGAACGTGACAGAGGTGATCTACAGCCCGATCAAGTCCGAGGCCACGCGTGTCGCGGCGCTGCTTTCGGGCGAGATCGACTTCGTGCTGGATCCGAGCCCGCAGGATCTGGGGCGCCTGCGCCAGAGCGGCAACCTGAAGGTCATCGATGGCGTCGAAAACCGCACCATCTTCTTCGGCATGGACCAGTTCCGCGACGAGTTGCCCGGCTCCAACGTGAAGGGCAAGAATCCACTGAAAGACCAGCGCGTGCGCAAGGCGCTCTACCAGGCTATCGACAGCGCGAGCCTCAATCGCGTGACGATGCGGGGCCTGAGCCAGCCTACCGGCGGGCTGGTGGCGCCGCAGGTCAACGGCTGGAGCGAAGGCGTGCACAAGCGCCATCCCTACGATGTGGAGGCCGCCAAGAAGCTGCTGGCCGATGCGGGGTACCCCAACGGCTTCGAGGTCGATTTCGCCTGCCCCAACAACCGCTACATCAACGATGAGGAAATCTGCCAGGCCGTGACCGCGATGTGGGCGCGCGTGGGCGTCAAGGCGAAGCTCCGCACGCTGCCGCTGGTGACCTATTTCCCGATGATCCAGCGCTACGAAGCCAGCATCTACATGCTGGGCTGGGGCGTGCCCACCTTCGATGCGCTCTACAGCCTGCAGTCGCTCACGCGCAGCGTGGGCAGCGGCGGCGACGGCAACTACAACGTCGGGCGCTACAGCAATCCGAAGATGGACCAGATCGTCGATCGCGTGAAGACGGAAACCGATCTCCCGGTGCGCGATCGCCTGCTGACCGAGGCGCTGCAGTTGCAGAACGACGACGTGTCCCACATTCCGCTGCACAACCAGATCATTCCCTGGGCCATGAAGAAGAACATCGACGTGATCCATCGCGCCGACAACCGGCTCGATTGGCGCGTCATCAAGGTGAACTGACGCGCTGCAAAGCGTTTGCTGCAGGCGCCTCGTCGCGCCTCGTTTTTGGCTCGGCTTCGAGCAAGGCGCAACCCGGGGAACCACCTCTTGGGCACGCACCTTGCTCTGCTAGCATCGTTGAACACATGCTTTGCTGAATGATTGCTTTCGTACTGCGCCGCCTGATCCAGGCCGTGATCGTCATGATCACGGTCGCCTTCTTCGCCTTCCTCCTTTTCCAGTACGTGGGTGACCCCGTGGTGTTCCTGCTCGGTCAGGACGCAACGCCCGAGCAGGTTCGTGAACTGCGTATCGGCCTCGGGCTCGACAAGCCCTTTTTCGTGCAGTTCTGGCATTTCCTCGTCAATGCCGCGCAAGGCGAATTCGGGTTGAGCCTGCGGCAAGGCAGCAAGGTCTCGCGGCTGATCGGCGAACGCTTCCCGGCCACGCTCGAACTGGCGCTGGCTGCGGCCTTCCTGGCCTTGCTGATCGGTATCCCGATGGGGGTCTATACGGCGCTGCGCCGCGGCACCTTCATGAGCCAGGTGTTCATGACGATCTCCCTGCTTGGCGTCTCGCTGCCCACCTTCCTGATCGGCATCCTGCTGATTCTTGTCTTTGCCGTCCTGCTCGGCTGGTTCCCGAGCTTCGGGCGCGGAGAAACGGTGCAGATCGGCTGGTGGAGCACAGGCCTTCTGCGAGTCGACGGCTGGCACCACATCGTGCTGCCGGCGGTCACGCTCGCCATCTTCCAGCTCACCCTGATCATGCGGCTGGTGCGCGCCGAAATGCTCGAGGTGCTGCGCACCGACTACATCAAGTTCGCACGCGCCCGCGGCCTGTCGGATCGGGTCATCCATTTCGGCCACGCGCTCAAGAACACGCTGGTGCCGGTGATGACCATCACGGGCCTCCAACTGGGCGGTCTGATCGCTTTCGCGATCATCACCGAGTCCGTCTTCCAATGGCCCGGCATGGGGCTGCTGTTCATCCAGGCCGTGACCTTCGCCGACATTCCGGTGATGGCCGCCTACCTGTGTCTGATCGCGCTGATTTTCGTCGTCATCAACCTGGTGGTCGACCTGCTCTATTTCGTGGTCGATCCGCGCCTGCGCATCGGCCGCGCGGGAGGCCACTGATGAGCGAGGCACGTCTGCAGGCGAACGGCAGGGCGTTCGCGCACATCGCGCGCTTCTATCCGGAGATCACCGCCTTCCGGCGCGACCTGCATGCGCATCCCGAACTCGGCTTCGAGGAGGTCTACACGGCCGGCCGCGTCCAGGAAGCGCTTCGGGCCTGCGGCGTCGATGAGATCCATCCCGGCATCGGGAAGACCGGTGTGGTCGGCGTGATCCGCGGCCGCTCCACGGCCAGCCGCCGCATGATCGGCCTTCGCGCAGACATGGATGCCTTGCCGATGCGGGAGGAAAACGACTTCGCTTGGGCGTCGGCCAAGCAGGGCTTGATGCACGGCTGCGGGCATGACGGCCACACCGCCATGCTGGTCGGGGCAGCGCGCTACCTCGCCGAAACTCGCGACTTCGACGGCACCGCGATCCTGATCTTCCAGCCGGGCGAGGAGGGCTTTGCCGGCGCGCGCGCAATGATCGAAGAGGGCCTGTTCGACCGTTTCCCCGTGCAGTCGGTCTATGCGATGCACAACTGGCCCGGCCTGCCGGCCGGCACGGTGGGCATCAACCGCGGCGCGATGATGGCGGCCGCCGATCGCATCACGATCGAAATCGCCGGCAAGGGCGGCCACGGCGCGCATGCCTATCTCACGGTCGATCCGGTGCTGGTGTCCGCGCACATCATCACCGCGGTGCAGAGCATCGTGTCGCGCAACGTACGCCCGATCGACGCGGCAGTGATCAGCATCTGCGCCGTCCAGGCCGGCGACCTCGGCGCCATGAGCGTGGTGCCGGGCAAGGCCATGCTGGTGGGCACCGTGCGGACCTTCAGCGCCCGGGTGCAGGCGCAGGTCGAGCAAAGGCTCGTGGAGCTGTGCGCCGCGGTTGCTTCCGGCTTCGGTGCCACGGCGCAGGTGAAGTTCGAACGCATCTATCCCGCCACCATCAACACGGCGCCCGAAGCGATGTTCGCCGGCGACGTCGCGCAATCGCTGGTGGGCGCGCACAACGTCGAGCGCAACATGGAGCCCAGCATGGGCGCCGAAGATTTCTCCTTCATGTTGCAGAAGAAGGCGGGCGCCTACATGCGCATCGGGCAGGACGCCCGCGGCGGCGCTTTCCTGCACAACAGCAAATACGATTTCAATGACGAGATCCTGCCGCTCGGTGCCGCATTGCATGCCGGCCTGATCGAGCAGGGCATGCCACTGGCCGCTGCCGGCAAATCCACCAAGAACAAAGTCGCCTCGACGGCGTCCTGATCCCTTCAACCCGAGGAGTGCTTCTCATGAATCTGAAGAAACAACTGGCCGCAGCGGCCGTGCTGAGCGCCTTGAGCCTGGTGGCCAGCGCACAGACCATCCGGATCGCGAACCAAGGCGACGCGCTCTCGCTCGATCCGCATTCGCTCAACGAATCGTTGCAGCTCTCCGTCACTTCCAACGTCTACGAGACCCTGGTCGGACGCAACAAGGACCTGAGCCTGGCGCCCTTGCTGGCCACGTCCTGGAAGCAGAGCTCGCCGACCGTCTGGCGTTTCGAGCTGCGCAAGGGCGTGCAGTTCCACGACGGCACGCCGCTCACCGCCGACGACGTGGTGTTCAGCTTCCGCCGCGCCGCGGGCGAAGGCTCCGACATGAAGGCCCACGTGAGCGAGATCAAGGAAGTCCGCAAGGCGGGCGACTCCGCCATCGAGATCGAGACCATGGGAGCGTTTCCGATCCTGCCCGACGTGATCACCAATATCATGATCATGAGCAAGAAGTGGTGCGAGACCAACCAGGCGACCAACCCGGTCGATCGCCGCAAGGGCATCGAGAACACGGCCTCGTTCAAGGCCAACGGAACCGGCCCGTTCCGCGTGCGCGAGCGCCAGCCGAACGTGCGCACCGTCTTCGTTCGCAACGCAAGCTACTGGGGCAAGATCGACGGCAACGCGCAGGAGATCGTCTTCACGCCCATCGCCAACCCCGCAACGCGCGTTGCGGCGCTGGTCTCGGGCGAGGTCGACGTGATGGAGCCGGTGCCGGTTCAGGACGTGGCGCGCATCAACAGCAGCCCCAGTGCCCGCGTGATCGCGGGCCCGGAACTGCGCACCATCTTCCTGGGTATGGACCAGAAGCGCGACGAGTTGCAGTACTCCAGCGTCAAGGGCAAGAACCCGTTCAAGGACAAGCGCGTGCGCCAGGCTTTCTACGAGGCCATCGACATCAATGGCATCCAGCGCACCGTGATGCGCGGCGCTTCGCGTCCCACCGGGCTGATGGTCGGCCCCGGCGTCAACGGCTGGACCGCCGAGCAGGACAAGCGCCTGCCCTACGACACAGAGGCAGCCAAGAAGCTCCTGGCCGATGCCGGCTACCCGAACGGCTTCGAGGTCACGATGAACTGCCCGAACGACCGCTACGTGAACGACGGCCAGATCTGCCAGAGCGTGGCTGCGAGCCTGGCGCGCATCGGCGTCAAGATCAACCTCGCCACCGAAACCAAGGGCACCTACTTCCCCAAGATCCTGCGCCGCGACACCAGCTTCTACCTGCTGGGCTGGACGCCGACCACCTACGATGCCCACAACGCCTTGAGTTCGTTGACGGCCTGTCCCGACGACAAGGGCACCGGGCAGTTCAACCTCGGCGCCTACTGCAATCCGAAGCTCGACGAGGTCACCAAGAAGATCCAGTCCGAGACCGACAAGGCCAAGCGCAACGAACTGATCAAGGAGGCTTTCAAGATTCATTCGGACGACATTGGCCACCTTCCGCTGCACCAGCAGTCGCTCGCCTGGGGCGTGAGCAAGAAGGTCGAGCTCACCCAGCTGGCCGACAACTTCATGTTCTTCAAGTGGATGAGCATCAAGCCCTGAAAAATGACGGCCCCCCGGCTTGCCACTTCGTGTGCTTCGCCGCCGCCCGAGGGGGAGGCTCGGCCGCCTTGGGGCGGCCCGGCGGCGGCCTAGTCTGCGCCCCGCGGAATTCGCTCCCACAACCCGATGAAAAAAACCTTAGCCCGCTGGCTGGACAGTGATGTCGGCCACAGCTTTCGCAGCTCGCCGGTCGCGATGCTGGCCGCCGCGATCGCCTTCGTCTGCATCTTCTGCTCGGTGTTCGCTGGCTGGGTGTCGCCGCACAACCCCTTCGACCTGGCCGCGCTCGAGCTCGGCGATGCGCGCCTGCCGCCCGCCTGGGAGCCCGAGGGCACACGCAAGTACCTGCTCGGCACCGACGACCAGGGCCGCGACATCCTTTCTGCGCTGATCTACGGTGCGCGCATCTCGCTGGTCGTCGGCCTCGTGTCGGTGATGCTCTCGGTCATCGTCGGCGTGCTGTTCGGACTCCTGGCCGGCTTCTGGGGCGGCTGGCTCGACGCCTTACTGATGCGGGTGTGCGACGTGATGCTGTCCTTCCCGCCGATCCTGATCGCCTTGCTGATCGCCGGCGTCGGCCGTGCCTTGTTTCCGAATGCGCACGACTCGGTGGCCTTCGGCGTCCTGATCATTTCGATCTCGCTCACCGGCTGGGTGCAGTACGCACGCACCGTGCGCGGTTCCACGCTGGTCGAGCGCAACAAGGAGTACGTGCAGGCGGCCCGCGTGACCGGCGTGTCCCCCTGGCGCATCATGGTGCGCCACGTGCTGCCGAACGTGATGGGCCCGGTGCTGGTGTTGGCGACCATCCAGGTCGCCACGGCCATCATCACCGAGGCCACGCTGTCCTTCCTGGGCGTCGGCGTACCGCCGACTTCGCCCTCGCTGGGCACGCTGATCCGCGTCGGCAACGACTACCTGTTCTCGGGCGAATGGTGGATCACCGTGTTCCCGGGCGCGATGCTGGTCCTGATCGCGCTCAGCGTGAACCTGCTGGGCGACTGGTTGCGCGACGCTCTCAACCCCCGCTTGCGCTGAAGAAGGTGGAGCACCGCACATGAGCCTTCTGCAAGTCAACCATCTGGTCGTCGAATTCCCGCACCGGCGCGGCACGCTGCGCGCGCTGGACGACATCTCCTTCGAGATCGCACCCGGCGAAATCCTCGGCGTGGTCGGCGAATCCGGCGCCGGAAAATCGCTCACCGGCGCGGCCATCATCGGCCTGCTCGAGCCGCCGGGGCGCATCGCCAGCGGCGAGATCCGGCTCGAAGGGCAGCGCATCGACAACCTGGGCCACGAGGCCATGCGCCACATCCGCGGCCGCAAGATCGGCGCCATCTTCCAGGACCCACTGACCTCGCTGAACCCGCTCTACACCATCGGGCGGCAATTGACGGAGACCATCCGCACCCACCTGCCCGTGAGCGAGCAAGAAGCGCGCCGGCGCGCCATCGGCCTCTTGCAGGACACCGGCATCCCGGGTGCCGAGCAGCGCATCGACCACTATCCGCACCAGTTCTCCGGCGGCATGCGCCAGCGCGTGGTGATTGCGCTCGCGCTGGCGGCCGAGCCGAAGCTGATCGTCGCCGACGAGCCCACCACCGCGCTGGACGTGTCGATCCAGGCGCAGATCATCCAGTTGCTCAAGAAGATCTGCAAGGACCGCGGCGCCGCCGTCATGCTGATCACCCACGACATGGGCGTGATCGCCGAGACCTGCGATCGCGTGGCGGTGATGTACGCCGGCCGCGTGGCCGAGATAGGACCGGTGCAGGAGGTGATCCACCAGCCCGCGCATCCCTACACCTCGGGCCTCATGGCCGCCATCCCCGACATGACGATGGACCGCGAACGCCTCAATCAGATCGACGGCGCCATGCCCCGCCTCAATGCCATCCCGCGCGGATGCGCCTACAACCCGCGTTGCCCGCGCGTCTTCGACCGCTGCCTGCAAGAGCGGCCCGACCTGCTCAACGCGGGCGCGACCCGCGCTGCCTGCTGGCTGCACGCTGCGCACAGCGCGGCGCCGATCGACGGGATTGCGGCATGAGCGCCCCGATGAGCGCACTGGTCCAGGCGAACGATCTCGCCAAGAGCTTCGACGTCTCGCCGCCCTGGCTCAACCGCGTGCTCGAACGCAAGCCGCGGGTGCTGCTCAACGCCGTCGACGGCGTGAGTTTCTCCATCGAGCGCGGCAAGACGCTCGCGCTGGTGGGCGAATCGGGCTGCGGCAAGAGCACCGTCGCGCGCCTGCTGGTGGGCCTGTACGAGCCCACCCGCGGCGGCATGCACTTCGACGGCCAGGACGCGCATGCCGCCTTCAAGACCGCCGAGGGGCGCAAGCTGCGCCGGCGCATCCAGATGATCTTCCAGGATCCCTACGCGAGCCTCAACCCGCGCTGGATCGTCGAGGACATCGTCGGCGAGCCGCTGCGCGAGCACGAGATTCTCAAGGAAGGCCCGGCGCTCAAGGCGCGCGTGGGCGAACTGCTGCAGTCGGTCGGCCTGAGCCCGCTGGACATGGTGAAGTACCCGCACCAATTCTCCGGCGGCCAGCGCCAGCGCATCTCGATCGCGCGGGCGCTCGCCACCCAGCCCGAATTCCTGGTGTGCGACGAGCCCACCTCGGCGCTGGACGTGAGCGTGCAGGCCCAGGTGCTCAACATCATGAAGGACCTGCAGCGCGAGCGCGGCCTGACCTACCTCTTCATCTCGCATAACCTCGCGGTGGTGCGCCACGTGGCCGACCAGGTCGGCGTGATGTACCTGGGCCGGCTGGTCGAGGTGGCGGACAAGGGCAAGCTCTTCAGCGAGCCGCAGCACCCCTACACGCGCATGCTGCTGGAGGCGATTCCGAAGATGAAGCACGCCGGCGAGCGGCGCACGCCGGTGCAGGGCGAGGTGCCGAACCCGCTCAATCCGCCCACCGGCTGCACCTTCCATCCGCGCTGTCCGCATGCCAACGCGCGCTGCAAGGCCGAACGGCCGCCGCTGCAGATGCTGCGCGGCGTGCAGGTGGCCTGCCACGCCGTCGAAGAAGGCCGGATCTAGCGCCCCATTCCAGAAACACCGCGCAACCGGCTGCGCCGGGCCGCTGGTGTTGCCCCCTGCAAGGGGGTTGGCGAAGCGACACGAAGTGCGCGCAGCCTGGGGGTGTGCTCAGCTACTGCTCTTCGCTCCAGGCGAAGCCGTCGCGCGCGATCATCGCGCTCGATGCACTCGGCCCCCAGGTGCCCGCTGCGTAAGGGCGCGGCACGCCGTCCGAGGCCCAGCTGTCGATCAGCGGCTCGACCCAGCGCCACGCCTCTTCCTGCTCGTCGCTGCGCACGAACAGGTTGAGCCGGCCGTCGATCACGTCGAGCAGCAGGCGTTCGTAGGCACCCACGCGCTCGGCGCCGAAGCGCTTGTCGAAGTCGAGGTCCAGCTGCACCGGTGCGAGCTGCGGGCCGGCACGGCGGTTGCCGTTGCGCTGGCGGTTGTCCTGCGCCTGCGCGAGCATGTGCAGCTCCAGGCCGTCCTTGGGCTGGAGATTGATCACGAGCTTGTTGACCGCACTGGGCGGCGCGCGAAAGATCGCATGCGGCGTCGGCCTGAAGTTGACCTCGATGCGCGCATCGCGCGAGGCCAGCCGCTTGCCGGTGCGGATGTAGAGCGGTACGCCGGCCCAGCGCCAGTTGGCGATCTCGGTGCGCAGCGCGACGAAGGTTTCGGTGCGGCTCTCGGGGTCCACGCCCGGCTCGTCGCGGTAGCCCGGCACGCGCTCGCCGTAGGCCGTGCCCGAGGTGTATTGCCCGCGGATCGCGTGCAGGCCGATCGACTCCGCAGTCCACGGCTTCAGCGCGCGCAGCACCTTCAGTTTTTCGTCGCGGATCGCGTCGGCATGCGCATTGATCGGCGGCTCCATGCCGATCGCGCAGACCAGCTGCAGCGCGTGGTTCTGCACCATGTCGCGCAACGCGCCGGTCTGGTCGTAGAAGGCGCCGCGCTTCTCGACGCCGAGGTCTTCGGCGATCGTGATCTGGATGTTGGCGATGTGCTCGCGGCGCCAGATCGGCTCGAACAGCGCGTTGCCGAAGCGCATCGCGAACAGGTTCTGCACCGAGGGCTTGCCCAGGTAGTGGTCGATGCGGAACACCTGGTGCTCGTCCAGCACCTTGCACACGGCCTTGTTGATGGCCCGGTTCGAGGCCAGGTCGTGGCCCAGCGGCTTTTCGAGCACGACGCGCGTCTGCGGGCCGTTGAGTCCGGCCGCGGCGATCTGTTGCACCACCTGCGTGAAGAGCGCCGGTGCCGTCGCGAGGTACATCACGACGGTGGTGGCGTCGCGGGTCTTGAGCAGGTCGGCGAGCTTGGCGTAGTCCTCGGCCTTCGACAGGTCCATGCGCAGGTAGTACAGCATCGAGGCGAACTTCTTGAACTCCTCGGGCGTCGGCCGCTTGGCACCCTCGACCGCCTCGAAGCGCGACTGGATCAGCTCGCGATAGCCGTCGTCGGAAAGATCGTCGCGCGCGACGCCGATGATGCGGCCGTCTTCGGGCAGGCTGCCGTGCCGGAAGGCCTGGAACAACGCCGGCATCAGCTTGCGCCACGCGAGGTCGCCGGTACCGCCGAAGAGGACAAGATCGAAACTCATGGATAAATCCGTGTTGTCATGAAATGCCGAGCAGGAGCGTCTGCCTGCGAATGGTAATGGACCGCTCGGGGCTCTACGACTTCGCGTAAGCTCCGAGCCGGCCCCCGGGGCCTTTTTTCTTGGACTCGACGGTAATGAAGAATGTGGTGTTCGATCTCGGCGCGGTGCTGCTGAGCTGGGAGCCGGTATCGCTGGTGCATGCGGAGTTCGCGCACCTGGCGCCCACGGCCGAAGCCGCCCATGCGCTCGCGCGCGAGATGTTCCATCACGAGGACTGGCTGGGTTTCGATCGCGGCACGCACAGCCTCGACGATGCCATCGGTCGCATGGCGCTGCGCCTTTCGCTGCCAGTCGACCGGCTCAACGAGGCGCTGGCGCCCATGGGCGAGCGCCTGGAGCCGATCGCCGTCACCATCGACGTGCTCGACGGGCTGCGAGCGCGCCGCGATGCGGGCGAGGACCTGCGGCTCTACTACCTCTCCAACATGCCGGTGCCCTATGCGCGCGTGCTCGAAGAGCGCCACGCCTTTTTCCGTTGGTTTGACGGCGGCATCTTTTCGGGCGACGTGCGCATGATCAAGCCGCAGCGCGAGATCTACGAGCTGCTGACCGCGCGCTACCGCCTGGCGGCTGCGGACACCGTCTTCATCGACGACTCGCTGGCCAATGTGGTGGCGGCGCGCGAACTCGGGTGGCAGGCCATCCATTGCGAGCGGCCCAGCGCCTTGCCGGCGCAGCTCGCGGCCTACCTGCCGGTCAACTCGACCTTGTCGACGTCGAAGCCCAGCGAGCGCGCGTAGTCGAGCTCGGCATCGAGCGCGGCGTCGTCCAGCCGCGGCGCACGCGACAGCACCCAGAGGTACTTGCGGTCCGGCGTACCGACCAGCGCCACCTGGTAGTCGCGGTCGAGCTTCAGGATCCAGTAGTCGCCCCAGACTGCGGGCAGCCAGCCGAGCCATTCAGGCGCGAAGCGCACTTCGAGGCGGCCTGCGCCCGGCTGGCCGGCAACCGGTGCCACGCGCGCCACGCCGACCGCTTCGTCGAAGCTGCCGTCGTCCAGGATGCAGCGGTTGCGAACCTCCATCTGGCCATCACCCAGCAGCGTGTACTCGGCCGTGGCCGGGCCCGCGCACTGCTTCTGGAAGCGGTTGGGCAGGCGGGCCTGTTCGTGCCACAGGCCGGCGTAGCGCTGCAGGTCGACTGGCGCCACCACCTGGAGCGGCGCGCGCATCAGCGGCGCGCCATCGGCGGGGCCGCCCACGCGTTCGGTGCGGGTCGCCCGGGCGGTCGCGAGCGCGAGGAGGGTCAGCACACCGCCCACGCAAAAAGCCGTGGCCAGCGTGCCGATCGACGCGCTGTGCGCGCGGTCATCGAACGCAGCGGCTGATGGCGACGCATGGTGGTGTCTGCGAAAAGGCATGGGAATTCCTCCGGAGGCGATCAGCGAAGGCTAGTCGCGGGTCCCGCCCGGCCCCGTCAGCCGAGGACCACACGGACTGTAGTTTTGCGGCGGGATAATGGCCGCATGAACCAACTCGATGCCCTCCGTCAATGGACCACCGTGGTGGCCGACACCGGCGATTTCCGCCAGCTGGCGCAGTTCAAGCCCCAGGACGCCACCACCAACCCCTCGCTCATCCTCAAGGCCGTGCAGAAGGCCGAGTACCGGCCGCTGCTCGACGAAGCGGTGAAGAAGCACGGCAGCCTGCCCGTCGACGAGGTGATCGACCGGATGCTGGTGCGCTTCGGCACCGAGATCCTCTCCCTCATCCCGGGCCGCGTCTCGACCGAGGTCGATGCGCGCCTGAGCTTCGACACGGCCGCCACCATCGAACGCGCCGAGCGCATCGTGGCGCTCTACCGGGCCGAGGACATCGAGGTCGAGAAGCGCGTGCTGATCAAGATCGCCGCCACCTGGGAAGGCATCGAGGCCGCGCGCCGGCTCGAAGAGAAGGGCATCCACACCAACCTGACCTTGCTGTTCTCGTTCGCACAGGCGGTGGCCTGCGGCGCGGCGGGCGTCAAGCTGATCTCGCCCTTCGTCGGGCGCATCTACGACTGGCACAAGAAAGCGGCCGGCGGCAGCTGGGACGAAGCGGCGCGTTCGGGCGCCAACGATCCGGGCGTGCAATCGGTGCGCCAGATCTTCGACTACTACAAGAAGCACGGCATCGCGACCGAGGTGATGGGCGCGAGCTTCCGCAACGTGGGGCAGATCGCCGCACTCGCAGGCTGCGACCTCCTGACCATCAGCCCCGAGTTGCTGGCCGAGCTCGCGGCCAGTGAAGCGCCGCTCGCGCATGCGCTCGACGCCGAGGCCGCGAAGGCGCTCGACATTCCCCAGCTCAGGCTCGACGAGCCGGCCTTCCGCTTCGCCCTCAACGAGGACGCCATGGCCACCGAGAAGCTGGCCGAAGGCATTCGCGCTTTCGCGGCCGATGCGGTGAAGCTGGAGAAACTGATGGAGGAGGTCGCATGACGATGAAGACGCGTTGCGATCGCACGGCGGCCTGGGGCCGGCTGCAGGCGCATTACGACGCTGGCGGCCGCGACTTCGACCTGCGGCAGGCTTTTGCCGCCGACCCGCAGCGTTTTGGCGCGTTCAGCCAATCGGCGCCCCATCTCTTCGCCGACCTGTCGAAGAACCTGATCGACGCGAAGACCGAAGAACTGCTGCTGGCGCTTGCGCAGGAGGCTGGACTGGAAGCGCACCGCGACGCGATGTTCGCCGGCGCGCACATCAATGCGACCGAAGACCGCGCCGTACTCCACACCCTGCTGAGAAGTCCCGCCTCCGCACCGGCGCCCGAGCAGCTCGCCGGCGCGCTGGCCGATGTCCATGCCACGCTGGCCGCGATGCTGGCCTACGCCGAGGCGGTCCGCGCCGACCACACGATCACCGACGTGGTCAACATCGGCATCGGCGGCTCCGATCTCGGCCCGCAGATGGCGGTGCGCGCCCTCGACCAGTTCGTGGCGCCGGGCAAGCGCTTCCATTTCGTCTCCAACGTGGACGGCCACGAACTCGCGCGTGTGCTGCGCGACCTGGCGCCCGAGCACACGCTGTTCCTCGTCGCCTCGAAGACCTTCACCACGGCCGAGACCATGGCCAACGCGCAGTCGGCCAAGCGCTGGTTCGAGCAGTCGGGCAGCGTCGACATCGCGCGTCATTTCGCGGCGCTCACCACCAACGTCGAGGCCGCGCGCGCCTTCGGCATCGAGACGACTTTCGGCTTCTGGGACTGGGTCGGCGGGCGCTATTCGCTGTGGTCGGCCATCGGGCTGCCGATCGCGCTGGCGATCGGCGCCGACGGCTTCCGCCGCCTGCTGGCCGGGGCCCACGCGATGGACGAGCATTTCCGCACCGTCCCGCTGGCGCAGAACCTGCCGGTGCGTCTCGGCCTGCTCGATGTCTGGTACCGCAACTTCCACCGCTTCGCCAGCCGCAGCATCGCCCCCTACCACAGCGCGCTGCAGCGGCTGCCGGCCTACCTGCAGCAGCTCGAGATGGAAAGCAACGGCAAGCGTGTCGATGCCGGCGGCCAGCCGTTGCCCTTCGGCACCTCGCCCGTGCTGTGGGGCGAGCCCGGCACCAACGGGCAGCACGCCTATTTCCAGATGCTGCACCAGGGCACGGACGTGATCCCGCTGGAATTCATCGCCGTGCGCGATGCGGCGCACGAGCTCGAGGGCCATCATCCCAAGCTGCTGGCCAATGCACTGGCGCAGGCGCAGGCGCTCATGGTGGGGCAGCGCGACGAGGGCGGGCATCGCAATTTCCCGGGCAACCGGCCGAGCAGCTTCTTCGTCTTCGACCAGCTCGCGCCCGAGGCACTCGGCGCCTTCCTCGCACTCTACGAGCACCGGGTGTTCACCAGCGGCGCGCTTTGGGGCATCAACAGCTTCGACCAATGGGGCGTCGAGCTCGGCAAGGTGCTGGCGCGGGACATCGAACCCCGCCTGGCCTCGGGCGACACGCAGGGTCTGGACGCCTCCACGGCCGGCTTGCTCGCCCGCCTGCGCTAGCGAAGAAGGTCACCAAAGCCGGCGAACCGCCCTTTATGATGGCCGCGGGAGTTTTCCCGGGGAACTATCGAGAGGAGTTGTTCGATGAATTTTCAACAAGCCATTCAGACCTGCTTCAGCAAGTACGTCGACTTTTCGGGTCGCGGATCACGCTCCGAGTACTGGTGGTTCGTGCTCGCCTACGTCATCGTGGCCGTCGTGGCAGGCTTCATTCACGAGATCGTCTATCTCGTCGTCATCCTGGCCTTCCTGCTGCCGCTGCTGTCGGCCGGCGCGCGCCGCCTGCACGACATCGGCAAGAGCGGCTGGTGGCTGCTGATCGGCCTGATTCCGCTGGTGGGCCTGGTGCTGCTGTACTTCATGGTCCAGCCCAGCCAGCCCGAGGGCAACGAGTACGGCGCGCCGCCGCTCGCCGCTGCCTGAGTCCGGCCTCGCAAACGTAAAAAAACCCCGCGGCTTGCGCTGCGGGGTTTTTCTATTTGGCCGGAGGCCGGGCAGACATTACATGCCCATGCCGCCCATGCCACCCATGCCGCCCATGTCGGGCATGCCGCCGCCGGCGCCGGACTCGTCCTTCGGTGCGTCGGCGACCATCGCTTCGGTCGTCAGCAGCAGGGAAGCGACCGAGGCTGCGTTCTGCAGCGCGGTGCGGGTCACCTTGGTCGGGTCCAGGATGCCCAGCTCGAGCATGTCGCCGTAGGTGTCGTTCTGGGCATTGAAGCCGTAGTTGCCCTTGCCGGCCAACACGGCGTTCACCACCACGCTGGCTTCGCCGCCAGCGTTGTTGACGATCTCGCGCAGCGGCGCTTCGATGGCGCGCAGCACCAGCTTGATGCCGGCGTCCTGGTCGGCGTTGTCGCCCTTGAGCTTGTCGCCCACGGCTTGCTTGGCACGCAGCAGCGCCACGCCGCCGCCGGCCACCACGCCTTCTTCCACAGCAGCGCGGGTGGCGTGCAGGGCGTCTTCGACGCGAGCCTTCTTTTCCTTCATTTCGACTTCGGTGGCAGCGCCGACCTTGATCACGGCCACGCCGCCGGCCAGCTTGGCCACGCGCTCTTGCAGCTTCTCGCGGTCGTAGTCGCTGGTGGCTTCCTCGATCTGCACGCGCACTTGCTTCACGCGGGCTTCGATGTCGGCGGGAGCGCCGGCGCCGTCGATGATGATGGTGTTTTCCTTGCCCACTTCGATGCGCTTGGCCTGGCCCAGGTCGGCCAGCGTCACCTTCTCGAGCGTCAGGCCCACTTCTTCGGCGATGACCTTGCCGCCCGTCAGGATGGCGATGTCTTCCAGCATGGCCTTGCGGCGGTCGCCGAAGCCCGGTGCCTTGACGGCCACGACCTTCAGGATGCCGCGGATGGTGTTGACCACCAGCGTCGCCAGGGCTTCGCCCTCGACTTCTTCGGCAATGATCAAGAGCGGGCGGCCGGCCTTGGCGACTTGCTCCAGCGTGGGCAGCAGGTCGCGGATGTTGCTGATCTTCTTGTCGAACAGCAGCACGAAGGGGTTTTCCAGCAACGCCGATTGCTTCTCGGGGTTGTTGATGAAGTAGGGCGACAGGTAGCCGCGGTCGAACTGCATGCCTTCGACGACATCGAGTTCGCTGTCGAGCGACTTGCCGTCTTCGACGGTGATAACGCCTTCCTTGCCGACCTTGTCCATCGCGTCGGCGATGAGCTTGCCGATGGTGTCGTCGCTGTTGGCCGAGATCGAGCCGACTTGCGCGATTTCCTTCGAGGTGGTGGTGGCCTTGGAAGCCTTCTTCAGCTCTTCGACCAGGGCAGTGACCGCCTTGTCGATGCCGCGCTTCAGGTCCATCGGGTTGATGCCGGCGGCCACGTACTTGAAGCCTTCGCGAACGATGGCCTGGGCCAGCACGGTCGCGGTGGTGGTGCCGTCGCCGGCGTTGTCCGAAGTCTTGGAGGCCACTTCCTTCACGAGCTGGGCGCCCATGTTCTGGAGCTTGTCCTTGAGTTCGATTTCCTTGGCCACGGACACGCCGTCCTTGGTCACGGTCGGGGCGCCGAAGGAGCGCTCGAGCACCACGTTGCGGCCCTTGGGGCCCAGGGTCACTTTGACTGCGTTGGCCAGGATGTTGACACCCTCGACCATGCGTGCGCGGGCTTCACCGCCGAAGACTACGTCTTTTGCTGCCATGAGATTTCTCCGAATTCAGATAGAGGGGTTGATTACTTCTCGACGACCGCGAACAGGTCGTCTTCCTTCATGACCAGCAGCTCGTCGCCATCGACCTTGACGGTCTGGCCGCTGTACTTGCCGAACAGGACGCGGTCGCCGACCTTGACGCTCATCGCGCCGAGTTCGCCCTTGTCGTTCTTCTTGCCAGGGCCGACGGCCAGCACTTCGCCCTGGTCGGGCTTCTCGGCGGCGTTGTCGGGGATCACGATGCCCGAGGCGGTCTTGGTTTCGCTTTCAATGCGCTTGACGATCACGCGATCGTGCAAAGGACGAAGTTTCATTGCATCTCCTGGATAAGAAACGGGGTTTGGTTCGGGCGCTGGCATGGTTGCCGGCTGCCCAGCCACTGGAAGCGGGGGGTTGTTAGCACTCCTCTTCAGTGAGTGCTAATCATAAGGGCATTTGGCGGGGTTTCAAGGCCCGGCGGTCCAAGTGCGGTGCGGAAGGTCAGTGGACCTTGCCTTTCGCTTCACTGGACTTTGCCTTGGTCGTCGACTCCCGCTGACGCTCGTTCGACCCCCCGCTGATGAAGCCTCATGCGAGCGACGCCCAGCTGAGATCCCAGCTGGGCAGGGCAGAATCGGCCAACCGCCGGATTCGGGCCAGAACCAGCACTCACCGTCGTCGTCCAGCCAGGAGCGATATGAAATATGCCATCCACAAAGCCGGCCCTCTTCTTCAGGTTTTTGGTCTTCTGACTTTTTGGGTTGCCAGCATCTTGCCGTTCCTGTTCACGTGGGCACGCCTTGGTTTATGGGTCGCCTTGGCTGGTGTCGTGCTTTGCCTGTCGGGCCTTCTCCTTCAGTTCCGCGCGACTCGCCACCTCGCAGACTCGGAATCGTTCGAGCTCCAGCGCCCAAGCCCGACGATTTTCCTTTGGGAGTTGACCCTCCGGCGGACAGTTCTCGCCTTCTGCGTGGCACTTGGGATGCATGTGGTCGTTACCAGCCTCTGGTATGCGACTGGCCGTTTGGGTCCGCTGACGTTGGCGGCTGAGCAACGTGAGGCAATGAGGACGCACACGCAACTCTTCATGCCTGTTTGCTTTGGCTTGGTCATCGGTGTATTGCCGGGCGCCTACGCCTTTCAAAAAGCGGTGTTGCTGACCGTCTTGTTGGCTGCCGCGGGCGGGGCCTTGCACTGGGTCGCTGGGCGGTCGGGAATACAAGTCGATTGGCCGACTTGGCATGGTTCAATGATGCTGGCGTTTCTGTCTGTTCTCTTCATGCTTCCACTGACGATGCTCGGCTGTGTCGTTGGCAGAGCCGCGCTGCACATTGCTCGGCGTACCGGGAGACCTTGGATTTGGTCATAGGAACGAGTGCGACGTTGGCCGAAGTGTTTTGAGACTCTTCGTGCGCTGGGGCGAGCGGCTTGCTCTGAACCTGCTGTTGAACGCCTGATCTGTAGAAGTCCGTACAGCCGGTATGAGCCCGTCGACGCCGTCGAGGATGTGGCAGGATGCGGCCCAAAACTAGACGTCCAACTCGAAGGCAGAATCTGGCATGCAATCTAAGCAGCTTCTCGCGCAGAACATCGAGTTCGGCAACGCCGGCGATATGGACACCCAAGAGACCGGCTGGTTTGTCGGATTCCGCGACTGGACCAAGGGGGCATCAAGCCACCTCCGCCACGTGCCTGCTGACGAACCTGCTGCTGGGCTATGCGTCAAGTGGTTCTCTCATCCGGCAGGCAATCCAAACGGCGAGTTCAAGCCGCTGAGCGACGGGAGGACGATGTCAGTCTTGGTGAGCCCGACCAGCGAATTCAGGATTGAGTTCTCGGTAACCGCCGACTTCGCGTCGCAGGATGTTGTGGCGCACACCCTGCGCCGCCATGGTGACTTTGTCATTTGGGGCCCAGGCCTCTTCCACCGCGCCTTTGGAGTCCAGCCGGCATGCATACTCACCGTCCGCTGGTCTCCGCAGCGATAGATGGCAGCCGGCCATGAGCTGCCTTCGAATTGCCGAAGGGCAAGCCCGCTCCAGGTCCGAAAGCGGACATGGCGGCATCCATTGCCGCGATGTCGCAGAGCGAACCCTTCAGAAAGCCCAGCTTGCCTGCACACGCAAGCTGTGGTCCTCGAACGCGCTGGCGTACTGGCCGGCGTAGACCACCCACAGCGTCGCGCCCGGCTGCCATTGCGTTTCCGCGCCCCGCTCCAGCGTCGCCACGTTCCGTGCCACCGGCAGGCCGCGCACCGAGAAGGCGGTCTGGTCCGCGAAGCTCATCGCGCGGATTGGCATGGTGTTGCCAAAGGCGCGGCGCCAGCCGATCTGTGCATGCAGCTTGGTCCGCGCGGTGACCTCCTGGCTCAGACGTAGGCCCGCACCCGCAAAGCCGGTCTCATCGGTTTCGTTGCCCGCGCGAATGAGGCGGTCGAAGCAATGTCTACGCTACACGGCGACCAACTGCTCCATGTTCAGATCCGCCAGCCTCTGCACGCCGAGCAGCGCCATGTCGCGGTGCACTTCGTCGCGCAGCAGCCCGACAGCATGCGCGACACCGGCCTGCCCACCTATGGCCGCTGCATAGGCCATGGGCCGCCCCACGAACACATGGTCCGCCCCCAGGGCGAGTGCCTTGAGCACATCAGTGCCGCGCCGAACGCCGCTATCCAGCATCAGCGCCATGGCGCCCTTGGCTTTGGCCGCCTCCGGCAACACCAGCAAGGGAGGTGCGGTGCCGTCGAGTTGCCGGCCGCCGTGGTTGGACAGGATCACGCCGTCCGCGCCCGCCTGTTCCGCGCGCTTCACGTCGGTCGCGGAGATCAGCCCCTTGATCACCAACTTGCCGCGCCAGCGTTGGCGGATCAATGCCAGATGTTGCCAGCTCAGGTGATCGCGCAGGCCGAACTGCCGCACCACGCTGCGCGAGAGGATGGGGACACCACGCCCGGCACCGGCGTTCTCGAAGTGCGGCATGCCGTGCTGCGCCAAGGTGCGGGCCAAGGTGCCCAGTAGCCAGTGCGGCCGCGTCATCCCGTCCCACGCCAGGCGCAGGCTGGGGCGCAGCGGCGTGGAGAAGCCGACCCGCACGTTGTTCTCGCGATTGGCCAGCGTGGCCGTGTCGACCGTCACGACCAGGGTCTTGAACCCTGCCTTGTCGACGCGCTCCAGCAGGCCTTCGATGTGCTCGGGCTCGCCAGGGATGTAGGCCTGGAACCAGCCGCAGGTGGGGGCCGCCTGAGCGACGCGTTCCATGCGTGTCAGTGATGCGCCGCTAAGCACGTAGGGAATGCCGGCCGCCTCGGCCGCGCGCGCCATCACGACATCGCCGTCGAAGGCGAACAGCGCGCACAGGCCCATGGGCGCGATGCCGAACGGAGCCTTGTACGTCTGGCCCATCAGCTGACGGCTCTGCTCGCGTGCGGATACGTCCACCAGCACATTAGTGCGGAACATCCACTTGCGGAACGCCGCAGCGTTTGCCTGGAGGGTCACGTTGTCTTCAACGCCGCCTTGCAGGTAGCCGAAGATGGGGCGGGGTAGGATGCGGCGCGCGGCCGGCTCCAGATCGCCAAGGGAAAGAATGCTGCGTAGCCTGGGAGGCAGGTGGCGGCGCGCATTGGGCGCGGGGCCGAGTTGTTTCCGCGGTGGGTTTGTCGTCATGGGATTCCGTCGAGGCCCTGCATTCATGCAGGAAGCGCCCGGATTGGAATCCAGTCGGCCCCTGCCGGCAATCTGTTACGCAGAGCGTAACGTCAGGGGTGCCATGTGGCGCGCAGCGAGGTCGCGGAAACGCCTCCCAGCGCAATGCCCAGCTGCCGTGCCGCGGCCATCGTGATGGGCGCCAGCCGGCGCAGCACCGGCGTGGTCAGCCGCTCCACCGGCCCGGAAGTGCTGACCGCACCCAGCACCACACCGTGGGCACCCCGGACCGCTGCCGCCACGGCCGCTGCGCCCGTGGAGCGCTCTGCTCGAGCGTAATGGAACCCACGCCGCCGGATGCGTTCGTACAGATCGCCTGGCTCGCCCAGGGCGGCCAAGATGGCGCGGCCCGGTGCACCCAGTTCCAAAGGCAGCAGTTCGCCCGAGCGCGGGTGGTCCGGCCTTGCGTTCGGTCCGTCGCAGCGCATGAGGCAGCTGCGCAGATTGCCTTCGTGCACGTAGAACGAAGAGCTTTCGCCGGTTTCCGCCGCCAGCCGGAGCAGGATGGGCTCGATGACCGAGCCCACGTCGAACTGCGCCTGGTAGCGCGATCCGATCCAGCCAGCGAACGGCCCCAATCGCCAGGCGCTGTCCTCGCGCTGCACCAAAAAGCGCGTCAGTGCCAGCGTTCGCGCGAGCCGCAGCGCGGTGGGTTTGTGCATGCCGGTACGTCGCGCCATCTCGGTCAAGGTCAGGAACACCTCGTCCGCGCTGTCAAAGGCCTGGAGCAATGACATGGCACGGATCACCGCCTGGATGTGGTCGCGTCCCGGCGCTTGCCCGGTGTCGGCCAGGCTCTTCGACGGCGGGCGGACAGCTGGCGCGGCTGGGGAGTTACGACTGCGGGTACTTTGGGCCATGGCCGGATGGTAGCTGTTACGCCTGTCGTAACGCGTTGTCCCGGCTTGCAACTCGCACCATCATCCCGGCCCTGACAACTCCAGACAGAGACGAGGCCGTGAACTTTCCCATGCATTTCAGCCGACGCCGCGTGCTCAGCGCGGCCGCTCTGCTGCCCCTGGCCGCCAGGGCGCAGGCAAGCTATCCGAGCAAACCGATCCGGATGATCATCCCGTTCGCCGCTGGCGGCGCAACCGATGTCCTGGGACGCGATCTGGGCCAAGCGATGACGCAAAGCCTGGGCCAGTCCTTCGTCGTCGAGAACATGGGCGGCGGCGCGGGCGTGCCGGCGCTCAACACGGTGGCGCGCGCTGCACCCGATGGCCACACCGTGATGTTCTGCGCGTCTGGCAACATCACGGCGCAGCCGCTGCTGAGCAAGAACCGCGTCGACATCCTGAGCCAGGTGGCGCCGGTTGGCATGGTCGCATCCGCGCCGCATGTGCTCGTGGTGAACGGCAACGGGCCCTTCAAATCGGTCGCGGACCTGATCGCCTATGCCAAGGCCCACCCGGGCGAGCTGAACTTCGCCTCTGCCGGGGTTGGGGGCCTCGCCCACCTGGGCACCGAACTGTTCGCCAGGACGGCCGGCATCAAGGTCACGCACATTCCGTACAAGGGGGCAGCGCAGGTCAACACCGACCTGATGTCGGGCCAGATCCAGGCGATCTTCGGCACCATGCCTTCGTTCATCGGCTTGATTTCGCGTGGGGCGATACGAGCCGTCGGCATCACCGCACCGAGCAAGGCCAGCCCGCTGAAGGGCCTGCCTCTGATTTCCCAGACCGTCCCGGGCTTCACCTACAGCACCTGGAATGCCATCTTTGCGCCCGCGCGCACGCCTGCAGCCTCTATCGCCAAGCTGTACGAAGCCATGCAGATTGCGGCGCGCAATCCCACGCTGGCCCATCGCTTCGACGAGCAGGGCGTGGACATCGCACTGGCGTCGCCTGAAGAACTGCGCAACCTCGTGCGCAAGGAATCGGTCATCTGGGACAAGGTGATCAAGGACGCCCGCATCGAACTGAACTGAAGAAGCGGTGATGCCCATGGTGCCGCGCCACCGCGGCTCCTTGTGCACCAATTCCCTGCCGAGCCAGCCGTCGTCGAGCGAGCCGCAAGCTGGTGATCATCGTCGACGACAGTCTGAAGCCAACCCAACCAACGGAAAGATTCCATGAGCCAACTCCCCGAAGTCGTTCGAGAGATCGAGCGCGTGAGCGCCGAACTCGTCGCCAAAGCGAGCGGCGTTGGCAGGCAATGCTGCGGACCGCTAATCGGGTACTCAACCGATAACAACCGAGGCGGCTGGCAAGCAGTTACCGTAGATTGTTGAGAGTCCGCTGCTGCCAAAAGCGGTCACCGACTTTCAGACGTCGACCGGTTGAATCCGCAGCCCAGAACGGCTGTTCACGGCCCGATCATGGCCGACGACCAGGCCCCCTCGCGGGCCCATCGGCAGAGTCGACGGGAGTGGTGGGTTACGGGCGGAACAGACCGGAAAATTCAATGTGTGGTGAAAACTCCACCGGGAAATTCAAACTATGTTGAACATCCGGTTCAACGTAGCGTGGTGAATCTGCGCGCCAGGCGTTGATTTGCATGGCACCCGTGTGCAGCCCTTGTCGCACGTCAACAGAGAGTCGAGAAGGAAGCCATGCTCAGGTGACGCTCGCGCGAACTGCACACACGCTGGCGGCACACCTTTCGAGGGCCAACCTAGGCCAACACTGAGAGGGGAGGAGGGCGCACCGCCCCTTGATGCGGCGGAGTTCTAGCAAAAAAATCGTGGCGTTCCGCGTGCGTGGCTGTCGCGGCGACGGGGGCTGGGCCGGCATCGGGAGCGTCAGCCGCGCCGAGCCGCTTCGATCGCAGCGATGTCGATCTTTCTCATCCCCATCATGGCTTCGAACGTGCGCTTGGCCGCCGCTCGATCAGGATCGGCGATCGCGGCCGTCAGGGCGCGTGGCGTGATCTGCCACGACAGTCCCCACTTGTCCTTGCACCAGCCGCATGCGCTTTCCTGGCCGCCGTTTCCGACAATCGCGTTCCACAAGCGGTCCGTTTCGGCCTGGTTGTCGGTCGCAACCTGGAACGAGAAAGCCTCGTTGTGCTTGAACGCCGGGCCCCCGTTCAGTCCGAGACAAGGGATGCCCATCACCGTGAACTCGACCGTCAAGACATCGCCCTGCTTGCCCGCGGGATAGTCGCCAGGCGCGCGATGGACAGCTCCCACCGCGCTGTCCGGGAACGTCTCGGCGTAGAACTTCGCGGCGTCCAACGCGGTGCCGTCGTACCAGAGACAAATCGTGTTCTTGCAGACCATCTTGGTTCTCCTAGATTGGGACAGGTACGTGCATTCAAGCCGCCGAAGAAGTGATTCGTCGGCAAGCACGTAGCCGCTAAATTCTGCCCCTATGGCTCCGGGCCGGAGCGAAAAATTCAATGTTCGGAGGCGTGAAGACCACAGGATCGAATGTCTAGCGGCGCATGAGCTGAACGATCAACGGCGCAGTTCCCCGGTGCGCCCTTTCGGATCAATGACTTAAGCCGTCTTGGTGCTCAATCTCCAGTGGCTGGCGTTCCACAGTCGGCGGTTTTCAACTTTAGCCCTGAATTTTTTGCAGCTTAGTTTGAACTCGCCGCGCCCCCAGTGGGGGAGGAGGCGCCCGACCGGGGGGCCGTCTTCTGCTGCGGGATCAGCCGTCAAACCCATGACATTGCCCCCGTTGCGTCCGAGCAGGAGTGGCGCATACTGGGCTGCAGAAGTCTCACCATTGACCACCGATGAACATTTCCCCGGCGCGCGACCACGCCGATCCGCCTGCTGCTCCGCCAGACTGGACGATCGAGTTTGGATCTGAGCCCGTAGGCGAAGGCAATTATTTTTTTGCCGATGTAAAGCGGGCCGGGAAAGTGATGTTCCGAATCGGAGTTGGCGGCGTATCCGAAGAGGCAAAAGCAAGGAAGCTGCTTGCGGCCAAGGCGCGCGCCTGGATCGACGAGTTCCTGATCCGAGAACAGCAATCTGGCGCTTCGTCCCAAGGCAACTGAGCTGGTCAGCCGCTGCTCAGTCCTCGTCGTCGAGTAGGTCCAGTTTTGGATCGTCCATGCGGGATTGAAGTGCCACGCACCCGGCTTCCCAGGCGCTCTTGTATGTTGGGAAGCTGAGTTCTGAGCGTGCCAAGGGCTCAAAGCCAGGCACGTCATCGAAGGATTCGAACAGCACCCATTCGAACGCTCCAGACCGGAGTGCTTCAACCATCGATACAAGAAAGCGGAAGCGGCTCATGCAAGCAATGCTGGGCGTGTGCATTGCCCTTGCCGTAAGCCGGCGCCTTCGTTTGATGGAAGGAAAGCTCGCCGCGCTTCCTAAGTCGTTCGATCCTGAGTGTGTAGTGCCACCAAGTCCCTGACCCCGATCGAAGATGCCCTCAGCGCCCTTAGCGGACCTAGGCGAAGTGATCTGCCTCCCGAAGGCAAGGCCGGGCCGCTCAAGGCTCCATGGTCGTGCGCGGCTCGCGGGGACTGCGTATAGCAGGGCATCGTGGACGCTGTTTCAGCGTGATCGTGGACGATTTGGGGAGCGCGCAAGTGATCTTTTGACCGGGCCTAGGCTCACCGCTTTTTGTGGTTCAAGCCGATGCAGCGGGGGCGGACGACTTCATGGTCAAACCCATGCGGGTAGGCGAGCTGGCCGCTCGCGTGCGCGCGCTGCTGCGGCGCGCCTACCTGGACACGCAGCCCGAAGAGCAGGTCTGGGGACGCTACCGCTTCGTGCTTGCGACCCGGCAACTGGAGATCGACGGCAGGCCTGTTGCGCTGACGCAGAAGGAGTTCGATCTCGCCTTGTTCGCCGGCGGGCTCGTCGATCACCTGCGCGGTCGAATCGCTTCCGCGTGCATGGGCCGTGCTGGTGAAGGACGAAGGACCGGCATCGCCGAAGAACTCCGGACGCAGGTGTTCGAGCCCTTCGTTCGAGGCAGCGCCACAGCAAACATCGACGGGGCCGGGCTCGGGTTGGCCTTTGTCAAGACCGTGGCTCAGCGGCACGGCGGCAAGGCGCTGCTCGACAGCGCACTGGGGCGCGGCAGTGCCTTTCGGCTCGTGTTGCCCCGCGCTTGAAAGTTCTTGACGGTGCTTTCACGATGAGACGCTGGCGATGGATCGGCCGCCGGGCTTCGCCCGGCGGAGGTGCGCCAATAGCTCCTCGCGAACCACGCCCGTGATGTGGCTGCGCCGGCCGCTCTCCAGCATGCCCAGGCGACGGGCAATCGGCCGGCCGGGCAGCTGCAGCACGCGCAGTCCGGGGTCGCTTTCCCAATCGAAGTTATTGAGCAGCGGCGCCATGGTGAAGCCCACGTTCTTTCGCACCAGTTCGACGATCGAGAGCAGCGAATTGAGCTCCAGGAACTCCCTGGGAACCAACTGCAGCCGGCGCAGGATCCGGTCGATGCGTGCACCCGTCGGCGTGCGCCGGTCGAAGCGGATGAAGGGATGGTTTGCGAACAAGCCCGCAATGGGGGTGTCGAGCGCGGCGATGCTCGAATTCGCGATCACAGTGAGCGTCTCTTCGTAGCAGGGCGTCCACAGCAAGCCGGGCTTGTCCGGCCATGGGCGCTCAACGACCACCGCGGCATCGAGTTCTCCACTCATCACGTCCTCCGCCAGTCGCGACTGCTCCCGGACTCTGAGCTCGACCTCGAGGTTGGGATGGAGCGATTTGAGCGTTGCCAGCGTGCTCGAGAGCAATCCCATGGCCGAGATCAGCGAGCCGAGCTTGATGGTTCCGGCGATCTGCCGCTGGTCCTGCAGGTCCTGCCGCATCGCCTCGTAGTGCGCGAGCAGTGCCTCGGCCCGCGGCAGCAGCAGATGGCCCGCAGGGCTCAGCGTCATGGTGCGGCCGGTCTTGTCGAAGAGCGTTTTCTTCAGCTCCGCCTCCAGCGCGCGCATCTGCTGGCCGACGGCCGCCTGCGTCAACGCGACCTGATCGGCTGCCGCGGCAAAGGAACCGCCTCGCGCTGCGGCCACGAAGGTGCGAAGAAAGCGGATGGTGCTCATGGCCGAGGCACGGATGAAGACAGCTTCAAGATAAACAATTTCTTTATTGATGCTAAATGATTTTTAAATTTATCTTTTTCTGTTCTTGCAAAACAATCCACCCCATCGCTACCCGCTCGCGGCGACAAGCGAATGACAAAGTGGCTCAAGCAACATGACAACCCCCCGATACTTTCCCCTTGTCGATGTTTCCGGCACGCCGCATGCGCGTGGCGTGCAGCATGGCCGCGCCGTGCCTGAGCGCGTGGCGCGCAGCATCGCGCTCTACAAGTCGCAGCTCGGCAAACGCGGCGTCGACGAGGCCACGCTGCGGCGCCTCGCGCAATCGATGGCCCAGGTCATCGAGGCCTATGACGCCACCTATCTCGAGGAACTGCGCGGCATCGCCGAAGGCGCGGGTGCGACGCTGGAGGACGTCATCACGATCAACTGCCGCACCGAGATGATGTTCGGCCATGCCGACCTCCAGCAGTCGCTCGAAGCACCGGCCAAGGCCCCGTCGTCGGAAGACGGCGACTGCACCGGCCTGCTCGTGCTGCCCGGCCGCTCAGCCACCGGCCGCCTCATGCATGCCCATAACTGGGACTGGCGCGAAGAATGCGTGGACACCGGCATCGTGTTGCGCATCCGCCGAGAAGAGGGTCCCGACATCCTGAGCTTCACCGAGGCCGGCGCGCTTGCGCGCCATGGCTTCAATGCCAATGGCGTCTCGCTGACCGGCAACTCCCTCTCCAGCGACGAAGACTTCCGCAAGGGCGCCGGCGTGCCGCTGGTGCTGCTGCGCCGTCGCGTGCTCGAAGCCGCCAACCTGGCGCAGGCCATGCGGGCGATCTGGGACTCGCGGCGCTATTGCGCCAACAACATGATCCTGGCGCAGGCCGGTGCCGGCGACGGCGCAGGCATGAGCCTCGAAACCTCGCCGGGCGAGATCTTCTGGGTCATGCCCGAGGACGACCTGCTGGTGCATACCAACCACTGGCTCTGCCCGGCCGCGCGCGTCAAGCTGCGCGACCCGTACATGGGCGAGCGGGTCGACAGCCTCTACCGCCAGCACCGGGTCGAGAACGCGCTGCGCCGCGTCTCGGGCCCGATCGGCTGGGACCATGTGAAGGCGATCCTCGCCGATGAATTCGGCAAGCCCGACGGCGTGCTGCGCTCGCCCAAACCCGCGAGCTTCGCCAGCATCTCCGCCACCGTGGCGACCACCCTGATCGACGCCGGCAACAAGACGATGTGGATCGCGCGCAAGCCCTACGAGGCACGCAACTTCCAGGAATACACGTTGTAGCCCGCCGCCGGCGCATACCCTTTCATACGCACCTACACACCGCCATGCTCGAAACCCCCGAGGCTTCTTCCGTTCAGGCCGAACAGCGCGCACGCGCCATCTACGACCTGGGTCCCAGCACCATCTACGCCTCGCGCAGCGATCCGCGCTTCTCGTACTGCACCTACGTGCCGCACCACATCGGCAGCGCCGGCACGCGGCCCATGCAACTGATCGTCGTGATGCACGGCACCGGCCGCGCCTTCGTCAACTACCGGGAGGCCTTCAGCGGCTTCGCCAAGTGGAACGACTGCATCGTGCTGTGCCCGCTGTTTCCGGTCGGCGTGCGCGGCGACGGCAACCGCGACGGCTTCAAGCAGCTGATCGAGGCCGACATCCGCTACGACCGGATCCTGCTCGACATGGTGGCCGAGGTGGGCGAGAAGTTCGATTGCGACTTCAACCGCTTCGCGCTCTTCGGCTACTCGGGCGGCGGGCAGTTCGCCAACCGCTTCGCGCTGCTGCACCCGGAGCGCCTGTGGGCCGTGTCCATCGGCGCACCCGGTTCGGTGACGCAGATCGATCCGCAGCAGGGCTGGTGGGTCGGCACGCAGGATTTCGACACCCGCTTCGGCAAGCCGCTCGACCTCGAGGCGCTGCGCCGCGTGCCGGTCCACATGGTGGCCGGCAAGGCCGACATCGAGACCTGGGAGATCACCCACAGGCCCGGCGGAAAGCACTTCATGCCGGGCGCCAACGACGCGGGCCCCACGCGACCCGAGCGGCTGCAAACCCTGCGCCGCTCCTTCGAAGCGGCCGGCGTGCAGGTCGTCTTCGACCTGCTGGACAACGTGCCGCACAACGGCCTGGCCTGCGTCGGGCGGGTGCAGGACTTCCTCGCCCGCGTGCTGCGCGAGCTTCGCGCCACGCCGTCCCCGTCGCCATCGTCGATCCCGGGCTGAGAACGCGCAAGGAGACAGGCCCATGTTCCGTTTCGCTGCGGCCCGCATCGCGATGGCGATTCCCACACTGCTCATCGTGGCGGTGTCGGTCTTCATCCTGATACGGCTCATTCCCGGCGACCCCGCGCAATTGCTGCTCGGCGACCTGGCCACGCCCGCCAGCCTTGCGGACCTGCGCGCCCGTCTGGGTCTGGACCGCTCGGTGCCGGCCCAGTTCGGCATCTGGTTCGGCCGCGTGCTGCAGGGCGACCTCGGCACCTCGATCAACAGCGGCCAGGACGTGCTGCCGCTGGTGGCCGAGCGCTTCCTCATCAGCGGCCGCATCGTGCTGGCCGCGGTGGTGCTGGCCGCGCTGGTGGCGGTGCCCGCCGGCATGATCGCCGCCTGGAAGCAGAACCGCGCACCCGACCTGCTGCTCGTCGGCTCGGCCACGCTGCTGGTGTCGATCCCGACGTTCTGGCTCGGTCTGCTGCTGTTGCTGCTGTTCGGCCTCAAGCTGGGCTGGCTGCCGGTGGTCGGCTACGTGTCGCTCGCCGAAGACTGGAGGGCCGGCCTGCTTTACCTGGTGCTGCCAGTGCTCACACTTTTCCTGCATGAGATCGGCGTGCTGATGCGCATGGCGCGCGCCAGCACGCTCGAGGTGCTGCGCCTCGACTACATCACCCACGCGCGCGCCAAGGGCCTGTCGGAGCGTGCGGTGCTGATGCGCCATGCCTTCAAGAACGCATTCGGCCCGACCTGGACGCTGATCGGGCTCGTGCTCGGCAACCTGCTCGGCGGCATCGCGGTGGTCGAGACGGTGTTCACCATTCCCGGCCTCGGCCGGCTGCTGGTGGACGCGATCTTCGCGCGCGACTACCCGGTGATCCAGGGCTGCCTGCTGTTCGTCGCCGCGGTCTACGTGGCGGTGAACCTCGTCATCGACCTTTGCTATCCGATCTTCGACCCACGGGTGGCTGTCGAATGAAATTCCGCAAGCAACGCATTCCCCTCAATGCCCTGGTGGGCATCCTGATCGTCGGCGCCGTCGCACTCGCGGCGGTATTGAGTCAGTTCTGGACGCCGCACGATCCGCTGAGAATCAACTTCGGTTCCCGCCTCAGGCCGCCGGGCGGCAGCTACCTGCTGGGCACCGACGAATTCGGCCGCGACGAATTCTCGCGCCTCATGGCCGGCGCCTCGACGAGCGTCTGGATCAGCCTGCTGACGGTGAGCTTCTCCATCGTCGCGGGCAGCATCGTCGGCGTGCTGACCGGCTTCCTGCGCGGCTGGACCGACCGCATCGTGATGGCCTTCAACAATGCGCTGCTGGCCTTCCCGGGCCTGCTGCTGGCGCTGGGCCTGCTCGCGGTGGTCGGCGCCAACGAGTACGGCATCATCCTCGCGCTGGGCCTGGCCTACACGCCCTCGGTCACCCGCATCGTGCGCGGCACGGTGCTGTCGCTGCGCGAGAAGGAGTTCATCGAATCCTCGCGCGTGCTCGGCAACTCCGAGCTCTACACCATGTTCCGGCACGTGCTGCCCAACTGCACCGCGCCGCTGACGGTGCTGGCCACCTCGATGTTCGGTTGGGTGATCCTGGCCGAGAGCGCTCTCTCGTTCCTGGGCCTCGGCGTGCCGCCGCCGGCGCCCACATGGGGCAACATGCTCTCCTCGGCGCGGCCCTTCATGGCGCAGGCCAGCCATCTTTCGATTCTTCCGGGCCTGTGCATCGCGCTGACGCTGCTCGGCATCAACCTGCTAGGCGATGCGGTGCGCGACTGGCTCGATCCGCGCATGAAAGGCGTGCAATGACGACGACACCCCTGGTCAGCGTGGAGGGCCTCACGCTCGCCGTCGGCGCGGGCGGCCGCGAGATCGTGCGCAAGGTCTCGTTCGACATCGCGCCCGGCGAGATGGTCGGCATCGTCGGCGAATCCGGCAGCGGCAAGACGCAGGCCGCGCGCGCCATCATGGGCCTCACGCCGCCGCCGCTGGTGCGCACCGCAGGCCGCATCCTCTTCGAGGGCGAAGACCTTGCGCAGGCAAGGCCGCAGCGGTTGCGCGAGCTGCGCGGCCTGCGGGTCGGCATGGTGTTCCAGGAGCCCATGACCTCGCTCAACCCGTCGATGACCATCGGCCGCCAGCTCGGCGAGGCGCTGGCGCTGCACCGGCGCGAGCTGCCGCCGGATGCGCGCCGCGCGCTGATCCTCGACATGCTCGCGCGCGTCGGCATTCGCGATCCGCAGGCCGCGCTCGGTGCGTGGCCGCACGAGTTCTCGGGCGGCATGCGACAGCGGATGATGCTGGCCTCGGTGATGCTGCTGCAGCCCGCGCTGCTGATCGCGGACGAGCCCACCACCGCGCTCGACGCCGTGGTGCAGCGCGACGTGCTGGAGCTGATGGTCGGCCTTACGCGCGAGCACCGCACCGCCGTGCTGATGATCAGCCACGACCTGCCGATGGTGGCCCGCTTCACCCAGCGCGTGGTCGTGATGCGGCACGGCGAGGTGAAGGAGATCGGCAACACCGACGACCTGCTTGCGCGCCCGCAACACCCCTACACGCGCGAGCTGCTCGAGGCCATGCCGCGGCGCCTACCCGCGCGGCCGGTGGCGGAGGAAGCGCCGGTGGTCGAGGTGCGCAACCTCGTCGTCGACTATCCCGGTCATCGCCGGCTCTTCACCAAGGCGGTACCCAAGCGCGCGCTGCACGGCATCGACCTGGCGGTGCGCCCGCGCGAGGTGGTGGCGGTCGTCGGCGGCTCGGGCTCGGGCAAGACCACGCTGGGGCGCGCCATCGCCGGTCTGCTGCGGCCCAGCGGCGGCGAGATCCTGTTCCGCGGCCGGCAGATTGCGCGCTCGGACCC
This sequence comes from Variovorax sp. LjRoot175, assembly GCF_964253805.1. NCBI lineage: Bacteria > Pseudomonadati > Pseudomonadota > Betaproteobacteria > Burkholderiales > Comamonadaceae > Variovorax > Variovorax sp. LjRoot175. Next base: position 4,728,731 of record NZ_CAXURY020000001.1, on the reverse strand, counting down.
CCGCTGGTTCGACTACCGGCTGCAGTGCCAGATGGTATTCCAGGACCCGTATGCCTCGCTCGACCCGCGCATGACCATCGGCCAGCTGGTGGGCGAAGGCCTGCGGTTGCTGCGGAACATGTCTGCCGTCGACAAGGGGCGGCGCGTGCAGGAAGTGCTCGACGAGGTGGGCCTCGGATCGGGCTTCGCGCCGCGCCACGCGCACGAGCTCTCGGGTGGCCAGCGGCAGCGCGTGGCGATCGCGCGCGCGGTCGTGCGCCGGCCCGAATTCGTGATCGCCGACGAGCCGGTCTCGGCGCTCGACGTGACGGTGCGCGCGCAGGTGCTCGCACTGTTCGCCGAACTGCAGAAGCGCCACGGCTTCTCGTGCCTCTTCATCAGCCACGACCTCGGCGTGGTGGAGCAGGTGGCCGACCGGGTGATCGTGATGCAGGACGGACGCATCGTCGAGCAGGGCACGCGCGACGCGGTGTTCGACCATCCGCAGCAGGACTACACGCGCAAGCTGCTCTCGGCCATTCCAGCACTCGAGTCCACCGACAGCGGCGGCGTGCGGCTGCGCTGGCGCTTCGGCGCCGCCGTTGCGGCCTGAGAGCCCTATTCCCATACTGACTTCGCAGGAGTACGCCACCATGCCCCGTCTTCTCATCCGTCTCGCTGCCATCGGCGGCGCATCCATCGCCTGCGCCACCGCTTTCGCCCAGACCTCCGTGACGGTCGCGCAGCCGGCCGACATCCGCTCCACCAACCCCGGCGTCAACCGCGACAACACCACCGACGGCATCGTGCTGCACATGGTCGAGGGGCTGGTGGGCTACCGCCAGGACGGCAGCGTGGGCCCGCTGCTCGCGCAGTCGGTGGAGATGTCGAAGGACGGCCTGACCTACACCTTTCGCCTGCGCAAGGGCGTGAAGTTCCACAACGACGCGCCGCTCACCTCGGCCGACGTGGACTGGAGCTGGAAGCGCTACATGGACCCGAAGACCGACTGGCGCTGCCTCAGCGAGTTCGACGGCCGCGGTGGCCTCAAAGTGGTCGAAACCTCGACACCCGACGCCGCCACCTTCGTCATGAAGATCAACAAGCCCTCGGCGATCTTTCTCGACACGCTGTCGCGCACCGATTGCGGCATGACGGCCATTCTTCATCGCAGCTCGGTCAAGGCCGACGGCAGCTGGGACAAGCCGGTGGGCACCGGCCCCTTCAAGTTCGGCGAATGGAGACGCGGCGAGTACGTCACCGTCACGGCCTTCAAGGGCTACACCTCGCCGCCCGGCAGCAAGGCCGACGGCTACGTGGGCCTGAAGGCGCCGCTGGTGGACACGGTGCGCTTCCTCGTCGTGCCCGATGGGTCCACTGCCACCGCAGGTTTGAAGTCCGGCGCCATCGATGCGGGCCAGATCACCGCGAGCGACGTGCAGGAACTCAAGACCGACAGCAAGCTCGCCGTGCAGACGCCCGGCCAGGCCACCAAGAACGTGCTGCTGATCCAGACCCGCGACCCGCTGCTGAAGAACGAGAAACTGCGCCATGCCATCGCCGCCTCCTTCGACATGGAGCAGATCGTGGCGGCGGCTTCCGAGGGCCTCGGCTCGGTCAACAACTCGGCGATCCACAAGGGGTCGGCCTTTTACGGCGCGGCGCAGAAGAAGGGCTACCGCTACGACCCGGCGCTGGCGGCGAAGCTGCTGCGCGAAGCAGGCTACAAGGGAGAGAAGATCACCATCCAGACCAACAAGCGCGCTCACGTGCCGAGCTACACCGTGGCGGTGCTCGCGCAGGCCATGATGCAGTCCGTCGGCATCAACGCGCAGATCGAGGTGCTGGAGTGGGCCACGCAGCTCGACCGCTACAACAGTGGCAACTACCAGATCAGCTCGTTCACGTACTCGTCGCGCCTCGATCCGGCGCTGAGCTACGAGCAGTTCGCGGGCCCCAAGGACAAGCAGTCGCGCAAGGTCTGGGAAGATCCGCAGGCGCTCAAGCTGATCGACGAGAGCTTTGCCGAAGCCGACCCGAAGAAACGTCAGGCGCTGTTCGATCAGATCCACGCGCAGATGATCCGGCAGGTGCCGCTGATCATGCTGTACAACGGCCTCGACGCCTGGGCGGTGCGCAAGCGCATCAGCGGCTTCTCGGTCTGGGAGGGCAAGCCGCGCCTATGGGGCGTATCGGTTGCCACGAGCGCATCGAAGGCCGGCTGACCAAGGGTTTGCAGACCTCGGCTACACTCCGCGCCGCTTGCAGCCAGTCTGGTTGGCTGCGCCGCCTTTGGCAACAAGGCGAACTACTCCAAGGAAATCTGTGAATCGTATTGAACTGGTCGAGAAAATCGCGACCGCACACACCGTCAGCAAGGCCGAGGCTGCGCGCATTCTTGAGACCGTCACTGGCTCCATCGTCGCGGCTGTCAAGAAGGGTGATCCCGTCCAACTCGTTGGTTTTGGAACGTTCAAGCAAGTCGCTCGTGCAGCCCGCACGGGCTTGAATCCCAGCACCGGCGAAAAAATCAAGATTGCTGCGGCAAAGCTCCCGAAGTTCGTTCCCGGCTCCGCGTTCAAAGCCGCCATCGACCCCAAGGCAGCAAAGCGCAAGGCTGACAAGGCTGCAGCGAAGCCGGTCGCCAAGAAAGCTACACCTACCAAGAAGACCAAGAAGTAAGTGCCCCGCGGCGGCGCCGCGGCTCTCACGGACAACGGCCCCGAGGGGCCGTTTCGTTTGGTGCAACGGGTTAGCGGTGAGCTACAGGCTGCCGCTGTAGGCCGCGCAGACCAACTGCGCCAGCAGGCTCGCGGACCCGGTCAGATTGCGGCTCGAGCGATGCACCAGCCCGATGTCGCGGTGGAATGTGTGGCGGCCGAGATCGATGGCGCGTACCGCGGCAGGCCAGCGCCGGTGCGTGGCGGTCTGCGGCACCAAGGCCACCCCCAGGCCGTTGGCCACCAGCCGCACGATCGCGTCCAACTCATCGAGCTCGCAGATCTCCTGCACGCTCAAGTGCGCGGCGCGCAGAAAGCGGTCGACCTGCCGACCGCCGAAAGAAGCGCGGTCGTAGCGCACGAAGGGCTGGCTGGACAGCAGTTCCGCCCAGTCGCTCCCCTCGACATGTCGCGGCACCAGCAGGCGGAATGGTTCATGCGCCAGCGTGGTCCAGCGCAGGTCGCTTTGCAGGGCGAACGGTGGACGGATGACGATGGCCATGTCGATCTCGCCTGCATCGACCAAGTTCAGCAGCGCCATCGACAGGCCGGGAATCACGCGCGTGCGGCAGTCCGGCGACTGCTTGTGGAGGCTGGTCAGCGCCTCGGCCAACAGCAGGCGCTGCGCCGACGCGATCGCGCCGATGCTGACGGGCACCGTCGCGCGCGGGCCGGCATGGCGCGAACCCAGATTGGCGTAGAGGCGAATCAGCTCCGTGGCCTGCTCCAGGGTCTCCTGGCCCATGGCGTTCAGGCGGGCCGAACGGCCGGTGCGGTCGAAAAGCGCGAAACCAAGTTCGGCCTCCAGCCGCTGCATCTGCGCACTGACCGCCGCTTGCGTCAGGCCGATCTTCTGGCCGGCAGCGGCGAAGGTGCCTTCCCGGGCCACGGCGACGAAGGTCTTCAGCTCGCGGATCATTCACAAATTCCATTGATGCATCTGTCAAATATATATTGATTTTTCTTTTTCTCATCCGACCCTAGGATCACGCATCCTCATCCACACCGAGCCCCACACCATGCTGACTCCGACCACCAACCCGGCCATGATGTCCCCCTTCCACCTGGCCTTTCCGGTGCACGACATCGCGCTGGCCCGCAAGTTCTACGGCGAGCTGCTGGGCTGCCCCGAAGGCCGCAGCGCGGACGACTGGGTCGACTTCAACTTCTACGGCCACCAGATCGTCGCCCACCTGGCGCCCGACGAGACGGGTGTGGCGCAGCGCAACGCAGTCGACGGCCATGGCGTGCCGGTACGCCACTTCGGCATCGTGCTGCCGATGTCCGAATGGGAAGCGATGGCGGCTCGCCTGAGGGCGCAGGGCGTCGAGTTCGTGATCGAGCCGTACATCCGCTTCAAGGGCGAGCCCGGCGAGCAGGCCACGATGTTCTTCCTCGATCCCTCCGGCAATGCGCTGGAGCTCAAGGCCTTCGCCAACATCGAGATGCTCTTCGCCAAATGAAGAAAGCGATACTCGCCATCGTTGCCGCCGCGTGCGCCTGGGCAGCCCAGGCCGATACGTTGCAGAAGATCAGGGAGACGGGGGTTGTCAGGATGGGCGTTCGCGAGTCGTCGGGTGCGCTGTCGTACACGACCGGCTACGGAAAGTACGTCGGCTTCCATATCGACCTGTGCCACCGTGCCCTGGCCGACATTCAGAAGCAGCTGGGTCTGCCCCAGCTCGATATCAAGTACGCGCCGGTGTCGTCTTCGAATCGCATCCCGCTGCTGCAGAACGGCACGATCGATATCGAGTGCGGCTCGACGACGAACAATGCCGCGCGGCAGCAGCAGGTGGCGTTCGCGCTCACGACATTCGTCGAAGAAGTCCGCATGGCAGTCAAGGCCAGCTCGGGCATCCAGTCGATCAACCAGCTGAGTGGCCGCGGAGTGGCAACTACGACCGGAACGACGAGCGTGCAATTGCTGCGCAAGCATGAGAAGGCCGCGGGAGTCGACTTCCAGGAAATCTTCGGCAAGGACCACACCGACAGCATGCTCAACCTCGACTCGGGCCGGGCGGACGCCTTTGTGATGGACAGCCAGGTACTGGCCGGCAATATCGCCAAGGCGCGCAATCCTGCGGACTACAAGATCGTGGGCGAGGTTCTTGGCGTGGAGCCGATCGCCATCATGCTTCGCAAGGACGACCCTGCCTTCAAGCAAGGCATCGACAACACGCTGCGGGGGATGATGAAGTCCGGCGAGATCGCGCAGCTCTATGACAAGTGGTTCATGAAGCCCATTCCCCCTGCCGGCGCGATCGTCAACTTGCCGGCATCGGAGGCGACGAAGGCTGTCTGGGCGATCCCGAACGACAAGCCCGCGGAAGAGTTCGCGCTGACGAGCGCCGGGGCCCGCAAGTAACCGGATGCCTGTCATGAATCATTTTCAGCCTGTCGCGCTCGAACACGCGAGCCGCCTCGTCAACCATGGCCCGACCGTGCTGGTGACGAGTGCCGAAGGCGCCCGCCGCAACGTCATGGCCGCCGCCTGGTCGATGCCGGTAGAGTTCACGCCGCCGCGTATCGCGGTGGTGATCGACAAGCGGACCTACACGCGCGAGCTCGTCGCCGCCAGTGGCGCGTTCGGCATCTGCCTGCCCGGCACGGCGCTGGTCGACCTCACCTACGCGCTCGGCAACACGAGCGGCCGCACGCTCGACAAGTTCGAGCGCCACGGCATCGCGGCGAGCCGCGGGCCCGTGCTGGGCATGCCCCTGCTCGAGGCGGGCTGCGCCGCCTGGCTGGAATGCCGGCTAATCCGCGAGCCGCATACCGAAGATGCCTACGACACCTGCTTCGGCGAGGTGGTCGCCGCGGCGGCCGACGCGCGCATCTTCGCCGGCGGGCATTGGCTGTTTCGCGAGGACAACGCCGACTTGCAGACCATCCATCACCTCGGCGGAGGCAACTTCGTGCGTGCCGGCGGCATGCTGCGGGCCGAACCGCTGTAGCGCAGCGGTGCGGCGGGCCGGCGAAGACTTGGTCGCGCCGTCGTCTTCACGGCCTTTCTTGCGGATAGCCCCACAAGTATCGGCGGCATCGATATGTCGCATCGACACAATCAATTTTACTAGTGGGCTCGGCGCTCATAGGCTCCACCGCTTCTTCGAGTCACCCGAGTCACATGACTTCTCGCGCCGTGTCTTTGTTTTGTATTCGTCCCACACTTGCCTGACCCCGCATTCCGCTTCAACCCAGCGCAGTGCGGCCTCGAGGGCAACGCATGTCCACGCTGAGGCTTGGCGTCCATCGGCTGCCCGCCGCCGAAGTCGTCGTGATTCAAACGATCGTGCGGCTGTCTGCGCACGACGGCGCCTTCCCATGGAAGCTGGTCGATGTGCCGCCGTACGACGCGCTGCTGGTCGACGGGACCACGACCGAAGGCGGGTGTCCCGAGGCCGCTACCATGGCAAGAGCGGTGCTCACGCTCACTCGCGTGAGTTCAGGCGATCCGCCGAATACGCTCGAACGGCCGATTCGCGCCGAAAAGCTTCAGCAATGGTTGAAGAACACCGAACGTGAGCTGCTCGCAGCGCAACCGGCGCTCCCGACCACGGATGAGCAGACTGCAATGGAGATGGAAGTCTCCGATTCGGTCCGCTTCATGCTTCGCCGCTGGCCTCCAGCCGCGCTGCTGGGCAACGACTCCGGCAATGTTCGGATGGCGAGCCTGCTTTCGCGGTGCGAATTGAACGCGAGCGAGCTGGCTGATCTCAGTCAGCAGTCGTTTTCTCGATGCGTCGGGTTCTTGCAAGCCTTGCGCAAGGCAGGCGTGCTGGAGGTGCATCCCGAGTCGATCCTGCCGCGCGAGACGGAACTGCCGATCGTCCCGAAGCTGACCGGCGCGGTCCGCAATCACATTGCGCTAGGCTTGATCGGCGGCATCCGCCGCGGGCTTGGCCTTCGGGCGTCAAGTCGCTTGTCGAAGCGCTCAACTGGCTAGAACCCTCGCAGACGCATGAAGCATGGTTCATGCAGCGCCACGGTATCGTCCGCCGTGTCGCGTCACGACCTACAGCTTCGTGGCTGCTCCCTTTGTCGTCATCGACACCGAATGCATCGCCACGGTGCATGGACGACTGGCGCGACTCGCACAGAGGTCTCAGCCCTTGAAGCTGCATGCGTTGCCCGTACCGATGCCCAGGATGGAGCAGGCGATGCAATGGCACAAGTACCGCACCCACGACCCGGGACTGGTCTGGCTGCGCGGGCTGCTGCACGAAGCCGCCTGGTTGATGGATGCGGAACAGACTGCAGGCGCTCGGCCTACAGCTTCTCGTTTTCCTTGAGCACACCCGCGTTGCGCAGCGCGGAGTCCAGCCACTTGGCAGCCGTATCGCCTTTCTTGATGGCATCGATGCGCGCGGCTTCGTCCGCAACTTTCCTTCTTGCCGCCTGAAGAAGCGCCTCTACCTTCTCCCGCTCGACCACGACCACGCCGTCGGCATCGCCAACAACAAGATCACCCGGACGGACGGCCACGCCGCCGACGGACACCGGATGTCCGATCCGCCCCGACGCCAGCTTCGTCGGGCCATTGGGATTGGTGCCGACCGAGAAAACGGGAAAGCCCATCTCATCGATCTCGACGCTGTCGCGCACCGCGCCGTCGATCACCACGCCGGCGATGCCGACCTGCCTGCATGCGTTCATCATGATGGTGCCCATCAGGGCAGCGCTCTGGTCGCCCTTGCCGTCGATCACCAGCACGTCGCCGGGCTTGGCCAGCGCGATGGCGGCGTGGATCATCAGGTTGTCGCCTGGCCGCACCTCCACCGTGAGCGCGCTGCCGGCCAGCTTCATCCGGTGACGCAAGGCCTGGATGCGGCCGTGCAGGGCACCTCGGCGGCCTGCAACGTCGGCCAGGATGGCGGGCTGGAAGGCCGAAGCCTGCTGGACCAGATCAGGCGGAACGCGCTGGAAGTCGCGAACGATATCGGCGAGATGGCTCATCGTCTTGTTCTCACTCGGCCTTGACGTCGGCATCCTTCACCACGCGGCCCCATTTGCGCTTGTCGGCAACCAGGAACGCACGAAACTGCTCGGGGGTGCTCCCAACCGGTTCCAGGCCGTCGGCGGCGAGCCGCTTGGCGATCTCGGGCATCGCGAGCACCTTGGCGACTTCGCGCTGGATGCGCTCGACGATGGCGGGCGGCGTGTTCCTGGCCGCGCAAATGCCTGCCCACGTCACGGGTTCGAAGTCCGGAACGCCGGCTTCCATCACGGTCGGAATGTCAGGGAAGGCCGTCAACCGGCGTGCACTGGCCACCGCCAAGGCGCGGAGCTTGCCCGAGCGCGCGTACTGCATCGAGCTGACGGGCTGGTCGAAGATCATCGAGACCTGGCCTGCCAGCAGATCCGTCATCGCCTGGCCGGTGCCCTTGTAGGCCACGTGGACGATGTCGATGCCTGCGCGCGTCTTCAGCATCTCGCCTGCCAAGTGGCCCCCGGTTGCCGTTCCCGAAGAAGCGAAGTTGATTTCGCCGGGCTTCTGCTTGGCGTAGGCGACGAGTTCCTTGACGCTCTTCACGGGCAAGGTCGCGTTGACCATCAGCATGTAGGGCGCGTTGGTGACCTGCGTGACCGGCACGATGTCCTTCTCTGGATCGAAGGGCATGCTCTTGAGCACATGGGGCTGGATCGACAAGGTCCCCGTGGTGCACATCAGCAGCGTGTGTCCGTCCGTGGGTGCGGCGAGCATCGCCGATGCCGCGATGTTGCCGCCGGCGCCGGGCCGGTTGTCGACCACGACTTGCGCGCCGAGCCCTTCCGCCAACTTCGGCGCGATCAGGCGTGCGACGACGTCGTTGGAGCCGCCGGGCGAGAAGCCGACCAGGATCTTCACCGGCTTCGACGGGAAAGGATCGGTCGCCCACGCCTGGGTGGCGCCCAGCCAGGCGATGCTTGCGGCGAGGGCCGGCAAGAGCTTCAGAAGCGATCGGAGTTTCATGGCGGTTCCTGGTTCAATTCGACATGGAGGCAAGGATGAGGTGATGGCTTAGCCCGAGAGTTCGTCGCGCGCCCGTGCAATGCGCCGGCAACCCTCCAGCAGCTGTTCGGTGCTGGCGGCAAAGGAGAGGCGGAAGTGCGTCGGCACGCCGTAGGCGCTGCCTTGCAGCGCCGCCAGATCCTGCGAATCGAGCAGGTGCATCACCCAGTCGTCGCTGCTGTCGATCGCTGCCCCCTTGCGCGTGCGAAGGCCGAACAGCTCGCTGCATGAAGCGAAGACGTAGAACGCGCCATCAGGCACTTCGCAATGGATGCTGTCGATGGCGTTGAGCGCCGCCACCACCGTGTCGCGTCGCTTCTGATATTCGCTCCGATTCGCGGCCACGATGTCCTGCGGTCCCGTGAGTGCTGCGACGGCCGCAGCCTGGGCGATCGAGTTCGGCCCGGAGGTGCTCTGCGACTGGAGCTTGACCATCGCCTTGATCAGCTCCGAAGGCCCGGCGCCGTAGCCGATGCGCCAACCCGTCATCGCATAGGCCTTGGAAACGCCATTCACCGTGAGGGTGCGGTCCTTGAGATCGGGCGCCGCCTGGGCCATGGTGGCGAACTCGACATCGCCGTAGATGAGGTGCTCGTAGATGTCGTCGGTCAGTATCCAGACGTGGGGATGGCGCCGGAGCACCTCGGCCAGTGCCTGAAGCTCGGCGCGCGTGTAGGTCGCTCCGCTCGGATTGTTCGGCGAGTTGAGCATCAGCCACCGTGTCTTGCCGGTGATGGCACGCTCGAGATCCACGGGCCGGAGCTTGAAGCCGTTTTCGGCCGAACAGTCGACGAACACCGGAACGCCACCGGCCAGCAGCGCGATGTCTGGGTACGACACCCAGTAGGGCGCCGGCACGATGACCTCGTCGCCCGCCGCCACCGTGCACATGAGGGCGTTGAAGATCACTTGCTTGGCGCCGCTGCCGACGATGATCTCGCTCGGCGCGTAAGCCAGCCTGTTCTCGTTTCGGAACTTGCCGGCGATCGCCTCCTTCAGCGCCGGGGTGCCGCCCACATCCGTATAACGGGTCTGGCCGGCAGCCATGGCGCGGATGGCCGCCTCCTTGATGTGCTGGGGTGTCTCGAAATCGGGTTCGCCCGCAGTCAAGCCCAGGATGTCCCGGCCCATCGCGCGCAGCTCGCGCGCTTTCTGGCCAGCCATGGAACTGGGAGACGGCTTGATTCGATTCAGGCGTGGCGCGATGTGGAGCATGGGCGCAGTATCAAAGGCCATGCGCCGCAGGACAAACGAGAAATCGGAGGATCCGGCTATTCCTTTTATTCCTGCGATGGACCTTGGGCGTACATTCCGCTGGAATGAACTTCACCTTCAAGCAGCTGGAGGCCTTTCTCTTCAGCGCCAAGCTTCAGAGCTTCAGCGCCGCGGCGGTGAAGCTGCACACCACGCAGTCGGCCATCTCCAAGAGGTTGGCGGAACTCGAGGCGTCGCTGGGCGGGCCCTTGCTGCACCGCACCTCGCACGGGCTGGAGCTGGCCCAGGCCGGCCGGGAGTTGCTGCCGCTCGCGGAAGAAGCCCAGCGCCTGTGGCAGCGCATTCAACATGACATCAGCGTGGACAAGACGCTTCGCGGCACCTTCCGCGTCGGCGTGACGGAGCTGATCGCGATGACATGGCTCACGCGCCTGATCCAGCTTCTTCAAAAGCTGCACCCCCATGTGACGCTCGAGCCGGTGGTGGATGCGGGCCTGACGCTGTTCGAACGCCTCGAAGCCAACAAGCTCGATCTGTCCATCATGCCCGGCACCTTCTGGGGCCAGGCCTTCGAGACGATCAAGGTCGGGCAGGTCGACCAGGCCTGGATCGCGAGTCCGCGACTCGGCATCCCGAACCGGGCCCTGAAGCCGCACGAGTTTGCCGACTACCCCGTGATCGAGCAGCCCGCCGGCGCCTCGAAGAACAAGTTCTACGAGGCCTGGCGCGCGGAGCACGGCTTCCGCTTCGGCAAGGTGCTGCTGACCAACAGCACGACCGTCTTGCGCGAACTGACCATCAGCGGCTTCGGCATCAGCCAACAGGCGCTCGACTATGTGCGGCCGGACATCAAGAGCGGCTTGCTGCGCGTCGTCAAGAGCGATCCCATGCCGCCACCGCTGGTCTACAGCGCGGTCTATCGAGGCGACGATGCCAGTCCTGCACTGGCGCGCATTGTCGAGTTGGCCGTCGAGACCTGCGATTTCAAGCTGCGGGCCAGCCAGCACGATGTGGCCCCGGCACGTCCGTTGCGCGGCTCGGGCTCAACCGTGCGGCAACGTTCGGTGCGCCGAGGCGCGAAGAAGCCTGCCAGGAGGTAGCCGCTCCTGATGCTTTTCGCCAATCGACGCGACCGGTGCCGCCATTGCCGGGGTGTTGCGCGCCGTCTAGATTGCAGACCTCATGAGCTCTTCCCCTGAATCCCCGGCGCGCGCAACCGGCGGCGCACCACTCGCAGGCGTGCGCGTGCTGGACCTGACCCGGCTGCTGCCGGGCCCGCTCGGCGCGATGCACCTCGCCGACCTCGGCGCCGACGTCGTCAAGATCGAGGACACCGGCGCCGGCGACTACGCCAGCCCCGCCGTGCGCGCGCTCGTCAACCGCAACAAGCGCGCGATCCGCATCGATCTCAAGCACGCCGATGGCGTGGCCACGCTGCTGCGCCTGTGCCGCCAGGCCGACGTGCTGGTGGAGGGCTTCCGGCCCGGCGTGATGCAGCGGCTGGGGGTGGGCTACGAAGCGGTGGCGGCCGTCAATCCGCGCATCGTCTACTGCAGCATCAGCGGCTTCGGCCAGACCGGGCCGTTGCGCGACACGCCGGGACACGACCTGAACTACGCTGCGCTGGCCGGCGTGGCCGACCAGATCGGCAACGCCGCGGGCCCGGCCCTGTCGAACCTGCCGGTGGCCGATCTGCTGGGAGGCACCATGACCGCGGTGGCAGGGATTCTTGCCGCGCTGTTCGACGCCGCACGCAGCGGTCGCGGGCGGCATGTGGACATCGCCATGGCCGATGGCGTGCTCGCCCACGCGGTGCTGCCGCTGGCCGGCCTGCACCAGCACGGCCAGGTGCCGCAGACCGGCCACAGCGCGCTGACGGGTGCGCTCGCCTGCTACGGCTTCTATCGCACCGCCGACGACCGGCAGCTCGCGGTCGGCGCACTGGAACCGAAGTTCTGGGAGGAGCTCTGCCGCACGCTGGAGCGCCCCGATCTCGCGCCGCTGCACCGCAGCGGCGACCCCGCGACCGAGGAAGGCCTGCGCGCCGAGCTGGCGGCCATCTTCGGTGCGCGGCCGCTCGCGCACTGGCGCAGCCTGTTCCACGACGGCGCCGGCTGCGTGACGCCGGTGCTGCGCATCGACGAGGCCCTCGCGCATCCGCACTTCCGCGCGCGCGGCATGCGCGTTGCGGGCGGTGATGCGGCAGCGCCGCAGCTCGGCTGTCCCGTCAAGATGACCGGCTTCGAACCGTCCGCTCCGCGGCCGGCCCCGCGCGCCGGGGAGCACACCGAGGAGATCCTGCGCGAGGCAGGACTGGGCGCCTCGGCCGTGGCTGCGCTGCGGGCGGCAGGCGCCGTTGACTGAATGGCGCTGCCTACAATCGTCGGCCGAGCCGCGGCGGCCGCTATCGATGACGCTCACCCACCACACCGTTGCCATCCAGCAGGTGCACAGCATCCTGATGGGCGCGCGCCATCGCGGGCTCGATGCGGCACCCCTGCTGGCACGGGCGGGCATCGCCCCCTCGCTGCTGGAGTCGCCGCTGGCGCGCATCTCGCAGCGCCAGTACGCGCTGCTGATCCGCGCCCTGCGGCGCGAACTGCGCGACGAGATCTGGGGCCTGCTGAGCCACCCGCTGCCGCCCGGAAGCTTCGGCCAGTGCATGCGCCAACTGGTGCGCAGCGCCACGCTCGGCGATGCGTTGCGCGACGGCTTCGCCATGTATCACCTGCTCCTGCATGACTTCGTGCCGCGCCTCACGGTCCGCGAGGGCAGCGCGCACGTGCAGTTCGTGCTGCGGCGCGCCTCCGACGCGCGGCTGGACTATGCGGTCAAGGCCTTCATGCTGCTCGCCTTCAACGCCTTCTCCTGGCTGGTGGCGCGCCGCATCCCGCTGCTGGAAGTGGACTACACGGCGGAGCAGACGAGCACCGACACCTCACGCGTCTACCAGGTGCCGATCCGCTATGGCCAGCCCCACGTCGGCCTGTGGTTCGATGCGCGCTGGCTGGCGCTGCCGGTCGTGCAGTCGCCGCAGAGCCTGCGCGAATTCCTCGCCGGCTCGCCCGCCAACCTGATCGTGAAGTACCGCGACACCAGCAGCCTCACCGAACGCATTCGCCGGCTGCTGCGCAAGCAGCTGGGCAACGAGCTGCCGTCGCTGGAGGAGGTGGGCGAGGCGCTCGCCGTGACGCCGCAGACGCTGCGCCGCCGACTGCGCGAGGAGGGCCGCGGCTTCCAGCAGATCAAGGACGAGCTGCGCCGCGATGCCGCCATCGAATACCTGCTGCACACGCCGCTGCCGCTCCTGGACATCGCCAACCGCGTGGGCTTCTCGGAAGCCAGCACCTTCCATCGCGCCTTCAAGCAGTGGACCGGCGTGGCCCCGGGCGAGTACCGCCTGGTGCACGGGCCGGAACGCTGATGGAGGCAAGCACAGTTGCCAACGCCTATTTCGCGCGCCCGTACTTCGCTGTGAAGGTGGCCGCGGCAAGCTTGTTGGCGTTGATCATGTAGCCCACCAGCGCCGCGGTACCGTCGGGTGGAATGTCGAGCTTGTCAGTCTTCAGCGCGTAGACCGTAAAGACGTAGCGGTGCGGCTTGTCGCCCTTCGGCGGACACGCACCGCCGAATCCCGGTGCGCCGAAGTCGGTACGTCCCTGCACGCTTCCGGCAGGCAGCTGTTTGCCGTCGGGCAACCCGGCTCCTTCCGGCAACTCGACAGCCGTTGCCGGGATGTTGTAGACCACCCAATGCCACCAACCCGACCCGGTGGGTGCATCCGGGTCGTACACCGTCACCGCGAAGCTCTTGGTGTCCTTGGGCGCGCCGCTCCACTTCAGCGCGGGCGACACGTTCTTGCCCGTGCAGCCGAAGCCGTTGAAGACCTGGGCCTCGGTGAGCATGCTGCCGGCCTTGACGCTCGGACTGGACAACACAAAGCCGGCACCGTGCGCGAGCGATACGCACATTGCCAACACGGCGGCAAGAGAGGTCGAACGCAACGTCGAATGCATCATCATTTTTCCTTTTCTCGAGCAAAGCAGCTTCATGCAGCCGGGGAGCCTTGAAGTATGAGCTCGTCTCAGTCGTCCTTGCCCCTGAAGCGGTCGTCCAGGAACTCGAACGCGGCCTGCCAGGTCTGCGGCGAGTTCAGGATGCCGAGGTGCCCGGTGCGCAGGATGGGATCGTAGGCGCCCTGGCCCGTGAGCACGATCTCGCGCGCGCCGCGCAGGCTGGCGCTCCTGGAGAAGTCCGTCGGCCTGCCGAACGAATCCACGGCGGGCACCGGCGCAACCGAGCCGTCCTGCACCGAGAAGTAGACGAAGCTGGCATCGCCGTTGCGGATCACCAGCACCCGCGTGGGCCCGTCGTTCTCGTTGCGCCCGTTGCGGCCATTGAGCAGGCGCAGGAAGGGCGAGTCGGGCGAGCCCAGTTCCTGGCACACGTCGCTCGCAGGCGTGAAGCCGCCCGCCGCCGGGACCTGCCAGTAGTTGGCGGGGTCGGGCGAGCAGTTGAGGATGCCGTGGTTGGGCCCGTCGATCGCGACGAAGCGGCGCACCATGTGTTGCACCTCGTCCTGCCGCATCCATTCACGCGCGAGCGTCACGCCCAGGCTGTGCCCGACGATGTCCACCCGCTTGGCGCCCGTGAAGTCCATCACCGCGCGCACGAAGCGGCGCAGGTCGGGCACGTTGGCCGCATTGGTGTGGGCGATGCTCGAACGGCGTGTCTGGTCCGCGGCCAGGTCGCACTGGTCGCCCTGGTAGCCCACGCCCCAGAGTTCGCTGGTGGAATAGCCGTTGTCGGCGAAGTATTGCGCCATCGCCTGAACGCGCCCGTAGGGGTTGCAGGCAGTGGGGAACGGCGTGTCGTTGTTGCCGTGAATGAAGATGACCGGCGTTCGCGTCACCGGCCCGGCGGCGCCGAAGCCAATGAGCGGCCGGGCGAGCGAGGTGTCTTCGATCGAAGGAAGGCCCGGTGGCAGCGTGTTGCCCACGAGGCCCGCTGCCTGCGCGGCGGCGGCCGCGGTCACGAAGGTGGCGAGAGCGGCGGCGTAGCGAATCCACGGTTTCATCAGCGGGCTCCTTCTTCAGCGCTCGCGATGATGCCGACCAAAGCCGTCGCTGGCAAGGTTCGCCGCGCCTTGGCGACGCGACGCTGGATCGGGCGCGAGTGCGCGAGCTGGATCGGGTCGCCGAATCACGCGTTCAACGCTCAAGTCACGAATCACGTCGGACGGTGACAGGCGCATGTTGTGCCATCAGCTCAGCGACCCAATCGATGAACACGCGCAGTTTGGTGCTGACATGCCGGTTCGGCGGAAACGCCACGTACATCGGCATCGGATCGAAGCGCCAGCCCTCGAACAGGGGCACCAGCTCGCCGCGCGCCAGGTGCGCCTTGGACATGTAGTCCGGTAGCCAAAGGACTCCCAGGCCGGCCAAGCCGGCCGCGAGGTAGGCATTGCCGTCGTCGACCGCGAACACGTAGCGGCCTTGCACTTCGATGCTCTCGCCGTCGCAGTGCATGGCGTACGGAAAGGGCTTGCCGCTGCGTGACCACAGGAAGCCCACGATGCGGTGATGCGTGTCTTCCAGCTCCCGCGGGTGCGAGGGCGTGCCGGCGCGTTCCAGGTAGCTCGGCGCTGCGTAAACCCCGAGCTGCAGGTCG
This sequence comes from Variovorax sp. LjRoot175, assembly GCF_964253805.1. Classification (NCBI taxonomy): domain Bacteria; kingdom Pseudomonadati; phylum Pseudomonadota; class Betaproteobacteria; order Burkholderiales; family Comamonadaceae; genus Variovorax; species Variovorax sp. LjRoot175. The sequence goes on along the minus strand of NZ_CAXURY020000001.1, from coordinate 4,713,149 downwards.
CCCACGCGGCGTGCCATCAGCGACTGGTCGGTGAGTTCGCCGCCGCGCACGACGCAGTCCACGTTCTCGCCGATCAGGTCCACCATGCGATCGCTCACGCCCATGTCGAGCTGGATGTCGGGGTAGTGCGCGTGGAATGCCGGCAACGCCGGCACCAGAATCATGCGAGCCAGCGGGCTGGGCACATCCACTCGCAGCCGGCCCCTGGGCGACGCCGAGGCGCTGGACAGGCTGGTCTCGGCATCGTCCATATCGGCCAGCAGGCGCACCACGCGCTCGTAGTAAGCCGCGCCGTCGGCCGTGACGTTGACCTTGCGCGTGGTGCGGTTGAGCAGCTTGACGCGCAACCGCGCTTCCAGCTGCTGCACCAGTTGCGTCACGCTGGTCTTGTTCATATGAAGTGTCTCGGCCGCCTTGGTGAAGCTGCGTGTTTCCACCACGCGAGCGAATGCGTGCATCGCATCAAAACGGTCCATCTCTGCTCCAGATGCTTCGAAGATTGTTTGGATTCTGCAAATAGTGATTGTTGGCCTTGCTCCTTTATTCGGGAGGCATGGGTCCCTAAAGTCCCTTCATCGTGACCACCGGGTCGGCTTCGACCCATTCAAGAAGAAGGCAATCCATGACCAAGCGTGACGTCGTTTTTTCGCCCGGGCGCCAGGCGCTCTACGAAAAGAATCGCTATTCGCCGGCGGTCCGGTCCAATGGCTTCCTGTTCGTTTCGGGGCAAGTCGGCAGCCGCCAGGACGGCTCGCCCGAGCCCGACCTGGAGGCGCAGGTCCGGCTCGCGTTCGACAACCTGAACGCGATCCTGGTGGCTGCAGGCTGCACGTTCGACGACGTGATCGACGTGACCGTCTTCATCGTCGATCCCGAATCGACGTTCGAAACGATCTGGAAGGTGGTGCCGGAGTATTGGGGCAACGCGCCGCATCCGACGCTGACTGGCGTCGGCGTGACGTGGCTCTATGGCTTCCAGTTCGAGATCAAGGTGATCGCGAAGCTTCCAGGAGACCAGTGATGGCTGATCTGACCGGCGGAATCCCCTAGGACTTCGCTTTCTTCGAAGGTTTCGACTTGCCAGAACTGTTGAGGGCGACCGCTTGGCCAACCAGCGCCTTGAAGGCGGACTCGTCAACTTCTTCTCCTTCGTGGATGTCGATCGCGCGGCGTACGTTTCCGTCGAGACTCGAGTTGAAGAGACGGGCCGGATCCATCAGAGACGCGCCCTTGGCGAAGGTAAGCTTCACGACATTCTTGTAGGACTCGCCAGTGCAGATGATGCCGTCGTGCGACCAAATCGGAGTGCCCATCCACTTCCACTCCTCGACGACGTCCGGGTCTGCTTCCTTGATGAGCTTGCGCATTCTGCCGAGGGTTTCCCCGCGCCAGTCCCCGAGTTCGGCGATTCTTTCCGAGATGAGCTCCGATGCCGACTGGCCTTGGCTCGCGCCCGACTTATTCATGCTTTCATCCTAGAAGTTCCAATCGTGGACGCGCTCCTGGGCCGGATGCTGCCACAACTCTGGGTGCGCGCGGTCTTGCGAGCGTGCGCAGCTCGCTCAATAACTGTGACTCCCTCCAGCTGAGCGGTTTCGCCAAGCCCTTTGGCGCTTCTCGCCATGGGTCCGGGCCGCGGCCCGTCCTAAGCTTTGCCGCATCGTTCATCAAGCAAGCGGCTCCATCGTGTACCTCACCCAAGGCCTGCATCGCGCGCTGCAGCGCGACCCGGACAAGACCGCGCTCACCCACCTGGGCGAGGCTGGTACTCGCCGCCACACGCATGCGCAACTGGTGAAGGGCGTGGCCCTGCATGCGGCCGCGCTGGCGAAGCTCGGCATCGGGCGCGGCGACCGCGTGGCGCTGCTCGCGCCCAACAGCGACCGGCTGGTGCGCGCCATCCTCGCCTGCTGGTGGCTGGGCGCCGTCGCCTGCCCGCTGAACATCCGCTGGAGCACACCCGAACTGGCGCACGCGCTGCAGGACAGCGAAACCTCGCTGCTGCTCGTCGACGAAACGCTGGCAGCGCTCGCGCCTGCCGGCGGGCCCGCGCTGCTGCGCCTGGACTCGCTGGAAGAAGAGGGCGCCAGGCTGGATCCGCTGGCCGACACGCGCACCGGCGGCGACGCGCTCGCCGCCATCCTCTACACCGGCGGGACCACCGGCCGGTCCAAGGGCGTGATGCTGAGTCATGCGAACTTCTGGACCGCATCGATCGCGAGAGCCGCCGAGTTGAACAATGCGCCGGACTCGGTGTCGCTGCTGGTGGCACCGCTGTTCCACGTCGCCGGGCTCGGCCGCCTGGTGGGCCAGCTGATCGCCGGCGGCCACTGCGTGACGATGGCGCAGTTCCGTCCCGCTTCGGTGATCGAGGCGATCGCGGAGCACCGCATCGGCGACATCATCGTCGTGCCGACCATGCTGCAGGCGCTGCTCGAGGATCCCTCGTTCGCGCCTGAGCGCGTGCGCAGCCTGAATCGCATCGCCTTCGGTGCCGCGCCGATGCCGCCCGACCTGCTGGATCGCGCGCTGGCCGCCTGGCCGCACGTCGAGTTCTTCCAGGCCTATGGCCTCACCGAAACCGCGGGCGCCGTGTGCATCAACCTGCCGGCGAACCACCGGCCCGAGGCGCGCGCGCTCGGCCGCCTGAACTCCGTCGGCCGCGCCGGCCTCGGCGCCGAGATCATCGTTGCGGACGAGAGCGGCCGCGAGCTGCCGCGCGGCGAAGTGGGCGAGGTGCTGGCGCGCGGGCCGATGATCATGCAGGGCTACTGGCGCAATCCCGAGGCGACGGCCACCGCCTTGCGCGATGGCTGGCTGCACACCGGCGATGCGGGCCGCATGCTGCCCGACGGCCATCTCTTCATCGTCGATCGCCTGAAGGACATGATCATCACCGGCGGCGAGAACGTGTACTGCGCCGAGGTGGAGGCCGCGCTGCGCAGCCATCCGCAGGTCCTGCACGCGGCGGTCATCGGCCTGCCGGACGCGCGCTGGGGCGAGGCGGTGCATGCGGCGGTGGTGATGGCCGGCGATGCCGGCGCCAGCGCCGACGAACTCCGCGCCTGGTGCCGCGAGCGCCTGGCCGGCTACAAGTGCCCGCGCGGCATCAGCTTCCTGCGCGAGCTGCCGCTGTCGGCCGCCGGCAAGGTGCTGAAGAACGTGCTGCGCGAGCAGTTGCGCGGATGAAGCCGGTCGTGGGCGGGGACCGCCGCAACCTGTTCGGCCGCGTGCCCTTCATGCGGCTGCTGGACGCGCGGCGCGAGTTCGCCGAAGCGGGCCGCGCGCGCGTCGTCATCGACGAGCGGCCGGAGCTCGGCAACGTCGTCGGCGCGGTGCATGGCGGGGTGCTAGTCACGCTGCTCGACGTGGTCATGGCCAGCGCCGCCGTGTCGCTGTTCGACTTCGCCCGCACGGCGGTCACGCTCAACCTCAACACCAGTTTTCTCGAACCGGGCCGCGGCCGGCTCACGGCCGACGGCGAGGTCGTGCAGCACGACGCCGGCGTGGCCTGGTGCCGCGCCTCGATCACCGATGCCGGCGGGCGCATCGTCGCGCAGGCCCAGGGAACGTTCCGCTACCTGCCGCTGCCGCAGGCTTCCTGAACCGCCAATCCCACACAAAGGAGACACCATGAACATGCTCACCCGCTCCCTGCACAGGCGCTCGGCCCTCGGCGCCTTGTTCGCGCTCGGCGCCGCAGCCGCGGCCGGTCCCGCGTTCGCCGCCGACCCGTTTCCCGCCAAGCCGATCACGCTGGTGATGCCTTTCCCGCCCGGCGGCTCCTTCGATCCGATCTTCCGCCCGCTGGCGGAGGCGGCTTCGCGTGAGCTCGGGCAGCCGATCGTGCTGATGCACCGGCCGGGCGCCGGCGGCATCAACGGCCCGGGCTCGGTGGCGACGATGAACGAATCCGACGGCTACACACTCGCCGTGATCCACAACTCCGTGATCCGCGCGCCGCTCTTGCACAAGATCACTTGGCATCCGCTGCGCGATTTCACGTACCTCGCCGGCCTATTCGGCATGGTCACCGGCATCGTCGTCGCCCACGACGCGCCGTGGAAGACGCTCGACGAGCTGCTTGCCGATGCGAAGAAGCGCCCCGGCGCGATCAGCTGGGGCACCGTGGGCGCCACCAGCATCAACCGCATCTACGGCGAGCGGCTCGCGCGCATGAACGGCACCACCTTCAACATGGTTCCCTTCAAGGGCGGCGGCGAAGCCTTCAACGCCGTGGTCGGCCGCCACCTCGACGTCTACGGCGACCCCGGCTTCGGCGCGCAGGTGCAGGGCGGCAAGGTGCGGCTCTTGGCCACCTTCACCGCCGAGCGCCTCCCGCGCTATCCCGGCGTGCCGACGGTGAAGGAGCTCGGCTACGACCTCGTCATCGATTCGCCGGTCGGACTCGCCGCGCCGAAGAACCTGGACCCGAAGATCGCTGCCCGCCTGGCCGCTGCCTTCCGCAAGGCCGCTGCCGATCCGGTCTACCAGAGTCAGCTGGAGCAGTTCGACATGCAGCCGAAATGGATCGATGGCGATGCCTACGCCGCTTATGCGAAGGCGCAGTTCGAGCGCGACACGAAGATGCTGGCCGAGCTCGGCTTCAAGCCGGAATGAACACCATGGATTTTTCCGTCTTCGACTTCAAGGGCCGCCACGTGTTCGCCGCCGGCGGCTCCAGCGGCATCAACTTTGGCATCGCGCAGGCCTTCGCGCGCGCCGGCGCCCGCATCACGGTGCTCAGCCGCTCGGCCGACAAGGTGGCGACGGCTGCGCAGCAGCTCGAAGCCCTCGGCACCGAGGCACTCGGCATCCCGGCGGACGTGCGCCAGCCCGAGGCGCTGGAACGCGCCTTCGCGCAGGCGGCGGAGCGTTTCGGCCCGATCGACGTGCTGGTCTCGGGCGCCGCGGGCAACTTCCTCGCCAGCGCGCTCGACATGTCGCCCAACGCCTTCAAGACGGTGGTCGACATCGACCTGCTGGGCAGCTTCAATGTCGCCCGGCTGGCGCACGCGCATCTGCGCCAACCCGGCGCCTGCGTGATCCAGATCTCCGCCGGGCAGGCCTTCATTCCCACGCCTTTCCAGGCCCACGTGTGCGCGGCCAAGGCGGGCGTGGACATGCTGACGCAGGTGCTGGCACTGGAGTGGGGTGCGCAGGGCATCCGCATCAACTCCATCGTGCCCGGACCGATCGCCGACACCGAGGGCCTGAAGCGCCTCGCGCCCACCGATGAGACGATGGCCGCCATGGCGCAGCGCGTGCCGCTCAAGCGCCTGGGCCGCATCGAGGACATCAGCCGCATGGCCATGCTGCTGGCCAGCGACTGGGGCTCGTACATCACGGGCGCGGTCATTCCGGTCGATGGCGGCCTCGCGTTGACCGGCCCGCGCGACTTCACTGCGGCGGCTGCGGCATCGAAGCGGGAGACGGCATGAGTCTGCACCTGGCAAGCGCGCAGCGGGAGGAGGGCGACAGGCCGCGCAGCGGCCCGCAGCGCTACGTCCCCTTTTCCGAGCACCTGGGCCTGCGGGTTGAGCGCGCCGAGGGCGGCGAAGCCGTGGTGTCGGTGGAACTGCGCCCCGAATTGCTGAACAACCACGCGAGCGGCCACGGCGGCGTGCTGATGACCCTGCTCGACAGCGCGATGGCGCATGCCGCGCTCTCGCGCATGGCTTACGCGCGCGAGGTCGTTACCGTCGACATGCACATCGCCTTCATGCGGCCGACCAGCGGGCGGCTGCAGGCCGAAGGGCGCGCCACCGGCGGCGGCCGCTCGGTGTGCTTCTGCGAAGCCACTGTCACCGACGCCAGCGGCGAGGTGGCGGCACGCGCCATGGGCACCTTCCGCTACCGCGACCCGGCATGAGCGTTTCGGCCAATCGTTTTGGGCCGATCCGCGATTGTTGAAGCACGCGCGGCGGCCGAGACTTCCCTCCATCCATTCAGGAGCTTCCATGACACGTATGCAGCGCCCCGTCCACGTGGTTGGCGTGGGCATGATCCCCTTCACCAAGCCCGGTGCCAGCGACCCCTACACCGTGATGGGTGCGCGCGCCGCGAAGCTCGCGCTCGACGATGCCGGCGTCGACTACGCACTCGTGCAGCAGGCCTACGTCGGCTACGTCTACGGCGACTCCACCGCAGGCCAGGCGGCCATCTATGGCGTCGGCCTCACAGGCATCCCGGTCTTCAATCTCAACAACAACTGCTCCACCGGTTCGAGTGCGCTGTTCCTCGCGCGCCAGGCGGTCGAAAGCGGCGTGGTGGAATGCGCCATCGCGCTCGGCTTCGAGCAGATGCAGCCCGGTGCGCTCAAGGGCGCCTACGACGACCGGCCCTCGCCGATGGCGCGTTTCGCGGAGGTCATGACGCAGAAGCAGGGCTTCACCCCGGAAGCGCCGCGCGCCGCGCAGTTCTTCGGCGGCGCCGGCCGCGACTACATGGCGCAGTACGGCATCCGCCGCGACACCTTCGGCCGCATCTCGGTGAAGGCGCGCCAGCACGCGGCCCGCAACCCGCTGGCGGTGTTCCGCCAGACGCTGACGCTGGACGAGGTGATGGCCGCGCCCCTGGTGTTCGATCCGCTCACCCGTTTCCAGTGCTGCCCGCCGACCTGCGGCGCGGCGGCGGCGATCGTTTGCTCGGCCGAGTTCGCGAAGAAGCACGGCCTGGACATGCGCGTCGTGATCGCGGCGCAGGCGATGACGACCGACACGCCGTCCACCTTCGAGAGCCAGGACATGCGCAAGCTGGTGGGCTACGACATGACGGCCGCCGCGGCGAAGCAGGTGTACGAAGCCGCTGGCATCGGCCCCGAGGAGCTGGACGTGGTGGAGCTGCACGACTGCTTCACCGCCAACGAACTCATCACCTACGAGGCGCTGGGCCTCACGCCCGAGGGCACGGCAGAGCGCTTCATCGTCGAGGGCGACAACACCTACGGCGGTCGCGTGGTGACCAACCCGTCCGGCGGGCTGCTGTCCAAGGGCCATCCGCTCGGCGCCACGGGCCTCGCGCAATGCGCGGAGCTGGTGTGGCAACTGCGCGGCCGGGCCGAGCAGCGCCAGGTGGAAGGCGCGCGCCTCGCGCTGCAGCACAACCTGGGCCTCGGTGGCGCCTGCGTCGTCACGCTCTATCAGAGACAGTGATGATCGATCGCCGCCACATCGGCCACGCGTTGCCGCCCTTCGAGGTGGAAGTGGAGAAGGGCCGCCTGCGCTTCTTCGCCAAGGCCACGAGCCAGACCGATCCCGTCTACATCGACGAGGCCGCGGCCCGCGACATGGGGCATCCGGGCCTGCCGGTGCCGCCCACCTTTCTCTTCTGCCTCGAGATGGAGTCACCCAACCCGGCCGCCATCCGTGAGCTGCTGGGCATGGACTACCGCAGCCTGCTGCATGGCGAGCAGGGCTTCAGCTACCACGCGATGGCCTATGCCGGCGACACGCTGAAGTTCCAGCAGCGCATCGACGACATCTACGACAAGAAGGGCGGCGCGCTGGAGTTCGTGGTGCGCAAGACGCGGGTCAGCAATCAGCGCGACGAGTTGGTGGCCGAGCTGCGCTGCGTGACGGTGGTGCGCAATGGGTGATGTGGCTTTGATCGATGCTCGTTTTCCGGGGCGGGATCAGGCCGGCGGGGCGCGCTGCTCCGCTCATGTCCCCCGGCGGCCTGCGGCCTCCTCCTCCTTTACTTCGCTGCGCAGCGCGCCCCGCCGTCCTGATCGGTCAAGCGTGGTGGGTGTTCATGGGTTGGTCACCCGCCGCCCTCGGCCCGCCCCCGCACTCAATCAAGAGGCCTTCAGCAATGACAACCACCACCCTCCCTGCCTGGGACGCACTGCAGCCGGGCGACATGCTCCCAACGTTGGAACTGCCGCCGATCACCCGCCTTGCACTCGCGCTGTACTGCGGTGCTTCCGGCGACCACAACCCGATCCACGTGGACACCGACTTCGCTAAGTCCGCCGGCATGCCCGACGTGATCGCGCACGGCATGCTGTCGGCCGCCTGGCTGGGACGGCTGTTGACGACCTGGGTGCCGCAGTCGGCGATCCGTTCGCTCGATGTGCGCTTCGCCGCCATCACCCATGTGGGCGAGCGCATCAGCTGCACCGGCAGGATCGCCGAGAAGTTCGAACACGAGGGCCGGCGCTGCGTGCGGCTGCACATTGCGACCGCCAACCACGAAGGCATACAGAAGCTGACGGGCGAGGCGCTCATCGCTTGGAATTGACACAGGACATAGGAGACAACACATGAACCGCAAACTCGAAGGCAAGGTCGCCATCGTTTCCGGCTCCGGCCGCGGCATCGGGCGCGAGATCGCGCTCAAGCTGGCGAGCGAGGGCGCCCGCGTCGTCATCAACGACCTCGACGCCGAACCGGCCGCGCAGACCGTCGCCGACATCGTGGCCGCGGGCGGCAGCGCCACCGCCTGCGCCGGCAGCGTGACGGACAGCGGCTTTGCCGACCGCTTCGTACGCACCGCCGTCGACAGCTACGGCGGCCTGGACATCATCGTCAACAACGCCGGCTACACCTGGGACAACGTGGTGCAGAAAATGACCGACGAGCAGTGGGAAGCCATGCTCGCCGTGCACCTGACAGCGCCCTTCCGCATCCTGCGCGCGGCCTCCAACTTCATCCGCGATGCCGCCAAGCGCGAGGCCGACGAAGGCCGCGAAGTGTTCCGCAAGGTGGTCAACATTTCCTCCACCTCCGGCGTCTACGGCAACGCTGGCCAGGCCAACTACGCGGCCGCCAAGGCCGGCATCAACGGCCTGACCAAGGCCATGGCCAAGGAATGGGGCCGCTACAAGGTCAACGTCAACAGCGTCGCCTTCGGCCTGATCAAGACCCGCCTGACCGAGGCGGATGCCAGCGCTGGCGCCAGCATCGACATCGAGGGCCGCCAGATCAAGGTGGGCGTCAACCCGCAGATCCTGAAGAACGCGGAAGCCATGATCCCGCTGGGCCGCGGCGGCACGCCGCAGGAAGCGGCCGGCGCGGTCTACCTGTTCTGCATCCCGGAGTCCAACTACCTCAGCGGGCAGGTGCTGGTTTGCGGAGGCGGCCGGCCGTGATGAACCCCACCCGGCCGTGGATGACAGAGGAGCTGGAGATGCTGCGCGACAGCGCGCGCCGCTTCTTCGAGCGTGAATGCGTTCCCAACGAAACACGCTGGCGCGCGCAGCACCACGCCGACCGCGACATCTGGACCAAGGCCGGTGCCGCCGGGCTGCTGTGCGCCAGCATCCCGGAGGAATACGGCGGCGGCGGCGGCAGCTTCCTGCACGAGGCGGTGATCTGCGAGGAGCAGATGCGCGCCATGGCGCAGAGCTTCAGCAACAACGTGCACAGCGGCATCGTCGCCCACTACCTGCTGGCCTACGGCACCGAGGAACAGAAGCGCCGCTGGCTGCCGCGCATGGCCAGCGGCGAGTTGGTGGCGGCCATCGCGATGACCGAGCCCGGCGCGGGCACCGACCTGCAGCGCATCAAGACGCAGGCGCGGCGCGATGGCGACCATTGGCGCATCAGCGGCAGCAAGACCTTCATCACCAACGGCATGCATGCCGGCCTCGTCTGCGTCGCAGCGAAGACGGATGCCGCGGGTGGCGCCAAGGGCATCTCGCTGCTGATGGTGGAGACCGAAGGCACGGCGGGCTTTCGCCGCGGGCCGCTCTTGGACAAGATGGGCCAGAAGACGCTGGACACCACCGAGCTCTTCTTCGACGACGTGCGCGTGCCCGCCGAGAATCTGCTCGGCGCCGAGGAGGGCCGCGGCTTCCCGCAACTCATGGCGCAGCTGCCGCGCGAGCGCATGCTGATCGCCGTCGGTGCGGTGGCGAGCATGCAGCGCGCGATCGGCGAGACGCTGGAATACGTACGCGACCGCCAGGTGTTCGGCGAACCACTGCTGAAGATGCAGAACACCCGCTTCAAGCTGGCCGAGTGCGAGACGCAGGCGCAAGTGGCGCGCGCCTTCGTCGACGACTGCATCGCCCGCCTGATGCGCAACGACTTGGACGTGCCGACCGCAGCGATGGCCAAGTGGTGGACCACCGACGCCTGCTGCCGCATCGTCGACGAATGCCTGCAGCTGCACGGCGGCTACGGCTTCATGAACGAATACCCGATCGCGCGCCTCTATGCCGACGTGCGCGTCGGCCGCATCTATGGCGGCGCCAACGAGGTGATGAAGGAGATCATCGCCCGGGCCATGGAGAAGCAATGATGGCCCAGGGCGAAGGTCCGCATTTCCGCTTCTGGCCTAAAGGCGTCGCGCGCGAGCTGGTCGTGCCGCAGGCGACGCTGCCGGAGTACCTCGAGGTCGCGGCGCGGCGCTATCCGGAGAAGGCCGCGATCGTCTACTGCGGCAGCGTCATCCGCTATGCCGAGCTCCAGCGACGCGTGGCTGCGATGGCAGCCTGGCTGTGCGACACGCTCAAGCTGCAGCGCGGCGACCGCGTGCTGGTGGCCAGCCAGAACTGCCCGCAGTTCGTGGTCGCCTGCTACGCGGTCCTGCGCGCGGGCGGCGTCGTGGTGCCCGTGAATCCCATGAGCAAGGCCCGGGAGGTCCGCTACTACGCCGAGAACAGCGGCGCGCGCATCGCTTTCGTGGCGCAGGAGCTGCTGGAGCACTTCGAGCCGGGCTTGTTCGACCGGATCGTCGTGCACGCGTACGCCGAGGCCGTGGGGGACACCCCCGACGAGATTCCGGACTGGGTGCTTGCTCCGCTGCGTCCGATCTCGCGCCCGGATTGCGAAGGCTGGGCTTGCGTGCCGGCCGCCGGCGATGGCGCCGACCCGGGTGTGCGCCCCACGGACCTCGCCATCCTGCCCTACACCTCGGGCACCACCGGCCATCCCAAGGGTTGCATGCACACCCATCAGACGGTGATCGCCTCGTTGGCCGCCTCGCACGTCTGGAAGGGCCTGCATTGCGAGACGGTGGTGCTCGCGGTCGCACCGCTGTTCCACATGCTCGGTCTGCAGAACGGCATGAACATGCCGATCTTCCTGGGCGGCACCTCGGTGATGCTCCCACGCTGGAATCCGGCCCTGGCCGCCCGTCTGATCGAGCGCCACCGCGTCAGCGCGTGGACGGCCCCGCCGGCGATGATCCTGGACTTCTTCTCGAATCCCGAGGTGGCGCAGCGCGACATCTCCAGCCTGACCCTGCTCTCCGGCGGCGCCGCGGCGATGCCGGAAGCGGTGGCGACGATGATGCAGCAGCGCCACGGCATCACCTACAACGAGGGCTACGGCCTGACCGAGACCGCCTCCTTCCTGCAGGCCAACCCGCTCGCGCGCGGCAAGCGCCAGTGCCTGGGCATCCCGGCGCAGGGGGTTGACACCCGCATCGTGGACCCGGAGACGCTGAAGGAACTGCCGCAGGGCGAGGTGGGCGAGCTGGTCACCCATGCGCCGCAGAACACCGTCGGCTACTGGCGCAACCCGCAGGCCGATCGCGAAGCCTTCTTCGAGCTGGAGGGCAAGCGCTTCTTCCGCACCGGCGACCTGGCCTACATGGACGAGGAAGGCTACTTCTTCATGCGCGACCGCCTCAAGCGGATGATCAACAGCTCGGGCTACAAGGTCTGGCCGGCCGAGGTGGAGAACATGATGTACGAGCACCCGGCGATCCACGAGGCCTGCATCATCGGCGTGCCCGACGCCAGGCAGGGCGAGGCGGTGAAGGCGATCGTCTCGCTCAAACCCGCCTTCCGCGGCGAGGTGAAGGAAGAGGACATCGTCGATTGGGCACGCGGCCGCATGGCGGTCTACAAGGCGCCCCGTCTCGTGGAATTCGTGGACGCCTTGCCCAAGTCGGGCACCGGCAAGATCCTCTGGCGCGAGCTGCAGGAGCAGCATCGCGCCGCGGCAAGGAAGGAATCCGAATGAGCGACAACCCCGTTCGCTACGAACGCCGCGGCACCACGGCCGTGGTGACCCTCGACGACGCCGCCACCCGCAACTCGCTCACCCCCGACCTGAAGGAGGGCCTGGCGGCCGCCATCGCGCGGGTCAAGGCGGACAGCGGCATCCGCGCCGTGGTGATCACCGGCGCCAATGGCGCCTTCTGCGCGGGCGGCGACCTGCGTGGCATCGCCGCCGCCGGCGCGCTCGAAAGCGACGGCTTGCGAGCCCGCATGCAGGGCGCGCACGCGATCTTCCGCGAGCTGCTGTCCCTGGACCGCCCCGTCATCGCCGCGGTGGACGGTGCGGCCTACGGTGCCGGCTTTAGCTTGGCGCTGGCGGCGGACTTCGTGCTGGTGACGCCGCGTGCCCGCTTCTGCATGGTCTTCATGCGGGTCGGGGTCATCCCGGACTGCGGCGCCACCTACACGCTGCCGCGCATCGTCGGCGCGCAGCGCGCCCGCGAGCTGTTCCTCTCGGCCAGGGAGGTGGACGCGCGAGAGGCGCTGGCGCTCGGCATCGCCATGGAGCAGCACGAGCAGGCCGCGCTGCTGCCGCGGGCGCTGGCCCTGGCGGACAGCTTTGCCGGCGCCTCGCCGCTGGCCGTGGGCCTGGTCAAGCGCATCGCGCTCGACGCGGGCGCCATGGAAGCCGCCTTCGAGGCCGAGGCCGACGGCCAGGCGCTGTGCTTCCAGACCACGCTGCATCGTAAGGCGCTGCAGCGGTTCTTCGACAAGGAGCCGCCGGCCTTCCAGTGGCCGGCGCGCACGGACAAGGAGTGAAACGCATGAACAGGATGGTGGAGAACAAGGTCGTCGTGGTCACGGGTGCCGGCGGCGGCATCGGCCGCGACATCGCGCTGGCCATGGCGCGCGAAGGCGCCAAGGTGGTGGTCAACGACATCGGCGCGTCGGTGGGCGGCGAAGGCAAGGATGAAGGCCCGGCGCAAGCCGTGGTCAACGAGATCAAGGCCGCCGGCGGCCAGGCGGTGGCCAGCACCGACAGCGTGTCGGAGTCGGCCGCCGCGGCGCGCATCGTCGGCACGGCGGTGGAGGCCTTCGGCCGCATCGATGTCGTCGTCAACAACGCCGGCATCCTGCGCGACCGCTTCTTCCACAAGATGAGCGCCGAAGAGTGGGATGCGGTCATCAAGGTGCACCTGTACGGCAGCTTCTATGTGAGCCGGGCTGCGGCCACGCACTTCAAGGAGCAGGAGAGCGGCTGCTACGTGCACATGACCTCCACCTCCGGGCTGGTCGGCAACTTCGGCCAGGCCAACTACAGCGCGGCGAAGCTCGGCATTGCCGCGCTGTCGAAGTCCATCGCGCTCGACATGCAGAAGTTCCATGTGCGCTCCAACTGCATCTCGCCCTTTGCCTGGAGCCGGATGATCGGCTCCATCCCGACCGAGACGCCCGAGGAGCAGGCGCGCGTCGATCGCCTGAAGCAGATGACGCCCGCCAAGATCGCGCCGCTGGCCGTCTGCCTGGCCAGCGACGCCGCCAAGGATGTCAACGGCCAGATCTTCGCCGTTCGCAACAACGAGATCTTCCTCATGAGCCAGCCGCGGCCGGTGCGCTCGGTGCACCGCGGCGAGGGCTGGACCCCGCAGACGGTGGCCAGCCAGGCGTTGCCGGCGCTGAAGGCGAGCTTCTACGAGCTGGAGCGATCGGCCGACGTGTTCAGCTGGGACCCGATCTGAGGACGCGCATGACGACACCGACCATCGAAGAAGGCGCCGGCAGCGTGCAGGCCTTCCACCAGGACGAACTGGATGCCGGCCGCTTCCTCGTGCAGCGCTGCAGCGAGTGCAGCCGCCATGTGTACTACCCGCGCGCGAGCTGCCCGCACTGCGGCAGCGCGGCGCTGGAATGGACGATGCCCTGCGGCCTCGGCACCGTGCATGCCGTGACCACCGTGCGGCGCAAACCCGCGGATGGAGGCGACCTCAACGTCAGCCTGATCGATCTCGACGAAGGCGTGCGGCTCATGAGCCGCGTGGACAACCTTGCGCCCGATGCGGTGCGCATCGGTCAGCGCGTCAGGGCGCGGGTGCAGGTGAAGGACGGCCGTGGGCTGGTGCTGTTCGATGCCATCGAAGGAGCCACTGCATGAGCGCCGGATTGAAGGCATTGCGCGGCAGCGCCGCGATCGCCGGCGTCGCCACCTTCGGCTGCGGCGAGACGCCCGGCTTCACCGACATGGAGCTGCTGGCGCGCTCGGCACGCGCGGCCGTGGCCGACGCGGGCCTGACGATGGGCGATATCGACGGCCTGTGCACCGCGAGCGCTTCGGCCGCGATGTGGGCCCTGCCGGTGGTCGAATACCTCGGCCTCAACCCACGCTACATCGACGGCACCATGCTGGGCGGCAGCAGCTTCATCGCGCACCTGCTGCCTGCGATGCAGGCGATCCGCGCCGGCCAGTGCAGCGCGGTGCTCATCTGCTATGGCAGCGCGCAGCGCAGCGCCGCCTTCGGCCGGCGCGAGATCGTGGCGGCGCGCCGCTTCCTCGACCCGCAGCCTTACGAGCATCCCTACGAGCCGATGCTGCCGGTGTCGGCCTATGCGCTGGCCGCTTCGCGCCACATGCACGAGTTCGGCACCACGCGCGAGCAGCTCGCCGACGTGGCGGTGGCGGCGCGTGCGTGGGCGCGGCTCAACCCGGAAGCCTTCATGCGCGAGCCGCTCACGCGGGAGGAGGTGCTGGGCGCCCGCATGGTCTCGGACCCGCTCACCGTGCGCGACTGCTGCCTGGTCACCGACGGCGGCGGCGCCTGCGTGCTGGTGAGCGCCGAGCGCGCGAGGGACCTGCCGAAGAAGCCGGTCTACGTGCTGGGCAATGCCACGGCGGTGTGGAACCGGCAGATCTCCTCGATGGCGGATCTCACAGTCACCGCGGCCAGCCAGTCGGGCCGCGAGGCCTTCGCGATGGCGGGACTCGCGCCCAAGAACATCGACGTCGTACAGCTCTACGACGCCTTCACCATCAACACGCTGCTGTTCCTGGAAGACCTGGGCTTCTGCCCCAAGGGCGAGGGCGGCAGCTTCGTCGCCGGCGGCGCCATCGCGCCGGGCGGCCGGCTGCCGGTCAACACCAACGGCGGCGGGCTGTCCTGCGTGCACCCCGGCATGTACGGCATCTTCGCCTTGATCGAAGCCGTGCGGCAGCTGCGCGGTGAATGCGGCGAGCGCCAGGTGAAGAACGCGCACACCGCCATCGCCCATGGCAACGGCGGCATGTTGTCCAGCCAGGCCACCGCCGTTCTCGGCACGGCCGAAGCGCTCTGAGGAACCGACCATGATTCGCGACCCGCAAACGCTGCAAGCCCTGCTCGACGCGGTCGAGCGCTTCGTGCGCGAACGGCTGGTGCCGGCCGAAGCGCAGGTGGCCGAGACCGACGAAATCCCCGACGACATCGTGCGCGAGATGAAGGCGCTCGGCCTGTTCGGCCTAACCGTGCCCGAGGAGTTCGGCGGCCTCGGCGTGACGATGGAAGAGGAGGTGATGGTGATGCTGGCCATGGGCCAGACCTCGCCCTGCTTCCGTTCGCTCTTCGGCACCACGGTGGGCATCGGCTCGCAGGGCATCCTGTTGGACGGCACCGAGGCGCAGAAGAAGAAGTACCTGCCGCTGCTCGCGACCGGCGAGCTGATCGCCTCCTTCGCGCTGACCGAGCCCGATGCCGGCTCCGACGCGGCCTCGCTGCGCACCACGGCCATCCGCGAGGGCGACCACTACATCGTCAACGGCACCAAGCGCTTCATCACCAACGCGCCGCATGCCGGCATCTTCACGCTGATGGCGCGCACCGATCCGCAAGACAAGGGCGCGGGCGGCGTCTCGGCCTTCATCGTGGAGGCGAACACGCCGGGCATCAGCATCGGCCGCAAGGACCGCAAGATGGGCCAGCGCGGCGCCCACACGGCCGACGTCATCTTCGAGAGCTGCAAGGTGCCTGCCGGGCAACTGATCGGCGGCCGCGAAGGCCAGGGCTTCAAGACCGCGATGAAGGTGCTGGAGAAGGGCCGCATCCACATCGCCGCCATCTGCGTCGGCGTGGCCGAGCGCATGCTGCGCGACGCGCTGAACTACGCCATCGAGCGCAAGCAGTTCGGCCAGCCCATTGCCGAGTTCCAGCTGGTGCAGGCGATGCTGGCCGACAGCCAGGCCGAGATTTACGCCGCGCGCTGCATGGTGATCGATGCGGCGCGCCGGCGCGACGAGGGCCGCAACGTCTCGACCGAGGCCTCCTGCTGCAAGCTGTTCGCCTCCGAGATGTGCGGCCGCGTCGCGGACCGCGCGGTGCAGATCTTCGGCGGCGCCGGCTACATCGCCGACTACGGCATCGAGCGCTTCTACCGCGATGTGCGCCTATTCCGCCTGTACGAAGGCACGACGCAGATCCAGCAGATCGTCATCGCCCGCAACCTGGTGCGCGAAGCGATGCGTTGAGTTTTTCCCCACCCACCCGAGGAGACAAGACCATGAAGACATCGAAGATGCGAAGACTCTGCATTGCCGCCGGCCTGGCCGCGCTGCTGGCCGCGCCGGCCGTGGCGCAAACGGCCTATCCGAGCCAGCCGCTGAAGCTGATCGTGCCGTACCCCGCCGGCGGCGCCACCGACACGCTGGCGCGCACCATCGGGCAGAAGCTGCAGGAAGCCTGGGGACAGCCCACGCTGGTGGAGAACCGGCCCGGCGCCGGCGGCACCATCGGCAACGCTTTTGTCGCCAAGGCGCCGGCCGACGGCCACACCCTGCTCATCGCCATCACCGCGCTGATCCAGCAGCCGATGCTGATGGAGAAGCTCCCCTACGATCCGTTGAAGGACCTGGCGCCCGTCACCATGATCGCGCGCAGCCCGAGCATGCTGGCCGTGCCGCTGGACTCGCCCGCCAAGAACCTGAAGGACTTCATCGCGATGGTGAAGGCCAGCCCCGGCAAGTACAACTTCGGCAGCTACGGCGCCGGCACCTCGTCGCATATCCAGGGGGCGCTCCTGAACATGCAGGCCGGCATCGACCTGGTGCACGTGCCCTTCCAGGGCGCCGCACCGCTGGCGACCAACCTGGTCGGCGGCCAGCTGGCCTCGGCCTTCATCGACAGCGCCAGCGCCCGGCCGCACCTCAAATCCATGCGCCCGCTGGCGGTGACCGGCACGCAGCGCATGCCCGGGCTGCCGGACGTGCCCACCTTCGCCGAGCTGGGCTACCACTCCTTCGATCCCTACGGCTGGTTCGGCGTGTTCCTGCCGGCCGCGACGCCGGCGCCGGTGGTGCACAAGCTCTCGGACGAGATCGACCGCATCCTGCGCCTGCCGGAGGTCACGGCCAAGATCGAGGCGCTGGGCCTGCAGGTGGGCGGTGGCAAGCCGGAAGAGTTCCAGAAGCTCGTGCGCACGGATGCCGCCATCTACGCCAAGATCATCAAGGACGCCAATATCCGGCTCGCGCCCTGAGCCTGCGCGCGCGGCGCCGAGGCGCCTGCGATCTGCCCGCATGAAGAACGAATACGACTGCGAGTGTCACAAACCCGCGCTGCGAGACGTCCTATAAACATGGACGGCCGCATGGGGCGACCGTCCAGTGGGTTGACAGACAAGCTGAACGGAAAGGACTTCATCATGAAAATCGCAGTCATCGGCGGCAGCGGGCTCATCGGAACAAAGCTGGTGAAAAAGCTGCGTGAGCGAGGCCACGAGGCAGTCGCCGCCTCGCCCTCGGAAGGCGTCAATACCCTGACCGGAGAGGGCCTGGCCCAGGCCCTGGCAGGCGCGCAAGTTGTCGTGGATGTGGCGAACTCGCCCTCGTTCGAGGACGCCGCGGTCCTGAACTTCTTCGAGACCTCGGGCCGCAACCTCCTTGCTGCGGAACAGGCGGCCGGGGTCGGCCACCACGTTGCGCTGTCGGTCGTGGGCACCGAACGGCTTCTTGAAAGCGGCTACTTCCGCGCCAAGATGGCGCAAGAGAACCTGATCAAGGCGTCGCCTGTCCCCTACACCATCGTGCGTGCGACGCAGTTCTTCGAGTTCGCCGGAAGCATCGCCCACACGAGCACCGAAGGAGAGACGGTCCGGCTCTCGCCGGCGCTCGTGCAGCCCATGGCGGCGGAGGACGTTGCAGAGGCGCTGTCGGAGGTTGCGCTCGAAGCGCCGATCAACGGCATGCTCGAGATCGCCGGGCCTGCGCCGTTGGGCCTGGACAAATTCGTCGACCAGTTCCTGAGCGCCACCGGAGACGCTCGCAAGGTGGTCACCGATCCCGCCGCGCTCTACTTCGGCACGGCGCTGGACGATCGATCGCTCACCCCGGGCAAGAGCCCGCGCCTCGGCAAGACCACCTTCACGGACTGGCTCAGCCGGCCCAAGGAAGCGCGATAGGGCGGCCGACGGCGATCACGTTTCTTGTGTGATGCTCATCTCGAGCGGCGTGGTCTGGAATGCCAGCTGCCGCCACTGGCCGTCCTTCTGGACCCAGACCTGCATCACGCGCGAGTCGATACGCACGGTACCGCTGCCATCCTTGCGCACAGCGACCAGCAGCTGGCGGCCGGTCATCAGGGCGGTGCTGCCCAGCACCTGGACCTTGAGCTCCGACCGGTCGATCTGCCGGTAGTCAACGTGCGTGCCGCCGGCGCGGAAATAGCTTTCGTAGTCGTCGGTCTGGCCCTTGGCGTGGACGTGCGTGAGTCCAGGATGAAGGATCTCGCGCAGCCGTGCGAAGTCGGCTCGCTTCATCGCCTCGCAGCGCTGGGTTTCGAGATCCAGCAGCAGCGACGCGGTATCGGAGGGCGTGAGTGGGTTCTGGGGCATGGTCAATCCAGCATCAAGGCGTGGGTGGCGGTCGAAGCGATTGCTAGCGCGATGCGGGCGCGTTCGAGCAGCGCCTGCGCGCCGTCGAGATCGGCGGCGACGCCGTAGACGATGTGGTCCGGACGCACGAGCGCCGCGCCGCAGTCGTGGGTCTCGAACCAGCGCGCGATGACGCCATCGGCCTCTGCGAGGCCAACCAGGCCCTCGACATCGTCGGCATCGCACAGGCAGACCGCTTTCGCATGCAGGGCCCGGAGACCGGCGGCCAGGCGGTCGAACTGTTCGTGGGAAGGCGCATCGCGCAGGAACAGCAGGAAGCCGCGCGGCAGCAGGTCGTCCATCATCTGCGCGGCGCCCTGCGGGCCGAGCCGTCCCACCGCCTGAGGGAAAGGCGTCCCTGCGGCGCCGTGTCCGCCGTCGATCAGGCCGTGGCGCACGCCGGGCAGAAGGCTCTGGCGCAACTGCATCCTGACCTCGCCGCCTTGCTGCTCGCGCAGGCCGCGATCGCGCTGGGCGGCGCGTTCGGCGTCGCGCTCGCAGATGATCTGGCCCAGGCGCTTGACCGTCCGGGTGGTTTCCTCGACCTGCGGGCCGCGCTCCGTGCCGTAGCTGTCCAGCAGCGCGTCAGGCGCATCGCCCTGCAGCACCCAGTCGAGCTTCCACGCCAGGTTGACGGCGTCGCGCAGGCCCTGGCACATGCCCTGCGCCAGGAAGGGCGGCATCTGGTGCGCCGCGTCGCCGGCCAGCAGTACGCGTCCCTGCCGCCACTGCTCGAGGACGACCGCGTGGAACCGGTAGGTCGCGGCCCGCCAGATGCGCGCCTCGTGCGGCGCGAGCCAGGGCGAGAGCAGGGTCCAGATCGCGTCGTGCGGCATCTCGCGCTGCCCCGCCTCGTGCGGCAGCAGCAGGAATTCCCAGCGCCGGTGCGTGCCCGGCCCCACCACGTAGGTGCAGGGGCGAGCCGGGTCGCAGTACTGGATGTTGGTGGCCGGCAGGCGATCGAGCATGTCCTCGTTGACGTGCATGTCGACCACGATCCAGGGCTCGTCGAACTCCAGGCTCTTCAGGCCGAGGCCGAGCTGCTTGCGCATGGGGCTGGTGCCGCCGTCGCAGGCGACCACGTAGCGCGCCCGCAGCTGTGCCGGCGTGCCGTCCGGCGCCCGCGCGGACAGCATCGCGTACCCGCCTTCTTCCTGCACCGACGTGACTTCATGGCCCAGGTGGACCGACACCGACGGCATCTCGCCCACGGCGCGGCGCAAGGAGGCTTCGAGCGCCGGCTGGTTGAAGGTGTACGAAGGCGCCCAGGCTAAGGGGTAGGGCGAGGGGCCCATGTCGAAATGCTGGATCGGCTTGCCATCCGCGCCCTGATAAATCGTGGGGCGATAGGGCGTCATGTGGGGCGCCAGCGCGCCCGCGATGCCGATCTCCTGGAAGGTGCGCAGCGCCTCGTGGTCCAGCGCGAAGGCGCGCGGCAGCGGATAGATCTGATCGGACTTGTCGAAGACGGCCACGCGCCGGCCACGCCGGCCGAGCAGCGCGGCCAGCGATGCGCCGACCGGGCCGAAGCCGATGACGGCGACATCGACGGGCTCGCCGAAGGATTGATTCACTCGTTGTCTCCAAATGCATGAAGACAAAATTGTGCATAAAAATAGATGTTATGCACCGAGGGTTCTCCCGGATGGCATTCGTCATCGCGACGCAGAAAAATGCACAAAACCAGATTTGTGCATTCAACAAGGAGACGCCAATGTCGATGATGAAAGCCGCCCGACTTCACAAGGTCGGCGCACCGATGGAGATCGAGCAACTGCCCATTCCATTGCCCGCCGCCAACGACGTGCAGGTGAGGGTGCATGCCTGCGGCATCGTGCCGAACCTGGGCAACATCCTGGCGAACTGGACCACCTGGTTCCCCGAGCTGCCGCTGCCGCCGCTGCCCGCCGTGTTCGGGCTGGACCCGGCCGGCGAGGTGACGGCCGTCGGCTCCCACGTCCATACCTGGAAGCCGGGCGATCGCGTGTACGTGAACCCGAGCCTGTACTGCGGCGGCTGCCGCGCCTGCCGCAACGGCGACCTGATCAACTGCACGCACTACGCCTTCAGCGGCTACTTCGGCTTTTCGCAGAACTCGCTCAAGCTCTACAAGAACTATCCCTATGGCGGCCT
This sequence comes from Variovorax sp. LjRoot175, assembly GCF_964253805.1. Classification (NCBI taxonomy): domain Bacteria; kingdom Pseudomonadati; phylum Pseudomonadota; class Betaproteobacteria; order Burkholderiales; family Comamonadaceae; genus Variovorax; species Variovorax sp. LjRoot175. Next base: position 4,692,232 of record NZ_CAXURY020000001.1, on the reverse strand, counting down.
GTGCGAGTACATGATCGCGCCCCAGTACGCGCTGGTGAAGCTGCCCGACAACGTGAGCTTCAACCAGGCCGCGCGCTTCGGCTACCTGGGCACCATGTACTCGGCGATGCGCAAGGCGAAGGTGGGGCCCGGCCGCAGCGTGCTGATCAACGGCATCAGCGGCACGCTGGGCATCGGCGGCGCGCTGTTCGGCCTGGCGATGGGCGCCACGCGCATCCTCGGCACCGGCCGCAACAAGGAACTGCTCGAACGCGTGAAGGCGCTGGCGCCGGACCGCATCGAGGTCTTCTCGAACGCCGACGGCGAGGCCATCGACACGTGGGCCAAGGCGCGCACCGACGGCCTGGGCGTGGACACCTTCATCGACGCGCTGGGCCCGGGCGCGCCACACGAGACCCTGCAGCAGGGCATTCGCGCGCTCAAGCGGGGCGGTCGCGCCTTCAACATCGGTGCCATCGCGGGCATGGTGGGCATGGACCTGCACACCATGATGGACGAGCAGCAGAGCATCGAGGGTTCGGCCTGGTTCACGGCCGGCGAAGGCCAGGACATGGCCGACATGGCCGAAGCCGGAACGCTGGACCTCTCGGTGTTCGAGCATGTCTGCTATCCGCTGGACCGCATCAACGAGGCGATCTCGGGCATCGCGACGCGCAACGGCGGCTTCAGCAACTTCGTCATCAACCCCTGAACGGCGGCGCACCATGAAGATCAGACGCGTAGTGGCCGGCACCGGCGCCGGCGGCAAGTCCCAGCTGTTCTCGGACGCGGCGGCGCCGCGCAGCTTCGAGTTCGATTCGGTTCCAGGCTTTGCGGCGGCACTGCTGTGGTCCACCGAGGCGGGCGACACGGTGGGCCGGGGCGTTGCCGCCGATCGCAGTCCGCAGGTCGGCTTCGTTCCTGCGGAGGGCGGGACGCGGCTGATGTTCGTCACCTTTCCGCCCGACGCGGTCATGATGCGCGCGGACTTCGATGCGGCGGCCTTCGGCGCCGAGTTCGCGGCGCGCGTGCCGGGCCTGGCCGAAACCTTCGAGCCCGAGCATCCCGGCATGCACACCACCGACAGCATCGACTACGACGTGGTGCTGGAAGGCGAGATCACGCTGGAACTCGACGACGGCGTGCAGGTGCCGCTGCGCCGGCACGACGTGGTCGTGCAGCACGGCAACCGGCATGCGTGGCGCAATCCCGGCGACCGGCCGGCGACCATGCTCTTCGTGCTGATCGGCACGCGGCGCAAGGAGTGATCCATGCATAACATCGCCGCCATGCACAAAAACGAATCCATGGACTACACCCCCACCCTCGTCGAACAGGCCTTCGGGCGCTTGCGCCAGGACGTGCTTACGGGAACCTTCGCCGCCGGCGCCAAGCTCAAGCTCGACGAGCTGCAGACCGTCTACGGCTTCTCGAGCAGCCCCTTGCGCGAAGCGCTCAGCCGCCTCGCGCAGGAGGGCCTGGTGCGCGCCGACGAGCGCCGGGGCTTCCGCGTCGCGGCGATCTCCGCCGAGGACCTGGCCGACATCACCCGCATGCGCGTGATGCTGGACGTACCGGCTTTGCGCGAAGCGATCGCGCATGGCGACGATGCGTGGGAAGCCAGCATCCTGGCCGCCTTCCATCGCCTGGAGAAGGTGGAGTCGCGCCTCGGCGACGGCCCGGTGGTGCTCGACGACGCATGGAGCGAGTTGCACCGCGGCTTCCATCTCGCGCTGGTCGCCGCCTGCCCCTCGGAACGCCAGCTCAGCTGGAGCGCCAGCCTGTTCGACCAGGCCGAGCGCTACAGGCGCTTCTCCGCGCGCTTTCGCAAGGCGGCGCGCCGCAAGTCGAACGAGCACCGCAAGATCATGGATGCGACCTTGCGGCGCGACGCGGAGACCGCCTGCGCGATGCTGGAGGAACACATCCTCAGCACGCAACGCAACGTGCAGGCCGCCCTGAAGGCGGCGGAAGCCGAGGCCTAGGATGCTCAAGGTCAGCCGGCCCACGCCCTCGCATTTCGGCATCTTCGTTACCGACCTGGAACGGATGGTGGCTTTCTATACCGAGACCTTCGAGCTCACGATCACGGATCGCGGCGTAGGCAGGACGTTCAAGAACGAGCTGGTCTTCACCAGTGCCAGCCCCGACCAGCACCACCAGCTGGTGCTCGCCTCCGGCCGCCCCGCGGAAGCGACCTTCAGCACCGTGATGCAGATCTCCTTCGTGGTGCCGAGCATCCAGCATCTGCGCGACATCTCTGCGCGTGCCGAAGCGCGGGGCGCGACCCAGATCCGCGGCCTCAACCACGGCAATGCGCTGTCGGTGTACATGCTCGATCCCGAAGGCAACACGGTCGAGATCTACATCGACACGCCGTTCTACGTCTCGCAGCCGCATGGCGATCCGCTGGACCTGTCCAAGGACGACGAGACGCTGATGAGCGATACCGAAGCGATCTGCCGCCGCGACCCCAGCTTCATGCCGCTGGCGCAATGGCAGGCGCAGTTCCAGGCGAAGGCGCCGGCCGCGGCCTGAGCGCGCCGTTGCACCTCTCTTTTTTCCTTTCTTCTTCTTGGAGTTCCTATGAAGCTTTTGTCCTTTGTTCTGCAAGGCCGCGAAACCTGGGGCGCCGTCGTCGGCGACGGCGTCGTCGACCTGGGCCGGGCGATGCCGCAGCATGCGAGCCTCGCCGACTACATCGCCTCGGGCGAATACACGCAGGCCTCGCAGCATGTCGAGGGCCTGGCCCCGGCCGCGAAGCTGGCCGACATCCGCTTCCTGCCGGTGATCCCGCGCTCCGAGAAGATCATCTGCGCCGTGCGCAACTACATGGACCATCACCAGGAGGTGCTGGCCGCGGGCATGCAGCGCGAGCTCTCCGAGCAGCCGCCCATCTTCCTGCGCGTGTGGCGATCGCAGTGCGCGCACAACGAGCCCATCGTGCGGCCGCGGGTGTCGGAGTCGCTCGATTGGGAAGGCGAACTCGCGGTCATCATCGGCAAGGGCGGGCGCGACATCGCCGAAGCGGACGCCTTCGACCATGTGGCCGGCTATGCCTGCTACAACGACGGCAGCGTTCGCGAATGGCAGTTCCACGCCAAGCAGATCGCCTCGGGCAAGAACTTCGAATCCACCGGCGGCTTCGGCCCCTGGATGGTGACCGCGGACGAGATCGAGCCCGGCCGCCAGCTCAAGCTCGAGACGCGGCTCAACGGCGAGGTGGTGCAGTCCAGCCACACGGGGCACATGATCTTCAGCATCCCGAGGCTGATCAACTACGCCTCGACGATCTTCACCCTCACGCCCGGCGACGTGATCGCGACCGGCACGCCGGCCGGCGTCGGCTGGAGCAAGAAGCCGCCGCGCTTCATGAAGGCCGGCGACGTCTGCGAGGTCGAGATCGAGGGCATCGGCGTGCTGCGCAACCCGATCGTCGACCAGGACTGACGCGCGGCGTCCGACCACTGCTGCCGCCAAGCACGGCAGCGACCCCACAACAAGACGGAGACACACCCATGCGGCGCAGACAGCTGGTCGGCGCGGGCCTTGCCTTGGCCTGCGCGGCACCTTTCACGGTTCACTCGCAGGACTTCCCGGATCGGCCGATCAAGATCGTCCAGGGCTTCGCAGCCGGCGGCAATGCCGACACCATCGCCCGCGTGGTCAGCACGGAGATGAGCAAGGGCCTGGGCCAGCCCTTCGTCGTGGAGGCGCAGACGGGGGCCGGCGGGACCATCGCCTCCGCCACCGTCGCGCGCGCCAAGCCCGATGGCTACACGCTGCTGCTGGCCACCGGTGGGCATGCGGTGGCGGGGGCACTGTACGGCAAGCTGGGCTACCAGACCGTGTCCGATTTCCAGATGATCTCCACCATCACCTACTTTCCCTTCCTGCTGGTGGTGCGCGCCGATTCGCCGTATCGCAGCCTCACGGAGCTGCTCGCCGCCGCGCGTGCCGACGCGCGCAGCCTGTCGTACGGCTCTGCCGGCATCGGCTCGACGCACCACCTGGCGGGGGAGCTGCTGGTCAAGAGCGCGAAGGTCGAGCTGCTGCACGTGCCCTATCGCGGCGACGCCGCCTCGGTGACCGCGCTGCTCGGCGGCGAAGTCCCGCTCATCGTCGCGCCGCCGACGGCCGTGATGGCCAATATCAAAGCCGGCAAGCTGAAGGCGCTGGCGACCACCGGTGCGCAGCGCTGGGCCGCGATGCCGGAGCTGCCCACGGTGGCGGAGCAGGGCGTCGCCGGCTACGACGTGCGCTCGTGGGCCGGCTTCATGGCGCCCGCCGGCACGCCGCGCCCGGTGGTCGAGCGGCTGCGCGCCGAGACCCTCAAGGCGCTGCAGGTCCCGGGCGTTCGCGCGCGCCTGGAAGACATGGGCGGCGAGGCGCGCGCAAGCACGCCGGAAGAAATGACGGCGATGGTGAGTTCCGAACTCAAGAAATGGACCGCCGTCGTCAACGAAGCACAGATTCCCAAGCAGTGAGGTTCGTATGTCCCTGATCGAAATCCGCAAGCGCAGTCTCACCATCGAGACCATCCATCACGAGGGCGGCCCGCCGGTCGACGAGCCGCTGAAACTGGCCGCGGCCTGCGCGGTGATCCGCAACCCCTACGCCGGGCGTTATGAGCCTGACCTGATGCCCTTTATGGCCGAGCTCCGCGCGCTGGGGACATCCCTGGCGACGGAGCTGGTCGAGGTGCTGGGCCGCGACAAGGTGGAGGTCTACAGCAAGGCCGCCATCGTGGGCGTCAACGGCGAGCTGGAGCATGGCGCCGTGTGGCACGAAGCGGGCGGCTGGGCCATGCGCTCGGTGCTGGGCGAGCCGAAGGCGATCGTGCCCTCGGCCAAGGCGGTGGCCGCCACCGGCTACCGGCTGATGGTGCCGCTGCACTACATCCACGCGGCCTATGTGCGCAGCCACTACAACAGCATGGAAGTCGGCATCCAGGATGCGCCGCGGCCCAACGAGATCCTGTTCGCGCTGGTGATGGGCACGGGTGGCCGGGTGCATGCCCGGCTGGGCGGCCTGAGCAAGGAAACCGTGACCGTGCACGACGGCCAACGCTGAGATGCAAAGCCTCATGCGCGCCGTGCAAGTCAGAAACCCCGGCGGTCCGGAGGCGCTGGAACTGGTCGAGCTGCCGATGCCGGTGTGCAAGCCCGGCGAGGTGAGAGTCCGCGCCGAGGCGATCGGCGCCGGCGGACCCGACGTGCTGATCCGCAACGGCACCTACAAGTGGATGCCGCCGCTGCCGGCCATTCCCGGCAATGAGATGGCCGGTACCGTCGAGGCGCTGGGCCCCGGCGTGACGACGCTGCAGGTCGGCCAGCGCGTGCTGGTCAGCTCGCGCGAGCTGCCGCAGCGCGGCGGCTGCTATGCGGAGTTCATCTGCGTGCCCGAGGAAGCGCCTTTCGTCCTGCCGGACAGCATCGCGTTCCAGGACGCGGTCAGCCTCGGCAATGTGCAACTGGCGCAGGCGATGCTATTGGCCTGCAACGGCGGCCTGCCGGTGCGCTCGATCCTCGTGCCGGGCGCGGCCGGCGGCGTGGCCACCGCGCTCGTTCAACTCGCGGCGCACCACGGCATGACCGTGATCGGCACCGCCTCCACGCCCGAGAAGCGGGCGCATGCACTGGCGCACGGCGCCAGCGCCATCGTCGACGGCGATCCGGCAGGGCTGCCCGATCGCGTCTTCGAGCGGACCGAGGGGCGTGGCGTGGACCTGGCTTTCGACCACGTGGGCGGCGAGCTGCTGATCGCCTGCATCCGCTCGCTGGCGCCGCTGGGCACCGCGATCTCCTACAACATCGCGGGCGGGCCGCCGGCGCGCGATGTGTTCATGGAACTGCGCTCGCTGTTGAGCAAGAGCCTGGCGGTCAGGACCTTCTCCATCCACACCTTCGACGCCGACCGGCAGCAGCGGCGCGCGCTGATGGGCAAGGCCATCGGGCTCATGAGCCAGGGGGCGGTGCGGGCTCCGCCGACTCGCGTGTTCCCGATGGGCGAGGTGCAACAAGTGCATCGCATGCTCGATGCCGGCGAGTCGCTGGGCAAGCTGGTGCTCGCGCCGCGATAGGCCCCGGCTCACGCAAGCCAGGCCGGAACCGGAAGATTCTTCTCGCGCAGGAAGGCCGGGTTGTACAGCTTCGACTGGTAGCGCGAACCGGAGTCGGCCAGGATCGTCACGATCGTGTGGCCCGGTCCGAGCTCGCGTGCCAGGCGGATCGCGCCGGCCACGTTGATGCCGCTGGAACCGCCCAGGCACAGGCCTTCCTCGCGCAGCAGGTCGAACAGCACGGGCAGCGCCTCCTGGTCCTCGATCTGAAAGGCGTCGTCGAACGAGGCGCCCTCCAGGTTGCCCGTGATGCGGTTCTGGCCGATGCCTTCGGTGATCGAGCTGCCGGTGCTGCGCAATTCGCCGTGCTTGATGTAGTGGTACATCGCCGCGCCCATCGGATCGGCGGCGGCGATCACCACACCCGGCTTGCGTTCCTTCAGGTACTGGCCGACGCCGGCCAGCGTGCCGCCGGTGCCGATGGAGCAGATGAAGCCGTCGATGCGGCCGTCCGTCTGCTGCCAGATCTCGGGGCCGGTCGAGCGGAAGTGGCCGTCGCGGTTGGACAGGTTGTCCCACTGGTTCGCATAGAGCACGCCATGGGGCTCGCTGCGCGCGAGCTCGGCGGCGAGGCGTTCGGCCACGTGCACGTAGTTGCCCGGATCGCTGTAGGGCACCGCCGGCACCTCGCGCAGCTCGGCACCGTACAGGCGAAGCGCATCCTTCTTCTCCTGACTCTGCGTCTGCGGGATCACGATCACGGTGCGGTAGCCGCGCGTGTTGCCCACCAGCGCGAGGCCGATGCCGGTGTTGCCGGCCGTGCCCTCGACGATCACGCCGCCCGGCTGCAGGTCGCCGCGCGCCTCGGCATCGAGCACGATATAGAGCGCCGCGCGATCCTTCACCGATCCGCCGGGATTCATGAACTCGGCCTTGCCGAGGATCTCGCAGCCGGTCAGCTCGGAGGCCTTGCGCAACCTGATGAGCGGTGTATGGCCCACCGCCTGGGTGAAGCTTTCACGCACGTCCATGATGAACGAGGATATTCCGCGCTTCCGGCCTTTCCGGTTCGCGCGGCCTGCATCGGACTACGTGCAGAAAGGTCTTTCGCTAGAGCTGCCCCTGGCACAGGTACTTGATGTGCATGTAGTCGTCCAGCCCGTGCACCGAGCCCTCGCGGCCGTAGCCAGACTCCTTCACGCCGCCGAAGGGCGCGGCCTCTGCCGCCAGGGCGCCTTCGTTGATGCCGACGATGCCTGATTCCAGCGCCTCGGCCACGCGCCAGATGCGGCGCACGTCGGTCGAGTAGAAGTAGGCCGCGAGCCCGAAGGGCGTGTCGTTGGCGGCGGCGATCACCTCGGCTTCGCTGTCGAAGCGCGTGACCGGCACCACCGGCCCGAAGGTCTCTTCGCAGCTGCATTCCATGGATGCGTCGGCGTTCACCAGCACGGTGGGGGCGAAATAGTTGGGGCCGTCGCAGCGCGCCGAGCGCAGCCGCTTGCCGCCGACGACGACGCGCGCGCCCTTCTCGACGGCATCGCGCACATGGCGCTCGATCTTCTCGACCGCACGCGCGTTGATCATCGGGCCGATCTGCGAATCGGCCTCGGTGGCCGGGCCGACCTTGAGTGCGCCGACCCGTGCGGCCAGCTTGTCGACGAAGGTGTCATGCACCTTGGCTTGCACGAACACGCGGTTCGGGCAGACGCAGGTCTGCCCGCCGTTGCGGAACTTGGCCGCCATCAGGCCTTCGACGGCGGCATCGATGTCGGCGTCTTCGAAGACGATGAAGGGCGCGTTGCCGCCGAGCTCCAGCGACAGCTTCTTCAGCGTGTCGGCCGAGGCGCGCGCGAGATGCTTGCCCACCGGCGTGGAGCCGGTGAAGCTGATCTTGCGCACGCGCGCATCGGCCAGCCACACGTCCACCACCTCGGGCGTGCGCTCGCGCGAGGCGGTGACGATGTTGAGCACCCCCGCCGGCACCCCGGCCTCCTGGGCCAGCTTGACCAGGGCCAGCGATGTCAGCGGCGTGTCCTCGGCCGGCTTGCACACCACGGTGCAACCGGCGGCGAGCGCGGGGGCGATCTTGCGCGCGATCATGGCGGCCGGGAAGTTCCACGGCGTGATGGTGGCGACCACGCCGACCGGTTCCTTCAGCGCGAACATGCGCCGGCCTGGCACCGGCGCAGGGATCACCTCGCCGTTGGCGCGCGTGGCTTCCTCGGCAAACCACTCGATGTAGCTTGCGGCGTAGGCCACCTCGCCGCGGCCCTCGGCCAGCGGCTTGCCCTGTTCGCGCGAGATCAGCCGGCCCAGGTCCTCCTGGTGCGCCAACACCAGGTCGTTCCAGCGCTTGAGGATGCGGGCGCGCTCCTTGGCCGGCACGGCGCGCCAGGCCGGGAAGGCGGCGTGCGCGGCATCGACCGCGGCGCGTGCGTCGGCGGCCGTGCCGTCGGGCACGCTGGCGAAGACGGTGTCGGTGGCAGGGTCGGTGACGTCCAGGCGGCGCGTGTCGCTCGCCTCGCGCCATTCGGCGCCGATCAGCTGGCGCCCGGGCATCAGGTCCTGGCGTTCAAGGTTCAGTGTCATGGTGTTTGTCATGGGGGTTTCAGGCTGCGGCGACGCGCTCGGCAATCGCCATGCCGAGTTCGGTGGTGGATGCCGTGCCGCCGAGGTCGCGCGTGCGCGGGCCCTCGCGCAGCACCGCCTCGATGGCGGCGAGGATCGCGTCGTGCGCGGCGCGGCCGGCGCCCTGGCCTTGGGTGAGGAAGTCCAGCATCAGCGCCCCCGACCAGATCATGGCGATCGGGTTGGCGATGTTCTGGCCGTAGATGTCGGGCGCCGAGCCGTGCACGGGCTCGAACAGCGAGGGGAACCTGCGATCCGGGTTGAGGTTGGCCGAGGGTGCCAGGCCGATGGTGCCGGTGGTCGCGGGGCCGAGGTCGGAGAGGATGTCGCCGAACAGGTTGCTTGCCACCACCACGTCGAAGCGCGTGGGCTGCAGCACGAAGCGCGCCGACAGGATGTCGATGTGCTGCTTGTCGACCTGCACCTCGGGATAGTCGCGGCCGACGGCGTCGGCGCGGCCGTCCCACCAGGGCATGCTGATGGCGATGCCGTTGCTCTTGGTGGCCACCGTCAGGTGCTTTCTCTTGCGCGCCTGGGCGAGTTCGTAGGCGTACCTCAGCACGCGGTCGGTGCCGTGGCGCGAGAACACCGATTCCTGGATCACGATCTCGCGCTCGGTGCCTTCGTACATCACGCCGCCGAGCGAGGTGTATTCGCCCTCGGTGTTCTCGCGCACCACGAGGTAGTCGATGTCGCCGGGCTGGCGGCCCGCGAGCGGGCATGGCACGCCTTCGAAGAGGCGCACCGGGCGCAGGTTGATGTACTGGTCGAACTCGCGGCGGAACTTCAGAAGCGACCCCCACAGCGAGACGTGGTCGGGCACGGTGGCGGGCCAGCCGACGGCGCCGAAGTACAGCGCGTCGACGCCCTTCAGTTGCTCCTTCCAGTCGTCCGGCATCATCTGGCCGTGCTCGGCGTAGTAGTCGCAGCTGGCCCAGTCGATGACGCGGCAGTCGAGCTCGAAGCCGAAGCGCGCGGCCGCGGCCTGCACCACGCGCAGGCCCTCGGGCAACACTTCCTTGCCGATGCCGTCGCCGGCGATCAGCGCAATGCGGAAGGTGGGGGTCATCTCGGTTTTCCTCATGATGCTGCCGCAGCGCTGCGGTCCATGTCGTCCAGCCAGCCCTGGCGCAGCTCGGGCACCGAACGGGCCAGCAGTTCGTAGTAGGGGTGATGCGGCCCGCGATCGTAGTCGCAGCGCGCCACCTGCGCGAGCTTGCGGCCGTGCTGCATCACGACGATCTCGTCGCACACCGCGCGCACCGTGTGCAGGTCGTGGCTGATGAACAGGTAGGACACGCCGAGCTCGCGGCGCAGCTCCGCCAGCAGGTCGAGCACCGCCGCGGCGACCACGGTGTCCAGCGCCGAGGTCACCTCGTCGCAGAGGATCAGGTCGGGGTCGGCCGCGAGTGCGCGCGCGAGGTTCACGCGCTGCTTCTGCCCGCCCGAGAGGCCGCCCGGCAGGCGCCCGGCCACCGAGTGCGGCAGCTTCACGAGATCCAGCAGTTCGCGGATGCGGCGCTGCAGCGGCGCGCCGCGCAGGCCCTTGTAGAACTCGAGCGGGCGCGCCAGGATGCGCTCGATGGTCTGCGACGGGTTGAGCGCCGTATCGGCCATCTGGAACACGATCTGGATGCGGCGCAGCTCGTCCCGGTCGCGCTGCTGCAGCGTCGGCTTGAGCTCGCGGCCGCGGAACAGCACGCTGCCATGGCTGGGCCTGAGCAGGCCGGCGACGGCACGCGCCAGCGTGGTCTTGCCCGAGCCCGATTCGCCGATCACGCCGATCGCCTGGCCGCGGTGGAGCTTCAGATCGATGTCCTGCAGGATCGGCATGGCCGGACGCCCCTGCGCATCCAGCGGGCCGTAGCCGGCCGAGAGCTGCTGCACATGCAGCAGCAGCTCGGGGTCGTCGTTCGCCGCCTTGCCCGATTCGCGCGTCACCGGCCGGGCGGCGGCGAGCAGGCACTTCGTGTACTCATCGGCCGGCGCGGCGAGGATCTGTCCGGTGGCGTTCAGCTCGCGCATGCGGCCATTGCGCAGCACCAGGATGTGGTCGGCCATCTGCGCCACCACGGCCAGGTCGTGGCTCACGTACACCGCGGTGGCGCGGCGCTCGCGCACCACGCGGCGGAAGGCGCGCAGCACCTCGATCTGCGTCGTCACGTCCAGCGCGGTGGTCGGCTCGTCCAGGATCACGAGCTCCGGGTCGCCGATCAGCGCCATCGCCGCCATCAGCCGCTGCAGCTGGCCGCCGGAGACCTGGTGCGGATAGCGCGCGCCGATGGTTTCCGGATCGGGCAGCGCCAGCTCGCGGAAGAGCTGCACCGCCTTCGCCTCGGCCTCGGCCCGCTTGCACAGGCCGTGGATGACGGTCGGCTCGATCACCTGGTCCATGATCGTGCGCGAGGGATTGAAGGAAGCGGCCGCGCTCTGCGCGATGTAGGAGACGGTGCGCCCGCGCAGTGCGCGCTGCTGCGCCGCATCGAGCGCGAGCACGTCGGTGTCGCCGATCTGCACCCTGCCCGCCGAGATGCGGCAGCCGTGGCGCGCATAGCCCATCAGCGCCAGCGCGGTGGTGGTCTTGCCGGAGCCCGACTCGCCGATCAGCGCCAGCACCTCGCCGGGCTGCACGGAGAAGCTCAAGGCATCGACCAGCGTGTTCGCGCCGGCGCAGATGCTCAAGCCCTGGACGGTGAGTGGTGCGCCCATCAGCGTGCTCCTCGTTCCCGTGCCGAACGGCCCGGAAGGTTGTCGATCACCAGGTTGACCGCGATGGTCAGGCTCGCGATGGCCAGCGCCGGCACGATCACCGAGGCGCCGCCCATGGCCAGCGCGCCGATGTTCTCGCGCACCAGCGAGCCCCAGTCGGCCGCCGGCGGCTGGATGCCCAGGCCGAGGAAGCTCAGGCTCGCCAGCAGCAGCACGACGTAGACGAAGCGCAGACCGAGGTCGGCCAGCATCGGGCCGACGATGTTGGGCAGGATCTCGCGCAGCATGATGTAGAGCGTGCCTTCGCCGCGCGTGCGCGCCACGGTCACGTAGTCGAGTGCGTTGATGTTGACGGCCAGCGAGCGCGCCATGCGGTAGGCGCCCGGCACGTAGATGATGGCCGCCGTGACGACCAGCATCGGCACCGAGGAGCCGAAGCCCGCCACCATGATGAGCGCGAACATCTTGCTCGGGATCGCGGTCAGCGTGTCCAGACCGCGGCTGAGCACCGCGTCGATCCAGCGGCCGCTGGCGGCGGCCAGCAGCGCCAGCGTGGTGCCGGTTCCGCTTGCCAGCAGCGTGGCAAACAGCGCGACGCCGATCGTGTAGCGCGCCCCCTCGATGATGAGCGCCAGCATGTCGCGCCCGAGGTAGTCGGTGCCCAGCCAGTGCTTCGCGCTGATCGGCGCGAAGACGTTCGAGGTGCCCATGGCCGCCGTGCTGTGCGAGAGCAGCCAGGGGCCGAGCAGCGCCGCGAGCAGCCAGAACAGCAGCACCGCGAGGCCGAGCAGGCCGGAGGGGCCGAAGCCGCCGAGCCGGCGCAGCGGGCTGCTTCGCCGCTCGGGTGGCGAAGCCGCGACGGAAGCCATGGCGCTCACGGCCGAGGTGGAGGTGGAGGTGGAGGTGGAGGTTTCCATGGAGCTGGCCTCAACGGTGCCGCAGCCGCGGGTTGGCGAGGATGCCGCAGATGTCGGCGGTCGTCACCAGGATCAGGTAGGCGCAGCAGAAGATCATGGCGCAGGTCTGCACCAGCGGCATGTCGCGCTGCGACACGCCGTCGACCATCAGCTTGGCGATGCCCGGGTAGTTGAAGATGGTCTCGACGATGATCACGCCGCCCAGCAGGTACGACAGGCTCAGCGCCACGGCGTTGGCGATCGGCCCCACCGCGTTGGGCAGCGCATGCGCCAGCACCATGCGCATCGGCGAGGCGCCCTTGAGCCGCACCATCTCGATGTAGGGCGCCTCGAGCTGGTCGATCACCGCGGCGCGCGTCATGCGCATCATCTGCGCCACGATCACGCAGCACAGCACCAGCACCGGCATGGCGAAGGCGCGCAGCATCTGCCCGACCGATTCGATGTCGTTGACGAAGGAGAGCGCCGGCAACCAGCGCAGCTGGACCGCGAAGACCAGCACCGCGAGGGTTGCGACCAGGAACTCCGGCACCGACACCACGCCGACCGCCGTCGTCGATGCCGCGCGGTCGAACCAGGAGCCGCGCCAGACCGCCGAGGCGATGCCGAGCGTGAGCGCGATGGGCACCGAGAACAGCGCCGTGACGGCGGCCAGCAGCAGCGAGTTGGGCAGCCGGCTGGCGACCAGCTCGGCCACCGGCATCTGCGTCGTGGCCGAACGGCCGGCATCGCCCTGCACAATGCCGAGCAGCCACTTCGCGTAGCGCTCGGGCGCCGGCACGTCCAGGCCCATCTGCGCACGCAGCGCGGCGACCGCCTCGGGCGTGGCGTCCTGGCCGAGCTGCTCCTGCGCGGCATCGCCGGGCAGCACCGCGGTGATCGAGAACACGATCACCGACACCGCCAAGAGCGACAGCAGCGCCAGCGCGATGCGCTGGGCGAGAAGCTTCAGGATTACATGGTTCATCTCGGTGCTCCGTGGGGCGAGACGAGCGGCCGGGGAGGCGTCATGCCTCCAGCCATACGTTCTCGGCGAAGTTGTAGCCCATCAGGCCGCCCAGCGGGATGGGCGACAGTCCCTTGAGCTTGGACGTGTGCCCGTCGATGCTCGCCAGGAACAGCGGGATGCCGATGCCGGCTTCCTGGTGGATCATGGTCTGCATGTCGGCATACATCTGCTTGCGCTTGGCCAGGTCGGTCTCGGCGCGCGAAGCCAGCAGCAGCTGGTCGAACTTCTCGTTCTTCCAGCGCGACTCGTTCCAGGCCGCGCCCGACTGGAAGAACTGCGTCAGCAGCACATCGGCGCTCGGGCGCGGGTTGACGTTGCCGAAGCCGACGTGGCTGTTGAGCCAGTGATTCGACCAGTAGCCGTCGGCCGGCATACGCTTGATGTCGATCTCCAGCCCCGCGCGCTGCGCCGTCTGCTGCAGCAGCAGCGCGATTTCCACCGAGTACAGCGCCGCCGGCGATGCCACCACCGGCACCTTGCCCGTGATACCGGACTTCTGCAGATGGAACTTGGCCTTGTCGAGGTCGAAGGGGCGCTGCGGCAGGCCCTTGAAGTAGAAGCGGTTGGTCGGGTCGATCGGCTGGTCGTTGGCGACCACCGCGTAGTCGAGCGCGATGGTCTTCTTCATCTGCTCGCGGTCGAAGAGGTGCTTCATCCCGAGCACGAAGTCCGGGTTGGCGCCGGGGCCCACGTCCTTGCGCATCACGAGGTCGGAGTACTGGCCGGACTGGGTGACGAAGATCCCGAAGCCGGGCGTACTCTTCACCCGCTCGACCGAGCGCGGATTGACCGAACCCACCAGGTCCATGCCGCCCGAGAGCAGCGCGTTGACGCGCGCGCTCTCGTCGCCGATGCCCACGAACTCGATCTCGTCGAGATAAGGCTTGCCTGGCTTCCAGTAGGCGTCGTTGCGCACCACCAGCGAACGCACGCCGGGCTTGAACTCCTTGAGCTTGTAGGGGCCGGTGCCGATGCCGGCGTTGAAGTCGGTGGTGCCTTCCTTGACGATGTGGAAGTGGAAGGTGCCCAGGATCACCGGCAGGTCGGCGTTCGGCGCGCTGAGCACGAAGGTCACTTCATTGGGACCGGTGGCCTTGGCGCTGTCGATCTGGTCGGCGAGCACCTTGGCCTTCGACGCCGTGGCCGGGTCCTTGTGGCGCATCACCGAGAACACGACGTCGGCCGGCGACAGCGCCTTGCCGTCGTGGAAGCTCACGCCCTTGCGCAAGGTGAAGACCCAGGTCTTGGCGTCCTTGGTGGTGAACGATTCGGCCAGCGCCGGCTGCGGCGTCAGGCTGCCGTCCAGCGAGGTGAGGCCGTTGTAGATCATGTTGCCGCGCGAGTAGTCGGTCTGGTTCGACTGCTTGGCCGGGTCCAGCGTGTCGGTGGCGGCGGCGGTCGCGCCGGCCACGCGGATGCGCCCGCCCTTCCTGGGCGTCTGCGCATGCGCGGACATCGCGGCGCCCGCGATGCCGCCGGCGAGCGTGGCCTGCATGCCGCCGGCCATCAGCATCGCGAGGATGTCGCGCCGCGAGGCGCCGCGCCGGAGCGACTCCATCACGCGAAGGCTTTCGCCGGGACCGACGAGGTTTTCGAAGCTCTTGTTGCTGCTGCTGTCGCTCATGGTGGGGTACTCCTCTGGTTGTCGATGAAGAAAAGGCGCTCAGGCCAGCCTGTCCTTGAGCGTGTAGTAGAGGCCGATCGCCGGCAGGAACCACGGCGGGCCGAAGTGGCCGGGAATGGCGGGCCAGTCGCGGCCCTGCCAGGGGTTGGCGAGCGCGTCGCCGCCCATCACGGCGGCCATGCGCTCGCCCATGTGGACCGACATCTGCGTGCCGTGGCCGCTGTAGCCCATCGCGTAGTAGAGGCCGTTGCGCTCGCCGGCGTGGGGCAGGCGGTCCTGCGTCATGTCGACCAGGCCGCCCCAGCAGTAGTCGAGCCGCACGGCGCCGAGCTGCGGAAAGGTCTCGGCCAGTCCCGCGCGCAGGATCTCGCCGCTTGCGGCATCGGTCTGCGGGCTCGAGACTGCGAAGCGCGCGCGCCCGCCGAACACCAGCCGGTGGTCGGCGGTGAGCCGGAAGTAGTGGTGGATGTTCGCCACCGTGACGTAGGTGCGCCGCTTGGCGAGCAGGGCCTGCGCGCGTTCGGCGCCGAGCGGCTCGGTGACCACGATGAAACTGCCGATCGGCACGATGCGGCGACGCAGCCAGCCGAAGCTGCCGTAGCCGCCGTGGCGCGTGGCACCGGTGGCCAGCAGCACCTGCTGGGCGCTGACGGTGCCGCGCTCCGTGTGCAGCCGGTGCGCATGGCCGGGACCCAGCCGTTCGAGGCGGCGCACGCTGGTGCCGGTGTGGATCTGCGCACCGTGGCGCTCGGCCGCTGCCGCCAGGCCGTGAGCGAAGCGGCCCATGTGCATCTGGCCGCTGCGCTTGTAGAGCAGGCCGCCGTGGAAGCGCTCGCTCTGCACCTCGGCATGCACGCGCGCCGCGTCGAGGATCTCGACCTCGCTGTCCACGCCGTCGGCGATCAGGCGCTCGGCGCTGCGTTCGAGCGCGGCCATCTGGTTCGGCCGCGTCGCGAGCTTGAGCTTGCCGTTTCGCAGGAAGTCGCAGGCTATGGCCTCCTCGCGCACCAGCCGCGCCACCGTGTCCACCGCATCGTCGTAGGCGCGGTACCAGGCGCGGGCCCGCTCGACGCCGACCTTGGCAGCGACTTCGGCGTAGTCCACCGCCAGCCCGTTGTTGACATGCCCGCCGTTGCGGCCCGAGGCTTCGGCCGCCACGCGCTCGCCCGCTTCCAGCACCGCCACCGTGGCGCCGCGCTTGGCCAGCGCCAGCGCCGCCGACAGGCCGGTGAAGCCGCCGCCCACGATCGCGACATCGACCTGCGCCGGCAGCTCGCGCGAGCGCGGCACGAAGGCGGGCGCCGAATCGGTCCAGTAGGAGTCGAGCTTCATGACGTGCGGCCGGTGGAGGAAATCAGAGGCCCACGACGCCCGGCAGGCCGCCGATGTCCTTGATCTCGACGTAGCGGTAGGCCGGATTGCCAGGGCCGTGGCCGCGGTTGACGAAGACCTTGTTGACGATGCCCAGGTCGTCCGCCGACATCAGGTCGTAGCGCAGGCTGGAGGAGACGTGCAGCACGTCCTCGGGGTTGCAGCCCAGCGAGTCGAGCATGTATTCGAAGGCCTTCAGGCGCGGCTTGTAGGCCTGGGCCTGCTGTGCGGTGTAGACGCGGTGAAAGGGCGCACCCAGCATCGCCACGTTCTTCTGGATCTGGTTGTCCGAGGCGTTCGACAGGATCACCAGCGGGATCTCCTTTGCGATCTTGGCCAGCCCGGCAGGGACGTCCGCGTGCGGGCTCCAGGTCGGCACCGCGTCGTAGTACTTCTGCGCCTCATGGTCGAGGTACTGGATCTTCCACTTCTTGCACAGGCGCCGCACCGCGTTCTTCAGCACCACTTCGTAGGGCTGCCAGTCGCCCAGCACCTCGTCGAAGCGGTAGGCGCTGAAGTCGGCGACGAACTGCTCCATGCGCTCGGCCGGGATGCGGTCGGCGAACATGTCGCGCGCCATGTCGCCCATGCGAAAGCGCGTCAGCGTGCCGTAGCAGTCGAAGGTGATGAATTTGGGACGGAAGCTCATGGTCTCTATTCCTTAAATGACAGATGTAAATGCGACAAGCTCATGACGAAGCGATTGCAGCACGCAGCGGCGCCGAGGTTGTAGGGAAATGGGGGCGCCCGGCGCACGAAAGCTGCCGTTTGGAGGGGGTGCGGCGGCATGCCATGCGGTCTGCCCCTCGCGCGTGCAGCCACGCACCTCAGTGCGTTGCTGCGAAGTCGATGAGCACGCTTTTGAAGCGCAGGTTGGCCTCGACTGCCTGACGGCCCAGGTCCTTGCCGATGCCCGACTGGTGGTAGCCGCCGGTGGGGATGACGAAGTCGGCGCTGCGCCCGTAGCGGTTGATCCAGACGGTGCCGGCGGAGATGCCGCGCATCGCGCGCAGCGCCCGGCCGATGTCGGCGGTGTGCACGCCGGACGCGAGGCCGTAGTGTTCGTGCGCGGCCAGCGCCAAGCCTTCCTCCTCGTCGCCGAAGGTCTGGACCGTGAGCACCGGCCCGAAGATCTCTTCCCGCACCGCCGGGTTGGCCGCGTCCACGCCCTCGATCAGCGTGGGCCGGAAGTAGGCGCCGCCGGGGCCGCCGTCGAACAGGCCGCCGCCGCTGCGCATGCGGCCGCCGGCCTCGCGCGAGCGATCGACGATGTCCTGGATGCGCCCGGCCTGCAGCGCCGAGACGATGGGCGGCAGCGTGGCCGCGTCGTCCCAGGTCGCGCCCGGGCGCAGCGCTTCGAAGCGCGCGGCGATGCCTTCGACCAGCGCCTCGGCGATGCCCCGCTGCACGATCAGCCGCGAACCGGCCACGCACACCTGGCCCGCGTTGCCGGTGATCGCGCCGGCGATCATGTCGGCCAGGCGGTCTACATCGGGCGCATCGTCGAACACCAGCTGCGGGCTCTTGCCGCCCAGCTCCAGCGTCACCGGCTTGGGGCCCGCCATGGCGCAGGCGGCCATGATGGCGGCGCCGGTGCGGGTGGAGCCGGTGAAGGTCATTTTCGAGACGAGCGGATGGCGCGAGAGCGCGTCGCCCGTGGTGCGGCCGTCACCCTGCACGACGTTGAAGAGCCCGGGCGGCACGCCGGCCTCGACGGCCAGCTCGGCCAGCCTGAGGGCCGAGAAGGGCGTCAGCTCCGAAGGCTTGAGCACCACCGCGTTGCCGGCGGCCAGCGCGGCGCCGACCTTCCACGACACCATCACCAGCGGAAAATTCCACGGCGTGATGGCGCCGACCACGCCGTAGGACTCGGCCACCACCATGCCCAGATGGTCGTGGCGCGTGGCCGCGACCTCGCCACCGAGCTTGTCCGCGTACTCGGCGAAGAAGCGCAGGCCTTCGGCCGTGAACGGGACGTCCCAGGCGATGGCGTCGCGCACCGGCCGCGTGGAGCACACGGCCTCCAGCGGCCCGAGGCGCGCGGCGTCGGCTTCGATCAGGTCGGCCCAGCGGCGCAGCACGCGAGCGCGTTCGCGCGGCGCGCGCCGTGCCCAGTCGCTCTGGCGCCAGGCGCTCCAGGCATCGCGCACGGCAGCGTCCACGGTGGCCGCATCGGCCAGCGGAAGCTCGGCATGCGGCTGGCCGTCGGAGGGCCGCTGCACGACCATGCGGCCGCCATCGGGGACCAGGCGTCCGCCGATGAAATGGCCCGAGGGCGCGTGGATCTGTCGCGGGTCGAAGACTTGCATGGTGGACTTTCGATGGAAATCTGTTGCCGAAACGCGAGCTCGCGAAACGGCGCTCGATGCTAGGCAGGTTGGCGCGGCATTTGTGTGCGTAAGCGCGCGCGCTGCCGCATCGAATTGCGAAACCCGGGGCCGCGACAGGCGAAGCTTGCAAGTTGCGGCGAAGCGCGAATTGGGTCTGGCGAAAGGCGCGGATGTCGTCCAAGATGACCTGCCTTTTCGCTGCAAAAAGACCTTCCCGATGCCTGCCCAGACACCGAATTCACCTGCTCTCGACGGCGTGGTGCTGAGATCAATGACCGCCGCAGACCTGCCGCTCGCACATGCGCTGACGGCCGTGCTGCGCTGGCCGCACCGCCCCGCGGACTGGGAGCAGGTGTTCGCGCATGCCGAGGGCATCGTCGCCGAGCGCGACGGCGAGCTCGTCGCCACCGCGCTGCGCTGGCGCTGGGGCGAGCGTCACGCCACCATCGGCCTCGTGATCGTGGCGCCGGCCTGCCAGGGTCGCCGCCTCGGCCACCGGCTCATGAGCGCGCTGCTCGAAGGCCTGGACGCGCACACGGTGCTGCTGCATGCGACCGCCGACGGGCGCGGCCTGTACGAACGGCTGGGCTTCGTGCGCACCGGCGAGTTGCGCCAGCACCAGGGCACGGCGCAGCCGGCGCCGCTGGTCGCGCTGCCGTCCGGCTGGCGCCTGCGGCCCGCCGGTCTGCACGAGGCTACAGCCCTTCAGGCGCTCGACGCGGCGGCGCGCGGCATGCCGCGGGATGCGCTGATCGCCGATCTGCTGGCCAGCGCCGACGCCTGCGTGGTGCTCGACCATGACAACGAGCCGCGCGGCTTCGCGATGCTGCGCCGCTTCGGGCGCGGGCACGCGATCGGTCCGGTGGTGGCGCCCGATGCCGAAGGCGCGAAAGCGCTGATCGCGCATCTCGCCGGCCTGAACGCCGGCCACTTCACGCGCATCGACATCGACTTCGCGAGCGGGTTGGCCGAATGGCTCGAGAGCATCGGCCTCTTGCGCGTGGACGCGCCGACGACGATGGTGCGCGGTGCGCCGCTTGCCACGCCGCCGGGCGGGCCGGCGCTGTTCGCGATCGTGACCCAAGCCGTCGGTTGATGGCGATGGGCACGGCCACCTTTCTCTACAAGTCAGACCCGGTGCGCGGCCGCCAGTGGGCCGAGGTGTTCCGGCGTCGCGCGCCTGGGATCGACTTCCGCATCTGGCCCGACATCGGCGACGCGGCGCAGGTGCGCTTTCTTGCGGCCTGGGAACCGCCGGAGGATCTGGCCGAGCGCTTTCCGAATCTCGAGGTGCTGTTCTCTTCCGGCGCCGGCGTCGACCAGTTCGACTTCGCGGCGCTGCCGCCGGACTTGCCGGTGGTGCGCATGGTGGAGCCCGGCATCGTGCAGGGCATGGTCGAGTATGTGACGTATGCGGTGCTCGGCCTGCATCGCGACATGCCGCGGTACCGTCGCCAGCAGCAGGAGGCCCAGTGGCGCCCGCTGCCGGTGCGGCCCGCTGGCGAGCGGCGCATCGGTGTGCTCGGGCTCGGCT
Organism: Variovorax sp. LjRoot175; assembly: GCF_964253805.1. NCBI lineage: Bacteria > Pseudomonadati > Pseudomonadota > Betaproteobacteria > Burkholderiales > Comamonadaceae > Variovorax > Variovorax sp. LjRoot175. The sequence continues at coordinate 4,672,070 of NZ_CAXURY020000001.1, read as the reverse complement.
CGCTCGGCCAGGCGGTGCTGGCGCAGCTCGTCGGCCTGGGCTTCGATTGCGCGGGCTGGAGCCGCTCGCGGCATGCGGTCGAGGGCGTGGAATGCCATGCCGGCGCCGACGAGCTGCAGTCCTTCCTCGCGCGCACCGACATCCTCGTGTGCCTGCTGCCGCTGACCGATTCGACGCGCGGCTTTCTCGACGCGCGCCTGTTCTCGATGCTGCCCGAAGGCGCGGGCCTGGTGCATGTCGGCCGCGGGCCGCAGCTCGTGGACACCGACCTGCTGGCTGCGCTGGCCAGCGGCCGGATCGGCGATGCCGTGCTCGACGTGACCGACCCCGAGCCGCTGCCGCCGGAGCATGCTTTCTGGCGCCATCCGAACATCCAGCTCACGCCGCACATCGCGAGCATGACACAGCCGCTGAGTGCGGCAGAGGTGGTGCTCGACAACCTGCAGCGCTTCGAGGCAGGCGAACCGATGCTCGGCCTGGTCGATCGCGCGCGGGGGTACTGAGGAGATGCAGGAACCTCAACGCGACAACGAGGAGCGCTGGGAGCAGGTGCGCGCGCGCTATCCGGCGCAGGAACCGCTGCTCAACCTGAACAACGCGGCCGTCAGCCCGCCACCACGAGCCGTCGAGCAGGCGGCGATCGAGGCCTTTCGCCTGGTCAGCCGCAACCCGGACGTCAACATGTGGACCCGGCTCGATGCGAATCTGCCTTCGATCAAGGACGCGCTGGCTGCCTTGGTCGATTGCGATCCGGCCGAGATCGCGCTCAACCGGAACTCGACGGAAGGACTCAGCACGGTCATCTTCGGCGTGACCATGCAGCCCGGCGACGAAGTGGTGGTCTCCGAGTGGGACTACCCGAGTGCCCTCGGCGGCTGGCAGCAGCGCGCCGCACGGGAAGGCATCCGGGTCGTGACCGCACGCTTCGATCCGCTCGACGATGACGACGCCATCGTGAGCGCCTATTCGAATGCGTTGACGCCGCGAACGCGCGTGATGCAACTGACGCACATGCTGCATTGGACGGGGCGCGTGCTTCCCGCTGAGCGCCTGTGCAAGCTCGCGCGCGAACGTGGCGTGGTGTCCTTGGTCGACGGTGCGCAGACCTTCGCGCAGATGCCCGTCAGCTTCCGAACGCTCGGCTGCGACTTCTTCGTCACCAGCCTCCACAAGTGGCTGGGTGCTCCCGTTGGAAACGGCATGTTGATCGCGCGCCGCGAGCGCATAGCATCCACATGGCCTTTGATGGCACCGTTCGAAGACGCGCCGGATCGCATCGACAAGTTCGACCACTGGAACCTGGGGACCTACAACTCCGCCCTGCAGGCGGGCATCGCCCCCGCCATCGAGATTCATCGCGAAACAGGTGTCCATGCCATGCACGCTCGCTTGCGCGAGTTGACCCGCTATTGGGTGGGATTGGCCAGCGGCATTCGAGGGTTCAGGCTGCACACGCCGGTCGACGACGAGCGGCTCGCCGCAGTCAGCCTGTTCTCGATTGCCGGCGCTGACATGAGGCATGTCGAGCGGGAGCTGCGCGAAAGGCACCACGTGCATGTGAAGTACCGCCGCATAGGGCCGATCGAGGGCTTGCGAGTCTCGCCGCATGTCTACACCCGGAAATCCGAGCTGCAGCGCTTCGTGGAAGCGCTGGACCGCGTGCTCGGCTAGCACGGCATCCGACGCGGGCGCTTTCTCGCCGCGGAGGTCTCACGGCACGATCTGCTGTAGCGAAGCACACAACCGCAGCCTGCTTTGCGCAATGCACCCAAAGCAGCACCACGCGATGCGGTGCGCCGCCTAAGCTGATGGCCATCGAAAGCCTCTTCGCTCTCGCTCCATCCGACACCGACATGACGCATCCCACCGCATTGCCCCACCACGCCGCGCTCGACGCGATCGACCGCGCGCATCTGATCCATCCCGTCTCGCCCTGGCGCGTGCACGAGAAGCGCGGCCCCACCGTGCTCGCCTCGGGCCGCGGCGCGTGGCTCACCGATGCCGACGGCCACGAACTGCTCGACGCCTTCGCGGGCCTCTGGTGCGTGAACGTGGGCTACGGGCAGGAGAGCGTGGTGCAGGCCGCGGCCGAGCAGATGCGCCGCCTTCCCTACGCGACCGGCTACTTCCACTTCAGCAGCGAGCCGGCCATTCGCCTGGCCGAGAAGCTGGTGCAGATCACGCCGGCATCGCTGACGCGCGTGTACCTGACGCTCGGCGGCTCCGAGGCGATCGATGCCGCGGTGCGCTTCATCGTGCAGTACTACAACGCGATCGGCAAGCCATCCAAGAAGCAGTTCATCGCGCTGGAGCGCGGCTACCACGGCTCTTCGTCCACCGGCGCCGGCCTGACCGCACTGCCTGCCTTCCATCGCGGCTTCGATCTGCCGCTGCCCACGCAGCACTACATCCCGTCGCCCTACGCGTATCGCCATGCGGACGGCGCCGACCCGCAGGCGCTGATCGCGGCCTCGGTTGCCGCATTGCGCGCCAAGGTGGCCGAGCTGGGCGCGGACAACGTGGCTGCCTTCTTCTGCGAGCCGATCCAGGGCTCGGGCGGCGTCATCGTGCCGCCCAAGGGCTGGCTGAAGGCCATGCGCGAGGCCACGCGCGAGCTCGGCATCCTGTTCGTCGTGGACGAGGTCATCACCGGCTTCGGCCGCACCGGCCCCATGTTCGCGTGCGAGGCCGAGGGCGTGGAGCCCGACCTGATGACCATGGCCAAGGGCCTGACCGCAGGCTACGTGCCGATGGGCGCGACGATGATGTCGGAGCAGGTCTATGCCGGCATCGCCGACGGCGCGCCGGCCGGCGCATCGGTCGGCCATGGCGCCACGTACTCCGCGCATCCGGTCGGCGCCGCGGTCGCGCTGGAGGTGTTGCGCCTGTACGAGGAAGGCGGCGTGCTCGCCAACGGCCAGCGCGGTGCGGCCCACTTCGCGGCCGGCCTCGACGCGCTGCGTACGCACCCGCTGGTGGGCGATGCGCGCTACCGCGGGCTGCTCGGCGCGCTGGAGCTGGTGAGCGACAAGGCGAGCAAGCGCGGGTTCGACGCAGCGCTGGGCCTGTCCGACCGCATCTTCGCCGCCGGCTATCGCAACGGCCTGGTGTTCCGCTCCTTCGGCGACCACATCCTCGGCTTCGCCCCGGCGCTCACCTTCACCGAGGACGAGTTCGCGCAGCTGTTCGCGCGGTTGAAGAAGACGCTCGACGAGGTGCTCGACGCGCGTGATGTTCGCGCCGCACTGGCTGCCTGAACCAAGGGCTTGCGTACACGGCCCCCGGATCTCAGCGCGCGACGCAGAATCGGAGCTTCTTCGCTTTTTTCGCACCGCCATGTCAGAAGCCTTCAAGATCGACCGACTCGACCTGCGCATCCTGGCCCAGCTGCAAAAGAACGGCCGCATGACCAACGTGGACCTGGCCGATGCGGTGGGCCTCTCGCCCAGCCCTTGCCTGATCCGCGTGAAGCGGCTGGAGCAGGCCGGCTACATCGCCGGCTACGGCGCCCACCTGCGGCTGGAAAAGCTCGGCGACACGCTGACCGTGTTCACCGAGGTCACGCTGCAGGATCACCATCGCGAGGACTTCGCACGCTTCGAGGCCGCGATCAGAGATGTCGACGAAGTGCTCGAATGCCATCTGGTGAGCGGCGGCTACGACTACCTGCTGCGCTTCCTGACGCGCGGCGTCAACCACTACCAAGAAATCATCGAGGAACTGCTCGAACGCAACATCGGAATCGCGAAGTACTTCAGCTACATCGTCATCAAGTCGCCGTTCATCAAGACGCACTGTCCGATCGAACGGCTGTTTCCCAACCAGCGCTGACCGGCGCTTCCTTTTCGTCCATGCCCGACACCCCGCCTCGCTCCCGTCCGTCCGCCCGCTTCGTGCGGCTGGCCGAAACCGACAGACCCACGCTGACGTTGCAGATCGACGGCCAGCCGGCCACCGCGCTGGCCGGCGACACCCTGCTGGTGGCGCTGCTCGCCCACGGCCGGCGCGTGCGCGACAGCGAGTTCGGCGACGGGGCGCGGGCCGGCTTCTGCCTGATGGGCGCCTGCCAGGACTGCTGGGTGTGGACGCCGGCCGGCGAGCGCCTGCGCGCCTGCTCCACCCCCGTGACGGCGGGCATGTCGGTGTGCACGCGGCCGCCCGCGCAGCACTGGCCGGCGACGCCGGACCTGCTGCAATCCCTGCAGCGCCATGCCCCGGGGGCGGCAGCATGAGCCCTGCATCGCTCGCTCATCCCGCACGCATCGTCGTGGTCGGCGCCGGCCCCGCCGGCGTGCGTGCGGCGCAGGCCCTGGTGCAGGCCGGGCTGCGGCCCATCGTGATCGACGAGAGCCGGCGCGACGGCGGCCAGATCTACCGCCGCCAGCCCGAAGGCTTCAAGCGCCCCTATGCCAAGCTCTATGGCAGTGAGGCCGCCAAGGCGCAGGCGTTGCATCGCGACTTCGATGCGCTGCGCGCGCAGTTGGACTACCGACCCGACACGCTGGCCTGGAACCTGAGCGAAGGCGCCCTGCACGTGGTGCGCGAGGGCGAGCCGCAGACGCTGCCCTTCGATGCGCTGCTGGTGTGTTCCGGCGCCACCGACCGCCTGATGCCCGTGCCCGGCTGGCAGCGCGCCGGCTGCTACAGCCTGGGCGCCTCGCAGATCGCACTGAAGGCGCAGGCCTGCGCGATCGGCGCGCGCGTCGTCTTCCTCGGCAGCGGGCCGCTGCTGTACCTGGTCGCCTCGCAGTACGTGCAGGCCGGCGCGCAGGTGGCGGCGGTGCTCGACTCCGCGCCGGCCGCCAAGCCCTGGGGCGCCTTGGCCGGCCTCTTCGCGCGGCCACGGCTTGCGCTGCGCGGTCTCGCGCTGATCCGCGGCCTGAGCCGTGCCGGCGTGCCGGTGCTGCAGGGCGTGACGCCGCTTCGCATCGACGGCGACGATAGCCTCGGCGTGCAGGCCGTGGCCGTGCTCGATACCCAGGGCCGCGAACAGCGCTTCGAATGCGATGCGGTCGGTCTGGGCTGGCACCTGCGCGCCGAGACGCAACTGGCCGATCTCGCGCGCTGCGAGTTCGACTTCGAGCCGCTGAGCCGACAGTGGCTGCCGCGCATCGATGCCGACGGACGCAGCAGCACGCCGGGCGTCTACCTCGCCGGCGACGGCGCCCGCATCCTCGGCGCCGACGGCGCTGAGGCCGCCGGGCGGCTGGCCGCGCTGGCGGCGCTCGCCGACCTGGGTCACGCGCCGGGCCGCGTGCTGTACGACGCCGAGTCCGCCGCGCTGCGCCGCACGCTGGCGCAGATGGACCGCTTCCGCGAAGGCCTGGCGCGCGCCTTTCCCTGGCCGCACGCGCAGGCCGCGGCACTGCCCGACGATGCGGTGGTGTGCCGCTGCGAAGCCGTGACGGCTGGCGAACTGCGGCGTTGCGTCAACGAGTTGGACAGCCGCGAAGTCAACCGCGCCAAGGCCTTCAGCCGCGTCGGCATGGGCCGCTGCCAGGGCCGCTTCTGCGGCCATGCGTCGGCCGAGATCGTGGCGCAGGCCTGCGGTATTCCTGTCGAGCAAGTGGGACGGCTGCGCACGCAGGCGCCAGTCAAGCCCCTGATGATGAGTACGCGCGAGGTGCAGGCATGAGCCCGGGAACACATGACACCGACGTGCTGATACTGGGCGGCGGCCTGATGGGCACCACCGCCGCCTTCTTCCTGCGCCGCGAGCACGGCCTGTCGGTCACGCTGCTCGAGCGCGAGCTGGTGGGCCGCCAGGCCAGCGGCACCAACTTCGGCAATGTGCGGCGCCAGGGCCGCGCGCTGGCGCAGATGCCGCTGGCCAACCGCGCGCGTGCCGTGTGGGGCCGCGTGAAGGAACTGCTGGGCGAGGACCTGGAGTTCGTGCCCTACGGCCATCTGCGCGTCTGCTACACCGAGAAGCAGGCCGCGGTGCTGGAGCAGCATGCGAAGGACGTGAAGCCGCTGGGCCTCGACCTGGAGCTCTTCAGTGCCGGGCAGCTGCGCCGGCGCTGGGGCATCTTCGCGCCCGAGGTGGTGAGCGGTTCGCTCTCGCCGAACGATGGCCATGCCAACCCGCGCCTGGCCGGCCCGGCCTTCGCGCGCGCGGCCCGGCGCGCCGGCGCGAACATCGTCGAGCATGCCGAGGTGATGCACGTCGAGCGCGACGGCACCGGCTTCGTCGCGCACACGGCAGACGGCCGGCGCTTTCGCGCGCCGCAACTGCTGGTGGCTTGCGGCGCCTGGTCGAACCGCATGGCCGAGCAGTTCGGCGAAGCCGTGCCGATGGACGCGCGCGGCCCGCAGATGGGCGTGACGGAGCCGCTGCCCTATGCCATCGGCCCGTCGATCGGCGTCTCATCGCCGGTCGAGCACGAGGGCCTGTACTTCCGCCAGATCGCGCGCGGCAACATCGTCTTCGGCGGCGGACTCAAGGGGCCGGCGCATGCCGACCTGATCCGTGCCTACGTGAAACCCGACAACGTGCTGCGCCAGCTGCGCGAGCTGCGCCGGCTGGTGCCGGCCTTCGAGCACGTGCAGCTGATTCGCGTGTGGAGCGGCATCGAGGGCTACACCGGCGACTGGCAGCCGGTGATCGGCCCCAGCGCCCGCGTGCCGGGCCTGCACTACGCCTTCGGTTTCAATGGCGAGGGCTTCGCGATCAGCCCAGGCGTGGGCGAGACGATGGCCGAGCTGATCGCCACGGGGCGCACGTCGACGCCGATCGAGAGCTTCTCGATCGGCCGGTTCGCTTCCGAGTTGGCAAAGCAGGCGGCCTGAAGCGGTTGGGGTGCGGAGGCGGGCGGTGTGCCCTCACCCTAACCCTCACAAAGCGTCCAGAGCCAAGACCCTATGCACTCCGGGCTTGTGCGGGCCCTACATCGCCATCACGACGAACACCTTGCGCAGGGTCTCATGCACATGCCATTCGCCGGTGGTGTGCTGCGGAAAGAACAGCGTGTCCCCCGCGCGGATCTGAAGCGGCTCGCCGCCGGTCGGCGTGAAAGTGCAGGCGCCCGCGAGGATGTGCATGACCTCGGCGTTGGGCAGCTGGCGTTCGAAGCGGCCGGGTTCGCATTCCCAGATGCCGCTGTTGTTGCCGCCGGCGCCTGCCAGCTCGACGTCGATGCCGCGCAGGCGGCACGGCGGCTCGCTCAGCGCGCGCGCGGGCGTGCCCTGGTCTTGCAGGCCGCCTATGGTGGCCGATTGGTGCAGAACGGTGATGCTCATGAGGATGAAGAGGAAAGAGGAGGAGGAGGGGATGCGGGTTCGGCTGCCGGGGCAAGGGCACGCTCGGCCACCTCGCAGAACCAGCGCACGCCCAGCGGCAGCGCATCGTCGTTGAAGTCGTAGCAGGGGTGGTGCAGCGCGCGATCGCCCTCCGGGCCCGGATCGGCGCGGCCCTGGCCCAGCCACAGGTAGGCGCCGGGCCGGCGCTTCAGCATGAAGGCGAAGTCCTCCGAGGTGAAGGCCGCGCGCGGCGCCGTGTCGGCTTGCAGGCCGATGGCGTTGGCCGCGGCGAGCGCGAGAGTGGCCTCGTCGCTGGTATTGACCGTGGCCGGGTAGTAGCGCAGATAGTTGACTTCGGCCTGGGTGCCGCTGGCCAGCGCCACACCGTCGACAGTGGCGCGCAGCGCGGCCTCGATGCGGTCCTGCGATGCGGCGTCGAAGCTGCGCACGGTGCCGGTGATCGACACCTCCGCGGGCAGCACGTTGTGGCTGTGGCCGCCTTCGATGCGCGTGACCGACAGCACCGCCGATTCGCCGGGGTCGATGCGGCGCGAGACGATGGTGTGCAACTGGGCAACGAGCTGGCTCGCCGCGAGGATCGCGTCGGGCGTGTGATGCGGCTGCGCCGCATGGCCGCCGCGGCCGCGCAGCACGATGTCGAAGCGGTCGGCCGCGGCCATGATCGGCCCGGCCCGCGTCTGCGCGTGGCCCAGCGGCAGATCGGGCCAGTTGTGCAGCGCATAGACGCTGTCGCAGGGGAAGCGCTCGAACAGGCCGTCCTCGATCATCGCGCGCGCACCGCCTTTGCCTTCCTCGGCCGGCTGGAAGATGAAGTGCACCGTGCCGTCGAAGCGGCGCGAGCGCGCCAGCTGGCGCGCAGCGCCGATCAGCATGCTGGTGTGGCCGTCGTGCCCGCAGCCGTGGTGCACGCCCGGCGTGCGGCTGGCGTGGGCGGCGCGCCCGAGCTCGACCATCGGCAGCGCGTCCATGTCGGCGCGCAGCCCGACGCTCTGCGCACCGCTGCCGCAGCGCAGCGTGCCGACCACGCCGGTGCCGCCGACCCCTTCATGCACTTCGAGGCCGAGGAGCCGCAAGGCCGCAGCCACCACGCCGGCCGTGCGCCTTTCCTCGAACGCGAGTTCCGGATGTGCATGCAGGTCGCGCCGCAGCGCGACCAGTTCGGGCAGCAGGTCGGCGACCGGCGCGGCGATCGCCTGCAGCGTCAACGCCCGGCCTCGACGGCATCGGCCAGCTCGGCCAGCGTGTGGAAGTGGTAGTCGGGCTGGGTGTGCTTGGACTCGAGCGTGCCGCCCGAACCCTTCTGCCCATGGCGCCGTTCGATCCAGCAGGTGGTGATGCCCAGCTGCTTGGAGATGCCGATGTCGTGGTACTGGCTTTGCGCCACGTGCAGGTTGTCCGCCTGCCTGTAACCCCAGGCGCCTTCGAAGCGGCCGCGGGCGTAGGCGAAGTAGCGTGCATCGGGCTTCTCGCACAACGCGTCGTCGCAGCTCAGCAGCATGTCGAAGGGAGAGCCCAGCGTCTTGTCGAAATGGGCCAGCGCCCACTGCTGCGCGTTGGTCATGGTCACCAGCTTGAAGCGCTTGCCGAGCCGCTTCAGTGCTTCCACCGAATCGGGGAACGCCGGCCACTGCGCCACCGAATCGCGCAGGCCCTGCGCGAGCGCGTCGGTGTCGGGCAGGCCGAGTTTCGGCGCGATGGCGTGCCAGCAGCGCTCCAGATCGTCGGGGTACCAGCCGGCCTTGCCGTCGGCGCGCGCATAGCGGTAGGCGGCGAGGAAGTCCTCGTCCGTCACGCGGGCCTCGGGCACGGCAGAGCGCAGGTAGGCGAGCATGCCGCCCTCGAAATCGATCAGCGTGCCGACGACGTCGAAGGTGAGCACCTTGAAATCTTGCAGGGACATGGTGAAAGCTCCAGTGATGACGGCAATGCCGGTTGCCATGAGCATAGGGGCCGCTTTCTGCATGGCCGAACCGAACTGGGTCTGCGCTGCGGCACAGGATTTCGTTGTCCGCGCCTTGCCGGCATCTTCTTCTGCCGCGTGCGACCCGCCGACGCCGGCAGGCCGCGACGAGGGCCTTCAGATCAGCGCGCTGATCGCCTCACCCATCTCGATCGTCGTCGCCTTGCCGCCCAAGTCGCCCGTGCGCGGGCCCGCCGCCAGCACTTGCTCGATGGCTCGCACGATCGCATCGTGCGCTTCGCGATGTCCGAGGAAATCGAGCATCAGCGCGCCCGACCAGATCATCGCCACCGGGTTGGCAATGCCCTTGCCGTAGATGTCGGGCGCAGACCCGTGAACCGGCTCGAACAACGAAGGGAACTTGCGGTCCGGATTGAGATTGGCCGACGGCGCCAGGCCGATCGTGCCGGTGCAGGCCGGTCCCAGGTCGGACAGGATGTCGCCGAACAGGTTGCTGGCCACCACAACGTCGAAGCGCTGCGGCTGCAGCACGAAGCGCGCCGACAGGATGTCGATATGCTGCTTGTCCACCTTCACTTCGGGATAGCCGCTGCCGACCGCGTCCGCGCGACCGTCCCACCACGGCATGCTGATCGCGATGCCGTTGCTCTTGGTCGCCACCGTGAGCTGCTTGCGCGGCCGAGACTGCGCGAGGTCGAACGCGTACTTCAGCACCCGGTCGGCGCCGAAGCGGCTGAACACCGATTCCTGGACGACCACTTCGCGCTCCGTTCCCTCGAACATCACGCCACCGAGATTGGTGTATTCGCCCTCGGTGTTCTCGCGCACGATGTAGAAGTCGATGTCGCCGGGCTTGCGGCCGGCCAGCGGCCCGGGCACCCCTTCGAACAGACGCACCGGCCGCAGGTTCACGTACTGGTCGAACTCGCGCCGGAACTTCAGCAACGAGCCCCACAGCGAAATGTGATCCGGCACCGTGTCCGGCCAGCCGACCGCGCCGAAGTAGACGGCGTCCATGCCTTCGAGCCGGGACTTCCAGTCGTCGGGCATCATCTGCCCGGTCTTGACGTAGTAGTCGCAACTGGCCCAGTCGATGTGCGTCACGGCCAGTTCGATGCCGAAGCGGCGCGCGGCCTTCTCGAGGACGCGCAGGCCCTCGGGCATCACTTCCTTGCCGATACCGTCGCCCGGAATGGCGGCGATGCGAAGCGTCTTGTTCATGGTGTCTGCCTTCTTGTCGATGTTCAGTACGCGGAGGCGCCGGCGGCGCTCATGGCGCTCTCGGTGCCGAGGCCGAACTCGCCGGCCAGGCGACGCGCGGCCTGTGCGAGCAGCGTGACGTCGATGCCGACCGCCACGAAGGTGGCACCGAGCTCGAGGTACTTGCGTGCCAGCGCGAGGTCCGCGGTCAGCGTGCCGGCCGCCTTGCCGCTCGCGACGATGGTGCGGATGGCGCGGTCGATGGCGGCCTGGACCTCGGGATGCCCCGGTGCGCCGCGGTGGCCCATCGACGCCGCCAGGTCGGCGGGGCCGATGAACACGCCGTGCACCCCGTCGACGGCGCAGATCTCTTCGAGGTTGTCGAGGGCGGTGACGGTCTCGGCCTGCAGCAGCAGGCAGACCTCGTCGTTGGCAGCGCCCAGGTAGTCGCGCCGGGCACCCCAGCGCGAGGCCCGCGCCACGGCAGCGCCGACGCCGCGCACGCCCTCCGGCGGATAGCGGGTGGCCGCCACCAGCGCGCGCGCCTGTGCAGCCGTGTCGACCATGGGCACCAGCAGGTTCTGCACCCCGATGTCGAGCAACTGCTTGATCAGTGCGGTGTTGCCGCTGACGGCGCGCACGACCGGCTGGCCGGGATAGGCCGCGACCGCCTGCAGCTGCGCCAGGGTGCTGCGCACATCGTTGGGTGCATGCTCGCCGTCGATCAGCAGCCACTGGAAGCCGGCGGTTGCGCAGACTTCCGCGCTGTAGGGCTGCGCCATCGACAGCCAGAGACCGATCTGCGGCTGTTTGGCGAGCAGTGCGTGCTTGAAGGAATTATTCATGACCGTTGCTTCCATTCAGTCCAGCCCGCCCTGGCACACGTACTTGGTGTGCAGGTAGTCGTCCAGGCCGTGGACCGAGCCCTCGCGGCCATAGCCCGACTCCTTCACGCCGCCGAAGGGCGCGGCCTCGGCGGCCAATGCGCCTTCGTTGATGCCGACGATGCCCGACTCCAGCGCATCGGCCACGCGCCAGATGCGACGCAGGTCTTGCGAGTAGAAGTACGCGGCCAATCCGAACGGCGTGTCGTTGGCCTGCGCGATCACGTCCGCCTCGGTGTCGAAGCGCGTGATCGGCGCCACGGGCCCGAAGGTTTCCTCGCAGGCACAGGCCATCGTCGCGTCGACGTCGACGAGCACCGTGGGTGCGTAGTAGTGGGGTCCCAGCGCCGCCAGGCGCTCGCCGCCGGCGAGCACGCGCGCGCCCCGGGCGACAGCGTCGCGGACATGGCGCTCGATCTTCTCGACCGCGCGGACATTGATCATCGGGCCGATCTGCGAGGCGGCATCGGTGGCGGGCCCGACCTTGAGCGCCGCGACGCGCGCGCCGAGCTTGTCGGCGAAGGCGTCGTGCACGCTGCTGTGCACGAACACGCGGTTGGGGCACACGCAGGTCTGTCCGCCGTTGCGGAACTTGGCGGCCATCAGCCCTTCGACCGCAGCATCGAGGTCGGCATCCTCGAACACGATGAAGGGCGCGTTGCCGCCCAGCTCCAGGGACAGCTTCTTCAGCGTGTCGGCCGAACGACGGGCGAGGTGCTTGCCCACCGGCGTGGAGCCGGTGAAGGTGATCTTGCGCACGCGCGGGTCGTCCAGCCAGACGTCCACCACCTCGGGCGTGCGTTCGCGCGAGGCGGTGACGATGTTGAGCACACCGGGCGGCACGCCGGCCTGTTCGGCCAACGCAACCAGCGCCAGCGAGGTCAGCGGCGTGTCCTCGGCCGGCTTGCAGACCACGGTGCAGCCGGCGGCCAGCGCCGGGGCGATCTTGCGCGCGATCATCGCGGCGGGAAAATTCCACGGTGTGATCGCAGCGACCACGCCCACCGGCTCCCTGAGCGCGAACATGCGGCGCCCCGGCAGCGGGGCGGGAATGACGTCGCCGTTGGCGCGCACGGCCTCTTCGGCGAACCACTCGATGTAGCTGGCGGCGTAGGCGATCTCGCCCTTTCCCTCCGCCAGCGGCTTGCCCTGCTCGCGCGAGACCAGGCGCCCCAGGTCGTCCTGGTTCGCCATCACGAGGTCGTTCCAGCGCTTGATGATCTGCGAGCGCTGCTTGGCGGGAACCTTGCGCCAGGCGGCGAACGCGCTGTGCGCGGCGTCGACGGCGGCGCGCGCCTCATCGGCGCCGCTGTCCGGCACCTGGGCGATCCGTCCTCCGGTGGCGGGATCCGTCACGTCGAGCGTGCGGCCGGTGGCGGCGCGCCACTCGCCGGCAATGAAATTGGCGCTGCGCAGCAGGCCGGGTTGGGAAAGCGTCAGGGGCATGGTTCCGGGAATCGGTGGGTTCGGCGAACGAAGGAAGGCTCAGCTCACGATGCCCATGTGCCAGGGCACGAACTCGTGATCGCCCAGGCCCAGCAACTCGCTCTTGGTCGGTTCACCCGAAGCGGCGCGCAGGATGTGCTGGAAGATGCGCTCGCCCATCTGCTGCACGTCGAGTTCGCCGTCCAGGATCAGGCCGCAGTTGATGTCCATGTCGTCCTCGAGACGGGTGAACATGGCCGTGTTGCTCGCGAGCTTGATGGTCGGCGACGGCTTGGAGCCGAACATCGAGCCGCGGCCGGTCGTGAAGCAGATCAGGTTTGCGCCGCTGGCGATCTGGCCGGTCGAGGCCACCGGGTCGTAGCCGGGCGAGTCCATGAACACGAAGCCGGACTTGTCGATAGTCTCGGCATACTCGTACACGGCCTGCAGCGGCGTGGTGCCGCCCTTCATCGCAGACCCGAGGGACTTCTCGAAGATGTTGGCCAGCCCGCCGGCCTGGTTGCCGGGGCCCACGACGCCATTGAACTGGCCGTTGTGGCCGCGTGTGTACTCCTCCCACCAGGCGAGGCGGTCGAGCAGTTTCTGCCCCACTGCCGGGCTCACGGCGCGGCGCGTGAGCATGAACTCCACGCCATGGATTTCCGGGGTCTCCGAGAGGATGGCGGTGCCGCCGTGGCGCACCAGGATGTCCATCGCCGCGCCCAGCGCCGGATTGGCAGTGATGCCGGAGAAGCCGTCCGAGCCGCCGCATTCCAGGCCGATCTTCAGGTGCGCCGCGCTGACCGGCTGGCGCTTCACGTCGTTCGCGGCGGGCAGCATGGACTCGATGGCCGCAATGCCCGCGGCGATGGTGGCGCGGGTGCCGCCGGTGTCCTGCATCACGAAGGTTCGCACATGCGGGCCGGGCACGAGACCCTGCGATGCCACGAGGTCGGCGACCTGGTTGCGTTCGCAGCCGAGGCCGACGATCAGCACGCCGGCGAGGTTCGGATGGCGCGCATAGCCGGCAATGGTCCGGCGCAGCACGTCGAAGTGCTCGCTCGGCGACGACATGCCGCAGCCGCTGGTCTGCGCGAAGGCCACCACGCCGTCGACATTCGGGTACGGCGCCAGGCGCTCCGGCGTGAAGTGGGCGGCGATCTGCTTGATGACGGTGGCCGAGCAATTGACCGACGAGATCAGGCCGACGAAGTTGCGCGTGGCGACGCTGCCGTCCGGGCGCACGATGCCCATGAACGTGGCGCGCTCGGCCTCCGGGACGTAGTCGACGGGGCGCACGTCCTCGCAGAAGCCCGGGTCGCGGTCGAAGTCGACCAGCTCGAGGTTGTGCGTGTGCACGTGCTCGCCGGGCTCGATGTCGCGCATGGCTGCGCCGATGACGGTGTCGTACTTCCTGACCTTCTCGCCGGCGGCGATCCGGCTCGCCGCGATCTTGTGGCCGGCAGGCACCTGCGCGCGCACGCGCAGGCCCAGCTCCGGCAATGCCTGGCCCAGCGCGATGGGGGCGCGGGCGATCAGCACGTTGTCGTTCTCGTGCAGCCGGATGAGCGGCGAAGGGGCGGCGACGGCAGCGGTGGCAACAGCGGTCATGCAGATCTCCTGGCGGGTTCGCCTCAGTTCTTGCTCATCAGCTCCTTGAGCTTGAGCCTCTCGATGAGCAACTTTTCCTTGGCCACGCTGGCGCTCACGTATTTCTCGTAGTCCGGCGCGTCGAGGTACATGAGCGGCGCGTCGATCCTGGCGCAGGCGGCGGCGAATTCCGGACTCGCGGCGGCGACCTTGAAGGCCGCGCGCAGCCGGGCGGCGACGTCCGCGGGCAGGCCCTTCGGCGCGCCGATGCCGTTGGGTGCATCCACCACGACGTTGTAGCCGGCCTCTTTCAAAGTGGGCGCGTCCTTGAACTCCGTCGTGCGCTGCTCGCCCCAGGTGGCCAGGAGGCGCAGCTTGCCCGACTTGACATGCGGCGCCCAGGAGCTGGAATCGGCCAGCACATCGACGTGGCCGCCCATCAGCGCCTGCAGCGCCTCCGCACCGCCCTTGAAGGGAATGGCGTTGAACTTCACGCCGGCGGCGATGGCGAACTCCTCCATGCCGACATGCGTCGCGCCGCCCAGGCCGGCGGTGCCGTAGGTGATCTTGTCGGGGTTGGCCTTGGCGTCGGCCACCAGGTCCTTGAGCGTCTTCCAGGGCGCTTCGGCACGCACCGCGATGCCGAAGGTCTGGCCCGAAACGCGCGCGATGTAGCTGAGGTCCTTGAGGGGATCGACCTGCACCATGCCGAGCTGCGAAAAGCGCGTCACCGAGATCGGGATCTGGCCGATCGTGTAGCCGTCGGGCTTGGCGCTCGCCAGCGCCTTCAGGCCGATCATCCCGGAGGCGCCGGCCTTGTTGTCCACCACGACCGACTGCCCGAGCTCCCTGGCCGCGGCGGTGCACAGCGCGCGCATGGTCACGTCCGCAGTGCCGCCGGCGGGCCAGGGGCAGATGAAGGTGACGGGACGATCGGGGTAGCCGGCCGCGACAGCGTGCGTGGCGGCGAATGGAAGCATGGCGGCGCCGAGGCTGCCCAGCATGAACTGGCGGCGATTGGATCGCATTGTCTTGTCTCCTGATTGCATCGTGGGAAGCGCCGATTGTTCAGGGTCTCATCATTACAATCCAATGAAGTTACCGACTCTCTTCTTTCCTATTGGGTTATGAACGATGCCTGCCATCGATCGCGTGCTTCGTTCCAACCTGAAGCTGCGGCATCTGCAGTTGCTGGTGTCGCTCGACGAGTTCCGCCATCTCGGCCGTGCGGCCGAATTCCTGTCGGTCACTCAGCCGGCGGTATCGAAGACGCTGGCGGAGATCGAACGCATGTTCGACCTCGAACTCTTCGTGCGTTCGACACGCGGGACGGAACCGACCGCCTACGGATCGGCCGTGGTGCGATTCGCGCGGTCGGTGCTGGCCGACTACGGCCGCACGCGCGACGAGATCGCTGCCGTGGCGAGCGGCGCGGCAGGCCGGACCAGCGTCGGCGCCATGGTGGTCGCCACGCCCTCCCTGCTGATGCGTGCCGTCGCGTTGCTGAAGGAGCGTTCGACACAGACCACCGTCATGATCGAGGAGGGAGATCTCACGCGCCTGCTGCCGCGCTTGCGCGTCGGCGAGCTGGATCTCTTCGTCGGGCGGCTCGAGCCGGGGTATGCGGCGCCGGACCTGAAAACCGAAGCCTTGTACGCCGAGCCCATGTGCGTCGTGGTGCGGCCCGACCATGAACTGGCGTCCGCCGCCAGGCCGACCTGGCGCCAGCTTGTTCAACTGCCGTGGGTGGTGCCTCCGCCCTGGGCGTCGTCGCGCATGAAGCTCGAGCAGATGTTCTACAAGCATCGCCTGGTGCCGCCTGTGGACATCGTCGAGACGGCATCCTTTCTCGTGACGCTCAGCTGCATCCGGGAGCGATCCGCCGCCGGCTTTCTTGCGCTCGGCGTGGCGCGGCATTTCGAAGGCGAGGGCCTCGTCAAGGCGCTCAGGCTGCCGGTCCCGATCGAGCTGCCGCCGGTTGGCATGATCACGATGCACGGGCGCAACCCGACGCCGGCTACCGAGCAACTGATGCGATGCCTGCGGGCCGCCGCGGCCGAGCGCATGTCGACCGAAGCTGCCCTGTAGCGGCCTGTCAGCGCTTCTTCCCGTCGAGCGCCTGCATCGACTTCATCGAGGAGCGGCGAGCAGATCGCCCCCCAGGGCGGAGGCGGCCGAAACGGGATAAGGGCCTTTGCGCCGCACTGCCCGGACGAACTCCATGGCCTGCACCTGCTGCGCGCTGTACTCGGCCGCGGGGCCGGCCGGGAAATGCTTCGGATCCTTGTCCATGGCGATCAGCAGCAGATCGTCCGTCGTCAACGGATCCGAGCCTTGGGCGCGGTCCGCCAGGCCGACCTCGAGCGCGAAGGCCCATTCCGCCGGCGCCGCTGGATCCTTGCGCAGCATGCGCGCCGCGAGCTTCGCGGCGTTGGGACTCAGCCGGGCGATCATTGCAAAACATTCATCCAGATGCACGCAGACCTCCAAAGTTGGCCGGGGGATGCTGCCAGCGCCAGCGAAATTGGCTGTAGGCGGCATCCGTTATCCGGCGTCGGCCTTGCACGCGCCACGGCTGTGCAGGCCAGGAAAACTGATTTCCGCTCGCGTCCTTGCGCCGGCCGGGCGCCTTGCGCAAACTCCGGCGCCACCAAGGAGACGACATGGACGAGACACTGCAGCAGGAACTCCTGATCCGCCGGCTGGTCGAGCGCTGGGCGGTCTGGCGCGACGCCGGCGACTGGGAGCGCTTCGCCACCGTGTGGCATCCCGAGGGCGTGATGATGGCCACCTGGTTCCAGGGCCCGTTCCGCGACTTCATCCGCGTCACGCGGGAGGGTTGGGCCAAGGGCGTGAGCATCCTGCACTTCCTGGGCGGCTCGGCCATCGAGGTGGCGGGCGAGCGCGCCATCGCGCAGACCAAGATGACCATCTCGCAGCGCGGCATGGTCGAGGGCGTGCTCTGCGACGTGGTGTGCACCGGCCGCTTCTACGACTTCATCGTCAGGCACGAAGGCGAATGGAAGCTGCTGCATCGGCAGCCGATCTACGAGAAGGACCGCATCGATCCCGTCGACCCGGCCGCAACCGTCGAGCTCGATGCCGAAGCGCTGGCGAAGTTTCCCGAGGGCTATCGCCATCTCGCCTACATCCAGACCCGCATCGGCTACACGGTCAAGCTCGACATGCCGATGCTGAAGGGCGAGGCGGTCGAGGCGCTGTACCGTCGCGGCACCGCGTGGCTGGCCGGCGGTGCGCTCGAGCGCTGAGCCCGGCAGCGCGCCATGGACCATTGCCTCACCCGCCGCGCGGCGCTCGGCGCCGCGCTGGCCTTCACCGCATGCGCTGCCATCGCGCAGGGCGCCTACCCCGACCATCCGCTGCGCATCGTCGTGCCCCAGCCGGCAGGCGGCGGCTTCGACTTCGTCGCCCGCACGCTGGCCGACCGCCTGGGCAAGCAACTGGGCCAGCCGGTGGTGGTCGAGAACCGGCCGGGCTCGGGCACGGTCGTCGGCACCGACCTGGTCGCCAAGGCGCCGGCCGACGGCTACACGCTGCTGCTGGGCTCGGTGTCGAACCTGGCCTTGAACATGGGCATGTACCGCAACCTGCCCTACGACAGCCTGCGCGACTTCGAGCCGCTGGGCCTGGCCGTGGCCTACAGCTACACGCTGATGGCGCGCAAGGAGCTGCCGCAAGCCACGCTGAAGGAAGTGATCGGCCACGCCAAGGCCAACCCGAAGAAGCTCAACTACGCATCGGCCGGCAACGGCTCGGGCCAGCACGTGATTGCCGCGGCGCTGTGGCATGCGGCGGGCGTGGAGCTGACCCACGTGCCCTACCGCGGCGCACAGGCGGCCTACCAGGACCTGATCGGCGGCCGCGTCGACCTGTTCTTCGATCTCTCGTCGACCGCGCGCACCCAGATCGATGCCGGCACGGTGCGCGCGCTCGCGGTTTCCGGTGCGGCGCGCATCCCGACGCAGCCGGACATCCCGACCATCGCGCAGACCGGCGCGGCGCCGCTGGAACTGGAATCGTGGTTCGGCCTCTTCGCGCCGGCGAAGACGCCGCCCGCCATCCTGGAGCGCTTGCGAACCGAACTCGCACGCGTGATCGCGATGCCGGAAGTGACCGAGACCTTCCGCAAGGCCGGCGGCAAGCCGCTCGCGCTTTCGGTCGCCGACACGCGCGCGCTGGTGCAGAAGGACGTGGAGCGCTGGAGCCGGACCGTGCGCGAGCTCGACATCCGGCCCGAGTGAGCGCTCAGCCGTTGCGGAACAGGAAGCTGTAGGCATTGAGCGCCGGCACGCCGCCCAGGTGGGCATAGAGCACCTTCGAGCCCGGTGCGAACTCTCCACGGCGCACCCTGTCGATCATTCCGTGCATCGACTTGCCCTCGTACACCGGGTCGGTCAGCATGCCTTCCTGCCGCGCGCAAAGACGGATGGCTTCCAGCGTGCCTTCGTTGGGAAGCCCGTATTCGGGGCCGCCGTAGCGCGTGTCGAGGATCACGTCCGCTTCGGTGATGTCGCGGCCCAGCCCGACGAGCTCGGCGGTGCTGCGCGCGATGCGCAGGATCTGCGCCCGCGTCTGCTCGGGCTTGGCTGATGCGTCGATGCCGATGACGCGGTCTGCGCGGCCGTCGGCCGCGAAGCCGACCACCATGCCGGCCTGCGTGCTGCCGGTGACCGAGCAGACCACGATGTAGTCGAACTTGAAGCCCAGTTCGGCCTCCTGTGCGCGCACCTCTTCGGCGAAGCCGACGAAGCCCAGCCCGCCGAAAGGATGCTCGGAGCAGCCGGCCGGAATCGGGAAGGGCTTGCCGCCGGCCTTGCGCACATCGTCCATGGCCTGCTCCCAGCTCGGGCGGATGCCGATGTCGAAGCCGGCCGCGTCCAGGCGCACATCGGCACCGAGGATGCGCGACATCTCGATGTTGCCCACGCGGTCGTAGACGGCATCCGAATAGTTGACCCAGTTCTCCTGCACCAGCACGCACTTGAGCCCCAGGTGCGCGGCCACGGCGGCGACCTGGCGCGTCTGGTTCGACTGGATGCCGCCGATGGACACCAGCGTGTCGCAGCCCTGGGCCAGCGCCTCGGGAATCAGGTACTCGAGCTTGCGCGTCTTGTTGCCGCCGAAGGCCAGGCCGCTGTTGCAGTCCTCGCGCTTGGCATAGAGATCGACCTTGCCGCCCAGGTGTGCGCTCAGGCGCTTGAGCGGGTGGATCGGGGTGGGGCCGAAGGTCAGCGGATAACGGGGGTAGCGGCTCAGGTTCATGGCGATGCTCCTTGGGTGCGGCGATGGGGCCATCGTAGGAAGAAGTGCGGTTCACAGGGTTGTGAAAACTGGGCTTTCAACGCACCATGAGCATCCTGCTGATCAGTTCGGCAGCGTTTCATTTCACGATGGCCAAAAATCAAGCAACAAAAGTTCGTAGTGCGCCGGAAGCGGCGTCTCTGCTCGATCGCACCGACAAATCGATTCTTCGGGCACTGCAGCGCGATGCCTCGATCTCCAACGTGGCGCTGGCCGCCAAGGTCCATCTGAGCCCGCCGGCCTGCCTGCGCCGCGTCGAGCGTCTGAAGCGCTCGGGAATGATCGGCGCCACGGTCGCGCTCCTGAATCCGCAGGCGCTCGGCGCGGGCATGCTGGTGATGATCGGCGTGGTGCTCGACCGCTCGACGCCCGAGTCCTTCAGCGACTTCGAGAAGGCCGCGGTGAAGATCTCCGGCTGCATGGAGTGCCACGTCGTGACCGGCGAGTTCGACTACTTCATGCTGGTGCGCACCGCCGACAGCGAGAGCTTCAACCGGCTGCACGCTGAGCAACTGCTCTACCTGCCGGGCGTGCGGCAGATCCGGTCCTTCATTGTGATCAAGCAGGTGCTGTCGACGACGCAGATCCCGCTGGCCTGAGCATGAACACCTTCACCACTTCGGCCAGCCCCGTCGCCTGCTCGCGCAGCGACCGCGAGGCCGCGGCCGATTGCTCGACCAGGCTGGCGTTCTGCTGCGTCATCTGGTCGAGCTGGGAGATGGCCTGGGTCACCTGGCCGATGCTGTCGCTTTGCTCGGCCGTGGAGGCATTGAGCTCGGCCATCAGGCCCGTCACGCGTTCCACGGCGGCGACGATCTCGGCCATCGTGCGTCCCGCATCCTCGACCAGCTGAGCGCCCGAGGCCACGCGCAGCACCGAGTCGCCGATCAGGCCCTTGATCTCGCGCGCGGCCTGCGCGCTGCGCTGCGCGAGGTTGCGCACCTCCGCCGCCACCACCGCGAAGCCGCGGCCCTGTTCGCCCGCGCGCGCCGCCTCGACCGCGGCATTGAGCGCGAGGATGTTGGTCTGGAAGGCGATGCCGTCAATCACGCCGATGATGTCGCCGATCTTCTTCGACGCGGCCGTGATCTCGTCCATGTTGGCGACCACCTGGCCCACCACCGCGCCGCCGCGCGTGGCGGCCTGCGCGGCCGAGCCCACGAGCGCGTGGGCCTGGCGCACGGCATCGGCGTTCTGCTGCACGGTCTCGGTGAGCTGGTGCATCGAGGCCGAGGTCTGCTGCAGGCTGGAGGCGGTGGACTCGGTGCGCTTCGACAAATCCTGCTGCCCGCTTGCGATCTCGAGCGCGGCCGTGCCGATGGTGCTCGACGCCTGGTCCACATGCCCGATCGCGCCGGCGATGCGTTGCAGCGCCGATTGCAGCAGGCGCGCGGCCGGCGAACGCGCTTCGATGTTCACGCCGTCGAGCGCGAGGCGAATATCGGCAGAAGAGGGGGCCTTGTTTAGAGCTGGTCGGTCGGTACAAACCACGAGAACAGCAGCAGCTGCAGCCGCGTCAGCATGCTCGAGTCGGGCTCGTCGTCGAGCACCTCGTTGGTCTCGTCTCCGGTGCCCACCCATTGCACGCTCTGGCCGTCGGGCTTGAGGACCACGCGGTAGACGCCCTCGATGTCGTCCAGCAGGTAGGCATAGAGCAGCGCCTGCGTGAGCTCGAAGCTGTGCACGCGCACGCCGAACTCGGTGTTGAGCCGCTCGGAGCGCGGATCGAGGTTCATCGAGCCGAGCAGCACCCACTCGCGGTCGATCAGGGCCAGCTTGGCATGCAGGCGGCCGCGGGCCTGGCGCAGCAGGCGGCGGATCTGCGTGTTGCGCTTCAACTGCTGCGTGCTCACCTCGAGCAGTTCCACGCCGGTCTGAAGCAGCGCGACGCGAAAGCGGTTGTAGTTGACGTTGACCAGCGGTTCGTCGCTGTCGGCCAGCGAGTTGGTGATGATGGTGATGCGCAGGCCGCGCGCGCGGGCGGCGCGGATCCGCTCCATGCCCTCGTCGCCGGGGATGAAGTAGGGCGAGATCACCAGCACTTGCGACTTGGCAGTCGCCATCGTGGCGTACCAGCGGCGCGCCAGCGTCTCCATGCCGGGCGGCCGGGTGCCGAGCGCCTTGTTCGGGCTGTCGGCCAGGGCTTGGGCCTCGGCGCGCATCCAGCGCAGCTCGCCGCGCGCGAGCTGCTCGGCGAGGCGCGGCTCGCTGAGGATGTCGCTCTCCGGCGGCGCATCGGGCCAGGGCGCGTGCTGCGCCGAGGTGGCGAGGTCGAACTCGGCCACCAGTTGTTCGGTCGGGTCGGCCGCGCGCACCATGCGCTGCAAGGGGTAGACCACGTCGCTGTTCCAGTAGTCGTCGAAGATGCGCGCGGACTGCGGCACCACCGGGCCGGCCATCAGCAACTCGAAGTCGATGAAGTTCGCGCCTTCGCTGCGCAGGAAGTACTCGTCCGCGAGGTTGCGCCCGCCCGCGATCGCGATGGCGCCGTCCGCGATGAAGAGCTTGTTGTGCATGCGGTGGTTGAGCCGCTTGAAGTCGGTGAAGAAATCCAGCCAGCGCGTGGCCGAGTGCTCGCGCCCGTTCACGAAAGGGTTGAACAGGCGCACCTCGGCCTTCGGCTCGGCGGCCAGCGCCAGCAGCAGGCGGTCGAGCCCGCCCGTATAGAAGTCGTCGAGCAAGAGGCGCACCCGCACGCCGCGCCGCGCGGCATCGCGCAGCTCGCGCAGGATCAGGAGGCCGGTCTTGTCCTTGCCGAGCTGGTAGGTCTGCACGTCCAGCGAAGCCTGCGCGCGGCGGATCAGTTCGAGCCTGGCGTCCAGCGCGAAGCTGGCCTGGGGCAAGGGCCGCACGGCCGACAGCTCATCGGGCTGGGTGTTGAAGGGGGCGACGATGCGGCCCAGCTCGGTCTGCGCGGAGACGGGTGTCGCCAGCTCGGGCGGCTGGGGCTCGCGCGGCGGCAGGCCGGCACAGCCCGCCGCAAGACATGCCAGGCCCATGGCGGCACGCCGCAGCAACGGAAGAAGACGGGCGAAAAGGTCTGGCATGGCGCGGGACGGATGGTAGCCGCGCGACCCTGCCTCGAAGGAGCGGCCTGTCTACGGGATTGTTGGGTTTTCATTTAATTCACCAATAGAATGCGAATCACTCTTAACAAGATTTCGGGATGAGGGTTTGAACTCCTGTTTTTCCGCGCGGCGCAAGGCCGCATCGCTCCTGGCCGGATGCCTGGCCGTGTCTGCGCAATCGCAGGTTTTTGCCCAAGCGGGCAGCGACGCCGTTCTGCCGGAGGTGCGAGTCGACGCCAGCGCCGAAACCGAATCCGCCACCAGTCCGGTGATCGGCTATCGCGCGAAGAACGCCGCCACGGCGACCAAGACCGACACGCCGCTTTCCGAAACGCCGCAGGCGGTGACAGTGATCACGCGCGACCAGATCGTGGACCAGGGCGCGACCAACCTGCAGGATGCGCTGGGCTACGCGGCCGGCGTGCGTTCCGACGCCTACGGCCTCGACGCGCGCAGCGATTCTTTCCGCGTTCGCGGCGCGTATCCCGACGTCTACCTCGACGGCCTGCGCCAGGCCTACGGCTACTACACCAGCACCACGCGCACCGAGCCCTACACGCTCGAGCGCCTCGAGGTGCTGCGCGGGCCCTCGGGTATGCTGTTCGGATCGGGTACCGCGGCCGGCATCGTCAACATGGTGAGCAAGCGACCCTTGCTCGAAACCCAGCGCGAAGTGGGCATCCAGTACGGCAGCTGGAACCGAAAGCAGATCCAGGCCGACCTGACCGGGCCGCTGACCGAGGACGGCCAGTGGTCCTACCGGCTGATCGCGGTGCAGCGCAAGGCCGACACGCAGGTCGATTTCGTGCCCGACGACCGCAGCCTGATCGCGCCCTCGCTGACCTGGCGCCCGAGCGCGGCGACCTCGCTCACGCTGCAGGGCCTCTACCAGAAGGACAAGAGCGGCTCGAGCTCGCAATTCTTCCCGTGGGAAGGCACGATCCTCCCGAACCCGAACGGGCGCCTGCCGACCAGCCGCTTCATCGGCGAGCCGGGCGACTACTACGACAGCGAGCGCAAGACCTTCGGCTGGCTGTTCGAGCACAAGTTCAACGAGAACTTCACTTTCCGCCAGAACTTCCGCCACGCGCAGAACGAGAACGACAACAGCTACCACTGGGGCGACTTCTTCACCATCACCGGCGGCTGGGGCGCCGACCCGGTCGGCAAGAGGCGCCTGTCGCGCTCGCTCGACAGCTCGCTCACGCGCAATCGCATCGACACGCTGGACAACCATCTCGAGAGCCACTTCGATACCGGCGCGCTCAAGCACACGCTGCTGGTCGGCGCCGACTACCAGCGCCATCGCGAGAACGTGTGGGGCGGGATCTCCACCAGCGAGATCGACGCCTATGCCCCGGTCTACGGCAATCGGCTGGAACCGGAACGCACGGCGCGGCCGCGCACCACGCAGCGCGCCACCGGCGTCTACCTGCAGGACCAGATCAAGCTGGGAAACTGGAACTTCATCGCCGGCCTGCGGCACGACCGCGTCGTCGCCGGCGCCGAGGGCAGCGAGGATTCGAGGGACAGCGCCACCAGCAAGCGCTTCGGCGTGCTGTATGCCTTCCCGTCGGGCTGGTCGCCGTACGTGAGCTATGCCGAGTCCTTCACGCCGCAGTCGCCGCGTGACGGCCGGGTGTTCAAGCCGCTGCGCGGCGAGCAGTGGGAAGTCGGCGTCAAGTACGAGCCCGCGGGCCGCAGCCTCGCCTTCAATGCCGCGGTCTACGATCTGCGCGAGAAGAACCAGATCGCCCAACCGCTGCCCAACGTCTACGCGCAGATCGGCCAGACCAAGACGCGCGGCGTCGAGCTCGAGGCCAAGGGCTCGATCACGCCGAACCTGGATGTCACGGCGCACTACAACTACACCGACCTCGACCCGCAGCTCGAAGGCCTGCCACGCCACCAGGCGGCGCTCTGGGCCAAGTACCGCTTCGCCATCGCCGGCACGCCGGGCTTTTCGGCCGGCGCGGGCGTGCGCTACATGGGCGCCTTCCGCGACGTCTCCTTCGGCGGCTACGGCCCGCGCATCCCCAGCGTCGCGCTGCTGGACCTCGTGTTCGCCTACGAGACCGCGAAGTGGCGCTATGCGCTGAACATCAACAACGCGACGGACAAGGAGTACTTCAGCACATGCCTCGCGCGCGGCGACTGTTGGTGGGGTACGCGCCGCAACGTGGTGGCCAGCGCCACCTACCGCTTCTGAGCCCCTGAGAAAAAACCGCGATGAACAGCCGACGAATCAAGACCTGGGCCTGGGTGCACAAGTGGAGCAGCCTGGTCTGCACCGTGTTCATGCTGCTCTTGTGCATCACGGGGCTGCCGCTGATCTTCCATCACGAGATCGGCCACTTGCTGGGCACCGAGGTCGATGCGCCGAAGATGCCCGCCGGCACGCCGCGCGCAAGCCTGGACCGCGTGATCGAGGTCGCGCATGCGCTGCATCCGGAGCGCGTGGTGCAGTTCGTCTCGCAGCCGGAGGACGACGACGGCCTGTGGTTCGTCACGCTCACGCCCACGCCGGCGCCGACCGAGGACTTCAAGTCGGTTGCGGTCGATGCGCGCACGGCCAAGGTGCTGGCGCAGCCCAAGTTCGACGAGGGCTTCATGTACGTGATGTTCAAGCTGCACGTCGACCTGTTCGCCGGACTGCCCGGCAAGCTGTTCCTCGGCTTCATGGGCTTGCTGCTGCTGGTGGCGATCGTCTCCGGCGTGGTGCTCTATTCACCCTTCATGCGCAAGCTGGACTTCGGCACCGTACGGCGCGAGCGCCGGCCGCGTCTCAAGTGGCTGGACCTGCACAACCTGCTGGGCATCGTGACGCTGGTATGGGCCTTCACGGTCGGCGCCACCGGCATGATCAACACCTGGGCCGACCTGATCATCAAGTACTGGCAGTACGACCAGCTGAGCACGCTGCTCGCGCCCTACCAGGGGCAGCCCGAAGTGCCGAAGGCCGAGCGCGGCTCGGTGCAGCGCTCGCTGGACGTGGCGCTCGAGCGTGCGCCGGGCAACAAGGTTTCCTTCATCGCCTTCCCGGGCACGGCCTTCTCGAGTCCGCATCACAACACCGTGTTCCTGCGCGGCAGCGAACCCTTCACTTCGCGCCTGCTGCAGCCGGTGCTGGTCGACGCCAAGACCAATGCGATCACGGCCAGCCCCGAGCTGCCCTGGTACCTGACAGGACTCCTGGTCTCGCAGCCGCTTCACTTCGGCGACTACGGCGGCATGCCGATGCAGATCCTCTGGACGCTGCTCGACATCGCGACCATCATCGTGCTGGGCAGCGGGCTCTATCTGTGGCTCAAGCGCGGCAACGCCGTGCCGGCCGCAGCGCGTGCCGACGAAGCGGCACATCAGGCGGCCGTTCCGCTGGCGCAGCCCACGGCGGCGAAGGCGGGCTCATGACGAAGCACCACCAGCGCCCTCGCTTCTGGCCCATGTGGGGCTGGCCGACCGTGCTGGGCGTGCTCACTTGCATCGGGCTGGTGTCCGCGCTCTTCAGCGACGGCGGTGTTGGCGATGCGCTGGCGTGGGTCGCGCTCGGCATTCCGTGCGCGGTGGGCGCCTGGTACGGCTGGCGCCGGCCTCGGCGTTCGTAGACGCGGCCTCGATCCGGCGCCATAGGGTCTTGCCCGTCGTGGCGGCGCGGCGGCTGGCCGCAGAATCGCCGCGATGAAATCCTCCGTCGCCACGGCCTGCCTGCTGCTTGCCGCGTCTTCCGCCTCGGCGCAGGATGCCGAGTCCGCACCCACGCTGCGCGAGATCACGGTCTCCACGCCGCGCGGCGCGGCGCGGCCCTTCGATGTGCCCGGTTCGGTCGACCGCGTGGAAGGCAACGAGATGCGCGACGCACGCCTGCAGGTGAACCTGTCCGAAAGCCTGGGTAGCGTGCCCGGGCTGCAGATCCAGAACCGCCAGAACTACGCGCAGGATCTGCAGCTGTCGATACGCGGCTTCGGCGCGCGCTCCACCTTCGGCGTGCGCGGCGTGCGGCTCTATGTCGACGGCATCCCGGCCACGCTGCCCGACGGCCAGGGCCAGACCTCCAACATCGACATCGGCTCGGCCGACCGTGTCGAGATCCTGCGCGGGCCTTTCTCGGCGCTCTACGGCAATTCCTCGGGCGGCGTGGTGCAGGTGTTCACCGAGGACGGGCAGGGGCCGCCGCTGCTCGGCTTCTCGCTGGCCGGTGGCAGCTTCGGCACTGCGCGCGTCGGCAGCAAGCTCAGCGGTTCCTCGGGCGCTATCGACTACCTGCTGAGCGCCAGCCGCTTCCACACCGACGGCTGGCGCGAGCACAGCGCGGCGGATCGCGAGATCCAGAACGGCAAGCTGGGCTTCCGGCTCGACGACGGCAGCAAGCTGACGCTGGTCTTCAACAGCGTGCATCTTTATGCGCAGGACCCCCTGGGGCTGTCGGCCAGCCAGTACGCGCTGAACCCGCGCGGCGTCGATCCGGTCGCCACGCAGTTCGATACGCGCAAGACCGTGGACCAGCAGCAGCTCGGCCTGAGCTACGAGCGCCGCATCGATGCCGCGAACACGCTGCGCCTGATTGTCTACGGCGGCCAGCGCAGCACCGTCCAGTTCCAGGCGATCCCGACCTTCGTGCAGCAGAACCCGCTGCATGCCGGCGGCGTGATCGACCTGGCGCGCGACTACGGCGGCGTGGACCTGCGCTGGAGCGCCAGGCTGCAGCTGGCCGATAGGCCCTTCGACCTGGTCGCCGGCCTGGCCTACGACGGCCTGCGCGAGCGCCGCCGCGGCTGGGAGAACTTCGTCGGCCGGTCCAGTGCGCCACTGGCCCTGGGCGTGCTGGGCCGCTTGCGCCGCAACGAGCGCAACGAGGTGCGCAACCTCGATCCCTACGTGCAGGGCAGCTGGCGCTTCGCCGATCGATGGACGCTCGAAGCCGGCGTGCGACGCAGCAACGTGCGCTTCTCCTCGCACGATCTCCACGTCGTCGGCCCGAACCGCGACGACAGCGGCAGCGCGCGCTACCGCAAGACCCTGCCGGTGGCTTCGCTGCGCTACGAGGCCACGCCCGATCTGGCGCTCTACGCCTCCGTCGGCCGCGGCTTCGAGACGCCGACGCTCAACGAGCTCTCCTACCGCGCGGACGGCTTCGGCGGGCTCAACTTCGCTCTGCAGCCTTCGGTGAACAGCAGCGTCGAGGTCGGCGCCAAGGCGCGCCTGGGTGGCGGCCTGCTCACAGCGGCGCTGTTCCAGACACGGACGCGCGACGAGATCGTGACCAACACCAACTTCGGAGGCCGCGCCACCTTTCAGAACGCCGGCCGCACCCAGCGCGACGGCTTCGAGCTCTCCTGGCAGCACGAGACGGCGAACCATTGGCGCACGCAGCTCGCCTACACCTGGCTCGATGCGCGCTACCGCGACGGCTTCTGCTCGCCGACGCCTTGCAGCGCGATCAGCACGGTGCCGGCGGGCAACCGCATCCCTGGGATCGCGGAGCATGCGCTTTTCGCGTCCTTCGGCTGGGTGCCGCCCGAAGGCTGGCGCGCCGGTACCGAGCTGCGCGCACTTGGGCGCATCCAGGCCAACGACCGCAACGACGCTGCAGCACCCGGCTACGCGGTGGTGGCGCTCTATGCGGGCTACCTCAAGCGCTGGGAGCGTTGGGAGTTCAACGCCTTCGCGCGCGTGGACAACGTCTTCGACCGGCGCTACATCGGCTCGGTGATCGTCAACGAGTCGAACATGCGCTATTTCGAACCCTCCCCGGGCCGCAACTGGACGATCGGCATGGGAGCGGCGTATCGTTTCTGAATGGATTTCAGGGACCGACGCGATGCGGGCCGCAAGCTCGCCAAGGCACTGGACGCGTGGCGTGGGCGCCCCGATGTCGTCGTGCTCGCGCTGCCGCGCGGCGGCGTGCCGGTGGCCTGGGAGGTTGCGCATTTCCTGCACGCGCCGCTCGATGTGCTGGTGGTGCGCAAGCTCGGCTTTCCGGGCCAGGAAGAATTCGCGATGGGCGCCATCGCATCGGGTGGCGTGCGCGTGATGTCGGAGCTGCCCGGCTTCTGGCCGGTGTCGGAGCGGGCCATGGAAGCTGTGGTCGCGCGCGAAACGGAAGAGCTGGCACGGCGCGAGCAGCTCTACCGCGGCCAGCGCGCGCCGCTCGCACTCGCGGGGCATGTCGTCATCCTGGTCGACGACGGCCTCGCCACCGGCGCCACCATGCATGCAGCCGTGCTGGCGGCCCGTGCCGCAGAGCCGCAGCGCATCATCGTGGCCGTGCCGGTGGCCTCGCGCGAGGCGGTCCAGTTGCTGAGCACCGTGGCCGACGAGGTGCTGAGCGTGTTCACGCCCGAGCATTTCCGGGCGGTCGGCCTCTGGTATGCGGACTTCGCGCAGACCAGCGACGAAGAGGTTCGAGAACTGCTGCGCCAGCGGCGCTGACGCTCAGAGTCCGGCGGCCGCGCGCAGCGCCGCTGCCTGGCTCGTGTTCTCCCAGGTGAACTCGGGCTCTTCGCGGCCGAAGTGGCCGTAGGCAGCGGTCTTGCCGTAGATCGGGCGCAGCAGGTCGAGCATCTGGATGATGCCCTTGGGGCGCAGGTCGAAGTGCTCCTGCACCAGCGCGGCGATCTTCTCGTCGGAGATCACGCCCGTGCCTTCGGTGTAGACCGTCACGTTCATCGGCTTGGCCACGCCGATCGCATAGGCGACCTGGATCTGGCACTGGCGCGCGAGGCCGGCGGCGACGATGTTCTTGGCCACGTAGCGCGCCGCGTAGGCGGCCGAGCGGTCCACCTTGCTCGGGTCCTTGCCCGAGAATGCGCCGCCGCCGTGCGGGCAGGCGCCGCCGTAGGTGTCGACGATGATCTTGCGGCCCGTGAGGCCGCAGTCGCCCTGCGGGCCGCCGATGACGAAGCGGCCGGTCGGGTTGATCAGGTACTTGGTTTCCTTCAACCACTCCTTGGGGAGCACCGGCTTGATGATCTCCTCGATCACGGCCTCGATGAAGCTGCCCTTCATCTTGGTCGGCGTTTCGCTCTGGTCGGGGTGGTGCTGCGTGGAGAGCACGACGGTGTCGATGCTGTGCGGCTTGCCGTCCACGTAGCGCATCGTGACCTGGCTCTTGGCGTCCGGGCGCAGGAAGGGCAGGCGGCCGTCCTTGCGCAACTGGGCCTGGCGCTCCACCAGGCGGTGCGCGTAGTAGATCGGCGCGGGCATCAGCTCGGGCGTTTCGTCGCAGGCATAGCCGAACATCAGGCCCTGGTCGCCGGCACCGGTGTTGAGGTGGTCGTCGCTCGCATGGTCCACGCCCTGCGCGATGTCGTTGGACTGCTTGTCATAGCAGACCATCACGGCGCAACCCTTGTAGTCGATGCCGTAGTCGGTGTTGTCGTAGCCGATGCGCTTGATGGTGTCGCGCGCCACCTGGATGTAGTCGACGTGCGCGTTGGTCGTGATCTCGCCGGCGAGCACCACGAGGCCGGTGTTGGTCAGCGTCTCGGCGGCCACGCGGCTGCGCGGGTCCTGCGCGAAGATCGCGTCCAGAATTGCGTCCGAGATCTGGTCCGCCACCTTGTCGGGATGGCCTTCGGAAACCGATTCGGAAGTGAAGAGAAAGTCGTTCGCCATTTCGGTAAAACTCCATGCAAGTGAATTGGCGCGTTGCCAACCCATCAGGAGCTTTGGCGAACGCTTTAGCAGTGATGTTTAACGTCGCCCTGCAAGTAGTTCCATAACTCAGCGACAATTTGCATTCTATTCGAGCCGCGTTACCCTGCGCGCGCGTCCTGGTTTTCACCCCCCCTCCGTGTCGATGATTGCTTTGTTTCGATTGCTCGCCCGTGTGCCGCTGCCCTTGATGCATGCGGTCGGCGGCTGGCTGGGCTGGCTGGTCTGGTGGCTGGCGCCGACCTACCGAAAGCGCTTCAAGGACAACGCCGAGAGCGCCGGCTTCAGCCCTGCGCAATACCGGCCTGCCATTGCCGCGGCAGGCGCCATGGCGGCCGAGTTGCCGTGGCTGTGGGCGCGGCCGCAGGGCGAGAGCGTGCTGCCGCGCATCGTCCGGTGGGATGGCGTCGCCGAATTGGAGGCCGCATTGGCCGCGCGCAAGGGCGTGATCCTGGTCTCGCCGCACATCGGCAGCTGGGAGACCCTGGGGCAGGCGGTCGGCGAACGCTTCGTCGATGCCTACGGGCCGATCACGGCCTTGTTCAGGCCGGCCCGCAAGAAATGGATGGCTGAACTGATCGCCGGTTCGCGCGACCGGCGCGGTCTGCAGACGCTGCCGACCAACGTGGGCGGGGTGCGCGGGTTGATGCGCACGCTGCGCGCCGGCGGCTACACCGGCATCCTTCCGGACCAGGTGCCGCCGCTGGGGCAGGGCGTGTGGGCGCCTTTCTTCGGCCGGCCCGCCTACACGATGACCTTGCTGCCGCGTCTCGCGCAGCAGACCGGTTCGCGCGTGTTCCTTGCCGTCTGCGAGCGGCTGCCGCGGGGCGCGGGCTATGCGATCCGCATCGAAGCCTTCGATGGCACCGCGCTGAACGATCCGAAGGCCACGCCCGAAGCCGCCGCCACCGCCATGAACGAAGGCATCGAACGGCTCATCCGCCGGCTGCCGGGCCAGTACGTCTGGGACTATGCGCGCTACAAGCAGCCGCGCGGCGAGGCGGCACCGGGGGCGGCAGTGGAGGCGGCACCATGAGCCTGTCGTCCCAGCTCGGCATCGGCTTCATGCGCACGCTGGCCCATGTGCCGCTGCCTTTGGCGCGCGGCTTCGGCGCTTTTCTGGGCCGGGTGCTGCATACCGTCGCAGCGCGGCGCCGGCGCGTGGTCGATACCAACCTCGCGCTGTGCTTCCCGGACAAGTCGCCCGAGGAGCGACGCCGCATCGCACGCGAAACCTTCGTCTATGTGGCGCAGTCCTGGCTCGACCGCAGCTGGCTCTGGCATGCGCCGGAAGCAACGGTGGCCGCCCGGCTCACGGTGAAGGGATCGGCCCGGGAGATCGACGAGATCGCCAACGGGAGCGAGCCGATGATCCTGTTCGCACCGCACTTCTACGGCCTCGATGCGGCGGCCACGGCGTTGACCATGCACACGGCCCGGCCCTCGACCACCATCTACACCACGCAGCGCGATCCGATGGTGGACGAGTGGATTCGCGAGGGGCGCAAACGCTTCGGCAACGTGGTCGCGCTGAACCGGGTCGACGGCATCAAGCCGATCGTGGCCGGGCTGCGCAAGGGCGGCTTGCTGTACCTGCTGCCCGACATGGACTTCGGCCGCGACCAGACGGTCTTCGTGCCCTTCTACGGCGTGCCGGCCTCCACCGTGCCCTCGCTGTCGCGCTTCGCCCGCCTGGGCCGGGCCAAGGTCGTGCCGGTGGTCTCGAAGCTCACCAGGGACGGCTACGAGATCGAGGTGCTGCCGGCCTGGCAGGACTTCCCGAGCGAGGACGTGGTGGCCGACACCGCCTTGATGAACGAGCGCCTGCAAGGCTACATCGACACGATGCCCTCGCAGTACTACTGGGTGCACCGCCGCTTCAAGACGCGGCCGGATGGTGCGGCGCCTGTGTACTGAGCCCCCCGGCTTGCCACTTCGTGTGCTTCGCCACCCCCCGAGGGGCTGAAGCCCGCGGCTCCAAGCCTGCCTGCGCAGGCTTGGACGGGCTGAAGGGGTGCTGCCTCTGGCG
This sequence comes from Variovorax sp. LjRoot175, assembly GCF_964253805.1. Taxonomy (NCBI): domain Bacteria; kingdom Pseudomonadati; phylum Pseudomonadota; class Betaproteobacteria; order Burkholderiales; family Comamonadaceae; genus Variovorax; species Variovorax sp. LjRoot175. Next base: position 4,639,718 of record NZ_CAXURY020000001.1, on the reverse strand, counting down.
GCGACTCGGGGCGCGGCCCGCCTTGGGGCGGCCCGGCGGCGGGCGCAGTCTATTGATTGCGCTGCAGGAAGGCCTCGATCTCGCTCGCGACGTACTGCGGCTGCTCGTGCACGATCCAGTGCGTGGCGCCGGGCACCTTCTTGATCTCGAGCTTCGGCACGTACTCTTCGAGTCCTTCGAGCAGTCCCGGCAATAGCGCGGCGTCATCGAGTGCCCAGAAGACGAAAGTGGGCACCTCCACAACGAGGCGCTCACGTGGCAGCGTCGGAATCTCGGACGGCTTGCCGGGCAAGGCCGGCTTCATCGGCGTGACGCGATAGAGGTTGCAGGCGCCGGTGAGGCCCGCGTCCCACACCTCGCGGTACTTGTTCTTGACTTCTTCGGTCAGCCAGCCGAAACCGTCGGCACCGGCTTTCATCTGCGTGAAGGAGAGCCACATGCGCTTGTAGTCGTCGGCAGAAAGCAGCGCTTCGGCATCGGGCCGCGCGAGGAAGTTCATGTAGGCGCTCGCGGCCTGCTGCGCGGGATTGTTCAGCAGCTCGCGCGTGAAGGTGCCCGGATGCGGCGAATTGATGATGACCAGGCGGCCGAGCTTGTCCGGGTGCTGGTTGGCATAGCCCCAGCCGAAGGCGCCGCCCCAGTCGTGCGCCACCAGGGCCTCGATGCGGCCGTCCGCGTTTTCGCTTTGGGCGAGCTGCTCGATGTCCTGCACCAGCAGGTGCGCGCGGTAGGCCGATACCTCGGTGGGCGAGCTCGATTTCTCGAAGCCGCGCAGGTTCGGCGCCACGCAGCGGTAGCCGCCGTGCTCGGGGCTCGCGAAGTATTCGAGCAGCTCGTCCCAGATGAAGGCGGCCTCGGGAAAGCCGTGCAGGAACACCATCAGGGGGCGGCCGGGCGCGCCCGCGGCGCGGCAGCTGAGCGTGGTGCCGTTGGGCAGCGCGCGCGCAAAGGTTTCGATCATGGCTCGTTGTCTCCTTCTTCTGTCGGTTCTGCGGGCTGCTCGTTCTGCGGATGGGCCCAGCGCCACAGCAGTTCGGCCGCCTCGTCGACTCCCTGTTGCTTCAAGGCCGAGAACAGTTTGACCTCGCCGCCGCCGGCCTGCAGTCGCGCAATCGACAGCGCCTTGGCGCCTTCGGAGCGCGTGAGCTTGTCGGCCTTGGTCAGGAGCACCAGGAACTTGAGGCCTTGCTCGACCCGCGGGCGGATGACTTCCAGCAGGATGTCGTCGAGCTCGGTGAGGCCGTGGCGCGGGTCGCACATCAGCACCACGCCGCGCAGGTTCTCGCGCGTCATCAGGTAGTTGCCCATGACGCGCTGCCAGCGCAGCTTGGCCTCGCGCGGCACGGCTGCGTAGCCGTAGCCGGGCAGGTCGGCCAGCACGGCGTCGTCGACCTTCTGCTTGCCGACGCCGAACAGGTTGATGTGCTGGGTGCGGCCTGGCGTCTTGGAGGCGAAGGCCAGGCGCGTCTGCTGGGTGAGCGTGTTGATGGCGGTCGACTTGCCGGCGTTCGAGCGCCCGACGAAGGCAATCTCCGGCAGGTCGAAGGCCGGCAGGTGTTCCAGTTGGGGCGCACTCGTGAGGAAGTGCGCAGTGTGCAGCCAACCGCGTGCGACGCGGATGCGTTCGGCGGCCGCGGCATCGACGACAGGGGCCTTGCGGGAAGGGGGAGTGGCCGGCAGGCGCCGCGGGGTGGTCATCGATGAGCTTTCGGAACGGGGCGCCATTGTAGAATCGCGCGGTTTTGCGCCATAAATCCAAGCCCCCCGCTATGAAGTTGTTCGCTCATTTTCTGCTCGCAGCCCTCATGGGCGCCGCCGCCAGTACCAGCTTCGCGGCCGATGAGCCCGGGGCCAAGCCGGCTGCCGAGGCGCCTGCCAAGGCGCCCAAGCCCGATCCCGCCAAGGGCGACACCATCTTCAATGCCGCGCCGGCCAACAGCCAAAGCTGCGCCTCGTGCCACAACGCGGACGGCAACTCGGCCATCCCGGCCAATCCCAAGCTGGCGCAGCAGCACCCCGAATACATCCTCAAGCAGTTGCAGGACTTCAAGTCCGGCAAGCGCAAGAGCGCAATCATGAAGCCGCTGGCTTCGGCGCTGTCCGACGAAGACATGCGCAACATCGCCTGGTTCGTCGGTTCCAAGAAGGTCAAGACCGGTTTCTCGAAGGAGAAGGACCTGGTGTCGCTCGGCGAGAAGATCTACCGCGGCGGCCTGGGCGATCGCCAGATCCCGGCCTGCGCCGGCTGCCACAGCCCCAACGGTGCCGGCATCCCGGCCCAGTACCCGCGCCTGGGTGGTCAGCATGCCGACTACATCGTGCAGCAGCTCACCCTGTTCCGCGACGGCGGGCGCCTGAATGCTGCGCAGATGACCGGTGTGGCCGCCAAGCTCAACGACCGCGAGATCAAGGCCGTGGCCGACTACATTGCCGGGCTGCGTTGATTTCCGGCGCGCAAGCGTGAACTAACCGCCGATAACAAACCCAAACAAGGCGGGCCGATCCAGCGAGGATGGCCCGCCTTTTTGCTTTCCACGATTCCCCTTCATGTCAGTTTCCACCCACGGCCTTCGAGTCCGGCGCGGCCCCCACGTGGTCCGCGCGGCGGTGGAGCTCATGTCGTCGATGCGCTTCGCGATCGCGCTGCTCACGGTCATCTGCATTGCATCGATCATCGGCACCGTGCTCAAGCAGCACGAGCCGATCAACAACTACGTCAACCAGTTCGGGCCTTTCTGGGCCGAGGTGTTCCGCGCGGCCAGGCTCGATTCGATCTACAGCGCCTGGTGGTTCCTGCTGATCCTGGCTTTCCTGGTGATCAGCACCTCGCTGTGCATCGCGCGCAATACGCCGCACATCTTCAAGGACCTGAGGACTCTCAAGGAAGGCATCCGCGCGCAAAGCCTCAAGGCTTTCGGCCAGCGGGCCGAAACGGTTCTCGACGAAAGCCCGGACACCGCGGCCAACCGCATCGGCCAGCTGCTGGCGGGCGGCGGCTGGAAGGTCAAGCTGCAGCACCGCGACGGCGACGGCTGGATGGTGGCCGCGCGCGCAGGCGGCGCCCACAAGCTCGGCTACATCGCGGCGCACAGTGCGATCGTGCTGGTGTGCCTCGGCGGCCTGCTCGACGGCGACCTGATCGTGCGCGCCCAGACCTGGTTCAACGGCAAGAGCGTCTACACCGGCGGCGGCCTGATCGCGGACGTTGCGCCACGGCACCGCCTGTCGCCCAGCAACCCGACCTTTCGCGGCAACATCCTGGTGCCCGAAGGCGGACAGGGCAGCGTCGCGATCCTGAACCAGGCCGACGGTGTGCTGCTGCAGGACCTTCCGTTCTCGATCGAGCTCAAGAAGTTCATCGTCGACTATTACTCGACCGGCATGCCCAAGCTGTTCGCGAGCGAAGTGGTGCTGCACGACCGCGAGACCGGCGCGCAGGTGCCGGCGCGCATCGAGGTGAACCACCCGGCCAGCTACAAGGGCATCGAGATCTACCAGTCGAGTTTCGACGACGGCGGCTCCAGCGTGAAGCTCAAGGCGGTGCCGATGGCGGCTGCGGCCAAGCCTTTCGAAGTGGAGGGCACCATCGGCAACAGCTCGGAGATCACCAACGGCACCGACCGGCTGACGCTCGAGTACACGGCGCTGCGCGTGATCAACGTCGAGAACTTCGGCGAGAGCGCCGGCGGTGCGATGACCAGCGGCGCCGACGTGCGCAAGGTCGACCTGACGAGCGGCATCGAATCGCGCCTGGGCGCGGCCAACAAGACCAACAAGCCCAAGGTGCTGCGCAACATCGGCCCGAGCATCGGCTACAAGCTGCGCGACGCCGCGGGGCAGGCGCGCGAGTACCAGAACTACATGGTGCCGGTCGATACCGGCGACGGCCAGCCGGTCTTTTTGCTCGGCATGCGCGAGCGGCCGGAGGAGCCCTTCCGCTATTTGCGCGTACCGGCCGACGACCAGGGCTCGATGGACGGCTTCGTGCGCATGCGCGCCGCGTTGGCCGATGCCGACACGCGCACGCGCGCCATCGAGCGCTACATCGCGCGCGCGGCCGATTCCAAGCGGCCCGAGCTGGCCGAGCAGCTGCGCATCTCGGCCGGCCGCGCGCTGGCGCTGTTCGCGGGCACCGAGCGGGCCAAGGCCGACACGGTGAGCGCCGGAGGCTGGCAGGCGATCGCCGAATTCATGGAAGCGAACGTGCCCGAGGCCGACCGGGAGCGCGCCGGCGCGGTGCTGGTGCGCATCCTCAACGACGTGCTGTTCGAGGTGCTCAATCTGAGCCGCGAGAAGGCGGGGTTGGCGGCCTTGCCGGCCGACGCGAAGTCGCAAGCCTTCCTGACCCAGGCGGTGCTCGCCATCAGCGACGCGTATTTCTACCCCGCGCCGGTGGCGATGATGATGACCGACTTCAAGCAGGTGCAGGCCAGCGTGTTCCAGGTCGCTCGCGCGCCGGGCAAGAACGTGGTCTATCTGGGTTGCCTGTTGCTGATCGTGGGCATTTTTGCGATGCTGTACGTGCGCGAGCGCAGGCTGTGGGTGTGGCTCGCCAAGGACGCGAGCGCCAGTGGCACGGCGGCCACCATGGCTTTTTCGGTCAACCGCAAGACCATCGACAGCGATCGCGAATTCGAGCGTCTCAAAGACAAGCTGCTCGCCAGCAGGAAAGACACCGCCCCATGAGCACCACCACCCTCACGCTGAACGACGGCTGGCTTTCGCGCCGCAACGCCTTCGACTGGGTGTTTGCCGCGCTGGTACTGGCCGGCGGACTGTTCGCGTTCTCGCGCTATGCCGGCGCGATGGACATCTACGAGAAGATCATCCTGCTGGCGGCGATGCCCGCCGCCATATGGCTCGGCTGGTTCTGGCGGCCGCTGCGCGTGCTGGCGATCGTGGTGGCTGCAGCCGCGCTGCTGGGCATCGCCTCCTACCAGGGCGACCTGGCGCGTGCCGACACCGTGTTCTGGCTCAAGTACTTCCTGTCCAGCCAGTCGGCCATCCTGTGGATGAGCGTGCTCTTTTTCATGAGCACGCTGTTCTACTGGATCGGCTTCTTTGCGGCCAAGCAGGCCGACACCATGGACCTCATCGGCTCGCGCCTCGCATGGGCGGCCGTCACGATGGCGCTGATCGGCTCCATGGTGCGCTGGTACGAAAGCCACCAGCTCGGGCCGGACATCGGCCATATCCCGGTCAGCAACCTCTACGAGGTGTTCGTGCTGTTCTGCTGGCTGACGGCGACCTTCTATCTCTACTTCGAATCGCGCTACGGCACGCGGGCCTTGGGTGCCTTCGTGATGCTGGTGGTCAGCGCCGCGGTCGGCTTCCTGCTCTGGTACACGCTGGTGCGTGAAGCCCACGAAATCCAGCCGCTGGTGCCGGCTTTGCAGAGCTGGTGGATGAAGCTGCATGTGCCGGCCAATTTCATCGGCTACGGCACCTTTGCGCTGGCGGCGATGGTGGCCTTCGCCTACCTCATCAAGGAACAGGCGCAGGAGACCCGCTGGTACAAGCTCACGCCGATGTGGCTGCTTGGCGTGGCGCTGTGCTTCGTGCCCGTGGCGTTCCGCCAGCGCGTGCAGGAAGCCGGCGGCAGCTACTGGTTCGCCTATGCGGCCATCTCGGCATTGATCGCCGCCGGCATCCTGCTGGGCCGCAAGCGCATCGCCGCGCGGCTGCCGGCCAACGAGGTGTTGGACGACGTGATGTACAAGTCCATCACGGTCGGCTTTGCCTTCTTCACCATCGCCACCGTGCTCGGCGCCCTGTGGGCGGCCGACGCCTGGGGCGGCTACTGGAGCTGGGACCCGAAGGAAACCTGGGCGCTGATCGTCTGGCTCAACTACGCGGCCTGGCTGCATATGCGGCTGGTCAAGGGCCTGCGAGGCACGGTGGCAGCCTGGTGGGCGCTGGGCGGGCTGGCGGTGACGACCTTCGCCTTCCTGGGGGTCAACATGTTCCTGAGCGGATTGCACAGCTACGGCACCTTGTAGGAGCGGCCGGCGGGTTTTCGCGGTGAAGTGAAACCGGATGAACGCCTGGCGCGTAACCGAATCAGCATTGGGAACGAACTCCCTCAAGCACAACCATCCAGGCGAAAGGCGATCCATGTTGATTCACTCCCGCGACAAGGGCTTCATTCACCCGCATTCCAGCGAGATCACGCCGCGCAGCGTCTACGAAGGGCGGCGCGACATGCTCAAGCTGCTGGCGAGCGGCGTCGCCGGAGCGGCCCTGGCCTCGTGGGCCGCGCGCGACGCCCTGGCGCAGGCCACCGCGCCGGGCAAGCTGGCGGCGCTGAAGGGCGCGAAGTCGGCGGTGCCGGGTGCGCAGACCATGGAAAAGCTCACCGACTACAAGGACGCGACGAGCTACAACAACTACTACGAGTTCGGCACCGACAAGGCAGATCCGGCCAAGAACGCCGGCACCCTGAAGACCCGGCCCTGGACCGTCGAGGTCGAAGGCCTGGTCAAGAAGCCGGGCAAGTACGACATCGAGGACCTGATCAAGCTCAGCGCGCAGGAAGAACGGATCTACCGCTTGCGTTGCGTCGAAGGCTGGTCGATGGTGATTCCGTGGGTCGGTTACTCGCTGGCCGAACTCATCAAGAAGGTCGAGCCGCAGGGCAACGCCAAGTACGTGGAATTCGTCACGCTGGCCGATCCCAAGACCATGCCCTTCGTCGGCTCGCGCGTGCTCGACTGGCCCTACGTCGAGGGCTTGCGCTTGGACGAAGCAATGCACCCGCTCACGCTGCTGACTTTCGGCATGTACGGCGAAGTGCTGCCCAACCAGAACGGCGCGCCGGTTCGCATCGTCGTGCCCTGGAAGTACGGCTTCAAGAGCGGCAAGTCGATCGTCAAGATCCGCTTTGTCGAGAAGGAACCCGGCACGGCCTGGAACAAGGCCGCGGCGCAGGAATACGGCTTCTATTCGAACGTGAACCCGAACGTCGATCATCCGCGCTGGAGCCAGGCGACCGAGCGGCGCATCGGCGACGGCGGGGGCTTGTTCGCCAAGCGCCACAAGACGCAGATCTTCAACGGCTACGAGCCCCAGGTCGGCCAGCTCTATGCTGGCATGGACCTCAAGAAGTTCTATTGAAATGGCTGCCCCCATGCTCGGCACTGGCGTGTCCTCGCTGCCCCCGAAGGGGGCGCAGGCCGCCTTGGGGCGGCCCGGCGGCGGCTTCGTGAACAAGCTTCTGATGCACCCGGCGGCCAAGCCGCTGGTGTTCGTGCTCTCATTGCTGCCCTTCGCATGGCTGGTCTACGGTGCGTTCACCGATGGCCTGGGCGCCAATCCCGCCGAGTACCTGATCCGCTCGACCGGCGACTGGACGCTGCGCTTCATCTGCATCGTGCTCGCCGTGACGCCGCTGCGGGTGATCACCAAGACCAATGCGCTGGCGCGCTTTCGCCGCATGCTGGGCTTGTTCGCCTATTTCTATGTCGTGGTCCATCTGCTGAGCTACAGCTGGTTCGACATGGGCTTCGACGTTCCGGAGATCGCCAAGGACATCGCGAAGCGCCCGTTCATCCTGGTGGGCTTCTCGGCTTTCGTGCTGCTCACGCCGCTGGCCGCGACCTCGTTCAACCGGGCCATCAAGGCGCTGGGCGCGAAGCGCTGGCAGACGCTGCACAAGCTGGTCTATGTGATCGCCGGGCTGGGCCTGCTGCACTTCTTCTGGATGCGCGCGGGCAAGAACGACTTCGCGGAAGTGTTCGTCTATGCCGCGATCATCGCGCTGCTGCTGGGCTGGCGCGTCTGGAACTTCGCGAGCGGCAAGAAGAGGGTGCAGCGCCCTGCGCTGCGCTCGGTCAGTCGCTGAGCTGTTCGCTGCGCAGCTGGTCTTCGATGCTTTCACGCCGGCGGATCAAGGCGGCACGCTCACCGCTGACCAGCACTTCGGCGGCACGCCCGCGCGTGTTGTAGTTGCTCGCCATGGCCATGGAGTAGGCGCCGGCCGAAAGCACGGCCAGCAGGTCGCCTGCTTCCACCGCCAGCGCGCGGTCGCGGCCGATCCAGTCACCGCTCTCGCAGACCGGGCCCACGACGTCGTAGCTGACGGTCTCGCCCTGGCGCTCAGCCACCGGAACGATTCGGTGAAAAGCCTGGTACATCGCGGGCCGCGGCAGATCGTTCATCGCCGCATCGACGATGCAGAAGTTCTTGTCCTCGCCCGGCTTGGTGTAGAGCACTTCCGTCACGCAAACCCCGGCGTTGCCGACCAGCGAACGTCCGGGCTCGACGATGAGTCGGCGCCGTCCGAAGCCGCGCGCATCGAGGCGCGCGAGCAGCTGCTGCCACAGCGCATCGGCCGCCGGCGGCGTGTCGCCGTTGTAGTCGATGCCCAGCCCGCCTCCGAAGTCGAGGTGATGCAGCGCAATGCCGGCCTTCTCGATCGCCTCGACCAGGTCGAGCACGCGCTCCAGCGCTTCGAGGTAGGGCGAGGCGTCGGTGATCTGCGAACCGATGTGGCAGTCGATGCCGACGATCTGCAGCCCCTTCAACGACGCGGCGTGCTGGTAGATCGCGACCGCGCGGTCGTGCGCCACGCCGAACTTGTTGCCCTTGAGGCCGGTCGAGATGTAGGGATGCGTTTTCGGGTCGACGTTGGGATTGATGCGCACGCTGATCGATGCGCGCCGGCCTTCTTCGAGCGCGACGGCGTTGAGCACATCGATCTCGGCCTCGCTTTCCACATTGAAGCAGCCGATGCCGGCCGCGAGCGCCTGGCGCATTTCGCTCTTCGTCTTGCCGACGCCGGAGAAGATCACCTTGGCAGGGTCGGCGCCCGCGGCGAGCACGCGCGCGAGCTCGCCGCCGGAGACGATGTCGAAGCCGCAGCCCGCTTCGGCAAAGACGCGCAGCACGCCCAGCGAGGAGTTGGCCTTGATGGCATAGCAGACCAGCGCGTCGCGGCCTTCGAAGCCGCGCTGGTAGGCGCCGAGCGCATCGAGCATCCATTGCTTCGAATAGACGAACAGCGGCGTGCCATGCTCGCGCGCCAGGGTCGAAAGCGGCACGCCTTCGACGTGCAAGGTGCCGTTCTTGCGTGCGATGTGGGGATGTCCCGGAAGGCGCGGGTCGCTGCTCACTTCGTTCCTTCGGTCGTTGCCGGCGCCTGTGCGGGCGAATTGGCGGGCTCGTTGCGCGACGATTCGGGAATCAGCAAACCCGGCAGCGTGGCGCGATTCTTTGCGGCCGGATCGGTCGGAAGATAGAGCGGGCCCTTCTGGCCGCAGCCGGTCAGCGCGACCCCAACGATTGCGAGGCCAATCGCGCTCACTAGAATTTGATGAACATTCAACATGGTGAAATTGTACGTTTCGACCATTGGTCGCTTGGCGGACCGCCTGACCTTCGGGGGTTCCAACCAGTGCACCGGGTCAAGTGGCGGTTGAGCATATTTGTTGTAGTAACAAATAATCCTTGCGTCGGGTTTTATTTGTTACTACAATAAATTCACTGTTCACAGTGATCGAAACGCCTACGTTCCAGCGCCTCGCTGCCGAAGTTTGGTCTGAGGAAGAGCGGCTGGATTTCGTGGGATGGATCGCTGCGAACGCAGAGTCCGGCGACGTCATCAAGGGCACTGGCGGTCTGCGCAAGGTCCGTTGGACCCGTCCCGGCATGGGGAAGCGCGGCGGCGCCCGCGTGATCTATTTCAACCGCAACGACCAGGGCGATCTCGTGTTGTTGCTGGTCTATACGAAGGCCAAGCTCGACAACATTGCTCCGGCCTTTCTGGTGAAACTGAAGGAGGCGATCAATGCCTAAGATCAAAGACCCCGACGTGATGCAGTTCGAGCAAGATCTGCTCAAGTCCATCGACGAAATGAAGCGCGGCGAACATGCCGCTGTGCATACGCCGGCACAGATCGCTGCGCGCAAGCGTGGCCGACCGGCAGGCAGCGTGAAGGCGGATGTCAAGGTGTCCACCACCATCCGCTTCGATGCGGACGTGCTGGAGGCGCTCAAGGCCTCCGGCCCGGGCTGGCAGACGCGAGCGAACGACGCCCTACGGGCAGACATCCAGGCGGGCCGGCTGTAACGCCCGCTCGTCAGGCCCGGTGGCATGGCTTGGTCACCGTCGAATTGCGATTGCCAAGCCCACTGCTGCACGACGGATTCGGATTCACGGCAATATCGTGCTCGGAAGCGGTGCCGGAAAGCCCGCTACGAGACCCCTCATGAAGCGCCTGAGCGCGAAGGTACAAGAACTGTAATGACCGACCCCGAGTACATGAACCGCGCGGAAGCGGCGCTGGCCGCCATCGAGCGCAGCTGCGACCGCATCAACGACGCGACCGACGCCGATATCGACAACCAGCGCGTGGGCGGCATGATCACGATCACCTTTCGCAACCGTAGCCAGTTGGTCGTCAACCTGCAGCCGCCGTTGCGTGAAATCTGGCTGGCGGCCAAGTCCGGCGGCTACCACTACCGGCACGACGGCCGTGCGTGGGTCGACACCAAGACCGGGGAAGAGCTCTTCGGCAACCTGTCGCGCGAAGCGACTGCGCAAGCCGGGCAGCCCTTGCAGTTCGTGGCCGGCTGACGATCAGTTGCGGAAGAACTCGAGGATGCGGTTGCGCTCTTCCGGCGGCGGCGCCGGACTGACTGGCACGCCCGAGATCGCTTCGGCCGGCGGCGTCGGGCCGGCCTCGACGCCCAGGGTCGCGACGCCTCGGCCCGGTGCATAGTCGTCGTAGTACCACTCGCCGCCGACGTTGACCACGCCGGACGGCGCCGTGTTCAATTCGGCCACCGGCACGCCCTTGATGGCGGTCTCCATGAAGCTGATCCAGATGGGCAGGCTCAGGCCGCCGCCGGTCTCGCGATCGCCGAGCTTGCGCGGTGTGTCGTAGCCCATCCACGCCACCGCGGCCATCGTGGGCTGGAAGCCGGCGAACCATGCGTCCAGCGAGTCGTTGGTGGTGCCGGTCTTGCCGTAGAGGTCGGGGCGCTTCAGCGTGGCTTGCGCCTTGGCGGCCGTGCCGCTGCGCGCCACCTCCTGCAGCAGGCTGTCCATGATGAAGGCATTGCGCTGGGGAATCGCGCGCATGGCTTCGTTGAGCAGCGGAGGCTGCGTCTCCACCAGGACCTTGTCCTTGTGATCGGTGATGCGCGTCACGAGGTAGGGATTGACGCGGTAGCCGCCATTGGCGAACACCGAGTAGGCGGTGGCCATCTGCATCGGCGTGACCGATCCGGCGCCCAGCGCCATCGGCAGGTAGGCGGGATGCTTCTCGCGCTCGAAGCCGAAGTTGCTGATCCAGTCCTGCGCGTAGCGCGTGCCGATCGACTGCAGCACGCGGATCGACACCATGTTCTTGGAGCGGGCGAGCGCGCGGCGCAGCGACATCGGTCCTTCGAAAGTGCCGTCGTAGTTCTTGGGCTCCCACGGTTGTCCGCCGGTGGTGCCGGCATCGAAGAAGAGCGGCGCATCGTTGACGACCGTGCCGGGCGTGAAGCCCTTCTCGAGCGCGGCCGAGTAGATGAAGGGCTTGAAGCTCGAACCCGGCTGGCGCCAGGCCTGCGTGACGTGGTTGAACTTGTTCTTGTCGAAGTCGAAGCCGCCGACCATGGCCTTGACCGCGCCGTCGCGCGGGTCGAGCGCGATGAAAGCACCCTCGACCTCGGGCAGCTGGGTGATCTCCCAGGTGTTCTTCGGGGTCTTCACGACACGGATCACCGCGCCGCGACGGATCCTGATGTTGGGCGGCGCCTTGTCCGAGAGCCCGGACTGCGCGGGCCGCAGGCCGTCGCCGATGATCTGCAGCGTGTCGCCGTTGCCGCGCACGGCGTTGATTTCCTTGGCGCTGACCCTGAGCACCACGGCTGACATCACATCGCCATTGTCCGGATGATCGGCCAGGGCGTCGTCGACTGCCTCGTCGAGCTCCTTGGGATCGGCGGGCAGGTCGACGAACTTCTCGGGGCCGCGATAGATCTGGCGGCGCTCGTAGTCCATGATGCCTTTGCGCAAAGCGCGATACGCGGCGGCCTGGTCGGCGGCCACCAGCGTGGTATAGACCTTGAGGCCGCGCGTGTAGGTGCTGTCGCCGTACTGTGCGTACATCAGCTGGCGCACGGTTTCGGCCACGTATTCGGCATGCAGCCGCGTCGGATCCGCGGCGTCGCGCAGGTGCAGCTCTTCCTTCTTGGCTTCTGCTGCCTGTTCGGCCGTGATGAAGCCGGCTTCCTGCATGCGGTCGATCACATAGAGCTGGCGCCCTCGTGCACGAGCAGGGTTGTTGACCGGGTTGTTGGCGCCGGGCGCCTTCGGCAGCCCGGCCAGCATCGCCGCCTGGGCGATCGTGATGTCCTTGAGGGGCTTGCCGAAATAGGCTTCGGATGCCGCCGCGAAACCGTAGGCCCGGTTGCCGAGATAGATCTGGTTCAGATAGATCTCGAAGATCTGGTCCTTGGAGAGCAGGTGCTCGAGCTTGAAGGTCAGCAGCACCTCGTAGATCTTGCGGGTCAGCGTTTTTTCCGAGCTCAGGTAGACATTGCGCGCCACCTGCATGGTGATGGTGGAGGCGCCCTGGCTCTTGACGCGATTCATATTGGCCAGGCCGGCGCGGACCAGGCCCTTGTAATCAACCCCGCCGTGGTCGTAGAAGCGCGCATCCTCCGCCGCCAGCACGGCGTCCTTCATCATCTTCGGGATGGTCGCGATCGGGGTGAGGTTGCGGCGCTCTTCGCCGAATTCGCCGATCAGAGTGCCTTCCGAGGAAAAAACCCGCAGTGGCAGCTTGGGGCGATAGTCGGCGAGCTCGGAGATGTCCGGCAGGTTCGGATAGGCGACGGCCAGCGCGACGGCAATCACACAGACCAGGGATGCCGCCGCGGCCGCAGCGATACCCAAGCCCCACAGCACGATGCGCATGAGCCATGAAAGCCAGGCCGGGCGCGCGGGAGGAGGGGTTCTGGCGGGCCCGTTGGGGCGAGTTTTTTCGGGCATGAAAGGTGGAGAAGTCAGCGCTCATTATAAAAAGGCGACCCCTTCGGACGGCTCTGGGGGCGCGCATAAAACCCAAGTACTCGCATTTGTGACCAAAGTTGCAGAACCGTACTGTTACGTCCCCTTTTGACAACGCTTGTCGCTGGAGTGAGGATTCGCCGCTTGGTTGCCCGTGCACCTCCTGCTAGCATGCAACCACTCGCAAATATTTCCAATCGTTACAAACGGATGGGATCGAACTTGACTGCTTTGGGATCGTTGTTTCGCCGTCAGCCCGCGCCACTGCTCGGGTTGGACGTCAGTTCGTCCAGTGTGAAGCTGGTCGAGCTCGGCCGCGATGCCAGCGGCAAGCTGGTATTGGAGCGTTGTGCGATCGAGCCTCTGGAACGGGGATGGATCACCGACGGCAACGTCGAGAAATTCGACGAGGTCGCCGAAGCGGTGCGGCGCGTTGTCCGCAAGAGCGGCACCCGCACCAAAAACGCCGCCTTGGCGTTGCCGCCTTCGGCCGTCATCACCAAGAAGATCGTTCTGCCGGGCGGCATGAGCGAGCAGGAGCTCGAGATCCAGGTCGAGTCCGAGGCCAATCAATACATCCCCTTTTCGCTGGACGAAGTGAGCCTGGACTTTTGCGTCATCGGGCAGAGCGCCAATTCAGCAGGCGATGTCGAGGTTCTGATCGCCGCGTCGCGCAAGGAAAAGGTGCAGGACCGCCAAGGTTTGGCCGAGGCGGCAGGGCTGAAGGCCATGATTCTCGATGTCGAATCCTATGCTTCGCGCTTGGCCACGGCGCGGCTCATCGAGCAACTCCCCGGCCAAGGCCGCGATGCCGTGGTCGCGCTGTTCGAGGTGGGAGCGTTCACCACGAGCATGCAGGTCTTGCGCAACCAGGAAGTGCTTTACGACCGCGACCAGGCTTTTGGCGGCGCCCAGCTCACCCAGCTGATCGTTCGGCAGTACGGCTTTTCCGCGGAAGAGGCGGAAGCCAAGAAGCGCAGCGGCGATTTGCCCGACGACTACGGTTCGGGTGTGCTGAAGCCCTTCGTGGCAAGCATCGCCCAGGAGATCGCCAGGGCGCTGCAGTTCTTCTTTACCAGCACGCCGCACAACCGCGTCGACTACGTGTTGCTGGCGGGCGGCTCGGCATCGCTGCCGGGGCTGACCAGCGCCGTGACGCGGCAGACTTCATTTGCCTGTTCGCTCGTCAATCCCTTCGACGGGATGGAGATCGGCAGTGGAATCCGGGAGAAGAAGGTGCGCCGTGAGGCCCCGTCCTATCTGACATCGTGCGGCTTGGCGATGCGGAGGTTTCTGCAGTGATTCTGATCAATCTGCTCCCGCACAGGGAGGCTTCGCGCAAGCGCAGGCGAGAGGCCTTCTATGCGACTTTGGGCGCCTCGGCGGTCCTCGGCTGCCTGATCGCAGGTGCGGCATTCCTCTGGTACCAGGCTCAGATTTCCAGCCAGCAAGCGAAGAACAGCTTTCTGCAGTCCGAGATCACCAAGCTCGAAGCGGAGATCAAGGAGATCTCGACCTTGCAGGCCGAAATTGCGGCCTTGCGTGCACGGCAACAGGCGGTCGAAGACCTGCAGGGCGATCGGAATCTGCCGGTGCATCTGCTCAACGAGCTCGTTCGCCAGCTGCCGGACGGTGTCTATCTGACGAGCATGAAACAGGACAACCAGACGGTCACGCTTCAAGGCATGGCGCAGTCCAACGAACGCGTGTCGGAACTGCTGCGCAATCTTGGCAACAACAGCCCGTGGCTGGTCAAGCCGGAACTGGTCGAAATCACGTCCGCGAATATCAATCTGAGTCCGCGTGACCAGCGCCGGGTTGCGAACTTCACCATGCGCATCGGCCTCAAGCGGCCCACGGATGCTCAGAAGGCCGCGGCCGGTGCGGCCACGGCGGCATCGGCTGCAGTCAAGGGATAGGCGTCATCATGGCAACAACGCGCGCTTCCCAAAAGATCGACATCGCTGCCGCCGCGCAGCGCTTCGGGGATCAGTTCCGGGGTCTCAATCCGAACGACCCATCCGTCTGGCCGCCGGTGCCGCGCTACGCCTTGTGCGTCGCCGTCACGGCCCTGGTGCTGGTGGCACTGTGGTTCGTGTGGCTCACCAATTCGAACGACGAACTCGAAGCCGAGCGCGCGAAGGAAGTCACGCTCAAAGCGGACTATCAGAAGAAGGTTGCGCAGGCCGCCAACCTCGACTTGCTGAAGAAGCAGCGCGAGCAGGTGCAGCAGTATGTGACCCTGCTCGAAAAGCAGCTGCCGAGCAAAGCGGAAATGGACGCATTGCTCTCCGACATCAACCAGGCCGGGCTGGGCCGCAGTCTCCAGTTCGAATTGTTCCGTCCGGGGCAGGTTTCGGTGAAGGACTATTACGCCGAGCTGCCGATCGCCGTGCGGGTGACGGGTCGCTACCACGACATGGGCGCCTTCGCCGCGGACGTCGCCAACCTTTCCCGCATCGTGACCTTGAACAACTTGACGGTGACGCCGCAAAAGGATGGCGCTCTGACCTTGGATGCCACGGCGCGGACCTTCCGCTATCTGGACGATGAAGAGCAGGCGGCGCAGAAACGCGCCGCGGCGGGGGCGAAGAAGAAATGAGAACGCTCGGTTTTCTGTGGCTCGGCATTGCTGCCGTCGGCCTCAGCGGTTGCATGGGGTCGGAGCAGGAGGACCTTCAGCGCTGGATGGCGGAGCAGAGGGCGCAAGTGCGGCCCAACGTTCCGCCCATCACGGAGCCGAAGAAGTTCACGCCCCAGGCCTACACCGAGGCCAGTGCCTTCGAGCCCTTCAACATGCAGAAGCTGACGCAGGCTCTGCGGCGCGACTCGAACCAGCCGAGCACGTCGGGGCTCATCGCGCCCGAATTGGCTCGCCGCAAGGAGGCCCTCGAGGCTTTCCCGCTCGATTCGATGGCCATGGTCGGCAGCATGAACCGCAAGGGCGAGCCGGTGGCCCTGGTCACGGTCGACAAGCTGCTGTACCAAGTGCGCGTCGGCAACTATCTGGGACTCAACTACGGGCGCATCACCCGTATCAGTGAAACCGAACTCGGCTTGCGTGAAATCGTGCAGGACGCCGCCGGTGAATGGATCGAACGCGTGGCGACGCTGCAGTTGCAAGAGAGGTCGAAATGAATTCCAAGAAATCAATGTTCGCGCAGTGGCTGCGCGCTGTTGGCGTGAGCCTGCTTGCATTCGGCACGATCGCCGTCGCGCAGGCGCAGAACGCCATCGAATCGGTGACGAGTTCGATGCAATCCGGCGCCGAAGTCATTCGGGTCGACCTGACGCAACCGCTGTCTGCCGTGCCAACCGGCTTCGCGATTCAGACACCGGCGCGCATCGCGCTCGATTTCCCGGGTGTGACGAATGCCATCGGCCGTTCGGCGATCGACGTCAACCAGGGCAATCTGCGCTCGGTCAACGTGGTGCAGGCCGGTGAACGCACGCGCCTGGTCCTGAACCTGAAGCAGGCTACCGCGTACAAGGCTGAGATCCAGGGCAAGTCCTTGTTGATTTCGCTGGAGCCCGTTCCGGGCGCCGCATTGGTTGCTTCCACGCCTTCCGCATTTGCCGAGAACCGCAACCGGGACACCTTGCCCTTGCGCGACGTCGATTTCCGCCTGGGCTCGGACAACACCGGCCGCGTGATCGTCGACCTGGCCAACAACCAGGTGGGCGTCGACATTCGCCAGCAAGGCAAGAACCTGGTGGTCGAATTCACCAAGTCGACCCTGCCCGAGGGCCTGCGCCGCCGTCTGGACGTTTCGGACTTCGGCACGCCCGTCCAGTTGGTGACGACGCAGCAGTCCGGCGACCGCGTGCGCATGACCATCGAGCCCAAGGGCGATTGGGAACACAGTGCCTACCAGAGCGAGAACCAGTTCGTCGTCGAAGTGCGCCCGCGCAAGGTCGACCCGACCAAGCTCACCCAAGGCGCCGGCTACAGCGGCGAGAAGCTCTCGCTGAACTTCCAGAACATCGAAATCCGCTCGCTGCTGCAGGTGATCGCCGACTTCACGAATTTCAACATCGTGACCTCGGACTCGGTGACCGGCGCGCTGACCTTGCGCCTGAAGGATGTGCCCTGGGACCAGGCACTGGACATCATCATGCAGGCGAAGAACCTGGGCATGCGCAAAAACGGCAGCGTTCTGTGGATCGCACCCAAGGACGAAATCAACGCCAAGGAAAAGCTCGAATTCGAAGCCCAGGCTGCCATCCAGAACCTGGAGCCTCTGCGGACCCAATCGTTCCAGCTGAACTACACCAAGGCCATTGCCATCGCACAGGGCCTGACCGGCGCGGGCGCATCGAGCGGTGGCGGCGGTTCGGGAACGACGACGCGCATCCTGAGCCCGCGCGGCAGCGTGATCGCCGAATCGCGCACCAACCAGCTCTTCGTTTCGGACATTCCTTCGCGTCTCCAGCAGGTGGCCGAGCTGATCCAGAAGCTCGACGTCCCCGTGCGCCAGGTGCTGATCGAGGCGCGCATCGTCGAGGCTTCGGACACCTTCGGCAAATCCCTGGGCGTGCGGCTCGGCGGCGGCGTCGCCGGCGGTACGGTGGGCTCGAACAGCGGCCGCCCGATTTTCGGCAACGTCGGCGTCATGCCGGTCGTCACGCCGGCAACGGCAACCACGACGGGCAGCGCGTTGACGACTTTCACCAATTCGAACTTCGTGAACCTGCCGTCGACCGGCGTTTCCGGCAACGGCAATGCGCCGGGCACTTTCGCGATCTCGCTCTTCAACTCCAGCTTCTCGCGCATGCTGAACCTGGAAATCTCCGCGCTCGAAGCCGACGGCAAGGGCAAGGTGGTGTCGAGCCCGCGCGTGGTGACTGCAGACCAGACCAAGGCATTGATCGAGCAGGGCACTGAACTGCCCTACCAGGTCGCCACCTCCAGCGGCGCCACCTCGATCGCGTTCCGCAAGGCCAACCTCAAGCTCGAGGTCACGCCGCAGATCACGCCCGAGGGCAACATCATCCTGACGCTCGACGTCAACAAGGACACGGTCGGCCAGGCCACCACGGCCGGTTTCGCGATCAACACCAAGCACGTGCAAACCGAGGTGCTGGTCGAAAACGGCGGCACGGTGGTCATCGGTGGTATCTTCGAGCTCACCGAAACCAACGATGAATCGCGCGTGCCGGTGCTCGGTGAAGTGCCCTATGTCGGGGCGCTGTTCCGTACGCGCAATCGCGTTGCCAACAAGACCGAAATGCTCGTCTTTATCACCCCGAAGATGATTACCGACCGCAACGCCGCGCGCTGAACGCGCGGGCGTTCGTAGCACCGCGTGGCGGTCGCGCTCGTCGGCTTGCCCGGCGCCGGAAAATCAGCAGTGGGCCGGCGCCTCGGCCAGCGCCTGCAGCTTCCCTTCATCGACAGCGACGAGGTGGTCGAGCGCCGGATCGGCTGCTCCATCCGCGACTACTTCGAACGCGAAGGCGAAGAAAGCTTCCGCAATGTCGAAGAAGCCGTGATCGCCGATCTCGCGGCGACGGCCCATGGCGTCGTGGCGACCGGCGGCGGCGCCGTACTGCGGGAGGCCAACCGGATCCAGCTGCGCACGCACTTCCACGTGATCTACCTGCGATCCTCGCCCGAGGATCTGTTCCGGCGGCTGCGCCACGACGTCAAGCGCCCCCTGCTGCAGGTGGCCGATCCCCTGGGTCGCCTGCATGAGCTTTACAGTGCGCGCGACCCGTTCTATCGCGAGACGGCCCACGACGTGGTCGAGACCGGCCGGCCCTCGGTCGCGATGCTGGTGAACATCATCGTGATGCAGCTCGAACTTGCCGGCGCGGTCTCCGCCGAAACCCGGAGCCACCCACCGGACTGAGGCAAGCCCTTGCGGCATGCGCCTAAACTCGGGGCCATGCGATTGCCTGCCTCCCCCGAATCCGTCGAGATCCAGCTCGGCGAACGCAGCTATCCGATCCTGATCGGCAGCGACCTGCTCGGCGAACCGAATAATTTTGCGGCGGTACCCGCAGCCGCCACGGCCCTGATCGTCACCAACACCACCGTGGCGCCGCTCTATGCGGCTGCATTGCGCCGGACGCTGGCCGGACGCTTCCATGCCGTGCACGTGCTCGAACTGCCCGACGGCGAAGCGCACAAGGACTGGCAGACGCTGAACCTGATCTTCGATGCCCTGCTCGGCCACGGCTGCGACCGCAAGACGGTGCTGTTCGCGCTCGGCGGCGGGGTGGTGGGCGACATGACCGGCTTCGCCGCAGCGAGCTACATGCGCGGCGTGCCCTTCGTGCAGGTGCCGACCACCTTGCTGGCCCAGGTCGACTCGTCGGTGGGCGGCAAGACCGCGATCAATCACCCGCTCGGCAAGAACATGATCGGCGCCTTCTATCAGCCGCAACTGGTGCTGTGCGACCTCGCCACGCTCGGTACGCTGGCGCCGCGCGAACTCAGCGCCGGCCTGGCCGAGGTCATCAAGTACGGCCCCATCTACGACATGCGCTTCCTCGACTGGATCGAGTCGAACATCGACGCGCTGGTGGCCAGACAACCGGGTGCGCTGGCATACGCCGTCAAGCGCAGCTGCGAGATCAAAGCCGCGGTGGTGGGGCAGGACGAGCGCGAAACCGGCCTGCGGGCGATCCTCAATTTCGGCCACACCTTCGGGCACGCGATCGAGTCGGGCCTGGGCTACGGCCAGTGGCTGCATGGCGAGGCAGTCGGCTGCGGCATGGTCCTGGCCGCGCATCTGTCGCAGCGGCTGGGTGGCGTCGACGCTGCCTTCGTGCAGCGTCTCACGGCCTTGATCGAGCGCGCGGGCCTGCCCGTGGTCGCGCCTGCGCTCGGCGCGGAGCGCTATCTCGAACTGATGCGCATCGACAAGAAGTCGGAGGCGGGCGAGATCCGCTTCGTCGTGATCGACAAGCCCGGCTCGGCCGTCATGCGCAGCGCACCCGAGGCGATGGTGCGCGAGGTGCTGGCGCAATGCTGCGCGGCCTGAATCGGAAGGCTTCGCGATGAGCCTGGCGCGCCATGCCAGCGATCCGGCGCGCTCGCGCGGGCGGCGGCATCCCGAGCCGCCTGCGCCCACGCGCGATGCCTTTCAGCGCGACCGCGACCGCATCGTGCATTCGACCGCGTTCCGGCGCCTGGTCTACAAGACCCAGGTGTTCCTGAACCACGAGGGCGACCTGTTTCGCACCCGCCTGACCCATTCTCTCGAGGTCGCGCAGCTCGGCCGTTCGATCGCCCGCGCGCTGCGGCTCAACGAAGACCTGGTGGAAGCCGTCGCGCTGGCGCACGACCTCGGCCACACGCCTTTCGGCCATGCGGGCCAGGACGCGCTCAATGCCTGCATGACGGAGCACGGGGGCTTCGAGCACAACCTGCAGAGCCTGCGTGTCGTGGACGAACTCGAACACCGCTATCCGCAGTACGACGGCCTCAACCTGAGCTTCGAGACCCGTGAAGGCATCCTCAAGCACTGCTCCCGAACGAATGCGGAGCGCATCGAGGCGAGCGAGCCGGGCGGCGTGGCGCGGCGTTTCTGCGACGGCACGCAGCCTTCGCTCGAAGCGCAGCTGTGCAACCTCGCGGACGAGATCGCCTACAACGCCCACGACATCGACGACGGCGTGAGGTCGGGGCTGATCAGCATCGAGCGCGTGAGCGAGGTCGGCCTGTTCGACCGCTATCGCCGCGAAGCGCTGGCCGAGTATCCGCAACTGCAGGGGCGGCGCGTGCTCTATGAGGCGATCCGCCGGATGCTGAGCGCGCAGGTCTACGACGTGATCGATGCCACCCGCGCCGCGCTCGAGGCGGCCGCGCCGGCCGATGCCGACGCCGCGCGCAGGGCCGGGCCGCTGGTGCTCTTCAGCGAGGCCATGCGCGCGCAATCCATCGAGCTCAAGCAGTTCCTTTTTCGCAATCTCTACCGGCATCCGCGCGTCACGCAGACCACCGACCGGGCGCAGCAGGTCGTGCGCGAGCTGTTCGCCGCCTATCTGGCCCGCGCCGAAGAGATGCCCGACTCCTATGCGCAGCGTGCGGGCCGGCATCGCGCTGTGGCCGACTACATCGCCGGCATGACCGATCGCTTCGCGATGCGGGAACACGAGCGCCTCACTGGACGGCGGTGGACCGAAGAATGAGCCGCAGCCAAGCGCATGCACGCATACCCGCCGCTGCGCTCGCCGTGGTCGTGGCGGGCGTCGCGGCCGCCTTGCATCTCGGCAAGCTGGCGCCGGCCGTCCCGGCCTTGCAGGCCTCTCTGGGCATCGGCTTGGTCGAAGCAGGCTTTCTGCTGTCGTTGGTGCAGGTCGCCGGCATGACCCTCGGCCTCGTGGTCGGCCTGGCGGCGGACACGATCGGCCTGCGCCGCAGCATGCTCGCGGGCCTGGCCGTGATCACAGGCGCAAGCGTGCTCGGCGGGCTGGTCGGGAGCTCGGGCGAGGGCGGGGCGAAGGCCATTCACCTGCTGCTGGTGCTGCGTGCACTCGAAGGCGTCGGCTTTCTCCTGGTGGTGATGCCGGGGCCCGGGCTGATCCGTTCCATGTCGCAACCGAGCACCGAGAAGGCGGCGATGGGTCTTTGGGGCGCCTACATGCCGCTCGGCGTCGCCTTGGCGCTACTGCTCGGGCCCGCGTTCATCGCGTGGGCGGGCTGGCCGGGCTGGTGGTGGGCGCTGTCGCTGGTGTCGGCGGCCGCGGCGGCGTGGGTCGTGCTCGGCGTGCCCGCGGACAACAAGCGCATGGCATCGCCTGCCGCCATCTCGCCGGAGAACTGGTCGGGACGCCTGCTCGATACCGTGCGCGCAGGCGGACCCTGGACGCTCGCGCTGGCGTTCGCGGTGTACTCGGCGCAATGGATGGCGGTGATCGGCTTCCTGCCCGCCATCTACACCGACGCTGGCGTCCCGGATGCCTGGAGCGCAGCGCTGACAGCGCTCGCGGCGGCGATGAACATCGTCGGCAACGTCGCCGGCGGCCGCTTCCTGCAGCACGGCATCGCGCCCGAGCGCCTGCTGCGCGTGGGCTTCGTCGTGATGGCGCTCGGCGGCGTCGCGGCCTTTGCGCAGATCGGCCAGGCCGCCGATGTCGCCAGCCTGCCGCCCGCGCTGCGCTATCTCGCGATCTGCATGTTCTCGCTCGGCGGCGGGGTGGTGCCGGCGACGCTCTTCATGCTCGCGGTCCGGCTGGCGCCCGGGCCTTCCACCGTGTCAACGACGGTGGGGATGATGCAGCAGGCCTCGTCGCTGGGGCAGTTCATCGCGCCGCCGGTCGTCGCCTGGATCGCCCACCGCGGCGGGGGCTGGCAATGGACCTGGGTCGTGACCTTGGCCTGCTCGCTGGCGGGGATGGCCCTCGTATCCCGCGTGTCGCCTTCAAGTCCCCGCACGGGCACGGCATGAACACAGGTGCCACAATTTCGGCAGCACAGGCGCAGGCCGACACGCAACGCTGGCTCGAGCGCGCGGTCATCGGTCTCAACCTGTGCCCCTTTGCGAAGGCGGTGCATGTGCGAGGACAGATTCACTATGCCGTCTATCTGCCGGGCGAAGAGGCCGACCTGATCGATGCGCTGCTTCTTGAAGCGCACGAGCTCGCGGCCCGGGACCCTTCCGAACGCGACACCACACTCTTGATCGCACCGAACACCTTGGCCGACTTTCTGGACTTCAACGATTTCACGGCGCGCGCTGAGCGTCGGCTGATGCGCGCGGGTTTCGACGGCCAGTTCCAACTGGCGAGCTTCCATCCGCACTACCAGTTCGCCGGCACGGAGGCCGAGGACATCACCAACGCGACCAATCGTGCGCCGTACCCCACGCTGCACCTGCTGCGCGAAGACAGCGTGAGCCGCGCCGTCGAAGCCTTCCCGGATGCCGAGGCCATTTTCGGGCGCAATATCCAGACCCTCGAGGCGCTCGGTGCCGCAGGGTGGGATGCGCTGGATGTCGGTCCGGGCGGAGCGGCGCGATGAGCAGCAAGACCGTCGCCCGCGCGTCGAAAGCCGAAGCCGACCTGCAAAGCGAGTTGCGGCCCGGTCAATCGATCGAGTTGCTCAAGGAACTACACATCCTCACGCGCGAAGGCCGGCTCAACCAGGATTCGCGCCGCAAGCTCAAGCAGGTCTATCACCTGTTCCAGTTCATCGAGAAGCTGCTGCACGAATTGCCGAACGAGGGCGCCCAGGCCACGCTGGCCGACCATGGCGCGGGCAAGTCCTACCTCGGTTTCATCATCTACGACCTGTTCTTCAACCAGCGCGGCGGTGGGCACGTATACGGCATCGAAACCCGGGCCGAACTGGTCGACCGGTCGCGCGCGCTTGCTGCACGGCTCGGTTTCGAGCGCATGTCCTTCCTCAATCTCACCGTGGCCGAATCTGCCGGCGCCAGCGAACTGCCGGCGCGGATCGACATCGTGACCGCGCTGCATGCCTGCGATACCGCCACCGACGATGCGATCGCTTTCGGCCTCGCGAAAGAAGCGCGTTTCATGGTACTGGTTCCCTGCTGCCAGGCCGAGATTGCCGCCTGCCTGCGGCAGACCAAGGCGCTGGCGCTGTCACGCACACCGCTGGCCGAGCTCTGGCGCCACCCGCTGCACACGCGCGAAATCGGCAGCCAGCTCACCAACGTGCTGCGCTGCCTCTACCTGGAGGCGAACGGCTACCAGGTCACGGTGACCGAGCTGGTGGGCTGGGAGCACAGCATGAAGAACGAGCTGATCATCGCGCGCCATACCGGCCAGCGCAAAGCCAGCGCCGCGGCGCGGCTGCGCGAGCTGCTGGAGCAGTTCGGGCTCGAGTCCTTGCTGGCGACGCGCTTTCGCCTGCCCTGATCGATGCGCTGAATCCGCGCCATGGCACGCCTGCCCCGCCTCACGCTGGCCGACCAGCCGCACCACGTGATCCAGCGCGGGAACAACCGCCAAGCCGTCTTCATCGACCGCGCCGACCGCGAGATGCTGCTGGGCCTGCTGGGCGAGAACGCCGCGCGCTTCGGCATCGCCTTGCACGCCTATGTGCTGATGGACAACCATTTCCACCTGCTCGCCACGCCTTCGAGCGCCGACGGACTGCCGCAGTGGATGCAGGCGATCGGGCGGCGCTACGTGCGCTACTTCAACGACCGGCATGGACGCAGCGGTACCTTGTGGGAAGGGCGCTACAAGTCGACGCTGATCCAGACCGATCGCTACTTGCTGGCCTGCATGGCCTACATCGACCTGAACCCGGTGCGGGCCGGCATCGCCGCGGAGGCGCGCGACTACCCGTGGTCGAGCCATGCGCACTATGCCGGGCTGCGACACGACAAGCTGCTGACACCGCATCCTTTGTACTGGGCGCTGGGCAACACGCCGTTCGCCCGCGAAGCCGCGTATGCCGATTTGGTGCGCGCGGGCGTTCCGGCCACCGATCAAGCGGAGTTGACCGAGGCCACGCTGCATGGCTGGGCGGTGGGGGATCGCGACTTTCTGGAGTCGTTACAAAAAGCCACGCCGCGGCGTGTGCTCAAGGCCCGCCCTGGCCGCCCGCCGGCCGCCCAGAGCTGATCGAAAAAATGCCGGAGCCCGCGCAGGATACAGTTCATTTGCTATCAATTTTGATGTGTCCCTTAATTAAGTTGTTCCCATGGGTATGGAATGAAATTGGAATCTGACCCCAAATAAAGTGTTTGGCATTATTTGTGCAACGCAATATGCTCCTTTTCCCTGCGAAAAATTGAAGGAGCACGCCCATGACAACGGCTGCCGAGATCGAGCATCTCCAACAACACGGCCTTTACTCCGGTGCCGACGAGCACGACGCCTGCGGCGTCGGCTTCGTGGCCCACATCAAGGGCGAAAAGAGCCATGCCATCGTGCTGCAGGGCTTGAAGATTCTCGAGAATCTGGACCATCGCGGCGCAGTGGGCGCTGACAAACTTATGGGCGACGGCGCCGGCATCCTGATCCAGCTGCCCGATCTGTTGTACCGCGAAGAGATGGCCAAGCAGGGCGTCACGCTGCCGCCGCCCGGCGAGTACGGCGTCGGCATGATCTTCCTGCCCAAGGAGCATGCTTCCCGCGAGGCCTGCGAGCAGGAGTTGGAGCGCGCCATCAAGGCCGAAGGCCAGGTGCTGCTGGGCTGGCGCGACGTGCCGGTGAATCGCGAGATGCCGATGTCGCCGACCGTGCGCAAGAAGGAGCCGCTCCTGCGCCAGGTCTTCATCGGCCGCGGCAACGACGTGATCGTGCAGGACGCGCTGGAGCGCAAGCTCTACGTGATCCGCAAGACCGCCAGTGCCAGCATCCAGCGCCTGAAGCTCAAGCACAGCAAGGAGTACTACGTTCCGAGCATGTCGAGCCGCACGGTGGTCTACAAGGGTCTGCTCTTGGCCGACCAGGTCGGCACCTACTACCTCGACCTGCAGGACAAGCGCTGCATCTCGGCCCTGGGCCTGGTGCACCAGCGCTTCTCGACCAACACCTTCCCCGAGTGGCCGCTGGCCCACCCGTACCGCTATGTCGCGCACAACGGCGAGATCAACACGGTCAAGGGCAACTACAACTGGATGAAGGCGCGCGAAGGCGTGATGTCCTCGCCGGTGCTGGGTGCAGATCTGCAGAAGCTCTATCCGATCAGCTTCGCCGACCAGTCCGACACCGCTACTTTCGACAACTGCCTCGAACTGCTCACGATGGCCGGCTACCCGATCAGCCAGGCCGTGATGATGATGATTCCCGAGCCCTGGGAGCAGCACGCGACCATGGACACGCGCCGCCGCGCCTTCTACGAGTACCACGCCGCGATGCTGGAGCCCTGGGACGGCCCGGCCTCGATCGTCTTCACCGACGGCCGCCAGATCGGCGCCACGCTCGACCGCAACGGCCTGCGGCCCTCGCGTTACTGCGTGACCGACGACGACCTGGTGATCATGGCCTCCGAATCCGGCGTGCTCCCCGTGCCCGAGCAGAAGATCGTGCGCAAGTGGCGCCTGCAGCCCGGCAAGATGTTCTTGATCGACCTGGAACAAGGCCGCATGATCGACGACGAGGAGGTCAAGGCCACCCTCGCGAACAGCAAGCCCTACAAGCAGTGGATCGAGAACCTGCGCATCAAGCTCGACAGCGTCGAGGCCGAGGCCGTGCAGGCGCCGGTGAGCCAGGTCGCGCTGCTCGATCGCCAGCAGGCCTTCGGCTACACGCAGGAAGACATCAAGTTCCTCATGAGCCCGATGGCCGCGGCCGGCGAGGAGGGCATCGGCTCCATGGGCAACGACAGCCCGCTGGCCGTGCTGTCCAACAAGAACAAGCCGCTCTACAACTACTTCAAGCAGCTGTTCGCGCAGGTCACGAACCCGCCGATCGATCCGATCCGCGAGGCGATCGTGATGTCGCTGGTGTCCTTCATCGGTCCGAAGCCGAACCTGCTCGACATCAACCAGGTCAACCCGCCGATGCGGCTCGAGGTGAGCCAGCCGATCCTCGACTTCGGCGACATGGCGAAGCTGCGCGACATCGGCAAATACACGCAGGGCAAGTTCAAGAGCTACACGCTCGACATCACCTATCCGCTCGCTTGGGGCGAGGAGGGCGTCGAGGCCAAGCTGGCCTCGCTGTGCGCCGAAGCGGTCGATGCGATCAAGGGCGGCCACAACATCCTGATCGTGAGCGACCGCGCGGTGAGCCCGACCCAGATCGCGATCCCCGCGCTGCTGGCGCTGTCGGCCATCCACCAGTACCTGGTGCGCGAAGGCCTGCGGACCACCGCCGGCCTGGTGGTCGAGACCGGCTCGGCGCGCGAGGTGCATCACTTCGGCGTGCTGGCGGGCTATGGCGCCGAGGCTGTGCACCCGTACCTCGCGATGGAAACCCTGGCCGCGATGCATGAAGACCTGTCGGGCGACCTGAGCGCCGAGAAGGCGATCTACAACTACGTCAAGGCGATCGGCAAGGGTCTGTCCAAGATCATGTCGAAGATGGGCGTCAGCACCTACATGAGCTACTGCGGCGCGCAGCTCTTCGAAGCCATCGGGCTCAACAGCGAAACGATCGTCAAGTACTTCACCGGCACCGCCAGCCGCGTCGAGGGCATCGGCGTGTTCGAGATCGCGCAGGAAGCCATCCGCATGCACAAGGCGGCCTTCAGCGACGACCCGGTGCTCGCCCACATGCTCGACGCCGGCGGCGAATACGCCTGGCGCACGCGCGGCGAGGAGCACATGTGGACGCCCGACGCGATCGCCAAGCTGCAGCACAGCACGCGCGCCAACAACTTCAACACCTACAAGGAATACGCGCAGCTCATCAACGACCAGAACCGCCGCCATCTCACGCTGCGCGGGCTGTTCGAGTTCAGGATCGATCCGGCCAAGGCGATTTCCGTGGACGAGGTCGAGCCGGCGAGCGAGATCGTCAAGCGCTTCGCGACCGGCGCCATGTCGCTGGGCTCGATCAGCACCGAAGCGCATTCGACGCTCGCCGTCGCGATGAACCGCATCGGCGGCAAGAGCAATACCGGCGAGGGCGGCGAAGACCCGGCGCGCTATCGCAACGAGCTCAAGGGCATCCCGATCAAGGCGGGCGACACGCTCAAGAGCGTGATCGGCGAAGCCAACGTCGAGGTCGACCTGCCTCTGCAGGACGGCGACTCGCTGCGTTCGAAGATCAAGCAGGTCGCCTCGGGCCGCTTCGGCGTCACCGCCGAGTACCTCTCGTCGGCCGACCAGCTGCAGATCAAGATGGCGCAGGGCGCGAAGCCTGGCGAAGGCGGCCAGCTGCCGGGCGGCAAGGTGTCCAACTACATCGGCGCGCTGCGCTACTCGGTGCCGGGCGTGGGCCTCATTTCTCCCCCCCCGCACCACGACATCTATTCGATCGAGGATCTGGCGCAGCTGATCCACGACCTGAAGAACGTCGCGCCGCACGCGAGCGTGAGCGTCAAGCTGGTGAGCGAAGTCGGCGTCGGCACGATCGCGGCCGGCGTCGCCAAGTGCAAGAGCGACCACGTCGTGATCGCGGGCCATGACGGCGGCACCGGCGCGTCGCCATGGTCGTCGATCAAGCACGCGGGCAGCCCGTGGGAGATCGGCCTGGCCGAGACCCAGCAGACCCTGGTGCTCAACCGCCTGCGCGGGCGCATCCGCGTGCAGGCCGACGGCCAGATGAAGACCGGCCGCGACGTCGCCATCGGCGCACTGCTTGGCGCCGATGAGTTCGGCTTCGCGACCGCGCCGCTGGTGGTCGAGGGCTGCATCATGATGCGCAAGTGCCACCTCAACACCTGCCCGGTCGGCGTGGCCACGCAGGACCCGGTGCTGCGCAAGAAGTTCACCGGCAAGCCCGAGCATGTGGTGAACTACTTCTTCTTCGTTGCCGAGGAAGTGCGCCAGATCATGGCGCAGCTGGGCATCCGCAAGTTCGACGAGCTGATCGGCCGCGCCGACCTGCTCGACACCAAGAAGGGCATCGAGCACTGGAAGGCCCGCGGCCTGGACTTCAGCCGCCTGTTCGCGCAGCCGAACGTGCCGGCCGACGTGCCGCGCTACCACGTCGAGGCGCAGGACCACGGCCTCGCGAAGAGCCTCGACAACAAGCTGATCGAGAAGTCGCGCCCGGCGATCGAGAAGGGCGAGAAGGTGCAGTTCATCGAGGTGGCGCGCAACGTCAACCGATCGGTCGGCGCCATGCTCTCGGGCGCGCTGACCAAGGTGCATCCGCAAGGCCTGCCTGACGATTCGATCCGCATCCAGCTCGAAGGCACGGGCGGCCAGTCCTTCGGCGCCTTCCTGGCGCGCGGCATCACGCTCTACCTGATCGGCGATGCCAACGACTACACCGGCAAGGGCCTCTCGGGCGGCCGCGTGGTGGTGCGTCCCAGCCTCGACTTCCGCGGTGAAGCGATACGCAACACCATCGTCGGCAACACCGCGCTCTACGGCGCGACCACCGGCGAGGCCTACTTGTGCGGCGTGGCCGGCGAGCGCTTCGCGGTGCGCCTGTCGGGCGCCACCGCGGTGGTCGAAGGCACTGGCGATCACGGCTGCGAATACATGACCGGCGGCACGGTCGCGGTGCTCGGCAAGACCGGGCGCAACTTCGCGGCCGGCATGAGCGGCGGTGTCGCCTTCGTCTATGACGAGGACGGCCAGTTCGCGTCGCGCTGCAACCTCTCGATGGTCTCGCTCGACAAGGTGCTGACCTCCGCCGAGCAGATCGCGAGCGTGCACCGCAAGATCTGGCACGACGGCGAGACCGACGAGGCGCAGCTCAGGAAGCTCCTGGAAGACCACCATCGCTGGACCGGCAGCAAGCGCGCGCGCGAACTGCTCGACACCTGGGCGGTCTCGCGCACCAAGTTCGTCAAGGTCTTCCCGAACGAATACAAGCGCGCGCTGGCCGAGATCCACGACCGCCAGGTCGAGCTCACGAGCAGCGGCAACAACGCCCACGTGGGCATGGAGCCGCACGCGGTCGTCAACAAGCCGGTCACGGCCTGATCAAGCAACAACTCTTCATACGCCGTGCAGCTTCTTTAGGTGTGCCATCTCAACCCTTCGGGGAGCACCGCGGATCCGGCTTTGCCGGGCCGCTGGTGCTGCCCCCTGAAGGGGGCAGGAGGCTACACGAAGTGAGCAAGCAACGGGGGTGAGCAAAGGAATCACGATGGGAAAAATCACCGGCTTCATGGAGCATGAGCGCATCGAGGAGGGCTACAAGCCCGTCAAGGAGCGCGTCAAGCATCACAAGGAATTCGTTGTCGGGCTCGACGAGGCCCAGGCCAAGGTGCAGGGTGCGCGCTGCATGGACTGCGGCACGCCCTTCTGCAACAGCGGTTGCCCGGTCAACAACATCATTCCGGACTTCAACGACCTGGTCTACCAAAGCGACTGGCAGAGCGCCTTCGTGGTGCTCGATTCGACCAACAACTTCCCGGAGTTCACCGGCCGCATCTGCCCCGCGCCCTGCGAGGCCGCCTGCGTTCTCAATGTGAACGACGACCCGGTGGGCATCAAGTCGATCGAGCACGCAATCATCGATCGCGCGTGGGAAGAAAAATGGGTCGCACCGCGGCCGGCCAAGCACAAGACCGGCAAGAAGGTCGCGGTGGTCGGCTCCGGCCCGGCCGGCATGGCGGCCGCGCAGCAGCTCGCGCGCGTCGGCCACGACGTCACCTTGTTCGAGAAGAACGACCGCATCGGCGGCCTGCTGCGCTACGGCATCCCCGACTTCAAGATGGAGAAGGTGCACATTGATCGCCGTGTCGAGCAGATGAAGGCCGAAGGCGTGGTCTTCCGCACCGGCGTGATGGTCGGCGCCGCCAAGGATCCGCTCGGCAAGGGCTCCAAGGTCACGAACTGGGCCAAGGAAATCGTCACGCCCGAGCAGCTCGACCGCGAGTTCGATGCGGTTATCTTGACCGGTGGCGCCGAGCAGTCGCGCGACCTGCCGGTGCCGGGCCGCGATCTCGATGGCATCTATTTCGCCATGGAGTTCCTGCCGCAGCAGAACAAGGTCAACGCCGGCGACAAGGTGAAGGGCCAGATCTCTGCCTCCAGCAAGCACGTGATCGTGATCGGCGGCGGCGACACCGGCTCCGACTGCGTGGGCACCAGCAACCGCCACGGCGCTGCCAGCGTCACGCAGTTCGAACTGATGCCGCAGCCGCCCGAGGAAGAAAACCGCCCGCTGACCTGGCCCTACTGGCCCTACAAGCTGCGCACCAGCTCCAGCCACGAAGAGGGCTGCGAGCGCGAGTTCGCGATCTCGACCAAGGAGTTCATCGGCGAGAAGGGCAAGCTCACCGGCCTCAAGACCGTTCGCGTGGAGTGGAAGGACGGCAAGATGGTCGAGGTCCCCGGCACCGAAGAAGTGCTGAAGGCCGATCTGGTGCTCTTGGCCATGGGCTTCGTGAGCCCGGTCGGCAACGTGCTCGATGCCTTCGGTGTGGAGAAAGATGCGCGCGGCAATGCCAAGGCCAGCGTTGACTTCGTCGGCGGCTACGCAACCAACGTGCCCAAGGTGTTTGCCGCGGGCGACATCCGCCGTGGCCAGTCGCTGGTGGTGTGGGCGATCCGCGAAGGGCGCCAGGCGGCGCGCTCCGTCGACGAATTCCTGATGGGATTCAGCGATCTGCCGCGCTGAATTAGGCCTGGATTAGGCCCCCACTTCGGGGCATGGGCATGACCCGTGCTTCATTTATCATGGGTGCAACCGCGAGCCGGGATGCCTGAAGGCGCCCCGGCTTTTCTGTTTGATATGGACCCATCCACCACCTCCCTCGTTGAATTTCGCGACCTCGGCTTCGGCTACGGCGAGCGGCCCATCCTCGATGGCGTCTCGTTCTCCGTGCCGCGCGGAAAGGTGACGGCGCTGATGGGGGCCTCCGGCGGCGGCAAGACCACCGTGCTGCGGCTGATCGGCGGCCAGCTGCGTGCGCAGCGCGGCGAGGTGCTGGTGGACGGACAGGATGTCGGCAAGCTCGGGACCGATGCGCTCTACGCCGCGCGGCGCCGCATGGGCATGCTGTTCCAGTTCGGCGCGTTGTTCACCGACATGAGCGTGTTCGACAACGTCGCCTTTCCGCTGCGCGAGCACACGCAGTTGCCCGAAGCCCTGGTGCGCGACATCGTGCTCATGAAGCTCGATGCGGTGGGCTTGCGCGGCGCGCGGCACCTGATGCCCAGCGAGGTCTCGGGCGGCATGGCGCGGCGCGTGGCGCTGGCCCGTGCGATCGCGCTCGATCCGGATCTCGTGATGTACGACGAGCCCTTCGCCGGTCTCGATCCGATCTCGCTCGGCACCGCGGCGCGCCTGATCCGCCAGCTCAACGACACGCTGGGGCTGACCAGCGTCGTGGTCTCGCACGATCTCGAAGAGACCTTTCGCATCGCCGACCACGTGATCATCCTGGCCAACGGCGGCATTGCCGCCCAGGGTACGCCGCAGGAGGTGCGCCAGAGCGGCGATCCTCTGGTGCACCAGTTCGTCAACGCGCTGCCCGACGGGCCGGTGCATTTCCACTATCCCGGCGTCGGCGTCGAGGACGATTTCGGCAACACCCACGGAGAGCGCGAATGAGCTGGTACCGGCCCGCCGACATGGGTTTTGCCGTGCGCTCCAAGCTCGCCGACCTGGGGCTGGGCGCCCGCCTGTTCCTGCGCCTGGTGTTCCGGGGCGCGCGCAGCCTGCGCCGCTTCGGCCTGGTGCGCGACCAGATCCACTTCCTCGGCAACTACTCGCTCGCGATCATTGCGGTCTCGGGGCTATTCGTGGGCTTCGTGCTCGGGCTGCAGGGTTACTACACGCTGCAGCGCTACGGCTCTTCGGAAGCGCTCGGCCTGCTGGTCGCGCTGAGCCTGGTGCGCGAACTCGGTCCGGTGGTCGCGGCCTTGCTGTTCGCGGGCCGCGCGGGCACCTCGTTGACGGCGGAGATCGGCCTCATGAAGGCCGGCGAACAACTAAGCGCGATGGAGATGATGGCGGTCGATCCCGTGCAGCGCATCCTCGCGCCGCGCTTCTGGGCCGGCGTGATCACCATGCCCCTGCTGGCGGCCGTGTTCAGCGCAGTCGGCGTGAGCGGCGGCTACGTGGTCGGCGTGCTGATGCTCGGCGTCGATCCGGGCGCCTTCTGGGGCCAGATGCAGGGCGGCGTCGATGTCTGGCGCGACGTCGGCAACGGCGTGGTCAAGAGCATTGTCTTCGGCTTCACGGTGACCTTCATCGCACTGCTGCAGGGTTACGAATCCCTGCCGACGCCCGAGGGCGTGTCTCGCGCCACCACCCGCACTGTGGTCGCCGCCTCGCTCGCAGTGCTCGGGCTCGATTTCCTGCTGACCGCAATGATGTTCAGTATCTAGCTAAGACGGAAGGCACATACATGCAACGTTCCAACAACGACATCTGGGTCGGCCTGTTCGTGCTGATCGGCGCGGCGGCGCTGCTCTTTCTTGCGCTGCAATCAGCCAACCTGCTGAGCCTCAGCTTCCAGAAGACCTATCCCGTCACTGCGCGCTTCGACAACATCGGCGGACTCAAGCCGCAAACCGCGGTCAAGAGCGCGGGCGTGGTGGTCGGGCGTGTCGAATCGATCACGTTCGACGACAAGAACTTTCAGGCCAGCGTCACGCTCGCTTTGCAAAGCCGTTACAGTTTCCCCAAGGACAGTTCCCTCAAGATCCTGACCAGCGGCTTGCTCGGCGAGCAGTACATCGGGATCGAAGCGGGGGCTGAGGAGAAGAACCTTCAAGCCGGTGACACCATCACCGCAACGCAATCGGCCGTCGTGCTGGAGAACCTGATCGGTCAGTTTCTCTACAACAAGGCGTCCGAGGGCAGCACGCCATCGGGCAACGCCAACAAGAAATGAAACCGCGATCCACTTCCAACTTTTCGTCCGCGATCCGCGGCGCTTCTGTTCTGCGCCGCCTCGGCGCGCTTGCCCTTCTCGCCATCGCGAGCGGCTGCGCGACCGGTCCCCACCCCAATCCGGCCGATCCCTTCGAGCCTTTCAATCGCGGGGTTTCACGCTTCAACGACGTCGTCGACGACGCAGTGCTGCGTCCCGCCGCGACGGCCTACCGCGAAGTGCTGCCCTCGCCGGTGCGCACGGGCGTCAACAACTTCTTCGGCAACCTGTCCGACGTCTGGAGCTTCGTCAACAGCGTGCTGCAGCTGAAGCTGCAGAACAGCGCCGAGACCTTCATGCGCGTGAACGTCAACACCGTCTTCGGACTGGGCGGCCTGCTCGACATCGCCACCGAGGCCGGCATCGACCGCCACAGCGAAGACTTCGGCCAGACCCTGGGCCGCTGGGGTGTGCCGAGCGGTCCTTACGTGGTGCTGCCGCTGTTCGGATCGTCGACCTTGCGCGACACGGCGGCGTGGCCGATCGATCGGCGGGGCGATCTGCTGCGCGCGTTGAACGACATTCCGGTGCGCAACTCGCTGTATGTGCTGCGCGTGATCGATGGCCGGGCCAGCCTGCTGCGTGCAGGCCAGCTGCTCGATGATGCCGCGCTCGACAAGTATTCGTTCACCCGCGATGCCTTCCTGCAGCGCCGGCGCAACGAAGTGCACGACGGCAATCTGCCGAATGATGGCAACGAGTGAGTCCGGCGCTTGCATCCCGTTGCGGCCCTTTACCTCCGAGCGGGAACCGTGGGGGCGAACCGTTTCTCCAATTTGCCACGGTCGTCTGACCTGAAACTTCAAACAAGGGACTTATCGATGAACCAGATCCTGCAACGCCGCTCCTTCGGACGCCTGATGCTGGCCGGCCTGCTGCTCGCGGGCGCCGCCGCCTTCGTGCGGCCTGTCCACGCTGCCGACGAAGCGCCCGACGCGCTGGTGAAGCGCCTCTCGACCGATGTGCTCGATACCATCAAGGCCGACAAGACGATCAAGGCGGGCGACGTCAACAAGATCATGGTCCTGGTCGACACCAAGATCATGCCGAACGTGAACTTCCAGCGCATGACCGCTTCGGCGGTGGGCCCGGCCTGGCGCCAGGCCACGCCCGAGCAGCAACAGCGCCTTCAGGAAGAATTCAAGAAGCTGCTGGTGCGCACCTATGCGGGCGCGCTCGACCAGGTGAGCGACCAGACCGTGACCGTGCGCCCCTTCCGCGGCTCGCCCGACGACAAGGAAGTGCTGGTGCGCAGCGAGGTGCGCGGCAGCGGCGACCCGGTGCAACTCGATTACCGGCTCGAGAAGACGCCCGGCGAGGCCGGCGGCTGGAAGATCTACAACCTGAACGTGCTCGGCGTGTGGCTGGTCGATACCTACCGCAGCCAGTTCGCGCAGGAAATCAACGCCAAGGGCATCGACGGCCTGATCACCAAGCTGGTGGAGCGCAACAAGCTCAACGGCAAGAAGTGACAGGAAAGAGCGCCCGATGCTGGTCCTGCCGCCCAAGCTGACGCACGACGACGCGCCCGCGTGCGTGCTCATGCTCCGGCAGGGGCTCGCAGGGCAGACGGGTTCGTCCACCGTGGTCGATGCCAGCGCGCTGGCGCAGTTCGATTCGTCGGCACTCGCGGTGCTGCTCGAATGCCGGCGCGAGTCGAGTGCGCTCGGTCGCGGCTTCGCGGTGAAGGGCTTGCCTTCGCGCCTGCGCGAGCTCGCGTCGCTGTACGGTGTGGCAGGCCTTTTGCCGGCCGCACCGTAGAAGATGTCAGCCCCCCGGCTTTTCACTCCGCTTCGCTGCGTGTAATTCGCCACCCCCCGAGGGGGAGGCGCGGCTCGCCTTGGGGCGGCCCGGCGGCGGCCGCATCCGGCAATAAGACCGTTGCGAGGCAGCTTGCGACGTCGCCCCGTAAAATCGCGGGTTCCCATGCCCGCGATCTCCTTCCAATCGGTCTCCAAGACCTATCCTGCCTCACGCCAGCAACGCGCCCAGGGAAAGTCCGGCTTGCGCGCGGTCGACGAGGTCACGTTCCAGATCGAAGAGGGCGAGTTCTTCGGCCTGCTGGGCCCCAACGGTGCCGGCAAGACCACCTTGATCAGCATGCTCGCCGGCCTCTCGCGGCCGAGCTCGGGCGCCATCAGCGTCCATGGTTTCGACGTCCAGCGCGACTACGCCCAAGCGCGCCGCCAGCTCGGCGTGGTGCCGCAGGAACTGGTGTTCGACCCTTTCTTCAACGTTCGCGAGTCGCTGCGCATCCAGTCGGGTTACTTCGGCATCAAGAACAACGACGACTGGATTGACGAACTCCTGCACAGCCTCGGTCTCGCCGACAAGGCCGGCGCCAACATGCGCCAGCTCTCCGGCGGCATGAAGCGCCGCGTACTGGTGGCGCAGGCGCTGGTGCACAAGCCGCCCGTGATCGTGCTCGACGAGCCGACCGCCGGCGTCGATGTCGAGCTGCGCCAGACCCTGTGGCAGTTTGTCGCCAAGCTCAACAAGCAGGGCAGCACGGTGCTGCTGACCACCCACTACCTCGAAGAAGCCGAGGCGCTGTGCCATCGCATCGCGATGCTCAAGCAGGGCCGCGTGATCGCGCTGGACCGCACGAGCGAGCTGCTGCGTTCGGCCGCCAGCAACGTGCTGCGCTTCAAGACCGACGGCATGCTGCCCTGGGCTCTCGCGCAGCACGCCCGCATCACCGGCCGCATCGTGCAACTGCCGGCGCAGAACGCCCGCGAGGTCGAACAGATGCTTGCCGCCATTCGCGAGGCCGGGCTCGACGTGGAAGACGTCGAGATGCGCAAGGCAGATCTCGAAGACGTGTTCATCGACCTGATGGCCGGCGAGCAGACTCCCTTGGAGGTGGCGCGATGATGGTCGGTGCGCTCGGCTGGCGTGCCTTGCTCTACAAGGAAACGCTGCGCTTCTGGAAGGTCGGCTTCCAGACCGTCGGCGCCCCCGTCCTGACCGCGGTGCTCTACCTGATGGTGTTCGGCCACGTGCTCGAAGACCACGTCAAGGTCTACGGGACGGTGAGCTACACGGCCTTCCTGGTGCCCGGCCTCGTGATGATGAGCGTGCTTCAGAACGCATTTGCCAACAGCTCCTCGTCCATCATCCAGAGCAAGATCATGGGCAGCCTGGTGTTCGTGCTGCTGACGCCGCTGTCGCACTGGGGCTGGTTCTTCGCCTACGTGGGTTCCTCGATCCTGCGCGGCCTGGCGGTGGGTGTGGGCGTGTTCGCGGTGACCGCACTGATTGCCATGCCGAGCTTCGTCGCCCCGCTGTGGATCCTCGTGTTCGCCTTCCTGGGCGCCGCCATGCTCGGCACACTGGGCCTGATCGCCGGGCTCTGGGCCGAGAAGTTCGACCAGATGGCGGTGTTCCAGAACTTCCTGATCATGCCGATGACTTTTCTCTCCGGCGTGTTCTATTCGATCAACTCGCTGCCGCCGTTCTGGCAGACCGTGAGCCACCTGAATCCCTTCTTCTACATGATCGACGGCTTCCGCTACGGCTTCTTCGGCGTCAGCGACGCCTCGCCCTGGCTGAGCCTGGCGATCGTCGGCAGCGCCTGGCTCGTCGTCAGCGCCATCGCCGTTCACTTGCTTCGCATCGGCTACAAGATCCGAGGATGACCATGACTGCCGAAGAGCTCCAATCAATCATCCAGGCCGGCCTGCCCTGCCAGCACATCGCGCTCGAGGGCGATGGTCGCCATTGGTACGCCACCATCGTTTCTGCCGAGTTCGAGGGCAAGCGCGCGATCCAGCGACATCAGCGGGTCTACGCCACCCTCGGTGCCAAAATGCACACCGACGAAGTGCATGCGCTTTCGATGAAGACCTACACGCCCGCCGAATGGGCGGACCAAAACTCCTAGTTCTCTCGCTGGATCTTCCATGGACAAACTTCTGATTCGCGGCGGGCGCACGCTTCGCGGCGAGGTGCTCATTTCCGGCGCGAAGAACGCCGCGCTGCCCGAACTCTGTGCGGCCTTGCTGACCGACCGGCCCGTCACGCTGCACAACGTGCCGCGCCTGAACGACGTCACGACCATGCTCAAGCTGATCCGCAACATGGGCGTGGCGGCCGAGCGCGACGACAAGGGCACCGTGCGCATCGACGCCGGACCGCTGCACACGGCCGAGGCGCCTTACGAGCTCGTGAAGACCATGCGCGCGTCGGTGCTCGCGCTCGGACCGCTCCTGACGCGCTTCGGCAAGGCCAGGGTGTCGCTGCCGGGCGGCTGTGCCATCGGTTCGCGGCCGGTCGATCAGCACATCAAGGGCCTGCAGGCCATGGGTGCCGAGATCGTGGTCGAGCACGGCTATATGGTGGCCAGCCTCGCGGGCGGCGCCAAGCGCCTGCACGGCGCGCGCATCACGACCGACATGGTGACCGTCACTGGCACCGAGAACTTCCTCATGGCCGCCGCGCTGGCCGACGGCGAGACCGTGCTGGAAAACGCGGCCCAGGAGCCCGAGATCTCCGACCTGGCCGAGATGCTGATCGAGATGGGCGCGAAGATCGAAGGGCACGGCACCAGCCGCATCCGCATCCAGGGCGTCGAAAAGCTCAACGGCTGCACGCACCAGGTGGTGGCCGACCGCATCGAGGCCGGCACTTTCCTGTGCGCCGTCGCGGCCACCGGCGGCGATGTCGTGCTGAAGCATGGCCGCGCCGACCACCTCGATGCGGTGATCGAGAAACTGCGCGAGGCGGGTGCCCAGGTGGCTGCGGTGGACGGCGGCATCCGCGTCCAGAGCCAGGGCCGCCTCAAGGCGCAGAGCTTTCGCACCACCGAATACCCGGGTTTTCCGACCGACATGCAGGCCCAGTTCATGGCGCTCAACGTGATCGCCGAAGGCACCTCGACCGTGACCGAGACGATCTTCGAGAACCGCTTCATGCACGTCGACGAGATGCTGCGCCTGGGCGCCAAGATCCAGACCGACGGCAAGGTCGCCGTGATCGAGGGCGTGGCGCAGCTCTCGGGCGCGACCGTGATGGCGACCGATCTGCGCGCCTCGGCCAGCCTCGTGATCGCCGGGCTGGTGGCCGACGGCGAAACGCTGGTCGACCGCATCTACCACCTGGACCGCGGCTACGACCGCATGGAAAGCAAGCTGCGCGGCCTCGGCGCCGACATCGAGCGCGTGGCCGGGCCGGCGGAGATGCAGCAGTGATCACGCTCGCCCTGTCCAAGGGCCGCATCTTCGAGGAAACGCTGCCGCTCCTGGCCGCGGCCGGCATCGAGGTGACCGAGGACCCCGAGAAATCGCGCAAGCTGATTCTCGCGACCACGCGGCCCGACGTGCGCGTGGTGCTGGTGCGCGCCTCGGACGTGCCCACCTACGTGCAGTACGGCGGCGCCGATCTCGGCGTGACCGGGCTCGACGTGCTGCTCGAGCACGGCAACCAGGGCCTCTACCAGCCGCTCGACCTGCGCATCGCGGCCTGCCGCCTCAGCGTGGCCGTGCGCGCCGACTACGACTACGAATCGGCCGTCAAGCAGGGCTCGCGCATCAAGGTCGCGACCAAGTACGTCGGCCTGGCGCGCGAGTTCTTCGCCAGCAAGGGCGTGCACGTCGACCTGATCAAGCTCTATGGCAGCATGGAGCTCGCGCCGCTTACCGGCCTGGCCGACGCCATCGTCGACCTGGTGTCGACCGGCAACACGCTCAAGGCCAACCACCTGGTCGAGGTCGAGCGCATCATGGACATCAGCGCGCGCCTGGTGATCAACCAGGCCGCGCTCAAGCTCAAGCAAGCGCCGATCCGCCGCATCATCGACGCCTTCGCCTCGGCCATTCCTTCCGCCTGACGATG
The DNA here is from genome assembly GCF_964253805.1 of Variovorax sp. LjRoot175. Lineage (NCBI taxonomy): Bacteria > Pseudomonadati > Pseudomonadota > Betaproteobacteria > Burkholderiales > Comamonadaceae > Variovorax > Variovorax sp. LjRoot175. Next base: position 4,600,503 of record NZ_CAXURY020000001.1, on the reverse strand, counting down.
AACCTGAAAGCCTCTCCCGCCCGCCTGTCGACCGCCTCGGCCGGCTTCGAAGCCGATTTCAAGGCGCGGCTGCACTGGTCGGCCGAAGCGGATGCCGCCATCGAGCAGGTGGTCGCGGACATCCTGGCCGACGTCCAGCGGCGCGGCGACACGGCGGTGCTCGAGTACACGCGCCGTTTCGACCGGCTCGACGTGGCCGGCATGGAAACGCTGGAACTCAAGGCCGACGAATTGCGCGCCGCCTTCGATGCATTGCCCGCAGTGCAGCGCGAAGCGCTCGAAGCCGCGGCCCGCCGCGTGCGCAGCTACCACGAGGCGCAGAAGAAGGCCAACGGCGAAAGCTGGAGCTACCGCGATGCCGACGGCACGCTGCTGGGCCAGAAGGTCACGCCACTGGATCGCGTCGGCATCTACGTGCCGGGCGGCAAGGCCGCCTACCCGTCGAGCGTGCTCATGAACGCCATTCCCGCGCACGTGGCGGGAGTCGGCGAAATCATCATGGTCGTGCCCACGCCCGGCGGCGAGAAGAATCCGCTGGTGCTGGCTGCGGCGCACGTGGCCGGCGTGACGCGCGCCTTCACCATCGGCGGCGCGCAGGCGGTGGCTGCACTGGCCTATGGCACGGAAACCATCCCGAAGGTCGACAAGATCACCGGCCCCGGCAATGCCTATGTCGCCAGTGCCAAGAAGCGCGTCTTCGGCACCGTCGGCATCGACATGATCGCCGGCCCGAGCGAGATCCTGGTGCTGGCCGACGGCAGCACGCCGGCCGACTGGGTGGCGATGGACCTCTTCAGCCAGGCCGAGCACGACGAACTCGCGCAGAGCATTCTGCTCAGCCCCGACGCGGCCTACATCGATCGCGTGCAGCAGGAAATCGACCGCCTGCTGCCCTCGATGCCGCGCGCCGAGATCATCGCGGCCTCGCTCAACGGCCGCGGCGCGCTGATCCACACGCGCAGCATGGAAGAGGCCTGCGCCATCAGCAACCGCATCGCGCCCGAACACCTGGAAGTCAGCAGCCGCGAGCCGCAGCGCTGGGAGCCGCTGCTCAAGCATGCCGGCGCGATCTTCCTCGGCGGCTACACCAGCGAAAGCCTGGGCGATTACTGCGCCGGTCCCAACCACGTGCTGCCCACCAGCGGCACCGCGCGTTTCAGCTCGCCGCTGGGGGTCTACGATTTCCAGAAGCGATCGAGCCTGATCGAGGTCAGCGAAGAGGGGGCGCAAGCCCTGGGCCGCATCGCCGTGACCTTGGCCGAAGGCGAGGGCTTGCCCGCGCACGCCGAAGCGGCCCGCCTGCGCCTGCGCTGAAGGGGGCGAAGCGATGCGAATGCTATCGTTCGGGCCTGGCCTGGCTCTCGCGCTGCTGACCTTCGGCGCCGCCTGCCAGGCCATGAGCATCCGCGAGCTGCGCACGCTGGAAGCCAATGAAAAGGACGGCAAGCTCTACGCCAACTACTATCTCGTCGGCGTGGTCGAGGGCCTGCGCGAGGCCGGCGACATGGTCCAGCGCGCGGGCCAGAAGCCGCCGTTCTGCATCAACGGCCGCCGCCTCGAGCCCGCGATGGCGCGCTCGCTCTACCAAACCGAACTGACGCGCAATGCCGACAGCTACGAGGCCGACATGCCGGTGCAGCTCGTGATCTCGGCCGCGCTGCGCAACAGCTACCGCTGCGCACCCTGAACCGTATGACATCTTCTTCTGCCGCCACCACCGAACGCACGCTGGGCCGCATCCGCGCCGACGTCCAGTCCATGCACGCCTACGCCGTGCAGGATGCACGCGGGCTGATCAAGCTCGACGCCATGGAGAACCCCTTCGGCCTGCCGCCCGCGCTGCAGGCCGCGCTGGGCCAGCGGTTGGGCGCACTCGCGCTGAACCGCTATCCCGGCGCACGCGGCGCCGACCTGCAGCGCGCGCTGGCGGCCTATGCCGCCATACCCGAGGGCTTCGGGCTGATGCTCGGCAACGGTTCGGACGAACTGATCTCGCTGCTCGCCATGGCCTGCGACCTGCCGGGGGCGGCCATCCTGGCGCCGGTGCCCGGCTTCGTGATGTACGCGATCAGCGCCCAGCTGCAGGGCCTGCGCTTCGCCGGCGTGCCGCTGACGGCTGATTTCGAGCTCGACGAGGCCGCCATGCTCGAGGCCATCGCGCGCGAGAAGCCGGCCATCGTCTACCTCGCCTATCCCAACAACCCGAGCGCCAACCTCTGGGACGATGCGGTGATCGAAAAGATCATCGAGGCCCAGGGCGCGCAGGGCGGCCTGGTGGTGATCGACGAGGCCTACCAGCCCTTCGCCGGCCGCAGCTGGATCGACCGCATCGCTCGCCACGGCCACGTGCTCCTGATGCGCACGCTCAGCAAGTTCGGCCTGGCGGGCGTCCGGCTGGGCTACCTGATCGGCCCCCAGGCCCTGATCGCCGAGATCGACAAGGTGCGGCCGCCCTACAACATCAGCGTGCTCAATTGCGAGTGCGCGCTGTTCGCGCTGGAGCACGCCGAGGTGTTTGCCGGGCAGGCGGCGGAGATCCGCGCACAGCGCCAGCGCATTTTCGAGGCGCTGGCCCGGCTGCCTGCGGTGAAGAGCTGGCCCAGCGACGCCAACATGATCCTGGTGCGCGTGCCCGATGCCACCCGGACCTTCGAGGGAATGAAGGCGCGCGGCGTGCTGGTCAAGAACGTTTCTAAAATGCACCCATTGCTCGCGAACTGCCTGCGCCTGACCGTCGGAACCATCGACGAGAATGCGCAGATGCTTGCGGCCCTCGAAGCATCCCTATGAACACCCCCTCGGCACCCGAAGCAGTCGTCGCCGCCGGCGCGCGCACGGCCACCGTCACGCGCAACACCGCGGAGACGAAGATCACGGTCCGCGTCGACCTCGACGGCAGCGGCCGCTCGAAGCTGTCCACCGGCATCGGCTTCTTCGACCACATGCTCGACCAGATCGCCCGCCACGGCCTGATTGACCTCGACATCGATTGCCAGGGCGACCTGCACATCGACGGCCACCACACGGTGGAAGACGTGGGCATCACCCTCGGCCAGGCGGTCGCGAAAGCGGTCGGCGACAAGAAGGGTATCCGGCGCTATGGCCACGCCTACGTGCCGCTCGACGAGGCGCTGAGCCGCGTCGTAATCGATTTCTCGGGCCGTCCGGGCCTGGTCATGCACGTGCCCTTCACCAGCGGCATGATCGGCACTTTCGACAGCCAGCTCACCTACGAGTTCTTCCAGGGCTTCGTCAACCACGCCTTCGTGACTCTGCACATCGACAACCTCAAGGGCGTCAACGCCCACCACCAGTGCGAAACCGTGTTCAAGGCCTTCGCGCGCGCGCTGCGCGCGGCGCTCGAACGCGATCCGCGCTCGGCCGGCGTCATTCCTTCGACGAAGGGATCGCTCTGACCAAAAATACCGTCGCCGTCGTCGACTACGGCATGGGCAACCTGCGCTCGGTATCGCAGGCGGTCCAGCACGCGGCCGACCAGGTCGGGGTCGAGGTTTTCGTGACCTCCGACCCGGAGGTCGTGCGCCGCGCCACGCGCGTCGTGCTGCCGGGGCAGGGCGCCATGCCCGACTGCATGCGCGAACTGCGCGACTCCGGCCTGCAGGAATCGGTGCTCGAAGCGGCCGCCGCCAAGCCGCTCTTCGGCGTCTGCGTCGGCATGCAGATGCTGCTGTCGACGAGCGACGAGGGGCCGACCGAGGGCTTGGGCCTGATTCCCGGCGAAGTGCGCAAGTTCGAGCTGGCGGGCCGTCTCCAGCCGGACGGCAGCCGCTACAAGGTGCCGCAGATGGGCTGGAACCAGGTCATGCAGATGCGGCCGCACCCGGTGTGGGCGGGTGTGCCGGACCAGAGTTACTTCTATTTCGTGCACAGCTTCTATGCGCGGCCGGCGGATGCCCGCCACAGCGCGGGCGAAGCGGAATACGGCGAGCGCTTTACCGCCGCCATTGCACGCGATAATATTTTTGCGACCCAGTTCCACCCCGAGAAGAGTGCGGACCACGGGCTGCAGCTCTATAGAAACTTTCTCCACTGGAATCCCTGAAGAAGCAGTTCCTGCGCTTCATCGCTCGTTCCACGCAATCCCGCACCATGCTCCTCATTCCTGCGATCGATCTCAAGGACGGCCATTGTGTTCGCCTCAAGCAAGGCGACATGGACCAGTCCACCACCTTCAGCGAAGACCCGGCCGCGATGGCGCGCAGATGGATCGAAGCCGGCGCACGGCGGCTGCACCTGGTCGACCTGAACGGCGCTTTTGCCGGCAAGCCGCAGAACCATGCGGCGATCAAGGCGATCCTGAAGGAGGTCGGCGACGACATCCCGGTGCAGCTCGGCGGCGGCATCCGCGACCTCGACACCATCGAGCGCTACATCGACGACGGCCTGCGCTACGTGATCATCGGCACCGCTGCGGTCAAGAACCCCGGCTTCCTCAAGGATGCCTGCAGTGCCTTCGGTGGCCACATCATCGTCGGCCTCGACGCCAAGGACGGCAAGGTCGCGACCGACGGCTGGAGCAAGCTCACGGGCCATGAGGTGGCCGACCTGGGCAAGAAGTTCGAGGACTACGGCGTCGAATCGATCATCTACACCGACATCGGCCGCGACGGCATGCTCTCGGGCATCAACATCGAGGCCACGGTGAAGCTGGCCCAGGCGCTCACCATCCCGGTGATCGCATCGGGCGGGCTCTCGAACATGGCCGACATCGACAAGCTCTGCGCGGTCGAATCGGACGGCATCGAGGGCGTGATCTGCGGTCGGGCCATCTACTCGGGCGACCTCGATTTCGCCGCTGCGCAAGCGCGCGCCGACGAACTCGCGGAGCAATAGCTCACCTATTCTGTTTTTACCGCCAGCGTCTGGATGATGGTCTCCAGCTGCGGGCTCATCGGCAGATTGATGCTGGTGCTCGAAAGAGGCAGCTTCTGCAGGAACCAGCGCTTGTACTGGCGCTCGATCTCGCCGTCGATGGCCAGCGCCTGGAAGCTGTCGTTCACCACCTTGGCCAGCTGCGCATCGCCCTTGCGGTACATGATGCCGTAGGGGTCGTAGGAGAGGAAGTCGCCGACCACCTGGTACTCGCCCTGCACCTTGCCCTTGTTCTGCGCGATCAGGCCATAGAGCAGCACGTCGTCGGTCGCAAAGGCATCGGCCTGGCCGGCCACCACCTGCGCGAAAGACTCCGCATGGTCGCGCATCACGATCAGGTTCAGGTTGAGCTTGAATTTCTGCGACAGGTCCTGCATCGTCTTCTCGTTGGTCGTGCCGCGCGTCACGGCCACTTTTTTGCCGGCCAGGTCGCGAAATCCCTTGATCGGCGAACCTTTCTTCACCAGCACCTTGGTGCCCGAAACGAAGATCGTGGGCGAGAAGGCCACGCGCTTCTGGCGCTCGAGGTTGTTGGTGGTGGAGCCGCATTCGAGATCGACCTGACCCTTTTCCACCGCATCGATGCGCGACTCGGAGGTGACGGGCACCCACTTGATCTCCAGGCTCTTGTGTACTGCCTCCTCGATCGCGGCCACCAGCGCGCGGCACAGCTCGATCGAGTAGCCGATCGGTTCGTTGCGCGGCGACAGGTAGGAGAACGGGATCGACGATTCGCGGTAGCCGATCGTGATGGCGCCGGTGTCGCGCACCTTGGCCAGCGTGCCCGTCAGCGCTGCGGGCGCCGCCGGGGCGGGCTCGGGCTGCGCGCGGGCCATTGCAGACATGCCGAGTGCTGCCGCGAACAGCGCAACAGCGAGCGACGATTTCCAGGTGGGCTTCATGGCCGTGCCTCAGGCATGAACCGGGTGGGCCAGCGTGGCCTTCAATTCCTCGTCGATCTTGCTGGAGTTGGCCGCGGCATCGCTCTCCGAAAGCAGCTCGCCCTCCCACTTGGCCACCACCGCCGTGGCGATCGAGTTGCCCACCGCGTTGGTGGCCGAGCGGCCCATGTCGAGGAAAGTGTCCACGCCCAGGATCAGCAGCAGCCCGGCCTCGGGGATGTTGAACTGGTTCAGCGTGGCGGCGATCACCACCAGCGAGGCGCGCGGCACGCCGGCCATGCCCTTGGAGGTGAGCATCAGGATCAGCAGCATCGTGATCTGGGTGCCGAGCGGCAGCTCGATGCCGTAGGCCTGGGCGATGAAAAGCACGGCGAAGGTGCAGTACATCATCGAGCCGTCGAGGTTGAAGGAGTAGCCCATGGGCATCACGAAGCTCGAGATCTTGCGCTTGACGCCGAAGCGGTCGAGCGCGTCCAGGATCTTCGGATAGGCCGCTTCCGAGCTCGCCGTCGCAAAGGACAGCAGGAAGGCCTCCTTGATCAGCACCAGCAGCTTGAACACGCGCGGGCCGAGGAAGGCGAAGCCGGCGAAGATCAGGATGCCCCACAGCAGGAACAGGCCGATGTAGAAGTCGCCCATGAAGACCGCGAACTTGAGCAGGATCTCCAGCCCGTTCACCGCCACGGTGGCGGCCATGGCGGCCATCACGGCCAGCGGCGCCAGCTTCATGACGTAGCCGGTGATCTTGAGCATGGCGTGGGAGAGCTCGTCGATCGCGTTGACCAGGGTCTTGGCCTTGTCGCCGAGCGAGGCGAGCGCGACGCCGAAGAACATGGAGAACACCACGATCTGCAGGATCTCGTTGTTGGCCATGGCCTCGGCGAAGGACTTGGGCACCAGGTGGCTGACGAAGTCCTTCAGGGTGAACTTGGAGGTCGCGAGGTTGGCCGAGGCGCCGATGTCGGGCAGCGGCAGGCCCAGGTTGAGGCCCGGCTGCAGCAGATTGGCCATGATCAGGCCCAGCACCAGCGAGACCAGGGACGCGGTGATGAACCAGCCCAGCGCCTTGCCGAAGACGCGCCCCACCGAGGCCGCGTCGCCCATGTGGGCGATGCCCACCACCAGGGTGGAGAACACCAGCGGGCCGATCAGCATCTTGATCAGCCGCAGGAACACGTCCGACATGATCGAGATGTAGCCTGCGATCTGCGTGGCCACCTTCTTGTCGGGAAAGTTGATGAAGATCATGTAGCCGATCAAGATGCCGATCACCATCGCGATCAGGATCCAGGCTGCCGGCGGCAATTTACTTTTCATGTGCGAGCCCCTTCTTGTCGAACAAGTGATGTGGAGATGACGTCCCTCACCGCCAATCCGCATGCCGCGGCCGCCGGTTGCCGCGATTTCATGCCAAAACCATGCCGGCTGCAATGCGAATTCGGCCTGCGGCCATGCCGTTGCGGCCTGGGGTGACACGGGCCAAACCTAGAATCGGGTCATGTCCTTCAAAGAGATCGTCTTCCGCGGCCAGCCTGCACTGCACCTCGCCCTGCCGGGGGGCAGCGCCTGCACCGTGGCGAGGCACGGCGCCCACCTGCTGTCGTGGACCACGGCCGACGGCGTCGAGCGTCTCTACCTGAGCCCCGAGGCGCGCTTCGACGGCCAGAGCGCGATCCGCGGCGGGGTGCCGATCTGCTGGCCGCAGTTCAACCAGCGCGGGCCGCTGCCCAAGCACGGTTTCGTGCGCAACCTCGCATGGCAGGCCGAGGCGCCCACCGCCGGCGGCAAGGGCGACACGCTCGTTCTCTCGCTGCATGACAACGAGGCCACCCGCGCCATCTGGCCGCACGCCTTTCACGCACGGCTGGCTGTGACGCTGGCGCCGCATTCGCTGCGCATCGCGCTGTCGATCGACAACACCGGCCGCGGGCCCTGGTCCTTTGCGGCCGCGCTGCACAGCTACCTGCGCGTGGACGACATTGCCGCCGCCTCGCTGGAAGGGCTGCAGGGCGCCAATCGCTGGGACGCGGTGCGCGACGACCGGCATGTCGACCTGGCGCCCGCGCTGCGCTTCGGCACCGAATTCGACAGCGTCTACACGGCGCCCGCGCGGCCGCTGCGGCTGGTACAGCCTTCCGGCACGCTCGAGATCGCGCAAAGCGCGAGCTGCACCGAAACGGTGGTGTGGAACCCCGGCCCGGCGCTGAGCGCCCAGCTGGCCGACCTGCCCGACGACGGCTGGCGCCACATGCTCTGCGTCGAGGCCGCGCGCATCGACGAGCCCGTGCTGCTCGCGCCGGGTGCCGCATGGCAGGGCTGGCAGCAGCTCACCATCCTTTGAATCCCGCAAACCCTGAACCCGCCATGCTCGCCAAACGCATCATTCCCTGTCTCGACGTCACCGGCGGCCGCGTCGTCAAAGGCGTCAACTTCGTCGAGCTGCGCGATGCCGGCGATCCGGTCGAGATCGCGGCGCGCTACAACGCGCAGGGCGCCGACGAGCTGACCTTTCTCGACATCACGGCCACCAGCGACGGCCGCGACCTGATCCTGCCGATCATCGAGGCGGTGGCCTCGCAGGTCTTCATTCCGCTGACCGTCGGCGGCGGCGTGCGCACCGTCGAGGACGTGCGCCGCCTGCTCAACGCGGGCGCCGACAAGACCAGCTTCAACTCGGCCGCCATCGCGAACCCGCAGGTGATCGACGACGCGTCGCGCAAGTACGGTGCCCAGTGCATCGTGGTCGCGATCGACGCCAAGCGGCGCTCGGCCGAGGATGCGGCCTTGCGCGGGCCCGGCTGGGACGTCTACAGCCATGGCGGTCGCAAGAACACGGGGCTCGACGCGGTGAGATGGGCTGTCGAAATGGCGCGCCGCGGCGCCGGCGAGATTCTCTTGACCAGCATGGACCGGGATGGCACCAAGAGCGGCTTCGACCTCGAGCTCACGCGCGCCGTCAGCGATGCGGTCAGCGTGCCGGTGATCGCCTCCGGCGGTGTCGGCAATCTCGAGCACCTGGCCGACGGCATCCAGGCCGGCGGCGCCGATGCCGTGCTGGCGGCCAGCATCTTCCACTACGGCGAATACACCGTCGGCGAGGCCAAGGCCTGCATGGCGGCGCGCGGCATTCCTGTGCGCCTGTGACCGACAATACCCCGATGAACTGGCTCGACGAAGTGAAGTGGGATGCGAACGGCCTGGTGCCCGTGATCGCGCAGGAACAGGGCAGCAAGGACGTGCTGATGTTCGCCTGGATGAACCGCGAGGCGCTGGCCAGGACGGCCGAGCTGGGCCGCGCCGTGTATTTCAGCCGCTCGCGCGGCAAGCTCTGGTTCAAGGGCGAGGAATCGGGCCATGTGCAGACCGTGCACGAGATCCGGCTCGACTGCGACAACGACGTGGTGCTGCTCCAGGTCACCCAGCTCGGCCACGAGCCCGGCATCGCCTGCCATACCGGGCGCCACAGCTGCTTTTTCAGCAAGTACGAGAACGGCCAGTGGACCGTGACCGAGCCGGTCTTGAAAGACCCCGAATCGATCTACGCATCGTCCCCAAGATGAGCGCCGACGCCCCCGAACGCAATGCCGAAGACGCGCTCGCGCGACTGGCCGCCGTGATCGAAAGCCGGCTGCCCGCGCGCGGCGGCGACCCCGAGAAGAGCTACGTGGCACGCTTGCTGCATCGCGGCCCCGACGCCTTTCTCAAGAAGATCGGCGAGGAAGCGACCGAGGTGGTGATGGCCGCGAAGGACGCCGACCATGGCGGCGAGCGCACGAAAATAGTGAACGAAGTGGCCGATCTCTGGTTCCACTGCATGGTGGCGCTGGCCCACTACGGCTTTTCGCCACGCGACGTGGTGGCCGAGCTCGAGCGTCGCGAAGGCTTGAGCGGCATCGAGGAAAAGGCCCTGCGCAAGGCGCAGGATCGCGAAGCTTCCAACGACTGAGAGGACGCCATGCCCAACGACATCGTGACCGTGGAGCCCGACAGCTCGCTCAAGACCTGGGGCTGGATCAGTTACATCCTGCATCTGGTGGTGGCCGTCGGCGCCGTGTTGCCCGGCGCGCAGGCTTCCATCGCGCTGCTCCTGATCGCGCTGGTGATCGATCTGGTCAAGCGCGACGATGCCGCCGGCACCTGGCAGGCGACGCATTTCAGCTGGCGCATCCGCTCGGTGCTGTGGGCCGGCGTGTTGTACCTGCTGACCTCCTGGCTCTGGCTGCTGCTGCTCCTGCCGGGCTGGATCGCCTGGGCGCTGATTTCCCTCTGGTTCCTCTATCGCATCGTCAAGGGGATGGTGCGCATGAATGCCGGACGACCGATGGAGCCTGCGAATGTCCTCTGATCCGAACTGCATCTTCTGCAAGATCATCGAGGGCAAGATTCCCTCGCGAAAGATGTACGAGGACGACGATCTTTTCGGCTTCCACGACATCGCGCCCTGGGCGCCCGTGCATTTCATGCTGGTGCCCAAGCGCCACATCCCGTCGATGGCACAGGTCACGCCGGACGACGCGGCGCTCCTGGGAAAAATCATGACGCTGGCGCCCAGGCTGGCCATCGAGCAGGGCTGCCGGCCCTATCCGCGGGGCGGCTTCCGCATCGTCGTCAACACCGGTGCCGAGGGCGGGCAGGAGGTCCACCATCTCCATGTCCACGTCATGGGTGGCCCCCGGCCCTGGCTCAAGGGTTGATATTCGCCATTGCCGCGGGTTGTGACATCTGCGCCGACTAAAATCAAACACATTCTTCAGGAGTAATCCATGGGTTCACTTTCCATCTGGCACTGGCTGATCGTGCTGCTCGTCGTCGTGATGATCTTCGGCACCAAGAAGCTCCGCAACATGGGCTCCGACCTTGGCGGCGCCGTCAAGGGCTTCAAGGACGGCATGAAGGACGGTTCGGCAACCACCGAATCGCCCGTCGCCCCGAATCCGCAGGTGACCGGCAACACCACCGCCGCCGACAAGTCGACGATCGACGTCGAAGCGCGTCAAAAGTCTTGAGACGCATCCGTCCGTGATCGACCTCGGCATCTCGAAAATCGCGCTGATTGGCGCGGTGGCGCTGATCGTCATCGGCCCTGAGAAGCTGCCGCGCGTGGCACGCACCGTCGGCACCCTGCTGGGCAAGGCGCAGCGCTATGTGAACGACGTCAAGGCCGAGGTCAACCGGTCGATGGACCTGGACGAACTGCGCAAGATGAAGGACACGGTGCAGGAAGCCGCCCGCGACGTCGAGCACAGCATCCAGACCGGCGCGAGCGAGTTCGAGAAGCAGTTCTCCGAAAGCGGCCAGACCCTGTCGGAACTGGCCGAGCCCACACCGTCCTACCCCGAGTACAAGCATCCCGGCAAGAACTGGCGCCTGAAGCAGGGCGCTACGCCGCAGTGGTACAAGGCGCGCAACGGCGTTCGCACCCGGGCGCTTTCGGGCGCAGCGCGCGTGGCCCGCTACCGTCCCCACAAAATCAACTAGCCGCAACGCCGATCCGGCCGCGCGCAGCGCATGCCGGACGCCCGCCCGCAGCGCCCCTACATGGCCGATTCCCCCGACAAGAACAAAGAAGACGAACTGGCCGGCACCGAGCAGCCTTTCGTTCAGCACCTGATGGAGCTGCGCGACCGCCTGCTCTATTGCGTCTACGGCCTCGCGGTGGCGGGCATCCTGCTGGCGATCTGGCCCGGCCCGAGCGGGCTGATCGACCTGATCGCGGTGCCGATCCGCGCCCACATGCCTCCCGATGCCAAGCTGATCGCGGTCGGCGTGTTCTCGCCTTTCTTCGTGCCGCTGAAGGCGCTGATGATGGCCGCCGTGCTGCTGACCCTGCCCTGGCTCATGTACCAGTGCTGGATGTTCGTGGCGCCCGGCCTCTACAGCCACGAGAAGAAGTTCGCGCTGCCGCTCATCATCTTCGGCAGCTTCCTGGCCTACGCGGGCATCGCCTTCGTGCAGTTTTTCGTGCTCGACAAGATGTTCGGCTTCATCCAGAAGTTCACGCCCGAAGCGGTGGCGGCGACGCCCGACATCGCGTCCTACGTCGAGGCGATCCTGTCGCTCTATCTCGCCTTCGGCGTCGCCTTCCAGGTGCCGATCGTCGTGATGCTGCTGGTGCGCTTCGAGATGGTCACGATCGAGAAGCTGAAGAGCTTCCGCGGCTATTTCATCGTGCTGGCCTTCGTCGTGGCGGCGGTGCTCACTCCGCCCGACGTGGTCTCGCAGCTCGCGCTGGCGATACCGATGTGCCTGCTCTACGAAGTCGGCATCGTGGCCGCGCGCTACTTCGTGAAACACAGCAAGGCGCCCGAGGAAAACGAGAGCGCCGATTCCGCGCAGCCCTGAGCGGGCCCGCGCGACAGCAGCAGCTCGCCGCCTACTCGGGCTCGCCCGGGGCGCGGCGGATCGGGCTCCGCGGCCGCGGGCCCGGCGTGACGTTGAGTTCCATCTTGTCCCTGCCGCGCTGAAGCGCAAATCGCGCCGCATTGCCGGGCTTGAGCCCCGCCACCGCGGTCAGCAGTTCCTGCACGTTGTCGATGCTCTGGTCGCCGACGCCGGTGATCACGTCGCCGGGGCGGATGCCGGCCTGGGCGGCCGGGCCGTTCTGCAGCACGCCCGTGATGATGACCCCCTTGTTCGCCTTGATGCCGAAGGTCTCCGCCAGTTCGGGCGAGAGGTTGTTGGGTTCCACGCCGATCCAGCCGCGCGTGACCTTGCCTTCCTTGACGATGTCTTCCAGCACCTGCTTGGCGGTCGAAACCGGAATCGCGAAGCCGATGCCCAGGCTGCCGCCGGAGCGCGAGTAGATCGCGGTGTTGATCCCTTCGAGGTTGCCGTTGACGTCGACCAGCGCACCGCCCGAATTGCCGGGATTGATGGCCGCATCGGTCTGGATGAAGTTCTCGAAGGTGTTGATGCCGAGCTGGTTGCGCCCCAGCGCCGAGACGATGCCGCTGGTGACGGTCTGGCCGACGCCGAAGGGATTGCCGATGGCGAGCACCTGGTCACCGACCTGCAGGTTGTCGGAGTTGCCCAGCACGACCACCGGCAGCTTGTCGAGCTCGATCTTGAGCACGGCGAGGTCGGTGTCGGGGTCGGTGCCGATCACCTTGCCGCGCGCGTGACGGCTGTCGTTGAGCGTGACGTCGATTTCGTCCGCCCCCTCCACCACATGGTTGTTGGTGAGGATGTAGCCGTCCGTGCTGACGATGACGCCGCTGCCCAGGCCGACCTGGGGCTGGTCGACGCCCTGGTCGCCGAAGAAGAAGCGGAACCACGGGTCGTCGCTGCGCGGACTGCGCCGCGCCGCCTTGCTGGTGTTGATGCTGACCACCGCCGGCGAGGCCTTCTTGGCGGCGGCGCTCAGGCTCCCGGGCGCGATCGCCGTCGGATTGGCGGCCGGCGCCTCGATCACCGAGACCACGCCGCCGAGCGAGGTGGTGCGCTGGCCGACCCATTCGGGCTTGAGCGTCGCGACGACGAAATAGGCCGCGAGCAGGACGGTCACGGTCTGGGCGAACAGCAGCCAGGTGCGTTTCATGAAAAACAAGAAAAGAAGGACGTTGAAGTGGGGGGGCAGCGCGGCTGGCGCCGAAGACTGCATTGTCCCTCAATGGATCTGCTGCCTCGTTCCGCAGACTCGCGCCTGAGTGATTCGGACTGTTTCCGTCTATATAGTGAAAACCCTGAGGCCTGCGGCCTTGACCGGGCTCTCCGGGCGCAGCTGTGCGAGACGGCCTGCGCCGCTCGGGTCCACAATGGCGCGATGAGTACGACCCGCCACGAGCTGCTGCATGCGTTCGATCTCCTGCTCGCGCCCGAGCGTTTCAAGGACTACGGCCCCAACGGCTTGCAGGTCGAAGGCCGCACCACGGTGCGCAAGATCGTCTCGGGCGTCACCGCGAGCCGCGCGCTGATCGAGGCCGCGATCCACGCCGAGGCCGATGCGATCTTCGTGCACCATGGCCTGTTCTGGCGCGGCCAGGACGGCCGCGTGACCGGCTGGATGAAGCAGCGGCTCAGCCTCCTGCTCGGGGACGACGTGAGCCTGTTCGCCTATCACCTGCCGCTCGATGCGCATCCGGAGCTCGGCAACAACGCGCAGCTCGGTCTCAAGCTGGGCCTGGTCGCGCACGCCGGTTCGACCGGGCGCTTCGGCGAGCAGGAGATCGGCTTCCTGGGCGCGCGCGACAACGGCGAGAGCTTCGCGAGCGCGAAGGCGCTGGCCGCCCACGTCGAGAAGGCGCTCGGCAAGCCGGTCGTCCTGCTCGACACGGCGCATCGCCCGATCCGCAACATCGCCTGGTGCACGGGCGGCGCGCAGGGCTATTTCGAGGCGGCCATCGCGGCCGGCGCCGATGCCTTCATCACCGGCGAGATCTCGGAGCCGCAGGCGCACTACGCGAGAGAAATGGGCGTCGCCTTCCTCGCCTGCGGCCACCATGCCACCGAGCGCTACGGCGCACCCGCGGTGGCGGCGCACGTGGCTGCGCAGCTGGGCCTGGCGCACCAGTTCATCGACATCGACAACCCGGCGTGAAGCGCGACACCGCCCCGATCGCGATCACGCTCGGCGATCCCGCGGGCATCGGGCCCGAGATCATCGTCAAGTCTTTTCGCGATGCGCCCGGCATCACGCAGGGCTGCTTCGTCGCGGGCGACGTGGACACCGTGCGCCGCGCAGCGCAGGCGCTCGCAGCGCCGGGCAGCCCGGCGCTGCCCGTGGCGCTGATCGATGCGCCGGCAGACCTGGCCGCGATGCCGCCGCGCTGCATCCCCGTGCTGCAGGCTGCGAGCCCGCCGCCGTCGCCCATCGCGTTCGGCGAGATCAGCGCCGCCGCCGGCCGCATCGCCGGCGACTGCGTGCTGTGGGCGGCGCGCGCCGCGCTGCGCGGCGAGCTCGCGGCCATCGTCACCGCGCCGTTGCACAAGGAGGCGCTGGCAGCGGCGGGCTTCGCCTTTCCCGGCCACACCGAACTGCTGCAGGCCGAAGCCGCGGCGCATCTGGGCCGGTCGCCGGCTGAGCTGCCGGTGCGCATGATGCTGGCCAACGACGAGCTGCGCACGGTGCTCGTGAGCATTCACATGTCGCTGCGCGATGCGATCGAGGCGGTGACGGTCGACAGCGTGCTGCAGACGATGCGCATTGCGCACCGTGCACTGGCGGCGGTGCTGGGGCGCGCGCCGAAGATCGGCGTCGCGGGGCTCAACCCGCATGCGGGGGAGGGCGGCCTGTTCGGCTCGGAAGAGCGCGACATCATCGCGCCGGCCATCGCGGCCGCGCGCGCCGAAGGCATCGATGCCGACGGGCCCCATGCGCCAGACACCGTCTTCATGCGCGCCCGCGCAAAACGCCAAGGGGCGGGCGAGTTCGACGTGGTGATCGCGATGTACCACGACCAGGGCCTGATCCCGGTCAAGTACCTGGGCGTGGAGAAGGGGGTGAACGTGACGCTGGGCTTGCCGCTCGTGCGCACCAGTCCCGACCATGGCACGGCGTTCGATATCGCGGGCTCGGGCCGGGCCGATGCCTCCAGCCTGATCGAGGCGATCCGGATGGCGCGCGCGCTGGCGTTCAGGAGCGCTTGAGGCTGTCGCGGATCTCGCGCAGCAGCGCGATGTCCTCCGGCGGTGCGGCTTCAGCGGGTGCTGCTTCTTGCGTTTTGCGCAGCTTGTTGATTTGCTTGACCATCATGAAGATGATGAAAGCCAGGATCACGAAGTTGACCGCGATGGTGATGAAGCTGCCGTAGGCCAGCACCGGC
This sequence comes from Variovorax sp. LjRoot175, assembly GCF_964253805.1. NCBI lineage: Bacteria > Pseudomonadati > Pseudomonadota > Betaproteobacteria > Burkholderiales > Comamonadaceae > Variovorax > Variovorax sp. LjRoot175. Next base: position 4,584,947 of record NZ_CAXURY020000001.1, on the reverse strand, counting down.
ACGCCGGCCTTCTTCAGATCTGCCAGGTTGTTGGTCACGCCGGCCGGCGCGGTGCCCAGCACGATGTAGAGGTTCGAGAAGTCGAGCTTGCCGAACACGATGCCGACCAGCGGCATGATGATGTCTGCGACCAGCGAGTCGACGATCTTGCCGAAGGCCGCGCCGATGATCACGCCGACCGCGAGGTCGATCACGTTGCCCTTGACCGCGAACTCGCGAAATTCCTTCAGAACGCTCATGTCGCTTACCTCGCGTCTTTGTTGTTGGACCGCGGCAGTATAGAGGCCGCGTTGCCCTGCATGCGGGGCCTGCGCTCGCGTTGAATTCGCTTGTGACGCTCCGCTACAATCGCCGGTTGACTCCAGCCCCCAGCGAAGAAGATTGAGGACCCCATGAGTGACATCTCCGTCGGCCAACAACGGATCGACAGCAGCAAGCGGACGTGGTTGATTGCATCCGGCTGTGCCGGCGCAGTGGGAGGCGTGGCAACCGCCATCCCGTTCGTGAGCACTTTCCAGCCCTCGGAGAAAGCCAAGGCGGCCGGTGCGCCGGTCGAGGTCGATATCGGTGGCTTGCAGCCCGGCGAGAAGCTTACCGTCGAATGGCGCGGCAAGCCCGTATGGATCCTCAAGCGCACGCCGGCCCAGATCGCCGAACTGCCCAAGCTCGACGGCCAGCTCGCCGATCCGCAATCCAAACGCAACCCCGACGAGTTCACCCCGGAATACGCGCGCAACGAAGGCCGCTCGATCAAGCCCGAAGTGCTGGTGGTCGTCGGCATCTGCACCCATCTCGGCTGCTCGCCGATCGACAAGCTCCAGTCCGGCCCCCAGCCCTCGCTGCCCGACAACTGGGAAGGCGGCTTCCTCTGCCCCTGCCACGGTTCGACCTTCGACCTGGCCGGCCGCGTCTTCAGGAACAAGCCCGCGCCCGACAACCTCCCGGTGCCGCCGCACATGTACCTCTCCGACACGCGCCTGCTGATCGGCGAAGACAAGAAGGCCTGAGAGGAACAAGAACATGGCTGAATTCAAGGAAATCTCGCCCAATGCCCCCACCGGCGAGAAGCTGCTCAACTGGGTCGACAACCGCTTCCCGCTGACCAAGCTCTGGAACGACCAGTGGGGCAAGTACTACGCGCCGAAAAACTTCAACATCTGGTACATCTTCGGCTCGCTCGCGATGCTGGTGCTCGTGATCCAGATCGTGACCGGCATCTTCCTGACGATGCACTACAAGCCCGACGCAGCGCAGGCCTTCGCGTCGGTCGAGTACATCATGCGCGACGTGCCCTGGGGCTGGCTGATCCGCTACATGCACTCGACGGGCGCCTCGGCCTTCTTCATCGTGGTGTACCTGCACATGTTCCGCGGCCTCATCTACGGCAGCTACCGCAAGCCGCGCGAGCTGATCTGGATCTTCGGCTGCGCGATCTTCCTGTGCCTGATGGCCGAAGCCTTCATGGGCTACCTGCTGCCCTGGGGCCAGATGAGCTACTGGGGCGCGCAGGTGATCGTGAACCTGTTCGCGGCGATCCCCTTCGTCGGCCCTGATCTCGCGCTCCTGATCCGCGGCGACTACGTGGTGAGCGACGCCACCCTCAACCGCTTCTTCAGCTTCCACGTGATCGCGGTGCCGCTGGTGCTGCTGGGCCTGGTGGTCGCCCACCTGATCGCGCTGCACGAAGTGGGTTCGAACAACCCCGACGGCATCGAGATCAAGGCCAAGCTCGACGCCGACGGCCATCCGCTGGACGGCATTCCGTCGCATCCGTACTACACGGTGCACGACATCTTCGGCGTGGTGGTGTTCCTCACGATCTTCTCGGCCGTGATCTTCTTCGCGCCCGAAGCCGGCGGCTACTTCCTCGAGTACAACAACTTCATCCCGGCCGATTCGCTGAAGACGCCGAACCACATCGCACCGGTCTGGTACTTCACGCCCTACTATTCGATGCTGCGCGCGATCACCAGCGAGATGATGTATGTGCTGATCGCCTGCGTCGTGGCCGGCGCCGTCTTCGGCGTCTGGAAGGCGCGTGTCATCGCCTTGATCAAGGGCGCGATCGTGATTGCGGCGGTCATCGTCGCGGTGATGATGCTGCGGATCGACGCCAAGTTCTGGGGCGTGATCGTCATGGGCGGCGCCGTCATCATCCTGTTCTTCCTGCCCTGGCTGGACAACAGCCCGGTCAAGTCGATCCGCTACCGTCCGGGCTGGCACTGGTTCGTGTACGGCGTGTTCGTCGTCAACTTCGTGATCCTCGCCTACCTCGGCGTGCAGCCGCCGTCGCCGATCGGCGAGCGCGTGTCGCAGGTCGGAACGCTCTTCTATTTCGGTTTCTTCCTCCTGATGCCGTGGTGGAGCCGCCTCGGCGAATTCAAGCCGGTCCCCGAGCGCGTGACCTTCAGCGCGCACTGACCGGGAGCACACAAGAATGAAGAAACTGATCCTCACGTTGATTGCAGCGCTCGGCTTCGTGGCCGGTGCACATGCCGCCGAGGGCGGCATCGCCTGGGACAAGGCACCGAACAAGACCAACGACCTGGCCGCGCTGCAGAACGGCGCCAAGCTGTTCGTCAACTACTGCCTCAACTGCCATTCGGCGGCGTTCATGCGCTACAACCGGCTGCAGGACATCGGCATCACCGAGCAGCAGATCAAGGACAACCTCCTGTTCGCGACCGACAAGGTCGGCGAGACGATGAAGGCCAACCTCGATCCGCGCCAGGCCAAGGAATGGTTCGGCGGCATTCCGCCCGACCTCACGCTGGTCGCCCGTTCGCGCGCCGGCCACGGCGGCACGGGGGCCGACTACCTCTACACCTACCTGCGCACCTTCTACCGCGACGACACCAAGGCGACCGGCTGGAACAATCTCGTGTTCCCGAGCGTCGGCATGCCGCACGTGATGTGGGAGCTGCAGGGTGACCGCCGGCCGGTGTTCGACAAGATCGAATCGCACGGCCACGCCGCCGAGGTATTCAAGGGCTGGGAGCAGGTCGCGCCCGGGACGATGACGCCGCTGCAGTACGACCAGGCGATCGGTGACCTCGTGAGCTACCTTCAATGGATGGCCGAACCCGCGCAGAACACCCGCATCCGCGTCGGCGTCTGGGTGCTGCTGTTTCTCGTCATGGCGTTGGTCTTCGTATGGCGCTTGAACGCCTCGTACTGGAAAGACGTGAAGTAACGAAGCTGAGAACGCGGTCCGGCCTCGCCGGGCGCGCGTCCTTGTGGAGTGGGTTGCCGCCCGGCATGCCCACTCTTTTTAATTTTTAGGAGTCTTTCGCCATGATGGTTTTGTATTCAGGAACGACCTGCCCCTTTTCCCATCGCTGCCGCTTCGTGCTGTTCGAAAAAGGCATGGATTTCGAGATCCGCGACGTCGATCTCTACAACAAGCCTGAAGACATCAGCGTGATGAACCCGTACGGCCAGGTGCCGATCCTGGTCGAGCGCGACCTGATCCTGTACGAGTCGAACATCATCAACGAGTACATCGACGAGCGCTTCCCGCATCCGCAATTGATGCCCGGCGACCCGGTCGACCGCGCGCGCGTGCGCCTGTTCCTGCTCAATTTCGAGAAGGAACTGTTCGTGCACGTCTCCACGCTGGAAAACCGCACCGCCAAGGGCAACGAGAAGGCGATCGAGAAGGCGCGCTCGCACATCCGCGACCGGCTCACGCAGCTCGCGCCCGTGTTTCTCAAGAACAAATACATGCTTGGCGACAATTTCTCGATGCTCGACGTCGCGATCGCGCCGCTACTCTGGCGCCTGGACTACTATGGCATCGACCTCAGCAAGAACGCCGCGCCGCTCCTGAAGTACGCTGAACGCATCTTCTCGCGCCCGGCCTACATCGAAGCGCTGACGCCGTCCGAAAAGGTGATGCGCAAGTAGTACCTGCAGCTTCGTTTCTCATGATCAACGCGCTCGAGTCTTCTTCCACCCGCCCCTACCTGATACGGGCCCTGTACGAGTGGTGCACCGACAACGGTTTCACCCCCTACGTGGCGGTGCAGGTCGACGACACCGTGCAGGTGCCGCGCGAGTACGTGAAGAACGGCGAGATTGTGCTGAACATCAGCTTCGATGCGACCAGTTCACTCAAGCTGGGCAACGACTTCATCGAGTTCAAGGCCCGCTTCGCCGGCACCGCGCGCGAGATCAGCGTGCCGGTGGGCCGCGTGATCGCGATCTATGCGCGCGAGAACGGGCAGGGCATGGCTTTTCCGGCGCCCGCACCCGCCGCAGTGCCGGCCATCGAGGACCACAGCACGGCCACGACTTCGCCCGCGGCGCGCACGCCCTTGCGAGACGCGTCCCGCGGCACCGAAGGCGATGCGAGCAAGGTCGTCCATCTGGTCAGCGGCGAGGCTTCCGCGGATGACGCGGCGGCAACGACGACGGCGGGCGCCACGTCTTCGGGCCCAGAAGACCCGCCGAGGCCCCCGACCAACGGCGGCGCCCGGCCCTCGCTCAAGCGCATCAAGTAGCGGGCCGAGCGGCAGGCGCCGCACCACTAAAATCCATCCGTACCCCCACGCCGCTTTAGCTCAGTTGGTAGAGCAACCGCCTTGTAAGCGGTAGGTCGTCAGTTCGATTCCGACAAGCGGCACCAAATTACCCAATAAAATCAACACGTTACGTCACATCGCACCCCTCTCCGTCACGCATCATCAACCTAATTCTGGGACACTTGATGTCCCAAGAGTGTCCCAAGGATGAGGGCTGACATGGGGCTACATGTTGCGCAGCTGGGACAGTGTGACATGCGACTGGGGCGCGGTGCAGGGATTTGGGACGTAGTATGAAACCGATAAATCAGCGAAGTGCATTCACTAGAGTCGGGGTAAGGTCTGAGTGACCTCGATGTAGATCGGTGTGAAGTGCTCGCTGTGCTTTTTGGCCCAGGCGACCGTTCGTCGAGCCGAGAGCCCTAGCGAATAGCGCGGACCCTCAGGGGCTTAGGCGTCATGGGACGCACACGCGCGAGGATGTCCCCGGCGCGAGTCAGCGCCGCTTAGCCAAGGGAGGCGGCGTGGCGACGCGCCGCTCGCTGATGCAGCGGGTGCTGCTCGGGTGCAACTCTATTGATCTGCTGGTGCACGTGCGCGCCAGCCTCATGGAGCTGCGCGATGAGTGCTATTGCTTCCGCCAACGACCAATCCAATCCTGGCGCAGTTAGCGCCGACCTACGCACTATGGACGCCGCTGGCCTCGCGGCTGTCCTGCACAAATCTGCGGCCAGCGTCTGCAACGACCTGAGCCGGGCTCCGCATAGGCTGCCGCCAGGCGCGGTGTGATGCCTTGGTTGGCTCGCCGCGGCAACACCTGATGGCGGTGCCAGGCGACGGCTGCTCGCTCGCGGTAAGCATGTTCACGGTGTCGTAGGACACCGTCAGGCCTTGCTGTATCGCGGATGGCCGCTCGCCCGTGCGCGTCTGCGCGCCTAATCTCACTCAGTGTCGCCACCGGCACCATGCATGCCGCGAGGTCGCTAGAAGGGAACGTCTCTGGTCGTGTGTGGCGCTGGAAGGGCCAGATGCTGGCGCAACAACTGGTGAAGCGGCATCCCAAACGGAAATCCAAGTGGAAACCAAACCGGTAAAACAACCGGAATCCACGCCAGCCATCTTTGTCGATAACCGGTTGTTTTGTATGACTGTTTCAGAGAAAATACAGGAAACGGAACCGGAAATCATGTCAGAAAAGCCCAAGCCGATTGCCGCCTATGACCAACCCCACCAGTTTGAGCCGCTGTTACCAGCGCTGAACCTGGACGGGTTGATTGAGGCCACGCGCCGCGTCTTCGAGAAATCGGCGCAGCTGCGAGCCTCGGCAAGCCCTGAAGCACGAGATGCCCTGCGCGCAATTGTCCGCTCGATGAACTCCTACTACTCGAACAGCATCGAGGGCCAGGGCACGCACCCTGCGAACATCGAGCGGGCGCTCAGGCACGACTTTTCCGAGAAACCCGATGTGGCCATGCGCCAGCGGGTGGCCGTGGCGCACATCGAAGCGGAACAGGAGCTCGAGCACCTTGTGACGACGGAGGCGGCGGCCCTGAGCAGCGATTTTCTCTTGAGGGCGCACGCAAGTCTGTACGGCAGGCTCTCGGAAGAAGACCGGCGCACCGAAGATGGACGCATTGTTGTTCCGGGAGAGCTCCGGAAGCACGACGTCGCAGTCGGCCGACATCAACCTCCGACCTGGCAGTCCGTCCCTCAATTCCTAAAGCGGATGGATGAGCGATATGGCCAGCTCAAGGGCGTCGACGCCGTTCTCTACGCCATTGCGTCCGCCCTTCACCGCATGGCGTGGACTCATCCGTTCGAGGACGGCAACGGGCGTGCTGTTCGACTGCAGAGCCACTGCGCCCTGTTCCCCCTCAGTGGCGGCCTATGGTCCCCAAATCGAGCGCTGGCGCGCCAGCGCCAGCGCTATTACGAAATGCTCGACAACGCCGACAGTGCCCGGCAGGGTGACCTCGATGGCCGCGGAAACCTCAGCCAGAAGATGCTTTGGGAGTGGTGTCGCTACTTCATCGAGCTGTGCGAGGATCAGGTCACGTTCATGGCCACCATGCTTGACCTTCCGAAGCTCAAAGATCGCATTCGGGCTTACGTGCTCGTGAGAGGGACTACGGACGGCATCTCGGAGTACCGGGAGGAGGCGGTCTTTCCGCTTCAGACGGTCGCAACGACGGGTTCGGTCGCGCGGGGCGACTTCATCAGAATGACCGGCTTGGAGGAGCGCACAGCCCGCAAGGTCGTATCTCGATTCCTCGCCGACGGGTTGCTGAAGAGCGACGGCCACCGGTCGGAACTCAGCATCGGATTCCCCATGTCCTCGCTCAGCATCTTGTTTCCAAACCTCTATCCAGAGGCCGCCACGGCGGCGCTCGAATAGACGCCGGCTACGCCCGCGGGGCGCGAGGCGCGAGGCACGAGGCGGCCTGGCCCAAACGGGCATGTACTCCCGGAAGCTTCCTACGAGCCGGCTGGCGGAGCTCACGAAAGCTATGCTGGCAATGCAACTTCCCATTGGACGCTCAGCCTAACTCCAGCACGGCGGCTCGACCCGCTCATGCCGGCGCAATGGGCGACAGCTCCGGCGAGAACCTCGCGCCCCCATGCGCCCGGACCGCAGCGCTAACGATCGAAGACTCCGTAAGCGCTCTTTTGACCACGCCCTTGCGGCCAGATGAGCGTTGGAGTAAAGGGATGACGGTTGGGTAGAAGCCGGCAGCGGCGCGTCGAGGGCGAGAATCGCGGTCGTACCCCGCATCCACATCCAATCGATGACCAACCCATTTGCCCCGCTGTCCGAGGACGAGTTTGACCAGCTTGACCAGTTCCTGCTCTATGACGTCGACACGGAAGAGAGCATGACACTGGACATGGTGGATGGGTTCTTGCACGCCCTTGCGGTCGGTCCGACGACCGTCCATCCGAAGCAGTGGCTCCCCAAGATTTGGGGCACCAAGGAGATGATGCCTCCGATGAATTCAATCGAGGAGTTGAACCATACTTGGGGCTGGTCATGCGTCACTTCAACAGCATCATTTCCGGGCTGGAGGAGGAGCCACGAGTGGTCAGTCCTGGCTGGTCAACCATGACCTACGCGGGCGACAAGCGGGAATATGACGATGCCGAGTCGTGGGCCTGCGGCTTTGTTGAGGGCATGAGGCCCCACTCTGCTGGAATGACTGGCAGCCGTTGCTGTCAACACCGCAAGGGCAAGCCTGGTTCAGGCCGATCGCCCTGCTCGGCGAAGATGACTACTCCGTGGATCAGGACGAACTCACAAAGACGCCCGCCATGAGGGCGGAACTGGCGCTTCAGATCCCACAAGCTGTCCTGGACATGCATGCCCACTGGCTCCCGCTCAGACGCGCTGTCTATGAACGCGAGGTGGCCAAGTCGATGCAACCCAAGGTGGGACGCAATGAGCCTTGCCCCTGCGGCAGCGGCAAGAAGTTCAAGAGGTGCTGCGGAGCAGCGGGTGACCTGCATTGAGGAAGATCGTGGACTGCCCTCAGGCCGGTTTCACTGCGTCAGTCGCCAGGGCAACAGGGCTTCGTAGTCGTCGGCCGTTTGCGCTAACGGCAGCTTCTTGAACAGCGCGACGAGGTAGCGGTATGGCTCGATGCCATTGGCCTCGGCGGTTTATGCCGCCCGCGGAACTATGCCGAGCGGTTCTGGAGAAAGCTCCCGCGCCGCAGCCCCGGCGCCTGGAGCGTCCAGCACCTGGCCCGGCTCGCGGCTCCGTAGTCGGAGCCTCTCCGCTTACGCGCCAGGCGGCTGACGGTCGGTGAGCGTCGACGTCCTGGACGTCTGCGGACGTCAGATTGGCTGAGGCGGCTGCTCCAGAAAGAACGACGGCGGCAGCATCGCGCCCTCGAGGTATTCAAGCGCAGCGCGGTCGACCCCGGCGCGTTCAAAGAACTCTCGCCAGCCGCTGACAACCTTCAGCATGGAGTCGATTTCGTGTTCAGCTTCCGCAGGCGAGAGCCCAAACACGTCGCATTGCGACAGCAGGTTGTAGCGGCTCGCTGCCCGGCCAAATCTCCCAACCTCCAGTGCAAGATCCCGACGTTCCTGAGACACCAGTGGCTTCGGCACGATGTCGTAGGCCGGTGATAACCGCCATCCTCCGGGTCGATGAAGCACCGCGTGATTGCGCGGGTGATCGTCGTTGTTGGTGACCATTGCATTGAAGACCATTCGCTTGAAGAGCTCGCGCCGATCGTCTTCACTTCGAACAGACCAGCGGCGCAGTTCATCGGCGAGCAGAGGGTAAGACCAGCGCGCACGACCTCCATAACCATCTTCTGCGTCAAGCACCGTCAAGCCCGAGATAAGCCCGTAGCGAAGGTAGGCGCCCTTGTCTTCTCGCCACTGCCTGTCGAAACGCTCCAGCATCAGGGCATCCTTTCCGCCGATTGGTTCCAGTCGCGTGCCGCACACTCGAATTCCTGCCGCATCGGCAAGGCGGAGGGTTGCGAACTCAATTCGCTGCATGTTGACCGGGTCGTTTTTCTCGGGGAGCTTGGCCAGCCAGATCTTTTTGCCATCCTCGATAGTCACCTTCGGCCTGGCTCCGCCCATGCTGGTGCCTGGTTCAAGCTCTTCCAGCACTTCGTGGGGAAGCCGACCATCCTCCTCTAGCTTCTCCGCGGCCTCGCAGAGAGCCTCGAGCTGGTGAGTGCGATTGAACGGACGGCGAGGGGCTGGAGGCTCAATAGTCCTGCCGAAGCTCAGGTTGCCGCCACCGTCGTCCGGACCATTAAGCAGGTAGTCCATCTCCTGCAGATCCTCCTCCTTGCGCTGGAGCTTCGCCTGTATGACACGGCGGCCCCAAGCGTCGGGGCTGGCGTCTCGCACGGCGCCAGGAATTCCTTTCAGTTTCGTAAATCGATGCGGGCGTGGGCCGAGCGGAAGGTGGTATTGGTCTAGCGCGACAACATCCTTGCGATCCAAGTAGCGCCGCCCGTAGGTAAAGGTGCCCTCGTAGGAGCCAGAGCCAACCTCGCGAACGCGCAACGACGCGCAGGGCACCGTCTCGAAGGTGCCTGGAAGCTGGATGTAGATGTAGCAGTGCTGGTCAGGGGTGGCCATAAGGGATCAGAAGTCGTTGTCCAGATTCGCCGCGCTGTGGCGAACCCTGGTCGGCCGTCGAGCCGCCTCAAGCACTTTGCCGTGCTCGTCCTGGTCGGGATCGGCCAAGCCCGCCGCCGTCCCCAGAAGGCCGAGCTTCCATAGCACCGACAACACGGTACCAAGCGAGGCTGCGGTTGAGCCGTTCTCGAGCGCGTAGAGGGTCTTGCGAGTGATGCCGCTGGCGCTCGCAAGCTCGTCCTGGGTCATGCGTCGGCGCATGCGAGCAGTGCGCAGACGCTCACCGAAGGTGCGTGCGGCCTGAGTGACTTCGAGAGGCGGGGCGCTTTGTGCGTTCATTTGGAAACTCACTATCCAGCTTAATGAGCAACATATTACCCGTGTCGAGAACTGATGTCGAGCGTGCTTAGCTCGTTCAGTACCCGTTACACCGTATATTGGATATCACTTTGCCCAATTTATCAGTGGCCGTGGGCTGGGGCGCTGGGAAGAGAGCTTGACTTTCGCCATCCCCCGGCATGTTCGATCCTGACATCCGGCTTCGCAAGAGCCGCCAAAACGCCCAAATTTGATGCCGACAAGCGGCACCACCAGACAGTCCGCAGGTGCTGCGCTGCGCGCCGTGTCCGGAGATGCAAAGTCATTGCTGCTTCAGGCAGCGCCCGCAGGACGCTGGTGTCCTTGCACGAGCAAGGCATCGAGCAGCAGCATCAGCAGCAGCGAAGCGCCGACCAGCGGAAACACGACGCCGCCCACAGCCAGCAATGCCACGACGGCGCGCAACGCGCGGCGGTCGGCGGGCATCGGAGGTACGCCCAGGCCACCGGCCGGCCGGCGCTTCCACCACATCAAGCCGGCGCTCACGCACAGCAGCACGATCGCCAGGCAGACCACCACCAGCACGACCTTGTTGAGCACGCCGAACTCCTGGCCCATGTGGACGTTGATGCCCCACTCCAGCCAGCGGCCCAGCGGCCCGTAGTCGGCATAGCGCATGTCGATGAGCCGCCGGCCGCTGTACTGGTCGAGGTTGATGACGCGCTGCTGCGACAGATCGTCGGGATAGACCGAAGCCGTGTAGACGCCGGTGGGCCCGCGCGGCGGGCTGATGGTGTAGCCGCGGGCGATGCCCAGCCCTTCGACGATCGCGATGGCAGCGTCGAGGCCGATGGCCTGGGGCGAAGCCGCCGCCGCAGCCGGCTGCGGCGGCGCGCCATGCCCTGCGTGATCCTCATGTCCGTCCGGTGCGGACCGAGGCAGGCGGGCCTGCTCGAGCGACCAGGCGGTGGGCGCTTGGTCGCCGAGCCGCTGCGTGGACATCGGCACCTGCACGCGCACGCCGGCGGGATAGCCGAAGTTGTGCCCGTTGGCCCACTGGTTGACCTTCGCCCCCCACAGCACCGACCAGGGCATGCCGGTGAAGGCCAGAAAGGCCAGCGCGCCGCCGACCACCAGGCCCGTCACGGCATGCAGGTCGCGCCAGAACACGCGTTGGCGCGGCCGCCCGCGCACCGAGAGCACCCCGCCGCTGCGCCCGCGCGGCCACCAGAGATAGATGCCGGTGAGCACCAGCAGGATGGCCCAGCCGCCCGCGATCTCGATCGCCCCGCGCGCCACCGGCCCGAAGTACTTCAGGCTGTGGAGTCGGCGGATGGTCCAGGCCACCGTCCCGCGATCGGGCAAGGCGCCCAGCACCGCGGCGCAATAAGGGTCGACGAACACCGCGAGCTGTTCGCCCTGGGCGGTCGCGATGCCGACTTCCGCCGAGTCGGTCGCTGCGCTTGCGGGCGTGTACTTGAGCAGCCGCCCGGGATGTGCCGCCAAGGCTGCGGCGACCACCTCCCCATGGGGCCGCATGGACCCCCTGGCGACCGGCACGGTCTTCAGCTCGCGATGAAAGAAGCCATCGATCTCTGCCTTGAAGACGTACAGGCCGCCTGTGATGGCCAGCCAGATCAGAAAGGGCAGCACCAGCAGGCCGGCATAGAAGTGCCAGCGCCATACGGCGCGATAGAGGCCGTCGGCAGCACCGGCGCGCGCGGGTGCCTCATGGGTCATTGAATTCATGGAAGGGCTCTTCGGCGCCGTGGAGCGCCGATGCATGGCAAGCAAGGAAGTTCGGGCGCCAGCGCCCGTCCTGCGGGGCGCGATGCGCTACCGGTTCGAAGGCAGGCTCAGAGCGCTGGCGGCCCGCGCGCGGGCAGCGGCGCGGCGGTGGCCGCGGCGATGCGTGCGGCCGGAGTGGGCTGGACCGCATGGGCCAGCGGGAGAGGACTCGGCAGCGCAACCGCTGCTGCGGGTGGCGGCGCGCCGGTCAACACGCACAGCGGGCAGTCCATGTGGCTCATGCCCAGCTCCTGCGCGCCGTCGTCGGTCTGCACGACCATCTTGACGGCGCCGGCACTGGAACAGACCAGCTCCACCGCCTGCGGATTCACGATCGGCGAGGCGACCGCCACGCCCAGCGACAGCGCGAACCACAGCAGCACGAAGCGGCCGAGCTTGAGCAGGCGGATCCGGGGTACGCAGGACATGGGAGGCGCGGAGCACGGCGTCGACGACACGCGCGAGTGGCGGCGGCTGACGCTCTTGCTTTCAGCGGCGCGCGAGCACCTTGATGCGAAGCGTCACGTCGTCCCAGCCTCTGGATTTCAGCCGCGTCTGAAGCAAAGGCACCAGCTGGCGCAGTTTGGCCGCGGCGGCGCTGCCCTGCACCAGCAGGCACCAGGTGCCGCCTTCGACGGGACCGGCCTGCACGGCGGGGCGCAGCTCGGGCGGAATCAGTTCCTGCACCGCCTGCAATCGCTCGATCGCATCGCGCGCGCGCGCGGCGAGGCTGGCCAGGGTGGGCGAATCCTGTGCGGCCTGCTGCAAACTGACGGGATTGAAACGGCGGTTCATCGGGGAAGAAGGGGGGGAGCCTCAGAGTGGCAACGCGGCTAAAATGCCCGGTTTGCCGGCGTTCGCGCCGGCGGGGTCCGTTTGCCTTGGCGTGTTGATTTTGCGCCAGGCGCGCCCACCTGCTTTCACCTATCTTAGGAATTTCGGTCGCGGTGCCCGCATGCGTTGGGGTTCCTGTCGACCCTGCTCGCATGGCCACCAACTTCCTGACCCAGATTTTCGGCAGTCGCAACGACCGGCTCCTCAAGCAGTATCGCAAGACGGTCGAACGCATCAATGCGCTCGAACCCGACTTCGAGAAGCTCAGCGACGATGCGCTGCGTGCCAAGACCCAGGAGTTCAAGGACCGGTTGGGGCGCGGCGAGACGCTGGACGACCTGCTGCCCGAGGCTTTTGCGACGGTGCGCGAAGGCTCCAAGCGCGTCATGAAGATGCGCCACTTCGACGTGCAGCTGCTCGGCGGCATGGCGCTTCACAACGGCAAGATCTCCGAAATGCGCACCGGCGAGGGCAAGACGCTCACCGCGACGTTGCCGGTGTACCTGAATGCGCTGACCGGCAAGGGCGTGCACGTGGTGACGGTGAACGACTACCTCGCCAACCGCGACGCCCGCTGGATGGGCCGCCTCTACAACTTCCTCGGGCTCTCGGTCGGCATCAACCTGCCGCAGATGCCGCGCGAGGAGAAGCAGCAGGCCTACGGCAGCGACATCACCTACGGCACCAACAACGAGTACGGCTTCGACTACCTGCGCGACAACATGGTCTACGAGACGCAGGACCGGGTGCAGCGCGGGCTGAACTACGCCATCGTCGACGAGGTGGACTCGATCCTGATCGACGAGGCGCGCACGCCGCTCATCATCAGCGGCCAGGCCGAGGACCATACCGAGCTGTACCTCGCGATCAACAAGGTCGTGCCGCTCTTGACCAAGCAAGAGGGCGAGGCCGATCCGCGCACCGGCGAGGGCGTCACGAAGCCGGGCGACTTCACGGTCGACGAGAAGACGCACCAGGTGTTCATGACCGAAGACGGCCACGAGAAGGCGGAGCAAATCCTCTCCGAATTCAAGCTGCTGCCCGAGGGCGCTTCGCTCTACGATCCGGCAAACATCACGCTGATGCATCACCTCAATGCCGCGCTGCGTGCGCGGCATCTCTACCACCGCGACCAGCACTACGTGGTGCAGCAGGGCGAAGTGGTGATCGTCGACGAGTTCACAGGCCGCCTGATGACCGGCCGGCGCTGGAGCGACGGCCTGCACCAGGCCGTCGAAGCCAAGGAAGGCGTGGAGATCCAGGCCGAAAACCAGACGCTTGCCTCGATCACCTTCCAGAACTATTTCCGCCTCTACGCCAAGCTGGCGGGCATGACGGGCACGGCCGACACCGAGGCCTACGAGTTCCAGGAGATCTACGGTCTGGAGACCACGATCATTCCGCCCAACCGCCCGAGCCGGCGCGAAGACCAGCTGGACCGCGTCTACAAGACCACGCGCGAGAAGTACGACGCGGCCATCGAGGACATCCGCGAGTGCTACGAGCGCGGCCAGCCGGTGCTGGTCGGTACCTCGTCGATCGAGAACTCCGAAATCATCGACGGCCTGCTCGCCAAGGTCGACCTGCCGCACCAGGTGCTCAACGCCAAACAGCATGCGCGCGAGGCCGAGATCGTCGCGCAGGCGGGCCGGACCAAGATGATCACGATCGCGACCAACATGGCGGGTCGCGGTACCGACATCGTGCTCGGCGGCAACGTCGAGAAGGCGATCGAGGCGGTGGAGGCCGACGAGGCGCTCGATCCTTCGGCCAAGGCGGCCGAAATTGCACGCCTGCGCACCGAGTGGGACAAGGACCACGAGTTCGTGAAGTCGGTCGGTGGCCTGCGCATCATCGCCACCGAGCGGCACGAGTCGCGGCGCATCGACAACCAGCTGCGCGGCCGCTCGGGCCGGCAGGGCGACACGGGCTCTTCGCGCTTCTACCTGAGCCTGGACGATCCGCTGATGCGCATCTTCGCGGGCGACCGCGTCAAGGCGATCATGGACCGCCTCAAGATGCCGGACGGCGAAGCCATCGAAGCCGGCATCGTCACGCGCAGCATCGAGAGCGCGCAGCGCAAGGTCGAGGCGCGCAATTTCGACATCCGCAAGCAGCTGCTGGAGTACGACGACGTCTCCAACGACCAGCGCAAGGTGATCTACCAGCAGCGCAACGACATCCTCGACGCCGGCGATCTCACGGCGCAGATCGAGGCGCTGCGCGAAGGCTGCTTCACCGACCTGGTTCGCCAGTACGTGCCGGCCGAATCGGTCGAAGAGCAATGGGACCTCGCCGGCCTCGAGAAGGTGCTGGCGGCCGAGTGGGGCATCGACATCCCGCTGCAGAAAGACGTGGAGGCTTCGAGTGCCATAGGCGATGAGGACATCGTCGGGAAGGTGGTCGCTGCGGCCAACGAAGCCTTCAACGCCAAGGTGGCGCTGATCGGGCAGGAGAACTTCACCCAGTTCGAGCGCATGGTGCTGCTGCAGAGCATCGACACCCATTGGCGCGAGCACCTGGCTTCGCTGGATTACCTGCGCCAGGGCATCCACCTGCGCGGCTACGCGCAGAAGCAGCCCAAGCAGGAATACAAGCGTGAGGCCTTCGAGCTCTTCGGCCAGTTGCTCGACTCGGTGAAGAACGAGGTCACGCGCCAGCTCATGACGGTGCGCGTGCAGACCGGCGAGCAGTTCGAGGAAGCGGCGGAGGAGCTGGGAAGCCGCGGCGAGAACCTGTCCAACATCACCTACACCGCGCCGACCGAGACCGGCGAGGTCGAAGTGCGGGTCGACGAAGAAAGCCTGCGCCGCCAGGCCACCTCGGGCCTGAGCGTTGGTGCCGCCGCCTTTGCGCGCGTCGGCCGCAACGACCCCTGCCCCTGCGGCAGCGGCAAGAAGTTCAAGCATTGCCACGGCAAACTCAATTGATGCACAGCAGGATCTCGCCATGCCAGTGAATCTCTCCGCTCCCGATCCCGCCGAGCTGCATGCGGTGCCCGGCATCCGCATCGGCGTGGCCGAGGCGGGCGTGCGCAAGGCCAACCGCAAGGACCTGACGGTCGTGCTGATCGACGAAGGCGCCGTCGTCGGCGGCGTGTTCACGCAGAACCGCTTCTGTGCTGCACCCGTGCAGGTGTGCCGCGAGCACCTGGCCCGGGACTTCGGCATTCGCGCCATGCTGATCAACACCGGCAATGCGAATGCCGGTACCGGCGAGGACGGCCTGGCGCGCACGCGCGCGACCTGCATCGCGCTGGCGCGCAAGCTGAACCTCGCGCCCGAGCAGATCCTGCCCTTTTCCACCGGCGTGATCATGGAGCCGCTGCCGATCGACCGCATCGAGGCCGGGCTGCCGGCCGCGCTGGCCGACGCGGCGCCCGCCAACTGGGCGCGCGCGGCCGAAGGCATCATGACCACCGACACCGTGCCCAAGGCCTTCAGCCGGCAGCTGCAGATCGGCGGCGTCACGGTCACCGTCACCGGCATCAGCAAGGGCGCCGGCATGATCCGGCCGAACATGGCGACCATGCTCGGCTTCATGGCGACCGACGCGAAGATCGATCCGTCGCTGATCCAGCCGCTGGCCAAGGCCCTGGCCGAGGCCTCGTTCAACCGGGTGACCATCGACGGCGACACCTCGACCAACGATTCCTTCGTGGTGATTGCCACGCAGAAAGCCGAGCACGGCACCATCACCTCACTCGATTCCGTGGAAGGTCGCGCCTTGCTGGACGCGATGCAGGCGGTCGCGCTCCAGCTGGCCCAGGCCATCGTGCGCGACGGCGAGGGCGCGACCAAGTTCATCACCATCCGCGTCGAAGGCGGGCGCGACGCCGCCGAGTGCCGCCAGGTGGCTTATGCGGTCGCGCATTCGCCGCTGGTCAAGACCGCGTTCTACGCGAGCGACCCCAACCTCGGGCGCATCCTCGCGGCAGTCGGCTACGCGGGCATCGCCGACCTCGACCAGACCGGCATCGACCTCCATCTCGACGATGTGCACGTCGCGGTCAAGGGCGGGCGCAATCCGAGCTACCGCGAAGAAGACGGCCAGCGCGTGATGAAGCAGAGCGAGATCATGGTGCGCATCGGCCTCGGCCGCGGCGAGGCCGCGGATACGGTGTGGACCTGCGACCTGAGCCACGACTACGTTTCCATCAACGCCGACTACAGATCTTGACCTCCCCCAGGCTTCGCGCACTTCGTGTCGCTTCGCCAACCCCCTCAGCGGGGGGCGACACCAGCGGCCCGGCAAGGCCGGTTCCGCGGTGTCCCCCCGAACAGACAAGCTTCATAGCTAATCGATATGAACGAGAAGTTTGAAAGGCTGATCGAGCGTGCCGAACAGCTGATCGGCCGCATCGAGTCGATCCTTCCCCAGCCGATGGCGGCGCCCGCCGACTGGAACGCCTCGATCGCCTGGCGCTACCGCCGTCGCAGTTCAGGGCACGGCACGCTAGAGCCGGTGCGCCATGTGGCGGGCATGTCGCTGGACGCATTGAAGGAAATCGACCTCCAGAAGGAAAAGATCGAGCGCAACACGCGCCAGTTCGTCGAGGGCAAGCCGGCCAACAACGTGCTCTTGACCGGGGCCCGTGGCACCGGCAAGTCCTCGCTGATCCGTGCCTGCCTGCAGGCCTATGCGCCGCAGGGCTTGCGCCTCATCGAGGTCGACAAGGCGGAGCTGACCGACCTGCCGGACATCGTCGAGGTGGTTTCACAGCGGCCCGAGAAGTTCATCGTGTTCAGCGACGACCTGAGTTTCGACGAGGGCGAGCCGGGTTACAAGGCGCTCAAGTCGATCCTCGACGGGTCGATCGCCGCGGCGACACCCAATGTGCTGATCTACGCGACGAGCAACCGGCGCCATCTGCTGCCCGAGTACATGAAGGACAACCTGAGCTACACCCACACCGAGGACGGCGAGGTGCATCCCGGCGAGGTGATCGAGGAGAAGACTTCGCTGTCGGAGCGCTTCGGCCTCTGGGTCAGCTTCTATCCCTTCAGCCAGAACGAATACCTGACGATCGTCGCGCAATGGCTCTCGTCCTTCGGCGTCGATGCGAAGGCGATCGAGGCGGCGCGCCCCGCGGCGCTGGTGTGGGCGCTCGAGCGGGGTTCGCGCAGCGGCCGCGTGGCCTACCAGTTCGCGCGCGACTACGCGGGCCGCAGCTGAACCCGGCCATGACGGACACGCGCAAACACACCGAGGTCGCGGTCGGCATCCTGATCCGCGAAGACGACGCCCTGCTTCTTTCGACGCGGCCCGAGGGCAAGCCTTACGCGGGCTATTGGGAGTTTCCGGGCGGCAAGATCGAGACTGGCGAGACGGTGGAGGAAGCGCTCCGGCGCGAACTGCACGAGGAGCTCGGCATCACGATCGCCGGCGCCGAAGTCTGGAAGACCACCGAACACGACTACCCGCATGCGCTGGTGCGCCTGCACTGGTGCAAGGTCCGAGTGTGGCGGGGCGAGTTCGAAATGCGCGAAGGCCAGTCCATGCGCTGGCAGCAGCTGCCGCTCGATGTGACGCCGGTGCTGCCGGGCGCGCTGCCGGTGCTCGGATGGCTGGCCGAAGAGCGCGGCCTGCCGGACGGTCACTGAAGCTTCGGGTCGCCGAAAGGCTCGTCGTCGGGCGGGGCCTCGGCCGGCATCCTGAATTCTTCGCTGGCCCAGGCGCCGAGGTCGATGCCCTTGCAGCGCGCGCTGCAGAAGGGCCGGTACGGGTTGCTGGGCGCGTAGACGCTGTCTTTCCCGCACGCCGGACACCGGACGATGCGCTCGCCGGCTGCATTGACCTTGGTCATCATGCGCAGAGGGTCAGCTCGAATGGCGTGTCGTCCGCGCTCTGGTGCAGGCGATCGGCCTCCTGCCGCATCAGCCGCACCGACACCATGAGCCGATTGCCGCTGATCTCCGGAATGAGTCCGAGTTTCGGGTCGATGCGCAGGCGCAGCAGCTGGAAGCTGCGGCCCTGGGGCAGGTTCTGCTGGAACTGGCCGCCCGCGGCCATGACCTTGTAAGGCACATCGGCGTCGCGCAACAGCTTCAGCAGCAGGTAGATCGATTCGGCCAGCGGCGCGAGCGTGGAGGACCAGCGTTCCAGGTCGGCGCGCCGATCGGAGGCCCTGCCGTTCTGCCAGGCGTAGTAGGCCGGCAGGTCGAATTCGCAGGTGCCGCCGGGAATGCCCGCGCGGCTGCGGATGCTCATCAGCCACTCGTTCTCGGTCAATGCCTGGCCGGCTTTGCCAGGCACCGTGTTGAGGGTCGTGAAATTGCTTTCGAGCTTGCCGACGACCTGGTCCAGCACGGCTTCAGAGATGGCCGGATTGCCGCGATAGCTGTTGAAGACATTCTTGTGCTTGTCGAGGTCCCGCATCACGTCGGCCTTGAGGTCGGCGCGCGCCGCCACGTCCATGACCTCGAAGATCGTGACGAGAGCGTAGTGGTGGGAGAGCGCCGAATCGGCAGGCACCAATTCGCCGAGACGGCGAAACAGGTGCTCCAGCCGCAGGTAGGTCCGGATGCGCTCGTTGAAGGGGTACTCGTACAGAATCACGCGTCGGCTTCCAGTCGCACGATGATAGCCCGAAGACTCGCTGCCGCGCCGCAGCGGATGGGAACTGGCATCCGTCCTACGGCGCGTTGTGTCGACCGGGAGAGAGGAACTCGCGCACCTCCGTCAGCATCAGGTCGCCGACCCACAGCTGACCGTGCATCGACAGGTGCGTGTCGTTGGGGAAATACAGATCGCGCACGGTCGTGCGGGCCTCCCTCGCCGCGGTGAACAAGTCGGGGCCGAGTTTGGTCTTGTTGAGCGCGGCCACGAAACTGGCCGAGTGCTTCGGTTCCACGTAGGTCGTCGTCTTGTCGGGCAACACCATCCATAGGATCGGCAACGACGGGTGCGCCTGGTTGATCGCTTCCATCTGCCTGACCGTCCGCTCGGACAATTCGGCCGCCTTGGTGTCATCGGGAAAAAACAGCGCCTTGTCGCAGAGCCTGTGGCTGAAATAGGCGCAGCCGTCGGGCACGGTGCGCACCCGCGCGCGCTCGCCGAACTGGATGTCGGGCGATGCGATTGCGCGTTTCGTGTTGCGATAGGTGTTCAGGCCGGTGGTCAGCTTGGCGTTGGTGTTGAGTTCGAAGCCCGGAACCTGGGTGAGGGGCGGCACGAAGGGCTCCTTCTTGACCGACAGGGGCTTCTTCGACATCGCGCCGCAGGTCTCGCTTTCGTCGAGGCGCTCGGCAAGCAGGCGCTCGATGCTCTCGATCACGATCAGCTTGCCGCGGAAACCGGTGCCCTCGACCCATTGGCTGAAATTCTTGCAGATGAAGGGAAGTTGTCCCCAGTAGATCGTCGTGACGCGGTAGCCGGCCTTCACCAGCACGCTCTGCCATGTGAGGGTCATCGAGAAGCTGTCGCCGATGACGAGGATGTCGGCCTGGTCCATCGGGACGCCGCGCATGGACTCGAGCGGAAGAGGAGGTGGCGGTTTGCGCCATCCGAATTCGTGATCGGATACCCGCCCGATGCGCGACAGGTCGCCGTAGGGAACCGGTGTGAACAGGGTGACCAGCAGCAGGGCCACGATCACCGCAAAGCCCGCGAAAAAGATCCGCAGCCAGAGTTTCGCTGGGGTCATGTCAGAACTGGAAATAAAGGAAGGGACTGTAGACGCCCAGTTGGGACACGCACATGCCGAACAGCACGACCACGAAAGCGGCGATCAGTGCCGTGACCGCCCGCATCGAGCGCGGACGCCCCGCCAGCGCGATCGGACCAGGCACCCAGCGCTCCAACGCGATCGTGGGAGGCAATGCCAGGCAGATGAACAGGCCGAGCAGCAAGGTCTGGAAGAACTCGGGCTTGCGATACGGAACCGCGAATTCGCCGAATGCGCTCGGCGGCGTTCCGTGCATGCCGAGCATGCCCTTGTAGATTTCGAGCGCCGTGGCGACGCTCTCGGCGCGGAACACGACCCAGGCGATCATCACGCACAGGAAGGTCAGCAACCAGCCGGTCGCGCGCCTCAAGCGGCTCGGTGTGGCATTGCGCAGCACCTTGGCGTTCCACAGGTGGTTGATCATCAGGAATGCGCCGTGCAACGCACCCCAGATCACGAAGGTCCACGCCGCGCCATGCCAGAGGCCGCCGAGCAGCATGGTGAGAAACAGATTGAGGTAGCGGCGCGCCTCACCCTTGCGGTTGCCGCCCAGCGGCACGTACAGGTAGTCGCGCAGGAAGGTCGACAGCGAAATGTGCCAGCGCCGCCAGAACTCGATGATGTTGGTCGACTTGTAGGGCGATCGGAAATTGAGCGGCAACTGCACGCCCAGGCACAAGGACAGCCCCACCGCCATGTCCGAATAGCCCGAGAAGTCGAAGTAGATCTGCAGCGTGTAGGCCAGCACACCGAACCATGCCGTGTAAAGCGAGGGCGCGATGCCGTTGTGCACGCCGTTGAACATCAGGTCGGCGTACTGTCCCATCTTGTCGCCGATCAGCAGCTTCTTCGCGAGACCGAAGCTAAAGATCGCAATGCCGAGCGCGAGCTTGTTCGCATCGATCCGGTAGATGGCCGGGTTGGCGAACTGCGGCATCATCTGCGCGTGATGCAGCACCGGACCCGCGATCAGATGCGGGAAGTAGGTGACGAACAGCACATAGTGAATGAAGCTGCGCTCGTGAACCTTGCCCTGCCAGCAGTCGACCAGGAAGGCAATTTGCGTGAAGGTATAGAACGAAATCCCGATCGGCAGTGCGATATGGAGCAGCGCAATCGGCGCCAGTCCTGCGGCAGCCAGCCCCTCGTTCACGTTCGAGACGAAGAAGTTGGCGTACTTGAAGACCGCCAGCACCCCGAGGTTGACGACGAGCGCAGCGATCAGCATGCGCTTGCGCTGACGGTCGTCGCGTCCCGGATTCGGCGTGAGGCGCAGTCCGAACCAGTAGTTGACGCAGATCGAGCCCACCAGCAGCGGCAAGGCCATGACGCTCCACCAGCCATAGAAGAACAGCGATGCGAGCGCAAGAAAGCCGGCGGCCGCACGCGCGTTGCGCTTTGCGATCAGGAAGAACCCGACAAGAACTATCGGGAAATAGAGAAAGATGAATGCGTACGAATTGAAAAGCATCTTGGGGAGGGCTGCGTCGCATGGCCCATTCGAGCGCGCCGCCTTGTTGTTGCTTCGCGCGTGTGGCGGCAGTCAGCCCGCGATTATCGCGTGCCTGCGCCGGTCCACCGTTCCCACAGATTTCGGACGTCGGCGGAGAGTTCCGCCAGCGACATTTTCTCGTTGAAGATCACCGCATCGGCTGCGGCGCGGCGCTGCGCGCGGTCGGCCTGCTGAGCAATTACGGCGCGAACGGCTTCGGGCGTCCACCCCGAACGCGCCACCACGCGCTGCACCTGGGTTTCTTCGGTCGCGTCGACGACCAGCACGCGATCGACCAGGGCGCGCCAACGCTTCGATTCGACCAACAGTGGCACATCGAAGACGACTAGCTGCCCGGCCGCGGCCGACGCCTGGCGTTCGCACTCCGCGCCGATCAAGGGATGCAGGATTGCCTCGAGCCGTTTCCTGGCGCCGGTGTCGGCAAACACCAGGTCCCGCATGCGCGCCCGGTCCAGACCGCCATCCGCAGCGATGACTGCGGGGCCGAATTCGGCTTCGATTGCGGGCATGGCGGCCCCATGAGGCTGGGCGATCGCACGTGCAATGGCGTCGGTGTCGATCAGCGTGGCGCCGGCGCTGACCAGTATGGACGCGACAGTGCTCTTGCCGCTGCCGATGCCGCCGGTCAGTCCGATGCGCATGGCACGCGCGCCTTTGCTTGTCAGAGGCCGGCCACGCGAAGGATCGCGTCCGGGCCGAAGAGCATGGCCGTGAAGCCCGCACCCGCGAGGAAAGGGCCGAAGGGCACGTAGCCGCCTTCGCGCAATCCGCTGTTGAGCTTGAGTGCAATGCCGACGATCACACCGATCACCGATGCCATCAGGATGATGGGCACCAGTGCTTGCCATCCGAACCATGCGCCGAAGGCGGCGAACAGCTTGAAGTCGCCGTAACCCATGCCCTCCTTGCCGGTGCTCAGCTTGAACAGCCAATAGACCGCCCACAGCGAGACATAGCCCGCCACGGCGCCCCAGACGGCGTTGGTCAGGCTCACGCCCGTGAAACCCGCGAGGGCAGCGAGCAGGCCGGCCCAAAGCAAGGGCAGCGTGATGTCGTCGGGCAAGAGGGTGGTGTCCCAGTCGATCAGCGCGAGCGCGATCAGCGCGGCCGCGAAGCCGCACCAGGCCAGGCCGCCGAACTGGCCCGGCATGCGCCATACGCACCAGGCGAACAGGGCGCCGGTCGCCAGCTCGACCAGCGGATAGCGCAGGCTGATCGGCGTCTTGCACGCCGAGCACTTGCCGCGAAGAAACAGGTAGCTCAAGACGGGCACGTTCTCGTACCAGCGGATCGCGTGGTCGCACTGCTGGCAGCGCGAATGCGGCACCATCAGATTGAAGGGCTCGGCAGCAGCGGGTTCCGCGCCGTTGAGGCTCGCGCATTCGGCGGCCCATTGGCGCTCCAGCATTTTCGGCAGGCGATAGATCACGACGTTGAGGAAGCTGCCGATCAACAACCCCAGCACGCCGGCCAATGCGGCGTCCACCCCCTGCGAAACCAGCATCAGACGACCTGGCCGAGCTTGAAGATGGGCAGATACATCGAGACCACGATGCCGCCGATGATCACGCCGAGGAACACGATGATGATGGGCTCCATCAGGCTCGAGAGGCCGGCCACCATGTCGTCGACTTCCGACTCGTAGAAATCGGCGGCCTTGCCCAGCATGTGGTCGATCGACCCGGACTCCTCGCCGATCGCGGTCATCTGCAGGACCATGGAGGGGAACAGGTTGGCGTTGGTCATGGCCGACGTCAGGCTGGTGCCGGTCGAGACCTCCTGCTGGATCTTGGCCGTGGCATCGGCGTACACCGTATTGCCGGATGCGCCGCCGACCGAGTCGAGCGCCTCGACCAGCGGCACGCCGGCGGCAAACATGGTGGCCAAGGTGCGGGTCCAGCGCGCGACGCAGGACTTGTCGATCAGCGTGCCGAAGATCGGCAGGCGCAGCAGCAGCCGGTCCATGACCCGCTGAACGCGCTCGTTGCGCTTCCAGGCCTGCATGAAGAAGTAGAGGCCGCCGCCGATCACGCCGAAGATCAGCCACCAGTAGGCGACGAAGATTTCGCTGACGGCCATGACGAACAGCGTCGGGGCCGGCAGGTCGGCGCCGAAGGAGGTGAACACCTGCTTGAAGGCCGGAATCACGAAGATCATGATGATCGCCACCACGACGAACGCGACGACGACCACTGAAGTTGGGTACATCAATGCCGACTTGATCTTCGACTTGATCGCCTCGGTCTTTTCCATGTAGGTGGCCAGGCGATCGAGCAGTTCTTCCAGGATACCTGCGGCTTCGCCGGCTTCGACCAGGTTGCAGTAGAGGTTGTCGAAGTACTTGGGAAACTTGCGGAAGGCGGCGGACAGCGAGGTCCCCGTTTCCACGTCGCTGCGAACGTCGTTGAGCAGCTTGGCCACGCTCGGATTCGCGTTGCCGCGGCCCACGATGTCGAAGGCCTGCAACAGCGGCACGCCGGCCTTCATCATCGTCGCCAGCTGGCGCGTGAAGATGGCGATGTCCTTTGGCTTGATGGCCTTGCCGGAGCGCATGCGCCGCTTCTTGATTTTCGTGGCGAGCACGCCCTGGCGCCGCAGCGCCGCCTGGACCTGGTTTTCGCCGGCAGCGCGGACCTCGCCGCGTACCGCCTTGCCGTTGCGATCCTTGCCTTCCCACTCGAAAACGAATTCCTTGAGGGTTCGGGTTGATGCTGCTGCCGTTGCCATTCGAGCTCCGCTTCTCAATGCTATTCGTTGGTGACCGCGAGCACTTCTTCAAGTGAGGTCAGGCCCTGCATGACCTTCTTCAGTCCCGATTGACGTAGCGAGCGCACGCCTTCGGCTTCGGACTGCTTCGCGATATCGAGGGCGCTGCCATCGCGCAGAATGATCTTCTGGATCTCTTCGGAGATCGGCATCACCTGGTAGATGCCAACGCGCCCCTTGTATCCGCCGTTGCAGGCCGAGCAGCCGACCGGGCGATAGGGCTTCCAGGTACCGTCCACATCGCTTTCCTTGAAGCCGGCATCGAGCAGCGCCTCCTTCGGCACATCCATGGCCGGCACCTTGCAAACCGTGCAGAGGCGGCGCGCAAGCCGCTGCGCGGTGATCAGGATGACGCTCGAGGCGATGTTGAACGGCGCGATGCCCATGTTGCGCATGCGCGTGAGTGTCGTGGGGGCGTCGTTGGTGTGCAGGGTCGACAAGACCAGGTGGCCCGTCTGCGCAGCCTTGATCGAGATGTCGGCGGTTTCGAGGTCGCGGATTTCGCCGACCATGATGATGTCCGGATCCTGGCGCAGGAAGGCGCGCAGCGCGGTCGCGAAGGTCAGCCCCGCCTTTTCGTTGACGTTGACCTGGTTCACGCCGGGCAGGTTGATTTCCGACGGATCTTCCGCCGTGGCGATGTTGACGCCGGCCTTGTTGAGCAGGTTCAGGCAGGTGTAGAGCGACACCGTCTTGCCGGAGCCGGTCGGGCCCGTGACCAGCACCATGCCGTAGGGACGCCCGATGGCAGTGAGCAATCGTTCCTTTTCATCCGCGTCGTAACCCAGTGCGTCGATGCCCAGGCGTGCACTGCTCGGATCGAGAATACGGATCACGATCTTTTCGCCGAACAGGGTGGGCAAGGTGCTCACGCGGAAATCGATCACGCGGTCGGGACCGATCTTGAGCTTCATGCGGCCGTCCTGCGGCACCCGCTTTTCGGAGATGTCCAGCCGCGAAATCACCTTGATGCGCGACGCCAGCTTGTCCTTGATGACCGTGGGCGGACTTGCGATTTCGCGCAGTTCGCCGTCGACGCGGAAGCGCACGCGGTATTGATGCTCGTAGGGCTCGAAATGAATGTCCGACGCGCGCATGCTGAATGCGTCGAGCAGCATCTTGTGCAGAAAGCGAACGACCGGTGCGTCTTCGACCTCGGCCACCGCCGGGTCGTTGTTGTCGCTCGAGGTATCCGCCGAAACTTCATCGAATTCGAACTCGGCACCGACGATGCTGTCGATGGTTTCGGACGCGCTCACTGCGGCCGCCTCGATCATGCGCGAGAGCTTGTCGTACTCGGCGATGACCCAGTCCACGCCCATCTGGGACGCGAACTTGATTTTTTCGGCTGCCTGCTGATCCGAAGGATCGGCTGTTGCAACAATGAGACGATTGTTGCGCTTGCTCAGGACGACGACCCGATAGGCCTGGCACAGCTTGGGGTCGAGCAGGTCCTTGGGAAGGCGCTGCGGGTCGATCGCATCGAGGTCGAGCAGCGGCGCACCGAAGGCGCTCGACAAGGTGTGCGCGAGGTCGGCGGCCGAGACGGCGCCCGTGCCGGTCAGCTCCGCGATGAAGCTGGTGCGCCCGCTGAGCGACTTTTGATAGATGTCTTCGGCTGCTTTTGCCGGAAGCTTGCCGGCCGATATCAAGGCCCGCGCGAGTCCCGGCAGGGCGATCGACGAGCTTTCTTTGACGAGAGGTTCAGCAGCGGCCATTCAACGAATGTAACAAGACGTGAAAAATTGCTTCACGATCATCGCTGATCCCCCAAGGGCTGTAAATCGCTTCGCTGCAACAGACCGCGGAGCATTTTGCATTTACAGCCGAAAAGGCTGGTCGGGGTGAGAGGATTCGAACCTCCGGCCTCTACGTCCCGAACGTAGCGCTCTACCAGGCTAAGCTACACCCCGATGGTTGCAAGAAAAAGATTCGTCCCGGGTGCCCACTGTCGTGAGGTGTCTAGGCGCGTCGCTCAAGCAACTGAGCCGCCAATTGTAGCAAACCGGCGGAGTGCGAATTCGCGGGAAAGCCGGCAAGCGCATCCATCGCGCGTTGCGCTTCGGCCGCTGCTGCTGCCCGCGTAGCGTCCAACGCACCCGTCTCTCGCACGATGGCGACGATCTGCGGCAGTTGCGCCGTATCGCCCGCCTCGATGGCGGCGCGAATGAGTTCGCGCTGTGCCGGGGTGCCGCGCTGCATGGCCAGAATCAGCGGCAGCGTCGTCTTGCCTTCGCGCAAGTCGTCGCCGACGTTCTTGCCGGTCTCGTTCGCATCGC
Source organism: Variovorax sp. LjRoot175 (assembly GCF_964253805.1). Lineage (NCBI taxonomy): Bacteria > Pseudomonadati > Pseudomonadota > Betaproteobacteria > Burkholderiales > Comamonadaceae > Variovorax > Variovorax sp. LjRoot175. Next base: position 4,558,154 of record NZ_CAXURY020000001.1, on the reverse strand, counting down.
CTGCGTAGTCGAGCACGTCGTCGATCACCTGGAAGGCGGTGCCCAGCGCCTGTCCATAGGCGGCACATGCTGCTTCCACCTCCGGCGTCGCGCCCGCCAATACCGCGGCGAGCCGGGTGCTGGCTTCGAACAGCTTGGCCGTCTTCGAGCGGATCACCCGAAGGTAAGCCTCCTCATCGAGCGAGGCGTCGTGCATGTTCATGAGCTGCAGCACCTCCCCCTCGGCGATCACGTTGGTCGCCTCGGCCAGGATTTCCATGACCCGGACGTTGTTGGCATCCAACATCATCTGGAATGCGCGAGAGTAGAGGAAGTCGCCGACCAGCACGCTGGCCGGATTGCCGAAGGACTCGTTGGCCGTCGGGCGGCCGCGCCGGAGCGTGGATTCGTCGACGACGTCGTCGTGCAGCAAGGTCGCGGTGTGGATGAATTCCACCACGGCGGCCAGGTTGAAGCGCTGTTCTCCGCGATAGCCCAAAGCGCCGGCCATGAGCAGCAGCAGCGCGGGGCGCAGCCTCTTGCCGCCGGCCGAGATGATGTACTTGGAGACTTGGCGCACCAGCGGGACGCCGGTATCGAGGCGGCGGGCGATCACGAGGTCGACCCCTGCCATGTCCTCTGCAATCAGGCTGAGTACGGCGGCAGCGGGGGAGGTGTCGGCGGGGGGGACTGACAAGGCAGGGGCGCTTTGTGCGCTGCGTGAGGGACGACGATGGCGCAGGGCCGGAAGGCGCAGATTATAGGGAGCCGGGTGCCCAGACAATGCGGCGCGGCGCGGCTCTATGCCCGCAGGTGCCCTCCGTGCTAGAATCTTGGGCTCTGCGGAATTCGCCGTAGAACCATCTTATTCCAAGAGGTCCACATGTACGCGGTCATAAAAACCGGTGGCAAGCAGTATCGCGTTGCTTCCGGCGAGAAAATTAAAGTAGAACAGATTGCTGCGGACGTAGGCCAGGAAATCGTGATCGACCAAGTGCTCGCAGTCGGCGACGGCAGCGCAATCAAGGTCGGTACGCCCCTGGTGTCCGGCGCATCTGTGACAGCCACTGTGCTGTCGCACGGCAAGCACGACAAGGTTCGCATCTTCAAGATGCGCCGTCGCAAGCACTATCAGAAACGTCAAGGCCATCGCCAGCAGTTCACAGAGCTGCAAATCGGTGCGATCGCCGGCTAAGGAGCGAACACCATGGCACAGAAAAAAGGCGGCGGCTCAACGCGAAACGGGCGCGATTCCAAGCCCAAGATGCTCGGCGTGAAGGCTTTCGGCGGCGAACTGATCAGCGCCGGTTCGATCATCGTGCGCCAGCGCGGCACCCAGTTCCACCCCGGCGTCAACGTCGGCGTGGGCAAGGACCACACGCTGTTCGCCCTGGTCGACGGCCATGTGTCCTTCGGCACCAAGGGCGCGCTCAACAAGCACACGGTCACCGTGACCCCGGCGTAAGCCAGTCACTTCGATCTGCTCGAAGCCCCGCTTTGCCGGGGCTTCTTCATTTGTAAACTGGACATCTCATGAAGTTCGTGGACGAAGCCTTCATCGACATCGCCGCCGGCGATGGCGGCAACGGCTGCGTGTCGTTCCGGCATGAGAAGTACAAGGAGTTCGGCGGCCCGAACGGCGGCGACGGCGGGCGCGGCGGCCATGTGTTCGCCGTGGCCGATCCGAGCCTGAACACCCTGGTGGATTTCCGCTTTTCGCGCCGCCACGATGCCAAGCGCGGGCAGCACGGCATGGGCTCGGACATGTTCGGTGCCGCCGGCGACGACATCACGCTCAAGATGCCGGTCGGCACCATCATCACCGACGCCGAAACTGGCGAGGTGCTGTACGAGCTGCTGACGCCGGGCGAGGTGATCACTATCGCCAAGGGCGGCGATGGCGGTTTCGGCAACATGCGCTTCAAGAGCGCCATCAACCGCGCACCGCGCCAGAAGACACCCGGCTGGCCCGGCGAGAAGAAGAGCCTCAAGCTCGAGCTGAAGGTGCTGGCCGACGTGGGCCTGCTGGGCATGCCAAACGCCGGCAAGTCCACCCTCATCAGTGCGATTTCCAATGCGCGCCCGCGCATCGCCGACTACCCCTTCACCACGCTGCATCCGAACCTCGGCGTGGTGCGCGTCGGTCCGGAGCAGAGTTTCGTCGTCGCCGATCTCCCGGGCCTGATCGAGGGTGCCTCCGAAGGCGCCGGCCTCGGCCATCTGTTCCTGCGCCACCTGCAGCGCACCCGGCTGCTGCTGCACGTGGTCGACATCGCGCCCTTCGACGACGCCGATCCGGTCGCGCAGGCCAAGGCGATCGTCGGTGAGCTCAAGAAATACGATGCAGCCTTGTACGAAAAGCCGCGCTGGCTGGTGCTGAACAAGCTCGACATGGTGCAGGACGACGAGCGCGCCGCGCGTGTGAAGGACTTCGTCAAGCGGCTGCGCTTCAAGGGTCCGGTATTCGAGATCTCCGCGCTCACGCGCGAAGGCTGCGAGCCCTTGGTGCAGGCGATCTACCAGCACGTCAAGGCGCAACAGGTCGCCGAGCAACCGCCGACAGAGATCGATCCGCGTTTTGCCTGACATGACTTCAAGCTCGACCACCGGTTCCACCGCCCTGCGCGACGCGCGCCGCATCGTCGTCAAGGTGGGCTCCAGCCTTGTCACCAACGAGGGCCGGGGCCTGGATGAAAACGCCATCGGTGATTGGTGCCGGCAGCTCGCGACGCTGGTGCGCGACGGCCGCGAGGTCGTGATGGTGTCCAGCGGTGCCATCGCCGAAGGCATGAAGCGGCTCGGCTGGCGCACGCGCCCGCACGAGATCCACGAACTGCAGGCCGCCGCGGCGGTCGGGCAGATGGGCTTGGCGCAGATCTACGAGACCAAGCTGCGCGAGAACGGCATGGGCAGTGCACAGGTGCTGCTGACACACGCCGACCTGGCCGACCGCGAGCGCTACCTGAATGCGCGCTCGACGCTGGTGACCCTGCTCGCGCTCGGCGTGGTGCCGGTCATCAACGAGAACGACACGGTGGTCAACGACGAGATCAAGTTCGGCGACAACGATACGCTGGGCGCGCTGGTCGCCAACCTGGTGGAAGCCGACGCGCTGGTGATCCTGACCGACCAGAAGGGCCTCTACACCGCCGATCCGCGCAAGAATCCCGACGCGCGCTTCGTGCACGAGGCGGCCGCGGGCGATCCAGCGCTCGAAGCCATGGCCGGCGGCGCCGGCAGCAGCATCGGCCGCGGCGGCATGATCACGAAGATCCTGGCGGCCAAGCGCGCCGCAGGTTCCGGTGCCTCGACAGTGATCGCATGGGGCCGCGAGCACGACGCATTGCTGCGCCTTGCGCACGGCGAACCGATCGGCACGCTGCTGCTGGCGCAGACCGCCAAGCACCAGGCGCGCAAGCGCTGGATGGCCGACCACCTGCAGTTGCGCGGCGCGGTCACGGTGGACGCCGGTGCCGCCGCCAAGGTGCGGGGCGAGGGCAAGAGCCTGCTGCCGATCGGCATGACCAGCGTCGAGGGCGAGTTCTCGCGCGGCGACGTCATCGCCGTGCGGGACGCGCAGGGCATCGAACTGGCGCGCGGGCTGGCCAACTACTCGAGCGCCGAAGCCAGGCTGTTGTGCCGCAAGCCCTCAATCGAGTTCGAGCGGCTGCTGGGCTACGTGGCGGAGCCGGAGATGGTGCACCGCGATAACATGGTGCTGATGCCCGACAGCCGCTGAGGTCTCAGGGGAGCTCGCGCAGCGGGTTCTTGATCTGCTGAACCATCTCCCTCACAGAGGCACGCGGCGCGTGGCCGCGGCACAGGGCCTGCGCAGACAGCTCCTTGGCATAACGCGAGTTGCGATCGTCGATGCGCTTCCATTCCGGTTTGGGCACGTGGTGCCAGGCGCCCTGGTTGTAGCGGGCGTACTGCTTCACCTCCTCGGACGCACAGCGCACGCCTTCGTAGAAGGCATTGGTGGCCCCCCCAGCCTTGTTGCTGGCCACGACCACGTAGCGCACCATGCCGTCGCCGCCCAGGGTGATGGTGGCCGGATCGACGCCGTACTTGAGGCTCAGGTAGGGCGGCATCTCGATCGGGAGCAGCCGCTTTTCGTCGAAAGCGGGGGGTGGCGGCACTTCGCCTTCCTTCCACTCGTCAGCCTGAGCCGTCACCTTTGGCGGCGGCGGCATGCCGGCTTGTGCCCAGTCCGGATTGTCGGTGTCTCTCGGACCCGAGCCGCATGCGGTGAGCACGCATGCGAAGGTGTAGGCAAGAACGTGCCTAGCGCGGCACATGAAGAGGATCGGTTGGGTCGGGCGCTTGATGAGGGGCATTGGGATTCGGGTCGAAACTCGCCCCGGGGGGCAGTTCGAAGTTGGGTTCGTGGCCTGCAGCGGGCGGGTGGCGCTCGAATTCGCGAGCGCGCACGTTGCTGCGCAGGAAGCGGTTGCGGAAATCCTGCCGAGGCAGGTAGCGTGCGAGTTCGGTCAGCGCCATTTCATAGACGCCGCGCTTGAATTCGACCACCACGTCCAGCGGGACCCAGTAGTCGTGCCAGCGCCAGGCGTCGAACTCCGGATGGTCGGTGGCGCGAAGATTGAGATCCCAGTCGTGGCCGATCAGCTGCAGCAGGTACCAGATCTGCTTCTGGCCCTTGTAGTGGCCCCGTGCGTCACGGCGGATGAACCGATCCGGCACCTCGTAGCGCAACCAGTCGCGGGTACGGGCCACGATGCGCACATGCTCCGGCTGGAGACCCACCTCTTCGTGCAGTTCCCGGAACATGGCCTGTTCGGGACTCTCGCCGCGATCGATGCCGCCTTGCGGGAACTGCCAGGAATGGGTGCGGATGCGTTTGCCCCAGAAAACCTGGTTTCTCTGGTTGAGCAAGATGATGCCGACGTTGGGCCTGAAGCCGTCCCGGTCGAGCATAATCAAACCCCAATTTTTTGAACTGAGTCGATTATGCATGCCGGGTTGCACTCGGCAAGCGACCGGTTCCGGGCCCTCTCGTGGCTCGCCCCTTGCCCCTGTACCTGGAACCCTCTCTCGCGACCGATGAAAGCTTCCCGATTCTTTATCTCCACCCTCAAGGAAGCGCCGGCCGATGCCGAGGTCGCGAGCCACCGGCTCATGATGCGCGCCGGCATGATCAAGAAGCTCGGCACGGGCATCTACACCTACATGCCGATGGGCCTGCGCGTGATCCGCAAGGTCGAGGCGATCGTGCGCGAGGAGATGAACCGCGCCGGTGCCGTCGAGCTCGCAATGCCGGTGGTGCAGCCGGCAGAACTCTGGGAGGAGAGCGGCCGCTTCCAGGGCTACGGGCCCGAGCTGCTGCGTATCAAGGACCGCCATGAGCGCGGCTTCGTCGTGCAGCCGACCAGCGAAGAGGTCGTGACCGACATCGCGCGGCAGGAAATCCGCAGCTACAAGCAGCTGCCGAAGAACCTCTACCAGATCCAGACCAAGTTCCGCGACGAGCGCCGGCCGCGCTTCGGCCTGATGCGCGGGCGCGAGTTCGTCATGAAGGACGCCTACAGCTTCGACCGCGACCTCGAAGGCGCGAAGGCCAGCTACCAGGTGATGGCGGACGCCTACCGCAAGATCTTCGACCGCTTCGGCCTGCGCTACCGTGCCGTTGCGGCCGACAGCGGCGCGATCGGCGGCGACGTGAGCCAGGAGTTCCAGGTCATCGCGGCGACCGGGGAAGATGCGATCGTCTATTGCCCCGACAGCGACTACGCGGCCAACATGGAGAAGGCCGAGGCGCTCGCGCCCGCCGTGCCGCGCGGTCCGGCGACCGAGCCGCTCGCCAAGACGCCCACGCCGGGCAAGAGCACCTGCGAGGATGTGGCGCTGCTGCTGGGCGTACCGCTTTCGACCACGGTGAAGTCGCTGGTGCTCGCGACCGACATCGTCGATGCTGCCGGCAATCCCAAGGGTTCCCAGGTCTGGCTGCTGCTGGTGCGCGGCGATCACGACATGAACGAGATCAAGGTGAGCAAGGTGCCGGGCCTGGACAACGGCTTCCGCTTCGCGACGAATGCCGAGATCGAGGATCACTTCGGCTGCAAGCCCGGCTACCTCGGGCCGCTCGCGCTGAAGCAGCCGGTGAAGATCGTCGCCGACCGCGAAGTGGCGGTGATGGCCGACTGGATCACCGGCGCCAACGAAGTCGACTTTCACATGACCGGCGTCAATTGGGGCCGCGACCTGCCCGAGCCCGACGCGGTGGCCGACATCCGCAACGTGGTCGCCGGCGACGCCTCGCCCGACGGCAAGGGCGTGCTGGCGATCGAGCGCGGCATCGAGGTCGGCCACGTGTTCGTGCTCGGCACCAAGTACAGCAAGCCGATGAACGCCACCTTCCTCGACGAGGCCGGCAAGCCGCAGTTCCTCGAGATGGGCTGCTACGGCATCGGCATCACGCGGCTGCCCGCGGCGGCCATCGAGCAGAACAACGACGAGCGCGGGATCATCTGGCCCGATGCCATCGCCCCTTTCACCGTGGTGGTCTGCCCGATCGGCATGGACCGCAGCGCCGAGGTCAAGACGGCTGCCGAAGCGCTCTACGAGGAACTGCTCGCAGCCGGCGTCGACGTATTGCTCGACGACCGCGGCGAGCGCCCCGGCGCGATGTTTGCCGACTGGGAACTGATCGGCGTGCCGCACCGCGTCGTCATTTCCGACCGCGGCCTGAAGGAAGGCCAGCTCGAATACCAGCATCGCCGCGACACGGCCGCGACCAAGGTGCCGGCGGCCGGCATCGCGGAGTTCATCAAAGGCAAGCTCGCGATATGAGCTTGTCGCGCCGCGCGTACCTGAGCGGCGCCGCCGCCGGAACCCTGTCGCTGGTGCTGCCGCAGCCGGCGCTGGCGGGCGCGCAGATCGAAGAGCCCTTGATCGATTCGGTGCGCACCGCGCTGAGCTCGGCCATTCACAACAAGGCGCCGCCGATCCCCGAGTTCAGCAACACCGAGGCGCGGCTCGCCTACCTGCGCTGGCTCGGCGCCATGAGCGAACGCCTCAAGAAGAAACTCGTCGACTGGCCGACGCGCAAGGAATTCCTCCAGACGGTCTGGTACGAATCGCGCCGCGCCGGCCTCGACGTCAGCCTGGTGCTGGGCCTGGTCCAGGTCGAGAGCAATTTCCGCAAGTACGCGGTTTCGAGCGCCGGTGCGCGCGGCTACATGCAGGTGATGCCCTTCTGGACGCGCGTGATCGGCGACAGCGACCCGGCCAAGCTGTTCCACATGCAGACCAACCTGCGCTTTGGCTGCGTGATCCTGCGCCACTACCTCGACCGCGAGGCCGGCGACTTGTTCATGACGCTGGGCCGCTACAACGGCAGCCGGGGCAGGGCGCCGTACCCGAATGCGGTGTTCGCCAACCAGCGGCTCTGGGCCTTCGACGACCGGCGTTCGGACTCGGCTTCAGCCTGAGGCCGCCGCGCCTGCGCCGGCGCGGGTGACCATCACCTGGTCGATGCGGTGGCTGTCCACGTCCATCACCTCGAAGGTGTAGCCGCTCCAGCTCACGCTGTCGGTACGCTTGGGCACGCGGCGCAGCATCACCATCAGGAAGCCGGCCAGCGTTTCGTACTCGTCGGCGTGCGGCAGCGCATCGATATCGAGCGCGCGCTGCACGTCCTGGATCGGCGTCACGCCGTCGATCAGCCAGGAGTTCTCGTCGCGCCTGACGATCTGCTGCTCTTCGTCCTGCGGCCCGACCAGGTCGCCCATCACCGTGCTCATCACATCGTTGAGCGTGATCACGCCGACCACCAGGCTGTATTCGTTGACGATGATCGCGAAGTCCTCGTGCGCCTGCTGGAACTGCTCGAGCACCTCGGTGAGCGAGAGCCGGTCGGGGATGACCAGCGCCTTGTGCAGCGGCAGCCCCTGGTCGAAGGAGAGCGGCTGGCCGCTCAGTACGCGCTGAAACATGTCCTTCGCGTCGACGTAGCCCAGCACGTGGTCGATGTCGCCCTCGCACACCGGATAGGCCGAAAAGGGCTCCGCCACGATGCGTGCGCGCAGCACCGCCTCGGAATCGTCTTTCAGGAACCAGGCGATGCGGTCGCGCGAGGTCATCACGCTGCTGACCAGCCGCGTGTCGAGTTCGAACACGTTGGCGATCACCTGCTGCTCGCGCACCGCGAGCACGCCGGCGCGCGCACCGGCCTCGGTCATGGCGAGGATGTCGGCCGAGGTGATCTTGTCGTCGCGCTGCATCGGCATGCGCAGCAGCTTGAAGAGCAGGTCGGTGCAGTGCGTGAACAGCCAGACCAGCGGCTTGAAGGTGGTGATGAGCACCTGCATCGGCCCGACCATGCGCACCGCGAGCCGCTCCGGATCGTTCATGCCCAGCCGCTTGGGAAACAGGTCGGCGAACACCAGGAATACCGCGATGATCGTGATGAAGGAGGCCAGGAAGGCCATGGTCTGCGCGGCCTCGGATCCGAGCCACAGCTCGAACAGCCGTGCGTAGTAGGGACTCAGCGAACCTTCGCCGACCACGCCGCCGAGGATCGCGACCGCATTGAGTCCGATCTGCACCACCGTGAAGTAGGGGCCGGGCTGCTCCTGCATGCGCATCACGCGGTCGGCACGTGCGTCGCCCTCGTCGGCCATCTGGCGCAGGCGCAGGCGGCGCGAGGCGGCCAGCGCGATCTCGGCCAGGGAAAAGAAAGCGCTCGTCGCAATCAGGGCGACGATGACGAGCAGGCTTTGGGTCAGGGTCACAGAATCATGGATCGGTCGACGAGGACCGCCATGGTGCCATGACCGCAGGACTTACTGGACGAAGCCGATCCGGCTGCGCCCGGCGCTCGCACGCGGCAGGTCGTCGATGCGCACCTCGTCGCGGCCGGCCAGCCGGGCGTTGCCGAAGCCGGTCATCAGCGCGCGGCGCATCTCGCGCGGCGCGAATGTCGCCAGGTGGTCGAGCACGTCGCCGGAAGGCTCTTCGGCCAGGAGCCGGCCCCAGTCGTGCTCCTTGCGGATCGAGGCATAGAGCTGGCGCGCGATCTGCCGCGCCGCCTCGGGCGAGGGCGCATCGACCTCGAACACGTTCATGCGGTTGAGGATGGGCTCGGGGATGCCGCGCAAGTCGTTCGCCGTCGTGATCCAGATCACCTGGCTGGCATCGATCGGCACTTCGGCGAACTCGTCGACGAAGGCATGGGCGGTGTCGTGCTCGAGCAGGTTGTAGAGCGCGCCCAGCGGGTCGTACTGGGCGTCGGCGCCGGCCTTGTCGATCTCGTCGATCACCATCACCGGGTTGGCGTACTGCCCGTCGACCAGCGTCTCGAACACCTTGCCCGGCTTGGAACCCTTCCATTGGGACGATGCGCCGGAGAGCAGCCAGCCGGCGGTCATCGAGTTCATCGGCACCAGCGACATGCCGGTGCCCAGCAGTTCGGCCAGCTTCTTCGCGAAGTGGGTCTTGCCGATGCCGGGCGGGCCGAGCAGCAGCATCGGCGTGACTTCGAGCCCGTCGCGGCTGTCCTGGGCCAGCGCGACATGGCGGCGCACGTCGTCGAGCACTTCGGTGAAGTTGGGCAACTGGGCGTAGAGCGCAGCCATCTCGGGGACGCCGCTGGGCTTGACCTGGAAGCGTTCGGGACCGCGTTCGAGCATGCGCTCGTAGGTGGTGCGCAGGTGTTCGTGGTCGCGCTCGGGGAGCTTGGCGAGTTTGCGCTCGACGTCGTGCGTGCGGAAGACGCTGCGCAGGTGGGCCACCGGCAGCTGGAAGGACGCGGGAACCAGATCGCGGGACATGCGGGAATCCATGGGACACCTCCGACTTCGAACACTCGGGTACAGCATAAGCCGTGCCCGATGTCCGTGCGTGTCTATGTTTTCTCGCTTTTGGGGTTTTGTGGCCGGGACTTCAGACGCCACCGTGCGGGTGTGTCGGGTCGACCCACAGCACCGACTCGGGCTTCTCGACCGGTTCGATGTCGAGATTGACCGCCACCGCCTCGCCATCGCTGCGGCAGAGCACGCATTCGAGCGCCTCGGTCGTGCTGGCGTTGATTTCCTGATGCGGCACGTAGGGCGGCACGTAGATGAAATCGCCCGGCCCGGCCTCGGCCGTGAATTCGAGGTGGACCCCCCAGCGCATGCGCGCGCGCCCGCGCACGACGTAGATCACGGATTCGAGGTGCCCGTGGTGGTGGGCGCCGGTCTTCGCATTGGCATGGATGGTCACCGTGCCGGCCCAGAGCTTCTGGGCGCCGACGCGCGCGAAGTTGATCGCCGCGGCCCGGTTCATGCCGGGCGTCTGGGCCGTATTGGTATCGAGCTGGTTGCCTGGAATCACGCGTACGCCGTCGTGCTTCCAGGCGGCGTCACCGTGATCGGCGTGATCGTGGCTCATGGACCGGCCGAGAAAAAGCTCAGGCCGGGCTGCCGTTGAGCATCTGCTGCAGTTCGCCCGACTCGTACATCTCCATCAGGATGTCCGAGCCGCCGACGAATTCACCCTTCACGTACAGCTGCGGAATCGTCGGCCAGTTGCTGTATTCCTTGATGCCCTGGCGAATGGCGTCGTCCTCGAGCACGTTGACGGTCTTGAGCGTGCGCGTGTCGACGCCCACGGCCTTGAGAATCTGGATCGCGCGGCCGGAGAAGCCGCACATGGGAAAACTGGCGTTGCCCTTCATGAAGAGCACGAGCTCGTTGGTCTTGACGAGGTCGTCGATGCGTTGCTGGGCTTCGGACATGGGGGGCTCCTGAAAATTGGCTGGGCGGATTATTTCACCGTGCGCCAGATCCCGCCGGAGCAGCGCGCGATGCCTGCCAAGTCGTCGCGGCTTTGGACTTCGGCGAAACCGCGGACTGCCAGCAGTTCCCGGACCGTGGCGGCCTGGTCGTAGCCGTGCTCGAGCAGCAGCCAGCCGCCGTCCCGCAGGTGCTCGGGCGCCGCCTGGACGATGCGGCGGATGTCGGCCAGACCGTCCGGCCCCGAAACCAGGGCGCCCCGCGGTTCGTGGCGCAGGGCGGCCAGATGGGCATCGTCGGCCGCGACGTAGGGCGGGTTCGAAACCACCAGGTCGTAGCTGGTGCCGGCGCCGTCCAGCCAGTCGGCTTCGACGAAGCGGACGGCCAAGCCGAGCCGCTGCGCGTTGGCGCGGGCAACGGCCAGGGCATCCGCGCTGGCGTCGACCGCCGTGACCTGCGCATCGGGGCGGGCGTGCCGGATGGCCAGCGCGATCGCGCCGCTGCCCGTGCCGAGGTCGATCACCGACGGCGCTGCGCGGCCTTCCAGGCATTGCAGTGCCCAGTCGACCAGGGTTTCGGTGTCCGGCCGCGGCACCAGGACGCGCGCGTCGACCTGCAGGCCGAGCCCGTGGAACTCCTTCTCGCCGACCAGGTAGGCGACCGGTTCGCCGGCCGCGCGGCGGGCACAGAGTTCGGCGAAGCGCAGCCAGGCGCTTTCCGGCAGCGCATCCGTGTCGTGCGCCAGCAGCCAGGCACGGTCGTCCAAGGGCCGGCCCAGCACATGCAGCAGCAGCAGCTGGGCATCGAGCCGCTCCACGCCCAGCGCCGCGGCCGCGGCGAGCATCTCTGCCGCGGTGGAGGGCGAATTCGGAACCGGCGGCATCACGCGGGCAGGCTCGCTTCCAGCTCCGCCAGCTGTTCGGCCTCGCGCGCCGACTGCAGCGCCGCCAGCACGTCACCCAGGTCGCCTTCCATGATCGCCTGCAGCTTGTAGAGCGTGAGGTTGATGCGGTGGTCGGTGAGCCGGCCCTGCGGGAAGTTGTAGGTGCGGATGCGGTCGGAGCGGTCGCCGCTGCCGATCAGGCCCTTGCGCAGCGCGGCGTCCTTGGCCGCGCGCTCGCTGCGGTCTTTTTCCTGGATGCGCGCCGACAGCACCTGCAGCGCCTTGGCCTTGTTGCGATGCTGGCTGCGGTCGTCCTGGCACTCGGCGACGATGCCGGTGGGGATGTGCGTGATGCGCACCGCTGAATCGGTCTTGTTGATGTGCTGGCCGCCGGCGCCGCTGGCGCGGTAGGTGTCGATGCGCAGGTCGGCGGGGTTGATCTGCACGGCCTGCGTTTCGTCGGGCTCGGCCAGCACGGCGACCGTGCAGGCGCTGGTGTGGATGCGGCCTTGGGTCTCGGTGGCCGGCACGCGCTGCACGCGATGACCGCCAGACTCGAAGCGCAGCTTGCCGAAGACCTCGTCGCCCGCGATGCGCACCACCACCTCCTTGTAGCCGCCGAGCTCGCTCTCGCTTTCGCTCACGATCTCGCAGCGCCAGCCGGTGCGCTCGGCGTAGCGCGTGTACATGCGCAGCAGGTCGCCGGCGAACAGCGCCGACTCGTCGCCGCCGGTGCCGGCGCGGATTTCGAGGAAGGCGTTGCGCGCGTCGTCAGGGTCCTTGGGAAGCAGCAGGCGCTGGAGTTCGTCCTCGAGCTGCCGCAGCTCGGCTTCCGCGCTCGCGATCTCCTCCTGCGCCATCTCGGCCATGTCGGGATCGTCCTGCATCTCGCGCGCGCCAGCCAGGTCCGACTCGCGCTGCAGGTAGCGCGCGTAGCGGCCCGCGATCTGCGTCACCTCGGCGTGCTCGCGCGAGATGGTCCGGTACTGCGTCATGTCGGACATGATGTCTTCGCGCGAGAGCAGGAAGTCGAGTTCGCCCAGGCGTTGCGCGTAGCGCTCGAGTTGGTGGCGGAGAAAGGGTTTCAAGGGAGGCGGGCGGAAAGCGGGAAGAACAGGCCGCGCGATGCGCACGGCGACGGGGCGTGGGTTGCGGCGTGCGCAACCGGGCACGGCCGGCGTCGCTAACGCTCTTTGCGCAGGAACAGCCGCGAAATGGCCTGCGCCGTGTGCTCGCGGGCGCTGGCGTCGCCGGCATGCAGCTCGGCCATCGCGCCGTGCAGCATCTTTTGCGTGAGGCCGCGCGACAGCGCCTCCAGCACGGCCTCGACCGGCTCGCCCTTGGCCAGCAGCTTGCGCGCGCGGGCCAGTTCCATGGCGCGCCATTCGTCCGTCTGGGCATTGAGCTGCTGGATCAGCGGCACGGTGCCGCGCTGATCCAGCCAGTGCATGAAGCTGCGCACGCCGGCGTCGATGATGACTTCGGCCTCCGCCACCGCGGCCTGGCGGCTGGCGTGGCCTTGCTGCACGACCTGCGCCAGGTCGTCGACCGTGTAGAGATAGATGTCTTCGAGCGCCTTGACCTCGGGCTCGATGTCGCGCGGCACCGCGAGGTCGACCATGAACATCGGGCGGTGCTTGCGCAGCTTCAGCGCGCGTTCGACCGCGCCGAGCCCGATCAGCGGCAAGGTGCTCGCGGTGCAGCTCACGACGATGTCGAATTCGGCCAGGCGCGCGGGCAGATCGGCCAGCCGCATGGCTTCGCCGCCGAAGCGCGAGGCCAGCTTTTCGCCGCGCTCCAGCGTGCGGTTGGCGATGACGATGGATTTCGGCTCCTTGGCCGCGAAATGCGTCACCGCCAAGTCGATCATTTCGCCGGCGCCCACGAACAGCACGCGCGTCTGCTTCAGATCCTCGAACAGCTGCGCGGCCAGCCGGACGGCCGCGGCCGCCATGCTGATCGAATGGGCGCCGATCTCGGTGGCGGTGCGCACTTCCTTGGCGACGGCGAAGGAGCGCTGGAACAGCTGGTTCAACGTGCTGCCCAGCGAGCCGGCCGTCTCGGCGGCGCGCACGGCGTCCTTCATCTGGCCGAGGATCTGGGCCTCGCCCAGCACCATCGAATCGAGGCCGGCAGCGACGCGGAAGGCGTGGCGGGCAGCCTGGTCGTCGTGCAGCGTGTAGGCATGCGAGCGCAGCAGGGCCGGGGCGACGCCGCCGCTCTCGGCCAGCCATTCGACCGTGTGGTCGAGCGCCGGGTGCTCGGCGGCGCAGTAGATCTCGGTGCGGTTGCAGGTCGAGATGATGGCGGCCTCCACGTCGGGATGCCGGTGGGAGCCGAAGGAATGCCGCAGGCTCTGCAGCGTGGGGGCTATCTGGTCGATCGCGAACGCGAACCGACCGCGCAGGTCGAGCGGCGCGGTCGTGTGGTTCAAGCCGAGAGCCCAGACTGTCATAACGGCTGATTATAAAATCCGCCGCCGCCATGGGGTCGCCGCATTTGCGAATGGCCCCCAAAACCCGCGGCGCCCTTGTTTTCCATGTCCGCGCTCGATTTCCTGATTCACCTGCTCAACTTCGCGGCGCCGGCCTTCTTCGTCGCGCTCCTGCTCGCGTTGCTGTTTCGGCTTGCCATGCACAAGCGCAGCGCCGCGACCGGGCTGTGGACGCAGCTTGCCGTCAACTTCGCTGCCGGTCTGGCCGTGCTGATCGCCGGCCTGATCTTCTTCGGCCGTGACGGGCAGATCGCGACCTATGCCGCGCTGGTGGCGGTCTGCGGCACCGTCCAGTGGTGGCTCCTGCGCGGCTGGCGCGGCTGAACCGGCCTTTGGCTCAAACCGGCAAGGGCGGCGTCGGCGCGGGCGGCGCCGGCGGCTCTGTCGGCGACATCACCATGGTGGGCACCGCCAGCGGCAGCCCGGCCTCCTTGAGCAGATCGAGAATGGCGAAGAGCAGGTCGCTGCGTACCCCGCCGGCGAGGCGCGGGCTCTGCACGTAGGCGATCGCCTGGAAGATCAGCATGCCGTTCTCGATGCCTTCGAGCGTGACCGTGGGCGCGGGCGAGGGCAGCACGCCGGCATGATCGGCGCAGGCCGCCAGCATCAGCTCGCGCGTGCGCTGGGCGTCGGTGTTGAGCGGCATCGGCAGGCGGATCAGCACGCGGCCCTCGGCGTTGGCCAGCGTCATGTTGCGCACGGTCTTGGTGATGAACTCCGAGTTCGGCACGATCAGCGTGGAGCGGTCGCCCAGCTGGATTTCGGTGGCGCGCACGTTGATGCGCCGCACATCTCCTTCGGCATTGCCCAGCACCACCCAGTCGCCGACCTTGACCGGGCGCTCGGCCAGCAGAATCAACCCGGAGATGAAATTCTGGACGATCGCCTGCAGCCCGAAGCCGATGCCGACCGACAGCGCGCTCGCCACCCAGGCGATGCGTTCGATGCCGATGCCCAGCGCCGACAGCGCGAAGGCGACCACCAGGATGCCGCCCACATAGCCGAGCAGCGTCGTGATCGAGCTCTGCATGCCGGGCTCGAGCGCGGTTTGCGGCAGGTAGTGCGCCTCCAGCCACTTCTTGATCACGCGCAGCGCGACGAAGCCGACGGCCAGCACTGCGACCGCGCTGAAGATCGCGCCCGGGACGAGCTCGAACTCGCCGATCTTCACGCCGGTGCCGAACTTGCCGCTGCGCTGGAACACCTCGCCCGGGCTGGTGCCCAGCGGCGTGGCCAGCGCGATCACCATGTAGAAGAACAATGCGACGCGGCTGAGGCCCGAGAGCACCACGGCCGCCTGGTCCAGCGTGCGCGGCGCGAAGCCGAAGCTCTTCTGCAGCTTCTGGCCGAAGTCGCTGCGCGAAGACACCAGCGCCATGAACAGGTCGTCGGCGAACTTGAACAGCACGTAGAAGGCCGATGCGACGATGCCGGTCCAGGTGAGCTGGCTGGCGAGGAAACTCGCCATCGCGACGTAGCCGACCGCCACCAGGATCCAGATCACGATCACCGCCAGCGCCACGGCGCTCAGCAGGAAGCTGATCCACATCGGTCGTTCGGGCTCGGCGGGCGGCGGCTGGGCCGCCTCCGTCGTGGGGGCGGCCGCGGGCGCAGCCTGCGGCTCGCGCAGGCGCCAGAGCATCGTGCCGATCAGCGCGGTCAGTGCCAGCGCGGTGACCACGTGCGTCGCGACCACCGCCGCGAAGCTGGCGTCCACCACCGCATTGATCTGGGTCGGTGCCCAGACCAGCACGGCGATCAGCGCGGTGAGCCAGGGGAAGGGCGCCAGGCGCCGGGCCATCTCGTCGGGGATTGGCGGCAGCCGCCACGAAGGCCGGCCGTTGGACAGCAGCGCGCGGCCCAGGCCGACCACGAAGGCGATGAAGATGATGGACTGCACCACCGCCTGGGCCAGCTTGCGGATCTGCGGTCCCCATATGCCGTGGCGGTCGAGCGTGGCGAACACGCCCTGCGCCGCCAGCGCCACCAGCAGCACGTTGACGGCCACGATCGCGAGCACCAGCAGCGAGCGGCGCAGCCGCCCGGCCGGCAGCACGCGCGCCGCCAGTTGCGCCAGCCCGCGCTCGGCGGCCCAGTTGCCCAGCAGCACGAGCAGCAGCGCCACGGTCATGCTCGCCAGCGCTGCCGTTCGGTGCGCCGGCTCCCGCGCGGTGTCGAAGCTGGCTCGGAGCTCGTCGCCGAGCGTGGCCAGGCGTTCCACGTCGGCAGGCCAGGCGTCGCTGATGTCGAACCAGAACTGGCGGCCGAGCGGCGAGGGCGCGCGCTCGGTGAGCTGAGCCTCGAACAGCGCGCGGCGCTTGGCCAGCAGCTCGCTGCCGCGCTGCTGCGCATCGACCGTGACCAGGCGCGCCAGGCGGATGTCGGCGTCGAGCGCGTTGCGATCCTTCAGCAGCGCCGCGCGCTGGCGCGTGATGTCGGGATCTTCGGCCGCGGCGCCTTCGGCCGGCGGGTTGCCCAGCTCGCCCAGGCGCGCGTTGAGGTCGTTGAGCTGCCCGGTGCGCGAGGCGATGAACTTGTCGGCCTGGACACCGATGGCGTTGATGCGGGCGATGAGCTCGCGCACCTCGGCGTTGCTCTCGACGGAATCGGGAATGCGGTCGAGCTGGGCCCGCAGATCGGCCACCGTGGCTTCCGGCGGGGCGGCGGTGCTCTGTGCAAAGGCGCCGCCGCAGAGGACGGCGGCCAGCAGCAGGGCCGCGAGGCGGTGCATCCAACTCATGGCTTCATCATAGAAGGGCTTCGCATCCGCCCCGCGCGCAGACTCAGGCCGCAGGACTGAATCGATCGACGCGGTTGGTGATGATGCCGTCGGTGCCGAGCTCGATCAGCCGCTTCGCCAACCACTCGTCGTTGACGGTATAGCTCAGCGCGCGCAAGCCGGCGGCATGCACCTGCGCCACGGTGGCAGCGTCCCACAGCGCATAGTTGCAGACGATCGCCGCGCAATCGAGTCGGCGCGCGGTGTCGAGCCAGCCCTCCCGCAGCGTGTCGAGCAGCAGGCCGCGCGGCAGTTCGGGCTGGGCCGACCGCGCACCCTCCAGGGATTCGGGCGCGAAGGAGGTCAGGAGGGGCGGCGCGACGGCCGAGCCGGCCCACAGCCGAGCGGCGAGCTGCGCGACGCGTCCGCCGGTGTTCAGTTCGACGCCCGGCGTCGGCTTGATCTCGATGTTGAGCGCGTAGCCGTTGGCGAGGCAGAAGCGGATCAGGGCTTCGAGGCTGGCAAGCGGCTCGCCGGCGTAGCGGCGCGAATGCCAGGCGCCGGCGTCGAGTTGCGTCAGCTCCGACCACGCACGCTCACCGGCGACGCCATGACCGTTGCTGGTGCGTTGCAGCGTGCTGTCGTGCAACAGGAAAGGGACGCCGTCGGCGCTGAGCTTCGCATCGCACTCGAACATGCGGTAGCCGTACTCGGCACCGAGGCGGAAGGCGGCGAGCGTGTTCTCGGGGGCCAGCTTGCCAGCGCCGCGGTGGGCGATCCAGAAAGGGTAGGGCCAGGGGGTCATGCCGTGCGCTTGCCCGAGCCTGCATCGAACCAATGCAGCTTGTCCTGGCGCGCGGCGATCCGGACAGTGTCGCCAGTGACCGGTGGCGTCTGGCCTTCGTCGGTGCGCATGACCAACTGCTCGTCGCCGATGCGCCCGTAGATCAGCCGCTCGGCGCCCAGCAGTTCGACGTACTCGACCTGCACCGACCAGCCGTCCGCATCGAGGGTCAGATGCTCGGGACGAATGCCGAGGATGGTGCCCGGCCGCACGCCGGGCGCGTGCTTCAGCAGGTTCATCGGCGGCGAACCGATGAAGCTCGCGACGAAGGTGGTGGCGGGACGCGCATACACCTCCTCGGGCGTGGCGAACTGGTCCATCACGCCGGCGTTCATCACGATGATGCGCTGCGCGAGCGTCATGGCCTCGACCTGATCGTGCGTGACGAAGAGCGAGGTGATGCCCAGCTCGCGGTGCAGCTTCTGGATCTCGAGGCGGGTCTGCGCGCGCAGCTTGGCGTCGAGGTTGGAGAGCGGCTCGTCGAACAGGAACACCTGCGGCTGCCGCACGATCGCACGGCCCATCGCCACGCGCTGGCGCTGGCCGCCGGAGAGCTCGCGCGGCTTGCGTTCGAGCAGGTGACTGAGCTCGAGGATCTTGGCGGCCTTGTCCACGCGCGCCTTGATCTCGTCCTTGGGCACTTTCGCGATCTTGAGCCCATAGGCCATGTTGTCGAAGTTCGACATGTGCGGGTACAGCGCGTAGTTCTGGAACACCATTGCGATGTCGCGCTGGGCCGGCTCGATGTTGTTGACCACGCGGTTGCCGATCGCGATCTCGCCCGCGCTGATTTCCTCCAGGCCCGCGACCATGCGCAGGAGCGTGGACTTGCCGCAGCCCGAGGGGCCGACGATGACGACGAACTCCCCGTGGTTGACGTCGGCCGAGACGCCGTGGATGACCTGATTGGCCTTGGCCCCGTGGCCGTAGCGTTTGATGACGTTGCGAAGAGAGATGGCAGCCATTGTGTCGTTGCTTTTTCGATTACTTCTCTGTGTCCACCAGGCCCTTGACGAACCAACGCTGCATCAGCACCACCACCACCGCGGGCGGCAGCAGCGCAAGAATGGCCGTGGCCATGATGATGTTCCAGTCGTTGGCCGCGTCGCCGCTGGCGATCATGCGCTTGATGCCGATCACCACCGGGTACATGTCCTCGGTGGTGGTCGCGAGCAGCGGCCAGAGATACTGGTTCCAGCCGTAGATGAACTGGATCACGAACAGCGCCGCGATCGAGGTTTGCGACAGCGGCACCAGGATGTCCTTGAAGAAGCGCATCGGCCCGGCGCCGTCCATGCGCGCCGCCTCCACCAGTTCGTCGGGCACGCTCAGGAAGAACTGCCTGAACAGGAAGGTAGCCGTGGCCGAGGCGATCAGCGGGATGGTGAGGCCGGCGTAGGTGTTGAGCATGTTGAGGTCGGACAACACCTTGTAGGTGGGCAGGATCCGCACCTCCACCGGCAGCATCAGCGTCACGAAGATCATCCAGAAGACCAGCTTCTTGAACGGAAATCGGAAATAGACGATCGCGAAGGCCGAGAGCAGCGAGATCGCGATCTTGCCGATGCTGATGACCAGCGCCGTGACCAGGCTCACCCACATCATTCGGCCCACAGCCGCCTTGGAGCCCTGCGTCTCGGCCGTGCCGGTGAGCGCCGCCTTGTAGTTCTCGACCAGGTGGCTGCCCGGCGTGACCGGCATCGGCACCTGCACGATCTCGTCGCGCGTGTGGGTCGAGGCCACGAAGGCCAGGTAGATCGGGAAGACGACGATCAGGATGCCGAAGATCAGCACCAGATGCGACAGCAGCGTCAGGCCGGGGCGGCGTTCAACCATGGCTCGCTCTCATTTCAGTACTGGACTTTCTTTTCGACATAGCGGAACTGGATGATCGTCAGCACCACGACGATCGCCATCAGCACCACCGACTGGGCCGCCGAGCCGCCGAGGTCGAGGGCGCGGAAGCCGTCGTGCCAGACCTTGTAGACCAGGATCGCCGTGTCGCGGCCCGGGCCGCCCTCGGTGGTCGCATGCACGATCGCGAAGGTGTCGAAGAAGGCGTAGACGATGTTGATCACCAGCAGGAAGAAGGTGGTCGGCGAAAGCAGCGGAAACTGGATCGTGATGAAGCGCCGCAGCGGGCCGGCGCCATCGATGGCCGCGGCTTCGATCAGCGCCTTCGGAATGGACTGCAGGCCGGCGAGGAAGAACAGGAAGTTGTAGGAAATCTGCTTCCACACGGCGGCCACCACGATCAGCGACATCGCGTGGTCCGAGTTGAGCAGGTGGTTCCATTGGAAACCCATGAGGCCGAGCCCGTAGGCCACGATGCCGATGGCCGGCGAGAACATGAAGATCCACAGCACGCCCGCGATGGCCGGTGCGACGGCATAGGGAATGATGAGGAAGGTCTTGTAGAACAGGCCGCCGCGCAGGATGCGGTCGGCGAAGATCGCGAGCATCAGCGAGATCGCGATGCCGCAGCCCGCCACCAGGGCAGAGAACAGCGCGGTGATCTGGAACGACTCGACGTAGGCCGGGTCTTCGAACAGGGTCTTGAAGTTCTCGAGGCCCACCCAGACGGTCGAGGTGCCGAAAGCGTCCTCCGACTGCATCGACTGCATGACGGCCTGGCTCGCCGGCCAGAAGAAAAACACCAGGATCACCGCCATCTGGGGCGCGATGAGCAGCCACGGCAGCCACGAGGAGCGGAACAGAACGCGTTTTTCCATGAAGCCTTCGAATGAAGAAACCCGCCGGGCTCCGGGTGGAGCGAGGCGGGCGAGAGTCTACTGCGGCGCCGAATTCACGGCGCCTGACGTCCAGGCCGGCAAAGGCGTCAGCCCTTGTTCGCTTTCTGGAAGCGCTCGAGCTGCTCGTTGCCGCGCTGGATCGCGGCGTCGAGGGCTTCCTTCGGCTGTTTCTTGCCCGACCAGATCTGCTCGGTCTCCTCGTCGATGATGGTGCGGATCTGCACGAAGTTGCCGAGCCGGATGCCGCGCGACTTGTCGGTCGTCTTGCGGATCATCTGCGTGACCGCCACGTCGGTGCCCGGCTTCTCCTTGTAGAAGCCGGACTTGTCGGTCAGCTCGTAGGCCGCAGTGGTAATAGGCAGGTAGCCCGTGCGCTTGTGGCTGGCGGACTGCACGTCGGGCTTCGACAGGAAGTTGAAGAAGTCGGCCACGCCCTTGTATTCGGCCGGCTTCTTGCCCGCCATCACCCACAGGCTGGCGCCGCCGATCACAGTGTTCTGCGGCGCGCCTTGCACGTCGGGGTAGTAGGGCAGCGTCGAAATGCCGTAGGCGAACTTGGCGTCCTTGGAGACACGCGCGTACAGGCCGGAGGAGCCCGTGAACATCGCGCATTCACCGGCCGGGAAGGCGGCGTCCGGCACGTTGCCGCGGCCCTTGTAGACGAAGAGGCCCTGCTTGGCCATGTTCGCGAGGTTCTCGAAGTGACGGTGGTGCAACGGCGAGTTGAATGCGAGGCGGGCATTGGTGCCGCCGAAGCCGTTGTTCTGCGTTGCGAACAGCGTGTTGTGCCAGGCCGAGAAGCTCTCGAGCTGGGTCCAGCTCATCCAGCTGGTCGTGAAGGGGCACTTGTGGCCGCTGGCCTTGAGCTTGGCCGCCGCGGCCACCACTTCGGGCCAGGTCGTCGGCGCCTTGTCGGGATCGAGGCCGGCGGCCTTGAAGGCGTCCTTGTTGTAATAGAAGATGGTCGTCGAGCTGTTGAACGGGAAGCTCAGCATCTGGCCGTTGGGTGCCGTGTAGTAGCCGGCGACGGCCGAAATGTAGGCCTTCTGGTCGAACTTGGCGCCGCCTTCCTTCATCACATCGCCCACCGGCTTGATGGCGTTCTTGGAAGCCATCATGGTCGCGGTGCCGACTTCGAACACCTGCAGGATGTGGGGCGCATTGCCCGAGCGGTATGCCGCGATGGCGGCGGTCATCGATTCATCGTAGGTGCCCTTGTAGGCGGGCACGACCTTGTATTCCTTCTGGCTCTCGTTGTATTGCTTGGCGAGGTCGGCGACCCATTCGCCGAGGGGCCCGCTCATGGCGTGCCACCACTGGATCTCGGTTTGGGCGTGCGCCGGGATGGACAGCGTGGCGGCCAACGCCGAGGCGACGGCGAGCGTATTGAATCGCATGAAGACTCCTGAGGGGAAAGAAAAGCGCGGATGCTAGGCGGCGCGTATGACACGGCTGCGTCACATTTGTCGCACGGCGAGGGGGCTCGTCCAACCGGGGAAACCCTTTTGGCGCATGGCCGCACACCCCGCTTGCTGCGCCGCACCATGCTAGCATCGCCCTCCGATTTTTCAGCCCGTCGCCGGGGCTTCCATGAGCAAGACCTCCCTCGACAAAAGCAAGATCAAGTTCCTTCTGCTCGAAGGCATCCACCCCTCGGCGGTCGAGGTGCTGCGGGCCGCGGGCTACACGAGCATCGAGACGCTCGCCGGCGCGCTGCCGGAGGCGGAGCTCAAGGCCCGCGTCGCCGACGTGCACTTCCTGGGCATCCGCTCGCGCACGCAGCTGACGGCCGACGTGTTTGCCGCTGCGCAGAAGCTGGTCGCAGTCGGCGCCTTCTGCATCGGCACCAACCAGGTCGATCTGGATGCGGCGCGCGAGCACGGCGTGGCGGTCTTCAACGCGCCTTACTCCAACACGCGCTCGGTGGCCGAGCTGGTACTGGCCGAGGCCATCCTGCTCTTGCGCGGCGTGCCCGAGAAGAGTGCGGTGGCGCATCGCGGCGGCTGGCTCAAGTCGGCCGAGAACGCCTTCGAGATCCGCGGCAAGACGCTGGGCATCGTGGGCTACGGCTCCATCGGCGCGCAGCTGTCGGTGCTGGCCGAGGCGCTCGGCATGCAGGTGGCTTTCTTCGACGTGGTCACCAAGCTGCCGCTGGGCAACGCGCGCCAGGTGCGCGAACTGCACGACCTGCTGGCGCAAAGCGACATCGTGAGCCTGCACGTTCCGGAGACCCAGGCCACGCAGTGGATGATCGGCGCGGCCGAACTCGCGGCCATGAAGCCGGGCGCGATCCTGATCAACGCCTCGCGCGGCACCGTGGTCGAGATCGATGCGCTGGCCGAATCGCTCAAGCAAAAGAAGCTGCTGGGCGCCGCGATCGACGTGTTCCCGGTCGAGCCGCGCAGCAACAAGGACGAGTTCCAGTCGCCGCTGCGCGGGCTGGACAACGTGATCCTCACGCCGCACATCGGCGGCTCGACGATGGAGGCGCAGGCCAACATCGGCCTCGAAGTGGCCGAGAAACTGGTGAAGTACAGCGACAACGGCACCTCGACCTCCTCGGTCAACTTCCCCGAGGTGGCGCTGCCGGCGCACCCGGGCAAGCACCGGCTGCTGCACATCCACCGCAACGTGCCGGGCGTGCTGTCCGATATCAACCGCGTGTTCGCCGAGAACAACATCAACATCGCCTCGCAGTTCCTGCAGACCAACGAGAAGGTGGGCTACGTGGTGACCGACATCGATGCCGCGTACTCCGATCTCGCGCTCGAAAAGCTGGCGAAGGTGCCCGGCACCATTCGCAGCCGGGTCCTCTTCTAGACCCCCCCCCCGGCAAGGTGCGCGGGGCTGACTTAAAATTCATGCCCCTGGTTCATGGGCGCGCAGCGCCCGACCGAGGCCACTCCCCGATGAATGCTCCGACCGCGTTGACGGCGTTGTTGTCGCAGGCCGAAGAGCCCGCGCGATTGCGTGAGATCCCTTACAACTACACGAGTTTTTCCGATCGCGAGATCGTGATCCGCCTCCTGGGCGAGCGCGGCTGGGAACTGCTGCAGACGCTCCGGGCCGAGCGCCGCACCGGCCGTTCGGCGCGCATGCTCTACGAGGTGCTGGGCGACATCTGGGTGGTGCAGCGCAATCCCTACCTGGTCGACGACCTGCTGGACAACCCGCGCCGGCGCGGCCAGCTGGTCGATGCGCTCAACCACCGCCTGTCCGAGGTGCAGAAGCGCCGCACGCCGGACGCGGCCGCGCAGCGCGACGCGCTGGTCGGCGAGTTGACCGCGCTGGTGGCCCAGGCGGTGCAGGCCTTCGACACCATGTTCCGCGATGTGGCGGCGCTCCGGCGCAAGGCCACGCGCGCGCTGGGCCGGCTCACGGCCAAGGACAACATCAAGTTCGACGGCCTCTCGCGCGTGTCGCACGTGACGGATGCGACCGACTGGCGGGTCGAATACCCCTTCGTCGTGCTCACGCCCGACACCGAGGTCGAGATGGCCGGGCTGGTCAAGGGCTGCATCGAGCTGGGGCTCACCATCATTCCGCGCGGCGGCGGCACCGGCTACACCGGCGGCGCGATCCCGCTGACCTGGAACAGCGCCGTCATCAACACCGAGAAGCTCGAGGCGATGACCGAGGTCGAAATGGTCTCGCTGCCCGGGCTCGATGCGCCGGTGCCCACCGTCTGGACCGAAGCCGGCGTGGTCACCCAGCGCGTGGCCGATGCGGCCGAGCGCGCGGGCTTCGTGTTCGCGGTCGACCCCACCTCGGCCGAAGCCTCCTGCGTCGGCGGCAACGTCGCGATGAACGCGGGCGGCAAGAAGGCGGTGCTCTGGGGCACCGCGCTCGACAACCTGGCCTCCTGGCGCATGGTGACGCCCGAGGCCGAGTGGCTCGAAGTCACGCGCATCGGCCACAACCTCGGCAAGATCCACGACGCCGACAGCGCGGTCTTCGATCTGCAGTACTTCGCGGCCGACGGGAAGACCAAGCTGCGCAACGAGCGGCTCGAGATCGTCGGCAAGACCTTCCGCAAGGAAGGCCTCGGCAAGGACGTGACCGACAAGTTCCTCTCGGGTCTGCCCGGCATCCAGAAGGAAGGTTGCGACGGCCTCATCACCAGCGCGCGCTGGGTGGTGCATCGCATGCCGGCGCACACGCGCACTGTCTGCCTGGAGTTCTTCGGCAATGCCAAGGACGCGGTGCCCAGCATTGTCGAGATCAAGGATTTCATGTTCGCGGAGCAGAAGCGCTCCGGGGTGCTGCTGGCCGGTCTCGAACATCTGGACGACCGCTACCTGAAGGCAGTGGGCTACGCGACCAAGTCCAAGAAGCACGGTGGCCTGCCGAAGATGGTGCTGTTCGGCGACATCGCCGGCGACGATGCCGATGCGGTCGCGCGCGTGACCTCCGAGGTGGTGCGCATCGCCAACTCGCGCAGCGGCGAAGGCTTCATCGCGATCAGCCCCGAGGCGCGCAAGAAGTTCTGGCTCGACCGCAAGCGCACGGCCGCCATCAGCAAACACACCAACGCCTTCAAGATCAACGAGGACGTGGTGATCCCGCTGCCGCGCATGGCCGAGTACACCGACGGCATCGAGCGCATCAACATCGAGCTCTCGCTTCAGAACAAGCTTGTGCTCGCCGACGAGCTCGAAGCCTTCTTCGTGCGCGGCAACCTGCCGCTGGGCAGAAGCGACGATGCCAGCGAGATTGCGTCGGCCGAGCTGCTGGAAGACCGCGCCGCCCAGGCCGCGGCGCTGGTGCGCGAGGTGCGGGCGATGTGGCAGGGCTGGCTCGATGACATCGAAGCGCTGTTCCCGCAGCTGCAGGACCACTCGCTGCGCGCGAGCTGGAAGACGCAGATCCGTGCGCCGCTTGCGGCCATCTTCAGCGGCGCCGAGTTCGCGCCGATCCTGGCCGAGTGCAATGCCATCCACCAGCGCGTGCTCAAGGGCCGCGTCTGGATCGCGCTGCACATGCACGCGGGCGACGGCAACGTGCACACCAACATCCCGGTCAACAGCGACAACTACGAGATGCTGCAGACCGCGCATGCCGCGGTGGCACGCATCATGGTGCTGGCACGCAGCCTCGACGGCGTGATCTCGGGCGAGCACGGCATCGGCATCACCAAGCTCGAATTCCTGTCCGACGCGGAGCTGCAGCCCTTCACCGACTACAAGAAGCGGGTCGACCCGGAAGGGCGCTTCAACAAGGGCAAGCTGCTGCGTCCCGTGCTCGGCGATGGCGGCCCGCTGCATGCCGACTTGACCAACGCCTACACGCCCAGCTTCGGCCTCATGGGCCACGAATCGCTGATCATGCAGCAGAGCGACATCGGCGCCATTGCCGACAGCGTGAAGGACTGCCTGCGCTGCGGCAAGTGCAAGCCGGTGTGCGCGACGCACGTGCCGCGCGCCAACCTGCTCTACTCGCCGCGCAACAAGATCCTGGCGACCTCGCTCCTGGTGGAGGCTTTCCTCTACGAGGAGCAGACCCGGCGCGGCGTCAGCATCAAGCACTGGGAAGAGTTCGAGGACGTGGCCGACCACTGCACGGTGTGCCACAAGTGCCTGACGCCTTGCCCGGTCGACATCGACTTCGGCGACGTGTCGATGAACATGCGCAACCTGCTGCGCAAGATGGGCCAGAAGTCCTTCCGGCCCGGCAATGCGGCGGCGATGTTCTTCCTCAACGCCACCAATCCGCAGACCATCAAGATGATGCGCACCGGCATGGTCGATATCGGCTTCAAGGCCCAACGCCTGGCCAACGACCTGCTGCGGGGCCTGGCGAAGAAGCAGACCGCGGCCCCGCCGGCCACGCTGGGCCCGGCGCCGGTCAAGGAGCAGGTGATCCACTTCATCAACAAGAAGATGCCGGGCGGGCTGCCCAAGCAGACCGCGCGCGCGCTGCTGGACATCGAGGATGCCGACTACGTGCCGATCATCCGCAACCCGAAGGCGACCACCTCCGAGACCGAGGCCGTGTTCTATTTCCCGGGCTGCGGCTCGGAGCGTCTCTTTTCGCAGGTGGGCCTGGCCACGCAGGCGATGCTGTGGCATGCGGGCGTGCAGACCGTGCTGCCGCCCGGCTATCTGTGCTGCGGCTACCCGCAGCGCGGCAGCGGCCAGTACGACAAGGCGGAGAAGATGATCACCGACAACCGCGTGCTGTTCCACCGCGTGGCCAACACGCTGAACTACCTCGACATCAAGACGGTGGTGGTGAGCTGCGGCACCTGCTACGACCAGCTGCAGGGCTATCAGTTCGACAAGATCTTCCCGGGCTGCAGGATCATCGACATCCACGAGTACCTGCTCGAGAAGGGCATCACGCTAGGTGGCGCCGCTGGTGGCGGCTACCTGTACCACGACCCCTGCCACAGCCCGATGAAGCTGCAGGATCCGATGAAGACCGTCAAGGCGCTGGTCGGCGACAACGTGCTCAAGAACGACCGCTGCTGCGGCGAGTCCGGCACGCTGGGCGTGACGCGCCCGGACATCTCGACGCAGATCCGCTTCCGCAAGGAAGAGGAGCTGAAGAAGGGCGAGGCCGCGCTGCGCGACAGCGGCATGGTCGGGCCCAAGGCCAACGTCAAGATCCTCACCAGCTGCCCGAGCTGCCTGCAGGGCCTGAGCCGCTACGGCAACGACCTGAACAACGGCCTGCTCGAAGCCGACTACATCGTGGTCGAGATGGCGAACAAGATCCTCGGCGACGACTGGATGCCCGAGTACGTGGCCGCGGCCAATCAGGGCGGCATCGAACGCGTGCTGGTATGACGCGCGCGGCTGGCTGCCCTTTGTGCGACGAGCCTGGCGGACGTCTGGTCTTCGAGGCTGCGAAGTTTCGCGTCATCCATGCTGCGGAAGCGGGCTTTCCCGCGTTCTATCGCGTCGTCTGGAAAGACCACGTGGCCGAGTGGTCGGATCTGGGGCCGGAAGACCGCGCGTTGTGCATGGATGCGGTGGTCGCCGTGGAGCAAAGCCTGCGCAACGCCCTGGCGCCGGCCAAGATCAACCTCGCGGCGCTGGGCAACATGGTTCCCCACCTGCACTGGCACGTGATCGCGCGCTTCGATTGGGACCCGCGTTTCCCTGGGTCGGTCTGGGCCGAAGTGCAGCGCGAGCGCGATCCGGAACGCGAGGCCGGGATCGAGGTCAAACTGCCATCGCTGGAACGCGAGATGATCCAGCGCCTGGCGACAAGGAGTTTCTGATGGCAGGTTTGCAAGCCGGCGCGCCGACGCCGCAATCGATCACCGTGCACAACCAGTCGCGCGTGCTGGAGGTCGGCTTCTCCGACGGTGCCACCTTCCGCATCCCCTTCGAGCTGATGCGCATCTATTCGCCCTCGGCGGAAGTGCAGGGTCACGGGCCGGGCCAGGAAGTGCTGCAGACCGGCAAGCGCAACGTCGGTCTGCTGGACCTGCAGCCGGTCGGCAACTACGCGGTTCAACCGAGCTTCTCCGACGGCCACGATACCGGCATCTTCTCGTGGGACCTGCTGTACGAACTCGGGGCCAAGCAGGACGAACTCTGGGCCGAGTACGAGCGGCGCCTGGCCGCTGCAGGCGTCGACCGCGATGCGCCGATGGCCGAGAAGGGCGGCCACGCCTGTGGCAGCCACTGAGCGCCGCTTTCTTTGGCCCAAAGCAACGAATGACCGCCGTCCCTGCGGGGTCGTCGGCTTGATGTGAACGCTTCCGGCCTAACATCGGGTGCATGAGCAGTACCCATTTCGGTTTCGAATCGGTCGAGGAAAGCGACAAGGCGCGGCGCGTGCGCGGCGTGTTCGACTCGGTCGCAACACGCTACGACCTCATGAACGACCTGATGTCGGCGGGCCTGCATCGTGCCTGGAAGGCCTACACGGTGATGGTCGCCAACGTGGGCGAGGGCTCGAAGGTGCTCGACATCGCGGGCGGCACGGGCGACCTCGCACTGGCCTTCGCGAAGAAGGCGGGCGCAAGCGGCGAGGTGGTGCATACGGACATCAACGAAGCCATGCTGCGCACCGGCCGCGACCGGCTGCTCGATGGCGGCGTCGCGCTGCCCACGCTGGTGTGCGATGCCGAGAAGCTGCCCTTCCCGGATGATCACTTCGATGTCGTGTGCGTCGCCTTCGGCCTGCGCAACATGACGCACAAGGACCTCGCACTGAAGGAAATGAACCGCGTGCTGAAGCCGCGCGGCAAGCTCCTGGTGCTCGAGTTCTCCAAGGTCGCCAAGCCGCTTTCCAAGGTCTACGACTGGTATTCGTTCAAGGTGCTGCCGCTGCTCGGCAAGGTGGTGGCGGGCGACGATGCGAGCTATCGCTACCTGGCCGAGTCGATCCGGATGCATCCCTCGCAAGAGGAGCTCAAGACCCTCATGAAAGAGGGCGGTTTCGGACATGTGGACTATCACAACATGACCGGTGGCGTTGTCGCCCTGCATGTTGGAATCAAGTGCTGATGAAGAAATTTTTTGCCGAAAGAGGAGACGTCATGAAGAGTTTTTGGTCCGTTTTGCTGGTGTGCGCGCTGGCCGCTGTGAGCATCGACGCCGACGCACGCCGCCTGGGCGGCGGAACGTCGATCGGCAAGCAGTCGGGCAACGTGACGCAGCGCGAGGCAACGCCCACTGCGCCGGCCGCGCCCGGCGCCCCCGCACAGAACGTGAACAGCGCTGCGGCCAAGCCGGCCGCGGCCGCGCCCGCTGCGGCGGCGCCCAAGCGTCCGTGGGCCGGCATGCTCGGCGGCCTGGCTGCGGGCCTCGGCCTGGCCTGGCTTGCGCATTCGCTCGGCCTCGGCGCAGCCTTTGGCAACATCCTGCTGATCCTCCTGCTGGTGGTCGCGGCCGTGGTCGTGTGGCGCATCTTCGCGGCGCGTTCGCGCGCCAACGGCGCGTCCCGCAGCGGCGGCTTCGCGTTCCAGGGCGCAGGCCATCCCGCTGACGCCACGGCGCCTTCGCAGTACAGCCCGAACAACGTCGGCAACGACGCCTCGGCCCGTCCGTGGGAGCGCAACACCGCGGCCTTCGACGCCAGCCCGGCGCAGCAGCCCGATCACCCGGCCGAGCGCAGCACCGGCGGTTCGTCGATGGCGGGCGCGGCAGCGGCCGGTGGCAGCCTGATCGGTTCGGCCTTGGGCGGCTCGCAGTCCTGGGGCATCCCGGCCGGCTTCGATGTCGACGGTTTCCTCGCCGCTGCCAAGCGCAACTTCGTGACCCTGCAGGACGCCTGGGACCGCACCGACATCGGAACCCTGCGTTCGATGATGACCGACGGCATGGTCGGCGAGATCCGCCAGCAGCTGGCCGAGCGCGAGAACCACACCGGCGGCCAGCCGAACAAGACCGAGGTCGTGATGCTGGATGCCAAGCTGCTGGGCATCGAAGAACTGCCCGATGCCTATCTGGCCAGCGTCGAGTTCTCCGGCATGATCCGCGAGGACGTGTCCTCCGGCCCGAGCCCCTTCCGCGAAGTCTGGAACATGACCAAGCCGACCAGCGGCACGAGCGGCTGGCTGGTGGCCGGCGTGCAAGCTCTGCAGTAAAAGCACGCAGCGCCGCGGCCGGGAGGCCGACGGCTCAGGAATAATGGGGACATGGTCACACCATCGTCCCCATTTTCTTTTCTCGACGACTTCGTCAACCGCGTCGGCAGCCGCTTGCAGCCGCCCGATTGGGTCGTCCACGAGGTCCAGCACCGCGCCGTGCTGTTTCTCAACCACGTGCTGCAGCAGGAACCCGAGGCCCAGCAGCGGCTGATGCGCCAGCAGGGGCGGGTGGTCCAGTTCGAATGGCGCTTCGTCACGATGAAGTTCGTGGCCACGCCGGCCGGCCTGCTCGACCTGGCGCCCGAGGACGCCCTCTCCGAGCTCACGCTCGCGGTGACCGAGGAATCCCCGTTCGGCCTCGCGCGGGCCGCGTTCCGCGGCGACAAGCCGCCGGTGCGCATCGAAGGCGACGTGCAACTGGCGGCCGAGGTCAACTGGCTGGTCGACCACGTGCGCTGGGACGTCGAGGATGACTTGGCGCGCGTGATCGGCGATGTTCCCGCCCACACCATTGCCACCGGCGCCCGGCGCGTGGTGGCGGCACTGCGGCAGTTCGTCGGTGAGCGCGGCGGCAAGGCCGCCGGGCCCGCAGGCCCCGAATGAGGCGTTTCTACCGCGGCATCGTCATCGTCCTGGTCGCGCTGCGCTACGGCCTCGACGAGCTCGTGCTCACGAGCTTCCAAAAGCCCTGGCTGCGCGTGGTGGCGCGCGTCGTCTCGATCGGCCGCAATCTCGACGCGCCGCGCGGCCAGCGCCTGCGCGAAGCGCTGGAGAGCCTGGGGCCGATCTTCGTGAAGTTCGGGCAGGTGCTGTCGACGCGGCGCGACCTGCTGCCTGCCGACATCGCGGACGAGCTGGCCTGGCTGCAGGACCGCGTGCCGCCCTTCGATTCGAAGGTCGCGATCGCGACCATCGAGCGCGCCTTCCGCCGGCCGGTGGGCGAGATCTTCGTGCAGTTCGACGAGACGCCTGTGGCCAGCGCGTCGATCGCGCAGGTGCATTTCGCGACCATCCGCGACCCCGGCGGCGCCGTGCGCGAGGTCGCGGTCAAGGTACTGCGGCCCGGCATGCGCGGCGTGATCGAAAAGGACCTGGAACTCATGGCCATGATGGCCGCCTGGGTGGAGGGATTGTCGACCGATGCCAAGCGGCTCAAGCCGCGCGAGGTGGTGGCCGAGTTCGACAAGTACCTGCACGACGAGCTCGACCTGGTGCGGGAAGCCGCCAACGCCGCCCAGTTGCGGCGCAACATGAGCAAGCTCGAACTGGTGATGATCCCCGAGATGCTCTGGGACTTCTGCCATCCCGAGGTGATCGTGATGGAGCGCATGAAGGGCGTGCCCATCGCCCAGCTCGACCGCCTGCGGGCGGCCGGGGTCGACATCCCGAAGCTGGCGCGCGACGGCGTCACCATCTTCTTCACGCAGGTGTTTCGCGACGGCTTCTTCCATGCCGACATGCACCCGGGCAACATCCAGGTCAGCCTGGACCCGGCCACTTTCGGGCGCTACATCTCGCTGGACTTCGGCATCATCGGCACGCTGACCGAGTCCGACAAGGAGTACCTGGCGCAGAACTTCGCCGCCTTCTTCAGGCGCGACTACAAGCGCGTGGCCGAGCTGCACCTCGAAAGCGGCTGGGTTCCCGAAGGCACGCGCATCGACGAGCTCGAGGGCGCGATCCGCACCGTGTGCGAGCCTTACTTCGACCGGCCGCTGAAGGAGATCTCGCTCGGCATGGTCCTGATGCGCCTGTTCCAGACCTCGCGCCGTTTCCACGTCGAGATCCAGCCGCAGCTGGTGCTGCTGCAGAAGACCCTGCTCAACATCGAGGGCCTGGGCCGCCAGCTCGATCCCGAACTCGACCTCTGGCACACGGCCAAGCCTTTCCTCGAGAAGTGGATGAGCGACCAGATCGGCCCGCGCAAGCTGCTGGAGCAGCTGCGCGCCGAGGCGCCGCGCTACGCCAAGCTGCTGCCCCAATTGCCTCGGCTTCTGCACGATTTCCTCGAAAATCGGCCGGCCGACCACCGGCGCGAACTGATGGAACTGCTGGCCGCTCAAAAGCGGACCAACCGGCTCCTGCAGGCCATCATCTACGGTGGCATAGGTTTTGTATTGGGGTTGATCGCGATGCAGGTGCTGGTGCGCGTGCGTCTTTTCTGAAAGGAGATTTCGTCGTGCTGCTGACCCTGGTCATCATCTACCTGCTGCTCACGATCGCCGTCGGCCTGTATGCGGCCAAGCGCGTGAAGAACACCACCGATTTCGCGATCGCCGGGCGCCATCTGCCGCTCTACATGATCGTGACGACCACTTTCGCCACCTGGTTCGGCTCCGAAACGGTGCTTGGCATCCCGGCCAAGTTCATCGAAGGGGGCCTGAACAGCGTGGTCGAGGATCCTTTCGGCGCCGGCACCTGCCTGATCCTGGTCGGGCTCTTCTTCGCCGGCAAGCTCTACCGCATGACGCTGCTCACCATCAGCGACTATTACCGGGAGCGCTTCGGCCGCACCATCGAGATCGCTTGCTCGCTGATCATCATGCTGAGCTACCTCGGCTGGGTCTCCGCGCAGGTTACGGCGCTCGGGCTGGTGTTCAACCTGCTGTCGGGCGGCGTCATCAGCATCCCGATCGGCATGGTGATCGGCGTGGTCTCGATCCTGGCCTACACGCTGTTTGGCGGCATGTGGTCGGTGGCGGTGACCGATTTCATCCAGATGATCATCCTGGTGCTGGGCCTGGCGGTGATCGCGATGTTCGCGGGCAACATGGCCGGCGGTGCCGACAAGGTGATCGCCTTCGCCGCCAGCAAGGACCTGTTCCGGTTCTGGCCGGAGCCGAACTTCAAGGACATCATCTTCTTCTTTGCCGCCGCGATCACCATGATGCTCGGCTCGATTCCGCAGCAGGACGTGTTTCAGCGCGTCATGTCGGCCAACAGCGTGAAGGCCTCGACGCGCGGCCCGGTGATCGGCGGCGTCGCGTACATCCTGTTCGCCGCCGTGCCGATGTTCCTGGTGGCGAGCGCGCTCCTGATCATGCCGGAGCAGACCGCGACGCTGCTGAAGGAAGATCCGCAAAAGGTGCTGCCCATGCTGGTGCTCGAGAAGATGCCCTTCGTGATGCAGGTGTTCTTCTTCGGCGCGCTGCTGTCGGCCATCAAGTCGACGGCCTCGGCCACGCTGCTGGCGCCGAGCGTGACCTTCACCGAGAACATCTGGCGCCAGTTCCGGCCGGCCGGCAGCGACAAATCCAACCTGATGACGATGCGCATCACGGTGCTGCTCTTCAGCGTCGCCGTGCTCGCCTATGCGATCCGCATGCAGGGCACGCCGATCTACGAGCTGGTCTCGGGCGCCTACCAGGTGCCGCTGGTGGGCGCCTTCGTGCCGCTGGTCTGCGGCCTGTACTGGCAGCGCGCGACGACCCAGGGCGCCATTGCGGCGGTCGTGCTGGGCATCGGGGTCTGGCTGCTGTTCCTGGCCATGCCTTGGGGCGAGCAGTTCCCGGCACAACTGGCCGGTGTGCTGGCGGCCTTCGCCGGCATGTTCGCCGGCTCGCTGGCGCCACAGTGGGTCTCCAACACCCGCACGCCGCATCGTCCGCTGGCCGTCGACCCCGCCTGAGCGGCGGTGGGGCGGCGCTTATAATCGAGAGCTTTGCGAGCGGCCGCCGGCCGCTCATCCGCCCCCCGACCCCATGCCTATCTACGCCTACAAGTGCAGCGCCTGCGGCTTTGCCAAGGACGTGCTGCAGAAATTGTCCGATGCGCCCTTGACCGAGTGCCCGAGCTGCGGCGTGGGTGCGTTCAGCAAGCAGCTCACCGCCGCCGGCTTCCAGCTCAAGGGATCGGGCTGGTACGTGACCGATTTCCGCGACGGCGGCGGCAAGAAGGGCGCTGAAAAGGGCGCTGACGGTGCGGGCGCGCCGGCCGACGGAACTGCCGCGAAGCCGGCCGAAACTGCGGGCGCGCCGGCACCGTCCGCTGCGCCTGCCGCATCCCCCGCGCCGGCGCCGGCGCCTGCCGCTGCCGCGGCCAAGAACGACTGATCGAGCCGCACACGCCATGCTCGCGCTGCGCAAATGGGTGCTTTCCGGCTTGCTGGTCATCGTGCCGCTGGTCATCACGCTGGGCGTGCTGAACTGGATCATCGGCACGCTCGACCAGACGCTGTGGCTGCTGCCGGAAGATTGGCAGAAGTGGCTCAACGACCACAGGGTGCGCGGGCTGGGCGTGCTCTTGACGCTGGCGATCCTGCTGGCGGTCGGCGCGATCGCGAGCAATTTCGTCGGCAAGCGCCTGCTGGGATGGGGCGATGCCGTGGTGCGCCGCATTCCGGTGGTCCGCTCGATCTACTCCAGCGTCAAGCAGGTGTCGGACACGCTGTTCTCCGAGAACGGCAATGCGTTCCGCACCGCGGTACTGGTCGAGTGGCCGCGCGAAGGCGTGTGGACCATCGCGTTCGTGACCGGTGCTCCCGGCAGCGACGTGGTGGAGCACCTCGGCGGCGGCGACTACCTCAGCGTCTACGTGCCGACCACGCCCAACCCGACGGGCGGCTATTTCGTGATGCTCAAGCGCAGCGACTGCATCGAACTCAAGATGAGCGTGGACGACGCGCTCAAGTACATCGTGTCGATGGGCGTGGTCGTTCCCGGCGGCCCCGCAACCATCGCGATCAAATAAAACGCGCCACTGTCGGCGCCGGAATCCACCTATGGCCATGCGTTCTCACTACAGCGGTCTCGTGACCGAAGCCCTGCTGGGCCAAACCGTCACCCTGTGCGGGTGGGTCAACCGCCGCCGCGACCATGGCGGCGTGATCTTCATCGACCTGCGCGACCGCGAAGGGTACGTGCAGGTGGTGTGCGATCCCGATCGCGCCGCCACCTTTGCCACGGCCGAGGGCCTGCGCAACGAGTTCTGCGTACAGGTCACCGGCCTGGTTCGCGCGCGGCCCGAGGGCACGGTCAACGAGAACCTGAAGAGCGGCAAGGTCGAAGTGCTGTGCCAGGAGATGAAGGTGCTCAATCCTTCCGTCACGCCGCCCTTTCTGCTGGACGACGACAACCTCTCGGAAACCACCCGCCTCACGCACCGCGTGCTGGACCTGCGCCGCCCCGCGATGCAGCGCAACATGATGCTGCGCTACAAGGTCACGATGGAGGTGCGCAAGTTCCTCGACGCCAACGGCTTCATCGATATCGAGACGCCGATGCTCGGCAAGTCCACGCCCGAAGGCGCGCGCGACTACCTGGTGCCGAGCCGCGTGCACGACGGCTGCTTCTTCGCGCTGCCGCAGTCGCCCCAGCTCTTCAAGCAGCTGCTGATGGTGGCCGGCTACGACCGCTACTACCAGATCGTCAAATGCTTCCGCGACGAGGACCTGCGCGCCGATCGCCAGCCCGAGTTCACGCAGATCGACATCGAAACCTCGTTCATGGCCGAGGAAGAGATTCGCGAGATGTTCGAAGGCATGATCCGCAAGGTGTTTCGCGCGGCGGCCGCAGTCGAGCTGCCGCCGTTCCCGGTCATGAGCTATGCGGACGCGATGTTCAAGTACGGCTCCGACAAGCCCGACCTGCGCGTCAAGCTCGAGTTCACCGAACTGACCGACGTGATGCGCAACGTCGAGTTCAAGGTCTTCGCGCAGGCCGCCAGCACCCCCGGCGGCCGCGTGGTGGCGCTGCGCGTGCCCGGCGGCGGCGCCGAAGGCGGCCTGTCGCGCGGCGACATCGATGCCTACACCGAGTTCGTCAAGATCTACGGCGCCAAGGGCTTGGCCTACATCAAGGTCAACGACGCGGCGCAGGGGCGCGAGGGCCTGCAGAGCCCGATCGTCAAGAACCTCAACGATGCCTCGCTGGCGGAAATCATCGCGCGCACCGGTGCGCGCAACGGCGACATCCTGTTCTTCGGCGCCGACAAGGAAAAGATCGTCAACGACGCCATCGGCGCGCTGCGCGTGAAGATCGGCCACAGCGCCTTCGGCCGCAAGAACGGCCTGTTCGAGGACCGCTGGGCGCCGCTCTGGGTCGTCGACTTCCCGATGTTCGAGTTCGACGAGGAAGGCCAGCGCTGGTCGGCCGTGCACCATCCCTTCACCGCGCCCAAGGACGGCCATGAAGACCTCATGGACACTGCGCCCGAGAAGTGCATCGCCAAGGCCTACGACATGGTGCTCAACGGCATCGAGATGGGCGGCGGCTCGGTGCGTATCCACCGCGAGGAGGTGCAGAGCAAGGTGTTCCGCGCGCTCAAGATCAGTGCCGAGGACGCCCAGAACAAGTTCGGCTTCCTGCTCGACGCGCTGCAGTACGGCGCACCGCCGCACGGCGGCATCGCGATCGGCCTGGACCGGCTGGTGATGCTCCTGAGCGGTGCGGAGTCGATCCGCGACGTGATCGCCTTCCCCAAGACCCAGCGCGCGCAGGACCTGCTGACGCAGGCGCCGAGCCCGGTCGACGAGAAGCAGCTGCGCGAGCTGCACATCCGGTTGCGCAACGCCCAGCTGGCCGCCTGAGCGGGCCGGGGCCAAGCATGAGCCGCCGGGCCGCCCCCAAGGCGAATACCGAAGCGCGCGGCGCGAAGGTTGGTTAGTGAGCGGGCGGCCCTGGAAGATTCCCGAGTCGGTGCTGGTCGTGATCCACACGCCGGCGCTCGAAGTGCTGCTGATCCGGCGTGCCGATGCCGAGGACTTCTGGCAGTCGGTCACCGGCAGCAAGGATGACATCGACGAACCGCTGGCGCTGACCGCGGCGCGCGAGGTCGCGGAGGAGACCGGCATCGATTGCGGCGAAGGCAGCGCGCTCGCCTCGCAGCTGCGCGACTGGCGGCTCCAGAACATCTACGAGATCTACCCCCGCTGGCGCGCCCGCTATGCGCCGGGCGTCACCCACAACACCGAGCACCTGTTCGGCCTCTGCGTGCCCGAGCGCCTGACGCCGCGCCTGGACCCGCGCGAACACACGGCCTGGCGCTGGCTGCCCTACCGCGAGGCGGCCGACGCCTGCTTTTCCCCTTCGAACGCCGAAGCGATCCTGCTGCTGCCACAATTTGCGCAATGAACGCGCCGACCAACAGCATCCGGGTGGCGACCTACAACATCCACAAGGGTGTGCAAGGCATCGGCCCCGCACGGCGCCTCGAAATCCACAACCTGGGCCATGCCATCGAGCAGCTCGATGCCGACATCGTCTGCCTGCAGGAAGTGCGCAAGATGAACCGGCAGGCCGCCGCCCGCTTCAGGCACTGGCCCGAGCTGCCGCAAGCCGACTTTCTCGCGCCCGAGGGCTACACGGCCGTCTACGAGACCAACGCCATCACGCGGCACGGCGAGCATGGCAACGCGCTGCTCACGCGCTGGCCGGTGCTGCGCAAGACTCATCAGGACATCTCCGACCATCGCTTCGAGCAGCGGGGGCTGCTGCACGTGGCGATCGACGTCGAGGGCCAGCCGGTGCATGCGATCGTGGTGCACCTGGGCCTCATCAAGGGCAGCCGTGTGCGCCAGGTCGCGCTGTTGCGGGAATTCATCGAGCGCGAGATCCCGCCCGGCGAGGCGCTGGTCGTGGCCGGCGATTTCAACGACTGGGGCGCGCGCATGCGCTACGCGATGAACGCCATGGGGCTGCGCGACACCGGCGACCTGCGCGGACCGCGCACGCTGACCTATCCCTCGCGCCTGCCGGTGACCCAGCTCGACTTCATCTACGGCCGCCAGGTCGAGCCGGTCGCCACCACGGTGCCGCGCGGGCCGATCTGGGCGCGCATGTCCGATCACCTGCCGCTGGTGACGGATTTCGTGCTATCAAAACAATAGCTTTGCGCGCAGGCGGGAAGCGCGCTGCAGGGTCATTCGCCCTGAATACATTCACTGTTAGGATGCTCTCATGCTAAGGAAAACCGACGCCGTAGAGCGCCCCGACGAAGGGGCCGAGGACGAGGGCACGCCCGTGTCCGTGAAGATCCGCGAGCGCCTTCTGGCCGCCCGCAAGCGCTTCCATGCCAACGACAATATCGCGGAGTTCATCGAGCCCGGCGAACTCGAGCGCCTGCTCGACGAGGTCGAAGGCAAGATGAAGCATGTGCTCGAGAGCCTGGTGATCGACCTGGACAACGACCACAACACCGACAACACGGCCCGCCGCGTCGCGAAGATGTACGTCAACGAGGTGTTCAAGGGGCGTTATGTGGCCCAGCCCTCGCTCACCGAATTCCCGAACGCCGAGCACCTCAACGAGCTCATGATCGTCGGCCCGATCACGGTGCGCAGCGCCTGCTCGCACCATTTCTGCCCGATCATCGGCAAGCTCTGGATCGGCGTCATGCCCAACGAGCAGACCAACGTGATCGGCCTGTCGAAGTACGCGCGGCTGGCCGAGTGGGTGATGAGCCGGCCCCAGATCCAGGAAGAAGCCGTGGTTCAGCTGGCCGACCTGATTCAGGAGCGCACGCAGCCCGACGGCCTGGCGCTGGTGGTCGAGGCCGAGCATTTCTGCATGCAGTGGCGCGGCGTCAAGGAGATGGACAGCAAGATGATCAATTCAGTGATGCGCGGCGCGTTCCTGAAAGACTCCAACCTGCGCCGCGAATTCCTTTCCCTTCTTCCCCGCCGGAGTTGAACGCCATGCTCGTACGACTTCTCTATGTGAGCCGCGCCGTCGATACCAGCTCCGACGCCATCGAAGCGATCCTCGCGCAATCGCGCTCGCACAACACTGCGTGCGGCATCACCGGCATCCTTTGCTATGGCGCAGGCGTGTTCCTGCAGGCCATCGAAGGCGGCCGCACGGCGATCAGCGAGCTGTACGGCCACATCCAGCGGGATCCCCGCCACAAGGACGTGGTGCTGCTGCACTACGAAGAAATCTCCGAGCGCCGCTTCGGCGGCTGGACGATGGGGCAGGTCAATCTGTCCAAGCTCAATATCTCGACCTTGCTCAAGTACTCGGAGAAGCCGGAGCTCGATCCGTATTCGGTCTCCGGGAAGGTATCGCTCGCGCTGCTCGAGGAACTGATGGCCACCGCCGCCATCGTCGGCCGGCACTGAGTCGCGCGCGGCGGCCGAGGCTGCGTCGGCCATGCTGTTGCTGGGCTGCGATTTTTCGAGCGCACCGACTTCGCGCAAGCCCATCGTGCTCGCGCTCGGGGCCGCGCAGGAGGGCGGCGTCCGGCTCTCGCGGCTCGAACGCTTCGCGACTCTCGACGCCTGGTGCCAATGGCTGGCGGATACGCCCGAATGGGTCGGCGCCTTCGACTTCCCCTTCGGCTTGCCGCGTGAACTGGTCGTACAGCTCGGATGGCCGCCGCAATGGCGGGCGCTCATCGCGCACTATGCCGGCTTGAGCCGCGACAGTATCCGCGAGACTTTCGCTGCCTTCTGCGCGGCGCGCCCCGCCGGCGGGAAGTTCGCGCACCGCGCAACGGACGGCCCGGCGGGCTCTAGTCCCTCGATGAAATGGATCAACCCACCGGTCGCCTTCATGCTGCACGCCGGCGTGCCGCGGCTGCTCGCGGCAGGTGCCGCATTGCCGGGACTGCACGCGCCGGCCGGCGGCGGCATGGCGCGTGTTGCGCTGGAAGGCTATCCGGGGCTTCTTGCGCGCGAGCTGATCGGGCGGCGCAGCTACAAGAGCGACGATGCCGCTGCCCAGAACGCACAGCGGCGCGCGGCGAGGATCGATCTGCTCGCCGCGCTCGAACGAGGTTCCACGCGTCTCGGCCTGCGTCTCTTTCTCGGCGCTGCCGAGCGCGATCAGCTGCTGGCCGATGCCAAGGGCGATTGCATCGACGCGGTGCTCTGCCTCGTGCAGGCCGCCTGGGGTGCGGCCCGCAAGTCGAGCGCCGGTCCGGGCTATGGCCTGTCGGCGGCGATGGACCCGCTGGAGGGCTGGATCCTCACCGCCTGAAGTCCTACAGCAGATCAAGCCGGCTTCGGCACGCGGGGGCCTATGCGGGCCCGCTAG
Organism: Variovorax sp. LjRoot175; assembly: GCF_964253805.1. NCBI lineage: Bacteria > Pseudomonadati > Pseudomonadota > Betaproteobacteria > Burkholderiales > Comamonadaceae > Variovorax > Variovorax sp. LjRoot175. Next base: position 4,518,231 of record NZ_CAXURY020000001.1, on the reverse strand, counting down.
ATTGGCTTTCAGTGGTTCGGTCGAACCACCCGTTCATCTCATCTTGCGAAGGAAGCGACATGAACAAGGACCAAGTGGCAGGCCGTGTCGGCCAAGCCAAGGGCAAGCTCAAGGAAGCGGCCGGCAAGGTCAGCGGCAGCGAGAAGCTGCAGAGCGAAGGCGTGGTCGAGCAGGCCGGCGGCAAGGTGCAAAGCACCTACGGCGATGCCAAAGAGAAGGCCAAGGACGCCATCAAGCGCGGCGCGGACAAGCTCTGACGCCCATTCACCATGGCCTGCAGCTCCGTCGCCTCGTCGTAGTCCGCATGACTGCGGTCGAGCAATGTCTTCGGATTGAAGTCGGGCTGGCCTCCGAGCTGCACGATGCGTTCCGCGATCTTGTCGGAATGGGCGGACTCTTCGTTCGCATGCACGAGGAACTCGTCGGCGATCGCCGGCGAGGCCACGCCGTTGGCGGTGAAGTAGTGGCGCTTGTAGCGCAGCACGCAGACCAGCTCGGTGGCCAGCGCGTCATTGAGCAGCTTGACGATGTCGTCGCGCCACGGCCCGTCGCTGGGCGTCACGGCGCCGTCGTCGAGGTGCTTGGACGCCGCGTCGATGGCGGTCTGGTCGAGCGTCAGATGTTACGGGCGCTCCTTGACTGCGGTATTCATGGGGAATCCTTTCGTGAGGGGCTGGGGTTCTTGTGCATCAGCGTGGTCACGAGATCGGCCACGTCCGATGTCTTGAGGGCTGCGGCGAGCACTGCCGTGATCGACAGCAATCGCCAGGGCTTGACCAGCACGACCAGCGCACCCGCCGCCGCTGCCGCCGCCATCAGCTTGGCGGGCTGTTCGCGCGCATAGCGGTCGAGCAGCGGTCGCGCCAATTGGCCGACGGCGTTGGCGGGGTGCCTGCGCCACCAGCGCCGGGTCGCATTGCGCGCGACCGACGCCCAGTCGACCCGGTCGAGCACGCTTTCGCGCTGCGCCGGGCGCCGCCCCGAGGCTGGCCGTGGTGCATCGGCTGCGGCTTCGCTCCCTCGCAGCTGCTGCACCAGCGCCCGGCGGGAGATCGCGAGCCGTTGCTGCGGCGTCAGGTCCTGGCGCTCAATGGCCACGACCTTCTCCCGCCAGATGCAGCGCCTGGACGTCCGCGTCGAGCTGGGCGCGGATATCGCTGAAAGCATGAAATTCGCTCGGGCGCGAAGCAACATAGGCCGAGACGAGCGCGACCAGTACCGCGATGCCCGGAACGACGACCAGCACCCAGTGAAAGCTTCCGTGCAGCGCGCCGAGCATGGCGGCGACGCCGATCAGCCCCAGGGCGAGCATCGCGCTGGCGGCTGCAAGCGCGCCTGCCACGACCCGCGCGATCAGGCCCCGGCTCGCCTGCGCCGTTTCCAGCCTGGCCAGCGCAGCGTAGTTGGCGACGTGATCCGCGATCAGCTCCGGATGCCCGAGCACCGTGGAGAAAATGGGATGGAGCATGGTGCGGCAGGCAGCGGGAAGCGGAATTTCAGATCAATAGTCGTCGCGGCTGCTGCGACGGCTGGCGAGGACGATCAGCGCCGTGATGGCGGCACCGGCCGCGGCGGCGACGAGCACGGAGCGAACCGGCTGGTCGGCGATGTACTTGCCCGTGACGTCGGCAGCCTGCTCGAAGCGGCGTTGCGCACGCGCGCTGGTCGTCGAGGCGGCATCCAGGCCGCGCTGTACCGCCTGCTGCACACGTGCCGCGATCTGTTCCACGGCGGGCTCCGCGTCGCGGCGCAGGTCACGAACCTTCTCTCCGGCGGCGTTCACTGCGTTCTGCGCGTAGGCGCGCGTGGTGTCGATCGCGTCAGCGGCGGTCTGGCGCGCCTCTTCGGCGATCTGCGAAGGGGTCTTGGTGGTCGTGTTCATGAAAATAGTCCTTCCGGAGATTGTTGTGAGAACCTGCTCATCGTAACGAGGCTGTCATCGTCGCATCAAGCCCGCGATGAAGCTGGCGAGGGCCAGCACGATGAAGATCACGAAAAGTATTTTCGCGATGCCGACGGCGCTGGCCGCGATGCCGCCGAAGCCGAACAGCGCGGCGATCAGGGCGATGACCAGGAATACGACTGCGTAATACAGCATGCTGAACTCCTTTGGAGGATGGTCTCGTCGTTGTGAATGGCGGCCGGCCGGTTCAGAGGGTGAAACCGCGTGGGATTCACGTTAAGTGGGGGGGCGCCGAAGCCCTGTCAGCAGCAGCGGCCTGGGGGCGTAGGAGAGGGTCGAATCACGGTCGGGCCGCTCCCGAGCCGCGTATTCAGGCTGCCTTGGAGGAGCGAGGCGGGGAGGCGGGGAGCATCGCGCTCAGGCGCGTTCCCTGGCCGGGCGCCGACGAAATGGTGAGCTTGCCCTTGGCGGCTTCCACGCGATGCCGCATGCCTGCCAGGCCATGGGATGAAGGCCGGGTGCTGCGGGCGTCGAAGCCCTTGCCGTTGTCGGCGACCTCCACGATCACATGGTTGCCGTAGTTCTTCATGACGATGCTGGCTTCGGTCGCCTGCGCGTACTTGCTGATGTTGGTCAGGCTTTCCTGGACCATGCGATAGATGGTGAGCTGGTCGTCTTCGTTGAGCGCCACCGGCTCGAGCACCATCTCGATTTCCATTCCCGAGCGCTCGGCGAATTCGCGGCCGAGGATTTCGAGCGAAGCGATGAGCCCGAGGTTGGCCAGCGACGAGGGCCTCAGGTCTTCGATGATGCGGCGCTTGAGCGCGATGCCGCTGTTGAGGAGCTCGTTCAGGTGCTGCAGCCGCTGGATGGCGTCCGGCGAATCGATGAGGCGCGACTTCAGGCGTGCCACGTCCAGCTTGGCCGCGGTCAGCAGCGAGCCCAGCTCGTCGTGCAGCTCGCGCGCCAGGAAGCCGCGCTCGCTTTCCCGCACCTGCTGCAGGTGGGTGGCGAGCTCGGCCAGCGTCGCGGTGCGTTCGCGGACCTCGTCCTCCAGGGCATTGCGTTCGCGTTGCAGCGCCTCCTGCTGCCGCTCGCCGGCCGAACGCAGCACATGGGCCTGGCGCAAATACAGGTAGAAGGCCAGCAGGCCCGCCAATGCCACCAGCCCGATGCCGATGCGCGCAAAGCGCAGCGACTTCGCGATCTGGACCTGGCCCAGCATCAGCGCCTCGTTGCTGATCGAAATCAGTTCGCCGGCCTGCTGGCGGATGGCCTCCATCTCCTCGCGGCCGACGTCGGTTGTGATCACGAACTTCCAGGCGTCGTCGTTGCCGTCGCGTCGCAGCCGCACGCTCATGTCCATCTCCGCGAGCTTGCGCGAGACGTGCTTCGAGAGCTGGGTCAGGCGCGCCGTCTCGACGGGCTTTCCGGCATAGAGCACCTGCAGGGCGGCCAGTTGACCATCCACCTGCTTCACGGCAACGTCATACGGCTCGCGGTAGCGCGCCTCGCCCGTCAACAGATAGCCGCGCTGACCCGTTTCGGCATCGATGATGTTCTGCAGCAGCATGTTGAGCACCAGGCGCACGCGCTGCGCCTCGCCGACTTCGGTCAGGGCCTGGGTGGACTGGCGGTAGCCGGCCTCGTTGATGCCCACGAGCACGAGCGCGGCGAGCGTCGCGAGCGTGAGGCCGAGGGCCATCTTCGGGAAAGCTAACCAGCGCATGGGGTCTCCGCGGGATGCGGGCAGTTCAAATTCGGGAATAATCGACGTGGATCAGGGGGCGGCATGCCGCGACGCAAGAAACCGCGATACGACAAAGAAGGTACCAGATGATCAAGATCGGAATTGTGGACGACCACGCCATCGTGCGCTCCGGCTTGCGCCAGTTCTTCTCGGAACACGTCGACCTGCGCGTGGCGGGCGAGGCGGCCAGCGGACGCGAAGCGATCGAGCTGGTGCGCACCACGGAGCTGGATGTGCTCGTGATGGATCTCTCGATGCCCGGACAGAGCGGGATCGATGCGCTGGCGATGATCCGCGCCAAAGCGCCGGACGTGGGCATCCTCATCTTGAGCGGCTACCCCGAGGAGCACTACGCGATGAACCTGATCCGCCAGGGCGCGAGCGGCTATCTCAACAAGGAGTGCGACCCGATGGAGATCGTGAACGCGATCCGCACCATCTCGCTGGGCCGCCGCTACATCACGCCGGCGGTGGCCGAGCTGCTGGCGCGCCAGCTCGACCGCAAGGACGACGCGGCGCCGCACGAGCAATTGTCCGAGCGCGAGTTTCAGGTGTTTCTCAAGCTGGCCAAGGGTGAGACGGCGGGCGATATTGCCAAGACGCTTTCGCTTTCGGTCAAGACCGTCAGTACTTACCGCACGCGCCTGATGGAGAAGATGAATCTCTCTTCCAACAGCGACCTGACGTACTACGCGCTGAAGAACAAGTTGATCGATTGAGATTCCGGCGGCGGCTCCATCCCTGCGGGGCTGCCGCATGCTGGAAAAGACCATCGTTCGCGATGCGGGGCGTCAGCTCGAGCTGGACGGCTGGCGAAGCGCGGAGGACTGTCCGATGCAGAAGTCGATCAGCGCGTCGATCTCGTTCGATTTGTCGAACACGGCATCGACACCGAACTGGGCGCAGCGTTTGCGTATGTCGGGGGTGGCGTAGTTGCTGAGCACCACCACTTTCTGGTCGGGCCGGCGCGACACGCAAGCCTGCAGCACGCCCAGGCCGCTGCCTTGTTTCAGGAACAGATCGACGATGGCCAGTTCCCACTGGTCGCTGTTCTCGGTCAGCCAGCGGACGGCTTCCGTCTCGGTTTCGGCGAAACCGACGGCTGAGATGCAGGTGAGCTCCTCCAGAGTACCGACGAGATTCTCGCGGATCGTGACGTTGTCTTCGACGATGTAGGTGTTCAATCTGGGGTCCATTGGAGAACCGGCGCGTCTCTCTGGCGATCGAACTCCGTGGACCGTGGGTCCCCGCGAAAGCCGTTTCGCAAAATGCTACAAATCAACAGCCCCGCATCATGCAGCGTTCGACGCCCTGCGGCTGTAGGCTTGTTCTTACGACGGTGAACGATTTGCGGCCGTAGGCTTTGCCCCACAGCGGCTGCGGTCGAGCGCCGACCCCGGCGCCGGATGCGCCCCCTTACCCTCGATCCCGATGCGGATCGCTCCATGCCTTCGCATCCTTTCCCCAACGGAAGGCGCCGAGATGAACATCGTGTGGAACTACGTGGCCGTCGGCCTCTTGACCTTGGCGGCCGCCGCAGTCGTGGTGATCGGTGAGCCCGCGAACGCCGAACTGAAGCTCGCCGAAGCGGCGAAAAACGCGGCCGCGGTCGGCATCACCGCCATCTGCTTCCTCGCATCCCCTGCATCCATCGCCTCGACGCCGGACAAGAAGATGCCAGCACCGTGACCCCGAACACCGCCCACACGCCGCGCCGCTCGATCTGGATCAAGCTCGGCGCGGTGCTGCTGGGGCTGTTCGTGGCCCTCCTGCTGGTGCTGGCTTTCTTTCCCTGGGACGCGCTGCGGGAGCCGATCAACCGCTACGTCAGCGACAAGACCGGCCGCAAGTTCGAGATCACGCGGCGGCTGGATGTCGATCTCGGCTGGCGCGGCGCCACCGTCAAGCTCGACGGCATCGAATTCGCGAATCCTTCCTGGGCCCGCGACCCCTATCTCGTGCGTGCGCAGAGCGCCGAACTGGACCTCCGGCTGTGGCCGCTCCTGGCGCGCAAGGTCGTGATTCCGCGCCTGGCCCTGGTTTCGCCGTTGCTGGGCCTTCAGATGGAAGAGGACGGGCGGCGCACCTGGGCGCTGGGCAAGGACACTTCGGACGAAGCGACAGTGCCGACGATCGGCCTCCTGCAGATCGACGGCGGCGGGCTCGACTTCCTTGCGGAGCATTGGGGCGTGGACCTGCACGCCGATTTCAGCTTCGACACCAGCCGCGGCGACATGCCGCTCAGCTACCGCATCAAGGGCCGCTACCAGCGCCAGCCGCTCACGGCGGAGGGCCGTACCGGCAACGTGCTGCAGCTCAACGCGGCGGGCCAGCCGCCGTTCCCGCTCGAGATCAGTGCGGCCGCGGGTCACACCCGGCTGAAGGCGCAAGGCACGGTGACCGAACTCGCCAGCCTGGATGGCGTCGACGCCCGCTTCGAACTCAAGGGCCAGAACCTCGGCGATCTGTACCGGTTGCTGGGCATCGCGCTGCCCCAGACTTCCCCTTACGCCCTCAGCGGCGAGCTGAAAAAGCGCGCGAAGCTGTGGGAGGTGCAAGGCCTCAAGGGCAAGCTGGGCCTCTCCGACATCGGCGGCGACATGCGGTTCGACCAGTCGCAGAAGCCGCCTTATCTCGCGGGCAGCCTCCGCTCGCGCGTGATGGACATGGACGACCTCGGCCCGCTGATCGGCTTGCCGCCGACGGCCCGTTCGGCCAATGCAGTCGAAGGTGTGGCGCCGCCGCCCAGCGTTGCCCAAGTCAAGCGCGCGCGGCGCGATCCCGGGCGCAAGGTGCTGCCCACCGCCACGCTGGACTTCGAGCGCCTGCGCGCCATGAATGCCGAGGTGAAGTACGTGGCCGACCGCATCCGGAACGTGCGCGAGCTGCCGCTCGACAAGGGCAGCGTGCAGGTGAAGCTGAAGGATGGCGTGCTGACGCTCGACCCGCTCGATGTGGGCGTCGCCAACGGCAGGCTGGCCGGCGCGATCCGCATCGATGCCACCCAGAATCCGGCCGACATCCGAGCGGCGCTGGACGTGCGCGCCATGCAGCTCAACCGCCTGATTCCCAAGGTCGAGACCCTGCGCACCAGCTTCGGAAAACTCGATGGGCGGATCAACCTGTCCGGGCGCGGAAACTCGGTCGCGGGCTGGCTGGGCAGCGCCTCCGGGGATGTGGCCGCTCTCACGGGCCGCGGGCAGTTCAGCAACCTGCTGCTGGAATTCATGGGCCTGGACGGCGGCGAGATCATCAAGTTCTTGCTGCGCGGCGACCGGAACGTCGTGTTGCGCTGCGCGGCGCTCGCCTTCGATGTCGACAAGGGGACGATGAATGGCCGCAGCCTGGTGTTCGACACCGAGGACACGGTCTTCAACGTGAGTGGCCATGCCAGCCTCGCGAACGAGACGCTGGATTTCGTGATCCGGCCGCAACCCAAGGACAAGAGCATCCTCTCGCTGCGCGGTCCGCTGGTTGTCGGCGGCACCTTTGCATCGCCGTCGGCGGGCGTCCAGGCCGGCCCGTTGGCGACGCGCGGCATCGCTGCGCTGGCGCTGGGCACGATCAACCCCTTGCTCGCGCTCGCCGCGACCGTCGAAACCGGCCCCGGCGTCGATGCCGATTGCCAGGAAGTGCTGGCCCTGGCGAAGCGGCCGGTATCCCGGGAGGCAGCCGCTGGCGCTGCCAAGGCAAAGAAGCAGTAGCTTTTCTCAGCCGGCACCCGGCCGGTGCCCGCACACGCTGCAGCCCGGATCGCGGGCGACGCGCAGGGTGTCGAAAGCCGTCCGGCGCCCGTCGAACATCAGCAGGCTGCCGGCCAGCGAGGGGCCGATGCCGGCCAGCAGCTTCAGCGCCTCGCCGGCCTGCAAGGTGCCAATGGTGCCGACCACCGGCGCGAACACGCCGAGCACGGCGCAGCGCGTTTCCTCGAAGTGGGCATCGGGCGGGAACAGGCAGGCATAGCAGGGCGAGGCCGGATCGCGCGCGTCGTACACGCTCAGCTGGCCGTCGAAGCGGATCGCCGCGCCGGCCACCAGCGGCCTGGCATGGGCGACGCAGGCCCGGTTCACCGCATGCCGGGTGCTGAAGTTGTCGCTGCAATCGATCACCACGTCGGCCTCGGCGACCAGCCGCGCGAGCAGCGCATCGTCGGCGCGCAGGCGGTGCGTCTCGATGCGGATGTCCGGATTGATGCCGCGCATCGCCTCGGCGGCCGATTCGACCTTGGCCATGCCCACCCGCTCCGTGCCGTGGGCGATCTGGCGCTGAAGGTTGGTGAGATCGACCTCGTCGTCGTCGACCAGCGTGATGCGGCCGACGCCGGCCGCGGCGAGATAGAGCAGCACCGGAGAGCCGAGCCCGCCGGCACCGATCACCAGCGCATGGCCCGCACTGACGCGCGCCTGGCCGTCGATGCCGAACTCTTCGAGCAGGATGTGGCGCGAATAGCGCAGCAGGTCTTGGTCTTCCATGCGCTGCGCGGTCGATCGCCGGGGGGCGGTGGCTCCCGCGGGGAGCCGCCCGGGATCAGTTTTCCTTCTTTTCTTCCTTGTTCTCGACGATCACCTGCGTCTTGCTCACCAGCACGGGCTGACCCTTGAGCCGGTTGAAGGCCTGCATGAGCGGGAAGTCCTTGTCGGTGCCGAACTCGGGCACCTTGCGGTCCTGCGGCGGCTTCTTGGCTTCTTCCTCGAGCCGCTTACGGGCCTCGTCGCGGGCTTTTTCGCGCTCGGGGTCCTTGCTCTCCGGGCCCTGGCCGCTCGCCAGGTGCTTTTCGAGGTCGGCCTCGCGCATGCGCAGCGCGGCGAAGGGGCTGCCCTCGGCGCTTTCGTCGACCAGCACGTTCGGCACGATGCCCTTGGCCTGGATCGAGGTGCCGCTCGGCGTGTAGTAGCGCGCCGTCGTGATCTTGAGGCCGGTGTCGGGGCCGAGCGGGCGCACCGTCTGCACCGAACCCTTGCCGAAGGTCTGGCTGCCCATCACGATGGCACGCTTGTGGTCCTGCAGGGCGCCGGCCACGATTTCGCTGGCGGAAGCCGAGCCTTCGTTCACGAGCACCACCAGCGGCACCGTCTTGAGCGCCGCAGGGAGGGTGCGCAGCGGATCGCTGCTCGCGCGCCGCTGGTAGAACTCGGGCGCGGCCTTGTAGACCGACTTGCTCTCGGACAGCTGGCCGTCGGTGGAGACGACGGTGACGTTCTCGGGCAGGAAGGCGGCCGAGATGGCCACCGCCGCATCGAGCAGGCCGCCCGGATCGTTGCGCAGGTCGAGCACCAGGCCCTTCAGGTTGGGTTCCTGCTTGTAGATCTCGTCGACCTTCTTGACGAAGTCGTCGACCGTGCGTTCCTGGAACTGCGACAGGCGGATCCAGCCGTAGCCCGGCTCCATCACCTTGCCGCGCACCGACTGCGTGCGAATCTCCTCGCGCGTGATGGTCACCGGGAAGGTGCGGTTCTCGTCCTTGCGGAAGATCGTGAGCAGCACCTTGGTGTTGGCCTCGCCGCGCATGCGCTTGACGGCCTCGTTGAGCGAGAGGCCGCGCACCGCGGTGTCGTCGATCTTGGTGATCAGGTCGTTCGGCTTGAGGCCGGCGCGGAAGGCGGGGGAGCCCTCGATCGGCGACACCACCTTGATCAGGTTGTCCTCCTGCGAAATCTCGATGCCCACGCCGACGAAGCGGCCGGTGGTGCCCTCGCGAAATTCCTTGAAGGACTTCTTGTCGAAATACTGCGAATGCGGATCGAGCCCGGCGACCATGCCCGAAATCGCATCCGAGATGAGCTTTTTCTCGTCGACCGGCTCGACATAGTCGCTCTTCACCATGCCGAACACCGCAGCGAGCTGCTGCAGTTCTTCGAGAGGTAGAGGGGCCAGGGAGCCTCGTGCAACGGTTTGCAACGAGACGGTGGTCAGCGCGCCGGCCACGGCGCCGGCTGCAACCCAGCCGGTGATTTTCAATTTCTGGCCCATGTGTAAACGTCCTTGTCGCCTGTCAATCCAATATACACAGCTTGGAAGCAAGTTGTCTGCCGGGGTTCCGCGTACCCGTCGAAGCTGGAGCGGTTTTCGTCACGCCTTGCCTTGCGCAGCCACCGCGGCCACGGCTTTTTCGGCCGCCGCGGCGTCGCCGAGGTAGTAGTGCCGCAGCGGCTTGAGCTCGTCGTCCAGCTCGTAGACCAGCGGAATGCCGTTCGGGATATTGAGGCCCACGATGTCGTCGTCGGAGATGCCGTCGAGGTATTTCACCAGCGCCCGGATCGAATTCCCGTGCGCCGACACCACCAGCCGGCGCCCGGCGCGGATCGCCGGCGCCATCGATTCGTTCCAGAAGGGCAGCACGCGCGCCACGGTGTCCTTGAGGCATTCGGTCAGCGGTACCTGCTCCGGCGGCAGCTTGGCGTAGCGCACGTCGGCGCGTTCGCAGCGCGGATCGTTCGGCTCCAGCGGCGGCGGCGGGGTGCTGTAGCTGCGGCGCCAGACCAGCACCTGCTCGTCGCCGTACTTCTTGGCGGTTTCGGCCTTGTTGAGGCCCTGCAGCGCGCCGTAGTGGCGCTCGTTGAGGCGCCAGGAGTGCACCACCGGCAGCCAGGTGCGGTCGAGTTCGTCCAGCGTATGCCAGAGCGTGCGGGTGGCGCGCTTGAGCACGCTGGTGTAGGCGACGTCGAAGTCGTAACCCTCGGCCTTCAGGAGTCGCCCGGACTGCTTGGCCTGCTCGATGCCGGTGGCCGTCAGGTCGACGTCGGTCCAGCCGGTGAAGCGGTTTTCGAGATTCCAGGTCGATTCGCCGTGGCGGATCAGTACCAGTTTGTGCATGGGGGAAGGCCTTTGGAACGCAAGCGAAAAGTCGACATTCTAAAATCCGAGGTTTGCTACTCAAGGAACACCGTGAAATTCATCGTCGACAACTGGATGCTGATCCTGATCGCGCTCAGCTCGGGCGGCATGCTGGCCTGGCCGCTGCTGCGCGGGGCCAACGCCGGATCGCTCACGGCGCAGGGCGCGGTGCAGCTCATCAACCGCGAACGCGCGGTGGTGGTCGACGTGCGCGAACCCGAGGAGTATGCAGCCGGTCATGTGACCGGCGCGAAGAACGTGCCGCTCAACCAGCTCGACGAAAAACTCGCTGCCGCGGTCAAGAACAAATCGGTGCCGCTGCTTCTGATCTGCGCCACCGGTGCGCGGGCCCAGCGCGCGGTGGCCACGGCCAAGAAACTCGGCTACGAGCAAGCGCAAGCGGTGGCCGGCGGACTCAAATCCTGGAAAGAGGCTAACCTGCCGATTGAAAAAGCCTGAACTTCCCGGATATACGCACGATGCAAGCCGTCAAGATGTACACCACCGCCGTTTGCCCCTATTGCATTCGAGCCAAGCAAATCCTCAAGGCCAAGGGCGTCGATCAGATCGAGGAGATCCGCGTCGACAGCGACCCCCAGGCCCGCGTCGCGATGATGAACACCACCCAGCGGCGCACCGTGCCGCAGATCTTCATCGGCGACACCCACGTCGGCGGCTGCGATGACCTGATCGCGCTCGACGGCCGCGGCGGCCTCATCCCGCTGCTGCAGGGCGCCTGAAGCCGCGGGGCGATAATCGCCCTTTTCGCATCCTCGCAGACCCATCCTCCAGCCCGCTCTCGGGACCTTCTCCCCGGCGGGCGTTGTTTTGACCCTCGAAAGTTCAGCCATGGCCGACCAGCAAGCCCAAGATCCCGTCTTCCAGATCCAGCGCGTCTATCTGAAAGACCTGTCGCTCGAGCAGCCCAATTCGCCTGCCATCCTGCTGGAGCAGGAGCAGCCGACCGTCGATATCCAACTCGGCGTCGATGCCCAGCCCGTGACCGACGGCATCTTCGAGATCACCGTCTCGGCCACCGTGCAGACCAAGATCCAGGACAAGACCGTGTTCCTGGTCGAGGCCAAGCAGGCCGGCATCTTCGAGATCCGCAACTTGCCCGAAGACCAGATGGGCCCGATCCTCGGCATCGCCTGCCCGCAGATCGTCTACCCCTACCTGCGCGGCAACGTGGCCGACGTGATCCAGCGCGGCGGTTTCCCGCCGGTTCACCTGGCCGAAATCAACTTCCAGGCCATGTTCGAACAGCAGCAGGCCCAGGCGGCGGGCCAGCCCTCGCCGATCGTCACGCAGTAAGCGCAACGCAACTGCGCCGCCGCCGATGAAGATCTGCGTGCTCGGCGCCGGTGCCTGGGGCACGGCGCTGGCGGTCAATGCGGCCGGCCGCCATCCGGTCACCCTGTGGGCGCGCGATGCGGCCCAGGCCGAGGCCATGTCGGCGGCGCGCGAGAACCAGCGCTATCTGCCCGGCATTGCGCTGCCGCCCTCACTCACCATTCGCGCCGGCGATGCGCTCGCCGCGCTCGAGGGCGCCGATCTCGCGATCGTCGCGACGCCGATGGCGGCCTTGCGCGAACAGCTCGTTCTTTTGCGCGACGCCGCCTACCCGGTGGCCTGGCTTTGCAAAGGCGTCGAGCCGGCGCGTGCGGACCCGGGCGCCGTGGGGCTGCTGGGCCACGAGATCCAGGCCGTCGTCGCGCCCGATCTGATGGCCGGCGTGCTGAGCGGCCCGAGCTTTGCGCAGGAAGTCGCGCAAGGCCGGCCCACGGCGCTGGTTGCCGCCAGTCTCCATACGCAGCTGCGCGATGCGCTGGTCGCGGCCTTCCACGGCCCGACCCTGCGCGTTTATGCCAACGACGACATCGTGGGCGTCGAGGTCGGCGGCGCCGTCAAGAACGTGTTGGCGATCGCGACCGGCCTGGCCGACGGCCTGACGCTCGGCCTCAATGCGCGCGCCGCGCTGATCACGCGCGGCCTGGCCGAAATGACGCGCTTCGGCGTCGCCCTCGGCGCCCGGGCCGATACCTTCATGGGGCTCTCCGGCCTCGGCGACCTCGTGCTCACGGCCACCGGCGATCTCTCGCGCAACCGCAAGGTCGGCCTGCTGCTGGCCCAGGGCCGGACGCTGGCCCAGGCGGTGGATTCGCTGGGCCACGTGGCCGAGGGCGTCTACTGTGCGCGCACCGTGGTGCAGCGCGCGCGCCATCTGGGCGTCGAAATGCCGATCGCCGACAGCGTGGTGGCGCTGCTTGACGGCCGCGTGCGGCCTGCGGAGGCGGTCGCTGAACTGATGGGGCGCGAGCCGGGCGTGGAATCCGGATGAAACCCGTGTGGCCCGGCTAAGCAAACAGAACAATGGACGACAACTTTTTCGATTTTTCCCCGGCCCGCGTGGCCGAGCTCGCGCAGACCGATGCCGCGCGGGCGTTGCGCGAGGACGCCGGCGACGGCGACCTCACGGCCGGCCTGGTGCCCGCCGGCGGGCGCGCCACGGCGCGAGTGCTGCTGCGCGAGCCCGCCGTGCTGTGCGGCGCACCGTGGGTGGAGGCGGTCGTGCGGCAGCTCGATCCGCAGGCCCGCATCGTGTGGCATGGTGCAGAAGGCACGCAGTGCGCGGCCGAGCAGACCGTGCTCGAAATTTCGGGCGATGCGCGGGCCCTGCTCACTGCCGAACGCACCGCGCTTAACTTCCTGCAGCTGCTGAGCGCCGTCGCGACGCGCACCGCCACCTACGTCGAAGCGGTCCGCGGCACGCGCGCCGCCATCGTCGACACCCGCAAGACCCTGCCGGGCCTGCGTCTGGCGCAGAAGTACGCGGTGCGCGTCGGCGGCGGCACCAACCACCGAATCGGCTTGTACGACGCCATCCTGATCAAGGAAAACCACATCGCCGCCGCGGGTGGCGTCAGCGCCGCGCTGCAAGCCGCCGCGCGCGTGGCCGGCCAGGCAAAGTTCGTCGAAATCGAAGTCGAGACGCTGGACCAGCTCGACGAGGCGCTGGCCCAGGGCGCGCGGATGGTGCTGCTGGACAACATGGACCTGCCGACCCTGCGCGAAGCCGTGCGCCGCAACGAGGCGGCCGGAAAGACCCGCGCGGTGTTGGAGATCTCCGGCGGCGTCACACTCGAAAGCGTGCGTGCCCTGGCCGAGACCGGCGTCGATCGCATCTCGGTGGGCGCGCTGACCAAGGACATCAAGGCCATCGATTTTTCGATGCGCTTCCAGGAGGGCTGAGCCGTGGCGACTTCCGTCATCAGCGTCGACTACGAGCAGCCGGCCCAAGCCGGTGCCGCCTGCGACACGCGCCATGCCTGGGCGCGCGTCCCGCCCGAGCCGTCGCCAACCGAACGCGCAGCGCTGAAGCAGCGTATCCGCCGCCTGCTGCGCGAGCGCGATGCGGTGATGGTGTCGCACTACTACGTGCATCCCGACCTGCAGGACCTGGCCGAGGAAACCGGCGGCGTGGTGAGCGATTCGCTCGAGATGGCACGCTTCGGCCGCGACCATGCGGCAAGGACGCTGGTGGTTTCGGGCGTGCGCTTCATGGGCGAGACCGCCAAGATTCTGTCGCCCGAAAAGCGTGTGCTGATGCCCGATCTCGACGCCACCTGTTCGCTCGATCTCGGCTGCCCGGCCGATGCTTTCAGCGCCTTCTGCGACCGGCATCCGGACCACACGGTGGTCGTCTACGCCAACACCAGCGCGGCCGTGAAGGCGCGCGCCGACTGGCTGGTGACTTCAAGCTGCGCGCTCGACGTGGTGCGTGCGCTGGCGGCGCAGGGCCGCAAGATCCTCTGGGCGCCCGACCGGCACCTGGGCGACTACATCCGGCGCGAAACCGGCGCCGACATGGTGAGCTGGGAAGGCGCCTGCATCGTGCACGACGAATTCAAGGCGCTCGAGCTGGAACTGCTGAAAGAGGCCCATCCGCGGGCCAAGGTGCTGGTGCATCCAGAAGCGCCGGCCGACGTGATCGCGCTGGCCGATGCGGTGGGCTCGACCTCCGGCATCCTGAATGCGGCGCAGCGCATGGATGCAGCCGAGTTCATCGTCGCCACCGACAGCGGCATGCTGCACAAGCTGCGCACGCTCAATCCCGGCAAGATCTTCATCGAGGCGCCCACGGCCGGCAACGGCGCCACCTGCAAGAGCTGCGCGCACTGCCCCTGGATGGCCATGAACGGCCTGGCCGACCTGGCGCGCGTGCTCGAAACGGGCGCCGGCGAGATCCATGTCGACCCGGCGCTGGGCCTTCGCGCACGCGTGCCGATCGATCGCATGCTGGCTTTCACGGCGGGGCTGAAAAACGGCCAGCCGGCCGGCAGCTTGGTCGCCGGCATCGGCGCGGCCTGAGCCGAGCCTCCGGCGTCAGGCGCCGAGCTCCAGCACGCACTCGTCGCCCAGCGCATCGCGCCAGACGCGCACCCGCGAGGGCGGCGGCCGCATGCCGGCCAGGGCCTTGGCGATGAACAGGCAAAGATTTTCCAACGTGGGGATGCCCAGGCCCGGCACATCGTCGAGCAGGTGATGGTCGAGTTGCTCGCGTACGGCATTCAGATGTCCGCGCAACACGCCGAGGTCGATGACCATGCCGGTTTCGACATTGAGCGGGCCGCGTACGGCGACCTCCGCGTGGTAAGTGTGGCCGTGGATGCGGCGGCTGCCTTCGGCGTCGATCTCGCGCCTGAGGGTGTGGGCAGCGTCGAAAAAGAAGCGCTGGCTGATGGTGAGTTGGGTGGACATTGGCGTCAGTCGGGGAACACCGCGGAACCGGCTTTGCCGGGCCGCTGGTGTTGCCCCCGGAGAGGGGGTTGGCGGACCACACGAAGTGGGGGAGCCTGGGGGAGAGCTAAATTTCAGCGGATCCCGGTCAGTTTGTGGGTCTGCAGGCTGAGCCGCCAGCCGGGGCGGTGCATGCAGGTGTCGATGCACAGGGCCGTGTTCTCGGCCTGTGCCGGACCGTCCATCGGCTGCAGGAAGCGGTGCGCGAAGTGGCTGTCGGCCTGCAACGCGTCCAGGTCGAGGCCGGGCTGCGGCCACACCACCTTGAGCTCCTGCCCCGTGCGCTGGACCCAGGGCGCGCCGGCCTTCGGGCTGATGCAAAGCCAGTCGATGCCTTCGGGCGCAAGGACAGTGCCGTTGCTTTCCACCGCGATCCGGAAGCGGCGCGCATGCAGCGCGGCGATGAGCGCCGCGTCCACTTGCAGCAGCGGTTCGCCGCCGGTGAGCACGACCATCCGGTGCTCGGCGTCGCCGGCCGGCCATTGCGCGGCGATGGTGTCGGCAAGCAGTTCGGCGTTGGCGAACTTGCCGCCCAGCGTGCCGTCGGTGCCGACGAAATCGGTGTCGCAGAAGCGGCAGATGGCGCTCTCGCGGTCGCTCTCGCGGCCGCTCCACAGGTTGCAGCCGGCAAAGCGGCAGAACACGGCCGGCATGCCGGACTGGGCGCCTTCGCCTTGCAGGGTGTAGAAGATTTCCTTGACGCTGTAACTCATGAAGACTCAGAGGTCGATTTCCAGGTTGTCGATCAGCCGCGTGGCACCCAGGCGCGCCGCGGCCAGCGCAACCAGCGGCTCGCCGGGCGCCGGCGCCTGCAGGTCGGCGCGGCGGCGCAGTACCAGGTAGTCGGGCTGCCAGCCGCGCTCTTTCAATGACTGCATCGCGCGCGCTTCGATCGCAGCCAAGTCGCGCTCGCCCGAACGCAGCGCGCTGTCCATGGCTTGCAGCGCCTTCGACAACTGCACCGCCTCCGCGCGCTCGGCCTCGCTCAGGTAGCCGTTGCGCGAGGACAGCGCGAGGCCGTCTTCGGCGCGCCGGGTCTCGCTGCCCACGATCTCGATCGGCAGCGCGAACTGCCGCACCATGTGGCGGATGACCATCAGCTGCTGGTAGTCCTTCTTGCCGAACACCGCGACGCGCGGCTGCACGCAGCTGAAGAGCTTCATCACCACGGTGCAGACGCCGACGAAGAAGCCGGGCCGGAAATGGCCTTCGAGGATGTCGGCCAGCGCCGGGTCCGGATGCACCTTGCAGGTCTGCGGCTCGGGGTAGAGCGCCTTTTCGTCGGGCGCGAACAGCACATCGCAGCCGGCCGAGCGCAGCTTCTCGCAATCGCTGTCCCAGGTGCGCGGATAGGTGTCGAAGTCCTCGTGCGGCAGGAACTGCAGCCGGTTGACGAAGATGCTGGCCACCGTGACGTCGCCCAGCGGCTTGGCCTGGCGCACCAGGGCCAGGTGGCCCTCGTGCAGGTTGCCCATGGTGGGAACGAAGGCCGGGCGCCGGAAGCGGCCCAGGTGCTCGCGCAGTTCGGGGAGGGTACGGGCGATGTGCATGGTCTGATGCCTACCAGGCGTGGAGTTGGTCGTCGGGGAAGCTGCCGTCCTTCACGGCGCGCACATAGGCCGCCAGCGCCTGCGCGATGCCGGGCGCATCGGCCATGAAGTTGCGCACGAACTTCGGCATCTTGCCGAGGTTGATGCCCAGCATGTCGTGCAGCACCAGCACCTGGCCGGCGGTGCCGCGGCCGGCGCCGATGCCGATGGTGGCGCAGTGCTTCAGCTCGGCCGTGAGCTCGGCGGCCAGGGCGGCCGGCACCATCTCCAGCACCAGCATCGCGGCGCCCGCGTCCTGCAGCGCATGGGCCTCGCGCTTGAGCAGGGCGGCGGCCTCGCTGCCCTTGCCCTGCACGCGGTAGCCGCCCAGCGCGTGCACCGTCTGCGGCGTCAGGCCGAGGTGAGCGCACACCGGGATGCCGCGCTCGACCAGGAAGCGCACGGTCTCGGTGGTCCAGCCGCCGCCTTCGAGCTTGACCATGTGGGCGCCGGCCTGCATCAGCACCGTGGCGCTGGCCAGGGCCTGCTCGCGCGATTCCTGGTAGCTGCCGAAGGGCAGGTCGGCGATCAGCCAGGCCGTGCCCTGCACCCGGTGCAGCCCGCGAAAGACGCTCTCGGTGTGGTAGCGCATGGTGTCCAACGTCACGCCCGCGGTGCTGTGCAGGCCCTGGCAGACCATGCCCACGGAGTCGCCGACCAAGAGGCATTCGACGCCCGCCGCATCGGCCATGGCGGCGAAGGTGGCGTCGTAGGCGGTCAGCATGGTGATCTTCTCGCCGCGCGCATGCAGGTCCGCCAGGCGCGGCAGGCTCAGCGGCTTGCGCAGCGAGGGCGGGGAGGCGGGCGGCAGGGTGCCGTAGGGGGTGGCGGAGCCGGCGGCGTTCGACATGGTGGGCTTCTTCAACAGTGGCGCAGCGCGCCGTAGGTTCGAACCGGGCGGCGCCTCAGGCGGCCGGCGGTACCAGGATGGTCGGTGCCGCGGGCGCGGCGAGCGATGGATAGTCGCGGCTGAAATGCAGGCCGCGGCTCTCGCGCCGCGCCTGCGCCGAGCGCACGATGAGCTCGGCCACCTGCACCAGGTTGCGCAGCTCCAGCAGGTCGCGCGTGACGTGGAAGTGGGCGTAGAACTCCTGGATCTCGCTGTTCAGCAGCGCGATGCGATGGGCGGCGCGCTCCAGCCGCTTGTTGGTGCGCACGATGCCCACGTAGTCCCACATGAAGCGGCGCAGCTCGTCCCAGTTGTGCGAGATGACCACGGTCTCGTCGGCATCGGTGACGCGGCTGTCGTCCCAGGGCGGCAGCTCGGCGCCGGCGTGCGCCGGCGCCTCCGCGATGGCCTGTGCGGCCGCGCGTGCGAACACCATGCATTCGACCAATGAGTTGCTGGCCAGCCGGTTGGCACCGTGCAGGCCGGTGCAGGCGGTCTCGCCGATGGCGTAGAGGCCCGGCACGTCGGTGCGGCCGGCGAGGTCGCTCAGCACGCCGCCGCAGGTGTAGTGCGCGGCCGGCACCACGGGAATGGGCTCGCGCGTGATGTCGATGCCCAGTTCGGCGCAGCGCGCGAGGATGTTGGGGAAGTGTTCCTGCAGGAAGGCCGGGCTCTGGTGCGAGATGTCCAGGTGCACGCAGTCCAGCCCGTGCTTCTTCATCTCGAAGTCGATGGCGCGCGCCACCACGTCGCGCGGCGCCAGCTCGGCGCGCGCATCGTGCGCGGGCATGAAGCGGGTCCCGTCGGGCAGCTTGAGCAGTCCGCCCTCGCCGCGCACCGCCTCGCTGATGAGGAAGGACTTGGCATGCGGGTGGTACAGGCAGGTTGGGTGGAACTGGATGAACTCCATGTTCGCCACCTGGCAGCCCGCGCGCCAGGCCGCGGCGATGCCGTCGCCGGTGGCCGTGTCGGGGTTGGTGGTGTAGAGATAGACCTTGCCGGCGCCGCCGGTGGCCAGGATGGTGTGGGGTGCGCGGAAGGTGACCACCTCGTCGGTCGCCGCGTCCAGCGCATAGAGGCCCAGGCAGGCCGGGTCGGCCAGTCCGAGCTTGCGGCCCGTGATGACGTCGACCAGCGTGTGTTCTTCGAACAGAGTGATGCCGGGCGTGCGGCGCACGACCTCGATCAGCGTGCGCTGCACCGCGGCGCCGGTGGCGTCGGTCACGTGCACGATGCGGCGCTGGCTGTGGCCGCCTTCGCGCGTCAGGTGCAGTTCGCCGTTCTCGAGCGAGAAGGGCACGCCGAGTTCGCGCAGCCATGCGATGGCCTCGGGCGCGTGCTCGACCACGAAGCGGGTGGCGGCCAGGTCGCAGAGCCCGGCGCCGGCGACCAGCGTGTCGTCCACGTGGGACTGAAGGCTGTCGTCTTCGCCCAGCACCGCCGCGATCCCGCCCTGCGCCCACTGGCTGGAACCGTCGTTCAGCGCGCGCTTGGTGAGCACGGCCACGCGGTGCGTGGGCGCCAGGTGCAGCGCAGCACTGAGGCCGGCCAGACCGCTGCCGACGATGAGGACGTCGAACTCATGCATATATCGCTCACCCCCAGGCTTGCCCACTTCGTGTGGCCGCCACCGCCCTCACCGGGGGCGCCACCAGCGGCCCGGCGAAGCCGGTTCCGCGGTGTCTCCCGAATGGGCCTGGCTTCGCCGGCCTCGAATTGATGACCACGCGTCGGGCAACGCCCGGCCGGCGCGCTGAATAGAGCAACATCATGCCGGGGCGTAGGCCAGCCGCACGTAGATCGGCGCGAAGGCCTCGGCCTGCGTGATGTCGATCAGCGTTTCCTTCGCGAGTTCGAGCATCGCGATGAAGGTGACGATCAGCACCGGCACGCCGCGCGTGACGTCGAACAGCTTCTCGAACTCGACGAACTGCCGCCCCTGCAGGTGGCGCAGCACGATGCTCATGTGCTCGCGCACGCTGAGCTCCTCGCGCGAGATCTTGTGGTGCTGCACGAGCTTGGCGCGCTTCAGGATGTCGGCCCAGGCCTCGCGCAGGTCGACCACGTTCACGTCGGGAAAGCGCGGCTTGAGCGACTGCTCGATGTAGACCTGCGCCTTCCAGAAATCGCGCCCGGCCTGCGGCATCGCGCTGATCGAAGCGGCCTGCAGCTTGGCCTGCTCGTACTCGAGCAGGCGGCGCACCAGTTCCGCGCGCGGGTCCTCGACCTCCTCGCCCTCGGCCGTCTTCTTGGGTGGCAGCAGCATGCGCGACTTGATCTCGATCAGCATCGCGGCCATCAGCAGGTACTCGGCCGCGAGCTCGAGGTTGGTCTGGCGCACCTGGTCCACATAGGTCAGGTACTGCCGCGTCAGTCCCGCCATCGGGATGTCGAGGATGTTGAAGTTCTGCTTGCGGATCAGGTAGAGCAGCAGGTCCAGCGGCCCTTCGAAGGCTTCGAGGAAGACCTGCAGCGCCTCGGGCGGGATGTAGAGGTCGTTGGGCAGCGCGAACAGCGGCTCGCCGTAGAGCCGCGCGAGCGCGACCTGGTCGATCACCTCGGGCATGGCCGCGATCGGCGGCGCGTCGTCGTCGACGACGTCCTCTGCCCCCACGGCACGGGCATCGTCGCCCGCCATGGTGGCCCGGGAGTGCGCTACAGGCCGGATGGGCACTTGTTACTTCACGCGCGTCTGGTAGACGTAGGGCTGCTGCGGCACATTGGCCTGGCCGTACTCCTCGAGCGCGTCGCGGTCGAGGTGCTTGTCCCACAGCAGCGCGCGGCCGGCGCGCTGTTCGGCTTCGAGGGTCGGCTTCTTTTCCTTCATCTCTTCGATGAAGTTCGTGATCTCGGAGGTGTAGTGGGGGCGGGCGAAGATGGACATGGGGGTTTGGACCTTTGCGGCGAATTTTACCGGGGCTCAATCCCGGCCATCCGGCACCGGTGGATTCCTCATTGTTGGAGGGGTCGCCATGCGCTAGCGTGGCGGCTCCCAAACACCACAAGGAGACTGCTCATGCGCCGACTTTCGCTGTACCTCGCTTCGACGGTCGCGGCGGCCATTGCACTGGCGGCCTGCAGCGGCATGACCGGTACGCCGCAAAGCAAGATGAGCTTCTTCCTGACCAGCACGAACCCCGGCAAGGGCGCCGACTTCGGCGGCCTCGCGGGCGCCGACCGCTACTGCCAGAGCCTGGCGGCGAGCGCGGGCGCCGGCAACCGGACCTGGCGCGCCTACCTGAGCAACAGCGCCTTGGCCGGCAGCCCGGCGGTGAATGCGCGCGACCGGATCGGCAGCGGCCCGTGGCTCAACGCCAAGGGCGAGTTGATCGCCAGCAATGTCGACGGGCTGCACGGTCCCGACAACAAGCTCAGCAAGCAGACGGCGCTGACCGAAAAGGGCCAGATCATCAGCGGAAGCGGCGACGCGGTCACCCTGCACGACATCCTGACCGGCTCCTCGCCCGACGGCCGTGCCGTGAGCGACGGCAAGGACAACACCTGCGGCAACTGGACCAAGAGTGGCGAAGGCTCGGCCATCGTGGGTCACCACGACCGCAGGGGGCTGGACGACAGTGCGCCTGCGAAGTCCTGGAACTCCTCGCACCCCACCAGCGGCTGCAGCCTGGACGCTCTCAAGTCAACCGGCGGCGGCGGCTTGATGTACTGCTTCGCACAATAAATGAGGCTCACCCCCAGGCTTGCCCACTTCGCCGCTTTGGCGGCGGTGCTGTGCCTGGGGGGCTGCGATCGACAGCGCATCAGCGAGCTGGAAGAAGGCGTCTCGACCGAGGCCGATGTGCGGACCCGCTTCGGCCAGCCGGAAAACATCTGGGATGTGCCCAACGGCCGTGTCTTCGAGTACAACCGCCAGCCCCAGGGCCAGAAGAACTACATGATCACCATCGGCGCCGACGGCAAGATGAGCGCGTTGCGCCAGGTGCTCACACCCGAGAACTTCGCCCGGGTGCAGCCCGGCATGGCGATGGAAGATCTGCGCCGGCTGCTGGGCAAGCCGGCCAGGCGCACGCCGTACCCGCTCAGGAACGAGACCGCCTGGGAATGGCGCTGGCTCCAGCCGCCGAATTCGCCGATGGTGTTCGTCGCCACGCTCAATGACGACCAGCGCGTGGTGCGCACCGGTTCTTCGCCCGACCGCAGCACCGAAGCCAATTCGAACTAGTGCGCGGCCTGGCCCGGCGCGCCCGAGGTGATCTCGTCCGCGAAGCCCGAGCGCACGATCACTTCGAGCGGTTGCGGCTGCAGCGACTCGATGCGCAGCACGCCGTCGCGCGCCAGCACCGCCTTGTGCAGCTGGCGCAGCGCGTCCAGGCCGGTGGCGTCGAGCGAAATCAGCTGCATCGCATCGAGCACCACCGTCATGCCGCGCGGGGCCCGCTCGACGGCCTGCACGGTCGGGTCCAGCTTGGCTGCGGCGCCGAAGAACAGCGCACCGTAGAGCCTGAAGGTCAGCACCGGCGGCTGCAGCGACACCATCTCGATGCTGAACAGCGTGCTCATGCGCCGGATGAACAAGGCGCAGGCCAGCACGATGCCCGCCTGCACCGCCACCGTGAGGTCGAACACCACGGTGAGGAAGAAGGTGCCGAGCATCAGGAGCCGGTAATGCTGGCTGAAGCGGCGCAGCATGTAGGGGGAGAACTCGTGCCATTCGCCCATGTTCCAGGCCACGAAGACCAAGATGCCGGCCAGCACCGCCAGCGGCACGTGCTGCGCGAGCGGCGCTGCCACCAGCACCACCACCAGCAGCGTGAGCGCGTGCACGATGCCGGCGATGGGCGAGCTGGCGCCGGCGCGCACGTTGGTCACGGTGCGCGCGATGGTGCCGGTGGCCGGCATGCCGCCGAAGAAAGGCGTGACCAGGTTGGCGATGCCCTGCGCCATCAGTTCCTGGTTGGGATCGTGGCGCGGCTGGCCGCTGGCCTGGTCGGCCACGCGCGCGCACAGCAGCGACTCGATCGCGCCGAGCAGCGCGATGGTGATCGTGGGCGTCACCAACTGCTTGACGGTTTCCCACGAGAAATCGGGCAGTGCGAAGCCCGGCACGCCCTCGGGAATGCCGCCGAAGCGCGTGCCGATGGTCTCCACCGGCAGGCTGAAGCCCCAGGACACCAGCGTCAGCGTGACCAGCGCGACGATCGGCCCCGGCATGCGCGAACCGGCGCGCACGGCGCGCAGCTCGGTCATGCGGCCCAGCACCAGGTGCACCGCGTAGCCGAAGCGCGTCTTGTCGTGCAGGAGCTTCGGCCAGGCGAACAGGCCGATGAGGCAGGCCAGGCCGAGCCCGAAGGCGTAGGGATTGAAGCTGCCGAGGTTCTTGGCCAGCGTGTGCAGCTGGGAGAACATGTCGGCCGGCATCTTGGCGATCGAGAGGCCGAGCCAGTCCTTGAGCTGCGAGATCAGGATCAGCGCCGCGATGCCGTTGGTGAAGCCGATCACGATCGACACCGGCACGTAGCGGATCAGGTTGCCGAGCCGGAACAGCCCCATCAGCAGCAGCAGCAGGCCCGCGCAAGCGGTGGCGATCAACAGGTTCGCCACGCCGTAGCGCTCGACGATGCCGTAGACGATCACGATGAAGGCGCCGGCCGGCCCGCCGATCTGCACCGCCGAGCCGCCCAGGGCCGAGATCAGGAAGCCGGCGATGATCGCGGTCCAGATGCCGGCCTCGGGCTTGAGCCCGGAGGCGATCGCGAAAGCCATTGCGAGCGGCAGCGCCACGATGCCCACCGTGGCGCCGGCGCCGAGGTCCTTGAAGAAGCGTTCCCTGTCGTAGCCGGCCAGCGTGTCGATCAGTCGGGGGCGGAAGGGCGCAAGCTTCAATGGCGAGGTCATGACGCTATTGTGGATGCGCCTTTTTCGCTCAACGGTCTTCGCTGTCGGGCAGCACGGCATCGGCCGCGGCGCCTACTGCCTTGCCCGTGATGCGGGCGGTGCCGATCGCCGCATCGGCCGCCAGGCCGGCCGCGCCGGCGCCCACGCTCACCACCGTGCTGGCGACGCTGACCACTGCGCAGCCGCCCAAGGGCAGGCAGAAAGCCAGGATCAGCGCGGCGATCGGGAAGAAGCGGTTCATGAGCGGCGCTAGCGTACCCGCATGCCGGGCGTTGCGCCACTCGTCGGCTCGAGCACGTAGATGCCGGGCTCTGCCTTCTCGTCGGCATGGCTGGCGGCCAGCACCATGCCTTCGGAGATGCCGAACTTCATCTTGCGCGGCGCCAGGTTGGCGACCAGCACCGTGAGCTTGCCGACCAGCTGCTCGGGCTCGTAGGCCGAGGCGATGCCGGAGAAGACGTTGCGGGTCTTGCCCTCGCCGGCATCGAGCGTCAGGTGCAGCAGCTTGGTCGAGCCTTCGACCTTCTGGCAGGCCACGATCTTCGCGATGCGCAGGTCGATCTTTGCGAAGTCGTCGATGGTGATGGTCGGGGCGATGCCTTCGCCGCCGGGGAGCGCGGTGGCGGGAGCGGCTTCCGGGGCCGGCTCGGGCGGCTCGAACAGCTGGTCGAGCTGCTTGGCGTCAACGCGCTGCATCAGGTGCTTGTATTCGCCGATCGGGTGACCCGTGCGCAATGGCGCATGGACGTCGCTCCACGCCAGTGGATCGATCTTCAGGAACTCCTCGACGTTCCTGGCGAGCGTCGGCAAGACGGGCTTGAGGTAGAGCGTCAGCAGGCGGAAGGCCTCGATGCAGGCCGAGCACACGTCGTGCAGCCGCGCCTCCTGGCCTGCCTGCTTCGCGAGCTCCCACGGCTTGTTGGCGTCGACGTACGCATTCACATGGTCGGCCAGCGCCATGATCTCGCGCAGCGCGCGCGCGAAGTCGCGGCTGTCGTAGAGGGTGCGGATGTTCTCCGCTTCGAGACGCAGCACCTCCAGCACATGCAGGCCGTCGCTGCTGACCTGCCCCAGATGGCCGCCGAAGCGCTTGGCGACGAAGCCGGCCGCACGGCTCGCGATGTTGATGTACTTGCCGATCAGGTCGGCGTTCACGCGCGCGATGAAGTCGTCGGGATTGAAGTCGACGTCTTCCACCTTGGCGTTGAGCTTGGCCGCGATGTAGTAGCGCAGCCATTCGGGGTTCATGCCGATCGAGAGGTACTTGAGCGGGTCGATGCCGGTGCCGCGGCTCTTGCTCATCTTCTCGCCCGAGACCGTGATGAAGCCGTGCACGTTGACCTGGCTCGGCGTCTTGCGGCCGCTGAACTGCAGCATCGCGGGCCAGAAGAGCGTGTGGAAGTAGACGATGTCCTTGCCGATGAAGTGCACCTGCTCCACCGCCGGATCGGCGACGAACTCGTCGAAGCTTTGCGATGTGCGCGAGGCCTCGTGCCAGTGGGCGGCGGCCTGGCCCTTGTCGAAGTGGTTCTTCAGGCTCGCGAGGTAGCCCACGGGCGCATCGAGCCAGACGTAGAAGTACTTGCCCGGCGCATCGGGAATCTCGATGCCGAAGTAGGGCGCCTCGCGCGAGATGTCCCAGTCGGCCATGCCGGCCTCGAACCACTCGCTGGCCTTCTTCGCCATCTCGGGCTGCAGCTTGCCGTCCTGCGTCCATTTCTTCAGGAAGTCGACCACCTTCGGGTCGGAGAGCTTGAAGAAGAAGTGCTCGGAGCTGCGCAGCTCGGGCGTTGCGCCGGTGAGCGTCGAATAGGGGTTGATCAGCTCGGTCGGTGCATAGACGCTGCTGCAGACTTCGCAGGCGTCGCCGTACTGGTCCTTGGCGTGGCACACCGGGCATTCGCCCTTGATGTAGCGATCGGGCAGGAACATGCCCTTCACCGGGTCGTAGAACTGCTCGATGGTGCGCGTGGCGATCATGCCGCGCGCCTTGAGCTTCCTGTAGATACCCTGCGCCAGCTCGGTGTTCTCGGCGCTGTCGGTCGAGTGCCAGTTGTCGAAGCGGATGTGGAAGCCGTCGAGGTATTCCTTGCGGCCCGCGGCGATCTCGCCGACGAATTCCTGCGGTGTCTTGCCGGCCTTTTCGGCCGCGATCATGATCGGCGCGCCATGCGCGTCGTCGGCGCCCACGAAGTGCACCATGTGGCCCTGCATGCGTTGGAACCGCACCCAGATGTCGGCCTGGATGTATTCCATGATGTGGCCGACGTGGAACTTGCCGTTGGCATACGGCAGGGCGGTGGTGACGAAAAGCTTGCGCTGGGACATCGGGGAGGCGCTTTCTGGGGGAACGGAGGAGCCGGCGGGAGGGGCATTTTAGGCGGCCGGGCGCTGCTGATAGATTGGCCGGGATATGAAGCACGCCGTCTTCTTCCGCAATCTCAACCTGGGACGGCCGAACTGCCCGACCCGGGCGCAGTTCGAGGCCGCCTTCCTGGCGGCCGGTGCCGGGTCGGCTTCCTCCTTCCTCACCAACGGCACGCTGGTCTTCGAAGCGCGAAACAAGACCGAGGCGCGCAAGGTGCTGGCGCAGGCCTGCGAGGCGCTTGCGGCCGAGTGCGGATTGCGCGAGCCGGCCTTCCTGCGCAGCGTGGACCGCCTGGCCGAGCTCGTGGCTCTCGATCCCTTCGCAGCCGTCGATCGCGGCAGCGTCTACGAAGTCTGCGTGTCCTTCCTCGGCGCCGGGCGCGGGGCGCTGCCCGCGCTGCCGCTGGTCTCGAAGCGCCAGGACGTCGAAGTCCTTCACGCCACCGAGGGCGAGGCCTTCAGCATCAGCCGCGTCGTCGGCAACACGCCGGGCAGCCCGAACGCCTTCCTCGAAAAGCTGCTGGGCGCACCGGCGAGCACGCGGGCCTGGAACACGGTCGTGCGGCTGGTCGAGAAGCATTGCTGAGCCGCCTAGCAAACCAACCGTGGGTGCGGTGTGGTGACAAAAGGCACACAGCAGGCTAGGATGCCGGCATGAAGTCTTTTCGGTGGAGCCCGGAGAAAAACGACATGCTCAGGGCAGATCGAGGAGTCTCTTTCGAGAGCATTGTTGTCGCTATCGAATCGGGCGGCTTGCTGGATATCCTGGCCCACCCCAATCAGGTGAAATATCCGAGGCAGCGAGTACTCGTCGTGGCTTATGACGGCTATGGGTATTTGGTGCCGTTTGTCGAAGAGGAAGACTATTTCTTCTTGAAGAACGTCATCCCGAGCCGCAAAGCGACACGCGACTACTTGAATACGGGTGAATCAGATGCAGAACATTGACGACAACGAAAGCGAAATTTCCAGCGCCTACGACAAGGGAAAACTCAAGTCGGTCGCCACCAAGAGCGAGCTTGCCAAGTTCAAGGCGGTGGCGCGGGCCACCGCCATCAAGGATCGGCGCGTCAATATCCGCCTTTCCTCCGGCGACTTGAACGACATCCAGGTCAAGGCCCTCGAAGAAGGCATGCCCTATCAAACCTTGATTGCCAGCGTGCTTCACAAGTACGTCACGGGCCGCCTGGCAGAGCAGCCCGAACGCACCACTCCCTCGCCGCGCGCCGCCGCGCGCAAGCGGCGTCCCAGCTCCGCGAGTTGACTCGGTCATGACTCCGACCCTCCCCACCCTCTCCCTGATCGAAACCCGCGTGCTCGGCGTGCTGGCCGAGAAGCAGCGCACCGTGCCCGACAGCTATCCGCTGACCTTGAATGCGCTGGTGGCCGGCTGCAACCAGAAGACCAGCCGCAATCCGCTGATGGAGGCCTCGGACACCGACGTGCAGGCCGCGCTCGACAGCCTCAAGGGCTACAGCCTGGTCATGGAATCAAGCGGCGGGCGCGTTTCGCGCTACGAGCACAACATCGAGCGGGTGCTGCGCGTGCCCTCGCAGTCGGCCATCCTGCTGACGGTGCTGATGCTGCGCGGCCCGCAGACCGCCGGCGAACTGCGCATCGCCTGCGAGCGCATGCACAACTTCGCCGACATCTCCTCGGTCGAGGCTTTTCTCGACGAGCTCGCGGCCCGGCCGGCCGGCGCGCTGGTGCTGAAGATGTCGCGCCTGCCCGGAGCACGCGAGAGCCGCTGGGCCCATCTGCTCGCCGGCGAGCCGCCCGAGAGCACGCCGGAGACCCGCACCGCGAGCGGTCCGCAAGACGCTTCGCTCGGCGAAGTGGCGGCGCTGAAGCTCAACGTGGCGCGGCTCGAGGCGGAGGTCGCCGCGCTCAAGACCCTGACGACGCGGATCTGCTCCGAGCTCGGCATCGCCAACGACGGCTGATCAGGCCGGCGCCCAGCCGAAGAAGCGACGCACTTCGTCGCGCTGCTTCAGCGTATCGGCCCGCCCGAGCGCCATCAGCTCGCGCGTGAAGCCCTGATCGAAGAGCAGGTAGCTCGCGAGCGCCGCACCCTTGACCTCGTTGTGGCCCGAGAGCGCGTCGCGGCCGCCGAACAGGCGGCGCACCGCGCCGGGCAAGGCGCCCACATGGCGCGCGGCGATTGCGTCGATGCGCTCCGAGGGCGAGATCAGCAGCAGCTCGACCAGCCGCAGGCTCGTGTTCTGCCGCGCAACGGGCGGGATCAGCGCCAGCGTCTGGTTGATGCGCCGCAGGCGCTCGACGTCGACCGCCAGCGCATCAAGGAAGATGCTCGACAGTGCATGGCCCGCGATCTGCGCCATGGTCGGATAGCCGGTGAAGGTGTTGGGTGCGGGCGCTTCGCGCGGCTCGCTCATGCGGCCGGCGCCCACGGCGAGGATGCGCTGCGCGCCCAGGTGGATGGCGGCCGCGATCGGCGCCGACTGGCGCATCGAGCCGTCGCCGAAGTACTCGGTATGGCCGCCCAGGTCCAGGCCGGTGGACGGGAATACGAAGGGAATGGCCGAGGAGGCCAGCAGATGCGCGTGCGTGATGTGCCCCGGCACCGCGATGCGCTGCGAGCGCACCCAGGGTTCCATCGGTGCGGCCGCGTCGAAGAAGGTGACGTGCTCGCCCGAGCTGTAGCTCGACGCGGTCACGGCCAGTGCCTGCAGGTGGCCGTCGCGCATCAGTTGCGGAAGGCGGTCCAGCGGCACCATGCG
Source organism: Variovorax sp. LjRoot175 (assembly GCF_964253805.1). Classification (NCBI taxonomy): domain Bacteria; kingdom Pseudomonadati; phylum Pseudomonadota; class Betaproteobacteria; order Burkholderiales; family Comamonadaceae; genus Variovorax; species Variovorax sp. LjRoot175. The sequence goes on along the minus strand of NZ_CAXURY020000001.1, from coordinate 4,489,502 downwards.
CTCGAGCAGCTCGGCCAGCGGCGCGTTGTCCAGCAGCGAGCGCGGCGCGAGGCGCAGCCACTTGCGCAGCAACTGGCCCACGCCCAGCAGCAGGCGCCAGCGCGCGCCGGCATCGAGCATGGCCAGCGAATCGGCGCGGTACACCTGCTCGGTGCGAAAGCCCTGCCACACGTCGGCGATGCGCCGCACGGTGGCATCGAAGTCGTCGCTGCCGCAGGCCAGCGCCGCGGCGTTGATGGCACCGGCCGAGGTGCCGGTGATCACGGCGAAGGGATTGCCCTGCGTCCCCGCACCCGCAGCGAGCCGCAGGTCGGCAATGGCTTCGAGCACGCCGACCTGGTAGGCGGCGCGGGCGCCGCCGCCGGTTAGCAGCAGGCCGGTGGCGGGCAGGGGGGCGAATTCGGGCGGTGGTGGCATGAAGGGCGCCCAAGCGTACCCGCCCTTCGGCCCTTTCGCACGGTCCTAGGCTTCGTCGTGCACCGGCGAATCCGCAGCCAGCGCCTGCTCCACCACCTCGCGCGTCAGCGTCGGCGCAAAGGATTCGATGAAGGCATGCACATAGCCGCGCAGGTAGCTGCCGCGCCGCACCGCGAGCTTGGTGAGGTTGATGCCGAACAGCGGGCCGGCATCCAGCGCGCGCAGCTGCGTGTCGCGCTCGGCCTCGTAGGCGACGCCGGCGACGATGCCCACGCCCATGCCGAGCTGCACATAGGTCTTGATCACGTCGGCGTCCATCGCGGTCAGCACGATGCCGGGCGCGAGGCCTTCATCCTCGAAGGCGCGGTCGATCTTCGTGCGGCCGGTGAAGCCGGTGTCGTAGGTGATCAGCGGATAACGGGCCAGCGCCTCCAGCGTGAGCGCTGCATCGAGCAGCGCATGCCCCGGCGGCACGATCACCGAATGCGTCCAGCGGTAGCAGGGCAGCGCGACCAGCTGTGGATAGTCGCCCAGCGCCTCGGTCGCGATGCCGACGTCCGCCTCGCCGTCGATCAGCATTTGCGCGATCTGCTTGGGCGAGCCCTGGTGCAGATGGAGCTTGACGTCGGGGAAGTGGCTGCGGAACTCCTGCACCGCCACCGGCAGCGCATAGCGCGCCTGCGAATGCGTGGCAGCGATGGAGAGCAGGCCGCTTTGCCGCGCGACGAATTCCTGCCCCGCATGCCGCAGGTTGCTGCTCTCCATCAGCATGCGCTCGATGATCGGCAGCACATGGCCGCCGGGTTCGGTCAGGCCGGTCAGGCGCTTGCCGGCGCGCACGAAGAGCTCGATGCCGAGCTCTTCCTCGAGTTCGCGGATCTGCCGGCTCACGCCGGGCTGGGAAGTGTGGAGCGTGTGGGCGACTTCGGTGAGGTTGAAGCCGCAGCGCACGGCTTCGCGCACCGAGCGCAGTTGTTGGAAATTCATAAGGCTCGAACGGAGAACGGCGCCGCAAGGGGCGTGGCGCGCCATTGTCCGCAGGGGCCTCGGATCTGGGAACGACCGATTCGTTGATTCCAAATAATCAACTCATCTAACCGTTCGCAGAGAAGGACAGGTCGAAGGTGGAACGTACATCCAGCGGCTGCTTGATGAGCCCGACCTGGTGATAGAAGTCGGCGGTGCCCTGTTGGTCGGCAATCACCCGCGCATCGATGGGCACCCACTTCTGCTGGCGACGCTCGAACTGCAGCTTCGCGGCGTCGGCCGGGATGCCGATGATGCGTGCCAGCGTGGCCGAGAAGGCATCGACATTGCGGTACGACCAGCGCTGCGCGCGCACCACGCGCTGCAGGAAGTCCTGCAGCACCGGCCGCTTGGCGGCGATCGCTGCATCGGTGGCGGCCAGGTAGCTCAGGCCCGGCAGCAGGCCGCGGCCGATCGCCAGCACCCGCGCATGCCCGCTGGTTTCGGCCAGCGCGGTGTAGGGCTCCCAGGTGGCCCAGGCATCGACCGAGCCTTGCGTCAGCGCGAGCTTGGCATCGGCCGGGGCGAGGAAGCGCAGGTTCACGTCCTCCGGCTTGAGGCCGGCCGTTGTGATGGCCTTCAGCGTGATGTAGTGGCCGATCGAGCCGCGGTTGGTCGCGATGCTCTTGCCCTTGAGGTCGGCCGCGCTCTTGAGCGGCGAGTCGGGCCGCACCAGCACGGCCGTGCCGTAGGCATCGGAACGGTTGGCGCCGATCGCCTTGACGCGCGTGCCGGCCGCGAGCGCGAAGATCAGCGGCGCATCGCCGATCGGCCCCGAGTCCACGGCTTCTGCATTGAGCGCTTCGGCCAGCGGCGCGGCGGCCGGGAACTCGGACCACTGGATGTCGTAGCTCAGGCCTTCGAGGCTGCCGGCCGCTTCGAGCAGCGCGCGCAGGCCGCCTTTCTGGTCGCCGGCCTTGAGCACGGGGCGCGATTGCGCATGCAGCGCGGGGGCCGGCAGCGCGAGGCTGGTGGCGCCGGCGAGCGTGTGGGTGATGAAGCGACGGCGGGATGCTTGGGTCATGAAGAAGACTCCTTGAATGTGATGAAAGAGGGCGGGCTCAGTGCACGAAGCCGCCCTTGACGAAGCGCACCGGCTCGGCGTCCATGCGCGCGATCAGGGCGCCGAGGCCGTCGGTGAGCGAAGCGTCTTGCGCGTCACGCGGCACCGCCTCGGTGCGGCACAGCAGGTCGTCCTCCGACCAGCCGGCCTGGCCCGGCGCGCTGCGGGCGCGCAGCCAGCCGCCGCGGTCCGCCAGCAGTTGCGTGCCGGCCAGTTGTTCCGTGCCTGCGACCAGTGCAAAGGCGTCCCAGGCATTTGGGTCGGCGATGCAGTCGATGCCGGACTGCGAGGAGGTGTCGCCCGGAGGTCGCAACAGCACGGTCACCAACCGCGGGTCTTCGAGCAAAGGCGCCGCCGCGGCCGAAGCCACGATGCGCAGGCGCTGGCCGCGCCAGCTCGCGAGCGTGCGCGGTGTGCGGCCTTCGCAGCGCACCGCGACATCGGGCAGGCCGATGGGCTGGGCCCAGAGGCCGGTCGCGCGCAGGCTCTGTCCCGCGCCCTGGGCCTTCATGAAATCGATCAGCGCCCAGGCCTCGCGCGCACCGAACAGCCCGTCGAAGGCCGGCATGGTGGGCGCGCCGTGCCTGTCCTGCATGCCGTGGAGCACGCGCCACAGCAGGTCGCCATCGGCGCGCCGCCACAGGAGCGGGCCGCTGAGGTTCGGCGGCCACACGGGCTGTGCGGCTGCCAGCGGACCCTGGCCGCGCCCGTCCGCGCCGTGGCAGCCGATGCAGTGCTGCGCATAGAGCACGCGTCCCTGCGCGATGGAGGCCGCGCTGAAGCCGGTGGGCGAGCGATGGAAGCTCGCGGGATAGGCCGGCACCAGCACCACATGGGGCTCGGGCCAGGGTGCGACGGCCAGCAGCAGCGGAACCATCGCGACGAGCACGATCCGCCGCCGGCGCCAGACCAGCGCGAGCAACAAGGCAAGCAGCGCAGCCGCGAGCACCAGCAGCGTGAGCGCGAGCCGCCGTGCCTGGCCGAGATCGATCAACAGGTTCTCGCCCGACAGGCGCAACGCCCATGGCCAAGCCGGCTGGCCATGGCTGGTGCCCGCGAGTCCGAGCCACGCGAGAAGCCGCAGCAGGCCGAGTTGCGCAGCCTGCAGAAAACCGATCAGCGCGTTGAGCCCATCGGCCTCGGCCAGCGGTGTCATCGGGATCTACCAGGTCGCATCCAAACCTAGATGACGCAGTGCTTCGTGCCGGAGTTCGGCCAGCCTCGGATGGCCGCGATGACGCGGGTAGGGCAGGTCGACTTCGAGCTGCGCCGTGATGCGCGCCGGCCGGTCGCTCAGCACGATCACCCGATTGGCGAGGAACAACGCCTCTTCGACATCGTGCGTGACCAGCAGCGCCGAGAAGCCCGTCCGCTGCCACAGGTTGACCAGCTCGCTCTGCATCGCGATGTGCGTCAGCGAGTCGAGCTTGCCCAGCGGCTCGTCGAGCACCAGCAGCTGCGGATCGTTGACCAGCGCCCGCGCCAGCGCGACGCGTTGCGCCATGCCCCCCGAGAGCTGATGGGGAAAGCTCTTCGCGAAGTCGGCAAGGCCCACGAGCCTGAGCGCATCGTCGACGCGCGAACGCTGCGTCTTCAGCAGGCCGCGCGCCTGCAGCCCGAGCGCCACGTTGTCCCACACGTTGCGCCACGGATAGAGCGTCGGGTCTTGGAACACCACGATGCGCGAGGGACCGGGTCGCGCGATGCGCTCGCCGTCCTGCGTGATGCTGCCGGTGGTGGCTGGCTCCAGCCCGGCCACCAGCCGCAGCAGCGTCGACTTGCCGCAGCCGCTGGGCCCCAGCAGCGCGACGAACTCGCCCGGCTGCACCGTGAGGTCGATGCCGTCTAGCACCTGCAGCACGCCGGCCGACAGCTGGAACCAGTGGCCGACGTTGCGCACCTCGATGCGTGCGCCGGCGGTTGTCGTCGCTGCGGCTACCACTTGACCGTCCCCTTCTGCCACGAGAGCGCGCGGTCGCGCACCGCGAACAGCAGCGTGATGAGGCCCGAGCACAGCACCGCCATCACCAGCAGCGCCGCATACATGTTGGCGTAGGCGGCCCAGCCCTGGGCCCACTGCAGGTACCAGCCGAGGCCGGCCTTCACGCCCATCATCTCGGCCGTGACCAGCACCGAGAACGAAGCGCCGAGCCCCATGAAGAGGCCGACGAAGACCTGCGGCAGGGCAGCCGGCACCGCCACGCGCAGCACCAGGAACCATTCGGGCGCGCCCAGCGTGCGCGCCACTGCGTAGTAGTTCTTGTTGACCGAGGCCACGCCCGACCAGCTCAGCACCGCCACCGGGAAGAAGGTCGCGAGCCCGATCAGGAACACCGCGGCCGCATAGCTCGAGGGCGCGAAGAAGAAGGCCAGCGGCAGCAGCGCCGAGGCCGGCACCGGCCCGAGAAAGCGCAGCAGCGGATGCACCCAGTAGCCGGCGATGCGCGACCAGCCGATCCAGACGCCGGTCGTGAAGCCGACCCCCGCGCCGAGCACGAAGCCGTGCGCCAGCAGGCGCGCCGAATGCGCGGTCGAGATGCCGAGCCGGCGCCAGTCCTCGTAGGCGACGTCGATCAGGCTTTGCGGCGGGGCGAAGAAGGGCGGTGGCAGCAGGCCCAGCTTGGCGGTCGCCACCTCCGCGCTGGCGCCGCTGCGCGAGTTCGTGGTCGATTTCGGCCGCCTGCTCGATACGCATCCCGGCGAACCGCGCATCCTGGAGGAGGGCGGTGCGCTGCTGCGCCGGCTGGTGGCGCGCGACGACTGGCTGCCCGATGCCTATGCCCGGCCGCACCCCGAGCGCTACCAGCAGTTCCTGCTGCATGCCGACTCGACCGAGCGCTTCTCGGTCGTCAGCTTCGTCTGGGGCCCGGGCCAGGCCACGCCGGTACACGACCACACGGTGTGGGGGCTGATCGGCATGCTGCGCGGGGCCGAGTACAGCCAGGCCTACCGCGAGCGGCATGGCGAGCTGCGCCCCGAGGGCGAGCCCTCGTGGCTTGCGCCGGGCGACGTGCAGGCCGTGTCGCCTCGCATCGGCGACGTGCACCGCGTGCACAACGCCTGCGACGACCGCGTGTCGATCAGCATCCATGTCTACGGCGCCAACATCGGTGCGGTGCGGCGCCATACTTACCCTGCGGGCGGCGGGCGCAAGCCCTTCGTCTCCGGCTACTCGAATACGCAACTGCCCAATCTCTGGGACCGATCCGCCGAACTTCACCATCCATGACTGCCACGCTGTCCTTTGTCGCCGTGCGCGCCCACCTGCTTGCGGGCGGCGAGATCGCCTTGCTCGACGTGCGCGAGGAAGACCCCTTCGCACAGGCCCATCCGCTGTGGGCCGCGAACCTGCCGCTGTCGCGCATCGAGCTCGATGCCTGGCGCCGCATTCCGCGCCGCGACACGCTGATCGTGGTCTATGGCGAGCACGAGGGCATCGACCTCGCGCCGCTCGCGGTCGAGCGGCTGGGCGCGCTGGGCTACACCCAAGTGCGCCTACTCGAAGGCGGGCTCGACGGCTGGCGCCAAGCCGGCGGCGAGCTGTTCCGCGACGTCAACGTGCCGAGCAAGGCCTTCGGCGAACTGGTCGAGCATGAGCGCCATACGCCCTCGCTCGCGGCCGAGGAAGTGAAGGCGCTGATCGATGCCAAGGCCGACGTGGTGGTGCTGGATGCGCGCCGCTTCGACGAATACCAGACCATGAGCATCCCCACCGCGACCAGCGTGCCCGGCGCCGAGCTGGTGCTGCGCGTGCGCGAGCTGGCGCCAGATCCGGCCATGCGCGTGATCGTCAACTGCGCGGGGCGCACGCGCAGCATCATCGGCACGCAGTCGCTGGTGAATGCGGGCATCCCCAATCCGGTGGCGGCGCTGCGCAACGGGACGATTGGCTGGAAGCTGGCGGGGCAGGTGCTCGACCACGGCGCCACGCGCCGGGCGCCCGAAGCAGGTGAAGCGAACCGTGCCGCGGCGCGGGCTTCGGCGCAAGACGTGGCACGGCGTGCCGGCGTGCCGGCGTGCGTTGGGTCGATCTCCACGCGCTCGCCACCCTCGAAGCGCCTGGCCGCACGCTCTACCGCTTCGACGTGCGCACGCCCGAGGAGTACGAGGCCGGCCACCTGCCCGGCTTCGCGAGCGCGCCGGGCGGGCAGCTGGTGCAGGAGACCGATCACCACGTGCCGGTGCGCGGCGCGCGCATCGTGCTGGCCGATGACGACGGCGTGCGGGCGCCGATGACGGCCTCGTGGCTGGCGCAGATGGGGTGGGAGGTGCATGTGCTGGCGCCGCAGGCCGCGTCGGCGCGCAGTGACAAGGGTCCGGCACCGGCCAAGGCCGCGACGCCTGCGACCGGCCGCTACCGCCGGCCCTACGAAGGCACCGACGCGCCGCCCGAGGCGATGCAGGCCTACCTCGACTGGGAGTTCGGCCTGGTGGCGCAGCTGGAGTCCGACGGCACGCACGGCTTTCGCGTGCTCTGAATAGGCGCCGCGACGCGGCGGACTAGACTATCTGTCATTAGGAGTTACCAATGGCAGTTACCCAGGCGGCGCTCACCGAAGCGCTCAAGACCGTCCTCGACCCCAACACGGGCAAGGACTTCGTCAGCACCAAGGCGCTGAAAAACCTGCAGATCCACGAGGGCGACGTCTCCTTCGACATCGAGCTCGGCTATCCGGCCAAGAGCCAGATGCCGGCGATGCGCAAGGCGCTGGTGGCCGCGGCCAAGGGCGTGGCCGGCGTGGAGAACGTGTCGGTCAACATCGCGACCAAGGTCATCAGCCATGCCGTGCAGCGCGGCGTGCAGCTGATGCCCAACGTCAAGAACATCATCGCCGTGGCTTCGGGCAAGGGCGGCGTGGGCAAGAGCACCACCGCGGCCAACCTGGCGCTGGCGCTGGCGGCCGAGGGGGCCAGCGTCGGCCTGCTCGATGCCGACATCTACGGCCCGAGCCTGCCCATGATGCTGGGCATCGACCGCCGTCCCGAGAGCGAGGACGGCAAGACCATGGAGCCGCTGGAAAACCACGGCGTGCAGGTGATGTCGATCGGCTTCCTGGTCGACCAGGACGAGGCCATGATCTGGCGCGGCCCGATGGCCACCCAGGCGCTGGAGCAGCTCCTGCGTCAGACCAACTGGAAAGAGCTCGACTACCTGATCGTCGACCTGCCGCCCGGCACCGGCGACATCCAGCTGACGCTCTCGCAGCGCGTGCCGATGACCGGCGCAGTGATCGTGACCACGCCGCAGGACATCGCGCTGCTCGACGCCAAGAAGGGCATCAAGATGTTCGAGAAGGTCGGCGTGCCGATCCTCGGCATCGTCGAGAACATGGCGGTGCACGTGTGCTCGAACTGCGGCCACGTCGAGCACATCTTCGGCGCCGAGGGCGGCAAGAAGATGGCCGCGCAATACAACATGGAGTACCTCGGCGCGCTGCCGCTGGACATCAACATCCGCCTGCAGGCCGACAGCGGCAAGCCGACGGTGGTGGCCGATCCCGACGGCGAGGTGGCGGGCATCTACAAGTCGGTGGCGCGCCGCGTGGCGGTCGGCATTGCCGAAAAGGCGAAGGATTTCTCGGCCAAGTTCCCGACCATCACGGTCAGCAAGAACACCTGATCAAGCGCTCATGAACCTGCTCGCGTCCATGCGCTACCTCAGCGCGCTGCACGAGCACCGCCACTTCGGCCGCGCCGCGCAGGCCTGCCACATCACGCAGCCGGCCTTGTCGAACGCGCTGCGTGCGCTGGAGGCCGAGTTCGGCGTGGTGATCGTCAAGCGCGGGCGCACCTATTCCGGGCTGACGCACGAGGGCGAGGCCGTGCTGGCCGCGGCCCACCGCATGCTGCACGAGAACGAGGTGCTGCAGCAGCTGCTCAAGAGCGAAGAAGACCGTCCGCGCGGCAACCTGCGCATGGCCGCGGTGCCGACCGCGATGCCGATGCTGGCGCGCTTCGCGGGACGGCTGCGGGCGCGCCATCCGGGCATCGTGCCGACGGTGCTGTCGATGAGTTCGCTCGAGCTCGAAACCGGGCTGGAGAACCTGTCGCTCGACCTGGCCCTCGGCTACACCGAGCGCATGCGAAGCGGCGAGGTCAAGCTCACGGCCTGGCCGCAGAGCATCGAGCACTATTACCTGGTGCGCCGGTCGGCGAGCGCCGACCAGCTGGCGCTGCAGTTCGGCGCGCCCATCGCCTGGGCAGAAGCGGGGCGGCTGCCCCTGTGCCTGCTGACGCCGGAAATGCACAACCGCTCCATCGTCGACCAGGCCTTCGCCGATGCCGGCGTCTCGGTGAAGCCGGCCATCGAGACCAATTCGGTGCTGACGCTGGCGCTCAGCGTGAGCGCCGGGGACGTTTGCGCCGTGCTGCCCGGCGGCATGGTCGATGCCGTGCGCAGCCACGGCGAACTGGAGGCGCTGCCCCTGGTGGCGCCGGAGGTGCGCACGCCGATCGGCTTCATGACGCAGACGGCCGTGCGGCCCTCGCGCGCCCTCGATGCGGCGCTGGCGCTGGTCCAGAGCCCGGCCTGGCAGCAGGAAGTCGCGGCGCACAGCGGAGCGCTGCGCGGCTAGTGAGGTGCGCCGCATCATTTCTTTATTGAATCGCCCCATGTGCGGATTCAATTTGCCGAAAACCGCAGGCGGGGCGACAGTCGGGCAGGCCGTGCCTTCGCGCGGCCGGACAGTCCGCAACAACGGCCGAGGCAATGAACTACCCAGGCACCCAGAACGCCGTCCAGGCGATCCCGCTCGCGACCCCCGATCAACTGCGCGAGCGCATCCGCCGCAAGAGCAAGCTCAAGGGCCGGCAGCCCGAGACCGAAGCGCTGGCGGAGGTGCGCGCACTCATCGGCCCGCGGCCCGATGACGGCTGGCGGCGCGACCTGCTGATCGAGCAGCTGCACCTGCTCAACGATGCGCACGGCGGGCTGCACGACCGCCACCTGGTGGCGCTGGCCTCGCTCATCAACGTTCCGATGGCCGAGGTCTACGAGGTTGCGACCTTCTATCACCACTTCGAAGTGCTGCGCGGCGACGAGCAGGCACCCGGGCTCACGATCCGCGTGTGCGATGGCCTGGCCTGCGAGCTGGCCGGCGCACAGGACCTGCTCGCGCGGCTGCCTGCGCTGCTGGGCGCGGCAGGCCGCGACGACGTGCGCGTGATCTCCGCGCCCTGCATCGGCCGCTGCGAGCAGGCGCCGGCCGCGGCGGTGCACCAGCGCGCCGTGCCGCTGGCGACCACCGACCGGCTGCTGCAGGCGCTGGACGCCAGGCCGTCAGCGCCCGAGACCCTCAACTTCGTGCCGGCGGCGCTGGCCGAGAAAAGCGTCTCGCCGCCGCCCGAAGGGATCGCGGAGATCCCCGCCTTCACGGACTACGCCACCTACCGCGCCAACGGCGGCTATGCGCTCGCGGCCGCGCTGGTCAACGGCGAAGAGGACGCCGAGGCCGTGCTCCGCGCGATGGAAGACTCGGGCCTGCGCGGCCTCGGCGGCGCGGGCTTTCCGGCCGGGCGCAAGTGGCGCATCGTGCGCGAGCAGCCGGCGCCGAAACTCATGGCGGTGAACATCGACGAGGGCGAGCCCGGTACCTTCAAGGACCGTACCTACCTCGAGCGCGATCCGCATCGCTTCCTCGAAGGGCTGCTGGTGGCCGCGCAGGTCGTGGGCACCGAGGCCTGCTACATCTACCTGCGCGACGAATACCACGACTGCCGCCGGCTGCTCGAGGCCGAGCTGGCCAAGCTCAAGGCCGACCCGCCCTGCACGCTGCCGCGCATCGAGCTGCGGCGCGGCGCCGGCGCCTACATCTGCGGCGAGGAGTCCGCGATGATCGAGAGCATCGAAGGCAAGCGCGGTGAGCCGCGCATGCGCCCGCCCTACATCGCGCAGGTCGGCCTGTTCGGCCGGCCGACGCTGGAGCACAACTTCGAGACGCTCTACTGGGTGCGCGACATCGTCGAGAAAGGCCCGCAGTGGTTCAGCGGCTTCGGCCGCCACGGGCGCAAGGGGCTGCGCAGCTTCAGCGTGAGCGGGCGCGTCAAGAACCCCGGCGTCAAGCTCGCACCGGCGGGCATCACGGTGCAGGAGCTGATCGACGAATACTGCGGCGGCATGCTGCACGGCCACACGCTTTACGGCTATCTGCCCGGCGGCGCCTCGGGCGGCATCCTGCCGGCGCGCATGAACGACATCCCGCTGGATTTCGACACGCTGCAGCCTTACGGCTGCTTCATCGGCTCGGCCGCCGTGATGGTGCTGAGCCAGCACGATCGCGCGCGCGATGCGGCGCTGAACATGATGCGCTTCTTCGAACACGAGAGCTGCGGCCAGTGCACGCCCTGCCGCGTCGGCACCGCCAAGGCGGCGGCGCTGATGCAGGCGCCGGTGTGGGACAACGCCACGCTGGAAGACCTCGCGCAGGTCATGGGAGATGCATCGATCTGCGGGCTGGGGCAGGCCGCGCCCAATCCGATCCGCTGCATCCAGAAGTACTTCCCCGAGGAGATCGCGTGAACGCTCCCACACGACTTGCCGAAGTGATTCCGCAGACCATCGAGTTCAAGCTCGACGGCCGCGCCGTCCAGGCCTTCGAAGGCGAAACCATTCTTCAGGCCGCGCAGCGCCACGGCGTCGATATCCCGCACCTTTGCTACAAGGAGGGCCTGCGCCCCGACGGCAACTGCCGCGCCTGCGTGGTCGAGGTGAAGGGCGAGCGCACGCTCGCGCCGAGCTGCTGCCGCAATGCGACGGCGGGCATGGAGGTGCAGGCCAGCAGCGAGCGGGCGCTGAAGAGCCAGAAGATGGTGGTCGAGATGCTCTTGTCCGATATGCCGGACCGCGGGTACAAGTGGAACGACGAGGCGGTGGCGAAGGCTGCGAGCCCCCACCCCAACCCTCCCCCAGAGGGGGAGGGGGCGAGTCCGGAGTTGCTCCCTCCCCCTCTGGGGGAGGGCGGGGGTGGGGGCTTCCCCGTCGGCCAGCACGGCGAGCTCAGCGAATGGGCCGAACGCCTCGGAATCTCCGTCCGCCCCGAGCTCAAGGCCCTGCGCCGCGAGCAACCCAAGGCCGATGTCTCGCACCCCGCGATGGCTGTCAACCTCGACGCCTGCATCCAGTGCAACCGTTGCGTGCGCGCCTGCCGCGAGGAGCAGGTCAACGACGTGATCGGCTACGCGATGCGCGGCGGGGATTCGAAGATCGTGTTCGACCTCGACGACCCGATGGGCGACAGCACCTGCGTGGCCTGCGGCGAATGCGTGCAGGCCTGCCCGACCGGCGCCTTGATGCCCAAGAGCCAGATCGGCTCGCAGCAGGTCGACCGCAAGGTCGATTCGGTCTGCCCCTTCTGCGGCGTGGGTTGCCTGATCACCTACAACGTCAAGGACGAGAAGATCGTCAGCGTCGACGGCCGCGACGGCCCGGCCAACCACAGCCGGCTCTGCGTCAAGGGCCGCTTCGGCTTCGACTATGCGCACCATCCGCAGCGCCTGACCAAGCCGCTGATCCGCAAGCCCGGCGTGCCCAAGGACTTCAACGACGCACCGCGGCCCGGCGACTGGCACGACGCCTTCCGCGAGGCCAGCTGGGAAGAGGCGCTCGCGCTCACCGCGGGCAAGCTCAAGAGCCTGCGCGACACGCACGGCAAGAAGGCGCTGGCCGGCTTCGGCTCGGCCAAGGGCAGCAACGAAGAGGCCTACCTGTTCCAGAAGCTGGTGCGCACCGGCTTCGGCAGCAACAACGTCGACCATTGCACGCGGCTGTGCCACGCCTCCAGCGTGGCGGCGCTGCTCGAAGGCGTGGGTTCGGGCGCGGTGAGCAACCAGGTCAACGACGTGGAGCATGCGGACCTGATCTTCATCATCGGCTCCAACCCGACCGCCAACCATCCGGTGGCCGCCACCTGGATGAAGAACGCCGCCAAGCGCGGCGCGAAGATCGTGCTGGCCGACCCGCGCGTCACCGACATCGGCCGGCACGCCTGGCGCACGCTGCAGTTCAAGGCCGACACCGACGTCGCGATGCTCAATGCGCTGATCCACGCGGTGATCGACGAGGGCCTGGTCGACGAGGCCTTCGTCCGCGACCGCGCCAGCAACTTCGAGGCGCTGCGCGAGAACGTCAAGGGCTACAGCCCCGAGGCGATGGCGCCGATCTGCGGCATTCCGGCCGAGACGCTGCGCGAAGTGGCGCGGGCCTTCGCCAAGGCCAAGGGCGCGATGGTGTTGTGGGGCATGGGCATCAGCCAGCACGTGCACGGCACCGACAACGCGCGCTGCCTGATCGCGCTGGTCGCGGTCACCGGCCAGATCGGCAAGCCCGGCTCGGGCCTGCATCCGCTGCGCGGGCAGAACAACGTGCAGGGCGCGAGCGATGCGGGGCTGATCCCGATGATGTTCCCCAACTACCAGCGCGTCGACAACCCGGGCGTGCACGCTTGGTTCGAGAACTTCTGGGGCATGCCGCTCGATGAGAAGCCGGGCTACACGGTGGTCGAGATCATGCACAAGGCGCTGGCGCCGGACAGCGATCCGCACAAGATCCGCGGCATGTACATCATGGGCGAGAACCCCGCGATGAGCGACCCGGACCTCAACCATGCGCGCCATGCGCTCGCGAGCCTGGAACACCTGGTGGTGCAGGACATCTTCATGACCGAGACCGCGTGGCTGGCCGACGTGGTGCTGCCGGCCACTGCCTGGCCCGAGAAGACCGGCACCGTGAGCAACACCGATCGCATGGTGCAGCTTGGCAAGAAGGCGCTCAACCCGCCCGGCGATGCGAAGCCCGATCTCTGGATCATCCAGCAGATCGCAAAACGCATGGGCTTGGCCTGGAACTACGAGGGCGAGGAGTCCGGCGTGGCCGCCGTCTACGAAGAGATGCGCCAGGCCATGCATGCGGCCATCAGTGGCATCACCTGGGAGCGGCTGCAGCGCGAATCCAGCGTGACCTACCCCTGCCTGGACGCGGACGATCCGGGCCAGCCGACTGTCTTTATCGACGACTTCCCGACCGCCGACGGCCGCGTGAAGCTGGTGCCGGCCGACATCATCCCGGCCGACGAGCGGCCCGATGCCAAGTACCCCTTCGTGCTGATCACCGGGCGCCAGCTCGAGCACTGGCACACCGGCAGCATGACGCGCCGCGCCACCGTGCTCGATGCGCTGGAGCCGATGGCCACGGCGTCGATGAACCAGAGCGACCTGGAGACCCTGGGCCTCCAGGCGGGCGACGTGGTCACGATCCGCTCGCGCCGCGGCGAGGTGGCGATCCACGTGCGCCGCGACGACGGAACGCCGAACGGCGCGGTGTTCGTGCCCTTCGCCTACTACGAGGCGGCAGCCAACCTGATGACCAATGCGGCGCTCGATCCCATGGGCAAGATCCCGGAGTTCAAGTACTGCGCGGTGCAGGTGCTGCGCGGCGGCGTGCCGGTGGCTGCCGCGGGCTATGGAACCGGGGCGGTGGCAACGGTGGAAACGGCGACGGCGCACTGAAAAGCGGCATCGTGATGTGACATTTTTGGCATAGCGAGCGTCTTTCTGACGCCGGACGTCGCACCGCGGGCACGCATGCCAGGCGCGGCCCTGCGCGAGGACCTTGGCTCGAGTGACTGGCATATATGTTGCTGGCCGTAACTTATCCAGCACATCACAACGCCAAGTCAAACGTGGACCAGCCAAAAAACGACAACGACATTTCATTGGATCGCCGCCTCTTCTGCGTGGGCGCAGTGAGCTTCGCAGCCCTGGGAACCGCGGCCTGCGGAGACGGTGGAAGCAGCGGCTTCGGCAGCGCCGGCGCGCTCGGCACCACGCAACAGAATGCGGCGACTTCGACGGCCACGTCCACCGAAGTCGCTGCGACCGAGCCTGTCACCAACTCCACCTTGACGTCGCAAGCGCGAAAGTTCACGCATCCCGGTCTGCTGCACACCGAGGCCGATTTCGAGCGCATGCGAACCAAGATCGCGGCCGGCGCCCAGCCCTGGGTCGACGGCTGGAACGCGCTCACCTCCAGCAGCCGTGCCCAGCTCGGCCGCGCGCCCGTGCCGCTGGCAACGGTGGTGCGCGGCGGCGACGGCGAGAACCACCGCACCATGGTCGAGGACATGGCGCGCGCCTACCAGTTCGCGCTGCGTTGGAAGGTCTCCGGCAACACCGCCTACGCGGACCTGGCGGTGCAATACCTCGACGCATGGTCGTCGACGATGACGGCACTCAACGGCAACTCCGACCGCTTCCTGGCCGCCGGCATCTACGGCTACCAATGGGCCAATGCGGCCGAGATGATGCGCAGCTATCCGGGCTGGTCGTCCGAAGGCGTCGCGCGCTTCCAGAAGCTGCTGCTGGAGGTGTTCTATCCGCTCAGCCACAGTTTCCTGATCAAGCACAACGACGCGAACATCACCAACTACTGGGCCAACTGGGATCTGTGCGCCATCTGCGCCATCCTGGCCATCGGCGTCTTCTGCGATCGCACCGACCTCTATGACGAGGCCATCGCGTACTACAAGACCGGCCGCGGCAACGGGGCGGCGGCACACAACGTCTACATGCTCCACCCCGGCTACCTGGGGCAATGGCAGGAAAGCGGCCGGGACCAGGGACACGCCACGCTCGGCATGGCGCTGACCGGCCTGCTGTGCGAAATGGCCTGGAGCCAGGGCGAGGACCTCTACGGCTACGGCAACAACCGCTTCCTCGCCGCCGCCGAGTATGTGGCCATGTCGAACCTGCAGGACGGCAACGGCCAGTACTACTCGCCGCCGTTCTCGACCTACGTCAACAGGCAGGGGACTTTCACCGTGGTGTCGACGGCCGGGCAGCCCAACCTGCGCCCGTGCTGGGAGTCGATCTACAACCACTACGTCAATCGCAAGGGGCTTGCGGCGCCCTGGGTGGCGACCATCGCCGCCCAGATACGCCCCGAGCGCAGCGAATGGGGCGGCGACCAGCCGAGCTTCGGCACGCTGACCTACAGCCGCGATCCCTTAGCCGCGGGCACGCCGCCGAGCGGCCTCACGGCCTACGTCACCGCCAACCAGGTACTGCTGTCGTGGTGGGGCAGTGCAGGCGCGACGAGCTACAAGGTCAAGCGCGGCCCTTCGGCGAACGGGCCTTTCGCCACCGTCGCCAGCGTCACCGACCCTCGCACCTACACCGACACGCCGGGCAACGGCGTCTGGCACTACGTCGTCACCGCGGTGAGCGCAAGCGGCGAGAGCAGCGTCTCCAACGTGGCGCGCGTGGCCTTGCCCAGCGAGCTGCGCGCGCAACTGCCGCTGGATGCGGCCAGCGGAACCACGGCCGCCGATGGCAGCGGCAACGGCCAAAACGGCACGCTGCAGGGCGGCGCCAGCTGGGGCGAAGGCCGCAGCGGCGGCCGCGCGCTGGCGCTCGACGGCAGCAGCGGCCACCTCGCGCTGCCCACCGGTGTGCTCTCCAGCCTGGGCGACTTCACGATCGCGCTGTGGGTGTACTGGAATGCCGCCGTCACCAACACACGCGTGTTCGACTTCGGCTCCAGCGACATCGCCTACCTCGCACTGCTGCCGCGCGATGCCGGCGGCTCGATGCGCTTCACGGTGACCGGCACCACCTGGTACGGCGAGCAGAGCATCGTGGCGAGCGCGTTGCCCACCGGCCGCTGGGTGCACCTGGCGGTCACCCTGTCGGGCACCACTGGCACGCTGTACGTTGACGGCGTGGCCGCCGGCAGCAACAACGCGATTGCGCTCGCGCCCTTCCAGCTCGGCGACACCACCCAGAACTGGCTCGGCCGCTCGCAGTACCCGGCCGACCCCTGCTTCAACGGGCGCATGCAGGACCTTCGTATCTACAGCGGCGCGTTGAGCGCAGCCGAGATTGCGGCGCTCGCGGCCTGAGGCGTCGGACGACGCCTGCCGTTGATCTAGGGTTAACACCTAGGCCCCATCGATTTTAAGTTACAGTAAGTGACTACTCGTTACATGAGCGCCTGACTCACTTACTCGATGGAAAAACCGATTCAACGCCGGCACGCGATCCAACGCCTTGCCGCCGCGAGCGCCGCGCTGGCACTTCCGGCTTGGGCCCAACCGGCGCGCATCGTGCTCGGGCAATCGGCCGCATTCAGCGGCCCGGCCGAGCAGCTGGGCATTCAGATGAACAAGGGCGCGCGCATCTTCTTCGATGCGCTCAATGCCTCGGGCGGCATCAACGGCCGCAGCGTCGAACTGCGCACGCTCGATGACGGCTACGAGCCCGAGCGCTGCAAGGCGAACACCGACAAGCTCATCAAGGACGAGGTCTTCGCGCTCTTCGGCTACGTCGGCACGCCCACCTGCCTGGCGGCGATGCCGCTGGTCGATGCGGCGAAGATTCCGTTCTTCGGCCCGTTCACCGGTGCCGAGGCCCTGCGCGAGCCGTTCCGCAAGACGGTGTTCCATGTCCGTGCCTCGTACTACGACGAGACCGCGCTGATCGTGAAGCAGCTCACCTCGCTGGGCCTCAGGAAGATCGCGGTGTTCCACCAGAACGATGCCTACGGCCAGGCCGGGCTGGAGGGCGTGAAGCGTGCGCTCAAGCCGCTCGCCCTGGACCCGGTGGCCGTGGGCAAGGTCGAGCGCAATTCGGTGAACGTCGCGCAGGCGGTAAAAGACATCACTGCCGCCGGCCCCACGGCCGTGGTGCAGATCGGCGCCTACAGGGCCTGCGCGGCCTTCATCCGCGAAGCGCGCAAGGCCGGCTACGGCGGCACCTTCTTCAACGTGTCCTTCGTCGGCACCGAGGCGCTGGGCGACGAGCTCGGCAAGGACGCCCGCGGCATCATGGTCAGCCAGGTGATGCCCTCTCCGTTCTCGACCAACACGCCGATCTCGCGCGAATACCTGGAGGCCACGCGCAAGGCCGGCCCTGAGGCCAAGCCCAACTATTCGAGCATGGAAGGCTACGTGGCCGCCAAGGTGCTGGCCGAGGGACTTCGCCGCGCGGGCCGCGCGCCGACGCGCGATTCGCTGGTCGCCGGCCTGGAGTCGATCCAGAACGCCGACTTCGGCGGCTTCCGCGTCGACTTCAGCGCCCGCAATCACGCGGCATCGAGCTACGTCGATCTGTCGATGCTGACGCAGGACGGCAAGGTTCGCCTTTGAGCTTGGGAAGCGGCTGCGCCGGCGCGAAACCCCGCTTGCATGTCGCCGGCGGCGCATCGGCTATCGTCCGCCGCATGGTCCCATCCGAAACCCCATCCGAGGGCGCACACCCTTCTCTCGCCGTGGCGGTCGTGATGCGGCGCGAGCGGCTCCACGGCCCGTCGAGCCATTGGCAGCCCTGGCGCTGGACGCTCGACGAGGTGGTCCCCGACGAGCCGGGCTTTGGCGACGCGCCGCGGCTCTTGCGCGACGACGAGGGCGCGCAGCGCTGGCTGCACCCGGGCTTCCAGGTCGAATTGTTTCGCGATGAAGCAGAGGGTTACCAGCTCAACGCAACAACGCCCGCGCCCTGCTGGTTCGTGATGTGGCGCATGGAAGAAGAGGCGACGCTGGCGCCGGAGCCGATTGCGCGGCCGCTGGTGGTGACGTTGAGCTACAACGAAGCGGGCCGCTGGCTCGATGCGCAGGAGAATGTCGAGCAGGTGCCGGCACCCGAAGAAGTGGTGGCGTGGCTGCGCGCCTTCGTCGAAGAACACTATGTGCTCGAGCCCAAGCGCCGCAAGCGGCCGGAGAGCTTCAAGCCGCTGGTCGACCGCTTCGGCAATGCGGCCAGCGTGTCGACCGAGAAGAAGCGCGGCCGGGGAGCGGGCGATGTCTGAAGGCTTTTTCGATCGCTGGTCGCGGCGCAAGCAGCAGGTGCGGGAAGGGGAGGTGCCCGCGCCTGAGCCGGTGGCGGCCGTGCCGGTTGTGGCGCCTGCGCTTGTGGAGACGCCTGGCCCCCATCCCAACCTTCCCCCAGAGGGGGAAGGAGAGATGCCACCGCCGCCGCCTACGCTGGCTGATGCTGAAGCGCTCACCATCGACTCCGACTTCAAGCCCTTCGTCGCGAAGAACGTCGCGCCGGAGGTCAAGAACGCGGCCTTCAAGAAGCTGTTCGCCGATCCGCACTTCAATGTGATGGACGGGCTGGACACCTACATCGACGACTACTCCCAGTCGACCCCGGTGCCCGAGAGCGTGCTGCGCCAGATGGCGAGCGCGAAGTTCCTGAACCTGTTCGAGGAAGAAGAATCGAAAGAAGACCCTGAGGCCCACGCACCCCCGGACGTGGCACAGTCGATGCCTCCCGAGGAAGTTCCCAGCCCGCCGGTTGCCGATGCGCAACCCGCCAGCCAAGAGACCGATGACCACCACGCTGATCTGCGACTGCAACAAGACGATGCCCCTCGAGCCGAAGACGCTCGGGACGGCACTGGCTGAGAACCTGCCTCTCCATTCGGCACTGTGCCGGCGCGAGGCGCCGGCCTTCCAGCGCGCGATCCAGTCCGGCGACGAGGTGGTGGTGGCCTGCACGCAGGAGAAGCGCTTGTTCGGCGAGCTCGCGCAACAGACCCCGGATGCGGTGTCTCCGATCCGCTTCGTCAACATCCGCGAAACCGGCGGCTGGAGCCGCGACGCGAAGAGCGCGATGCCGAAGATCGCCGCGCTGCTCGCCGCCGCCAGCCTGCCCGAGCCTGATCCCGTGTCGACGGTCAGCTATGCGAGCCAGGGCCGCTTGCTGATCGTCGGTGCGCTCGACGAAGCGGAGAAGGCGGCCGCGCTGTTGGGCGACGCGCTGGACGTCACGATCTTTTCGCAGGGCCCCGGCATGCTCGGCGGTGCGCAGGAGCGCCGCTGGCCGGTGATCGCGGGCCGCATCGATGCGCTCGCCGGCTGGCTCGGCGCCTTCAAGCTGCAGTGGACGCGCGACAACGCGATCGACCTCGACCTTTGCACGCGCTGCAACGCCTGCCTCGCCGTCTGCCCGGAACAGGCCATCGGCTTCGACTACCAGATCGACAACGCCAAGTGCACCTCGCACCGCGACTGCGAACGCGCCTGCGCGGTGGCCGGCGCGATCGATTTCAGCCGCGCGCCCGCGCAACTCGACGGCGCCTTCGACCTGGTGCTCGATCTCGGCGCCGCGCCGCTCATCGACTGGCATGCGCCGCCGCAGGGCTATTTCCACCTGGCCGGCGGCCTCGCGCATGCGCAGGGCCTGCAAACCCTGCTGCGCTTGCGCGAGCTGGTCGGCGAGTTCGAGAAGCCGAAGTTCTTCGACTACAAGCAGAAGCTTTGCGCGCACAGCCGCAACGAAGTGGTTGGCTGCAATGCCTGCATCGAGGTCTGCTCCGCGCACGCAGTGACGAGCGACAAGGAACGCCAGCGCATCGTCGTCAACCCGAACCTCTGCGTCGGCTGCGGCGCCTGCACCACCGTCTGCCCGACCGGAGCGCTCGGCTACACCTATCCGCGCACGCCCGACCAAGGCCTGAAGCTGCGCACGCTGCTTTCCACCTATGCAGGCGCGGGCGGGCGCGATGCCGTGCTGCTGCTGCACAGCCAGGAAGGCGGGCAGGCGCTGGTCGAACGGCTCGGGCGCGACGCGCAGCTCGGCCGCGCGCAGGGCGTGCCCGCGAACGTGATTCCGATCGGCCTCTGGCATGCCGCAAGCACCGGCATCGACCTCTGGCTCAGCGCGGTCGCCTTCGGCGCTTCGCAGGTGGCCGTGCTCGCGACCGGTGAGGAGGCGCCGGCCTACCTTGATGCGCTGCGCAAGCAGATGGCGATCGCGCAGGCGCTGCTGCTGGGGCTGGGCTACACGGGAACTCACTTCCGGTTGATCGAGGCGGCGACGCCCGCGGCCCTGGATGCCGCGCTGGCCGCCTTGCGCGACACGCGCCAGCAGCGGCCGGCCACGGCGGCGCGCTTCGCGGTCGGCACCGAGAAACGCAGCACGCTCGAACTCGCGCTCGACCACCTCATCGACGCGGCGCCGGCGCTGAAGGCGGCGCCCGAAACGGCGCTCGCGATTCCGCTGCCGGCAGGCTCGCCCTTCGGCACGATCGAGGTCGACAAGAACAAGTGCACGATGTGCCTGGCCTGCGTCAGCGCCTGCCCGGCCAGTGCGCTGCAGGACAACCCGAACGCGCCGCAGCTGCGCTTCGTCGAGAAGAACTGCGTGCAGTGCGGTCTTTGCGAAACCACCTGCCCCGAGGACGCGATCTCGCTGGTGCCGCGGCTGCTGGTCGCGGCCGAGCGCAAGCAGCCGGTGGTGCTCAACGAGGCCAAGCCTTGGAGCTGCATCCGCTGCGGCAAGCCCTTCGGCACCCAGAAGGCGATCGAGGCCATGCTCGGCAAGCTCGCGGGCCATGCGATGTTCCAGGGCGAGGCGCTCGAGCGGCTCAAGATGTGCAGCGACTGCCGGGTCATCGACCTGTACAGCGCGCAGAACGAAATGAAGATCACGCAGTTATGAGCGATAGTTTTCCGGTTTCCTCCGCGCTCGACGAGGAGCTTGCGCGCGCCGAGCTCTACGGCCTGCTGGCGCGGCTCTGGTATGCGGCGCCCGATGCCGAGTTGCTCGGCGCCTTCCAGGTCGCGCCGACCGAGGCGCCGGCTGCGGGCGCCTTTCTCGAGGAGCCCTGGCGCCAGCTCGTGGGCGTGGCGCGCGGCCTCGACGCCGCCGCGGCGAAGAGCGAGTACGACGCGCTCTTCGGCGGCATCGGCAAGCCCGAGGTCTACCTGTTCGGTTCGCACTACCTGAGCGGCTTTCTCAACGACAAGCCGCTGGCCCAGCTGCGTACCGACCTCGACCGGCTCGGCCTGGCGCGCGAGCAGGCGGTCTCCGAGACCGAGGACCACATCGCCTGCCTGTTCGAAGTGATGCGCTACCTGATCGCGGGCGAGGACGTCGCGGTCGCCAATCTCACGCAGCAGCAGGCCTTCTTCTCGACCCATGTTCAGTCTTGGCTGCCCGCCATGTGCGATGCGGTGGCGCAGCATCCGAAGGCGAACTTCTATGCCGCGCTGGCGGTGCTGACACGCGCATTCGCAGAGGTCGAAGCGCAGGGCTTCGACATGCTGAACTGAGTCTGAGGGAAATAGATTTACGAAATATCAGGGTCTCGACTAGTATCCAAATATATGTAACTGGTTTCATATCTAGTTCCACCCAGCCACTCCTGGAGTTGTTAATGCAGGACAGCCAATCTGCCGGTCCCAAGCCGGCGTCCCGCCGCGGGTTCTTTTTCGGCGCCGCCTCGGTCGGCGCAGCTGCAGCAGCCGTCATGGTGCTGCCCAAAGTCGCGCCGGAGCCCGTTTCCGCCGCCACACCCGTTCCGAAGCCTGCGCCCGAGAAGGGCGGCGGCTACACGCTGAGCGAGCACGTCAAGCACTACTACAAGACCACTTCGGCCTGAGGACGAACACCACCATGTTGTTGACCCGGAAAGCGACCGGCGCTGCGCTCGACAGTGCCTCTTCCCGTTCCTCTTCTTTCTCCTCCTCGCCCTTCGTCCACAGCCTGCGGCGCGGCCTCGCCAATGCGTTGCCGACCATGGACCGGCGCGCCTTCCTGCGGCGCTCCGGGCTGGGTGTCGGCGTGGGTCTGGCCGCGGGCCAGCTCACGCTGATGCGCAAGGCCGAAGCCGCCGGGGATGGCAAGCCGGCTGCGGTCGGCGCCGGCAAGATCGAGATCAAGCGCACGGTCTGCACGCACTGCTCGGTCGGCTGCGCCTCGGACGCGGTGGTCGAGAACGGCGTCTGGGTGCGGCAGGAGCCGGTGTTCGATTCGCCGCTCAACCTGGGTGCGCACTGCGCCAAGGGCGCGGCGCTGCGCGAGCACGGCCACGGCGAGTACCGGCTGCGCTATCCGATGAAGCTGGTGAACGGCAAGTACGAACGCATCAGCTGGGACACGGCGCTCGACGAGATCACCGCCAAGCTCAAGGAACTGACCAAGGCCAGCGGCCCCGATTCGATCTACTGGATCGGCTCCAGCAAGCACAACAACGAGCAGGCCTATCTGCTGCGCAAGTTCGTGAGCTTCTTCGGCAGCAACAACTGCGACCACCAGGCGCGCATCTGCCACTCGACCACGGTCGCCGGCGTGGCGAACACATGGGGCTACGGCGCCATGACGAACTCGTACAACGACATGCGCAATTCGAAGGTTGCGCTCTACATCGGCTCGAACGCGGCCGAGGCCCATCCGGTGAGCATGCTGCACATGCTGCATGCCAAGGAAAACGGCTGCAAGATGATCGTGGTCGACCCGCGCTTCACCCGCACCGCGGCCAAGGCCGACGAGTACGTGCGCATCCGTTCGGGTTCGGATATTCCCTTCCTCTTCGGCATCCTGTACCACATCTTCAAGAACGGCTGGGAAGACAAGAAGTACATCAACGACCGCGTCTTCGGCATGGACGAGGTGCGCGCCGACGTGATGGCCAAGTGGACGCCCGACAAGGTCGAGGAAGCCTGCGGCGTCAAGGAAGCCCAGGTGCTGAAGGTCGCGACCTGGCTCAACGAGAACCGCCCCGGCACCATCGTCTGGTGCATGGGCCAGACCCAGCACACCATCGGCAACGCGATCGTGCGCGCCTCCTGCATCCTGCAGCTGGCGCTGGGCAACGTGGGCAAGTCGGGCGGCGGCACCAACATCTTCCGCGGCCACGACAACGTGCAGGGCGCCACCGACGTCGGCCCCAACCCCGATTCGCTGCCCGGTTACTACGGCCTGGCCGAAGGCTCGTGGAAGCATTTCGCCGCCACCTGGGGCGTGGACTTCGAGTGGATCAAGGGCCGCTTCGCTTCGCCCGCGATGATGGCCAAGCCGGGCCTCACGGTCTCGCGCTGGATCGACGGCGTGCTCGAGAAGAACGAGCTGATCGACCAGGATTCGAATCTGCGCGGCGTCTTCTACTGGGGCCATGCGCCCAATTCGCAGACCCGCGGCCTCGAGATGAAGCGGGCCATGGACAAGCTGGACCTGCTGGTGGTGGTGGACCCGTACCCCTCGGCCACCGCGGCGATGGCGGCGATGCCGGGCCGCTCGGAAGACCTGAATCCGAATCGCGCGGTGTATCTGCTGCCGGCCTGCACGCAGTTCGAAACCAGCGGCTCCGTCACCGCCTCGAACCGCTCGCTGCAATGGCGCGAGAAGGTGATCGAGCCGCTGTGGGAAAGCCGCAGCGACCACATGATCATGCAGCAGTTCGCCGACCGGCTCGGCTTCGGCAAGGAGCTCAGCAAGAACTACAAGATGCAGAAGGTCAAGGGCATGGACGAGCCCGTGCCGGACGACATCCTGCGCGAGATCAACAAGTGCGTCTGGACCATCGGCTACACCGGGCAGAGCCCCGAGCGGCTGCAGGCCCACATGCGCAACATGGGCGCCTTCGACGTGCGCACGCTCAGGGCCAAGTCGGGCAAGGACAAGGTCAACGGCTACGACCTCTCGGGCGACTACTTCGGGCTGCCGTGGCCCTGCTATGGCACCCCCGAGCTCAAGCATCCGGGCAGCGCGAACCTCTACGACACCACGCGGCACGTGATGGACGGCGGCGGCAACTTCCGCGCGAACTTCGGCGTCGAGCGCAACGGCAAGAACCTGCTGGCCGAGGACGGCTCGCATTCGCTGGGCGCCGAGATCACCACCGGCTATCCGGAGCTCGACCACCTGCTGCTCAAGAAGCTCGGCTGGTGGGACGAGCTCACCGCGGCCGAGAAGCCCAAGGCCGAGGGCAAGAACTGGAAGACCGACAGCTCGGGCGGCATGATCCGCGTGTTCATGAAGAACCACGGCTGCCATCCCTTCGGCAACGCCAAGGCGCGCGCGCTGGTGTGGAACTTCCCCGATGCCATCCCGCAGCACCGCGAGCCGCTCTATGGCACGCGGCCGGACCTGATGGCCAAGTACCCGACGCACGACGACAAGATGGCCTTCTGGCGCCTGCCCACGCTCTACAAGAGCGTGCAGCAGAAGAACATCGCCGACAAGGTGGCCGAGAAGTTCCCCTTCATCATGACCTCGGGCCGGCTGGTCGAGTACGAGGGCGGCGGCGAGGAAACCCGCTCCAACCCCTGGCTCGCCGAGCTGCAGCAGGAGATGTTCATCGAGATCAACCCCAAGGTAGCGGCCGAGAAGAACATCCGCAACGGCGAGCGCGCCTGGGTGCACACGCCCACCGGCGCCAAGCTCAACGTGCAGGCGCTGGTCACCGAGCGCGTGGGTCCCGACACCGTGTTCATGCCCTTCCACTTCTCCGGCCACTGGCAGGGGGCGGACATGCTCGCCTACTACCCCAAGGGCGCGGCGCCGGTGGTGCGCGGCGAGGCGATCAACACCTCGACCACCTACGGCTACGACAGCGTGACCATGATGCAAGAGACCAAGACCACGGTCTGCAACATCGAGAAAGCATAAAGAGGAATCGATATGGCAAGAATGAAGTTCGTCTGCGATTCCGAGCGCTGCATCGAGTGCAACGGTTGCGTCACGGCCTGCAAGAACGAGAACGAGGTGCCGTGGGGCGTGAACCGCCGCCGCGTGGTGACGCTCAACGACGGCGTGCCGGGCGAGAAGTCGATCTCGGTGGCCTGCATGCACTGCTCCGACGCGCCCTGCATGGCGGTGTGCCCGGTGCAATGCTTCTACCGCACCGAAGAAGGCGTGGTGCTGCACGACAAGGATGTCTGCATCGGCTGCGGCTACTGCTCCTACGCCTGCCCCTTCGGCGCGCCGCAGTTCCCCTCGCAAGGCACCTTCGGTGCGCGCGGCAAGATGGACAAGTGCACTTTCTGCGCCGGCGGCCCCGAGGCCAACGGCTCGCAGGCCGAGTTCGAGAAGTACGGGCGCAACCGCCTGGCCGAAGGGAAGCTTCCGGCCTGCGCCGAGATGTGCTCGACCAAGGCGCTGCTGGCCGGCGACGGCGACGTGGTGGCCGACATCTTCCGCACCCGCGTGCTGCATCGCGGCAAGGGCGCCGAAGTCTGGGGCTGGGGCACGGCCTACGGTTCGCAGCAGGCCGGCACGCCGACCAGCGGAGGCACGAAATGAGGCGCGCACTGGCGACGACGGCAGTCCTGGCCTCTGCCGTGCTGCTGCTGGCGGCCTGCGGCGAGAAGCCGCAGACCAACGCCGAGGGCGTCAAGCTCGATGCCGCGCCCTGGACCGGCACCGGCACGCAGCAGAACGCGGGCACGGCATTCACCGCGTCGGGTTGGCAGGTCGGCGACAAGAACGCCTGGCAGCAGCAGCTCAAGACCCGCGCGCAGAACGGCCAGAACGACTACGTCAGAGACAACTGAGCGGAAGGAAGGCTGCATGAACAAGGCTCTTCTGAACGCCCTGGTCCTCATGGCCGCGCTGGCCGCCGGCCCGGCCCTGGCCCAGGCGCCGAACCCGGCTGCCGGCGGCGCGGTCGCCCAGCCGCCTGCCGCCGCTGCGGCGCCGCCGCAGCAGCAGGCCGGCGGCATCAAAAGCCAGAACATCTTCGAGGTCAAGCCCGAGGCGAGCGCCGATCCCAACTACCTGCAGCAAAGCAATGCCGAGCGCGCGAAGGTGCAGCCCGGCAACAACGCGCCGATGTGGCGGCAGGTGGGCGAAGGCGTGACGGGCTACAGCAGCCTGCCGAAGTCTCAGGCGCCCGAAGCCGGCAACCTGATCCAGCGCTTCGTGCAGTACCCGGGCTCGCGCTATACCAACGCCGGCGAGGCCTGGCGCCAGGTGCGCAACGACTGGATCATTCCCTACGGTGCGGCGCTGCTCTTCGTGGTGCTGCTGGCGATCGCGATCTTCTATTTCACGCGCGGCGCGATCGGCCTGCACGGCACCGAAACCGGCCGCAAGATCGAGCGCTTCACGCCCTTCGAGCGCGCAACGCACTGGTCGAACGCGATCGCCTTCGTCACGCTGGCCGTCTCGGGCCTGGTGATGGCCTTCGGCAAGTTCTTGCTGCTGCCCATCATCGGCGCCGCGTTGTTCGGCTGGCTGACCTATGCGCTGAAGACCGTGCACAACTTCGTCGGCCCGCTGTTCGTCGTCACGCTGATCCTGATGTTCATCACCTTCGTGCGCGACAACTTCCCGCGCAAGGCGGACCTCCAGTGGCTGGCTCATTTCGGCGGCCTGTTCGGCGGCAAGGAGGTGCCTTCGCACCGCTTCAACGCCGGCGAGAAGGTGGTGTTCTGGGGCGGCATCCTCGTGCTCGGCAGCATCGTGGCCGGCTCGGGCCTGTTCCTCGACAAGCTGCTGCCGGGCTTCGTCTACACGCGCGGCGAGATGCAGATCGCGCACATGGTCCACGCGGTGGCCACGCTGCTCATGATGGCGATGATCATGGGCCACATCTACATCGGCACGCTGGGCATGAAGGGCGCCTTCAGCGCCATGCGCCACGGCTATGTCGACGAGACCTGGGCCCGCGAACATCACGAGCTCTGGTACGACGACATCGCTGCCGGCAAGATTCCCGTCCAGCGCAGCGCCGAGGTCTCGGGCGCCACGCCCGCGAAGACCGTCCGGGTCGAAGGAAGCCCCTCATGAAGAAGATGCTGATCGTCTGCGGCCTGGCCCTGGGCCTGGCCTCCACCGCTTTCGCCAAGCTGCCGGCGCCGCCTTCCACGCCCGAGGCCAAGCTCAAGGCCGCGGAGACCGCGGCCAAGACCGCATGGACAGGCAAGGTCGATGCCTACCGGCTCTGCCAGGCGCAGGACAAGGTGGCGGCCAAATACCGCGCCAGCGCAGCAGCGGCCGGCAAGCAGTTGCCGCCGGCGCCGGCGACGCCCGCCTGCACCGACCCCGGCCCCTTCGCCTTCGTGCCGCCGGCCGAGCAGAAGCCGATCGAGGCCGCGGGTGCCCATTCGCCGGCCGCCACGGCAGCTGCGCCGCCGAGCACCGCCCAGCCAGCGGCGGCGACGAATCCCACGCCGAAACAGTGACGACTGCCTTGCCGCTTCCGCGCCTGACTTCGGCCCGCGCCGAACTCACGCGCGAAGTGGAGGTCGTCGACGAGCACGGCGAACGCGGCGTCGTCTCGATCCCGGCCGAGCGCGACCTGACGGTCTACGTCGACCGCCGCGAACTGGTCACGCTGATGACGCTCGGCGCCCAGCCCGAGCTGCTGGTGCTGGGCTACCTGCTGAACCAGCGGCTCATCGAGTCCGCGGCCGACGTCGAATCGATCACGGTCGACTGGGAGGTGGGTGCGGCCGCCGTGAAGACCCATGCCGGCATCGACCGCATCGAGGAGCGCACCGCCAAGAAGGTGGTGACCACGGGCTGCGGCCAGGGCAGCGTGTTCGGCGAGCTGATGGCCGGCATCGACAAGCTCGAGCTGCCCGGCACGCGCATGCGGCAGGCGCAGCTCTATGCGCTCGTCAACGTCATCCGGCTCCAGGAGAGCACCTACAAGTCGGCCGGCTCGGTGCATGGCTGCGCGCTGTTCACGCTCGGCCAGGGTGATGAAGCGCACATGCAGTGCTTCGTCGAGGACGTGGGGCGCCACAACGCGATCGACACCATCGCCGGCTGGATCGCGATGCAGCCCGCAGAAAGGCTTACGGGCGGCCGCGTGTTCTACACCACCGGGCGTCTCACGAGCGAGATGGTGATCAAGTCGGCCCAGATGGGCGTGGCCATCGTGGTCTCGCGCAGCGGCATCACGCAGATGGGTCATGAGGTCGCGATGCGCGTGGGCTTGTGCGCGATCGGGCGCGCGACCAACAAGCGCTTCGTCTGTTATGCCGGCGCCGAGCGGCTGGTGTTGCAGCCTGAGCTCGCGGGCGCCCGCGTCACGAGCGCCGCCTAAGCCCTTCGGTTTGGCCGGGCCTTGCGGCTCGGCTATCGTCTCGCCCATGAATGCTTCTCTTCGCCTAGGCTGGCGCACCCTCTGGCGCGACTTGCGCGCCGGCGAACTGCGGCTCCTCATCGTGGCCGTGCTGCTTGCCGTGGCGGCACTCACCGCGGTCGGTTTCTTCGCCGACCGGCTCAAGGGCGGACTGCAGCGCGATGCGCGCCAGCTGCTCGGCGGCGACGCGGTGCTGGCGAGCGACAACCCGACGCCGAAGGCTTTCGTCGAACGTGCACGTGCGCTCGGCCTGCAGGACGCGAGCACCTACGGTTTTCCGACCATGGCACGCGCCAGCGAGGAGCAGGGCGGCGCCAGCAAGCTGGTCGCGCTCAAGGCGGTGGAGGACGGCTATCCACTGCGCGGCAGCCTGCAGGTGAGCACCGAGCCCGGCGTGCCGGGCCGGCCGACGCGGGACGTGCCGGCGCCGGGCGACGCCTGGGTCGATGCGTCGCTGCTCGAATCGCTGGCGCTCAAGGTGGGCGACACGCTGCTTTTGGGCGATGCCGGCCTGCGCATCGCGCGCGTGATCACGCTCGAGCCCGACCGCGGCGCCGGCTTCATGAGCTTCGCGCCGCGCGTGATGCTCAACCAGGCCGACGTGCCGCGCACCGGCCTCGTGCAACCGGCCAGCCGCGTCAGCTACCGCTTCGCCGTGGCCGGCGAGGCGCGCGCCGTCAAGACCTTCAGCGACTGGGCCGACGCGGCGATCAAGAAGGGCGAGCTGCGTGGCCTGCGCCTCGACTCCTTCGAAAGCGGCCGCCCCGAGATGCGCCAGACGCTGGACCGGGCCGAGAAATTCCTCAACCTGGTGGCGCTGCTGGCGGCGCTGCTGTCGGCCGTGGCGGTGGCGCTGGCCGCGCGCGGCTTCGCGGCCAGCCACCTGGACGATTGCGCCATGCTGCGCGTGCTGGGCCAGAGCCAGCGCACCATCGCGCAGGCCTATGCCTTCGAGTTCGCCGCCATCGGCCTCTTCGCCAGCGCGCTCGGCGTGGCCATCGGCTACAGCGTGCACTATGTCTTCGTGCTGCTGCTCGCGGGCCTGGTTGAGACCGCATTGCCCGCGGCCACCCTCTGGCCCGTGGCCTTCGGCCTCGGCATGGGACTCACGCTGCTGTTCGCCTTCGGGCTGCCGCCGGTGCTGCAGCTCGCGCAGGTGCCGCCGCTGCGCGTGATCCGGCGCGACGTCGGCAACCTGAAGCCGGCCTCGATCGCGGTGCTGGCGCTCGGCGTGGCCGGCTTTGCCGCCTTGCTGGTGGCGGCCAGCAGCGACTTGAAGCTGGGGCTGATCGCGGTCGGCGGCTTCGCGGCGGCGGTGGCGGTGTTCGCGCTCCTGAGCTGGATCGCGGTGCTGCTCTTGCGCCGCAGCGTCAACGAAACGACGGCGCCGCGCTGGCTGGTGCTGGCGACGCGCCAGATCTCGGCGCGGCCGGCCTATGCGGTGGTGCAGGTCAGCGCGCTGGCGGTGGGCCTGCTGGCGCTGGTGCTGCTGGTGCTGCTGCGCACCGATCTCGTGGCCAGCTGGCGCAAGGCGACGCCGCCCGACGCGCCGAACCGCTTCGTGATCAACGTCATGCCCGACCAGAGCGAGGGCTTCCAGAAGACCCTGCGCGACAACGGCGTGAGGAAGTTCGACTGGTATCCCATGATCCGCGGGCGCCTCGTCGCCATCAACGGCAAGTCGGTCTCGCCCGACGACTACGCGGACGACCGCGCGAAGCGGCTGGTCGACCGCGAGTTCAACCTGAGCACCAGCGCCGAGGCGCCGGCGCACAACGTCGTCACGGCCGGCGCATGGAAGCCCGGCGCCGCCGGCGAGCTGAGCGTCGAGGAAGGGCTGGCCGAGGCCCTGGGGATGAAGCTCGGCGACAGCCTGCGCTTCGACATCGGCGGCATGCAGAACGATGCGCGCATCACCTCCTTGCGCAAGGTCGACTGGGGTTCGCTGCATGCCAACTTCTTCGTCATGTATACCGTGGATGCGCTGCCCGAGGTGCCCGTCACCTACATGGGCGCGTTCCGCGCGCCGGACGTGAAGGGCTTCGACAACGCGCTGGTGCGCAGCTACCCCAACGTGACCAACGTCGACATGAGCGCCACCATCGGCCAGGTGCAGCGCGTGCTCGACCAGGTGATCCGCGCGGTGGAGTTCCTGTTCGGCTTCACGCTCGCGGCCGGCCTCGTGGTGCTGTTCGCGGCCGTCACCGCCACGCGCGAGGAGCGCGCGCGCGAATTCGCCGTGATGCGCGCAGTCGGCGCGCGCGGCAGCCTGCTGCGCCAGGTGCAGCGCGCCGAACTCGTGGGCGTGGGCCTGCTGGCCGGCTTCCTCGCGAGCATCGTCGCCTCGCTGATCGGCTGGGGCCTGGCGCGCTATGTGTTCGACTTCACCTGGACCGCTTCGCCGCTGGTGCCCATCGCCGGCTCGCTGGCCGGCGCCGTGCTCGCGCTCGCGGCCGGCTGGTGGGGCCTGCGCGAAGTGCTGCGCCGGCCGGTGATCGACACGCTGCGGCGGGCAGCGGAGTAGGCGCAGGGCGACTACGATCATGTCGACTGCACAAGGTGGACGACATGACGACTGAAACCCGACCCGCGGTGCTGGACCTGATCGGCAACACGCCGCTGGTGCAGGTCACGCGGCTGGACACCGGCCCCTGCACGCTGTTCCTCAAGCTCGAGTCGCAGAATCCCGGCGGCTCGATCAAGGACCGCGTCGGCCTCTCGATGATCGATGCGGCCGAGCGCGACGGCCGCCTCCAACCCGGCGGCACCGTGGTCGAGGCGACGGCCGGCAACACCGGCCTGGGCCTGGCGCTGGTGGCGCGCGCCAAGGGCTATCGCGTGGTGCTGGTGGTGCCCGACAAGATGTCGACCGAGAAGGTGCTGCACCTCAAGGCGCTCGGCGCCGAGGTGCACACCACGCGCTCGGACGTGGGCAAGGGCCATCCCGACTACTACCAGGACTTCGCCGCGCGGCTCGCGAAGGAGATCCCCGGCGCCTTCTTCGCCGACCAGTTCAACAACCCCGACAACCCGCTCGCGCACCAGTCCAGCACCGGCCCCGAGATCTGGCAGCAATGCGGGCACGACGTGGATGCGATCGTGGTCGGCGTCGGCTCGGGTGGCACCATCACCGGGCTCACGCGCTACTTCCGCGAACTGCAGCCGCAGCTCTTCTTCGTGCTGGCCGATCCGGCGGGCTCGGTGGTCGCGGAGTACACGCGAAGCGGAACGGTGGGCGAAGCCGGATCGTGGGCGGTCGAGGGCATCGGCGAGGACTTCATCCCGGGCATCGCCGATCTGTCGGGCGTGAAGCATGCGTATTCGATCACCGACCTGGAAAGCTTCGGCACCGCGCGCGAGCTGCTGCGTGCCGAGGGCATCCTCGCCGGCTCCTCCACCGGCACGCTGCTGGCTGCAGCGCTGCGCTTCTGCCGCGCGCAGACGCGGCCGCTGCGCGTCGTCACCTTCGTCTGCGACACCGGCACGCGCTATCTCTCGAAGGTCTACAACGACCAGTGGATGCTCGACCAGGGCCTGCTCGTGCGCGAGCACCATGGCGATCTGCGCGACGTGGTCTCGCGCCGCTTCGAGGACGGCAGCGTGATCAGCGTCGGCCCCGAGGACACGCTGCTCACCGCCTTCCAGCGCATGCGGCTGGCCGACGTGTCGCAGCTGCCGGTGCTCGAAGGCGCGCAACTGGTCGGCGTGATCGACGAATCCGATCTGCTGCTGGCCGTGCATGCGGACGCCGGCCGCTTCCGTTCGAGCGTGAAGAGCGCGATGACCGATGTGCCCGAGACTCTGCCGTCCGGCGCCAGCCTGGCCGAGCTCGAGGCCGTGCTCGACCGCGGCCTGGTGGCGATGATCGCGGACGAGTCCGGATTCCACGGCCTCATCACCCGCGTCGACCTGTTGAATCACCTGCGGAGAAGCTTGAAATGACCCAGGACCCCCCCAACACCCCGAAGAAGGGTTTCGCCACCCGCGTGATCCATGCCGGCCAGTCGCCCGACCCCTCGACCGGCGCGATCATGCAGCCCATCTATGCGACCTCGACCTATGTGCAGCAGAGCCCCGGCGTGCACAAGGGGCTGGACTACGGCCGCTCGCACAACCCCACGCGCTGGGCGCTGGAGCGCTGCATCGCCGACCTCGAAGGCGGCTCGGCGGCCTTCGCCTTCGCCTCCGGCCTGGCCGCGATCTCGACCACGCTCGAATTGCTGGACGCCAATTCGCACATCGTCTCGGGCGACGACGTCTACGGCGGCACCTTTCGCCTGTTCGAGCGTGTACGGGCGCGCAGCGCGGGGCATCGCTTCAGCTTCGTCGACCTCACCGATCCCGCCAGGCTCGTCGCCGCGCTGCGGCCGGACACGCGCATGGTCTGGGTCGAAACGCCGACCAACCCGCTCTTGCGCCTGGCCGATCTGCGCGCCATCGCCGAGATCTGCCGCGAACGCGGGATCTTGAGCGTGGCCGACAACACCTTCGCGAGCCCGTGGGTACAGCGTCCGCTGGAGGCGGGCTTCGACGTCGTGGTGCACTCGACCACCAAGTACCTCAACGGCCATTCGGATGTGATCGGCGGCGTCGCCATCGTCGGCCGGGAAGCGCGGCACGAGGCGCTGCGCGAGCGCCTGGGTTTCCTGCAGAACTCGGTGGGTGCGATCGCCGGGCCCTTCGACAGCTTCCTCACGCTGCGCGGCGTGAAGACGCTGGCGCTGCGCATGGAGCGCCATTGCAGCAGCGCGCTGGTGCTGGCGCAGTGGCTCGAACGGCAGGCGCAGGTCGCGCGGGTGCACTACCCGGGCCTGCCTTCGCATCCGCAGCACGAGCTGGCCCGGCGCCAGATGGAGGGCTTCGGCGGCATGATCTCGATCGACCTGCGCTGCGACCTGGCCGGCACGCGGCGCTTTCTCGAGGCGGTGCAGATCTTCTCGCTGGCCGAAAGCCTGGGCGGCGTCGAGAGCCTGATCGAGCACCCGGCCATCATGACCCACGCCACCATTCCAGCCGAGACGCGCGCGCGGCTGGGTATCGGCGAT
Organism: Variovorax sp. LjRoot175; assembly: GCF_964253805.1. Lineage (NCBI taxonomy): Bacteria > Pseudomonadati > Pseudomonadota > Betaproteobacteria > Burkholderiales > Comamonadaceae > Variovorax > Variovorax sp. LjRoot175. The sequence goes on along the minus strand of NZ_CAXURY020000001.1, from coordinate 4,456,141 downwards.
GGGCTGGTGCGGCTGTCGGTGGGCGTGGAAGACCTGGACGATCTGCGCACCGATCTGCAGCAGGCGCTGGCGAAGATCTGAGTCCGGACTGCCGCGCGCCTACAGCACCGCGCTGCGCAGTTGCGGGAACACCTTCGACACCTTGTCGAGCAGGTAGTCGCCATAGATGCCGTTGAAGGCATGCACGTTGGCGCGGTCCCAGCGCGTGGCGCTGTCGTCGACCACGGCGGGCTTCGGCAGGCCTTCGATCGGCCGCACGCGCGCATGGAAGTTGGGGTCGAAGAAGAGCGGGAACGAAAGCCGGTCGCGTCCCGAGGTGTTGCGGATCACGCGATGCGGCGTCGAGCGGTAGAGGCCGCCGGTCATGCGGTCGAGCATGTCGCCGATGTTGATGACGAAGGCATCGGGCACTGGCGCGGCATCGATCCAGCCCTGGCCCGTGCGCACCTGCAGTCCGCCGATGTCGTCCTGCCGCAGGATGGTGAGCAGGCCGTAGTCGGTGTGCTCGCCCACGCCCCATTGCACGTCGAGGTTTGCGGGCACCGGCTGCGTCGGGTAGTTGAAGATGCGGAACAGGATCAGCGGGTCGGCCGTGTAGCGCTCGGCGAAGTAGGAGGCGGGCAGACCCAGGCTCAACGCGATGCCTTCCATCAGCGTGTGGCCGAGCCGCGTGGCAGCCTGCATGTAGTCGAGGATCGCGGTCTTGAAGCCGGGCAGGTCGGGGAACAGGTTGCGCCCGTGCACCGGCGTGCGCGCCAGCACCAGCGGATCGTCGTCGGGCAGCTCGGTGCCGAGGTAGAGCCCTTCCTTCCAGTCGGGCCGGCCCGAGGTGAGTTCTCCCGCGACTGGAAAGTAGCCGCGCCAGGCGCGGCCGCCGAGTTCCATGCGCCATTGCATCTTGGTTGCTTCGCCCTGCGCGAAGAAGGCGCGGCTCAGGTCTTCGAGCCGCTGCGTCAGCGCGGGGTCGATGCCGTGGCCGGTGATGTAGAAGAAGCCGTGCGCGCGGCAGGCCTCACCGATCTGCGCGGCGACCGCGGCGCGCTCGCGCGTCGATGCGGTGAGCGGCGCGATGTCGATCAGGGGCAGCGAAGTCATGGCGATGTCCAGGGTATCAAACGGCATGCGCGAAGGGCGTGCGGATGTCGGCAAGAAACTGCTGGGCGCGCGGGTGTTGCGGCCGGTTGAAGAAGTCGTCGGGCGTCGCGCGTTCGAGCACGCGGCCGGCGTCCATGAAGAGCACGCGATCGGCCACGTCGCGCGCGAAGCCCATCTCGTGCGTCACGACCACCATGGTCATGCCTTCGCGCGTGAGGTCGCGCATCACCAGCAGCACCTCGCCGACCATCTCGGGGTCGAGCGCGCTGGTGGGCTCGTCGAAGAGCATCAGCGGCGGCTGCATGGCCAGCGCGCGTGCGATCGCCACGCGCTGCTGCTGGCCGCCCGAGAGTTCGGACGGAAAGGCGCTTGCCTTGTGGGCCAGGCCGACGCGATCGAGCAGGGCCATCGCGCGTTCCGTCGCCTCGGCGCGCGAAAGGCCGCGCAGCTGGATCGGCGCCAGCGTGCAGTTGCCGAGCACCGTGAGATGCGGGAACAGGTTGAACTGCTGGAACACGAAGCCGATGTGCGAGCGGAAGTCGTTGAGGTCGATGCCGCGCGCATGGATGTCGCGGCCATCGACCGTGATGTGGCCCGACTGGATCGGCTCGAGCCGGTTGATGGTGCGGATCAGCGTGGACTTGCCCGAGCCCGAAGGCCCGCAGACCACCACGACCTCGCCGCGGGCGATGGTCTCGTTCACCTCGACCAGCGCCTGGTAGTCGCCGTACCACTTGTTGACGTTGTCGAACTGGATCATGCGGGTGCTTTCGGTGCAGAGCGGACGAGCGTGCGCCGGCTGGTGCGCGCCTCCAGCCAGTAGGCGAAGCGCGAGAGGCCGAAGCACATGACGAAGTACGTGAAGCCGAGCACCAGGTAGACCTGTACCGGCTTGGTGAAGACCTGGGTGTTGATCTGCGAGGCGATGAAGGACACCTCCGCCAGCCCGATGATGTAGCCCAGCGAGGTCTCCTTGATGGTGGAGACGAACTGGTTCACCAGCGATGGCAGCATGCTGCGCAGCGCCTGCGGCAGCACCACGAAGCGCATTGCGCGGCCGTAGCCCAGGCCCAGCGAACGCGCGCTCTCGACCTGGCCGCGCGGCACGCCCAGGATGCCGGCGCGCACGATCTCGCCGATGTAGATGCCGTCGAACACCACCAGCGCGATCAGCATGGTGCTGAACTGGTCGGTCTTGACGCCGGTCACGCTGGGCAGGAAGAAGTAGGCCCAGAACACCACCATGAGCAGCGGCGTGCCGCGCACCACGAAGGCCACGGTGGTGACCGGCCAGCGCAGCCAGCGCCAGGGGGCGACGCGCGCCAGGCCCAGCAGCAGGCCGAAGGGCAGGGCGAGCACCAGCCCCAGCGCGGCCAGCAGCACGGTGAGTGCGAGGCCGCCCAACGGGCCGTTGGGATATTGGCCGATCAGGAAGTAGATCCAGTAGGTCTGGACCAGCTCGATCATGCGGCCCTCGGCGGAAAGCGGTGCTGGTACCAGCTGGCCGCGCCGGTGATGATCATCGACACCGTGAGATAGGCCGCCGTGGCGAAGGCGAAGGATTCGGCGCTGCGGAAGGTCGCGCTCTCGACCTGCCCGGCCTGGTACATGAGCTCGGCCACGCCGATCACGGTCGCGATGCTGGTGCCCTTCCAGAGATTGAGCGTCTGCGAGATGAGGGGCGGGATCGTGACGCGCAGCGCCTGCGGCAGGATGATGCGGCGCATGGTCGCGAGAAAGCCGAAGCCGAGCGCCCGGCCGGCTTCCATCTGCACCGCGGGGATCGCGCGGATGCCGCTGCGGATGTCTTCGGCCATGTAGGCCGCGGCGTAGAGGCCCAGCGCGACCACCGCGCTCATCGCCTCGATGCGGCCGCTGTAGAGGCGCTGCTTGATGTCCTCGGGCAAGAGCTCGGGCGCGCCGAAGTACCAGAACAGCATGTGCGCGAGCAGCGGGATATTGCGGATCGACTCGACATAGGCGAAGCCCAGCCAGCGCAGCGGCGCGGCCGGCGCCAGGCGCAGCAGCGCCACCACCAGCGCGATGGGCAGCGCCAGCATCAGCGAGGCGGCCAGCAGTTGCAGCGACAGCAGGAAGCCCGCGACGAGCATGTCGTGGTACTTCCCCGTGATGAGCAGGGAGTAGTCGAAGGGCAGCATGAACGGATACGTCGGCGCCCGCGTCGTACGGGCGCGGGGCACATCCTACGCATCCGGCGCCGCGGATGCCCGGCGCGGACTCAGCTGTCGATCTTGTCGGTCTCGATCTTGAAGCTGCGCTTGTCGAAGCCCGACTTGGTCTTCGGGCCGTACCACTTGAAGAAGATCTTCTCGGCCTCGCCCGATTTCTCGAGCTCGCGCAGCGTCTCGTCGACCACCGCCTTGAGGCCGGTCTCGCCCTTCCTGATGCCGATGGCGAGCGCCTCGGTGCTGAGGTTCTGCGGCAGCACCACGTACTGCGCCTTCTGCGGGCCGAGCTTGGCGTAGCTGTTGAGCAGCGCGGCCTCGTCGTCGACATAGCCCACGCCCTTGCCCTGCTGCAGCGCCTGGAAGGCCTGCTGGCTGGTGTCGAAGGTCACGACCTCGGCGCCTGGAACGGCCTTCTTGATGTTGGGCTCCTGCGTGCCGCCGCGGATGGTCAGCACCTTCTTGCCCGAGAGCTGCGGCACCGCGGTGATGCCGCTGTCCTTCTTGACGATGGCCTTCTGGCCGGTGACGAAGGTGGTCAGCGAGAAGTCGATCTGCGCCTCGCGCTCCTTGTTGTGCGTGAGGCCGGCGGCCACCAGGTCGACATGGCCCTGCTGCAGCTCGGGAATGCGCGCCGCGACGGCGATCTGCTTCAGCACCGGCTTGACGCCGATCTTCTTGGCGATCGCGTTCACCAGATCGACCTCGTAGCCGATGATCTCGCGCGTCTTGGGATCGATGAAGGTGGCGGGCTCGTCGGTGCCCAGCACGCCGACGACCAGTTGGCCCTTTTTCTTGATATCGGCGAGTTGGTCGGCATGGACGGCGGTGCCCAGGAGCAGGGCGGCCGCGGCGAAGGCGGAAGCGGCGATTCGGAAACGCATGTTGTTATCTCCAGTGGAAGTCGGCCCGCACCATAGCAACAAAAGCCTGCGCCGAGAAATAGCTCTTTCACATATGCATACTGCCGGCATGCAGATTCAAGACAAGCCGCCCTTCGACACGCCCTTCGAATGGATCGGCGGCGAAGCCAAGGTCCACGCGCTGGTCGAGCGCTTCTACGACCTGATGGAGCTGGAACCGGCCTATGCGCAACTGCGCGCCGTGCATGGCACGACGCTCGACAACGCGCGCCAGCGGCTGTTCTGGTTTCTCTGCGGCTGGCTCGGCGGGCCGCAGCACTACACCGACCGCTTCGGCCATCCGATGCTGCGCGCGCGGCACCTGCCGCAGAGCATCGGAGGGCATTCGATCGGCATCAAGGAGCGCGACCAGTGGCTGGCCTGCATGGACCAGGCGATGGGGGAGACAGGGGTGCCGGAAGCCTTGCGTGCCCGGCTTCGTGACTCTTTCTTCCAGACCGCCGACTGGATGCGAAACAGAAGCGGCTAGCGCCGCGCCGGCGCCAGCAGCACCAGCAGCGCGCCGGCTCCACCCTCGGCCGGCTTGGCCTGCACGAAAGCCAGCGTCTCGCTCTTCTGGATCAGCCAGCGCTGCACCTTGGCCTTGAGGACCGGCTGGCGTCCCGGCGAGCCCAGCCCCTTGCCGTGCACCACGCGCACGCAGCGCAGGCCCTGCTTGTAGGCATCGCGGATGAAGGCACCGAGCGCCTCGCGGGCCTCGTCGCTGCGCATGCCGTGCAGGTCGATCTGGCGCTGGATCGACCATTCGCCCGCGCGCAATTTGCGCGTCACGTCGGTGTGGATGCCCGGGCGGCGGAAGCTCATCGCATCGTCGGCGTCGAGCAGCGTGGTGACGTCGAACTCGTCGGACAGCGATTCGCGCAGCACGCGCTCTTCGTCCAGTTGATGCTGCACCGGGATCGGCGCCGGCGGCTCGGGCGCCAGCGGCACGGCGGCCTTGCGGCGCAGCGGCTGGGTGGCGCCGATCGCGCGCGCGAACAGGTCCTGTTCGGCCAGGCGCTTCTTCTCGGCGGCCGCGCGCGCAGCGGCCGCGGCGGCTTCGCGCTCGCGCTGTTCGGCCAGCTTGTGCTGCAGCGTTTTCAGGTCAGCGAGGCTCTTGATGGCTTTGGGTGGGAGAGGCATGGAGCTCAGGATAAGGCTTCGTCGTCTCTTGCTCAGACCAGGCCGCGCTCGGCCATCGACAGGGTCTGGCCACGGGCGACGATCATGTGGTCCGGCGCCGCGAACACCTCGTGCGGCCGCGCGGCGATGTGCAGCTGCAGGTAGTGCTTGACGGCATCGGGCGAGTCGAACACCGCGCGCTCCTTCAGGCGCTCGGCCAGGGCGCGGCGTGCCAGCTCGAGCACGGCCGCCAGCTCGGCGCGCTTGGCGGTGCCGCCCAGGCCCTTGATGCGTTTGAGGTTGTCGAGCCCGGCATGGAGGAGCCCGGCCAGTCCGCCGAAGCTGTTGAGCAGCTCCTGGGCGAGCTGCAGCACGTTCTTGCCCGCCGCGCCGGTGCGCAGCAGCAGGGCCAGCAACTCGGCATCGCCGAGCGCAGCGGCGCCCTGCGCGATGAGCTTTTCGCGCGGGCGCGCCCCGGCCGGCAGATCCTTGAAAGACATGATTTATGCGGGCTCAAGGGCCCCTCCCTAAAATACAGGCCCAGTCCATAGCGATCCCCCATCTTGTCCTCCACCACCACCGCCGTCGTCACGCCCGGCTCCTTTCTCACGCTGCACTACCGGCTGGCCGGGCCGGCGGGCGACATCATCAACACCTTCAACGACAAACCCGCCACGCTGTCGCTGGGCACCGGCGAGCTCTCGCCCGCGGTCGAGCAGCGGCTGCTGGGGCTGGAAGAAGGCACGCACGCCACCTTCGAGCTGCCGGCCGGCGACGCCTTCGGCGAGCGCAACCCCGAGATGCAGCAGTGGGTGGCGCGCAAGCTGCTCGCTCAGATGGGCGACCCCGACGAGCAGTACGCGGTCGGCGACGTGGTGCAGTTCCCCACGCCCGATGGCAGCGGCAGCTACGCCGGCGCGGTGATCGAGTCGAACGAGACCGCGGTGCGCTTCGACTTCAACCATCCGCTCGCAGGTCAGCCCGTGACCTTCGAGGTCCGACTGATCGGCGTGTTGTGAGCACCGCCGGGCCGCCCCAAGGTGCGAAGGCCCCCTCGGGGGGCAGCGAGGACACGCCAGTGCCGAGCGTGGGAGCCAGTTCAACCGGCGTGCAAGAGGTCATCCTGGCCGAACCGCGCGGCTTTTGCGCCGGCGTCGACCGCGCGATCGAGATCGTCGAGCGCGCGCTCGCCAAGTTCGGCGCGCCGATCTACGTGCGCCACGAGATCGTGCACAACACCTACGTGGTCAACGAGCTCAAGGCCAAGGGCGCGATCTTCATCGAGGACCTGGCCGAGGTGCCGCCGGGCTCTACGCTGGTGTTCAGCGCGCACGGCGTCAGCAAGGCGGTGCAGGCCGAGGCGCGCGAGCGCGGCTTCGAGGTCTTCGATGCCACCTGCCCGCTGGTGACCAAGGTGCACGTCGAGGTCGCCAAGCTCGCGAAGGAAGGCTACGAGTTCATCATGATCGGCCACAAGGGCCACCCCGAGGTCGAAGGCACGATGGGGCAGCTGTCGAGCGGCATCCACCTGGTGGAAGACGTGGATGACGTCGCGCACGTATCGCCCGCGCAGACCGACAAGCTGGCCGTCGTCACGCAGACCACGCTGTCGGTCGACGATGCGGCCGAGATCTCGGCCGCGGTGCGCGCGCGTTTTCCGAACGTGCGCGAGCCCAAGCAGCAGGACATCTGCTATGCCACCCAGAACCGGCAGGACGCCGTGAAGCTGCTGAGCCCGCAGGTCGACCTGGTGATCGTGGTGGGCAGCCCGACCAGCTCCAACAGCAACCGGCTGCGCGAGCTGGCGCAACGGCTGGGTACCGAGAGCTACATGGTCGATTCGGCCGCTGAGCTCCAGCCCGAATGGTTCGAGGGCAAGAGCCGTGTCGGCTTGACGGCCGGCGCTTCGGCGCCCGAGGTGCTGGTGCGCGAGGTGATCGAGCGCGTCAAGGCGCTGGGGGCGGTGTCGGTGCGCAAGATGGACGGCATCGAGGAGACGCTCAAGTTCCCGCTGCCCAAGGGCCTGAAGCTCGACGACATTCCCGCACCGGGTCATATCTCGTGAGCGGCGCCGCAACCATCGACTGGCGCCGCGACATCGAGGCCGCCGCCCGCCGCCTGCACGAGCGCGCGCCGCATTTTTTGCGCGAGACGCCGCTGTGGAAGCTGTCGGGCCGTGCGCTGGGTGTGGAAGTGCCGGGCGTCGAGGTCTGGCTCAAGCTCGAGCATCTGCAGGCCAGCGGCAGCTTCAAGGCGCGCGGCATGATGAATCGTTTGCTGGCCAACGAGATTCCGGAAAGCGGCGCGATCGTGGCTTCTGGCGGCAATGCCGGCATTGCCACAGCGGCGGCCGCGCACGCGCTCGGCGTGCATTGCGAGGTGTTCCTGCCCACGGTGTCGCCCGAAGCCAAGCGCGCGCGCCTGCGTGCGCTGGGCGCGACGGTGGTGGTGGGCGGCGAGATGTACGGCGATGCCCTGGCCGCCTGCCTCGAACGGCAGCGCGAAAGCGGTGCGCTGCTCACCCATGCCTACGACCAGCCCGAGGTGGTGGCCGGCGCCGGTACGCTCGGTCGCGAGATCGAGCAGCAGGGCGGCATGCCGGACGCGGTGCTGGTCAGCGTCGGCGGCGGCGGGCTGATCGGCGGGCTGGCGGCCTGGTTCGAGCAGCGCAGCCGCGTGGTCGCGCTCGAGCCGGAGCGCGCGCCGACGCTGTATCGGGCGCGCGAAGCGGGCGAGCCGGTCGATGTCGAGGTCGGCGGCGTCGCGGCCGATTCGCTCGGCGCAAGGCGCATCGGCGCGATCGCCTGGGACATCACGCAGCGCCATGTGCGCGATGCGCTGCTCCTGCCCGACGAGGCGATCCGCGCGGCGCAGCTGTGGCTCTGGAAGGAGCTCAAGCTGGCCGTGGAGCCGGCGGCCGCCTTGCCGCTGGCCGCGCTGCAAAGCGGCGCCTATGTACCGCGCGAAGGCGAGAAGCTCTGCCTGATCGTCTGCGGCGCGAACGTGGACCCGGCGAGCCTGGCTTAGGGACTGAACAGGCCCTCAGGCCGGCGGCTGGTCGACGTTGACCATCCACGGCACGCCGAACTTGTCTTCCAGCATGCCGAAGCCGGGGGACCAGAAAGTGGCGGCGTAGGGCATGGTGACTTTCCCGCCCTCGGACAGCGCCTTGAAGAGCTGTTCGCCTTCTTTCACATCCTTGGCCTGCACCGAGAGCGAAAAGCCCTTGTAGCCGTCGAAGGCCATGCCGGGCGGCAAGTCCGAGGCCATGATCTGCTTGCCGCGGGCTTCGAGGGTGGCATGCATGATCTTGTTCTTGTGGTCGGCCGGCGTTTCGGCGCCCATCGGGCTCTCGCCGAAGCTCATGCTGAAGAGGATCTTTCCGCCCAGGCTCTTGGCGTAGAAGGCCAGTGCCTCGGCCGCATTTCCGTTGAAGGACAGATAGGCTTCCATCGAATCTCCTTGAGTCAGTTGAAAGGGGAGAGCGATCCTACGCCCCGCCTAAAATCGCCCGATGCTCGATATCACTCTGTTACGCAAGGACCTCGCCTCGGTCGTTGCCCGCCTCGAAACCCGCAAGAAGAACCAGACCTTTCTCGACGTGGCCAGCTTCAGCGCACTCGAGGCCGAGCGCAAGACCCTGCAGACCCGCACCGAGGAGCTGCAGGCGCGCCGCAACGCGCTCAACAAGCAGATCGGGCCCCTGAAGGCCAAGGGCGAATCGGTCGATGCGCTGATGACCGAGGTCAATGCGCTCAAGGCCGAACAGGAGTCGTCGGCGGTGCGGCTCGATGCCATCCAGCCCGAACTTCAGGCTCTGCTGCTCGCGGTCCCGAATCTGCCGCATCCGAGTGTGCCGGTCGGAGATGACGAAACGGCGAATCTCGAGGTCCGGCGCTGGAGCCCGAAGGGCGGCAACGGCGCCGATGCACCCGCGCTCGGCTTCGAGGCCAGGGACCATGTGGATCTCGGCACGCCGCTGGGACTGGACTTCGAGACCGGCGTCAAGCTCGCAGGTTCGCGCTTCACCGTGATGAAGGGGCCGATCGCGCGCCTGCACCGGGCGCTCGCCCAGTTCATGCTCGACATCCAGACCGAGCAGCACGGCTACACCGAGTGCTACGTGCCCTACATCGTCAACGCCGAAACGCTGCGCGGCACCGGCCAGCTGCCCAAGTTCGAAGGCGACCTGTTCGCCGCCAAGAAGGGCGGGCAGGACGGCGAGCCGGCGCCCGATCATTCGGCGCTCTATCTCATCCCGACCAGCGAAGTGCCGCTCACGAATTTCGTGCGCGACGAGATCGTGGCCGAGTCGCAACTGCCCATCAAGCTCACCGCGCACACGCCGTGCTTTCGCTCCGAGGCCGGCAGCGCGGGCCGCGACACGCGCGGCATGATCCGCCAGCACCAGTTCGACAAGGTCGAGATGGTGCAGATCACGCATCCCGAAAAAAGCTACGAGGCGCTCGAAACCATGACCGGCCATGCCGAGGCCGTGCTGCAGGCGCTGGAGCTGCCCTATCGGGTGGTGCTGCTGTGCACCGGCGACATGGGTTTCGGTTCCACCAAGACCTACGACCTCGAGGTCTGGCTGCCGGCACAGAACACCTACCGCGAGATCAGCTCGGTCTCGAACTGCGAGGCCTTCCAGGCCCGCCGCCTGCAGGCCCGCTTCAAGAACGCACAGGGCAAGAACGAGCTGGTGCACACCCTCAACGGCTCGGGCCTGGCGGTCGGCCGCACGCTGGTTGCGGTGCTGGAGAACCACCAGAACGCGGATGGCTCGATCACCGTGCCGGAGGCGCTTCGACCCTATCTGGCCGGATTGGGCGTGCTGCGGGCCTGAAAAGCGCCCAAAGCCTCTGCTAGAATCGCGGGCTCGACAGACACCGGAGAGGTGGCAGAGTGGTCGAATGTACCTGACTCGAAATCAGGCGTCCGTGCGAACGGACCGAGGGTTCGAATCCCTCCCTCTCCTCCAGTAAGCAAGTAAATACGGGCCCTAGCGGCCCGTTTTGCTTTACTACCCCCCTTTGTACCCACCCCGCTGTCCTCCACCACTGCCACGCGTGGTTTCAGGTTTGGCGTCGACCTCCCGCGCGCCTGCGACTCGTAACCTTGCGAATCTGCGTAGCGGTAAAAACCTCATCCGCATCCCCATCCAACTGCAGGTACTGAGCGGGGCTAGTACCGTCAAAACGCTCCCGATAAGTCTTCACCACGCAGTTGCGCCTGCTGTCGTACGACAAGCTGCCGATAAGTGCGGCCTCAGCAACGCTTGGGTACTGCTTCCGCAGATCCAAGTAGTGCTTCTTCGTCCAGGCATGAACAGCCTTCACCAGGGGCCGATACATGCGGCCGTAGGTGCCTTTGCCTACTGTCAAGCCCATTACGTTGAGGCAATAGCCAAGGACGCGCGCGCCCTTGAAGTTCGGCATGGCTAACAGCTCGTTGTAGAGAAGCCGGCGCAGCTTGAACTGAACGATCTTCCAAGTCGACGAAGTTTTCGACATGGGCATGAAGCTAGACCAAGCATCATTGTGTTGAACTGTCCAAGCCGTCCATACTGGTCGCGCCACGCTTGACGCGGCGAGCACGACCTCAAACATCAGCCGGGCAAGCTGGTCATAGATGCTCTCCCCAAATTCGTCTTTGTGAAGCCGAAGCTTGTCTTGGTAGGGCGGATGCTTCGCGTTGCTTACCGCATCGATTGCGTTGACCACAAAGTTCACAATTACGCTAAACCGCCGATAGGCCTCCAACTGGTAGAAATCATCGCCTGCCTCGTTCAGTTTGTGGACACCAGAGACTGCGCCTTCGATGTCGTGGAACGCTCTTGACAAAGCGTAGGAGTGAGGTTGACGCGTTTTCACGAGGTAGTCGTCGAGGGTCAGCAACGTGACGCGGCAGTACATCTCCAGCATTTCAGGCGACCACTTGTCGCGCTCGAAATAGTCGATGTCAAGCGGTGAACCAAAGTCGCGAGCGAGCCCTTCCACCAGATAAAAATTTCCGTAGAGCGTCCGGCTGAAGAGCTTCACAGATCCCAGAAGGCCGGAGGTGAAGTCATCGCCCTCGTGATAGAGGATTGAATCAGTGTTGCAAATTGCCTCGGCCGAAACGTTGGTTGCAAACGCGCCGAGTGGCAAGTGAAATTTCTTGGCCTCTATGGCCTCCTCAAAGATTGCAATGGCTGTACCAGGCGCCGAGCCAATGATGTGTCGGCATAGCTTCCTATTCGCGATGAGCCGCAACACGTGAAAGGCGAATTCTTCGGTCTTGTCGATCTGCTTCGGTGCCGGTACCTGATGGTGGCGTTCAGGAACAGGCGGCGCGAAGTGGATCAATCGTTGCGCAGACCGAGCAAGCTCATCCGCCATTACCGAAAGCTCGGTGTCTGAGCCCTTCACGATGATTCGAAAGAGCGTTTGCGCGTATCGCTCTGCGTTTGTGAACGCTGGTCGAGATCCGCTTGTATTCGACGGTGAGGTGGCGTTTTTGAGTCTGGCCATGTTCCGAGCTTCGGCTCGTTGACGCCGAACGAGCGCGCATGAGGTATTCGCCTGCATGGCCGCCCGAGGGCGGCCATGCAGGCGAAGGCGATTCTCTTGAGCAGGTCTTGATCCCGGGCGCCGTTGCCAGCCCGTGGGGCGGCGGCTGCACGCGCCGCCCGTGACACACGCGGGTACTGCGAGGTACAACGTCGACGATGCCGAAGTAGGCGGGTGCGGCAGCGGTCACTAATGCCTGGCAGCCTGGAGACCGCGCCGCGCCCTACACCGTGCCGATGAAGGTGGTGCTGCAGCAGTGTTGCACCCTGGGACGAGTCCGTCCAGCACCTTTGGCTGATCGCCGAGGATGGACATGGACCGTGCGGCCCGCCTGTTCCTGTGCGCGCGTTGCCGCGACCAGGTGCTGTTGTGTTCACACTGCGACCGCGGTCAGCAGTATTGCAGTCGGGCGTGCTCGAGCCTGAGTCGGCGTGAGCGGCGACGCGAGACTGCCGAGCGCTACCAGAGCAGTCGCAGCGGTCGCCTCAAGCATGCCGCGCGCTCCGCGTGCTGGCGGGAACGGCAACGTTCGCTGCGTCAGGCCGGCGCGGGCGACGCCATCGATAAAGAAGTGACGCACCAGGGTTGCCCGCACGCGGGGGCCGATGCTTCACTGCTTGCATGCGACCCACCCAGCGAACCACCCAGCGCGTGCGAGTTCACCGTCCTCACCGAATCGCCATCGGCCCACGACGCTGCGCGGGTGAGCGCCGGCGCGGTCCCCTTCGCTGCACTCGGATGCCGGCGTTGCGGTCACGAGCTGCGGCCCCATGTGCGCCTGGGCTCCCTGCGCACGAACGGCCTTCGACAGCGCGGCGGTCATGACCATCCCTCTTGATCTGGCCGCACGCATCGAGCGTCTGTTCACGGTCGAGCGCTGGCGCGTGGGGACCATCGCGCGCCAATTGCACGTGCACCGCGACACGGTGCGCCGTGTGCTGCGTGAACACGACGTGGCACCGCCAGGCGTGCCGCTGCGCCCGAGCCTCATCGATCCTTACCGGGCCTTCATCCGAGAGACGCTGGAGAAGTACCCGACGCTGACGGCCAGCCGGTTGCATGACATGGTGTGCGAGCGCGGCTATGCGGGGCAGGCCAGCCACTTCCGACACCTGGTGAGCACGATGCGTCCCCGGCCGTCGGCCGAAGCCTACCTGCGCCTGCGCACGCTGCCGGGTGAACAAATGCAATGTGACTGGGCTCACTTCGATCACTTGCAGATCGGCCGTGCGCGGCGCCCGCTCATGGGCTTCGTGATGGTGCTGAGCTACTCGCGGCGCATCTTCCTGCGCTTCTGCCTCAATGCCCAGATGGACAGCTTCCTGCGTGGCCACGTCGAGGCGTTTGATGCGCTAGGCGGGAGCGTCAGAACGGTCCTCTATGACAATCTCAAGAGCGTCGTGCTCGAACGCGTGGGCGATGCGATTCGCTTCAATCCCGAATTCCTGGCCTTCGCCAAACACTACCGCTTCGAGCCGCGTCCGGTGGCGGTCGCACGAGGAAATCAGAAGGGACGGGTTGAAAGGCAAATCGATTTCATCCGCAAATCCTTCTTCGCCGGGCGCGAGTTCACCGATGTGGCCGACCTGAACGCCCAGGCGCGCCGGTGGTGCGAGGGCAAGGCGTTCGATCGGCCCTGGCCCCAGGATGACTCGTTAACCGTGCGCCAGGCCTTCGCTGTCGAGCAGCCACGCCTGCTCGGGCTGCCCGCCACCGGCTACGCCCTGGGCCAGCGCCTGGATGTCGAGGTGGCCAAGACGCCTTACGTGCGCTTCGATCTGAACGACTACACGGTGCCGCATACCCACGTGCGGCGCACCCTGTCGGTGCTGGCCGATGAACAGCGCGTGCGCATCTTCGACGGCGTCACCGAACTGGCCAACCATCCCCGCAGCTTCGAGCGTCATCAGACGATCGAGGACCCAACCCATTTGCAGGCCCTGGTGCAGCACAAACGCAATGCGCGCTCGCACCGCGGCTGCGACGTGCTGGCCCAGGTCGCCCCCGCCAGCACCGAGCTGCTGCAAATGGCCGCCGAGCGCGGTCACAACTTGGGGTCAATCACCGCCGCGCTACTGCGACTGCTGGACCAGTACGGCGCGCCGTCGCTGCAGGCGGCCATCCTGGAGGCCATCGAGCGCAAGGTGCCCCATCCCAACGCCGTGCGCCTGGCGCTGGAGCGCGCGCGCGAGCGCACCGGGCGGCCTCCAACGCTGGCTCTCGCGCTGCCCGAGCACGTGGCGCGACGCGACGCGCCGATGGCCACGCATTCGCTCGCTTCCTACGACCGCCGCTACGACCCACCCAAGGACGCCAACGATGAATGAGCCAATCCCTCCTGTCCACCCAGGGGCCTCTCACGCCGAGTTGCGGGCGCAGGCCGCCGAGCTGCGCCTGCACGGCCTGCTGGCCCACTGGGACGAGTTGATGGGTCAGCCCGAGAGCGAACACCGCGTGCGCCAGTGGCTGGGCTGGGAGAGCGCCGAGCGAGCTCACCGCAGCCTCGAGCGGCGTCTGCGCGAGGCGCACATCGGCCGCTTCAAGCCTCTGGCCGACTTCGACTGGAGTTGGCCCAAGGAGTGCGACCGCACCGCCATCGAAGAGTTGATGAGCCTGCAGTTCCTCGCCGACGCCAGCAGCGTCGTGCTGTTCGGCCCCAACGGGGTGGGCAAGACGATGGTGGCGGCCAACATCGCGCACCAGGCGGTGCTCCAGGGGCATACGGCGCTGTTCACCACCGCCGGTCAGATGCTCAGCGAGCTCGCCTCGCTGGACAGCGATTCGGCCCTGCGCCGGCGGCTGCAACACTACGCCGCACCGGACCTGCTCCTGGTCGATGAGGTCGGCTACCTCTCGTACTCCAATCGTCATGCCGACATGCTCTTCGAGCTGGTCAGCCGACGCTACCTGCACAAGAGCACGATCGTGACAACGAACAGACGATTCGCTGACTGGGGCGAGGTCTTCCCCAACGCCGCCTGCGTGGTCTCCCTGGTCGACCGGCTGATGCACCGCGCCGAGGTCGTTCGCATCGAGGGCGAGTCGTACCGCCAGAAAGAAGCCGAGGAACGCGCCACGCAACGCATGGCCGCCCGCACCGCCGCGACGCGCTCGAAGCCAGCGTCCACGCGCAAGCCGCGTGCGTGACGCCCGCCAGGCCATGGCCGCCTCGATGAGAACGCCGCGGCGCAAGCGCCCCTCCCGAGCGACTGCCGCCTTCGCGCTGCCGTCGCACTGGTCGCCCAGGCAGGCCCTGGCCGTCTTCGAGTGCCTCGAGCTGATGCGCGAGCAGCTCTGGCTCGCCTACGGCCCCGAGATCCAACGCGCCTGGCGCGATCAACTCGTGCCCGATCGCACCCCACCCGACTTCGATCCCGACTCGCCGTTCTGACTGCACAGCGGCATCGCCCAACGAGCAGATGGCCCCTTGCGGGGCCATCTGCTCTTCGTCACGTCAATCCCAACCGGGGCAAACCAAACCCGCGTCCTCACCAGCGTATAGCAGCGGATCTATACCGTCGCCAACAGCGTTTCGTCGGCCGAACACGGGAGGCCGGATGAAGGCATACCAAACCCATGTCATGAACGTGCCTAGAAAGAGAGCGCCCAACGCTGCTTGCCAACCGGACCGCGTGAGAGAACTGCGCGGCACCCACCAACCTTCCGCCAGCCAGACCTCTGTGAGCAGGGTCGCAAGCCCGATGAACGCCATCAGGCCGAAGGTCAGACGATAGAGTCGAGATGGAGCGATTGCTACTCGGAACCTATAGCGGATGTCTGTGATCGTGAACACGATCACCATGAGCGCTAAGGAAGAGATGAACTCGGCGAATCCAAACAATCGCGGAGTCTCTTTGCCGAGCGGAACAAAGCAAAAAGCCAAGTAGCAAACTTCGGGTGAAGACAATGATCTTCCTCTGGATGACTAGCCGCTGTCGTATCGGCTCAAGGGCGACGAATTTAGCTCATCTCCAGTTCCGTGATGTAGGCGATCGCTCGACGCGCGATACACCAACCGATCACAGCCGACCGGCAAGACGTGTGTTTCGCTCCAACCGGCCTCATTGAGGCGCTACACTTCACATCGATCGAGGCCTGAAAATCTCGACAGCCTGACCCTAGGTCAGGCACCGCCATGAGCCCAAGGCCTTGGCGCCCGAGCTGCGCCTAGCGTCAACGGGGGATCACCACACCGTGAAGCCCTATGACGACATCCCGAGTTCGAACTCTTCGGCGACAAGCCTTCCAAGCGCAAGACGAACGTTGCTTCTACTGCAAGCTTCCGATGTGGGAGACCAGTTGCGAAGCGTTTGCAGCGCGCTGGCATCTTTCATTGGAAGAGGCCGCGCTGTTCGCTTCCACGGCCGAGCATCTCACCGCGAAGATGGGTGGGGGGAAAGACAGTCGGTCGAACATCGTCGCCGCCTGCAAACATTGCAACTCAGAGCGCCATGCTCCCGACCCGAGCGCGGCGCTTGACCCAGATGCCTACCAAGCCCATGTTGCACTGATGGTCGCTGATGGGCTCTGGCACGCATGTCGTCGGAAAAGCGCTGACGATCGCAGCACCCCGCGGGGCGGCCCCATCCCAATGTAGACGACCCAGCATGCGCCCACGCTCTATCGGCCAGAATCTGGCAGTCGAATTCACAACCACGCGGTCACATGGATGCATCAACCCTCACCTCAATAGTCGGCGTTGGCCTGTCAATATTCTTCGCGACGTCGGTCGCTTTTTTTGCGCTAGACGAGAGCCGGCGTGAACAGCTCTTCCGCTTCTGGAAAAAGTGGATCAGCATCTCGCTTCTCTTGGTTATCGGAGTGAACTCGGCTGCTGGCATTTACTTGTTCATCGTTGGCCCGCCGCAACTGGTTCGATCCGACATCCTCAAACTGCTGCTCCACATCTTCAACGTGTGTGCGGTGCCCCTCCTCCTTTTCATGGACGCCATGCACAAAGTGCTGGACGCGAGGGACGCAAAGCGGTCTGAACTGGCGGCATCAATCGAAGCGTTGACAGCAAGGATTGAGGCCTTGGCCCCACTTGGTTCGGGGCCTGAGCAGCGCGCGTGAACCTATCGTCCGCAAGCCGCCGTGGAGGGCGAAGCGTGACCCTAGCGCGTGGTGCGTCCGCGGCTTCGTCTACTTGTGCCCGACGGGTTCCAGCTTGCGCCCTCGATCATCTCCTTGATCAGCACATAGGGCATGTATCCGTGATCTGGGTCAGTTCCGTCCAGCGGCAGCCAATCGAATGTGCCCATGCGGACAGCCTTCGCAAGCATCATGCGCATCGCCTCAGGCACTTCCACGTGTTTGGCATCACAGATCTCTTCAAAACGGCGATGAAGGCCAGCGTCCACTTGAAAGACGACTTGATCGGTCGGCTGCTTTTTGCTCGGCATACCAGATGTTAGAGGGAGCGGTCGTATGCGGATCACGGCCGAGCGCCTGACCATGCCCCCGGAGCCGTTGCCGCCGAAAGAGCCGAAGCCCAAGGCCGACGCGCGCGCGACCGAAGGTGCCACCTCAAGAGCCGCCTGTTTGACGTCAAGCCGAATCAGACTTCGCTCTCGCCATGAACACGAGGGCCGCACGTCGCGAGTACTTCGAGGCTGTCGCTGAGTTCCAGCGGTCGCTTCAAGAGTTCTCTGCGGGTATGGGCCATCTCCTGGATGATCCGTCCGAGCCCAACGGCGCTCCGCACGTCCAGCCCTCAACGATGCTCTTGAAGCTGCTTGGGCCCCGGAAGCCGCCCAAAACGAGCGTAGCGTGCCCAGCGGCTGATCGAAGGCGCAAGGAAGACGTGAGCGCGCTCAGCCTGGCCTAAGTTTTCCGGCGCATGCTTCGTTCTGACAGTTTGCCGGTGCTGGTAGAGGTCGCTTCGGCGCCGTCCACTAACGACCGGGGCTGCAAATTAGGGTTGCCAGTTACAAAATGCGGAACTTTTACGTTGCACCAAGCTCGCGTGGCAACGAGAATACCCTCAAACGCGTAGCTTTTGCAACATTATGTATCATCCGCTCTCATCGTGACGATCGCTGGCTTCTATCTGACGCCTGAAGGAGTCGTCCTAGGCGCCGACAGTACAGCGTCCGGGCTCACCCCGAATGGGATGCACTTCTTTGATTTCAATCAGAAGATTTTTGAAATAGGTGAGGACAGCACGCTAGCGCTTATGACTTGGGGCTTAGGGGCCTTCGGCGGAACTAGCATTCGATCCCTCGCGGCAACTCTAGGCGACAGCTTGGCCGCGACGCCGCCAACAAGCCTGAACGATGTCGGCGCTCGGTTTGTTGATTTGGTTTCGCCAGTTTACGAAGCAGAACCCCTTGTTCAGCGTTTTAAGTCGTTAGCGGCGAAGGCTGCGCACGATCCCGCGGATGCGTCGTCCCGATCCAAGGATGATGAGACGGAGTTCGCAAATTTGAAGCAAGCGCTGTTCGTGGGATTCTGTATCGCTGGTTACGTGCTGCCTGACCGAACGCTTGGCGTCTGCACGATCGGCTTCGATCCACTTAACGGCAAGCCTGCCCCGCAGACACAACAGGGACAAGAAGGCTTTTCGTGGTGGGGGGCTCCAAACATCGTGCAACGTCTCGTTTTCGGGGCAGACGATAATCTCAAGGCGGCGCTCATGGCGTCGGGAAAGTGGTCTGGCACACAACAGGAACTCGAAGCCTTGTGTGCCAACCAGCGATTAGTCCACCATTCCTTGCCCATTAGAGAGGCTGTGGACTACGTCTACTCGTGCATTTATTGCACGATCAAAGCGATGAAGTTCTCTAGCTTCTCGCAGATATGCGGCGGTCCAATCGAGATTGCCGTCATCACTTCCGATCGAAAGTTTAGGTGGGTGCGTCACAAACCCTGGGACGCCGCTATCAATGAAGGAGCACTGTAGCCATGCCAGAACGCAACGACCAACGAGCGCCGCTGACAGTTCACGAGACGGCGGTGCGCATGCAGGCGCACTATGCCCAAACGGGTGCCTATCGCATGCAAGACGTGTCCCGTGTGCTGGGCGATCCGCGAAAAGATGTGTCTCATATGGTGACGCCGCAGGATAGCAATCAGCCGGCGAAAAATAATCTCAGCTTTGTTCCCGTTCATAACTTTGTCCGGGTTGCCTGAGAGCGATTTTTTAGTGCTGCCGGCGGTAGCGCGCGTCGGCGGCCTGTTTCATTTGTGTAGAAGCCTCCACTCCTAGCATCCACGAAGGTCACCCGCCGCGCTGCGCCTTCTTCCGCCATTCCCAAGGCGCCTGGGACTCCCGATCGGCCCACAACCCTAGATGTTGTGCACGGGCGGTGTACTGCACCTTGAACAGCGCACCGTCGTCGCGGGTCGCGTACTGCTCGTAGACCCAGGCCCACCCACCGGCCACCTGGCGCCGGCCGGCATCCTCCCCGCGGCACCTCACATCCGCCACGGTCCGACCGTACCGATCCACATCGCGGGGCGAGATCCGGGCCTGCTCCATGTAGCAGAGCGAGCTCAGGGCCTGTTTGCTTCGCTGGCCGCAGGGCTGGCGCGATTCAGGAGCGTCGATCGCCGCAAGCCGGACCTTCACCTGCTCATATGAGCCAGTCGAGCCACAGCGGGCCGTGAGGGTGTCGCCGTCGCTGATGCCGACGACGAGGCAGGTTCGGGTTTGGGCTTGAGCGGCAAAGGGAAGGGCGAGGAGCAGCCACGCGATCAATCGCATCTGAACAAGACCTCGGCATCCGGGCGCGATTTGTCTTCCTTGATCACACGGGTTGGGTCGCCGAAGTTGCGACAGTACGCCTCTGCTTCTTGAGCTGTCGCAGCTTTCAGCAGTCCGTCGCCAAGCCGAACCACGCCGGTCACCGGCGCTGCACAGCCGGACAGGAACGCCAGTGACGAAAGAAACAATGGAGTGAGCAGGCGGCGCCTCGGCGAGGCACTACCGAAAATTTCAAAACAACACATGCACGCACTCTACCCGGGCGCCCCCACACCTCACGCTCCTCAATCTCGTGCTTGCCCTCGCCATAGCCCGTCTTTCTCAACTGGCAGGTGCGAAGCCGGCTAAGTGCTTGATTTGATTCAGCACGAGCTCGAAGGTCTCCACTACAGCGGGATGGGTTGGGCAGTGATGCGGGCGTGTTTGGCAGTGATCTTCGGCGGGGGTTGATCGGGCAGCTTCAGCCGCAGCAGGTCCAGCAGCATGCGGTGATCGGCCTCGGGCTGGGTATATCGCGACAGCACGAGCTCTCTGCCGTCGGTGGTGGGCAGGTGCACGTCCACCATCTGCATGGTCTTGAACTTGGCGATGACCTCCGCAGGCGTGATGCCGTGCGCCAGGCGCTTGAGTTGGGCCTTCAAGGTGACCTGCAGGCAGTAGGCGAGGAAGGCCACGAAGATGTGGGCCTCGATGCGCTTCTCGCTGGAGTGGTAGATCGGGCGTACGGCCAGGTCGTGCTTGAGCTCCTTGAACGCCTGCTCGACCTCGGTGAGCTGGATGTAGAACGTCCACAGCTGCGCGGGATCGTGCGCTGCGAGGTTGGTGCGCAGCAGATAGCGCCCTTCACGGCGGCGCACCTGGCGCAGCCGGGCGCGATCGAGTTCGAACTCGAAGGATGCTGTCTTGGAACTGCTGCTGGCCTCGGGCAGCTGAACCGTGACCAGATGGGCGGCGCGCCCGGCGTCGTGCTTGGCTGCGCCGAGCTTCATGAGCAGTTGATCGCGCGTGAGCGCCTGGCCCTGCAAGGCCTGCAGGCGCTGCACGTAGCGGCGCAGGCGGCGTTGCCGCATCGCACGCTCCTTGTCGATGCGTGCTGCACTTTGCGCCAGCACGTAGGTGTCTTCGTCACCGGCCAGGCGCTTGACATCGACGCCTTCGCGCACGCGCTGCCACGGCTGTGCGAGGAAGCCTTGCTCGAGCTTGCTCAGCCGCCCCTTGGGGGTGCCCACGAGATACGACGCTCCCATGCGGCGCATCTGTGCCAGGCTGTCTTCGGTGGGCACGCCGCGGTCCATCACCCAGATCCGGTTGGCTCGGCCGTAGCGCTGCTCGATGCGATCGAGGAAGTCGCCAAGCGTCGTTGAGTCGGCCGTGTTGCCCGAGAGCACCTCGTAGCTCAGCGGGAAGCCTTCAGGGGTGACGATCAGCGCGATCACCACCTGGCGGCAGTCGCCTCGCTTGTCGCGGCTGTAGCCGTACTGGCGCTTGTCGTGCTCGCTGCGCTGCGCATCGCTCTCGAAGTAGGTGCTGGTCAGGTCGTACAGCAGCACGTCGAACTTCGCGCCGAACAGCTCGCCCCAGCGCCGGCACAGGAACTTGAACAGTTCGTCCTTGTGCGCTGTGAGCTTGTCCAGGCAACGGTACAGCGTGTTCTTCTCGGCCAACGCGAAGTCGGCGTGCAGCAGATCGGCCATCGCGCTGGCGTCGAACCAGTGACGGTGCAAGCGCCATTCACTGCCAGGATCGATCAGCCGGTAGGCCACCAGCGTTTGCAGCACCTGCAGCCACGGGGTGCCTTCGCGCGAGGGCGGCAGCCGAGCGCTCCAGAAGGCGTCGAGTTCGAGTTGCTGCCACAACACGCATGACAGCCAGCACGCGCCCCACTGGCGCGGGCGTTCGAGGCGCAGTTCGTCCAGACGGATACCCACCGCATTCGCGTCATCGGCGGGCATCGAGCCGGCCGGGAACAGCGCCACTTGGCGCCTGGTTCCCTCGTCGTGCACTTCGATGGTCTTGCGCCAGGCTTCGCGCTGGCTCGCGTTGATCTCGCCCAGGTAGAGCACCTGCCTTTGCACCACACGACCATCGGCCAGTCGGCGGTTCTCCACCACGCTCCAGTAATCGTGCGTCTTGCCGTCCTTCAGGCGTCGGTTGCAGCGCAGAAACATGCGCCGCAGTTTAGGAACCGCTCGCCCGCACGCCAAGGACCAAGGTCTCCACCACAAGCGTTTTGCCGCGTCACCCCTATACGCATCAAGCACTTGCGTCGCTCAACACCCCCAAAATCGTCGAAATCGGGGTTGAGTTGAGAAAGATGGGATAGGTCTCGTTGCCGGCCGCCACGACCTGCTCGAAGGGCCGATCGGTTCACCGTACAGCCGCTGCCATAAGGGAAATGGCGCCAGCTACTCTCGCCGCGCATGCAACAACGACTCGTCGAACCAAACATCCTCGCAGTCCGGTGCTATTAGGAATCGCCATCCCGGCGGAAGGCCCAAATACTTCTTGATCTGCGGCGCCCATTCGTCCAAGTGCTCTATGTGCAGCGGCTTAAAAAAGTCGGGATCTGTTGAAAGCTCTTCGCCTGCCCAGATGTACCAGCCGCTGGTTTCACCCTCCAAGGCATGCCGCAGACCATTGATTGGGAAAATTCCATCGCGCACGTTCAACGCGATGCCAATCTTGAGATGGCGCGGCGCGGCACAGAACTGCGCAGCGAACCGTCGGCAGACATCGCGCTGCGCTTCTTCAATTGCCGACCATTGGTTCATAGTCCTCTCAGCCTTTTCTGTTCACGCGAGTATCTACTCATGTCGGCACCTTCTCGCGCTGAGCAGGTCGGACATTCTGATTGCACCGCATCAAGGCTTCGCATGCGTTCCTTGTCGATCGTGCCAGTTTCGTAGTATTCCTTCACAAGCGCCCCCTTGTGCCCGGCAATTTGGCCGGCAGTTTGCTCTCCACACTTGACGCATGGCATCCCTTGGACTGACTGACGTTGTGCCGCCGTGGTTGACCCGGAGGGCCGTCGATAGGGGGCGCTAATGGCAGGGCAAGACAGCCCCAACGACTTACCCCCGATATCGGGTGCGCGTAGAGGGGGAGGTATACCGAGCAGTGGTATCGGGGATGTCAGCCTAGAGGTAGCGCCGCCTCCACCGCCGGGCACGGCGGGGACAGGGACGACTGGGGCAGGCTTCTTGGGTGCATAGCCGTCGTCGTCATATATCGAAAGCGGACCACCTAGCGCGTAGGCAAACCGATTCCAGCCCCCGTCGAGGCCGATCGGATCAGATTGGCTGTACCGCCCAGTTCTGCTGTCGTAGCTCCTGAAGTAGTTGTAGTGCAGCCCTGATTCCTTGTCGAAGTACTGGCCCGGGTATCGCTGGTTGTTGGTGACCTCGGGGACGTTTGTCGTCCCAGAATTCGGCGTGATGTCCAGGTTGGCAAACCGGTACTTCGCGATCGTGGGCTTCTCGTCTCCGAACGCGCTGTAGCTCCACTGCCAGACCGCTTGCCCGTCTGCATCCGTAAGCCGCCTCGGTGTGTTCAGGTGATCGCTGTGCACCGCGTACATCTGGCCGTTGATCACCGCAGCAATCGGCATTGGCCCGTTGGCAGTCGGCAGGTGGATGTACTGCGTGCTGCCCGTACTGTTCGCTCCCCCCGTGCCCGTCTCCGCGATCAGCGTGCCATCTTCGTCGTACACGAACGCGAAACCGAGCTGCTCAGCCTCAATCGTGCTCGGCGCCCAAAACCTTGCAAAGAAGTCGATCAGGCTCTGGAAGAACCCCGGGTCGCTCTCATCCCCTTCTGCTGGCGGATACAACGGCTCCGTCTTGAACACCCGCTGCCCCAGCGCGTTGTGCGCATAGCGCGTGGTCGGGCTCGTGTCGGTGGCGCCTGTCGTGACGGCACTCAGCCTTCCCTCGGCGTCGTAGCTGTAGGTCCTGAGGCCATCGCCGGTCATGTCCCCGTTGGCGTTGTAGCTGTAGGCCACGTTCGTGGTCGTGCCGCCCGCGGTCTGGCTGAAGCCCGCGAGCCTGTTGCTGCTCGCCCCCACCGTGTAGCTGAGGTTGGTGGTCTGCCCGCTGATCGTCTTCGTGCTGCTTGCCCGGTTGCCGTTGGCGTCGTAGCCGAAGCCCGTGCTGTGGCCCGTGGCATCGAAGCCGGTGATGCGGCCCACCGCGTCGTAGCTCACGCCCCAGGTGGTGCTGGCGCTCGCGATCGTGCTGTGGGTGGGGTCGGCATCCCCCGGCTGGAACAGGTTCTGCGTCAGGCTCGTGATGCGACCGGCCGCGTCCCAGACGTAGCTGCTGAACTCTGTGGCGGTCAGCCGGCCTGCGGTGTCGTAGCTGCGGCTGGCACCGAGGCTCGGAGCAACAAAGGCCCAGTTCCATCCCGTAGCCTGGCCCATCGGGTTCCAGGCGATGCTGGTGATGAGGGGGTTGCCGTTCCAGTTGAGCTGCGCCAGGCGCCCGGTGGCGTCGTAGCCGTAGCTCAGGACGCTGCCGTTGGGGTAGCCGATGCTCGCGAGCAGGCCGCTGGCGCCGTAGGCATAGCTCACCTGCTGCACCAGGCCGCTGGCCAGGCTCTGGCGCTTGGCGGTGACGCGGCCGAAGGCGTCCCGCGTGTACTCGGTGATGCCGCTGCGGTCGACGATCTCGGAGAGATAGCCCTTGGAGCTGGGCGTGAGGTCGTAGCGCAGAGTGGTGGTCTTGCCGTCGGCGAAGAGCAAGCCCGTCGGGCGGCCCAGTGCATCGCGGGCGATGGTGGTGACTTGGCTCATCGCGTCGATGATCCAAACGGGCAGGCCCAGCGCATCGAATTGGGTGTTCACGCTGCCGATGTCGGCGCTGGCCTCGGAGGTGGCGTTGCCCTGGGCGTCGCGGCCGTAGCTTGTCGCGACTCCCTTGAAGTCCTTGGCTTGGGTGACGCCGTCGATAGGGTTGTAGGCGAGCGTCGCCGTGGCGCTGGCGGCATTGGTGATGGCGGCCACCCGGCGCAACGGATCGAGTCCGTACTGGGTGCTCTGGTTCAGGCCGTTGGTCTCGGTGACGAGTTCGCCGTTGGCGTCGTAGCCGAAGGCGTTGGTCTGGTTGGGGCCGTCGGTGCGGGCTGAGACGCGGTTGAGGTTGTTGATGCCGCGCGCGGCAGTCCAGGCGACGGCGCCTGCGGAGTCCTTGATCTGCTCGGCCGTGCGGTTGCCCATGGCGTCGAGCGTGAAGGTGCCGCTCTCGCCGCGGTTGTTGCTCCAGCCTGTGAGGCGGTGCGCGGCATCGTACGAATAACTCAGGGCCAAGCCTGTCGGCAGCGTGAGCGTATCGACCAAGCCGGTGGGCTTGTAGGTCAGCGTGGTGGTCTGCTGGCCTCCGACGGTGCGAGTAAACAGGCGGTCTCTGGCATCGTAGGTGTAGGTGGTGACCAGGCCATTGGGCGCCGTGCTGCTGACAACCCGATTGGCCGTGTCGTAGGCGTAGAGGGTCTCGTGGCCCAGGGCATTCACGGCCTTGGTCAGATTGCCCAGCGTGTCGTAGGTGTAGGTGGTGACTGCGCCGTTGGGAGCGGTCTGCGTGGCGGCCAGGCCTTGGGTGTTGTAGGTCCACTGCCAGGTGCGCGTGGTGTTGGGTGACGAGGCCGTGTCGGTGATGGCCTGCGACAGCACGTTGCCCGAACTGTCATAGGTATAGGCCACCGCACGGCCGGTCTCGGTGATGAGCGCGGGCAACGAGAAGGTGGCGTGCCACTGCGTAGTGACGGTCTGGGCGTCGGGTGTGCCCGCTGCACGCGTGACTGATGTGGGCAGGCGACGCGCGACATCCCACGCCGTCGTAGTGGCCACGCCCTTGAAGTCGGTCTCGCTCGTGATCAGGCCGTTGGCATCTTGAACGCGAGATGCGGCGTCGGCTTCGCCAATCCCCGATGGCTGGCTGCCGCCCGTGACAGCCAGCTTACCCTTGGTCGCGCTGTAGCTGTAGTCGCGCGAGGTGTTTAGAGGATCAACAATGGTTGCAGAACCCGCCGAGGGGTAACTGACTTGGTAGCGCTCGGCCGAGCCAGCCAACTCCGTGCTGATAGCGCGGCCCTGCGTGTCATACGCAAAGGTTCCCCAGCGCGCACCGGTCTCATCAAGAATGCCGGTGAGCGCCTGCGGGAAGGCCGCGTTCTCGTAGAGGAAGCTGCGCGTCTTGCCGTCGGGGTAGGTGACGAGCGAGAGTCGGCCTGCCGCGTCGTAGCTGTAGCCTATGACACGTGCATCGGGCGCGGTCACCGTGGTCAGTTGGCCTGCAGGGTTGTACGCAAGGATCAGACTGCGCCCGAAGCTGTTGCTGATGGTGGCGAGCTGGCCGGAAGAGTTGTAGGCGTAGGCGGTAGCCCAGCCGTTGCGGTGCACCATTGTTTGCAGCTTGCCGGCAGCGTCGAAGTTCAGCGTGCTGTCGTCATCGGCGCGGCGATAGGTCCACGCGCCGCCAGCGATCTGTACCAGGGTGTCGGCGCTATTGGTGGCGGTCCAGGTCGAGGCGCCGGTTGCTTGCGCGAACGTGCGGACGTGGCCTTCGGCGCTCGTGACAATGGCTGCGCCGGCACTCGTCTTGAGGCGGGCGCCATGGTTGTGCGCCCAGGATTTGCCTAAAGGCTCGGAGATGCGCGTCGCATCCGCCCCCCAGGTACTGCGATAGATTCGCGTCAAACTCAGCGCGGCCGGCCCGCTGTCGGCGTAGTCAAGTTCAGATCGGTACTTTTCGCCAGTCGCGGGGATGATGGGATGGGGAGTTGTTGCGCCCGCGATATCGACCGCCTTTCCCATATCGGCCCTCGTGCACATCGACCGGCTGGCCGTCTCCGGCGCAGCGAAGATGCAAGCGGTTTGCGCGGGATATTCCAGATAGTTCGACTTGCAGGCGCATCCGCCACTGGCCGCTGCACTGTTGGGTGGACAGTACGTCCCGGTTCCTCGACGATCCGACAGCTCGAAGCCGTACCCGCCCCAGCGCCGAGCATCGTAGTAGCAGTAGTATCCGAGCCGCATTTCCGTTGCCACTCCGATCTTGGCACCCAGGTCTGCGCATGCGTCGGCTGAGTTCGGATACGGGTCCGATTGTCCAAAGTACGTGTAGAAGTAGACCGCGTTACCGAATGGAATCGTCGCGTGCGCCGACTGCGACAGCAGCCCGAAGAATGCAAGGCAAACGACCAGGAACAAATGCGTCATCGCGTTCGGGAAACCGAGGAGAGCAAGGGGTCCGCTCGGGTTCTTGCCTTGAGGTCGTCCCCGGTACCCTAAAGCCTTGCGAGAGAGCACAAGAAAACCGGGAGCATGCACGCGACGTGCAGCCCCCGACACGATGGACGGTGTCATGAATTCCTCCCGACGTAGTGCTTATTGAGTTGGCGCGGATCATAGCCACGCGCCTCCAATTCCAATAGCAGGAGAAAGTTCAAAACTTGCCGGGCGCTAAGGGGTCACACCCGTTGCTACTTTGGCCTGACCCGACACATACTGAGCACTCCAAAAAGGAGCAAGCAATGGCAGATGACAAGACGAAGACCGGAAAGGCCGACCGCGGCAAGGTCGCAGGCGGCCAAAAGCACGAGGTCGCCTACGCGGCCAAGAAAGCCGGCGTCAAACCGGCAGAGGTGAAGGCGGCTATCAAACAAGTGGGCAACTCGCGTCCCGCAGTCGAGAAGGCTCTGAAGAGGAAATAGCTTCGCTTCGAGCCACAAGGATCGCGGGTCGTTGCGCCGCGCTGCAGCGTCTGTGTATCCGTCGGTGCCGGGCTGCACCCTGACCTGCTCCGCACACAGCAAAGAGGTCGGATTCTTCCGGTTCCGTCAGATAGCTAGTAAAGACGGCCCTTCGCGGGCCGTTTTGCTTTTCTACCCGCCTCGCTGCTTTTGCCTCGCCGCCATGAACTGCGTGAGGTGTTCTAGGCACGTCGAACTCTTTGTGTAGGTGATGCGAAACGGCAGTGACCCGCGATCTGGCGCAAGCAGGGGCTCTTCCAAAACCGCTTTCAATAGAGGATGCATTCCAAACGTGTAGCCCCACTCTGCAGATCTCGCAACGGTGAATATGGGCGTCTCTGTCACGACAGCTTCGGCGTCTACGATCAAGAGCGTCGCGTTGGTGGTCCCCAGAAAAATCCAGAGCCGAGACGCAGATAGCGCAAACTGCGAGCGCACTGATGCTTGCCATTTCCGCATCCAATCCCGACCGGTCCCGTGGTTAACGCTGTTCAGCATCACCCTCACATCCTGCGAGAAACTTGAAGCTACCGCGACACCGTTCTCTCGAATCAGAACGCTCACGAGCGCAATGTCGGAGAGTTGGCCCAGATCGACAACGTAATTTGTGTCCGGCAACCACTCCGGTCCATCGGTCGACAAACGCACTGCGGCTACGGTGCCGCCAACCCCTTGGCCCATCAGCGAGTCGCGAAGTCCATAAGATTGGATGGAAGCGGCCAAGACAACGAGCATCCGGCTTTCATCGAGATTCCCTTGCGTGAACATCGTTGTGAGCGCGCTGCTCATCTCGGCGTGCCACGAAGCCAGGCTGCCAATCCGCATACTGGTTTCAACTTCAACGGCTGCATTCGGAAGCGCGCTGCTCCAGTGCCAAAGCTCGGGGCCGCTGTCGATCTGGCGCGCAATCAGAAACTCAAAGCGACTAGCATCGTCGACCCCCAGATTAGAGGAAACCTTCGCCAGTAACTCGGGGATCGGCGTCTGCCGAGAGTAGAGAGAACGAAATATCTGCGCTGCGTTGAACGCTCGGGTTGCATCTCCCGCAATCGCCAACATGCAGTCTTGCGAAATCGCAACAATCTTAAGCGCGCCTTCCGACACTCTGCGATTCCGTAGCGCCACCGACGCCTCGCCAAACGCAGTGATTGCATCGGTGGAGACGGGGGCGGGGGCATCGTGGGTCACCGCAGAATCAGCGAAGAGATAGACGCTGCTTCGAAACTTGAACGCGTAGCAATATGTCATAGGGAAGCCTTTGATCCGGCACGATGCGCATTCACCACCCACATCTCAGGTTTGCGCGCTCTTAGTGTTGCGCGTGCTGCAGTGTAGGCATCACCGGCTCCAACCACGCCCCCGCCGCATCGTCGGTCGGGAAGTAGGGGTAGGTTGGCCGGATGCCACCGACCGCGTGCCATGAGCCGTTCGACCTGCGCCTTGAACACGCTCGCGCTAGGTGCTGTTCTCTGGCGGCCTAAGTGGCGTCGCGTGTTGCAGTGAAGACAAGCAGCAACAATGTTTGCCCGGGCATCTGTGCCACGGTCCTGGCGCGCCACCAAGTGTTCGGCAGTGCAGCGGAGCCAGCGAGCTTGCCGCGAGGTGCAACCCCATTGGCTCACGAATGCAGCAGGGTCGTCCTGCCACATTGGAAGAGAGCAGTAATAGCAGCAGCCTTGCTGAAGATTGAAGGCGTGTCTACGGTGGGCGCAAGAAGATTTCGACATAAGGACGCACAAAGTTGATGTGATCCCCGATCGACGCTACTGCGCGCACAGCGGGCACCAGCTGAATTCACTGCTGGCGGTGCACAGCCATTCGGCCAGTGCAGGTCGGGCTTGGAGCCCCGAGCGCGCAAAGTCTAGCGTGCGCTGCTTGCGAATTCAAGCATCATGTGCCGCCGCCTGCACGCTGAACAAATCCGCCATGGTCTCAGCGGTGCGCGCTTGCAACACCTTAGTTTTTCCGTGTGAGCCAGCGTTGCACGCTTTCGCGATCGATCATCACGTGGCCGTCCGGCGCGCGGATGTACTCGCGCCGGTCGATCCACGTCCCCGCCTTGATCTTGCAGCGGATGGCGTTCTGTGAGTAGCCGCTAATCGCGGCGTACAGCGCGATCGTCACGTAGCGGTCTGGCGCCAAGAACACGGGCGGGGCGATGTCGTCGCTCATGGGCGCGCCCGCCGCTCTGCAATGGCCGCTTCCCTGATACCAGCCTTCGCCGCACGCACGGCATCGTTCGCGGCATGCAGGACGGCTTTCTCGGCCACCTGACGCACCACCAGGGCCGTGAGCTCGTGCTGGTTCGCTGGCATCTTGGCGCCGTCCTCGGCGCGCGCCTTGCGCCAGGCCTTGATGCGTTCGTTTGTGGCACGGACGATGGCCAGGGCAGCCGTCTGCTCGCGCAAGGCCTCTGCGTGCCGCGCCGCGGCCTCTGTCTTGGGTGTGGAGGGCGCAGGCGCCTCGTCGACCACCAGGTGCCGCAGCACGCCGTCCGCGAACTTCGCCGGCGCATCGCCATTCATGGCTCGGAAGTCCGCTAAGGCTTCGGCCATTTCGCGCACGGTGATCGCGTGCTTCGCGCGGTAGAGATCGACGCAGTCGCGGAAGGCCTCGACGCCATCGGCGCCGGCCTGCAGTTCGGCCGGGGTGAATTCTTTCGGAAACCGTCCCCACTGGCTTTGCGTGGCGCAACCGATCATCTCGGCGAGCGCGCGCACCTCGAACCGATGGCGTGCCTCCCACTGTTCCACCAGAAAATCCAATGCGATGTTCTCAAGCGTGGGGCGATTAAACGTTGAAGAGTTGAGCATTTCGTGCGGCCGAGAAGTTAAGGTGATCGGAGAATATAGCGGTCGCCATCATTAATCTAGATCAAGCAAATTGCGCAATTGCGAAAGCCGTGAAATCCTCAAAACCGGGGAGGCTCTCGCCTTACGCAATCGCGAAATGAACTGCGAAAACTATCCGCGCAACTGGAGGCAATCTGAATACTTTCGGCGCAGATTTAGTGCTTTCGTCTATTGCGAAATCGCTCTTTTGTAATGGCGGACGCAACGCTCTCTATTTCTGTCGCTGCGTGAAGAAAGTCACATGCGCCGCACTGCGTCTGCGTCGACGAGAAACGTAGTCTCGTCGTCCGGATCGGGCGTGGCGAAGCCGAGTCGCTGGCAGAACGCCAGCAGGCGCGGGTTGATGACGAGTTCCATC
Organism: Variovorax sp. LjRoot175; assembly: GCF_964253805.1. Lineage (NCBI taxonomy): Bacteria > Pseudomonadati > Pseudomonadota > Betaproteobacteria > Burkholderiales > Comamonadaceae > Variovorax > Variovorax sp. LjRoot175. The sequence continues at coordinate 4,425,624 of NZ_CAXURY020000001.1, read as the reverse complement.
GCGAGGATGGGCCATGGGTTGACGCCGACGCACAGCTTCAGGAATTGCTTGAAACGGCCTTGGCCCTGCAATTGCTCGGAAAGGTAAAAGCCATCGATCGCTAGGCATTCAATCGGGGGACCGTAACCGCGCAACGCGCGCTCGCTCGTCTTGCGGACCAGCGCCACTGTCTCGCCTTCCAGCATTAGAAATTCAGTCGGCGTGCGTGAGTCGTCCGCAAGCGACTGCAACCAGTGGTCAAGCTGGCCCGCGATCATAGGGAAATTGACGTGCGCCGCGCTCTCCCACTCAGGACTCGAAAAATTCCCGGCAATTCGGGAAAAGTGTTCCCCTCTTTCCGGAGCCGTTGAGTTTTTCTCGGCGGCTGCTTTAAAAAGTTCAGGGTTCATTCTTTGCCGCGCTGCAGTGCAGGGGGTGGGGAGGGGCGCCCGTTCTATTCTGAAATCGGGTCGGCGGCGCGCCGGGGCTCAGGCCGGCGAACCCGCTCGCGAAACACCAAGTCGGCGCGGCCCGTTCGCTGCGCGGTGGGCGGCTGGCGCTGCCCGAACACGAGCTCTACGCCCACGCTCAGTGGCTTCTCTGCCGTCTGCGTATCGTCTTCACTGCCGCGGTGCGGTGCGTGGTTGGTGGTCATGTGATGATGTCCGGGGTGAGGTTGTCCGCGACCACAGCGCGGTGGTTCAGGTCGTGGTCGAAGCTGATGACGACGTACTTCTGCAGTTCGTCGACATAGTCGAATTGATAGACGCCCGTAGTGGGGTCGCTCCACATCTCGCGAATGGGCAGCAGGTCCTTTTGACGCAGCAGAACGACGCGTTCCGAGACCGGCAGATTCGGCGTGCCTTTGTCCTTCACCGTGCCAGAGATGCGGCCGACACCTTCGCCTCTAACACCTGTCAGGTAGTCAATCCGGCCTCGAAGGACTGGCTTCACCGCGTCCAGCACGGTTGCCCCCGTATAGATGGCACCAGCGACGAGAGCTTGCGGGTTGAGGTACGCAGTGGCAGCAACGACGACGTCACTCATGGTTCACCGCCAAGGGCCAGTGATGTCTACGAAGGAAACCCCAGTGTTTGCGACGTTCAGGGTCGCCCCCGGGTTGTTAGTTGGATTTAGCGCGAGCAACTTCCGCCCGTTCAAGGTGCCGGATGCCACGGTCTTATCTAGCGTTCTAAACGTGTTCATGCACTCGGATTGCGGCACGTGGAACAAGCCCGGTAGTTCGCCGCGTGCGGGTTGCCCGGTTCCCGATGCAAGGTACCGCCTGGCGAGACGGAGCGTGGCATCGACAAGGCTCGGAAAGATGCCCATCGTTGAGTCCGACCCGGACGGAGCGCTACCAATGCCTGTGTACGGATAGCTCGCGTGCAAGGCGGAAGAACCCAACCCGGTGTAGCTTCGCGGCGTAGCCGTTTGAACAGCGGTGCCGACATCGAAACACCCGTCATGCATCGTCGAGATGCCGCTGGCCCCTGCGTAGTTCAGCGCGCAAAAATAGGCGTCACCTGCGGGCTTGTACGCGATGGGGTCCCCGAAACCTCGCGTGAAGCCGTTGAACCATGCGGGGGTGGCGCCCGAGTAGGGAGCGACGAAGAGCAGGAAGAATCGCCCGTCGCCGACAAGCGCCCATGTGTTCGCTGTCGAATTGGCCGCCGAACTCTTAGCCCAGTAGCCCCCGCCTGACATTTGCGCGGCCGTTGGGAAGGGACCGGTGCCGGTATCCACGTCGGTCATCGTCTCGTAGCCGACCACGCGGCATGAAGTGGTGCCTGCGTCGTCTATGCGGAGATAGCAGCCTGTCGACGCGGGATCGCTCGACTTGTATGCCGCTTTGTTGGTGCCGGTGAAGGGCTTGGTGAAGCCGAGAGGCGCCATCTTCATCGTGATCGTGCCGGTGGCCGTTCCGTCTGGCAACGCGGTCGCGAATGTCACCGAGGTGGCGCCGGGTTTGGTCACGATCTTCTGTTCGCCGTTCAGGTCCGCCCATCCCGTGGGGCCGCCAGTCACGCCTGCGATGAGCACCACGCTGTCTACAAGCGCAGCGTGCGTGCCGGTGTAGGTCGCCGTCGCCACGCCCCCGGCAACGACCAGGGAGCTCAACGCGACGGTGTTGAAACCATCCTTCAGGCAGGCGTCCAGGAGAGCGATGAGCGATCCTGCCGTGCCGCTGAGCACGGGCGCGTTTGCCATCGAACTGTTGAAATTCTTGACGCTGGTATCGACGGGTGAAGTCATTTTCTTGCTCTGAATGCGTTGAGGTCTTGTGGATCGGCGGGGGTTAAATCGTGTTCAGTGATGTCGGCGAGCGACGCGGCGACAACGTGCACTCCAGGGCCGCGCACGCGCACTGCGCTCCCGGTTCCGATAGGCTCGATGTGCAGGCCTCGCGCTCTGATTGCTGCACGGATGCGCTGCAGTCGGCGGTCGGCGGTGCTCGTGCTCATCGCAGCTTGAACCTGCAGTTGGGGCCAGGTCGCGATCGCACCGGCTCGAACCCCGCGAGCACGGCGGCGACGATCGCCGCACCATTGCTCACGTAGGTCCGTGCAGATCGTTCAACCAAATGTTTGACGCGGTAGCTGCCGTGCTGAATCAGTAGCCGCCGGCGCAAGGGCGCATCTGCAAACCACGCGTACGCAGTTTCGACCTGCTCAACGAAGTCGGCGCCAGGGCGGAGAGGGGGGAAAACCTGAAACCCGTGCACGCCGATCTCGGGATATTCGGCGAGCACGCGTTGGATTTCTTCAGCGGCAGGCGTGATTGGCCTAGCCTTCGACACCAAGAGGACTTCGCGATCGCTCGTCACGCCTCAGCCCCGACTTCTGCGGAGCGCGTAAGCCGCTTCAGCCGCGGCCGTGAGCTCCTGCTCCGTCGCTTCCTCGGGAGCTTCATGGGGAACCAACTCGTTACGGCGGGAACTGAGGCGCTCTACCTCCGCGTTGATAGCCACTGCACGCGCGCTATGTCGAATCGCCTCCGCCCCGGCGCTGTCCGTGAGCGGCCGAGTCAGGGCCTCAGCAACTGCGTCCTTGCCGAGGAGCCGAATGATCAGCGGCGCGAGATCGAGCGACACCTGAGCCGGGCCGCTCACTGTTTCGATCGCCAAGTTCACAGCCAACAGTGACTCGGAGCCCCCATCTGCGAGGCTGACCAGCGCCGTCAGATGGTCGGTGTGATCCCGTGAGTGCACCGCGTCGAGTTGAGCGTGAATGTGCTTCCGAATCGCAGGCCCGTTACGGCGGGTCTTCATCAGCGTGTTGGCTTCGGCGTTGAGTGCACGAAGGCGGGTATCGATCTGATCGATCTCTGCTTGGCGGTCCGTGGCCTTCATTTGCATTCCTTCCTTGTCGCGAGCAGGGGGTCGGCCGGCCGCGGGTTGCCGGATAGCCAGGCGTAGAAGACATCGGGGCGGCGGATATGCCGGATACGCCGGGGGCCGAGCTCAACGACCGAGCAGCCGGGAATCTGGTCCTCACGAATGGTGGCCGCGAGCACAGAGGGGCTGACTCCAGCCATCCGTGCACATGCACTAAGACGCCACAGTACGGCGGGTGAAACAGGGGGCTCGGGGATTTGCATGGCGCTCCTCAGTTGGGTTCTACGCAGTTTGGGAGTGATCGCGAGAATCCCACTGCGGCCCAATTTCGCGAGGTAGCGTTAGTAGGGCGTTTCGGGCTGTTTGGGCGCGTTGCGCCATTGGAGGGGGCAAGCCTCTTGTGCCGGTTAGCGAGGGTTCGGCGAAATCGTCACGCAGTCGGGTTCTTGCAGTTTTCGTCTAGTGCTTTTGGCCGCCGGTCACGTGGCGCCGCAGAGCACGCCCGGCCGTCGTTGCTGCAGCGCGCATCTGACCCTCGACGAACTCAAACACATCAGGCGAGAGGTTGAGCTCACGCATGCGCTCGATCCCGCGGGAGACGGCCGCCTCGACGATGCGGACCATCTGCTCGTCTAGTCCGTCGTCAAGCACGGTGTACCGACTCTGTCGTGAAGTCGGACATCGAATCTGCGATCTCTGCCAGTCGGGTATCAATTGCAAATTCGATCTCTTCAGCAACTTCAGGTGCCACGTGCAATCGGCGCTCGATGTTGTCAGGCAGAGACCGAAGGCCCTGCGCGAGCGTGGCGAGACACATTGCCATTGCATCGCGCACCGCAGACCGCAGGACGTACTCCCCACGTTTGATCTGCAGATTCAACTCGCGCTCGTCGGCTTTGATCCTCTCGTGCCGCGCTCGCTGCTCTTGAAACGTGGTGCCTGCCTCTTGAATCCGCGTCGGCGCCGCGTCGGCACTCTTGGGTTTTCGGCCAGCGCCCGGCCGAGCACCGCCGTGACCAAGTGCCGTTGCGTTTACTTCATTCATTTGGATTCTCATTCAAGAAACTACTGACCAGGCCAACTGCATAGCGGGCCTCTGTGTGCCCGCACGGTGGAAGAGGCCCTGTAGGGTCCCCGGACCGTTCGTGATCTGCAGGCAATAGTGAGTTTGCGAACTGCTCACGAACGCAATGCGGGTGAACCTGCCTGTCACAAGCACGGCGGCGCAGGATGAGGCACGGCCTAGAGCCATCAGACCGCCAGGAATGCCGCGGGCAGGGCGCGCGGCTGGGGTGACGTGCATCGATGTCCATTGCCTGCTCCTTTGGTTGAACCTCGCAGGCCGGTATTTGGAATACCGGTTGCCTCACTGCTCCAGCGCCAACACCATGCATTTGAGAAAAGAAGGGGTTTGACTTGTGACGGGTGGTGAGCCGGTATTCCAAATACCGGCCGATCGAACTAAGGCCTGATGGCAAAACAAGCGACGCCATCTCCGTCGACACGCCGAGTAAGCCGTAAGGCCTCGCCCGTCATTTCATCGACCTGCACCCATCGCTCCGCCTTCGCGTTCAGCACGCGTGAAACAGACTTCGCCTTGCTCGGGTCCCTTGCCGCCAAGCCTTCCAGTGCGTCCCGCAACTTGGGCCCGAGGTCTGGGTCGCGGCTTTCACCGGACGGAAAGCCCGTCACCAATTCGGCGACGTGGCGCGCGTAGAACGTCTCATCTCCGAAGGCAGCGCGGAGCAGCCGAACAAGCGCACGGAGCGATTGCGCGTGCTCCGAGTCTTCCTCGTTCATTCGGAACACCTGCGCAACATCTCCACCGCCTGCCCAGATCAGGGGCTGCCTCACCATCCGGTCCCACGCAGGGAAACGGGTGCCGCTCAATGCCAACCGGTCGCCGCTCTTGATGAAGCCGGCGATGATGCCGATGACATCGCGCAGCACCGCGTCGCTGATGCTCAGCGCGTGGCCGACCACGTCAGAGTTTCGAAACTGCCGCTCCTCGGGCCGCGCGCGCTTTGGCTCCAGCCGCGTCACCATCCAGCGCGTGATCTCGTCAGCGCCTAGCGTCAGGTTGTTTCCGCTCAGGCAGAACAAGACATTAGTCAGTGCCTCGACGTTTCGATTTCCGCCCAGCAGGCGCGCGGAGAAAACAGAGGAGGTCATGACCCCGCCGAGCACGCCCGAGTGCACCGTGAACCCGTCTGGCACATTGTCGAAGACCACCATGGCGGGCGCCGACATCAGCATTCCCAAAATGCTCTTCTTGATCTCCGCTTCATCGCCGATGGCGAGCGTAGACACCGCCATGTCGCGCCCTGTCGCGAGCACGTGGATGCGTCGTAAGAGGGTGGTCTTCCCACTGCTCTGTGCGCCGGCCAGGGCGGCCAGCCCCGGCGCCGCGTCCATCAATGTTCGCTGGATGGCAGTAAAAAGGCCGGCGAGGGCGACTTCTTCGTCTAGCGGGCTCGCAAACTCGAACCCGTCCAGGACGACTCGTTTCAACCTCAAGCGAGCTTCGGCCGCCTCAGCAACCGAATACGGTCGGTAGTTGGTATTCGTGATGCCGGACACGTACAGACCCGTGGTTGGGTCGAGCCCGTTGGTCGACAAGATCGACCCATCGGGCAGGACGATGGCATGAGTCAGCAGGCCGCGGATGGTCGGCGCGTTCGCCGCGTTCAGTTCTAGAAGTGGATCGAGAATGATCTTCGGCACCTGAATAGGCGCCAACAGATCGTCGCGCAACTCGCACATCACCACATGGTTCTCGACCAGTTCCCGCATACTGGTCTCTGTGTGCGTTTCAACGACGAGGCGCGGCGGCGGCGGCTCGGTCGAGTCGTCCACCCGATGCATGTAGGGTGGCGGTGCCTCCCTGACTCGCGACACCATGCTGTTGAACAGGACTAGCGTGCCGGGTGGCTCATTCTTGATGAGTTCATCCCCAACTTCGCGCGCCTGCGCAACCGAGTTTTCCGGTTGCAGCGCGATCATCTTGCGCGCGGCGGCTCGAAGCTCGAAGGCATTCTTCCGCTTGTCTCGGGCCAAGTGGCGACGGGCGTCGTTGAGGGACTGACGCAGGATCAGCTTGCCGACGCTCGTTTGCTCATGCACGAGGGCCATGAAGTCCGCTCCGGATTCTTTAGACATGGCAGCCGCGAGCGGTGCCCACTCTTTCAGGATGTCAGCGCGCGGCATCCTCTTGAAGCGTTCGAGTACCGACTCTGGCGTCGCGGCCTTGCGCGGGTTAATCCATCCGAGGGCTTGCGCCTTCGTGAAGACGGCTCGGTATCCGGCACGGTCGGCGCGAAGTTGGGGCCATTTCTTCTCGGCCTCTCCGGGCTTCTCGTTGCCAAGCGCCAGCGAGTAGCGAAGGAACAAGCCTTTCGCTGGGTCGCCTAGGCTCTTGAGCATGTTGCCGGTCCACGCCCAATCGTCGTATTCGCGGCCGTACCCGACCGCTGCCAGGTGCATGGTCGCGCTTTCAAGGTCAGCGAGGGTCTCCCCGCTCACCAGCGCGTCAAGATCGTCGCTAACTACGGGCTTGGCCGGAATCGACAAATGCAACTTCGTGCCGAACTCGGCGCGCAGATCGGCTATGCACGCATCGAACAACGAGCTCGGCACCGCGGGGATGACCGCAGGCAAGCCGTTAGGGCCATCGCCATCCCAACTATAGAACTCGCCCGATGGATGCATTCCCCCGGCGACAAACTGCTGTCCCTCGCCGAGGATCTCGATTCTTCCGTGATCGGTAGGGATGACGGTCTTCTTGCGTGAGCCGCTAACCCTGCAGACGAGCAGGCATCGGGAACTATTTGTCCGGGATCGCACGGGCAAGCGCATGCCAAGGCGAATTTCAATCCGGCGGGCCACCCGATCGACCAAGTTCGCGTCCGTAAGATCAAGGTCGATTCCCACTAGGTCGCGCGTCTGCACTCCGATGCCGAATCGAGGCTCCGAACTCCAGCGAGATATCTCGGCGTCGCTTGTCGAATGAACTGTCCAGTTGGTGAAGCCCATCACCAGGCCGTTCTGATCGAACAGGCTTGGTACCTTGCCGATCTTCCCTTGCAGACTTGAGCCCGACCGCACGGGAGCGCTCGGATCGGCGACGATCGGGAGTAGGTCGGGACCAAGGCCCAGGATCAAGTCCCAATGCTCCCACTCAGCCGGAGATGCGCCAACTCGCCGGACTGTTTGACTGCCTGCTGTCGTCATGCCGCATCGCTCGCCAAGTGCTTGCGTACGTCCCCCACTCGCCACCGGATCACGTTCGACGCCTCACGCATAGGAGCAGGGAACGCGCCTTCTTTCACGCGGCGCCAAAGCGTGGTCCTGCTGCACGCAAGGAGCGTGCATACGGTCTCTGTCTTGATGCGAGCATCGCTCGGCAGGACATGGAAGGTTTCGAGGGTTGCGCGTGCCGAGCCGGCCGGTGCGGCGAAGGTGTTGGACATGAGGGACTCCTGTTCAGAGCTCCGCGATTGCGGCGCTTGAAACAGAGTCTCGGTCTTTGAACGCGATTCGCGCTGCGGCTTGATTTCCGCGCCTTTTCGCGCAGATTGCCCCCTCGTTTGCCGCCTATCCGCCCCCTGCGGGAGTCCGACCAATCAGCACCAGGAATGCAAGGCTTGAATCGGCTCTTTTCGTCTTGAACTAGCACGAAACAACTGCGTTGTCACTGCACTAGGATTTCGCAAGATAAGCGGCCCAATCGCTCATCAAGGCGCGTCTTTTCACGAAGAGGGTCGACCGCTGGTAGCTGGCCTCCACTTTGTCGGGCAGCCGATGGGCGAGGGCGTGTTCGGCAACCTCGCGCGGATGCGTCGTTTGTTCTGCTGCCCACTGGCGGAACGTCGATCGAAACCCATGGACGGTCGCCGGCTCACCTGCCGCGTCTTTGGTGCCCATGCCTCGCAACAGTTCCAACATGGCCATGTTGGAAAGCGGCTTGCCTTCTTTCGCGCCGGGGAACACCCACGGGCTGTTGCCGGCTGCCTTCTTTGCGGTCTTCAGCAGCGCTACGGCGGCGGGACTCAACGGCACGGTGTGCTCGACCTTGGCCTTCATACGCGCGGCCGGGACAGTCCAGATCGCCGCGGCAAGGTTGATCTCGCCCCACTGTGCGCCGATCGCTTCGCTGGTGCGTGTCGCCGTAAGGATCACGAATTCCAAGGCGCGAGCAGCGCCTCCGGTGCGCTTTCGAATCGAGGATGTGAATCCCGCAACGTCTTTCACATCGATCGCGGCGAAATGCTCGCGCTTTTGGATGTCGCCAGGCGCCGCCATTGTTGCCTCTAAGTGACCCTTCCACGCAGCCGGGTTGTCGCCGGTGCGGTGGCCGTGCGCTTTTGCCCAATCGAGCACGGCCTCGATGCGCTGGCGCACGCGGCTTGCTGTCTCGGTCTTCGTGTTCCAGATTGGATCGAGGCACTTACGCACGGCGGCCGTGTTGATTTCCGACGCCTGCAAATCGCCGATGTGCGGATACGCGTAACGCGCGAGGCTGTTCTCCCACTGCTGCACGTGTTTTGCATTCTTCCAACCAGGCCGCTTGCTCTCGATGAGCTTCTCGGCGCACTGCTTAAACGTTATGCGCTGCGCCGCCGCGGTTCGGTCGGCATCCTGCAGTGCTTGGCGCTGTGCGATCGGGTCTAGGCCCTCAAGAAGCTGCAGGCGACACTGCAGCGCCTTTTCACGTGCCTTCGCGAGCGATATCAACTGCTGCGGCCCGAGCCCCATTTCTCGCTTCTTTCCATCGCGGCCGTATCTGAAGATCCACGACTTGGTGCCTGTTTTGCTCACCTGCAAAAAGAGGTTGCCGCCGTCGCTGTAGTAGCCCGGCTCCGCTATCCGCGCGATGCTTGGCGCGGTCAGGCGTTGGGTCGTCCGCATGCTGTTCTCCAAATTCTTGACCCCCCTTTATACCCCCCTTCATGCTGGAACAGATTGCGGACTATGCGGCCTGCTTGAAACGCGCTGTTGTTACATAACCTGTTGATTTATATGAAGTTATAGCAACTTATTGGCGGATTGAAACGGTTTGACTTAGGAGGACTGGAGGTCTCCCTCTCCTCCAGAAGTAGCGCCGACAAGCGCCACGGACGACCGAAAGGCCCTTGAGAACTACGCTCTAGGGCTTTTTTGTTGCCTATGTTGTCCGCCAAAGTGCTTTGACAGCCCGAGCCAAAACGGGGGGCACAGTTGGGGGCATAAACCGCGATCCGAGCGGTGCCCCTCGAAAATGCCCCCAGATGCCGCTCACGGACACCGCCTGCAAGAACGCGAAACGCTCACTTGGCGAGCCTGGGTGGCGTGCATACATGTTGCACTACCAGACAGGCATGAAAAAGCCCGCCGAAGCGGGCCGTCTGTCGGGCAGCGGGCGAGTTACGCTGCGTCGTGGGTACTAGTACCTTGCTTGGACTCATGATCCCCTTTGTTCGCCGCTACCGACTCCATCAGGAGGCGCTGCTCCAAAGAGGCTTTCGAGATCACGTTCGCATAGATGCGCTTCTTCTCCGCCGACGACGTGTCTCGGACGAAACGGGAGAGGGAGGTAGCCTCGAGAAGATGTGAGTGACGAAATAGGTTAAACATTGCAGCCTCAAGTCTAGGAGCGAACGATTTTTTCGACTTCTTCCTTGGAATATTGCAGCGGAGCGACGTGATTCAAGTCACTTACGTTCGCATGGTAGCGTCGGTGAGTTCCATCAATGTCCTTGATGATCACATCAATCTTGATGGACTGCCCGAACTTTGGGCTGCACTCATGATGGTACAGACACCTCCACTGCCCAACATCACCAGCGTCAGCCGCCGCGCTGTACCTTCCGCCATTCCCACGGCGCCAGGGGCTCCCTATCGGCCCACAACCCTAGATGCTGCGCACGGGCGGTGTACTGCATCTTGAACAGCGCGCCGTCGTCGCGGGTCGTGTACTGCTCGTAGACCCAAGCCCAGCCGCCAGCTACTTGGTGCCGGCCGGCGTCCTCACCGCGGCATCTCACATCCGCCACAGTCCGGCCGTATCGGTCGGTGTCGCGTGGCGAGATCCGAGCCTGTTCCATGTAGCAAAGCGCGCTCAGAGCCTGCTTGCTTCGCTGGCCGTAGGGCTGACGTGACTCAGGAGCATCGATGGCTGCAAGCCGGACCTTCACCTGCTCGTATGAGCCTGGAGAGCCACAGCGGGCCGTGAGGGTGTCGCCGTCACTGATGCCAACGACGAGGCAGGTTCGGGGCTGGGCTTGGGCGGCAAAGGGAAGGGCGAGCAGCAGACAGATGAGGGCGCGGAGCATTGGGAGTAACGGCCCATGGCTGGGCGAGAGGAGGAAAGGAGCGCGATGATAAGAGGCCGTCAATGCGCCCTGCAGCCCGATATGCGAACGTCTCCCTCCCTCCAGTGACGGATTTCAAGCTGTCTCAGGAAGCTTCAGAAAACCCCGCAAACCCCGCGTCAAGCCTAGGCTTCCGGGGTTTTTTCTTGCCTGGGCGGTCTCACTCGGCGCAGTGGTCAAATCCACTCGTCATGATCAACCTGAATCGTTTCGATCTCGTCTCCCTGCGCCTTTTCGTCGCGGTCGTCGATGCAGGAAGCCTGACCGCGGGCGCAGATCGCTTCGGCGTTTCGCTCCCAGCGGCCAGCAAGCGCATCGCCGATCTCGAACGGCATTGCGGCATCGCCCTGCTCCAGCGGGGGCAGCGCGGCGTGACCGCTACGCCGGAGGGACAGACCCTGCACCGACACGCGATCGAAGTGATTGCGCGCCTGGAACAGCTCGTGCAGGCCGTCGACGATTTCCGCTCGGGTGCCACCGGTCACCTGCGGTTGTGCGCCAATCCTTCCGCTTTCGGAGGCTTCCTGCCAAGCGTGCTGGCAGAGTACGCCCGCCGCTACCCCCATGTCGTGATCGACATGGAAGATGCCCTGAGCGAGGACGGTATCCGCGCCGTGCAGAAAGGCTCGGCGGAGCTTGCCGTCATTGGCGACAACGTGCCGCACGAAGGCCTCGAGACAATCGTCTGCAATGTCGACCAGCTGGTCCTGCTCGTGCCGGCAGGTCACGCGCTGGGCAGTCAGCAGAACGCCTCCACAGTGAACGTGTTCGACTATGACCTGGTCACTCTGGCGCGAAGCGCATCGCTCACGCGCAAGGTGATGGCGGCGGCCGACGCGGTGAAGCGCACACCACGCATCCGGGTGCAGGTGCGCAGCTTCGATTCGATGTGCCGCATGGTCGCATGCGGGCTCGGCCTGGCGATCCTGCCACGCGCGGCTGCCTCTCTCTATGCCCAAGCCCTCAACCTCGTGCAGGTCGGCCTCGAGGGCATCGAGATGGAACGCGTGCTGCTGCTGGCAATGCGGAGCCGCCCGGAACTGTCGACGTCCGCAGCCGCGCTCGTGGAAATGATCGAGAGCGCGGCTTCGCTCAGCAGCGTCTCCGCCAGCACTTCATGAATCCTGAGAAGGCGATGCTGGTAGCGCATTTCTCTCCTCGTCAGCGGAGCACAGCGCTGTCGGACGCCTGACGGATGAGGCGCTCACGGTCCGCGGGGAGAAGGAAGCCCTCGGAGAACGCCTTCTCGGCGGCGGCTCGCACCGCGGCCACGTAGCCCTCGTGATTGCCGTAGCGCTCCTCGAGCGAGAGGCGCGGGTCGCCACGGGCGATCCGCTCGGCACGCGTCCGGGCGAACGGCACATAGCCCCCCACATAGTTGCACACCTGCCCCTGATGGAAACCCGCAGCGGTGATGTTGAAGCCCAGGTAGGTGCCCAGCGGAGCCATCACGAGCACGGTGGGTACGCCCGCGATCTCGTTGCCGTCGGCGTCGACCTTCGGTACCTTCATCGGGATGACCTTCTTGATGGGCGGCGGCACGTTGGTGGGCACGCCGGAAGCTTCCGCGTGGTTGAATTGCGGGCCCCAGTCGTAGTCGAACACCGGAAACGCAAAGTTCTCCGGCAGGAAGATCGAATCCGGGATGCCGGGCACGCCGTCCGGGAAGCCCATCGCCTCCTTGTTCGCGTCGACCAGCGTCTTGCCCGCGAGCGTGGGCCACCGGCTCGGCGGCGGCGGCGTACCCTTAAGCACCCAGTCGCGCATGGCCAGGCGCAGCACGTTGGTGATCTCCGTGTGCGGCACCGGGTTCGCCGCCAACGTGGCGCGACCAAAGTTGTTGCCGGGACAGGTGGGGCCGGTGGTGGTCGCCGGGATGTGCGTGAAGCTGCCTGCGCCGCCGCCGTGGTTGGTGCTCGGCACGTAGTAGCGGCGAACGTTGCGAGTCAGCGGGATGTCCGCGTCGCCGGCCGTGCCGATCCACTCGGGCGTCAGCTTCAGTGCGTACACCTCGGCCGACCCGAAATGCTCGATCACCTTCGGGCAGGTGTTGTTCGTGTTGCAACGCGAGAAGATGCTGCCGGCGGGCTGGTTGCGCACCGGGTCCGCCCAGTCCACCCACCACTGCGGGCCTTCGCTGCCCTGCTGGTAGAGTTCCAGCACGCCGTCCGGCTGGGCCCAGCGCGAGTTGGCGGCCACCCGGCGGCCCGCGATGATCGGCCAGGCCCCGTCGTAGACCTTGCGGTTGCGTTCGTCCTGGTTCAGACCCATGAAGATGAACTGCCGTACCATGTTTCCGGACTGCGACACACCCCGCACGGCCGTGCCCTTGACGAAACCGGCGATCGGATTGCGCGTGCCGAAGTCGTCGGTAGTCTCGTAGCGGAAGAAGGTGCCGACGTCGCGGAATGCCGCCATGCCCACGCCCAGGATGTAAGCGTTTTGCGCCGGGTACACCACCTGGTACAGCACGTTGGGATCGAAGCCGTTCCGCAAACAGATGTGCACGGGCAGATTGCCGGGCGCGTTGGCGGGGTTGTTGTCGATCGGAGTACCGGGGAACGGATTGCTGGCGTCGCATTTCGCGAACGCCCAGTCGCCCGCGGCGATGCTCGGACCCTCGGTGATGACGCCGTCGACGGTTTCCTTGGTGTGCGTCTTCAGTGTCGCCTTGGTCGTGTCCAGCGTTGCTGGAAGGTAGGGCATAGGGTTCGATTGCACCGTCAGCGGCTTGGAGTCCGCGCCGCTCTGGTTGACGATCCGCGCGAATACGTTGCCTGTGACGGCCAAGCCGTTGACCTTCGCGATGGGCGCCGCCACCCAGTGATTGGTACCCGCCGCGCGATTGGCGGCAATGCCTGTATTGCCGGCGTTGTCCGCCTGCCAGCCGCTGCGCAAGCCGATATCGCCCAGCTCGCGTTCGTCGACGACGATGGTGCCGGCGCCGCCACGGTTGGGCACGTCATGCCAGAGGAAGCCACTGGAGCGATTCATGTCGACCGGCTTCACCAGATTGAATGTGGTCTCGTAGCGCACCTTGCCATCGGCGTCCGTACCCAGCTTGATGTCGGTGATGACGCTGTTGTGCGGATCGTTCGGGTCGAGCTCGCCGAAGGCGCGGCCGCGGATTTGCTCGTACAGGATCGCCTGCCCCGTGAGTGGCGTGACACTGTCGATCACGATGCGAGTGACGCGGGCCTCGGCCGGCGCGGCAGCAACGGTCGCCGCCGTGGCCGCAGCCGCGAGCCAGGGCAGGCGCGACTGACGCCCGATCAGGCTTCTGGGGTGCATGCTGTCTCCTGCTTTTTGTGGTGGTCCGACGGCGTCGGCGCCTTGCATCCTCACGATTCCGAGGCACGCCGACAATTCGCATCTTGTTTAGTCGGTCTTAACTGATGGTTAAGGGTGACAGTCTCACTAGGATCAACTCGCACGCCTTCATCCAGCAATGACGCTACGCCATCCCGCAAGGTAGTCCGTCGGTGATTCGTGCCATGCGCCAGGGTGTTGTCGCGGTCGGACATGAGCGGACTTGTTTCTGATGGAATGCGTTCGGGGCCCTTGACCGACCCTGTGACGCAAGTTTCCTGGTTGCCGCGGTGGCTGAAAAATGCGAAATGTGGATATGTCCATAGGCCGAGCCTATGTCTTCTCCGCAAGCAACGGCTTGCGCGCGATCAGCATCTCGTAGAACCCGGGCGGCACCTCATCGAGGGGGCGAACTTCAATGCGCATGCCCCGCAGCAGCGAGCATGCGAAGAACCAGAGCTTTCCGAGCTTCCCCGCATTGTGCGTTGAGGGTATGCGATCGATGGAATGGAACTCCGTGTAGCCATAGCTGCGCAGCAGTTCCACTACCTTCGACTTGCCATCCACGAACTCGCCGAAGTGCTGCTCGAAGACCAATATGGGCGAGTCGCGGTCCAGAATGCCCTTCATTCCCTGGATTGCCGCATATTCGTGGCCTTCGACGTCGATCTTGACGAGCCGAATGTCGCGCACGTCCGCCACTTCCTCGTCAAGCCGGCGGCAGGGCAACTCCATCGCCTTTCCTGTGGGCTGCCAGCCCTCTGGAAGCACGTACGTGCCTCCAATATTTCCCGCCTCCTGCTCGAAGCGCAGCGTCCCGTTTGTGTCCGATGCTGCAACCTGGTGGCAGTGAATGTTTTCTGCCAAGTTTGCGTTGAGGGCAAGGACCTCGTACGACCTGGGGTTCGGCTCGATCGCGTGAACGGCTTCGAAGTACCGCGACATGAAGATGCTGTGGTTGCCGATGTTCGCGCCGACGTCGAGCATCGCACCGCCTACGTGGCCGTTCGCCTTGAGCCACTGCGCGAGGACCTCGAGTTCCTCAAACTCCCAGTAGCCGTACATATTGATGCCCTGGCCGATCAGGTCCGACGAGAAGACCACCATCTGGGGATGGTTCGCCGCAGCACGCTGTGAGAACTCCGGCACCAGCACCTTGTTCATGATCAGGCTCTTCAAGATCCGCGATGCGGCATAACGCCTTCCGAAGTTCAACATGTCCTTCTCCGCCTGTCGTGGTGACTGGTGAAGGCTCCTTTTCCGGGGGAAGCCTGGTTCTCTCAAGGCATCTGTGTCAAATTGCGTCCGGGTAAAATGCCGCATGTCCAACACCCAACTCACGCAGGATGGCCTGCGCTACGTCAAGAAGGCCCCAGGCTCCATCATCACCACGCCGCGCGCCGAAGCCATGATGTCCTGCTTCAAGTGCGGGAAGTTCGTTCTTCGCACCGGGATGACTTCGCGGCGCTTTCTCGGCAAGAACCATCTCGTCTGTGCGCCCAAGTGCCCATAGGAAGCGCACCGCGGCGTTGCCCACCAAACTCCGCGGCCTCTCGGCCACCTGCTGAAGTGAAGGCGCGCCGCTCAGCTCAACCTCGCCAGCAAGCACGCGCTCCAGCGACCAACACATCGAACGCCAGGCACAGGGCATTCGCCTGAAGGGACGCGAAGCTTGAGAAGCTCAGGTTCGAATTCGTCGGCAACTGACTGTCGGTAACACCTGGGCGGCGGATGTGGGTTGGTTCGCAGACCGCGGTGTTTCACAATCGGAGGCCGAAGAGAACGGGGTGCCTCCATGAATGAACCCTCCGACAGTGAGGCACTTGCACTGCTGAACGAGCGCCGCGGCCTGTTGCGCCGTATGTGGGCGCTTGCGATGGTCAGCATGGCATCTGGAAGTGCAGCGCTCACGGCCTGCGGCGGAGGCTCCGGCGCCCAGACAACAGTAGCTGCAGCTGCAATTGCAGCCGCTCCTGCACCCGCACCCGCACCTGCACCTGCACCTGCACCTGCACCTGCTCCAACGGCGCCAGCCCTCGGCGCCCACGTGCTCGACTTCAACCGTGACGGCGTGTCGTCCTCATCGCTGTCCACTTCCGGCATGTCCACGCGCACGACCGGAAGCACCCTGTTGGCCTGCGTCGGGCGGGGTTTGCTTTCTGCCATCGCGCCGACGGACAACGTGGGCAATGCCTTCGTTCAGCTCGATGTGGCGCACACCTACACCCTCTGGCCAAACTCAGGGACGGCCTTGTATGCCTGCGAGCAGGCCCGGGGCATGGGCGGCCACGCGGTCACCGTGGTGAAGCCTAAAGTCACCGACGAAACGACCCTGAGCGTTGTCGAGATCACCGGAGGCGGCTTCGTGCGCGATGTGCAGTGGCGCGAGGTGCTGTCTGGCCAGCCCTTGACCAGCGCCAGTGTCACCACCACCGGCCCTGCGCTGCTCGTCGCATGGTGGTGGGGCGATGCAGGTGTCGACCTGGACAAGACGGCCGTGCCCGACAGCGGCTTCACGGTGGTCGATTCGGTACTGGCCTCTGGTGCATTGGTGCAGTGCGCCGTTGCCGTCAGGCAGGTGAGCGTGGCCGGTACCTACAACGTGACCTGGGCGTCGATGCCGCAGCAAGGAGCGCAGCTCTGGCTCGCTGCCGTGCAGGCGGCCTAGCCCGTCTCAACAGCAGCCTGCACGAACTCCTGGGTGATCCTTAGATCCGCGCGTCTACCAAGTGGAATGCGCGGGCGCCCGCTTCATAGCCCAGCGCCTTCGCGTTGCGCCACAGCGTGGGGGCCACTTGTGTCACCGGCAACGGCAGGTCATCGCGGCGGACCGCGCCCAGCACGAGCTTCGCGAGTTCCCTGCCGAACACCGTTCCCGGTGCGATACCCCGGCCATTGAAACCGTTGAACGAAACCACGTTGTGGTCAAGCTCGTGAAATCGGGGGAGGGCGTTGCTCGTCATGCCGATCGTTCCATACCACTCATGCTCGAACGGCACGTCCTTCAGCTGCGGAAAGATCCTGGCGAGCGCGCGTCGCGCCCAGTCGTGGTGGATCTCCCGTCCCATGCCCCGCAAAGCGCCGACGCTGCCGAAGACGAGCCGCCCCGCGGCGTCGAGACGGAACGAGGACAGAACCTGGCGTGTATCCCATGCGCCTTGGCGTTCGGGCAGGATGCTTTCTGCGCTTGCCCGCGGCAGCGGCGCCGTGGCGAAGTTGAAATAGGGCAATCGCACCTGCTCTGCCTGGATGCCGGGCCACGGCCCGTCGCTCCCGGTGTAAGCATCGGTGGCGACGATGACCCATCTCGCGGACACCATTCCGCCGCTGCTCGTTGCCAATTGCCACTGGGACCCGACGCGCTCGGCCGCTGTCACGCGCGTCTGCGTGTGGATGCGCGCACCCGCACGCAGTGCGGCATCGGCCAGGCCTCGCACATAGGCGAGCGGTTGGACGGTGCCGGCCCGGCGGTCCAGCAACGAAGCCGGATAGGCCCGAGTTCCGGTGAGTTCCAGGGTCCGCTGCGCATCGAGGACTTCCACCGGGGCGCCGAGTTCCAGCCACTGGCGCGCGCGCTCGGCAATCTCGGCGACGCCGCGTTTACCCGCTGCGCAATGCAACGTTCCGTTGTGGACGGCCTCGCACTCGATGCCATGGCGGGCAATCAGATCGAAAACGATGGAAGGCCCATTGCCCAGCATGCCCAGCAGGCGCTGGCCGTGCGACTTGCCGAGCTCACCCAGCAGCACGGATGGCATGACCCACATGCCGGCATTCACGAGGCCCACGTTCCTGCCGGAGGCGCCAAAGCCGATGTCGAACGCCTCGAGCACCGCGGCGCTCGCGCCGCCCTCGGCGAGGTGAAGTGCCGCCGATGATCCGGTATACCCCCCGCCGATGATCGCGACGTCGACCGTTATCCGCTGCGTCAGCGGTTGCGTCTTCGGCGCCAGCGGCGCCGAGGCCTCCCACAGGCCGTGCGAAAGCCGATCGCCGTTCATTGGGAACCTCCGCATTGCTACTGGGCGCGATGGGTGAAGTTGAGCATTCTGCCGGCAAAGACGGCTTTCGCTGCAATGACGACTATGGATACGCGTGCCCGTGCCGGACTTGCTGGCCACAGTGCCGGCGCTTGAAGAACAACCGCGCCAAGGGCGCCAGCACCATCGTGTTGCGCCACACATCCGCTCACGGTTATATCCAGGCGCGTATGCGCTCGGCCATGGTAGTCGCCGAGATGCCATAGCGATCATGGAGCGTCGGCAATGCGCCCGCATCAAGAAATGCATCAGGCAGCGCGACGTGCCGGAATGTCGGCGTGACACCGGAGCGAAGCAGAAGGCTCGCCAGAGCCTCACCAAGACCTCCAATGACCGAATGGTTCTCGGCGGCGACCACCACACGGTCCGATCGTTTGACCTCGGACAGAATCGTCGCCTCGTCCAACGGCTTGATCGTGGGCACATGGAGCACCGCGACATCCACGTTGTCGGCACGCAGCTGCTTGGCTACCTCCAAGGAACGCATCGTCATGAACCCGCTCGCAATGATGAGCACGTCCTTGCCATCGCGCAGCAGCTTGGCCTTGCCGAGCTCGAACTTGTAGTCGTACTCGTCGAGCACGAGCGGCACGCTGCCGCGCAGCAGGCGCATGTACACCGGCCCCGGATGTGCTGCGATCTGCGGCGCGGCCTGCTCGATGTCCAGCGCATCGCAAGGGTCGATGATGGTCATGCCTGGAATGCCTCGCATCATCGCGAGGTCCTCTGTCGCCTGGTGGCTGGGTCCGTAGCCGGTGGTGAGCCCCGGCAGCGCGCAGCACATCTTGACGTTGAGCTTCTCTTCCGCGATCACCTGGTGCACGAAATCGTAGGCGCGGCGCGTGCCGAACACTGCATAGGTGGTCGCAAAGGGAATGAAGCCCTCCTTGGCCATCCCGCCGGCGGCGCCCATCAGCAACTGCTCGGCCATCCCCATCTGGAAGAACCGCTCGGGGTACGCCTGGGCGAACAGGTGCAGGTCCGTGTACTTGGCGAGATCGGCCGTCATGCCGACGATGTCGGGGCGCTCTCGCGCCAGTTCCACCAAGGCCTTGCCGAACGGGGCCGCCTTGACGCGCTGGCCCTCGCCGGCAATCGAGGCAATCATCGCCGATGTGGTCAGCCGCGGCTTCTTGTCGGTCGTGGTGTTCATCAAACGGCTCCTTCGTGTTGCGCCTGGTCGAGATGGTCGATCGCTTGCTGCCATTCCGGCGGATCGACGCGGATGAAATGGTTCTTCTCGCGCTGCTCGAGAAAGGGCACGCCCTTGCCCATCAGCGTGTCGACGAGGATGACGCGTGGCTTGGCGTCGCTCAGCGCGCGCGCGACGTCGAACGCCGCGACGACCGCGGGCAGGTCGTTGCCGTCGACCCGCTGCACATGCCAGCCGAAGGCAGTCCACTTGTCGGCCAGCGGCTCGAACCCGAGCACCTTGCCTGACGGACCGTCGGCCTGCTGGTTGTTGATATCGACCAGGCAGATGAGGTTCGACAGCTGGTGGTGCGCAGCCGCCATCGCCCCTTCCCAGGTCGAGCCTTCGTCCAGCTCCCCGTCCGACATCGAGTTGTAGACGAAGGCGGGGTTGCGCTTCTGGCGCAGGCCGAGCGCCATTCCGACCGCGATCGGCAGCCCTTGGCCGAGCGATCCGCCGGACATCTCCATGCCAGGCGTGTAGGTCGCCATGCCCGACATGGGAAGGCGACTGTCGTCGCTGCCATAGGTCTCGAGTTCGTCCTCGGGGATGATCCCCGCCTCGATCAACGCCGCGTAGAAGGCGATGGCGTAGTGGCCGTGCGAGAGCAGGAAGCGGTCGCGCGATTCCCATTGCGGGTCTTCCGGGCGGTACTTCATGGCGTGGCCATAGGCCACGGCCAGCACGTCGGCATAGCCCAGGGCCTGGCCGATGTAGCCTTGCCCCTGCACTTCACCCATCCGCAGCGCATAGCGCCGAATGCGGTAGGCACGCTCGGAAAGAGTCGATGGATCAGACATGAATGGTCCTTTGAGATGAGAGTGGAGCGAGAGCGGGTTCAGCGAATCGTGAGCCAGGGCAGATAGGCGAAGCCGATCAGCAGGCCGATCGCAACGGCATAGAAGGGAATCAGTTCCTTCACCACGTCGCCGATGCGCACCTTCGCGATGGTGCTGGTGATGAACAGCGTGGTGCCGATCGGCGGGTGGTAGAGCCCGATCGAGAGGTTGACGATCATCATGATCCCCAGCTGCACCGTGTCCATGCCGACCGCGGCGGCGAGCGGAACGAACATCGGCGTGAGGAGCAGCACGGCCGCGGGCAGATCGATGAACATGCCGGTGGCCAGCATGATCAGGTTCATCGCCAGGATGATCAGCCAGGGCGACTGCAGCGTTTCCTTCGCGAAGCGTGTGAACTCGGCAGGCAGCTGTTCGTAGGTCACGATCCAGCCGACGACGCTCGAGGCCATGATGATCAGCAGCACCACGCCGGTGGAGATCCCGGCTTCGATCGCCGCGTGTTTGATCTTGGCCAGCGTGAGATCCCGATAGACCAGGCCTGAGACGACCAGGGCGTACAGCGTGGACATCACGCTCACCTCCGTCGGCGTCGCGATGCCGAAGCGCAGGAAAACGATGATCAGCACCGGCATTGCCAGCGCGGGCGCCGCGTGGGCGAGCAAGCGCCAGAACGCAGGCCACTGGAACGGCGTCGTATCGCGCGGAAAGTTGCGGCGCCGGCCCTGCACGTAGCACACCGCCATGAAGCCCGCGCACATCAGCAGGCCGGGCAGGATGCCCGCTACGAACAGCGCCCCGATCGATGCACCCGAGACCAGGGCATACACGATCATCGGGATGGACGGCGGGATCAGGATGTCGATGGTCGCGGCCGCAGCCAGCGTGCCGGCCGCGAAGGGTGCCGGATAGCCCAGCTTCTTGAGCCACGGGATCAGCATCGAGCCGATCGCCGAGGCATCGGCCACGGCCGAGCCGGAGACGCCGCCGAAGATGGTCGACGACAGCACACCGACCTGCGCGGGACCGCCGTGGACACGGCCGATCATCATCGACAGCAGGCTGACCAGGCTCTGACCGAGCCGGCCGCTGACCATCAGCGCGCCGGTCATCATGAAGAAGGGAATCGCGATCAGCGGAAAGCTCTGCGTCTGGGCGAGCATCTGCTCGACTGCCAGGTGCACGGGCACCTTGTCAATGATGAGAAGTCCGCCGACGGAGGCGAGGACCAGCGCGTGCGCGATGGGGATCGACAGCAGCGCGACGACGATGAACAGCAGAATGATGAGTGCGGTCATGGCTAGGCTCCGTGAGCGACGGCCTCGACGGCATCGAACCCCTGCGGGGGGGAGCCGGCCCAGAGCGTGGGCAACTTGCACAGCGTCACCAGGCTGAGCAGTGCGAAGCCCAGCATCAGAGCCCAGACACTCACCGAGCCGGGCACTTGCAGCATGGGGCTGCGTTCGTCGGCCGCGATCTCCATCAGGGGCCAGGCGGCAGCCGCCAGCGATGCGTAGAGCGCCGCCACGGCCAGCGAGCCGCCCGCCAGCACCCAGCGGCGCGCGGCGCCGAGCTTTTGCGTGAGGATGACCACCGCGATGTGCGAGCCCTGCTGGGCCGCCAGCACCACGCCGGCCATGATGAGCCACGGGAACATCAGCTCGGGCAGCTCGGACGCCGAGGCGAGGCTGGTGCCCGCGACATAGCGCAGCCCGACATTGACGCTCAGGATCGCGAACACGACGCTCAGCGTGATGTACAGAACGCCACGACACGCTGCGCCGACGCATCGGTCGATGAATTGAAGGAAAGACATGAAATTGCCCTCGTGAAGGACGCGCCAGGACGCAGTCGCGGTTTTCGTGGACGACAGGCACCATCGCAGCGCCTTGCCTGGCGCCGCTTCATTCGCCTGCCTGGGTGGCTTATTGCGCTTGCTGGACCACGCGCTTGACGAAGTCGCCAGCCGGGCCTGCAGCCCACTTGGTGTAGACCGGCTTCGTCGCCTCGATGAAGGCCTTGCGGTCCACCGCGTCGATCTGCACGCCCTTGGACTTCAGTTCGGTGGCCAACTTCTCGTCGGCTTCCTTGGAGAGCTTGCGCTGCATCTGCGTCGCTTCGGCAGCGGCTTCCATGAAGACCTTCTGGTCCGCGGTGCTCAACTTCTCCCATGAACGCTTGCCCATCACGAAGGGATTGGCCTCGTACTTGTGGCCGGTGAGCGAAAGGTATTTCTGCACTTCGTACAGCTTGGCCGACGCGATGTTTGTCAGGGGGTTCTCCTGGCCGTCGACCACGCCCTGCTGGAGCGCCACGTACAGCTCGGAAAACTTGATCTGCTGCGGGTCCGCGCCGAGCGCCTGCATGATGTCCATGGTCATCGAATCGGGCGGGGTGCGGATCTTCAGGCCCTTGATGTCCGCCGGCGTCTTGATCGGCCGCTTGCTGTTGCTGACGTGGCGGATGCCGTTGTCCCAGAAGCCCAGCACGACCATGCCCTTGGCGGCCGTGCGCTTGGCCAGGTCCTCGCCGATCGGGCCGTCGAGCAGTTGCCAGGCCTTCTGGATGTCGGTGAACAGGAAGGGCAGGCCCAGCGCGGCATATTCGGGTACCACGTTGGCCATCGCACCCTGGCTGTTGGCCGACATGTCGAGCGTGCCCGAGCGTAGCGCAGTGATCATGGCGGCGTCGTCGCCAAGCTGCGCGGAATGGGCGACCTGGATGTCGAAGCGGCCGTTGGTCTTGGCCTTCACCGTCTCGGCGAACTTCACGGCCGCGTCGTGCCGCGGATTGCCCGGCGCCGCACCGTGGCCGAAGGTGAGCTTGATGGGCGCCTGCGCGAAGGCGAGGCTTCCGGTGGTGATCAGTGCGCCGACGAGAACGGCGATATTCCTGCGCTTCATGGTTTTGTCTCCGGTGTAGTGATGGGGATGGATCAGTGAATCAACATGCCGCCATTCACGTCGAGCGTGATGCCGGTGCAATAGCTCGACAGGTCGCTGGCGAGGAAGAGGCAGGCGCCGGCGACGTCCGCGGCGACGCCGATCCGGCCGAGCGGGATTTCGCCGGCGATCTGCGCCTTGCGCTCTTCGGTCAACTTGCCCTTGCTGATGTCGGTGCCGATCAGGCCGGGGGTGATCGAGTTGACGCGGATGCCATCCGCGCCGAGTTCGCGTGCCATCGCACGCGCCAGCCCGAGCACGCCGGCCTTGGCCGCCGAATAGTGCGGGCCGCCGAGAATGCCGCCGCCGCGCTGAGCGGAAACGGAAGAGATGCAGATGATCGAACCGCTGCCCTGGCGCTGCATGACGGGAATGGCAGCTTGGGAGAACAGCAGCGTGCCGCGCAGGCTGACGTCCATCACGGCGTCGTAGTCGGCGCCGCTGATGTCGATCGTCTTGCGCGGCTGGGTGATGCCGGCGTTGTTGACGAGGATGTCGATGCGCCCGAACCGATCGAGAACGCGTGCGACCGCGGCATCGACTTCCGACTTGATCGTCACGTTGGCAACCAGCCCCAGGTGCTCGTCGCCGAGCGTGGCGGCGACCTGCGCCGGCGCGGCGGCTTCGAGGTCAGTGATGACGACGCGGGCGCCCTGCGACGCGAGCAGGCGCGCAGTGGCGAATCCCAGGCCATTGAGGCCGGCGCCACCGGTGATGAGGGCGACGCGATCGGTAAGCAGCATGAATTGTCTCCGTGGTGAGTGATGTGCGAGTGGGGTAACTATGGACATCACCACGCATGAAGACAAACGACACTTCTTCAGCGATGAGTGAATTGCCGTCATACAGGGTTAACCCGATGCGATCGTCGTTTCCTCCTTTGAGTTGTCTTCTCGCCTTCGAGGCCGCAGCGCGTCGCACGAGCTTCAGCGCGGCGGCGCTCGAACTCCATCTGACGCCCTCGGCAGTGAGCCACCAGATCGCCAAGCTCGAACAGCTTCTCGACGTACGACTGTTCGAGCGCTCGGTGCGCAGCATTTCGCTGACCGATGCAGGCCGCGAATACATGGCTCGCGTGTCAGTCGCGCTGGACGCGATCAGCGCTGCAACGGACAACGTGCGCAAGGGCGTACGCAACGCTCTGCATGTGCACGCGGCACCGAGCTTCGCGAGTCTGTGGCTCATGCCCAGGCTCGCGGACTTCGCGCAGGCCCACCCGGGGATTGCGCTATCGCTGTCGTCTTCCGTCGTGCATTCGGACTTTTCGAGCGGACAGGTCGACATCGACATACGCTACGGCATTCCGAACTGGCCGCACCTCCATGTCCGGTCGGTGTTCGAGGAATGCATCCAGCCGATGGCGAGCCGCGATTTCATCGAGCGGCATCGACTCCGGACACCCGAGGACTTGCTGCACGTCCCGCTCATCCAGTCGGTGGTCAACGTCGTGCAGTGGGGGGACTGGTTCCGCAGCCGCAAGATCGAATTCTCGGCGGGGCAGTTCGCCTACCGCTTCGATCGCACTTCCATGGCGCTGGATGCCGCGGTGCAGGGGCTTGGTGTGGCGTTGGACAGCTCGTCGATCGCGGCAGGCCACCTTCATCAGGGCCGCTTGGTGAAGGTCTTCGACCCGCGCTGGTGCTTGAAGGTGCAGGCCCATTTCCTGGTGTGCCCTTCCCGTCACCTGCAGCGCAAGGAAGTGGCCAGCTTCATGGAATGGCTGCAGGAAAACGCATCCGACCCGGAGGAGGGCGCGCTTGGCGGCCCAAAGGCGGCTGGGTACCGTCCTTCACGATGATGGGAGAGCCGTCGTACCGGCCGCCGAACATCACACCTGGAATGTTGAATTCCAGTCGAGCGTGGGCTTGCCTTCGTCAACGTCCGCTCCCGCTGCAAGCCAGCCGCTCGCGAATACGATTTCACCGCTCAGCGATGTAGTGCTGGGTCGTCACCGCCTCGCCGTCGCGCAGGAACATCCGTACACGAGCCTCCACCTCCTGGTCGGCCAGCGTGGCCCGGGCGCGCTGGTGCAGGTAGTCGGCCCAGGAGGCGACGATGAATCGCTCGACATAGCGCGACGGATCGCCGAGGTCGCGATAGACGCGCCATAGGGTGGCGCCGTCGCGGCGCCGCGAGGCGCGCAGCTGGGTCACGGCGTTCAAGAACTCCTCGGCTTCGCCGGCGCGGATGCGATAGCCGATCTCCACCGACACCGGGCCATCGTCCGGGAGAGGCTGATCCTTGACGAAAAGATCCTCCCAGAGCGCGACGGGCGTGATCTCCGGCGAAGCGCCCATCCGCAGCGGCAGCCAGCGGGAGAGAAAGATGCCTGCTGCCATGGCGAGGGCTGCGATGCTCAAGGCGATCGCCAGCCCCAGGATGCCTGAAACCGCGCCCCAGAATGCCGAGCCGATGGCGAACGAGCCCAGCGCGCTGACCGTGTGCAGTGCCACCGCGCGCGAACGGACCCACGGCGGCGCGCTCGACTGCGTGGCGGTGTTGAAGGTGGCCATGACCGCCATCCAGGCGGCGCCGCCGATGGCAAGTGCCACGAATACCACGGTGGGAATGCGCACGAACGCAGCGATGAGCATCACGGCTGCGAAGACCATACACCCCAGGGCGACGAGGCGCTCGAGCCCCAGGCGCGCACGCAACTTGCCCAGTACCAGGCCTGCAGCAACCGCGCCTGTGCCCAGGCATCCCATGAGGAAGCCGAATCCGGCGGCGCCCAACTTCAGTTGTTGCGCCGCGATGGCCGGCAACAGCGCCCACAGCGCCGAGCCCGCGCCGCTGTAGGCGACGGTGCGCAGCAACTGAGCCAGGATCGTCGGCGAGTGCCTTGCATAGCGCAGACCCGCGACGGTGCCGCTCCAGAGGCGCTCCGCCGGCAGGGGCGACTGGGCGTGCGGGGCAGGGGGCCAGCGCCGCACCGCTTGCATCATCACCAGTGCGCTCACCACCGCGACCACGAACACCCAGCCCGCACCGAGCCATGCGAATATGAAGCCCGCGACCGACGGCCCCAATGCCCGCGCGCTGTTCCAGGCGATCGACATCGCCGTGATGGCCTGCGGCATGTCCTCGCGTGGCACTGTGTCCGCCACGCTGGTGTTCCAGGCTGGTGACAGCAGCGCCGTGCAGCAGCCGGCGGCAAAGGTGAACAGCAGCAAGGTCGCCGGTCCCGCCCACCCTCCCAATGCGAGCAGGGACAGGACAACGACGACGGCCACCTGAACGGCCAGCGCATTCAGGATCAGCCGCCGCCGGTCCGTGGTGTCGGCCAGCACGCCGGCCGGCAGTGCCAGCAGGAACATTGGCAGGAACACGGCGGTCTGCACCAACGCTGCGAGGAAAGAGGAGCCCGTGAGCTCCACCATGAGCCATGAAGCCGCCATGACCTGCATGGCGTTTCCGGTGAAATAGATCGCGCTGCCGGTCCACAGGCCCCGGAATGCGGGCAGACGCAACGGGGACCAAAGGGAGTGGGATGCGGAGGACATCGAAGGAAGCTTTGCCCGATTATGGTCGGGGCGTTCGCACGTCTTCCATGGGGGCAACTGGCGCGCTGCGAGGTTGAGGGCCGCGAGAGAGGCCCCATAGACAGACGTTACGTACCCTGCGCTCAGCAGTCGGAACAACTCAGGATGCGAGCTGGCCGCTGTCTGGCGGCTGCAACTTCGTTGCGATGCCGTAGAGCGCAAGCATGCCCAGCACGTGCCCGATCGCGACGCCTGGTTCACCTGATTCAATCCGGGCGATCGTCTGGACGTGCACGCCCAATCGGGCGGCAGCGGCGGCTTGGCCGTCGCCGGCACTGGTGCGGGCCAGCTTGGCCGCGGCACCCATGTCCTTGATCGCCTGCAGGGCGTCGCCACCAATGTCTGCCGAGATGCGCTTGCCTTGGGCCATCCGCGGATTGTCGCTGCACAATCGAACTCCCGGTCCAGGTGTGGCCAGCTGGTCACCATGAAGAACCTTCGACTTTCGCTTCTTCGTTGTGCAGACTTGCCAGGGCCATGGCGTCGAGCAACAAGCGTCCGGCCAGGGAGACGTTGGGAACTTGGGCTCAGTTGGAAAGCCTAAGGGAGATACCGTTCTCCAAGGTCGACCACCGACCTTCTTGCCCTGACTGGAAACAGCCAGGGCTTTTTCGTTTCAACGGTGGGTCAGAGTAGGTTCTTGGCCGCCGCGGCCGTGACCTTGCTGCTTTACGCGGCAGCGACCGTAGGGCCTGCCTGCGACCGCCTTCGGCGCGCTTGTTCTCTTTCTCCTGGCGGCAGCGGGGGGTGCCGTCCTCAACCTGAACTACCACCGGAAGCAGTTGCCGCTGCCGAAGTGGCTTGTCATCGTCCATGGGCTGGCTGCCGTGGCCGGATTCCTATTGCTGCTGAGCGCGACGTGGGCGACCCGCGCCGCATGAACCCCACTCGAGCTGCCGTGCACAATCTGTCGCATGTCGACCATCACTCTGTACGTCCTGGACGCCAGCACGACTGGATCACTGATGTGTCCAGGAGTCCATTTGCCCTAGGCAGTGCATGCGAATCCACGAACTAAAACGGCGACTGCGGGAAGCCGGAGCGGGCCCCATCCACGAGCACCGGATCTTGCGGCTGTGGTCCCATGCTCTACCCCGAAACAGCGGCAAGCGTCGACCAGAGAGCTTTTTTCCGTCGTCGCTGCTGGCTGCCCTGCCGTCCATTGAAGCTGAGCTTGCGGGACTGGCGCGCATCCACGCGGTCCATCCCGGCGCCGATGGTTCCGAGCGGCTGCTCGTTGCCCTCGCGGACGGTCAGACCGTGGAGAGTGTGTTGCTGCCTCGGGACGGTCTGTGCATCTCGTCGCAGGTCGGGTGCGCCGTCGGGTGCCAGTTCTGCATGACGGGCCGCGAGGGATTGCTGCGCCAACTGGGAAGCGCCGAGATCATTGCCCAGGTCGCCCTCGCGCGCCTGCGCCGGCCGGTACGCAAGGTCGTGTTCATGGGCATGGGCGAACCGGCCCATAACCTGGACAACGTGATGGAGGCGATCGACCTGCTCGGCACGGCGGGCAACATCGGCCACAAGAACCTGGTGTTCTCCACCGTGGGCGATCCACGCGTGTTCGAGAGGCTGCACCAGGGAAGCGTCAGACCTGCGCTGGCACTCTCGTTGCACACGACCAAGGCTGAGCTGCGCAGAGAGCTCCTTCCGCGCGCGCCGAACATGACCCCCGAGGAACTGGTGACCGCATCCGAACGCTATGCCCGGGCCACCGGCTACCCGATTCAGTACCAGTGGACGCTGCTGGAAGGTGTGAACGATGGGGAAGAGGAGATTGAAGGCATCGTCAGACTGCTCTCCGGCAAGTACGGCGTGCTGAACATGATCCCCTTCAACGCGGTGGAGGGCGTGGCGTTCAGTCGACCGTCGTGGGAGCGCTGCGAACAGATTGCTCGCACGCTGCACCAGCGGGGCATTCTGACGAAGCTGCGCTATTCGGCTGGCCAGGATGTCGACGGCGGGTGCGGTCAGCTGAGGGCGCGCGCAGCCGAAGTACAGGTGCCGCTTCGAAGGGCCGAAGACTGGCGTTAGGTCACATTCGACACCTGCTGGCAGGCAGCAGTGGGGGGCGATGCACACGTCGGTCAAGTGTCCCGGAACAATGCGTACTGCTGCGTGATGGTCGCAACGTCTTCGCGCATTTCGCTGACGAGCCAATCCAGCACGCGGCGCACTTCTTGTCGAATCGACCCGGGCCTTGCCACCAGCCGGTACTCCTTTTCGGTGCGGATCAGGCGGCTGGAGGCCGGCACCAGAAGGCCCTCGCGCAGCGCACCGGACACCGCCGACACCCAACCGAGCGCAATCCCTTGACCGAGCAAGGCGGCCTGCAGCACGAGTGCCGAATCGGAGAAGCTGAGGGAGTTGCCGGGGCGCCGGCAGTCCAGGCCGGTGCGAGCCCCGTATTCTTCCCAATCCATGGTTGTCGTGGTCAGATGGATCAGGGTGTGCTGGCTCACATCGGCAGATTCACCGACGGCACCCACCCGATGCAGGTATTCCGGGCTGCAGACCGGGAGCACCACTTCCGGAAAGAACTCCCAGCTCTGCCACTTCCTCGTGGGGTCGTACAAGCGCAGTCCCAGGTCCACCTCGTCGACATCGCCACGGAGAACGCCGCTGATCACCTCGAAGCGCAGGTTGATGTGCGGGACGGCCTGTTGAAAACGTGCGTAGCGCGGCATCAACCAGTGGGAGATGAACGCGCTCGACAACGACAGCGTGACAGTGCCCCGATCTGCACGGCGGCGCCTGATCTCGCGCAGCGCCGTCTCCATCTGGCTGAAGCCGGCCGACACCGCCGAATGCAAGACCTCACCTTCTTCAGTGAGTTGAACGCCCAGCCGAGAGCGCGTGAACAAACGAATGCCCAAGGTGTCTTCGAGCCGGCTCACCATGCGACTGACCGCCACGGGCGTCACGTGGAGCTCGGAGGCGGCGAGCGTGAAGTTCGCACAGCGTGCGGCGGCTTCAAACACGCGCAAGGCATTGGCGGAGCGTATCGTCTGCTGCGCTTCCATAACATCATGTTAGCGATATCTGCCTAAGATGTAAATGAACCGGCCTCGTGTTCGATTACACAATGTCCATGCAGGGCGGACTCAACCGAGCGCGATAAGGAGAGGATGTGCAGCTGTTTGCCCACTCCGTTGATGATGAGAAATCGGTGCGGCGACAGGACCCGCTGCTGACCCCGTTCGCCATCAAGAGGGTCATCCTCAAGAACCGCATCATCAGCACCAGCCACGCCAGCGGCCTGACGGAGGGTGACTTTCCCCGGGAACGCTATCAGCGGTACCACGAAGAAAAAGCCATTGGCGGGATCGCGATGAGCATGTTCGGCGGCTCGTCCAACGTCGGCATCGACAGCCCGAGTGTCTTCCGGCAGATCAACATGGGCGTCGACGAGGTGGTTCCCCATCTCCAGCAGTTTTCCGCGCGGATGCACGCCCATGGCACGGCACTCATGTGCCAGCTCACTCACATGGGCCGACGCGGGAGCCCGTATGAAGGCGCCTGGTTGCCGACCATCGCGCCATCTGCCAGGCGCGAAACATTGCATCGCAGCATTCCGCGTGAAATGACGGAGCGGGACATCCACCGGGTGATCCGCTATTTCGGGCAGGCGGCATCGCGCTGCCGGCAGGCAGGCCTGGACGGGCTGGAAACGCTGGCGGGCGGCCATCTGCTTGGGCAGTTCCTGAGCCCATCGGTCAACGTGCGAACCGACAGATACGGCGGTTCGCTGGAAAACCGCTGCCGGTTCATCCTGAGGGTGCACGAGGAGATTCGAAAACAGGTCGGCGAGGATTTCGTCGTCGGGATCCGCTATGCCATCGAGGACGGACTGGATTTCGAGGAGAGCGTTCGCGCCGCCGGCATTCTCGAACGCTCCGGGCTCTTCGATTTCTTCAATGTGGTCTACGGGCGCATGGACACTGCCCAAGCCCTGATCACCGACAACATGCCGACCATGTCGATGCCCTCGTCGCCCTGGCTGCAAAAGGCGGCCGCGTTCAAGAAGGAGGTGAGGCTGCCGGTCTTTCATGCGGCCAAGATCGCCGATCTGGCCACCGCGCGCTATGCGATCAGCGAAGGTCTGCTCGACCTGGTTGGGATGACGCGCGCCCACATGGCCGACCCGCACCTGGTTCGAAAGCTGATGGAAGGCCGGGAGCACGAAGTGCGCCCCTGTGTGGGTGCCTCGTTCTGCCGCAGTCATGAGACCGCATGCATCCACAACCCGTCCACGGGGCGGGAGACCTGGCTGCCTCACGAAGTTGATCGCTCGCCCGGTCCATGCAGGAAAGTGGTTGTCGTGGGCGCGGGTCCCGCGGGACTGGAGGCGGCCCGGGTGGCCGCACTGCGCGGACACGAGGTCGTCCTGCTCGAGGCCGGATCGCGGCCTGGCGGCCAGGTGCTGCTGGCGGCGCTTGCGTCATGGCGCAAGGACATCCTCGGCGTGATCCAGTGGCGGGTGGACGCCCTGACTCGCCTCGGCGTGGACATCAGACTCAACAGCTACGCGGACGCTGCCGATGTTACCGGGCTGGAGCCCGACACCGTGATTGTCGCGACGGGAGGCATCCCGTGGCTCGATGAACTTGAGGGCCATGAGCGCTGTCTTTCGGTGGTGGACGCGCTGACCCAGCAGCCACCTTCCGGCGGCGAGGTACTGGTCTATGACGGGACCGGACGCCACAACGCCTATGTTTGCGCCGAACGCCATGCGCTCGCCGGCCGTCAGGTGACCCTGGTCACACTGGATGGCCAGCTCGGCATGGAACTGGGCGGACGAGGAGACGACATCGTGTGGCGCCGCAAGCTGACCGAGCTGGGCGTTCATGTCCGCCACGATCTCAGGCTGATCAGTGTGTCGGCCGTATCGGGTCGGCGCCGCGCAGCATTCGTGCACGAGTTGACCGGCGCAACCATTGCGCTCGAGGCGGACCACGTGGTGGTGGAACTGGGCGTGCTCCCGGTGTGCGATGTCTACGATGACCTGAAGCCCGCATCGGTCAATGACGGGGAACTGGATCTGGACAAGTTCGCCAAGGGTGTTCCGCAGGCTTGGCCCGCGGCCGGACCCGGCAAGTGCTTCGAGCTCTATCGGATCGGCGATGCGCATGCTTCGCGCGACATCCACGCCTCCATCTACGAGGCATTCCGCTTGTGCCGGCTCTTTTGATTCGCAACCCCGCGTCTCGAGGAAATCACCATGAACCTCAGCGGTGCTGATGGATTTGCGCTTTCGGACACGTGGGGACCACAAGTCGCCTTGCTGGGCGAAACGATAGGTTGAGTGGAATGGGTCGTCCATGCGAAGCGCCCCTTCGCCGGACCCGAGGCGGTGCTGGCCTACCTGTCTCGCTACACCCATCGCGTGGCGATCTCCAACAGTCGCCTGATCGCGTTGGATGAACGCGGTGCCTATCGTGGATTCAAATGGAAGGGCAAAAGTGGTTGCTTAACGAATGAGTCCAGCGGAAGCCAAAGGCGGTCCACTGCAACGCTTGGTTAGGCCGATTCATTTGAATACAGGCCTGAAAAAGCTGCGTTCATAGCTGAGGATGCAGCGAGTGTCCTGCGCATACTTGAACGCAGCTTGGCACTCTGGGTCTGTGGCAGACAACGCGCGATATTCCTCGTATGCCGCAAGACTTGGGAACGTGAACATAGCCAGCGCAATGTTGTTCGCGCCTTCCGAGGGCAAAAAGTAGCCATGGTGCTGCCCTCCAAACTTCTCGACGAGAGGAATCCAGATCTTTCCGTAGTGCTCGAACTCCTTGAGCTTGAACGGATCGATGACATAGCGCAGGTAGCAGGTGACCATGGTAGTTCCGAGATGCTTAACGTTTGACATGAGGGCTGGCCAGGCCAGTCCGTTCTGTCTGCTTGCGGGCAAACTTTAGCCGACCGCGAGCGGCTGCTAGCGGCCCTGCCGCCGCTTCATTTGCTTTGGCGCCAAAGTGAGATGGCGTTTAGCGACGCCGGAAGTCCAGCTCTTGCAGGATTTGCGCAGTACCCCGGATCAGACGCGTTGCCGGACGTGCCATCGGTGTCGCAAGCACCAGCACATTCCAGATGCTGGGCGGCCCGATCGGTGCGCGTGGCAGGGCTTCGTCGCCGGTCGCGCCCAGGGCGCTCTCCGGAAGGATCGTGCATCCGATCCCGGTCGCCACGAGCGCGAGCACGGTGTGGACGGCTCCCACCTCTGCGAGCACCTGGAGTTCAATGTGACGCGGCCCCAGGACGGAGTCGAGCAAGTGGCGAATCGCATTTGGCGCACTCGGCAGCACCATGGGGTAGTTCGCAAGTGCCGACAATCCGACACGGGCTGGTAGCTTGCTCTTCGGCGGCGCCACCAGCAGCAGCTTTTCCCGCATCAGAGGCTGAAAGGCCAGCTGGGGAGAGGCTGCAGGATCGAAGAGCAGCGCCAGATCCAGCCGTCCCGCGATCAGGGATTCGCGCAGTGCGACGCTCAGGCCTTCGAGGACCGTGATGACGGCGCGCGGAAACTTTTCCCTGAACCGCTGGATGAGGGCCGTGCTCAAGCCCAGCGCCACCCGCGGCGGCATGCCGACCACGATCCGCCCGCCGGGACTTTCGTCCATCTCTCGCAATTCGTCCCGGGCGCGACGGGAGATCTCCAGCATCGCGCGCGCATGAACGAGCAGGGCTTCCCCTGCGTCCGTCGTGGTCACGCCGCGTCCGGTTCTCACCAGCAACCGTTGCCCGAGATCCGCCTCCAGCAAGGCGATCTGCCTGCTCAGACTGGGTTGCGCCAGATCCAGCGCCACGGCACCGCGACTGAAGCTTCCCGCATCGACCACGGTGACGAAGTACAGGAGTTGTCGCAATTCCATAGCCAATAAGCATAGCTGATATAGGAAGGATGTCATTACGGAGGACAGCTGCGATGGGGACACTGCCTTCATGACCTCAACCCTTCCCCCGGGGGCCTGCAACGCCCACTGCCATGTGTTCGGGCCCGGCATGCGCTTCCCGTACGCCCCTGACGCCACCTTCGTTCCCCAAGCAGATGCGCCGAAGGAGGCCCTGTACGCGTTGAACGACCGACTCGGCTTGCAACGCTGCGTGGTCGTGCAGTCGGCCTGCCATGGCTTCGACAACCGCGCCACCGAGGACGCCGTCGCGCCGCGGCCCTCGAGCTACCGCGCGATCGCCCTGCTGCCGACCGACGTCGGCGACGCAGAACTCAAGCGGCTCGACGCCGCGGGCTTCCGTGGCGTCCGCTTCAACTTCATGGGCCACCTCGGCCGGCACGCACCCATCGAGGAGGTCCTGTCGTTGGCGGGCCGCTTCGCGCCGCTCGGCTGGCATCTGCAGATTCACGGCGATCCCGCGCTGCTCACGGACCTGGCGCCCGCGCTGCGTCGCTCGCCCACGACAGTGGTGATCGACCACATCGGTCGCATCGATGCAGCGCTGGGTCTTGACCAGCCGGACTTCCAGGCGCTGCTCCGGCTGATGGCGGACGAACGCTTCTGGGTCAAGGTGAGCGCAATGGACCGCATCACGCGGCTGGGCCCGCCCTACACCGACGCCCAACCCTTCGCTCGAACGCTGGTCGCCGAGTTCGGCGACCGGGTCGTATGGGGCAACGACTGGCCCCACCCGAACCACGCCGGACCCGTACCCGACGAGCAGCAGCTCGTCGACCTCATTGCCGAGATCGCACCCACGGAATCCGCGCGCCATGCGCTGCTGGTCGGCAACCCGGAGCGCCTTTATCAATTTGGAGACAGGACATGAGCCTGCGATTCGAGAACAAGGTAGCCATCGTGACCGGCGCCGGTTGCGTCGGCGCTGGCTGGGGGAATGGCCGCGCCATCGCCGTGCGCCTCGCCGAGGAGGGCGCCAGGGTCTTGGCGGTCGATCGCGATGGCGCCCGACTCGACGAGACACTCGAGCTGGCCGGTGCCGCCCGCGCGTCGATCACGCCGTGGGTCTGCGACGTCACGAACAGCGAGAGCGTGGCGGCCATGGCGG
Source organism: Variovorax sp. LjRoot175 (assembly GCF_964253805.1). Lineage (NCBI taxonomy): Bacteria > Pseudomonadati > Pseudomonadota > Betaproteobacteria > Burkholderiales > Comamonadaceae > Variovorax > Variovorax sp. LjRoot175. The sequence goes on along the minus strand of NZ_CAXURY020000001.1, from coordinate 4,391,118 downwards.
CTGCCTGCCTGAACGCCTACGGGACGATCGACATCCTCGTCAACAACGTGGGGGGGTCCGCGGCGGGCGGGCCGGTGGAGCTGGCCGAAGAGACATGGGATTTGCAGATCGACATCAACCTCAAGAGCGTGTTTCTGACCTGCAAGCATGTGCTTCCCACGATGCTGGCGAAGGGCGGGGGTTCAATCGTCAACATCTCTTCGACATCGGGCCTGCGCTGGACCGGCAGTGCGCAGGTGGCGTACGCCGCGACCAAGGCTGGCGTCATCCAGATGTCGCGCGTGATCGCGGTCCAGCACGCGGCCAAGCGGGTCAGGGTCAATAGCGTCGTGCCGGGACAGCTGCACACGCCGATGGTCGAAACACGCCTGGCGAAGCAGCGCGCGGGCGGCGACGTCGACGCACTGCTGGCCCAGCGCCAGAAACGCATTCCACTCGGTTTCATGGGCGACGGCCGCGACACGGCGAGCGCGGTGCTGTTCCTGGCCAGCGACGAGGCGCGGTTCATCACCGGCACCGAACTGATCGTCGACGGCGGCATGACCGCGCGCTGCGACTGAGATTCGAGTTATTGCAAGACGGGGACATTCATGACCATTCAACGCATCCTGCTCACGGCCGCGTTCGCCATCGCGCTGATGCCCGCAGTCCACGCACAGCCGAAGACGACGCGGATCGTCGTTTCCTTCACCTCCGGGGGACCTGTCGACTCGGTCGCCCGGACCCTGTCCGAGCAGCTCGGCAAGGAGCTGGGCCGCACGGTCATCGTCGACAACAAGCCGGGCGCCAACGGCGCGATCGGTGCCGTCGATGTCATGAAGTCGGCCCCGGACGGCGGCACGCTATGGTTCACCAGCGTCGGCGCGGCTGCGATCAATTCTTCGCTGTACGAGAAGCTCCCCTACGACATGCAGCGTGACTTCGCGCCGGTCTCGCTGGTCGTCAACAACGTCGAGTTGCTGGTGACCCAGCAGACCAGCCCGGCCAAGGATGCGGCCGACTTCGTGGCGGCGACGAAGAAGCGCGCCGAGCCAACGCCGATGGGCTCCTCCGGCACAGGAAGCATTCCGCATCTGGCGATCGAGCAGTTGGCCGATTCGAGCGGCGCCAAGCTGCTTCATGTCCCCTACAAAGGCGCAGCGCCGGCCATCACGGACCTGATGGGAGGCCAGATCAGCGGATTCTTCGGTGATGTGCCCGGGTTGCTCGGGCACCTGCAAGGTGGACGGCTCAAGGCGCTGGGCGTGGCGTCGAGCAAGCGACATCCTTCGCTGCCGGACGTGAAGACGCTGGAAGAGCAAGGCATCAAGGGCGTCGACACCAACAACTGGTACGCGCTGTTTGCGCCTGCCAAGACGCCGCCCGAGATCATCGAGGCGCTCAACAGGGCGGTGCGCAACACATTGGCCAACCCAGGCGTGCGCGAGAAGTTGTTGAAGACGGGCACCGAGCCTGCCGGATCCACGCCCCTGGAACTGGCGACCATCCAGAAGCGGGACACCGAGAAGTGGGCGAAGCTGATCCGCGCCAAGAACATCAAGGCCGAGTGAAGACGACTGCCCGTATCCGCGTACCCCTCGTGCAGCCCGGCACACGCCCCGAGCTGGCCGAAGTCGAGTCCCGCATCATGGCGCAGCGCGGCCGCGTGTCGCTGCTCTACCAGGTGCTCCTCAACAGCGGGCCGATCGCCTCAGGCTGGGAGCGCATGCTCACGGCGGTTCGCAACCAGACCGGCGTACCCGCCGATCTTCGCGAGCTGATGATCCTTCGGGTCGCTGTCCTCAACGGCGCCGGATTCGAGTACGACGCGCACGTGCCGCATGCGCAGAAGGCCGGCGTCGGCGCCGAGAAGATCGACGCCGTCCGGCAGGACGGATTGCCCGACGTGTTTGCGCCGCTGGAGCGCCTGGTGCTGGAGCTGACCGATGCCATGACCCGTCAGGTCGTGGTTCCGGAAGAGCTCATGGATCGGATCCAGCAGCACTTCGACCCCAAGGGCGTGGTGGAAGTCGTGGCGACCGTGGCGGCCTACAACATGGTGTCGCGCCTGCTGGTTGCGCTGAACGTCGCACATTGACGGGGAGCCGCGAATGCAAGATTTATGGCTTCTCAAGTACGACGCATCCGTGGTCGATCAGCCGCTCGCGCCGGTCCACGCGCTGCCGCCTGAAGTTCAGACGTGGCACGCGATGGATGGCCCTTTGATCTACTTCTACGGATCGGGGAGTGCGTCGCCGACGCTCACCCCAGGTGGTGCCAGCGAATGGAGACGGCTCGCCTGCCTGCAAGAGGTGCGGGGTGCCTCTGCCGGCCAAGTCGCCTCGCACCACTACGTTGTGGAGACGGACGTGCTTCCCGAGTTCGAGGACGACCTCAATGCCTGGTACGCGCAGGAACATCTGCCCGGACTGGCTGCCGTGCCGGGGACCGTCCGAGCGGCCCGGTATATCGACGCCGCAGGCTCGCCGCGCTATTACGCCTGCTACGACCTCGCGGGCGCTGAAACCTTGGGCAGCCCCGAGTGGCTGGCCGTGCGTGCGACGCCCTGGAGCTCGCGGGTTCGACCCGCTTTCCGGAACACAAGGCGAACCATGTTTCGCCGGGCGGCAGCAGCGCAGGCCCCCTCGCGGCCCGCTTTGCATTTCTGCGCCATGCCCCGTCAAAGTGAGCCGTAGGCGCTGTCGGCAAGCGACGGACGAGGGGCTTTCCGCGACTCCTGGCGAAGACTCGTCACCCAAAGTCGAGCATGGCGTTGCTCGCGGCTTTCGAAGCGTTCGGTGAAGCGACGGATGGCGGGGCGCTCGATCGCAGCGATCGTCATCCAGTCGGTGGTTCCGAAAGACTGCGATTCGCTGCATCGCTCAACCAGGGCAGGGCGCAGCGCCAGGATTGATTCGGCAGGAATGTTGGGGTCAGCGTCCAGTATCCGCAATGCGATCTTTGCTGCCTTGGGGCTGAGCGTTTGTACCTTGCGAAGATGAAAATCCGAGTCCATCGCGTGGCTCCTTAATGGCTTTGGCGTACAGCGGCGTATCAATATACAAGAAGTGGTTAAGAAATGTGAATATTTCACACGCCTGCGGCCGAGTCGGTTGGCGCTGGGGCAAAAAAAGGCCCGCCGAAGCGGGCCAAGGTCAGCCCTTCACAGATGAAAGGAGGGTTTGGAGGAACCAGGGCTGACAGGTGTCAATGTAGGCCCCGAGTTGGGAGTAATTTGGGAGTAGTTTGGGAGAAAGGCCAAGGGCCAGATGTCGCTTTTGCAGGCACAGCATCGTGACGCCCGCGTGGCAACGGTCTGCAGCGATGCGCACATCCTTTTCCACAGTCTTGTCCACTGCCGCGGTGGAGAATCTTCCACTCGGTGTTGACGCAACCATCACAACGCGCGGCAAAGTTGTACACATTTTGTAGTACATGCGGCGTGTGCGCGCACGGGTCCGAGCGGCGGCCTGTTCCCAGTGCATGAAAAAGCCCGCGCGGAGGCGGGCTTTGGATGTTGGCCGTGGGCACTTACGCGGCCCACGTTACGGCACATTCACATGCAGGAGTCACCGTTTGTTTTTTTCGTCGTGGTGGCTCTGGTTCGACGTGCCGCCGTGAGATTCGGCGTTGCCTGCGCAGGCGATCCCGAAAGAGGCCAGGGCGTTTCGGGGAGGCGGGATTCTAGCAGAGCCGCCGCGCGATGCCGGCGACTATCGCGATGTTGTGATTCGACACAGTCCGGCGGTTGGTGCTTACTTTGTCTGACATCACCCGCCTTGCCACCTCGCACCATCGAGCTTCCGTCGAGCCCGGAGAGCGCGCAATGGATTCACCCGTGGTGGTGCGCAAGAGGTACCAGCGATTTTTCGCCTGGACGTTCGTGTTCGCGACGATGCTGGCGCTTGGCATGTTCTGGATAGAGCTTGCCTTTCCGCCCCCGCCTGTTCCGGCCGCTGTTCCGGCGGGGACCGTGAATCCCAGCGCTTTCGACCTGCACGACCTGCAACTGCTGGTGGTGGTTGCCGCGCTGGTGGCGGCGCTCGCGTCCTTCGCGGGCCTCGTCATCGCGACGCCGCTGGCTTGGCTCGAAATTCGAAGAGAGCGCACGCGGGCCGCAATCGAGTCCGCGCTGAAGCGGCAGGACCGGATCGACAGGCTGGCCGCGGCGCGCGTCGCCAATTGGCCGGGTGGCAGGGCCTCCCGGACCGTCGGCCACTTGCACGACCTTCACGGCCACCTCTCCGGCAGATGAAGGGCGGCTCTCCAATTAGTCACATCTTCCGACTTGGCGTTCGAGCCGCGTTCCGCTATTGTTGCGCCTCGCCAGGGAGATCCCAGTCCCGCAGCCCGCCTCACCGGGTTGTCGTGTACGCAAGCGTCGAAAAGCCAGGACGGAGATACACATGCGATTCCCCTATCTGGGCGCGGCACGCGTCAAGTACCTGCTCTCCATGTTCGAGCACCGTCGTCTGATGAGTCGGAGCCCCGGATGGCCGGCGGTGCCGATGGCTGATTTCGCAGACACGCGGAAGGCCGGCGAGCCGGTCGACTGGCTCATCGAAACACGGCCCGCGACCAAGGACGCCGGATCGTTCCAGGGTTTGCGTTAGCCGCCTCGGCTCTTCCTTCAAACCAGCATCGGCGTCGCAGCGCCATCCATCGGGCCGAGCTCCGCTTCCGCAGCGTCGAGCATGGCCAGCGCGGCGCCTGCGTCGCTCAGATTCGCGCTGTGGCCGCGAACCTCGGTGTGCCCTTCCGTTCGCAGCTGGGCCACCGCGTCGTCCAGATGGGCCGCGGTGCGGCCGACCAGGCTGACCTTCGCACCCTCGCGCAGGAACTCGCGCGCGCAGGCCAGGCCGATGCCGCGGCCGCCGCCCGTGCATTGATTTCGAGCTTGGAGTAGTCTGAGGCGCAACGCCCTCTGCGGAGAAATGACCTATGAAGACCGTGGCAGAAATCCTCAAGGAAAAAGGCGACCGGACGGTTCACACCATCGAACCCACGGCCTCGGTGTTCGAAGCCGTCGAGCGGATGGCGCAGAAGAACATCGGGGCGCTGCTGGTCCTGGAGCAGGGCCGCATCGTCGGCATGCTGACCGAGCGCGACTATGCACGCAAGGTCGTGCTGATGGCGCGCTCGTCCAAGGACACGCCGCTGCGCGAGATCATGACGACCTCGGTCATCTACGTGCGCCCCGACCAGACCAGCGAGGAGTGCATGGCCCTGATGACCCAGAGCCGTGTGCGCCACCTGCCGGTCATCGACGAGGGCAAGCTTGCCGGCCTGATCTCGATCGGCGACCTGGTGAAGGGCATCATCTCGGAGCAGAAGTTCATCATCGAACAGCTGCAGCACTACATCACCGGGGAGCGCGCCTGATCTCCGGCCGCGTTGCGACGCAGTGACCCTGACGGCCGAAGACCTCGAACGGATCGCCGCGTCGACGCTCTCGCACTACGACCGGCGGGCCGAAGATTTCTGGGCCGCCACGCGCGATCACGACGTGAGCCAGAACATCGCGGCGCTGCTCGGGGCGATCGAGGCGCCGCCGCCGTTCGAGATACTCGACTTCGGCTGCGGGCCTGGGCGCGATCTGCTGGCCTTCAAGCGGCTCGGGCATCTCGCGACCGGGCTGGAGGGAGCGCCGCGGTTGGCGGAGATGGCACGCGACTACAGCGGCTGCAAGGTGCTGCAGCAGAATTTTCTTGCGCTGGATTTGCCGCCAGGCCGCTTCGACGGCGTGTTCGCGAATGCAGCGCTGTTCCATGTCCCCACGCAGGAGTTGCCGCGCGTGCTGCGGGAGTTGCACGCGACGCTGAAGCCGGGCGGCGTGCTGTTCAGCTCGAACCCGCGCGGCGTTGGCGAGGAAGGCTGGAGCGGTGCGCGCTACAGCGCCTTTCATGATCTGGAGGCGTGGCGTAGCCACATGTCGGTCGCCGGATTCGCCGAAGTCGCTCACTACTACCGTCCCGCCGGCCTGCCGCTCGAACAGCAGCCGTGGCTGGCGAGCGTTTGGCGCAAGCCCTAGTCGGTGCTTTCCATCGAAGCGCTGTACTTTCCCATGGATGCCGCGGCGTTCAATCGCGCGCGCTTCTGCAGCGCATCCTGAGCCAGGCGTTCATTGGCCGGCTGTCCTTGCCAGGCCTGCATCGCGGTGTCCTGCAATGCACGTCCGTATGAGAAGCTCAGATGCCAAGGCTGGGCGCCCATGCGGTTCATCGCGTCCAGGTTGGCCGTCGCTTCGGCCGGCGACTGGCCCCCGGAAAGAAAGTTGATGCCCGGCACCGCCGCCGGCACCGTGCGCCGCAGGACGCGGAGCGTCTCGGCCGCAACTTCATCCGGCGCAGCCTGCTGCGCATGGGCCTTGCCCGGCACCACCATGCTCGGCTTCAGCAGCATGTGCTCGAGCGCCACCCGGTGGCGGTAGAGCGCGTGGAAGACCTCGAGCAGCACGGCCTGCGTAACCTCGGCGCAGCGCGCCAGCGTGTGATCGCCGTCGATCAGCACTTCGGGTTCGACGATCGGGACCACGTCCTGGGTCTGGCAGATCGCCGCGTAGCGCGCGAGCGCTTCGGCATTGGCCTCGATCGCCGCCCGGCTCGGCAGCACGTCGGAGACGTTGTAGACCGCGCGCCATTTGGCGAAGCGCGCGCCGTGCTGCTTGTAGCCGTCGAGGCGTTGCGCGAGCCCGTCCAGGCCCTGCGTGATCTCGTCGCCCGGCGCCAGCGCCAATGGAATCTTGCCGGCATCGACCTTGATGCCCGGCACGATCCCTTGCCGGGCGGCCAGCTGCGGCAGCGCTTCGCCTTCGCCGCTGCACTGGGTCAGCGTCTCTTCGTAGAGGATGACGCCGCTGATGTACTGGCCCAGCCCCGGCGCCGCCAGGATCAGGCTGCGCCAGGCGCGCCGGTTCTCCTCCGTCGACTCGACGCCGATCGCCTTGAAGCGCTTGGCGATCGTCGGCCCGCTTTCGTCGGCGGCAAGAATGCCCTTGCCCTTCTGAACCAGCGCGTCCACAGTGGCTTGAAGTTCGGTGCTCATGGCGTGGCCCTCCGTTCGAGTTTTCCAGTCTCCAACGCCGGCCGCGGCAGCGCAAGTCATTCTTTTGCCCGCATTGCGATGTAGATTTACGACGCCAACCCGGAGACAAGCATGCTGATGACCACCCAGACAGTCGAATCAGGGCGCAGGGACGAGCGCCTCGAAGAAGTGGTGCAACTGATTCGGGCCAAGGTCCCGGCCGAGGCGGCGGACGAACTCGCCGCTTTCGCGCGCCAGTACTTCGGCCAGGTCGATCCCGAGGACCTGGCCGAGCGCCAGGTGGCCGATCTGTACGGCGCGGCGCTCTCGCATTGGAGCTTCGCGCGAAAGCGCGAGCCGGGGCGCGCGAAGCTTCGGGTGTTCAACCCGACGATCGCGGAGCATGGGTGGCAGTCCACGCACACCATCATCGAGATCGTCAACGACGACATGCCTTTTCTCGTCGATTCGGTGACGATGGAAGTCAACCGAAACGGGCTGACGCTGCACCTGACCATTCATCCGCTGGTGGCCGTGAACCGCGGCAGCGACGGTACGCTTCAGGGGCTGGCAGGCGAGGGCGCGTCGCCCGATGCGCGGCGCGAATCCTTCATCCATGTCGAGGTCGACCGCGTGCCCGAGCCGGCCCGGCTCGAGGCGCTGGCCGCCGACCTGGCGCGCGTGCTCGGCGACGTTCGCCTGGCCGTGGTCGACTGGAAGAAGATGCAGGAGCGCGTGCTGGACATCGTCCGCGGCCTCGACGAGCGCGCGCCGCCGATTCCGCCGCAGGAGCTTGCCGAAGGCCAGGCCTTCCTGCGCTGGCTGGCCGACAACCACTTCACCTTTCTCGGCTGCCGCAGCCATGAGCTGGACAAGATCGATGGCGAGGACGTGCTGAAGATCGTGCCCGATTCGAGCCTGGGCATCCTGCGCGACGGCCCGACGCCGAGCGCCAACGCCGCCTTCGCCGCGCTGCCGCCCGAGGTGCGCGCCCATGCGCGCCGTCCCGACCTGCTGGTGGTGACCAAATCCACCTCGCGCTCCACCGTGCATCGCCCCGGCCACCTCGACTACGTGGCCGTCAAGCGCTTCGACGACGCGGGCCAGGTGTGCGGCGAAGACCGCTTCCTGGGCCTCTTCACCTCCACCGCCTACAGCGCCAACCCGGCCGAGATTCCGCTCTTGCGGCGCAAGGTCGCCGACGTGGTCGAGCGCGCCGGCCTGGCCGCGGGCAGCCACTCGGGCAAGGCGCTGATCAATATCCTCGAGACCTATCCGCGCGACGAGCTGTTCCAGACCAGCGACGACGATTTGCTGCACACCGCGACCGGCATCCTGCACCTGGGCGAGCGCCAGCGCTTCCGGCTGTTCGTGCGGCGCGATCCCTTCGAGCGCTTTCTCTCCTGCCTGATCTATGCGCCGCGCGAGAACTACACCACCGAGCTGCGCCAGAAGTGGCAGGACATCCTGATGCGCGAGTTCAACGGCATCGGCTCCGAGTTCAACGTGCACTTGTCCGAGTCGGTGCTGGCGCGCATCCACATCACCGTGCGCACCAAGCCCGGCAGCATCCCGCCCTTCGATGTGCGCGAGGTCGAGCAGCGCCTGGTGGCCGCGGCGCGGCGCTGGGACGACGACCTGAAGTCGGCCTTGATCGAATCGGCCGGCGAGGCGCGCGGCAACGAATTGCTGCGCCGCTTCGGCGGCGCCTTCCCCGCCGGCTACCGCGACGAGTTCGCGGCGCGCGCCGCGGTGTACGACATAGAGCTGATGGCGCAGCTGAGCGACGCGCAGCCGCTCGGCATGAACCTCTACCGACCGCTCGAGGCGCCGCCCGGCACGCTGCGTTTCAAGCTGCTGCGGCGCGGCGAGCCGCTCACGCTCTCGGCCAGCTTGCCGATGCTCGAGCACCTGGGTATGAAGGTGCTCGACGAGCATCCGCACCGGCTCGCGCCGCAGGGCGCAGCGCCGATCTGGATCCACGATTTCGGCCTGCAGAGCACGATCGGCGATGCCGACATCGAGATCGACGCGCTGCGCCCGGTGTTCGAGGAAGCCTTCGGTGCGGTGCTGGGCGGCGAGGTCGAGAACGACGATTTCAACCGCCTGGTGCTCGCGGCGCGTCTGCCGGCGCACGAGATCGTGGTGCTGCGCGCCTATGCCAAGTACATGCGGCAGATCGGCTTCGCGCTCTCGCAGTCCTTCATTGAAGGCACGCTGGTCGCCAATGGGCCGATCGCGCGCGCGCTGGTCGAGCTGTTCAAGCTGCGCTTCGATCCGGCGCGGGCCGACGGCGCCGACGACAAGGTGCGCGAGATCGAGGCCGCGCTCGAGCAGGTGGCCAACCTCTCGGAAGACCGCGTGCTGCGCCAGTACCTGGCGCTGATCCTGGCCACCACGCGCACCAACTTCTGGCGCCGCGATGCGGCAGGGAAGCGGCGCAGCTTCGTCTCGTTCAAGTTCGATTCGTCGAAGGTGCCCGACCTTCCGGCGCCGAAGCCCATGTTCGAGGTCTTCGTCTACTCGACGCGCTTCGAAGGCGTGCATCTGCGCGGCGGCCGCGTCGCGCGCGGCGGGCTGCGTTGGTCGGACCGGCTGGAAGACTTCCGCACCGAGGTGCTGGGTCTGGTCAAGGCGCAGATGGTCAAGAACACGGTGATCGTGCCGGTGGGCTCCAAGGGCGGCTTCGTGCTCAAGCGCGCGCCCGCTGCGGGCGACCGCGATGCCTTCATGCGCGAAGGCGTGGCCTGCTACCAGGACTACCTGCGCGGCCTGCTCGACATCACCGACAACCGGGTCGGCGACGCCATCGTGCCGCCGCCGCAGGTGCGCCGGCACGACGAGGACGACCCCTACCTCGTGGTCGCGGCCGACAAGGGCACGGCCACCTTCAGCGACTACGCCAACGGCATCAGCAAGGAATACGGCTTCTGGCTCGGCGACGCCTTCGCATCCGGCGGCTCGGTGGGCTACGACCACAAGGTCATGGGCATCACCGCGCGCGGCGCCTGGGAGTCGGTGAAGCGGCACTTCCGCGAGATGGGCATCGACACGCAATCGACCGAGTTCACGGTCGCCGGCATCGGCGACATGTCGGGCGACGTGTTCGGCAACGGCATGCTGCTGTCGCCGCACATCCTGCTGGTGGCGGCTTTCGACCACCGGCACATCTTTCTCGACCCGAGCCCCGACGCGGCCAAGAGCTTCGCCGAGCGCGAGCGCCTGTTCAAGCTGCCGCGCTCTTCGTGGGCCGACTACGACGCCAAGCTGATCTCCGAGGGCGGCGGCATCCATGCGCGCAGCGCCAAGTCGATTCCGATCACGCGCGAGGTGAAACAGGTGCTCGGCATCACGGCCGATGCGCTCACGCCCACCGAGCTCGTCAACGCGATCCTCAAGGCGCCGGTGGCGCTGATCTACAACGGCGGCATCGGCACCTACGTGAAGGCGACGAGCGAGAGCCACGCGCAGGTCGGCGACCGTGCCAACGACGCGCTGCGCGTCAACGGCCGCGAGCTGCGCTGCAAGGTCTTCGCCGAGGGCGGCAACCTCGGCTGCACGCAGCTCGGGCGCATCGAGTACGCGCTTGCCGGCGGACGCATCAACACCGACGCGATCGACAACTCGGCCGGCGTCGACACCTCCGACCACGAGGTCAACATCAAGATCCTGCTCGGCCTGCCGGTCACCGAGGGCGAGCTCACCGAGAAGCAGCGCAACACGCTGTTGCCGGAGATGACCGACGATGTCGCCGCGCTGGTGCTGCGCGACAACATCTTCCAGACCCAGGTGCTGTCGGTCACCGGCCGCATCGCGCCGCAGCTGCTCGATGCGCAGACGCGTTTCATGCAGTACCTCGAGAAGGGCGGGCGCTTGAACCGCGCGATCGAGTACCTGCCCTCCGACGAGGAACTGGCCGAGCGCCGCGCCCAAGGCCAGGGCCTGACCGGCCCCGAGCGCGCGGTGCTGCTGGCCTACAGCAAGATCTGGCTCTACGACGAGCTGCTGGCCTCGACGCTGCCCGACGACCCCTGGGTCGCGACGGCACTCGAACGCTACTTCCCGGCGCTGCTGGCGACCAAGTTCGCCGGCTACATGCCGCGCCATCCGCTCAAGCGCGAGATCATCGCCACCCACGTGACCAACAGCACGGTCAACCGCGTCGGCAGCACCTTCGTGCACCGGCTGGCCGAGACCACCGGCGCACGCGCCTTCGAGATCGTGCGCGCCTACCTGATGAACCGCGAGATCTTCGGCATGGTGCCGCTGTGGCTGGCGATCGAGGCGCTGGACAACCAGGTCGACGACGAGGTGCAGTCGAGCATGCTGATCGACACCAGCCGGCAGCTCGAACGCGGCACCATGTGGTTCCTGCGCTCGCGGCGCCTGGCCGAGGACATGTCCGCGACCATCGAGCACTTCAAGCCCAACGTCGAGGCGCTGTCGGCGCGGCTGCCGCAGCTGCTCGACGCCGACGAACGCAGCCGCGTCGATGCGGCGATGGCGCACTACGTTGCCAAGGGCGTGCCGCGCGAGCTGGCCGAGCGCGTGGTCACCTTCGGCACGCTCTACGCCACGCTCGACATCGCCGAGATCGCCGGCAGCGCGCGCTGGCCGGTGGAACTGGTGGCGGCGATCTACTTCGATCTTGCCAACCGGTTGGGCATGCCCTGGCTGCGCGACCGGATTTCGGCGCTCCCGGGCGACCAGCACTGGCAGGCCTTGGCCAAGGGCGCGATGCAGGACGATCTGTCGGGCCTGCAGCGCTCGATCACCGGCGCGGTGCTGGCCGGCGGCGGCGAGGGCGAGTCGCCGGCGGCGCTGGTCGAGGCCTGGCAGGCCAGCAACGGGCGCACGCTCGAGCGCGCGGCGCAGCTGCTGGGCGAACTGCGCGCCGTGGCGGCGCCCGATGCGGCGATGCTGGCGGTGGCGTTGCGGGAGCTGCGGGCGCTGGGATAGCAGGGCACGCCAGGCGAGGGGGTCCCCCAAACGCAGGATGGCAGCCATCGTGTCGGCGGCCTAAGCTTCGACCGCCGGCCCCATCCAAGGAGCATCCATGCGCATCGCCTTCGCCTCCTGCATGACTTCTTTCCGCTTCCCCGATCAATCTGCATGGGACGAGATCGCGGCGCGCCAGCCGGACGTGCTGGTGCTCCTGGGCGACTCCGCCTACTACGATGCCGACGGCGCCAGCATGTCGCAGGTGAAGAGCATGAGCGCGCACGATTTCGCCGTGCACGCTCATGGGCGGCTCGCGCGGCAGATCGCGCGGCCCAGCTTTCAGGCGCTCGTTGCCCAACCCCAGCTCACGACCCACGCGATCTGGGACGACCACGACTTTCTCTGGAACGGCGCCTGCGGCGCCGAGATCGCTGGCCAGCCGCACCTCAGCCACCTGATCCCGCCGAGCCGGGCCGTGTTCGCGGCCTACCGCAAGGCGCTGGCGGCACGCCTGGCCCCGGGCAGCTTCCCGCCCGCGCCATTCATGTGGGATGCCACGACCCCCGAGCCCGGCTACAGCAATGTCGCGCTCGGCCAAAACGTGCTGCTGCACCTCACCGACGGACGCAGCTACAAGACGCGGCGCGGCCGCAAGGCCTTGCTGGGTGCCGCCCAGATGAGTGCGATCGAGGCGGCCTGCAACGCCGCCGATCCATCCACCGTTCACCTCATCGCATCGGGCATCGTGTTCGATGCGCGCAATGGCGAAACCTGGCTCGACTGCAAGGACGAGTACGGGCGGATGCAGGCGCTGGCCATGAACCATCGCATCCTCATCCTGAGCGGCGACATTCACGACAACAACCTGGCCTCCTACCGCCTGACCAACGGGCGGTTCCTGTTCGAGGCCACCTCGTCGGGCGCCGCGGTGTGCACGGCCGTCACCGTCGGCGCCGAGCAGCGCAACTGGGGCTTGCTGAACGTCGACGCGAATCGGGTGGGCATCGAGATCTTCAAATCGGGCGTGACTCAGTACGCCGGCAGCATCGACCGCGCCACGTGGACCTAGTCTTGCCGCCCCGTGCCGGCGTACGGGTGTCATGCCATTTCTGATGCAACAATCCGCCGCATCGAGCGTTCCGCCCACCATGCCCCAGACACGAATTGCCCTCGTCGAAGACGACTTCAGCATGCGCGAGCGCATTGCGCGCGTGGTCAGGGCCGACCCGTCCCTCGAGCTGGCCCACAGTGCCGGCACGGCGCGGGAGATCCTCGAATGGCTGGCCGAGAATCCGGTCGACGTGCTGCTGGTGGACCTGGGCCTTCCGGATCGATCCGGCCTCGACGTGATCCGCGACTGCCGGCGCACGCAGCCCGCTTGCGCGGTGATGGTGGTCTCGATCTTCGGCGACGAGGGCAACATGGTCCAGGCCTTCGAGGCCGGCGCGAGCGGCTACCTGCTGAAGGACGGCACCGAAGCCGATCTTGCCACCCACATCCGCAACCTGCGCGCCGGCGGATCGCCGATGTCGCCCGTCATCGCGCGACAGCTGCTGCGCCGCTGGCAGGCCCATCAGCAGCAGGAGCGGCCGGCGGCCGTCGCGCCCCAGGCCGCCGCAGCCTCCTCTCCGCACGAGCGCCTGTCGCCGCGGGAGTTCGAGGTGCTCGACCTGGTGTCCCGAGGCTTTCCCTATGCGGAAGTGGCGGTGCGCATGGGCGTATCGGTCTCCACCGTGCAGACCCACATCCGCAACATCTATGGAAAGCTGGATGTCCACAACAAGTCGGAAGCAGTGTTCGAGGCGCGAAGCCTGGGCTGGCTTCCGTAGCCGCGGCGCCATGCAGGGCGCCATCCGCGCCGTGACGCGCTGCCTCGCCTTGGCGATCGCCGCGCTGACGGCGGTCGCTGCCGGCCCCGCCGCCGCCGAGATCCACAGCGTGAGCGCGGCCACGGCGACCCTCCGGCCCGAGGGACTGCCGTCCGCCAGCCGGGAGGTCGAGCTTCCGTTTCGCTGGGACCGCGAATACCCGGGGCGCGGTGGAACGGTCAGCTACCGGATCACGCTGCCTCCCGGCGCCACGCTGGACGGCGGGCCGCTGGCACTGCTGCTGTCCGGTGTCGGCAACCAGGCTGCCATCTCCCTGAACGGGACCGTCGTCGCCCGCCTCGGCATCCTCGGCGAGCGCGGGTACGACGCCTCCAAGGCGAGCCACCTGATCCGGATTCCCGCGGCGCTGCTGCATGCCGGCCAGCCCGACGAGTTGCTGATCGAGGCGACGGTACAGCGCCAGCGGGGCGCCGGGCTGAGCGCGGTCAGGTACGGCTCCGAAGCCGCGATCGAGCCCCTCGAGGCGGCGCAGCGGCGATGGCGGCACACCTCGTCCATCGGCTACGCCGTGAGCCTGCTGCTCATGGGCGGGCTGGCGGCGGGCCTCTGGTGGCGGCAGCGCGATGCACTCTACGGCTGCTTCAGCCTGGCGGCCTTCTCGGGCGTGATCCGCAACCTCGATCGCGCCTGGCTCGACGTTCCCGTGCCTTGGCCGCTCTGGGGCGCGATGGTGGCGGTGGGCTATGCGTGCCACATCGGCTTCATCGCCCGCTTCGTGCTGCTGGTCCTGGATCGCAATCCGCCCTGGCTCGTCAGGACCATCCACACGGTGCTGGGCACCGCCGTCGTGCTCGCCTGCGCTTCCTTCGGGCTCGCGCGGCCGGCCCTCTGGACCGCCAGCCTCATCCTGCTCCAGCTCACCAGCATGGCCTGTCTGCCGCTGGTACTGCGCGAGGCCTTCGTCGCGCGCCGGCGCATCGCGTGGGTGCTGGTGGCGGCCGGCACCCTGGCCGTCACGGCGGGTGCCCACGATCTGCTCGCCGTGCGCATCGGCCTCTTCGGTGGCGCCGAATTCACGCTGACCTCGCACGCCATGTTCTTCTTCGTGCTGATCCTGGGTGGCGTGGTGATCGAGCGTTACAGCCGCTCCGTGACCGACTACCGGGCGCTGAACGCCAACCTGGCGGAACGCGTGGCCGAGCGCGAGCAGCAGTTGCGGGGTGCGTTCGAGGAGCTGCGTGCGCAGCAGCAGGAGCAGGCGGTGTTGATCGAGCGGCAGCGCATCATGCGGGAGATCCACGACGGCGTCGGCTCGCAACTGGTCGGCCTGCTCAACATGGTGACGCAGCGCGGCTCCAGCACGGCGGTGCTGGAGGAGCACGTGAAGCTGGCGCTGGACGAGATGCGCATGGCCGTCGATTCCCTGCAACCCACGCACGACGACCTCGCGACGATGCTGGCCACGCTGCGCTACCGGTTGCAGCCCCGCCTCGACGCGGCTGGCATTGCACTGGACTGGGATGTCGCGGCGATTCCACCGGTCGCCTCGTTCACGGCCCAGGTGGCGCTTCAGTTCCAGCGCATTCTGCTGGAAGCCTTCACCAACGTGCTGAAGCACGCGCGGGCCTCGCGGATCTTCATGCATGCGAGCTGGCGCGACGGCGCGCCGCCCCGCGTGCGCATCGTGCTCACGGACAACGGCGTGGGCATCCAGGACGCGCCGGCAATGCTCGGCGCCACGGGCCACGGCACGGCGAACATGCGGGCGCGAGCGATGGCGATCGGCGCCACGCTGCGGATCGAAGCGGGTGCCGACGGCGGCACGTCGGTGGTCCTCGACTGGCCTTGCCACCCGGCCTGACGATCAGGGTAAGGCCCGATCACCGCGTGCCGCTTCACGCATTCCGATGCCGCACAATCCCGTCAAGAAGAGAAACAACAGCGGGTAAGGAGGAGAGATGGCGTACGAGCTGCTGAGGAGGATCATCGCGGGCGGGCTGCCGATGACGGTCACGCACGAGGAGGACATCGAACACCTGCGCATCCTGCGCGACGCGGGCTATGTCAAGGCGGACATCCCGATGGACGACGGGGCGGCCGCGCTCGTCAACGCGGTCACGCCGCTCGGTCGCACGGCGCTGCGCTACTTCGGCGGCGGATAGCGGATCCTCCTTCGTGCGCAGTTAAGATCACTTGTCACCGCCGACCGCCGCAGGCGGTGGGATGCAGGGCCCCTCGCGAGGGGCTTTTTAATGGCCGGACTGACAGTGGGAGAGGGCAGTGAGCCATGATGGGTAATTCGTCATTCGCAGGGTTGGGCAACTCGTCATTCGCGAGCCTCACGCCGGCACCGGCATCCGCCGACGAGGCCGAACCGTGGGTGCGCGGCGAGCTGATCCGCAGCCTGATGCGGGCGTCCCGCGGCTCCTACCTGCTGGCCGCGGCGCTGATGCCGGCCATGGTCGGCCTGAGCTGGGGCCATGTGCCGCCCTGGCAGCTGTTCGCCTGGCTCGCCATCGGCATCGGCGCCACCGCCTGCCGCATCTGGGGCGAGCAGCTCTACGGCCGGCACTATGCCGACCGCGACTCGGCCGCCCAGCAGTACTTCGTCGAGCGCTACCGCTTTCTCTGGAGCGCCAGCGCCTTCGCCTGGGGCCTGTCGATCCTGATCTTCTTCGAGCGCACGCCGCTGGTGAACCAGTTCATGAGCTGGCTGATCGTCGCCGGCGTGGCGACCTTTCCGCTCAACGGGCTGGCGCTGCATCCGCCGCTGCTCAAGCGCTACGTCAACACGTTGTTCGTCACCATGCTGCTGGCGATCGTCTTCCGCGTGATCGAACTCAAGTTCGAACGGCCGCATTTCCACTACGGTTTCCTGCTCTTGCCGGGGCTGCACTGGTGGCTGCTGCTGCGCGCGGGGCGGCGCATCCACGAGACGGCGCGCAACAGCTTCGAACTGCTGTTCCACAACCACATCCTGATCAACTCGCTCACGCAGCAACGGCAGGCGGCGGTGTCGGCGGTGGCGATGAAGAACCGCTTTCTCGCCAGTGCCGCGCACGACATGCGCCAGCCCGTGCTGGCGCTCTCGCTCTACGCCGACTGGCTGCGCAACGAGCCCGAGCTGGTGGCCGAGATCGCGCCGAAGATCGTGCGCGCGACGCATGCGGTCAATGCGCTGTTCGACTCGCTGTTCGACCTCGCGCGCATCGATTCCGGCCAGGTGCGGCTGCACATCGAGCGGGTGGATGTCGCCCAGCTGCTGCACGATCTCGAACTGCAGTACCGGCCGGTGGCCGAGGCCAAGGGATTGACCTTTCGCATGCACGTGAGCTCCGGCACCGTGCTGACCGACCCGATCCGCGTGCGCCGCATGATCGGCAACCTGCTGGCCAACGCGATCAAGTACACCGCCGAGGGCGGCGTCCTGCTGGCCTCGCGGCACACGCGCGACGGCCTGCGCGTGGAAGTATGGGACACCGGCATCGGCATCGCGCGCGAGCACTTGCGCGACGTGTTCCTGGAGTTCTACAAGGTGGCCGACCATGCCGGCACGTCCGATGGCTTCGGCCTGGGCCTGGCGATCGTGGCGCGGCTGTCGCATGCGCTCGGGCATCCGGTCAGCGTGCGCTCCAGGCTGGGCCGGGGGAGCGTGTTCCGAGTCGCCTTGCACGACGCCGACGAATCCCAGGCGCAGACGCGTATTTCGGGCGCCGTAGGATAAAAAAACCGGGCCACGAGCCTAGCCGTTGGCTTAAGTGTTGATCCCGACGACTTGGTCTCGTAGACCGCCCTCCCTGCCCGTTCGGGCTCGGAGGGATTTTTCTGGCCAGGATTTCTCTGTCAGGTTTTCGATTTCCCGAGGCCGTTGCGGGTCTACATGGACCAAGACAGTGGCATCCGGGCGGCCTTCCCGGCAGCTTTTGTCGACCGGATCAAAGAGCGAACCGCTGATGGCTGGTACGTGTCGGTGCTCAAGGAAACCACCATCCACGACAAGGAGGCCGCGGTCAAGCTGGCTCGTGATCGCCTAAAGGCGGAGGCGGAGGCGGAGGTGCGCCCAGGCCTGGCCCAAGTTCAGGACATGCCGGCGCCAGCGATCGCGGCGAGCGAGTTGATCGCCCTGCGCGAAAGCCTCCATTTGTCCCGTCCTGTATTCGCCCGCTACTTGCGCACCAATCCGAGGACGCTGGAGAACTGGGAACAGGGCCACGCCAGGCCGAATGCGCAGGCTGCACTTTTGATCCGTCTTGTCCAGCGCTTCCCTGATACGGTGGATCGGCTCGCATCCGTTTGAGTCTTGTCTTGTCGATAGACGATGGCTGATGTCCGTCGCCGGCCAATTCTGTTGAAAAACTCGATTGCTCACCGCCCGCGCTGCCGCGGTCGAAAATCGACTTCTCAGAATCGCGCAGGAGACGCGAACGACGAGTGGCTAAGGGGTCAATGACCCCCAGAAACGTCCGACTGGGAGCCACATCGAGCTTTTTCAACAGAATTGGCCAACACCGGTCGTTCGACGCCCGAGCCCAATCGAGGCAATATCGTTGCCCGCTCAGGGCGCGTGCCGTTCGAAGTACTCTGCAAAGCGGCTGTTGACGGTCGCCTCCATGCGTTCGACTTCGGCATCGCTCAGTCTTTCGGCCAGCTTGCGCTTGTTCCTGGACAACTTGCCGTGTCCTTGGACGATAACGTCGATGAGTGTGTTGAGCTGCGACTGGCGCATGTCGAGCCAGTTTCCCAACTCGCGCACGGTAAGGTCATGGGCGCGAAGGTAGGCCACCTCGTCCAGCAGGTCCTCTT
Source organism: Variovorax sp. LjRoot175 (assembly GCF_964253805.1). Taxonomy (NCBI): domain Bacteria; kingdom Pseudomonadati; phylum Pseudomonadota; class Betaproteobacteria; order Burkholderiales; family Comamonadaceae; genus Variovorax; species Variovorax sp. LjRoot175. The sequence continues at coordinate 4,372,543 of NZ_CAXURY020000001.1, read as the reverse complement.
CGACGCATAGCTTCACACACTCGAGGATGAACTCGCACATCTCGGTGGCGTCGAAGTAGGCGTACAGCCATGCCGGTTGCGGAGACCGTACCAAGATGGTGGCGCTTTCTGCATCCAGCAGGTAGTCGAGAAGCTCCGTGCGCGGCCGCGAGTAGCTCTTGAGCAGGGCGGAGTAGCGAGGCAAGTCCTTGAGCATGCGCGCAGACAGTGGCAGCACCACACCGGCAGGCGTGAAGCCGGCCTGTCGCAGCACATGGTGCAGCAAGAAGCGATGCAGCCGCCCATTGCCATCCAGAAACGGATGCACGTAGACCAGGCCGAACGAGGAACAAGCAGCAGCCAGTACCGGATGAAGGCCCCGCCCCGCGGCCAACGCAGCGACCTCGGCCACTGAGTCCATCATCGAGTCCACGAGCGTCGGCGGCGGAGGTATGAAGTCAGCGATGTTCCGCAGGCGTCCTCCCGGGCGCGAAAGCCAGTTCTGACTATTGCGATAAGACGCTTCAATGGACAAGGGGCCAACAATCTGTGACTGCCATTGCACCAGCTGCTCTTCACTGAGCGCGCCGGGCTCGCCGGCCTGTTCCAGCAGGCGTCGGAACTTGGCCGAGCGATTGTTGTCGGGAATTTCGTCCTCGATGTTGTAGGTCGAGCGCGTCTCCGATAGGTACAGGAAGTCCACGGCTCGTGCCAACATTTCCGGCTCGAGGTTGCTCAGGGCGTTCGCCACCTTTGCGCCGAGGTCCTGAGCGAGTAACGCGTCGAGCCTTTCAGTACGCCGAATCAGAGGGCTGAAGAAGCGGCCTCCCACCAGGTTGTGCGTCACGCCAAACTTGGTGTCCGGCACGGCTGGGCCGGTGATGTACTCCTTTGGGTCGAGCACGGGCACGCGTGGGGTGCCCGGCGGCAACTTGTATGCAAATTCGTGTCCCGTCAGCCACTGGGCCAAATGTCCCGCCATTCGGGCGTACTTCGACGAGGGCTTGTCCTCTAGCCAAGCCTGCACACCCTCTAAAGTCTCCCTGTGCTCGAAGAGGGCGCCCAACACGGTGAGGTTCAGTCGCTCGCGCTTGAGTGCGAAGGTCAGTTGGCCCACCAAGCTGTTGGTGTCGGTCAGTCGTGGAAGAGGCAATTCGATGCGCTCGTCTCCGTCTGCTGCGATGATATGGCGCTCGACAGCACGGTCCACGCCTACGCTCACCGTGCGTAGCGGCGGCACCTGCAGTTGATAGCGCCGAATGAGGGCTTCGTAGCCCAGGTAGACCGGCGCGACGCGCGGGCTACCAGTGGCGGGTTCGGCAAGCGAATTCATCTACTCGAGCAGCGCCTAGGTCCGGATTTGTCTAGGTGGGTTGAAAAATCATCTACTTCACGGGCCATTCTACCAAATTCGTCTACGTTTGTTGGTCTGATATCTACTTTTCGGCCATCAACCAAAAAACAATCTACAAGGCCAGCGTTCCAGAAATGACAGACACTTCCCCCTTCCCCCTTCCCCCTTCCCCCTTCGGCCTTCTGAGCGGCGCTGCCCTGCAAGCGGCCCTGAAACCCCTCCGCGTAGTTCGCCACGTTCAGCGCTGGCGAGCGAGCAACCGAAGTCCGCACGGGATCCTCTGCCGGATGCCTGAAGGCGGCCAGAACCGGACATCCGCAACGTATCGGCAAACGAATCACCCATCGGACATGTCCCGTCCTATGACGAAGGCAGCGCGAGTATTGTGAAAAATTAAACTACCTTTCAATAATTATGAAAGTTGACTATAATTTTTCGTATGGAACTGAACCAGATTTGGCACTGCCCCCGACCGGAGCTCGCAAAGCGCTACCTAGCCCTGCTGCAAGCCGGGCCGGTTGTGAGCACGACCATTTTCGCGCCCCGGCGCACTGGGAAGACGGTGTTTCTGCGCAAAGACCTGACGCCAGCAGCCGACGCTGCCGGCTTCACCGTCGCGTACGCGGACCTTTGGCAGACGAGGTTGAACCCCGGCATCGCGATTGTTCGGGGACTGGAGGAAGCGCTCACGCCGAGGACGTTGGCACAAAAGGCGCTCCACAAGCTGCATGAGCCGGTCAAGAAGGTCAAGGCATCCGGCAGCGCGGGTGAGTTGAAGGGCGCCATCGAGGTTGAGTTAGGCGACGCGAAAAAGGAAGCCACTGAACTCGCCCTGCGTATCGAAGAACTCGTTGTCAAGCTTGTTTCCAAGAAGAAGCTTCTGCTCTTGGTCGATGAAGCTCAGGAACTTGCACGAAACAAGGAGAATGAGCTGATGGCAATGGCACTGCGCACCGCCATCACCAAAAATAGCGACAAGCTGCGAGTCGTATTCACCGGCTCATCGCGCACGCAGCTCGCCAACGTCTTCTCCAACAGCACCGCGCCACTCTTCTCGGGGGGCGCCGCTGTTCAAGAGTTCCCGCTGCTTGGCAGAGATCTAGTCGAATTCGTCGCAAAGAAGTTCCAGGTCGCCAGCGGACGAACCCTGGACGTCGCCGCAGGGTGGACGGCCTTCCAAGAATTCCACCAGCAGCCCGAGCCATTCCTCTCGGTGGTCGTGGCCATGCTCATGGACCCATCGCTCACCTTAGAGCGCGCTGTGGCAACCGAAAAGGCAGAGCAGGACAAGGAGGAAAACCACGAAGGAACCTGGGCGTCGCTCGATGCGATGCAGCGCCAGCTCCTTTTGCTCTTCGTCAACGACCCGCATGCCAAACCATTCGGAAAGGCGGCGCTTGCGAAGCTTGCCAAAGCTCTCGGCGTTCCATCGCTCGCGCCGTCCGACGTGCAGTATTCGCTCAACAACTTGAAGTCCAAGACCATCATCTCGAAGGCGCCAGGCGGTGTGCACACGTTCGAAAGCGCGGCGTTCGAGCGCTGGGTCAGAACGTTGGCGCCCGTTAATCCCTAACCGGCGCCAAACCGGCTGTGGCGTGTGGCAGCATCCGGGCCACTTCCGGACGTTCGCGCCTCATTCGCCGACCTTATCCGGCATCAAAGTAGAGCCAGCGCAAAACAAAATTGTAGATATTCAGAAAGACTCAAAAGTAGAGCAATAGTGTAGCAAAATAGTAGAGTTTCAATACTGGAGCCACCCGCTCATGGCTACGCCCAATGAAAAGCTCGCCGCTTCCCTGCACGTGCTCAAGTCCTTGCAAGACAAGGGCATCCAGGTGATTCAGGCTTCGGAGGCGCCCGAACTCACCCGCGTACACCGCGAGCGCCTTCAAGCCGCAGGATTCCTGAAGCCGGTCATTCAAGGCTGGCTGTTGCCGAGCAACCCCGAAGAGGGTGACGGCGACTCCACCCACTGGTACGCGAGCATGGAGGTGTTCGTCGCGGCGTACGCGAACGCCAGGTTTGACGACAAATGGCAATTGAGTCCAGAGCTATCGCTGCTCAAGCACAGCGGCCACACCAGCGTGGCCAAGCAGATTCAGTTGCACTCTCCCGAAGCCAGCAATAAGCACCAGGACCTGCCGCATGGATGCTCGCTGTTCATGTACAAAGTGAAGCCGCAGACTCTGGTCGACGGACGCTCGCCCGGTGCGAGCGGGTTAATTCTCGTTCCGCTCCCGGAGGCGTTGATTCGGGTGAGCCCATCCTTTTTCACCGGCCATGAGCTTGCAGCCCAGGTTGCGCTTCGGCAGGTCGACATCACGACGCTGACGGGTCTTCTCCTGGAAGGCGGCCACAGTGTGGTTGCAGGGCGCATGGCGGGAGCCTTGCGAGCGGCGGGTCGAGAGGCCGACGCCAGCCAGTTGGTGGCTACGATGAAGGCCGCGGGCTACGTCGTCTCCGAAAACAACCCCTTCGAGCGGCCGCTGGCGCATATTGGCGGCCGGCTCAACGAGTCGCCCTACGTCCAGCACATGCGAGCCATGTGGTCGAGCATGCGCGAGGAGGTGGTGCAGCGGTTCGAGACAGTGCCTCGCCGTCAGCACACCGAAGTCCAGGAACTGCTGGCAGACATTGCCGCCCGGTATGTGGCAGACGCGTACCACTCGCTGTCCATCGAAGGCTACCGCGTGAGCATTGAACTCATCGAGAAGGTGCGCAACGGAGACTGGAGCCCACTGACCAGCGAGGAGGACCGCAAGACGCGTGACGCCATGGCAGCAAAGGGCTACGCGGAAACCCACAAACACCTGCGAGAGTTCATTGGCCAGGTGCTGTCATCGAGCAAGAGTCCTGCGGTTGCATTCAAGGAGGACTTCTCTCGGTGGTACGTGGCGCTGTTCTCGCCGAGCGTAACCGCGGGCATCTTGAGGCCTCGAGACCTGGCGGGCTACCGAAACAGCCAGGTGTTCATCCGCAATGCGCTGCATGTCCCGCCGGGCCCAGACGCGGTGCGCGACTGCATGCCGGCGCTGATGGAACTACTGCAGGAGGAGAATCATCCGGGCGTACGAGCGGTACTGGGCCATTTTATGTTCGTGTTCATCCACCCCTACATGGACGGCAACGGGCGCTTGAGCCGCTTCCTCATGAATTACATGCTGACGACGGGCGGCTACCCTTGGACCATCGTCACCGTTCAGTCCCGCAGCCAATACCTCGCAGCCCTTGAGCAGGCAAGCACCTACGGAAACATCAAGCCGTTTGCCGACGTCATCTGCGGCCTCATCGAGGCCCAAGCTGCCCAGCCAATCGAGCGCATCACACAGCGACCGGATGCGGGCGATTGGACGAAGCCTCTGACTTGAGCGGTGCTGCCCGAAATGCGAGTCCTTCGTCGCCGGCGTGGCCGCGACACTACTGTCTTGGCTGGGCGATTTCTTCGCCGATGAGTTCGCGCAGTCCTGTCCTATCCCGCCCGACGCCGACAGGCAGAATGCGGCCATCACCAGCCGTTCATGTGGATGCCATAAAGCAGCCGCTCGACGCCGCTCTCGACCCAGTGTTGACGGTCGGTCGCGCTGACTCGGCGCCGCAAAGCTGTCGGTGGGGATGGGCGATTCACACGGTCTTCGTCCATTCGACGCGCTCCTCGAACCAACTGATGGCCGCGAGCGCCTTGCGTTCGACCTGGAGATGACCACGCCGCCTTCGAGGACAGACCGGCCGGTGCCAACGCCGGCCTACACGGTCACGACGACTTTCCCCCGAGAGTGCCCCCTTCGACATGGCCGAGCGCGGCAGGAGTCTCGCTCAGCGGGTAGGTCCCGTCGATGACCGGCGTGAGCTTGCCGGATTCGACGAGTTCGTTCCGAAATACCAGATCGTCACAAATCGGCGTCGAAAGATGCGTGCCCCTTGCGCTCGGTGCGGGGCCCTCTCCTTGGCCACGACAGCGTTGGCGCGTTTCACGGCTTTGGCTTTACTTGCCCGTTGCTCTCGGAGATATTGAGCGCTCGGTCGACCTCGTTGTAGCTCAGCCCAGCCTGCAGGTGTAGGCGCAGCTGCGACAACATTTGAGCGTTGAGAGTGCCGTCCTTGAGGCGGTACGGGGTGCTACCGGGCATCAATCGGCATCCTGCGATTCCCGCGAAGCGCTTGATGGGCCACATAAGCCACCTCGCATGCTCCGGAGAGGGCCTTTGTCGATCGCAAGGGCCGCGATGCGATTTCACCCACTCATTCATTCAACGCGACATGCCTTGTCGCGCGCATACCGATGACGCGCAGATCGCTGCTGCGCAAGCTCTCCAAAGCAGACCGCCGCAGTCGCCGCTGGAGGCGTTCGCTGGGCGCTGGCGTCAACCACAACACAGCGGGAACGCGCGCGAGCTCGGCTTGTACAGCGTGTCCGGAGCTTGCGCTTCAGTGACGGTTGTCTAGATTGGAGAGACAGACCTGCTGCCCGAGGCGATCCCGCTGCTCGGCGTCGTGGACGACCTGGTGATCGTGCCGCTGGCGATCCGCTGGTTGCTGGCGCGCTTGCCCGCCGGGGTGCGCGGCGACGTCGAACGCCGGGCCGGCTGAGATTTCAAGCTCGCAAGCTGTGAATGGGGCACACCATTGCGGCGAAAGAATTCCTTGGCGCCGCCTCGTCGAGACGTAGACTTTTTCGAAGCGCGCCCGGCTTGGTGGTCGAGCGCGATCGTCGACGCCAAGACGGAGGCCACCATGGATCGTCTTCCGAAACGGGCAACCCTCATTCGCCTCGCAGCGCTGGTTGCGCTGCCATGCCCAAGGCATCGCCGGTGGCGGTGCTGTTCCTTCCCAGAAATCCGGTGCACAAGCTTTTCCTCAAGGAGATGGAGGCAGCGGCAAGCCCCCTCGGCGCACGCGTGTTGCCGGTGCCGATCGGCGCGCCGGCCGACATTCCGGCGGCTTTCGAAGGCATGGCCCGTCAGGGCGTCGCGTCGGTGTTGGTGCTGCCCGACGATCCGTTCGTGATCCAACATCGCCGACGCTTTATCGAGATGGCAGCCAAGCACGGCTTGCCTTCGTTCTTCGGCCTGCGCGAGGCCGTCGACGACGGCGGCCTGATGAGCTATGGCGAAAGCCTGACTCAGACCCATTTCCGCGCCGCGTACTACGTGGACAGGATCCTCAAGGGCGCGAATCCAGGGGAACTTCCGGTCGAGCAGCCCACCCGGTTCGAGCTGGTCGTCAATCAGAAGACCGCGCGTGCCCTCGGCGTCACGATCCCGCGATCGGTCCTGCATCGCGCCGATCGCGTGATCGAATGAAGGTGCATCCCCCACGGTTCGATCGGAGCCTTGTAAACCCGGAGATCACGCACTAGAGTCGATTTCGGGCGCGGCGCATTGCCGCCATCCCGGCGGCGTCCCAGGAGGGCACAGCATGCATCACTTCATTCTCACCGCACGCGCAGTGGCCTGTCTGCTCGCGATGGCCGGCGCAGCGTTTCCAGTGGCCGCGCAAGACACCGCAGGCAAGCCCGATCGCCTCGGCACCGTGCACTTCAAGGTCGAATGCAATGCGGCCGCGCAGAAGGAGATCGACCTCGCGATGGCCTACTACCACTCCTTCGCCTGGTCGTACGTGAAGGATCCGCTCGACCGGGCGTTGAAGGCCGACGCCGGCTGCGGCATGGCGCACTTCGTGCGGGCTCTCTCGCTGCTGGACAACCCCTTCGGCTGGCCCGGCAACGTGTCGGCGAAAGTGCTGGCCGACGGCAGCGCAGCCCTCGACGCCGCACGCGCAACAGGCCTCAAGAGCGAGCGGGAGCGCGACTACGTCGCGGCGCTGTCGGCCTTCTACCGCGACCACGAGAAGCTCAACCACCGCACCCGCGCGAAGGCGCTGGAAAGCGAGTTGGAGAAGGTGGCGCAGCGCTATCCCGACGACCGCGAGGCGTTGATCCTGCATTCGCTGGTGCTGTCGGCCAACTTCGATCCGACCGACAAGACCTACGCCAACCAGTTGCGGGCCGCGCGCCAGCTCGAGCCGCTGTTCAAGGCTCTGCCCGATCACCCGGGCGTGGCTCACTACCTGATCCACAGCTACGACTACCCGCCGATCGCCCACCAAGGCCTCGAGGCGGCGCGTCGCTACAGCAAGATCGCCCCCGATGCCGCGCACGCGCAGCACATGCCGTCGCACATCTTCACGCGGCTCGGCGCCTGGCGCGACTCGGTGGAATCGAACCGGGCCTCGGCGCGATCGGATGCCGGCAAGTCCGCCCAATCGATGCACGCGTTCGACTACATGGTCTATGCGCACCTGCAGCTCAACCAGGATCGCGCCGCACGCCAGGTGATGGCCGAGGCGCAGGCGCTGCCCAATCGCGCCGACAGCTTTGCATCGGCCTACGCCTATGGCGCCATCCCGGCCCGCCTTGCACTCGAAGGCGGCCTCTGGTCCGAGGCCGCCGGTCTGGAGTTGACACCTTCGGCCAGCGCGTACCCCTGGCAGAAGTACCCGCAAGCGGAGGCGGTCAACGCCTTCGCGCGCGGGGTCGGCGCGGCGATGCTGAAGGACTCCGCACGCGTGCAGGTCGAGTTCAAGCGCCTGCAGCAGCTGCGCGACGCGGCCACAGCACTGAAGATCGCCTACTGGGCCGACCAGATCGACATCCAGTCCGAGGTCGTGCGCGGTCTCGCGACATTGGTCGATGGCGGTGCCGACGAGGGGCTCGACATCTTGCGCAAGGCCGCGACGCGCGAGGATGCGACGGAGAAGCACGTCGTTACGCCCGGGCCGATCGTCCCGGCACGCGAGGTGCTGGCGAATGCGCTGCTCGACCTGAACAAGCCGGCCGACGCATTGCGTGGGTACGAAACAGTGCTGAAACGCGAACCGAACCGGCTGCGGGCCACCCTCGGCGCGGCGCGGTCTGCCGAACGCCTGGGCGACGCGGCGAAGGCACGCTCGCACTACACGAAGGTGCTCGAACTGACGGAGACTGCCGATAGCCCACGACCCGAGGTGATTCATGCACGGAAAGTGCTCGGCCGCGGTTGAGTCAGGGCGAAGGCTGCTGCTTCGCGCAGCGGGGGCGGCGCCGCTTCTCGCCTGGAGCCACGCGCTCGCGGTCGAGAGCGACCCGCTGCCTGTTCCTCAGGGCACGCCGCGCGAGCGCGCGGTGCGCGTCTACAACGAGGGCGTGAAAGTGTTGCTCGAGCGGCGCCATGCCGAGGCCCAGAAGCTTTTCGAACAGGCATTGGCACTCGACGAGAAGTTCGCCGAGGCGCACAACAACCTCGCCTACAGCGTGCGCATGCAGGGAGCACAACACTTCGAGCGCGCACTGCGTCATTACAACCGGGCCATCGAACTCAAGCCGGCGCTGGCGCAGGCCTACATGTATCGCGGCGTCCTCTTCACGCAGATGGGCGACATGGCGAAGGCGCGGGCCGACCACGCGCGGCTGCTGGGCATGGACCGCGACCTCGCGGCACGCCTTGCGCTGGCGATCGACAAGGCCGTGGCATCACCGGACGACCGATCCGGCATTGCGGGCCAGTACGAATAGACCGCGCTGCAATCCGAACTTTCGCGTTGTACTTGCGTCGACGCTGCACTACGTTTGGCCGACGTGGCTTGGCCTTGCTGGCGCCCGTGTGCAGAAAGGGCAAGCGAGCGCCTTTGAGCCAGTCATGCGACGGCCCGAAGGCGGACGGGGCTTGCGAGCGAAGGGTCTCGGCTTGCGTTCAGGTCATTTGAGTTCGTTTCTCAACGCATCGTTGAGAAGGAGAGCGACATGCTCGGCGAAAAGATCGGTGCGATCTCAGCGTCGCGGCGAGCCCTACACCCGTCGATGCGTGGATGCCCAATGCGGACCGTCGTGAATGACTGGAAATGGCCGTTCAGTGGCTTTGACGAAGGTCAGCTTCTCTTGATGCTGAAGGACCGCACCGGGCCCTAACCGGCTGTTCCCCTTTGCTCCATTGCGGGCCTACGGCTCTTGCACAAAAAGGAACGACCCCCGGCAGCAAGTGACTCGGAGGTCGTTTGGCGTCTTGGGCTTTGGCGTCAACGCTTTAAGCCAACCCCTAGGGCCACGAGCCCGGTTTTTTTAGGGGTTGCTGGAGAGCAATCCGTTCGTGCGGGCGTGGTGCAGCGCCTGCGTCCGGCTCTTCACTCCCAGCCGCCGGAACAGGCGCCACAGGTGCACTTTCACCGTGTGCTCGCTGATGTCGAGCTCGGTCGCGATGTCGCGGTTGCTCATGCCCTGGTCGAGCATGGCGATCAGCTGGGTCTGGCGCTTCGACAGCTTGCTGTTGGCGGCGGCCACCGGCTCCTCGGCCTCGCTGTCGGCCATCAGGAGGCCGCGCAGCGCGGCGGTGAGTTCCGCGGAACTGGCCGACTTCTCGATGTAGGTGTCGGCGCCGGCCTCGATGCAGGCCTCTTCCATGTCGGCTGCCGGCGAAGCCGAGTAGACCGCGACCGGAACGTCGGGGTAGATCTGCTTCACCGCGATCACGCCTGAGACGCCTGTCACATCGGGCAGTTTCAGGTCGAGGCAGAACAGCCCCGGCGCACCGTGCTGCTTGACGGCGCTGGCCAGCTTGTCGAGCCGTTCCAGCTCCACGATGTTCTCGGCCGGCCGCAGGCGCCGCAGCACCATCACGATGGCGTCGCGCATCAAGGGGTGATCGTCGATGACATAAATACTCATAACTTTTTTCTCACTGTGTGCGCGCTGGCCGGCGGTGCCGGTCGTCATCGCGCGGAATCTTCCCTAGTTCTTCTCGTTTGCAGCCTCGGATGCAAGCGCTTCCAGGGCCTCCGTTGTCGTTCGCATGCCCGCATTGTCGATGGGTTCGAGTTGCGCGGCGATCAGGGTCAGTCCGGCGCCGCGCTGCTCGCGCAGCGTCGCGATCGCCCGGCCCGCCTCCTGCGGCGACGCGAAACCCAGACTTTGTATCAGTTGTGCACCATTCGCGTCGAGCAGCTTGAAATAAAAAAGCCCGTCTTTTTCGCGGTATTGCTTGAAACTCGGCCGCGCGGCCCTGGCTGCCTTGCGGGCCGTGCCCTGGCTCCCGGCCCCCAGATTGCGCAGGCCGACGGCATGGCGCAGCTCGGCCATGAAGGGGCGGGAGAGCGCTCGCGCCTTGTCGGCGCCGGCCAGGAGGATCTTCTCGATCTGCGCCGGGTCATTGAGCAGGGCATCGTAGTGTTCGCGCATCGGCGCGACCTCGCGGTCGATGCGCTCGAACAGGATCTGCTTGGCATCGCCCCAGCCGATGCCGTCGGCGTAGGCTTTGCGCAACGCTTCGGTTTCCTCGCCGTCGGCGAAGGCCTGGTAGATCTGGAACAGCGCCGAGCCCTCGGTATCCTTGGGCTCGCCGGGTGCGCGCGAGTCGGTCACGATGCCGGCAATCAGCTTCTGCAGCTGGGCGCGCGGGGTGAAGAGCGGGATCGTGTTGTCGTAGCTCTTGCTCATCTTGCGGCCGTCGAGGCCCGGCAGCGTGGCCACCGCGTCGTCGATCTCGGCCTCGGGCAGCGTGAAGTGCTCGCCATAGAGATGGTTGAAGCGCTGCGCCATGTCGCGCGCCATCTCGATGTGCTGCACCTGGTCGCGGCCCACCGGCACCTTGTGGGCGTTGAACAACAGGATGTCGGCGCCCATCAGCACCGGGTACATGAAGAGGCCGGCGCTCACGTCGGCGTCCGGGTCCTCGCCGCGCGCGATGTTCTTGTCCATCTGCGCCTTGTAGGCATGGGCGCGGTTCAGCATGCCCTTGCCGGTGACGCAGGTCAGGAGCCAGGTGAGCTCGGGAATCTCGACAATGTCGGACTGGCGGTAGAAGGTGACGCGCTCCGGATCGAGCCCGCAGGCCAGCCAGGTGGCGGCGATCTCGAGGGTCGAGCGCTGGATGCGCGCCGGCTCGTCGACCTTGATCAGCGCGTGGTAGTCGGCCAGGAAGTAGAAGCTCTGCACATGGGCCTGGCGGCTGAAGCGCACCGAATGCCGCACCGAGCCGACGTAGTTGCCCAGATGCGGCGTGCCGCTGGTGGTGATGCCGGTGAGGAAGCGGACGGGAGCGGTGGAGGACGTTGCCATGGGGGAAAACTCAGCGCAGCAGGGCCGTGAGGGGGGAGATCAGCAGGTTGATCGCCTGGTAGCCGAAGCTCATCAGCGGGCGCAGCCACCAGGTGCTCACGATGCCGGCGATGACCAGGCCCATCACGATGAAGAAGCCGTAGGGTTCGATGCGCGCGAGGAACTCCTGCGCGCCGCCGCGCGGCAGGAGGCCGGCCAGCACCCGGCCGCCGTCGAGCGGGGGCAGCGGAAACAGATTGAAGGCCCACATCACGAGATTGACCAGCACGCCGCCTTGGGCCATCTTGATGAAAAAGGTTTCGTCGACGCCCGCGGCGACCAGGCCGACCAGCAAGAGCGCCCACAGGATGGCCTGGATGAAATTCGAGACCGGCCCCGCCAGCGCCACCCAGATCATGTCGCGCTTCGGATTGCGCAACTGGCCGAAATTGACCGGCACCGGCTTGGCATAGCCGAACAGGAAGGCGCCGGAGGTCGCGAAGTACAGCAGGAGCGGCATCAGGATGGTGCCGATGGGGTCGATGTGCTTGACCGGGTTGAGCGTCACGCGCCCCAGCACGTAGGCCGTGTTGTCGCCGAGGTAGCGTGCCACGTAACCGTGGGCCGCCTCGTGCACCGTGATCGCGAAGACCACGGGCAGTGCGTAGATCAGCACGGTTTGAATCAGGTTTGAAATATCCACCAACCCATTGTCTCAGACCGGCCAGGGAGGCCGGGCTCAAAGGCCGAGCACCGCCAGCGCGCCGCGGCCCTGCCGCACCAGGACCGGATCGCCGCCCATGCCCATCGGCGTGAGGTCGACCACCGTGGTCGGCTCCGAAGGGCAGGCGCCGGCGTCGATCACGGCGCCGATCTGCTTTTCGAAGCGTTCGCGGATCAGCTGCGCATCGTTGAGCGCCTCGGTCTCGCCGGGCGGGATCAGCGTGGTGGCCAGGAGCGGCTCGCCGTGCAGCATGAGCAGTTCACCCAGCACCCTGTGGTCGGGCACGCGCAGGCCGATGGTCTTGCGCTGCGGATGGCTGACGCGCCGCGGCACTTCCTTGGTGGCTTCGAGCAGGAAGGTGTAGGGCCCGGGCGTGGCCGCCTTGAGCAGCCGGTACTGCTTGTTGTCGACCCGCGCATAGGCGGCGAGCTCGCTCAGGTCGCGGCAGATCAGCGTCAGGTGGTGCTTCTCGTCGACCTGGCGGATGCGACGCAGCTGGTCCACCGCATCCTTGTCGTCCAGGTGACAGGCCAGTGCATAGCTCGAATCGGTCGGCACCGCGACGATCTCGCCGCGCGCCAGCAGGGCGGCGGCCTGCTTGAGAAGGCGCTGCTGCGGGTTGTCGGGGTGGAGTTCGAAGTACTGGGCCATGGCCTTGCGCATTCTGCCTAGGATTCGGCCGGCTCGATCGGCACGCGGCGCTCGCGCACCGTGAGCCAGGCGCCGGCCGCGCCGCAGATCGCGATCGTCGCGATGCCGATCAGCGAGAGCCGGTCCGGCACCTGCGAGAACATGAGCCAGCCGCCCAGCATCGCAAAGGCGATCTGCGCGTAGAGGTAGGGCGTGAGGGTGGAGGCTGGCGCGCGCTGGTAGGCCAGGATCAGGATGAAATGGCCGACCGTGCCCATGAAGCCCATCAGGCACAGCAAGGCCCACCAGTGCCAGCCCGGCAGTGCCGCCCACGCGAAGGGCAGGGTGAGGGAGGCGATCAGCGTGCCGACCCAGCCGGTATAGAAGTGCATCGTGAGCGGGTTCTCGGTCTGCGCCAGCTTGCTGGTCAGCACCTGGAACCAGGCGTTGGTGAGCACCAGTCCGATCGGCAGCAGCACGGCCCAGCTGAAGGCTTCGCCACCCGGGCGCAGGATGACCAGCGTGCCGGCGAAGCCGCCCGCCACCAGCGCCCAGCGCAGTGGCGACACCTGTTCCTTGAGCGTGGTCGCGGCCAGGAGCGTGATGACCAGCGGCGCGATCAACACCACCGAGGTGAATTCGGCCAGCGGCATGTAGCGCAGGCTGAGGAAGGCCAGCGTGCTCGACGCGAGCAGCAGGGCGCCGCGCAGCAGCTGGTACTTGGGATGCTGGGTGCGCAGCAGCGCGGGGCCGTGCTTGGGCAGCAGCACGACCGTGGTCGCGACCGCCTGGAAGGCATAGCGGAACCACACGCCCATCAGGATCGGCACGCCGGCGGTCGAGAGCTTGGTGGCGGTGTCCAGCGTTGCGAAGCAGGCGACGGCCAAGAGCACCAGGCCGATGCCGGCCAGGATGCGCTCGGATGCGATGTCGCGCGTGCTCTTCCGGACGGCCAGGCCGCCGCTCGTCGACGGCCCGGTCACTGGATGCGGTGCTCCAGCAGCTCCCACACCGGTGTCAGTTTGCCGGGGAGCCAGGGAAGTTTGCCCAGGTCGCAGTGACTCTCGACGGGGCTGTGGAAGTCGCTGCCGCGCGAGGCGGCGAAGCCGAACTCCAGCGCCTTGTCGGCGTACTCCTCGTATTCGGCCGGCGAGTGGCTGCCGGTGACGACCTCGATCGCCCGGCCGCCGTGCTCCTTGAATTCGAGGAACAGGGCGTACTCCTCGTTGGCAGTGAACCGGTAGCGGCCGGGGTGCGCGATCACGGCCAGCCCCTTGGCGCCGGTAATCCATCGCACCGCGTCCTTCAGCGTGGCCCAGCGGTGCGGCACGTAACCGGGCTTGCCTTCGGTGAGGAACTTGCGGAACACCTCGTTGGTGTCGCGGCAGTGGCCCTGCTCGACCAGGAAGCGTGCGAAATGCGTGCGCGAGATGAGCTCGGGATTGCCGACGAACTTGAGCGCACCTTCGTAGGCGCCATGGATGCCGACCTTGGCCAGGCCTTCGGACATCTCCATGGCGCGTTTGCCGCGGCCGCCGCGCGTGTCGTAGAGGCCCTCGGTTATCGCCGCGTCCTCGGGGTCGAAGCCCAGGCCCACGATGTGCACCGTTTCATTGGCGAAAGTGACCGAGATCTCGGTGCCCGTGAGGTACTTCATGCCCTGCTCGCGGGCCGCCGCGGCTGCGCGGTGCTGGCCGCCGATTTCGTCATGGTCGGTCAGGGCCCAGAGTTCGACGCCGTTGGCGGCGGCCCGGGCGGCCAGCTCTTCGGGGGTCAGGGTGCCGTCGGACACCACGGAGTGACAGTGCAGGTCTGCATTGAGGATGGAAGACACGCCACGATCTTATTCTTTTCGTCTTTTCAGCGTTTCTTGCGGAATGCCACCCAGGCCGCGATCGCGGTGAAGCTCAGCACGATCGCCACCACCACCCAGAAGCCGTGCTTGTCCTCGGCCAGCGGGATGCCGCCCACGTTCATGCCGAACAGGCCGGCCAGGATGTTGATCGGCAGCGCCAGCACGGTCACCACCGTCAGCACGAACAGGCTGCGGTTGTTGTCCTCGTTGACGTTGGCCGCGATCTCTTCCTGCAGCAGCTTGATGCGCTCCTGCAGCGCACCCATGTCGCGCAGCACCACCGAGAACTCCTCGGTCGAGCCGCGCAGTTCCTGGGCATCGGCTTCGGCCATCCAGGAGGGCGGGCGCTGCAGCAGCCGGAACAGCGCCGCCGGTTCGGGCGCCAGCAGGCGCTGCAGCCGCACCAGCAGGCGGCGCATCGCGCCGAGCCGGGCGCGCTTGTGGTCGAGTCGGCCGGCCAGGAGTTCGTCCTCGATCGTGTCGATGCGCGCCGTCACGCCGCGCACGATGTTCACCAGCACCTCGGCCTGCGCGCGCAGCAGGTGTTCGAGCAGCTCGGTGGTGGAGCGCGGCGCATCGCCGGCCTTCACCGCCGTGCGCAGCGCGTCGACCGAGCGCAGCGGCTTGGCGCGCGCCGTCACCACCAGGCGCGGGCCGACGCTGATCCACAGGGTGGAGATGTCCGAGGGCTCGAAGCTGAACTCGAAATGCACGTCGTTGATGACCGCGATCAGCGAATCGTCGGCGCGCTCGATGCGGGTCGAATGCAGGCCTTCCTTCAGCGTCTCGAAGAAGGTGTCGGACAGGTCCGCATGCCGCTGCAGCCAGCGCTCGGCCTGCGCGTGGCTCAGGTTGAAGTGCAGCCACAGGAAGGCGCCGGCCGGCGGCTCGGCCTGCTGCAGCCAATCGGCCGCAGCGGCGGAATCGATGGCGCTCGCCGGCTCTTCGGCCGCTGCGTCGAAGAGGTAGCCGCAGATCAGGCCTGCTTCGTCCCCGCCATACGATGCGGTGGCGATATCCCGGGGTGAGGGCAAGGCGGAGCGGTTCAGAACGTCAGAGGGTCGGAAGGCAGGCGAATCCCGCCAATGCTGTGCGTCTCATATGTCAGTATCGTGACGACACGCCGAAAGCGCCTTTTCTGTCACATGTTCGTCATGCAGGCGGGGCAGCATGGTCTTTTCCCCTGATTCGAGCCGACCATGACGCTGCCCAGCACCCTCAGCGACCACAACGACCTGATGGAGCGCATCGCGCGCGACCTGGTCGACAGCTACGACGAGGAGTTCGAGCTCGAGATCGAGGATCGCAATCTCGAGGAGCTCGAATCGGGCCGCACCGCCGACAAGGCTGAGCGCCAAGCCTATTTCAAGGAGCTCTTCCGCCTGCAGGGCGAACTGGTCAAGCTGCAGGACTGGGTGCAGCACAGCCGGCAGAAGGTGGTGATCCTGTTCGAGGGCCGCGACGCGGCGGGCAAGGGCGGCGTGATCAAGCGCATCACCCAGCGGCTCAATCCGCGCGTGGCCCGCGTGGCGGCGCTGCCGGCGCCCAACGACCGCGAGCGCACGCAGTGGTACTTCCAGCGCTATGTGGCCCATCTGCCGGCCGCGGGCGAGATCGTGCTGTTCGACCGCAGCTGGTACAACCGCGCCGGCGTCGAGCGCGTGATGGGCTTCTGCACCGACGACGAGTACGAGGAGTTCTTCCGCACCGTCCCGGACTTCGAGCGCATGCTGGTGCGTTCGGGCATCAAGCTCATCAAGTACTGGTTCTCGATCACCGACGAAGAGCAGCACATGCGCTTCCTGGGCCGCATCCACGACCCGCTCAAGCAGTGGAAACTGAGCCCGATGGACCTGGAATCCCGCCGCCGCTGGGAGGAATACACCAAGGCCAAGGAAACCATGCTCGAGCGCACCCATATCGAGGAGGCGCCCTGGTGGGTGGTGCAGGCCGTCGACAAGAAAAAGGCGCGCCTGAACTGCATCAGCCACCTGCTGGGCCAGCTGCCCTATCACGAGGTGCCGCACCCGCCCATCGAACTGCCGGCGCGCGTGCGCAATGCCGACTACCTGCGCCAGCCGGTGCCGGAGTCGATGTACGTGCCCGAGGTGTACTAGCCCAGGCCGGGCGCGGAAGCTGCTAAGGTGTACCGGGCCGGTGAATCCGGCCCACGCATTCACCATGGCCCGTCGTCCCCCGACCTTCGCCGCTTCGGCATTCACGCGCGCCTACCAGCGCAGCCTGAAAGCGCTCACCAATGCCACGCTGCGCAGCGGCACGCGCATCGCGGGCGAGGTGACGCGCGCCGCCGCCAAGCAGCTCAAGCCGCCGCGCGGCCCCGGCGACTGGCTGTCCGGCATGGCCATCGGCCCCGGTGGCGCGCGCCGCTATCACCTGTACCGGCCGCCTGATATCCAGCCCGGTGAACGCCTGCCGCTGCTGGTGATGCTGCACGGCTGCGGGCAGACCGGGCGCGACTTCGCGGTCAGCACGCGCATGAACCTGCTCGCGGCGCGCGAGCGCTTCTTCGTGCTCTACCCCGAGCAGGACCGGCTCGCTCATCCGCAGGGCTGCTGGAACTGGTACGACCGGCGTTCCGGCAAGGCCGACGCGGAAGCCGCGACCCTGATGTCCGCGCTCGACCAGGCCTGCACGCTCTATCCGGTGGACCGCGAGCGTGTCGCCGTGGCCGGCCTCTCCGCCGGCGCCAGCATGGCCGCCTTGCTGGCCACGCGCTACCCGGTGCGCTTCAAGGCGGTAGCCATGCACTCCGGCGTGGCGCCCGGCGCCGCCAGATCGCCGGCCACCGCGCTGGGCGCCATGCGCGGGCGCCACGTGCCGCCCATGCCGGCGACCGCCGTCGGCAAGGCCATGGGCGCCGCCGCCGTCTTCACCACGCTGCCGCCCCTGCTGGTGCTGCACGGCGATGCCGACGTCGTGGTCTCGGCCAGCAATGCGGGCAGCACGGCGGAGGTCTGGGCCACGGCCACCGGCGCCAAGCCCGGCGCGGAGCGTACGCTGCAGCGCGGCAAGCGGCATGCGATGCGCGTGACCGAATTCAAGCGCGGCGGCCGCACCTTCGTGATGCTGTGCGAAGTGGCCGGCCTGGGCCATGCATGGAGCGGCGGGGCGCCGCGGCTGCCCTTCAGCGATGCAGCCGGGCCGAGTGCCACGCGCCTGATCTGGGCCTTCGCGGCCAAGCAGTTCAAGGTGGCCGCGGCGGTCTGAGGCCATGCCCGGCGTTCCGTACG
This sequence comes from Variovorax sp. LjRoot175, assembly GCF_964253805.1. NCBI lineage: Bacteria > Pseudomonadati > Pseudomonadota > Betaproteobacteria > Burkholderiales > Comamonadaceae > Variovorax > Variovorax sp. LjRoot175. The sequence goes on along the minus strand of NZ_CAXURY020000001.1, from coordinate 4,354,687 downwards.
ACCCCAGTCGCACCGCGCTCTACTCGCCCGAGCGGCGCGAGACGCTGTTCGAGCCCGGCCAGAGCTACACGCCCGCGCAGTGGGCCGTCGAGTCCGCACGGCTAGCCTACTACCGCGCCGAGACTTCGGAGGCCGAGCGGCTGCGTTTGACCGAGGCGCTGCGCCACGCCGGCTTCGGCGCGCCGAAGCTCATCGCGCACGCCGAGACCCACGGCTTCGCCTTTGCCGCCCTGCATGCCGACGGCAGCGCGCTGCTCGCATTCCGCGGCACGCAGCCCGACGAGATTCGCGATCACGCGACCAACCTGCAGGCGCACCAGGTCGACTGGGCCGAAGCCGGCGGCCGTGTGCACGCGGGCTTCGCGCGTTCGGCGCGCGCCCTGTGGCCCGCGGTGCGCGAGTGGGCGGAAGGCGAGGCCGCCGGCCGCAGCGCCTTGATCATGACCGGCCACAGCCTCGGCGGCGCGCTCGCGATGCTGATCGCGACCCTTCTGCCGCCGACCCTGCTGGTCACGCTGGGCTCGCCGCGCGTGGGCAACACCGAGTTCGTCGCGGCCCTCGCCGGGGTCGAGATCGTGCGCCTGGTCGACGGCTGCGATCTCGTGACGCAGCTGCCGCCTGCCTTCTCGCTCTATGCGCATGCGGGGGCCACCAGCTATATCACCTGCGCCGGCGAGTGCCTGCACAACCCCGACGCCAGCTTCATCGAGGCCGACCGCACCCAGGGCCGCGCCCGCTACGTGATCGACCATGCATGGCGCCGCGGCGCCGTGCTGCTGCGCGACCTGGCGGATCATGCGCCGATCAACTATGCGAGGGCGTTCTTCGCGTGATGCTGGAAAATTCGTTCTCATAATTGCTACAATTGAAGCAAAATTGAGAACATGCCCGGTATTGCCGAATATCTGCTGGGCCAGACACGCTCGCGCGTGTTGGCCGCCCTGTTGCTGCACCCGGAGAAGGCGCTGCACGTACGAGAGCTGGCACGCCTGACAGGCGCATCGGCCGGCTCGCTGCATCGAGAGTTGCGCGGCCTGAGCGACGCCGGGCTGTTACTGCGCAGCGAGGTCGGCCGCCAGGTTCACTACCAGGCGAACACGCAAAGCCCGGTGTTCAATGACCTCGCCGGTTTGCTTCGGAAGACGGCCGGGGTCGCCCGTACTGCGTGACGCACTTTTTCCTCTAGGCGAATCCGTGTCGCTGGCCTTCGTCTACGGTTCGATGGCCTCGGGCACGGAGAGCCCACGCAGCGACGTCGACGTGATCGTGCTGGGAAGCGCACGATTCGCGGATGTCGCGTTGGCCTTGACCGAAGCCCAGGCGACATTGGGCCGAGAGGTGAATCCCACGCCCATGAGCGTGGCGGATTTCGCAAGGAAGCTGAAGGAAGGGCAGGGCCTCGCGGTCAACGTCGCCGCCGGCCCCAAGATATGGCTGAAGGGGGAAGAAAATGACATTGCAGAACTTGTTGAGCATCGGAAGGCTCAAGGCGCACGTCGCCACCGCACTTGAGATGGTGTCCCTGAAGAAGCATCCGAAAAGAAATCATCCGGATCTTCTGCGCCGCTGAGGCCTCGTACGCCACCCGGCGTATTCCCGCTCCGTGACCGATTCCGCAGACTCCCCTCCATCGTTCAAACCACCAGGAGAAGGAGTCTTCATGCAACAACGTCGTTTCACCCTCAAGGCGCTCACCGCCGCCGTGGCGCTTGCCAGCCTGTCCGCCGTGCCGGCCTTCGCGGCCGACACCATCAAGGTCGGCGTGCTGCACTCGCTGTCGGGCACGATGGCGATCTCGGAAACCGTGCTCAAGGACACCGTGCTCATGGCGATCGACGAGATCAACGCCAAGGGCGGCGTGCTCGGCAAGAAGCTCGAGCCCGTGGTGGTCGATCCGGCCTCCAACTGGCCGCTCTTCGCCGAGAAGACCAAGCAGCTGCTCGGCCAGGACAAGGTCTCGGTGATCTTCGGCTGCTGGACCTCGGTGTCGCGCAAGTCGGTGCTGCCGGTGGTCGAGGAAATGAACGGCCTCCTGTTCTACCCCGTGCAGTACGAGGGTGAAGAGCTCAGCAAGAACGTGTTCTATACCGGCGCCGCGCCCAACCAGCAGGCCATTCCCGCGGTCGACTACCTGATGAGCAAGGACGGCGGCGGCGCCAAGCGCTGGGTGCTGCTGGGCACCGACTACGTCTATCCGCGCACCACCAACAAGATCCTGCGCGCCTACCTGAAGAGCAAGGGCGTGAAGGACACCGACATCGACGAGAAGTACACGCCCTTCGGCCACAGCGACTACCAGACCATCGTGGCCGACATCAAGAAGTTTTCTTCCGGCGGCAAGACGGCCGTGGTGTCGACCATCAACGGCGACTCCAACGTGCCCTTCTACAAGGAACTCGGCAACGCCGGCCTGAAGGCCAAGGACGTGCCGGTGGTCGCCTTCTCGGTCGGCGAGGAAGAGCTGCGCGGCGTCGACACCAAGCCGCTGGTCGGCCACCTGGCTGCATGGAACTACTTCATGTCGATCAAGAACCCGACCAACACCGCCTTCATCAAGCAGTGGAGCGACTACGCCAAGGCCAAGAACATCGCCGGCCACAAGGACAAGCCGCTCACCAACGACCCGATGGAAGCCACCTACATCGGCATCCACATGTGGAAGCAGGCGGTCGAGAAGGCCAAGAGCACCGACACCGACAAGGTGATCGCGGCGATGGCCGGCCAGACCTTCACCGCGCCTTCGGGCATCGTCTCGAAGATGGACGAGAAGAACCACCACCTGCACAAGAGCGTGTTCATCGGCGAGATCAAGGCCGACGGCCAGTTCGGCGTGGTGTGGAAGACGCCGGGTCCGGTCAAGGCCAAGCCGTGGAGCCCGTACATCGAGGGCAACGACAAGAAGCCGGACCAGCCGGCAGGGAAATCTTTGTAACACCCTCAGGCTGCGCGCACTTCGTGTCGCTACGCCAACCCCCTTGCAGGGGGCAACACCAGCGGACCGGCGGAGCCGGATCCGCGGTGTTCCTGGAACAGAGAACGCCGTGTACACATTCTTGCGCTCCATCTACTGCTGCGCGGCGGCGCTCGCGCTGCTCGCCGCCGCTCCTGCCCACGCGCTGACCGCCGACGAGGCGAAGGCCATCGCTTCGGGCGATTCCGAAAACCGCATTGCCGCGCTCAACAAGGCCGTCGCCACGGCCGACGAGAAGACTTCGGCCTTCATTCAGGCCATGGCCGACGATGCGGTCAAGTACACCGAAGACCGCGTGTTCCTCATCAGGGACGACAAGGCCTTCGACCCTGTCACCGGCGCCGAGCAGAAGCTGCCCGACAACGCCGAGGACGTGGTCAACAACAACCTGATGCGCGGCGCGCTCGATGCCGCGCAGGCCGCACTCAAGCTCACCAGCAAGGACGAAGCGGTGCGTGCCGAAGCGGCGCAGGCCCTCTTCAAGGAGCCCGACGAGTCGCGCCTCCCATTGGTCGAGAAGGCGCTGGCCGCCGAGACCAACGCCAAGATCAAGGCCCAGCTCGAACTGGTGCGCGCCGCCAGCATGCTGAGCAGCGCCGACAAGGCCAAGCGCATCGCCGCGGCCAAGGCGCTCGGCGAGAGCCGCAATCCCGACACCAAGCTGCTGCTCAACCAGCGCCTTGCCGACGAGACCGACCCCGAGGTCAAGGCCGTCATCGACGCGTCCATCCGCAGCATCGACGGCGCGCTGGTCTGGGGCGACCGCATCAACGCGATCTTCAGCGGCGTCAGCCTCGGTTCGGTGCTGCTGCTAGCCGCGCTGGGCCTCGCCATCACCTACGGGCTGATGGGCGTGATCAACATGGCGCACGGCGAGCTGATGATGATCGGCGCCTACGCCACCTACGTGATGCAGGGCATCTTCCAGCGCTACATGCCCGAGGCGGCCTTCGGCTGGTACCTGGTGGCTGCGATTCCGGTCGCCTTTCTCGCCTCGGCGCTGGTCGGCGCGGTGCTGGAACGCGGCGTGATCCGCTTCCTCTACGGCCGGCCGCTCGAGACCCTGCTCGCCACCTGGGGCATCAGCCTGATGCTGCAGCAGCTGGTGCGCTCGCTCTTCGGCGCCCAGAACGTCGGTGTCGAGAACCCGGCCTGGATGAGCGGCGGCTTCACGATGCTGAGCAACGTCACGCTGCCGTGGAACCGTATCTGCATCGTCATCTTCGCGGGGCTGGTGCTGCTGGCGATGGGCTGGCTCATCGGCAAGACGCGCCTGGGCCTGTTCGTGCGCGGCGTCACCCAGAACCGGCCGATCGCCTCCTGCATGGGCGTGAACACGGCGCGCATCGACACCTATGCCTTCGCGCTCGGCTCCGGCATCGCGGGGCTCGCGGGTTGCGCGCTCTCGCAGATCGGCAACGTCGGCCCCGACCTCGGCCAGAGCTACATCGTCGATTCCTTCATGGTGGTGGTGATGGGCGGCGTCGGCCAGCTCGCCGGCACCGTGTATGCGGCCATGGGGCTGGGCGTGCTCAACAAGTTCATCGAAGGCTGGGCCGGCGCGGTGCTCGCGAAGATTGCGGTGCTGGTCTTCATCATCATCTTCATCCAGAAGCGGCCGCAGGGCATCTTCGCAGTCAAAGGCCGGAGCGCCGAGGCATGACCCGAGTCGCACTTCCTTCCAAGGGCCCGCTCCTGAGCGGCAAGGGCTGGACCGCCTTTTTCATCGCATTGATCACCGTCTGCGCGCTGGCGCCGGTGCTCAACCTGCTGGTGCCCGCGGGCAGCCCGCTGCACATGAGCGACTACGCGGTGGCGCTGGTCGGCAAGATCATGTGCTACGCCATCTGTGCGCTGGCCATGGACCTGATCTGGGGCTACACCGGCATCCTCTCGCTGGGCCACGGCCTTTTCTTCGCATTGGGCGGCTACATGATGGGCATGTACCTCATGCGCCAGATCGGCCGCGACGGCAACTACAAGAGCGAGCTGCCGGACTTCATGGTCTTCCTCGACTGGAAGACGCTGCCCTGGCACTGGAGCTTGAGCGACAGCTTCGTCGCCACGCTGATCCTGATCGTCGCGGTGCCGGGCCTGATCGCCTTCGTGTTCGGCTTCTTCGCCTTCCGCTCGCGCATCAAGGGCGTGTACTTCTCGATCATCACGCAGGCCATGACTTTCGCGGCGATGCTGCTGTTCTTCCGCAACGAGACCGGCTTCGGCGGCAACAACGGCTTCACTGATTTCAAGCGCATCCTCGGCGTGCCGATCGCGACGCAGGAGATGCGCATGACGATCTTCGCGCTCACCGGCCTCACGCTGCTCGGCTTCTTCCTGTTCGCCAGGTGGCTGATCGGCAGCAAGTTCGGCCGCGTGCTGCAGGCGATTCGCGATGCCGAGTCGCGCGTGATGTTCTCGGGCTACAACCCGCTGCCCTACAAGCTCACGATCTGGGTCATCTCGGCCATCATGTGCGGCGTGGCCGGTGCGCTCTATGTGCCGCAGGTGGGCATCATCAATCCCGGCGAAATGAGCGCCGCCAACTCGATCGAGATCGCGATCTGGGCCGCGGTCGGCGGCCGCGCCACGCTGATCGGCCCGATCCTCGGCGCCTTCATCGTCAACGGCGCCAAGAGCTGGCTCACGGTGGCCTACCCGGAGTACTGGCTCTACTTCCTGGGTGCACTTTTCATTGCTGTCACGCTGTTCCTGCCGAACGGCATCGTGGGCTTGGTCAAGAAATGGGCGGCCAGGGAGAAGGCGCCGGCGAGCGAAGGCCGGCGCGAGGCGCAACGTGCCATGGCTGCGGAGCAGGGCGTCGAGCCCTCTGCGCTCGCGCCGCTGGTGGTGGAAGCGAAGGGAGCCCGCGCATGACGCCCGATCTGATGGAAGCGGGCGCGCAGCGCATCGCGCGGCACGGCCACGGCGACCGCGCCCGCCTGACCGAATCGGGCGGCCGCGAAGCCGGCTACGGTCGCCATGCGACGGCGGGCGAGGTCGACATCACGCACGGCCGCATCCTCTACCTCGAGGACGTGAGCGTGAGCTTCGACGGCTTCAAGGCCATCAACAAGCTCTCTCTCGACATCGCGCCGGGCGAGCTGCGCTGCATCATCGGCCCCAACGGCGCCGGCAAGACCACGATGATGGACATCGTCACCGGCAAGACCCGGCCCGACGAAGGCACCGTCTTCTTCGGCAGCACCATCGACCTGCTGCGCCACAAGGAAGCCGAGATCGCGCAGCTCGGCATCGGCCGCAAGTTCCAGAAGCCGACCGTGTTCGAGCACCTCACCGTGTTCGAGAACCTCGAGCTTGCGCTCAAGACCGACAAGGGCGTGAAGGCCTCGATGCTGTTCAAGCTCGATTCGACGCAGAGCGACCGGCTGGCCGAGGTGCTGCACACCATCCATCTCGAAGGCAGCGTGCTGCGCCTGGCGGGCAACCTGAGCCACGGGCAGAAGCAGTGGCTCGAGATCGGCATGCTGCTGATGCAGGATCCGAAGCTGCTGCTGCTGGATGAGCCGGTGGCGGGCATGACCGACGAGGAGACCGCGCGCACCGCCGAGCTCTTCCTCAAGCTCAAGGGCCAGCACTCGCTGATGGTGGTGGAGCACGACATGAGCTTCATCCGCACCATCTCCGAGATTGTGACCGTGCTGTGCGACGGCTCGGTGCTGGCGCAGGGGACGCTGGACGAGGTGCAGGCGGACGAGCGCGTCATTGAGGTCTATCTGGGAAGGTGACCATGCTTTCAGTCAAGAATATCCACCAGTACTACGGCGGCTCCCACATCCTTCGCGATGTGAGCTTCGAAGCCCACGCCGGCAAGGTCACCGTGCTGCTCGGCCGCAACGGCGTCGGCAAGACCACGCTGCTCAAGTCGCTGATGGGCCTGGTCCCGATCAAGAGCGGCAGCATCGAGTTCGACGGCGCGCCTATCCATAAGAAGACGCCCTACGACCGCGCCCGTGCCGGCATGGGCTTCGTGCCGCAGGGCCGCGAGATCTTCGCGCGGCTCACGGTCGAGGAGAACCTGCGCATGGGCCTGGCCTACAGGCCGGGCTCGACGCCGGTGCCGCCCGAACTCTACGAAGTCTTCCCGGTGCTCAAGCAGATGCTCAACCGCCGCGGCGGCGATCTCTCGGGCGGGCAGCAGCAGCAGCTCGCGATCGCGCGCGCGCTCGCGCCCAACCCGAAGCTCCTGATCCTCGATGAGCCGACCGAAGGCATCCAGCCCAGCATCATCAAGGACATCGGCCGCGTGATCCGCATGCTGGCCGAGCGCGGCGACATGGCCATCGTGCTGTGCGAGCAGTACTACGACTTCGCGCAGGACCTGGCCGACGACTACCTCGTGATGGAGCGCGGCGAAGTGATCGCGCGCGGTCTCGGCAAGGACATGGAAGCGCAGGGTGTGCGCCAGCTGGTCGCGATCTGAGTGCGCCCGCGGGCCGGCCGCGCCCGTTGGCGGTACGCTCCGGGCATGCAGGAATTGATAGCTCTGATGGTCGACCACGCGATCGCCGTGGTGTTCCTCGTGAGCTTCGCGGCCCGCGTCGGGCTGCCGGTGCCGGCAGCGCCGGTGCTGGTGGTGGCCGGCGGATTGGCGGCCGTGGCGGAGCCGGCCCTCCTCGCAACCATGGTGCTGGCCGCGGTCCTCGCCAACGTGCTGGGCGACGGCGTCTGGTTCTATACCGGCCGCACCTACGGCTACCGCTTCATGCGCCTGCTCTGCAAGATCTCGATCTCGCCGGACTCCTGCGTGCGGCGCAGCGAAACGCTGATCGGCCGCTGGGGTGGCATGTCGCTGGTGGCTGCCAAGTTCGTGCCCGGCGTCTCGGTGGTGGCGCCGCCGATGGCGGGTGCGCTGGGCATGTCGACGCGGCGCTTCCTCGCCTTCGAGACGGCGGCCGCGCTGCTGTGGGCCGGCGTGTTCCTGGGCCTGGGCTGGCTGTTTCGCGAGCAGATCCAGGCGGTGCTCGATGCCCTGGCCAATGCCGGCAGCGTCGCGACCGCGGCGCTGGTGATCGTGCTGGCCGCCATGCTGGCGCTGCGCTGGTGGCGCCGTCGCGCCATGCTGCGCATCACCAGCATGCCGCGCGCCACCATCGACGAACTGTTTGCCCTGATGGAAGGCGAGGCGCCGCCGATCGTGGTCGACGTGCGCGGCGAGGCCGGCGTCCAGGTCGATCCGCGACGCATCCCGGGCGCGCTGCCGATCCCGCTGAAGGCGCTGCAGCAGCGGCGAGCGGACCTGCCCTTCGAGGACAGGGGGCGCGAGATCATCCTGTACTGCAGCTGCCCCAACGAGGTGTCGGCCGCGTTGGCCGCGCAGGCCTTGATGGCGCGCGGCTTCGTGCGCGCGCGGCCGCTGGCCGGCGGACTCGAAGCCTGGGTGGAGGCCGGGCGGCCGACCACGCAGCACTGAAATTCAGGGGGCCAGCAGCCGCAGCAGGGTGTTGGCGACCACCAGCGTCGCCTTGTGCAGTTCGTCCAGCGGAACGCGCTCGTCGGCGCGGTGGCCGTTGGCTTCGAGCAGCGTCTGCGGGCCGGCGCCGTACATCACGGTGGGGATGCCGGCCTCGCTGTAGAGGCGCGCATCGGTATAGAGCGGCACGCCGATCGGCGTCACCGGCTTGCCCATCACGGCGGCGGCCTCGCGGCACACGAGATCGGCCAGCGCCTGGGCGCCGGGCGCCGGTGCGAACGGCCGGGCCAGCAGGATCTGCCTGATCTCGACCGAGATGCCCGGCAGCGCGCGGCAGGCGTCCTCGATCACGCTGCGCAGCTCGGCCTCCGCGGCTTCGGGCACTTCCTCCGGAACGATGCGCCGGTCGATTCGCAAGCTCAGCGTGTCGGCGACCACGTTGGTGTTGATGCCGCCGTCGATGAGGCCGACCACCATCGTCGGATGCGTGATGCCGGGTGTTTGCGAAGGCCGGCCGGCGAGTGCATCGCGGTAGCGGTAGAGCGCGGGCAGGAGCGTCGCCGCGGCCTCGATGGCATCGTGGCCGGTGTCGGGGCGCGCGGCATGGGCCGACTTGCCGCGCACCGTCACCTCGAGGTGCAGGCAGCCGTTGTGGGCCACCACCACGTGGTGCGAGAAGGCTGCCGAGAGCACGTAGTCGGGACGACTCAGGCCTTGCGAAAGAATCCAGCCCGGCCCGGTCATGCCGCCGGTTTCCTCGTCGTAGGTGAAGTGCAGTTCGACCGTGCCGGCCAGCGGAATGCCGGATGCGTGCAGCTGCTTCAGCGCGCGCAGGGCAAAGGCATAGGTCGTGAAGTCGGACTTCGATACCGCTGCACCGCGGCCGTAGAGCCAGCCGTCCCGCACTTCGCCGCCATAAGGGTCGACGCTCCAGCCCGAGCCCGGCGGCACGACGTCGCCGTGGGCGTTGAGCGCCACCACGGGACCGTCGCCGAAGCGTTCGCGCACGATCAGGTTGGTGATGCTTCGCATGCCGTGCGCCGCTGCGAATTCGGCCGGCACCGTATGCCTTTCGACCTCGAAATCCATGGCCTCGAGCAGGCGGGCCGTGAGCTCCGCATGCGGCGCGCAGTCGCCGGGCGGATTGTCGGAAGGGCATTGCACCAGTTGCGCGAGCGTGCGCACCTGCCCGTCGAAATGCGTGTCGATGAACTGGCGCAGTGTGTCGCGCGCGGAAGAAGAGTCGGTCATGGTGGGGAGGTCAGAGAAAACGGTCGATGCGAAACGGGGTGATGTCGATCTCGGTGCGGCCGTGCACGATCAGCTCGGTGACGAGGCGCGCAACGACGGGCGCCAGCGTGTAGCCGTTGGAGCTGACGGCGTTGTAGAAGCCGGGCACGCCGGGCACCTCGCCGAGGATCGGCGCGCCGTCGATGTTGACGTTCATGCCGGCCCAGCAGCGCACCATGTGCAGACCGCTCACGGCGGGCAGCACCCGGCGCGCCACCCACAGGCTGCCCTCGATGCTGGCGCGCTCGGCGCGGTTCAGGCGCATGCCTTCGTGGAAGGCAGCGGTCCAGCCGCCGCCGATGATGAGTCCGCCGCTGGCCGCCTGCTTGAGGCTCAGGTGCCGGTCGGCATGCGCGATCAGGTGGTCCACCAGCGGCGGCGCCGGCTCGGTGACGATCATCTGCAGCGGCGCGCCCTTGACGGGGATCTTCACGCCCAGCATGTCGCCGACGGTGCTCGACCAGGCGCCGCTCGCGTTGACGATGCGGCCCGCATGAATGGTGCCGCGCGAGGTGTGGACCGTGAAGCCGGCGCCATCGCCGGGCAGCCGCTCGATGTCCTGCACGTTGCAGCCGCGCAGCATGCGCGCGCCTTGCTGTTGCGCGCGCGTCGCCACCGCATAGGTCGCGCGCAGCGGGTTGATCTTGCCTTCCATCGGGCACAGTTCCGCACCCAGCAGCTGTTCCGAAAGCGCGGGCGAGAGCCGCCGCAGTTCGGCGCCGTCGATCACCTGCGCATCGATGCCATGGCTGCGCTCCAGCGCGGCCTTGGCGTCGATGAAGCGCATGCCGGCCACGCTGTCGGCCACCATCAGGCCGCCGGTGATCTTGATCTCGAGGTCCTCGCCGCAGTCGGCCTCGATCTGCTGCCAGAGGCGCACCGACATCGGCCCGAGCGGCAACGTGGCCGCGGCCGGGCCGCCGCCTTCCTGTGCCTTGGCGCCGAAGTCGAAGGACAGCAGCTGCACGTGCAGGCTGCCCGCGTTGGCGCCGGAGGCCTGCAGGTTGATGTCGTCGCGCTCCACCACCGTCACGTCCCGGCCGGCCTTCGACAGGTAGTAGCCGAGGCACGATCCGAGCACGCCGGCGCCGATCACCAGCACCTCGGTGTGCAGCGGCGCGAATGGCGCGTGCTCCACGGGCCGGGCGAGGTTGGGGGTGATGGCAGGCTTATGGCCGCCCCATTCGGGCTTCTCGAAGCCCAGCGCACCGGCCGGCACCGGCTTGGCCGGCGGGCGTGGCGCGAAGTACTGCTCGACCTCGGGCGGCCGCCCCGTCAGCTCGCTCACGAGCTTCGCGGCGGTCACTGCGCAGTAGCGACCCTGGCAGCGGCCCATGCCCAGGCGCGTGTTGCGCTTGAGTGCGGCCAGTGTGTCGCGGCCGGCGCGGATTTGTTCGCGCACCGAGCCGAAAGTGATTTCCTCGCAGCGGCACAGCAGCGTGTCGTCGGGTGTCGTGGACAGCGAGACCGGTGGTGCCTGGTAGAGCGACCACAGGGCCTGCTGGAAGCGCTCGGCCTTCCGCAATTGGCCGAGCTCCTTGCGCGGCTCAGGCGCGGGCAGGTTGAGGTTGCGTGCTGCCGCCGTGCCGGCCAGGGTGCCGCGTGCCAGAGCGACGCGTGAGCCGCCCATGTCGGCGCCGTCGCCCACGACGAACACGCCGGGCAGGCTGGTGGCGCCGTCTTCGCGCGTCACCGTGGCGAGGTAGCCGAGATGGCGATCCACCGCGCGGTGTTCGCAGCCCAGCATGCGTGCGAGCTCGGTGGAGGGAATGAAGCCGTAGCCCAGGCACAGCGTGTCGGCCTCGAAGCGCAGCGTCGCCGATTGCCCGTCGATCGCCGCTGCCTGCACGGCGCGCAGTTCGTCCTCGCCTTCGGCTGAGACCACCGCGTGGCCCCACAACAATGGAACGCGATGGGCGCGCAGTTGTCGCATGTAGCGCCAGCCATCGCGCAGCAGATCGGGTGCGGTGCGCGCGGCCGTCCACAGTTGCCGCCATTGGGCCAGGGAAGGGCGCATGGCCGATTCGAGCACCGCGACGACCTCGGCGCCGCCGGCCAGCAACTCCGCGGCCAGCTGCAGGTTGAGCGGCCCGTTGCCCGCAATCACCACCCGCTGGCCCGGCGCCACGCGGTAGGCCCGCGCCAGCGTCTGGGCGGCGCCGGTGCTCATCACGCCCGGCAGCGTCCAGCCGGGAAAAGGCACCGGGCGCTCGTAGGCGCCGGGTGCGATCACGAGCTGCCTGCAGCCGATGACGGTCGCGTGCCCGTCGATCAGCGCGCCGACCTGCTGCGGCGAGAACGCCGCCCATACCTGCGCGCCTTGCTGCACCGTGACGCCGGCGGCGCGCACCTGCTGTTCGAGCGCGAGGCCTTGCGCGAACTGGCGATCGGGCGGCGCGGCCGCCTGGTGGGACGGCGCCAGCGGCTTGTAGAACTGGCCGCCTGACTGAAGGCGCTCGTCGAGCACCAACACCTCGGCCCCGGCCCGCCGCGCCGCGAGCGCCGCCGACAGGCCCGCCGGCCCGGCGCCGATCACCAGCAGGTCGACCTGCCGGCTTGCCGGCTCGGCGGCTGCTTCGGGCGCGAGCGGGCGCAGCGGATCCGCCGGCGTTCCCGCCGGCATGGCGGAGCGCACCTGCTGGCCCTCGGCCACCTTGGTGAGGCAGGCGCGCTGGCTGGCTTGGCCATCCACCGTCACCAGGCAATCGAAGCAGGCGCCCATGCCGCAGTACAGGCCGCGGCGCTCGCCGCCGCGGGTATGGCGCAGCTGCCGGATGCCGCCGGCGGCCAGGGCGGCGGCGATCGTTTCGCCCTCCAGACCGTCGATGGGCCGGCCGTCGTACCAAAAGCGCACGGGGCGCCCGCTGGCGGTGATGGAGGGGTGGGTCAGTCTGGCGCTCATTGCAGATCGAAGCAAAAAACCGCATTGACGCGATTCAATGTATACGTATACTACACGTATACATATACTTCGTCATTCGATTTTCACCGAGGACCGAGCAATGACAGCGTTCCGAGGCACCTATACGGTGCTCATCACCCCCATGACCGCCGACGGCAAGCACGTGGACGTGCCGGCACTGAAGAAGCTGGTCGACTGGCAGATCGAGGAGGGCATCCACGGGCTCATCCCCTTGGGAAGCACCGGCGAATTCCTGTCGCTGACGGCCGAAGAGCGGCAGTTGGTGATCGAAACCTGCGTGAGCACGGCAGCAAAACGCGTGCCCGTGCTGATCGGCACCGGCGCGGAGTGGACCGACGAGTGCGTGCGGCTGAGCCGCGAGGCCGAGACCATGGGCGCCGACGGCGTCATGATCATTCCGCCCTTCTACAGCACGCCCACCGACGACGAGCTGTTCGCGCACTACCGCAAGGTGGGCGAGGCGATCGGCATTCCGATCATGGTCTACAACAATCCGGCCACGGCCAACGTCGACCTCAAGCCCGAGCTGGTGGCGCGGCTCTCGCGCATCGACAACTGCAAGTACATCAAGGAGTCGACGCTCGAGGTCACGCGCGTGCGCGACATCATCGAACTCTGCGGGGACCGCATGACGGTGTTCGCCGGCATCCTCGGCTACGAGTCCTTCTGGCTTGGCGCGCAGGGTTGGGTGGCGGTGTGCTCCAACCTGATCCCGAAGATGTCGGCGCGCCTGTTCGAGCTGGTCGCCGACGAGAGCGACATGCCTGCCGCGCTTGCGCTCTACAAGAAGATGCTGCCGATCGTGCGCTGGGTCGGTGGCCACCGCTACGTCGCCGCCTCCAAGGACGGCCTCTCGATGATGGGCCTGCCGGTCGGCAAGCCCCGCGCGCCGCGCCTGCCGCTGCCCGAGGCCGACGCGGTCGACCTGCGGCGCGCGCTCGACCAGCTCGGCCTGCTCGACTCGATCCGCGCCTGAGCGCCTTTGCCGCCCCGGTTCCCCTTTCTCGTCTCGTCCATCTCCTGAAGGAATCCATCATGAAATTGCTTCCCGCTCTCGCATCGGCAACGGCTCTCTTCGTCTTCGGCATGGGCGGGGTTCAAGCCCAGGCCCAGGCCTGCAAGTCGCCGGTGCCCGACTCGGCGCTGGTCAAGAAAGGCACGCTGGTGATGTCGGTCAACCCGACGCTGCCGCCGATGCAGTTCGTCGACCAGTCCGGCGCGCTCAAGGGCATGCGCGTGGAGCTCGGCGAAGCCATCGCCAAGCGCCTGTGCCTCACGCCCGAATACGTACGCATCGAGTTCTCGGCCATGATCCCGGGCCTGCAGGCCGGCCGCTGGGACGTCATCAACACCGGCATCTTCTACACCGAGGAGCGCGCCAAGCTGATGCAGATGCTGCAGTACGAAGACCAGGCCATCAGCATCAGCACGGCCAAGGGCAACCCGCTGAAGATCGCCAAGCCCGACGACCTCTCCGGCAAGAGCATCGGCGTGGAGATCGGCGGCTTCGAGGAGCGCAAGGCGCGCGAGCTCGACAAGCAGCTCACCGACAAGGGCATGAAGGGCATGACCATCCGCACCTTCGAGAACTTCGCGATGGCCTTCCAGGCGCTGCGCGCGGGCCAGGTCGAGGTGGCGCTGTCGATCGACTCCACCGGCGCCGAGTACCAGAAGCGCGGCGATTTCGACCGCGTGCTCAACGGCCTGTTCCCGACGCCGGTGGCGCTGGCCACGCGCAACAAGGAGCTTGCGGTCGCGATGGCCAAGGCGCTCAACGACATGAAGGCCGACGGCAGCTTCCAGAAGCTCTTCGACCAGTACGGCGTGAAGGCGATCGACGGCGCCGTGACCGTCAAGGGGCCCGCGAGCTGATCGCGCCGCGGTCCCTGAGTACACGAAGGAAAGTCCATGGGACAAGGCTGGAACTGGTCGGGGTTCGCCGACTACCTGTTCAATCCGTACATCCTGAGCGGCGCCGTGACCACGCTGTGGCTCACGCTCGCCGCGATCGCCGGCGGGCTGGTCGTCGGATGCGCGCTGGCCTTGGCCAGGCTCTCCAGCCAGCGCTGGCTGGCCGGGCCGGCGCACTTCTACATCTGGGTGTTCCGCGGCACGCCGCTCCTGGTGCAGCTGATCATCATCTACACCGGCCTGCCGCAGCTCGGGCTCAAGCTTTCGGTGATCGAGTCGGCGCTGCTCGGGCTGATCCTCAACGAAGCGGCCTATCTCGCGGAGATCATTCGCGGCGGCATCCAGTCGGTGCCGGTGGGCCAGACCAACGCGGCGCGCGCGGTCGGTTTCAGCAACGCGCAGACCATGCGCTACATCGTCATGCCGCAGGCCATGCGGCTCATCATCCCGACGCTGGGCAACAGCATCAACGGCCTGCTCAAGACCACTTCGATCACCTCGGTGATCTCGATGGAGGAGCTGCTGCGCCGCACGCAGGTGCTGATCCAGGAGAAGTTCATGGTGCTCGAGCTCTTCCTGGTCGCCGCCATCTACTA
The DNA here is from genome assembly GCF_964253805.1 of Variovorax sp. LjRoot175. Lineage (NCBI taxonomy): Bacteria > Pseudomonadati > Pseudomonadota > Betaproteobacteria > Burkholderiales > Comamonadaceae > Variovorax > Variovorax sp. LjRoot175. The sequence goes on along the minus strand of NZ_CAXURY020000001.1, from coordinate 4,339,565 downwards.
CCTGCTGATGACCACCGCCTGGGACTTCGTGCAGCGCCGCATCGAGCGCCACTACGGCCGCGCCTACGGCAACGCGAGCGCGCCGGTCGTGGCTGTGGACGTCGTGCTCGAGCAGCGCTAGCCGGAGATTCATCATGAGCAGCTACGACCTGATCCTTCGCAACGCCGACATCGCCACCGTCGGCGACCGCTACCGCGCCGACATCGGCGTGCGCGACGGCCGCATCTGCGCCATCGCGCAAGGGCTAGACGCCAGCGCCGCGCGCGAGATCGATGCGGCCGGGCGCCTGGTCACGCCCGGCGGCGTCGACGGCCATTGCCACTTCGACCAGCCGACCAGCGACGGCTCGCGCTTCGCCGACGACTTCTTCACCGGCACGCGCTCCGCGGCCTGCGGCGGCACCACCACCGTGCTGCCCTTCGCGGCCCAGCAGAAGGGGCGCAGCATCCAGGAAGCGGTCGACGACTACCACCGGCGCGCCGAGGGCAAGGCGGTGATCGACTACGCCTTCCACCTGATCGTCGCCGACGCCACCAAGGACGTGACGCAGCGCGAACTCCCCGCGTTGATCGAGAAGGGCTACACCTCCTTCAAGATCTACATGACCTACGACGATCTGAAGCTGAACGACCGGCAGATCATCGAGGTGCTCGCGGCCGCGCGCCGGCATGGCGCGATGACCATGATCCATGCCGAGAACAGCGACTGCATCGCCTGGCTCACCGAGCAGCTGCTCGATGCCGGCCTCACGGCCCCGCGCTACCACGGCAGCTCGCGGCCGATGGCGGTGGAGCGCGAGGCCACGCACCGGGCCATCGCGCTGGCCGAGCTGGTCGACACGCCGATCCTGATCGTGCACGTGTCGGGCCGCGAAGCGGTCGAGCAGATCCACTGGGCGCGCGGGCGCGGCCTGCCGATCCACGCGGAGACCTGCCCGCAGTACCTGTTCCTGAGCGCCGAGGATCTGGGCATCGATCCCGACGACCCGATGCACGGCGCGCGCTGCATCTGCAGCCCGCCGCCGCGCGACAAGGCCAATCAGCAGTTCATCTGGAACGGGCTCGCGAGCGGGCTTTTCACGATCTTCTCGTCCGACCACGCACCCTTCAACATGAACGGCGCCGACGGCAAGCGCGTGGCCGGCGACCAGCCTGCCTTCGACCGCATCCCCAACGGCATTCCGGGCGTGGAGACGCGCCTGCCGCTGCTGATGAGCGAAGGCGTGCTCGCGGGTCGCATCGACATCCATCGCTTCGTCGAACTCACCGCCACCAACCCGGCGCGCCTCTATGGCCTGTACCCGAAGAAGGGAACGATCGCGGTCGGCAGCGATGCCGACTTCGTGGTGTGGGACGTCTTCGCCTCGGGGCAGGAGAAGCGGATCTCCAACGACATGCTCCATCACGCGGCCGACTACACGCCCTACGAAGGGATGAAGCTGCGCGCCTGGCCCGGCGTCACCGTTTCGCGCGGGCGCGTGGTCTGGCAGGACGGCGTGTTCTCGGCCGAGGCCGGCTCGGGCCGCTTCCAGCCCTGCCTGCGGCCGCGCGCGCCGAACGACGGCAACCCGTTGGACAAGTGGCTGTGAGGATAGCGGCCCTCGCAATGCCGGCCTGATAAGCTTTTCCCCGTACCCTCGTGGAAATCGCCTCCCCTCGCATGCCAAGCCTCCCCAGTCCGGCGCAACCCGCCACCATCACGATCGCACCGCTCGAGGTGCGCTCCGCCAGCCTTGCCGAGCAGGCCTACGAACGGTTGCGCACGCTGATCCTCGACCGCCAGATCTCGGCCGGCAGCCCGCTGCAGGAAGCGCGCCTGGCTGAAGACCTGCGCATCTCGCGCACGCCGATGCGCGAAGCGCTGGTGCGCCTGGCCGGGGAGGGCCTGCTGGTGCGGCGCGACGCGCGCTCCTATGCCGTGCGCGCGCTGGGCACCAAGGAATACTTCGACTGCATGCGCGCGCGCGAGGTGATCGAGTGCGAGGCCATCGCGCTCGCCGTCGGCAAGATCACGGATGCGGAGATCGACACGCTCGAGGCGGACATCCGGGAACTCGACAGCGGCGAGCACAACGAAACCGAGCACTGGCACTTCGACGACCGCTTCCATCTTCTGATCGCCACCGCCAGCGGCAACGTGGTGTTCCCGCGGCTGGTGGAGGAACTGCGCGTGAATGCGCGGCTGTTCCGCCTGCACAGTCCGCTGCACCGGCAGCGCGAGAACCACGACGAGCACGGCGAGATCGTCCGCGCGCTGCGCGCCCGGGATCCGGAGCGGGCGAGGGCGGCGATGCGCGAGCACCTGCGCAGCTTGCAGGAAGACGTCAAGCGCGCTCTTGTCGAGTGATGGCGGAGGCGTCGCCGTCCGTATGCAATCCGAGCGGCGGCGCCACGTCCTCGAGCGGCCTGCGCTCCGCATCCACCGCCCAGCGCAGCGCGAGCAGTCCGGCCACGATGACCAGCGCGGCGCCGATCGCATAGCCGATGGCCACGGCGCCGCGGTTGCCGGTTTCGATCAAGGCGCCGAACAGCACCGGCGCCACGAAGCCGCCGGCCCCGGTGCCCACGGCATAGAAGATCGCGATCGCGATCGCGCGCATCTCCAGCGGAAACACCTCGCTCACCGTGAGGTAGGCCGAGCTGGCCGCGGCCGATGCGAGAAAGAACACCGCCGACCAGCACAGCGCCTGGCTGCGCGCATCGAGCCAGCCCTGCATGAAGGCCCAGCCGGTCAGCGCCAGGCCCACGCCCGAGAGCACGTAGGTCAGCGCGATCATGCGGCGCCGGCCCACGTGGTCGAACAGCGGACCCAGCAGCAGCGGCCCCAGCACGTTGCCGAGCGCGAACGGAAAGATGTAGAGCGCCACCTTGCCCTCGGCCACGCCGTGGAAGCGCGTCAGCACCAGCGCGTAGGTGAAGAAGATCGCGTTGTAGAAGAAGGCCTGCGAAATCATCAGCGCCAGCGCCACCATGCTGCGCTGCGGGTAGCGCGAGAGCAGCACCTGCGCGACCTCGCGCCAGCCGGGGCTCGCGCGGTCGCCATAGTGCACCCAGCCGGAAGCCGAAGGCAGTGCGCCCTGCTGCGCAACGATCTCGGCCTCGATGCCCGCAACGATGAGCTCGGCCTCTTCGGCCCGGCCATGCGCCATCAGCCAGCGCGGGCTCTCGGGCACGTTGCGCCGCACCAGGAGGATCGCCACGGCCAGCAGCGCGCCGAGCCCGAAGCCCGCGCGCCAGCCCCACACGGGGCCCAGCACCCCCGGATCGAGCAGCCACAGGCTCAACCCGGCGCCGAGCGCCGCGCCGACCCAGAAGCTGCCGTTGATGGCCAGGTTCACGCGCCCGCGCACGCGCGCCGGGATCAGCTCGTCGATGGCCGAATTGATGGCCGCGTACTCGCCGCCGATGCCCAGGCCGGTGAAAAAGCGGCACAGCGCGAAGAAGGCGAAGTCGGGCGAGAAGGCGGTCGCCAGCGTGGCCAGCGCATAGACCGCCAGCGTGATCAGGAACAGCTTCTTGCGGCCCAGGCGGTCGGTGAGCCTGCCGAAGAGCAGCGCGCCGATCACCGCGCCGCCGACGTAGAGCGAGCCCGACCAGCCGATCTGCGCCGCGCTCAAGCCCAGCGTGTCGGGCCGCTCCAGCACGCCGCCGATCGAGCCCACCAGCGTGACCTCGAGGCCGTCGAGCACCCAGGCCACGCCGAGCGCGATCACCACGCGCCAGTGCCAGCGCGACCAGGGCAGGCGGTCGAGGCGGGCCGGGATGTCGCTGCCGGCCGGGGTCGTGCTTTGTTGTTGCATCGCCCGGCAGTCTAGGCAGACCCGCCGCGCCGCCTCGTCGGACGAGGCCCCTACATCGCCCAGATGCGCGGCGGCGTACCCGTCATGTGCCAGAGCTCGGCCCGCCATGCCTTCCACACCTGCCGCAGCAGCTGCATGGCCGGCTCGACCACCGGTGCGAGCGCGCGCAGCACGATGATTTCGGCATGCGGGCTGGTCGCGCCGGCGCTCTCGCGCAGGCCGTGCGCATCGATCAGCGCGCGCGCGACCTCGAGCGCCGCGTCGCGCCGCGCGCGCGCGATCGGCGAGCCCGCGACGAAGAAGATCGAGGCGAGGCAGCGGTGTCCGGCCAGGCCGATCGGGCTTTGCAGCAGGCGCGTGTCCGCGGCATCGATGCGCCCGCGTTCCAGCCACACGCCCGGCACCTCGATGTGCTGCTGCAGGCTGCCGAGCTCGAAGGGCTTGCCGGCGCCGGGCAGGCCCAACGCCGTCACGTCCCAGCCGATCAGCTCGGCGCCCTCGGCCGCGCGCAGTGTCAGCCGATTCTCGGCGCGGCAGCCGCTGTAGCAGATGGCTTCGAGCGGCAGCCATTCGAGCCGCGCGCCAGCCTCGAGCGTGATCTCGGTGCGCTGCAGCGCCAGCTCGCCTTCGGAGCGGTAGAAGCGCGTGGCGCCCGGCGTGGTGATGAGGCCGTGGCTGCCCGCCGCGGCGCGCACCGCGATGTCCAGTGTGTCGCCGCCGACCAGCCCGCCGGGCGGATGCACCAGCACGTTGTGGCAGACGGCGTCGCCTTCGGGGTAGAGGCTTTGCAGGATGCGCAGCGGGCCTTCATGGCGAAAGCGGGCGACGCTGCGCTGGTTTTCTAGGTTGTAGGCGAGGGCTAGTCGCGCGTGCCATGGCATGGGGCTAGTGTAGGGATGCGGATCGGACGCGATCCATCGCGTCGACCACCGCGTCCACCGCGCTCTGCGGGCTCAGCAGTGCGGTATCGATGATCAGGTGCTCCCTGGTCCAGGGTACATAGTCGTGCCTCGTCACCGACGACCATGTCGGCAGGGCCAGTCCGTCGATGTCGCCGATGCGGCCTTCGACGCGGCGCCGATGCTCGTTCGCGTCCGAGCAGATCACTTCGACCTCGACCAGCGCCACTCCGACCTCGCGCGCCACCGACTGCCAGGCCGCGCGCGTGATCGGCAGCGGGTTGACGCAGTCGGCGACCATCATCCGGCCCAGCTCGAGATTCGATCTGGCGAGTGAATAGGCCACCATGTAGCCGGCCGGGCCGATGTCCGCGGCCAGCATCTTCGAATCCCTGATGGCCTGCTCGATCGCATCGATCCGTAGGTAGGCGGCCTGGCACCGGCGCACGAGCTCGCGTGCGATGGTCGACTTACCGACCCCCGGCAATCCCCCGAATACGACCAGCATCGGTTCTCCGTCGCCTTCAGTAGTGAGGCGGCAGCTCGTCGCGCAGGTTGCGCGTCGCGCCGGCTCCGGGGTCGGGACTCTGGTGCCGAAGCTGTGTGACCTGAAGGGCCAGGCTGTCGATCTGCTGCTGTTGTCTGTAGATGGCCAGGTTCAACTGGTCCAGCAGGTCTTCGGTGAAACTGGCCTTGATCTCCAGTTCGTTGAGGCGGCGTTCTGTGTCGTGCGGGCTTTGCATGCCGCTATTGGACAGCAAGAGCAGGCTCAGTCCTTCCACGCCCCCACGTGCGCCGCAATGGCTTCGTCGAGCAGCGCCGGGCCGATGCATTCGATGGGATGCGACGAGGCTTGGAACACATCGCGGCACGAGAGCTCGGCATCGCGCTGCTCGGGGCGCTCGCCGCGGAACATGCGCAGCCGCTCGGCGTCGATGCCGAACACCACGCGGCCGATGTTGGACCAGAAGATCGCGCCGGCGCACATCACGCAGGGTTCGGCGGACGAATAGAGGGTGGCGCCCGCCAGCTCTTCGCGCGACAGCCCGCGCTCGCCGAGCGCGCGCACGGCATTGGTTTCGGCATGGCCGGTAACGTCGCCGGTCTCGGCCGTGTTGCAGTAGGCCTCGGCCAGCACCTCGCCGGTGGCCGACACCACGATGGCGCCGAAGGGCCGGTTGCCGCGGCGACGTGCTGCATGCGACCAGACGATGGCCTTGCGCAGGTAGCGGCCGTCGCGCTCGTCGAGTTCGATTTCGCTGGAAAGGGAAAGGGGGCTCATGCTGGGATGTTAAGGGCCTGTTAACGCTATTTTCGACCCCGCAAATAGCGTTTACAGGCCCTCGTGCGATGCACTGCGGCGGTGCGCGCACTGTGAAATGCTTAATGGTTTGGTATGACAAATGCATGACGCATGCCAGCGTCTGCGAGACAATCCGGGCGCGCAACTTGCAATGAGATCTGCGCAGAGTAGAAGCGTTCAGTCCGGCGTCCTGATTTCGACGGGAGCCGCGGCGGGAAATTGCTCTTTCATGTGTTCCCACGCAACCGAAGGAGTTCTTTCATGCTCGTCACGCAGCAACCCGTTTTCCGCAAGTTCTGGCATGCCGTCATGCCGCTGGCCGATCTGCAGCAGGGGCCCAGGCCCTTCACGCTGCTGGGCGAGAACATCGTTCTTTTTCTTGATGCAAAAGGCCAGCCCGCCGCTTTGCGCGACCGCTGCTGCCACCGCACCGCCCGGTTGTCGAAGGGCTGGTGCGTCGATGCCGAAGGCAAGGCCTGCGCCCAGGGCGCCATCCAGTGCGGCTACCACGGCTGGACCTACGACCGCAGCGGCCAGGTGATCCGCATCCCGCAGTACGAGGCCGAGCGCAGGATCTCGCCCGAATATCGGACCACGGCCTACCACTGCACGGCGCGCTACGGCTATGCCTGGGTCGCGCTGGAAGACCCCATCGCGGAGATCCCGCAGATTCCCGAGTTCGACGACCCTGGCTACCGCACCATCTTCCAGTTCCACGAAGAGTGGCAGACCAGCCCGATGCGCGCGCTCGAGAACTCCTTCGACAACTCGCACTTCAGCTTCGTGCACCGCGCGACCTTCGGCGTGGCCGCGAGTCCGAAGCCGAGCAAGTACGAGCTGGTCGAGAACGAGAGCGGCTTCCATGCCGAGACCGTGATCGAGGCGACCAACCCGGCCAAGTTCCACGCCATCAGCGGCGTCGTCGACCCGATCACCACGCGCCACATGCGCAACGCCTACTTCCTGCCCTTCTCGCGCCGGCTCGACATCGAATATCCCTCGGGCATCCGACACATCATCATCAACTGCTTCACGCCCATCGACGATGGTCGCATGCAGCTGTGCCAATGGCTGTTTCGCAACGACACCGAGGCCGACTGCGCGGCGCAGATGCTGATCGACTTCGACGCGGAGATCACGCGCGAGGACAAGGACATCCTCGAATCGACCGACCCTGATGCGCTGGTCGACACGCGCCGCCGCGGTGTCGAGTACTCGATGGAGTCCGACCGGCCCGGCATGCTGATCCGCAAGCACTTGATGCAGCTGCTCGCGAAGCATGGCGAATCGGAGGTGCACCGCGGGATGCGCGTCGAGCCGCTGGTGCGAGCGGCCTGAGGTTTGCTGTCTGCCGACCGGTGGCACCCGCCGGCCGTCAATGCAGCCGGTAGTCGCGGATCACTTCAGCGCTCGGCTCGATGCCGAGCCCGGGGCCCTGAGGCACGGCCACCATCCCGTTCTTCGGAACGATGGCGTCGCCATAGAGCTGCGCTTCCAGATCGAAGAAACGCCACTCGACCAACGCATTGGCGCCGCCCAGCGCTGCGCTGCCGTGAATGCCGGCCAGAAGCCCGGGCCCGTCGTAGAACGCGTGCACCATGACCGTCGTGTTGTTCGCATTCGCCAGCGCGAAGACCTTGCGCAGTTCCGTGATTCCGCCCATCTTGGCGGGGCTGGGCTGAATGAAATCCACCGCCTGCGCCTGCAGCATGTGCGCGAAGTCCATCAGGGTCGATGCGTTCTCTCCCGCGGCGATCGGAATGCCGCCCTCGCGGCGCAATCGCGCCAGGCCCGCGTGGTTCTCCGGCGGCCACACCGGCTCTTCCAGCCACCGCAGGTTGTACTGTCGCAGCCGTCGGGCCATGTCCAGTGCCTCGCGCACGGACCACGGGCAATTGACGTCCAGCGTGATTTCCACCTCGTCGCCGACCGCTTCGCGCGCGGCGCGCACGCAGGCCGGGTCGATCTCGTGAAGCTTGAGACGCCGGTACCCGAGGTCCAGGGCGCGCCTCACGTTGTCGGCTACCAGTTCCGGATCGGTGTAGCGGATCAGGCTGGCGTAGCAGGACAGCGCGCTCGCGTCGCTGCCGCCGAGCAGCCGGTGCACAGGTTGCCCGGCAGCCTTGCCGGCAATGTCCCAGAGCGCGATGTCGAGGGCCGAAAGGCCGAACATGAGGGCGCCGCTGCGCCCGAAGATGTGCAAGGTGCGCTGCAGCTCCCGCATCAACTTCTCGATCAGCGCCGGATCGCGGCCGATGCACAGCGGCGCGACGACGGCGTCGATGGCCGCCTTGACGATCGGAACGGCCGTGAAGCCGAAGCTCTCGCCCCAGCCGACCAGCCCGTCGTCGGTGCTGACCTTGAGCAGGAGCGAATCCACGGTCTTCAGGTCTTTGCCGCCCCAGGCGCCTGCATCGGACTTGCCGCCCACCGTGAACGGGATGCGCAAGGGAATCGCCTCGATGTGCTGAATCTTCATTCAAAGCGCTCCTGAAGGCGGTGGCCGCCGCTTTGGCGGCCGGCCATCGATGTCATCCCTTGGGGAGAACGAGTCTACGGCGTTCTCGACCGCAGCCCGTGCCGGAAGTGCTACAAACTGCCCGGATCGACCGGTTCGCCGCGCGCCCGCGCGGAGCCGATGGATTCACCCCCATGAGCGAGCGCCTCTATCTCCGCCTCGAGAACGACCCCTTGCACGGGCCGGAAGCGAGCGCTCCCGCCGGCACGCTGCAGTCCTTCGACGTGGCCGCGCCGCTGCGCCGGCACGTTGCGCACATCCTCCTGTGCCGCGAGACCATTCCCGAGGGGCACGAGGTGTTGGAGCGCGTGCTGCCCGACGGCGCGGTGCGCCTCATCTTCAACCTGGGCGATGCGCCGTCGGCGAGCGAGGGCGCTGGCGAGCCCGTCGAGGCGATAGGCGCATCCACGGCGCCGGCCATGGTGCGCCTGCGCAGCAGGATCGAAGGCCTGTGCGTCACGCTGCGCCCCGGCGCGGCGGCGGCCCTGCTGGGCATGCCGGCCGGCGAGATCGGTGGCACGGCCGTGCATCTGGACGCGTTGTGGCGTGGCGAGGGTGCCGAGCTGCTGGAGCGCATCGCCGAGGCGCGCGACGATGCCGCGCGGGTCGCGCTGCTCGGCGCCGCGCTGCAACGCCGCCTGCTCGCGAGCGAGGCATCGCCGCAGCTTTCGGCCGCCATGCATGCGGCGCAGCGCATCGCCGCTTCGGGCGGCCGGCTTCCGCTGCGCGAAGTGGCCGCCGCACTGGGCATCGGCGAGCGTCGATTGCAGCAGCTCTTCCACGAACACGTGGGACTTTCGCCGCGCGCCTGGAGCCGGCTGGCGCGGCTTCACGCCTGCCTGCGCGCGCTTCGCCAACAGCAGACGCCGGCCTGGGCGGAGCTCGCGCTCGATGGCGGCTTCTACGATCAATCGCATTTGGTGAACGAGTTCCGGGCGCTCTGCGGCATCACGCCGACCGAGTTCCTCGGCCACCGCATTTCGGGTTCTTCCAAGACGGCGGCTTGAGTCCGCACTACCGTAGGCCCTAAAGCCAACGAAAGGAGAACGAATGCAGTACAAGAGCACGGACCGGCCACTGAAGGGACGCGTCGCCATCGTGACGGGTGCCAGCCGGGGCGCCGGGCGCGGCATCGCCGTCGAGCTGGGCGCCGCCGGGGCCACGGTGTACGTCACCGGGCGCAGCACGCGGGCGCAACCCGCCGACACCTACGGAGACATCCTCGCGCTGTCGGGGCTCGCCGCGGTGCCGGGCAGCATCGATGCGACGGCCGAGGAGGTCACGGCAGGCGGCGGCCACGGCATCGCGGTGCGATGCGATCACACGCGCGAAGACGAGGTGGCGAAGCTGTTCGCCCAGGTGCAGCGCGACGAAGGCAAGCTCGACCTGCTCGTGAACAACGCCTGGGGCGGCCACGAGACCTTCAACGGCGTGTTCGAGGCGCCCTTCTGGGAGCACTCGCTCGCGCAATGGGATTCGATGTTCGACCGCGGCGTGCGCAACCACCTGCTGGCCAGCCGCTTTGCCGCGCCGATGATGGTCGGCCAGGGCCGGGGGCTGATCGTGACCACCACCTTCTGGGACCGCGATCGCTACCTGCGCGGCAATCTCTTCTACGACCTGGCAAAGGCCGCGATGAGCCGCCTGGCCTTCGGCATGGCGCAGGAGCTGCGCCCGCACGGCGTCGCTTCGCTGGCCGTGTCGCCAGGCTGGATGCGCACCGAATTCGTCCTGACCGGGCACAAGACCGACGAGGCGCATTGGACCGAGCGCCCGGCACTGGCGCGTACCGAGTCGCCGCGCTACCTGGGCCGCGCGGTGGCCGCGCTGGCGGGCGACCCGAAGGTGCTGGACAAGAGCGGCGCGGTGCACCGCGTGGCGGACCTGGCGCGCGAATACGGCTTCACCGACATCGACGGCCGCCAGGTCGAGGCCTTCGAGATGTAGGGCCTGTTAACAGGCCCTCAGCGACTACCATCGGGCGCTGTCAACAGCAGGAGCGCCCGATGGCAACGCCTGGATTCACAGGCGGCGCCGGCCGAATCTCTCACCCTTCAAAGGAAATTCCATGAGCATCACGGTCCGCCGCGACGGCACCACCGGCACCCGCCACATCCTCAAGGTTCGTGCCCACCAGATCGCGGTCGACACCTCGCCCGATGCAGGCGGCACCGACGCGGGCCCCTCGCCGCACGACCTCTACGATTCCGCGCTGGCCGCCTGCAAGGCGCTGACCGTGCTGGTCTATGCCCAGCACAAGGGCATTCCGGTGGAAGACATCGAAGTCGTGGTGAACCGCGACGACAGCGAGGAACGCAAAGGCGTCTACAGGCTCGACTCCACCCTGCGCGTCACCGGCCCGCTCAGCGACGAACAGCGCGCCTCGCTGCTGCGGGTGGCGGGCAAGTGCCCGCTGCATCGGCTGATGACCGAGGTCAAGACGGAGATCGAGACGCGGCTGGTGTGATCAGCCCACCACCACCTCGCTGATCTGCATCACCGGCTTCAGGTCGGTGTAGTTCCGGATGTCGCCAAGGATCTCCTTGGCGTGCGGGCCGAAGGCCGTCTGGAAAGCCTCCGCCGAGTCGCAGAAGATGTGGCAAGACGCGACATAGGTGGGCGGTTCGCCAGGTGCCCCGCCGGCCAGCCCTTTGTCGATCGTGTAGGACTTGCAGGCGTCGCCCATCCTGCTCTTGAGCAGCGGCATGTGCTTGTCGCGGTAGTAGTCGTGGTCGAATCGCGCTCCGGGCGTATGGGGGTACATCACGCTGACCTTGATCATTGCCTATCTCCTTGTTGGGGGGCCGCCAGCATAGGAGAAGGCGCAGCGGGAAACAACCGGCCGTATGGCCGGCTATGCAACCGCCGCGCCGGATTTCAGTCCGTAGGTCTTACGGTACATCTCGCGCAGGTGCTCCCCGGCGGTGCACGGGGCGTAGCGCGGCGCCTCGCCGGCTGGTACCGTGCCCGGCACAGCTTCGATGCGTGCGAAGTAGTCGGGCTCGTAGAAGAAGGGGATCGAATAGCGCGGCGCGCCGCCCGAATGCAGGTTGCGCACGCGGTGCGGGTTGGAGTGGTAGAGGCCGTTGGTCCAGCGCGGGACCATGTCGCCGAGGTTGACGACGAAGCAGCCCTCGATGGGTGTCGCGGGCACCCAGCTGCCGTCGGGCATGCAGACTTCCAGGCCGCCGTGCGCGTCCTGCGCAAGGATCGTGACGGCGCCCCAGTCGGTGTGCGTGCCGGCGCCGAAGGTGCGCTCGTCGGCATCGGCCGGATGGGCGGGGTAGCGGATCATGCGCAGCGTGAGCATCGGGCTTTCGCTGCTCGCGTCGAAGTAGCCCTCGGGCAGGCCCAGCGACAGCGCCATGAGCTGCATGAGTCGCGTCGCGAGTGCGAGCATCGTGCGGATGTAGCGCTCGCACTGCGCCGGCGCATCGGGCAGTTCGCTCGGCCACTGGTTGTGGCCGTAGGTCTGGTAGCCGGCTCGCACGTAGGGGTGTTCGTCGGGATAGGCCATCCCGCAATAGAAGCTCTCCTTCAGGTCGGGGCGAGCCTCGGCGTCGAGCGTCTGCGCGCCGATGTTCTCGAAGCCGCGCATCGTTGGCGAGTGCTGCATCGACAACGCCTCCCGTGTCTCCTCCGGAAGCGCCATCAGCCGGTGCGCGACGTCGAACTGGCGTGCCACGAGCTCGGCGTCGACGCCATGGTTGCGCACATAGAAGAAGCCGGAGGCCATGGCGGCGGCGCGCAGTTGCGCAGCGGCCTCCGCGCTGCGCGCGCCGCCGGGCGCCAGCGCGTGCTGCAGGTCGATGACGGGGATCGCCACGGCGCGCCCTTGTATCTCGTCAGGCCTTGAGCTTGCGGTCTGCCGCCAGCGGCAGGAAGCGCTCGGTCCAGAGGTCCGCGACCGCCGGGCTGCTCTTCAGGCCGAAGGCGCCCACCGTCTCGTCGATCGTGGCCTGCAGCCGCGCGGTCGTGGCGGCGCCCCAGCCGTTGCTGCGCGTGTCGGGTGTCTTCATGGTGCCGTCGACGATCAGCTTCAGGCGCTCGAACTCGATCTCCTCGTTGGCGAGCGGCTCGCGCGTCTTGATGGCGCCGGCGCCGGCCTTCGGGTCGGCGATCGCCTCGATCCAGCCGCGCGTCGATGCCTTGACGAAAGCCTTCATGGCATCGCCCTGTTCCTGCATGCTCTTCGCGTTGGCCACCAGGCCGTTGCCATAGGACTTCATGCCGTGATCGGAAAAGCGGAACACGGTGATCTGCTCCGGCCCCATGCCGCGGGCCTTGAGGTTGAGCAGGCCGGTGAAGAAGAAGTAGGCCGAGGCGTCGAAGTCGCCCTTGACGAAGCGCGTGTCGCCGATGTCGGGCGCGACGTTCTCCCACTTGACGCCCGAGGGGTCGAAGCCCTGGGCCTTGGCGAAGGCGGGAAAGAGCTTGCGCGAGGCGTTGAAGGGCTGGCCCAGGATACTCTTGCCGGCCAGGTCGGCCGGCTTGGCGATCGGGCCGCCCTTGCGCACCAGGATCGCGTTGGGATTCAGGTCGTACTGGATCGCGACGGCCTTGAGCCCGGCAGTGGGGTTGTTCACGTTGAACTCGATCATCGTCGCGAGGTCGGCCGAGGCGCAGTCGTAGGCGCCGCTGCCGACCAGGCTGATCGCCGACGCCGAGCCGTTGCCGGTGTCGATCGCCACCTCAAGACCCACATCCTTGTAGTAGCCGCGCTGCTGCGCGAGCAGGAAGCCGGCACCGGAAGCCTCGACCTTCCAGCCGAGGTTGAACTTGAACTTCTGGAGCGAGCCCTGGGCGCGTACGAAGGGCGCGGCGGTGACGAGGGCGCTGGCGCCGGCGGCGCGCAGAAGAGAACGACGGTGCATGGATGAAAACTCCGTGGGCGGTTGGAAACAGGACACCGGAGGCAGCGCTGGCGTGCGCTGCCTTCGGAGCAATTTCCGGCCGACACGCCGCAGAAGCCGCACCGTCGTTGGGCGTCTTCACGGCGAAACGGTGAACGCTTCTACTCCGCGGAGTCTGGTGCAGGTTCCGTGCCAGTAGCGCTCGAGCGCCTGCGGCGGCGGCCCTCGACCAGACTGAATGCGAGCATCCCGGCCAGCATGGCCGCCACGAAGATCAGCGCCTGCGCACTGCCGCCGGCCGCGCTCACGAGCGCCGGTCCCGGGCAGAAGCCGGCCAGACCCCAGCCGGCGCCGCCGGTCGATGCGGGTGGCGGCGGGCAGTTGCATCGCTTGCCCAAGCCAACTCCGGCGGCGCCGTTTCGCCAGCGCGAAGGCGCCCGCGCCGACCGCGACCGCACCGCCCATCACGAGGGCGAGCGACGGATCCCAGCTGCCCGCAAGATCGAGGAAGCCGAGCACCTTCGCCGGGTCGGTCATGCCCGAGAGGATCAGGCCCAGGCCGAACAGAAGTCCGGCCAGCGCTGCGCTTGCATTCAACATCGTTCAGGCTCCCAGCAGGTGACGCACGAGGTAGACGGTTGCGAAGCCCGCGCCCATGAAGGCGGCCGTGGCCACCAGCGAACGCGGCGAGCCACGCGACAGGCCGCAGACGCCGTGGCCGCTGGTGCAACCGCTCGCGTAGCGCGTGCCGACGCCGACCAGCAGCCCGGCCGCGATCAGCACCGGCGTGCTCGCGGCGATGGCGACCGGCGGCAGTGCGCCTGCGAGCTGCCAGACCCACGGTGCCGCCAGCAAGCCGGCGACGAAAGCCAGCCGCCAGCCCCGGCCGCCGCGTCGTTGCAGCAGGCCCCCGACGATGCCGCTGATGCCGGCGATGCGGCCGTTGAGCAGCAGGAACAGCGCGGCCGCGAGTCCGATCAACAGGCCGCCGGCCAGGGCGCTCCACGGCGTGAAGTGGGACCAGTCGATGCTCAATCTGCACGACGGCGTCGACGAAGAGGCCTTCGTCGCCATGCGCGAGAAGCGCGATGCCACCCCGGCCGTGCCGGCGCTGATCCTGCCCGCGATCCAGGTCAACATCCGAGCCGGCGAGCTGCCGCCGTCGGAATCCAATGGCGTGCGCTACCTGAAGATTCCGGTGAACACGTTGTAGTGCGGCGGCCGGTTCATTTGGCCGGCGGCTCAGGCGCCCCGGCTTTGCCAGAAGCCGCGGTGCGTGGCGATCATCTCGTCGGCCACTTCCGGTACCGGCCCAATGACCTCGATCTGCTTCTGCCCGCGCGCGAAGACTTCGCGGCAGGGCAGCGAGAGCGTCGGGTTCTCGGGGTGGTCGCCGGTCAGCGCGAGCAGCGCGCTTTCTTCGGCGCCGTAGACCACGCGGCCGATATGGGCCCAGTAGATGGTGCCGGCGCACATCGCGCAGGGTTCGAAGGTCGTGACCAGCGTGCACTGCGCGAGGTACTCGGCGGGGTAGTTGAGCGAGGCGTTTCGCGCCAGCGTGGCCTCGGCGTGCTGCACGGTGTCGATGTTGCCCTGCTCGGCCAACACCGTTTCGCCGTCCGGCGCGACGAGCACCGCGCCGAAGGGATGGCGGCCCATGGCCATCGCGCGCCGCGCGACCTCGTCGGCGCGGCGCAGAGCCTTGACGATCTGCTCAGGGGTCATTCGTTTTGAGAGCCTCGATGCGCCCAGCCGGTCGTGTGCTTCTCGATCGCACTGAAGAGCTCGTACATCCCCATCGCCATCGCGCCCACCACCATCAGGCCCGCGAAGGCCAGGCCCATCTGCATGGCCGAGCCGGCCGAGATCAGCAGGTAGCCGATGCCTTCGTTGGCGGCCGTCATCTCGCTCACCGTGGTGCCGACGAAAGCCAGCGTGATCGCGACCTTGAGCGAGCCGTAGAAGTAGGGCATGGAGCGCGGCAGGCCTATCTTGACGAGCACGTCCCAGCGCTTGGCGCCCAGCACGCGCAGCACGTCCTCGAGCTCGGGCTCGAGCGTGGCCAGGCCGGTCGCGATGTTGACCATGATCGGAAAGAAGCTGATCAGGAAGGCCGTGAGGATCGCCGGCCCGATGCCGATGCCGAACCACACCACGAGGATGGGCACGAAGGCCGCCTTGGGCAGCGCGTTGAAGGCGGTCATCAGCGGATATACCGCCGCGTAGGCCAGGCGCGAGCTGCCGATCACGAAGCCCAGCAGCACGCCGACCACGATCGCCAGGCCGAAGCCCGCCATCGTGACCCAGAAGGTGCGCCAGGCGTGGCCCGCGATGATTTCCTTGAACTCCCAGAACTGGGTCCAGATGCGCCACGGGCTCGGGAAGATGAAATCCGAGACGCCGAAGCCCGCGCAGATGATCTGCCACAGCACGAGCACCGCGACCAGCAGCAGCCAGGGCGACCAGCGTTCGATCTGTTTGCCGTTCTTCATGCCGGGCTCGCTGCGGCGGCGGCCGCGATGGCATTGCTTCGGATGGCACCGATGTGGCCGCGAAGCTCCAGCACGATGTCGGTGAATTCCTTGGTGTAGGTCAGTTCCAGCTCGCGCGGCCGCGGCAGCTCGATCTGGCGCTTGACCACGAAGCGGCCCGGGCTCTTGCTCATCACGTAGACCGTGTCGGCCAGGAACACCGATTCGCGCAGGTCGTGCGTGACCAGGATCACGTTGAACTGCTGCTCGGTCCAGAGGTCGCGCAGGATGCACCAGAGCTCCTCGCGCGTGAAGGCGTCGAGCGCGCCGAAGGGCTCGTCGAGCAGCAGCATCTTGGGCTCGTGGATCAGCGCGCGGCAGATGCTGGCGCGCTGCTGCATGCCGCCCGAGAGCTGCCACGGGAACTTGTCTTCATAGCCGGCGAGGCCCACCTTCTGCAAGAGCTTGCGCGCGCGCTCCACGTATTCGCGGCGCTTGGCCTTGAAGGTGGAGCGGTAGGGCTCGACGATCTCCAGCGGCAAGAGCACGTTGTCGACCGTGGTGCGCCAGGGCAAGAGCGAGGGCGCCTGGAAGGCCATGCCCGAGATCTTGAGCGGGCCGTTCACGGGCTGGCCGTCGATGCGGATCTTGCCCATCGAGGGCATCTTCAGGCCTGTGGTGAGCTTCATGAAGGTGGACTTGCCGCAGCCCGAGGGCCCGACGATGGCGATGAACTCGCCGCGCTTCACCTTCAGGTCGATGGCCTCGACCGCGAAGTGGTTGGCGGCGAGCAGCTCCTCGTTGTAGGCGAGCCAGACGTCCTGGAAGTCGACGAAGGGCGTGGTCTCCGCGACCGCCATCACTTCTTCAGGATGTTCAGTTCGGCCGTAGGGGGCAGCAGCGCGGCGGTCCACACCGCGTCGGGGCTCACGCGCGTCTTGGTGTTGAAGGCGTCCGACACCTGCGAGGCCATCAGCGAGAGCCGGCCCGCGTTCACCGCGCCGAAGCCTTCGGCGCGCGCGTCGGGGCTGTTGATCACGGTGTCGATCGCCAGCTTGAGGCGGCGCGTCTCGAGCGCGCTGTCGATGATGCCGTCGCGCTTCTTGACCGATTCGATGGCCACGGTCGGATTGGCGATCACTTCCTTCGCGCCCTTGGCGAAGGCCGAGAGGAAGGCCTTGACCGCCGCCGGGTTCTCCTTGATCAGCTTGGGCGAGGCGATGATCACGTTGCCGTAGAGCTTCACGCCGTAGTCGGGGTAGGGCAGCACCACGATATCGGCCGCCTTGGCGCCGCGCGCCTCGAGGTTGAGCAGCGAGGTGAAGGTGAAGCCGGTGATGGCGTCGATGTCGCCGCGGATCAGCATGGTCTCGCGCAGCGTCGGGTCCATCGCGGTCCAGTTGACCGCGCCGATGTTGTTGGCCTTGGCGAAGATCGGGAAGGCGCGGCGGCCGGCGTCGAACACGGGCGCGCCGAGCTTCTTGCCGGCCAGGTCGGCCGGCTTGGCGATGCCGCTCTTCTTGAGCGCCATGACCGAGGCCGGCGTGTTGTTGTAGACCATCATCACCGCGACCGGCTTGTTCGGGCTGTCGGGGTTGTTGGCATGGAACTCCATCAGCGCGGCCAGGTCGGCGAAGCCCATGTCGTAGGCGCCCGAGGCCACCCGCGTGACCGTGCCGCCCGAACCGTTGCCGGCGTCGATCGTCACGTCGAGCTTGGCATCCTTGAAGTAGCCCTTGGCGGCCGGATGGAGGAACAGCGCCGCCGGACCTTCGAAGCGCCAGTCGAGCTGGAACTTGATCGGCGTGAGCGCTTGGGCGTGGGCGGTGACTAGGCCGAAGCTGAGCGCCGAAGTGGCAAGAAAGGTCTGGAGCAGTTGGCGCTTGTTCATGGGAGTCCGTGAAAGGTGATGCACGGGATTCAAGCAAAAACGGTGCCGGCACGCACTTGGTGCGAACCCTCCCGATGAGCCAATGGGGTGCATGGCCGATGGCCATTGCCACTCGGAGCGGGCGTGAAAACGCCCCGTCGCATGCACTGCGGCGGGGCGTAGATCGTGGTGCGCTGCCTACTTGGACGAGGTAGCGTTGGCCACGGCGAGCGCCGTCATGTTGAGCACGCGGCGCACGGTGGCCGAGGGGGTCAGGATGTGGGCCGAGCCGGCCGCGCCCATCAGGATCGGACCCACCGTCACGCCGTTGCCGCCGGTCATCTTCAGCACGTTGAACAGGATGTTGGCGGCATCGAGGTTCGGGCAGATCAGCAGGTTGGCCTCGCCGTTCAGCGAGGTCTCCGGCAAGGCGTTGTGCCGCACCGTGTCCGACAGCGCGGCATCGCCGTGCATCTCGCCGTCGCATTCGATGTCGGGCGCCATCTTGGCGAACAGGTCGCGCGCCACCCGCATCTTGCGCGCCGAAGCGCGCTCGGAGGAGCCGAAGTTGGAGTGCGACAGGAAGGCCACCTTGGGCGGCAGGCCGAAGCGGCGCACTTCCTCGGCCGCCATGACCGCGATCTCGGCCAGCGTCTCGGCGCTTGGGTCTTCGTGCACGTTGGTGTCGGCGATGAAGAGGGTGTACCTCTCGAGCGTGAGCGCGTTGAGGGTGGCGAAGCCCGGGGCGCCGCGCTTCAGGCCCAGCACGTTGTGCAGGATGCGCAGGTGGCTGTCGAAGCGGCCCACCAGGCCGCACAGCATCGCGTCGGCGTCGCCCAGCTGGACCATCAGCGAGCCGATGGTGGTGTTGGAGCGCCGCACCATCGCCTTCGAGGCCTCGGGCGTGATGCCGCGCCGGCCCATGATCCGGTGGTAGGCCTCCCAGTAGGTGCGAAAGCGCGGGTCGTCCTCGGGGTCGACCACGTCCACGTCCACGCCGGGCTTGATGCGCAGGCCGGCCTTCTTGATGCGCGTCTCGATCACCGCCGGGCGCCCGATCAGGATGGGCTTGGCCAGGCCTTCGTCCACCGCCAGTTGCGCGGCGCGCAGCACGCGGTCGTCCTCGCCCTCGCAGTAGGCCACGCGCTTGGCGCTCGCGAGCTTGGCGGCGCTGAACACCGGGCGCATGAACATGCCGGTCTGGTAGACGAAGCGTGCCAGGTTCTGGCGGTAGGCCTCGAGATCCTCGATCGGGCGCGCGGCCACGCCCGAGGCGGCCGCGGCCTTTGCCACCGCCGGCGCGATGCGCAGGATCAGGCGCGAGTCGAAGGGCTTGGGGATGATGTAGTCGGGGCCGAAGGCGAGCTCCTGGCCCGCATAGGCGGTGGCCACCTCCTCGCTGATGTCGGCCTTGGTGAGGTCGGCGATCTCGTGCACGCAGGCCAGCTTCATTTCTTCCGTGATCTTGCTTGCGCCGCAGTCGAGCGCGCCGCGGAAGATGTAGGGGAAGCAGAGGACGTTGTTGACCTGGTTCGGATAGTCCGAGCGGCCGGTCGCGATGATGCAGTCGGGGCGGACTGCCTTGGCGAGCTCGGGCCGGATCTCGGGCTCGGGATTGGCCAGCGCCAGGATGATCGGCTGGCTGCCCATGCTCTTGACCATGTCCTGCGTGACCACGCCGGGCGCCGAGCAGCCGAGGAACACGTCGGCGTTCTTCATCACGTCGGCCAGCGTGCGCGCGCCGGTGTCCTTCTGCGCGTAGCGCGATTTCGAGTCGTCGAAGCCGCCCGGGCGGCCGATGTAGATCAGGCCCTTGGAGTCGACCGCGTAGATGTTGGCCGCTTTCGCACCGAGGCCGATCATCACGTCCAGGCAGGCGATCGCGGCGGCGCCGGCGCCCGAGACGGCGATTTTCACTTCCTCGATCTTCTTGCCGACCAGTTCGAGCCCGTTGATCAGCGCCGCTGCCGAGATGATGGCCGTGCCGTGCTGGTCGTCGTGGAACACCGGGATGTTCATGCGCTCGCGCAGCTTCTTCTCGATGTAGAAGCACTCGGGCGCCTTGATGTCCTCGAGGTTGATGCCGCCCAGCGTGGGCTCGAGCGCGGCGATGATCTCGACCAGCTTGTCGGGGTCGGTTTCGGCGAGTTCGATGTCGAACACGTCGATGCCGGCGAACTTCTTGAACAGGCAGCCCTTGCCTTCCATCACCGGCTTGGCGGCCAGCGGGCCGATGTTGCCCAGGCCCAGCACCGCGGTGCCGTTGGTGACCACGCCGACCAGGTTGCCGCGCGAGGTGTATTCGGCCGCCTTCGACGGGTCGGCCTCGATGTCGAGGCAGGGGTAGGCGACGCCCGGCGAGTAGGCCAGCGAGAGGTCGCGCTGGTTCAGCAGCGGTTTGGTCGGCGAGATGGAAATCTTGCCCCGGACGGGGCTGCGGTGGTATTCGCGGGCGGCTTCGCGCAATGCTTCTTCTGCCGGTGACAGGGTGTCGGCCATGAAAAATCTCCTTGTTTCTGACGACCAATGAGGCTACTCCAAAAGCGCGTGCCCTTCGTGTAGTGGGAACCACGAGGGGGCCATGGCGCGATCGCTACACTCGGGCCGCATTCGCGCTCCAACCGAGCACATAACCACGACCGAGGGCCCGCCATTCATGGCAGTTCAGCAATTCACAACCATGGATCCAGATGTCGTCGTCATCGGCGGCGGGCCTGCCGGCTCGACCGTCGCCGCACTGCTCGCGGACAAGGGCCACGAGGTGGTGCTTCTCGAAAAGGCACATCACCCGCGCTTTCACATCGGTGAATCGCTGTTGCCGATGAACATGCCGCTCTTCGACCGGCTGGGCGTGCGCACCGAGGTCGAAGCCATCGGCATCGCCAAGCACGGCGCCGAGTTCGTCTCGCCCTGGCACGACCACACCAGCCTGTTCTTCTTCGGCGAGGCGATGGACAAGTCCTTTCCGTGCACGTGCGCCGTTCGGAGTTCGACGAGCTGCTGTTCCGCCACGCCGCCAAGCGCGGCGCGCGCACCTTCGAAGGCCACAAGGTCACGCAGGTCTCGACATGGACGCCGGCAAGGGCAGCGACGGCCGTGCGCTGGTGACGGTGAAAGCCGAAGACGGCACCGAGACCGCCTGGCGCCCGCGTTTCGTGATCGATGCCAGCGGACGCGACACCGTGCTGTCGAACCGCTTCGACGCCAAGCAGCGCACCGCAGGCACGCGAGCGCCGCGCTGTTCGGCCACTTCGCGAACGCCCGGCGTACGCCCGGCCGCTACGAAGGCAACATCACGCTGTTCTGGTTCGACCACGGCTGGTTCTGGTTCATCCCCTTGCTCGATGGCACCACCAGCGTGGGCGCGGTCGCCTCGCCGGCCTACTTCAAGCAGCGCAAGGGCGATCTCACCAGCTTCCTGATGGAAACCATCGCGCTCGCGCCCAAGCTGGCCGAGCGGTTGAAGGATGCCACCCTGATCGAGGGCGCGACGACCACCGGCAACTATGCCTACGACTCGAAGTTCTGCCGCGGCGACCGCTTTGCCATGATCGGCGACGCCTATGCCTTCGTCGACCCGATGTTTTCGTCCGGCGTCTACCTGGCGATGAACAGCGCCTTCGAGAGCGCCACGGCCGTCGATCACTGGCTCAGGGGCGAGGCCAGCCAGGCGGAGCGGGCCTTCCGCCGCTTCGAGAAGGTCATGAAGCACGGGCCTCGGATGTTCTCGTGGTTCATCTACCGCATCACCTCGCCGGCCATCCGCCGGCTCTTCATGCAGCCGGAGAACAACGTCTGGCGCATGCGGGAAGCGCTGCTGTCGATCCTGGCGGGCGACCTGTTCCGCGGCACGCCGGTCGGCCCGCGGCTGCTGGGCTTCAAGGTGATCTACTACCTCTCGTGCATCACGATCCTGCCGCACGCCTTCAAGACCTGGGCCTGGCGGCGCCGGAACCTGAAGGAGGCGCTGGCAGCCGCTGGTTAGAACCCGGCGGAGAACCTCAACATTCGCGGCTGATCGCTCAGTCCGGCTGAACCGGATGCTGCGCCAGCGCTTCCAGAGCCTTCACCAGTGCCGAATGGTCGGACTGGCCATGGCCCAGGGCGGCGCAGGCGTTCATCAGTTGCGCAGCACCCGCCGTCTGCGGCAGCGCCACGCCCAGAGAACGTGCGCTCTGCATCGCAAGGTTCAGGTCCTTCTGGTGCAGCGCGATGCGGAAGCCCGGCGCGAAGGTGCGCTTGATCATGCGCTCGCCGTGCACTTCGAGGATGCGCGAGGACGCGAAGCCGCCCATCAGCGCCTGCCGCACCTTGGCCGGGTCGGCGCCGGCCTTGCTGGCGAACACCAGCGCCTCGCCGACGGCCGCGATGTTGAGCGCCACGATGATCTGGTTGGCCACCTTGCAGACCTGGCCGTCGCCCGCGCCGCCGACCAGCGTGACGTTCTTGCCCATCTTCTCGAGCAGCGGCCGCACGCGGCCGAAGGTGCCCTCGTCGCCGCCGCACATGATGGTCAGGCTGGCCGCCTTGGCACCCACTTCGCCGCCCGAGACCGGCGCGTCGATGTAGCCGCAGCCGAGGTCGACGATTTTCTGCGCGAAGCCCTTGGTCGCGATCGGATCGATGGAGCTGCAGTCGACCACCGTCTTGCCCTTGGTCAGTGCGCCCGCGACGCCGTTCTCGCCGAACAGCACTTTCTCCACGTCGGGTGTGTCCGGCACCATGATGAAGACGATGTCGGTCTGCTTCGTCACCTCGGCCGCCGAGGCGCATACCGTAGCCTTGGAAACGAAGAGCTCAGGCACCGGGCCTTGGGTGTTGACGAAGAGCTGGTGGCCGGCGTCGAGCAGGTGGCCGGCCATGGGCGCGCCCATGATGCCGAGGCCGATGAAACCGATCTTCTGGGGTGCCGTGTTGGACATTCGCTGAGTTCCTTGTCTGTGTGTATTTATTGCGTGAGGGCGGTGCGCCAGCCGAGGCCGTTGACGGTGTCGCTCTTCGGCTTGTATTCGCAGCCGATCCAGCCCGTGTAGCCGGCGGCATCGATGTGCTTGAAGAGCCACGGGTAGTTGATCTCGCCGGTGCCGGGCTCGCCGCGGCCCGGGTTGTCGGCCAGCTGGATGTGGCCGATCTTGGCCATGTTCTTCGCGATCGTCGCGCCCAGTTCGCCTTCCATGCGCTGCGCGTGGTAGATGTCGTACTGCAGCAGCAGGTTGGCCGAGCCGACTTCCTCGATCAGCGCCAGCGCCTGGTCGGTGCGGGTCAGGAAGAAGCCGGGAATGTCGAAGTGGTTGATCGGCTCGATCAGCAGCATGATGCCGGCCGCCTGCAGCTCGCGGGCCGCGAAGCGCAGGTTCTCGACCGCCACCTTGTTCGCCTCGGCCGGGCCCACGCCCTGCGGCAGCTTGCCCAGCAGGCAGTTGAGCTTGGGGCAGCCCAGCGCCGTTGCGTAGTCGATCGCCATGCCCACGCCTTCGCGGAACTCGCTCACCCGGTCGGGATGGCAGCCGATGCCGCGCTCGCCGCCGTCCCAGTTGCCGGCGGGCAGGTTGTGCAGCACCTGCTGCAGGCCGTTGGCACGCAGGGCGGCGGTCAGTTCCTTCTTGTCGTAGGCATAGGGGAACAGGTATTCGACCGCCTTGAAGCCGGCCTTGGCGGCGGCCTCGAAGCGTTCCATGAACGGCAGCTCGGTGAAGAGCATCGTGAGATTCGCTGCGAATCGGGGCATCTGTGTTGTCTCCTCGGGAATCAGTCGAGCATTGCCACGCCAACGGCCGTGGGCGCGTCTTCGCGGCTTTCGGCCAGCGGCTCGAATTCGTTGACGGCGTCGATCTCGGTGCCCATCGAGATGTTGGTCACGCGCTCCAGCATGACCTCGATCACCACCGGCACGCTGAACTCGGCCATCAATGCTTCGGCGCGCTGGATGGCGGGCTTCATCTCTTCCTGCTTGTAGACGCGGATCGCCTTGCAGCCCAGGCCCTCGATCACCTTGAGATGGTCCACGCCGTAGCTGCGCTCGACGCCGCTGTCAACGCCCGCGTTGATGTTCTCGAAGCCGAGCTGCACGCAGTAGTCCATCTCGAAACCGCGCTGCGCCTGGCGGATCAGGCCGAGGTACGAGTTGTTGACCACGATGTGGATGTAGGGCAGCTTGAACTGTGCGCCCACGGCCAGCTCCTCGATCATGAACTGGAAGTCGTAGTCTCCCGAGAGCGCGACGATCTTGCGCGTCGGGTCCGCGGCGCGCACGCCGAGCGCGGCGGGAATGGTCCAGCCCAGCGGGCCGGCCTGGCCGCAGTTGATCCAGTTGCGCGGGTTGTAGACGTGCAGTAACTGCGCGCCGGCGATCTGCGAAAGCCCGATGGTGCTCACGTAGCAGGTGTCGCGGCTGAAGTTGCGGTTCATGCACTGGTAGACGCGCTGCGGCTTCATCGGCACGTCGCCGAAGTTGGTCTTGCGCAGCATCGTCTTCTTGCGCTCCAGGCATTCGCCGGCCCACGTGCCGCGGTTCGGCAACTGGCCCTTGGCCTTCATGGCCTCTGCGACTTCGACGAAGAGCTCGAGCGCGGCCTTGGCGTCCGACACGATGCCGAGGTCGGGCGTGAAGACGCGGCCGATCTGCGTCGGCTCGATGTCGACGTGCACGAAGGTGCGGCCCTTGGTGTAGACCTCGACCGAGCCGGTGTGGCGATTCGCCCAGCGGTTGCCGATGCCGAGCACGAAGTCGGAAGCGAGCATGGTCGCGTTGCCGTAGCGGTGGCTGGTCTGCAGGCCGCACATGCCGGCCATCAGCGGATGGTCGTCGGGGATGGTGCCCCAGCCCATCAGGGTCGGGATCACCGGCACGCCGGTGGCCTCGGCGAAGCGCACCAGCAAGTCGCTGGCGTCGGCATTGATGATGCCGCCGCCGGCCACGATCAGCGGGCGCTCGGCCGCGTTCAACATCGCGATCGCCTTCTCGATCTGCGCGCGCGTGGCGGCCGGCTTGTAGGGGGTGAGCGGCTGGTAGGTGTCGATGTCGAACTCGATCTGCGCCATCTGCACGTCGAACGGCAGGTCGATCAGCACCGGGCCCGGGCGGCCCGAGCGCATCAGGTGGAAGGCCTGCTGGAACACCTGCGGCACCTGGCCCGGCTCGCGCACCGTGACCGACCACTTGGTGACCGGCTTGGAGATCGACTCGATGTCCACCGCCTGGAAGTCTTCCTTGTAGAGCCGCGCGCGCGGCGCCTGGCCGGTGATGCACAGGATCGGGATCGAATCGGCCCACGCCGAGTAGAGGCCGGTGATCATGTCGGTGCCGGCCGGCCCCGAGGTGCCGATGCACACGCCGATGTTGCCGGCGATGGCGCGGGTGTAGCCCTCGGCCATGTGCGAGGCGCCTTCGACGTGGCGCGCCAGGATGTGGGCGATGCTGCCGTGCTTGCGCAGCGCCGAGTAGAGCGGATTGATGGCGGCGCCGGGCACGCCGAAGGCCTGGGTCACGCCTTCTTTTTCCATCACCAGAACGGCGGCCTGGGCCGCGGTCATCTTTGCCATGTTGCTTGTCTCCTTCAGAGGCCTCGACTGTAGGAAATCGAGGCCTCGTGCAGAAGGCGGCGCCGGACCATAAAAGCTATTCCAGGGCGGAATAACTGGCTACGATCCAGGGCATGGATCGACTGTTGGCAATGGAGATGTTCGTGCGCGTGGTGGAGACCGGCAGCTTCTCCAAGGCGGCGCGCGAGTTCAACACCACCCAGCCCACGGTGACCAAGCAGGTCGCGGCCACCGAGGCGCGGCTCAAGGTACGCCTGCTCAACCGCAACACGCGCGGCGTGAGCCTCACCGAATCGGGCGCGCTCTACTACGAGAAGTGCAAGTCCATCGTGCGCGAGACCGAGGAGGCCGAGAGCGTGGTGCGGCGGCGCGAATCGCAGGCGCAGGGGCTGTTGCGCGTCGGCACCTCGGTCGCCTTCGGCCGGCGCGTGGTGGTGCCGCTGGCGCTGGAGTACATGGCGCGCAACCCGCAGGTGCAGGTGGATCTCAGCTTCGAGGACCGCTACGTCGACCTGATCGCGCAGGGCATCGACGTCGCGGTGCGCATGGGCAAGCTGGCCGATTCCTCGCTGGGCGCGCGCTTTCTCGGCATGAACCCGTGGGTCATGGTGGCGGCGCCGGGCTACTTGAAGAAGCACGGCACGCCGAAGCGTGCGCAGGACCTGAGTGCGCACGTGGCGCTGATCTACAGCAGCGTGGTGGGCGACGACGTCTGGCGCATGCACACGCCCAAGGGGGAGCCGGTCACGGTGCCGGTCACGGGCCGGCTGCGCTCCAACAATCTTTCGGCCGTACTCGCCGCGGCACGCGAGGGGCTCGGCATCGCGCTGATGCCGCGCTACGTGGCGAGCGATTCGCTGGCCGCGGGCAAGGTGGTCGAGGTGCTGCCGGGCCATGCACTGCCCGAGCAGGAGATCCACGCCGTGTTCCCTTCGCCCAAGCTGGTGCCGGGGAAGGTATCGAGCTTCGTGGCCTTTCTGCAGGGGCGCTTTGGGGAAGGGTGGTGGGAACGGTAGGGCGACGTCGCTCAGCAGGGATGTCTCAGATCGGTGGTATCGGCCAATTGATCAGGGGCCCAGTGTCACGCCGGCGCCGATCAGCACGAACACGGCTCCGAAGATCTGGTTGAAGCGCTTGCCGCTGTGGTGCAGCCAGCCGCGCATGCTGCTGGCCAGCAAGGTCATCAGAAGTTCGACAAAGAACTCGATGACGGCGAATGTCGCGGCCATCACGACGAACTGCGTCACGAGATCGCGATGCGGGTCGATGAAGGGCGGCAGGAACGCGACAAAGAACAGAACTGCCTTGGGGTTGGTCACCGCAGACAGGAAGCCCTGGCTGAAGAGGCTCCATCCGTGGCGCGGCCGCTGCCGCTGCGAAGCGACCTCGAGTGCAGGCGGCGGCGAGCGCCACACCTGGATGCCCAGCCACACGAGGTAGGCACCGCCGAGCCACTTCATCACCGTGAGCGCCTGTGCCGAAGCGTCCAGCACGGCACCGATGCCGAACATCGACAGCGCGAGCACGAGCACGAAGCCGAGCACGCCTCCGCAAATCGTGAACAGCGTGATGCGCCGCCCGTAGAGCGCGCCGTGCGTCAGCGCGAGCAAGCCGTTGGGGCCGGGCATCAAGGCCAGGCCGGTGGCTGCTGCCAGATAGATCAACCAAGTGCCGAGCGCCATGATTGCGAATCCGTACGAGTGAAGGAAAGTGGATGCACTGTCACACACCGTGGGTCAAACACCGAAGTAAGATTTGGACGTGTTACCAGCCGATTTGGACATCGCCAGAACCGCGGTTCGCAAGCGACCCGGCCGCGTCGTGCTGCCGCCTGCGCAGGCGAAGCCCATCGCGCCGGACGTGCGCGTGCTCATCCTTCCGCTGCCGGATTTCGCGCTGCTGCCCTTTGGCGGCTTTCTCGACAAGCTGCGCTTCTCGGCCGACGATGAGGACTACAGCCGGCAGCGCCATTGCCGCTGGGACATCGTGGGCCTCAAGGCCGGCACTGTCACTTCGAACAGCGGCGTGGAGATCTCGATCCAGCTCACGCCGCAGCAGGTGCGCTGGTCCGACTACGACTACCTCGTCGTCTTTGGCGGCCGCAGCGCCACCGACACGCGGCGCCGGGCGCGGGCCTACGCGTCGCTTGTCAAGGGCGCGGTGCGGCATGGGCTCACGCTCCTGAGCATGGACAACGGCTGCTTCCTGCTCGCAGAGCTTGGGCTGCTGGACGGGCACAAGGTCGCGCTGCATCCGCGGCACGCACTGGAATTCGAGGCCGCATTCCCGCGCATCCCCATCAAAACCGAGCAGCTCTATCTCTTTGATGGCAAGCGCATCACCTGCGCAGGCGGCAGCGCCGCGATCGACGTGGCCGTGGAGCTGCTGGTGCAGCACTGCGGCCGCGCACGCGCGCTCAAGGGCCTGGCTGACATGCTGGTTGACGAGCCGCGCGCAAGCCGCCATCTGCTCAAGTCGCAAAGTGCCGAGCCGCAGGTCGGCCGCTACGTCGGTCGCGCCATCGGCCTGATGCGCAAAAGGCTCGCCAGCACGTGTTCGGTCGCTGATATCGCGAGCAGCGTGGGCATCAGCCGGCGCCAGCTCGACCGCCGCTTCCTGCAGCAGTTCGAGCAGACCGCGCAAGCGTACTGGCAGGAGATGCGGCTGCAGCACCTTCGCTGGCGCTTGCTCAACGCCGATAGCAGTCTTGCCGCGCTGGCCGACGAAATCGGCGTGCGAGACGCAAGCTATGCCGGCAAGCTTTTCAGGCGTCGCTTCGGCATGAGCACGGGGGACTTCAGGAAAGAGGCCGAGAGGCAAAGAGTCGAGGCGGCGAATGCATCGCCTGCGCTTTCGCGACGCGTGAGGCAGCGCTGAGGCCTGCAGGCCCTTCGCGGATCGGTCATACGGATCGTCCATAATGAGAATGACTCTCATTTGCTCTCCATTGCCAAAGTCGATTTGTGCTCGAGCGCTACTACCAGGAACTGCTGAATTTCTGCTCCCGCACGGCGCGCAACCGCGATGCCGCGGCCGATCTGGTGCAGGAAAGCTATGCGCGCGTCCTCGCGGTGCAGCGCTCGGGGCAGGCGGTGCCCGAGCCGCGCGCGCTGCTCTATCGCACGGCGCGCAACCTGCAGATCGACCAGTACCGCCGCAGCGAAGTGCGCGGCGAGGCGCTGCAGCCGGATGCCGAGGAGGCCGCCCTCGATCTCGACGAACTGGCCGCGCCGCGGGCCTTCGAGCCCGACATGGCCGCCGCCTCGGGCCAGGCGGTGAGCGCCATGCTCGCCACCATCGACGCGCTGCCGCTGCGCTGCCGCGAGGCTTTCATCCTGCACAAGTTCGACGGCCTGCCGCATGTAGAGGTGGCCGAGCGCATGGGCATTTCGCGCAAGATGGTCGAGCAGCACATTCAACTGGCCATGCAGGCCTGCCGGCGCTGCAAGAACGCACTCGATGGCACGGCATAGGGTTTAAGGCCGCTGGTGCGTCTACATGAAGGAGCCGAATACTGCGCCATGACCACACAGCCGCCAGCCGAACCGCCAGCCGCGTCATCCGCAGAGCCCGAGAGCACGGCTCTGGATTGGCTCGTGCGCCAAAGGGGCGGGGGCTTCGGTGCCGCCGACGAAGCCGCGCTCCAGGCCTGGCTGGCTGCGGATGAGGCCCACGGCAAGGCCTTCGCGCGCTGGCAGCGCGACTGGGATGCGCTCGATGCGCTGCCGGCGGAGGGCGTGCGCAGCCTGCGGAAGAAGCTGGCGGGGGACAAGGCCGCGGCGCAGGCGCGATCGCATCGCCGCGCCTGGTGGCACCAGCTGACTGCCCTGGTGCCGCAAGGGGCCGCCGCCGCAGCGGCTCTCGTGGTGTGCTGCGGCGGCTACCTGGCCTGGAACCACTGGCAGCAGCCGGTGTTCGCCCAGAGCTTTGCCACCGCGCGCGGCCAGCAGCTCGAGCTGACATTGCCCGACGCCACCCACCTGCGGCTCGACACCGCGAGCCGTGCCGAGGTGATCTTCCATCGCCGGCGCCGCGAGCTGCGTTTACCCGAGGGCCAGATCGAGCTTCAGGTCAAGTCCGATCCCTCGCGTCCTTTCGACGTGTGGGCGGGGCCGCTGCGCATCACGGTCGTCGGCACCCGTTTCTCGGTGCGCCACACACCCGGCATCGCGGGCAACCAGAACGTGCGCGTGGCGGTGGAGGAGGGCCGCGTGCGCGTGGCCGGCGATGGCGCCGCCGTAGAACTGAGGGGCGGCCAGCAGATCGTCAGCGATGCGGCAGGCCGGCTCGGCGCTGTGACTGCCGTGCCGGCCGCCGGCATCGCCCCCTGGCACGACAGCCGCGTGAGCTTCGACAACGCGTCGGTGGCGCAGGCGCTGGCCGAATTCGAGCGCTATGGCCCCGCGAAGCTGATCGTGCGCGACCCGGCTGTGGCTGCGCTGCGGGTCACCGGTACTTTCGATCCGCGCCGGCTCGACAACTTCTCGCGCGCACTGCCGCAGGTGCTGCCGGTGCGGCTGCGCGAGCACGAAGGCATGACGGAGATCGTTTCGGCCAAGTAATCGCAAAGCGAAAAAAACTTTGCGGCCCACCTGGGGTTTCGCAAAGCCGGTGCGTCTACATGGGAAGGATTCTTATTTACCTTTCCCGCAAACGAACGCATGCCCTGCCCCCGCTTCCACGCCGCGCCGCTGGCTCTGTCCGCGGCATTCGCCTTTGCCGCTACCGCCGCGCACAGCCAAGCCTCCACCCCGGTGCCGATCAGCATCGCGGCGCAGCCGCTGGCGCAGGCGCTCAACGACCTGGCGCGCCAGACCGGGCTTGAACTGATGGTGCCGCCCGCGCTGGTGGCGGGCAAGACGGCGCCGGTCGTCTCGGGCCGGCTGACACCCCGGCAGGCGCTGGACCGCGTGCTGGCCGGCAGCGGGCTGACGGCGTCTGTCGACGGCAATGCCGTGGTCGTCAAGGCGGCGCCGCCGACATCGGATGCCGCGCGCTTGCCGGTGGTGACGGTCAGCGCCAACGCGGAGCAGGACAGCGCCACCGGCGTGAACGGCTACGTCGCCAGGCGCAGCGCTTCGGGCTCCAAGACCGATACGCCCATCATCGAGACGCCGCAGTCCATCTCCGTGGTGACCAAGCAGCAGCTGGAAGACCAGAAGCCGCGCGCCATCAACGAGGCGCTCAACTACACGCCGGGCGCCTTCACCGGCCTCGTGGGGTCCTCCAACCGCTACGACTACGTGGCCCTGCGCGGCTTCAAGGACAGCAGCGTCGACAGCACCCTGCTCGACGGGCTGCGCATGCTGAGCGATCAGGGCAGCTACACCTCGATGCAGGTCGACCCCTATTTCCTGGAGCGCATCGACGTCGTGCGCGGGCCGGCCTCGGTGCTCTACGGGCGCGCGTCGCCGGGCGGTGTGGTGGCCCTGACCAGCATGACGCCGCAATTCGAGCCCCACCGCGAAGTCCAGCTCACCGTCGGCAACCGCAACCGCCTGGAGGGTGCGGTCGACCTCACGGGGCCCGTCGATTCCAACGGCGTGGCTGCGTTTCGCGTGACGGCGCTGGCGCGCAAGCTGGACTCGCAGTTCGACCACGTGAAGGAGGAGCGGCGCGCCATCGCGCCTTCGCTCTTGATCAAGCCCTCGAAGGACACGCGCCTCTTGCTGCAGGCCTATCTCCAGGACGATCCGGAGGGCAGCTACCACAGCGGCGTGCCGGCGGACGGCAGCATCAACGCCAAGCACAACGGCCGCCGGATCTCGCGCTACTTCTTCGATGGCGATCCGAGCATCGAGAAATACCATCGCACCCAGCGTTTCGTCGGCTACCAGTTCGAGCATGCTTTCGGCGAGCAGCTGAAGTTCCGGCAGAACTTCCGCTACGTCACGGCGGACACCACGCTGCGCCAGGTCTACGGCTATGGCTGGGCGAGCGCCGACGAGTTGACGCGCTTCTACTCCGGCGCCCGCGAATCGACGCGCGGCCACACGATCGACAACCAGCTCGAAGGCCGCTTCCAGACGGGCGCGGTCGAGCACACGCTGCTCGCGGGCCTGGACTACCAGAAGCGCCAGGTCGACGGCAGTTGGGAGTCGGGAGGCGCGTTGCCGATCAACGTGTTCGCCCCCGTCTATGGCTTCCCCGGCCTGAGCGACGTGACGAGCTTCCCGATCGACCGCCGCTTCGAGCAGACCGGCTTCTACCTGCAGGACCAGATGGCACTGGGCCGCTGGCGCCTCACGCTGGGCGGCCGCGAGGACCGGGCGAAGGCGTCGAACCAGATGGGCACCGGCGCCCCGGCGCAATGGAGTGGCTCCAAGTTCACCAAGCGCGTCGGCGCCGTCTACCTGTTCGACAACGGCGTCGCGCCCTACGTCGGCTATTCGGACGGCTTCAATCCGGGCCTGCGCAACGACCGGCAGGGCAACATCCTGCCGCCGGCCGAAACCGAGCAGGTGGAGGCCGGCGTCCGCTGGCAGCCCAAGGATTCGAACACGCTGCTCTCGGCGGCCGTGTACGACCTGGAGCAGAAGAACGTCGCCACGCGTCCGGTGGGCGCCGCCTACTTCGAGGCTGCCGGCAAGGTGCGCTCGCGCGGGCTGGAGCTGGAGGCGCGCTCGCAGCTGACGCGCGACGTGTCGGTGCTGGCGACCTACACCTACACCGACATGAAGTACATCGAGTCGCCGGACGGCTTCACCGGCAAGACGCCCTATCAGGCGCCGCGCCACATGGCTTCGGTGTGGGGCGACTGGAGCTTCGCGCCGGGCTACACGGTGGGCGGTGGCGTGCGCTATGTGGGCACCAGCTGGGTCGACAACGCCAACAGCTTCAAGGTGCCCGCGTACCTGCTGGTGGACCTGATGCTGCGCATCGACCTCGGGCGCCTGAACCCGTCGCTCAAGGGCTCCAACCTGCGCCTGGCCGCGAACAACCTTTTCAACAAGTCGTATGTGGCGTCGTGCATGAACCAGGACTACTGCTACTGGGGCGACGCCCGCAACGTGACTGCAACCTTCACCTACCAGTGGTAGGGGAAACAAGGAGATGGCGTGCAATGAGACAAGACATTCATGAATTCATCGGAATCGGGCTCGGGCCCTTCAATCTGAGCCTGGCCTGCCTGGCGCAGCCCATTGCCGATCTGAACGGCATCTTCCTCGAGCGCAACACGGAGTTCAGCTGGCATCCGGGGATGCTGATCGACAACACCACGCTGCAGAACCCCTTCCTGGCCGACCTGGTGAGCCTGGCGGACCCGAAGAGCCGCTTCAGCTTCCTCAACTACTGCAAGGAAGAGGGCAAGATCTACTCGTACTACTTCCGCGAGAGCTTCTACCTGACGCGCGCCGAGTACAACCGCTACTGCCGATGGGCCGCGGCGCAGTTGAGCAACGTGCGCTTCGAGTACGAGGTGCAGGAAGTCGTCCACGACGCCGAGCGCAACTGCTATGTCGTGACCGGCGTGCGCGGGCCGAAGCGCGAGCCTTTCGTCCTGCGCGGCCGCAAGCTGGTGCTGGGCGTGGGCTCCAAGCCGCTGTTCCCCGCCTGCTGCAAGCCGAGCGAGCACCGCTATCTGCACACCGCCGACTACATCGAGAGCAAGGCGCAGCTGCAGCAGAAGCGCTCCATCACCATCGTCGGCAGCGGCCAGAGCGCGGCCGAGGTCTATCACGACCTGCTCAAGGAAGCCGAGGCGCACGACTACAGCCTGACCTGGATCACGCGCTCGCCGCGCTTCTTCCAGATGGAGACCACCAAGCTCACGCTGGAGATGTTCTCGCCGGACTACATCGACTACTTCTTCAACCTCGACGAAGAGAAGAAGGAGCGCATCGTCCGCACGCAGGACAGCCTCTACAAGGGCGTCAACGCCAGCCTGATCAACCAGATCTACGACCTGCTCGACGACCGCCGCACGCGCGGGCGGCTCCGCACGCACCTCATCACCAACTGCGAGCTGCAGGACTGCCGCTACGACGCCGCCGGCGGCAGCTACGAGATCGAATTCCGCCAGCTCGACTGCGAGGCGCGCTATGCGCACCGCACCGAGGGCCTGGTCTTCGCCACCGGCTACCGCGAGAACATCCCGCCCTTCATCGAGGGCATCCGCCATCGCCTGCGCTGGGACGAGAAGGGCCGTTACCGGCTGGCGCGCAACTACGCGGCGGACTTCAACGGCAACGAGATCTTCGTGCAGAACGCCGGCCAGCACACCCACGGCATGACCAACCAGGACCTCGGCATGAGCTGCTGGCGCAACTCCTACATCCTGCATGAGCTGACGGGTGTGGAGCACTACCGCATCGAGCGGCGCATCGCGATCCAGGATTTTTCGATTCCCGCGAGCGCGGATTTCGTCAGGCTCTGAAGCGGAACACCATGAGCCTCAGATTTCACATCATCGCGATGACGGTGCTGGCCGTCATCAGCGACGCCATCCTGATTCCTTTCTATCCGCAGTTCTTCAGTGAACGCTACGGGCTGGACAGCGCGGTCCACGTGGGCGCCTACGTGGCGGCCATCTCGATCGCGGTGATGTGCACGCTGCCGATCTGGGCGCGCGTGGCGCGCCGCGTCGAGCCTCTGTACCTGCTGGTCTACACGCAGTTCGCCGCCGGCACTTTCAGCCTGCTCTGCGACTGGGCGCCCGACGTCGAGACGTACTGGATGCTGTCGATGCTGATGTTCATGTGCAAGAGCAGCTACCTGCTGATGTACCCGTACATGATGCGCCTCACGCCCAAGGACGAGCACGCGGCCACCATCGGCGTGCTGTCGGTGGTGGTGCACTTCGGCGCCATCTTCGGCGCCGTGGTGGGCGGCCTGGTGCTCGAGGCCTGGGGGCCGCGCGCCAGCATCTATGCGATGGCCGCCGGCGACTTCTTCCAGATGGCGGTCTGCATGTACCTGATCCGGAGCGGCAAGATCGTGCGCGTCAACAGCGGCGAGCATGCGCAGGCGGCCGCCGCCGCTGCTGCCGCGCCGCGCCGCTTCGACTGGCGTGCCCGGCTGCCGATCCTGCGGCTGGCGCTGGTGATGCTGCTGTTCGACTTCAGCGCCTACCTGATCCGCCCCTTCTTCTCGGTTTACTGGCAGAAGACGACCGGCTACGACAGCGAGCTGATCTCCGGCATGGCCTTCGCCATCCCCGGCGTGGTCGCCATCGTCGCGCTGCGCCTGCATGCCCGCATCCGCGCGCGCGGCGGCCGGCTGCCCGACCACACCGTGGGGAACCTGCTGCTGGGCATGGTCGGCCTGCTGCTGCATGCCGCGCCGGACCCGGTGTGGATCGTGCTGGGGCGCGTGCTGTACGGCTGGGCGCTGTTCCAGATCATCGTCAAGCTCGAAGTCAACCTGTTTCGCCTGTCGACGCCTGAGCGCTATGCGCACGACTACAGCATCACCAACTTCTTCCAGAACCTGGGGGTGCTGCTGTCCTCGTTCGCGGCCGGCGCCATCGTCGATCGCTACGGGCTGCACCTGCCCTTCCTGCTGGCGGCGGGTGGCTTCGTGCTGACCGCGCTGCTGGATCGCCTGATCCTCAACGTGCCCAGCGCCGATCATGTGGCCAAGCTGGAGGTGCCGGCCCATGCGAATTGACAGCGTCCACCGCCGCGCCGAGGCTGCGCTGGCGTCGTACCGCGATGCGGAGGGCTTCGTGTTCCGAGCGCTGCGCATTCCGCAGGACGTGCCGATGCTGCACCGCTGGTTCACGCAGGAACGCGCCGCCTTCTGGCTGATGCAGGACAAGACCGAAGACGAAGTCCGCGAGGCCTACCAGGCCATGATGGATTCCGGCACCGCCACCGCCTACATCGGCCTGCACGAGGGCCGGACCGCCTTCCTGGCCGAATGCTACGACCCCGCGCACGACCGCATCCGCAGCTTCTACGAGGTGCGGCCCCGCGACCTGGGCATGCACATCTTCGTCGGGCCGTCGGATGTGCGCATTCGCGGCTTCACGCGCGCCGTGTTCCACGCGCTGATGCGCTTCATGTTCGCCCACCTGGGCGCCGAGCGCATTGTGGTGGAGCCGGACGCTACCAACCAAAAGATCCACGCACTGAACCGGTCGGCAGGCTTCGTCTACGACCGCGACGTTGTCTTCACCGAGAAGATCGCCAGCCTCGCCTTCTGCACCCGGCGAGATTTTGAACAGGCCACGGCCGCCACCCTGGAGGAAATCCATCCATGAACCTCACCCTCGTGAACCAACTCTCGCAACGCCCGGCCGAGGCCGCCGCACACCTGACGCCGGAGGTGTGGGCCCAGGCCAATCGCCTGCTGCTGCGCAAGGCGATCGCCGAATACGCGCACGAGCTGATCGTCGAGCCGGAGCAGCTGAAGCCGACCACCGGCGGCTTCGCGCTCTACGAGCTGCTGTCGGACGACGGCGCCGTGCGCTATCTGTTCGAGGCGCAATGCCTGGCACTGCGCCATTGGCATATCAAGCCGGAGTCGATCCGCAAGCTGGTGGGCGACGTCGACGAGCCGCTCGATGCGTTGCAGTTCATCATCGAATGCCGCCAGCGCCTGGGTATCCGCGAGGACCTGCTGCCGATCTACCTCGACGAGATCAGCAGCACGCTGTTCGGCAGCGCCTTCAAGCGCATGAAGGCCGATGCGCCCAGCAGCGCCGAGCTCGCCGACGCCACGGACTTCCAGACCATCGAGGTCGGCATGACCGAAGGTCACCCGGGCTTCGTCGCCAACAACGGGCGGCTGGGCTTCAATGCGGTCGACTACCGCGCCTATGCGCCGGAGGCCGGCTCCGACATCCGCGTGATCTGGCTGGCCGTGCACAAGGACAACGCCGCCTTCGCCAGCATCTCCACGCTGAGCTACGAGCAGCTGCTGGCCGAGGAACTGGGTGCCGAGACGGTCGGGCGCTTCACCGCCCGGCTGCACGAACTGGAGGTCGACCCGGCCGACTACTACCTGATGCCCGCGCATCCGTGGCAGTGGTTCAACAAGCTGTCGATCGCCTTCGCCGGCTACGTGGCGCGGCGCAAGATCATCTGCCTGGACTACGGCGACGACCGCTACATCGCCCAGCAGTCGATCCGCACCTTCTTCAACACCAGCGACCGTTCCAAGCGCTATGTGAAGACCTCGCTGTCGATCCTGAACATGGGCTTCATGCGCGGCCTCTCGCCTTACTACATGTCGGGCACGCCGGCCATCAACGAGTTCATCAAGAAGCTGGTGACGGACGACGAGTTCCTGCGCGCGAACGGATTCACCATCCTGCAGGAGGTCGCCTCGATGGGCTTCCGCAACCACTACTACGAGGCCGCGATCCCGCTCGATACGCCCTACAAGAAGATGTTCTCGGCGCTGTGGCGCGAGAGCCCGCTGCCGCTGCTGCAGCCGGGCGAGCGCCTGATGACCATGGCCGCGCTGCTGCATGTCGACAAGGACGGCCATGCGCTGCTGCCCGAGCTGATTCGCCGCTCCGGCCTGGGCACCGTGGCCTGGCTGGGCCGCTATCTGCAGGCCTACCTGACGCCGCTGCTGCATTGCTTCTATGCGCACGACCTGACCTTCATGCCGCACGGCGAGAACCTGATCCTGGTGCTCTCCGGCCAAGT
This sequence comes from Variovorax sp. LjRoot175, assembly GCF_964253805.1. NCBI lineage: Bacteria > Pseudomonadati > Pseudomonadota > Betaproteobacteria > Burkholderiales > Comamonadaceae > Variovorax > Variovorax sp. LjRoot175. The sequence continues at coordinate 4,302,709 of NZ_CAXURY020000001.1, read as the reverse complement.
GCCGGTGCGTGCCATCATGAAGGACATCGCCGAGGAATGCGCCATCCTCGACATCGCGGCCAAGGCAGGCCTGCCGGAGCGCGTCGATCGCATCGCGGTGGATGTGCCGGACCATTTCAAGCTGCTCGCCATCTTCATCGACGTGTTCGACGGCGTGCTGCGCCATATCAACCAGGTGCTGGTGGAAAACGACTGCTGCAGCGAAGACGAGTTCTGGCGCGCCGTGGCCGACTGCGTGCACGACTATCAGGATGCGCACCCGGAGCGCGCCGCCAAGTACGCGCACTACGACATGTTCGTGCCCGAGTTCCTGCATTCCTGCCTGAACCGCCTGCAGCTCGGCAACAACGTGCAGATGGTGAACCTGTCCGACCCGGCCTCCAGCCTGAAGATGGCGGGCAACCTCGCGAACCCCATCGCCAAGTTCCGCCGCCGCCCGGCGGCGCAGGCGTCATCGGCCGCGCTGGCGGAAAGCGTGGCGTGACCCTCGGCATGCAGGCGAGCGCGAGCGGTTCCGTCGTTGCCGGCGCGATGCCGGCCGCGCGGCCCGATCCGGACCTCGCCCGCATGCTGCGGCTGGCGCAGCGCATCGTTCCCGGGTTGTGCGGCACGCAGGGCAGTGAGGTCTCGCCCGGCGCGCTGCGCGAAGGCGACCAGACAAGCCTGCGCGCGCTGTGCCGCCACTGGGCCGAGGCCTATCCGGAGGCCGGCGCGCACTACCGGGCGCTGCGCTGCTGGGGGCTGGCGATCTGGCAGCCGGTCTATCTGAGCGTGATCGCCGCGCACCAGGACACGCACGTGCCGCGGCTCGCCGGTCTCGCGCAGCCGGTGGCCGAGGGTTTTCCGCGCGGCTTCCAGCTGCCCGTCCATGCGCCGGTCACAGGGAGCGCATCGGCGCGCATGGATGCCGCGGCCGCCGAGCTGCGCGTGTTCTGCGATTCGATGCGCGCGGCGCTGGCACCCTCGGTGGCGCTGCATGCGCGCGCGGCCGATCGCCTACAGGCCGAATGCGTGCTCGGCGCCTTGCTGCTGGTGCATCGCCACGCGCCGGCCTGCAGCGACAGCGAGCTCGCCGCACTCGGCGTGGCCTGGCTTGCGCGCCTCGGCATCGCCGGCGGCTGCGGTTTCTTCGCCTACCGGGCGCGCGACGGCACGCCCGCGCTCGCGCTCGACCGCAAGGTGTGCTGCCACCACTTCCGCCGCCGCGACGGCGAGCAGTGCAGCACCTGTCCCAAGCTCCCGCTCGACACGCGAATCGCCCGCCTGCTGGCCGATTCCTGATCCATTCCCGCGATGCGCCGCCGCCGGCCTGGCCCGGTGCATCCCGTCACGCCTTGGAGATTCCGATGAACGATGTCGCACGCCTCACGCATGTTCTGCCGGCGTCCACGCAACTGCCCGTCGATGCCTACTTCGACCCAGCCCTGTTCGCGCGCGAGCAGGAACTGATCTTCGATCGATCGGCCCGCTACGTCGGGCACGAGAAGACCGTCCCGCAGGTCGGCGACTGGCGCCGGCTCGCGCAGGAGGGCGGCGGCCGCGTGCTGGTGCGCAACGCCGAGGGGGTGACGCTGATGTCCAACGTCTGCCGGCACCGGCAGGCGCTGATCCTCGGGGGCGAGACCGGCGACGTGCGCGGGCTCGCCAACCCCAGCGGCAACCTGGGCGCGACCGGCGGCCACATCGTCTGCCCGCTGCACCGCTGGACCTACGACGACCGCGGCGAGCTGCTGGGCGCGCCGCAGTTCGAGCCCAAACCCTGCAAGAACCTGCAGCGCTTCGGCTTGCGCAACTGCCAGGGCCTGCTGTTCGAGGGCGCGCGCGATCCGGCGCAGGACATGGCGGCCCTGTTCGCGCGGCCGGAATTCGATTTCTCGGACTACGTGCTCGACCATGTCGAGGTTCATCAGTGCAACTACAACTGGAAGACCTTCATCGAGGTGTACCTGGAGGACTACCACGTCGCGCCGTTCCACCCGGGCCTGGGCGCTTTCGTCAGCTGCAGCGAGCTGCACTGGGACTTCGCCGACTGGTACAGCATGCAGCGCGTCGGCGTCCATCAATCGCTGAGCCAGCCCGGCTCGGAGGTCTATCGCACCTGGCACGAGCGCCTGCTGGACTACCGAACCGGCGCCGCGCCCGATTTCGGCGCGGTGTGGGTGACCTATTTCCCGACCCACATGATCGAGCTCTATCCGCATGTGCTGGTGCTGTCGACGCTCTATCCGAAGGGGCCGCAGGACACGGTCAATGTCGTCGAGTTCTACTACCCGGAGGAGATCGCTGCCTTCGAACGCGAGTTCGTCGAGGCGCAACGCGCCGCCTACATGGAAACCGCCAGGGAAGACGACGAGATCGGCGAGCGCATGGACGCGGGCCGCCGCGCGCTGCTCGAGCGCGGCGTCTCGGAGGTGGGGCCCTACCAGTCGCCTTTGGAGGACGGCATGTGGCACTTCCATGCCTGGTATCGGCAGATGATGGGGCCTGCCTTCCTTCAGGCCGGCACGAAAGCCCCGTGCAAGCCTAGCGGCAACGCATAGGGCAGCGTCGCCTGCGCCACCGGCCCGGCAGCCAGCCGATCGGCCGCAAAGCACGACAACAGCGTTCGCTTCTGCGCGATGTCGAGCACGGTGCCGAGGATCCAGCCCGGGCCCGTGCCGTCGGGCACGAACAGGTGTTCCTCCACCATCGCCTGCGGGCCGTAGGCGAAGCGCTGGCTGCGGCCGGTTTCGACATCGGTGCGCGCGACGGCGCCGAAGCCGGGCTGCTCGCGCTTGCCCTGCGTCGCATGCACCACGCTGCGATGGCGCAGGCCGACGCGGCGCGGGTCGATGCGCGGGAACTCGGCGTCCAGCGGCAGCGCCTCTTGCGTGGCCTGTCCGGTGGCGAGATTCAGCGTGGCCACGGTCAGGTACGGATCGGTGCTCTTCACGCGGCGAGCGCGCATCAGCTCGCGGTTGGTGGTGAACACCGAGCTGGCGTTCTCCGAGCGCACGTAGTCGATGTGGATCCGCGTGCCGCGCGGCGTGTTCTCTTCCCACGCATTGCCGACGTGGAACAGAAAACCCGCCGGCAGCGTGAGCAGCTGGCGCCGGTCCCAATTCTTCTTGTCGACCACCAGCGCGCGCATGCCGAGCTCCGGGCGCCACACGTGCGCATCGAGAAAGTTCGCGCCGGCCTCCTTGCGCTTGACGTCGTAGACCAGCGGCGGCATCAGGAAGACCAGGTGCTGCTCGGTGACGGCGAAGTCGTGGACCATCGGCAGCTCGGCCACCGGCACCACGGCCGCGCGGCGCAGCGCGCCGTCGGGTGCGATCTCGTAGAGCGCCAGCAGCCCCTGGCCGGAGCCGACGCCGAAGTTCCAGATCGTTCCGTCCGGGTCCACCCTGGGATGGGCCGAGAAGGGCATGCCGGCGAGGTCGGGGCGCCAGGTCTTCAGGCCCAGGGTGTCGAGCGTGCGTGCGTCGACGCGCGTGGCCGATCCGCCTTCCCACAGTGCGAGCACTTCGCCCGGGAGCGGCAGCACGCTGGTGTTGGCGACATTGATGCTGTCGGCCGAAGCCGGCGGCTCGACGCCCGGCGGGATCGTGCCGAAGGCCTCGGTCAGCCGGCGGCCGGCGCGCACTTCGGCCACGCGCTTGGGCGTCTGGACGTAGCGGCCCTGGTGATGGACCTGCGTGCCTTCGATGACGAAGCGATGCACCATGCCGTCGCCGTCGAACCAGTGGTGGTAGCGCTCACCGCCCAGGTCGTGGCCCGTCGGGCCGATGCGAAAGAGCGTGCCCGCGACCGCGTCGGGGAAGCGGCCGCGCACCGCGGTGCGGGCGAGCGGCAGGTCGGCCGGTGGCGTGGCGAAGCCGATCTTCCAGGGCGCATCGGAGGCTTCGAAGTCGGCTTGCCAGCTGTCGGTGCCGGCATGCACGATAGAGGTCAGCAGGGGAGTGGCGCCGGCCGATGCGAGCAGGCGCAGGAGTTCGCGTCTTAGCATCTCCGCCTCAGCGCAGGTGGATGACGGTCTTGAGATCGGCATCGACGCTGAACGACGCGGCATCGAAGCCCGGCGCGGCGCGGTTGCCCTTGGCGTCGTTCGAGAAGCCGTAGCGTTCGGTCGGCATGCCCATGGGGTTGGTGTCGAGCTTGCCGTTTCCGTTCTCGTCCGCGAACACTCGCAGCGCATAGCGTCCGGGCGCCAGGCCAGGGAAGGCGAGCCGGGCCGCGCCGGCGCGCAGCGGCATGGTCTGGGCCGCCAGCGCCTTGTTGCCGGCATAGCCTTCGGCGCTGTCGAACAACGCGACATAGAGCGTGGCTTCGGTCGCCGGACCGTCCACGACGCTCAGGGTCAGGTCGGCGGCGAGCGCGCCCAGCGGGGCGACCAGGGCGGCGGCGCACAGGGCGCGCACGCCGGGGCGGGGCAGGGGAGCAGAAGGATTCATTAGGGCCTCGTCGGAAGTGGAGGCCCGAAGATCGCGCGGCCGCCGGCTGCTGCCCAGCGCCATGCGACGGAATGCAGAATGCGCGCGCCAAATGCGAGAGCGGCGGGCGAAGCGCGCCCGGATTCAGGTCGGCGGCTCGTCCTGCTCCTCGTTCGACGAGGAGAACAGGTCCCAGGCGGCCAGGAATAGCGCGGCGATCACCGGCCCGATCACGAAGCCGTTGATGCCGAAGAGTGCCATGCCGCCGATGGTGGAGAGCAGCACGATGTAGTCGGGCATCTGGGTGTCCTTGCCGACCAGGAGCGGCCGCAGGATGTTGTCAACCAGCCCGATCACGACCACTCCGAAGACGATCAGGAACACGCCCTGCCAGATCTCGCCGGTGGCCAGGAAGTAGAGCGCCACGGGCAGCCAGATCAGCGCCGCGCCCACCGCCGGCAGCAGCGAGAGAAAGGCCATCAGCACGGCCCATAGCAGCGCGCCCTGCACGTCCAGGAACCAGAACGCGAGGCCGCCCAGCGCGCCCTGCACGGCCGCGACCGCCACGTTGCCCTTGATGGTGGCGCGGATCACGGTGGTGAACTTGTTGAGCAGGTAGTGCGTGTGCGGCCGCGCCAGCGGCAGCGCCTCGCGCACCGACTTCGACAGCTCGGTGCCGTCGCGCAGCAGGAAGTACAGCAGGTACAGCATGACCGCGAAGCTGACCAGGAACTCGAAGGTGTTCTGCCCGATGTTGACCGCCTGTGTCGCGATCAGCTGGGTGCCCTGGGCCGCGCCCTGCGAGAGCTTGGCCAGCAGCGCTTCGATGTTGCCGAGGCCGAATCGGTCCAGCAGGTTGAGCAGCCATTGCGGCAAGGCGGCCGCGATCTGCTGCAGGTAGCGCACGAAGTTGATCTCGCCCGAGCGGATCTTCTGCGCCACCAGCGACACCTCCTGCACCAGCGAAGCGGTGACCATCGTGAGCGGGATGATCACGATCACAAGGCAGATCGTGAGCGTGGCGAGCGCCGCTAGGTTGCGCCGCTTGGGCATCTCCCTGAGCAGCCGCTTGTAGAGCGGCGTGAACAGGATGGCCAGCGCCACGCCCCAGAGTACCGCGCCGGAGAAGGGGGCCAGGATCCAGAAGAAGGCGGCCGTGACGGACGCCAGCAGGAACAGGAAGATGCCGCGCTGGAGTTGGGGTGAATTCATACGCCGGCTACTGTAGCCGACCGGGTTTGCCGTTCCCTCAGCGCGACGCCCTTGGGAGCGCCACCGGCGCCAGCGTGGCGCGCAGGCGCTCGTCGGCGCCCGGCGCGGCTTCGGCTTCGACTTCGACCTGCAGCGCCTGCTCGACGTTGCCGATGTGGTCGAGCATCAGCTGCCGCGCGCGCTTCGTGTCGCCGGCCTCCAGCGCGGCCACGATCGCCGCATGCTCGGCGCACGATTGCCCGGCCTCGTGCTTCGACTGGAACAGCGTGGCCGCGAGCGTGGTGCGGGCCGTGAGGTCGCGCAGCACGTCGACCAGCAGGCGGTGGCCCATCTGGTCGGCCAGGCAGACATGGAAGTCGGCCAAGAGGAAGGCGCGCGTCGCGGCATCCGCGCCGGCGATGGCGCGCTTCTCGTCGGCGATGTGCTCGCGCAGCTTGCGGATCACCTTCGAGAGCGGCCGTCCCGCCTCGGCGAGGATGCCGGCCTCGACGATGCGGCGCGCGGCGAAGGCATCGCGCGCCTCTTCGGCCGAAGGCTGCACCACGTACCAGCCGCGGCGCGACTGCACCTCGACGAAGCCGCGCGCCTGCAGCTGCATCAGCGCCTCGCGCACCATGGTGCGGCTGACGCCGAAGTTCTCCGCCAGGTCCTGCTCGCCGAGGCGCTCGCCGGGCGCGAGCTTCTGCGCCAGGATGGCTTCGACCACGCGCTCGGCGATGGTGGTGGGCGTGACGTCGGTCATGGCGAGGGCTTGTGAATGAGCCCTAGTGGGCGGCGTGGGCGGCGTGCGCCGCGGCGACCGGGGAGTCGGGCTCTGCCAGCGGCTCGTCCTCGGGCGAGTGGGTGCCGTTCAGCACCGCATGGGCGCGCTCGCGGTCGATGTCGCCTTCCCAGGCCGCGATCGCGACGGTGGCGACACAGTTGCCGATCAGGTTGCCCAGGGCGCGTGCGATGCCCATGAACCAGTCGACCGAGAGCACCAGCACCAGCCCGATGGCCGGGATGGCGGGAATCGCATGCAGCGTGGCGGCCAGCACCACGATCGCTGAACCCGGCACGCCGTGCGCGCCCTTGGATGTGACCAGCGCGATCGCCAGGATGGTCAAGAGGTCGGTCATCGAGACCGGCGTGTTGGTCGCCTGCGCAATAAACACGGCCGCCAGCGTGATGTAGATCGAGAAGGCGTCGAGGTTGAAGGAGTAGCCGGTCGGGATCACCAGGCCCACCGTCGAGTCGCGGATGCCCATGTGGCGCAGCTTGGCCATGATCTGCGGCAGCACGCTGTCCGACGAGGTGGTAGCGAACACGATGGTCAGTTCCTCGCGCAGGTAGCGCAGCAGCTTGACGAGGCTGAAGCCCGAGAGCCGCATCACGAAGCCCAGCACCACGAACACGAAGACGATGACGGAAGCGTAGAACAGCGCCACCAGCATGCCCAGCTGCTTGAGCGAGCCGATGCCGTACTTGCCCACCGTGAAGGCGATGGCGCCCAGCACGCCCAGCGGTGCCAGCTTGATGATGATGCCCATGATCTTGAACAGCACCAGCGAGAGCGTGTCGACGAAATCGCCGACCGGCTTGCCGCGCGGGCCCAGGAGCGCCAGCGCGCAGCCGAACAGCACCGCGAACAGCAGCACCTGCAGCACGTCGCCGGTGGCGAAGGCGTTGACCACCGTGGTCGGGATCAGCTTCATGAGGAAGTCGACCGTGCCGCCGCTGGTGAGCTTGTCGGCGTTCGAGGCATAGGCGCTCATGGCCGCAGCGTCGAGCGCGCCGGGGTCCACGTTCATGCCCACGCCGGGCTTGAACACGAAGGCCAGCACCAGGCCCATGGCCAGCGCGATGGTGGTCAGCACCTCGAAGTAGATCAGCGACTTGACGCCGACCCGGCCCACGCGCTTCAGGTCGCCTGCGCCGGCGATGCCGTGCACCACCACGCAGAACACCAGCACCGGGATGATCATCTTGATCAGCTTGATGAAGCCGTCGCCCAGCGGCTTGAGCTTGACGGCGAAGTCGGGAAAGAACAGGCCCGCCAGCACGCCGAGCACCAGCGCGATGACCACCTGACCGAAGAGCGATTTGGCGAAACGGGGCATGGGGGATCTCCGTGTTTGGTTGCATGCAAGAGATCAGTAATCTTGCATACAAGCAATGTAGGCAAGATCCGGCGTTTTTCTGTGGGGGTATTCCCGGGGTTGGGGTGCACCTGAAGAAGATTGTTCTGTGAGAACAAACTCGTAGTCGGGGAAATAAAGTCGTAGTCCGTGGAATAAAGACGTAGAGCCGTGCCTTGCAAGCTTGCGCCTTGCGGAGGGGCGTTTCGTGTCACCGCGGCTCAGCGGTGTCGCACGGGGGCGTAACAAGCTCTGGACGGTGACCTTGGCTGCGTTCTGGTCCTCCTCCAGGGGAGCCTTTGACGGAGGTCGCTTCAAGGCACGGTTGGCCATTGAGGGGAGTTGTTTGATAGGCCGCGTGCACTGCGCCCTAAACCTCTACCGCTTTAGACTGATTGCGGCCACTCGCGCGGCGTCGGTCGAACGACGGTTCGAGTGGAAACCAGTCGTTGAGACGGACCGGGTGAGAGCGTCTTCCGCCAACAGTCTCCCCTGCGCTGCTCAGCCAGCGGGATCGCACACCCTGAGGAACTCGCGTCGCGTCTTTGGCCCGTAGGTCCTGAAGTGAGGATCGGGTTTCTCCAGGTAGGCCATGCGCTTTCGGGCGACCGAGTCGCGGGCGGTGTATCGCTTCACTTCCGTCGGCGTCAAGCCGTACACGTTCGCGGCGTTGAGACCGAATATCTTGGCCCGCAGCGCAGGCGTCATCTCGGGATAGCCATGCCGTTCGCGCAGTTCCGCCGAGATCTGGAACGTCCGGAAGGCTTGGATCTGGTCCTGCGGTGAGCCGTACCAGATCGAATCCGTGCCCCACAGCACGTTGTTCTCGCCGCACGCGACGATCAGTTTCCCCATGGCGTGAGCCGCCTGTTCAGGGTCACGCATCAGGAAGCGCCACGTGCTGCCCAGCTCCGCATAGACGTTGCTGTTCGGCTTGACCTGGTGTTTGCGCAAGGACGTAATCAGCGTGTCGATGCCGTCGCTCTTACCGCTCGCGTCGTAGGCCTTTTCGGTCACCGTGCTGACGAAGCCCGAGTGATAGATCAGGAAGTTCACGTCCGGGTAACGCCTGGCGACGACGCCGATGTCGCTGCACTGGCTGTGCTCGTAGGAGCGTGGTCCGAACGGCAGCCCTTTGTGGATGCAGATGTTCTTGACGCCCAGTGCGCGAGCCTTCTCGATGAACCGGATGCCGACGTCGTCGTGCAGAAAGTAGCCCTTGCCGTTCGGTCCATACTGCGTGTAGGTCTTCCAGGCGCTGATGCCCCACTTCTCGTGCAACTCGTCCATGCCCTCGAGGTCTCCGGGCTGGTTCGGGTTGACGCGTCCATGCAGCAGCAGCCGGTGCGTTCCCTCGAGCTTGTCGACCAGCCTGCGGACCTCGTCGGCGGCCTGGATCGTGACCGGTTCGGCGTCGCGAGCGGAGGGCACGAAGGACAGCACCATCACGTCGGTGTCGCTGTCCATGAACACGTCCTTGAGGAAGACCTCCGCGCTCTTGGAATTGCCTTTCGGCGTGTCGATGAAGCGGCCCTGGACGTCGAGGATGAACTCCTGCCTGGCGGGGCCGACCTGCGCGCGCGCGAGCTGCATATCCAGCACGGCGTCGCGGGGCAGCTCGAAGAAGCCGCCGGTCCTTCCGGCCGCGGCGTTGGCCGCGTTGAAGGCCAGCAGCGTGCTGGCTGCGCCACAGGACGAGGTCAGGAACGCTCGCTTCGAGCATCCCAGCCGCTTCGCGTTGGTTGCCGCGGCCTCGTGTGCGAGGCGGTTGGCTTCGATGTTCGCCGGCCACAGCGACACCGGTGCGAACTCGCCATTCGAGGTGCCGTCGAGCTTGATGGGAAGGCGCTTGCCCTCAGGGTCGCTGTCATGCATGGTGGTCCCCCGGTTTGATCAAGAAGCCCCGCCGGCCCGCCAACGGCGCCATGAGCCCCCTTGGTTTCGACAAAACCTCCCGATTCTGCTCCGCGCCGCGGGGCTCGGCCCTAGAACACAAGCTAGGCACGCCCGCGGGCGGGCTGTGCTGTGCGTAGAACGCCTCGAGCGTGGCAAGAAGACTGAAGGCGGACGTTCCGGGTCCGGGGAGCGGAAGATCGCTACGGCCTGAAGCGGGCCTCGATCTCGTACGGGGGCTGATGGGCCAACCTGGATGTCGTGGTCAGCTATCCACCGCGCGTCGTCCGCGCCTTCTCGAGTTGCTTGAACCCGCCACTCCCTCTTGTCGGCGAACTTACGACGCAAGCCCCAACGTCCTGATCAGGTTCGACTCGTATCGCGCGCACGCGGGCAAGCTGAACCCATTTGACCCGGACTCAAGGTCAGCAAGCAGCTATTGAGCCGTCAGTGGAAGCCCGCGAGCCAAGGACAGCAACCGCTGCAAGCTGCTCGTCGATCAAGAGCGTAGGGCTCGAGCGGGCGCACGCCGGCGAGTTGAGGCGGCCTTCAGTGCCGCCGGGAGGCAATTCGGCGGTCTGGCCCGACTGGATCTGTAGCTGCCCTCGTGCCGCGGTCCTTTGGGCCTGCGGCAGAATCCTTTACCCGCGGCAAAGCCGAGACTCAAGGAACATCCACATGGGCGCGCAATGGAAAGCCAAGCACAAGGACCTGGCGGCCAACGCCAAAGGACGCTTGTTTGGCAAGCTCGCGAAGGAGATCATGATCGCCGCGCGCAGCGGGGCCGATCCGGCATCGAATGCGCGGCTGCGACTGGTGGTTGAGCAGGTGTCGATCGGCGCCCATGATGGTTCCGCCGACCGTTTGCGCATCAAGGTGTTAGGCGCCGGTTCCGCACGCTACCTTGAACCCGCTGGTCACCACACTTTGAATTTTCGGGCGGGTTTTTCACCATAGATTGAATTTTCCGGTTGCCAGGCCGCGACCTGGTCGCGGGTTGACTGGCGCTGCCGACGACCGCTTTCCGGCAATCATGATGTCCGCTGGCCGGCTGGAATGGGCCCATTGCTGACGGTCGCGGTCATGAGGACCTGCCACTCATCGCGCCGAGTCAGCTGACGTCGGCGGACACCAGCGAGCGGCTGCTTTGCGACGAGCTATCTACGTCGCATTGATGGTTGATGTCCCATGAGCTCGGGCAGCGAATGGCATGTTGAACGGCGCATCGTTGGCCTTCCTTACTCACTGGAGGTCATACATTGCCGATGTCGCCGGTATGCATCCATCGACGCTGGTCTCCGGTCTGTCCCGGTGGCCATTGAACACACCTGGGCTACGCGGACGCCGCCTCAACGATGGAAACCGCGGACTCCGTCGGAATCACGCGCATGGCCACGAATCCCGACGCAGAGAGCAGGCTCTCAAACTCCTCTCGGCCGCGCTCCCGCGCGCTGCCGAACATCGCCATCATCTGGATGTCGAGCAGATAAGCCGTGGGCCGGCCGCGCTGGGGATCGGGCTCGAGAAGGTGCTCCACGATCAGCAGGCGGGCCTTCGCAGGCATCGCGGCGCGGCAGTTCTTCAGGATGCGCACGCAGTCCTCGTCCGGCCAGTCGTGCAGCACGCGCACGAGCAGGTAGACGTCCGCGCCGGCCGGGACGCGCTGCAGGAAGTCGCCCCTCTGCACCTCGATCCGCCCGTCCAGGCGTGCCGCGGCCGGAATCGCTTCGACGACGTCGTCACGGTCGAGCACGAGACCGCGGGCGCGCGGAAAGCGGCGCAGGATGTGGCGCAGCGTCTCGCCATTGCCCCCGCCCACATCGACGATCAGGCCGGCGCCCGAGAAGTCGTATGCCGCGGCGATCGCCTCGTGGCGGTCGTCGCGCATTCCGGCCATGAACGCATCGAAGAGCCGGGCTTCGTCGGGGTGCTGCATCAGGTAGTCGAAGCGGCTCGTCTGCCACGCCGCCTGATGGGGAATGCCGCCGGTGAGGGCGGCATCGAGCTCGCCCCATGCCCTCCAGGATCCCGGCGCGGCCCAAAAGCGAGCCGCAGTGCGCAGACTCGTCGGCGCGTCGGACCGCAGCAGGCGCGAGCGCGGCGAGTGGCTCACCTGGCCGTCCACGGTAATGCGAAAGACACCGAACGCCGCGAGCGCTCGCAGCACGCGCAGCAGCGGCGCGGATTGGACGCCGCATTCAGAGGCCAGGTCGTCCACGTTCCGCGCGTCGTCATCGGAAAGTTTGTCGGCCACCGCCAAGTCGGCCACTAGCCGCAATATGCGGGAGACCTGGAAGCCGCGGATCAGCAGGTCGAGGGCCTCGACGTCGTTCTGCATGCTCATGGCTACCTCCTTGGACATGGCGCGACTCATTCGACACTATGCGCCGTCGATGCCGGATGTATTCCGGAGATGGTGGTTCACGGTGAAGGCTCGGCCCGGTACAGACCCACCGCCTTGAGCAATGGCCTGTCCTGCGCACTGAACAGCAGTGCCGGCTCCGATCCCGTGTTGCCGTGTGCGTGCCGCGCCATCGGAGGCACGACGAAAAAGTCACCCGGCTCCCACTCCAACCTGTCATCGTTAACTGTCGTAAACCCATTGCCGCTGATGACGTGGTAGACCGCACAGCTCGTCTCGCTGTGGGCTTGAGTCCGCGTCCCGCTTCGCAACAATTGCAGGTAGCAGCCGACGGTGGGCCGCAGCGAGCCGCCGCTCACCGGATCTGTGTACTGGAGCATGACATCGTCGAACGGATCCGATTCCTTCTCGGCGAGACTCAGGAGGGCGGCGTACGCCTCAGACCAGGGATGAAAAAGATCGCGCCCGGGGCTGCGTATCTCTGTCTGCCGGTCTTCTGGATACGCCTCGTAGGTCAGGTTCTCCAGAAACCGCACAACCTGCCAGTCGAGGATGTCCATCCAGATCACCGGCTGCGCGCCTGTGTTGCCGTGGTCATGCCATGCCATGCTCGGCGTCACGACCAGATCGCCTGGTTGCATAGCGCATAGCTGGCTGTCGACGGTCGTGTAGGCGCCTTCGCCACGCAGCATGAAACGGATCGCGCTCGGCGAATGCCGGTGCGCGGGAGCCACTTCACCGGGCAGGAGGTACTGCAGCGCCACCACGAGGCTATGCGTGGCGGTACGCTCCGGGACGCCGGGATTGCGCAGCCTCAGCACTCGGCGCTCGGCGCCTCGGTGCAGGCTGAGAAAGTCGCTGCTCTCCCGCAGCAAGGGTTCGATCTCGCGCCATCGCCACAGATGCACCTGTGTCGCAGTCGGTTTGGGCGGGATCAAAGGGCCGGGGCGCGACCATGGGGCGTCGAGACCCGCCGCCTCCAGTTGAGCACAGTAGATGTCAAGCTTATTGACCGTCTGCGTCGCGTCCATCGTCATGGCTATGCACCTCCGAGCACCGGAATTGCAGTGTATTCCCCAGCGCTGTTTCCGGCGATGTCCCGCCCGCTGTTGCCTGTCCTGAAGGCCGCTCCCGTTTGGCTGTCCTCCAGCGGAGGTCCGCTCTCGGCCGTTGAGTTTCGGCAAGGCGCCCGCCATCGTCGCTTTCGCCGATTCGAACGGCAGGTATGGAGCGCAAGGACGACTGTCTGTTCATGGCCGACTGTAGCCGGTCAGCTCGCAGCTCGAACTGCTGACCTATGGGGCAAAGCCAGAAAAGCGAAAGAATGCCCGGAGGATGAGACTTTGCACAAACCACCATTGGCCTACCAGCAAGCCCGTGATTACTCCAGCCATGGGCCAGACCTTCGTGCCGGCCTGAAAGAGAAGTCGCGCCGCGAGCAAAACACTCACGACCCCCAGCAAAGACAGGTACGTGTAATACGAACTGGTGTTCCAAAGAGTCTCAGAAGCCAGAATGGTGAGGCAAGACGCACAGGCGAACGGCCCCCAAAGTTTGACTTGTTGCAAGGTCATAAAGCTGATTTTTCGAGGCTGGGTCGAACTTCCGCTAGTGGCCGGCTGTGGCCGGTCATCGCGCTAAAGCGTGCGGCGACCGCCTTCCATAAAGCGTCGAATCACGGCAGCGCCTTCTTGCGGAGTGCGGGTCGATGTGTCGACCACCACGTCGTATGGTCGCGCAAAGGCTGGATGACCGAGCTGCTCCCGCGCCATGCCGGTGGCTCGGTCTTCACGGAGGCTCTCCCAATGCTCAAGGGTGTCAAGAGGGGCCTGTACGCCGACCAGGTAAAGCGGACGAGCAGACAAGACCTCAAGGCATGCCTGCAGCTCCACCTCATCACGCAGCACCGTGTCAAAGATGATCTCAAAATCCGTGTCGACCAGTCGTTGCAGTGTGGAGCGCAGGTTCTCGCAGTGAATGCTATATGCCAGACGCTGTTCATCAGGACTGCGCATATCGCGACGCCGGGACATCGTCACGAATGCATCCAAGGTCACGTGGAACGAAGGGACCTCGGCACAGTCCTGAAGGGCTGTCGCAATGCTCGATTTTCCCGCGCTGGTCGGTCCGTGCAGGACGATGGCGGAGGGCTGCATAGTTCTCCTGAGTCTAGACCCTGCTTCTATTGGCCGGTCTTGGCACGATTGTGCCCCGTCGCTGAACGACCGGAGTTGGCCGGATACGGCTACCGCGGAGGATGGAGAGACCCGCACGCTGCCGTCTCCCCGCGCTCGTGAAGCAATGAAATTACGACCGTCTCAAACCACTCGTAGTCCCGCTGGTCGCGAAGGTCCGCGTCATCCGGGCTGACCAGCAGCGACTCACCCTCGACCACGGCATAGCCGACGTCGACGAGGTGAGCGTTCAGCATCTCCCGAGCCGTCTCGAGGCCAACGACGCCCGAAACCTTCAGCGTGACGGGTTCAATTTTCATGGTCGTATCGTACGTCCGGTCCTGGCCGGCAGTCGCCTTAGCCCTCGCGAACTTCGATGCGGCCGTCGGCCAGCCGAATGACCTCCGCGCGCCACAACGGTTCGTCCATCCCCTCGTTGTTCTGAATGCCGAAAACCTCGGCCCTTCCCTCTGCTGAGGACGGGGCGCTCTCCCACCAAGCCGATTCGTAGAGGGTGTCGCCGCGCTCGTGTTCATAGTAAATCTCGACCACCTCGGACGCTTCCATGGAAATGCCGCGAAGCCACCGAAGGAAGTCAAGATTCCATGTGCCGAGGTACCCAACCTTCTCGGAATCCCTGAGGTCCGGCTCGAACAGTACGGGACGAGCCGCCTCGCTCTGCCAGAGCAGGACGTCGGAAGGAACCTGGTCGTAGACACGGCCATACACATCATTGAGAAGCAGAACGCTCTTCACGTCTATCGAGAGAAGTCCGTCGTGCGCCCTGGCATTTTGAAGGGCGGCGCGAAGCGCCAAGCATGTCTGAAGGTGCTCGGCGGCCTTGCCTCCTTCAAGAACAGAAAGTCTGGCTTCGATGGGCATAGAAATGAAGTTGGAGGACTGGGGCGAAGGTCGGCTTCTGGCCGGGACTGCCGGTTGCCAAGGCGCGCTGACAGCTGCCATTGGACAACCTGGCCATGACCCCGAAGGACCGCTGCCGGGTTCGGCTGCGAACTCACAGTCGCGGCCAAGAACTGTCCTTGGGTCGCACCGATCGTGCGGCGGGTCAAGTCCGACTCCGGTCGTTCAACGGGCGAACGAGCCGGCAGTTTCGACCCATAACGGCTGTTCGACCAGGGTGCTGCGACGTCGGCTCCGGCTTAACGCCGCCGCCGAGCAGGGTCACTGCACCACCTGGCTGGCGCTTGCCAATGTTGCAGCGGGGATGGCGACGCCGAGGTTGCGTGCCGCCGCGAGATTGACGATCAGTTCATGCCGGGACACTCTCTCTACAGGTATGTCGGCAGGCTTTGCCCCTCTCAGAATCTTGTCCACCACTGCCGCCGAGTGCTTGGTCGCCTCGACAAAGCTTGTGCCGTAGCTGAGCAGGCCCCCTGCATCTGCATGGTCCCTCGGGGAGAGCGTGGGGAGGGTGTGTTTGACCGCAAGTTCCGCGATCCTCTTGCGATTCGGTGTGGTCACAGGGGTGGACAGAACGACGACTGCATTGGCGCCATCCTTCTTCGCGGCCTGGAATGCACCATCGAAGTCGGGATTGGGGACTCTCTCCACCTTGAGCGTGAATGTCTCGATGCCGGCTGACTGGGCTGCCTTCTCGACGGCTTGGAACAGGGTTGGAGCAGCACCCGAATCTCCTAGGATGCCAACGCGCTTCACGGTCGGGATTGCGGACTTGAGCAGCTCGAACTGCTTGGCGGCAAATTGCGGGTCGAAGGTCGTGGAGCCAGTGACATTTGCGCCGGGTCTTTCCAAGGTGGCGACAAGGTCCGTCGCGACAGGGTCAACCACCACCTCGAACACAATCGGCACATCCGATGTGACGCTCTTGGCGGCCCTGGCGGCAGTTGCTCCAACCACGACCAACACGTCCGCCTTGAGCTTTAACAGTTCAGTAGCCGACGCTGCCATCTGGTCGAGCCGGTCCCCCTCCGGCCACCGCGCATCGATCATCACGGTGCGACCTTCCACATACCCGAGGCTGGCCAGTGTCTTGCGAAGGACCTCCAGCAAGGGCGTATTGGTAGGGCCCAGAAATCCCACCCGAGGAATGCCGGCTGGTTGCTGTGCGGAAGCAGTTGAGAACAACGAACCCATTAGAGCCGCAACGTGAACCAGCGCGAGTCGTCTGTGCATCATCGCTCCTAGTCTTACTGTGTTAGTAATTTGAGCGAAATCAAGGCATTATGCGCACTTCTTCAGGAGAAGGGTGAACCTTGATGGAAGACTTACAGGAATTCGAGCGCTACATGGCCCATCTGAGCGGGGGGCTGGGTCATTCCGACCGTCATGCGGGCTTGCGGGGTTACACCACGGGGCTGATGTCGCCGCTGCAGCGCAAGAGCGTGGAGCCGATGGCGGCGCATATGGACCCGCTGAATGTGCGTTCGCGCCACCAGTCGCTGCACCACTTCGTGGCCGATGCGAATTGGTCGGACGAGCAGATGCTGCTGGGGGTATGCCAGTGGGTGGTGCCGTTGATGGATTTCAGCGACGGCGGTTGGTGGATCATCGACGACACGGGATTTCCCAAGCAGGGGCGGCACTCGGTGGGCGTGGCGCGCCAATACTGCGGGATGCTGGGCAAGCAGGACAACTGCCAGGTGGCGGTGAGCGTGTCGCTGGCCTGCGCGGCGGCCAGCATTCCGGTGGCGTGGCAGCTGTACCTTCCCCAGGAGTGGGCCGACGACCCGGCCCGACGCGAGAAGGCCCGCGTGCCCGAAGCGCTCGAGTTCGCCACCAAGCCTCAAATCGCGCTGCAGCAGATCGAACACCTGCTGGCCCAGGGGGCGCCGAGGCACTGCGTGTTGGCCGACGCGGGTTACGGCGTGGACACGGCGTTTCGCGAACGCCTGGGCGAGCTTGGCTTGCGCTACGTCGTGGGGGTGACAGGCAGCGTCACGGTGTGGCCGCCCGGGCACGAACCCCTGCCGCCCAAGCCTTACAGCGGCAGGGGCCGTGTGCCACGGCGGCTGCGCCACGGCGATGCCACCGCCCCAAAGCACCGGCCCCGCACGGTCAAGGACGTGGCCTTCGACATCGAGCCCGACGACTGGCAAGAAGTCACCTGGCGCGAGGGCACGAACTCTCAGCTGCGCTCGCACTTCGCCCGAGTGAGGGTACGTGCGGCGCATCGCGACCAGGAGCGCAGCGAACTGCGCGAGCCGCAATGGCTGCTGATCGAATGGCCCGAGGGCCACGACGAACCGCTGAAGTACTGGCTGTCGACGCTTGCCGAAGACACACCGCTGGAGCGCATGGTCTATGAGGCCAAGATGCGCTGGCGCATCGAGCGCGACTACCAGGATCTCAAGCAGGACCTGGGCCTCGGACAGTACGAAGGCCGAGGCTGGCGCGGCTTTCATCATCACGCCAGTCTCAGCATTGCCGCCTACGGCTTCTTGCTTGCGCAACGGCTGCAGCACCCCGCCGAGATCGACGGTAAAAAAAACTCCGCACGCCAGGAGCCTGCCCTACCCACGCATTACAAACCTCGGGGAAGCCCAGAGGGCGCAGCGCCACGTCCCATCCTCCATCACGAGCTTGCGATTGCGTATCGGCGCGCTGCTGGCTCGTAACCTGCCTCGGTGTCCCTGTTGTCTTCGGCATCAACCAGCACCAAATATCTAACACAGTAAGACTAGGGGCAGGTGCGATCCTGCTCGTCATCAGGCGGTGAGTCAATCCCCACAAAGTCAGAGGCCCCGAACTTTTGTACGAGGCCTCGTGGTTCTTGGCTTCCCGCTGATCTGCCGGCTGCGACTTCGGTCTAGAGAGAACCGATCGTCCAAGACAGTGGAGTCAAGGGCGGACCAGTGTCGCTGGGCGTGCGTCCGACACCGACCCTTGCCGAACCGCTCCGGCCTTCGAACAGGCCGCCCCGTCCGAGTTCGGGCCTGGACGGCGGCTTCGGGGAAGATCAATTTGCGGATCACGACCGTCCGCTCCTGGCCGGGATGGTGGGCTTGAGGCGCAGCGGCGAACGGCAGCATCGCACTACATACCTGCCGTAGGTCGATCGGTGGCGACGGACGGCATCGGGCCCGGACTGCCACTTCGGCGGCCTGACGAGCGGACGCTCGATCAGCCTTCGATAGCGGGATCGCGCTGCCACTTGAGCGCCCTCGACCGTCTATGTCTGCACCGCTTCGGAACCGGTCGCCGATTCTGAAATTTCGGCGGCACCTGAATGACTGAAATCGGCATCACAGCGTGAGTTCGCCTAGCGGCCGCGAGAGACAGGAACCGCTGCGTTGCTGATGTTCGTTCATGCTCCGCTGACGGGGACGTGGCCTGAGGAACAGGGCGCAGCCTTGGCGCGTGCTTCCTATGGGGCGTGCCGACGTAGGAGCGCTTCAAACTGCGCTCTATCCATGACTAGGATACTGGCGTCGGCAGCGTTGAGTAGGCGCTGGTGCACTCGTCGCGGTGAGCCCCCGCCCAAGGGCTATGCTTCCGAACGCCCAGGAACCGAATCGAGATCGACCGCGAAGGTTCGCCACGTGCCAGGCACACCGCGAAGTGAATGCGCGCCGCGATCGTCAAAGCCTATGCCAGAGCCCGCAGAAAGATCTTTGACCGTCGACGATACGAGCAACTCATTGGGCCCGGCCAATGCGGAAATCCGCGCCCCCACGTGAACGGCGATGCCGCTGATTCTGCCGTCCAGCACTTCACACTCGCCCGTATGGATGCCGGCCCTGATTGCGATTCCCAGACCTGAAACGCTTTTGATGATCGCGCAGGCGCAGCCCATAGCCTGGGCTGGGTTTTCCAGCGCGATCAGGAAGCCGTCCCCCGCCGTGTCGATTTCGCGGCCATCGAAGCGCGCGAGCTCTTGACGCACGATCGCATGATGTCGCGCCAAGAGCTCTCGCCAGGCGTGGTCACCCAGTGCCGCAAGGCGCTCCGTTGAAGAGACGATGTCGGTGAACAGAACCGTCTGCAGCTCTCGGACCAGCGCTCCTCGCTGCACCCCATGCCCCTGCAGCAGCTGCCTGTGAAGCGCGTCCGTCGTGGCGCCCGGCGATGCGCCCAGTTCCTCCCTAAGCAGACGCCGCAGCTGCTCATAGGTCAACAGCGCTTCAGCGACGTTCCCTTGGGTGGCGAGAACCTTCATGAGGTACCGGTAGCCGCTCTCCCTGTACGGCGCCAACTTGATCAAAGCGCGGGCGGAGCGTTCGGCCGACGCAAGCTCCGATCCGGACAGTCCAAGTCCGATCGCAGCGACGCACTCGTGCGCTCGAACCAGCACGTCTTCGAGCTTACTTCGGATGTCTTCCACCCAAGGGGCGTCGTGATCCTGATGGAAGCCCCTTTGGGCAATATGCAGCGCTACCCTGGATGGACCCCAGCCCCGTGCCCAATCCTGCTGGGAAACCGCGGAGCTCGCTCGATGCAGCCCCTCGGTGGCCGCCTCGAGATCGATCCAGGCGTCCGACGGCAGGGTCATCCGAACGTCCGGCTTCCCGACAACCACCCCTGCGCCGAGGACCGACCTCAGCTTCGTTAGCAGCGCGCTGAGCGCGGTGTCGCTCGCCGCTGGCGCCCGGTTTGGCCAAAGGGCTGACATGAGCTCGGCCCGTGATGATGGACGCGCGCGGTGCGCCGTCAAGTAGACGAACAACAGCCGTCCCTGGCGGCCCGGGAGGTCATCTTCGATCCTTCGTCCCTCAATTCGCACGGTGAGGCGGCCGCAAAGCTGAATCCTCGTCGCAGGACTGCGTGCCAAGGTTTCGCCAAGGTTATGGATTTCCTGGCCGGCCACAATGCCTCCGTGTTCAATGAAAGGAGATCGCCATGCGAAAGGTTATCAACTGCGAATGCGGAGAGGTCGTTCGTGGCAACAGCGATGAAGAACTCCTCGCGGCCGTCAAGGAACATCTTTCCCGTGATCACCCGGAGCTGTTGGAGCGGCTCTCGAACGAGGACATTCTAGGCATGGCAGAGGAAGACGATTAGGTCTGGCGAACCTGACGCGCTGCCACCTTGGTCTGGGGCGCTGTTCGGCTCGTGCGCGCCCCTGCGCACGCTTCCATCGGGAGGCCGGAGTCCTCGGTAGGTGGCAAGCTCGTGGCTTGCGAAGAATGTCGCAAACATCAAGCACAAATCCTCCCACCTGGCGATGCTCGGTTTGATGATGTCAGCGCGCGGGCACATGCAACCCAGCGCCTCGATCGCGTTCCGATGGCAAGAGCTGCCTTCATCCGAAGGTTGGGTTCGAGCAGCCTGCAGCCAACGAAGCGTGACCTTGTGGATTGCCCGATGGCGGGGCAGTGTTAAGGGGACGGCCCCTGGACGGCAGTCCTAGTTCGACTTCCAAGCTTGAACGCGTGCTTAAGACTGTCTGCCGTCTTTCGAATTTGGCCGCTGAATGACGGCGGTTGCCGAAGCCGACCTTGGCCCCTTTTCTTGACGAACGGCCGGTCTAATCTGGAACTTGACCTCGCCGACGTCGTTGAGGAAGTTCGAGTGCGACGCTCGCGTCGGATCGCGGGCGGCAACGGACGACCAGGATCGAAATCGCGCGTGAGCGGCTGCTTCTCAATGTCGCGAACTGACGTTCCGGGCCCTAACCGGCTGTTCCCCATTGCTCCATTGCGGACCTACGGCTCCTGTCCAAAAGGAACAACCCCCGGCAGCGCGGGCAGGTGTCGTTCGAGCATTTGCGTCGCCTACCTTAAGGCTCAAGGAGCCTGGCGAGCCGCAAGCCGCCTGGGTCGCGGTTTGGGGATTTATTAACCCGGAACAAAGATGTTCCGAGCCATTAATTTCCCAAACGCGTCAATAAATCCGCAAACGGCGCCAATATTTCCGCAAACTGAGACCGCCGAGCCGACCTCACGAAGGGCCTGCCCTGGACTCCGAGTCCGTTGTTTAGAAGGGTGAAGTGTCACCAGCGGCGGCTTGGCTGCGCCGTAGGTCGCTTTCGGGCCTGCTGGACTTGGTGCAGGTGTGGCAGGATGCGGCCAGTAGCAGCCGCACGACTTACAGACAGATACTAGCGCTGGCCCACGCTGTGCTCCATGGGCCAGCGGGAATGTTAGAGCAACTGCCCACCGGACACATCGAACGATGTGCCATTGGCCCACGCCAGGTCGCTCGACAGAAGGGCGGCTACCGCGCGCCCGATGTCATCCGGCTGGCCCACGCGGCCCAGTGCGATGCCCTGGGCCACATAAGCGTTGACCCCTTCGTTGTCACGCACTGCGCCGCCCAGGAAGTCGGTCGCGATGGCACCCGGGGCAATGGTGTTCACCCGGATGCGGCGCTCGCCCAACTCGACGGCCATGTAGCGGGTCAACACTTCGACGGCCGCCTTCACTGCCGCGTACACGCTGTAGCCCGGCAGCGTGAAACGCGTGAAGCCCGAAGAGATGTTCAGGATGCTGCCGCCGTCTTCGATGAGGGGCAACAGCCGCTGCGTCAGGAACAGCGGTGCGCGCAAATGGGCGTCCACCAGGGCGTCGAACTGCGCCTCCGTCGTATCTTTGAACGGGGCATGCAGGCCGATGCCGGCGTTGTTGACGAGGTAGTCGAACCGGCCACGCCCAAAGCGCTCTTGCAGCGCAGCGCTCACGGTTTCGCCGAACGGGGCGAAGGACGCGGTGTCGGCCACATCCAGCCGGCACATCACCGCCTTGCCGCCCTTTTTCTCGATCTCCCGTTGAAGCGCTTCGGCTTCGTTCTGGCCCGTGCGATAGGTTCCGATAATGCCGACACCCCGTTCGGCCAGATGCAGGGCCATGTTGCGGCCGAGCCCACGGCTTGCGCCGGTAATCAAAGCGATCTTTGCTGTCATCACTGAACTCACTTCATTTCTGTGGTTGAAATGGCGGATATCGCCAAGAGCTAACAATCTATTTCGTAGCGCTTTTCAGGGCTTGCCCGATGCGCTTGTTCTCTTGCACGATCGACTCAGCCCCTTCGATACCTGCCGAGCCACTGTATGGACACCCACTCTTCGAGCCTGCTGGAAGCCGCGTTGCGGAACATCCCCACGCGAACTGTGAAATCGACCATTCCTCGCATCGAGCTGCACGTCGACCAGGGGCAGGCCGGTGAGAACGCATGCCAGTACCGCGCGATGGCATGTTTCATCCTGCAGGGAAGCAAGCGCGTCTCTTTCGGCGACAAGGTGCTGCACTACGCGTCGGGCCACTACCTCGTCAGCGCACTGGATCTGCCGCTCATGGGGCAGGTCTACGGCGATGCCAACAAAGGGCCCTATGTCGCTCTGACGCTGGTGCTAGACCCGGCGCTGCTCAATGATCTGATCTTGTCCATGCCCGCGGCCCAGGACTACGAAGGCAGCGAACTGGGGTTGTCGACGGCGCCCATGACGCAGGAGCTGGAGGATGTCCTGGCCCGCGCCCTGGTGCTGATGGACCGGCCCCAGGACATTCCCGTCCTGGCCCCACTGGTGGAACGTGAGCTGCTCTATCGGCTGTTGTCAGGCCCCCGCGGCAAGCTGTTGCGCCAGATCGCGAGTGCCAAGGGCCCGCTGCCGAAAGTCCGAAAGGCCATCGCCTGGATTGGTGAGAACTTCAACCGGCCAATCAAGGTCGACGATGTTGGCGCAGCATGCGGGATGAGCCGAGCGAGTTTGAACCGGAGCTTTCGGGAGATCACTGGTCTCAGCCCGTTGCAGTATCAGAAGCAGCTTCGGCTACTGGAGGCGCGCCGCCTGCTGATAGGCGGCGAGCACAACGTGTCCGGTGCCGCGTTTGCTGTTGGCTACGAGAGTTCTTCGCAATTCAGCCGTGACTATCTGAGGCATTTCGAAGCCAGTCCTAGCCAAGATTTGCGAAGAACGATGCACGCTGGCTCTGAGGCTTAGGAGACGCTGAAGACACCGCCGAGCCTTCGCTTTGAGCACGAAGCCGTAAGGAATGAGCGTCCGCTTCGGGCCCTTCGCGACCGCTGCGCGACCGGCTTCGTAGCAGCTATGTACCTGTGCGCGCGCCGACGTCTTGAACCGCTTGCCGGCACGCAGGATGCAATCAGCAACGCCGCTCTTGTCACCGGCGGCCACCGTGTAGCGACTCACGGCGCCGCCGCCGTCACCAATGGTCAACTTCCAGCTCTTGTCGCCGAGCTCAAAGCTCAAGTACAGGTCACCAGGCTTGGCCGTATCCTTGCGATGTAGGGTTGTTCGCGTCGTAGACATTTTCAAGCTCCTTTCGACCAAACTGAGGCGTCTGTTTTACGCCCCTCAGCCCTGCATAGCATCTACAGTCGGCCACGAGCGGTCCTTCATGACTGCCCGCTTTATGTCATAGCCCCCGCAGGGGCGGCACACTACATAAAACTTGCCGCGGCGCCCGACCCAAGGCACAGTTCAAGGTAGCGAGACGCCCCCTTTGCTGCTCGGCAGTATTGGATGAATGCACAGTCAATGGGGGCGCAGCATTGTCGCGACTTTGGCGGTCTTCGAAAGGGGATGCTATGCGTATTGCTCGCTGGTTCGTCGTTGGCGTACTTGCCTTGCTATTCGCAGGCTGTGCAAGCACTCCAACATCCACCCCAGAAGCGCGACAGGCGCTCGCCCCGACCGGGAAACTTCGGGTGGCATTTCTCTCGGCCCCGCTCTACGTGGTCAAGGACCCTGCGACAGGCGAGCTCAAAGGCCAGGCTGTCGATCTCGGGAAGCAACTTGCACGCCGCGTTGGGGTGCCGTTCGAGCCGGTCCCTTATGCGAACGCCGCAGCAATACTCAGCGGCGCGAAGTCCGGGGAATGGGATGTCGTGCTGATGGGCATCAATGCGGAGCGCGCGGCCGCTATCGATTTTTCCGCACCTTACCTTGAAGTCGAGCAGGGATACCTCGTCCGCGCCGGCGTGCCTATTTCCACAATGGCGGACGTGGACAGGCCCGGAATCCGAATTGCCGTAATCGAAAAGGCCGGTGCCGATCTTTACCATTCGAACAACCTTAAGAATGCGACGCTTGTCCGCGCAAAAAGTGTCGATGAGTTGTTCGATACTGTGTTCGTGTCGAAGCAGGCGGACGTGATCGCCGCGACCAGGTCGACCCTCTTCGAACGGTCCGGCAGTCAGCCAGGCTCGCGAGTGCTCGACGGCCGATTCCTCGTCGAACCGGTCGGGATGGGCGTGCCCAAGGGGCGCAAGCCCATCGCTGCTTCGTACGTCGGCAACTTCGTCGAGAAGGCAAAAGCAGTCAACCTGGTCAAGACCGCGATCGACAGAGCCGGCCTGCGTGGCGTAGCCGTCGCCCCATTGAAATGAATTCTCCAACCTTGGGTAGTAGCGGATGACGGCAAGTCGACACCGTCGAGCACCCCATTGGACGACCGTTTCGCGGCGTCGAGTTTGATAGGCTGTAGGACGGCAACGGGCCCGTTCCTGACATTCATGCCCGAAGGAAGCGGACGTTCTGCCTCGGCAGGCAAACACCATGACTCACGGCTGATTCTGTTGAATGAGTCGGTCGCAGACCGCGATGTCGTGTGGCGAGGTGCATTGATACTCTGGATAGCTCACGGTGAAGGTGTCGTGCCCGACAGGGCGCGCCCCCGGGCACTCTACAGATCGATCCGACCGAGTTGAACCTGAAACAGTCGGTTCGACTGTGTTCTCTAGGCCCCGTTCATTGGTGCACATCTTTGTGTCTGGCCACCAAGGCAGCCGTGGCATTGTCGGGCAGGGGCATCTACCGGTTGGCAAACGGCGATGCGTGGGGAATACTTGCCGCACCGTTCCTTCGGTCCGTCAACGAACCTGAACAAGGAGACGATTAGATGAAGCACCTTCTGAAGTTGATGAGCCTACCCGCGGCCGTCGTTGCCTGCGCGGCTCTGGCACCGGCATTCGCCGCCGTCTCGATCGACACTGTCGCCTTGCGCAACGCGGTCACCGTCGATGGCGTGCGCGCTCACCAGTTCGCGCTGCAGGGCATTGCCGACGCGAACCAAGGCACGCGGGTCGCCGGCAGCCCCGGTCACGATGCGTCGGCCGCGTATGTCTATAACAAGCTCGCCGCGCGGTTGGCGTGGTCATCTTCAACGAAGGCAATACGCCCGATCGCGAGCCCCTGTTCGGCGGCACGCTCGGCGCTCCGGTCAGTATTCCGGTGATCTCCACGAGCTTCGCGGTCGGCCAAGAACTGAATGGGCTGATCGGCAGCGGCCTGCAGCTGCGTCTGCAAACCAGCACCATCTCGGAACTGCGCACGACCAACAACGTGATCGCCGACAGCCCCGGCGGCCGGTCAGACCGGATCGCCGTCGTCGGCGCCCACCTCGACTCGGTAGCCGAAGGCCCCGGCATCAACGACAACGGCAGTGGCAGCGCCATGATCCTCGAGATTGCGTTGAAGATGGCCGAGTTGCGGATCCAGCCAGTCAACAAGGTGCGGTTCGCATTCTGGAGCGCCGAGGAATCGGGGCTGCTCGGCTCGCTGCATTACGTCAACAGCCTGAGCAAGCGCGACATCAAGAACATCGCCGTCAATCTCAACTTCGACATGGTCGGCTCGCCGAACTTCGTCCGCTTCGTCTACGACGGCGATGGATCCGCCACCCCGCTCGCCGGCCCGAATGGCTCGAAGGTGATCGAGGACGTGTTTCTCGACTTCTTCGCGAGCCAGGGCCTGCAGAACGCCCCGACCGCCTTCGACGGCCGTTCGGACTACGGTCCGTTCATCGACGTCGGTATTCCGGCCGGCGGGCTGTTCACCGGCGCCGAAGGAATCAAGAGCATCGAGCAGGCCGCGTTGTACGGCGGCACTGCTGGCGTGGCTTACGACCCCTGCTACCACCTCGCCTGCGACACCTACTTCAACAACAGCGACATTGCGCTCGACCAATTGTCGAACGCGGCGGCCCATGCGGTGTTGACGTTCGCGATGACGACATCGGCAGTGAACGGCACCGACAAGGGCAAGGGAAGCGGCCAGTACAAGGGTAAGCTGCCGTACTTCGGCTCGCGCCTCCAGCGGTAGCGGTGCCGAGTCGACAGCCGATGCGACGACTCGCCCGGGCTTGCCCCGTGGCGAACGGGGAGGCGGGGTGAGTTTCTGCTCAGAGATCGGCAGCACCTGCGCGCCACCTCGGCGTTGTGCAAGCAACCTCGATCAGGTTCGCAAACGCCGCTGAATGGCTGCTTGGCGACGGCACGATGTAGGACCGCTCCTGGCCGACTGCGGGCTAGCACGGCTAGAACCGTCGAACCGTGAGTATGTACGCCAGCTGGACAAGGCGGCCCGGGCAGAAGAAGGCTCTCCTAGTCAGGCGTCGCTGGTTCGTCGACGACCGAACAGCATGGCCGCGAGCGGGATGGTGGTCAGCACGCCAACAGCCACCAACGTCCACCCGATATTCTTGCGTTGCTCTTCGCTGAGCTTGTCGGAAAGCAGCAGGCCCACGCCCGCCCCCAAGGCGCCGCGGGTCCCGGCCAACAAGGCGAGCTCGGGCAAATGAATTTCAGTTGTGAACACGACAGAACTCCTTTCGTGCCGGGATCTATCTTTCAGTATGCGCTGCAGGCACCGTCTTGTCTTCGTCCGTGCGCCGATTCCCTCCAGGCGGTATCAAGCGCGCGTCCTCCAGAAGGCGACCCTGCTCAGCAAGGAGGCCGGCGATGGCCAACGGTATGGTACTGATGCAACGTGTGCCCCCGCTGTTCAAGCGCGCGGGTTGAACGGGTGAGTGTCCGCTATGAGGCGATTTCCACAGCGCACTCAAATGACTGGTCCTGGCCGCCTGCAGCACTTCCGTCTGAGACTACGCGCCTGCGCCTATTTGGTGAAATGGCGGACGGTGCCATACAAGACGAGCGCGGCTAGGACGACCATAAAGACCTTGAAGGGCCGGCTCGCGGGCTTTTGAGCTCCAGCATCTTTCAGAAACTGCTGCCAAAGGCTATCGGGGATTTTCATGAGTATGGTGCGTCGATGACCGGCCGGTATTGGCCGAACTAAATCATCTCAGGCATCGACACCCCTGAGCCCACCGTAACTTCTTAGAAGCGCAATCTTGTCCTCGTCTCCTCGCATCAGGGCGGTATCGAGCGCAGTTGCACCGTTCGAGTCTTTTGCATTCACCTGCGCGCCTAGCCGCAGGAGCATTTCCATTACCTCGAACGCCTCAGGATTCTCGGAAGCCAGATGAAGTGGCGTCCCACCGCCGTCCTCCCTTGAGTCAAGGTCGGCCCCGCATTCGACTAGGAGGGAGATCATCTCTGGGTACGCTGCAATGTGTAGTGGGGTAACGCCGGAGTCGTTTTTGGCCCGGCGGCCTCAACTCTGAAGTGCAACACCTCATCGCCTAATCTTACTGTGTTAGTAATTTGAGCGAAATCAAGGCATTATGCGCACTTCTTCAGGAGAAGGGTGAACCTTGATGGAAGACTTACAGGAATTCGAGCGCTACATGGCCCATCTGAGCGGGGGGCTGGGTCATTCCGACCGTCATGCGGGCTTGCGGGGTTACACCACGGGGCTGATGTCGCCGCTGCAGCGCAAGAGCGTGGAGCCGATGGCGGCGCATATGGACCCGCTGAATGTGCGTTCGCGCCACCAGTCGCTGCACCACTTCGTGGCCGATGCGAATTGGTCGGACGAGCAGATGCTGCTGGGGGTATGCCAGTGGGTGGTGCCGTTGATGGATTTCAGCGACGGCGGTTGGTGGATCATCGACGACACGGGATTTCCCAAGCAGGGGCGGCACTCGGTGGGCGTGGCGCGCCAATACTGCGGGATGCTGGGCAAGCAGGACAACTGCCAGGTGGCGGTGAGCGTGTCGCTGGCCTGCGCGGCGGCCAGCATTCCGGTGGCGTGGCAGCTGTACCTTCCCCAGGAGTGGGCCGACGACCCGGCCCGACGCGAGAAGGCCCGCGTGCCCGAAGCGCTCGAGTTCGCCACCAAGCCTCAAATCGCGCTGCAGCAGATCGAACACCTGCTGGCCCAGGGGGCGCCGAGGCACTGCGTGTTGGCCGACGCGGGTTACGGCGTGGACACGGCGTTTCGCGAACGCCTGGGCGAGCTTGGCTTGCGCTACGTCGTGGGGGTGACAGGCAGCGTCACGGTGTGGCCGCCCGGGCACGAACCCCTGCCGCCCAAGCCTTACAGCGGCAGGGGCCGTGTGCCACGGCGGCTGCGCCACGGCGATGCCACCGCCCCAAAGCACCGGCCCCGCACGGTCAAGGACGTGGCCTTCGACATCGAGCCCGACGACTGGCAAGAAGTCACCTGGCGCGAGGGCACGAACTCTCAGCTGCGCTCGCACTTCGCCCGAGTGAGGGTACGTGCGGCGCATCGCGACCAGGAGCGCAGCGAACTGCGCGAGCCGCAATGGCTGCTGATCGAATGGCCCGAGGGCCACGACGAACCGCTGAAGTACTGGCTGTCGACGCTTGCCGAAGACACACCGCTGGAGCGCATGGTCTATGAGGCCAAGATGCGCTGGCGCATCGAGCGCGACTACCAGGATCTCAAGCAGGACCTGGGCCTCGGACAGTACGAAGGCCGAGGCTGGCGCGGCTTTCATCATCACGCCAGTCTCAGCATTGCCGCCTACGGCTTCTTGCTTGCGCAACGGCTGCAGCACCCCGCCGAGATCGACGGTAAAAAAAACTCCGCACGCCAGGAGCCTGCCCTACCCACGCATTACAAACCTCGGGGAAGCCCAGAGGGCGCAGCGCCACGTCCCATCCTCCATCACGAGCTTGCGATTGCGTATCGGCGCGCTGCTGGCTCGTAACCTGCCTCGGTGTCCCTGTTGTCTTCGGCATCAACCAGCACCAAATATCTAACACAGTAAGACTAAGGTGTGCACATGAATGAACGAACAAGGTACCAGCAGCTTCAACCCGAGGACCGGATGACGATGGCAAGCATGCGTCAGCAGGGTTCGAGCATGCGGGCCATGGCCCGCATGCTCGGGCGCTCGGCGTCCACCATCAGCCGGGAGTTGGGGCGCAACACGCTGGCCGAGTTGCCCTACGCCTCGCACTCGGCACAGGTGAGCAGCAAGGGGCGGCGCCAGGCCGCTCGTCCGCTACGCAAGCTCGACATGCAGGGTGTTGGCTGGGGCGTGGTGCTCACCCTGCTGGACTGGAGGTGGTCGCCGCAGCAGATCGCGGGTACCCTGAAGCGCGTGTTCCCCAAAGAGCCCGAGCGCCACGTGTCCCACGAAACCATCTACACGGCCATCTACGCGCAGCCGCGCGGCGAGCTTCGACGTCAGCTCATCGCCTGCCTGCGCCGCGGGCGCAGCACCCGCATGCCGCGCACCCGAGGCGACGATCGCCGTGGCCAGATCCCCGAGATGGTGAGCATCCACGTGCGCCCGCCCGAGGTGGACGACCGCGTCATGCCGGGTCACTGGGAAGGCGACTTCATCAAGGGCGCAGGCAACCAGTCCTCGGTGGGCGTGCTGGTCGAGCGCACGAGCCGCCTGGTGCTGCTGGCCAAGATGGACGACGCCACGGCCGCCTCGGCGCTGGCGGGCTTTTCTGCCAAGCTCAATTCGATTGCCGAGCCGCTGCGCCAGAGCCTGACCTACGACCAGGGCAAGGAGCTGACTCGGCACAAGGAGCTGACGGCACAGACCGGTGTGAAGGTCTACTTTTGCGACCCGCACAGTCCGTGGCAGCGTGGCACTTGCGAGAACACCAACGGGCTGCTGCGCCAGTACCTGCCCAAGGGCACCGACCTGAGCGTGTTCAGCCAGGACGAACTCGACGCGATCGCCGACAGCATGAACAACCGGCCACGCGCCACGCATGCGTGGCACTCGCCCCTGGAAGTGTTCGCAAGAACGCTCGCCTCGGCCCATCAACCCTCAGCCTCGATCCACTGACTCAAGCCTGTTGCGCTTCAGACTTGAAACCGCCCCCCCACTTCTGCGCCTCTTGAGATGAGGCACCGAGCCATCTCGATGTTGTCCTCCCCGACCACGCCATGCAGCGGCGTGAAACCATACTGGTCACGCGCATTGACAAGCAACGGGTCTGCGTCAAGAAGAGCGGTGACGAGGCCCATATCACCGAAGGTGGCAGCGTTGTAGATCTGAGGCGCGTCCATCTGCGTTGAAGTGGGGATCGATTAAGACTGCTGTCGAGTGCCGATTGTTCACGAAGCTCTGGTTGGTGTGCACGCGCTTCTTGCAGGCAACGCCAAGCGCTGTTGCCGACGTCGGGAAAGTCGGCTCTGGAGCGAATTGGCCCCCGACAACGAACGACGGCTCCTGGCCGCTAGCCGCCGGCTACTGGCTTGCATCCG
This sequence comes from Variovorax sp. LjRoot175, assembly GCF_964253805.1. Taxonomy (NCBI): domain Bacteria; kingdom Pseudomonadati; phylum Pseudomonadota; class Betaproteobacteria; order Burkholderiales; family Comamonadaceae; genus Variovorax; species Variovorax sp. LjRoot175. Next base: position 4,272,278 of record NZ_CAXURY020000001.1, on the reverse strand, counting down.
TGGATTCCCACCTCAGCAAGGGCATCAACGAGTTCACTGGAGAAGTCGATAACGCCTTCACTGCTGGGTGACTTGGCCTTTATGAAGCGTCGTTCGAACCCACGAGCCGCGCTTGCCAATGCTCTGAGGGGAAGGTCGGTCGTACAGGTCACGTCCAGGCGATACCACCAATCCTCGTTGACGTCGGGGTCTTGACCAAGCAGGTCGTAGCTGAAGCCGCCGTGCTCGCCTGTGAAACCAGGAATCTCGTTGAAACGGTCGGTCTCCTCGAGTTCAAGGCTCGTCAGGTCGGCAAGACGAGCGACAAAGTTATCCAAGCATTGGCTTCGGCAGGAACCATGATGGCTGCAGAGATGAACATGCTTCAGGATTTGGTCGGCAGTGGACGATGGCGAGGGTTGAATTTGGCGACTTTAGCCAGGGCTGGACCGCTTGCGAAGCGCGGATGAAGGAAAACTGGAGGGTCGTGACGAACTTCCGGTATTGGCCGATCGCGCATACAACCAACGTGAGGAATCGGCATCCTCAAAGTTGATGACAGCTCTCGCGCCAGCTGGCTGAAGACACGAACTGCTCTTGTCGACCCATCAGCGACTTCCGTAGTCTTGAGCTCGTCGCCACAAGTCCGCCGCTCGCTCAGCCGCTCTGACCCATGCGCAGCCACCCGAAGAAGGCCCGCAGCGCGGAATCAACCTATTCGGGCAGCCCAGCCTTCTCCAGCCCCGCGTAGTAACGCTCGCGCTGGGCGCGGCAGAGGTCGTTCGCGCACAGCCGCTCGTCGCGGAACGACGAAATCGTGTAGGAGGGCAGCCGCCGTCTGAACTCCGCCAGCGCCGCGCGCGCGGTTTCCGTCTCGCCCAAGTTCGCTGCCGCCGCGGCGACCCACGAATGAGCCACCGCGTGCTGCGGCCGCTCGAGCACCGAGCGCCGCGCCCATTCGAGCGCCTCGCGGTCGCGGCCCAGGTACAGATGCGCCGCCGCGGTGACGACGAAGATGCCGTTGAGATTCGGATCGCGCGGGCTGAGCCGCCGCGCCTGCTCGAGGGCGGCGATCGCTTCATCCTGCCGGCCGAGCGTGCAACGGGCATAACCGAGCCAGAACCAGGCGCTTGCATCGTTGCGATTGAGCCCGATCTGGCGCCCGAGCAACTCCACCGCCTGCTCGGAGCGGCCGGCCAGCGCGAGCGTCGTACCGCGCACGCCGACGACGCGTGCATCGGCGGGATCCAGTTGGAAGGCCTGCGCCGAGAGTCTGTCGGCCTGTTGAAGCCACTGCTCGCGCGTCGCGCCGCGCAGGCTCAGCCAGCGCTGTGACACGTCGTAGTTATAGGTCTGTGCTAGCAGCGCGAAGGCGAGCCCCGACCCCGGGTCGCGCGCGCTCACCTGCTCGAGCAGCCGGCGCGCCTGCTGCAGGGAGTCCGGCGTAGTCCGGTTGAACTGCAGCAGCCACCGCGCCTGCAGCAACAGCTCCTGCGAGTCGGCACCGGGCCGCGCTCGAGCACGTGCGGTTTCCACCTCCTGCAGCGTCAGGTCCAGCGACCTCGCCACCGTCCCGGTGACTCGGCGGTACAGCGCAGGAAGGTCGGGTAGCTCGCCATCGATACGGTCTGCCCACAGGGCGCGCCCGCTCTCGCCGTCGACGAGCTGCAGGGTCAGTCGCACCGTGTCGCCCAGGCGCACCAGGCCGCCGTCGAGTACATAGCGCACGCCGAGCTCGCGGCCCACGCGACGCGCGTCGACGCTGCGGCCGCGGTAGCTGTCCGCGGTCGCCCGTGCGATCACGAAGCTCTCGGGGATGCGCGACAGGTCGACCGTGATCTCGTCGGTGAGCACGGCGGCCAGCCGGTCCTGCGCCGGGTCGCCGCCATCACTTGCAAGGGGTAGCACGACGATCGACAGAGGTGGTGCGGGTGGCACCACCGGTGCGCTACGCTGCTGCCACCACCAAGCCAACGCTGCCACAGCGACGATGGCAGCCGCGAGGCCGCTCCAGAGCGCGACGGCAGCAGCGCCTCGCCTCACCGGCGCGGCGGCCTCACCCGCGACCGTGCCAATCGCCGCCCGAGCCGACGAGGACGGCACTGCCGCTTCGCCAGCGGGTGTGGCCGGCCCCGCATCGGCGGCGCGTGAGGCCGGCACAGGCTCGACCGGAGCCGCGAAGAGATACCCGCGCCGTGGCAGCGTCTTAATAATGTGCTGCCCGTGCTCGCCGAGAACCTGCCGGATGTCGGAGACACAGCGCGTCAGCGACTCCTCGCCGACAACGACATCGGGCCAGACGGCGGCCAGGATCTCGTCCTTGCCCACCGGCCGGCCTGCGGCCTCGGCCAGGTAGACCAGCACGTCGAAGCTGCGCGGGCGAAGGTTGAGCCTCCGACCGGCCCGGCGCAGCGTGCGGCAGCCGACGTCGAGATCGAACTCTTCGAAGCGCAACCGGTTGGCGGCTCGAACCTGCATCTGGTCTCCCCGGCCTGTAGGGAGGAATTTTCAGCCTTTTTCACCACGCGCGCCGGTTCCTTCATGACGGCGCGCGAGCTGTGGAGCGCAATGGCAGCGGCACCCTCACCCGCCATCGGAGGCCCCATGACCCACCATCGTACTCTGTCCATCGCAGCCACCATCGCCGCCTCGCTTCTTCTCGCGACCCTTGCTTCGAACCCGCGCGCGCAGCCGCCCAACGGCACCCACGCGGCCGTCGACCGCGAAGTGCGCAGCCTGAAGGCGGCCTACCTGCGCTGCGACCGGGCCGCGACCGAGCGCCTGCTCGACATGGGCGAAGCGGCGAACTGCTCGGTCATCTACGAAGAGCTGCTCAGGGTCGGCTTCGGCGGCGACTTCAAGCGTCTGCTCGCCTGGTGGCACGCCGAACGCGTCGCCGAGGCGCGCGGCGAACGCATCGCCACGCCTTGAAGCAGCAGGGCCGGCCGCGCCCGCACTGCGCCGTCACCGCTTCGGCAGAGCCGACCCCGAGTTCAAGACCGATAGTGCGGCCTGAGAACGCACCAGGCGTCCTAGCCCCGTCCGGAGCTTGGTGTGTAGTGGTCGCCATAACAAAGTTGCGAACCAACTATCAAAGTTTCGAAGTTGCGCAGCCATGCTGCGAACAAAGTTGCGAATCTAAGCCCGCCGCGATTGCGTTGCGTTGCGGGGCAAAGAATCGGTCGGCTCTTGCAGTCGCCGGTGATCGTCGGCTTGCCCGCCGCATTGCCGCTTAGACGCGCGGCGAGCGGCAAGCCCGCGCGCGAACCACTTTAGGTGCATAAAAGCGATGGCTATAGGAAGTCCACAACAAGGACCTACTATGCGCACCGCATCCCTCGCAATCGAAGCGTTCCATCGCGCAGCTCTTCTGAACCCCATCGAAGCCAGCGACCTGCTTTTTCGTTCTTCTAAACCGTTGTTCCAGGGCCATGTGCTGCTCCTGACAACCAAACCCGAGATGGCCGATGAGCTTGAGGCGAGGAGGGCCCGGTTCAGCCTTGAGGTCGACGCCGACGACTCGGCTCGCGCCACATTGCTGCTACTCAGCCTGCGCTGCAATGGCGGGAGCGTGAACGTGGTGATTCCCCTGGCGGACGAGAAGACCTTTTCATGGCTGCGTGGGTGCGTTGAGCGTGGCTCAGTTGCGGTCGCCTTTGGCGATGGGTTGACGGTCGTGGCTGTCGAATTGTCGCTCGTCAGACACCGAGCGAAACTGCGGCGTGTATTGGCAAATGCGGCAACCCGCAGCGACCGTACTCACGCCGCCGCGGCTTTGGTGAACTCGCCGTGGTTGCATAACGCAGATACCATGGAAGAAGAGTCGTCTCACAGGTGGCATTGGTTTGTTGAGGGCTTAGAAGCCCACGTCAGCGCGGCGCAGACGGCGGCCATTGCAACCTGGCGTGCGTTTGGGCGCTCAAGGTGACGCATTCGCCTCTATGAAGGTCCGGATAAGACTGGGTGCAGCCGGTCAGATTCGGGGACCGAGTGACTGCGACTACCGGAACCTGTCGTTCAAGGTCCAGTGCTGTGCCGTCGGACCTGCCGGTATGTCGGCGATCAAGCTGGTGACAACAGCGTCCTCCGACGCTGCTGAGAGACCAACGACAGCTTCGGCTGGCTGCCGACTGGTGCTGTCGACCCGTAGCAGAAGTACGCATCGCGAAGACCCGCGTCGCAACGCTGACCGTCGACGCCGGCCCGATGCCGATCGAGCTGACGCCGATGTGCGGTCCCGCCGCTGCCAGGGTGATGGTCGTGAAGACTTCATTCGCCGTGTCACCTCATCGCGAACGCCGCCACCTCCGCGCTGCGCCCCTTGACGCGCACCGCTGGAAGCGCTTCGAGTCCGACAGTCGACGATAGCCTGGCACGCGTCGCTCCACTGACCAGCATGTGAGTGCCGAAATCCTCGTTCAGCGCCTGGATGCGCGACGCGAGGTTCACCGCGTCACCGACCAGTGCGTAGGACATGCCTTCAGTGCTGCCGACGTTGCCGGCAATCACGGTGCCGGTGTGGATGCCTATGCCGTGGCGCAACTCGGTCTTGCATGCCGAGCGCCGCACGCTGATCTAGGCGTCGAGGCGCTGCCCCATCTCGCGTGCCGCGGCCACGGCGGCATCGGCATGGCGTACGTCTTCGATGGGCGCTCCGAACACGGCCTCGATCTCATCGCCAATGAACTGCAGCACCAAGCCGCCGTGCGCGCCAATCGCGGCGTCCATCTCACTGAAATAAGCGTTCAGATCGGCCACCACCTCGGCCGGCGGGCTGGCCTCGACCCAGGGCGTGAAGTCGCGCAGGTCGGCGAAGAGGATCGTCACGTCGCGCTGCACGCCGGCTCCGCTCACCCGGCCGGCGAGGATCTCGTCGCGCACTTCGGGGCTGACGTACCTGCCAAATGTCTCGCGGATCGCCTCGCGTTCGCGCAGGCCCCGGACCATGGCGTTGAAACCTTCGGCAACGGCGCCGATCTCGTCGTTTGAGACCACCCCGCAGCGCGCGTCCAGCCCACCGCGCTTGCACTTGCGCCATGGCTGCCTGCACCTCGCTCAGCAGTCGTGCCACGCTTGCCGCGACCAGCAGGGCCAAGGCGACCGAAACCACGACCCCGCCAAGTGCGAGCACGATGATCACAAGATTGAGGTTGTGGATGATCGCCGCCGCTGTCGCCGCGTCGGCGGTCCGTAGCGCGTCGGCGCGCGTCAGCGCTGCCATCGACAGCACCGCCAGCGGCAGCAACCCGAGCAGCAGGAATGCCACGAGTATGCGCGTGTGCACACGCATCCGCGGCGCGCGCACAGTGCTCAGTTCGCCTCCTGGAATCAGGCGCGGCAGTTCGTCGCGCATCAGGCGTTCGCTGCCAAAGAAGACGATCGCGGCAACGAACGTGCCGAGCACGGCCAAGCTCGAATGCGGGCACCGCGGGTCAAGGTTGAGGAGAACATGGTTTGGAGGATCCGGCACCGGTTTGGCGCCGCAGCAATTCTGCGGCCGCTGCCAGGCGCAGGATAGGTGCGGCAATCGACGCGCGCGGGTTCGAGATCGCGGGCGGCATGGGGTGCGTGCCGGCTGCTTGGACAAGCAGGACCTTCCGCTGCCCTGTGGATGGCGTCAGAATTGCGGCGAACGCTCGCTTCCAGGCGATGCGGTTCGGAACCTAAGCCATGAGACGCTGGTTGACCGCCCTTTTCGTGCTGCTGCTCGCCGGCTGCACAACGCTGCCGCCGCGCATCGCGCCGCCGACCAGCAGCGCCATCGCCGATGGCGGCGGCACGCCCCTCGGGCGCATTGCTGCGACGAGCCTGGCTGACGCACCCGGCGGCAGCTCGGGCTTCAGGCTGTTGCCCAGCGGCGAAATGGCCTTCGATGCGCGCCTCGCGCTGGCCGAGGCGGCCACACGCTCGATCGACGCGCAGTACTACCACATCCATGCCGATACCGCCGGCGCAGCGTTTCTGGCGGCGCTGCGCGATGCCGCGGTGCGCGGCGTGCGCGTGCGGCTGCTGGTGGACGACTACCACGCTGGCGATCTGTACCCCGCGCTGCGAGGGCTGGCCGCGTTCCCGAACGTCGAAGTGCGCCTCTTCAACCCGCTGCCGGAGCGCTACGGCACGCCGATCCGTCGCTTGCTGCTGTCGCTGCACGAGTTCACGCGCGTCAACCGTCGCATGCACAACAAGCTCTTCGTCGCCGACAACCAGTTCGCCGTCTATGGCGGGCGCAACATCGCCGACGAATATTTCACGCGCCACGGCGAGGCCAACTTCATCGACCTCGACGTCCTCTCCGCAGGCGCCGTCGTGCGCGACCTCTCGGCGAGCTTCGACCGCTACTGGAACAGCGAACAGGTGTGGGCGCTGGAGCAGAGGCTGCACGCTTTGGAACGCGCCTCGAAACCCGCCGAGCGGCGCGCCGACTTCGACCTGCGGCTGAAAGAATTCGCCGGCCCACCGCCGGTCGTGCCACCGCTGGACTACCTGCGCCAGAGCACGGTCCGCGTGCAGCTCGCGCAGGGTCGGCTGCAACTGCTGGCCGGCAGTGCCCGCGTGCACGACGACCCGCCCGACAAGGTGCTCCAACCCGTGGACACGAACAAGGCCAGCCCGGCGATGCGCGCCAAGCTCGATGTGATCGCCGCCGCGCGCGAGGAAGTGGTCGTCGTCAATCCTTACTTCCTGCCCGGCCCGGTCGGCCTGCGCATGATGGGCGAGGCCCAAAAGCGCGGCACGCGTGTGCTGATCGTCACCAACTCGCTCGGCTCCACCGACGAGCCCCTGGTGTACCGCGCCTACTCACGCTACCGCGCCGACATGCTGCGGCTGGGCGTGCAGCTGTACGAGTTCGGTCCCGAACTGGTCCAGCGGTCGAACACCTTCGGGGTCTTCGGCAAATCCACGCCGCGCCTGCACGCCAAGGTGGTGGGCGTGGACCGGCGCTGGATGGTGGTGGGCTCGGTCAACCTCGATCTTCGCTCGGCGGTGCTGAACACCGAGTTGGGCGTCACCATCGACTGCGCGGCGCTCACGCGTCAGGCGCTCGGCCTGCTGCGCGCCGATGCCTTCGCCAGCATGTACCGGCTCCAGCTTGGTGAAGACGGCCAGACGGTCGAATGGCATCTGCGCGACGACAGCGGCAAGACGCAGGTGCGGCACGACGAGCCGCACGCGAGCCTATGGCAAGGCATTTCGCTGTGGCTGCAATCGTTGTTCGTGTCCGAGAACGACTTGTAGCCGGCCCCGGCCAGGGTCCCTTGAATCCGAGGTTCATCAACGCGCGATGCGCACGATGCGCGCCGCGCCAATGGCCGTCACTGCCATCGCCTGCTTCGTATCGAAGAGGGCGGGCGCGCGCACGACGGTCGATGTGCCAACCTGCTCGACCTGCACGGTGCCCAGCAGCACGAGCAAGAGCTCGCCGGCGCTCACCTCGGCGCGCTCGCCGGCGGCCAGCGGCCGGTGCTGCCCCGCGTCGACGACCGCCAGCCGCGCCGCGCGCTCCATCGTCTTCCACGTCGGCAGGCCACGCGCGCAGTCGTCGAAGCGCCGCGCCGCGAAGTTCTTCCAGAGGATCTCGCTCAGTTTCGGGTGCGCTTCGAGGATGGAGAACAACGCCGCGCGCGAAATCTGGATGAGCAGCGTGGCGGTGGCGGTGCGCAGCGTGGCACTGCGCCGTTCGCCGCTGAGCATGGCGATCTCGCCGAACATGTCGCCGCTGGCCAGCTCGTCGATGATGGCGTCTTCGCCTTCGCCTGCGCCCTCGCGATCGGCCAGCACATAGACGGCGCCGCGCGCAATCACGTAGAGCTCGTCGCCGGGGTCGCCGGCACGAAAGACGGTCCTTCCCGCGGGAAGCGCAACGATTTGCGCGCTGCGTGCCAGCGTGGCCAGGCTGGGTGCGTCGAATGAGCCGAACAGTGCGGTCGCCTCGAGGCGCCGGACGACCTCGGCCGGGCGCAGCAACTGGCCGCCGATGGGCAGGCGGTACAGCATCGCCGTCAATCCCTCCCTGCGCCGCGCGTAGCGCTCGGCGAAGAAGGTCGAGATCATGTGCCAGAGGTTGTGCGGGTCGATCCTGACGAGGGTGACGAGTCCGTCGCCTTTGCCGTAGCCGGGGTTGGCCTCGATGAAGAAGCGCGCCGCGGGCTTGTCGCATTGGCGCCAGTAGTAGCGCTCGACCTCGGAGTCGCGCGTGATCCAGTGCACCTGGCGAGTAAGCGGGTTGTCGGAGGTCACGCGCTCGAGGCCGAACGAGTTCGCCAACTCGTCCATGACGTCGACCACGGCCGGCGGCGGCGGATGCCGGGTGCTCGGCCAGATCACGTCGAAGTGCTTGGCAAACAGGCAATAGCTCGAAGGGTGCACCAGCGAGCCGAGGTAGTAGACGCGCCGCCCGGGGTAGCGCAGCAGGTAAGGCACGCCGAGCTTGAGGCCGAAGCGTGTGTTGGTATTGCCACCCCGGTAAGCGCGCAGCATACCGGCCTCGGCACGAAAGATGGCGCTCGCCTTGCCGGCCAGTTCACGCTCGAAGATGTGCAGCGCGAAGTAGCCGACGATCTCGCCTGCGTGGTTGCGGTGCACGTTGATCCAGGTGTGCTCGGCCGGGGACTCGACCACGTACTTCGCGAACGAGTCGCGGCTGACGCCGTCAAACACCTCGCAATGGACCTTGTAGAGCGCATCGATGAACTCTTGCCGCGCGGCGGGGTCGAGCTTGCTCGGGACGACGATGGCGGATTTGGCGATCTTCGGCATGGGTGTCGGGCGCGCTGCGGACCACCCGTCAAACCTCCGGAGATCCGAAGGCCGGCGGGTTGCACGCGTGGCGGATGGGACGAACGATTTTGCCCCACGGCACGCCCGACCCGATCACCGAGGCGCCCTCGCGCCGCGGCATACTGGCGGCCATGCTCGCCGAACCGCCGCCCCTTTGCAGCCGCCGGACGCTTCCGGCCGAGGCGCTCGCAGTCCTCGCCGAAGGTTGCGGGTTCCTGCTGCTCGGCGTGCTCGCCGCGCCGATTGCCCTGCCGATCGAGAACGTCGCGCGCCGGGACGCCCTGGTGCCCGGCCTGGCGCGATGACGCCTGCGCTCGCCCTGCACCCGCTGTTCGCCGGCATTTCGTCCGAGGCGCTCGCCTCCCTTGAACGATACCTGCAAACGCGTCGCTTCGAAGCGGGCGACATCATCCTGCGCGCCGGCGTGCCGTCGGCCGAGCTGTTCGGGCTGATCGACGGCGCTGTGCGCGTCGAGCTGGCCGGGGGTGGCCGGCGGCTACTGCTGTTGCCGCCCCAGTGCTTCGGCGAGCTGTCGGCGCTGACCGGCGATCCGGTCTCGGCCAACGTCGTCGCCCAGCGCGATGTGCGAACCTGGGTCCTCTCGGCCCCCGTTCTCTTAGAGGCGATGGCGCAGGAGGTCGCGTTCTTCCGCAACGTCGCGACCTTGCTGGGGCTGCGCCTTCGCGAGCGGACGCGCCGTGCGCCGGCGGCGCGGCCGCGCGTCGTGCTGGTGCCGACGGAGGAGGAAGGCGACCCGATCCTGCTGGCGGCGCTTGCCCGCGGTTTGCAGCACTACGCGCCCGGCTCCGAGCACGACGAGTCGCGCGACGACGCGGCAAGCGGCGCGCAGCGCATTCGCCGCTGGCGGGACGTTGGGCCGAGCGACGCAGTGCTGCTGCTCGGTACCGGCCAGGCCGGCAGCGCGGCGTTGCTGGCGGAGCTCGATGCCGATGACGCGTTGCTGGTCACCGCAGACGATCTGCGCCGCCTCCCGGATACGCACGCCGCCCCCGTCGTCTGGCGCCCGGGTGCGCCCTCCGGGGCGGCGGCACTGCAGCGCTGGTGCCACGCGGTGCCGCGCGACGAGATCGACGCTGCGGCATCGGGCGGCGAGTGGTCGCGGGCGCGCCAGCCGGCGCTCGATCACCTCGTGCGGCGGCTTTGCGGCCGGGAGGTGGGCGTGGCCATGAGCGTGGGCGCGGCTGCCGGGCTGGCGCACCTGGGGGTGCTCGAGGTCCTGGAGAGCGACGGGCTGCCGATCGACTTCCTTTGCGGCTCGAGCATGGGGGGTGCCGTGGCACTGGCCTTTGCCCGATTCGGCAGCGCGCGCGCGGCGACCGAGAACGTCCTGCGCGTGGTCGCGGACTTCGCGCGCGCCAGGGGCATGCAATGGCTGCCACGCGCCTCGCTCATCTCCGCATCGCGCATGACGACGCTCACCCGCGAGCTGTATGGCGATGCCACGTTTGCGCAGTTGCGGTTGCCGGTCGCGGTCGTCGCGGCCGACCTGACGATGGGCAAGCGTGCCGTGCTCGACAGCGGCGCCGTGGCGCCGGCGGCACGGGCCACGGCGGCGATCCCGGGGGTGTTCGCCGCGGTCCGGCTCGGCGACTCGGTACTCGTCGACGGTGCGGTCGTGTCGCGCCTGCCGGTCGACCTGCTCGCCGCGCGCGGCTGCGGCTTCAGGCTCGCCGCGCTGGTCCGACCCACCTATCCCGAGGCGCCCCCCGATGCTGCGCGCGCCGCCGATCGCTTCGAACAGCGACTGCGTCGCCCGTTCGGCCTGCGCGCCGCGATGGGCGGTGCCTGGCGCTTGCAGGGCTGGTGGGACGCCGCCGCCCAGGCCGATCGCGCCGACCTGTCGCTGACCGTTCCGATCCCGGTCGGCGAAGGCTTCAACTTTGCGGCGGCCGAGGCCATGGTCGACTGTGGCCGGCGCACGGCGCTGGAGCGTCTGCCGCAGATCCGCCTGGCGATGCAGCAGGTGCTGGCGCCAGGGGTGCCTTGACAATACGCAGCCGGGCGTGGGTCACCGGCACCCAGTAGTTGACCTGCGCCATAGACCGGTCAACCTCAACAAAGCTTCCGGGCAAGTTGCCTTGATCGCCGGCAGGCAAGCCGGAGCAAACAGTAGCCAACGGCAGTGAGCGTCCATAGGTCGCCTGTAGCTACCCTACTCGACTACGAAGCCTTGCTGCCCTGGAACATCTCGCTCTCAGACACCTGAGAAACGCCGGCCGCTGGCCCTCAGCTCACACTGTCGGCCGTCCATCACATCTCCTCAACTCACGCAAGGGACGCGGTTAAATGACCGCATACAGATCGCGGGTACTTCAACGGCACGGAGTTGAAGGCCTGCAAGGATGCGGGCATCAAGGCCTACGCGCCCAAGCCGATGACCTCGAACGCCAAGGCCGAGGGGCGCTTCGATAAGGGCGACTTCATCTACATCGCGAAGGCTGACGCGTATCAGTGTCCTGCCGGCGAACGAGCCATCTACAGGTTCAGCACGTTAGAGAGAAATGGACTCAAAGCGCGTCTCTACTGGACCAGCGCCTGCCCCAGGTGTCCCATGAAGGATCAATGCACGCCCAGCGACTACCGGCGCATCCGGCGGTGGGAGTATGAGGAGGTGCTCGAGCGTGTCCAGCAACGCCTGGATCACAAGCCTATGGCCATGACGCTGCGAAGATGTACCGTTGAGCACGTGTTCGGAACCTTCAAGCACTGGATGGGCTGGACGCACTTCTTGACGAAGAAACTGGAGCACGTGAGCACCGAAATGAGCCTGCACGTGCTGGCTTACAACCTGAAGAGGGTCATCGCGATCTTGGGCATAGCCAAGACAATGAAGGCGATGAGATTGATGGGGGCGTGAGCCTCGAAAAGCCCCTCTATTTCAGCTTCGCCAAAGTGCCGGGCATTGCGTCCTAAAGATTCTCGAGCAGTCGACGCAGCAGCTCAGAGCGACTTGTCACGCGCAGGCGGAGGTAGGCGCGCTTGCGATACGTGATGCCGCTCTCAGCGGAAATGTTCAGGTCGCGTGCAATTTCCTTCATCGACATCCCATAGACGATCCGCGCGCACACCTCGCACTCGCGCGCAGTCAGTCGCGCTGGAATGCCGGTGAAACTCGATGCAAGCTCCTCGACCGACGCGAAAAGAGCGCACAGTGACGAGTCGCGCACCAGCACATCGTGGTGTTTGGCCACGCACGAGATCAGGGTGTCGGCGAGAGACCGGATGACCAGGCGCTCGGACTGCGAGAAGAACCCTGCAGACCGGTCTCGAAAGAACGAGACGCCGTAGAGCTTGTCGCTGCGTTCACCGATCAGCATCGCGCGTCCTGCGAGCCCCTGCGTCAGGAACAGCTCGTGGCGGAACTCTGCGTCAGCGACCTCTTCGGCTGCGACGCAGGAGACCTCCGCCCGGTAGCCGCCAAGGCTTTCCTTCAGCTCTTGGAAGATGGCATCGCGCTTCCAGAAGTCCTTGCGATAGCGCGCCGAGTTCACTCCAGCCATCTCTGTGCCACCTTTGCTAGCGAAGCCGAGGACCTTGACATCGTCCTGCTCAAAACGAAACAGCACGCAATGCTCTGCGCCGACGGAAGCATTCATGTGCGCAAGCAGCGTGGGCGCGAACTCCGCGCGGCCAATCTGGTCGAGCGCCAGGGGGAAGGAAGAGCTTTCAGACATGGCAAAGGCAGGGAAAACCCGTCCCTGATCGTGGGGACAGATCAGCCGGGGACAAGTTCGGATCATAGGCATCTCACGAGAAAAAGACATGGAGATGACATGAAACGGCTGACGCTGAGCTTCGACAACGGTCCAACCGACGGCACTGGCGCGGTGCTGGATGCCCTGGCCCAGCGCGCAATCAAGACGAGCTTCTTCCTGGTCGGAAAGCAGCTGCGAGCGCCCGGGGCGAGAGCGCTGGCCGAACGCGCGAAGGCCGAGGGCCATTGGATCGGCAACCACACCTTGAGCCACGACGTGCCGCTGGGCAGGGCAGACGCCCCGCACGGCCATCACTTGCGGGAAATCGAGGAGATGGATGTGCTGCTGGACGGACTCAACGAGGACGTGCCGCTTTTCCGGCCATATGCCGGCAAAGGCATCCTGGGGCCGCACGTCTTCACCGCCGAATCGCTCGACTACCTTCGCCGCACGCGCCACACCGTCGTGCTGTGGAACAGCGTGCCCAGAGATTGGGAGCAGCCGCCGAACGCGTGGGTTGCGCGCGCACTTGCGGACATCGAAGCGCAGTCTTGGACGACCGTTGTGCTGCACGACAAGCCCAATGACGCGATGAAGCACCTGCCGGCTTTCCTGGATACCGTCATGGCACGGCGCATCGAGATCAGACAGGAGTTTCCGCCCGACTGTCTGCCGATGGTTGCGGGCGAGTCGCAGTGGGATGCATCGGCTTTGGTGAGAGCGACGTGAACTACACGGAGACTGGAATGAACAGATTGAACTTCGAGACAAGGCACCTGTCGCGCCGCACGGCGTTGGCCATCGGCGCAGCACTCATGACCTTGCACGGCACGGTGCTTGCGCAGACCGGCAGCGCCGCGACGATCCGGCTGGTCGTGCCGTTCGCTGCAGGCGGTGGCAGCGACGTCGTGGCACGCTTGGTGGCGGACGGCCTGCGAGAGACCCTGAATGAAACGGTGATCGTCGACAACCTGGCGGGTGCCGCCGGCAACATCGGCGCCGACGCAGTGGCGAGGGCGAAACCCGACGGGCGAACCCTACTGTTCACGCCGCAGAGTCCCGTCACGATCGCGCAGTTCGTCGAGCCCAAGCCGCCGTTCGACCCTGAGCGCGCCTTCGTGCCGATCGCAATCGTCGCCAAGACACCGCTGGTGCTGCTGGTCAACGCCTCGGTGCCCGCCAATTCGCTGCAGGAACTGGTCGCCTATTCGAAGGCGAACCCCAAAGCTCTGAGCTACGGCGTGCCCAGCCACGAGTTCGGCTTCACGACCGAGCTCCTGGCCCGCCAAGCAGGGCTGTCGATGCTGGGCGTGCCCTACCGCGGCAGCGGGCAGGCGATGACCGACCTGCTCGGCGGAACGATCCAGGTGCTCCTGTCGTCCGGCGGCGCCGCCTCGGCGCAACTCAAGGACAAGCGCGTGAAGGCATTGGCCGTGGTGGGAACAAGCCGCTCGCCGCAGTTTCCCGACGTGCCCTCCACCAAGGAAATCGGCCTGGGTGACCTGAAGGTCTTCGGCTGGTTCGGAATCTTCGCGCCGGCAGGAACCCCCGAACGCACCCTCGACAGGTTGACCCAGGCGGCGACTGCGCTCGGGAAAGATCCCGCCTACGCGGCCAGGCTGAAGCAGGCCGGGTACGAACCCATGGCGCTGGATCGCGCGCAGACCCAGACGGCGTTGGCAGAGCACCGCAACGCCTGGCGTTCGGTCGCGCCCCGGCTCGGCGAGAAGTGAGCAAGCCGCTGCGGACCCACCGAGAGACGAACATGAACCATTCATCACCATCCCGATGCACTCCTGCGTCCCGCACGGCGCTGGCTCCACGACTCGCATTGTGGGCATTGCTGCTGGCGGCGGCAGGCGCCATGCACGGGTGCGGAGGCAGCGACGCGAACGCGCAGATACCATCCGCGGCGCAGGCGCAATCGGTGCGCAGGGGCGCTCAAGCGACCCCATGGGGCTTGCCCTACTCGAACATGCCCGACATCGTGCCGCCGAATGTGCGAGCGGACGCGTACACCCCGCTCACCGAAGCGCAGAAGGGTCCGGCCATCGACCCGATCAAAGGCTACCGCGTCGACAACCTGGGCGGCGGCGTCTACGCGGTAGGCGATGGCATCTACAACACCATGTTCGTGGTCTCCGATGCCGGCGTGGTCCTCGTCGACGCGCCGCCGACGCTGGGAGCGAAGATCCTCAGCGCAATCCAGGAGGTGGCGAACGGCGCGACCATCGTCGCCCTGGTCTACAGCCACGCCCATCTCGATCACATCGGCTATGCCAGCGAGGTGGTCAAGACCAATCCCGGCATGCAGATCGTGGCGCATGAAGAGACTCGCAAGAAGCTGCTCTTCTCCAGCGCGAACAGGCCGCTGCCCACGCGGACCTTCGACACGCAGGATGTGGACTTCCCGCTGGTGGTGGGCAACCAGTCGCTGCAGCTGCGCTATCCCGGTCCGAACCACGATCTCGGGAACATCGGCATCTACCACCCGGGGCAGAAGGTGCTGATGCTCGTGGACGTGGTCTACCCGGGCTGGATGATGTGGCGCCGCATGGGTCTGGCCACGGACATTCCGGGGTACTTCGCACTCGTCAAGAGCATGAATGCGCGCTGGGACTTCGACAAGCTCATCGCCGGGCACTTCCAGCCCGGAACCAAGGCCGACGTGAGCACGCAGCTCGAGTTCATGACGGACCTGCACAACGCGGTCACCGAAGCGATATCAACGGTCCCGTACGCGAACGACGCCTTGAATGCGGCGGACGTCAAGAACTCCTGGGCCGCGACCAGGGACTGGACCGACCGGCTGACGAACCACTGCGTCAACAAGGTCAGCCCCAAGTGGGCCAATCGGCTCGCCGCCTACGACGTCTGGATTTACGAACAGTGCGAGGCACTGGAACAGAGCATTCGCATCGACGGGCCCAGCCTCAGGTAATCGCAATCGAACGCGGCCTGTTGCCGGACATCCGCTGGCGCAGGCTCCCGGAACTGATCAGGAACGAATCATGTCAACGAACACCACCAAAGCCGCTCCCCGCAATCCACCGCTCGCGAGGTTGCCCGAGCGCATGCACCACCATGCTTTCATCGTGCGCGATCAGGAAGAGAACAGGAAGTTCATCGAGGACTTGCTCGGCATTCCGCTCACCAGCACCTGGTGCGAGGAGGTTTTCAACCGCCAATTGAATGCGCCGCTCAACCTTTGCCATACCTACTACAGCTTCGCGGACGGGAGCGCGCTGTCCTTCTTCCAGTTTGCCAATCCCGGTGCGTACGAACAGTTCCGACCGCCTGTGCTGCCGAACCTGCGCTATGACCACCTGGCGGTCAAGGTGGACCTGGAAACCTACGGGGAGGTCGAGCGCCGCCTGAAGGCGGCGGACTACCCGTTCAACGAAACCCATCACGGCTACTGCATGTCGCTCTACGTCACCTCGCCGGACGATTTCACGATGGAGTTTGCCTACGACGCCGCCAACAGCCCCGAGATCTTCGAGGAACGCGCGCAGGCCGATCCGCATCGCGAGCTGCGCGAATGGCTGGCCGGCAACCGCACGCCCAACAACCACTGGCACCAACAGAAGATTCGCTGAGGCGGCCAGAGGGAGCACCACCATGGATCTGGGAGTGCAAGGCCGCAGGGCCATCGTTTGCGCGTCATCGCAGGGGCTGGGCCTGGCCTGCGCCGAATCGCTGGCGGGCGAGGGCGCCATCGTCTACATCAACGGCCGGACGCGAGCGAAGTTGGAGAGCGTGGCAGCCGCGCTGGCGGAGCGCACCGGGGCCAGGGTGGTGCCCGTTTGCGCCGACATCGACACCGACGAAGGCCGAAGGACGCTGCTTGCAGCATGCCCGGAGCCCGATATTCTGGTCAACAACAACGCCGGTCCGTCGCCCGGGAAGCTGGATGAATGGACGCCGCAGGTCTGGGAAAGGGCATTGGCCGCCAACCTGCTGAGCCCGATCTACCTGATGCAGGCGCTGGTGCCGGGCATGCGAGCGCGCAAGTTCGGCCGCATCGTCAGCATCACCTCGGCGATGGTCAAGACGCCGCGCCCGCACATGGCGCTTTCGACCACCGCGCGCACCGGCCTCACCGCATTCGCCAAGGCGCTTTCGCTCGACGTCGCCTGCGACAACGTCACGATCAACCAGCTGCTGCCCGAGCGCATCGACAGCCCTCGCCAGGTCGAAATGACGGAGCGCCTGATGAAGGCGGAGAAGCTGGGCTGGGACGAGGCGCGAGAGCGCATCACCGCAGGCATTGCGGCCCGGCGCTTCGGCACGCTGAAGGAGTTCGGCGATGCCTGTGCCTACCTGTGCAGCGTGCAGGCAGGCTTCATCTCGGGGCAGAACCTGCAGCTCGACGGGGGCTCTTACCCCGGTTTGCTATGAACGACGTAGTTGCCGGCCGCGGCGCGCTGTCGCATCTCAAGGTGCTGGACTTGTCGCGCATCCTGGCGGGCCCGTGGGCCGGCCAGCTGCTGGCGGACCTCGGCGCGGAAACCTTCAAAGTCGAGCGGCCGGGCGTCGGCGACGACACGCGCGCCTGGGGTCCGCCCTTCGTGAGGGACGCAGCAGGCGAGGCACTCGATGCGGCGTATTTCCTGTGTGCGAACCGCAACAAGAAGTCCCTCGCCATCGATTTCACGCGGCCGGAGGGGCAGGCCCTGATTCGGTCGCTGGCTGCGCAATGCGACGTGCTGATCGAGAACTTCAAGGTCGGTGGCTTGGCAGCCTACGGGCTCGACTACGAGAGCCTGCGCGAAGTCAATCCGGGGCTGATCTATTGCTCCATCACCGGCTTCGGCCAGACAGGGCCTTATGCGGCGAGACCGGGCTACGATTTTCTGATCCAGGGAATGGGTGGCTTGATGAGCATCACCGGGCCGGCGGCGGGCGAGCCGGGCGCCGGCCCGCAAAAAGTGGGCGTGGCCGTCACCGATGTCATGACGGGCCTTTACGCCACCGTCGGCATTCTGGCGGCCTTGGCGCATCGCGAGCGCACCGGAGAAGGGCAGCACATCGACGTCGCACTGCTGGACGTGCAGGTGGCGGCGCTTGCCAACCAGGCGGCCAACTATCTCGTTGGCGGCATTGCGCCTGGGCGCATGGGCAACGCGCACCCCAACATCGTGCCGTACCAGGATTTCCCGACCGCCGATGGTCACATGATCGTGGCCGTCGGCAACGACGGACAGTTCGCGCGCCTGTGCGCCGAGCTCGGCGCGCCGGAGATCGCCGCCGACGCGCGCTTCGCAGCCAACCGGGATCGCATTGCGCATCGCGAAGAGCTCGCCGCAGAGCTGGCGCACCTTACCGGCGCGCGCAACACCGCGCACTGGATCGCTGCGCTCGAGGAGGCGGGTGTCCCTTGCGGGCCGATCAACACCATCGACCAGGTGTTCGACGATCCCCAGGTTCGTTCCCGGGGTATGCAGGTCGACCTGCCGCATCCCGGCGGCGGGACGGTGCCCCTGGTGGCGAATCCGTTGCGCTTCTCTGCATCGCCTGTCCGTTACCACATGGCGCCCCCCGAACTGGGCGCCCACACCCGGGAAGTGCTGGGCTCCGTGCTCGGCATGCCCTTGCAGCAGATGGACGCGCTGGCAGACGCCCGTGTCATTCAGATCGATTGAAACCATGAACCCACCGATCCGATACGAAGTCGACGGTCCCATCGCCGTCATCACGCTGGACACGCCCGAAACGCGCAACGCACTGGCCTCCCAGGCGCAGTACGAAGGCATCGAGTCCGCATGCGCTGCCATTGCACGCGACCGGCGCATTCGCGCGGCCATCGTGACCGGTTCGGGCAGTGCGTTCTGCGCCGGCGGCGACATCAAGCAGATGCTCGAGCGCATCAAGGACCCTCACCTGGAGCCGGTCGACGACAGGTACCACTACAAGGAAGGCATACACCGCATCCCCTGGCGCTGTATCACCTGGAGGTTCCGACCATCGCGGCGGTCAATGGCCCGGCGATCGGCGCGGGGCTCGACCTTGCGTGCATGTGCGATGTGCGCATCGCCGCGCCCTCGGCACGTTTCGCCGAGAGCTTCGTCAAGCTGGGAATCATTCCTGGCGATGGCGGCGCCTTCCTCTTGCAGCGCCTGGTGGGACCCTCAAAGGCGGCCGAGATGACCTTCACCGGTGACGCGATCGACGCCGATGAGGCTCTGGCATGCGGACTGGTCTCCGCCGTCGTTCCTGAAGCGCAACTGATGGCACACGCGGTGCGACTTGCCGTGCGGATGGCGGCCAATGCACCGCATGCGCTTCGCATGGCCAAACGCCTGATGCGCGAGGCGCAGCATGCGCGGCTGGAAACCGTTCTCGAGATGTCCGCGGCGTTCCAGGCCATTGCCCATCACAGCCGCGACCATGCCGAACGGATCACCCAGGCGGTCGCGCAGCTCGGGCGGGCAAGCGCATGAAGGCGCGTCTCGGCGTTCTGGTCTGCAGCACCCGCCCGGGACGGGTCGGCCCGCGTATTGCCCAATGGATGCTGGAGCTCGCCTCGGCGCACGATCGGTTCGACGCCAGCCTGCTCGACATCGCAGCCTTCGATCTGCCCGTGTTCGACGAGCCCGAGCATCCCCGCCTGCGCAACTACCGCCACGCGCACACGCGGGCGTGGTCGGCCGCAGTGGACAGCATGGATGCATTCCTGTTCGTCATGCCCGAGTACAACTACGGTCCGCCGCCTTCGCTTCTTAACGCGCTGAACTACCTGGTGCATGAATGGCAGTACAAGGCCTTGGCCTTCGTCAGCTATGGCGGCATCTCGGGCGGCATGCGCGCCGTGCAGGTCACGAAGCAGCTGGTCACGACCTACAAGATGGTGCCCATGCTCGAGGCGGTGGCGCTCCCCAATGTTGCGCAGCAGCTCGCCGGTGAGCGCTTCGCGCCCCTTCCCATCCACACCGAATCGGCGTACGTGATGCTCGATGAGTTGCATCGCTGGACGCACGCACTCACCCCGCTGCGCCATTCCCACAACACGAAAGCAATGTCATGAAATTCATCAGTTTCGAAATCGACGGGAAAGCCTCCTATGGCTTGGTCGAAGGCGAGGGCGTGATTGATCTCGCTGCGGTTTTCGGCGCGCAGGCAGCCGACCTGAAAGCACTGATCGCCCACGGCCTGCTGGGCCAGGCCGCCGAAGTCGCGGCCGGCCGGTCCGCGGCCTTCGCCTTGGCCGATGTCACGCTGCTGCCCGTGATCCCGAACCCCGGAAAGATCGTGTGCGTGGGCCTGAACTACCGCGAGCACGTCCACGAGACCGGACGAACCGTCACCGAGAGCCCGACGCTCTTCTTGCGCGTGCCGCAGTCGCAGGTGGCGCATGGGCAGGATCTGATACTGCCGCCTGAATCCAGCCGACTCGACTACGAAGGCGAGATTGCCGTCGTCATCGGTGCGGGTGGACGCCGCATCGCGGAAGCCGAGGCCTGGAAGCACGTCGCCGGCTACGCCTGCTACAACGATGGAAGCATCCGCGACTGGCAGAACGCCACCCCGCAATGGACCGCCGGCAAGAACTTCTGGCGCACCGGCGCATTCGGTCCGTGGATGGTGCCGGCCAGCGAGATCGAACCCGGCCGGAAGATGACCTTGGTGACGCGGCTGAATGGCCAGGAGATGCAGCGCGCATCGACCGACATGCTGATTCACAGCATTCCGCGCCAGATTGCCTACATCTCGACTTTCACCCCGCTCGAACCGGGCGACGTGATCGTCACCGGGACGCCAGGCGGTGTCGGCGCAAAGCGCACGCCGCCTGTTTTCATGAAGGCGGGCGACGTGGTCGAAGTCGAGGTCGACGCGGTCGGAACGCTTCGCAACCGCGTCTGGACCGAACCGGCTCAAGCCTGAGAGATCTCGCGACTACGAAATCTCCTGGATGGCTTGAGCGGCAGACGGCACGGATCTCACGAAGTCACGCAGCGCCTGGCTGCCGTAGAGCGCGTCTTCCAGCGCTTCGTCGGCCAGGCCGTACCACTGCTGGAGGCAGTACATGCGCAGCATCCTGGGAACGCCGATCGGCTGTCGGCCGACGCGCCCGCTCGTGGGGTACAGCGGCTCGATCACGGCAATCAGTCGCGCCCACGGCACGACGCGCTCCATGTCGGCCAAGAACTTCTCGCGACGAGTGCGCTTCTTCTTCATCGCGTACTCGGCGCTGGCAAAGCTGCGTTGGTTCATCTCGGTTGTGCTGTGATTTGCGGTGTCTTCACGCATGCACGGGCCGTGCCCGAAGCAACCTATTGATCAGCATTTCCCTAGATCAATGCCCGCAGTCGGCGCTGGGCGCGGTCGAGTCCGACGACTAAGCGATTCTCGATACTTTCCGCCTCCGTGATTCGCTCGTCGAGCCATGCTGCATCCGTGCATCCGACTTGGGACATCTTCTGCATCATGACGCCGATGAGGGCGTTTTGATCCGTGATCAACCCATCCCAGAGGTCAATATCCGCCTGGGCGCCTTGTATTTCTAGGTAGCTGGCCGTCATCGTTGTCTCCTGCGCGCTTGGCTGCATAGGCGTAGCGGCGTTAACTTGCGAATAGGCCATGTCCGGACATATGGGGCAAGACCATCTTGCTCGTGAAAATCGCGACCAGACATAGCTTCCGCCTGGCGATCGGCAGGCCGCGCCTGAGGAGGCCATCGTTCGTTGGCCTCCTGCAAGCTTCAGTTGGCGAAGTTCCAGCGCCACGGCGTTGCATGTGATGGCATCGCCGGGCGCTCGCAACGGCGACTGCCTTAAAGCTATTTCGAATCGGCAACCATGAGGATTGTCTAGACCATGTCGAACCGGCCAAGGTTCATCACCTTGGTCCACGCCGCGATGAAGTCCTTCACGAACTTCTCCTGCGCGTCCGAACTGCCGTAGACCTCGGCCAGGGCGCGCAGCACTGAATTGGAGCCGATCGCCAGGTCCACGCGAGTCGCGGTTCCCTTGCGCTCGCTTGTCTTGCGTTCAACTCCCTCGTACAGGTTGTTCTCGCCGGGCACAGCCTTCCAGGTCGTGTTCAGGTCGAGCAGGCGCACGAAGAACTCGTTGGTCAGCGCGTGCTCCTTCTGGCTGAAGATGCCGTGCTTGGTGGCACCGACGTTGGCGCCCAGCGCGCGCATGCCGCCCACCAGCACCGTCATCTCGGGCGCGGTCAGGGTGAGCAGCTGCGCCTTGTCGATCAGCAGCGCATCGGCGGGAACGTTGTAGTCCTTCTTGAGGTAGTTGCGGAAGCCGTCGGCCACCGGCTCGAGCACCGCCATGGCTTGCACATCGGTCTGCTCCTGCGACGCGTCCATTCGGCCCGGGGTGAAGGGCACCGTCACGTTGTGACCGGTGTTCTTGGCCCCCTGCTCGACGCCGGCGCAGCCGGCCAGGACGATAAGGTCGGCCATCGAGACCTTCTTGCCGCCCGATTGTGCCTTGTTGAACTCGCCCTGGATTCCTTCCAGCGTCTTGAGCACCTTGGCCAGCTTGGTCGGCTCGTTGACTTCCCAGTCCTTTTGAGGCGTGAGGCGGATGCGGCCGCCGTCGGAGCCGCCCCGCATGTCGGAGCCGCGGAAGGTGGAGGCCGAGGCCCAGGCCGTCAACACCAGGTCGGACACCGACAGGCCCGAGGCCAGCACCTTGGCCTTGAGCGCCGCGATGTCCTTGTCGTCGATCAGGGGATGGTCGACCTTCGGAATCGGGTCTTGCCAGATCAGCTCTTCGGCGGGCACTTCCGGGCCGAGGTAGCGCGAGCGCGGGCCCATGTCGCGATGCGTCAGCTTGAACCAGGCACGCGCAAACGCGTCGGCAAGCTGCTCGGGGTGCTCGAGGAAGCGCCGCGAGATCTTTTCGTAGGCAGGGTCGATGCGCAGTGAAAGATCGGTGGTCAGCATGGTGGGCACGCGCTTCTTCGACTTGTCGTGGGCATCCGGAATGTCCGCCGCAGCGCCCTTGGCCTGCCACTGTCCCGCGCCGGCCGGGCTCTTGACCGGTTCCCACTCGAACTTGAACAGGTTCTCGAAGAAGTGGTTGCTCCACTGCGTCGGCGTCTGTGACCAGGTGACTTCCAGGCCGCTGCTGATCGCATCGCCGGCGATGCCGCTGGCGTGAGTGCTCTTCCAGCCCATGCCCATCTCCTCCAGGTCGGCCGCTTCCGGGGTCGAGCCGACGAGGTCTGCTGGGCCGGCGCCATGGGTCTTGCCGAAGGTGTGGCCGCCGGCGATCAGGGCGACGGTTTCCTCGTCGTTCATCGCCATGCGGGCGAAGGTTTCGCGGATGTCCCTGGCCGCCGAGAGCGGGTCCGCGTTGCCGTTCGGGCCTTCCGGGTTGACGTAGATCAGGCCCATCTGCACTGCAGCGAGCGGGTTTTCCAGGTCGCGGTCGCCGGTGTAGCGCTTGTCCTCCAGCCACGTCGTCTCTTTGCCCCAGTAGACGTCCTGGTCGGGCTCCCAGGTGTCCGGACGGCCGCCGCCGAAGCCGAAGGTCTTGAAGCCCATCGATTCCAGGGCCACGTTGCCGGTCAGGATCATCAGGTCGGCCCACGAGATCTTGCGGCCGTACTTCTGTTTGATCGGCCACAACAGACGCCGAGCCTTATCGAGGTTGACGTTGTCGGGCCAGCTATTGAGGGGCGCAAAGCGTTGCTGGCCCCGGCCGCCGCCACCACGCCCGTCGCCGGTACGGTAGGTACCGGCGCTATGCCAGGCCATACGGATGAACAGAGGCCCGTAGTGGCCGAAGTCCGCCGGCCACCAGTCCTGTGAGTCCGTCATCAGCGCACGCAGATCCTTCTTCAGCGACTCGTAGTCGAGGCTCTTGAACTCCTTCGCGTAGTCGAAGTCCTTGCCCATCGGATCGGACTTGGAGGAATGTTGGTGAAGCAGGTCCACCCGCAACTGGTTGGGCCACCAGTCACGATTAACATTGCCGCGGCCCACCGCATGGTGGAAGGGGCACTTGGCTTCCGCTTGTATCTCGCTCATGGTGAATCTCCAGTTCTTTGATTCAGAACTACACATTCTGGATCCGCACGGACGAATAGGGCAAACGCTTTGCCTATGACGGTGATAGCGCATTGCCACGTTGACGGACCGCGGTCGCAACCATGGCAGGTAGGCGGGGTGGGGACTCAGAAGGCGGGGGACGGATTTTGGGCGCTGGCGGTGAAATCACGTCTGTCGCAACGAGGAGGTTGTAACGAGCGAAGGCGGCTGCGAGGCACTGGGCTCAAAACGCCAGGCTGTAGAACTGGTGGGCAGCGGCCGTGACTTGGCCTTTGGGATACGCCAACTGCCCCATGTTGACCATGTGCATGTCTTCGATGCCGGCGATGTCGATTCTCGGCAATCGCTGCATAGCCGCTGAGAGAAGCGCCCGCTTCGCTTCCACGCGTCCTTCTGTTCAATGCCATCAGCATCACTCCGTCGAAGCAGGGGGCGCGCTTCGGATCTCGAACGCGCAGCAGGCGGGTGGGTGCGGCCGGCGGGCCGCGAGCGACCTGCGCCTTGGAAATCCAGGGCGGCGGAGCCTTTGCCATTCCGGCTGTGGAGGCTGGGGGCTCGATCTTGGCAGCGCCTGGGGCCTCCAGGGCAGGCGGCCGAGATGGCGGTTGCACGGTGCCTCGCACGGGCGGCGCTGCGGGCTTGATATGCCTCATCGATCTCAAGGCCCTCAGCGATGCATGGCCTAGGTACCCACCAAGGAGCCGGCAGCTGCGTACACGGAGGTCCAGCCCTCCCACGTCAGGACACT
Organism: Variovorax sp. LjRoot175; assembly: GCF_964253805.1. NCBI lineage: Bacteria > Pseudomonadati > Pseudomonadota > Betaproteobacteria > Burkholderiales > Comamonadaceae > Variovorax > Variovorax sp. LjRoot175. The sequence goes on along the minus strand of NZ_CAXURY020000001.1, from coordinate 4,248,043 downwards.
GGCTACAAGGCTGATGGCCACGATGAAGAGGAACGCCAGCAGCCGTGTCCTCGAGCTGCGCGACTGAACAACTTCTGCCGAGGCCTGCCGACCGATCGGTTGCATCCGGTGCAGTAGGTGCCAAAGAAGGTTGTCTGGTCGGTCCGTGCGCGCCTCGGCGATGGGGCATGAATTTGTCGAGGGTGCTGTTCTTTCCCCGGGGGGCGAAGCTCCCTAAAGCAGGCCCCTTTCGGCCTATTTCCTTGACAAGCGGTCAGTAATCCCAGTTGACGGGGACCCAACGAAAGACGTCGCCGGCGACCGCCACCCGGCCGACGGACGGGAACGACAGGTGAGCGGCCACCAGCGGCTCGCGGGTCGCCGCCAGCTCCCGCAAGAGACGGACCCGGACGCGGACCGCCTCCTCGGGGTCGTGGTCGAAAGCGTTGTACCAGTCGGGTCGGTCGAAATGGTCCGGGAACACGGCATCGCCGAGGAACGTCAGCCGGTCGTCGCCGGACGCGAGGCGGACCACGCTGTGCCCGGGGGTGTGGCCGCCGGTGCGACAGACGACCACCCCCGGCGCCACCTCGTACTCCGCCTCGAACGGCCGCAGCTGGCTGCGGTACTCGTCCATGACCCGCCCGGCGGCCGACCGAAGCACGTCCGGCATCCGCGGCGGAAAAGAGTTGCGGGAGAAATCGGGCGACGCCCAGAACTCGGCCTCGGCGGCCGCCAGGTGGATCGGCACGTCCGGACGCAGCCTGCCCTTCAGCCCGTCGGCGAGCAGCCCGCCAACGTGGTCCACGTGCAGGTGGGTAAGCACCACGTCGGTCACGGATGCGGGATCGATGCCGGCGGCCTCCAGTCGCATGGCCAGAAGCCCCCCGGCCCGCGGGAAGTCCGGGTACTCCGCCCCCATCCCAGCGTCGATGAGTACGGTCCGGCCGCCGCTACGCACCACGACCACGTTCAGCGGCCACTTGTACACGTCCGACGGCTGGAGCCTGTCGTCCAGCCAGGCCGCCAGGTCGGCCGGGGCGGCATTGGTGGCCAACGTCGTGGCTGGCAGCGGAAACACCCCATCGCTGATCACCAGCACGTCCATCTCGCCGACCCGCAGCGCGTAACGGGACGGAACCAGCTCGTCGCGCCGCTGGCTACCGGGGCGCAAGGTGTCATCTACAGAAAACATAGTGAAATCTCCAATAGACGGCCCAATTGCCCGGGCCAAACCAGTCGGACGACTGGCAGCAAGTCTCCGTTCAACACCTCAGGGTTGTCGGGCACGGATCACGGCAGAAGGCCGTATGTGTTCCATCGTAGATAGGGAGGGGGCACGAGCGGTAGGCCTGCAAGCGGGCGCACAGTGGTGCCTGAGACGCACCAATCAGCACCATGAAGGAGGACTGAGCCCGAAGGCCGCAGAGATCATCCACTTCACGCCGACCTACAGTTCCTGGCTCAACCAGGTTGAGCGATGGTTCGCGCTGATCACCGAGCGCGCCATCCGACGCAACTCCTTTATGGCCAGACCCGCCGCTGCGTGTTGTTTGGGGTCCCAGGAGGAACCGACACGTCTGTCGCACGCTTCGCGCAGATAGCCGGAACCCACCGACGCCGAGAACGGGGTTGACGGCTGGCGGCGGTCACGAGGCCGCGGGCTGGATGAAACCTTTTCAGTCGTGAAGCAGGTGTCCTGCGAGGGATCAATGTGTTTGCCGATCGCCGTCGCAGGATTACCCGAAAACAGCCGTTGGCGAACTTCGGCTCCTGGCCGCATTCTGTCCTTCCCGCTGAACCGAAGGGGGAGTAGGCGGCCTCCCGAGAGGACCCATGCGTTGCAACGCCCAGTAGCGCCAGCCGATACTGCACAACTCGGACGATGGCAGGCTAGCCCGCCCTCAGTACATTGCGCGGCATGACATCGCATACCCCACGAGCTACCGAGGAAAAGGCCTTCCAACGCGCCGACGGCATTGACGAGGACCGTCATCACCGCAGCTCGCGACGACCGCCTGCCTGGTTCAAGCTCTTGGTGCTCGGGTTCCACGTGCTCGCAGCCCCTGTTCTGCGCGGCCGCAGTTACCGCCGTCGCGGTGCTGCCGGCAGGGTGGAGGCGCTGGACGAGCTCGATGAAGTGGACTGGGGCTGCGCGTCGGCTAGCAAAAGCGAGCGGCAGACGCCCGGTGATTGGGTCTTTCCGAGCTTCTTCCTGTGCATGGCGGTAACCGCTCTGCCGTTGATAGGCACTCGCTGGACCACGCCGGAGGGTATGGCGACATGGTCTTCCTTCGCGGACGCCCTGGTGTTTTCACTTCCAGTCATTGTCCCGCTGCCATTCCTCTTCCTGGGCTGCCTGGGAACGCTGGCCCTACAGCCCGCGTCGCGAACGCCGGCAGCGCTTGGCTTCCTTGGCACGGCCATGCTCCTCGGGCTTGCGGGGATACACGCCTTGCTGGCGTAGATGTCGGTGCCTTCAGCCGCGATACCGAGTCCACCCAGCCTCAGGCGAACTTCCTCCAGCACCTCGTGAATGTCTTGGCGCCGCAACTGGCCTAACGAAGGGCCGGCTGGCGTCATCTCCGCCTAGCGGTGGTAACGACTGCTCTCGGCCCTATCCGGTCGTTCGGGCTTTGAGCCTGCCTGCCCCAAACCTGACATACACAAACACATTTCCCGGCGCGCGGGCACATTGCCGGCGCCCCGCGAGCTCGCGCATCGTCGGCCCTGTCTGGGGCGAGAGCGCCGTGGCATGAAACATCTTCCGTTCCGACCGTTTCGTGGATGAAGGTGTTCATGCGGCGGTCCTGTCAATGCCGAAAGTTGGCGTCCAGGAAGTCGATCAAATCGAGCGTGACATTGGCTTTTTGAGTTACGTTCGTATAGGCAGATACACCATTCTTGATGCAGGACTTGCGCATCTCCACGAACAATGCGCGGGAGTCGGTTTCCGCAAATGTCTTGCCCCCGTAGATAGACCGTCCGTCGGGCTCGACCACCACGTTGCAGTTGACGAACGTCTCCGTTCGCGCGTAGCGGTACATCGTTCGATTCACCGGGTCCCCGTCGAAACCGCTGGTGGCCCCGGGATACACCTTGACCGTACTTTTGCCGCCGGCCGCGGCGTACTCGTTCGCTAGGTCTTGACATGGCTTGACGCCTGCGACTTGGTCTTTGTCGCCGATCGCCATGAACACATTTGCGCTCGGTTTCGGCTCCCGTGGGTGAAGAAAGCATGCCGCGCCGACGGCCATTGCAACGGCGAAGCGCTCTTCCTTCTCCTCCTGCATGAAGGTCCGGTCGGCAGCAAGCAGGGCAATGGTTCCGCCTCGGCCGGCTCCCATGATGGCCATGCGGTCGCCCGGATAGCCGAGGGAGGCCAGGTACCTCTTCGCCGCGAATGCGTCACGGGTCTGCTCATATGTGGTGATCGTCGTGTTATCGGTTGACGCACCCGTGACGCCTCGCGGACCGTACGTATCGACGGCCAGCACGGCGTAGCCGGCTGAACTGATGGACCTGGCGTAGTGGCCCTCTCGGACGTCGCTCCATCCGTCCGATGCATTGACGATCACCACTGCGCCCCTGGCTGCCCCGGTGGGTTTGAAGAGGACACCTTTGATCGCAAACTCGGGCGCACCTTCTCGAGGGGACTTGAAAGTCATCAACGCACCTCCCTGGGGTTGTGCGTAGGTAAGCGGCACCGGAACCGTCGGCCTCCCCCCCCCGAACGGCGGCGGTACGAGCTGCTCTATCTGCGCATGTCCGGCAGCCGCAAGGAGTGCCGTCACTGCCAGCGCGATCGTTCGGTAGAAAGTCGAATAGACCCTTGTCATTTGCTGTCCTCCGGAAGGCCTGCCCTTCGAAGACCTGCCACAAGCCGCTCGCGTTGTGCAAGGAAGCCTGGGTCTGTCGACGGGTAAGTTAGAACGACGTAATCGATATTGCTCAGGGGCAGCAGTTGACGATGCTTGGCCATGTTGGCCGCGGCGGCGGCCTTCCGGCCGTGCAACGCATCGATCGCAGCGAGCATGAGGTAGGGCCGGCCGTTGTTCGGGAACTCGGCTGCCCAGTTCCGCAGGATCTCGTAGGCTTGGTCGTCGTGCCCCTGGGCAAACGCGGCATCGGCCCGGCTTTGGATGAGCCACTGCTGCGGGTGCGTCTGATAGGCCTGCAGGTCGTTGACTTTGTTGATGTGCTCCAGGGCTTCCGCCAAGCGTCCCTGTCGGATCAGTGCACTCGCCATGCGCAGATGGCCGATCTGATAGTCGGGGTTGATCTCGAACGCTCTTCGCCAGACCCAGAACGCCTCCTCGGGCTTTTGTCGAAGAATCAGCATTTCTGCCCAGGCCGAGAGATTCTGAGCATTGCCCGGCCCGAGATCGAGCGCTCTCTTCAGCACCTTCTCGGTGATGTCCAGCTTATCGCGGGGCGACTCGCTGTAGAAGTAGTAGAACTCCATCATGTGCGCCACGCCCAGGCCAACAGACGCGTCGACCGAATTCGGATCGGCTTTCGCCGCGAACTCAAATCGGTGGCGGGCCCGCTCCAGATCCTCTTTTGTGTTCCCTCGGTTCAGGTCGCGCCAAGCCAGCACGATGGCGTCCACGGGATCCTTTTCGTGGCCGGGGAGCCTTGCCCGAACGGTCTCTATCTCGTAGTAGCGCGCCGTCAAGGCGATCGCCACCTGATGCCCATAGTTCGACCGAGTGGCGTCGTCATCGCTCTTGAACTCGGCCTCGTGCAGCCGATAGACAGCGCCGGAAGCAATTTCCGTCAGGTAGGTGGTCACCCGGACTGCGTCGCGGTCGCGGATCACCCGCCCACCCAGCACGAACCGGACAGCTTGCTCCCGACCGATTCGCTCGAACTCCGGCGCCGCTGGATCTTGCCGGACGGTAGCGCCGCGCTCGATCACTCGCACGCCGCCGCGCACGAGTTGGGCGCCGATGCTGTCCGCCAGGTCATCGCCGAGCGATGACCCCGCGGCCTTGCCCCGCTTGTCATTGAAGGCGAGCACGGCGAGCGCTCGCCGGTTTATCACCTCCTCGTCGACATTCAGCGTGGGGGTCGCATGCCACTGCCAGGCGGCACCGGCGGCAAGGAAGGTGACGACAACCAGAGCGCCGGCACCCACCCAGCGCCAACGGCGCGCGCGCCGGGATGTCCGAACGGTCACGTCCACTGCGTTTGGCGCGAAATGTCGGTGGGTGATTCTTGCCTGCTCCACCAACGGAGCCCTCGCCAGTTCGTCAGTCCTAGTCACCCGGGGTGCCCGCAGCAGGCGCAACGCGCTGATGGGCTTTGCGATGTTCTTTACCTTCTGTTGGCCGATGTCCTCGAAGGCAGCGCCTGTGCGGTCCGAGGCGAACTCCTGCACAGCGTGGGAGACGACAACGCCTCCCGGCTCCGCCACCGCCTGCAGGCGCGACGCGATGTTGACGCCATCGCCATAGACCGTGCCATCCGGCTTCTCGATCAGGTCGCCGACGTGGATGCCGATGCGAAACAGCAATCGAAGGTGCTCGGGCGCAGCGTCGGCCCGTGTCGCGAGATCTTCCTGGATCTCAACGGCCGCCCGCACTGCGCCAATCGCCGTGTCGAACACAGCCAGCACCGAATCCCCGGATGTGTCGACCACTCGTCCGCTGGCCGCCTCGACATGGCTTCGAAAGACCTGGCGGGCCTCATCCAGCGCGCTCAACGTGCCCAAGTCGTCGAAAGACATCGATCGCGAATAGCCGACCGCATCCGCTGCCAGGATCGCCAGGAGTCGATGTCGGATGCCGTTTTGCATGGCAGCTTGCGTCTAAGCAACCCTTACTGCGTCTGCGCCATTGTCAAGCCCGAGCGCCGAAACGCCTAATGAGCACCGTGGCTTTAGCGCCCTGTATGGTCGTCGAAGACTTGATGATCATCCCGCTCGCGCTTGTGATGGCGGACAGCGGCGGCGCAGGCTGGGGCAAGTGATACCGCATCCTGATGAAGTCGCATTGGCAGTTGGGATGCAATCTGATCATTCTGGCCGGGGCCGCATGCTGCTTTGGCGCGCGGAATGGATGAGATTGCTAAATACACGCACAACCGTGTCGACAAGCTTCTATGGGCGACAAATGATCCCCCGTGCTTCTTGGTCGACGGAACGTGATGCGGGTCGGACTCGTCAAGACGCCGTTGGATCCGTTGTCTTTCGCCGTGATCGTGCCGCAACTACGCTCACCTCGCAGCAGTGCGGCGCGCGGCGCATAATTTTCTCCCCCTCATCCGGAAGCGCTGACATGGAACAGTTCGATCAAGCGAAGGTCGTCTCCGTGCTCAACCGGCTACTTGAAGCCGAGCTGGCCGGCGTGGTGCGCTACACGCACTACTCCTTCTTAGTGTTCGGCTTCGGCCGCATTCCCATCGTCTCGTGGCTGCGCGAACAGGCCAACGAATCGCTGCTGCACGCGCAGCAGGTCGGCGAGTGGATCACCACGCTCGGCGACTACCCCTCGCTCGCGATCGGGCCACTGCTCGATTCGCACCAGCACGACATCGCCGCCATGCTGCGCGAATCGCTTGACACCGAGGCGCGCGCGCTGGCCCTGTACCGCGAGCTGCTGTCGCATGTGGAAGGCCGCTCGGTGGCGCTGGAGGAGTTCGCGCGGCAGATGATCCACGCCGAGGAGTTGCACGCCGCGGACGTCGACAAGATGCTGCGCAAGCCAGGCGACGTGGCGGCGTTCTCGTCGAAGCCGGTGCCCTGAGCGTTCTGCCGCCCGCAGTCGGCAGCATGAATGGCGTACTGGCCCCGCGCCGGAGCCGAAGCAGGCGCGACCCTCCCCAGTGTTTCGGCCGGTGGACTGCCTTGCGAAACGCTTGGGCCATCCGGGCGTGTGCAAGAAGCTCATCCGTTCATCGAGCCCGAGTATGTGGGTGACCGCATCGAGCGCATCCAGCACATGAAGGCAAGCATCATGGCGAGCACAGAGAAGGGTTCGCGGTGGCTATCTCAATGACAGCCTCCCGCTGCATATCGGATCCTCACCGCCGCACCCGCCTTTGTGCCGCGTGAGTCGCAAGTGCTATGACCCCCAACTCGACTCGCCACCCCAACTCAGGCATTCTTGCACCTGTTCATTGGTCATTTCAGGTAGAAGACCAACCATGCTGCTGCGCACTCTCTCCGCCCGGATGACCTGCTGGACCTTGCTCGCCGTGGTGCCCCTTGCCGCCGCCGCGGCCGACACCAGCCGCGCGGCTCAGGCGATGACGGCCGCGGCGCGGGCGCTGCTGGAGGCGACGCCGGCGGGGCAGCAGCCAGAGCTGCTGCGGCCGTTCACGCTGGAGGCGCGCGGCGATTGGAACTACACGCCGCGTAGCCGGCCCGGCATTGCGTTCAAGACCATGGAGGATGCACAGCGCCAGGCAGCGCAGCAGTTGCTGGCCGCGGCCTTGTCGGAGCCGGGGCTGGTCAAGGTGCAGGCCATCATCGCCTTGGAGATCGCGCTGCGCGAGATCGAATCCTTCGGCCTCGCGCGCGATCCGGAGAACTACGCCATCGCGTTGTTCGGCACGCCGGACTCCACTTCGCCCTGGGGCTGGCGTATTGAAGGGCACCATCTCTCGCTGCACTTCACGCTGGCCGACGGCCAGGTAGTGGCCACGCTGCCGCAGTTTTTGGGTGCCAATCCGGCGCAGGTGCCGCGCGACATCGCCAACAAGGGCCCGCGCAAGGGCCAGCGCGCGCTGGGCGAGGAGGAAGACCGCGCCTTTGCGCTGCTGGCCGCGCTCTCGCCGGCGCAGCGCCAGCAGGCCATCTTCAGTGCCCGGCCGTTCGGTGACATCGTCACGCGCAATGCCGCCCAGCCGGACCCGTTGGCACCTGCGGGTGTGGCCTTCAGCGCCATGGACGCAGCGCAGCAAGCCTTGCTGCTGCGCATCATCGAGTCGCAGGCCTCGGTGGCCGAATCGTCGTTGGCGCAGCAACGACTGGAACGCGTGCGTGCGGGCGGCCTGGACGGCATCCGCTTCGGATGGGCCGGCGCCACCGAGCGCGGCCAGCCGCACTACTGGCGCGTCCAGGGCGCGCGCTTTTTGATCGAATGGGACAACTCGGGCGGCAACCACATCCACAGCGTGTGGCGCGACTTCCAGGGTGACTGGGGGCGCGACGTGCTCGGCGAACACTACCGCCGCGCGCGTGCAAGCAGCCACCGGCACTGAATGTCGCGTTCTGCCAGGGTTCACTTGGCTTGCCTTCGTTGGGCGCGGCTTGGCGGCAGCTGTGCTGAATCCACAACTTGGGGCACATCCTGCGGCATTGCGCTATGCCAGCGCGCAAGCTCAACACCACCCAGTCGGCCATCTCCAAGCGCGTGCAGGAGCTGGAGTCCTCGCTCGGCGCGCCGTTGTTCGACCGCGCCCAGCGGAATGCCAAGCTGTCGGAAAAGGGCGCCGAAGTGCTGCATCTGGCCAGCGGTTGCTCGAGCAGCACGATGCCGCAGTCGAGCAACTGAGCAATCCGGCCGTCATCTCGCGCCGCGTACGCATCGGCGTCGCCGAACTGACGGCCATCACCTGGCTGCTTCGCTTCGTCCAGCTGCTTCGCAAGAACTACCCGAAGGTCTTGATCGAACCCGACGTGGATGCGAGCGTGAGCCTGCGCGACAGGCTGCTGGCCGACGAGATGGATCTCATCATCGTTCCCGAGGCGGTGGCACAGCCCCGACTGTCAAAGTTGCATCTGGGCACGGTGCAGCTCGTCTGAATGTGCAAGCCCGGCCTCCTGCCAAGCTCGCGACTGGTGACGCAGGACGAGCCGGCTGCCACCACGATCCTTACACAGGGGCGGAACGTCCGGCACCGCGATCCTCTTCGAACCCTGGCTGCGCCCATTGGCCCTCGCGCAGGCGAGGACCATCAACAGCAACAACATGCTCGCACTCATCGGATTCACGGTGGCAGGCATCGGCGTCAGCTACCTGCCGCGCGCCTGTCTGAAGCCTCTCATCGATCGCCGTGCGCTGGCGGTTCTGAAGACATCGCCCGCCTTGCCCCTGGTGAACTACGTGGCGCTGTACCGAAGCGGCGGCCAGAGCTCGTTGATGTCGTCGATTGCCGAGCTGGCGCAGGAGGTCTGCGACTTCTCGGATCTGTTTCAAACCAGCGCGTTCGACGCGAAGTCGAATGATCTCGGCAGCGCGCTGTTCGGGGGCCTCGGGGTTCCACAGACTCGCGGGCGAACCGGAGTTCCATGACCGGCGGGCGGCAACAGACCCCTTATCCTCCTTCAACCTCCATCTGAACTTCCGCTCCACAGCGGGAGCGCGTTACTTGCAAAATGCAGAACTCCTTCTGCGCCACATCACCCAAGCGATCCACCAGGGCCACGTTCCTCGGAAAGTCTCTGGTGAAAACCGAGGGTACTTCCGGCGCACATCGTTCGGCTCCAGCTGGTCGAGGCTGCGGACCTTGCCGGACAGCATGGCGCGCGCGAGCGGAGTCGAGCGCTGCGATGTCGGCTTCGTAATTCTTCCAATGAGCCACTCGAGCACGCACGGCGAGCGGCCGACCTCGACTCGAATGGTCTGCGTGATGCCGAGCGATCACCCGCTCGCGAAACGAAAGCGGATCCGGCCGGCGGACCTGGCAGGCGAGTGATTCGTCTCGCATCCATATCCGCTCGAGTCGCGGTTGCATATCGACGCGCTCTTCGCTTCCTACGGCATCGAACGCAGGCTGAAGGTCGAAACGCAGGTGTCGGTCGGCGTCTGCGCCATGGTGGCCACCGGCCTCGGCGTGTCGCTGGTCGATCCCATCACCGCTCTGGAGCATCGCGGCGGGGGCCTGACCTTCCTGCCGTTCGAACCCGTCATGGTCATGGACCATGGGAGCGGGAGAAGCGAATAGGCCGCTGCTTCATACTGTGACTCCAACTGCAGGAGGCACGACATGGCGGACACGAGCTTCGAACACCACGGGCACCAGGTCGAGATCAAAGTCTGGCAAACTGAATCGCGTTGGGGGTGGTCGTTCCAGATCGATGATCGGTTGCCGGTTGAGAATGTTCAAACCGGTACGCACTCGGAGGAACAGGCGCTCATCGAGGCCAGGCACGAGGCAATCGCGGCGATCAAGGCGCTTGACGCAGCACCCTAGTCTGGCGAAGGGGATGGGGCGTTGCTTCATTTCACGCTGGCTTGTGTCAGCGCATGCGTTGGAACGGACGCGGAGTCGATGCACCCAAGGCGGCAACGCGCTGGAACTTCGCGCAAGGCGGCAATCGCTATCTTTTCGAGAGCGCCATGGCGGATCAGAATGGGCTGACCCTAGCGACGCCTTGGGCGCGCGCCCCATGTCGGCGTCTTTCTCAAACCCGTGAACTGCGACGCATTCGAAGGAGACTCATGAAGAAGATCCTCCTGCTCATTGTTTCGCACGCTCTCGTGGCCGCTACGGGCTTCGGCGCGGGCATCTATGCCTTACCCATTCTCACGGCGCCGCCCGCGCCCGCGCAGGCCGAAGTCACGGCATTGGCCGCGCAAGCGCAGTTCACCGGCCGGTTCAGGCGCGACCTGACAGACAGCGATGCCCTGCACTGGGGTGAGGGCACGGTGGCGGTGAGCCGCAGCGCGGTATCGTTGCAAGGCAAGATCGCGCCCGGGCCTGACTACAAGCTCTATCTCGCTCCGGAGTTCGTTCAGACCGAAGCCGACTTCCTGCGGCTGAAGCCGAAGATGCTGCGCGTAGGCGATGTGAAAACCTTCGAGAACTTCATCGTGCCGATGCCGGCATCTGCCGATCCGACGGCCTACAACACAGTCATCGTCTGGTGCGAATCGTTCGGCCAGTTCATCACTGCGGCCCAGTACCGATGACGCGGATGCGCCAACGCGCGAGAGTGGCGTGAAGGCCGCCTGTCTGAAAGTCCGACGAATCCGTCGCCGCTGCATGCATGGACACCGTAAGCGTCGTGGCGCCGGGTCCTTCGCCAACAGGCTCTCCAGCACATCGACGTGCGGCGGTCTCGAGTTCATGACACTGCGTAATGCGGTGTTGGCGCCGTCATTCGCTTGCGCGGCCGGGCGCTGCAGGCGACCGGCGTGGGCTTCGCGCTGGCAGTATCCGTTGCGGCCCTGGTGGGACCGGCGCAGGTAGCGGGGCGCGTGCTGGAGTTCAGCGTGTTGCAGCGTTTCCATGCGCTGCTGTCGGCGCGGTTGGCCGCGATGGCGCATTCCATTGGCGCTGCGGCATGCTGCTGTCCCGGTCGAACCCAAGCGGGAGGACTTGGCCGAACCAAGGCGTCTCACCCTTGAGACGCGCCTGCGCGCTCCCACAAGAAGGGGGATCGATGATGAGCGGCTTCTGAGCTGGCGCCGGGGGTGCTCAGCCAGCGCTGACATGCTTGGCCTGGCATTTCCGCTTCAATTTCAGCGGACGATCGAAAAAGGCCGCGGTCGTTTCGGGTCGGGGCAAGAGCCCTGTTGATTGGCGTTTTTTTTCGGGCTCCCGCTGCTCTGACCCACTGCCTACGGTGAACTGGGCAGTGACATTTGACGCCCGATCATTCTCAAAGGATCTCAGATGAAACTGAAGCGACGGGCCATTGCACCTGCTCTCATTGCCCTTGTCCTTGGCGCCAGCATCGCGCCCTCGATCTACGCAGCCGGGGGCGGAGGTGGAGGCGGGGGTGGCTCCGGCGGTGGGGCCGGCGGAGGTGGAGGCTCTGGCGGGGGCGCATCTGGCGGCGGGTCTGGAGCGGCCTCGGCCTCCGGAAGCGGCCCCGGCAACTCATCAACTTCCAATGCGAGTGCCACCGGATCAGCCAACGCGGCGACACCGGCCACGCCCGCCACCCCAGCGACCCCGGCGACTCCTGCGACTCCTGCGACGGCAACTTCCCCAGCTGCACCCGCCACCCCTGCGATACCGGCAACGCCGGCAACCCCCTCAGCTGCATCAACGAAGAAATAGCTGCGGCGCACCCGCAAAGACAGCCGTTGGCGCGATGCAAGGCGGATCGGCGGAAATGGGCGCCAGGCCCGCACAAGGCACTTCGCAGGGTAGGGCAGGGCAGCGTCGAGAAAAAGGCCCGCGCGAGGCGGGCTTTGAAGAGGGATAGTGGAACGGCGTGGTTCGGGCCGTAGCCGGGATTCGCGAACTTTAGCGTCGACCCAGGACAACCTGTGACGCCTCGGCGAATCGATCGATGACGAAGTCGATTCCGCGCACCTCCCATGCCACACCGAACCACACGTTGTCGGTCCCCGACCAGCGCCGAATTCGGATTTCGTAGGTCTCGCCACGTCGCGCCGCGAATTCGGCGATCTCATAGCTGTTGTCCCACGTATCGCTCGAGGCCACCGTCGCGCCGGTTGAATCCCGCACGTGCAGATCAAGGTCGACCGCCAGGACCGATGCGATCGGCAATTTGATGCCAAGGATGCTGAGCATCGTGATCTTCGAATCCCATGCCAGTGCGACCTTGACGGTGGGCGACAGCAGCACGCGGGGCACGCTGATGCGGTAAACATAGGTCAGGAAGCCGTCGGCGCCGACATCAGCCGACACGACCGTGCCGACGTCAAAGCCGCGGCGCGCCGGCGTATTGTTGCGGCCGCGGCGGGCGCGAGCGATCTGCACAGCGGCGTTCGTGTCGATGGCTCCGGCGCCGTCGGACGCGTCGACGCCAGCCACCACATCGTTTCGCCACGTGCTCCCGGCCGGGTTGCGCCAGGCGGCGGCCATCATGATGGCGCGGCAGCCTTCGGGCCACGAGCGCAGGGTCGCGTTCGCTTGCTGAATCAGTGCCACGCCGCCGGCCACGGCCGGGGCTGCCATGCTCGTGCCGCCGAGGGTCAGCTCTACGGCAGTGACACCGGTGCCGTTGGCGGCGATCTCGGGCAACTCGCGGTCACCGTGCGAAGAGCCGGGGTTGCGGAACACCGAATCCGAGGCCATTCCGCCGGCCGCGTCGTTGTGGTTACCCACGGCCAGGCGGTTGAAGCCTTTGTGGTTGACGAACTCGGTGTCCGCGCCGTTGCCAGCCGCTTCGCAAATGGTCGGATAGGGCCAGTGGAGCGCCAGATGGTCCTTGTAGACGTCATCGAACGACAGGCCGGCAGAAGTCTGCTCGTCGGGACGATGGAAGCTCTGGCTGATCACCGTGCACTCGCGGTCCTGCACTGCCCAGCGGAGCGCGTCAAGGTCGCGGCTGTTGGCGGAATGCAGGTTGCAGTCGGGTGCGTGGCCATGGGGCGCGTTGCGCTCGACGTTCTTGATGATGCCGTGTGTATGTCGCGAATGCTGGCTCGTCGCCGGGCTGCTGTCGAATTGATCGGTGATATCCAGGAGGCTGGTGTCGTCGGGGCCCAGCTCGTAGACGGCCACGTTGATGCCGGTGCCGGTGAAGCCCAAGGCATGCGCATCGTCGGCGTTGGCGATGCCTATGGAAGTACCGAGGTCATCAATACCTTCTGTCTGGTGCAGGAACACCGCGGCCACCTCGGGCAAAGTAGCGAGCTCGGCCACGCGGTCGGCGGCGACGGTACCGAAGACCACCGGCGCAGCGCTGTCGATGCGGTCTATCTTCATGCCTTGTCGCTCCGCTACCTTCGTGAAGCGGGCAGCCGCAGCCTGCCCTTCCTCTAGTGCCTTGGCCTCTGCAGGGAGGCGGCGGCGGACCACGCCCCGCGCTGGCTTGTCCGGAAGTTCGGCCTCCGGACTGTCCAGCCAAACCGCCACGGGTACTTTGCGTGCCGGCTGAGCCTCGATGCGCGCGTGCAGTGCGGGGTGCAGCTTGCCGTAGACCTTGTGCTGACGCCGTGCAAGCTCGGCAAACTCGCGGTCGATGTCGATGCGCTTGCCTTGTGCATCGAAGGCCAGTTGCGCGGGCTTGCGCGACTTGCGGTCCTCGGACTTGAAGACTTCGACCATGCCCGCCGCACAGGGGCCGATCAGTGGGCTGCGGCTGACCTTGAGATCGTCAAAGCGCAGACGTACCGCATGGCGGATCACGGTGTCGCGCGGCAGCGGGGCGCTTGTGTCGACCACGACAAATGGGATCTCGGAGTCCGGCAAGCTCTTGCCTGAGCGTTTGGACCACAGTTCCTCCACCCGCAGCATGTGCGAGCCTGGCGTGAGTGTCGACGTGTCGATCGCTGCACCGCGGCCGTCGGCCTGCGCTTTGACGTTGACACGTTGGCCTGCTACCGCGATGCCGCGCCAAGCCTCGGGCGAGACTGCAGCGTCAGCGCTAATCACGATCGCTCGTCCGCGCGGCACCACCTCGCCAGCTTGAAGTTCGACGGCATAGCCGGGTCTGCGATTGACCGTGTCAGTCTTGGACATGGGATCCCTTTCGAGAATGCGGACCGGCGCATCGTACATAGGGGTCGGTGATCTCGACATCCCCAGTAAGCAATAGACCGTGACCTATGCATGTCGAACAAGTTGGCGGAGCCCGCCCAGCGGCAGAAGGTCGGAGGGAGCCGTCCTGATGAGCGACTCTGTGAAAGTTTGGAATAGGTATGCAGCGAGGTTGGGGGAGACTCCTTGATGGTCGCCTATTGACCTCTGGCTGCAGCCCGGTCGCGCATCTCCGGAGTGACTTCGAACAATCGGGTAAGAAATTCAGACGGGCTTGCGCTGGCCTCGTGCGCGCCAACCGCCGGCTTCAGCAAGCCCTGGGGTTCCATAGGGATGTGGCTGCTGATCCGGATCTCGGCGAGTTCGCGTGCTGAATCAGTGGACCTTAAGACTGCATCCGGCGGGAGTACGATGCGGAACCAACGGGAACTAAAGTTGTCCTCCTCAAAGACTCCGGCGCTGACGCGTCGCAGGCGTCGAACTCCAGCACTGAACAGGCATTCCGGCGGGGTGTCCGATGCGCATCGCGATCGACACACAGTCCCGGCGGGCGGGCCACTCGGAACGGCTGGCAAGGGTCCCTGGCAAGTCGCTTGGGTGTTGCTCGTTCCCTTGGCACTTTGGTTGGGTCTCGCCAAGACCGCATTGGTCATGGATGCGCTGCTCGCGGCGCCGGAAGATGGCGCCGGATGGGTGGCGCTGTTGAAATGGCTCTGGTGGTTCGTTTCCCTGCGCTTCCTGCTCGCGTTGCTCGCGGGCTATGCGATCCAGAGACTGGTGATGCCGCGACACCGATGGGTGTTCTTGCCGATCGCCGCCGCTATCTCGGTCACACTCGCGCTCGCGTTTCCGCAAACAAGTCCCGACGAGACCCTGGACCGGACGTTGCGCGTGTGGGCAATCATCGCGGCCGGCCAGGTGACGGGCCTGGCCGCCTGCTTGTGGCGCGACGCCATCTCCATCGGCTTGACGGCGCTCGCGATGGGGCTGGTGCTCGCACTCACGCCGAGGCGGGCTCAGCGCGGCATCGTGCACTTGCTGCAGTTGCTCGTGCTGCTGCTGTGCGCTTTGGTCGGCATCGACCTGGCCTATCAGCTCGCCACCGGGCAGCCCGGCAGTTTGAGGGTTCTGTTGTTCGCCGTTTTGAACGCCAAGGAACTGGCGCCGCTTGTTGCGTCGGAAACGACTCCCTTCCGGGTGCTGGCCATCGCGGGCGGCATCCTCGTCGCCGCGGCCTGGGCTTGGCGCCAACGTGCGCTGGCCAGCACGCCCTTGTTCGGTGGGCCGCGCGCGTTCTTGGGTGGCGCGGTAGCGCTGGCGCTCTCGTTGGCGATCGTGCTGCCGACCCCGGCCCATGGCGTGCTGCCGCTGCTGCGGCACACCGAGGGCACGCTCATCACGCTGGCCATGACCGCCGCCCCTACGCTCGCCCACGATGTTCAAGTGAAAGTGGCACAAGAGTTCGAACGGACGCACAAGCCGCGCTGGCACAGCGCCCACATGGCGCTCAAGGAGACCGAGAAGACGAATCGCCGGAACGTTGTGATCGTGATGCTGGAGTCTGTGCGCGCGGAGTCGACGACTCTGCACACGCCGGCGCTGCAGACGATGCCGTTTCTATGGAATCTGGCCAGCAAGAGCCTCGTGGTCGAGGACATGACCGCAGTCATTCCGCGCACCGCGGCGGCGTGGATGGCTGTGCTCGGCGGCCAGTATCCGTTGGCCAACGAGGGCACCCAAAGCTGGGCCAACGAGAACCGCAACCAACCTCGCATTCGCTCGCTGCCCTCCGTCCTGCGCGACGTGGGCTATGCGACCAGCTTCTTCACCCCCACGGATTTGCGATTCCAGAATGACCTCGACGTCATCGACACCTTCAACTTCGAGTTCATCCAGACCGAACAGGAGCTCATTCACCCAGAGGCCGAACGCGTCACCTATTTCGGCATCGCGGACGAGTGGATGGTCCAGCCCATCCTTGACTGGACAGCTGCTCAATCCAGGGCCAAGCGTCCGTTCTTTACCGCCATCATGACCAACGTGGGCCACCACAATTTCGAGACGCCCTCGACGTGGCTGAAGATGAGGTTCGAAGGTGTTTCCAATCCCAAGCTGGAGGCCTACTACAACTGCCTGCGTTATATCGATGGCGTGCTTTCGACCCTCATCGAGGGCTACCGGCGCCTGGGGGTGCTCGACGACACCATCCTCATCATCGTAGGCGATCACGGACAGATGTTCGACGAACATGGCGCCAGGCAGATTCACAACGCCATTTATCAAGAGGGCCTGCATGTCCCGGCGCTGATCTACGCGCCCGGGATGGCACTGCAGCCCGGTACGGTACGCGGTCCCCGCCAGCAGATCGACATCCTCCCGACCATCGTCGAACTGCTCGGTTATCGCGTCGAAGGCGCCGAACTGCCTGGCCAGTCGCTTCTGCATGCAGTCGATGCGAGTCGGAAGCTTTTTTACACAAGCAGCATCGACTGGTCGTTTCTCAGTGCCCGACGCGGTCAGCGCAAATACATCTACAGCTTCGACCGCCAGCCGATGGAGGTGTTCGACCTCGACAAGGATCCCAAGGAACTGGTCGCGCTCGCCGATATCGACGCTCAAGAGTTGGCGAGCACGAAGCAGGACATGCTCGAGTGGCGCATGCATGCGGAACTGTCGATGCTTGCCCGTCCCAGCGATGGCGCCGATCCGTTGAGTCCTTGGCTTCGCCAATGATGGATTGGTCCTGGCCGGCTTCATTCCATGTCATCGCGCGCTGCCGTGCTGCAGAAAAGCATCTTCTCGAAGGCGGAATCCAGACCGATACCGCGGACCAACTCCACGATCGCGGCGTGCGCTTCCACGAATCGCTGGTCGAAGGGTCCGGCAATGCCTTCATCATTGACACGATCCGGCGCGTGAATCGCGTGAGACGCCTCTTGTCGTATCGATCGATGCAGGATCGCGGCCGCTACAAGGAGCACTGCCAGCAGCGTCGCCCACCGTTGTTCAAACCTTCATCGAACAAAACCTGGACGTGGCCGCCGGCGTGAAGCAGCAGCTTGAGTCAGATTGCCGCAAGCACGCCGGACTCCGTCTATTACCCGGTCGCTTCATGGTGATCCAGCAAGCCATGGGGGTGCCGAAAACAAGAGGAGCGGGCGCCGCGCGTGCACTTCACGTTTTCGTCGAAGAGATGAAGGACAGCGGGTTCGTCGCCGACGCATTGCAACGTCACGGCATTGAGGGCGCCTCTGTTGCGCCGAATGAGGCATAGGTCAAGGCCTGCCGTCCGCGGCGTCATGTTGCCGCTTCACGCGGCGGCGCGCGCCTTGAGGTTGGCGACGTAGCTGTTGCGCGTGCCGGTGACGTGGGCGCGCATCAGCGCTTCGAAGGCGGCGAAGTCGCCGGCACGAAACAGCGCCAGCAGATTCGAGTGCTGCTCGAAGCCGGCCGTGTGCAGCACGTCGGCCGGCGCCGACAGGTGCGTGCGCAGCGCGGCGATCTTGGTCGCGGCGGTGGCGTAGGCGGCCTGCATGTACGGGTTGCCGCAATGCTCGAAGAAGGCCTCGTGCAGCCGCGTGTCAGCGCGGCCGTAGCGCACTGCGTCGCGCGCGGCGCGCGCCTCCTCCATCTCGTCGATCGCCGCCTGCAGCGCCGCGGCGGTGGCTTCGCGCCCGTTCTGGTAGGCGAGCTCGGCCGCGCGCGGCTCCAGCAGGCAACGGAATTCGCAGATCGCGGCGATGTCGGCCTCGCTGGGCTCGAACACATAGCTGCCACGTTGCGGCCGGATCACCACCAGGCCGGCCAGCTGCAGTTGGTTCAGCGCTTCGCGCACCGGGGTGCGGCTGACACCGAAGGAGCTCGCCAGCGACTCCTCCGGAATCATCTCCCCCAGCGCGAACTCGCCGTCGATGATGGCTTCGCGCAGGCGCTGTGCCACGAGGGCCGCGAGTGATTTGGGAGCTTCGATCTTGAATCGGTTGGATGCAGACACGGTGCGATGGAGGCTGATGGAGTCGGGCAGGGCACCCAGGGGCTTATAGCCGACCTGCGGGCGCAGGGAGTAGCCCGGGGAAATACTAATGCTCTAGTGCCTTACATACAAGATGATGCGCTCATCTCTTTCGAACGGATGCCCATGACGCTCACGCTTTCGCCCGCCGTGCCGCCGTCCTTGCTCGCGCTGCGCGAGGTGCTCGGCGCCTCCGCCGTGCTCTTTGGCGACGAGGTGCCGCAGCGCAACCGCAACGACTGGAGCACCCAGCCGCCGACGCGCCCGCTGGCGGTGGTGCGGCCGGTGGATGCGGCGGGCGTCTCGGCTGCCCTGGTCGCCTGCCGCGAAGCCGGCGTGCCGGTGGTGCCGCAAGGCGGCCTGACCGGCCTGTGCGGCGGTGCGCGGCCGGAAGACGGCTGGGTGGCACTGTCGCTGGAGCGCATGGTCGGCGTCGAGGAGATCGACCCCGCGAGCGCCACCATGACGGTGTGGGCCGGAACGCCGCTCGAGCTGGTGCAGCGCGCAGCCGCCGAAGCCGGCTTCTATTTCGCGCTCGACCTCGGCGCGCGCGGCTCCTGCGCCATCGGCGGCAACCTGTCGACCAACGCGGGCGGCAACCGCGTGATCCGCTACGGCATGGCACGCGAGCTGGTGCTCGGCCTGGAGGTGGTGCTGCCCGACGGCACGGTGATGACCAGCCTCAACAAGATGCTGAAGAACAACGCCGGCTACGACCTCAAGCACCTGTTCATCGGCAGCGAGGGAACGCTGGGCATCATCACCCGCATCGTGCTGCGGCTGCACCCGCAGCCGGGCTGCACGCTGTCGGCGCTGTGCGCCGTGCCTGACTACGACAGCGTGGTGCGCCTGCTGGGCGCCGCGCGCGGCGGACTGGGGCCGTTGCTTTCGGCCTTCGAGGTCATGTGGCCCGACTACTGGCAGGTGGTGACCGAGCGGGTGGGCGTGCGCGATCCGCTGACCGGCGGCGCACCGCACGGACACTATGTGCTGGTGGAGGCCCAGGGCACCGACGAGGCGATCGACGGCCCGCGTTTCCAGCGCTGGCTCGAGCGCCTGATGGAAGAGGGCGTGCTGGCCGACGCGGTGGTTGCGCAGTCGATGGCCGATACGCAGTCGTTCTGGGCGCTGCGCGATGCCTGCGCCGAGTTCTTCCCCACCTTGGGCCCGCACGTCTCCTACGACGTCGGCCTGGCGGTGAAGTCGATGGATGCCTACGTGCGTGCCTGCAAGGCGGCGCTGGCCGCGCGCATCCCCGGCTGCGAGAGCGTCTATTACGGGCACATCGGCGACGGCAACCTGCACCTGGTGGCGTGGGTTCGCGGCCTGTCGATCGAGCAGCAGCCCAAGGATGCGATGGACGAGGTGATCTACGGCCTGGTGCGCGAGTTCGGCGGCACGGTATCGGCCGAGCATGGCATCGGCACGGCGAAGAAGCGCTGGCTCGGCTATGCGCGCAGCGCCGAGGAGATCGCGCTGATGAAGACGCTGAAGGCGGCCCTCGACCCCGCGGGCCTGCTCAACCCCGGCAAGGTGGTGTGAGCATGGGCCGCGTCTGGGTCGACCGCCTGTTCAAGGGCATCGAGGCGGTGCTTGCGGCCTTGCTGCTGGGCATGGTGCTGATGGTGTTCGGCAACGTGGTGCTGCGCTACGCGTTCAACTCCGGCATCCAGGTGTCCGAGGAGCTGTCGCGCTTCTTCTTCGTCTGGCTCACCTTCATCGGCGCCATCGTCGCGATGCGCGACGGCGCCCACCTGGGCATGGACGGCTTCGTCAGCCGCCTGTCGCGGCGCGGCAAGCTGGCCTGCCTGGCGGCCAGCCAGGCGATCGTGCTGATTTGCTGCGTGATGCTGTTCTGGGGCACCTGGCAGCAGCACGAGGTCAATGCCACCACCAAGGCGCCGGTCACCGAGATCTCGATGATCTGGGTCTTCGGCGTCGGCTACCTGACCAGCGTGGCGATCGGCGCCCACGCGCTGCACGCGCTGTGGCGCATCGCCACCGGCCGACTGCGCGACGACGAACTGGTGCAGGTGACGGAGAGCGAGGAAATCCCGCACGAGGTCGCTCATCCGGGAGCCCGGCCATGACGATCGCCGTCTTCACCATCTCGCTGCTCGGCGCCATGATGCTGGGCGCGCCGATTGCCTTCGCGCTGCTGATCTGCGGCGGCGCCCTGATGGTCGCCCAGGGCCAGATCGACACCACCATCCTGTCGCAGAAGCTGGTGGAGGGCGCGGACAGCTTCCCGCTGCTGGCGATCCCCTTCTTCATACTGGCCGGCGAGCTGATGAACGCCGGCGGCATCTCGCGGCGCATCGTCAACTTCGCGCTGGCCTGGGTCGGCCACCTGCGCGGCGGCCTCGGGCTGGTGGCGATCTTCGCCTCGGTGGTGATGGCGGCGATCTCCGGCAGCGCCGCCGCCGACGCCGCGGCCATCGGGGCGATGCTGATTCCGATGATGCGACAGGCCGGCTACGACGTGCCGCGCTCGGCCGGGCTGATCGCCGCCGGCGGCGTGATCGCGCCGGTGATTCCGCCGTCGATCGGACTGATCGTGTTCGGCGTCATCGCCAACGTGTCGATCGGCAAGCTGTTCCTCGCCGGCATCGTGCCGGGGCTGATGATGGGCCTGTCGCTGGTCATCGCCTGGCAGTGGGTGGCGCGGCGCGACAAGGTGGCGGTGCAGCCGCGCCAGTCGATGGCCGCGCGCGGCCGCGCCGCGGTCGACGGCATCTGGGCGCTGCTGATGCCGCTGGGGATCATCGGGGGGCTCAAGTTCGGCATCTTCACGCCCACCGAAGCCGGCGTGGCGGCCTGCGTCTACGCCTTCGTGCTCGGCGCCTTTGTCTATCGCGAGCTGAGCGCGCGCCAGTGCTACGGCCTGCTCGTGGCGGCCGCGAAGAGCACCGCCGTGGTGGTGTTCCTGATCGCAGCGGCGCTGGTGTCGGCCTGGCTGATCACCACCTCCGAGGTGCCGGCGCAGGTGGCAGCGATGCTCGAACCCTTCATGGGCAACAAGATCCTCCTGATGCTGGTGATCATGGTCATCGTGGTGATCGTCGGCACCGCGCTCGACTTCGCGCCCACGCTGATGATCCTCACGCCCGTGCTGATGCCGGTGGTCAAGCAGGCGGGCATCGATCCGGTGTACTTCGGCGTGCTGTTCATCATGAACAACGCCATCGGCCTGATCACGCCGCCGGTGGGCATCGTGCTCAACGTGATGTGCGGCGTGGCGAAGATCTCGATGCGGGACCTGATGCGCGGCCTGTGGCCCTTCCTCTGGGCCGAACTCATCGTGCTGCTGCTGCTGGTGCTGTTTCCGGCGCTGGTGCTGGTGCCGCTCAAGTGGCTGAGCTGATTTTTCACACATAAAGGAGACATACGATGACGATCCGTTCTTCCCGCCTTTCCCGATTCGTTGCCGTGGCCTTGGCCGCCGGTGTTGCAGCCGGGGCCGCACAGGCCCAGTTCAAGGAGCGCAACTTCCGCGTCTCCAACGGCGTGAGCAAGGAGCACCCGATGGGCAACGGCCTCGCCAAGATGGGCGCCTGCACGCTCGAGAAGAGCGGCGGCAAGATGAAGATTCAGCCCTTCTGGGACGGCGCATTGGGCAACGACCTCACCGGCACGCAGAGCGTGCGCACGGGCTCGCTCGAGATGGTGATCACCTCGACCGCGCCGGTGGTCTCGATCGTGCCGGAGCTGGGCGTGTTCGATCTGCCCTTCCTCTTCAACACTTCCAGCGAGGCCGACAAGGTGCTCGACGGCAAGGTCGGCGACTGGTTCGCCGCCAAGCTGCCGGCGGTCGGCCTCGTCAATCTCGCCTGGTGGGAGAACGGCTTTCGCCACACGACCAACTCGAAGCGGCCGATCAACAAGGTCGAGGATTTCGACGGCGTGAAGATGCGCGTGATGCAGAACACCATCTTCCTCGACACCTTCAAGACCCTGGGCAGCAACGCGGTGCCGATGGCCTTCACCGAGGTCTACTCGGCGCTCGAGACCAAGACGGTGGACGGCCAGGAGAACCCCTTCACCAACATCGAGAACATGAAGTTCTACGAGGTGCAGAAGTACCTCACGCTGACCAAGCACGCGTACAGCCCGACGCTGGTGCTGTTCTCCCGCAAGATCTGGGACACGCTCTCGCCGCAGGAGCAGACCACGCTGCGCGAATGCGCGCTGCAAGGCCGCGACGAGCAGCGCCGCGCCAACCGCGCCATGGAAGCGCGCAGCGTGGACAACCTCAAGGCGAAGGGCATGGCGGTCAACGAGATCGCGCCGGCCGAGATGCAGCGCATCCGCGATCGCTCGAGCGTGATCTATGAGCGCCACGCCAAGGCCATCGGAGGCGAGGCGATCACCATGGTCACCTCCGAGCTCAAGCGCATCCGCGGCAACTGAGGCGAGGGTGTCGACGATGAGTCTTTCCGGAAAGGTCGCCTGGGTCACGGGCGGCGGCAGCGGCATCGGATGGGCCGGCGCGACCGAACTGGCCGTTGCCGGTTGCCGGGTCGTCATCTCCGGGCGCGAGGCGCCCAAGCTCGACGCGGGCATCGAGGCCGCCGAGCGCCTCGGCGCGCCACGTGGCGCCATCACGGCCGCGCCGCTGGACGTGGCGGATGCGACGGCCGTCGCGGTGGTGGCGCGGACGATCGAGGCCGAGCTAGGCCGCATCGACATCCTCGTCAACAGCGCCGGCATCAACTTCCCCAAGCGCTACTGGTGCGAAACCGACGCGGCCACCTTCGAGCAGGTGGTCGCCGTCAACCTGAACGGCGCCACCTACTGCACGCTGGCGGTGGCCAAGGGCATGCGGGCGCGCCGCGAGGGCACGGTGATCAACGTCGCCTCCTTCGCGGGCTGGCACTACGAGTACCTGACCGGACCGGCCTACACCGCCAGCAAGGCCGCGTTGATGGCGCTCACGCATTCCTTCAACATTGAGGAGTGCGTCAACGGCCTGCGCGCCACCGCGCTGTGCCCGGGCGAAGTCGCCACGCCGATCCTGAAGAAGCGGCCGGTGCAGCCGACCGACGCGGAGAAGGCGCGCATGCTCCAGGAGGCGGACCTGGGGCGCACGATCCGCTTCATCGCCGAGATGCCGCCGCACGTCTGCATCAACGAGCTGGTGATCTCTCCGGTGTGGAACCGCACCTACGTTGCCGGCGAAGCGCTGCAGCGCAAGACGGCGCCATGACGCAGGCCGCAAGCGCAGGGCCGGTGGTGGCCATCACCGGCGCAGGGCAGGGCATCGGCCGCGCGCTGGCGCGGGCCTTCGCGCAGCGGGGCGCGCGGGTGGTCGTCTCCGACATCGATGCCGCCTCCTGCGCGGAGGCAGCCAGCGAGCTGCAGGCCCCCGGCGTGCCGGCCGACGTGACGCGTGCCGAGGATTGCGCGGCACTGGTCGGGCGCACGGTCGACGCATTCGGCCGCCTCGACGTGATGGTCTGTAACGCCGGCATCATGCAGCTCAAGCCGCTGCTCGAACTGGATGGCAGCGACTGGGACCGCATGCTCGGCGTCAACGTGAAGGGCAGCTTCCTCACGCTGCAGGCGGCGGCGCGGCAGATGCTGGCGCAGCCGCCGCTGGCCGAAGGCCGGCCGCGCGGCAAGATCCTGCTGATGGCGTCGATCGCCGGCCGCAGCGGCGCCGGCGCGATCGCGGCGGTGATCCCGCATTACCGCGCCAGCAAGGCGGCGGTGATCAGCCTCACCCAGTCGGCGGCCATCGCCTTCGCGCCGCAGATCACCGTCAACGCGATCTGCCCCGGGCTGGTGGAGACCGACATGTGGCAGCGCATGGACCGCGACTGGACCGCGCTGCAGGGCGTGCCCCGGGGCCAGGCGTGGCAGCAGCGCGTGGCGGCCGTGCCCATGGGCCGGGCGCAGACCCCCGAGGATGTGGCCGACCTGGCGATGTTTCTCGCTTCGCAGGCCGCCGACTACATGACGGGCCAGTCGATCAACATCGACGGCGGCCTGATGATGAATTGAGATGACCCCACATCCCGCACTGTCCCTCAAGGCGCTGCTTGCCGGCGGCTCCATCGTCCAGGCGCCCGGCGCCTACGACGCGTTGAGTGCGCGGCAGATCGAGCGCGCCGGCTTCCCGGCCATCTACATGACCGGCTTCGGCGCCACCGCGTCGCGGCTGGGCCAGCCCGACATCGGCCTCTTGACCCAGACCGAAATGACCGGCCACGCGCGCGACATGGTGCGCGCCGTCGGCGTGCCGGTGATCGCCGATGCCGACACCGGTTACGGCGGCCCGTCGAACATCGAGCGCACGGTGCGCGAGTACGTCCAGTCCGGCGTGGCCGCCATCCACCTCGAGGACCAGGTGGCGCCGAAGCGCTGCGGCCAGATGGCCGGCATCCGCCTGATCGATGCGCGCGAGAACGAGCGTCGGCTGCGCTGCGCGGTCGCTGCACGCGGTAGCGATCCCATGCTGATCATCGGGCGCACCGATGCGCTGCCCGCCGCCGGCATCGACGAAGCGCTGGCGCGCGCCCGGCGCTGGCAGGACGCGGGCGTCGACCTGGTCTTCGTCGACGGCATCAAGAAGATCGCCGAGGTGGAGGCCGTGGCGCGGCAGCTGCCCGGGCCGAAGATCGTCTCCATCGTCGACGGCAACGAGACCACTGCGCTGAGCGCGTCCGATCTGCAGGCCATGGGCTTTGCCGTGGTGCTGTACGCCGTGACCGCGCTCTTCAGCGCGGCGCTGGCCGTCGAGCAGGCGCTGGCCCGCCTGCGGCAGGACGGCACGCCGCGCGATGTTCCCTCGCTGGCCTATGCCGACTTCACCCGCATCGTCGGCCTGCCGGCCCACCAGCGGCTCGACGTGCAGTTCGGTGCATGAATGACGCTCTCCCCCAGGCTTGCCCACATCGTGTGGCCGCCACCCCCCTCACTGGGGGCAACACCAGCGGCCCGGCAAAGCCGGTTCCGCGGTGTTCCCCGAACGGGCCTCGCATCGCCGGCCGGGTGTCATGCGCCTTGG
This sequence comes from Variovorax sp. LjRoot175, assembly GCF_964253805.1. Taxonomy (NCBI): domain Bacteria; kingdom Pseudomonadati; phylum Pseudomonadota; class Betaproteobacteria; order Burkholderiales; family Comamonadaceae; genus Variovorax; species Variovorax sp. LjRoot175. The sequence continues at coordinate 4,222,691 of NZ_CAXURY020000001.1, read as the reverse complement.
ACTATTGAGATGCATCGCTTCCCTGACCCCTTCTATTTCTTCTTGAGAAAGTCCCGACCGTGAACATCGTCTCTCCCGTTCCCTATGCCGGCATCTGGCCCGCGCTGCTGACCCCGCTCGATGCGAAGCTCGACATCGACATTCCGCGTTTCGCCTCGCACGCACTGCGCCTGATCGACGCCGGCTGCACCGGCGTCACGCCCTTCGGCACCACCGGCGAAGGGCCTTCCTTCAGCGTGGCCGAGCGCATGGATGCATTGGCTGGCCTGGTGGCGCGGGGCGTACCGGCGGGGCGCGTCCTGGTCTCCACCAGCTGCGCCGCACTGCCGGATGCGCTGGCGCTGACCCGGCACGCGGTCGAGCTGGGTGCCTACGGCTGCCTGCTGCTGCCGCCCTTCTTTCTGAAGGGCGTGTCCGACCAGGGTGTGATCGACGCCTACCGGTGGATCATCGACGGCGTTGGCGATGCACGGCTGCGCATCGTGCTCTATCACATCCCGCAAGTATCGGGCGTGGGGTTGAGCCACCACGTGATCCGCACGCTGAAGACGCTGTACCCGGACACGATCGTGGGTCTCAAGGACAGCGGCTGCCGGCGCGAGGATTCGCTGGCCTACGCCGAGGCGTTCATGCCGCCGATGCAGGTGTGGGTGGGCAACGAGCCCGATCTCCAGACCCTGGCCGCACGCGGCAGCGTCGGCGCCGTCAGCGGCATCGCCAATGTCATGCCGCGCCTCGTGCAACGCCTGGTGAAGGGCTCCGGCGAGCCGGCCGCCGATCAGCAGCGCGTGCTCGCGCTGCTCCAGATCCTCGGCGGCTACGGCCTGACGGCGGCCTTCAAGGGTGTGATGGCGCTGCAGGGCGATGCGCCGGGCTGGATGCGCGTGCGTGCGCCGCTGGTGGCACTGGACGCGGCCGAATACGAGCGGCTGGCGGCGCAGCTGCGCGCCTTCGGCATCGACCGCGACCGGGACTGAGCGCATGGCTGCCACGGTAGTCTGCATCGCGAGCTGGAATGCCGACCTCGTGTCGCGCATCCCGCGGCCGCTGGCGCGCGGCGAGACGCTGATGGCGGACAGCTTCGAGATCAGCCCCGGCGGCAAGGGCTCGAACGCCGCGGTCGCGGCGGCGCGCCAGGGCGCTGCCGTGGCCGTCGTGGCCCGCATCGGCGACGACGATTTCGGCCGCATGGCGCTCGAGCTGTGGCAGGCCGAGGGCATCGACGTGCGTCACGTGGAGCGCGCCGCCGGCGAGCGCAGTGGTGTCGCGCAGATCCACGTGTTCGACGACGGCGACAACGCGATCTCCGTGTTTCGCGGCGCCGGTGCCGGCCTCGGCGCGGCGCATGCACGGGCCGCGGCCGGCACCATGGCGGTCTGCCGGGTGGTGATGGCCTCGTGCGAGGTGCCGCTCGGCTGCACGCTCCAGGCCTTCCGGCAGGCGCGCGGCCTCGGTGCGCTGACGCTGCTCAATCCGGCGCCGGCCATGCCCTTGCCCGACGAACTGCTGCCGCTGGTCGACGTGCTCACGCCCAATGAAGGCGAGCTGGCCGCGCTGGCCGGTCCGGCCGCGGCCTCCGTCGACGAGGCGGCGGCGCTGCTGCTGGCACGCGGCGTGGGCGCCATCGTGGTCACGCTCGGCGGCGCCGGCTGCCGTCTCTATCGGCGTGGCGAGTCCCCGCAGCAGGAGCCGGGGCATCGCGTGCCGGTGGTGGACACCATCGGCGCGGGCGACACCTTCACCGGGGCATTGGCCGCCGCGCTGGCGCGCGGCGAGCTGCTGCCCTCGGCGATGCGACTTGCCAACGCTGCGGCGGCGCAATCGGTAAGTGGCCGTGGAGCGATCGATGGCATGCCTCGGCGGCACGAATCGGACGCACTGCTGGCCAGGCGCATTGCGTAGAAGCGTATGCGCGCGAACCGGGATTGCCGAGCGATCGAAGGGCTGCCTACTTGTTGCGCGCGATCACTTCGGGCATCGCCGAAGAGTGGTGGTGGGCGATCAGCCATTGGCCGTTCTGCCACTCGTAGACGAGCACGCGCCGGAGCATGAACAACAGATGAACGAGAGGTCGGGACATCCGTCCCTGACTCGAGATTTCCCACTCGTGAGGGTTGGCAGTTCAATGCCCTGGATCCGGCCGGAAGCGGTCTCTATAAGCGCCCGGGCTCATGCCGATGCGCTGCTTGAAAAGCCTGGAGAACGAACTTGTGTCGCCGTACCCGACCTGGCCGGCGACATCCTCCACGTTGAGGGCGCTGGTTTCAAGCAACGCGCGGGCGGATTCGAGGCGAAGATCCTGCAGGTACGCGAGCGGAGTCTGATCGAGTGCCGATCTGAACCGTCGGATCAGCGTCCTGTCGCTGATTCCGAGCGCCTCCGCCAGGTCCGAGATTCGCAGATCTCTGTCCATGTTGCGCTGCAGCCATTGTTGGGCGCGGTGTACGAGCGAGTCGGAATGGCTTCGCTGAACCAGGAGGGGAATGTAGGGAATCTGACTCGTCTGGCTCACGTCGATCAACATGCTTTTCGCGCATCGCGAAGACACGGCTGGTCCGATGAATCGCTCAACCACACGGATCGCCTGCAGCAGGTAGGAGGCCGAGGCGCCCGCGCAGATCAGCCGGTCAGCCTCGGTCAGGACCGGACGCAGTTGCAGGTCCACATTCGGGAACTTGGCCCTGAATTGCCGCTCGAGCCACCAGGTGGTCGTGGCTGCGCGGCCGTCGAGCAAGCCAGTCTGCGCAAGAAGGAACGTGCCGGTGCAATTGGCCGCTATCCATGAACCCGCGCGCCACTGGCGGACAAGCCACGCGCAGGCGTCCGATTGCCTTTCCAGGAGCCGATCGAACTCGCGATGCCCCCGGTAGTGAATGCTCGGGACGAAGATCACGTCGAATCGCTGCCGCTGCTTGATTTGCTGCGTCTGAAGCGACAGGCCATTGCTTGCCATCGCTGGCGCGCCGGACGGCGAGACGAATTGCCACTCGAAGAGCGCAGCGGCGCAATCGTCCTGGCGTCGCAGGTGCGCATTCGCGATCTGAAGAATGTCAGCGAAGCCTCCAACGCTGGACGCATAGCAGTCATCGAAAGCCAGAATGGCAGCGCTTGGCATGATTGTCGGAAGTCGCACAGTTGTAGTCAGTTTCGCCAATGTACACCCGGTGTCGGGTTTCCTAAAGTGGGGGGCAGGCGGCGTTCGGCCTGGATACGAAGTTCAGGACCGGCAATCCGCCGCCGGTCGCTCAACAAAGGAGACTTCATGGCTTGGAATATCGAGGTGGTGGATGGATGCGCCGTCGTGCGCATGAACACCAACAAGGTCAACGTGCAGAACGATCAGTTCTTTGCCGACCTGCACGGCGCCTTCGATCGGCTCGAACGCGAGTTCGGCGATCTGCCGGTCGTGCTCACCGGCCAGGGCGATGTCTTCTCTGCAGGTATCGACTTCCAGTACAGCTTCGAGATTTTCGGCAGCGGAAGCGAGGAGAAGGTTCGCGACTGGTATCGGGCATACCGGCAAACCAACCTGCGGATCTTCCAGTATCCGAGGCCTACGGTCGCGGCGGTGAACGGACATGCCATCGCCGGAGGGCTGATCACCGCGCTGGACTGCGACTTCCGGATCGCCGCGCGAAAGCCGGCACGCTTCGGGCTGAACGAAGTGCCCATCGGCATCCCGATGCCTGCGGCCTACGTCGAGATCATCAAGTACGCCCTGGGCGATCAGGTCGGGGCTCTGGCAACTTTGCGTGGAAAGCTCTATGGGCTCGAAGAAGCGCAGCGCCTCGGGTTCTTTCACGAGGTCGTGGAACCCGATCAACTGCTTGCGACGGCGATCGACTACGCCAAGTGCATCACGCCTGACTGCAACACGGCCTACGCCATGTCCAAGAAGGCGCTGCAGGATGGCGTGATGAGGCAGATTGCAGAGCGAACGGTGAGCCTGGACGAGCGCCTGCCTGTCGGCATGAGCGACGAAGGCAATCGTCGCGCGCAAGATCGCCGGCGCCAAGAGATCATGCGCAAGCGGTAGACGCGCCAAGTGATCGACCTCTACAGCTGGCCGGCTCCGAATGGGCACAAGGCGCACATCGTGGTTGAAGAGTTGGGGATTCCCTACCGGATCATTCCCATCGACATCACCAGTGGCGCTCAGCACGAAGAAAACTACCGTGCAATCAATCCGAACGGCAAGATCCCGGCCATCGTGGATCACGCGCCGCTGGACGGCGGGGAGCCCGTCACGGTCTTCGAGACCGGGGCCATCCTGCTGTACCTGGCGGAAAAGGAAGGCCGCTTCATTCCTTCGGACCTGCGGCAGCGCAGCGAAGTGATCCAGTGGCTGTTCTGGCAAGTCGGCGGACTGGGTCCGATGATGGGCCAGGCCCAGCACTTCCTTCGTTATGCGTCGGAGTCCGTGCCCTATGGGGTGAGCAGGTACCAGAACGAGACGCGGCGACTTCTGAAGGTCATGGATGACCGGCTGGAGGGCCGGGAGTATCTCTGCGGTACTTACTCCATTGCCGACATGGCTTGCTTTCCCTGGATCCGCATTCACAAGATGACCGGGGTCGCGCTGTCCGATTTTCCTCGTGTCGAGGCTTGGTACGGGCGAGTGCGCAGCAGGCCGGCGGTAGGGCGTGCGATGGACCTGCTGAGAGACCGCTGGGTGGATGTCACCAAGTCCGCAGAAGCCAAGCGAAATCTCTTCCGCGCACCTGACTGATCATGAACGAGCACAACGAGCAGGTCGTCGATGCATTCGTCGACCTGCGCAGTCCCTACACCTACCTGGCGCTGCAGCCCGCGCGGACCCTGGCGCAGCAAAGCGGGGTGGCCTTCGAGTGGTGGCCGTTCATCACCGACTTTCGATCGGCGTACGGCGGAGAAGTCGAACAACGCTCGAGCCGTGATGTCGCGAAGCTGAAATACCTCTACATGGACTGCCGCCGATTGGCCGAAAGGCAGGGCCTCACGATCCGTTCCACAACCAAACTGTGGGACGCGACGCTTGCAAGCCAGGCTCTGCTGTTCGCCAAGAGCAAGCGCCGTCTTTGGGAATTCTGTGATCCGCTTTTGGCGGCGTTCTGGCGCAGAGAGTTCGATCTGGAGTCGCCAGCGCAGATAGAAGCAGCACTTGTCCATGCCGGGCTGGCGCCGCGCGAATGGCATGAATACCTGGAGGTACGCGCAATGCGTGACATGACAGCGGCGACGCAGCGAGCCGAAGCGCTTTGTGTTTTCGGCGCCCCTACCTTTGTCTATCGAGGTGAGCTGTTCTGGGGCGGGGATCGGCTGGATCTTCTAGCCAACGCCCTGAGTTCTCGCGAGAACAAGCTAGGCAACTGAAATGTTGCCGCAGGAATCTTATCGGCCGCCGGAAATCGTCGATGCGTGGATGCAGTTCCCAAACGAGGGGTACCTTCTGGATCCCATGTTCGACTCCCTGCGCAGATGGCCTACTGCGTGGAAGATGCTGGCGCAGGACAACCCCGGAGTGACTCACGAGGAGGCGCTGGGCACATTCCGCTCCCAAGGGGTCTCGCAGGTTATCGCCAGCGCCTGGTGGGGGCCTGGTGGTCCGATGATCACGAACGACGAGGTCGCGCGCGCGGTAAGGGCAAATCCCGAATACGTCGTCGGAGTGGCATCCGTCGACATAGGCAAGCCGATGGCTGCGGTGCGGGAGTTGCGCCGCTGCGTGAAGGAACTGGGCTTCAAAGGCCTCCGCGTTTTGCCTTGGTTATGGGGGCTGCCGCCGGACGATCGCAGGTACTACTCCCTGTATGCCGAGTGCATCGAGTTGGACATCACGTTCTGCCTTCAAGTCGGTCATGCGGGGCCAATGAAACCTTCGGAGCCCGGACGGCCCATCCCGTACCTGGACAACGTTGCGCACGACTTCCCGGAGTTGCGCATCGTTGGAGGACACATTGGAAGTGCTCCGACAAATATGCCGAACCGCTGTCCGGGCACGACGCGGGGCCCCAAGACACGTTCATGAGCGGATCCGATGGGTTCATTTGCTTTACTCGTTGGACAGGCCGAGTTCGAGCTTCTCTAATTCCTGCGTCACTGCAAGAACGAGGAGACGCTTCATGCTTCACATGTCCGGAAAGGTCGCCGCCGCGGCCTGCGCGCTTGTGGTCGGATGCGGGAGCATCGGGGCCGCCGCCGCGGCCTCGATCGGCGGGCCCCTGAACCTGGCCGACGAAGGAATGTTCTTCGTCAACGGGAAGGCCGTCACTTCCAAACATCCGGGGGTTTCGCCTGCCGGTCCGGTTCGCCCAGGGACGGTGACAGTCAACCAGATGTACGTGCACTATCGCGTCCCCGCAAGCAGAACCAGCGCCATCCCCATCGTGCTGGTGCATGGCGGTGGGCTGACCGGCATGAGCTACGAGACCACTCCCGACGGACGGGAGGGGTGGGCAACCTACCTCGTGCGCAAGGGGCATGCCGTCTACGTCGTCGACACGCCCGGGCGCGGACGCTCCGGCTTCAACTCGACAGCCATCAACGAGGCCAAGGCCGAGGGAAGCGTCTCGGGGCTGCCCGCCAGCGTGTTGATGGTGACTGCCGAACTTGCCTGGCCTCTCTTTCGCTTCGGGCCTTCGCACGGAACGGCGTATCCGGATACCCAGTTCCCGGTCGAGGCGTTCCCGCGATTCGCTTCCCAGGGCGTGCCTTTTGCCGAGGCCATGCTCGAGGGAGGTGGCATGGGCACGGCCCCGCAGGCGCTCGCGGCGCTGCTGGACGATATCGGGCCCGCGATCGTCGTGGTGCACTCGCTGGCGGGGCCCTTTGCCGATGCCTTGGTCGGTCTGCGTCCCGCCCTGGTCAAGGCGGTCGTCAACATCGAGGGTGCGCAGTCGGTCGTTCCCACCGACGCGCAGATCGCGGCCTACAGAGGTGTCCCCGTGCTGGAACTGTTCGGCGACCATCTCGACGCTCCCGTGTTCACGGGCCAGCCTCGCTACGAGGCACGCAAGGCCGTGGTCGAGCGGATCAATCGCCTCGAGGCAGGCAGGGCGAGCCTGGTGCGGCTTCCCGACGTGGGCATCAAAGGCAACTCGCACATGATGATGCAGGACAAGAACAACCTGGAGGTGGCTGACTTCATCCTGCGCTGGATCGCGGACAAGGTGCGCTGAGTCATCCTCCGGCGTTGGGTGACGGCAATGACGAGGCCGAACCAGCTCCTGTCCGACCGCGGGACCGGCCGTTCGCTACGAACGCGGCGCGTTGCCGCGATCCTCCGCCACGACATCGTTGCGCAGGATGCCAATGCCCTCGATCTCGACTTCGATGGTGTCGCCCACCTGGATCGGGCCGACGCCCGCGGGGGTGCCGGTCATGATCATGTCGCCCGGCAGCAGGGTCATGTACCTGCTGAGGTAGGAGACGATGGCAGGCACCGAGAAGAGAAGATCCGCGGTCGTGCCGTCCTGGCGCACGGCGCCGTTGACCCGCGTGATGATTCCGAGCCTGGAAGGGTCCAGTCCGGTGGCGATCACCGGCCCCATCGGCGCGAAGGTGTCATAACCCTTGCCCGCCAGCAGGCAGCCGAATTCGCTTTCGCGGCGCTGCAGCACCCGATCGCTCACGTCGTTGCCGCAGGTGTAGCCGAGCACATGGTCCAGCGCATTCGCCGGGGACACGTGGCGCGCTTGTTTGCCGATGACAACAGTGAGCTCGCCCTCGAAGTGGATGTTCTGTCCATCGTCGGGGTAGACGATCGACTCGTTCGGACCAATGACCGTCGTGCTCGGCTTCATGAACAGCACGGGCAACTGAGGAACCGCCTTCCCGACCTCGTTCGAATGCGCGGTGTAGTTGTAGCCGAGCCCGAACACGCGCGGCCGCTCGATGGGGGAGAGAAGGCGCACAGCCGCAAGCGCATCGATGGCCCCGCTGCGCTTCAGGCCGTCAAGCGGCGAACCCTCCAGTCGAACGATCGTTGTCTCGTTCTCGATGACTCCGTAGTGGACGCATTCGTCCAACGCGTATCTGGCGATGTGCATGGGTGGGGTTCCGTTTTCTTCCGTTGGGACCGATATCTAATGCTAACGTTAGCCTGCGAGGCATTGATTGTCAACGAAGGCCATGTACAAGTAATAATTTTCGAAAGATCGTTGACAAGCCGATTGCGCGTTTGCAAGAATATGCGCAAACGTTAGCACAAACAAGGAGACATTCGCTCATGAGCAAAGTTGGACACCATCTGCGGTTCGCCCCTGTCGGCACCGCATCGCCCGGACGGGATCCCGAGTCGGGCGCGCGCGCATCATGAGCCTGACGCTGCTCGCACAATCGGCCATCGGCGGCTTGTTGCTCGGTGGCATCTACGGGTTGCTCGCGCTCGGACTCAGCTTGAGCTGGGGCTTGCTGCGCCTGGTGAACCTGAGCCACTTCGCCTTGGCCTTCCTGGGTGCCTACCTCACCTATCAGCTGGGAACGCAGTTCGGCATTGCGCCGTGGTTGTCGGCGCTCGTCGTGGTGCCTGCGTTCTTCGTCGCGGGGCTCGCCTTGCACGCGCTCTTCGTGCGCTTTCAGGTCAGCGAGTTCGCGTCGATGCTGGTCACTTTCGGGATCACGATCCTGATCGAGTCCCTGATTCAATGGATCTGGTCTGCGGACTTCCGGAAGTTCGAGTCCGGCTACGCCCAGGAATCGCTGCGGATCGGAGCAGTGTTCGTGCCCGTGCCCGAGCTCGCCGCCTTCGCTTGCGCGGCGCTCCTTGCAGTCGCCGCGTGGGCAGGGCTGAACCGGACCTTGCTCGGCAAGGCATTGCGCGCCGCCGCCCACGATGGCGCTATCGCGGCAGCCTTCGGCATCAACGCCAGGCGGCTGTCGTACCTTCTTGCCGGCCTGTGCGCCGCCTCGGCCGGCGTCGCCGGTGTGTTCATCGCGCTGACCTCGACGCTCGCGCCCTCTCAGATAGAGGCCTGGATCGGCGTCGTCTTTGCGGTCGTGATCATCGGCGGGCTGGCCAGGCCGCTAGGCGCTCTTGCCGCCGGCTGTCTGATCGGCGTGTCCGAGTCGGTCACCATGGCGGCGGTCAATCCCGCCTGGGCGCCGCTGGTCGCTTTCTCGATCCTGATCGTCCTCCTGCTGTGGAGGCCCAAATGGCTCTGACCCGACAGCCTGCCCGGACGGCGGCAGTTGCGGCCGTCGCGCTTCTGGTCGCGCTTCCCTACTCGGGCGTCGCCGACTTCTACCTGTCGTACCTCTATGTCGTTTTCTTCTGGATTGCGCTCGCCACGAGCTGGGGCATCTTGAGCGGCTATTCGGGGTACTGGAGTTTCGGCCACGCGGCATTCTTCGGTGCCGGCGTCTATACGACGGCCACGCTGGCCGGCAAATGGGGCGTGCCCTTTCTGCTGACTGTTCCCGCGGCAGCGGCGATCGCGGCCGCGCTGGCGCTCGGCATCGGGCTCGTGGTGTTCCGCATCAAGACCCTGCGCGCCGAGTTCTTCGCGCTGCTGACGCTCTCCGTCACCTTCGTGCTGGCCGCGATCATCTCCAACACGCCGCTCGACGGCGGCGGCGGGATCTACCTGAGCAACGTCGCCGTCCCGCAGTTCGGCACGACGGTACCCGGCGCCATCTATCTCCTGGGGCTCGCGCTTGCGCTTGCCGCGCTCGCCGTTTCGCGCCGGGTCCTTCGCTCGCGCCTGGGGGCGGGTCTGCTGGCGATCCATGACGACGAGGACGTGGCGGAAGTCAAGGGCGTGCCGACCTTGCACTACAAGCTCATCGCCTTTGCCATCTCCTCGGCGATTGCCGGTGCGGCGGGGGCGATCCAGGCCGCTTACGTGGGCTACGTCACCGTCGGGGAGACCTTCTCGATCACCGTGCCGCTGTACGTCGTGCTCATGAGCATCCTCGGTGGCGCCCGTCATTGGGCCGGGCCCGCCATCGGTGCCACCTTGATCACCGTCGCGTTGAGCATCTTCATCGGCGGCGGGCACGCCGAACTGGGTCGTGCCGGCGTCGCGCTCGCGCTCGTGGTGGTGATCCTGGTCCTGCCCCGAGGGATCGCCCCCAGCCTGCTGGGTCGTCTGGTGCGCCGGAAGGACGCCGCGCCTGCGGCTGCGCAAGAGCTTCGCAACGTGGTTGTGATGAAGTCGCCTGCGATCCAGACTGCCACCGGACGGCCGCTGCTGATATGCCGCGGCGTCACAAAGTCCTTCGGTGGCATCCGGGCGCTGCAGGGTGTTCATCTGCAGGTCTACGAGGGGGAGATCCTGGCGCTTGTCGGGCCGAACGGCTCCGGCAAGTCGACGCTGATCAACATGATCAGCGGGCACTTCTCGCTCACCTCCGGCTCCATCCAGCTTGCGGGCGCGGCCATCGACGGCCTGGCACCCCATGAGATCGCGCGCCGCGGCATCGCGCGCACCTATCAGATTCCCCGCCTCTTCGACCACCTGACGGTGCTGGAGAACGTGCGGCTGTGCGCCTTCTTCGGTGGTGCGCGCGAGACGGCAGGGGAGAGCAGTCCGGACGCGCTGGCCCGTCGCTGGCTTGCATTCACTGGACTGGAGGCCAAGGCAGACGCGCTGCCGCCCGCGCTCAATCTGCATGAACGCAAGTTCGTCGAATTCGCCCGCGCGCTGGCGGCTCGGCCACGGCTTCTGCTGCTGGACGAGGTGCTTTGCGGCTTGACGCCGACCGAAGTCGACCAGGCCATCACGATGATCCGGAAGATCAGGGCGGGCGGCACGACCATCGTCTTCGTCGAGCACCTGATGCGCGCTGTGGTCGCTCTCGCCGATCGCATCGCGGTGCTCGACCAGGGGACGCTGCTCGCCCTGGGGCCACCGCGTGAAACGATGCAGGATCCCCGCGTCGTGGGCGCCTACCTGGGGACCGCCCATGCTGCTTGAAGTGCGAAATCTTCACGTGTCCTACGGCGATGCGCCGGCTCTCTGGGATGCGACCCTCGACATCGGCGCCGGCCAGATCGTCGCGGTGGTCGGGCCGAACGGCGCGGGCAAGAGCACGCTGATCAACGCCATCGCGGGCATCCTGCGCCCGAGGCAGGGTGAGGTCCGGCTCGACGGCACGGACATCGCGCGGATTCCGGGCCATCGCGTGTGCGATCACGGCATCGCCATCGTCCCGGAAGGAAGGCGCCTGTTCACCCACATGACCGTTCTTGAGAATCTCGAGCTCGGCAGCTATCGCGCCGAAGCGCGTGCCTCGGGGGAAGGCTCGCTCGACAAGGTGTTCTCGCTCTTTCCGATCCTCAAGGAGCGGCGACACCAGATCGCCGGCTCGATGTCCGGGGGGCAACAGCAGATGGTAGCGATTGGCCGCGCGCTCATGGCGCGCCCCCGGCTGTTGCTGATGGACGAACCCTCGCTCGGCCTCTCGCCGGCTGTGGTCGACGACATGTTCCGGATCATCCGCACGATCAACGAGCGTGGCGTCGCCGTGCTGCTGGTCGAGCAGAACATCCACAAGGCGCTCGAGATGGCGCACCACGCCTATGTCATCGAGCAAGGTCGGATCGTGACCTCGGGCAAACCCGACACGCTGCTCAGCAACCCTCGCATCCGGGAGGCCTATCTTGGCGTCTGATTTCTCACGTGACGAAGGGGTGCCGCTTGCCGTCCGCCGGCTCGTCACCGGGCACGATGGGGGCGGCGCGTCGGCGGTGACGCTCGACACGACGGTCCCGCGTTCCAACGCCTTCCAGCACATTCCGGGCATGGTGTCCCGGCTCGTGTGGGCCACCGCGCCGGTGCCCGGCTTGCCTTTCGACGGCGCGGACCCGACGCCAGCCGTCGCCGACATCGTTCCGGCATCCGGTGCGACGCGCTTTCTGATCGTCACCTTCCCGCCGGACAGCGTGTTCTCGGCGCCGGACTTCGATCCGGCCGCCGCTGCCGCAGAAAACCTGGCGATCAGCCCGGGGCTGGCCGAGCGCTTCGAACCCGATGGCATGCACACCACAGAGACCGTGGACTACGGCATCGTGCTCGACGGCGAGATCTGGCTCGAGCTCGACGAGGGGCGCTCGGCACATCTTCGGCGCCATGACGTTGTGGTTCAGAACGGAACCCGCCATGCGTGGCGAAACAAGAGCGAGCGCTGCGCGACGCTCGCCTTCGTGCTGATCGGGGCTTCGGCTGCGGCACGGGACAACACGCCATTCGACACAGGAAATTCTCATGACTGATACAAGAATCACGCGGCTGCACGGGCGGCGCGTGTGGGATTCGCGCGGACGCCCGACGGTGGAGGCGGAGGTCGCCCTGGCGTGCGGAACCGTGGCTCGCGCCATCGCGCCCGCTGGCGCTTCCACCGGCAGCGGCGAGGCGCTCGAGTTGCGTGACGGCGGCACGCGCTTCGGCGGCCTGGATGTGACGAAGGCGCTCACCTCGATCCGGGAAATCGCGGCATCCCTCGTGGGGCTCGATGCACGCGACCAGGCCGGAATCGACGCGCGTCTGGTGGCACTCGACGGCACCCCGGACCGCAGCCGCCTGGGCGGCAACGCGATCGTGGCCACCTCGATGTCGGTGCTGCACGCCGCGGCTTCGGCGGCGGGGCAGCCCTTGTGGCGTTATCTCGCCGGCGAACGGCCGGTGCGCATGCCGCTGCCCGAAGTGCAGATCTTTGGCGGTGGCGCGCATGCAGCGCGGCGCGTCGATGTGCAGGACTTCATGGTGATGTGTCCCGCTGCCGGCAGCTTCAGCGAGGCGCTCGAATGGACCGCGGAGATCTACCGCGCCGCCGGCGCCCTGATGAAGAAGGCAGGCAAGCTCCAGGGGGTCGCCGACGAAGGAGGCTACTGGCCAGCCTTCGACTGCAACGAACAGGCGCTGGACATGCTGATGCAGGCCATCGCCGATGCCGGCCTGCGCCCGGGCGAGCAGGTCGGCATTTCCCTCGATATCGCAGCCTCCGAATTCGGCCGCGACGGGCGCTACGCGCTTGCGCTCGATGGCCGCAGCCTCGACACCGGCGAAATGATCGCGATGCTCGGCGCTTGGCTCGACGCGTATCCGATCCTGTCGATCGAGGACCCGCTCGCCGAGGACGACCCGGCGGGTTTCCGTCAGTTCACCGAAGCCTATGGCGCCCGCTGCCAGATCATCGGCGACGATTTTCTCGTGACAAACGCGGCCCGCGTGGCGGCCTCCGCCGCCGAAGGATGCACGAACGCGGTGCTGATCAAACCCAACCAGGCCGGCACCATCACCGAGACGCACGCGGCGCTGGCCGCCGGCAAGCAGGCGGGCTTTGGAACCATTGTTTCGGCGCGCTCGGGCGAAACCGAGGACGTGACCATCGCGCATCTCAGCGTCGGCTGGGACGCCGGCCAGCTCAAGGTGGGTTCGTTCTCCCGCTCGGAGCGCATGGCCAAGTGGAACGAGGTCCTGCGCATCGAGGAATCGCTGGGCCGCGACGCGGTGTTCAGCGGGTGGTCCGCATTGCCGTTCCTCGTTCCATCAACACGGCGCAAGCCACACTAGAAGGCAGTCATTCCCATGAATACGATCCGGCTGGCAGGCATTTCGGGCAGCCTGCGACAAGCTTCCAGCAACACGTCCATTCTCCGCACGCTCCAGGCATCGCTGCCATCGGGCGTGGAGATGACGCTGCTGCCACTCGACGGCATTCCCCTGTACAACCAAGACCTCGACGGGCCCGGGCTTCCCGACTCCGTGCGGGAATTCAAGGCGGCGATCGATTCAAGCCACGGTGTCGTGATGTGCTCCCCGGAGTACAACTTCGGAATGCCGGGCGTCCTGAAGAACGCGATCGACTGGGCGTCGCGACCGGCATTTGCTTCCCCGCTGAAAGGCAAGCCGGTGCTGGTCATGACCAGCTCGCCGGCATCCACCGGCGGCGTGCGCGCGCAAGCCCAGTTGCGCGAAGCGCTGGGCGGCACCCTGTCGCGCGTCATCTCGAGACCGCAGGTCGTGATCGCCGGCGTCAACGGAAAGATCGAAGACGGGCGACTGACTGACCCCGCGAGCCTGACATTCGCGCTCGAAGCCATCGCTGACCTGATCGCCGAAATCGGCCTGCTTCGTACGGCACAAGCGCTGTCAACGCAGCGCGCCGAAGCCTGAGCAACAAGTCCATCCCTCAACAACCCATCCGCGAGGTCCATCATGCTGCCCGCCGTCAACCTTCGTCCGCCGTTCAACATCACGCGTGCCAGCCACGTCGTCCTCCATGTCTCGGACCTCGCAAAGAGCCGGGACTTCTACGTCAACATCGTCGGACTCGTCGTCTCGGAAGAGGGCGCAGGCATTTGCTACCTCCGAGGCTTGGCTGAAGCCTGCCATCACAGCCTGGTGCTGGTGCAGTCGCGCGGCGAGCAGACCTGCAAGCGAATCGGCTTTCGCGTCTTCTTCGAGGAAGACCTCGACAGCGCCTACCAGTTCTTCAGGGCCGAGGGACTCTCTGCCGAATGGGTCGATGTTCCGCACCAGGGGCGAACGCTCCACGTAGAGGATCCGATCGGGACCAGGATCGAGCTGTGCGCCCAGATGAAGACGCTGCCGCGGATGTATCTCAAGCGCGAGAGCTTCACCGGCGCGCATGCACAGCGTCTCGATCACTATCAGCTGCTGGCGCCGGATACCTATGCGCTGTGCGAGTTCTACAGCCGGCTGGGCTTTCGAAACTCCGAGTACATCGCCCATGGCGACAAGCTGCTGGGCGCCTTCATGTACCGAAAGGGCACCTGCCTCGACCTGGCGATCGTGCAGGGCGAGGGGCCTCGCTTGCACCACTTCGCCTACACCGTCCCGGAGTCACACCAGATCTTTACCGCCTGCGATCTGGCAGGCAACTACGGCTACTCCGCTTCGGTGGAGCGGGGGCCGGGCCGACATGGGCCGGGCGGGATGCTGTTCGTCTATCTGCGGGATCCGGATGGCCACCGCGTGGAACTGTTCAACAGCCACTACCAGACCATCGACATCGAGATCGAGCCCGTCCGGTGGGAGGCCGCTTCGCTGAGCACCAACGTGCGCTGGGGACTGCCGGCCCCGGCTCGCTGGTACTTCGAGGCGACCGACTTCGCGGGTGCCTCCCTCATCGAACCAGCCGAGAAACCCAATCCCGAAACGCTGGAGAGCTATGCGCTGAAGCTCTCCTCTCAGAAGTAAAGACGAGAAAGGTCAAAACCATGGCGCGAGTCAAATATCTCCAACGTTCGGACACCGACGCCGATCAGGCCCTGTTCGACAGGCTGGAACGTGAGCGCAAGGTGCCCACCGCCAACATCTTCAGGGCGCTGGCGCACGCTCCGCAGATCCTGGATGGGTTCATCTCCTATGCCAACACGCTGCGCGGCTCCAAGCTGAGCCCGAAGCTGCGCGAACTGGCGATCCTCACCGTCGGCCACTGCACCTCGTCGGCGTACGAGATCGCACATCACCAGTCTCACGGACTGAAGGCAGGCATCAGTGCCGAACAACTCCGGGCCGTGCCCGCATTCGAAAGCTCCCCGCTCTTCGACGAAGAGGAACGCGCCGTCATGGCGCTGGCGCGCGAGTCCACCCTGCGCGTCGATGTGAGCGAGCCCACGTGGCGCAAGGCCGCCGCCTTCCTGTCCGAGCGCGAGCAGGTGGAGCTGGTCCTCACGATCGGCTGGTACAACTCCGGCGTTCGCATCATGGGAGCGCTCTCCATCGAGCTGGAAGACGGATACCGATGAAGCCCGCCGCACGCCGCGCCGGCATCGTCCAAGCCGTTCATCCGAGTTCAAGGAGACAACCATGAGCACAACGAAATCCCAATTGCAGCGTCGCGCCTTTCTTGCAGTCGCAGGCAGCCTGGCGCTCGCACATGGAATGCCGGCGCGCGCACAGCAGGGCGGCGTCGGGCCGATCCGCGTCGGCGGCACGCTGCCTCTCACCGGACCGCTCGCGCCGGTGGGCGGCATCCACAAGGTCGCCGGCGAGGTGTTCGTCGACGCGCTGAACAAACGGGGTGGATTGCTGGGGCGCAAGCTGGAGTTGATGCTGCTGGACGATCAGTCGCAGCCAGCCAACACGCGCACCTTGTACGAGCGCCTCATCACGGCCGAAAAGGTCGATCTGCTGATGGGGCCCTATGGCACCAGCTCGATCATCGCGGCGATGGGCGTGGCACAGCGCTTCGGCAAGCTGTTCATCCAAAGCAGCCTCGGCGACCCGAGCCTGGCACCTTACGACATGCAGTTTCCCGCGCTTCCGCTGGGGCCGGAGCCGCGGACGGCCGATACCGAGGTGCTGCTCGACGCCTATGCCGGTACCGCCACGCCGCCCAGAACCATCGCCTTCGTCACAAGCAAGTTTCCGTCGGCCCTCGATCTCGCCAAAGGCGGACAGGAGGTCGCGGCCAGGCGGGGTTTGAAGGTCGTGCTGTCGCTCGAGTACGAGTTCGGCACGCGCGACTTCGGCGGCATCGCGGCCCGCATCAAGGACGCTAAGCCGGACCTGCTGTGGTCGGGAGCGCTGGGACTGGAGGCCACGCAGTTGCTCGACGCCATGAAGCGCATCGACTATCAGCCTGCGCGCCAGTTCCACCTATTTCCCGCGCCGGGGCCGACCGTGTCGAATCCGCAGGCGGGCGGCCTGACCACGCTCACCTGGTTCGAGGACCACGCACCCTTCACGCAGAACGCGGGGGCGGCCGAGTTCGTCGCTTCCTACAGCGAGCGTGCGAAGGCGGCAGGGCTGTCTTGGCCGCACGTCGACTACCAGGCCGCAGCGGAGTTCGCGGCCTGGCAGATCCTGGAGGCTGCAGCGACCGCCGTGGGCCGCCTCGACGACAAGGCCATGGCCGCCTGGCTCAGGGCCAATGCGGTCAACACCGTGCTGGGAACGCGCCGCTTCGACGGCAGGTTCAACAGCGGCGTGGCCGACACCAAGGTCAAGCAGGCCCAGAACGGGAAGTGGGTCACCGTCTGGCCGCCCAAGTTTCGCCCTCCGGGGGCGGCATTCGTCGCACCCTGAGGTCTTCACGCAAGAGATCCATATGAACAGAACCATGATCGCAGCAAGGCTGCACGCGCTCGCCACCCCGATGTCGCTCGACACGATCCCGATTCCCAAACCCCGTCCCACGGACGTGCTGGTGAAGGTGATGGCGTGCGGCATCGTCCCCAACATGGCCAACGTCATCAACAACTGGCCGACCTGGTTCCCTCACCAGCCCTTGCCGCGGCTTCCGGCGGTCTTCGGGCTGGATCCGGTGGGGGTCATCGAAGAAGTCGGCGAAGCCGTGATCAATGCCAAGCCCGGGGACCGCGTCTACGTGAGTCCGCTGCGTTCCTGCGGCTCCTGCAAGGCATGCCGCGCCGGCCAGCGCAGCCACTGCCGCTACTTCACCCTCAATGGCTACTTCAGCACGAGCCGGGACGGCCAGCGCATCTTCGACCTGTATCCGTACGGCGGCTTCAGCCAATACATGACGGCGCCGGAGTACGCGATCGTCAACATTCCGGACAACTTGAGCTTCGAGCAGGCGGGGCGGTTCGGCTATCTGGGAACTTCCTACGGCGCCCTGAAGAATGCGGGCGCAGGCCCCGGCCAAGTCGCCCTGATCGACGGCATCACGGGCACCCTGGGCGTCGCAGCCACGGTGCTGGGGCTGGCCATGGGCCTGTCGCAGATCCTCGGCACCGGGCGCGACGAACGGCTGCTGAGCAGGATCAAGGCGCTTGCGCCCGAACGCATCCAGGTGATGAAGCTCGGCGAAGGGTCCAGCGGCGAATGGGCCAAGTCGCTCACGGGCGGGGAGGGCGTCGACTTCACCATCAGCGCATTGGGCGCGAAGGCGCCTGCAGCCACCATGCTCGACTCGATGAAGGGTGTGCGCCGTGGCGGCAAGGTGGTCAATGTGGGCGGCGTGGCGGAAGACCTGCCGATCGACGTGAAGTGGCTGATGGACGAACAGATCCAGTTGATCGGATCGAACTGGTTCACGACGGCACAGGGCCAGGAGATGGCGGAGATGGTCCGAACGGGCACGATCGACCTGTCGTACCTGGAGCACCGAACGTTCCCGCTCTCGCGCGTGAACGAGGCCATCTCCGGCCTGAAGGACCGCGACGGCGGCTTCAGCAACTACGTCGTGCTTCCCCAGGTTTCGGACGCGGCGTGAACAGTCCGGAATCTTCGCTCGGCGCATTCCTGGTGTCGCAGGGCCTTGCAAGTCCGCAAGAACCGGCGCGTTGGCATTCGCTTGCGGGCGGGGTGTCGTCCGATATCTGGCGCGTCGAGCTCCCTGGTCGATCGCTCTGCATCAAGCGCGCGCTTGCCAAGCTCAAGGTTTCAGCAGACTGGCACGCCCCGGTGTCGCGCAACGCGTACGAATGGGCATGGTTGCAGTTCGCGGCATGCCACGCGCCCGACAGCGTGCCGCGTCCGCTCGCCCATGATCCCGAGGCAGGCCTCTTCGCCATGTCCTTTCTCGCACCTGAAGAACATCCGGTCTGGAAAGAACAACTGATGGCCGGCGATGTCTCGACGAGCACGGCGCGTGCTGTCGGGCATGTTCTCGGCGAGCTGCATGCGGCAAGTGCGGGAAAGGCCGAGCTCGCAGCCGCGTTCGACACCACGGACAACTTCCGGGCGCTGCGTCTCGAGCCCTACTTCGTCGCGACGGCGCACCGGCATCCGGCGCTCTCCGCTCGGCTGATGGAGCTGGCGGAGCGCACGGCCGGGCTGCACATCGCGCTTGTGCACGGCGACGTCAGTCCGAAGAACATCCTGGTCGGCCCTCGCGGGCCCGTGCTGCTCGACGCGGAGTGCGCCTGGTACGGAGACCCCGCCTTCGACCTCGCTTTCTGCCTGAACCACCTCATGCTGAAGTGCCTCGTCCGTCCGGACCGTTGCGCGGCCCTGCTTGCGGCCTTCACGGCGCTGACCGGTGCCTACTTCGAGCAGGCCAGCTGGGAGCCGCGCGGGGATCTGGAAGAGCGTGCCGCTCGCTTGCTGCCCGCCCTGCTGCTGGCCCGCATCGACGGCAAGTCGCCGGTCGAGTACGTGAGCGATGAAGCCCGGCGGGAAGTGGTGCGTGAGTTCGCCCACCCGCTGGTGCTTCGTCCCGTGAACCGACTCTCGCTTATCGCAAGAGAGTGGACCTTTGCAGTGCTTCGCTGATCTCCATCGGCGAGCGAGGCGCGCCGGAGCTATCGTTGCGCCGGCGCGTTGCGTGCTTGCTGCGGTGCTTCGCCGCGCAGCACTCTCACGACTTCCTCGGCCGCGCGCCTGCGCAGCTCGACCAGCGATGCGTCCGACGAGAAGGCGACATGCGGCGTGAGCATCGCGCCGGGGTGGGTGCGGAGCTGAGCAGGAACATCGGGTTCGGACTCGAGAACGTCCAGTGCGGCGGCGGAGAGCTGACCGCTGCCGAGTGCTTCGATCACGGCGTCCGTATCGACGACGGCGCCGCGGCTGACATTGATCAGCAGGCCACCGGGAGGCATCTGCGCGATCCGCTCGCGGTTGATCAGATGCCGTGTCGTTTCCGTCAGCGGCGCGTGCACGATCACGATGTCGCTGCGTGAGAGCAGGGTGGCGAGATCCACGCTCTGAACGCCCTCGCCGCCGTCGGCAAGGTGGGGATCGTGTGCCAACACCCTGCAGCCGAAGGCGCCGAGCTTGCGCGCGGTCGCGCGGCCTATGCGCCCGAAACCGACGATCCCGCACGTGAGCGCGGCAAGGCGGCGCAGCCTGGCCGTCGCGGGATCCCAGCGACCGGCGCGCACTTCGCGGTCGAAGCGAACCAGACCGCGCGTCCACGCGAGCGCGAAGCCGACCGCATGGTCGGACACTTCCTCCACGCAATAGTCCGGCACGTTGGTGACCCAGATGCCCCGCGCGGTCGCGGCATCGACCGCGATGTTGTCGAGCCCTACGCCAAGCCTGGCAACGATCTTGAGATCCGGCGCAGCGGCGATGGCGCCAGCCGATATAGGAGCCCAGCAAGTGAGGATGGCCGAAGGCCGATGCTCGCGCGCCAGCACTTCAATGCCATCCGCAGGCAACGGCGTCGCCGGACCGCTCACGAGGCCCATGCCAGCGGCTTCGACAATGTTCCGCTCGATGCTGTCGTCGGGCCAGGCGTAGTCTGTGAGCAGGACGGTGTGATTCATGGTCTGGATGGATCGGACGGTGGAATGCCTAGCCGGCGAGCTGACGTGCCTGGCCGCGCTTGGCGTTTGCCGCGTCCACCGACCGGGTGCTGCCGCGCACAACGAGCGTGGGGGGTGAGACGGAGCTGTAAGGCGCCGCGCTTGCAGGCTTCTGCTTCAGCTGATGGATGAACCAGAGCCCGCACGCGGTGGCCAACTCGGAGACAGGAAGGCTCATGGTCGTGAGACCAGGTCCCCACCATCTGAAGCCCAACTCGTCTCCGAACCCGACGACGGACAACTGTTCGGGCACGCGTACGCCGCTTGCCAGCAGTTCCTCCAGCACGCCCTGCGTGTTCTGGACCGAACCCAGGACCACCGCCGTAGGCGGGCTGCGCAGTGCGAGCAGGCGCCGTATCGCATCACGGCCGAAGTCCGTCGATGACGGCACTCCGAGTTCCTCGCGCGCATGCGTGGCCGCCTTGCTGCCGGCGAGAGCGTTTTGAAAGCCTTGCAGCCGCGCGGCTCCGGTGGGCAGGTCCGTGGTGCCGCCGATATAGGCGATGCGCTGATGGCCGAGTTCGACCAGGTGACGGGTCGCCTGGAAGAGCGCCTGCGTGTCGTCGATGCCGAACCAGTGCTCGCCCAGCGAGGCATGCCTGCGCAGCAACTGGATGCGCGGCGTCATCTTGAGAAGGCGCACCGACTCCGGATGCGGCCGGGCCGTGGGCACGATGATGATGCCGGCCACGTTGACGCTGGTGAGTTCGCGGATATGGCGCAGCTCGACCAGGCGGTCGTCGTCAGTCTCGGACAGCGTGAGTTGCAGGTCCGCGCTCTCCAGGCATTTCGACAGCGCATGCGCGATGGTCGAGTAGAAGCTGTTGCGTATATCCGGTACGACCAGGCCCACCAGGTTGCTGGAGACGCCGCGCATCATGCGCGCTGCACGGTTGGCGACATAGCCCAACTCGTTCGCGATCTCGAGCACCTTCTGCTTCATGGCGGAGCTGATGCGCGGGTCGTCGGCCAAGGCCCGCCCAACGGTGGACGCGGAAACCTCGAGGCGGGCGGCAATGTCTTTGATCGTGACCATCGAATGAGATGAATGCAGGAATGCACTAACGATAGCACAGCGTAGGCAGCTTGCCAAGCCGCGCCACCCCTGCCAAGCGTCGCGCGCTCTCGCCAGAGAGTCGTCGCACCCCTGACAAAAACGCACATCGAAGTCGTTGACTTTTTCGAAGCAGTCTTCATAGAATTTATGCTAACGATAGCACAAACCGGATCGGACTGATCCACCGGCCGGCCAATCCGCCCGGATCACAACGAAAACAGGAGACAACAACGTGAAGCGCAACCCTTGTGTACGTCATGCAGACAAATTGAAGAGCTCATTGCTTGGCATGCTCGCCCTCGGCTCGAGCGGCGTTGCATGCGCCCAGTCGTCCGTCACGATCTTCGGCGTCGTCGATGCGTCGATCAGCCACTACGCCAGCAAGTCGGAGGACCGGAACTTCGCAACGCCGGCGTCGCCGCTCTACGTCAACCAAGGGTCGCGCTCCGTCAGCCGAACCGCGCTGGCGAACTCGGCATACAACAACAGCCGCCTGGGCTTCCGAGGAACGGAGGATCTTGGCGGCGGGCTCGCAGCCGGCTTCTGGCTCGAAAGCCCTATCACCAACGACGACGGCGCGACCGGCCTCGCGAACTTCAGCCGGCGTTCCACCGTGAGCCTCATGGGCGGATTCGGCGAAATTCGCTTGGGGCGCGACTTCACGCCAACCTTCTGGAACGACACGGTGTACGACCCTTTTGCCGCGGTCGGCGTCGGCGCCAACCTGATCTCTTCAGCCAGCCTTTTCAATCCCACCGGTGGTGCCGGCGGTTTTGGCGGCAATGCCAACTACATACGTGCCAGCAACTCGATCGGCTACTTCCTGCCCCCCGCGCTGGGCGGGTTCTATGGCCAGTTCATGTATGCGCTGCACGAGAACAACACCTACGAGCCAGGCACCGCGACGCCGCCGGGCGTGAACCCTCTCACCGGCCAGGTGAACGCCGGCCCTGTCGCCAACACCCGCGCCGGCCGCTATGTGGGAGGCCGCATCGGCTATGCCAACGGCCCCTTGGACATTGCACTCGCCTATGGCAGCAGCACTGCGGGGGACGACTATTTCGCGGGCACCACCGACTATGTGAAGACGGCCAATCTGGGCGCGTCGTACGACTTCGGCATCGTCAAGCTTTTCGGCGAACTGTCTCGCGTCAGCAGAACGCGCGACCATGCAGTCGCGCCCTTGGTCCCTTTGCCCGATACCGACCTCAAGGGCTATTTGATCGGAGCCACCGTCCCCGTGGGTCCGGGCCTCATTCGCGCCGCCTATTCGCGCGTCAGGTACGACATGAATTCGGCGCCCACAGCCTTAGCGCCGGTGCCCAATCCGGAAGCCAGCAAGTTCAGCCTCAGCTATGTGCACAACCTGTCCAAGCGCACAGCGCTGTATGCAACTGTCGCTCGCGTCAGCAACAAGAACGGCGCTGCACTGACGGTGGGCGGGCCGGCGTTCATCAGCACGAGCGTGTTTGCGCCGCGAACTTCAAGTGGGTACGACCTCGGCATCCGCCACGCGTTCTAGCGCACCTTGCTTCGAACCCGTTTGGTCGGTGTTGGTTGCTGCGCTGCCCGCGGCGCGACGATGAAGTCGACGAAGCCTTGCGCCGCGTGGGAGAGTGAAACGCCCGCGCGTTGCACGAGCGAGACCTCGCGGTCGATCAGGGGGTTTTCTACACGGCGCCAGCCGATGCGCGCAGGGTCCGTCAGCTTCACCGCATAGCCAGGGAGGATCGCGACGCCGAGCCCGGCGTCAACCATCCCGATGAGCGAGCCTGCATAGTTGGCCTCCCTTGCGGGCTTCAGCATCAGCCCGGCAGCCGCAAAGCCCGCTTCGGTGAGGTCGCGGAACACGCTGCCGCGGCTCAATGCGAGCACCGGCTCCTGCGCGACATCCGCCCAGGTCAGTTGCTGCAAGCGGCTGAACGCATGCCCCGCCGGGAATGCGGCTGCCATGGCTTCCGAGAAGAGAAGCGTGCGCTGGATGTCGGCTTCATCCGAGGCGAAGGTGCCGATACCGACGTCGGCCGCACCGCTGCGCACCAGCGGCAACACCTGATTGGGCAGCGTGTCCTGCAGTACGACTTCGATGCCCGGGTACTGCGCGCCGAAGGCGGCGAGGATCGGCGGTAGATAGGTGCTGGACAGAATCAGCGGCGCCGCCACCACCACGCGCCCGCGCTCCCTCGCCACGAGCTTGTCCACGCCCGCGAGCGCCGACTCGAGCTCGGCCAGCACCCGTTCCGCGCGCGGGAAGAAGTCGCTGCCCGCCGCCGTCAGGGCCACGGCTCGCGTAGTGCGGTCGAACAGCCGGCTGTCGATGGCTCCTTCGAGTTCGCGCACAAGCAGGCTGAGTGCCGATTGCGTGAGGTGCATGGCCTGCGCGGCACGGGTGAAGTTGCCAAGCCGCGCGACCAGCACGAAAGCTCGGAGCTGGCGGAGAGTCACATTCATGAGCGGAGCCAATCATTTGATTGGAAAGTCTCGATTGAATCATAGCCACGCGCGTCTTCTAATCACTGCCATGCAAGCCGATGGAGAGACCCGGTCTGCCCCTCAACAGAAAGACAGAGACATGAAACGCCGTGAACTCCTCGCCGCCGTGCCAGCGCTTGCTGCCACCGCCTTGCCGTCATGGACCGCAGCGCAACCTGTTTATCCGAGCGCGCCCGTCAAGGTGCTGGTGGGTTTCCCGCCCGGCACAGCAACTGACGTGGCGGTGCGTGCCGTCGTGGAGCAGATGTCCAGGCGCCTGGGCCAGCCCTTCGTCGTGGACAACAAGCCCGGCGCCGGCAGCAACATCGCCGCCAAGGCCGTGGCCACGGCGCAGCCCGATGGCTACACCGTCTTCGCGATCACGATCGCCAACATCATCAACGCCGCGTTCCCGGGCGCCAATGCGGTCGATCCACTGAAAGACTTCAAGCCGATCACGCTGATCGGGAACGTTCCCAATGTCCTGGTGGTTCATCCCTCGCTGAAGGTCGCGACCGTGGCCGAACTCATCGCACTCGCGAAGGCCAAGCCGGGCTCTCTGGCCTATGCATCATCCGGCGTCGGCACCTCGCCCCACCTGTCTGGCGAACTGTTCGCACTGATGGCCGACATCAAGATGGTCCACGTTCCGTACCGTGGCAGCACGCCCGCGGTGACCGACTTGCTCGGCGGCCAGGTGCAGCTCATGTTCTCGCCGGCTTCGACCGTGCTGCCGCACGTGCGCGCGAACAAGCTGGTGGCGCTGGCCGTCACCAGCCCTCGCAGGACCTCGATCGCGCCGGATCTGCACACGCTCGACGAGCTGGGGCTGAAGGGCTTCGACACCTCGGTGTGGATGGGGCTGGTGGCCCCTGCCCAGACGCCATCCAGCGTCATCGGCAAGCTGCGCACCACGGCCCACGCGGCGCTCGATTCGAGCGAGATCCAGGCGATCTACAAGGCGCAGGCGATCGACGTTCTCAAGACCAGCGACGAAGCGCTGTCCCGCTTCCTGCAGAGCGAGGGCGCGCGGTGGTCGAAGTTCATTCAGCAGACGGGCATCAAGCCCGAGTGAGAGAAGCATTTTCTTCAGAAAGGAATATCGAAATGTCCAAACTGCGCGCTACCGAGTGCCGCGAGTTCATCGCGGCGGTCACCGAGAAGGCTGCCGAGATGGGGGTGCCCATCTCCGTTGCCATCGTCGGGCCCGAAGGCCATCTGATCGCGCTCGAGCGCATGGACGACGCGGGCTTCATCACCCCGGACACGGCCCGCGCGAAGGCATTCACCGTCGCCGCTTTCCGCTCGATGAGCCCGCGTTTCAGCGACGGCCTGGTCATTCAACAATGGTTCAAGGAGCGCAACCCGCAGATGCTGGCCAACGCATCGGTCTTCACCAACGGCCAAGTGGTTGCCTCCGGTGGCTGTGCGCCCGTGTTCAAGGGCAACGAGATGGTCGGCGCCTACGGCATCAGCGGTGCGACGGGCGACCAGGACGAGGAGATCGGCCAGCACGCCCGCGCGAAGGTGGGTTGGGCACACATGCCGGTCGACGACACCACGCCCGAAAGCGTGAAGAAGCACGTGAACGAGATCTACAGCAAGGTGGGCCTGAAGGACCGCGCCCTCTGAGCACCGTGCCCGGCGGCTGAGTCTGCCCGGTATCCCCATCCGAGAATTTTCAATCTGCCCGCCGCGCGCGGGCAACGGAGAACCCATGCCTTCCCAACCCGCCGTGCTGGCTGAAGCAGCCGACGCCCTATGGAACGCCGGCAGGACCGGCAACTACATCCAGCCGTTGAGAGTCTCCTACCCGGAGTTGGATGCGGCCGATGCATACGCCATCCAGCGGATGAACACCGAGCGCAGACTGGCCGAAGGCCGTCGCGTGGTCGGATGCAAGATCGGCCTGACGGCGCGCGCCGTCCAGGCGCAGCTCGGCGTCGATCAGCCCGATTTCGGCGTGCTCTTCGATGACATGAGCTTCGGGGACGCTGAGCCGATTCCCATGCAGAAGCTCCAGCAGCCGAAGGTCGAGGCAGAGATTGCTTTCGTGCTCGGCCGAGATCTCGACATGGGCAACCCCGGGCACGCGGACGTCATCAAGGCGGTGGACCACGTCCTTCCGGCGATCGAAATCGTGGGTAGCCGCATCGCGGGCTGGGACATCCGGTTCGTCGACACGGTCGCGGACAACGCATCGTCTGGCGCCTTCGTCCTGGGCGGAAGCCCGCGGCTTCTCAGGGAGCTGGACCTCAGGTTGTGCGGCATGGTCATGAACCGCCGCGGCGAGCCGGTGTCGGTCGGCGCGGGTGCGGCATGCCTGGGCAACCCGATCAATGCGGTGGTCTGGCTGGCCCGCACCATGGCCGCGCTCGGCCAGCCGCTGCGCGCCGGCGACCTGGTGCTCTCGGGCGCACTCGGCCCGATGGTGCCGGTCGCGCCGGGCGACGTGTTCGAAACCCACATCAACGGCCTCGGAGGCGTCAAGGCCGTATTCGAAGCCGCTGCCGCCGCGAAGGAATGCAAATGAGCCAGACACCCGAATTCGCGCAACTGCTGGACGATGCGGCCCGTCACGCCAAAGCGGTGCCGCAGATCGACCCGAAGGGCGAGCTCTCGCTGGCCGAGGCCTACGCGATCCAATCCGCCTCCGTTCAGCGACGCGTTGCGCGCGGCGAGCGCCGCGTCGGCGTGAAGATGGGCTTCACCAGCCGCGCCAAGATGGTTCAGATGGGCATCGACGACGTCATCTGGGGGCGCCTGTCGAGCGGCATGCAGGTGGAGGAGGGCACGCCGGTGAAGTTTGCGCGCTTCGTGCATCCGCGCGTCGAACCGGAACTGGCCTTCGTGCTGAAGAAAGCGCTGGCCGGCGACGTCACCGCGGCCGAGGCGCTCGCCGCGGTCGAAGCCGTGGCGCCGGCGCTCGAGATCATCGACTCGCGCTACCAGGACTTCAAGTTCAGCCTGCCCGACGTGATCGCGGACAACGCCTCGTCGAGCGGCTTCGTGATCGGTGCCTGGAGCGACCCGCACCAGGATTTCAGCAATCTGGGCCTGACGATGAGCATCGACGGGCGCGTGGTGCAGGTCGGTTCCACCGCCGCCATCCTGGGCCATCCGCTGCGCTCCTTGGTCGCCGCGGCGCGCCTCTCGGCGGCGGCCGGCGAGCCGCTGCAGGCCGGCTGGGTGGTGATGGCTGGCGGCGCCACGCCCGCCGAGTGGATCAAGCCGGGCCAGTACATCTCGATCGAGATGGAGCGCCTCGGAACCGCCGGCTTCCACGTCGAGGAGTGAACCGTGCCCATTGCCTTGATCAAGATCATTGAGGGGCGCAGCCCCGAGAAGAAGCGCCGGCTGATAGAGAGCGTTTCGCAGGCCATGGCGGACAGCCTCGAGATGCCGCTCGACGCAGTGCGGGTCCTTCTCCACGAATACCCGTCAGGCCATTGGGGACGCGGGGGCCGCCTGGTGTCCGACATCCAGGCGAAAACGCCCTCCGAATCACCCAGTGCACAGGTGGCCGACGCGACGGCCAAGCTGCTCGCGAACTGAAAGAAGCAACATGACGAACAAACTGAAGGTCGCAATCATCGGCCCGGGCAATATCGGCACTGACCTGATGATCAAGGTCATGCGCAACAGCAAACACCTCGAGATGGGTGCGATGGTCGGGGTCGACCCGAAGTCCGATGGGCTGGCCCGCGCCGAGCGCTTCGGCATCGCCACTACCGCAGAGGGCATCGAAGGGTTGGTGCAGCTCGGCGTGTTCCGCGACATCGACATCGTGTTCGATGCCACCTCGGCCGGTGTCCACAAGCGCCACAACGAGGTGCTGCAGGCCCATGGCGTGCAGGTCATCGACCTGACACCCGCTGCCATCGGCCCCTACGTGATCCCCGCGATCAACCTCGATGCCGAGAACGCCAGCAACATGAACATGGTGACCTGCGGTGGGCAGGCGACCATCCCCATGGTGGCCGCCGTGTCGCGCGTTGCCAAGGTGCACTATGCCGAGATCGTCGCATCGATCTCGAGCAAGAGCGCCGGCCCCGGCACGCGCGCCAACATCGACGAGTTCACCGAAACCACCCGGGCCGCGATCGAGAAGCTCGGCGGCGCAGAGCGCGGCAAGGCGATCATCGTGCTGAACCCGGCGGAGCCGCCGTTGATCATGCGCGACACGGTGCTCGTACTGTCCGAAGCGGCCGACCAGGCGGCGGTGGAAGCCAGCATCGCGCAGATGGTGGCGAGTGTGCAGACCTACGTGCCTGGTTACCGCCTGAAGCAGCGCGTGCAGTTCGACGTGATCCCCGCCGACCGGCCGCTCAACCTGCCCAAGCTCGGCTTGCGCCATGGGCTCAAGACCTCGGTGTACCTCGAGGTCGAAGGCGCCGCGCACTACCTGCCGGCCTACGCCGGCAACCTCGACATCATGACCTCGGCCGCGCTCGCGTGCGCGGACCTGATGGCGCAACGACGCATCGCCAGCGGCATCGCTCGCGGCCTGAAGGAGCTTGCATGACCGCGGGCAAGAAGCTCTACATCAGCGACGTCACCCTGCGTGACGGCAGCCATGCCGTTCGCCACCAGTACAGCATCGCGGACGTCAAGGCGATATCCGCGGCACTGGACGCTGCCGGCGTGGACAGTATCGAGGTCGCGCATGGCGACGGGCTGGAAGGCTCCAGTTTCAACTACGGCTTCGGTGCGCATACCGATGTCGAATGGATCGCGGCAGTGGCCGAAACGGTCAATACCGCAAAGGTCGCAACCTTGCTGTTGCCCGGCATCGGCACCACGCACGACCTGCGCAACGCCTACGATGCAGGCGCGCGCATCGTGCGCGTCGCAACGCACTGCACCGAGGCCGACGTGTCTCGCCAGCATCTGGAATATGCGCGCGAGCTCGGCATGGATGCGGTGGGTTTCCTGATGATGAGCCACATGACCACGCCGAAGAAGCTGGCCGAGCA
Organism: Variovorax sp. LjRoot175; assembly: GCF_964253805.1. Lineage (NCBI taxonomy): Bacteria > Pseudomonadati > Pseudomonadota > Betaproteobacteria > Burkholderiales > Comamonadaceae > Variovorax > Variovorax sp. LjRoot175. The sequence continues at coordinate 4,194,025 of NZ_CAXURY020000001.1, read as the reverse complement.
GGCGCTGCTGATGGAAAGCTATGGCGCAAGCTGCGTCTACGTGGTCGACTCCGGCGGCGCGCTCGGCATGGACGACGTGCGGGACCGGTTCCGAGCGTTCAAGGAGGTGCTGAGAGCCGATACGCAGACCGGCATCCACGCGCACCACAACCTGGGCCTTGGCGTGGCGAACTCGATCGTGGCCGTGGAAGAGGGCTGCGATCGCATCGACGCCAGCCTGGCCGGCATGGGCGCCGGTGCCGGCAACGCGCCGCTCGAGGTGTTCATCGCGGCGGCCGAGCGCCAGGGCTGGCGTCACGGCACCGATCTCTACAAGCTGATGGACGCGGCCGACGACCTGGTGCGCCCGCTGCAGGACCGTCCGGTGCGCGTCGATCGCGAGACGCTGGCGCTGGGCTATGCGGGCGTCTATTCGAGCTTCCTGCGCCATGCCGAAGCGGCCGCGAAGAAGTATGACCTGAAGACCGTGGACATCCTCGTCGAGCTGGGCGCACGCAAGATGGTGGGCGGCCAGGAAGACATGATCGTCGACGTGGCGCTCGATCTGCTTCGCAGGTCCGAGCACGACCGTGTGCAGTCCGGACTCGCGATGAGCTAGGCAGCGAGGTGCCAGCTGAGGCGATGAGTGCGCCCAGCTCGGCACTCCACTGCGGTGCGCTCCTACATGCATTGCCGAGGGGCGCGGTGTACGTTGTCATTCCAACCGAAGGAGGCACGTCATGGCCACTCAGCAGACACCGTCCCGTCCACGGTCCACTGACAAATCGAAGGTTCTTCCCGAGAGCCCGGCAACCATTGTCCCTGCGGAAGCCGATAGTGACAGCGAGTATGCCGACGCGACCGAATCCACGGGCGGCAGCGCCGCCGACCAGGCAGACGCGGTCAAGCCGGTCGGGGATGAGAACGCCCCAGGTTCCGTCAAGCGCAAGGAGGCCTCGATGGAGCCGGGCCACAGTGGCTTGGTTGTCGGAGGCTTTTGACGCACGTCCGTCTGATCGGCGTGAGTGCACGTTCGCATCTGGGTCGCAGGGCGGAAGTCCTTGATGTCAAGGATTGCCATCCGCCTCGGTGCGGCGTATCTTGGCTGCCGAGAAGGAGCGATCCATGCCTTCACCAACAAGCTTCGTACGAAGAGACAAGCGCGGCGCGCCCCCGATGCGCTCGAGCTCATCGAGCTACGCCGGAGCAATGACGCCGCCATCGGATGCCGAGTTGTGCGAGCGCGCCGTGCTGGCGATTTGGCGCAGTTTGGACGAGCACGATCTCGTGGACGAGCGGGTACGAGCCGACCTGGCAGGCGTCCTTGAGCCGTTGGTCGCTCTTGCCCTGGGAGATCGTCCGCAACGGTTGATCAGCACGCTCAGGTTGCCAAACCCGATCGATGCGTCCCACCTGTATTGGCTCACTCGCCGGCTCCTGACTTTCGTCCCCGAACTGCAAGCCATGGCCGCCAAGCCGGGAGGCGATGGACCTCCGCCCCTCGCCTGACGCGATGTCGTTCGAGGCGTCTTCGACCGAAGCATCGGCCCCTGCGCGGTGAGATCGGGTTGGCGTGCGCCGTGACAGCGGTCACGCGGGCGTTCAGAATAGCGTTCGCCACTACCCAAGGAGGAGCTGGCCCTACCACCGGCGCTGCGGGACATGCTGCGGCTCACATGCCGCGACGCCTATCGGAGTCGCTCGTGACGAAACGTAAAGACGACGAAACGCTGTCGCGCCCGGCGCGTCAGCCTTTCGAGCGGCAGGTCGAGGCCTCGCTGCGCGAGCACGCCGACCTGCTGAATCTCACGCACGACGCCATGTTCGTGCGCGACATGGAAGCAGCGATCAAGTACTGGAACCGCGGCGCCGAGGAGATGTATGGATGGACGGCTGAAGAGGCGCTCGGCAAGTCCGCGCCCGAGCTGCTGAAGACCATCTCCACCGTGCCGCTCGAGCAGATCGAATCGCAGGTGCTGAGCACCGGACGCTGGGAAGGCGAGCTGGTGCATTACAGGCGAAACGGAACGCCGGTGGTCGTGGCGAGCCGCCTGGCATTGCAGCGAGACGAGCAGGGCGAGCCGGTGGCGATCCTCGCGACCAATACCGACATCACGCAGCACAAGCGGGCCGAGGAGGCCCGGCAGGATCTCGAGGAGCAATGGAGAGCGGCCTTCGAAGCCAATCCCACGATGTACTTCATCATCGATGCGGCCGGCGCGATCCTGTCGGTGAATCCCGTCGGCGCAGAGCAGTTGGGTTGGCGCGTGAGCCAGCTGATCGGCCAGCCGGTGCTGAACGTGTTCTACGAAGCCGATCGGGCGTTCGTCCAGGGAAACGCCGAGCAGGCTTTCCGGCAGCCGGGGCACGTGATGCGCTGGAAGGCGCGCAAGGTCCGCAAGGACGGCACGATGCTGTGGGTCCGGGAGTCGGCGAACGCGGTCGTGCTGAGGGGCGGGCCGGTGCTGCTTGTGGCGTGCGAGGACATTACCGAGCGCAAGCACGCCGAGGAGGCGTTGCGCGAGAGCGAGGAGCGCTTTCGCACGCTTGTGAAATTCTCTTTCGACGTGTACTGGGAGAGCGACGCCCAGCATCGCTTCACCCGGCAGGAGTATTCCGCCCAGTTCGACCGCGCGCCGGCGCCGGGCTCGGAGATCGGCAAGACGCGGTGGGAAGTGCCCTATCTGGGGCCGGACGAGGAGGCTTGGCGCCAGCACCGCTCAGCGCTCGATGCCCATGTCCCGTTCCGCGACTTCGAGCTCGCCCGGGCTACGTCCGACGGCGGCATACGCCATGTGTCGGTATCCGGGCTGCCGATGTTTGACGAGGCGGGGCGCTTCACGGGCTACCGGGGCGTCGGGCGGGACATCACCGAGCGCAAGCGCGCTGAAGATGCGCTGCGCCGGAGCGAGAAGGAGCTTCGGGAGGTGCTCGAGACGATGCCGGCGATTGCCTTCGTCACCAACGCTGATGGCTCCGGTGTGCTCGTCAACCGGCGCGGGAGCGAATACACCGGCTTTTCGCTCACCGGGGCGAACTGGCTGGCTGCAATTCATCCCGAAGATCTGCCCGGCTACGTGCAAGCGCGGGCGCATCACATGGCGACCGGCGAGCCTTTCGAGCAGGAAGCGCGTGTTCGTCGCGCGGACGGCGAATACCGCTGGTTCCTGAGCCGCGCCGTGCCGATGCGCGGCGAAGGTGGAAGGATTCTGAAGTGGTATGGAATCCTTACCGACATCGAAGACCGGAAGCGCGCGGAAGAGGAACGCCGCGCGCATCTGTGGTTCCTGGAAAGCATGAACCGCGTCAACCGCGCCATGCAGGGAACCAACGACCTCGAGAAGATGATGAGCGATGTGCTCGATGCAGTCCTCGACATCTTTGCTTGCGACCGGGCATGGCTCACCTATCCGTGCGATCCGGAAGCTGGCTGCTGGCGCGCGGTCATGGAACAGACGCGGCCTGAGTTTCCCGGCGCGTTCAGCCTGGGCGCCGAGCTGCCCCTCGATGCGGATGTCGCCACGGTGTTCCGGACAGCGCGCGCTGCGAGCGGAGCCGTGTCATTCGGTCCTGGCTGCGAGCTCCAGGTGCCGGCGCAGCTCGCGGAGAGTTTCAGCATCAGATCCGTGCTCGCCATGGCGCTGTACCCCAAGGCCGATCAACCTTACCTCTTCGGGCTGCACCAGTGCTCGCGCCCGCGCGCCTGGACGGTGCAGGAAACGCGGCTGTTCGAGGAGATCGGACATCGGCTTGCCGACGCGCTCACCAGTCTTCTCATCTTCCGCAGCCTGCGCGAAAGCGAGCGCAAGCTCGAAGAGGCGCAGCGCATGGCGCATCTCGGTCATTGGGAAGCCGACCTGGACAGCGGTCGCGTGACCGCCTCGGAAGAAGCCTACCGCATCCACGGCCTTAAGCGGCCCGAGTCCGGGCAATTGGAAGGCCGGTTGCTGGACCTCGTCCATCCGGACGACCGGGAACGGGTGAAGCAGGCCAATGAGGCCGGCGTGCAGGGCGGTCCGCGCTTCGACATGGAATACCGGGTGGTGCGTCCGGACGGCGAGGTGCGCGTGGTCCACAACAGCGCCGACGTGGCGCGCGACCCCTCCGGCCGGCCTCGGCGCTTCTTCGGCATCGTGCAGGACATGACGGAGCTCAGGCATGCGGAAGAGGAGCTGCGCGAAAGCGAAAGCCGATACCGGCACATTTTCCAGGGCGCGAGCGTTTCGATCTGGGAAGAGGACTTGTCCGCGGTCGAGGCGGCCATCGACGAACTCAAGGCGCAGGGCGTGCGCGACTTGCGCCGGCACCTGGCCACACATCCCGAGTTCGTCCGGCAGGCCCTCGCCCTGGTGAAGGTGCTCGACGTCAATGACGCAACCATCGAGCTGTTCGGGGCGCGGAGCAAGGAGGAGCTCATGGTGTCGCTCCCCAAGCTCGTCCTGCCGGAGACCGAGCAGGTGTTCGCAGAAGAGCTGTGCGCCCTGGCAGAGGGCCGGACTTCCTTTACGGCCGAGACGGTGCGCGGAACGCTGAAGGGAGACAAGTTGTCCGTCCTCCTCACGATCGCGTTTCCGCCTCAGCCGGCCAAGTTCGGCAGCACGCTCGTGAGCATCATGGACATCACCGAGCGCAAGCGGGCCGAGTACTTGACGCGGCAGATGTTCGAGAGTGCCTCCGATGGCGTGGCCGTGATCGGCCGGGATTACCGCTATCAAAGGGTCAATGCGGTCTACGAGCGCAACTGGAGGATGCCGGCCGAGAAGATCGTCGGCATGCATGTCGCCGATCTCCTCGGGACCGACGTCTTCGAGCGCACCGTGAAGCCGAGTCTCGACCGCTGTCTCGCCGGAGAGCAGTTCACCGTCGCAGAATGGTTCACGACCGAACTGGGGCGCTTCTACCTGTCGGTGTCCTACTCGCCGCTGCGGCTCGATTCGGAGCGCCTGGAGGCAGCGCTTGTGATCACGCGCGATCTCACTGACCACGTCCTCGCGTCGGAAGCCCTGCGCGAGGCGCAGGCGGCGCTTGCGCGAGTGAACCGCGTGACCACGCTCGGCGTGCTGGCGGCCTCGATCGCGCACGAGGTCAACCAGCCGCTCGGAGCCATGGTCGCAAGCGCGGGGTCCTGCGCGCGCTGGCTCGCAGCCCAGCCGCCCGAGCTCGAAAAGGCCCAGCGTTCGCTCGGACGCATTGCCAGGGACGGCAAGCGCGCGAGCGAAGTCATCGACCGCATCCGCGCCCTGGTCATGCGCCAGCCGCCGCGCCGGGACCGCGTCGACGTCAACCAGACCATCCTCGACGTGATTGCGCTCACGCGCGACCAGATGCGCCGCAACGACATTGCGCTCGAGAAGACGCTTGCCGACGGCCTGCCGCCCGTATGGGGCGACAGGGTGCAGCTCCAGCAGGTGATCCTCAATCTGATCGTCAACGCCATCGAGGCCATGAGCGCGCCCGGCAATCGCCCGCGACAGCTGGTCATCGGCGCGAGCGAAGCGGAGGGCGGCGTGTGCATCGAGGTGCGCGACTCGGGCCCCGGCATCGCGCCCGAGATCGCGGACAAGCTCTTCGAGCCCTTCCATACCTCCAAGGCGCAGGGCATCGGCATGGGGCTTTCGATCAGCCGGTCGATCGTCGAGGCCCATGGCGGCCAGCTCCGGACCGCGCCGAACCTGCCCCACGGCACCGTGTTCCGGTTTTCGCTGCCGACCGGGGAACGGGAGCCGTGATGGCAACCGAGCGGACCGTCGTCTTCGTGGTCGACGACGACCTGGCCATGCGCGAGGCGCTTCAGGACCTCCTCGCCTCCGTCGGCATGGACGTGCGCCTTTTCGCCTCGACGCAGGACTTCCTGCAGGCGCAGCGCCCGGACGCGCCCGGCTGCCTGGTGCTCGACGTGCGGCTGCCCGGCGCAAGCGGATTGAGCTTCCAGGAAGAACTCCCGCGAGCGGGCGTCGATCTGCCGGTGATCTTCATCACCGGGCACGGCGACATTCCGATGACGGTGCGCGCCATGAAGGCCGGCGCAGTCGAGTTCCTGAGCAAGCCCTTCCGCGACCAGGAGCTTCTCGATGCGATCGATGCTGCGGTCGAGCGGCACCGCGCGCAGCGCCGCGAGACGGCGCTCGTCGCGGAGCTCCGGCAACGTTTCGCCGCGCTCACCCAGCGCGAGCGCGAAGTCATGGCGCTGGTGAGCACCGGGCGCGTGAACAAGCAGATCGCGGCCGAGCTGGGCATCAGCGAGGCCACCGTCAAGGTCCACCGCGGGCAGATCATGCGCAAGATGCAGGCGAAATCCCTGGCGCAGCTCGTGCGCATCGCGGACACGCTCGGCCTCTCCAACCCGAGGCCTTAGGCGCCTAAACCAAAGTCGTAGCGCACGTGACGCACGTGCAATGGTCTTGCGCGCGCAATCGGCCTAGTCTTGCGTCAACGTTCAAGAAGACCTGCAAGGAGATCCAAGTGCGCAACAACCCGACCGTAGCGATCGTGGACGACGATGAATCGGTTCGAGACACCACGAAGGACCTGCTCGACTCTGCTGGCCTGTCCGCCGCCACCTTCGACTCGGCCGAGAGCTTCCTGCAATCGAAGGGCACGTGCGCCATCCAATGCCTCATCGCCGACATGCGCATGCCGGGGATGACCGGGCTCGAGCTGCACGGCCGCCTGGCCGCCGCCGGCACCCCGATTCCTACGGTCCTCATCACCGCCTACCCCGACGAACGGGAGCGCGCGCGCGCCTTGAAGACGGGCGTGATCTGCTTTCTCGCAAAGCCCTTCAGTGCGGAAGACCTCCTCGCCTGCATCCAGACCGCCCTGCGCGGACGCGATCCTGCGTGAGGCGCACGACCATGCTTCCCGGAGCTGCTTCATCGAAATGAACCACGAGGACACCGCCATGCACGCCGCCCGCCATTCATCCGCTGCACAGTCCGCCTTCGAGCTGCGCTTTCCCTCGCTCAGCGGCACGGGCCGCGCCCTGTCATTTCCCTGCGATGCCAGCGGCTCGGTGCAAATGGACAGCTTGAGCGAGCGCGCGCTGAACAACTACCTTCTTGCGCGCGCACTGACGGGCCGCGACTACGGGTGGCCCAGCGTGCAGGCCTCGTGCCAAGTGCAAAGCTGAAGCGAAGGAGCAAAGCCATGAGCGATCGATCTGCCGAAATCCCGGACGGCGAGGTGCCCTTCCAGGATCCGACTCCCCACGCGTCGCTCGGCGGCGAAGGAGTCGCAGCGAAGGCCGACAGCGCAGTGAAGGTCATCATCGGCGTAGCCTCGCCTGCGCTTCTGTGCGGCCTCGAATCGCTGGTGAGCGGCACCGCGGGCCTTGCTTTCGGGCGCTCGGCGCCCACACTGGACCGTTTGCTCGTCTGCTGCATGGAGGCCGAGGACTGCATCGCTCTGGTGGATCCGACCCTCGGTCCGCAGGGGCTGCGCGCATTCATGCAATTGCTCCGCATGATGGCTGCCAGGGTGCGCGTCGTGCTCATCAGCGACATGCATTCGCCGCACATGGTGCGGGAGGCGATCCGGTGGGGCGCCAGCGGATTCGTCGAGAAGACGGCCCAGCCCGCCGAGATCCGCGCCGCGCTGGTCGCGGCCGCTCGCTCGCAACGCTACCTTTCGCCGCGGATGGCGGCGGACCTGGCCGATTCCTTCGTGCTGCAGGACCTGACCCCACGCGAGATGGATGTGCTCGCCCTCCTCACGCGCGGCGACTGCAACAAGCTCATTAGCTCATTGCACCCGAATTGGCGGTGACCGGAGCTTTCACGATATTCCGCCCGCCGCACGGCCGGAAGACCCACATGCAATCGCTGCAAGACCTCCTCTATGAAAAGAGGGCGGGGATCGCCTACGTCACGATTAACCGCCCGCAGGCGATGAACGCGCTGAGCCACACGGCGCTCGACGAGCTGAGATCGGTGATGGAGGACGCGCGAGGGGACCCCGTCGTCCATGGCGTGATAGTGACCGGCGCGGGCGACAAGGCCTTCGTCACCGGGGCCGACATCACCGCGGGCGCGTCGATTTCCGCCATCGACGCGCACGCGTTCACGCGCAGCGGCCGGCTTGCGTTCGATCTGATCGAGCAGCTCGGCAAGCCGGTCATCGCCGCTGTGAATGGCTGCGCGTCGGGCGAAGGGTGCGAACTGGCGATGGCTTGCACCTTGCGTCTTGCAACGGCGCATGCGAGATTCGGCGGCCCGGAAGCGAAGCCCGGTTTCGTTCGCGGCTTCGGCGGGACGCAGCGCCTCCTGCGTCTCGTCGGCAAGGGCCGTGCGCTGCAGCTCATTCTCACGGCGGACACGATCGACGCGACAGAAGCGCACCGGAACGGCCTCGTCAACGAGATTGTCGATGCAGACCAGCTCATCCCCCGTGCGGAAACGATCCTCAGCCAAATGGGGGCTCATCGAACTGGAACAGGGGAAGCAGCGTCTGCGAGCGCCAGCCGAAGCTGATCACCGTGCGCGAGATGATCCATCGCGCGACCAGCGAGATGGGTTTCGCAGGCGAATCTGCCACCGGTCGCAGAGAATCTTCATCCTTCTACGACTCTGTTCCCGGCAAACAATGAAGACGCTTCAACTTGCAACAGGCACTTCGCTGCCCGTGCTCGGCCTGGGCACCTGGCGCCTGGGCGAAGACCGCGCGCTGCGCCGCACCGAGATCGCCGCCGTGCGCGCGGCCATCGAGATGGGCTACCGCCTCATCGACACCGCCGAGATGTACGGCGAGGGCGGCGCCGAAGAAGTGGTCGGGCAGGCGATCGCAGAGGCGCTGCGCGCCGGCGACGTGACGCGCGGCGAGCTCTTCGTCGTCAGCAAGGTCTATCCACACAACGCGAGCCGCAAGGGCACGCCGGCCGCTTGCGCGCGCAGCCTGGCGCGGCTGGGGCTGGAGCAGATCGACCTCTATCTGCTGCACTGGCGCGGCGAATACACGCTTGCCGAAACCTGCGAGGCGATGCGCGCGCTGGTCGACGGCGGGCGCATCCGGCATTGGGGCGTCAGCAACTTCGACACCGGCGACATGGACGAACTGGCCGCCGTGTGCGGCGAGCCGCTGGACTGCACGGCGAACCAGGTCTATTACTCGGTGCGCGAGCGCGGGCCCGAGTTCAGCCTGCTGCCCTGGCAGCGTGCCCGCGGCATGCCGCTGATGGCCTACAGCCCGATCGACCAGGGCGCGCTGGCGGGCGATGCGGCATTGAAGAAGACGGCGCAGCGGCTCGGCGTCACGGCGGCGCAGCTTGCGCTGGCCTGGGTCATTGCACAGCCCGGCGTCGTCGCCATTCCGAAGGCGGTGCGCGAGGCGCATCTGCGTGACAACCTCGCTGCTGCCGAACTGCAGCTCGGCGACGAAGATCTCGCCGAGATCGATAGACTCCATCCCCCGCCGCGGCGCAAGAAGCCGCTTTCGATGATTTGATCCCGACGACCCAGTACGCAACTACCGAAACCCCGATGACTCCTTCCGTACGCCCCGTCACGCAGAACGACCACGCCGCCTGGCGGCCGCTTTGGGACGGCTACAACGCCTTCTACGGCCGCCATGGCGCGACTGCGCTGGCCGAGCACGTGACGCAGACGACCTGGCAGCGCTTCCTCGATCCGGAGGAGCCGATGTTCGCGCTGGTCGCGGAAGACGAGGGGCAGCTCGTCGGGCTGGCCCATTGCGTCATCCATCGCAGCATGACCCGTGTCGAGCCGGTGTGCTATCTCTCCGACCTGTTCACGCTCGAATCCCGGCGCGGGCGCGGCATCGGCCGCCTGCTGATCGAGGCGGTCTACGAGCAGGCGAAATCGGCCGGCGCCTCGCGGGTCTACTGGCAGACGCACGAATCGAACGCCGCGGGCAGGCTGCTCTACGACAAGGTCGCGAAGCACCTTGGATTCATCGTCTACGCGAGGGAGTTTTGATCACCATGCCCACGGAGAATCCGATGCAGTTCGTCGCATGCACGCACGACACCCACGCCGTTGCGATCCTGGAGATCTTCAACGATGCCATCGTCAGCTCGACCGCCCTCTACGACTACAAGCCCCGCACGCCGGAGAGCATGGTCGGCTGGTTCAAGACCAAGGAGGCGGGCGGGTTCCCCGTGATCGGCGCCATCGGAGAAGACGGCGGGCTCCTCGGCTTTGCCAGCTATGGCACTTTCCGCGCCTGGCCCGCGTACAAGTACTCGGTCGAGCACTCGGTCTACGTTCACAAGGACCACCGGGGAAAAGGCCTGGGCCTGCTGCTCATGCAGGAACTGATCGCGGCTGCCAGGGCGCAGCAGTATCACGTCATGGTCGGCGCCATCGACCTGGCCAACAAGGGCAGCATCGCCCTGCACCAGAGGCTAGGCTTCGAGCACGCCGGAACCATCAGGCAGGCCGGATTCAAGTTCGGCCGATGGCTCGACGTGGACTTCTGGCAGCTGGTGCTCGAAACGCCGGCGAATCCGGTCGACGGCTAGCCTGCGTCCTTCAGGCCAGCAAGGCCTTCACCAGATCGAGCTGCCGGTCCGGCACCCCGCTCGTGAGCTGCAGATTCGCCTCGATGCGCGACAGGTGATCCGTCATGCAGGCCACGGCAGCCTCCACGTCGCCGCTGCGGCATACGCGCAGGAAGTCCGAATGCTCGTCCGAAGAGCAGTGCGGATCGTTGGAGGAGTGGTAGAGCATCGCGATCAGCGAGCTGCGCGCGACCAGTTCGCGCACCAGCTCGGCCAGCGTGCCATTGCCCGCGGCCTCGGCCAGCGCGACGTGGAAATCGCCCAGCAGCTTTTCGCGCACGGTGCCCGTGGTCGTGGAGCGCAGCGCGCTGCGCTCGAACTGGATGTGCTGCTCCAGCGCGCGGTAGTCCGCGGGCCGGGCCTTGGCGATGAAGAGGCGCACCACTTCGCTCTCGAGGATGCGGCGCACGCCGAAGACCTCGCGCGCTTCCTGCACGCTGGGCTTGCTGACGAAGGCGCCCTTGTCCGGAATCATCTCGATCAGCTTGTCCTTGGAAAGCGTCAAGAGCGCCGCGCGGATCTTGGTGCGGCTCACGGCATAGACGCGCCCCAGCGCCTCCTCGCGTAGCCAGGTGCCGGGCGGCAGGCGCTTCTCGACGATGGCGGTGGCGATGTCCTGCGCGATGCTTTCGATGGTCGCGCTCTTGTCGGGCGCGGCGGCCGCTTCGGGAACGGCCGCCGGCGTGGTCGTGGTTGCTTTGGTGACGCGGGGCATGGCGCGATTGTGGACGAGCGGCGCCGCGTCGCGCGCGGGCTTCAGGCCGCGCGTTTCAGCGCCGGCGCCGGAGACGGCAGCGTGAAGCCTTCCAGCAAGCCGGCGACCGGCTTCGGCAGCGGCTGCGCCAGCTCGCCGCGCTTGCTGGTGCAAAGCCGCAGGTTCACGAGCGATTCGATCAGCTGCGTACTGGCTGCCACGCCGTCGACCACCGGAACGCCCAGCACCTGGCCGATGTGCGCGCACAGGTCGGCCATGCCGGCGCAGCCGAGCACGATGGTGTCGGAGCCGTCTTCGTCGAGCGCACGCCGGCATTCGTCGACGATGCGCTCGCGCGCCTTCGAGCCCGGCGCCTCCAGCTCGAGCACCGGAATTTCGCAGGCCCGCACGTTGGCGCAGAAGCGCTTCATGCCGTAGGCCTCGGCCAGGTGCCAGGCCTGGCCCGTGGTGCGGCCCAGCGTGGTCACCACGCTGAAGCGAGTGCCGACCAGGCTGGCCAGGTGCATGGCCGCCTGCGCGATGCCCACCACCGGCCCGCGCGCCAGCTCGCGCGCGGCCGCGAGGCCCGGATCGCCGAAGCAGGCGATCACATAGCCGTCGATGCCTTCGCGTTCGCCGGCGGCGATCTCCTGCAGCAGGCCGGGCACCGCCAGCGCCTCCTCGTAGTGGCTCTCGATCGAGGCCGGGCCCATCGAGGGGCTGACCGCCACGATCTCGGTGCCGGGCCGCGCGACCGAGCGCGCGCAGGCGCCGATCTTCTCGGTCATGCTCCAGGTGGTGTTGGGGTTGATGATCTTGATGCGCATGAAAGTTCAGGGCTTGCGGTTGAGGAGGGCGTAGATCACGAAGCCGAGGCCCATGCCGATGAACCAGGCGTAATTGGCGGCGCCGCGCCAAGCCGGGATCAGCACGCACAGGATCGGGATCAGCGCCGAAGGGATCATGGTCCACACGGCCTTCAGGTTGTAGCCCTTGCTGTACCAGTAGCGGCCCTTGGGGCTCAGCGTGTAGAGATCGTCCACCACCACCTGCTGCTTGCGCACCAGGTAGAAGTCGGCGATCAGGATGCCAAACAGCGGACCAATGAAGGAGCCCAGGATGTCCAGCGTGTAGTGGATCACCTCGGGGTTGTTGTAGAGGTTCCAGGGCGTGAGGAAGATCGAGCCCACCGCGGCGATCATGCCGCCGGTGCGCCAGCTGATGTGCTGCGGCGCGACGTTCGAGAAGTCGAAGGCCGGCGAGACGAAGTTGGCGACGATGTTGATGCCGATGGTGGCGATCATGAAGGTCAGCGCGCCCAGCACGACGGCGGTGGTGCTGTCGATCTTGCCGACCGTGTGCACCGGGTCGGTGATCAGCTCGCCGAAAACCGGCAGCGTCGCGGCCGTGGTGATCACGGTGAGCAGCGAGAAGAACACGAAGTTGACCGGCAGGCCCCAGAAGTTGCCCTTTTTCACCGCGTCGAAGCTCTTGCTGTAGCGCGAGAAGTCGCCGAAGTTGAGCATCGGGCCGCTGAAGTAGCTCACCACCAGCGCAATCGCCGAGAGCATCACCGGCAGCGCGTCCCAGCCCTGGAACTTGACGCCGCCCAGGTTGAGGTCGATGCGGCTCCAGCCGGCCTTCCACACCAGCCAGCCGCACAGGATCGTCATCACCACGTAGACCCCCGGGCCGGCCCAGTCGATGAACTTGCGGATCGCTTCCATGCCGTGCCAGAACACGAAGGCCTGCAGCACCCACATCACCATGAAGGCCAGCCAGCCCAGCGCCGACAGGCCTGCGAAGCCGTGCAGCTTGACGTCGGCGTACGGCGCGAGGTTGGGGATCAGGTGCAGCGCGAGCACCATGAAGGCGGCCGAGGCCAGGTAGGTCTGGATGCCGTACCAGGCCACCGCGATCAGGCCGCGGATGATGGCCGGGATGTTGGCGCCGCGCACGCCGAAGGAGGCGCGGCAGATCACGGGGTAGGGCGTGCCGGTCAGCTGGCTCGGCTTGGCCACCAGGTTGCAGAAGAACTGCACGATGCAGATGCCCACCAGCAGCGCCACCAGCACCTGCCAGCTCGACAGGCCGAGCGCGAACAGGCTGCCCGCGGTGATGTAGCCGCCGACGCTGTGCACGTCGGACATCCAGAAGGCGAAGATGTTGTATTGGCCCCAGGTCTGCTTCTTGAGCGGCGCGAGGTCTTCGTTGGTGAGGGCGGGGTCGTAGCCCGGCTTGATGAGTGCGTTGGATTCGGTATGCGGCGCATGGCCGGCGATCGGCAGGTCCATGCTTCCTGGGCTGACGGCTGTGTTCACGGGTGTCTCCTCGTGGGGGATGGGCGGATGTCCGAACGGCATGTTCGGTTCGTTGATTGCACCCTATATTTGTATACAAAAAATGGGTGCAATCAAGGAAGATCTGCGGCCTGGTGGTTGGTGTTTACCCTTGCTTGAGGAACAATCGCGCCATGAACCCTGGCGACAAGAACGAGGCGATCGAGTGCCGGCTGGTGCGCTTGCGCGGCCGAGTGCAGGGCGTCGGCTACCGGGATGCCTGCCTGCACCACGCGCGCGCCACGGGCATCACCGGTTGGGTCCGCAACCGCGCCGATGGGTCGGTCGAAGCCATGCTGCAGGGCTCTCGCCGTGAACTGGATGCCATGTGCAACTGGCTGCGCGACGGCGTGCCCGGCGCATGGGTCGACGCGCTCGAGCTCACGCAGGTGCCGCCGCCTTTCGATCGCCTCGATCGTTTCGAACGGCTGCCCAGCTTGTAGAGCAGACGCAAAAGAATCTATCTTTTGTCCTTGTCGAAGCCGCTTCAACCGGCGCGCCCGGCTGGCCACACTCCGGGCCAAAGGAGACAAAGCATGAAAGCCAGCCACTACTTCGCGCGTCGCGCGATTCTTCGGGCCTGCCTGGCCTGCGGCATAGCCCTCGGCGCCCCCTTGGCCATCGCCGCCTACCCCGACAAGCCCATCAAGCTGGTCGTTCCCTATCCGCCCGGCGGCGCCACCGACGTGATCGGGCGCATCGTCGCGCTCAAGCTCGGCGAGCTGCTCGGGCAGCAGGTCGTGGTCGACAACCGCGGCGGCGCCGGCGGCAACATCGGCGCCGAGGCGGTCGCGAAGGCAGCGCCGGACGGCTACACCCTGCTGATGGGCGCGCTGACTTCGCACGCGACGATGGCGACGCTGGAGAAAGGGCGCCTGCGCTACGACATCTCGAAGGACTTTGCGCCCGTCATGATCGTCGGGTCGGTGCCGCTGGTCGTGGTGGTCAATCCGCAGGTTCCGGTCAAGACGCTGAAGGAACTCATCGCCTACGCCAAGGCCAACCCCGACAAGTTGAACTACGCCTCGTCCGGCGCCGGCGCGCCCCAGCGCATGGCCGCCGAAATCCTCCAGCGCGAGACCGGTATCAAGATGACGCACATCGCCTACAAGGGCAGCGGTCCGGCGATGACCGACGTGGTCGGCGGCCAGGTCGGCCTGATGGTCGAGACGGCGCCGGCCTCGCTTCCCTTCATCACTTCGGCCAAGCTTCGTGCGCTGGCGGTCACGACGCCGCAGCGGATCTCGATGCTGCCCGATGTGCCCTCGGCGGCCGAGGCGGGCGTGCCGAACCTCGAAGTCAGTTCCACCTTCGGCGTCCTGGCGCCGGCGGGCACTCCCGCGGCCATCGTGGCGCGCCTCAACGAGGCGCTCGCGAAACTCGTGCAATCGCCCGAAGCCAGGGAGATGCTGCTCAAGCAGGGCGTCTATGCGGCGGCGCCGACGACGCCGGCGAAGTCGGACGAGCAGATCCAGGCCGAGATTGCCCGCTGGAAAAAAGTCATTGCCGACGCCAATATCAAGTCCGACGAATGAGGGCCCACTGAACATGTCCAAAGCCTCCTCCAAGCCCGACGGTACCGATGAACCCTCGGGCATGCGCAAAGGCCTGACCAGCTACGGCGACCAGGGCTTCTCGCTCTTCCTGCGCAAGGCCTTCATCAAGGGCGCCGGCTATACCGACGCGGCGCTCGATCGCCCCGTGGTCGGCATCGCGAACACCGGCAGCGCCTACAACCCCTGCCACGGCAATGCGCCGCAGCTCATCGAAGCGGTGAAGCGCGGCGTGATGCTCGCCGGCGGACTGCCGATGGACTTTCCGACGATCTCGATCCATGAGAGCTTCGCGGCGCCGACGAGCATGTACTTGCGCAACCTCATGTCGATGGACACCGAGGAGATGGTCCGCGCACAGCCGATGGATGCCGTGGTCCTGATCGGCGGCTGCGACAAGACGGTGCCGGCGCAGCTCATGGGCGCGGCCTCGGCCGGCATTCCCTCGATCCAGCTGATTACCGGTTCCATGCTGACGGGCAGCCATCGCGGCGAGCGCGTCGGCGCATGCACCGACTGCCGGCGCTACTGGGGCAAATACCGCGCGGGCGAAATCGACGACGAGGAAACCGCCGACGTGAACAACCAGCTGGTGGCGAGCGTGGGGACCTGCTCGGTCATGGGCACGGCCAGCACCATGGCCTGCATTGCCGAAGCGCTGGGCATGACGATGCCGGGCGGCGCTTCGCCGCCGGCCGTCACGGCCGACCGCATCCGCATCGCGGAGCAGACCGGCGCGCAGGCTGTTCAGATCGCGCGCGACGGCCTGACCATCGACAAGGTGCTCACACCCGCTGCCTTCGAGAACGCGATGCGGGTGCTGCTCGCGATCGGCGGCTCGACCAACGGCATCGTGCACCTCGCCGCGATCGCGGGCCGGATGGGCCTGGACATCGATCTGCACGCGCTCGACCGCATGGGGCGCGAGACGCCCGTGCTGCTGGACCTGAAGCCCTCGGGCCAGCACTACATGGAAGACTTCCACAAGGCCGGCGGCATGGCGACGCTGCTGCGCGAACTCCAACCCTTGCTGCGGCTCGAGGCCATGACCGTCACCGGCAGGACGCTGGGCGAAGAGATCGAACGCGCGGGGCCGGGATTCGCGCAGGACGTGGTGCGCACCGTGGACAACCCGATCTATCCGCAGGGCGGCATCGCGGTGCTGCGCGGCAACCTGGCGCCGGGCGGGGCCATCATCAAGCAGTCCGCGGCGGATGCGGGGCTGATGGAGCACGAAGGCCGCGCCGTGGTCTTCGAGAACATCGAGGACCTGGTCCTGCGCATCGACAGCGACGATCTCGACGTCGCGCGCGAGGACGTACTGGTGCTCAAGAACATCGGCCCCAAGGGCGCACCGGGCATGCCCGAGGCAGGCTACATTCCGATCCCGCGCAAGCTCGCGCGCGCGGGCGTGAAGGACATCGTGCGCATCTCCGACGGCCGCATGAGCGGCACGGCCTTCGGCACCATCGTGCTGCACGTGACGCCGGAGTCGGCCATCGGCGGTCCGCTCGCGCATGTCCGCAACGGCGACCGCATCCGGCTGAGCGTGGCGAAGCGCGAAATATCGCTGCTGGTATCGGACGACGAACTGGCGCGCCGCGCGAAGGAGTCGCCGGTGGTCGAACCGACGGCCGAACGAGGCTATCGAAGGCTCTTTCTGCAGACCGTGATGCAGGCCGACAAGGGCGTCGACTTCGACTTTCTTCGCGCGCCGAAACCTTAAGCACGCCCTTTGCAGACGGCCTGCGCCTCGGCAAGAAGGGCCTTCGCCAGCCCGGCGCGCGGCCCGTGCGTGGCCCAGATCAGGCCCACGCGCCGCACCGGCGCGCGCGCCGGCAGCGCCACGCGTGCGATCGCGAATCCGCTGCTCCACATCGGCCCCCAATCCGGCAGCAAGGCCACGCCCAGCCCCTGGCCGACCAGTGCCGCGACCGCCATCAGGTTGTCGATCTCCAGCCGCTGCCGCACGCCGATGCCGTGGTCGCGCAGGTAGCGGTCGGCCAGTTGTCCGCCCACCACCGAGCGGTCATAGCGGATGAAGGGCTCGGTCGCGAGCAGCTCATGGGCCTTGCGCCGGGCCAGGGCCTTGGGCGCGACCACGACCAGGCGCTCCTCGAACAGCGCCTGGAAGGTGCAGCCCTTGCCGATGGCGAATTGAGGCTCGACCACGATGGCGGCGTCGAGCGCGCCGGTCGTCACCTGCCGGCACAGTTCCACCGAGCTGCCGGGCGCGACGAAGACCGACAGATCGGGAAAGCGCGCGTACAGCCGCTTGAGCACCAGCGGCAGCACGCTGGTCATGGCCGAGACGAACACGCCCAGGCGCAACTCGCCCAGCGACGCGCCGTCGCTGGTGACCGCCCGCAGGTCGCGCACGTCGCGCAGCACGTTGCGGGCGCGATCGAGCATCTTGAGCCCCGCCTCCGTGGGGCGCACGGAGCGGCCGGAGCGTTGGACCAGCGGCAGGCCGATGTCTTCCTCGAGCGCCTTGACGCGCGCGGCGATCGCGGCGGGCGTGAGGTCGAGCCGGCGCGCCGCCTCGGCCATCGAGCCCAGTTCGGCGACGGCGACAAAGCTCTGAAGGTAGCGCGTATCCATCGGCGCGAATGTACAGGCCGGCCCAGCTCAAACCCAAAAAATCTTTTGCTTTGACCGTGCTGGCTTCTTGCCCTCGAGAACACCCGTCATTCGATACTTCATCCGCATGAACTCCCATACGACGAAGCGGCTGCGCGGCGTGATCGCGCCGGTGCTCACGCCTATCAACGACAAGCTCGAGCCCGACGTTGTGCGCTTCATCGCCCACTGCCGCTGGCTGGTGGACAACCATGCGGGGCTGGCGATCTTCGGCACCAATTCGGAGGCGGCATCGCTTTCCGTCGGCGAGCGGCTGTCGTTGGCGCAGGCCTTGGTGGAGGCCGGCATTCCCGCCGCGATGCTCATGCCGGGAACGGGGGCCTGCGCATTGCCGGACGCGGTGGAACTGACCCGCCACGCCACCCGGATCGGCGCCTCGGGCGCGCTGGTGCTGCCGCCCTTCTATTTCAAGGGCGTGTCCGACGATGGCGTGTTCGCCTATTACGCGGAGATCATCGAGCGGGTGGGAAGCGGCTGCGTGCCCATCTACCTGTATCACATCCCGCAGCTCAGCCAGGTGCCCATCACGCTCGACCTGATCGAGCGTCTTCTCGAGCGCTACCCGGGCACGATCGCGGGCGCCAAGGATTCCTCGGGCGACTGGAACAATTCCAAGGCCATGATCGACAACTTCGCCACTGCAGGCTTCGACGTGTTCCCGGCCAGCGAGTCCTTGCTCTCCCAGGCCTTGCCGATCGGCGGCGCGGGTTGCATCAGCGCGACGGTGAACATGAATCCGGCCGGCATCCATCGCCTGTTCGAAGGCTGGCAAGGTCCCGAAGCCGCCGAGCTGCAAGCCAAGGCGGATGCCACTCGCACGATCTTCCAGGCCGCGCCGATGATCCCGGCGATGAAGCACGTGGTCTCCAGCTTCGCTGCGCATCCATCATGGCGCAGGGTGCGTCCGCCGCTCGTCGCGCTGGGCGACGCCGCGGGCGGCGAGGTCCTGGCCCGGCTGGACGCCGCCGGGTTCGACATGCCCGGCTACCCGCGACGCCCTCAGTGAAGTTCTGCACGTTCGCGCCGCGATCACTATGATGGCCTGCCGCCACCGCATCGCAGCAAACCCATGAGCATTCCCACCACCCGCCTGGGCCGCACCGGCCTGACCGTGTCGCGGCTCGCGCTCGGCACCATGACCTTCGGGCTGCAGACCGACGAAGCCGTCTCGCAGCGCATCCTCGACAAGGCGACCGAGGCCGGCATCAACTTCCTGGACACCGCCGACGTCTACCCGCTCGGCGGCACGGTCGAGACCACCGGCCGCACCGAAGAGATCATCGGCCGCTGGCTGCAAGCTAAAGGGCCGGGCGCGCGCCGCCGCTTCGTGCTCGCCACCAAGGCGGTCGGCAAGGTCGGCCCGAACCCCTGGGACCAGGGCGCATCGCGCAAGCATTTGCTCGATGCCATCGACGCCTCGCTCAAACGGCTGCAGACCGACCATGTCGACCTGTACCAGCTCCACAGCGACGACCGCGAGACGCCGCTCGACGAGAGCCTGGAGGCGCTCGATGTCATCGTCAGGTCGGGACGCGCGCGCTACATCGGCGTCTCCAACTTCCTGGCCTACCGGCTGGCGCGTGCGCTGGGCCGCTCCGAGCTGCACAAGCTCACGCGCTTCGTCTCGGTGCAGCCGCGTTACAGCCTCTTGTTCCGCGAGATCGAGCGCGAGCTGCTGCCGCTCTGCGGCGAAGAGGGCCTGGGCGTGATTCCCTACAACCCGCTCGCGGGCGGTCTGCTGACCGGCAAGTACAAGGCCGGCGCCAAGCCCGAGGACAACACGCGCTTCACGCTCGGCACCGCGGGCACGATGTACCAGGACCGCTACTGGAACGAGCGTAGCTTCGCGAGCGTCGCGCAATTGCATGCGCTGGCCGACGAAGCGGGCGTGCCGCTCGCGACCCTGGCCGTCGCGTGGGTGATGGCCAATCCGCTGATCACCGCGCCGCTGCTCGGCGCCAGCCGGCCGGAGCAGCTCGATGCCACGCTCGCGGCGGCCGACTACAAGCTCGATGCGGGACTCAAGCAGCGGCTCGACGAACTCACCGCCGACTACCGCAAGGGCGACGCGCCGCGCTGACACGGGTACGCCGTCACTGGATCACCTTGTCCGCCCGGTTCAGCACCGAGCGCGGGATGGTGAAACCGATGCGCTTGGCGGTCTTCAGGTTGATCAGCAGCTCGAACTTTGTCGGCTGTTCAATGGGAAGATCCGCCGGCTTGGCGCCTTTCAGGATCCTGTCGACGTAGCGGGCGCCGTCCTTGCCTTCCATGCCGTAGCCGGGTCCGTAGGCCATAAGGCATCCGTTTTCCGCATAGTCGCCCCGTGCGCAGATCGACGGCAAGCCGCTGGCGATGGCCAGCTCGGCAATGAGCTTCTGGTTCGAATTGGCGACCGGGTTGAGCGTGATCCAGACGGCGCTGCTGCGCGCCTTGACGGCTTGCGTGAACGCAGCCACGTACTCGTCGACGCTGCTCACCTCCATCGAATAAAGCTGCAGACCCAGCTTCTCCGCGGGCGCCTGGCTGGCTTCCCACTGTGGAATGGAGCCCGGCGCCTTGCGGTCCCAGAGCACCGCGACCCGGCTGGCCTTGGGCATGGTTTCCTTCAGCAGCTCCAGCCTCTTGCCGGCCAGGACCGCCGCCACGTTGGTGATCCCCGTGCTGTTGCCGCCCGGCCGCGCCAGGGTTTCGGCCAGGCCGGTGGTGATCGGGTCGGTGACGCCCATGAAGACGATGGGAATGGTGCCGGTCGTCTTCTTGGCAGCCAGGGCTGCGTTGGTCGTGACCGTGACGAGGACGTCGACGTCCAGTCGGACCAGCTCGGCCGCATGGCCGGGAAGCCGCTCGAAATCCAGGCTTTCATGGCGGTAGTCGATCTGGATGTTCTGTCCTTCGACATAGCCGAGGTCGCGCAGGCCTTGCCGGAATGCCTCGAGCCGGGGTGCGTCCGCGCTGGCCGAAACGGCCGCCAGATAGCCCACGCGCGGCACCTTCCTGGGCTGCTGGGCCTCGGCGACGGGGCCGGCGGCAAGCATCAGCGCGCAAAGAAGAAGCCGCAGGTTCTTGCCGTTCATCAGGTTTCTCCTTCGGAGCTTCCGTCTTCCATAGGCTGATTGGTGGATTTCGCCGAGTCCGCAAAGGCGGAAAATCGGCGCCGCGCCGCTGTGAATGGCGCAGCCAATCGACGACAAAGTGATCGAATCATGAAAGCCCCGGCCGCGTGGACCTCGCTGGGCTTCCGTGGCAACGCGCCATCAGCAGTCGAAATGAAAGCAGCCGAGGAAGATGGCCGTGCCATGCCCGATGTCGCTCTGCCGGCAGAGTCCACGCGCGACATCCACCGCGGGCACCTGTTCCGCAAGTACCTGCTGCTGATCCTCTCCTTGGTCATGGCTGTGCTGCTGGCGTCGGGCGCGATCAGTCTCTACTTTTCCTATCAGGAAAACAAGGCGGCGCTGGCAAGCCTGCAGCAAGTCAAGGCCGTCGGCGCGGCGTCGCGGATCGAGCAATACATCCGGCAGCTCACCGAACAGCTGAGCTTCGCGTCGGTTCCGCTGTTCGACGAAGCGGACCTGGAAGCGCGCCGCATCGAGTTCCTGCGGTTGCTGCGCCAGGTTCCCGAGGTGACCGACGTGGCGCAGCTTGATGGCAGCGGCCTCGAACGGGTTGCGGTGTCGCGCCTTGGCATGGACTCGGTGGGCTCCGGAAAGGATCGCTCGTCGGAAGCGCCGTTCCAGCATGCCCGGGCCGGCTCGCCCTGGTTCGGGCCGGTGTACTTCCACAAGGACACCGAGCCCTACATGACCGTGGCGATCCGGTCGGAAGGCGACAAGAGCGCCGTGACGGTGGCCGACCTCAATCTCAAGTTCATCTGGGACGTGATCTCGCGCATCAGCACCGACGACGCGGGCAAGGCCTACGTGGTGGACCGCAACGGCCTGCTCGTGGCGGACCCGGACATCGGCCTGGTGCTGCGCAAGACCAGCCTGGCATCGTTGCCGCACGTCCGGGCGGCGGCGGCGGCGAAGGCGCCGGGCCCGCAGGCCATGGTGACGCACGACCTGCAGGGCGCGCAAGTGCTGGTTTCGGTGGCGCCGATCGAGCCGCTGGGCTGGAACGTGTTCGTCGAGCGGCCGATGGCCGAGGTGTATGCCAAGCTGAACGCCTCGATCCTGCGCACCGGCCTGCTGTTGCTGGCCGGCCTGATGGTCTCCGCCGTGGCGGCATGGGTGTTGGCGCGCAACATGGTGCGGCCGATCCGCACGCTCGCCGCGGGCGCGCGGCGCATCGGCGAGGGCGAACTGGACGCGCAGATCGTCGTCAAGACCGGCGACGAGCTGGAAGCCTTGGCCGATCAGTTCAACCGCATGTCGGCGCAGCTGCGCGAGTCGTACGGAGAGCTGGAGCGCAAGGTCGAACAGCGCACGGCGGAACTGACGGCGTCGCTCGAATTCCAGACCGCGGCGGCGGAAGTCCTGCGGGTGCTCAGCCACACGCCGTCGGATCTGCAACCGGCCTTGCAGGCGATCGCCGAGCGCTCCGTGCTGCGCTGCCGCGCCGATGCCAGCAAGATCTGGCTGCAGGAGGGCGATCACTTCCGGGCTGTCACCGGCTATCCGGTCAAGGGCGGTTCCGGGCCGGGCCGCGACGATGCCCTGCCGATGAGCGCCAGGTCGGTGGTCGGCCGGGCATTCGTCGAAGGCCGGACGGTGCATGTCGAGGATGTCGCCCAGTTGGTCGATTGGAGGCCCCCGGCATCGCGCAAGGCGCCGAAGCGCAACGACGTTCACACGGTGCTTGCCGTGCCGATGGTGCGCGAGGGCGCGTCGATCGGGATCATCGCCGTCCTTCGCAAGGAAGTGCAGCCCTTTTCGGATGCGGAAGTCCGCCTGGTCGAGACCTTTGCCGACCAGGCCGTGATCGCGATCCAGAACGCGCGGCTGTTCCGCGAGATCGAGAACAAGGGCCGCGAGCTCGAGGTGGCCAACCGCCACAAGTCGGAATTCCTGGCCAACATGTCGCACGAGCTGCGCACGCCCTTGAACGCCATCATCGGCTTCTCGGAGGTGCTGACCGAGCGGATGTTCGGCGAGGTCAACGACAAGCAGATGGAATACCTGCAGGACATCCATTCGTCCGGCCAGCACCTGCTGACGCTGATCAACGACGTGCTCGACCTGTCGAAGATCGAGGCGGGCCGGATGGAGCTGGACCTGAGCTGCATCGACCTCGGCCTGCTCATGGACGACGCACTGACCCTGGTGCGCGAGCGCGCGCAGCGCGACGGTGTGCTGATCTCCCTCGAGATCGGCGATGGACTGACGGAATGGGTGGCCGATGCCCGAAAGGTCAAACAGGTGGTCGTGAACCTGCTGTCGAATGCGGTGAAGTTCACGCCGGCCGGCGGCAGCGTGCGCCTCCGCGCCCGGCGCCTCGATGCGGCCGGCCAAAGCGTCGCCGAGGTCAGCGTGGCCGACACCGGCGTGGGCATCGCCCCGGAGGACCAGGCCCTGGTGTTCGACGAGTTCCGCCAAGCCGGCAGCGACGCTTTGCGCAGGGCGGAAGGCACCGGCCTGGGCCTGGCGCTGGCCAAGCGCTTCGTCGAACTCCACGGCGGAACGATCCGCGTCGAAAGCCGGCCCGGCGAAGGCGCGACCTTCAGCTTCCTTTTGCCGATGCAGGTTCCGGAGGCTGTGATATGAGACGCCGGGCCGCTCCCAAGTCGAATAGCACCGCAGCGCATGGCGCGGAGGTTATCGAATGAGCACCATCCTGATCATCGAAGACAACGAGAAGAACATGAAGCTGATGCGCGACGTCCTGCAGCACGCGGGCCACGCCACGCTGGAGGCGAGGACCGGGGAGGCGGGCGTGCAGCTGGCCATCGACCACCCGCCCGACCTGATCCTGATGGACGTGCAGCTGCCGGGCATGGGCGGCATCGCGGCCCTGCAGAAGATTCGCGAGCAGCCGGCATTGCAGGCGGTGCCGGTCATCGCGGTGTCGGCCTCGGTCATGCCCGAAGACCATCGCAGCATCGTGAACTCGGGATTCGACGCCTTCATGACCAAGCCGATCGCCCTGAAGACCCTGCGCGCGACCGTCGATCGCTTCCTGAAACAGAAGGGACCGCGATGAGTGCCCACATCCTGGTCGTCGACGATGTCGAAAAGAACGTCAGGCTGCTCGCCGACGTCCTGACGGCGCGCGGCTATCGAACGAGCACCGCGGCCTCCGGCGAGGAAGCGCTGGCACGCATCGCGGCCGACCTGCCCGACCTGGTCTTGCTGGACGTGATGATGCCGGGGATGAACGGCTACGACGTGTGCCGCGCGATCCGTGCCGATCCGGCTTGCGCGGTGCTGCCGGTGGTGCTGGTGACCGCGCTGGACCCGGAACACGAGCGCGTGAAGGGGCTGGAGGCGGGCGCGGACGACTTTCTGAGCAAGCCCATCCACCAGGCCGAGTTGATGGCGCGCGTGCGTTCGTTGCTGCGCGTCAAGGCCTTGTACGACGAGGTCCAGCGGCAGAGGGCCGAGCTGCAGGCCTGGAACCTCACGCTCGAACAGCGCGTGGCCGATGCCGTAGAGCAGCTCGAACGCGTCGGGCAGCTCAAGCGCTTCTTCTCGCCGCAACTGGCCCAGGCGATCCTGGCCGGCGGCGCCGACGATCCGCTCAAGAGCCATCGGCGCGAGATCACCGTCGTCTTTCTGGACCTGCGCGGCTTCACCGCCTTCACCGAGACGGCCGATCCCGAGGAGGTGATGGCTGTGCTGGGCCAATACCATGCGGCGATGGGCCGGCTGGTGCTGGCCCACGAGGGGACGCTGGAGCGCTTTTCCGGCGACGGCATGATGATCTTCTTCAACGATCCGCAGCCGGTGCCCGATGCGCCGGTGCGCGCGGTGCGAATGGCCGTCCGGATGCAGGAGGAGATGCGCCACCTCAGCGGCCAGTGGCTCCGGCGCGGCTACGACTTGCACATGGGCATCGGCATCGCCCAGGGCTTCGCGACGATCGGCAGCATCGGTTTCGAAGGGCGTATCGACTATGGAGCCATCGGAACCGTGACCAACCTGGCCGCACGGCTGTGCGGAGAAGCGGAGGGTGGCGAGATCCTGCTGTCGCAGCGCGTCCAGGCCGCCTTGCAGGAGGCGCGGCCGGAAGGCGAGTGGTCGATCCAGCAGGCCGGCGAACTGGCGCTCAAAGGCTTCCAGCGCAAGGTGCCCGTATGGCGCGTCGTGCCGGATTCCTGAACTGGGGCTGTTAGCAGGCCCCGCTACCAGGCGGCCGGCAGCTTGCGCAGGATCACCAGGCGGCCGTCGCGCTGGGTGACATAGCCGCCGGCGGTGAGTTCCTTCATGACCCGGTTCACCATCTCGCGCGAGGAGCCGATGCGATCGGCGATGTCCTGCTGCGTCAGCTTGTGGCGCAGCACGCGCTCCTCGCCGGCCGGCTCGGACAGCTCGATCAGCACCCGCACCATGCGGCCGTAGACGTCCTGCAGCGCAATGCTGCGAACCTGCTCGGTCAGGCGCCGCACCATGCGGATCAGCTTGCGGGTCAGGTGCACCGCGAAGTCAGGGTGCTCCGCGAGGAACTGGCGCAACTCCGAACCCTGGACCACGCGGCAGCTGCACGCCGTGAGCGCCTTGATCGACGCCGAGCGCTTCTCGCCGTCGATCGAGAGTTCGCCGAAATACTCGCCGGGACCGTACTCGGCGAGCACCACCTCGCGGCCGTCCTCCGAACTGGCGTAGACCTTCACCCGTCCGCTCAGCAGGATGTAGAGCGAGTCGGTCGCGTCGCCCTCGTTGATCAGGATCGCGTGGGCCGCGAACGAGCGCGTCGACCCGTGCGGCGCGATGGCATCGAGCAGAGGCTGCGGCAGGCGGTCATTGGCGTCGGCGGAATTCATCGGTCACTCCGGGTGCTGCGCAGGGGCACGGCCAGGCGGCTGCATGGCGGCAAACGATTATCGGGCGCGCCGCCGCCTGTGACCAATGTCACATCCGCGCGGCGCACTGCGCACTCGTGACAAAGGGGGGCTCTGCCTAGATTAGAGGCCTACCAGAGAGAGCCCGCCATGACCTCCCTTTTCCCTCGCTCCCCCCTGCTGATCGCCCATTGCGTCGGCCTGCGCCTGATCGCGCTCGCCCAAGCCAAGGCCGACCCGCGCCTGGCGGTGTGGGCCTTCGTCGTGGTGCTGTTCGGGATGCTGACGGCCTGTGCCGGCTTGCCGAGCGGCGTGCAGCGCCCGAACTCGCAAGCCCGCATCGACGTGGCCGACACCCGCCTCGCCGCGGTGGCCGCCGCATCGATGCCGGCCGGCAACGGGCAGCTGTCGGGCATGCGCCTGCTGCCCGCCGGCGACCAGGCTTTCGAGGCCCGCCTCGCGCTGGCCCGTGGCGCCGAGAAGAGCGTCGACGCGCAGTACTACCAGATCGCCGACGACCTGTCCGGGCGGCAGTTCCTGCGTGCGCTGGCCGACGCCGCCGCCCGCGGCGTGCGCGTGCGCCTCCTGGTGGACGACCTGCACGCAGCCGGCCAGGACGCGCTGCTGGCCGGCCTGGCCGCCCGCCCGAACCTCGAAGTGCGCATGTTCAACCCCTTGGCGGTGCGCGACGGCAGTGTCGCCTCGCGCGTGCTGTTCTCGCTGCACGAGTTCTCGCGCGTCAACCGGCGCATGCACAACAAGCTGTTGGTCGCCGACAACGTGTTCGCGATCACCGGCGGCCGCAACATCGCCAACGAGTACTTCGGCCGCAGCGAGCCCGCCAACTTCATCGACATGGACATGTTCGCGGCCGGATCGGTGGTGCGTGAGCTGTCGGCGGTGTTCGACGCCTACTGGAACAGCGAGCATGCCTATCCGATCCAGAGCCTCGCGGCACCGGAGTTCTCGTCGGAAGCCGCCCGGCGCCAGTTCGACGACACCGTGCGTGCAGCCGGCGCCGCCGACCTGACGGTGGCGGCGCGCGACCCGCTCGGCCAGAGCAGCGTCGGCTCGCAGCTGGCCAATGGGCGCCTCGAACTGCACATCGCCGCCGCCCGCGTGATCGCCGATGCGCCGGCCAAGGCCGCGCCGGGCGATGCGTCGCTCGCCTACGGCGCCGTCATGAACGGCAAGCTCGAGCTGATGCAGTCGGCGCGTTCCGAGGTGCTCGTCGCCTCGCCCTACTTCGTTCCGGGTCGGCGCACGATGGAGATCCTCAAGCAGGCCACCGACAACCGGGTGCGCGTGTCGGTCATCACCAACTCGCTGGCCACGACGGACGAGCCGCTGGTGCACTTCGGCTACGCGCGCTACCGCGGCGCCTTGCTGCAGATGGGCGTCTCGCTGTTCGAGCTGATGCCCGGCGCCGAGACGCGGGACAGCGCCGCCGGCGAACTGCGCGGCTCGCTCGGCCGCCTGCATGCCAAAGTGGCGGTGGTGGACCAGCGCTGGCTCTACATCGGCTCGCTGAACATGGACCGCCGCTCGGCCCACTCCAACACCGAGATGGGGCTGATCGTCGACAGCCCGGAGCTGGCCGGCCAGGTGGCGAGCCTGCTGCAAGGTGAACGGCTGCCCAGGAGCTACCAGGTTCGCAGCACCGCCGACCAGCCGGGACTCCAGTGGGTCGCGCAGGACGGACAGGACAAGGTCGTGTTCGCAGACGAGCCGAACTCGAACTGGGGAATGCGGCTGCGCTTGTCGGTGGTGTCCATGTTCGTGGACGAAGAGCTTCTCTGAAGACGACGGCGGCGCCTCAGCGGCGCCGCTGTTCTCAGTTCTCGCCGTAGGTGGCTGCGCCGTTGGCCGCAATGGCCCGTGCGCCCGCGCGGACCGTGGCGCGGTCGGCCACGCTGATGGGAGCCCGCACGCCGGTGCCGCCATTGCTGATCTGGACGGGGGTTCTGGCCTGCGCCTGGACCGCGGCCCGCGTCATCGTCGACTGGAAGGGCGGTGGCGGCAGGGGGTTCTGCTCGCCCTGGAAGGCTTGCGCAGCAAAGGCTGCGAGGCTGCCAAGGGCGGCGATGGCGATGAGCTTCGTATTCATGGCGGGACTCCAAAAAAAGGGTGGGTCGGGCCGCCTGGAAATGCTGCTGCTTCGCCGGCGGCTGCCAGATATACGCCGCCGTGCACGCATTGGATTCATGCGGGGCGCACCCGCACGGGCTCAGTTCAGCAGGTCGCTGAGCGTGCGCGCGATCACCTTGGTCGCGCGCCGCAGGTCTTCGAGCACCACGCGCTCGTCGTTGCGCTTGGCGTGCGATTCGAGCACGGTGCGCGGTCCGGCGCCGTAGATCACGCCCGGGATGCCGGCTTCGCCGTAGAGCCGCACGTCGGTATAGAGCGGCGTGCCCATGGCCTTGATCGGCTCGCCGAAGATCTCCTGGCCGTGCTTCTGGATCGCCTCGACCAGCGGCTTGTTGCCGGGCAGCGGCTTCATCGAATTGGCCAGCAGCAGGCGCTTGATCTCGACCGTGATGCCGGGCAGCGTTTCCGCTGCGTCGGCGATCACCTTTCGGATCGTGGCCTCGACTTCGACCGGGTTCTCTTCCGGGATCATGCGGCGATCCAGCTTGAAGACCACCTTGCCGGGCACGACATTGGTGTTGGTGCCGCCCTCGATGCGCCCGACGTTGAGATACGGGTGCGTGATGCCCTCGACCTTGGACGTGACCT
Organism: Variovorax sp. LjRoot175; assembly: GCF_964253805.1. Taxonomy (NCBI): domain Bacteria; kingdom Pseudomonadati; phylum Pseudomonadota; class Betaproteobacteria; order Burkholderiales; family Comamonadaceae; genus Variovorax; species Variovorax sp. LjRoot175. The sequence continues at coordinate 4,165,632 of NZ_CAXURY020000001.1, read as the reverse complement.
GCCGGTAGAGCGTGTTCTGCGCATAGAGCGCGTTCAGGATCTGCACCGCGCCCTGCAGCGCGTCGACGCCGGTCGTCGGGATCGCGGCATGTGCCATCTTGCCGTGCACCGTGACTTCCATCTGCAGGCAGCCGTTGTGCGCCGTCACCACCTCGTAGCTGAAGCCGGCCGCGATCATCAGGTCGGGCTTGGTGAGGCCGTTCTTGAGCAGCCAGCCCGGGCCCAGGATGCCGCCGAATTCCTCGTCGTAGGTGAAGTGCAGTTCGACGCTGCCGCGCGCCGGCCTGGCCACCGCTTCGAGCGCGCGCAGCGCAAAGGTGAAGCTCGCGAAGTCGCTCTTGCTGACCGCGGCGGCGCGGCCGTAGAGGCTGCCGCCCTCGATCTCGCCGCCGTAGGGGTCGTGCGTCCAGCCTTCGCCGGGCGGCACCACGTCGCCGTGGGCATTCAATGCCACGGTGCGGCCCTCGCTTCCGTACTTGCGCCGCACGATCAGGTTGGTGATCGATTCGAGGCCGTAGTCCTTCACCTCCTGCTCGGGCACGGCGTGCTTCTCGGCCTCGAAGCCGAAGTCCTTCAGCAGCTCGGCCGTGCGTTCGGCGTGGGGTGCGTTGTTGCCCGGGGGCGTATCGGTCGGCACGCGCACCAGCTGTTGCAGGAACTGCACTTCCTCGTCGAAGTGGGCGTCGATCCAGGCGTCGAGTTTGTTGTAGTCGGTCATGAGGGTGCTTGTTCGGTGGCGAGGTTGTTCAGCAGCAGCTGGAAGGCTTCCACCGCCAGCTGCATGTCGTCGTTGGTGCTCGATTCGAGCGGGTTGTGGCTGATGCCGGAGTTGATGCCGCGCACGAAGAGCATGGCCTGCGGCATCACCTCGTGCAGCTTCATCGCGTCGTGGCCGGCGCCGCTGGGCATGCGGAACAGCGGCACGCCGAGCGTGTCCACCGCCTTCTCCCAGCGCTGCTGCCATTCGGGCGCGCTCGGCGCGGCCGAGGCCCGCATGCTTTCTTCCAGGGTGTAGCGCACGCCGCGGCGCTCGCAGATGGCCTTGAGCTCGGCCAGCACATCGGCCGTCAGCGCGTCGCGCTGCGGGTTGTTCGGTGCGCGCATGTCCAGGCTGAACTTGCAGCGGCCGGGCACCACGTTGATCGAGCCGCTCGGCACTTCGAGCATGCCGACGGTGGCGACCGAGTCGCCGTCCCTCGCGGCGCGCTGCTCGGCGAAGAGGATCAGCTCGGCCACCGCGGCGGCGGCATCGCGGCGGCGGTCCATCGGCGTGGTGCCGGCGTGGCTGGCCATGCCGATCACCTCGCCCACGTAGCGCACGCCGCCGTTGATCGAGGTCACGATGCCGAGCGGGATGTCGAGCTCGTTGAGCACCGGGCCCTGCTCGATGTGCACTTCGACGAAGCCGAGGTACTTGGCCGGATCGCGCTGCAGCTTGGCGATGTCTTCTTCCTTGAGGCCGGCGATCTGCCGTGCCTCGCGCATGGTGATGCCGTCGGCGTCCTTCTGGTCCAGCCACTTGGGATCGAAGTGGCCGATCAGCGCGCCCGAGCCCAGGAAGGTGGCCTTGTAGCGCTGGCCTTCCTCTTCGGCAAAGCCCACCACCTCGAAGGCAAAGGGCAGGCGGCGGTTCTGGCGCTTGAGCTCACGCACGCAAGCCATGGGCACGAAGATGCCCAGCCGCCCGTCGTACTTGCCGCCATTGCGCACGGTGTCGTAGTGCGAGCCGGTGAGCAGCGTCTTGGCGCCGGGCGTGGCGCCCTCGTAGCGGCCGACCACGTTGCCGACGGCATCGATGTTCACAGTGTCGAAGCCCGCTTCGCGCATCCCGTCGGCGATCTGCTGCGCGCAGGCGCGGTGTGCCTCGGTCAGGTAGGTCACGGTGAGCTGGCCCTTTTCGGCGTAGCCCGGGTCGGTGTGCACCGAGAGTTGTTCCTGCCAGTCCCACACCTCGTTGCCGAGCGCGGGTAGGGCGCCGAACTTGTCGTCGAGACGGATCTCGGCGATGCGGTGGATGTTGCGCAGCGCCTCGCCCAGCTCGAAGCCCGGATGGTTGTGCAGACGGCGCTCGAAGGTGTCGATGATCTCGCGCTTGCTCAAACCGGTGCCGCGCGGCCCGCGCACCGCGAGGATGAAGGGGAAGCCGAACTTCGCGTTGTAGTCGGCGTTGAGCTGCTGGATCTTCGCGAACTCCTCGGGCGTGCAATCGGTCAGGCCGGCCTTGCCCTGCTCGTTGGTGGATTCGGCCGTGAGCGTCTTGCTGACCATGGCCTTGCCCGCGAGCTCGGGATGGGCGCGGATCAGGCCCAGCTGCTCGTCGGCGGAGGCGCCAGCGACGACCTGCACCAGCGCGTGCTTGAGGTGCGCGAGCGAGCGCAAGGGGCGGGTGGCGGCGGCACGTTTCGCGATCCACGGCGAATGCTCGTAGGTGCCGTCGAGCAGGGCGGTGAACTCGTCCGGCGTGACAGTGTTGAGCTGTTCGATAGTCAGTTGCATATCAGTGACTCCATGGCGCCATAGCGCAGGACATGAAAAGAGCGGCCGGCGCAGCCAGGCCCGTTCGGGGGACACCGCGGAACCGGCTTTGCCGGCCCGCTGGTGTCGCCCCCGGTGAGGGGGTTGGCGTAGCGACACGAAGTGCGCGAAGCCTGGGGGAGAGTCATGTGCATGGGTGCGTCGCCTTCCAGTGGCGCGCGATGTCGAGGCGGCGGCACACCCACACGCGGTCATGCTTCGCGATGTGGTCCAGGAAGCGCTGCAGCGCCGTGATGCGGCCGGGGCGGCCGAGCAGGCGGCAGTGCATGCCGATGCTCATCATCTTCGGCGCCTCGTCGCCCTCGGCGTAGAGCGCGTCGAAGCTGTCCTTCATGTACTGGAAGAAGGGGTCGGCGTGCGAGTAGCCCTGCGGCAGCGCGAAGCGCATGTCGTTGCAGTCCAGCGTGTAGGGCACGATGAGCTGCGGCACGACGTTGCCGTCGGTCTTCTGCACCTTCATCCAGAAGGGGAGGTCGTCGCCGTAGTAGTCGCTGTCGTATTCGAAGCCGCCATAGTCGGCGACCAGGCGGCGCGTGCGCGGGCTGTCGCGGCCGGTGTACCAGCCGAGCGCGCGCTCGCCGGTGAGCTTCTGGATCGCTTCCATGCCCAGGCGCATGTGCTCGCGCTCGGTGGCCTCGTCGAGGTTCTGGTAGTGGATCCAGCGCCAGCCGTGGCAGGCGATCTCGTGGCCCAGTTCCTTGAAGGCGGCCGCGACCTCGGGGTAGCGCTCGAGCGCCATGCCGACGCCGAACACGGTGAGCGGCAGGCCGCGCTTCTCGAACTCGCGCAGGATGCGCCAGACGCCCGCGCGCGAGCCGTATTCGTAGATGCCCTCCATGCTGATGTGCCGGTCGGGGAAGCTCGCCGGGTTGAACATCTCGGAGAGAAATTGCTCGGAACCCGCGTCGCCATGCAGCACGCAGTTCTCGCCGCCTTCCTCGTAGTTGAGGACGAACTGCACCGCGATGCGCGCGCGGCCGGGCCATTGCGCATGGGGCGGGTTGCGGCCGTAGCCGGCCAGGTCGCGCGGGTAGGGCAGGGTGGTGTCGTAAGTGCTCATGCGCTTCAGGCTAATGCGAGGCTGATGTCGTGGGTGGGGACCTTGCGGTCGAAAACGAGGTTGGCCTCGACGTTCAGCAGGTGCTCGGTCATGAGCTGCACCGCGAGCTCTTCGTCCTTGGCGGCCAGCGCCTTCACGATGTCGGCATGCTCGTCGTTCGAGTGCTCGGCCGCGCTCGCGCTCTGGTACATCAGCGTGATGAGGGCGCAGCGCGAGATCAGCTCGCCGAGGATCTGCGCCAGCACCGCATTGCCCATGAGCTCCGCCATGCGCACGTGGAAGTCACCGAGCAGCTCGGTGCGGCCCGAAACGTCTTCGCCCGAGACCGCGGCTTTCTCGAGCGCCACATGCTCCCTGAGCGCCTTGATCTTGGCCGGTGTCACGCTGCGCACGAAGGCGCGCGTCATCTCGGCTTCCAGCATGCGGCGCACCGCGAACACCTGCTTCGCCTCGTCGACCGCCGGCGCCGCGACGAAGGCGCCGCGCGCGGGCTCGAGCCGGATCAGCTTGTTCTGCGACAACTGGAACAGCGCCTGGCGCACCAGCGTGCGCGAGACGCCGAAGTGGTCGGCCAGCTTCTGTTCCGCCAGCTTGCTGCCGGGTTGCAGCCGGTGTTCCACAATGGCTTTGGTGAGTGCGTCGACGATGGCGCGGGTGGTGGTCGAGTCCATGTTTTTCATGATAGACCCAAAGCCGAGAACTGTATACACTTTTGTCGACCGGAATTTCCCGAATGCCTTGAAGGAGCACAACCATGGGCTTGAGCACCCACGTACTGGACACCATGCACGGCGGCCCCGCGGCCGGCATGGAGGTCGCGCTGTTCACCACCGACGGCGAGCAGGCGACGCTCGTCAAGCGCTTCACGCTCAATTCGGATGGCCGCAGCGACGCACCGCTCTACGACAACAGCACGCTGAAGGTCGGCACCTACCGTCTGGTGTTCGACGTGGCGGGGTACTTCAAGGCCAAGGGTGTGAAGCTGCCCGAGCCCAACTTCCTCAATCGCGTGTCGCTGGATTTCGGCGTGGCCCACACCGACCAGCACTACCACGTGCCGCTGCTGGTGAGCCCTTGGAGCTACTCCACCTACCGCGGATCTTGAAACGAAGAGAGCTGGCCTTCGGTCAACGTATCGAGCTGGAAATGCCCACCCTTGTCCCACAGCCAGGTGTCGGTCCAGACCAGCTTGCCGATGCGGCTGGCGGCCGGGTAGGGCGAGGCTTCGAGCACGGTGCGCTCGATCTCCGCGATCACTTCGGGCGCGTGCTTCGGCGCGCGCATCCAGTGCATCGAGACGACCTTGCCGTTGGCGTCGAGGCTGACCTGCAGCGTGCCGACCGCATAGAGCAGCGGCGGCAGCTTGCCGCTGTAGATGCGTGCGCCGTTGCGCGCATAGATGTGGCGCGCGGCGTCCTGGCGGTACTCGCGGGCGTTGGCTGCGTTCGACGGCCTAGGCATCGCGTGGGCCGTCGAGCCATCGGGAACGGCGCGGGTCAATTGGCCGGGCACCGTCGAAGTGATCGGTGCCGTGGGGCTGGGCGTGCCGCAGCCGGCCAGGCCGAGTGCGGTCGTCAGGGTGGCCGCGAGGGCGCGGCGCAGCGGCGTGAAAAGTTGCAGATCCATCGGTGGATTTATACCTTGCGCACAAGGCGCTCCCACTACAGAGGGTATCGCTCATGAACGGCATGGTCGACGAACTGCTCGCACGGCTCGCGCGCGAAGAGGGCGTGCTGGTGCGCGTCGAGAAGACGCAAGGCTCGGCACCGCGCGAAGCCGGCACCTGGATGACGGTCTGGGCCGAGGGACTCACGGCCACCATCGGCGGCGGCCAGCTCGAGTTCCAGGCCACCGAGGAAGCGCGCGCCTGGCTTGCCGGCGGCGCGGCCATCGAAGGCGTGCGGCGCTATCCGCTGGGCCCGAGCCTGGGCCAGTGCTGCGGCGGCGTGGTGTTCCTCTCGTTCCGCCGCATCGCGGCATCGGACGCGAAGGCGCTGCAGGGCGAACTGCTCGCGCACCTGGAGCCGGTGGCGCTGTTCGGCGGCGGCCACGTGGGCGCGGCGCTGGCGCGGCTGCTGTCGACACTGCCCTTCACCGTGCGCTGGATCGACAGCCGCGACGGCGTGTTCCCCGATGCGCTGCCGGCGCAGATCGAGACCGAGCATTCGGAGCCGGTGCAGGACGCGGTGGCGCAGCTCGCGCCGGGTTCGCGGGTGCTGATCATGAGCTTCAGCCATGCCGAGGACCTGGACATCGTGATCGCCTGCTTGAAGCGCCTGCGCGCGCGCAACGACCTGCCTTACGTCGGCCTGATCGGCAGCAAGACCAAGTGGGCGACCTTCAGCCATCGGCTGGAGGCGAGGGGCTTCACGGCCGACGAGCTGGCGCGCATCACCTGCCCGATCGGCGTGCCGGGCATCACGGGCAAGGAGCCGGAAGTCATTGCCGTGGCAGTGGCGGCACAGTTGTTGCAATCGCTGAGCTAGGGTTTTCCAGCACGGCCGTGTGAAGAAAACCCTCGAACTCCAGCTAAAAAGTGTATACACTCCAGTCCACAAGCCGCAGCGGAGCGAGGCCCCCACGAGGGTCTGCGTTCGCGGCACTCTCTCTGCTTACAGCGCCCGCAGTGGTGAGCAGGCCAATGCAAGGTTGAGCACATGGAAAGCTACTACCTCGACTGGGCCAATCTGCTGCTGCGCTGGGTCCATGTCATTACCGCCATCGCCTGGATCGGCGCGTCCTTCTACTTCGTGATGCTGGACAACAGCCTCGAGAAGCCGCAGGACCAGGAATCATTGGACAAGGGCGTCGGCGGCGAGCAGTGGGCGGTGCATGGCGGCGGCTTCTACAACATGCAGAAGTACGCGCTGGCGCCGAAGAAGCTGCCGGACCACCTGCACTGGTCGTACTGGGAGAGCTACTCCACCTGGATCACCGGCTTCGCGCTCTTCACCATGTCCTACCTGTGGAACGCGAGCACCTACCTGATCGACAAGTCCAGGATGGACTGGCAGCCCGGCGCCGCAATCGGCGTGGCGCTGGCCTTCTTCGTCGTCTTCTGGATGGTCTACGACGGCATCTGCCAGCTCTTCGGCCGGCGCAAGAACGGCGACACCATCGTCGGCGTGCTGGTCGCGCTCTTCATCGTATTCGCGACCTGGCTGGCCTGCCAGTGGTTCGCGGGCCGCGCGGCCTTCCTGCTGGTGGGCGCGATGATGGCCACGACCATGAGCGGCAACGTGTTCTTCTGGATCATCCCGGGCCAGCGCAAGAACGTGGCGGCGCTGCGTGCCGGCCTGCCGGTCGATCCGATCCACGGCGAGCGCGGCAAGCAGCGCAGCGTGCACAACACCTACTTCACGCTGCCGGTGCTGTTCGCGATGCTGAGCAATCACTACAGCTTCACCTACACGCACAAGTACAACTGGATCGTGCTGCTGCTCATCATGCTCGGCGGCGCGGCGATCCGGCAGTTCTTCGTGGTGCGGCATCGCTTCAAGCTCGGCAACGCGGGCAATCCGCTGCCCTATGCGATGGTCGGCGTCGTGGTGCTGGGCCTTTCCATCGTCTGGATGCGGCCCGAGCCCGCGGCCGCGCCGGTGGCGGGCGCCGCGGCACCGAAGGTGGCCTTCGGCGACGTCAAGAAGGTGCTGGAGCAACGCTGCTACATGTGCCACGGCGCGCAGGTGCAGATGAAGAACGTGCGGCTCGACACGCCCGACCAGGTGGCGGCGCATGCGCAGGGCGTCTACCAGCAGGTGGTGGTCACGAAGATCATGCCGATGAACAATTCCACCGGCATCACCGACGCGGAGCGCGCGCTGATCGGCAAGTGGTTCGAGACCGGCGCAAAGACGAATTAGCGCCTGTGGACAATCGGGCCTGGAGACACTCGCAATGAAGCCAACAAATCCCGTACCCGATCCCCATTCCGCGCCGCGCGAATTCCTCGAACATCTCTACCGTGCCGCGGTCGAACGCGCGCTGCCGCTCGCCAGCATGGGCCCCTACCTGCCCAAGCCGCCGAAGGGCCGCACGCTGGTGCTCGGCGCCGGCAAGGCCGGCGGCTCGATGGCGCAGGCGCTCGAGGCGCTGTGGCCGCCCGACGCGAAGCTCGAAGGCCTGGTCGTCACGCGCTACCACCACATTCCGCCACGTCCCGAAGGCCTGGCGCAGCGCATCGAGATCGTCGAAGCCGCGCATCCGGTGCCCGACGAGGCCGGGCTCAAGGCGGCCGAGCGCATCCTCGCGCTGACCGAAGGCCTCACGGCCGACGACCTGGTGCTGTGCCTGATCTCGGGCGGCGGCTCGGCCCTGCTCACGCTGCCGGCCGAAGGACTCACGCTGGCCGACAAGCAGCGCATCAACAAGCAACTGCTCGAATCGGGTGCCCACATCGGCGAGATGAACTGCGTGCGCAAGCATCTCTCGCGCATCAAGGGCGGCCGCCTCGCCGCGGCCTGCGCGCCGGCGCAGGTGGTCACGCTCACCATCAGCGACGTGCCGGGCGACGACCCGGCCGTGATCGCGAGCGGGCCCACGGTGCCCGATGCGACGACCTGCGCCGACGCCCTGGCCATCCTCGACCGCTACGGCATCGAGGTGCCGGCCGCGGTGCGCGCGCAGCTCGAAAGCGGCGCGCTCGAAACGCCCAAGCCGGCCGACGCGGTGTTCAAGGGCCATGCCACGCACCTGATCGCCACGCCGCAGCAATCGCTCGAAGCCGCTGCCGCCGTGGCGCGCGCGGCAGGCATCGAGGCCCACATCCTGAGCGACGAGATGGAGGGCGAATCGCGCGAGGTCGGCAAGGTGCACGGCGCGCTGGCGCGCGCGGTGGCGCTGCGCGGCGCGCCCTTCGCGAAGCCCTGCGTGATTCTTTCGGGCGGCGAGACGACCGTCACGATCCGCCCGCGCCAGCCGGGCCAGGCCAAGGGCCGCGGCGGCCGTGCCGGCGAGTTCTGCCTCGGGCTCGCGGGCGCGCTGGCCGGGCAGAAAAATGTGTGGGCTCTTGCCGCCGACACCGACGGCATCGACGGCGTCGAAGACAATGCCGGCGCCTTCGTCACCCCCGACACGCTGGCGCGCGCCGAGGCCGCAGGCCGCAAGCTCGCCGACCACCTGGACCGCAACGACGCCTACGGCTACTTCGATGCCATCGGCGACCTCTGCGTGACGGGACCGACGCACACCAACGTCAACGACTTCCGAGCCTTGCTGGTGCTGTAAGGCATCTTGTTCCGTCTCATGGACGCCCGCCCGGTATGCGGTATGGGCCGTTCGACCCCACTGCGCCGGCCGCTTCGCGGCTGCCCTGCGGTGCTCGCCTTTCGCGGGGTCTCGCTCGAACTCGCCTTCGGCTCAGACAATCGCTAGCCCCGATCCGCGAAAGGCTGTGCTCCTCGGCGGCACAGGGCATACCGCTCGCCTCCGCACCTCCGTACTCACTTCAATCAAACGCCTGAGCTTCGTCAACGACTTCCGCGCCTTGCCCGTCCTGTAGCGACGGGGAACAAGGCCATCGCCTCTTCGCGCACCGCCTCGACCAGCCGCAGCCGAAGCGACGCACGCGACCAGATCAGCCCGATGCGGCGCGGCTCGAAGGGCAGCGGCAGCGGGATTCGCGTGAGCCGCAAGCCCTCGGGCCAGGGCCGGATCCAGTCGGGCACCAGCGAAACGCCGAGACCGCGGTCGACCATCACCGCGATGGCACCGAGCGCGTTGAGCTCGAAGCGTTCGCGCGGTTTGATGCCGGCCTTGCGCAGGTACTGCTCGGCCTGCCTGCCGCCCCATTGCGTGCGGTCATAGCGAATCAGCGGCTGCGTCGCCAGCAGCTTGTGCGGATCGGCGCCGGCCCATTTCGCGGGCGCCAGCACCACCAGCGGCTCCTCGCGCAGCAGCTGCCAGCACAAGGCCTTGGGCAAGGCGACCGGCGACTGCAGCACGATGGCGGCGTCGAGCTCGCCGCGCTGCACCGCGGGGTGCATGTCCACCGAATAGCCGGGCTGCACGTAGACGTTCACGCCCGGGTAGCGCTTCACCAGGCCGGCCAGGATGTCCGGCACCATGCCGAGCAGCGCGTTGGTGCCGGCGCCGAGCCTCAGGTCGCCCGACAGCGTCGCGTCGTTGGCCACCGTGCGCAGGTCGACCACCTGGACCAGCAGCGCGCGCGCGCGCAGGGCGATGCGGTCGCCGGCCTCGGTGGGCGCCACCGTGCGGCCCATGCGCTTGACCAGCGGCGTGCCCATCTCGCGCTCCAGCGCGCGCACCTGCTGGCCGATCGCCGCCGGCGTGAGATTGAGCCGGCGCGCGGCTTCGGCCATCGACCCGTGCTCGATGACCGCGACGAAGCTCTTGAGGAAGTCGGTATTCACAGTAAATGAAATTTATATTCTGAAAATAGCACAAGGCGATTTTTCTTTTGGATGCCTGCGCGCAGACTCGGCTTCGGAATTTCTTCTGGAGACAAAAAAGTGCGCAGCAAGCTTTTTGTGCCCGGCTCGCGCCCGGAGCTCTTTCCCAAGGCGCTCGACGGCCCTGCCGATGCGCTCTCCTTCGACCTCGAGGACGCCGTTGCGGAGGATCGCAAGGCCGAGGCGCGGACACAGGTCGGCGCGCTGTTGCGCTCGGCCGCGGCGCAGGCTTCGGGCAAGACGCTGATCGTGCGCGTCAACGCGATCGACACGCCGCACTTCGAGGCCGACGTTGCGGCCGTGGCGTGCGAGAGCCTGCATCTCTTGAATCTTCCCAAGGCCGAATCCATCGAGCAAGTCATGGCCGCAGTGGCCGTGCTGGAAACGGCCGAGCGGGCGAACGGCGTCACGCGCCCGGCGCGCCTGCTGCTGAACGTGGAGTCGCCCAGGGGCCTGCGCCAGGCCGCTGCGATGGCGCAGGCGCATGCGCGCGTGGCCGGCCTGCAGCTCGGCTTCGGCGACCTGTTCGAGCCGCTCGGCATCGCGCGCCGCGACATCGCCAACGTGCATGCAGCCATGTTCGCGATGCGGCTGGCGGCCGGGGAGGCCGGCGTGTTCGCCTACGACTCGGCCTTCGCCGACGTCAAGGACGCCGAAGGCTATGTGGCCGAGGCCGAGATGGCGCGCCGCCTCGGCTACCTGGGCAAGAGCTGCATCCATCCCAGCCAGGTGGCGCTGGCGCACCGGGTGTTCCGCCCCTCGGAAGCCGACATTGCGCGCGCACTGCGCGTGACCGAAGCGGCGCGCGAAGCGCAAGCCCGCGGCGTGGGCGCCTACCTGGTCGACGGCCGCATGGTGGACGCTCCTTTCGTGCGCAGCGCCGAGGCCATCGTGGCCGACGCGAAGCGGCTCGGCCTGCTGCCGGAGCGCTGAGCGCCGGCGGCACCCATCGATCGACCTTCACAAACAGACCGGAGACAACATGACCATCGCTCGCCACTTCATTCCCTCTCTCGCCGGGCGCCGTCGCGCGGCAGCCGCCCTGATGTCGATGCTCGGCGCCGCCGTCTTCTGCGGCAGTGCGACAGCACAGGAGCCCTGGCCTTCGCGGCCGATCACGATCGTCGTGCCTTATCCGGCGGGCGGCTCCAACGACGTGTTCGCGCGGGCCGTGGGCCGCCGTCTTTCCGAGGCGCTGGGCCAGCCGGTGGTGATCGACAACAAGCCCGGTGCCAGCGGCACGCTGGGCACCGGCATCGTCGCCAAGGCAGCGGCCGACGGCTACACGCTGGCGGCGGTGTCCTCGAGCTTCGTGACCAATGCCGCGGTGCAGCCGCGCTTGCCTTTCGATCCGGTGAAGAGCTTCGCGCCGGTGGCCATGATGGCGCAGGGACCTTTCGTGGTTGCGGTGCGCGCCGACCTGCCGGCAAGGACGCCGGCCGAGCTGGTAGCGCTGGCCAAGCAGCGGCCGGGCAAGCTCAACTACGCGTCCTCCGGCCCCGGCAGCACCAACCAGTTCGCGACCGAGCTGCTGAAGGGGAGTGCCGGCGTCTTCATCACGCACATTCCTTACCGCGGCATGGCGCCGGCCACCACCGATCTGATGGGCGGCAACGTCGACGTGCTGATCGCGAGCGGCCCATCGCTGCAGGCGGCGCTGCGTTCGGGCAAGGCGCGCGCGATCGGCATCACCAGCGCGAAGCCTTCCGCCATCGCGCCGGAGCTGGCGCCGATGGCGCAGGCTGTGCCCGGCTACAGCTTCAGCATCTGGTGGGGCCTGCTCGCGCCCGCGGGTACGCCGCCGGCGGTGGTGCAGCGGCTCAATGCCGAGATCAACAAGATCGTCGAAGGGCCGGAGATGAAGTCCTTCCTCCAGCGCGAAGGCGCCGAGCCCGCGGGATTGACCGCGGCGCAGTTCACCGCGCAGATCCAGCGCGAGATCCCGTACTGGCAGAAGGTCGCCAAGGACGCGGGCATCTCGACCGAATGATGGCGACGAACGCTTTCCCCAACTCCGCCGGCAGTGCGCTCCCGCGCCAACCGGCGCCGGCTGAAGCCTGCGATGCGCACATCCATGTCTTCGATGCGCGCTTTGCGGAAGCGCCCGGCGCGAAGCTGGTCGCGACGCCGGCGCATGCCACGGCCGCCGACTATCGGCTGATCCAGCAGCGGCTCGGCACGCGCCGCGCAGTGGTGGTTCAGCCGCGCGCTTACGGCACCGACAACAGCGCTACGCTCTATGCGATCGCGCAGCTTGGGCCCGCGCACACGCGCGGCATCGCGGTGCTGACGCCCGAGGTGAGCGAGGACGACCTGCAGCGCCTCGATGCGGGCGGGATCCGCGGCCTGCGGCTCACGCTGCATGCCGCCACCGGCGCGCCGACCCGCTTCGACATGCTGTTGCCGCTGGCCGAACGCATCGCGCCGTTTGGCTGGCATCTGCAACTGCATTTCCACGCGGCGCAGATCGTCGAACATGCGGCCGTGCTGCGGCAGCTGCCGTGCCCGGTCGTCTTCGACCACCTGGCGCGCCTGCCGGTGGGCGGCGAAGCGCGGGATGCGGCCCTGGCCGTCGTGCAGGAACTGCTTCGCGAAGGTCGCGCCTGGGTCAAGCTCAGCGGCGCCTACCTCAACACGCGCACCGGCGCGCCGGACTATGCGGACACGGTGGACGACGCCCGTGCGCTGGCCGCCATCGCGCCCGACCGGTTGGTGTGGGGGAGCGACTGGCCGCATCCCACCGAGGAAGAACACAAGCCCGACGATGCGCGGCTCCTGGACCTGCTCGCCGAGTGGGTCCCCGATGCCGCGACGCGCAGGGCCATCCTGGTCGACAACCCGGCCCGCCTCTACGGCTTCGCCTGAAGCCCTGGCCGCCCCCGTTCGTTTTTCGAAAGCGACTTCCCATGCTCTCCTCGCGCCGAGCGTTCTGCTTCTTTTCGCTGCCGCTCCTGATCTCCCTGCCGGCGCTCGCGCCACGCGCCCAGGCGCAAGCCGACTATCCGAATCGCCCGGTGAGGCTGATCGTGCCAATCGCGGCCGGCCAGGCCACCGACATCCTGGCGCGGCTGGTGGCCGACCAGCTCGCGCGTTCGCTCGGCCAGCCTTTCGTGGTGGAGAACAAGGCCGGCGCCGGCACCACCATCGGCACCGACTTCGTCGCCAAGGCTGCGCCGGACGGCTACACGCTGGTGATGGCCACCAGCGCCGGCTTTGCGGTGGCGCCGGCCATCTATTCCAGGTTGCCCTACGACCCGGTGCGCGACTTAGCGCCGGTGACCAACGTGGGCCTCGTGATCCAGACCATGGTGGCCAGCCGCGACGCGCCTTTCGACAACCTGCAGCAGTTCATCGCGAAAGCGAAATCGGGCGCGATGAACTACGCCTCCGCGGGCAACGGCTCGACCTCGCACCTGACGACCGAGATGTTCCTGCACCAGGCCGGCGTTCCGGCGGTGCACGTGCCGTTCAAGGGCGCGGCGGAGGCGCAGCCGCAACTGATCGGCGGCCAGGTGCAGTTCATGTTCGATGCGCTGCCGGCGGTGCTGCCGCAGGTGCGCGCGGGCAAGCTCAAGGTGATCGGCGTCGGCTCGGCAGAGCGCACGCCCTTGCTGCCCGAGGCGCCGACCCTGGCCGAGCAAGGGCTCAAGGGCTTCGAGGCCGTGGGCTGGATCGGGCTGGCCGCGCCCGCGGGCACGCCGCCCGCCGTCCTGGACAAGCTCAACCAGGCAGTCGGCCGCGCGATGGCGATGCCCGAGATGCAGGAGCGCCTGAAGGCGCTGTCCTTCACGCCGGCAGCCGACACGCGCGAGCATTTCGGCCGCTTTATCGCGGGCGAGATCGGCAAGTGGGGCCAGGCCGCGAAGAATGCGCGCATCGCTCCCCAATGAACCGGAAGGCGCTCCCATGACGATGACGAACATCGAAGAAGACGCAGTCCGCGGCCCACTGTCGGGCATCCGCGTGCTCGACCTCAGCGCCTACATCGCGGGGCCCTACGGCTGCACGCTGCTGGCCGACATGGGGGCGGCCGTGGTCAAGATCGAGCCGCCTGCCGGCGACAACCTGCGCAAGTACCCGTCCACGCTCGAGGCCGAGAGCCGTGCCTTCATCGGCGTCAACCGCAACAAGCGGGGGCTGGCGCTGGACCTCAAGAAGCCCGAAGGGCTGGAGGTGCTGCATCGCCTGCTCGGCGAGGCCGACGTGCTGGTGCACAACTTCAGGCCTGCGGTGCCACAGCGGCTCGGCATCGCCTACGAGCAGCTGCGCGAACGCTATCCGGCGCTGGTCTATTGCGCGGTCACGGGCTACGGCGAAGTGGGGCCGCTCAAGGACAAGGCCGGCTACGACCAGGTGCTGCAGAGCATGACCGGCATCTGCGCCATGCAGGGCAAGGCGGGCGGCCCGCCGGAGATCGTCTACGGCTCGGTGGTCGACTACTACGCGGCCTCGATGCTGGCCATGGGCGTCAGCGCCGCGCTGGTGGAGCGCGCCCGCAGCGGCCTCGGGCAGTATGTCGGCGTCTCGCTGCTGCGCAGCGCGCTGGCCATGCAGTCGGCGCGCCTCGTGTGGGCCGACTGCGAGGGCAGGGAGGTCGGGCGCGACATGCGCTCCGGCGGCGTCACCGGACTGCATCCGACGCGCGAGGGTTACCTCTACCTGTCCGCCAACACGCCGCATTTCTGGTCGGCCCTGTGCGAGCGCACCGGCCTGCAGGCGCTGGCTGCCGATCCGCGCTACGACACGGTGCGCAAGCGCGCGCAGCACGCGGCCGAGATCGTGCCGCGCCTGCGCACCGCGCTCCAGCAGCACAGCGCGCTCGAATGGGAAGGCATCTTCGGCGAAGCCGTGCCCTGCGCGGCGGCGCGTGCGGTCGAGGACATGTTCGTGAACGAGCAGGTGCTGGCCGAGCAGATGGTGGCGCACTACACGCATCCGGAGGTGGGCGGCTATCGCGGCTTCGACAAGCCGGTCAAGTTCGGCAGCACGCCCGGGCCCGCACCCTTCGCATCGCCAAGCTTCGGCCAGCATGCGGCTGACATCCTGGCGGCGCACGGCTACAGCGAGGAAGAGATCGCGCGGTTGCGTTCGCTCGACGTGCTGCCGGCGCGGATGGCTTGAGCCGGGCGCCTAGGCGCGCGAAGCGCGCGCGGGCTTGCGGTGCGCGCCCGCGAGCGCATCCAGCCCGGCGAACATGTAGCGCATCAGGTCTTCGAGCAGCCCCTCGCTGTCTTTGGCGATCGCGGGCAGGACCTTGCTCGGTATCTCCTTCGGCGCGACCAGCATCACGATGCAGGGCAGCACCGAGAACACGAGGGCGCGCTGCACCGCGGGATGGTCCGGCGGCAGTTCCAGGATTTCCGAGATCAGGCCCAGCAGCAGCTTGGCCTTGGGCCGCACCGCCTTGTCGACCAGCGCCGGCGCCAGCGGCCCCGGCGACATGATCTCGCGCAGCACGACGCGAAAACCCCAGGGCGCGGCCTCGCGCGAGGAGGGCGCCAGCATGTGCGCGAGTAGCGCGCGCAGCTTCTGCCGTGGATCGCCGAGCGAGCGCGTCATCTCGATCAGCTCGTCCACGCTCACGATCTGGCGGTGCGCCTCGACCAGCACCTCTTCATACAAGGCCTCGCGACTGCCGAAGTGGTAGTTGACCGAGGCCATCGGCGTGCCGGCGCGCTCGCAGATCTCCTTGCTGGTGGCATCGGCATAGCCGCGCTCGGCGAACACCTGGCCCGCGGTCTCGAGCAGATGCGATCGGGTAGCGGCACCGTCGGGGCGCGGGGCGCGCCTGGCGGGCGCGATGGAAGCTTTCTTTTTCGCAGTGGATGGCATATGACAGGCCTATGGAAAGGCCGGGATTAGTTTGAATTTGAATTCAAATTCGATATCATCCAGTCTACTTCATCGACGACGCACCGGCGAGAAAGCAAGAGCAAACTCATGAACAAGAAACCCCTCATCGTTGGCGCCATCGTCCTGCTGGCGGCCGTCGCTTCGGCCGCCTGGTACTTCAACCGCAAGCCCGCCGACAGCGACAGCCTGGTGCTCTACGGCAACGTCGACGTGCGCCAGGTCTCGCTGGCCTTCAACGGCAGCGAGCGCATCGGCAGGCTCGAGGTGCAGGAGGGCGACCATGTGAAAGCTGGCCAGGTGCTGGGCATGCTGGACACGCGCACGCTCGAGTTGCGCGCGGCCCAGGCGCAGGCGCAGATCGGCGTGCAGCAGCAGGCGCTGCAGCGCCTGAAGACCGGCAGCCGCCCCGAGGAAGTGGCGCAGGCCCGCGCCGGCGTGTCGGCCGCCCAGGCCGATGCCGAGCTCGCGCGCCAGCAGCTCGACCGGTTGCAGGGCATCCGCCAGACCACGGCCGGCCGCGCGGTGAGCCAGCAGGACCTCGACAGCGCGCAGGCCCGGCTGAAGGTGGCGCAGGCGCAGCTCGAGAATGCGCGCAAGGCGCAGCAGCTGGTCGTGACCGGGCCGCGCAAGGAAGACATCGCGCAGGCCCAGGCCCAGCTCGAAGTGGCGCGTGCCGAACTCGCACTGCTCAACCACCAGCTCGCGCAGGCCGAGCTCAAGGCGCCCATCGATGCCGTGGTGCGCGCGCGCCTGATGGAGCCGGGCGACATGGCCTCGCCGCAGCGCCCGGTGTTCACGCTCGCGATCACCGATCCCAAGTGGGTTCGCGCCTACGTGACGGAGGTCGATCTCGGACGCATCAAGCCCGGCATGGCGGCCACGCTCACGACCGACAGCCACCCCAGCCAGCCGCTCGCCGGCAAGGTGGGCTACATCTCCTCGGTGGCCGAGTTCACGCCAAAGACCGTGCAGACCGAGGAGCTGCGCAGCAGCCTGGTCTACGAGATCCGCGTGCTGGCCGACGACAAGGAAGACCGGCTCCGGCTGGGCATGCCGGTCACGGTCCGGCTGTCGCTCGACGGCGCCAAGCTCGCGGCGGCCGGAGGCGCGCGCTGATGAACGCCGCCGCGCCGGCGCTCGCCGGGCAGGGGCTGCACAAGGGCTTCGAAGTCAAGGGCTCCAAGCTGCTGGTGCAGGCCCTCGGCGACGTGTCGCTGCAGGTTTCCGCCGGCACGCTTTGCGCGCTGGTCGGCCCCGACGGCGCGGGCAAGACCACGCTGCTGCGCCTCGCGGCCGGACTGCTGCGCGCCGACCGCGGAACGCTGCACGTGCTGGGCATCGACGTGGCGGCCGATCCGCAGGCCGTGCAGGACCGCATCAGCTACATGCCGCAGCGCTTCGGGCTCTACGAAGACCTGAGCGTGCAGGAGAACCTCGACCTCTATGCCGATCTGCACGGCGTGCCGAAGAATGTGCGGCGCGAGCGCTATGCGCGGCTGATGGAGATGACCGACCTGGGCCGTTTCACCGCGCGCCCGGCCGGCAAGCTCTCGGGCGGCATGAAGCAGAAGCTGGGCCTGGCCTGCACGCTGGTGCGCTCACCCGAACTGCTGCTGCTCGACGAGCCCACGGTCGGCGTCGATCCGCTGTCGCGGCGCGAGCTCTGGGAGATCGTGCGGCAGCTGGTCGACGACGAGCGGCTTTCCGTGATCGTGAGCACCGCCTACCTCGACGAGGCCGAACGCTGCGCCCAGGTCTTCGTGATGCACGAAGGCCGGCTGATCGCGCAGGGCGCACCGGAGCAGATCCGCGACAACGCGCGTGATCTGTGCTTCATCGCCAGGCCGCCCGAGGGTGTGCCGGCGCGCAGGCTGCAGGCGAAGCTCTTGGATGCGCCGGCGTCGATCGTCGATGCCGTGCCGCAA
This sequence comes from Variovorax sp. LjRoot175, assembly GCF_964253805.1. Taxonomy (NCBI): domain Bacteria; kingdom Pseudomonadati; phylum Pseudomonadota; class Betaproteobacteria; order Burkholderiales; family Comamonadaceae; genus Variovorax; species Variovorax sp. LjRoot175. Next base: position 4,147,849 of record NZ_CAXURY020000001.1, on the reverse strand, counting down.
GGCGGCGAGGTGCGCTTCATCCGCCGGCCCGATGCCGACGAGCAGGCGCTGGCCGCGCTGTTCGACGGCGCGCCCGTCGAGCCGGTGCCGGCGCGCCTGGAAGACGGCTTCATGGTGCTGCTGCGCGCGAAGCAGAAGAAGGAGAAGGAAAAGGGCGCTGCCGCGGCGCAACCGCAGATCGCGACCGTTGCCGTTGCGGGCGAGCCCGACGAGGTCGTGATCGAAGTGAAGGAGCTGGTGCGCAAGTTCGGCGACTTCACGGCTGTCGCGAGCACCAGTTTCGATGTGCGGCGCGGCGAGATCTTCGGCCTGCTCGGCCCCAACGGCGCCGGCAAGACCACCACCTTCCGCATGCTCTGCGGCCTGCTGCCCGCGACCAGCGGCTTCCTGCAGGTGGCGGGCGTCAATCTGCGCCATGCGCGTGCACAGGCCCGCAGCCGGATCGGCTACGTGTCGCAGAAGTTCGCGCTCTACGGCAACCTCACCGTCGCCGAGAACCTCGAGTTCTTCGGCGGCGCCTACGGCTTGCGCGGGCAGCGCCTGCGGGATCGCATGCAGACGGTGCTGCAGCAGTTCGACCTGCTGGGCCAGGAGAAGGCCACCAGCGGACTCCTGCCCGGTGGCTTCAAGCAGCGCCTGGCCATGGCCACGGGCCTCTTGCACGAGCCCGAGATCCTGTTTCTCGACGAACCGACCAGCGGCACCGATCCGCTGGCGCGGCGTGAGTTCTGGCGCCGCATCACCGCGCTGTCCGAAGCCGGCGTGACGGTCATCATCACCACCCACTTCATGGAGGAGGCCGAGTACTGCGACCGCATCGTGATCCAGGACGCCGGCAAGCTGCTGGCCATCGGCACGCCGCAAGAGGTGCGGGTGCAGGCGGGCAGCGCGCCGGACATGGAAGAGGCTTTCATCGGCATCGTCACGCAGTCACGCGAGGCAAGGGCATGAGCGGTTTCTGGCGCCGACTCATCGCACTCACGCGCAAGGAAACGCGGCAGCTCGTGCGCGATCCGAGCAGCATCGCCATCGGCATCCTGCTGCCGATCATCCTGATCCTGATCTTCGGCTTCGGCCTCTCGCTCGACGTCAAGAACGCGCCGCTCGCGGTGGTGATGGAGGACAGCTCGCCCGCGGCCGCCGACGCGGTGGCCGGCCTGCAGCTCACGCCCTACATCGCGCCCGTCATGCTGAGCTCGATGCGCGAGGCCGAGCTGCTGATGCGCGAGCGCCGGGTCGACGGCATCGTGCGCGTGCCCGGCGACTTCTCGCGCCGTCTCGCGGCCGGCGATGCGCGCATCCAGGTCATCGTGCACGGCGCCGATGCGGGCCGCGCCAGCATCGTGCTGCGCTACGCCACGGCCGCGCTCGGGGGCAACGCACAGCGGCAAGCCGACCGCGGACAACCCGGCACCGGCATCGGCGCGGTCAGCATCGAGCAGCGCATGTGGTTCAACAGCGCCAACACCAGCACCTGGTACCTGGTGCCGGGCCTGATCGTGCTGATCATGACGCTGGTCGGCGCCTTCCTCACTGCGCTGGTGATGGCGCGTGAGTGGGAGCGCGGCACGCTGGAGGCGCTGTTCGTCACGCCGGTGCGGCCGGTCGAGATCCTGCTGGCGAAGATCATTCCCTACTTCGGCATCGGCATGGTCGGGCTCGCGCTGTGCCTGGTCGCCGCGCGCTTCCTGTTCGAGGTGCCGATGGTCGGCTCGCTCGCGCTGCTGATCCTCGCCGCCATGCTCTACATGCTGGTCGCGGTCGGCATCGGGCTGGTCATCTCCTCGGTCACGCGCAACCAGTTCCTCGCGAGCCAGGTCGCGCTGCTCGCGAGCTTCCTGCCCTCGCTGATGCTCTCGGGCTTTCTGTTCGACCTGCGCAACGTGCCGACGGCGGTGCGCATCGTGGGCCAGGCGCTGCCGGCCACCTACTTCATGGAGCTGATCCGCACGCTCTTCCTCGCCGGCGACGTCTGGCCGCTGGTGCTGCGCAACTGCGCGATCCTGGTTGTCTATGCCGTGCTGCTGCTCGGCCTGGCGTGCTTCGTCACGCGCAAACAACTCGACTGAAGGCTTCGCCATGCACGGTTCGTTCATCGCGCTACTGCTCCGTATCGTCAACCTCTGCCGCAAGGAGTTCCTGGCGATCCTGAAGGACCCGTCCAGCCGCGCCATCCTGGTCGTGCCTGCGCTCATGCAGAGCCTGCTGTTCGGCTACGCGGCCACCTACGACCTGAGCAACGTCGACTACGCGCTGCTCGACCAGAGCAGGAGCGGCGCCTCGACGGCGCTGGTCGCGAAGCTCGACGGCACCGGCGTCTTCCGCCGCGCCGCGACGCTCGCCACCCAGGCCGACATCGCGCGCGTGATCGATGCGCAGCAGGCGCTGCTGGTGCTCCAGATCGGCCCGCAGTTCGAAGAGCAGCTGCAGGCCGGCGAGAGCGCGCCAATCCAGCTCGTCATCGATGCCCGCAACTCCAACACGGCGGGCTCTGCCGGCGGCTACATCGCTTCCGTGGTCGCGGACTTCAACGACGAGTGGCGGCTGCAGCACGGCGGCGCGAAGGCGCCGGTGAGCATCGCCTCGCGCGCCTGGTACAACCCGAATCTCGAGACGCGCTGGAACCTGATGCCCGGCATGATCGCCGCGCTCAGCATGCTGCAGACGCTGCTGCTGACGGCCCTGTCGGTGGCGCGCGAACGCGAGCAGGGCACCTTCGACCAACTGCTGGTCACGCCGCTGTCGCCGATGGAGATCATGGTCGGCAAGGCGGTGCCGCCGGTGCTGATCGGGCTCGTGCAGTCCACCATCGTGCTCTTGGTCACGCTCCTGTGGTTCAAGGTGCCGATGGCCGGCTCCTTCGTCACGCTCTACACCGGCCTCGCCTGCTTCACCATTGCAAGCGTGGGCATCGGGCTGTCGATCTCGGCGGTGTCGGCCAGCATGCAGCAGGCCATGCTCTACACCTTCGTGCTGATCATGCCGCTGATGCTGCTGTCGGGCCTGGTCACGCCGGTGCGCAACATGCCGGAGGTGCTGCAGATCGCGACGCTGGCGAATCCGCTGCGTTTCGCCATCGACCTGGTGCAGCGCGTCTACCTCGAGGGCGTGGGCCTCTTGACCGTCTGGCACAACCTCATTCCGCTGCTCGTCATCGCGGTCATCACGCTGCCGCTCGCCGCCTGGCTTTTCCGCAACCGTCTTGTCTGAAACGGAACGCGACATGAAGAACTCGCAACACCTTCGCTTTTCCCGTCTGCTGACGGTGCTCGCGGCGCTGATGCTCGCCGGCTGCGCCGTCGGGCCCGATTTCAAGGCCCCGATGCCCGAGGCGCCCGCCGACTTCTCGGCCTGGCATGGCGGTTCGCCGGAACTGGCCGACCCGCAGCTTCGAAGCACGGCGAGCATGCCGATCGGCTGGTCCGTTTTCGCCGACCCGGTGCTCGACGCGCTGCAGGCCAAGGCGCTCGCCACCAACCACGATCTGCAGACGGCAGCGCTGCGCTTCGCGCAAAGCCGAACGCAAAGGCAAGCGGCGGAGGCCCAGCGCGGCCCGCAGCTCAACGCCAGCGCGGCGGCGACGCGCCAGCGGCAGAGCGAGTTCGGTTCGGGCACGCGCCTGATCGACGCGCTCAATCCTTCGAACCGCGAGGAGCTGATCGGCGTGCTGAGCGAACCGCACAACCTCTACCAGGCCGGCTTCGATGCCGCCTGGGAGCTCGATCTCTGGGGCCGCGTGCGGCGCTCGATCGAGGCCGCCGATGCCAACCTCGCGGCCTCACAGGCGATGCTGGCGCAGGTGCAACTGAGCGTGCAGTCCGAGCTGGCGCGCAACTACTTCGAGCTGCGCACCGCGCAGCGCCAGCTGCGCATCGCGCGCGCCGAGATCGCCGCGGCCGAGGAGACGCTCGAGCTGGTCAAGGCGCGCGCCGACGGCGGCCTTACGACCGACCTCGACGTGACGCGCCAGCGCGCGCAAACGGCCGATCTGCGCGCGCGGCTGCCGCAATTGCTGGCGCAGGAGGCACAGGCCATCAACCAGATCACGCTGCTGGTCGGCGAACGGCCCGGCGCGCTCCAAGCGCAGTTGACCGAGCGCGCCGATGCGCGGGCGAGCGCATTGCCCGATCTCTCGCCCGGCCTGCCCTCGGAAGCAGCGCTGCGCCGGCCCGACATCCAGCGCGCGCAGGCGCAACTGCATGCGGCCACCGCCAGCATCGGCGTCGCCGTCGCCGACCTGTACCCGCGCATCACGCTGGGCGCGAACTTCGGCTTCGAATCGGTGGGAAGCCGCAGCTTCGGCGAATGGGGCAGCCGGCAGTGGGCGATCGGCCCGAGCTTGCAGCTGCCGATCTTCGACGGCGGCCGGCGTCGCAGCACCGTGACCCTGCGCGAGCTGCAGCAGCAGGAGGCCGCGGTGGCCTGGCAGCAGACGGTGCTGAAGGCCTGGCACGAGATCGACGATGCCTTGAGCGCCTACACGGCAGACCGGCAGCGCCATCTGCAATTGGTGGAGAAGGAGCGCCACAGCCGCGACGCCTGGGAATTGGCGCGCGTGCGCTACGACAACGGCTTGACCGATTTCCTGGTCCAGCTCGATGCCCAGCGCACGCTGCTGCAGGCGCAGCGCGACGAGGTCGCCAGCAGCGGGCGGCTGGCGCTGGACCTCGTGATGCTGACCAAGGCCCTCGGCGGGGCGGCGCACTAGGCCCTCCGGGCGGCCTCGCGCGTCTCGGCGAAAGCGCTGCGGCCCAGCCAGCGCCACAGGTCGCGCGCATCGCGCGCGGTGCCCGTGACGCGCAACCGGCGTTCGCGGATCAGGTCGTCGGCGTCCCGGTCACCGGTCCAGACTTCGGTCAGTGCCAGCACCGTCGATTCGACGATCAGCGTGGCGTCCTCGCCGGGATCGTCGCGGCACAGGTCGGCGCTGCCCTTGTCCACCACCAGCCACCAGCGGCGCTCGCCCTCGGGCGCATCGGTGAAGCGGAAGTGGACGACGATGCAGCGCCCGCGCGGGCAATCGTCGGGCCGCACGAAGCGGCGGATGTCCCACATCAGAAAGCCGGCATCGAGCTGGCCGCGCTTCAGGCGGCTGCCGATCCAGCGTGCGCCCCAGTGGCCGAGCGCCATCACGATCGGCCGCAACTCCTCGCCGGCACCGGTGAGGTGGTACTCCGCCGACACGCCGGTGCCCTGCACGCGCTTGACGACGCCGACCTCCTCGAGCTTGCGCAGCCGCTGCGCGAGCAGCGAGCCCGACATGCGCGGCACGCCGCGCCGGATGTCGTTGAAGCGGGTGCTGCCGCACATCAGCTCGCGCACGACCAAGGGCGTCCAGCGCTCGCAGAGCACTTCGGCGCCGCGCGCGACGGTGCAGAACTGGCCGTAGTCGATCATGGAGCGAATCTATTCCTCTCGCCCCGGCAAGGCCAGTTCTAATTCTGGACTGGCGCGCAGGGCCACGCGCAGCGATGCTTCGTGCACCTTCTTTCCTCTGGAGACGCACCATGAACACCGTTCTGCAGCCGGCATTCGATGCCGCCGCCTTCAAGACCACGACACGCGCGCAGTGGCAGGCCGCCGCCGAGGCCTGGCACCGCTGGGGCCCCTTCCTCGGCGACTGGCTCGGCGAGGCGACCGAGACCATGTTCGACCTGGCCCGCATCGGCCCGGGATCCCGCGTGCTCGACATCGCCGCGGGCGCAGGCGAACAGTCGATCTCGGCAGCACGGCGCGTGGGCGAGAGCGGCCATGTGCTGGCCACCGACATTGCGCCCGCCTTGCTTGAACGCGCGGCGGCCGACGCCAAGGAAGCCGGGCTCTCCAACGTCGAAACGCGCGAGCTCGACGGCGAGGCGCTCGACGTGCTGCCCGCCGGCTCCTTCGACGCCGCGATCAGCCGCGTCGGCCTGATCTACTTTCCCGACCAGCAGCGCGCGCTCGCGGGCATGTGCCGCGCGTTGCGGCCGGGCGGGCGCGTGGCGGCCATCGTCTACTCGACACCCGAGCGCAATGCCTTCTTCTCCATTCCCGTGAAGATCATCCGCGAGCGCGCCAAGCTGCCACCGCCGCTGCCTGGCCAGCCGGGCCCGTTCTCGCTCGGTGCCGAGGGCGTGCTCGAAGCCGCCTTCGCCAAGGCCGGCTTGCGCGACATCGAGGTGCGCAAGGTGCCATCGCCGATCAAGCTGCCGAGTGCGGCGGAATGCGTGCGCTTCGAGCGCGAGTCCTTCGGTGCCTTGCACCAGATGATGGTGGGCCTGAGCGAGACCGAGCGCGCGCAGGCCTGGCAAGCCATCGAGGAAGCCTTGCGCGCCTTCGAAACCGGCGATGGCTTCGTCGGGCCGTGCGAGATGCTGGTGGGCGCAGGAACGGTCTAGCTGCTCAGCGCGAGGCCGTCAGCTCCCCGTTCGGCCGGGTCGTCATGTAGGCCAGCGTGCTGCCCACCAGGGCGCGCACGCCTAGGCGCAAGGCCTTCTCGTCGATCACGAACTCGGACGAATGGTTGGGCGCGCCCGGCCTGTCGCCGAAGGGCGAGGCATTCAGGTTCCAGAACACCACCGGCCGGTTCTTGCCGAAGGAGCCGAAGTCCTCCGAGCCCATGCGCGGCCCGATCTCGCGCGCCTGCGCGCCGGGGCCGGCCGCCGCCTCCAGCGCGTTCACCACCACCTGGGTGGCGCCCGGGTCGCTCACCAGCACCTCGTAGCCGGTGTCGATCTCCACTTTGGCCGTCAGGCCGTGCTGCTCGGCGATCTTCTGCGCCTTCAGGCGGATGTTCTCGTGCGCCACCTTCTGGTTCTTGGCCGACAGCGAACGCACCGTGCCGGCCACTTCCGCGGTGTCGGGCAGGATGTTCACGCGGTTGCCGCTCTGCAGCATGCCCACGGTGACCACGGTGGGGCCGTCCAGCGGGTCGATGCGATGGCTCACGATGTTCTGCAGTGCCAGAACGATCTCGGCCGCCGCCACCGTCGGCTCCTTCGCGGTCCAGGGCGAGGAGCCGTGGCCGCCTTGTCCCTTGAGCGAGATCTTGAACACGTCGCCGCTCGCCATCAGGCTGCCGCGCCGGTAGCCGATGCCCAGCGGGCCGCCGGCGTTGATGTGCTGGCCCATCACCACATCCACCTTCGGGTTGTCCAGAACGCCCGCCTGCACCATCGCGGGCGCGCCGCTGAGCACCGGGCCGGGGCCCTGCTCCTCGGCCGGCTGGAACAGGAAGACCACCGTGCCTGGCAGTTCGGCACGCATGCTCCACAGCGCCTGCGCCGCGCCCAGCAACATCGCGACGTGGGTGTCGTGGCCGCAGGCATGCGAGACCGGCACTTCCTTGCCCAGCCAGTCGCCCTTGGCGGTGGACTTGAAGGGCAGGTCGTTGCGTTCCTCCACCGGCAGCGCGTCCATGTCGGCGCGCAGGGCCACCACCGGTCCGGGCTTGCCGCCGAGCAGCACGGCCTTGATGCCGGTCTTGGCGATGCCGGTCTGCACCTCGATGCCCGGCATCCGGGCCAGCGCCTCGGCCACGTAGGCAGCGGTGCGTTTCTCCTGGAACGACAGCTCGGGGTTCTGGTGGATGTGGCGCCGCCACGCGATCACCTGCGCCTCGGTGGCGTCGGCCAGGGACAGTCCGCGCTGCTGCAGCGCGTCAGGGGCCGCGGCGGTGCCGCTTTGGGCCTGGGCGTTCAGGCTCAACAGGCTGGCGGCGGCCAGGGTGGCGAGGGAATGCAGACGCTTCATGCAGGTTCTCTGGAATGGTTCGAAGAGGAGGAGGGGAATGGCCGCCCAAGGCCATGGGGCCGCCGGGTCCGCGCGACGGTAGTGCATGCCGGGATAAAAGAAAAGACACGGGATTCTTGCAAGCGATCAAAATTCTTGTTCACCATCGTTCCAACCAACCGATGCCTTCCCCGATGAACCTGCGACACCTGGAGATCTTCCGCCGCGTGGCCGAGGCCGGCGGCATCCGTGCCGCGGCGCGCGATGCTGCGCTGACGCAGCCGGCCATGACCTACGCGATCCGCGAGCTGGAGCGCACGGTCGGCGTTGCGCTGTTCGTGCGCAGTGCCCGGGGCGTCGTGCCGACCGAGATCGGCCAGGCCCTGCTGCGGCGCGCCGCGGTGCTGTTCGACGAGGTCCGGCGCACCGAGGACGAGATTGCGCAGCTGCGCGACGGCGGCGGCCACCTGCGCGCCGCGTTCAGCTCGCTGGCGGCGGCACGGCTGCTGCCCGATGCGCTGCTGGCCTTCCGCCGGCGCTGCCCCGGCGTCGCGCTGGAGCTGGTGGAGATCACCAGTCCCGAGGCGACCGGCCCGGGATCGGGCCACGACCTGGCGGTGCTGAGCGAGCTGGAGGGGACGGCGGAAAAGGACGGCCTGGAGCGCGAGGTGCTGCTGCAGGCCCCGCTGGCGGCCATCGCGCGCGCCGGCCATCCGCTGGCGCGGGTGCGCACCCTGCGCCGTCTGGCCGAAGCGCTGTGGGCGGTTCCGGCCTACGGCGTGCAAGCCCTGCAGCAGGCCGGGCTCGCGGCCCCGCGCAACACCGTGGTGTGCCAGTCGATCCAGTTCGGCCTTTCGCTGGTGCGCAACGCCGACGCGCTGACCCTGGTCGCCGCGTCGCTGGCGGAGGACCCCGTCGCCTCCCGCGGCCTGGTGCGCCTGCGCCTGGCGGAGCCGCTGCCGCGCGTGCAGGTGTCGGTGCGCCTGCAGGCCTGGTCGCGGCTGACGCCGGCGGCGCGGGCCTTCGTCGAGTGCCTGCGCGAGGCCGCGGCCGGCCCGGCGCGTCGGCGGCGCGCGCCGGGCTGACGCGTTCGACGAACGAGATCCGGCCTGGATCCGACCTTCGTCAGGACCGGCGGTCTCGAGGCGCGGGCAACGATGCGCCCGCAACCGACGTCGGCGCCTGGCTCGAAGCCGCGAGATGCTGCAGCAGCAGGCCGGCTGCGGGCGACAGCTGCTCGCCGGTCTTGGTCGCCATCAGCAGCCGCCGCACCGCCCACGCGTCCTTGAGCCGCACGACCCGCAGATCGAGCGCGCTTACCTGCGCCTTGCAAGCCGCGAAGGGCACCACGCCGATGCCGAGGTTGGCCGCGATCATGTGGCACATGGCGTCGAAGCTGCGCACCTGCACGCGCAGGCGCATCGGGATGCCGGCCTGCTCGGCGGCGCGCGAGGTCAGCTCCAGCAATGAGCTGCTGCGGTTCAGGCCGACGAATTCGTGCGCGAGACAGGTCTTGAAGTCGGCGCGCCGCGTGCGCGCCAGCGGATGCTGCTTGGCGCACAGCACGACCAGCTCGTCGGTCTGGAAGGGCGCCACGTCCAGGCCGTAGGTGGGCGTGTTCTCGGCGAACACGCCGACGTCCGCGAGGCCATCGACGAGCGCGCGGACGATGTCGCCGCTCAACTGTTCCTCGACCTCGACGCGGATGTCGGGATGCCGCTCCAGGAAGGTCGCCAGCGCCGCCGGCAGGAACTCGGTGAGCGCCGACATGTTGGCCCACAGGCGCACATGGCCGCGCACGCCGCTCGAATAGTCCTTGAGCTCGGTGCTGAACTGCTCGAAGCCCTGGAACAGCCGCATCGCATGCTGCATCGCGACGTGGCCGGCCGGCGTCAGCGCAATGCCCTGCGGGCTGCGGTCGAGCAGCTTCGAGCCGGTGGCATTCTCGAAATCCGACAGGCGCCGGCTCGCGGCCGACAAGGCGAGGTGGCAGGCCTCCGCGCCCTTGGTGATGCTGCCCGACTGGGCCACCGCGCAGAACAGGCGCAGCGTGACGAAGTCGACGCGGGCCGGATTGATGGTGCTGGCCATCGGGCCATTCTAGGCCGGGGCTTCGCGTTTCGCGAAGGGGTGCTGCCGTCATGGCAATTCCGCGAATCGTGATGTTTTTCTACAGTGCAGCCATCGAACAGCAAAGAGAGACAAGCAAGCCATGAATGCACTCGAAGGCCTCAAGGTCCTGGAGCTCGGCCAACTCATTGCCGGCCCCTTCGCCGGCAAGACGCTGGCCGAATTCGGCGCCGACGTGATCAAGGTCGAACCGGCCGAGGTCGGCGATCCGCTGCGCAAGTGGCGCATGCTGCGCGACGGCAGCTCGGTGTGGTGGGAGGTGCAGTCGCGCAACAAGCGCTCGGTCTGCCTGGACCTGCGCAGCGAAGAGGGGCAGGAAGCGGCCCGCGCGCTGGCGCTCGAAGCCGACGTGCTGATCGAGAACTTCAAGCCCGGCACGCTGGAAGGCTGGGGCCTCGGCTGGGAGCAGCTGCATGCGCTCAACCCACGCCTCATCATGCTGCGCATCTCGGGCTACGGCCAGACCGGCCCCTACCGCGACAAGCCGGGCTTCGGTGTGCTCGGCGAATCGATGGGCGGGCTGCGCTACCTGAGCGGCGAACCGGGCCGCGTGCCGGTGCGGGTGGGCATCTCGCTCGGCGACACGCTCGCGGCGCTGCACGGCGTGATCGGCGTGCTGACCGCGCTGCACCACCGCACGGCCCACGGCGGCGAGGGCCAGTTCATCGACGTGGCGCTCTACGAGTCGGTCTTCAACGTGATGGAAAGCCTGGTGCCCGAGTACGACGCCTTCGGCGCCGTGCGCGAGCGCGCCGGCAGCGCGCTGCCCGGCATCGCGCCGACCAACGCCTACCGCTGCAACGACGGCCACTACGTGCTGGTCGCCGGCAATGGCGACAGCATCTTCCGCCGCCTGATGCGTGCCATCGGCCGGCCGGACCTCGAGGAAGACCCGGCCCTGCGCCACAACGACGGCCGCGTACAGCAGGCCGAGGCGCTCGATGCCGCCATCGAGGCCTGGACCAGCCGGCGCAGCCGCGACGAGGCGCTCGCGGCGCTCGATGCGGCCGGCGTGCCGGTCGGTCGCATCTACTCGGTGGCCGACATCGCGACCGACCCGCAGTACCTGGCGCGCGAAATGATCGTCGAGGCCCCCACCTCCGACGGCCGCACGCTCAAGGTGCCGGGCGTGGTGCCCAAGCTCAGCGCGACGCCGGGCCGCATCGCGTACCCCGCGCCGCGGCTCGGTGAACACGACGACGACCTGCGCTCGGGCGGCTGGCCCGCGCGTTCACGCTGAAGGAGCAAGAACATGAACACCGGCAACGGCACGCGCCTCCTCGTCAACGAGGTCGCCACGCGCGACGGCTTCCAGATGGAAAGCCGCTTTATTCCTACGGAAGACAAGATCGCGCTGGTCGATCGGCTCAGCGGCCTCGGCTACGCGAAGATCGAGGTCACTTCATTCACTTCGCCCAAGGCCATTCCCGCCCTGCGCGACGGCGAGGAGGTGATGATGCGCATCGCGCGCCAACCTGGCGTGGTCTACACCGCGCTGGTGCCCAACCTGCGCGGCGCCGAGCGTGCGCTCGACAGCCACGTCGACGAGTTCAACATCGTCATGTCGGCGAGCGAAAGCCACAACCTCAGCAATCTGCGCATGACGCGCGAGCAGTCCTTCTCGCAGCTGTCGGAGGTGATCGCGCTGGCGCGGCAGGCCGCGGTGCCGGTCAACGTGTCGCTGTCCTGCGTGTTCGGCTGCCCCATGGAAGGCGAGGTGGCGCTTTCCACGGTGCTGGGCTGGATCGAGCGCTTCGCCGCGCTGAACGTGCGCGGCATCACCCTGTGCGACACGACCGGCATGGCTTATCCCACCCAGGTGCAGGCCGTCTGCGCCGCCGCGTCGGAGCGCTTCCCGGCGCTGGACTTCACCGCGCATTTCCACAACACGCGCGGCATGGGGCTCGTCAACACCGTGGCGGCAGTCGAGGCGGGCATCCGCCGCCTCGACATGTCGCTCGGCGGCATCGGCGGCTGCCCCTATGCGCCGGGTGCGACCGGCAACGTCGCGACCGAGGACGTGGTCCACATGTTGCAGTGCATGGGCTACGACACCGGAATGGACCTCGACGGCCTGATCGGCGCCGCGGCGCAGCTCGAAGACCTGGTGCAGCACGATCTGTCGAGCCAGGTGTCGCGCGCCGGCCATCGCCTGACGCGGCATGCGCCGCCGGCGGATTTCGAGGACATCGTTGCGCGCGCGAAGGCGCGCGAAGAAAAGGAGCAAGCATGATCGACCATCTGGACCACCTGGTGCTCACCACCGCCAACGAGGAAGCCTGCGTGCGCTTCTATGTCGAGGTGATGGGGATGTCGCTCGAGACCTTCGGCGGCGGCCGCAAGGCCTTTCGCTTCGGCAACCAGAAGATCAACCTGCATCTGAAGGGGCACGAGTTCGAGCCCAAGGCAGAGGTGCCGATGCCGGGCGCGCTGGACCTGTGCTTCATCGCCGCGGTGCCGCTCGACGCAGTCATCGCACGTCTGAACGAGAAGCAGGTGCCGATCCTCGAAGGGCCGGTGATGCGCACCGGCGCCACTTCGCGCATCCGCTCCGTCTACCTGCGCGACCCCGACCTGAATCTCATCGAGATCTCGGAGCTCGCGCCCTGAAGGGCCGAGCGCCGCGACACGTTCACACACTACAGGAGACAAACATGAAACCTCTTCGCTGCCTTCTCGCAGCCTGCCTTGCCTTGGCCGCCGCCGCATCGCACGCCGACACCTGGCCCTCGAAGCCGATCACCATGATCGTGCCGACCGCGCCCGCCGGCTCCACCGACATCATGGCGCGCATGGTCGCCGATCCGCTGCAGCGCGCGCTGGGCCAGCCGGTGGTGGTCGACAACAAGCCGGGCGCCAGCGGCAACATCGGCGCCGAGGCCGTGGCCCGCGCCGCGCCCGACGGCTACACGCTCCTGATGCAGTACTCCGGCTACCACGTCGGCAACCCTTCGCTGTTCCAGCAGATCAAGTGGAGCCCGACCAAGGACTTCGTTCCGGTCGCGCTGGTGATGCGCGCGCCGCACGTGGTGGCCGTCAGCGGCAAGCTGCCGGTGAACTCGATGAAGGAGCTCGTCGAGTACGGCCAGAAGAAGGGCGGCGGCGGCCTTTTCTATGCCTCCTCGGGCAACGGCTCGATCCAGCACATCGCGGGCGAACTGCTGTCGCGCCAGGCCAAGCAGCCGATGACCCACGTGCCCTACAAGGGCTCGGGTCCGGCGATCAACGACCTGATCGCGGGCAACGTCGACATGTTCATCACCACGCCGCCTTCGGTCATCGGCCACATCGCGAGCGGAAAGCTCAAGGCGCTGGCCTACACCGGCAGCAAGCGGCATCCCTCGATGCCCAATGTGCCGACCTCGGCCGAGGCGGGCTTCCCGGGCTACGAGGTCGAGTCGTGGTTCGCCGTCTTCGCGCCGGCCAAGACGCCGCCCGAGACCGTCGCCAGGCTCAGCACCGAGATTCGCAAGATCGTCGAAAGCGAAGCCTTCCGCAAGAAGGTCGACGACCAGGGCGCCTTCGCGGTCTACATGGACCCGCCGGCGCTCGGCAAGTTCGTCGACCAGGAACTGGCCCTGTGGTCGCGCGTGATCAAGGCGGCCGACATCAAGGCGGACTGAGCAGCAGGCGAAGAAGCTCGCTCGCGACATCTCCTTGGCCGGAGCGCTCAGTGGAGCGGCAGGTCTTTGTACGGGCTGCGCGGGTCGCTGAACAGCATCGCATTCGTGCGCACCAGCGCTTCCTGCCGTGCTTCCGAATAGTTCCAGATCAGGCCGGCTGCCACATAGGCAGCGCTGACCTGGGCCCAGTTGCCGTAGGCGGCGCGCACCGGCCCGGCCAGCCCGGAGGCAAAGCCCGTGAACTCGCCGCGGTCGATGTAGCCCAGGTCCACCGCCCAGCGCGACAGGCTGGCCAGCCGCACGGCGTCCCATGCGACCAGGTCGGTGATCTCCGCGGGCTGTACCCCCAGCGGCTTGCGCAGATCGTCCATCCAGTCACTGTAGGAACCCATCAAGGTGGCGATGTCGGCGACGCTCTTGCCGGTCTGGCTGGCAAAGGCCTCGTAGTCCAGCTCGCCCCGCAGTTTCAGCATGAACAGGCCGGGGAAGACCAGCGAGGCCACGGAGCGCAGCAGCAGAGGGGCGGACCGGTGGGCGGTGTCGAGCTTGACCAGGCCGTGCCACACGCCCCGGTATTTCTCGCGATGCCCCTCGTCGACGATCCAACGGGCCGTCTGCTCGAAGCTCTTGCGGTCCTGGACGCCCCACATGCCGGCGACACCTTCGCGCAGCGCCTCCGGGCTCTGGCCGGTCTCGACCGCGTTGACGAAGTTGCCGTTGAAGGCGGAGAGCGGCGCGCTCAACGCCACCAGCCATCGCTCCTCGGGCGAGCACCGGCTCTCGGTGGCGAAGTGCAGTTCGTCGTTGTCCATCAGCGCATGGCCGATCTGGTCCATCAAACCCATGGGTACTCCTGTTGCGAAGAAGTGATCGGCCGCGAGTCTATGCGCAGGACTGGCCTCTTGCCAGATCGAAAAAGGTTCACATGTCCATGGCCAACCGGCGACGCGCTCCGCGGCGCGCGTTACGGTGCGACAGGAGACTCTTGGCCGAACTTGATGAGATTGCCGTCCGGATCGATCACATAAAGCTCGTCCATGCCCCAAGCCGTGCGGACCACGCCTTGGATCGAGGGCAACTGGACACTGAGCTCCGTGTGCACAGCGGCGATGTCCGCGACGCGGATGTAGCACGAGGTGTTCTCAGCGATGTGCTTGTCGTCGCAGGCCCAGAAGTGCAACTCCGTTTCGCCGCGCATTGCCATGCCATAGGAAAAGTCCTCGAAGTGCCGCGTTTGGAAGCCGAGCACGTTCTTGTAGAAATCCAAAGTGCGTGCCAGATCAAGTGAGGCGAGTACTGGGATTGCCTTGCCGAAGCTTGCTTGATTCATTGCGAGGTCCAGTTTCCTTGATGAAGCAATTGTGCAATGGCTGGTCTGGCGTCTGCTGAAGTCCGGGCGCGTCGCCAAGTCCTACACGGAGATCCCATCGACGACGGCGCGACCATGAAGCGCAGCAGCTATGCTCGAATGCCAACGATAGAAGGACCACGCCATGAAGAAGCTAGTCGCTGCACTTCTCGCAACAGCCATGCTCGGGGGCTGCGCTGTCTACCCCGACGGTCCGGGATATCCCGGTGGCGGATACGGGAAGCAATGCCCGCCGGGACAGGCAAAAAAGGGCAACTGCTAATCCTGGTTTCGCTCTCGGCCTGGCGCGCACGAATGGCCAAGGGCAACCTGCCCTTCGGGACATCGCCAGAGTCCGGCCGACCGCCCGTGTTCCTTGGTAGCCTCTGGCCTTTCTGGCCGGGCGCACGGTAGGACGGCCCTCGGCCAGGAGCAGACGGTCGCAAGTGGATGCCGGGACACGTCTTAGGCGCTCATTTTTCAGCATGGGAGTTCTGATGCCTGTACCCAGTGACCTGCGCCCCTTTGCGTACGTGCTCGCGGTGCCCGACCTCGAGCGAAATACGGCGTACTTCCGTGATGCACTCGGCTTCAGCGTCCAGTGGGGAGGCCGGTCGGACTGGCAACTGGTTTGCAGGGGAAGTGTCAGCGTCATGCTCGGTCACTGTCCAGACGCGCTTCTGCCCTCGGCGACAGGCGACCACAGCTACTTTGCTTACCTGCATGTCGACGATGCGCAGGCGATGCACGACGAGTGGGTCGGTCGAGGGGCTATCGTGATACATCCACCCATCGACCGAGACTGGGGTATGCGTGAGTTCGCCGTCACTACGCCTGACGGACATCGACTTATGGTCGGGCAAGTGCTGCCGGCGGACTGAGGCCGATCTCTGCCGCAATAGCAGCGCCGCGCAACACCACTTCGCTGGCCGCTGGATGGCATGATGGCGAAACAAGCGAGGTACAGCCATGACTGATCACCAGACTTACTTGGGCAGCTGTCACTGCGGAAGAGTCAAGTTCGAACTGCAAGCCACGGTCGCATACGCCATGGAATGCAATTGCTCCCTTTGTCGTCGCAAGGGTGCGCTGTGGCATGGCGCGTCAGACAAGACTCTGCGTATTGTTTCAGGTGAACAGGATCTGACCCTGTACCAGTTCGGAACGTTGACCGCCAAGCACTACTCCTGCAGGCATTGCAGCATTTCGCCGTTCACTCGTCCGCGGCTGGACCCGGCTCGATGGGCCGTCAACCTCCGGTGCATCGATGCACTGGATCTCTCGTCGCTCGAGATTCGAAAATTCGACGGCGTGAACTGGGAAGAGGCTGCGCAAGCCATTTATGCGAAACCGAAATAGCGCCAAAGACGACCGTTCGCGGGCCAAGACCGGACATTCCCTCGCTCCTCCCAGTGCCAGATGACCCGTGAAATTCCAGAACTGCAGACACCGCGGCTTCGTCTTAGGGCGTGGCGAGACGAGGACCTGCCTCTTTTCGCGGAACTGAACGCTGACGAGCAGGTGAACCAGTACCTGCTCGGCCCGCTCACGCGAACGCAAAGTGACGCACTCGTCGGACGCATCACCGAGCACTTCCTCCGTGAAGGCTTTGGCTTCTGGGCGGTCGAAGCGCCAGGCGTCGCCAGCTTCATCGGAATGGTCGGCATTGCGATCCCCAGCTACACGGCACCTTTTGCACCGTGCGTCGAAGTGGGCTGGCGCTTGGGTTGCCAGTACTGGGGGCAAGGCTTCGCCACCGAGGCAGCTCGAGCAGCCCTGGAGTTCGGTTTCGAAAGCGTTGGCCTATCGGAAATCGTGGCGCTTACCGTGCCCGGCAACGCGCGTTCTCGTGCGGTGATGTCCAAGCTCGGGATGACGCGAACGGCCTCCGATGACTTCGAGCATCCACTTGTCCCTGCCGGTCACCAGCTGACAAGGCATGTCCTATATCGCTTGTCCAAAGAAGCATGGCTACGGACGCGCGGGCGCGCCGAAGAATTTGAGCGCACCGCTGCTCGAACAGGTCCGTGAGCTGCTGGTCCTGAGCATCGGCCTGTCGGCCTCGCTCCCCTGAAACTTTAGACTTCAGGCCCTGCAGCACACCGGAACGTGAATCAGCCCCCACTGCCCAGATTCGCGAGAAACGAACTCTTTCAGCGTAGGACCGAACCGCGATTTGCCGGCATGCCTGCGCTGCCGACCCTACGATAGCGCCCGGAGTCTAGTGAGAACTCCCAGGAGGTTCGGCCATGGATCATCGCGATGAGGGCCTCGAGATGGTGCCTCGCAATCTGGATGCCTGTCCTACGGGATCTTGCGCCCCGAAGGATCGAACGACGCTCGCGGCGGCGAACTTGCTTCGCCAAAGCGGTAGCGCAGACATCCCCCCTTCCATGATCGACAAGCCTTGGTCACCCGCAAACGATGCAGAAGCGCAGCAAGCGGCGCTGAGGTCCATCCTGTTCAAGCATTGGGACGTAATCAAGGCCGAAGGCATCACGGCATCGCAGTTTGTCGACTTCCTGCAGCCACTTGCCGACCTCGACGGAATCACTGTCTCGTATATTGACGGCGACGAAGATAACAACGAACGCGTGTACGACCACCGCCGCAGAGAGCCCGACGTTCACAGCCCGCGTTCGCAGGCTATCCCGTAGAAGAAGCTGTCCAAAGAAGGCGCTGAACTTCGCGCTCGACGACCAGGGTCGCGTGCTGGATCGGGAGCGACTTCCTCGGACTGCGAACGCAGCCAGTGATCGGACGGCTTCCGTGCGCGCAGGCAGGGCAAGCACAACGCCCCCTAGGGCCCCGTCTTGGTGGTCTTGCAGTTCTTCTGATCAGCGATCACGTCCGATAGGTAGCTGACCGTACCCTCGCCTGCGACGCGATCAATTCTCAAATCGGCACGACCGGCTTCCTCTTGCCACTTGAACTCAGTGTCGGAGATCGTGCATGGCTGCCCGTTGCAAGTTCGTGCGTCCAGGTCAATGCGGTTCGTTTTGTCGTCAAGCTGACCCAAGCGCTTGTGCCAATACTCACATTTCACTTCAAGCTTCTCGGCGCTCACCGTGGGCACCCCGAATGCCAGCACTGCGACCGTCAACAAAACCCGAGCGTTAGTCATTGAGGCCTCCTTAGCGCTTTGTAGATCGGCCATAGCCCGACGGGCACACGATCGGTCTAGTCATGAGTCGCGAGCGACGCAAAAGCCGTAGTCGAGGGCGACGATGCGTAGCTTCGAGCGGCTACAGTCGGCCCCGTGCACACGAAGTGGACTGAAGCGAGCAGGCCGTTGCCGCGACCGCAGAAGCTCGAGTTCGATGGGCATTCATGATGGACTTCCTCGCGCATGGGTGCGGAGCCAGTTTGCCTGCCCGAAGGCGGCCTTAACATCCTCCATCTTGAGCTTGCGTTGGAGCGCGGACCTGAAAAATACTGGACGATCACCCAGGGCGGCCCCGAGCCGGATGCCCTTCGCTTCAGTTCTGAATAACCATGGCTACCGGCGCTAAGCTCGGCCGCATGGCGAGAAACAGCACCGCGTGAATGGAAAGGACGAATCCCGATGACGGTGATCCAGCACAACCCGGAGGGCGTGTTTCCTCCCTACCGCTGCTACAGCCATGCCATGGAGATCAGGGGCGATTCGCGCCTTCTGGTCATCAGCGGACTCAACGGCTACCTCGCAGACGGGATCACCATGCCCGAGTCCTTCGAGGAGCAGGGCGATCTGATCTGGACCCACATGGGGACCATCCTGCGATCGGCCGGCATGGACTACCGGGACCTGGTCTCCG
Source organism: Variovorax sp. LjRoot175 (assembly GCF_964253805.1). Taxonomy (NCBI): domain Bacteria; kingdom Pseudomonadati; phylum Pseudomonadota; class Betaproteobacteria; order Burkholderiales; family Comamonadaceae; genus Variovorax; species Variovorax sp. LjRoot175. The sequence continues at coordinate 4,129,241 of NZ_CAXURY020000001.1, read as the reverse complement.
TTCGCACCTACCTGGCCGCGCCCGAGTTCGACGAGGCGAACGTGCGCCTGCGCGTCAAATACCTGGGCGACCATCGCGTGTCGCTGACGGTGGTCTGTTCGCAGTTGCTCGATCCGCGCTGGAAGCTCGAGATCGAGGCAATGGCTGCAAAATAGCCGGTATCGTGCTCTTTCAGGAGACACCCGTGGCCGTTGCTCCCCGCGCCCAGCCGGAAGACTTCTTCAGCACCGAGGAATGGCAGGCGCTGACCGCGCGCTCGTCGTGGAGAGGGCTGTGGGTGGTGGCGCACTGCTGGGCGGTGATCGGTGCGGCGATGGTGGCGCACCGGTTGCTCGAGCGCCGGGGTGTGACCGCACGAATGGAAACGCAGCCCGGCTACGCGAGCTTGCTGACGCTGGCCGCGGCCGCCTGAACCCGGCTTCGCGCGATGGCAGTGACCACCGAGAAAGTCACTCTCACCCGGGAGAAAGAAACCCTCCTCATCACGCTCTATGCCAAGGGCGAGGAGAGTCGGCTGCCCGATTCGCTGCTGCACGACCACTTCGCGGCCGAGGCGATGAGCCGCATCGACTACGACTTTTCCAAACTGCAGGTCAGTCGCGACGACATGATCGGGCTTGCGATGCGCGCCCACATCCTCGATGGCTGGACCCGCGAATTCATTGCGAAGTATCCGAGAGCGACGGTGCTGCATCTGGGCTGCGGCCTGGACAGCCGCGTGTTCCGGATCGACCCGCCGCCCACCATCCGATGGATCGACGTCGACTATCCGGAGGTCATCGCGCTGCGCCGGCGCCTCTATCCGGAGCGCGAGAACTACGCCCTGATCGGCGCGTCGGTCACCGAGCCCGGCTGGCTGGCCTCGGTGCCCTCGTACCGTCCGGCCATGGTCGTCGCCGAAGGGCTTTTCATGTACCTCGCCGAAGACGCGGTGCCGCAACTGCTCGCGCGGCTCACGCGGCATTTTCCGGGCGGCCATGTGGCCTTCGACAGCTTCAGCCGGCTCGGCCTGCAACTCGTCCGCTACCACCGGTCGGTGCGAGCCACCGGCGCCACCCTGCGCTGGAGCATCGACGATCCGCACGAGCTCGAACGCCGCATCCCCAAGATGAAACTGCTGACCGATCTGACGGCCTATGGCCCGAGCGGCTATGACCCGCAGCAGATCGCCAGGATGTCGTGGCCGGCGCGGATGGCGGTGCGGGTGTTTGCCGTGGTCCCGCCCCTGGGCAGGCTCGGCCGGCTGCTGCGCTACAGCTTCTGAGGGTCATTGCGCGGCGACCACGCGCGACCAGCGCTGCGTCTTGCCGAAGAGCGGAATGCCGACATACGCGTGCAGCACCAGTTCGCCCGCGGGCTGCTCGGCGGTGCTGACCGTCATGTGGCAGCGGTAGGTCTTGCCGTTCTCGCGGTTGTAGATCTCGCCGCTCCATTCCGTGGGCGGCCGGGCGGCATCGCCGCCGTCGACCGGCGCGAAATCGCGCAGGATCGTCATGCCCAGCGCGGGGCGTGCATCGGCGGCTTCCATGGCCGCGCCCTCGCGGCTCATGGAGCGGTTGCCCAGCACCTGGGTGACCGTGCCGCAAAGTGCGGCGCCGCAGGGCGCGACCTCGACTTCGAGGTTGCCGTTGGCGGTGATCCAGCGGCCGCGCGGGTCGGCAGCCGCGGCGGGTTGCGCAGCTGCGTGCATGACGGTCAAGGCCAGGCTCAGTGCGAGAAAGGCAGGGCGGGAGAAGAGAGTCATGTCGGGCTCCGGAGTGTTGGAAGACGAGGGTTATTGGAGAGTGCGGTCGTATCGCGCGTGTGTCTCCCGCGAGGCGTTTCGTCACCTTGCATGTCCAGCCGGCCCCCAGACAAAGAGCGATACAAACGCGCATCGCGAGGGCTACGTGTTCTGCGCCGAAGCCCACGCGGCCCTAGAATCGTTACGGTCATCGACAGCAAAGGATTCGGTGTGAGAAGGTGGTTTGTGTTGCTCGCCCTGACTCCTGCCGCCGCGCAGGCCCAGACCGCTTGGTTCACTGTGACAGGCAATCCCGACGATGCCTCCGTCAACACGGTCCAGGTCGACCCGGTGGCGATCAAGACCGCGGGTGACTTCAAGACCATGCACGTGCGCGTGAGCCGCTCGGAGCCGCGGATCAACTGGGACGGCGTTCCCTACCGCTCCTACGAGTCGCGGGTTGTTTTCGATTGCCGGGCCGGCAAGGCCAGCTACCTGTACGCGAGCTACTACCTGGAGCCGCTGTGGCAGGGCGCGTCGCACAAGACCGTGGACTATGTGGGCAATCCGCGTCCCATGCTGTTTCGCAACATCGAGCCGAATCCCACCCAGCGCATCGTCCGCGCGGCCTGTCGCCCCAGCGTCTAGGCAGCACACCCCGAACTGCGCAAGATTCGTCAAGCGCAGCGCAAGAGGGATCAAGCCGGACAGCGAAGGCCGGCGCACCATGGGGCCATGTGCGACTCATCCGGCAGGCGACCCATGGACTACTACCAAAGCACTCGCGAAACCGCCGCCGCCCTGCAGGCGCGGCAGGTGTCGGCCGTCGAACTGCTCGAGCGGTCGATTGCGCGCATCGAGCGCTTCGACCGGCAGATCAATGCCGTCGCAGTGCGCGACTTCGAACGCGCGCGTGCCGCGGCACAAGTGGCCGATGCGGCGCTGGCGCGCGGCGAGCGGCGTCCGCTGCTGGGCGTGCCGTTCACCGTCAAGGAGGCCTTCAACGTCGCGGGCCTGCCGACGACCTGGGGCATTCCCGGCACCGGGAAGGCGCTGGCGCCCGAGGATGCGGTGGTGCTCCGGCGCCTCAAGGCCGCGGGTGCGGTGCTGATCGGCAAGACCAACCTCGCGCTGCATCTGGCGGACTGGCAGAGCGACAACCCGCTCTACGGCTTCACGCGCAATCCCTGGGACGAGGGCCGCACGCCCGGCGGCTCGTCCGGCGGTTCGGCCGCGGCGCTGGCGGCAGGCTACGTGTCGCTCGAATTCGGTTCGGACCTGGCCGGGTCGCTGCGCGTGCCGGCGCATTGCTGCGGCATCTTCGCGCACAAGCCGACGCACGGCCTGGTGCCGATGCGCGGCTTCGCGCCGCCGGGCACGCCTGTGCTGTCGGTGAGCGCCGATGTCGATCTTGCCGTGGTCGGCCCCATGGCCCGGAGCGCGGGCGACCTGGCGCTGGCGCTCGACCTCACGGCCGGCCCGGACGATGACCGGGCCGCGGCCTGGCGGCTCGCGCTGCCGGCCGCGCGCCACGGCGCGCTGGCGGATTTCCGCGTGCTGGTGCTCGACACCCATCCGCAACTGCCCGCTTCGCAGGCCGTGCGCGCCGCGCTGGACCGCATGGCGGAGCGGCTCGCCAAAGCCGGTTGCAGGATCGCGCGCACGAGTCCGCTGCTGCCGGACCTGGCGCGGCTGGCCGCCACCTGGGGCACGCTGGTGGAGGCCCTGGTCGGCGCCGACATGCCCGATGCCGACTCGATCAGCCATCGCGATTGGGTGCATGCCGACCGCGCACGTGCCGTCTTCGCGCACCAGTGGCGGCAGTTCTTCGTGGAATTCGACGTGATCCTCTGCCCCGTGCTGCCCACCACCGCATTTGCGCACGACCACGGCGAGATGGAGAAGCGGCGCATCGTGGTCGACGGGCAAGCGATCCCCTACGGCGCCCAGTCGGTCTGGGCCAGCGTCGCCACGCTCACCGGCTTGCCGGCGACCGCGATGCCGATCGGGCTGGCCGAAGACGGCCTGCCGGTCGGCATGCAGATCGTCGGGCCGTACCTCGAGGACCGCACGACCCTTGCCTTTGCCGAACTGGTGGAGCGCGAGTTCGGAGGCTTTGTTGTGCCGCCGGGATTCGAGGGCTGATCCGGCATCGCGTCACGGCCGTTACACGTTCATCTGTTCGAATCTCGGCCACTCCGCAACCCGGTAAGAACCAAGTGATGGTGAGGCAGCCAATCGTGAATCAATCTTCGGCGCGCGTGGACGCGTCCTTCGAACAGTGGACGCGCCTGACGGACGCCTATGCCAAGCAGTTCTTCCTGCTGCAGCGCGGCGTCCGCTCCGCGCGCGCCGAGGCCATGCGGCTGGCCCAGGAGCTCCAGCGCGTCAACCAGGCGATGCAGAGCGGCGCCTAGGGAGATCCGCGACCCGCACAATGGGTCCATGAAAACCGCAGCCCCCGCGCACATCGAACCGGCCGCGCTGGCGCACTGCCGCGAGATCGCGGAAGTCCACGTTCTTTCCTGGCAGCAGGCCTACGCCGGACTGATTTCCGCCGAGTATCTGGCCGCGCTCTCGGTCGACGGGCGCGAGACCGCTTGGCGCGAGGCCGTGGTCAAGGGCGCGCCGCAACTGCTCGTGGCCATGGCCGACGGCCGGGTGGCGGGCTTCGTCGCCTTCGGCCCTTCGCGCGACAAGGACGCGGCGCCCGGCACTGCCGAGGTCTGGGCGCTCTACCTGGCGCCCGCCTGCTGGTCGCAGGGCACCGGCCGTGCGCTGTGGCTCGCCGCGCTGGAGCGCATGCGTGCCGAGACCTGTACCTCGGTCAGCCTGTGGGTGCTGGCCGGCAACGAGCGCGCCCGGCGCTTCTATGCCGCCGCGGGCTTCACGCCGGACCCGGCCTCGGCGCGCGAGTTCACGATCGGCGGCGCGCGCGTGAGCGAGCTGCGCTATGTTCTGGCGCTGATGCCGGCGCCGCCGGATGGAAACATGACATGAGCACCTCCGCGACACCACCACGCCCCTTGATCCTGCGCCATGCCGAGGTGCTGGTCACCATGGACGCCGCGCGGCGCGAGATCGCCGACGGCGCGGTGGTGATCGAAGGCCCCGCGGTCGCCTGGGTGGGCGCTACGGCCGAGTTGCCCGCAGCCTACATCGATGCGCTGCGAAGCGGCCAGGCTGAAGCCATCGACCTGCACGGCCACGTCGTGATGCCCGGCCTGGTCAACACGCACCACCACATGTACCAGAGCCTCACGCGCGCCGTGCCCGAGGCGCAGGACGCCGAGCTCTTCGGTTGGCTCACGAATCTCTATCTGCTGTGGGCCCGGATCACACCCGAGATGATCCGCGTCTCCACGCAGACCGCGATGGCCGAGCTGATGCTCTCGGGCTGCACCACCACCAGCGACCACCTCTATCTCTTTCCCAACGGCTCGCGCCTCGACGATTCGATAGCGGCGGCCGAGGTGATGGGCATGCGCTTCCATGCCGCGCGCGGCAGCATGAGCGTGGGCAGGAGCCTCGGCGGCCTCCCGCCCGACGAGCTGGTCGAGAGCGAGGAGGCGATCCTCGCCGACAGCGAACGGCTCATCGGCCGGTACCACGACGCGGGGCGCCATGCGATGCGCCGCATCGTGCTCGCGCCCTGTTCGCCGTTCTCGGTCTCGCGCGAGCTGATGCGCCTGTCGGCGGAACTCGCGCGCGAGCGGGGCGTCTCGCTGCACACGCACCTGGCGGAGAACGACAACGACGTCGCCTACTCGCGCGAGAAGTTCGGCATGACGCCGGCCCAGTACGCCGAAGACCTCGGCTGGGTCGGCCGCGACGTCTGGCACGCGCACTGCGTGAAGCTGGACGAGGCGGGCATCGCGCTCTTCGGCCGCACCGGCACCGGCGTGGCGCACTGCCCCTGTTCCAACATGCGGCTCGCCTCGGGCATCGCGCCGATCGGCGCCATGCGCCGCGCCGGCGTGCCGGTGGGCCTGGGCGTGGACGGCAGCGCCTCCAACGACGGCGCCCACCTGCTGGGCGAGGCGCGCCAGGCCATGCTGCTGCAACGCGTGGGCTACGGCCCCGCGGCCATGACGGCACGCGAGGCGCTGGAGATTGCCACCCTTGGCGGCGCCCGCGTGCTGGGCCGAGACGACATCGGTGCGCTGGCGCCCGGCATGTCGGCCGACATCGTGGCCTTCGATCTGCAGGACGTCGGGCATGCCGGCGCGGGGCACGATCCGGTGGCGGCGCTGGTGTTCTGCCAGCCGGGCTCGGTGGCGCTGAGCGTGATCAACGGCCTTGTCGTCATCCGCGAAGGGGCGTTCGAGAAGCTCGAACTGAAACCCCTGCTGGCGCGGCACCGCGAGCTGGCGCGTGCGCTGTTCGAACGTGCGCGTCATCCGCATATTGCATAGGCAGGCGCTCAGTGCCGTTTCAGTTACCTGATTGCACTCGCGACAGCCGCTGTAACGGCGCTGACACCGCGACACTCTCCAATGCGGGAACCCCACACCCCCAGGAGTTCTCATGTCGTTAAATTCCCGCCGCGGTTTTCTGCGCGGCTCGACCTCGGTTGCGGCCCTCTCGTTCATCGGCACCATGCAGGCGCTGCAGGCTCGAAACGCCAACGCCGCCACCGGCAGCACCGGCCTCGTCGCCAGCCCGTACGGTCCAGTCGCGCCGGCGCTCGACGAAGCCACGGGCCTGCCGCTGCTGCAACTGCCTGAAGGCTTCGCCTACCGTTCCTACGGCTGGACCGGCGACCAGATGGACAACGGCCAGCCCTGCCCGAGCAACCACGACGGCATGGCGGTGATCGCCTCGTACGGTCGCGGCAACAGCGTCGACGTGGTGCTGGTGCGCAACCACGAGCGCGGCCAGTCGACGAGCCTGATCCAGGCGCCGGCGATGTACGACACCGCCTCGAGCAGCGTGAACGGCCGATTTGCCGGCGGCGGAACCACCAACCTGCGCTTCAAGGGCCGCCAGTGGCTCGGCATGGAGGCGAGCCTGGGCGGCACCCTCACCAACTGCGCCGGCGGCCCCACGCCCTGGGGCACCTGGCTCACCTGCGAAGAGACCGGCAGCAATCTCGAGTCGCAAGGCGGCAAGAAGCACGGCTACGTGTTCGAGGTGCGCGCCAACGCGGCTGAGACGACGGGCAAGCCGATCGTCGCGATGGGCCGGTTCAGCCACGAGGCCGTCGCTGTCGACCCGAAGACGCGCTTCGCCTACCTCACCGAGGACAACCGCAACAAGTCGGGCTTCTATCGTTTCATCCCCAACGATGCGAGCGGCCGCCCGGGCAGCTATGAAGCGGGCGGCAAGCTGCAGATGGCCAAGGTGGTCGGCAAGGCCAACGCCGACCTCAATGTCGCCTCGACCGGTGACACGCACAGCCTCGAATGGGTGGACATCGCCGCTCCCGATGCGAACCCGGCGTCGATTGCGCTGCCCGGCTTTGTGGGCACCACGTCGGTGGCCGGCCCGTTCGCGCAGGGCTGGGCGCAAGGCGGCTTGCGCATGGCGCGCGGCGAAGGCATCTGGTATCGCGACGGCAAGCTGTTCATCGTCGACACCGCCACTGGCGTGAACGCCGCGGGCGCGGGCGGCAACGGCGAAGGCGCGGTGTGGGAGTACGACCTGGCCACGGGCATGCTCAAGGCGGTCTTCGTGTCGCTCGACGCGGTGGCCGCCAACAACCCCGACAACATCACGATCAGCCCGCGCGGCGGCGTGCTGCTTTGCGAGGACGGCGGCGGCGTCGACGACCAAGGCCAGGGGCGCATCGAGCGCCTGGTCGGCCTGACGCCCGACGGCGCCAGCTTCGTGTTCGCGCGCCACAACGTGAACCTCGGCGCCGAGCAGATCGCTTCGGCCGGCAAGATGGTCGCGCCGGGCGACTACCGCAGCAGCGAGTTCTGCGGAGCCTGCTTCGATCCGGCGGGCAAGGTACTGTTTGTGAACGTGCAATCGCCCGGTATCACGTTCGCGATCTGGGGGCCTTGGGCACGCGGCCCGCTTTGATGCCGCTATCCGGCTTGGCGCGGAGCTGTTCGCGCCTGCTCGCAACTCACTCGAGGTAATCGAGAAACAGCGGCGTCACTTGCTTGAGAAACGAGACCTCCTGCGCGTCGATGCTGCGAGGCTCCAGATCGAAATGGATGAACGTGCCATAGGGCTTCCCGGAATCGCGTATCAGCAACCGCCCGTAGTACGACTCGACAAGACCGACATAAGGGCGGTAGCTCATCAAGGACTTGTCTTTGGAGACGTGGCTGGTCGTGAATTCGCCCTCCTCGATCGCGTGTTGGCAAAAGCTCTTGTCCAGGGGAACTGCTTTCAACCAGGTGCGGTATTCAGAGGAGCGATCGAAGACGTGCTCTGCCCGCAACGCATTGCCGCTCAACTTGTAGATGGCCGTGTATCGGTACTGCGTCCTGTCATTGAGCAGCGCCAATGCGCGGCGAATTCCATGGGTGGCAAGAACACTGCGAACCGCTGCTGTTTGCGCAGTCAAGTCAATCTCGGGCATTGGGGATCAAAGTTAGGCGAAGTGCGCAGCTCTTGGCGGGGGTCGTCGACACGGATTTTATCGACGTCCCCAAAGACCTGGGGGGCCAGGGGATGAATTCCCTCGCTCTGCCCAAGCGATTGACCGTCGAGGGGCCGAGTCTGGCGTTGTCGGGTATTCGTTTTGCAGTTTAGGCGGCACATCCGCGGCAGCGAATGGCCAAAACGATGAATCCGATTGGCACGAAATCATTACGCGAGGCCCATGCGCTTGGCGCAGTGGCCGAGCGCATCCGTCTGCTTGAGGGCGCGGGGCCTACTCGCAGAGCCGTCGGATCTCCGGCGGGATCGGCACCGCGCGGATGCCGCCGCCTTCGCGCGTGGCGGCGAAGATGCGCACCTCTTCGCATTCGAGGATCAGATCTTCGCCGCGCTTCATGCGGTAGGTCTGCAGGAAGCTCTTGTCGCGCCACTCGGGAATGGCCACCGCGATCGACAGCGTGTCGCCATAGCTCGCGCTCTTGACGAAGCGCGTGTGGGTGTCGACCAGCGGCGTGCCGATCACGCCGAGGGTCTGTGCCGTCTCTTCCCAGCGCGGCACGCCGCGCTCGGCAAAGAAGTGGCGCGAGGCCGCATCGATCCAGCGGAAGAAATTGGGAAACCAGACGATGCCGGCCGGGTCGCAGTCCCCGAACTCGACGCGCACGGTGTAGATGACTTGGGGGCTCATGCGGTGAAGGCTCAGGCGGGGTTCTAGTCCGCAAGTATCTTGCGCTCGCGGATGATGGCAGCGAAGCGCGTGGAATCCGCTGCGATGCGCTCCTGAAAAGCGGCCGGCGTGCCGGGCAGCGCTTCGCCGCCCAGGCTGGCGATACGTTCCCTGACTGCCGGCATCGCGAGGATGCGGTTGATCTCGCGGTTGAGCCGGGTCACGATCTCGGGCGGCGTTCGGGCCGGCGCGTAGAAGCCGAACACCGTGTCGGCATCGAAGCCCTTGAGGCCGGCTTCGTCCAGCGTCGGCACATCGGGGAACAGCGGCGAGCGCTTGGGGCTGCCCACGGCCAGCAGGCGCAGCTTGCCGGCGCGCACCTGGGCGAGCCCGATGCCCGGGTCGAAGTAGTAGTCGAGCTGGCCGGCCAGCAGGTCCTGCAGCGCCGGCGCCGCGCCGCGGTAAGGCACATGGACCGCGTACAGGCCCGTCTGGCTCTTGAACATCTCGCCCGCGAGGTGCGGCGAGCTGCCGGTGCCGGGCGAGCCGTAGGAGAGTTTGCCGGGGCGCTCCTTCACGTAGGCGATGAAGTCCTTGATGTTCTCCGGCGGCAGCGAGGGCTTGGTCACCAGGAACACCAGCACGCGCGCAGCCGCGGCGACCGGCATCAGGTCCTTGGCGGGGTCGAAGGCCATCTTCGGATAGATGTGCGGGTTGACCGACACCATGCCGCCCGAACTCATGAGCAGCGTGTAGCCATCGGCCGGCGCCCGCGCCGCGACCTCGCCGCCGATGTTGCCGTTGGCGCCGCCGCGGTTCTCGATCAGCACCGGCTGCCCGAGCGCTTCCTGCAGCGGCAGCGATACCGCGCGTGCGATCTGGTCGGCCGCGCCGCCGGGCGGGAAGTTCACGACGATCTTGATCGGCTTCGAAGGCCAGGCGCTGCCTTGCGCGTAGGCCGCGGGCGCCGCGGCGGCGGTGGCCAGCAGCAGGGCGAGCAGGGCGCGCCGGGATCTTGGTGTTGTCATCGTTTGTCTCCTCATGTTGTTCAGGGGGTCGCCGCCGGCGGGCGCTTCATCCAGCGGATCGGCTGCGCGATCACCGGCCTGGGCGGCGCGCCGTGGCGCACCAGCGTGGCGTCGAGCGCGGTGCCGGCCTCGTCGGCCAATGCCGCTTCGCGCGCGGCGGCGATCGCCGCCGCGCGCGCGGCCGGCGAGCCGTCGGGCAGCGGCGCCACGGCCAGGTGATCGATCACGTGCAGCAGATTGCGCTTGCCGCGCTCGTTGGTGCTGCCGTAGCCCTTGATGAGCCGGCCGCACAGCGCGATCTCGTGGCCGAGACGCCAATCGGTGCGGGTGCCCCGCACGACGGCAGCCAGCCAGCGTTCGATCAGCGCCTGTTCGTCGGCGAAGCGGCTGCCGCGCTTGCGCAGCCAGCGCAGCGAGGCCAGCACGCGCAGCGAGGCCATGCCGGCGACCGAGTGGCTGCCGACCTTGAGCGGCAGGGCGAAGGGCGTCTTCCTTCGCCGGTCCCAGGCCGCGACGCGGTGCGCCAGCGAGGCCGGCAGCAGCGCCGCGAACTCGGGTGCGCCGGGCTTGAAGTGGTCATACACCTTGACGATGTCGTCCTCGCCGGCCTTGACCTCGTTGCGCACGCGCTGCGTGCGGCTGGCGCGGCTCTTGAGCTCGGCCACGCGCACGATGTCGTCGAAGGCCATCCACAGCGCGAGCCAGCGCGCCATCTCGCGCGTGACCGCGAAGCCGTTGGCGCCCGCAGGGTCGGGCGCGCGCTCGGCGGCCAGCACCTGCTGCAGGCGTTCGAGGTAGAGCCCGGCATAGGCGTCGTCCTGGTAGTCGACGAGCCGTGCATGGCCGAGCGCGAGCATGTCGTGCACCGGCGGCGGGAAGGCGCGTGCCAACTCGGCGCTCAGCGTGGGCTGCACTGGCGCTTCGTCGCCTCCGCTCGACAGCAGTCGCGTCACCAGCGCGGCCTGCGCGCGCGGCATGCCGACGATGTCGAAGGCCTTCGCGAAACCGCGCAGGCTGGCCGCCGCCATCTTGTTGAGCTTCTCGGGCGCGCTGGTGTCGCCGCCGCGCACCACCTGCTCGTAGGCCTCGCGCGGGAACGGGAACAGCCCGCTGCCCGCGATCGCGCCGAGCATCACCGCGCTGACCACCGTGCCGGCCTCGCGCGCCGCGGTGCCCATGTCGAACACATGGTGCTCGCGGCTGAAGGCCTTGACCACATCGAGCAGCCGCTGGGCATCGGCGCGCCCGTCACCGGGCTGCATGCGCTCGGCCGTGGTCAGCGTGCGGCCCGAGGAGGTGATGACCAGCGTGCGCTGCGGTGCGCTCATGCCATTGCCGACCTGGCGCGTGGTCTCCAGCAGCTCCGAGGAGACGATGGCGTCGAGCGCGCCCGGCACCGGGCTCAGGCTGAACACCGGCCGGCGTCCGCCGAGCTCGGCCAGCGGCACCGGAAAGACCTCGATGTAGTAGGTGGTGGCGCCGGTGCGCTGCGCGACGCCGGGGATGGAGGTGCTCTGCGCGGCGTAGCCGGCATGACGCGCCGTATCGACCAGCCATTCGGTGAGCACGCCACCGCCTTCGCCGCCGAGGGCGCAGACGAGCAGGGTGATGGGTTGGGTTCGGTTCATCGTGGTCATGTGGAGCTCACGCGGGTTGCAATGCGCGAACGATGGCACCGCGCAGCGAGTGCAGCAGCCGCTCGTGCCACTTCGGGTTCTGCACCACCTCGGCGCGGTAGAAGCTGGGACACAGCGTGGCCGCATGCGCGTTCTCGCCGCACAGGCCGCAGCCGACGCAGCCGTCGATCACCACCGCGACCGGGTCGACCTTGAGCGGATCGGGGTTGTCCTTGATGGTGAGCGTGGGGCAGCCCGAGAGCCGGATGCAGGCGTGGTCGCCATTGCACACGTCCTCGTCGACGCCGTACTTCACGCGCACCACGCGCTCGCCCTTCTTCAACAGGCTGGCAATCCAGGGCTTGATGCGGCGCTGCCGCTCGAGCTGGCATTCGCCCTCGGCGATGATCACCTTGAGGCCGTTGAAGTCGCTCGTGAAGGCGTCGTTGAGCGTCTTGCGCATCTTCTCGACGTGGTAGGTGTGCACGGTGCGCAGCCACTGCACGCCCAGGCCCTTGAGGGTCGATTCGATGGTCTGGTTCTTGTCGACCAGGCTCTGCTGCTTGTCGACCGCATGCGCCTTCATCTCGTCGTCGGGCGTGGAGATGATGTCCTGCGTGCCGGTGGCCGAGGTGTAGCCGTTCTTGAAGATCAGGAGCACCGCGTCGTCGCCGTTGAAGAGCGCGCTCTGCACGCCGGTGAGCAGCCCGTTGTGCCAGAAGCCGCCGTCGCCCATGATCGACAGCGCCCGGCGCTGCATCATCGGCGACACGCCCGCGCGGCTCGCCAGGCTCATGCCGTAGCCCAGGATCGAGTGGCCCATCGAGAAGGGCTCGAAGGTGCCGAAGGCGTGGCAGCCGATGTCGGCCGCGATGTGCACCGGCCCGCTGTCCTGCTGCGCGAGCTTGAGCGCGGCGAACACGGGCCGCTCGGGGCAGCCGATGCAGAAGCTCGGCGGGCGGGCCGGCAGCGGCGCCTCGAGTTGCGTGGCCACCGCGGCGCGGCGGTCGCGGTTGCCCATGAGCCAGCCCTGGGCCGAGTCCTGTGCATGCTGCGGCAGGTAGCGTTGCGCGAACCGGCCGAGGCCGGTCGCCAGCACCTCGACGCCATATTCGCCGGCGGCCGGCAGCATGTCGCAGCCGTGCAGCGGCGTCTGGATGTCGCGCCGGCGCAAGAGCGTCGCGATCTCCTGCTCGATGTACTCGGGCTGGCCTTCTTCCACCACCAGCACCGCGCGCTTGCCCACGCAGAAGTCGGCCACCTGTTCGGGTACCAGCGGGTAGGCGACGTTGAGCACCAGCAGGGGAATGTCGGTCGCGCCGAAGGCATCGGCCAGGCCGAGCTGCTGCAGGCTGCGGATCAGCGCGTTGTAGAGCCCGCCCTGCACCACGATGCCGAGGTCGGCATGCGTGCCGGGGATCAGCTCGTTGAGCTGGTTCTCGGCGATGTAGCGGCGCGCGGCCGGCAGGCGCTCGTCGCCCTTCAGCTTCTCGTGGCGGAAGGTGACGGGCGGATGCGCGAGCCGCATGTAGTCGAAGCCGGCCGGCTCTTCCATCAGCGCGCGCGTCGAGATCAGCGGCGGCAGGTTGTTCTTGCACTCGAAGCTGCCGCGCACGTGGCAGGTACGGATGCGCAGCTCCATCATGCAGGGCATGTTGGAGTATTCCGAGAGCCGGAAGCCGTGCTCCACCATGTTGACCATCACGCCCAGGTCGGGCCGCGGATCGAGCAGGCACATGCTGGACTTGAGCGCATAGGCATGGGTGCGCTCCTGAATGACGCTGGCGCCTTCGCCGTAGTCCTCGCCCACCACGATCAGCACGCCGCCCTTGACGCCGGGCGAAGACAGGTTGGACAGCGCATCGGCCGCCACGTTGGTGCCGACGATGGACTTCCAGGTTACGGCGCCGCGCAGCGGGTAGTGGATGGAGGCGCCGAGCATCGCCGCGGCGGAGGCCTCGTTGGAGCAGGCCTCGACGTGCACGCCCAGCTCGTCCATGTAGGGCTTGGCCTGCACCATCACGTCGAGCAGGTGCGAGACGGGCGCGCCCTGGTAGCCGCCGACGTAGGCCACGCCCGACTGCAGCAGGCCCTTGGTGATCGCGAGGATGCCCTCGCCATGAAAGGTGTCGCCGGCGCCGAGGCGCAGGGCCTCGATCTCTTTGCTGAATGAAACTTCCAAAGGTCTTCTCTCGTGGGGATTACTTGCGGCCCGGGAAGCGGGCCAGGTAGTAGGCGAGGGTGTCCAGGTCCTCGTTCGGGATGCGGCCGACCGCCTCGGCCATGGCCATCGTGTAGCCGACGCGCTTGCCGGACTTGAATTCGCGCAGCGTGAGTTGCAGGTAGTCCTCGCGCTGCTGCGCGATGCGCGGAACCTGCTGGCCGCCGCTGAAATCGGCACCATGGCAGAACACGCATTTGTGTTCCTGCGCCAGGGCCTGGCCACGGGTCATGCGTGCCGCATCGGGCGGCGTCGCCGGTGCCGGCACAGGCACCGGCGGCAGCGTGGCGATGAAATCGGAGAAGCCGCGCAGGTCATCGTCCTTCATGGTCTTGGCCACCGCGGTCATGGCCTCGTTCGCGCGCCGGCCTTCGCGAAACAGGAACAGCTGCGTGATCGCGTAGAAGGAGTGCTGGCCGGCCAGCACCGGCGTGCCCGGCATCTCGCTGCGCCCGTTGGCGCCGTGGCAGGCCACGCACAGCGCCGCATAGCGCTGCGCGTACGCGCCCGCCGAAGGGGCCTGGGCGCCTGCCGGCGCCGCGAGCCAGAGAAACGCTGTCGCTGCTGCCGTGAATGCGAAGGTTCGCGTTCCTCTCATCACTTGCCGTAGCTGATGCGGTAGATGGCGCCCGCGTGGTCGTCGCTCACCAGCAGCGAGCCGTCCTTCAGCACCAGGAAATCGGCCGGGCGCCCGAGGTAGCTGTTGTTCTCGACGAAGCCGGTCATGAAGGGCTCGACCTTGGCGCCGCCCTTGCCGTCGGGCCAGGCGACCGCGACGTCGGCGTACTTGATCGTGCGGTTCCACGGGCCGTGGCGGGCGATGAACATCGCGCCCTGGTACTTGGCCGGGAACATCTTGCCGCGGTAGAAGTTGAGGCCCAGCGAACCGGCATGCGGCCCGAGCAGCGCGGCGGGCTTCGTGTAGTCGCCGCACGACTTGCCCCAGCCGAATTCCGGATCGGCGATGTTGCCCTGGTGGCAGAACGGATAGCCGAAGTGCTGGTTCGGCCCGGTGACGACGTTGAGCTCGTCGTTGGGCAGGTCCTCGCTCATCCAGTCGCGGCCGTTGTCGGTGAACCAGAGCCGGTCGGTCTTGGGGTCGAAGTCGAAACCCACCGTATTGCGCACGCCGCTCGCGATGGTCTCCATGCCGCTGCCGTCGAGGTTCATGCGATAGATCTTGGCGTACTCGCCGGGGTCGCAGATGTTGCAGGGCGCGCCGATCGCGAAGTAGAGCTTGTCCTTGTGGATGCGCAGGTACTTCCAGCTGTGGTCCTCGCCGCCGGGCAGCTTGTCGTAGAGCACGACCGGCGTGCCGGGGTTGTCCAGCTTCGAATCGATGTTGTCGTAGCGCAGGATCTGCTTGTGCGTGGCCAGGTAGAGCGCGCCCTTGTGGTACTCGAGGCCGGTGGCCTTCTCCATCTTGTCGATGATGGTCTTGACCTCGCGCGCGTTGCCCTTGGGAGTGATCGCATAGACCTTGTTGGCGACGAACAGCGTGCTCACGAACACGGTGTCGTTGGCGCCCTGGCGGAGTTCGCGGGCGTCGAGCACGCCCGAGGCCCAGGTCTCGACCTTGAAGCCCGGCGGCAGCTTGAACTTGGCGGTCGGCAGCTTGTCGGCCGGGGTCGGAATCGGGAAGGCCGGCACCGGCGCCATGCGCGTGGCGGCCTCGGTCTTCGGGCGGCCCTTGGCCCAACCCGGCTCTTCGGCGGGCGGCTGCTGGGCCGTGGCGGAGAGGGCGGCGCACAGCAGCGCGGCCATTGCACAGAACGAGCGGGTCTTCGGCATGGCGATGTCTCCTTTCTACGTTGTTCGAAGCGGCGAGTGTGGGACGCATGCCGCCCGGGTTCAATAAAATAATCGAGCTAAGCGACATGAATGCCATGCATATCGACACCATCGACCTGAACCTGCTGCGCCTGTTCGACGCCGTCTACCGCGCGCGCAGCGTGAGCCGCGCCGCCGATTCGCTGGGCCTCACCCAGCCGGCCGCGAGCCACGGCCTGGGCCGGCTGCGGCTGCTGCTGGAGGACGCGCTGTTCACGCGCACCGCCGGCGGCGTGGCGCCGACGCCGCGCGCCGAGCGGCTCGCCGTCGCCGTGCAGTCGGCGCTCGGCACGCTGGAGGAGGCGCTCAACGAGCCCGACCGCTTCGAGCCCACGGCCTCGCGCAAGACCTTCCGCATCCACATGAGCGACATCGGCGAGGGCCGCTTCCTGCCCGCGCTGATGGCGCGCCTGGGCGAGCTCGCGCCCGGCGTGCGGCTGGAGACCCTGCCGCTCGCGCCGACCGAGATCGCGCCCGCGCTCGACAGCGGCCGCATCGACTTCGCCTTCGGCTTCCTGCCCAAGGTGCGCGACACGCAGCGCGTCCATCTGCTGAAGGACCGCTACATCGTGCTGCTGCGCAAGGGCCATCCTTTCACGCGCGGGCGGCGCAGCGGCAAGGCGCTGCTGGAGGCGCTGCAGAAGCTGGAGTACGTGGCGGTGCGCACGCACGCCGAAACGCTGCGCATCCTGCAACTGCTCAACCTCGAGGACCGCGTGCGCCTGACCACCGAGCACTTCATGGTGCTGCCGGCCATCGTGCGCGCCACCGACCTGGCGGTCGTGATGCCGCGCAACATCGCGCGCGGCTTCGCGGAAGAGGGCGGCTACGCCATCGTCGAGCCGGCCTTTCCGCTGCGCGACTTCACCGTGTCGCTGCACTGGAGCAAGCGCTTCGAGGCGGATCCGGCGAACAGCTGGCTCAGGGGGGTGATGAGGGAGTTGTTCGGGGAGGGGTGAGGCGGGCTTGCCGCTATGCTCGGACCTGCGCGATTTCACACGGCAGGGAGTAAAGAAAAATGACGGTTGTCACCGGAAAGCGTTTGTCCGTTGCCAGGGCGGCCTCATGAGCGCCGCGGGGCCGTCGCTTGCGCTCGAAGCTATCACGCAGCGCATCTTCGTCTTGCGCGGGCAGAAGGTGCTGCTCGACAGCGATCTGGCCGATTTGTATGGCGTAGACACGCGCCGCCTCAATGAGCAGGTGCGCCGCAATCGAGAGCGCTTCCCGAAGGATTTCATTTTCGAGCTGACGCGTGAGGAGTACACCAACTTGAAGTCGCAATTTGCGACATCAAGCTGGGGTGGCCGGCGCAAGTTGCCGCTGGCGTTCACGGAACACGGCGCGATCATGACCGCGACCTTGCTGAGCAGCCCGCGTGCGGTGGACGTATCGGTCTATGTGGTGCGGGCGTTTGTGCAATTGCGCGAACTGGCTCGCAGTCACGCAGACTTGGCCAAACGCCTCGATGCGTTGGAGGAAAAAACCGAGTTGATCGCGATGCAGCATGACGCCTTTAGTCGTAACACGCGCGTTCAACTGCGCCAGCTTTTCGATGCGTTGCGCGAACTTACCGCCCACCCTGAACCGCCGAAACGGACCATCGGATTTGTGCCGCCCCAGGAGAAGAAGAAAGAACGCGAAGAGTTCGCGAGGCAAAAGCAAGAGGTAGAGCCAAACCCGCATCCTCAAGGCAGGTTCTCCCTGAAGATCACCGGGCTGCGCGTGCTCTCCACGCCGGCCAGCACCTCGCGCTGGTCGCGCAGGTTGGTGAAGACCGTGCTCAAGGGCGGGCAGATGGGGGGAGAGGCGTGTTCGAGCGTCTCACGAACGCTTCGTCGCCAGCATCCGCCCCAGCGCGAAGACCGAGTTGGGCGTGTCCGGAAGCAGTGGCTTGGCTCGCGCGGAAGAGGCCGGGGCCCGCCGCTCGGCCTGCTTGCTTTCGGGCTGCACGCCGCTCGCGATCTGTTCGTCGACCAGGCTTTGGAGTGTGACGGCATCGAGGAACTCGACGGCGCAACGGTTCACCGAGGCCCAGAGTTCGTCCGTCGCATAGCGGCTCGGGTGGCCGGGAGCTGCGGCTCGCCCTTGCTTCGCCGCCTCGGCGGCGGCAGGGTCGTCGATCGCAAAGATGATGTCCGCCACGCTGATGTCCGCAGCCTTGCGGCCGAGCGAGTAGCCGCCGCCGGGCCCGCGCGTCGACACCACCAGACCGTGGCGGCGCAGCTTGCCGAACAGCTGTTCCAGATGGGAGAGGGACACCTGCTGGCGGCGGCTGATGCTGGCCAGGTTGACCGGGTCCGCCTGTCCGTGGAGGGCCACATCGATCATCGCGCTGACGGCGAAACGACCTCGGGTGGTGAGTCGCATCGAATGTTCTTCTTTCCTTTGCGTTCGACCCTTGGAGGCCGAAGGGACCCGGCGGGACGTGGAGCGCGGATCTTAGCCGTCGGCTCGGCTGGCTCGCGCCTCGACCAAGGGTTTTCCCGGGCGTCACATACCGGCCCCCACATAGGCCATATGGGCACGATGGTATGCATGCGGCTTGTGAAAGGACTAACTTCGCAGGCACGGTTTTTGATCGCCACCACGAGTTGCCTCCCACGAGCATGAGCATGACCCCGAGCACCCAACCCATCCGCTTCTTCCACCGCGGCCGGATCGTCGACGTGAGCGGCGTGCATCCGACGCGTTCGGTGCTCGACTGGCTGCGCGAGGACGCACGCTGCACCGGCACCAAGGAAGGATGCAACGAGGGCGACTGCGGCGCCTGCACCGTGGTGATCGGCGAACTGGCCGAAGCCGGCGAGGCGAATGCGGTGGGCGGACTGCGCCTCTCGACGGTGAATGCCTGCATCCAGTTCCTGCCCACGCTGCACGGCAAGGCGCTGTTCACGGTCGAAGACCTCAAGGCGCAATGCAGCAAGGGCCGTGACACCGCGCAGCACGACAAGCACGCGGTGACGCGCCTGCATCCGGTGCAGCAGGCCATGGTCGACTGCCACGGCTCGCAGTGCGGCTTCTGCACGCCGGGCTTCGTGATGTCGCTGTGGTCCACCTACGAACACCACCAGGCCGGGGGCACGCGGCCGACGCGCCAGCAGCTGGCCGACGATCTCTCGGGCAACCTGTGCCGCTGCACCGGCTACCGCCCGATTCTCGATGCCGGCCAGCGCATGTTCGACCTGCCCGGCGTGCGGCTCGACGCCGAGCCGGTCGTTACCGCGCTCGCCAGCCTCAAGCACGAAAACAGCTTCGACTACGCCGCGCCGCTGGGCCAGCGCATGGACCACTTCCACGCCCCGACCACGTTGGCCGACCTGGCCGCGCTGCGCGAAGCCAAGCCCGCGGCGCAGCTGCTCGCGGGCTCGACCGACGTCGGCCTGTGGGTCAACAAGCAGTTCCGCGACCTGGGCGACATCATCTTCGTCGGCGACGTCGCGGAGATGAAGGTGGTGGAAGAGCGCGGGGATGCGCTCTACATCGGCGCCGGCGCTTCGCTCGAGGCCGCCTTCGGCGCGCTGGCACGACGCCTGCCCAGCCTGACCGACGTCTGGCTGCGCTTTGCCTCGCCGCCCATACGCAACGCCGGCACCATGGGCGGCAACGTCGCCAACGGTTCGCCGATCGGCGATTCGCCGCCGGTGTTGATGTCGCTCGACGCCGAGATCGAGCTGCGCCGCGGCGAGCGGGTGCGCCGCATGCCGTTGCCCGACTTCTATGTCGACTACATGAAGAACCGCCTGGAGCCCGGCGAGTTCGTGCAAGGGCTCGTGGTGCCGCTCGCAGCCATGCAGCGCCAGGTGCGCGCCTACAAGATCAGCAAGCGTTTCGACTGCGACATCTCGGCCCTGTGCGGCGGTTTTTCCATCGCGCTCGACGGTGACGTGGTGAAGGAAGTGCGCCTGGCCTTCGGCGGCATGGCTGCGGTCGTCAAGCGTGCCGCGCAGGCCGAGGCGGCACTGGTGGGCAAACCCTGGACGCAGGCCAGCGTCAACGCGGCCAAGCTTGCGCTGGCGCAGGACTTCAAGCCGCTGACCGACATGCGCGCCAGTGCCGACTATCGCCTGCAGGTGGCGCAGAACCTGCTGCAGCGGCTGTGGCTCGAAACGCGTACCGCCGACCCGCTGCCGGTGGAAGCCACCAGCGTCTGGAGCGTGATGCCCCATGCGGCCCTGCAAGGAGTCTGAGATGAACAAGCCCATCGACCTCGCCCTGCTGCAATCGGCAGAGGCCTTTGCCGACTACCTGAAGAACACTGCCGCGCGCATCGATGCGCGCGCCGAGGCCAAGGCGCACGACGACGGTGCGCGCGTCGGCATCAGCCGGCCGCACGAATCGGCCCACCTGCACGTGGCCGGCGAGGCCACCTACATCGACGACATCCCCGAACTCGCGGGCACGCTGCACTGCGCGCTGGGGCTGTCGCCGGTGGCCAATGGCCGGCTCCAGAACATGAAGCTCGAAGCCATCTGCGCCATGCCCGGTGTGGTGGCGGTGCTGACGGCGGCCGATATTCCGGGCAGCAACGACTGCGGCTCGATCATCCACGACGACCCCATCCTCTGCAGCGGCGACATCCGCTACCTGGGCCAGCCCGTGTTTGCCGTGATCGCCGAGACGCGCGACGCCGCGCGCCGCGCCGCGGCCTGCGCCAAGGACGCGATGGACGTCGAGGCCGAGCCGCCGGTGATCACGCCGCAGCAGGCGCATGAGAAGGGCCAGTACGTGCTGCCGCCGATGCATCTCGTGCGCAGCACGAACGAGGGCGGCGCACAGGCCGCGATCGCGAAGGCGCCGCATCGGCTGAAGGCCACGCTCGACGTCGGCGGGCAGGAGCAGTTCTACCTCGAGGGCCAGATCAGCTACGCGATCCCGAAGGAGGGCGGCACGATGCACGTGCACTGCTCGACCCAGCATCCGAGCGAGATGCAGCACCTGGTGGCGCATGCGCTGCACCTGCATGCGAACGAAGTGCACGTCGAGTGCCGGCGCATGGGCGGCGGCTTCGGCGGCAAGGAGTCGCAGTCGGCGCTCTTCGCCTGCGTGGCGGCGGTGGCGGCGAACAAGCTGCAGCGCCCGGTCAAGCTCAGGCTCGACCGCGACGACGACTTCCTGATCACCGGCCGGCGCCACTGTTTCTGGTACGAGTACGAGGTCGGCTACGACGACGAGGGCCGCATCCTCGGCGCGGAAATCTCGATGGTCTCGCGCGCCGGCCACTCCGCCGATCTTTCGGGCCCGGTGATGACGCGCGCGCTGTGCCACTTCGACAACGCTTACTGGCTGCCCGACGTGGCGATGCACGGCTATTCGGGCCGCACCAACACGCAGAGCAACACGGCGTTCCGCGGCTTCGGCGGCCCGCAGGGCGCGATCGCGATCGAGAACATCCTCGACACCGTGGCGCGCGAGCTGGGCCGCGACCCGCTCGACGTGCGGCGCATCAACTTCTATGGCAAGACGGAGCACAACGTCACGCCCTACGGCCAGCTCGTCAGCGACAACATCATCCACGAGCTGGTGGCCGAGCTCGAAGGCACCAGCGGCTACCGCGCGCGGCGCGAGGAGATCGCGGGCTTCAATGCCAAGAGCCCGGTGCTCAAGCGCGGCATCGCGCTGGCGCCGCTGAAATTCGGCATCTCCTTCAACGTCAAGCACTTCAACCAGGCCGGCGCGCTGGTCCATGTCTACACCGACGGCTCGATCCTCGTGAACCATGGCGGCACCGAGATGGGGCAGGGGCTCAACACCAAGGTGGCGCAGGTGGTGGCGCACGAACTCGGCGTGAGCTTCGAGAGCGTGCGCGTCACCGCCACCGACACGCAGAAGGTGGCCAACACCTCGGCCACCGCCGCATCGACCGGGGCCGACCTCAACGGCAAGGCCGCGCAGGACGCCGCGCGCCAGATCCGCGATCGCCTGGCCGCCTGCGCGGCGGCGCGCCACGGCGGCGAGGCGAGCGCGGTGCGCTTCGCCAACGACCAGGTCGAAGTCAACGGCCGCTCGCTGTCGTTCAGCACGGTCGTCGGCGAGGCCTACCTCGACCGCGTGCAGCTCTGGTCCGACGGCTTCTATGCCACGCCGGGCCTCAGCTGGGACAAGGACCGGATGCAGGGCCGCCCCTTCTTCTACTATGCCTACGGCGCTGCCGTGAGCGAGGTGATCGTCGATACGCTCACCGGCGAGTGGAAGCTGCTGCGCGCCGACATCCTGCACGACGCCGGCAAGTCGCTGAACCCGGCGGTCGACATCGGCCAGGTCGAAGGCGCCTTTATCCAGGGCATGGGCTGGCTCACGACCGAAGAGCTGGTGTGGCATCCGAAGACCGGCCTGCTCACCACGCACGCGCCCAGCACCTACAAGATCCCGACGGCCAACGATTGCCCGCCGGTGTTCAACGTGCGCCTGTTCGAAGGCCAGAACTTCGAGGACTCGATCCATCGCAGCAAGGCGGTTGGCGAGCCGCCGCTCCTGCTGCCCTTCTCGGTCTTCTTCGCGATCCGCGATGCCGTGTCGGCCGTGGGCAAGCACAAGGTGGACCCGCCGCTGACCGCGCCGGCCACCAGCGAGTCGATTCTCCGAGCGATCACTGCGGTGCAGAGCGCATCCGCATAACCCGACCCGTTCGCCCTGAGCCTGTCGAAGGGCCGCGCAAGGCTTCGACCCTTCGTCAAGCTCAGGACAGGCCAAGCTCAGCCCGAACGGACTTAACGTGAATTCAGCGCTGTATAACTGCCCACACATTCAGCAACATGCGGGCAGCTTATGAGAGACCAGGCGCTTCTCGACAAGATCGATCTTCATCTCATCAGGGTTCTACATACCGTGTTGACCGACCGCAGCGTCTCGCGCGCCGCCATCCGCCTGGGCATGTACCAGCCTGCAGTTTCTGCAGCGCTGAAGCGCCTGCGCGAGCTCTCGGGCGACCCATTGCTGGTGCGCTCGGGCTCGGGCATGGTGCCGACCGATGCGGGGCTGCGCATGATCGATCCGGCCGCCAGCATCCTGCGCGCCGCGGAGATGCTGTTCTCCGATGCGCGCGGCTTCGATCCCCAGACCGCGTCCACTACCTTCCGCATCGCGGCCAGCGACTACCTCGACCCTTTGTTCCTGCCGATGCTGGTGGCGCAGGTCAAGGCGCAGGCGCCGTTGTGCCACATCGAGATCCATTCGCTCTCGTCCGATTCGGACTATCACGCGCACCTGTCGCTCGGCCAGGTCGACCTGGTGATCGGCAACTGGCTCAAGCCGCCGGAAGACCTGCACATGGCGCGGCTCTTCGCCGACGACATCGTCTCGCTGGTCAACAAGGACCATCCGGCCGTGCGCCGCGGCTGGGAGCTCGAGACCTGGCTCGCGGCCGAGCACGTGGCGCCGACCCCCATGCACCCCGGCGCGCGCGGCATCATCGACCAGATGCTCGACGAGCTGGGCCGGCAGCGCAACATCACGGCGCGCTGCGCGCACTTCAGCCTGATCCCCGACATGGTGGCCTCGAGCCTGCTGGTGCTGACCACCGGTCGCCAGTACTGCGAGCGTTTTGTCGACCGCCTGCCGGTCGCG
Organism: Variovorax sp. LjRoot175; assembly: GCF_964253805.1. Classification (NCBI taxonomy): domain Bacteria; kingdom Pseudomonadati; phylum Pseudomonadota; class Betaproteobacteria; order Burkholderiales; family Comamonadaceae; genus Variovorax; species Variovorax sp. LjRoot175. Next base: position 4,106,038 of record NZ_CAXURY020000001.1, on the reverse strand, counting down.
ATCCTCGAGTGCCCGATCGCGCTGCCGCGCCTCATGTACTACCAGCTCTGGCATGAGCGCACCCATTCATCGAGCTCCGCGCGCTGGCTGCGCGAGCGAACCAAAGCCGTGGCGGCCTCGCTGAGGCCGTCGCTTCCCGCTGCCGGCTAGGCAGTTCTTCCACTCGCGCCGGGCGTCGCGACTGCGACCCACGCCATATACATAAGAGAGACGGAGACAACGCGATGAACCGCACACAACAGATGCTCGACATCAGCGAGCACGACACCAGCTCTGCACGCCCGGCCACCGGCTGGGCCGAGCGCATGTTCAAGCTCAAGGAGCACAACACGACAGTGCGCACCGAGCTGGTGGCAGGCCTCACGACCTTCCTGACGATGGCCTACATCATCTTCGTCAACCCGTCGATCCTCGGCGATGCGGGCATGCCGAAGGACGCGGTGTTCGTCGCCACCTGCCTGATCGCCGCGCTCGGCACCGCGATCATGGCCTTCTACGCCAACTACCCGATCGCGCTGGCGCCCGGCATGGGGCTCAACGCCTACTTCGCCTACGTGGTCGTGCTGCAGATGGGCTTCACTTGGCAGGCGGCGCTCGGCGCGGTCTTCGTCTCGGGCTGCCTGTTCCTGCTGGTCACGCTCTTCAAGCTGCGCGAGCTGATCATCCGCGGCATCCCGCAGTCGATAAGGCTGGCCATCACGGTCGGCATCGGCCTCTTCCTCGCGATCATCGCGCTCAAGAGCGCGGGCATCGTCGCGCCGTCGAAGGCCACCTACATCACGCTGGGCGACCTGCACACGCCGCAGGTGGTGCTGGCGACGCTGGGCTTCTTCACGATCGTGGTGCTCGACCGGCTCAAGGTGCCCGGCGCGATCCTGATCGGCATCATCGCGGTGACGGTGCTGTCCTTCTTCTTCGGCGGCAACACCTTCCACGGCGTGTTCTCGGCGCCGCCCTCGATCGCGCCCACCTTCCTGCAGCTGGACATCAAGTCGGCGCTCTCTGGCGGCATCCTGAACGTGATCCTGGTCTTCTTCCTGGTCGAGCTCTTCGACGCCACTGGCACGCTGATGGGCGTGGCCCGGCGCGCCGGCCTCCTGGTGCCGGGCAAGATGGACCGGCTCAACAAATCGCTCTTGGCCGACAGCGGCGCGATCTTCGCGGGCTCGCTGCTGGGCACCTCGAGCACCACGGCCTACGTGGAAAGCGCGGCCGGCGTGCAGGCGGGCGGGCGCACCGGCCTCACGGCGCTCACGGTGGCGGTGCTGTTCCTGGCCGCTCTGGTGATCTCGCCCCTGGCCGGCTCGGTGCCGGCCTATGCGACCGCACCGGCGCTTTTCTTCGTGGCCTGTTTGATGCTTAGGGATATCACCGAGCTCGACTGGGACGACACGACCGAAGTGATCCCGGCCGCCGTCACGGCGCTGGCGATGCCCTTCACGTACTCGATCGCCAACGGCCTGGCCTTCGGCTTCATCACCTATGCGGTGCTGAAGCTGTTCACGGGCCGCGCCAGGCAGGTGCACTGGATGGTGTGGCTCATTGGCGGCGTGTTCCTTTTCAAGTTCATCTATATCGGCGGACACTGACGAAAATGCGGCGATCGTCCCAAGGGCGGTTCAGGGCAACAACAACCCAAAGGCCAGGCACAGGCATGACAATCCAAAGACTTCAGCTCGCGCACATTACGAAGCGCTATCCCGCGGTGGTCGCCAACAGCGACGTCTCGCTCACGGTGGCGCCGGGCGAAACCCATGCCGTGCTCGGCGAGAACGGCGCCGGCAAGTCCACGCTGATGAAGATCATCTACGGTTCCGTGAAGCCGGACGAAGGCAGCGTGACCTTCAACGGCCAGCCGGTCACCGTGCGCAACCCGCAGGAGGCGAGGGCGCTGGGCATCAGCATGGTGTTCCAGCACTTCAGCCTGTTCGACACGCTCACCGTGGCCGAGAACGTTTGGCTCGGGCTCGACAAGAGCCTGGCGCTGGCCGAGGTCACGCGCCGCATCACGGCCAAGGCGAGCGAGTACGGGCTCGACATCGACCCGTCGCGGCCGGTGCACACGCTCTCGGTCGGCGAGATGCAGCGGGTGGAGATCATCCGCGCGCTGCTCACCGACCCCAAGCTCCTGATCCTCGACGAACCGACCTCGGTACTGACCCCGCAAGCAGTGGTCAAGCTCTTCGTGGTGCTCAAGAAGCTGGCCTCTGAAGGCTGCAGCATCCTCTACATCAGTCACAAGCTGCACGAGATCCGCGAGCTTTGCACCGCCTGTACGGTGCTGCGCGGCGGCAAGGTCACGGGCGTGTGCAACCCGCAGAACGAAAGCAATGAATCGCTGTCGCGCCTGATGATCGGCGCCGAGCCGCCGCCCCTGCAGCACCGGCCGGTGCATGCGGGCGCGGTGGCCTTGCGGGTCAAGGGCCTGACGCTGGCGCGCGAAGACCAGTTCGGCGTCGACCTCGACGGCATCTCGCTCGACGTGCGCGCCGGCGAGGTGGTGGGCATCGCGGGCGTGTCGGGCAACGGCCAGAAAGAGCTGCTCTACGCGCTCTCCGGCGAGGACACGCGCGCCGAGGCGCCGATGATCGAGGTCTTCGGCCAGCCGGCCGCGCATTTCAGGCCGCGCAGGCGGCGCGCGCTGGGCCTGCATTTCGTGCCCGAGGAAAGGCTGGGCCGCGGCGCGGTGCCGACGCTGAGCCTCGCGCACAACATGCTGCTCACCCGCAGCAACGCGGTGGGCCAGGGCGGCTGGATCCGCACCGGTGCGCTGCAGCAGCATGCCGGCGAGATCATCCGGCGCTTCAACGTCAAGGCCGGCGGGCCCGGCGCGGCGGCGCGTTCGCTCTCGGGCGGCAATCTGCAGAAGTTCATCGTCGGGCGCGAGATCGACGCCAATCCGAAGATCTTCATCGTCTCGCAGCCGACCTGGGGCGTGGACGTGGGCGCCGCGGCGCTGATCCGAGGCGAGATCCTGGCGCTGCGCGACGCCGGCTGCGCGGTGCTGGTGGTGAGCGAAGAGCTCGACGAGCTGTTCGAGATCAGCGACCGGCTGCACGTGATCGCCAAGGGCCGGCTCTCGCCCTCGATCGACCGCGCGGCGGCCACCGTGCCGCAGATCGGCGAATGGATGAGCGGCCTGTGGAACGCCCCCCAGGCTGCAGCGAAGGAGGTGGCCCATGCTTAAGCTCGAACCCCGCCCGCAGCTCTCGCGCTTCTGGAGCTACGGCTCGCCGATCCTGGCCCTGCTCATCACGGTGCTGATCGGCATGGTGCTCTTCGCGCTGCTGGGCAAGGACCCGGTCAAGGGCCTCGCGGTCTTCTTCTGGGAGCCGATCAAGAGCGGCTATGCGCTGGGCGAGCTGATGGTCAAGGCCACGCCCTTGCTCATCATCGCGCTCGGCCTGGCCGTGTGCTTCCGCTCCAACGTCTGGAACATCGGTGCCGAAGGGCAGTTCGTGTTCGGCGCCATCGCGGCCGGCGGCGTGGCGCTGCTGGCCGACAAGACCACGGGCTCGTGGATCGTGGCGGCGATCCTGGTGGCCGGTATCCTCGGCGGCATGGTCTGGGCCGGCATCGTGGCCTTCCTGCGCGACAAGTTCAACGCCAACGAGATCCTCGTGAGCCTGATGCTGGTCTACGTCGCGACGCTGCTCCTGGGCTACATGGTCTACGGACCCTGGAAAGACCCGATGGGCTACAACTTCCCGCAGACCAAGACCTTCGAGGCGGTGACGCAGATCCCGCGGCTCATGAAGGGCTCGCGCGTGAGCATCGGCCTGGTCATCGCGCTGATCGGCGCGGCGGCCCTGTGGGTGTTCCTTTTCCGCACGCGCTCGGGCTTCGCGCAGCAGGTCGGCGGCCTGGCGCCGGCCGCCGCGCGCTATGCCGGCTTCTCGGCGCGGCGCGCGGTGTGGATCGCGCTGCTCACCTCGGGCGGCGCGGCCGGCCTCGCGGGCGCGCTCGAAGTGGCGGGCCCGATCGGCCAGCTCACGCCCTATGTGCCGGCGGGCTACGGCTTCGCCGCGATCATCGTGGCCTTCGTCGGCCGGCTGCATCCGGTGGGCATGATCTTCTCGGCCATCCTGATGAGCATGTTCTACATCGGCGGCGAGCTCGCGCAGTCGCGCCTGGGCCTGCCCAAGTCGCTGACCGGCGTGTTCCAGGGCCTGCTGCTCTTCACGCTGCTGGCGTGCGACACGCTGATCGCCTACCGCATCCGGCGCAAGTCGGCGCCCAAAGCGGTGGCTGCGCCGGCCGGTACCTCGTCACTTCAGGCCAGCACGCCACTGACTGCCCCTGTCACCGCCCAGGTCACCGAAGGAGCCATCTGATGGAATCCTATGCACTCCTCATCGGCTCCACGCTCAGCGCCGGCACCGTGCTCGCGATCGCGGCGCTGGGTTTGCTGATCAACGAAAAGGCCGGCATCGTGAACCTCGGCGCCGAGGGCATGATGCTGTGCGCCGCGATCGCCGGCTTCGCCACGGTGGTGGTCACGCACAACACCTGGCTCGGCTTTCTTGCCGGCGCTGCGGCCGGCGCGCTGCTGGCGGCCTTCTTCGGCGTGCTGGTGATCTGGCTCAACACCAACCAGTACGCGACCGGGCTCGCGCTGAGCCTGTTCGGCGTCGGCTTCTCGGCCTTCGCGGGCATCAACTTCGTGCAGGCCAAGCTGCCCGAGAGCACGAACTACGCGCTGCCGGTGCTGGGCGACATTCCGCTCATCGGGTCGGCCTTGTTCCGGCACCACCCCATGGTCTACTTCGCGGTGCTGCTCACCATCGGCCTCATCTGGTTCCTCTATCGCACCCGCGCCGGGCTGGTGCTGCGCTCGGTCGGCGAGTCGCCGGAGTCCTCGCATGCGCTGGGCTATCCGGTGCGGCGCATCCGCTTCCTGGCGGTGATCGCGGGCGGTGCGCTGTGCGGCCTTGCAGGCGCCTATTTGTCGACGGTCTACACGCCGCTTTGGGTCGAAGGCATGGTGGCGGGCCGCGGCTGGATCGCGCTGGCGCTCACCACCTTTGCGACGTGGCGGCCGGTGCGCGTGCTGCTCGGCGCCTACCTGTTCGGCGGCGTCTCGATGCTGGGTTTTCACCTGCAGAGCACGGGCGTCGACGTGCCCAGCCAGTTCCTCAGCATGCTGCAGTACATCGCGCCGATCGTGGTGCTGGCGCTGATCTCGCGCAACCCAGCCTTCATCCGCGTCAACATGCCGGCATCGATCGGGAAACCCTTCTACCCCGGCTCATAATTGAGTTTCGTTTTGTTTCTCTGCCAACCTGTCCTTTTGAGGATTTCGACAATGAATGATCTGAACAAGCGTTCCCTGCTCAAGCTGGCTGCCGTCACCGCGGTCGCTTCGGCCGCCCTCATCGGCTGCGGCAAGAAGGAAGAAGCGCCGGCGCCTGCACCTGCTGCGCCGGCACCGGCTCCGAGCGCCGCGGCGCCCGCGCCCGCAGCGCCGCTGAACGTCGCGTTCGCCTATGTCGGGCCGGTGGGTGACGGCGGCTGGACCTTTGCGCACGACAACGCGCGCAAGGCGGTCGAGAAGGAATTCGGCGCCAAGATCAAGACCACTTTCGTCGAGAGCGTGCCCGAGTCGGCGGACGCCGAGCGCGTGTTCCGCGACATGGTGGGCCAGGGCAACAAGCTGATCTTCGGCACCACCTTCGGCTACATGGAGCCGATGCTCAAGGTCGCCGGCGACAACAAGGATGTCAAGTTCGAACATGCCACCGGCTACAAGACGGCCGAGAACATGCGCACCTACGACAGCCGCACCTACGAAGGCGCGTACATGGCCGGCATCATCGCGGGCGCGATGACCAAGAGCAACACGCTGGGCGTGGTCGGCTCGGTGCCGATCCCCGAGGTGCTGCGCAACATCAACTCCTTCACGCTGGGTGCGCAATCGGTCAATCCGAAGGTCACGACCAAGGTGGTGTGGGTCAACGAGTGGTTCAGCCCGCCGAAGGAGACCGAGGCCGCCACCGCGCTGATCAACGGCGGCGCCGACGTGCTGTTCCAGAACACCGACTCGCCGGCCGTGCTCAAGACCGCGCAGGAAAAAGGCAAGCGCGCCTTCGGCTGGGATTCGGACATGACCGCCTACGGTCCCAAGGCCCACCTGGCCTCGGCCGTCATCAACTGGACGCCGTACTACACCAAGGCCGTGCAGGACGCGCTCGACGGCAAGTGGGCCACCGGCCAGACCTGGTGGGGCGTGAAGGAAGGCGCGATCGACATCGTGTCGCTGGCCGAAGACGTGCCGGCCCCGATCAAGACCAAGGTCGAGGAAGTCAAGAAGGGCCTGAAGGACGGCAGCTTCTCGATCTGGAAGGGCCCGATCGTCGCGCAGGACGGCAAAGAACTGGTTGCCAAGGACGCGGTCGCCGACGACAAGTTCCTCTCGGGTGTGAACTTCTACGTCAAGGGCGTCGAGGGCAAGGTGCCGGGCGGCGACAAGAAGTAAGCCGTCGGAGTTTTCGTTCTGAAGGGTTGCCGATCGGCAACCCTTTTTCGTTTCCCAACGCTCACGATGATCGAAAAAGAACTCTGGCATCCCGTTGCGCTCACCGATGAAGTAGCTGGCGCACCGTTCGCCGCGCGCCTGCTCGGCGAAAACCTCGTGCTGTGGCGCGACGCCGCCGGTGCGGTGCAGGCCTGGGCCGACCGCTGCCCGCACCGGGGCGCGCAGCTCTCGCTGGGCCGCGTGGTGGCCTGCGAAGGCGGCACGAGGCTGGAGTGCCCGTATCACGGCTGGCAGTTCGCGACCGGTGGGCGGTGCGCACACGTGCCCGCGCTGCCAGACTTCCAGCCGCCGGCCACGCACCGCGCGACGATGCATGCGGTGCAGGAAGCCCATGGCTTGGTCTGGGTGCGCTTGCAAGGCGAGGGTGGCGCGCTGCCGGCCTTCGCGGCCGAGCACGACGTGCAGCTGCGCAAGCTCAACTGCGGCCCTTACAACGTCGAGACCAGCGCGCCGCGCCTGGTCGAGAACTTCCTCGACATGGCGCACTTCGGCTTCGTGCACGAAGGCTGGCTCGGCGCGCGCGACATGACGGCCATCGACGACTACCGCGTCGAGGCCACGCCCGGCGGCCTGCTCGCGACCGGCTGCAAGGCCTGGCAGCCGCAGTCCACGATCAATTCGACGGCGCCGGCGAAGGTGGAGTACAGCTATGAGGTGACCGCGCCCTATGCCGCGGTTCTGACCAAGATCCCCGAAGCGGCGAGCGTGGGCATCGACGGCTACCAGGAATCGATCGCGCTCTTCATCTGCCCCGTCGATGCGGAGTGCAGCCGGGTGTGGTTCCGTCTCGCCACCGCCGACTTTGCGCGCGATGATGCGCAACTGCGCGCATTCCAGGACACCATCTTCCTGCAGGACAAACCGGTGCTCGAATCGCAGCAGCCCAAGCGCCTGCCGCTGGACCTGCGCGCCGAGCTGCACACCGCGGCCGACAAGGCCTCGTCTTTCTACCGCCGGCACCTCTTGGCGCGCGGCATCACTTTCGGAGTCTGCTGATGACCTACACCGTTCCTCCCGTTGCCGCCGACCGCCTGCCCGCGCTGCTGCGCGCCATGCCCAAGGCCGAGCTGCACATGCACATCGAAGGCTCGCTCGAGCCCGAGCTGATCTTCGCGCTCGCGCAGCGCAACAGCGTGGCCATTCCCTACGCCAGCGTGGAAGAGCTGCGCCGCGCCTACGCCTTCACCAACCTGCAGAGCTTCCTCGACATCTACTACGCGGGCGCCAGCGTGCTGCTTGCGGAGCAGGACTTCTACGACATGGCCTGGGCGTACCTCGAACGTGCCGCGGCCGACAACGTGGTCCATACCGAGATGTTCTTCGACCCGCAGACGCACACGGTGCGCGGCGTCGCGATGCAGACCGTGATCGACGGCCTGCACCGCGCCTGCGTCGACGCGAAGAGCAAGCTCGGCGTGAGCGCCGCGCTGATCCTGTGCTTCCTGCGCCACCTGAGCGAGGAAGACGCCTTCGCCACGCTCGAACAGGCGCTGCCGTTTCGCGACCGCTTCATCGGCGTTGGCCTCGATTCCAGCGAGCTCGGCCATCCGCCCGAGAAGTTCGCGCGCGTGTTCGCGCGTTGCCGCGAGCTCGGCTTCCACCTGGTCGCGCACGCGGGCGAAGAGGGTCCGCCGGCCTACGTGTGGAGCGCGCTCGACGTGCTCAAGGTCGAGCGCATCGACCACGGCGTGCAGAGCACCAAGGACGCCGCGCTGATGAAGCGCCTGGCAGCGGACCGCATCCCGCTCACCGTCTGCCCGCTGTCCAACCTCAAGCTCTGCGTGTTTCCCGATCTCGCGCAGCACAACCTCGGCGCCTTGCTCGACGCCGGCCTGGTCGCGACCGTGAACTCGGACGACCCGGCCTACTTCGGCGGCTACATGAACGAGAACTTCGTCCAGACCTTCGCAGCGACCGGCCTGACGGCGCAGCATGCGTGGCAGCTGGCGGCCAACAGCTTCGAGGGGAGTTTTGTCGACGCGGCGACGAAGGGGCGCTGGATGGATCGGCTGAACGAGGCCTTTGCGCGGGCTTGACGCAGGGCTGTGACGAGATTTCGCTAGGCGGGCATCGGGACCCGGTCCGGTTGATAGCACATAGGTCGCTCGTCGAACGCCAGCCAACCAAGCTGGTCGCACAGGCGCTGAACGATCGCTGAGTGGTCCGCTCGCAGCGAGCATCGCAGGCTGAGTGTGCCCTTTGCCGCAGGAACGTGAAGTTCAATCCATTGACCGTCGATCTGGGTGCGACCGACATGATCACTGTCCCAATCGATGGCATGAATCGCGCGTGCCAGTGCTGCCCGCATTGCAACACCGTTGTTCAACGGAAGGACCGTAGCCTCGCTAAGTTCGTGCGGCTCGAGCGGCAGACGCGTGGGTTGGAAGAAGAGATACGTGTACGCCATGGGCTTCGTGCGTTTGACATGAACGGCAGCTGGAGGCTCTTGCTCTGGCTTCCTGTTGACCCTGAATTCACAGCACTATTCTGCCGATGTCTGTGCGTTGGATTCTGCCTTTGTACTGATTGCGGCACTTGTACCTCTCACGGTCGTACGCCCACGGTCTCGACCCGGGTCCTCTGTATTGGTACGAGCAGCGGCAGCGCCATCAACGCGCAGGCGCTGGCCGCAAACCACACCAGTGGCCAGCCCTGCAAGGCCTGCAGGTGCGGAATCGACAAGGGTGTGAGAAAGCAGACCGCGAACACGCTGGTGTTGGCCATGCCCAGCGCGGTGCCGGCGCGCGCAGCGCCCGCGAGCACGGCGAGCTCGGTGTAGGCCACGCCGTGCCAGGCCGAGACGCAGACGCCGCAAGCGGCCAGCAAGACGATCAGCACGATGTGCAGCGTCGATGAATCGACAACCGTCGCATCGCCGGCTAGCGACACTGCGCCGAGCGCGGCGAACAGCAGCACGCTGAGCATGCTGCAAGCGCTCAGGTAGGCCGGCCGGTTCCTGCGGCGGTCGGTCCAGCGGCCGCTCCAGACGCGCATCGCCATCGCGCCCACCTGCACCGTCACCATGGTGGCGGTGATCGCGGCGAGGCCGGCATGGCCGAAGTCGTGCAGGAACACGGTGCCGAAGGACAGCACCGCGAACTGCGGCGCACAGAGGATGCCGATGCCGGCAACGATGCGCCAGACGCGCGGGTCGCGCAGCGGGCCGTTGTGTGGCGCGGCAACGTGCGCTGCGGGTGTTGCGCGCGGCGCGGCCGGCGGCTCATGCACCCAGGCCCGGCAGAGCAGGGCGCTCAGTGCGCACAGCGCGGCCAGCAATCCGTACAGCGCCGCGAAACCGAAGTGCAGCGCGACCACGGGCAGCACCAGCGCGCCGATGCCGCCGCCCAGCGGCACGGCCGTCTGCCGGATGCACATCGCAAGGCCGTGCTCGCCGTCCGCGAACCAGGTCATCACGGCGCGCCCGCTGGCGCCGTTGACGCTGCCGCCGAGCAGGCCGACAAGGAGCAGGCCCGCACCGAGCCAGCCGAGGCCCGGCACTTGCTGCGCCGTGGGCGCGGCGAACAGCGCCATTGCGACGAGCGCCGCCGTCGTGGCGCCGAGCCCGGTCAGCAGCACGGGCCGATCGCCCCAGCGGTCGGTGAGCAGGCCCCAGGGCAGTTCGCTGACGGCGATGCCCAGGCCCATGAGGCCGAGCACCAGGCCCAGCGTCGCGTTGTCGAGCCGGTAGCCCGAGCGCATGAGCACGGCGGTCATCGGAATGCCGCTGAAGGCGACCGAGAAGGCGGCGTTGGCGGCCACGCCGGCGGCGAGCACCTTCCAGCGGTGCCGGGGAGAGAAATGGGGATCGGATGACATCGTGCGACGCAGTGTCGGCTGTTGCCAGAGTTCTGAAAATCAGAAAATAATCAACCAATCATCCCAAAAAACAGGATCGTCATGGCCCAGGTGATGTTCGACCTCGATGTGCTGCGCAGCTTCTCCACCGGCATCGCGCTAGGCAGTTTTGCGCGCGCGGCCGACAAGCTGGGGCGCTCCACCTCGGCCGTGAGCGCGCAGCTCAAGAAGCTGGAGTCGCAGGCCGGCACGCCGTTGTTCCGCAAGGCCGGGCGCGGCCTCGACCTGACGGACGCGGGCCAGACCATGCTGGCCTATGCGCACCGCCTGCTCGAGATCAACGACGAAGCGGCGGCTGCGATGCGCGGCGTCGATCTGCAGGGCTGGGTGCGCCTGGGCCTGCAGGAGGACCTGGGCGAGACGCTGCTGCCCGGCGTGCTCGGCCGTTTTTCGCGCGCGCATCCCAAGGTGCGCATCGAGGCTTGCGTGGCACGCAGCGCCGAGTTGCGCGAGCGGCTCGACCTGGGCCAGCTCGACCTGGCGCTGATCTGGGAGGTGGAGGGCAGGCTGTCGCTGGCGCACGGCGAGCGCCTGGTGCGCCTTCCGCTGCAATGGGTGGGCCCGGCGGCGCCCGAGGCGCTCGATGTGCCGTGGTGGACCGAGCGCCAGCGGCCCGGCGCGCGCAAGTCGAAGGAGGCGCTGCCGCTGGTGCTGCTCGACGCGCCATGTCCGTTGCGCGAGATCGTCACCACCGTGCTCGACCGCGCGGGCATCCCGTGGCGGCATGCGTTCACCAGCGCCAGCCTCGCGGCGCTGTGGGCCGCGACCTCGGCAGGGCTCGGCCTGTCGGCGCGAACGCCCTTCGGATTGCCTTCGCATGTGCGCGTGCTCGATCGCGCCGGCACCGGCCTGCCGGCCTTGCCGCAGATGGCGCTGGCCATGTACCGCGCGCAGGCCGAGCCCGAAGCGCCGGTGGCGCGGCTGGCGGAGCTGTTGCGCGAGGCGGTGCGCGCGGGTGTGCCCGGCGCGTGAGCATGTCAGTACAGCGTGCGTTCCTGGCGCGCCGGCAGTTCGCGGTCGTAGGTCGCGCCATCGAACTCGCCGGCGGTGAGCGCGGCCAGGATGGCGCCCGGCGTCGGTACCGACCGCTCTGCATCGACCGGCAACGGCGCCCACAGCCGGGAACGCTGAATGGCTCGCGCGCACTGGAAGAACACCGACTCCACGCGGATGATGACCACGCACTGGGGCTCTTTGTCATCGACCGCGAAGCGCTCCAACAGATCGGGCGCGACCGTGATGCCGGCGCGGCCGTTCACGCGCAGCGTTTCGCCGACGCCCGGGATGAGGAACAGCAAGGCCACGCGCGGATCGGCCACGATGTTGCGCAGGCTGTCGATGCGGTTGTTGCCGCGGCGCTCCGGCATGAGCAGCGTCTTCTCGTCCTGCACCGCGACGAAGCCCGGCGGGTCGCCGCGTGGCGAAGCGTCGAGGCCGCCCGGATTGCAGGTGGCAAGCACGGCGAAGGGCGAGGCCGCAATCAACGCCTGGTAAGAGGGATGCAGATAGGGCACTTCTTTCTTGATCGAGGCCTCGCCGGGATGGCCGAACAGCGCTTCGAGCTGGGCCAGGGTTTCGATGGCATGGGGCTGGGTCATGGAGATCATTTCCTCGGGGCAGTGGATGGGAGGTACACGGCTGGCTTCGACTCTCGCCCGCACGCCAGTGCGGCCAGTGCCAGCAGCAGCGCCGGAAGGCCGTAGAGCCACAGCGGGGAAGCGACCGGCAGCAGGAGCCCCGCGAGCAGGGGCCCGGTGCCGGCGCCGATGTCGCGCCACACCGAGCGTGCGGCCAGCGCCTGAACACGCCCGGGCCCCGGTGTGCGCCGCGCCACGATGGGCGGCAGCAGCGGCAGTTGCAAGGCGCGCAGCACGACGATGGCGGCGGCGCAACTCCACAGCCAGCCGGCGCCGAAACCCGCCAGCGCAACGGCGGTGAGCAGCGACAGGATGACCAGCAGGCGCTCGGCGCCCAGCCGCTCGGCCATGCGGCCGCCGACCGGACTCAGAAGGATTTCCGCCAGGTAGCGCAAGGCCATCAGCAGGCCGGCCACGACCACCGCGCCGCCCGGCAGAAGATCCTTGCCGAGGTAGGACAGGCCGACGATGAAGAGCCCGTCCAGCGTCAACCCTTCCATGAAGGACCAGGCATCCAGGCTGTTGGGCCGCTGGAAGCGCCGCACCGGCGTCGCAATGCGGTGCGGTGCAGAGGGCAGCCTGCGTGCCGCGCAAAGGCCGAGGAGCGACACCGCAGCGAGCACGAAGAAGATCGGCCGCGGCCCGGTCGATTGCGCGAGCAGCGCGCCCACGGGCAGCGCGAGCACCGGCCCGATGGCGATGAAGGCGCGCGAGCGTCCGCTGCGGCGGGCCGCGCCGACCGGATCTGCCGTTGCCAGCGACTGGGTCGAAAGGTTGAGGCCCGCGAAGCACAGGCCCCACAGCAGCCGCAGCGGCAGCAGCGCCCAGAAGCCCGAGAGCGTTGCGTAGCCCAGCGCGCAGAGCGCCGCCGTCGCCACGGCCAGCGTGCAGGTCGGGCGGTCGCCGCGCTGCGCATAGAGGCGCGCCACCTGGCCATAGCCGGCGATGCGCACCAGCCGGTTCGCCGCGAGCAGCATGCCGGCTTCCGCCAGCGTCAGGCCGAACTGCGCCGCGTACATGGGCAGGAGCAGGTAGAGCACGGTGTCCGCCGGCAGCGAGAGCGCCAGTGCGAGGGCGGCGCGGCGCGAGTTCAGGTCGGCGGCAGCGGGCGGGGTTCGAGGCATCAGGACCCGATGGTGCGTTGCGCGGGCTTGCCCTGACAAACGACATTCGTGCGCCGGCATGCGTGAGAAAATCGCACGCATGCCGACCCGCGAACCGCCACTGAACGCCATCCGCGTTTTCGTCGCGGCGGCGCGGCACCAGAGCTTCACGCGCGCGGCGGTCGAGCTTCATGTCACGCACGGCGCGGTGAGCCGGCAGATTCGCAGCCTCGAAGAATTTCTCGGCGTCGCCCTGTTCGAGCGGCGCATCCGGCAGGTCACGCTGAGCGCGGAAGGACAGCAGTTCTTCGCCGAGGTCGGCCCTGCGCTCGAGCAGATCGGCGCCGCGGCGCGGGCGCTCGGCAGAGAGGCGCCCGTCCGCGCGGTGCGGATCAACGTGCGGCCGTCCTTCGCGGTGCGCTGGCTGATCCCGCGGCTGCCTTCTTTCGTCGAACGCCATCCGGACATCGAGCCCCAGGTCGTCACCAGCACGGTCGCGCCGGCGCAGGCCGCCGACGGCTTCGACATCGCGGTGCGGCGCGGACTCGAGGGCTGGCCGCCTTCCATGCGGGTGAGTCCCTTCCTCGAAGACGAGGTGCTGGTCGTCGGCGCGCCGGCGCTCTTCAGATCGCAGCCTCTGGCAGATCTGCGCGCGCTGGCATCGCACGTGCTGCTGTCGGCGAAGACGCGCAAGAGCGACTGGGACGATTGGAAGAAGCAGGTCGGCGCACCGCGGACGAAGCCGGCCGGCCGGCTGCAGTTCGACCACCTGCATTTCGTGCTGCAGGCGGCGGTCGACGGGCTGGGCATTGCGCTGGCGCCGACCTCGCTGCTCGCGCATGACTTCGTCTCGGGGCGATTGCAGCCGGCCCTGCCTGCACTGCGCATGCCCTTGACGCGCTACTACTACGGCCTCGCGCCCGATGCCGTGCCCGAGGCGCGGTGCGTTGCCGAATGGTTCGAAGAAGAGATGCGGCGCGCGCAATAGTTCACGCAAACGGTCCCCCCAAAAAGCCGGCGCGGACGTACGATGAAGCGCTGAACACATTCGTGTTGAGACGGGGCGGAACATGAAAGCGCGTTGGGAATTTGCTGCACTCGCATCGGCAGCCGTCGTGGGCATCTGCCTTCCGGCCAGTGCCCAGAGCGCAAGAGAGCTCGCCTTGGCGGCGCCCAACGAACAGCAGGAGGCGGACTACCGCGTGATCGCCGCGCGCTGCGGCACGCCGGCCTTCGAGAAAGCCTTCTTCCTGCATTCCAGGGCCGCGGTTGCTGGCGGCCTGGTCTCGAAGGGCCGCGACCCGGCGGACGTCGAGAAATCCATCGCAGCGCGGCGGCGCAGCCCGCTCGTCCTGGTCGCCACGCCTTCGGACTGCCCGGGCCAGCTGGCGCAGTTGAAGGAACTGCAGAAGCAGCGCAGCGACGCCATGAGAAGCACGCGCGGAAGCCGGTCGCGTAGCGGCTGAGCGCGCGCCGGTAAAATACCGCCCGGCGCTCCTGCCCCACAGCGCCCTTTTCTTTCTGGGGCCATGTAGAGGAACACCATGTACAAAAACCTCGCGGGCAGCGCCATTGCGGCGCTCGCAGCCGCCTGTTTTCTATCGCCTTCATTCTCCCAACCGAAGCCCGCGGCCGATCCGCTCAAGATCGGCTTCGTGTATGTCGCGCCCATCACCGATGCCGGCTGGGTGCGCCAGCATGAAGAGGGCCGCAAGGCCGTCGAGGCCGCGTTGCCCGGCAAGGTGAAGACCACTTTCGTCGAGAACGTGCCCGAGGGCGCCGATGCCGAGCGCGTGATCCGCGATCTTGCGCAGCAGGGCAACAAGCTCATCTTCACGCCCAGCTTCGGCTACATGGAGCCGACGCTCAAGGTGGCGCGCGATTTCCCGGACGTGAAGTTCGAATCCATCACCGGCTACAAGGCCGCGTCCAACGTCGCGACCGCGAACGCGCGCTACTACCAGGGTCGCTACCTCGCCGGCGTCGCGGCCGGCCGCATGACGAAGACCCATATCGCGGGCTACGTGGCCGGCTTCGCGATCCCCGAAGTGCTGCAGGGCATCAACGCCTTCACGCTCGGCATGCGCTCGGTCGATCCGCAGGCCCAGGTCAAGGTCGTCTGGCTCGATGCGTGGTTCGACCCGCCGAAGGAGCGCGATGCCGCGATGACGCTGTTCAACCAGGGCGTGGACGTGATCGCCTTCCACACCGGCTCCACCGCCGTCATGGCCGCGGCGCAGGAGCGCGGCAAGATGGCCGTGGCCTACCACTCCGACATGCGCAAGGTCGCGCCCGATGCGCAGATCGTCGCCGTCACGCACCAGTGGGGCGCCTACTACACGCAGCGCGCGCAGGCCGTGCTCGACGGCAGCTGGAAGGCCACCAGCGTTTGGGGCGGCGTCAAGGAAGGGATGATCCGCGTCGGCGACTTCGGGCCCAAGGTGCCGAAGGCGGTGCAGGAGGAGGTGCTGGCGCGCCAGCAGGACATCGCCAGCGGCAAGCTGCAGGTCTTTCGCGCGGTCGAGGACGTGCGCGACAACGAGGGCAAGCTCGCCATCGCCAAGGGCATGAGCCTGCGCGACGACCAGATCCTCACGATGAACTGGCTGGCCGAGGGCGTGCAGGGGCGCATCGCGCGCTGAGCGCCTGAACAGGCCCTCCCTCAGCCGAGGCGTTCCACCACGAAGTCGACGAAGCTGCGCAGCTTGGCGCTGGGCCGGGCCTCCGGCAGCCGCACGATGTGCACCTCGCGCGTCGGCAAGTCCCAGTCCGGCAGCAGCTGCACCACCTGGCCCGAGGCCAGTGCCGGCGCGAGCAGCGGATCGGCCTGCACGATCACGCCGACGCCGGCCAGGGCCGCCGCGAGCAAGGCCTGCCCATTGTTGGTGGCCAGCGGGCCGCGCACCGGCACGTGCGCCGTCTCGCCGCCGCGCGTGAAGCGCCATGAATGATCGGGCCCCCAGGCGGCGAAGCCGAGCAGCGGCAGCGCCTCGAGCTCGCGCGGATAGGCCGGCATGCCATGGCGCGCGACGAAGGCCGGGCTCGCGACCGCGAACATGCGCGAGCGCGCCAGCGGCCGCGCGATCAGGCGTTCGTCCATCGGCGTGCCCGAGCGCACGCCGCAGTCGAAGCCTTCCTCGGCCAGGTCGACCATGCGGTCATTGAGATTCAGTTCCACCTTCACTTGCGGGTGCGCCGCCAGGTAGTCGCCGATCACCGGCGTCAGGCGGTGCGCGCCGTAGGCCACCGGCGCCGTGACGCGCAGCGTGCCCTGCGGCACGGCCCTGAGCGCTTCGGCCACGCCGTCGGCCGTGCGCACGCTCGCAAGCACGTCGCGGCAGCGCTCGAGGTAAGCGGCGCCGATCTCGGTCAGCGTGTGGCGGCGCGTGGTGCGTTGGAGCAGGCGCGCGCCCAGCTCGGTTTCGAGCGCGCGGATGTGCTTGCCGACCATCACGGCAGAGATGTCCAGCGCTTCCGCCGCAGCCGCGAAGCTGCCGGCATCGATCGTCGCGACGAACACTTCCATGGCGCGCAGCTTGTCCATATTGCTAACCGTTGCTTTCGAATGGACGAAGCGTAGCGTCATTTATCGATCGAGCGATGCACAGAAGAATCTGCTTCTTTCAATCGATGGAGCAGGTCATGAAGATTCTTGTGGTGGGCGCGAACGGCGCGGTGGGCAGTGCGGTGGTGGAGGCGCTGGCCGAACGCCACGAGGTGCTGAGCGCAGGCCGCCAGCACGGCGACTGGCGCGTCGACATCACCAGCGATGCCAGTGTCGAGGCGCTGTTCGCCGCCGTCGGCCCGCTGGATGCCATCGTCTCGGCGGCCGGCAACCTTTTCTTCGGGCCGCTGGCCTCGATGCGGCCGGCCGATTTCAATGTGGGCCTGCAGGACAAGCTGCTCGGCCAGGTGCGGCTCGCCTTGCTGGGCCAGCACGTGCTGCGCGACGGCGGCTCGATCACACTGACCACCGGCATCGTGGCCGAGGAGCCGATCCGCCAGGGCGCCAACGCGACCGCGGTCAATTCGGCGGTCGATGGCTTCGTGCGCGCGGCCGCCACCGAGCTGCCGCGCGGGCTGCGCATCAATGCGGTGAGCCCGACGGTGCTGACCGAATCGCTGCCAAGCTACGGCTCCTTCTTTCCCGGCTTCGAATCGGTGCCGGCCGCGCGGGCGGCGCTGGGCTATGTGCGCAGCGTCGAAGGCTCGCAGACGGGGCGCGTGTACCGCGTGTGGCAATGAGCCGCGCCGGGATGGGCGATGTTCATCAGACGTCAACGGCGGCCGGCTCAGTGCACGAAGCCGCGCTCGCGGTGGAAGTACTTGGCGTCGCGATCGAGCGTCTTGACCTGCACCGCCGGCGAGCCCGCATAGACCGCGTACTCCTCGGTGTGCGCCTTGTTGAGCACCGAGCCCGCGCCCAGCATCGAACGGTCGGGCAGGGCGGCGCCGCCGAGCACCGTGACGCGCGTGCCGACCAGGCAATAGGCGCCGATGCGGATCGGCTTGCAGTCCTGCCGGTTGTCCACCACGTTGATGCCGTGCGTGATCAGCTGCGAGCGGTAGCCCGCGATGGTGGTGAAGGCGCCGATGTCGACGCGATCGGTGCAGTCGATGATGTGCTGCTTGGTGACGGCCGCGTGCTCGCCCAGCGTCAGGGTCGGATCGCGATCGGCGCGATGGGTGAAGTGGGCGCCTTTCGGCGGATGGCCGGTGATCCAGTTGGAGCGGTCGATCACCGAATGCGCGCCGCATTCGAGCCGGCCCAGGTGGATGGCAACGTTGAAGTGGCCGATGTAGGCCCCTTCGCCCATGACCAGCTGCCCCGGAAAGACATAGGACATCCCGATGCGCGCGCCGTCGGCGATCTGGTAGCCCCAGAAGCGGCGCAGCACCCGGCGCTTGAGCGCCCAGGGCAGGAACACCACGGCCAGCGCCAGCAGCTTCTTCACCGGGCGGTCTTTCGCTCTTCGATCACCCGCCGGTAGGCCGCCACGTAGTTCGATGCCATCTGCGCCGCGCTGTAGTGCGTGGCGTTTTCGATGCCGAGCCGGCGCATCTCTTCGAAGCGCGGCGCCGCCTGCTCGATAGCCGCCGCGATGGCGGCGGGATCGTGGGGGTTCACGTAGACCGCGCCCGGCCCCCCGATCTCGTTCATCGGTGCGAGGTCGGAAGTGAAGACCGGGCAGCCGCAGGCCTGGGCTTCGATGATCGGCCAGCCGAAGCCTTCCTGCAGCGAGGGGAAGAGCAGCGCCGTCGCGCCGGCGTAGAGGGCGCGCAGCTGCTCGTGCGAGACGCCTTGCACTGTCTTGACGCGGTCGGCCACGCCGCGCTTGTGCGCCAGCTCGGCCATCTCCGGCACCAGCTCGGGCCCGACGAACAGGAGCTGCTGCACCGGCGCCGCGACGCCGCTCGCGGCCGCGCGCTCCTGCAGCGCGATGAAGGCCTCGAGCACCGTGCGGCGGTTCTTGCGCGCCAGGTCCCAGCCGACATGGATCAGGTACTTGTCGCGCGCCGAGATCCCGAGGCCTTCGACGAGGGGCTGCGCCTCCTCGGGCGGCACGGGCCGGAAATCGTCGTTCAAGCCGTTGAGCACCACGCTGACCCTGGGCTCCTGCGCGAGACCCAGCGCCAGCAGCTCGCGCCGGGTCAGATCCGATACGCAGGTGACCAGATCGGCCGCCGCCAGCCCCTTGACGATCAGCCGCTGGAACAGCCGCCCGGTCCAGCTCACGTTCCAGCCTTCGACCATGCCCTTGGCGGCCTGCACGGCGATCACGTCGTGGCAGGTGATGACATTGGGCTTTTTCTTGACCCAGGGGATGTACATGCCGTTGGAATGGTCGGTCACGTGCACCACGTCGGCCCAGCGCAGATGGCGCCCGATCGAGGGGATGAACAGGATGAACTTGTCCACGTAGCCCAGCCACTTCCACAGGCGCGAAGTGGTCGGCACCCGCAGCACCCGCCGGGGCGGCGTGAGCACGCGCAGCTCGCAGCCGTTGCGGGGGAGTTCACGTTCCAGGATGCGTTTGAAGGCCAGCATGCTGGTCTGGCCGTCGGGGACGTAGTTCCCGATGAGAAGCACTTTCATGTTAGGGACAATACCTGCATGCGCGGCGGTCGGCGTCGCGTGGATTCATCGCTGTTCCTGTTGGGATTGAAGGCGGATTATGTTCGAGCGGCTGGTGCGGCCCTAGGATGTGCCACTGCCGAGCGCGGCTGTCATATAGCCTCCATATGCGCTCGCACATTCCGTACCGGCTTCGCTGCCTTACCCTCCCAGCCCATGCAAGCGTACCGTGCCTCCCTTTTGCGATTCGATGCCGCCGGCCAGCCGGTTTTCGATCAAGACGGCCTGTTGGTGGTCGGCCCCGATGCCGCCGGCCGCCAGCGCGTGCTGGACGCCGGCGCCCATGCGTCGGTGGCGGCCCGCCATCCGGGCGTGGACGTCACGCACTGGCCGGGGCGCATCCTGGCGCCGGGCTTCGTCGACATGCACGTCCACTTTCCGCAGACCGACATCATCGGCGCGCCCTCGGAAGGCCTTCTGCCCTGGCTCGAGAACTACACCTTTCCGGCCGAGAGCCGCTTTGCCGACCCGGCGCACGCGGCGGAGGTGGCCGAGGTCTTCTTCGACGAGTTGCTGCGCAACGGCGTCACGACCTCGCTGACCTTCGCGACCTCGCATCCGCAGTCGGTGCAGGCCTTCTTCGAGGCGGCGCAGCGCCGCCGGCTGCGCATGATCACCGGCAAGGTGCTGCAGGACCGGCATTCGCCCGACGGCGTGCGCGACCAGACGGAACAGAGCCTGATCGACACCGAGTCGCTGATCCGCCAGTGGCACAACGTCGATCGCCTGGGCTATGCGATCACGCCGCGCTTCGCGCCGACCAGCACCGACGCCCAGCTGCGCGGCGCTGGCGAGCTGGCCGCGAAATACCCGGACACCTGGATCCATTCGCACGTGGCCGAGAACAAGGACGAAGTGAAGTGGGCGCGCGAGCTGTTCCCCGGCGCGCGCTCCTACCTCGACGTCTATGCCGGCTTCGGCCTGATGCGCGAGCGCGCCGTCTACGCCCACTGCATCCACTTCGACGACGACGACCGGCGCCTGATGCGCGACACCGGCACCGCCTCGGCCGTGAGCCCGACCAGCAACTTGTTCCTCGGCAGCGGTTTCTTCGACTTCGAGGGCGCCGACCGCATCGGCTATGCCTACGGCCTGGCCAGCGACGTCGGCGGCGGCACCAGCTTCAGCCCCTTCTCGACCATGATGGCCGCCTATTACGTGGGCCGCGAGGGCCAGACCAAGCCGGGCATCAGCATCCCGCCTTCGCAGCTCTGGTGGCGCCACACCGCAGGCGCGGCGCGCGCGCTGGGGCTCGAAGGCGTCATCGGCAACCTGCAGCCGGGCTGCGAGGCGGACTTCCTGGTGATCGATCCGAAGGCCACGCCCTTGCTCGCGCGCAAGACCTCGCTCGCCAACAACCTTGAAGAGCTGCTGTTCGCGATGATCGTGCTGGGTGACGACCGGCTGATCGAGCGGACCGTCATTTCGCAGGCCTAGCCGCGCCGGGTCGCGATCAGCGAGCGCACGTCCGGTGACTTGAGCCGCGGCCGATCGGCCTCCACCGCACGCAAAGGCTCGGCCTCCACCAGGGTGTCCAGGCAGCGGCGCGTGAGGTCCTGGTAGATCTCGGTGCCTTCGCGCTTCCACGCGATCTCGTCGTCGCCGAGCTCGCGCCGCACCGTGGCGGGAATGCCGGCCACCAGGCTCTTCGCCGGCACCCGCATGCCTGCCGGCACGAAGGCGCAGGCGGCGACGAAGGCGAAGGCGCCGATCTCGGCCTCGTCCATCACCACCGCGTTCATGCCCACCAGCGCATCGTGCTTCACCACGCAGCTGTGGAGCACGGCGCCGTGGCCGATGTGGCCGTTTTCCTCGACCACCGTGTCCTGGTCCGGGAAGCCGTGGATCGTGCAGTTGTCCTGCACGTTGGCGCCGCGCTCCAGCACGATGCGGCCGAAGTCGCCACGCAGGCTCGCGCAGGGGCCGACATAGCAGCCGGGGCCGACGATCACGTCGCCGATCAGCACGGCCGTGGGATGGACGTAGGCGCTGGGGTCGACCACCGGCACGACGCCTTCGAGTGCGTAGCAGGGCATGGCAGCTCCCGGTTGATCAAGCGTGGCGGCGGTGCTGCACGACCACGAAGCGGTCGGCCACGAAGGCGAGGGTGGTGTAGGCCGCATTGGCCGCCGGATTGCCGCCGGTGGCGTGGAAGTCGGAGAAGCCGGCCGACTGGTTGACCATCACGCTTTGGGTGAGATTGATCGATAGCGCGACGCGTGCGCGCCGCGCGGCGTTCACCATGTCGTCGATGTACGCCGGGTCGTCGGAGTAGAGACCCAAGGTCATGGCGCCATGTCGGCGGACGCTGCGCTCGGCGATTTCGAGCGCAGCCTCGCGCGAAGGCACGGCCACCAGATAGGACACCGGGCCGAAGCACTCCTGCTCGTAGATGTCGGCATCGTCCACGCCCAAGGCGGCGATCGCCGGCGTGCGCACCTCGGCCTGCGGGTACTCGGGGTGCTCGAGCTTGCGCGAGGCCAGCACCGTGCGGCCGACCTTCGCGGCCTTGTCCAGCCGTTCGAGGGTCTGGGGCGAGCCGATGGCGCCGAGCACTGTCAGCGCCACCTTCGGATCGGCCAGCAGTTGGTCGATCGCCTGCGCGAGATCGGAGCCGACCTGTTCGAAGCTCTTGTGTCCCTGGTCGGTCCGGATGCCCTCAGCCGGCACCAGCAGGTTCTGCGTGGTGGTGCACATCTGGCCGCTGTAGAGCGAGAGCGACAGCGCGAGGTTGCGCAGCATCGCGGCATAGGCATCGGTCGATTCGATGACGACCAGGTTCACGCCGGCCATCTCGGCATAGAGGCGGGCCTGCGTCGCATGCGTCTGCAGCCAGCGGCCGAAGACATTGCCGCCGGTGTAGTCGATGGAGGCCACCGCATGGTGCGTGGCCAGCATCTGCGCCAGTTGCGGTTCGGCGCTGACCGCGAGCGTCACGAGGTTCGGATCCAGCCCCTCTTCGGCCAGCACCTCGCGCAGCACGCTGACCGCGATGGCCGCAGGCAGCACGGCGTTGGGATGGGGCTTGACGATCACCGGGTTGCCGGTGGCCAGCGCCGCGAAGAGGCCGGGGTAGGTGTTCCAGGTCGGGAAGGTCGCGCAGCCGATCACCAGCGCGATGCCGCGGCCCACGACTTCGAAGCGTTTCTTCAGCACCGCGGGCGGGTTCTTGCCCTGCGGCTTTTCCCAGGTGGCCTCGGCCGGCACGTCGGCCATGGCTTTCCAGGCGGTGGCGATGGCTTCGAGCGCGCGATCCTGGGCATGGGGGCCGCCGGCCTGGAAAGCCATCATCGGGCCCTGGCCTGTGGTCAGCATCACGGCATGCGCGATCTCGAAGCTGCGTGCATGGATGCGCTTCAAGGCTTCGAGCACGACGCCCACGCGGCCTTCGGGGCCGATGGCCTGCCAGGCGGGCTCGGCCGCCAGGGCGGCGGCGACCAGCGCTTCACCCTCGCATTCGGGATAGCGGATGCCGAGCGTGGCGCCGAAGGGCGAGCGCTCGGTGGCGACGCGCGCGCGTTCGCCGGGCTGGTCCAGCGGGTAGTCCTTGCCGCAGAGCGCGAGCGCGGCGTTGCGGCCCTCGGCCTGCGCGCTTTCCCCATAGACCTTGGGCGAAGGGGCTTCCGGAAAAGGGGACCAATGGCCGCGGTGGGTGAGGGCGCGCAGGGCGTCGTCGAGCAGCGTGCGATGGCGATCGAACAGGGCGGTCATGGGTGAAGGGTCTCCGGCGATGTTGGAAAAAGGAGTGCCGCGAGCTAGGCTTAAGGGTTAGTACCAAAGGACAAGGCTTGCGGCAGCAAGACCGCGAATCCTATAATCAACCGAACGGTCGGTCAATTATTGAACTCGCCCTTTTGGCCGATCAATCCTCACACCTCAGCACCACGATGGACGAACCCCTGGTACGCATCACACAGTCTGGCGCCGTGCGCACGCTCCAGCTCAACCGGCCGGAAGCGCTCAACAGCTTCAACTCCCAACTGCATGCCGCGCTCATGGAGGCGCTCGACGAGGCGGCGGCCGACAGTGCCGTGCGCTGCGTGGTGCTCGGCGGCGCAGGGCGTGCCTTCTGCGCCGGCCAGGACCTGGCCGACCCGATGGTCGCGCCCGACTACACGCCCGGTGCGCCGCCCAAGGACCTGGCCCACGTCATCGAATCGCTCTACGCACCGCTGGTGCTGCGCCTGCGCTCGATGCCGGTGCCGGTGATCGCCGAGGTCCACGGCGTCGCAGCCGGTGCGGGCGCCAACCTCGCGCTGGCCTGCGATCTCGTCGTGGCCGGGCGCTCCGCGAGCTTCATCCAGGCCTTTACCAAGATCGGGCTGGTGCCCGACACCGGCGGCAGCTGGCTGCTGCCGCGGCTCGTGGGTCAAGCACGTGCGCTCGGCCTCGCCCTGCTGGGCGAGAAGCTGCCGGCCGCCGAGGCCGCCCAGATGGGCCTGATCTGGAAGTGCGTGGAAGACGCCGAGCTGGCGCTCACGGTCGAGACCCTGGCCACGCGCCTGGCCGACATGCCGATTGCCGCACTGGTCGCCACGCGCCAGGCGCTGGCCGATGCGCAGCAGCTCGATCTGGAGTCCGCGCTCGCAATGGAAGCCAGGCTGCAAGGCGGCCTCGGTGCCGCCAACGACTACCGCGAGGGCGTCGAAGCCTTCCGCGCCAAGCGCCCGCCGCGCTTCACCGACCGCTGAGGAGTTCCGTCGATGAGCGAGACCCATCCCCAACACACCGCCGAACGCGTGCGCGATGCCATGTTCGCCAACGACCGCGCCGTGCGCGGTCTCGGCATGGAGGTCGAGGCCATCGGGCCTGGCCGCGCCGACATCGCCATGACCGTGCGCGAAGACATGCTCAACGGCCACGACATCTGCCACGGCGGCTTCATCTCGACCCTGGCCGATTCGGCCTTCGCCTATGCCTGCAACTCCTACAACGAGGTGACCGTCGCCTCGGGATTCGGCATCGATTTCGTCGCGCCGGCGCGCCACGGCGACCGGCTGGTCGCGCGCTGCGTCGAAGTGTCGAAGGCGGGCCGCATGGGCGTCTACGACACCGAGGTCCTGAACCAGCGCGGCGAGCGGATCGCGGTATTCCGCGGACGCTCCTAC
Source organism: Variovorax sp. LjRoot175 (assembly GCF_964253805.1). Lineage (NCBI taxonomy): Bacteria > Pseudomonadati > Pseudomonadota > Betaproteobacteria > Burkholderiales > Comamonadaceae > Variovorax > Variovorax sp. LjRoot175. The sequence continues at coordinate 4,081,664 of NZ_CAXURY020000001.1, read as the reverse complement.
ACGATCAAAGGCAAACCCGTCGTTGCGGCTTGAAGAGAAGGAGACACCCCCATGCCCGTTCAACGCCCGGCACCCGGCGACCTCGAGGCGATCGAGAAGGCCAGTCGCGACGAGATCGCCGCGCTGCAGCTGCAGCGCCTGCAGTCCAGCCTGCGGCGCGCCTACGACAAGGTGCCGCACTACCGCAAGGCCTTCGATGAAAAAGGCGTGCACCCCGGCGACCTCAAGCAATTGAGCGACCTCGCGAAGTTTCCGTTCACCGTCAAGAAGGACTTGCGCGACAACTACCCCTTCGGCCTCTTCGCCGTGCCGCGAGAACAGGTCGCGCGCATCCATGCGTCTTCCGGCACCACCGGCAAGCCGACGGTGGTGGGCTACACCTTGAAGGACATCGACAACTGGGCCGACCTGGTGGCGCGCTCGATCCGCGCGGCGGGCGGACGGCCCGGCGACATCGTGCACGTGGCCTACGGCTACGGCCTCTTCACCGGCGGACTGGGCGCGCACTACGGCGCCGAGCGCGCGGGCTGCACCGTGATCCCGATGTCGGGCGGCCAGACCGAGAAGCAAGTGCAGCTGATCCGCGACCTTCGGCCCGACATCATCATGGTCACGCCCAGCTACATGCAGGTGATCATCGAGGAGTTTCAGCGCCAGGGGCTGGACCCGCGCGAGAACTCGCTCAAGGTCGGCATCTTCGGCGCCGAACCATGGACCGAGGCGATGCGCCGCGAGATCGAGGCCAAGGGCGGCATGGACGCGGTCGACATCTACGGCCTCTCGGAAGTGATGGGTCCCGGCGTCGCCAGCGAGTGCATCGAGAGCAAGGACGGGCCCGTGGTCTGGGAAGACCATTTCTATCCCGAGATCATCGATCCCGAGACCGGCAAGGTGCTGCCGGACGGCGAAGAGGGCGAGCTCGTCTTCACCTCGCTGACCAAGGAAGCGCTGCCCATCGTGCGCTACCGCACGCGCGACCTCACGCGCCTCTTGCCGCCCACCTCGCGCAGCTTCCGCCGCATGGGAAAGATCGTCGGGCGCAGCGACGACATGCTGATCATCCGCGGCGTCAACGTGTTCCCGACGCAGATCGAGGAGATCGTGCTCGCGCACGAGAAGCTCTCGGGCCAGTACCTGATCAAGGTCGGGCGCGAGGGCCATCTCGACAGCGTGGAGCTGCATTGCGAAGTGCAGGCCGGCGCCGGCGACCTCGGCGACGCCGAACGCGAGCAGATCGCGCAATGGGTGCAGCAGCGCGTGAAGACCATGGTCGGCATCTCGACCACCGTGCTGGTGAAACGCCCCGACTCGATCGAACGCACGCTGACCGGCAAGGCCCGGCGCGTGGTCGACGAGCGCCCCAAGACCTGAAAGGAAAGCGTCATGTACACCCAAGCCATGGACACCATGGGCAAGGAATCCGGCGACGGCAAGAAGGTCGTCCGGTCGGCGGAGGAAATGGTTCTCGAGCAGCGCTTCGACGAACGCATCGATGCCGGCGGCTTCATCGAGGCCAAGGACTGGATGCCCGAGCACTACCGCAAGACGCTGGTGCGCCAGATCAGCCAGCATGCGCATTCCGAGATCGTCGGCATGCTGCCCGAAGGCAACTGGATCAGCCGCGCGCCCACGCTCAAGCGCAAGGCCATCCTCTTGGCCAAGGTGCAGGACGAGGGCGGCCACGGCCTGTACCTCTATGCTGCGGCCGAGACGCTCGGCACCAGCCGCGACCAGATGCTCGATGCGCTGCACACGGGAAAGGCCAAGTACAGCTCGATCTTCAACTACCCCACGCTGACCTGGGCCGACATGGGCACCATCGGCTGGCTGGTCGACGGCGCGGCGATCATGAACCAGGTGCCGATCTGTCGCTGCTCCTACGCGCCCTATGCGCGCGCGATGATCCGCATCTGCCGCGAGGAGAGCTTTCACCAGCGCCAGGGCTACGAGGCGCTGCTCACGATGATGCAGCACGGCACCGAGGCGCAGAAGGCCATGGTGCAGGACGCGGTGAACCGCTGGTGGTGGCCGTCCGTGATGATGTTCGGCCCGCCCGACGAGCAGTCGCCCAACAGTGCGCAATCGATGCGCTGGGGCATCAAGCGCTTCTCCAACGACGACCTGCGCCAGAAGTTCATCGATGCCGCGGTCGAACAGGCCAAGGTGCTCGGCGTGACCTTGCCCGACCCCGATCTCAAGTGGAACGAGGAGCGCCAGGCGCACGACCACGGGCCGATCGACTGGAGCGAGTTCTGGCGCGTGATCGGCGGCGACGGCCCGTGCAACCGCGAACGCCTCGGCGCCCGCGTGAAGGCCTGGGAAGAGGGCGCCTGGGTGCGCGAAGCGGCGCTGGCGCATGCGCGAAAACAGAATCACCTGAAGGAGGCCGCATGACAACCGATCAAGAGTGGCCGCTGTGGGAAGTGTTCGTGCGCAGCAAGGCGGGCCTGGACCACAAGCATTGCGGCAGCCTGCACGCGCCCGACCCCAAGATGGCGCTGCAGATGGCGCGCGACGTCTACACCCGGCGCCAGGAAGGCGTGAGCGTGTGGGTGGTGCGCTCCGACCAGATCGTGGCCAGCGATCCGGGCGACAAGGACATGTTCTTCGATCCGGCGGAAGACAAGGTCTACCGCCATCCCACCTTCTACGTGCTGCCCAAGTCCGTCGACCACATGTGAACTGAGGCCCCATGCAAGCATCCATCGAACTCGACCGCAGCCCCGCCGTGCAGTACCTGCTGCGCATCGCCGACACCTGCCTGATCCTGGCCCAACGCCTTGGCGAGTGGTGCGGCCACGCGCCGGCGCTCGAAGAAGACATCGCCATGAGCAACATGGCGCTCGATCTCGTAGGCCAGGCGCGTGCGCTGCTCACCCGGGCCGGCCAGATCGAAGGCCGCGCGCATGACGAAGACCAGCTCGCCTTCCTGCGCGACGAGCGCGACTATTTCAATCTCACGCTGGTCGAGCTGCCGCGCGGCGACTTCGCCTTCAGCGTGCTGCGCAACGCGATGGTCGCGACGCTGCTCAAGCTGCTGTGGGAGCGCCTGGCATCGTCGAGCGACGAGGAGGTCGCCGCCATCGCGGGCAAGGCGATCAAGGAAGCGCGCTACCACCAGCAGCATTCGGCCGACTGGGTGGTGCGCCTGGGCGACGGCACGGACGAATCGCATGCGCGCATGGAGGCTGCGCTGAAGGAGCTGTGGCGCTTCGTGCCCGAACTGTTCGCCTCGGACGCCGTGGGCGAGGAAGCCAGCGCCAGCGGCCTGGGCCCGGCGTGGGCGGTGTTGCGCGAAGCCTGGTTCGCCGAGATGGGCGCCATGCTCGACGAGGCCACGCTCGTGCCGCCGGCCGAGTCGGCCTTCCTGAGCACCGGCAAGCACGGCGTGCACAGCGAGCACATGGGCTACATCCTGGCCGAGATGCAGCATCTGCAGCGCGCTTATCCGGGGGGTGTATGGTGAATGTTGCCGCCTTCGCCCCGACGCGATGCGAGCAGGCGTGGGAGGTGCTCGGCACCGTGCTCGATCCCGAAGTGCCGGCCCTTTCGGTGTGCGATCTCGGCATCGTGCGCGACGTGATCGAGCGCGGCGATGCACTCGAAGTCGTGCTGACGCCGACCTACTCCGGCTGCCCCGCCACCGAAGTGATCGAGCGCGACGTGCTCGAAGCCATCGAGAAAGCAGGCCTCGGTCCGGCCCATGTCGCGCTGCAGCGCGCGCCGGCCTGGACCACCGACTGGATCAGCGCGGAAGGCCGGCGCAAGCTCTCCGAATACGGCATTGCACCGCCCGGACCGGTGGCGCCGGGCGATGCCGTCCCGATCCGCATCTTCGGACGCGGGACCGGCGCGGCCGTTGCCTGCCCGCGCTGCGGCAGCCGGCACACCGAACGCCTGTCTGCCTTCGGCGCCACCGCCTGCAAGTCGCTCTACCGCTGCCTTGCCTGCCGCGAACCGTTCGAACACTTCAAGCCGATATGAGCGTCATCTTCCACCCCCTGCGCGTGCGCAGGATCGAGCCCGACACCTCCGAGGCCGTGATCGTCTCCTTCGACGTGCCGGAGGAATTGCGCGAGGTCTTCGGCTTCACGCAGGGCCAGTACCTCACGCTGCGCAAGGAGATCGACGGCCAGGACCTGCGGCGCTCCTATTCGATCTGCGCCGGCGTCGACGACGGCGAGCTGCGCGTCGGCGTGCGCAAGGTACAGGGCGGCACCTTCTCCAACTGGATCAACAGCGCGCTCCAGCCGGGCGACACGCTGCAGGTCATGGCGCCGGAGGGGCGCTTCTTCGTGCCGATCGAGCCCGAGGCTCACCGCCACCACGTGGGCATCGCGGGCGGCAGCGGCATCACGCCCATCCTCTCGATCATGAAGACCGTGCTGGCGCGCGAGCCCTTCGCCCGCTTCACGCTGATCTACGGCAACCGTTCACTCAAGTCCACGATGTTCAAGGAGGAGATCGAGGACCTCAAGAACCGCTACATGACGCGGGTCGCGCTGCAGCACGTGTTCTCCGACGAGCACACCGACGTGCCGATCAACATGGGCGTGATGAACCGCGAGAAGATCGCCGAGTTCCTCGAAGGCCTGGTGCCCGCCGGGCAGATCGACCACGTCTACATCTGCGGGCCCTTCCAGATGAACGACGAGGCCGAGGCGGCACTGCTCGCGGCCGGCGTGCCCGAGGAGCGCATCCATATCGAGCGCTTCGGCATCGCCCAACCCGCCGGGCCGGTCGGCGCCGTGGTGCACGAGGCGCAGCCCGGCGATGCCGAGCAGGCGCGCATCACCATCGTGCGCGACGGACTCAGCCGCGAAATCCCGTTCGCCAAGGGCCAGCCGAGTATCCTCGACGCCGCCTCTTCGGCGGGCCTGGAGGTGCCGTATTCATGCACCTCGGGCGTGTGCGGCACCTGCCGTGCCAAGCTGCTGGAAGGGGAAGTGCGGATGGAGCGCAACTTCGCGCTCGACAAGAATGAGGTGGCGGGCGGCTTCATCCTGACCTGCCAGGCGCATCCCTTGACCGAGCGCGTGGTGTTGTCCTTCGACGAACGCTGAAGCGGCCGCAACCTTTTAACCAACGGAGACCTTCATGAAATCATTCACCCGCCTCGGCGTGGCGCTCCTGTGCGCCATGGCCTTTGCCGCGCAGGCCGACGTCAACGTCGGCGTCACGCTGTCGGCGACGGGCCCGGCCGCTTCGCTCGGCATCCCCGAGAAGAACACCATCGGCCTGATGCCCAAGACCATCGGCGGCCAGAAGATCAACTACATCGTGCTCGACGACGCATCCGACACCACCGCGGCGGTGTCGAACACGCGCAAGCTGATCAGCGAGAACAAGGTCGACATCGTGATCGGATCGACCGTCACGCCCAACTCGCTGGCCATGATCGACGTGGTGGCCGAAGAGAAGGTCCCGATGATCTCGATGGCGGCCTCGGCGCGCATCGTCGAGCCCGTGGACGAGAAGCGCAAGTGGGTCTTCAAGACGCCGCAGAACGACATCATGATGTCGCTCGCCATCGCCGAGCACATGGCGGCCAACGGCGTCAAGACGGTCGGCTTCATCGGCTTCTCCGACGCCTACGGCGAAGGCTGGTTCCAGGAGTTCGGCAAGGCCGCCGCGCTCAAGAAGCTGCAGGTGACGGCGAACGAGCGCTACGCGCGCAGCGACACCTCGGTCACCGGTCAGACGCTGAAGCTGATCTCTGCCAAGCCCGATGCGGTGCTGATCGCCGGCTCCGGCACGCCGGCCGCGCTGCCGCAGAAGACGCTCAAGGAGCGCGGCTATGCCGGCAAGATCTACCAGACCCACGGCGTCGCGAACGCCGACTTCCTGCGCGTCGGCGGCAAGGACGTCGAAGGCACGCTGCTGCCCTCCGGCCCGATGCTGGTGGCGGCGCAACTGCCCGATTCGCATCCGCTGAAGAAGTCGGCGCTGGCCTACGTCAACGCCTACGAGGCGGCCAACGGCAAGGGCAGCGTCTCGACCTTCGGCGGCCACGCCTGGGATGCAGGCCTGCTGATGAGCGCCGCGATTCCGGCCGCGCTCAAGAAGGCGCAGCCCGGCACGCCGGCTTTCCGCGCCGCCTTGCGCGACGCGCTCGAGTCGGTGAAGGACGTTCCCGGCGCCCATGGCATCTTCACCATGTCGCCCACGGACCATCTGGGTCTGGACCAGCGCGCGCGCGTGATGGTCAAGATCGAGAACGGCACCTGGAAATACCAGCCTCAAGACTGACCTTCAACCGGAGCGTGCGTGCGAGCGCGTACGCGGGCCGGGGGCCTGCGTGCGCCACGCCGGAGTGGATGCATGGACATGCAAATCGCCCTGATACTGGGGCAGGACGGTATCGTGAACGGGGCGATCTACGGGCTCATGGCGCTGGCGCTGGTGCTCGTGTTCTCGGTCACCCGCGTCATCTTCATTCCCCAGGGCGAGTTCGTCGCCTTCAGCGCCCTGTCGGTGGTTGCCTTGCAGGCCGGCCGCGTGCCGGCCACGCTGTGGCTGCTGGTGGCGCTGGCCGTGATGGCGCTGGTGGTGGAGCTGTGGCGATGGAAGCGGGGTGCCGCGGTCGACTGGGCATCGACGCTCGCCTGGTGCGTGGTGCTGCCGCTGGTGGCTTGCGCGCTGGTGCTGCTGCTGCGCCCGGAATCGCTGGTGATGCAGACGTTGACGGCGCTCGCGGTGATCGTGCCGCTCGGCCCGCTGCTCTATCGGCTGGCCTACCGGCCGCTGGCCGATGCCACCGTGCTCACGCTCTTGATCGTATCGGTGGCGCTGCACGGTGTGCTGGTCGGCCTGGGCCTGCTCTTCTTCGGCGCCGAGGGTTCGCGCACGCCGGCCTTCTCGGACCTGCGGCTCGACCTCGGCGGCGTGGCGTTGACGGGCCAATCGCTGGTGGTGGTCGCGGTCACCGCCGCGCTGGTGGTGCTGATGTTTCTTTTCTTCGAACGCTCGATCGTCGGCAAGGCGCTGCGCGCCACCGCGATCAACCGCGTCGGCGCGCGGCTGATGGGCATTCCCACCGGCCTCTCGGGTGACCTGAGCTTCGCGCTGGCGGCGGCGATCGGCGCGGTCTCGGGCCTCCTGATCGCGCCGCTGACCACCATCTACTACGACACCGGCTTCCTGATCGGCCTCAAGGGCTTCGTGGCTGCCATCGTCGGCGGCCTGGCCAGCTATCCGCTGGCGCTCGTGGGCGCGCTGATCGTGGGCCAGCTCGAGGCCTTCTCCTCCTTCTGGGCCAGCGCCTTCAAGGAGGTCTTCGTCTTCACGCTGATCATCCCGGTGCTCTGGTGGCGCTCGCTGAGCAGCCGCCATGTGGAGGACGAGGAATGACGCGCCGGCATATGGCCATCGCCTTCGTCGTCCTGCTCGCGGCGGTGTGGGGTTTCCTGCCGGACTTCTCGGTCACCGTGCTCAGCTACATCGGCCTCTACGCGCTGGTTGCGGCCGGCCTCGTGATGCTGACCGGCGTGGGCGGCATGACTTCCTTCGGCCAGGCCGCCTTCGTCGGCACCGGCGCCTACGCGACCGCCTGGGTCTGCACCTCGCCCGCGGTCGCCGCCGCGATCGGCACGGTCGTGAGCCCCGCGCTGCTGCCGTGGATCGGGCTCCTGTTCGGCATCCTCGTGACCTTCTTCGTGGCCTGGGGGCTGGGCGCGATCACGCTGCGGCTTTCCGGGCACTACTTGCCGCTGTGCACCATCGCCTGGGGCCTGAGCTTCTACTTCCTGTTCGGCAACCTGGAATTCCTGGGCGGCCACACCGGCGTGGCCGGCGTGCCGCCGATCGTGGTGGCCGGCCTGTCCTTCGCATCGCCGCGCTCGTTGGGCCTGGTGATCTGGGGCGTGCTGCTGCTCGCGCTGTGGGCGTTGCACAACCTGCTGGATTCGCGCGAGGGCCGTGCCATCCGCGCGCTGAAGGGCGGCCGCGTGATGGCCGAATCGATGGGCGTGGACACCGCGCGCTACCGCATCAAGGTCTTCGTGCTGGCAGCGCTGCTGGCGGCGGTGTCGGGCTGGCTCTATGCGCACATGCAGCGCTTCATCAACCCCACGCCCTTCAACCTCAACATCGGCATCGAGTACCTCTTCATGGCGGTGGTCGGCGGCGCCGGCCATCTCTGGGGCGCGGTGCTCGGCGCCGCGCTGATCACCTTGTTGAAAGAGCAGCTGCAGGACATCCTGCCGCGCCTGCTGGGCTCCAGCGGCAACTTCGAGGTGATCGTGTTCGGCCTCCTGATGCTGGTGGTGCTGCAGCGCTTTGCCGACGGCCTGTGGCCGACCGTGGCGCGCCTGGGCGGGCGCTTCCTGAAGCCGGTGAAGCCGCGTGCTCCGCGCCAGACCCTCACGTTGCCCGAGGCCACCTTGCCGCCGCGCGGGCAGGTCGTGCTGCAGGCCGACGCCGTGACCAAGCGCTTCGGCGGCCTGGTCGCCAACGACGCGGTCAGCATGGATGTGAAGGCGGGCGAGATCCACGCGCTGATCGGTCCCAACGGCGCCGGCAAGAGCACCTTCTTCAACATGATTTCGGGCGTGGACGATCCCACCTCGGGCGAGGTGCGGCTGATGGACCGGCCGATGACCGGCCAGCCCTCGCGCGCCTTCGCCGCGCTGGGCCTGGGTCGGACCTTCCAGCACGTGCGTCTGCTGGGCCAGCGCCGCGTGATCGAGAACGTCGCGCTCGGCGCGCACCGCCGCGGGCGGCGCGGATGGATCGCCTCCATGCTGCGGCTGGATCGCGCGGAAGAGGCCGCCTTGCTCGCGCAGGCGCGGCGCCAGCTCGAGCGCTGCGGGCTCGGCGAGTTCGTGGAAGTGCCGGCGGGCTCGCTGGCGCTGGGCCAGCAGCGCGTGATCGAGATTGCACGCGCATTGGCGGGCCATCCCGCGGTGCTGCTGCTCGACGAGCCGGCCGCGGGCCTGCGCCATCTGGAAAAGCGCGCGCTCGCCACCCTGCTCGACCAGCTGCGCGCCGAGGGTCTGGCGATCCTGGTGGTCGAGCACGACATGGAGTTCGTCATGAACCTGGCCGACCGCGTGACCGTGCTGGAGTTCGGCGCCGTCATCGCGCGCGGAACGCCGCTCGAAGTGCAGGCCGATCCGAAGGTGCTGGACGCTTATCTCGGTGGCGTCGACGAGCCGGCGGAGCAAAAGCTGATGGAGCAGGTGGCATGAGCAAGGCACTCCTCCAACTCGAAGACTTCTGCGTCTCCTACGGCGCGGTGGAGGCCGTGCACCACATCGACCTGCGCGTCGACGCGGGCGAGATCGTCACGGTGATCGGGCCCAACGGCGCGGGCAAGACCACGCTGCTGTGCGCCGCGATGGGCTTGCTTCCTTCGCGCGGCGGCGTGCTGCTCGACGGCGAGCGCATGGCGCGCACCAGCGTGGAAGCGATGGTGGCGCGCGGCGTAGGCCTGGTGCCGGAAAAGCGCGAGCTCTTCGGCGAGATGTCGGTCGAGGACAACCTGCTCCTGGGCGGCTTCTCGCGCTGGTGGCGCGGCGAGCGCGACCAGCGCCAGCGCATGACGGAGGTCTTCGGCATCTTCCCGCGCCTGCAGGAGCGTCGCGCGCAGCTCGCGTCCACGCTGTCCGGCGGCGAGCGGCAGATGCTCGCGATCGGCCGCGCGCTGATGGCGCGGCCGCGCCTGCTGATGCTCGACGAGCCCTCGCTCGGCCTCGCGCCGCTGATCGTGCGCGAGGTGCTGCAGGTGGTGTCCTCGCTGCGCCAGCATGGCGTCTCGGTGCTGCTGGTGGAGCAGAACGCCCGCGCCGCGCTGCAGGTGGCGGACCGTGCCTACGTGCTCGAAATGGGCGCGGTCGCGCTGCAGGGACCGGCCAAGGAGCTGCTGCACGACCGCCGCATCATCGACACCTACCTGGGGCTGGGCGCGCGCACCGACGAAACGCCGGCGCGATAGCTAGGCCAGCAGCGCCTTCAGCTTCGCGCTGGTAAAGGGCACGCTGCGCAGCCGCACGCCGGTGGCGTCGAACACCGCGTTGGCCAGCGCCGCCGGCACCGGGCTGGAAGCCGCTTCGCCGGCACCCAGCGGCGGCTCTTCGCGCCGGTCGATCAGTTCGATCTCCAGCCTCGGCACTTCGGTGAAGTTCAGCAGCGGGTAGCTGACCCAGTCGACGCTGGTGACGCGCGAGCGGTCGAAGGTGGTCTCCTCGTGCAGCGTGCGCGAGAGCGTCTGCAGGATGCTGCCCTCGACCTGGGCGCGCACGGCGTCGGGGTTGATCATCAGCCCGCAGTCGTGGGCGCAGCAGACCCGGCGCACCGCGATCTTGCCGCTCTTGCGATCGACCTCGACCTCCATCGCGATGGCGACATAGGTCTCGTTGTTCTTGTAGTGGATATAGGCCATGCCGCGGCCCCTCGCGATGCCGCCGCCGCGCGTGGCGGCAGGCGAGGGCCGGGCCTGCCAGCCGATCATCCGGCCCGCGCGCCGGATCACCTCGGCGCCGCGCGGGTTCGCGGTGTCGCGCAGGCGGAAGGCCAGCGGGTCCATGCGCGCCTTCGCCGCCAGTTCGTCGACGAAGCTCTCGACCGCGAAGCAGTTCGCGACCTTGCCCGGCGCGCGGATGTTGGAAGGCCTGAGCGGCGCCGGCCCCAGCCAGTGTGCCGTGACCTTGACCGCGTTCGCGCCGTAGGGCGGATCGCCGTTCTGCGACACCAGCCCGACGGACTGGCCCACCGGCTGGCGCAGGCCGGCGGCGAGCGGCGACAGCAGCGGTATCCATTCGAGGTTGGCCGTGGCGCGCGGCACCCACATGTCGGTTTCCCAGGCGTCGATGCGGCCCTCCGGCGTCAGCGTGGCCTTCATGTCGAGCAGCTGCGGCGGGCCCTTCGGGTCCCAGCCCAGCTCGTCCTGGCGGCTCCACTGCACGCGCACCGGCCGGCCGACCGCCTTCGACAGCAGCACCGCATCGGCCGCCGCGTCGTCGTGCCCGTTCATGCCGTAGCAGCCGGCGCCGTCGAGGTAGACCACGCGCAGCTTGTCGCGCGGCAGCTCGACCAGTGCCGCGAAGACGTTGAGGAAGCGATGGCTGGCCTGCGACGCCGTCCACACCGTGCCGCCGTCGGGGCGCACGTCGGCCACGGCGCACGAGGGGCCGATCGAGCCGTGGGCGACTGGATCGGCCACGCATAGCTCGCGCGCAGCACGTCCGCCGCATCGCGCAGGCCGGCCAGGCGTTGCGCGTCGCCCTTCGACGCGATGACTTCCTCGGCCACGAAGGGGCCGCTGCGGGCCCAATCGACCAGCGCCGCGTGGCCGATCAGCGGCGCGCTGTCGCTCCATCGCAGCTCGAGTTCGCGCGCCGCGCGCACCGCGGCCCATTCGTCGGGGCTCACGACGCCGACGAAATCGGCGATGCGCACCACGCGCACGCCGGGCAGCCGAGCCACCGAAACCTCGTTGACCGACAACAGCTTCGCGCCCACCGCCGGCGGCCGCAGCACGCGGCCGTGCAGCATGCCGGGCACCACGTGGTCGTGCACGTAGACATGGCGGCCGGTCACCTTGGCCGGCACGTCGGGCCGCGGCAGCGAGCGGCCGACCAGCACGTACTGCGAAGGCCGCTTGAGCGGTGCCTTCGGATTCATCTTCAGCTCGAAGCCGCGGCCGCCCAGGAGGACGGAGCAGCCGATGCTGCGGCCGTCGGCCGCGCGCACCGCGCCGTCGGCGAGCGTGAGCTGTTCGGGCGGCAGTTGCAGCTGCTGTGCCGCCGCCGCAATCAGCGCCTCGCGCGCCGTCGCCGCGGCCTGGCGCAGCTCGACGCCGCCGCGCATCACGCCGGTGCTGCCGGCCGTGGGCCCCTGGTTGGGCGTCAGCGCCGTGTCGCCCTCGATGAGCTCGATGCGCTCGACACCCACGCCGAGTTCCTCGCCCACCATCTGCCGCATTGCGATGCGGTGGCCGGTGCCGAGGTCGACCTTGCCCGAGTAGACGACCACGGTGCCGTCGGCACGCAGCGCCAGGAAGGAATCGACCTCGCCGAGCGCGAGCGAGCGTTGCGCGCCGGCGATCGGCTGTGCATGCGCGGGCTGAATGGGCACGAGCCCGCAGCCCACGACCAGTGCGCCGGCTTCGAGCAGGGCGCGGCGTGTCAGCATGAGCGTCTCCATGCTCAGGCCCTCTCTGAATCGGCAGCGCGCTGCACGGCGCGCAACACCCGCTCGTGCGAGCCGCAGCGGCAGAGGTTGCCGGCGAGCGCCTGCTTGGCCTCGTCGCGGCTCGGCCGCGGCACGGCGCGCAGCAGCGCGACGGCCGTCATCACCATGCCGTTGGTGCAGTAGCCGCACTGCGCGGCCTGCTCGGCGATGAAGGCAGCCTGCACGGCGTGCGGCTTCTCGGGCGAACCCAGCCCTTCGGCCGTGACGACGCGGCGCCCGGCCGCATCGGCGATGCGAATGCTGCACGAGCGCACGGGCATGTCGTCGAGCAGCACGGTGCAGGCGCCGCACTGCGCGAGCCCGCAGCCGAACTTGGCCGCGTGCAAGCGCAGGTCGTTGCGCAGCGCGTAGAGCAGCGGCATGTCCGGATCCCAGGCCTCGATGCTTTTCGAGGCGCCATTGACGATGAGGGTGATGCTGGGCATGCGGACCTCCTTGGGCGGCGGTGCAGATTGCCACAGCGTGCCCATCGCATCAAGCGACGTCCGGCATCGGGTCCATGACGAATTCTTTCAGGCTAATACCTTCGTAAGCCGCGCCAGATATGCGTTTGTCGCTATGGATTTGATAGCCAATTTGTCATCGACTCGCCTTAACATCGGCCGGTTTTTTCAACTCGCAAGAAAGGCGAACAACATGAGTGAATGGCTCTATCAGGTCACCGGCAAGGCTTGGCTCGCGCTGCTGTTCGGCATCGGCATCCTCGGGTGGGCCGGCTATGCGCAGTGGAAGGCCTCTGCCGACACGCACGGCACCGCGGTCGAAGACCTGGTCGTACGCAGCGGCTCGATCACCGGCGGCAGCGAGGTCACCGAAACGTCCAAGCGCCGCCGCGGCGGCACGACGACCCGCCGCTACTTCGTGCTCGATGCCAAGCTGGCCAGCGGCAGCACCGAGAAATGGCGCGTCGACAACGCGGTCGGGCGCAGCAAGCTCGAACCGCTGATCGATGAGGCCATCGAGGTCAGGCTCGATCCGTCGGACAACAACATGGTCTACGAGATCAAGCACAAGGGCCGCACCGTGGTCTCCCTCGCCGACGTCCAGAAGATCATGGAATCGAAGGACAAGGTGGCCGCCACGATGGCCACCGACAAGGTGACGCTGGTCCTCGGCCTGATTGCCTTGCTGCTGGGCATCGTCGGCCTGGTGATCCGCCAGCGCCTGAACAAGGGCCTCGCCGCGGCGCAGGCCGCTGCCGTGCCCACGCCGGCCATCGGCGAAAAAACCTAGTTGTCGATCACCCTGCGGGCGAAGCGCTCCAGGTAGTCGAGCAGCCTGTTCGCGCCCGCGACGGCTGCCGCCTCGTCGCCGGTGGCGATGCCCTGGGCGAGTTCCATGTGGGCCTTGGCGGCTTCGACGATCTCGCCCTCGTGCTGGTAGGCGTACCAGAAGCGGCGGCACTGCACGATCAGCGGCGCCACGCTCTTGACGGCGGAGTGGTTCTGGCTGGCCTGGTGATTCACGCGGTCGAGCTCGTGGTCGGCCTGCATGTAGTCGTCCAGGTGGCCGCGTGCGGCTGCCTTGACCATCTTTTCGGCGCAACGCAGGATTTCCTTGCGCTGCGCGGCGGTGGCCCGGCGTGCCGAGCAGCAGGCGATGAGTATTTCCAGCACGCGCCGCGTCTGCAGCACATCGAGATGGTCGGCCAGGTCGATGCTGGAGACCAGCAGGCCGCGCCGCGGCTGCTGCACGATCAGCCCGATCGAGCTCATGCGCAGCAGCGCCTCCCGCACCGGCGTGCGGCCGAGCCCGGTACGTTCGGCGATCTCGGCCTCGACCACCTGGCTGCCGGGTTCGAGTTGCAGCGTGCATATCAACGCCTCTATCGCGTCGTAGGCGATGTCGGCGGCGCGCCGCGGGGCGGCGGCACTTGGGAAAGACGTGGCTGCAACGGGCATCGTGGAGGGCTGAGGCTGGGGTCGGAAAGGCGGTCGCATTCTCCCATCGGCAGCGACCGGGTGGCGAAGGGGGCCTGGCTTACAGTGCGGCGCCGATCTTGCGCAGTTCGGCGATCTGCGGCGCCTTGGGCAACCAGAGCTTGTCGAACTCCCGGATGACCGGCGCAGGGTCGAAGCCGCTGTCGCTCTTGAAGGCGATGCCGCTCGCCTTGAACTTGTCGATCAGCCCGAGCTCCGTGGTCACGATGTCCTTGATCTGCGCGTCGAGCGATTGCTTGATCAGGTCGCGGATCAGCTCCTTGTCCTTCGCATCCAGCGTCTGCCAGATCCGGCCCGACACCAGCGGCGCGAAGGGCATGAAGAGCGCGTTCATCGGAAGCAGCACCTTCGACACCCGGTCGAAGCGCTGGTTCCACGAGAACTCGATGTCGGCCTCGAGGCCGTCCACCTGGCCGTTGGACATGGCATCGAACACGGCGGGCGTGGGAATGGGCGTCGGCGCCGCGCCCAGCAACTGATAGAAGTCGCGGTACACCGGCGTCGGATTGATGCGCAGCTTCAGGCCCTTGAGCTCGGTCGGGGTCGAGATGTTCTTGGTCGAGAACACCACGCGCATGCCGGTGATGCCCCAGCCCAGGCCGATGGTCCCGGTTTCGCGCGGCAGCACCTCGAGCAGCTTCAGCGCGGCCGGCGTGCGCACCAGCGTGGCGACGTTGGTGGTCGAACGCACCAGGTAGGGCGCATTGATGGCTGCCACGCTCGCGACGCGCGAGCCCAGCTCGGCCGCCTGGATCCAGCCCATGTCCAGCGCGCCCGATTGCAGCTGCTGCATCATGGCCGACTCGTTGCCCAGCTGGCCCGAGTGGAACACCGTGGCGCTCAGGCGGCCGTCGGTGGCCTTCTTCAACGCCTCGCCGAAGCCCAGCGCCGCGCGGTTCCACGAATGGCCCGCCGGCGTGATGAGGCCGAGTCGGAAATCCTTGGCCGCGGCCGCGCGCGACGGCGTACTGAAGAGAAGGGACGAGGCGGCGGTGCCGGCCGCAGCCTGGACGAAGTGTCGGCGTGAGAGGGACATGCAATGCTCCGGTTGGGGGGAAGAAAAGAGGCCTACTTGAGAAGACCGAGCGACAGGCTCGGGAAGATCGACAACAGCACCAGCGCCACGCAGCAGATGAGGAAGAAGGGCAGCGTGACGATGAACATCTTTCCGGGCTTGGCGCCGGTGACCGCGGCGGCGACGAAGAAGCTCAGGCCGACGGGCGGCGTCATCAGCCCCAGCACGAGGTTCACCACCACCACCACGCCGAAGTGGCGCGGGTCGATGCCGTAGATTTCGGTGGCGATCGGCAGCAGGATCGGCACCGTCATGATCAGGCCGGGAATGCCGTCGATCACCGTGCCGATCACCAGCAGGATCGCGTTCGCGAGCAGCAGGAAGGTGACCGGGTCTTTGGCGACGGTCTGGATCCATGCCGCGATGGCCTGCGGCACCTTGCCGTAGATCAAGAGCCAGGAGAACACCGCCGCGGCGGCCACCAGGAACAGCACGACCGCCGAGTAGATCGCCGACTTGAGCAGGATCTCCGGCATCGTCCTGAAGCTGAATTCCTTCGTCACGTAACGCCCGACCAGGGCCGCGGCCAGCGCGCCGACGGCCGCGGCCTCGGTGGGGTTGGCGAAGCCGGTGAGGATGGAGCCGACGATCACGATCGGGATCAAGAGCGTGGGGCAGGCCGTCGCGATGGTGTGCAGCCGCTGCCGGAGGGTCCGCTTCTCGGTGCGCGGATAGTTGTAGATCACGCCCATGCAGGCGATCACGACGAAGAACAGCAGCGTGAGCACGATGCCGGGCAGGATGCCGGCGATCAGCATGTCGCCGACCGCGACCTGCGCCAGCACGCTGTAGACCACGAACATCACCGAAGGCGGGATGATCGGGCCGAGCATGCCGCCGTACACGGTGAGGCCGGCGGCGAAGGTCTTGTCGTAGCCCTTCTTCTCCATCTCCGGCACCATGATCTGGCTCATGATGGCCACCTGCGCAGTGGCCGAGCCGATGATCGAGGACACCAGCATGTTGGCGAGGATGTTCACGTAGGCGAGGCCGCCCTTGACCGAGCCGATGAAGGCCAGAGCCAGGTCGACCAGGCGCCTGGTGATGCCGCCGCCGTTCATGATTTCGCCGATCAGGATGAACAGCGGAATCGCGATCAGGCCGTAGCTGTCGATCCCCGAGAACATCTGCAGGGGATAGGACTGGAACAGCACCGTGTCCCCGGAATTCAGGATGTAGACGATGCCGGCCAGGCACAGGCAGGCGCCGATGGGCACGCCGATCAGCATCACGACGAGGAAGAATGCGGAGGTCAGCATCTCAGTTCACCGCGTCGGCGTTGAGCACGTGGAACTCGCGGTGCACGCGCTTGGGCTGCAGGCCGAGGTCTTCCAGCAGGTTGGCCAGCGCATGCACGCTGAGCGTGAGCGAGAAGATCGGCAGGATCAGCTGTACGACCCAGGTCGGCCAGTTCAGCGTCTGCGTGGTCTCGGTGTAGAGGAAGTTGAAGGACTCGGCCGCGTAGTCCTTCGCATCGAAGCCGTGGCGCGCGATGCCCACCGGGTCCATCCAGACCCAGCACATCGCCAGCAGCCCGAAGCCGAGCAGCAGCACGCCGCCGGAGGCGCAGGCCTTGGCGGCCGCCGCTGCCTTGGCGCCGAGCTTGTCGGTCAAGAGCGTCACGGCGAAGTCCAGCCGCAGCCGGGTCATCGCCGAGGCGCCGATGAAGGTGAGCCAGACCACCGAGTACACCGATGCCTCGTCCACCCAGTAAAGCGGTACGCCCGTGTAGCGCGTGACCACGTTCAGCAGGATCAGCGCGACGAGCAGGCCCATGAGGCCGGTGAGCAGATAGCGTTCGCAGCGCAGGATCGCGTCCGAGGCATCGAGCACGAAGCGGCTGATGCCCGGCGGTCCGAGGGCGTTGTTGTTCATGGCGTTCTTGCGGCCTGGCGGTGCTGCGGCCCGGATCAGGCGACCGACCGGTACTGCGCCGGGCGGGTCGCGAGCGCCTTGCCGACGATGGCTTCGATCGCTGCGCGTTCCTCGCCGACGAGCGGCAGGCGCGGGCGGCGCATGTGCTCGGTGCCGACGCCGACCAGCAGGTCGATGAGCTTCAGGTTCTGCACCAGCTTGGTCGACACGTCGAGATGGAGCATCGGCGTCATCCACTGATAGAGCTTGAGCGCTTCGGCGAACTGGCCGGCCTTCATCAGGTCGTAGAGCGCCACGGTCTCGCGCGGAAAGGCGCAGCCGACGCCGGCGAGCAGGCCGTCGCAACCCAGCGCCAGGCCTTCGTAGGCCAGGTCGTCCACGCCCAGGAAGAGCTGGTAGCGGTCGCCCACGGTGTTGCGCAGGTCGGTGATGCGGCGGATGTTGTCGGTGCTCTCCTTGATGGCGACGATCCATTCGCAATCGGCCAGCTCGACCATGTGTTCGGGCTTCAGGTCGACGCGATAGGCGACCGGGTTGTTGTAGACCATCACCGGCTTCTGCGCGGCTTCGGCCATGGTGCGCACGTTGAGCATCGCCTCTCGCGCGTCGGCCACGTAGATCACGGAGGGCATCACCATGTAGCCGGCGACGCCGAGCTTGTTGGCGCCGTCGATGTAGCGCAGCGCTTCGCGCGTGCTGGTCTCCGAGACATTGGCCAGCACCGGCACGCGGCCGTCGCTGGCTTCCAGCGCGATCCTGGCGACCTCCAGCTTTTCCTCCAGCGTCAGCGTGCTGGCCTCGCCGAGCGAGCCGCAAGTGACGAGGCCGTGAATGCCGTTCCTGATCTGGAAGTCGATGTGCTTCGCGGTGCCTTCGGCATCGATGCGCTCGTCGGCGTGGAATTTGGTGGTGATGGCGGGGAAGATGCCTTGCCAGCGGGGGTTGCTCACGTGCTTGCTCCTGGGGTAGGGTTGGAAGTATCTTTTAAATATATTATTGAGATATTAGAAATATCTTGTCAGGGTATTTAGCAGGTTGCATGCCAGGCTGTTTTGATGGAAATGGCGGGTACGGAGGGCCGCGGCGCGGCATGGCGATGCAAGGCGCATCGTTGAAGTGCGCGGCGCGCACTTGTTTGGTCCGTCAGGGATGCAGCGTCACTTCGGCCGCTTGAAGCTCCACCACGGCAGCAGGGCGTTCAGCGACTGCACCTCGCCGCTGCCGGCGCTCTCGTAGCCGGCGAGCGTGCCGAGGCGGTGCTGCCACGCGGCGCCGCGCAGCAGCGTGAGCAGGGCCAGGATCGCGGGCTGGTCGAGCGCCGACTTGAGGCAGGCCAGGTGATAGCGCTCGTGGACCAGCGGCACGAAGCCCAGGCCCGCGCTGCGCGCGACCGATTCGATCCCGAGCCCGGCGTCGGCCTGGCCGGCCGCCACCGCGTGGGCGACGGCCGCATGCGACGGCTCGCAGTGCGCATAGCCTTCGAGCGCATCGGCGTCGAGCTTCTGCGCTTCGAGCAGCTCGTCGAGCAGCACGCGCGTGCCGGTGCCGAGCGCGCGGTTCACGTAGCGTGCGCGCCGGCTCGCGACATCGGCCAGGCTGCGCAGGCCCAGCGGATTGCCCGGCGCGACGATCAGGCCCTGCGTGCGCCGCGCGAAGCCGATGATCTTGTGCAGCCCGGGCTTGAGCAGCGGCTTGTAGGTGCGCTGCGCCAGCGAGCCGCGCGGCGGCCGCTCCAGTGTGTGGAAGCCCGCCATCACGCAACGCCCCTCATTGAGCGCGCTGATCGCGTCCACGCTGCCGGTGAAGCGGATGTCGAGCTGCAGGTGCGCGCTCTCGGCCGCGTGCGCGCGCAGCAGCACCAGCGCATCGTCATGGCTCGCATGCAGGCTCAGCACGTGGATGCTGTCGTCGAAGGCGAGCGCGAAGGCGCGTTCGAGATCGGCATGCAGCGCCTCGATCTGCGGTGCGAGCCGGGCCTGCGCCTGGCGCTCGGCCCACAGGAGCTTGTCGCCGAACTCGGAGAGCTGCGCCGAGCGGCCCTGCGCGCCGGTCACGAGCGGATGGCCCAGGGTCTGCTCCCAGCGCTTGAGTTCGCCCCACACGTGCCGGTACGACAGGCCCAGCACCCGTGACGCGGCCGAGATGGAGCCGTGCTCGCGCACCGCGTGCAGCAGCTCCATGAGCGGATTGCGGATCAGCGTCCGGCCGTTGCGGCGCGGTGCGATGGCATAGGAAAGTTCGATCTGTTGCACGGAGAAAGGAGGAGGGCGGGATGCCGCGAAGGATTATGCAGAGGTCGACCCTGACCTATGCATGCGATTGCATAAGTTGGCTCCCTGCGTTTGCCCATACTGCCCCGGCTTCCAAACTCCACCACCTGCATGAACACCTTCACCGACAGCGCCGCCGCGGCCTGGCAGCTCGTCGTCTCGGCCGATCCGGTGCTGCTCGCCATCGTCGGGCGCTCGCTGGCCGTCAGCGGCACCGCCTGCGCGCTGGCCTGCGGCTTCGGCCTGCTTCTGGGGGCCTGGCTCGCGGTGGCCCGCTTCGCCGGCCGCGGCCTGCTGCTCACGCTGCTCAACACGCTGCTGGCGCTGCCCTCGGTGGTGGTAGGGCTGGTGATCTACCTGCTGCTCTCGCGCTCGGGGCCGCTGGGTTTCCTGGGCTGGCTGTTCACCTTCAAAGCCATGGTGCTGGCGCAGGCGCTGCTGGTGCTGCCGGTGGTCACGGCCCTCACGCGCCAGACCGTCGAGGACGCCGATCGCGCACATGGCGAGCAGCTGCGCTCGCTCGGCGCCGGCGGGCTGGTGCGCGCGCTGCTCCTGGTGTGGGACGAGCGCTATGCGTTGATCACGGTGCTGATCGCTGCCTTCGGCCGCGCGGTGTCCGAAGTCGGCGCCGTGATGATCGTCGGCGGCAACATCGACGGCTTCACGCGCGTGATGACCACCGCGATCGCGCTCGAGACCAGCAAGGGCGACCTGCCGCTCGCGCTTGCGCTCGGGCTGGTGCTGCTGGGCGTGGTGCTGCTGCTCAACCTCGCGATCTCGGCCGTGCGCGGCTGGCGCGAGCGCGTCGACGGCGGCGCGGCCGATGCAGCAGCGGCTCGGCGGGTGGAGGTGCTGTCGTGAGCGAAGCGCTCTTCAGCCTGCACGAGATCGACGTGCATTACGGCCGTGTGCCGGCGCTGGTCCGCGCCACGCTGTCCATCCATGCCGGCGAGCGCGTCGCGCTGATCGGCGCCAACGGCAGCGGCAAGAGCACGCTGCTGCGCGTGCTGCACGGGCTGGTGCCGCATGCGTCCGGCGCCTTCGTCGGCAAGGTGCCGCTGCGTGCGCAGGCCATGCTGTTCCAGCGGCCGCACATGCTGCGCATGAGCGTGCGCAACAACGTCGCGCTCGCGCTCTGGCTGCATGGCGCGCCATGGCGCAGCGCGCAGCGCGAGGCCACGGCGGCGCTCGGGCGCGTCGGCCTTGCCGCGCTGGCCGGCCGCAACGCCCGCACGCTGTCGGGCGGCCAGCAGCAGCGCATGGCGCTGGCGCGCGCCTGGGCGTTGAAGCCGGCCGTGCTGCTGCTCGACGAACCGACGGCGAGCCTGGATCCCACCGCCAAGCGCGAGGTCGAAGCCCTGATCGCCGATGCGGCGCACGGCCGCACGCTGGTGTTCGCAAGCCACAACCTCGGCCAGGTCAAGCGGCTCGCGAGCCGCGTGATCTATCTGGAGCACGGCCGCGTGCTGGCCGACCTGCCGGTACACGATTTCTTCAATGGGCCGTTGCCGGAAGAGGCCCGTCTGTTCGTCAAAGGAGAGTTGGTATGAAGTCATTCAAGTTTCTTGCGCTCGCGCTCGTCTTCTCGGCCGGCACCTTCTCGGCGAATGCCGAGACCATCACCATGGCGTCCACCACCTCGACCGAGCAGTCGGGCCTGTTCTCGCACCTGCTGCCGGCCTTCAAGCAGGCCAGCAACATCGACATCAAGGTGGTCGCGGTCGGCACGGGCCAGGCGATCGACATGGCCAAGCGCGGCGATGCCGACGTGCTCTTCGTGCACGACACCGCGGCCGAGGAGAAGTTCGTTGCCGAGGGCTTTGCGGCCAGGCGCTTCCTGGTCATGTACAACGACTTCGTGCTGGTCGGGCCGAAGAACGACCCGGCCGCGGTGAAAGGCAAGGACATCGCCGCCGCGCTCAAGAAGATCGCGACCAGCAATGCGGCCTTCGTCTCGCGCGGCGACAAGAGCGGCACCGATGCCGCCGAGCGCCGGCTCTGGACGCAGGCTGGCGTGGCCGACGCAGGCCAGCAAGTGCCCAACGACAAGAAGGGCGCGGGCTACAGGGAATGCGGCTGCGGCATGGGCCCGGCGCTCAACATCGCGGCCTCGAGCAATGCTTACGTGCTGGCCGACCGCGGCACCTGGCTGAGCTTCAAGAATCGCGCCGACCTGGCGGTGCTGGTGGAAGGCGACAAACGCCTCTTCAACCAGTACGGCGTGATGGTCGTGAGCCCGGCGAAGTTTCCGCAACTCAACAGCGCCGGCGCGCAGAAGTTTGTCGACTGGGTGATCTCGCCGGCCGGGCAGTCGACCATCGCGAGCTACAAGATCGGCGGCGAGCAGCTGTTCTTTCCCAATGCGGGCCAGTAGGGCCTGGCGCGCGGTGGCTCTCGCCTCGGGTCTGGTCGCCGGCGCGGCCGCTGCACAGCAGCAGACGCTCGCGGTCCATGCGGCGGGCAGCCTGCGCGCGCCGATCACGCAGGCGGCGCAAGCTTTCGAACAGGCGAACCCGGGCACGCGAATCGCGCTGACTTTCGGTGCCTCGGGCCTTCTGCGCGACCGCATCGCGGCCGGAGAAAAGGCCGATGTGTTCGCCTCGGCCAACATGGCGCATCCGCAATCTCTCGGCGCCGACGGCGCATGGGGGCCGACCCGTGCCTTCGCTCGCAATGCGCTGTGCGCGCTCGCGCGGCCTGGGCTGGCGGTGACGCGCGACACGCTGGTCAAGACGATGCTCGACCCGGCGATCAAGCTCGGCACCTCGACGCCCAAGGCAGATCCCTCGGGTGACTATGCCTTCGAACTGTTCGAGCGCGTCGAGCGCACGGGAGCGGCGCCTGCAGGTTCGGCGCGTGCGCTGGCCACCAAGGCGCTGCAACTGACCGGTGGCCCGAACTCGCCCGCACCGCCGCCGGGACGCAATGTCTACGGCATGCTGGTCGCGAGCGGGCAGGCCGATGTGTTCCTGACCTATTGCACCAACGCGGTGGTGGCCATCGCCGAGGCGCCGGGGCTTCAACTTGTCGAGGTGCCTGCGGCCATCAACGTGAGCGCGGAATACGGGCTGGCCGTGCGCAGCGGCGCGGCCCCGGCGGCGCAGGCTTTTGCGGACGACCTGGTCCATGGCGCAGGGCAGGGCGCGTTGCGCAAGGCCGGCTTCCTCGCGCCCTGATATCGACAACCGGTCTTGCCCTAAAGGAGGCTGTGCGCGGCCGCGGTGGCTTCGAGCCTCAGCAATTTCCTCTTGCGCCGCACGCCCCAGCGATAGCCCGAGATCGATCCATCGGCCTTGAGCACGCGGTGGCAGGGGATGGCAACCGCGAGCACGTTGGCGGCACAGGCGGCGCCGACTTCCTGCGCGGTCGCAGTTACGGGCAAGGCCTTGGCGATCCGGCCGTAGGTGATGGTCTCGCCGGCAGACACGGCGCGCAAGGCTTGCCAGACCGCCAGCTCCAGTGCCGAGCCGCGGATGTCCAGCGGCAGATCCAGGCCCTCTTCCGGCGCTTCGAGAAAGGCGACGACCTTCGCCGCCGAATCCTCGAGCCCGGCTTCATCGAGCACGAGCCGCGCATCCGGAAACGCGCTCGCCAGCTCGCGGCGCAGCGCGTGCCGGTCGTCACCCATCAGGATGGCGGCGACGCCCGTGGCGCTGGCAGCGATCAGTGCGCTGCCCAGCGAGAAGGTTCCGTACGCGAAACGGAGTTCTTCCATTGCGCCTTCCCGGTGATCAACAGTTGTGTTCATTGCGATGTCCTCATTGCTTCCTGTGAGGATTCACTGTGGCATCGCGTCAGCCTGATCGCACTCCGGTCCTTGCTTTCGAATCGCCGCTTCCTTGTGCCCTGCGCGGTGAGCGCTCAATCGAGCGCGCGCACCTCGATGCGCATCAGGTTGCGCACGTGCCGTGCGCCCAGCCGATGGTCGGCCGCGGAGATCAGTGCGATGCGTCCCTCGCGTTCGTCGAGCGCCTTGCCGTCGCGTTCGAACAGCACCAGCACGCCTTCGCCCACCGCGGTGTTGCTGATCTCCGGCCAGGAGAAGAGGGCGCGGTAGCCGTCGGTTGCCGTCGCGACGACGACGAGGGTCTTCCAGTCGTTGCGCCCGGGTGCGGCGAGACCTGCGCGAGCGACCAGTGCGGAAACCTTGACCCCGCGCACCGAGCTGCGCGTTTCGGTGCCTTGCCCGCTGCGCGATTGCGTGAACTGGCCGATCTCCGCAGCCGGGAAGGCTGCGAGCGCTGCGGCGTCGAGCCGGAGTTGCTGCCGCACCGCGCCCGCCACTTCAAGCTGCTGGCTGGGCTGCGCCGTCGCGATCGCAGGGGCGGTGAACAGCGTCAGGCAAAGGATCAGACGGAGAAGGAGGTGCATCAGGGCTCCGGGGAGTCATCGATCCATCGGAAGGTACAGGCTTTCCTTGACCTCTTCCATCACGACATAGCTGTGCGATCGGCCGTCACCGGCAGCTTCTTCGGCAGGTCGTCGAAGCCACCCGACACGAGGTGCATTCCATCACCTCGGGCACGTGCAGCAACTCATGCGCGACCCATGACGTGCAGCAATGCGCCGGGGCCTGGCTTTTCGTCCATCCGCCGGGTTTCCAGAAATCCCTGAACGCCAGACCAGATCAGGAGTCCTGATGTAAGTATTTGCGTTTAACAGGTTACCAAAGGAAACAGACGTAACGTAAACGGCGATAAAAGGGCGTAAACGAAACAAAATGCAAACATTGTTGGAACGCGTATCAGACCGCTCCTGCACCCCGGCCTCGATCCTTTTTGGAGGGTATTGGATGAAATCCACTGGAAAAAGCGCGCTTCTGCTTGTTACTGCAGCAGCCGCGCTCGCAGCGTGTGGGGGTGGAGGAGGCGGTGGAAGTGGATTTCCGGTGATGCAAGGGATGGCATCGGATACGACTGCAGCACCGTCCACCTCTGCTGCGCCAACCGACCCTGCCGTCGAAAAAGAAGCGGCACCGGTCGAGAAGGCGCTTGATTCGAGCTGGACCAAGGTGGCTGTCGAGAATCAGCGATTCACACTGGCTTCGACGACGACCGTGCAGTACGGGGCCAACTCGACCTGGAGGAAGAGATTGCTCTCGGGTTCGGTCGAGTGCAGCAATGCGACCTTTGGCGATCCGCTGCCCTATGTGGCGAAGGCGTGTTACATCCAAGGCCCCGCGCCCGCGCCTGCGCCTGCGCCTGCACCTGCACCTGCACCTGCACCTGCACCTGCACCTGCACCCGCGCCCACCGCGCCTGCAGCAGGCACGCTGCTCGCGGGCGAGGGCTCGTCGTTCACCGTCGCTGCTGCCACCCTTGTGCAGTACGGGTCCGGCTCATCGTGGGTTCAAAAGACAGTCAGCGGCACCGGCCAGTGCACGAACGAATTCTTCGGCAAAGACCCTTCGCCTTTTGTCGTGAAGGCTTGCTATTCCCTCGGCGCAGCACCCGGCACCGCTCCCGCTCCCGCGCCGGCTCCCGCCCCCGCGCCGGCTCCGGCACCCGCCCCGGCTCCAGCGCCGGCCCCGGCGCCCGCGCCCGCGCCCGCACCCGCACCCGCACCCGTCTCCGGCGATGTCGTCGACAGCGCCGGCCGAGTGGTGGCCGATAGCTACCGCGCCCTGGCGCTCAAGTTGGCCACGGCGGAGGGCATCGCCTACCGCTACGGCAATGCGCCGGCCGTGAACAACACCGGCATCCCGACGCTGTTCAAGCGTGCGGACCAGACCATGAGTTACCACGGAGGCACCTGGCAACTGGGGGGACCTCTTCTCGAAGATCCCGGCCTCTACATGACCAACCAGGCCCACGTCGGTTTTGTCGCCGACAACACCGCGGTGCGCATGGGGGTGGGCGATCTGCAGATCTCCGCCATCGACCACAACACCTTCGCGCAAGCGCCGCAATTGCCCTGGCAGGAAGCGGCCGCGTGGGACGGCAGCGCCGGACGCACCAACTACAACGTCAGCACCTACAAGACCGCCGGCCTCACGACCGGCGAGCCGGTGGCGGTGGCGCGTTGCGGCGGGCGCGTAGGCTTCTGCGCCACCTCGCTGGTGGCTTTCCAGAACGGCCTGATCGGCACCGCCGGCAGCAACACGGCGAACAACCGGGGCTCGGTGAAACTGCCCGCCAACAAGGTGCCGACCGGCATGGCCATCACCAACACCAGCGAATACGCGCTGGTGACGGTGTGGGACACGACGGCGCTGAAGGGCCAGGTGGCGGTGATCTCGCTGGCGGGGCTGTGCAACAACTGCAACCCCTACAACTCGGCCCAGAACGGCAGCTACGACGCCTGGTACGACTGGTGGCACGAGTGGATGGGCGTGTACCCGGGCCTGCCGAACATGGGCAACATCGCCTTCATGAAGGTGCTGGGCTACATCGACCTGCCGGGCATGAACGCGCCGACCGAGATCGCCGTCACCACGGGCTTCGACCAGTTCCAGACGGCACTGCCGGAAAAGTACGGCGAGTTCATGGGGCAGACCTACTCGCCGCTGACCGATTCGGCCAAGCGCGCGACGTTCTCGGGTTCCGGCACGAACGCCAATAGGTATGCCAAGTCGGGTGTGGCGGTGGTCATCTCCAAGTCGGAGAAGAAGGCCGCCTTCATCGACCTGAAGCCGTTGTTCAGCTACGTCAACAGCGTCTACTTCGGTACCGGCCCGACGGAGTTCACCAACCTGGGTCAGGCCGACAACCAGTGGCCGTACACCTTCGCCAACAAGCCGCAGCAGACGCCGACGGTGATCACGACGGTGGCGCTGGACAGCAAGCCGACAGCGGTGAAGACGACCATCTTCGGGCCGACTCACCGCGCCTGGATCGCCACCGAAGAAGGCTCGCTGCGCATCTACGGCCTGGGCAACGTGCCCACCGGCACCACGGTCACGGACGTCGTCGAGAAGGGCCGTGTCGCGATCGGGAAGAACCCGACCTCGCTGGCGATCTCGAAGATCGACCCGGAGAACAGGACCTTCGAGCCCTTGAACGAGCAGGTGCTGGTGGCTTCGCGCGGCGATCGCAAGATCCAGTGGGTGAGGTTCGCAGGCGACGGCAACAGCGGCAGCGTGGTTCGCACCCTGCAGGACTCGCGCATCGTCGACCCGATCGCGGTCGAGGATGCCGACAACTTTGCAAGCGACAACATGGTCTTGAGCATTGCGGACTACACCGGCAAGGTGGTGTCGAACTACCGCTACGGCTCGGTGATCTTCGCGAACCGCGGCGGCTCCTGGGCCTGCCAGCCGCCGGGCGGCTGTCCGGTGCAGGGCACCGGCGGCATGAACATGGAGTTCGGCGGCAGCTTCACGATGGAGGGCCGGCCCTTCCATATCAGGACAGCCAACGTGCCCTGATCCGCCCGAAGCCTCAGCGATCGAGCGGCAGGTACAGGCTTTCCTTGACCTCTTCCATCACCACATAGCTGTTCGACTCGGCCGGCACCGGCAGCTTCTTCAGCAGGTCGCCCAGCAGGCGGCGGTAGTCGCTCATGGCGCGCAGGCGCGCCTTCACCAGGTAGTCGAAGCCACCCGACACCAGGTGGCATTCCATCACCTCGGGCACGTGCAGCAATTCCTTCCTCACCTTGTCGAAGACGTCGGCCGACTTGGAGGACAGCGTGATTTCCACGAACACCAGGAGCGTCTTGCCGATCGCCTGCGGATCGATGCGCGCGTGGTAGCCGGTGATCACGCCTTCGCGTTCCATGCGCCGCACGCGCTCGGAGCAGGGCGAGGTCGAGAGGCCGATCTGCTCGGCCAGTTCGGTCATGGAGATGCGGCCCTGGCGCTGCAGGATGTCGAGGATCTTGCGGTCGGTGCGGTCGAGTTCGGTCATGGGCAGCAAAAAGCACTGGAATGTGTCGATATTTCAGTGGAGTTTATGGCAGATGAATGAATACGCTTGACCCTTCTCTCGCAGCGAAGGTGTCTTGCCATGAAAGTGATCGTTCTGGGCGGCGGTGTCATCGGTGTCACGACCGCCTATTACCTGGCCCGTGCCGGCGCGGAAGTGACGCTCGTCGATCGCCAGAGCGGCCCCGCGGAAGAAACCAGCTTCGCCAACGCCGGCCAGGTGTCGCCCGGCTATTCCACGCCCTGGGCCGCGCCGGGCATTCCCTTCAAGGCCCTGAAGTGGATGTTCCAGAAGCACGCGCCGCTCTCGATCCGGCCCGACGGCAGCCTGTTCCAGTTGCGCTGGATGGCGGCCATGCTGAAGAACTGCTCGCCCGAGCGCTATGCGGTCAACAAGGAACGCATGATGCGCGTGGCTGAATACAGCCGCGACTGTCTGCGCGAGCTGCGCGCCGAAACCGGCATCCGCTACGAGCACCGCACGCAGGGCACGCTGCAGCTGTTCCGCACGCAGGCCCAGCTCGACGCCGTGCAACGCGACGTGGCCGTGCTGCAGGAGTGCGGCGTGCCTTACCAACTGCTCGATCGCAGCCAGCTGGCGACGGTCGAGCCGGCGCTGGCGCGCACGGGCGATCTGCTGGCCGGCGGCCTGCGTCTGCCCAATGACGAAACCGGCGACTGCCACCTGTTCACGCGCGGCTTGGCCGAAGTCGCGCGCGGGCTGGGTGTGGATTTCCGTTTCGAACAAGACGTCGAAGGGCTCGCCACCGAAGGCGGCCGCATCACCGGCGTGCGCCTCGCCGGCCCGGCGCGCGAAGTGCTCACGGCCGATCGCTACGTGCTCGCCTTCGGCAGCTATTCGCGCGACTTCGCAGCCAAGCTGGGCCTGGACATCCCGGTCTACCCGGTCAAGGGCTATTCGATGACCGTACCGCTCGTCGACCCGGCCGTGGCGCCGCAGTCCACCGTGCTCGACGAGACCTACAAGGTCGCGGTCACGCGCTTCGACGACCGCATCCGCGTCGGCGGCATGGCCGAGCTCGGCGGCTTCGACCTGCGCCTGAACCCGCGCCGGCGCGAGACGCTGGAGCGGGTGATCACCGACCTGTTCCCCTGCGGCGACCTGCCGCGCGCCACTTTCTGGACCGGCCTCAGGCCGATGACGCCCGACAGCACGCCGATCGTCGGTGCCACGCCGTACGCCAACCTGTTCCTCAACACCGGCCACGGCACGCTGGGTTGGACCATGGCCTGCGGCTCGGGCAAGCTGGTGGCCGACCAGGTGATGGGGCGGCGGCCCGACATCCGCACCGACGGCCTGGCGATGGACCGCTACCTTTCGCCCGCGCCGCGTGGTCCTGTCGGCGCGTTGCCGAGCGGCGCCTCGGCCTGAGCCCTCGGGTTTTTCCGTAGAGGGATAGCCTGGATGCGCCGTGGTTTTGCCGCTGGTAAAACCACGGCATGACAAGAAAGATCCAGCCACCCACGATCACGCGGACGCAAGAGGCCGAAGGCACCGGCTTCTCCAAGGTGTTCGCCTTCCTGCGCGACAAGCTGCTCGAAGGCAGCATCCGTTCGGGAGATCGGCTGGTGCCCGAACGCGAACTCGCGCTGCAGCTGGGCGTGAGCCGGCCCATCGTGCGCGAGGCGCTGCGCGCGCTGTCGATGATGGGCGTGGTCGAGATCCGCGAGCGCGTGGGCACCATCGTCCGCAAGCCCGACGTGTCGGTGCTCGGCGACTTCTTCGCGTTCTCGATGGCGCAGCAGGCCGACATCGTGGACGACGTGATGCAGGCGCGCATCGCGATCGAGGTGCAGGCCGTGCGCCTGGCCTGCCGGCACGCATCGACATCCGACCTGGAGCGCATCGCCGCGGCGGTCGACCGGATCGAGGCGACAGTCGACGACTCCGAAGAGGGCAGCCGCGCCGACTACGAGTTCCACACCGCATTGGTGCGGGCAAGCCGCTCCGAGACCTTGATGCAGCTGTATGCCGCGATGTCGACGCTCCTGATGCGCTCGCACCATGAGCGCCGCGACGTGGTCGGCGGCGATCCGGCGGTCAAGCAGTACCTGGTCGAAGACCATGCGCGCATCTTTCAGGCGCTCGTCGCGCGCGACGAAGACCGGGCCGACCAGGTGCTGCGCAAGCACTTCAGCATCGGCGACGAATACCGGCGCAAGGCCGCCACCGGGCCTGCCGCGCGCGGCCGGCCGCCGACGCGCGAGGAGGTGGCGTGATCGATTTCGACTTCGGGGTCGTGCTCGAACGCTGGCCGCTGTTCGTCGAGGGCGCGTGGCTGACCGTGCGCCTGGCATTGGTCGCCACGCTCTCGGGCTTTGCGATCGGCACGCTGTGCGCGGCCGGCAGGCGAAGCAGCCACCGGCTGCTGGCGCGTGCCTGCGGCGCCTATGTGGAACTGATC
Organism: Variovorax sp. LjRoot175; assembly: GCF_964253805.1. Taxonomy (NCBI): domain Bacteria; kingdom Pseudomonadati; phylum Pseudomonadota; class Betaproteobacteria; order Burkholderiales; family Comamonadaceae; genus Variovorax; species Variovorax sp. LjRoot175. Next base: position 4,052,022 of record NZ_CAXURY020000001.1, on the reverse strand, counting down.
CGCAATACGCCGCTCCTGGTCCAGATCTTTCTCGTCTACTTCGGCCTGTCGAGTCTCGGCCTGTCGCTGTCGGCGTTCACCGTCGCGGTGATCGCGCTCGCGGTCAATGCCGGCGCCTATGCGACGGAAATCATGCGCGCCGGTTTCGATTCGGTGAACCGCAGCCAGATCGAGGCTGCCGAATGCCTCGGGCTTTCGCGGCTGCAGGTGTACTGGCACGTCGTGCTGCTGCCCGCGATGGAACGCGTGTACCCGGCGCTGACCAGCCAGTTCGTGCTGCTGATGCTGGCCTCGTCGATCTGTTCGCAGATCTCGGCCGAAGAGCTCACCGCGATCGCCAACCACGTGCAGTCGGACACCTACCGGCCCTTCGAGACCTTCATCCTCGTCGGCGCCGCCTACATCCTGCTGTCGCTGCTGATGCGCCTCGGCTTTTGGGGTCTGGGCGCGCTGCTGTTCCCGCGCCGCCGCAGACTGGGCACCGCGCTGTGATGACCGGCACCGCGTTCAACGCCAACCACCTGCTGTTCCTGCTGCAGGGCGCCGGGTGGACCGCGATCCTCTCGCTCATCGCCTTCGTCGGCGGCGGGCTGTGCGCGTTCATCGTCGCGCTGGCGCGGGTCTCGCCCCATCGCTGGGTGCGCGCGGCGACGGGGCTGTGGGTCCAGCTGGTGCAGGGCTCGCCGCTCCTGGTCATCATGTTCCTGGCCTTCTTCGGGCTGCCGACCCTGGGCATCAAGGTCTCCGCACTCGCCGCGGCCGGCGTGTCCCTGACGATCTACGTGTCGGCCTATCTCGGCGAGATCTGGCGCGGCGCCATCCAGGCGGTGCCGCGCGCGCAATGGGAGGCTGCGGAATGCCTGGCGCTCGGCCGCACGCAGCGCATGTTCAAGGTCGTGCTGCCGCAGGCCGTGCGGCTGGCCACGCCGCCCACGGTCGGCTTCATGGTGCAGATCGTCAAGAACACCTCGCTGGCGTCGGTGGTCGGCTTCGTCGAACTCGCGCGCTCGGGGCAGATCATCAACAACTCGATCTTCGAGCCCTTCATCGTCTACCTCTTCATCGCGGCGATCTACTTCGCGCTGTGCTATCCGCTCTCGGTCTGGAGCCGCCGGCTCGAGCGCAGGGCCGTCGCGTCTCCCACTGCGGCGAAAGCCGTCTTCACCCATGACCCAGTCCTCGCCCAATCCTGAGTGCGCCGCGGCGCCGGTCGTGCGCCTGCACGACGTGCACAAGAGTTTCGGCGCGCTGAAGGTGCTCGAAGGCGTCGGCTTCGAAGTCGGCCGCGGCGAGGTCACGGCGATCATCGGCCGCAGCGGCTCCGGCAAGAGCACCGCACTGCGCTGCATCGATCGCCTGGAACGCATCGACAGCGGCGAGATCGTGGTCTGCGGCCATCGCGTCGACGCGGCCGGCGTCGACCTCAAGGCGCTGCGGCTCGATGTCGGCATCGTCTTCCAGAGCTACAACCTCTTTCCGCACCTGACCATCGAGCAGAACATCATGCTCGCGCCGCGCTCGGCCAAGGGCGTGGCCAAGCAGGCGGCGCGCACGCTCGCACACGAGGTGCTGGCCAAGGTCGGCCTTGCGGAGAAGGCGTCCTGCTATCCCGAGCAGCTCTCGGGCGGCCAGCAGCAGCGGGTTGCCATCGCGCGCTCTCTGGCGATGCAGCCGAAGGTGATGCTGTTCGACGAGGTGACCTCGGCGCTCGATCCGGAGCTCACCGGCGAGGTGCTGCACGTCATCGAGGACCTCGCGGCCGGCGGCATGACCATGGTCATGGTCACCCACGAGATGGCGTTCGCGCGCAAGGTCGCAGATCAGGTGCTGTTCATGCACCGCGGCAGGGTTTGGGAGCGCGGCGGCCCCGAGATCCTGTCATCCCCGCAAACCGCCGAGCTTCGGCAGTTCGTGGCCAGCGAGCTCTGAAGGCTGGCCTTCTTTCGAAAACATGGAGACAACACCGTCATGAAGCTTTTCCGTTCACTGCCCACCCTGTTGGCCGCCGCCTGCCTCACGCTGGCGGCTGCCGCGCATGCCGACGTGCTCGACGACGTGATGAAGGCGAAGAAGATCCGCATCGCAACGGACTTCTCGATTCCACCGTCCGGCATGCTCGACAAGGACCTCAAGCCGACCGGCTCCGACGTCGAAACCGCGCAGCTGCTCGCCAAGGACTGGGGGCTCGAACTGGAGTTCGTGCAGACCACCGGCGCCACGCGCATTCCGAACCTGCAGACCGGCAAGGCCGACATCGTGGTCTCGACGCTGTCGGTGACCCCGGAGCGCCAGAAGGTCATCGACTTCTCGAAGCCGTATGCGGCGCTGGTCTCCGTCATCGGCGCGCGCAAGGATCTGGCGATCAAGGACTGGCCCGACCTGAAGGGCAAGTCGGTCACCGTCACGCGCGGCACCACGCAGGACACCGAACTCACCCAGCTGGCGAAGGACAGGGACTTCAAGGTGGTGCGCTACGACGACGATGCGACCATGGTCACCGCCGGCGTCAGTGGCCAGGCCGACATCGTCTCCACCTCGGTCACGATCATGAATCAGATCACCGCGAAGAACCCGCAACGCCCGTTCGAGCAGAAGATCGTGCTGCGCAATCTCGATCTCGCCATCGGCGTCAAGAAGGGCGAGGAGCGCATGGTCGCCAAGCTCAACGAGTGGGTCACGGCCAATCTCCAGAACGGCAAGCTCAACGCCATCTACAAGAAGTTCCACGGCAGCGATCTGCCCGCGAACATGCGTCCCTGATCATTCACAACCCGAAGAGGAATTCATGCGTCTCGTCATCGGTTCGGACCACGCCGGCTGGGTGCTCAAAAGCGCCGTGGTCGACCACATCAGGAAGCTCGGCCACGAGGTCGTCGACGTCGGCAGCCACGACGACCGACCGGTCGACTTTCCGGATGTGGCGCGCGCGGTGGCCGCCAAGATCGTCGCCGGCGAGGTCGAGCGCGGCATCATGGTGTGCGGCACCGGCGTCGGCGCGTCGATCGCCGCCAACAAGATGAAGGGTATCCGCGCGGCGGTCTGCCACGACGTGCATTCGGCGCACCAGTCGGTCGAGCACGACGACGTGAACGTCATGTGCATCGGCGCGCAGATCGTCGGCCCCTGGCTCGCCGCCGACCTCGTCACCTCCTACCTGGGGGCGCGCTTCGCGGCGGAGGACGAGGATTTTCGCCGCCGCGTCGAGATGCTCCACCAGATGGACGCCGAGTCTTGAACTCCGACCACGCCACGCCCGAGGTCGTGGTGTTCGGCAGCCTCAACATGGACCTGGTGCTCCGTGTGCCGCGCGTGCCGGATGCCGGCGAAACCCTCGAGGCTCGTTCCTTCATGAGCAATCCGGGCGGCAAGGGTGCCAACCAGGCCGTGGCGTGCGCGCGGCAGGGCGCCCGTGTGGCCATGGTCGGCCGCGTGGGCGACGACGCCTTCGGGCTTGCGCTGAAGGCCTCGCTCGAAGCCGACGGCGTGGATGCCCGCCATGTGGCCACCGATGCGGCGTCGACCGGCGTGGCCTTGATCATGGTCGACGACGGCGCGCAGAACCGCATTGCGCTGAGTCCCGGCGCGAACGCATCCGTCGGCACCGAAGACATCGGCCGGCTGCGCAGCGCTCTCGCGGCGGCGTGCATCCTGTCGCTGCAGCTCGAGGTTCCCATGCCGGCGGTGTGCGAGGCGGCGGCGATCGCGCACGCCGCCGGCTGCACGGTGGTGCTGAACCCGGCCCCTGCGCAGCCGCTGCCCGACGCGCTGTGGCCGCTCGTGGGCATCCTCGTGCTGAACGAAACAGAAGCCGCCATGTTGAGCGGCATCGCGGTCCGCGACACGGCGAGTGCCGCCCGCGCGGCCGATGCCCTGCGACAACGCGGTCCGGCGCAGGTGATTCTCACGATGGGCGGCGACGGCGTCGTGGTCGCCAACGCCGACGGCTGCCGCCACTTCGCGGCCTTGGCAGTCCAGGCGGTCGACACCACGGCGGCCGGCGACACCTTCATCGGCGCGCTGTGTGCCGCGCTCGCGAACAAGGAATCCATCGATGCAGGCATCGCGCTTGGCATCCAGGCCGCGGCGCTCAGCGTGACGAAGGCGGGCGCGCAGGTGTCGATGCCGCATCGGCAAGACCTCGCGGCACTGCCTGCGGTTCCGCGGCCGAGCCGGGTGGCACTGGGCTGATGCGGCTCAGGCCGCGGCCTCGGGCGACCGTCCCTCGATCAGCTTCACCAGCGTGTGCAGCACGCGATTGGCCGGCGTCGCGATGCCCAGCGCTTCACCCTTGCGCAGCACGTAGCCGTTGAGGTGGTCGATTTCGCTGCGTTTGCCGCGCGCCAGGTCCTGCGCGGTGGAGGAGAACTGGGTCGGCATCGATTGCGCGATGCGCTCGACGGCGGCCCAGCTGTCGCCGGGCACGGTCACGCCGCTGGCCTCCGCCACGGCCAGGCATTCCTGCACCACGTCCCGCATCACGGCGTCCACGCCGGCGCCCTGCACGAGCCGGCCGTAAGGCAGCTGTGAAATCGCCGACAGCGCGTTGTAGGCGCAGTTGAGGATCAGCTTGGCCCACAGCGCGCCCGCCACGTTGGCGGAGATCTGCGTCGGCACGCCGGCCTCGATGAAGAGGCGCGCGGCCTCATCGCTGCGGGGCGACGGCGCGATGACCAGCTCGCCGCGGCCGTGGTGCTTCACGTGGCCAGGCCCCGCCATCTCGGTGGCGACATACACCACCGTCGCCGCGACCTGCTGGCGCAGCGCCGCCTGCAGCCGGTCGGCGTTGTCGACGCCGTTCTGCAGCGTGAGCACCAGCGCATCCGGCATCAGGTGCGGACCCATCTGCGCGGCAGCGCTCTCGGTGTCGGTGGACTTGACGCAGAACAGCACCAGCTGCGCGCCCTGCACGGCGCTGACTTCCGTGCTGGCCTCGATCGGCACATGCGCCTTGAAGGACTGCGTATCGAGCAGCAGGCCGTCGCGGCGTATCGCCTCGACGTGCTGCGCCCTGCCGATCAGCACCACCGAATGGCCGGCGCGCGCCAGCATGCCGCCGTAGTAGCAACCCACTGCGCCCGCACCCATCACCGCGATCTTCATGACCTGCTCCGAAAAAGTCCTCCCTGCATGGTAGTGCCGTTGCGCCCATGACCTCCCACGTCATCGACCCGCGGCGCGCTCGCGGGGACCATTCATTCACCCCGCGCCGTTGCGGGCCCTGAACAGAAAGGAAACGCCATGAACACCGCCGCCCCCGATGCCGCGCGCATTGCCGAACACTACATCGCCGTCTGGAACGAGACCGACGCCGAGCGCCGCCTCGCGCTGCTCGAAACCCACTGGAGCGCCGACGCGCGCTACGTCGATCCGATCATGCAGGGCAGTGGCCGCGCGCAGATCAGCGCACTGGTCGGCGGCGTGCACCAGCGCTATCCGGGCTTCCGCTTCAGGCTCAAGGGCGAGGCCGATGCGCACGGCGACCACCTGCGCTTCTCGTGGACCCTGGGCCCGAGCGGCGCCGAAGACCTGATCGAAGGCACCGATTTCGTCCAGCTCCAAGCGGGCAAGCTGCAGTCGGTCACGGGCTTCCTCGACAAGGTGCCGGTCGGCGCCTGAGGCCTATTCGAGAATCGCGACGCCCTTGACCTGCGCATGCACGGCCGAGCCCACGCCAAGGCGCAGCAGCTCGGCCGACTTGCGCGTGATGCGCGCGAGCAGGCGTGCGCCGCCGAGGTCCAGCCCGACCATGACCTGGGCCGGTCCGTCTTCGGCCAGGTCGGCCACGGTCGCGGGCAGGATGTTGAGCACGCTGGTCGCGGCTTGGTGCTGCAGCGTGAGGCTGACGTCGCGCGCCTGGATGCGAACCCGCACCGCCTGCCCCACGCGCGCGCCGCTGTGCGGCAGGCAGAGCGTGCCGCCCGCGAACGCGAGCTGCGTCAGGCCGTAGGCGGCGTCGTAGCCCGTCACCACCGCGGCGACCACCGCACCCGCCGCATCGCCGTGCGCCAGCGGCAGGTCGAGCCGTGTCATCAGCGCGTTGGCCGGGCCGCTCGCAGTCACGCGTCCGGCGTCGAGCAGCACCAGGTGGTCGGCCAGGCGCGCGACCTCGTCGGGCGCGTGGCTCACATAGATCACCGGCATGTCGAGCTCGGCATGCAGCCGCTCGAGGTAGGGGAGGATCTCGCGCTTGCGCTGCAGGTCCAGCGAGGCGAGCGGTTCGTCCATCAGCAGCAGCCGCGGACTGGTGGCCAGTGCACGCGCGATGCCCACGCGCTGGCGTTCGCCGCCCGAGAGCGTGTCGGGCCGGCGCGCGAGCAGGTGGCCGATGCCCAGCAGTTCCACCGCCTGCGCGAGCGACACGCGCCGATCGGCTGTGGCGACCCGCTTCATGCCGTATTCGAGGTTGCGCCGAACGTCCAGGTGCGCGAAGAGCCGCGTCTCCTGGAACACATAGCCCAGCGGCCGCCGGTGCGTGGGCAGGAACATGTCGCCGTCCTGCCAGGCCTCGCCATTGACCGTCACCTGCGCACCGGGTGCGCGTTGCAGCCCCGCGATGGCGCGCAGGCAAGTGGTCTTGCCGCAGCCCGAGGGCCCGAAGAGCGCGCTCACGCCGCGGCCCGGCAGGTCGAGCTCGACCTGGAGCGAGAAGCCGGGGTGGTCGACCTTCAACCGCACATGCACGCCATCGCTCATCGCCGCTGTCCCGTCGGATTGAGCACATAGAGCGCCAGCAGCACGAGGAATGAGAACGCCACCATGCCGGCTGCCAGCCAGTGCGCCTGCGTGTATTCGAGCGCCTCGACGTGGTCGTAGATCCGCACCGACACCACGCGCGTCTTGTCGGGGATGTTGCCGCCGATCATCAGCACCACGCCGAACTCGCCCACCGTGTGGGCGAAGCCCATCACGACCGCGGTGAGGTAGCCCGGCCGCGCGAGCGGCAGCACCACGCTGAAGAAGGAGTCGAGCGGCGAGGCCCTGAGCGTTGCCGCCGCCTCGAGCGGCTCCTGGCCGATCGCCTCGAAGGCGTTCTGGATTGGCTGCACCACGAAGGGCATCGAATAGACCACTGAGCCGATCACCAGCCCCGCGAAGGTGAACGGAAGCACCCCGATACCGAGCCATTGCGTCAACGCGCCGATCGGCCCGTTGGGCCCCATCGTCACCAGGAAGTAGAAGCCCAGTACCGTGGGCGGCAGCACCAGCGGCAATGCCACCAGCGCACCGACCGGCCCCTTCCATGCCGAGCGCGTGCGCGCCAGCCACCAGGCCAGCGGCGAGCCCACCAGCAGCAGGATCAGCGTGGTCAGCGCCGCGAGCTTCAGCGTGAGGACGATGGCGCCGAGGTCGGAGGCTGTGGGCATGCAGGATCGGCGCTCAGACGTCGTAGCCGAAGGACCGGATCACGGCCTTGGCTGCATCCGACTTGAGATACGCGATGAGCGCAGCGGCGGCCGCGTTGTCCTTGCCGCGGGCGAGCAGCACAGCGTCTTGCCGGATGGGGCCGTGCAGTTCAGCGGGCACGATCCAGGCCGAGCCGCTCTTGAGCTTGCCGTTCTCCCAGACTTGCGAGAGCGCGACGAAGCCGAGTTCCGCATTGCCGGTGGAGACGAAGCTGAAGGCCTGCCCGATGCTCTCGCCCTGCACGAACTTGGGTTCGAGCTGTGCCAGCAGGCCGAGGCGCGTGAGCGTTTCCACCGCCGCCGCTCCGTAGGGTGCGAGCTTGGGCGCGGCCAGCGCGATGTGGGCGAACTTCGTGCTCCTGAGCACCTCGCCTTTGGCATCCACCAGATCGGGTTTGGCCGACCACAGCACCAGCTTGCCGGTGGCGTAGGTGAAGCGACTGCCCGGCACAGTAGCGCCTTCCTTGTCGAGCTTGGCCGGCGTCTCGTCGTCGGCCGCGAGGAACACGTCGAAAGGCGCGCCGCTCTGGATCTGCGCATAGAACTTGCCCGTCGCGCCCGAGGAGAGCACGGCCTTGTGGCCGGTCGTCTTCTCGAACTCGGCGGCGATCGCCTTCATGGGCGCGAAGAAGTTGGCCGCGACCGCGATCTGGACTTCCCCCGCCTGGCTGGCGAGCGACGCACCGAGCGTGAGCAGCGTGGCGGCGGCGAGGCGAAAGGCGAGTGGGGGCTTCACGGAGCGCTATTCATCAACGGAATAGCGCGAGTGTAGAGCCAACGGCACAATCCGCGCATGGCATCTCCCCGTTTCGGCGACGCGCTCGGCCATGGCATGAGCGACAAGCGCATCGACATCCTGCGCGGCATCGGCCGCACCGGCAGCATCTCCCAGGCCGCGCGCGAGGCGGCCGTGAGCTACAAGGCGGCCTGGCAGGCGGTCGCCACGCTCACCAACCTGGCCGGCGTGCCGCTGGTGGCGCGCGCGGTGGGCGGCGCGGGCGGCGGCGGCGCCGTGCTCACCGCGCACGGGGCGCAACTGCTCGAACTGGCGGAGGCGCTGGATGCGGCGCGCCGTGCCGTTCAGTCGCGGGCAGGCGCCAGTGCCGGCACGGCGGCGGCGCGGCTCTCGATCCGCACCAGCATGCGCAACCAGCTGCCTGCGATCGTGGCCGCGCTCGAATCCACCGGCCGCATCGTGCGCGTGCACATGAGGCTCGGCTGCGATGCGCAGCAGCCCATCGCCGCGCGCATCACGCAGGAGAGCGCGGAACTGCTGGGGCTGGCAGAAGGCATGCCGGCGATCGCGCTGTGCAAGGCGACCGCGGTACGCGTGGAGCGCGTTGCGGCAGCGCGAAGGACCCGTGGCAATCAGCTCGGCGGCCTGGTGCAGGGCGCGGCGCGCGGCGAGGACGGCGACGAGATCGCGATCACGCTCGACAGCGGCCTGCAACTGGTCGGCTTCGCGCCGGCCGGCTCGGGGCTGCGCACGCGGCAGCGCGTGGTGGCCACCATCGACGAAGCGGCGGTGGTGGTGGCGCTGCCGGGGTGAGGGCGAGGGCCTGAACAGGCCCTTCTAGAGCCCGAGGTCGCTCAAACCCGGGTGATCGTCCGGCCGGCGGCCCAGCGGCCAGAAGAACTTGCGTTCGCTTTCCTTGATCGGCAGGTCGTTGATGCTCGCGTGGCGATGCGTCATCAGGCCGTGCTCGTTGAATTCCCAGTTCTCGTTGCCGTAGCTGCGAAACCAGTTGCCGGCGTCGTCGTGCCACTCGTAGGCGAAGCGCACGCCGATGCGCGGGCCGCCGAAGGCCCACAGCTCCTTGATCAGCCGGTAGTCGAGTTCGCGCGCCCACTTGCGCTCGAGCAGCGCCTGCGCGGCCGCCCGGCCGACCGGGAACTCGGCGCGGTTGCGCCAGCGCGTGTCTTCGCTGTAGGCCAGCGCGACGCGGGCCGGGTCGCGCGAGTTCCAGCCGTCTTCGGCCAGGCGAACCTTCTGGGTTGCGGTTTCGAATGTGAAGGGGGGCAGGGGCGGGCGTGTTTCCATGGCGGCGGGTTCCCGAGGAGTGATTGGAAGAAGGTAGACAGAGCTGTCTACGTCGCCAGTCTAATGCACGTAGACAGATCTGTCTACAATGGCGTCATGCCAAGCCCCGTCGCTCCCGAGCTCAAGGACCGCCCTCCCAACGAGCGCATCCTGCTGACCGCGCACGACCTGTTCTACCGCGAAGGCATCCGCGCCACCGGCATCGACCGCGTGATCGCCGAGTCGGGCGTGACCAAGGTCACCTTCTACCGCCACTTCCCGAGCAAGAACGAGCTGATCCGCACCTTCCTGGCCTACCGCCACGAGCGCTGGATGAAGTGGTTCGTCGATGCGCTGGAGCGCCACGGCGCGAAGCGCGGCAAGGGCATCGATGCGCTGGTGCCTGCGCTGCGCGACTGGGTTGCGGATGCCGGCTATCGCGGTTGCGCCTTCCTCAACAGCGTGAGCGAGCTCGGCGGCGCCTTGCCGGAGGTGGTGGAGATCGCGCGCAGCCACAAGCGCGAGATGACGGCGGAGATCGAGAAGCTGCTGCCGCCGTCGCGCCAGCGCGCGAAGGACGCGCAGCTCATCGCGCTGGCGGTCGACGGCGCCATCGTTCACGCGCAGTTCGACGAAACGCCGGACGCAGCGCTGAAGACGCTGGACCGGCTCGTGAAGCTGCTGCGAAGCAGCGGCGAAGCCTGATTTACAGGCCGGCCTGGCGCGTGAACGACACCTTCGGCTTCTTGTAGGCGGCCGGCACCTCGTCGCGATAGAAGGCACGGCGATCCAGGCTCTCGAACGGGTCGTGCGCCTTGGCGACCGCCTCCGCGCGAATGGTGGCGCGGTCGGCGGTGGACGTGAAGGTCTGCGCACCGGCGCTGGCGCCATCGGCGTACTGATTGCCGGCGCGTGCGGCGGCGACGCCTCCGGCGGCCACTTCCGAGCGGCTGGCCGCCGAGGTCAGGGTGTGCACGCCGTCATAGGTTTCCGCTTGCGCGCCGGCGGCGGCCACGAGCGAGAAGGCAGCAGCGGCGATGATCTTCGAGGCATTCATTTCGGTTCCTTCAAATCGGTTGGTTGGTGAGATGAAGTGTGGGTGCGAAGGCCCTCGAAAAAACGCCGCGAAAAGAACCGCGGCGTTTGCGACTTGGAAACAATGGGACGCGCGGTCCCTCGAGCGGCGCTACCTGGCGCGAGGCGCGCGGACCGGATTGGCCAGCGGTCCGGGGCCGATGGCGATCGGCGGTCCCGCGTCGTCGGCGGCCCATGCGGGCGTGCGGGACGAGCTGACGAGGGGGCCTGGACCGGGGACGACCGGTGGTCCCGGGTCGTCGAAGGTCGGTGTGGTCGCGCGAGAAGAGCTGACCAGCGGGCCGGGACCCGGCACGACCGGTGGACCCGGGTCGCGGAGCCCCGAGCCCACCAGCGGTCCGGGACCGGGCGCGATCGGCGGCCCCAGGTCGTCACGGTTCCATGCCGGAGCGCGCGCCTGCCGCGGGGCCATCGGCGGATTCGCGCGAGTGCGCTCCGAGAGCGCGGCGGAGCGAGAGGGGGCGGCTGGTGCCGCCGAGGATTTTTCTTCGTTGGACTGGGACGGCGCCGCAGCGACGGGCGTTGCAGGTGCAGCGGGTGCAGGTGCAGCGGCTGGTGCAGCGGCTGGTGCAGCGGGTGCAGCCGCGACGGGCACAGCCGGCGCAACGGGTGCAACGGGTGCAACGGGTGCAACGGGCGCAACGGGCGCAACGGGCGCAACGGGCGCAGGCGCCGCGGCCTGCGGCGGTGCTGGTGTCGATGCTGGCGCTGGCACCGCCACTGCAGCTTTTTCCGATGGCGGCGCCTTGGCTTCAGGTGCCGCCGCCGCCGCGTTCAGTTTCGGCCACCACGACGGTTCCGCGACATCGCGCGTGACATACAGATACCAGCCGATGAAAACCACGCTCATGGCCAATGCCGACAGTAACAGGCGAAGCCAGAAGGCTGCCGTCTCGGCCGGCAGCAGCGCCAGCGAAGCGGCGCGGGGCCGCGAAAACGGCGCGTCCAAGGGGGACATCGGCGCGTCGAATGGCGAGATCGGCGCGGCGCGGCTGGTCTTGACGGCATCGAGGGCCGAAGGGCCGGTCGGCATGAAGCCGGGCAAGCGGCCCGCGCAGCCGCTGCAGAACATCGCCTTGTCGCGGTTCCGGCTTCCGCAAGTCCTACACACCACCGACATGAGCAAACTCCCTGAATAGCAAACAATACCTCCGCACTGTCCACACCGGCAGCCGTCTGTCTGTCAGCCGTTTCCCACGCAGCGCTTCGGAACGCGCGCGTCTTCGCCGCGTTATTTGCACAGCTCATGGATCCAACAGCCGGTTGCGGCCTCAACTGAACAGAGAAAGCAACGCGTAGAGCGCCGCGAAAAACCAGTTCACTGCCTTTGCCGCGTCCGCGTTCTCCTTCGGCTGTAGGCCGCCGCTTCTCGCTGGCCGGTGGATTCGTCCTACGCTCGAAGACTTGTTTGCAGCGCATGACGCTTCAGACGCGCTGTCGCGGCTGCCGGGATAGAAGCGGGAGACATGATGCAAGCAAACAGCCGATTCGATTTGCGGACGAAGGCGCTGATTCGCGCAGCGTGCATCGCCGCTGCTGCAGGGCTCGCAGGATGCGGCGGTGGAGGCGGCGGTCATGGCGGCGGTCATGGCGGCGGCGTGGTCTTCCCCCCGGGCCAGACGAAACTGAGCTGCGACGACTCGATCAAGAGCGCCTTCAAGCCGGATGCCAACACCAGCGTGCTGCTGGTCAAGTCCTTCAAGACAGGCGACCCGCTGCTCTTGTCCGGCACGCCGACGCCCACCACACCCACGGCGACCACCGACGTCTGCGTGGTGAAACTGCTGGTCGGACCGGGCAACTCCGGCCCGGCGGATGCCCCATCGACCTCGCCCGGCATCGGCATCGAAGTCTGGCTGCCCAACGAGGCGAAGTGGAACAAGCGGGTGCACGTGAAGGGCGGCGGCGGCTGGGCCGGCGGCGTCCACACCTCCTTGACGGCGCTCGCGGGCGTCACGGGCGGCAGCGCCGGCGCGCCGGCGGAAACCGCGATGGTCGAAGGCGCGGTCTCGGCCAGCACCGACACCGGCCATGCCAACACGGCCAATGGCGGCTCCTTCGCGATGAAGCCGGACGGCACCATCAACACGGCGCTGTGGAGCGATTTCGCCCAGCGCGGCATCCACGAGATGGCGGTCAAGACCAAGGCGCTGGCCGCCGCTTTCTACGGCACGCCGGCCAGGTTCGCCTACTGGAACGGCTTCTCCACCGGCGGCCGCCAGGGCCACATGGAGGCGCAGGCAAATCCGGCCGACTTCGACGGCATCCTCGCCGGCGCGCCGGCCATCAACTGGACCAAGTTCATCACGGCCGAGCTGTACCCGCAGATCGTCTACCAGCGCGACCTGGGCGGCGTGCCGCTCACGCAGGCCCAGCTCACGCTGATGGGCAATGCCGCCATCAACGCCTGCGACGTGGTGAACGGGCAGCATCTCGGCTACATCCCGGACCTCACGCAATGCCGTTACGACCCGCTGCTGGACGCCAGCGTGCTGTGCGCGAGCAGCGGCGGGACGGGCCCCGCCGGCAGCTGCGTCACGGCCGCCCAGGCGCTGGCGATGAACAAGATCTGGTACGGCCAGACCAGCAACGGCTCCGTGCCTTCGCCCTCGGCGGACAACGGCTTCGCGACCTCGCCCTCCGCCTCGGCCAACCAGCGCTGGTACGGGCTCACGCGCGGCACCAACCCGATCGGGCTCGCGGGACCCACACCCTTCACCATCGCGAGCGACATGGTGGCGCTCGAGTTGCAGGACCCGACCTGGGCCCAGCCCAACTTCATCAACGCGACCGGCAACGGCGTGGACCGGTGGAAGACGCTGTCTTACGCGAATCTCTCGAACGCCTTCGACCAGGGCGTCGCCCTGCAATTCGCGTTCGCCAACATCAATACCGACGACCCGGACCTCGGCCGTTTCGCCTTGCGCGGCGGAAAGATGCTGGTCTACCACGGCCTGGCGGACACGCTGATCCCGCCGCAGGGCACCATCAACTACTACACGCGGTTGTCGGATCGGATGGGCGGCGATGCAGTGGTCCGCAACTTCTACCGGCTCTTCCTGGTGCCGGGCATGGCCCACGGTTTCAGCAACGGCACTACCAACGCGGCCGCGAATCCGCCGCTGCCGACGATCAACCTGCTCTACACGGCGCTCACGGCCTGGGTGGAGGGCGGCAACTCGCCGGAGCGCATCGACATCTCGGCCCCCGCCAGCGGTGGCACGCCGGCCAGTTCGCGGCCGATCTGCATGCATCCGACCAAGGCGACGCTGACCGGCGGCGATCCGCGATCGGCGGCTTCGTACGTCTGCTCCTGAACAGAGGCCCTAGCGCCGCGGTAGCTCCGACGTCCTGCGCATCGCCGGCCAGGCGCCGACCGTGAAAGCGCGCAGCGCCCATTCCACCGGGCCGTAGCCGAAGCGGCGCAGCCACAGGCGACTGGCCGCCAGCTGGCCCGCGAAGATGATCGACGCGATCAGCACGCAGGCCGCCGGCGAGACGCGGCCCATCCAGCCCAGCCCGTAGGCCGTGAAGATCAGCGCGCACAGGAGCGACTGCATGAGGTAGTTGGTCAGCGCCATGCGCCCCGCGGGCGCCAGCAGCCCGGCGATGCGCATGCCGCCCGCGCCCTCGAACAGCATCATCGCCATCCCGACATAGGCGGCGCTCAGGAAGGGCGCGATCAGGAGGCTCGCGCCCAAGCCCGCGATCTCCCAGCCCGAGCCGACCCCGTAGACCGTGGCCGTTGCATAGAACAGCGCGCCGGGCAGGCCCACCGCCAGGCCCCAGACGGCCAGGCGTCGCCAGAGGCCGCGGTACCGGTCGTGTTGCGCGAACAGGTGGCGCTTGCCGGCCACCAGGCCGAGCATGAACATGGCCAGCGCGCATGGCCCCTGGATCAGCACCACGATCCACCAGGTTTGGCCCAAGTCCCGCAGGCGCTGCGCGACCACGGTGGCCGGCGTGCCCAGCCAGGCCTGCTGCGCGGCGCTCGCGCGGGCCATGGTGCCGGCGATGTCGGCCGTCTCGCCGGCGAGGAGCTGGAGTGCGCCCAGCGAGGCCAGGACGGCGGCGGGCAGCAGCGTGAGCACGCAGGCGAGCACCGTCGCCTGGGCGTCGGTCCGATGCCGCAACCGGAGCAGGATCAGGCCTAGCACGGCATAGGTGCAGAGGATGTCGCCGTGGAACAGCCAGACGGCATGCGCCGCGCCGATGAGCCAGAGCCCGAACAGGCGCCGCAGCATCCTCGGCACGAAGGCCTTGCCGCTGCGCTCGGCCGCGTTCATCTGCAAGGTGAAGCTGTAGCCGAACAGGAAGGAGAAGAGCAGGTAGAACTTGGTCTCGAACAGGCAGGCCACGAGCCACCGCACGGCGCGGTCGATCGGCCGGGCGAAGGCCGGGTCGGGCACGGCCATGCCGAAGTAGGCCGAAGCGAAGGTCGCGATGTTGACCATCAGGATGCCCAGGAGCGCGAAGCCGCGCAGCGCATCCAGGTGCAGCAACCTCGGTGGCTGGAGCGCGCGGGCCCCGTATGAAGATGCGTCGACCATGACGCATCCTAGAGCCCGCGCTTGACGAAAGTGACTACACCTTCTCAGGCACCGGATTGCGGAAGCTCACGTTGAGCAGGTTCCAGGCATTGATGACCGCGATGGTGAAGCCGAGTTCGACGATCTCCACGTCGGTGAAGTGCGCCTTCAGGCGCGCGAATTCCTCGTCGCTCGCGTCGCTGTGCGGCGTGGCGTTGACGAGCTCCGCCCAGCGCAGTGCGGCGCGCTCGCGTTCGCTGAAGAAGGGCGCCTCGCGCCAGCCGGCCAGGGCATTGAGATGGCGCGGATCGATCTCCTGCCGGATCAGGTCGCGCCAGTGCATGTCGATGCAGTAGCCGCAGCCGTTGATCTGCGAGAGCCGCAGCAGCACGAGGTCGACGAGACGGCTGCCGAGCGCGCCCTTGTGGACGGCGGCAGAGGCGTCGAGCAGCCCCTGGAAAGCCTTGGGCGCGAGTTGATGGTAGGGAAGACGGGCGGTGTGAGCCATGAAAAGGTCCTTGGTTGCATCAGGACGGCCGCCCCATGCGGCCTTCCATGCATTCAAGACGCAGGAAGGCCTGCGTTTGTGACAGCGGTGGGAGTACGCTGTTGCGGGCGCGGCCCGATCCGCCGACCATCGCCTTCAATTCCATTCACCGAGGAACAAGCCATGAGCCAGAAGATGCGCATCGAACACGACCTGCTGGGTGATCGCGAGGTGCCCGACGAGGTCTACTACGGCGTCCATACGCTGCGCGCCAAGGAGAACTTCCAGATCTCGGGCACGACCATCTCGGCCTACCCGGAGCTGGTGGTCGCGCTCGCCTCGGTCAAGCAGGCGGCCGCCGAAGCCAACACCGAGCTGGGCCTCCTGCCCGCCGAGCTGCGCGACGCGATCGTCGCGGCCTGCAAGGAAATCCGCGGCGGCGCGCTGCACGAGCAGTTCGTGGTCGACGTGATCCAGGGCGGCGCCGGCACTTCGACCAACATGAACGCCAACGAGGTGGTCTGCAACCGCGCGCTCGAGATCATGGGCCACCGCAGGGGCGAGTACCAGTACCTGCATCCCAACGAGCACGTCAACATGGCGCAGAGCACCAACGACGTCTATCCGACCGCGATCCGCATCGCCACCTGCTTCGCGATCGAAGAGCTGCTCGCGGCCATGGAGCATCTGCGCGAAGCCTTCGACGCCAAGGCCAAGGAGTTCGCGCACCTGCTGAAGATCGGCCGCACCCAGCTGCAGGACGCGGTGCCGATGACGCTCGGCCAGGAGTTCTCGACCTATGCGGTGATGGTCGAGGAAGACATCGCGCGCCTGACCGAGGCCTCGGCCTTGATCCGCGAAGTCAACCTCGGTGCCACGGCCATCGGCACCGGCATCACCGCGCATCCCGAGTACGCGGGCAAGGCGCTGGCCGCGCTGCGCGGCATCACCGGCCTCGACCTCTCCACCGCACCCAATCTGATCGAGGCGACCCAGGACTGCGGCGCCTTCGTGCAGCTGTCGGGCGTGTTGAAGCGCATCGCGGTCAAGCTGTCGAAGACCTGCAACGACCTGCGGCTGCTCTCCAGCGGCCCGCGCTCGGGCTTCGGCGAAATCAACCTGCCGCCGATGCAGGCCGGCTCGTCGATCATGCCGGGCAAGGTCAACCCGGTGATTCCGGAGGTCGTCAACCAGGTCGCCTTCGAGGTGTTCGGCAACGACCTGACCGTGACCTTCGCGGCCGAGGCCGGGCAGCTGCAGCTGAACGCTTTCGAGCCGATCATCGCGAGCGCGCTGTTCCGCAGCTTCAAGCACCTGACCAACGGCTGCATGACGTTGGCCGACCTCTGCGTGAAGGGCATCACCGCCAACCCGGACCGGCTGCGCGAGAGCATCGAGCGCTCGATCTCGCTGGTGACCGCGCTGAATCCGATCATCGGCTACAAGGAGGCGACCGAGGTCGCGGCCGAGGCCTTCGCCAACGGCACCAACGTGCGCGAGGTGGTGCTGCGCCGCAAGCTGATGACCGAGGCCGAGCTCGAAGACGCGCTGCGCCACGAGGTGCTGACGCAGCCGCGCGCCTACGAGAAGGCGCAGAAGGCCGGCTGAAGCGGCTTTCTGCGCGCGCGCCTCACGGCATCAGGCCGATGATCTTCTTGATTTCCGAGGCCGAGTAGGCGCGCAGCGTTTGCGAACGCACATTGCCGAGCGAGCCGACGCTGAGCAGCGTGGCCATCGCCGCTTCGTCGCTGCCTTCGGTCGTGACCACCAGGTCGTAGCTGCCGGAGGTCCAGTGGATGCTCTTGACGCTCAGGCCCAGCTTGCCTGCCAGGGCCGTGAACGCCTCGGCGCGGTTCGGCGACTCCTTGACATTGCGGATGCCCTGGTCCGTGAAGTTGATGAGCGAGATGTAGGTGGCCATGGCGCTTTCCCTCGTTACAGGTGGAGGCCTGGCCGCCGCGGCCGCGGCACAAAGCCCTGGAGGGGATGACATCGAGCCGCGATCCCCGGAGACGGATCGCTGAAACTCAATATAGGCGGCGTGCCCGCCGAAGTCCATTCAGCAACCGTTCATCGCCGAGCAGCATGGAGGAGCTCCCCGAGCTCGCGCCGGATCGCATCCGCGCTGTCGGGCCGCACCAGGCGCGCCAGTTCCTTGCCGTCGCGCATGAAGATCAGCGTCGGCCACAGCTTGATGCCGAAGGAGCGGCCCAGTGGCCGGCCGCTGGCGTCCTCGATCTTGAGGTGGCGCAGCGGCGGCACCTCGGCCAGCGCCTTGGCGAGCAGCGGCTGCGCCATCTTGCAGATGCCGCACCACGGTGCGCCGAATTCGATGAGCGTGGGGCCGGAGAGACTGTCGACTTCGCTGCGGGAGGGCTCGACCGGGGCGTAGGAATCGTTCATCGTGCGGATTTTGCGTCGGCCCGCAATTTATTGCCGGCGGCGCGCCAGCTTGCGGTACACCGTGGCACGGCTGATGCCGAGTGCGCGCGCCGCCTCGGCCACGTTGCCGCGCGCGTCGTCCACCGCGCGGCGGATCAGTGCCGTCTCGACGTCGCGCAGCCGCGGGCGCTCCTGGCTTGCGCCACGCGGCGCGCGGTCGGCGAGCTGCGGCCGGGCCTGCACGCGGAGGCCGGACCACAGCGGCACGTCCAGCGCGGCGTCACCGCGGCGTGCCGCATCGAAGAGCATCTGCGGCGGCAGCGCGAACAGATCGTTGCAGTGCAGCGTCGGATCGGTGCCGAGCGGTTGGTGGAGCATCTGGCGTGCCGCGGTATTGGCGCCGGTCACGCGGCCGTCGGCGTCGATGCACAGCAAGCCCTCGGTGCCCGGCCCTGCGGCATAGCCAGGCCAATCGATGCGCAGCAGCAACTCGCAAGGATGGTTCTGCATCAGCGCGTCCTCGATGCTGCGCGCCGAGAGCGCGGCCAGGTGCCTCAGCTCGGGGCGTTCGACCACTTGCACGCCGGTCAGGTCCAGCATGCCGACGCATTCGCCCCGCGGGCCGAAGAGCGGCGCACCGGCACAGCTGTAGACGCTGGTGTCGTCGAAGAAATGTTCGCCGCGGTGCAGCCATACCGATTCGTGTTCGGCCAGCGCGGCACCGATGGCCGTGGTGCCCACCGCGCGCTCCGACAGGTCGACGCCGATGCGCGCGATGTCACGCGCGTGCCTGGCTGTGGCATCGCTGCCGCCGGGCAGGGCGCCCACATCGACCACGATGCCATCGGCATCGGTCAGGATCGCGAAATAGCGCGTGTCGGCGATGGCGCGCGACAGCTTGTCGAGCACCGGCCGCGCGGCCGAGACCAGGGCCCGGTTGCACTCCGCGGCATGGCGGGCCGCCGGCGCCGAGACTGGATCGAAGCAGACGCGCTGCTGCGGCTGGTGGCCGGCGGCGAGGCAGCGCTGCCAGGAGCGCGCGAGCCAGGGCTCGATGCGCGCGCCCTGCGGACCCGCGTCATCGCCATCGAGCCATTCGCGCCGCGCCTGCGCGATGGAGAGGGAGCGCTCGGTCGGCGGCGTGGCGTGGGGGGCGGTCATCGTGTTTCATTTTGAGAATTTCAAGCGCGCGCTGCAAGCGCCTAGGGTTTTGCCTAGGATGGTGCCCCTGTCCGGCGTCCAAGATTCCAGTTGCCGATCCTAGCCATCTCACCCACAACGGAGACAGCCACATGCAGGTTCCATTCACGGTCAACGGCCGCGCGGTCACGGTCGACGCACCCCCCAACACCTTTCTCGTGCAGGCGCTGCGCGAGCATCTCCACCTGACCGGAACGCATGTGGGCTGCGACACCGCGCAGTGCGGTGCCTGCACCGTCCAGGTCAACGGCCGCGCGGTCAAGTCGTGCAACGTGCTGGTGGCGCAGGTGACCGGCGCGAAGATCACGACCATCGAAGGCATCGCCCAGCCCGACGGCACCATGCATCCGATGCAGGCGGCCTTCAAGGAGTGCCACGGCCTGCAATGCGGCTTCTGCACGCCGGGCATGGTGATGAGCGCGATCGACCTGTGCACGCACCATCCCAAGGCGAGCGAAACCGAAATCCGCGAACTGCTCGACGGCAACATGTGCCGCTGCACGGGCTACCAGAACATCGTCAAGGCCGTGCAGATGGGCGGCGAGGCCATGGCCGCCGCACCGGCCAAAGCCGCTGCCACCGCATAAGGAGCACCATCATGGGCGCACCCGATTTCGCCAGCCTGCCGCACATCGGCGAGGCACTCAAGCGCAAGGAAGACTACCGCTTCCTGACCGGCGCCGGCCAGTACACCGACGACGTGACGATGGCCAACCAGAGCCACGCCATCTTCCTGCGTTCGCCGCATGCGCACGCCAACATCAAGTCGATCGACACCGCCGCCGCCGAGAAGATGCCCGGCGTGGTCGGCATCTTCAGCGGCAAGGACATCGACGGCAAGATGGGCGGGCTGCCCTGCGGCTGGCTCATCAACAACCCCGACGGCACGCCGATGAAGGAGCCGCCGCATCCGATCCTCGCGATCGGAAAGGTGCGCTATGTCGGCGACCACGTCGCGATGGTGGTGGCCGAGACGGTGGAGCAGGCGAAGAATGCGGCCGAAGCGATCGTGGTCGACTACGAGGAACTGCCCGCGCTGGTGAGCGTGGCCGATGCCGCGAAGAAGGCAGGCGGCGTCACGCTCCACGAGGCCGCGCCGGACAACCAATGCTACAAGTGGGCGCTGGGCGACAAGGCGGCGGTCGACGCGGCCTTCGCCAAGGCGGCGCATGTCACGAAGCTCGACCTGGTCAACAACCGGCTGGTGCCGAACCCGATGGAGCCGCGCGTCGCGATCGGCAGCTACAGCCGCGCGACCGAGGAATACACGCTCTACGTCGCCAACCAGAATCCGCACGTCGAACGCCTGTTGATGACGGCCTTCGTGCTCGGCCTGCCCGAGCACAAGGTGCGCGTGATCGCACCCGACGTGGGCGGCGGCTTCGGCTCCAAGATCTTCCTCTATGCCGAGGACGTGGCGCTGACCTGGGCCGCCAAGCAGCTCAATCGCAGCATCAAGTGGACCGGCGATCGTTCCGAGTGCTTCCTGTCCGACGCGCACGGCCGCGACCATGTGAGCCATGCCGAGATGGCGATGGACAAGGATGGCAAGTTCCTTGCGCTGCGCGTGCACACCGACGCCAACCTGGGCGCCTATCTGTCGACCTTCTCGACCGCGGTGCCGACCATCTTGTACGCCACGCTGCTCGCGGGCCAGTACACGACGCCGCAGATCTACGTCGAGGTCGATGCCTGGTTCACCAACACCGCGCCGGTCGATGCCTACCGCGGCGCGGGGCGGCCCGAGGCCACCTACCTGCTGGAGCGCCTGGTTTCGCGCTGCGCCTGGGAAATGAACCTGGGCCAGGACGAGATCCGCAAGCGCAACTTCATCACCGCCTTCCCGTATCAGACGCCGGTGGCGCTGCAGTACGACACGGGCGACTTCCACGCCTCGATGGACAAGGCCAAGGAACTGGCCGAGGTGGCCAGCTTCGCAGAGCGCAAGGCGGCGACCGAAGCCAAGGGCAAGCTGCGCGGCATCGGCTACTCGAGCTACATCGAGGCCTGCGGCATCGCGCCCTCGAACATCGCGGGTGCGCTCGGCGCGCGCGCCGGCCTGTTCGAGTGCGGCGAGATCCGCGTGCATCCGACCGGCAGCGTGACCGTGTTCACCGGCTCGCACAGCCATGGCCAGGGTCACGAGACCACCTTCGCGCAGGTGGTGGCCGCGCGCCTGGGCATTCCGGTCGAGTCCGTCGACGTGGTGCACGGCGACACCGGCCGCGTGCCCTTCGGCATGGGCACCTACGGCTCGCGCTCGATCTCGGTCGGCGGTGCGGCGATCATGAAGGCGCTCGACAAGATCGAGACCAAGGCCAAGAAGATCGCGGCCCACCTGATGGAGGCGAGCGACGCTGACGTCGAGTTCAGCAACGGCGAGTTCACCGTCAAGGGCACCGACAAGAAGATCCCCTTCGGGCAGGTCGCGCTCACCGCCTACGTGCCGCACAACTACCCGCTCGACAAGCTGGAGCCCGGGCTCAACGAAACCGCGTTCTACGACCCGACCAACTTCACCTTCCCGGGCGGCACCTACATCTGCGAGGTCGAGATCGACAAGGGCACCGGCGAAGTGAAGATCGACCGCTTCACCGCGGTCGACGACTTCGGCACCATCATCAACCCGATGATCGTCGAAGGCCAGGTGCACGGCGGGATCGTGCAGGGCCTCGGCCAGGCGCTGATGGAGAACTGCGTGTACGACAAGGAGAGCGGCCAGCTGCTCACCGGCAGCTTCATGGACTACGCAATGCCGCGCGCCGACGACTTCCCGACCTTCAAGGTGGCCACCACCTGCACCCCCTGCACGCACAACCCGCTGGGCACCAAGGGGTGCGGCGAGGCGGGCGCCATCGGCTCGCCGCCGGCGCTGATCAACGCGGTGCTGGATGCGCTGGCGCCGCTGGGCGTCAAGGACCTCGACATGCCGGCCTCGCCCCACCGCGTGTGGGAAGCGATGCAGGCCGTGGCCAAGTAGAACCAAACGAGAAGGAAATCGCCATGTACGCCTTCACCCTCGAACGTCCCGCCACCGTCGCCGATGCGGCCAAGCTGGCTGCCGCCGGCGGCAAGGTCCTCGCCGGCGGCCAGACGCTGCTGGCTTCGATGAAGCTGCGCCTCTCGGCGCCCGAGCAGCTGGTCGACCTCGGCGGCATCAAGGAGCTCGCCGGCATCAAGAAGGACGGCAATGCCTTCGTGATCGGCGCGATGACGCGCCACCTCGACGTCGGCGCCAACGCCGAGATCAAGGCGGGCTTCCCCGCGCTGGCCTGGCTGGCCGACCACATCGGCGACCGGCAGGTGCGTGCCATGGGCACCATCGGCGGCTCGGTGGCCAACAACGATCCGGCGGCCTGCTACCCGAGCGCGGTGCTGGCCTCGGGCGCGACCATCGTCACCGACAAGCGCGAGATCGCGGCCGACGATTTCTTCCTCGGCCTCTTCACCACCGCGCTGGAGGAGGGCGAGCTGATCACCGCGATCCGCTTCCCGATCCCGAAGCGGGCTGCCTACGAGAAGCTGCGCCAGAAGGCCTCGAACTTCCCGCTGGTCGGCGTGTTCGTCACGCAAGGCGACAGCGGCGTGCGCGTCGCGGTTACCGGTGCCGGCAATGGCGTGTTCCGGCACAAGGGGCTGGAAGATGCGCTCGCGAAGAGCTTCACCCCCGAGGCCGCGGCCGGCGTGAAGATCGACGCCAGCGATCTCAACAGCGACCTGCATGCCTCGGCGGCCTACCGCGCCAACCTGATCAACGTACTCACACAGCGCGCTGTGAAAAAGGCGCTGGGCTAAGCTGGCGAGATGACCGACACCACGCCTGCCGCGACCTCCCCGTTCAACACCATCGACGCGGTCGTGCAGGCGCTGGAAGGCGCCGCCTACTACGCCGACCGGCGGCTCGCGACGGCGGTGTTTCTCGCGCTCAAGCTCCAGCGTCCGCTGCTGCTGGAGGGCGAACCCGGCGTCGGCAAGACCGAGCTGGCCAAGGCGCTGGCGACCGCGCTCGCGCGCGAGTTGCTGCGCTTGCAGTGCTACGACGGCCTGGAGCAGCGCGAGGCGCTCTACGAATGGAACTATGCGGCGCAGCTGCTGCACATGCGCGCGGCCGAGGCGCACGGGGCGTCGAGCGACGTCGAATCGGAGGTCTACCAGCCGCGCTACCTGATCCGCCGGCCGCTCTTGCAGGCCCTGCAGGCGCCGGCGCCCGGTGCCGTGCTGCTGATCGACGAGGTCGATCGCGCCGACGAGCCCTTCGAGGCGTTCTTGCTCGAGTACCTGGGCGAATACCAGGTCAGCATTCCCGAGCTGGGCACGGTGCAGGCGCTGGTGCCGCCGGTCACCATCCTGACCAGCAATCGCACGCGCGAACTCAACGATGCCGTCAAGCGGCGCTGCCTCTACCACTGGCTGGACTACCCGGAGCGCGATCGCGAGCTGGCCATCGTGCGTGCGCAGGTGCCGAAGGCGAGCGCCGTTCTTTCCGAGCAGGTCGCAGCCTTCGTCGGGCGCTTGCGTAGCGCGCCCTTTGCAAGCGCCTTCCAGCGCGCACCGGGCATTGCGGAAAGCGTCGAATGGGCAAGGGCGCTGATCGCGCTCGACACCGTCGAGCTCGACCCCGAGATCGTGGTCGATACCGCGGGCATTCTCTTCAAGCAGCGCGACGATGTGGCGGCGCTGACGCACGAGCTGGCCTCCGACCTGCTGAAGCCCAGCGAAGAAGCGCAGGCATGAACGCTCGCCGGTTTGTTCCAGGAACACCGCGGAACCGGCTTTGCCGGGCCGCTGGTGTTGCCCCCTGCAAGGGGGTTGGCGAAGCGACACGAAGTGCGCGAAGCCTGGGGGTGGGCTGATGATTCCGCAACTCGGCGACGCGCGGCGCGGCAAGCTGGCCGGCAACATGATGGGCTTCGGCCGGGCGCTGCGCCGTGCCGGCGTGCGGACCGATTCGGCACGCATCGCGCTCGCTGCCGAAGCCGCCGCGCTGGTCGGGGTCGACAGCCGGCTCGACCTGGCGGCCGCGATGGAAGCCGTGATGATCAGCCGCGAACAGGATCGCCTGGTGTTCCGAGAACTCTTCGATGCCTGGTTCCGCGATCCCGAGCTTGCCAACAAGCTGCTCGCGCAGATGCTGCCGAGCGCCGAAGGCAAGGCCGAGCCCTCGAAGCGCCGGCCACGCGTGCGCGAGGCACTTGCGGCGCCGCGCGATGCGG
Source organism: Variovorax sp. LjRoot175 (assembly GCF_964253805.1). NCBI lineage: Bacteria > Pseudomonadati > Pseudomonadota > Betaproteobacteria > Burkholderiales > Comamonadaceae > Variovorax > Variovorax sp. LjRoot175. Next base: position 4,027,693 of record NZ_CAXURY020000001.1, on the reverse strand, counting down.
TGAAGCCCGCGCAGACCGAGCGCGAGGTCGACTTCGATGCCGCGATGACGGCAAGCGATCGCCAGCGGGTGCACCACGCCGACTTCAACGCGCTGGGCGCCGCCGAGTACCGCCTGGTGGAGCGACTGGCCCGCGACATCGCGCTGCCGGTGCCGGCGCTGCCCTCGCGCCGCCTGCGCGTGACCGGCGATGCGGGCGCGCATTCGCGCATGCACTGGCCCGGCGTCTGGCACGAGGCCGGGCGCACCGGCGGCGAGATGCTGCTTCTGCCGCGGCTCTCGCGGCAGAAGCAGCCGCTGCCCTTGCTGGTGCTGGTCGACGTCTCCGGATCGATGGAGCGTTATGCGCGCCTGCTGCTGGCCTTTCTGCATGCGTCGACGCGGCGCGCCGGCCGGCGCGACGTGTTCGCCTTCGGCACCCAGTTGACCGACCTGACCCCGGCCTTCCGGCTGGCCGACACCGATCTGATGCTGGCCGCAGCCAGCGAGGCCATCGCCGATTTCGCCGGCGGCACGCGTTTCGGCGCCTCGCTCGGCGAACTGCGCGAGCGCCATGCGCGTCGCCTGACCGGCCGCCGCACGCTGGTGCTGGTGATCAGCGACGGCCTGGACACCGGCGAACCCGAAACCCTGGAGCGCGAACTGCTGTGGCTCAAGCGCCATTCGCGGCGGGTGCTGTGGCTCAACCCGCTGCTGCGCTACGAGGGCTATGCGCCGCTCGCGCGCGGGGCGGCCGTTCTGCACCGCCATGCAGACGCGATGCTCGCGGTCCACAATCTCCTGGCACTCGAACAACTGGCCGCGAGTCTCGCGGCCCTGATGCGGTCCGGCCGCTAGAAGGAACCTCACGATGGAAATGCTCGGCAACCGCCGGCTCGGCATCACGCAGCAGCAAGCCTGGGAGGCGCTCAACGATCCCGAGACGCTGAAGAAATGCATCCCCGGCTGCGACAAGTTCGAGGCCGTAGGCGACAACCAGTACGCGGTGGCGCTGGCCGTCAAGATCGGCCCGGTGTCGGCCAAGTTCAATGGCAAGGTCGCGCTGGCCGACATCTCGCCGCCGGACAGCTACAAGCTGTCCTTCGAAGGGCAGGGCGGCGTTGCCGGATTCGCCAAGGGTTCGTCGAGCGTGACGCTCAAGCCGGTCGCCGATGCGAGCCCCGGCTGCGAGCTCGACTACACGGTGCAGGCGCAGGTGGGCGGCAAGATCGCGCAGTTGGGGCAGCGCTTGATCGACGGCGCCGCCAAGTCGACGGCCGACGATTTCTTCAAGCGCTTCGAGGTCGAGATGCAAAGCCGCTACGGCCCGCCGCCGGCCGCGGTGGCCGAGAGCGCCGAGGCGCCCGCTGCCGCCGAGCCGTCCGAGAAGACCGGCGCGATGGCGGGCTTCATGCGCAAGATCGGCATCGGCAGGAAGTCCGACAAATCGGCGAGCGATACGGAAGAGCCGGCCGACTAGGAAGACGAACATCATGGAGAACCTCGACGTCATGGTTCTGCGCACGCTGCGCGACTGGCGGCTCGCGGGCCGCCGCGCGCTGCTCACGACGGTGGTGCGCACCTGGGGATCTTCGCCGCGGCCGATCGGCTCGATCATGGCGCTGGCGGAAGACGGCGCCGTGATCGGCTCGGTCTCGGGCGGCTGCATCGAAGACGACCTGATCGCGCGCTACAGCCGTGCCCACGGCGCGCCGGGCGAGATGCCTTCGGGCGCGCCGGCGCTGGTCAAGTACGGCATCACGGCGGATGAGGCGCACCGCTTCGGCCTGCCCTGCGGCGGCACGCTGGAACTGCTGCTCGAATACGACCCGGACGCCGCCTCGCTCGAGACGCTGGTGGCCGCGCTCGAAAAAGGGCGGCTGATGCAGCGCACCGTGTCGCTGGCCGATGGCACCGTCAGCGTGGCCGAGGCGAGCGCGCCGGCCGAGCTCTCGATCAGCGACACCGAGCTGGTCAACACCTTCGGGCCCGAATACCGCATGCTCCTGATCGGCGCCGGCCAGCTGGCCGAGTACCTGTCGACGATGGCGAAGTTCAGCGGTTTCGCGGTGACGCTGTGCGATCCGCGCACCGAGTACCGCACCGCCTGGGCCGTGCCGGGCGTGACGCTCAGCACCGAGATGCCCGACGACGCGGTGAGCGCCTTCAAGCCCGACCGCCGCAGCTGCGTGGTCGCGCTCACGCACGACCCGAAGCTCGACGACCTGGCCCTGCTCGAGGCCCTGCAAAGCGAAGCCTTCTACGTCGGCGCGATCGGCTCGCGCCGCAATGCCCAGGCGCGGCGCGAACGCATGATCGAGCACTTCGAGCAGACCGAGGCATCGCTTTCGCGCCTGCGCGGCCCGATTGGCATCTACATCGGCAGCAAGACGCCGCCCGAGATCGCGGTGAGCGTGATGGCCGAGATCCTGGCGGTGAAGAACGGCGTCAGGCTGCCGCGCGAGACCGAGGTCGCGCATGCCAAGGAGGCCGCGGGCGCCGGCAAGTAGCAGCGGGTGAGCCGCCGTCAGTGCCTGCGCAGGCCGGCGAGGAAGGTGGTGCTGCGGCCGAAGGCGCGCTGCATCTCCTTGGATTCGCGGGCTTCCTTGCGGGCCCTGGAGAAGATGAAACTCGCAGCCGCCAGTGCGAAGCACGCGCCGATCGCGATCAGCAATCCGACGAAGGATCCCAGCCACCAGGCGAGGCCGAGGATCACGATGCTGGCGAGAAGAAGAATGGCGCGCATGGGAGAGAGGCTAGCAGAGCCCTGGCCGAACAGGGTATGAACTATTGCTCGGAAGCTGCGGGCGCGCCAGCTTTCATTCTGCGCTGCCCAACGGTGCGTCGGCAGTCGCGTCGAATGCGGCGATCAGCACCGGCGTCAGGTCATGCATACCTGCGGTTGAGGGCCGCATCGGCAGCAGACCCGGCGTGAAGCCGAGGGCTTCGAAGCGTTTGAGCAGTTGCGTGTCCGTGCTGATGATGTGGACCGGTACGTCCCACGAAGCGCCCGCGCCGCTCACGCCCGCCATCGGCTGGTGGTCGCCGATCACGATGGTGAGCAGCTGCCGCGGCGCGCGACCCGAGAGGTAGTCGCCCAGCCAGTGGAAGGTGTAGGCCAGCGATTCGAGGTACGCGGGCACGGGCTGCAGCCACGAACCCGGTTGCGCGACGGCCTGTGCGACTTCCGCCGGCGTGTAGGCGTCGGCGCGCAGCAGCCGCTGCCAGTCCGGCACGTAGGGCGCGATCGGGCGGAAGGGTGCATGGCTCGTCAGGGTCGGAAAGACGATGAAGCGCGGCGCGCGTTCCTCGCGCGGCTCGGCCAGTTCCTGCGCGTGCAGCAGCGCCATCGAGGCCTGGTCGGGAACGCGCCAGTAGCCGAAGGGCGGCCCGCGATAGCCGATGCGGTCGGCGTCGGCATAGCGGTCGAAGCCGTAGAAGCTGCCTTCGGGCCAGGGCTTCTGCAGGCCCGGCATCCAGTTCACGGTGCGCCAGCCATGGGCCTTGAAATGGCGCACCAGCGTCGAACGATCAGTGGTCAGCAGCAGTTCGTAGGCGCCGGGGTCCTGCATGTCGACGCCGCTGAGCAGCGCCGCATGGGCCAGCCAGGAGGCGCCGCCGAAAGTGGGGGAGCGCACGCGCGCCGAGACCGCCTGCCGGCCGCCGGCCGCGAGCGCCTGCATCAGCTGCGCGCGCGCCGGCGCGAGCGCGGCGGCCTGCTGCGGGTCGTCCAGCGCGGTGACGCCGTAGGACTCGGCAAAGATCAGCAGCACGTCGGCGCCGCGGAGGCCTGCGAGCGAGCTGTGCTCGAAGGCCGGGCTGGGCGAGAGCTGCGAAGCCGCGTGGCCGGGCAGCAGCTGGCCGGCCAGGATTGCGGCCTGCTGCGCAAGAATGGGCGCGACCGGCATCGAGAAGAACCAGCGCGTGTCGCGCCCCCCGATGCCATGCGCGGCAAAGTTCGCGAAGAGCAGAAGGCCGATGAGGCCGATCGCGGGCCGCGGCGTGGGCCAAGCCAGCTCGCGCGCAATCGCACGCCAGCATCGCCATGCCAGGCCGTACAGCAGCACAGGGATGGCCAGCGCGGCGAGCGCTGCCAAGCCGATCTGCCAAGCTGCGAGCTCGCCCATGCGCAGCACGTCCAGCGCGTGCCTGCTGTCCCAGTAGAGGTTGATCTGCCGGCCGAATACGGCCGACACCGTCACGTCGAGGTAGCGAGCGAGGATCCAGAAGGCGGTGACGCTCGCCAGCAAGCGCAGCATGCGTGCGCCCGGCTGCCCGCGCCAGGCGATCCAGGCCGTGAGCATCACCAGAACCATGACGAGTTCGAAGGACACGCGCAGCGCCAGGCGCGGCCACAGCCCCGGCCCGTGGTTCTCCATCGTCAGCAGCGCATTGAGCAGCAGCAGGGGCAGGGCGAAGCGCGGCAGCCACCCGCCCCATGCGGCGGGCCTCATTTGCGCTTGGCCTCGAACTCGATGATGAGCGGCACCTCGTCGCCGACCCAGCCGTTGCCGAGCGCGTAGTTCATGCCGTAGCTGCTGCGCTTGAAGCTGCCGCGCGCCGACACGCCCATCACGTAGCTCTTCTCGATCGGCGAGGGCCCGCTCTTGTTCCAGGTCGCGGCGAGCGTCAGCGGCTGGGAGCGGCCCAGCAGCTCGAGCTGGCCGGCGATCTCGAAGGTGCGATCGCCGGTGCGCTTGGCGCCGGCCGCGGTGAACACCATGCGCGGGAATTCGGAGGTGTTGAGGAAGTCGGCGCTCTTCAGGTGCTGGTCGCGCTTGGCGAAATTGCTGAAGACGCTCTGGGTGTCGACCTCGATGCGCACGTTGCTGAGCGTGGCCGTGGCTTCGTCGAAGCTGTAGCTGCCGCGCGCGGCGCGGAACATGCCCAGCACCTTGGCGTAGCCGATGTGATCGACCAGGAAGGCGACGGTGAGATGCTCGGGATCGAGCTCGTAGCGTGTGGCCTCGGCGCGCGCGGGCAGGGCGTTCGCCATGAAGCATGACACGATCAGGGCGTACGGCAAGCGGGCCGCGAGTGCTTTCATGAGGCAGGCTCCAGTGGGGATGCGCGATGACGGATCAACCACGCGATGTCGATCGCGAAAGACGCGGTGAGCGCGGCCAGGCTCGCGGCCGCGATGGCCCGGCTCCAGGGCAGCGAGATGATCGGACCGAGGCAGACGAGCAGGCTGGTGATCTGCGCCACGCACACCGCCTTGCGCCGCTGGCTCGGCGCGAGCGGCCGCGCCAGCCAGGGCCAGGGCTTCATCGCCAGCACGAAGGCGTAGCGCATCAGGCCCGCGGCAAGGATCCATGAGCCGGCCTTGTCGAAATGAAAGACCAGCAGGCAGAGCGCGAAGGTCAGCAACGCATCGGTCTCCATGTCGAAGCGCGCGCCGAATTCGCTGGCCAGCCCGCTGCGGCGCGCGAGCGGGCCATCGAGGGCATCGAGCAGCGCGGCGGTCGTGCCCACGACGATGGCGCTCCACGCCATCGCTTCGGCATCGGCCAGGGGCTCGCCGATGCCCGCCGCGAGCAATGCGGCGAGCGCCAGGCGCGCCAGCGTCACGCGGTTGGCGGCACCGAAGCGCGCATTCGGCGCATGCGCCGCAAGGCCATGCAGCACCCACGCGAAGGCTGCCGCAAAGACGGCGGCTGCCTTGAGCTTGAACCAGGGACTGAGTTCGCCCAGCACCGTCAGCCCGCCAGCCGCCACGGCGAGCAGCAGGAAGCAGGGCACGGCCTCGCGCCAGGCATCGCGCCGGAGCGCCGCGAGCCGGCCCGCGCTGCGTGCGGGGCCATCGGCAGGAGGATGGGTGAGCATCGTCATAAGATCCGTTGCATGCCAGCATATCTCTCCCGTGTTGCTTCTGCCGAGTCCTGGGCCTGCTGGATCGAAGCCCCGGGCCGGGCCGGCATCCGGCGCGCTGCATTCGATGCGCCCGGTCCCGAGGAGGTGCAGGTTCGTGCGCTGCACAGCGGCATCAGCCGCGGCACCGAGCTGCTGGTGTTCGGCGGCGAGGTGCCTGCCAGCGAATTCGAACGCATGCGCGCGCCCTTCCAGGAAGGCGAATTTCCAGCGCCGGTGAAGTACGGCTATGCGAGTGTCGGCACGGTCGAGCGGGGGCCCGAGGCGCTTCTCGGCCGCGAGGTGTTCTGCCTCTATCCGCACCAGACCCGCTACGTGGTGCCGGCCGATGCCGTGCACCTGCTGCCCGAGGGCCTGCCGCCCGCGCGCGCGGTGCTGGCCGCCAACCTGGAGACCGCAGTCAATGCGCTGTGGGATGCGGCACCGCGCGTCGGCGACAGCATCGCCGTCGTGGGCGCAGGTGTGGTCGGCCTGCTGGTGGCCTGGCTGGCCGGGCGCATGCCCGGTTGCACGGTCGAGGTGATCGACACGAATCCCGCGCGCCGTGCGGTGGCGGAACGGCTGGGCCTCGTCTTTGCGAGTCCGGAGGCTGCGAGTCTCGAGGCCGATCTGGTGCTGCATGCCAGCGGCAGCCCAGCAGGCCTGGCCACGGCGCTGCGGCTGGCCGCCTTCGAGGCCACGGTGCTGGAACTGAGCTGGTACGGGCAGCGCGCGGTGACGCTGCCGTTGGGCGAAGCCTTCCATTCGCGGCGCCTCACGCTCAGGAGTTCGCAGGTCGGCCAGGTGGCCACCGCGCAGCGCGCGCGCTGGAGCCATCGGCGCCGGATGGCGCTGGCGTTGTCGCTGCTGCGCGATCCGGTGCTCGATGCGCTCATCACCGACAGTGCGCCTTTCGCCGAACTGCCGGCGGTGCTCGGCCGGCTCGCCGCGGGCGCGCCGAACACCTTGTGCCACCGCATCGACTATCCCTGACCCCTTCACCCTGGAAAGACTTCGCATGTACAGCGTCAACGTCCGCGACCATTTCATGATTGCCCACAGCTTTCGCGGCCAGGTCTTCGGCCCCGCGCAGCGCCTGCATGGCGCGACCTATGTGGTGGATCTCGAACTGCGCCGCGCCGAGCTCGATGCCGACGGCGTGGTGGTCGACATCGCGCTCGCCACCGAGGTGCTGCGCAGCGTGTTGGGCGAACTCAACCTGCGCAACCTCGACGACGATCCGGCCTTCGAGGGGCGCAACACCACCACGGAATTCATGGCGCGCGTGATCTTCGATCGCGTTGCCGCGCGCATCGCGGCCGGCGAACTCGGGCCCCACGCAAGCGGCCTCGCGAGCATGCGCGTGAAGTTGAACGAATCGCATGTGGCCTGGGCGGCCTACGAGGGCGCACTTTGACCATCAAGCGCTGCAGCTTCCTGGTGCCGGGAGACTTGAACACCCGCACCGGCGGCTACACCTACGACCGCCGCGTCATCGATGGCCTGCGCGCGCAGCAGTGGGAGGTCGAGGTCCAGATCTTGGGCGAAGGCTATCCGGCGCCCGCTGCGGCAGCGCTCGCGCAGGCCGGCCGCGTGGCCGATGCCTTGCCCGATGGCGCGCTGGCGGTGGTCGACGGCCTCGCCTTCGGCGTGCTGCCCGATCTGGCGCAAAGGCATGCGGAGCGGCTTTGCTGGATCGCGCTGGTGCATCACCCGTTGTCGCTGGAGACCGGCCTCGACGCGGCGCAGCAGCGCGCCTTGTTCGAGAGCGAGCGGCGCGCGCTGGCCAGTGCGCGCGGCGTGATCGTCACCAGCTCTTCCACGGCACGTGCGCTGGCAGCCTTCGACGTTCCGGATTCGCGCATCGTCGTGGTCGAGCCCGGGACCGAGCCGGCCCCCTTGGCCGCAGGCTCGGGCACCGATGCCTTGTCGCTGCTGTGCGTGGCGACCGTGACGCCGCGCAAGGGGCATGCTCTGCTGATCGAAGCGCTGGCCGGGTTGAAGGACCGGCGCTGGACGCTGCATTGCGCAGGCAGCCTGGTCATGGACGCCGCATGCGCATCGGCATTGATGCAGGCCATCGAACGTCACGGCCTGCGCGAACGCGTGGTGCTGCATGGCGAGCAGGACGAGGCGGGCCTGTGCGCGCTCTATGCGAAGGCCGATGCCTTCGTGCTGCCCTCGTTCCATGAGGGTTACGGCATGGCCCTGGCCGAGGCGCTGGCGTACGGCCTGCCGGTGATCAGCACCCGCGCGGGCGCCATTCCGGACACGGTGCCGGCCGATGCGGGCCTGCTGGTGTCGCCCGGCGACGCGATCGCGCTGCGTGCCGCGTTGCAGCGGCTGATGGACGATGCTGCGTGGCGGGCGCAACTGAAGGCCGGCGCGCAAAGAGCGCGAGGCCGCCTGCCGACATGGCAGCAGAGCGGCGCGCGCTTTGCATCGGTGCTCGCCGATTTCCGGCAGCCGGCAGGAGGCGCATGACAGGCTTCAGCGCCGACTGGCTCGCGCTGCGCGAGCCCTTCGATCGCGCGGCGCGCAGTGCGTCGGCTGCGCTGCTGGATCTGCGCGCGATGGCGGCCCGGCTGCGCGGCGACGGCCCGGTCCTGCGCGTGATCGACCTGGGCTGCGGCACCGGCGCCAATCTGCGCGAACTGGCGCCGCGGCTGGGGGGCGCCCAGCAGTGGCTGATGGTCGACCACGACCCGCGCCTGCTGGCGGCGTTGCCGGAATCGCTCGAAGGCCCGGGGTGGCATGCGAAGGCGCGTCCGCTCCGCATCGATCTTGAGGAGGCGCTGGCTGCCGTTCCCTTCGGCGAGGCACGGCTCGTCACGGCCTCGGCGCTGCTGGACCTCGTGTCCGCATCGTGGCTCGACGCGCTATTGAACCATGTGCGAATGGCGAATGCGGCCGTGCTCTTCGCACTGACTGTCGATGGCCGTGTCACGTGGGCGCCTGGTCTTGCAGGCGACGCGGAGGTCCACGAACTGTTCGCCACCCATCAACGGCGCGACAAGGGTCTCGGACCCGCGCTCGGCGGCGAAGCGGTTGCGCTGGCGGTCGCCCGCCTCGATGCGATGGGCTACAGCGTCACGCAGGCGCGAAGCGATTGGTGCATCGAGGAGGCGGCGATGCTGCGCGCGATGATCGAAGGCATGGCTCATGCCACGCTGGAACAGGAACCGGCTGCGCACGAGCTCGTCGGCGCATGGAAGGCGCGGCGGTTAGCGCTTGTCGATCGCACCTGCCTGCGCGTGGGGCACGTGGATCTTCTGGCGATGCCTTAGCGAGGTTTTCGTGTCTTGGGTGCCACGAAACCTATGGGGCGCTTGGCTGGCTCGGGTGGTGTCATCAATTCGCGCAGCGCATCGAAAACCTGCCGAAGCTGGTTGCGCGTGTTGCGGCTGAAGGACTCATGCTGCATCGCCACAAGCTCCGTCTTCTTTTCGAGTTCGGCCAGCCGCTACTTTGCTACATACAAGGGTTAGGGTGAGGGCTCAGCAACCGGCGCCATCGCCACCACGGCCGCAGCCCTCACCCCTGCCCTCTCCCAGAGGGAGAGGGAGCAAGGCGCAGATCCAGATCCCACATCACATCCGCCCCCATGCGAAAGACGCGGCTTGCGGGACGCGGGCAATCGCGCATCGCCGCGCTTTGCGGCAGCAGCAGCCCGGGACGCCCGCCGCCGATCAGCACCGGCGCGACGCTGAGGTGCAGGCGGTCCATGCACCCCTGCGCGATGAAGCGCGAGATCGTGATACCCCCGCCCTCGACGAACAGCACGCGCAGGCCGCGCTGCTGCAGCGCGGCCAGCAGGGCGCGCAAGTCCATTGCGCCCTTGGCGTCCACCAGGCCCGGCACGCCCAGCACCTGATCGGCACCCACGCGCTGCGCTGCTTCGGCTTCACGTGCCGCGTCGCACACGAGCAGGGTGGGCGCCTGGCGATCGGTGAAGACGCGCAGCGTCGGCGTCAGGCGCAGGGCCGGGTCGAGCACGACGCGCACCGGGTTGTCGCCCGCCACGCGGCGCGTGGTGAGCTGCGGGTTGTCGATGGCCGCGCTGCCGGCGCCCACGATGACCGCATCGCTGAGTGCGCGCAGCCGGTGCAGGTGCAGCAGCACCTGCTCGCCGTTCACGTAGTTGGAGTCGCCGCCCCGCGTGGCGATACAGCCGTCGAGGCTCTGGCCCAACTGGCCGATCACCCAGGGCGTGGCTTCGGCCGTCCGCTCGAGCAGGGGCTGTAGCAGTGCCAGGAGCTCGACAGCTTCGTCGTCCCAATCCTCGCCCGGCACCAGTGGCGTCGCCGGCGGCTCCCCGCTGCGGCGACGCCGGACGATGTCCAGACACAGCGGCCACAGCGCTTCCATGCCGAAGCTGCGGGGTTGGGTCGAGCTCATGAGCGGGCGCGGGTTGCGGGCATTCACCACCTGGGCTTGTAGTAGGGATCGTCCATGTTAGCGGCGGGCCCGTCGACCCCGCCGCCCCAATGCGCCAATGCCAGCGCGGCTGCAACCCACAAGGCGGCCACCGCGGCCACGATCAGCGTTTCGACCCAGGGGCGGCCCTCGCCGCGCCGCAGGCGCCGATGTCCCCATCGCACCAGCGAGCCGGAGGTGAAGGATGCAGCCAGCAGCAGCAACGCGCCCGGCCGGGCCGGCGTCAGCAATGCCGTGGCCTGTGCCAGCGCCAGCCAGGCCAGCAGCGCGACGACCGCGCCGCTGGCGCCGAAAGCGATGCGCCCCACAGGCCAGAGCCACAGCGCGCAGCCCGCCAGCGCGGCGCCCAGCCCGAGGCTCAGCTCGAACAGCAGGGCAGAGCCGGACATCATCGCGAGCGCCGCCAGCCCGAAGCTCGCGAGCACGAGCATCGCGATCGCATCGGCGCGCCGCGGGGTTTCCTTCAACACGGCGCGGATCACCGCCAGACCCAGCAGCCAGATGCCGATCTTGAGCGGCAGCGGCTGCCAGGCCAGGATCGCCAGCACCAGGGCCCACAGGATGCCGGCTGCCAGCCACTGCGCGCGCCGGCCGGCGCGCATGGCTTCGAGGCCGAGGCCAAGCAGCGCAGCCGCCGCATAGACCCACGGCAGCTTCTCGGTCAGCGCGCCCGGGATCAGCCGCCAGCCCAGCACCCACAGCACCGTGCCGACGATCGCCACCGCGACGCCCACTGCGGCCCAGCGCGCGGCCTGGACCGGGCCCAGCACGCCGCGCAGAAACCCCGTCGCCGCGAATGCAATGCAAAGCGGCAGCGCCAGGCTCTGGAACAGCGGGTGGTGGAAGTCCATCCCTACGGTTATGCAGGTGCAATGCCGATTCAGTCAACGCTGGCATCTTGGGGCGAAACGCCCTGTGCCAGGGCCGCATCGTGCTGCGCGTCGAGGGCGCGCCTGAAGCCGTCGCGCTGCTGCAGGCGTTGCCAGTAGGCGGCAACGGCGGCCGGAAGCTGCGCAACCAGGTCCAGCTTGCTGGCCAGCATCAGCGCATAGCCGACCGAGATGTCGGCGGCGGTGAAGCGTCCCGCGCTGAGGAAGTCTTCCTGCTGCAGCACCGCATCGATGCCGCGCAGCCGTGCCAGGAACCATCGCGTGTAGTCCTCGGCCGCCTGCGGCAGCTTGCGCTCGTCGGGCTCGAAGCGGCCGTAGCGCAGCACGATGGTCTGGGGGAAGGTCAGCGTGGCTTCGCCCTGGTGCAACCCATTGAGCCAGGCGCCGAAGCCGGGCTCGTGGGGGCGAACGGCCAGGCCGTGCAGGTTGTCCGGGTCGAAGCGCTCGGCCAGGTACTGGCAGATCGCGGCCGACTCCGTCATCCGCGTCTCGCCGTCAATGAGGTAGGGAATGGTGCCGAGCGGATTGATCTCGAGGTAGCTGCGCTGCAGCGCGCGCGGCGGGAAGGGCAGCATGCGCAGCTCGTAAGGTGCGCCCAACTCTTCGAGCATCCACAGCGGGCGGAAGGAGCGGGCGCTGACGCAGTGGTAGAGGACGACCATTTGGGCCGACTCTACCCGCGTCCGCAGCCCATTCAATCGAGCGTTGCTCCGGATTGCTTTACCAGCTTCTGGTGCTTGCTCAGCTCGGCCTGGAAGAAGGCCGGCGCCGCGTCGGGGCCGGTGTTCAGCACCATGAGCCCCTGGCCGGCGATCGCGTTCTGCGCCTCGGGCGAGGCCAGCGCGGTCTTCATCGCGCCGCTGTAGCCGTCGACGATGTTCTTCGGCAGCCCGGCCGGCCCGATCAGCGCGATCCATGCGTCGAAGCTGTAGCCGGGCACGCCGGCCTCCGCCGCGGTCGGGACCTCGGGCAGCGCGCCGGAACGCGTGGGCGTCGACACGGCCAGCGCGCGCAGCGTGCCGGCCTTGATCTGCGGCGCCACCTGCGACACCGACACGAAGCCCAGCTGCACCTGGCCACCGATCAGGTCGGTGACGAGCGCGCCGGTGCCGCGGTAGGGCACATGCTTCATCTCGATGCCGGTCTCGCTGACCAGCAGCTCGCCGGCCAGGTGCAGCGTGCTGCCGTTGCCGGCCGAGCCGAAGTTGAGCGTGCCGGGCTTGGCCTTGGCGAGCGCGATCAGTTCCTTGACGTTCTTCGCCGGTACCGAGGGGTGCACCACCAGCACCAGCGGCACGGTGGCGATCACCGCGATCGGCGTGATGTCCTTCAGCGTGTCGTAGGGCACGGTCTTGTAGATGCCCGGGTTGATCACGTGGTTCGACGAGATCATGCCGAGCGTGAGGCCGTCCTTCGGCGCCTTCACGATCTGCGTGGTGCCTGGGATGCCGCCGGCGCCGGCGATGTTCTCGACCACGACCGGATGGCCCGCGGCCTTGCCGAAGGACGGGCCGATGGCGCGCGCGACCGCGTCCACGGTGGAGCCGGCCGCCAGCGGCACGACCATGCGGATCGGCTTGTCGGAGGCCGGTGCCTGGGCGAGCGCTGCGGTCGCCAAGGCGGCGCTGGCGAGCGATGCCGCGATGCGGCGGATCAGGGGGGCTTTCATCATCGTCACGTGTGTCTCCTTGTCTTGTTTCATGGATGCCGGCGTCGCAGTTCCTCGAAGGACAGCAGCTCGCCTGCGATGGCGCTCGCGGCCACGGTCGGCGGGCTCGCGAGCCAGACCTGGCCCGGTCCGCCGCGGCCCGGAAAGTTGCGGTTGATCGCGCTCACGGTGACCTCTTCCTTGCGCACCGAGGTGCCCGGGCCGCAGTTGCCGCAGGCGCCGCACGACGGTTGCAGGATGCGCGCACCGACCCGCGCGAAGGCATCGAGGTAGCCGCGCGCCGCGCAGTGGTCGCGCACCGCGGTCGTGCCGAATTGGAGGTAGAGCGACACGCGATCCGGCACGCGCAGGCCGCGGTCGGCCGCCCAGCGCAGCACCTCGTGATAGTGGTCGAAGTCTTCGCGCTTGCCCGCGGTGCAGGAGCCGCCGTAGGCGATGTCGATGCGCACCGGCTCCTCGAGCGCCGCCAGCGGCAGCCCGTTGCCGGGGTCGCCAGGGCGGGCCACCATCGGCGGCACCGCGGTGCAATCGACGCGGATCGTCTCCGCATAGACCGCGTCCGCATCGCTGCGCATCCACGGCTCGAGCACGAAGTCGATGCCGCGCCGCTCGCGCAGGAAGCGCACCGTTTCCGCGTCGGGCGCGACGATGCCGGTGAAGCCTCCGAGCTCGGCCGTCATGTTGGTGAGCGTCGCGCGCTCGTCGGTCGACAGCTGCGCGACCACCTCGCCGGTGAATTCGAACACCCGGCCCACGCCGCCGCCGGCGCGGATGCGCGGCTCGGCCAGCAGGTGCAGCACGATGTCCTTGGCGGTCACGCCGGGCCGCAGCGCGCCGTCGAACACGATGTGCAGCGACTGCGGCACGGTGAGCCGCAGCGCGCCGGTCACGAAGGCATTGGCCATGTCGGTAGTGCCGACGCCGAATGCCACGCAGCCCAGCGCGCCGCTGTGCGGCGTGTGCGAGTCGGTGCCGACCACGACCTGGCCCGGCAGCGCGTAGCGCTCGGCCATCATCGCGTGCGAGATGCCGGCGATGTTGCTGCCGTCGTCGGTGCGCGCCTCCTCCTCGGTCAGGGTGCGGTGCGAGCGCAGGCCGTACGCGGCCGCGAATTCGCGCTGCGCCTCGACCATGCGGTGCACGTTGGGCACCAGGCCGCCGCGCACGTGGGTCGGGCTTTCCTCGACGTAGGAGGTGTGGTCCTCGAACACCACGATCGATGCCGGCTCGTGCAGGTTCAACGGCTTGCGGAAGGTCGCATGCAGCATGTGCGCCGCCATGCCGGTGTAGTACTCGTGGATGAAGCGCCAGTCGGCACGTACGAAGGCGCCGTCGCCGGGCGCCGGGTGCGCCTCGGTGAGCTCGGTCGCGAGCGCATGGCGGGCCACGATCTTCTCGAACAGCGTGCGTGGCCGCTCGGGCGGCGCGCCCTCGGCGCTCCGGATGCGGCACATGAAGTGCTGGCCGAAGCGCAGCAGGCCGCCGCTTTGCAGGATGGCCGCGGCGAGCGCATCGCGGCCGGCGACGAGTTCGGCGAGCGGAATCGCCTCGCCGGCGCGGATGCGTTCGACCAGCCCGAAATCGGTGGAGGTGAAGAGGCCGATGTTGTCGGCGTTCTGGCGGTAGATGCGCTCGAAGCTCTCCCCGATCACGAGCCGCACGCCGGCCAGTTTCTCGGCCGCGGGGCTGTGCTCGCGCGACGAGCCCTTGCCGTAGCGCCTGCCCGCGACCACTACCTCGATGCCGCTCGCGCGGACCGCATCGGTGCCGACGGGCAGGCGGTCACCGGTCTTGAAGCCGGTGTAGGGGTAGCGGCCGAGCTTGTCGTCGTAATGGGTGAGGATGGGCAGCGGTGTGATCTCGTCGGTCGAGATGTCGTCGCGCAAGGGCATGGCTTCCGCCAGTGCCGGCGTTTCGCCGCGCAGGCATTGTTCGACGACTTCGGGTGAGCTGCTCAAGAAGAGCAGCCTGGGCGCGAAGCGAAGCGCCGGAAGATCGTCGGAAGCTGGCGCAAGGGCTGGCATGCCTGATCTTCGCGTCAGGCCCTCGGGCCGAAAAGCGCCAAGGCGGCACAGGGGCTCTCGCGAAATGCGAGATGGGGACTTACCCGCGCAGCGCGTCGATCAATGCCGCGACCGAGCGCGGCCTTGGCGTCTTGCGCAGCGCGTAGAGATGCAGCTCGCGCGCCGCCCACGCTTCGTCGAGCGGCCGGCGCACGAAGCGCGGGCTGCCGGCATAGGCCGCGGCGGCGCTTTGCGGAACCACCGCAATGCCCAGGCCCGCCTCGACCATGCGGCAGACCGCATCGAAGCTGCTGACCGACACGGTGGGCGCAAAAGGTTTTTTTTGCAGCGCCTGGGCACGTTCGTGCAGGCAGCGGTCGAGCGCGCCGCCCTGGTGGACGCCGATCAGCGGATGGTCCAGCAGCTCGGCGAAGCCGACGGCCTTTCGTTTGGCCAGCGCATGACCAGCGGGCAGCACCACCTGCAGCGGATCGGTCGCGAAGCGCCAGGCATCGAGCCCGGCGGGTACCGGCGCCTCCACGCCCACGCCGACGTCGGCACGGTCGTCGAGGCAGGCGCGGATGACGTCGCGCGTGTCTTCTTCATGCAGCGAGATCTGGACGCGCGGATACCGGGCCATGAAGGCCTGCAGACGTTCGGGCAGGAAGCCGATCACGGCCGACATGTTGGCGTAGAGCCTGACCGTGCCGCGCACTTCGTCACCCTCGATTTGCACCTCGCGCACCAGCGACTGCAGGTCGTTGTCGATCTGCTGCCCGCGCTCGAGCACGAGGCGGCCCGCATCGGTGAGCGCGATGCCGCGCGGCGAGCGCACGAAAAGGGCAGTGCCGAAGGCGTGCTCGAGATCGGCGATGCGCCGGCTCAGCGCCGAGGGCGCGATGTGCTCGAGCGCCGCGCCGCGCACGATGGAGCCGGCGCGCGCCGTCGAGACGAAGAGTCGCAGGCTGTAGGCATCGATGCGGCGGGTCATGCCGCGCATCCTAAGGGCGCGGCCCGCCGAGCGAGAATCTGCAGGCATCAACGAAAAAGCCAACCATGCATTCAAGCAGAGACATCGTGATCATCGGCGGCGGCCATGCCGCGGCACAGCTGTGCGCCGGCCTGGCGGAGGCGGGGCAGGGCGCCCGCGTGCACCTGGTGTGCGAAGAGAGCTCGATCCCCTATCACCGGCCGCCGCTGTCCAAGACCTTCCTCAAGAGTCCGGACGAGGCGCCGCAGCTCCACCGCGCCGAGGCGTGGTATGCCGAGGCCGGGATCACGATGCACCTGGGCGACCCGGCGCTTGTGATCGATCGCGCGGCGCGCACCGTCACGCTGCGTTCAGGCACCGTGCTCGGCTGGGAGCGGCTGGTGCTCGCGACCGGCACCCGCGCACGACGGTTGCCGGCGCTGGTGGGGCTGGAGAACGTCGCGCTGCTGCGTGCCGCCGATGAGGCCGCGCAGCTGCGCTCGATGCTGATGGCGGCAGAGCACGTCACGGTGCTCGGCGGCGGGTTCATCGGCCTCGAAGTGGCGGCGACGGCGCTGGCGCTCGGCAAGCGCGTGAGCGTTCTGGAAAGCGCGCCGCGGCTCTTGAGCCGGGCCGTGTCGCCCGCCTTGTCCGAGCATGTGCTCGCGACCCATCGCGCCGCGGGCATGGACATCCGCACCGGCGTGCAATGCGGCGCCTGGCAGACCGAGGGCCGGCGTCTCGCGGCGATCGAGCTCGACGGCGTGGCGCAGCCGGTCGACCTGATGCTGCTCGGCATCGGCGCCGTGCCCGAGACCGCGCTCGCGCAGGCCGCCGGGCTGGAGTGCGCCGATGGCATCGTGGTCGACGCCTACATGCAGACCAGCGACGAGGCCGTGCTCGCGGTCGGCGACTGCACGCGCTTTCCGGATCGGCGCGCAGGCCAGGCCTTGCGGCTGGAGTCGGTGCAGAACGCCAATGACCAGGCGCGCACGGCCGTCGCCACCCTGACCGGCGCGGCCCGTCCGCACGACGCGGTGCCGTGGTTCTGGTCGGATCAGGGCAGCCTGCGCTTGCAGATGGCCGGGCTGGTCCCCGCCGAAGGCACGGCCGGCGCGAGCATGGTGCGGCGCCCGGGCGCCAATCCGGCTTCGTTCTCGCTGCTGCACTACGTGGACGGCGTGCTGCGCTGCGTCGAGTCGGTCAATGCGCCGGTAGACCACATGATGAGCCGCAAGCTGCTGGAAGCCGGACGCAGCCCGGACCCGGCGGTTGCGGCAGACTCCGCCGTGCCCCTGAAGACGCACCTGGCCTGATCAGTTCGTCATGCTGCGGCGCCGCGGGGGCGCAGCGCTCCTGCGCAGCTCGGCATCCATCACGCGGGTTCCGGCCGCTAGCGCGGCCTCGTAAGTGTCGGCGTCGTATTCCGCCGATTTCAGAACCTTCCGCGGCGCGCCGTCGGTGTCGGTTTCGAGCAGCGTCCAGACGAAGGATCCGGGCACCGGCTCATCGATGGTGAGTTTGATCGGATTTTTCATGGCCCCCTCATCCTGGGCGCCGAGGTCCTCGATTTCTGTAGGCGAAGACCGATCGTCGCGCCGGTTACATCGACTGGCGGTTCTAGCCCGTCTTTCTCAACTGGCAGGTGCGAAGCCGGCTAAGTGCTTGATTTGATTCAGCACGAGCTCGAAGGTCTCCACTACAGCGGGATGGGTTGGGCAGTGATGCGGGCGTGTTTGGCAGTGATCTTCGGCGGGGGTTGATCGGGCAGCTTCAGCCGCAGCAGGTCCAGCAGCATGCGGTGATCGGCCTCGGGCTGGGTATATCGCGACAGCACGAGCTCTCTGCCGTCGGTGGTGGGCAGGTGCACGTCCACCATCTGCATGGTCTTGAACTTGGCGATGACCTCCGCAGGCGTGATGCCGTGCGCCAGGCGCTTGAGTTGGGCCTTCAAGGTGACCTGCAGGCAGTAGGCGAGGAAGGCCACGAAGATGTGGGCCTCGATGCGCTTCTCGCTGGAGTGGTAGATCGGGCGTACGGCCAGGTCGTGCTTGAGCTCCTTGAACGCCTGCTCGACCTCGGTGAGCTGGATGTAGAACGTCCACAGCTGCGCGGGATCGTGCGCTGCGAGGTTGGTGCGCAGCAGATAGCGCCCTTCACGGCGGCGCACCTGGCGCAGCCGGGCGCGATCGAGTTCGAACTCGAAGGATGCTGTCTTGGAACTGCTGCTGGCCTCGGGCAGCTGAACCGTGACCAGATGGGCGGCGCGCCCGGCGTCGTGCTTGGCTGCGCCGAGCTTCATGAGCAGTTGATCGCGCGTGAGCGCCTGGCCCTGCAAGGCCTGCAGGCGCTGCACGTAGCGGCGCAGGCGGCGTTGCCGCATCGCACGCTCCTTGTCGATGCGTGCTGCACTTTGCGCCAGCACGTAGGTGTCTTCGTCACCGGCCAGGCGCTTGACATCGACGCCTTCGCGCACGCGCTGCCACGGCTGTGCGAGGAAGCCTTGCTCGAGCTTGCTCAGCCGCCCCTTGGGGGTGCCCACGAGATACGACGCTCCCATGCGGCGCATCTGTGCCAGGCTGTCTTCGGTGGGCACGCCGCGGTCCATCACCCAGATCCGGTTGGCTCGGCCGTAGCGCTGCTCGATGCGATCGAGGAAGTCGCCAAGCGTCGTTGAGTCGGCCGTGTTGCCCGAGAGCACCTCGTAGCTCAGCGGGAAGCCTTCAGGGGTGACGATCAGCGCGATCACCACCTGGCGGCAGTCGCCTCGCTTGTCGCGGCTGTAGCCGTACTGGCGCTTGTCGTGCTCGCTGCGCTGCGCATCGCTCTCGAAGTAGGTGCTGGTCAGGTCGTACAGCAGCACGTCGAACTTCGCGCCGAACAGCTCGCCCCAGCGCCGGCACAGGAACTTGAACAGTTCGTCCTTGTGCGCTGTGAGCTTGTCCAGGCAACGGTACAGCGTGTTCTTCTCGGCCAACGCGAAGTCGGCGTGCAGCAGATCGGCCATCGCGCTGGCGTCGAACCAGTGACGGTGCAAGCGCCATTCACTGCCAGGATCGATCAGCCGGTAGGCCACCAGCGTTTGCAGCACCTGCAGCCACGGGGTGCCTTCGCGCGAGGGCGGCAGCCGAGCGCTCCAGAAGGCGTCGAGTTCGAGTTGCTGCCACAACACGCATGACAGCCAGCACGCGCCCCACTGGCGCGGGCGTTCGAGGCGCAGTTCGTCCAGACGGATACCCACCGCATTCGCGTCATCGGCGGGCATCGAGCCGGCCGGGAACAGCGCCACTTGGCGCCTGGTTCCCTCGTCGTGCACTTCGATGGTCTTGCGCCAGGCTTCGCGCTGGCTCGCGTTGATCTCGCCCAGGTAGAGCACCTGCCTTTGCACCACACGACCATCGGCCAGTCGGCGGTTCTCCACCACGCTCCAGTAATCGTGCGTCTTGCCGTCCTTCAGGCGTCGGTTGCAGCGCAGAAACATGCGCCGCAGTTTAGGAACCGCTCGCCCGCACGCCAAGGACCAAGGTCTCCACCACAAGCGTTTTGCCGCGTCACCCCTATACGCATCAAGCACTTGCGTCGCTCAACACCCCCAAAATCGTCGAAATCGGGGTTGAGTTGAGAAAGATGGGCTAGCTGGTGCGTGCGGCGCCGACCGGCTCTTTTTCCTCTTCGGTTTCTGGCGACAGCGATCCGGCACGCAGCAGCAAGGCGCCGAGCAAGGCCGCCGCGGCCGCGAAGACGGCGCCGACGATGAAGGCCACGTGATAGCCGCCATTGAGCGCGGCCAGCGCATGCGCCCCGGAGCCCGTGAGGCGGTCGGTGCGCGCCGAGGCAAGGCTCGCGAGCACCGCGAGGCCCAATGCGCCGCCCATCATGAAAGCCGTGTTGACGATGCCCGAAGCCAGGCCCGATTCGCTCGGCGCGACATCGCTCATCGCGACCAGCAGCATCGGGTTGAGCGCGATGCCGGCGCCGAGGCCGAGCAGCGTCATGCCTGGCATCACGTCGAGCAGGAAGCTGCCGTCCACCGGCGCGCGCGCGAACAGCGCCAGTCCCGCGGCCGCCAGCAGCAGCCCGAACGCGAGCGGCCCGCGGTTGCCGAAGCGCATCACCAGCTTGGCCGAAAGGCCGAGCGAGAAGACTGCCATGATGAGGTTGGCCGGCAGGAAGGCGAGGCCGACCTGCATCGGGCTGTAGCCCAGCACCAGCTGCAGGTAGAGCGCCGAGATGAAGAACCACGCGAACATCGCGGCGGCCCACAGCACGCCCATCACGTTGGCGACGGCCACGTTGCGCAGGCGGAACAGGCGCAGCGGCATCAGCGGATGGCGCACGCGCGCCTCGATGGCGATGAAGACCGCCAGCAATGCCGCCGCGATGCCGAGCAGGCCCAGCGTCTGCGTCGAAGTCCAGCCGATCTCGTTGCCGTTGACGATTGCATACACCGCCAGCATCAATGAAAGCGTGACGCTCACCGCGCCGCCGACGTCGAGCTTCTCGCCGGCCGCATGCCCGGGCAGGTGCGGCAGCAGTGCGAGGCACAGCGCATAGACCGCCACACCGATCGGCAGGTTGACGAGAAAGATCCAGTGCCAGCTGAGGGCGTCGGTGAGGAGGCCGCCCAGCAGCACGCCGATGCTGCCGCCGCCGGCGCACACGAAGCCGTAGACGCCCATCGCCTTGGCGCGTTCGGCCGGTTCGGTGAACAGGTTCATGATCAGCGAGAGCGCGACCGCCGAGACCACCGCGCCGCCCAGGCCCTGCACCGCGCGCGCGGCGACCAGCAGGGCTTGCGAGTTCGAGAGACCGCAGGCCAGCGAGGCGACGGTGAACAGCGTGATGCCGAGCAGGAACAGCCGCCGATGCCCGAACAGGTCGCCCAGCCGGCCGCCCAAGAGCAGGAAGCCGCCAAAGGTGAGCATGTAGGCGTTCACCACCCAGACCAGCGAGGTCTCGGTGAAACCGAGGTCGGTGCGGATCGAGGGCAGCGCCACGTTCACGATCGTGGTGTCCAGCACGATCATCAGGACGCCGAGGCAAAGGACCATGAGCGCCAGCCAGCGCCGGCGACCTTCGATGTGCTGGCTCATCCTTGCTTCTCCGCGGCCGTCTTGAGGTTGCCGAGGCCGGTCTCGAAGTCCTTGCCGACCATCGTGTCCATGTCGAAGAACACCTGCATGAGCTTCGCCATGTAGGGATTGGGCCCGTACATCGCCCAGGTCAGCTTGGTGGCATCGCCCTCGGGCTGCATCGTGAATTCGGCGGTGTTGTGGGACTCGAAGGGCTTGCTGAAGTCGAGCTGGATCTTGACGCGTGACGCCGGCGCGACCTCCGTGATCTCCATGCGTCCGGCGCCGGCCTTGCCTTCGCCTTCCCATGCGTACACGGCGCCCTTGCCGCTGGGCGGGCCGCTCAAGGTTCTTTTCATTCCCGGCTCCAGGTTCTCGTAGGGCGACCAGGCGCGCCAATTGCGGAAGTCGCTGATGAGGGTAAGGATTTTTCCCGGCGGCGCCTTGATGGTGGTGCTGCGCTCGACGCGGAAGGTGTCGGGCTTGGTGGCCGCCCACCCGAGCAATGCGGCCAACAGGACGACGATGGCGATGACGATGGTCCTGAGCATGAAAAAAATCTCCGTTCAATCGACGAGAAAGCCGCAGCTGAGGTTGGCGACGGTGCCGGTGATGGCGCCGGCGTAGCCGGAGGCCAGGAACACCGCCGTGTTCGCCACCTCGTCCAGCGTCGGCAGACGTTTCAGCAACGTGCCGGTGGCCGCGCCTGCGAGCATCTGGTCGATGCTGAGGCCGGCGCGTTCGGCCAGCGGACGGAACACCTCACGCGTGTGCGAAGTCGCCACCGCCTCGGGAATCGCATGGGGCCGCATGCAGACGACGCGGATGCCCTGCGCGCCGAGCTCGCCGGCCAAGTGGCGGGACATCGCCTCGACCGCTGCGCTCGCCACGCAGTTTCCCATGTAGCCGGGCCCCGGCAGGCGGGCGCCTGGCGTCGAGAGGGTGAGGATCACGCCCGAACCCTTCTTCGCCATGTGCCGCGCCACGGCCTGCGCGGTTATGAAGTTGCTGCGCGTGTAGATGGTGATCGGGTATTCGTAGTCCTGCAGCGACAGGTCTGCGAAGGGCGTGCCCTGGACGTGTGCAACGCCGATGGCATTCAATGCGATGTCGATGCCGCCGGCCTTCTGCGCCACGGCATCGGCATGCCGGTGGACCGCTTGCGCATCGAGGGCATCGACCACCGCGCTTTCGGCCGTGCCGCCCGCGGCCTCGATGTCCGCTGCGACGGCTTCGAGGCGGGCCAGCGTGCGGCCGGCGAGAAACACCTTGGCGCCTTCTCGGGCGAAGGCGCGTGCGACGGCACCGCCGACGGCGCCTCCGGCGCCGTGGATCACTGCAGTCTTGTTGGCGAGCAGCATGCGTATCTCCTCGGGTTTGTGTACGCCATCCACAAACCTTAGCAGAGATACTGGACGGTGTCCACATGCACCGTCTACGAGTATTCGGAACGCCGTCGAGCGCCGTCGCCGGCGCGAGGCTACCTAGTAGCGATAGGGGTTGTTCGGGCGGCGGTCGTAGCGATTGGGCACGCCGTCACCGTCGCGATCGCGGTCGTAACGGTTCGGTATGCCGTCGCGGTCGTTGTCCCCCCAGCCGCGGTGGCGGGAATCCCAGCGATCGTCGCCGTGCCAGCGCTGCTGTGGCTGGCCGTAATAGGGCTGCCCGTAGTAAACCTGCGGCGGCGGAGGCGGCGCCGGAACCACGATCACGCGGTGCGGATAGCGCTCGCCGTATTCAGCATGGGCCGGAGCCGTGATCGCGCCGAGCGACAGCAGGGCGGCGGCGCCAAGAGTGAAAGTGATCTTTCTCATGCGAGCTCCTTGTGCTTGGAAGGAGCCTTCATCGTGCTCCTGCCATGTGAAGCAGGCGTAAGGCACAAGCGAAATCTTGTATAGCCCTGTGTCGCCCCGGTGTTGTCCCTGCCAGGCTTAACGCCGGCTCTGCAAGTTTTGCTTACATGTAGTTATAATGTATTACATGAACACCGAGCGCGACAACTTTCACGACTGGGCACGAGACAAGCCGGACACCTCGTTCGACACGCTCGCGCGACCCGACCTGGACGATGCCCCGGGGCACCGTGCCGTGCGTTGGGGCCGGCTCGTGGTTCTGGCGCTGCTGGGGGTGGCGCTCATCGTCGGCTTCAAGTGGCTCGCGGGACTTTAAGTCTCCCCAAAGTCATAGAGCGGCGCTACTCTTTCTGCGGTTCTTCCGAACCCTGTCGGCGTCTACGCTTGGCAAGGCGTCGCATCACAAACCGCGGAGAGCAAACCATGAGCAACATCATCACCGTCCAAGACGGCACGCAGATCTACTACAAGGACTGGGGCACGGGCCAGCCGGTCGTTTTTTCGCACGGCTGGCCGCTGACGGCCGACGCCTGGGACGCCCAGATGGTGTTCCTCGGCGAGCGCGGCTTTCGCGTCATCGCTCACGACCGGCGCGGCCACGGCCGCTCCAGTCAACCCTGGAACGGCAACGACATGGACACCTACGCCGACGACCTGGCCGAGCTGATGAACAAGCTCGACATCAAGGACGCGGTGATGGTGGGCCATTCCACCGGCGGCGGCGAGGTGACGCGCTACCTCGGCCGCCACGGCACGAAGCGCGTCGCCAAGGCCGTGCTGCTGGGCGCCGTGCCGCCGCTGATGCTGAAGACGGCGGCCAATCCGGGCGGCCTGCCGCTCGAGGTCTTCGACGGCATCCGCGCCGGCGTCACGGCCGACCGCTCGCAGTTCTTCAAGGACCTGACCGCACCTTTCTACGGCGCCAACCGGCCCAACGCCAAGGTCTCGCAGGGCTTGCGAGATTCGTTCTGGCTGCAGGGCATGATGGGCGGGCACAAGGGCCTGCTGGATTGCATCAAGCAGTTCTCGGAAACCGACTTTACCGAAGACCTCAAGAAGATCGACGTGCCGACCCTGATCGCGCATGGCGACGACGACCAGATCGTGCCGATCGGTGCTTCGGCCATGCTGTCGTCCAAGCTGGTCAAGGGCTCGACGCTGAAGATCTACCCGGGCCTTTCGCACGGCCTGGCCAGCACGCACGCCGAGCAGTTCAACGTCGACCTGCTGGCTTTCATCAAGGGCTGAGCTCTCCGGTAGCTGCGACCGCCAGTCGGTTCGCGGCACGCAGGCGGCGCACCTGCAGGAAGGCGCCGATCAGGAACAGGATGAAGATCGGGCCGATGACCTTCTGCAGGCCGGGATCGTCGGCGTTGGCGAACACCGGAGATCCCAGCGGCACGCGCGTGAAGGTCTCGGTCACGCCGGGAATCATGTGGAAGAAGAAGGTGAGCGAATAGCTCACCACTTCCACATAGGCCGACGCCTTGCCGAAGGCACGCGAGCGGCCGGCCAGTACCGCAATGCCCAGCACCACGAGCGTGGCGATGCCCAGCACATGCGGCTTGCCGAAGCCGCCGTGCTGGAAGATGCCGAAGCCGGTCAGGCAGGTCAGGACGGTGGTCCACAGGTAGACCTGCCCCGCGCGGGTCGCCAGGGTGATTTGCTTGTAGCGGAAGAAGGCCACGATGCCCGCGGCGACCGCGAGGAGGCTGATGGCGGTGTGCACGACACCGAGCGGCGTGAGGCCGTAGAACATGGCGCGCTCCTGGGATTGAGTCCCGCGAGCGTAGCGATTAAGCCGTCCGAAGCCCAGCCCCTTGATGGAATGGCGCTAGGTGGGCGGCGGAATGTCGCCGCCCTTCTGGCGCTCGCGGAACAGCGCGGCGCGCATCAGGAAGATGGTCGTGACCGGCGCCGTGAGGGCGACGAAGAGCGCGATCAGCACCGCGTGCAGGAACAGGTTTGCGCCCTGCACGGAGAAGTAAATGATGGTGGCCAGCGTGATGCACCACACGCCGAGCGTCGCACCGAGCGTGGGCGCATGGATGCGGTGAAAGAAGGTTGGCAGCCGCACCAGCCCGAAGGAGCCGATAGCGGCAAAGGCGGCGCCCAGCACGGTGAATACCGCGGCCAGGATCTCGGCCCAAAGCGGCAGCGGGCCCACGATGAAGTCGCTCATTCGATCACCTCGCCGCGCAGCAGGAACTTCGCGAGCGCGGTCGAGCCGACGAAGCCGAACAGCGCGATCAGCATCGCCGCCTCGAAGTAGACATTGCTCGCATAGACGATGCCGAGCACCAGCATCATCAGCATGCCGTTGATGTAGAGGCAGTCGAGCGCCATCACGCGGTCTTGCGCGGTGGGGCCGACGAGCAGGCGCGCCAGTGCGCACAGCATGGCCACCGCAAGCAGCAGCAGCGCCAGCTTGAGGGCCCAGAAGAGCACGGGGGTCATGATTCGAAGATCTCCATCAGCGGGCGCTCGTAGCGCGCCTTGATCGTGGCGACGAAGGCTGCTTCGTCCTCGACGTCGAACGCGTGGATCAGGAGCGTGGAGCGGTCGAGCGAGATCTCGCCCCAGGCCGTGCCCGGCGTGAGGCACAGGATCATCGCCAGCACCGCCAGCGCATTGGGATCGCGCAGTTGGAGCGACACGCGCACGAAGCGTGGCGACATGCCGCTGCCGCGCCGCGTGAGCAGCAGCCGGGCCACGGTCAGGGCCGAATGGACGAGGTCCAGCGCGACGACGCCGGCGAGCCGCAGCGCCAGCCCCGGACGGCGCATGCGCACCGTGGCGGGCCTGAGGCTCTGGGTCAGGATCGGGACCGCGATCGCGAGGATGGCCGCCAGCAGCAGCGTCGCTGCATCGAGCGACTGGTTCAGCAGTAGCCACACGACGAAGAGTGCCAGCGACAGCGGCGGCGAGGGAAGCCAGCGTTTGAGTTTGATCATCGTGCGCTGCCTCCTGCTTGCGTGGTGGGGCCCGGGAGCTGCCGCGCGCCGAGCACGGCCTCGCGGTAGGAGGCGGGCGAACGCAGGCCTTCGGCCGTGGCGGCGGCGTGCCGCATCACCGGCTCGGCCGCGAGCGTCAGCGCGAGGCAGGCCGCCAGCAGCGCCGCCACCGGCAGCACTTCGACCGCAGGCAGCGAAGGCAGCGTGGCGTGCGGCTGGGTCCAGAAGTGGCGGATGCCGGTGCGGCTCAGGGCGATCAGCGAAAGAAAACCCGAGACGATCAAGAGCGCGATGAAGGCCCAGCCCGCCGGCGTGATGCCTTGTTCCGCGCCGAGCAGGCCCGAGAGCATCGCGAACTTGCCGACGAAACCCGACAGCGGCGGCAGTCCTGCCAGCAGCAGCGTGCAGCCGACGAAGCCGAGGCCGAGGAAGGCGATGCCGGCCGGAATGGCGCGGCCGTAAAGCGCTTGCGCATCGTCGTCGAGATTCACGTCGTTCAGGCGACTCAAGTCTTCCGAGAGAAAGGGTGCATCGCCGGCCGCCTCGTGCGGCGCGACGCTCATGCCTGCATTGCGCCAGCGCTCGATCATGTCGATCAGGAGAAAGAAGGCGCTGGCCGCCAGCGTGGACGTCAGCAGGTAGTAGAGCGCACCCGCCCACACCGCCGGCTGCCCGAGTCCGATGGCGGCCAGCATCGTGCCGGCGGAGATCAGCACGCTGAAGCCGGCAAGGTTGGACAGCCGCTGGGTGCCGACGATGCCGAGTGCACCGACGAACAGCGTGGCCAGCCCGGTCGCGACCAGCACGGCCTGCCCGAACTGCGCCGAAGCACCGGTGTCGGGCGCGAACAGCACGGTCCAGAGCCGAAGCACCGTGTAGACGCCGAGCTTGGTGAGGAGCGCGAACACTGCGCCCACCGGCGACACGGCGGCGCTGTAGGCCGGCACCAGCCAGAAGTTGAGCGGCCAGGCCCCGGCCTTGGCGAAGAAGGCGGTCGCGAGGATGGCCGCGGCCGCATGCACCAGGCCGCGATCGGCCGGCGCGAGCTGCGCAATGCGCATGCCGAGGTCGGCCATGTTGAGGGTGCCGGTCACGCCGTAGAGCAGCGCTGCGCCCACGAGGAACAGCGACGAGGCCGCGAGGTTGATGGCCACGTAGTGCAGGCCGGCCTGCACGCGCAGCCGGCCGGAGCCGTGCAGCAGCAAACCGTAGGAGGCGGCGAGCATCACTTCGAAGAAGACGAAGAGGTTGAACAGGTCGCCGGTCAGGAAAGCACCGTTGAGTCCCATGAGCTGCAGCTGCAGCAGCGGATGGAAGTGCACGCCGGCCCGGTCCCAGCGCGAGGTCGAGTAGATCGAGGCGGCGAAGGCGACGACGCCGGTGAGCGCCACCATCATCGTCGAGAGCCGATCGGCCACCAGCACGATGCCGAAGGGTGCACGCCAGTTGCCCGGCAGGTAGACGCCGATCGAGCCTGCGCCGCTGCCGGTGTCGGCGGCGTTGACCCAGCGAAGCAAGGCCAGCGCGGCCAGGAGGCCGACCAGGCCGGAGACCACGCTCAGGAAAGACTTGGTGCGCCGGCGCTGTTCGCCCAGGAGCAGCATCAGCGCGGCCGTGAACAGGGGCAGCAGGATCGGCACCGCCACGAGATGCGGCATGCCGAGCTCGAGCAGGTGGTCGAGGAAGCGGAAGAGGCCTGTCATTCCTGCGGCTCCTTGCGCTCTTCGCCGTCCACGTGGTCGGTGCCGCTGAGCCCGCGCGAGGCCAACAGCACGACCAGGAACAGCGCGGTCATCGCGAAGCCGATCACGATCGCGGTGAGCACCAGCGCCTGCGGCATCGGATCGGCGGTGTTGGCCAGCGTGGCGGCGAAGCCCGGGATCAGCACCGGTTCGCTATCGATCTTGACGCGGCCCATGCTGAAGATGAACAGGTTCACCGCATAGGAGATCAGCGTGAGGCCCATGATCACCTGGAAGGTGCGCGGGCGCAGCAGCAAGTAGACGCCGGAGCCGGTGAGTACACCGATGGCGATGGCGAGCACGGCCTCCATCAGGCGGCGCCTTTGGCATCGGCCGCGGCGCGCTCGGCTTCTTTCTCGGCTTGTTCGTCAGCCCAGCGGTGACTGCGGATGGACTGATGGGCCAGCGCGGTGAGGATCAGCATGGTCGCGCCCAGCACCAGCGCGAACACGCCGATGTCGAAGAACAATGCGCTCGGCACGTGCACCTCGCCGAGCACCGGCAGGTGCAGGTGCGCGGTGTGCGTGGTGAGGAAGGGATAGCCGAACAGCACCGCGCCCGAGCCGGTGGCCAGCGCGAGCAGCAGGCCGATCGCGATCCAGCGCCGCGGGTAGATGCGCAGGTGTTCTTCCACCCACTCGGCGCCGGAGACGATGAACTGCAGCACCAGCGCCACCGACATCACCAGCCCGGCGACGAAGCCGCCACCCGGCTGGTTGTGACCGCGCATGAAGAAGTAGATCGACACCAGCACCGAGAGCGGCAGCAGGAAGCGCACGAGCACGGCCGGCACCATGAGGTAGCCGACGGCGGTGTCCTGGGCACGGCGCGGGTTCAGCAGGTCGCTGCTGCCGTCGTCGGTCTGCGCGCGCTGCTGCGCGGGCAGGGCCATGGACTCGGGCGCCGGCCGGAAGCGGCGCAGCAGTGCATAGACGGCGAGGGCGACGATGCCGAGCACTGCGATCTCGCCGAAGGTGTCGAAGCCGCGGAAGTCAACCAGCATCACGTTGACCACGTTGGTGCCGCCGCCCTCGGGCAGGGCGCGCTCGAGGAAGAAGGGCGAAATGCTTTGGGGGAAGGGGCGCGTCATCACGGTCCAGGCCAGCGCGGCCATGCCGCATCCGGACAGTGCCGCAATAGTCAAGTCGCGCCCGCGCCGCCCCCAGAGCCGGATTCGCACCAGTGCGGGCTGCGGCTTGGCGGTGCGCATCGGCAGCCAGCGCAGGCCCAACAGGATCAGCACCACGGTCACGGTCTCCACCACCAGCTGCGTGAGCGCGAGGTCGGGCGCCGAGAACCAGATGTAGGTGGTGCAGCACACCAGGCCCGCGCCCGAGGCCAGCATCAGCGAGGCCAGCCGGTGGAACTTGGCCTGCCAGGCGGCGGCCAGCGCGCAGATGCCGCCGATGACCCAGGTCATCGCGAACATGGTCGAGAAGGGCAGCAGTTCGCGCGTTCCGCGCTCGGCAGGCGTGAGCCACAGCGAGGCCGCCGCGCCGGCGAGGGCGACGACGACCAGCAGCAGCAACTGCATTTGCAGCCGCCGCGTGCCGAAGAGGCGCCGGCTGCGCCGGCCGGCTTCGCTGAGGCGCGCGAGCAGGTTCTCGAACATGCGCTGGCCGTCGAAGCGATGCAGCAGCGGCGTGTACTCGAGATCGCCGCGGGCGCGCCCGCGCCGCTGCAGCATGTAGAGTCCCGCGCCGCCCGCGAGCGCGACGAAGCTCATCAGGAGCGGCGTGTTGAAGCCGTGCCACACGGCCAGGCTGTATTCGGGCAGCACGCCGCCGACCACCGGCGTCGCTGCCGCGGCGAGGAAGGCGCCCACCGACCAGGCCGGCGCCACGCCGACCACGAGGCAGGTCAGCACCAGCAGTTCGACCGGCACGCGCATCCAGTGCGGCGGTTCGTGCGGCTGCTTCGGCACGTCGGGGCCGGGGGACGGGCCGAAGAACACGTCGAACACGAAGCGCGCCGAATAGGCCACGCTGAACACGCCGGCCAGCGTCGCGATGACCGGCAGGCTCAAGTTGACCCAGGGGGTGGCCCGGATGAACACGGTCTCGGCGAAGAACATCTCCTTGGAGAGGAAGCCGTTGAGCAGCGGCACGCCGGCCATCGAGGCGCTGGCGATGATCGCCAGCGTGCCGGTGATGGGCATCAGCCGGAGCAGGCCGCTCAGCTTGCGGATGTCGCGCGTGCCGCTCTCGTGGTCGATGATGCCGGCCGCCATGAAGAGCGAGGCCTTGAAGGTCGCGTGGTTCATGACGTGGAACACGGCCGCGACGGCGGCCAGCGGGCTGTTGAGCCCGAGCAGCAGCGTGATGAGCCCGAGGTGCGAGATGGTCGAGTAAGCGAGCAGCGCCTTGAGGTCGCGCTGGAACATCGCGACATAGCCACCCAAGAGCAGCGTGGCGGCGCCCGCACCGCTCACGAGCCAGAACCAGGCCTCGGTGCCGGAGAGCACCGGCCACAGCCGCGCCATCAGGAACACGCCCAGCTTCACCATGGTGGCCGAGTGCAGGTAGGCGGAAACGGGCGTGGGCGCCGCCATCGCGCGCGGCAGCCAGAAGTGGAAAGGGAATTGCGCGCTCTTGGTGAAGGCGCCGAGCAGCACCAGCACCAGCACCAGCGGATAGAGCCGGTGCGCACGAATCTCCTCGCCCGAGGCCAGCACCACGTCGAGTTCGTAGCTGCCGACGATGCGGCCCAGCACCAGCACGCCCGCGAGCAGGCACAGGCCGCCCGCGCCCGTGACTGTGAGCGCCATGCGCGCGCCGCGCCGCGCGTCGCGCCGGTGGTGCCAGTAGCCGATGAGCAGGAAGGAGAACAGGCTGGTGAGCTCCCAGAACAGCACCATCTGGATCAGGTTGCCCGAAAGCACCACGCCGACCATCGCGCCCATGAAGGCGAGGAAGAAGGCGAAGAAGCGCGGCACCGGGTCCGAAGGCGACATGTAGTACCGCGCGTAGAGCACGACCAGTGTGCCGATGCCGAGCACCAGCATGCAGAACAGCCAGGCGAAGCCGTCCATGCGGAACACGAGGTTGAGGCCGAGCGCGGGCAGCCACGCGATCTCCTCGCGGATCACATTGCCGTCGGCGAGTTGCGGGAAGAGCCATGCAGCCTGCACCGCGCAACCCAGCGCGACCAGGCCCGCCAGCGTCGACTCCCGGTTGCGTGCATCCGACGGCAGCAAGGCCGCGAGCACGCTGGCAACAAAGGGCAGTGCGACGAGGAGGACAAGGGCCATCGCGATCGATTCTATCGAGCGCCCCTCGGAGAAAGCCCTCGAATCAGCCCGCGAACTGCTGCACCGTGCGAATGCCCATCCAGGTGAGGACCAGCGAGCCGCAGACATGCAGCGCCGCCGTGCCGAAGGCCAGCGCGAGCCGGTCCTGCATCAGCATCGCGATCACCTCGGCGGAGAAGCTGGAGAAGGTGGTGAGCCCGCCGAGAAAGCCGGTGATCAGCAGCAGGCGCCAGACCGGGTCGAGTTGCGGTATGGCCTGGAACATGGCGACCGCAACGCCGACCAGATAGCCGCCGATGAGGTTGGAGGCAAGCGTGCCGTAGGGAATCGACGCGCCGGGGGTGCTGAGCCAGAGCCCCAGCCCCCAGCGTGCCAGTGCGCCCAGCGAGGCGCCGACGCAGATCGCGAACACCGGCAGCACGGCGCCTACTTCTCGACGCCCATCACCGCGTTGGGCAACACGGTCACGATGCCCGGGAACAGCGTGATCAGCGCGATGCACAGCACCAGGCAGAAGAAGAAGGGGATCGCGGCCTTGGCGATCACGTTGCTGTCCTTGCCGGTCATGTTCTGCAGCACGAACAGGTTGAAGCCCACCGGCGGCGTGACCTCCGCGATCTCGACCAAGAGCACCACGAAGATGCCGAACCAGACGAGGTCGAAGCCGGCCTTCTGCACCATGGGCAGCACCACGGCGGCCGTGAGCACGATCATGCTGATGCCGTCGAGCGCGGTGCCAAGCACCAGGTACACCACCACCAGCGCGCCGATCAACGCATAGGGCGAGAGGTGCATGCCGTCCACCCACTCGGCCAGCTGCATCGGGATGCCGGTGAAAGCCATGGTCTTGGTGAGGAAGGCGGCGCCGGCCAGGATGAACATGATCATGCAGCTGGTGCGCGTGGCGCCCATGATCCCGTCCTTGAAGTTCTGCCAGGTAAGGCTCTTGCCCCACGCCGCGATGGCCAGCGAACCCAGCACGCCGAAGGCCGCGCACTCGGTGGCCGTGGCCCAGCCCGCGACCAGCACCCATACGATGAAGACGATCAGCAATCCGCAGGGAATCAGGTTGCCCGAGAGGCGGATCTTTTCCCTGAAGCCGGTGGGCGGATCGGCCGGCGGCACCTTGTCGGGGTTGCGCAGGCTCCACCAGCCGATGTAGCCCGAGAACAGCAGCATTAACAGGAAGCCCGGCAGGAAGCCGGCCAGGAAGATGCGGATGATCGAGGCGTCGGCCGCCACCGCATAGACCACCATGGTGATCGAGGGCGGGATCAGGATGCCGAGCGTGCCGGCGGTCGCGAGCGAGCCGATGGCCAGCTTCTCGTTGTAGCCGCGGCGCTTGAGTTCGGGCAGCGCGACCTTGGCGATGGTCGCGCAGGTCGCGGCCGACGAACCCGAGACCGAGCCGAACACGCCGCAGCCGAGGATGGTGGTGTGCATCAAGCGCCCCGGCACGCGGTTGAGCCAGGGGCGCAGGCCTTCGAACATCTCTTCGCTGAGCTTGGTGCGAAACAGGATCTCGCCCATCCAGATGAAGAGCGGCAGCGCCGCGAGCTCCCAGCTGGCATTGCTTTCCCAGAAGGCCGAGAACAGGTTCTTGCCGGGCAGCGTGTTGGTGAAGAAGGCCTGGCCGACCCAGCCGACGATGGCCAGCGTCATCGCGATC
The DNA here is from genome assembly GCF_964253805.1 of Variovorax sp. LjRoot175. Taxonomy (NCBI): domain Bacteria; kingdom Pseudomonadati; phylum Pseudomonadota; class Betaproteobacteria; order Burkholderiales; family Comamonadaceae; genus Variovorax; species Variovorax sp. LjRoot175. The sequence continues at coordinate 3,995,356 of NZ_CAXURY020000001.1, read as the reverse complement.
CAGACGCCGCCGGCCAGGAGCAGCAGCATGATGGCGAGCAGCAGCGCGCCCATGAGGAGGGTATCGAGCATCTAGATATCCGAGGAGAAGTCGCCGGCCGCGTGCCGTTCTTCGACTGCGCGCTGGTAGCTCGGCTTCTCGCCGCGCACCACGCCGACCAGTTCGTCGATCATCGCGACGAGCAGCAGCCAGCAGCCGATCACGAAGGTCGATTGCGGAATCCAGATCGGGATGACCAGGAGGCCGGTCGCCATCTCGGCGAATTCGTAGCTCTCCCAGGTGAAGCTGGTGGCCCAGTAGGTGAGGTAGGCCACCGAGACCGCGGCGATCAGCAAACACGTGACGTCGAGCACGCGCCGCATCTTGAGCGGCACGGCATCGAGCAGCAGCGTCACGCGCACGAAGTCGCCGTGGCGGAAGGCATGGGCCATCGCGAAGAAGGAGGCCGCGGCGCAGAGCCAGGACACCGCATCGTTGAGCCCGCTCACATGCCAGTTCATCTGGCGGCCGACGCCGGCCACGACCATCAGCACGAAGATCAGGAACACGCAGAAGGCGCCGAGCGCACCTGCGCCGCCGTACAGACGATCGAGGAATCGGCGCATGTCTTATTTCTTCTTGTAGGCGTCGACGATCGCTTGGCCTTCGGCGCCGGTGGCCTTGAGCCAGTCGGCCTGCATGATGCCGCCGACCTGGCGCATGTCGGCATCGAGCTTGGGCGAAGGCTTGTGGATCTTCATGCCGCGCTCGGCCAGCAGGCGCTTGTATTCGTCGTTCTTTTCCTGGGCGACCTTCCAGCCGCGTGCCTCGGCGTCGGCCGCGACCTTGGTCACTGCGGCCTTGGTGGCGGGGTCGAGCGCGTCGAAGGCCTTGGCATTGACCAGGATCGCGTTCTTCGGGATCCAGGCCTGCGTGTCGTAGAAGTTCTTGATGTGCTCGTAGGTCTTGGTGTCGTAGCCGGTCGAGCCGGAACTCATGTAGCTTTCGATCACGCCCGTGGCCATCGCCGCGCTCAGCTCAGCCTGCTGGATCTGCACCGGCTGCGCGCCGATCAGTTCGGCGATCTTGGCCGTGGCGGGGCTGTAGGCGCGCCACTTGATGCCGCGCAGGTCGGCGACGGAGCCGATTTCCTTCTTCACGTAGATGCCCTGAGGTGCCCATGGCACCATGAACAGCACCTTGATGCCCTGTGCGGCCAGCAGCTTCTCCATGGCGGGCTTGGAAGCCTCGTAGAGCTTCTTCGCTTCGGGATAGGTGGTCGCAAGGAAGGGCACGCCGTCGAGCGCGTAGATCGGGTTCTCGTTGGCGAAATTGGCCAGCAGGATCTCGCCGGCCTGGGCCTGGCCGCTTTGCACGGCGCGCTTGATTTCGGGCGCCTTGAACAGCGATGCGTTCGCATGCACGGTGATCTTGAGCTTGCCGCCGGTGGCGGCGTCGACGTCCTTCGCGAACTGCGTGATGTTCTCGGTGTGGTAGTTGGTGGCCGGGTAGGCGGTGGGCAGGTCCCACTTGGTTTGCGCCAACGCTGCTGCGCCGAGGGTCAGGCCAGCGAGGGCAATGCCGAACTTGTGATTCATGGGCTCTCCAGAACGTACGAAAGTAAAAAGGCGACGGGGAGCATACGTGCAAATATCGGGCCATCGCGTGGGGCTTTCCCCTGCCGTAGGCGCATGGCCGACGCCTCGGCGCGAATGAAAAAGCCGCCCGTAGGCGGCTTTGGATCAGCGCGGCGAACCGCGGCGGAGATGGTTCAGGGCTTGGCGTCGGCCTTCTTGGAGGCGCCGTCGGCCTTGGGGGTCTCGGACTTCGCGACCTTGGCCGCAGGTGCCGCGGCGCCCGCGAAGCTCTGGCCATTGACGGTCAGCCCTTCGGCAGACAGCTTGGCGGCCGCCTTCTCCTTCACGCCCTTGACCCGGCTCATGAGGTCCGGCCAGTCCTGAACGCGCCTTGCTTGCGTGCTTCGATGATGCGCTTGGAGACCGCGGGGCCCACGCCCCTGAGCGCATCGAGCTCTGCGTGCGCCGTATTTGTTGACATCGACTGCTGCCCAGGAGGCGGTCGCAACGAGCATGGCCATGATGGCCAACATTTTCTTCCTTGAGATTCCCTGACATTGTTGTGAAAGGGATGCCGGGGCATCCCGCCGCACGCGGCATGCGCACGGCGCGGGTTTCAACGGCAGGTTCTGAGCTGCGGTTGACGCCTCTGCGACGAAGTCAGAATTGATCAGATTTGTTCAGAGCTCTTCGACGCGCCGGGGCGGGTAGCTGTCCCAGGCCTGGCAGCCGGGGCAGTGCCAGAAATGCTGATGGGCTTCGAAGCCGCAGGCTGCGCAGCGGTAGCGCAGCAGCGGCCGCGTGGCCTGGTCGAGCGCGCGTTGCACCTGCGGATGGAACTGCTCGTGCGTGAAGTGCTCGCTCGCCAGCCAGCGGGACGCCGCCACGAGGGAGGGCTGGTGGGCCAGGTGCGCGATGTAGCCGTCGCGCGGTTCCGGCGCCGCTGGCGCGCTGGACGTGGTGTCCTCCGGCAGCACCGGCGCGCCGCCCAAGGCCATGATTGCCTCGAGCACGTCGATCGAGGGCGATTCTGCATAGCGGCGCTGGAGCAGGATCAGCGCCTCGCCCGCGCGCTGCGAAGCGACCGAGGCCTGCTGCAGCATCGCCGCGTAAAGAGGCAGCGCCAGCGGCGCGTTCTCGCTGAGGGCGGCGAGCGTTTCGAAGGCCTTGGCGGAGTCGCCGTTGCGCAGTTGCAGCGTAGCCGTGTCGATGGCCGGCCGCGGCGCCTGCGGCGCCAGCGCGACCGCCTGCTCCAGCAACTGCGCTGCGGCGTTCAGGTCGCCGGCCGCCGCCTGCTCGGCGGACTGCTCGCAGAGGTGATGGGCACGGCGCACGCCGTAGCTGGCCTGCTCGGTCTCGTCAAGCTTCTGCGCCACTGCGGCGGCTTGCGCCCACTCGCGCGAGCGTTCGTAGATGGCGAGCAGGGCGAGCCGGGCCTCGTTCTCGTAGCGCGTGCCTTCGAGCTTCTGCAGCGCGGCTTCGGCGCGATCGAGCAGGCCGGCGCGCAGGAAGTCCTGCGCCAGCGCATGCTGCGCGCGATCGCGGTCGGCGCGGCTCAGGTCGCCGCGGCCCAGCAGGTGCTCGTGCACGCGCACAGCACGCTGGTATTCGCCTCGGCGGCGAAACAGGTTGCCCAGCGCGAAGTGCAGTTCCTGGGTGTCGGGGTCGTTCTGAACGGCTTCGATGAAGGCATCGATGGCCTGGTCCTGCTGCTCGTTGAGCAGGAAGTTGAGGCCGCGAAAGTAGGCCTTGGGCGCCTGCCGGTTTTCGATGCGCAACTGCCTGAGATCGAAACGCGAGGCCAGCCAGCCGAGGACGAAGGCGAGGGGCAGGCCGAGCAGCAGCCAGCTGAAATCAAAGTCCATGTTGGCGTACGGCGGGAAGGTCGGTGGCGGCGGCTGCCGGGGCAGGGGCTGCCGTGACGGGCGAGACCGGCGCCGCGGGCAGTTGCGCCGCGGCGCTGCGGTGCTTCCACCAGCCCGGCAGCATGCCGAGCGCGCCGACCACGAGTCCGCCGGCAAAGGCCGCAAGCACCACCAGCACGAGCGGGGCGCGCCAGTGGGTGCCGAAGAAGAAGTAGACGGTGGCGTCGTGCTGGTTGTTCAGCGCGAAGGCGAAGAGGGTAAAAAAAATGGCTGCCTTGAGCAGCCACAGGAGGTATTTCATGCGCGTCCCCGTTGGCGGGGGAATTCTATGCTTCAGGCTTCGCGTTTCTGCGCGTCGAGTTCGGCCGTGCGGGCGTCGACCGCCTCGCGCAGCGCCTTGCCCGGCTTGAAGTGCGGCACCCGCTTTTCGGGAATCTGCACGCTCTCGCCCGACCGCGGATTGCGGCCGATGCGCGGCGGACGCCGGTTCACCGTGAAGCTGCCGAAGCCGCGGATCTCGATGCGGTGCCCGCGCACCAGCGCGTCGCTCATCGCATCAAGAATGGTCTTGACGGCGTATTCGGCGTCGCGGTGCGTCAGTTGAGCGAAGCGCGCCGCCAATTCTTCGACAAGGTCAGAACGAGTCATAAACCACAGAAGGACACGGTGAGCAACGCTCACCGTGTTTTCCTCTGTTTACTTCTCGTTGTTGTCGAGCTTGGCGCGCAGCAGAGCACCCAGGCTGGTCGTGCCCGCGTTCTCGCGTGCCGACTGCTGGCTCAGGCTGGCCATCGCGCCTTGCTCGTCGACCATGTCCTTCTGCTTGATCGACAGCTGGATGTTGCGGGTCTTGCGATCCACGTTGACCACCACGGCCGTGACTTCGTCGCCTTCCTTGAGCACGTTGCGTGCATCTTCCACGCGGTCGCGGGAGATTTCGCTGGCGCGCAGATAGCCGATGATGTCCTCACCGAGGTCGATCTCGGCGCCGCGGGCGTCCACGGTCTTGACCTTGCCGGTCACGATCTGGCCCTTGTCGTTCACCGTGGTGAAGGTGGTGAACGGGTCGCTGTCGAGCTGCTTGATGCCGAGGCTGATGCGCTCGCGGTCGACGTCCACGGCCAGCACGATCGCTTCGACTTCCTGGCCCTTCTTGTAGTTGCGCACGGCGGTTTCGCCGGGCTCGTTCCACGAGAGGTCGGACAGGTGCACCAGGCCGTCGATGCCGGCAGCCAGGCCGACGAACACGCCGAAGTCGGTGATCGACTTGATCGGGCCCTTGACGCGGTCGCCGCGCTTGGTGTTCTGCGCGAATTCCTGCCACGGGTTGGCCTTGCACTGCTTCATGCCCAGGCTGATGCGGCGCTTGTCTTCGTCGATCTCGAGGACCATGACTTCGACTTCGTCGCCCAGCGAGACGATCTTGTTCGGGGCGATGTTCTTGTTGGTCCAGTCCATTTCGGAGACGTGCACCAGGCCTTCGATGCCGGGCTCGAGCTCGACGAAGGCGCCGTAGTCGGCGATGTTGGTGACCTTGCCGAACAGGCGCGTGCCTTGCGGGTAGCGGCGCGAGACGCCCATCCACGGGTCGTCGCCCATCTGCTTGAGGCCCAGCGAGACGCGGTTCTTCTCGGTGTCGAACTTGAGGATCTTGGCGGTGATTTCCTGGCCGGCCTGCACCACTTCGCTCGGATGGCGAACGCGGCGCCATGCCATGTCGGTGATGTGCAGCAGACCGTCGATGCCGCCGAGGTCGACGAACGCACCGTATTCGGTGATGTTCTTGACGACGCCGCGCACGACTGCGCCTTCCTTCAGCGTTTCCATCAGCTTGGCGCGCTCTTCGCCCATGCTGGCTTCGACCACGGCGCGGCGCGAGAGCACCACGTTGTTGCGCTTGCGGTCGAGCTTGATGACCTTGAATTCGAGGGTCTTGTTCTCGTAGGGGGTCAGGTCCTTGATCGGACGCGTATCGATCAGCGAGCCCGGCAGGAACGCGCGGATGCCGTTGACCAGGACGGTGAGACCGCCCTTGACCTTGCCGCTGGTGGTGCCGGTGACGAAATCGCCGGATTCGAGTGCCTTCTCGAGAGCGAGCCACGAAGCCAGACGCTTGGCGGTGTCGCGCGAGAGGATGGTGTCGCCGTAGCCGTTTTCAACGCTGCCGATGGCAACGGAAACGAAATCGCCGGCCTGGACTTCGAGTTCGCCCTTGTCGTTCTTGAACTCCTCGATCGGCACGTAGGCTTCGGACTTGAGGCCTGCGTTGACCACGACGTGGTTGTGTTCGACACGCACGACTTCGGCGGTGATGACCTCGCCGGTGCGCATTTCGGAACGCTTCAGGGATTCTTCGAACAGGTCGGCAAAAGATTCAGACATTGAGTTTTCCTTCCGTCACGCAGGGTTTGCAGTCGCAAATGCAATATCGCGGGCGACTGCGTCGGATCTGGAGACGGCGGTTGTTGGGCTTGGGGCCCGGTTGAGGTTGAACAACCAGCAGGCCGGTGCGCTGTCGCGCGGCGGGGACCTGCTGGACCGAAACGCCTTTTCAAGAAGACTTGAAAGGCTGTACTTCCTGCCACCAGTCCAGCACCCGGTCGACCGATTGCTCGATCGAAAGAAGGGAGTTGTCCAGGAGGCGGGCATCAGGCGCCGGCTTCAGCGGCGCGACGCTGCGGGACGAATCCCGAAGGTCACGCGCTTCCAGGTCGGCGCGAAGACCGTCGATTGTAGTCGAAATACCCTTTGAAATCAACTGCTTATGACGCCGGTCGGCGCGCTGGGCGGCGTTCGCGGTCAGGTAGACCTTGAGCGGGGCGTCGGGGAAAACGACGGTGCCCATGTCGCGGCCGTCGGCCACCAGGCCGGGCAGGCGCCGGAAGCTCTTCTGCAGCGTCATCAGCGCATCGCGCACGGCCGGCAGCGCCGACACGCGGGAGGCGTCCATGCCGGCGGCCTCGGTGCGGATGGCATCGCTCACGTCTTCGCCGGCCAGCACGATCTTGCCTTCGCTGAAGCGAAGGGGCAGGGTGCGGGCGAGCGTGGCAATCTGTGCCTCATGCGCGGCATCTGCGCTGAGCCCCGCGCGGCGCATCGCGAGACCGGTCACGCGGTAGAGCGAACCCGAATCCAGGTAGTGATAGCCGAGCCGGTGCGCCAGCTCGAGGGCCAGTGTTCCCTTGCCGGAGGCGGTGGGGCCGTCGACGCAGATCACCGGCACTTCGACGGCCTCGGCCACCGAGAACAGGGTCTCGAAATAGTCGGGGAAGGTCTTGGCGACGCACTGCGGCTCGAGGATGCGCAGCGGTACGCGGGCCGGATTGAAGGCCGCGAGCGAGAAGCACATCGCCACGCGGTGGTCGTCGTAGGTACGGATGCTGGCCGCGCGCCAGCTGGCCGCGGCCAGCGGGTGCACGCGGATGAAGTCGGGGCCGTCCTCGACCGTGGCGCCCAGCTTGCGCAGCTCGTTGGCCATGGCGTCGATGCGGTCGGTTTCCTTGACGCGCCAGCTCGCAATGTTGCGGAGCAGGCAAGGGCCGTCGGCATAGAGCGCCATCACCGCGAGCGTCATCGCCGCGTCGGGAATATGGTTGGCGTCGAGGTCGATGGCCTTGAGCGGCCAGGCGCCACGCGAGACTTCGAGCCAGTTGGGGCCGCTGTCGACGCGCGCGCCCATCTGACGGGAGGCTTCGACGAAGCGGATGTCGCCCTGGATCGAGCCGGCGCCGACGCCTTCGATGCGGATGCCCGCGCCGCTCGCGATCGCACCGAGCGCGATGAAATAGCTGGCCGAGGACGCATCGGCCTCGACGTGGATGTCGCCGGGTGAACGGTAGCGGCTGCCCGCGGGAATCGTGAAGCGCTGCCAGCCGTCGCGCCGGACCTCGATGCCGAAGCGCGCCAGCAGGTTGAGCGTGATCTCGATGTAAGGTTTGGAAATCAGCTCGCCGATCACCTCGATCACGATGTCGCGCTGCGCTGCGGCCAGCGGCAAGGCGAGCAGCAGCGCGGTGAGGAACTGGCTGGAGACGTCGCCGCGCACGCGGATCGGCGCTTCGAGCTGCAGAGCATCGAGGGCCACCGGATGAATGTGCAGCGGGGGATAGCCGGGGTTGCCGGTGTAGTCGATGCGGCAGCCGAGCTGGACCAGCGCGTCGACCAGATCGCCGATCGGCCGCTCGTGCATGCGCGGCACGCCGCGCAGCTCGAAATCGCCGCCGAGCAGGGCGAGGGCTGCGGTCAGCGGACGCATCGCGGTACCGGCGTTGCCGAGGAACAGCGAAGCGCCCGGCGTCTGCGGCTTGCCGTCGAGGCCGTCGATGCGCAGCACATTGCCGGTGCGCTCGATGCGGCAGCCGAGCGCGGCCAACGCATCGAGCATCACGCGGGTGTCGTCCGAATCCAGCAGGTCGTGCACCGTGGTCGTGCCGTCGGCGAGCGCCGCCAGCAGCAGCACGCGGTTGGAGATGCTCTTGGAGCCGGGAAGCCTGACGGTACCGCCGGCGGCGACGAGCGGCGGGATGTCGAGGAAAGGTGTTTCGAACATGGTCAGTCGGGCGAAGCGGCCGCGCCCGGATGCCATTTGCTGCGAACGCGGCTGGCTGCCGCGATCGCGTCTTCCAGGCCCTGCGTATCGCCCGCGTTCATCAAGGCCTCGAACTGCGACAGTGCCGCGCGAAAGGCCAGCGAATGCTGCAATACCTGATCGCGATTGGCCAGCAGGACGTCGCGCCACATGGCCGGATCGCCGGCCGCGATGCGCGTGAAGTCGCGAAAACCGGGACCCGCCAGCTCCAGAAAGCGATGGCCGTCGGGCTGGGCGGTGATGGCTTTGACGAATGCGAACGCGAGCAGGTGCGGCAGGTGGCTCACGGCCGCGAAGGCGCTGTCGTGCGCCTCGGCCGTCATCGTCACGACCTTGGCGCCCACCGCCGTCCAGACCTGCGTCGCGCGCTGCACGTTGGAGCGCCGCGTGGCCTTGATCGGCGTGAGCACGACCTGGCGCCCGGCATACAAGCCGGCATCGGCATGCTCGACGCCGGCGAGCTCCTTGCCGGCGATCGGGTGCGCGGGGACGAAGGCGCCGAGCTGGTCCTGCAGGCCGCGCCGCGCGGCCTCGATCACGTCGCCCTTGGTCGAGCCCACGTCCATCACCAGCATCTGGTCGGTGATGCCGTGGCGGATCGCCTTGAAGGTGGCTTCCGAAGCGCCCACCGGAACGGCAATCAGCACCAGGTCGGCACCCGACACCGCGAGCAGGGCGGACGGCGCGGCCACGTCGATCACGCCCAGCTGGCGCGCGCGTTCCGTGGTCGATGGCGACTTGCTGTAGCCGACCACGCGCTTGACCAGCCGCGCGCGCTTGAGCGCCAGCGCGAAGGAGCCGCCCATCAGGCCGCAGCCGATCAAGCCGAGCTGTTCAAACATGGGCGGCCTCAAGCGGTGACGGGGTAGGCGCCGATGACTTTGTAGAACGCGCAAAGCTTGCGCAGTTCGGCGAGGGCGGCGGCGACATTGGGCTGTGACGGATGGCCGTCGACGTCGATGTAGAAGTAGTACTCCCACTGGCCGGTGCGCGCCGGCCGCGACTCGAAGCGCGTCATCGAGACGTTGTTGGTCTTGAGCGGCACCAGCAGGTCGTGCACTGCGCCGGGCCGGTTGGGCACGGAAACCACCAGGCTGGTGCAGTCCTTGCCCGAGGCCGGCGGCATGGCCAGGGTCTGGGGCAGGCAGATGACGGCGAAGCGCGTGCGGTTGTACGAGTCGTCCTGGATCGCGTGGGCAACGATGTGCAGCCCGAAGCGGGTAGCGGCCCGTTCGCTCGCGAGGCCGGCCCAGGCCGGATTGCCGGCCGCGAGCCGCGCACCCTCGGCGTTGCTGGAAACGGCGCGCCGCTCGGCGTTGGGCAGGTGCTTGGAGAGCCAGGTCTGGCACTGCGCGAGCGCCTGCGGATGCGCCAGCACCGCTTCGATGCCTTCGAGCTCGTTGCGCGTGCGCAGCAGGTGATGGCGCACCAACAGGCTGACCTCGCCGACCACGTGGGTGGGCGAGTGCAGGAACAGGTCGAGCGAGCGCGTGACCACGCCTTCGGTGGAGTTCTCGACGCCGACCACGCCGTACTGCGCGCTGCCGGCGGCCGTGGCGTGGAAGACCTCGTCGAAGGATGCGCAATAGATCAGGTCGGCGGCGCCGCCGAAGTATTCGATCGCGGCCTGTTCGCAGAAGGTTCCTTCGGGGCCGAGCACGGCGACGCGCTGCGGCGATTCGAGGGCCAGACAGGCCGACATGATCTCGCGCCAGATGGCCGCCACGTGCAGCGCCTTGAGCGGCCCGCCGTTGCTCTGCTGCATCTTCTCGATCACCTGCGCCACGCGATCGGGCCGGAAGTAGGGCGTGCCCTCGCGCTTCTTGACCTCGCCGACCAGCTCGGCGACGTGCGCGCGGCGGTTCAGCAGGTCGAGCAGTTGCTGGTCGAGCGAATCGATCTGCACGCGCAGATCGGCGAGGCTGGCGGAATTGTCGGAGGCAGGAGGCTGTGGGGTGGGTGCGGTCATCGGTCAGGCACGCATGCATCTAGGCATGCGACCGCTCGAATTCTCGCATGTAGCTCACGAGTGCCTGCACGCCGGCCAGCGGCATCGCGTTGTAAATACTGGCCCGCATGCCGCCGACCGACTTGTGCCCCTTCAGCTGCAGCAGACCCGCTTCGCGCGCGCCGGCGAGGAAGGCCTCGTTGCGGCTTTCGTCCTTGAGGAAGAAGGGCACATTCATGCGCGAGCGGCAGTTGGCGGCGACCTTGTTCTCGTAGAAGCTGGAAGCGTCGATGAAGCCGTAGAGAAGCTGCGCCTTCGCGATGTTGCGCTGCTCCATCGCCTCGACGCCGCGGAGCTCGCCCTCCGTCTGCTGCAGCAGCCATTGGAAGGTCAGGCCGGCGACGTAGATGCCCCAGGTCGGCGGCGTGTTGTACATCGACTTGTTCTCTGCCACCGTCTTGTAGTTGAAGGCCGTGGGGCAGATGTCGAGCGCGCGTCCCAGCAGGTCGTCGCGCACGATAACGATCGTGAGGCCGGCCGGGCCGAGGTTCTTCTGCGCGCCGCCGAAGGCGAGGCCCACGCGGCGCCAGTCGACCGGCCGCGACGCGACATGGGAAGAGAAATCGATGACGAGCGGGGCGTCGCTGCCCAGTGCGGCGAGATCGGGCAACTCCTGGAATTCGATGCCGTGGATCGTCTCGTTGGAACAGATATGCACGTACGACGCGTCGCGCGCGAGCTGCCAGCTCGCGGGGTCGGGCAGCCGCGTGTGTTGGCTGTCGGCATTGGACGCGGCGACGTTCGCCTTGCAGTAGCGCTGCGCTTCCTTCTGCGATTTGGCGCTCCAGCTGCCGGTGATCACGAAGTCGGCGCCGGCGCCGCGCGACAGGTTCATCGGCACGATCGCGTTCTCGCCGAGGCCGCCGCCCTGCATGAAAAGGATGTGGAAGTGCGCAGGTACCGCGAGCAGCGTCCGGATGTCGGCCTCGGCCTGCGAGCAGATCGCGCCGAACTCCTTGCCGCGATGGCTCATCTCCATCACGCTCATGCCGCTGCCTTGCCAGTCCAGCATGTCGGAGGCGGCGCGTTGCAGCACTGCCTCCGGCATCGCGGCCGGACCGGCGGAGAAGTTGTACGGGCGCGGACCCTGCGTCACTTCTTGGCGGGCGCCTTGGGCGCCGGCTTGGCCGGTGCTGCCGCGCCGTTGCCGGTCGGGGCGCCCAATGCCTTGGCAACGTTGGTGTCGAGCGTGCGCATCTTCGGTTCGATGCTCGTGCGGGTCTCGGCCACCAGCTTTTCCGTGAGTGCGGTCTGCATCTTCGGATTGAGTTCCTGGTACTTCTTGCTCAAGGGCGAGCTGATCCAGGCCAGCAGCTGGCGCAGTTCTTCGTCGCTGAAGTTGTCGCGCAGGATCGGGCCCAGGGCGTCCGGCGCGAGCGCCACCGCCTTGTCGCGCACGATGGGGTAAGCCTCGTCGAAGTACTTCTTGAGCTCGGCGTCGGCGGCCTTTGCGGCGGCTTCGCGCTTCTCGGCCGGCACCTGCGTCTGCAGATACTGCGAACCCGCTTGAGCGATGGGGGCGCTGGACTGCTCGACCAGGCCGCGCGCCAGCGCTTCGATGCCGGGGCGCTGCAGATCGATGAATTGCTTGACCATCGCCGCCTTGTCCTGTGCCATGGCCATCGAGCTGCCGGCGAGCGCGACCGTCAAGAGCGCGAGTTTGAGTTTTTTCACTGAGGGTTCTCCGTTGAAGATGATGAGGAAGTGTCGTCGGCGTCGGGCTCGTTCTCCACGTTCGCGTCGTTCTCGACGATGCGCTGCAGCCCGCTGAGCTTGGCGCCTTCGTCGAGCCCGATCAGCGTGACGCCTTGCGTCGCGCGTCCGAGTTCGCGGATTTCGGAGACACGGGTGCGTACGAGCACGCCCTTGTCGGTGATGAGCATGATCTCGTCGTCGGCATGCACGAGAGTCGCGGCCACTACCTTGCCGTTGCGCTCACTTTGCTGAATCGCGATCATGCCCTTGGTTCCCCGGCCATGACGCGTGTACTCGGTAATGCTTGTGCGTTTTCCGTAACCATTTTCCGTCGCGGTCAGGACGCTCTGCTCCTCGTCCTCCGCGACCAGCATGGCGATCACGCCCTGGCCGTCCTCGAGCGTCATGCCGCGCACGCCGCGTGCGTTGCGGCCCATCGGACGCACATCGTTCTCGTCGAAACGCACGGCCTTGCCGCCGTCGGAAAACAGCATCACGTCGTGCGCGCCGTCGGTCAGCGCGGCGCCGATCAGGTAGTCGCCCGGGTCGAGATCCACTGCGATGATGCCGGCCTTGCGCGGGTTGCTGAATTCGTCGAGCGCAGTCTTCTTGACCGTGCCCATCGAGGACGCCATGAACACGTATTGATTGGCCGGGAAGGTGCGCTTCTCGCCGGTCAGGGGCAGCACGACGTTGATCTTCTCGCCTTCCTGCAGCGGGAACATGTTGACGATCGGGCGTCCGCGCGAGCCGCGCGATCCGGCGGGCACCTCCCACACCTTGAGCCAGTACAGCCGGCCGCGGTTGGAGAAGCACAGGATGTAGTCGTGCGTGTTGGCGATGAAGAGCTGGTCGATCCAGTCGTCTTCCTTGGTCGCCGTGGCTTGCTTGCCGCGCCCGCCGCGTTTCTGGGCCCGGTATTCGCCCAGCGGCTGGCTCTTGATGTAGCCGCTGTGCGAGAGGGTCACGACCATGTCGGTGGGCGTGATCAGGTCTTCCGTCGAAAGATCGAAGGCGCTGTGCTCGACCTGGCTGCGGCGCAAGCCGAGCTTGGTCTGACCGAACTCCTGTTTGATCGTCGCGAGCTCGTCGCCGATGATCACCGAGACGCGCTCGGGCTTGGCCAGGATGTCCAGCAGATCGTCGATCTCCGCCATGACTTCCTTGTACTCGGCCACGATCTTGTCCTGCTCCAGGCCGGTCAGGCGCTGCAGGCGCATCTGCAGGATTTCCTGGGCCTGCGTGTCCGACAGCTTGTAGAGCCCGTCGGCGCTCATGCCGTATTCGATCTCGAGTCCGTCGGGGCGGTAGTCGTCGGCGTTGATGACGCCGCCGTCGGCCCGCGTGCGGGTGAGCATCTCGCGCACCAGCTTGCTGTCCCAGCGGCGGTTCATCAGCTCGGCCTTGGCCACCGGCGGCGTCGGCGCGTTGCGAATGATGGCGATGAATTCGTCGATGTTGGCGAGCGCGACCGCCAGGCCCTCGAGCACGTGGCCGCGTTCGCGCGCCTTGCGCAGCGTGAACACCGTGCGGCGCGTCACGACTTCGCGGCGGTGCTGCAGGAAGACCTGGATCAGGTCTTTGAGGTTGCACAGCTTCGGCTGGCCGTCCACCAGCGCCACCATGTTGATGCCGAAGGTGTCCTGCAGTTGGGTCTGCTTGTAGAGGTTGTTGAGCACCACTTCGGGCACTTCGCCGCGCTTGAGCTCGATCACCAGCCGCATGCCCGACTTGTCGGACTCATCCTGGATGTGGCTGATGCCTTCGATCTTCTTCTCGTGCACCAGCTCGGCCATGCGCTCCTGCAGCGTCTTCTTGTTGACCTGATAGGGCAGCTCGTCGACGATGATCGCCTGCCGCTGGCCGCGGTCGATGTCCTCGAAGTGGCACTTCGCCCGCATCACCACCTTGCCGCGGCCGGTGCGATAGCCGTCCTTGATGCCGTTGATGCCGTAGATGATCCCGGCCGTCGGAAAGTCGGGCGCCGGAATGATCTCCATCAGGTCGTCGATGCTGGCGTCCGGGTGGCGCAGCAGGTGCAGGCAGCCGTCGACGACTTCGTTCAGGTTGTGCGGCGGGATGTTGGTCGCCATGCCGACCGCAATGCCGCCCGAGCCATTGACCAGCAAATTGGGCAGCTTGCTCGGCAATACCAGCGGTTCTTTCTCGCTGCCGTCGTAATTCGGACCGAAATCGACGGTTTCCTTGTCAATATCGGCCAGCATTTCATGCGCAATCTTCGCGAGCCGAATTTCCGTGTAGCGCATCGCGGCCGCGTTGTCACCATCGACCGATCCGAAATTGCCCTGGCCATCGACCAGCATGTGGCGCATGGAAAAGTCCTGCGCCAGCCGCACGATGGTGTCATAGACCGACTGGTCGCCGTGCGGGTGGTACTTACCGATCACATCGCCGACGATACGGGCCGACTTCTTGTACGCCCGGTTCCAGTCATTGTTGAGCTCGTGCATCGCATACAGCACGCGCCGGTGCACCGGCTTGAGGCCATCCCTCGCATCGGGGAGCGCACGCCCCACGATCACGCTCATCGCGTAATCGAGATAGCTGCGGCGCATTTCCTCTTCGAGGCTGATGGGTAGAGTTTCTTTGGCGAACGAGGTCATGGGCAGCAGGCTGACGGCAAGGGGCCGAATTTTACGCCGCGAAGGGTGTCGCACCGCCGCAACACAAGGCCGGTATTCCGCCTCCGTCCTACGTTTCAGGGGCGCCTCGCGGGCGGTTTGCCAAAGACCCTATGGCACAATCGCCTCAACGTTTTGGGTGGTGGTCACTTAAAGCGTCCTTGATTCGCAGCGCGGCTGCGGCTTTTTCCCCAAGAGGAGAACCATGAAGAAACTGAATAAAGTGGCGATGATGTTTGCAGTCGCTGCGCTCGCCACTGCCGCCGGCGCGCAGACCCGCGTCACCGCCGCGAACGGTGGCCCCGTGATCGACAACTGGCAAAACGGCACCAGCGAACTGGTCTGGAAAAACGGCACCAATGAACTGTGCTGGCGCGATGCCAACTGGACGCCCGCCACGGCTGCCGCTGGTTGCGACGGTGCGCTCGTTCCCGCTGCACCTCCCGCCGCTGTGGCCCCGGCTGCTCCGGCACCTGTCCCACCTGCAGCTCCGGCTGTCGCCGCTTCGAAGGTCACCTTCGCTGCCGACGCGTTCTTCGATTTCGACAAGTCGGTCCTCAAGCCTGAAGGCCGCGCCAAGCTGGACGACCTGGTCTCGAAGATCCGTGACGTGAACCTCGAAGTGATCATCGCCGTCGGCCACACCGACTCGATCGGCACCGATGCCTACAACCAGCGCCTGTCGGTTCGCCGCGCTGAAGCCGTCAAGGCCTACCTGGTCTCGAAGGGCATCGAACGCAACCGCGTTTACACCGAAGGCAAGGGCGAGAAGCAACCCGTCGCCGACAACAAGACCAAGGAAGGTCGCGCCAAGAACCGCCGCGTGGAAATCGAAGTGGTCGGTACCCGCGCCAACCGTTGATTCGCAAGAATCTTCAAAAAGAACCCCGCCTCGGCGGGGTTTTTTTATGGGCGATCGCATTGCGATTTCGCGTTGCGGGATTCCCAGCAATTCGCGTCGTTTCATAATCTGCATATGACCGATACCGTGAATGCCGATCCGGCAGAACTTGCCAAATTTTCCGAACTCGCTCACCGCTGGTGGGATCTGGAAAGCGAATTCCGACCGCTGCACGAAATTAATCCGCTGCGCCTGGAGTGGATCGAAAGCATTGCACCGATTGCAGGATGCAGGGTGCTCGATGTGGGCTGCGGCGGCGGGATTCTGGCCGACGCCATGGCGCGGCGAGGCGCCGACGTCCTGGGCATCGATCTGGCCGACAAGGCTCTCAAGGTCGCCCAACTGCATGCGCTCGAGGCAGCGACGCGTGGTGTGAAGTACCGCGAAATCAGTGTCGAAGCGCTGGCCGCCGAACAGCCTGAGAGCTTCGACGTCGTGACCTGCATGGAAATGCTCGAGCACGTGCCTCAGCCGGCCTCCGTCGTGAAGGCCTGTGCGCAGCTTGTCAAGCCCGGCGGCTGGGTGTTCTTCTCGACCATTCATCGGAACCTGAAGTCCTTCCTGTTCGCGATCGTCGGCGCCGAGTACGTGCTGGGCATGCTGCCCCGGGGCACGCACGAGTATCAGAAGCTGATCCGGCCGAGCGAGCTGGCTGCGCATTGCCGCGCTGCAAACCTCGATTTGCGCCATACGCGCGGCCTGCAGCACAACCCGGTGACGCGGCGCTACTGGCTCAGCGACGACACCAGCGTCAACTACATGTTTGCAACCCGCAAACCATCGGCGCCCCAGCCATGATGGCGGCCGATGCGACACAGGCCGTCCTGTTCGATCTGGACGGCACGCTGATCGACAGCGCTCCGGACCTGGGCGCCGCGGCCGACCAGATGCGAACGGATCGGGGCCTGGCCTCGCTGCCCCTGGAGCGCTATCGCCCCATGGCCGGCGCAGGCGCGCGCGGGATGCTGGGCGTGGCTTTCGGCATCACACCCGATGCGCCGGAGTTCGCGCCGCTGCGCGAGGAGTTCTTCGTCAACTACGAGAATCGAATGCTGCGCAACACGCAGGTCTTCGAAGGCGTGGCCGAACTGATCGAAGCGCTTTGCGCGCGCGGGCTGCAGTGGGGCGTGGTGACCAACAAGTCGGTGCGCTTCACTGGCCCGCTGACACGCGCGATACCGCTGTTCGGCACGGCGCGCGCGATCGTCAGCGGCGACACGACGCCATATGCCAAGCCGCATCCCGAACCTTTGTTCGAGGCGGCGCGACAACTGGGGGTGCCGCCCGCTCGTTGCATCTATGTGGGCGACGACCACCGGGACATCATGGCCGGCCGGGCCGCGGGTATGGGAACGGTGGCCGCCGCCTACGGCTACATGGGCGCGGAGGCGGATGTGACGCTGTGGCAGGCCGATGCCGCCATCGCATCGCCCATGGAGCTCTTGCAACTACTCAAACCGGCCTAGAATGCAGCGCTTGGGGCTGCACTGGTTTCGACGTGGGTTCGGAATCGCAGCGGGGCATGTCGAGCTGAATGCGCTCGTAAAACAGATTCAAACAAACTAACTGCAAACGACGAACGTTTCGCACTCGCCGCTTAATTGCCGGTGAGCTTTGCAACAGCAGGCCGATGGGCTGGGCAAGGGGGCGCTAGAGCAATCTGACGCCTCCCGGCTGCAAAGATAATCTACATTGGCTGGCTCCGATCCGGGTACCTTGGGTCGGAGCGAGAACATAGGGTGCTGGCGGCCGGTGTAGCGTGCGACTGCGCGACACCGGTGGCGAGACCTAAATCAGATCGCTAAACATGTAGATCTGCGCGACGAAGGCTTGCGGACGGGGGTTCAAATCCCCCCAGCTCCACCATACATCCAGCGAGTGACACCTCGAGCGGCCCATGCGGCCGCAAGACACCGCTTCGGCGCATGCCGGCTCCGGCTTCGCGCATCAGTCAAGGTCCATTGGATTCTTCGGGCTCACGAGGTCCGCGCTGCTCCGCGCGCGAGCTATAGTCGGCGTCGCTCGCCCAGAGGACACCCATGGATTCAATGACGACCGCGCTCACGAGTTACTACGACACCGTGCCGTACGAGTCGCATCCGTTTCCTCAGTCTGCGGTGGAGCACCTGGAGGCGCTGGCCTTCCTGTTCGGGCTGGAGGCGCCTGCGCCGGCGCAGGCGCGCGTGCTCGAACTCGGCAGCGCGGCCGGCGGCAACCTGATCCCTTTCGCGGCACGCCACCCGGAGGCGAGAGCGCTCGGCGTGGACCTTTCGCCGGTGCAGATCCGGCAGGGCGCGGCAGCCATCGAGCACTCGGGCCTGAAGAACGTCGAACTGCGCGCGCTCGACATCGCCAGCATCGACGCCTCCTTTGGTCAGTTCGACTACATCATCTGCCACGGCGTCTACAGCTGGGTGCCGGCGCCGGTGCAGGACGCGATCCTGCGCGTGTGCTCAGAGAACCTCGCGCCCAACGGCGTGGCCTACGTGAGCTACAACGTGTACCCGGGCTGGAAGGCGCGCGAGATCGTGCGCGACGCCATGATCCTGCGTGGCGCCCCGCGCGACGAGCCGGACGAGAAACTCTCCTACGCGCGCGGCATGCTCGAGTTTCTCGAACAGTCGGCGCGGCCGGACAGCGTGCTCAAGAAGACGCTCGAAGAGACCATGCCGATCGTGCGTGCCGCGAACAGCTCCTACCTGCTGCACGAGTTCCTCGAGCCCTGCAACTCGCCCTGCTACTTCAAGGAGTTCGCCGCGCGTGCGAGCACGCACGGGCTCAGCTACCTGGCGGACGCCGAGCCGTCGACCATGTTCGTCCAGAACTACGGCGAAAAAGTGCGCGATCCCTTGCTGCGCGAATGCGGAGGCAGCCAGATCATGATGGAGCAGTACTTGGACTTCCTGGTCAACCGCACCTTCCGTCAGACGCTGCTCGTGAAGCAGGAACGTGCCGCCGAGATCCGCTATCGCCTTGTCCCGGAGCGCATCCGCGCGCTCGAATTCGCCGGCGTGTTCGCAGCCGAAGGCGGTGGCGTGCTGACGCTCGATGCGCAGGAGCAGCCCTGCAATGCGATGCGCAACCTCAAGATCACGCTGCGGCTGCCGCTTCAAAAAGCGGTGGCGCAGGTGCTCGACGAGCGCTACCCGGCCACCGCCTCGGCCGACGCGCTGATTGCCGAGGTCTCGGCGCGGACCGGCGAACCGCGCGCCGCGGTCGAGCCGCTCGTCATGGCGATGCTCGAAGAGCTGCTGATCCTCGGCGCCGTCCGCATCCGGCGCGCCGCGCCGCAGGCGGGCGCGCAAGTGTCGGAGTTCCCGCGTGCGCTGGCCGCGGTGCGCAGGACTCCCGGTCTCGCGCTGAATGCCGGACCCTCGGCCATTGCCTGCAACCTGTGGCATGAGCCGGTGGGCCTTTCTTTGCTCGAGCGCTGCCTGCTGCCGCTGCTCGACGGCGAGCATTCGCACGAGTCCCTGGCATTGCACCTGGCGGTTGAAGCCCGCGCTGAGCGCCTGCGCTTCATCAAGGACGAAAAGCCGCTCACCGAAGCAGGGGCGCTGCGCGAGTTCACGCAGCAACAGGTGGCGCTTGCCCTTCGGGACTTGCGCCGCAAGGGGCTGCTTGCGGGCTGATCCATTCTTCAAAGGAGATAAAACCGTGAAACAACTTCAGTGGACTTCGGTCTTGCGAGGCGCCGTCGCGGCGGCGCTCGCGCTGGCAGGCGCGGCACAGCTGCACGCGGCCTCGCAGGCGCCCGTGGCGGCCGAGAACGGCATGGTCGTGAGCGCCCAGCATCTGGCGACCAAGATCGGCGTCGACGTGCTCAAGCGCGGCGGCAATGCGATCGATTCCGCGGTGGCGGTCGGCTATGCGCTGGCGGTGGTCTACCCGGCGGCCGGGAACCTGGGCGGGGGTGGTTTCATGACGGTGCAACTGGCCGACGGCCGCAAGTCCTTCCTCGACTTCCGCGAGAAGGCGCCGCTGGCCGCCACTGCCAACATGTATCTCGACAAGGATGGCAACGTCGTCAAGGGCCTGAGCACGAACGGCCACCTCGCCGTCGGCGTGCCCGGCACCGTCTCCGGCCTCGAGCTGGCGCGCGAGAAGTACGGCACCATGAAGCGCGATGCGCTGATCGCGCCTTCGATCGCGCTGGCCGAGCGTGGCTTCGTGCTGGAGCAGGGCGACATCGACTTGCTCGCCACCGCGACCGCCGACTTCAAGAAAGATCCGGCCTCCGGCGCGATCTTCCTGAACAAGGGCGAGCCTTTCGCGGTCGGCCAGAAGCTGGTGCAGAAAGACCTCGCGAAAACGCTCAAGGCCATCAGCCGCAACGGCGTCGACGGCTTCTACAAGGGCCCCGTAGGCGCCGCGCTCGTGGCCTCCAGCCAGGCCGGCAAGGGCATCATCACGCAGGCCGACCTGAACCAGTACACGACCCGCGAACTGGCGCCGGTCGAATGCGACTACCGCGGCTATCACGTGGTCTCGGCGCCGCCACCGAGCTCGGGTGGGGTGGTGATCTGCGAGATGCTGAACATCCTCGAGGGCTATCCGCTCAAGGACCTCGGCTTCCGCTCGGCGCAGGCCGTGCACTACCAGATCGAGGCCATGCGCCATGCCTATGTCGACCGCAACAGCTACCTCGGCGACCCCGACTTCGTGAAGAACCCGCTCGACCGGCTGCTCGACAAGGGCTATGCCGAAAAGATCCGTGCCGTGATCGACCCGAAGAAAGCCGGCGTCTCGAAGGACATCAAGCCCGGCGTCGCACCCCATGAAGGCAGCAACACCACCCACTATTCGATCATCGACCAGTGGGGCAATGCGGTCTCGGTGACCTACACGCTCAACGACTGGTTCGGCGCCAAGGTCACGGCCGCCGGCACCGGCGTGTTGCTCAACGACGAGATGGACGACTTCACCGTGAAGATTGGCGTGCCCAACCTCTACGGTCTTGTGCAGGGCGAAACCAACGCCATCGCCCCGGGCAAGCGTCCGCTCAGCTCGATGAGTCCTACCATCCTGACCAAGGACGGCAAGCCGGTCTTCATCGTCGGAACGCCGGGCGGCAGCCGCATCATCACCGCGGTGCTCCACACGATCCTCAACGTCGTCGACTACGAAATGAACGTGCAGGAGGCCGTCGACGCGCCGCGCTTCCACCAGCAATGGCTGCCCGACGTGACCAACGTCGAGACCTTCGCGCTCAGCCCCGACACGCGCAAGATCCTGACCGACATGGGCCACAACCTCGGCGTGCCGCAGCCGGCCAATCACGTGGCGGCAATCACCATCGGTGCGCCTGCGCTGGGCGGCAAGCCGGTCGGCAAGAACCGCTTCTACGGCGCCAACGATCCGCGGCGCAACACCGGCCTGGCCCTCGGGTATTGATGCGGATCGACGAGATTCTTTATACCCAGGGCTTCGGCACCCGGCGCGTCTGCGCCGGGCTGGTCCAGCAAGGGCTGGTAAGGGTGGCGGGCACCGTCGTCGCAGATCCGGCGACGGAATTCGAGGCGGAGGGCCTGCTCCTCACTGTGCAGGGCACCGAGTGGGCATATCACGAGAAGGCCTACCTGATGCTGCACAAGCCGGCCGGTACCGAGTGCTCGCAGAAGCCGTCGACCTATCCCAGCATCTACACGCTGCTGCCGTCGCCGCTGCGCCTGCGTCCCAACAAAGGCGCAGTGCAGGGCGTGCAGGCCATCGGCCGGCTAGACCAGGACACCACCGGCCTGCTGCTCCTGACCGACGACGGCCAGTTCATCCACCGCATGGGCTCGCCCAAGCATCATGTGCCGAAGGTCTATGAGGTCGGCACCAAGCATGCGATCGACGACACGCAGGTGGCCCGGCTGCTCGCCGGCGTGGTGCTCGACGACGATCCGAAGCCGGTGCGCGCGGCGGCCTGCGAGCCGGTCGGGCCGCTGCAGCTCCGACTCACGCTGACCGAAGGCAAGTACCACCAGGTCAAGCGCATGCTGGCCGCCGTGGGCAATCGGGTCGAGACCCTGCACCGCTCGCGCATCGGACCGCTCGCGCTGCCTGAAGACCTGGCGCCGGGCCAGTGGCGCTGGCTGGAGTCGGCGCAGGTCGAGGCCTTGCGAACGGCGCGCCCAAGTCAGCCAGCGAACAGGGTCGATCGTTAAAATCGCAAGCCTGCTTCTGGAACTTCCCCCTTGCGCTTCTCTTTCCCCCCGATAGGCCGCCTCGCGGCCTTTTTGTTTGCCTGTGCGGCGCTGCCGTCGCTTGCTGCTGAACCACCGCCGGTCTTCGTGCTCAATTCGCTCGATGCCACGGTGAGCGTGGTCGATCCGGTCAGCTGGACCGAGAAGCTGCGCATCCCGACCGGCAAGGAGCCGCACCATCTCTACCTGTCGCCCGACGAGAGTTCGTTGATCGTCGCCAATTCGGCCGGCGACTCGCTCACCTTCCTGAACCCGCGCACGGCCGAGGTTCAGCGCGTGGTCTACGGCATCATCGACCCTTATCACCTGCGCTTCTCGCCCGACATGAAGTGGTTCGTCACCGCCGGCAACCGGCTCAACCACATCGACGTCTACCGCTGGGACGGCAAGGAGCCCAAGCTGGTCAAGCGCATCCCCTCGGGCAAGACGCCGAGCCACATCTGGATCGACGGCAAGAGCACCACGGCCTACGTCACGATGCAGGACAGCGACGAACTGGTCGCGGTCGATCTCGCCACGCAGACCATCCGCTGGCGCACGCCTACCGGCCCGATGCCGGCCGACATCTTCGGCGTCCACGACGGCAAGACGCTGCTGGTGGGCCTCACGGGCAGCGACGGCGTGCAGGTCTTCGACGTGGCCGGCCGGGAGCCGAAGCTGGTCGGCAAGATTCCCACCGGCAAGGGCGCCCACGCCTTCCGCTCGGCCGGCGACGGCCGCAGCGTCTTCGTCAGCAACCGCGTGGCCAACACCATCAGCCGCATCGACCTGCAGACGCTGCAGGTCAGCGATACCTACCCGGTGGGCGGCGGACCCGACTGCATGGACGTCTCGGCCGACGGCAAGACGCTCTACGTGACCTCGCGCTGGGCCAGGAAGCTCAGCGTGGTCGATCTGGCCGCCCACAAGGTGGTGCGGCAGGTGCCAGTCGGCCGCTCGCCCCACGGCGTCTGGACCCTCGATCATGCAAAACGCTAGATACGCGCTCGCGCTGCTCCTGCTCGCTGCGGGTGCGGCGCCAATCAGCGCCGTCGCACAGGCCAGCTGCGCCAAGCCGGTCTACCTGAGCTTCGACACCGGCCACATGGGCGTGGCGCCGCTGGTGGCCGAGGTGCTCAAGCGCCAGGAGGTGCGTGTCACCTTCTTCGGCGCGGCCGAGCGCACGCTGAGCGGCGGCGACAGCCTCGACAACCAGTGGGCGCCGTGGTGGAAGGCGAGGGCGGCCGAAGGTCACGAATTTGCATCTCACACCTACGACCATGCCTACTGGCGCGGCGACGTGAAGGGACTCGCGCCGCGCTTCCGCATCGCACCCTCGGCCGGCGCCTTTGCCGGCCGGCAGTTCACCTGGGACGCGGAACAGTACTGCGCCAATATCACCAAGGCTTCCGAGCGCCTGCAGTACGTCACGGGCAAGAAGCCGCTGCCGCTGTTCCGCGCGCCGGGGGGCAAGACTTCGCCCAGGCTGCTGGCGGCCGCCAAGGCCTGCGGCTATGCGCACGTGGGCTGGGCGCCGTCAGGCTTGCTGGGCGACGAGCTGCCGAGCGAGAAGTTCAGCAACGAGAAGCTGCTGCAACAGGCCCTCGATCACATCCAGCCCGGCGACATCCTGATTGCGCACCTGGGCATCTGGTCGCGCAAGGACCCGTGGGCGCCGGCCGTGCTGGAGCCCTTGATCGTCGGCCTCAAGGCCAAGGGCTTCTGCTTCGAGACGCTGCGCCAGCATGCGGCGTATCGTGAATGGATCGCGTCTCATCCCTGAATCGCGCGGTGTTCCGATGGACTGGCTGACCGACCCCTTCTCCAACCTGCAGCAATGGCTTTTCGAGGCGGCCGTGCAGCCGCTGGTCTACGCCATCGGCCTCGGCGGCTGGGTCGAGGACGCCTTCGACGCCACCGGATGGCTGCTGGTCGGCCTGATCCAGATAGGGGTGCTGGTGGCCGTGTTCGGTCCGCTGCAGCGCTGGCGGCCGGCGGAGCCGGTGCTCGATCGGCCCGCCATCCGCACCGACATCCTCTACACGCTGATCCACCGGCTGGGGCTGTTCCGGCTGGCCATGTTCTTCGCGCTGGACCCGCTGTTCGACGAGATCCTCGGCACCGTGCGCGCGGCCGGCTGGGGCTCCTTCCACCTCGACCAGCTCTGGCCCGGTGTGACCGACATTCCCTGGGTCGCGTTTGCGATCTACCTGGTGGTGCTCGACCTGGTCGAGTACTTCATCCATCGCGGCCAGCACGGCTTCCAGTGGTGGTGGGCGCTGCATTCGCTGCACCATTCGCAGCGCCAGATGACGATGTGGAGCGACAACCGCAACCACCTGCTCGACGACGTGATCCACGACACGATCATCGTCGTCGTCGCCCAGCTGATCGGCGTGGCGCCGGGGCAGTTCATCGCGATCGTGGCCTTCACCCAGCTCAGCGAGAGCCTGCAGCATGCCAATCTGCGGCTCGGCTTCGGCGCGATCGGCGAACGGCTCTGGATCAGCCCGCGCTTCCACCGCGTGCACCACAGCATCGGGATCGGGCACGAGTCGCAGGGGCCTCGTACGCTCGGCGGCCACAACTTCGGCGTGCTGCTGCCGTGGTGGGACATGCTGTTTCGCACCGTCAATTTCGAGGAGCGCTACGACCCGACCGGCATCCGCGACCAGGTCGAGCCCGACGCCGGGGGCCGCGTACGCGACTACGGGCGCGGTTTCTGGGCGCAGCAGTGGCTGGGGCTCAGGCGTCTTGTCGGCCGCGGCTGATCTCGATTCCACGCGACAGGGTTATCCTCGGCGCCGATGCGTCTTCTTCTCGACTCCTTCTGGCGTTCCGTGGCCTATTGCATGCACCCGCGGGTGATCGTGCTCTCGCTGCTGCCGCTCGGACTCATGGTGCTGCTGGCGGCGCTGTTCGGCTATTTCTACTGGGACGCGACCGTGGCATGGACGCGCGAGGCGCTCGACGCCTGGCCGCTTCTGTCCAGCTTCTGGGGCTGGATCGGACGCCTGTTCTCCGGTGACGTCACGGCCGTGCTGGCGCCGATGGTGGTGGTGATCGCGGCCACGCCGCTGATCGTTGTGGTGTCGCTCCTGATCGTGGCCGGGTTCATGGCGCCGCCACTCACGCGGCTGGTGGCCGACCGCCGTTTCCCGTCGCTGGAGCAGAAGAGGGGCGCCTCCTTCTTCGGCAGCGTCGTCCGCTCGCTGGGCCTCACCGTGCTGGCGCTGCTCGCGCTCGTCGTCTCGATGCCGCTATGGCTCATTCCGCCGCTGGTGCTGATCCTGCCGCCGCTGATCTGGGGCTGGCTGACCTACCGCGTGATGAGCTTCGACGCCCTGGCCGAGCATGCGAGCCCGGAGGAGCGCGAGGCCTTGCTGCGCGCCCATCGGCTGCCGCTGCTCGGCGTCGGCGTGCTGTGCGGCTACCTGGGCGCCGCCCCCAGCATCGTCTGGGCGTCGGGGCTGCTGTTCGCTGCGGCTTTCTTCGTGCTGGTGCCGCTCGCGATCTGGATCTACACGCTGGTGTTCGCCTTCTCCGCGCTCTGGTTCGCGCACTACTGCCTGGATGCCCTGGCCCAATTGCGGGCGCAGCGCGCGGCGGCGGCCGTTTCACCTTCCGCGGCCGAGATGGCAGATGTCCATGCGGCCGCCACCCAATGGGGCGCACCATGAGCACACGTTCGTTCGGTCTTCTCGTCGTCGGCGACGAAATCCTGTCGGGCAAGCGTGCCGACAAGCACATGCCCAAGGTCATCGAGCTGCTCGCCGCGCGCGGCCTGCAGCTGGCCTGGGCCGAGTACGTCGGCGACGTGCCGGTGCGCATCACGGAAGCGCTCGCGCGCGCCTTCGCCTCGGGCGACGTCGTGTTCTCCACCGGCGGCATCGGCGCCACGCCCGACGATCACACGCGCCAGTGTGCGGCCGCGGCGCTGGGCGTGCCGCTGGGGCTGCATCCGGAAGCCGAGGTGCTGATCCGCGAACGCATGCAGGACACCGCGCGCGAGCAGGGCACGGTCTACGAGCCCGACCGTCCGGACAACGTGCACCGGCTCAACATGGGCGTGTTCCCGCTCGGCGCCAACATCATCCGCAACCCCTACAACAAGATTCCGGGCTTCAGCGTCGGCGACGTGCACTTCGTGCCGGGCTTCCCGGTCATGGCCTGGCCGATGATCGAATCGGTGCTCGACGAGCGCTATGCGCACCTGTTCGCGCACGGTCGGGCGATGGAGAAATCGGTCATCGTCTACGGCGCCATGGAGGCCGCGCTCACGCCGCTGATGGAAGCCGTCGAACTCGCGCATCCCGGCATCAAGGTCTTCAGCCTGCCGAGCGTGGACCATGCCGAGCACGGCCGCCACATCGAGCTCGGCGTCAAGGGGGATGCCGAGCGCATCGATGCCGCCTACGCACAGCTGCTCGAGGGCCTGCACGCCTTTGGCGTGCGTCTTGGACCCGAATTGGTGCGTTAATCTTGATTGCACCAGTTTGGTTACAACTTGCCTGCTTTTGGGGTTTCGGCGCAGTGCCGGGTACCCCTCTTCGGCAGTGACAATGGGCACAAAAACTGCATTCCCCGTCCCGCAATTCCAACCAACCATCCAAACCAGGAGAACCTGATGGCAAAGACCGTCGCCGATGTACTCAAACTCGTCAAGGAAAACGAGGTCAAGTTCGTCGACTTCCGCTTCACCGATACCCGCGGCAAAGAGCAGCACGTGACCGTGCCCGTGTCCGCATTCGACGAGGGCAAATTCACCGACGGCCATGCCTTCGACGGCTCGTCGATTGCCGGGTGGAAGGGCATCGAGGCTTCGGACATGCTGCTCATGCCCGACCCGAACACGGCCAATATCGATCCCTTCTTCGAAGAAACGACGCTGCTTTTGACCTGCGACGTGGTCGACCCGACCGACGGCAAGCCCTACGAGCGCGATCCGCGTTCGCTCGCCAAGCGTGCCGAGGCCTACATGAAGGCCTCGGGCCTGGGCGACACGGCTTACTTCGGACCGGAGCCGGAATTCTTCGTGTTCGACGGCGTGCGCTGGCAGAACGACATGTCGGGTTGCTTCGTCAAGATCGAATCCGAAGAGGCTTCCTGGAACAGCGCCAAGGAATTCGAGCACGGCAACACCGGCCACCGTCCGGCGGTCAAGGGCGGCTACTTCCCGGTTCCCCCGGTCGACAGCTTCCAGGACATGCGCTCCGAGATGTGCCTGGTGCTCGAGTCGCTGGGCATCCCGGTCGAAGTGCATCACCATGAAGTGGCGAACGCCGGCCAGATGGAACTCGGCACCAAGTTCAGCACGCTGATCCAGCGCGCCGACTGGGTCCAGCTGCAGAAGTACGTGATCCACAACGTGGCCCACGCCTACGGCAAGACCGCGACCTTCATGCCCAAGCCGATCGTCGGCGACAACGGCTCGGGCATGCACGTCCACCAGTCGGTCTGGAAGGACGGCAAGAACCTGTTTGCCGGCGACGGCTACGCCGGCCTGAGCGACTTCGCGCTGCACTACATCGGCGGCATCATCAAGCACGCCCGTGCGTTGAACGCCATCACCAACCCCGGCACCAACAGCTACAAGCGCCTGGTCCCCGGATTCGAAGCGCCGGTGAAGCTGGCCTACTCGGCCAAGAACCGCTCGGCCTCGATCCGCATCCCCTTCGTGGCCAACCCGAAGGGCCGCCGCGTCGAAGCG
The DNA here is from genome assembly GCF_964253805.1 of Variovorax sp. LjRoot175. Lineage (NCBI taxonomy): Bacteria > Pseudomonadati > Pseudomonadota > Betaproteobacteria > Burkholderiales > Comamonadaceae > Variovorax > Variovorax sp. LjRoot175. The sequence goes on along the minus strand of NZ_CAXURY020000001.1, from coordinate 3,968,221 downwards.
CGCTTCCCCGATCCGATGATGAACCCGTACCTCGGCTTCGCCGCGATGCTGATGGCCGGCCTGGACGGCGTGGAGAACAAGATCCATCCGGGCGAAGCCGCCAGCAAGGACCTCTACCACCTGCCGCCGGAAGAAGACGCGCTGATCCCGACCGTGTGCCACAGCCTCGACCAGGCGCTCGACTACCTCGACAAGGACCGTGCCTTCCTGACCAAGGGCGGCGTGTTCACCGATGCCTACATCGACGCCTACATCGACCTCAAGATGCAGGAAGTCACGCGTTTCCGCATGGCGACGCACCCTGTCGAATTCGACATGTACTACTCCCTGTAAGCCAGCTTTTCGGCTTTGGCGTTAAAAAGGGACGGCCTTGGGCCGTCCCTTTTCCTTTTGGGGCAAGCTTGCGCGGCCGAACTCCCGAATTGCAGGAAAATGCCGGTTTGCTGCGCACTACATTCACGACCATGAAGACTTCTTCCGTTTTCCTCCTGGCCGCCTTGGCGGCGGCCGGCGTGCACCTCCAGGCCCAGGCCCAGCAGGAGCGCGTCTGGCGCTGCGGCAACGAATACACCAACAACGCGACCCTCGCCCAGCAGCGCGGCTGCAAGGTGATGGAGGGCGGCAACGTCACCGTGGTCCAGGGCACCCGCCCGATCGCGGCGGCTGCGGCAGGCAGCACCGCCGCGCGTGCGCCGGCCGGCAGCCCGCGCGTCGACGGCGCTGACCAGCGCGCACGCGACGGCGAAGCCCGCTCGGTGCTCGAGTCCGAGCTCAAGAAAGCCGAAGAGCGCCAGGCCCAACTGCTCAAGGACTACAACAACGGCGAACCCGAGAAGCAGGGCAGCGAAGCCCGCAACTATCAGAAGTACCTCGACCGCGTGGCCGAGATGAAGGCCGAGATCGCGCGCAACGAAAGCGACATCGCGGGCATCCGCCGCGAAATCGGCCGCCTGCCGGCCAATCGTTGATGGCCTTTGGCAAATCCGCCGCTGCCGCCAAGCGTTTTCAGGCCTTCGACCTTCTTTCCACGCTGATCGCGGTGGTGCGCACCGACGGCGCGGTGCTGTTCGCCAATGCCGGCCTCGAAGACGCGCTGGGCACCTCGCGCCGCACGCTCGAAGGCTCGCAGTTCGGCGCCTGCTTCCATGAGCCGCAGGTGCTGCGCACGGCGATCGACGGCGCGCGCAGCAACGACTTCGCCACGCTGCGCTACGAGGCCTTCCTGCGCCGCGTCAACCACGAGCTGATGCCGGTGCAGGTCACGCTCGCGCAGGGCGACCGCGCGGGCGAACTGATCATCGAAATGTCGCCGCTCGAGCAGCAGGTCCGGCAAGACCGCGAAGAGCGGCTGCTCGACCAGGCGCAGGCCAACAAGGAGCTGATCCGCAATCTCGCGCACGAGATCAAGAATCCGCTGGGCGGCATTCGCGGCGCGGCGCAGCTGCTGCAGATGGAAGTCGAGTCGCGCGACCTCATCGAATACACCCAGGTCATCATCCACGAGGCCGACCGCCTGCAGACGCTGGTCGATCGCCTGCTCGCGCCGCACCGCCGCCCGCACGTGGTGGGCGACGTCAACATCCACGAGGTCTGCGAGCGCGTGCGCTCGGTGATCCTTGCGGAGTTCCCGCGCGACCTGCACATCGAGCGCGACTTCGACGTCTCGATTCCCGAGTTCCGCGGTGATCGCGAGCAGCTCATCCAGGCCACGCTCAACATCGTCCACAACGCGGCGCAGGCATTGGCCGAGCGGCGTGCAGCCGGCGACGCGTGCATCACCTTCAAGACCCGCATCGCACGTCAGGTGATCTTCAACAAGCAGTGGTATCGACTGGCACTGGAATTGCATGTCATCGACAATGGACCGGGTGTGCCGGACGCGATCAAGGACCGCATCTTCTACCCGCTGGTGTCGGGCAGGGAAGGCGGAACAGGCCTTGGATTGACGCTGGCGCAAACTTTCGTGCAACAGCACCACGGCGTGATCGAGTGCGACAGTGTCCCGGGCCGGACCGATTTCAAGATATTGATACCGCTGCCTTAGCTAACAGGGAACAAGGAACTGCATGAAGCCGATTTGGATAGTGGATGACGACCAATCGATCCGCTTCGTGCTGGAAAAGGCGCTGTTGCGCGAAGACCTGCCGACCCGAAGCTTCACCAATACGCGCGAGGTGCTGGCCGCGCTCGAAGCCGCGGCCGACGACGAGATGCAGGGCCCGCAGGTCCTGGTGAGCGACATCCGCATGCCGGGCGGCTCCGGCCTCGACCTGCTCGACAAGATCAAGGCCAAGCATCCCGGCCTGCCGGTCATCATCATGACCGCCTTCTCCGACCTCGACAGCGCCGTCTCGGCCTTCCAGGGCGGCGCTTTCGAATACCTGCCGAAGCCCTTCGACCTGCCGCGCGCGGTGGAACTGATCCGCCGCGCGGTCGACGAAAGCCAGCGCGAGGAAGTGTCCGAGGAACGGATGGCCGCTGCGCCCGAGATGCTGGGCCAGGCGCCGGCGATGCAGGACGTGTTCCGCGCGATCGGGCGCCTGTCGCAAAGCAACGTGACGGTGCTGATCACCGGCGAATCCGGTTCCGGCAAGGAGCTGGTGGCGCGCGCGCTGCACAAGCATTCGCCGCGCGCCAGCGGCCCCTTCGTGGCGATCAACACCGCCGCCATTCCGAAAGACCTGCTCGAAAGCGAGCTCTTCGGCCACGAGCGCGGCGCCTTCACCGGTGCGCAGACCATGCGCCGCGGACGCTTCGAACAGGCCGAAGGCGGCACCCTGTTCCTCGACGAGATCGGCGACATGCCCTTCGACCTGCAGACGCGCCTTCTGCGCGTGCTGAGCGACGGCCATTTCTACCGCGTCGGCGGCCACAACTCGGTCAAGGCCAACGTGCGCGTGATCGCGGCCACCCACCAGGACCTGGAACAGCGCGTCAAGATCGGCGGCTTTCGCGAAGACCTGTTCCACCGACTCAACGTGATCCGGTTGCGGCTGCCGGCCCTGCGCGAGCGCGGCGAAGACATCCCCGCGCTCACGCGGCACTTCCTGCAGCAGAGCGCCAAGCAGCTCGGCGTCGAGCCCAAGCGCATCTCCGATGCGGCGCTCGCGCAGCTCGCGACCTTCTCTTTTCCCGGCAACGTGCGGCAGCTGGAGAACATTTGCCACTGGCTGACGGTGATGGCGCCGGCACAGCTGATCGAAGCCAAGGACCTGCCGCCCGAGGTGATGGCCGGTGCTGCTGCTGCCGTTGCAGCGCCCGGTGCCTCCGCCGCTGCCGCCACAGCTGAACGCGAACCCGTTGCGGCGCCTTCCACGTCTGCTGCCGCGGTCTTGGCCTCGGCTTCCCCGACGCCATCCGCGCCCGCTGCCGGCGCTGCCCCGGTCGGTTCGGGCTCGTGGGAGGCCGGGCTCGAACAGGAGGCCCAGAGCCTGCTGGCGGCCGGGCGCAACGACGTCTGGGACGTGCTGTCGCGCCGTTTCGAGTCGCGCCTGATCCTCACGGCGCTGGCCAACACGCGCGGCCGCCGCATCGAGGCCGCGCAGAAGCTCGGCATCGGCCGCAACACGATCACGCGCAAGATCCAGGAGCTCGGCCTGGAATAGCGAGTGGCGCCGGCGCTCAGCGGCTGCGCTGCCCGAGGGTCAGCGTATCGAGCTGGAACTGGCCGCTCCTGTCCCAGAGCCAGGTGTCGACGTAGGTGTGCGCGCCCAGCTTGCCCGGGGCCGGCAGGGGCGAGGCCTCGCGGATCAGCTCTGCGATCTTTCCGCTCACCTCCGGCGCATGGCTCGGGGTGCGGCTGAAGTGCACGCCCGTGACGCGCCCGCTGCTGTCGACTTCGGTTTCGGTCACCACCACCGCATACACCAGCGGCGGAATCTTCCCCTTGTAGATGCGCTGGGGGTACTTGTTGTAGATGTGCCGGGCGCCGATCTTGCGGTAGGCGCGCACGGCCGGCGTCTGCACGGTGATGAGCCGCGCGGTCGGCACCTTTTCCGATGGCTGCGAGGGTTGTTCCGCGGGGGCTTTGGCGCCGGGGGAGGGCACTTCGTCGGTGGCGCTCGGCTTCAGCGCCGAGCAGGCGGAAAGGCCGAGCACGGCCGCGAGCAGGGCGAGGTGGAGGATCCGTTTCATGCGTTGAGCTCCAGGGTTACAGGTGCGTGGTCGCTGGGCTTGTCCCACTTGCGCGGCACGCGGTCGATCGTGCAGCTCTTTGCATGCGGCACCAGCGGCTCGCTCACCAGGATGTGATCGATGCGCAGCCCCCGGTTTTTCTGGTAGCCCAGCATGCGGTAGTCCCACCACGAGTAGCTCTTCTCGGGCTGCTCGAAGAGGCGGAAGCTGTCGGCGAGGCCGAGCCCCAGCAGAGCCTTGAAATGGTCGCGCTCCTCGGTCGTGTGATGAATGGTCTCGGCCAGCCCGACGGGGTCGAAGCTGTCGCGGTCCTCCGGCGCGATGTTGAAGTCGCCGAGCAGCACCAGCCTCGGATGCGTCGCGAGCTCCTCGCGCAGCCACTCGCGCATGGCGCGCAGCCAGCTCATCTTGTAGGCGAACTTCTCGGTGCCCGGCGCCTGGCCGTTGACGAAGTAGCCGTTGACGACGCGCAGCTCGCCGGCCGGCGTGTCGATGGTGGCACTGATCACGCGCGAATGATCGTCGGCAAAGCCACCGATGTTCTTCGCGATATCGCGCACCGGAGCGAGGCTCAGGATCGCGACGCCGTTGTAGGTTTTCTGGCCGAACACCGCCGCGTGATAGCCGGCCGACTGCAGCACTTCGAGCGGGAACTTGTCGTCGCTCATCTTCAGTTCCTGCAGGCACAGCACGTCGACCGGGTTGGCGATCAGCCAGTCGAGCACGTGCTGCAGGCGAGCTGTGAGGGAATTGACGTTCCAGGTGGCAATTCGCATGGTCATATTAACGTGTTGTTTTTAAATGATTTAATTTTCTTCTTCATGATTCATACCCCCTAAAGTACCCCCAACTGATTGCCTCGCTTGCTCGCTCGCCTCGGGGTTCCAACGCCTTCCGCGCCAGGGCGGAATGGTGGGCAAGGGGCGCGCACTCAGTGTATAGAAGGTCTCATGTCTACCATTCATTCCTGAGTTGTCATATTTTCACCCATTGGCCCACTTTCAGCATCAGTTGAAATCAGTTGTTTTGGTGAAAGTTGCTTTGACGATTTCACCAATCATGGTAATTTCAGCATATGCTGAAAGCCGATGATTTGATGAAAGATGTGGAGCGCCAGGCTGCGGGTGCTCTTCGCCTGCTCCTGGAGCATGTGCCTGCGATCAAGCTTCTGGACATCGAGCACGAGGCACTGACACCCGATCACGGGGTCGATATCGTGGCGCACATCGAGGTATATGGCAGGCGACAGGAGTTGGTCTGCGAAGTGAAGTCCAGTGGCCAGCCGCGCCACGTCCGGCTGGCGCTGCTGCAGCTACGCGATTACGTGGCGAATCAAGCAAAGGATGCCGTGCCCGTTTTCATCGCTCCCTACCTGTCGCCTGAAGCCCAGGCGCTGTGCCGCGAGCAGGAAGTGGGCTACCTCGATCTGGAAGGCAACGCGAGGTTGGCCTTCGGCAGCGTTTTCATCGAGCGCCAAGTCGCAAGCAAACCTGTTGCGGAGCGGCGTGAACTCAGGTCGCTGTTTAAGCCGAAGTCCGCACAGGTGCTGCGAGCGATGCTTCGCGATCCGCAGCGAGCATGGCGTGTCACGGAGCTTGCAGAGTCGGCGGATGTCAGCCTCGGGCACGTGAGCAATGTGCGCGTTGGCTTGCTGGACCGCGAGTGGGCACGAGTTTCAGAGGAAGGTCTGTACCTGTCCGAGCCCGACGCGCTTCTGGATGAATGGCGCGACGCCTACGAACCGCCAGTTGGCCGGCGTATGAGTTTCTACACGACGTTGCATGGCAGTTCGTTCGAGGAGGCCGCGCGGCGAGCGATGAGCTCGGATCGTGAGACGGGGCTTGTGGCATTGGCGTCCTTCTCGGCAGCGCACTGGCTCGCGCCGTATGGCCGAACCGGTACGCAGTACTTCTATGCAGACGACGCTGGTCTTGAACAACTGAAGTCGGGCCTGAAGCTGTCGTCCGCCTCGAAAGGCCAGAACGTGATGGTGACGTTGCTCAAGGACCTCGGTGTATTGCGCGATACGGTGGAGCCAGCACCTGGCGTCACCTGCACCAGTCCTGTCCAGACCTACCTGGATCTCGCCGCGGCTGGGGAGCGGGGGCGGGAGGCGGCCGACCATCTGCGACAAGAAAGGTTGAAATGGCAGAAATGACCCCAGGCGAGCCGCAGTCCGCAGCCGACTACGATGACCGCACGACGGCGGCCGTCAAGACGGTGCTGATCGAAATCGGCCAGATCCTCGGAAGCTTCAAGGGCAAGTTCGCCATCGTCGGCGGCGCCGTACCGTGGCTGCTGCTTGGCAATGAGGACATGCCGCACGTCGGCACGCTCGATGTGGATCTCGGCCTGAGTTAGGGATCGCCCATGCCCGCGACAGCGCTGGTGCGCGCTTCTAGTTCGTTCGACTTGTCAAAGACCGCATCTGCGCCGGCCGCCAATCAGACCAAGGTGCCTGCCGCTCATTTCTTCATGGCCTTGATGTCGGCCTTGCCCTTCGCCTGTTCCGACTGGGCCTGCTTCACGCACGCAGTCTTGGCATCGCCCTTCTGGTCATCGCATTTCTCCTTGGCGACGCTGTAGGTGGCCTCCACCTTGGCCTCGGCCACCTTGCGCGCATTGCCGTCGCTGGGCTTGCGCTGCTGGTCGAACTCGGCCTTGGCGACCTTTTCCTTGCCCTTGGCTTCCGCGATGCAGACGTCCTTGGCGTTGTCCTTCATGGCGTCGCACAGCGCCTTGGCTGCCTTGTAGTCGGCTGCGATCTTGTCGCGGGCGGCCTTGTATTCGGCGTCGACCGGATCGATCTTCCCCGGTGGCGAGGGAGTCAGCTGTGCGCTGGCCTGGACGGCAAACAGGCACAACGATGCAATGGTGAACATCGACAGAAGCTTTTTCATGGTGGTCTCCTCGTCGCTATCCAGACAGGGTGCAGAGGGCTGATGCGGCGGCGTGCCTGCATGCGGTCCGGCGTCAACAGCAATGTAGAAATCGACGGGTCCCGCAAAGGTAGGACGCTCCGTGGAGCGATCGTAGGTACATGCCGACGCGAGACTTGTCTTCATCGACCTTGACGACGTTGCTCGATTCGGTGCTTTTCCGGTGTCTCGGGGACTTGCTCATGTCGTACTTTCCTAGAGCTGACGGTTGAGATGGCTGAGGAACCAATCGCGCGCCAGCGCGGAAACAGCGCCGAGCGCGTCGGGCTCTTCGAACAGGTGGGTCGCGCCAGGCACGATCGCAAGCCGCTTCTGGCTGTGCAGCAACGCGAGCGCTTGCCGATTCAAGTCGATCACCGCCTCGTCGTTGCCGCCGACGATCAGCCACGCGGCTCGGCGTTGCGAACGGGCTGGGTCCCGATCGGAACTTCATCTGCCGCCGGGGTTTGTGTCACCGCGCCGTGCGGCGTGAAGTTTCGGCTTCGTGCAGGATCAGGTGTCGGCAAAGCGGTCGAATAACACACCCCGCAGCCACTGGTTGCCCGGATCGCGGTGGAAGCGCGCATGCCAGAACGCGTTGATCGCGATCTGCGGCAGCGCCACCGGGTGCGTGCGCCAGACCAGCCCGAAGGGCTCGGCGATGCTTTGCGCCAGGCGCTCGGGCACGGTGGCGATCATCGGCGTGGAGCGCAGGATGTGGCCGATGGCCACGAAATGCGGCACCGTGAGCCGGATGCGCCGCGCGACGCCCTGCGCGGCCATCAGCTCGTCGACCTGGCCGTGGCCGGTGCCCGCGGCCTTGACCAGCAGGTGCTCGGCGGCGCAGAAATCCTTCAGCGTCAGCTTCGGCTTGGTCGCGAGCGCATGCGTGGCGCTGAAGAGGCACACGTAGCGCTGCTTGAACAGCCGGCGCTGGAAGATGCTGGCCTTCAACTGCGGCAAGAGGCCGATCGCGATGTCCACCTGGCCGGCCTCCATGGCATCGCGCAGGTTGACGGCGGTGTTGCGCACGGTGCTGATGGTCACGCCCGGCGCAGCGCGCGACAGCACCTCCATGAGCACCGGCGCGAAATAGATCTCGCCGATGTCCGTCATCGCGAGCGTGAAGCTGCGCGTGCTGGTGGCCGGATCGAAGACGGTCTGTTGATTGAGCGCGCCGTGCAGCGTGCCCATCGCGTAGGCCACGGGCTCCGCGAGCTGCAGCGCGAAGGGCGTGGGTTCCATGCCGCGCGCGGTGCGCAGGAACAGCTCGTCGCCGAAAGCCCGGCGCAGCCGCGCCAGCGCATTGCTGATGGCAGGCTGCGAGAGGCCGAGCGATTCCGCCACGGCCGAGACGCGCTTCTCGGCCAGCATCCGGTCGAAGACCAGCAGCAGGTTGAGGTCGATGTCCCGAAGCTCCATGCCGCACCTTTATTCACAACGGTGATTCGATGAATTCACGAGATTCTATTGGCCAATGTGAGAAGGATGCCGATGATCGGCGCCATGGAACTGCATATCCGCCCCTTCGCACGCACCATCGAGGTCCGCCCGGGCGCGAACCTGCTGGAGGTGCTGCGCGAGCACCAGGTGCCGGTCTCCTACAGTTGCATGGCCGGGCGCTGCGGCACCTGCCGCTGCAAGGTGGTCGAAGGACGGGTGCTGGACGCAGGGCAGGGGCAGGACGCGATGCGGCCCGAGGGCCTGCGCGAAAGCCATGTGCTGGCCTGCCAGAGCACACTGACCGAGAACTGCACCATCGAGATTCCCGAGCCTGACGAAGTGGTCGTGCACCCGGCGCGCATCGTCAAGGCCACTATTGCGGAGATCGAGACGCTCACGCACGACATCCGCCGGCTGCGCCTGAAGCCGGCCAAGCCCTTGTCGTTCTCGCCGGGCCAGTACGCCCAGCTGCAGTTCGCGCCCGAGCATGTGCGGCCTTATTCGATGGCCCGGCTCAGCGGCGACGCGGAGCTGGAGTTCCACGTGCGGCGCGTGCCCGGCGGCCGCGTGACCGACTATGTGTTCGAGCAACTGAAGCCCGGCGACGCGGTCCGTGTCAGCGGCCCGATGGGCGCCGCCTACCTTCGCACGCGGCACACCGGCCCGATCCTGTGCGCGGCCGGCGGCACGGGGCTGGCGCCCGTGCTCGCCATCGTGCGCGGCGCCATCGAGGCCGGCATGCCCAACCCGATCCACCTCTATTTCGGCGTGCGATCGGACGCCGACGTCTACGGCCTCGAAGAATTGCGCGAGCTCCAGGCGCTGCATGCGGGACTCAAGGTGCACGTGGTCGGCGTGTCGGGCGCGATGCGCCCGGGCTCGCGCCAGGGGCTGATCACCGACGCCATCCGGTCCGACTGGCCCGGCGGCTTCGAGGGCTGGCGCGCCTACCTCTGCGGCTCGCCCCCGATGGTGGAGGCGGTCACGCTGCTGCTCAAGGATCGTGGCCTAGCCGCAGAGAAGATCCATGCCGATGCCTTCTACATGCAGGGCACCTGAGACAGAGAAAGCGAGAAAAGGAGACTCCCATGACCACCCCCCAATCCATCGTATTCCCCGAGAAGATCCACTGGGAGTCGGAGAAGACCAGCCGCATTCCCTTCATGGCCTACATCGGCGAGGACCAGCACAAGAAGGAGCTGGAGCGCTTTTTCTACAACAAGCACTGGTGCTACGTCGGCCTGGAAGCCGAGATCCCCAACGCCGGCGACTTCAAGCGCACCGCGATCGGCGAGCGCTCGGTGATCATGGTGCGCGATGCCGAAGGCGGCATCAACGTGGTGGAGAACGTCTGCGCCCATCGCGGCATGCGCTTCTGCCGCGAGCGGCAGGGCAATCGCAAGGAATTCGTCTGCCCCTACCACCAGTGGAACTACACACTCAAGGGCGACCTGCAGGGCGTGCCCTTCCGGCGCGGCGTCAAGCAGGACGGCAAGGTCAACGGCGGCATGCCGGCCGACTTCAAGCCTGAAGAGAACAGCCTCAACAAGCTCAAGGTGGCCACGCGCGGCGGCGTGGTGTTCGCCTCCTTCGACCACGAAGTGGAGTCGCTGGAAGACTTCATGGGGCCGGCCATCCTGCATTACTTCGACCGCCTGTTCGACGGCCGCAAGCTCAAGATCCTCGGCTACAACCGCCAGCGCATTCCGGGCAACTGGAAGCTGATGCAGGAGAACATCAAGGACCCGTACCACCCGGGCTTGCTGCACACCTGGTTCGTCACCTTCGGCCTCTGGCGCGCGGACAACAAGTCCGAACTCAAGATGGATGCGCACGGCCGCCACGCCGCGATGATCTCGACGCGCGGCAGCGCGGGCAAGGCCGCGCAGGTCACGCAGGTGTCCAGTTTCAAGGAGAGCATGCAACTGAAGGACCCGCGCTTCCTCGACATCGTGCCCGAGCCCTGGTGGGGCGGCCCGACCGCGGTGATGACCACGCTGTTCCCGAGCGTGATCCTGCAGCAGCAAGTGAACAGCGTGTCGACGCGCCACATCCAGCCGGTGGGCCACGATGCCTTCGATTTCGTCTGGACGCACTTCGGCTTCGAGGACGACAGCGAGGAGATGCAGCAGCGGCGCCTGCGCCAGGCCAACCTGTTCGGGCCGGCCGGTTTTGTCTCGGCCGACGACGGCGAGGTCATCGAGTTCTCGCAGCAGGGCTTCGAGCAGAAGCCTTATCACCGCACGCTGGCCGAGCTCGGCGGGCGCGAGGTGGAAGACACCGATCACATGGTGACCGAGACGTTGATCCGCGGCATGTACAAGTACTGGCGCAAGGTGATGGAGGCATGACCATGGCGCCGCATGACTACTTCGAGCTGAGCCAACTCTACGCCGACTACGCACGTGCCGTTGACTCGGGCAACTGGGATTTGTGGCCCGCCTTCTTCATCGACGAGTGCAGCTACCGCCTGCAGCCGCGCGAGAACCACGAGCGCGGCCTGCCGCTCGCCACCTTGTCCTTCGAGAGCAAAGGCATGCTGGAAGACCGCGTCTACGGCATTCGCGAGACGCTGTTTCACGACCCCTACTACCAGCGCCATGTAGTAGGCCTGCCACTGGTGCATGGCGTCGACGAGGACGGCACGATCCGCAGCGAAGCCAACTACGCCGTGTTCCGCACCAAGCTCAGCGAACTCTCCACCGTCTTCAACGTGGGCCGCTACATCGACACGGTCGTGCGGCGGCCCGAAGGCCTGAAGTTCGCTTCACGCCTCGTCGTCTACGACAGCGAAATGATCCCGAACTCCATCATCTATCCGATCTGAGACGAGGCCCACGAGGATGAACATGAGCACTACTTCCTGGATCGACGCCGCCGCCGTCGACGAACTGCCGGCCGACGACGTGTTGGGCATCGAGGTCGAGGGCCGCGACCTCGCGCTCTACAGCGTGGACGGCGAGGTCTTCGCGACGAGCAACACCTGCACGCACGGCCAGGCCCGCCTGTGCGACGGCTTTCTCGAAGGCCACGAGATTGAGTGCCCCTTGCACCAGGGCAAATTCGACGTGCGCACCGGCAAGGCGATGTGCGCGCCGCTCACCGAGGACCTGCGCAGCTATCCGGTGAAGATCGAGGCCGGGCGCGTGTACGTCGCGCTCGACGAGATCGAATGGGCGCCGTGATGTGCGGAGAGCGGTTGCCGGCCTTCAGGGCCGTTCGAGCGTGACGAAGGCGTAGGGCAGGCCGTTGGCCGCGATGTGCGACTCGCGTGCGGTCTCGCGCCAGGACACGTCGAAGCGCGGCGCCCAGGCGTCGCCTTCGTAGTCGCGCCCGATCTCGGTCACGAGGGCGCGCTGCGCCAGCGGCTCGGCCTCGGCATAGATCTGTGCGCCGCCGATCACCCAGACCTCGGGCAACTGCTCGTCTTCGCAGCGGATCAAGGCCTCGCGCAGGCTGCCGGCACGCTCTGCGCCGTCGCTCTGCCAATCCGCCTGGCGCGTGATCACGATGTTGCGGCGGCCCGGCAGCGGGCGGAAGCGCGGCGGCAGCGAGTCCCAGGTCTTGCGGCCCATGATCACCGGCGCGCCGGCGGTCTGTTGCTTGAAGTGCGCCATGTCCTCGGGCAGATGCCAGGGCATCACGCCGTCGCGGCCGATCACGCCGTTGGCGGCGCGTGCGAGGATCAGGTTGATGCGCGTCATGGTTCAGACGGCCACGGGTGCCTTGATGGCCGGGTGATGCTGATAGTCGACGACCTCGAAGTCCTCGTATTCGTAGTCGAAGATCGAGGCCGGCTTGCGCTTGATGACCAGCGTCGGGTAAGGGTAGGGCGTGCGGCTCAGCTGCAGCGCCACCTGCTCGGCATGGTTGCTGTAGATATGGCAGTCGCCGCCGGTCCAGACGAAATCGCCCACGTCCAGATCGCATTGCTGCGCGATCATGTGCGTGAGCAGCGCGTAGCTCGCGATGTTGAAGGGCACGCCGAGAAAGATGTCGGCGCTGCGCTGATAGAGCTGGCACGAGAGGCGGCCCCGTCCTGAGCCTGTCGAAGGAGCCACATAGAACTGGAAGAAGGCATGGCAGGGCATCAGCGCCATCTTCGAGAGCTCGGCCACGTTCCATGCGCTCACGATGATGCGGCGCGAATCCGGGTTGGTCTTGAGCGTGTCGATCACCTGCTGGATCTGGTCGATGTGGCCGCCGTCCGGGGTCGGCCAGCTGCGCCACTGAACGCCGTAGACCGGACCCAGGTCACCGTCCTCGCGCGCCCATTCGTCCCAGATGGTGACGCCGCGCTCCTTCAGCCAGTTGTTGTTGCTGGAGCCGGTCAGGAACCACAGCAGCTCCTGGATGATGGACTTGAGATGCACCTTCTTCGTGGTGACCAGCGGAAAGCCTTCGTTCAGGTCGAAGCGCATCTGGTGGCCGAACACGCTCTTGGTGCCGGTGCCGGTGCGGTCGCTCTTGTGCACGCCGGTCATGTCGACGTGGCGCATGAAGTCTTCGTATTGGGAGCGGATGGGGCGGGTGGTCATGTCAGTAGCCTGGAAACAGGGTATCCAGGGCGTCTTGGATTTCGAGTTGTCTATCGGCGAGGTTGGCGACGGGGCGGCGCAGATCGCTGATCGGCACGGCGCCGATCGAAGCCGTGTCCATGATCACCGCCTTGCCTGCCACCTCGAGCTCCGGATTCAGGTTCCGGACGCGGGTGGTGAACCTGCCGCGTGTATAGAGAGGCACCACCACGCGTGTTTCGAGGACATCCAGAAAGCCGTTCTGAACGTCGAGCATGAATGGAATTGTCGTGCGGTCTGCGGGATCGGGATTGGCGTAGACGTCGAAGCGAGCCATCTCAGCCTTTTTTGCCATCGCCGAGGCTGCGTGCAAAACTGCGGTACTTGGCCAATGGCAGACCCTCCTTCGCAATCCGCGCGTTGTAGGCCTCCATGGCTTCCTTGTTCTCCGCAGCCCACTTTTCCCAATAGCGGCGTTTGACTTCTTCGGCAAGCAAACCGTCCACCGTTTGCGAGACGTTCATACCCAACTCGCGCGCCATCTCGAGAACCTTGCTATTGAGCGACAGGTTGGTGGCTTTCTTGGGCGCGTTGTCGAAGCGAAGCATGGGGTTTTCCTTGCTCATGGAGTATGCGCATATTTTACGCGCACGCTTACTCTGCGCGAATCACCCGACCCGGATTCAGGATGTTCTGCGGGTCCAGCCCGCGCTTGATGGCGCGCATCATCTCGAGCGCCACCGGCGACTTGTGCTTTTCGAGCTTGTCGACCTTGAGCGAGCCGACGCCGTGCTCGGCCGAGAAGGAGCCGTCGAACTTCGCGACCGCGTCGTAGACCAGCGTGTTGATGCGCTCCTCGTGCTCGCGCAGGAAGGCGCCGTTGTCGCCGCCGGCGGGCGCCTGCACGTTGTAGTGCAGGTTGCCGTCGCCGAGGTGGCCGAAGTTCACCAGCCGTACGCCCGGCACCTCGCGTTCCAGCAGCGCGTCGGTCTCGGCCACGAAGGCCGGGATGCGCGACACCGGAATCGAGATGTCGTGCTTGATGTTGAGCCCTTCCTCGGCTTGCGCCAGCGGAATGCTTTCGCGGATGTGCCAGAGCTGGTGTGCCTGCGTGAGGTTCTCGGCCACCACCGCGTCGCTGACGCAGCCGGCCTCGAAGGCGGTTTCGAGCAGTGCCTCGAAGCGGCCACGGGCATGGTCTTCGGATTCGTTGTCGGAGTTCTCGAGCAGCACGCAGTAGGGCGCCGCCGCATCGTCGATGAAGGGCACGCGCAGCTGCGGCATGTGCTTGTCGACCAGGCTCAGGGCAAACTTGCCCATGACCTCGAAGCCCGTGAGCCCCGGGCCCAGGCGTTTGTGCGCCAGGCCGAGCAGCGTCACCGCATGGTCGAGTGAAGGCACGGCCGCCCAGGCGGTGAGCCGCGCGGCCGGCAGCGGGTAGAGCTTCAGGGTGGCGGCGGTGATGATGCCCAGCGTGCCTTCGCTGCCGATCATCAGGTCGCGCAGGTCGTAGCCGGTGTTGTCCTTGCGCAGGCCGCTGGTGCCTTCCCAGATGCCGCCCTGCGGCGTGACGACCTCGAGCCCCAGGCACAGCTCACGCGCATTGCCGTAACGCAGCACCTGCGTGCCACCCGCATTGGTCGCCAGGTTGCCGCCGATGGTGCAGCTGCCTTCGGCCGCCAGGCTCAGCGGGAACAGGAAGCCGGCCCTTTCGGCGGCTTCCTGCAGGGTCTGCAGCACGCAGCCGGCATCCACCGTCATCGTGAGGTTGGCGGCGTCGATGCCGCGGATCGCGTTCATGCGCTGCAGGCTCAACAGCACCTGGGTGCCGCTCTCGTCGGGGATCGAGCCGACCGCAAGCCCGGTGTTGCCGCCCTGCGGCACGATCGTCGTGCCGGCGGCCGCGCAGGCCTTGACCACCTCGGCCACCTGCTGCGTGCTGGCTGGGCGCACCACGGCCAAAGACTTGCCGCGCGAGCGCTTGCGCCAGTCCTGCTCGTAGGCGCTGAGGTCGCCCTCGGTCAGCACATGGGCGGCACCGACGATGGTGCGCAGCTTGTCGATCAACGATGCGCTCATGGCGCGGCTCCTTCCAGATTGCGGGCCCGCGCCGCGTGGCGCAGGCGAAGACGAACATGCCAGGCGCAGGCGGCGAAGAGCGCCAGGCACAGCGCCACCTCGATCAGCGCAAGCACCTGGCTCGTGCCGTCGGCGTCGCTCCAGGCGCGCACCACGCCTTCGGTGAAATAGAGCCAGACCATGAGGCTGACCCAGCGGTAGGTGTACATCCGGTTCTTGAGCAGGCCCGCGAGCGGCACCACGAGCGGCAGCACCTTGAGCGCCAGCCAGGAGCCGCCCGGGCGAAGCGGCGCCAGCCACATTTCCCAGGCCAGGCCGAGCACGATCAGGCCGACCAGGCTGCCGACGGCGAGCCAGCGCGTGGCGGAAACGGAAGGAGGGGAGGCGTTGGGAGCGGTCACGGCAAGGGGAGATCGATCGGGCGGCGCCGGAGCGGCAGAGGACCCGATGGCATGATACCGGCCATGAATCGCCGGCAACTCTGGAGGGATCTTTCGCACTTTCCCTGGGGCAATACCGCCGCGGTGCTGGGCGAACGTTTTCGCGAGGACCGGCTGGGCCTCACGGCCAGCAGCCTGACCTTCACCACCACCATCGCGATGGTGCCTTTCTTCACCGTCGCGCTGGCGCTGTTCACGGTGTTCCCGATGTTCTCGGCCATGCAGGGCCGGGTACAGCGCTGGCTGATCGAGAGCCTGATCCCGGACAACATCGCACGCCAGGTGCTGGGCTACCTCAACCAGTTCGCGAGCAAGGCCAGCGGCCTCGGCGTCGCCGGCCTGGTGCTGCTGCTGGTGACCGCCATCGCGCTGATCCTGACGATGGACAAGACGCTCAACAACATCTGGCGCGTGCGCACGCCTCGGCCCTTCGCGCAGCGGGTGCTGATCTACTGGGCCGCGATCACGCTCGGGCCGCTGGTGCTGGCCCTGAGCCTGAGCACCACGGCCTATGTCTTCTCGGTCTCGCGCGATGTGGTGGGCCGCGGCATGCTCAAGCTGGTGTTCGACACCTTCGAATTCGTGCTGCTCGCCGGCGGCATGGCCTCGCTCTATCACTACGTGCCCAACACCCACGTGAAATGGGTGCATGCCTGGGCCGGCGGCATCTTCGTGGCTGCCGCGATCGAGATCGCCAAGCGCGTCCTGGGCTACTACCTGAGCCTGGTGCCGAGCTATTCGGTGCTCTACGGCGCCTTCGCCACCGTGCCGATCCTGTTGGTGTGGATCTATGTGGCCTGGGTCATCGTGCTGCTGGGCGCGGTGATCGCGGCCTACTTGCCCAGCTTGCTGACCGGCGTCGCGCGACGCGGCGGCACGGCCGGCTGGCCGCTCCAGCTTGCGGTGGAAACGCTGCAGCAGCTGGCGCGCGCGCAGACGTCGCCGGCCAAGGGGCTGGGCGCGGCCGAGCTGGTGGCGCGCATGAAGGTCGACGCCCTGCAGCTCGCGCCGGTGCTGGAAACGCTGGTCGCGCTCGACTGGATCGGGCCGCTGGCCGAGGAGCCGGCCAACGAGGATCCGCGCTACGTGCTGCTGGCCGACCCCCGCAGCACGCGGCTCGAACCCTTGCTCAAGGAAATGCTGATGCCGCAGGCGCCGGCCCTCGATAACCTGTGGCAGAAAGGTCCCTTGCGGACGTTGCTGCTGCAGGATGTGCTTCCGTATCGATAATGGCATCGCTTTCCGTTCCACCCTCATTCATTCGACCTTGAACGATTCCACAGTTCCCGCGAGGCTGGCCCTGGCCGACGATGCCCTGTGGGTGGTCTGCCTGTGCGCCGAATGGTGCGGCGCCTGCCGCGAGTACCGGCCGCTGTTCGAGCAGGTGGCGCGCGCGCATCCGCAGTTCCGCTTTGCCTGGGTCGACATCGAAGACCACGCCGACCTGGCCGACGACTTCGACGTCGAGACCTTCCCGACCATCCTGGTGGCGGGCGAGTCCGGCACCCGCTTCCTCGGCCCGCTGCTGCCGCATGCCGAAACGCTGGCGCGCATGCTCGGCGCGTTGCAGCCGGGGCAGGCGTCGGCCGCCGAGGTTTCAACCCTGCTCCGCGCACTGGCGCGCGAGCCCGATACCTTCTGCGTCGGCTAGCGCCATGAACGTCCTGCTCTTCGGCGCGACCGGCATGGTGGGCCAGGGCGTGTTGCGCGAATGCCTGCTCGACGCCGGCGTGTCGCGGGTGCTGAGCGTCGGGCGCAGCACGACCGGGCAGACCCATCCGAAGCTGCGAGAACTGATCGTGACGGACCTCTTCGACTTGAGCGCCGTCCGGGAACAGCTCGCGGGCTTCGATGCCTGTTTCTTCTGCCTCGGCGTCTCGTCGGCGGGCATGAGCGAAGAGGCCTATCGGCACGTCACCTACGAGCTCACGCTGGCCGCCGCCAAGGTGCTGGTGCGGCTCAATCCGCAGATGACCTTTGTCTATGTGTCCGGCGCCGGCACCGACAGCAGCGAGCGCGGCTCCAGCATGTGGGCGCGCGTCAAGGGCGCGACCGAGAACGCGCTGATGCGCCTGCCTTTCAAGGCCGCCTACATGTTCCGCCCCGGCTTCATCCAGCCCTTGCACGGCGTGCGTTCCAAGGTGGCGCTCTACCGCTGGATTTACGTGCTGGCCAGCCCGATCTTCGGCCTGATCAAGCGTCTGGCGCCGCGCCACGTGACCACCAGCGAACAGGTGGGCCGCGCGATGCTGGTCGTCGCCCGGCGCGGCGCGCCCACGCCGCTGGTCGAAACCGCGGACATCAACGCGCTGCGCTGAGAAAGTCCCGCAGCGCGAACAGCACCTCGTCCGGCGCTTCCGACATCAGCTGGTGGCCGGCCCTGACGGTGAGCACCTGGGCCCGGGGCGCTTTCGCGCTCAGCGCACGGGTCGCGCGCGCCGGCGTCATCTGGTCCGCGTCGCCGAGCAGGAACAGGATCGGGCACTGCACGGCCGCGATCGCCGCTTCGCCGTTCGCATAATCGTTGCAGGCCTTGAAGCCGATGTGGAACACGTTGGCGTCGCGGTTGCTGGCCAGCACCCGCCGCATCAGCGCGCGCGAACCGCCGTAGAGCCAGGTGCCCGGGCCCAGCGAGGACGGTGGCGGCGCCAGCAGCGAATGCGAAAAGGTGTTGACCATGTCGATCGCGCGCTGCGGATCGTTCAGTGCACCGTCGAGCAGCGCGGGTGACACGGTCATCGGGTAGGCCGTGCCGACCAGCGCCAGGTGCGTGACCCGCTCCGGCGCGCGCGCAGCCGCTTCGAGCGCGATCAGCGAACCGAAGCTGTGGCCGACCAGAGCTGCCTTGCCGATGCCGGCCGCATCGAGCAGCGCGACGACGAATTGCGCCGCCTCCTCGACGCTCGCGGGCGGCGGGCCCTCGCTCCTGCAATGCCCGGGCAAGTCGATCGCCAGCACGTTCCAGCCGTGGTTGGCGAACCAGCGGCTTTGCAGGATCCACACGCTGTGGTCGTTGAGCACGCCATGGATGAACACCACGCTGGGCTTCGCGGCATCGAAAGTCTTGCCGCCGGTGTAGCAGTAGCTGCGGTGACCGTTGACGAGCAGATCCATCACGCGCCTGCCTTTTCTGCGGCCTTCAAGGCACGCTTGAGATCGTCGATCAGGTCGGCCGGGTCCTCGAGCCCGATCGACAGACGGATCGTGCCCTGCGAAATGCCTGCGCCGGCCAGCGCCTCGTCGGTCATGCGGAAATGCGTGGTACTCGCCGGATGGATCACCAGGCTGCGGCAGTCGCCCACGTTCGCGAGATGGCTGAAGAGCTTCAGCGCCTCGATGAACTTCTTGCCCTGCTCGCGGTTGCCCTTGAGGTCGAAGCTGAAGACCGCGCCGGCGCCCTTGGCGCCGTGGCGCAGCAGCTTGGCCGCCAGCGCATGGCTCGGATGCGTTTCGAGCAGCGGATGTCCCACGTGCGCCACGAAGGGATGCGCCGCCAGGAACTCGACCACCTTCTGCGTGTTGTCGATGTGGCGTTCCATGCGCAGCGGCAGGGTCTCGATGCCCTGCAGGATCAGCCAGGCCGTGTGCGGGCTCATCGAGGCGCCGAAGTCGCGCAGCCCCTCGCGCCGAGCGCGCAAGAGGAAGGCGCCGACCGTGCTTTCCTCGCTGAAGACCATGTTGTGGAAGCCGTCGTAGGCCTGCGTCAGCTCGGCGAACTTGCCCGAGCGCTCCCAGTCGAAACTGCCGCCGTCGACCACCACGCCGCCGATCACGGTGCCGTGGCCCGAGAGGAACTTGGTGGCCGAGTGGTAGATCAGGTCGGCGCCCCAGTCGAAGGGCTTGATCAGGTAGGGCGAGGTCAGCGTGGAATCGACCAGCAGCGGCACGCCGGCCGCGTGCGCGATCTCGCTCACCGCCGGGATGTCGAGCACGTCGAGGCCCGGGTTGCCCACGGTCTCGCCGAACAGCAGCTTGGTCTCCGGCCGGATCGCGGCGCGCCAGCCGTCGAGGTCGCCCGGCTTCACGAAGGTGGTCTGGATGCCGAAGCGCCGCAGCGTGTAGTGCAAAAGGTTTTGCGAGCCGCCGTAGAGCGCGGTGCTCGCCACGATGTGCGAGCCTGCGCCCATCAGCGTCGCGATCGAGAGGTGCAGCGCGGCCTGGCCGCTGGCGGTCGCGATCGCACCGATGCCGCCTTCGAGCGCGGCCACGCGCTGTTCGAGCACCGCGTTGGTCGGGTTGCTGATGCGCGAGTAGACATGGCCCGCGCGTTCGAGGTTGAAGAGCGCGGCCGCATGGTCGCTCGACTCGAAGACGAAGGAGGTGGTGAGGTGGATCGGCACCGCGCGTGCGCCGGTGGCGGGGTCGGGTGCGGCGCCGGCGTGCAGTGCCAGCGTATCGAAGCCGGGGTCGGAATAGCCGGGCATGGGAGCCTTTCGATGGTCGTTTCTGCAATGCCCCGTGGCGCGCGCAATGCCTGCGACGCCGACATGGGCCTGTGGACGGGCGGCCATTGTGGGCTATATTCAAATCGGCACGCCGCCGAGCAAGTGAGGAGCACCACGATGAAAGTCAGCGACATCCTGCGCGTGAAGGGCAACACGCTCTACACCGTCACGCCCGACGAACCCCTGTCCGATGCGGTCAACACCATGGCCGACAAGGACATCGGCTCGCTGGTGGTCATGGAGCATGGCGACCTGGTGGGCATGCTCACCTTCCGCGAAGTCATCGTCGCCATCGTCGGCAACGGCGGCCAGGTCGGCGGCACGCTGGTGCGCAAGGCGATGGACGACCATCCCGTCACCTGCACGGCCGAAACCGACCTCGACGAAATCCGCCGCATCATGCTCGAGCGCCATGCGCGCTATATGCCGGTGATGGACAAGCGCATGCTGATGGGCGTGATCAGCTTCTACGACGTCGCCAAGGCCGTGGTCGACAGCCAGAACTTCGAGAACAAGATGCTGAAAGCCTATATCCGCGACTGGCCGGCGGAAGACGAGTCCTCGTAGCTCTTCACTCCTTGATGTTCGCCGCCTGCACGATCTTCTGGTTGCGTGCGTACTCGGCGTGTACGAACTTGCCGAGTTCTTCAGCCGAACCGCTGCCCGGTAGCGCGCCTTGCTCCGTCAGCTTGGTGCGCACCTCGGGGTCCTTCAACACCGCATTGAGCTCTTGGTTGAGGCGGATGACGATCGCCGGCGGCGTGTTGGCCGGCGCGAAGATGCCGGTCCAGCTCAGCATCGAATAGCCCTTGAGGCCCGGCATCTCGTCGAAGGCCGGCACGTTGGGCAGCGCGTCGAGACGCTTGCTGCCGGTCACGCCCAGCGCCTTCAGGCGGCCGCCGTTCACATGCGGGATCGCGCTGGTGCTGATCAGCATGGCCAGGTCGATCTGGTTGCCGATCACATCGGTGGCGATCTGCGCGCCGCCGCGATAGGGCACATGGGTCACGTAGATGCCGCTTCTTTCCTTGAGCAGCTCCATCGCGAGCTGCAGCACCGTGCCTACGCCCGAGGTCGCGTAGTTGTACTTGCCCGGCGCGGCCTTGGCGAGCTTGACGAAGTCGGCGTAGCTCTGCGCCGGCAGGCCCGGCCGCGCGACCAGCACCATCGGCGCGGTGTTGAGCATGCCGACCGGCGCCAGGTCCTTCAGCGGGTCGAACTTGAAGGCGGCGGGGTTGATGAGCTTGCCGATCGCGATCGCGCTGTCCGGCCCCGCCACCAGCGTGTAGCCGTCGGGCGCCGCGTTGGCGGCCTTGGCCACGCCGATGGCGCCGCCGGCGCCGGTTACGTTCTCGATCACGACCGACTGCTTGAGCCGTTCGCCTAGCTTGGTGGCGACCAGGCGCGCATTGAAGTCCACGCTGCCGCCGGCAGAGTAGGGAACGATCAGCGTGATCGGCTTGGCGGCGGGCCATGCGGGCGCTTGGGCGAATGCCGCGCCGGGCAGCGCGGCCAGGAGCATCGAGGCGAGGAGCAGGGGCTTGGGTCTAGGCATGGTCAGTCTTCGGAAGTGATCTGGTCTTGCGGCAGCTGTGCGCGCAGCGCATCGAATTCGGCGCTCCATTGCACGCGCCATTCGCGGCGCGTCGTGTCGTCGATCCATGCGCCGTCGAGCCCGTTGTGCATGAAGCCGCGCAGATCGTCGAGGCCGAAGCCGAAGTCGCGCACCATCATTCCCCAGGCTTGCGTGGGCGTGACCTTGTGCAGCGTGGGGTCGTCGGTGTTGGGATGGATGCGCAGGCCCAGGCCGGGCATGCGGCGGATCGGATGGTCCAGCGCCCAGCGCTCGGGCGGCAGCGTGCGCAGGTAGTAGGAGTTGGTCGGCACCACGGTGAAGAGCACGCCGCGCTCGGCGCACTCGCGTGCGAACTCGGGCTGGTCGACCACCGTGTAGCCGTGGTCGATGCGGTCGACCTGCAACACGTCGAGCGCGGTGCGCACGTTGGTCCACGGCATGCCGAACTCGCCCGCGTGCGCGGTCGTCTTGAGGCCGGCGCGCCGCGCGTCGCGGTACGCCTCCTGGAAGAGCTCGGGTGGCCGGTCGACCTCGCGGTAGTCGATGCCGATACCGATCACCTCCTCGCAGAGGTTGGCCGTGACCCAGCCGACCATCTCGACAGCAGCCTCGGGGCTGGCCTCGCGGTCGATGGCCGCGATCAGCCGGCCGGTGATGCCGAACTCGTCTTTTGCGTCATGGATGGCGCGCACGATGGCCTCTTGCGCGCTGCGGTAGGCGATGCCGGAGTCGCGCACCGTGCCGGTCGGGTTCCAGAAGAACTCGGCGTAGCGCACGTTGTGGGCCGCCGCGTCCTCGAGGTATTCGAAGGTGAGCCGGTGCAGGTCGTCGGGCACGCGCACCAGCTGCGCATCGAGCGCGCGCAGCACGCGAAGCACGCCGACCGGCTTCTCGCCGCGCGTGTAGAAGCCTTCGATCTCTTCATCGGCCAGCGGCCGCCCGGCGCGGCGATTGAGCGCCGCGAAGCTGTCGTGCCGCACTGTGCCGAACAGGTGGCAATGCAGCTCGAGCTTCGGGATCGCATGCAGGAAGGCATCGAGCGGGGAGGCGGGCGCGGGCGTCATCCGGGCCAGTCTAGACCAGCGCCAGCCAGTGGAGTCAGTGCACCTCGGCAGCCGTGTGGATCGCCTCGCGCACCCGCGGATAGATCTGCGCATTCCACTTGCTGCCGCTGAAGACGCCGTAGTGCCCCACGCCCGCCTGCAGGTGGTGGGTCTTGAGGTAGGGGCGCACGCCGGTGCAGAGGTCTTGCGCTGCCACCGTCTGGCCGACCGCGCAGATGTCGTCGCGCTCGCCTTCGACGGTCAGCAGTGCGGTGCGGCGGATGGCAGCGGGGTTGACCTTGCGCTCGCCCACGGTGAGCGCGCCGCGCGGCAGGTCGTAGGTCTGGAACACGCGCTCCACCGTCTCCAGGTAGAACTCGGCCGGCAGGTCGTTCACCGCCAGGTACTCGTCGTAGAAATCGCGGATGGTGGCGGCCTTCTCGATTTCTCCTTCGACCAGGTACTCGAAAAGGTTCTGGAACTGCTGCTTGTGGCGCTCCGGGTTCATGCTCATGAAGGCGGTGAGCTGCAGGAAGCCGGGGTAGACGCGCCGCATCATGCCTGCATGCGGCCAGGGCACGCGGCTGATCAGGTTGCGTTCGAACCAGCCGATCGGGCGCTCGTTCGCAAGCTTGTTGACGGCCGTCGGGTTGATGCGGCAATCGACCGGCCCGGCCATCAAGGTGAGGCTGCGCGGCGTGGACGGGTTGTCGTCCTCGGCCATCAGCGCGGTGGCCGCCAGCGCCGCCACGCAGGGCTGGCAGACCGCAACCATGTGCACGCCGGGTCCGACGGCCTCGAGAAACTTGATGAGCTGCAGCGTGTAGTCGTCCAGGCCGAAGCCGCCATGCCAGAGCGGCACGTCGCGGGCGTTGTGCCAATCGGTCAAATAGACGTCGTGGTCCCGCAGCAAGGTGCGCACGGTTTCGCGCAGCAGGGTCGCGAAATGGCCCGAAAGTGGTGCGGCCAGCAGCACCGGCGGATGCACCGCGCTGGTGTTCTTGCGGAAGTGAAGCAAGGTGCCGAAGGGCGCGACCAGCGCAACCTCTTCATGCACGGCCACTTCTTCGCCGTCGACCGTCACGCTCTGGATGCCATAGGCCGGCCGCGTGTGGGTGAGCCGCATGCGCGAGTAGACCTCCATGGCGGCGGCGATGCGCCGCGCCGCGCTGCGCTGCGAATTCTGCTGCCACAGGGAACTGCCGAGGTACTGCGCCGCGAGCCGCGATGGCGAAAGCAGGTCGGCGCTGGTTTGGTAGGCCCTGTACAACATATATACCTCTCGCAGGCAATTTGCGGGCCAAGGCGCGCGCCGGGGTGGGTGCGGCATGCACTGTTCTGGCACAGGCCTTGCACACACTGCAGGGCCTATCCCGGCAGCCGAGGAGCGTCCCCATGGCGAGCAGCAAACCCGTTCTCACGATCAGCAGCAAGAACTACGGCGCATGGGCGCTGCGCGGCTGGCTGATGTGCCGGCTGGCGGGGCTGGACTTCGTCGAGAAGGTGATCCCGCCCGACGACCCGGCCATGAAGGCCGAGATGCTGCTGCTGTCGGCCTCGATGCTGGTGCCCTCGCTGCAGCACGGCAGCGTGAAGGTCTGGGACACGCTCGCGATCGGCGAATACCTGAACGAGATCAAGCCCAAGGCCGGGTTGCTGCCGGCCGACATCAAGGCCCGCGCCCACTGCCGCGCGATCTGCGGCGAGATGCATTCGGGCTTCGGCTCGATGCGCGGCGCCTTGCCGATGAACATCAAGGCCAGGTTTCCCAACTTCAAGATCTGGTCGCGCGCGCAGACCGACATCGATCGCATCGCCCTGATCTGGCGCGAGTGCCTCAAGGCCTACGACGGCCCCTTCCTGTTCGGCAAGGAGCCCAGCATGGCGGACGCGATGTACGCACCGGTGGTCACCCGCTTCATGACCTACGACGTCGCACTCGACCGCGCCTGCGCCGCCTACTGCAAGCGGATCGTCGAACTGCCGGCCATGCAGGAGTGGATCGAGGCGGCCAAGCTGGAGCCCGAGGAGATTGACGAGCTCGACGCGGAGTTCTGATCAGGATCACGCGGAAGGCGCTTCGCTGCGCGCCTTGTAGAAGCGCAGGATGTGCTCGGAGAAATCACCCAGCAGGAAGTGCGCGACCCGGTCCGCATACCAGTTGAAGCGCGTGCTGACGCGCCAGGACACGTCGATGCGCAGCTCGGTGCCGCCATCGCGCGGCGAGAGCGTATAGGCCGAATCGCGCAGGTCGAAATAGTGGCCGCCGATCACCACGTGGTCGTCGAGCGCGCCGGCGGGAAAGGAGTCGGGCGCGAAGCGGTAGCGCCACTTCACGCGCCGCGACGGTTCCCATTCGGTGATGAGCTCGTCGAAGTGCACGTCCTTCTGCCAGCGCACTTTGCGTACCCGGCCTTCGGGGCTTTCCTCGGTTCGTCCTTCCATGGGCATCGGCACGCCGATCCGGTAGGCCCAGGCATCGCCGACTTCGTCCGGCCGGATGTCGCGCGCATCGTTGAGCGATTGCCAGACCCGCTCGGCCGGCGCTGCGATGAAGATCGTGCGCGAGGTGCTCGAGAGCTGCTGGGGATCGGGCAGCGAGGGCTCGATCGCGCCGAGCAGCAGTGGCAAGGCCGCGATGCCGTAGAGCGTCGGCCGCGGCCAGTCGGTGACGCGGCAGACCACGCCCATCATCAGGCCGCCCAGGCTGCCCATGAGCGCGAACAGCGGCACGATGACGATGGCGCAGATCAGGCCCTCGATGTAGATCATCAACGTGCCGCCCACGAACAGCGCCGTGGCGCACCACGGCGCCCAGAGGTAGTACCAGAAGCTGCGCCTGCGGCTGCGCTCGGCGAGATAGACCGTGACCGCGCCGCAGAGCACCGGTGCCAGGTAGATGAAGCTGCCGAGCATGGCCGAGTAGCGTTGGCCCGGCGAGCCGCTGAAGGCCAGGCGCATGACCAGGGCCGCGGCCGCGCCCCCGAACAGCGGCAGGAGCCAATGGAAGGGCAGCTCGACCGCCGGCGGTGCGGCGACGTGGTGCGTGCTTCGCTGGTGCGCCGGATCTGCCTCCTCGCTCATGCGCGGCCCGCCTCGCTCGCGTCGCGCACGGCGGTCACCATGCAGTAGTCGAAGTCGCGCCAGAACAGGCCCAGCGCGAGGGCGCAATAGCTGGCGACGATGTGCTTGCGGCGCCAGGGCGAGAGGCGGCCGCGCGCCTTCCAGAGCTCGGCCAGCGTGAAGCGCGTGGCGAGCACAGGAATGTGCAGCGCGCTCGGTGCCACGCGCCAGCGCAGCGACTTCACTTCGACTTGCGCGAAGCCGTGGCTCTGGAGCGTTGCGGCGAAGTCGTCGCGCGTGGCCAGCGTGGGCACGGCCCAGCTGTCGGCCCAGAGCCGGTGCAGCCAGCCGGCGATGCGGCCGGGCTGGCGGCGCAGCAGGAAACCGTCGATCACCACCAGCCGCGCGCCGGGCTTGAGCAGGCGCGCGGCTTCGGCGACGAAGTCGGCCTTGGTGGCGCCGCTCGCATAGCAGGCGCTCTCGACCGCCCAGGCGCCGTCGGCCTGCGCGGTGGGCAGCCCGGTGCGGTTGTAGTCGGCCTCGACGTGCGCTACGCGGTCGGCCACGCCGGCGCCGGCATCGAGCCGGGCCGCGATCGTGTTCTGCACCGCCACGTTGGTCACGGTCACCGCGTAGAGCTTGGGGTGCTCCATGGCCAGCGTGCGCGCGGTGGCGCCGGCACCGCAACCGAGGTCGACCACGCAGGCTGGCTTCGCGACGTCGAGCTGCAGCGCGCGGCCCACGGCGCGGTTCATCTCGACCAGCATGCCCTCGCGCCGCAACGGATTCAGCCCTGCGCGCCAGAAGCCGAAGTGCATGTTGTAGCCCGGGCTCCAAGCGCGGTAGTCGTCGGCGACCTCGGTGAAGTAGTCCTGCGTGTCGCTCGGCGTCACGGGGGCATGCGAGGGCGCGGCAGGTGCCGGCAGCGCGATGCGTTGCGGGAGGGTGTCGCTCATGAAGTGCTTTCCTGAAGTTGATTCACAAGGTGTCGGCGAAATCGCGCAGGTCGCGCGGCGCGGTGCCCAGCCAGCCGCGCAGCGGCGCATTGCTCGCGACGTTGTCGAGCTCGAGCATCACGCGGGTGTCGGTGCACCACGGCACGCCGGGTACGAAGTCGCCGGCGCGCGAACTCAGCACGCCCACCCATGCAGGCAGGCGCAGCACGCGGGCCGGCTTCGGCGCACCGCCGCGCCGCGCGCTGCGCAAGGTGGCGATCAGCTCGGCCAGCGTCATCGCGCGTGCCCCGCCGAACTCCACCACGCCGCGGGAGGGCGAGGCCGGGTCGGCCAGCACCGCCACGGCACGTGCGAGATCCTCGACATAGACCGGCTGCAACTTGGCAGCAAGCGCGGGGGCGGGCATCGCCAGCACAGGCAGTGCGGCCAGCGTGTGGAACAGCTTGGTCGCATCGCCGCCCTGGCCGAGCACGACCGAGGGCCGCAGCGCGATCCACGACGGGCCGCCGGCGGGCAGGGCTTGCAGTACAGCTTCGGCGGCGCGCTTGGTGCGCGCGTACTGGGTCGGGTTGTCTTTGTCGTTGCGGCCGATGCCCAGCGCCGAGATCTGGACGATGCGGCGCACGCCGGCCTGCGCGCAGGCTTGGAAGAGCGCGGCCGGCGTGTCCGTGTGCACCGCCTGCATCGGCCGGCGCGCGCTGTCGCGCAGCACGCCGACGGCGTTGATCACCGTGTCGAAGCCCGCCAGGCGCGGCAGCCAGGTCGCGGCATCGGTGTCGCGCGAGTAGTCGATCGGCAGGTGGGGCAGGTCGGTGCGCAGGCGCGTTGCGCTGCCGCAGGTCACCTGGTGTCCCGCCTTCTGCACCGCGGCGGCGATGCGGCTGCCGATGAAACCGTTGGCACCGCAGACGAGGATGTTCGATGAAGTGGTCATGGCGCTACTCCGGGTTTGAGTTCTTCTCGATGCTTCAGTCAAAACAGAAATAAACACGCAAAAAAATGTCAGAGCATGGGCAGGCTGGCATGGTGCGCGTCAGGATCGTCCTTGCCGCGGTTCGCATCGCCGCGCACGAACTTCTGCACGCTTGCGCCCAGCGTCAGCACCTTGTCGAGGGTGCCGGGCGACAGCCGCAGCATCTCGTCGGCCCAGGTGCCCAGCTTGGCCATGAGTTCCATGGTGGAGCGGATGCGGTCCTGCGCGTCGGCCGGCTCCTTGCCGAAGTCGGGGCTGGCGATGATCTCGCGCAGCACCCGCACGGTGGGGTCGAACTCGCGCTCCTTGCGCTCGCGCACCACGGTGCGGAACAGCTCCCACACGTCGACGCTGGTCTCGAAGTAGTCGCGCCGGTCGCCCAGTACGTGGGTCACGCGCACCAGGTTCCAGGCCTGCAGTTCCTTCAAGCTGTTGCTCACGTTGGAGCGGGCCACGTTGAGCGTTTCGGAAAGCTCCTCGGCATGCAGCGGCTTGCCATGGGCGAAGAGCAGCGCGTGGATCTGCGACACGGTGCGATTGACACCCCACAGGGAGCCCATCTCGCCCCAGTGAAGCACGAATTTGCGTTGGATTTCGGTCAGTTGCATGGTGTGGCCTTGCGATCGAGTTTATGGTTTTCGAAATTTCTGTCAATAAAGAAATGAAAATCTGATGCGGCGCTGGCCAATTGGTGAAATACTGTATGTTCATACAGTTTCCAAGAGACATTTCACCATGGCCGATGTTTTCATTCCCGTCCATGCCCTCAAGGGCCGAGGCGCGGCCACCCGCCTGCCGCACCGCTTCGAGCGCGACGTGCGCGATGCCTACGACGACGGCTGGGGCACGCTCGAAGAA
Source organism: Variovorax sp. LjRoot175 (assembly GCF_964253805.1). NCBI lineage: Bacteria > Pseudomonadati > Pseudomonadota > Betaproteobacteria > Burkholderiales > Comamonadaceae > Variovorax > Variovorax sp. LjRoot175. The sequence continues at coordinate 3,939,776 of NZ_CAXURY020000001.1, read as the reverse complement.
GGCGCGGCCGAGCCGCTGCCGCCGCTTCAAACAGAGGTGCGTTTCGAAGACGTGAAGTCGGTGTTGTGCGAGAACGATTCGCCAGACATCTACTTCGATCGATCGATCAATCCGTATCGCGGCTGCGAGCACGGCTGCATCTACTGCTTCGCACGGCCCACGCACAGCTACCTGAACCTGTCGCCTGGCCTGGACTTCGAGACCAAGCTGATCGCCAAGCGCAACATCGTCGAGGTGCTGCGCGCCGAGCTCGGCCGCAAGAGCTACCGGCCCAGCCACATCGCGATCGGCACCGCCACCGATTGCTACCAGCCGATCGAGCGCGAGCTGCGGCTCACGCGTTCGGTGATCGAGCTCTTGAAGGAAACGCGCCATCCCTTCGGGCTGGTCACCAAGTCGAGCGCGGTCGAGCGCGACCTCGACTTGATCGCGCCGATGGCGGCCGAGCATCTGGCGGCGGTGTACGTGACCATCACCTCGCTCGACGGCGAACTCGCGCGCAAGCTGGAGCCGCGCGCGGCGGCGCCGCACCGGCGGCTGCGCACCGTGCGCACGCTGGCCGAGGCCGGCGTGCCGGTGGGTGTGAGCGTGGCACCGCAGATTCCCTTCGTCACCGAGGACATGGAGCAGGTGCTCGAAGCCGCGTGGGAGGCCGGTGCGCGCAGCGCCTTCTACACGGTGATCCGGCTGCCCTGGGAGGTGGCGCCGCTGTTCAAGCAGTGGCTGGAGCTGCACTACCCGCAGCGTGCGGGCCGCATCATGGCGCGCATCCACGAGATGCGCGGCGGCAGGGATTACGACGCCGACTTCGCCACACGCATGGTGGGCAGCGGCCTGTGGGCCGACCTGATCCGCCAGCGCTTCGAGAAGGCGACCCGGCGCATCGGCTTCAACCGCGAGCGCATCGCGCTCGATCTCAGCGCGTTTCGGCCGCCCGGCGAAGCGGGACAGGGCAGTCTGTTCTAAAGTCGATGCATGGATCGTTTCTGGATCGTTGTCATGGGGGTCTCGGGCTGCGGCAAGTCGAGCCTGGGTGCGGCGCTGGCCGCCGAGTTCACATTGCCGCTGATCGAGGGCGATGACTTTCATCCGCCGGCCAATGTCGAGAAGATGCGCGCCGGCATTGCGCTCACCGATGCCGACCGCACCGGCTGGCTGGCCACGCTGGGTCGGGAACTCGCCGGCCACCGGCAGGGTGCGGTGCTGACCTGCTCGGCGCTCAAGCGCGACTACCGCGAGCGGCTGCGCGCCGCGGCGCCGGGGCTGCGCTTCGTGTTCATGGATCTGTCACGCGAGGAGGCCGAACGCCGTGTCGCGGCGCGCGCGGCGGAGCACATGTTCCCGGCCAGCCTGGTCGCCAATCAGTTCGCGACCCTCGAATCGCCGGTCGGGGAGCCGGGGGTACTGGCCGTCGATGCGTCGGCGCCGCTGGACCGGCTCGTGGAGCAGGTCCGGGCCTGGCTGCAGCAGGATCAGCGCGCCGGCGGCGTGAGCCCCAGCGCCTCGTAAACGCGGATCGCCGCGTAGGCATCGTTGGCCGCGTAGCGCAGCTGCGCATCGGTCAGCTGCTTGTGGGCCCAGTTCGAGGTGGTGGCCTTGCGCGACTTCACGAAGCGGCGGTCGAACACCAGCGCCACGGCCGTCTTCACGCCGACCGACTTGCGGTAGCCGCGGCGGCGGAACTCGGTATCCAGATCGAAGACGGCCTGCGGCTCGATGCCGAAGCGCTGCCGGATCAGGCTCAGGTCGGAAGAGAGGCCGAAGCCGACCTTGGTCAGTTCGGTCGAGGCGAGCAGCCCGGCCAGGACCTCGTGGAACTCGCTGCGGTGCAGCTGGAAGAGCCAGGCCGCATCGCGCGTCGCGAACTGCAGCACGTGCGGGCCGCCCGAGACCTCGAACTTCGCGAAGGTCGGCTTGGATTCGGTATCGAAGCCGACCACGCCGCTGGCTCGCAGCGCCGCCACGGCCTGTTCGGCCTTTTGCGTCGTGTCGACCACGTGGATCTGCTGCAGGCCCAGGCCTTCGAAGACTTCGAGCAGCGCGATCTGCTCGCGTTCGGGCAACGGGGGCGGCATTCCGGTCATGGTGCTTTCGATCGTTTCTTTGGCGCGGTGCCGGATCGCAAGGCGGCTTCCCAGGCGCGCCGGGCCCACAGCGCGGCCTCGTCGCGGTCGTCGAACACCTCGGCCGGCGCTTCCCGGTAGGACGTCTGCATGGTTTTCCCGTTCCTCGTGTATTCGAAAGCCGGCAATCGCAGCCGGTCGAAATGCTCGACGCTTTGCGGGTCGGCCTTGAGGTAGAGCGTGTCGCGCGCCACCAGCGCGAACATGCGCCCCTCGTGGTAGATGCCGTGGCCGCCGAACATGCGCCTGGCTTCGATGCGGCCGAAGCGCTCGAAGACCTCGTGCAGGCTCCGGACGAACTCGCTCAAGTCAATGCCCCGGCATGGTGGCGCAGGTGGTCCGCCATGAAGCTCTGGATGAAGTAGTAGCCATGGTCGTAGCCGGCGTGTCGGCGCAGTTGGAGCGGCTGGCCCGCTGCGCGACAGGCGGCCTCGAACAGGTGCGGATGCAGCTGTTCTGCCAGGAATTTGTCGGCCAGGCCCTGGTCGACCAGGATGCCGGCCGGGTAGGGCGGTGCGGTCTGCGACTGCATCAGCGCGCAGGCATCGTGCGCGAGCCAGGCGCTGCGCTCGGCGCCGAGGTAGCCGCCGAAGGCCCTCTCGCCCCACGGGCACTGCGTCGGCGCGCAGATCGGCGCAAAGGCCGAGAGCGACTTGAAGCGACCCGGATGCCGCAGCGCCAGGGTGAACGCGCCATGGCCGCCCATCGAGTGGCCGAAGAGGCCGATGCGCTGCCCGTCGATCGGCAGGGCTTGCGCGACCAGCGGCAGCAGCTCATGGACCAGGTAGCTTTCCATGCGCCAGTGCTGCGCCCACGGCGCCTCGGTGGCGTCGAGGTAGAAGCCGGCGCCGATGCCGAAGTCCCAGCTCGCACTCGCGCCGGGCAGGCTCTCGACGGCGGCGCCGCGCGGGCTGGTGTCGGGCGCGATCAACGCCAGGCCCAGCTCGGCGGCCATGCGCTGCGCGCCGGCCTTGACCATGAAGGTCTCCTCGTTGCAGGTCAGGCCCGCGAGGTACATCAGGGCCGGCACCGGGCGCTGTTCCGCTTGCGGAGGCAGGAACACCGAGAAGCGCATCGGCAGCCCGATTTCGCGCGAGGCGTGCTCGTGAAAGCTTTGCATGCCGCCGAAGCAGCGGTGTTCGGAGAGGGTCTTCAGGCTGTCGGTCATCGGCCGATGTTGCCATGCACGAGATCGCGCACGGCATCGACGAAGGCCTGCGGTTTTTCCTGCGGCAGGTTGTGGCCGGCGCCCTGCACGACGCGGTGCTCGTGCCGGCCGATGAAATGGTGGCCGTGGTCGGCCGTGCCGCCGACCGGCATCACGCCGTCGTCGGTGCCGTCGAAGGTGATGCTCGGCACGCTGATGTCCGGCTGCTCTGCGAGGCGGGCCTCCAGGGCCGCGTACGCCGGGTCGCCGGCCGCCAAGCCATGGCGGTGGCGGTAGGAGTGGATCACGATGTCGACGAAATCGGGGTTGTCGAAGGCCGCCGCGCTGCGCTCGTAGGTCGCGTCGTCGAACTGCCAGATCGGCGACCACATGCGCCACAGCAGCTTGCACAGCGCGCGCCGGTTCTGCGCCAGGCCGGCGCGGCCGCGCTCGGCGTGGAAGTAATACTGGTACCAGTACCGCGCCTCGTTTTCCGGCGAGATGGGCTGCCGCGCCGCCGCGATGTTCTGGATCTTGTAGCTGTTGACCGAGATCAGGCCCGTGCAGCGCTCGGGCCACAGCGCCGCGGCCACGCAGGCCGCGGTTCCGCCCCAGTCGTAGCCCGCGAGCACCGCGCGCGGGATGGCCAGCGCATCGAGCAGGTCCCGCACGTCGGCGCCGATCGCGGCCTGCTCGCCCGATCGCGGCGTGCCCGCGTCGGCGAACTGGGTCGGGCCGAAGCCGCGCAGGTAGGGCACGACGACGCGGCAGCCCTCGGCCGCGAGCTGCGGCGCCACCTCGACGTAGGACTGCACGTCGTAGGGAAAGCCGTGCAGCAGCAGCACCGGCGGGCCATCGGCCGGACCGCTTTCGTGGAAGGCGACCTTGAGCACGCCGGCCTGCACGCGGCGCAGGCTGCCCAGAGCGTTTTCATTCATAGAGCACCACTCCCCGGATCGACTCGCCGCGCTTCATCAGGTCGAAGCCCTTGTTGATGTCCTCCAGCGGCATGGTGTGGGTGATCAGGTCGTCGATGTTGATCTTGTTCTCCATGTACCAGTCGACGATCTTCGGCACGTCGGTACGCCCGCGCGCGCCGCCGAAGGCCGAGCCTTCCCACTTGCGGCCGGTGACCAGCTGGAAGGGTCGCGTGCTGATCTCGGCGCCGGCCTCGGCCACGCCGATGATGATGCTGCGGCCCCAGCCCTTGTGCGTGCATTCGAGCGCCTGGCGCATCACCTTCGTGTTGCCGATGCACTCGAAGCTGTAGTCGGCGCCGCCGTCGGTGAGCTGCTGAACAGCATCGATCACGTTCTCGGTGTCCTTGGGGTTGATGAAGTGCGTCATGCCGAACTTGCGCGCCATCGCCTCGCGGGCAGGGTTCAGGTCGACGCCGATGATCTTGTCGGCGCCCACCATCTTCGCGCCCTGGATCACGTTGAGCCCGATGCCGCCGAGGCCGAACACCACCACGTTGGCGCCGGCTTCCACCTTGGCGGTGAAGATCACGGCGCCGATGCCGGTGGTGACGCCGCAGCCGATGTAGCAGACCTTGTCGAAGGGCGCATCCTCACGGATCTTGGCCAGCGAGATCTCGGGCGCGACCGTGTAGTTGCTGAAGGTGCTGGTGCCCATGTAGTGGAAGATGGGCTTGCCGTCCAGGCTGAAGCGGCTGGTGGCGTCGGGCATCAGGCCCTTGCCCTGGGTGCCGCGGATCAGCTGGCACAGGTTGGTCTTGCGCGAGAGGCAGAACTTGCACTGGCGGCATTCGGGCGTGTAGAGCGGAATGACGTGATCGCCTTTCTTGAGCGTCGTGACGCCGGGGCCGACGTCGACCACGATGCCTGCGCCTTCGTGGCCGAGGATGGCCGGGAAGATGCCTTCGGGATCGGCGCCCGAGAGCGTGTAGTAGTCGGTGTGGCAGATGCCGGTGGCCTTGATCTCGACCAGCACCTCGCCGAACTTCGGACCTTCGAGGTCGACGGTTTCGATGGACAGAGGAGCGGCGGATTTCCAGGCGACGGCGGCTTTGGTTTTCATGGGGAGAGCAGGAAGTGGAGAGGCGCGGAGGACGGTCCCCGCGCGTCACTTTATGCCATAGAAGCCCGCCGCGTTCGTGCCCCATACCTGCTCTTGTTCGGATGGCGGGAGGGCTTTGAGCAATTCCCTGGACACGGCCTCCCATTGCAGGTAGTCGCCTGCCAGCTCGAGCACGGGCCAGTCGCTTCCCCACATCAGGCGCGAGGGACCGAAGCAGGCCAGCAGGTGATCGACATAGGGACGCAACGCGTCTGCGTCCCAGCCCGGCCCCGCCTCCGTGGCGAGGCCCGAGAGCTTGCAGCACACCTGCGTCTGCTTGCCGAAACGCGCGATCTGCGTGGCCCAGGGCTCGAAGGCCCCACCAGCGATGTCGGGCTTGGCGGCGTGGTCGATGACCATGCGCAAATTCGGGTGCTGCAGCGCGAAAGCCAGTGCGGCGTCGAGCTGCTGCGGCTTGATCAGGAAGTCCAGGCTGAGATCCAGCTCGGTCATGGTCTCGATGGCAGGCTGCAACTGCGCGCCGAGGATCCAGTTCGGATCGGCGATGTCCTGCAGCATGGGGCGCAATCCCTTGAAGAGCGGCTCCTGCGCGAGGCGGCGGATGCGCTGCGGCGCGTCGGCCGCGTCCAGATCGGTCCAGCCGACGACCGCGCGCGCCCGGCTGGCGGGTTGTGCGGCCAGAGCCAGCAGCCGCCAAGTTTCTGCCTCGCTCGGCGCGGCCTGGATCAGCACCGTGCCGTCGATGCCCGCGCGGTCCAGGAGCGGTGCGAGGTCTTCGGGCGAGAAGTCGCGATAGAGCACGTGCAGCGCCGGCGTGTCCTGCAGCCAGCCGTAGTCACGATGCGCGAGCGACCAGTAATGCTGGTGGGCGTCGATGCGGATCGCCGCCATGGCTCAGTGTTCGCTGGCCAGCGCGTCCCACAGTGCCGCGGGAATGGGCGCCCGGCTGTGCGCCACGCTCTGCGTGATCTCCGCGGGGCTGCGCGCACCGACCACCACGGCGGCCGCGCAAGGGCAGGCCAGCGCGAACTGCAGCGCCGCGGCCGGCAGCGCAACGCCGAAGCCTGCGCAGATGCCGGCGAGGCGCTCGACGTGCTCGCGCACGGCGGGTGGCGCAGGCCGGTAGTCGAAGTGCGCATTGGACGTGCTGCCGCTCGCGAGGATGCCGGAGTTGAAGACGCCGGCCAGGATCAGGCGGACCTTGCGCGCGACGCACAGCGGAACCAATTCGCGCGCGGCCGAAGCATCGAGCAGGGTGTAGCGGCCGGCCAGCATCATGCAATCGAAGTCGCCCGCGGCCAGCGCATCGCGGCACACCTCCCACTCGTTGACGCCGATGCCGATCGCGCCGAGCACGCCTTCGGCGCGCAGGCGGTCGAGCGCGCGGTAGGCGCCTGTCATCGCTTCGCGAAAGCGCTCGGGCTGCTGCTCGCCATGGGTGTGGCGGTCGATGTCGTGGATGAAGGCGATGTCGATGCGCGCCAGGCCCAGGCGCTCCAGGCTCTCTTCGATCGATCGCATCGCGCCGTCGAAGCTGTAGTCGAAGTGCGGCGCGAACGGGAGGCCTTGCACATAGCCGTCGCGCTCCTCGGGCGCGGCCGGGTCGGGACGCAGCAGGCGGCCGACCTTGGTCGACAGTGCGAAGCTGTCGCGCGGCTGCTTCCCGAGCACGCGGCCCAGGCGCTGTTCGCTGAGGCCGTGGCCGTAGAGCGGGGCGGTGTCGAAGTAGCGCAGGCCCTGTCGCCAGGCTTCCTCGATGGTGCGCTCGGCGCTTTCGTCGTCGAGCGGTGCAAAGAGATTGCCCAGCGGCGCGCCGCCCAGACCCAGGCGCAGTGGGCCGGCGAGTCGTTCGAAAAGGGTGTCGTTCACGCCTGCATTCTCGGCGGTAGCTGCCCTGGCGAACACCTGCTACAAACGGGCCATGAAAAAGATCCTCGTCCTCAACGGTCCCAATCTCAACCTGCTCGGAACGCGCGAGCCCGCGCAGTACGGCTACGAAACCCTGGCCGACGTCGAGCGCATGTGCCAGGAGGCGGGCGCGAAGCTCGGCGTCGAGATCGAGTGCCGCCAATCGAACCACGAAGGCCAGCTGATCGACTGGATCCACGAGGCCGGTCGAGAGGTTGCCGCCGGCCGCATGTTCGGCGTGGTGATGAATCCCGGCGCCTACACCCACACCTCGATCGCGCTGCACGATGCGATCAAGGGCGCGAGCGTGCCGCTGGTCGAGCTGCACATCTCGAACGTGCATGCGCGCGAGGAATTTCGCCACCATTCCTACATCTCACCGGCGGCGCGCGGCATCATCGTCGGCTTCGGCGTCAAGGGCTATCCGCTCGCGATCGAAGCGCTGGTGCGCGTGAGCGAAGCGGCGTAGTCGCCGATGTCAGTGTCTCCGGGGCTTTTCGCCGGCGCCGACGGCACGCTGCGCTGCCGCTGGTGCGAATCCACGCCGGCCTACCAGCACTACCACGACAAGGAATGGGGCTTCCCGGTCACGGACGACCGGCGGTTGTTCGAGAAGCTGTGCCTCGAGGGTTTCCAGGCCGGGCTGAGTTGGCTCACCATCCTCAACAAGCGCGAAGCCTTCCGGCGCGGCTTCGCCGAGTTCGATGCCGAGCGCGTCGCGCGCTTCGGCCCCAAGGATGTGGAACGGCTGCTCGGCGATGCAGGCATTGTGCGGCACCGCGGCAAGATCGAGTCGGCCATCAACAACGCGCAACGCGTGCTGGAGCTGCGCGAGGAATTCGGTTCGCTGGCGGCCTACGCATGGGGCTTCGAGCCCGACCCGGCATCGCGGCTGCGCCGCATCACGCAGAAAGCCTTGCAGGCCATGAGCACGTCGCCCGAATCGGTGGCGATGTCGAAGGACCTGAAGAAGAGGGGCTGGAGCTTCGTCGGCCCGACGACGGTCTACGCCTTCATGCAGGCCATGGGGCTGGTCAACGACCACGTCGAGGATTGCCACGCGCGCGAACTGGCGCTGGCGGCGCGCGCGAAGCTTCGGATGCCGCGCCCTAGGTAGCTTGCGGGCCGGCCACTTTCCGGTGGTTCACCCGGCCCTGGCTGTCGACGCTCTCGAGATGCACGTCGAAGCCCCAGAGGCGGGCGACATGCTTGAGCACCTCCTGCGCATCGTCGTGCAGCGGGCGGTCGTTGTGCTGCGTGTGGCGCAGCGTGAGCGCGCGGTCGCCGCGCAGGTTGACGCTCCAGACCTGGATGTTGGGCTCGCGGTGGTTGAGGTCGTACTGGCGCGACAGCGATTCGCGCAGCTGGCGGTAGCCGCTGTCGTCGTGGATGGCCGACACCTCGAGCTCGGGCTCACCCTCCTTGTCGCGGATCGCGAAAAAGCGGAAGTCGCGCATCAATTTGGGCGAAAGGAATTGGCCGACGAAGCTCTCGTCCTTGAAATTGCGCATGGCGTAATCCAGCGATGTCAGCCACGGCGAGCCGGCCATGTCGGGGAACCAGCGCTTGTCTTCCTCGGTCGGGTTTTCGCAAATGCGCCGCAGGTCGGTGTACATCGCAAAACCCAGCGCATAGGGATTGATGCCGCTGTAGGCGCGGTGGCCGACCGGCGGCTGGAACACCACATTGGTGTGCGACTGCAGCCACTCCATCATGAAACCGTCGGCCAAAAGGCCTTCGTCGTACAGCGTATTGAGCAGGGTGTAGTGCCAGAAGGTGGCCCAGCCCTCGTTCATGACCTGCGTCTGGCGCTGCGGATAGAAGTACTGCCCGATTTTGCGCACGATACGCACCACTTCGCGTTGCCAGGGGTCCAACAATGGTGCATTTTTCTCGATGAAATAGAGCAGGTTCTCCTGTGGCTCGGACGGAAAGCGCTTGGCGGCCTCTTCGTCCTCGGCGCTGCGCCCGCTTTTCCGGGGCAGGGTGCGCCAGAGGTCGTTGACCTGCTGCTGGAGATGGTGCTCGCGTTCCTCGCGGCGCACCTGTTCCTGGTTCAGCGACAGTTTCTGCGGGCGGCGATAGCGGTCCACGCCATGGTTCATCAGCGCGTGGCAGGAGTCGAGCAGGTCTTCGACGGCCGCCACGCCATGGCGCTCCTCGCATTCGCTGATGTAGTTCCTGGCGTAGACCAGGTAGTCGATGATGGACGAGGCGTCCGTCCACATCTTGAAGAGGTAGTTGCCCTTGAAGAAGCTGTTGTGGCCGTAGGCGGCATGGGCGATCACCAGGGCCTGCATCGCCATGGTGTTCTCTTCCATCAGGTAGGCGATGCAGGGGTCGGAGTTGATGACGATTTCATAGGCCAGGCCCATGTGGCCGCGACGGTAGTTCTTTTCGGTCGAGATGAACTGCTTGCCGTAGGACCAGTGGCGGTAGATGACCGGCATGCCCACCGAGGCGTAGGCGTCCATCATCTGCTCGGCCGTGATGATCTCGAGCTGGTTGGCGTAGGTGTCGAGCTTGTAACCGCGCGCCACGCGGGCGATCTCGCCGTGGTAGCGCTCGATCAGTTCGAAGGTCCAGTCCGAGGGGCTGGGCAGGGGCTCTCGTTTCTTTGCGTTCACGCCGGCACCCCCTCTTTCTTGAACAGGTCGCGGAACACCGGGTAGATGTCCTGCGCATCGGCCACCTTGCGCATCGCGAAGTTCTTGTGGGTTTCAACCAGCTGGCTGTATTCCTCCCACATGTTCTGCTCGGCGTCGGCGACCTGCACGTAGGCGTAGTAGCGCACCAGCGGCAGCAGATGATCGGTCAGCAGCTCGCGGCAGCGGCCGCTGTCCTGGTGCCAGTTGTCGCCGTCGCTGGCCTGGGCGCCGTAGATGTTCCATTCGTTGCTCGGGAACCGCGCGCGGACGATCTCGTGCATCAGCGTCAGCGCGCTGGAAACCACGGTGCCGCCGGTTTCGGTGGCATGGAAGAACTCCTCTTCGCTCACCTCGCTGGCCTGGGTGTGGTGGCGGATGAACACCAGTTCGATCTTCTCGTAGTGCCGGGTCAGGAACAGGTACAGCAGCATGAAGAAGCGCTTCGACATGTCCTTGCGCGCTTCGTCCATCGAGCCCGACACGTCCATCAGGCAGAACATCACCGCCTTGGCCGAGGGCACCGGCACCCTGACGCGGTTGCGGTAGCGCAGGTCGATCGGGTCCAGGTAGGGCACGTGCTTGGCCTTGGCGCGAAGCTCCTCGAGCAGGGCTTCGGTTTCGCGGATCTCGCGCTGCACCAGCGCATCCGCCGCGCGCGGGCTGCGCTTGAGGTGCAGCAGGTGCGCCTCGAGTTCGCGGATCTCGCGCCGCGGGGCGCCGCCGAGCGCGATGCGCCGCGCCAGCGCGCCGCGCATGGAGCGCACGACGTGCAGGTTGGTGGGCATGCCGTCGCTGGTGAAGCCGGCGCGGTGGGTCTTCCATTCCGGCACCTCGGCCAGCTGGGTGCGGATCAGGTGGGGCAGGGCGAGGTCCTCGAAGAAGACCCGCATGAACTCTTCCTTGGTGAGGCGGAAGACGAAGTCGTCTTCGCCGCCTTCGCCATCGCCGGCCTGCGAGCCGCTGCCCGCGCCGCCGCCGCCCTGCTGCGGCCGCTCGATGCGGTCGCCCTTGACGTACTCGCGATTGCCGGGATGCACGTACTCGCGGTCGCCGCCCTGGCCATGGCCGAACACTGGCTCGGAGACATCGCGCTTGGGCAAGGTGATGTCCTCGCCCTGTTCGAGATCGCGAATGCTGCGGCCGCTGACGGCGCGCCGCACGGCTTCGCCGATCTGCTCGCGATAACGCCGCAGGAAACGCTCGCGGTTGCCGATGGACTTGTTCTTCCCCGACAGACGGCGGTCGATGATCTGCTGCAGCATGGCCACGGCAGGAACTCCTTTCAGCTCATCATGAGCTCTTGCGAACGCGCAGATACCACTCGCACAACAGGCGGACCTGCTTGGCGGTGTAACCCTTCTGCACCATGCGGTTGACGAAATCCTCGTGCTTCTTCAGCTCGTCGGCACTGCTCTTGGCATTGAAGCTGATGACGGGCAGGAGCTCTTCGGTGTTGGAGAACATCTTCTTCTCGATCACCGTGCGCAGCTTCTCGTAGCTGGTCCATAGCGGGTTTTTGCCCGCGTTGCCGGCGCGCGCGCGCAGCACGAAGTTGACGATCTCGTTGCGGAAGTCCTTGGGATTGCTGATGCCCGCGGGCTTTTCGATCTTCTCGAGCTCGGCGTTGAGCGAGCCGCGGTCGAAGACTTCGCCGGTGTCCTGGTCGCGGTACTCCTGGTCCTGGATCCAGTAGTCGGCGTAGGTCACGTAGCGATCGAAGATGTTCTGGCCGTACTCGGAGTAGCTTTCCAGGTAGGCGGTCTGGATCTCCTTGCCGATGAACTCCGCATAGCGCGGCGCCATCAGCTCCTTGATGTAGGAGAGGTACTTCTGCTCGGTCTCGGGCGCGAACTGCTCGCGCTCGATCTGCTGTTCGAGCACATACATGAGGTGCACCGGATTGGCGGCAACCTCGCTGCTGTCGAAGTTGAAGACCTTGGAGATGATCTTGAACGCGAAGCGGGTCGATACGCCGCTCATGCCCTCGTCGACGCCGGCGTAGTCGCGGTACTCCTGGATCGACTTGGCCTTGGGATCGGTGTCCTTGAGGTTGTCGCCGTCGTAGACCTGCATCTTGCTGAAGATGCTGGAGTTCTCCGGCTCCTTGAGCCGCGTCAACACCGAGAACTGGGCCATCATGCGCATCGTTCCGGGCGCGCAGGGCGCCAGCGAGAGCGAGGAGTTGCGCACCAGCTTCTCGTAGATCTTGATCTCTTCGGAGACGCGCAGGCAGTACGGCACCTTGACGATGTAGATTCGGTCGAGGAAAGCCTCGTTGTTCTTGTTGTTGCGGAAGGCCTTCCATTCGCTTTCGTTGCTGTGGGCCAGCACGATGCCGTCGAAGGGAATGGCGCCGAAGCCTTCGGTGCCCTTGAAGTTGCCTTCCTGCGTGGCGGTCAGGAGCGGATGCAGCACCTTGATGGGCGCCTTGAACATCTCGACGAATTCCAGCAGGCCCTGGTTGGCCAGGCACAGGCCGCCGGAGTAGGCGTAGGCGTCGGGGTCGTCCTGCGCGAAGGTCTCGAGCTTGCGGATGTCGATCTTGCCGACCAGCGAGGAGATGTCCTGGTTGTTCTCGTCGCCCGGCTCGGTCTTGGCCACGGCGATCTGCCGCAGCACCGAGGGATAGCGCTTGACGATCTGGAACTGCCGGATGTCGCCGCCGTACTCCTCGAGCCGCTTCACGGCCCAGGGCGACAGGATGCGCTGCAGGTAGCGGCGCGGGATGCCGTATTCCTTCTCGAGGATCTCCCCGTCTTCCGCGGCGTCGAAGAGACCGAGCGGCGACTCGTTGACCGGCGATCCCTTGATCGAATAGAAGGGCACCTGCTCCATCAGCTGCTTCAAGCGCTCCGCGATCGAGCTCTTGCCCCCGCCGACGGGACCGAGCAGGTAGAGGATCTGTTTCTTCTCTTCCAGGCCCTGTGCGGCGTGCCGGAAGTACGAGACCACCTGCTCGATTGCATCTTCCATGCCATAGAACTCCCTGAACGCAGGGTAGATCTTGATGACCTTGTTGGCGAAGATGCGCGACAGGCGCGGGTCGTTGCGCGTGTCGACCAACTCGGGTTCCCCGATCGCCTGGAGCATGCGCTCGGCGGCCGTCGCGTAAGCCCCGGGCTCGCGCTTGCAGATCTCAAGATATTCCTGCAGGGACAGGACCTCTTCGCGGGTCCGCTCGTAGCGGGCGGCGAAGTTACTGACGACATCCATAGACACCTCCATCGAGTCAGCGGGGCGCTGCCCGGAGTTTCCGTGCTGCACACGTTGCATCGTTCGCAGGAATGGTGCCAGGTATGGTGTGCACGCTTCGGATTCACTCCTCAAGCAGGAACTTGGTCAAAGCATAGAACAAAGAGCGCGTCCAGCAAATTGCTTTTCAAATAAGAATTGGCGCGTTGTTTAAAAGTTCCAACAAGAAACCGGAAGCATTAGTCAGATCGACCGAAAAATGTGTGACGCGCGAAGTCAGCCCCGGGGCAGGCTCTTCGTCGATCGTGCACGCAGGTTCTTTTCACATGCCTTGAAACAGCAGTCGGGATACAACGCCCCGCCCTTGGTTATAGGCTACGCGCGACGTGAAAGCATCAGTAGTAGGCCGGTTGCTCGAACGGCCGCGAGGAAAACCGCCTGCCGCTACTCGACCTTGCCGATCTTCCGGACGGCCTCGGTCATCATGGCGGCATCGGCGTTCCAGTACGACTGGAACTCCGGAGCGTCGAGGTAGGCGATGGGACTGCCCGCCTTCTCGATGACCTGCGCCACCGCCGGGTCCGCGGCGGCCTTGGCCGAGGCCGCGCGCAGCCGCCGCACGATGTCGTCCGGCGTGGCGGCGGGAACGAAAAGTCCCGACCACTGCGCGAACTTCACCCTGAACCCCGACTGCTCGAAGCTCGGTATCTCGGGCAGCGCAGCCAACGGGCGCTCGCCCCAGTGCGCGAGTGCGCGCAGCTTGCCGGCCTTGATCTGCTGGACCACGGTCGACGGTCCGCTCGCGACCGCATCGACCTGCCCCGCGAGCAGCGCGACCACGGCGGGCCCCGCGCCGGTGTAGGGGATGTGGGTCATGCGAAAGCCGGCCGCATTCTTCAGCATCTCCATCGGCACGTGCATCGTGCCGTAGTTGCCCGAGCTGCCGTAGTTGTAAGCGCCGGGCTTGGCGCGCGCGTCGGCGATGAACTCCGCCAGCGTCTTCCACGGCGCGTCCGCGCGCACGACCAGGACCGTCGGATCGGCGGTGAAGCGCGCGATCGGCTTGAACTGGCTCGTCTGGTAGGCAGGCTTGCGCTCGAGGATGGCGTCGGCCTCCGGCAGGATGGAGATCGAGGACAGGCTCAGCAGCACGGTGTAGCCGTCGGCTGGTGCGCGGGCCGCGAAGCCGATCCCTACCGCGCCGCCTGCGCCGGCCTTGTTCTCGACGATCACGGATTGTTTCAGTTCGCGCGACAAGGCCTCGGCCACGGGCCGTGCCACCGTGTCCGCAACGCCGCCCGGCGGAAAAGGCACGACCATCGTGATCGGCTTGTCGGGCCAGCCTGGCTGCGCGATCGCCGCCATGGCCGTGGCGCAGCAGGCGGCCGCAAGGAACGCGGCGCGCAGCAGCGCGTGTGGGTATGCATGCATGAGCTTGTCTCCATTTGTTGTAATGGGTACGTCCGCTTTCAGGCGAAGCGGTTTTCCAGCGTGCCGAGCCCGTCGATCTCGATGCGTACCGTGTCGCCTGCCTTCAGGTACTGCGGCGGCGACAGTCCCATGCCGACGCCGGCCGGCGTGCCGGTGGCGATCACGTCGCCGGGATACAGGGAGATGCCGCGCGAACAAGTCTCGATCAGCGATGGAATGTCGAAGATGAAGTCGGTGGTCCGCGCATCCTGGCGGAGCTCGCCGTTGACCCAGCAGCGCACGCGGGTGCGCGTGCCGTCCAGCGTGTCGGCGCTCACGATCCAGGGCCCCATGGGGCAGAAGGTGTCGAAAGACTTGCCCAGGTCCCATTGCTGGTGGCGCATCTGCACGTCGCGCGCGGTGACATCGTTGACGATGGTGTAACCGAACACGTGCGACAGCGCCTCGTCGCGCGCGATGTTGCGGCCGCCCTTGCCGATGACCACGGCCAGCTCGGCTTCGTAATCGATCTGCGCCGACACCGACTCGCCCGGCAGCCGGACCTCGTCCTCTGGCCCGATCACGCATTCCGGCACCTTGGTGAACACGATCGGCCAGGCATCGGCCTTGGCCGTGTTGTTCCTGAAGACCGAGCCCGACAGCTCCTGGGCGTGCGCGTGGTAGTTGCGTCCCACGCAGAAGATGTTGCGGCGCGGCAGAGGCAGGGGGGCTTGGAGCCTTACTTTGCTCAGAGCAAGCGGCGCACCCGCAGGAGGCAAGGCCGCGCCGGAGGCTCGGTCTTCGATCAGGGACAGTGCGCCGCGTTGCACTTGGGCGTCGCTGAGTTCGAGCGGACTGACAGTCGCTCCGTCTTCCGAGACCAGGCCGACCTGGCGCCGGCCTTGATATTGATAGGTGGCAATGCGCAAAATGATCTCCTTATGGAGACCAAATGCTACCAATCGAGTACCAAGTGCACAATAGCGACGCGCGCGCCGCGGTTGATACGATCGGCGCACTCCTCCATTTCATCCACCCAGCTTCGCGACCGTGTACAGCGCCCTGACCCTGCGGGAAGCCATTCTCGAAAACCTGAAATCGCGCACCTGGCGAGCCGGCCATCGCCTGCCGACCGAGCGCGAACTGTGCGGGCAGTTCGGGCTCAGCCGCGGGGCGGTGCGCCGCGTGCTGGCGGACCTGAAGGGGCGGGGCTTGATCACCCAGACGGTGGGCAGCGGGACCTATGTCAGCGAAGCGGTTGCGCAGGCGCTCGCGGAGCTCAGCCATGGCGAGTCGCCGCTCGCGACCAGTCCTGCCGAACTGATGAGCGCGCGCCTGGTGCTCGAGCCCGCGATCATCGCGATGGTGGTCGGCAATGCCACGGCCGCCGATTTCGCCCGGATGGAAGAGTGCTGCGACAGGGGCGAGGCGGCCGCGAGCCTCGAGGAATTCGAGCTATGGGACGGCAGGCTGCACGAGGCCATCGCCGGCGCAGCCCACAACGCCTTCATCTCGGCCGTGTTCCAGCGCATGAACGAGGTGCGCGCGCAAAGCGAGTGGGGGATGCTCAAGCGCCGCAGCGCGACGCCGGAGCGTCGGCTCGACTACCAGCGCGAGCATCGCGAGCTGGTCGCCGCGCTCAAGGACCGCGACGGCGCGCGCGCCGTGCAGCTCTGCCTGGAGCACCTGACGCACGTGCGTCGCAACCTGCTGGGGTACTGAGGGCCCGGACAAACCCGGCCTCGCATTGACCCGCTCGCCGGCGGCCGCTATTCTGGTTTTCAATTGGCACTGTCTTGTACCAATTCGTACCAATCCTTGGAGAAGGCCGTGAAAAGACTTGCCGCAGGCTGGTTGTTCAAGAAGACGGTCTGGAAGTACGTCGCCGCGGCACTGCTCCTCGTGATCGCGCCGTGGACAGCGGCCCAGGATTACCCCTCGCGCCCCGTGCGCATCGTCGTTCCCTTCGCTGCCGGCGGGCCCGCCGACGTTTACGCGCGCTTCGTCGCCACGCGGCTCCAGGAAGCGCTCGGCCAGGGTTTCGTGGTGGACAACCGGCCCGGTGCGGGCTCGGTGATCGGCACCGATGCCGTGGCCAAGAGCCCGGCGGACGGCTACACGCTGCTGTTGATGTCCAACGCGCACACGGTCAACGAGTCGCTGATCCCGAACAAGCCCTTTCAGCTGATGCGCGACTTCCTGCCGGTTGCGGCGCTCAACTATTCCGACCTCGTGCTCGTCACCCGCAGCGGCTTGCCGGTGAACGATCTGGCCCAGCTGATCGCGCTGGCGAAGTCGAAGCCCGGTGCCTTGTCCTATGCGTCGTCGGGGCCCGGGACGCCGTATCACATGGCCGGCGAACTCTTCAAGGCGATGGCCGGTGTGTCGATCCTGCACATTCCCTACCGCGGTAGCGCCGGCGCGCGCACCGATGTGCTGGGCGGCCAGGTCGACATGATGTTCGACGCCGTGCCGACGATGGTGGAGCATGCGCGCGCCGGCAAGGTGAAGGCGATCGCCACCACGGGGTTGACGCGCTCCGCCGTGACGCCCGAAGTACCGACCGTCGCCGAGGCCGGCGTTCCGCGGTACGAGGCGACCATCTGGCTCGGCCTGATGGCACCCCGGGGCACGCCTGCAGCCGTCGTCGATCGGCTGAATGCCGAGGTCGTGAAGATCGTGTCCAACCCCGAGGTCGTGCGCGCGTGGAAGGCGCAGGGTGCGACGCCGATGGCCATGAAGCCGGCGGAGTTCACCCGCTACATGAACGAAGACATCGAGAAATGGGCCCGCATCGTGAAGATCTCCGGCGCCAAGGCCGACCAATGAACCTTCTTTGCGCGGGCGCCGCGCAGGGCCTGGTCAAGGCCTTGCAGGATGCGTTTTTCGAGGCCACGGGCGAAAAGGTGGAAGGCCGTTTCGGCGCCG
This sequence comes from Variovorax sp. LjRoot175, assembly GCF_964253805.1. NCBI lineage: Bacteria > Pseudomonadati > Pseudomonadota > Betaproteobacteria > Burkholderiales > Comamonadaceae > Variovorax > Variovorax sp. LjRoot175. The sequence continues at coordinate 3,922,380 of NZ_CAXURY020000001.1, read as the reverse complement.
TCGGTGCGATGAAGGAGGCGCTGCTGGCGGGCGAGCCCTGCGACGTGATGATCGTCACCGCGTCGATGGTCGTGGCACTGCAGGCCGATGGCCGGCTGGTGCCGGGCAGCGAAGCGGCGCTGGGGCGCGTGCGCACCGGCGTCGCCGCGCGAAGCGGCGAGCCGCTGCCCGCCATCGCGACGCCCGAGGCGCTGAAGGCCAGCCTGCTCGCGGCCACCGCCATCTATTTCCCCGACGCCGAGCGCTCGACCGCGGGCGTCCATTTCGCCTCGGTGCTGGCCAGGCTGGGGATCGCGGACATCGTGTCACCGCGCCTTCGCACCTTCCCGAACGGCGCGACGGCGATGCGCGAACTGGCTGCGGCGCCGGAGCCGGGCGCCATCGGCTGCACGCAGATCACGGAGATCAACTACACGCCCGGGATCGCGCTGGTGGGCGCCTTGCCCGAAGCCTTCGAACTCGCGACCGTCTACACCGCGGCGGCGAGCGTCAACGCCGTTGAGCCCGAGTCGGCCCGGCGCTTCATCGAATGGATCGCGGGGCCCCGCTCGCGCGCGCTGCGGGAGCAGGGCGGCTTCGAACCTTAGGCTCGAGCCGTCAGCTGAAGAACTCCTTGGCCTTGTCGAACCAGCCCTTGTCGGTTGGGCTGTGCTTGTCGCCGCCCTTCTTGAGCGATTCGTCGAGTTCTTTCAGCAACTTGCGCTGGTGCTCGGTGAGCTTGACCGGCGTCTCCACGCGGATGTGGCAGTAGAGGTCGCCCGGGTAGCTGGAGCGCACGCCCTTGACACCCTTACCGCGCAGGCGGAACTGCTTGCCGCTCTGCGTGCCGTCGGGGATGTCGATGGCGGCCGCGCCCTTGAGCGTGGGCACGTTGATCTCGCCGCCGAGCGCGGCGGTGGTGATGCTGACCGGCACGACGCAGTGCAGGTCGTCGCCGTCGCGCTCGAACAGTTCGTGCTTCTTGAGCCGGATCTCAATATAGAGGTCGCCGGGCGGCCCGCCGTTGGTGCCGGGCTCGCCGTTGCCGGTGCTGCGGATGCGCATGCCGTCGTCGATACCGGCCGGGATCTTGACCTCGAGCGTCTTGTTGTTCTTGATCTTTCCCTGGCCATGGCAGGTGGTGCAGGGCTCGGGAATGATCTTGCCGGTGCCGTGGCAGGTCGGGCAGGTCTGCTGCACGCTGAAGAAACCCTGGCGCATCTGCACCGCGCCCTGGCCGTGGCAGGTGGTGCAGGTGATGGGCTTGGTGCCGGGCTTGGCGCCCGTGCCCTTGCAGGTGCCGCAGTCGTCCCAGCTCGGGATGCGGATCTGCGCTTCCTTGCCTTCGGCCGCTTCCTCGAGCGTGACTTCCATCGCGTAGCTCAGGTCGCTGCCGCGGAACACCTGGCGCCCGCCCTGGCGGCCGCCGCGGCCGCCGAACACGTCGCCGAAGATGTCGCCGAAGGCTTCCGCGAAGCCGCCAAAGCCTTCCGCGCCCGGTCCGCCGCGCATGTTGGGGTCGACGCCCGCATGGCCGTACTGGTCGTAGGCGGCGCGCTTCTGCGCGTCCGACAGCATCTCGTAGGCTTCCTTGACCTCCTTGAACTTGGCCTCGGCTTCCTTGCCGGTGTCGCCATGGTTGCGGTCGGGATGGTGCTTCATCGCGAGCTTGCGATAAGCCTTCTTGATTTCTTCCTCGCTGGCGTTCTTCGGGACGCCGAGGGTTTCGTAGTAGTCGCGTTTGGTGGCCATGGTCGGTGGGCTTGGGGGCGAAAACGGAAAAAGGCCGGACCGCCTTGTCAGGAGATCCAGCCTTGCATCAGGGTCGAAAAATCAACCCTTCTTGACTTCCTTGACCTCGGCGTCGACCACGTTGTCGTCGGCCGGAGCGCTTGCAGCTTCCGGGCCAGCGCCCGCCGCGCCGCCCGCGGCCCCGGCGGCCGCCTGGGCGTCGGCGTACATTTTCTCGCCGAGCTTCTGGCTGGCCGTCATCAGCGTGTTGGTCTTTTCCTCGATCACTGCCTTGTCGTCGCCCTTCAGGACTTCTTCCAGCTCCTTGATGGCGGTCTCGATCTTTTCCTTCTCGCCGGCATCCAGGCTCGCGCCGTGTTCGCCGAGCGACTTCTTCACGCTGTGCGCCATCGCTTCGCCCTGGTTGCGGGCCTGGGCGAGCTCGACCTTCTTCTTGTCCTCGGCCGCGTTGAGCTCGGCGTCCTTCACCATCTTCTGGATCTCGTCCTCGGAGAGGCCCGAGTTCGCCTTGATGGTGATCTTGTTTTCCTTGCCGGTGCCCTTGTCCTTGGCGCCGACGTGCAGGATGCCGTTGGCATCGATGTCGAAGCTCACCTCGATCTGCGGCGTGCCGCGCGCGGCCGGCGGAATGCCTTCGAGGTTGAATTCGCCGAGCAGCTTGTTGCCCGAGGCGATCTCGCGTTCGCCCTGGAACACCTTGATCGTCACGGCCGGCTGGTTGTCTTCCGCGGTCGAGAAGGTCTGCGCGAACTTGGTCGGGATCGTGGTGTTCTTCGTGATCATCTTGGTCATCACGCCGCCCATGGTCTCGATGCCGAGCGACAGCGGGGTCACGTCGAGCAAGAGCACGTCCTTGCGGTCGCCCGAGAGCACCTGGCCCTGGATCGCGGCGCCGACGGCCACGGCCTCGTCGGGGTTCACGTCCTTGCGCGGCTCCTTGCCGAAGAATTCCTTCACCTTCTCCTGCACCTTGGGCATGCGGGTCATGCCGCCGACCAGGATCACGTCGCTGATGTCGTTCACGCTGACGCCGGCATCCTTGATGGCGGTGCGGCAGGGCGCGATGGTGCGCTCGATCAGCTCTTCGACCAGCGATTCGAACTTGGCGCGCGTGAGCTTGATGTTCAGATGCTTCGGGCCCGAGGCATCGGCCGTGATGTAGGGCAGGTTGATGTCAGTCTGCGCGCTGTTCGAGAGTTCGATCTTGGCCTTCTCGGCCGCTTCCTTCAGGCGCTGCAGCGCGAGCACGTCCTTGCTGAGGTCGACGCCCTGGTCCTTCTTGAACTCGCCGATGATGTAGTCGATCACGCGCTGGTCGAAGTCCTCGCCGCCGAGGAAGGTGTCGCCGTTGGTCGACAGCACTTCGAACTGCTTCTCGCCGTCGACATCGGCGATCTCGATGATCGAGATGTCGAAGGTGCCGCCGCCCAGGTCGTACACGGCGATCTTGCGGTCGGCCTTGTCCTGCTTGTCGAGGCCGAAGGCGAGGGCCGCCGCGGTCGGCTCGTTGATGATGCGCTTCACGTCCAGCCCGGCGATGCGGCCGGCATCCTTGGTGGCCTGGCGCTGGCTGTCGTTGAAGTAGGCGGGGACGGTGATCACGGCCTCGGTGACGGGCTCGCCGAGGTAGTCTTCGGCGGTCTTCTTCATCTTGCGCAGGATTTCCGCGCTGATCTGCTGGGGAGCGAGCTTCTTGCCGCGCACTTCGACCCAGGCATCGCCGTTGTCGGCCTTGGTGATCGTGTAGGGCATCAGGTCGATGTCCTTCTGCACTTCCTTTTCCTCGAACTTGCGGCCGATCAGGCGCTTGACGGCGTAGATCGTGTTCTTGGGGTTGGTGACGGCCTGGCGCTTGGCCGAGGCGCCGACCAGCACTTCGCCGTCTTCCTGGTACGCAACGATCGACGGCGTGGTGCGCGCGCCTTCCGAGTTCTCGATCACGCGGGTCGTGTTGCCTTCCATGATCGACACGCACGAGTTGGTGGTGCCGAGGTCGATGCCGATGATTTTGGCCATGATGTTGTTGCTCCTGAAAGCGAAAAATATGTTGTTGTGAACTTGTGGATAACCCGGCTCGATTCAAGGGACGGAGCGGGGATTTCCTGTGGGTTTCGTGTGATTCAGTTAGGGGCGCTGACGGTCACCAGCGCAGGTCGCAGCACGCGGTCGGCGATGGTGTAGCCCTTCTGCAGAACGCCCACGATGGTGTTGGGCTCCTGCCCCTCGACCGGCACGACCGAGATCGCCTGATGCTGGTGCGGATCGAACTTGCTGGCCTGGGCCGGCGCGATCTCGATCACCTTGTTGCGTTCCAGCGCGCTCTTGAGCTGGCGCAGCGTGGCTTCGGCGCCTTCGCGGACCTGCTCGGGCGTGGCGTCCTTGTGGTTCAGGCCGGCTTCGAGGCTGTCCAGCACCGGCAGCAGGCTTTCGGCGAAGGACTCGATGGCGAACTTGCGGCCCTTGCTCACCTCCTCGTCGGCGCGGCGGCGCGCGTTCTGCACGTCGGCCTGCGCGCGCAGGTACTGGTCGGCCAGTTCGGCGTTCTTGGCCCGAAGCTCGGCGATCTCGGCCGTGGCGGCTGCCAGCGCGTCGGCCTCGTTGGCGGCTTGCGCGGCTTCCAGCTCTTCGGGGCTGGGCTCGCCCTGCAGGAAGTTCTCTGGATTCGATTGGGGGTTTTGCGGGTCTGACATGCTCAAAAAGCCGGCGTCCACGCCGGAAAACAAAACAATAGCGGGCCAGATGGGGCTGGGTGCGGGGTTTTCAAGGCAAAAAAATGCGCCCATCCAGGCGCATTTCGCTCGGGGCGGCGGTGCCGCCCGTTCAGTGGGCGTCGAGCAGCTCGACGTCGAACTTCAAGGTTGCATTCGGGGGAATCACGCCGCCGGCGCCGCGTGCGCCGTAGCCGAGGGCGGGCGGGATGATCAGGGTGCGCTGGCCGCCGATCTTCATGCCGGCGACGCCTTCGTCCCAGCCCTTGATGACCTGGCCGGCGCCCAGCGAGAAGGCGAAAGGGTCGTTGCGGTCGCGGCTGGAATCGAACTTGGCGCCCTGCACGCCGTCGTTGTAGAGCCAGCCGGTGTAGTGCACATGCACGTGCTGGCCGGCCTTGGCTTCGGCGCCGTCGCCGACGGTGGTGTCTTCGTACTGCAGGCCGGAGGGAGTGATGGGCATGAGATGCTCCTTTGGGGGATGAAGGAAAAAGGCCCGCAGTTTAACGAGGCGCCGGATTCGGCCCGAGTGCGGGTGCAGCAGGCACGGCAGGCGCCGCCTTCTTGACCTGGTTCACCTGCCACTTCACGGCAAAGGCCTGGAGGTCGGACAGGCGCTTGAGCAAGTCCTGCCCGCTCAACGTGAGGCTGTAGCCCTCGCTGCCGTGGTTCACGATGCCGGCTTCGCGCAGCTCCTTGATGCGGGTGTTGAGGGTGTTGGGCGTGATGTTGCCGACGCTGTCCTGCAGCAGGCGGAAGGTCTGGGCATGGCCGTCACGCAGTGCCCAGAGCACGCGCAGTGCATAGCGGGCTTCCAGCAGCGCAAGCAATTGGTTGACGGCCGCGTTTTCCTTGCTACTCATCGAACAACATCTCCTCGGGGCGGCGGCTGCTGCACGGCGCTGTGGCGCCGCGCGTTTTTATGTTGGGTGCTGGACCACTCGGATCGGGCGGGCGACTATATCCCAGAAGGCAGCTTGCTACAAGTTTTATAGCTATGCAATGAAGCCGGCTGCGGGTTGCAGCGGCAGCGCCTTCAGGAGGTCGAATGGTTGGCCATGAATTCGCCGAGCCGGATCGCGCCCGCCGGCGCCCATGCCGGGTTGAAGACGAGCGGCGGCGGCGGGAACAGCATCACGACCGTGGATCCGAGCAGGAAGCGGCCCATCTCTTCGCCCTTCTTGAGCACGATCTGGCGGTCAGCGTAGTCCCATTCGCGCACTTCGCCGCCGCGCGGCGGGTTGACCACGCCATGCCACACGGTCGCCATGCTGCCGACGATGGTGGCGCCGACCAGCACCAGCACGAAGGGGCCGCGCGCCGACTCGAAGATGCACACCACGCGCTCGTTGCGCGCGAAGAGGCCGGGCACGCCGCGCGCCGTGGCCGGGTTGACCGAGAACAGCTCGCCCGGCACATAGACCATGCGCAGCAGGCGCCCGTCGCAGGGCATGTGGATGCGGTGGTAGTCCTTCGGGCTCAGATAGAGCGTGGCGAAACTGCCGTGCTCGAATTGCGCCGCCAGCGCCGCATCGCCGCCGACCAGCGCGGTGATGGTGTAGCTGTGGCCCTTGGCCTGGAAGATCTGGTCGCCCTCGATGGGGCCGAACTGGCTGATCGCGCCGTCGACCGGCGACACCAGGTCGGCTTGCGCGATCGGGCGCGCGCCGGGCTTCAGGGCCCGGGTGAAGAACTCGTTGAAGCTCGGGTAGCTCGCGATGTCGCTGTCCAGCGCCTCGCCCATGTCGACGCCGTACTTGGCGACGAAGCGGCGGATGATCCAGGTCGTGACCGCACCGCGCTCCTTGCCCGCGACCCAGCCGGCAAACGAAGTCAGCGCCTGTTTGGGAAAGAGGTACTGCGGCAGGACGAAGAGGCGGTCGGACAAGAAGGCGCTTCCAAAAAGGGGAAGGCGATTCTATCGAGCGCCCCGCCTGTCGCCATTGGGACGGCGGCTACTCCGCCTTGATCGCCGCCGCCTTGATCACTTGCGCCCATTTTTCGACCTCGGCCTTCTGGAAGGCGGCGATCTGCGCGGTCGTCATGTCGGCCGGTTCCATGCCGAAGCCCTTGAGCTTGTCCTGCATCTCGGGCTGGGCGAGGATCTTGCGGATCTCGGTGTGCAGGCGATCGACCACCGGCGCCGGAGTCCCGGCCGGCACGAAGATGGCCTGCCAGGAGAGCACCTCGAAGTCCTTCAGGCCCGGCAGGCCCGACTCCGCCACCGTCGGCACGTCCGGCATCGAGGCCAGCCGCTTGGCCGAGCTGACCGCGATCGCGCGCAGCTTGCCGCTCTGGATGTGCGGGCCGGCCACCACGGTGGTGTCGAACATCATGTCGACCTGGCCGCCGATCACGTCCTGGATCGCAGGGCCGCTGCCCTTGTAGGGCACGTGCGTGAACTTGACGCCCGACCTGTACGACAGCAGCTCCAGCGTCAGATGCTGCGAGGTGCCGGTGCCGGCCGAAGCGGACGAGAGCCCGCCCGACTTGGTCTTGCTGGCCTCCAGCACATCCTTCAGCGTCTTGTAGGGGCTCGCCTGGTTGACCACCAGCACCACCGGGTTGGTGCCGATCAGCGTGACCGGCGCAAAGGACTTCTGCGGGTCGTAGCCGATCTTGGGGTAGAGGCTCACGTTGATCGCGTGCGAGCTGATGGTGCCGCCCAGCATCGTGTAGCCGTCGGGCGCGGCGCGCGACGCGATCTCCGAACCCACGCTGCCGCCGGCACCGCCCTTGTTGTCGATCACGATGCTGGTGCCCAGCGCGGGCCCGAGCTTCTGGCCGATCAGGCGGCCGAGCACGTCGGTGGTGCCGCCGGCCGGGAAGGGCACGAGGTAGGTGATGGCCTTGCCGGTCGGCCATTGGCCTTGAGCGAAAGCGGGCAGGGCGGGCAGGCCCGCGGCGAGCGAGGCGATGGCGGTCTGGATGAGGGTGCGGCGTTGCATGACAGTGTCTCCTTGGCGTTCAGGTACAAAAAACTCAGCGCGAGCTCACGGCAGCTCGACGATCTCGACCCAGTTCGGGTTCTTGCCCAGCGGCAGTCGCTGGGGCGTGCCGAGGGCACCGCTCGCAGCGTCGATCGGGTGCACCGAGGCGCTGTGGGACTCCTGGCCGACGGCGATCAGGAAACGGCTGCTCGGATCGATGGCGAAGCCGCGCGGCGTCTTCTCGGTCGGTGTCTGGCCCAGCGCTTGCAGCCGGCCGGTCGAGGCGTCGACCTTGAAGCCCGACAGCGTGCTGGACGTGCGCTCCGATGCGTAGAGATAGCGGCCGTCGGGCGTGAGATGAAGATCGGCGGCCCAGGGCTTGCCGGTGAAGCCCGCGGGCAGCACGGTGGCGCTCTGCTGGAGTTGCAGCGTGCCGCGGGCGGCGTCCCAGGCATACACATGCAGGCCGGCGTCGAGCTCGTTCAGCAGGTACACGTTGCGCTGCGCCTTGTCCCAGACGAAGTGGCGCGGTCCCGACTTCGCCGCGCCGGTCGTCAGCGGCGGGTCGTTGGGCGACAAGACCCCGGTCTGGGCGTCGAAGCGCCAGCTCGAGACGTTGTCGCCGCCCAGGCTGGTCGCCAGCACGAAGCGATTGCCGGCATCGGCGTGAATCGCGTGTGCGTTGGGTGCCGTGGGAAGCAACTGCTGGATCGGGCCGACGTTGCCCGCCTTGTCGATGCTGTTGACCGTGATCTTGTGCCCCGGGTAGGAAGCCGCGAACAGCCAGCGCCCCGTGGCGTCGGTGTCGATGTTGGCCATGCTGTCGGCCAGCGGCGCCTCGCCCAGCTTCTTCAGCTTGCCGCTGGTGCCATCGATCGCGAAACTCGCGACGCGAAAGGGCTGCGAGCGAAGTGCGGCGTACAGGAAGCGCTTGTCGGGGCTCACGGCCATTGGCATCACCATGCCGCCGACGTTCACCGACTCCACAGGCTTCAGCGTGCCCTGGCCGCGGTCGAGCTCGAGAACGGAGATCTCCTGGCTGTCCGCATTGGACACGTAGACCCAGGTGGCGGCCGAAACGTTGCCGCCGATCGCGCCGAGTCCGGGCACGAGCAGCAGCGCGAGGCGGCGCAGCGCGCGAGAAGTGATGGCTGGATGCATATTTTTCTTCCTTAGGGGTTCGGCCGGTTCAAGGCATGTACTGGCCGCCGTTGACTTCGAGAATCTGGCCCGTCACGTAGCTCGAAAGCTGCTCCGAGGCGAGGTAGAGAAAGGCGCCCACGCAGTCGTCGGGCTCGCCGATGCGGGCCATCGGGATCGTGGCCTTGAAGGACTCGAGCATCTGGGGCGTCGAGAACTGGTCGTGGAAGGGCGTCTGGATCACGCCCGGCGCCACCGCGTTGACGCGGATGCGGTCGAGTGCAAGCTCCTTGGCCAGGCCGCGGGTCGCCGTGCTGACGAAGCCCTTGGCGCCGGCATACAGGTAGGCGCCGGGCCCGCCGCCGTGGCGCGCCGCGACCGACGAGACATTGATGATGCTGCCGCCGCGGCCCTGCGCGCGCATCAGCGGCACCACTTCGCGGCAGAAGGCGAGCACCGAGCGCGCGTTGATGTGCAGCACCTCGTCGAAGAGCGCGTCGTCGAAGTCGGCGATCGGCACGCGCTTGACCAGGCTGCCGGCGTTGTTGACAAGGACGTCGATGCCGCCAAGTCGTGCGACGGTTTCGCGCACCACGCGCCGGATCGCTTCGGTGTCGCGCACGTCGCCCTGCAACGCGAAGGCTTCGCCGCCGGCGGCGGTGATCGCGTCCACCACCTCCTTCGCGGGGCCGGCCGAGCGGTTGTAGTGGACGGCCACGTGCATGCCGCGCGCCGCGTAGGCCCGTGCGACGGCGGCACCGATGCCGGTGCTGGCGCCCGTGACGAGGGCGGTCTTGCCTTTCAGATCTTCCATGCGATTCTCCTTTTCAGGTGACGGGCGCCGGGTTGAACAGCACCAGCGCGTTGTGCAGCTTCCAGTGCTCGGCCCAGGTCTTCTTGCGTCCACTGGCCACGTCGAGCATCAGCCGGAACAGCTCCCAGCCCACGTCTTCGATCGTGGCTTCGCCGTCGGCGATGCGGCCGGCGTTGACGTCCATCAGGTCGTGCCAGCGGCGCGCGAGATCGCTGCGCGTGGCGACCTTGATCACCGGCACCTCGGCCAGCCCGTAGGGCGTGCCGCGGCCGGTGGTGAACACGTGCAGGTTGATGCCGGCCGCGAGCTGCAGCGTGCCGCAAATGAAGTCGCTGGCCGGCGTGGCGGCATAGAGCAGGCCCTTCTGCCGCGCCTTCTCGCCCGGCGCGACGACGCCCGAGATCGGCGAGCTGCCCGACTTCACGATCGAGCCCATCGCCTTCTCGACGATGTTGGAGAGCCCGCCCTTCTTGTTGCCGGGCGTGGTGTTGGCGCTGCGGTCGACGCGGCCCTTGTCGAGGTAGGCGTCGTACCAGGCCATCTCGCGGATCATCGCCTCGGCCACCTCGGGCGTAGTCGCGCGGGAGGTGAGCTGGTCGATGCCGTCGCGCACCTCGGTCACCTCCGAGAACATCACGGTCGCGCCGGCGCGCACCAGCAGGTCGGTGCAGAAGCCGACCGCCGGGTTGGCGGTGACGCCCGAGAAGGCATCGCTGCCGCCGCACTGCACGCCGACCACCAGCTCGCTGGCGGGCACGGTTTCGCGCCGGCGGGCGTTGAGGCGCTCGAGATGCTCCTCGGCCTGGCGCAGGATCGAATCGACCATCGACATGAAGCCGATGTGCGCCTCGTCCTGCAGGCACACCACGTCCAGCCCGGTCTCCGCGCTGGCGCCGACGTCGGCCACGTTGCGTTCGTCGATCAAGGGAATCGTGCCGGGCGGCATCAGGCGCTCGGGCTGCAGCTTCTCGCAGCCCAGGCTCACCACCATCACCTCGCCGCCGAAGTTGGGGTTGAGGCTGATGTTGCGCAGCGTGCGGATCGGAATGATCGCGTCGGGCGCATCGATCGCAACGCCGCAGCCATAGCCGTGCTCCAGCGCCACCACGTCGTCGACGTTCGGAAACTTCGGCAGCAGCTCGGCCTTGATGCGCTGCACGGCGAACTCGGTCACGCCGGCCACGCACTGCACGGTCTGGGTGATGGCCAGGATGTTTCGGGATCCGACCGAGCCGTCGGGATTGCGGTAGCCCTCGAAGGTGTAGCCCTCGAGCGGCGCCTGCGGCGGCGGCTTGACGGTGGCGATCGGCAGGCCTTCGAGCTCCCGTGCGGCGGGCATCTTCAAGAGCCGCTCGTGCACCCAGCTGCCGGCGGCGATGGGCTTCAGCGCATAGCCGATCACGACGTCGTAGCGCCGCACCTCGCCGCCTTCGGGAATGTCGACCAGCGCCACCTTGTGCGCCTGCGGCACCTTCTCGACCAGCGCCAGGCCCGAGGGGAACACGGTGCCGGCAGGCAGCCCGCCGTCGTTGGCCACGATCGCGACGTTGTCGCGCTCGTGCATGGTGATGTAGAGAGGTTCGCTCATTTGGGTGCGGAGAAGAGCTCGGGCAGCCACAGGGAGAAGGCCGGCACGTAGGTCACGAGCATCAGGCACACCAGCAGCGCCCCGTAGAAGGGCCAGATCGATCGCATCACCTGCCCGACCGACACCCCTCCGATGGCGCAGCCGATGAACTGCGTGGTGCCGACCGGCGGCGTGTTCAGGCCGAGCGCGCAGTTGATCAGCATGACGATGCCGAACTGCACCGGGCTCATGCCGAACTGCATCGCGATCGGCAGGAAGATCGGCGTGCAGATCAGGATCGTGGCGGCCATGTCGAGGAAGGTGCCCAGCACGAACAGCAGCACGTTGATCATCAGGAAGATGACCCACGGGCTGCTCGAGACCGAGGTCATCAGTTCGCCGGTTTTCTGCGGCACCTCGTACAGCGCCATGAAGTAGCCGAAGGCCGAGGAGATGCCGATCAGCAGCAGCACCACGCCGGTGGTCTTGCAGGCCTTGGCGCAGGCCTTCAGAAAATCCTGCCAGCTGAGCGACCGGTACACCAGCACCGTGACGCCCAGCGCCCACAGCACGGCGGTGGCTGCCGACTCGGTGGCGGTGAACACCCCCGACAGGATGCCGACGAGGATGATCGCGACGATCAGGAGCCCGGGCAGCGCGCCGATGAAGGCCGCCAGCACCTCGCCCCAGCCGGGGAAAGCGCCGCGGATCGGGTAGCCGCGCTTGATCGCCACGTAATACGCCGCCCCCAGATTGCACAGCGTCAGGATCAGCGCTGGAATCATCCCCGCCAGGATCAGGCTCAGCACGCTGACCGAGGCGATGCCGGTGGTGGCCAGTGTGAAGATGATGAGGTTGTGCGAGGTCGGCATCAGCGCGCCGACCAGCGCCGCGTGCGTGGTGACGTTGACCGCGTAGTCCGCGTCGTAGCCCTCGCGCTTCATCAGCGGGATCATCACCGAGCCCATGGCCGACACGTCGGCCACCGGCGAGCCCGCCACGCCGCCGAACAGCGTGCAGCCGATCACGTTGCTCATGCCGAGCCCGCCGCGCACATGGCCAATCAGGCTGTTGGCAAAGCGCACGATGCGTTGCGCGATGCCGCCGTAGAGCATCAGCTCGCCGGCGAACACGAAGAAGGGGATGGCCAGGAACGAGAAGATCTGCATCCCGCCGACCATCTTCTGGAACACCACCGCCACCGGCAGACCGGCGTAGAGCACGGTGGCGACCGAGGCGAGGCCGATCGAGAACGCGACCGGCACGCCGAGGACCAGCAGCGCGAGAAAACTAAGAGAGAGAACAATCAATTCCACGCCGGCACCACTTCCTCGTCACGCAGCAGTGCCACGATGTGTTCAACCGAAAACAGAACGATCAACATGCCCGCGATCACGAGCGCCAGGTAGTCCATGCCCACCGGAATGCCCAGCATGGGCTTGATGTCGCTCCACTTGAGCCGGGTCCAGAGCCAGCCGCTGGAAACCATGATGGCGCCGAACAGCGCCACCAGCGCGTGGATCAGGATCTCGATCTTGAGGCGCAGCGACTCCGGCAACAGGGCGACCAGCGAATCCAGGCCGATGTGGCCGGCATCGCGCACGCCGACCGCCACGCCCAGCGCGGTGACGTACAGCACCAGCTGCAGCGCGAGGCCCTCGGCCCAGACCGGCGTGTCGTTGAAGAGGTAGCGCCCGACCACCTGGTACTGCACGCACACGATGATGGCGATCAGCAGCACCACCGCCAGCATCAGGCTGGCCTTGGACAGCAGCGCGCACACGCGCGAGTACGCATGGCGCGAGGGCGGGCGCGAGGTTTCGGGTTCGGCCGGCCCGTCGATCACTTGTTGTCCTGGATCGCCTTGACCAGGCGCTGCAGGTCCGGCGTGGAGATGAACTTGGCGTACACCGGTGCCATGGCGGCGCGGAACGAGGCCTTGTCGACGTCGGACACGATGGTGGCGCCGCCCTTGGTGACCACCTCGAGCGACTTGGCCTCCTGCTCGTCCCACTTCTTGCGCTGGAACGCGACCGATTCCTTGGCCGCGGCGCGGAACATGTCCTGCTCGGCCTTGGGCAGCTTGTCATAGACGGCTTTGGACATCACCAGCATCTCGGGCGCCATCGAATGCTCGGTGCGCGAATAGAACTTGACGGCCTCGTAGTGCTTGAAGCCGTCATAGGACGGGATGTTGTTCTCCGCGGCGTCGATCAGCCCGGTCTTGAGGCCGGTGTAGACCTCGCCGATCGGCACCGGCGTGGCATTGGCGCCCATGGCGTTGATCAGCGACACCCACAGGTCGGATTGCTGCACGCGGATCTTCATGCCCTTGGTGTCGGACAGCGACTTCACCGGCTTCTTGGCGTAGATCGAGCGCGCGCCGCTGTCGTAGAAGGCCAGGCCGACCAGGCCCTCGGGCTCGCAGCTCTTCAGGATCTCCTCGCCGGCCGGGCCGTCGAGCGACTTGCGCATGTGGGCGATCGAGTCGAACAGGAAGGGCATCGTCGGCACCAGCGTCTTGGCGCACAGCGAGTTCAGCGGGCTGATGTTGACGCGGGTCATCTCCAGCGCGCCGATCTTCACCTGGTCGATGGTTTCCTTCTCGGTCCCCAGCGCGCCCTTGTTGAAGACCTTGATCTTGTATTTGCCGTTGCTGCGCTTGTCGAGCAGCTCGCTCATGTACTTGACCGCGGCCACGGTCGGGTAGTCGTCGCTGTTGTGCACATCGGCCGAACGGAATTCGACGGCGTGCGCGGCCACGCCCAAGGCGGCGGCCGCCAGGGCGATCAGGGTGCGGGTGTATGTCATTTGTCTTCCTCTTTGGTGGTGGTTTGTGGAAATTGAACGTTGTCAGGTGCCGAACGCGGGCTCCGCGATGCCTTGGGTGCCGGGGCGCAGCGCGAACAGGCCGCCGGCGAGCGGCTGCTCGGAGAGATCGCCGCCCGGGCGGATCGAGGTCACGAACAGCGTGTCGAGCTTCGGGCCGCCGAAGGCGCACATCGCGGGCTTCTTCACCGGCACTTCGAGCGAGCGGTCGAGCCTGCCTGCGGGCGTGAAGCGGTGCACCAGGCCGGCGTCGTTGCCGCAGATCCAGTAGCAGCCGTCGGCGTCGACCGCGGCGCCGTCGGGCCGGCCGGGCAGCGGCTTCATATCGATGAAGACGCGGCGGTTCGTGGGCGTGCCGCTGGCCGTGTCGTAGTCGAAGGCCCAGATGGTCTGCACGCTCGGGTGCGAATCGGAGAGGTACATCGTGCGGCCGTCGGGGCTGAAGGCCAGGCCGTTGGGCACGATCAGGTCGTCGAGTTGCACGGTGGGTGCTTCGGCGCCTTTGTCATAGCGATAGAGGTGCCCGACGCGCGAGCCGGCTGCCATGTCCATCAGCATGGTGCCGGCCCAGAAGCGGCCCTGGCGGTCGCAGCGGCCGTCGTTGAAGCGCATGCCGGGCAGGGCGTGCTCCACCTGGGCGAGCCGCGTCGCGGCGAGCGTGCCGTCGTCCTGCGCTGCAATCGAGAACAGGCCGCTTTCCATGCCCGCGATCCAGGCGCCCGGCACATCGGCGCGCGACGCGATGCAGGCCAGCATCTCCTCACCGATCCACTTCACATGACCGGCCGCCGACCAGCGGTGCAGCGCCCGACCCGGGATGTCGACCCAATAGAGCGCTTCGTCAGCCGCCGACCACACAGGGCTCTCGCCCGTGCCGCAGCGAGCATCGACCACGAGCTCGGCTTTGCTGGACATGGCCTTCAATCGCCGAAGGGGCCCTGGGCGGTAAAGGCGCCGCCCTGGTAGATGGCGTTCGGGTCGGTCGGTGCCACGGGCGGCTGCGCCTCGATCTTGGCGCGGAAGACTTCCGAGCTGTCCTGCGGCTGGAAGCCCAGGTGCGCGGCCGCGCTGTTGTCCCACCAGACATCGCGGTTGGCCGACACGCCGTAGACCAAGGTATGGCCCACGGAGGGCGTGAAGAGTGACCTCTCGACCAGCGTCGTCAGGTCGCGGTAGCTGAGCCAGGTGCTCATCATGCGGCGGTTGGCCGGCTCGGGGAAGGAGGAGCCGATGCGGATGCTCACGGTCTCGATGCCCCAACGGTCGAAGTAGAACTGCGCCACGTCTTCGCCGAAGGATTTGGACAGGCCGTAGTAGCCGTCGGGCCGGCGCGCGGCGTGGGCGTCGATCGTTTCGCTCTGCTTGTAGAAGCCGATCACATGGTTCGAACTCGCGAACACCACGCGCTTCACGCCATGCCGGCGCGCGCCTTCATAGAGATGGAAGATGCCCTTGATGTTGGCTTCGAGGATTTCCTCGAAAGGGCGTTCGACCGAGACGCCGCCCAGGTGCACGATCGCGTCGCAGCCGGCGATCAGCGCATCGACCGCGGCCTTGTCGGCCAGATCGCAGGGCACGACTTCCTCGTGCTTGCCCTCGGCCGGCGCGAGCGCCGCGATGTCGGAGACGCGCAGCACATCCGCATAAGGACGCAGCCGTTCGCGCAGCACCTTGCCCAGACCGCCGGCGGCGCCCGTCAGAAGCAGCCGGGCCACGCGGGGCGGATTGGCTTTGGAAATCTCGCTCATCTCTTGTTTGTCTCTGGTGGTAAGTTATCGGTTGTCGTACAACGAGATGACGATTATCATCACCGCATGACGAACCTGTCAACGGGGTCAATCGCTAGCGCCGAAGCCGCCACCTTCACCGGCAGCCCGCGCCGCCGCGGGCGCGGTTTGGCCCATGGCCTGGTCGACGATCTGGGCGAGAAGATCCGCAGCCAGCAGCTCAAGCCGGGCGACAAACTGCCGACCGAGTCGGCCATCATGCAGGCCTACGGCGTGAGCCGCACGGTGGTGCGCGAGGCGCTCTCGAAGCTGCAGGCGGGCGGGCTGGTGGAGACGCACCACGGCATCGGCACCTTCGTGCTGCAGCCCAAGGCCGCGGGCATGTTCCGGCTCGATGCCTCGGACATCGCGACCTCGGTCGACGTGCTCGCGGTGCTCGAGCTGCGCATCAGCCTGGAGACCGAATCCGCCGGCCTGGCCGCGACGCGCCGCACCGACGAGCAGCTGGCCGCGATGCGCGAGGCGCTCGACGATTTCGAGCGCAACGTGGCGGTGGCGGGGGACACGGTGGCGCCCGACTTCCGTTTCCATCTGCAGATCGCGCAGGCCACCGGCAACCCGTACTTCGCGGACATCATGAGCCACCTGGGCACCACGATCATTCCACGCACGCGCATCACCGCCATCCGCAACCACGACCGCCGCGGCGAATACCTGAGCCGCGTGAACCGCGAGCATGAAGAGATCTACGCCGCCATCGCGCGGCGCGACCCGGAGTCGGCGCGCGCGGCCATGCGCATCCACCTGACCAACAGCCGCGAGCGGCTGCGGATCGCGCAGGCAGCGGCCAAGAGCGCCGCTGCCGAAGCCGCGCCGCCTGGCGATCCGGCCGATAGCACGCCGCCGGCCTGAGCGGCCGGCGCGCAGGACTGGACAGAGTGCCCAACTAGTTGTACGATGACTGATGACGAAGCCCGAAGCGGCATGCATGTGTGTGCCTGCGCGGCAGTCGCCCATTCCCATCCTCAGGAGACACAAGACATGACCATGAATCGACGCGATCTCGTGCTCGGCGCACTCGGCACCGGGCTGCTGGCCGCAAGCGGCGCACAGGCTGCCGACGTCTGGCCCGCCAAACCCATCCGCATCGTGGTGCCGTATCCGCCCGGCGGGTCGTCCGACATCATCGCGCGCTCGATCAGCCAGCCGCTGTCGGAAGCGCTCAAGCAATCGGTCATCGTGGAGAACCGCGCCGGTGCCAACGGCAACCTCGGCGCCGACCTGGTGTCCAAGGCGTCGCCCGACGGCTACACGCTGCTCTTGTGCGACGTCGGCGCGCTCGCGATCAGCCCGTCGGTCTACACCAAGCTGCCGTTCGACCCGTCGAAGGACCTGCGCGGCGTGACCATGCTGGCCTATTCGCCGCACCTGCTGGTTGTGCATCCGTCGGTGCCGGTGAGCAACCTCAAGGAACTGGTCGCGCTGTCGAAGAAGTCCGACCTGAACTTCGCCGTCACCGCCACCGGCAGCGCGCCGCACCTCGCCGGCGTGGCGCTCGAACGCGCCAGCGGCGCGCGCTGGCGGTACGTGCCCTACAAGGGCGGCGTGCAGGCCATCCAGGACACGGTGGGCGGCCAGACCCAGGTGCTGATGAACGGCATGCTCGCGACGCTGCCGCATGTGCAGAGCGGCAAGCTCAAGATCCTCGGCGTCTCCAAGTCCACGCGCATGCCGCTGATCGGCGATGTGCCGACCATTGCCGAGCAGGGCGTGCCCGGCTTCGACTCCGGTACCTGGCAAGGCATGCTGGCGCCGCGCGGCACGCCCGAGGCGGTGATCCAGCGCCTCAACAAGGAACTGGTTTCGATCATCCGTTCGCCCGACATCCGCTCGCGCCTGGCCGGGCAGGGTGCCGAGGTTGTGACCATGGCGCCGACCGAGCAGGAGCAGTTCTTCAACAAGGAACGCGCGCGCTGGGCCAAGGTCGTCGATGCGGCCCAGATCAAGCTGGACTAGAGCAACTCTCCCGGCCGTTCGGGCTGAGCTTGTCGAAGCCTGTCCTGAGCAAGGACGAGGGGCCCTTCGACAAGCTCAGGGCGAACGGAGCTGAGGACTCATCTTTTTCTTTCTTCACTTCAATCGCATGAATCCGCAAGAACTCAAATCCATCATGGGCTCCGGCCTGCTGTCCTTCCCGTTGACCGACTTCGACGCCGAAGGCAACTTCCACAAGAAGGGCTACATCGAGCGCCTCGAATGGCTGGCGCCCTACGGCGCGAGCGCGCTGTTCGCGGCCGGCGGCACCGGCGAGTTCTTCTCGCTGACCGCCGACGAATATCCCCAGATCATCCGCACCGCGGTCGACACCTGCCGCGGCAAGGTGCCGATCATCGCGGGCGCCGGCGGCCCCACGCGCTTCGCGATCCAGTGCGCGCAGGCGGCCGAGAAGGCCGGCGCCCACGGCATCCTGCTCTTGCCGCACTACCTGACCGAAGCCGGCCAGGAAGGGCTGGCCGCGCACGTGGAAGCCGTGTGCAAGAGCGTGAAGTTCGGCGTCATCGTCTACAACCGCGGCCAGAGCAAGCTCTACCCGGCCACGCTCGAGAAGCTGGCCGCGCGCTGCCCCAATCTCGTGGGCTTCAAGGACGGCATCGGCGACATCGAGCTCATGAGCTCGATCCACCTGCGCATGGGCGACCGCTTCGCCTACCTCGGTGGCCTGCCGACGGCCGAGGTCTATGCGGCGGCCTACAAGGCGCTGGGCACACCGGTGTATTCCTCGGCGGTGTTCAATTTCATCCCGAAGACCGCGATGGACTTCTACAAGGCGGTGGCCGACGACGACATGGCCACGCAGCACCGCCTGCTCAAGGAGTTCTTCATGCCCTACCTGGAGATCCGCAACAAGGGCCACGGCTACGCGGTGAGCATCGTGAAGGCCGGCGCCAGGATCGTGGGACACGACGCCGGCCCGGTGCGCACGCCGCTCACCGAGCTCAAGCTCGAGGAGTACGACGCGCTGGCGGCGCTGATCGACAAGCTCGGCCCGCAATAGGCCGTTTCCGAGTGCGCCCGTTGCAGGGAGCGTAGAGTTCCCCACTGCGCGGGGCCGCTCTTGCGGCCCTTCCTTTTTTCCCCGACCGACCTCCAAGGAACTGCCATGCAGAACTTCGACAACCTGATCAACGGCGAATGGCGCGCCGGCGCCAGCTACAGCCCGAATACCAATCCGAGCAACCTGGGCGACGTGCTCGGGCAATATGCCCAGGGCGATGCCGCCCAGGTGGATGCGGCCGTCGCGGCAGCCACCGCGGCCTTCCCGGCCTGGTCCACTGGCAGCATCCAGGCGCGCAGCGATGCGCTCGACAAGATCGGCAACGAGATCCTGGCGCGCAAGGAAGAACTCGGCACCCTGCTCGCGCGCGAGGAGGGCAAGACCAAGCCCGAAGGCATCGGCGAAGCCACGCGCGCCGGCCACATCTTCAAGTTCTTCGCCGGCGAATGCCTGCGCCTCTCGGGCGAAGTCATTCCGTCGGTGCGCCCCGGCATCGGCGTGGAGATCACGCGCGAGCCCGTCGGCGTGGTCGGCCTCATCACGCCGTGGAACTTCCCGATTGCAATCCCTGCCTGGAAGATCGCGCCGGCGCTGGCTTTCGGCAATTGCGTGGTGCTCAAGCCCGCCGACCTGGTGCCGGGCTGCGCCTGGGCGCTGGCCGAGATCATCAGCCGCTCGGGCATTCCGCCCGGCGTGTTCAACCTCGTGATGGGCCGCGGCAGCGTGATCGGCAACGCCCTGGTCGACCATCCCGGCATCCATGCCATCAGCTTCACCGGCTCGGTGGGCGTCGGCCGCAACATCGCGGTGCAGTGCGCGACGAAGCACAAGAAGGTGCAGCTCGAGATGGGCGGCAAGAACCCGCAGGTCGTCCTGGACGACGCCAACCTCGACCAGGCCGTCGAGCTCAGCGTGCAGAGTGCCTTCTATTCAACCGGCCAGCGCTGCACCGCGTCGAGCCGGCTGATCGTGACCGAGGGCATCTATCCGAAGTTCATCGAGGCGATGAAGGCGCGGATGGCGAAGATCAAGGTCGGCGACGCGCTGGCGCAGGGCACCGATATCGGCCCGGTCTCCAGCGAGAGCCAGCTGCAGCAGGACCTGAACTACATCGAGATCGGCCAGGGCGAGGGCGCCACGCTGGCCGCGGGCGGCGAGCGCCTGAAGCTGGACACCGAGGGCTACTACATGTCGCCGGCGCTCTTCAGCGAATCGGTGGCGTCGATGCGCATCAACAAGGAAGAGATCTTCGGGCCGGTGGCGAGCGTGATCCGGGTGAAGAACTACGAGGAGGCGCTGGCCACCGCCAACGACACCGAGTTCGGCCTGTCGGCGGGCATCGCGACGACGAGCCTGAAGTACGCGACGCACTTCAAGCGCCACAGCCAGGCGGGCATGGTGATGGTCAACCTGCCGACCGCGGGGGTGGACTATCACGTGCCCTTCGGCGGGCGCAAGGGGTCGAGCTATGGGCCGCGGGAGCAGGGGCGCTATGCGCAGGAGTTCTTTACCGTGGTGAAGACGGCTTACACGCTGGCTTGAGCGTCTTGTCTTGCTCCCTCTCCCTCCGGGAGAGGGTTGGGGTTGGGGTTGGAGGCGCCGGAGCCGGGAGTTCGCCCCGGCTCCAGGCCTCAAGATGAAGCGCGTCGTTGCCCCCTTCGCAGCCAGTATTCGATCAGCTCGAACACCCCTTCGCTCAACAGCGCCAGCACCGCCGCCGGCACCGCGCCCGCAACCAGCAACTCGCGGTCGTTGAGCGCAAGGCCGGTCACGATGCGTTCTCCAAAGCCTCCGGCTCCGATGAAGGCCGCGATGGTCGCCGTCCCGATCGCGATCGTCGTTGCCGTCCGTACACCGGCCAAGAGCGTCGGCAGCGACAGTGGCAACAGCACCAGCCGCAGGCTCTGCCTGCCGGTCATCCCGAGCGCCGTGCCAGCCTGTCGCAGGCCCACAGGCACCTCGGCCAGCCCGGTCACCGTGTTGCGCATGATCGGCAGCAGCGAATAAAGCGTGAGCGCGATCAGCGCCGGCAGGGTGCCGATCGCGCCGATCAGCGAGATCAGCACCGCCAGCATCGCGAGCGATGGCACGGTCTGCAGCAAGCCCGTGAGGCCGAGCACCACGGCGCGCAAGCGCAGGTGCGGAAACACGAGGATGCCCAAGGGCACCGCGATCAGGATCGCGAGCCCGACCGAGACCGCCACCAGCAGCAGATGCTGCCGTGCCAGCCGACCGAGGTCGGGGCCGAAGAGCTTGGCGGCAAAGCCCCGCGCGGCGCTCTCGGCGCCCGCCGGCCCGCTGTGCTTGCCCTGCGCCAGGAAGTCGCGCGCGATCACGTCGAAAGCCACGCCCTGCAGTTCGGCGCGCGCGTTCATCGCGATCATCGCGCGCTCGTCGATGCGGCCTTCGAGCTTCTGCAGCGCGGCCCAGGCCTGCGGAAAGCGCGTGGGCACGTCCAGGCGATACAGCAGCACCGCGTCGTAGCGCGGGAAATAGCGCCGGTCGTCTTCCAGCACGCGCAGGCCGAGGTGGTCGATCTTGGCGTCGGTGGTGTAGATGTCGATCACGTCGATCTGTTTGGCTGCGATCGCGTCGTAGGCCAGGCCGTGGTCCAGGCCGGTCGGCTTCTGGCCGAAGCCGTAGCGCGCGGCCAGGCCCTGCCAGCCATCGGCACGGCCGATGAATTCGTTCGAGAGCCCGAGCCGCAGTTCAGGGTGGCGTGCCAGGTCGCTCAGGCTGCGCACGCCGAGCCGGTCCGCATCGGCCGCGCGCATCGCGAGCGCATAGCCGTCGTTGAAGCCCAGCGGGATGGCGGCGCCGAGCCCGAGCGGCGCGAGCGCGGCGTTCATGGCCTCGCGCGTCATCGGCTGCGGGTTCTTGAGGATCTCCAGACCGATGGTGCCGGTGTATTCGGTGTAGAGATCGATGCCGCCCGAGCGCAGGGCTTCGTAGACGATGGCCGTGTTGCCCAGGCCCTGCCGCACCACGGGCGGGCTCGCCGTATGAGGCGATGCGGTCTGCGCCAGCACTTCCGCCAGGATGTACGACTCGGTGAAGCGCTTGGAGCCGACGCGCAGGCTTCCCTCCTGCGCGTGCGAGGACGAGGCCGCGCAGAGCAGCAGGCCCAGGCAGGACAAGGCGGTCAGCCACGCACGGCGCGAGGGATGCATCGAGCGCAGTGTATCGGCGTGACAGGCCGGTTTCCTACAGCAGCTGGTGTGCGGGGCTGATGCTGCGCCGCACCAGATGAACGCAAGCTGAATCGGTGCTGATCAATTGCGTCCGACGCGGTCAAGGAAAGCCCCTGCTGCTCGTTCATGGGCTTGGCAGCAGCTGGCGCTCGTGGCAAACCATCATGGAGCCGCTGGCTGCCAAGCGCGCGGTGGTCGCGATCGACCTGCCCGGTTTCGGCAAGAGCCCGCCGCTGGCAGGAGAAGTCTCCTTGCAGACCCTGGCCAATGCCATCACGGAGTTTCTGCGCGAGCACGACCTGATCGGCACCGACGCCGTCGGCAGTTCGATGGGCGCGCGCCTGGTGCTCGAACTGGCGCGCCGCGGCGGTGTGCTGGGTTGCGTCATCTCGCTCAACCCCGGCGGATTCTGGGCGGGCTGGGAGCGCCAGGTCTTCCACGCTTCGATCTGGCTCTCGGTGCGGCTGGTGCGTGCGCTGCAGTTCGCGATGCCCACGATCACCGCGCACGAATGGTCGCGCAGGCTTCTTCTCACGCAGTTTTCGGCGCAGTCGGCCATGCTGGCGCCGTCGCTTGTGCTCGAGGAAATGCGCAGCTGTGCTGCTGCGCGGTCCTTCGACCTGGTGTTGCGCGATCTCGTGCACGGTGCGCCGCCGCAAGGCGCGACCATCGGCAGCATGCGCAAGCCGCTTGTGATCGGCTGGGGCCGCATGGACCGCGTCTGTTTTCCGCAGCAAGCCGCGCGGGCGCAGCGGCTTTTTCCCGACGCGCGCCTGCACTGGTTCGAGCGCTGCGGCCACTTTCCGCATTGGGACGCGCCGGAGGAAACCGCGCGCCTGATCCTCGAGACCACGGCCGACTGAATTTTTGTGAAAGACGCAATGGCATCCCACAAGAGAAAGAAAAAAGCTTCGCTTCCCCCACCCGAGATCCATGGCGCGCGAGAACTGCCTACGGTGCTGGTCGAGGGCTACAGCCTCCAGTTGCGCGACAAGGACGGCTTCATCGGCGACCAGGCCAGCCAGACGGCGTTCAGGGAACTGCTGGAGCGCTGGCGACGGCGCCGCCGGAAGAGGGGCAGGGACCCGTTGGGCGCCAAGCATTCGAAGGACCTGCCCAAGAGCACGCTGGACGCCACGCTCAAAGCCGGCCAGACCTCCGAGGCCGCCGACATGGTTCATGGCGCCATCGAGGAATTCGCCGAGGAGCTGGCCTGGGTCATCGAACGCTTCCTGCGCCAGCCGTCATGGCAGGGCGTGGAGCGCATCGTGATCGGCGGCGGCTTCCCGGAGAGCGACGTCGGCGAGCGCGCGGTGCTGCAGGCGGCGGCCATCCTCCAGGGCATGGGCATCGACGTGCAATTGGGTCGCATCGGCCACGAAACCGACGACGGCGGATTGCTCGGCTGGTTGCACCTGGCACCGCCGCCGCTGCTGAAAGGCCGTGACGCGATCCTCGCGATCGACATCGGCGGCACCAACGTGCGCTGCGGCATCGTCAAGATGCGCCGCAAGCGCGCCAAGGACCTGTCGAAGGCGAAGGTGCTGCGGCGCGAAAAGTGGCGCCATGCGGACGACGGCCCGGCGCGCAAGGTGCTGGTCGAGCGCCTGGTGGACATGCTCCACGATCAGATCCGCTACGCCACGAAGAAGGGCATCCGCCTGGCGCCCTTCATCGGCATCGGCTGCCCGGGCCTGATCCGCAAGGATGGCTCGATCGCGCGCGGCGCGCAGAACCTGCCGGGCGACTGGGAGAGCGAACACTTCCATCTGCCGACCGAGCTGGGCAAAAAAATTCCGACGATCGGCGGCGAGCCCGCCCTGGTTCTGATGCACAACGATGCCGTGGTGCAGGGCCTGAGCGAATTGCCTTTCATGCGCGACGTGAAGCGCTGGGCGATGCTGACCATCGGCACCGGACTTGGCAACGCCAGCTACACCAACAAGACCTAAAGCTGGAACGCGATGGTCAGCAGCAGTCCTTCGGCCACGTCGCGCACGATGCCCGGACGGCGCGCGCGGTAGGTCTCGCCGGCCGAGGCGGTGGCCTCGATCCATTGCGCGAGCCAGTCGATCTCGTTGCGGTCGTAGAACACAACCGCCGCCTCGTGGTTCAGCAGCAGGCTGCGCATGTCGAGGTTGATCGAGCCGCACAGCGCGAGCTCTTCGTCGACCACCACCGCCTTGGCATGCGCCATGAAGGGCAGCATGCGGAAGATCACGCCGGCGCGCGCCAGGTCGCGCATGGCGCGGGCACGCACGAAATCGGCGAGCCGGTGGTTGGACTGCGCGGGAATCGCGATCGTGACCTGCACGCCGCGCCGCGCGGCCAGGCGCAGCGCATCGCGCAGGCCGTCGCCGGGCACGAAGTAGGGCGTGATCGCGAGCACGCGGTGCTCGGCGCGGAAGCAGGCGTCGATCAGGAGCGCGTGCGCCGTGTCTTCGGTCTGGTCGGGGCCGCTCGGCAGGAATTGCGCCAGGCCGCCAGCCGGCGGCGCCACCGCGGCCGCGATGGCGCGCGGCTTGCGCCCGCGCACCGAGGCCCAGTCGTGGTCGAACTGGCGCGCCGCCGCGGTGGCCACGCTGCCCTTCAAATCGAAGGACAGGTCGCGCCAGCCCACCGGGTAGTCGTGGTTGCCGAGGAAGTATTCGCCCGCCATGTTGCGGCCGCCCGACCAGAGCCAGCCGTCGTCGGCGATCGTGAGCTTGCGGTGGTTGCGCAGGTTGCGCGGACCCGCGCGGCGCAGGCTGAAGATCGGGCGGAACACGGCCACCTCGGCGCCGGCATCGCGCAGCGTGTCGAAGTGGCTTCGCGGCAGCGACAAGGCGCCGAAGCCGTCGAGCAGCACCCGCACCTTGATGCCTTCGCGCGCGCGCCGCGAGAGCCGGTTGATCGCCTCGTGCCCGAGCGCGTCGTCGCCGATGATGAAGGTGCAGACGTCGATGCGCGTGCGCGCGCCCTCGATCACTTCCCACAGCGCATCGCGTGCGGCGCCGCCGTCGGCATGGAAGCGCACCGCGCAAGGTCCGGGCGCCGCGAGGCCGAAACTTTCGACCAGGTCGGCAGCCCAGTGCCCGGCAGGTACCGAGCGCCGCGGCCGCGGCGAGCCCGCGGGCCGCAGCTTGCGCTGGCCGAATAGCAGGTAGATCGGCAGGATGAAGTAGGGCAGCAGCACGAGACCCATCACCCATGAAATGGCGGTGCTGGGCGCGCGCTGCTCGCGCCTTGCGCGCGTCGTCAGCACGTAAACGAGCAGCGCGAAGGTGACGACCAGCAAATGCTGCGACGGCGAGGGCAGCCAGTCGAGCAGGTCGTCGATGCGGTTCACGCGAGATGCGACTGGAGGGCCAGGGGCACCGGGCGTCCTTGCGAGGCCAGGAACCTCATCATCGGGCCGACCACTTCGCGCACCGCGGGCCGCGCACCCACGCGTTCGCGCCAGACCAGAAGGCGCGGCGTGTCGCCGGTCATGCCTGCGCCCTTGCGGTCAGCGAACACCTGCGCCATGTAGAAGGCGATGTCGGCAAACGAATAGGAGCCGGCGAGGTGGTCGCCGTGCGCCAGCCGATGTTCCATCTGCACATAGAAACGGGCGCAGGCGGCGCAGGCTGCCACCGCGGCCTCGCTTTGCATGTCGTGCTGCAGGCCCATGAGCTTGATCACGTGCGGGAAGAACACCTCGTCTGACATGTGCTCGAGCTGGCGCGCCCGTGCCCGCTCGACCACGCCGCGCGGCCACAGCGGCGGATCGGGCACCCGGTCTTCGAGGTACTCGAAGATCTGCGTCGAGTCGAAGATCTCGACCTCGCCGTCGATCAATACCGGCACCTGCCGCTTGGGGTTGATGCGCAGCACCTCGGGGTGCTTGGGCTCGTAGTTGTCGTCGCGGTCGAAGGACACCATCACGGCTTCGATCGCGATGCTTTTTTCGAGCGCCGCGATCTGCGCCTTGGCGCCGAACATGCTGAGGGGGCCGGTGAAGAGCTTCATGGAGCGCGATCATGCCCCGACTTCACCTCGCGTGCACCTCAGAGGGAGCCCCACACCTCCTGTGCGGTTTCCACGACCAGCCGCAGCTTCGCGCGCTGCGCCTCGACGGCGATGTTGTTGCCGTGCACCGTGCTCGAGAATCCGCATTGCGGCGAGAGCGCGAGCTGCTCCAGCGGCACGTATTTGGCGGCTGCCTCGATGCGCGCCTTGAGCTCGTCCTTATCTTCCATCTCGCCGAACTTGGTGGTCACCAGGCCCAGCACCACGGTCTTGCCCTTGGGCAGGAAGCGCAGCGGCCGGAAGTCGCCCGAGCGGGCGTCGTCGTACTCGAGGAAGTAGGCGTCGAGGTCCATCTCCTTGAGCAGCGCCTCGGCCACCGGCTCGTAGTTGCCGGCCGCCGCATGCGTGCTCTTGAAGTTGCCGCGGCACAGGTGCATCGCGAGGATCATGCCTTCGGGCTTCTGCGCCACCACCTTGTTGATGAAGGCGGCGTAGCGGTGCGGCAGCTCGTTGGGGTCGTCGCCGCGCTGGCGGGCGGCTTCGCGCATCTTCTCGTCGCACAGGTAGGCGAGGTTGGTGTCGTCCATCTGCACGTAGGTGCAGCCGGCCGCGGCCAGCGAGCGCAGTTCGTCGCCGTAGGCCCTGGCCACGTCGTCGTAGAACTCAGGGTCGAGTTCGGGGTAGGCCACCTTGCTGATGCCGGCGCGGCCGCCGCGGAAGTGCAGCATGGTGGGCGAGGGGATCGTGACCTTGGGCGTGTTGCCGGCCGACACCTGGCTCTTGAGGTACTCGAAGTCCGCGAGCTGGATGCACTTCGCGTGCGTCACTTTGTCGATGACGCGCATCACCGGCGGTGCCAGCTCCTCGGTGCCGTCGGGCTTCTTGATGGTGACCGGGATGTCGGTCTTCACGCCGCCGAGCTGCTCGAGGAAGTCGATGTGGAAGTAGGTGCGGCGGAACTCGCCGTCGGTGATGCTCTTGAGGCCGATGTCCTCCTGGAACTTCACGATCTCGGTGATGGCCTTGTCTTCGACCCCGCGAAGCTGTTCGGGCGTGATCTCGCCCTTGGCTTTTTGCTCGCGGGCTTCGAGCAGGTATTTGGGGCGCAGGAAGCTGCCGACGTGGTCGTAGCGGGCAGGCAGGCGGGCGTGCTGGGACATGGGATGCTCCGTCGAAATCAGAAAAAGTACGGTCGATCGTAATCTCATGCCGATGGACCGCGCTGGATACAGTGAAGTCGGTATTTACCCTCGTTTTAGCCGAAAAGTGTTGGAAATACCGGCTCAAATGTATACATTGAGTATCCCATGAGCACCTCTTCAAGCCCTTTTCCACTCAACGCCTGGTACGCGGCCGCCTACGACGTCGAGCTCAAGCACGCGCTGCTGGCACGCACCGTCTGCAACCAGAAACTGGTGCTGTACCGGCGCACCGACGGCCAGGTCGCCGCGCTGGAAGACGCCTGCTGGCACCGGCTGATGCCGCTGTCGATGGGCCGCCTCGATGGCGACGAGCTGGTCTGCGGCTACCACGGCCTGGTCTACAACAGCCAGGGTCGCTGCACCCACATGCCGAGCCAGGAGACGCTGAACCCGTCGGCCTGCGTGCGCGCCTACCCGGCGGTCGAGAAGCACCGCTTCGTCTGGGTCTGGCCCGGCGATCCGGCCAAGGCCGACCCGGCGCTGGTGCCCGACATGCACTGGAACGACGACCCGGCCTGGGCCGGCGACGGCAAGATGATCCGCGTGGCCTGCGACTACCGGCTGGTGGTCGACAACCTGATGGATCTCACGCACGAGACCTTCGTGCACGGCTCCTCGATCGGCAACCGCGCGGTGGCGGAGGCGCCCTTCGTCGCGACCCACGGCGACCGCTCGGCCACCGTCACGCGCTGGATGGAGAACATCGATGCGCCGCCATTCTGGGCCGCGCAGATCCGGCATGCCCACGGCTACCAGGGCAAGGTCGACCGCTGGCAGATCATCCGCTTCGAGGGTCCCTGCACCGTCAACATCGATGTCGGCGTGGCCGAGGCGGGCAGCGGCGCGGTGCCGCGCGACGGCGCGGCGGGCGACCGCAGCCAGGGCGTCAACGGCTACGTGCTCAACACCATCACGCCCGAGACCGACAAGAGCTGCCTCTATTTCTGGGCTTTCGCGCGCAACTACTGCATCGGCGAGCAGCGCCTCACGCACGAGCTGCGCGAAGGCGTGGCCGGCATCTTCCGCGAAGACGAGCTGGTGCTCGAAGCCCAGCAGCGCGCCATCGACGAGCGGCCCGACTACAGCTTCTACAACCTCAACATCGACGCCGGCGCGATGTGGGCGCGACGGCTCATCGACCAGATGATCGCGAAGGAAAGGCCGCGAACAGCTGCCATTCCGATCCGGCCCGCGGCCGAAGCGGCGGGGGAGCGCACGTGAGCATCGTCGCAACCGAGCCTTCGGAAGTCGGCAGCTCGCAAGCCGTCAAGGCCCAGTTGCGGCTGCGCGAGATGGTGCTGGCCGGCGAGCTGCCCGGCGGCGCGCGCATCGCCGAGGTGGCGATCTCCGAGCTGCTGGGGGTGTCGCGCACGCCGGTGCGCAGCGCGCTCATGCGGCTCGAGCAGGAAGGCCTGCTCGAAGCCCTGCCCAACGGCGGCTACGCAGTGCGCACTTTTTCCGAGCGCGACGTGTCCGACGCCATCGAACTGCGCGGCACGCTCGAAGGCCTGTCGGCGCGGCTCGCGGCCGAGCGCGGCGCGGCGCCGGTGGTGCTGCGCGAGGCGCGTGCCTGCCTGAAGCGCATCGACGAACTGCTGAAGGAGCCCGCGCTCGACGATGCGGCCTTCTCGCGCTATGTGACTTTCAACGAGCAGTTCCACCGGCTTCTGTCCGAGATGGCGGGCAGTCCGCTGATCGCGCAGCAGCTGGAACGCGTGATCAACCTGCCTTTCGCTTCGCCCTCGGGTTTCGTGGTGGTGCAGGCGAACTCGCCGGCCGCGCGCGACATGCTGCTGATCGCGCAGGACCAGCACGGCCAGGTGCTCGATGCGATCGAGAACCGCGAAGGCTCGCGCGCCGAGGCGCTGATGCGCGAGCACAGCCGCCTCGCGCAGCGCAACCTGCGCGAGGCGCTGCACGGCGCGCAGAACCACCCCTTGCCCGGCGTGCAATTGATTCGCCGCAGAGCCTGATGAAAAGCGATACCCACTGGATGCCCGCGCGCATCACCGCCCTGCGCGACCTGACGCCGACCGTGCGCGAGTTCGAGATCACGCCCGAGTCGGGCATTGCCGCGACGCACGAGCCCGGCGCGCATCTGCAGGTGCAGGTGCTGGTCGGCGCACCGGGCTCGGGGCGCATGCAGACGCGCTCCTACTCGGTCGTCGGCGAGCCCGACGAACGTTCCTGGCGCATCGCGGTCAAGCGCCTGGACGATGGCCGCGGCGGTTCGCTCGCGATGTGGCGCTTGGCGATCGGCGACCGATTGCTCGTCGCCGAGCCGCAGAGCCACTTCGGCCTCGACACCACGGCGCCGGGCTACCTGCTGGTGGCAGGCGGCATCGGCATCACGCCGCTGGTCTTCATGGCGCAGCGCCTGGGCGCGCTGGCCGAGCGCAACGGCGTGCGTGTGCGCATGCTCTACGGGGCGCGCAGCGCCGAGGAACTGGCCTACCTGCCCACGCTGCAGGAGGCGCTGGGCGCCAACGTGCAGGCCCACACCGGCAGCGCGCCGATCGACTTCGCCGCCGAGATCGCGGCCCTGCCGGCCGGCGGCCAGCTCTACACCTGCGGGCCGGTGCCGATGCTCGAAGCCGTCAAGCGCGCCTGGGCCGCCGCCGGCCGCGTGCCGGCCGACTTGCGCTTCGAGACCTTCGGCAGCAGCGGCCGGCTGGCGGCGCAGGCCTTCGAGGTGCGCATTCCGCGCCACGACCTGGCGATCACCGTGCCGGCCGACGGCACCCTGCTCGAGGCGCTCGAAGCCGCCGGCGTGCAGACCCTCTGGGATTGCCGGCGCGGCGAATGCGGGCTGTGCGCGATGGACGTGCTTGCGGTCGAGGGCGAGATCGACCACCGCGACGTGTTCCTGAGCGAGCACGAGAAAGAGCAGGGCCAGCGCATCTGCGCCTGCGTATCGCGCGCGGTCGGAACGATCACCATCGATTCGGCATGGCGTCCCGAAAGTCCATGAAGCGCCGAAAGGCTTTGCGCGATCATCGCGCGCCCCGTTGACTAATCGCGCAGAAACATGCAGCCCCAGCGCAGCGCTAGGTGTTTGCCTCGGCGCGATCGCAGTTTCGTTTGTTCACAATAGCCAGCATTCCGCTTTCAGCAAAAAGGAGACTTCCATGCAACGTCGCCACCTTGTCCAGGCCGCGAGCCTTGCGGCCATTGCGCTGGCCATGCCGCTGGCCCAGGCCCAGGCCCAGGGCAACACTTTCAAGATCGGGCTGGTGCTGCCGATGACGGGCCAGCAGGCCACCACCGGCCGCCAGATCGAAGCCGCCGCCCGGCTCTACATGGCGCAAAACGGCGACACCGTGGCGGGCAAGAAGATCGAGCTCGTCGTCAAGGACGACACCAGCCTTCCCGACGTGACCAAGCGCCTCGCGCAGGAACTGGTGGTGAACGACAAGGTCAACGTGCTGGCCGGCTTCGGCATCACGCCCTCGGCCATGGCCACCGCGCCCATCGCGACCCAGTCGAAGACGCCGATGGTGGTGATGGCGGCGGCCACCTCGAGCATCACCGAGGCCTCGCCCTACATCGTGCGCACCAGCTTCACGCTGCCGCAGGTCTCGGTCGCGATGGGCGACTGGGCACCGAAGAACGGCATCAAGTCGGTCGTCACGCTGGTCACCGACTACGGCCCGGGCAACGACGCCGAGAAGTACTTCAAGGAGCGCTTCCAGCTCAACGGCGGCAAGGTGATCGATTCGCTGCGCGTGCCGCTGCGCAACCCCGACTTCGCGCCTTTCCTGCAGAAGGTGCGCGATGCCAAGCCCGATGCGTTGTTCGTCTTCGTGCCCTCGGGTGCCGGCGCGGCGGTGATGAAGCAGTTCATCGAGCGCGGCATGGACAAGGCCGGCATCAAGATGATCGCCACCGGCGACGTGACCGACGACGACCAGCTCAACGACATGGGCGAGGGCGCGCTGGGCGTGGTCACCACGCACCATTATTCGGCCGCGCACCCCTCGGCGCTCAACAAGAAGTACGTCGAGGCCTTCCAGAAGGCCAACAAGAACATGCGTCCCAACTTCATGGCCATGGGCGGCTATGACGGCATGCGCGTGATCTACGAGGCGCTCAAGACCACCAAGGGCCAGGGCGGCGGCGATGCGTTGCTGGCCGCGATGAAGGGCCAGATCTTCGAGAGCCCGCGCGGCCAGGTGCTGATCGATGCGCAGACGCGCGACATCGTGCAGGACGTGTATCTGCGCAAGGTCGAGAAGAAGGACGGACAGCTCTACAACGTGGAGTTCGACGTGATCAAGGCGGTCAAAGACCCGGGCAAGGCGAAGTGAGGCCCCGTCGTTCGGCCCATCCCCGTTCGGCCTGAGCCTGTCGAAGGCTTCGACAAGCTCAGCCCGAACGGCCTTTTGTATGTTGACCATTCTTTTCGACGGCATCGCCTACGGCATGCTGCTGTTCGTGCTCGCGGTCGGCCTGGCCGTGACGCTGGGCCTGATGAACTTCATCAACCTCGCGCACGGCGCCTTCGCGATGGCCGGCGGCTATCTCACGGTGTTCGCGATGCAGAAGCTGGGCCTGCCCTTCCTGGCCTGCCTGCCGCTTGCCTTCATCGTCGTCGGCCTGGCGGGCGCGCTGCTCGAACGCACGCTCTACCGGCCGATGTACGGCAAGCCGCACCTGGACCAGGTGCTGTTCTCGATCGGCCTGGCCTTCATGGCGGTGGCGGCCATCGACTACTTCGTCGGCTCCTCGCAGCAGAACATCCACCTGCCCGAATGGCTGCGCGGCCGCACCGAGATCGGGGCCGATCCGTGGCTGCTGGGCATGGGGCACTACCGGCTCTTCATCATCGCCGTGTGCGCGGTGCTCACCGTGGTGCTGCAGCTCATCCTGTCGAAGACGCGCTTCGGCAGCCGGCTGCGCGCGGCGGTGGACGATCCGCGCGTGGCGGCCGGGCTCGGCATCAACGTCAACGTGGTGTTCCTCCTGACCTTCGCGGTCGGCTCGGGGCTCGCGGGCCTGGGCGGCGCGCTCGGCGCCGAGATTCTCGGCATGGACCCGACCTTCCCGCTCAAGTACATGATCTATTTCCTGATCGTGGTCTCGGTCGGCGGCACCTCGTCGATCACCGGGCCCTTGCTGGCCGCGCTGCTGCTTGGCATTGCCGACGTGGCGGGCAAGTATTTCATTCCGAAGATGGGCGCCTTCACGGTCTACCTGCTGATGATTCTGATCCTGATGTGGCGGCCGCAGGGCCTGTTCACGCGCAGGGGAGGGAAGTGATGGATTTCCAGAAGTCTCTTGTGCAGAAGGCGCGCTGGCGGCCGTGGGAGTTCGCGGTCTGGGCCGTGGCCTTCGTGCTGCCGGGTATTTTTCCCTCGCACGCGCTGCTGATCAACGAGATCGCGATCGTCGCGTTGTTCGCGATGTCGCTCGACCTGATCCTGGGCTACACCGGCATCGTGTCGCTGGGGCATGCGGCCTTCTTCGGCTTCGGCGCCTACACGGCCGCGCTGTTCGCCAAGCTCGTGATGCCCGATCCGACGGTGGGCCTGGTCGTTGCGGTGCTGCTCTGCGCCGCGCTGGGCGCGCTGGCGAGCATCACGATCCTGCGCGGCAGCGACCTCACGCGGCTCATGGTCACGCTCGGCACCGCGCTGCTGCTGCTCGAGCTTGCGAACAAGCTCGACTGGCTGACCGGCGGCGCCGACGGCCTGCAGGGCGTGGTGATGGGGCCGGTGCTGGGACTGTTCGAGTTCGATCTCTACGGCCGCACGGCGGCCTGGTACTCGCTGGCCGTGATGGGGGTCTTGTTCCTGCTGATGCGGCGGATTGTGCATTCGCCCTTCGGTGCCACGCTGAAGGCCATTCGCGACAACCGCCTGCGCGCGATGGCGATCGGCGTTCCGGTCATCTCGCGCATCGCGGTGATCTACACCGTGGCCGCCGCGGTCGCCGGCGCCGCGGGTGCACTGCTCGCGCAGACCACCGGCTTCGCCTCGCTCGACGTGCTGGCCTTCGACCGCTCGGCCGACGTGCTGCTGATGCTGGTGATCGGCGGCGTCGGCTGGCTCTACGGCGGCGTGACGGGTGCGATCGTGTTCAAGCTGCTGCAGAACTGGCTCTCGGCGGTGACGCCGCAGTACTGGATGTTCTGGATCGGGCTGATCCTGGTGCTGCTGGTGCTGGTAGGACGCGACCGCTTGTTGAAGCCCTGGACCTGGTTCGGCGCGCGCCGGAGTGCCAAGCCATGAACGACATCGTTCTCTCGGCCACCGGCCTCGTGATGCGCTTCGGCGGCATCACGGCCACCGACAACGTGACGCTGAACCTGAAGCGCGGCGCGCGCCACGCACTGATCGGGCCCAACGGCGCCGGCAAGACCACGCTGATCAACCTCTTGACGGGTGTGCTCACGCCGACGGCCGGCCGCATCGTGCTGGAAGGCGAGGACATCACGCGCCTGGCGCCGCACCGCCGCGTGGCGCGCGGCATGGTGCGCACCTTCCAGATCAACCAGCTCTTCGACTCGATGACGCCGCTGGAAACGCTGGCGCTCGTGATCTCGCAGCAGGCCGGGCTGGCCGCGCAGTGGTGGCGGCCGCTGGGCTCGTCGTCCCAGGTGTCGGAGCGGGCTGCGCAACTGCTCGAGCAATTCCATCTGGGCGACGTTGCGCAGCAGCAGACGCGGCAGCTGGCCTACGGCAAGCGCCGCCTGCTCGAGATCGCGATCGCGCTGGCCTGCGAGCCGCGCGTGCTGCTGCTCGACGAGCCGGTGGCCGGCGTGCCGGCCGGCGAGCGCGAGGAGCTGCTGCAGACCGTGGCGGCCTTGCCGGCCGACGTGTCGGTGCTGCTGATCGAGCACGACATGGACCTGGTGTTCAGTTTTGCCGACCGCATGACGGTGTTGGTCAACGGAGCCTTGCTCACCGAGGGTGACCCCGACACGATCGCGAACGATCCGAAGGTCAAGGAGGTCTATCTGGGTCAGGGGGCTGTCCATGTCTGAGCTGCTGCGCATCGAGAAGCTCAGTGCCGGCTACGGCGAAGCCGTGGTCCTGCACGACATCGCGCTCACCCTCGGCGAAGGCCAGACCCTGGCGCTGCTGGGCCGCAACGGCACCGGCAAGACCACGCTGATCAATACGCTGGCCGGTGCGACACGCCAGCATGGCGGCAGCATCGCCCTCGGCGGCGTGGCGCTGCACAAGCTCTCGCCACACCAGCGCGCGGCGGCCGGCATTGGCTGGGTGCCGCAGGAGCGCAATATCTTCAAGTCGCTCACGGTGCACGAGAACCTGAGCGCAGTCGAGCGACCAGGCAAGTGGAACCCGCAACGCGTCTACGAGATGTTCCCGCGCCTGGCCGAGCGCAAGAGCAATCTCGGCACGCAGCTGTCGGGCGGCGAACAGCAGATGCTGGCGGTGGGGCGCGCGCTGGTGGTCAACCCGCGGCTGTTGCTGCTCGACGAGCCCCTGGAAGGCCTGGCGCCGATCATCGTCGAAGAGCTGCTGCGCGCGATCCGCCGCATCACGCAGGACGAAGGGCTGGCGGCGATCATCGTCGAGCAGCATCCGCAGGCCATCCTCGCGATCTCCGACGAGGCGGTGGTGCTCGACCACGGCACGGTGGTGCATGCCGATCGCGCGGCCACGCTGCGAACGCAGCCCGAGGTGCTGGAGCGGCTGCTGGGCGTCGCGCGCTGAACAATGATCGGGCCTACACTGGCTCGATCATGGTCACGACGAAGGCGCTTCACCAAGGTTCGATCTCGGTCATCGACTACCGCTGCGACGCGGGTCCATCCGACCTGGTGTTTGCCGAACTGCATTGCAACAACTCGGTCTCGTACGTGCGCAAGGGCAGCTTCGGTTACCGCTGCGGCGGCCGCTTGTTCGACATGGTCGCCGGCTCGGTGCTGGTCGGCCGCTCGGGCGACGAGTACGTCTGCACCCACGAGCACCACCAGCGCGGCGACGAGTGCCTGTCCTTTCATCTGTCGCCGGAATTGATGGACGAGATCGGTTCACGCCGCGGCATCTGGCGCACCGTCGGCTTGCCGCCGCTGCCTGAACTGATGGTGCTGGGAGAGCTGGCGCAGGCGGCGATCGAGGGCGGCAACGACCTCGGGCTCGACGAGGTCGCGCTGCTGTTCACCGCGCGCTTCGTCGCACTCGCCGGTGAACGCGAGCCCGGCGCGATTCAGGTGACTGCCCTCGACCGGCGCCGGGCGGTCGAGGCGGCGCTCTGGCTGGAGGCCCGCTCGCACGAAGCGATCGATCTCGACCAGGCAGCGCAGCAGGTCGGCCTCAGTTCCTTCCATTTCCTGCGCCTGTTCTCGCGCGTGCTCGGCGTCACGCCGCACCAGTACCTGGTGCGCACGCGCCTTCGGCATGCCGCGCAACTTCTGGCAACGGGCGCGCGGCCGGTCACGGAGGTGGCGCTCGACGTCGGCTTCAGCGATCTCTCGAACTTCGTGCGCAGCTTTCATCGCGCGGCCGGCGTGTCGCCGCGGCGCTTCAGGCAGGCGGCGCGCGGCGACCGCAAGATTTTCCAAGAACGCCTCGCCCTGCACGCCTAGGATCGGTTCATCCGTCTGGAGGATTCATGAGCTCGTCATCCGAAAGCGCGGTGCGCGAGGTTGTCAGGCGCTACGCAGACGCCTGGGCGGCCAACGATCTGAAGACCATATTCGACTGCTACCACGACGAGGTGGTCTTCCACTACTTCGGCGGCGGGCCGCTGGCTGGCGTTCACCGGGGCAAGGTGGCCTGCCTGGCCTTGCTCAAGCAGGTGAAGGAGAAAACGAGCCGGCGGCTTGTGTCCATCCGCGACGTGCTCGCGGGCGAGCACTTCGGGGTGATCGTCGCGGTCGAGCAGTTCGAGCGCGATGGCGCGACGCATGTGCTGGAGCGGCTGCTGCGATACAGCGTGCGCGACGGCCGGCTCGCCGAGTGCTGGATCTACGACGAGGACCAGCGCCTGGTCGATCAACTGCTGAGGTGAGGCTCACCCCCAGGCTTGCCCACTTCGTGTGGCCGCCAACCCCCTCACCGGGGGCAACACCAGCGGCCCGGCGGAGCCGGTTCCGCGGTGTTTCTGGAACGAGACATCCTTCGCATGCAACTGAAAGGAGAACGTCCATGGCATCCATTCGACGCGAAATACAGGTCGCGGCGAGCGCCGAGCAGATCTGGGAAGTCGTGCGCGACATCGGCGAAATTCACCACCGCCTGGTGCCGGGCTTCGTGACCGACTGCCGGCTCGAGAGCAAGGGCGAGGCCCGCATCGTCACCTTCGGCAACGGCCTGGTGGTGCGGGAGGCGATCATCGATCTCGACGATGCCGCGCGCCGGCTGGCGTGGTCGGCGACCGGCGGCCAGCTCACGCACTACAACGCATCGATGCAGGTGTTCGCCGAGGGCGACCAGCGCAGCCGGATGGTCTGGATCGCCGATCTGCTGCCGCACGAGGCGGCAGGCGCGATCGGCGCGATGATCGACGAGGGCATGCGCGTCATGAAGACGACGCTGGAGGCTTAGCGGCGCGCTCCCATCGGGAGCCGCCGCGGAACCGGCTTCGCCTGGCCGCAGGCGGCGCCCCCTGGAAGGGGGTTGGCGGCTACGCGAGGCGAGCAAGCCTGGGGGTTAGTCAATACCCCACGGTGAACCGCTGGCGCGGATGCTCCGGATTTTCGATCTCGTCGGCCATCGCGATCGCGTAGTCCTCCATCGAGATCCAGCTCTTGCCGTTGGCGTCGGCCAGCAACTGGTTGCCGCCGAGCCGGTAGCTGCCGGTGCGCTCGCCGGGCTCGAAGAACGCGGAGGGCGAGATGAAGGTCCAGTCCAGCTCCTTTTCGGCGCGCAGTGCCTCGAGAAACGCACGGCCCGCCAGCGCTTCCGTCTTGTACATGGCGGGAAATTCGGGCGTGTCCACCAGCGCCTTGCCCGGCGCTACTTCGAGGCTGCCGGCGCCGCCGACCACCAGCAGGCGCGGCACGCCGGCCTTCTTCGCGGCAGCGATGGCGCTTGCTGCATCGATGCCGCCCGCAAAGTGGGTTGAGCTGATCACGGCGTCGTGGCCGCGCAGCAGCGGCACCAGCGCGTCGAGCTGCGTGGCGTCGGCCTGCTGGAGGCTGAGGCCCGCTTTGGCTTCGGCCTTCGCGGTGTTGCGCGCGATGCCGGTGACGGTGTGGTCGCGTTGCAGCAGTTCGGTAGCGACGCGCGAGCCGGCGCGGCCCGTGATGCCGAGGATGGCGATGTTGCTCATGAAATGACTCCTGGTTGAACGAAAACGGAAAAAGTCGAGGGCTCAGGCTGCTTGCTGCGTCATCTGCGCCAGCTGCTCTCGCCAGGCCTCGGGCCGGCCCAGCCACGCGCTGGCGTCGATGCGTTCGAGGCGGCCGTCGCCGCGCGCCAACGCGAAGGTCGGAAAGCCGCCGCCGGCGACGCGTGCCAGCAGCGCACGGCTGTCGGCGATGTGTTGCCGGGTGCCTTCGCTCGCCTGTTGTGCGAACAGGGCTGCAAACGCGTCGCCGTCGAGCCCGATGTCGATCGCGAGTTCATGCAGCACCGCCGTGTCGGCGATGCGGCGCCCCTCGACGTAGTGGGCACGCTGCAGGCGCTGGAGCAGATCGAGCCCGCGGCCGCCGAGCGCTTCGGCCGCGAGGATGGTTGTGGTCGGCGGTTCGGAATCCATCACCGCCGTGGTGTCGCGCAGCAGGCCTTCGAAGTAGGCCTCGCCGAAGGGCTGGCCCGTGAGTTGCGCGATGCGCCGGTCGTGCGGCATCACGTAGTCGCGCCACTGGGGCGTGATCGGCCGGCGGTTGGCGCCGGTCATCATGCCGCCGCCGTGCAGCGCGATCGCGAGGCCCGGCACCGTGCGTGCCGCCTGGACCAGCGGCGCGGCCGCGTAGCACCAGCCGCACAGCGGGTCGAACAGGTAGTGCAGGATGGGGCTGTCGCTCATAAGGCAACCTCCGCGCTGCGCGCTACGGTATTCGCCTTGGGAACGGCCCGGCGGCTCATTGCGCCGGCCACTTCATCTCGCCCTTGATGACCTTGGCGCTCAGCTCGAGCGACGACTGCTGACCCAGGCCGGGGTAGTGCTTCTTCATGGCGGCGACGAGCTCTGCCGAATCCTTGGCCTTCGCGGCTTCGCGCTCGAAGGTCTCCAGGTAGCCGGCGGTGAACTTCACGGCCTGCAGCCCCTTCGGCGCATCGCCCAGGTAGTGGCCCGGCACCACGGTCACGGGCTTGAGCGCTGCAATGCTGTCGAGCGTCTTGCGCCAGGCCTGGCGCGAGGCCGGCGTCTGCGTGTCGGCCACCCACACATGGGTGTTGTGGAACACGGGCACGCCGCCGGCCACGGTCTTCTGCGAAGGAATCCAGACATAGCTGCGCGCCGGGCTCGGGCCCTGGAGGCCCTTCACTTCGAGCTTGCGGCCTTCGAGCAGGATGGTGTCGCCTTCCAGCGGCTCGGGCAGCACCAGCGCCTTGGGCGCGTTGTCCTTGAGGATCGGCGTCCAGTACGCGAGCTTGCCGTCCATCGAGGCCTTGATCGCCGCCACCGTTTGCGGCGTGGCCACGATCTTCGCGTCGGGAAAGGCGGCCTTGATCACGTCCAGGCCGAAGTAGAAGTCGGGGTCGCTGTGGCTGATGTAGACGGTGCTGAGCTTCTTGCCGCCGGCCTTGATCTTCTGCACCAGGGCTTCGGCGTCGTTGCGCTGGAACTGCGCGTCGATCAGCACGGCCTCGTTGCGGCCGCTCACGATTTCCGAGGACACCGGGAAGATGGCCTTGTCGCCCGGGTTGTAGACCTCGAGCTGCAATGCAGCTTCGGCGGCCGAGGCCGGCAGGGTGTGAACGGCTGCGAGCGAGGCCATGCCTGCGGCGAGGAGGGTTCTGCGAATCATGTGGCGCCTGATGGGTGGGAATGGACGGAATCTTATGTTTCTTAATCCGATCAAAAAACCGCATACGATGCAAATATTTGTTGCTTAAATCGATCAAATCATGGACCGCATCACCGCCGCCAAAGTGTTCGTGAACGTCGCCGAGCGCGCCAGCATGACGGCCACGGCCGAGGCGCTCGACATGTCGCGCGCCATGGTCACGCGCTACCTCGCGCACATGGAAACATGGGCTGGCGCGCGCCTTCTGCATCGCACGACGCGGCGGATCAGCCTCACTTCCGCAGGCGAGCAGACCCTGTCGCGTTGCCGGCAGATGCTCGAGGTCGCCGAGCAGATGCAGGTTGCCGTGGATGCGCAGGCCGATGTGCCGCAAGGCCTGCTGCGCCTGACCTGCGCCCAGTCGATCGCGCAGGACGTGCTGGCCGCGGCCGTGGCGGACTTCCTGCGCCGCCATCCGCAAACCGCCATCGACCTGCACATCAGCGACCGCACCGTCAACCTGGTGGAAGAGCGCATCGACCTCGCGATCCGCATCACGAACGACCTCGATCCCAACCTGATCGCGCGGCCGCTGGGAAGCTGCGGCTCGGTGGTGTGCGCGACGCCGGCCTACCTTGCCGAGCACGGCACGCCGCGCGCGCCGCAGGAGCTTGCCCTTCACAACTGCCTGACCTATTCGTACTTCGGCAAGAGCCTGTGGCAGTTCGAGCACAAGGGCCGGCAGATCGCGGTGCCGGTGGGCGGCAATCTCAGCGCCAACGAATCGTCGGTGCTGCTGACGGCGGTGCTCGAAGGCGCGGGCATCGCGATGCAGCCGGAGTACTCGGCCGCGCCGCTGATCGCAGCCGGCCGGCTGGTCGCGCTCCTGCCCGACTGGCGGCCCCAGACGATGGGGGTCTACGGCGTCTACAGCTCGCGCCGCCAGATGCCGGCCGCGCTGCGCGCGATGCTCGACTTTCTGGCGGCGCGCTTTGCCGACGCGCGCTACTGGCCGCCGGCCGCAGCCGCGACGCTCAGGAAGAAGCGTTGAGCGCAGACGCCGCGGCGCGGTCGCGCAGATGCGCAACCAGCAGCTTGGCGGCGGGCGACAGGTTGGCCTCGTTGCGAAAGCAGATCGCGAAGCGGCGCTCGGCCCAGGCGTCGGAGAGCGGCACCACGCGCAGGCCGAAGCTGGCCGCGAGCGGATCGATCACCTCGCGCGGCACCACGGCGATGCCGAGGTTCGCGCGCACGCAGCGCAGCGCCGCGTCGAAGGTCGACACCGCCGCGCGGTAGCTGAGCGGCCGGCCGATGATCGCGGCCGCCCGCGCCAGCATGGTGTGGACCGCGGTGGAGGCGGGCAGGCCCACGTGATCGAACGCCAGCGTCTCTTCGAAGCTGCAGCGCCGCCGGCGCGCGATGGCGTGCGAAGGATGCGCAACGATGGCCAGCCGGTCGCGCCGGTAGGGCCAGGCCTGCAGCCCTTCGAGATCCGCCGCATCCCAGCACACGCCCACCGGCGCCGAGCCTTCGCGCAACGCGCGCACCAAGTCGCGGCTCAAGGCTTCTTCGATGTCGACGCGGATGTCGTGGTGCGCCGGCGTCTGGAGGAAGTCCGCGATGTCGTCGGGCAGGAACTCGGCGATCGAGGACATGCTGGCCAGCAGGCGCACCTGTCCCTTCACGCCGCGGCCATGGTCGGCCATGTCGCGGGCCACCCGGTCGGCGCTCGCG
Organism: Variovorax sp. LjRoot175; assembly: GCF_964253805.1. Lineage (NCBI taxonomy): Bacteria > Pseudomonadati > Pseudomonadota > Betaproteobacteria > Burkholderiales > Comamonadaceae > Variovorax > Variovorax sp. LjRoot175. The sequence goes on along the minus strand of NZ_CAXURY020000001.1, from coordinate 3,881,893 downwards.
AGCATGGCGCGCGCGTGTTCCAGCAGGATCTCGCCGGCGGCGGTCGGCGTCACGCCGCGGCGGCGGCGCTCGAAGAGCGTCTCGCCCACGACGTCTTCGAGCTGCGCCAGGCGCTTGCTGATCGCCGAGGCCACGATGTGCTGCTGCTCGCCGGCGCGGGCGATGTTGCGGGTTTCGCAGACCGCGACGAAGAGGCGCAGGCTGGTGAGGTCCAGGTCGCGCATGAAGTTCCAGTTCGGAATGTTGGGCGTTCCAGATTACCGCTTTTGCAAGCAATACGGAATGTCTAAAGTCCACGCATCACATCGGCGCCCCTGCCGATGCGCCTGGAGACAAGAACTCATGCCAATGCCCAACCCGCGGCTGCCGCGCGCCGCCGTCATTCGCGAAGTCGGCCTGCGCGACGGCCTGCAGAGCATCGCGACCATCCTGCCCACCGAGCACAAGCGCGAATGGATCCGCGCGGCGCATGCCGCCGGCCAGCGCGAGATCGAGGTCGGCTCCTTCGTGCCGGCGAGGCTCCTGCCGCAACTGGCCGACACGGCCGAACTGCTCGCGTTCGCGAAGACGCTGCCGGGCCTCTTCGTCTCGGTGCTGGTGCCCAACCTGCGCGGCGCCGAGGGCGCCATTGCCGGCCAGGCCGACCTGATGATCGTGCCGCTGTCGGCCAGCCATGCCCACAGCCTTGCCAACCTGCGCAAGACGCCCGACGAAGTGGTGGCGGAAGTCGCCCGCATCCGCGCGGCGCGCGACGCGGCCGGCTCGAAGACGCTGATCGAAGGCGGCGTAGGCACGGCCTTCGGCTGCACGATCCAGGGCCTGGTCGAGAAGCGCGAGGTGCTGCGCCTCATGCAGGCCCTGCTCGATGCCGGGGCCGACCGCGTGAGCCTGGCCGACACGGTCGGCTATGCCGATCCGGCCATGGTGCGCGAGCTGTTCGAGGAGGCCTTGAAGATCGCGGGCGATCGCTTCTGGTGCGGCCACTTCCACGACACGCGCGGCCTGGGCCTGGCCAACGTCTATGCGGCGCTCGAAGTCGGCGTCGCGCGCTTCGATGCCTGCCTGGCCGGCATCGGCGGCTGCCCGCATGCGCCGGGCGCCAGCGGCAATGTTTCGACCGAGGACCTGGCCTACATGCTGGGCAGCATGGGCATCGCCACCGGGGTCGACATCGACGAGCTGCTCGCGCTGCGCCAGCGCGTGGCCGAGTGGCTCGGCGGCGAGACGCTGCACGGCACGCTCTGGCGCGCCGGCCTGCCCAAGACCTTTGCCACCGAAACCGCGCTCGCCTGACCGAAAGCCCCTCATGAACGCTGAAGACAACAAGCTCCCGCTCGCCGGCGTCCGCGTCGTCGAGTTCACGCACATGGTGATGGGCCCGACCTGCGGCATGATCCTGGCCGACCTCGGCGCCGAGGTGATCAAGATCGAGCCACCCGGCGGCGACAAGACGCGCAAGCTGCCGGGTCTGGGCATCGGCTTCTTCCGCTCCTTCAATCGCAACAAGAAGAGCGTGGTGCTCGACATCACGACGGAAGAAGGCCGGGCGACCGCAACCGAGCTGATCGGCCAATGCGACGTGGTGCTGGAGAACTTCCGCCCGGGGCTGATGAGCAAGCTCGGCCTGGACTACCAGACGCTCTCGGCGAAATGCCCGCGCCTGATCTACGTCACGCACAAGGGCTTCCTGCCCGGGCCTTACGAGAACCGCCTGGCGCTCGACGAGGTGGTGCAGATGATGGGCGGGCTCTCCTACATGACCGGCCCCGAAGGCCGGCCGCTGCGCGCCGGCACCTCGGTCAACGACATCATGGGCGGCATGTTCGGCGCGATCGGCGTGCTGGCCGCGCTGCGCGAGCGCGAGCGCACCGGCAGGGGGCAGGAGGTGCAGAGCGCCCTGTTCGAGAACTGCGTGTTCCTCTCCTCGCAGCACATGCAGCAGTTCGCGATGACCGGCGAGCCGCCGCCGCCGATGCCCTCGCGCGTGTCGGCCTGGAGCGTCTATGACGTCTTCACGCTGGCCGAAGGCGAGCAGCTCTTCATCGGCGCGGTGAGCGACAAGCAGTTCCTGACCTTGTGTCGCGTGATCGATGCGCCTGAACTGGCGCAAGATCCGGCACTGGCCAACAACGCGTTGCGCGTCGCGGTGCGGCCAGCGCTCCTGAAGCGGCTGGGCGAGATCCTCGCGCGGCATCGCGTCGAGGAACTGGCGCCCAAGCTCGAGGAAGCCGGCATTCCCTACGCGCCGATCGTGCGGCCCGACCAGCTGATGGACGATCCGCACCTCAAGGCCAGCGGCGGCCTGGTGCCGATGGAGTGCGACGATGGCGGCATGACCGAGGTGGTGTTGCTGCCGCTGCTGATGGGCGGCCGGCGCCCCGGCGTGCGGCAAGCGCTGGCGCGCGTGGGCGAGCACACTGAGGAGGTGCTGTCGCAACTTGGCGGCACGCGAAGCTGCCTGACATAAGTTTTCGAGACCAAGGAGACAAAAGATGAACCCCACCCTTTCGCGCCGCACGGTGCTCGGCCTTGGCGCTTCCGCGCTGGCGGCCGTGGCGCTTCCCGCATTCGCCCAAGGCGCCGACAAGCCGGTGCGCATCATCCTGCCGATCAGCGCCGGCTCGGGCGTGGACACCATTGCGCGCGCCGCCGCACCGGCGCTCGGCAAGGCCTTCGGCCAGCCGGTGGTGATCGAGAACCTGCCGGGCGCCGGCGGCATCACCGGCGCCTCGGTCGTCGTCAAGGCCGCGCCCGATGGCCAGACGCTCGGCATGGTGTCGAACAACCACGTGATCAACCCGAGCGTCTACAAGAAGATGCCCTTCGACGCCATCAACGACATCACGCCCATCAGCGTGGTCGGCGCGACGCCGCTGGTGCTGCTGGTGAACCCGAAGGTGCCGGCGAAGAACGTGAAGGAACTGGTCGCGCTGCTCAAGGCCAAGCCCGACGGCTACAACTACGCGTCCTCGGGCAACGGCACCATCATTCACCTGGCCGGCGAGATGTTCATGGACGAGGCCGGCGTCAAGGCGCGTCACATCCCCTACAAGGGCACCGGCCCGATGGTGACCGACATGATCGCGGGCCAGGTCGAGATCGGCGTGGTCGCGCTGCCGGCGGTGCAGCAGCACATCAAGAGCGGCGCCTTGCGCGCGATCGGCCTGTGCGGGCCCGCGCGCTCGCCGGCCGCGCCCGACATCCCGACGATTGCCGAGCAGGGGCTGCCCAACTACAGCGTCGAAGGCTGGTTCGCGCTGATCGGACCGGCCAAGCTGCCGGCGGCGGAAGTGAAGCGCGCGCACGATGCGGTGGTGGCCGCATTCTCCAGCGCCGAGGTGCAGGAGGCGATGGCCAAGCAGGGCAACATCATCAAGCCGAGCACGCCGGAAGAGGCCGCGAAGTACTTCCGCAGCGAGGCCGCCAGGTACGCTGCGCTCGTGAAGAAGGCCAACGTGACGCTGGAGTAGCCGGCTCAGCTTTCCGGGCCGACGGCGCGGTACAGCGCGCGCACGAAATCGGACTGCGTGATCATGCCGGTGAGCCGCCTTTCACCATCAATGATCGGGATATGGTGGTGGCCGCCCTCGGAGAAGAGCGGCACCAGTTCGACCATCGGCCGCTCCTCGCTCGCCACGCGCACCTGCCGCGTCATGATCTGGCCGACCACCTCGGGCTTGCTCGACATCACGGTTCGCGTCGCGCGGACGAAATCGCGCAGCCGTCCGCCCAGCCCCTCGTGATGCTCCAGGTCGATGTGGCGGAAGAAGTCGGCCTGCGTCACGATGCCGACCACGCGGCGCGTGCGGTCGATCACCGGCAGCGCCTTGATGCGCCGCTGCTGCATCAAGGACCATGCCTCCTGCAGCGGCGTGCCGAACTCGGCGATCACCGGGTCGCGCGACATGATGTCGGCGCAGCGCACGGTGCCGAGGCGGCGCTTGTACGACTCGAGCTCGGTCTGCCGGATCAGCGATTCGAGGTCGTCGCGGCTGATGTCGAGCACCTGGTTGTAGCGCGCGAGCACCGCATCGATGTCGGCCGAGCTGAAGCGCGCATCGGCCTTGGGTTCGCGCGGCGCGAGCTGCACATGCGGGTAGCGCCGGCCGGTCAGGCTGTTGTAGAGCACGCCGGCGAGCACCAGCAGCACGGAGTTGGCCAGCACCGGATAGAGCGAGAAAGGGAAATGCGTCGTGTGGCTCAGCACGGCGAACAGCGCCACCGCGCCGCCGGGCGGGTGCAGGCAGCGCATCGCGAACATCAGCGCGATGGCCAGCGCGGGCGCGAGTGCGCTGGCCCATACCGGGTCCGGCATCCAGCGTGCGCAGGCCACGCCGACGAGCGCCGAGAACGTGTTGCCGGCGATCACGGACCAGGGTTGGGCCAGCGGACTGGCCGGCAGCGCGAACACCAGCACTGCGCTGGCGCCCAGCGGGGCGACCAGCCAGCGGCTGTCGATGGAAGAGCCTGTCATCTGGGAGAGCAGGGCCGTGAGCAGAAGCCCCAGCCCCGCGCCGGCGACGGCGCGCAGCCTTTCGCGTGCGTTGACGTTGGTGCGCGCCGGCAGCCAGGCGCGCGCGAAAGTCCGCAGATCGTCCCAGCGCATCGTCGTCAGGCCACCTCGCCGGCGACCCTGCGCCCGATCTCGGGCCAGCGCCCGTGCAGCCAGACCCAGGCAACCAGGCCCACGCTCATCATGAGGAGCGAGGTCAACGCCAGCGCCAGCGTCGAATGCATCACCAGCGGCGCAATCACGCCGGCCACGATGCCATTGGCGGTCGAGCCGATCACCGCCTGCAGCGAGGAGGCCATGCCGCGGCGCTCGGGATGCAGGTCGAGCACCAGCAGTGTCACCACCGGCACCATCAGCGCCCAGCCGAAGGCGAACACCGCGATGGGCCACAGCGCCCAGGCCGGGTGCGGCGCGAACAAGGCATTGGCTACGACGTTGAGCAGCGAGGTCGCCAGCATGATCACGAAGCCGTCGCGGATCTGCCGCTTGGGCGCGACCTTGCCTGCCATGCGTCCGCTGGCCCAGGCGCCGGCCATGATGCCGCCGATGGTCAGCAGGAAGAACCAGAAGAACTGGGTGGGCGCGAGCGCCAGGTGGTCGCCGAGAAAGGCGGGCGCGGCCAGCACGTAGAGGAACATGCCGTTGAAAGGCACGCCGCTCGCGAGCGCCAGCAGCAGGAAGCGCGGATCGGAGCACAGGTCCCAGTAGCCGCGCATCAGGTGCCGCACCTCGAAGGGTTGGCGCTGGCTCTGGTGCAGCGTTTCGGGCAGCAGCTTCCAATTGGCGGCGAACAGCACCACGCCCACCGCCACCAGGAACCAGAACACGCTGTGCCAGCCCAGGTGCACGAACAGGAAGCCGCCCACGATCGGCGCGATCGCGGGCGCGATGCCGAAATAGATCGTGACCTGGCTCATCACCCGTTGCGCTTCGGCCGGCGGGAACATGTCGCGGATCACGGCGCGCGAGACCACGATGCCGGCGCCGGTCGACAGTCCCTGCAGCGCGCGGAAGAACACCAGCTCGCCGATGGTCTGCGCGAGCGCGCAGCCCAGCGAGGCGATGGTGAACACGGCCAGGCCCCACAGCACCACGGGCCGGCGGCCGAAGCTGTCCGACAGCGCGCCGTGGAACAGGTTCATGAAGGCGAAGCCGAACAGGTAGGCCGACAGCGTCTGCTGCATCTGGGCCGGCGTCGCGCCGATGCTGCTGGCGATGCCCGAGAAGGCCGGGATGTAGGTGTCGATCGAGAACGGACCGAGCATGCCCAGCACCGCCAGCAGCACGGCGAGCGCCCAGCGCGGGGCGTGCCAGAGTTTGTCTGCGTCGGGGTTCATGCGAGAGGTCTCCGTGCTTGCTTGTTGTGCGCGGGAATAGAAAACGCCCGCCGCCGGTGAAGGCAAAGCGGGCGTTCGGGCTCGAAGATCCGCTGAAGGATCAGAGCGTATCAATAAAGCTGCGCAGCTTGTCGGAACGGCTCGGATGCTTCAGCTTGCGCAGCGCCTTGGCTTCGATCTGGCGGATGCGCTCGCGCGTCACGTCGAACTGCTTGCCGACTTCTTCCAGCGTGTGGTCGGTCGACATCTCGATGCCGAAGCGCATGCGCAGCACCTTGGCTTCGCGCGGCGTCAGGCTGTCGAGGATGTCCTTGACCACGTCGCGCAGGCCGGCCTGCATCGCGGCCTCGATGGGCGCCGTGTTGCTGCTGTCCTCGATGAAGTCGCCCAGGTGCGAATCGTCGTCGTCGCCGATGGGGGTTTCCATCGAGATCGGCTCCTTGGCGATCTTCATGATCTTGCGGATCTTGTCTTCCGGGATCTCCATCTTCGCGGCCAGGATGCCGGCGTCGGGCTCGAAGCCGAACTCCTGCAGGTGCTGGCGGCTGATGCGGTTCATCTTGTTGATGGTCTCGATCATGTGCACCGGGATGCGGATGGTGCGCGCCTGGTCGGCGATCGAGCGCGTGATCGCCTGGCGGATCCACCAGGTCGCGTAGGTCGAGAACTTGTAGCCGCGGCGGTATTCGAACTTGTCGACCGCCTTCATCAGGCCGATGTTGCCTTCCTGGATCAGGTCGAGGAACTGCAGGCCGCGGTTGGTGTACTTCTTGGCGATCGAGATCACGAGGCGCAGGTTGGCCTCGATCATTTCCTTCTTGGCATCGCGCGAGGACGATTCGCCTTCGTTCATGCGCTTGTTGATGTCCTTGAGCTCGGCCAGTGGCACCACCACGCGCGACTGGATGTCGGCCAGCTTCTGTTGCAGCTCCTGCACCGGCGGGATGTTGCGTGCCAGCACCGTGCTCCAGGGCTTGCCGGCGGCCGCCTGCTTCTCGACCCACTTGAGGTTGAGCAGGCTGGAGGCCACGCGGTTGCCGTTCTTGTCGTAGCCGCTGAAGTCGCGGATGAACTCTTCCTGCGGGAAGCCGCACTTGTCCACGATGATGCGGCGCAGCTCGCGCTCCTTCTTGCGGACGTCGTCGACCTGCGTGCGCACCAGGTCGCACAGCTTCTCGATCGTGCGGGCCGTGAAGCGGATGGTCATCAGCTCTTCGGACAGCGAATGCTGCGCCTTCTGGTAGGCCGGCGTGCCGTAGCCTTCCTTGTCGTAGATCTTGTGGACCTTCTCGAACAGCGCGGCGATGCGATCGAAGCGCTCCAGCGCGTCGCGCTTGAGTTCCTCGAGCTTCTTGGTCAGCGCCTTGGAGCCGCCCTTGCCGTCGTCGTCGTCTTCCTCGTCGAACTCGTCGAAGTCTTCTTCGGCCACGTAGTCGTCGGCCTCGTTCGGGTTCGAGAAGCCGTCGACGATGGTCGAGATGACGACCTTGCCGTCACGGATCTCCTGGCCCAGGCGCAGGATCTCGGCGATGGTCGCGGGCGAAGCCGAAATGGCTTCCATCATGGCCATCAGGCCGCCCTCGATGCGCTTGGCGATCTCGATTTCGCCTTCGCGCGTCAGCAGCTCGACCGTGCCCATCTCGCGCATGTACATGCGCACGGGGTCGGTGGTGCGGCCGAATTCGCTGTCGACGGTCGAGAGGGCCGCTTCGGCTTCTTCCTCGGCTTCCTCGACCGTGGTCGCCGTCGGCGCGGTGTTGTTTAGCAGCAGGGTTTCGGCGTCCGGCGTCTGCTCGTAGACGGCCACGCCCATGTCGTTGAGCATGGTGACCACGACTTCCATGGTCTCGGCGTCGACCAGCTTGTCGGGCAGGTGGTCGGAGATTTCGCCGTGCGTCAGGTAGCCGCGCGTCTTGCCCAGCGTGATCAGGGTTTTCAGGCGCGAGCGGCGCTTGGCCAGGTCTTCCTCGGAGAGCACGGTCTCGTCGAGGCCGAACTCCTTCATCAAGGCGCGTTCCTTCGCCTTGCTGATCTTCATGCGCAGCGGCTTGACCTTTTCTTCGGTCGTCGCCGCCGGTTCGTCGCCGATCAACTCGTCTTCGATGTCGGACAGGTCGACGTCGCTCGCCGGCGCCTCGTTGCCGGCCTTGGGCTTGCGGCCGCGCTTGGCGCCGCCTGCAGCGGCGGGCGCGCCGGCGGCCTTGGGAGGACGACCGACCTTCTTGGCGGCGGGTTTCGGGGCTTCGGCGATGGGGGTCGATTTCGTGGGCACGGTTTTCACTTTCGTTGCGGCTGTCGCCTTGGACGCGGCGGCATCTGACTTAGTTGCCGCCAGGGCGGCCGCTTTCAACGGTTTTTCTGCAATGGGCTTCTTGGCGGCGGACACGGCAGGCTTCTTTGAACTGGGCATACAACCTCGGTACAACAAGAATGAACAAGCGGAATCACAGGCGCCAACAAGCCGGCGCGGGCGGGAGCACAAACAATGGAGCGAAGAGGAGGCAAATCCTCAAGCACGCTTCAAAAAGGCAAGATGTCGGGCGAACATTTGGTGTGCAGTCCTTGCGGTGTATTGACCCTTTTTCCCGTGGGGAAGTGCGTTGCGCTGGAGGGTCGGCCCGGAGGTGCTGCTGTCGCTCTTGCCGTTTCGCGTATAGCGAAGCCTTAGATTATAGCGCGTTGCGCATTTTTCAAGCAAGGTTCGATCCGGCCTGGAGCCGTGCGCGCAGTTCCAGGCGGCGCGCCTCCAACGCCTTGTACCGCTGCAGGGCACGCGGATCGCTCCCTACGGCGCCAATGGCCTCGCTTTGCTGAGCCTTGAGCAGGTCGTCCAGCATGAAGTCGAGCACGTTGCGCAGTTCCCGGGCGGCATCGGCTGCCTGTTCGCCCTCCGCCTCGCCGATGGGCCCTCCGTCGGGGCTGGTCATGACGCGCTCGGCCAAGGCCTCGAAGGCCGTGCCCCGCATGCCTTCGCGCAGCGCGGCCCAGGGCTGCACGCCGTGCTCGTGCAACTGGCTGTCGAGCCAGGCGAAGAGCTGCCCGTGCTCGCCCGGCAGGTCGCACAGCAGGCCGTGCAGCTCATGGGAAAGCCCCTCCCATTCGACCATGTTCGACAGCAGCAGCCGCGCGGCCACATCCGCCCGGCCGGGCGGCAGCGTGCGGCCGCGGGAGGGCCGCCGGGGGGCGGAAGCGCGGCGGCCCTCCCGCGGCCGGCCGTAGCCCTCGCTTTCGCCCCGCTCGCGAGGCGAGGAGGCCGGGGCGCGTGCGGCAGCCGCCGGCGTCCACAGTTCAGACAGCTCCTGGGTGCTCAACTGGGCCATCTCGGCGATCTCCCCGAGCAGCTGGCGCTTGAGCGCGCCTTCCGGCAACGCGCTCCAGAGCGGCCGCGCATTGCTGGCCATGTGGGCGCGCCCCTCGGCCGTCCCGAGGTCGCAGCCTTCGCGCGCGGCTTCGAGCATGAAGCGGCTCAGCGGCGTGGCTTCGTTCACGAAGCGCGCGAAGGCATCGGCGCCGAACTCGCGGATGAAGCTGTCGGGGTCGTGCTCGGCCGGCAGAAACAAGAATTTGACGCTGCGCACATCGCTGGCATAGGGCAGGGCGCCGTCGAGCGCCTTGCGGGCGGCGCGCCGGCCGGCCGCGTCGCCGTCGAAGCTGAACACGACCGATTCGGTGAAGCGGAACAGCTTTTGAACGTGTTCCGGCGTACAGGCGGTGCCCAGCGTCGCGACCGCGTTCGGAAAGCCCAGCTGCGCCAGCGCCACCACGTCCATGTAGCCCTCGGTCACGAGCGCGTAGCCGCGTTCGCGGAAGGCGGCGCGGGCTTCGTAGAGGCCGTAGAGCTCGCGGCCCTTGCTGAACACCGGGGTCTCGGGCGAGTTGAGGTATTTGGGCTTCTCGTCGCCGAGCACTCGCCCGCCGAAGCCGATGCACTCGCCCTTGACGTTGCGGATCGGGAACATCACGCGGTCGCGGAAGCGGTCGTAGCGCTTGCCGTCGCCGTTGTCGTCCGGCTCGCCGGCGATCACCAGCCCGCTCTCGGCGAGCAGCGGATCGTCGTAGTCGGGGAACACGCCGGCCAGCGTGCGCCAGCCCGCGGGGGCGTAGCCGATGCCGAACTGCCGGGCGATCTCGCCCGAGACGCCGCGACCCTTGAGGTAGTCGATGGCCGCGGGCGACTGGCGCAGCTGCTTCTTGTAGGCGTCGCCGGCCTTCTCGAGCACCTCGGACAGGGTGGCCTGCTTCTGGCGCTGGCCGGCAGCGCGGGCGCGCTCCTCGGGCGAGGCGTCGTCCTCGGGCACCTGCAGGCCGTACTGGCCGGCCAGGTCGTGCACCGCCTCGACGAAGCCCATGCCGGCGTGCTCCATCAGGAAGCCGATGGCGTTGCCGTGCACTCCGCAGCCGAAGCAGTGATAGAACTGCTTGGTGGGGCTGACCGAGAACGAAGGCGACTTCTCGCCATGGAACGGGCACAGGCCCATGAAGTTGGCGCCGGCCTTCTTCAACTGGACATAGCGGCCGACGATTTCCACCACGTCGGCGCGCGCGATCAGTTCCTGGATGAAAGAGGCGGGGATGGTCATGTAGGCGGAGAGCGGCAAATCATACGCAAGACCTCATGCCACCGCGGGCCGGCGGCATACTGGTCGCTTCGAATCCCGCGCCGCATCCGCATGATTCGCCACACCGTCCGCCACGCAGTGCCCTTGCTGCGCCATCCCCTCCGGTTCGCCTGGGAGGCGCTCAAGGCCTTCCGGGCCAACCAGGGCCTGCTGCTGGCCGGCGCGGTCGCCTACTACGCGCTGCTGTCGATCGTGCCGCTCCTGATCGTGAGCGTGATCGCGCTGTCGCATTTCATCGACCAGGGAGAACTGCTGAGCGCGGTCGGACGCTATCTGGAGTGGCTGTTGCCGGGCCAGTCGCGGGCCATCGTCGCCGAGCTGTCGAACTTCCTGGCCCATCGGGACGTGCTGGGGCCGGTGCTGCTGGTGACGATGATCTTTTTCAGCTCGCTCGCCTTCACCGTGCTGGAAAGTGCCATGGCGGTGATCTTCCACCACCGCAAGGCCGACCATTCCCGCCACTTCCTGATCTCTGCGGTGATGCCCTACATCTACATCCTGTGCCTGTGCGTCGGGCTGCTGCTGGTGACGCTGGTGTCCGGCGCGCTGCAGGTGATCGGGCAGGAAAGCGTCGAGCTTTTCGGCCGCAGCTGGTCGCTGTCGGGCGTGTCGGGGGTGCTGCTGTACCTGCTCGGGCTGGGCGGCGAGATCTTCATGCTGACCTCCCTCTACCTGGTGATGCCGGTGGGGCGGCTGCGGCTGCGGCACGCGCTGCTGGGCGGCGTGACTGCGGCGCTGCTGTGGGAGATCACGCGCCGCGTGCTGGTGCTCTACTTCGCCACGCTGTCGCAGGTGAACGTGGTCTACGGCTCGCTGACCACCGCGATCGTGGTGCTGCTGAGCCTGGAGATCGCCGCCACGCTGGTGCTGTTCGGTGCCCAGGTGATCGCGCAGTACGAGCGGCTGGAGCGCACCGGCAACGCGACTCCGCTGCCGGCCGAGATCGCGAAAGTCAGCGCGGCGCCAGCCGAATCGCCCCGTCGAGCCGGATCACCTCGCCGTTGAGCATGTCGTTCTCGATGATGTGCTTGGCGAGCTTCGCGTAGTCCTCGGGCGTGCCGAGGCGCGAGGGGAAGGGCACGCTGGCGGCCAGCGCATCCTGCACCTCCTGCGGCATCCCGAACAGCATCGGCGTGCCGAAGATGCCGGGTGCGATCGTCATGTTGCGGATGCCGTTGCGCGCCAGGTCGCGTGCGATCGGCAGCGTCATTGCGACCACGCCGCCCTTGGAGGCGCTGTAGGCGGCCTGGCCGATCTGGCCGTCGTAGGCCGCGACCGAGGCGGTCGAGATCAGCACGCCGCGCTCGCCTGTGGCCTCGGGCTCGTTCTTGCTCATGGCGTCGGCCGCCAGCCGGATCATGTTGAAGCTGCCGATCAGGTTGACCGTGACGGTCTTGCTGAACACGGCGAGCGCGTGCGGCCCGGTCTTGCCGACGGTTTTTTCGGCCGGCGCGATGCCTGCGCAGTTGATCAGCCCCATCAGCTTGCCCAGCTTCTGGGCGGCAGCCACCACGGCCTGGCCGTCGGCCTCCTGGCTCACGTCGCACTTGACGAAAGTGCCGCCGATTTCCTTGGCGACCGCTTCGCCCATGTCGGCCTGCATGTCGGCGATGACCACCTTGGCGCCGTTCGCCGCCAGCATGCGTGCGGTGCCTTCGCCGAGGCCCGAAGCGCCGCCGGTGACGATGAAAACCTTGCCGTCGATCTGCATGGGATGTCTCCTGAAAAAACGTTGCCGGCGATCATAGAGCGCAAAAAAAAAGCCCCGTCCGAGAACAGGGCCCTGAATTGGATCCCGAAGGACCCAAGGAGACAATCAGCGCTTGCGGGAAGCGGTTTGAGCGGTGCTCTTGGCAGCGTTCACGGCCGTGGTCGAAACGGCCTGGAAGTTGGCTTCGGCGACGTCGGACGCTTGCTTGACGGCCTTCTGGACCGATTCGAAAGCGTTGTTGGCAGCAGCCACGGCGCTCTTCATCACGGCGACGGCGGTTTCCGAACCGGCGGGGGCGTTCTTGGCAGCGCTGTCGACCAGGCCGACGAAGGCTTGCTGGGCTTCAGCAGCCTTCACTTCGAAAGCCTTGGTGAACTCGGCGCCGGTGCCTTGGGCGATGTCATACAGGTGACGGCTGTAGGCAGCGGTCTTCTCGGCGAGGGGCTGGAACAGGCCGGCTTGCAGGGCGAGCAGCTCTTGCGCGTCCTTGACGCTGAGAATCGCTTGCGTGGTGCCGGCGGCTTCGACCAGCGCAGCCTTGGAGGCGGTCACGTTCAGTTCGACCAGCTTCTCGACGCCTTCGAAGGCCTTGGTGGTCAGGCCGAACAGGGTTTCGAGGTTGGCTTTGTGGGAAGCGATGAGTTGGTCAGCGGTCAGTGCCATGTGGATGCTCCAGTTGATGAATGAAAGAGGTCGGTCGCGGATGAGCTGCCCCTCTTTATTTTGTTGCGGTGCAGCATGGCCTGAAGTATAGGCAGCCAAGCGTTTCGATCAAGTGAAAATTTGTTGCCATGCAGCAATTTAGAACGCGCTTTCTAAAAGGCAGAGGCGCCGCCGACAATGTTCCGATGCGTGCGTTTTACTCAGGCCATTTCGTGCTGCCGCTTCCCAGCGGCCACCGGTTTCCGATGGGGAAGTACGCGCTGCTGCGTGAGCGGCTCCAGCAGCATTTGCCCGCAGTGCAGATGTTCGAGGCACCGCGCGCCAGCGACGGCGAACTGGCGCTGGCCCACACGCCGCAATGGATTGCCGCCATCAGCGACGGCAGTGTCGATGCGCAGGCCATGCGCGAAATCGGTTTTCCATGGAGCGAGGCGATGGCAGAGCGCTCGCGCCGATCGGCCGGCGCCACCATCGCCGCCTGCCGGGCGGCCCTGGCGGAAGGCATCTCGGCCAACATGGCCGGCGGTACCCACCATGCGAGCGCGGACAGGGGCGGGGGTTTCTGCGTCTTCAACGATGCGGCGGTCTCCGCGCGGCTCATGCAGGCGGAGCACGGCAGGCGGGGGCGCCTGCCTTTCCGGGTGGCGGTGATCGACCTCGACGTGCACCAGGGCAACGGCACCGCGCGCATCTTCCGAGAGGATCCGAGCGTGTTCACGCTGTCGATGCATGGGCAGAAGAACTTCCCGTTCCACAAGGAGGCGAGCGATCTCGACGTCGAACTGCCCGACGGCTGCGGCGATGCCGAGTACCTGGCAGCGCTCGAGCACGCGCTCGACGAACTCGACCGGCGCTTCTCGCCCGGCCTCGTGATCTACCTCGCGGGCGCCGATCCCTTCGAGCGCGACCGGCTGGGACGCCTCAAGCTGAGCTTCGATGGCCTGGAGGCGCGCGACCGGCGCGTGTTCGACTTTGCCTGGCAGCGCCGGATTCCGCTCGCGTTCGCGATGGCCGGCGGCTATGCGAGCGACATTGCGGAGACCGTGCAGGTGCAGCTCGGCACCTTCCGCGTGGCCTTCGACTACTGGCGGCGGTGGCAGAATGCCGCGCCGAGATCGCACCCATGAGCGCCAGACCCACGCCCCACCACCGCAGCAGCTACCGCGCCTTTCGCAGCATCCCGACGCGCTGGGCCGACAACGACATGTACGGCCATGTCAACAACGTCGTCTACTACGGCTGGTTCGACACCGCCGTCAATGCGCTCCTGATCGAGCGCGGCGCGCTCGACATCCATGGCGGCGACACCATCGGTTTCGTGGTCGAAACCCAGTGCAACTACTTTGCGCCGCTCGCGTTCCCGCAGACGGTGGAGGCGGGCGTCAGGGTCGCGCATGCGGGCGGCTCCAGCGTGCGCTACGAAATCGCGTTGTTCGCCGAGGGGGCCGAGACCGCGGCAGCGCAGGGCCACTTCATCCACGTGTACGTCGACCGGGCGACGCAACGTCCGGTCAAGCTGCCGGCGGCGCTGCTGGCTGTGGTCGACGAACTGCGCGTCTGAGTCGCCCAAAGAAAAGCGGCGTCCGCAGACGCCGCTCGGCCCGGCAACCGGCTTGAAGGCTTATTGCATCTTGGCGGGCTTCGCCATCGCGCGGATGTCGGCCTTGCCCTTGGCTTCCTCGGCCTTGGCTTCCTTCTCGCAAGCGTTCTTGGCGGCGCCCTTCTGGTCGTCGCACTTTTCCTTCGCGACTTCGTAGCTCGCCTTCACCTTCTCTTCAGCTACCTTGCGGGAATTGCTCTCGCTGGGCTTGAACTGCTGTTCGAGTTCCGCCTTGGCAACGTTCTGCTTGCCCTTGGCTTCCTTCCCGCAGACGTCCTTGGCGTTGTCCTTCATGGCATCGCACTTGGTCTTGTCGACCTTGTAGTCGGCTTCGATCTTTTCCTTGGCGACCTTGTACTCGTCCTGGCTCATCGCACCGGCTTGCGTTGCGACAAGGCAGGAGGATGCGATCGCGAGCATGAGCAGATGTTTTTTCATGGGATGTACTCCTTTGGTGTTATCGAACTCAATACTTCTCGAACCACAGCGCAGCGGGCGTGCGGCCATCGCGCGTCTCCCATTCGCCAACTTGCTTCTCGGCCTCTTCCCTGCTGATGCCGTGCCGCTCCTGAATGCGCCCCAGCAGCTGGTCGCGCTTGCCGGCGATGACGTCGAAGTCATCGTCGGTGAGCTTGCCCCACTGCTCCTTCACCTTGCCTTTGAGCTGTTTCCAGTTGCCTTCGACGGTGTCCTTGTTCATCGACGTATCTCCTTCAGATAAGCGGGTTTTGTCGCCTGCCCGAATGCTTGTGGCCGGCGTGAAATGACTCTGGCGTGGGGGGGTGGATCGAACGGTAGGACGCTCGGGGAAGGGGCCGTAGGCACATGCCGACGCGGCCCGTGATAATCGACCGCACGCCGAACCCGGACACCAGCGCGCCGCACCATGATCATTCAAAGCCTGCTCGACACCGACCTCTACAAGTTCACGATGATGCAGGTCGTGCTGCATCACTTTCCGGGCGCCCGCGTCGAGTACCGCTTCAAGTGCCGCAACCCCGGCGTCGACCTGGCGCAGTTCGCGGCCCAGATCCGCGAAGAGGTCCGCCATCTCTGCTCGCTCCAGTTCAGGGATCCCGAACTGAGCTACCTGCGCTCCATGCGCTTCATCAAGAGCGACTTCGTCGACTTTCTCGGCCTGTTCCGCCTGAACGAGAAGTACATCAAGATCATCCCGCAGGCCTCGGGCGAGCTCGACATCCGCATCGAGGGGCCGTGGCTGCACACCATCCTGTTCGAGATCCCGGTGCTGGCGATCGTCAACGAGGTCTACTTCCGCAACAGGCAACCGAAGCCGGACATTGCCGAAGGGCGCCGGCGCCTCGAAACCAAGATCGAGCAGCTGCAGGCGGCAGGCCTCGAGGACCTCAAGATCGCCGACTACGGCACGCGCCGGCGCTTCTCCAATGACTGGCACGAGGAAGTGCTGCGCACGCTCGCTACCAGGCTTGGCGCCGTCAGCTCGCCGCCGCAGCGGGCCGCCAAGCTGCCGCAGCTCGCCGGCACCAGCAATGTGCTGTACGCCATGAAGCTCGGACTGATCCCGCTGGGCACCATGGCGCACGAATACCTCCAGGCCTGCCAGGCGCTCGGGCCCCGCCTGCGCGACAGCCAGGTCTTCGGTTTCGAGTCGTGGGCGCGCGAATACCGCGGCGACCTCGGCATCGCGCTGTCGGACGTCTACGGCATGAGCGCGTTCCTGCGCGACTTCGACCTGTACTTCTGCAAGCTGTTCGACGGCGCGCGCCATGACAGCGGCGACCCCTTCCAGTGGGGCGAGCGCATGCTGGCCCACTACATTGCGAATCGCGTCGATCCGCGCACCAAAACCCTGATCTTCAGCGACAGCCTCACCGTGCCGCGAACCATCGAGCTCTACCAGCAGTTCCGGGGCCGCTGCCAGCTGGCCTTCGGCATCGGCACCAACCTCACCAACGACCTGGGCTACGAGCCGCTGCAGATCGTGATCAAGATGGTCCGCTGCAACGACCAGCCGGTGGCCAAGCTGTCCGACACGCCTTCCAAGAACATGTGCGACGACGAGAGGTATCTGGCCTATCTGCGGCAGGTGTTCGAGATTGCCCAGCCTGCCGAGCGGCCTGGCTCGGCGCGGTGAGAGGCGTTCTGCACCGGCCGATGGCCATCGCGCTGCTGGCGCTGGCCCCCGCAACGAGCTTCGCTGCCGATTTCGACGGCAGCGTGCTGTCGCCCCTGTGGGGCCTGCCTTTCGCCGGCATCCTGCTGTCGATCGCGCTGATGCCGCTGCTGGCGCCGTCGTTCTGGCACCACCACTACGGCAAGGTTTCTGCCGGCTGGGCGCTGGCCTTCCTGCTGCCTTTTGCCGTGATCTACGGCGTCGCGCTGGCGGGGGCGCAGTTCGTCCATGCGCTGCTGGCCGAGTACATCCCGTTCGTCATCCTGCTCACCGCGCTGTTCGCCGTGGCCGGCGGCATCCATGTGCGCGGCAACCTGCACGGTGCGCCGGGGCTGAACACGGCGATCCTCGCCATCGGGGCGGTGCTCGCGAGCCTCATGGGCACGACCGGCGCCTCCATGCTGCTGATCCGCCCGCTGATCCGCGCCAACGACAACCGCCTGCACAGGGCTCATGTGATCGTGTTCTTCATCTTCATCGTGTCGAACGTCGGCGGCTCGCTGACGCCGCTGGGCGATCCGCCGCTGTTCCTGGGTTTTCTCAAGGGCGTGGACTTCTTCTGGACCGCACAGAACATCCTTGCCGACACGCTGTTCATCGTCGGCATCCTGCTCGCGTTGTTCTATGCGATCGACACCTGGTACTACCGCAAGGAAGGCGTGTTGACGATCGACCCCACGCCCGACACGCGCAAGATCGGCTTCGACGGCGCGGTCAACTTCTGGCTGTTGGCGGGCGTGATCTTCTTCGTGCTGCTCAGCGGCTTCTGGAAGTCGCCCGTCAGCTTCGACGTCCACGGCACCGAGGTCGGCCTGCCGGGCCTCGTGCGCGATGCGGGCCTGATCGCGATCACGCTGCTCTCGCTGAAGATCACGGCGCCCCAGGTGCACGCCGCCAACCAGTTCGCCTGGGAGCCGATGGCCGAGGTCGCCAAGCTGTTCGCCGGCATCTTCCTGACCATCATCCCGGTGATCGCGATGCTCAAGGCGGGCGTGAATGGACCCTTCGGCGCAGTCGTCTCCGCCGTGACCCGCCCCGACGGCCAGCCCGATCCGGCGATGTACTTCTGGGGCACCGGCGTGCTGAGCTCTTTCCTGGACAATGCACCCACCTACCTGGTGTTCTTCAATACCGCCGGCGGCGATCCGCAGGCGCTGATGACCACCTACGCCACCACGCTGGCCGCCATCTCGGCGGGCGCCGTGTTCATGGGCGCCAACACCTACATCGGCAACGCGCCCAACCTGATGGTCAAGGCCATCGCGGAAAGCCGCGGCGTGCGCATGCCGAGCTTCTTCGGCTACATGCTGTGGTCGGGTGCCATCCTGGTGCCGCTGTTCGTCGTCTCCACCTTCATCTTCTTCCGTTGATCATGAGCAAACCCAAAATCCTTGTTGCACGTTCGATCTTTCCCGAGACCATCGCACGCCTCGAAGAACACTTCGAGGTCGAGTCCAACCAGGGCGACCAGAGCTGGAGCAAGACCCAGCTGATCGACAAGCTCAAGGGCAAGCAGGGCGCCTTCACCACCGGCAGCGAGCGCATCGATGCCGAGGTGCTTGCGGCCTGCCCCGAGCTGAAGATCTGCGCCAACATGGCGGTGGGCTACAACAACTTCGACGTCGATGCGATGACCGCGTGCGGCGTGCTCGCCACCAACGCGCCGGACGTGCTGACCGAGACCACGGCCGACTTCGGCTTCGCGCTGCTGATGGCCACCGCGCGCCGCATCACCGAGAGCGAACATTTCCTGCGCGCAGGCAAGTGGGAGAAGTGGAGCTACGACATGTTCGCCGGCTCCGACATCCACGGCGCCACGCTCGGCATCGTCGGCATGGGGCGCATCGGGCAGGGCATCGCGCGTCGCGGTGCCTTGGGCTTCGGCATGAAGGTGATCTATCACAACCGTTCGCGGCTCGATGCGAAGCTCGAAGCCGAATGCAAGGCCAGCTACGTGAGCAAGGAAGAGCTGCTCAAGACCGCCGACCACGTCGTGCTGGTGGTGCCCTACACGCCGGCCTCGCACCACACCATCGGCGCCGCCGAGCTCGCGCTGATGAAGCCGACGGCCACGCTGGTGAACATCGCGCGCGGCGGCATCGTCGACGACGCGGCGCTCGCCGCTGCCTTGCGCGACAAGCGCATCGCCGCGGCGGGACTCGACGTGTTCGAGGGCGAACCCAAGGTGCATCCCGAACTGCTCCAGGTTCCGAACGTCGTGCTCACGCCGCATATCGCGAGCGCCACCGTGCCGACGCGGCGCGCGATGGCCGATCTGGCGGTGGACAACCTGATCGGCTTCCTGGTCCACAACAAGCCGGTGACGCCGCTCAACCCTGCAGTGCTTGCGAGCAAGTAGACGCAATGCCCCCGTTGGAACCCTGGATCCTACTGGCCCTCGCGGCCCTGACTTTCATCCTCGTCGTCTGGCTGCTGCTGCGCAAGCCGCCGGCGCTCGACCACAGCACGCTGATCGCCACGCTGGGCGCGGCCAACGAACGCATCGAACGCGAGCTGCGCCACGAGATCGGCGAGTCCTCGCGCGGCGCGCGGCAGGAGACTGCCCAGTCCTTCGCGACCTTTCAGCAGGCGCTGGTGCAGCAGAGCGCTGAAGCCACGCGCACACAGAACGCCCAGATCGATGCCTTCGCGCAGCAACTCACGCTGCTGCAGAAGAGCTTGGCTGACACGCTCAATACCCAGCTGCAGGGCCTTTCCGAGTCGAATGCACGGCGGCTTGCCGAAGTCCGCGCCACCATGGAAACCCAGCTCGCGCAACTCCAGCAGAGCAACACCGCCAAGCTCGACGAGATGCGCAAGACAGTCGACGAGAAGCTGCAAAGCACGCTCGAGGCGCGCCTGGGCGAGAGCTTCAAGCAGGTGGCCGACCGGCTCGAACAGGTGCACAAGGGCCTGGGCGAGATGCAGACCCTCGCGGTCGGCGTCGGCAGCCTGCAGCGCGTGCTGACCAACGTGAAGACGCGCGGCGTGTTCGGCGAAGTGCAGCTCGAGGCCCTGCTCGAGCAGGTGCTCACGCCGGACCAGTATGCGAAGCAGGTCGAGACCAAGCCGCGCAGCGGGCAGCGCGTGGACTTCGCGATCCGCTTTCCGGGCCGCGGCGGCGACGGCGCGCCGGTCTGGCTGCCGATCGATGCCAAGTTCCCGCGCGACGACTACGAGCGGCTGCTCGATGCCCACGAGCGCGTCGACCCTGGCGCCGCCGATCTCGCGGCCAAGGCGCTGGAGGCGCGCATCCGCAGCGAGGCGCGATCGATCGCCGAGAACTACCTGGCCGCGCCGCACACCACCGACTTCGCGATCCTGTTCCTGCCGGTGGAGAGCCTGTATGCCGAGGTGCTGCGCCGCCCCGGATTGATGGACGCGATCCAGCGCCAGCACCGCGTGACGCTGGCCGGCCCGACCACGCTGCTGGCCATGCTCAACAGCCTGCATATGGGCTTCCGCACGCTGGCGCTGGAGCAGCAGGCTTCCGAAGTGTGGAAGGTGCTCGGCGCGGTCAAGACCGAGTTCGAGCGCTATGGCGAATGGGTCGCGCGCATCAAGGAGCAGGTGGCCAAGGCCTCCGACACGCTCGACAAGGCCGACACGCGCGCCAAGCAGATGCGCCTGGCGCTGCGCAAGGTGGAGGCGCTGCCCGAGGCGCAGTCGCAGGCCTTGCTGCCATCGCCCGAAGACACCGACGACGGAGCCCCGTGAGCCCCAAGACTGCATGACCCCGGAGCTGCTGAAGCTCATCGCGGCCCAGATCTGTTTGCATGCGGCAATGACCGGCCTGCGCTTGGCGGGCCCCTTGCTCGCGCTCCAGCAGGGCTACAGCGCGGCGGCGGTGGGCCTGCTGATCGCGCTGTTCGCGCTCACGCAGGTTTTTCTGGCGCTCCCGGCCGGTCGCTTTGCCGACCGGCATGGGCTCAAGCGGCCGCTGATGCTGTCGGTGATCGCCGCCTCCGTGGGCACGGCGCTCGTGGCCGTCGTTCCGTGGTTTTCGGTGATGTGCCTCGCGGCGCTGATGACCGGCGGCGCCACCGGTGCGGCCGTCATCGCGCTGCAGCGCCATGTCGGACGGGCCGCGGCCGATCCGGTGCAGCTCAAGAAGGTGTTCAGCTGGCTCGCGATCGCGCCGGCCGTGGCCAACTTCGTGGGGCCCTTCTGCGCCGGATTGCTGATCGATCATGCAGGCCGAACCCCGGCCGACCTGCCAGGCTTTCGCATCGCATTCGCGGCGCTGGCGCTCTTGCCGCTTGCGGGCTGGTTCCTTGCGCGCAAGACCCCCGAGCTGCCGCGCGTGTCCTTGCCGGCCGGCGGCGCCAGGCCGCGCGCCTGGGATCTGTTGCGCGAGTCGATGTTCCGGCGCCTGCTGTTCGTGAACTGGCTGCAGTCTTCGGCCTGGGACGTGCATGCCTTCGTGCTGCCCATCCTCGGCCACGAGCGCGGGCTGGGCGCTTCGGTGATCGGCTCGATCCTCGGCGCCTTCGCGATCGCGGCCGCGGTGATACGGATCGTGCTGCCGCTCGTGGCCTCGCGTGCGTCGGAGCGCAGCGTGATTGCCGCGTCGACGGTTGTCACCGCGCTGGTGTTCGCGGTCTATCCGCTGTTGTCGTCGGCGCTGGCGATGGGCGTGTGCTCGGTGGTACTGGGCTTCGCGCTCGGCGCCGTGCAGCCGATGGTGATGAGCATGCTGCACCAGATCACCCCGCACGCACGCCACGGCGAAGCGCTCGGGCTGCGGCTCATGGTCATCAATGCCTCGAGCGTCGCGATGCCGATGCTGTTCGGCTCGGTCGGTGCGCTGATCGGCGTCGCGGGCGTGTTCTGGCTGGTCGGCGGGGCGGTGGCCCTGGGCGCGCGAGCGGTGTGGGGCTTGCAACTGCCCCGGCACGATCAGAGCTTGTAGAAGCGCTTGATCGCGTCCCAGGCGTCCTGCGGCGCGTCCACGTACTCGATCAGCTTCACGTCCTCGGGCGAGATCACGCCCTCCTCGGCCAGGAAGTCGAAATTGATCAGCTGCTTCCAGTAGTCCGAGCCGAAGAGCACGATCGGCACCGGCTTGGCCTTGCGCGTCTGCACCAGCGTGATCACCTCGAACAGTTCGTCCAGGGTGCCGAAACCGCCCGGAAACGCGACCAGCGCCTTCGCCCGCATCATGAAATGCATCTTGCGGATCGCGAAGTAATGGAACTTGAAGCTGAGCGCCGGCGTGACGTAGGGATTGGCTTCCTCTTCCATCGGCAATGCGATCGCAAGACCGACCGAGAGCCCGCCGCCTTCGTAGGCGCCACGGTTGGCGGCCTGCATGATGCCGGGGCCGCCGCCGGTGCAGACGAAGAGCTTGTCCGCCGGATCCTTGTCGTCGCTGTACTGTGCGACCAGCTTGCCGAAGGCGCGCGCCTTCTCGTAGTAATGGGAGCTGCGCGCCAGCCTGCGCCAGCGGGCCGCCGCCACCGCGTCGCCGGCGGCATCGGCCTGGGCGATCAGGGCACCGGATTCCTCCTCGCTGCGAAAGCGGGCGCTGCCGAACACCACCACCGTGTTCTCGATGCCGTGCGCGCGCATCTCGAGGTCGGGTTTCATCAGCTCGAGCTGCATGCGCAGCCCGCGCGTTTCGCGGCGCAGCAGGAACTCGGGGTCGGCAAAGGCGAGGCGCGAAGGATCGGAATGGAGGGGAAGGCCCTTGTCGGCGTGGGACTGAAGGGTGGCCCAGGCGTCGGCGAGGCGTTTGTCGTGGAGGTCGTGCGTGCTGTTGTGCATGGTCTGGCGAAGGGTTTTTCTTGGATTGTGCGCGCGGTCGCTCAGAACCGGCCGTGCCGGCCCGCGCCGCCGACGAAGCGGGCCGCGCCGGCCGCACCCTCGGTGGCGACGATCGGTGCGCCCAGTCGGCCTTCCTGCTGCAAGGCTTGGGCCAGGGGCAGGTCCCACTGGGCATATGCGGATGCGCGGTCGGCCAGCATGCATTGCTGCGGAAAGGCCGCCAGTTCGCGCGCAAGCTGTTCAGCCGTCTGCCGCGCGCCGCCGTCGGGCACCACGCGATTGACCAGGCCCATGGCGCGCGCTTCGCTGGCGGCCACGGCCCGGCCGGTAAGGATCAGGTCCAGCGCCCGCCCCATGCCGACGATGCGCGGCAGCCGCACGGTGCCGCCGTCGATCAGCGGCACGCCCCAGCGGCGGCAGAACACGCCGAGCACGGCGCTGTCTTCGGCCACGCGCAGGTCGGCCAGCAGGGCGAGTTCGAGGCCGCCGGCCACGGCATGGCCGCTGATGGCGGCGACGAGCGGTTTGGCCAGTGCCATGCGCGTCGGCCCCATCGGTCCGGTGCCGCCGCCTTCGGGATCCACCTCGTTGCGGCGCGCCGGGTCGTTCACCGCGCTCAGGTCGGCGCCGGCGCAGAACACGCCGTGTTCGCCCCAGAGCACCGCCACGCGTTGGCTGTCGTCGGCCTCGAAGCGCTCGAAGGCCTCGCGCAGCTGCCTTGCCATCTCACGGTCCACCGCATTGCGCTGCCGCGGGCGGCTCATGACGATGGTGCTGACGGGGCCGTCGATCTCGGTGCGAACAGAAGCTGTGCTCATGGCACGAAGCGTACGCAAAAAAGGCTCCCTCGGGAGCCTTCCTTGTCGGCGCAGCAGGCGTTTAGACGCGTTTGCGGTATTCGCCGGTGCGGGTGTCGATTTCGATGCGGTCGCCCTGGGCAACGAACAGCGGCACGCCGATCTCGAAACCGGTTGCGATCTTGGCCGGCTTCATGACCTTGCCCGAGGTGTCGCCCTTGACGGCCGGTTCGGTCCAGGTGATTTCGCGCTCGACGCTGGTCGGCAGTTCGACCGAGATCGCCTTGCCGTCGTAGAACACCACTTCGACCGGCATACCATCTTCGAGGTAATTGAGCGAGTCGCCCATGTTCTCGGCTTCGACTTCATACTGGTTGTACTCGGTGTCCATGCAGACGTACATCGGGTCGGCGAAGTAGGAGTAGGTGCACTCCTTCTTGTCGAGCACGATCTGCTCCATCTTGTCGTCGGCCTTGAACACGACTTCGGTGTTGAAGTTGGCGATCAGGCTCTTGAGCTTCATGCGCACGGTTGCGGAGTTGCGGCCGCCGCGGCTGTATTCGGTCTTGAGGACGACCATCGGGTCTTTGCCGTGCATGATCACGTTGCCGGCGCGGATTTCTTGAGCGATTTTCATAATCAGGGTCTCTGGATGTTGGCCGCTCGGTGTGCCATCGGGTTCGTATATCCCTTTGACACATTCACCGCGGCGGGTTCAGCGGAAGGTGCGGCAAACGGGGCTGACCCCGGCCGGAAATCCGCAAAGCCCACAATTTTAGCTTTTTTGGGCGACGAAGCGCAGCAAGCGGGTCAGAAGATCATCCTGCGCGAGCAGGCACGCGCGCGCGGCGGCGCAGGCGGCGCCCCAGGACGCCAGCGCCGCATCGTCCAGCGCCGGCAGTTCGCCCTCGGCCATCCCGTTCCACAGGTGGTGGACGCGGCGCAACGAAGGCGGGGCTTCCAGCCAGTCGAGGAAGGCGCCCAGCTTGGTGTGGTGGGCGTCGTCGTCCTGCGCATAGATCTGCCAGACGAAGGGCGACCCGGCCCAGAGAGCCCGCACCAGCGAGTCTTCGCCGCGCACGAAATTCAGGTCGCAGGCCCAGAGCAGGTGGTCGAAGTCGGTCTGCGGCAGATGCGGCAGCCAGGTGATGGAAAGCGCGCCGCGCCGGGCCGGGCCCGGCGGCAGGGCACGGGCCGCGCGGCCGGCGGTCACCAGCAGGTGCGTGGGCTCGCCGGCGCTCTCGAACTGCGCGAGCAGTGCATCGAGGGCCAGTGGCTCGTAGCAGAACAGGCAGACAAGGCGCTCGCCGTGCCATGCGATGCCCTGCTGCGCGAGCCAGGCGGCGCGGTCGAAGCGCTGGCGGCGTTCGAGCAGGTCCCCTTCGCGCAGCAGCCCGCCGGTCGCGGGCGTGAAGCCGGGGTAGAAGAAGTGCTTGGTCAGGCTGGTACCTGGCCCCTTGAACACGGGGGAGGGCAGGCCGTGCAGGCGCTCGACATAGGGTTCGGCCGAAAGGTATTCGAGATTGATCCACACGCGGCGTGCGCCGCCCGGGCGCACGGGCTCGGCAAAACGCGCGATCAGCTCGGGCTCGGGATCGCAGCCGAAGGCCTCGATCAGCACATCCGGCGGCGGGCCGGCGGCGGCCCGTTGCGCGGCATCCCTGCTGTTCCAGGTGACGATTTCGACGCCCTTGCATCCCCCCGGCGCCATCCAGGCCAGCGCCGACGGGTCGTCGATCCATAGCCGCACCGTTTCGCCCCCGGCGGCGAGTCCGCGGGCCAGCCGCCAGCAGACGCCGGCGTCGCCGTGGTTGTCGATGACCTTGCAGAAGATGTCCCAGCGCATCGCGAGATACTCTACAGATGTCCGAGACGCATTCCGATCAACTGCTCAGCGAGGTGGCGGCACTGCCGCAACTGCCGGGCGTCTACCGCTACTTCGACGCGGCAGGCGCCGTGCTGTACGTGGGCAAGGCGCGCAATCTCAAGAAGCGCGTCGCCAACTACTTTCAGAAGAACCACGCCGGCACGCGCATCGGCCACATGATCTCGAAGATCGCCCGCATGGAGACCACGGTGGTGCGCTCCGAGGCCGAGGCGCTGCTGCTCGAGAACAACCTGATCAAGACGCTCAAGCCGCGCTACAACATCCTGTTTCGCGACGACAAGAGCTACCCCTATCTCAAGATCGCATCGCACACCTTCCCGCGCCTGGCCTACTACCGCGGCGCGGTCGATCGCAAGCATCGCTACTTCGGCCCGTACCCGAGCGCCTGGGCGGTGAAGGAGTCGATCCAGCTGCTGCAGAAGGTGTTCAAGCTGCGCACTTGCGAAGACACCGTCTACGCCAACCGCACGCGGCCCTGCCTGCTCTACCAGATCAAGCGCTGCACCGGCCCCTGCGTGGGCTACATCACGCCCGAGGCCTATGCGCAGGACGTGGCCAACGCCGAGGCCTTCCTGATGGGCGACACGCAGGCCGTGCTCACCCAGCTCGAGGCACGCATGATGGCGCACGCCGAAAAGCTGGAATTCGAGCAGGCGGCCGAGCTGCGCAACCAGATGTCGGCGCTGTCGCGCGTGCTGCACCAGCAATCGGTCGAGATCGCCTCCGACAAGGACGTCGACATCCTGGCGGTCAAGGTGCAGGGCGGCAAGGCCTGCGTCAACCTCGCGATGGTGCGCGGCGGCCGGCACCTGGGCGATCGCGCTTACTTCCCGGTGCACGTCGAAGACGCGACGCAGATCCAGCATGGCGAGAGCGCCATGGAAGGCGAGGAGGCCGCGCCGCCCGCCGAATCGGTCGAGGTGCAGGTGCTCGAGGCCTTCATCGCGCAGCACTACATCGATGTGCCGGTGCCGCCAACGCTGGTGTTGAGCGAGCTCGTGAGCCGCGAGCTGATCGAGGCGGTCGCCCAGCAGGCCGGCACCCGCGTCACGGCGGTGTTCCAGCCGCGCGAGCAGCGCCGGCACTGGCTCGAAATGGCGCAGACGAATGCCGGCCTCCAGCTCGCACGCCTGCTCGCCGAGGAGGGCTCGCAGCAGGCGCGCACGCGCGCGCTGGTCGATGCGCTGGAACTCGCGCCGGACGAGCTCGACAACTTCCGCGTCGAATGCTTCGACATCTCGCACACCGCCGGCGAGGCGACCCAGGCCTCGTGCGTGGTGTTCGAGCACCACACGATGCAGAACCGCGAGTACCGCCGCTACAACATCGAGGGCATCACGCCCGGCGACGACTATGCGGCGATGCGCCAGGTGCTGCATCGCCGCTACGGCAAGCTGGCCGAGGCGATGGCAGCGGAGACGGACGCGCCACCTGCCGGCGACGCAGGCGGCGTCGGCACCGATGCGCGGCCGGGCACGCGGGCGGCGCGCATGCCCGACCTGGTGCTGGTCGACGGCGGCAAGGGCCAGGTGTCGATGGCGCGCGAGGTCTTCGGCGAGCTGGGTCTGCCGCTGTCGCTGATCGTCGGCGTGGAGAAGGGCGAGGGCCGCAAGGTCGGGCTCGAAGAGCTGGTGTTCGCCGACGGCCGCGAGAAGGTCTACCTCGGTCGCGATTCGGCGGCGCTGATGCTGGTCGCGCAGATCCGCGACGAGGCGCACCGCTTCGCGATCACCGGCATGCGCGCCAAGCGGGCCAAGGTGCGGGTGGGCGGCAGCCAGCTGGAAGACATCCCGGGCATCGGCCCCAAGCGGCGCGCGCGCCTGCTGCAGCGCTTTGGCGGCATTCGCGGGGTGGCGGCGGCCAGCGTGGAAGACATCGCCTCGGTCGACGGCATCGCGTTCGATCTGGCCGAAGAGATCTATCGCGCGCTGCATTGACCGTCGACTCGAAGGCATACCTGCCCCGTGACACAATCGCCGCAATGTTCTGGACGCTCCCAACGATCATGACCTGGACGCGCATCGTCGCGATTCCGCTGATCGTGGGCGTGTTCTACCTGCCGCTGGCAGAGCCGATGCGCAACCTCATCGCCACGGTGATGTTCGTCGTGTTCGCCGCGACCGACTGGCTCGACGGCTTTCTGGCGCGCAGGCTCAACCAGACCTCGGCCTTCGGTGCCTTCCTCGATCCGGTGGCCGACAAGTTCCTCGTGTGCGCCTCGCTGCTCGTGCTGGTGCATCTGAACCGCGCCGACGTGTTCGTGGCGCTGATCATCATCGGCCGCGAGATCGCCATTTCCGCCTTGCGCGAATGGATGGCGCAGATCGGCGCCGGCAAGAGCGTGGCGGTCCACATGATCGGCAAGATCAAGACCGTGGTGCAGATGGTCGCGATCCCTTTCCTGCTTTTCAACGGCACCTTGTTCGGCCTGATCGACACCGGGGCCTGGGGGCAATGGCTGATCTGGATCTCGGCCGTGCTCACGGTCTGGTCGATGGTGTATTACCTGCAGAAGGCCATTCCCGAAATCCGGGCCCGCGCGAAATGACGGGCACAGCCCGGCCGTCGGGTTGGCTGCGCGCCATGCCCGCGGTCTTCGTGCTCATCTGGAGCACCGGCTTCATCGTCGCGCGCTATGGCATGCCCTATGCCCCGCCGCTCAAGTTTCTGGCGGTGCGATATGCGCTGTCGGTGTTCTGCTTCCTCATCTGGGTGCGGCTCGCGCGCGCGAACTGGCCGGAACAGCGCACGCAGTGGCGGCACCTCGTGGTCACCGGCGTGCTGATGCAGGCGGGCTACCTCGGCGGCGTCTGGGCTGCGGTCCGGGCCGGCATGGGCTCGGGGCTCGTCGCCTTGCTGGTCGGCATTCAGCCGGTGCTCACCGCCGTCTGGTTGTCCATGTGGGGCGGCTCGATCACGCGCCGCCAGTGGGCCGGACTGGCCCTGGGCTTCGCAGGCCTGGTGCTGGTGGTGTCGCGCAAGTTCGGCGAGGGCGGGGAGGTGAGTGCGATGACCATGGGCCTGGCGCTGATGGCGCTGTTCTCCATCACGGCCGGCACGCTGTACCAGAAGCGCTTTGTCGCACCTTGCGACGTGCGGTGCGCGGGCGCCATCCAGCTCGCCGCTGCCCTGATCGTCACGATGCCCTTCGCGGCGTTGGAATCCGACAGCATCCAGTGGAACCTGTACTCGGGCGGCGCGATGGCCTGGTCGGTGCTGGCGCTGTCGCTGGGCGGCAGCTCGCTGCTCTACATGTTGATCCAGCGCGGCACCGCGACGGCGGTCACGAGCCTGCTCTATCTCGTGCCACCGTGCACCGCGGTAATGGCATGGCTTCTCTTCGCGGAGCCGATCACGGCGATGACCTTGGCAGGCATTGCGATGACGGCCATCGGCGTGAGCCTGGTCGTGCGCGGGGAAAGGTAACCGGCTCCCACGCTCCGTCACTGCGTGTACTCGCTGCCCCCCCGAGGGGGCCGCAGGCCGCCTTGGGGCGGCCCGGCGTCGGCCTGACTCAGCGCGAACGCTTGCCCTCGGGTTTCCACGGCTCGCCGCGAAAGCGTTCGATCAGGAAGTCGACCAGGACGCGCACTCGTTTTGGTGTCTTCGGGCGCCAGGGTGCGATCCACTGGATGTCGGCGTCCGGCATCGCGAACTGCGGCAGCAGTTGCACCAGTTCGCCCGATGCGAGCTGCGGGGCGATGTCCCACAGGCTGCGCAGCATGATGCCCTGGCCGGCGAGGCACCAGTCGCGCACCATCTCACCCGAATTGCTCGACAGCGGGCCGCGCACGCGCACACGCGCCGTGCTGCCGTCCCTGACGTGACGCAGCGTCCAGAGCGCGGCCTCCCGTTCGCTGCCGTCGCCGTTCTCCCGCGCCACCAGGCAGTCGTGCGCGGCCAGCGCGGCGAGATCCGCGGGCTTGTCACGCCGCTCGAGGTAGCTCGGCGCTGCGGCCAGCACGCGCTGATTGCGCGCGATCCTGCGTGTGACCCAGTCGCCGGCGTGGCGACGCTGCACCGGCCACAGCCAGAGCGCGCCGTCGTGGCCTTCGGCGCCGAGGTCGGGGAGTTGCTCCATCAGCTGCAACTGGAACTGCAGCGCGGGGTGCTGCTCGCGAAAAGCCGCGAGCGCGGGGCCGAGCCAGCGCCGGCCGAAACCGAAAGTCGCAACAAGGCGGATCGTGCCGGCCAGCTCGTTTTGGCGCTCGCCGAGCTCGTTCTCGAGCGCCGCAAAGCCGGCCAGCAGGCTCTTGGCATGCAGGCACACGGCTTCGCCTTCGGCGGTGAGGTTGAGCCGGCGCGTGGTGCGATCGAACAGGCGCTGGCCGAGCCGTGCCTCGAGCGCCCCGAGCCGCTTGGTGACGACGGAGGGCACGACGTCCAGCGCCGCCGCCGCGCCCGCGAGGCTGCCGCGATCGCGGATGGCGATCACCAGTTCCAGGTCTCCACGGTCCATTACTGCCATTTTGGAAAGTATCAATTGGCTGATTGTTGCTTGATGCTGTGCGGCACGCAACGCACAATCGACCCGTGTTCACTTCGTTCTCCACCTTCGACCTGTCGCGCAACGGCGTGCGATTGCACGGCCGCATCGGCGGACACGGCGCGCCGCTGCTGCTGCTTCATGGCCACCCGCAGACGCATGCGATCTGGCATCGCACGGCCCCGGCGCTGGTGGAGCAGTTCACGGTCGTCATGGTCGATCTGCGCGGCTATGGCGATTCGGGCCGCCCTGCGGCGGATGCGGACCACGCGCACTACAGCAAGCGCGAGATGGCGCTCGATGCGCTGTATGCCATGCAGCAGCACGGCTTCTCACGCTTCGGCGTGCTGGCGCACGACCGCGGCGCTCGAGTGGCGCACCGGCTCGCGGCGGATCATGCGCAGGCGGTCGAACGGCTCATGCTGCTCGACATCGCACCGACCCTCGCGATGTACCAGAACACCTCGGAGGCCTTTGCGCGCGCCTACTGGCACTGGTTCTTCCTGATCCAGCCGCCGCCCTTGCCCGAAGCGCTGATCGAGTCCGATCCGGTGCGCTACGTTCGCAGCGTCATGGGCAGCCGTCATGCCGGTCTCGCGCCCTTTGCACCCGAGGCCTTGGCCGAGTACGAGCGGTGTGCTGCGATCGAGGGCACCGCGCGAGGTATCTGCGAGGACTACCGGGCCTCGGCCACGATCGATCTCGAACACGATCGCGCGGACATCGCCGCCGGCCTCAAGCTGACCCAGCCGCTGCGCGTGCTGTGGGGCGAGCATGGCGCGGTGGGCCGCTGGTTCGACGTGCTCTCGCTGTGGCGCGAACGCGCCGTCGACGTGTCGGGCGCGACCTTGCCTTGCGGTCACTACATTCCCGAGGAGGCGCCGCGCGAGCTGCTGGCCGAGGCGCTGTCTTTCTTCAACACCACTCCAAGGATCTGAGACATGAGCACGCAACGAATCGCAGTCATCGCCGGCGACGGCATCGGCAAGGAAACGATGCCTGAAGGACTGCGTGTGCTCGATGCCGCGGCACGCAAGTTCGGCATCGATCTTCATTTCGACCATTTCGATTTTTCGAGCTGGGACTACTGCGAGAAGCACGGCAAGATGCTGCCCGACGACTGGAAGGATCAGATCGGCGGGCACGACGCCATCTACTTCGGCGCGGTCGGCTGGCCCGAGAAGATTCCGGACCATGTCTCGCTCTGGGGCTCCCTGCTGCTGTTTCGCCGCGAGTTCGACCAGTACATCAACCTGCGTCCCGCGCGCCTGATGCCGGGCATCGTGGCGCCGGTGGTCCGGCGGGACGGTACGCCGCGGCAGCCCGGCGAGATCGACATGTACATCGTGCGCGAGAACACCGAGGGCGAGTACTCGAGCATCGGCGGGCGCATGTACGAGGGAACGGCGCGCGAGATCGTCGTCCAGGAGACCGTGATGTCGCGCGTCGGCGTGGACCGTGTGCTCAAGTTCGCCTTCGAGCTCGCGCAATCGCGACCGAAGAAGCACCTCACCAGCGCGACCAAATCCAACGGCATCTCGATCACCATGCCGTACTGGGACGAGCGCGTCGCCGCGATGGCGAAGAGCTATCCGGGTGTCAAGCTCGACAAGTTCCACATCGACATCCTGACGGCGCACTTCGTGCAGCGTCCCGACTTCTTCGATGTCGTGGTGGCGAGCAATCTGTTCGGCGACATCCTGTCCGACCTCGGACCCGCATGCACCGGCACGATCGGCATCGCGCCGAGCGCGAACCTCAATCCGGATCGCACCACGCCCTCGCTGTTCGAGCCGGTGCACGGCTCGGCGCCGGACATCGCCGGCACGGGCATCGCCAATCCGATCGGGCAGATCTGGTGCGGCGCGATGATGCTGGAGTTCCTGGGCCACAAGGCTGCGCATGACGCCATCCTGGCAGCGATCGAGAAAGTACTGGCGCCGGCGAGCGGCGCACCGCGTACGCCTGACATCGGCGGCAGCGCGGGCACGACTGACCTGGGTCGTGCGGTCGCACAAGCGCTCTGAAAAGAGCCGGCGCAAAACACCACTAAAATCGCGGTCCTCGCTGGATTGCGCGGCTGAGTGTCGTATTGACACCCCGTGGACCAGTGGTTGTAATCCTTGTCGGCAGTGCGCTGCCGGCGCGTCAGAACTGCCATCCTTTTTCATTCGTCACACCCCATGGCACCGTCATGGGGCCGGCATTGTTTCTGACGTTACCTGATCAACAATTTTTTCCTGCAAGGGGTCCTTGTGAACAAAACCGAACTGATTGAGCACATCGCAAAAAACGCCGATATCTCCAAAGCCGCTGCCACGCGCGCACTTGAATCGACCATCGGCGCCATTCGTACCACGCTCAAAAAGGGCGGTTCCGTATCGCTCGTCGGTTTCGGCACCTTTGCAGTCGGCAAACGCGCTGCGCGCACGGGCCGCAATCCGCGCACCGGCGACGCGATTAAAATCAAGGCCGCCAAGATCCCGAAGTTCCGTCCCGGCAAGGCGCTCAAAGACGCGCTGAACTGAGACACTGGTTCCCGGTGGGGTGCTTAGCTCAGCTGGTAGAGCGGCGCCCTTACAAGGCGTAGGTCGGGGGTTCGAACCCCTCAGCACCCACCACCCGATGCAAAGGCGAACACTCAGTTCGCCTTTTTTGTTTGCTGTTTCGTTCATCCCGCAGAGAGTGTCCAAGCATGTTTGATTCCTTCCGCAAGTACAACAAGGTCATCATGGCGCTCTTGTTCTTGCTGATCATTCCGTCCTTTGTGCTGTTCGGCGTGGATCGCTACCAGGGCGGCGGCCAAGGGGAGAAGGTTGCACGCGTAGACGGCACCGACATCACGCGGCCGGAATGGGATGCGCAGCACCGCAACGAAGTCGACAGGATCCGGCAGCAGGCACCCAACATCGAACCGGGCTTGCTCGATTCGGACGCTGCCCGCTACGCGACCCTGGAGCGGATGGTGCGCGACCGCGTGCTCGCGGCAGCCGCTTCCAAATCGAACATGACGGTGTCCGAAGAGCGGCTCGCGCGCTTGTTCGCCGAAGATACGGGCCTGGCTTCTTTCCGTACGGCCGACGGCAAGTTCGATCGCGAGCGCTTCATGCGTGCGACGGGCCGCACACCCGAGCAGTACGAAGCCTCGGTGCGCGCCGATCTGGCAACGCAGCAGGTGCTGCTGGGCATTTCGGGAACGGCATTCGCCACGCCCGCCCAGGCAGCGGCCACGCTCAATGCGTTCTATGACCGCCGCGAAGTGCAGGTCGCACGCTTCAACCCGGGTGACTTCGCAGCAAAGGTCAGCGTGAGCGATGCCGACCTCGAGGCCTATTACAAGCAGCATGTCGCGCTATTCCAGGTGCCCGAACAGGCGAGCATCGAATACCTGGTGCTCGACCTCGAAGCGGCGAAGAAGAACATCGCGATCAACGAGGCCGATCTGCGCAGCTATTACGATCAGAACGCCGCGCGCTTCGGTACCAAGGAAGAACGCCGTGCCAGCCACATCCTGATCAGTGCGCCCGCGAGTGCGCCCGCTGCCGAGCGCGAGAAGGCGCGTGCGAAGGCGCAGCAGCTGCTGGCCGAAGTCAAGAAGGCGCCTGGCACTTTCGCCGACCTCGCGCGCAAGAATTCGCAAGATCCCGGATCGGCGGAAAAGGGCGGCGACCTCGATTTCGTGACGCGCGGCGCCATGGTCAAGCCTTTCGAGGATGCGATGTTCGCGCTCAAGAAAGGCGAGGTCAGCGATGTCGTCGAAACCGAGTTCGGCTATCACATCATCCAGCTCAACGACATCAAGCCCGCGGTGATACAGCCCTTCGAGCAGGCGCGCGCCGCCATCGAGAACGAAGTGCGCGGCCAACAGGCCACGCAGGAGTTCGCCAAGGCGGCCGAGAGTTTTACCGACATCGTCTACCAGCAGCCCGACAGCCTGAAGCCGGCCGCCGACAAGTTGAAGCTCACCATCCAGACCGCGAGCAAGATCGGCCGCATGCCGGCGCCGGGCGCCGCGGGCGCGCTGGCAAGCCGCAACTTCCTGAACGCGCTGTTTGCCGCCGATTCGCTTGAGCGCAAGCACAACACCGAGGCGATCGAGATCGGGCCCAACCAGCTCGCATCGGGGCGCGTGACGCAATACAGCCCTGCTCGGGCGTTGCCTTTCGAAGAGGTCAAGGACAAGGTTCGTACGCAGCTTGTCGCCGAGCGCGCAGCCGCGCTCGCCAAGGCCGAGGGCGAAGCCAAGCTCGCGGCGTGGCAAGCCAAGCCGGCCGACGCGAGCCTTGGTGGGCCGGTGACGGTTTCGCGGCTCGAGACCCAGTCGCAGCCGGCGCCTGCCATCGAGAGCGCATTGCGGGCCGATCCGGCCAAGCTTCCTTCACTGGTTGGCGTCGATCTCGGCGCACAGGGCTATGCCGTTGTGCGCGTCAACAAGACGGTGCCGCGGACGCCGTCCGCACCCGAGGCGGCGCAGCAGGAGACGCAGCAGGTCGCCCAGGCCGTGGCCGCGGCGGAGAATGCGGCGTACTACGACATGCTGAAGAGCAGGTTCAAGGCGCAGATCCTGGTGCCGAAACCGGTGGATCCGATCGTTGTCGGCGGGCGCTAGTTTTTTGCCGCTACAATTGCAGGCTCTGTGGTGGCTGTAGCTCAGCTGGTAGAGTCCCAGATTGTGATTCTGGTCGTCGTGGGTTCGAGTCCCATCAGCCACCCCAAACCCCTTTGACATAAAGCGCCGATCATTCGATCGGCGCTTTTTTTTTGGAGTTGCCTCACTTGCGGCAATTGGGATTTGAATTAGAATTTTTACTTTCCAATTCGGAGGATTTCACCGATGGCCTCAACCCTTGCCGACATCAATTCCCAGATCAAGAAGCACGACGAGCAGATTGCGCAATTGCGCAAACAAGCCGAGGAGCTGCGCAATCAGGAGCGCGCGGGTGTCATCGAGGAACTGCGCAAGAAGATCGCGGAATACGGTTTGACTGCGGCCGATCTGAAACTCGGCACGCGTGGCGGCAAGCGCAGTACGGGGGTGGTCACGATCAAGGCGGCTGCAAAGTATCGCAGTCCCACCGGTGAAACATGGTCGGGCGGGCGCGGGCGCAAGCCGCGCTGGATTACGGAGGCGCTGGCCGCCGGCAAGTCGCTGTCGGACTTCGAGATCAAGTAGACGGTTCGCTTGGTCCCTCGTAAAAAAGCCCGCATGTGCGGGCTTTTTTATTGTGTGTAGCAGGCCTTAGTTGACCATCACGAGCTTGCCTTTGACGCCGCGCGAACCCATGTGCGCGTAGGCGGCCTTCAACTCCGCCATCGGCATGGTGCGGTCTATCACCGGCTTGATCTTGCCTTGGCCGTACCACTTTGCCAATTCGGCCATCATCTGCGCATTGGCTTTGGGTTCGCGCTTGGCGAAATCCCCCCAGAACACGCCAACCAGCGACGCGCCTTTGAGCAGCATCAAATTCAATGGCAGCGAGGGAATGGGACCGGCGGCGAAGCCCACGACCAGATAGCGCCCGCGCCAACCGATCGAGCGGAATGCAGGCTCCGCGAAATCGCCGCCTACCGGGTCATAAATGACATCCGGACCCTTGCCGTCGGTTGCTGCCTTGATGGCTTCGCGAAAGCCATTGGGTAGCGCATGCGTCGTGTAGTTGATCGTGAGATCGGCGCCGATGGATTTGCAGAGCTCGCATTTTTCATCGGTGGACGCGGCAGCGATCACCTTGGCGCCGGCGGCCTTGGCGATCTGGATCGCTGCCGTCCCGACGCCGCCTGCCGCACCGAGCACCAGCAAGGTTTCGCCGGCCTTGAGCTGCGCCCTGTCCATCAACGCGTGCCACGATGTCGCGTAGATCATGATGAAAGCCGCCGCATCGACATGGCCGAAGCCCTCGGGCAGCGGCATGCAAAGGGCGGCCGGCGCCAGCGTGTGGGTGCCGAAGCCGCCGGTGCCGGAAAGACAGGCGACGTTCTGGCCGACCTTCAGATGAGTCACTCCGTCGCCGACCGCCGCTACCACCCCTGCATATTCAGACCCAGGCACGAAGGGCAGCGGCGGCTTGATCTGGTACTTGTTCTGCACGATGAGCAGATCGGGGAAGTTGAGGCTGGCAGCCTTGATTTCGATCAGCACCTGACCCGGGCCGGGGGTTGGCGTCGGCAGTTCTTTCCAGGTCAGGGCGTCGACGCCGGTGGGGTTTTCGCAGAGCCATGCGTGCATGCTCGTGTCTCCTTGAGGTAGGTCTCTGGGGCAATGAATCCGGGCCATGATAGGCGGGCTGGCAGGCCGGCATTGTCCCTGCCGTGACGCATGGGCCGCCTACAATCGCGCGCACTCACAGACGACATGAAGATACTTATTTCGAACGACGATGGCTTCCAGGCTCCCGGCATCGTTGCGCTGCACGATGCGCTGAAGGAGGTGGCGGAAGTCGAAGTGGTCGCGCCCGAGCACAACAACAGCGCCAAGTCGAACGCGCTCACGCTGGCGGCGCCGCTCTACGTGCACACCGCGCACAACGGCTTTCGCTACGTGACCGGCACGCCCGCCGACTGCGTGCACATCGCACTCAAGGGGCTGCTCGACTACCGGCCCGATCTGGTGGTTTCCGGCATCAACAACGGCGCCAACATGGGCGACGACACCATCTACTCGGGCACCGTCGGCGCTGCCATGGAGGCCTACCTGTTCGGCATTCCGGCGATCGCGTTCTCGCAGATCGAGAAGGGCTGGGCCCATGTCGACGCGGCGGCCCGCGCGGCCCGGCGGCTGGTGGAGCAGATCGAGCGCGAACGCATGCTCGAGAGCGGCGCATTTCTGCTCAACGTCAACATCCCGAATCTTCCCTTCGACAAGCTGAAATCGGTCAAGGTTTGCAGGCTGGGGCGCCGCCATGCAGCCGAAAAGGTCATTACGCAGGACAGCCCGCGCGGCGAGACCATGTACTGGATCGCGGGGGCGGGCGGCGCCAAGGATAGCGGCGAGGGCACCGACTTCCATGCGACGGCGGCCGGCCACATTGCGCTCACGCCCTTGCAGATCGACCTGACCGACCATGCCAACCTCGGCCAATGGCGCGAGACGGTGGCTCGCCTGGGCGAGCCGTCCTGACATGGCGAGCCAGCGACCAGGATTCCCCGTCCGGCTCACGCCCACCGCGTCGGTTGCGACGCGCGGGCGCGCGTCGGCCGTGCCTGCCAAGCCGCTCGTTCATCACACGCCTTCGATGGCCTCCGACGCCGTGCGCGCGCGCATGGTTCAGCGGCTCGCGGCGCAGGGCATTGCCGACGCGCGGGTGCTGCGCGCCATGGGCACGGTCGAGCGTCATCTTTTCGTCGACAGCGCACTGGTCAATCAGGCCTATGAAGACACGAGCCTGCCGATCGGTCTGGGCCAGACCATCTCGAAGCCGAACGTGGTGGCCCGCATGATCGAACTCCTGCTTGGTGCGCCCGCGTTGGCAAACAAGCCCGCCGACCGGCTGGGCCGCGTGCTCGAGATCGGGACCGGCTGCGGCTACCAAGCGGCGGTGTTGAGCCACATCGCGACCGAGGTCTACAGCATCGAACGCCTGCGCGGATTGCACGAGCGAGCGCGCATCAATCTCCGCTCGTTCCGGCTGGCCACGGTCCATCTGCTGCTGGGGGACGGCATGGTGGGCTATGCGAAGGGCGCACCCTACGCGGGCATCATCGCGGCGGCCGGCGGCGAAGCGGTGCCTGAGGCATGGATCGCGCAGCTGGCCGTGGGCGGCCGCATCGTCGCGCCGACACAGTCCGAGGTCGGCAAACAGGCGCTTGTCGTGATCGACAAAACAGCGCGGGGACTGGAGCGCCGCATTCTTGAGGCGGTTCACTTTGTCCCCCTAAAATCGGGAATTGCTTGAAGGAAGAACACATGCTGGGTATTGGCAATCGGGGCTGGCTTGCCGGCGTGACGCTGCTGGTCGCGCTCTTGATTGCGGGGTGTGCCGCCAGGCGCGGCCCCGTACCGGTCGAGGACCGCGGCACGATGACCAGCGCGACGGTTGCCGCGCCCAGCGCGCCCGGTGTCCCGACCATCACCACGGACGCTTCGGGCAAGCCGCTGCCGGGCATCGAAAACTACGGCAAGCCCGGCTACTACGCGGTGCGTCCCGGTGACACGATTCGCCGCATCGGCACCGAAACCGGCCAGAGCTGGCAGAACATCGCTCGCTGGAACAATCTCGACAATCCCGACCTGATCGAAGTCGGTCAGGTGCTGCGCGTGATTCCGCCGGTCGGCGCTACCGCAAGCGCTGGGGCGCCGGCATCTGCAACTGGCACGACCGACGCCTCGAGCGCCGTGACGCGGCCGGTCACGCAGGCCGCCGTCGCACCGTCCTCCGGCGCCGCAGCGGCGTCTGCGGCCGCGGCGAGTGCGGCTGTCAAACCCACCCCGCCCATCATCACCGCTTCACCTTCCGCGCCGGCTGCCACGGCATCGGGCGATGAAGATGTGGGTTGGATCTGGCCTGCGCACGGCTCGTTGATTGCGGGCTTCGACGAAGCCAAGAACAAGGGACTCGACATCGGCGGCAA
Organism: Variovorax sp. LjRoot175; assembly: GCF_964253805.1. Classification (NCBI taxonomy): domain Bacteria; kingdom Pseudomonadati; phylum Pseudomonadota; class Betaproteobacteria; order Burkholderiales; family Comamonadaceae; genus Variovorax; species Variovorax sp. LjRoot175. The sequence continues at coordinate 3,843,790 of NZ_CAXURY020000001.1, read as the reverse complement.
GGCCGGCGATTCGGTGCTTGCTGCAGCCGATGGACGGGTGGTGTATGCCGGCGCCGGCCTGCGCGGCTACGGCAATCTGATCATCCTCAAGCACAACAACACCTACCTGACCGCTTATGCGCACAACAGGACGCTGCTGGTGAAGGAAGACCAGTCCGTGCAGAAGGGCCAGAAGATTGCCGAGATGGGCAACAGCGACGCGGATCGCGTGAAGCTGCACTTCGAAATCCGCCGCCAGGGCAAGCCGGTCGATCCGGCGCGCTACCTGCCCGCGCGCTAGGATCATGCATGGCTGCCTCCGTCCCGCGTCGCATTCCGGTCGTGCGGCGCGCGGCGGGCAACGGCAGCATCTCGACCTTGCGGCCCTACAAGCCTGCGAGCCTGCCCGCTCCTGCGGATGACGTCGTTGATCGCGCGGACAAGGGCGCGCTGCCTGAGATTGCGCACGACGCGGTGCCGGTCGACCTAGGCGGTGAAGGCGGCGATTCGCTGACGCTCTACCTGCGCGAGATCCGGCGCACCGAACTGTTCACTCCCGACGAGGAATACCAGACCGCCTGCGCCGCCCGCAGCGGCGACTTCGCGGCGCGGCAATCGATGATCGAGCACAACCTGCGGCTCGTGGTGAACATCGCCAAGGCCTATCTCGGCCGCGGCGTTCCGCTGGCGGATCTGATCGAGGAAGGCAACCTCGGCCTGATGCATGCGATCAACAAGTTCGAGCCGGAGCGTGGTTTTCGCTTCTCCACCTATGCAACCTGGTGGATCCGCCAGTCGATCGAACGGGCGGCGATGATGCAGGCTCGCGCGATCCGGCTGCCGGTGCATGTGGTTCGCGAACTGCAACAGGTGATGCGGGCGCGCCGTGCGCTGGAAGGCGACGCCGACTTCATCGCCCGCCGGCCCGACGGCGTGCGGGTCGAAGATGTCGCGGCGCTGCTGGGCCGCGAGGTGCAGGCGGTGGCCGAGCTGATGGCGCTCTCCGAGGCGCCACGTTCGCTCGACGCGGGCAGCGAGCGCGGCGACGACAGTTTCAGCCTGGCCGATACGGTGGCTTCGGAAGACGAGGGCGGAGACCCGACGGGCGTGACGCAGACGCACGAGGTCGAGAAGCTTCTCGATCGATGGATCCACGCACTGAGCGAACGCGAGCGCGAGGTGCTGGAAGGCCGCTACGGCCTGCACGACCGCGATCCGGAGACACTCGAAGTGTTGAGCGTGCGCCTCGGCCTGACGCGGGAACGCGTGCGGCAGATCCAGAACGAGGCGCTCGCCAAGATGCGCCGCCAGCTCGCGCGCGCCGGCGTCCAGCGCGATGCGTTTTTGTAGCGCTCGGGCCGAGGGCGCCCCGCAGCCCTGAGACAATCCGTGCATGACGGATTCGATAGAGAAGAAGGCGGCGCAGCAGCAAGCCCGCGATGAATGGCTGCACGTCGAGTCGCTCGACCTCGACGCACAGGGCGTGGCGCACAAGGCCGACGGCATGGTGGTGTTCATCGAAGGCGCATTGCCTTTCGAAGAAGTGCAGTTCAGCGTGCACCGCAAGAAAAACAACTGGGAGCAAGGCACCGTGGCCGCGATCCGCCGCGAGTCGTCGCAGCGTGTGCGGCCCGGCTGTCCGCATTTTGGTCTGCACGCCGGCGCATGCGGCGGCTGCAAGATGCAGCACCTGGATGCCGCTGCGCAGGTGGCGGTGAAACAGCGCGCACTCGAGGACAACCTGTGGCATCTCGGCAAGGTGCGTCCCGAGAACATGCTGCGGCCGCTGGAAGGGCCTGCCTGGCACTACCGCTATCGCGCCCGCCTTTCCATGCGCTACGTGGCCAAGAAGGGCACCGTGCTGATCGGCTTTCACGAGCGCAAGAGCCGCTACTTGGCGGACATGCAGGTGTGTCCCGTGCTGCCGGCCCGGGTCAGCGCCATGCTCATGCCCTTGCGCGAACTCGTCGGTTCGATGGAGGCGCGCGACACCTGCCCGCAGATCGAACTGGCTTGCGGGGACGCGCCGGACGGCGCCAGCCTCGGCGTGATCGCCTTGGTGCTGAGGCATCTGGAGCCGCTGTCCGCTGCGGACATGGCGCGGCTCAAAGCGTTCGCGGCGCAGCACGCCGGCGTGCAATGGTGGCTGCAGGCCAAAGGGCCCGAGACCGTGAAGCTCCTCGAACCCGACGGTCCCGCGCTGGCTTACGAGTTGCCGGAGTTCGGCGTCACGATGCCTTTCAAGCCGACCGATTTCACGCAGGTCAATCCGCACATCAACCGCGCGCTGGTCAGCCGCGCTTTGCGCCTGCTCGACGTGCAATCGGGCGAGCGCGTGATCGACTGGTTCTGCGGACTCGGCAACTTCACCCTGCCGCTGGCGAGCCGCGCGCGCGAGGTGCTGGGCATCGAGGGCAGCGATACGCTGGTGGCGCGGGCGACCGACAACTTCGAGCGCAACCGCCCCGCCGTGCCAGGTCGAAGCGCGCTGGCCGCGACTCGCTTCGTCGCGCGCAACCTGTTCGAGATGACGCCCGCGATGCTGGTGGCCGACGGCGCCGCGGACAAGTGGCTGGTCGATCCGCCGCGCGAGGGTGCGTTTGCGCTGGCCAAGGCGCTCGCCGACCTTCATCAGCAGATCGAACTGCACGAGGGCGGCTGGTCGCCGCCGAAGCGCATCGTCTACGTGAGTTGCAATCCCTCGACGCTGGCGCGCGACGCTGGCCTCCTGGTGCACCAGGCGGGCTATCGCTGCACCTTCGCGGGTGTGGTCAACATGTTCCCGCACACGGCGCATGTCGAGTCGATCGCCGTGTTCGATCGAGCATGAAAAAGGGCCCCGAGGGGCCCTTGTTGCTTCAAGCCGAGCAGGTGCTCAGTCGCGCTCGCCGCCGAAGATGCCGAGCAAGGCCAGCAGGCTCTGGAACACGTTGAACAGGTCCAGGTAAAGCGCAAGCGTGGCGCTGATGTAGTTGGTCTCGCCGCCGTCCATGATCTGCTTCAGGTCATACAGCATGAAGGCCGAGAAGATGCCGATGGCGGCGACCGAGATCGCCATCATGCCGGCGCTGGAGCCGACGAAGACATTGATGATCGCACCGACCATCAGCACCAGTGCGCCGACGAACAGCCACTTGCCCATGCCCGACAGGTCGCGCTTGATCACCGTTGCCAGCGAGGCCATCACGAAGAACACGCCGGCGGTGCCGCCGAAGGCGGTCATGATCAATTCGGAGCCGTTCTTGAAACCCAGCACCATCGCGATCAGCCGCGACAGCATCAGGCCCATGAAGAAGGTGAACGCCAGCAGCACCGGCACGCCGGCGGCCGAGTTCTTGGTCTTCTCGATGGCGAACATGAAACCGAAGGCACCGCCCAGAAAGACCATGAGGCCGATACCGCCGCTCAGCGAGCGGGTGATGCCGGTGGCGACGCCCATCCAGGCGCCCAGCACGGTGGGCAGCAGGCTCAGGGCGAGCAGCCAATAGGTATTGCGCAGGACGCGCTGGCGCTCTGCCTGCGGCAACGTCTGGCCGTAGCCGACGGTGGTGTCGAGGGTGTTGACGCGGTCGTTCATTGCTGAAACTCCTGATGTTCGCTGCAACGCTGCAGTTGGGGCCCATTCTAGGTGGCCGCAAGAGCCGGCCGCGACAAAAACCCGCATCCGGATGTCCCTAAAGCGCTTTCTGCCATCCGTAAGGGCTCATGCAGGTGCGGGCGCTATGCTTCAGGGCTTAGTTCACTTTTTGCAAGACCATGAAGACCAAGTCCTTTCTCGAACTCGCCGATGTCAAGGCCATTGCCGCCGCGGCCGAAGCCGAAGCGCTCAAGAACAACTGGGCCGTGACCATCGCCATCGCCGACGACGCCGGCAATTTGCTCTGGCTGCAGCGGCTCGATGGGGCAGCGGCCTTGTCGTCGCACATTGCGCCTGCCAAGGCCCACACGGCCGCGATGGGAAGGCGGGAGAGCAGGATCTATGAGGACATGATCAACGGCGGCCGCCCCTCGTTTCTGACGGCGCCTGGGGTGCAAGGCCTGCTGGAAGGCGGTGTGCCGATCGTCAAGGATGGCCAGGTGATCGGTGCGGTCGGCGTCAGTGGCGTCAAGTCGAACGAGGACGCGCAGATCGCCAAGGCGGGTATCGCCGCGCTCGGCCTCTGATCGCCAGGCTTCCAAAACAAAAACGCCGACTTTCGGGTCGGCGTTTTCTTTTCGGATTCAAGGTGGAAAAAAAGCTTGGCTAGTCGGCGAACCGTTGGCTAGCAAAAAACGACCCTTCGGAGATGAATCTCCTCGAGTCGCCCCACGATGAAACTTGCGCGAGGGGCGGGCTGATCTCTATTTGGTCAGGATCAGCTTGCCGAGTTTGGTGGCTTGCAGCCGATAGAGCGAGCCGTTGTGCATGATCCCGACGATCTTGCTGCCCTTGAGAAGCTCCGTGCTTTCGAAAAGGGCAGCAGGGCGGGGCGCCTCGGCGGCGGCGCGGCCACCGCCCGAATGATCGAGCGAGGGATGGCTCAGGACGGTGAATGCGTTGGGAGTGGCTGGCATTGGAAATCCCCTTGTCGAAGCGATGCGTGAATGATAATGATTCGCAATAAAAAGTCAATCGTCTCGATCGATCTTTTTGCCTTGCAAAGCAGGCTTTACTTCGCCTCGGGTTCCGTGATGAAGCCGATCTTGCGTACGCCGGTCTCGCGCGCCGCCGACATCGCTTGTGCAACACGCTCGTAGCGCACCGCCTTGTCGCCGCGGATGTGCAACTCGGGTTGCGGTTCCTTGGCCGCTTCGGCCGCGAGCCGTGTCTTCAGCTCGGCGTCGTCGATCTTCTGTTCGTTCCAGTAATAGCTGCCGTCGGCGGCGACGGTGAACAGGATGTTCTGCGGTTTGGTCTGCTCCGGCTCGCTGCTCGCGCGGGGCAGGTCGATGTTCACCGCATGCTTCATCACCGGCACGGTGATGATGAAGATGATCAGGAGCACCAGCATGACGTCGACCAGCGGCGTCATGTTGATCTCGTTCATCACCTCATCGGGTTCGTCCTGGGTTCCGAAAGCCATGGTGCTCAGCCTTTCTTGAGCGGGACGACGATGGCTTCGACGCCGCTCTGGACGCGTGCGCCCGTCACGAAGTAGGCATGGAGGTCATGCGCAAAGCTGTTGAGCTTGGTCAGCACGAACTTGTTGCCGCGCACCAGCGCGTTGTAGCCCAGCACTGCGGGAATGGCGACCGCCAGGCCGAGCGCCGTCATGATCAGCGCTTCGCCGATCGGGCCGGCCACCTTGTCGATGGTGGCCTGGCCGGCCGAGCTGATGCTCATCAAGGCGTGGTAGATGCCCCAGACCGTGCCGAACAAGCCGATGAACGGGGCCGTCGAACCGACCGAGGCCAGGACGGCCAGACCAGTCTGCAGGCGCGCGGTGAATTCATCGATGCCGTTGCGCAATGCGCGTGTGATCCAGTCGCTCACGTCGAGCGCATCGTGCAGATGGGCCTTGGTGTTGCGATGATGCGCCGCGGCTTCACGGCCTTCCAGGGCGAGGGCGCGGAACGGGTTGCTGTCGTCCTTGCCGAGCTTGTTGAGCGCGGTGGCGAAGTCTTCGCTGTGCCAGAAGTCCTGCGAGTGCTTCGCGAGGCGCTTGTACTTGATGACGTCCAGCGCCTTGATCAGGATCACGATCCACGAGGCGAGCGACATGCCGATCAGCAGCAAGGCGACGGCCTTGGTGACGAAGTCGCCCTGCGCCCATACGTTCATCAGGCCAAATTGGGAATCCATAACTACTGCTCCGGGACTATTGGGAAAGTGTGAAATTGAAAGGCGCCTTCAACAAGTAGACGGTCGCCTCGTCGGCGCCCGGCTGCCTGATCGGCGTGACCTGCGATGACATGGCTGCCTCGCGCGCTGCCTGGTCGAGCCGGTCATAGCCGCTGGACTTGAAAATCTCGGCGCGCTTGGGAAGGCCCGCGCTGTTGAAATAGACCGCCACGACCACCGTGCCGGTCTCGCCCAATCGCTTGCTCATCGCCGGGTAGGTGATGCGAGGTTCGCGGATGTATTGCGTCTGGCCCTGGCTGATTTCGACGAGCTTGGGCGCCGGCGGTGCGGGTGGCGAGGCAGGAGGAGCCGGCGGCTCTGCGGGGGCGGGCGGCGCAATGGGCGCGGGTGGGGGCGGCGGCTCGATGCTCCCCGTGGGCGCATTCGGCGCTGGTGTGGGCTTCGGCTCGCGTATCGCCTGCGGCCGCGGCGGCGGAGGCGTTTTCGTCACTTCCCGCTTGGGCGGTTCGGGTGGCGGGGGCGGCGGTTCTGCCGGCTTGGGCGGCTCAATGAACTCGCTCAGGATTTCCACCGGGATGACCACCTCGGCGGCGCGGCGGAGCAGGCCGCTCTGCAGCGCCCACAGGGCAGCGACGTGAAAAAGCACCACGCCGCCTGCGATGACGGCGTTGCGTGACAGGCCTAGAACGGAGGGAGGAGACGAGGAAAAGCGGTCAGACACGATCAACTATGGAGTGCCGGCCCTTGCGAAAGGTGCCCGGGTGCAGCGGAAGCGCCAGTTACTTGCGAAGAATCCACCAGACCGAGCCGGTGACGAGGATCAGGCTGCCGCCGAGTGCCGAGAAGAGTTCCATGCCCTGCTTTCCGTGATGGAATTGGCAAGCTGGATCGACCTCGGTTCCGATTCGCGGTTGAGTGCGGCAACCGGATGGGAAGCGCTGCATTGCGCGACCACGTCGCGCGCGCAGCCTTCGCACTGGCCACACTGGGTGGCCACGCCGAGCTCAAACTGCACTTCGTCGAAGGTCATGCCGGCGCGCACATGGCGTGCGATTTCGCGGTCTGACACTCGGCGACATACGCAAACGATCATGGCGGTGAGGCGGCAGTTGGCTGGCTGTTTGTAGAAGGCTCGATTATAAATACGAATTCCTCGCATTTGCAATAACTATTGCAGCTCTGGGGCCAAGCCCTTCGATAGCTGGCCCCTACACCTCGGACCACATGCGCAGCAGGTTGTGATAGTGGCCGGTCAGGGCGACCGTCTCCTCCGACTCGCCGAGCCGGGCGCGCAACTTGATGATGGTTTGGTCGAGTTCGAACAGCATGGCCCGCTGCCGGTCGTTGCGCACCATGCTCTGCAACCAGAAAAAGGAGCAGATGCGCACGCCCTGCGTCACGGGATGCACGCGGTGCAGGCTGCTCGAGGGGTAGAGGATCAGATCACCGGCCGGCAGCTTGACTTCGTGGGTGCCGTAGGTGTCCACGACTTCCAGTTCGCCCCCTTCGTAGTCCTCGGGCTCGGACAGGAACAGGGTGCACGACAGATCGGTGCGCAATTGCTCGCCGGTGCCGGGCACGGAGCGTACCGATCCGTCCACATGCAGTCCGTAGTGTTCGCCGCCTTCGTAGCGATTGAACAGCGGCGGCACGAACCGGAGCGGCAACGCAGCGGAAAAGAGCAGGGCATTCTTGGCCAACGCGGCCAGGATGGTGCTGCCCAGCGCACGGGTCACTGGGGAGAGCTCGGGCAGCTGACGATTACGCTTGACCCTGGCGCCCTGTTCCCCGACGGTTTCCCTGCCGTCCACCCAATCGGTCGTGTCGAGGGTTGCTCGCATTTCGCGCACCTGATCCCGCGTCAGGACATCGGGCACATGCAACATCATTTGCAAGATCTCCATGAAAAAAGCCCCAGCGCGACGACTGGGGCTGCGAGTTTCGCAGTCCTCGAGAGTGGGATGCCGGGGCGTGTCAGAACTTGAAGTTGGCGGTCAACGTCGCGGAGCGCGGCGTCCCCACCGTCAGCCGGTTCCCTGCGTTGTTCACCCGTGCCAGATAGAACTTGTCCGTCAGGTTGTACAGGTTGAGCTGGATCGCCACGTTCTTGTTGATTTCGTAGCCGATCATCGCGTCGAAGACCGTATAGCTCGGAATGGTCGGGAAGAAGGTGGTCGGTGTCAGCGCCGCGTTCGACGTCGCCCGCGCCTGCGTGTCGACGTAACGTGCGCCTGCGCCGACGATCAGGCCCATGGGAAACTTGTAGGTCGTCCAAAGCGTGGCCGTGAGCTTCGGCGAGAAGCGAATTTGCGCGCCGTTCTGCGTGGTGCTTGTCCGCGAACCTTCCAGGATCTCGGTGTCGATGCTGGCGATGCCTGCAATGACCTGCCATGCAGGCGTGATCTGCCCGATGGCGCTCAGTTCCACGCCTTGCACGCGCGTCTTGCCGTATTGCTCGGTGTTGCCGAAGGTATCGATCTGAACCTGTTCGTTCTCGTTGGTTGTCCGGAACAGTGCGCCGGTCACCGCGAGGCGCTTGTCGAGCAGATCCCACTTGGTGCCGACCTCGGCGGTCTTCGCCTTCTGCGGATCGAGGTTCGGATTGTTGATGTTGGTGGCCGTGCCCGACAGCGCGAAGTCGGAGCCTGGCGGTTTCGCGGACGTGGCGTAGGCGGCATAGATGCTGCCGTTGGGGGTCGGCTTGAACACCACGCCTACCTTGCCTGTGAGAAGGTTGTCGGATTTACCGAGCCGTGTTGCGAGTTGCGTCCCGTTGGCTGCAGGTGCGTCCAGGCCGGAAAAGTCGCTCTTGTAGTGCTCGTAGCGGAGACCGCCGTTGATCAGCCATTGCTCGTTGAGCTTGATGGTGTCGAAAGCGTACAGCGCGGCCGTGGTCGTCTTGCCGGCCGTGCTGGCGCCGGTCGGCAGCACCGGAACGAAGGCGCGGTTGACGTTGGGGGCGTAGAGGTTGTTGTAGGCAAGGAACGAAGTGCCCGAGCGCACGCCGTTGAGCGCGTTGATCTGGGCCGCCACGGCGGTGTTGTCCTGCTCTTCGCGGCCCAATTCGACGCCGGCGCTGATGGAGTGCTTCAAGCCGCCCAGGGTCAGGTCCGCCGTGATGTTCGTCTGGTTCGCAAAGATCTCGTTGTCTTGAAGCTTGCCCTGCGGCGTCGTGCGCACCGACCAGCCGAGCGGATTGAACACGTTCGGGACGAGCAGCCCGTTGCTGAACACACCCGTGAGTACCAGGTCCTGCTTGGTGCGGCCCCAGCGGGAGATGTTGCGGATGGTCACGCCGGGCGCAATATCGTGTTCGATGCGCGCCGTGAACATGTCGGCCTTCACGTCGTCATGGTCCGACAGAAAGCCGTAGTAGTTGTTGGTGTCGACCCGGGGCCCGTTGCCGCCGATGCGCGCCAGATCGGCAAGGTAGTAGCCTTCGAGGCCGACCACTGGAATTCCGCCGTCAGGGCGATTCTTCTGATCCATGTGCAGATAGGACAGGTAGATGCGCGTCGGCGTACCGAGGCCGATGGCGAGCGAGGGCGCGATGCCCGATCGATTGTTTTCGACCAGGTCCCGTCCCGGCACGCCGCCGTCCTGCACCATGGCATTCAGACGAAATGCCACGGAACCAGTTTCGTTCAGCGCCCGGTTGAGGTCGACCGTCGCCCGCTTCTGGCTGGCGGAGCCCAGGCTCACGCTGCCGGCGAAGAAGTTCTCGGCGGTGGGTACTTTGGATACGAGATTGATGTAGCCGGTCGGCGATCCGCGGCCAATGTCGGCGCCCGCCGGGCCTTTGACGACCTCGACCTGCTCGATATTGAACATGTCGCGCGAGACGGTGCCCACGTCGCGGATGCCGTCGACGAAGATGCTGCCCGAGGTGTCGAAGCCGCGCATGAACACGGCGTCGCCTGTGGACGTGTTGCCGTTTTCCCCCATCTGGAAGGTAATGCCGGGCGTATTGCGCAGCGCCTCGGTCAGCGTCGTCGCGCCCTGGTCCTGCAGGACCTCCTTCTTGATGACGGTGATGGTTTGGGGCGTATCCACCAGGGGCTGGGTGAACTTGGGCGATGAAGACGTTTCGGGCTTGTAGCCATCGGCCGTCGCTTCGATCTTGACTTCGCGCAACGTGTTCGCCGTGCTGGTCTGCGCCGCTACGGGCATCGATATCGCGATCAGGGTTGCGGCTGCTGCGCCAGTCAACTGGGGTGACGGTGCACGCCCGACGGCGTGCTTGCGGCTCTTGATATAGGCCATGAAGGGTTCTCCGGGAAGGACGGCATGTGAGAACTCGACTGGCGGGTCCGAGCGCGCTCCTCCAAGAGGCGGCGGGATTGGCTGGGTGAGCTGAGTTGCGGCTGCGCGAACTCGAAGCGAATGATAATCAATCTCAATACGTTTGTTTACGTATTTCCAAAATTGAGACTAAGTTCCGCTGTGTTTGTTGCCAGTTAGCAACTGGCGCGGCGTGCAGGCGCCAAAGCGTCAATAGACGTCGCGTCTATAGCGGCCGGTGGCCGTGAGTTCACGCACCAGGGCTTCACCGGCGATCTGGCGCAATGCCGCGTCGACGCCGGAGGCCATTCCCTGCAGGCTGCCGCACACATACACGGCTGCGCCGCGACCGATCCACGAGAGCACTTCCTCGCAAGCCTGCAGCAAGCGGTGCTGGACATAGGGCCGGTCGGGCTGATCGCGCGAAAAGACCATGTCGAGCCGGCGCAGAACGCCTGCGGCGTTCCAAGCTTCGATTTCGGCGCGGTAGAGAAAGTCATGCCGCGCATTGCGCTCCCCGAACACCAGCCAGTTGTCGTGCTGGCGGGCGGCGGCACGGGCTCGCAGATGGCTGCGCAGGCCGGCCAGCCCGGTGCCGTTGCCGATGAGAATCAGCGGCCGCTGCGCATTGCCTTCGAGGCGGAAATTGCAGTGGGGCCGCAGGCGCAGCGCGACCGTGTCACCGATGGCCAATGTCGAGGTCAGCAGGCCCGATGCGGCACCCAGAGTCCCGTCGGGGTGCTGTTCCTGGCGCACCAGCAACTGGAGTTCTCCGTCGGTTTGAATCGAGGAGATCGAATAGTCGCGCGGTCGACCTGGATCGCTGGCGATGGTGATCTGCGCCACGTCTCCGGACTCCCACTGTGCTGCAGTTCCCGCCGGCGCCACGAACGCCAGGTGGTACACCGGCGCGCCTGCGCTGCCCGCATTCAAGCGCTCGCGCGCTGCGAGACGCCAGGGCATGGTCTTTGCGCTGCTGTCTTCCGCCTGCGCAACTGCGTCGCCGCCGCATCGGGCTCGCCAGACGGCGAGGCTGGCCGGGTCGGTATTGTCGACTTCAAGGCGTTCGAATGTGCGTGTGGCGCCGGCCGAGTGAAGCCATTCGTCGAGCGCGCGGCCGAAGCCGCAGAAGCTTGCGTACTGGCGGTCACCCAATGCGAGCACGGCGTAGCGCAACGAGGAGAAGTCGGCAGTGCTGCCCATCACCTGCTCGGCGAACACGCTGGCGCCGTCGGGTGCGTCGCCTTCACCGTAAGTGCTGGCGATGAAGAGCGCAGAGCTTGCGTCACGCAAGGTCTTCGTATCGGCTTCGTTGAGCGACATGACGCGGACCGGGGTCCCTGCCGCGCGCAGCCAGCCTGCGGTCTGCCAGGCGATGGCTTCGGCCTGGCCGGTCTGGCTTGCGTACAGCACCAACGCGGTCTCTTCGGCGCCATCCCCCGCGAGCGCTGCGGCAGCGCGTGCCAGGACCTGATTGCGTCGGCGTTCGCGCCAGTACACCGCGAGGCACAGGCCCGCGTAGGCGCACACGGTCGAGCCGGCTGCCAGCGCGCGCACGGTGGCTTCGGTCATGCAACTTGCGCTGTCCAGGCCTCGCTGGCCAGCGCCCGGTGCCCCGCACCTTCGCGGCCAACGAACAGGGCTGCGATTCCGTGATGCTGCGCAAAGGTCAAGCCGTCGTCCGGACCGAGCACCGTGAGAACGGTGGCGAGCGCATCGGCGTGCATGCATTGGCGATGCAGCACCGTCACCGCTGTCAGCGCATGGCCGCTCGGCTCGCCGCAGCGCGGATCGAGGGTGTGCGACCAGCTTCGACCCTCGTGTTGACGCAGGTGCCAGCGGTCGCCCGACGTGGCAAGCGCCATGTCGCTGAGCGCAATGCGTGTTGCGACACCGGACGCGGCATCGATCTGGACTTGCCAGGGCTGCCCACCGGGGCGGCGGCCGACGCCACGCAGTTCGCCGCCCACTTCAACGAGAAAATCCCCGAGCCCGAGAATTTGCAGTTCAGCTGCTACTTGGTCGACCGCAAAGCCCTTGGCGATGCCCGAGAGATCGAGCCAGACACCGCCCGGCTGCAGGATCGAATTGGCATCGGACTCGAAGGCGATGCGCTGCCAGCCGACATGCGAGCGTGCCGCCGCGAGTTCGGCGGGCGAGGGCGGCAATGGCGATGCATTGGCGTGCGCGCCGAAACCCCAGAGCGCCACCAGCGCCCCGATGGTCGGATCGATGGCGCCGTCGCTTGCCGCAGCCCATTGCAATGCGCAGGCAAGCACCTTGCCGAATTCGGGCGCCAGTGCATGCCGGCTGCCGGCAGCAGCGCGGTTGAAGCGGCTGATGTCCGAGTCCGATTCCCAGGTGCTCATCTGGGCGATCACCCGGTCCAGCGCAGCCTCTGCACTCGCGCGAACGGCGTCCAGAGGAATCAAGAGCGGGTTGTCGAACCTGAGCGACCAGGTCGTGCCCATGGTCCGCCCGGCAAGTTGCTGAAGACTCGCAGGATCGGCGCGACGCGGCACGGCCGCGTTGGCATAGCCACCCGTGCGCCGGACCGCGAAAGAAGGCCGCTTGTGCGGCGTGTCCCGAGACGTGTTCAGGGCATCACTTCCAAGGTGGCGGCATAGCTCAGGCGCCGCTCCTTGGCTTGCGGCACCGTGGTCTTGCCGTCCTTGGTGCTGGCTTCGAGCCAGTACATGCCGGCTTGCGGCCAAATCACGGAGAACTGGCCCTTGGCGTCGGTCTTGGCCGTGATCTCATCCACCTTGTCGCGGTAGCGCGTGTTGCCGGGCGTGACCGTCACTTCGAGGTCCTTGGCCGGTTGCCCGTCGATCTGCAGGGCGAAGCTGGCCTTCTCCCCCTTCACCAGATCTGTCGGATGGGTGGTGGTCACCAGTTCCAGGCCCTTGCCGCTCGGTTTGAGCACACCGGGCTTGCCCACGGTCACGAAGGTTTCGATGCGGCCGGCCGACTGCGTTACCTCGACCTCCTGCGCATCGGCCGGGATCTGGCTGGCAATGTTCTCCGGCGTGCCGCGTGCGCGCTTGGGTTGCCCGGTGGCCTTGTCCTTCCAGCGGGCAAACACGCCGCCATTGAGCACCGCGACGCGGTAGGTGCCGGGCTGCGCGAGGTTGAGGTCGAACACGCTGCGCAACTTGCCCTTGTGGATGTTCTCGGCCTTCACGGCGCTGCCGTCTGGTGCGGTCACGGCCAAGTTGTCGAGCGCCAGCGGGTTGTGATTGAAGAAGAACAAGTCGTTCGAAACGGCCGCGTCGACCGTGATCCAGTCGCCTTTCGAGAGCACGGTGCTCGAAGGCAGCAGCCACACGTTGTGCGCCTGCACGGCAGCGGCGCCGGCGGAAAGAGCAAGGGCCAGGGCGGCGGTGCGAAAAGCAAACTTCATGGTGAGACCCGATGAGGAGGATGAAAGGGGATGGATCAAGGCTTGAGCTCGAGCCGGACTTCGCCGAGCTCGCTGTTGCCGGCGACCTGGGGCTGCTCGGCTTTGGCCGGCGGCCACTGGAACGGAATGCTCACGATCTCGCGGCCGCCGACTTCGCGTGCCGCTTCGACGTACAGCTTGTAGGCGCCCGGCGCCAGCTTCGGCAGCGCGACCGAGCCTTCGGTGAAGCTGATCTGGTGCTTGCCGGCAGGGCGGGTGGCGCTGCTCACGCCGTCGACCGGCATTTGCAGCTCGCGTCCCGTGCGCCGCCACCACTGGCGCATGTCCTTGAGCCACTTGGTGCCTTCGCCTTCCGCGTTGCCCTTGTTCTTGATGTCGTACCAGACGGCCAGCGTGGTGGCGACCGACTGGTCGGCGCGCTCGATCCACGCTGCGACGTACGGGCGGTGGTATTCGGCCACCGTCAGGCGCGGCACTTCGATGTTGACCGCGAGGCCGGCTGCGAAGGCGGGCGCGCCGAAGAGCGCTGCGAGCGCGAGCGAATAGCGAACTTGCACGGGAAAACCTCTTTCCTGGATCAATGAATGAACAACAGCGCGAGCAGCACCGGCACGACCAGACCCATGCCCACCATGGGCCAGGTGAAAGGCCGGTTGCCGGCGTGCATCTTGAGAATGAACAGGCCGGTGACCGAGAACACCAGCGTGGCGGCCGCAAAAAAGTCGATGAACCAGCTCCAGGCAACGCCGGTGTGGCGGCCCTTGTGCAGGTCGTTGAAATAAGAGAGCCAGCCGCGGTCCGTGCGTTCGTATTCGATCTGCCCGTCGGACAGGCTGAGCCGCAGCCAGGCGTCGCCGCCGGGGCGCGGGAGCGAGAGATAGATTTCGTCGTCGGACCACTCGGCTTCGCGGCCCGAAGTGTCGATCGCCCATTGCTTGTGCACCCAGGCCTGAAGTTCTGCCGGGAGTTCGGCCTTGCCTTTTCGCGCCTTGGCAGCCGGCAGTTGTTGCGCGAGGTGGCCGCGCAACGCGTCGTCGATAGTGCAAGTCAGGCTGCTGACCTTCGGCTTGGCTTCGATGCCGGCGGCATGATTGAGGGTGAATCCCGTGACGCTGAACAGCACCATGCCGATCAGGCAGAGCGCCGAGCTGACCCAATGCCATTCATGCAAGGTCTTGAGCCAGTAGGCGCGGTGGCGGTTGTCGGTGGCGGCGGGGGGCATTGGAGCCCGCGATTCTAGCCTTGCAAATGAGAATGAATGCCATTTACAAGACGCGATGCGGGCAAAAAAATGCGGGCCGCAGCCCGCCTGCATGACGCGATGCGCCTTACTCGATCTCGCCCATTTGCGACTGCAGATAGTTCTGCAGCCCGACCTTGTCGACCAGATCGATCTGGGTTTCGAGGAAGTCGATGTGCTCTTCGGTGTCGTCCAGGATCTCTTGCAGCAGGTCGCGCGAGACATAGTCGCGCACCGATTCGCAGTGGGCGATGCCGGCCTTGATGGTGGCTTGTGCGCCGGTCTCTGCCGTGAGGTCGCACTGCAGGATCTCGGGGACGTCTTCGCCGACATTGAGCTTGGCCAGATCCTGAAGATTCGGCAGGCCGTCGAGCACAAAGATGCGATCCATGAGCTTGTCGGCGTGTTTCATTTCGCCGATCGACTCCTCGTATTCCTTCTTGGCCAGCTTGTCCAGGCCCCAGTGCTTGAGCATGCGGTAGTGCAGGAAGTACTGGTTGATCGCAGTGAGCTCGTTCTTGAGCTGCGCCTGGAGATGGTCGATGACTTGAGGGTCGCCCTTCATGGTTATTCCTTGTTCTGAAAGCGTCGATTGTGTGAGCCGCTCGTGACAGCACGCAAGCAAACCCATGCGCTGGCGGTCTGCATGCGTTTGATCGTGATAGGTGTTCGCATTTGGCGGTGGCCGCCGACCTCATAGGCCACCGCAATTTTTTTCATAGTTCATAACTATGAATTTGCCTTTATTGGTAGTTATACTAATCGCTCGCCACTTTCTTTCATCAGTCACCCAAGGAAAACTGAATGTCCCTGATCAACACCGAAATCATCCCTTTCAAGGCCACCGCGTACCACAACGGCAAGTTCGTTCCGGTCAGCAACGAAAACTTCAAGGGCAAGTGGTCCGTCGTGGTGTTCTACCCGGCCGACTTCACTTTCGTGTGCCCGACCGAACTGGGCGACCTGGCCGACCACTATGCTGAATTCCAGAAGCTCGGCGTCGAGGTGTATGGCGTGTCGACCGACACCCACTTCACCCACAAGGCCTGGCACGACACCTCGGAAACCATCGGCAAGGTCCAGTACCCGCTGATCGGCGACCCCAGCCAGCAACTCGCACGTGCCTTCCAGGTCCTCATCGAAGAGGGCGAAGACGCAGGCCTCGCCTATCGCGGCACCTTCGTGATCGACCCCGAAGGCAAGATCAAGACCATCGAAGTGCACGACAACGGCATTGGCCGCGACGCCGCCGAGCTGCTGCGCCGCGTGAAGGCCGCCCAGTACGTGGCTGCCCACCCCGGTGAGGTCTGCCCGGCCAAGTGGACCGAAGGCGCCGAAACGCTCAAGCCTTCCTTCGACCTCGTCGGCAAGATCTAACTCGCCGTTTGCGCCAGGCCCGGGCGCGTTTCGCTCCCGGGCTTTTTTGTTCCCCTCGTATTTTCAAAGTGAGTTCACCATGCTCGACGCCGGCACCAAGGCACAACTGAAAAGCTATCTCGACCGCATCACGCAGCCGATCGAAATCGTCGCTTCGCTCGACGACAGCAAGGCGTCGGGCGATCTGCAATCGTTGCTGAAGGACGTAGCCGACTCGTCTTCGCTGGTGAAGGTGACCGAGAGCCGCGACGACAACCATCGCAAGCCCTCGTTCTCGATCAACCGGCCGAGCCAGAGCCATGGCCCGCGCTTCGCGGGCATTCCGATGGGCCACGAATTCACCTCGCTGGTGCTCGCGTTGCTGCAGGTCGGCGGCTATCCGCCCAAGGTCGACGAAGCCGTGCTGCAGCAGATTCGCGCGCTCGACGGCGATTTCGAGTTCGAGATCTACATCTCGCTCACTTGCCACAACTGCCCGGACGTCGTGCAGGCGCTCAATCTGATGGCGGTGCAGAACCCGCGCATCAAGACCACCATGATCGACGGCTCGCTGTTCCAGGACGAGGTGAAAGAACGCCAGATCATGGCCGTGCCGACCGTGTTCCTGAACGGCACCGAATTCGGCCAGGGCCGCATGAGCCTGGAAGAAATCCTGGCCAAGATCGACACCAGCGGCGTCGAGCGCGAGGCGAAAAAGATCGCCGGCAAGGCTCCGTTCGACGTGCTCATCGTCGGCGGCGGGCCGGCCGGCGCGGCAGCGGCCGTGTATGCGGCGCGCAAGGGCATCCGCACAGGCGTGGCGTCCGAGCGCTTCGGCGGCCAGGTGCTCGACACCATGGGCATCGAGAACTTCATCTCGATCAAGGAAACCGAAGGGCCCAAGTTCGCGCTGGCGCTCGAGGAGCACGTGCGCAACTACGAGGTCGACATCATGAACCTGCAGCGCGCCGCGGCGCTGGTGCCGGGCAAGGATTTCATCGAGATCAAGCTCGAGAACGGTGCTTCGCTCAAGAGCCGCTCGGTCGTGATCTCGACCGGGGCGCGCTGGCGCAACATCAACGTGCCGGGCGAGCACGAGTACAAGAACAAGGGCGTGGCCTACTGCCCGCACTGCGACGGCCCGCTCTTCAAGGGCAAGCGCGTGGCCGTGATCGGCGGCGGCAATTCGGGCGTCGAAGCGGCGATCGACCTCGCCGGCATCGTGGGCCACGTGACGCTGATCGAGTACGACACGCAACTGCGCGCCGACGCGGTGCTGCAGCGCAAGCTGAAGAGCCTGGCGAACGTCAGGATCGTCACCAACGCACAGACGACCGAGATCACCGGCGACAAGCAGAAGGTCAACGGCCTGATCTACAAGGACCGCGCGACGGGCGAGAGCCACCAGGTGGAACTCGAAGGCGTGTTCGTGCAGATTGGCCTGGTGCCCAACACCGATTGGCTCAAGGGCACGGTCGAGCTCTCGAAGCGCGGCGAGATCATGGTCGACGCGAAGGGCCAGACCTCGGTGCCCGGCGTGTTCGCGGCGGGCGATGCGACGACGGTGCCGTTCAAGCAAATCATCATTGCGGCCGGCGATGGTGCGAAGGCCGCGCTCAGCGCCTTCGATCACCTGATCCGGACCTCGGCGCCGGCAGAGGAGGCCGTGGCTGCCTGAAGGCGAAGGCGGGCGAGGCCCGTCAAGTCCTGCATCAGCAGGCGGGCGGCGGGTGCGATCCACGGGATCGGCGAAGAAGGCGAGGCCGGGGCGAACCGGCGCAACGCGGCAAGATCGGGTGGAGCGCCTGCTTCCAGGCTTTCTGCGCTGCTTTCGAGCGCTCGCCCCGCGGCTTGGCCGAGTGCTGTCCATGCTGCATCGTCGCGCGCGAGCGGCGCGCTCTCGGCCAGCCGAGCGAACAGGGCGGCGTCATGCGCGATGCGTGCCACGAACTGCGCCGTCCGGGCGCAATCCTCGGCGCCGTCCTGCGCTCTGCGGCGCAGGCGGCGCCAGAGCTTCGCTTCCCGATCGGCGCCCACCGCCATCACGGCCAAGTCGCGCAATGCGAGCCGCGCTGCGCCAGCGGCGGCCTGCTTTTCTTCCGGCGTCAAAGGCGCCGGGCCGAGATCGCGTTGCACGTCGGCCGCGATGCGCCGCAAGACCGACGCACACGCCGCATCGAAGCGCGCTTGCGTGCGCGATGCCAGCCCCAGCATGGAGATCGCCAGGCCCGTCGAGACCCCGATCGCAATCTCGACCACGCGCAGGCCGGCGACCTCGAGCGCCGGGTGGCCCGCGATCCCGCCGCTGGACAGCACGATCAATGCAGCGATCGGCGCGCTGCGCATCGAAGCAATCCATGCGCTGCCCAGCGCGAGCAGTGCCACGGTGCCGAGCGTGGCCGCCGTCGACCCCACCCCGATGTGATGCTGCAGCCAGACACCGGCCAGTCCCAGGCCGGTACCGGCCAGCGTGCCGCGCACCCGGTCCCAGCCCGCACCGAGCGTGGAGCCCGTGGTCGGGCGCATCACGATCAAGGCGCTCATCACGGCCCAGAAGCTCTCGGGCATATGCAGGGCATCGGACGCCAGGTAGGACAGCACTACCGCGGCCGCCAGTTGAAGGCCGTGGCGCAACGTGGCGTCGTTCATGAACGCCCGACCGGGACTGTTGAAGGCTGCGCGCCCAAGCCTTCGGCCACACGGTCGATGAGCTCGCAGGCCGCGAGCAATTGCGCGCGCTCACCGGCGCTCAGCTGTGCGCCGAGCGCGGATGCAAGCGACGCCTCCCTGCGATGCACCTCGGCGGTGAGCAGATGCGCGCCTGCGGCAGTCAGGGACAGGATCGATTTGCGCGCGTCGCCCTCGTGGGCACGACGCTCCACGAGGCCATCGGTCTCGATTTCTGCGAGCAGCCTCGTCAAGGTCTGGAGCTTGACCCGCTCGTGCAGCGCCAGTTGCGTCGGCGTCAGCGGGCCGCGCCGGTACAGCTGTCCGAGCACGCTCAGCTTGGCCGAACCTGGCTGGTCTGCACTGCCCTGCGAACGAAGATGCCGTGTCAGCTGCGAAACCGCCGCGCGCAGACGCACGGCGGTGTGCATCGCATCTGCGGGAGGTTTGGGAGCCATCCGCAGATCATAAGATCAATCTTAGTAAAAGCCAATCAGTAGGTCAGCCGCTCGGGCCGCAGCTCCTGCAGGATGGTGGTCGCGATTTCCTCGATCGACTTGGTGGTGGTCGACAGCCAGCGGATGCCGGCCCGCCGCATCATCGCCTCGGCCTCGCTCACCTCATGCCGGCAATTCTCGATGCTCGCGTAGCGCGAGTTCGGGCGCCGTTCGTTGCGGATCTCGCTCAGGCGCTCGGGCTGGATCGTGAGGCCGAAGATCTTCTTGCGATGTGGCATCAGGGCTGGCGGCAACTGCCGGCGGTCGAAGTCTTCGGGGATCAGCGGGTAGTTCGCGGCCTTCAGGCCATGCTGCATGGCGAGATAGAGCGAAGTGGGCGTCTTGCCGCTGCGGCTGACGCCGACCAGGATCACGTCGGCGCCGTCGAGGTCGCGGTTGCTCTGGCCGTCGTCGTGCGCCAGGCTGAAGTCGATGGCCTGGATCCGCGCGTTGTATTCCTTGCTCTTGCTCACGTCGCTGAAGCGGCCGATGCGATGGTTCGACTTCATCGCCAGCTCGATTTCGAGCGGCCGCACGAAGGTGCCGAACATGTCGAGCAGCATGCCCTTGCAGCCGGTCTCGATCACCTCGAGTACGTCCATGTTGGCCAGCGTCGTGAAGACGATCGGCCGCAGACCCTCGATTTCGGCCGTGTGATTGATCCGCCGCACGGCCTGGTGGGCCTTGTCGACCGTGTCGGTGAAGGGCAGCCGCACGTGGCGGGGCTTCATCTCGAACTGGGCGAGGACGGCGTTACCGAAGGTTTCGGCAGTGATGCCGGTGCCGTCGGAAACGAAGAAAACGGTGCGCGTGTGCATGGTTGGGCGGCCTTGTCCTGCGGCGCGCCGAAGCGGGCGGCGCCTACAATCCGGCCCATTATCGGGAATGCGCCAGCGCCGTTCCCCAATCCCAATGCCTTCTTTCATGCACACCGCCCCTGCGCCCAGAGCAAAAAGAACGATTGCGTCGCGCCGTCTGCATGTTGCCCCGGTTTTAACTTCTGGAGCTTTCCCATGTCTGCACTCTTCGAAGCGACCGCCCTGGTCGTTGCGTTTGAAAACCTGAGGATGACCGACGTCGAGTCGGTCGGCGGCAAGAACGCCAGCCTCGGCGAGATGATTTCCCAACTGCCCCAGGGGGTTCGTGTACCCACGGGGTTTGCGACCACCGCCCACGCGTTCCGCCAGTTTCTCGCCCACGACGGCTTGGCCGACCGGATCAGCGCCAAGCTCAAGAGCCTGAATACCGAGGACGTGCGCGCGCTGGCCACGGTCGGCGCCGAGATCCGCGCCATGGTCGAGGCCCAGCCTTTCCCGGCCGACCTGCAGAAGGCGATCGGCGAGGCCTTCGCCAAGCTCAGCGCGGGCAACCCCGAAGCCTCTTTTGCCGTGCGCTCGTCGGCCACCGCAGAAGACCTTCCAGACGCCTCGTTCGCGGGCCAGCAGGAGACCTTCCTCAATGTGGTGGGCATCGACGACGTGCTCCACAAGATGAAGGAGGTGTTCGCCTCCCTCTACAACGATCGCGCCATCAGCTACCGGGTTCACAAGGGTTTCGCCCATGACGTCGTGGCGCTGTCGGCCGGCGTGCAGCGCATGGTGCGCAGCGACCTGGGCGCTGCGGGCGTGATGTTCACGATCGATACCGAGTCCGGCTTCGAGGACGTGGTCTTCATCACCTCGAGCTACGGCCTGGGCGAGACGGTAGTGCAGGGCGCGGTGAATCCCGACGAGTTCTACGTGCACAAGCCCACCCTTCGGGCCGGCAAGCGCGCGGTGATCCGGCGCAACCTCGGCTCCAAGCTGATCCAGATGGAGTTCGCGAGCGCTAAGGAAAAGGCGGCCAGCGGCAAGCTGGTGAAGACCACCGACGTGCCGACCGAGCAGCGCAACCGCTATTCGCTGAGCGACGCCGATGTCGAGCAGCTTGCGAAGTACGCCTTGGTGATCGAGGAGCACTATGGCCGTCCGATGGACATCGAGTGGGGCAAGGACGGCACCGACGGCCAGCTCTACATCCTGCAGGCGCGCCCCGAAACCGTGAAGAGCCAGCAGCAGGGCAAGGCTGAGCAGCGCTACAAGCTGCTGGCCAAGGGCGCCGTGCTGGCCGAGGGGCGTGCCATCGGGCAGAAGATCGGCACCGGTCCGGTGCGCCTGGTTCACAGCATCAGCGAGATGGACAAGGTCCAGCCCGGCGATGTGCTGGTAACCGACATGACCGACCCGAACTGGGAACCGGTGATGAAGCGCGCTGCCGCGATCGTCACCAACCGCGGCGGCCGCACCTGCCATGCGGCGATCATCGCGCGCGAACTCGGCATTCCGGCCGTGGTCGGCTGCGGCGATGCCACCGACCTGCTGAAGGACGGCACCCTGGTCACGGTGAGCTGCGCCGAAGGCGATACCGGCTTCATCTACGACGGCCTGCTGGAAACCGAAGTCACTGAAGTCCAGCGCGGCGAAATGCCCGAGATCGACATCAAGCTCATGATGAACGTGGGCAATCCGCAGCTCGCCTTCGACTTTGCCCAGTTGCCGAACCACGGGGTCGGCCTGGCGCGGCTCGAATTCATCATCAACAACAACATCGGCGTGCATCCCAAGGCGATCCTCGACTACCCGAATGTCGATGCGGACCTCAAGAAGGCCGTCGAATCGGTGGCGCGCGGCCATGCCTCGCCGCGCGCCTTCTACGTCGACAAGGTCGCCGAAGGCATCGCCACCATCGGCGCCGCGTTCTGGCCCAAGCAGGTGATCGTGCGCCTGTCCGACTTTAAGTCCAATGAATACCGCAAGCTGATCGGCGGCAGCCGCTACGAGCCGGAGGAAGAAAACCCGATGCTCGGCTTCCGTGGCGCGGCGCGCTACCTGAGCGCGGACTTCGGCGAAGCCTTTGCCATGGAATGCGAGGCGCTCAAGCGCGTGCGCAACGAGATGGGCCTGACCAACGTGCAGATCATGGTGCCCTTCGTGCGCACCCTGGGCCAGGCCGAGCGCGTCACGGGATTGCTGGGCGAGCATGGCCTGAAGCGCGGAGAGAACGAACTCAAGCTGATCATGATGTGCGAGGTGCCGAGCAATGCGATCCTGCCCGAGGAGTTCTTGAAGTACTTCGACGGCTTCTCAATCGGATCGAACGACCTGACGCAGCTCACTCTGGGTCTGGACCGCGATTCCGGTCTCGAACTGCTGGCGGCCGACTTCGACGAGCGCGACCCCGCAGTCAAGGCCTTGCTGAGCCGCGTGATCAAGGCCTGCAAGGCCCAGGGCAAGTACGTGGGCATCTGCGGACAGGGCCCCAGCGACCATCCAGACTTCGCGCTCTGGCTGGCGGAAGAGGGCATCGAATCGATCTCCCTGAACCCCGACAGCGTGATCGACACCTGGCAGCAGCTCGCGCAGCGCTGAGGCCGGAGCGCGGCGGCGGTCCTGTCACCGCCGCGCTACAAATTCCGTCACGCCCGGCCTGTAATTCCCACGTCAGCTCGGTGTAATTGCAACCAGATGAATCTTTAGTGTCAAACTCATGACCTAGGGGAGGCGCAGCCCCGAGAGCGTAGACAGAGGACAACCATGAAACCTCGATCGCCCTCGGGAAATTCGCGATGGGGGACAGCATGATTCTTGTCAAGACGGAAGCCGGGCAGCAGGCGCTCAAGGACCGTTCGATCCGGCTCACGCCGCGCCAACGCTCGGCCTTCATCCTGTGCGATGGCAAACGCTCGGTGAGCGAAGTGCTCGATGCCGGCATGGGCATCGCACGCGAGGACATCGACCAGATGGTCGAACTCGGCTTGCTCGGGCAGGTGGGCGGAACGGCCGATGCGGCCAACACAGGGACGGTTTCGGTCCCGCCCAATTCGGCTGCGCCGGCCGTTGAAGTTCCGAAGGAGGCCGCGCGGCCGGCCGCGCCCGCCCCGACGGAGGCGTCCGCGGCGCACCCGGCCCCGGGGCGCTCGAATCAGCAACGCTACAAGGACGCCTATCCGATCGCGACCCAACTCACCGGCAGCCTCGGCCTGCGGGGCTTCAGGCTCAATCTCTCGGTCGAAGGCACATCGACCTACGAGGAACTGCTCGCCCTGTCGCCCAAGATCCGCGACGCAGTGGGCCCGGAGAAGGCGGCCGCACTCGATCGCGCCCTGGGCCTTTGACGATCTTCAGGCACTTCCCGGACGGCGATACCCTGCTACAATAGCCGGCTTTGCCTTGCCACACTGCGACCGACGCTGCAGGTGGCTTTATCCCTTCCACGGAAGATCCACAAGGAGTGCCATGCGTCACTACGAAATCATTCTGCTGATCCATCCGGATCAAAGCGAGCAAGTTCCGGCCATGCTGGAGCGCTACAAGGGCCTGATCACGGCCGGCGGCGGCAAGGTCCACCGCGTCGAAGACTGGGGCCGCCGTCAACTGGCCTACCAGATCAACAAGCTCAACAAGGCGCACTACCTGTGCGTGAACATCGAGGCCGAGCAGGCCGTGATGGCCGAACTCGAGCACGCGTTCAAATTCAACGACGCCGTCCTGCGCCACCTCACCGTGGTCAAGAAGAAGGCTGAGACCGGCCCGTCGTCGATGATGAAGACGGTCGAGCGCGAAGAGGCCCGCAAGGCTCAGCAGGCCGAGTACGCCGCCAACAACAACTGATGGTGTGAGCGCTGCCGCAGTCAACAGCCTCGTGCTGACTGCCTGCGTCGCCGAACTCGGTACCTTGCGCTTCACGCCTGCCGGCCTGCCCGCTATCGACCTACGACTCGAGCACGAGTCGACGGTGACCGAAGCGGCCCAGCCCCGGCAGATCAAGGCGGCCCTCAAGGCCGTGGCCTTCGGCGCAGTGGCCGAGCGGCTCGCGAGACAGGCGTTGGGAAGTCTCTGGCGTTTTCAGGGCTTCCTCGCGACACCGGGCAACGGCAAGCACCCAGTGCTGCACATCCAGGATTTTCAGCAAGATTAATTTTCGAAAAGAGGTCCCACAATGGCCACGTTCAAGAAATTCAACAAAGACAAGCGCCCGAAGCGCAACACCCAGTCGCTGCTGTTCAAGCGCAAGCGCTTCTGCCGCTTCACAGTCGCCGGCGTCGAAGAGATCGACTACAAGGACATCGACACGCTGCGCGATTTCATCAGCGAAAACGGCAAGATCATCCCCGCGCGCCTGACCGGCACGCGCGCGATCTACCAGCGCCAGCTCAACACCGCGATCAAGCGCGCACGCTTCCTCGCGATGGTGCCGTACAGCGACCAACACCGCGTTTAAGGAGCAAGACACCATGCAAGTCATTCTTCTGGACAAGGTCGTCAACCTCGGCGTGCTCGGCGAGATCGTCAAAGTCAAGGACGGCTACGCGCGCAACTTCCTGATCCCCTCGGGCCGCGCACGCCGCGCCACCGAAGCCAACAAGGCCGAATTCGAAGCCAAGCGCGTCGAACTCGAAAAGGCCGCGGCTGCCAAGCTGGCCGAATCGCAAGCCCAGGGCGAGAAGCTCGCCGGCACCACCGTCAAGCTGACGCAGAAGGCCGGCGTCGACGGCCGCCTGTTCGGCTCGGTGACCAACCACGACATCGCCGAAGAGCTCAACAAGCAGGGCTACAAGGTCGCGAAGTCGCAGGTGCGCATGCCCAACGGCCCGATCAAGACCGTCGGCGACAGCACCGTCAGCGTTGCACTGCACACCGACGTGGTGGTCGACATCACCGTCACGGTGTACGGCGAAAGCGCGTAAGCCTTCGGCAAGGAGAAAACAAGATCGCTGGTGCGATCTTGTCCTTGTGGGCCGCCTTTGGGCGGCCTTTCTTTTTGGCCGGCCGTGTTGTCCCGCGCATTGCACCGACAACTCACCGTTTATCCACAGCCTTATAAGGTGACGCCGTCCGCCGTGCCGCTTAGCATGTGCGGCTGCAAGGAAGTCCATGTCCGCCGTTTTCTCCTATGCCGACAACGATCCGTCGGCCGACCGCCAAGTTGCGCAGCTGCGCATCCCCCCGCATTCGATCGAGGCCGAATCGAGCGTGCTCGGCGGCCTCTTGCTCGACAACGGCGCCTGGGACCGCATGGGCGACCTGCTCGTCGACGGCGACTTCTATCGCCACGAGCACAAGCTGATCTATGCGGCGATAGGAACGCTGATCAACGCCAGCAAGCCGGCTGACGTGATCACCGTCTACGAGCAGCTGCAGAACCTTGGCAAGGCCGAGGAAATCGGCGGTCTGGTCTACCTGAATTCGCTGGCGCAGTACGTGCCGAGCGCGAGCAACATTCGCCGCTACGCAGAGATCGTGCGCGAGCGCTCGATCCTGCGCAAGCTGGTGAGCGCCAGCGACGAAATCGCGACCAACGCTTTCAATACCCAAGGCAAGTCGGTCGACAAGATCCTCGACGAGGCCGAACAGAAGATCTTCAACATCGGTGAGGAAGGCACGCGCATGAAGCAGGGCTTCCAGGGCATGGATTCCCTGGTGGTCGAACTGCTGGACCGCGTGACCGAGATGGCGGAGAACCCCAACGACATCACCGGTGTGCGCACGGGTTTCTACGACTTCGACAAGATGACCTCGGGCCTGCAGCCGGGGGACATGATCGTGCTGGCCGCGCGTCCATCCATGGGGAAGACTTCGCTGGCGATCAACATCGCCGAGCATGTGGCGCTCAACGAGGGGTTGCCGGTCGCGGTGTTCTCGATGGAAATGGGCGCTTCGCAGTTGGCGGTGCGTATCGTCGGCTCGATCGGGCGCATCGACCAGGGGCACCTGCGGACCGGCAAGCTCACCGACGAAGAATGGCCGCGCCTCACCGAGGCCATCGAGAAGCTGCGCAACGTGTCGCTGCACATCGACGAGACACCGGGCCTCACGACCAGCGAACTTCGTGCAAACGCACGCCGCCTCGCGCGCCAGTACGGGAAGCTCGGCCTGATCGTGGTCGACTACCTTCAGCTGATGAGCGTGTCGAGCAGCATGAGCGACGAGAACCGCGCCACGGCCGTGGGCGAGATCTCGCGCGGACTGAAGATGCTGGCAAAGGAACTCAAATGCCCGGTGATCGCGTTGTCGCAGCTCAGCCGCGGTGTGGAAAGCCGGACCGACAAGCGTCCGATGATGAGCGATCTCCGGGAGTCCGGTGCCATCGAGCAGGACGCCGACATCATCATGTTCATCTACCGCGACGACTACTACGACAAGAACAGCAAGGAGCCCGGCGTGGCCGAGGTGATCATCAGCAAGCATCGCAACGGCCCGACGGGCACGGTCAAGCTTGCATTCCTCAAGCCGCTCACCAAGTTCGAGAACCTGGCTGGCGGCGGAGGCGCCGACTTCTGACCCTGGCCGGCGGCGCGGACGGACGCTACCGCAGCCCGGACGATTGAGGTTCCGCCGGGTCCTCCTGCAGGCGGCGCAGCATCTCGGCCAGCGTCTTGCCGGGTTCGTCGCGAAAGCGCTCGGGCAGAACTTCGACCTGGTCGATGCGATCGATCCGGAAGGCTCGAAAGTCCTGCCGCAGCTCGCACCAGGCCGAGAAGGTCCAGACCCGGCCCCAATAGAAACAGCCGAGCGGCCGCACGATGCGCTGGCTCGGCGCGCCGCTGACGTCGCGGTAGTCCATGCTCAGCTTGTTGCGCGACTGCACCGCTTCGCGCAGCGTCTGCAAACGGGCGCGCGTGCCATCGTCGATGGAGAACGCCGGCGCGAAGAGCGCCAGGCTTTCTGCCGAGGCGCGCGCTGCCGGCGGCAGCACCGAGAGGATCTTGCCGAGCGCGGTCTGGATGTCGCGCGCCAGGGCGGGATCGACCGAGCTCTGGGCCAGCCTCGCCGAGGCGACGAGGGCCGCGGCCTCATCCTGCGTGAACATGAGCGGCGGCAGGTCGAAGCCGGCGCCCAAGCGGTAGCCGACGCCGGCTTCCCCTTCGATCGGCACGCCCTGGCGCTGCAGGTCGGCCACATCGCGGTAGACGGTGCGTTCCGACACTTCCAGGCGCTGTCCCAGGAATGCGGCGGTCGTGAGTCGTCGCCCGCGGATGAGCTGGACGATCTGGAACAGGCGGTCGGCGCGGCGCATGCAGGCAGGTCAATGTCGAACGGGCTTCTTGTCGAAATCTTTGTCAGTCCAGGTTGACGCCGATGTGGATGGCGACCTGGTCGGGGCCGCTGTAAGCCTCGAAGTCGCTGCGATAGGTGCGCTTGATTTCCGGGTGCTGCTCGAAATACTGCCAGATCGACTGCCAGACCGCGAGCACCATCTGCGGCATTTCGCCTTGTCCGCTGAAGACGAGGTAATCGCCGGCTTCGATCCGCACGGTCGCCGGGCCGCCCGAGACGGCCACGCCGGTCGTGATGTCGAAGGCGCCATGCGCATCGGATTCGTAGGCCGAATAGACGCCGTAGAGCCGCATGTCGTTGATCCGGTGCGGCCTTTCATAGGCTCGCTCGTCGAAGAAGCGCGTCCAGAGCTTCCCGATCCGGGCCGATTGCGGATCGTTTTCCTCGCGGTTTGTGGTTCGCACGGTCAGGCCGGCGATGCTGAACGCGTCATGGCGTTGGAGCTGGGGTTGCATGGTTTCTTCTCCTCTTGAATCAAAGGTCCAATGCCCTGATGCTGGCGTTCATGGCGCCGGCGATCAGGTGGATGTCGTGGTCGCTGACTTCGAGCAGCCCGAAGCGGAGCTTGTAGCCCCAGCGCTTCGGGTCCTCGACGAAGTCGAGGTGGTCGATGAGCGGCAGGATCGGTGCCTCCTGCGCGGCCACGTAGCCCACGTCGCGTCGCCACGCCACGAAGCCGCCGCCCATGTCCGCTTCGTAGGGCTCGCCCTTCTGCACGACGCCGATCGAGACGAAGCTCTGCAGCTTGTCGGTGCCGTGGAGCACCGTGGCGGGCGCGTAATAGGCGACACGATCACCCGGCGCGAGGCGCCGGAGGGGCGCGAGTTTGCCATGGCCGACCTGCATGAAGCCCAGGCCGGCGTGGTCGCGCCCACGGCGTGCATGTTCTGCGCTGGCGACGGCGATCCAATTCCTGCGGTTCATGCCGCCAATGCTGCGCGGGGGCTACTGACAACGTCCTGTCAGCAGCCTTCGCGCAAAGCGCAGGAACGCAGGCCGGCTACAGCACGTCGCTCGCGAAATCCGCCAGGCGCGAGCGTTCGCCGCGCGCCAGCGTGATGTGCCCGCTGTGCGGCCAGCCCTTGAACTTGTCGACCGCGAAGGTCAGGCCGGAGGAGCCTTCTGTGAGATAGGGTGTGTCGATCTGCGCCAGGTTGCCCATGCAGATGATCTTGGTGCCCGGGCCCGCGCGCGTGACCAGCGTCTTCATCTGCTTGGGCGTCAGGTTCTGCGCCTCGTCGATGATCACGTACTTGTTCAGGAAGGTGCGGCCGCGCATGAAGTTCATGCTCTTGATCTTGATGCGGCTGCGAATCAGCTCGTTGGTGGCCGCGCGGCCCCATTCGCCTGCGCCGCCGCTGTCGCCCTTGGCCAGGAACTCGAGGTTGTCGTCGAGCGCGCCCATCCAGGGCCCCATTTTTTCCTCTTCGGTGCCGGGCAGGAAGCCGATGTCTTCGCCGACGCTCACGGTCGCGCGGGTCATGATGATCTCGGTGTAGCGCCGATCGTCGAGCACCTGGGTGAGGCCCGATGCCAGCGCCATCAGCGTCTTGCCGGTGCCGGCGGTGCCGGTCAGCGTGACGAAGTCGACCTCGGGGTCCATCAGCAGGTTCATCGCGAAGTTCTGCTCGCGGTTGCGCGTGTTCACGCCCCAGACGGCATTCTTGATCGACCCGTAATCCTTGAGCGTCTTGAGCACCGCCGTCTTGTCCCGGATCTCGGTGACCCGTGCATACATGCTCGGCTCGCCGGGCGCCTCGAAGTAGACGAACTGGTTGATGTAGAGGTTCGGGACGATCGGGCCGCTGATGCGGTAAAAGGTGCTGCTGCCGCTCTGCCAGCTTTCGATGGTCTTGCTCTGGCGCGTCCAGAAATCGGCCGGCAGCGCCAGCGAGCCGGAGTAGAGCAGGTCGCCGTCTTCGAGCGTCTTGTCGTTCTGGTAGTCGTCCGCCGCGAGGCCGAGCGCACGCGCCTTGACGCGCATGTTGATGTCTTTCGACACCAGCACCACTTCTTGCTTCGGCCGGCCCGGCGCGTCTTGCGCGTAGAGATCCCGCAGCGCCTGCACGACGCCGAGGATCTGGTTGTCGGCCTTGCCCTGGGGCAGGCTGGTCGGCAGCGAATAGTCGAGCGGAGCGGTCTGGAAGAACAGCTTGCCGCCGGACTCCCGGTGGCCGGTGGAGTCGAGCTTCAGGCCCTTGGCGATGTCGGCGCCCTGCGTGCCGGCGAGCGCATCGAGGGTGCGGCTGGTCTGGCGGCCGTTGCGCGCGACTTCGGTCGTGCCTTTCTTGTGGCCGTCAAGTTCCTCCAGCACGATCATCGGCAGGAAGATGTCGTGCTCCTCGAAGCGGAACAGGCACATCGGGTCGTGCAGCAGCACGTTGGTGTCCAGCACGAACAGCTTGGCCGGGCCGTTGGGTTTGCTGCGCTTGGCGCGCGCCGCGTTCTGCGGTGCAGCGGGGGCTGGAGCGGGGCGGCTCTCGATCTGGCTGCGCGACGGCGCGGTCGGCGCCGGAGAGGGCGCCAGCGCCCTGACTTTGGGCACGGGCGGCGCCTCGATGCTTCCGCCGCCTTCTGCGGCGTGACGGTCGAACAGTTCGAGCGGCTGGGGCCCGTTGGACCGGGTCTCTTCAGTTCGCCGATCGGACGAGCGGCGGCCGTTTCTTCCGTGCGAAGAACGGGCGGGCGCGTCGTGCGCGTCCGGCGAAAGCAATGCGGCGCGTTTCGTGGGTGCGGGAGGCAGGGGCATGGGGCAGTTCGCTCGCAAAAAGAAAGAGGCCAGAAAGCGAAAAAGCCGCCTGAAGACCAGGGCGGCTTTGTTCGGGGGATGCGGTCGTGGAGCTCAACGGCATGAAACCATTATGCACATCGAATGTGTCACCTCCCGTGAACGTTGCGCATCGCCAACGCGACCGCGCAAAAGTACACGCTTGCAGGAGATCAGGCGGCCTTCTTGAGCGCCTTGACTGCTTTGAGCACGTCATCGACATGGCCTGGGACCTTGAGGCCGCGCCATTCGGCCTTGAGCACGCCGTCGGCACCGATCAGAAAGGTGCTGCGCTCGATGCCCTTGACCTTCTTGCCGTACATGATCTTGTTCTTGACCACGCCGAACATGTGGCACATCTTTTCTTCGGTGTCGGCAATCAGCTCGAAAGGGAGCTCGAGCTTGGCCTTGAATTCGTCGTGCGACTTCATGTTGTCGCGCGACACGCCGAAAACGGTGGCGCCGGCTTTCACGAAATCCTTGTAGCGGTCGCGGAACTGCATCGCTTCGGTGGTGCAACCGGGCGTGTTGTCCTTGGGATAGAAGTACATCACCAGCACGTGCCCGAGGTGCGAGGTGTTCGAAACCTTGATGCCGCCGGTGGCGTTGGCGTCGAATTCGGGAATGGGTTTGTTGACAACGATCGCCATGAAACTTGTTTTCTCCGTTTGATTCCATGTTCGAGCCCGCTCCTGGCTCTGGAGGCGCTCGAAATGGAGGATTGGTCGTTGCTTTACTGGGCGGGCTGCCGCTTTGCAACCCGCTATTTTACCCCGAAACGCCCTCTACTTGCCGTCATCCGGCCTCTCGACCAGCAGGGCGGCAACCACATGACGGCCTTCGCCCGCGAGGATGTTGTAGGTGCGGCAGGCGGCGGCCGTGTCCATGGTCTCCACGCCCGTGCGCTGCGCCATGAGCGGCTGCAGCCAGGCTGCCTGCGGAAAACGGATGCGCCCGCCGCTGCCGAAGATGATCAGTTCGGCGCCCATCGAGGCCAACTGCGCGAAATGCTCGGCGCCGAGCTGGTCGAAGCGGGTGCAGTCCCACGCGAAGCGCTCGCCGCGCGAGCCGATCACCACGCTGCTTTCGATCTTCTCGTTGTTGACGGCCACCCAGCCGGGACCGTGTGCGGTGAGGGTCTGGACGTCGGATTTGTCGGGCTGGAGCTTCATCGGGAGGCCGGGGGAACTGTGGTCAAATTATAGGTTTTCCCCCGTGCAGACGCCCTTGGAGGGACTTTGAAAGCGATCAAGAAATCGGCCAAGCTGGCCAACGTGCTCTACGACATCCGCGGCCCGATCATGGACGCCGCGAAGCAGATGGAGGAAGAGGGCCAGAAGATCATCAAGCTCAATATCGGCAACCTCGCGCCGTTCGGCTTCGATGCGCCCGAAGAGGTGCAGCAGGACATGATCCGCAACCTGCCGGCCTCGTCCGGCTACTCGGACAGCAAGGGCATCTTCGCGGCGCGCAAGGCGGTGATGCACGAGACCCAGAAACAGGGCATCGCGGGCGTGACGCTCGACGACATCTACCTGGGCAACGGCGCCAGCGAATTGATCGCGATGGCCGCCAACGCGCTGCTCAACGACGGCGACGAGCTGCTGCTGCCTGCCCCCGACTACCCGCTGTGGACTGCGGTCGCGAGCCTTTCGGGCGGCAAGCCGGTGCACTATCTCTGCGACGAGGACAACGGGTGGATGCCGAGCCTCGACGACATCCGCGCCAAGATCACGCCCCGGACCAAGGGCATCGTGGTCATCAACCCCAACAACCCGACAGGTGCGCTGTATTCGGACGAGTTGCTCAAGAGCATCGTCGCGATCGCGCGCGAGCACGGCCTCGTGATCCTTGCCGACGAGGTCTACGACAAGGTGCTGTACGACGGCGTCAAGCACACCGCCATCGCCAGCCTGTCGAAGGATGTGCTGACCCTGACCTTCAACTCGCTGTCGAAGAGCTACCGCTCCTGCGGCTACCGCGCCGGCTGGCTCGTGGTGTCGGGCGACAAGAAGATCGCGCAGGACTACATCGAAGGCCTCAACATGCTTTCGAACATGCGCCTGTGTCCCAACGTGCCGGGTCAATGGGCGATCCAGACGGCGCTCGGCGGCTACCAGAGCATCAACGACCTCGTGGGGCCCGGCGGCCGCCTGCGCCACCAGCGCGATCTGGCCTACGAGCTCATCACCGCCATCCCCGGGGTGACTTGCGTCAAGCCGAATGCCGCGCTCTACATGTTCCCCAAGCTGGACCCCAAGGTCTACCCGATCGACGACGACCGGCAGTTCTTTCTCGAGCTGCTGAAGGAAACCAAGGTGATGCTGGTGCAGGGCACCGGCTTCAACTGGGCGACGCCGGACCATTTCCGCATCGTGTTCCTCCCGCATGAGGAAGACCTGCGCGAAGCGGTGCAGCGCATCGCCGACTTCCTCGAACGCTACAGAAACCGGGCCGCCGCCTGAGGCCCTCATCGCTCAAGAGACGAAACGAATGAAACCCATCCAAGTAGGCCTGCTCGGCATCGGCACGGTCGGTAGCGGCACCTTTCAGGTGCTGCGGCGCAACCAGGAAGAAATCAAGCGCCGTGCCGGGCGCGGCATCGAGATCACGATGGTCGCCGACCTCGACCTGGCGCGCGCCAAGGCTGCCGTCGGCGAGGGCGTGCAGGTCGTGAACGACGCGCGCGCCGTGATCGCCAACCCCGACATCGACATCGTGATCGAGCTGATCGGCGGCTACGGCATCGCGAAGGAACTGGTGCTCGAGGCGATCGCCGCGGGCAAGCACGTGGTTACCGCCAACAAGGCGCTGCTCGCGGTGCACGGCACCGAAATCTTCGCGGCCGCCCATGCCAAGGGCGTGATGGTGGCCTTCGAGGCCGCCGTGGCCGGCGGCATCCCGATCATCAAGGCGCTGCGCGAAGGGCTCACGGCCAACAGCATCCAGTGGATCGCCGGCATCATCAACGGCACCACCAACTTCATCCTCTCGGAGATGCGCGACAAGGGCCTCGATTTCGGCACCGTGCTGAAGGAGGCGCAACGCCTCGGTTACGCCGAAGCCGACCCGACCTTCGACATCGAAGGCGTCGACGCCGCGCACAAGGTCACGCTGATGAGCGCCATCGCCTTCGGCATCCCGGTCCAGTTCGACAGGGCGCATGTCGAGGGCATCACCAAGCTCGCGGCGCAGGACATCAAGTACGCCGAGCAGCTGGGCTACCGCATCAAGCTGCTCGGCATCACCAAGCGGAAGGCGCAGGGCATCGAACTGCGAGTGCACCCGAGTCTCGTGCCCTCGAAACGCCTGCTCGCGAACGTCGAAGGCGCGATGAACGCCGTGGTGGTCAACGGCGATGCCGTCGGCACCACGCTCTACTACGGCAAAGGCGCCGGCAGCGAGCCCACCGCCAGCGCGGTGATCGCCGACCTGGTCGACATCACCCGTCTGCACACGGCCGACGCGGCGCACCGCGTGCCGCACCTGGCCTTCCATCCCGACGCCATGAGCGACCTCAAGGTGCTGCCGATGGCCGAGGTCGTGACCAGCTACTACCTGCGCCTGCGCGTCGCCGACGAGGCCGGCGTGCTGGCCCAGGTCACGGGGCTGCTCGCCACGGCCGGCATCAGCATCGATGCGGTGCTGCAGCGCGAAGCCGACGAGGTGGGCGGCGAGGGTTCGACGCAGACCGACCTGATCATCCTCACGCACGACACGCGCGAAGGCACGCTGGACGACGCGCTCGCCCAGCTGCAGGCGCTGCCCACGGTGCTGGCGCCGATCGTGCGCATCCGCAAGGAAGAGCTGTCCTGATGCGCTACCTGTCCACGCGCGGCCATCCGGACCGCCGCCGCTTCTGCGAGATCCTGCTGGAAGGCCTGGCGCCCGACGGCGGCTTGTACCTGCCCGAGCGCTACCCGCAGGTCGACGCGGCCACGCTCGCGAAGTGGCGCGGCCTGCCGTACGCCGATCTGGCCTTCGAAGTGCTCTCGCTCTACATCGACGACATTCCGCCGGCCGACCTGAAGGCGATCTGCGCCAAGACCTACACCGCCGAGGTGTTCGGCACGCCCGAGATCGTGCCGCTGCGCGAGCTCGAAGATGGCGTCTACCTCGAGGCCCTGTCCAACGGCCCCACGCTCGCCTTCAAGGACATGGCGATGCAGCTGCTCGGCAACCTGTTCGAGTACGAACTCGCGCGCCGCGGCGAGGAGCTCAACATCCTCGGCGCGACCAGCGGCGACACCGGCAGCGCCGCCGAATACGCGATGCGCGGCAAGAAGGGCGTGCGCGTCTTCATGACCTCGCCCGACGGCCGCATGAGCCCGTTCCAGCAGGCGCAGATGTTCAGCCTGCAGGACGCCAACATCCACAACATCGCGATCGCCGGCGTGTTCGACGACTGCCAGGACATCGTCAAGGCGGTCTCGAACGACCTGAATTTCAAGCGCAAGTACAGGATCGGCACCGTCAATTCGATCAACTGGGCGCGCCTCTTGGCGCAGGTGGTCTATTACTTTGCCGGCTACTTTCAAGCGACGGCGGACAACGAAAAGCAGGTGAGCTTTGCCGTGCCCTCCGGCAACTTCGGCAACGTCTGCGCCGGCCACGTGGCGCGTTCGATGGGCCTGCCGATCCGCACGCTGGTGGTCGCGACCAACGAGAACGACGTGCTCGACGAGTTCTTCCGCACCGGCGTCTACCGCGTGCGCTCGGCCGCCGACACGCACGAGACCTCGAGCCCCTCGATGGACATCTCCAAGGCCAGCAACTTCGAGCGCTTCGTGTTCGATCTCGTGGGCCGCGATGCAGCGAAGGCGCGCGGCCTGTTCGAAGGCGAGCTCGGCCGCAACGGCCGCTTCGACCTGAGCGCCGACCCGGCCTTCGCGCAGGCTTCCGAACGCTTCGGTTTCACGAGCAGCCGCAGCACGCATGCAGATCGGCTCGCGACCATCCGCGACACGGACAAGCGCTTCGCCACGCTGATCGACACACACACGGCCGATGGCCTCAAGGCCGCCCGCGAGCATCTCGCACCGGGCATTCCGATGATCGTGCTCGAGACCGCGCTGCCCATCAAGTTCGCCGAAACCATCGTCGAGGCACTGGGCCATGAGCCCGAGCGCCCCGCGCGCTTCGAAGGCATCGAGGCGCTGCCCAAGCGCGTCGTCAAGCTGCCGGCCGAGGCCGAGGCGGTGAAAGCCTACATTGCCCAGCACTGTGATTGATCGCGAAGGCGGCGCATGAAAGTCATCGGCTTCGCCGGCTTCTCGGGCGCGGGCAAGACCACGCTGGTCGAACGCCTGATCCCCGTGCTCAAGCTGCACGGCCTGCGCGTTTCGGTGGTCAAGCATGCCCATCACAAGTTCGACATCGACCATCCGGGCAAGGACACCTTCCGGCATCGCGAAGCAGGTGCCTTCGAGGTGGTGGTCGGGTCGGACAAGCGGCTCGCGCTGATCCGCGAGTTCGAGCGGCCGACGCAGCTCGGCGTGCACGACCTGGTGGCCGAGCTCGATGACCGTGTCGACTGGGTGCTGGTCGAAGGCTTCAAGCACAGCGACCTGCTCAAGATCGAGATCTGGCGCGAGCCCGGGGAGGGCGAGGCCGCTCGCCCCGCGCGCTACGTGGAAGACGCGCACATCGTCGCGATCGCGACCGACACGCCGGAACGCCTGCCTACCGCCACCGAGCTGCCGATCTTCGACCTGAATGACGTCGATGGCATCGGCGACTGGCTGCTGCAGAACGCGGGGCGTTTCGAGTACAAGGTGGAACGCCATGGCTGATCCATCCGCACGTCCTCCCCTGATGCCGCTCGACGAAGCGCTCGCGCGCCTGCTCGCGGCCGCCACGCCGCAAGTCGGCATCGAAAGCGTCTCCACCTTCGAGGCCGACGGCCGCGTGCTCGCGCAGGACGTGGTGTCGGCACTCACCGTGCCGCCGCGTGACAACAGCTCGATGGACGGCTACGCGCTGCGCGTAGCCGATTGCGCGGCACCCGGCGCGGTGTTGCGGGTGGCGCAGCGCATTCCGGCCGGCAGCGTGGGCACGCCGCTTGCGGCCGGCACGGCAGCGCGTATCTTCACCGGCGCGCAGATTCCCGAAGGCGCCGACGCGGTCGTGATGCAGGAAGACACGAGCGCGCTGCCCGAGGAGGGCGGCCTCGGAAGCGTGCGCATCGAGACCGTGCCCGCCGCGGGCCGGTGGATTCGCCGCGCCGGCGAAGACGTGGCGGCCGGCGACGTGGTGCTGTCCAGGGGCGAACGCCTCACGCCCGCGGGCCTGGGGCTGGCCGCCAGCGTCGGCCTCGACCGGTTGCAGGTGGCGAAACGCCCGCGCGTCACGCTGCTGTCGACCGGCGACGAACTCGTGATGCCCGGCGAGGTGGCGCCTGAGGCGATGAAGCCGGGCTCGATCTACAACTCCAACCGCTTCTTCATGCGGGCGCTGCTCCAGCGGCTGGGCTGCGAAGTGAGCGATCTGGGCATCGTGCCTGACCGGCGCGACGCGACCATCGAGGCCCTGCGCGCCGCGTCGCTTCGCAGCGACGTGATCATCACCACCGGCGGCGTGTCGGTCGGCGAGGAAGACCACATCAAGGCCGCCGTGCAGGCGCTGGGCCAGCTCGACCTGTGGTCGCTTTCGATGAAGCCGGGCAAGCCCTTCGCCTACGGCCGCATCGGCGACGCGCACCTCACCGGGCTGCCCGGCAACCCGGTTTCGAGCTTCCTGACATTCCTGCTGCTCGTGCGCCCGTTCCTGCTAACTCTGCAGGGCGCGACGCGCGTGGCGCCGGCGCCGATCGCGATGCGTGCCGATTTCGACTGGCCGCGCGCCGACCGGCGCCGCGAGTTCCTGCGCGCGCGGCGCAACGCCGCGGGCGGGCTCGACCTGTTCGGCAACCAGAGCTCCGGCGTGCTGACCTCGATGGTCTGGGGCGACGGCGTGATCGACACGCCGGCGGGCCGGCCCTTCAAGGCCGGCGACACCGTGCAGTTCATTCCCTTCGCATCGCTCCTGGCCTGAACATGAAAGTCACGGTGCGTTATTTCGCCTCGGTGCGCGAGGCACTGGGAACCGGCAGCGAGACCGTCGAGACCGGCGCGTCCGATCTGGCCGCGCTGCGCGACGAGTTGATCGCGCGCGGCGAGCCCCATGCAAGCGCGCTGGCTCGCGGCAAGGCCGTGCGCATGGCGCTCGACCAGGTCATGAGCGCCGAGAGCGCTGCGCTGCGCGAAGGCCAGGAAGTGGCCTTCTTCCCGCCGGTCACGGGCGGCTGAGCGCGGCCTGCATCCGGAAGAGGTGCTCGCGCAGCGCGCTGCCGGCCCGCGTCATCGGCGCGCGCAACTCGTCCTGCATCCATCCTTCGTTGGCGAGCACGGCCTTCAACGGTCCGGGGTTCGGTTCGGCGAAGAGCGCTTCGATCAAGGGCAGCAACGGTTGCCATTGCGCGCGCGCTTCGGCCAGCCGGCCTTCGCGCAACAGCTGCGCGACCTGCACGAAACGCGCGGTCTGCAGATGCGCGCTGGCCGCGATGGCGCCCACGCCGCCCTCGGCCAGCGTGCCGAAGAGCTGTGCGTCTTCGCCGGCCAGCACCTGCAGCCGGCCGTCGGCGATCAGCGCCCGCGTCTTGGCCAAGTCGCCGCCACAGTCCTTGATGGCGCGGATGCGCGGGTCGGCCGCCAGCGAGAGCAGCGTCTCGCGTGCGATCGTCGCGCCGGTGCGGCAGGGGATGTCGTAGACCAGGAGCGGCACGGCGCTCGCTTCAGCGATCGCGCCGAACCACGCGACGAGGCCTGCCTGCGAGGGCCGGATGTAGCTCGGCGCCGGCACCAGCAGCCCGGCCAGCCCGAAGTCGTTCAGCTGGCGCACCCAGTCCAGCGTCTTGCCGAGGTGGTAGCCCGAGATGCCCATGATGCGCGGCAGCGCGGGCGCGGCCTTCGCGACCGTGGCGAGCACGGCCAGCTGTTCGTCGCCGTCGAGCGCCGCTGCCTCGCCGGTCGAGCCGCAGACCACGAAGCCGGCAATGCCGGTGGACGCGAGCCGCTCGGCCAGCGCGGCGAGCGCCGCGTGGTCGACGGTGCCGCCCTTGCGAAACGGCGTCACGAGCGGGATCCAGAGGCCCGAGAAATCAGGGGTGGAAGAAGAGGGGTGCACGCGGATGTCCTTCAGGAATCGACCGATGGAAGAACCACCATCGGATGCGCGCACACGAGAAAACAGCTTCAGCTGGAGCCTTGCAGTTCCGTCGCTCATCCGACGACGGAACCGAAGCTCCGGTCAGACGAGCTCTGGTTTTTTGGCTTTGCCGCCCACGCGCACGCAGGCCATCGCTTCGGGCGAAGCGGGGCGGCGGTGCGGGGCGCGGGAAGGCATCGCCGCAGTCTAGCGCGGTGCCACAATCCGGCCATGGGCAGCCCACGCGTTTTCATTCAAACAGGCGATTTCGACCTCGCGCACGAGATCGCCGCGTTGCGCGGCGACGACAAGCGGGTCGGAG
Source organism: Variovorax sp. LjRoot175 (assembly GCF_964253805.1). NCBI lineage: Bacteria > Pseudomonadati > Pseudomonadota > Betaproteobacteria > Burkholderiales > Comamonadaceae > Variovorax > Variovorax sp. LjRoot175. Next base: position 3,805,216 of record NZ_CAXURY020000001.1, on the reverse strand, counting down.
CGGTCTGCAGCTTCATCGGCACCGTGCGTGACCGCAACGATGGGGATGCGGTCGCTTCGATGGAGCTCGAGCACTACCCCGGCATGACCGAGAAATCCATCGAAGCCATGATCGACGAGGCGCATCGCCGCTTCGACATCCTCGGCGCGCGCGTGATCCATCGCGTCGGCCTCTTGCAGCCGCTCGACCAGATCATGATGGTGGCGGTGATCTCGGCCCACCGCGGCCAGAGCTTCCAGGCCTGCGAGTTCCTGATGGACTACCTCAAGACGCAGGCGCCGTTCTGGAAGAAGGAGCAGACGCCCGACGGCGCGCGCTGGGTCGATGCGCGCGTGGACGACGATGCCGCCCTGGCGCGCTGGGGCATCACCGTCAGCAACGCTTGAGTCATGCGGCCGCCGCCGGGCCGCCCCAAGGCGGGCCGCGCCTCCCCCTTGGGGGGTGGAGTTACACGCCGCAAAGCGGCGTGAAAAGCCGGGGGGCCAACACTATTGAGGGGTGAAGCCGCTGGCCTTGATGATGCCTTCCCAGGTCTGCGTATAGCTCCGCACGCGCCCCGCGAACTGGCCTTGCGGCTCGTAGGCGACCGTCAGGCCCATCGTGGTGAGCTTCTGCTTCACGTCTGGCATGGCCAGCACCTTGGCCAGGGCATCGCCGAAGCGATCGATGACCGGCTGCGGCGTGCCGACGGGCGCGAACACGCCGTAGTAGGGCAGGTCTTCCAGGTTCGCGAAGCCGAGCTCGGTAAAGGTCGGCACCTGCGGCAGCAGCGCCTGGCGCTTGCTGCCGATGGTGGCGACGATGCGCACCTTGCCCGCCCGATGGTTCTCGATGAAGTCGGGCACCGAGGCGATGCCGGCGCTGATCTGGTTGCCCAGCATGTCGGCCGTCATCGGCGCGCTGCCGCGGTAGGGCGCCGACTGCACGTCGATCTTGTACTTGGTGCCGATCATCTTCACCAGGAACTCGGGGATCGAGGCCGGCGCCGGCACGCCGATGGTGTCCTTGCCGCCGCGCTGGGTGCGCACCCATTTGAGGTACTCGTCCAGGTTCTTCGCCGGGGTACCGCCCGATACCGCGAGCACGTTGGCGAAGGTCGCGAAGCCGGCGACCGGCACGAAATCGGTGGCCGGATTGAAACCCGCGTTCTTCACCACCTGCGGCAGGATCGAAATGCTGTGGTCGTGCGAGAGGAACAGCGTGTGACCGTCCGGTGCGGCGGCCTTGAGGGCCTGCGCGGCGATCTGGCCACCGGCACCGGCGCGGTTCTCGACCACCACCGGCGCGCCCAGCTGGTCCTTGAGCTTCTCGGCCAGCGTGCGGGCGATCGCGTCGCTGCCGGCGCCGGCAGGAAAGCCGACCAGCAGCTTGATCGGCGTGCCCTGCTGCGCCTGCGCGAAGCCAGAGAAGCCCGCAATCGCGGCCAGGAGCCCGAGCGCGAAGACACGGCGCGGCGCGGAAGCGGCAATCCACCTTGAACAGAACATGAGCAACTCCAGACGATTGAATAAAGAACGAACGAGCGAGCAACACGCGTGCCCGGGTTCCAGGGAGGCTATTCTGAACGAGCGCGGTTCGCTTTCATCGCCGGCGCAGCCGATGCGCCATCGCAATGAAGGCATCCAGCGCCGGGTTGCCGTTGGACGGCCGGAAGGCCAGCCCCAGCGCGTACTTGACCGGTGCGTTGCGCCGCCGCACCTGCAGGTAGACCACGTGCTCGGTCTGCACCGCCTGCATGGCCTGCGGCACCAGCGCGATGCCCAGGCCGCCGCCCACCAGCGCGAGGATGGTCTGCATCTGCGAGGCGACCTGGACGAAGTTCGGTATGAAGCCGCTGTCCTGGCAGGCCGCCATCACCACGCTCTCGAAGCCGGGCCCTTCCTTGAAGGGAAAACCGACGAAAGGCTCCGAGGCCAAGTCGCGCAGCTGCACGCGCTTCTGCTGCGCGAGCGGATGCGTGTCGGGCACCGCCAGCGTGAGCTCCTGGTCGCAGAAGGGCTGGATCCGGAAGTCGCCCGCGTCGTGCAGCGGTGGCACGACGATGCCGACGTCGATGGCGCCGCTCAGAAGCGCCGCCACCTGCTGCGAGGTGGTGTCGCCGGTCAGCACCAGCTTGACGTCGGGGTAGTCCTCGCGAAAGGCGCGCAGGAGCCGCGGCACCACGCCCAGCGCGGCGCTGGGCACGAAGGACAGTCGCAGCGTGCCGAGCTTGCCGGCCGCTGCGCGCTGCGCGATCTCGATCGACAGCTGCGCATGCGCCAGCGTACGCCGCGCTTCGCGCAGGAAGGCCTCGCCGGCCACGGTCAGGCGCACATGGTGGCGGGTGCGGTCCAGCAGGGTTGCGCCTACCTCGGCTTCGAGCCGCTGCACGGCCACGCTCAGAGGCGGCTGCGACACGTGAAGGCGCTCCGCGGCGCGCCGGAAGCTGCGCTCTTCCGCGACCGCGACGAATTGCCGGAGCTGACGAAGGTCCATCGCTGCTTCCAGGATTGGTGATCGCTCCAGCCTATCACCAGCCCCTTCAAACGGTATTGGACGAAGCACCCGCGCTGCCGCAGCATGCGGCTGAAACTGAGAAAGACCACACGATGCAGCCTTCGCTTCTCGAAGAACTCACCCCGGTTCCGAACCCGTATCCCATCAAGTCCGAGATCGAATATCCGGAGGTCTGGCGCCTGTGCGAACAATCGCGCGAACTGGCATGGAATCCGGCCGCGATCGATTTCTCGGACCTCCGCGACGCGGAGCTTCCCGCCGAGGTGCGAGAAGCCGGTGCGGAATGGTGGAGCCTGCGCGCCTGGATGGAGCACGGTGCCATTCCCTACGGCACCGAACGGCTGCGCGAAGCCGTGTTCGCGCACCAGCCTTTCGAGATCAAGCAGCACATCGTCAACTTCATCGCGGAGGAGCTGCGCCATCACGAGGCCTCATTCCTCGTCGCGCGCGGGCTGGCTGGCTACCAGGACGAGCCGCGCGCCGACTACTTCAAGGCGGTGATCCCGCGCTTCCACGACGAGCGCGACGAAAAGGCGATGTCCTTCTTCGCGGGGCTCGCGGTCAACACGCTGTTCGAGCAGCTCTCGGGCGAGCTGCTGCAGGCGCGCTACGAGAACGCGCGCTTCAAGTCGATCCGCACCGCCTGCCAGCTGATCCTGCGCGACGAGGCGCGGCACATCCAGTTCGGCCGCATCATCATGCGCAGGTTCTTTGCCGAGCTGTCCGCGGACGAGCGCCGCCTGCTCGGCGAAAAGGTGGCCAAGAAACTGCGCGGCAGCCTGCTCAACGGCGTCTATGCGGTGGTCAACCTGCCTGACGACGAGCGGGTGCGGGCAGGGCGCAACCGGGCGCTGGCGGCCGAGCACGGGTTGGGCGCGACCCATCCCGACCAGGAGATCGCGATCATCCGGCGTGCGCTGGACCGGATCCGCGCCGACGTCGCGCCCTACGGCGTCGAGATACCGGAAGTGCCCGAAGTGGATCGCGCCGCGGTTTCGGCGCATTGAGGACGAAGCCATGAACCCACTGATGGAAACTTTGGGCTGCTGCCTGATGGCGGCCGTCGGCGCGGTCGCGCTCGCGCCGCCGGTTCATGCGCAGGGCGCGTATCCGCAGCGTCCGGTCACGATGGTGGTGCCGTACCCGGCCGGCGGCTCGGCCGACATCCTTGCGCGCACCGTGGGCCAGAAGCTGGCCGAGCGGCTCGGGCAGCCGGTGGTGGTCGACAACCGCGCCGGTGCGGCCACCGCCATCGGCGCCAGGTTCGTCGCGGCTGCCGCAGCCGACGGCTACACGCTGCTGATGGGCACCGTCAGCTCGCAGGCCATCAATCCGGCCATGAACAAGGTCGGCTACGAGCCGGTGAAAGACTTCACGCCGGTTGCGCCGCTGGCCTCCATTCCCTTCGTGCTTGTGGCACATCCGTCCTTCGCCGCCAGGAACGTGGCCGATATGGTCGCGCAGGCCAAGACCAGACCCGGCGAGCTGAGCTACGCATCGGCCGGGCTCGGAACCTCCAACCACCTGGCCGGCGAGCTGCTGGCCTCGGCCGCCGGCATCAAGCTGCTGCACGTGCCCTACAAGGGCAGCGCTCCCGCGCTCAACGACGTGGTGGCGGGCCATGTGCCGCTGATGTTCGATCTGCAGGCCACGGCCTTGCCCTATGTGCAGTCCGGCAAGCTCAAGGCGCTGGCAGTGACCGGCAGGACGCGCAGCGCCTTGTTGCCCGAGGTGCCGACCGTGATCGAGAGCGGGCTCGCGGGCTACGAGGTCACAGCCTGGTTCGGCGTTTTCGCGCCAGCCGGACTGCCGAAGCCGGTGCTCGATCGGCTCAACGCCGAGATCACGGCCGTGCTCAGGATGCCGGACATGCAGAAGCGCCTGCACGAGCTCGGCGCACAGCCCGAAGAGGCCGTGCCCGACGCCTTCGCCGCTTTTGCGCGCAGCGAAGTCGGCAAGTGGTCGGTGGTCGTCAAGAACGCGGGGCTCGCGCAATGACGGAATGATCGAGGGTCCCGAAACCCTGCGCGCGCTGATGGCCGAGATCGGCCCGCGCTGGGCGCTCGATCTCCCAGGGCACAGTCAACGCGTCAAGGACGCCTACGCACCGCTGCTCGCGAGCGCTCCCAAAAATGGCGTGGCGGTGGCGCGGAACCTGGCCTACGGCACGCACGCACGCCAGGTGCTCGACATTTTTCGCCCGAGCGGCGCGAGGCATGCGCCCGTGGTGGCCTTCGTCCATGGCGGCGCCTTCGTGCGCGGCGACAAGTGCACGAGCGCAGAGCTCTACGACAACGTGCTTCACTGGTTCGCGCGGCAGGGCTTCGTCGGCGTCAATATCGAGTACCGGCTGGCGCCCGAGGCGCCTTACCCCGGCGGTGCGCGCGACGTGGCCCAGGCCATGGCCTGGCTGCATGCACAGGTGGCGGATTACGGAGGCGATCCGTCCCGCATGATGCTGATCGGCCATTCCGCGGGCGGGACGCATGTGGCGAACTACGCATTCGATCCGGATCTGCAGCCGGGCGGATGCCATGCGCGGGCCGTAGTGCTCGTCTCGGCGCGCCTCCAGGCCGACCAATCGCCCGAGAACCCCAATGCGCCGGGCGTCCGTGCCTACTTCGGCGACGACGTTTCGCTCTATGCAGAGCGCTCGCCGATGCGCCTTGCGGGCTTGAGCGACATCCCCGCCTTCATCGTGATCGCCGAGTTCGAGAACCCCCTGCTCGATGTCTACGGGCTCGAATTCGCTCACCGCCTGGCCGACGCGCGCCGGCGCGCACCGCGTTTTCTGCAGATGCGAGGCCATAACCACATGTCCGTCATGGCCCACTTCAACAGCGGCGAAGAGGCGCTGGGGCGCGAGATCATGGACTTCTTTTCCTCGCTGCCTGTTTAGGTGTAGGGTCGTTGCTTTCCGCTTGAATTCGGTGCCGCCCACCCCTACATGCCGGGGAATCGGAGTCATTCATGCGCCAAGACAAACTCACAACCAAATTCCAGGAAGCCCTCGCCGACGCGCAATCGCTCGCTCTCGGCAACGACAACCCCTATATCGAACCGGTCCACCTGCTGGTGGCCATGCTGCGCCAGGACGACGGCCCGCGCGCCTTGCTCCAGCGCGCCGGCGCCAACGTGCCGGGCCTCTTGCAGGCCGCCGAAGCGGCGATCAAGAAGCTGCCGCAGGTGCAGGGCCATGACCAGGTTCAGGTCGGCCCCGAGCTGGGCAAGCTGCTGCAGGCGACCGAGAAGGAAGCCATCAAGCGCAACGACCAGTTCATCGCCGGAGAGCTCTTCCTGCTCGCGCTGGCCGACAGCAAGGCCGAGATCGGCAACCTGGCGCGCAGCCACGGCGTGACGCGCAAATCGGTCGAAGCCGCTATCGATGCTGTTCGGGGCGGGCAGGGCGTGAACAGCGCCGATGCCGAGGGCCAGCGCGAAGCGCTCAAGAAATACTGCCTGGACCTCACCGAGCGCGCTCGCCTCGGCAAGCTCGATCCGGTGATCGGCCGCGACGAGGAAATCCGCCGCGCCATCCAGGTACTGCAACGCCGCACCAAGAACAACCCCGTGCTGATCGGCGAGCCCGGTGTCGGCAAGACCGCCATCGTCGAAGGCCTGGCGCAGCGCATCGTCGCCGGCGAGGTGCCCGAGTCGCTCAAGGGCAAGCGCGTGCTCTCGCTCGACATGGCGGCGCTGCTCGCCGGCGCCAAGTACCGCGGCGAATTCGAGGAGCGCCTGAAGACCGTGCTCAACGAGCTCGCGAAGGACGAGGGCCAGACCATCGTCTTCATCGACGAGCTGCACACCATGGTCGGCGCCGGCAAGGCCGAGGGCGCGATGGACGCCGGCAACATGCTCAAGCCCGCGCTCGCGCGCGGCGAGCTGCATTGCGTGGGCGCCACCACGCTCGACGAATACCGCAAGTACATCGAGAAGGATGCCGCGCTGGAGCGCCGCTTCCAGAAGATCCTGGTGGGCGAGCCCAGCGTGGAGGCGACGGTTGCGATCCTGCGCGGCCTGAAGGAAAAGTACGAGGTGCACCACGGCGTCGACATCACCGACCCGGCGATCGTCGCCGCGGCGGAGCTGTCCGACCGCTATGTCACCGATCGCTTCCTGCCCGACAAGGCCATCGACCTGATCGACGAGGCCGCGGCCAAGATCAAGATCGAGATGGACTCCAAGCCCGAGGTGATGGACCGGCTCGATCGCCGCCTGATCCAGCTGCAGATCGAGCGCGAGGCCGTGCGGCGCGAAAAGGACGAGGCCTCGCAGAAGCGCCTGGCGCTGATCGAAGGCGAGATCGAGCGCCTGCAGAAGGAAATCGCGGATCTCGACGAGATCTGGCAGGCCGAGAAGGCGCAGGCCCAGGGCAGCGCACAGATCCGCGAGGAGATCGACAAGATCAAGTTCCAGATCGCCGAGTTCACCAGCAAGGGCGACTTCAACAAGGTCGCCGAGCTGCAGTACGGCAAGCTGCCGGGCCTGGAGAAACGCCTGAAGGAAGCGCAGGACACCGAGGCCAACAAGGGCAAGTCCAGCGCGCCCACGCTGCTGCGCACGCAGGTCGGCGCCGAGGAGATCGCCGAAGTCGTGGCGCGCGCCACCGGCATTCCGGTGGCCAAGCTCATGCAAGGCGAGCGCGACAAGCTGCTCATGATGGAAGAGAAGCTGCACCAGCGCGTGGTCGGCCAGGACGAGGCCATCGGCGCGGTCGCCAACGCGATTCGCCGCTCGCGCTCGGGCCTCGCGGACCCGAACCGCCCGACCGGCTCCTTCCTGTTCCTCGGCCCCACGGGCGTGGGCAAGACCGAGCTGTGCAAGGCGCTCGCGGGCTTCCTGTTCGACAGCGAAGACCACCTGATCCGCGTCGACATGAGCGAGTTCATGGAGAAGCATTCGGTCGCGCGCCTGATCGGCGCGCCGCCCGGCTACGTGGGCTACGAGGAGGGCGGCCACCTGACCGAAGCGGTGCGCCGCAAGCCTTACAGCGTGCTCCTGCTCGACGAGGTCGAGAAGGCGCATCCTGACGTCTTCAACATCCTGCTGCAGGTGCTTGACGACGGCCGCCTGACCGACGGCCAGGGCCGCACCGTGAACTTCAAGAACACGGTGATCGTGATGACCAGCAACATCGGCTCGCCGATCATCCAGGCGATGGTGGGCCGGCCGAACGAAGAGATCAAGGACGCGGTCTGGGACGAGCTGAAGAACTACTTCCGCCCCGAGTTCCTGAACCGCATCGACGAGACCGTGGTGTTCCATGCGCTCGACGCCAAGAATATTGAGGCGATCGCGGCCATCCAGCTCAAGGTGCTGCAGGAGCGCCTGGTCAAGATGGACCTCGGGCTCGAGGTGTCGCCGGCGGCGCTGGCGGAGATCGCCAAGGTCGGCTTCGACCCGGTGTTCGGCGCCCGGCCGCTCAAGCGCGCCATCCAGCAGCGCATCGAGAACCCGCTCTCGAAGCTGCTGCTCGACGGCAGCTTCGGGCCGAAGGATACGATCGTCGTCACCACCGACCCGATCCAGGCGCCGGGGCAGTTCAGCTTCCGCAAGGCCGGGGAACAAAGCCTGGAGGCCGTGGCCTAACTTCGATGCTCAACTTACTTTTGCGCCTCGTTCTTTTCTTCTTGGGCCTCTTGTTCGCGGCCAGCCTCGCAGTTGCCGTGCTGCTGTTGGCGGCGGTCTGGGGCCTGCGCTATGGCTGGGCGCGTCTCACGGGGCAGCCGGTCCAGCCGTGGGTGATGCGCTTCGATCCACGCCACGGCTTCGATCGCTTTCGGGCTGCAGCGCGCCCGGCCGAGCCCACCGCGGCCGACGTGGCTGCGGCGCGAGCGCGCGGCGAAGCCGCCGACAGCCCCGTTCGCCTGCGCGATCCGGGCCGTGTGACGGACGTGGAAGCCCGTCCGGTGTCGCGCGGCGAGTAGAACCCCCCATCGTCCGCACTGCGGCGGGTCGCCTAGACTCCGCCCATGAACGTGCGTTTTCTCGAGGCCTTCGTCTGGGTTGCCAAGCTCGGCAGCTTCAAGGCGGCTGCCGACAAGATGCACACCACGCAGGCCGGCATCTCCAGCCGCATCGCCACGCTGGAGCAGCAGTTCGGCGTCAAGCTCTTCGACCGCGAGCACCGCGGCGTCATGCTCACCTACCACGGCACCGAGCTCATGCCCTATGCGGAACGCATGATCGAGATGCAGGCACGCATGATCGGTGCCATGGGCCAGGCCGATGCCTTCTCCGGCATGCTGCGCATCGGCGTGATCGAGACGGTGGTCCATACCTGGCTGCCCGACTTGCTGTCGCGCTTTGCCGAGCGCTACCCCAACGCCACGCTTGAGCTCGACTCGGACATCACGCCGCACCTGCGCGACGACCTGCTGCGCGGCACGCTGGACTGCGCCATCCTCTCCGAGGAGATCACGCCGGGCTTCATCGACAACCGGCGCATGGTGAACTTCGCGATGCGCTGGGTCGCGAGCCCGAGCCTGGCGCTGAAGCTGCCGGCGCGCAAGCTGCTGTCCTTTGCCGACATCGCCGAGCAGCCCATCATTTCCTTCCATCGCGAGTCGGGCGTCTACCGCAACATCGCACAGGGCGCGAGCGGCTGCGCCAATCTGCGCGTGAGCTACTTCTCGTCGCTGGGCGCCATGGTCGACCTCGCGCGCACGGGCTTCGGCACGGCTTTGCTGCCGCTCGCCGTGATCCAGGAAGACTTGCGCCTCGGGCGCCTCGTCGTGCTCGACGTCGACCCCTTGCCGATCCCGCTGCCGCTGGTTGCCAGCATGCGGCTGGAACCCGCCTCGCCGCTGGCCGAGGCGCTGGTCAACATGGCCCAGGCGGCCTGCGACCAGTTCGTCGCCAACAGCCGCGACGACGTGCTCGCGCCCTAGAGTCTGCCCTCATTCGGTACACCGCGCGCCCGTTGCTGGGGCGGCGGCATGCGCCAGGGCCGTGCATCAGAAAATCCTATCGGCCTCCAAAAAAATTTCCCGTTTGACCGGGCAGGGGTGCGCGACAACACTGCGCGCCATGCACAAGGCCATGTCAAGCAAATTACATCGCGAGTTCTTCGCGATCCGGCTCGATGCGGCATCGACCGCCTGGGTGCCGGTGCCTTCTTCCGCCGGTCGCATCGAGGAACTGGTGCTCGCCGACAACCTCGACGCGGCGGCCCGCACCGGCTCGCGCACGCGGCTCGCACGCTGGGCCACCGGCGCGCTGATCGACCGGCCGGTGATCCATGACTTCCACGAGGAGGTCTTCATCGTCGAAGGCGAACTCGTGGTCGGCTGCAATGCCGAAGGGCAGGGTGGCGAAGCCTTCGGCCCCTACACCTTCGCCTGCCGCCCGCCGGGCGTCTGGCACGGCCCCTTCGCGTCGCCGGCGGGCTGCGTGATGCTCGAATTCCAGTACTACGGGTGAGGCAGCCGTCCGGCCTGCCGCTCCCCCTTCCTCGTTCCATTTCCCTTTGTTTCCCTCCAGGAGTTCCTGATGAAGCGTTCCCTGCCTCCTCTTGCATGCCTCGCAGCCGCCGCGATGCTGGCTGCCGTGTCTGCCTTCGCCCAGGTGCCCGCCGGCCCGAAGATCGCCGTGCAGGCCATTACCCAGGTGGCGCCCAACCTGCCGCAGTACACCAAGGTCGACCAGCCGCTGCTGCGCGACGGCATGGCCAAGGCCACCAACGGACGCGTGGAAGTCACGCTCTCGTCCTGGCCCGAACGCAACGTCAACGGCCCCGAAGTGCTGCGCCTGGTGCGCTCGGGCCAGGTCGACATCGCCGCCGCGCCGCTGACTACCGTGTCGGGCGACGTGCCCATGCTCGACGGCGTGGACCTGGCCGGTATGAACGCCGACATCGCGCAGGCCCGCAAGGTGGCCGATGCGATGGTGCCGGTGGCCAACAAGGAACTCGAACGCCTGGGCATCAAGCTGGTCGCGACCTATCCCTTCTCGGGCCAGATGCTGTTCTGCCGCAAGCCGGTGGCGAGCCTCGCGGACCTGAAGGGCCTGAAAGTGCGGACCAACGGTCCCTCGGCGGCCGACCTCATGAAGGGCCTGGGCGCGCAGCCGGTGTCGCTGGCCTTCGGCGAGGTCTACACCGCGCTGGAGCGCGGCACGGTCGATTGCGGCATCACCGGCGCGGGGTCGGGCAACGGTGTGAAGTGGCCCGAGGTCACGACGCACCTCTACACGTTGCCGCTTTCGTGGTCCACCTCGGGCTACTTCGTCAACCTGGCCTGGTGGAACAAGCTCGATCCGGCCGTGCGCGCGCAGTTCGAGAAGACGATGTCCGAAGTACAGGAGGCGCAGTGGAAGCTCGGTGTCGAAGCCACCAACGACGGCATCGCCTGCAATGTCGGCCGCGCGGCCGATTGCAAGCTGCACACGCTGGTCAAGAAGCCGATGGTGGAGGGCAAGCCGCAGGGCGACGTGAGCGCCACCCTCAAGAAGCAGCTCGCCGATGACGTGCTGCCGGGCTGGATCAAGCGCTGCGGCGAACGCTGCGTGGCGGTCTACAACGACGTGATCGCGCCGATCACCGGCATCAAGTACGCCGCGAGCCGCTGATGTTCCGCGCGCTCGAATGGGTCAGCGGCAAGGCGATGACCATCGCCGGCTGGTGCTACCTGGTCATCACGGTGCTGATCTGCTTCGACATCGGGGCGCGGCGCCTGCTGGGCTTCTCGACCGAGGCGACAACCGAAGTGACCGGCTATCTGATGGCCATCGGCATGAGCTGGGGCCTGGCCGGCACGCTGTTCGAGCGCGGCCATGTGCGCATCGACGTGCTGGTGCAGAAGCTGCCGCTGAAGATGCGCGTGTGGCTGCACCTCGCTTCGCTGCTCGCGCTGCTGGTCGCCACCGGCTTCTTCGCCTGGGGCGCGTTCTCGCTCGCCAAGGACTCGTGGGACTTCGGCGCCACCGACTTGTCGGCGCTGCACACGCCGCTGGCGATTCCGCAGGGCTTGTGGGCCGCGGGCCTGGCGCTGCTGCTCCTGGCCGGTTTGGCCATCGCGGCGCGCGCGCTGCGCCAGCTGGCGATCGGCGATGCCGATGCGATGGACCGCATGCTGATGGCGCGCACCTACATCGACGAAGCCGCCGAAACGCTCGAGGCCGTGGCCGAAGCGCAGCAGGGCATGCAGCCCGTCGCCGCCGCAGGAGCCACCCGATGATCGCCATCGTCTTCATCGTCGCGATCGGCCTCCTGATCGGCGGCGCTTCCTTGTTCGGCGTGCAGGGCCATGCCGCCGCCGTGGCCTCGGCCGGCGTGCCCTGGTGGGCGCTGGCCGCGGTGCTGCTCGCCTTCGTCGGCTTCTTCGCGGGCGGGATCTATGTCGGCGCCGCGCTGGCCGTGCTCTCGCTGCTGGCGGGTTTCGGCCTGTCGGACCGGCCGTTCTGGAACTTCATCGGCGAAATGATCTGGGGGCCCTCGACCAACTTCGTGCTGGTGTCGGTCCCGCTCTTCCTGCTGATGGGAGAGATCATGCTGCGCGCCGGGCTCTCCGAGCGGCTCTACCGCGCGCTCAACATCTGGATGGGCCGACTGCCCGGCGGCCTGCTGCACACCAACGTCATGGCCTGCGGCGTGTTCTCGGCGGTGGCCGGCTCCAGCGTGGCGACGGCCGCGACCATGGGCTCGGTCGCGCTGCCGTATTTCGAGAAGAGCCACTACCCCCCGAAGCTGGTGCTGGGCTCGCTGGCGGCCGGTGGTGCCTTGGGCAACCTGATCCCGCCGGGCATCACCTTCATCATCTACGGGCTGATCACCGAGACCTCGGTGGGTGCGCTCTACCTCGCTGCGGTGGGGCCGAGCATCCTGGTGGTGCTGCTGTTCACGGCGGTGATCCTCTACTACAGCTTCAAGCTCGAGCTGCACGGCGACGCGGCTTCCAAGGCCATCACCTGGAAGCATCGCATCGCGAGCCTGTCGGACCTGGTGCCGACGGCCCTGCTGATCGCACTAGTGCTCGGCACCATCTACGCCGGCTGGGCCACGCCCACCGAATCGGCCGCGCTGGGCGTGGCCGGCAGCGTGGTGCTGGCGCTGGCCGACCGCAAGCTGACGTGGAAGATGATGGCGGAATCGATGCGCGCCACCGCGCGCACCACCTCGATGATCGCGCTGATCCTGTTCGGCGCCTACTTCCTCAACTACATCCTCTCCTCGCTGGGCATTCCGCAGATGCTGGCGAAGTTCCTCACGGGGCTGCCCTTTCCGGGCTGGGTGATCATGCTGGTGATCATCGGCTTCTACCTCGCGCTGGGCACCTTCATGGAAGGCATGTCGATGGTGATCACCACCATCCCGCTGCTCTTTCCGGTGGTGACGGCGCTGGGCTACGACCCGGTGTGGTTCGGCGTGGTGATCACCATGCTGGTCGAGATCGCGATGATCAGCCCGCCCGACGGCACCGTGCTCTACGTGCTGCAGGGCATGCGACGGCAGCCCGGGCCGATCACCGACGTGTTCTCCGGCGTTCTGCCTTTCATGGGCGTCTACATGCTCGCGATCATCGTGCTGATGGTGTTCCCCGCCATCGCGCTGTGGCTGCCGGGCGTGCTTATTTAGGACTTTCATTCATGCCATCGAAGCTTCATTTCGCCTGCGAGTCGGTCGCTGCCGACGGCACGCGCTCCGCGCAACTGATCGCCAGCGCGCCGCAACGCCTGGTGGTCGCGGGCTGGACCGGCCGCGACGCCGCCGCCATCGCACACCACATCGAGGAGCTGGAGGCCATCGGCGTGCCGCGTCCCTCGGGCGTGCCGCTCTACTACCGCGTCGGCGCCAACCTGCTGACGCAGGCGCCCGCGATCGAGGCGCTCGGCGAGCAGAGTTCCGGCGAGGCCGAGCCGGTGCTGTTCTTCGCGCGCGGCGAATGGTGGCTCAGCGTCGGCTCGGACCACACCGACCGCAAGGTGGAGGGCTACTCGGTCGCGGTCTCCAAGCAGATGTGCGCCAAGCCGGTGGCCACGGCCGCATGGCGCTGGGCCGACGTGGCCCACTACCAGGACGAACTGCAGCTGCGCTCGCGCATCCTCGAGGATGGGAAGTGGGTGAGCTACCAGCAGGGCAGCCTGGCGGCGATCCGGCCGCTCGCTTCGCTGCGCGACGGCATTTTCGAAGACAGCGAAGAGGGATGCTTCATGACCTGCGGCACGCTGGGCGCGCTGCCAAACGCACGCGGCGAGGGCATCCGGCCTGCGCCCGAAATGGAGATCGAGATCCACGATCCGCGCCTGAAGCGCAGCATCGTGCATCGCTATGCGGTCCAGCCGCTGCCGGTGGTGGCGTGATGAGTGGCGAGACGATCGCCGCGCTGCGCAGCCGCATGGCGCGCGACGAACTCTCGCACGAGCATCTCGTCGCCCAGGCGCTGGAAGGCGCCGCGGCCTCGGGCGCTCAGCATGTGTTCACGCAGCTGTATGCCGAGGCCGCGCTGGCCGCGGCGCGCCATGCCGATGCGGCGCTGCGCGCGGGCGTCGCGCTGCCTGCGCTCGCCGGCCTGCCGGTGTCGGTCAAGGATCTCTACGACGTGGCCGGGGAGACCACCATGGCCGGCTCCATCGTCTGCCGCGACGAGCTGCCGGCTGTGGCCGACGCGCCGGCCGTGGCGCGGCTGCGCGCGAACGGCGCCGCCATCGTCGGCAAGACCAACATGACGGAGTTCGCCTTCTCGGGCGTGGGCATCAATCCGCACCACGGCACGCCGCGCAATCCGGCGGACGCCGCGGTGGCGCGCATCCCGGGCGGCTCCTCCTCGGGCGCCGCCGTGTCGGTGGCGCTGGGGCTGGCGGTCGCCGGCCTGGGCTCGGACACCGGCGGCTCGATCCGCATTCCGGCCGCGCTCTGCGGGCTGGTCGGCTTCAAGAGCACGCAGGCGCGCACGCCACGCACCGGCGCGCTGGAGCTGTCGCGCACGCTCGACACGGTCTGCGCGATGGCGCGCAGCGTGGAGGACTGCCTGCGGGTCGACGCCGTCATCGCCGATGCACCTCTGGCCGTGCGGCAACGGCCGCTCGCGGGCATGCGCTTCGCCGTGCCGCAGACGCTGATGTTCGACGGCATCGAGCCCGCGGTGGCCAGCGCCTTCGACCGTGCGCTGAAGATCCTGTCTGCGGCCGGCGCTCAGATTGTCGACATCGGGTTGCCTGAACTGGCCGAGATCGCGCAGCTCAACGCGCCCGGCGGCTTCTCGGCGGTCGAGGCGCATGCGGTGCATCGCGAGCGCCTGGCGCAGGCGCGCGAGCGATTCGACCCGCGCGTGGCCGCGCGCATCGCGACCGGTGCCGCGGCGAGCGCGGCAGACTACATCGCGATGCAGGACAAGCGCCGCGCCTGGATCGCGCGCACCGAGCGCGCGCTCGAAGGCTTCGATGCGCTGCTGTGCCCGACGGTGCCCATCGTCGCGCCGCCGATCGACGAACTGGTGCGCTCGGACGAGGCTTTCTTCAAGGCCAACGGCCTGCTGCTGCGCAACACCTTCGCGATCAACTACCTGGACGGCTGCGCCTTCAGCCTGCCGTGCCACCGCGCGGGCGAATTGCCGGTGGGACTCATGCTCTCCTCGGTGCAGGGCGACGATGCGCGGCTGGCCGCGGTGGCGCTGGCGGTGGAGGCGGCGCTGAAGTAGCGCCTATCGACGCTTCTCGTACGTGCCCACCAGCTCCGCCTGTGCGAGCACGTGTCCCTTCATCGCCTTCTCGAGCGCGGCCTTGTCCGGGCGCTCGAGTTCCGGCAGCACGGCGTCGAGCGCGTAGAGCTTGTGGAAGTAGCGGTGGCGGCCGATGGGCGGGCAAGGCCCGCCATAGCCCGTGCGGTCCCAGTCGTTGACGCCCTCGCGCGTGCCCGCCGGCAATGCCGCCGGCTTGACCGCTTCGGGAAGCTCGCCGGCCTCCGCGCCGATGTTGTAGAGCACCCAGTGGACCCATGTCATCTTGGGCGCCGCCGGATCGGGCGCATCCGGGTCGTCGACGATGAGCGCGAAGCTCAGGGTCGCCGCGGGTGCGCCGCTCCACGCCAGCGGCGGCGACACGTCCTTGCCTTCGCAGGTGTGGATGGGCGGTATCGCGCCGTCCGGTGCGAACGCGGTGGAAGTGAGGGTCAGGCTCATGGAGGTCTCCTTTATGATGGCAGTGATTGCGCTGCCCGCACCGGGATGCGCCGCCGGCCGAAGCCGTGGCTGAAGGCGCCGAAGCGGCCTGCGATCGGCGTGCCGCAGTGCGGGCATTCGCCGCGCGCATCGAGTTCGCAGTCCAGCACGAGATACCAGTCGCGGCGCACCAGCGGCGCGCGGCAATGCGGGCACCAGGTCGTCCCGCCTTCCACGTCGTGGACATTGCCGGTGTAGACATGGTTCAGCCCGTTG
This sequence comes from Variovorax sp. LjRoot175, assembly GCF_964253805.1. Taxonomy (NCBI): domain Bacteria; kingdom Pseudomonadati; phylum Pseudomonadota; class Betaproteobacteria; order Burkholderiales; family Comamonadaceae; genus Variovorax; species Variovorax sp. LjRoot175. The sequence goes on along the minus strand of NZ_CAXURY020000001.1, from coordinate 3,789,347 downwards.
GCGAGCGCGATGGAGCGGGCGCGCGTCAGCGTGGCAGGCGGCGTCGGCAGCACGTCCATCATCTTGTAGTCCGGATGGAAGGCGGTGAAGTGCAGCGGCACGTCCGGCCCGAGGTGCTCGGCGATCCAGCGGCTCATCGCCTCGATCTCGGCATCGCTGTCGTTGTGGCCGGGGATCAAGAGCGTCGTGATCTCGAACCAGCAGCTCGTCTCGTGGCGCAGGTACTGCAGGGTGTCGAGCACCGGCGCGAGGTGGGCGCCGGTCTGCTGGAAATAGAAGGCTTCGGTGAAGCCCTTGAGGTCGACATTGGCCGCGTCCATCCTGGCGTAGAACTCGCGCCGCGGCGCGGCGTGCATGTAGCCCGCGGTCACGGCGACGCTGAACAGGCCCAGCGCATGGCAGGCATCGGCGGCGTCCATCGCGTACTCGGCGAAGATCACCGGGTCGTTGTAGGTGAAGGCCACGCTCAGGGCGCCGCGCTGGCGCGCCAGCTCGGCGATGCGCTGCGGCGATGCGGCATCCATCAGCCGGTCCATCTCGCGGCTCTTGGAGATGTCCCAGTTCTGGCAGAACTTGCATGCCAGGTTGCAGCCGGCGGTGCCGAAGGAGAGCACGCTGGAGCCGGGATGGAAATGGTTCAGCGGCTTCTTCTCGATCGGGTCGAGGCAGAAGCCCGAGCTGCGCCCGTAGGTCGTCAGCACCATTTCGTCGCCGACACGCTGGCGCACGAAGCACATCCCGCGCTGGCCTTCGTGCAGCCGGCAGTCGCGCGGACACAGGTCGCACTGGATGCGCCCGTCGTCCAACCTGTGCCACCAGCGCCCGGGATGGTTCGCGCTCATGATGCCGGCGCCTCGAACGCGATCGCCGCGTAGCCGACCACGCGGCGGCGGTCTCCCGCGGTATCGCCGGAATTGCGCAGGTCCAGCAGGCGCGGCTGCAGGCGGTGGCTGCGTGCCGCCTGCAGCGCACCGTTGATCGCCCGTGCGCCGCAAGCCTCTTCGGGAACCAGGGCGCCGTCGAAGGCGAGGATGCGCTGCACCGTCGCGCGGTCGCGCGCCTGGGCCTGCGCGTACGGCAGGTAGTGCGACAGGTCGGAGCTGACGACGATCAGCGTTTCGTCTTCGCCCCACAGCCGTTCCAGAATCTGCGCGACCTCGGAGGGACTTGCGTTGCCGACGAGCAGGGGGACCAACGCGAAGTTGTTCAGCACCGTCTGCAGGAACGGCAGTTGCACCTCCAGCGAATGCTCGAAGGCGTGAGGCCAGTCGTCGTGCACGACCTGCGGCGGGCTGCCGAGCAGGGCCAGGGACGCATGTTCCAGTGCGATGCGACCGAGCGGCGTATCGAAGGCGTCCGCTTCTGGTGCCGCCAGCGCGCGCACCGCGCAGCGATGGGCCGGACCGAGCAGCACGACGCGCGTGATCCGCTCGCGCCATGGTGCGAGCAGGGCATAGGCTTGTGCCGCGACGGCGCCGGAATACACATAGCCGGCGTGCGGAACGATCAGCAGCTTCGGTGGCTTCGTGGACTCGGCGACAGCGCTGCCGGCAGCGGCGAGGCAATCGCCGACCTCGCGCTGCAGCTGCAGCGCATCGCCGGGGTAGAAGGTCCCCGCGACCGCGGCGGGACGAACGGCAGGCACGGCATCACACCTCCTGCGATGAATATGGACTCACCGCGGGTCAGCGTCAACCGGCTCGAGATGAAGGCACCACCGCGCAAGCCAAAATAGCGGATGCCCGCGCCGCGTCCGCCCATCCTCATCGACCCTCTGGAAGTCGAGTTCAGCGCCATCCGCGCGCAGGGCGCGGGCGGGCAGAACGTCAACAAGGTATCGAGCGCGGTGCACCTGCGCTACGACATCGCGGCGAGCTCGCTGCCCGAGGACGTCAAGGAACGCCTGCTCGCGCTGCGCGACAGCCGCATCACGCAGGAAGGCGTGCTGGTGCTGAAGGCGCAGAAGCACCGCAGCCAGGACATGAACCGCGCCGACGCGCTGGTGCGGCTGCAGGAGCTGGTCGACAGCGTCGCCACGCCGCCGCGCGTGCGCCGGCCGACCAAGCCCAGCTATGGCGCGAAGCAGCGGCGGCTCGAGGGCAAGAGCCAGCGTTCGGAGATCAAGAGCCTGCGCGGGCCGGTGAAGGATTGAGGCAGGCGCTTGGCGCCGGTCGCGAGAACACCGTATGCTGTGGCATCGCTCGATTGCACACAATTTGTAGACAAAGCATATGAAATCCAAAGTCACGGCCAAGGCGCCGGTGCATGAGGAGGCCAGGAAGCCCGGTCGGCCGAAGAAATCCGCCGCTCGCGCGGCTGCCGATGCCACGCCTGCAAAGCCGTCGCGCAAGGCCGCGACGCTCGAGGCGCCGGCCGAGTTGTCGACGAACCTGACCGACCGGGCCTACGCCGTCGTGCGGCGGCTCATCCTCCAGCGGGAGCTGTCGGGTGGGGAAGTGCTGGTCGAAGGGCGCTTGGCCGAGCGACTCCAGATGTCGCGCACGCCGCTGCGCGAGGCCCTGCTGCGGCTCGAAGGCGAGGGTTTGCTGGTGCGCGCCAATGCGCGCTCCTATGCGGTGCGGCGCATCGCGGCGTCGCATTACTTCCAGTGCCTGCAGGTACGCGAACGCCTGGAGTCGCAGGCGGTGTCGCTTGCCATGGGGCGCGTGCCGGCCGAAGAGGTGCGGAACCTGCGCGCCAGCATCCTGTCGCTGGACTCGAGCCAGCAGGGCTCCAGCCACTGGCAGGCCGATGACGAGATCCACGGGTTGTTCGCGCGCGCCTCCGGCAATGCGATGCTGGCCGACACCATCGCCCATCTGCGCGTGCTGTGCCGCCTGTTCGAGGTGGTCGATCCCTTCAAGCGCATCGAGGACGACCGCAAGGAGCATCTGGCCATCCTGGACGCGTACATCGCGGGCAACGAAAAGGCGGCCGAGGAGGCCGTGGTGGCGCACCTGCGAAATCTCGCGCGCTACACGCTCTCGCGGCTCAGCAACGGGCTGGTGAGCGAGTTCTCGCCATAGCCCGGGCGAACGCGGTCAGTGCCGCAGGATCTTCCCGACGAACTCGCGCGTGCGCGCTTCGCGGGGCTGATCGAAGATCTGCTTCGGGTCGCCGACCTCGACCACCTGCCCGCCGTCCATGAACACGACCTTGCTCGACACTTCGCGCACGAACCCCATCTCGTGCGAGACGATGAACATGGTCATGCCGTCGGCTGCCAGCAATCGCACCGTGTCCAGCACCTCGTTGACGAGCTCCGGGTCGAGCGCAGCCGTCACCTCGTCGAGCAGCACGATGCCGGGGTGCAGCGCGAGCGCACGTGCGATGGCCACGCGCTGCTGCTGGCCGCCCGACAGCTGGTCGGGGTAGGACTGCAGCTTGCTGCCCATGCCGACTTTTTCGAGCAGTTGCGTCGCATAGGCTTCCACCTGCTTGCGCGGCCGCCCCTTCACCTTGATGGGGGCGACGGTCACGTTGTCGAGCACCGTCATGTTCTGGAACAGGTTGTACTGCTGGAACACGATCGCCATCTGCGAGCGGATGCGGCGCAGCTGCCCGCGGTCGTTGTAGTCGAGCGCCTGGCCGTCGATGCGCACCTGGCCGGAAATCGGCGGCAGCAAACCCATCAGCACGCGCAGCAGCGTGCTCTTGCCGGAGCCCGAGGGTCCGATCAGGCTGACGATCTCGCCCTTCTCGACCGACAGGTTGATGCGCTCGAGCACGGTGTGCGCGCCATAGTTGGCCTTGAGGTCAACGATTTCGAGTTGGGGCAAGCTTTCTCTCCAGGTATTTGCCGAAACGCGCCAGCGGATAGGACAGCATGAAATAGAGGGCGAGCACCGTGCCGTAGACGAGCGTGGCCGAGAAGCCCTTGTTGTTCATCGTCTTGCCGGCGAAGGCCAGTTCGACCACGCCGATCTGCGATGCGAGCGCCGTGTCCTTGATGAACAGCACGAAGAAGCCGAACACCGGCGGCAGGATGATCTTCCAGGCTTGCGGAACGATCACCAGGCGCAGCGTCTGCAGGTAGCTGAAGTTCAGCGTGATGGCGGCGTCCCATTGGTTGCGGTGCACGGATTCGAGCCCGCTGCGCACGATCTCGGCGATGAAGGCCGTGGCGATCAGGCACACGCTGATCAGCGCCACCGCGAACATGCTGAGGTCCGCATGCATCCCCTGGAAGATGAAGAACACCAGCATCAGCGTCACGAGGAAGGGGATGCGCCGGAACAGCTCGGTGAAGATCGTCACCACCACGCGCAGCGGCCTCGCCGCAGGCCGCGTGCTCAGGCGCACGGCCGCGAACACGAAGCCGAGCGAGAAGCCCACGATGCAGCCGATGGCCGACAGCGCGAAGGTCGCGCCCAGTGCCTTGGCGAAGAAGATCAGGTTGTAGTAGCCGAAGAAGCGCGGCAGCTCTTCGATGATCTGGTCCCACATCAGAACCACCTCATCTTGGCGCGGAAGAAGCGCTTGCCGACGAAGGCGAGCGACAGCGTCGCGATCAGCGTGATCACGATGTAGAGCACCGCGGCGACCGAGAACACCTCGATCGAGCGGAAGGTTTCGGAGTTGATGTTGAAGGCCCGGCCGGTGAGTTCCTCGACCCCGAACACAGCGGCCATCGAGGTGCCGAGCGTCATCAGGATGTACTGGTTCGAAAGCGGCGGGAACAGCACGCGCACGATGTGCGGCACGATCACGTGGCGGATGGTCTGGAGGCGCGAAAAGCCCAGCGTCTCCGCCGCCTCGAGCTCGGGCAGGCGCACCGATTCGAAGCCCGCGCGCTGGATCTCGGTGAGGTAGGCACCGGCATTGAGCGTCATACCGATCAGCACCGCCTGGTAGGGCGACAGGAGGATGCCCGCGTCAGGCAGTGCGAAGAAGATGAAGAAGATCTGCACCAGCTGCGGCGTGTTGGTGAAGAACACCACGTAGGCGCCGACGATGCGGCGCGCCCAGCGCGGGCCGTAGGCGCGCACCGACGCGCCGCCCAGGCCGATCAGCATGCCGAAAGCGAAAGCGAGAAAGGCGATCTGCAGGCTCAGCCACGCACCGCCGATGAGGTAGGGCAGACGTTCGAGGACCGGGGTGTAGTCGAATTGCATGGGATCTCGGTCGTGCATGCGCGCCGCGCGCAGGCAGGCTGCGCGCGGCGCGGGATCATTCGGCGCGACGCCTACTTGTAGCTCGGCGCGGTGCGCGGGTCATGCAGCATGGGGCCGCCGAACCATTTTTTCCAGCGCTCGTCCACATAACCGTTGCGGTGCAGTTCCTTGATCGCGCCGCTCAGCTTCTCGCGCAGTGCGTCGTTGCCCTTCTGCACGCCGATGGCACAGAAATAGACGTCGATGGGCGCGTCCACGATGCGCCAGTCGATCTTGTGCTTGGCGGTGTGCTCGGTCATGAAGTCCATCACGTCGATCATCGCGTCGGCGCGGCCCTGGGCGATCGCACGCACCGCGTCGGGGTAGTTGTCCAGCAGCAGCAACTGGGCCTTGGGCAGCTTCTCCTGCACCAGTTTCACGGGGGTGGCGCCGCGCACCTCGACCAGCTTGACCGAGGGGTCGTTGAGCTCCATCCAGTCCTTGTACGGCTTGGCCTTGGTCGTCAGGACGCCCAACACCTCGGTGTGCAGCGGCACGGTGAAGTCGATGACTTTCTGGCGTTCGGCCGTGATCGTCATGGCGCCGAGCACGGCATCGATCTTGCCGCTGCTCACGAAGGGAATGCGATCGGGCGAGCCGACCTGCACGATTTCGGTCTTCACGCCCAGCAGCTCGCCGAGCTTGCGTGCGATTTCGACGTCGAAACCATCGATCTCATTCTTGTCGTTGAAGATGCCCAGCGGCGGCAGCGTGGGATTGACGCCGATGACGATCTTCTTGCTGGCAACGATCTCGTCGAGCGTTCGCGCCGACGCGGACGCCGGCAGCCCCAGCAGGGTCGAGCCGAGTGCAAGCGATCCGGCCGCCAGCAAGGCGCGGCGGACTGCGTTCCTGATTTGCTTCATCGCGAAGAACTCCTAGAGATGGATGGTTGGTTGGATCGAACCGCCGATCGCGGTTCGCAGAGCGGGAACGAACGCAAGACGAATGCCAGTTCGATCGATGTCTGCAAAAGAAATAACATCGATATATGAAATGTATACAATAAAATCCAGCGGGTCCAGCCTGGACTTGCCCGGCTTGTTTCAATCGCTCATCCGACGCTCTTTCTTCATGACGAAGTCTTCCTATTCCGCGCCTGCGGCACTGCGTGCCGATCAGGCGGTGCAGCGGGGGCCGGCGGTGCAATTCCTTGTCGATGGTTGCACCGTCCGGGCATTCGGGGGCGAAAGCGTCGCCGCGGCGCTGTTCGCGGCGGGCCGGCGCGAGCTGCGGCGCAGTCCGCGCGACGGGGCGCCCCGCGGCCTGTTCTGCCTCATGGGCTCCTGCCAGGAATGCCTGGTGTGGGTCGGTGCGCGCAAGCTGCTCGCCTGCCAGGTGGCGGTGGCCGGCGGGCTGGAGGTCGAAACGCTCCCCTTCAGGGAAGAGCGTCATGGCTGAGGCAGCGCTCCAGTCCGTCGATCTGCTCGTGATCGGTGCCGGTCCGGCCGGCGCGCGGGCGGCGCTGCGCGCGCAGGGCTGCGGCCTCAGCGTACTGCTGGTCGACGAGAACCACGACGCGGGCGGGCAGGTGTGGCGGCCGCTTCCCGCAGGATTCACGCGTGCAAGCGGCGCCGCGCTGTCGAGCGAGGCGAGGCAGGGCGATGCCCTGCGCGAAGAACTGCGCCGGGCCGGCGTGCGCTGCCTCTTCGGCCACAAGGTGTGGAACGTCGGTACGAGTCTGCGCACCGACCTGATCGGTCCGGATGGCACCGTCAGCTGGCAGCCGCGTGCGCTGCTGGTGGCGACAGGAGCGACCGAGCGCGTCGTGCCCTTTCCCGGCTGGACCCTGCCGGGCGTCATGGGCCTGGCCGCCGCGACGATCCTGCTCAAGTCGCAGAACATGCTGCCGGGGCGCCGTACGGTGGTGGCAGGCAGCGGGCCGCTGCTGCTGGCGGTGGCGAACGGCATCCTCAAGGCAGGCGGCGAGGTGGCCGCGGTGCTCGACCTGGCCGGGCAGGCCGACTGGCTGCGTGCGCTGCCGTCGCTCACTGGCCGCCCCGATCTGCTGTGGCGAGGGGCGCAGTGGTACGCCAGCCTGCGCATCGCCGGTGTGCCGGTGTTCCACCGGCACGGCATCCATTCCGTCCAGGCGGTGGGCAATGGGTTTCAGGTACGTGCGCTGCGTGTCGATGCGGCCGGCAAGCCGATTGCCGATGTCCCGTCAGCCGTGTTCGTGGCCGACGGCGTGACGGTCGGGCACGGCCTGGTACCGGGCACCGACGTGACCCGGCTGCTGCGCGCCCGCCATCGCTATGCCGCGGAACGCGGCGGCTGGATCGCCGACACCGACGCCGACGGCCGCAGCTCGGTCGCGGGCCTTTACGTCGCAGGGGACGGCGCGGGCATTGCCGGCGCCGCCGCGGCCGGCGCCCATGGCGAACTGGCAGCCTTGGCCTGTGCGCACGACCTCGGCCGGCTGGTGGCAGAGGTCCATGCAAGCGAACGCGCCCGCCTGCTGGCGCAATGGCACAAGCCTGCACGATTCGGGCGTGCGATGGCGGGCCTGATGGCACTGCGCGAAGGCACGGTCGCCGGCATTGCCGCGGACACCATCGTGTGCCGCTGCGAAGACGTGACCCGCGCCGAGATCGATGCGGCAGCGCGCGACGGTGCACGCGACATGAACCAGCTCAAGGCCTGGACCCGCTGCGGCATGGGACCGTGCCAGGGCCGAAGCTGCGGCGACGTGGCCGGGGCACTGCTCGCAGCGCATGTCGGCAGTCGCGAGGCAGTGGGCTGCTTCACGGGCCGCGCGCCGCTGCGTCCGGTCTCGCTCGCCGAGGTGGCGGGCGACTACACCTACGCCGACATCCCCATTCCGAAGGCGGCCCCGCTGTGAGCGAGGCCACGCGCCATGCGGCGGCCTACGACGCGGTCGTGATCGGCGGCGGGGTCATGGGCTGCGCCACCGCCCTGCATCTGGCCGAGGGCGGCATGCGGGTGGCGGTGGTCGATCGCGGACCGCTGTGCCGCGAAGCCTCGGGCGTCAACGCCGGCACGCTCACGCTGCACATGACGCGCGCCGCGCTCGTGCCCTATGCCATGCGCGCGTGGCAGATGTGGATGGATGCGGAGAAGTGGCTCGGCATGGGGGTGCTCGCGACCCACGTGCCCGGGCTCACGCTGGCCTTCACCGAGGCGGAGTGCGAACTGGTCGAATTGCGCGCCAAGGCCCGCCGCGCGTATGGCGCGCCGATCGAGGTGATCACGCCCGAGCGTGCGCGGGAGATCGAGCCCGGCCTGCATTCCGGCCTGCTGAAGGCGGGTTACTGCGAGATCGATGGTTTCGCAAGCGCCTACCTCACGGGCCGGGCGTTCCGCCATGCGCTCACGCACGCCGGCGTCGAGGTGCTCGAAAACGCGCCGGTTGCGGCCATCGATTCGGGCGATGCGGGCCACGTGATTCGTCTCGACGCTGCCGCCGGCCGCGCACCGCTGCACGCGAAGCGGGTGGTGCTGGCCGGCGGCGTGTGGATCCAGAACATGCTGGCCTGGCTCGGCGTGCAGATTCCGATCAAGGTGTTGATCAACCAACTCATCATCACCGAGCGCATCCGCCCCGTGATGCGCACCGTGCTCAGCGTCGCGAGCGGTCTGCTCTCGCTCAAGCAGTTCGCCAACGGCACCGTGCTGATCGGCGGCGGCTGGCAGGGCGATGGCGACCGAGAGCGCGGCGGCGTCGAGGCCCGCCCGCAGAACCTGGTGGGCAACGTGCGCCTCGCGGCCTACGCGGTACCGGCGCTGGCCGAAGCCCGCATCGCGCGCATCTGGCTCGGCCTCGAGGCCGAGACCGCGGATGCGATGCCCATCATCGGCGACGTGCCCGGCGTGCCGCAGGCCTATGTGGTCGGCAGTGCGCACTCGGGCTACACCAGCGGCCCGTTCATGGGCCGGATCATGGCCCAGCACATCCTCGGCCAGGAGCCCGACCTGCCTCTTTTCGATCCCGCCCGCCTGCTGGGCATGCCGATGCCCGGCGCTTGAAATGTCCCCTCCATGATTCCTCAACGACCTGACCCATTTCACGGCATCTATGCCGCCACGCTGTGCCCGCTGCAGGGCGATGGCCGCATCGACGAGACCACGCTGGCGTCCCACCTGGAGGCCAACGCCTCCGTGCCCGGCATGACGGGCCTGCTGATCAACGGACACGCCGGCGAGAATTTCCTGCTCTCGCGCGAAGAGAAGCGCCGCGTGACCGAGATCGCCTTCGAGGTCTGCGGCCAGCGCGCCATTCTGGTTTGCGGCATCAACGCCGAGGACAGCCTCGAGGCCCGGCACCATGTCGACGATGCCAAGGCCGCCGGTGCCGACGCGGTGCTGGTCTTCCCGCCGTTCTCCTGGGCGCTTTCGCAGGATTCGCGCATGGCCGTGACGCACCACAAGACGGCCAACGCCAACGCGCAGATGCCCTTGATGCTCTACCAGGCCGGCGTCAATGCGGGCGCGATGGCTTATCCGCCGGAGGTGCTCGCCGAGCTCGCGCAGCTGCCGCACGTGGTCGGCGTCAAGGAGGGCAGCTGGGAGGCTGCAGCCTACGAGGCCAACCGCCGCCTGGTGAAGCGCGTGGCGCCGCAGGTGGCGATGATGGCTTCGGGCGACGAACACCTGTTCACCTGCTTCGCCATCGGCACCGAGGGCAGCCTGGTGAGCCTGGCCGTCGTGGTACCGGAGCTCGTGATCGCGCTCGACCAGGCCATCCGGCGCAAGGATCTCGACGAGGCGCGCCGTCTCAACGAGCGCATCTATCCGCTGGCCAAGGCAATCTACGGCACGGCGCCGGGCGGCTACGCGACGGCACGGCTCAAGACCTGCCTGAAGCTGCTCGGACGTTTTCCGAGCGATGCCATGCGGCTGCCGATGGGGCCGCTGCCGGCCGAGGAAGTCGCCGCACTGGAGCGTGCGCTGGCCGAAGCCGGCGTCAGCGCGTAGCTCGGATTTTTCAGGAGTCAACACCCATGTCCCGCAAAATCATTCGCAACGGCCGCATCGTCACGGCCGTGGACGACTACACCGCAGACCTGCTGGTCGATGACGGCCGGATCGTCGCCATCGGCCGCTCGCTCGACGCGGGCCCCGACGCCGCGGTCATCGACGCCACCGGTCTTCTTGTGCTGCCGGGCGGCGTGGACTGCCACACGCACATGGACAACACCTTCGGAGACTCCACCACCTGCGACAGTTTCGAGTCCGGCACGCGTTCGGCCGCCTTCGGCGGCACGACGACGATCGTGGACTTCGCGTTCCAGCGCAAGGAGGTGAGCGTGCTCGAGGCGATAGCACGCGCCCAGGCCAAGGGCGTGGAGGGCGCCTGCATCGACTACGGCTTTCACGTCATCGTGACCGCGGTCGACGACCAGGCCCTGGCCGACATGCAGCACGCGATCCGGCACGAAGGCGTCTCGAGCTTCAAGATGTTCATGGCCTATCCGGGCTCGGTCATGGTCGACGACGCGGCCATCTTCCGGGCCATGCGCATGGTCGGCCAGCACGGCGGCATGATCGCGCTGCATGCCGAGAACGGCACCATCATCGAGCTTCTCATCCAGGAAGCGCTGGCGCAGGGCCACACCGCGCCCAAGTACCACGCGCTCACGCGGCCGGCCCTCATGGAGGGGGAAGCGACGCACCGCGGCATCAAGCTCGCCGAACTCGCCGATGCGCCGGTGTACTTCGTGCATCTCTCGGCCAAGGAAGCGCTCAAGCATGTGATCGAGGCGCGCGACATGGGCGTGCCGGTGTTCGCCGAAACCTGCCCGCATTACCTGTTCTTCGACGAAAGCGCCTACGACAGCGAGGACTTCGACCTGGCGCGCTACGTCATGAGTCCGCCGCTGCGCTCCAAGGAGTCGCAGCAGGCGTTGTGGACCGCACTGCGCACCGACGATCTGCAGCTCGTGTCGACCGACCACTGCCCCTTCTGCATGAAGGAAGGGCATCTGGGCCGCGTCAACCAGAAGCCGTACGGCCGCGATGATTTCTCGAAGATCCCGAACGGCGTGCCGGGCGTCGAAACACGCATGGCGACCCTCTACGACGGCGGCGTCCGCTCCGGCCGCATCTCGCTCAACCGCTTCGTCGAGCTGACCTCGACGGCGCCGTCGAAGCTCTTCGGCCTGTTTCCGCGCAAGGGCACCATCGCGGTCGGCAGCGACGCCGATCTGGTGCTCTTCGATCCCGGCGCCCAGCATGTCATTTCGGCGAACACGCAGCACGGCAACTGCGACTTCACGCTCTTCGAAGGCCGCAGCGTGACGGGCCGGGTGAGCAAGGTGCTGCTGCGCGGCGAGCTCATCGTCGATGGCGAGCACTGGCTCGGCAAGACCGGCAGCGGCCGCTACGTGCCGCGCGGCGAATCGGGCGGCTGGTAAACGCCTGTGCCCACCTACGACTACGCTTGTGCACGCTGCGGTCCCTTCACCGCGCGGCGGCCCCTGGCGCTGTTCGACCAGCCCGCCCCGTGCCCTGCATGCGGCGCCGAGTCCGGCCGCGCGCTGAGTGTTCCGGTTTCGCTGGGCATGGGCAGCCGGGAGCCAAGATCCGGACTGCGGTCGGAGCAGGGCGCCGGTTCGGGCTACCAGCGCCTGCGGCATGGCGGCGCTTGCGGCTGTTGCCCGCCGGCGCTGCGGACCCGCGCCTGAGGCCGCGTCAGCGGCCGGTGTTCCGCGTGCCGACCTCGACCACGAGCAGCGGGTCGAAGAGCGCGTTCTCGTTGACCCCGTCGCGCGCATAGCCGCGCGGGTTGCACAGCACGCGCGTGTCGTTCACGCGGTAGTCGAAGCTGTCGTGCGTGTGGCCGTGGATCCAGAGCTCGGGCCCGCCGCCGGGCATCAACGTTTCCAGGTCGGACACGAAGGAGGCGTTGATCGGCGAGCCGGCAAAGCGCGGATGAATGCTCTCCGGCGAAGGTGCGTGGTGCGTGATGACCACGGTCGGCCCTGCATGCGGCTCGGCCAGCCGGTCGGCCAGCCAGGCCGCGTGGCGCCGGAACAGCGCGGCCGCGTCCGCCGGCGTGAAGAGGGCCGGCGAATCCTCGTTCAGCCGGATGCGGCTGAAGTCGCGCATGAACTGGGCGGCCAGGGCCGTCGCCGACGTGCGCGCCTCACCGGCGCCGAACAGCAGGTAGTCGGTCCACAGCGTGCTGCCGAGAAAACGCACGCCGTCGACAACGACCTCCTCGTCGTCGAGCACGCGGATGCGCGTTCCGGCCGCGCCTGCCTTGAGTTCGCGCATCGTGCCGTCGATGCTGGCGCCGTAGAACTCGTGATTGCCAGCCACATAGAGCACCGGCTTGTCGAAGCCCGCGGCCCAGGCCATCGCTTCGGCCGGGCGCGCGATGTCGCCGGCCAGGATGACCAGATCGGCATCGGTTTGCGGATGCGGCAGCACGCCGCGGCTCAGGTGCAGGTCCGAGAGGATGTGGAGTTTCATGCGACGCTCTCCTGCTGCAGGACCGACGCATCGGCCAGCGCGGCCAGCGCGTCGCTGTCGGTCCGGTAGACGAAGAGCATCGGCCCCGGCGCCAGCAGCCCGGCGCGTTCCAGCACCTGCTGCGCCGGCAGCTTGAGCCCGCTCAGGTGCAGCCGCACGCCCTTGGATTCCACCAGCCGGCGGATGGCACCGAAGACCTCCGCGCCGGTCACGTCGATGCGGTTGATCGGCTGCGCGAACAGGCAGATGTCGGTGAGCTCGGGCCGCATCGCCAGCGTGACGGTGATGGCGCGCTCCAGCGTGCTCGCGGTGGCGAAGTCGAGTTCGGCGTCCATGCGCATTGCGTGCAGCTGCGGCGCCAGCGGCGGCAGGTTCCACAGGTGGCGGTCGCGCAGGCTGCCGTCGGGATGCAGGCCCACCTCGATGATGCGTGGATGCAGGTGCCGGTACATGTAGTGGCTCAGGCTCATCAAGAGGCCAGCCAGCACGCCCCAGTAGATCGAGGGCGCGGTCGCGATCGTGAGCACGAAGGTGACCAGCGCCGTGACCGCTTCGACGCGCGAGATGCGCCAGAGCGATACGAACTGCCCCGGCCGCACCAGCCCCAGCATGGCGATGACCACGATCGCCGCGAGCACCGCCTGCGGCACGTGGTAGAGCAGCGGCATCGCCCACAGCAGCGCGGCGCCGATCAGCAGCACGCAGAACACGGTGGCCCAGCCGGTCTGCGCACCAGCGTAGAGATTGATGGCCGAGCGCGAAAACGAGGAACTGGTGGGGAAGGCGCCCGAAAAGCCGGAGGCGATCTTGGCCAGGCCCTGGCCGATCAGGTCCTGGTTTTCGTTCCAGAGCTTGCCGGCGCGCGCGTTGTCGACCTTGGCGCTCGATGCGGTTTCGAGAAAGCTCACCAGCGTGATCATCAGGGCCGGCAGCAGCAGCGTGCCGAAGCTGCCGAGCGGGAGCGGGCCGGGCCAGTAGAAGGCCGGCAGGCCCGAGGGCAGGGTGCCGATCACGGCGCCGCCGCGCAGCGCATAGCCGATGGCGGCGCTGATGGCCGCGCTGGCGCCGACCACGATCATCGCGGCCGGAAAGCGCGGCCAGCGCTCCTTGGCGAGCCACAGCGCGGCGATGCTGCCGAGCCCGAAGGCAATGGCCAGGAAGTCGGGCGGCGCGCCATGCAGCAGCTGGCCGATGCTACGGCCCGTGAAGCCGAAGAGCGCCGGCAGCTGCGACAGGATGATCAGCACCGAGGCCGCCTGCGTGAAGCCGATCAGCACCGGCGAATTGACCAGCCGCAGCACCCAGCCGAAACCGCCGAGTCCGAGCACCAGCTGGATTGCGCCGGACATGAGACAGAGCCACACCGCGAGCGCCACCCACTCGGCGCTGCCCGGAATGGCCAGCGGCCCGAGCGAGGCCGCGACCAGCAGGCTGGACAAGGCGGTCGGCCCGACCGAGAGCCTGGTCGATGCACTGAACAGCACGCCGATCAGCGCCGGCAGCACCGAGGCGTAGATGCCGGTGACCAGCGGCATCCCGGCCAGCGCCGCATAGGCCACGCCCTGCGGGATCATCATCAGCGCCACGGTGACGCCGGCCAGCGCCTCGCCGGTGAGAAGCGCGCGACTCGGGCGGGGCCAGCCGAGGAAGGGAAGCCAGCGCACGAGCTGGTCGCGGTGGAGGGCCATGCTTTCAGCGCGCGGGATGTTGTTCGGGGTGCACCGGCCGATGATACGAAAGCGCTTCCGAGGCGCCGCGGCAGCTACTTCTTCTTGTGCTGGAACGCCGTCGGCGATTTCCCCGTCGCGGCCTTGAACATCGCGCAGAAGGCGCTGTCGGTCGCATAGCCGCTGGCCGACGCCACCTGGCTCACGGCCATGCCGCGCGCGAGCAGGGGCAGCGCATGCGCGAGCACGGCCTGCTGGCGCCATTGCTGCCAGCTCGTGCCGAGCTGGTCGCGGAACAGCCGCGCCACGGTGCGCTCGCTGGCGCCGATGGCCTCGGCGCGTTCGGCCAGCGTGGCGCGGCTGGCCGGGTTGCGCAGCAGGGTCTCGCACAACTGGCGCAGGCGCTTGTCGGCCGGCAGCGGCACATCGATGCGGATCTGCGTCGCGCGCTCGAGCTCGTCGACCAGCAGCGGCGCGATCCAGCGCTCGCGCTGCGCCGCATGCGGGTCGGACGGCGGCAGGCCGTCGGGTGTGGTGTCGAGCGCGAGCATCAGGGCGCGCAGCAAGGGGCTGATCTCGAGCACCTCGCATTTCTCCCAGGCCGGCCCGAGCCAGCTGTGCAGGTAGACGGTGCGCAGCTCGGCGTCCTCGATCAGCGTGACGCTGTGCGGCATGTCGGCTGGCACCCAGAGCGCGCGCGAGGGCGGCACGATGTAGCTGCCGTCCTCGGTGCTCAGGCGGATCACGCCGCGCGTCGAGAAGGTCAGCTGCGGCCAGGGATGGGAGTGCAGCTCGACGAGGGTGTCGGCCTTGAGAAAGTGTTCCTTGGCCCGCAGTGGGCGCAGCGCGTCTGGCGCATAGAGATGGGGCGTGAGCGAGGCGACGCTGTAGATCGGCGTGGCGGCAAGGGGCGGCATGATTTCGACAAATGTTGTCTCTGTATCGGCATTCTGCCGCGGCATCCGGGAATACGATCGGTGCCCGCTCCAGTTTCTTGTTGCAATTCATGTCTTCATCCCACGCTTCCGCCGCCACGCCCACCCTGCGCTCCGACGCCAAGCTGATCGGCCTGGTCGGCCTGGCGCATGCCATCAGCCATTTCGCCCAGCTCGTGCTGCCGCCGCTGTTTCCGTGGATCAAGGACGCGTTCGAGGTGAGCTACACCGAGCTCGGCGCGGTGCTCACCGTGTTCTTCGTGGTCTCTTGCGTGGTGCAGGCGGCCTCGGGCTTCGTGGTCGACAAGCTGGGTCCGCGGCCGGTACTGTTCGTGGGGCTCGGTCTGCTGGCCCTGGCCGCCGTGGGTTATGCGCTGGCGCAGAGCTACTGGATGCTGCTCGCGAGCGCGGTGGTTGCGGGCGTCGGCAACGGCGTGTTCCATCCGGTCGACTACACGCTGTTCAATCGCAAGGTGGCACCCACGCGCCTGGGCCATGCCTACAGCGTGCACGGCATCACCGGCAGCCTGGGCTGGGCGGTGGCGCCGGCTTTCGTGGTGCCGCTGGCCGTCGCTTTCTCGTGGCGCGTGGCGCTGGCCTCGGCGGGCGCGGTGGCCTTGGTGGTGCTGGCGGTGCTGTGGTGGAACCGCAGCGTGTTGGCGCTCGATGTGAAGGCAGTGCACAAGGCGACCGGATCGGACGCGGCCGCGGGCAGCGAATTCGCCTTCCTCAAGATCCCGGCGGTCTGGATGTGCTTCGGCTTTTTCCTCTTCTATGCGATGGCGCTGAGCGTGGTGCAGACCTTCGCTCCGGCCGCGGCCGGCCACCTGCACGCGGTGCCGGTGGCGCTGATCGCGGTGTGCCTCACGATCTACATGGTGGCCAGCGCCGCCGGCATGGTGGTGGGCGGCTTCCTGGCGTCCGACCCCTCGCGGTGCGAGCGCATCGTGGGTGCCGCCTTCGGTGTGGCCGCGGTGCTGGCGCTGGTGCTCGCGCTGGCCGACTTCCCGCCCATCGTGGTGCCGGTGATGTTCGGCGCGATGGGCTTCGCCTCGGGCATCGCAGGGCCTTCGCGCGACCTGCTGGTCAAGCGTTCGACGCCGGCCAATGCATCCGGCCGCGTCTATGGCGTGGTCTACGCGGGCCTGGATATCGGCCAGGCGGTGGCGCCGCTGATATTCGGCCGGCTGATGGACCATGGCCAGTACGCGAGCGTGATCGTCGGGCTGGCGGTGGTGCAGGCGGTGCTGATCGCCAGCGCGTTCAATGTGCGGCGCGTGCGGCGCGAGGCCTTGGTTCCTGCCTCGGCATGACGAGCCCCCACGCTCGGCACTGCGTGTCCTCGCTGCCCCCCGAGGGGGCCGCAGCCGCCTTGGGGCGGCCCTGCGTCGGCCGATTCCCTTGTCTCTCTACCTGATCGTCGCGCTCGGCGCGGTCGTGGCCGGCTTCGTACAGGGCCTGTCGGGCTTCGCCTTCGGGCTGGTCGCGATGTCCTTCTGGGCCTGGACGGTGGATCCGAAGCTGGCCGCGGTGCTCGCGACCTTCGGCGCGCTCGCCGGCCAGGTGATCGCGGCCGTCACGGTGCGCCGCGGTTTCAACTGGGCGCTGCTGCTGCCCTTCATCCTCGGCGGCCTCGTCGGCGTGCCGTTCGGCGTCTGGCTGCTGCCGCGGCTCGATGTGCCGCTGTTCAAGGCCTGCCTCGGCGGCCTGTTGGTGCTCTGGTGCCCGGCCATGCTGATGGCGCGCAATCTGCCGCGCGTGAGCGCGGGCGGCCGGGCGGCCGACGCGGTGATCGGCCTGATAGGCGGCGTCTGCGGCGGCTTGGGCGGCTTCACCGGCGCGATCCCGACGCTCTGGTGCACGCTGCGCGGCCTCGAGAAGGACGTGCAGCGCTCGGTGATCCAGAACTTCAATCTCTCGATGCTGGTGGTGGCCTTCTCGTTCTACCTCGGCGCGGGCTTCGTCGCTACCGAGACGCTGCCGCTGCTCGGCATCGTCGCAATCGCGGTGCTGGTACCGGTGCTGCTCGGCGCGCGGCTCTACATCGGCATCAGCGAGGCGCGCTTCCGCCAGGTCGTACTGGGGCTCCTGACGCTGTCGGGCGTGGCGCTGCTGGCGTCCTCGGTGCCGGTGCTGCTGGCGCGGACCGGCTAGGCCTGTTAACAGGCCCTAGTTCATTCCAGGTAGTCGATGAACTCCGGGATCACCTCGCGCAGGAAGGCGATTTCCTCCGCCGGAATGCTGCGCGGCTCCAGATCGAAATGGATGAAGGTGCCATAGGGCGTGCCGTCGGCGCGCGTCAGCAGCTGGCCGTAGTAGGACTCGACGAAGCCGGCGTAGGGGCGGTTCGTCAGGCGCTGGTCCTTGGAGGCATCGCTGGTCACGAACTCGCCATGCTCGATCGCATATTGGCAGAAGCTCCTGCCGAGCGGCACCACCTTCAGCCAGCTGCGGTATTCGGAAATGCGGTCGAAAGCGTGCGCCGCATGCATCACCTCGCCGCTCAGTTTGTAGATCGCCGTGAACCGATAGAGCGTCCGGTCGTTGAGCAGGGCCAGCGCCGGGACGATCCCGTGGTTGGCAAGAAGGCTGCGAACCGCCGCAGCAGGCACGGGCAAATCGATGTCGAGCATGGGGATCCTGGTTGGCGTGGGCGCGAATCTTACGCAATTCTTACGGGACTCGGGAACAGGGTTTGACCCCCATCTTGTCAGCGCAAACCCTTGGATGGCCTCACGGAGGCTCAGGGCTCCGCGGCCTCCCAGCCGGGCGTGAAGGGATAGCGCGCGGCCCAGAACTGGGCCAGGCGCGGCTCCGCGTCGACGCGTCGCACCACCTCGGCCATGCGCGGCGCCTCGCGGTAGAAGCGCAGCCGTCGCGGCGTCCAGCGCGAGACCACCGTCACGTAGAGGTCGAGCATGCCGATGGTGTCGCCCAGCAGATAGGGTGTGCCGCGCGGCATCTGCGCATCCATGAGGCGCCAGCATTCGGCGATGCGTTCTTCCGTGCGCTCGAGGATCACCTTCTCGGCCGCCGCATCGGCCGCCAGCCGCGACGGCACATCGCGCGCCCAGAATAGCGAATAGATCGCGGCGGAGACGAAGCTCATCCAGCGCAGGTGCTGCGCGCGCTGCGGATCGTCGATGGCGGGGGCGAGACCCGCCTCCGGATGGCGGTCGCCGAGCCAGACCAGGATCGCGGCGCTCTCGGTCATGAGCTCGCCCGAAGGCAGCACCAGTACCGGCACCTGCCGCATCGCGTTGACCGGCAGCAGGCGGTCGCGCTCGGCTTCGCTCTCCCAGGGCGCGACGTCGACGATGGTGCAGGGGGCACCGATGAGCGTGAGCGCGGCATGCGCCGGCGTCGCGCCGGAACCGGGCGCGCCGTAGAGGGTGTAGGGCTTGGCGATGGTGTTCATCGCGAAAGCCTAGAGCTCAGGCGGCGAGCAGCGCATCGACGCGCCGCAATCCCTCCAGGGTCTTCACGCAGGCCTCGGCCACTTCCGTGCCCTTGACCGCGAAATGGCGGTGGAAGTACTTGCGGTGCTCGATGTGTTCGTGGAAGTGGTGTGGCGTGAGCACGGCCGAGAAGACCGGCACGTCGGTCTCGAGCTGCACCTGCATCAACGACTGGACCACCGTGCTGGCGACGAACTCGTGGCGGTAGATTCCGCCGTCGACCACCAGCGCGCAGCCGACGATGCCGGCATAGCGCCCCGAGTTGGCGAGCCGCTTGGCATGCAGCGGGATCTCAAAGGCGCCGGGCACGTCGAAGATGTCGATGCTGTCCTGCGGCACGCCTTGGCGCTGCATTTCCTCGAGGAAGGCGTCGCGCGCCTGGTGGACGATATCCGAATGCCATTGCGCCTGCACGAAGGCGATGCGCCGGCCGCGCGGTGCTTCCGTCGACGCGACGGCGGAGAGGGGAAGGTCGTTGATCTGACTCATGGTTTGCCTTTTGAAGAAGGGTTTCCTGAATCAGGGCGCACGAACCCGAGGCCCGGCACGCGCGCGAACGCGCCTGCCGGGCAACGGGATCGCGCTCTCTTTCATCCGGACTGTGACCGTCGGCCCCGGGATCTCACCAGGTCTGCTGACCCTGCGGCGCATTGCACGCCGCAGGCGCTCGCGGGCTCGTGCGAACGTGTCGCCATCACCGCCGGTGGGGAATTCCACCCCGCCCTGAGAACGCTTTGCCGCTGCGCTTTCGTGCGGCGGCCCGGCGATTCTAGGAGCCGGGCGGCGAGCCGGTTGTCGCGCGTGCGGCAGACCTCGCGTGGCGCGGGGCTTTCGCTGGAAATGCAATGAAATGGTTGCGTTTTACGTTCGCACTGCCTAATATGCAGCCAGGAGGTTGCATATGAATGCATCCACGGACCGCATCGAGAGAAAGATCCTGCTCAAGGCCCCGCGCTCGCGGGTCTGGCGCGCGCTGTCGAACGCCGAGGAGTTCGGCGAATGGTTTCGCGTGTCGCTGAAGGGGCAGGCCTTCGTCGCCGGCCAGCGCGCACGGGGACACATCACCTATCCGGGTTACGAACATCTGGTCTTCGATGTGCTGGTCGAGCGCATCGAACCGGAGCGCCTGCTGGCCCTGCGCTGGCATCCGGCCGCGATCGATCCCGCTGTCGACTATTCGAAGGAGCCGACCACGCTGGTCGAGTTCGAGCTGACCGAAGTCGAGGGCGGCACCTTGCTCACGCTGGTCGAATCCGGCTTCGACAAGATCCCGCCGGAACGCCGGCTGGAGGCCTTCCGCATGAACAGCGGCGGCTGGGACGAGCAGATGAAGAACATCGAGAAGCATGTCGCCACGCCCTAGCGCGCCGGTGAAGCTGAAGAAGCCGGCCCTGAAGAACTCGGCGTCGATCTTCGCGGCGCTGGGCGACGAGACGCGCCTGCGCCTGGTCACCGTGCTGTGCGCCGGCGGCGCGATGTCGATCGCGCAGCTCACATCCGGCACCGAGATCACGCGGCAAGCCGTCACCAAGCACCTGCAGGTGCTGGCCGGCGCGGGCCTGGTGCATGACCTGAAGGTCGGGCGCGAACGGCTCTGGGAGCTCGAGCGGGCGCGGCTGGAAGAAGGCCGGCGTTCGCTCGACGCCATCGCCCAGCAGTGGGATCAGGCGCTCATGCGGCTGAAGCTGGCCGTAGAGGATTGAGCGCCGGTGGCCGCCTGGCCATGAACTCGCTCATGCGCTGCAGCTCGTCGTCGAGCGCCGCGCGAAAGGCCGCGTCGCGCGGCTTCGCGCCGGCATAGCCGAAGGCCGGTTGCAGCCGGCCTTCGCGCGCTGTGACGTTGGCCCAGCCGATCACGCGGTCGTGCCACAACAGGGGCAGCGCGTAGTAGCCGAACTGGCGTTTCGCAGGCGCGAGCCGGCGTGGACGTTTTATCTTCGCGGGGACGTGATCTTGGCCACGCCGAACGCCTCAGCGGTGATCGTCACGACCGGGCATGGGGTTGCACAGAAGACGATGCTCTACAAGCTCGCGGCCGTGCTCTTGGAGTCTGGCCGATTCCTGCCGCGTGCGCCTACACCAGCGCCTGCACGCTAAGAGCGAAAGCGGTCTGACATCACTGTCAGACCTATCAGCGCCACTGCTTCTCCGGAGCTTTCCATGCAGCGGTGGCGTTGCTGCCGCTGCCGGCGACCTGGGTCGCCGGCCACAGCAGGGTATGGAGCAGAGTGACGGTCTCCGGCAGGGTGCCGGCTGCGACAGCGATGCGGCTCTTGTTCAGGAAAGCCTGCCATTGGCGACGCTTGACGTCGTCATCGCCGAATGCCGGGGTCAGCGCAGTCGGAGCCTGGGTGGGCAGGGCGGTGCCGCGGCGCGCAAAGGTGGCCGCAATGGCGCGCGCCAACGTGGCGCCGTCGAGATCGGTCCGCTGCGCGATGAAGGCGATGTCGAAGAAGTCCTTCATGCGGGTGTTGGCCAAGCCGAGCACTGTCATCGCGTGGAACTTCTCGGCGATGACGGTATAGATTGGGTAGACCTTGAGCGTGGGCGCGGCCAAGTCATCGAGAAGCACCGGGAACACGATGGTCTGGGGCTCGGGTGTGACTGCGTCGCCGAACCCGACGTCAATCTGCAGAGCGCAGCGCACGTTGCCGATGCGGCCGGTGAGGCGCACGCGCAGTCCGCCGTAGCGGTTGTCCTCGCGGATCACATCGGCGCGAACAGACTGGGGATCGAAGGCGATGCCGTCGTGGAGGTCGATGGCGGCGATATCGCGGAAGGTCGCGATCAGTGTCTCGGCGTCGTCGGGGCCAAAGCCCAGCAGGTCGGCGTCACGCGTCGGACGGTGGGGCTGGTCGTACCAGAGCGAGAAGAGCAGGGCACCTTTGAGCAGGAAGCGGTCCGCGTGCGCGGACGCAGCGACGCGGCACAGCAGTCGTTCCAGCGCGAAGCGGTTCAGCAGCAGGTTGTAGTCGTCGCCGCGCTGCTTCGCCAGGTTCAACAGGCGGGCAAGCACCGAGGCCCCGAGGTTTGCCGTCATGCGACGACGGTTTCCAGGTAGGGCTGCATGACCTGGGCCACGCGATTGATCTTGGCGTAGCGTGTCACTTCATCGATGTTCAGCTTGCGCTGGCGCCAGGCCTCCTTGAGCGCTTCAAGAGCCACGTCGAGCCCGACCTTGTGGCGGAACTTGAAGCAGTCAGTGATGGTCTTGGACAGGCTGTAGACGCGGATCGTCGAGCCATGCTCGACGATGGTCTCGATGCCTTCGCTGTAGGCCTTGCCGCGCAGGCGCGCGATGCGCAGCGATGGATAGTCGATGGCGGGCGTCTGCGTCGCCTCGGGCAGCGCTATCCAGACCTCATGGGGGAGCTGCGTGCCGATCTCGTGAAACTGCAGCGCGGAGAGCAGGCAGATGACGGCCTTGGGCACACGCCGGCAGACCTCGACAAGCGATTGGTGCTCGGTCATCTCGCTGTCTGGCAGGCTGTAGAGGCCGCGGGTGACGCGTTGGAGCTGACCGGTCCGGTGGAGCTTGAGGAGAAGTTGCGGCGACCAGCCGTGCGAGCGCAGATCAGCCGCGCTCAGCAGTCGCTGGCGGCGGGCGAGTTCGAGTATGCGTGCGGTCTGGGTAAGTGGCACCTGGGAAGTTTAATGTACGCATCACTTGTCAGCAAGTCATGCGTCATTTCGCCAACCAGAGGACCGTACCGAGCAGCCCGAGAACGACGGCACCGTTCACTTGTGGGCTCTGTGGCTTCTCGCCCATCAGCCAGGTGGCGTAGTGCTCACAGTTGCGATTCCACAGGTCGTAGGGCGGCGTGCGGCCGACCGACTGGTGAGCGCGCCTCGCGCGGCAGGAAGCCGTAGTTGACGAGGCAGTCCTCGTTGATCGCCAACCTGGCGTGTCGGCTTTCGAGATCGCCCGCACGGTAGTCCTCGACGCGGTGGCGCAGCGTCAGGTCCTGTGCGCGCGCCGGCGCGCGGATCGGATCGGCCTGCACGAAGCCGAGGCGCCGGATCGCGCGCGGGAGGGTCGTGGCCTTGAAGAGGGTGCGCGCCACGGCATAGCGGCGCAGGTCGTCGAGGGTCGGTTCAGCCATGCGGCGGATTGCGGCACAACCGCCTGCCGCGTGCAGCGCGGCTCAGACCGCGCTGCAATGGCGCTCGATGCAGGTGTCGAGCACTTCCTCGCCGGGGCGCTGCCACCAGTCGAGCGCCGAGAAGATCTCGACTTCGCTGAAGCCGTCGAAGCCGGCGGCCTCGACCCAGCCGCGGATCTTCTTCAGCTCGACCACGCCGTCGCCCATCATCCCGCGGTCGCTCAGCAGGTCGCGCGTGGGCGTGAGCCAGTCGCAGACGTGGTAGGCGAGCAGGCGTTGCTTGCCGGCGCGCGCGATCTGCTGCTGCAGCTTCGGGTCCCACCATACGTGGTAGATGTCGAGCGCGACGCCGAGCATGCCCGAGCGCTGCGGATCGAGTTCGTCGCACAGGTCCAGCGCGTGCTCGAGCGTGTTGATGCAGGCGCGGTCGGCCGCCTGCATGGGATGCAGGGGCTCGATGGCGAGCGGCATGCCGACCCCGCGCGCGTAGTCGAGCGAGGCGGCGATGCCGTCGTGCACTTCGCTGCGTGCGCGAGACAGATCCTTGTAGGCCGCATTGCCTTCGAGCGCGCCGGGCAGGGAGCCGACCACCAGCACGAGACAGGGCGCACCCAGCAGCTTGGCTTCGTCGATGGCGCGGCGGTTGTCGTCCAGCGAGGCCGCGAGGCCGGCCGCATCGGGCGCCGGAAAGAAGCCGCCGCGGCAGTAACCCGACAGGCCGATGCCGTGCGCCTTGAGCTGCTTCGCGATCTTGTCGATGCCGGCGGCGGCGACCTGGTCGCGCCAGGGGCTGATGGCGCGGATGCCGCGCGCGGCGCACTGGTCGATGATGCGGTCGAGCGCCACTTCGGCGCCGTGTTGCTTGCGCACGGTGGCGGTGTTGATGGAGAGCCACTCGTGGTCTTGAGAGAAATCGCGCATGGGGAAAAATTCGAAGCGAAGGGGTGGTGAAGAATCAGATGGCGAGCGCCGTCATGGCGTCGAAGTCGGGCATCGCGGCGCTCGCGAAACCAGGGCAGTCCAGTGAGGCGAGGGCGATGCGGCCGTTCGCGATACGCAGGCGCACCGCGCCGTGCGAGCGCTCGTAGAGATCGCCGTGCGCATCGAGAAAAGCTCGCTGCTCTTCGACCGGCAGCGCGGCCATGCCGTTGACGTAATGGTGGCCGTTGCGCTCCACGTGCGTGATGCCCAGCAGGTTGACCAGCGCCAGGTCCTGCTGCACGGCCAGGCCGGCCTGCGTCGTCAGGTCCTCGGCCGACATGAAGTAGCGGATCTGCGAGGGCTCGGCGTTCCATGCCGCGCAGCGCGCCGCATTGAGCAGCGACTTGTAGAAGCCCTTGCAGGTTTTCGAGGACACGCCGGCATAGCCGCGCGCCCGGGCCTGGACGAAGCTGTCGAGCTCGCCGTCGGACTCGTCGATGATCACCGGCTTGCCGATGCTCGCGCTGCGCAGGTCGCGAAGGTCGCGCTCGAGCGCGAGCTTGCGCGCAATCGGCTGCTCGACGAAAAGGATCGAGGCGTAGAGGCGCGCGAGCGCGGGCGTTTCGCGCATGCGCGCCATCAGCTCGGCGATGCCGGCCGCGTCGGTGTATTGCTCGTTGCCGTCGAGCGAGACGAAGTAGGGTTCGGCGGTGCGGTCCAGCACGGCTTCGATCGCGCCGAGGCGCGCGAGGTCGGCATCGATGTCGCCGCCCACCTTGAGCTTGAAATAGCGGTGGCCGTAGACGCGCACCACGTCCTCGAGCGTTTCCGGCAGGCCGTCGGCCACGGGCTCCTTCAGCTCGGTCGCAGTGATGGCGTCGACCATGCCGACGGTGTGGCGTGCCTCGATGTGCGCGGCGGGCGCGAGACCGGCGAGGAAAGCGTCCATTCCCAACCCGTCGAACTCGGGCCGCGCCGACCCGATGCCGGCCGCGTTGCTGCGCACCGCTGCGTAGAAGGACATCTGCAGCGCGCGGCACAGCGCATCGAGCACCGCGCGGTCGAGCAGCGCCGGTCCGTAGCTGGCCAGGAGAGGATTGAAGCCGAGCCGCCCGGCGGCCAGACGGTGCGCATCGTGGTGCCGCGCGAAGTGGCCGAAGGCGCTCCCGGGCGTGGCGTCGCTCAGGTAGGCCTCGCGCGCGAGGGCGGTGACGCGGCGCAGCTGGTCGAAGTTGTCCTCGTTGCTGAGCGCGAGGTTCTTGTCGAACCACTTGGGCGCCATCAGCTCGGCGGCGGCGCCCCAGGCGCTTTGCCCGTCGGCGAACACGATGCGAACGTGCGCGAAGACCTGGGGACATTCGGTCAGCGTCACCACGCCGAAGCGGAAGGGCAGGCGCAGCACCACCGGGCGCTCGTACAGTGCGATCTCGCGGATCACGAAGCGCGGTGCCTCAACCATGGCGAGCTCCTGCGGCTTCCTCGAGCCCGCGCAAATAGCCGATGGCCCGCGCGGCCGAGCCCATGCCGTCGGGCACGTAGTCGAAAGGCTCGACCGCGACGATGCCCTCGTAGTGGCCGCTGTCCTGCATCTCGCGCACGGTCGCCAGGATGGGCGCGAAGCGCATCTCGCCTTGCCCCGGCCCGCGGCGGTTGGGGTCGTTCACCTGCACGTGGGCAATGTGGCCGGTGGGCATCCAGCGGCGCATCAGTGCGGGCACGTCTTCGGCCTCGACCTGGCCTGCAGCACTGCAATCGATCATGGTCTTGAAGGCGGGCGAGGCGATGGCTTGCACCAGCTCGACCGCCTGGGCCACGGTGTTCAGCAGGTCGGTCTCGGTTGTGGACAGCGGCTCGATGCAATAGACCACGCCGCACTGCTGCGCGGACCGCGCGGCGGCCGCCAGGCATTCGCGTGCGCGTTCGAGCGCCGCCGCCTGCGTATCGCCCGGTGGCACCGAGCGCTGCTTCGGCGAGCCGTGCACCAGGTAGCGCCCGCCCATCAGCGCGCAGAGCTCGACCAGGCGCTGCATGACGGCAGTGGTCCGTTGCCGCAAAGCGGCGTCGGCGCTGACGATCGACAGGCCCGCGGGCGCGACCAGCAGCCAGTGCAGTCCACTGATCTCGATGCCGTGGTCCCGCGCCATGCGGCCGAAGGCGCGCGCCTGCGCGTCGCCGATGGCCATCGGGTCCACCGCGAGCGTGAAGGGCGCCACTTCCAGTGCGTCGTAGCCGAGGGCGGCCGCGGCGCGGCACTGCGCCTCGAAGGGCATCTGCTTCAGAACCTCGTTGCAAAGAGAGAACTTCATCGGCGTCAGTCTTTGTTCAGGCACTGCGGCGGAACACGAAGCGTTTGGCGCCGCCCCAGGCACGCCGCAGGCGAACGTTCACCGCCGGGATGTACATCAGCATGGTGAGGATGGTGACGGCAGCCAGCGCCGCGCAGATGGGCCGCGTGAAGAAGGGCGCGATGCTGCCGTCGGACAGCACCAGGCCGCGGCGCAGGCTCTTGTCCAGCAGCTCGCCCAGCACCAGGCCCAGCACGAAAGGCGCCATCTCGTAGCCGCGGCGGCGCAGGAAGAAGGCGCCGACACCGATGGCCAGCATGCAATAGACGTCGAACAGGCGCGAGGCGATCGCGAAGGCGCCCACGGTGCACAGCACGAAGATCACCGGCATCAACACCGAACGGCGCACGCGCAGCACATGCAGCAGCGGCCGCACCAGGAAGAGCCCGAAGATCAGGATGCTGAAGGTGGCCAGCGTGGTCATCGCCACCACGTCGTAGACGAACTGCGGCGTCTTGATCATGAGCATCGGGCCGGGCTGGATGCCGTGGATGATCATCGCCGCCATCAGCACCGCCGCCGGCGCCGAGCCCGGAATGCCCAGCGCCAGCGCCGGAATGATGCCGCCGGGAATGGCCGACATGTCGCCGGTCTCGGCCGCCATCAGGCCGTCGATCGAGCCCTTGCCGAACTGCTCGCGCTCGGGGCTCACCGTCTTGGCGGCCGCATAGGACATCCACGCGCCCGAGTCCTCGCCGATGCCGGGCAGGATGCCGGTCACCACGCCGATCACGCCGGAGCGGATCACGGTGCGCCAGTACTTCACGACCTCGCGGAAGCGCGGCAGCACGGAGTCCTTCATCTCGACGATCTTGCGCTCGATGGGATCGGCCAGCGAGGTCAGCACCTCGGCGAAACCGAAGGCGCCGATCAAGGCGGGGATGAGCGCGATGCCGCCGGAGAGCTCGTCCCAGCCGAAGGTGAAGCGGTCGTAGGCGTAGAGGCCTTCCTGGCCGATCTGCGCGACCAGGAGGCCCAGGCAGCCCATGAGCCAGCCCTTGATCGGGTCTTCGCCGACGATGCTGCCCGACATCGCCACGCCGAAGAGCGCGAGCCAGAAGAACTCGAAGGCGCCGAAGGACAGCGCGATCTCGGCCAGCGCGGGCGTGAACATCGCCAGGCACAGCACGCCGAACAAGGTGCCGGTGAAGGCCCCCGAGGTCGCGATGCCGATGGCGCGGCCGGCCTCGCCCTTGCGCGCGAGCGCATAGCCGTCGGCGCAGGAAGCGGCATTGGCCGCGGTGCCGGGAATGTTGAGAAGAATGGCGCTGCGGCTGCCGCCGTAGAGCGTGCCGACGTAGGCGCAGATCAGGATCAGGATGGCGTCGTTGGGCGCCATCTTGATGGTGAGCGTGGTCAGGAGCGCGATGCACAGCGTGGCCGACAGGCCCGGCATGCAGCCCACCAGGATTCCCAGCAGTGCCCCGCCAAGCCCGTAGGTGATGGACCAGAAGTTCAGGAAGCTGAGGTAGGAGTGCCCCAGCATCTGCAAGCCTTCGAACATGCCGTCTCCTTGGTCTGCGCGTCAGGGCAGGCGCACCAGGAAGAACTCCTGGAACACGAGCGTGACGATGACGCCGGCACCCAGGCCCACGGCCAGCGCGAAGGCCAGGCCGCGGAGGCGCTGGTTCTTCGCCGTCCGCTCCGCGTACTGCAGCAGGCTGATGGTGACGGTGACGAAGATCGCGGCCGCGAGCCAGAAGGGCAGGCCATGGCCCACCAGGCCAGCCGCGAAGCCGATGCACAGCGCCAGCACGGTCCACATGCGGCGCATCTCGGCGTGGTCGGCCTCGGTGCGCGCGTGCGGCACGTGCGGCGCCTTGGCCAACCGGCGCCACGAGCGGTAGAGCATCAAGAGGCCGAAGAACATGATCGCCGCGCCGAGCAAGCCCGGCAGCAGGCCCGGCACGGTGTAGGGGTTGATGTCCTGCCGCTCGAGCCGGTCCATGCGCAGCGAGCCGATGGTGGTCGCGATGCCGAGCGCGATCCAGCCCAGCGACTGCCAGAGGTCCGCGCGCGGCGAGGTCTTGCGCTCGTGCGCCGCGGCCTCGGCCTCCGCCGCGGCGCGTTCGGCGCTGTGGGCGGTGTCGGTCGTCACGGCCGCGCGATGCCGAGCGTCTCGGGCGAGACCTTGGCCTTGCCGCTGTCGAAGAGCAGCCAGGCATTGGCCTGGATGGCCGGCGTGACCGCGGTCTGCGCCTCGGCGCCGTGGAGCGGCGCGAAGAGGGCGCCGCGGCTGGTGGCGTACTTCTTCAGCACCTCGCTCTTGGAGACGTTGTCGACCCAGATCTTCTCGACCGTCTTGACCACCTCGTCGGGCACGCCCTTGGGAATGAAGATGCCGAAATAGTTGGCCGGCGCCTTGAAGCCGGGCAGCGTCTTGGCGAGCGGCTCGATGGTGCCGAAGCCTTCGAGCTCCAGCGCCTTGTCGCTCACCGTGGCCAGCGGCCGGATGCGCTTGCCGCGGATCATGTCGGCCTGCTCGACCGCGAGCTGCGTCGTGACCTCGGTCTCGCCGGCCACCGTCGCCACCACCGCCGGGTTGCCGCCGTCGTAGGTGACGTGGCGGTACTTGACGCCCGTGGTCTTGGCGATGAGTTCCATCGCGTTGTGGCCGGCCGAGGTCACGCCCGCGGTGGCCACGCTGATCTGGCCGGGCTTGGCCTTCATCGCGTCCAGCAGATCCTTGGCGTTCTTGTACGGCGCGGCCGCATTCACGCCGATGACCTGGACGTTGGCGACATTGAGGAACAGGTGCCAGTCGGCGATCTTGGTCTTGAGCATGCCCAGCGTCTCGTAGGAGCCCAGGTCCTGCGCTGCGCCCGCCGTCCAGGTGTAGCCGTCCTTGGGCGCGTCGAGCGCGCTCTTGCTGCCGATCGAGCCCGAGGCGCCGGGCTGGTTGACGATCACCACCTTCTGGCCCAGCGTCTTTTCGATCTCCGCCGCCGTGACGCGCGTCACCTGGTCGGTGGAGCCGCCGGCGGCCCAGGGCACGATGATGGTGATGGGCCGCTCGGGCTTCCACTGCTGGGCCAGGACGGGCCCGCCCAGCGCGGCGAGTGCCGCGGCGAAGGCGATGCTTCGGATCAAGGTGCGCTTCTGCATGGTGTCTCCTGGGGTGAGTTGGACTGGGGAAACGGGATGCGGGAACCTTTGAAAAGTGAAGCGGCGCTCAGCTCAGCCAGCGCTTCAGGTGTTCGGCAACGAAGCCGTCGTCGTGCAGATCGGGGTAGGCGTCGTGCACGCGCGTGAGTTCGCTGTCCTGGCCCGGGCTCAGGCCTTCCTGCGGATCGAGGCACCAGGTGCCGGCCAGCAGGCCCTGGCGCCTGAGCACCTCGTGGCAGCCGGCGATGCAGCCGCGAAAATCGTTCGCGACGTCGAACAGGGCGGCGTTGCAGT
Organism: Variovorax sp. LjRoot175; assembly: GCF_964253805.1. NCBI lineage: Bacteria > Pseudomonadati > Pseudomonadota > Betaproteobacteria > Burkholderiales > Comamonadaceae > Variovorax > Variovorax sp. LjRoot175. The sequence continues at coordinate 3,759,932 of NZ_CAXURY020000001.1, read as the reverse complement.
CGGTCACTTGCGCGTCGAGCGCGAGCATGTCGGCGGGCACGGCGCCGGACGGAACCATGTCGTGGATGCGCGCCAGCAGCTGCACGGCGCGGCGCGTCCACACGCTCCAGTGGCCGAGCAGCCCACCCTTGATGCGCACCGTCACTTCCTTGCCGTCGCGCACGAAGCGGTAGGGCGTGAGCAGGTCCAGCACGATGTGATCGTCGTTGCCGGTGTAGAGCGTGACGCGCGCCTCGGCGCCGGCCTCGACCACGCCGCGCAGCACGTCCAGCGTGCGGTAGCGGTTGAAGGGCGCCATCTTGATGGCCACCACGTTGTCGATCGCGGCGAAGCGGCGCCAGAAGCTCGTGGGCAGGTGGATGCCACCGACCGCGGGCTGCAGGTAGAAGCCCACCAGCGGCATGAGCTCGGCGATGGCGCGGCAGTGGTCGATGAGCGCGTCTTCGCTCGCGCCCTTCAGCGCGGCCAGGCTCAGCAGGCCGGCGTGGTAGCCCAGCCCGCGTGCGGTGATCGCTTCGGCGCCGGCTTGCGCGGTCGAGCCGGCCAGGCCGGCGACCATGAAGAGCGGGCGCCTGCCGTCCAGCGTTTCCCAGGTGAGCGCTTCCTGCATCGCGAGTTCGAGCACCGGCTTGTAGAGGCCCGCCTCGCGGATTGCGAACTGCGTCGAGTGCACGCCCACGGCCAGGCCGCCGGCGCCGGCGTCGAGGTAGTAGCGGCTCATCGCGCGCTGGCGGCGCTCGTCGAGCTTGCGATCGGCATCGAGTGCCAGCAGGTGCGCCGGAATCACTGCGCCGCGCTTGAGCAGCGCGAGCGAGGCGGGCGGGATTTCGGAGTAGTGCATGGTCAGTACTTGCCGTCGCGCGCCTCGAAGTGCGTGGGCTTGCCGAGACTGGCCATGCCGCGACGCGTCCAGTCGGCCGTCCAGTCCAGCATGCGCGCGAGCGTGACCTGCTGCGGGCCGAAGAGTTCGAAAGCGCGGCTGCAGTCGATCAGCCAGGCGGTGTCGGCCTCGCGGCCGATGAAGACCGCTTCGACGCCGAGGCGCTGCGCGAGTCCTTCCGCGGCCTCGCGGATGGAAATGGCCGGCCCGCTCAGGTTGAGCGGCGAGGTCGGCGTGTCGCAGTGGGCCAGGGCGCGCAGCGTCCAATCGTTGGCCTCGCCCTGCCAGATGATGTTGGCATGGCCCATGGCCAAGTCGATCGGCGCGCGCGCGATGAGCTTCTGCGCCAGGTCGTGCAGCACGCCGTAGCGCATGTCGATCGCGTACGAGAGTCGGATCAGCCGCCCCGCGGTGCCGTGCAGGTGCGAGAAGTGCTGGAACATGCGCTCGCGCGCGACGCAGGAGTTCGCGTATTCGCCGGCCGGCGGCGTGGGCGGCACCTCCTCGCGTGCGCCCGGCCCGTGCACATCGGCGAACGGGTACACGCAGGCGGTCGAGAAGGCCACGATGCGGGAGCTGCGCCAACGCTCCGCCACCAGTGCCGGCACATGGGCATTCATCGCCCAGGTCAGCCATTCGCTGCCGGACGAGCCGAACTTGCGCCCGGCCATGAAGACCACGTTCGGTGCATCGGGCAGGGCGGCCAGCGCCTCGCGCGAGAGCAGGTCGGCTTCGATGCAGTCGACGCCGTAGCCTTCGAGCCGTTCGCGCAGGCCGGGTTCGGAGAAACGCGCGACACCGATCACGCGCCGGCCCGGCGTCGCGCGCTTGGCCATGCGGGCCAGCGTGGGGCCCATCTTGCCGCCCACGCCCAGCACCAGGATGTCGCCCTCGATCTTCTGCAGCGTCTGCACGAGCGCCGCGGAAGGCTGCGACATCAGGTCCTCGAGCTGCTCGAGGTCTACGAAGCGGTCGGGCAACGGCATGATGGCGACTCCCGGGTGGTGTGCAATCAGCTGTCGACGCCGTGCATCGCGAGCAGCGTTTTCATGCGCGACACAGCCAACTCCGGCTGCTCCAGCAGATTGGCCGCATCGGCCAGTCGGAACAGCTCGGCGAAATGCGGCAGCGAACGCGTGCTCTGCTGGCCGCCGACCATCGCGAAATGCTTCTGGTGGCCATTGAGCCAGGCCATGAAGACCACGCCGGTCTTGTAGAAGCGCGTGGGCGCCGCGAAGATGTGGCGCGACAGCGCCACCGTGGGGCCCAGGATCGCGTGGAACTTCTCGGTGTAGCCCTGCGCCAGTTCGCCGAGCGCAGCGCTCGCGGCCGGCGCGATGGCGTCGAAAATGCCCAGGAGTGCATCGCTCTTTCCATGCGTGGGCGCGTTGCCGAAGCCGTCCCCCGCGATCAGCTCGGCATAGTTGAAGTCGTCTCCCGTGTACATGCGCACATCCGCCGGCAGGCGGCGGCGCATCGCGATCTCCTTGTCCTTGTCGAGCAGCGAGATCTTGATGCCGTCGACCTTCTGCGGATGGGCGGCGATGATGCCGAGCGCGGTGTCCATCGCCGCGTCGACATTCTTCGTACCCCAGTAGCCGGCGAGCGCCGGGTCGAACATGTCGCCCAGCCAGTGCAGCACCACCGGCTGCCTCGCCTGCGAGAGGATGCGGTCGTACACGCGCTCGTAGTCGGCCGGGCTCTTCGCGACATGGGCCAGCGCGCGGCTGGCCATCACGATCAGCTTGCCGCCGAGCGCCTCGATGGCTTCCATCTGCTCTTCGTAGGCGCGGATCACGTCGTCGACGTTCTTCACGTCGATCAGGTTCAGATGGTCGGTGCCGCAGCCGGAGGCGACCAGTGCGCCCGGCACGTCCTTGGCCGCGTCGAGCGAACGGCGGATCAGCTCCAGCGAGGTCGGCCAGTCCAGGCCCATGCCGCGCTGCGCGGTGTCCATGGCCTCGGCGACGCCCAGGCCCAGCGACCAGAGATGGCGGCGGTAGGCGATGGTGGCGTCCCAGTCGACCGCGCATTCCAGCCACGGATCGATCGCGGCCAGCGGATCGGCCACCACATGTGCGGCCGAGTAGGCGATGCGGTTGAAGCGGACGCCCGGCGGCGGCTTGACCGGTGTCGTGCCGCGCAGCGTGTAGGGCGCGAGCTTGCCGCCGGTGGTGGGAAGCGTGAGCGAGAGGGTCATCGCAATCCTCAGATCTTCAGCGCCGGCACGTCGATCCAGCGCCGGTCCTTCCACGATTCGAGCGCGGCCTCCACCAGCTGCACGCCCTTGGCGCCTTCGGGCAAGGTCCACTTGTAGGGCGCGTTCTCCACCACGTGGCGAATGAAGTGCTCCCACTGGATCTTGAAGCCGTTGTCGTAGGCCTGCGAATCGGGGATCTCCTGCCACTGGTCGAAGAAGTTCATGCTCTGCTTCTCGTCCGGGTTCCACACCGGGCGCGGCGTGGCGACGCGCGACTGCGCTCGGCACGACGAGAGCCCGGCCACGGCCGAGCCGTCCGTGCCGTCGACGTGGAAGGTCACGAGGTCGTCGCGGCGCACGCGCGTGGCCCAGCTCATGTTGAGCTGCGCGATCACCGGCTCGCCGTTGTGGCCTTTGAGCTCGCAGGTGGCGTAGGCGGCGTCGTCGGCGGTGGCTTCGTAGGGCTTGCCATCCTCGTCCCAGCGCTTGGGGATGTGCGTGGCGCCCAGGCAGGAGACCGACTGCACCTCGCCGAACAGGTTGTCCAGTACATAGCGCCAGTGGCACATCATGTCCAGGATCATGCCGCCGCCGTCTTCCTTGCGGTAGTTCCACGAGGGGCGCTGGATCGGCTGCAGGTCGCCCTCGAACACCCAATAGCCGAACTCCAGGCGCACCGAGAGCATGCGGCCGAAGAAGCCGGCGCGGCGCAGCATGTCGAGCTTGCGCAGGCCGGGCAGGAAGAGCTTGTCCTGCACTGCGCCATGCTTGAGGCCCGAGCCCTCTGCCAGACGCGCGATCTCGACGGCTTCGTTGAGGTTGGTGGCGATCGGCTTCTCGCAGTAGACATGCTTGCCGGCACGGATCGCCTTGGCCAGCAGCGTGGGGCGCATCTGCGTGGTGCCGGCGTCGAAGAAGATCGTGTCGTCTTTGTTCTCGAGCGCGCGGTCGAGGTCGGTGCCCCAGCGCTCGATGCCGTGCGCCTTGGCCAGCGCCTCGATCTTCTCGGCGTTGCGGCCGATGAGGATCGGATCGGGCATGACCTTGTCGCCGTTGGAGAGCGGGACGCCGCCCTGCGCGCGGATCGCGACGATCGAGCGGATCAGGTGCTGGTTCATGCCCATGCGTCCGGTGACGCCGTGCATGATGAGTCCGAGTCGTTGCTGTGCCATGTATGTGTTTCCTTCCCTGGGTTCTTACTGCGTCGGCGTGAGGCCAGCGGCCTTCACGAGCTTGGCGTTGCTGGCGATTTCTTCCTTGATGTACGCATCGAACTGCTCGGGCTTGAGCGTCCAGGCGTCGGCGCCGAGCTTCAGGAAGCGTTCCTTGACTTCCGGGCTGGCGAGCGCCTTCGCGACTTCGTCGTGCAGCCGGTTCACGATCTCGCGCGGCGTCTTGGCCGGCGCCATCATTCCGATCCAGAAGTTGAATTCGGAGCCCGGCACCCCGGCCTCGGCCGTGGTCGGCACATCGGGCAACGCGGCCGCGCGCTTGGGCGAGCCCACGGCCAGCGCGAGCAGCTGGCCGTCCTTGATCTGGCCGATGACCGGCGCGATCGGCGAGAAGTAGTAGTCGACGCGGCCGGCCAGCACTTCGGTCACGGCCTCGGCCGAGCCCTTGAACGGGATGTTGGTGGCATCTATGTTGGCCGCCAGCTTGAACTTCTCGGCGTTCAGGTGCGTGGCGCTGCCCTGGCCCGCGGATGCGAAGTTGATGCTGCCGGGCTTGGCCTTGGCGGCGGCGATCAGCTCCTTCAGCGTCTTGATGTTCTTGGAAGGCGAGATCACCAGCGCGTTGGGCAGCGAGGAGATCGGCGTGACGCCGGCGAAGTCGCCCACCGTGTCGAAGGGCAGCTTGGCGAAGGTGGAGGGGCTGACCGTGTGCGAGGACGAGTGGATCATGATCGTGTAGCCGTCCGGCGCGGCCGTGGCCACGGCCTGTTGGCCGATGGTGCCGCTGGCGCCGCCGCGGTTGTCGATCACCAGCGTCTGGCCCATGCTGGCCCCCATCTTGTCGGCGATGGCGCGCGCAATGATGTCGGTGGTGCTGCCGGCGGCGAAAGGCACGATCACGCGGATCGGCTTGTTGGGGTAGGCGCCCTGCGCCGCGGCGCCGAACGAGGTGCAGAGCGCGAGCGCGGCAATGAGGGCGGTACGTCGGGTGGTGGGTCGCATGGGAGTCTCCTATTGTGCAATTCACCAAAAAGTGAATTAGAGATTCTAGGAAGCCACTCGCCGGCTCGTCAACGGCCGGACCCTAGGAGATACCCGTATCAGCGCAGCACGTAGCCCAGCACCAGGTCGGTCATGTGCGACAGACGCTGCGCCATGGCCTTGGGCGCGCGCAGGTCGCGGCCGAAGACGGCTGACAGCGTGTCGTTGTTCGAGAGGTAGAAGTAGCAGAGCGAGGCGATGGAGATGTAGAGCTGCACCGGGTCGACGCCGGCGCGGAAGAGGTTGTCGCGCCGGCCGCGCTCGAGCACGGTGTCGAGCAGCTGGACCAGTGGCGAGTTCATGTCCTGGATGCGGTCCGAGCGCTTGAGATGCGCCGCGCGGTGCAGGTTTTCGCTGTTGAGCAGCGTGATGAACTCGGGATGCTCGAGGTAGTAGTGCCAGGTGAAGGAGATCAACCGGCGGACTGCTTCGACAGGCTCGATCTCGTCGAGGTGCAGCCTTTGCTCGGCCTCGCGGATGTCGGCATAGGTGCGTTCGAGCACGGCCAGGAACAGGTCGTCCTTGCTGCCGAAGTAGTAGTAGATCAGGCGCTTGTTGAGCCCGGCGCGCGCCGCGATGCTGTCCATGCGCGCGCCGGCGAGGCCACGCTGCGCGAACTCGTCCCGCGCCGAGGCGAGGATCGCGAGCTGCGAGCGATCGGCATCGCGCGAGCGCGGTTCGGCGGGCGCAGGGGATGGGGCTTTCATGGGCGGAATTTAACCAGTTGGTGAATTAAGGCAAGAGGTTTCGGGGCGCGCAGATAATCCGCGCACCGATATTGCAACAGAGGCATCACGTCCATGAGTTCATCGCAACCCGCAGGCCATTTGATCGTCGAGTGCCTGGTCGAGCAAGGCGTGGAGCTGGCTTTCGGCGTCCCGGGCGAGAGTTTTCTGGCGGTGCTCGACGGCTTCCATGCCCACGGCGAGCGCATCCGCTTCATCGTCAATCGCCAGGAGGGCGGGGCCGCCTTCATGGCCGAGGCGCACGGCAAGCTCACGGGCCGGCCGGGCATCTGCTTCGTCACCCGCGGCCCGGGCGCCACCAACGCTTCGATCGGCGTGCACAACGCCTTCCAGGATTCGACGCCGATGGTGCTTTTCGTGGGCGATGTCGGCAGCGACTTCCGCGATCGCGAGGCCTTCCAGGAAGTCGACTACGGCAGCTTCTTCGGCCCCAGCACCAAGGGTTTTGCCAAGCGCGTGGAGCGCATCGACGATGCGAACCGCATTCCCGAGTACATCGCGCGCGCCTTCGCCACGGCGATGAACGGCCGTCCGGGTCCGGTGGTGCTCGTGCTGCCAGAGGACATGCTGCGCACCATGACCTCGGCGCGACCGCTGGCCCGCGTGGAGGCCGTGCAACCCTGGAGCGACCCCGGCGCGCTGCGCACGCTGCGCGAGCTGCTGATGAAGGCCCAACGCCCGCTGGTGATCGCCGGCGGCGGCGGCTGGACCGTCCAGGCGGCGCAGGCGCTGCAGCGCTTCGCCGAGAACTGGAGACTGCCGGTCGCCAATGCCTTCCGCTTCCAGGACACCTTCGACAACCACCACCCACTCTATGCCGGCGACGTCGGCATCGCGATCAATCCGAAGCTGGCCGAACGCGTGAAGCAAAGCGACCTGATCCTCGCGATCGGCCCGCGCTTGGGTGAGATGACCACCGGCGGCTATACGCTGCTCGAAGCGCCGAAGGCAAAACAGACGCTGGTGCACATCCATGCGAGCGCCGAAGAGCTCAACCGCGTCTACCAGGCCGACCTGGCCATCAATGCCGGCATGAGCGCGGCCGCACGCAGCCTCGAGGTGCTGAGTGCGCCGGCCGAGTTGCCATGGGAGGCGTGGACCGCGCAGGCCAACGCGGACTACCTGGCGAACCTCGAGCCTCAGGCTCTCGCCGGCTTGCCGGTGGAGACGCCGCGCGGCGCGGTCGACATGGCGGCGGTGGTCCGCCTGCTGCAGCAGCACCTGCCGCAGGATGCGGCCATCACCAACGGCGCGGGCAACTTCGCGAGCTGGGTGCATCGCTACTTCCGCTACCACGGTCTCGTGAAGGGCCACAAGACGCAGCTCGCGCCGACCAGCGGCGCCATGGGCTATGGCGTTCCCGCCGGCATTGCAGCCAACATCGCGACCGGGCGCATCGCCTTCACCATCGCCGGCGACGGCGACTTCCTGATGAACGGCCAGGAACTCGCCACCGCTTCGCAGCATGGTGGCAAGAGCATCATCGTGCTGCTCAACAACGGCATGTTCGGCACCATCCGCATGCACCAGGAACGCGAGTACCCGGCGAAGGTGAGCGGCACGGCCTTGCGCAATCCGGACTTCTGCGCGCTGGCCCGCGCCTACGGCTATGCGGCCGAACGTGTGACCGAGACTGCCCAGTTCGAAGCGGCACTGCTGCGGGCGCTGGCGGCCGATACGGGGACGCTGATCGAGATCCCGCTGGACCCCGAGGTGATCACCACGCGCGGCACGCTGTCGTCGATCACCAAGGCCGCGCAGGCGCGACCGATCGCGTAGGGCAAAAAAAAGCCGGCTCGCGCCGGCTTTCTTCATTCGGGCACCGATGGCGCCCGAGGCTCACTTGACGTGCTTGCCGATCAGCGAGGCGAGCTCGAACATCGACACTTGCGGCTTGCCGAAGATTTCCTTCAGCTTGGCATCGGCGTTGATGTTGCGCTTGTTGGCCTTGTCTTGAAGGTTGTTCTTCTTGATGTAGTCCCACAGCTTGCTCACGACAGCGGTGCGCGGCAGAGGCGTCGAGCCGACCACGGCAGCGAGTGCCGGGCTGGGGGTCAGTGCCTTCATGAACGCAGCGTTGGGGGTGCGCTTCTTGGCGGGAGCTGCCTTCTTCGCAGGAGCCTTCTTGGCGGGAGCGGCCTTCTTTGCGGGTGCTGCCTTCTTCGCCGGAGCCTTCTTGGCAGGAGCCGCCTTCTTGGCCGGAGCGGCCTTCTTCGCAGGAGCTTTCTTGGCCGGAGCCTTCTTTGCAGTTGCCATGGTTGATTTCCTTTTTTGGATTGGACACTTTCACCAATGAAAAGCGGTGTCTCCACTGGCATTGCGGATGCTAAAGGAGAAAAAACGCGTTTCCAAGGGAAAAAGCGGTTTTTTCATTGGGAGCTGTTGTTTTTTCAGAGGAGAGAAGCGCTCGTTTTCCCTCTGAGCGGCGCGCAAGCTGTCTCAGGAGCGGCGCGAAGGCCACGTGGCGAGCACCACGCCGAGCAGCGCGAGCGCGAATGCGCAGACCTGCAGCATCGACAAACTCTCGCCGAGAACAAGCACGCCGACGACGGCCGCGCTGACCGGCAGCATCACGGTGAACACGCCGGCCTGCGAGGCCGGTACGCCCTTCAAACCGGTCATCCAGAGCCACACCGTCCAGATGCTCGCGGCCAGCGCATAGACGATCAGGAGGCCCCAGAGGCCGAGCGACACCGCGCCGAAGTCGAAGCGAAGCGCGAACCAGATGCCCAGCGGCGTCGAGAGCACGAAGCCCCAGAGGTTGATCAGCGAAGAGATGCGCTTGGGTCCGAGCCGCCCGGTGAGCGACTTGCCGATCACCGCGTACGCGGACTCGCAGAGCACCGCGCAGAAGACCAGCAGGTTGCCGAGCCAGGGCAGCGGTGCGGAGGCGTCGCTGCCCGGATGGGTTTGCGCAGGCGCCGGCGCGAACGCGAGCAGCCCGATGCCCAGCGCCGCGCAAGCGATCGCGATCCAGATGCGCAGCGTGATGCGCTCGCGCAGAAACAGCCAGCTTGTGAGCGCGACGACAGCGGGGATCGACGCCATGATCACGCCGGCCGACACCGCGCTGGTCAGGCTCACGCCGAACAGCATGCAGATCGAGAACATGAAGTTGCCGAGGAAGGACTCGAGAAAGACCAGGCCGCGCGTGCGCGCCGTCATCGCGGGTTCGTCGCTCGGGCGGCGCAGCCAGTGCGGCATCGCCAAGGCGGCGATGCCGAAGCGCAGCCAGGCGAGCAGCAGCACAGGGAAGGCGATCACCAGGGGTTTGGAGAGCGCGACGTAGCTGCCGACGAGCGACATGCTCAGGGCCAGGCAACCGTAAGCCACGAAGCGGCCGGGCGCGGGGAGGGCGGTGTTCAATAGACTGGGCGCGTTGTGCGAGGAGTGATTCGATGATGCCCCAATCCGCAGCGCCTGCAGACCCGGCCCGCCATGTGTTCGTCTACGGCACCTTGCGCCGTGGCGGGCGCAACGACATCGCACGCTTTGTGCCGGCGCCCGCGCATGTGGCCGATGCCTCCATCGCCGGCACGCTGTACGACCTGGGGAGCTATCCGGGCGCCGTGCTCGGCGGGACTGCGCGGGTGGTCGGAGAGATCTACGCGATCGCATCGGCGCTCGAAGCGCAGCTCGATCTGCTCGAAGAAGTGAAGCCCGATGACAGCGGCGAATACATCAAGCGCGAAGTGACGGTGCAAGCCGGCGCGAAGGAACTCGTGTGTCTGGTCTACGAGATTCATCCGAAGCGCATCGTGGGCAGGCCGGTGATCGCGAGCGGCGACTGGCTGGCACACATGCCCCCGATTTCATGAGCGAAGAGTTCATTGCGCATCGCGAAATCCGCGCATGCTGCGACGCAATATTTTTTCTCAATACAAGAAAATTTATTCCGCATTGAGAAAACATCGCGTAAGTGGTTGATTTTAAACGGTGAAAAATATGTCTTCTATAAGACATAAGAGTGTGGCCTTGTCGTACAGTAAGTCCACGGCCGCAGCGCCACCTCTCAATCAACCCTCGGAGTGACCATGCCCCAAACCATCACTGAACAACTGAGCCGCGAACAGCAAATCGCCGCCCTCGAAAAAGACTGGGCGACCAACCCGCGCTGGAAAGGCATCAAGCGCGGCTACAGCGCAGCCGACGTGGTGCGCCTGCGCGGTTCCTTCCCGATCGAATACACCCTCGCACGCCGCGGCGCCGAGAAGCTCTGGGATCTCGTGAACAACGAGCCCTACGTCAACTGCCTCGGCGCGCTCACCGGTGGCCAGGCCATGCAGCAGGTCAAGGCGGGCGTGAAGGCGATCTATCTGTCCGGCTGGCAGGTCGCCGCCGACAACAACAGCTACGCATCGATGTACCCCGACCAGTCGCTCTATCCGGTTGACTCTGTGCCGACGGTGGTCGAGCGCATCAACAACACCTTCCGCCGCGCCGACGAGATCCAGTGGTCCAAGGGCGGCAACCCCGGCGACAAGGACTATGTCGACTACTTCGCGCCGATCGTGGCCGATGCCGAAGCAGGCTTCGGCGGCGTGCTCAACGGCTTCGAATTGATGAAGGCGATGATCAAGGCCGGCGCCGGCGGCGTGCACTTCGAAGACCAGCTCGCTTCGGTCAAGAAGTGCGGCCACATGGGCGGCAAGGTGCTGGTCCCGACCACCGAAGCGGTGCAGAAGCTGATTGCCGCGCGCATGGCTGCCGACGTCTGCGGCACGCCGACGCTCGTGATCGCCCGCACCGATGCCGAAGCGGCCGACCTGCTGACCAGCGACTACGACGAGAACGACAAGCCCTTCCTCACGGGCGAGCGCACCGCCGAAGGCTTTTACAAGACCAAGAAGGGCATCGACCAGGCCATCTCGCGCGCCGTCGCCTACGCCCACTACGCCGACCTGGTGTGGTGCGAAACCGGCACGCCCGATCTCGAGTTCGCACGCAAGTTCGCCGAAGCCGTGCACAAGGTGCATCCCGGCAAGATGCTGGCGTACAACTGCTCGCCTTCGTTCAACTGGAAGAAGAACCTCGACGACGCGACCATCGCGAAGTTCCAGAAGGAGCTGGGGGCCATGGGCTACAAGTACCAGTTCATCACGCTGGCCGGAATCCACTCGATGTGGTTCAACATGTTCGACCTGGCGCAGGACTACGTGAAGCGCGGCATGTCGGCATACGTCGAGAAGGTGCAGGAGCCCGAGTTCGCGGCGCGCGACCGCGGCTACACCTTCGTGTCGCACCAGCAGGAAGTCGGCACCGGCTATTTCGATGAAGTGACCACCGTGATCCAGGGCGGCAAGTCGAGCGTGACGGCGCTCACCGGTTCGACCGAGGAAGAGCAGTTCCACTGATCTTCATCGGCGCTTGAGTTTTGTCCCCGCGCGAGCAATCCGCGGGGATTTTTTTCGTCTCGCCTCAGTCGACCATGCGCAGCTCGCGCACGCCACGGCCCAGGCGCTGGCGCAGCAGTGCGCGCAGCGTCACGCCCTCGGCGTAGCCCACCAGCGTCGCGATCTGTTCCAGGCTCTTGTCGCTGGTCTTGAGCAGATGCACGGCGCGTTCCACGCGCAGGTCCTGGAAGTAGGACAGCGGCGTCTTGCCGAGCACCTGCTGCATGCGGCGCGCCAGGGTGCGTTTGCTGGTGCCCGCCGCCGCGGCTGCTTCGTCGAGCGAAAACCCGTCTGCCAGCCTGCCGCGAGCCCAGCGTTCGAAGCGCTCCACGGTCGGGTCCGAGTGGCTCAGGTGATCGGTGATCACGTAGGCGGACTGTGAAGGCCGCGAGTCGACGATCAGGTATTTCGCCACCAGCGCCGCGAGTTCGGGGCTGGCCTGGCGCACCAGCAGCAGCGCCATGTCGATGTGGCTCAGCGCGGCGCCTGCCGTGACGAAGGCGCCGGAGCTCACCAACATGCGCGATTCGTCGAGCTTCACGCAGGGATAGCGTTGGCGAAACAGCGAGGCCAGCCACCAGGTGGTCGTGGCGTGCTGGTGGTCGAGCAGCCCCGACTCGGCCAGCACGAAGGTGCCGATGCAGGCTGCGGCGATGCGGACACCTCGTCCGGATTGCGCGCGCAGGCAGGCCGCAGCCTCTGCGACGTCGCGCCGCTGCAGCGCGAACTGGAGGCCGTCGGGCATCTTCTCGCCGATCGCGGGCACGACGATCCAGTCCGGCTTGCCGGCATCGGGCGATGAGGCCACGGGCACGCTCAGGCCTTGCGAGGTGCGGACCCTCTTTCTCACGCCGGTGAGCTTTGCCTCGAAAGGCGTGACATCCAGACTGAGCATGCCGGCCAGTTCGTTGGCTGTGGTGAACACGTCCAGTACCGTGGCCAGGCCGGTGTCGAACACGCCGTCGAGTGCGAGGATGTTGACCTTCATGGCAACAACGATATCAAAGATGTCAAAAATGCCAATAGGTCCTATGCCGCGGCATGCTTAGAGTCACCACCATGGACGCGCAATCCCGCGCTTCCGTGTCCACCGGAGACCTTCATGATCAAGTTCGCATTGTTCGCCCGCCTCGAAGCCAAGCCGGGCAAGGAAGCCGAGGTCCAGCAGTTTCTCGAAGCGGGGCTTTCCATGGCGCGCGACGAGAAGACCACGCCGATTTGGTTCGCCCTGCGCATTTCGCCCACCACCTTCGGTGTCTTCGACGCGTTCGAGGACGAGGCCGGTCGCCAGGCGCATCTGAACGGCCCGATCGCCCAGGCCTTGATGGCCAAGGCGCCAGAGCTGTTCGCCAAACCGCCGGCCATCGAGCCGATCGAGGTGCTGGGTCTCAAGAATGCAGCGCCCGCGTCCTGAGCGGGCTGCGGATAGAATCGGCAGCTCCGTCTCAGCAGCAACAAGAGCGAGAAAGGCACCCTGGTTATGACACCGCGAACTACACCGCAAGCAATGAGCGGTCTTTTCCTTGAAGGAAGAGGCCGGTAGTCCGCGCACGCTGGAAGCATCCAGCACTCAAACCACAGCCAAGCGCGGTCCCAGACCGCGCTTTTTTGTTTTCTCGCCGAGGTTTTCTTCCCATGATCCAGATCACTCTCCCCGACAACTCGCGCCGCGAGTTTCCCGGCCCGGTTTCGGTGGCCGACGTTGCCAAGTCCATCGGCCCCGGCCTCGCGAAGATGACCGTGGCCGGCAAGGTCGACGGCCAGCTGGTCGATGCCAGCGACCTGATCGAGCATGACGCGAAGCTGCAGATCATCACGCCCAAGGACGACGAGGGCCTGGAGATCATCCGCCACTCGACGGCCCACCTGGTCGGCCATGCAGTGAAGCAGCTCTACCCGACGGCGAAGATGGTGATCGGTCCGGTGATCGAGGAGGGCTTCTACTACGACATCGCCTACGAGCGCCCTTTCACGCCCGAGGACATGGAGGCGATCGAGGCGCGCATGCGCGAGCTGATCGCGCGGGACTACGACGTGGTCAAGAAGATGACGCCGCGCGACGAGGTCATCGAGGTGTTCAAGTCCCGCGGCGAGGACTACAAGCTGCGGCTGGTGGAAGACATGCCCGACGAAAAGGCGATGGGCCTGTACTACCACCAGGAGTACGTCGACATGTGCCGCGGCCCGCACGTGCCGAACACTCGCTTCCTCAAGGTCTTCAAGCTCACGAAGCTGGCCGGCGCCTACTGGCGCGGTGATGCGAAGAACGAGCAGCTGCAGCGCATCTACGGCACGGCCTGGGCCGACAAGAAGCAGTTGGACCAGTACGTCCAGCGCATCGAGGAGGCCGAGAAGCGCGACCATCGCCGGCTGGGCAAGGAGCTCGATCTGTTCCACATCGATGAGGTGGCGCCCGGCGTGGTGTTCTGGCATCCCAAGGGCTGGGCGATCTGGCAGCAGGTCGAGCAGTACATGCGCCGTGTTTACCGCGACACGGGCTACCAGGAAGTCAAAGGCCCGCAGATCCTCGACAAGAGCCTGTGGGAAAAAACGGGCCACTGGCAGAACTACCGCGAAAACATGTTCACGACGGAGTCGGAAAAGCGCGACTACGCACTCAAGCCGATGAACTGCCCGGGCCATGTGCTGATCTTCAAGTCCGATCTGCGCAGCTACCGCGACCTGCCGTTGCGCTACGGCGAATTCGGCCAGTGCCACCGCAACGAGCCCTCGGGCGGCTTGCACGGGATCATGCGGGTGCGCGGATTCACGCAGGACGACGGCCACATCTTCTGCACCGAAGACCAGATCCTCGAGGAATGCGTGGCCTACACGGGGCAATTGCTCAAGGTCTATGCCGATTTCGGCTTCACCGAGATCCTCTACAAGGTGGCAACACGGCCCGATAACCGCATCGGCGCCGACGAACTCTGGGACAAGGCCGAGCATGCGCTGATGGAGGCACTGCGCCGATCGGGTGTGGAATTCGTCATCTCGCCCGGCGAAGGCGCCTTCTACGGGCCGAAGATCGAATACACGCTGCGAGACGCCATCGGCCGCCAGTGGCAGTGCGGCACGATGCAGGTGGACTTCAACATGGCCGAGCGCCTGGACGCAGAGTACGTCACCGAGTCCAGCGGCCGCGCACATCCGGTCATGCTGCACCGCGCGATCGTCGGCAGCCTCGAGCGATTCATCGGCATGTTGATCGAACATCACGCCGGCGCACTGCCCGCTTGGCTGGCGCCGGTGCAGCTCGCGGTGCTCAATATCAGCGAAGGACAGGCGGATTACGCATCTCAAGTTGCGAAATCGCTGCAAAATCAAGGGCTTAGAGTTTTGCTCGATCTGCACAACGAGAAGATTACGTATAAAATACGGAAGCATTCGTTGCAAAAGCTTCCCTACATCCTCGTCGTGGGCGACAAGGAGAAGGAAGCAGGTGCCGTCGCAGTGCGCGCCCGGGGCAATCTTGATCTCGGTGCCATGTCGGTGGAGGCGTTCTCCCAAAAGATCGCCGCCGACATCCAACACAAGCTTTGAATTTGAACCGGTTCAAAGGCTGATTTTGAGCAATCAGGCTGCTTGTGGGCGTGGACTCTACGGCGTTCGCTACAATTTTTGTAGCAGATTGATTGAAGGATTCTGACCATCGCTACTGCATTTCGCGACCGCCGCCACCGCGAGGAACGCCAACACCGCCTGAACCGGGAAATCATGGCCCCGGAAGTCCGCCTGATCGGGCCCGATAACGAGCAATTGGGTGTCGTGAGTCTTGCCGAGGCATTGCGCCTGGCTGGTGAGCAAGACGTGGATCTGGTGGAAGTCGTCGCGGCGGCCAATCCGCCGGTCTGCCGCCTGATCGAGTACGGCAAGTTCAAGTACCACGAGCAGAAGAAGGCTGCCGAAGCGAAATCGAAGCAGAAGGTCATCGAGGTCAAGGAAATCAAGTTCCGGCCGGGTACCGACGAAGGCGACTACAACATCAAGATGCGCAACATCCGGCGTTTTCTTGACGAGGGCGACAAGTGCAAGATCACGCTGCGCTTCCGGGGGCGCGAGATCACGCACCAGGAACTCGGTCTGGCGCTGTTGCAGCGCATTCGTGAGGATCTCGGCGACGCGATCGTGGTCGAGCAGTTTCCGAAGCTCGAGGGCCGGCAGATGATCATGATGATCGCGCCGGGCCGCAAGAAGGCGGGTGGCGCGGCAAAACCGGCGGCTGAGTCGACAACCGCACCCGCCGCGGCCTGAGCTGAAGAGATAGAAGGATTCGAAGGGATTTCGCCCTTGTCAGCACTCCAAGGTGCAGGCAAGGGCGGGATAAAGAAGTGTCTCGGGGCCAACAAGCCCGTGGAATATCCGCGGCGCCTCACGAGCACAAACTAAAGGAGCATTCACATGCCCAAAATGAAGACCAAGAGCAGCGCGAAAAAGCGTTTCCGCGTTCGTCCCGGTGGCACCGTCAAGCGCGGTCAAGCCTTCAAGCGTCACATCCTGACCAAGAAGACCACCAAGAACAAGCGTCACCTGCGTGGTGCAACGGCAGTGCACGAGACCAACATGGTTTCGATGGCCGCCATGTTGCCCGGCAGCGGCATTTAATCCAGACGAACAAGGAGTACACACATGCCTCGCGTCAAACGTGGTGTAACGGCTCGCGCCCGCCACAAGAAGGTTCTCGCACTCGCCAAGGGTTTCCGCGGTCGCCGCGGCAATGTCTTCCGCATCGCCAAGCAGGCGGTGATGAAGGCAGGCCAATACGCCTACCGTGATCGCCGCACCAAGAAGCGCGTGTTCCGCCAACTGTGGATTGCCCGTATCAATGCCGCTTCGCGCGAACTGGGCCTGACCTACAGCCAGTTCGCCAACGGCATCCGCAAGGCCGGTATCGAGATCGACCGCAAGGTCCTGGCCGATATCGCCGTGCACGACAAGGCCGCTTTTGCCGGCATCGTGGAGCAGGTCAAGGCCAAGCTGGCTGCTTGATCCTGCACAGCGGGTTGCCGTCTTCCGGGACAGCGGCCTGCGCCCACGGCACAAGGGCTGGCGCTTGAAAGGGCTCCAGCCCTTTTTTCTTTCACCTCGAAGTATTCCCCATGAACGAGTTGGACTCCCTGGTCGACACCGCACGTGCTGCCTTCGCGAAGGCGAAGGCCCCGGCCGAACTCGAGAACGCCAAGGCGCAGTTCCTCGGCAAGGCCGGCCGCATCACCGAGTTGATGAAGGGCATGGCCGCGCTCTCCGTCGACGAGAAGAAGTCGCGCGGCGCGGCGATCAACGTTGCCAAGCAGGCCATCGAGGCCGCGCTCACCGAGCGCCGCCAGCAGCTGGCCGACGAGGAACTCGCCGTCCAATTGCGTGCCGAGGCGCTCGATGTCACATTGCCCGGCCGCCAGCGTGCGCCCGGCGGCCTGCATCCGGTGAGCCGCACGATGGAGCGCATCGAGGCGATCTTCTCGAGCATGGGCTTCGATGTCGCGGACGGTCCCGAGATCGAGAGCGACTGGCACAGTTTCACCTCGCTCAACAACCCGCCGAACCATCCCGCGCGCTCCATGCAGGACACTTTCTACGTCGACATCAACGGCGAAGACGGCATCCCGTACAACCTGCGCCCTCACACCAGCCCGATGCAGGTGCGCTATGCGCATCAGCACGTCAAGAAGTACGCGGCCGAGTTCGAAGCCGCGGCGGCCGACACCACCGGCACGGTCAAGGCGCCCGAGATCCGCGTGATCGCGCCGGGCCGTACCTACCGCGTCGACAGCGACGCCACGCACTCGCCGATGTTCCACCAGTGCGAGGGCCTCTGGCTCGGCGAGAACGTGAGCTTCAAGGACCTCAAGGTCGTGTTCACCGACTTCTGCCGCACCTTCTTCGAGACCGACGACCTGGTGCTGCGCTTTCGTCCGAGCTTCTTCCCGTTCACCGAACCGAGCGCGGAGATCGACATCCAGTTCCAGACCGGCCCCCTGGCCGGCCGCTGGCTCGAGGTCTCGGGCGCGGGCCAGGTGCATCCGAACGTGGTGCGCAACATGGGCCTGGACCCCGAACGCTACATCGGCTTCGCCTTCGGCATGGGCCCGGACCGGCTCACGATGCTGCGCTACGGCGTCAACGATCTGCGCCTGTTCTTCGATGGCGACCTGCGCTTCCTGAGCCAATTCCAGTAAACAGAGAACGAGAACGACGAGATGCAATTTCCAGAGTCCTGGTTGCGCGAGTTCTGCAACCCGCCGCTTTCCAGCGCAGAACTGGCGGAGACGCTCACGATGGGCGGGCTCGAGGTCGAGGAGCGCCGGCCGGTGGCGCCGCCCTTCACCAAGATCGTGGTCGGCGAGATCAAGGAAGCGGGTCCCCATCCCAACGCCGACCGGCTGCGCGTGTGCCAGGTCGACGCGGGGCAGGGCAGCTTGCTCAACGTCGTGTGCGGTGCGCCCAACGCGCGCGCCGGCATCAAGGTGCCGCTGGCGCTGGTCGGCGCGGAGCTGCCGCCGGGCGATGACGGCCAACCTTTCCTGATCAAGCTGGGCAAGCTGCGCGGCGTCGAAAGCCAGGGCATGCTGTGCTCGGCGCGCGAGCTCAAGCTCAGCGAAGACCACGGCGGCCTGCTCGAACTTCCGGCCGATGCGACCGTAGGCGCCGACGTGCGCGAGGTGCTGAAGCTCGACGATTCGCTGCTGACGCTCAAGCTCACGCCCAACCTGGCGCACGGACTGAGCGTCTACGGCATCGCGCGCGAGCTCGCGGCGTTGACCGGTGCACCGCTCAAGACACCTGCCATCGCCCCGGTGGCGGTGGCATTGAAGGACAAGCTGCCGGTCCAGGTCGCAGCCCCCGATCTGTGCGGCCGCTTCTCGGGCCGCATCGTCCGCGGTGTCGATACGAAGGCCGCCACGCCGGCGTGGATGGTCGATCAACTTGCGCGCTGCGGTCAGCGCAGCGTGTCGCCGCTGGTCGACATCTCGAACTACGTGATGTTCGAGTACGGGCAGCCGTCCCATATCTTCGACCTCGACAAGATCCACGGCGGCCTCACGGTGCGCTGGGGCAAGCCGGGCGAACAGCTCAAGCTGCTCAACGGCAACACGGTCATGGTCGACGAGAAGGTCGGTGTGATCGCCGACGAGCGCGGCGAGGTCGAATCGCTGGCCGGCATCATGGGCGGCGATGCGACGGCGGTGTCCGACGACACCCGTAACATCTATGTCGAGGCGGCCTTCTGGTGGCCCGAGTCCATCCAGGGCCGTTCGCGCCGCTTCAATTTCAACACCGACGCGGGGCACCGCTTCGAACGGGGCGTCGACCCGAGCCGCACGGTGCAGATCATCGAGCGCATCACGCAGCTGATCGTTGACATCTGCGGCGGCCAGGCCGGCGCCATCGACGACCAGACACTGCGCCTGCCGGAAGCCAAGCCCGTCACGCTGCGCGTGGCGCGTGCTGCGCGCGTGATCGGCATGCCGCTCACCCAGGCCCAGTGCGGCGACGCGCTGCGCCGGCTCGGCCTGCCCATGGAAGAGGGCGAAGGCACGCTGGTCGTCACGCCGCCGCCGCACCGCTTCGACCTGCAGATCGAAGAAGACCTGATCGAAGAGGTTGCCCGCCTGGTCGGCTACAACAACCTGCCGACCATGGCCCCGCTGGCACCGATCACCGCGCGCGTGCGGCCCGAGGTCCAGCGCAGCCGCTTCGCCGTGCGCCATCGCCTGGCCGCGCTCGGCTACCAGGAAACCATCAACTTCAGCTTCGTCGAGGCGCACTGGGAGCAGGAGCTCGCCGGCAACGCCAACCCGATCAAGCTGCTGAACCCGATCGCGAGCCAGATGAGCGTGATGCGCTCGTCGCTGATCGGCTCGCTGCTCCAGGCGCTGAAGTTCAACCTCGATCGCCGGGCGCCGCGCGTGCGCGTGTTCGAGCTGGGCCGCGTGTTCCTGCGCGACGACGCGGTCGTCACCACCGACAGCACCGTGAAGGGCATCCACCAGCCCATGCGCGTGGCAGGCCTGGCCTGGGGCGATGCCGAGGCCGCGCGCTGGGACGGCAAGGCGCAGCGCGTCGACTTCTACGACATCAAGGGCGACGTCGAAGCGCTGCTCGCGCCCCTTGTGCCGAGCTTCGAGGCGACCGAGCATCCCGCGCTGCATCCGGGCCGCGCGGCCCGCGTGCTGCTCGACGGCCGTGCGATCGGCGTGGTGGGCGAACTTCACCCGCGCTGGCGCCAGACATGGGAGTTCGCCCAGGCGCCCGTGCTATTCGAGCTCGAACTCGATGCCGTCATCGCGCGGCCGCTGCCCGAAGCCCAACTGGTGCCCAAGCACCAGGCGGTGGAACGCGACATCGCCGTCGTGGTGGCCGAAGCGATCACGCACGATGCGCTGATGCGCACCATCCGCGCGGCCGCCGATCCCGGCTTGCTGCGCGACGCCGTGCTGTTCGACATCTACCGGCCGCCCGTGGCGCGCGACGGCACTGTCGCCCCTGGAGGCCTGGCGCAGGGCGAGAAGAGCATGGCCGTGCGCCTGAGCTTCAATAGCGACAGCGCCACTCTGACCGACGAGCAGGTCGAAGCGGCGGTGGCCACGATCCTCGAGCAACTCAGCGCGCGGCTTGGCGCGCATCTGCGGGTATGAACGCCATGGAATTCACGCTCGAAGTCCTCGAAACGCCCGCGCTCACCAAGGCGCACCTGGCCGACCTGCTGTTCGAGCAGATCGGCCTCAACAAGCGCGAATCCAAGGACATGGTCGAAGCCTTCTTCGACCTGATCGCGGCCAGCCTGATCGAAGGCACGGACGTCAAGATCTCGGGCTTCGGCAATTTCCAGATCCGCGTCAAGGCGCCACGGCCCGGCCGCAATCCGCGTACCGGCGAGGCCATTCCGATCGGCGAGCGCCGCGTCGCCACCTTTCACGCCAGTGCCAAGCTGAAGGAACAAATTCACGGCAGCATCGGCGAAGAGGGGCCGCAAGAGGTGGAGTGGAGTCTCGGCGCCGAATAGTGCTTGGTCGCGCGCGGTGCGTGGAGTAATCTCTAAGGTTTCCCTCGCACCGTCTTGATTTCAATGGAGAAAACGCTCCCACCGATTCCCGTCAAACGCTACTTCACGATCGGTGAGGTCGGCGAGTTGTGCGGCGTCAAGCCGCACGTGCTGCGCTACTGGGAGCAGGAGTTCACGCAGTTGCGCCCGATGAAGCGGCGCGGCAATCGACGCTACTACCAGCACCACGAGGTGCTGATGATCCGCCGCATCCGCGACCTGCTCTACGACCAGGGCTTCACCATCAGCGGGGCGCGCAACAAGCTGCAGGAAATGGTCCAGTCGGAGCGCGACCGCCGCAAGGCTGGCGAAGTGCCGCTCGAAGGCATGGAGGCGGTCGAGATCGATCAGGAAGAGTTCGAAGCCGCACTCAAGGAAGGCACGGATATGCCGCAAGGCGCAGACCGGACCATCGATCCGTCGCAGCTGCTCCACCTGCGGCGCGAACTGTACGAAATTCGCGAACTGCTGACACCAGGTCACTGAAAACGCACGGCTATAATCGAACGCTTCGGTGTGTGGCGCAGCCTGGTAGCGCACTTGCATGGGGTGCAAGGGGTCGAAGGTTCGAATCCTTTCACACCGACCAACAAAACGTCCAAGGGCGTCCGGTTTCATCCACCGGACGCCCTTTTTCATTGGGGGACTGGGCGAATCGCGTCCGGAGGCATACACTGGAATCCGATGGCTGCCAGCGCCAAGTGGGGGTACAAGAGGGGGTAAAAACCGCCTGAGCCCCACGCACGGCAATTTTGTACCCCCACCCCCGGAGGTAGCCCAATGCCGTTGACCGATGCCCAGTGCCGCAATGCGATTTGCCCGCCGGAACGGAAGCAGGCGCGCTACGCCGACTCAGGTGGCCTCTACCTGGAAGTCTCTGCGTTGGGCTCCCGTCGCTGGTTCTGGAAGTTCAGGATCCAAGGGGTTGAGAAGAAATTCTCCTTGGGGCCGTATCCCGGCGTAGGCCTCGCCGCGGCGCGTAAGGCGCGTGACGCGGCCAAGGCGCAGAAGGCGGCCGGAATCAACCCCATTCAGGCGAGGCAGGTCGTCAAGCTCAAGGCGGCCGCGAACACCGGCGATACCTTTCGAGAGACGGCACTCGAGTGGTTCGACAAGCACCATGCGCGCTGGAGCGGCCACTACGCCACACGCGAGAAACGGAATCTGGAAAAGGATCTGTTTCCGTATTTTGGGGCGCGCCGGATCAGCGAGATCGAATCGATCGAACTGCTGGCGGCCCTGCGCCGAGTCGAGGAGCGCGGGGCTCTTGACGTGGCCGGCCGCGTGCTGATGACAGCGCGCGCCGTGTGGCGCTACGCAGTGGCTACCGCACGGGCGCCGCGCGATGTCACGGCTGACCTCAAGGGCGCACTTACTCCCCGCAAGAAGCGGCACTTCGCGGCCATCACGGATCCGGCTCAACTGGGCGCGTTGATCCGCGTCATCCGCGGCTATCAGGGTGGCGCCATCGTGCGTACGGCGCTGCAACTGGCACCCATGCTCTTCCAACGCCCCAACGAACTGCGCGGGGCGGCCTGGGCCGAGATCGAACTCGATCAAGCGCTCTGGACGGTGCCTGCAGTGCGGATGAAGCGGCGCATCGAGGGCAAGGAACGCGGCGATCCGCACCTGGTGCCCCTTCCCAGGCAGGCCGTGGAGTTGCTGCGCAAGCTCCACCCCATTACGGGTCATGGTGCGCTTGTCTTTCCGGGCGAGCGTAGTCATGAGCGGCCTATTTCGGACAACACCTTGCGTGCGGCGCTGCTGACCTTGGGGTACGGCCCGACCGTGCAGACGGTTCATGGCTTCCGGGCGACAGCCCGGACCTTGTTGGCCGAAACGCTGGAGATCGACCCGCTGGTGATCGAGGCCCAGTTGGCGCACGCCGTCAAGGACGCCAATGGGCGGGCCTACAACCGTACGCAGTACCTCAAGCAGCGCACCGTGATGCTCCAGCGGTGGGCAGACTATCTGGACGTGCTGGCTACCAAGGCGGATTCTCCACTGGCTGAATTGAAAACGGCCGCATGAGAACGGCTCCCCTCGGGTGTTAGCACGGCATCTTGCTGGCGTCGTTCTTGCCACCCCGCCCTTCAATGCGATACGGCGTCACGAAGCTCGCCGAGATCAGCCGGGCGTCCAAACCCAGCGCAAGGGAATATCTGCAAAACGGGCCCGAGCCTTGCATGACCTGAAGCCATGAAGCAACTCGGCCTTGGCCTGAACCTGTCGACGAAGAAGACGCGCAAGCGCGAGTTCCTCGAAGAGATGGAGCGCGTGGTGCCGTGGGCAGCGCTGGTGCAGATCGTCGAGCCGCACTGCCCGCGCGCGAAGACCGGCCGTCCGCCGTTCGCGGTGGAGACGCTAATGGAACTTCTCGGATTGGCGGAGGGCACGCCGCCTCTCCACGAGGCAGGCCACCGTTCCGCGACGCTCATTGGAGATGAGTTCCGGCGAGCTGAGGCTGCATGGAGATGGGCCAGAGCGCTTGCTTACGGTTCTGCGCAAAATTCGGACACCTTGGACAGGATTGTCGCGCTAGCGACCGAGAGCATCGAGATTGCCGCGCGCTTAGACATCAAGGAATCGGCTGCCGGCGCGGCGCTCGCGCGCTCGATTGCGTCCGCCGCGCGGAAGCGCTGGGATGAGGCGCGCACGGCGGCACGCGAGGCGTGGCAAGTCTTCGAGCAGATCGAGGACGAGTGGGGAGGGTTTCTCGCGCGCCGGGAAGGTCTGCGCGCGCTGATCGGCGGGGGTATTGAGCCGGGAACCATCAGCGCGGCGGATTTCGACGAGTTGAGCCTAGAGGCCTCCAAAGCTTTGCCATAGACAAGGCCCCCGGACTTCGCCCCCTCATCAAGTACGAAATTGCGCTGGCCGCCGTTTACTTCGACACCAAACTCGCGATCGAATGCGCGCCCGACGCTCGCGACGACGCAAGCTCCAAGAACACCCGGTCATCGGGGAGATGGCTGAGCGGCTGCTCAAGAGCCTCCGCACGTAGATGTTGTCATCGACGACCGAGAGACTCGGTATCGTCGATATCTCGGTCTTGAGCGGTGCTCCGCGACTTGCACCTCGCTCTTCAGGGATGCTGTACCTTTGACGTGGCGGGCGGGATTCCAAGCGATCGCCGCATCCATGCTGACATGGGCCGGTCGGGGGCCAGTACCTGCTCCATGGTGGCCTGGGCCTGGTCGATCTGCCGGGCGGTGCGAGCGGCTTCGGTGGCGAGGCGATGGGCTTCCAGCACGTCGAGGCCCGTGAGTTCGTAGCCTTGCCCCATGGACATCCAGTGCAGTGCTGCCAGTGCGGCTTGCATGGCAAAGCCGGGTTGCTTGACCAGGTGGTCGCGCGCGGCACGCGTCAGGGTCTTGGGGTCGCAGGGCGAGGCCCACGCCAGGGCGGTCGCCCGGTTGAACAGTTTCAGGGTCTTGGCAGTGGCGAACCACTTGCCGGGCTCACCGGGTGTCGACGCGACGAGGTGGCCCAGCAGTCTGTCGTGTGCCAGTTCGGGGTACTTCTTCGCCAGCACCCTGAAGGTCGATAGGTTGGAGTTGGCTTGGTTGGCCAGCAGCGCGTATCGATTGAAAGCTTCTGCGCGCCGGCCCGCCTTCAGCAATGCGTCCTCGGCGAAACGCGCCACGGTTTCCTCGCCGGTGGTGCTGCCCGCTCGATCGCGCACGTAGGCGATGGCCTCGTCGACCTGGCCGCGCGCGACGAGCACGCGGGCGCCCCAGACCAGGTATTGCCAGATCGGGCGGGGATCCATCGCCAGCAGTTCCAGCAGTTCGTCGTGGCGGCCAGCCTTGAACAGCGCGCTGTAGCACGGGGTCGTGCCCGCGAAGAAGGCGTAGGTGCCGCGATGGCGTTCGCGCAGCACGCTGCGCTGGATGGGCAGCAACTGGTCGGCCCAGCTCGATGCGAGTTCGGGTGTCGCGCAGAGATCGCCCCAGTGGTCGCCCAGGCACTCGATGTAGGGTGGGTCGTCCTCCTGGATGGCCTCGAAGAGGCGGTCGAGCCACTTCTGGCGTACGGCGGTGTCCACCGGCGCGCCGCCGATGAGCGGCACCAATTCCTGGACGGCAGCGCAGGTGGTGTTGCCTAAGGCACCGGTGGAACTGTCGACCTGATTCAGGGCCGGGGATAGTTTCTCCAGAAACAGGACGGCGCCCTCGGCCGCGGTGGCCGGATCTTGTCGGGCGACCGTACTGCCGAAGCGACGACTTTGGGGTCTTGCTGGAATCGATTCAGCAGAAAGGCATCCGGGCGCAGGACCTCGATGCCCAGGTCGGCGAGCTTGCGGACACCGAAGTCGCGGATGTTCCGGGTGACGAGGCTGACGACCTGGGCGCCGGGATAGAAGTCGCCGGCCAGG
The DNA here is from genome assembly GCF_964253805.1 of Variovorax sp. LjRoot175. Lineage (NCBI taxonomy): Bacteria > Pseudomonadati > Pseudomonadota > Betaproteobacteria > Burkholderiales > Comamonadaceae > Variovorax > Variovorax sp. LjRoot175. The sequence continues at coordinate 3,735,079 of NZ_CAXURY020000001.1, read as the reverse complement.
ATGGCCCCGGCGCAGGCGGCGACGTGGATGTCCTTGGTGGACCGCATCGCGGGGGCAACGCTGGCGAACTGTGCCTGGACTTGCTGCGTCGGGACCTCTGCTTGTGGCAATGCGGCCCGCATGAGTTGTTCGTGGCGACGCGCCGATTCCGCATCCGGCTTGCGGCCGGTGTCGACGAGCGCACGACTCAGCTCGTCGAGGATCAGTGGGCTCCAGTGCAGGCGGATGAGCCCCAGGTAGTCCAGGTGGATCAACAGGCCGCGGGTGGTCGCGCCGAACAGGGTGTCGGCGTCGGCGACGACAGGGATCACGAATCTCAGCTCGCGAAGATTTCGCTGTCGAGGTCGGCGCCGAGCTGGCCCAGGGCCTTGCGGCGTCGAGTCTGCTCTTGGCGGTGCCAGGCCAGGACGGCGGATTTGAGGACGCGTCGCTGGTTGCCCACCTGCTGGTGCAGGGGGATAGCGCCGGCTTCGATGCGGGCCACGATGTAGGGGCGAGAGACACCGACCAGGTCGGCCGCTTCCTGGGTGGTCAGAACCGGGTCGGTCGCTGGTGCGGACCTGGGGGCGGAGGCCTTGCGGGTGCTGCCGCTGATCGCCGGGTGCTGGAAGAGCCGCGCGAAGTCGCCCTTGATCAGCCGCGTTGCCTGGGGTGTCAGCTTGACATGGCGCCGCACAACCTCGACCAAAGGATCGAGGTCGATGTTCACCGACAGTGCCGGGGCGGCGTTGCGCGTAGCGGCCTCGATGGACTTGTGGGCGGTCTTCATGGTACCGAGTGTATCAGCCTTACTCGAAATACTCGAATTCCACGAAACAGCGATCCAGGTTGGCGCTGGGTGAGTGGCGCGTGGTGGCGGATACGGTGTTGCTGCTGATGCCCGATCTCGGTGGGCCAGGGCGTGTCCCCGCGGTGCGGGGGCCGGGCTGTTGCGCTGCGCGTCGAGCCACCGGCGATGCCGGCATCTCGACCCTGACGGGCTGCCATTCCTCACGCAACACGGCCAGGCCGGCGCAGCCGGCTGAAGCACGCGGCGGCCCTTTCCCGTGCCCGGGGATCGCGGGCCCTGATTCCTTCACGCTGCGCGTGAACGAGGCCCGCTTGGCGAACTGGCCGGCTTGCAGGTCGCTGCGCTCGCTGCGGCGCCGGCCAGATCGCCACCCCGGTCACCCGCCATGCCCGGTGCCGGGCCGCTGAATGCCGCAGGCAAGGAAGTGCTCGCAGCGGCTCGACCGCCGCGCCAGTCGCTCGCCTTCGGCTCCCTTGGTGGCACGTCGGCCGCGGAGGCGCCGCTGCTCGTGGGCGTTCGGTCGCCTTCGCTGCAACCGCTGCGCCAGGCAAGCTGGCACATCGGCCGCGACGCTGCGTCGACCACGGGGGGGCAGCCCGTGCGCCAGTCGTCCCACCGCGCTCCCCCCACAAGCCCCCGTCAACGGGGTGAGGGGGACTTGTGGGGGGATCTTCAAGCGGTGGGCCGGGAAACCGGCTCACTGCTTCGGCTGCGAAGAACCCCACCCATCCCCAACCCCTTCCCATGAGGGAAGGGGCCATGCCCACCCCCCGCCCGCCCGTGGGCGGGAGCGAGGGAGTCCGAGCGAGAGGATCAGTTTTCAGGGAACCCGGATCGGGGCCCGGCTGATGGCTCTCGATTGGAGAACACCATGGCAAACGTCCAAGTCATCCAGCGACACGCGCACCTGGCAGGCGCCGTCAAGCTCGAATTCGTCAACGGCCGCGAGGGCAAGATCGCCAAGGCGGTGCTGACCGCGATCAGCAACACGCGGCGCGGTTCGGGCGAGACGCGCGAGGAGGAGTCCACCGCGATTCAGTGGACGCTGTGGGGCAAGCAGGCCGAGAACGCGGCCGAGTACCTGGGCAAGGGCTCGCACGTCAACATCGTGGGCCGCCTGCGCAACAACAACTTCGAGAAGGACGGCGAAACCGTCTACGGCATGGCGTTCACGGCCGAGGAAATCGACTACCTCGACAGCCGCGCCGAATCCGAGGCGCGCCGCAACGGTGGCCACGGCGCCGAAGGCAGCGCGAGCAGCGGCGAGCAAGCCGCGTCGGCCGGCACCACCACCCGCAAGCCGCACAACGCGCGCCAGCCGGTGCACGCCGCCGCCTGAACCCGCATCGGGCGGGCGCCATGGTGGTCCGAAGGTGCCGTTCATCGTTCCGGGCAATCAGCTCTACCTGCCAGACCTCGGTCTCGACCTGCGTGAATACTTTCGCCGGCGCGCTCCAGCTGCGGAAGCGCTGAGTCCTTCCGCACAGGCCATGCTGATCACGGCACTGCTTCACCAGCCGTGGGAACCCGAGTGGCAACCTTCCAAGGTGGCAATAGCCTTGGGCTACACGCCCATGACGCTGTCGCGCGTGGTGAAGGAGCTGACCGCGGCCGGGCTCGCGAGCGTGCACGCTGTGGGCCGCGTGCGCCTGCTGCGCATGGAAGGCCCTCCAGAGCAGGTCTGGGAGCGGGCGAAACCTGTACTGCGAACACCCGTCAGGCAAACGGTGTGGGTTGCCCCCGAAAGCGTCCTTGCCAACGTGCATGGCCGTTTGGCCGGGTTGAGCGCGCTCGCACGGTACTCGATGCTGGCCGAGCCCAAATGGCCGGTGTATGCGATGACGGGCTCCGATTGGAAGGCAACCACGGAGGCAGGCATTCGGGAGCTGCCTGAACCCGTCGCCGGCGCGCAGGAATGGCAGTTGTGGAGCTACAGCCCGGCGTTGCTGCCGAACGCCGCCACGGTAGACCCGCTTTCCCTGACGCTCAGCCTGCGGGACAACACCGATGACCGGATCCAGCTTGCGCTGGACGAACTGAAAGGACACCTACCATGGTGAGAGGGCTAGACGTTTTCAAGGAATGGTTCGCGGCCTACGCCGACCAGTACGTTCTGCCAAGGTGGACGCCAAGGATGTGCGCAAGCACCTCAACGATGTGCTGCGCCTCTCGCAACTGCTGGCGCCCGCCACACGCATTGCGCTCGACAGGAAGGTCGGGGAGGACATGGCGCGGTTCCTGACCGCGGTGGCCGCCGACACCACCATCGATCCGAAGGCGCTGCAACTCGGCGCTGTCACCGTCGCCGAACTGGTCGGACGGATCGCCCAAGCTTATGAAATTGAACTGCCGGCACAGGCGGTGAAGTGAGAAGGGGGAGGTGGCATGGCCTTGTTCAAGGACTGGTGCGCCGGTACCGCAGACAGACAAGAAGAAGACCATCCGCACGTATATGGCGGGCCCTGCTGCGGGGGCGGCGCGCCGCGGAGCGCAGCAGCAGCGATCGGCGCGGCCCTCCTCCGCCGACCATCCCATGGGGGCAGGAGGAGTTCAAACCAAAAGCTGCAAAAAATTCAATCTAAGTTGAAAACCGACAGCCGTCACTTAATCCCGGCGTAGTACTGATGCGTCATGCTTCAGACTGACAGTCGTTCGGCGCTGGTGCTGGTAGAGGTGGCTTCGGCGCCCGACCGAATTGGGCGGCATCCTCGATGCCGGCGGCTGTCTCAATTTTCGGGGCCGCGGCGGGCAGTTAGAGGTACAGCGCCACCACCTCGACCACTTCGCTCTCCCACACCACAGGTATTGCCAACAGCGCCCAGGACCCGATCGCCGTCGCGGCAGCAGCGGGAGCGCCTGGTTCGGAGGCCGGCCAGTCATTGATCGCCGGCACCCCGCTGAGCCAGGCCCTGGCGATCGATCCCATCGGCGCTGACAAGGGCAGCGTCGCTTCGATCAGCGAGGCACCACCATGGAGTTCACTGAAGGCGTAGACGCGCTGCAGCAAGCCGCCTGGCGCAGCGGGAACCCAGCGCTCGATGCGGCGCGCCAGCGGCAACGTCGCACCGGCAAGGAAGGTCACGACATGGCTGTCATCGAGCCGCGAACCAACTGGGATTGCCAGACCCCGCAGAAGGCCTGCATCGGCCGCCTCATGCGCGCGCAGGAACCGTCCGGTGGTAGGCAGGTTTTCCATGAACACCGCTTCGCCGCGTTGCCAGGCCAGCCCCGGCAGGCCCACGCCGCGCGGCAGGTAGGTCTCGAGCGAGGCTGATTCGAAGGCTTGAGCGTTCGTGCCAAAGGCACCATCGACAAGTCTCATGTCGCTGGTGATGCGTGCGTCGTGATGCCAGAGTTCCAAACAGCTGGCTGCGGCGGCCTCGTGTCCGCAGAAGATCACGAGCACCGAAGTGAGGCGGTCATGCACAAAAAGCGGCAGCGCGATGGCGCAGTCCAGGCCGGCGTCGCGGGCGGCCGAAATGCGGCGGAAGTTCGAGCCTTCGAACTGACGCAGAAGGATCGGTCTGCCTTCGTCCCAGGCGCGACCCGGCAAACCTTCCCCTGGGCCGAAGCACATCTCCCGGCTGATGGCCGCGAATCGCCTGGCGGCACCGAATGCGCCGCTTCCGAACTCGAGCAGGGAGCCGTCGTCGCTCGGCAACCAGACTTCTGCGGCCTTGATGAATGTTGAAGTCATGCTGCGACCTGCATACGAACAATCCAAAGCAAGTTGCAAGCCATGGTTACCGGGTGGCGGGTCTTCGCACCACAACTGTCGAGGCCGAATCCATGCATCCGTCGCTATGATCCGGCGGCGGCAAGGCACGAACGACCGCATTGTGAAGACCTTGGGTCCACGCACGCAGATTGTTCGGCGAGCCTCCAAGCCGTGCACCGAGCCACTCACTTGAAATCATGTTTTCTGCTGACCTGCGCCGCCGCGGCTTCCTTCTGAACACCACGGCGCTCGGCGCCACGTCCGCGCTCGCCTCCCTGTCGTCGTACGCTCACGCCGCGGCCGCCAAGGCCGGCAAACCCTCGAGCCGCATGCCGGTCATCTTCATTGGCCATGGCAGTCCCATGAACGCCATCCGCGAGAACGCGTTCACCCGCCGCCTGATCGACTGGGGCAGGGCGCTGCCGCGACCGACCGCGATCCTGAGCATCTCCGCGCACTGGCTCAGCTCGGGGGCGACGGGCGTTGGCATCCAGGAGAAGCCAAAGACAATTCACGACTTCGGCGGTTTTCCTCAAGCGCTCTTCGACATCGAGTACCCGGCGCCGGGCCATCCGGCCATTGCCCAGGAGGCGGCGAGCCTCATGAAGCAGGTCAAGGTCATCCCCACGCAGGAGTGGGGCCTCGACCACGGCAGCTGGACCGTCCTGAAATACCTGCACCCGAAGGCTGACGTGCCGGTCTTCCAGATGTCCATCGACTATGACAAGCCGGCGGCCTTCCACTATGCGGTGGGTCGCGACCTGGCCGCCCTCCGCGACAAGGGCGTCTTGGTGCTGGGAAGCGGCAACGTCGTGCACAACCTGCGCGCGACCGACCGCGGCACGCCCGATGGCCTCAGGGCAAGCCGGCCCTGGGCGCAGTCGTTCGACGATGCAGTGAAGGCGGCCCTCCTGGGCCGCGACGACCAGGCCCTCCTCAATTACGGGAAACTGGAAGGCGCGTCCATTGCCGTCGCCACGCCCGACCACTACTACCCCTTCCTGTACGCGCTGGGCGCTGCCAGCGCCAACGAGCGCGCGCAGACCATCTATGAAGGGTTCCAGTCGGGGACCTTGAGCATGCGCTGCCTGCAGTTCGGTTAAGGCTGCCCTGCGATCCCCGGAATTCCCGGCGCACCCATGTAGCAGGTGAGGCCATCGGCGTCGCAGCCGACCAGATACACCTTCTTGGGGCCCTCGTCCCCTTGCAGATCCCGTTCAGACGAGAACACCCGTTCGAACAGAAGCTTCATCTTCTTGGGCATGCCGTCGTTCACGAAGTAGCCATGGCCCCCCTTTCCAACTTCGCCGTTCGTGAAGTTGACGTACCGCATGTGTGGAGCTCGAAGCAGTTCGCTCCCTGGAGCGGCGCCGAGCTTGAACTGACTCTTGTCGGCAATGAAGGCTCCGGCCAACACGGTGTCGTTCTTGTTGAAGGTGACAAAGACCTGCCCCTTGGGCCGCACGTTCGCAAGCCAGTCGCGATGCCCGCTCGAGCGAACGCAAGGCGCCAAGAGTGCGACGTTCTGCGCGGCCGCCACGGATTCCGTGGCGCCCGCGACGTCGAGCGAGTACTGAAGGAAGTGCGCGCCGAGGCTGTGTGCAGCGATGGTGAACGGCTGACGATTGATGAACAGCCTGGCTGCGGCGACCATGCGGAAGAATCGCGCGAGAGCTTCCCCGGAATTGATGGCGTTGGTCTTGGCCCTCTGGTACCGCAGGATCTTCGACTTGATCCGTGACGGCTTCTGCTTGCCGACGGCCACGCCGGAAAGGTCGTCCTCATCGCCGTCTTCTGTGTCGGGCTCGACCTCCGGGAGCTTGTCGCCGTTGGAGAGGTAGCCCTCCGACGGCCAGGAAAAGCCGACGACTTCGACGTTGTACATTGCCTCCAGCGTTGCGCATCGCGCGAAGCACTTGGCTGGCGTGTTGTTGTTGCCATGGAGATAGACCAGAACGGGGCGACTTCCCTCGAACAATGGCCGAAGGGCGCCCATGGAGTCCTGGTTGTCGACTTCGTTGTCCACGCCGGAGACGCTCCAGCCTTTGCTGGTCTTCTTGACCGTAGCCAACCCGAGGCGATCCGACTGCTCGATGAAGCTGGTGCTGAAAACAGCTTCGTCCGTGCCAGTGGTCAACAAGCGATTCGTGAAGATCAGCATGGGTCCTCCAGTTGTTTTGGGGCGCATTCTGCACCTGCACGCAGGTGCGTTCAAAGAAAAAAAGCCCCGCAAGCGGGGCTGGATTGCGAAGCCGCCGCGGCTTGCTACTGGAGCTTGTAGAACCCGATCTTCTTGCTGATCTCCACCTGGCGCGCGTTGCGGGCCCAGAGTTCGACAGTGTTGATCGATGTGCCCTCGGCGTACTGCTGGCCGAAGGTGTTGTCGCAATGCTTGTCGCTGCTGCCTTGGGTCGAGCAGAACACCATCGCCTTGCGCGCCGAACTCGCTACGCCGGTGCTGTCGTTGAAGCGCGCGCCCGGCTGGCCGGCAGTGGTGCTGCCGAAGGGCGCACGACCGTACACGGCCAACGAGATCGGCGCCAGCGCGCCCTGCGGCACGGTCCAGGCGTCCAGCTGGCCGTCGGCGCTGAAGTCGACGTTGTTCGGATCGTTCTGGCTGGGCGCGCCGTAGATGCTGGCGCCGTCGGTCGCGATGTCTGTTTCAGCGAGCAACCCGGCACGCATCGTCGCGGTGATGTTCACAAAGGCGAGCTGCCGGATTTCGGCGACCGACTGCGCGCGGGCCAGGGTGCGGTACTTCTGCGTTGCGACGCTGGCGTTGCTGGTGTCGAAGAACTCCAGCGTCCACACGCTCTGGTTTTGCAGCGCCGCGATCTGCGCGTCGGTGTACTGCGTGCCCACGAAATAGAGGCTGAGCTCCTTGTCGGCCGGGTTGCCGGCAGTGGCCGTGTTCTGGTAGGCGCCGGCGAGCCGTACGATCGGGCTGCCGCTCGGCGTCACGCCGTCGTCCTTCATCACCACCAGGTACGACAAGCCCGACTGCGGCACGAAGGTGCGCACCACGCCGTCAGGCGCGGTCACCAGCACCTTGCTGAAGATCGGGTTGCCGCTGCCGTCGGTCTTGTTGTCGATGTTGATGTTGTAGCCGGTGGTGTAGGAGTTGAAGTTCGGCGTGTTGATCAGGTCGCGGTGCTCCGAGAAGGGGCGCACGCTGGCGCTGTGGTCGTTGCCGTTGCCCGCGAGCTTGAGCGTGCCGCCGACATTGCGCGCAATGATGGTGTCGTTGTCGGCGTTGCCGGCCGTGTCGGTCCAGCGGTAGCTGAGCACCAGGTCGCCGTTGGCGCGCACGAACTCGAAGTTGCCGCGGTCCCACACCAGGCCGGTGGGGCCGGGCCGGAACAGGCTGTTGAATGCGCCCCGGTTGCTGGCAGTGCGGCCCACGGTGTTGCCGTTGTTGTAGTAGGTGGACGGATCGTCACCGACAAACAGCGTGCGGCAGGCCGGCGCAATCACGTCGGCCGGACCGCCCGTGACGGCGGCCGTGTCGTTCGGCGCGTTGACCCGCTGCGACAGCGGCAGCGCATAGCAAGCCGTGAGGCGCGTGAAGAGGTCCGCGACCGTCGCCGGCGAGGGCGTGTTGGTCAGCGCGCTGGCCGTGACGGTGGGCAGCACGGGCGTGATGGCGCTGCTGGTGCTGTAGCTGATGGACAGCGGCGCGCTGCCGTCGTCCGCGGGCGTGGCCTTGACGGTGATTTCGATGTTGGCGGCGGTGCCGTCGGGCAGCACGCTGACCGAGATCGAATCGAGCACCTTGTCCTGGCCGGTGCCGTCGGCCGCGAAGCTGCCCGAGATCGGGTCGATCGCCGCCAGGCCCAGAGCCGACAACAGCGGGGTGATGGCCGCCACCAGCTCGTCGGTCTGCTTCTTGATGGTGTCGGCTGTCACGGCGCTGGGATTGGTCTGGATCGCGCCGGCCAGGCTGGCCGGGTTGCCGTCGGGCGAGAGCTCGGCCACGATGATGGTGGTCAGCGGCGTCACGTTGGCAGTGCCCCCGGCCGCGCTGGCCGTGGTGCTGTAGAAGGTCTGGTCATCGCGCACGGCCCTGATGACCAGCGGCGCCTTGGTGCTGGCCGGCAAGGTGCAGGCATAGGCGCCGGCGCTGTCGGTCTGGGTCGTGCAGACCGTGCTGCCGGTCTGGTCGACCACGGTGATCGTGGCGCCGCTGAACGCCGCGCCGGTGGCGGCCACGCCGCTGAGCTTGGCGGCCGTCGTGGTGCCGCCGGTGTCGGTGCTGCCCGTACTGCCGGCGGCGGTCGGGAATCCACCTCCGCCTCCTCCGCCGCCTCCGCAGGCGGCCAGCGAGAGCACCAGTGCCGCGGCCCAGCCGGCACGGATCTTGGGGGAAATGGATGTCATGAAAAGAACTCCTCGTGGTTTTGGGTTGTTGACAGGTGGTTGCATGAAAAGAAGCGACGCGAGTGTCGAGGCAGGGTCGGCGAGAGCGCATCCCATGAACGAGTGAGGCGAGGGCGGCCTGCGGCGGGTTCTGTGGCTTTATGCTCACCGCCATGCAAACAGAGGGATCCGAGGCGGAGACGCCGAGCCGTTGGAACGTGCTGGTGGTCGAGGACGATCGCAATGCGCGCGCGTTCTTCGAGGCCAGCGTGCGGCGCAGCCCCCAGCTGCGCTGGCTGGACGGCCTGGGCACGGTGCGCGAAGCGCTGGCCTGGCTGGCCGACGCCGACGAGATTCCCGACGTGCTGCTGGCCGACCTGGGCCTGCCCGACGGCAGCGGGCTGGATGTGATCCGCGCTGCGGTGGCGCGCTTTCCGGAATGCGAGCCGCTGGTGATTTCCGTGTTCGGCGACGAGGACAACGTGCTCGCCAGCATCGAGGCCGGGGCCGTGGGCTACATCCATAAAGATGCCGCGCCCGAGGACATCGCTCACACCATCCTGGAGATGAAGGCGGGCGCCTCGCCGATCTCGCCGATGATCGCGCGTCGCGTGCTCGCCAAGTACCGCAGTATGCGGCTCGAGCGCGGGCCCGCACCTGCGGTGGCTCCGGAAGCGCCGTCGCTGCTCTCGGTGCGCGAGCAGGAGGTGCTGGCGCTGATCGCGCGCGGCTTTTCCTACGCCGAGATCGCGCGACTCAAGACGCTGAGCGTGCACACGGTACAAACGCACATCAAGAACCTCTACGGCAAGCTGGCGGTGCACTCCAAGAACGAGGCGGTGTTCGAGGCGACGCGGCTCGGCCTCTTGCCATGACCGGCACTGCGCGCCGGCTGATGGCGCTGCTGCTGCTGGCGCTGGCCGCCTGGGCGGCGGCGCCCGGCGCGCGGGCCGAAGTGCTCGAACTGCGCCAGGCGCGCGTCAATGTGATGCAGCCCGACGAACCACCGGGTTGGCGCGACACGGTGCTGCCCTATCACTGGGACCGCGTGCACCGCAACGTGCCCGGACACGCGAGCTTCGAGATTCCGTTCACCTTCGCCGACGCGCCCTCCGAGCCCTACGGCCTGTTCTTCCCGGTCGTGGGCAATGCGGCCGAGATCTGGCTCAACGACAAGTTGCTGGCGCGCTTCGGCGACGTCGCAACGCCGAACCGCGACGACTACGCCAAGGCGCCGCGCTACGTGGCGGTGCCGCCGGCGATGCTGCAGAAAGAGAACCTGCTGCGGGTGCACATCCGGGCCGACGGCGGGCGGCGCGGCGGCCTGTCGGCCATCCGTCTCGGGCCTTCCCATGAAATGCGCGACAACGTTTTTTCCCACGCCTACGCGTGGCGGGTGACCGGCTCGCTGCTGCTGGGCATGTTCAGCCTCCTGGTCGCCTTCATCGCGTTCACCTGCTGGGCGACGCAGCGCCAGCTCGCGCCCGACGGCCGGCTGCACCGCGACAGCGTCTACTTTTGGGCCGGCGTGGCCGAGCTGTGCTGGACGCTGCGTGTGGGCGACGCGGTGATCCAAGAGCCGCCGCTGGCCTGGCCGCTGTGGGGCGTGGTGCTGACGGCGTCCTACGCGGGCTGGATCTGCGGCGTGCTGCTGTTCTGCCACCACGTTGCGGGGTGGCGTGCGCACCGCTCGATGCGATGGATGCAGGTCGCGACGGCGGCGTTGTTCGCCAGTGGGGTGCTGGCTTCCTGGCTGTCGTTCGCGCAGCACCAGCCCGTGTTCCTCACCGCCTGGCTCGGCTTCGCGAGTTTGAGTTCGGCGCTTTACGCCTGCTTCTATTTCGTGGCCACGCTGCGCCATCCGACCACGGCCCGCTGGCTGGTGGCGGGCGCCGGCATGCTCAACGTGGCGGTGGGCGTGCGCGACTGGGTGATGATTCGCCTCAGCGACAGCTTCGGCGTCATCACCTGGAACCGCTACGTCTCGGTGGTGTTCGGCCTGGCACTGCTCTACATCGTGCTGCTGCGCTTCCGCGAGGCCAGCGGCCAGGCGCGCGAGTTGCTGGGCACGCTCGCCGCCCGAGTGGCACAGCGCGAGCAGGAACTGGCCAGCACCTATGGCCGGCTCGAGCAGGCGGCGCGCGAGCAGGCCCGCACGCACGAGCGCGAACGCATCCTGCGCGACATGCACGACGGCGTCGGCTCGCACATCAGCGCGGCCATTCGCCAGCTGCAGACGGGGGAGGGCAGCCAGCCGGAGCTGCTGCGCACGCTGCGCGATTCCCTGGACCAACTCAAGCTCACCATCGATTCGATTCACCTGCCCGACGGCGACGTGGGCGCGCTGCTGGCGGCCCTGCGCTACCGCCTGGCGCCGCGCTTCGACGCCTCGGGCATCGCCCTGGAGTGGGCGGTCGACGAACTGGTGCCGGTCGAGCGCCTCGACGCCCAGGCCATGCGCCACCTGCAGTTCCTGCTGTTCGAGGCGATCTCCAACGTGCTGCAGCATGCGCAGGCCACGGTGCTGCGCATCGAGGCAGCGATGGTGGGCACGGCGGTCCGGCTCAGCGTGATCGACGACGGCCGCGGCTACGACGCCTCGCGCGCGCCGCGGTCGCTCCGCGAGCGCGCCCAGGCGATGGGAGTCCGGCTCGTGCTCGAAAGCCGACCGGGTCGCACGGTCGTTCAGCTCGATATGGCGTGACTAGCGGGAGTGGTCAAGGCCGGAGGGAACTTTGATGGAGCGTTGATGCTTTGCTGAAGCGCTCCGCAGCGTACGGCGTTGGGACCTTAGCTGCGCCAAGGCGGCACCGGCTTGAATCGCTGCTGCAGGAACGACAGGAACAGCTTCACCCTGGCGGACATGCCAAGGCGCTGCGCCACCAGCGCCACCACGTCGGCGGCCGGCAGGCTCCAGTCCTCCAGTACCCGAACCAGATGCCCAGAGGCCAGGCTCTCGGCGATGTCCCATTCCGAGCGCATGATCAGGCCCTTGCCCTTCAGCGCCCACTGCCGCACGACGTCGCCGTCGTTGCTGCTCAGGGTCGCGGCCACCCGCACCGCGACTTCACTGCGCTTCTTCTTGAAGTGCCACAGCGTCACGTCTTCCTGGTTTTCGCGCAGCGCGATGCAGTCGTGCCCGGCCAACTCCTGCGGCGTGCGCGGCGCAGGGCGGCGGGCGAGGTAGCCGGGCGCGGCGCAGACGAAGCGCGCATTGGGCGCGATGGGGTAGGCGACCATGCTCGAATTCGCGAGGTTGCCGATGTGCACGATCAGGTCGAAGCGGTTCGCGTCGGTCGTCGACACCACGTCGCTGAGCGTCAGGGAAACCTTCAGCCCCGGGTGCCGCGTATGAAAGTCGGCGATGGCGGCTGCCAGGTGATGCCGGCCGAAGCCCAAGGGGCCGCACACGTTCAGCGTCCCCGCGACCTCGCCCGAACGGGCGCGCAGGTTGTCGATCAGGCCATCCAGTTCGGCGAGCAGGCTCACGGCCCCCGCATGGAAGAGCTCGCCCTCGTCGGTGAGGCTGAAGCGGCGCGTGCTGCGATGGACCAGGTGCAAGCCCAGGCGGCTTTCGAGTTGCCGCAGCCGCTGCGAGACGGACGAGGCCGTCACGTCCATGCGCCGCGCGGCTTCCGCGAGGGAGCCGCTTTCGGTGATGGCGACGAAGAAGCGCAGGTCGGTGATGTCGTGCGACATCCTTCGATACTAATAGTCCACGTTGCTGCCGAGTCCCCGCTTCGCGGCCGCGCGCACGGCGAGATCGGCCACGGCCAGATCCTGCAGCGCCACGCCCGTTCCGTCGAAGAGCGTGATCTCGTCCGCCGTGCGGCGGCCGTCGCACAGGCCTTCGATGACCGCGCCTATGCTGCCGCGGAAGCTCCGATCCGTGATCAGGCCCGCGTCGTAGGCATGCTGGCATTCGCCGATGCTGATGGCCTGTGCGGTCTCGTCGACGAACAGGGCCGCCGTCGCCACCAGCGCCGGATCCAGCTCCTGCTTGCCCCGGGTGTCGGCGCCCATCGCGTTGATGTGGGTGCCGGGGCGCACCCAGGATTTCTCGACCAGGGCCTTCTGCGAGGGCGTCACGGTGATCAGGATGTCGGCGTGGGCGGCCACGGCCTGGGCGCCGCTTTCCGGGACGAACTCCAGGCCGAGTTGCTCCACGATGCGGCCGAAGGCTGTCAGGTTCTCGGCCGAGCGATTCCACGCATGGACCCGGCGGATGGCACGCACGGCCAGTGTCGCGCGCAGCTGGTATTGCGACTGCGCGCCCGCGCCGATGATGCCGAGCACGCCGCTGTCGGGACGCGACAGGTGCTTGGTCGCGATGGCGCTGGCCGCGCCGGTGCGCACGCCGGTCAGGTAGTTCGCGCTGACGAGTGCGCAAGCGCGGCCGGTGTCCGCGTCGAAGAGCAAGGTCGAAGACTGATGGTTGCTCAGGCCCTTGCCCATGTTGTGCGGCCAGTACCCGCCCGCCTTGAGGCCGAGAATGGGTGCGCTGCTATCGCAGCCGGCCTTGACGCCGAAGACGGCGTCCTGGTAGCCCACGCCCTCGCGAACCACCGGGTAGTTGCGCGCCTCCTGGGCTGCCATTGCGGCGAAGCATTGTTCGACCGCCGCAATGGCGTCCTCGACGCTCACCAGCGCGCGGGCTTCCTGCTCCGAGATGATCAACATCGTGTCTTCCTGTTTGCGCTTCACCAGCCGCTGAAGCGCTGCCAGGTCGCAGTGATCTCGTGGCCGGCGCCGAGCACCTTGTAGTGCTCGTACTGCGCCGCAGTGGGGCAGGCGTGGTTGGGCACGATGCGTACCTGCGCGCCGACCGGCAGATGCAGCGCGCCCTCGATCTTGCCGGAGCGGTGCGCCATGATCCCGTGCTCCTGGTTGGCGCCCACGAGGATGAGGTCGTCCAGCGGCCGCCCGTCGAGGTCGCAGACCAGCCCGTAGCCCTGGTCGACCGGCTGCCTGGCCGTGCCGCGGTCGCGCGACATCGCCATCCATCCGGCGTCGAGGATCGTCCAGCCTTTTTCGCGCTGGTGGCCGATCACCGTGGCCAGCACCGACAGGGCGATGTCGTCCACCCGGCAGACGTTCAGGCCGGCCATCACGAGATCGAAGAACACGAACACGCCGGCGCGCACTTCGGTGACGCCTTCCAGCTGCTCGGCGAAGAGCGCGGTCGGTGTCGAGCCGACGCTGACCACGGGGCATGCGATGCCCGCCGCGCGCAGGCGCTGCGCCGCGTGCACGGCCGCCGCACGCTCCTGCTCGGCCATCGCGCAGATCGCGTCGGTGGATGTGCAGTCGTAGGAGCTTCCGGCGTGCGTGAGGATGCCCTGCACCGGAATGCCGGCGCCTTCGAGGAATTGCGCGATCTCGAGAAGATCGCCGCTATCGGGATTCACGCCCGAGCGGTGGCCGTCCGAGTCGATCTCGATCAGCACGTCGAAATGCCGCTGGGCCGCCTTCGCGCGCCCGGCGAGCATGCGTGCCGCCTCGATGCTGTCCAGGATCAGCGTGAGCCGCACGCCCTGGTCCTGGAGCCTCATCACATGGTCGAGCTTGTTCGGCGCGATGCAGACGGCGTAGAGGATGTCCGTGACGCCGTGCGCCGCGAAGTAGTCGGCCTCGCGCAGCGTCGAAACCGTGATCGGCCCTTGCGGCGATTCCATGATCCGGCGCGTCACCTCGATCGACTTGTTGGTCTTGACGTGGGGACGGAACGAGACGCCGAGGCGGCGCGCCTGGCGGCGCATGCGCTCGATGTTGCGGTCCATGCGCGCCTCGTCGAGCAGCAGCGCGGGCGTCTCCAGTTGTTCGAGAAATTGATTCGTCATTTCAGTGGGCCTCCCGCGCCAGCACGCGTCCGGGGCGCGCGCCGGTCGGGCGGCCGCCTTGCCAGACCATCGTGCCGTTGACGATCACCGCGTCGATGCCGCGTGCCGGGGCGATCGGCGTTTCGTAGGTCGCGGCTTCGTCCACGCTGTCGGCGTCGAACAGGGTCAGGTCGGCGTACGCGCCTTCCTTCAGCACGCCGCGGTCCTTGAGGCCGAAGTTCTTCGCCGTGAGCCCGGTCATCTTGTAGACGGCCGTCTCCAGCGGGAACAGCCCGAGCAGCCGGCCGTAGTGGCCCAGCACGCGCGGGAAGCTGCCCCACAGACGCGGATGCGGCGAGGCGTCGTGCGGCAGGCCGTCGGAGCCGATCATGGTCTTGTCGAACTTCAGGATGCGCTGCACGTCGCTCTCGTCGAGCCGGAAGTAGATGCCGCCGGCGGGGCTGAGCCGGCGGATCGCTTCTTCCTCGCTGACGCCCAGCTTCTTCGCAATGACGTCGAGGTCCTGGCCCGCATGTTCGGGCATGGGCTTCGACCAGCTCACGATCACGCGCGACGAGGTCGCTGCGCGGTCGGCCGAGAGGATGGTGGAGCCGGCCGTGTACGGGTAGCAGTCCAGGCAGATCGGCTGGGTGGCCATGTTCTTCTCGATGAAGGACAGCGCCTCCTGCGAACGGCCGTGGTTCGCGGGCCCGACCACCTTCATGTGCGAGATCACCACCTGCACGCCGACCTCGCGGCCGACGCGGAAGGTTTCTTCGAGCGAGTCGATCACCTGGTCTGCTTCGTTGCGCATGTGCGTGCAGTACACGCCGTCGAAGTCCTTGAGCGGGCGGCAGGTCTCGATCACTTCCTCGGTCGGCGCGGCGACCGCGGGCTCATAGAACAAGCCGGTGGAGACGCCGATGGCGCCGGCTTCCAGCGCTTCCTGTACCAGCGCGCGCATGCTGGCGATTTGTTCTTCGGTGGCAGGCAGGCCCAGGTCGTCCAGCGTCGCGACGCGCAAGGTGGTGTGGCCCACCAGCAGCGCGCAGTTGGTCGCCGCGGGCTTGGCGCGCAGTGTCTCGATGTACGACGCGAAGGTGGGGAAGGCGAACCAGCCGCCTTCCTCGTCGAGCAGATTCAATGGCGGCGTGACCGGCTGCGTGATTCCGCCCGGCATCGGCGCCAGCGAGATGCCGCAATTGCCCGCGATCACGGTAGTGATGCCCTGGCTGACCTTGGGCGCCATGTCGGGGTTGGAGAGCATGAGGCGGTCGTCGTGCGTGTGCGCATCGATGAAGCCTGGCGCCGCGATGCGGCCGCCCTGGTCGATCTCGACGTCGCCGTGCATCGCCGACAGATCGCCGATGCGCGCGATGCGGTCGCCGCGAATGCCGATGTCGCCGGCGAAGCGGGGCGCGCCGGTGCCGTCGACGACGCTGGCGTTGCGGATCAGAAGGTCGAATTTTTCCTGCATCGGATATCTCGAGTTGAAAAGGGTCACAGCAATGCGCCGCGCGCAGCGATCGGCCAGAGGGCTTCGACCCGCTCGCCGCGCACGCAGATCAGTTCGTCATAGAGATTGACGGTCGGGTCGCAGTGGCCGGGCACCAGCATCAGCGGGTCACCCAGCGAAAGCGCGGCTCCGTTGGGGGTGGCCAGCACGCCATGCTCATCCGAGGCTTTCACATAGCGCAGGTCGGCACGCTGCCACACGGTCGGCAGGCCCGAGTCCACGCTGGATGCCTTCAGGCCGGCGTCGACCACGGCGCGCTCGGGCGTCGCGCGGCTCATGACCGTGGTGCGCACGAACAGCGCATGCTCGAAAGCGATGTCGTTCTCGCCGCGCTGGTTGTCGCCATAGTCGCGATCCATGAAGACATAGGAGCCGGCCTGGATCTCGTTGCAGACGCCGGAATCGCGTTCGTGCAGGAAGCTGCCGGTACCCGCGCCCGTTACACGCTCGACGGCAATGCCGCAGGCCTCGATGGCCGCGCGGGTGGTGCGCGCGGCCTCCACGGCGCCGGCGATGGCCGCGGCCCGCTCCTGCGGCGCGCGCATGTGCTGGGCCGGGCCGTGGTAGCAGTGCAGGCCCATGAAACGCAGCGGCGTGCCGGCAACGATCTGCCGCGCCAGCCGCACGGCCTCGTCGCCGGGGGCGACGCCGCAGCGGTCCGCGCCTACATTGACCTCGACATAGACATCGAGCGCCACGCCGTGCGCCTGCGCAACGGTGGCCAACGCCTGCACCTGTTGCGGATGATCAACGAGCACGCCCACGCGCGCCTTGCGCGCCAAGGCTGCCAGATGACGCAACTTGGTGTCGCCCATCACCTGGTTGGTGACCAGCACATCCTCGATGCCGGCCTCCACGAACACCGCCGCCTCGCTGACCTTCTGGCAGCAGATGCCGGCGGCGCCCAAAGCCATTTGGCGCAGTGCGATCTCGGGGGTCTTGTGGCACTTGGCGTGGGCACGAAGACGCACGTTCGTGCCGCGCAGCGCCTCGGCCATGCGCGCGAGGTTGCGCTCGAATGCATCGAGGTCGAGCACCAGCGCGGGCGTGTCGATGGCGCTGAGCTGATCGCCGGGCCTTGCAGCTTTCCAGGGGGTCATGGTGTATCAGCCCGACCGTCAGTCGATCTTCGCGCCCGAGTCCTTGATGATCTTGGCCCACTTGACCGTCTCGCGGCGCGAGAGTTCGAGAAACTGCTCCGGCGTGCTGGGGTCGGTCTCGGCACCCAGCATCTTGAAGCGCTCGCGCACCGCCGGGTTGGCCAGCGCGGTACGGATTTCGGCATTGAGGCGGGTCACGATGTCCTTGGGCATACGAGCCGGCCCAACGATGCCGCCCCAGGCCGCAACCTCGAAGCCCGGCACGCCGGATTCGGCAATGGTGGGAATGTCCGGGTAGGTGGGCGAGCGCTGGGTGGACGAGATTCCCAGCGCTCTCACGCGGCCGGCCTGGGCCGGCGGACCGGACACCGGCGTGTTGATCATCATGAGCTGAACGCCGCCGCCGATCAGGTCGGTGAGGGCTGCCGTCCCGGCCTTGTAGGGCACATGCAGCATGTGGGTGCCGGTCATGGACTTGAAGAGCTCCACTCCCAGATGGGCGGTGGTGCCGTTGCCGTCGGATGCAAAAGCCAGCTTGCCCGGGTTCTTCTTCGCATAGGCGATCAGCTCGGGCACGCTTTTGACCGGCAGCTCGTTGCTGACGATCATCAGATTGGACAGGCGCAGCGTGTTGGCGACCAGCGTCAGGTCCTTCTCCACGTCGTACGGCACATTGCTCAGCAGCGAGCGGTTGGTGGCCAGCGACACGACGTTGCCGTAGGCCAGCGTGTAGCCGTCGGCCGGGGAGCGGACCAGGTCCATGGTGCCGATCGTGTAGGAGCCACCGGGCTTGTTGTCGACCACGATGGGCACGCCCATCTGCTGCGACAACTGCGTGGCCAGTGCGCGCATCAGCGCGTCGGGTGCACCGCCGGGAGCCGACGGCACGATCAGGCGGATCGGCTTGTCAGGATAGGCCGCCAGGGCCGGCATCGAAATGGCCGCCAGCGTGGCAAGAACAAGAGAGGGCAGCAGAGAACGCAGACGCATGGCACGGACCTCCGGCAGTGTGGAATCGATAAGCCGGAAAGCACGGCCTGGAGGCAAGTCTAGGTTTGCGTATTCAAAAAATAAACTACCTGAAACTACATCTATCCTTCAATTTTTCTTACGAGCTAACCCTGTTGTCCAGGAGGACGATCGCCTCGCCGACGAGCTTGCCGTCCGCGGTGATCCTCGGATTGCTCAGCAGCGTGCCATCCGAGCTCAGCTGATAGCCCGTTGCGAACACCGAGTTCTGCACGTTCCCGCCGATCGCCCATGCGACCTCCGGCCCGACGGCCACGACGATGTCGCAATGGCTCGGCAACTCGGGATTGTTCGAGGCATTGAGGTAGTCGTCGTAGCTCGCCGGCTTCTCGCGCCAGCTTCCGATGATGTCGCCCACCTGGGGTTTTGCCTTGTCGAGCCGCACGCCCCAGAAGGGCGCTGCCAGGTCGCCGCTCGCGTTCTTCTTGATCGCATCCCATATGTACGCGGCATGGCCGATCGACTGCTGGAAGGACTTGTACTCGTCGAACTCCCTGGCCGCCGTCCTCACCATCAGCGAGATCGCCACCGCCGACCAGGGCTGCGTGGCGGTCTTGCCTGTGAACGGCTTGCCGAACGCTTTCCACATCTCGCCGATGAAGCCGCTGAAGGGCTCCTTCGCTTCCTTGCCGGCGCCTCTGTCGAAGCGCAGCCATTGCTCGACGGCCGCGGCAACGAGCGCCTCCCGCGCCGGAGAGGCCGGGTCGCGCAAGGTGGGCTGCTCGGGCGGCTGCCAGTCGAATTTGGTGATCGGCAATGCGGCCTTGACGAAGCCCTCGGTCGATTTCCCATCGACGGCGGTGCGGACGTGATGCCAGCCCTCCGGTCCGTCTTCCAGGTCATCGACGGCCTGCCCGAGGAAGATGGGGCCGATCAGCGTGTCGGGCTCGACGCTGGCCTCGGACCGCACATTGATCGCTTCGACGTTGACGAGTTTCTGCATCGGAAGCTCCTTGTCTCCATGGCCAGGCGAGTTGACCACGAAGCCGCGGGCGTAGCCAGTCGCAAATGGCTGACAAGCAGCTCGGCGTCAGCGATGGGGCGACCTCGCCGCCTTCGCGAGTGCCATGACAGGGCGGATGGAAAAAACCAGTTGAACGCTTGCGGATCTCAAAGCCTGCCGCCCAGCTCACCCTGTCTGAAGCGCCGCACGTCGCGCGCAGGCGGCGCGCCGAACATCCGGCTGTACTCGCGGCTGAACTGCGACGGGCTTTCGTAGCCGACCTTGTAGCCGGCCTCCGCGGCGTCCACCATGTCGCTGAAGAGCAGACGGCGCGCTTCCTGCAGGCGCAACTGCTTCTGGTACTGCAGCGGGCTCATCGCGGTCACGGCCTTGAAATGATGGTGCAGGGACGACACGCTCATGTGCGCGGCCCGTGCCATGTCCTCCAGCTTCAGTGGCGCCGTGCTGTGTTCCCGCAGCCATGCAATGGCGCGGCAGATGCGTTGGCTCTGGCTGCCCGCGACCGCCAGTTGTCCGAGCCGCCAGCCGTTCTCGGCCTTCAGCAGGCGGTAGTAGATTTCCCGGATGACCAGCGGCGCGAGGGCAGGGACGTCCTCGCGCGTGTCGAGCAGGCGGATCAGGCGCACCACCGCGTCGAGGAGTTCGATGGAGGTCTCGCCGGTGAAGATGCCTCGCGCCGCTGCCTTCGGCGACTTGAGGTGGTCCGCCTCCAGCATCATCGTCGCGATCTCCGCCGGATCGATGTCGAGGCGCAGGGCCAGGTAGGGCGCTTCGGGGGTCGCATCGATGACCTGTCCGGTCACCGGGAGGTTCTGCGACACCACGAGATGGCTGGACGAGTCGTAGACGAACAGCTCGTCGCCGAGCATGACGCGCTTGCTCCCCTGCGCAATGAGGCAGAAGGCGGGTTCGTAGGCGCCATGAAGCGGTTCCCCGACGCGCGTGGATCGGAACACCGCCAGGCCGGGAACGGCGGTGGGGTTGGTGCCCTCCGCGACGGCAAAGCGCTCGATCAGCGCGGCGAGTTCGGCGCGCCGGAGGACCAGTTGCAGTTGCTGGTCCGGACGTTCGCGTGCGGTGGCGGCAGTGGAGACGGTGGTCATGTCCATAGCTTAGGCAAGCCTGCTGCGTTTGTCTCGCGCGGCCGGCAGGGTTTGGACGATCGGGCAAGAACTCGCGGCGATCCTGCAAGTCCGGGAGGCCGTTGCCACGCAACTAAGATGCCGCATGGATCGCTGGACCGAGATCGAGTTGTTCGTACAAACCGCGGAGCAGGGCAGCCTGTCGCGCGCTGCCGAGGCCGTGGGCCTGTCGAACGCCGCCGCCAGCCGGCACCTGGCCTCGCTGGAAGCGCGGCTGGGCGTGCGGCTCGTGCAGCGCAACACCCGCCGCCTCTCGCTGACCGAGGCGGGCGAGAGCTACTACCACCGCTGCAAGACCATCCTGGCCGATCTGCGCGATGCCGATTCGGCGGTCAATGCCCAGGCGCTCGATCCGATGGGCACGCTGCGCATCAGCGCATCGCTGTCCTTCTGCATGCACCACATCGCGCCGCTGCTGCGCGCCTACACCGAGCGCTATCCCAAGGTCGCGGTCCAGGTGGTCGCGGCCAACCGCTACTACGACCTGATCGACAACAACATCGACGTCGCGATCCGCACGCGCGAGTACGAGAACGACTCCAACATCACCATCCGCAGCCTGGCCGAGACGCGGCGCATCCTCGCCGCCTCGCCGGGCTACCTCGATCGGCGCGGCACGCCGCAGAGCGTGGACGAGCTGGCCGCGCACGACCTGCTGATCTACACCTACAGCCACAACCCCGACGAGCTGGCCTTCCGCCGCGGCAGCGAGCGGCGCGTGATCAAGGTCAAGGGCCTGCTCGAGGCGAACGACGGCCAGGTGCTGCGCGCGGCGGCGCTCGACGGGCTCGGCATCCTGGTGCAGCCCAAGTACATCCTCTATGACGACATCGTGGCCGGCCGCCTGGTGCCGGTGCTCGACGAGTGGGACTTGCCGCGCCTGCGCATCAACATCGCCTTCCAGAGCCGGCGCCACATGTCGGCGAAGGTGCGCACCTTCATCGACTTCCTGGTCGAGCACTTCGAGCGCATGGACTACCAGCGCAAGTGGACCAGCTAGGCCGGCGGCTCGCCGTCGAAGGCGCGCTGCAGCAGCGCGCGGATCGCCTCGCGCTCGACCGGGCGCGGATTCCAGTACGGGTTGGCCGCCGCGATGTCCGCCGCGCGGTCGAGGTCGCTGTGCTTCATTCCGATGTCCTTGAGCGCGACCGGCGCGCCGTTGTCGCGCGCCAGCTCGAAGAGCCCTTGCGCCGCGTTCTCTCGGCCCAGGGCCCGCGCAATGCGCTCAATCGCGCGCGGCGCCGCGGCCGCGTTGTAGGCGATCGCATGCGGCAGCACCACCGTGTGCACCTCGGCATGCGGCAGGTTGAAGCTGCCGCCCAGCGTGTGGCACAGCTTGTGGTGCAGCGCCATGCCGACGTTGCCCAGCACGCTGCCGCACAGCCACGCGCCGTAGAGCGCATCGGAGCGTGCCTTGATGTCCTCGGGCTGGCGCCGGATCGCCGGCAGCGCACGCGCGATCGCGGCAATGCCTTCCTCGGCCATCAGGTCCATCACCGGGTTGCTGTCCTGCGCATACAAGCCCTCGGCCGCATGCGCGATCGCATTGATGCCGCTGGTGACGCTCAAACCCACGGGCAGGCTGCGCGAGAGCTCGGGGTCGTAGATCACGGTGCGCGGCAGCACACGGGGATCCTTGCCGGTCTTCTTGAGGCCCGCTTCGGTCAGGCCGTAGATGGGCGTCATCTCGCTGCCCGCGTAGGTGGTGGGAATCGCCAGGATGGGCAGACCCGAATCCAATGCAATGGCCTTGCCCAGGCCGGTGGTGGAGCCACCGCCGATGGCCACGGCGCAGTCGGCATCGAGCTCACGCGCGATCTCGCGAGCCTCGCGCGCGGTCTCGATCGGCACGTGCATCGCGGCGCGGTCGAAGATGCCGGCGGCCTGGGCGCCCAGCAACTCGGCCACGCGCTCGGCCTGGGCGCGCTGCTCGGGCGTGCACAGCACCAGCGCGCGGCGCGCGCCCAGCGCGTCGATCTCGCGCGCCAGGTGGGCGAGGCTGCCGGCGCCGAAGACCACGCGCTGCGGCTGGCTGGTGTAGACAAAGGCCAAGGGTTTCATGCGGGGATGGTAGGCCGAACGCCCCGCGGGAGGTGGCGTGCCGGCGCAAAACAGTTTTCCGCCAAGCTCCTTTCTTGCGTGGCGCCGCAATGCCATAGTCCGGCCCGAACGTTCAAGGAGACCCGCGTGCGCAACCTCGATGAAGACACCATCACCCAAGCCGTACTGGCACGTCACACGGGTGCCGCCGACCCGCGGCTGCGCGAAGTGATGACCAGCCTGGTGCAGCACCTTCATGCCTTTGCGCGCGACATCCGGCTGACCGAGGCCGAGTGGTTTGCGGGCATCAAGTTTCTGACCGAAGTCGGCCACATCACCGACGACAAGCGGCAGGAGTTCATCCTGCTGTCGGACACGCTGGGGCTGTCGATGCTGGTGACGGCGCTCAACAACCGCAAGCCGCGCGAATGCACCGAATCCACCGTGTTCGGACCCTTTCACGTCGAAGGCTCGCCCGAGTATCCGCTCGGGGCCGACGTGGCCAATGGCGCGCGGGGCGAGCCCTGCTTCGTGCGCGGCCGCGTCCTCGGACTCGACGGCGCACCGGTGCCGAATGCGCAGCTGCAGGTCTGGCAAGCCGATGCCGACGGGCTCTACGACGTGCAGTATTCCGGCGAGCACGGCCACCGCGCCCGCGGCACCCTGCATGCCGATGCCGAGGGGCACTTCCATTTCAAGTCGATACGCGCCGAGGCCTATCCGATCCCGCACGACGGGCCGGTCGGCCGCATGCTCGATGCGCTGGGGCGCCATCCGTGGCGGCCCGCCCACCTGCACTTCATGATCACCGCGCCGGGTTTCGAGCGCCTGATCACGCACGTGTTCCGCGACGGCGACAGCTACCTCGACTCCGACGCCGTCTTCGGCGTGCGCCGGTCGCTGATCGCCGACTGGCTGGAGCATCCGCCCGGCACCACGCCCGACGGCGGGATCAGCGAGGTGCCGTACTACACCCTGGACTTCGATTTCATCCTGAATCCCGTAGCGGCCGCATGAAGACGGCTTCGCTGTTCAAATCCAGCTTCCACAACCAGCAGGAAAAATCATCGTGAGCACATTGGATATCGTCGGCCTCTGCGGCAGCCTGCGCGCCGACTCGGTCAACCGGATGGCGCTGAACCTGGCCGCATCGCTGATGCCGGACAGCATGCGCATGGACGCCATCGAATGGCGCGAGATACCGCCCTTCGACGGCGACGTACTGGCCAGGGGCCTTCCGCCGGCCGTGCTGGCGCTGCGCGAACGCATCCGCCGCGCCGACGGCGTGCTCATCGCCACACCCGAATACAACTTCTCGATACCGGGCGTGTTCAAGAACGTGCTCGACTGGGTGAGCCGCGGCGAGGACCAGCCCTTCGCGCACAAGCCGGTGGCCATTCTTTCGGCCTCGCCCGGCCCGGTCGGCGGCGCGCGCGTTCAGTACGACCTGCGCCGCGTGATGCTGTTCATGAATGCCATGGTGCTGGCGAAGCCCGAGGTGTTCATCGGCGGCGCGGGCGCCAAGTTCGACGCGGCAGGCCAGTGCACCGACGAGACGACCCGCAAGTTCGTCGGCGACCAGATGCGCGCCTTCGACAAGTGGATCAGTGCAGTAAAGCGCATGAGCTGACGTCGGTCGCGTCCAGCACGATGGGCGCGGAGGGCGCGGCGCGGTAGCGCTCCAGGGCCTTGGCCTCGATGCAGTCGAAGTAGTTCTCGCAGGTTTCCGTCAGGTCGCCATCGAGGGTTGGAGACAGGCCGCGCAATGCGGCTTCAGAGATGTGGGCAATGATGCGGGGGCCTTCGAGGCCGTCGGGATAGATGGCGAACCGGACGGTTCGGGTTTCGGTGCAATGGATTGCTTCGCAGTTCATGAAAGTCTCTGGGCTCTCTTTTTCGTGTGCATGGATTTCATGCCGTTGCGATTGCAAAACCGCGCGGCATACTTCGCCACCTGGAGAAAGAAAGCGCCTACAGAGAGTCCCTGTTGCCCATGAACGATCCCTTCAATTTGCAGCGTTTCGTCGACGCCCAGGACGCCGTGATCGACCGCGTCCGGGACGAGCTGCGCGACAGCAAAAAGCGCAGCCACTGGATGTGGTTCGTCTTTCCGCAATTGGCGGGCCTCGGCCGCAGCGAGATGGCGCGCCACTACGCGATCGCATCGCTGGACGAAGCGCACGCCTACCTCGCGCACCCGCTGCTCGGGCCGCGCCTGCGCGAATGCAGCGCGCTGGTGCTGGCCGTGCAGGGGCGCGCGATCGGCGAGATCTTCGGCGCGCCGGACGATCTCAAGTTCTGGTCGTCGATGACGCTGTTTCTCCAGGCCGACCCGTCGCAGGCGGTGTTCCGCGACTGCCTGCACAAGTACTTCGATGGCCGGTCCGATCAGGGGACCTTGTCCCTGATCGAGAGCGGCCATGGCGGCTGATCCTTCGATGCGGCGGGCGCAAGGCGGCTGGGGCAGGGTGGGCGCGTGGCTCGTTTCGATCGTGCTCGCGCTTCTCGTCACGGGCTGTGCCGGACTTCCGGCGATCGTCGAGCGTCCGCCGTCCTTCGCCCTGGCCGATACGGCGGACACGGCGCTCGCGCGCATGGCCGCCAAGGGCGCGCCCGACGCGCAACTGAGCGGCTTCCGGCTGTTGCCGATGCCGGCGTATTCGATGCATGCACGCCTCGAACTCGCGCGCCGCGCGCAACGCAGCATCGACATCCAGTACTACCTGGTGCAGAACGACGAGACCGGCCGCTACCTGCTGCGCACCCTGCGCGACGCGGCCGAGCGCGGCGTGCGCGTGCGTGTTCTCATCGACGACCTCTACACCGCCGGCGCCGACGAGCTGCTGGCCGGCCTGGGCGCCCATGCGAACGTGGAGGTGCGCCTGTTCAATCCCTTCCCGGCAGGACGCGACCGCCTCGGCACGCGGCTTGCGGCCTCGCTGTTCGACATCGACCGCATCCATCGGCGCATGCACAACAAGCTCTTCGTCGCCGACAACGCGATGGCGGTGGTCGGCGGGCGCAACATCGCCAACGAATACTTCCTGCGTGACGCCGGATCGAACTTCATCGACATCGATACGCTGGTGACGGGCGCGGTGGTCCCGAGGCTCTCCTCGCTGTTCGACGTCTACTGGAACAGCCCTTACGTGTACCCCGTCCAGTCGCTGGCGGCCGTCGGCGGCTCGCTGCGGCAACTGCGCGAGCGCTTCGAGGAGATGACCTGGGACGCCGCCATCTGGATGCCCTCGGCACCGATCGAGCGCGACTTGCTGGGCTATCGGGCGCTGGGCGAGGATTTCGAGGAGGGCGAGCTCTCGCTGATCTGGGCGCGGGCCGAGGCCTACGCCGACGCGCCGCACAAGGCACTGGGCCCGCGCGAGGACCGGCCGCGCGTGACGGCCGATGCGCCCGAGGGCGTGCTGTACAACGTGCGCCGCCTGGTTCGCTCGGCCGAGCGCGAGGCGC
Source organism: Variovorax sp. LjRoot175 (assembly GCF_964253805.1). NCBI lineage: Bacteria > Pseudomonadati > Pseudomonadota > Betaproteobacteria > Burkholderiales > Comamonadaceae > Variovorax > Variovorax sp. LjRoot175. Next base: position 3,709,137 of record NZ_CAXURY020000001.1, on the reverse strand, counting down.
TGATCACCACGCCCTACCTGATCCCGGGGCGCGGCGGCATGGAGTCGGTGCGCCTGTTGCGCGAGCGCGGCGTGCGCTTCACGCTCGTGACCAACTCGCTCGCGGCCACCGACGAATCGCTGGTGCACCTGGGCTACCGCCGCTACCGGCCCGAACTGGTCAAGGTCGGCGTGCAACTCTACGAACTGAGCCCCAAGCGGGTCGAGCAGACCAAGCGCTTCGGCGTCTTCGGCTCGGCCGCCGGGCGCCTGCACGGCAAGTCGGCGGTGGTCGACGGCAAGGCGGTGTTCCTCGGCTCGCTGAATTTCGATCCGCGCTCCGATCTGCACAACACCGAACTCGGCCTGTTCATCTACAGCCCGCAGATTGCGGCGCAGCTCACCAGCCTGATCGGCTTCATCACCATGGACGCGGCCTACCGCGTCCGGATGGGGGACAGCGGCAAGATCGAATGGGTGAGTCCGTCGGAAGACGGCGGCCCCGATCTCGTCTTCCACGAGGAGCCCGAAACCGACTTCGGCTCGCGCCTGAAGCTGGAGTTTTTCGCGCCGCTGGTGCCGGAGAGCTTGCTCTAGGGCATCAAGCGTCCGCTGAGGTAGGGCTCGGGATCGACCGCCACGCCCTGCTTGCGGATCTCGAAATGCAGCTTCACGCGGTCGGCGCCGCTCATGCCCATCTCGGCGATTCTCTGGCCCTGGCGCACCACGTCCTTTTCCTTTACCAGGATGTTCTGAGCGTGCGCGTAGGCGGTGAGGTAGGTTTCGTTGTGTTTCACGATCACCATGTTGCCGTAGCCGCGCAGTTCGCTGCCGACATAGACGACGCGGCCGTCGGCGGAGGCGAGCACCGCATCGCCCATGCTGCCGGCGATGTCCAGGCCCTTGTTGCGCTTGCCGTCGAAGCGCGAGAGCGTCGGGCCCGCCGCCGGCCGGATGAAGGCGGCCTGGGCTTGTGGGGCCGGATTGCTGGGAATGGCGGTGGGCTGGCCGGCGCGCGGCGTGGGCAGCGGTGTCGTCGAGCAGGCGGCGAGGCCGGCGATTGCAAGAGCGACGAGGCCGGTGCGGAGAGCGAGGGTCTTGGATGGCATGGCTTTTTTTGGAACGGATTCGGCGCCAAGGGTTCCACGGGGATCCGGGCCGAGGCGCATTTTTAGCATGCTGCGCGCGCCGAGGGCGAGGCCGGCGCCTGGAGCGACGGCTGGCGCGCCAGCACCGCCGCGCGCGCGCCGGCATCGACGATGCGGCCGGCTTCCATCAGCACGACGGTGTCGAAACGCTCGAGCAGGCTCAGCCGATGGACCGATGCGATCACGCAGGCCTCGGGGAAAGCCGCCGCAATGCGCTCCAGCACGCGGCCTTCGGTCGCTGCATCCAGCGCGCTGGTCGGTTCGTCGAGCAGCAGCAGCGAGCTGCCTTTCGCGGCCAGCACGCCGCGCGCAAGGCACAGGCGCTGCCGCTGCCCGCCTGAAAGATTGAAGCCGCGTTCGGACAGCGGCGTGTCCAGATCGCCGCGCGTGGCCGCGAGCACTTCGTCGAAGGTGCTGGCATGCAGCGCGGCCCGGATCGCATCGTCATCGAGCGGCTGGCCGAAGCCCAGGTTCTCGCGCACGCTGGCCTCGAAGACCTCGGTTTCCTGCGGGATCAGGGTCGCGATGCTGCGCAGCCGCGGCCAGGCCGTGGGCTCGCCGTCGATTGCCAGCGTGCCGCCTTGCGGCGCATACAGCCCGGCCAGCACGCGCAGCAGCGTGCTCTTGCCGCCGCCGCTGGGCCCGACGAGCGCAACGCGCTGGCCGCGCCGCAGCATGAGCGCGAGCGCGTGCAGGCCGCTCGGCACATGCTCGGTGACCGCCTCGGTGCCGCGCGGCCGGTAGTTCCAGACCAGTCCGTCGACCTGCAGCGTGCGCCAGGCTGCATCGCGATCGATGCGTTCCTGCGCCAGGTCGTCCGCGCGCGACGGCGCCTGCCAGATCGGCGCCGCGCTGCCGTAGTCGGTGTGCATGCGCGCGAAGAAGCTGAAGTTGGCCGCCATCGAGGTCACGACGCTCGCGGCCTGCTGCGCGTACTGGTAGATCATGAACACCGCACCCAGCATCACCGTCTGGCCCGGCGTGCGCGACTGCCAGACGTAGACCACGACCAGGCCCCAGGTCAGCGCCAGCCCCATGACATCGACCGAGAACCACTTGCCCTCGTTGAGCACCACCGTGCGCTTGAGCGGGGCCGAGATCGCAGCCATGCGCCGGCCCAGCAGCAGGCGCGAGGCGGCCGAGAGTCGGAGGCCGATCACGGTCGAGGCATTGGCCAGGAAGTCGAGCAGCGCCGCGACGTAGCGCCGGTCGGCATCGTTCTCGGCGCGGGCCAGCCGCATCAGTGCGCGGTCGAAGCGCACGATGACGATCGCGATCACCACGTAGCCCGCGATCGCCATCGCGCCGCTGGTGCGCGAGAGCAGCGTGAGCGCGATCAAGGGCCCGATGAAGTTGACGATGTTCGTGAGGTAGATGAACTGGTTCTGCGCGAAGTCCGACAAGGCGCGGCTCGCCTGGTGCACGCGGTGCTGCAGCTCGCCCGAATGGTGGCCGTCGTGCCAGGCGAGCGACGCGGCGGCGATGCGCGCATAGAGCACATCGGCCAGCGCCTCGCGCACGCGCAGGCCCACGTTGCGCTCGAGGATGCGCCCCGGGCCGTGGACAACCCACGACAGCACGTAGATCCCCGCCAGCGCCGCGATCCAGCGTCCGGAGCGCGCGATGTCGCCGGTCTGCAGCGCATTGATGGCCTGCGCCGCGAGCCACGGCATCGTGAGCCGCAGCAGTTGGGAGCTGGTGAGCAGCGCGGTCGCGCCGAGCAGCTGCCCGCGCTTGCCCTCGGCATGGCGCCACAGCGCGCCGTAGAGCTCGCCCATGGCGCCCATCGCATGGCCCGGTGCAGCTGCGACGCTCATGCCAGGCGGCCGCCGCTACTTCAGCGGGATCGGCGTGCCCCGGTCGATCGGCACCGCGGTCACGCTGTTCTTCGGCGAACCGTCGATCAGCAAGTCGGAGTAGGTGAGGTAGACCAGGGTGTTGCGCGCCGGATCGACCATGCGCACCACGCGCAGCCGCTTGAACAGGATCGACAGCCGTTCGCTGTAGACCTCTTCGCGCTTCGGCAAAGGCTGGGTCACGCGCACCGGGCCGACCTGGCGGCAGGCGATGGAGGCCTCGGCCTTGTCCTCGGCCAGGCCGAAGGCACCCGAGAGCCCGCCGGTCTTGGCGCGCGAGACATAGCAGGTCACGCCGCTCACCTTGGGGTCGTCGTAGGCCTCGACCACGATCTTGTGGTCCGGCCCGATCAGCTTGAAGGCGGTGTCGACCTCGCCGACCGGTTCGGCCAGCGCACTCGCGGCCAGCGCGGCGCAGCACAACAGTGCGAGAAGAGGATGCTTCATACGATGTCGAGCGTGTGAACGCGGTCGAAGCTGCCGCGCCGCCGGTCTTCGAAGTAGTGCTCCAGCGCCGCGCGAACGGTGCGGAAGGCGATCTCCTCCCAGGGAATCTCTTCCTCGGTGAAGAGCCTGGCCTCGAGGGTCTCGTGGCCCGGATCGAACTTCTCGCTCAGGAGCCGTGCGCGATAGAAGAGATGCACCTGGCCCACGCGCACCACGCTCATCACCGCGAACAGGCCTTCCATCTCGTACTCGGCGCCGGCTTCCTCGTCGGTCTCGCGCGCCGCGCCCTGCTCGGTGGTCTCGCCCAGTTCCATGAAGCCGGCCGGCAGCGTCCACTTGCCCCAGCGCGGCTCGATGTTGCGCTTGCACAGCAGCACGCGTTCGCCCAGCACGGGAATGGTACCGACCACGTTCAGCGGGTTCTCGTAGTGCACCGTATGGCACGCCGGACAGATGGCGCGCTCCTTGGTGTCGCCGTCGTCGGGCAGGCGGTAGACCACCGCGGTCCCGCAGTTCTTGCAATGCTTGATGGGGACGCGCAGGAGCATCTTCAGCCCGCGCGCCGGGCCGCCCCAAGGGCGGGCTGCGCGCCCTCGGGGGGCAGCGAATACACGAAGTGATGAGCGTGGGGGCCCATTGCTTCAGATGACTTTGACAGTCAGGGTCGGCAGGCCGGTGACCTCGCCGACCATCGTGTCGCCGGCCACCACCGCGGCCACGCCTTCGGGCGTGCCGGTGAAGATCAGATCGCCGGGCGCGAGCTCCCAGGCGGCCGACAGGTGCTCGATGGTCTCGGCGATGCTCCAGATCAGCTTGCTCACGTTGCTGCGCTGGCGGTCCTTGCCGCCGACCTGCACCGAGATCTCGGCCTTCTCGACATCGCCGGCCTGCGCCACCGGCACGATCGGGCCGATCGGCGCGCTCTGCTCGAAGCTCTTGCCGATGTCCCAGGGGCGGCCCTGCTTCTTCATCTCGCCCTGCAGGTCGCGGCGCGTCATGTCCAGGCCGACCGCGTAGCCGAAGATGTGCTTGTGGGCATCGGCCGCCAGGATGTTCTTTCCGCCGGTGCCGATGGCCGCCACCAGCTCGATCTCGTGGTGCAGGTTCTTGGTGAGAGTCGGGTAGGCCATGGTGCCGGTCTCGCCGGCGGCGACCACCACCACGGCGTCGGCCGGCTTCATGAAGAAGAAGGGCGGCTCGCGGCCGGTAAAGCCCATTTCCTTCGCATGCTCTTCGTAGTTGCGGCCCACGCAGTAGATGCGGTGCACGGGGAAGCGGCCTGCCTGGCCGACCACGGGAATGGAGACCACCGGCGGCGGCGTGAAAACGTATTCGGAAGCCATGGGAAAAACGTCCTTTTCAGCGAAAGCGGCAGTGTGCCAGAGGGCCGGGCGCGCTGCCCGGGTTTGGCACCCCCCCGGGGCCGGGGCTATGCTTCACACCATGATGAAGCTTCATTCCTACTTCCGCTCCTCGGCCTCGTTCCGGGTACGAATCGCGCTGAACCTCAAGGGCCTCGACTACGACTACATCCCGGTGCACATCGCGCGCGGCGAGCACAAGACCGGGCCCTTCTCCGCCATCTCGGCCGACATGCTGGTCCCGCTGCTCGAAGACGAGGGCGAGCGCTTTTCGCAGTCGATGGCGATCATCGAATACCTGGACGAAGTGCATCCCGAACCGGCGCTGCTGCCGCACGATCCGGTGGGCCGCGCGCGCGTGCGGGCGCTGGCGCAGTCGATCGCCTGCGAGATCCATCCGCTCAACAACCTGCGCGTGCTCAAGTACCTGGTGCGCGAGCTCAAGCTCGACGAGGCGGGCAAGAACGCGTGGTATCGCCACTGGGTGCGCGAGGGCATGCTGGCCTTCGAACGCCAGCTCGCGCAGCATCCCGCCGGCCTCTATTGCTGGGGCAGCGCGCCCACGCTGGCCGACTGCTGCCTGGTGCCGCAGGTCTTCAACGGCCAGCGCTTCGACTGCGACTTCAGCGGCCTGCCGCGTACCATGGCGGCCTTCGAGGCCTGCATGCAGCTCGATGCCTTCCAGCGCGCCCAGCCCTCGCGCTGCCCCGACGCAGAAGCATGAACGCTGCCGACTGGCTGGTGCCCGACTGGCCAGCGCCGGCTGGCGTGCATGCGCTGTGCACCACGCGCCGAGGCGGAGTCTCTGGCGGCAACTACCGCGGACTGAACCTCGGGGATCACGTCGGCGATGCACCGGCCGATGTGGCAGCCAACCGGGCGCTTCTGCGCCAGGCCATCGGCGCGCGGGCCGTGTTTCTCCGGCAGGTGCATGGCACGCAGCTGCTGCCGCTCGATGCGTCCACGCCGGATGGCGAGGCCGCCGACGCCTGCACCACCAGCGCCAGCGGCGTGGCCTGCACGATCATGGTCGCCGATTGCCTGCCGGTGCTGTTCACCGACGAACAAGGCCGACGCGTGGCCGCCGCGCATGCGGGTTGGCGCGGCTTGGCGGCCGGGGTGCTCGAACGGACGGTGGAGAGCTTCGGCGCGGACGACCGGCTCATGGCCTGGCTCGGGCCCTGCATCGGGCCCGATGCCTTCGAGGTCGGCGACGAGGTGAAGGCGGCCTTTGATGCCGGCGCCCCTGAAGCCGCTCGATGCTTCAAGTCGGCTGGACAACCCGGCAAATGGCTGGCCGACCTGGCCGGCCTGGCCCGCCAGCGCCTGCGTGCGGCCGGCGTGACGCAGCTTCACGGCAACGACAGCTCCGAGGCTTGGTGCACGGTGCACAACCCGTTACTCTTTTTCTCGCACCGGCGGGACCGCGTCAGCGGGCGTTTCGCGGCCTGCATCTGGCGCGGCTGAAGCGTTCGCGCCAGCTCGGATCGCGGCTTCGCGTTCGGCCGCTTCGCGTTCGCGCAGCGCCCGCCGCCGTGCCGGCGTGGCCATCAGGTAAACCACCAGTGCCACCGGCGCCAAGCCGTAGAGTAGAAAGGTGAAGACCGCGCCGAGCACGGTGCCGGTGGTGTTGGTGGCTTCTGCGACCGCCATCATCAGGGCGACATACAGCCAGGCGATGACGACGAGGTGCATAGACGATTGTTTCAGGAAGGTATAGCGGGGCTTGCTGGTCGGGCCCCTGCGAATGCAGCATACTCAAAACCCGTTGCCATGAGGCGAATCAGGCGAGGAACCAGGAGACGTCATGAGACCAGAACAACAGGCCGCGGCAGCCGATAGTTTCGCGCCCTTCCAGCAGGCGCTGACCCAAGGATGGGAGAAGGCGCTCGAATCCTTCCAGTCGCTCGGCGCCGGCGGCAACGCGGGCGCCCCGTGGGAGATGCCGAAGTTCTCGCTGTCCACCGAGAAACTGCAGCAGTTGCAGCAGCAGTACGTCGAAGAGGCCACCGAGCTGTGGCGCCAGGACCTCGCGGCCCGCGCCGGCGGCGACAGGCGCTTTGCGGGCGAGGCCTGGGGCAGCAATCCGGTCTCGGCCTTTTCGGCGGCGGTCTACCTGCTCAACACGCGCACGCTGCTCGGCATGGCCGAGGCCGTCGAAGCCGACGAGAAAACCCGCTCCCGCCTTCGCTTCGCGGTCGAGCAGTGGACGGCCGCCTCGGCGCCCAGCAACTACTTCGCTTTCAACGCCGAGGCGATGAAGAAAGCCCTCGACACGCAGGGCGAGAGCATCGCCAAGGGCATCCGGAATCTCCTGCACGACGTGCAGCAGGGCCACCTGAGCATGACCGACGAAAGCGCTTTCGAGGTCGGCCGCAACGTGGCGACCACCGAGGGCTCCGTGGTGTTCGAGAACGAGCTGTTCCAGCTGCTCGAATACAAGCCGCTCACCGCCAAGGTCTACGAGCGGCCGCTGCTCCTGGTGCCGCCTTGCATCAACAAGTTCTACATCCTCGACCTGCAGCCTGAGAACTCGCTGATCCGCTATGCGGTGGAGCAGGGCCACCGCGTGTTCGTCGTGAGCTGGCGCAATCCCGATGCATCGATGGCCCAGTACACCTGGGACCGCTACATCGAGGACGCCGCGATCAAGGCGATCCAGGTCACGCGGGAGATCACCGGCCAGGACAAGAAGGGTGGGCAGATCGACACGCTGGGCTTCTGCGTCGGCGGCACCATCCTCTCGACCGCGCTGGCGGTGCTGGCGGCGCGCGGCGAGCAGCCGGCGGCGTCCGTAACGCTCCTGACCACCTTGCTCGACTTCGTCGACACCGGCGTGCTCGACATCTTCATCGACGAGGGCTTCGTGCAGTTCCGCGAGATGCAGATGGGCCAGGGCGGCCTTCTGCAGGGCGGTGAGCTCGCCTCGACCTTCAGCTTCCTCAGGCCCAACGACCTGGTGTGGAACTATGTGGTCGGCAACTACCTGAAGGGCGAGACCCCGCCGCCCTTCGACCTGCTCTACTGGAACAGCGACGCCACCAACCTGCCGGGCCCGATGTACTGCTGGTACCTGCGCAACACCTATCACGAGAACAAGCTGGCCCAGCCCGGCGCGCTCACCGTGGCCGGCGAGAAGATCGACCTCGGTCGCATCGAGGCGCCGGTCTACATCTATGGCTCGCGCGAAGACCACATCGTGCCGATCGGCGGCGCCTACGCCTCGACGCAGGTGCTGTCGGGCAAGAAGCGCTTCGTGATGGGCGCCTCGGGCCACATCGCCGGCGTGATCAACCCGCCGGCCAAGAAGAAGCGCAGCCACTGGATCCGCGCCGACGGCAAGCTGCCGAAGACGCAGGCCGAGTGGCTGGCCGGCGCGACCGAGCATCCCGGCAGCTGGTGGACCGACTGGTCCACCTGGCTCAAGACCCATGCGGGCAAGCAGATCCCTGCCCCCAAGACCTACGGCAAGGGCAGCGCCTACAAGGCGATCGAGCCGGCGCCCGGTCGCTACGTCAAGGCAAAGGCCTGAACTTCACTTTTTTTCAATAGCAGCCTCGGAGAGCACACCATGGAAGACATCGTCATCGTTTCAGCCGCACGTACCGCTGTCGGCAAGTTCGGCGGATCGCTGGCCGGGATTCCGGCCACCGAACTCGGCGCCATCGTCATCAAGGAGGTGCTGGCGCGCGCCAAGGTCGGCAGCGACCAGATCGGCGAAGTCATCATGGGCCAGGTGCTGGCGGCGGGTGCCGGCCAGAACCCGGCGCGCCAGGCGCTCGTGAAAAGCGGCATCACCAAGGAGACGCCGGCGCTCACCATCAATGCCGTGTGCGGTTCGGGCCTCAAGGCCGTGATGCTGGCGGCGCAGGCGGTGGCCACCGGCGACAGCGAGATCGTCGTCGCGGGTGGGCAGGAGAGCATGAGCCTGGCGCCCCACGTGCTGCCCAACTCGCGCAACGGCCAGCGCATGGGCGACTGGAAGCTGGTCGACACGATGATCATCGACGGCCTGTGGGACGTCTACAACCAGTACCACATGGGCATCACGGCCGAGAACGTGGCCAAGAAGTACGACATCAGCCGCGCCGCGCAGGACGAGCTCGCGCTCGGCAGCCAGACCAAGGCGGCCGCCGCGCAGGATGCCGGCAAGTTCAAGGACGAGATCGTCGCCGTCAACATCCCGCAGAAGAAGGGCGATCCGCTGGTCTTCAACCAGGACGAGTTCATCAATCGCAAGACCAGCGCCGAGGGCCTGGCCGGCCTGCGCCCGGCCTTCGACAAGGCCGGCGGCGTGACCGCGGGCAATGCCTCGGGCCTGAACGACGGCGCCGCCGCCGTGTTGGTGATGACCGCCAAGAAGGCGGCCGCGCTGGGCCTGAAACCGCTCGGCCGCATCGCGAGCTACGCGAGCACCGGCCTCGACCCGGCCTTCATGGGCATGGGCCCGGTGCCTGCTTCGACCAAGGCGCTGCAGCGCGCCGGCTGGAAGCCGCAGGACCTCGACGTGCTCGAGATCAACGAGGCCTTCGCCGCGCAGGCCTGCGCCGTCAACCGCGAGATGGGCTGGGATGTGAACAAGGTCAACGTGAACGGCGGCGCCATCGCCATTGGCCACCCGATCGGTGCCTCCGGCTGCCGCATCCTGGTGACGCTGCTGCACGAGATGCAGCGCCAGAACGCGAAGAAGGGCATCGCCTCGCTGTGCATCGGTGGCGGCATGGGGGTGGCGCTCACGATCGAACGCTGAAGCGTCCATCACCATCCCTGAAAGCGCCGCGCAACACGCGGCGCTTTCACTTGCGATCCGCTGGCGCCGGGAGCAAACTGAGGAGACGGCCGGGCCGAGCATGCCGAGCCGCTGTTCGAACCAGGGCCCGTGGCTTCGCACAAGGAGCATGCCATGTCCATTCCTTCGCATCTGTCCGACTACCTCGAACAGCGCGGCACACGCTACGAGGTTTGCATGCATGAGCACAGCCGCACCAGCGCGGAGACGGCTCACAACGCCCATGTTCCTCCGGGTCAACTGGCCAAATCGGTCATCCTCGAGGACGAAACGGGCTGCGTGATGGCCGTCGTTCCCGCCGACAAGATGGTCATGCTGGGCGAGTTCTCCCGCATACTCGGCCGCCACAGGCTGAGGCTGGCCGACGAAGCCCGCGTTGCGACGCTGTTCGAGGACTGCGAACCCGGTGCGATACCGCCGATCGGCATGGCCTGGGGTATCCAGACCATCGTCGACGACGAACTCGAGACCAGCGACGTCGTCTACATGGAAGGCGGCGATCACGAGCGGCTGCTGCGGATGTCGCGCGAGCAGTTTCACGAGCTGATGCGCGCTCAGCCGCACGGGAATTTCTGCAAGTCGCCGACGCATTGAGTGCGATGTCGGAAGCCGTCATTGGCTGGCAATGGTCACTGCGACCTTCCGGTTCTACGAGGAGCTGAACGACTTTCTGGCACGCGAGCGGCGCGGGCACGAATTCTCCTGCACGTGCGCGCGGGCGGCGACCGCCAAGCACATGATCGAGGCGCTCGGTGTGCCGCACACCGAGGTCGAGCTGGTGCTGGTCAACGGCGAGTCGGCCGGATTCGGGGCGTTGCTGAGCGATGGCGATCGGGTCGCCGTGTTCCCGAAGTTCGAAGCGCTCGATGTCACGCCGCTGCTGCGCGTTCGCGAGCATGCGCTGCGCGTCACGCGCTTCGTCGCCGATGCGCATCTGGGCGGGCTCGCTCACCTGCTGCGCATGACCGGGTTCGATACCCTGTACGACAACCATTTCCGCGACGAAGAGATCGAGCGTATCGCTGTAGCGCAGGGGCGCATCGTGCTGACGCGGGATCGGGAGCTGCTCAAGCGCCGTGGGATCACGCATGGCTGCTACGTGCATGCCTTGCGATCGGCCGAGCAGTTGCGCGAGATCTTCGATCGACTCGACCTGGCGCGTGGTGCGCGGCCGTTCACGCTGTGTCTGAACTGCAACACGCCCTTGCATGGGATCGACAAGGCGCTGGTCACGTCGACGCTGCCACCGGCGGTGCGCGCGCGCTACCAACGTTTCAGCGTATGCGATGTTTGCCGTCGCGTGTTCTGGGAGGGTTCGCACTGGCAGCGCATGCGCGTTATGGTGGATGGGTTGCTGGCGGAGTGATGGCGACAGCGCTCGGAACGTCACGGACCTCGTAGCCACCGGATAGGGCCTTTCGTGACCATGATCGGCAGCCCGCCGACTGGCTCGATGGCTGTGGTCGGGCACTGGCCTTGCGTACCGTCAGTTATTGCACTGAAAACGAGGGGACCCCGGGACAACTATTCGCTCGGGATGCGGATGTTGGGGAACGCATCTGCGACTTCGTTGCGACCGACGTCGGCGTCGTACCAGCAAATCGTCCCCTCTTTCTCGTCGCGAGTCTGCTTGTGCGTACCGTCGCAGAAGGGCTGGGTCGCCGACAGGCCACAGCCGCAGATGAATTTCGTCTCGCCGCCAATGGTCACTGGATAGGGTTTGCTGCGCGTGCGCATCACCAGCCTTGTCATGATTGCCTCCGACGGGTTAGAAGCAGCAAAAGGATCAACTCGAGTGAACCGAGTCGACAATTCAGTATAGTCCGCGCTGCCCGGGACAAGCGCCTGATACTCACCGCTCAAGCTCCGAAGATCGCGTCCTACTTGGGACGATGGAGTAAAGGCCCAGCAGCAACTCGGACTTATCAGCGCAGTCTGATCGAGCATCAACGCGCACTAAACATGGCTGCCGACAAAGGGGCCTGCGCGACTTGACCTTGGAGGTCATTGCGGCGCCGCGCGCCGCGCGCGAGAGTGGCCCCATGACATCCGCTCTTCCCGTCCCTCGCTCCGGCTGGCCCACGCTGCTGCTGCTCTTGAGCGGCACCTTCATGGTGGTGCTCGACTTCTTCATCGTCAACGTCGCGCTGCCCTCGATCCAGCACGACCTGAAGGCCAGCGACAGCGCCGTGCAGCTGGTGGTCGCAGGCTACGGCCTCGCGAACGCGGCCGGGCTCATCACCGGCGGGCGGCTCGGCGATCTGTTCGGACGCCGCCGCATGTTCATGCTGGGCCTGCTGCTGTTCACGCTTGCCTCGGCCGCCTGTGGCCTGGCGCAGGGCACGACGACGCTCATTGCGGCGCGCATCGTGCAGGGCTTGGCCGGCGCCTTGCTGCAGCCGCAAGTGCTGGCGATGCTGGGCTTGGTCTTCACCGGCGAGGCGCGCGCCAAGGCTTTCGGCGCCTACGGCGTCGCGCTGGGCCTGGCTGCGGCGCTCGGCCAGCTGGTGGGCGGGCTGCTGATCCATGCCGACTTCGCGCAGCTGGGCTGGCGGATGTGCTTCCTGATCAACTTGCCGATCGGCCTGGCCGGGTTGCTGTTCGGCCTGCGCTTTATTCCGCCTTTCGCGCCCGAGGCGCGCAGCCGGCTCGACGTGCCCGGCGCGCTGTGGGTCGCGCTGGCACTGGCCGCGGTGCTGTGGCCGCTGGTCGAAGGCCGGCAGCAGGGCTGGCCCTTGTGGAGCGTGCTCACGCTGATCGTCGCGCTGCCGCTGATCGCCGGGCTGGCGCTGCATCAACGCCGGCTGGAGCAGCGTGGCGGCAATCCGCTGATCGCGCCGGCGCTGTTCCGCCTGCCGGCTTTCGTTATCGGGCTGGGCGTGACGCTCGCGTTCTTTGCCGGCAATGCATCGTTCTACTTCGTGCTCGCGCTCTACCTGCAGCAGATCCTCGGGCTCGAGGCGCTGGCCTCGGGCCTGGTCTTCACGGTGCTTGCGGTGGGCTTCTTCGCGACCTCGATGACGGCGAAGAAGCTGGCCGCTCGGCTCGGTCCGCAAACGATCGCGATCGGCGCCTTGCTGCTGGCCGCGGGACACGGGCTGATGATCGCGGTCGTGCTGACGCACCCCGGCAGCGGGGCGGTGGCCTGGCTGCTGCCGGTGTTGTGCCTGCAGGGGGCAGGGCTCGGCATGATCATCGCGCCGCTGATGTCGGCGGTGCTGGCCAGCGTGCCCGCGGCCCATGCGGGCGTGGCGGCCGGCGTGGCTTCCACCGTGCAGCAGGTCGGCAACTCGCTCGGCGTGGCGCTGATCGGCATCCTGTTCTACGCGGGCTGGACGGAGCCGCGGCTCGCCTTCGTCGCCTCGACGGTCTACCTGCTGCTGCTCGCGCTGGCGGTGGCGGCGCTGTTCCAGCGGCTGCAGTGTGCGCCTCAGCCGGCAGAGGCGTCTTGCGCCGCGTAGTGCGCGCAGAGGGTATCGACCAGGGCCTGCGCATAGGTGGGAAGTGTGGCGCGGTCGCGGACCAGCAGGTAGCGCTCGCGCACGCACCACGGATCGCTGAGTTCGATCAACGCGAGCCGCATGCTCTCGAGATTGCGGCGCGCGGCCGACTCGGGCACCACGCCGATGCCCACGCCGCTGCCGATCATGCGGCACATGGCATCGAAGCCGCCGAGCTGGATGCGCAGCTTCTGGCTCTTGCCCAGGCTTTCAGTGATCTGCGCCAGGAAGGCGTGCAGCGTGCTGCCCTGCTGCATGCCGACGGCGTCCTCGTCCAGCGTCTCGGCAAAGGCGATGCGGCGGCGCCGCGCGAAGCGGTGCTTGCGCGAGGTCACGAGCACCAGCCGGTCGGTACTGAAGTGGATCGCCTCCAGCCCCAGCGTGTCGACGCGCCCGGCGACGATGCCGATGTCGGCGCGGCCGTCGAGCACGCCGTGCGGGATCTGGGTGTTCGGTTTTTCCTGAAGGTCGATGTTGATCCGCGGGTGCCGGGCCAGGAAGCCGGGCAGGATCTCGGGCATGAAATCGCTGACCGCCGTGGTGTTGGCGAACACCCGCAGATGACCGCGCAGGCCCCCGCCGTACTCGGCCAGTTCGGAACGCAGCTGCCCAGCCTGGTGCAGCATCAGCCGCGCGTGGTGGAGAAAGGCCTCGCCCGGCGGCAGCAGGCGCACGCCGCGCGCTTCGCGCGACAGCAGCGCCAGCCCGGACTGCGCCTCCAGCGCCTTGATGCGCGCGCTGGCTGCGGCCAGCGACAGGTGCTGGCGTTCGGCCGCGCGCGTGAGGCTGCCCAGCTCCGCCGCGGCGACGAAAAGACGCAGGTCGGTCAGGTCGAAATGCATGGGTGCATCCTAGCAAGCCTTCGGAAATCCTGAAGGCTCGGTCTCGAAATCGAAGATTGCGCGCAGGTGCCGCCATGGCCACCATGCGGGTCGGGGCGTGGCTTGAACGCCCAAACGCAACGGAGACACAAATGAGCTTTCGCGCACTCGCGCTTCTTCTGGCTGCTGCTGCCGCGCTATGGCCGGTCGGGCACGCGGCCGCACAAACCGGCTATCCCTCGCGCCCGATCACGCTGGTCGTGCCGCAGGCGGCCGGCGGCACCAACGACATCGTCGGCCGCCTGGTCGGCCAGAAGATCGCCGAGGTGCTGGGCGCCAGCGTGGTGGTGGACAACCGGCCCGGCGCCGGCGGCAACATCGGCACACAGCTGGTGGCCAAGGCGCCGAAGGACGGCTACACGCTGCTCATGACCATCAGCAGCAGCCAGGCCATCAACCCCGCGCTCTACAAGAGCCCGGGCTTCGATCCGGTCAAGGATTTCCGCCCCGTGGGCCTGATCGGCGCAGTGCCCAACGTGCTGCTGGTCAACCCGTCGTTCCCGGCCAGGTCGCTCGGCGAGCTGCTTGCGCTCGCGAAGCGCAAGGACGCGGCCTACCAGTACGCCTCGGCCGGCAACGGCACGCTCAACCACCTGCTCGGCGAGATGCTCAACAGCATGGCGGGCATCCAGCTGCAGCACGTGCCTTACAAGGGCGTGGCGCCCGCCATCAACGACGTGCTCGGCGGCCAGCTGCCGATCGTGTTCGCGAGCCTGCCCTCGGCGCTGCCGCACATCAAGGCCGGCAAGCTGCGCGCGTTGGCGGTGAGCGGCGACAAGCGCTCGCCGGTGCTGCCGGACGTGCCCGCCATCGCCGAATCGGTGCCGGGCTACAACGGCACGCTGTGGATCGGCCTGTTCGCACCGGCCGGCGTGCCGCAGGACGTGCTCGCCAAACTGCGGGACGCGACGCAGAAGGCCATGGTCGCGCCGGACCTGCGCGAAAAGCTCGACCAGCAGGGCGTCGAGATCGCGGCGCCGACCTCGCCCGAGCAGTTCACGAAGCTGCTGCAGGACGACATCGCCAAGTGGGCGCGGATCGTCAAGGCTTCCGGCGCCGCCGTGGATTGAACGCATGACCCTCTCTCAACACCCTTCAGTGATCGATGCCGAGGCATTGGCCCGCCTGCAGGCCTGGCAGGGCCGCAGCGAAACGCTGGCCGACGAGGTCACGGCCGCGCCGGTGCGCGCGCTGGCGGCCACGCTGGACCGCGACGATCCTGCCCCCGGGCAGGGCACGCGGCTGCCCGAGCTCTGGCACTGGCTCTACTTCCTGCCGCACCACCGTCAATCCGAGATCGGCCCCGACGGCCACGCCAAGCGCGGCGGCTTCCTGCCGCCGGTGCCGCTGCCGCGCCGCATGTGGGCCGGCGGCCGACTGGCGTGGGAGGCAGGCAATCCGCTCGTGGTCGGCGATGCGGTCGAACGTACATCGACCATCGCTTCGGTCTCGCACAAGGCAGGCCGCAGCGGCGAGCTGGTCTTCGTGTTGGTGCGCCACGAGGTCCGCAATGCGCGCGGCCTGGTGCTGACCGAGGAGCACGACATCGTCTACCGTGCAGCGCCGGCCGCGGGCGAAGCCGCGCCGCCGCCCATCCCGGCACCGAAGGACGCGGCATTCAGCCGCGAGATCGTGCCCGACGACGTGCTGCTGTTCCGTTATTCGGCGCTCACCTTCAACGGCCACCGCATCCACTACGACCGGCGCTACGTGACCGAGGTCGAGGGCTACCCGGGCCTGATCGTGCACGGCCCGCTGATCGCCACGCTGCTGGTCGACCTGCTGCGGCGCGAGAAGCCGCAGGCCACGTTGTCGAAGTTCGAGTTCCGCGCGGTGCGACCCACCTTCGACACCGCTTCCTTCCGCGCGCATGGCCGCGCCGAGGCCGACGGCAAGAGCTTCCGGCTGTGGGCCGAAGACGCCGACGGCTGGCTCGCGATGCAAGCCACCGCCACCCTGTCCTGAGAGCCCCATGAAAACCCAGATCCCCACCCCCGATGCGCATCAGGAGATGCGCGATGCCCTGCGCGCGCTCTGCGGCAGTTTCGATTCCGCCTACTGGCAGAAGGTCGATCACGAGCGCGGCTACCCCGAAGCCTTCGTGAACGCGCTGACCGAGGCCGGCTGGCTCGCCGCGCTGATCCCCGCCGACTACGGCGGCTCCGGCCTGGGCCTGGCCGAAGCCTCGGTGATCATGGAAGAGATCAACTTCGCCGGCGGCAACGCGGGCTCTTGCCACGGCCAGATGTACAACATGGGCACGCTGCTGCGCCACGGCAGCGAGGCGCAGAAGCGCCAGTACCTGCCGAAGATCGCGACCGGCGAACTGCGCCTGCAGACCATGGCCGTGACCGAGCCCACCACCGGCACCGACACCACGCAACTCAAGACCACCGCGGTGAGGCAGGGCGACCGCTACGTGGTCAACGGCCAGAAGGTGTGGATCTCGCGCATCCAGCATTCCGATCTGATGATCCTCTTGGCGCGCACCACGCCGCTCGCGGAGGTGAAGAAGAAGTCGGAAGGCATGTCGATCTTCATCGTCGACCTGAAGCAGGCCATCGGCCGCGGCATGACCGTGCGGCCGATCCTCAACATGGTCAATCACGAGACCAACGAGGTCTTCTTCGACAACCTCGAGATCCCGGCCGAGAACCTGATCGGCGAGGAGGGCAGGGGCTTCAAGTACATCCTCGATGGGCTCAATGCCGAGCGCACGCTGATCGCGGCCGAGTGCATCGGCGATGCCTGGTGGTTCATCGATCGCGCGCGCCGCTACGCGAGCGACCGGCAGGTGTTCGGCCGCGCGATCGGCCAGAACCAGGGCATCCAGTTCCCGATCGCCGACAACTACATCGAGACCGAGGCGGCGAACCTCATGCGCTTCAAGGCCTGCGCGCTGTTCGACGCCGGCCAACCCTGCGGCGCCGAGGCCAACATGGCCAAGTACCTCGCGGCCAAGGCCTCGTGGGAGGCAGCCAACACCTGTCTGCAGACCCACGGCGGCTTCGGCTTCGCCTGCGAATACGACGTCGAGCGCAAGTTCCGCGAGACGCGGCTCTACCAGGTGGCGCCGATCTCGACCAACCTCATCTATTCCTATGTGGCCGAGCACCTGCTGGGCTTGCCGCGCTCCTTCTGATCGGAGATCCGTCATGACACGACCTTTGGACGGCATCACCGTCGTCTCGCTCGAACACGCGATCGCGGCACCTTTCTGCACCCGCCAGCTGGCCGATCTCGGCGCTCGCGTGATCAAGGTGGAGCGGCCCGGCGGCGGCGACTTCGCGCGCGCCTACGACCAGCGCGTGGCCGGCGAGGCCTCGCACTTCATCTGGGTCAACCGCTCGAAGGAAAGTCTCACGCTCGACCTCAAGCAGCCGGCCGCGCAGGCCGTGCTGCAGGAGCTCGTCGCCGGCGCCGACGTGCTGGTGCAGAACCTCGCGCCCGGCGCCGCCGCACGCATGGGGCTCGGCGCGGAGGTGCTGCAGGCGAAGCATCCGTCGCTGATCGTCTGCGACATCTCGGGCTACGGCGAGGACGGGCCCTACCGCGACAAGAAGGCCTACGACCTGCTGATCCAGAGCGAGGCGGGCTTCCTGTCGATCACCGGCACCGCCGATGCGCCCTGCAAGTCGGGCAACTCGATCGCCGACATCGCGGCCGGCATGTATGCCTACACCGGCATCCTCGCTGCGCTGCTGCAGCGGGGCAAGACCGGCAAGGGTTCGCACATCGATGTCTCGATGCTGGAGTCGCTGGCCGAATGGATGGGCTACCCGATGTACTACGCCTACGACGGCGCGCCGCCGCCGCCGCGCAGCGCGGCCTCGCACGCCACCATCTACCCCTACGGCCCCTTCGCCGCGGGCGATGGCGGCACCGTGATGCTGGGCCTGCAGAACGAACGCGAATGGCGGGCCTTTTGCGAAGGCGTGCTGATGCAGGCCGGGCTCGCGACCGATCCGCGCTTCGACAGCAACGCCAAGCGCAATGCGAACCGCGAGGTCTTGCAGGCCCTGATCCTCGAGACCTTCGCCGCGCTGAGTACGGCGCAGGTGCTCGAACGCCTCGACGCGGCGCAGATCGCCAATGCGCGCATGAACGACATGGCGGGCCTCTGGCAGCACCCGCAGCTGCAGGCGCGCGAGCGCTGGCGCGAGGTCGAGTCGCCGGCCGGTGCCATTCCCGCGTTGCTGCCACCGGGCCGGCAGAGCGCCTTCGACTACCGCATGGATGCGATTCCGGCAGTCGGCGAGCACACCGAATCCATCCTGCGTTCGATGGGCCGCAGCGAGGCCGACATCCACGCACTGCGCGCCGCGGAGGCCATCTGACATGAGCACCGAATCCCTCGCACGCTTCGCCGCCGGGCTGCGCTTTACCGACATTCCGGCGCCCGTGATTCGCCGCACCGAAGACCTGCTGGTCGATTGGTTCGGCTCCGCGATCGCAGGGCACGGCGCACGGCCGGTCGAGACCATTGCCGCCTTCGCGCGCGAGATGGGGCCCGTGGGTGGCCGCAGCGAAGTGCTGGTGGGCCGCACGCGCACGAGCCCGTACTTCGCGGCCCTGGTCAATGCCGCGGCCTCGCACGTGGCCGAGCAGGACGACGTGCACAACGGCTCTGTGTTCCATCCGGCGACGGTGGTCTTCCCGGTCGCGCTGGCCTGGGCGCAGGCGCTGGGTGCCAGCGGCGAACGACTGCTCGCGGCGGCGGTCGCGGGCTACGAGGTCGGCATCCGCGTGGGCGAGTTCCTCGGGCGTTCGCACTACAAGGTGTTCCACACGACCGGCACGGCCGGCACCCTTGCGGCGGCGGCCACGACCGGCCATCTGCTGGGGCTCGACGCGGCACGCATGCAGCATGCCTTCGGCTCGGCCGGCACGCAGTCGGCCGGGCTCTGGGAGTTCCTGCGCACCGCGGCCGATTCGAAGCAACTGCACACCGCGCATGCGGCCGCGGCCGGGCTGATGGCGGCGACGCTGGCGCGCGACGGCTTCACCGGGGCGCAGCAGATCCTCGAAGGCCCGCAGGGCATGGCCGCGGGCATGTCGCAGGATGCCGATCCAGAGCGGCTGGTCGATGGCCTAGGCACACGCTGGGCGCTGGCCGAGACCTCGTTCAAGTACCACGCCTCGTGCCGCCATACGCATCCGGCGGCCGATGCGCTGCTCGAAGTCATGCGCGCGAACGATCTGCGCGCCGAGAACCTGGCGCGCGTCACGACGCATGTGCACCAGGGCGCGATCGATGTGCTGGGGCCGGTGGTCGACCCGGCCACGGTGCACCAGTCCAAGTTCTCGATGGGTACCGTGCTCGCGCTGGTGGCGCGCTTCGGGCAGGCCGGGCTGGCCGAGTTCGACGCGCATTTCCGCGATGACTACACGGTGGCGCTGCGCGACTGCGTGCAGATGGTGCTCGATCCGGAGGTGGACGGTGCCTACCCGAAGCGCTGGATCGGCAAGGTCACGGTGCACACGAACGACGGCCGCGTGCTGCAGGGCCGCGTCGACGAACCCAAGGGCGACCCCGGCAACACGCTCTCCCGCGAAGAGATCACGGCCAAGACGCTGCGGCTCGCGGCCTACAGCGGCGGCGCCAGCGAGGCGGAGATGCACGACGCCATCGAGCGGCTCTGGGACGTGGCGCGCGCGCCCTCGGTCGGCATGCTGCTGGGAGCGTCTTCATGAACGCTGCAACACCGCTCGCATTGGCGCGTACCTTCCTCTTCGTGCCGGCCGACCGGCCCGAGCGCCATGCGCGTGCGCTGGCTTCGGGCGCCGGCGC
The DNA here is from genome assembly GCF_964253805.1 of Variovorax sp. LjRoot175. NCBI lineage: Bacteria > Pseudomonadati > Pseudomonadota > Betaproteobacteria > Burkholderiales > Comamonadaceae > Variovorax > Variovorax sp. LjRoot175. Next base: position 3,689,386 of record NZ_CAXURY020000001.1, on the reverse strand, counting down.
CGTGATCGTCGATCTCGAAGATGCGGTGGCGCCCGAGCGCAAGGCGGCGGCGCGCGAGCAGCTCGCCCGCAGCCATGCGGCGCTGTCCGCTGGCGAGCGCAGCCGCCTGTTCGTGCGCGTCAATCCGTCAGGCACGGCCTGGCACGACGAAGACTGCGCGCTCGTGGCGCAGCTGTCGCGGCAAGGGCTCGCCGGCGTGGTGCTGCCCAAGGCCGAGCGTGCCGAAGAACTCGCAGCGCTGGTCGCGACGGTCGGGCCGCAGGGCGTGCTCGTGCCGTTGATCGAATCGGCCGCCGGGCTCGCCGCGCTCGATGCGCTCGCGAACGCAGCGCAGGTGCTTCGGCTTGCCTTCGGCCATCTGGACTTCCAGGCCGATCTCGGTCTGGCCTGCGAAGCCGACGAGGCCGAGTTGGTGCCGGTGCGCCTTGCGCTGGTGCTGGCTTCGCGCCGCGCCGGGCTCGCAGCACCGGTCGACGGCGTGTCGCCCGACTGGCGCGATCGGGAGCGGCTCCAGCTCGACTGCGCACGCGCGCGGCGCGGTGGCTTCGGCGCCAAGCTCTGCATCCATCCCGAGCAGGTGGGGCCGGTGCATGCGGCCCTCGGCCCGAGCGCCGAGCAACTGGCCTGGGCGCGGCGCGTGAACGAGGCCATGCAGTGCGCCGGCGGTGGCGTGATCAGCCTCGGCGGCCGCATGGTCGACGCGCCCGTGCTGCGGCTCGCGCAACGCCTGCTCGCGCTGGAAGCGCAGGGCGCGGTCTGAATCCGGTTTTTATCGACATCAGGAGACGACGACATGGAACTGAAATCCAAAGTTCTGCTTTGCGCATCGCTGGCCGCGGGCCTGCTGGGAATGCAATCGCCCGCTGCGGCCCAGGCCGCGTGGCCCGACAAGCCCATCACGATGGTGGTGCCTTACTCGGCCGGCGGTCCGACCGACGTGGTGGCCCGCATGCTGGCGATCCCGATGGGCAAGTCGCTCGGGCAGACGGTGGTGGTCGAGAACACGGTCGGCGCCGGCGGCACCATCGCGCCCGCGCGGGTCGCGAAGGCGAAGCCCGACGGCTACACCATCCTGATCCATCACATGGGCATGGCCACCGCGCCTGCGCTCTACAAGAAGCTGTCCTATGACCCGCTCAAGGACTTCGAGTACATCGGGCAGGTGATGGACGTGCCGATGACGCTGCTGTCGCGCAAGGACTTCCCGGCCAACAACTTCAAGGAGCTGCTGACCTACGTGAAGGCCAACAAGGACAAGGTCTCGCTTGCCAATGCCGGCATCGGCGCCGTCTCGCAGCTGTGCGGCCTGCTGTTCGCGAGCCAGATCGGCGTCGACCTGACGACCGTGCCCTACAAGGGTGCCGGCCCGGCGCTCAACGACCTCATGGGCGGCCAGGTCGACCTCCTGTGCGACCAGACCACGCAGACGGCGCCGGTCATCAAGGACGGCAACCGCGTCAAGGTGTTCGGCGTGACCACGCCCAAGCGCCTAACGAGCATGCCCGACATCCCGACGCTCGACGAGCAGGGACTCAAGGGCTTCGACGTGCGCGTGTGGCACGGCATCTACGCGCCCAAGGGCACGCCGGCCGCCGTGACCGGGAAGCTCAACGTCGCCCTGCGCGCGGCCCTGCAGGACGAGGTGGTCAAGCAGCGCCTGGCCGACCTGAGTTCGGAGATCGTGCCCGTGGACAAGGTCACGCCCGAGGCGCTGCGCAGCCACCTCGCGGCCGAGACCGCCAAGTGGGGCAAGGTGATCCGCGCCGCCGGCATCCAAGGCGAGTGAGAACCTTAGGCCTCAATCGCCGAACTCGACGAACACGGGCTGGTGGTCGGATGCGCGCGTGACCAGGTCGACCTCGATGCGGCGCACGCGCGGCGCCAGGCCGTCGCTGACGAACACGAAGTCGTAGCTCACCGCATCGGGGCCGTACCTGCGGTCGAAGAGCCGGAAGGTGGGTGCGTGGGGGGCATTGCCGTGCACCAGCGGCCACGCATCCCGCAGGCGCTCGCGCAGCGTCGCGTGCGCCGGGTCCGATGCGGCCATGTTGAAGTCGCCGCAGAGGATGACTTCCTTCGTATGCAGCTTGGGCTGGAAGGGGCCCTCGTAGTCGGCCTTCGGCGGCGCTGCGGCCTGTTCGCAGGCCTCGGCGTGCAATGCGAGCAGGGTCCTTGCCTGCGCCGTGCGCTGCTTCGACGAGTAGTACTCGAGGTGCGTGGTCATCACGCGCAGGGGCCCGAGTTCGGGGCTGGTCAGCGTGAGCACGGTGCACATGCGCGGCATGCTGGTCACGTCCGGGTCGGCCGGCCAGGGCAGCGGGTGGTGCTGGACCCGGGACACCGGCAGGCGGGTCGCGATCACGTTGCCGAAACGCTGGCGCCGGCCCTCGGGGTCGAACTCGTCCACCGCGGCACCGAAGAAGAGCTGAAAGCCCGGCAGCAGCGCGCTGAGCTCGGCCGGCTGGTCGCCCGGGCCGCCGGGCATGGCGCCATAGCCCGATGCGATCTCCTGCAGGCACAGGACGTCGAAGTCGCCCATGGCGCGCGCGCCCTCGACGATGCGCTGCGGGCTCACGACGCCGTCGAGGCCGCAGCACCATTGGGTGTTCCAGGTCACGAGTTTCATTGGATGCCTGCCTTCCTTCTGTTCGAACGCGGTATATGGACGGCTTGTGACACCCCGTTGCATTGAGGGGTCAGTGTTTTCCTGAGCCGGTGGCTGCGCGAAACTTCGCTACAGTGAACAGCGCCTGTTCAGGCTCGTCAACATAAGGAACATCATGAGCAAAAGAGTCGCATACGTCACCGGGGGCATGGGAGGCATCGGAACCGCCATTTGCCAGCGCCTGCACAAGGATGGTTTCACGGTCATCGCCGGCTGCGGTCCCACGCGGGACCATGCCAAGTGGCTGGCCGAGCAGAAAGCCTTGGGCTACGAGTTCCACGCGTCGGTCGGCAATGTCGGCGACTGGCAGTCGACGGTCGAGGCCTTCACCAAGGCCAAGGCCGAACACGGCAGCATCGACGTGTTGGTCAACAACGCCGGCATCACGCGGGACCGCATGTTCCTCAAGATGACGCCCGAGGACTGGAGCGCGGTGATCGAGACCAACCTCAACAGCATGTTCAACGTCACCAAGCAGGTGGTCGCGGACATGGTCGAAAAGGGCTGGGGCCGCATTATCAACATCAGCTCGGTCAACGGCGCCAAGGGCCAGGCCGGCCAGACCAACTACTCGGCCGCCAAGGCCGGCATGCACGGCTTCACGATGGCGCTGGCGCAGGAGCTGGCGGCCAAGGGCGTGACGGTGAACACCGTGAGCCCGGGCTACATCGGCACCGACATGGTCAAGGCGATCCGCCAGGAAGTGCTCGACAAGATCGTGGGCACGATTCCCGTCAAGCGGCTCGGCGAGCCCAGCGAGATCGCTTCCATCATCGCGTGGCTCGCGACCGACGAAGGCGGCTACTCGACGGGCGCCGACTTCTCGGTCAACGGCGGCCTGCACATGCACTGAGGCGCCGACGCTTCGGCCAGTTGCAAAAAGACCCGCCGCGGCGGGTCTTTTTGTTTCCGGCGACGATGCTTGCGGTCACGTCCTACTGCGCCAGCCTCCGCCGCACGACAAGGTCACAGCCCATGGATGCCACCTCCACCCTCAGCACGCAGGAGCGCACCGCCTGCGAGGTGCACACGGTCCGCTTCCACTTGAACGGCGTCGCGCGCACGGTGCGGCTCGAGGCCTGGACCACGCTGCTGGACCTGCTGCGCGAGCACTGCGGCCTGACTGGCACCAAGAAGGGCTGCGACCATGGGCAGTGCGGCGCCTGTACGGTGCTGGTGGACGGCCGCCGGATCAACGCCTGTCTCGCGCTCGCGGTGATGCAGGAGGGCGCGACGATACAGACCATCGAGGGGCTGGCGCACGGCGACCTTCTGCATCCGCTGCAGCAGGCCTTCGTCGACCACGATGCTTTTCAGTGCGGCTACTGCACGCCGGGCCAGATCTGCTCGGCGGTCGGCCTGCTGCGCGAGGGCCATGCGCAGAACGAAGACGACGTGCGCGAACAGATGAGCGGCAACCTCTGCCGTTGCGGCGCCTATCCGAACATCGTCAGGGCGGTGGTTGAAGTGCTGGGGCATCAGCAGTCCGGTGCGTGGAAAGCCGTGCGATGAATCCTTTCGAGTACCACCTCGCCACCGATGCGGCCGACGCGCTGCGCTCCATTGGCGGCGTGGACGGCGCGCGCTTCATCGCCGGCGGCACCAATCTGCTCGACCTCATGAAGGAAGGCGTCGCCCGGCCTGCGCGGCTGGTCGACATCACGCACCTGCCGCTGCGCGAGGTGCGCGTCACCGAACGCGGCGGCCTCCACGTGGGCGCGCTGGTGCGCAATGCCGACCTGGCCTGGCATCCGGAAGTGCAGCGCCGCTATCCCCTGCTGGCGGAGGCGCTGCTGGCCGGCGCCTCGCCGCAGCTGCGCAACATGGCGACCGTCGGCGGCAACCTGCTGCAGCGCACGCGCTGCTACTACTTCTACGACATCGTCACGCCGTGCAACAAGCGCGCGCCGGGCAGCGGCTGCCCGGCGATCGAGGGGCTGAATCGCATCCACGCGATCCTCGGCGCCAGCGAGCAGTGCGTTGCGGTGCATCCTTCGGACATGTGCGTCGCGCTGGCGGCGCTCGAAGGGGTGGTTCACGTGCAGGGGCCGCAGGGCGAACGCTCCATCGCCATGGCCGACTTCCATCGGCTGCCCGGCGATGCACCGGAGCGCGATACGACGCTGGCCGCGGACGAACTGGTCATCGCGGTCGAGCTGCCGCCCGATCCCTTCGCTCGCCATTCCTGCTATCTCAAGCTGCGCGACCGGCGCTCCTACGCTTTCGCGCTGGTGTCCGCGGCCTGCGCGCTCGACATCGCGCAGGGGCGCATCCGGTCGGCGCGCATCGCGCTCGGCGGTGTGGCCCACAAGCCCTGGCGCCGGTGCGAAGCCGAGGCGCTGCTGGCCGGCCAGGTGCCCGGTGTCGCCGCGTTCGAGGCAGCGGCGTCCGTTCTGGTCGAGGGCGCGCGGGCGCTGGAGCACAACGGCTTCAAGATCGAACTGGCGCGCCGTGCCGTCGTGCGTGCGCTGCTGCAGGCGGCCGGCATGGAGGCGGGTGCGTGACGGCACAACCCGGATTGCCCTTCGGGGCGCCGGTGGCGCGTGTCGACGCTCGGGCCAAGGTGACGGGTGCGGCCCGCTACGCCGCCGAGCATCCGGCCGAGGGCCTGCTCTACGGCGTGGTGGTGCCGAGCCCGATCGCGCGCGGCCGCATCCGTTCCATCGACAGCCGCGCGGCGCGCGCCGTGCCGGGCGTGATCGAGGTGCTGACCCACGAGAACCGGCCGCCCATGGCACGCTTCGATCTGCTGCACAAGGACATGGATGCGCCCGGCGGCTCGCCGTTCCGGCCGCTGCACGATGCGCAGATCCACTCCGACGCGCAGCCGGTGGCGCTGGTCGTGGCGGTGAGCTTCGAGGCCGCGCGCCATGCGGCGCGGCTGATCGAGGTGCACTGCGCCGCCGAGCGGCCGCGCAGCGACATGCAGCGGCTGGCGATCGAGGCCCGCAAGCCGAGCCGCCTCAAGTTCGGTTACCAGGTCGCGCCCAAGGTGCGCGGCGAACCGGAAGATGCCTGGGACGAAGCGCCGGTCAAGATCGAGGCGCGCTACCGCTCGCCGGCCGAGTTTCACAACCCCATGGAAACGCATGCCAGCACGGCGATCTGGGAAGGCGAAGGGCGGCTCACGATCTACGACAAGACGCAGGGCGCGCAGAACAGCCGCGCCTACCTGGCGCGCGTGCTGAAGCTGCGCAAGCGCGATGTGCGCGTGCTGTGTCCCTTCGTGGGCGGGGCCTTCGGGTCGGGGCTGCGGCCCGGCTACCAGCTGGTGCTGGCCGCGATGGCGGCGCTGACGCTGCGGCGCACGGTGCGCGTGGTGCTCACGCGCCAGCAGATGTTCAGCTTCGGCCATCGGCCCGAGACCCTGCAGACGCTGAAGCTGGCCTGCGATGCCGAAGGGCGGCTGCGCTCCGTCGTGCACGAGGCGGTGTCGGAGACTTCGCGCAATGAGGACTACGTCGAGAACATCGTCAGCTGGACGGGTCTGCTCTACAACACGCCGAATCTGCGGCTGGCCCATCGCGTGGTCGAGCTCGACCGTTTCACGCCGACCGACATGCGCGCACCCGGCGCGGCCCAAGGGGTTTATGCGCTCGAAAGCGCGATGGACGAACTGGCGCATGCCGTCGGCCTGGACCCGCTGGCCCTGCGCCTGCGCAACTACACTGAGACCGAGCCCGGAAGCGGCAAACCCTTCTCGAGCAAGGCGTTGCGCGAATGCTATGCGCGCGGCGCGGAGCGCTTCGGCTGGTCGCGCCGAGAGCCCGAGCCGCGCTCGATGCGTGACGGCCGCACGCTGATCGGCTGGGGCATGGCCACCGGCGTGTGGGACGCGATGCAGATCCACGGCGCCGCACGCGCCGTGCTGCGGGTCGACGGCACGCTGGAGGTCGGCAGCGCCACCACCGACATCGGCACCGGCACCGGCACCGTGATGTCGCAGATCGCAGCGGCGACCTTGGGCCTGCCGCTTGCCAAGGTGGACTTCAGCCTCGGCGATTCGAGCCTGCCGCTGGCGCCGGTCCAGGGGGGCTCCTTCACCGTGGCCACCATCGGCACGGCGGTTCAGGCCGCCTGCATCAAGATCGCGGCCAAGCTGCTCCTCATGGCGCGTGCGCAAGGCGATACGCCGCTGCGCCAGCCGCGGTTGAAGGATGTCGAATTCGTCAACGGCCTGGTGCGGCTGCGCGTGGATCCCTCGCGTTCCATCAGCCTGCGCGAGCTGATGCAGCGCGCCGGTGCGGCCCAGATCGAAGCCAAGAGCCTCGCATTGCCCAATCTCATGAAGCAGCGCAAGTACGCGCGCGCCACGCATTCGGCGGTGTTCGCCGAGGTGCGCGTGGATGAAGACCTGGGCAGCGTGCACGTCACGCGCGTCGTCAGCGCGGTGGCGGCCGGACGCATCGTCAATCCGAGAACAGCCACCAGCCAGATCGAGGGCGGCGTGGTCTGGGGCATCGGCATGGCGCTGCACGAGGAGGGTCTCGTCGATCACCGTTTGGGCCGCGTGATGAACCACAGCCTGGCCGAATACCACCTGGCTGCCAACGCCGACGTCGGGGAGATCGAGGTGATCTTCGTCGACGAGCAGGACGAGGTCGTCAATCCGCTGGGCGTCAAGGGCGTGGGGGAGATCGGCATCGTGGGCGTCGCGGCGGCCGTGGGCAACGCGATCTTCCATGCGACGGGGCGCCGCGTGTACAGCCTGCCGATCACGCTCGACAAGGTGCTGGGACTGGATTGACGGCGCGCTGAAAGGTGCAGGTGCGTTGGCGTCGATCTTGCAAAATGCAGCGATGCCCCACAGCGTCTCCCTGATCAATACCGTTGCGGCCGGTCTCGGCCTGGCGCTGGTACTCGGCTTCCTGGCGGCGCGGCTTCGGCTGCCGGCGTTGGTGGGCTACCTGCTCGCGGGCGTGATCATCGGCCCGTTCACCCCGGGCTTCGTGGCGGATGCGGAGATCGCCGCGCAGCTGGCCGAGATCGGCGTGATGCTGCTGATGTTCGGCGTCGGCCTGCACTTCTCGCTCGACGATCTGCTCGCGGTGCGCAAGATCGCATTGCCCGGCGCGATCGTGCAGATGGCGGTGGCCACGCTGCTTGGTGGCGCATTGGCCACGTGGTGGGGCTGGAGCCTGGGCGGCGCACTGGTGTTCGGGCTCGCCTTGTCGGTGGCGAGCACGGTGGTGCTGCTGCGCGCGCTCGAGAGCCTGGGGCTCCTCGATTCCTTCACCGGCCGCATCGCGGTCGGCTGGCTGGTGGTGGAAGACCTCGCGATGGTGCTGGTGCTCGTGCTGCTGCCGCCGCTGGCCGGCGTGATGGGCGGCAAGACGGCCGTGGCCGACGCGGCGCCGGTCTGGCAGACGCTGGGCCTCACGCTGCTGCAGGTGGGTGGTTTCGTGGTGCTGATGCTGGTGGTGGGGCGGCGCGTGTTCCCGTGGGTCCTGTGGCAGGTCACGCGCACCGGTTCGCGCGAACTCTTCACGCTGTGCGTGGTGGCGGCCGCGGTCAGCATCGCCTTCGCATCGGCGGCGCTGTTCGGCGTGTCCTTCGCGCTCGGCGCCTTCTTCGCGGGGATGGTGATGCGCGAATCCGAGTTCAGTCATCGGGCGGCGCAGGAATCGCTGCCCCTGCGCGACGCCTTTGCCGTCCTGTTCTTCGTCTCGGTCGGCATGTTGTTCAACCCGGCCGTGCTGATCGAACGCCCGCTGCAGGTGTTGGCGGTCGTGGGGGTGATCGTGGTGGGCAAGTCCGTGGCGGCCTGCGCGCTGGTGCTGCTGTTCCGCTATCCCTTGAGCACGGCGCTCACGGTGAGCGCGAGCCTGGCGCAGATCGGCGAGTTCTCATTCATCCTGGCTGCGCTCGGCGTCTCGCTCGGGCTGCTGCCGGCCGAGGGCCAGAGCCTGCTGCTGGCCGGCGCGCTGATCTCCATCGCCACCAATCCGCTGTGGTTCAGCCTGATCGGTCCGGTGCAGAAATGGCTGCATGCGCGTTCATCCCTTGCGCGCAGCCTGGCGCTGCGCGACGACCCGTTGGCCGAGCTGCCGGTGAGCACCGAGGCGAAGTACCTGTCGCGCCACGTCGTGCTGGTCGGTTATGGCCGCGTGGGGCGGCGCATTGCCGCCGAGCTGGCAGCCCACGATGTTCCCTTCGTGGTGGCGGAGCAGAACCGCGAACTGGTGGAGAAGCTGCGCGCCGAGGGGCTGGCGGCCGTCTGGGGCGATGCGGCCGATCCCGCGGTGCTGATCCAGGCGCATGTGGCGCGGGCCCGCGTGCTCGTGGTCGCCGTCGCCGATGCGATGAATGTGCGGCAGATGATCGAGACCGCGCGCACGCTCAACCCCGCGATCGAGACCGTGATCCGCAGCCACAACGAGGAGGAGGCGCGGCTGCTCTCGGAGGAGGTGGAGGCCACCGTGTTCCTCGGCGAGCACGAGCTTGCGCAGTCGATGGCGCGCGCCGTGCTCAGCCGCGCCGCGCCGGCCTGAGACCTGGTTCAGAGGTCCTCGATCACCAGCCTGCAGTAGCGCTCGGCGATCGAATAGGGCACCGTACGCACCACCTCCATCAGGCGCTCGGCCGCGGCCCTGTTCTCGGTCTTGACCAGGAGGCCGGTGTGGCCGTCGCGCGCGAGCTTGGTGTAGGCGCGCACGGTGGCGCCGTCGGTGCCGGCCGAGGGCAGCGGGTTGTCCGCGTCCCTGACCGTGGGCGAGATCTGGGCCAGCATGGTCTTGGGAGGGATCAGGTAGACCTCGTCGCCGCTGAAGCCGTTGTCGATCAGCTGGTGTCCGACTCGGCTCGCGTCCTCGGCATTGGGAAACATCACCATGGAATGGCCGGTCGGATAGAAGGCCCCTCCGAAGGCGGCGACCATGTGGGGGTCGAGGGTGAAATGCTTCATGTCTCCTCCTTGGCACGGCGGTGTTGTTGAGGTGCATTCAGCTTAGGCACGGCGGCACCCGGGCGCTGTAGGAAAAGCTTGGCAGGTGCAAATTACCCACATTCAGGCTATTGAGGGTATTCAAGACTTGCCAATTTAATTACCCTTCATCACATTTGAGACGAAACGTGAAGTTTTGGCTAGGTGTTGTAACGCGCGATGAATAGGATCGATGAGTTCACTCGATGACCCCCTCCTAAACTCATGTCGCAATTGCGAAATATCGCGCTCACCGTGCACGAACTCGAAGAGGGCGAGTTCTATTGGGTATTGATGGAGGGCACCGACTACGCGATGGAAGAAGCGCTTCCATACCTGCCGCTCGAGGCTGCGAGCGATCCGCAAGCGACCTACGCCAATGCATTGGTGGCAGGGATTGCGGCGATAAGAAAACTGTTCGGCAAGGACGGGCCGCGCGCCTGAGGCGGCGTACCCAGACCCAGAGGAAAGCATGCGGAAATTCGGAGCGGCGGTCGCCGCGCTCACTGTCGCACTGGTGGTCGTCGGCTGGTTCAACCGTCCTGCGACCTCGACCGAATGGGCGGCATGGGTCCAGACACTGGGCGTTCTTGCCGCGATCCTGTGGGCGCTGCGGCTGCAGGCCCTGGCCTCGAAGCAGAGCCTGCGCCAGGCCGGGCAGGTGGCGGCGATCTTCGCCACCAACATGCACTGGGTCTTCAGGGAGCTGAACGACGCCTGCGGCAAGCGCAGCTGGCCCGACTACACGGTGAATCGCCGCATCCTCGATGAAATCCTGGCGCAGGGCCGCGAGGTGACGCTGCAATTGCTCGACGGGCGCTCGCTGGCGATGGTGAGCAGCTTGCGCGCGATCGCGGTCGAGGCGCTCGAAATGACCGCGCCCCATACGGAGGGCGGCAACTGGTCCCACCTGCAGCTCTATTTCGACAAGCGCCTGCCCAGCATCGCGGCCTGGCTGTCGGCGACCGGTCATCCACCCGAGAGCAGCGGGCCGACCGACTATGTGGGGCTTCGCACCTCCTTCGGGCAGCTCGGCGGCCGCTGACCGCTGAAGAAGGAGGAAGCGCCGTCCGTTCAGGACGTGACGTGCTCGCTCATCGAGGGCCACCATCGGCGCCACCACGGGCGTTTCGGTTCGGGCGCCGCGGCGCTGGCCATCAGCTCGGCTGCCATCGAGGCGCGCACGCGTTCGCGCAAGGCAGTCTCGTAAGCGTGCGCGGGCGCTCGCGCGTTGCGGTCTCCGCGCAATGCCAGGCGTCGCCAGGCATGGGCGTGTTCAGCGAGCTCCGCATCGCTCAGGTCATCGGGGTGGGGCAATTGCTGCGTCATGCTGACGAGATTGTGCCGCGCTCCGGGGCAGCCGGCATTCTTTCAGCGAGGCCGAGTGGCCTGCGGCCAACGCCGCATGAAAAAACCGGGCTCGCGGCCCGGTTTGTCGTCTCGAGTGCAGCCGATTACAGCGCAAGCTGGTCGATGCCGCGCGCTGCGGCGCGGGCTTCGGCGCGCACGGTGGCGCGGTCAACCGTGCTGGCGAGCACCGGCGCCACGCCTTGCGCATAGCCTTCCGCGTACGGGTTGGCGCTGCGGGCGGCGGCGACGGCTTCGGCTCGCACGCCGGCACGGTCGGTCGAGGCGGTCAGCGCCGGCGCGACGCGCGACGAGACGCCTTCGGCGTACGGGTTCTCGCTGCGTGCGGCAGCCACCGCTTGGGCCCTCACGTCGGCACGGCTGTTGGCCGACACCAGCGAATGCACGCCTTCATAGGTTTCGGCTTGGGCGCCAGCGGCAGCAAGAAGCGCGAGAGCGGCGGCGGCAATGATCTTCGAGGTCTTCATTTCAATTTCCTTCAATGGTTTGGATGATGATTTCGAACCGGTCTTGGGTGGGGCGCCGTCCCTTCGGGGGCGGCCACCTCGCTCGGTGCCCTGTTCATCCAGAACAGTGAATGGCTGCTCTGTGGGGATGAAGTTTGCGCCCGAAATCTAGGTAGAAACCCTGCCAAATGGAATTGCGGTGTTTTCGTTCCGGCAACAATCCGGACGCGGCACCCCGATCCGGATCGGGCAATTGGACCCAGAGAAGGCTGCGCGGAAGGACGAAGAAGGCCTCAGCGCTTGTCGGGTGACTGGTTCGCGGGGAGCTTGCGTCCGAGCAGTCGGGTCAGCGCATCCAGTTCGCGTGCGAGCCGTATCGCTTCTGCGCGCGCGCTTTCATCACCCTGCTTCATGTGCAGCAGGTGCTGCTCGTAGGCGTCCGAGAGTTGCGTCCATCGCTCGAAGGATGCGTCGATAGGCGTCACCGAATCCTGCATGGCTGCCTCCATTTCATGGCGCTCGGGCCATTTCGATGGTTGTCTCCTGCTCCACGAAAGACTACACAAAGCGCCGGACCCTTTCCATGGCAGGGGTGGGCCTTGCGCGCCGCATTCGGCACTACTTCATGTTTTTGCCGGATTCGCAAACTCGTGAAATGGATCACGAAAGAAGTTAACCTGTAAGTACTACATGTAATTACAATTGGCTACATGGACATACGCTCCGAGACAAACCACGGTCGGTCTCTTCGCCGTGTCTGCCTGGCAGCACATGTCCTATAGCGTGCTCCAGCGCGTGGCCAAGGGTCCTCTGCCGATGGTCTTCACTGCGGCAGAGGACATCGAGAGCCTGCGCATCCTGAAGGACGGGGGCTGGGTCAAGGTCACGTTCTCGGCGCCGCCGGGACGGGCGGGCACGGCCACCGTGACGGAACTGACCCCTCTGGGTCGTTTCGCGATGCAGTTCGTGCAACCCGACAAGGACAAGCCATGAGAGTCATTGTCTGCATTCTGGCCAGCATCTCGGTCTTTGCCGCTTGCGTCGGCGGGTGGTGGTTCTATTGGCCGATCTGGCAGGTCCAATCACAGGTGAAAACCAGGCTGCCGGAACCCCGCTTCGCCGTGTTCTCCGGCGTGACCTACAACAAGAGCACGGGCACGGGCTGCGGCTACGTGCATGCCGACGACCGCAGCGGCCGCTTGTCCGGGCGAACGCATTTCATTCTGTTGCCCGACGGCGACGTGAGGTTCGACCCGAAGGACCCGATCCGCGGCAACACGGTGCAGCAGCTCGAGAGCCTTCGAAAGCACGCGGACTATCTGGCCCTGGTCTACGACCGCTGCCCGCCGGCTTGAGTGCTTCGCAGCGCCGCTTCTAGGCGCCGCTTGCCGCGACCCGTGGTGCAGGCGCGACCGGGTTGTCGACGAGCTTCAGCTCGACGAGCTGGGACGCCTGGCGCAGTGCGTCGCGCAGTTGCTCGAGGCTGAAGGGCTTGCACAGCCAGACGGCGCTGTGCAGAGGTCCGTCCGGCGCCTTTCTGCCCGTGGCAAAAATGACCGGCAGCTTGCAACGAGACTGCAACTTGCCGGCCAGTTCCAGCCCGGACAAGGCCGGCAGGCCGACGTCGACCATCAGCACGTCGAACGCGCCTTCGAGGAAGCGGGTGAGCGCACCCTCGGCGCTGCGGACGCCGGTCGCCCAGTGGCCCAGGAGTTCCAGGGCCTCGAGCGCGGCTTCCAGCACATCGGGATCGTCTTCGACCACCAGCACCCGCAAGCTGCAAGCATTGGGCGAGCATGCGGTTGGGGGGGCCATCTGCGATCTCTCGGGGCGTTGGGATCGGGAGCATCGTCCTGCGCCGAGGGGCGGACTGTAGGAACGCGCCGCGATCAGATGACCGCCTCTGGTGTATGGCGATACAGGGCGCAACACATGGAAAAGCAGAGCATGTTCTCCGACGCGGCCGATGACGGCTTGCACGTCATGATGCCGACGTCATTCTTCCTCCCATGCCTGCGCCATGAAGATCGCGACCTTCAACGTCAACGGTGTCAACGGCCGACTCCCGCGCCTGCTGGAATGGCTGGCCGAGTCGAGGCCGGACGTGGCCTGCCTGCAGGAGCTCAAGTCGCCCGACGAGAATTTTCCAGCGGCCGCGATTCGCGCAGCGGGCTACGGCGTCGTGTTTCATGGCCAGCGTTCGTGGAACGGCGTGGCCATCCTCGCGCGCGGCCGGGAGCCGATCGAAACCGGCCGCGGCCTGGACGGCAACAGCGAAGACAGCCAGAGCCGCTACCTCGAAGCCGTGGTCGGCGGCGTGGTCGTCGGCTGCCTGTATTTGCCCAACGGCAATCCCCAGCCCGGCCCCAAGTTCGACTACAAGCTCGAATGGTCCGGACGGCTCGAAGTGCATGCGCGCAAGCTCTACGCCTGCGGGCTGCCGGCGGTGCTGGCCGGGGACTTCAACGTGGTGCCTACCGATGCCGACATCTACAACCCCGCCTCGTGGCGCGACGATGCGCTGCTGCAGCCGGAGGCTCGTGCCGCCTTCGCGCGCCTCTTGAAGCAGGGCTGGACCGACGCGATCCGCGCGCGCCATCCGAACGAGGCGATCTACACCTACTGGGACTACTGGCGCAACCGCTGGCCGCGCAACGCGGGCCTGCGCATCGACCACCTGCTGCTCAATGCGGAGCTCGCGCCCTTGCTGATCGATGCGAACGTGGATCGCGAGGTGCGGGGCCGGGCTGGTGCCAGCGATCACGCGCCGGCCTGGGTCGAACTCGATCTGCCCTCGATCGGGCTCTCCGACAAGAGCTGAAGCAGCGGTGCGCTCGCCGACGCCGGCGTTCAGCGGCGAAGCTCCTCGGCGATCTCCGTTGTTCGATGCACCCAATGCAGCGCGGGGTCCAGCGAGAGCGCCTTGCGCGCCGCGTTCTGCTGCGCGGCGCTCAGGGGCGCAAGCATCTCGACCTGGCCCGCGACGCTGGTCGCGATAGGGATGCCATCCCGGTACAGCACACGCGAGCCTGCGACCCGCGGAATCTTGGTGCCCGGAATGACCGTTCCGAGCAGGTTGGCGGGATCCGAAGCCGACAGGCAGACCAGGCTTTCGTCGGCCGGCCGGCGCCGCATCTGGCGCATGAGCCCGATGGCCTCGGGCAGCGCGAACTGCTCGCCGGACAGGCCCGCGATGAAGCGGCCGCCGCGGATCTCGCCGCGGGCTTCGAGCCGGCGGTAGCTACGCACCAGGTCGCGCCATGGCGGCAACCAGGCGGCCTCGCGCTCGAGCATGCTCCAGCACACCACGCCATAGCGGCGCAGCAGCACGCGCGCGACCTGTTCGATGGATTCGGGCGCGAGGGCGCGAGGCGGCTCTTCGGTCGTCGCGGAGCCCGGCTGCCGCGTCAGCAGCCAGCGGCCCGCGTCCTCGATGCCGAAGAGCGCGGCGCGGCGCCGGCGCTGCTGCTGCGCGTGCGTCGGCGCGCGCTTCGAGGCCGGCACCAGCAATGCGCGCAGGCCCGCATAACTGTCGCAGCGCACGCGGCCGCGCGCGACCAGTTCGCTGAGCGCGTCTTCGACCTCGGTGCCCAGCAGGCGTGCGCCCTCGGCGATCTCGTCGAAGAAAGACGCGCCGTTGGCCGCGAGCCAGGCAGCCACGCGCTGCGCGCGCGAACCCAGTCCCGCGTCGTCGACCGGTGCCGGCGCGAGTCCGTTCCAGAGCGCTGCGCTGCGCCGCGGCAGCAGCAGGATCGGCGTGGCGCGCAGCGACTGGCCGGCACCCCCTGCCGCGCGGCCATCGTTGGCGGACGGCCGCAGCCGCGTCCACAGCACGCGCCCCGCGGTGCACAGGTCGTCGAGCCAGGCGCTGGCATAGTCGTTGACGCGCGCCGGCAGCAGTTCGGCCTCCCACAGCGCGGCCGGCGCCTCGTAGCCTTCCAATTGGGTCAGCACGCCGGCCAGGGCCTCCGGGCCGCTGACACGCGCGGCCGCGCCGACGTGCTGCCATTCGAAGAGAAAGCGTGCGAAGTCGCGCGGCTCCACGGGTTCGATCTCGCGCCGCAGGCGCTTGAGGGTGTAGCGGTGGATGCGTGCGAGCAGATGCCTTTCGCACCACTCCTGGCCGTCGGCCTCGGGCGTGAATCGCCCCTGCAGCACTTGGCCTTCGCTTTGCAATCCCAGCAGTGCGGCTTCGATGTCTGAGAGCGGCAACCGGAGCTGCTGCGCCAGTTCGTTCGCCGAGACCGGGCCCAGCCCGCCGAGGCGCGACTGCAGCAGCTCGCGCAGCAGCTCGTCGCGGCTCCCGGAGGTCTGCGCATATTCGGCAGGGGCCTCGATGAGCGGCTGCATGGCGGCGCCGGGATAGAGCGCCTGGGTCAGCGCCAGGCGCTCGGCCGCGACCCACAGGCCAAGCGACAGGCGCGTCGCGCGGCCGGCGCCGGCGAGCGCCTCGAGCCATGTTTCCCAGTTCGCATTGCGGGCCACGTCCTCGTCGTTGACCACGCCGAGCCCGCTGAGCGCTTCATGCATCTCGTCGGGGTTGCGGGGGCCGGGCCAGGCTTCCTCGCGCACGCTGCCGATCGCCTCCGGGTCCAGCCGGCCCATGTCGTCCGCGCTCTCCGGATCGGTGTAGCGGCGGCTCTGCACGGCCTGGGTGCGGCGCTCTTCCAGCGGCGCATCGTCGAGAAAGGCATAGGGCCGTGCGTTCAGCACTTCCGCGGCGAGCGGCGAGGGCGCGGGAAGATCGCACGCGAGCACGCTCACTTCGCCCGCTTCGATGCGACGCAGCAGGCGCAGCCAGCCCTCGGCGTCCATGGCCTCGTGCAGGCAGTCGTCCAGGGTCTGCGCGACCAGCGGGTGCTCGGGGATCTCGCGTTCGCCCGCGAGGTTCTCGGCGCAGGCGACCTGGTCCGGGAACACGGACGCCAGCAGGTCTTCGGACTTCATGCGCTGCAGCTGCGGCGCCACCTTGCGCCCGCCGATGAAGCGCGGCAGGGCGAGTGCGGTGGTTGCATTCCAGCGCCAGCGCACACCGAACAGCGGCGCGTCCAGCAGCGCCTGCACCAGCACGTCCAGCGCCGTGGCCGAGTGCAGGTAGCGGGCCACCTCCGGCAGCGCAAAGCTGTGGCTGGTGGACAGCGAGAGCACGATCGCATCCTCGGTGGCCGCGGCCTGCAGCTCGAAATTGAACTTGCGGCAGAAGCGCTTGCGCAGGGCCAGGCCCCACGCGCGGTTGAGACGGCTTCCATACGGCGAATGGATCACCAGCTGCATGCCGCCCGATTCGTCGAAGAAGCGCTCGATCACGATCCGGTCCTGCGTCGGCACCGCGCCCAGCGCTGCCACGGTGCGCGCGAGGTGGTCGACGATCTGGCGTGCGGCTTCGTCGTGCAGTCCCACGCCGCGCGCCAGCCAGCGCACCGCGGCCTCGGCGCCTTGCGTGGCGATGTGCTGTCCGACCTCGTCGCGCAGCCGCGAGACGGCGAAGGAGAGCTCGTCGCTGCGGCCCGGCGCCTCGCCGAGCCAGAACGGGATGTTGGGCGCCGCACCATGCGCATCTTCCACGCGCACGCGGCCCGGCTCGATGCGCAGGATGCGGTAGCTGGTGTTGCCGAGCTGGAACACGTCGCCGGCCAGGCTCTCGACCGCGAAGTCTTCGTTCACGGTGCCGATCTTGTGGGCCTGCGGTTCGAGCACCACGCTGTAGTCGCCGGTCTCGGGAATGGTGCCGCCCGAGGTGAGGGCGGTCAGGCGCGCGCCCTTGCGTTCGCGCAAGCGGTGATGGACCGCGTCACGGTGCACATAGCCGGCGCGCGGTCCGTTGCGGGTGGTGAAGCCTTCGGACAGCATGCGCACCACGGCGGCGTAGTCCTCGCGCTTCAACTGCGCATAGGGCCAGGCGCGGCGCAGCAGGGCGAACAGCTCGTCTTCGTCCCATTCGCGGCTGGCGGTCTCGGCCACGATCTGCTGCGCCAGCACATCGAGGGGCGCGGGCAGCACGTGCAAGGCATCGAGCTCGCCGCGGCGGATGCAATCGAGCAAGGCCGCGCATTCGACCAGCTCGTCGCGCGACTGCGGGAACAGGCGCGCCTTGGGAGTGCCGCCCACCGCATGGCCCGAGCGGCCGGCGCGCTGCAGGAAGGTGGCGATCGATCGGGGCGAACCCAGCTGGCACACCAGGTCGACATCGCCGATGTCCAGGCCCAGTTCCAGCGAGGCGGTAGCCACGAGCACTTTCAGTTCGCCGCGCTTGAGGCGTTGCTCCGCGTCGAGGCGCGCCTCCTTCGCGAGGCTGCCGTGATGGGCCGCCACCGCTTCCTTCCCGAGGCGCTCGCCCAGATGCCGCGCCGCACGTTCGGCCATGCGCCGGGTGTTGACGAAGACCAGCGTGGTGCGATGCAGGTGCACGAGTTCGGCGACGCGCGAATAGACCTGCTCCCACTGCTCGTTCGACATCACCGCGCCGAGCGGCACGGGCGGCAGCTCGAGCGCGAGATCGCGTTCCTTGGCATAGCCGATGTCGACGATCTCGCAATCCGCAACGCCATCGGTGACTGCGCCCGCACCCACCAGGAAGCGCGCGACCTCGTCGATGGGCTTCTGCGTGGCGGAGAGACCGATGCGCGTCAGAGGCTTCTCGCAGAGCGATTGCAGCCTTTCGAGCGACAGCGACAGATGGCTGCCGCGCTTGCTGGCCGCGATCGCATGGATCTCGTCGACGATCGCCGTGCGCACGGTCGACAGCATCTTGCGGCCCGATGCCGAACCGAGCAGCACGTACAGCGACTCCGGCGTGGTGACCAGGATGTGCGGCGGCTTGCGCAGGTTCTGCTGGCGATCCCTGGGCGCCGTATCGCCGGTGCGCACGGCGCTGCGGATGTCGACGTCCGGCAGGCCCAGCGCGGCCAGTTCGGCGCGGATGCCCGCCAGCGGCACTTCCAGGTTCAGGTGGATGTCGTTGGACAGCGCCTTCAGCGGCGAGACGTAGACCACCGTGGTTTCGTCGGCGAGCCCCTCGGGCGTCAAGCCCTGGCGCACCAGTCCATCCAGCGCGGCGAGGAAGGCCGTCAGGGTCTTGCCCGATCCGGTCGGCGCGGCGACCAGCGTATGGCGGCCCGCACGGATCGCGGGCCACGCCGCCGCCTGCGCCTCGGTGGGCGCAGCGAAGCTGCGGCTGAACCAGCCGCCGACGGCGGGGTGGAAGGCTTCGAGGGACACAGGCAGAACGGACATCGTAGCGGCCGATGGGCCAGCTTGCGATATCCGGTCAATTCGGGCCTTTGTCGCGAATGTCAAGTCAAAAAAAACGGCTCCTGGGCGAAGCCATGCCGGTGACGCGCGGCAAGACTACTATTTGTTTTTGCGCACGATGAACGACGACATGAAACGCGACCCCGAGCCGGTTCCGGCAACGAGCTACCGGCTCGCCGACAACCGCAGCGCGCTTCAGGGACGCGTGTTCCTGACCGGCACGCAGGCGCTGGTGCGGCTCTTGCTCCTGCAGCGCAAATGGGACGAAGTGCACGGCCTGAAGACGGCAGGTTTCGTGAGCGGCTACCGCGGCTCGCCGCTCGCCGGCGTGGACGTCGAACTCTGGCGCGCGGAGGCCGATCTCGAGGCGCACGATATCCGCTTCCTGCCCGCCATCAACGAGGACCTGGCCGCCACGGCGCTGATGGGCACCCAGCAGGTGGGCGCCGATGCAGAGCGCAGCTTCGACGGCGTCTTCGGCATGTGGTACGGCAAGGGCCCCGGACTGGATCGGGCCGGCGATGCGCTGCGCCACGGCAATGCCGCGGGCACGACGCGCCAGGGCGGCGTGCTGGTGGTGGTCGGCGACGATCATGCGGCGGTCTCGTCCTCGATCCCGAATGCGAGCGAGCTCTCGCTGATGGGCTGGGGCATGCCGATCGTCCACCCGGCCTCGGTCGACGAGTACGACGCCTTCGGGCTGTGGGGCTGGGCCGCATCGCGGCACGCCGGCCTCTGGGTCGCATTCAAGGCCATCTCCGAGACGGTGGAGAGCGGGCGTTCGATCGAGGTGGCGTCGCTGCCCGAGTTCACCGCGCCCGATGAGGCGCCCGGGGCCGCCGAAGCGCGGGCCTACCGCAGCGACGACTTCCTGACGCTCGCCATCGAAGTGCGCCTGGCCGCGAGGCTGGAGGCGCTGAAGGCCTTCGCGCGGCTGAACTCCATCGATCGCCTGGTGGTCGCTGCGCCGGAGGCGACGGCGGGCATCATGGTGGTCGGCAAGTCCTTCCATGACCTGATGGAAGTGCTGCAGCGTTGCGGCATCGACGAAGCCGAATTGCAGTGCATTGGCCTGCGCATCTACAAGCCGGGCCTCTGCTTCCCGCTCGAATCGCAGCGCGCGCAGGACTTCTGCGCCGGCCTGCGCCATGTGCTGGTCATCGAGGAGAAGGCCTCGGTGGTCGAGCAGCAGCTGAAGGAGCTGGTGTTCAACCAGGAACAGCGGCCCACGGTCTGCGGCAAGCACGATCTGGCCGGCGGGCCGCTACTGACGTGGGTGGGCCAGCTGGGCCCCGCATCGATCGCCTCGGCCTTGCGCGCCTGGCTCGCATCGATCGGAGACCCGCTCGCCGAGCGCATCGACGCCGGCCTGTTCGCGAAGCCCGCCTTGCTGTCGAACGAGTCGGACGGCATGCGCCGGCTGCCTTACTTCTGCTCGGGCTGCCCGCACAGCTCGTCGACCAAGGTGCCGGAAGGAAGCAAGGCCCTCGCCGGCGTGGGCTGCCACTACATGGCGAGCTGGATGGACCGCAGCACCGGCGGCTTGACGCAGATGGGTGGCGAGGGCGCCGACTGGCTGGGCCATGCGCCCTTCACCGCGATGCCGCACATCTTCCAGAACATGGGCGAGGGCACGTATTTCCACTCGGGCTACCTGGCGCTGCGCCAGGCGATCGCGAGCGGCGCGAACATCACCTACAAGATCCTGTTCAACGACGCGGTCGCGATGACCGGCGGCCAGCCGGTCGACGGCAGCATCTCCGTCGCGCAGATCTGCACGCAGGTCGCGAGCGAAGGCGCGAAGCGGGTCGTGGTGGTCACCGATGACCCGGAGGTCTACCGCGGCGTGCGGCTGGAAGAAGGGGTGCAGGTGCACCACCGGCGCGACATGGACGCGGTCCAGCGCGAGCTGCGCGAGATCGCCGGCGTCACGGTGCTGGTCTACGACCAGACCTGCGCGGCGGAGAAGCGGCGCCGGCGCAAGAAGAAGACCTACCCCGATCCGGCCAAGCGCATGTTCATCAACGCCGCCGTGTGCGAGGGCTGCGGCGATTGCGGCGTGCAGTCCAACTGCTTCTCGGTCGCGCCGCTCGAAACCGAGTTCGGGCGCAAGCGGCAGATCGAGCAATCGAGCTGCAACAAGGACTATTCCTGCGCCGAAGGCTTCTGCCCGAGCTTCGTGACCGTGCTGGGCGGCGAGGTGCGCAAGAGCAGCACGGCCCTGTCGCCCGCGCCGGATCTGCATGCGCTGGCCGGGGCGCTGCCGCTGCCCGCGCTGCCGAAGGTCGACCGGCCCTTCGACATGCTGGTCGCGGGCGTCGGCGGCACGGGCGTGATCACCATCGGCGCGCTGGTCGCGATGGCGGCGCACCTGGAAGGCAAGGGCGCGTCGGTGCTGGACTTCACCGCGCTGGCGCAGAAGGGCGGCTCGGTCGTGAGCCACATCCGCATCGCCGGCCGGCCTTCGCTCCTGCATGCGGTGCGCGTTCAGCCGCAGCGCGCACGCACGCTGATCGTGGCCGACATGGTGGTGGGTGCGTTGCCCGACGTGCTGGGCACGGTGAAGGAGGGCGGCACGCAGCTCGTCGTCAACTCGCACTTGCAGACTTTGGCGGAGTTCACGCGTTCGCCGGACCTGCCTTTCCGCCACGATGCGCTGTTGCAGAAGTTCCGGGCCGCCGCCGGCGAGGCCCAGGTCCAGGCCATCGATGCGCACGACGCTGCCAAGGCCCTGCTGGGCGACGCGATCGGCGCCAACATGCTGCTGCTCGGCTTTGCCTGGCAACGGGGCGGTGTGCCGGTCGGGCTCGATGCGCTGACGCGGGCCATCGAGCTCAACGGTGTCGCGGTCGAGGCCAACAAGAAGGCCTTTGCCGCCGGGCGCCTGGCCGCGCACGATCCGGCCTGGAAGGCCAAGCTGTCGGGCCGCGAGGGCACGGTGGTGCAGCTGACGCGGCCGCAAGGCCTCGAGAAGATCATCGAGACCCGCGTGCGTTTTCTCGAGGACTACCAGAGCCTGTCGTACGCGAAGCGCTACCTGGATTTCGTGCGGCGCGTCGAGGCTGGCGAGCGCGCGGTCGTGCCGGAGGGCCGGCGGTTGCGCTTGACGGAAGCCGTGGCCCGCAACCTCTTCAAGCTCATGGCCTACAAGGACGAGTACGAGGTGGCGCGCCTGTACACGCGCCCGGAGTTCCTGGCCGAGCTGCGCGCGCAGTTCGAAGGCGATTTCCGGCTCCAGTTCAATCTCGCGCCGACCTGGTTCGCGAAGCGGAATGCGCAGGGCCTGCCGATGAAGCGCGCCTACGGGCAGTGGATGCTGGCGATGTTCAAGGGACTCGGTGCGCTGCGCTGGCTGCGCGGCACGCCTTTCGATGCCTTCGGCTACACGGCGGAACGCAGGCAGGAGCGGCAGCTGATCGCCGAGTACCGCCAGCTGGTGGAGCGCCTGCTCGAGGGCTTGGGTCCCGATCGGCTGGCCGAGGCGGCGCGCATTGCCGGCCTGGCGGAAAAGATCCGCGGTTACGGCCACATCAAGGACGAGAGCATCCGCGCGTACCGGGAGAGCCTGGCCGCTGCGCTGGACGGTGCGCAGAAAAGCCGTGCGGCGCCTGCCTTGAGGATTGCCTGAGCGAGGAAAAATTCTCAGGTGCGCGGACGATCCGGCCCGCCGCCATCGATGCCCGCATTTTTTGCCGAATCCTTCACGCGGTACCCGGGCCGTTTGCGCCGACACTGCGACCCAGGTTCTCTGGGGGATTGCTGACTGCAATCATTCGGCCCGCTTCGTGCGGGCCCTTTTTTGCCTGTCAGCGTGGCCGATGGCCGTAGGCCAGGGTCTTGAAATCGTCGAAGCTCGGCAAGCGCCAGTCGACGTCTTCGCGGGAGAAGCGATAGTCGTCGAGCCACGCCGACCAGCATGCGAACTGCGGCGGCGAGGGCGCCACGACGGGGCGCTGTCTCTTCATCAGTTCGAGCGCCTCGAGCGGCGCATGGCCGCGGTGCACCAGCAGGCACAGCGCCAGCGTGGCGGAGCGGCCGATGCCGTACTCGCAATGGACGAGCACGCGCTGCCCCGCGTCGAGAAACTCGTTCGCGAAGCGGATGCCGTGCTCGACATCTGCCATCCGTACGCCGCACATGTCCTCGGTGGGCAGGTGCAGCAGCGCGATGCCGTGCCGGCGCAGCGCGTGCGGATCGGGGATCGCTTCGCCGCGCAGGTCGATCACGGCCTGGATGCGATGCTCGCGCGCGAGCCGCTCCGCGCAGTCGTAGGGGAAGCTGCCGCCGACGGCGAGCAGCTCGGTGATCCAGCTGAAGTTCGGTTGCCAGGGGTCCATGAACCAAACCTAGCGCCTTCTGCCTGGCATTTGCGTAGGCCGTTGTAGAAAGAGATCGCCTTGCTAGACCGACAGCGACCCCAGTCGCGCCACCACCATGTCGTGCAGCGCCCGTGCAGCCGCGGACAAGCTGCCCTCGCGGCGTTGCACGAGGTAAATCCGGCGCGTGAGCTGGGGCATCGGAAGCGGCCGGGTGGCGATCGTCTCGCGCCGGAACTGGTAGAGCGTGAGCGTCGGGACGACGCTGATGCCGAGCCCGGCCTCGACCATGCCCATCACGGTGGCGAGCTGCTCGACCTCGAGTACGGTGTTCATGGCCAGCGGATGCAGCGCGGCTTCGAGCGCCTGCCGCACGCTGCTGTTGCGCGTCATGTGGATGAAGGGCCAGGGCGCCAGCTTGCGCAGCGTGAGCCGCGGCTCGGAAGCCAGCGGGTGGTCGGCTCGGCACACGAGGTGAAAGCGATCGGTGCACAGCACGCGCATGCGCAGCTCGGCCGCATCCGCGACGCGCGTGCTGCCCGACGCCAGCGCGAAATCGGCCTGGCCGCCGCGCACCAGGTCGATACAGGCATCGGACAGCTGATCGCTCAATGCGAGCTCGATTCCCGGCCAGGTCTGGCGGAACTCCGCGAACAGCGCCGGCAGCCAGCCGGCCGCGAGCGAGGGCAGCGCCGCGACATGCACGCGCCCCTTGCGCCGCTCCACGTGGTCGCCCAGGTCGGCGAGCGCACGGCCCATGTCGGCGAGCAGGCGGCGCGCAGAAGGTTCGAACAGCCGGCCCTCGGGCGTGAGCTGCACGCTGCGCGTGTTGCGGTCGAACAGGCGCGTGCCCACCGATTCCTCGAGCGCGCGGACCAAGGTGCTGAAGGCCGGCTGGGAGAGATGGCAGGCCTCTGCAGCCCGCGTGAAGTGGCGCAGATCGGCCAGCGCGAGAAAGGCGCGCAGCTGGCGGGTGGAAAGGTCTGGGGATGCCATTGATTCGAATGGTGAATGAATCCATCCAAACTTTCGATTGTACGGATGAGGCCCTAAAACCTACATTCACCGCATGACGAGATCGGAGACATGAGCAACTTGCCCGCTTCCCCCTTGCTGGTCGGCTGTGCGGCCGGCTTTTCGGGCGACCGCACCGATGCCGCCGGACCGGTGGTGGACACACTGATCGCGCGCATGCAGCACGGCCCCTCGGAGCAGCGCGCTTTCCTGATCTTCGAAACCCTGGCCGAGCGGACGCTCGCGCTGGCGCAGCTGCGCCGGCGCGCCGATCCCGAAGCGGGCTACGAGCCGCTGCTCGACGCGATGCTGCGTCCGGTGCTCGCACGCTGCCTGGCGCACGGCATCCGCATCGTCAGCAACTTCGGTGCTGCGAACCCGCGCGCCGCCGCCCGCCACATCGCCCGCATGGCGCGCGAGCTCGGCGTCGACGCGCCGCGCATTGCGGTGGTGGAAGGCGACGATCTGTCGGCGCCCGCGCAGCGCGCGCTGCTGCGCGAACAGCTGGGTACCGAGATGGACCGGATGCGCCTGGTCAGCGCCAACGCCTACATCGGCGCCGAGCCGATCGCCGCCGCGCTCGATGCCGGCGCGCAGATCGTGGTGTGCGGGCGCGTTGCCGATCCGTCGCTGACGGTGGGGCCGGCCATGTCGCACTTCGGCTGGCGTTCCGACGACTGGGACCGGCTCGCACGCGCCACCATGGCCGGCCATCTGCTCGAATGCGGCGCGCAGGTCTGCGGCGGCTACTTTGCCGATCCGGGCTACAAGGAGGTGCCGGGCCTGGAGGCGATCGGTTTTCCGATCGCCGAGATCGACGCAGACGGCCTCTGCATCATCGGCAAGGCCGATGCCACGGGCGGGCTGCTCAGCGAGGCCACGGTCAAGGAGCAGCTGCTGTACGAGGTGCACGACCCGGCTGCCTACCTGACGCCCGACGTGGTGGCCGACATCGGCGACGCCGAGGTCAGCGCCGCCGGGCCCGAGCGCGTCGCGCTCTCCGGCGTGCGCGGCCATGCGCGGCCCGCCGACTACAAGGTCAACGTCTGCTACGAAGGCGGTTGGCTGGCCGAAGGCGAGATCTCCTACGCCGGCGCGCGTGCCGAGGCGCGGGCACGGCTGGCCGCCGACATCCTGCGCAAGCGGCTCGCGAGCCTCGCGCTGCGGGTCGACCTGATCGGCGCGATCAGCATCTTCGCGGACGACGCCGGCCGCATGCTGGACGCGATGCCCGAGAGCGGCGCGCGCGACGTGCGGCTGCGCGTGGCCGCGACGCACGAGGAGCGCGGCGAGGCCGAGCGGCTCACGCGCGAGGTGATGGCGCTCTACACCTGCGGCCCGGCCGGCGGCGGCGGCGTGCGCACGGCGCTCACGCCGCGGCTCAACACGCGCTCCTGCCTGTTGCCGCGGGAGCAGGTCCCGGTGCGCTTCGAGATCGTGGAGGCGGCATGACACAGGTGCACAAGGTCGCGCTCTTCCGCGCCGCCCACGGCCGCACCGGCGACAAGGGCAACCGCTCCAACATCAGCGTGATCGCCTGGCATCCGGAGTTCTATCCCTTGCTGGTGGCACAGCTCACGCCCGAGGCCGTGGCCGCGCAGTTCGGCCACCGGCAACCGAGCCGCGTGCAGCGCTTCCTGCTGCCGAAGCTGCACGCGATGAACTTCGTGCTCGACGATGTGCTGGACGGCGGCGTCAACGATGCGCTGAACCTCGATGCGCACGGCAAGGCGCTGTCCTTCCTGTTGCTGGACATGTCCATCGAGGTGCCTGCCTCGCTGGCGCATCTGCTGATCGGCCCGGCCGATGCCTGATCTTTCGCTTCGCTTATTCATTCATCCAGGAGACATCACCATGATTCGCATTCGACCCCTCGCGCTGGCCTTCGCCGCGCTGCTGGGCGCCGGCGCCGCAGCGGCGCAGACCTACCCCGACAAGCCCATCAGCTTCGTCGTGCCTTTTGCCGCAGGCAGCGCGACCGACCAGATCGCGCGTGCGCTCGGCAATGGCGTGACGGCGGAAACCAAGCAACCGGTGGTGATCGACAACAAGGCCGGCGCCAGCGGCTTCATCGCCTCGCAGCAGGTTGCGAAAGCGCCGCCCGACGGCTACACGGTGCTGATCACCACCAACACCACGCACGCCGCCAACGAGCACCTGTTCAAGAAGCTGCCCTACGACCCGGTGAAGGACTTCAGCCCGATCGCCGCTTTGGGCAAGGGCGGCCAGATCATGGTGGTGAATCCGAACTCGCCGGCCAAGACGGTGGCCGAGTTCGTCGCGCTCGCGAAGAAGGAGCCCGGCAAGCTGAGCTTCGGCAGCGGCAGCTCCTCGAGCCGCATGGCCGGCGAACTGCTGCAGCAGTTGGCCGGCATCAAGCTGCTGCATGTGCCCTACAAGAGCAACCCGCTCGCGGTGACCGACCTCTTGGGCGGCCAGATCGACATGATGATCACCGACACCGCGACCGGCCTGCCGCAGGTCAAGGCCGGCAAGCTGCGCGCGCTCGGCGTCTCGGGCGCCCAGCGCTCGCCGCTGGCACCGGAGGTGCCGACCATCGCGGAGTCCGGCGTCAAGGGCTACGAGATGGGCTACTGGTTCGCGGCCTATGCGCCCGCGAAGACGCCGCCGGCGGTGGTCAAGCGGCTCAACGAACTGCTGGTCAAGGCGGCGAAGAGCGAGGCTGCGAAGACCGCGTTCTACGAGCCGAGCGGTACCGAAGTGTTCACCACCTCGCCCGAGGAGCTCGCGAAGTTCCAGCACGGCGAATCGCAGAAGTGGGGGCGCATCGTCAAGGCGGCGGGCATCGAGGCCGAGTAAGCGTCGCTGTCCGAAGAGGCAGCCGAGGAGACAAAAATGCAGATGAGAATCTATGGACGCTGCCGCGTCCTGTGCGCAGCCGCGCTTGCGGCACTGATGACGCTGGCCTGCGGTGGCGGCGGCGGTGGTGGTGGCGGCATCGTTGCGCCCCCTGCGTCCGCACCCGCGGCGGCGCAGATGAAGCTGACGATCAGCGCCACCACCGACATGCCGGGCAGCTTCGGCAGCGTCGGCGCCTACGAACAGCTGACCGGCACGATCAGCGGCGAAGTCGATCCGAAGGACCCGAAGAATGCCGTGATCCAGGACCTCGATCTCGCGCCGGTCAATGCGCGCGGCATGGTCGAGTACAGCGCCGATTTCGTGATGCTCAAGCCGAAGGACATGAGCAAGGCCAGCGGCGTGCTGCGCTACGACGCGCCGAACCGCGGCAACATCCTGACGATGCCGAATCTCGCGGCGAATCCCAGCGATGCGGTGTTCTTCGAGCGCGGCTACGTGTGGATGTTCTCGGCCTGGCAAGGCGACGTTCCGAAGAGCTCACCGCAGCGCTTGACGGTCACGGTGCCGGTCGCGAAGAACAAGGACGGTTCGTCGATCACGGGGCCGTACGCCACCGAGCTGCTGACCTCGGCCGCCGCGCCTTCGCTCAGCCTGCCGGGCGGCGTCTTCAACGGCACGATGATTCCGTATGCGCCCGCGAGCCTCGACAACACGCAGCCCGGCTATCTGCTGACGCGCCGCGTGAACGAGACCGACCCGCGCATTGCGATCCCCGCCGCGGACTGGAAGTTCGCGAGCTGCAACGCCACGGACAACCCGTTGCCGGGCACGGCGGATCCCGCGCGCATCTGTCTGAAGGGCGGCTTTCAGCCGAACACGCTTTACGAGCTCCAGTACGTCGCGAAGGATCCCAAGGTGATGGGTGTCGGCCTCGCGGCGCTGCGCGACACGATCGCCTTCTTCAGGAGCCAGCAAGCCGATTCGGCCGGCACCCCGAATCCGATCGCCGGCAAGATCCGCCATGCGATCGGGCAGGGCACCTCGCAATCGGGCAATGCGATGAAGACCTTCCTGCACCTGGGTTTCAATCAGCGGCTCGACGGCGGGCAGGTCTTCGAGGGCATCTACGCCCATGTTGCGGCGCGCCAGACCAACATCAACACGCGTTTCGCGGTGCCGGGCGGCGGCGGAGGCTTGCGCACCGATCACCGTGCCTTCGGCCAGACCGCGCCGCGCGGACTGGCGGCCGACTACGCCGACGCGATCTCGGGCCGCACGGGCGGCGTGATGAAGCGCTGCACCGAGACCGCCACCTGTCCGAAATTCTTCCTCGGCCTGTCGGGCACGGAGTTCTGGCAATTGCAAGGCTCGCCGGTGTTGACCGATGCCCTGGGTGCCTCGGACCTCGTCCAACCAGCGAATGCGCGCATCTACTACTACGCGAGCACGCAGCACGGCAGCGGCACGGGAAGCCTGGCGACCGGAATCAATTTCAGTCCGACCTCGGCGGTGTATCCGATCGGGTCGATGACGGACCATGCCGATACCTTCCGCGCCTTGTTCGTCGACTTGGAGGATTGGGTCGTCAAGAATCTCGCCCCGCCCGCGAGCCAGGTGCCGAAGCTCGCCGACGGCACGCTGGTGCGGCCCGACCAGCTGGTGTTCCCGACCATCGCGGGCGCCACCTGGCCGCTCGCGGGCGGCGGCGCGCCGACGGCGATTCCGGCCTTCAACTATCTGGCGCGCTACAACGGCTTTCCGCTGCTCGACTACGGCCCGCAGTACAGGCCGCAGGACGAGTCCGGCATCCCGACGGTGGTTCCACCCTCATACATGGGCAAGGACTACGCGATCCTGGTACCGCAGGTCGATCCGGGCACCGGCCTCACCAAGGCCGGCATCCGCAACGTCGACGTGCAGGCGCCGCTGGGCACCAGCCTCGAGTTCAACTACGTGGCCACGCCGGGCATCGTCGATCTGGTGAACCTGTCGGGCAGCTTCATCCCCTTCCACAAGACCGAAGCGGCGCGCATCGCGGCCGGCGACACGCGGCCATCGATCGAATCGCTCTATGGCAACCAGGCCGGCTTCGTGACCGCGGTGACCGGCGCGGCCAACAGCCTGGTGGCCCAGCGCTTCCTGTTGCAGCGCGACGCGGACCGGAGAATCGCGCGGGCTCAAAGCACCGTGGTGCTGCCTTGAGCGAAGCGCGCGGCCGGATCAGGCGGTCTCCGCGAGCGCGTCGCCCAGTGCATTGACGAGGCGGTCGATCTCGGCCTTCTCGGCGATGAAGGGCGGCGCGAGCTGGATGGTGTCGCCGCCGTAGCGCACGTAGAAGCCCTTCTTCCAGCAGTTCATCGCGATCTCGTAGGGGCGGCGTGCCGGCTCGCCGGGCAGGGGGGCGATCGTGAGGCCGGCAGCCAGCCCGAAGTTGCGGATGTCGGCCACGTGCTTGCTGCCCTTGAGGCTGTGCACGGCGTTCTCGAAATGCGGCGCCAGCGCCTTCGCGCGGCCGGGCATGTCTTCCTTCTGCAGCACGTCGAGCGCGGCGATGCCGGCGGCGCAGGCGACCGGATGCGCCGAGTAGGTGTAGCCGTGCGGGAACTCGAGCATGTAGTCGGGGCCACCGGCCGCCATGAAGGTGTCGTAGATCTCCTTGCTCGCAATCACTGCGCCCAGTGGCTGTGCGCCGTTGGTGACCTGCTTGGCCACGTTCATGATGTCCGGCACCACGCCGAAGGCATCCGCGCCGGTGAGCGCGCCGCAGCGGCCGAAGCCGGTGATGACCTCGTCGAAGATCAAGAGGATGTTGTGGGCGGTGCAGATCTCGCGCAGCCGCTGCAGGTAGCCGCGCGGCGGGATCACCACGCCGGCCGAGCCCGCGAAGGGCTCGACGATCACGGCCGCGATGTTCGATGCATCGTGCAGCGCGATCAGATCGAGCAGGCGCTCGGCCAGTTCGGCGCCGTGTTCGGGCATGCCGCGCGAGAAGGCGTTGGATGCGAGCTGCGTGTGCGGCAGATGATCCGCCTCCACGCCCTGGCCGAAGAGCTTGCGGTTGGCACCGATGCCGCCGACCGAGATGCCGCCGAAGTTGACGCCGTGGTAGCCCTTCTCGCGGCCGATCAGCCGCGTCTTGCCGGCGAGGCCCTTGGTGCGCCAGTAGGCGCGCGCCATCTTGAGCGAGGTGTCCGCGGCCTCGGAACCCGAGCCGGTGAAGAACACGTAGTCGAGCCCGGCGGGCGTGAGTTCCTTGAGCTTGTTGGCGAGTTCGAAGGAGAGCGGGTGGCCATGCTGGAAGGCCGGCGCGTAGTCGAGCTTGGCGATCTGGCGGCTCACGGCCTCGGTGATCTCGGGGCGGCCGTGGCCCAGGCCCGAACACCACAGGCCCGAGAGGCCGTCGAAGATCTTGCGGCCGTCGCCGTCGGTGAAATAGGCGCCCTTGGCCTCCACGATCATGCGCGGGTCGGCCTTGAAGTTGCGGTTGCCGGTATAGGGCATCCAGTGCGCGTCGAGCCAGGCGGCGTCGGTGCGCAGGGCAGGGTTCGATTCGAGGGCGGTCGATGCGGTGCTCATGGGCGCTTCCGGAGGTGATGGGAATGCGTCGATTGTTCGCACGGCCTTCAGTGTGGAGAATGGCGCAATATCAATCTTCACTTGACGATCCATGCAAGTAAAACCGCCGCGCGAAAGCGTCGCCAGGAATCGCGCCGTGCTCGGCCAGCTGAGCGACATGGACCTGCGCCTGCTCAAGGTGTTCAAGAGCGTGGTCGAGTGTGGCGGCATGGCGGCCGCCGAGCTGGAGCTCAACATCGGCACCTCCACCGTGAGCCGGCATGTGAAGGATCTCGAAACCCGGCTCGGCCTGGTGCTGTGCCGGCGCGGGCGGGCCGGCTTCTCGCTCACCGCCGAGGGCCAGCGCGTCTACGACGAGACCCTGCGCCTCTTGGCCTCGGTCGACGCCTTCCGCGGCAGCATCGACGACATCCACAGCCGCATGGGCGGGCAACTCGAGGTGGCGCTGTTCGACAAGACGGCGAGCAACCCGCAGGCGCGCATCAGCGAGGCCATCGCCCGCTTCACGCAGCTCGCGCCCGAGGTGAGCCTGAGCGTGCACGTGGGGTCCATCAACGCCATCGAGCAGGGCGTGCTGGAGGGCAAGTTCCAGATCGGAATCATTCCGGCGCACCGTACGTCGAAGAGCCTGGTCTACGCGGATCTGTTCGACGAGACCATGCTGCTGTACTGTGGCGCGGGGCATCCGCTCTTCGACAGCAGCCACGCGAAGCTGAACTGGGCGCGGCTGCGCGAGCATCACTTCGCCGGGCTCGGCTACCACTCGCCCAACATGCAGCTCAGCCATCGCGCGAAGCTCACGCGCAAGGCCACCGGCTTCGACCAGGAGGCGATCGCGACCTTGATTCTCTCGGGGCGCTTTCTCGGCTTCCTGCCCGATCACTATGCGCAGGCCTTCGAGCAGCGCGGCCTCATGAAGGCCGTGCTGCCGGCGCGTTTCAACTACAGCTGCCGCTTCGTCAGCGTGCTGCGGCGCTCGCCCAAGCCTTCGCGCGCGGTGCTGGCCTTCCAGGCCTGCCTCGCGGCGGCGCACGCGCCCTAGGAGAGCCGGTCCAGCAGGCTGTACCAGGCGACGCCTGCCGCCACGTAGAAGCGCTGGAGGCCGTGCAGCGGTATGGCCTGCATCGGCGTCACCGGGTAGGGGAAGCTGCTGCTGTCGCCGGTCAGGCGCGCGGCCAGATGCCGGCCCATGCTGGTCGCCAGCGCAATGCCGCGCCCGCTGTAGCCGAGCGCCATCGTGACGCCCGGCGCCGGCGTGTGCACGTGCGGCATGAAGTCGCGCGTGACCGCGATGCGGCCGGCCCAGCGGTACTCGTAGCGCAGCGGCCCCAGCTGCGGAAAGAGCAGCTCGAGCGAGCGCTCCAGGTGCGCGAAATCCTGCGGCCCGCGCGGATCGGCGAAGTGGCCGCGCCCGCCCATCAGGAGCCGCCCCTGCGCATCCTTGCGGAAGTAGAGCAGCAGGCGCTGCGAGGTCGATGCCGTTTCGCCGCGCGGGAGGATCTTGTCGGCGGCCGCACCTTCGATCGGCTGCGTGGCGACGATGAAGCTGTTCGCGGCCAGGATGGTGCGCGCGAGGCCGGGCCACAGCGCGCCCGTGTAGCCGTTGGTCGCCAGCACCACCTGGTCGGCTGTGACGGTGGCGCCCGTCGACGTGCTCGCATGCCAGAGCGCGCCGCGGCGCTCGAGCCCCGTCACCTGCGTTTCGCCGTGCACCGCCGCGCCCAGACTTTGGGCGGCGCGCACCAGGCCGCGCGTATAGGCCAGCGGCTGGATGCCCCCGGCGCGTCCGTCGAGCCAGCCGCCGGCAAAGGCTTCGGTGCCGAGGCGGGCGGCGACGCCGGCGCGGTCCAGCAGCTCCGTTGCCACGCCGCGCCGTGACCACTGCGCGGCACGGGCGTGCAGGCCGGCCACCTCCCGCTCCGAGTACGCGGCCTGCACCCAGCCGCTGCGCACCGGCTGGCAGTCGATGCCGTGACGTGCGATCAGCTCGAACACGAGGTCGGCCGATCGCGACACGGCGTCGATCAAGGGCTCCGCGCGCTCGACGCCATACAGACGCACCAGGTCGTCGGGATCGTGTTTGAGCGTCGGGTTGACCTGCCCGCCGTTGCGCCCGGAGGCGCCCCAGCCCGGCTCATGGCTTTCGAGCACGCAAACCTGCGCGCCGGCCTCGGCCAAGTGCAGCGCCGTCGACAGGCCGGTGAAGCCGCCGCCGACGACGAGCACGTCGGTCTTGTGCGATTCCGTGAGCCGCGGCGTCGGCGGCGCGGCTGGCGCGGTGGCGGCCCAGAGCGAAGGTGGAAGCTGCTGGCCCGATGCGAACCGGTTGTCCGTCACTGCAAAACCTCCGCGGGTGCGGCCGACGGGTGCAGCACGCGCCGCAGGAAGTCCTGCGTGCGCGGCTGCCGCGGCGCGCCCAGCACCTGCGCCGCCGGGCCTTCCTCGACGATGCTGCCGCTGTGCAGGAAGCAGACGCGGTCCGCCACCTCGCGCGCGAAGCCCATCTCGTGCGTGACCACGATCATCGTCATGCCTTCGCCCGCGAGCGCGCGCATCACGGCGAGCACGTCGCCGACCAGTTCCGGATCGAGCGCCGAGGTGGGCTCGTCGAACAGCATGGCTTCGGGCTTCATCGCCAGCGCGCGGGCGATCGCCACGCGCTGCTGCTGGCCGCCCGAGAGCTGGGCCGGGTAGGCCTGCGCCTTCTCGGCCAGCCCGACCTTGGCCAGGAGTGCCATCGCCTCGTTGCGCGCCTGCGCGGGGTTTTCGCGCAGCACGTAGACCGGGCCTTCCATCACGTTCTGCAGCACCGTGCGGTGCGGGAACAGGTTGAAGCGCTGGAACACCATGCCCATGCGGCTGCGCAATTTGTGGATGTTCTTGCTGCCGCGGTCGACGCGTTCGCCGAAGGCGCGCACCTCTCCGCCTTCGTACGACTCCAGCCCGTTGATGCAGCGAAGCACCGTGGACTTGCCCGAGCCCGAGGGGCCGATCAGGCACACCACTTCGCCGGCATCGACGTGCAGGCTGACGCCCTGCAGCACGCGGTGCTGGCCGAAGCGCTTCTCCAGTTCGGTGACGCGGATCATGCTTTCCTCCCGGCGCCGAGACGGCGCTCCAGCCGGCGAAGGCCGTAGACCAGCGGCAGGCTCATGATCAGGTACAGCAGGGCGACCAGCGTGTAGACCGTCATGTTCTGGAAGGTCGAGGACGCGATCAGCTGGCCGGCGCGCGTCATCTCGGCCACGGTGATGGTGGAGACCAGCGAGGAGTCCTTGAGCATCATGACCAGCGTGTTGCCGTAGGGCGGCAGCGCGATGTGAAAGGCCTGCGGCAGGATCACGCGGCGCATGATCATCGCGGAGCGCATGCCCATGGCCTGCGCGGCCTCGCGCTGGCCCGCGTCGACGGCCTCGATGCCGCCGCGGAAGTTCTCGGCCTGGTAGGCCGAGTAGGCGATGCCCAGCCCGATCACGCCGGCCTGGAAGGCCGTGAGCTGCACGCCGAACTCGGGCAGCACGAAGTAGATGTAGAAGAGCTGCACGATGATCGGCAGGCCGCGGATCAGGTTGATCACCGCCGTTCCCGTCCAGGACAGGGCGCGCACCGGCGACAGTTTCATCAGCGCCAGCGCCAGGCCGAGCACGCTGCTGAGCAGGAAGGAGAGGACGGTCACCTGCACCGTGACGACCGCGCCCTGCAGCAGGATCGGGAGGAAGTCGCGGGCGTGCTGGAGGAAGGACGCGGGCACTAGATGCCCCACTTCTGCACGATCTTCTGCAAGGTGCCGTCAGCCTTGATCGCCGCGATGGCCTTGTTGATCCGGGCCAGCGTCTCGGTGTCGCCCTTGCGCACCACCAGGCACACGTCGCCGACGTTGACCGGCTTGTAGCTGTCCACCAGCTTCACGCCGGTGAAGGTGTTCTGCCGCAGCTGGTAGGCGATGATGGGCTGGTCGCCCAGGCCCGCCTTGATGCGCCCCAGCGCGAGATCGCGCGTCATGTCGGCCACCGAGTCGTAGCTGCGCACCTCCTTGAAGATGCCCTTCTTGGTGAGCATGTCGATGAAGACCGTGCCGACCTGCGCGCCGACCACCTCGCCCTTGAGCTCGTCCAGCGAGGTATAGGCCCGCGTGTCCTCGCTCTTGACGATCAGGCCTTCGCCATAGGAATAGACCGGATCGCTGAAGTCCACCACCTGCTGGCGCGCGGCCGTCTTCAGCATGGCCGCCGAGACGATGTCGATCTTGTTCGAGGTGAGCGAGGGAATGAGCGCCGAGAACACCGTCTGCTGCACGTTGACCCCGAAGCCGCCCGCCTTGCCGACGGCGGTGACGGTGTCCACCATCATCCCCTGGATGGTGTTGGTCTTCACGTCCAGGAAGGTGAAGGGCACGCCGGTGGCCGTGGCGCCCACGTTGTAGGTCGGCGAGGCGCCCTGGGCGCAGGCGAGCGAAACGACACCTGCAGCGAACAGACCCGCGGCAAAGCGATGAAAGCGGCGAACGAAGCGATTCATGTGGACTCCTTGAGGAAGATGCAAATGGGCGGGCCGGAACAGCCCGGCCTTTATGCGATGCAACATGCGTGCCAATATTCGATTCTTGAGAACCTCATATCAATTGATGAAAACCACTAGTCGAATCAATTGAATCGATATTCGATTCTTTCGAGTGAAGTCGCTATACTCTTCTGCGATGGACGCCCCACTGAAATCCGCCCCCGACGACAGCAGCAGCCTGCTTTTCAACCAGTCGCTGGAAAAAGGGCTGGCCGTCCTGCGCGCCTTCAGTGCACGGCGGCGCACCATGACGCTGGCGGAAGTGGCCGCAGCCACGGACATCAACAAGAGCTCGGCGCAGCGCATGGTCTTCACGCTGGAGCGGCTGGGCTATGTGCGCAAGCATCCCCAGACGCGGCGCTACCAGCTCACGCCGCGCGTGATGGAAATAGGCTTCAACTACCTGGCGGCCGATCCGCTGATCGACCTGGCCAACCCCTTCCTGTCGGAGCTGACCAAGGTCACCACGGAAACCTCCAACCTCACGGAGCCGGACGGGCTCGACATGGTCTACGTCGCCCGCTTCGTCAGCGCGCAGTTCGTGCCCGTCCACATGCCGATCGGCAGTCGGATCCCGATGTACTGCACGGCCTCCGGACGCGCCTACCTGAGCGCGCTTCCGGAGAGCGAGGCGCTGGCGCTGATCGAGGACTCGGATCGCGTGGCCCACACGGTCCACACCCGCACCGCGGTCGAGGACATCCTGGAGGCGCTGCGCCAGGCGAGGCTGCAGGGTTTCGCCACCAACAGCGAGGAGCTCTTCCTCGGCGACATGACCGTGGCGGCGCCCGTGCTGGGCAGCAACGGCCGGCCCGTGGCGGCCGTGCATGTGGTGGCGCCCACGAGCCGCTGGACGATGGATGACGCCGTGCGCAAGCTCGGCCCGACGCTGCTGCAATGCGCGCGGTCGCTGACGGGGTCGGTGCGGGGCATCGGCTGAGCGCCCCGCCACTACGCCTAGAAATCCAGCTTGGCGCTCAAGCTGAGGGTGCGCGGGTCACCGGGCTTGATGTAGTTCGCATACTGGTATTCCCAGTAGCGCTTGTTGGTCAGGTTGTTGACCGCCACGCGGAAGGTCGTGTCGTGGCCGCCGATGCGTGTCGCGTAGCTCGCGCCGATGTTCGCGACCGTGTAGCCGGCGAGTTTCAGCTGGTTCGAGGCGTTGAGCATGGTGCCGCCCGTGTACTTCGCGTCTGCCGACAGCTTGAGACCCGGCACCTGCGGCACCGCATAGGACAGCTGCGCCGTCGCCACGAAGTTCGGCGCACCCGCCACGCGGTTGCCGACAAAGTCGCTGCCGCGCTGGTAGGAGGTGTCGAGGAACATCAGGTTGCCGCCGAGCTGCCATTGCGATCCCAGGCGGGTGGAGGCGCCCAGTTCGAGGCCTTGGTAGATGGACTGCCCGTCCTGCACGAGGACGTTCTGGCTGTTCGCGTATTCGGCACCGCGTTCGATGCGGAACAGGGCGGCCGTGGCGCTCCAGCGTTCGCGCTGGGTCTTGATGCCCAGTTCGTACTGCTTGCTCTTGAGCGGATTCAGGAGGTCACGGTAGTTGGCATAGGTGATGCCCACCGAAGCGCCTTGCTCGAGGGATTCGACATAGCTGGTATAGAGCGTCGTGTCCGGCGCCGGCTTGAACATCAGCGCCAGCGTGGGCGTCACCACGCCGCTCTTGGTGTATTGCGAAGACCTGGCGCCGGCGATGCTGTAGCTGTTCTGCTCGTAGTTGGTGCTGCGCAGGCCAAGCAGCGCGGACCACTGGTCCGACAGCTTCACGGTGTCGCTGGCGAAGATCGCGCGCTGCGTGATGTCGCTGTCGCGGTAGATCGAGAAGTCGGTCACGCTGGCATAGCTGTTGGCGTTCTGCGTGTAGAGGTTGCCGGTGCCGATCTGCTGGTAGACGCTGTTGCTGCTGTAGTCGTTGGTCTGCTTCTGCCAGGACGCGCCCAGGGTCAGCTGGTGTTCGATGGCACCCGTGCGCAACACGCCTTGCGCCATCGCCTGCCATTGGTCGAAGCGATGGCCCTCGCTGCTGTCGGAGCGGAAGTCGTTGTAGTTGCCGCTCGGATCCAGCAGGTAGGCGATGCCCTCGTTGCGACTGCGTGTGGCCGTGCTGTGGCTGTAGCTGGTGCTCAGCGTCCAATCGGGTGACAGCTTGTACTGGAGCCCGGTCGAGTAGAGCTTCAGATCGGTGTCGAGGTGCTGTCCGGGCCCCACGAGGCGCTGGTTGTCGCCTCGGATTGCGGTGGGCAGCTGTGCCCCGACATAGCTGCCGGTGAAGATCGACGGGGTCTGGTCCGTGGAGTTTCGCTTCTGGTACAGCGCGTCGAAATTCCAGCTCAGGTCGCGCGTCAGCCTGGCATCGAGCGCCAGCGACACGGAATCGCGGCGGATGCCGCCGTCGTTGAAGGTCTTGCCTTCCTCGTGCGTGGCGTTGAGCCGGTAGCCGAAGCGGTCGTCGGCGCCGAAGCGCCCGCCGAAGTCGACGTGCTCGCTCCACACGCTGTCGGACTTGTAGCCGACCTCGATGCTCCTCACCGGCCGATCGGTCGGCCTCTTGGACACGTAGTTCACGATGCCGCCCGGCGATCCGAAGCCGTACATGAAGCCGGACGAGCCCTTGAGCAATTCGATCTGCTCGAAGTGCTCGTAGGGCAGGGTGATGGCATAGCTGAGGAAGGGCTTGCCGTCGATCCGATAGGCGTTCTGCCAATCCAGCGGCAGGCCCCGGACCGTGATGTAGCTGGCCCAACTGCTGTAGGCGCCGCTGTTGTCGGAGACCGAGGCGTCGAGGGCGAACACGTCGCCCAGCTTCGATACCTGGCGTTCCGCCAGGTCATCGTTCCTGACCACAGTGGTGGAGAAGGGCGTTTCAAGTTGCGTCCGCGCGCCGAGGGCGCCGCTGCTTACCTTCGTATCGAGGTGCTGGGACGTGTCGTCCTGCGACGCGGTCACGGTCACGACCGGCAGCGCTTTTTGTTCGCTCGTGGCCTCTTGCGCCTCGGCGCGGCCGCCCTGGGCGGCGGCCCATAGAACGAGCAGCGTCGCGCCGGTGTGCAGACTCAGCGTCGAGCGCTTGAAAGGGAGTGCAGAGGCAGATTTGGGCGACCGGTGGATTTTGGCTGTAGCAATGGGTGTGAGTCTGACGTTCAACAATTTCTATCTCAGTAGTACAAATAGAAATCATTATCATTCACATTTATGAGAAATCTTGGAGCCGATCGCTCGATATGGAATGGGAATTCGTTGAGTAGCCCTCGGCAAGGCACGCCAGAGAATGAACAAGAATTTCCATCACATCGTCTTCAACGCGGCTCGCGGGGCTCGCAAAAACCGTTCGCGAACCTATCAGCTCGTGAAGCGGCAGACCTTGAGCTCAGTCTTGGTCCAATAACACGAACGGCTTAAGCAAGATTTCGCTCGCGGTCCGGCCGCTGCGCATTCGGTCACGAAAGCGCGCAGATTCCTTGCGCGCCGGTTGAAGCCTCGACCATGGCCGCCAGAATGCGCGCCTCAACAAGAAGCAAGAAGGTCGGGGCCAGCGATGGTATTCAGGGGAGGTCGAGGGCCACGGGCCCATGAGAAAACGCGCGCCGTTTTTTTGCGGCGCAATGCATGGACGATGACGGTGCTGGGCGCCGCGGCGGCGATGGCGCAAGCGCAGACGGCGCCGCTGCCTTCGGCGCCCAATCCTTTCGTCGAAGAACAGCGCCAGCAGGAGCGCGAACGCGCGCTGCGCCAGCAGCAGGAACGCGCGGTCGACAGCCGCCTGCAGCCCGCGGCGCCGCCCGAAACCCGGCGCCTGGCCAAGGACGAGAGCCCGTGCTTTCGCATCGAGCGCATCGTGCTCGACGGCGAGCTCGCCGAAGACTTCCAGGGCATCCTCGCAGCCGCTGCCGGTGAAGACGGCAGCGACAACCCACTGGGCCGCTGCCTCGGCACCGAAGGCGTCAACATCGTGCTCACGCGGCTGCAGCAGGCCGCCGTCGCGCGGGGCTACGTCACCACGCGCGTGCTCGCGGCGCCGCAGGACCTGAGCCAAGGCACGCTGACGCTCACGCTGATCCCCGGGCGCATCGCCGCCATCCGCAAAGCCTCCGGCAGCGATGCGCGCACCAGCCTCCACAACGCGATCCCGGCGCGGCCCGGCGAGCTGCTCAACCTGCGCGACATCGAGCAGGGCCTGGAAAACCTCAAGCGCGCACCGACCGCCGAGGCCGACATCCAGATCGAGCCCTCCAAGGCCGAGGGCGCGCGCCCCGGCGACAGCGACCTGGTCGTCAAGTACAGCCAGCGCTTCCCGCTGCGCACCACGCTCAGCCTGGACGACGGCGGCACCCAGGCCACCGGCAAGACCCAGGCTGGCGCCACCGTCGCGTGGGACAACCCGCTCGGACTCAACGACCTCTTCTACGTCAGCGCGAACCACGACGCCTTCAACCACAGCGGCCAGGGCACCAGCGGGCAGACCGTGCACTACTCGGTGCCCTACGGCTACTGGCTCTTCGGCGCCACCGCTTCGCGCAACCGCTACCACCAGACCGTGCAGGGCGCCGACCAGGACTACGTCTATGCCGGCGAGTCGGGCAATGCAGAGCTCAAGCTCTCGCGCCTGATCTACCGCGACCAGCGCCGCAAGACCACGCTCGGCCTGCGCGGCTTCAGGCGCAGCGCGCGCAACTTCATCAACGACACCGAGATCGAGGTGCAGCGGCGCGTGACCGGCGGCTGGGAGCTGGGCCTCGCGCACCGCGAGTTCATCGGCCAGGCCACGCTCGACGCCAACCTTGCGTACCGCCGCGGCACCGGTGCCTTCGGCGCGCTGCCGGCGCCCGAAGAAGCCTTCGGCGAAGGCACCTCGCGCTTCAGGCTCGTCAGCGCCGAACTGGGCTTGAACGCGCCCTTCGAGCTCGGCGGGCAGAAGCTGCGCTACACGGGTCTGTGGCGCGGCCAGTGGAACCGCACGCCGCTCACGCCGCAGGACCGCTTCTCGATCGGCGGGCGCTACACCGTGCGCGGCTTCGACGGCGAGGCCAGCCTGATGGGCGAGCGCGGCTGGCTGCTGCGCAACGACATCGGCTGGGCGCTGGGCGCCAGCGGCGCCGAGCTCTATGTGGGCATCGACTACGGGCGCGTGGGCGGTCTGTCGACCGAGCAGCTGGCGGGGCGCCACCTGAGCGGCGGCGTGATCGGCCTGCGCGGCGCCGTGAAAGGCCTGAACTACGACCTCTTCGTCGGCGCGCCGATCAGCAAGCCCGAGGGCTACCGCACCGCCAGGACGACCGCGGGATTCAACCTGAACTTCAGTTTCTGAGCTGGCAAGGAAAGAAGAACATGAACAAACATTTGCACCGGATCGTCTTTAGCGCCGCGCGCGGCATGTGCATGGCCGTGCAGGAAACGGCCATGAGCGCGGGCAAGGCGACGGGGGCGACCTCGGCTGTGGTGGCGACGGGCCTCGCTGGCCTGCTGGCCGTTGCACCGGCGCCGGCGCAGATCGTCGGTGCACCGGGCGTGGCGCCCAACCTGCGGCCCACGGTGCTGGTGGCGCCCAATGGCGTACCCCTGGTCAACATCCAGACGCCCTCGGCGGCGGGTGTCTCGCGCAACCTCTTCAACCAGTTCGACGTTCAGCGCAACGGCGTCATCCTGAACAACAGCCGCACCGATGTGCAGACGCAACTCGGCGGCTTCGTGCAAGGCAATCCGTATCTGGCGACAGGGCCCGCGCGCATCATCCTCAACGAGATCACGAGCGGCAACCCGACGCAGCTGCGCGGCTACGTGGAGGTCGGCGGCCAGCGGGCCGAGGTGATCATCGCCAACCCGGCAGGCATCTCCGTCGACGGCGGCGGCTTCATCAACGCCAGCAGGGCCACCTTGACCACCGGAGCGCCGCAGTTCAATGCGCAGGGCGGGCTCGACAGTTATGTGGTGCGCGGCGGCACCATCAGCATCGATGGGGCCGGGCTCGATTTGAGCCGCACTGACTACGCGGCGATCCTCGCGCGCGCCGTGCAGGTGAACGCCGGCATCTGGGCCAACGAGCTCAAGGTGGTGACGGGGGCCAACCAGGTCTCGGCCGACCACGGCCAGATCAGCCCGACCACGGGCACTGGCCCCACGCCCACCTTTGCGCTCGACGTCGCGCAGCTCGGCGGCATGTATGCCGGCAAGATCACCTTGATCGGCACCGAGGCCGGGCTGGGTGCTCGCAATGCCGGCACCATCCAGGCCGCGAACGGTGCGGGCACGCTGGCCGGCGCCGGTCAGCTCGTCGTCACCGCGGCCGGACGGCTGGAGAACATCGGCACCCTGCAGGCCACGGCCGGTGCCAATCTGAATGCCGACAGCCTGGCCAACAGCGGCCGCATCGCCAGCGGCGGCGAACTCAGGATCGCCACACAGGGCACGCTCGGCAATGCAGGCGGCACGCTCGAAGGCCCGAGGGTCGAGCTCACGAGCGCGGGCGGCGACATCGACAACCGCGGCGGCACCATCCGCCAGACCAGCAGCGTCGGCCTGACGGTGGCGGGGCCGAGCTTGAGCAATACCGCGGGCGGTGTGATCGGTGCGGAGCCGGTTCCCGAGACGCCTGCGCAACCCAACCCCGGCACAGGCACCGGCGGAACAGGCGCCGGCGGCACCACGGACCCCGGCCAGCCGGCCACGGGCGATGGGGGAGGCACCGGCACAGATACCGGCGGCAGCGGCGGCACCGCGCCTTCGCAACCCTATGTCCCTCCCGCCCCCGGCAGCCTCACCGCCGCCGGCGCCATCCTCAACGACGGCGGCCACATCTACGCGGGCGGCCCCATCGCCCTGCAGACCCCGCAGGTCAACAACAACGGCGGCTCGCTCGCGACGACGAGCCTCGCGGCCAGCGGCCCGAGCTTCAGCAATGTGGGCGGCACGGTCAACGTTGCGAATAACTTCAGCGCCAATGTCGATCGTTTCGACAACACCGGCGGGAGCCTGCGCGCAGGCAGCCTGAACATCGTCGCCACCGGCGATCTGATCAACCAGGACGGCAAGCTCGAGAGCAACGGCGATGCGAGCTTGAGCGCCGGCGGTTCGCTCGACAACACGCGGGGCAGCGTCTCCGCCGCAGGCAGCTTGACGGCGAACGTCGCCGGCGCCGTCAACAACACGGCCGGCAGCCTGCTCGCCAACCAGGGCGTCACCCTCAATGCGCAGTCGCTCGACAACAGCAAGGGCAGCATCCAGTCGGCCACTGCCGGCACGCGGCTCACGGTGACGAATCAACTGCAGAACGCAGAAGGCACGATCGGCGCAGCCACGGACCTGTCGGTCCAGGCGGGGAGTCTGAGCAGCAGCGGCTCGCTGCGCGGCGGCAACGACACCACGATCGATGTCGCTGGCGCGCTCATCAACGACGGCAGCATCACGGCCAGGCGCCACACCACACTCACGGCCGGCAGCCTGCAAAGCACCGGCGTGCTCGGCGCCGGCACTCAAGCCGACGGCAAGTACGGCAGCATCGGCGATCTGCGCGTGACGAGCGCCGGGGCACTGGTGGCCACAGGCACCCAGCTCGCCGCGGGCGATGCCGTGCTGCAGGGCGCGAGCATCGATCTGTCCTCCAGCATCACCAGCACCACCAGTGCCGCCAATGTTGCGCTGACCGCCACCCAGGGCAACATCACCACGAGCGGTGCAACGGTCGTCACGCCGGGCACGCTGAGCGTGACCGCCAATGCGCAACCTGGCCAGACGCTGGTCAACGACGCAGGCATCCTCAATGCGGGTCAGCTCGACATCCGCGCCTCGAACATCGCCAACACCCATGGCGGCGAGATCGTGCAGACCGGCACCGGCGCGACCGCCATCGCTACCTCAGGCGCCATCGACAACACCCACGGCCGCATCGCCACCAACGGCCAGGACCTGAGCCTCTCGGCCGCGACCTTCACCAACACCGTCGGCAAGATCGAGCATGCGGGCACTGGCACTCTGAGCATCGCCGGCGGCAGCTACAGCGGTGCCAACGGCCAGATCACCGGCAACGGGGCGCTGGTCGTCAACCTTGCGGGCGCCTTCAACCAGGACGGCGGCAGCACTTACGCCAAGCAGATCACCATCGATGCCGGCGCCTTGAGCAACCAGGGCGGCCAGATTGTCCAGGCGGAGTCGGGCGATACGCGCATCAGCGTGGTGGGTGCGTTGAACAACTACGCCGGCACCATCGCCAGCAACGGCCACACCACCGTCGCCGCGGGCAGCCTGAGCAACCAGGGCGGCATGATCCGCGCGGCCGAGACTTCGAACCTCGGCCTCACAGTCGGCGGCATGCTGGACAACAGCAGCAAGGGCGAGCTCGGCGCCGGCGGCAACACCACGCTGAATGCCGGCAGCCTGAACAACAGCGCCGAAGGGCGTATCACGGCGGTGGGCGATCTGAGCAGCACGACGATCGCTGCCATCAGCAACCAGAGTGGCACCATCGCCGCCAACGGCAACACCACCGTGAACGCCGCCAGCCTGAACAACAACGGCGGCACCGTGGCGGCCGTGGGCGGCAAGCTCCAGGTCACGACCTCCGGCGCCACCACCAATGCAGGCGGCAGCCTGCAGGCCGGCGGCGCCACCGTGCTGAGCAATGCCGGCCTGGACAACAGCGCCGGCAAGGTGTTCGGCAACAGCCTGAGCGTCGATACGCATGGCCAGGCGTTGACCAACGCGCTGGGCACGATCGCAGCCACGACCACGATCAATCTGCAGTCGGGTGCGCTCAACAACAATGCCGGCCTGATCCAGTCGGGCGGCGCGATGACCGTCGACACCCACGGCCAGGCGCTCACGAACACCAACGCGGCGGGCTACGCGACGGGGCAGGGCGGCATCACCAGCGCCGGCACGCTG
Source organism: Variovorax sp. LjRoot175 (assembly GCF_964253805.1). NCBI lineage: Bacteria > Pseudomonadati > Pseudomonadota > Betaproteobacteria > Burkholderiales > Comamonadaceae > Variovorax > Variovorax sp. LjRoot175. The sequence goes on along the minus strand of NZ_CAXURY020000001.1, from coordinate 3,645,562 downwards.
ACGCTGGACAGCGGGGCCCTGAACAACAACGCCGGCTTCATCGGCGCCAAGGATGCGCTGGTTGCCCATACCGGGGCAGTGACCAACGCTGCAGGCGGCATCGTGCTGGGCCAATCGACGGTAGCCATCGACACGCGCGGCGCCACCTACGACAACCGTGGCGGCCAGACCTTGGGCGTGGGCGACCTGAGCATCAACACGGGTGCAGGCGCCATCGACAACACCGGCGCCCTGATCCGTTCGAGCGGCACCACCACGCTCAACGCCGGAAGCATCGGCAACACCGCCACTTCCGGCGCCGAGCAGGGCATCGAAGGCAGGAACGTCGCGATCGCCACGGCCAGTCTGACCAATGCAGCGGGCGCCATCCGCGCAGACTTGAACGCCACCCTCACGAGCGCCGGCAGCATCGACAACAGCGCCGGCGGCCTGATCTCCGCCGGCGATACGCTGTCCGTCGTCGACCCGAACGCAGCGAACCCCGGCGCCAAGACCCTCGCCGTCAAGAACACCGGCAGCACGCTCCTGGCCGGCAAGGCGCTCGCCGTCGATGCCGGCGCGCTCACCTTCGACGGCAAGCTGCTCTCCAAGGGCGACATGCGTCTTGCGCTGAACCAGGACGTCGTGATCGCCGCGGGCAGCGAGACCATCGCCAATCGCAATCTGAGTCTCAGCACCAGCGGCAACATCACCAACAGCGGCCGGCTCGCGGCCGGCAACGAGTTGCGGCTCACCGGCCGCAACATCGACAACACCGCCACGGGCGACATCCAGGGTTACATCACCACCCTGAACGCGAGCGACACCGTGACCAACCGCGGCATCATCGATGGCGTAGTCACACGCATCAACGCGAACACGCTCACCAACATCGGCACCGGCCGCATCTATGGCGATCAGGTCTCGATCGGTGCCGGCACGCTCAACAACCTGGCCGAGACCGTCAACGGCGTGACCAGCGCCGCCACCATCGCTGCGCGCGGGCGCCTGGACATCGGCGCGCAAACGATCAACAACCGCGACGGCGCCCTGATCTTCAGCGACGGCGATCTCGTCATCGGCGGCAGCCTGGATGCCGCAGGCCGTGCCATCGGCGCGGCTGCCACCCTGAACAACAATGCGTCGACGATCGAGGCGACCCGCAACGCCGACATCAAGACAGCGGTGCTCAACAACACCAACGGCGGCGTCAGCTGGACTTTGCAGCCCGGCCCCAGCGAGCACTTCGTCGAATACATGACTCCCGGCAGCAGCCAGCGCTGGAAGGACAGCGAGGTCCTCTTCGGCTTCGGGGGCTACATCCAGTTCCCCGACACCGGCTGGAACGGATGGACCGCAGCGGCTGCATCCAACCCCATCGCGCCCGGCAGCAACGCCAACATCCGGTTGTTGCTGCCTTCGCCCGACTACCCGCTCGAGCGCTTCCGCAGCTACTACCTTCAGAGCCCGGGCAACAGCGCCGATCGCAGCTACCAGACCTGCACGGGCGGCGACGCCAGCGTCTGCGAGACGACGGCCATGCCCGGCGCCTGGTATTCGCGCTCCGACCCCATCTGGGCCACCTTCGGCGTCGCGCCGCCCGCCGAAGACCTTCCGGCTGATTTCATCGGCAGGCTGCATCCCGACATCACGGTGGGCCAGGAGGGCATCTGGGTCTCGAACGGCGCCGAGGTCGCGGAGAACGTGCTCGTGCCCTTCGACCACCCGGTCACCCAGGCCGAGTACGACCGTTGGCAGGCCTACCGCCAGGCCCACACGCGGCTCGACGAGGCCACGCTGACTTTCATCCACACCGTGACGGGCGTGGTGCGGGGACCCGATGGTGACAAGCCATCGCGCCTCTACTCGATCTACGACGCCTTCGACTACACCGTCACCACGTCCACGCCGGTGCTGCAGAGCTCCGCGCCGGCCAGGATCCTCTCAGGCGGCGCGATGAGCATCCAGGTCGGTGGCGGCACCAACGACATGAGCCAGATCCTGGCCGGCGGCGCGCTCAGCGTGACGGGCGGCACGATCGCCAACGTCGGCCTGACGGTCGATGCGCCCACGGTTCAGACCGGCACCGCCGTCCATAGCTACGTCAAGGAACACACCTTCGGCAGCGACGAGCGGCTCTATCAGTTCGCGCCCTACAACCTCACGACAAACAGCACCGCGACCCTCGCGGCGGCACGCCAGGAAGGCCACGTGGCCATTGCCGGCAGCGGCGCTGGCACCGGCGCCTTGACCCTGGGCCAGACCGGCGCGGCAGCGCAGGGCAGCGGCGGCGTGCAGTCCGGCTCGCGCGTCAATCCGATCGTGCAGGTGCCCTCGGCGGTCGACGGCGTGGTGAAGACCCAGGGCAGCACGGCCGGTGCAACAGGCGTCGCCGCCGGCGCTTCCGGCACGGCGGCCACGCGCACGGTCCCCATGGTCGTGCGCACCAGCACGCCCAACGCCACGTTGCCCACCGCGAGCCTGTTCGCCACCCACCCGGAATCGACCAGCCGCTACCTGATCGAGACCGATCCGCGCTTCGCGAACTACCGCAACTGGCTGTCCAGCGACTACCTGCTCAACAACCTCGGGCTGAACCCCAACACCACCCAGAAACGCCTGGGCGATGGCTTCTACGAGCAACGCCTCATTCGCGAGCAGGTGGCGCAACTCACCGGCTACCGTTATCTGGACGGCTATACGAGCGACGAAGCCCAGTACGCCGCGCTCATGAACGCCGGCGTCACCTTCGCCCAGCAGTACGGCCTGAAGCCCGGCGTGGCCCTCACCGCGGCGCAGATGGCGCAGCTCACCAGCGACATCGTCTGGTTGGTCGAGCAGGAAGTGACGCTTGCCGACGGCAGCACGCAGAAGGTGCTGGTGCCCCAGGTCTACGTGCGCGTGCGGGAAGGCGACATCGACGGCTCCGGCGCGCTGCTGTCGGGCAGCAGCGTGGACATGCGCTTCGCGGGCGATCTCACCAATGCGAGCGGCACCATCGCCGGGCGCAACGCGGTGGTCATCTCCGCCGACAACATCCACAACCTGGGCGGACGCATCACCGGGCAGGATGTGGCCGTCATCGCCCAGACCGACCTCAACGTCATCGGCGGCACCATCGATGCCGCCAACAGCCTGAGCGCCATTGCCGGGCGCGACATCAACATCGTGACCACCACGCGCGACTCGCGCAGCAGCACCGGCATGCTGCCGTACTCGGATGCCGCGAGCGGCGTCGACCTCGCCGCCGTCACGCTCGACCGCGTGGCGGGCCTCTACGTCACGAATCCAGGCGGCAGCCTGATGGCGGTGGCGGGCCGGGACATCACCCTCGCGGGTGCCGAGGTGAAAAGCGCCGGCGACGCCAGCCTCTCGGCCGGGCGCGACATGAACCTCGACAGCGTCACCACCGGGCGCAGCGAGGACATCCGCTGGAGCGAGAAGAACGCGCGCGAGGGCCTGCAAAGCCAGGAGATCGGCAGCATCGTCAGCGGCGCCGGCAACGTCAGCCTGCAGGCCGGGGGCGACCTCACGGCCAGGGCCGCGACCCTGAGCGCCGGCGAGACCCTCAGCCTCGACGCCGGAGACAAGCTGACGCTGTACGCCGGCGAGAACCAGGCCAGCGCCGAGACCCGCCACGCCACCAAGAGCGGCATGAGCCACTACAGCCTGGACGCCGACAGCCAGGAGACGACGCTGGCGCGCACCACCCTCAACGCGACGGACATCAAGCTCAGAAGCGGCGGCGACATGACGCTTGGCGCCATCGAGGCCAACGCCGAGAGCCTGGGCCTCCAGGCCGGCGGCAAGCTCAGCCTGCTCACGCAGAGCACCACCAGCGCGATGAGCCAGAAGGAGAACGAAGGCGATGCCGCCTTCGTGTCGGCCTCGGGCAGCGGGCGCGTGGACGAGGCCAGCCAGTACAACCGCTTCAACGTGGCGACCTTGAACATCAAGGCCGATGGCGGCGTGACTGCGCAGATCGGCGAGCGAGACAGCCTCGTCACACTGAGCCAGCAGCCCGGCATGGAGTGGGTGAAGAAGCTCACTGAAGACCCCGCCTTCGCCAACAGCGTCGAGTGGCAGCGGGTGAAGGAAGAGCACGAGAAGTGGGCCTACCACCAGAGCGGCATGGGGCCGGTGGCTGCGGCCATAGTGACGCTGGTGGTAGGGGTCGCGACGGCAGGTGCCGGCACGGCCGTCGCGGGGACGGCGGGTACCGCCGCAACCAGCACCGCCGCAGCCACGGCGGGCACTGGGATGGCCGGTGCGTTGGGCCTGTCGGCCGGTGCCACCACCATCGCCGCAGGCGCGCTGCAGGCCGGCATCACTGCCATGGCAAGCCAGGCGACGATCTCGCTGGCCAACAACAACGGCGACCTCGGCGCCGTGTTCAAGGAGCTGGGCAGCAGCGACAGCATCAAGAACATCGTGACGGCCATGGTCACGGCGGGGGTCGTCGAGGGGCTGGGCAGTACGGTCACGATGGACGTGAACGGCGTGGCGACGCCGTTGAACCAGATCAGCGCGATCAACGGCGCCAGCGGCATGCAGGTACTCGGTCGCAATCTGATCAATGGCACTGCTCGAGCGCTGGTTGGCACCGCCATCGACGGAGGTAGCCTGGGGGACAACCTCACTCAGAGCATCGCTACGGCGTTCCTCAATACCGGCGCAGCCTTGAGCGCTACCGCCATCGGAGCGAACACCGCGCCCGGCAGCTTCGCGAACTTTGCGGGACATGCCATTGCCGGCTGCGCGGCGGGCGCCCTGCGTGCTGACAGCACGGGCGGCTGCGGCGCCGGCGCCCTTGGTGCCATGCTTGGCGAAGCCACCATGCTCATGCTCAACGGAGATCGGACGGCCGAAGACATTCTGGCCAACGGACCTGCTCCGGGCAGCCTCGAAGTGGCCAGCCTTATGAGTGGCCTGGGGGTCGCTCTGGCAGGCGGAGACGCCAACTTGATCTACATCGGGGCAGGCGCCGGAGCGAACGCAGCCGAGAACAACGCGGTAGGCCAGTTGCAGATGCTGGCCCAGCATTCCCAGCGCTTCGGTCAATCTGGCTGGCAGGCCCTGAGCGCTGCCGGGCAGGCGGCGATCTTGCGGTGTGCCTCCTCCCAATGGTGCGCCTCGCTGCCGTTGATGGCTGCAGCGGTGAGCTACGTCAACAGCGCGCAGTTCGCGGCCAACCAGCCGTCGCTGGCGGACCAGATTCCGACGGGGTATGGCGCGGGCGTTGTACCGGTGATCGAAGGCTCTACCAGCACGCCGGCAAACCTTCAGCAAGAGGGGAGCAGCACGGCCACACCTGGAACTGCGCTGAGCAATTCGGGGACGCCTGGATATAACGCAGCAGAGCCGTGGATAGGGGATACATCCACCACCGTGCCCAACAACGCACCGCTGAGTGATTCAATCATGATGAGCCAAGCTAGGTGGGTGCCGGTCAACGAGTCAATGTCCCCGCAGGCTCGGGCTTATCAGACTCAAATTACCGGTGTGTCAGGCCAAGCGTATGTGGTCAATGGCGTTAAGTTCGATGGAGTCAGCAGCGATGGGACGTTGATTGACGCGAAGGGACCCGGTTATGGGAACTTCGTTTCTGGAAACGGACAATTTGTGCCTTGGTTTTCTGGCGAAGCAGCTCTTGTCGATCAAGCCGAACGGCAGAGCAGGGCCGCTAACGGCACACCTGTTCAATGGACCGTTGCGGAGCCGTCAGCGGCAAGAGCGATGCAAAATCTTCTAGATAGCCGAGGCATCAAGGGGATCAACGTAGTGCACGTTCCACCAAAATGAACGCGAGTGAGGACAGAAGATGGAATTTTATTTTGCAGGTGCGTACTGGGGAGACCGGCGGGAAGACCTGGCCGAGTGCGTCACGCGCACTCGGCTTTTCCTAGCTTCTCTGGCGACAGTTAGCGGCGATTTTTTGGAATGGCGTGCCAAAGGGGTAAGCCGAAAAGCTGCGCTGAGCAATCCGTCGATTTCATCAACCTCCGAAGAAGCGCTTACACAGCTCTTCGCGAAAGGGCGCAATCGCAAGGACATCGGAAACGAAGTGATCGAAGAGCTAGGGTTCGGAATTGCTATGTGGAACGGCCTTCCCGACGCCCGGGTAGCGTCGCTGTCGATCGGGTGCGGAAAATACGCCACCATTGGATCGAGCAACGTGGTGATGCTCGGCCTCCCACCGAGCTTCGACGTCAACTCAGCAGACATGATTGCGAAGTTAATGACCGCAATGGTCGGGCCGTGGGATCCAGAATGGGCAGTGGTTAGCTCTCAAACGGCGCGCAACGCGCAGCGAGAACATAAACCATTCCTTGACAAGGCCCTGTACGTGCGATCAGAAGCAGCGCTTCCACCAGATCTGCCAAACGATGTTGTGGCCAGCGCTCTGGAGCGTGGGCGCCTTGTAATGCCTGCAGCGGTAACTTGATCCTGGCGACCAACATTCGGAGTGCCCCCCATCGTCTGGCTGGTCGAGCAGGAAGTGACGCTTGCCGACGGCAGCACGCAGAAGGTGCTGGTGCCCCAGGTCTACGTGCGCGTGCGGGAAGGCGACATCGACGGCTCCGGCGCGCTGCTGTCGGGCAGCAGCGTGGACATGCGCTTCGCGGGCGATCTCACCAATGCGAGCGGCACCATCGCCGGGCGCAACGCGGTGGTCATCTCCGCCGACAACATCCACAACCTGGGCGGACGCATCACCGGGCAGGATGTGGCCGTCATCGCCCAGACCGACCTCAACGTCATCGGCGGCACCATCGATGCCGCCAACAGCCTGAGCGCCATTGCCGGGCGCGACATCAACATCGTGACCACCACGCGCGACTCGCGCAGCAGCACCGGCATGCTGCCGTACTCTGACGCCGCGAGCGGCGTCGACCTCGCCGCCGTCACGCTCGACCGCGTGGCGGGCCTCTACGTCACGAATCCAGGCGGCAGCCTGATGGCGGTGGCGGGCCGGGACATCACCCTCGCGGGTGCCGAGGTGAAAAGCGCCGGCGACGCCAGCCTCTCGGCCGGGCGCGACATGAACCTCGACAGCGTCACCACCGGGCGCAGCGAGGACATCCGCTGGAGCGAGAAGAACGCGCGCGAGGGCCTGCAAAGCCAGGAGATCGGCAGCATCGTCAGCGGCGCCGGCAACGTCAGCCTGCAGGCCGGGGGCGACCTCACGGCCAGGGCCGCGACCCTGAGCGCCGGCGAGACCCTCAGCCTCGACGCCGGAGACAAGCTCACTCTCTACGCCGGCGAGAACCAGGCCAGTGCCGAGACCCGCCACGCCACCAAGAGCGGCATGAGCCACTACAGCCTGGACGCCGACAGCCAGGAGACCACGCTGGCGCGCACCACCCTCAACGCGACGGACATCAAGCTCAGAAGCGGCGGCGACATGACGCTTGGCGCCATCGAGGCCAACGCCGAGAGCCTGGGCCTCCAGGCCGGCGGCAAGCTCAGCCTGCTCACGCAGAGCACCACCAGCGCGATGAGCCAGAAGGAGAACGAGGGCGATGCGGCCTTCGTGTCGGCCTCGGGCAGCGGGCGCGTGGACGAGGCCAGCCAGTACAACCGCTTCAACGTGGCGACCTTGAACATCAAGGCCGATGGCGGCGTGACTGCGCAGATCGGCGAGCGAGACAGCCTCGTCACACTGAGCCAGCAGCCCGGCATGGAGTGGGTGAAGAAGCTCACTGAAGACCCCGCCTTCGCCAACAGCGTCGAGTGGCAGCGCGTGCAGGAGGAGCACGAGAGGTGGGCCTATAGCCAGAGCGGCATGGGTCCGGTGGCTGCGATCGTGGTGAGCGTGGTGGTCGGGGTAGCGACGGCAGGCGCAGGGACGGCCGTGATGGGCGCAAGCGCAGCAGCCTATCCCGCCACGACGGTGGCCCTGCAAGCAGGCATCACGTCCATGGCAAGCCAGGCGACGATCTCGCTGGCCAACAACAACGGCGACCTCAGCGCCGTGTTCAAGGAGCTGGGCAGCAGCGAGAGCATCAAGAACATCGCCACGGCCATGGTCACTGCGGGGGCGCTGCAAGGGCTGAGCAGCTCGGGCATCCTGCCGGACAACCTCGTCAACGCAACCAACGGCTCGGCGCTGTTCACGGATCAACTGCAGCGCCAGTTGATCGACGGGGTGGCCAGCTCACTGGTGCGCAGCGCGATCAATGGCACCAGCCTGGAGGACGAACTCCAGTCCGGCCTTGCCACTGCCATCCTGAATACGGTGGCGGCCCAGGGGGCGTTTGCGATCGGCACGGCCGGACCGCAGGGCAACCAGCGGCTCAATGCCTTCACTGCCGAGGTGGCGCATGCGATCCTGGGGTGTGCGGTTGGAGCAGGTCGCGCCAGCGCAGGTGGCGGCAGCGCGGCAACTGGTTGTTCAAGCGGTGCCGTCGGCGCGGTGGTTGGCAATCTGGCAGCGGACTTCTACGACCCGAATCGTCTGCTGGACAGCGCAAGCGTTTCGGGGTTCAGCCAGACGATGGCGGGGCTCGCGGGGCTACTGGTGGGCGGTGATGTGAGCAGTGCGTACATTGCGGCGGCCGCAGGCGGCAATGCCGTCGACAACAATCGGCAGCTGCATCCGGAAGAGCGAACCTTGGCGCATAGACTGTCGCAGCAGAGCGGCGGGCGCTACACACCTGAGCAGATCGAGGAGCAGATGCGATTGATGGGCAACAAGAATCGAGGCGTCTCGGCCAACACATTGGAGCACTGGGATGTGGCAACGCAGCCCGGCTACAACGCCGATCCGGGATTATCCGTGCGGGCAGTGCCGGGTACGACGCAAGTCATCGAGGTGGCGGCACGACCGGACTGGGAAATCCAGCAATACATCGTCTCGAGCACGACCACTGGTGGCGGCACCAATGGCGTGCCGCCGTGGACACCCTACACGCCGAGCCGGGGCGGAACTGCTCCGATCAATCCACCGGATGCACCGACTGCACGGTTCGCAAATGGGGACTACAACAGTGCGGCAGGGCTGGGAAACACGCAACCTGCAGGCAGCCTAGTGTAGTGTTTGATTCTTGAGGGAACGTAAGTGAACTGCTCGCCTCCAATGCTCTACTACGGTTTGCATTGGAGCGAGCAAGTGCGAGTTGCCCCGACGATTGAATTGACGACAGAGCAGGAAATCGAGTTGACGCGGCTGGTGCGCTCCAAGCGCACCAGTGTCAGACTGGCGCAGCGCGCGCACATTGTTCTGCTGGCCGCGCAGGGCCTGCAGAACAAGGACATCGCCGAGCAGCTTGGCATCGGGCGCGTGCAGGTCGCGCGCTGGCGCGAGCGCTACCTGGAATCGGGGCTGCAGGGCATCGAGCGCGATTTGCCGCGTGGCGCACCGCCGGTGAAGGTGGACGCGGCCAAGCTGGTGCAGCTGACCACGCAGACCACGCCCGAGGCCGCCACGCACTGGAGCACACGCAAGATGGGCGAGGTTCTGGGCGTCAGTGCCAGCACCGTCATGCGGCATTGGCAGGCGCATGGGCTCAAGCCTCACATCGTGCGCGGCTTCAAGGTCTCGCGCGACCCCAAGTTCGTCCAGAAGCTCGAGGACATCGTGGGGCTGTACATGTCGCCACCCGAGCATGCGCTGGTGCTGTGCTGCGACGAGAAGAGCCAGGTGCAGGCGCTGGACCGCACGCAGCCGGGGTTGCCGCTGAAGAAGGGGCGCGCGGCCACCATGACGCACGATTACAAGCGCAACGGCACCACCACCTTGTTCGCCGCGCTCAACGTGCTGGACGGCCAGGTCATCGGCCAGTGCCAGCAGCACCACACCCACATCGAGTGGCTGAAGTTCCTGCGCCAAATCGATCGCGAGACGCCCAAGGACAAGACGCTGCACCTGATCGCCGACAACTACGCCACGCACAAGCATCCGGCCGTGCAGGAGTGGCTGGCCAAGCAGCCGCGCTTCAACATGCACTTCACCCCCACCTCGGCGTCGTGGCTGAACATGGTCGAGCGCTTCTTTCGCGACATCACCACCGAGCGGCTGCGCCGAGGCGTGTTCACCAGCGTGCCCGAACTCGTCGCTGCCATCGATGAGTACGTCGTACATCACAACACCAACCCCAAGCCGAATGAAAGGGGCCTCCCCATCCCGATCAAGCCGCTGCGTATTGCGGCTGCCGGCAACACAGTGCCACGATGGGGGTGCGAAGCTCCATCAACTCACTCGGAAAGGGGAAGCCCATGACGATTTTGTACGTTGGCATCGATCTCGCCAAGAACGTTTTTGCTGTCCATGGTGTGAACGAAGCCGGCAAGCCCGAGCTCGTGTGTCCGAATGTGGCGCGCACCAAGTTGCTCGAGTTGATCGCGGCGCTGCCACCCTGCGTGATCGGCATGGAGGCGTGCTCCGGTGCACACCACTGGGCGCGTCTGTTCATGGCCCACGGTCACAGGGTGCGCCTCATGGCACCGAAGTTCGTCAGCCCGTATCGCCTGTCCGGCAAGCGTGGCAAGAATGACGCGGCCGACGCGGCAGCGATCTGCGAAGCGGTGCAACGGCCGAATATGAGATTCGTGCCGATCAAGAGCCTGCAGCAGCAATCGCAACTGAGCGTGCACCGCGTGCGCCAGGGATTCGTCGACCAACGCACTGCAACCATCAACCGGATCCGCGGGTTGCTCGGCGAGTTCGGTGTCGTGCTGCAGCTGAAGGCATCGACCGTGCGCAGCCAAGCCATGGCGTGCCTGGAGGATCTGCCCGGGTGGAGCAATACGGTCATCGGCGATCTGCTCAGCGAATTGACTCGGCTGGACGAGCGCATCGCGCTCTACGACCGGCACATCGCGCAGATGGCGCGCGAAGAGGGATGCACGGCCTTCGATCTCTTTGCCTCCCATGTCGCAAAACTGCTTGCGCAGAGTGCGCATGTGAAGCTCAACATCGCCTTAAGGCAACGCTGATCAAGCAGCCGATCTCGGCCATCCAGTATGTCGATGGCGCGAGATGCATGAATTGAGACGGTTTTCGCAGGTTGTGCGCGAAATCGGGGCAAGATCCAGCGCACTCTGACCCAGTTCGGGCCGCTTTGCGAGCCGCGGGCTCGCTCGATGCCCCTTATGGGCGCACCTGCTCATACAGTACTCCGCGTGCGAGATAGATGTTGGCCAAACCGAGCGCGACGAACGAGCGCGTGGCGTTCTTGCTCAGGCCGCGGTAGCGCACCTTGTCGAAGCCCCACAGGCGCTTGACGACGGCGAATACGTGCTCGACCCGGGCTCGCACCTTGGACTTGATGCGGTTGACCATGCGCTCGAGTTCCTCGGTGACGCTGCCCTTGCGGACCTTCTGGTTGGTGAAGTCCGCGGCCCCCGGCGCCTTGCCCTCGATCAACTTCTTCTGCGAGGCATAGGCGCAGTCGCCGTAGACCCGCTTCTCTTGGCCGTGCAGAAGGTCGGGCAGCGGATGCTTGTCGTGCACGTTGGCTGCCGTGACTACCGCGCTGTGCGCAAGACCCGTCTGGCTGTCTACGCCGATGTGCAATTTCATGCCGAAATACCATTGCCGCCCCTTGCGGGTCTGGTGCATCTGCGGGTCGCGCTTCTTCTCCTTGTTCTTGGTGGAGCTGGGTGCGCCGATGATCGTGGCGTCCACAATCGTGCCGGTGCCGACATTCAGGCCATGGACCTGCAGCACCTCGCCCACCTTGGCGAATAGCGCTTCGCCCAGCTTGTGTTTCTCCAGCAGGCGGCGGAACTTCAACAACGTGGTCGCGTCGGGCACTCGCTCTCGGCCCAGGTCTATGCCAACGAATCGGCGCAGCGCCGTGCTGTCCAGCAACGCGTCCTCGCACGCTGCATCGGCCAGGTTGAACCAATGCTGCACGAAGTACATCCGCAGCATCCGTTCCAGTCCCACCGGAGGTCGCCCATTGCCGGCCTTCGGGTAGTGCGGCTCGATGACCTCGCACAATGCAGCCCACGGCACGATCTGCTCCATCGTCGCCAGGAACATGTCGCGCTTCGTTGGCCTGCGGTAGCGCTCGTACTGCACGTTCTGATCAGCGGCCATAGCCAGGGTCTGTTGCTTCATGTGGAAGACGACGCATGCGGCATGCCAGCGGTCGACTTGATCAGCGTTGCCTTAAGTCACCCCATGAGGTGATCGCCAGTTGGTGGCGCCGCGGCTGTGGTCATCCCCGAGGGCCAGAAGTGCAGTGCGCGGCGACGCCCCTGGATCCTGTGCCCAAGCAGGCATTGGCGCGAGTGATAGCGGGAAGAGCGTCCAAACGATCAACGAGGCGGTGCCCGGAAGAGAACTGGTGGAAGGCATGGGATCGGGTTGGGTGGACGGGCTGGCGGCCGCTCTGCCAGGCGGCCGCCCAGGGACTGCCAGCTCTGAAAGTTCAGATGGGGTTGTCCCAAGCCGCGAGCTGATGAGCCTTCAGCATGTCTTCGATCTTCTTCGGCACGACGTTGCGGAACTTGCCAGCGTCCGCCGGGACGATCTCGATCATCCGGTCGATCATCTCCTTCGGGTCCATCCGGCCTTCGGGCGTCGCGAAAAAGTCGTCGAAGCCCTTGCGCAACATGGCTCGCTTGGTGAAGTTCTTGGCGTCGTCGAGCCAGCGGAACGGGTTGTCCGCCATCGTCTCGTTGTAGCCAGTGAAGTACGCCCCGGGATTGATGGTCTGGACCTTGATCCCGTAAGGTTCGACCTCCTGCTGCAGCGCCTCGGCGATCGACTCCAGCGCGTGCTTCGTCGAGACATAGGTGCCCCAGTTCGCCGGCGTGAACAGGCCTCCCATCGACGAGGTGAAAACGACCTTGCCCCTCTTCTTCTGTGCAACCCACTTCTGCACGACGCCTTGCGTGAGCGCGAGCGGGAGGAAGACGTTGACCTCGAAGTTGCGGCGCACGAGATCGACCGGAATCTCCCAGACGGGACCGGCCTCGCCCATGCCGGCGTTGTTCCACAGGACGTCGAAGTCCCAGGATTGAGCCTGACGGATGTCGTACTGGTCGGTCAGGTCGAGCCGCTCGACGCGCAGGTTGGTCAGCCTGAGTTCCTTCGCCTTCTGGCGCAGCGGCATGACCTGCGACGAGACATGCGTGGTGGCGATGACGTAGTGGCCGTTCTTGGCCATGCCGATGGCGGCACCTTCGCCGAAACCGGATCCTGCGCCGGTGATGAGAATCGTCTTGGTATTGCTCATGGGACTTCCTTTCGTACTGGGGTGAAGAACTTCGTGATTCAGTCGCGGATGGCCGCCTCGAACGCGGCGAGGCCCGCTTGGGCGACCTCGACGTCCTGCGAGACGGCACCGCCGGAGATGCCGAGCGCGCCGATCAACCTGCCGTCTCGCGCCCGAAGGGGCATGCCGCCGCCGAACGGCGCCAGACCCGAGTTGGTGAGCTCCAGCGCGTGCGCCGGTGCGCCGGGCTTGCAGTACTCCCAAACCGATTCGCTGTCGGCTTCGAACAGCGCCGCAGTCTTTGCCTTGCGGACCGCGATGTCGATGGAACCGAGCACGGCTCCGTCCATCCGCTCGAAGGCCTTGAGATGCGTGCCGGCATCGATGATCGCGATAACGACAGGCAGGCCCATTTCGCGCGCCTTGGCCTGGGCGGCGGCGATGACGGACTGCGCATGTGCAGAGGTGAGGTGCATTTCATTGAGCTCCGGTGGTGATCAATGCGTCATCGTTGCAGGCCGCCTCACATGCTGCTCGGCCCCGCTTGCGCGCACCGGTGCCGATTGCGAGCCATTGCAATTTCACTAGGTACTCCTGCCTTGAAACTGGCGGCGGTAAGCCACAGGCGTGGTGCCGCGCCGCGCGCGGAACACTCGCAGCAACGGGTTCGGGTCGTCATAGCCCACGAAGGCAGCGATCTCCGTGACCGACTCACGCGTGGTACGCAGCAGCTCACACGCCTTCTCGACTCGCTGCCCGACCAGCCATTGGTGTGGAGCGAGGCCCATAGACGCCTTGAAGGCGTGGCAGAAGTGGTGGTACGAGAGCCCGACCGCGGCTGCGAGTTCGCTCAGGGGGACTTCCTCGGCCAGGTCCTGGGTCATCAGCTCGCATACGCGATGGAGCTGGTAAGGAGCCAAACCGCCGCTGCGGCGTACGCGACGGCCCTTCTGGGCCAGCGCCGAATGGCGCTTGAGCAGTTGAAGCATCACGAGGTGAGCGCGGCTGTCCATTTCCAGCCGAGTTGGCGGCTCCTCCTCGTCTAGTGCGCGCCGCAGGTAGTGGTCCAGCATGGGCTGGATCGATGCGTCGCTGCACATCACGCGCTCGATGCGCAGCAAGTCATCGCGATCCGCGGTGTCGCCCAGCCAGTCAACGGCCACAGTGCGAACGAACGTGTCACCAATGCAGAAGTGCACAAAGCGCGCAGGACCGCTGGCCACCAAGCCTAGCTGGGCGTGCGCTGGCCGCACAATGAAGCCACTGGGCGGCAGGGTCTCCATGACCTGGCCCGAGGGGAGGAGCCGACGCACTTTGGCGGGGGCAAGATGCCATTCGACGATGTGCGTCTGCGCCGCATAGGCCTGCGCGGTGTTGTCGTAGCCGTGAGGGGCATCACACACCTGCACGCCCATGAGCCAACGCGGAGACGCCGCGGGCATCCGGATACCGACGACGCCCGGCATGGCCGAGGTGGCGCCACGGGCTCCAGCGCCGATACAGCATTCCGACCCATGACCTGAAGCCTCCACTGGTGGCGCGGTCCCCGGCAGCCGAAATCTCGTGTGCGAGGCGTTGGGCGACAGGTGTGAGGGCAGACAGGCGTTCATGGCGTGCAAGCGGGTGATTGGGATCGATGACACGGATTCTTCGAGTCCCATCGAGGCAATGCGAGTTAAGACTTGCGAAGGCTCGCAAGGGTGCGGCCCTTAACAAGCCATAACTTGCGGTCCGGCATGCCGCTGAGCACGATGACGTCAGGCCCCAACCCAACCCAACCCAGCGCATCGCGGCGCGTTCCCATGCACTCGACCCCTGTCCGCAACCTGTTCACCCGGTTAAAGCTGGGCGCCCTGCAGCTCGGTCACGGGATTGTTCTGATCGGCCAACCCGGACTGGCCGGTACAGGCCAGCCCGGCGAAGCTCTCCGCTCGCTGGCCGACCACTATCGGACTCATACCCTCGAAGCCAGCCTCGTGATCTGCACCATTGCGCCGGTTCACGACTGTGCGAGTGGTCCCGTGCTGGGTATCCGATCTGCGCACGAAGTCAACGGCTGGCGCACCGTAGTCGAGGCCATTCACGCTGGCGGCGCCATCGCGGTCGCCCGCATTGGCGACGCGCGGTCAGTTGGCGAGCAGCTGCCAAACACTGATCAGGTCGACGACGCGCTTCTTGCCTACCGTGCTGCCGCAGACAACGCGAGCGACGCCGGATTCGACGGCGTGGAATTGGTGGGCACGCACGGTTCCCTTCCAGAACGCTTGCTGAGCGCATCTCGCGATCTGGCGGGTAACGCTGGCTGGCCTTCCGACGATCTATCGGGTGCGAACTTCCTCACCGGAGCGCTCCAGACCCTGTTCGGAACCTGGCCTCCGGACCGGGTGGGCCTGAGCCTTTCGCTGCCGCAGAGCGCAGGCCTGCTCGGGCTCGTCAGCCGCGCGTTGCGTTCCCTTGATGGCATCGAGCTGGCCTACATCCACCTGACGGCGGGAAACCGTCAGCCCGGGCCGATCATGCAGTCCATCGCGATGCAGGTGCGGCCGATCTTCCCCAACGGGCTGATCGTGAGTGGATCATGGACGCCCCAGGACGCCGAGGCCGCGATCGCTGCGGGAGAGCTCGATGCTGTAGGCGTGGATGAGGAATTCCTGAAACAGATCGACGCGTCCGGTGCCGGCGCCGTGAGCTGAGCGCCTTCACGCCAGGCTCTTGAGCATGGTCGCAGCCGCCTTCAGGTCGGCCGTCTCCCACCCCTCGGAGAAGGATTCGTAGACCGGCGCAAGCACGGAACGGGCGGCCTTGGCCGACTTGCTGGTGTGCAGCATGTCGGCCAGATCCATGGCGCAGCGCAGCGACCATGAGAGCGCCTCATGCTCGGCGGCAATCTTCAGGCCCTCGTTGAGTAGCCGCTCGGCAGTTTTGATATCGCCAGACCGGCGAGCGCGCGCGGCGAGAACGCGCAGTACCTCGGGCTTGTTCCAAGGCACTCTGCCGCCGAGTCCGCGCTCGAGACTTGATGCGTCTGCCAGTTCCGGGTGCACAGTGCACAGCATGTCACGCAGCATGTTCGACCACTGGCTCGGAAGAACGACCGGGGAGGGCTCACCGCGCAGAAGGCCGAGCGCGAGGCCATAACCTTCGCCGTAGGTGCCCCAAAGGGTCAGCGAGTACTCCTTGGAGCGGCTCTGTAGCAAGTGCGTATAGCGCTGTGCGCGCTCCAGGTCACCGCACCAGTAGGCGACGGGGCAACAGCCTATCGACAGCGCGAAGCACAGCGATAGCGAGTGATTGATCGAACGCGCTCGTTCTATGGCGCACTCGGCCTGAGCTAAGGCTTGATCAGGAAATCCGTGCACCCACAGGATTCGCGCCATTGTCATGAATGCGGTCGTGCGCTGATCGAAGTGGTAAGAGCTGTTGCGCGCAGCTGAATGGGCGCTCAGCGGCCGATCGAGCACGGCCTGCGCGTGTCGACGTGCCTGCGCGTGCCTTCCTATGTAGTGCGTGCTCAGCGTCATCATGCGGTGGTGCACGATCTCGTTTGCCGGATCCTTCGAAAGCGAGGCCAAGGCACCAAACTGCTCGGCGCGATGCAGCGTCAACGGATAGTCACCGGCAGAATGACCAACCAGCCACAGGCCCCAGAGTGCACGCATCTGGTCAGGCATGACATTGGCGCGCTCGGCTGCGTGGAGGGCCTTCTGGAATGCAGCGATGGCTCCGGTGCTGGCGCCACGAGTGTTCCATAAGGCGTGCCCGACTGATTCGTAGAGTGCGAATTCGCGCTGCGGCTCGAGCGGCCCCGCATCTTCCAGACGCTCGATGAAGCTTTCAACTAGACCGAGGTACTCGGCCATTCGTGAAAGTGCAAACCATAGCGGCGCCGAGGCGCCTGCGAGCGCCACGCCCAAGCGGATGTCACGCGCGGAGATGCTCCATTGCAACGCGGCGCGCACGTCCTCGATCAGGTGGGCGTGCAGGCCCAGCCAATCGCCGTCCGCAAGTTGCGCCCGGCGCTGCAGAGCAGCGTCCGCCCAATCCAGCATGTGCTCGGCGTGGCGTTGCGCGACTCGGCCTGTCTCCCCACGGCTCTCGAGCAGTGCCGCCGCGTATTCACGCGTGGTTTCAAGCAACCAGTACTGCACCACCTCCCCACTGATGTCCGACGTCAGAAGCGACTTGCTGACCAAGTTGTAAAGCAGGTCGTCGACGTCGGCGAAACCCCAGTCCCGCATCACGTCGAGCGCACCCTCGCGGGTGAAGCGACCGCGGAAAATCGACAGCACGCACAGCAGCACCTGTTCCTCGGACGAGAGCAGCGCGTAGCTCCAATCCAGGGCGGCGCGAAGCGTCTGGTGGCGCGGCAACGCGGTGCGGCGCCCGCGAGTAAGCAGCGCCATCCGGTTGCCAAGATGCGCAGCCACTCCCCGCACGCCCAATCGCTCGACGCCGGCAGCCGCCAGTTCCAGCGCCAGTGGAATACCGTCAAGTGAGCGGCAGATCTCTACCACCGGCTGCAACTCCGCCTCACCCAGTTCAAAGCGATCCAGCCCAGCGCGCACCCGTTCGACGAACAGTTCGACGGCGGAGTAACGCATCATGTCGTGCGTGCTCAGGCGCTCCAGCGTCGGCGGGACCTTCAGTGCATCCAAGCGCTGTACCCACTCGCCCTGGATGCGCAGTGGCTCGCGGCTGGTAGCTAGCAGGTAAACGCCTGGCGCACCCGCAAGAAGGGCCTCGGCAAGTTCCGCAGCGGCGGCAATCACGTGCTCGCAGTTGTCCAGCACGATCAGCAACCGGCGTTCACGCAGGTAGGCCAGCAGCCCGCGAAGTGGGTCGACGGCCAGAGCTTCCACGCCCAGCGCGGAGATCACAGTGTCGATGACCAACCGCGTGTCGTTGAGGGGCGCCAGGGTGATGAACACCGCATGATGGGCGAATTCCGGCGCGATCTGCCGGGCCGCCGCCAAGGCCACCGTGGTCTTGCCCATGCCGGCCGGCCCCACCAAGGTGATGCAGCGGCGCAGCGGCAGTTCACGAAGCAAGTCGGCCACGACTTCCTCGCGGCCGATCAGCCGTGCCACCTGCGCCGGCAACGGCACTCCCATGGGCGCATCGGAGTCCACAGCGCTCACGAGCGCCGGTGCGGCAGCATCGCGCCGGGGCAGCTGCCCCACGGTATCGGATGCTCGGACGCGCGTGACGACCGCCACGAAACAGTAGCCTTGTAGCGGCACGTTGACGATGTAGCGCTGGCCCTCGCGGCCGTCGCCAAGCACCTTGCGCAGCCCGGCCAGGTGGACACGAAGCGCCCCGGGCTCTACGACCACGTTAGGCCACACGCGCGCGATCAATTCCGCGTTGGAAATGACTTCGCCGGCTCGTTCGACAAGCGTGGTCAGCAGGTCGAAGGCGCGGCTGCCCAAGCGTACCGGCAGCCCGTCTTCGAGCAGCATTCGCTGCTCGGGCAGTAGAGTGAAGGGGCCGAAACCAAGTGCTGTGTCACCGACCATCGGTGTTTCTTGCCGGCAAAGGGCGCCCGCGTCGGTGGTGTCTATGCATGCTGTGTCGCCTGGCCTCATCGGTCGCTCGTCGACGCCAGCCGCTCCATCAGCACACGCTCGCTGGCTACGGTTCCGACAGCGAAGCGTCTGTAGTCGGCCGGGCTCATGTAAATCAACTGCTGGTCGAAACGAGCGAGGGCCTCGAGATGATTTGTCTGTTCCATGGCTCGCTTGAATACCTCGTGGATGCGCTCCACGAGCTGGCTGTCCATGCCACGGGGGCCGATCAGGCCATAGCGTGATTTTTGCCCCATGGGCAGGCCCAGGTCGCGCAAGGTGGGCACACCGGGAAATCGGGCCATGGACGTTTCACCAGTACACAGCAGGCGCAGCTTTCCAGCCTCGACATGCGGGATGAACCCGGAGGAATCGGCGGCAGCCATGACGTGGCCACTCAGGACGGCTTGCATCAGGTCGGCGCTGCCCTTATAGGGAACGTGGTTGAATCGCAGACTCAGACGCAGCGCGATGTCTTCCATGGCCACGTGAGGGCCGGTCAATACGCCGGTGGACCCGTAGTTCAGCCGACCGGGGTTGGCGCGCGCCCAGTCGATGAGCTGCGTCGCGCTCGTGAACGGCGAATCCGCCCTTACCACCACACCGAGTAGGTAACCCGAAATGCCGGCGATAAAGCTCAGATCCTGCAATGGGTCCCATTTGAGTCGCTGCATGTAGCCCAAACGAAGTACGCCCGACGTTCCCTGGCCCAGGGTGTAGCCGTCGGGCTCGGCGTTCTGTAGAAGGAAGGCTGGCATCGCGCTGGCCACGCCTGGTCGGTTCTCAACAATGAGGGGCTGACCCGTCTGCTGCGCGACGTTGTCGGCCAACACACGCAGGGTGTAGTCAGTCGGCCCCCCGGGAGGGAAGCCGATAACGAGCTTCACTGGACGGGAAGGCCATGTCTGAGTCTCACTGGCTGCCCTAACGGGCGTCCACGCTGCCAAGCCGCCGCTTGCGATAGCGGTCAGTACCTGGCGTCGTCTGAGCATGGCAGTTCTCCTGTGATGCACTCTGCGTTGGCCATCATCCATAGAGCGGCAATGCTAAGGGGGCCCACGGCCGCGTGCAATTCGTCACGAGGGACCGGCACTCTCCCCCGCGTCAGACTGGGTGACATGGCTGAAGTTCGAGGAGTCCCCGTCCGAGGATCACTGCCTATTTAAAGGCGAAGAGAAGGTAAAGGCGAAGAGAAGGCTGGCGCAATGGCTTGGCTGGTCGCAAGCCCAGACCAAGATCAACCAGCTGAGTAGCTAGACATGGTCACTCGCGGTGAGCTTTGTGTGGCTCGAACGCTCGATCTACGGATTAAGCGTCCGTGATCAACTCAGGAAAGTTGCGCCGCTTGCTGCTTGTCGACCGTGCAGCCGCTTCGATTTTCGCCTTAACTTGGGTTGTTACGCGCGGGATGCCCTTGCTTGAGACATTGAAAACGCGACCAGGCGCTGCCTTCGCTGCCTTTGCGGGCTTCTTGAGGGCTGTGGGGCTAGTCATGCGGACCTCCGACAGAAAAATTTTCACCTGCGTAGGTTAGCAGTTTGTGCCAAGACCTGCTGCCAGACCGCAAATCGAAGGTCATCAGGCGCTGCGATCCTTCCGCTTCCCACCATGCCGGGTCGACGGCCAGAATATCCTGCACGCTTTCACAGTTCCTTAGATGCGGCGCGTTGAGTTGCTCGCCGGGTACCAGATCGGCATCAAAACCAAGCTTCGGCCAAACCTTGAAACCGACGTGCCTCTGGTCAAATCCTTTGCCGCCCGCCGCAATCAGTGAAATTTGATCCAAGCCGGCCAGATGTGCGGTGATGGCGCCCAGGGTGAACGCGATCGCCCCCAGTCCCCGAGGTGTCTTGTGCTTGTCCAGGAAATAGTGGTCGATGTGTACTCCCTCGATGAAGAGGCCAGCGGTGCCAGTCTCTTGACTAAAGATCCCCAGCTTGTTCTTGTGGCCAGGCTGAATGACGGTCGGGTTGATCACGGTGAAGTACATGCCAGGCGGTGCGTCGTCGTACCCAGGCCGTTTCTCGGCCTGTTGGTGCACGCGGCTGCCATCAAACACGGAAAACAGGTGGACGAACTCCAGAGTCGACAGCGTACCGAAAGTGAATTCAAAACTGTTTGTTGGCCCCAACTCAACTCCGTCAAACCTGACGCGCGTGCCAGTCAGGTAAGTCTGCGTGGTTTCATGGGCAAGCAGAAGTCGGTGTAAGTCGGCAAGATGAGACCGGTAGAAGGGCGTCTGTTGAAGTGGCACGATCCGAAATCAAACTAAATTGAAGAGCTCATGCTGAGCGCTTCATGTTCATGGTGAGGCTTTGCAACTCGCGAGGAGGGGGCCGGATTGGCCTGTTGTGCTCGGCGCTCCGAGCTGCCCCACGCGCCCAAAGCGATGTCTGCAGGCGTGGGGCCGGTGGGTAAATCGAGCGACGGTGGGATGTTCTTTGGCCTGACGCCGCGCAGATGCTCTGGCCTCAGATGGGTGTATCGCTTGAGCATCTTCCAGTCTTTATGCCCAGTCACAAGCGCAGCCTGCTCGATGGTGAACCCCGCCTCGAAGAGGCGGCTGGCGGCTTCGTGCCGTAGATCATGGAACTTGAGGTCCTTGATGCTCAATTCCTTGCAGGCCCGACGGAAAGCGGTCCCGACAGAGCGGCCGTTGTAGGGAAAGACCAGGCTGCTGTTCCCGGAGAACGGTTTCTGCTCCTCAACAATGGCCCAGGCATCGAATCCCGTGACATCAAGCAGCGGCACTTTCTGGTCATTGCCGTTCTTGTCTCGTGGATCTTTTCGGTCACGCACGATCACGGTGTAAGCCTTGGCATCGATGTCCTCCCAGCGGATGCGGCAGATCTCGTCCTGGCGCATCGCGGTGGCGAGCGCGAAACGCATGATTCGTCCCAGAGGGATGATCTGCCGCGAATTGCTGGCGAAGTAATCGGCAAGTGCCTGCAGCTCATCCAGGGTAGGGCGGCGGTCCCGTTCTCGACCTTTTCCGACCAGGCCCAGGCGCTTGAGCGCGATGCGGGCCAGATCAATGGGCTCTACCTGAACGCGAACCCCGTGGACGGCTGCCGCGTGAGAAACTACCAGCTTGATGTAGCCGATGTCCATGCTGATGGTGACAGGACCGGCGCCTTCCTTGGCTCGGTCCTTGCCAAACTGGATGAGCCGCTCGCGCGTGAGGTCCTTCAGCTTCAACTTGCCCAGCTTCGTCTTCAGCGCATCGAGGGTGAAGGCCTTCGAGCGCCGAGGAGCTCGCAGCACTTCCTTCATGTCGGTGACATGCAGGTCGATCAGATCGCCGAAGGTGGTCGGATCCTTGATCTTTGAACGGCTGGCTGGTTCGCCCAAATCGATGCGGCGCTCGGTGGCGAGAGCCCATTCCTGGGCGTCCTTGTGCCGCCGGAAGGTCTCGCTCGCATAGACACCTTTGCGGCGGACTTGCGCGCGCCAGTTGCCGGACGGAAGCTGCTTGAAGGTGGGCATTTCGTGTGCGCTGTGTGTGCACTGACAGGGCGAAATGGGGCGTATTCGGGCGTTTTGGAGTGCACACGAGCGTGCACACGAGGGGTTCTAAGTGTATGAATGATAACGCTAAGTTGTTGAATTTAAAAGAGAAAATCGTCTCCGTCGCTCCGATGATGGATTGGACCGACCGCCACTGCCGCTACTTTCACCGGCTGCTGACGCGCCGCGCCTTGCTCTACACCGAGATGGTGACCACGGGCGCGCTGGTGCACGGCGACGTGCCGCGGCATCTTCGCTTCAACGCCGAGGAACATCCGGTCGCGCTGCAACTCGGCGGCAGCGAGCCGGCCGAGCTCGCGCATTGCGCCAAGCTCGGCGAGGAATGGGGTTACGACGAGATCAACCTCAACTGCGGCTGCCCAAGCGAGCGCGTGCAGCGCGGCGCTTTCGGCGCCTGCCTGATGAACGAGCCGCAGCTGGTGGCCGACTGCGTGAAGGCGATGGTCGACGTGGTGAAGGTGCCGGTCACCGTCAAGCACCGCATTGGCATCGACAAGACCGAGAGCTACGAGTTCGTGCGCGATTTCGTCGGCGCGCTGAGCGAGGCGGGCTGCCGCACCTTCATCGTCCATGCGCGCAACGCCTGGCTCAAGGGCCTGTCGCCCAAGCAGAACCGCGAGGTGCCGCCGCTGCGCTACGAGCTGGTGCACCGGCTAAAGCACGACTTCCCCGAGCTCGTTTTTTCGATCAACGGCGGCTTCGACGACAACGCGCAGATGCATGCGCACCTGCGCCTGCTCGACGGCGTCATGATCGGGCGCGAGGCCTATCACAACCCCTGGTGGCTCAGCGAATGGGACGCGGTCTTCTACAAGGAAGCGCCTTCCACGCTCACGCGCGAAGAGGTCGAGCTAGCGATGTGCGACTACATGGTGCGCGAGGCCGCCGAGCACGGCACGCCGTGGTCGAACATCGCGCGCCACATGCTGGGCCTGCGCAACGGCCTCGCGGGGGCGCGCCGCTGGCGTCAGGTGTGGAGCGACCACAGGCTCAAGGCGCTGGCGCCGCACGACGTGATGGCGCTCGCGCACGAGCCGGTGGCGCAGGCGGCCTGATCAGGCCGCCATCAGCCGCGCTTCGGGCACGTCCTCGATGGTGGTGCGGCGCAGCTCGCGGCGCTCGGCGATGTCGTAGCGCCTGACGCGGTGCAGGGTGCTGCTGAGCGGCTTCAGGTCGCGGCTTCCAAACCGTTCTTGAAGTGCTGCTGCATGCGCGCCATGGCAGCAGCCGGATCGCGCGCCTGGATCGCGGCCATGATCGCGCGGTGCTCCTTGAGCGACTCGGCGATGCGGCCCGACTTCAAGAGCGAGTTGTGCCGGTTGAGCTTCATCACCTTGCGCAGGTCGGCCACCATCTGGTCGCGCCAGCGGTTGTCGGCGATGGCCAAGAGCCGCATATGGAAGCGCTCGTTGACCGCGAAGAAGTGGGCGCGGTCCACCTTGCCGGGGGCGGCAGCGGCTTCGAGCTCGGCGTGCAGCGCTTCCAGCTCGGCCAGCTGCGCCTCGGAAACGTGTTCAGCCACCACGCCGGCGGCATCGCTTTCGAGCAGGCTCAGCAGGTGATAGACGTCGGCCAGGTCTTTCTCGGACACCTCGGTCACATAGGCGCCGCGGCGCACTTTCATCGTGACCAGGCCCTCCGCCGCCAGCACCTTCAGCGCCTCGCGCAGCGGCGTGCGGCTGATGCCGTATTCCTCCGCCAGCTTGAGTTCGTCGATCCAGCTGCCGGGGTCGAGCTCGCGGTTGAAGATGCGCTGGCGCAGCAGCTCCGCCACCTCTTCATAGAGGGCACGCGGGGTCAGGGTGAGGGCGGACATGTACGGAATGTACCGCAAGTACGGACTCTGAATTAATAATTACAGATGGGTTAGACTCGCCTTGAACTGTCTCGCCCCTGCGTGGACACTCCTCGACACTTGCACGACCTTGCAAAGCGGCGCCCATGAGCAAATCCGAACCGAACTTCAAAACCGCGACCCTCGAAGCCTGGACCCAAGCCGCTGCCAAGTCTGCTCCGGGCGGAGACCTGTCGGCGCTGAACTGGATCACGCCCGACGGCATCACCGTCAAGCCGCTGTACACCGCCGCCGACCTGCAGGGCCTGAAGTACACCGACACGCTGCCGGGCTTCGAGCCCTACCTGCGCGGACCGCAAGCCACCATGTACGCGGTGCGCCCGTGGACCATCCGGCAGTACGCGGGCTTCTCGACCGCCGAGGAGTCGAACGCCTTCTATCGCAAGGCGCTGGCCGCGGGCGGGCAGGGCGTGAGCGTGGCCTTCGACCTGGCCACGCACCGCGGCTACGACAGCGACCATCCGCGCGTGACCGGCGACGTCGGCAAGGCCGGCGTGGCGATCGACAGCGTGGAGGACATGAAGATCCTGTTCGACCAGATCCCGCTCGACAAGGTCAGCGTCTCGATGACCATGAACGGAGCGGTGCTGCCGGTGCTCGCGGGCTACATCGTCGCGGCCGAGGAACAGGGGGTCGCGCAGGACCAGCTCTCGGGGACCATCCAGAACGACATCCTCAAGGAGTTCATGGTCCGCAACACCTACATCTTTCCGCCCGAGCCTTCGATGCGCATCATCGGGGACATCATCGAGTACACGGCCCAGAAGATGCCGAAGTTCAACTCGATCTCGATCAGCGGCTATCACATGCAGGAGGCCGGCGCCAACCAGGCGCTCGAGCTCGCCTTCACGCTGGCCGACGGCAAGGAGTACGTGAAGACCGCGCTGGCCAAGGGCCTGGACGTCGACGGCTTCGCCGGGCGCCTGAGCTTCTTCTGGGCCATCGGCATGAACTTCTACCTCGAGGTGGCCAAGATGCGCGCGGCGCGCCTGCTGTGGTGCCGGATCATGAAGGAGTTCAACCCCAAGAACCCCAAGAGCCTGATGCTGCGCACCCATTGCCAGACATCGGGCTGGAGCCTGACCGAGCAGGACCCGTACAACAACGTGGTGCGCACCACCATCGAGGCGATGGCGGCGGTGTTCGGCGGCACGCAGAGCCTGCACACCAACGCGCTCGACGAAGCCATCGCGCTGCCGACCGAGTTCAGCGCGCGCATCGCGCGCAACACGCAACTCATCATCCAGGAAGAGACGCACATCACGAACGTGATCGACCCGTGGGCCGGCAGCTACATGATGGAGAAACTCACGCAGGACATGGCCGACGCCGCCTGGGCGATCATCGAGGAGGTCGAGGCCATGGGCGGCATGACCAAGGCGGTGGACAGCGGTTGGGCCAAGCTCAAGATCGAGGCGGCCGCAGCCGACAAGCAGGCGCGCATCGATTCGGGCCGGGACGTGATCGTCGGCGTCAACAAGTACAAGCTCGAGTCCGAGGACACGCACGACATTCTTCAGATCGACAACGTCAAGGTGCGCGACGGCCAGATCGCCAGGCTCAAGGCGATCCGCGAGAAGCGCGACGGCGCTGCGGTGCAAGCGGCGCTCGATGCGCTCACGGCGGCTGCAGAAAGCGGCAAGGAAAATCTGCTCGACCTGAGCGTCCAGGCGGTGCGCCTGCGCGCCACGGTCGGCGAGATCAGCGACGCGCTCGAAAAGGTCTACGGCCGGCACCGCGCCGACACGCAGAAGGTGACGGGCGTCTATGCCGCCGCCTACGACTCGGCCGAAGGCTGGGAGGCGCTGCAGCACGAGATTGCGGCCTTCGCCGAAGAGCAGGGCCGGCGCCCGCGCGTGATGATCTCCAAGCTCGGCCAGGACGGCCACGACCGCGGCGCGAAGGTCGTCGCCACCGCCTTCGCCGACCTCGGCTTCGACGTCGACATGGGGCCGCTGTTTCAGACCCCCGAGGAGTGCGCGCGCCAGGCGATCGAGAACGATGTGCATGCGGTGGGTGTGAGCACCCTCGCGGCGGGCCACAAGACGCTGGTACCGGCGATCATCCAGGAGCTGAAGAAGCAGGGCGCCGACGACATCATCGTCTTCGTCGGCGGCGTGATTCCGCGGCAGGACTACGACTTTCTGTACGAGGCAGGCGTCAAGGGCATCTACGGTCCGGGCACGCCGATTCCGGCCAGCGCCAAGGACGTCCTGGAACAGATTCGCGCGGCGGTTGCCGCCTGAGCATGCCGGTTCGAACTCCGGTCACAGCCGAAGCACTGGTTGCAGCGGACGGCCCGCAGCAACGCCGCGCCATCGCCAAGGCCATCACGCTGCTCGAATCCACGCGCCCCGATCACCGCACCCAAGCCGACGAACTGCTCACGGCGTTGCTGCCGCACACCGGCAAGTCCTTCCGGCTCGGCATCTCCGGCGTGCCCGGTGTCGGCAAGTCGACCTTCATCGAGACGCTGGGCCTCCATCTGATCGGGCAGGGCCATCGCGTCGCGGTGCTCACGATCGACCCTTCGTCCACGGTGTCGGGCGGCTCGATCCTCGGGGACAAGACGCGCATGGAGAAGCTGTCGGTCCATGAACGCGCCTACATCCGGCCCAGCCCCTCGAGCGGCACGCTGGGCGGAGTGGCCGAGAAGACGCGCGAGGCGATGCTGGTGTGCGAAGCCGCGGGCTACGACATCGTGATCGTCGAAACCGTGGGTGTCGGCCAGAGCGAGACCGCGGTCTCCGGCATGACCGACATGTTTGTGCTGCTGCAACTGCCCAATGCCGGCGACGACCTGCAGGCGATCAAGAAGGGCGTGATGGAGCTGGCCGACCTGGTCGTCATCAACAAGGCCGACATCGACAAGGATGCGGCGACGCGCGCGCAGGCCCAGATCACTTCGGCGCTGCGGCTCTTCGGCCATCACGGCAATCCGGCGCACGCGCAGCACATGCACGCGGCCCATGCGGCGCCCGGTTCGCCGGAAGCGGAAGTGCGCTTCTGGCTGCCCAAGGTGATCCAGCTGAGCGCGCTGCTGGGCACCGGCATCGACGCCTTCTGGGCCGCGGTGCTGCAGTTCAAGGCGCTGCAAACCACCAACGGCAAGCTTGCCACGCGCCGCGAAAAACAGGCGCTCGCGTGGATGTGGGAACGCATCGACGCAGGGCTCAAGCAGGCTTTTCGCCAGCATCCGCAGGTGCGCGAGCTGCTGCCGCAGGCCAGCGCCCAGGTGGCGGCCGGCACGCTGCCGGCCTCGACCGCCGCACGCAATCTGCTCGCAGCCCAGGCGGGGCGGGCGCAGTTCAACACTTCCGACAGGACGACATGAAAGAAATCCTCGAACACCTCGAAAAACGGCGCGCGCAGGCGCGGCTCGGCGGTGGCCAGAAGCGCATCGATGCCCAGCATGCCAAGGGCAAGCTGACGGCGCGCGAACGCATCGAACTCCTGCTCGACGACAACACCTTCGAAGAGTGGGACATGTTCGTCGAGCACCGCTCCAGCGACTTCGGCATGGCCGACAACAAGATCCCCGGCGACGGCGTGGTCACCGGCTACGGCATGATCAACGGCCGCCTGGTCTTCGTCTTCAGCCAGGACTTCACCGTCTTCGGCGGCGCGCTCAGCGAAGCGCATGCCGAGAAGATCTGCAAGGTGATGGACCAGGCGATGAAGGTCGGCGCACCGGTCATCGGCCTCAACGACTCGGGCGGCGCCCGCATCCAGGAAGGCGTGGCCTCGCTCGGCGGCTATGCCGAGGTGTTCCAGCGCAACGTGATGGCTTCCGGCGTGGTGCCGCAGATCAGCATGATCATGGGCCCGTGCGCGGGCGGCGCGGTGTATTCGCCGGCCATGACCGACTTCATCTTCATGGTGCGCGACAGCTCCTACATGTTCGTCACGGGCCCCGACGTGGTGAAGACCGTGACCCACGAGGACGTGACGGCCGAGGAGCTCGGTGGCGCCACCACGCACACCACCAAGAGCGGCGTGGCCGACATGGCTTTCGAGAACGACGTCGAGGCGCTGATGATGCTGCGCCGGCTCTACAACTACCTGCCGCTCAACAACCGCGAGAAGGCGCCGGTGCGCCCGAGCGGCGACCCGGCCGATCGCGCCGACCTGTCGCTCGACACCCTGGTGCCCGACAACCCGAACAAGCCCTACGACATGAAGGAGCTGATCGTGAAGGTGGTCGACGACGGCGAGTTCTTCGAGCTGCAGCCCGACTACGCGAAGAACATCGTGATCGGCTTCGCGCGCATGGAGGGGCAGAGCGTCGGCGTCGTCGCCAACCAGCCGCTGGTGCTGGCCGGTTGCCTGGACATCAAGTCCTCGATCAAGGCTGCACGCTTCGTGCGCTTCTGCGATGCCTTCAACATCCCGGTCGTCACCTTTGTCGATGTGCCCGGCTTCATGCCCGGCACCAGCCAGGAGTACGGCGGCATCATCAAGCACGGCGCGAAGCTGCTCTACGCCTATGCCGAGTGCACGGTGCCGAAGATCACGGTGATCACGCGCAAGGCCTACGGCGGCGCCTACGACGTGATGGCCTCCAAGCATTTGCGCGGCGACGTCAATCTCGCCTGGCCGCGTGCCGAGATCGCGGTGATGGGCGCCAAGGGCGCGGTGGAGATCATCTTCCGCGAGGACAAGAACGATCCCGAGAAGCTGGCCGCGCGCGAGGCCGAATACAAGGCGCGCTTCGCCAATCCCTACGTGGCGGGCACGCGCGGCTACATCGACGATGTGATCCTGCCGAGCGAAACGCGCAAGCGCATCTGCCGCAGCCTGGTGATGTTGCGCGAGAAGAAGCTCGACAACCCGTGGCGCAAGCACGGAAACATCCCGCTCTGAGCCGGAGACAACAACATGTTCAAGAAAATCCTGATTGCGAATCGCGGCGAGATCGCTTGCCGCGTTATCAAGACCGCGAAGAAGATGGGCATCCTCACGGTCGCGGTGTATTCCGATGCCGACAAGGACGCGCGCCATGTCGAGCTGGCCGATGAGGCCGTGCACATCGGCGCCTCGCCGAGCCGCGAGAGCTACCTGCAGGCCGAGCGCATCATCGCCGCCTGCAAGAAGACCGGCGCCCAAGCCGTGCACCCGGGCTACGGCTTCCTGTCCGAGAACGAAGGCTTCGCGAAGAAGGTCGAGGAAGAGGGCATCGTCTTCATCGGCCCCAAGCACTACTCGATCGCGGCCATGGGCGACAAGATCGCCTCGAAGAAGCTTGCGAACGAGGCCAAGGTCAACACCATCCCGGGTTGGAACGACGCGATCGAAACGGCCGAGCGCGCGGTGGAGATCGCGCGCGGGGTCGGCTATCCGGTGATGATCAAGGCCTCGGCCGGCGGCGGCGGCAAGGGCCTGCGCGTGGCCTTCAACGACAAGGACGCCTTCGAGGGCTTCACCTCCTGCCGCAACGAGGCGCGCAACAGCTTCGGCGACGACCGCGTGTTCATCGAAAAGTTCGTCGAGGAGCCGCGCCACATCGAGATCCAGGTGCTCGGCGACGCGCACGGCAACGTGATCTACCTCAACGAGCGCGAGTGCTCGATCCAGCGGCGCCACCAGAAGGTGATCGAAGAGGCGCCGTCGCCTTTCATCAGCGAGGCCACGCGCAAGGCCATGGGCGAGCAGGCGGTGGCACTCGCCAAGGCGGTGAACTACCAGAGCACAGGCACGGTGGAGTTCGTGGTCGGCAAGGACCAGAGCTTCTACTTCCTCGAGATGAACACGCGGCTGCAGGTGGAGCATCCGGTGACGGAGGCGATCACCGGGCTGGACCTGGTCGAGCTCATGATCCGCGTGGCCGCGGGCGAGAAGCTGCCGCTGGCGCAGGAAGAGGTACAGCGCAACGGCTGGGCCATCGAGTGCCGCATCAACGCCGAAGATCCGTTCCGCAATTTCCTGCCGTCGACCGGACGGCTGGTGCGCTTCCAGCCGCCGAAGGAGACGCTGTTCGCCGCGGAGCGCCCGGCTTCGAGCGCCTACGGCGGCGTGCGGGTCGACACCGGCGTCTACGACGGCGGCGAGATCCCGATGTTCTACGACTCGATGATCGCCAAGCTGATCGTGCACGGGCGCGACCGCAACCATGCGATCGCGCTGATGCGCGAGGCGCTCAACGGCTTCGTGATCCGCGGCATCGGCAGCAACATCCCGTTCCAGGCCGCGCTGCTCGCGCATCCCAAGTTCGTGAGCGG
The DNA here is from genome assembly GCF_964253805.1 of Variovorax sp. LjRoot175. Taxonomy (NCBI): domain Bacteria; kingdom Pseudomonadati; phylum Pseudomonadota; class Betaproteobacteria; order Burkholderiales; family Comamonadaceae; genus Variovorax; species Variovorax sp. LjRoot175. The sequence goes on along the minus strand of NZ_CAXURY020000001.1, from coordinate 3,615,249 downwards.
CGAATTCAACACCGGCTTCATCGCCGAGCACTACGGCAAGGGTTTCCATGCCGAGGACGTGCCGCACGACGATCCGGATTTCCTGGTCGCGCTGGCAGCCTACATGCACCGGCGCTACCGCGCGCGCGCCTCGGGCATCAGCGGGCAGCTCGAGGGGCACAGTGTGAAAGTGGGCGAGCAGTTCGTGGCGGTCGTGCTCGATGCGAAGGGCCAGCATGTGCACACGCCCGTCACGGTCAACGACTTCCACGGGCAGACGGGTTCCAGCGCGGTCGTGGTGGGTGCCCACAGCTACAAGATCGACAGCCATGCGCCGCTCGGCAGCGTCCGTGTCGAGGGCACGGTGAACGGCCGCGCCTTTACCGCGCAGGTCGAGCGGGGTGCCGGCAAGAATCCGCTGGCGCTGCGCGTTTCGCACAACGGCACACAGATCGAAGCGATCGTGCTCTCGCCGCTGGGGTCGCGCTTGTCGAAGCTCATGCCCTACAAGGCGCCGCCGGACCTCAGCAAGTTCCTGATGTCGCCGATGCCGGGCCTTTTGGTCGAGGTCTCGGTGCAGCCGGGCCAGCAGGTGCAGGCCGGCGAGAAGCTTGCGGTGATCGAGGCAATGAAGATGGAAAACGTGCTCTTCGCCACGCACGATGGCGTGGTCGGCAGCATCTCGGCCGCCAAGGGCGAATCGCTCGCGGTCGATCAAGTGATCCTGGAGTTTGCATGATGGGTGTCAACGATCTGCTTCCGGCTGCTAAAGCCGTTACCCTGCATCGGCCGGCCGCCAAGCCGGCGGCGCCGCGCGGTCCCTGGCCGGTCGAGGCCGTGCAGGCCTTGCTCGACAAGCCCTTCAACGACCTGCTGTTCGAAGCCCAGACCGTGCATCGTGCGCACTTCCCCGAGGGCGACATCGAGCTGGCCACACTGCTGTCGGTCAAGACCGGCGGCTGCCCCGAGAACTGCGGCTACTGTCCGCAGTCCGCCGAATTCGACACCGGCGTGAAGGCGCAGAAGCTGATGGAAGTCGACGAGGTCGTGCGCGCTGCTCAGGCGGCCAAGGACGCCGGCGCCACGCGCTTCTGCATGGGTGCGGCCTGGCGCGCGCCCAAGGACCGCGACGTCGAGAAGGTGGCGGTGCTGGTGGAAGCAGTCAAGGGCCTGGGCCTGCAGACCTGCGCCACGCTGGGCATGCTCGAGCCGCAGCATGCGAAGCAGCTCAAGGCCGCGGGCCTGGACTACTACAACCACAACCTCGACACCGCGCCCGAGTATTACGGCGACATCGTCGACACGCGCACCTATCAGGACCGGCTCGACACGCTGGCCCACGTGCGCGCCGCCGGCATCAGCGTGTGCTGCGGGGGCATCGTCGGCATGGGCGAGACGCCGGTGCACCGCGCGGGCCTGATCGCGCAGCTGGCCAATCTCGATCCTTATCCGGAGTCCGTGCCCATCAACAGCCTGGTGCGCGTGCCGGGCACGCCGCTGGCCGATGCCGACCCGATCGACCCATTGGACTTCGTGCGCATGATCGCCGTGGCGCGTATCACGATGCCCAAGGCGCGTGTGCGGCTGTCTGCCGGCCGGCAGCAGTTGGGCGAAGCGGTGCAGGCGCTGTGCTTCCTGGCCGGCGCCAACTCGATCTTCTATGGCGACAAGCTGCTGGTGACCGGCAACCCGGACGTGGAAGCCGACGTGCAACTGCTGCGCAAGCTGGGGCTCGAGGCGCGGCGGACCAGCGAACAAGGAGCATGTGCATGAACCGTCCTTTCAAGGTGCTCGGCGTCCAGCAGATCGCGATCGGCGGGCCCGACAAGACGCGCCTGAAGAAGCTCTGGGTCGAAATGCTCGGCCTCGAAGTGACCGGCACCTTCAAGAGCGAGCGCGAGAACGTCGACGAGGACATCTGCGTGATCGGCAGCGGACCTTTCAAGGTCGAGGTCGACCTGATGCAGCCGCTCGATCCCGAGAAGAAGCCGGCCGTCCATACCACGCCGCTCAATCACGTGGGCCTGTGGATCGACGATCTGCCTGCCGCCGTCGGATGGCTCGGCGCCCAGGGCGTGCGCTTCGCGCCGGGCGGCATCCGCAAGGGCGCGGCCGGTTTCGACATCTGTTTTCTGCACCCCAAGGGCAACGAGGAGTTCCCGATCGCGGGCGAAGGCGTGCTGATCGAACTCGTGCAGGCGCCGCCGGAAGTGGTAGCGGCTTTCTCGGCCCTGGCGGCAGGCTGAGCGCTCAAGCGCCCATGCAGGGCAGCAGGGCGTCGAGGATCAGGTTTTCTTGCCGTCGGCACGCGAAGCGGCCGCAGCGCGCGCGCGTGCCAGGGCGGCTTCGATCACGGCACGCTTGCGGTCCGGCGCAACTTCGGGCGCCTTGGCGACCCGGGGTTCGTCGTGCTTCTCGCGCCGCTTGCCGTGCGCCTCATAGCGCTTGCGTGCCTGATCGGCTTGGGCCTGCGACCAGGCTTGCCAGCCGCTCTTGCCCGGCGTCGCCACTTCGAGCGAAATGCAGTCGACCGGGCAGGCCGGAATGCAGAGTTCGCAGCCCGTGCAGTGTGTTTCGATCACGGTGTGCATGCGCTTGTGGATGCCGAGGATCGCGTCGGTCGGGCAGGCGTCGAGGCACAGCGTGCAGCCGATGCACCAGGCCTCGTCGATCACGGCCAGGGCGCGTGGGCCTTCGGCGCCGAATTGCGGGTCGATCGGCCGCACCGGCTGGCCGGTGAGCTGCGACAGGCGCGCCACGCCTTCGGCGCCTCCCGGCGGGCATTGGTGGATGCCGGCACTGCCTTCTGCAATGGCTTGTGCGTACCCGGCGCAATCGGGATAGCCGCAGCGCGTGCACTGCGTTTGGGGCAGTGCGTCGAGGATGCGTGCAGCCAGCGCGTACACGGCCCTGGATCGTCAACGCGCAGCGCCGCGCGTCCGCCGCGCAGGGGCGGACTTGCGCGCCACGGCAGGGCGCTTGGCCGCCGCAGCGGCCTTGACCGTGTCTTCGGCCGTCACGCTGGAGCGCTCGGCGCGCTTTTGCGGCTGGTCGTGCGCGGCGATGAAGGCCTTCACCTCGGGGTAGACCCGTTCGCGCCAGCGGCGACCGCTGAAGATGCCGTAGTGGCCGGCGCCCTTGACTTCGTAGTGCTGCTGATGGGCGGCGCTGACGCCGGTGCACAGTTCGTGCGCGGCGCGGGTCTGGCCGGAGCCCGAGATGTCGTCCAGCTCGCCCTCGATCGTCAGCAGGCCGGTCGAATGGATGTCCTGCGGACGTACGCGCTCGAGCACGCCTTCGGGGCTCTTCACTTCCCAGGTGCCGTTGACAAGCTCGAAGTCCTGGAACACGGTGCGAATGGTGTCGAGGTAGTAGTCCGCATCCATGTCGAGCACGGCGTTGTACTCGTCATAGAACTTGCGGTGTGCCTCGGCGCTCGCGTCGTCGCCCTTGATCAGGTCCTTGAAGTAGTCGTAGTGGCTGCTTGCATGGCGATCCGGATTCATTGCGACGAAACCGGTGTGCTGCAGAAAGCCCGGGTACACGCGGCGGCCGACGCCCGGAAAGCCCTCCGGCACCCGATAGATCACGTTGTTCTCGAACCACTCGTAGCTCTTGTTCATCGCCAGGTTGTTGACGGCGGTGGGCGACTTGCGGGCATCGATGGGGCCGCCCATCATGGTCAGCGACAGCGGAATCTTCTCGCCGCGGCTGGCCATCAGCGACACCGCAGCCAGCACCGGCACCGTGGGCTGGCAGACGCTGATCACGTGGCAGTGTCCGTACTCGGCCTGCAGGTGGCGGATGAACTCCTGAACATAGTTGATGTAGTCGTCGAGGTGGAACTCGCCTTCGGACAGCGGGACGAGGCGCGCATTGACCCAGTCGGTGATGTAGACCTTGTGGTCCTGCAGCAAGGTGCGCACGGTGTCGCGCAGCAGTGTTGCGTAGTGCCCCGACAAGGGCGCCACGATCAGCACCACGGGCTGGCTCTTGAGCGTCTGCAGGGTGTGCGGCTCGTCGGTGAAACGCTTGAAGCGCCGCAGCTGGCAGAAGGGCTTCTCGATCTCGACGACTTCCTGGATCACCACATCATCGCCGTCGACCTTGACAGTCTTGATGTCGAACTCCGGTTTCTCATAGTCCTTGCCCAGGCGGTAGAGGAGGTCGTACCCGGCCGCCATGCGCTGCGCCAGCGGTGTCTGGCCGAAGACGGCGCCTTGACCGTAGAGCTTGGAGGCAGCCTGCGCGAAGTCGGCGAACGGCTCCATCAGGGAGCGTTGTGCTTCGTAGAGTTGATAGAGCATGAGGTCTGCGCGTTATGGGGATGTTGCGATGCAATATATCAGCGGCGCAGACCAAATGTGCTAGGCAAAAACACCCAATTGGTCTGGCCAATTTGTATCAGATGACCTTGGCGATGCTCTGGCAGACGTAGTCGATGTTCTTGCTGTTGAGCGCGGCCACGCACATGCGTCCGGTGTCGGTGCCGTAGACCCCGAACTCTTCGCGCAGGCGCACCATCTGGTCCTTGCTGAGGCCCGAATAGCTGAACATGCCGATCTGCGTGGTGATGAAGCTCATGTCTTCCTTGACGCCGGCGGCCTTGAGGCCGTCGACCAGCTTCTGGCGCATCGCCTTGATGCGCACGCGCATCTCGCCGAGCTCTTGTTCCCACAGCGCGCGCAGTTCGGGCGTGCCGAGCACGGTTGCGACCACGGCGCCCCCGTGCGTCGGCGGGTTGCTGTAGTTGGTGCGGATCGCGACCTTGAGCTGGCTCAGCACGCGCGCGGCTTCTTCCTTGCTTTCGCACAGCACCGAGAGGGCGCCGACGCGTTCGCCGTAGAGGCTGAAGCTCTTGGAGAAGGAGGTCGAGACGAAGAAGTCCAGGCCGGCAGCGACGAACTTGCCGATGGCCGCGCCGTCCTCCTGGATGCCGTAGCCGAAGCCCTGATAGGCCATGTCGAGGAAGGCCACAAGCTTCTTTGACTTGACGGCCGCGACGACTTGGTCCCACTGGGCCGACGTGATGTCGTAGCCGGTCGGGTTGTGGCAGCAGGCGTGCAGCACGACGATGGTGCCGGCCGGGGCGGCGTTCAACGCGGCCAGCATGCCCTCGAAGTCGATGCCGCGCTTGGCAGCGTCGTAGTAGGGATAGCTTTCGACCGGGAAGCCGGCGTTGGTGAACAGGGCGCGGTGGTTTTCCCAGCTCGGGTCGCTGATCAGCACCTTGGCGTCGGGGTTGAGCTTCTTGAGGAAGTCGGCGCCGACCTTGAGGCCACCGGTTCCGCCGATGCCCTGGATGGTCGCGACGCGGCCGGACTTCACGGGCTCGCTGTCGGCGCCGAACACCAGGCCCTTCACGGCGTTGTCATAGGCCGCGATGCCGTCGATCGGCAGATAGCCGCGCGCGGTGGGCGTCTTGGTCATGCTCTGTTCGACCGCCTGTACGCACTGCAAGAGCGGCAGCTTGCCGTTGTCGTCGTAGTAGACGCCGACGCCGAGATTGACCTTGTTGGGGTTGCTGTCGGCGGCGAATTGCTCGTTGAGGCCCAGGATCGGGTCGCGCGGCGCCATCTCGACGGCGGTGAACATTGACATGGAAAAGTCCTTTGGGGGGTGATCGATGCACGGAACACCGGATCAGCGTTTAAGCTTTCCGGTTGCCTTGAATTTTACCGGCCGCGCCACCAACTCCCAGGGTCCACGCCATGCCAGAAATCACTGAAGCCATTCCCGAGCCGCAACACGCCGACCCCGTCGGTCCTGCAAAGCAGGGCGAATTCATCAAGTTCCCCGGTTCGCCGTTCGAGCTCTACCAGCCTTATCCGCCTGCAGGCGATCAGCCGAACGCGATTGCCGGCCTGGTCGAGGGTGTGCAGGACGGAGAGGTGTTCCAGACCCTGCTCGGCGTCACCGGCTCGGGCAAGACCTTCACCATGGCCAACGTGATCGCGCGGCTGGGCCGGCCGGCCATCGTGTTCGCGCCCAACAAGACGCTGGCCGCGCAGCTTTACAGCGAGTTCCGCGAGTTCTTTCCGAAGAACGCGGTCGAGTACTTCGTGAGCTACTACGACTACTACCAGCCCGAGGCCTACGTGCCGCAGCGCGACCTGTTCATCGAGAAAGACAGCTCGATCAACGAGCACATCGAGCAGATGCGGTTGTCGGCGACCAAGAGCGTGCTGGAGCGGCGCGACACCGTCATCGTGGCCACGGTGAGCGCGATTTACGGCATCGGCACGCCCGAGGACTACACGCAGATGCGCTTCATCATGCGCACCGGCGACAAGATCGGCCAGCGCGACGTGATCGGCCGGCTGATTCGCATGCAGTACACGCGCAACGAGCAGGATTTTTCGCGCGGCACCTTCCGCGTGCGCGGCGACACGATCGACGTGTTTCCGGCCGAGCACAGCGAGCTGGCGATCCGCATCGAGCTGTTCGACGACGAGATCGAGACGCTGCAGCTCTTCGATCCGCTCACGGGGCGCATCCGGCAGAAGATCCCGCGCTTCACGGTGTACCCCTCGAGCCACTACGTGACGCCGCGCGACAAGGTGCTGAGCGCGGTCGAGACCATCAAGATCGAGCTCGACGGCCGGCTCAAGGAGTTCGTGAGCCAGGGCAAGCTGGTCGAGGCGCAGCGGCTGGAGCAGCGCACGCGCTTCGATCTCGAAATGCTGGCCGAGATCGGCCACTGCAAAGGCATCGAGAACTACACCCGCCATCTCTCGGGCGCCGCGCCGGGCGAACCGCCCGCGACGCTGACCGACTACCTGCCGAAGGACGCGCTGATGTTCCTCGACGAGAGCCACCAGATGATCGGCCAGCTGGGCGGCATGTACAACGGCGACCGCGCGCGCAAGACCACGCTGGTCGAATACGGCTTCCGGCTGCCGTCGGCGCTCGACAATCGGCCGCTCAAGTTCGACGAGTTCGAAACGCGCATGCGGCAGTGCATCTTCGTCTCCGCTACGCCTGCGCAATACGAAAAGGACAACGCCGGCAACGTGGTCGAGCAGCTGGTGCGGCCGACCGGGCTGATCGACCCGGAAGTCGAGGTCCGCCCCGCTACCCACCAGGTGGACGACGTGCTGCAGGAAATCCGGCTGCGCGTCGACAAGAACGAGCGCGTGCTGATCACCACGCTCACCAAGCGCATGGCCGAGCAGTTGACCGACTACCTGAGCGACAACGGCGTCAAGGTGCGCTACCTGCACAGCGATGTCGACACGGTAGAGCGCGTCGAGATCCTGCGCGATCTGCGGCTCGGGGCCTTCGACGTGCTGGTCGGCATCAACTTGCTGCGCGAAGGCCTCGATATTCCCGAGGTGTCGCTGGTGGCGATCCTCGATGCCGACAAGGAAGGTTTTCTTCGCGCCGAGCGTTCGCTGATCCAGACCATCGGCCGGGCGGCGCGCAATCTGAACGGCAAGGCCATCCTGTATGCCGACCGAATGACCGACTCGATGACCAAAGCCATCGGCGAGACCGAGCGGCGGCGCGCGCGGCAGATCGCCCACAACGAGGCCCACGGCATCACGCCGCGCAGCATCGTGAAACAGGTGCGCGACCTGATCGACGGCGTCTACAGCGAAAAATCGACCAAGGAAGCCGCCAAGCGCGATCTCGAGCGCGCGAAGGTCGAGGACATGTCCGAAAAGGATGTCGCGCGCGAGATCAAGCGGCTGGAAAAGCTCATGCTGGAACATGCGCGCAACCTCGAGTTCGAGAAAGCCGCCCGGGTGCGCGACCAACTGGCGTTGTTGCGCGAGCAGGCTTTCGGCGCGCCCGGCAGGGACAACATCACAATACCGTCCGCGGGCGAGGCGGGCTCCTGATCGTCATTTGGAGCTTTCAATCGGGTTTACCCGAGCAAGCCGAAGGGCCTTCTGCTATACTTGAGCGAATTACTCAAGCAAACGAACTTCGCGATGAAGAACCGGCTCCTACCGACTGGATCACCAGCGGAAAGTGGGTCGGGAAGGGCGGAGACGGCGTCACCGAAGCCCACAACGGCCGCGGTGTCATTTCAACGGTAAGCACTCAAAGGAGCTTGCGATGCGTCTCACTACCAAAGGCCGTTTTGCGGTCACAGCCATGATCGATCTGGCGCTGCGCCAGAACACCGGTCCGGTCACGCTGGCCGCGATCAGCCAGCGGCAGCAGATTTCCCTTTCGTACCTCGAACAGCTGTTCGGCAAGCTGCGCCGTCACGAGTTGGTCGAGTCGACCCGCGGCCCCGGCGGCGGCTATTCGCTCGGCCGCAAGGCAGCGGATATCACCGTGGCCGACATCATTGTTTCCGTCGATGAACCCATCGATGCCACGCAATGCGGCGGCAAGGAAAACTGCCTGGGTGAAGCCGGCCGTTGCATGACCCATGAGCTGTGGGCATCGCTGAACCAGCGCATGGTCGAGTTCCTCGATTCCGTCACGCTGCAGAAGCTGGTGGACGACCAGCTCGCCAAGGGCGTGCAGATCGAGAACAAGCCGGCAGTCAAGCGCGCGATTTCGAGCCAGCCGGTGGTCAAGCCGATCCGGGTCAACGCCCCGAATTCGGTGTTCGCACTGGGCAACGTCTTCGCCAAGTCGTGATCGGGGGCGCCTCGCGGCGCCGCTCGATCCGCTTTGACCCCGTTTCGACAAAGATAAACCCCCGCCAGCCTGAGCCAGCCATGGACGTCACTCCTCATTTTCCGATCTATCTCGACTACGGCGCGACGACGCCGGTCGATCCGCGCGTCGTCGACGCGATGGTTCCCTGGTTGCGAGAGCACTTCGGCAACCCGGCATCGCGCAGCCACGCCTGGGGCTGGGAAGCGGAGGAGGTCGTCGAGAAGGCGCGTGCCGACGTGGCCGACCTGATCGGCGCCGACCCGCGCGAAATCGTCTGGACTTCGGGCGCCACCGAGTCGAACAACCTCGCGCTCAAGGGCGCGGCGCAGTTCTACAAGGGCAAGGGCAAGCACCTGATCACGGTCAAGACCGAGCACAAGGCCGTGCTCGACACCATGCGTGAGCTCGAGCGCCAGGGCTTCGAAGTGAGCTACCTGGACGTGCAGGAAAACGGCCTGCTCGATCTCGAGGTCTTCAAGGCCGCGATTCGCCCCGACACCGTCCTCGCGAGCGTGATGTTCGTGAACAACGAGATCGGCGTGATCCAGGACGTGGTGACGCTCGGCAACATCTGCCGCGAAAAGGGCGTGATCTTCCACGTCGATGCGGCGCAGGCCACCGGCAAGGTCGAGATCGACGTCAAGAACCTGCCGATCGACCTCATGAGCCTGGCTTCGCACAAGACCTACGGCCCCAAGGGCATCGGCGCGCTGTACGTGCGTCGCAAGCCGCGCGTGCGGCTGGAAGCCCAGATGCACGGCGGCGGCCATGAGCGCGGCATGCGCTCGGGCACTCTGCCCACCCACCAGATCGTCGGCATGGGCGAGGCTTTCCGCCTTGCCAAGCTCGAGATGAAGGAAGACATTGTCAAGGCGCGTGCCTTGCAGCAGCGCCTGCTCAACGGCCTGAAGGACGTCGAGCAGGTCTTCATCAACGGCGACCTCGAACACCGCGTGCCGCACAACCTCAACATGAGCTTCAACTATGTCGAGGGCGAGTCGCTGATCATGGGCATCAAGGGCCTGGCGGTGTCGAGCGGTTCGGCCTGCACCTCGGCCAGCCTGGAGCCCAGCTATGTGCTGCGCGCGCTCGGCCGTAGCGACGAGCTCGCGCACAGCAGCCTGCGCATGACGATCGGCCGCTTCACGACCGCGGAAGAAATCGACTACGCGATCTCCACCATCAAGCACAACGTCGCCAAGCTCCGCGAGCTGAGCCCCCTGTGGGAAATGTTCCAGGACGGCATCGACATCAGCACGATCCAGTGGTCGGCGCATTGAACAAAGACTGAGAGGTACACCCATGGCATATTCATCCAAGGTCATCGACCACTATGAAAACCCCCGCAACGTCGGCTCCTTCGAAAAGGGCGACGACTCGGTGGGCACGGGCATGGTCGGCGCACCGGCGTGCGGCGACGTCATGAAGCTGCAGATCAAGGTCAACCCGGAAACCGGTGTGATCGAAGACGCGCGCTTCAAGACCTATGGTTGCGGCTCGGCGATCGCGTCCTCTTCCCTCGTGACCGAATGGGTCAAGGGTAAGACCCTCGACCAAGCGGCCGCGCTGAAGAATGCGCAGATCGCCGAAGAACTGGCGCTGCCGCCGGTCAAGATCCACTGCTCGATCCTCGCGGAAGACGCGATCAAGGCGGCCGTCAGCGACTACAAGGCCAAGCACGGCGCTGCCGTGGCAAGCACGGAAGCTGCTCACTGACATGGCTGTGACCCTCACCGAATCGGCCGCGCGCCACGTCACCCGCTACCTCGGGAAGCGGGGCAAGGGCGTGGGCGTGCGGCTGGGCGTCAAGACCACGGGCTGCTCGGGCCTGGCCTACAAGCTCGAGTACGTGGACGAACTGGCGCCCGAAGATGTCGTGTTCGAAGACCATGGCGTGAAAGTGCTGGTCGACCCCAAGAGCCTGGCGTACATCGACGGCACGCAGCTGGATTTCGTGCGGGAAGGCCTCAACGAGGGCTTCAAGTTCAACAACCCGAACGAACGCGACCGCTGCGGCTGCGGCGAAAGCTTCCGCATCTGATTTCCGATCGGCTTCGCGCCCGAGCCGCCACCATGTCATGTGCTGGCGGCTTTTTATCGCCATGAACCTGAACGACACCGACTTCGAACTTTTCGCCGTGCCTGCCCGCTTTGCGCAGGACCGTGCCGCGCTGGACGCGCGCTGGAAGGAACTGCAGCGCGAGGTGCACCCCGATCGCTTTGCGGCCCAGGGCGCTGCGGCACAGCGTGTCGCGATGCAGTGGTCGGTGCGCATCAATGAGGCCTATCAGCGGCTCAAGGACCCGATCAAGCGGGCGAGCTATTTGTGCGCGCTGAACGGCTCCCCCATCGATGCCGAGAAAAACACGGCGATGCCCCCGGATTTCCTCCATCAGCAGATGGAATGGCGGGAGGAGCTCGATGACGCGCGCGACGCCGCCGCGCTCGACAAGCTGCGCGCGGAGGTCGAGGTCGGCCGCGCTCGTGCGCTGTCCTCGCTCGACTGGCTGATCGACGAGAAAGGCGATTACCCCGGCGCGGCGCGCAAGGTGAGAGCCCTCATGTTCATAGAGCGCTTTGCACAGGACATCGAAGCCAAGTCCGAGCAGTGGGGACAATAGCGGGATGAATTGCCCCCACGTTCATCACTTCGTGTATTCGCTGCCCCCCGAGGGGGCGCAGGCCCCCCTTGGGGCGGCCCGGCGGGAGGCCTGATGCCATTGCTCCAGATTTCAGAACCCGGCCAGGCGCCGGATCCGCACCAGCGCCGCATCGCGGTCGGCATCGACCTCGGCACCACGCATTCGCTGGTGGCGGCGGTGCGCAGCGGCGTGGCCGAATGCCTGCCCGACGCCGAAGGCCGCGTGGTGCTGCCGTCGGCCGTGCGCTACCTCGACAAGGATCGCCGCCAGATCGGCTTCGATGCGCTGGCCGCGCGTGCCGTCGACCCGGCCAACGTCATCACCTCGGTCAAGCGCCTGATGGGGCGCGGCGTGCAGGACATCGTCAACCGCGATGCCATGGCCTACCGCCTGAGCGGCGATGCGGGTATGGCCAAGGTGCAGACCGCGGCCGGCGAGAAGTCGCCGGTCGAGGTGAGCGCCGAAATCCTCGCGACCTTGCGCTATCGGGCCGAGGACACCTTCGACGACGAGCTCTACGGCGCCGTGATCACCGTGCCCGCGTACTTCGACGAAGGCCAGCGCCAAGCCACCAAGGATGCGGCCCAGCTTGCCGGGCTCAACGTGCTGCGCCTGATCAGCGAACCGACGGCGGCCGCGATCGCCTACGGCCTGGACAACGCGAGCGAGGGCGTCTACGCGGTCTACGACCTCGGCGGCGGCACCTTCGACATCTCGATCCTGAGGCTCACGCAGGGCGTGTTCGAAGTCATCGCCACCGGCGGCGACTCGGCGCTCGGCGGCGACGACTACGACCATGCGCTCGCCGATCTCGTGCTGGCGCAAGCCGGTCTCGAGGCGCAAAGCGACACCGACAAGGCCATGCTGCTGGTGGCCGCGCGGGCCGCCAAGGAGGCGCTGACGGCTGCCGAATCCGCCACTTTCGCGGCGGACGTGGCAGACACCCCGCTGCGCGTCGAAATCCGGCGCGAGCAGTTCGAGGCCGCCACCGCCAGCCTCACCGCACGCACCATCGCGGCCGTGCGCAAGGCGCTGCGCGATGCCCGGCTCCAGCCGGGCGAGCTGCAGGGCATCGTGCTGGTCGGCGGTGCCACGCGCATGCCGCAGATTCGGCATGCCGTCGCCGCATTCTTCGGCCGCGAGCCGCTGATCAACCTGAACCCCGACGAGGTCGTCGCGCTCGGCGCCGCGATCCAGGCCAACCAGCTCGCCGGCAACGGCGGCGCCGACGACCTGCTGCTGCTCGACGTGATTCCACTCTCGCTCGGCATTGAGACCATGGGCGGACTGGTCGAGCGCATCGTGCCACGCAACCAGACCATCCCGACGGCCATGGCGCAGGACTTCACGACCTACCAGGACGGCCAGACCGCATTGGCACTGCACGTGGTGCAGGGCGAGCGCGACCTGGTCGCCGATTGCCGCAGCCTCGCGCGTTTCGAGCTGCGCGGGATTCCGCCGATGGCTGCGGGCGCCGCGCGCATCCGCGTCACCTTCACAGTCGATGCCGATGGGCTGCTCAGCGTGAGCGCGAAGGAGCAAGGCAGCGGCGTGGAAGCGAGCGTTACGGTGAAGCCGTCCTACGGCCTTTCCGACGACCAGATCGCGGCCATGCTGCAGGAAAGCTTCTCGACCGCGGAGCAGGATATGCAGGCGCGTGCGCTGGTCGAGGCGCGCGTGGACGCCGATCGCATGCTGCTGGCCACGCAGAGCGCGCTGGATGCCGACGGCGAGCTCCTGAGCGCCGAGGAGCGCGGGGCGATCGAGGCGCTGATGGCCGCGCTGCGCGAGGCGCGAACAGCCAACGACGCAGCGGTCGTCGAAGCCGCGACCAAGGCATTGGCGGATGGCACCGAAGCCTTTGCCGCCGAGCGAATGAATGCGGGCATCGCGCGTGCGCTCTCGGGCCGCCAGATCGAATCTCTCTAGAACCCTCAATGCCCACGATCAAGATCCTTCCTCATTCCGAGTATTGCCCGCAGGGCGCCGAGATCAGCGCGCCGGCCGGCACCTCGATCTGCGAGGCGCTGCTCGAGAACCACATCCATATCGAACACGCCTGCGAGATGAGCTGCGCCTGCACCACCTGCCACGTCGTGGTGCGCAAGGGGCTCGAATCGTTGAACGAGGCGGAAGAGGGCGAGGAAGACCTGCTCGACCGCGCCTGGGGACTCGAGCCGCAGTCACGGCTGAGCTGTCAAGCGATACTGGGGCAGACCGATCTGACGGTCGAGATTCCGAAATATTCGATCAACCACGCCAAGGAAAACCACTGATGACGCGCCAGATCGTCCTGGACACCGAAACCACAGGACTTTCGGCAGAGAACGGCGACCGCGTCATCGAGCTCGGCTGCGTCGAGCTGTTCAATCGCAAGCTCACCGGCAACGACCTGCACATCTATTTCAATCCGGAGCGCGAGAGCCACGAAGACGCGCTCAAGGTCCACGGACTGACGACCGATTTCCTGCGCGACAAGCCGAAGTTCGTCACGCTCGCGAACGACATCGTCGAGTACTTGCGCGATGCCGAGCTGATCATCCACAACGCGGCCTTCGACGTCGGCTTCCTCAACAAGGAATTCGAGCTTGCCGGCCTGCCGCCGCTGCGCAGTTTCGTCGGCGAAGTCACCGATACGCTGGCGATGGCGAAGGCGGTCTACCCCGGCAAGCGCAATTCGCTGGACGCGCTGTGCGACCGCTTCGGCGTCGACCGCTCGAACCGCACCTTCCACGGCGCCAAGCTGGATGCGCAGTTGCTGGCCGACGTCTACATCAACCTGACGCGCGGCCAGGATGCGCTCCTGATCGACGTCGCATCGAACGAGCCGACCACGGGCACAGTGGTGATGATCGATCTGCGCAGCATCGAACTGCCCGTGCTGGTGGCGACCGAGCACGAACTCGCCGCCCACGAAGAACTGCTGCTGCAGCTCGACAAATCCAGCAAAGGCCAAACGCTTTTCCGGCAAATCGACGGAAACGCTGTGGCATAATTGCGGGCTTCGCGCCACACGGCACGAAAATCCATCTGGCGCACCGAGCGTCGGACATCATTTGATTCGACGCCGATGGCGTCGAGGGGCGGTTAGCTCAGGGGTAGAGCACAGCATTCACACTGCTGGGGTCGGAGGTTCGAAGCCTCCACCGCCCACCAATTTCCTTTTTCCTTATCCTGCTGTTTGTTGTGTCGGCTGGTGCCGACGCCAACTGCGGCAGTGCGCTGCTTGTCGCGCGCCGCAAAGCGCGTAGAACGCTAGGGAAAGGAGAAGCGACCATGGCCACGAGTCCCGATCTTCCAACGCCCATCACCTCCGATCCGCCTGACGTGCCGGAGCTTCCGGTCGAGCCGGACGAAGGTCCCGCCACCCCGCCGGGCGGTCCTTCGGATCCCGAAAACCCGTTCCCCGCCCAGCCGGAGTGAACCTGGCGGGCGCGGGCCCGCTAAGCTCGCCGGATGGATGAATTCGATTGCGCTGTCATCGGCGCCGGTGTCGTGGGCCTGGCCGTTGCCCGAGCGCTTGCGCTCAAAGGCCGCGAGGTGGTCGTGCTCGAGGCCGAAGGCGCCATCGGCACCGGCACCAGCTCCCGCAACAGCGAGGTGATCCACGCGGGCATCTACTACCCCGAGGGTTCGCTCAAGGCGCGTCTGTGCGTCGAAGGCAAGCAGTTGCTCTACGGCTACGCGGCCGAGCGCGGCCTGCCGCACCGGCGCTGCGGCAAGCTGATCGTGGCCACGGCGCCGACGCAGGTCGCGCAATTGGACGCGATCGCCGCCAAGGCGCGGGCCAATGACGTCGACGATCTCGTGCTGCTCACGCGGGAGCAGGCGCGCGCGATGGAGCCGCAGCTCGAATGCCTGGCCGCTCTGCATTCGCCGAGCACCGGCATCGTCGACAGCCATGCGCTGATGCTGAGCCTGCAGGGCGATCTCGAGCATGCGGGCGGCGTCCTCGCCCTCAAGTCAGCGGTCGTGCGCGCAGAGTGCGCGCACGGCGTCGTCGTCTTGATGGCCCAGGACGGCACCGCCCTGCGTTGCAACAGCGTCGTGAACGCGGCCGGTCTCGCCGCGCCCGCACTCGCACGGCGCTTCGACGGTTTGCCTGCGAGCGCAGTGCCGTCGGCCCATTTCGCCAAGGGCAGCTACTTCACGCTGGCGGGCCGCGCGCCTTTCAGTCGTTTGATCTACCCGGTGCCCGAAGCGGCAGGCCTGGGCGTGCACTTGACGCTCGATCTGGGCGGCCAGGCCAAGTTCGGCCCCGACGTTCAGTGGGTCGATTCACCCGACGACCTGGTGGTCGATCCGAAGCGCGGCGACGGCTTCTATGCCGAGGTGCGCAAGTACTGGCCGGCGTTGCCGGACGGCGCGCTCATCCCCGGGTACGCCGGCATCCGGCCGAAGGTGTCCGGCCCGGGCGAGGCGGCGCGCGATTTTCTGATCGAGGGCCCGGCCACGCACGGCGTTCCGGGGCTGGTCAATCTGTTCGGCATCGAGTCGCCGGGGCTCACCAGCAGCCTCGCGATCGGCCGGCATGTGGCCGCATTGCTGCCGTAGACCCGCGCGGCCATGTACCATGGAACGCCACGCCGCTTGCCGGCGTGAAGCCGCCGGCGCGGTGCCGGTGCAATCCACTGAGGGAAGATTTCAATGACTGCATCCTCAAATCTCGAAGCGGCTGCCAACGCCGTGGCCGAAGACATCGCCAGCGACGTTCGCGGTGTGCTCGCCAGCAAGGATCTCGACACCTTGCCGCACATCAAGGCCCTGCGCCAGCGCATCGACAGCAAACTGGCGATCGCACGCGAGCTCGCGGCCGAGAAGAGCAAGCTCGCCGCCAAGAAGGCGCGTGAAGCGGCCAACACCGCCAATGCCTACGCCCATGACGAGCCGTGGCAAATCGCCGGTGCCGCCTTGGCGGTGGGTGTGCTGGTGGGTTTGCTGCTTGGTCGCCGCTGAGCCTCGCCGATTCGGCCGGCGCGAGGTCCTCGGGGGCCTCGCATGAGGCTGTTGTCCCTGTTCGGGCTGGACTCGCGCCTTCGCCGGCTGCGCATCGCAGCCAGCGAAGGCGCCCTGGCAGCCGAAGACCGTGTCCAGCTGCTGCAGCTGGCATGGGAAGAAGAAAAGCAGCGCCTGCAGCTGATGCTGGTCCTGGTGATCGCGGTGATCGGGCTCACGACGGTCGCCGTCGCCTTGCTGTCGGTGGCGGTGGTCGTGCATTTCTGGGAGACGCCGAACCGCGTTGCGGCCGCCTGGGCAGTGGCGGCGATATGGATCGCGCTCTGGCTGGTTGCGGCCGTGGCGTTGATGAGCACCTTGCGCAAGACCTCGGAAGCCTTCGGCCCCGCACGCCACGAGTTCGAGCGCGATTGGGAATGGGTTCAAGACCGCTTCGGTCTCGGCGACGAGGCCGAAGCGCCACCGCGTGAACCCAGGCCCCAGAGCCGCGAAGAACTGCTCGAGCGCATCGCGCGCCAGCGCGAGCGCATCGCGACGCTGCAGGGCGCGTCGTCGAAGAAGGCCGACGTGCCGCCTGACGACGAGTCCCCCGGCGCCGCAGCGCTGCGGATCGCGCGCGAGCATCCGGTGGCGACCGGCGTCGTGACCGCGGCGGCCGTGGCGGTGCTCGGTCCGCGCCGCCTGCTGCGCTGGGCGGCCATCGTCGTGCCGGTGCTGTGGCGGATGCGCTGATCCGGGAAGACGCTCAGGCGCTGCGCTTGCGCAGTGCCTGAGCTGCCTGGCGCACCAGCGCCGGGCCCCGGTAGATCAGCCCGGTGTAGATCTGCACGAGATCGGCGCCGGCGGCGATCTTGGCCTCGGCATCGGCGGCGCTCAGGATGCCGCCGACGCCGATGATCGGAAAATCACTGCCCAGTGCCGATCGCAGCTGGCGGATCACGCGATTGCTCGCTTCCCTGACCGGCGCACCCGAGAGGCCGCCGGCTTCGTTCGCATGCGGCAGGCCCGCCACCGCGTCACGCGCCAGCGTGGTGTTGGTGGCGACCACGCCGTCCATGCCGTGGCGGCGCAGCGTGGCCGCGATCACCCGAACCTGGGCCTCGTCGAGATCCGGTGCGATCTTCACGAACAGCGGAACCCGCTTGCCATGCCGTGCGGCGAGCGCAGCGCGCTTGTCCGCCACCGCCCCGAGCAGCGCATCGAGCGCCTCGTCGCTCTGGAGCGAACGCAGATTGGCGGTGTTGGGGCTGGAGATGTTGATCGTCACGTAGTCGGCATGCGGGTAGACGCCGTCGAGGCAGACAAGGTAGTCGTCGACTGCACGCTCGATCGGCGTCGCGGCGTTCTTGCCGATGTTGAGCCCCAGCAGCATCGGCCGCTTGGAGCCGTTGCGGCGAAAGCGCGCGCGCTGCACGTTGGCCAGGAAGGCCTCGAGCCCTTCGTTGTTGAAGCCGAGCCGGTTGATCAGCGCGTCACGCTGCGGCAGGCGGAACAAGCGCGGCTTCGGATTGCCCGGCTGCGCCTTCGGCGTGACCGTGCCGACTTCGACGAAGCCGAAGCCCATGGCGGCAAAGGCATCGATGCAGCGGGCGTTCTTGTCGAGTCCGGCAGCGAGCCCGACCCGGTTCGGGAACGAGAGGCCGGCCAGCGTGCGCCGGTCCTCGATGCGGGGCGCCGCATAGACGCAGGCCAGCGGCGTGTTCTGCGTGCGCGCCAGCGCGTCGAGCGTCAGCTCATGGGCGTGCTCGGGATCGAAGCCGAAGAGGAAAGGTCGGGCAAGACCGTAAAGAGAGGAGGGGAGCAGCAGGGACATCGGATAATTCTGGACTTCGTAGCCCCAAGGATTCTCTCCGATGACTTCCCCCGCTCCCGCATCGGCCCTGACCCAGGACGAACTCAAGGCGCAGGTCGGCCGCGCCGCGCTCGCCCACGTGGTGAAGGGAGAGATCGTCGGCGTCGGCACCGGCTCGACGGTGAACAAGTTCATCGACGCGCTGGCGACGATCAAGGGCGACATCCGCGGCGCGGTGTCCAGCTCGGTGGCGTCGACCGAACGCCTGCATGCGCTGGGCATCCCGGTGTTCGACAGCAACGAGGTCGAGGAACTGGCTGTGTACATCGACGGCGCCGACGAGATCGACGGCCGCGGCTACATGATCAAGGGCGGTGGCGCCGCGCTCACGCGCGAAAAGATCGTCGCCGCCCAGTCCAGGCGCTTCGTCTGCATTGCAGATTCTTCCAAGCGCGTGAACACCCTCGGCGCATTCCCGCTGCCGGTCGAGGTGATCCCGATGGCGGCGCAGCGCGTGATACGGCAGTTCGCGCGGCTCGGCGGCATGGCCCAGGTGCGCGAGAAGGACGGCGTGGCGCTGGTCACCGACAACGGCCAGCACATCATCGACGTGACGGGCCTCCGGATCACCGACCCCCTGGGCTTCGAGAGCGAAGTGAATCAATGGCCCGGCGTGGTCACCGTGGGGGTTTTCGCCCACCAACGGGCCAACGTGTGTCTGCTGGGCACGCCGTCCGGCGTGCAGACGCTTCGCTTCGACTGAGCGAGGGTCAGGCCGGCGCCGGGCCGCCCCAAGGCGGCCTGCGGCCCCCTCGGGGGGGCAACGAGTACGCGAAGCGACGGAGCGTGGGGGCTATTGATTCAGAACTTGATGCCGGCCGGATTGCTCGGTGTCGGGCCGGTCGCAGCAGGCGGCGGCGGGGTAGATGGCGCAGGCGCAGCACGCTGGGGCTGCGCCGCAGGCGCTGGCTGGGCAGCCACAAGGGGCTGCGCCGGCGGATTGCGGTAGCTCGCCGGCAACTGGGCGCTCTTGGGATAGCCGGCCGCGTCGAGATACTGCGACCACTCGGCATCCGAAAAACCCTTGAGCTGCTGCGTGCCGATGGACAGCAGCGGCAGCGAGGCCTGGCCGCTCAAGCGCTGCAGCGCCTCCACGTCCTCGTTGCTCTTGATGGTCCGTTCGTCGAAGGGGATTCCGCGTGTCACCAGCAGCGAGCGGCCCGCGCCGCAGGGCCCGCACTCGTCGCTGGTGTAGAGCGTGACCGGGTATCGCTGCGCAACCTGCCGCAGCTCGTAGGGCAGGCCGGCGCTGGCACCCGCCGCGCTGCCGCCGCGCGGCGTCGCGGGTTGCGCATTGGCGGCAGGCGGCTGGTCCGAGAAGGTGACCTTGCCGTTCTTGTCGACATGGCGGTAGACCGGCTGCGCCAGGGCGGCGCCGGCGGCGAGCAGCAGGGCGAGGCCTGAGAGATGTGCGTTGAGCTTCATCGATGACTTTCGTGATCCGATGGAGCGGAGTATCTCAGGCCGCGCGGGCGCCGCGCCATCTCAGGCCGGCTGCGCCTCGGTCATTCCCTGGTGTCGCAGCAGCGCATCGAGCTGCGGCTCGCGGCCCCGGAAGGCCTTGAAGGACTCCATCGCGCTGCGGCTGCCGCCGGCCTCGAGGATGGCCTGGCGGTATTTGCGGCCGGTCTCGATGCTCGGCTCTCCATTGGCGCCGGCGGTTTCCTCGAAGGCCGCGTAGGCGTCGGCGCTCAGCACCTCGGCCCACTTGTAGCTGTAGTAGCCGGCCGCGTAGCCGCCCGAGAAGATGTGGCTGAAGGTGTTGGGCGTGCGGCTGAAGGGTGGCGAAGGCATCACCGCGACCTCGTCGCGCACCTTGCCGAGCAGCGCCATCACGTCGCCCGGCTGGGCGCCGGCGGCGTCGTATTCAGTGTGCAGCAGCATGTCGAACAGCGAGAACTCGATCTGGCGCAGCGTCTGCAGGCCGCTCTGGAAGTTCTTGGCCGCGGTCATCTTGTCGAACAGCGCGCGCGGCAGCGGTTCGCCGGTGTCGACGTGCGAGGTCATGTGCGCCAGAACATCCCACTCCCAGCAGAAGTTCTCCATGAACTGGCTCGGCAGCTCGACGGCGTCCCACTCGACCCCGCTGATGCCCGAGACGTCGCGCTCGTTGACCTGCGTGAGCATGTGGTGCAGCCCGTGGCCGAACTCGTGGAACAGCGTCGTCACGTCGTCGTGCGTAAGCAGCGGCGGCTTGCCGTCGACGCCCTCGGCGAAGTTGCAGACCAGTTGCGCGACCGGCGTCTGCAGCGCGCCGGTGTCGGGCCTGAGCCAGCGGGCGCGCACATCATCCATCCAGGCGCCGCCGCGCTTGGCGGCACGGGCCGCCGGATCGAGATAGAACTGGCCGACCTTCTGCCCCGCGCGTTCGATGCGGTAGACCTGGACGCTCGGATGCCACACGGGCGCACTGTCGCGATGGATCGACACCTCGAATAGCGTCTCGACGATCTTGAACAGGCCGGCCATGACCTTCGGCGCGGTGAAGTACTGCTTGACCTCCTGCTCGCTGAAGGCGTAGCGCGCTTCCTTGAGCTTCTCGCCGATGTAGCTCCAGTCCCAGGGTTGCGGGTCGACGATGCCGAGTTGCTGCGCCGCGAACACGCGCAGGTCGGCCAGGTCGCGCTCGCCGTAGGGTTTGGCCTTGGCCGCGAGATCGCGCAGGAACTTGATGACCTGTCCGGCCGATTCCGCCATCTTGGGCACGATGGAAAGCTCGCCGAAGTTGGGATAGCCCAGGAGCTTCGCTTCCTCCTGGCGCAGCGCGAGGATCTCGCGGATCAGTTCGGTGTTGTCGAAGGCGGGGTCGCCGAATTCGCTGGCGCGCGTGACGTAGGCGCGATAGAGCTTCTCGCGCAGGGCGCTGCTCCTGGCGAACTGCATGACCGGCAGGTAGGAGGGCATCTTCAGCGTGAGCTTGTAGCCTTCCTTGCCCTCGGCTTCGGCCGCCGCGCGCGCCGCGCTGACCACGTCTTCCGGCAGGCCCTCGAGTTCGCCGAGTTGGGTGTAGTACGCGAACGCATCGGTCGCGTCGAGCGCGTTCTCGCTGAACTTCTGGCTCAGCTCGGCCTGGCGTTCCTGGATTTCCGCAAAGCGCTTCTTCGCCTCGCCCTGCAATTCGGCGCCGCCGAGCACGAAGTTGCGCACGGCGTAGAGGTGCGCCTGGCGCTGCTCGGGATTCAGGGTCGCCGGATCGATCGCCTTGTATTTGGCATAGAGCCGCTCGTCGGAGCCGAGGCGGGTCCAGAAGGCGGTGACGCGGGGCATCGCTTCGTTGTAGGCGGCGCGCAGCTCCGGCGTGTCGGCGACCGCGTTGAGATGGCCCACGGCGCCCCAGGCGCGGCTGAAACGCTCCGAGGCGACGTCGAGCACCTTGGCGATCGCGGTCCAGTCGGCCGGGAATTCGGGCGTGGTCGCTGCCTGCAATGCGGCCTCGGCGTCGGCGAGCAGCACATCGACGGCGGGCGCGACATGCTCGGGCCTGATCCGGTCGAACAGCGGGAGGTCGTTGAAGTCGAGGAGCGGATTGGTCATGGTCTTGTTCAGATGGCGGGCAGGGGGCTCGAGTTCAAGTGGCCTCGGCGGCGCGTTCGGCCGCCTCGATCGTGTTGACGAGCAGCATCGTGATGGTCATCGGGCCGACGCCGCCGGGCACCGGCGTGATCCAGCCGGCCACCTCGCGCACGCCGGCGAAATCCACGTCGCCGCAGAGCTTGCCTTCGTCGTTGCGGTTCATCCCGACATCGATCACCACGGCGCCGGGCTTGACCATGTTGGCCGTGAGCACATTGCGCTTGCCGACGGCCGCGACCACCACGTCGGCTTGGCGCGTGATGGCGCCGAGGTCCTGCGTCGCGCTGTGGCAGATGGTGACGGTCGCGTTCTTCGCGAGCAGCATCAGCGCCATGGGCTTGCCGACGATGTTGCTGCGGCCGATGACGACGGCGTGCTTGCCGCGCAGTTCATAGCCGATGGACTCGAACATCTTCATGCAGCCGTAGGGCGTGCAAGGCCAGAAGCCGGGCATGCCCGTCATGAGCGCACCGGCGCTTGCGACGTGGAAGCCGTCGACGTCCTTGGCGGGGGCGATGGCCTCGATGACCTTCTGCGCGTCGATGTGCGCGGGCAGCGGCAGCTGCACCAGGATGCCGTGGATCGCCGGATCCTTGTTGAGCGCCTCGACCCTCGCCAGCAGCTCGGCCTCGCTCAGCTCGGCCGGGTACTTCTCGAGCACCGAATGCAATCCGTTGTCTTCGCAGGCCTTGACCTTGTTGCGCACGTAGACCTGGCTGGCGGGGTTCTCCCCGACCAGGACCACGGCCAGCCCGGGCGCGACGCCGCGGGCCTTGAGCGCCGCGGCCCGCGTCGCCACTTCGGCGCGCAGCGTTCGGGAGAGGGCGTTGCCGTCGATCAGTTGAGCTGTCATCGGTTTTGGATTTTCCAAGTAAAAACGCCCGCTTGCGCAGGCGTCGAAGATCGGTATCGCTATCGGGACGATAGCCGCTAGGCTGCCTTGCCGGGCGCCGCCTGTCCCAAGGCGATCTTGAGCAGGTCGGCCACCGTGTTGGCGTTGAGCTTTTCCATGATGTTGGCGCGGTGCGCTTCCACCGTCTTGATGCTGATGCCGAGATCGTCGGCGATCTGCTTGTTGAGCCGGCCGGCGACGATGCGCTCGAGCACCTGCGCCTCGCGGCCGGTGAGCTTGGAAAGCAGTGCGTCGCGGCTGGCCGATTGCTGGTGCTGCGCGAAGGCGCCACGCGCGTGTTCGAGCATGCGTTCGACCAGCGCTACGAGCGCATCGTCGTTGAAGGGCTTCTGGATGAAATCCATGGCGCCTTTCTTCATGCTGTCGACTGCCATCGGCACGTCGCCGTGGCCGGTGATGACGACGATCGGCAGCGGCGAGCGGCGCTCGATCAGGCGGTCTTGAAGTTCGATGCCCGACATGCCGCCCATGCGGATGTCGACGATCAGGCAGGCGACCTCGCGCGGGTCGTAGCGGGACAAGAAGGATTCGGCCGAATCGAAGCAGCGAACCCGGTAGTCCTTGCCTTCGAGCAGCCATTGCAACGAATCGCGGACTGCCTCGTCGTCATCGACGACATAGACCGTGCCCTTCTTGGGAATCAAACTCATGCAGGTACCTTCGCCTCGTTGCTTGCTACGGAATCAATAGCGTCCAACACCGGAATCCAGAAGGAGAAACGGCATCCGACGACATCCGGGCCATTGTAGATGTTCTCTGCCTTCATCCGGCCGCGGTGCGACTCGACGATGGTGCGGCAGAGGTTGAGCCCGATGCCCATGCCTTCGGGCTTGGTCGAGAAGAAGGCTTCGTAGAGCCGATCCATCACTTCCGGCGCGAGGCCCATGCCGGTGTCCTGCACCGAGAACTCGACCGCGTTCTGGCCGTCGATGACCTTGGGCAGCACGCGCAGCTCGACGCTGCGACGCGCGAGCGGCCGGTCGGCCAGGTCGATCGACTCGGCCGCGTTCTTCATCAGGTTGACCATCACCTGCTCGATCAGGATCGGATCGACCCGCACCACCGGAAGGCGCGCGGCCACGTAGTGGTTGAGGCGCACGTTGCGGCGGCGGAGCTCGATGCCGGCGAGTTCGACCGCTTCGCTCACCATGGTCGAGACCTCGGCCGGCGTGCGGTTCGGCTCGCTGCGTTTCACGAAGGAGCGGATGCGCTGGATGATCTGGCCCGCGCGCTGCGCCTGCTTGGAGGTCTTGTCGAGCGCCGCGAGCAGGGCCTCGGAATCGATCTGCTGTCCGCGGATGCGCGACATCATGCCGTTGCAGTAGTTGGTGATCGCGGTCAGCGGCTGGTTGAGCTCGTGCGCGACGCTGGACGCCATCTCGCCCATGGTGATCAGCCGGCTGGCGGCCTGCGCGCGGTCGGCCTGCGCGGCCGACAGGTCTTCGGCATCGCGCCGCGGCGTGATGTCGGTGGCGATCACCAGTTGCGCGAGCCGGCCGTCGACCCAGGTCAGGTAGCGCGAACGCACCTCGAGCCACTTGCCGAGCTCGGGCACGAAGATCTCGTTGTTGGCAGGCTGCGCGGCGGTCAGCTGGTCGATCGGCAGGCCGGCGAAAGGATCGACGTCGTCGAGTGCGTCGTCGTGCGCGTGCGAGGCCGGTACGCCGGCCTGCGCCACCATGCCCAGGTGCCCCACGGTGTCGGAGCCGAACCAGAGCCGGTACAACTTGTTGGCGAACAGCAGTTCCTCGCTGCCGAGCGGCGCCACCGACACCGAGGCGTCCAGCGCCTCGAGCACCGTGGTGAAGCGCTCGTAGGAGGCCGAGAGCTGCTCGCGGATGCGGGTGGGCTCGGTGATGTCGGTCATCGAGGTCATCCAGCCGGTCTGATGGCCGCGCGCATCGATCAGCGGCGAGACGTAGAGGCGGGCGTTGAACACGCTGCCGTTGTTGCGCTTGACGCGCACCTGGAAGCCGCCCGGGAGCGCACGGCCATGCAACTCTTCCTCGAGCCGCTCGTTCATGATCTCGCGATCGGATTCCAGCCAGTAGGGGAAGGGCGGCGTCTGGCCCACGAGCTCGCTCTCGTCCCAGCCTGTCATCTGGCAGAAGGCCGCGTTGACGTAGGTGATGCGGCCCTCGAGATCGAGCACGCGCATGCCGGTGAGCATGGAGTTCTCCATCGCGCGCCGGAAGTTGGTTTCCGCCACCAGCGCCTGCTGGGCCTGAAGCCGGCGCCGCGTGTGGCGCCAGGTGCCGATCAGCATCCAGCTCGTGAGCACGCTGAGCGCGCCCACCAGCCAGAAGAGGCCGTTGCCGACCACGCCCTGCGAGGTGCGGTAGGCCTGCGCGCGCAGCACCAGTGCGTTGCCCACCGGCGAGACCGGGACTTCGTATTCGTTGGTCTGTTCGGACCAAGGCAGGAGGCGGGTCTCGGCCTCGCGCGGGCTGGCAACCGTGTTGCCGGCGATCAGGCCGCCCTTGGCATCCAGCAGCGACACCGCGTAGCGCGCCGACACCTCGGAGGGCATGCCGTAGCGCAGCAGGCCATCGATCGAAAACTCGCCCAGCACCATGCCCGCGAACAGGCCCTGGTCGAAGAAGGGGATGTGCAGCTGAAGCATCGACGGCGGGTCGCCGCCGGCCACCGGTTGCGAGAACACAGGCTGGCGCAGCTCGCGCGCCAGCGCGTAATTGCTCTCGATGTCGCCCGGCCGCAGCACGTCGCCCACGGCATGCTGTTGTGCCGGATGGACGCTGGGCGCGGCGTAGCCCGCCTTGAAGCGGCGCCGGTCGTCGATCCAGCTGATCGCCTGAAGCTCGGGAAACTGGCTCACGAGCGACTCCGAGCGGCTCGCGAATTCGGTGGCGTCGATCTCGCGGTTGGAGGCATCGCGCGCCAGGCGCATCAGCTGCTCCTGCCGCTCCAGAAGCCGCAGGCGCACGCGTTGCTGCGCGTACTCCACATCGCGCTTGACCGACTCCTGCTCGCGCTCCACCTCTTCTGCGCGCAGATACCAGAAGGCCGCGACGATGGCTGCAAGAAAAAGCAGCACCGCCGCCAGCGGCGCCAGCATCGCGACCGCATCCTGCAGCACCGGCGTCTGCCGGCGCCACCAGCGCCGCCACCAGGACAGCGGCGACGCGTTGACAGCGCTGCGCGCGACCGCGATCGGAGAGGAAAAGGGCATCGCGCGAGTTTAGGGGAAGGGCCCGCTGCGGGCCGTGGTTGTGTGCAGTGACATGACTTCGAACGAGGCCACCTTTACCTCTGACAGCATTCATGTATTTCATAATAAGAAATCGTCACGCACTATTTGAAATTTGGATATTTCTGTGCGAAACTCCCGCGCGCTGCCGGATACGGCACTAAATTACAGCCACAACCCCCCTCAAAAGGAGACAAGCATGTCGGCAAATCCCGAGAGCCTGTACGGCTCGGCCGCGAACGACCCGGACGCACAGGAAACCCGCGAATGGATGGACGCCCTGTCGGCCGTCATCGAAAGCGAAGGCCCCGAGCGTGCGCACTTCCTTCTCGAGCAACTGCTCGAACATGCACGCCAGAACAGCATCGACAAACCGTTCTCGGCCAACACCGCCTACGTGAATACGATCGAGACCGACCAGGAAGAACGCTGCCCCGGCAATCTTGAGATCGAAGAGCGGCTGCGCGCCTACATGCGCTGGAACGCGATGGCGATGGTCGTGAAGGCCAACCGCCACCATCCCGCCGAAGGCGGCGATCTGGGGGGGCACATCGGCTCCTTCGCCTCGCTGGCCAACATGTTCGGCGCCGGCTTCAACCACTTCTGGCACGCCGAGAGCGAAAACCACGGCGGCGACTGCCTCTACATCCAGGGACACGTTTCGCCCGGCATCTATGCACGCGCCTACCTCGAAGGCCGCCTGACCGAGGAGCAACTGCTCAACTTCCGCCAGGAAGTCGACGGCAAGGGCCTGTCGAGCTATCCGCACCCGAAGCTGATGCCCGAGTTCTGGCAGTTCCCCACCGTCTCGATGGGCCTGGGCCCGCTGATGGCGATCTACCAGGCGCGCTTCCTCAAGTACCTGCATGCCCGCGGCATCGCCAACACCGAGAACCGCAAGGTCTGGGTGTTCTGCGGCGACGGTGAAATGGACGAGGTCGAATCGCTGGGCGCCATCGGCCTGGCCGCGCGCGAGAAGCTCGACAACCTGATCTTCGTCATCAACTGCAACCTGCAGCGTCTGGACGGCCCGGTGCGCGGCAACGGCAAGATCATCCAGGAACTCGAAGGCGAATTCCGCGGCTCGGGCTGGAACGTGATCAAGCTGATCTGGGGCAGCAGCTGGGATCCGCTCTTGGCACGCGACAAGGACGGTGCGCTGCGCAAGATCATGATGGAGACGAACGACGGCGACTATCAGTCGTTCAAGGCCAATGACGGCGCCTACGTGCGCAAGCACTTCTTCGGCAAGGATCCGCGCACGCTCGAGATGGTCGCCAAGATGAGCGACGACGACATCTGGAACCTGCGCCGCGGCGGCCACGATTCGCAGAAGGTGTACGCGGCCTTCGATGCGGCCGTCAAGCACACGGGCCAACCCACGGTGCTGCTGGTCAAGACCGTCAAGGGCTTCGGCATGGGCAAGATCGGCGAGGGCAAGAACACGGTCCACCAGACCAAGAAGCTCGGCGACGAGGACATCAGGGCCTTCCGCGACCGCTTCAACATCCCGATCCCCGACAGCCAGATCCCCGAGCTGCCGTTCTACAAGCCGGCCGACGACACGCCCGAGATGAAGTACCTGCACGAGCGCCGCAAGGCCCTCGGCGGCTACCTGCCGCATCGCCGCACCAAGGCCGACGAGAGCTTCACCGTGCCGGCGCTCGACACCTTCAAGGCCGTGATGGAGCCCACAGCCGAGGGCCGTGAGATCTCGACCACGCAAGCCTACGTGCGCTTCCTCACGCAACTGCTGCGCGACAAGGCGCTGGGTCCGCGCGTGGTGCCGATCCTGGTTGACGAAGCGCGCACCTTCGGCATGGAAGGGTTGTTCCGCCAGATCGGCATCTACAACCCCGATGGCCAGCAGTACACCCCGGTCGACAAGGACCAGGTCATGTACTACAAGGAAGACAAGAGCGGCCAGATCCTGCAGGAAGGCATCAACGAGGCCGGCGGCATGTCGAGCTGGATCGCCGCGGCCACTTCGTACAGCACCAACAACCGCATCATGGTGCCGTTCTACGTGTACTACTCGATGTTCGGCTTCCAGCGCATCGGCGACCTGGCCTGGGCGGCGGGCGACATGCAGGCGCGCGGCTTCCTGCTGGGCGGCACCTCGGGGCGCACCACGCTCAACGGCGAAGGCTTGCAGCACGAAGACGGCCACAGCCACATCCTCGCGAACACCATCCCGAACTGCGTGAGCTACGACCCGACCTTCGCGCACGAGGTCGGCGTGATCCTGCACCACGGCCTGAAGCGCATGGTGGAGAAGCAGGACAACGTCTACTACTACTTGACGCTCTTGAACGAGAACTACCCGATGCCCGGCCTGCAACCCGGCACCGAGGAGCAGATCATCAAGGGCATGTACCTCTGCAAGCAGGCCCCGGTGGTCAAGGCCGCGAAGGGCAAGGATGCGCCGACGGTGCAACTGCTGGGCAGCGGCACGATCCTGCGCGAGAGCATCGCCGCGCAGGAACTGCTCGAGAAGGACTGGGGCGTGAGCGCCTCCGTGTGGAGCTGCCCGAGCTTCAACGAGCTCACGCGCGACGGCCAGGAAGCCGATCGCTGGAACCTGCTGCACCCGACCGACGAGCCGCGCCTGTCCTTCGTTGCCGAGCAGCTTTCGGCGAGCACCGGTCCGGTCGTGGCGTCGACCGACTACATGAAGGCCTACGCCGAACAGATCCGCCCCTTCATTCCGAAGGGCCGCACCTACCGGGTCCTGGGCACCGACGGCTTCGGCCGCAGCGACTTCCGCAACAAGCTGCGCGAGCACTTCGAGGTCAACCGCCACTTCATCGTGGTGGCGGCGCTCAAGGCGCTGGCCGACGAGGGCACGGTGCCGGCTGCCAAGGTGGCAGAGGCGATCAAGAAGTACGGCATCAACGCTGAAAAGATCAACCCGCTCTACGCGTAAACAACAACCAACAATCAACTGCGCCTCTAGGGCGGGAGACACTTTATGGCAACAGTGGAAGTCAAGGTGCCGGACATCGGCGATTTCGATGAAGTCGCAGTGATCGAAGTGCTGGTAAAGGTGGGCGATTCGGTAAAGGCCGAGCAATCGCTCATCACGGTGGAGTCGGACAAGGCCTCGATGGAAATTCCGTCGAGCCAGGCCGGCGTCGTGAAGGAACTCAAGGTCCAGGTCGGCAGCAAGGTCAAGGAAGGCTCGGTCGTGCTGGTGCTCGAAGGCGAGGGCGCAGCTGCGGCACCTGCTGCATCCGCGCCGCCGGCCGCGGCACCGGCGCCGGCAGCAGCTGCACCAGCGCCGGCTGCGGCTGCTCCGGCCGCTGCCGCGGCCACAGGCCCGGTCGAGGTCAAGGTGCCGGACATCGGCGACTTCAAGGATGTCGCGGTGATCGAGGTGCTGGTGAAGCCGGGCGACACCATCAAGGAAGAGCAGTCGCTGATCACGGTCGAGTCGGACAAGGCCTCGATGGAGATTCCGTCGTCCGCGGCCGGCGTGCTGAAGGAACTCAAGGTCAAGGTCGGTGACACGGTCAACATCGGGGACCTGATCGCGGTGGTCGAAGGTTCGGGCGGCGGCGCTGCCGCCGCTCCGGCGCAGGCGGCCGCGGCGCCTGCGCCGGCGAGCGCATCGGCGCCTGCGCCGGCAGCCGCTCCGGCGGTATCCGCTGTCCCGGCTGCCGCGCCGCCCGCGCACGATCCGACGGTCGCCCCCAGCGGCAAGCTGCCGCATGCATCGCCCTCGGTACGCAAGTTCGCACGCGAAATCGGCGTGCCGCTCGAGGAAGTCAAGGGCAGCGGGCCCAAGGGCCGCGTCACGCAGGAAGATGTCCAGAACTTCACCCGCGCGGTGATGAGCGGCGCGGCCAGCACCAAGGCCTCGGCGGCCAAGGCGCCCGCGGGCGGCGGCGGTGAAGCGCTCGGCCTGCTGCCCTGGCCCAAGGTCGACTTCACCAAGTTCGGCACTGTCGAGCGCAAGGACCTGTCGCGCATCAAGAAGATCAGCGGTGCCAACCTGCACCGCAACTGGGTGATGATCCCGCACGTCACCAACAACGACGAAGCCGACATCACCGAGCTCGAAGCTTTCCGCGTTTCGACCAACAAGGAAAACGAGAAGTCCGGCGTCAAGGTGACGATGCTGGCTTTCGTGATCAAGGCAGTGGTTTCGGCGCTGAAGAAGTACCCCGAGTTCAACACCAGCCTGGACGGCGACCAGCTCGTCTACAAGCAGTACTTCCACATCGGCTTCGCGGCCGACACGCCCAACGGGCTCGTGGTGCCGGTGCTCAAGGATGCCGACAAGAAGGGCGTTCTGCAGATCAGCCAGGAAATGGGCGAGCTCGCCAAGAAGGCGCGCGACGGCAAGCTCGGCTCGGCCGACATGCAGGGCGGCTGCTTCTCGATCAGCTCGCTCGGCGGCATCGGCGGCACGCACTTCACGCCCATCATCAACGCGCCCGAAGTCGCGATCCTCGGCCTGTCCAAGAGCGCGACGAAGCCGGTGTGGGACGGCAAGGCCTTCCAGCCGCGCCTGCTCCTGCCGCTGTCGCTGTCGTACGACCATCGCGTCATCGATGGCGCTTCGGCCGCCCGGTTCAACGCTTACCTGGGCCAGGTCCTCGCCGACTTCCGCCGCGTTCTCCTATGACCACGGTGGTGGCCGTCCGTAAAGGCGGTCAAGTGGTGATGGCGGCCGATGCGCTCGTGACCTTCGGAGACACGCGGCTGTCGTCCAACGCCGAGGCGAACCAGAAGCTCTTCCGGGTCGCCGACGCGGAGGGCGAGAGCGTCTTCGCCGTCGCCGGCGCGGCCGCGCACTTCCTGGTGCTGCAGCAGGCGCTGGCAGCCCAGCCGGCGGATGCGCTGCGCTTCGGCAGCAAGGACCAGATCTTTCGCACCTTCACGCTGCTGCATCCGGTGTTGAAGGAGTCCTTCTTCCTGCAGACCAAGGAAGACGAGCACGATCCCTACGAATCGAGCCAGTTCACGATGCTGCTCGCCAACCCGAGCGGCATCTACGGGATCTACAGCTACCGCGAGGTCTTCGAGTTCAAGCAGTTCTGGAGCATCGGCTCGGGACGCAGCTTTGCGCTCGGCGCCATGCATGCGGCCTACGACAAGGCGCGCTCGGCGCGCGAGATCGCGGAAGCCGGCGTCGCCGCGGCCTGCGAATTCGATCGCAATTCGGCGGGCCCCATCGACGTTCTCACACTCAAACTGAAGGTGTCCAAATGAGCGAACAGCAAATCAAGGTGCCGGACATCGGCGATTTCGACGAAGTCGCGGTGATCGAGGTGCTAGTGAAAGTGGGCGACACGGTGAAGGCCGAGCAGTCGCTGATCACGGTGGAGTCGGACAAGGCTTCGATGGAGATCCCGTCGTCGCATGCCGGTGTCGTCAAGGCGCTGGCCGTGAAGGTGGGCGACAAGGTGAGCGAAGGCTCGGTGGTGCTGACGCTGGATGTGGCCGAAGGCGCCGCTGCGCCGGCACCCGCGCCGGCAGCGCCGGCCCCGGCACCCGCCGCAGCGGCACCGAAGCAGGCCCCAGCGCCCGCACAAGCTCCCGCCGTGGCGTCGGGCTACACCGGCTCGGTCGATCTCGAATGCGATCTGTTGGTGCTGGGCGCCGGCCCCGGCGGCTATTCCGCTGCCTTCCGCGCGGCCGACCTCGGCCTCAAGGTGGTGCTGGTCGAGCGCTACGCGACGCTGGGCGGCGTCTGCCTCAACGTCGGCTGCATTCCTTCGAAGGCCTTGCTGCACGTGGCCGCGGTGATCGACGAGGTCAAGCATTTCGCCGACCTCGGCATCAGCTACGGCGAACCCAAGGTCGACCGCGCCAAGCTGCTCGGCCGCAAGAACAAGGTGGTGGGCAAGCTCACCGGCGGCCTCTCCGCGATGGCGAAGATGCGCAAGGTGACGACGGTGCGCGGCATCGGCGAGTTCGTCGATCCGTACCACGTCAAGGTGCAGGAAACCACGGGCGACGGCAAGGCCACCACCGACAAGGCACAGACGGTCAAGTTCCGCCACTGCGTCATCGCCGCCGGTTCGCAGGCCGTGCATCTGCCCTTCATGCCCAAGGACCCGCGGGTGGTGGATTCGACCGGCGCGCTGGAGCTCGGCGTCGATCCCAAGCGCATGCTGATCCTGGGCGGCGGCATCATCGGCCTCGAGATGGGCTCGGTCTACTCCACGCTGGGCGCGCGGCTCGACGTGGTCGAGATGCTCGACGGCCTGATGCAGGGCGCCGACCGCGACCTGGTCAAGGTCTGGCAGAAACTCAACGCGCCGCGCTTCGACAACATCATGCTGAAGACCAAGACGGTCGGCGCCGAAGCCACCAAGGACGGCATCCGCGTCAGCTTCGAAGGCGAGCAGGCACCCAAGGAGCCGCAGCTCTACGACCTGGTGCTGCAGGCCGTGGGCCGCAGCCCCAACGGCAAGAAGATCGGTGCCGAGAAGGCCGGCGTGAACGTCAGCGACCGCGGCTTCATTCCGGTCGACATCCAGATGCGCACCAACGTGCCGCACATCTTCGCCGTCGGCGACATCGTCGGCCAGCCGATGCTGGAGCACAAGGCGGTGCACGAGGCGCACGTGGCGGCCGAGGTGATCGCCGGCGAGCAGAAGGGCGACAAGGAACTCGCGAGCGCGGCCTTCAACGCCCGCGTGATCCCCAGCGTGGCCTACACCGACCCCGAGATCGCCTGGGTGGGGCTTACCGAAGACCAGGCCAAGGCCGAAGGCGTGAAGATCGAGAAGGGCCTGTTCCCGTGGACGGCTTCGGGTCGCGCGATCGCCAACGGCCGCGATGAGGGCTTCACCAAGCTGCTGTTCGACGCCGAATCGCATCGCATCGTCGGCGGCGGCATCGTCGGCACGCATGCCGGCGACATGATCGGCGAGATCGCGCTGGCGATCGAGATGGGCGCTGACGCGATCGACATCGGCAAGACGATCCACCCGCATCCGACGCTCGGCGAGAGCATCGGCTTGGCAGCGGAGGCCGTGCATGGCCACTGCACGGATTTGCCGCCGGTCAAACGCTGAAGGCATCCGCCAAAAAAAAAGAACCCGCCGACGGCGGGTTTTTTTGGGTGAACTCTCCGACTCAGTCGCCCGTATTGGCGTTGATCTCGCCCTGCGCCGCCTGCACGCGACGGGCACCGCTGAAGCGGCGCTGCCAGTAGCTTCCACTCATGTCCTCGACGCGGACCTGCGCGCCGGGCTTGGGAGAGTGAATGAACTTGCCTTCGCCGACGTAGATGCCGACATGGCTGAACGCGCGGCGCATGGTGTTGAAGAACACGAGGTCGCCGGGCTTGAGTTCGCTGCGATCGATTTTCTGGGTGGCGGCGGCCTGTTCTTCGGCGCGGCGCGGGAGCAGGTGGCCGACCGTCTGGTTGTACATCGCGCGCACGAAGCCGCTGCAGTCGAAGCCGGTTTCCACCGTGTTGCCGCCGCGGCGGTAGGGGACGCCCAGAAAACCGATGGCGGTAACGACCAGATCGGAGGTGCGATCGACGACGGTTTGGCGAACCTGCTGAAGCTGATTGATCAGCCCCTTGTCGGCAAGCAGGGAATCCAGTTCTTCGGTACGGTCTTGTTGCGGTGCGGCATGGGCGGCAAATGCAATCAAGAGGCAGGCGGGTAGGAGAAATCGCATGGCACGTAGGATATGGATGACAAATAGCGATGTCAATTTCATGCGGATTCGGGATTCTGCACGCAACCCATTGTCCTGGCTACGTTTTTTACATTCGCTGATTTTATGAAATGTAAAGCTCTCCGTTATCAGCCATAAGTTGTTCCGTGATGTAAAGCGAAAGTTTTTAGTTATGGGTGATACTTTTTCGCCTGGTGCGCTTTCACTCATTTCGAAGGATCTCTCATGAATTCATCGAAAGTATTCAAGATGGTTCGGTTTCGGATTGCGTTGCTCTCGGGTCTGGCGATCGCCGCAATGGGTGTCGCGATGGCGGCGCCGCGGCCGGAGGTGGTCGCTTCGGGTCTCGAAAATCCCTGGGGCGTGGGCTTTCTTCCCGACGGCCGCTTCCTGGTGACCGAGAAGTCCGGCCGCATTCGCGTCGTCGGTGCTGACGGCAAGCTGGGTGCGCCCGTGGCCGGGCTGCCCGCCATCGCCACCGGCGGCCAGGGCGGGCTGCTGGATGTGCTGGTGGACTCGGCCTTCGCCAGGAACAGGACCTTCTATTTCTGCTTCTCCGAACCCGAGGCGGGTGGCTCGGCCAACAGTACGGCCCTGGCGCGTGCGCAGCTGTCGGCCGACGGCAGCCGTCTCGAAGGCCTGAAGGTGATCTTCAGCCAGCGCCCCAAGGTCGCCAGCCGCCACCATTTCGGCTGCCGCATTGTCGAGGCCAAGGACGGCAGCCTGTTCCTGACGCTGGGCGATCGCTTCAGCCGCAAGGAAGACGCGCAGAAGCTCGACAACCACCTGGGCAAGCTCGTGCGCATCGCCAAGGACGGCAGCGTGCCCGCGGACAACCCCTTCGTCGGTCGAGCCGGTGCGCTGCCCGAGATCTGGAGCTATGGCCATCGCAACGGCCAGGGCGCCGCGCTGGCGCCCGACGGAAAGCTCTGGATGCACGAGCACGGTCCGCAGGGCGGCGACGAGATCAACATCCCCGAGGCCGGCCGCAACCACGGCTGGCCGGTGATCACCTATGGCGAGAACTACGGCGGCGGCAGGATCGGCGACGGCATCACGCGCAAGGACGGGCTGGAGCAGCCGCTGCACTACTGGGTGCCTTCGATCGCGCCCTCAGGCATGGCCTTCCTGACCAGCGATCGCTACGGCACGGGCTGGAAGGGGAATCTCTTCGTGGGATCGCTCAAGTTCGGCTACCTGGATCGCATCGAGCTCAAGGACGGCAAGGTCGTCGCCGAGCACAAGCTGCTGGAGGACGGCAGGGCGCGCATCCGCGATGTGAAGCAGGGGCCCGACGGGCTGCTCTATGTGCTGACGGACGAGTCCGACGGCAAGCTGCTGCGCTTGCGGCCGAACTGAGCGGCCCGATCGGGCCGCTCAGTTCGGTGGTACGGTCTAGCCCCCTCGCTTTTTCGTGAAAGACTCCGCCTCATGCTGCTCGATGCATCGCAATCCCAACTGGTCCTGGTCGACTACCAGGCGCGCCTGATGCCGGCGATCTTCGAAGCGGAGGCCGTGGTCGAGAACGCGGTGCGGCTCGGCCGGATGGCCCGCCTGCTCGAGGTGCCGGTCTGGGGCACCGAAGAAAACCCCTCGAAGCTCGGCGAGAACCTGGCCGACATCCGCGCGCTGTGCCAGCGCACGCTGGCCAAGATGCATTTCAGCGCGGCGGAAGAGGGGCTGGGCGAATGGCTGCGCGCGCCTGCCAAGGCCCCCCAGGGCAATGCACGCAGTCTACCCAAGCACTTGCAGAAGGCGGCGGCCGCCGAAGAGCGCAACACCATCGTGATCGCGGGCTGCGAAGCCCACGTGTGCCTGCTGCAGACCGCCCTCGATCTGCTCGAGGACGAGTTCGAAGTCTGGGTGGTGACCGATGCCTGCAGTTCGCGCACGGAGCGCAATCGCGATGCGGCCTTCGACCGCCTGGCCGGCGCCGGTGCGGAACTCGTCACCACGGAGATGGTCGGCTTCGAGTGGCTGCGAACGGCCGAGCATCCGCGCTTCGATGAAGTGCTGGCGCTGATTCGCTAGCGAAGCGCGGCCGCGTCAGGCCGCGAAGCCCGCCGCGAAGGCCTCTCGCAGATGGGAGACGAAAGCCTCCACCGCGCGCGGCACATGGGCGGAATAGGGGCGAATCGCATACAGGCGCTCGCCGAAAGCGCCCACCGGCCGCCATTGCGGCAACACCTCTACCAGCCTGCCCGCCTGCAGGCCGGATTGCGCGCTGAAGTCCGGCAGCAGCGCGATGCCTAGACCTGTCGCCGCCCCATCGCGCAGCGCCTCGCTGTTGTTGGCGGCGAACGGGCCGCTGACCGGCACCGTCGCCTGTTCGCCATCGGCGTCGCGCACGAAGCTCCAGGCGGGCGTGTCCTGCGTCCGCGGGTAGTGCAGGCAGTCGTGCTTCGCCAGGTCCTGCGGCAGTTCCGGCACGCCGCGGCGGCGCAGGTAGGCGCGACTCGCGACCAGCACCGAGCGGGTGGGCGCCAGCATCCACGCCACGTGCGTCTCCGGCGGCGCGGCGGTGTGCCGCACGGCGAGATCGAAGCCTTCCATCGCGAGCGAGCGCAGGCGATCCGACATGTCCAGCTCCAGGCGCACTTCCGGGTAGGCACGCAGGAAGTCTGCAAGGCGCGGCACCAGCTGCTGGCGCGCGAACGCCACCGGCGCCGTCACCCGCAGCAGGCCGCGCGGCGCGCTGGCCAGGTCGCGTACGCTGGCGAAGCTGTGCGCGATCCGCTCGAAAGGCGCGCGCATGTCGTCGACCAGGCGCTGGCCGGCCTCGGTGAGGCGCACGCTGCGCGTGGTGCGGCGCACCAGCGGCACGCCGGCGGCGCGCTCCAGCTCGGCGATGCGCTGGCTCATGGCCGCCTTGCTGACGCCCAAGCGGGCCGCCGCCGCCGTGTAGCTGCCTTGCTGCTCCAGGACGATCAGCCAGTGCAGATGGGTCCAGAGCAGTTCAACTTTTTTGTCATCCATGGCTCTATTGTTCACTAAGGCAAACAATCAATTCAGCGCCAGCGCCTAGGCAACAGCGGCGCGGCTTTCTAGACTGGCCGCCATTCCCTCCACTACCGGCCCGGCCATGACCACCAAGATCTCCGTTCCCACCCCGATCGCGCACTACATCGCGGGCCGCCGTGCCGGCGGAGCTTCGTCGCGTACCCAGGACGTCTTCAATCCCGCCACCGGTGCCGTGACCGGCAATGTCGCGCTGGCCAACCGCGCCGACGTCGATGCGGCGGTGGCCGCCGCGCAGGCCGCCTTTCCGGCCTGGGCCGACACGCCGCCGATCCGCCGCGCGCGCGTGATGTTCAAGTTCCTCGAGCTGCTCAACCGCCATCGCGACGAGCTCGCTCATCTGATCACGGCCGAGCACGGCAAGGTCTTCACCGACGCGCAGGGCGAAGTCACGCGCGGCATCGACATCGTCGAGTTCGCCTGCGGCATCCCGCAATTGCTCAAGGGCGACTACACCGACCAGGTCTCCACCGGCATCGACAACTGGACGCTGCGCCAGCCGCTCGGCGTGGTGGCCGGCATCACGCCCTTCAACTTCCCGGTGATGGTGCCGATGTGGATGTTCCCGGTCGCGATCGCGGCCGGCAACACCTTCGTGCTCAAGCCCAGCCCGACCGACCCCAGCGCCTCGCTGCGCATGGCCGAGCTGCTCAAGGAAGCGGGCCTGCCCGACGGCGTGTTCAACGTCGTTCAGGGCGACAAGGAGGCGGTCGACGCGCTGATCGAGCATCCCGATGTCAAGGCGATCAGCTTCGTCGGCTCGACGCCGATCGCGAACTACATCTACGAGACCGGCGCGCGCCACGGCAAGCGCGTGCAGGCGCTGGGCGGTGCCAAGAACCACATGGTGGTGATGCCCGACGCCGACATCGACCAGACGGTGGACGCGTTGATCGGCGCGGGCTACGGCTCGGCCGGCGAGCGCTGCATGGCGATCAGCGTCGCGGTGCTGGTGGGCGACGCGGCGGACAAGATCATGCCGAAGCTGATCGAACGCGCGAAGACGCTCAAGGTGCTCGACGGCGAGAACCTCGCGGCCGAGATGGGCCCGATCGTCACGCGCGCGGCGCATGAGCGCATCACCGGCTACATCGCGCAGGGCGAGAAGGAAGGCGCGAAGCTGGTGGTCGACGGCCGCCGCTTCGATGCCGCGCAGGCAGGCGAGGGTTGCGCCAACGGCTTCTGGATGGGCGGCACGTTGTTCGACCACGTCACGCCCGAGATGCGCATCTACAAGGAAGAGATCTTCGGCCCGGTGCTTTCCTGCGTGCGGGTCCACGACCTGAAGGAGGCCGTGGACCTGATCAATGCCCACGAGTTCGGCAACGGCGTCGCCTGCTTTACGCGCGACGGCAACGTGGCGCGCGAGTTCTCGCGCCGCGTCCAGGTCGGCATGGTGGGCATCAACGTGCCGATCCCGGTGCCGATGGCCTGGCACGGCTTCGGCGGCTGGAAGAAGAGCCTGTTCGGCGACATGCACGCCTATGGCGAGGAAGGCGTGCGCTTCTACACCAAGCAGAAGTCGATCATGCAGCGCTGGCCCGAGAGCACGCCCAAGGGCGCCGAGTTCGTGATGCCGACGGCGAAGTAAGCGGCACTCCGCCGTTTCGGATCCTCAGGCAAGCAGGCAGGCCGCGACCCTGCCCAGCAGCTCGTCCACGTTCTCGGCGGGCACAGCGCCGGGCAGCGGGACGTCGCCGTACATCACGAACACCGCCTTGCCC
Organism: Variovorax sp. LjRoot175; assembly: GCF_964253805.1. Lineage (NCBI taxonomy): Bacteria > Pseudomonadati > Pseudomonadota > Betaproteobacteria > Burkholderiales > Comamonadaceae > Variovorax > Variovorax sp. LjRoot175. The sequence goes on along the minus strand of NZ_CAXURY020000001.1, from coordinate 3,577,115 downwards.
CATTTGAGGCCGAGCGCCATTTCCGACAGCGTTCCCATGCCGCCGCCGATCGCCACCAGGCACACGCCGCTGCGCGCGATGATGGCGTTGCGCATCTCGCCCATGCCGGTCGGCACGGCCACGCTGAGCCATTCGTTGGCGGCGCGGTCGTCCTCTTCAGGCAGGATGCCGAGCGCGATGCCGCCCGCCTCGACGGCGCCGCGCGAGGCGGCAGCCATCACGCCGCCGCGCCCGCCGCAGATCACGGCCATGCCCGCGCGTGCAAGATGCCAGGCCACCGCGTAGGCGGCATCGCATTCGCGCAGGCCGCCATCGCCGGGCCCGATCACGGCCACCGGCTGCCGGTGGTGCGCCGGTCCCCGCTGCCTTTGCGCCAGGCGCTCGAGCGCCTCAATGACCGGCACCGACAGCACCGCGTTCGCGTCTGCGCGTAACGACATCACCTGCTCCCATCACGATCACACACACCACCATCAGCACCAGCGACAAGGCTGCTGCCATCGAGAAGTCCGACCCGCCGTCGCTGACCTGGGCCAGCAGCATCAGCGGAAGAATGTTCAATTGCGTTCCCACCAGCGCCAGCGCGGTACCGTAGGTGCCCATCGCCAGCGCCGCCACCAGGCAGGCATTGGAGAGCACCGAAGGCGCGACCTCCGGCACCACGGTATCCCGGAACGCTCGCGCGCGCGAGGCGCCCAGCGTGCGCGCCGCCAGCAGCGGCCGCGTGTCGAGGTTGGCGAACACCGGATAGAGCGAGAGCGCCACGCGCGGGATCAGGTAGTACGCATAGGCAAAGCCCAGCCCCGACACGCTGTAGATCCAGCTTCCGACCTCGGCCGGATCGGCGCCCAGTCCGGCGAGCAACTGCGTGACGAAGCCCGCGCGCCCGAACGCCAGAATGAAGCCGTAGGCGATCACCAGTCCGGAGAAGGCCAGCGGCAAGCCCAGCAGCGTCATCATCCATTGCCGGCGAGGCTCGGGCTGCCGCGCCAGTTCGATCGCGATGCAGGTGCCGACCAGGGCCGACAGCGCACCGGCCACCAGGCCGAGCGCGAGCGTGTTGCGCAGCGCGCCGTAGAAAAACGGGTTGGCAAAGAGGCGTGCGAAGGCGCCGCCGCCTTCGGCGAAGGCCTCGGGCAGCAGCGCCACCAGCGGCGCCAGAAAGAACAGCGCCATGAAGGCCCAGGCGGGCCAGGCACCGAAGCGCCGAATCATCGCCTACTTGCCCACCGTGGCCTGGGCCCAGAGGCGGTCCACCTCGGCCTTGCGCTCTGAGGCCTTGACCACATCGAGCGGACGGACCTGCGGCGCAGCCGGCATCCTGGCCGCGACATCCGGCGCGAGCGGCGTGCCGGGCACCGCAGGTCGCACGAAGCCCTGCGCGAAGAGCGACTGGCCGGCTTCGCTCATGATGAAGTTGAGCCACAGCTTGCCGGCGTTCGGGTTCGGTCCGTTCTTCACCAAGCTGATCGCGTAGGGCGCCGCCACGCTCGCTTCCTTCGGGATCACCACTTCGGCCGCGTCGCCCATGCCGTCGACGTATTTGGCCTTCAGGCCGTCGTTCTCGTAGCTGATCCAGATCGGAATCTCGCCCTTGAGGAACTTGGCATAGGGCGTGGTGCCTTCCACGCGAAGCACGTTGCCGGCCGAATGCAGCTTGCCGAGGTAGTCGGTGCCGGGCGGCACGTTGTCCACGCCGCCGCCGTTCGCGTAGGCCGCGGCGAAAGTCAGCACCTGGCCGATGCCGGTGGAGCGCGGGTCGAGGTAGACCACCGTGTTCTTGTACTCGGGCTTGAGCAGGTCGGCCCAGCTCGCGGGGATGTTCTTCACCAGCTTCTTGTTGATCAGGAAGGCGATGTTGAGCGTGTGGATGGTGAACCAGCGCCCCTCGGGCTCCTTGAACACGGCCGGCAGCTTGTCGAAGGAAACGGGCTTGAAGGGCGCGACCACGTCCTTCTTTGCGGCATCGACGGCCGAGGCGGCAAAGTAGTACGCGGTGTCGGCTTGCGGGCGGCGCCGGGTCTTCTCGAGCGCCACCACGGTCGCCGCGGAGCCGATGTCGTTGTAGGTCAGCTCGATGTCGGGGTAGCGCTTCTTGAAATCGCGGAACAGCGATTTCCAGTTGGCCCATTCGGGGCCGGTGTCGAAGGAGACGCACAGGCCCTCCTTCTGCGCTTCGGCATAGAGCGCCTTTTCGCCGGCGTAGAGCTCGGGTCCGTCGAAAGCAAAGGCGGTGCGGGCGGCGAGCGCTGCCAAGGGCAGCGAGCCGGCGGCCTGGATCAGGTGTCTGCGTTGCATGAAGTGCTCCTGGGTACGGGTTGGGATGGATGTATCGGCGGCTTCAGTCGTCCAGCAGCCGGATGTGCTCGGGCGCGACGGCGATGGCCTGGGAAGCGGCCGCGCGCGATTCGGCAAGAAAGGGCTTGCCGGCGCCGGACACCTCGAAGTCGTAGCGCGTGAGTGCGCCGAGATAGCGCTGCGCGCTGGTGCGGCCCGCCAGGCGATTGAGGGCGTCGGGTGCCGGGTCGGGCTGGACATGCTCGGGGCGGATCAGCACATGCACCGAGGTGCCCGTTGCGCGCCCCTGCGTAGCCGCCGCCAGCAGGGCGAATCCGAGGTCGATGCGGTCGGGCGCTGCCACGGTGGCCGGCAGCACGGTGGACAGGCCCACGAACTCGGCCACCGCGCGGCTGGCCGGCTGTTCGTAGATCTCGCGCGGCGTGGCGATCTGCAGCAGACGGCCGTCCTGCAGCACGGCGACGCGGTCGGCCATGGTCAACGCCTCTTCCTGGTCGTGCGTAACCAGGAGCGTGGTGGCGTTGAAGCGCTGCTGGATCGCGCGAATCTCGTCGCGCAGGCGGCCGCGCACGCCGGCATCGAGTGCCGAGAGCGGCTCGTCGAGCAGCAGCGCGCGCGGATCGATCGCGAGCGCTCGCGCCAGTGCCACCCGCTGCTGCTGCCCGCCCGAGAGCTGCGCGACCGCGCGTTGCGCGAAGCTGCCGAGGCCGACAAGGTCCAGCAGTTCCTGCGCGCGCTTGCGGCGAGCGCCGGTCGCCACCTTGCGCAGTTTGAGGCCGTAGGCCACGTTGTCCTGCACGTTCAGATGGGGAAACAGCGCATAGCTTTGAAACACCATGCCGATATGCCGCCGGTGTACCGGCTTGCCGGACAGATCCTCGCCATCCAGGGCAATGCGGCCGGTGTGACCGCTCTCCAGGCCCGACACCAGCTTGAGGAGAGTGGACTTGCCCGAGCCGCTCGGGCCGATGACGGCCACCAGCTCGCCGGTGCGCACATCGAGCGAGACGTCGTCGAGCCCGTGCGTGCTGCCGGGGTAGGTGTAGCGGACGTGATCGAGAACCAGGCTCATGCGCTTTTTTTCACGAGAGAGGAAGACAGGAAGGCCGAGGCGCTGGCCAACAGCAGCAGGATCACGGTCGATGCGCAGGCAAAACCGGTCGCGCCGTAGAAGGCCTGCAGCAGCACCACCGGATAGGTGCGGTTCTGGAAGCTGGTGAGCAGGTTCGACAGGCCGAACTCGCCGACCGAGATCGCCGCCACCATCACCAGCCCGCTGAGCAGGCTCTGGCGCAGGCTCGGCAGCACGATGCCCGCGAACTGCTGCCAGCCCGAGGCGCCCAGCGTGGCCGCAGCCTGCTCCAGCCGGTCCAGGCCGAGATGGCGCAGGTCGGCCAGCAGCGTGTTGGTGAGGTAGGGCAGCGTGTTGATCGCATGCGCTGCGATCAGCAGCGGCATCGAGCCCAGCCAGGGCAGCCAGTCGGTGTTGAACACGATCACGTAGCCGAAGCCGAGCGTGATGGCGGGCACCGCCACCGGCATGGCGCTGACGATGCGGGCCGCGAAGCTGCCGCTGCGGTGCGCGCCATGGTAGAGCGCATAGGCCAACGGCAGCGAGAGCACGGTGTTGATGGCGCAGGCCGAGAGCGCAACCACCAGGCTGTTGAAGAAGGCCTTGCGGAAGGAACTGTCCTGCCACAGGTCTACGTACCACTGGCCGGTGACGCCCTGGGGCAGCAGGCTGTTGGTCCAGCTGCCTCCCGCGCTGCCGATCACCAGCAGTGCGATCGGCAGCAGCAGGTAGAGGCCGTAAGCCAGTGCGGCGCCACGAATCAAGCTTGTCTCCCAATCTTGCGCTAGCCCGGTCATACTTTCCGGATGCTCTAGTGTTGGCTGCACAAGATCGTGTCAGCACCGGAATTCTAGGAAGACAGCGCACGCGGATGCGTGAATGTTGGATCACATCGATTGAGCAGAAGGAAAGTGTTTTTCACCGACATGTCATCTTCCGAACCATGAAACGCGACTGCCCCACCATCCAGGAATTGCTGGCCTTCGATGCCGTGGCGCGCTACGAGAGCATCACGCTTGCGGCCGGCGCCCTGTGCATCACCGTGAGTGCGGTCAGCAAGCAGGTCGCCGGGCTGGAGGCCTTCCTGGGTCGTCCGCTGCTGCAGAAAAACGGCCGCGGCGTTCAACTCACCCCTCAGGGCCGGGTCTACTGGCAGAAGGTCGCGGGTGGCTTGCGTGCGATCGAAACCGCCACCTTCGAGGCCCGATCCGGCGATGCCGGCGCCGGCCTTCTCACGCTGGCGAGCGTGCCGACCTTTCTCACCAAATGGCTGATCCCGCGGCTGCCGGCCTTCAGCCAGAAGAGCCGGCATGTGACGCTGAATTTCAGTCGCCATCTGGAGCCGACCGACGGAATTCCTGCCGGTGTCGACGCCGCCATCCGCTATGGCTCGGACGGTTGGCCGGGCGTGGTCTCCGAGTACATCGCGGGCCGCGAATTCGTGCTGATCGTCTCGCGCGCGCTGGCCGCCGGCCAGCACCGCATCGCGCAGCCGGCCGACATCCTCGGCCACACCTTGCTGCATCACGAGGGCGCGCCGACCGCCTGGCGGCAATGGGCGTCGCAGCATGGGGTGGCCGAAATACAGACCGTCGCAGGACCCCGCTTCGCTCAGTACTCCGCGCTGATACAGGCCGCACTGAACGGGCTTGGCATCGGCCTGGTGCCGAAGCTGCTGGTGCAGGAGGAATTGGCGGAGGCTTCGCTGCAGAGCCCCTGCGGCGCGCCGGTGACGGTCGACCAGGGCCACTACCTGTGCTATCGGCCGGATCGCCTGAACCTGCCCGCGTTCGCCGCGTTTCGGGAATGGCTGCTGGCGGAAGGGCAGAAGTCGCGCGGCGCCGAGGACTGAGGGCGCGCGCGGACCGCCGGCAACGAACCGCAGCTTGCGTTTAACGACGTCCGTCGGAGAGCCGCCGCCGCGCCCGAACCGCCGCGGCAAGTTCCTGCAGCACCGGCACCGTCTGCGAAAAACCGATGCATGCATCGGTGATCGACACGCCGCGCTTGAGCGCGACGCCTGGAACCAGGTCCTGCCGGCCTTCCTCCAGGTGGCTTTCGATCATCACGCCGGCGATGCGTCGCTCGCCGGCGGCGATCTGCCCGGCCACGTCCTGCGCGACGTCGATCTGGCGCTGGTACTGCTTGCTGCTGTTGCCGTGGGAGACGTCGATCATGACCTGCTCGCGCAGGCCCAGCGCGCGCAGCGCCTCGCAGGTCGCGGCCACATCCGCGGCGGCATAGTTGGGCGTCTTGCCGCCGCGCAGGATGACGTGGCAGTCGTCGTTGCCGCGGGTTTCGAAGATGGCGGCCATGCCCATCTTCGTCATGCCCATGAACGCATGCGGAGCCCGCGCCGCAAGGATCGCGTCGGCCGCGACCTTGATGCTGCCGTCGGTGCCGTTCTTGAAGCCGACCGGGCAGCTCAGTCCCGAGGCCAGCTGCCGGTGGCTCTGGCTTTCCGTCGTTCGTGCGCCGATGGCGCCCCAGGCAATCAGGTCGGCGATGAACTGCGGGCTCAGCAGGTCGAGGAACTCCGTGCCGGCAGGAAGGCCCAGCGTCGTCAGCTCCAGCAACAGGCGCCGCGCCCGCTCGAGGCCTTCGTTGATCGCGAAACTGCCGTCGAGGTGCGGGTCGTTGATGTAGCCCTTCCAGCCCACCGTGGTGCGTGGCTTCTCGAAGTAGGTGCGCATCACGATCAGCAGGTCGTCCTGCAGCTCGTCGGCCACGGCTTTCAGCCTGTGGCCGTATTCGAGCGCCTGGTCGTGGTCGTGGATCGAGCAGGGCCCCACGACCACGACGAGCCGGTCGCTGCGGCCGTGCAGCACGTCGGCGATCGCGGCGCGGCTGGCTTCCACCAGCGCGAGCGTGTCGTCGCGCACCGGCACGCGTTCCTGCAGCAGCGCAGGCGTCATCAGCGGGCGGACGGCGCCGATGCGTACGTCGTCGATGCGGGTGGTATCGATCGTGCTGTCGCGGGAGCCGATCTCGGCATCATGGAGGGGGTCGTCAAGTCTGGTCATGTGTTCGGTCGCGGCGCGGTTCATGCGTGGGGACCACCGGATTGTCCGTCGATAATCGCCCGGTCCGCGCTGCCGAATCGAGCGCTTCTTTACTTCCTGGAGTCACCCCATGTCCGATGTCATTCCCGCAACCTTGATCGCCGGGGACGGCATCGGCCCCGAGATCGTCGATGCGACGCTCGCCGCCCTCGATGCTTTGCACGCGCCTTTCGAGTGGGACCGCCAGGTTGCCGGCCTCGCCGGCGTGCAGCTGGCTGGCGACCCGCTGCCTGCAGCCACGCTGGACAGCATCCGCCGTACGCGTCTTGCGCTGAAGGGACCGCTCGAAACGCCATCGGGCGGCGGCTATCGGTCCTCGAACGTTCGCCTGCGCGAGGAGTTCCAGCTCTACGCCAATCTGCGCCCCGCGCGCACCATCATTCCCGGCGGCCGCTTCGACAACGTCGACCTGATGGTTGTGCGCGAGAATCTCGAGGGCCTGTACATCGGTCACGAGCACTACGTGCCGATCGACGGCGATCCGCATGCAGTGGCGATGGCCACCGGCATCAACACGCGCCAAGGCAGCCGCCGCCTGCTCGAATATGCATTCGAGACCGCCGTCGCGACCGGCCGCAAGAAGGTCACGATCGTGCACAAGGCCAACATCATGAAGGCGCTGACCGGCATCTTCCTGGAGACCGGACTCGAGCTGTACGAGCGCAAGTACAAGGGCAAGTTCGAACTCGACACGGTCATCATCGACGCCTGCGCGATGAAGCTGGTGCTCAACCCCTGGCAGTTCGACATGCTGGTCACGACCAACCTGTTCGGCGACATCCTGTCCGACCTGGTGGCGGGGCTCGTCGGCGGCCTGGGCATGGCGCCCGGTGCCAACATCGGCGCCGACGCGGCCATCTTCGAAGCGGTGCACGGCTCAGCGCCCGACATTGCCGGCAAGGGTGTCGCGAATCCGACCGCGCTGCTGCTGGCCGCCGCATTGATGCTCGATCACTGCAAGCTGCCGGAACTCGCGGGGCGCTTGCGCAAGGCCATCGACGAGACGCTGAACATCGACAAGGTGCGCACGGGCGACCTGGGCGGCAGCGCCGGGACCGCCGCTTTCACGAAGGCGCTGGTGAGCCGAATAGCCGGCGGCTGAGTCGTTGCCGCGCTGCGGGTGCCGCGGCCGGTGCCGCGAAAGCTTCACTTCACGCCCGGCACTGCCGACGAATCTTCGGCCCCATTGGGCCGGACGATCGCGTACTTCTTCGCCAGCTTGTTCAGCGACGCGCGCTGCATGTCGCACAGCCGCGCGGCTTCGCTGATGTTGCCGTTGGTCATCGCCAGCGCGTCTTCCACGAAGCGGCGTTCGACAACGCGTTCAGCGCCGAGCGCTTCGCTTCGCGCAATGACGAGCATGCGGCGATGGCAACACTCGACGGCGCGGCGCCCGCGCAGGCCAGCGCGGGCGCGCTCGCCAGCAGCGCATCGGCCTCGATGCAGAGGCCCGTGCTTGTCAGGTGCGCCCTGAGCAAGGTGTGCTCGAGTTCGCGCACATTGCCCGGCCACGTGAACGCGCGCAGCAGTTCGAAGCCCGCGCGGCTCACCGTCTTCGGCGGACCACCGGTGGTCCGCGCCGCCTTCTTCAGCAGATAGGGCACCAGCAGATCGAGGTCGCCGGGGCGCGCGCGCAGCGGCGGCAGTTCGACGCGGAGAACATCGAGCCTGAAGAAGAGATCGGCGCGGAATTCGCCGCGCCGCACCTGCTCGCGCAGGTCGGCGCGAGTGTCGATCAGCAGAGCCTGCGCCCGCCGGATGCGCGCGTCGAGTTGCCAGCGGTAGGGCGCCATCCCGGTCGAGGCCTTGAATGCCCGGCTGAAGTGCGACTGCGACAGACCCGCCAGCGCCGCCAACTGCCCGAGGTCGACGCGCTTGGGCAGCTGCGCGTCCAGATACTCGACGACACGCCGAAGCTGCCAGGGAGCCAGGCCCTTGTCGTCCGCGCCGGGCTCCGGTGGATGGGCGAAGAGTCGCGCCGTGATCGCTGCGGTCAGCCCGTCGCCATAGAGTTGCGTCGACGGATCGGGGTCGTTCACCGCGTCGGACAGCAGCCTGACCAGGGTCCAGATGCGATCGTCGGAAAAGCGCAGCCGCGGCGTGGCGGTCGCATCGGCGTCGAACTTGACAGCCAGCCGCTCGCCCAGCATCGCGAGATCGAAGCTCAGGGTGGCGTCCTTCACGAAGCGCGTGTCGGCGCTGTAGCCCCACATCTCCATGCCGGCCGGCGCGAAGTGCATGTGCCTGGGCATGTAGCCGATCGGACAGGGCTGGTCCTCGCGCAGGCGGGGCTCGCAGTGGCTTCCGATCTCTTCCAGCAGAACGCTGAGGCGGGTTTCGGTCTCGTAGCACAGGTGATGAACCACCCGGCCCGCGCAATGGAATTCGGTGATGTCGACGTGCACGCCGTTCCATGCGCGCCCCGACGCCGACAGGCTCAGCACATTCTCGGGCAAAGGGGTCAGGCGGGCGATGCGGGTGGACAAGGGTGGCGGCTCTGAGGTTGAGGAGTGGTCACATCGTGATTTGTATTCCAACAAACAAGAAAGCTCAAACGCTGTCTCCCTTGCACGGCTGGCGAAGCGGCTGGGCTTGCCGGGCGGCAAGCGCGCATTGCGCTCGACTATTTCTGGAGGCGCCGATAGGCACTGAAGTGCCGAATGGCCTCCTGCTTGTGGCCGAGATGGTCATGCAACCTGGCGGCATTGAAATGCGCGTCGCCGAGGGCGGGATCGAGCTCCAGGCATCGCTCGTAGGATTGGAGCGCGTCGGTCAGCTGCCCCAGATCTTCCAGTGCCACGGCGCGATTGAAATGCAGCAGCGCCTCACGCGGGCAGTGGGCGAGGGCTTCGTCGTAGAGAGCCACGGCTTCGGCATGCCGTTCGGATTCGCACAGCATCGCGCCGAGGTTCAGATAGGCATCCGCATGGTTGGGAGCGAAGGCCAACGCCTTTCGGTAGGCGAGCTCGGCGGCTTCGCCGTCTCTGGTTTCGAGGTCTTCTCCTTGTGCAAACAGCTCGTCTGCAAGAGCTTGCCCCAAGCTCGGATCTTCGCTGCGCAGGTGTTCCACGAAGGACACTGAACCGCGCGCTGCGGCGATCTCGAAGTCCATGAGCAGTTGGCCTGATTCGGCCTCCCATTGGCTGTCGCGCTCACGGACCGCAATCGTGTTTCCCACCGCGGTGATTCGCAGTCCGGTCAGCGGCAACTCCGCAGGAAGCGTCGCCTTCAGTCGCTGCAGCGCGCGCACGATCTTGCGAGTCGAGATGTCGGCCGCCTGCAGCTGATGGGCGGTCCTCAGAAGCACGACATCGCGAAAGGAAAAACGGTACTCGTTGCGCGGTCCGCGCGAGGGACTCACGAAGCCGTTCGCTATCAGCCCTGCAATCGCACTTCGGGAGAGACCCAACATCTCCTGAATGCTGCGCAGGGTGTGCGGTGCCTCCGACGGATCGTTGCTCACTTCCTCAATCGCGCGCTTGCCGGGGAAGCTGGAGCGGCGGTCTTGGGCGCTCGCTTCGCGCCCTTGCGCTCTTTCGATGCCAGTACCGTGACTGCCTCTGCGGCCGGCACGCGACTCGGGCGCTTCGCGCCGCCCCGTGCCAGGCTGGCGCGCAGCATCTCGGTCAGGTCGATGATCTGGCCGCTCGCAGGCGGCTCATGCTGCTCCGCGGCGACGATTTGCTTCCCGGCGATCTTCGCGTCGATGGCTGCCAGGATTCGCTTCTTTTCTTCATCCTCGAACTGCGTCGGGTCGTAGCTTTCCTCGGATATCTGGTCGATGAGCTGGAGCGCCAGCTTCACCTCCGCATCGGAAGGCGTGATCTCCTCGATCTCGAGGTCCTTCATCGACCGCACCTCTTCGGCGTAGAGCAGTTGCTGCAGCACCAGGCCGTCCTCTGCCGCGCGGACCTGGACGATGTACTGCTTTCCCTTCCAGGCCCACTTCGCGAGCGCGCAGCGGCCGCTCTTGCGCATCGCCGCGCGCAAGAGGGTGTACGGCTTGGCGCCGCGCTTGTCGGGTGCGATGAAGTACGCCTTGTCGTAATAGAGGGGGTCGACCGCCTTTTCCGGGATGAAGGCAACGATGTCGATCGTGTGGGTCGCGCTTTCTTCCACGGCCTTCAACTCGTCAGGGGTGAACAGGACGTAGCGGTCCTTTTCGAACTCGTACCCCTTGACCATTTCCGAACGGGGAACGACGGTGGTCTGATCCTTCTCCGAAACATATTGCTGCTTGAGGCGAGAGCCGTCCTCGGCCAGCAAGTTGAACTTGACCGTTGCGGCGCTTTCGGTCGCGGAATACAACTTGACCGGGATGGAGACCAATCCGAAGCTGAGAGACAAGGACGCGATGGAACGAGCGGGCATGCCGACCTCCGTTGGACGTGCGGCCGGCACCTCCTGGCCTGAGGATGCCACTTTCCTGAGTCCTCGAACAGAGCGAAGGGGAGGCGCCGCCGCGGTCGGTGGTGGTGGTCACGCGAAATATGGTGCCGAAGGAGCTCGACAGGCGTTGCCGAGCGCAGAGGGCCTTGGTGCTGCTCGCATCTCAGCCGCTTGGGAGTTTCAAAACGACCTATTTCCGGCAGCTTTGCTTGCAAGGCGTAAGAAATAGAGTGCGCAAATTCCAACCCGTCCGCTCACCTTGGAGCCGAGGGGCACGTGCCGAGCAACGTAACGCAGGTTCGCTTCCGGCGCGCCTCGTGCATTCCGTGCTATGGCACAGTTCGGCCAGGAGCGGACATCGGCGGTGCGTGCGCAATCCTGCGAATTCGGAGCCGCCGGCGGCACCGCGCACGCTTAGAGCTACGAGTGGGAGCTCAAATCAGCCAGAAAATCCCGAGCGCGCTCTGACGAGTTGGAGACAAGATTCATGGCCTGGGTAGCGGCCAAAGCAACCCGAGGACGAGCGCTTTTATCCAGGTCGCCGACAGCTGTTGTGAGCCAGTCTGGAAACTTCTCCATCAACGCGTCAATCAGCACCATGGCCTGTCGGCGGTCCTTGTCTGCCTTGAGCGCGCGCGACGGGTCGCGAAGCGTGCTGACGATGAGCTTGTGAACGGCAAACCTTGCGGGGTCCGGCATCATCACCGGGACCACATGTTCTTTGCCTAGGACGAAACCACGCGTCGCGTTTGAAACCAGATAGCCGAAGTATGGCAGGCCCGTCGCGTGTGCTCGTATCTCAGGCAAGGGCTTCGTTTCGTACGCCTCGGAACCCGGCACGAGCAGGTCAACCTTGAGTGGCCGACCGCGGGCCTTGAAGGCGGTTGGAGGCTTCCGCGGGTCCAACTCCGGAACCTCGAAGAAGGGAACGCTACTGTCACGCAGGATGTCGAGAAAGCTGCGGTCCTGGGGAATGGCCACCGAGATTGCCCCGGCGCTTCCAATGTCGATGTCCTCTGTCGCATAGTTCGCAGCTAGCCGAACGCCTAGGCTGTTCAGGAGCGCGCCGAACGCATGAGAGCCGACGAGAAGCCCGCCGTGGCTGAAGATTCCGGCATTGAAGAGCGTAGCGAGGGTTAGCGCCGAAGAGTTGTCCGCGGCAGCAAAGCCCGCCTTGCGCAGAAGCTGGACGTCGGCGGCGAGCTCGCGCATCTCAGCGCTCTCGAGGCGCTTCTCCTCGAGCGCAGCATCGGTACGAGGGTCTCCCGCACGCCCCAGCGAGGATTCCTTGTGTTTTCCTGACGCTAGGTACATCCGCCAGTAGAGGTATGTCTTGCCGGCAACAGTCTTCTGGGCTGCGGACCCGGGAGAGTGCAGCGGGATGTGGGACTGCGCGCTGGCGCGCTCGCTGACAGAGGAATACAGCGTCTGTAGTGCGTCATTGTGGAAGCTGGCCATGGCTGATAATTATACCTTATCTCCACATTGAAAGGTATAACTCAAGACGGGTGGTTCTTATACCTTAAGATTGATTTGCGAGGGATAATTTGCCATTGTGAACTCCCGTGCTGCACGTCAGTGTCGACCTGCTTCCTGACGAGCCTTCGACCCTGGCAGTACGGCCGAGGACCGGGCCTTGGTCTGGTTGCGGCTTTCGTTGGAGGCAGCGTGCGGTAGCCAGCGGCTACAGTCGGCCATCACCAGCCATTCAATGTGGATGCCAGAAGCAGCCGCTCGACGCCGCTCTCGACCCATCTCCGCCATTCGCTCCTCAAGATTCGGCACCAGAAAGCTGACGCTCAACGTTTGGCTGAACGGCCTTGATGCTTGATGGAAGGGATAGGCGCCTTCAGCTGCGTGACGACGCCGCTCGCTGAAGCGGCCGTCTGAGACACCACCCCCTTGCCGCCCCCCTAGTTCATCGGCATCGAGCGCGAGCCCGGGAACTACGCTGCTCCTATGCGCGGGCCTAAAATGTTCATCCCTGTAGTCAGTGGGAGCGGCCGTGTTGAATGCCTTCGCCGACGCGCGGCTCGCTCGCGCACGGCGCGATCGCCGGCTGGTGGGGGCGTGCCTGGTGCTGCTCGTTGCTCTCGCGTGGCTGTATCTGGCGATCATGGCCGAAGCGATGGCAGCAATGGACAGCGCACTGCACAGCTCGCGCGCGATGTGGCTGATGCCGATGGGAGAGTGGGGCGCGCGGGAGTTCGCGCTCGGCTTGGCCATGTGGGCGGTGATGATGGTCGGCATGATGGTGCCGAGTGCGGCGCCGATGCTGTTCGCCTACCTGAACGTGAGCCGCTCGCGGCCCGCGGGGCTCTCGCCGATCGCAGCGACGGCTGCTTTCCTGCTCGGCTACCTGCTGGTGTGGGGCGGGTACAGCGTACTTGCAACCGCCGCGCAATGGGCGCTGCACGCGACCGATCTGCTCGGACCCACGATGCGCAGCTCCAGCGTCGTGTTGAACGCGCTGCTGTTGATCGCGGCGGGCGTCTACCAATTTCTTCCCATCAAGAACGTCTGCCTGTCGAAGTGCCGGCTTCCCCTCGGCTTTCTGCTCACCGAGTGGCGCGACGGGTGGACCGGCGCGGTGACGATGGGCCTGCGGCACGGCGCTTTCTGTGTCGGCTGCTGCTGGCTGCTGATGGCGCTGCTCTTCGTCGCGGGTGTGATGAACCTGCTGTGGATCGCGCTGCTGTCCGTCGCTGTGTTGGTGGAGAAGGCGCTCCCCTTCGGGCGCCAAGCCGCGCGCGTCGTCGGCGCGTTGATGATCGCGGCGGGCCTGGGGGTCTTGGTGCTGGGCTGAGGCCAGGCTCGCTGCCTGGAAATTCGACTCGCCGTTGCCTATAGTTAACGTGCGGCTGGGTTGCGCGAGCGGCGGCTGTTTCAAGCGGCCGAGAAGGAGACGACGATGGCTTGGCAGATGGATGCGACGATGCTCGAGATGTGCAGCTGCAAGGCGTTGTGCCCGTGCTGGCTCGGCCCGGATACCGTCCCGGACCAGGGTTGGTGCGCCGGCGCGTTGCTGATCGACATCGAGAAGGGCGCGATCGATGGCCAGGACGTGGGCGGCTGCCGTGCCGCGCTCGCGGCCTGGTGGCCCGGCAATTTCTTTGCCGGCAACGGCACCGCGCGCTTGTACCTGGACAGCCGCGCCAGCGACGCGCAGCGCAGCGCGCTCGAGGCTGTGTTTTCGGGTAAGAAGGGCGGCATGTTCGGTGCCGTGCTCGGCCCAGCGGTCACGAAGTGGCTGCCCGCGAAGAGCGTGCCGATCGACATTCAAGGCGGCGACGTGCCGTCTTTCTCGGTGGGCGCCGTCGCCAAAGGCACGCTCACCCGCTACAAGGACGCCGCGGGCAAGACCGCAACGGTGCAGGGCACGGCGGCGCAGGGGGCCTTCGAGAGCACCTCGATGGAGATTGCGAGCGCGAAGGGTACGCGCTGGACCGAGCCCGATGCGCGCGACTGGGAGGGCGACTCCGGCACGCTGCACAAGGTCCGCTGGGCCGGCTGAGCGGCGCGGCGCGGGCCGTTCGCCCTCAACTCGCCAGCCGCGCGTACGCTACCGCGACGGTCGCGGCCAGTCGCGCGTTGCTCAGCACCAGTTGGATGCTGCCCGCCAGGCTCTCCATCGTCTCGGACACACTGCGGCATGTCCCCTTCACCTGGGCCCCCGAAAGCCGCCACTGATGAGCGGCGGCAGTTGGCCGTTCAGTAACTTTGACGAAGGTCAGCTTCTCTTGATACTGAAAGACCGCAACGGGCCCACGAGACCTTCGGCCGCAGGTCTAAAAATGACCAAGCAAAAGGCAACGTTCCGCGACTCAAGGGCTGCGAAAGGCAAGTTCCAGCGACGCACCGAGGCAAAGTACGTCTACTCACCCGTCTGATTTCAGAGGGAGGCTGCGCGCGTCAGGGCAAGGACCAGTGGCGTTCCGCACCCAGCAAGAACACGATCTGCCTCTGATACAACCGCGACGCGCTGGAAGCTGCGCAGTTTTACGCGAAGACCTTTCCGGACAGTTTCGTAGGCCCCGTGTACCGCGCGCCGGGCGACTTTCCCTCGGGCAAGGAGGGCGATGTCCTGGCGGTGGAATTCACAGTCATGGGCATTCCTTGCCTCGGGCTGAATGGCGGGTCGGCTTTCGAGCGCAACGAAGCGTTCTCGTTCCAGGTGGCGACCGAGGATCAGGCAGAAACCGATCGCCTTTGGGACGCCATCGTCGGCAACGGCGAGCAGGAAAGCGCCTGCGGCTGGTGCAAGGACAAGTGGGGTCTGTCGCCCAAAGAAATCCAGGCGGCCATCGACGCTTTCTATGTGTGGCACGCGAGGCTGGTCGCGGGAGGCCGGTTCAAGTCGGGGCAGCGCCTGGCGAAAGCAGCGAAGCTGGTGACGCGCTCCGGCGTCACGGACGGGCCGTTCACCGAAGCCAAGGAAGTGATCGGCGGGTATTGGTTTGTGCTGGCGGGCAGCCTGGAAGAGGCGGCCCGCATCGCTGCAGACAATCCGTGCCTAGCCTGCGGCTTGGCCTTCGAGGTACGGCCCATCGAGCCGGAGCAAGCAAGCGCCTATCGTGAGAGCAACGAGACGCCGGCCGGCTGGATGATTGCCGGGGCGCGCTGAATACGCTGGGCCGGCATCCGAACCGCGGTCGGCCGGGCGTCTCACTGGGAGAGCTAGCTTGGACGGCAGTTAACGAGAGGGGATGTCGGTCAGGGCCAGCTTGATGCCGAATCCGGCGAACATGGCGCCCGCCACCCGGTCCAGCCAATGCAGGACGCTCTGGACGGCGCCGCGTTGGGCCATCCAGCCGGCAGCCAGCGCCCAGCCGCAGTTGAACGGCAGGGAGTTGAGTTTGAACAAGGTGCCCAACAGCACGAAGGTCCATGCCTTGTTGGGCGCATCCGGTGCAATGAATTGCGGCACAAAGGCCAGGAAGAACATCGCCACCTTCGGGTTCAACACGTTGGTCCAGAAGCCCCCGAGGAACACAACCACCAAGCTCGCGGCCGGCCGCGCCTGCGCTAGGTCGGTCATCTCCGCATGACGCGGCGGTGCTTTGGCTAGCAGCAGTTTGGTGCCGACCCACAGCAGGTACGCTACCCCGATCCACTTCAGCGTGGCGAATGCGGTCGCCGACGTCGCCAGCAGGGCGCTCATGCCCAGCGCGGCTGCGAAGATGTGCACAAGACCACCGGCTGTGATGCCCAGCCCCGCCACCAAGCCGGCCTTGGTTCCGGACCTCAGCGAATTGGTGACGATGTACAGCACGTCCGGCCCGGGCGCGAGGTTCAACAGCCAGCCTGTGGCGATGAAGAGCAACAAGTATTGCGTGTCAGGCACTAAAAATTCTCCGAATTCACCGGCTCTCTGCGCCGTGGGGTCCTTCCCGCTTGGCGCGTTGGACGCGCATTCGGGTCCACTCAGTGAGGCCGTGGGTCTCGACCCAGTACGAATCGAACTCTGAGCGGCTCATGCCGAGGTCCCGGATCGCGGCTGCGTCCAGGCGCGCAAATGCTTCGCGCGCGAGGCATACTGCCAGCGAAGTCGCAGCACCCCAGCAAGCATCCCTTGCGGGAGCGAAGCGTGAGACGGGGCATTGCGCAGCACTGCTCATCGCGTTCTGCGCAGGTCATGTCACAGGATGCAATACATCCGATGATCGATCCGGCCAGGCCCGTATTCGCCGTAGCCGACGGTGACCATTCCGGAAAGCCATGAATAGCGCTCGTCGGACGTCTCAAACCTGGGCGTTGGACGGATGTATGTTTCATCAAACGACAATCGCTCGCCCTTGGCCAGACGCGCACGACCATCCGCCGGGTACCTGAGGAGGCCTTGCGAGTCATAGTGAATGAGAACACCGTCATGGGTGCGCAAGGTGGCGCGAACATCCATGCGGCTGATTCCGTCGGCACCGAGGTGGACCCAGTCGCCGCCGCCCGGCAGCATTTCACCCCGGAAGCGGGGGCCTTCGAAGCGTCCACCCTTCACCACGAAGGTCAAGCGGGTCCCGAGGTGGGTCTTGATCACCTGGCCGAGCTCCAGATCGATGCTGAGATCGCACAAATGCTCGACCGGCAGCGCCTTGATCAACGCTCGGTCGAACAACGGTGTCATTGGGGCGGCGGTGGGGGTTTTTACGTCCGTCATGTCTTGGCCCTCATTTCGCATCGAGTGCTGCTTTCACTTGAGCGAAATCGAAGAAGGTATCTTTCCTTGTGACAAGTCCGTCACCATCCACTTCCACGACATCCAGCGCATGGAATTTTCTGGGCTCCTTGCCGGGGGGGTGGAACGTCAGGTCCCAATCGAGTGTCCAGTGCTTGTCGCCGAGAAGAAGGCGGCGTATCTCGACGCCGAAATTGGGGTAGAGCTCGAACACCCCGGCGAACTCCTTGAGCAGCGCAGCCTTGCCCTTGACCTCTCCGCTGCGGCCATGGGCCTGAAAGGTCGAGTCAGGCGCATGGAGCGCGACAATGGCCTGAGGGTCGTGGGAGAGCCATGCCGCAGCGTAGCGGTCGGCGATTGCGGCAAGATTTAGCTGGGTAGCTTCAGACATGTGAAAACCTTTCTGTATCTGCGGGCTCTGTTCGCGGTGCATCGGCTGATGCCGCGGCTCGCGACTGGTGGGTAGACCCTCGCGCGAACACGACAACTATACCTATGATTATCATAGCCACATGAACTGTGAGGAAGAAAATGGCTAAAAGGGCGTCGCCGTCGGTGGCCGACGACACCGTCTGCCCGGTCGCGCTGGCTCAGAAAATCGTCGGCGACCGCTGGACGGTTCTGGTGCTGCGCGAGTTGTTTCTCGGGAGCCATCGCTTCGAGGAGATCCAGGCACAGATAAAAGCCACGCCACAGATGCTGGCGGATCGGCTGAAGAAACTCGAATCAGACGGGATGATTGAACGCCGGCCGTACAGCACAAGGCCGCTGCGGAGCGAATACCACCTCACCAAAATGGGTGTCGGGTTTTACCCCGTATTTCTGGCATTTCGCGCCTGGGGTGAGACTTGGTGCAAGTCCAGGAAGCAAGAGGTGGCCATACGCTACACGCACGTTCCGTGCGGAAAGGATCCGGGATTGGGTCCGATATGCCAGGAATGCGGTAAAGAGATGCGCAGGGAAGAACTTTCCGCGACGCTGAGCGAGTCGTTCAATGCGGAGCGTCAGGAGCGGAAGGAGGCATTCAAACGCGGCCAAGCCTGATCGTTGGTCCACTTCGACTCCGCCACACATCGAGACGCCCATGCGTGGTGCCAGGTCGAGATGGCTTGGGTGGATTCGGTCATGGTCGTGCTCCTGTCGATGGACGAGGCCAATTGCCTCACACCAAACATAGACAGGGACGCGATGACGGACTGACGCCGCGGTCTTCGCGGCGGGCTACCGCGGCAGCGGTTTAGTCCTCGGGCCCCATAGCCGCCCTTGAGCGGACGCAAAGGATGCCCTGAAGCGGTCGGCCGATTGTGCAGTTTCTCTGCGCGGGGGAGGGAAGCTAGTGAGCCATTCGGGCTCGGGCGCTGAGGGATCTGCCGATCCACGTTTGGCACTCAATTTGTCGTCTCAATCGGGCATCAGGGCTGAGTTTGGAACTCTATTTCGCGTTCTTACACTCTATTTGCTCGCACCAGGTGGTCCGACTGCCTGTCAGCCTGCTGCAAGCACGGCCTTCATAATTATGAATTCAGTTTCTACGACAAGTCAAAGCCAGAACTGGAGACAACGCCCATGAGCCGCTATGCAGAGTTCTATCGCCAGTCGATCGATGCGCCGGAGGCCTTCTGGGCCGAACAGGCCAAGCTCATCGACTGGAAAACGCCGCCGCAGCAGATCCTCGATGCCTCTAACGCGCCCTTCGCGCGCTGGTTCGCGGGCGGCACGACCAATCTCTGCCACAACGCGGTCGATCGCCACCTCGCCACCCGCGGCGATCAGCCCGCGCTGATCGCCGTTTCCACCGAGACCGGCACCGAAAAAAGCTATAGCTTCAAGGAACTGCATGCCGAGGTGCAGCGTTTTGCGGCGAGCCTGATGGAGCTCGGCGTCGGCAAGGGCGACCGCGTGCTGATCTACATGCCGATGATTCCCGAGGCCGCCTTCGCGATGCTGGCCTGCGCGCGCTTGGGCGCGATCCACTGCGTGGTGTTCGGCGGCTTCGCCAGCGGCTCGCTGGCCTCGCGCATCGAGGATGCGACGCCGAAAGTCGTCGTCAGCGCCGACGCCGGGTCGCGCGGCGGCAAGGTGCTTGCGTACAAGCCGCTGCTCGACGAGGCGATCCGGCAGTCCTCGCACAAGCCCGAGTCGGTGCTGCTGGTCGATCGCGGCCTGGCGCCGATGGCCCTGACCGAAGGGCGTGACCATCTGGCGGCCGCGCTGGTCGAGAAGCACCGCGATGCGCAGGTGCCCTGCACCTGGCTGGACGCGACCGACATCAGCTACACCATCTACACCAGCGGCACCACCGGCCGGCCCAAAGGGGTGCAGCGCGACACCGGGGGCTATGCCGTGGCCCTGGCCGCCAGCATGAAGCACATCTTCGACGGCCGGCCCGGCGAAACCTATTTCTCGACCAGCGACATCGGCTGGGTGGTGGGCCACAGCTACATCGTCTACGGCCCGCTGATCGCGGGGATGGCGACCCTCATGTACGAGGGCCTGCCCACGCAGGGCCTCGACCGGCAACCCGACGGCGGCATCTGGTGGCGGCTGGTGGAGAAATACAAGGTGACCGTGATGTTCAGCGCGCCGACCGCGGTGCGCGTGCTCAAGAAGCAGGACCCGGCGCTCTTGAAGAAGTACGACCTATCGAGCCTGCGCGCGCTGTTCCTAGCCGGCGAGCCGCTCGACGAGCCCACGGCGCGCTGGATCAGCGAGGGCCTGGGCGTGCCGATCATCGACAACTACTGGCAGACCGAGTCGGGCTGGCCCATCCTCACGGTGGCCAACGGGGTTGAGCAGACGCGAAGCAAGTTCGGCAGCCCCGGCGTTCCGATGTACGGCTACAAGGTGAAGATCCTCCATGAGGCGACCGGCGAGGAACTGAGCGGCGCCAACGAGAAGGGCGTGGTGGTGATCGAGGGGCCGACGCCGCCGGGCTTCATGCAGACCGTGTGGAAGGACGACGAGCGCTTCGTCAACACCTACTGGAAGAGCGTGCCGGGCAAGCTGGTGTATTCCACCTTCGACTGGGGCATCCGCGACGAGGACGGCTACTTCTACATCCTCGGCCGTACCGACGACGTGATCAATGTCGCCGGCCATCGGCTCGGCACGCGCGAGATCGAGGAAGCGATCTCGGGCCATGCGAAGGTCGCCGAAGTCGCGGTCGTCGGCGTAGCCGATGCGCTCAAGGGGCAGGTGGCGATGGCCTTCGTGGTGCCGAAGGATGGTGCAGCGCTCGGCGACGACCAGGCAGCCCTTCTCCTCGAAGGGGAAATCATGAAGCAGGTGGCCGACCAGCTCGGCGCGCTGGCGCGTCCCGCGCGCGTGCGCTTCGTGAGCGCTCTGCCCAAGACGCGCAGCGGCAAGCTGCTGCGCCGCGCGATCCAGGCCGTGTGCGAACAGCGCGACCCGGGCGACCTGACCACGATAGAAGACCCCGGCGCCCTCCAGCAGATCAGGCAATCGCTATCCCCTTGAGGGCTTGCGAAGGCGCTTTCCGCCGTCACGTAGTTGCCATGGCACAATGCCAGGGTACTCAGGCCCTTCCCCAGCCACAGTCGCATCCGCCATCCGGTTCAGCCGTGTCGCGGAAGGTTTCTTAAACCAGCTAATGCTTCCTACAGGGAAGCGAAGGTCAGCGGAATATGAGCGATTCATCGTCGACGCCCGGCGCGTCCGTCTATCACGCCTACCAAGGCAACACCTACCTCTTCGGCGGCAACGCGCCCTATGTCGAGGAGATGTACGAAAACTACCTCAGCAATCCCGGCAGCGTGCCCGACAACTGGCGCTCGTACTTCGATGCGCTGCAGCACGTGCCCGCCACCGACGGCAGCACCACCCGCGACGTGCCGCACCAGCCGGTCATCAATGCCTTCGCCGAGCGCGCCAAGCAGGGCACCACGAGGGTGGTGCAGGCCAGCGGCGCCGATTCGGAGCTGGGCCGCCAGCGCACCGCCGTCCAGCAGCTGATCGCGGCCTACCGCAACGTCGGCGTCCGCTGGGCCGACCTTGACCCGTTGAAGCGCGCGGAGCGCCCGTCGATTCCGGAACTCGAGCCTTCGTTCTACGGTTTCACCGATGCCGATCTCGAAACGGTGTTCAACACGAGCAACACCTTCTTCGGCAAGGACACGATGTCCTTGCGCGACCTGCTCAACGCGCTGCGCGAGACCTACTGCGGCACGATGGGCGTCGAGTACATGTACACCACCGACCAGAACCACAAGCGCTGGTGGCAGCAGAGGCTCGAGAGCGCGCGGACCAACCCGAAGCTCAGCACCGAGCAGAAGAAGCGCATCCTCGAACGCCTGACGGCGGCCGAAGGCCTGGAGCGCTTCCTCCACACCAAGTACGTCGGCCAGAAGCGCTTCTCGCTCGAAGGCGGGGAGAGCTTCATTGTTTCGATGGACGAGCTGATCAGCCAGGCCGGCGTCAAGGGCGTGCAGGAGATCGTGATCGGCATGGCCCACCGCGGCCGTCTCAACGTGCTGGTCAACTCGCTCGGCAAGATGCCGGCCGACCTGTTCGCCGAGTTCGACCACACGGCGCCTGAAGACCTGCCCAGCGGCGACGTCAAGTACCACCAGGGCTTCAGCTCCGACGTTTCGACGCCCGGCGGTCCGGTGCACCTGAGCCTGGCCTTCAACCCCTCGCACCTCGAGATCGTGAACCCCGTGGTCGAAGGCTCCGTGCGCGCGCGCATGGACCGCCGCGCCGACCCGCTCGGCAAGCAGGTGCTGCCGGTGATCGTGCACGGCGACGCCGCCTTCGCAGGGCAGGGCGTCGTGATGGAGACGCTGGCGCTGGCCGAAACGCGCGGCTATTCCACCGGCGGCACGGTCCATATCGTGATCAACAACCAGATCGGCTTCACCACCAGCGACCCGCGCGACAGCCGCTCGACGCTGTACTGCACCGACATCGTCAAGATGGTCGAGGCGCCGGTGCTGCACGTGAACGGCGACGACCCCGAAGCGGTGGTGCTCGCGACCCAGCTCGCCCTCGAATTCCGCATGGAGTTCCAGAAGGACGTGGTGGTCGACATCATCTGTTTCCGCAAGCTCGGCCACAACGAGCAGGACACGCCCTCGCTCACCCAGCCGCTGATGTACAAGAAGATCGCGGCGCACCCGGGCACGCGCAAGCTCTATGCCGAGAAGCTGGGCGCCCAGGGCCTGGGCGACACGCTCGGCGACGACATGGTGAAGACGCAGCGCGCAGCCTTCGACGCCGGCAAGAACACCACCAATCCGGTGCTGACCAACTTCAAGAGCAAGTACGCGGTCGACTGGAGCCCCTTCCTCAACAAGAAGTGGACCGACGCCGGCGACACCGCCATCCCCACCGCGGAATGGAAGCGCCTGGCCGAGCGCATCACCAGGGCGCCGGAAAAGTTCACCGTGCATCCGCTGGTCAAGAAGGTGCTCGACGACCGTGCGGCCATGGGCCGCGGCGACGTCAACGTCGACTGGGGCATGGGCGAGCACATGGCTTTCGCCTCGCTGGTGGCCAGCGGCTATCCGGTGCGCCTTTCGGGCGAGGACAGCGGCCGCGGCACCTTCACGCACCGGCACGCCGTGCTGCACGACCAGAACCGCGAGAAGTTCGACGAGGGCACCTACGTGCCGCTTTCGAACGTGGCCGACAGCCAGGCGCCCTTCGTCGTCATCGACTCCATCCTTTCCGAAGAGGCGGTGCTCGCCTTCGAATACGGCTACGCGTCGAACGATCCGAACACGCTGGTGATCTGGGAAGCGCAGTTCGGTGACTTCGTCAACGGCGCGCAGGTCGTGATCGACCAGTTCATCGCCTCGGGCGAAGTGAAGTGGGGCCGCGTCAACGGCATCACGCTGATGCTGCCGCACGGCTACGAAGGGCAGGGCCCCGAGCACAGCTCGGCGCGCCTCGAGCGCTTCATGCAGCTGTCGGCCGACGCCAACATGCAGGTCGTGCAGCCCACCACCGCGAGCCAGATCTTCCACGTGCTGCGCCGGCAGATGGTGCGCAACCTGCGCAAGCCCTTGGTCATCATGACGCCCAAGTCGCTGCTGCGGAACAAGGACGCGACCTCGCCGCTGTCCGAGTTCACCAAGGGCAGCTTCCAGACCGTCATTCCCGACAACAAGGACCTGAAGGCCGAGAAGGTCAAGCGCCTCATCGCCTGCTCCGGCAAGGTCTACTACGACCTGGCGAAGAAGCGCGAGGAAAAGGGCGCCGACGACGTGGCGATCATCCGCGTCGAGCAGCTCTATCCGTTCCCGCACAAGGCCTTCGCCGCGGAACTCAGGAAGTACCCGAACCTCGTCGACGTGGTGTGGTGCCAGGACGAGCCGCAGAACCAGGGCGCCTGGTTCTTCGTGCAGCACTACATCCACGAGAACATGCTGGAAGGCCAGAAGCTCGGCTACTCGGGCCGCGCCGCCTCGGCGTCGCCCGCGGTCGGCTATTCGCACCTGCACCAGGAACAGCAGAAGGCGCTGGTCGACGGCGCATTTGCCAAGCTCAAGGGCTTCGTGCTGACCAAGTAAGAAGAACCACATTCACACCTACGAAGAAACACGAAGCGGAGCACATCAGTAATGTCTATCGTTGAAGTCAAAGTCCCCCAGTTGTCCGAATCCGTGGCCGAGGCCACGATGCTGCAGTGGAAGAAGAAGGCCGGCGAAGCCGTCGCGGTCGATGAGATCCTGATCGAGATCGAGACCGACAAGGTCGTGCTGGAAGTTCCGGCGCCAGCCGCCGGCGTGCTGGCCGAGATCGTGGCGGGCGACGGTGCCACCGTCGTCGCCGACCAGTTGATCGCGAAGATCGACACCGAGGGCAAGGGCGCGGCAGCCGCGCCCGCCGCTGCTCCGGCGGCAGCGCCAGCGGCCGCTCCGGCTCCCGCGGCAGCCGCCGCTGCCGCCCCGGCCGGTGGCTCGAAGTCCGATGTCGCGATGCCCGCGGCAGCCAAGCTCTTGGCCGACAACAAGCTCACGACGGGCGACGTGGCCGGCACCGGCAAGGACGGCCGCGTCACCAAGGGCGACGTGCTCGGTGCGGTCGCCTCCGGCGTCACGGCCAAGGCGGCTGCGCCGGTGGCCATCCCGACGGGCGCGCCCAAGACGGCGCTGCCGCAGGTCGCTGCGCCTGCCCGCGCGCCGGATCTCGGCGAGCGTCCGGAAGAGCGCGTGCCGATGAGCCGCCTGCGCGCCCGCATCGCCGAGCGCCTGCTGCAGTCGCAAGCGACCAACGCCATCCTGACCACCTTCAACGAGGTCAACATGGCGCCGGTGATGGAAATGCGCAAGCGCTACCAGGAGAAGTTCGAGAAGGAGCACGGCGTCAAGATCGGCTTCATGAGCTTCTTCGTGAAGGCCGCGGTGCATGCGCTGAAGAAATACCCAGTGATCAACGCCTCGGTGGACGGTAACGACATCGTCTACCACGGCTACTTCGACATCGGCATCGCCGTCGGTTCGCCGCGCGGCCTGGTGGTGCCGATCCTGCGCAATGCCGACCAGATGAGCTTTGCCGACATCGAGAAGAAGATCGCCGAGTACGGCCAGAAGGCCAAGGACGGCAAGCTGGGCATCGAGGAGATGACCGGCGGCACCTTCTCCATCTCCAACGGCGGCGTGTTCGGCTCGATGCTGTCGACGCCGATCATCAACCCGCCGCAGTCCGCCATCCTCGGCGTGCATGCGACCAAGGACCGCGCCGTGGTCGAGAACGGCCAGATCGTCGTGCGCCCGATGAACTACCTCGCGATGTCGTACGACCACCGCATCATCGACGGCCGTGAAGCCGTGCTGGGCCTCGTGGCCATGAAGGAGGCGCTGGAAGATCCTGCCCGCCTGCTGTTCGACATCTGAGGAGCCACCTGATGTCCAACAAGCAATTCGACGTCATCGTCATCGGTGGCGGCCCCGGCGGCTACGTCGCGGCCATCCGCGCAGCGCAGCTCGGCTTCAACGTCGCCTGCATCGACGAGTGGAAGAACGGCAAGGGCGGCCCGGCACTGGGCGGCACCTGCACCAACATCGGCTGCATTCCCTCGAAGGCGCTGCTGCAGTCGTCCGAAAACTACGACCACGCCGGGCATCACTTTGCCGACCACGGCATCAAGGTCGAGGGCCTGAGCCTCGATCTGGCCAAGATGCTGGCGCGCAAGGACGCGGTCGTGAAGCAGAACAACGACGGCATCACCTACCTGTTCAAGAAGAACAAGGTCACGTTCTTCCACGGCCGCGGTTCCTTCGTGAAGGCGTCCGGCGCCGGCTATGAGCTGAAGGTGACGGGCACGGCCGAGGAATCCATCGAGGGCAAGCACATCATCCTGGCGACCGGCTCCAATCCGCGCCCGCTGCCGGGCGCGGACTTCGACGAGGAGAACATCCTCTCGAACGACGGCGCGCTGCGCATAACCGGCGTGCCCAAGAAGCTGGGTCTGATCGGCTCCGGAGTCATCGGCCTCGAAATGGGTTCGGTCTGGCGCCGCCTGGGTGCCGAGGTCACGGTGCTCGAAGCGCTGCCGACCTTCCTCGGCGCGGTCGACGAGCAGATCGCCAAGGAAGCGCACAAGGCCTTCACCAAGCAGGGCCTGAAGATCGAGCTCGGCGTCAAGGTGGGCGAGGTCAAGTCAGGCAAGAAGGGCGTCAGCGTTGCCTGGGCCAATGCCAAGGGCGAAGCGCAGACGCTCGAGGTCGACAAGCTCATCGTCTCGATCGGCCGCGTACCCAATACCATCGGCCTCAACGCCGAGGCGGTCGGCCTGAAGCTCGACGAGCGCGGCGCCATCGTGGTCGACGACGATTGCAAGACCAGCCTGCCGAACGTGTGGGCCATCGGCGACGTGGTGCGCGGCCCGATGCTCGCGCACAAGGCCGAGGAAGAGGGCGTGGCGGTGGCCGAGCGCATCGCGGGCCAGCACGGGCACGTGAACTTCAACACCGTCCCGTGGGTGATCTACACCTCGCCCGAGATCGCGTGGGTCGGCCAGACCGAGCAGCAGCTCAAGGCCGAAGGCCGCGCCTACAAGGCCGGCACCTTCCCGTTCATGGCCAACGGGCGCGCCCGTGCTCTCGGCGACACGACCGGCATGGTCAAGTTCATCGCCGATGCGGCGACCGACGAGATTCTCGGCGTTCACATCGTAGGCCCGATGGCCAGCGAGCTGATCTCCGAGGCGGTGGTGGCGATGGAGTTCAAGGCCAGCGCCGAGGACATCGCGCGCATCTGCCACGCGCATCCGTCGCTGTCCGAAGCGACCAAGGAAGCTGCATTGGCCGTCGACAAGCGCACGCTCAATTTCTGACCACTTGAGCGTCAAACAGGCTTACGAAGCGGAGCTGGCTGCGCGGGGGTACCAGAGCGACCCCGCGCAGCTGCGCGCCGTCGAAGCGCTCGATCGCTGCGCGAGCGAGTGGGGCGACTACAAGGCGCGGCGCTCCAATGCGCTCAAGAAGCTGATCAACCGGCTGGACATTCCGCGCGGCGTCTACATGTACGGCGGGGTGGGGCGCGGCAAGAGCTTCCTGATGGATTGCTTCTACAACGCGGTCCCGCTCAGGCGCAAGACCCGGCTGCACTTCCACGAGTTCATGCGCGAGGTCCATCGCGAGCTGGCCGAGCTGCAGGGCACGGTCAACCCGCTCGACGAACTCGGGCGTCGGATCGCCAAGCGCTACAAGCTGATCTGCTTCGACGAGTTCCATGTCGCCGACATCACCGATGCCATGATCCTGCATCGGCTGCTGACGGCGCTGTTCGAGAACGGGGTGGGCTTCGTCACGACCTCGAATTTCAAGCCCGACGATCTCTATCCCGGCGGGCTGCATCGCGACCGCATCCTGCCTGCGATCGCGCTGCTCAACGAGCGGCTCGAGGTGATCAGCGTCGACAACGGCACCGACTACCGCCGCCGCACGCTGGAGCAGGTACGCCTCTACCTCACGCCCAACGGCGCGGCGGCCGACAAGGAGATGCGCCACGCCTTCGAGCGCCTCGCCGAAAGCGCGGACGAGAACCCCGTGCTGCACATCGAGTCGCGCGAGATCCACGCGCGCCGCAAGGCCGGCGGCGTGGTCTGGTTCGACTTCAAGACCCTGTGCGGCGGTCCGCGTTCGCAGAACGACTACCTGGAGATCGCGACCCAGTTCCACACCGTGCTCCTGTCCGACGTGCCGTACATGCCGGTGCGCATGGCCTCTGAAGCACGTCGTTTCACATGGCTGGTCGACGTGTTCTACGATCGGCGCGTGAAGCTCATCATGTCGGCGGAGGTTCCGCCGGAGGCGTTGTACACCGAGGGTCCGCTGGCCCACGAATTTCCTCGCACCGTGTCCAGACTCAATGAAATGCAGTCGGCCGAATTCCTGGCGCTCGAGCGCCGCGTCGTCGACACCCGCCTCACATGAAGAACACCGTCCTTGCACTCTTGATGGCCTTGACCGCGCTGCCGCTGTGGGCGCAGTCCACCGCCACGACCGGCAACACCGATTTCGAAGCGGAGCGAGCGCGCCTGTCGCAGGAGCGCAAGGTGGTCGAAGAACGCTTCCAGACCGAGCAGAAGGCCTGCTACCAGAAGTTTGCGGTCGAGGGCTGCCTGGTAGACAGTCGCCGGCGCCGGCGCACCGCCACCGACGACATCAAGCGCCAGGAAGCCGCCATCAACGACATCGAACGCAAGCGCCGCGGGGCCGCTGCGCTCGATCGGCTCGAGGAAAAAAAGGCCAGCCCGCGCCCGCAGGACACACCCTCGCAGCGCGAGCAGTCGATCAAGAACCAGGAGGAGCGCGAGCAGCGCTCGGCCGATCATGCGACGAGCCGCGCCCGCCTGGCCTCCGATGCCGCCCTGCGGAAACGCGAGCTCGAAGACAAGCAGCGCGCGCATGCCGAGAACCAGGCCAAGGCTGCTGCCCGGCGTGCCGAGGCGCCGGTCGAGCGCGAAGCCTACGAGCGCAAGCAGCAGAAGGCAGAGGAGCATCGCGCCGATCGCGAGCGCCGCAACGCCGAGAAGACGAAGGACAAGGCCCGTTCGCCGTCCTTGCCGACGCCGCCTTGAGCGCGTGCCGGCGGCTCGGCCTCAGTCCGCAGCGTCCGCAGCCACCGGAAGCGCTTCGAGCTTCAGCACGACCAGCGAAATATTGTCCCCGGTGCCGCGCGCGCGGCGCCGCGCTTCCGACACCAGCAGTTCGGCTGCCGCGCGGGGCGATTGTTCGTGCAGCACCCTGCCCATCTCCTCCGGCGTGAAGTAGTGCCAGAGCCCGTCGCTGCAGGCCATCAGCAGATCGTCGGGTTCCAGCTTGGGAACCAGGTGGATGTCGACCGGCGGCGGCGTGGACTTCATGCCGAGGCAGCCGAGCAGGATGTTTCCTTGCGGGTGGATGTTGGCTTCCGCCTCGCTGATCTCGCCGCGGTCCACCAGCGCCTGCACGTAGGAGTGGTCCTTGGTTCGCTTGATCAGCTGGCCGTTGCGGAAATGGTAGATGCGCGAATCGCCCGCATGGATCCAGACGCAGTCGCCTCCCGGATTCATGAGGAACGCCGCCAGCGTACTGTGCGGCTCCTCCTCGCTGGAGATCGCGGTGAGCTTGATCACCGTGTTGGCGTCTTCCAGCAGCTGCCGCAGTATGGCCACGGCCTCGTCGCGACCCGGCTTGTAGCGCGAGAACAACTGGCGTGCCGTCATCAGCACCTGGTCCGATGCCTTGCGCCCCCCGCTGCGTCCACCCATGCCGTCGGCGACGACGCCGAGCACGCAACCCGGCGTGCGCGGGTGGTTCATGATCAGGACCTGGTCCTGCTGGTAGGGGCGGTCCCCCTTGTGAAGACCGGTGGCCGCTGCGAGTCGAAAGCCTGGGGTTGTGGGCGCGGAGGCGACGGTGGCTCGGTCTTTCATGTGGTCGTGTGATGGAAACGAAGACGTATTATCGAGTCAACCCCGCGCGAAGCCCGAATCGCCGTTGCATCGTCTTCGCATCGCCCCCGTTGGACTCCAATCTTCACTCCTTTTCCCGTCAGCTGATCGAACTGCGCATCGAGCACGCCGACCTGGACGCCACCATCGACCGACTCGTCGAGGCCGTGCCGCAGGACGAACTGCTGCTGCGGCGCTTGAAGAAAAGGCGGCTCGCCCTGCGCGACCAGATCGTCCGCCTGGAGCGCATGCTCGATCCGCAAGAGCCCGCCTGATGTCGCTCGATCAAATGGTGCGCGACGCCTTCGCGCAGGACGGTGTGCTGTCGCACGCGGCCGAACAGTTCCGCGAGCGCGAAGGCCAGACCCAGATGGCCCTGGCCGTGGCCCGCACCATCGACCAGGGCGGCGTGCTCGTGGTCGAGGCCGGCACCGGCGTCGGCAAGACCTTCTCCTACCTGGTGCCGGCGCTGCTGAGCGGCGAGCGCGTGCTGCTCTCGACTGCCACCAAGACGCTGCAGGACCAGCTCTTCGGGCGCGATCTGCCGCGGCTGGTCGAGGCGCTGGGCCTGCCGGTGCGCACCGCGCTGCTCAAGGGGCGGGCGAGCTACCTGTGTCTGCATCGCCTCGACCTGGCGCGCCATGACGCGTCCCTGCCCGAACGCGGCAGCGTTCGCACGCTGGCGAAGATCGAGCAGTGGTCGAAGGCCACCCGCACCGGCGACCTGGCCGAGCTGCCGGGCCTGGACGAGCGCTCGCCGCTGATCCCGCTGGTGACCTCCACGCGCGAGAACTGCCTGGGCGCGCAATGCCCGCAGTTCAAGCCCTGCCACGTCAACCTGGCGCGCCGCGAGGCGATGGCGGCCGACGTGGTGGTCATCAACCATCACCTGTTCTTCGCCGACCTGGCGGTGCGTGAATCGGGCATG
Source organism: Variovorax sp. LjRoot175 (assembly GCF_964253805.1). NCBI lineage: Bacteria > Pseudomonadati > Pseudomonadota > Betaproteobacteria > Burkholderiales > Comamonadaceae > Variovorax > Variovorax sp. LjRoot175. Next base: position 3,547,292 of record NZ_CAXURY020000001.1, on the reverse strand, counting down.
GCGGAACTGCTGCCGACCGTGCGCGTGGTCGTGTTCGACGAAGCGCACCAGCTCAACGAGACCGGCGTGCAGTTCCTCGGCGTGCAGCTCGGCAGCGGGCAGGCGCTGGATTTCGCGCGCGACATGCTGGCCGCCGGCCTGCAGCAGGCGCGCGGGCTGGTCGACTGGCAGCAGCTGGTGGCTGCAGTCGAACGCGGCGCGCGCGAATTGCGGCTCGCGGCCGGCAAGCAGTGGCCCGGTGCCAAGCTGCGCTGGGCAGGCGCGTCGCCGGAGGCCGTGCCTGCCGAGGCCTGGCAGGCCGCGCTCGACGCCCTGCAGCAGGCCTTCGAGCACGCAGCGCGGGCACTCGACACGGTGAGCGAACTCTCGCCCGATTTCGTGCGCCTGCACGAGCGCGCGGAACAGCTCGCGGAACGCGCGACCCGTTTTGCCCAGGCCTGCCCCGCGGAATCGGTGCGATGGGTGGACGTGGGCACGCAGCTGCGGCTGGTGGAGTCGCCGCTGGATATTGCCGAGGCGGTGCGCACGCGCGTGCTCAAGGCCGACGCGGTCGATCCGGAAGAACAGGGACGTGCCTGGGTGTTCACCTCGGCCACGCTCGGCGACGATCCGAAGCTGCGCTGGTTCACCGAACCCTGCGGGCTCGACGACGCCGAGGTGCTGCGCGTCCAGAGTCCCTTCGACTACGCGCGCCAGGCTGCGCTCTACGTTCCGCGCGCATTTCCCAAACCCAGCGATCCGGCACACAGCGTGCAGGTGGCGACGCTCGCGGCCCGGGGCGCCGAGGCCTTGGGCGGACGCACGCTGGTGCTCACGACCACGCTGCGTGCACTGCGCACCATCGGCGATGCCATCAAGCAGCAGTTCGAGCGGCTGGAAGCCGGGCGCCGGCCGGAGGTGCTGGTGCAGGGCGAGTTGCCCAAGCGCGCGCTGATGGACCGCTTCCGCGAAGGTGCGGCCGACGGGCGTGCCGGCTGCGTGCTGGTGGCCTCGGCCTCGTTCTGGGAAGGATTCGATGCGCCTGGCGATGCGCTGCAGCTGGTCGTGATCGACAAGCTGCCTTTTCCGCCGCCGAACGATCCGCTCGTCGAAGCGCGTTCGCAGCGCCTCGAATCGCAAGGTCGCAGCGCCTTCAGCGACTATTCGCTGCCGGAAGCGGCCGTGGCCCTCAAGCAGGGCGCAGGGCGCCTGATCCGGCGCGAAACCGACAGGGGCGTGCTGGTGATCTGCGACACGCGGCTGGTCGCGATGGGCTACGGGCGGCGGCTGCTGGCGGCCTTGCCGCCGATGCGCAGGCTGGACAGCGAAGACGCGTTCGACGCCGCGCTGCTGGAACTCGCGGGCTGAAAATCAAAAAGGCCCGGAAAGGGCCTTTGTTGGAGTCGTTACCAGAGCTTCCACCAGGGGTCGTCCTTGGCTCTGAAGCCGCGCGTCAGGTATTCGCTCTTCGGGTAGTTGCTGGTCAGCACGCGCTTGGCGTCGTCGCGCAGGTCGGTCAGACCGAGCGCGTCGTAGGACTGGACCATGATGTACAGCGCCTCTTCGAGCGCCGGCACTTCGCGGTAGTCGGCCAGGGCCAGCTGGGCGCGGTTGATGGCCGCCAGGTAGGCACCGCGCGTGTAGTAGTAGCGCGCCACATGCACTTCGTACTGGGCCAGCGAGTTGACGATGTAGTTCATGCGCAGGCGCGCATCGGGCGTGTAGCGCGATTCCGGGAAGCGGGTGATCAGTTCCTTGAACGCCTCGAAGGACTCCTTGGCCGCCTTCTGGTCGCGTTCGGAAAGGTCTTGCCGCGTCATCCACGCGAACAGGCCGAGGTCGTCGTTGAAGTTGATCACGCCCTTGAGGTAGATCGCGTAGTCGAGGGCGGGGCTGGCCGGGTGCAGCTTGATGAAGCGATCGAGGGTCGCGATGGCCGCGGGCCTTTCGCCGGCCTTGTACTGCGCATAGGCCTTGTCCAGCTGTGCTTGCTGCGCGAGCGGCGTGCCGGCGGCGCGGCCTTCGAGCTTCTCGAACAGCGGCACGGCCTTGTCGTAGGCGCCGGAGTTGGCTTCGTCCTTGGCTTCGGAGTAGATGCGGTTGGGACTCCAGTTCGCGGTCCGATCGACGGTGGTCGACGAGCAGCCGGCCACGAGCCACGCGGCCGCGCAAAGAGCCAGCCAGCCGGGGACAACCGATAATTTGGCGCGAAACATCACATAAGGCTTTCGTGAAACAGGTGCCGTCAATTATATCGGCCGACCCCCTGGACGAATCCCCAGGCGCGGTCGAGCACGACGAGGGCGCGGAGCTTTCCGAGCCGAGCGAGATTCGCAACTTCCTGTTCGGCCAGGACGAGCATGGGCAGCGGCTCGACCGTGCGCTGGCCGCGCTGGTGCCCGAGTTTTCGCGCAGCTACCTGCAGCAACTGATCGAAGCCGGCATGGTGGCGATCCAGGGGCGCGTGCTCACCAAGGCTTCGACCACGGTGCATGCGGGCGCTGCCGGGCGCATCGAGCTGCGGCCCACGCCGCAGAGCCAGGCTTTCCGGCCCGAATCGATGCCGATCGCCGTGCTGCACGAGGACGAACACCTGCGCGTCATCGACAAGCCGGCCGGTCTCGTGGTCCATCCGGCACCCGGCAACTGGAGCGGCACGCTGCTCAACGGCCTGCTGGCCCTGGACCCGCGGGCCGCGCTGCTGCCGCGCGCCGGCATCGTGCACCGGCTCGACCGCGACACCAGCGGCCTGATGGTGGTCGCGCGCAGCCGTTGCGCGATGGATGCGCTGGTGGCGCTGATTGCGGCACGCGAGGTCACGCGCCAATACCTCGCGCTCGCGCATCGCAGCTGGCAGGGCGCCGCTGCGCGCCACGTGGACGCCGCGATCGGGCGCGACCCGCGCAACCGGCTGCGTATGGCGGCGGTCGATCTGCAGCGGCATTCGGGCAAGCCCGCGCGCACGCTGATCGAAGCGCTGGACAGCAACGAGCAGGGCTGCGCCGTGCGCTGCACCCTGGAGACCGGGCGCACGCACCAGATCCGCGTGCACATGGCTTCGATCGGCCATCCGCTGGTCGGCGACACGCTCTACGGCGGCGCTGCCGCGGCCGGCCTCGCACGGCAGGCGCTGCACGCCTTCAGGCTCGCGTTCGTGCATCCGGTCACGCATCAGCCGATGGAGTTTCGCGCGCCGCCCCCGCCCGATCTGGTGCAGGCTTTGCAGGCCTGGGGGCTGGATTACAATCGTGCCTGACGGCCCCGAGGGCCGCGCCGGCCACCCGATGCCGGCCTTGCTGCAAAGCGCCTGCGGGCCGGCAGCGCCTCTTCATCCTTCTGAAATCAAGCGTCCTTCGTGGCGCCTTTTTCCCGGATACCGCGAACCATGAATACGGCGGATGCCAAGCGCATTCTCGAAACCGCCTTGATCTGTTCGACGCAGCCCTTGCCGGTGCGCGAACTGCGCGTGCTGTTCGACGACGAACTGGGCGCCGACACGATCAAGTCGTTGTTGCTCGAACTGCAGGAAGACTGGTCGCAACGCGGCCTGGAGCTCGTGAGCGTCGCCACCGGCTGGCGCTTCCAGAGCCGTCCCGAACTGCGCGACCATCTCGATCGCCTGCACCCGGAAAAGCCGCCGCGCTATACCCGCGCCGCGCTCGAAACGCTGGCAATCATTGCCTACCGCCAGCCGGTCACGCGCGGCGACATGGAAGACATCCGTGGCGTCACCATCAACTCGCTGATCCTGAAGCAGCTCGAAGACCGCAACTGGGTCGAGGTGATCGGGCATCGCGAGACGGTCGGCCGGCCGGCGCTCTATGCGACCACGCGCCAGTTTCTCGACGACCTGGGCCTGGCTTCGCTGGATCAATTGCCGGTCATCGAATCGCCGGCGCAGCAGGGTGCCTTGATCGACGCGCTCGAACAGGCGTCCGGCGGTGACCAGCCGGCCTTGCCGATCGACGAGTCTTCCGTCGAGACAGCAGAGGCCGTGAGCGAGGCCGAAACCGAGGCGGTTGCCGAAACCTTGCCCGAGCCCGAGCCCGAGCCCGAGCCCGAGCCCGAGCCCGAGCCCGAGCCCGAGCCCGAGCCCGAGCCCGAGCCCGAGCCTGAACTCCAGTCCTCGTCCCCCATCGAGCCCGATGCCGAGCCCGATGAGGTTGACATCACCGTCGTCTCCTCCGGAACCCGACCATGAGCCCATCCGATCCCGATGATGCAGCGACGCTGCCGGCCGAACCTGTTTCCGAAGATCGTGCGGCGGCGCCCCCCGCACAGCCCGCGGACGGCGTGACCGAGCCGAGCCCCGAAGGCGCAGGCGAGGCGGAGGCGCCTCGCAAGCGGCGGCCGCGCCGGCGCAAGCCCGCTGGCCAGGCCCCCGTCGAGATGGCGGTGGAAGCGGCCGAATTCACCCCGCCGGCGGCCGGTGAAGCGCAGAACGTGGCCGAGGACGATCTGGACGACGAGGAAGAGCCGGACGAGGAGGAAGACGACCTCGACCGGGCCCGCCGCGCCGCCGAGCGCGAGCAGCGCAATGCCCCGCCGCCCGAGCCGATCCGGTTTGCCGATGTCATCTCGGGCCAGTTCGATGCCGACGAGGAAAGCCCCGAGGTCCCGCCGCTCAAGCGCGTGCTGCTGCCTGAAGCCGATTCGCCCAAGCTGCACAAGGTGCTGGCGCAGGCCGGCCTCGGCTCGCGGCTCGAGATGGAGCAGCTCATCCTGCAGGGCCGCATCTCCGTCAACAACGAGCCGGCCCACATCGGCCAGCGCATCCAGTTCGGCGACCAGGTCAAGATCAACGGCAAGCCGATCCGCTACCGCATCGCGCCGCCGCCGGCGCGCGTGATCGCCTACCACAAGCCGGTCGGCGAAGTCGTCACGCACGACGATCCGCAGAACCGTCCGACGGTGTTCCGCAAGCTGCCGCGCCTCCAGCAGGGCAAGTGGCAATCGGTCGGTCGCCTCGACCTGAATACCGAAGGCCTCCTGCTTTTCACCAGCTCGGGCGAACTGGCCAACCAGCTCATGCACCCGCGCTTCGGGCTGGAGCGCGAGTACGCGGTCCGTGTGCTGGGCGCCCTCAGCAGCGAGGAAAAGCAGCGCCTGCTCGAAGGCGTGCGGCTCGACGACGGCATGGCCCACTTCGGTACCATCGAAGAGGGCGGCGGCGAAGGCTCGAACTGCTGGTACCGCGTCACCATTTCCGAAGGCCGCAACCGCGAAGTGCGTCGCCTGTTCGAATCGGTCGGCCACGCGGTCAGCCGCCTGATCCGCATCCGCTACGGTGCGATGGTGCTGCCGCGCGGTCTCAAGCGCGGCGCCTGGATGGAGCTCGACGAGCGTGACATCCGCGCGCTGTTCCAGGCAGCCGGCGGTGCCGGCGAACGGCCGGGACGCGCGGGCGGCGGCCCGAAGGGACCGGGCCAGGAGGGCGGTGGCCGCAACAACCGCAACCGCAAGCGCCGCGGCAATCGCAACAACGGCGGCGGCGCGCAGGCCGAAGGCCGCGAGCCGCCGATCCCGAATCCGCTGGGCAGCGGTCCGGCGGCGCGGGGCGACCGGAATCGGGGAGGCGGCAATGGCGGTCCGCCGCCGCAGGGCCGCCGCAACCGCCGCGACGACCGACAGAGCGGCAACCGCGGCGAGGATCGTCCGCCGAGCGGCGCCAACCAGCCCGATCCGATGAAGACTTCGCTCGGCTATATCGGTGCCGACAGCTTCTCGCGCCAGCGCAAGGAACAGCGTTCCGGCCCGCGACGCGGCGGCCCGCCCGGCGGGGGCGGGGGCAATTTCGGCGGGCAGGGCGGCGGGCGCCGCCGCGGCCGCTGAAATCGCGCATCGGTCGCGGTCTTTCACTGGCCCGTCACGGGTGGTGTCGAGCGCGCCGGTTAAAATCAGAGGCTTTGTCAAGGCAGTGCAACCGAAGCGTTGCGGCTTGACAGAACTCATCGAAATCCAAGCTCTCAGGAAAGCAACTCAATGGCCATCGAACGCACCCTCTCCATCATCAAGCCCGACGCCGTGGCGAAGAACGTCATCGGCAAGATCGTCTCCCGCTTCGAGGCTGCCGGCCTCAAGATCGTGGCGGCCAAGCTGGTGCATCTGTCGCGCGCCGACGCCGAGCAGTTCTACGCGGTGCACAAGGAGCGTTCCTTCTTCAAGGATCTGGTCGAGTTCATGATCTCCGGCCCCGTGTTCGTGCAGGCACTGGAGGGCGAGGACGCCATCATCAAGAACCGCGACCTGATGGGCGCGACCGATCCCAAGAAGGCAGCCCCGGGCACCATCCGCGCCGACTTCGCGGACAGCATCGATGCCAACGCCGTGCACGGCTCCGACGCCGTCGACACCGCGAAGGTCGAAATCGGTTTCTTCTTCCCCGAGCTCAAGGCACGCTGAGGCGGAGCCTTCCCACGCAATGACCACGGCCAACCTGCTCGATTTCGATCTCGAGGGGCTGGCTGCGTTCTGCGAAAAGCTCGGCGAGAAGCGCTTCCGCGCCACCCAGCTGTTCCGCTGGATCCACCAGCGCGGCGCGAGCGATTTCGCGCACATGACCGACCTTGCGAAGTCGCTGCGCGAGAAGCTCGCGGGCAGCGCGCGCGTCGAGGCGCTGCCGATGATCACGCAGCACGAATCGGCCGACGGCACCATCAAGTGGCTGTTCGACGTCGGCGACGGCAATGCGGTCGAGGCCGTGTTCATTCCCGAGGACGACCGCGGCACGCTGTGCGTCTCTTCGCAGGCCGGCTGCGCCGTCGGCTGCCGTTTCTGCTCGACCGGGCACCAGGGCTTCAGCCGCAACCTGACGACGGGCGAGATCGTCGCCCAGCTGTGGTTCGCCGAACACTTCCTGCGCAAGCACCTGAAGCGCACTCCCGATCAGGAAGGGCGCGTGATCTCCAACGTCGTGATGATGGGCATGGGCGAGCCGCTGCAGAACTATGCGGCGCTGGTGCCGGCCCTGCGCACCATGCTCGACGACAACGCCTATGGCCTGTCGCGCCGCCGCGTGACGGTGTCGACCTCGGGCGTGGTGCCGATGATCGATCGGCTCGGCGCCGACTGCCCGGTGGCGCTCGCGGTGTCGCTGCATGCGCCCAACGACGCGCTGCGCGACGACCTGGTGCCGCTCAACCGCAAGTACCCGATCGCCGAACTGCTCGAGGCCTGCCAGCGCTACCTCGCGCACGCGCCGCGCGACTTCATCACCTTCGAGTACTGCATGCTCGACGGCGTGAACGACCAGCCCGAGCATGCGCGCCAACTGGTCGATCTGGTGCGCTCGCAGAGGATCTCCTGCAAGTTCAACCTGATTCCTTTCAATCCTTTCCCGGCGTCCGGCCTGCTGCGTTCGCCGCAGCCGCGCGTGCTGGCCTTCGCCAAGGTGCTGAGCGAAGCCGGCATCGTGACCACCGTGCGCAAGACGCGCGGCGACGACATCGATGCGGCCTGCGGCCAGCTGGCGGGCGACGTGAAAGACCGGACCCATGCTGCCGAGCGCATGGCGCAGCGGCGCACCGTCGTGCTGCACCCGGCCCGCAAGAAGGCCGCCACTTCCACTGCCCAGGAGCCATGAACCGATGAGCCAGGCCTTTCCGATCGTGCACCAGCGAGTGATGCAAGCGCTCTGCGGCCTTGCGGCCGCGTTCCTGCTCGCCGGCTGCGCCACCAAGGACCCTTCCGCGCCGGGCTCGGGCAGCAGCAATGCCGCACCCATCATCACGGACTCGGACGAAACCAACGCCCGCAAGCGCGCCCGGCTGCGCGTCGAACTGGCCATCGGCTACTTCGAGCAGGGGCAGACCACCGTGGCGCTGGACGAGATCAAGCAGGCCCTGGCCAACGATCCGACCTTCGCCGATGCCTACAACCTGCGCGGCCTGGTCTACATGCGTCTCGACGATGCGCCTCAGGCCGAAGACAGCTTCCGCCGCGCGATCGCGCTGAACCCGCGCGAGGCGAACACCTTGCACAACTACGGATGGCTGCTGTGCCAGCAGAACCGCTTCGGCGACGCGCAGCAGCAGTTCTCGGCTGCGTTGGCCATCCCCACCTACGGCGACCGTTCCAAGACGCTCATGACGCAGGGCGTGTGCCAGCTCCGCGCCGGCCAGCGTGGCGAGGCAGAGCGCAGCCTGACGCAGGCCTACGAACTCGATGCCGGCAACCCGGTGGTCGGCTTCAATCTGGCCTCGCTGCTCGCGCAGCGCGAGGACTGGTCGCGCGCGCAGTTCTACATCCGCCGCGTCAACAACAGTCCGTCGGCCAATGCCGAGACGCTCTGGCTCGGCATCAAGATCGAACGCCGGCTCAACAACCGTGAAGCGATCGCGCAACTCGCGAGCCAGTTGCAGCGGCGCTTCCCCCAGTCGCGGGAGGCGATTGCGTACGAGCGCGGGAATTTCAATGATTGAGAAGGCCAGCGAATTCGGGGCTTCGGCCGCGGTGCCGCTGGTGAGCGGCGACAGCACCTTCATGACGGCCGGCGACATGCTGCGCGAGGCGCGCGAGGCCCACGGTCTGCACATCGACATGGTGGCGGCCGCGCTCAAGGTGTCGACGCAGAAGCTGGCGGCACTGGAGGCCGACGACATCGACGCCTTGCCCGATCCAGTGTTCGCGCGTGCCCTGGCCGCGAGCGTGTGCCGGGCGCTGCGGATCGACCCGGCACCTGTGCTGGCGAAGCTGCCCGGCGCGCAGCCCGCGGGCCTGGCGGAGGCCGACCGCACCATCAGCAAGAGCCTGCGCTCGGCCGCGCCGCGCTCGGGCGGCGTCGGCGGTTCGAACGGGCAACCGTCGCGCGCGCTGCTGATCGTGGTCCTGCTGCTGCTGATCGGCGCCGCGGTGCTGTTCTGGCTGCCGCAGTCGGTCTTCGATCGGATCGGCGAGTCGATCTCTCGCCTGACGGCCGCCAGCAACAACATCGAGGCGTCGCCGTCGACGGAACGGTCGGCAGTGGTCAGCGGCACGGTCGTCGAGGCGGTACCACCCGCGGCACCAGTCGCTGCCGCTCCGGCTCCTGCAGCGCCCATCATCCCGCCGGCAGCGGCTCCGGCGGCACCTGCGGCCCAGACGGCGGCAGCAGCGCCTGCCGTGGCCGGTGCCAGCCTGATCGTCTTCGTCGCGCGCGAAGACTCGTGGGTCACGGTGAACGAAGCCAACGGCAAGTCCTTGCTGCGGCGCACGGTGCAGGCCGGCGAGACCGTCGGGGTGACGGGCGCGCCACCCCTGTCGGTGGTCGTCGGTCGTGCCTCGGGTATCGAGGTGCAAGTGCGCGGCAAGCCTTTGGACCTGGCGCCCCTGACGCGTTCGGGCGGCGTCGCGCGTTTCGAGGTCAAGCCATGAACGACGACACGTCGAGCCCCCTGAGCTGCCTGCCGATCGAGTCCGCTGCGCCGCGGCCGCGCCGTTCGCGCCAGGCCAGCGTGGTCTGGGGGCCGCGCACCGTCACCGTGGGCGGCGACGCGCCGGTGCGCGTGCAGTCGATGACCAATACCGACACCGTCGACGCGATCGGCACCGCGATCCAGGTCAAGGAACTGGCGCTGGCCGGCTCGGAGATGGTGCGCATCACCGTCAACACGCCGGAAGCGGCGGCGCAGGTGCCCTACATCCGCGAACAGCTCGATCGCATGGGCGTCGACGTGCCGCTGATCGGCGACTTTCATTACAACGGCCACCGCCTGCTCACCGACTATCCGGCCTGTGCCGAGGCGCTCAGCAAGTACCGCATCAACCCCGGCAACGTCGGCAAGGGCGACAAGCACGACCGCCAGTTCGGCCAGATGATCGATGCGGCCATGCGCTGGAACAAGCCGGTGCGCATCGGCGTCAACTGGGGCAGCCTCGACCAGGAACTGCTGTCCAGCCTGATGGACATCAACAGCCAGCGCCCAGAGCCGTGGGACGCGAAGCAGGTGATGTACGAGGCCTTGGTGACTTCGGCGATCGATTCCGCGCAGCTCGCCGAATCGATGGGCATGAACGGCAGCCAGGTCATCCTGAGCTGCAAGGTCAGCGGCGTGCAGGATCTGGTCTCGGTCTACCGCGAACTCGCCAAGCGCTGCGACTACGCGCTGCACCTGGGCCTGACCGAAGCGGGCATGGGCACCAAGGGCACGGTGGCTTCGGCCACGGCGCTGTCGATCCTGCTGCAGGAAGGCATCGGCGACACGATCCGCGTTTCGCTGACGCCGCAGCCGGGCGAATCGCGCACGCAGGAGGTGCTGATCGCCAACGAGATCCTGCAGGCCCTGGGCCTGCGGGTGTTCGTGCCGAGCGTCACCGCCTGTCCGGGCTGCGGCCGCACGACCAGCACCACCTTCCAGGAACTCGCCAAAGAGATCGACGACTACCTGCGCATGCAGATGCCGGTCTGGCGCACCAAGTACCCGGGCGTCGAGACGATGAAGGTGGCCGTGATGGGCTGCATCGTCAACGGCCCGGGCGAGAGCAAGCATGCCGACATCGGCATCAGCCTGCCCGGCACCGGCGAAGCGCCCGCGGCGCCGGTTTTCATCGACGGCGAGAAGGCGCTCACGCTGCGCGGCGAGAACATCGCCGCCGAGTTCCATCAACTGGTCGAAAACTACATCGAGAAGCGTTTCGGCGGCCACGCCACCGAAGTCGCCTGACACAAGCAATGGCTGAAAAACTCAATGCCGTCAAAGGCATGAACGACATATTGCCGCCCGAATCGGCGCGCTGGGAGTGGCTCGAGGCCACCGTGCGCGAGCTGATGGCGCGCTATGCCTACCGCAACGTCCGCACGCCGATCCTGGAGCACACGGCGCTCTTCGTGCGCGGCATCGGCGAGGTCACGGACATCGTCGAGAAGGAGATGTACTCCTTTCACGACCGCTCGGACAAGTACGGCGACAACGACCACCTGACGCTGCGCCCCGAGAACACCGCCGGCATCGTACGCGCCGCGATCGAGCACAACATGCTCTACGACGGCGGCAAGCGCCTGTGGGCCATCGGCCCGATGTTCCGGCGCGAGAAGCCGCAGCGCGGGCGCTTCCGCCAGTTCCACCAGATCGACGTCGAGGCGCTGGGTTTCGCCGGGCCGGACGTCGATGCCGAACTGATCCTGTTGGCCAGCGGGCTGTGGAAGGCCATCGGCCTGACCGACGTGCGCCTGGAAATCAACAGCCTGGGCCAGCCGGCCGAGCGCGCCCAGCACCGTGCCCAGCTCATCGCGCACTTCGACGCGCACGCCGACCAGCTCGACGAGGATGCCAGGCGCCGCCTGCACAGCAATCCGCTGCGCATCCTAGACACCAAGAATCCGGCGATGAAGGCGGTGGTGGAGTCGGCGCCGAAGCTGATCGACTTTCTCGGCGCCGAGTCGCTGGCGCACTTCGAGGGGCTGAAGGCCATTCTCGACGCCAACGACATCGCCTACACCATCAACCCGCGCCTGGTGCGCGGCCTCGACTATTACAACCTCAGCGTCTTCGAATTCGTGACCGACCGGCTCGGCTCGCAGGGTACGGTGTGCGCTGGCGGGCGCTATGACGGCCTGTTCGAGCAGCTCGGCGGCAAGCCTGCGCCGGCGGTGGGCTGGGCGATCGGCGTGGAGCGTGTGCTCGAGTTGCTGAAGGAGCAGGGGACCGCGGTTCCCGTTTCGACCCCCGATGCCTACGCGGTGGTGCCGGATGCGGCGGCGATGCCGGTCGCGCTGCGCACGCTGCAGCAGCTGCGCGATGCCGGCGTGCGCGTGCAGATGCACGCGGCCACCGCCGACGGCCTCGGCAGCTTCAAGTCGCAGTTCAAGAAGGCCGACGCCAGCGGCGCCGCGCACGCACTGGTCTTCGGCGCCGACGAACTCGCGCGCGGCGAGGTCACGGTGAAGGCGCTGCGCGACGGCAGCGGGGCGCAGACTGCCCGCCCGCTGGCCGAGCTGCCCGCCTGGGCCGCCACCCTACAATCCCCGGCTCCCAACAACTGACAGCGCATGGCAACCCATCTCGACCTCGAAGAACAGGAACAGCTCGACCAGCTCCGGCATTTCTGGAACACCTACGGCACGCTGATCACCTGGTTCGTGCTGCTGTCGGCCGGCGCCTTCATGGCGTGGAACGGCTGGCAGTTTTTCCAGCGCGACAAGGCGGCGCGCGCTTCGGTGCTCTATGACGAGATCGAACGCAGCGCGCAGGCGGGCGACGTGGCTCGCATCGAGCGCGCGCTGGCCGACATGAAGGAGAAGTTCGCCGGCACCGCCTACGCCCAGCAGGCCGGCCTGCTGGCGGCCAAGACCTTGAACGAGAAGGGCAATGCCAACGCCTCGCGCACAGCGCTCGCGTGGGTGGCCGAGCATGCCGTCGATCCGGGCTACCAGGCCGTGGCCAAGCTGCGCCTGGCCGCCGAACTGCTCGAAGCCAAGTCCTACGACGAGGCGCTCAAACAACTTTCGGGCAACGTGCCCAAGGAGTTCGAAGCGCTGGTGGCCGACCGCAAGGGCGACATCCACCTGGCGCAGGGCAAGCGCGACGAGGCCAAGGCTGAGTACCAGAAGGCCTGGACCGCCTTCGCGCCCGGCACCGACTACCGCCGCCTGGTCGAGATCAAGCTCAACGCCGTCGGCGTCGACCCGAAGAGCCTGGCACCGGCCGCTGCCGGCACCGCCACCCCTGCCAAGACCACACCATGAATTTCAAGCGTTTCGTGACTCCTGCATTCATCCTGCGCGCTGGTGCGGCCGCGGTCGTGGTCGCCGCGCTCGCGGCCTGCTCGGGCACGCCCAAGCCCAAGCCCGCGGAACTGTCGGCCAACCCGGCACTCCTGGGCGTTCGGCAGGCCTGGAGCGTGCGCATTCCGGCGGTGAGCTTCCCGCTGGCGACCAACGTGAGCGGCGACATGGTGGCGGTGGCCGCCACCGACGGCACAGTGGTCATGATCGATGCGCGTTCGGGGCAGGAATCGTGGCGTGCCAGTGCCGGTGCGCCGCTGGTGGCCGGCGTGGGCAGCGATGGATCGCTGGTTGCCGTCGTCACCGCCAACAATGACTTGGTCGCCATGCAAAGCGGCAAGGTGCTGTGGAAGCAGCGGCTCACGGCCCAGGCGTACACCGCGCCGCTGGTGGCCGGCCGTCGCGTCTTCGTGCAGGCTGCCGACCGCAGCACCAGCGCCTGGGATGGCCAGAGCGGTCGTCGCCTTTGGGCACAGCAGCGTACCGCCGAAAACCTGGTGCTGAAGAGGCCCGGGGTGCTGATCGCCGTGGGCGACACCCTGGTGAGCGGTATCGGCGGCCGGCTCGCCGGCATCAATCCGGCCAACGGCATTTCGCGCTGGGAATCGCCGATCGCCGCACCGCGCGGCACGAACGACGTCGAGCGCCTGGTCGACCTGACCGGCAGCGTGAGCCGTGTCGGCGATGTCGTCTGCGCGCGCGCCTACTATGCGAGCGTCGGCTGTGTGGACACCTCGCGCGGCGCGCTGCTCTGGAGCAAGCCCGCCACGGGCGCGGACGGCGTGAGCGGCGACGACCGCTTCGTCTACGGCACCGAGGAAAACGGCAATGTGGTGGCCTGGCGCCGCGCCGACGGCGAGCGCGCCTGGCAGATCGAGAGTTTCAAGTACCGCACCCTGACCGCGCCGCTCGCGGTCGGCCGCTCGCTGATCATCGGCGACAGCACCGGCCTCGTGCATCTGATCTCGCGCGAGGACGGCGCGCCGCTGAACCGCCTCACCCCCGATGGCTCGGCCATCGCCGCGACGCCGGTGCTTTCCGGCAACACGGTCGTGGTCGTCACCCGCAATGGCGGCGTGTTCGGCTATCGGCCTGAATAATCGATCGAGAGCCCGACCATGAAACCGGTCATTGCGCTGGTCGGGCGTCCCAACGTCGGCAAGTCGACGCTGTTCAATCGCCTCACCCAGACGCGCGACGCCATCGTCGCCGACTTCGCAGGCCTCACGCGCGATCGCCACTACGGCAACGGCCGCCAGGGCAAGCACGAATTCATCGTGATCGACACCGGCGGCTTCGAGCCCGACGCGGGCAGCGGCATCTTCAAGGAGATGGCCAAGCAGACGCGCCAGGCCGTGGCCGAGGCCGACGTGGTGATCTTCGTGGTCGATGCGCGCGAGGGAATCTCGGCGCAGGACCACGACATCGCCAATGAACTGCGGCGGCTGGGCAAGCCCTGCGTGCTGGTGGCCAACAAGGCCGAAGGCATGCAGGATGGCGCGAAGCTGGTCGACTTCTACGAACTCGGCTTCGGCGAGGTGCACGGCATCTCGGCGGCGCACGGGCAAGGCATCCGCAGCCTGGTCGAACTCGCGCTCGAGCCGCTCGGGCTGCCCGATCCCGACGAGGAGGCCGAAGAGGAAGAGGCCAACAACAAGCCGATCAAGCTGGCGGTCGCGGGCCGCCCCAACGTCGGCAAGTCGACCCTGATCAACACCTGGCTCGGCGAGGAGCGCCTGGTCGCCTTCGACCTGCCCGGCACCACGCGCGACGCGATCGCCGTGCCCTTCGAGCGCAACGGCCAGCGTTTCGAGCTGATCGACACCGCGGGGCTGCGCCGCAAGGGCAGGGTGTTCGAGGCGATCGAGAAGTTCTCGGTGGTCAAGACCCTGCAGGCGATCGAATCGGCCAACGTGGTCCTGCTGCTGCTCGACGCCACGCAGGGCGTGACCGATCAGGACGCCCATATCGCGGGCTACATCCTCGAAAGCGGGCGCGCGGTGGTGATCGCGATCAACAAGTGGGACGCGATCGATAGCTACCAGCGCGAGCAGATCCAGCGCCAGATCGAGACCCGGCTGCCCTTCCTCAAGTTCGCCGCGCTGCACTTCATTTCCGCCATCAAGCGCCAGGGGCTGGGGCCGGTCTGGCAGGCCATCGCCCAGGCTCACAAGTCGGCCACCCGCAAGATGTCCACGCCGGTGCTCACGCGGCTGCTGATGGAGGCGGTGCAGTTCCAGGCGCCCAAGAAGTCCGGCATGTTCCGGCCCAAGCTGCGCTACGCCCACCAGGGCGGCATGAACCCGCCGGTGATCGTCATCCACGGCAACTCGCTGGAACACGTCACCGACGCCTACAAGCGCTTTCTCGAGGGGCGCTTCCGCAAGGAATTCGACCTTGTCGGTACGCCCTTGCGCATCGAGCTCAAGACCTCGCACAATCCGTACGCGGACAAGGAGGGCTGAAGGCCCCGTGCCCCCGGATGGGGCGCTTGGCCTCCATTGACCACCGTTGAGCGATGCCGGCGCCCGAAGTTCCCGCTTTTAGGTGCCGTTATTTTTCGAAGGCTATTCGGGTTTCGTGCTGCAGTGCGGAAGTGCTGTGTTAAGGTGACCGGTTCCAACAACTACTCTTGAACACGGAGAATATCGTGAGCAATAAAGGGCAACTCCTACAAGACCCCTTCCTGAACACCTTGCGTCGCGAGCACGTGCCGGTTTCGATTTATCTGGTCAACGGCATCAAGCTGCAAGGTCAGATCGAGTCGTTTGACCAGTACGTCGTGTTGCTTCGCAATACGGTGACCCAGATGGTCTACAAGCACGCCATCTCCACCATCGTGCCGGGTCGGGCCGTCAACTTCTCGGCTGCCGAGAACGACGAAGCAGCCGCCTGATCGGCACGGAGCGCGGCGGCTCGCCCGCCGCGCTTTCTTCCTATTTGATTCCGCTTGTCTGAACTGATTTCCCGGAAAGAGGGCGCCGTCGTACTCGTCGGTGTCGATTTCGGGTTGCCCCATTTCGACGGCGAACTCGAGGAACTTGGCCTGCTCGCGCAGACCGCAGGCCTCGAGCCGGTCGCGCGCCTGGTGTGCAAACGCAAGGCGCCCGATGCGGCGCTGTTCGTCGGTAGCGGCAAGGCCGACGAAATCCGCGAGCTGGCCGATCTGCATCGCGCGAGCGAAGTGGTCTTCGACCAGGCGCTGAGCCCGGCGCAGCAACGCAACCTCGAGCGCCAGCTCGGGGTGGCGGTGTACGACCGCACTTTCCTGATCCTCGAAATCTTCGCCCAGCGCGCACGTTCGCACGAGGGCAAGTTGCAGGTCGAACTGGCGCGGCTGCAGTACCTCAGCACGCGGCTGGTGCGGCGCTGGTCTCACCTGGAGCGCCAGCGCGGCGGCATCGGCACGCGCGGCGGCCCGGGCGAAACGCAGATCGAACTCGACCGCCGGATGATCGGCGAGTCCATCAAGCGCACGCGCGAACGGCTCGCCAAGGTGCATCGCCAGCGTGGCACCCAGCGCCGCCAGCGCGAGCGGCGCGACACCTTCAACATCTCGCTGGTCGGCTACACCAACGCCGGCAAGTCCTCGCTGTTCAATGCGCTGGTGAAGGCGCGCGCCTATGCGGCCGACCAGCTGTTCGCGACGCTGGATACCACCACGCGGCACCTGTACCTGGGCGATGCTCGCCGCAAGGTGTCGATCTCCGACACCGTGGGTTTCATTCGCGAGCTGCCTCACGGCCTGATCGATGCCTTCAAGGCCACCTTGCAGGAGGCGGTCGATGCTGACTTGCTGCTGCATGTGGTGGACGCTTCCAACCCCCACCATCCCGAGCAGATGGCCGAGGTGCAGGCAGTGCTCAAGGAAATCGGCGCCGACACGGTGCCGCAGCTCCTGGTGTTCAACAAGCTCGATGCACTTGAAAGTACGCAACACCCCCTGCATCTGCGCGACGAGATCGACGTCGATGGCGTGCAGATGCTTCGCGTCTTCCTGAGCGCCCACACCGGCGAGGGGGTTCCGGCGCTCCGCGCCGAACTCGCGCAACGGTCGCAGTCGATGAACGAGGCCATGACCCCAGAGTACGACACCGAATTGCACGATGCCGCCAACTGATTGGCACAATCCCCCCTCACTGACGAGAGAACAGAACCGAATGAATGCAAAGCCAGTGTGGAGACGATTTCAGGGCATGTTCAACCTGAACGACGGACGATGGGGCCGGGGCGATGAGCCCTCCTCGAACGGCGACCGTCCGAATGCGAACCGCCCCGACGACGAGCCGACGCCTCCGCCCGGCAACAACAATCGCCCGCGCGGCCAGGGCCCGAACCAGGGGCCGCCGGACCTCGACGAACTCTGGCGCGACTTCAACCGCAAGCTCGGCGGCCTGTTCGGCGGCCGCGGCAATGGCAACGGCGGGCGCCCGAACGGCGGCAACGGCGGTGGCCTCAAGCCCGACATGAAGAACGCGGGCGTCGGCCTGGGCCTGGTCGCCGCGGTCGCGGTTCTGATCTGGCTGGGCACCGGCTTCTTCATCGTCAACGAAGGCCAGCAGGCCGTGATCACGCAGTTCGGCCGCTACAAGGCAACCGTGGGCGCCGGCTTCAACTGGCGGCTGCCTTATCCGATCCAGCGCCACGAGCTCGTGGTCGTGACCCAGATCCGCTCCACCGACGTGGGGCGCGACACCATCGTGCGTTCCACCGGCCTGCGCGAATCGGCCATGCTGACCGAAGACGAGAACATCGTCGAGATCAAGTTCGCCGTGCAGTACCGCCTGAGCGATGCGCGCGCCTATCTCTACGAGAGCAAGACACCGGCCGACACCGTGGTGCAGGTCGCCGAAACGGCGGTGCGCGAAGTGGTCGGCAAGATGAAGATGGACGCGGCCCTCGCCGAGGAACGCGACCAGATCGCGCCGCGCGTGCGCGCCCTGATGCAGACCATCCTGGACCGCTACAAGGTCGGCGTCGAGGTCGTCGGCATCAACCTGCAGCAGGGCGGCGTGCGCCCGCCGGAGCAGGTGCAGGCCTCCTTCGACGACGTGCTCAAAGCCGGGCAGGAACGCGAACGCACCAAGAACGAAGCGCAGGCCTATGCCAACGACGTGGTGCCGCGTGCCACCGGTACCGCTTCGCGCCTGAAGGAGGAATCCGAGGCCTACAAGGCGCGGATCATCGCGCAGGCACAGGGCGATGCGCAGCGCTTCGCTTCGGTGCTGACCGAATACCAGAAGGCGCCGCAGGTCACCCGCGACCGCATGTACACCGACGCCATGCAGCAGATCTACGCCAGCACCACCAAGGTGCTGGTCGACTCCAAGCAGGGTACGAACCTGCTGTACCTGCCGCTCGACAAGCTGGTGCAGATGAGCGGCCAGAACGCCGCCGGCACTCCGGTCGACGGCGCCAGTCCCAACGTCGCCGGCACCGCGCCGCCGCAGTCGTCCGTGATTCCGGTCGTACCGCCTTCATCCGGCGACGCGCGTGCGCGCGACGGCCGCTCGCGTGACCGCGACGTGCGCTGAGGAAACACTCATGAACAGAATCGGATTCATCGCATCGTCGATCCTCGTGGTGCTCGCGCTCCTGAGCTCCACGCTCTTCGTGGTCGACCAGCGCCAGTTCGGCATCGTCTACGCCCTTGGTCAGATCAAGGAAGTGATCACCGAGCCGGGCCTGAACTTCAAGCTGCCGCCGCCGTTCCAGAACGTGTCGTACATCGACAAGCGCCTGCTCACGCTGTCCAGCCTCGACCCCGAGCCCATGCTCACGGCGGAGAAGCAGCGCGTGGTGGTCGACTGGTACGTGCGCTGGCGCATCACCAACCCGTCGGAGTACATCCGCAATGTCGGCCTGGACGAGAACGCTGGCGCCATGCAGCTCAACCGCGTGGTGCGCAACGCCTTCCAGGAAAACGTCAACAAGCGCACCGTGCGCGACCTGATCTCGGTGCGCCGCGAGGCCCTGATGGCCGACGTCCAGCGCGAAGTGCTGGCCGTGGTGAAGGGCGCCAAGCCCTGGGGCGTGGACATCATCGACGTGCGGATCACGCGGGTCGACTACGTCGAGGCGATCACCGAATCGGTCTACCGCCGCATGGAGGCCGAGCGCAAGCGCGTGGCCAACGAGCTGCGCTCGACCGGCTTCGCTGAAGGCGAAAAGATCCGTGCCGATGCCGACCGCCAGCGCGAGGTGATCGTGGCCAATGCGTACCGCGACGCGCAGAAGATCAAGGGCGAGGGCGATGCCAGCGCGGCATCTGCCTACGCCGGCGCCTTCGGCCGCGATCCGCAGTTCGCACAGTTCTATCGCAGCCTCGACGCCTACAAGCAGAGCTTCAACAAGAAGAGCGACGTGATGGTGCTGGACCCTTCGTCGGACTTCTTCCGCGCGATGCAGGGGTCGGGCGCGGCCGCGGCTGCTCCTCGTCGATAACCGTGACTGCCCCCCGGCTTGCCACTTCGTGTGCTTCGCCACCCCCCGAGGGGGAGGCTCGGCCGCCTTGGGGCGGCCCGGCGGCGACCCAGGCGTGAGCGCAGAAACCTTCTGGAGCGCACTGGCGCTCGTGCTGGTGATCGAAGGCCTCCTGCCCTTCTTTTCGCCGGGCAGCTGGCGGCGCGGCTTCAGCCAGCTCTTGCAGCTGCGCGACGGGCAGCTGCGCTTTTTCGGCCTGTGCAGCATCCTGCTGGGCCTCTTCCTGCTCTGGATTCTGGGGTGACCCGGGGCCGGTAGAATCCCGGTTTAACCACGCCCCCGATCCCCATGTCCGCCTGGGTCCTCCCGGATCACATTGCCGATGTGCTGCCTTCCGAGGCGCGCCACATCGAAGAACTTCGACGCCAGCTGCTCGATACCGCCCGTGGCTATGGCTACGAGCTGGTGATGCCGCCTCTGCTGGAGCACCTGGAATCCCTTCTTTCCGGCACCGGAGAGGCGCTCGACCTGCAGACCTTCAAGCTGGTCGACCAGCTGTCCGGGCGCAGCATGGGCCTGCGCGCCGACACCACGCCGCAGGTCGCGCGCATCGACGCGCACCTGCTCAACCGCCGCGGCGTGGCGCGGCTCTGCTACTGCGGCCCGGTGGTGCACACCCGGCCCGACCGCCCGCACGCGACGCGCGAGCCGCTCCAGTTCGGCGCCGAGATCTACGGCCATGCGGGGCTCGAAGCCGATACCGAGGTCCTGCGCCTCGGGCTCGATTGCCTGCACGCAGCCGGCGTGCAGGGCCCGGTCATCGTCGACCTGGCCGATGCGCGCATCGTGCGCGCGCTGTTCGCCGGCGTGCCGGTCGATGCGGCGGCCATCGCGCGCGTGCATGCGGCACTGGCGGCCAAGGACACGAGCACCCTGCGCGAACTCACGGAGGGCTTTCCCGCAGCGTCGCGCGAAGGTCTGCTCGCGCTCGTGCAGCTCTACGGCGATGCCTCGGTACTCGACGAGGCAGATCGCGTGCTCCCGGCCTCGGCCGGCGTGCGCGCAGCGCTGTCGGACCTGAAGCAGCTGGCGAGCCGGCTCGACGGCGCCCGCGTCAGCTTTGACCTGGCCGACCTGCGCGGCTACGCCTACTACAGCGGCATGCGCTTCGGCATCTACACCGACGGCGCCAGCGACGCGCTGGTGCGCGGCGGCCGCTACGACGAGGTGGGCGCCGTGTTCGGCCGCAACCGCCCGGCGGTCGGCTTCAGCCTCGACGTGCGCGAGCTGGTCGGCGTGCTGCCGGCGCGGCCGCTGCGGGCCGCGATCCGCGCGCCCTGGAGCGATGCCGCGGGCCTCGGCAAGACCATCGCCGAACTGCGCAGCCAGGGCGAGACCGTGGTCTGCGTGCTGCCCGGCCACGAAAGCGAAATCGACGAATTCCACTGCGACCGCGAGCTCGTCGAGCGCGACGGGCAGTGGCGCGTGCAAGCCATCTGAATCTTCTTAAGCGGAACATCATGAGCGTTACCACCGGACGAAACGTGGTCGTCGTCGGCACCCAATGGGGCGACGAGGGCAAGGGCAAACTGGTCGACTGGCTGACCGAGAGCGCGCAGGGCGTCGTGCGCTTCCAGGGCGGCCACAACGCGGGCCACACGCTGGTCATCAACGGCGTCAAGACCGCGCTGCACCTGATCCCGAGCGGCATCATGCGCCCCGGCGTCAAGTGCTACATCGGCAACGGCGTGGTGCTCTCGGCGGCCAAGCTGTTCGAGGAGATCGAAGGGCTGGAAAAGGCCGGCGTCGAGGTGCGATCGCGCCTGCGCATCAGCGAAGCCTGCCCGCTGATCCTGCCTTTCCATGCGGCGCTCGACATCGCGCGCGAGACCTACCGCGAGAAGGGCGGCGTCGAGAAGATCGGCACCACCGGCCGCGGCATCGGCCCGGCCTACGAGGACAAGATCGCGCGCCGCGCGCTGCGCGTGCAGGACCTGAAGCATCCCGAGCGCTTCGCCGCCAAGCTGCGCGTGCTGCTCGAGCTGCACAACCACGTGCTGACGCAAGTGCTGAGCGCGCCCGCGATCGAGTTCGATGCCGTCTACGACGAGGCGATGCGCCATGCCGAGCTGCTCAAGCCCATGATGGCCGACGTCTCGCGCGAGCTCAACGACGCGCACCGCGCCGGCGCCAACCTGCTGTTCGAAGGCGCGCAGGGCACCTTGCTCGACGTCGACCACGGCACCTATCCCTATGTGACCTCCAGCAACTGCGTGGCGGGCAATGCGGCCGCCGGCTCGGGCGTCGGTCCGGGCATGCTGCACTACGTGCTCGGGATCACCAAGGCCTACTGCACGCGCGTCGGCGGCGGGCCCTTCCCGACCGAGCTCGACTGGGCGACGCCGGGCACCGTCGGCTACCACCTGAGCACGGTCGGCGCCGAGAAGGGCGTGACCACCGGCCGAAGCCGCCGCTGCGGCTGGTTCGACGCGGCGCTGCTCAAGCGCTCGGCGCAGGTCAACGGCCTGAGCGGCCTGTGCATCACCAAGCTCGACGTGCTCGACGGCCTCGAGGAGTTGCAGCTGTGCACCGGCTACCAGCTCGACGGCGAGTACACCGACATCCTGCCGATGGGCGCCGACGAAATCGAGCGCTGCACGCCGGTCTACGAGAAGCTCGAGGGTTGGAGCGAGAGCACGGTGGGTATCACCCAGTACGACAAGCTGCCGGTCAACGCGAGGCTCTACCTGCAGCGCATCGAGCAGGTCACGGGCGTGCCGATCCACATGGTGTCGACCAGCCCGGACCGCGATCACACGATCATGATGCGCCACCCCTATCTCGCCGACTGAATGACGCACACCCCCAGGCTGCGCGCACTTCGTGTCGCTCCGCCAACCCCCTTGCAGGGGGCAACACCAGCGGGCCGGCAAAGCCGGTTCCGCGGTGTTTCCCGCGAAGACATCGAGACCCCTACCGAAGCAATGATGGAGAAGAGCGCATGTTGACCGAAGACGGCAAACACCTTTACGTGAGCTACGACGAGTACCACAACCTGATCGAGAAGCTCGCGATCAAGGTGCACCAGTCCGGCTGGGAGTTCGACACCATCCTGTGCCTGGCGCGCGGCGGCATGCGGCCGGGCGATGTGCTGTCGCGCATCTTCGACAAGCCGCTGGCGATCATGTCCACCAGCTCCTACCGCGCCGATGCCGGCACGATCCAGGGCCACCTGGACATCGCGCGCTACATCACCACGCCCAAGGGCGAGATCGCCGGCAAGGTGCTCTTGGTCGACGACCTCGCCGACTCGGGCTACACGCTGCATGCCGTGGTGGACATGCTCAGGACCAAGTACCCGCCGATCACCGAGCTGCGCAGCGCCGTGATCTGGACCAAGGCCTTGTCGACCTTCACGCCGGACTATTCGGTCGAGTTCCTGCAGACCAACCCATGGATCCATCAGCCTTTCGAAGGCTATGACTCCATGGGCGCCGGGAAGCTGCTGGAGAAGTGGTCCGTCTAAGGGCTCAGTCCGCTTTCAGCATCGCGGTGTAGCGCCGCTGCATCTCGTCGGTCGACACCTCCTCGATGCTGTGGCCGACGTTCCAGCGATGTCCGAAGGGATCGCGGAACGAGCCGGAGCGCTCGCCGTAGAACTGGTCCTGTATCGGGATCTCGAGCGTGGCGCCGGCCTTCAGCGCGCGCTCGATCACGGCGTCTGCATCGTCCACGTGCAGGTGGATGGTGACGGCGGTGGCGCCGATCGCCTTGGCGCCAAGGATGCCGTACTCCGGAAACTCGTCGCTGAGCATCAGCGTCGCGCCGTCGAAGTCGAGCTCGGCATGGCCGATGCGGCCGCCGGGCTCGGTCAGCCTGAACTTCTCGCGCGCGCCGAACACCTCGCCGTAGTAAGCGATCGCCGCCGCGGTGTCGTTCACGCAGAGGTAGGCAAACAGTTCGTGGGTGGCCATCGGAGTCTCCTGTGGGGTCTGGTCGCGATTCTGCGCATGCCGCACGCTATCCGTCTTGAAGGAAATTGACTTCAGGCGCGCACGTGATTCGGCGAAGCGGGCGCGGCTCGGGCATAGGCCTGCGGCGTCATGCCGGTGATCTCAAGGAAGTCGCGGTTGAAATGGGGCTGGTCACTGTAGCCGGCCTGCAGGGCGAGGTCGACCCAGGGCAGGGTGTGCGCGCCGGTCCATGCGGCCATCACGCGCTGGAAGCGCAGCACCCGTTCCAGGCGCTTGGGCGGGAGCCCGGCAGCGTCCCGGAACAGCGAGATGAAATGCCGGTGGCTGTAGCCGCTGGCTGCTACCAGTTCGCCGATGGGCGCGCCGCCGCCGAGCCGGGCCAGGGCCTGCGCGATGGCGGGGTGCATGGCTTGCGGGCGGGACCGCAGGCGCTCGGTCAGCAGGGCCTCGAAGACTTCCAGTTGCGCTTCGAGGGCGTCGGCCGCATGAATGCGTTCGAGGGCATGCGCGGCCGCTGTGCCCCAGAGCGCATCGAGCGGCGTGTGGCGCCAGTTCATGAGCGGGCAGGCCGAACAGCGCGCGGGCCGCGCCGGGCCGCAGCTGCGCACCCACAGAATGCGTGGCGCCCGACACGTCGCGCGCGTAGAAGGCCGAACGCGCGCCGCCCACGATCGCATAGCCCACCGTGTAACCAGTGCGGTCCTCGGCATCGGCGAACAGCCGCAGCGGCGGGCCGGAGAGCCGGAAGACCAGGTGCATGTCGCCGGTCGGCAGCACGTGTTCGCGCAGCGGCGTGTTCGACACCGTGGCGGCAGGCACCATCGCCCACATCGATCGGACGTAAGGCCGCAGCCAGGAGGCGGGAGCGCGCGTCAGCAGCATCGGGCCATTGTCCGGCACCCGGCTTTTCGCGTCGACTAGCATGGCGGCATGCGAAAGCCCATCACCGACCTGATCCACCATCCCTACACCCCGCCCGCGAAATTCGCCGCGCCCCTGCCCGGCGTGTTCAAGGCTTCCACCGTGTTCTTCGCCGACGTCGCGGCGATGCGCGCGCGCGACTGGAAGACCAAGGCCGGCTACACCTACGGGCTGCACGGCACGCCGACCACCTTCACGCTCGAGGAGCGGCTCGCCACGCTGGAAGGCGGCACCGAATGCCTGCTCGCGCCCAGCGGGCTGGCAGCCATCGCGCTGGTGGCCTTTGCCTTCCTGAAGACCGGCGACGAGGTGCTGATCCCCGACAACGCCTACGGCCCGAACAAGGCGCTGTGTAACGGCGAGCTGGCCAACTTCGGCATCACCCACAGGCTGTATGACGCGATGAATCCGGCCGACCTCGCGGCCAAGCTGTCGGATCGCACCAGGCTGGTCTGGGTCGAGGCCGCGGGTTCGGTCACGATGGAATTCCCGGACCTGCCGGCGCTCGTGGGCGCCTGCCGCGCGCGCGGCGTGATCACGGCGCTCGACAACACCTGGGGCGCCGGTCTCGCCTTTGCGCCCTTCGATTTCAACGGCAGCGGGCAGGGCGTCGACATCTCGGTCCAGGCGCTCACCAAGTACCCCAGCGGCGGCGGCGACGTGCTGATGGGCAGCGTCATCACCCGCGACGAGCGGCTGCACCGCGCGCTCAAGTTGAGCCACATGCGCATGGGCTTGGGCATCGGCGTCGGCGATGTCGAGACGCTGCTGCGTTCGCTGCCGAGCATCGCGCTGCGCTACCAGGCGCACGACCGCAGCGCGCGCGAACTCGCCATGTGGCTCGACGGCCGTGCAGAGATCGCGCAGGTGCTGCATCCGGCGCTCGAGGGCTCGCCGGGCCATGCGCACTGGCTGCGGCTGTGCGGCGCGAGCGACCTCGCGGCCGGCCTGTTCTCGGTGGTGTTCGATGCCCGCTACAGCGCCGAGCAGGTCGATCGTTTCTGTGACAGCCTGAAACTTTTTCGGCTTGGTTATTCCTGGGGCGGGCCGATCAGCCTGGTCGTGCCCTACGACATCGGCCTCATGCGCGATGCCAGCGTTGCGCGCTGGCCGCACAAGGGCACGCTGGTGCGCTTTTCAGTCGGGCTGGAGGACGTGGACGACCTGCGCGCCGACCTCGAACAGGCCCTCGCGGCCCTCTGAGGCGCGCCGGTTATCGCGTACAGTCGGACACGTGCAGTCATCGTGACTGCCTCGCCTCAAGGAGAAGCAGTGGCAACACCCAATTACGGCTACGAGAAGCGCCAGAAGGAGTTGGCCAAGAAAAAGAAGAAGGAAGACAAGCTGCGGGAAAAGGCCGCCCGCAAGCTCAGCCCGAGCAGCGAAGGCCTGGCCCAGGGCGATCCGGAAACCGATGTGGCCTCGCTGGAGCACGATCCGCCCACCATCCCGAATCTGCCGACCAAGAACGGCTGATCCGTTCGACCCGGATTCACGGTACCCACGAAAAAGCCGCCGCGGGCAGGGCCTGCGGCGGCTTTTTCCTTTTCAGGTCACATGCCGGCGAGCAGCTTGCGCAACGCCGGCCACACGTTGTCCAGCATGCGCGGCTGGGCCGCGGCCGTCGGATGGATGCGGTCGGCCTGGAACAGGCCCGCCGCGTCGGGGCCGTCCGCCACGCCCTTCAGCAGAAAAGGCACGAGCGCAGCCTTGGTGCTGCCCGCCACCTTGGTGAAGACCGCTTCGAAGCGCCGCGTGTAGTCACGGCCGTAGTTGGGAGGCACCTGGATGCCGACGATCAGCACCTGCGCGCCGGCGGCCTGCGCCGCCTTGGTCATCTGCGTCAGGTTGTCTTCGGTGCTGGCGAGCGGCAGGCCGCGCAGCGCGTCGTTGGCGCCCAGCTCCAGCACCATGTGCGTCGGCTTGTGCTGCGCGAGCAGGCCCGCCAGCCGGGCGCGGCCGCCGGCCGTGGTGTCGCCGCTGATGCTGGCATTGATCACGGTCGCGGCGATCTTCTGTTCGGCCAGCCGCTTCTCCAGCAGCGGGACCCAGCCCTCGCCGCGCTTGAGGCCGTATTCGGCGGAAAGCGAGTCGCCGACGACGAGAATCACGGGCTTCCTGCCGGCCGCGGGCTGGGCCTGGGCATGGAGCCATGACCCCGCACTGCCGGCGAGCGCACCGGTCAAGATAAAGTGACGTCGATTCACCACGCGAAACCTTTCAATGTCCAGTACCCGATCCGAAGCAATTGTTGCCGTCGAACATGTTTTCAAGTCTGTCACCGACTCCGCCGGCACGCTGGACATTCTGCAGGACATCGACTTCACGCTGGGCGCCCGGGAGACGGCCGCCATCGTCGGCGCTTCGGGCTCGGGCAAGAGCACGCTGCTGTCGATCGTCGCCGGCCTCGACACACCCACCCGCGGCACGGTGAGGCTCGCGGGCGAAGACCTGTTCGCGATCGACGAGGACGAGCGCGCCGCGCTGCGCGCCCGCAAGGTCGGCTTCGTGTTCCAGAGCTTCCAGCTGCTCGGCAACCTGAGCGCGCTCGAGAACGTGATGCTGCCGCTCGAACTGGCCGACCGCCGCGACGCACGCAAGGCCGCCACCGAGATGCTCGGCCGCGTCGGCCTCGGCCAGCGCCTGGGCCACTATCCCAAGGTGCTTTCGGGCGGCGAGCAGCAGCGCGTGGCGCTGGCCCGCGCCTTCGTCGTGCAGCCGGCGCTGCTCCTGGCCGACGAGCCCACCGGCAGCCTCGACTTCGCGACCGGCGAGCAGGTGATGCGGCTGATGTTCGACCTCAACCGCGAGCTCGGCACCACGCTCGTGCTCGTGACGCACGACCGCGGCATCGCCGCGCAGTGCGAGCGCCGCATCACGATCGAGGCCGGGCGCGTGGTCCCCGGGGACGAAAACGGGGTCTGAACCCGGCTCGATAATCCCCACATGTCTTCCCCCAAAGTGATCTTCGGCTTCCATGCCGTGGGCGTGCGCATCAAGACCGCGCCCAAATCGGTGATCGAGGTGCTGTTCGATGCCAGCCGGCGCGATGCGCGCATGCGGCAGTTCGTCGCCCGGGCCCAGGAGGCCGGCGTGCGGCTGGTCGAGGCCGACGGCCTGCGCCTGGCCAAGCTCAGCGGCAGCCACGGCCACCAGGGCGTGGCTGCGCGCGTGGAGCCGATCCCGCAGACCCATTCGCTCGACGAATTGCTCGAAGGCCTCGAGGCGGCCGGCACCGTGCCCTTGCTGCTGGTGCTCGACGGCGTCACCGACCCGCACAACCTGGGTGCCTGCCTGCGGGTGGCCGACGGCGCGGGCGCGCAGGCGGTGATCGCCCCCAAGGACCATGCGGCCGGCATCAACGCCACCGTGGCCAAGGTGGCGAGCGGCGCGGCCGAGACGGTGCCGTACTTCATGGTGACCAACCTCGCGCGCACGCTGGGCGAACTCAAGGAACGCAACATCTGGTGTGTCGGCACCAGCGACGACGCGCCGGGCACGCTCTACCAGAGCGACCTGAGGCGCCCGCTCGCGCTTGTGCTGGGCGCCGAGGGCGAGGGCATGCGGCAGCTCACGCGCAAGACCTGCGACGAGCTGGTGAGCATTCCGATGGCCGGTGCGGTAGAGAGCCTCAATGTCTCGGTCGCGAGCGGGGTGTGCCTCTACGAAGCGATGCGGCAGCGCAGCCTCGCGGCTTAGGGGCCCGTTCAGGCCCTAAAGGCTGACGAAGCCGGTGTTGCCGGTGTGGTCGCGGGAACTCCAGTCGTCGACCCAATCCCTGGCCTTGCGTTCCAAGGCGTCGCAGGCCTGCGCATCGTCCTCAAAGCGGCCCGACAGCGCAACGCGGCACAGGTGGGCTCCTTCTCGCCACAGATCGGCATGTCCGGCCGTCTGACCATCGACCCCCAGGGCACTCAGGCAGACGCGAATCTCCCAGTCCGCATAGACGAAGCGTTTGACTTCGCCGTCTTCATTCATGATTTCCTCGCTCAAGGTCTTTTTGTTCCGATGGCCGAATTGATCCATGCGGAAGCTTAAACCTTCCGCATGGGCCTACTTTGCACTTTGACCGCCGGGGGCGGTCCGAGCGCTCAGGCTACCTTGACGTCGATGCGCCGCGGCTGCGCCTGTTCCACCTTGGGGATGCGCAGCGTCAGTACGCCGTTGGCCAGCTCGGCCGAGACCCTCTCGGTGTCGAGCTCCTTGCTCAGCGTGAAGACGCGGTGGAAGCGCGCGAGGCCGACCTCGGCGTGGCTCGATTGCAGGCCTTCGGGGACGGCCAGGTCCGACTCGGCGTCGATGGTGAGCGTGTCGGACTCCACCTGGAGCCGCAGCTTGTCCTTGGAGACGCCGGGCAGATCGGCATAGAGCGTGATGCCGGTGCTGTCCTCCACCACGTCCACCGGCGGCGTGAGCGCCGCCTCGCCGTAGCCCGCCTTGTCCTTGCGGGCGAGGGTGTCAAGCTCGTTCATGGCAAGTGCTCCTTTCATTGGATGGCGATGCGACGGGGCTGCGCGGAAGCGCGCCGCTGGATCGTGATGTGCAAGATGCCGTCGCGGTACTTGGCGTCGACGGCGTCGGGGTCTGCGTCTTCCGGCAGCGTGAGAACGCGGCGGAAGCTGCCCGCAAAACGCTCGTGGATGTGCACGGTGGAAGGCGAGTCGTCTTCCGGCAGCAACGACTTGCGCTCGCCGGCAATGGTCAGCAAGCCACGGTCGAGCTGGACCTCGAGCGTGGCCGGATCAATGCCGGGGGCGAAGGCGTAGATTTCTACCGTTTGCGGCGTGCCGCCGACGTTCAGGGCCGGGAAACCGCCGCGGCCCAAACCTCGGATGCTCGGAGACAGATCGAAGGCCTGCTGCATTTCGCGTTGCAGGCGATCCATCTCGGCGAACAGATCGCGTGGGAACAGGGATCGATACATGGCGAAACCTCCATTTGGCTGAAGAGACAAACGGAGCGCCGGAGACGCCTCCGGCGCTTCCGGTCAAGAAGTAGGACCGGCCCGCGCGGATTTCAAGAGCGGGGCAGCGCTAAAAAAAGCTCAGGAAGGATCCTTGCTGCGCGTGCGCCCCACGGCGGTGAAGATGCCGATGCCGAGCAGGATGAGCGCGCCGATGCCGATGTAGAGCGTCGGCACGCCGGCCACCGAGGCGCCCCAGGCCACGCCGGCCAGGAAGATCAGAAAACCGATCAGGTAGAGCGCAAAGGACATGGTTCTCTCTCCGATGTTTGGATCGAGCCAGTGTGTCCGGGGAATCGGCCAGGCACGGCGGCTGGTGCCGCCAATGCGTGTGGGAGGGTGCCTACCGCGCCGTGGTCTCGGCGCTCGCGGCGTCGAGCGCGGCGATGGTTTCGGCATCGAGCGCAAGGCCGGCCGCGGCCACCAACTCGTCGAGCTGCTTCTGCGAAGTGGCGCTCGCGATGGGTGCCGTGATGGAGGGGCGCGCGATCTGCCAGGCGATCGCGACCTGGCCCGGCGTCGCGCCATGTGCCTTGGCCGCCGCATCGAGCGCGGCCAGGATGCGCAGGCCGCGCGGGTTGAGGTACTTCTTCGTGGTGTTCGCGCCGCGCGCGCTCTTGGCGGCGTCGGCCTCGCTGCGGTACTTGCCCGTGAGGAAGCCGGCCGCGAGCGCGTAGAAGTTGATCACGCCGACGCCGCGTTCGAGGCACAGTGGTTCCAGCGCGTCCTCGAACACGGCGCGGTCGTAGAGGTTGTAGAGCGGCTGCAGGCTCTCGTAGCGCGGTAGGCCTTCGCGCTCGGCGACGTCGAGCGCGTCCGCCAGCCGCGGCGCGCTGTAGTTCGAGGCGCCGATGGCGCGCACCTTGCCGGCCTTGATCAGGTCGGCGAAGGCGCCGAGCGTGTCGGCCAGCGGCGTCTCGGCATCGTCGTCGTGCGACTGGTAGAGGTCGATGTGGTCGGTCTTGAGGCGCTTGAGCGACGCATCGACCGCCTCGCGGATGTAGGCCGGCGAAAGCCCCTTCTTGCCTTCGCCCATCGGCTTGCCGACCTTGGTCGCGAGCACCACGCGGTTGCGCTTGCCGGTCTGGCGCAGCCACTTGCCGATGATGGTTTCCGATTCGCCGCCGCTGTGGCCCGGCACCCAGCTCGAGTAGACGTCGGCGGTGTCGACGAAGTTGAAGCCGGCGTCGAGCCAAGCATCGAGCAGCCGGAAAGAGAGCGCCTCGTCGACGGTCCAGCCGAAGACGTTGCCGCCGAAGGCGAGCGGCGAGACCTGGAGGCCGGAGCGGCCGAGGGGGCGAAGTTGCATGGGATGCTTTCCTTGAAGACTCAGACGAAGCCCAGCGCGCCCAGCAGCGCCCCGGCACCGAGCAGCCAGAGCAGATGGATGCGGGTGCGCCAGACGATAAATGCTGCCACGCCGGTCAGCAGCCAGAGGTGCCAGGCGGGCGCACCGCCGCCATGGTTACCGGCGGCGAGCACCCAGCCGGTCGCGATCAGCAGGCCCACCACCACCGGCGCCATGCCCTGCTTGAAGGCGCGCACCTCGCGCCGCGTGCGGTTGCGATGGCCCCAGCGCGTCGCGACGTAGGTCAGCGTGGTGCTCGGCAGCATGATGCCGACCATCGTGATCGCGAGTCCGAGCAGGCCGAGCCCCCAGGCCTGCGGGCCGGCGCCGATGCCGCCGCCGGCATTGAGGCCCACGTTCCACCCCATCAGCGCCACGAAGAGCACGTTGGGCCCCGGCGCGGCCTGCGCGATCGCGACCGAGGAGCTGAACTGCGCGTCGCTGAGCCAGCCGTGCTGCGCGACCAGGTAACGGTGCATGTCGGGCACGGTGGTGATGGCGCCGCTGATCGAGAGCAGCGAGAGCAGCAGGTACTGGCCGAAAAGGGCCAGCCAGTCGTGCCAGTGCATGGCAATGGTCATGTGGCCCCCACGCTCGGCACTGGCGTGTGCTCGCTGCCCCCCGAGGGGGCTCTCGCATCTTGGGGCGGCCCGGCGATGCTCATGGTCCGATCTTTCGCCAGGTCCACACGCACGCCACGCCGCCCACCGCCAGCAGCACCCATCCGAGCGGAATGCGCGCGAACGCGATGGCAGCGAAGACCAGGGCCACGAAGCCCAGGCAGGCGCCGAAGCCGAGCGGATGCCGGCGCAGCGCCGGGATCAGCTTGATACCGGTGGCGGCGATCAGCCCGCCGGCCACCGCGCCCATGCCGCGCAAGGCGCCGGCGACCTGCGGGTTGCCGGCGTAGTGGGCGTAGAGCACGGCCAGCGCGAGGATCACGACCAGCGGCACGGTCAGCATGCCGGCCACCGCGGCCACGGCGCCGCGCAGGCCGAAGTAGCGGTCGCCGATCATCAGCGCCAGGTTGATCACGTTCGGCCCCGGCAGCACCTGGGCGACTGCCCAGTCCTCGAGGAATTCGTCGGCCGTGAGCCAGCGCTTCTTCTCGACCATCTCGCGCTGCACGATCGCGAGCACGCCGCCGAAGCCCTGCAATGCGAGCCAGGTGAACGAAACGAAGAGGTCGCGGGCGGATCGGGGTTGCGGGCGGTCGGGTGCCGCCGCATCGGTAGGGGCCGGGTGCATCGCGCTCGATTATCGGGGCAGGTCGGGCGGGCCGTTTGCCGACACGCCGGCGCTGCGCATGCTGCGACACTCGCGCCATGCAGCCGCGCGAACTCTTCGATCTCTGCAAGCAGGCCCTCATGTCCTGGAAGGCCGACTACGCGCCGAGCATGGGCGCGGCACTGGCCTACTACACGGTGTTCTCGGTGGCGCCCCTGCTGCTGATCGTGATCTCGGTGGCCGGCCTGGTGTTCGGCCAGGAAGCGGCGCGCGGCGAGATCATGACGCAGCTCTCGGGCCTCATGGGCGAGCAGGGCGCGCGGGCGGTGCAGGGCATGCTGGAGGCCGTCAACAAGCCGAAGGAAGGCATCATCGCCACCGTGATCGGCATCGCCTTGCTGGTGATCGGCGCGACCACGGTGTTCGGCGAACTGCAGGATGCGCTCGACCGCATCTGGCGCGCCCCCGCGCGCGACGAGAGCAGCGGTCTCTTGAGCCTGCTGCGGGTGCGCCTGCTGTCCTTCGGCATGATCATGGGGATTGGCTTCCTGCTGATGGTGTCGCTGGTGGCCAGCGCGGCGCTGGCGGCGCTCAGCAAGTGGTGGGCACCGGTCTTCGGCGGCTGGGCGACGCTCGCGCAGGCGGTCAACTTCGTCTTCAGCTTCGCGATGGTGACGGTCGGCTTCGCGATGATCTACAAGATCATGCCGCGCGTGCGCGTGCAATGGCGCGACGTGTGGGTGGGGGCCGCGGTCACGGCGCTGCTGTTCACCGTGGGCAAGCACCTGATCGGCCTGTACATCGGCAAGAGCAGCGTGGCCTCGGGCTACGGCGCCGCGGGTTCGCTGGTGGTGGTGCTGGTGTGGGTCTACTACTCGGCGCAGATCTTCCTGCTCGGCGCCGAGTTCACCTGGGTCTACGCGCACAAGTACGGATCGCTGCGCGGCGTCGCGCGCCCCGATGCGCCTTCGTCGCCGACGCGAGCCTAGCCCGCAAAGCCGCCCTCATCGAGGAACGTCTGCTCCTCCGGCGTGGTCTCGCGGCCCAGCGCCTTGTTGCGATGGGGAAAGCGGCCGAAGCGCGCAATGATGTCCCGGTGCAGCACCGCGTAGCGCTGCGTGTTGGCGTCGAGCGCGGCATTCAGTTCGACGGAGCGCTCCTGGTCCTGGAGCGATTCCGAATGCATGAAGGGCAGGTAGAAGAAGGGCCGCAGCGCGGCTTCGACCTGCCGGTCCAGGCCGGCCTCGATCGCCGTACCCGCGATGGCGCGCGCCTTGCCGTCGGTGGCGAACATGTGGGCGCTGTTGCGCCACGCGTTGCGCGGGAACTGGTCGAGCAGCACCATGAGGGCGAGCGCGCCTTCGGCATCGGCTGCCCAGGCGTCGAGCGCGCCGGTGGCGGCGGCATGGTGGGCGGCTTCGAAGCGCGACTTGAATTCGGCATCGAAGGCCTCGTCCTTGGCGAACCAGCGCTTCGGTCCTGCCTCGGTCCAGAAGGTCGCGACATCGTGGGCTGTAGGCAGGGATTTCATGGGCTCGATGATGCCATCGGGTGCCCCGAAGTCGGGCTCGTGGCCGACACGCTGCGCGCCGGGCGCTGTCTATGCTGGGTGCTCTTGAAACTGACGGAGATTCGCAATGAACAAATATGGCACCCTCTTGCGCATGGCCCTCGTGGCTGGCGCCGCGACCGCGATACTCGCGGGCTGCGGAATGATGTCGAAGTCCAGCACGGCGAGCTTCAGCGGCAGCATGAACGCGGCCAGCCAGGTGCCGCCCAACATGACGCGCGGCAGCGGCCTGGCCGAGGCCTGGCTGAACAAGGACACCAATGTCCTCAAGTACAAGATCGTCTATACCGGCTTGAGCGGTCCGGCCACCGGGGCGCACTTCCACGGTCCGGCCGCCGCCGGCGCCAATGCCGGCATCGTGCTGCCCTTCGCGAGTCCGGCCAGCCCGATCGAGGGCCAGGCCACGCTGACGCCGGCCCAGGCCGCCGACCTCATGGCCGGCAAGTGGTACGCCAACATCCACACGGCGGCCAATCCTGGCGGCGAAATCCGCGGGCAGATGCTGCCGAAGATGTAGCCCTGCGAGCCGCGGCGGCGGTGCGCATGGTGTCAAATTGATCCATGCCCGCCGCCAAAAAACCGAACTCGCATCCCTCCACCCCTCGCGTCGACATCACGACCGCCAAGAAGGCCCTGGTGCTCCAGGGCGGCGGCGCGCTGGGCGCCTACCAGGCCGGCGTGTACGCCGGCGTGTTCGAGAAGCACAAAGAGCTCGACTGGGTGGCCGGCGTGTCGATCGGCGCGGTCAATGCCGCGCTGATCGCCGGCAACGCGCCCGAGCTGCGCGTCGCTCGCCTGCGCGAGTTCTGGGATCTCGTCTCATCGGGCCCGGCCCAGCGCCTGCCGCCGGGCTGGGGCGACCGCGCGCTCTTCAACCAGTGGAGCGCCACCTCCGCCGCGGTATTCGGCGTGCCGGGCTTCTTCACGCCGCGCCGCAGCCCGGCGCTGCTGCTCGGAGGCGCGGCGCCGGTGCTGAGCTACTACGACACCGCGCCCTTGAAGTCCACGCTCGAGCGGCTGGTGGATTTCGACCGCCTCAACGACGACGAGATCCGCTTCAGCGTGGGCGCGGTCAACGTGCGCAGCGGCAACTCGGTCTATTTCGACAACAAAAAGCAGCGCATCGGCCCCGAGCACATCATGGCCAGCGGCGCCTTGCCGCCCGGCTTCGCGCCGGTGCACATCGAGGGCGAGGACTACTGGGACGGCGGCATCGTTTCCAACACGCCCCTTCAGTACGTGCTCGACACGCATCCGCGCAGCGAGCCGTTGATGGTGCTGCAGGTCGACCTGTTCAGCGCCCGCGGCACCATGCCGCGCACGCTGGCCGAGACCCTGGAGCGGCAGAAGGACATCACCTACTCGAGCCGCACGCGCATGAACACCGACGCCATGGCCTCGAACATGAACCTGCAGCAGGCGGTGGCCGACCTGATCGCCAGGCTGCCCGCCGCGCTGCGCAAGGACGCCAGCGTCGCCGCCGTGTGCGCCCAGCTGACGCACCAGCCGATCGAGATCGTGCACCTGATCTACCGCGACAAGCCCTACGAGCTCGACTCCAAGGATTACGAGTTCTCGCGCGCCTCGGTCGACGAGCACTGGGAGTCCGGCCTGCGCGACATCTGCAACACGCTGGAGCATCCGGAATTGCTGCAGAGCGCTTCGCAGGTCAACGGCGTGACCACCTTCGACCTGGCCCAGCCCAGCGCGCCGCGCGTTCGCCATCCGATGCGGGTGCCGGCCATTCCGGCGGGTCGCTGAGGGCACTGGTCAGCTTCATTCAAGACTTCGGGCGCAGGCTGCGTCACAGGCACGCAGCTTGCACGCGCCATCCTCTCTTCACCTTTCATTCCAAGGAGATCCCATGCAACTCAAGGACAAGGTCGCTTTCATCACCGGTTCGGCCAGCGGCATCGGCAAGGAGATCGCCATCCTGTTCGCGCAGGAAGGCGCGAAGATCGTGATCGCCGACCTCAACAAGCAGGCGGCCGACGCCACCGCCGCCGAGCTCAAGGAGGCCGGCGCGCAGGCGATCGGCGTCGGCGTCGACGTCACCAGCGAAGAACAGGTCGATGCCGCCATCGAGGAAGCCGCCAAGGCCTTCGGCGGCATCGACATCCTGATCAGCAATGCCGGCATCCAGATCGTGCATCCGGTCGAGGAGTTCAGCTTCGCCGACTGGAAGAAGATGCTGGCCATCCACCTCGACGGCGCCTTCCTCACCACCAAGGCCTGCCTCAAGCACATGTACGCGCAGGGCCGCGGCGGCAGCGTGATCTACATGGGCTCGGTGCATTCCAAGGAAGCCTCGCTGCTCAAGGCGCCCTACGTCACGGCCAAGCACGGCCTGATCGGGCTGGCCAAGACGGTCGCGAAGGAGGGTGCCAGGCACGGCGTGCGCGCCAACGTGATCTGCCCGGGCTTCGTGCGCACGCCGCTGGTCGAGAAGCAGATTCCCGAGCAGGCCAAGACGCTGGGCATCACCGAGGAGCAGGTGATCAAGAACGTGATGCTCAAGGAGACGGTGGATGGCGAGTTCACCACCACCGACGACGTGGCGCGCGTGGCGCTGATGTTCGCGGCCTTTCCGACCAATGCGCTTACCGGGCAGTCGCTGGTCGTGAGCCACGGCTGGTTCATGCAGTGAGCTTGAGCTCCCAGGTCTCGCCGACCAGCTGCTGGCCGAAGCCTTCGTAGGGCTCGGACTTGACCAGCTTGAAGCCGCGCGCAGCGTAGATGCCGCGTGCGGCGCTC
Organism: Variovorax sp. LjRoot175; assembly: GCF_964253805.1. Taxonomy (NCBI): domain Bacteria; kingdom Pseudomonadati; phylum Pseudomonadota; class Betaproteobacteria; order Burkholderiales; family Comamonadaceae; genus Variovorax; species Variovorax sp. LjRoot175. Next base: position 3,511,433 of record NZ_CAXURY020000001.1, on the reverse strand, counting down.
AGGCAGCTGTTGGTCCACAGCAGCATCTTCTTGTAGCCCTTGTGGCGGGCGAAGGCGATGCATTCGTCGGTGAGCCGGGCGCCCAGGCCCAGGCCGCGCGCCTGCGGCGTGAGGATCAGGAGCCGCAGCTGGGCGACGGTGGCCGATTTGCGCATCAGGAACACGGCGCCGACGCGCTCGCCGTCGAGCTCGGCGATCCAGCAGCGCTCCCATTCGGGCTGGAACTTGCGCAGGAACTGGCCTGCGATCTCGGCCACCAGCGCTTCGAATTCGCCGTTCCAGCCGTACTCGCGCGCATAGATCTCGCCATGCTGCTGCACCACCCAGCCGATGTCGCCGGGGCCCGGATCGCGCAGCACGGCGGTGCGGGGCTTGGCCGGCGCGTTGGCCGCGGGTTCGATCAGCGCCTGCACCGTGTGCATCGCATCGATCAACTGGCGTTGCTGCGGCGCCGACAGCGCCGAGAGCAGGGCGCGTGCCTCGTCGCGCGATTTCTGCTGCAGTGGCGCGAAGGCCGCATGGCCGGCCTCCGTGAGGCGCAGCAGGCTCTGGCGGGCATCCTTCGGATGCGTCTCGCGCGTGAGCCAGCCGGCGCTTTCGAAGCGGCGCAGGATGCGGCTCAGGTAGCCGCCGTCGAGCCCGAGGTCCTTGCCGATCTCGCTCGCCACCGCGCTTTCGCGGTGGGCAAGCTCGTAGAGCACGCGCACGTCGGTCAGCGACATCTCGCTGCCCAGGTAGGGGTCGAGGGCACCGATGCGGCGCGTATAGAAGCGGTTGAACTGGCGCACCGCCTTGACGGCGGCCACGTCGGAAAGAAAAGGTGTTTCGACGGACATGCTTGCTATTGTCAATTGAATAGTTGACTTGAGCAAGCATTTGTGGGGCTCGCCTTCGCGCCCCGCCAAGGCCTTTAGGGCGACAGACCCACCCCGAACCCGTAAAATCGCGGGTTGCCTGAAAACGGGCCACCGCGGCATGTCCAGCCGCCCCCCCCCTTCCCCCGATGAACGCCCCTGTCGACGTCTCTTTCTTCCAGCGTGCTGCGAAGCCGCTGACCAGCTACCGCAAGTACTGGGCAGCCCGCTTCGGCACGGCGAAATTCCTGCCCACCTCGCGGGCGGAGATGGACGCGCTCGGCTGGGACAGCTGCGACATCGTCATCGTCACTGGCGACGCCTACGTCGACCATCCGAGCTTCGGCATGGCGGTGATCGGCCGCATGCTGGAGGCGCAGGGTTTTCGCGTCGGCATCATCGCGCAGCCCGACTGGCACAGCGCCGAGCCCTTCAAGGCACTGGGTAAACCGAACCTGTTCTTCGGCGTGACCGCCGGCAACATGGATTCGATGATCAACCGCTACACGGCCGACCGCAAGATCCGCAGCGACGACGCCTACACGCCTGGCGACGTCGGCGGCGGCCGGCCCGACCGCGCGGCCATCGTCTATTCGCAGCGCTGCAAGGAAGCCTGGAACGAGGTGCCGATCGTGCTCGGCGGCATCGAAGGGTCGCTGCGCCGCATCGCCCATTACGACTACTGGCAGGACAAGGTGCGCCGATCCATCGTGGTGGACGCCAAGTGCGACCTGCTGCTCTACGGCAATGCCGAGCGCGCGATCGTCGAGATCGCGCACCGCCTGGCCGCGCGCGAGCCCGTGGCGCAGATCACGGACGTGCGCGGCACCGCATTCGTGCGGCGTAATGGCGACGAGTCGGCCCGAGGCTGGTTCGAGATCGACTCGACCAGCGTCGATGAGCCTGGCCGCGTCGAAGCCCATGTGAACCCCTACCTGATGGTCTCGGAGCAGGCCAAGGCGAATGGCGCGACCTGTGCGAAGGAAGACGAGGCCGAGGCGGTGGCCGCTGCGGCGCAGGCGGCTGCTTCGGTCAATCCAGCCATCAAGCCGCTGAACTTCGTGCCCAACCCGGCCTTGCAGGGTCGCAGCAAGCTCAAGGTCCCGCCGCGCGACCGCTCGGTGATCCGCCTGCCTTCCTACGAGCAGGTGCGTGCCGACCCGGTGCTCTATGCCCATGCCAACCGCGTGCTGCACCTCGAGACCAACCCTGGCAATGCCCGGGCCCTGGTGCAGGCGCATGGCGAGGGCACGACCGCGCGCGACGTCTGGATCAACCCGCCGCCGATCCCGCTTACCACGGCAGAGATGGACCACGTGTTCGACCTGCCGTACGCGCGCAGCCCGCATCCGCGCTACGCCGACGAGCACGGCAGCCACGACGGCGCGACCAAGATCCCGGCCTGGGAAATGATCCGCTTCAGCGTGAACATCATGCGCGGCTGCTTCGGCGGCTGCACCTTCTGCTCGATCACCGAGCACGAGGGCCGCATCATCCAGAGCCGTTCGGAAGAATCGATCATCAAGGAGGTCGAGGCCATCCGCGACAGCGTGAAAGGCTTCACCGGCACCATCTCCGACCTCGGCGGGCCGACGGCCAACATGTACCGCATCGGCTGCAAGAGCCCCGAGATCGAATCGGCCTGCCGCAAGCCCAGCTGCGTGTACCCGGGCATCTGCCCGAACCTCAACACCAATCACGACCCGCTGATCAAGATCTATCGCCGCGCGCGTGCGCTGAAGGGCATCAAGAAGATTCTGATCGGTTCGGGGCTGCGCTACGACCTGGCCGTGCAGTCGCCCGAGTACGTGAAGGAACTGGTGCAGCACCATGTGGGTGGCTACCTGAAGATCGCGCCCGAGCACACAGAGCAGGGCCCGCTCACCAAGATGATGAAGCCCGGCATCGGCAGCTACGACAAGTTCAAGCAGATGTTCGAGAAGTTCAGCGCGGAAGCGGGCAAGAAGCAGTACCTGATCCCCTACTTCATCGCCGCGCATCCGGGCACCAGCGACGAGGACATGATGAACCTCGCGATCTGGCTCAAGAAGAACGGCTTTCGCGCCGACCAGGTGCAGACCTTCTATCCGTCGCCGATGGCCACCGCGACGACGATGTACCACACCAACAAGAATCCGCTGCGCAAGATCACCCGCGAGAGCGAGACGGTGGACATCGTGCGCGGCGACAAGCGCCGCCGCCTGCACAAGGCCTTTTTGCGCTACCACGATGCCAACAACTGGCCGCTGTTGCGCGAGGCGCTCAAGAAGATGGGCCGCGCCGACCTGATCGGCAACGGCAAGCACCACCTGATCCCGACCTATCAGCCGCTGACCGACGGCAGCTACCAGAGCGCCCGGCGCAAGAACTCGACCACGGTCGCGTTGAAGCCCGTGCAGCCCGTCAAGGGCCGCATCCTCACGCAGCACACCGGGCTGCCGCCGCGCGACAACGGCGCCGGGCGCGGCAAGCCGCTGCGCAAGAGCCGCTGAGCGCTGCGGCCTCTAAGCCTGTCTCTCGCGCATGCGGCGCAGGCGCGCCGGCAGCGGCTGAAAGCCGAGCCGTTGTATGGTGTCGGACATGAACAGCTTTTTGGCCGCTTCGTGTCGCTGCGTATCTCGCATGGTCCTGTGGCTCGCGCTGGGTGCCTGGGCGCTCGGCGCGCAGGCAATTGCGCAAGAGGCCGGCTCGGCGCAGGCCCTGCGCGAGCTGCACCAGAAGCTGGCCGGCCAGCTCGCACGCAGCCCGCTGAAGCGGCCGATGCATCTGGAATCGGTGGAAACGGAGAACGGGCTCCAAGGCGATATCTATGCCGTCGTCGATCACCCGTTGGGCGAGGTGCGCGCCGCGCTCGGCAATGCGTCTCAGTGGTGCGAGATGCTGCTCCTGCACATCAACAACCGGCGTTGCCGCGTGGCCCGGCAGCCGGACGGCGACGTGCTCACGCTCAGCGTGGTGCGGCGCTACGACACGCCGGTGGAGCAGGCCTTCGAGCTCCCCTTCACCCATCGCACCGCCAGCGCCACGCGCGACTACCTGGCGATCGATTTGTCCGCGGAAGCAGGGCCGCTCGGCACCAGCCGCTACCGCGTGATGCTCGAAGCCACGCCGCTCGGCGAGCGCCAGACCTTCCTGCACTTCGGCTACGCGTACGACCACAACATGATGGCGCGCTACGCCACCATGGCCTACCTCGCGACCTTCGGCAGCCACAAGGTGGGTTTCACCGTGGTCGGAAAGGCGCCGAACGGCCAGCCCGAATACATCCGCGGACTGCGCGGCCTGATGGAGCGCAACGCGATGCGCTACTTCCTCACCCTCGATACCTACCTGGCCGGCCTCAAGGTGCCGGCAGTGAAGCGCTCGGAGAAGCGCTTGCATCGCTGGTTCGAAGCCGTCGAGCAATATCCGGAGCAGCTGCACGAGATCGACCTCGCAACCTACCTCGCGCACAAGCACGAGGACCGGCAGCGCGAAGCCGGCGCGGCGCGCTGACCAGACCCTGTTATCCGCTTAACGCAGCACCAGCACCGGCGTGTGCGAGTGCGTCAGCACGTGCAGCGTTTCGCTGCCCATCAGCAGGCGCTTGATGCCGCGCCGGCCGTGCGATGCCATGACGATCAGATCGCAGCGGAAGTTGCGGGCGGCTTCGATGATGGCTTCCGAGACGAGCTCGGACTTCATGACGACCGCCTTGGTGCTCTCGACGCCCTTGGCCAGCGCCTTTTCCTTCACCTTATCGACCACGCGCTGCGCTTCGGAATCGGCTTGTTCCTGCAGGCGCGTGACTTCCATCTGGTTCAAGAGCAGCGAGCCCTCGAAATAGCCGGTGGGGTAGTGGTGCACCACCTTGACGGCAACCAGTTCGGCTTTCATCAGGATGGCCAGGTCGATCGCGCTGGTCACGGCTTGTTCCGAGAGCTCGGAACCGTCGGTGGCGACGAGTATGCGTTCATACATGGCGGTCTCCCGGGCGGGAGGGGCCCCGCCCCTGCTTGCAGGTTAATGCGCGGACCGGTGCCGAGCAAGGCATCCGGCGCGTTCTAGGCGGGCCAGCCTAGCGTTTCACCGCAGCGTCACAGAGCTTCGCCTTAATCCCCGGGGCTCGCGCACGGTGCGCGGGTCGAACCAGCAGGAACAAGAATGAACAAGCGATCGAGGATGGGGTGGCTGGCAGCGATGACTGCCGGCGTGGTGGCGACGGCATGCGGCGGCGGGGGAGGCGGGGGCGGGGGCGGTTTCGCGCCGTCGTCGGGCGGTGGAGATGCACCGCCTGCAGCCAAGAGCGTCACCGGCGTGTTCCTCGATTCCGCCGTCGAAGGCCTGGACTACATGGCGGGCTCGTCCGCCAAGGCAGTCACCTCCGCCAAGGGCGAATTCGTCTGCAAGGAAGGCGAGACGGTGCGCTTCAGCCTGGGTGCGCTCGTGCTCGGCAGCGCGACCTGCGGTGCCGCGATCACCCCGCTCACGCTGGCCAATCTGCACGCCACCGCGGCCGGCGTGAAGGCCGACAAGGTGGTCAATCGGCTGTTCGCGCTGCAGAGCTTCGACGAGGACGGCGACCCCTCCAACGGCATCAAGATCACCGATGCGCTGAAGGCGGCGCTCACGGCCGGTTTGCTCGATTTCGACGCCGAGGCCAGCGCCTTCGACGCCAAGCTCGGCACGCTGCTCGCAGCTCTGCCCAGCCCGTACAGCACGCGCGTGATCGATGCCGGCCGCCGCCTGCTGGCGCGCGAACACTTCGAGAACACGCTGGCCGCCAACCTGGGCACGCCGGTGACCGAAGCTTCGACACAGACCAACGCGCTCGGCAGCATCGCGGTGAACGTCACGCGCCATCAGCTGCAGGCCGACAAGAAGTTCTACGTGCCCTACGAAGGCAGCAACGAGAAGACCCGCGCCGAGTTCGCGGACGGCTTCCTGCCGGCCTACGGTTCGGGCCTGGCCTTCAAGGGCACGGCGGCCGACGGCGCACTGGAGTTCTACGCCATCACCGACCGCGGCCCCAACGGCGACGGCCCGACGGCGCCCGTGCCCGGCGGCGGCGGCGCCACCAACATCAGCAAGGTGTTCCCGGCGCCGTCCTTTGCGCCGAGCTTCGGCGTGGTCACCGTCGGCAAGAACGGCGCGGTGCTGCAGTCGAGCACGCCGCTCAGGCGCGATGCCGCGCGCAAGCTCACCGGCCTGCCGCCGCAGTCGGGCGTGGGCTCCACCGGCGAGACGCCGCTGACCGAGAACTACGTGTTCGACGCCGCCAAGGCCGGCTTCGACGCCAACGGCCTCGACCCGGAGACAATGGTGCTCGACAAGGCCCGCAACGTGCTGTGGACCAGCGACGAGTACGGCCCCTTCATCGCGCGCATCAACATCGCCAGCGGCGTGGTCGAGAAGAAGTACGGCCCCGGTGCAGGCGCAGCGGATCTGCCCGCGGTGCTCTCGCAGCGGCGGCCCAACCGAGGCATGGAAGGCCTTGCGCTGGAGGCGGCCGGCGGCAAGCTGCATGGCTTCCTGCAAAGCCCCATCGATCCGAAGGACGGTGCCGGCAAGTCCATCAAGGCCAAGCCGCCGGGCGGCACCGACACCGACGTGCGCCACATCGCCAAGTTCGCGCGCTGGCTCGAGTTCGACCCGGCCACCGAGACCTCGAAGATGTACGCCTACCCGATCGACGGCAGCCAGTACGACAAGGACCGCACCGGCAACGCCAAGCTCGGCGATATGGTGAGCCTGGGCGGCGGCCGTTTCGTCGTGATCGAGCAGGGTGCGCGCAAGAGCGATGCCAAGGTGTTCAACAAGCTGATGCTGGTCGAGATTCCGGCCAACGCGACCGACATCGCGGCGCTGGACCACAACCTCGAGATCAGCAGCATCACGCAGGCCGTGTCCGGCGCTGCCGACTGGTCCACCGTGGTCCCGATGAAGAAGACCGAGCTGCTCGACCTCAACGCGCTCGGCTGGCTGGCCGAGAAGGCCGAGGGCCTGACGCTGGTGGACGAGAACACGCTGGCGCTGGTGAACGACAACGACTTCGGCCTCGGCACCATGCTCCTGGACGCCAGCGGCCAGCGCGTGGCTGGCAGCATGGAAGACTGCACCGTGGACGCCGCCGGCGCGATCGTCAGCGGCTGCCCGGCGGGCGCGGTCGGTGCGCGCATCATGCGCGGCAGCGAGCTGGAGCGGCCGACGCGCATCTGGCTGCTGCGCTTCGAGCGCAAGCTCGGCGAGCTGCGGCTTCCGGCGCCCTGAAGCCGGGCCTCGCGAAATTTAAGGTTTCGTGAGGGATTGCTTAAGCAATTCTTAGCGGCGCCGCGGGCCTCGGATTCCTAGACTTCTTTTCCAGCAGGCCGGTGCATGGTGCACCGGCCGCTCACCGAAAAGAAGGACACCCCATGAACATCGATCAGCGCGAGATGCGCAACGTCGCCCAGGCGGCCATGCCCCGCGTCGACCTCTACGCCGGCATCCACAAGGCGCTGCGCGCGCTGATGGCCGACACCCTGCTGGCCGTCGGGCGGATGGACAGCGACGATGCACTCGAACTGGCGCAGGTTGCGCAGCGCGTGATGCAGCTGCTCGACTTCTGCCGCTCGCACCTGCGGCACGAGAACGAGTTCGTGCATGCTGCCATGGAGGCCCGCGCACCCGGCGCCAGCGGCCAGATCGCCCACGAGCATGCGCAGCATGAGGAAGAGATCGCGGTGCTCGCGAACCAGACCGCCGCGCTGCTGCAAGACAGCGCGGCGAACCGGGCGGCCGGCGCGCTCGCGCTGTATCGGGCGCTCTCGCTCTTCGTCGCCCACAACTTCGCGCACATGCACGTGGAGGAAACGGCGCACAACGCGGTGCTGTGGGCGCGCTACACCGATGCCGAGCTGATCGAGATCCACAACGCGCTGGTCGCATCGATCCCGCCCGAAGAGATGATGTTCGTGCTGCGCTGGCTGGTGCCTTTCATGAACCCCGCCGAGCGTGCCGCCATGCTGGCCGACATGCGCGCGCATGCGCCGGCGCCGGCCTTCGCGGCTGCACTCGACGTGGTGCGCCCGCACCTGAGCGAACGCGAATGGGCCAAGCTCGGCGCGAGCCTGGGCCTGCCTGCCGCCTAAGCAGGGATCTCTTCGAGCGCGACCGGCCGGTCCACGCGCAGGCGAAAGCGGCCGCGCCCGGTCTTCTCGATGCGGATGTGCGGGCAGTTCTCGACCAGGCGGCGCTGCAGCAGTACCAGGCGCGCCTCGAGGTTGTCCGAAAGGTCGGGCAGCCGGATGGCCGGGTCGAGCCGCAACTCGCGGTTGGTGAACTCCGAGCGGCCCAGCTGCGCGTGCTCGCGCAGCAGCTTGCCGAGGATGGCTCCGGCCACGCCCTTGATCAGGTAGCGCTCGCCGACGAAGACGCTGTTGTTGGCGAGGTAGTGCCGCACCGGGAAGGGCGGGCCGCTGGCCGAGGGCGCAGCCGCCGCCACGGGCTCCTCGGGCGCCGCGGGCTCGGCCACGGTGTGTAGCAGATCGAGCGCCGCGCCGAGGTGGCCCGCGATGGCGACCAGCGCATCCTCGTCCTCGAAGCCGAAGCGCATGTCGAGCGGGCTCTCGACGAACAGCACGCCGAGCAGCCGGCCGGTCGAGAGGATGGGCACGGCCAGCTGGCTGTGCGGCTCGGCCAGGCCCGGGAAGGGGATCTCGGTGTCGAGCGCGAGGCCGGGTTCGCTCTCGCGCATGCTGCTGCGCACGGCGTGGCTGTAGGCGGCTGCGTTCGTCATATGGCCGATGCGCACCGGCGTGCGTTCGCGCGCGGCCACGCCGATGACGCCATGGCCCATCTCGATCTCGGAGCCGACGCCGGAGGTCGCGTAGCCGCAGCTCGCCACGGCATAGAGGCGCTGCGTCGCCGCGTCGTGCATCAGCACCATCGCGTGCCGGATGTCCAGGTGGTCGTTGAGCGCGGCCAGCGCGGCCTGCAGCAGCTCGTCGGTCGCGCTGCAGGCGGCGAGGCCTTCGGCCGCGCGCCGCACACCGGCGAGCAGGCCCGGGCGCGGCGCTGCCGGCAGGCATTCGCCTTCCAGGCGCTCGACGGCCTCGACCTCGTAGATGTCGGAACCGAGCAGCCGGAACACACCGGCCATGCCCGAGTGCGAGGCGATGCCCGCGAGCTGCGCCTTCATGCCCTCGAACAGCGGGCCCCCGGTTTCGGTGCGCAGGTAGCGCATCTGCAGTCGGTAGAAGCCGGCCGTGACCGGATCCATCACCAGCACGCTGCCGTGCGGATTGGCCAGGATGTTCCGGCGCGTCTTGTTGAAGAACTGGAAGGACAGCGCGACATGGCGCTCGTCCACGTAGTAGACCTGCGAGATGTAGGCCACGTTGGGGGTGCCGTCCTCGGCGCAGGTCGCCATCATGGCCGGGATCGCGCCCTCGAAGCAGGCGCGGATTGCGGGCAGCGAGGGCGCGATGCCTGCGGTCATGGCGCGGCGGACGAAGCGGGCAGGGCGCTGCCTGCGCGCGGGCCGGGCGTCTGGTCGAAGGCCTCGGTGGGGCAGAAACTCACGGCGACCACGTCGCCGAGTTCGCAGGCGAGCATCGCGCGCACGAAGACGGCGCCGTAGCCCACGCAGCCCACTTCGTGTTCCATCGAGGCCAGGTAGCGGCGCAGCACCGGCAGGTCGCTGTCGTCGGCAGCGCGAAGCCGCACCGCCTTGGCCTTGACTTGCACGGTGCGGTGACTCAGCGGCTCGCTGAACACCACGGCCACATGGCCGGTGGCAGCCAGGTCCTGCAGCAGCTGGCGCGATTGGGTGCGCGCGAGGTACACGGTGATCTCCGAACCCTCGGCCGAGATGCCGGTGCCGACGGCGCGCATCAGGCTCGGGCGAAGCGCAGCGTCGCGCGAAGCCACGATGGCGGACACGCCCTTGCCGATCATCGCGATGCGATCGGGGCTCAGCAGCAGCGGTGGAGGGGCGGCGGTCATGAAAGGAGCTGGAGCGGGAAGAGGGGCATTGTGGTTCAAAGTGGCGCTTCGCCGCATGATTTGCGCGCGGGCATCGCTTTTGCTTGGAAGCGCCATGACCCTCACCACCCGCTCCACGCGCCGCGGCGCGCTTCAACTGCTGGCCGCCGGCGCCGCCTCCCTGGCGCTGCCGGCCTTTGCCCAGTGGCCCGACAAGCCGATCAAGATCATCGTGACCTTCCCGCCCGGCGGGTCGAGCGACATCCTGGCGCGCGTCATGGCCGAGCAGCTCGGCAAGAAGCTGGGCCAGCCCGTCGTGGTGGACAACAAGCCCGGCGCCGGCGGCACCATCGGCGGCGCGCTGGTGGCCGCGGCGCCGGCCGACGGCTACACCTTCATGCTCTCGAACACGACGCCGATCGCGCTCGGACCCTTCACGCTGGAGAAGCAGCCCTACGATCCGCTGCAGGCCTTCACGCACGTCGCCTACCTGGGCTCGGCGCCGCTGGCGATCATGGCGAGCAAGCCCTCGGGCATCGCGAGCTATGCCGAGCTCGACGCGCGAGCGCGCAAGGAAGGGCGGCTGGATTTCGGCTCGGGCGGTCCCGGATCGATCGGCCATATCCACGGCGAGCTGATCCGCAAGACGACTGGCGCCAACCTGGTGCACGTGCCCTACCGCGGCGGCGCGCCGATGACCACCGACCTGATCGCCAACGTGATCCCGGTCGGCATCGACGTCATCACCGCCTACGTGCCCTTCTTCAAGAGCGGCCAGTTGGTGCCGCTGGCAGTGACCGGCAGTGCGCGCTCGCCGCTCATGCCCGAGGTGCCGACGGTGGTGGAACTCGGCCAGCCCAAGCTGGTGCTCGAGAACTTCTTCGGGCTCAGCGGGCCGGCGAAGCTGCCCGCGGACATGGTTGCCAGGCTCAACACCGCCTGCAACGAGGTGCTGGTGATGCCCGAGGTGCAGAAGAAGCTCGTCGAGCTGGGCATCGTCGGCAAGCCCGAGAGCACGGCGCGCTTCGAGAGCTTCGTGAGGGAGCAGGTGGGCGTGCTCGGCCCGACGGTGAAAGGCGCGGGCATCAAGCTTTGAGTTGGTTCAGTCGGCCAGCGTGAGCAGTGGCACGTCGCGCTCGTCCGCCATCGCCTCCAGCTCGGCGCGCGTTCGCGTGCGCAGCCAGGCCGCGAGCGCTTCGCGGGTGCCTGGCGCCAGCATGTCGCGCGAGGCCACGCCGGCGGCTTCGCACAGGCGCGCGGCGAAATGCGGCTCCAGCGCAGCCACCGCCACGCGCCCATCGGCGCAGGGGTAGACGCGGTAGCCCGCATGCGCGCCGCCGACCGCGCCGGTGGGCCGGGTCAGGCCCCAGGTGCGCGGCAGCGCGAGCCAGTCGGCCGCGGCATTGAGCGCGACTTCGAGGTACGCGCCCGTCCCCGGCGCGGCACGGGTATGGAGGAGGGCCTTCAGCACCGCCTCGCTCGCGAGCACGGCACCGCCCATGTCAGCATAGAGCGTGGGCGGCAGCTCGGTGCCGGTGACGAGGCCGCTTTCGGCCAGGTAGGTGAGGTCGTGGCCCGGCTCCTCGGCGCGCGCGCCGGGTGCGCCGACGATCGCCACCTGCGAGAGCGCCGGATGGCGCGCATGCAGCGCCGCCCAGCCCAGGCCCAGCTTGTCGAGGGCCGAAGGTCGAAACGAAGTCAGCAGCACATCGGTTTCTTCGAGCGTGCGATGCAGTTCTTCCTGGCCGGCCTCCGTCTTGAGGTCGGCAGTCCGGACGTCGACGCCCTCGTGCAGCGCGGCGTAGGCGGCCTTGTTGTAGTGGCCCATCGGGTCGCCCGTCGGCGGCTCGAACTTCACGCAGCTCGCGCCCATGGCACGGCAGCGCAGCAGCGCGGCGGGGCCCGGGAGGTTGAGCGCGAGGCTCAGCACGCGCACGCCGGCGAGCGGTGCGAAGGCGGGGGCAGGGGAAGTCGGCATGCTGGGTGTCCTCGGCGGTGTCACCTTGGGAGCTTACCGGCTCGGGCCGGCCGCTCTACGATGCGGCTTGCACAGCCCTCAAACCCAAGACAAGGAGACCCACATGTACCAATCCGATCTCATGGCCGGCCGGCGCATTCTCGTGACCGGCGGCGGCACCGGCCTCGGCCGGGCGATGGCCGAGCGCTTCCTGGGCCTGGGCGCCGACGTTGCGATCTGCGGCCGGCGTCAGGCGGTGGTCGAGGAGACGGCGGCCGAATGGCGCACCCAGTTTCCGGGGCGGCGCATCGATGCCTTCGGCGTCGACATTCGCAACGCGCAGAGCGTGGAAGAGATGGTCGAAGCCCTCTGGCAATCTGGCGGGCTGACCGGGCTCATCAACAACGCGGCCGGCAACTTTGTCGCGCCGACCGAGAGCCTGTCGCCGCGCGCCTTCGACGCGGTGGCCAACATCGTCTTCCATGGCAGCTTCTACGTCACGCAGGCGGTGGGCAAGCGCTGGATCGCCGAGGCCAAAGCGGGGCAGTGGAAGGCGGGCGACCCGTACCGCAGCGTCATGAGCATCATCGTGACCTGGGTCGACAACGGCAGCCCCTACGTCGTGCCTTCGGCGATGAGCAAGGCCGGCGTGGAGGTGATGACCAAGTCGCTCGCGATCGAATGGGCGCGCCACGGCATCCGGCTCAATGCCGTCGGACCGGGCGAGATCCCCACCGAGGGCATGAGCAAGCGCCTGAACCCGGGCGAGGAGCCCGGCGCGCGCAGCAAGGCCCACAACCCGATGGCGCGCACCGGGAAGATGAGCGAGCTGCAGAACCTCGCGGCCTTCCTGATGGCGCCGGGCCAGTGCGACTGGCTCACCGGCCAGAGCATCATGATGGACGGCGGCAACGCGCTGGCGACCGGCGGCAACTTCTACGAGCTGCGGCAGTGGAGCGATGCCGACTGGCAGGAGGCGCGCGAGCGCATCGAGGCACAGAACCAGAAGGACAAGGCGCAAAGATAAGGCCCCCCCCCGGCTTTTCACTCCGCTTCGCCGCGTGTAACTCCACTCCCCGAGGGGGAGGCCCGGCCGCCTTGGGGCGGCCCGGCGGCGGCCGGATCAGTCCTTGGCGATGTCGGCCCCGCGTTCGGCCAGCAACTCGCGCAAGAATGAGCGGTGGCAATGCGCTTCGTCTTCGCAATAGCAGCCGATCGAGAACGCGCTCTGGTGCGACAGTGCCGCCAGCAGGTCGAGGCTGCGGCTGGCGTCGGCCTCGGCCATCTCGCTCTTGAACTTGCGGCCGAAGGCAGTCCATTGCGCCGGGGTTTCGGCGGCCTGAGCCATCTTCATGGTCTCGACCGAGGGCGCGAGATTCGGGTACCAGACGTCGTACCAGTTCTGCGAGGCGAACTCGGTCTTCGGCACGCCGCGCGGCGGGCGGCGCACGGTGCCGATGCGCAGGCCCTCGCCGGGTGCGCGTTCGGAGCCGAGGCGAACAATGCGGATGGCCATGGGCATTCCTCCTGGATGGACTGTACTGTTGGCTGCGCGACAGGCGCCATCATCGCCGGGCGCCGATACTTGCGTCGATCCAACCCGGAGACATCCAATGAACGACCGCATCGAATCGATCCGCCACGCCGATGGCGTGGTCGAACTCCAGCTCTCGCGCGCCGACAAGATGAACGCACTGGACCCCGCGATGTTCGATGCGCTGATCGATGCCGGCACGCGGCTTAGCGATGACACGCGCGTGCGCGCGGTGGTCCTTGCAGGCCGCGGCAAGGCCTTCTGCGCCGGGCTCGACATGCAGTCCTTCGAGCGCATGGGGCAGGGCGGCGCGAGCGGTGTCATCGGGTCAGGCGCCGCTGCGGACCTGCTCGCGCGCACGCACGGCATCGCCAACGCCGCGCAGCAGGTGGCGATGGTCTGGCGCGAAGTGCCGGTGCCGGTGATCGCCGCGGTGCACGGCGTGGCCTTCGGCGGCGGCCTTCAGGTCGCGCTGGGTGCCGATGTGCGGCTCGTCGCGCCCGACACCAAGCTGTCCGTGATGGAGATCAAGTGGGGCCTGGTGCCCGACATGGGCGGCATGGTGCTGATGCGCGAGCTGGCGCGGGCCGACGTGGTGCGCGAGCTCACCTTCACCGGCCGCATCTTCTCGGGCGAGGAGGCGGTGGCGCTCGGCTTCGCGACGCGGGTGTCGGCCGATCCGCTGGCCGATGCCTTGCAGATGGCGCACGAGATCGCGCAGAAGAGTCCCGATGCGATCCGCGCCGGCAAGCGGCTCCTGAACGCGGCAATGGCGCACAGCGCCGCCGACCTGCTGCTGGCCGAATCGGTCGAGCAGAAGGCGCTGGTCGGCAGCGCCAACCAGATCGAGGCCGTGCGTGCCAACATCGAGCGGCGCGCGCCGCGTTTTGTGCCGGAACCCTGAACGCTTTCGTCAGAAGCCGTGGAAGCGAAGCCACTCGTCGGCGGGCGCCCGGTCGCTGACAAGCGCGTTCACCGGATGCCCGGGATCGCGGTGGCCGATGGACATGCCGCAGAACAGCATGCGTTCGGGCGGCAGTCGCAGCACGCTGCCCACCGTGTCCGGATAGACCGCCCAGCACTCCTGGGGACAGCTGTCGAGGCCTTCGCCGCGCAGCAGCAGCATGACGGTTTGCAGGTACATGCCGAGGTCCGACCATTGCGGCGGCCCCATCGAGCGATCGACCGAGCAGAACAGCGCGAGCGGCGCGCCGAAGAATCCGTAGTTGTTGGCGAACCAGCGTCGCCGCGCCGCCTTGTCCTCGCGCGGAATGCCGAGGCGCGCGTACATCGCCTCGCCGACCTGGAAGCGCCGCTCGCGCCAGGGCGAGCGCAGCTCTCTGGGATAGATGTCGTAAGCGGCGGGCTCCGTTTCGCCGGCAGCGAGCCGCGCCTGCATGCGCTGCCTGAGTTCGGCCAGCGCGTCCCCCGCGAGCACGTCGATGTGCCAAGGCTGCAGGTTGCCGCCGGAAGGCGCGCGTGCGGCGGCCGTCAGCACGCGGCGGATCGTCTCGCCGTCGACCGGCGTCGACAGAAAAGCCCGGATGGAATGGCGGCTCGCAACAGCTTCTTGAACGTGCATGGGATCGGCCCGCAGAAAAAATGGGCCAAGCCTATACGCTCCGCGTCGTCAGCGCTTGCCGGCGCCTACCGGCCTTCGCGGCGGGCCGGCAGTCAGGCATCGACGCGCGTTGCCTGCTGTATTCGCCCTACAAGCCTGTCGCAGACCTGACGCCGCGAGCCGGCATACTCGCTGGGTGCCCATCATCCTGCTTCATCGTTTGGCAGAACACGATCTGCCGGTCGCCGTCAACCACGGTTCGGACGTCGATGCCGTGCGCGTGCTGAGCCTCGCGGGTCACGTCAGGGCGTCCATCCCCAAACCCGTGCGGACCTTGGACGGCTACAACCAGCCGCCGGCCACTGTCATCGCCATCACCTCGCTGGGACACAGCATGATCAAGCGCTTTCCGCGGCGCTAGCCGCCAAGTCGCCCTGATCCGCATGCTGACCGCGGCGTGATGGAGCACGGCGGTCTCCGTCTCGCACGCCTGAGTGACCCCAGGGTTTGCCCGGATCACCGGTCCGGCGATTCGGACGGCCTCTTCGCTCCGCATCCGGATCATCGGCGGAGCACTCGCCCCATCCTCAGCTCATCCCTCATGAAATCAACGACTTAGCGTGCTTTGCGCGCCGCGCGCCGCGTGGCACATCGATTGCTCTGTAGCAAGGCCGACCGCGTCGCCCGATGCGGATCCTGGCCATGACACAGGAGACAAACCGATGAGCACCATGGGTGATCTTGACCCCACGGAAACTGGCGAGTGGATCGACGCGCTTGGCGCGGTTCAACAACACCGCGGCAGCGAGCGCGCGAATTTTCTGTTGAATCGCCTCGTCGACGAGGGCCGCCGCGACGGCGTGTACGTGCCCCGTTCGCTGAACACGGCCTACAGGAACACGATCCCGCCCGAGAAGGAGGAAAAGTCTCCCGGCAACCGCGAGATCGAACACCGCCTGCGCTCCATCATCCGCTGGAACGCGATGGCGATCATCCTGCGCGCCAACAAGGACTCGTCCGAACTCGGCGGCCACATCGCGAGCTTCCAGTCGGCGGCCACGCTCTACGACATTGGCTTCGGCCATTTCTGGCATGCCGCCACCGACACGCATGGCGGCGACCTGCTCTTCATCCAGGGCCACAGCTCGCCCGGCATCTACGCGCGCGCTTTCCTCGAAGGCCGCCTGAGCGAGCAGCAGCTGCTCAACTACCGCCAGGAGGCCGATGGTGGCGGCATCCCGTCGTACCCGCACCCCTGGCTCATGCCCGACTTCTGGCAGTTCCCCACCGTCTCGATGGGACTCGGCCCGCTGATGGCGATCTACCAGGCGCGCTTCCTCAAGTACCTGCACGGCCGCGGCCTCGCCGACACCGCGCCGCGCAAGGTCTGGGCCTTCATGGGCGACGGCGAGATGGACGAGCCCGAATCGCTCGGCGCCATCTCGCTCGCGGGCCGCGAGAGCCTGGACAACCTCGTGTTCGTCATCAACTGCAACCTGCAGCGCCTCGACGGGCCGGTGCGCGGCAACGGCAAGATCGTGCAGGAGCTCGAGAGCGTGTTCCGCGGCGCCGGCTGGAACGTCATCAAGGTGCTCTGGGGCAGCGGCTGGGACGCGCTGCTCGCCAAGGACAAGAGCGGCAAGCTGCTGCAGCGCATGGAAGAGTGCGTCGACGGCGAGTACCAGGACTTCAAGAGCAAGAGCGGCGCCTACGTGCGGGAGCATTTCTTCGGCAAGTACGACGAGACGAAGGCCCTGGTCGCCGACATGAGCGACGAGCAGATCTGGGCGCTGACCCGCGGCGGCCACGACCCGGAGAAGGTGTTCGCCGCCTATGCCGCCGCCGTCAAGCACAAGGGCCAGCCCACGCTGATCCTGCCCAAGACGGTGAAGGGATACGGCATGGGCGAATCGGGCGAGGGCCAGATGATCGCGCACCAGGCCAAGAAGATGACGCAGGACGCGCTGCGCGGCTTCCGCGACCGCTTCCAGATCCCGGTGTCCGATGAAGAGCTGCCCAACGTGCCCTTCATCCAGCTCGCCGAAGACAGCCCCGAGATGAAGTACCTGCGCGAGCGCCGCGCCGCGCTCGGCGGCTACCTGCCGCAGCGCCGCCGCAAGTCGACCGCGCTCGAGATTCCGCCACTGGCCACCTTCGAGCGCCTGCTCAAGGACACCGGCGAGCGAGAGATCTCCACCACCATGGCCTTCGTGCAGATGCTCGGCACGCTGGTGCGGGACAAGGCCATCGGCAAGCACGTGGTGCCCATCGTGCCCGACGAGTCGCGCACCTTCGGCATGGAGGGCATGTTCCGCCAGCTCGGCATCTGGTCCTCGCTCGGCCAGCTCTACAAGCCGCAGGACGCCGACCAGCTCATGTACTACCGCGAGTCGAAGGACGGGCAGGTGCTGCAGGAAGGCATCAACGAGGGCGGCGCGATGTCCAGCTGGATCGTCGCGGCCACCTCGTACAGCACGAACAACGTGCCGATGATTCCGTTCTACATCTACTACTCGATGTTCGGCCTGCAGCGCGTGGGCGACCTGGCCTGGCTGGCCGGCGACATGCGTGCGCGCGGCTTCCTGCTCGGCGGCACCGCGGGGCGCACCACGCTCAACGGCGAGGGCCTGCAGCACGAGGACGGCCACAGCCACATCCTGGCCGGCACGATCCCGAACTGCGTCTCCTACGACCCGACCTTTGCCTACGAGGTGGTGGCCATCGTGCGCGACGGCATGCGGCGGATGTACGCCGAGCAGGAGGACGTGTACTACTACATCACCCTCATGAACGAGAACTACCCGCACCCCGGCATGCCCGAGGGCAGCGAGGCGGGCATTCTCAAGGGCCTCTACCAGTTGAGCGAGGGCGGCAAGACGCCGAAGAAAGGCCACCGCGTGCAGCTGATGGGCAGCGGCACCATCCTGCGCGAGGTGATGTTCGCGGCCGAGCTGCTCAAGAGCGACTTCGGCATCGCGGCCGACGTGTGGAGCGCCACCAGCTACAACGAGCTGCGCCGCGACGGCATGGCCGCCGAACGCTGGAGTCGCCTGCATCCCACCCAGCCCGCGCGCCGGAGCCATGTCGAGCAATGCCTCGACGGCCACGACGGCCCCGTCATCGCGGCCACCGACTACATGCGCAACTACGCCGACCAGGTGCGCGAGTACGTGCAGGCCGCGGGCCGGCGCTACACCGTGCTGGGCACCGACGGCTTCGGCCGCAGCGACTACCGCCGCAAGCTGCGCCGCTTCTTCGAGGTCGACCGCTGGCACGTGGTGGTGGCCGCGCTCAAGGCGCTGGCCGACGACGGCGTGATCAAGCACACCGTGGTGGCCGAGGCCATCGAGAAATACGGGCTCCAAGCCGAGCGCGCCGCCCCCTGGACCGTCTGAGGCAAGGCAGAACATGAGCAACGCAATCGACATCAAGGTTCCCGACATCGGTGACTTCAGCGACGTGCCCGTCATCGAGATCTTCGTGAAGCCCGGTGACACGGTGAAGGCCGAGGACCCGCTGGTCTCGCTCGAATCCGACAAGGCCACGATGGATGTGCCCGCCCCGCGCGGCGGCGTGGTCGAGTCCATTGCCGTGAAGCTGGGCGACAAGGTCAGCGAGGGCAGCGTCATCATGACGTTCAAGGCCGAGGGCGGCGTGGCTGCGCCCGCTCCCGCCGAAGCCGCCAAGCCCAGCGTCAGTGCGGCGCCGTCGGCCACCAGCGCGCCTGCCGGCGTGGCCGAGGTGCGCGTGCCGGACATCGGCGACTTCAAGGACGTGCCCGTCATCGAGATCTTCGTGAAGGTCGGCGACACGGTGAAGGCCGAGGACCCGCTCGTCTCGCTCGAATCCGACAAGGCCACGATGGACGTGCCCGCGCCGCTCTCGGGCGTGGTGACGGCCATCGGCATCAAGATCGGCGACAAGGTCAGCGAGGGCTCGGTGATCCTGTCGCTCGCGACCGGCGATGCGCCTGCGGCGAGCGCCGCTGCACCGGCGCCGGCAGCATCTGCCGCGCCCGCACCGGCGCAGGCCGCTGCAGCCGCCGGCGGCGCCATCGACGAAGCTGCCTTCGCGCTCGCCTACGCCGGCCCCGCCGTGCGCAAGCTCGCGCGCGAACTCGGTGTCGATCTCGGAAAGCTCAAGGGCACCGGCGAGCACGGCCGTATCGTGCGCGCCGACGTCGAGGCCTTCGCGACGGGTGGCGGTGCAACTGCCGCGCCGGCCGCTGGCAAGGCCGCTGCAGCCCCTGCGGGCGGTGGCGTCGGCGGCATCGACCTGCTGCCCTGGCCCAAGGTCGACTTCGCCAAGTTCGGACCGACCGAGCGCAAGGAACTGTCACGCATCAAGAAGATCAGCGCAGCGAACCTGCACCGCAACTGGGTCGTCATTCCTCACGTGACGACGCACGACGAGGCCGACATCACCGAGCTCGAACCCTTCCGCGTGCAGATGAACAAGGAGCTGGAAAAGTCGGGCGTGAAGATCAGCATGCTGCCCTTCATGATGAAAGCGGCCGTGGCGGCGCTGAAGAAGTTCCCGGAGTTCAACGCCAGCCTCGACGGCGATGCGCTGGTGCTCAAGAACTACTGGCACATCGGCTTCGCGGCCGACACGCCCAACGGCCTCATGGTGCCGGTGATCCGCGATGCCGACAGGAAGACCGTGCCCGAGATCGCGAAAGAGATGGGCGAGCTCGCCAAGCTCGCGCGCGACGGCAAGCTCAAGCCCGATCAGATGTCGGGCGGCACCTTCACCATCAGCTCGCTCGGCGGCATCGGCGGCATCTACTTCACGCCGATCATCAACGCGCCCGAGGTCGCCATCATGGGCGTGTGCAAGAGCTACTGGAAGCAGCACTCTTCCGACGGCAAGACTTACACCTCGCGCCTCACGCTGCCGCTTTCGCTGTCGTGGGACCACCGCGTGATCGACGGCGCCGCCGCCGCGCGCTTCAACGTCTATTTCGCCAACGTGCTCGCCGACCTGCGGCGCGTGCTGTTCTGAAGGAAGCTCCCAAATGGCACACATGGTGGAAGTCAAGGTCCCCGACATCGGCGAATTCAAGGATGTCGCGGTCATCGAGCTGCTGGTCAAGCCCGGTGAGGTCATCGCGGTCGATACCGGCCTGATCATGGTGGAGTCCGACAAGGCCTCGATGGAGATTCCGTCGAGCCATGCGGGTACGGTGAAGGAACTGAAGGTCGCGCTCGGCGACAAGGTGAGCGAAGGCTCGGTGATCCTGGTGGTGGAGGCATCGGCGGCCGCGCCTGCAGCGGCGCCGGCCGCCGCTGTCGCCGCGGCGGCTCCCGTTGCCGCCGCACCCGCGCCCACGGCCGGCAGCTACGCCGGCAAGGCCGACATCGAGTGCGAGGTGCTCGTGCTCGGCGCCGGCCCGGGTGGCTACTCGGCCGCCTTCCGCAGCGCCGACCTCGGCATGAAGACCGTGCTCGTGGAGCGCTACGCCACGCTCGGCGGCGTGTGCCTCAATGTTGGCTGCATTCCGTCGAAGGCACTGCTGCATACCGCAAGCGTGATGGACGAAGTCAAGTTGCTGGGCCACCACGGCATCAAGTACACCGCGCCCGAGGTCGACATCGACGCGCTGCGCGGCTTCAAGGACGGTGTCGTCAAGAAGCTCACCGGCGGCCTGGCCGGCATGGCGAAGGCGCGCAAGGTCGAGGTCGTCACCGGTGTCGGCAGCTTCCTCGATCCGCACCATGTCGAGGTGGTGGGCGAGGGCGGCGCGAAGAAGGTGGTGAAGTTCGCCAAGGCCATCATTGCCGCGGGCTCGCAGGCCGTGGAGCTGCCTTTCATGCCCGAGGACGAACGCG
Source organism: Variovorax sp. LjRoot175 (assembly GCF_964253805.1). NCBI lineage: Bacteria > Pseudomonadati > Pseudomonadota > Betaproteobacteria > Burkholderiales > Comamonadaceae > Variovorax > Variovorax sp. LjRoot175. The sequence continues at coordinate 3,490,753 of NZ_CAXURY020000001.1, read as the reverse complement.
TCGTCGACTCCACCGGCGCGCTGCTGCTCAAGAGCATTCCGAAGCGCATGCTGGTGGTCGGCGGCGGCATCATCGGGCTGGAGATGGCCACGGTGTACTCGACGCTGGGCACGCGCGTCGACGTGGTCGAAATGCTCGACGGCCTGATGCAGGGCGCCGACCGCGACCTCGTCAAGGTGTGGGAGAAGTTCAACGCGCCGCGCTTCGACCACGTCATGCTCAAGACGAAGACCGTCGGCGCCAAGGCCACCAAGGCTGGCATCGAGGTGAGCTTCGAAGGCGAGAAGGCGCCGAAGGAGGCCCAGGTCTACGACCTCGTGCTCGTGGCCGTGGGCCGCAGCCCCAACGGCAGGAAGATCGGCGCCGACAAGGCCGGCGTGGCCGTCACCGAGCGCGGCTTCATCGACGTCGACAAACAGATGCGTACCAACGTGCCGCACATCTTCGCCATCGGCGACATCGTCGGCCAGCCCATGCTCGCGCACAAGGCCGTGCACGAGGCCCACGTGGCGGCCGAGGCGGCGCACGGCGAAGCGGCGTTCTTCGATGCGCGGCAGATCCCCTCGGTGGCCTTTACCGACCCCGAGGTGGCCTGGGCCGGCAAGACCGAGGAGCAGTGCACGGCCGAGGGCCTGAAGGTCGGCAAGGCCGTGTTCCCCTGGGCGGCGTCGGGCCGCGCCATCGCCAACGGGCGCGACGAAGGCTTCACCAAGCTGCTGTTCGACGAGGCCACGCACCGCATCGTCGGCGGCGGCATCGTCGGCACGCATGCGGGCGACCTGATCAGCGAGCTGTGCCTGGCCATCGAGATGGGCTGCGAGCCCGGCGACATCGGCAAGACCATCCATCCGCATCCGACACTGGGCGAATCGATTGGCATGGCGGCCGAGCTGTTCGAGGGCGTCTGCACCGATCTGCCGCCGGTGAAGAAGAAGTAGGACGCGCTGCCATGCCAGTTCAACTTGCCTTCGAGGCACTCGGATCGGGGCCTCCCATGGTGATCCTGCACGGCCTGTTCGGCGCCGGCCGCAACTGGACGCAGATCGCCCAGTCGCTGGCCGCCGGCTACCGCGTCTACCTGCCGGATGCCCGCAACCACGGTGCTTCGCCGTGGGCCGAGACCATGTCGTACGCCGACATGGCGCTCGACGTGCTGGCTCTCATCGAAAGAGAGCAGCTGGAGCGGCCGTTCGTCGTCGGCCACAGCATGGGCGGCAAGACCGCCATGGCCCTGGCGCTCGGCCACCCAAAGACCATTGGCGGCGTCGCGGTGATCGACATCGCGCCCGAGTGCTATGCCGACCAGTTCGCCTCGCATGTGTCCGCCATGCGAGGCCTGGACACCGCTGCCGCGGCAAGCCGCCGGCGGATCAGCCAGGCGCTGCTGGACGGTCTGGGCGGCACCGCACCTGTGGACTTCATGATGCAGAACCTGCGGCGCCAGACCGAGCGTTTCGACTGGCGGCTCAATCTGATGGCGACGGCCTTGTGCATGCCGGACCTTTGCGGGTTCCCGGAACAGTTGCTGCGCGAACGCTACGACGGGCCGGCCCTGTTCTTCGCGGCGGCGGAGTCCGACTACGTGCGACCCGATTCGCTTCCACGCATCCAGGCGATGTTCCCCTGCGCGCAGCTGGAGCACATCCCCGAGGCCGGCCACTGGGTGCACGCGGATCAACCGGAAGCGCTGTTGTGCGGCCTGCACGGCTGGCTGGGCGACGCCTGCGCGCTCGCCTCGCGCTGATCAAGACACCCTCGGTACAGACAGACACACGGAGACAAAACCATGTCCGACAACCTGCGCGAAGCTGCCCTCGACTACCACCGCTTTCCGACGCCCGGCAAGATCTCGGTGAACCCGACCAAGCCGATGGCCACGCAGCGCGATCTCGCGCTCGCCTATTCGCCCGGCGTGGCCGACGCCTGCATGGAAATCGCGCGCGATCCGGCCGAGGCCATGAATCTCACCTCGCGCGCGAACCTGGTGGCGGTCATCACCAACGGCACGGCGGTGCTGGGACTCGGCAACATCGGCGCGCTGGCCGGCAAGCCGGTGATGGAAGGCAAGGCCTGCCTCTTCAAGAAGTTCGCCGGCATCGACGTCTTCGACATCGAGCTCGACGAGACCGACCCCGACGCGCTCATCGACACCATCGCGCGCATGGAGCCCACCTTCGGCGGCATCAACCTCGAAGACATCAAGGCGCCCGAGTGCTTCTACATCGAGAGGAAGCTGCGCGAGCGCATGAAGATCCCGGTTTTCCACGACGACCAGCACGGCACCGCCATCGTCGCGGCCGCCGCCATCCTCAACGCGCTGCGGCACGTGAACAAGGACATCCGCGAGGTGAAGCTGGTGGCCTCGGGCGCCGGCGCGGCGGCGCTGGCCTGCCTCGACCTGATCGTGAGCCTCGGCCTGCCGCTGCACAACATCTACGTGTCCGACAGCGCGGGCGTGGTCTACACCGGCCGCAAGGAGCAGATGGACCCGAACAAGGCCCGCTATGCGCAGGACACCTCGGCGCGCAAGCTGGCCGACGTGATCGGCGGTGCCGACATCTTCCTCGGCCTGTCGGCCGGCGGCGTGCTCAAGCCGGAGATGGTGAAGGAGATGGCGCGCGATCCGATCATCCTCGCGATGGCCAACCCGACGCCGGAGATCCTGCCGGAAGACGCGCTGGCCGTGCGCCCCGACGCCATCCTCGGCACCGGCCGGTCGGACTATCCGAACCAGGTCAACAACGTGCTGTGTTTCCCGTTCATCTTCCGCGGTGCGCTCGACGTGGGCGCGACCACCATCAACGAGGAGATGAAGCTTGCCGCCGTGCGCGCCATCGCGGAGCTCGCGCATGCCGAGATTCCCGAGGTGGTGGCGCAGGCCTACGGCGCGCTCGGCCTGCGCTTCGGCCGCGACTACCTGATCCCCAAGCCCTTCGACCCGCGCCTGATCGAGGCGGTCGCGCCCGCGGTGGCGCAGGCCGCGGTCGACAGCGGCGTGGCGACGCGGCCCATCGCCGACATGAAGGCCTACCGCCAGCGCCTGTCGCAGTTCGTCTACCAGTCGGGCAGCAGCATGCAGCCGCTGTTCGCAGCCGCCAAGCAGTCACCCAAGCGCGTGGTCTACGCCGAGGGCGAGGACGAGCGCGTGCTGCGCGCCGCGCAGGTGGTGGTGGACGAAGGCCTGGCGCGGCCGCTGCTGCTGGGCCGCCCCGAGGTGATCGCGGAGCGCATCGCGCAGTACGGCCTGCGCCTTGCGCTGGGCACCGACTGCGAGGCCGTCGACCTGCTCGACCCCGCCGTGCACGGCGACGCCGCCGAGGCCTACTACCAGCTCAAGCGCCGCGACGGCGTCTCGCGCCTGGTGGCGCAGACCGAGATGCGCAGCCGCGGCACGCTGCTCGCGGCGATGCTGGTGCGCCAGGGCCGGGCCGACGCCATGTTGTGCGGCACGCTGGGCGGCTACGGCGATCACCTGCGCCATGTGCGCGACGTGATCGGCCTGCGCCCAGGCACCAAGACCATGGCCGCCATGCAGATGCTGATGCTGCCGGGACGCCAGCTCTTCATCTGCGACACGCACGTCAACCGCGACCCCCATGCGGCGCAGATCGCCGAGATCACGCTGCTCGCGGCCGAAGAGGTGCGCCGCTTCGGCGTGACGCCGAGCGTGGCGCTGCTGTCGCACTCGAACTTCGGCGGCTCGGATGCGGCCTCGGCCGTGAAGATGCGCGAGGCGCTCGCGCTCATCAAGGCGAGCGATCCGCAGCTCGCGGTGGAAGGCGAGATGCGCGGCGACGCGGCGCTGTCCAAGTCGATCCTCGACCACGAGTTCCCGGACTCGGCGCTGGACACCGAAGCCAACGTGCTCATCATGCCCAACGTCGACGCGGCCAACATCTCCTACAACCTGCTGCGCATGGCGGCCGGCAGCGGCATCACGGTGGGAGGCATCCTGCTGGGCGCCGCGCGCTCGGTGCACATCCTCACGCCGTCGTCCACCGTGCGCCGCATCGTCAACATGACGGCGCTGGCGGTGGTCGATGCCAACTCGCACCGCGGCGCGTCCTGACGGCACGGCCATGAACGACATCGTGCTCCATGGCCCGCAGCGCGGCGCCGCCAAGACGCGCCGGATACCGATCCGCGTGGCCGAGGCAGGCCCGGCCCTGCCCAAGCCCGACTGGATCCGCGTGCGCGTCTCGCAGAGCGAGAGCTTCCGCGAGGTGAAGCGCACGCTGCGCGAGGCCAGCCTGCACACCGTGTGCGAAGAGGCCTCGTGCCCGAACATCGGCGAATGCTTCGGCAAGGGCACCGCCACCTTCATGGTGCTGGGCGACCTCTGCACGCGTCGCTGCCCTTTCTGCGACGTGGCCCACGGCCGTCCGCAGCCGCCCGACCCGAAGGAGGCGCAGCACCTGGCCGACACGGTCGCTCGGCTGCGCCTGAAGTACGTGGTGATCACCAGCGTCGACCGCGACGACCTGCGCGACGGCGGTGCGGCGCATTTCGCCGCCTGCATCCGCGCGGTGCGCAGGCAGTCGCCCGGCACGCAGATCGAGGTGCTCACGCCCGACTTCCGCGGCCGCGCCGAGGTTGCGCTCGACATCCTCGCGGCCGACCCGCCGGACGTGATGAACCACAACCTCGAGACCGTGCCGCGCCTGTACCGCCAGGCGCGACCCGGCGCCGACTACATGCACTCGCTTCGGCTGCTCCAGTCGTTCCGCGCGCGCTGCCCCGGCGTGCCCACCAAGTCGGGCCTGATGCTGGGCCTGGGCGAGACCGACGACGAAGTGCTGGAGGTGATGCGCGACCTGCGCCGCCATGGCGTCGACATGCTCACCGTCGGCCAGTACCTGCAGCCGCGCCCCGGCAACCTGCCGGTTGCGCGCTACGTCGCTCCGGCGCAATTCGAAACCCTTGCGCAGCAGGCGCACGCCATGGGCTTTGCCCATGCCGCCTGCGGACCGCTCGTGCGGTCGAGCTACCACGCCGACCGGCAGGCGCATGCCGCCGGCGTCTGAATTTTCTAGGAGACATTCGTGGACCACCAACCCGTATCCAAGCCCTTCTACAAGTCCCTGTACTTCCAGGTCATCACTGCGATCGTCATCGGCGTGCTGTTGGGCCATTTCTATCCACAGACCGGCGCGGCAATGAAGCCGCTGGGCGACGGCTTCATCAAGCTCATCAAGATGATCATCGCGCCGATCATCTTCTGCACGGTGGTGGTCGGCATCGCCGGCATGGAGGACATGAAGAAGGTCGGCAAGACCGGCGGCCTGGCGCTGCTGTACTTCGAGATCGTCAGCACCATTGCGCTGGTGGTGGGGCTGGTCATCATCAACATCGTGCGGCCCGGCGCTGGCATGAACATCGACGTGAGCCAACTCGACACCAAGGCGATCGCCGCCTACACAGCGCCTGGACAGATGCAGGGCACGGTCGACTTCCTGCTGCATGTGATCCCGAGCACGGTGGTCGACGCGTTCGCCAAGGGCGAGATTCTCCAGGTGCTGCTGTTCGCCGTGATGTTCGGCTTCGCGCTGCACAAGTTCGGCGGTCGCGGTACGCTGGTGTTCGACTTCATCGAGAAGTTCTCCCACGTCCTGTTCGTCATCGTCGGCTACATCATGAAGGTGGCGCCGATCGGCGCTTTCGGCGCGATGGCATTCACGATCGGCAAGTACGGCGTCGGCTCGCTGCTGCAGCTCGGCCAGCTGATGGCGACCTTCTACGCCACGTGCCTGCTGTTCATCTTCGTCATTCTCGGCGGCATCGCGCGGGCGCACGGCTTCAGCATCTGGAAGTTCATCAAGTACATCAAGGAAGAGCTGCTGATCGTGCTGGGCACCTCCTCCAGCGAATCGGTGCTGCCGCGCATGATGGCCAAGCTCGAGAACCTGGGCGCCAAGAAGTCGGTGGTCGGCCTGGTCATCCCGACCGGCTACTCGTTCAACCTCGACGGCACCTCGATCTACCTGACGATGGCGGCCGTGTTCATCGCGCAGGCCACCAACACCGACATGACGGTGACGCAACAGATCACGCTGCTGCTGGTGCTGCTGCTGACGTCCAAGGGCGCGGCCGGCGTGACCGGCAGCGGCTTCATCGTGCTGGCCGCCACGCTGTCGGCAGTGGGGCACGTGCCGGTGGCGGGCCTGGCGCTGATCCTGGGCATCGACCGATTCATGTCGGAAGCCCGCGCGCTGACCAACCTGATCGGCAACGGCGTCGCCACGGTGGTGGTCGCCAAGTGGACCAACGACCTGGACGCCGCCCGCATGAAGCGCATCCTGGACAACGAGACGCCGGCCGAGGCCGACGCGCCCGAGGCAGTGCTGGATCAGGTCGAAACCCACATGCCCGTGGCCCAGCCGCGCTGAAGCGAGCACATGCCTGTACGGAGCAGCCAACCATGAACAGCCCCGTGCAGAGGCACCGAGTCGTCATCGTGGGCGGCGGTGCCGGCGGTCTGGAGCTGGCCACGCGTCTCGGCGATACGTTGGGCAAGCGCGGCATGGCGGACATCACGCTGATCGACATGCACCGCACCCACGTGTGGAAGCCCAAGCTGCACGAGATCGCCGCGGGCAGCATGGACCTGAGCGCACACGAGGTCGACTACCTTGCGCAGGCGCACTGGCATCGTTTCCGCTTCCGGCTCGGCGAGCTCACCGGCATCGACCGCGAGCGGCGCGAGGTGCATGTCGCACCCTACCTGGACGACGAGGGCCGGCTGGTCACGCCGGCGCGCGCCTTCGGCTACGACACGCTGGTGGTCGCCATCGGCAGCCTCAGCAACGACTTCGGCACGCCCGGCGTGCGCGAGCATGCGCTGCGGCTCGAGTCGAAGGCGGACGCCCAGCGCTTTCACCAGCGCATGGTCAACGCCTGCATCCGCGCGCACGCGCAGACCGCGCCGCTGCGGCCCGAGCAGCTGCACGTGGCGATCATCGGTGCGGGCGCCACCGGCGTGGAGCTGGCGGCCGAGCTGCATCGCACCACGCGCGAGGTCGTGGCCTACGGGCTCGACCGCGTGGATGCCGAGAAGGACATCCAGGTCAGCGTGATCGAGGCCGCCGACCGCGTCCTGCCCGCGCTGCCGCCGCGCATGTCGGCCGCCACCGAGGCGCTCCTGCGCAAGCTGGGCGTGGACGTGCACACCTCGGCCAGGGTGGCCGAGGTGCTGCCCGAGGGCGTGCGCCTGGCCGACGGCCGCACGCTGCCGGCCGAGCTGGTGGTGTGGGCCGCGGGCGTGAAGGCGGCCGACTTGATGAAGGACATCGCGGGGCTGGAGACCAACCGCAGCAACCAGCTCGCGGTGCTGCCGACCCTGCAGACCACGCGCGATGGCGACATCTTCGCCATCGGCGACTGCGCGGCCTGCGAGTGGCCCGAGGCCAACGGCGGCAAGGGCGGCCTGGTGCCGCCGCGCGCGCAGGCGGCGCACCAGCAGGCCTCGCACGTCGCGGCGCAGATCCGCCGGCGCCTGGGCGGAAAGGCGCTCAAGCCCTACCGCTACCGCGACTTCGGCTCGCTCGTGTCACTCGGCGAGTTCAGCACTGTGGGCAACATGATGGGCGGCCTGATCGGCGGCAGCCTGATGATCGAAGGCGCCTTCGCACGGCTGATGTACGTGTCGCTCTACAAGATGCACGAGCTGGCGCTGCACGGCGTCGTCAAGGTCTCGCTCGACACGCTCGCCCGCCTCATCACGCGGCGCACCGAACCCCACGTCAAGCTGCATTGAGCAGTCACGGCCATGACCCAACCCTCACCCGATCTCGATGCGACCTCGTGGGTGCAAGCCTGGCAGCAGGGCCTGTTGCAGGGGCACACGCAGTTCGGCGCATTGATGCGCCGTGCGCTGGAGGCGGCGCCGTTCGACGCGCGCGGCAAGGCACAGATGGACTTCGCGCTGCGGCAGGTCGTCGATGCCATGAACCCGGCCAACAGCCTCGCCACCAACCCCGAGGCGATGCAGGCCGCGCTCGACTCCGGCGGTGCGAGCCTGCTCGAAGGTGCGCGTCTCTTCCTGGCGGACGTGGCGAAGGGCCGCATCTCGATGTCGGACGACGAGGCCTTCGAGGTCGGCCGCAACGTCGCGACCAGCCCCGGCAGCGTGGTGTTCGAGAACGAGTTGATGCAGCTCGTGCAGTACACGCCGTCCACGGCGAAGGTCCACAAGCGCCCGCTGGTCATCGTGCCGCCTTGCATCAACAAGTTCTACATCCTCGACCTGCAGCCGGGTAACTCGCTGGTTGCCTATGCGGTCGAACAGGGCCACACCGTCTTCCTGGTGTCGTGGCGCAATGTCTCGGCCGAGCAGGGCCATCTGGGCTGGGACGACTACGTCGAGCAAGGCGTGCTGCGGGCGCTCGATGTCGCGCGGAGCATCGCCCGTGCCGACAAGGTCAACACGCTGGGCTTCTGCATCGGCGGCACGCTGCTGGGCAGCGCGCTCGCCGTAGCCGCCGCGCGCGGTGAAACGCCGGCCGCCAGCGTCACGCTGCTGACCGCGATGCTCGATTTCTCGGACACCGGAGAACTGGGCCTGATGGTGGATGAGGCCATGGTGGCCGCGCGCGAAGCCACCATCGGCCGCGGCGGCCTGCTCAAGGGCCGTGAGCTCGCGACCGTGTTCGCCGCGCTGCGCGCCAACGACCTGATCTGGCCCTACGTGGTCAACGGCTACCTCAAAGGCAAGGCGCCGCCGGCTTTCGACCTGCTGTACTGGAACGGCGACGACACCAACCTGCCGGGGCCGATGTACTGCTGGTACCTGCGCAACACCTACCTGGAGAACAGGCTGCGCGTACCCGGCGGCACGGTGCAGTGCGGCGTGCCGGTGGATCTATCGCGCGTCGATGCGCCGGCCTTCGTCTACGCCTCGCGCGACGACCACATCGTGCCGTGGAAGACCGCCTATGCCGGCACGCAACTGCTCGGCGGCGACACGCGTTTCGTGCTCGGCGCCAGCGGCCACATCGCGGGCGTGATCAACCCGCCCGCGAAGAAGAAGCGCAACCACTGGGTCGGCGATCTCGCGTCCGACGCCGGCGCCTGGCTCGATGGCGCGCAGAGCATCGACGGCAGCTGGTGGCCCGGGTGGAGCGACTGGCTCGCCGCGCATGCCGGCGCGAAGGTCGCCGCCCGCCGCGCGTTGGGCAGCGCGGATTTTCCCGTGATCGAGCCCGCTCCCGGGCGCTATGTCAAAGCCAAGGCGGCCTGAAGCCGGGCCGTCGTCATTCCCTTCGCATCAACCCCCAAGGAGACTCTCATGTCAGACGATATCGTGATCGTGGCCGCGCAACGCACGGCGGTCGGCAAGTTCGGCGGCTCGCTCGCCGGCACGGCCGCGCCCGAGCTGGGCGCGCACGTGGTGAAGGGCCTGCTCGCCAAGGCCGGCGTGCCGGGCGATGCGGTGTCCGAGGTGATCATGGGCCAGGTGCTCGCGGCCGGCTCGGGCCAGAACCCCGCGCGCCAGACCGTGATCAAGGCCGGCTTGGCCGTCGGCGTGCCGGGCCTCACCATCAACAAGGTCTGCGGCTCGGGCCTGAAGGCCGTGATGCTGGCGGCGCAGGCCGTGAAGTGCGGCGACGCCGAGATCGTGGTGGCCGGCGGCCAGGAGAACATGAGCGCTGCGCCGCACGTGCTGCCCAATTCGCGCAACGGCCAGCGCATGGGCGACTGGAAGCTGGTCGACACCATGATCGTGGACGGCCTGTGGGACGTCTACAACCAGTACCACATGGGCACCACGGCCGAGAACGTGGCGAAGAAGTACGGCATCACGCGCGAGATGCAGGACGCGCTGGCGTTGGCCTCGCAGCAGAAGGCCGCGGCCGCGCAGGACGCGGGGCGCTTCGACGACGAGATCCTGCCCTTCAGCATTGCGCAGAAGAAGGGGGACCCCGTCGTCTTTGCGGCCGACGAGTTCGTGAACCGCAAGACCAATGCCGATGCGCTCGCCGGCCTGCGCCCGGCCTTCGACAAGACCGGCTCGGTGACGGCCGGCAATGCCTCGGGCCTGAACGATGGCGCGGCCGCGGTGCTGGTGATGTCGGCCTCGCGCGCCGCCGCACTCGGCCTGCAGCCGCTCGCGGTGATCCGCGCCTACGCGAGCGCAGGGCTGGACCCGTCGCTCATGGGCATGGGCCCGGTGCCCGCTTCGCAGCTGGCGCTGAAGAAGGCCGGCTGGAAGGCGCAGGACCTCGACCTGATGGAGATCAACGAAGCCTTCGCGGCGCAGGCCTGCGCGGTCAACCGCGAGATGGACTGGGACACCAGCCGCATCAACGTCAACGGCGGCGCCATCGCCATCGGCCACCCCATCGGCGCCTCGGGCTGCCGCGTGCTGGTGACGCTGCTGCACGAGATGCGCCGCCGCGGCGCCAACAAGGGCCTGGCCTCGCTGTGCATCGGCGGCGGCATGGGCGTGGCGCTGGCCGTCGAGCGCGCCTGACCGATTTTCTTAGTCACACAACGTACCAAGGAGAAAGCAGATGAGCGAGAAGCAGCAACAAGTGGTCCTGGTCACCGGCGGCATGGGTGGCCTGGGCGAGACGATCTCCACCAAGATGGTCGATGCAGGCTACAAGCTCGCGGTGACCTATTCGCCGGGCAACAAGTCGCACGCCGAGTGGGTGGCGCAGATGGCGCAGCGCGGCTATGAGATTCTGGCCGTGCCCTGCGACGTGGCGGACTTCGACTCGTGCGCGCGCGCCGTGTCGGAGGTGCAGGCGGGGCTGGGCCCGGTCGACGTGCTGGTCAACAACGCCGGCATCACGCGCGACATGACCTTCAAGAAGATGGACCGCATCAACTGGGACGCGGTACTGCGCACCAACCTCGACAGCCTGTTCAACATGAGCAAGCAGGTGGCCGACGGCATGGTGGACCGCGGCTGGGGCCGCATCATCAACGTGTCCTCGGTGAATGGCTCGAAGGGCGCGTTCGGCCAGACCAACTACTCGGCCGCCAAGGCCGGGGTGCATGGCTTCACCAAGGCGCTGGCGCTCGAGGTGGCGAAGAAGGGCGTCACCGTGAACACCATCTCGCCGGGCTACATCGGCACCAAGATGGTCACGGCCATTCCGAAGGAAGTGCTCGACAGCAAGATCCTGCCGCACATCCCCGTGGGCCGTCTCGGCAAGCCCGAGGAGGTGGCGGGCCTGATCATCTACCTCGCCTCGGAAGAGGCGGCGTTCGTGACCGGCGCCAACATCGCCATCAATGGCGGCCAGCACATGCAATGAGCAAACGACCATGATCCTCAAAAACGGCATCGATCAGGTCGCACTGATCAAGAAGTTCTCCGAGGCCTCCGCCAAGCAGGGCGAGACCGTCCGCAAGGCGGTGCACGAGGCCACGCTCAAGGCGCTGCAGGGCCGCGAGCTCACGCTGGCGAACATCCGGCAGGTGTTGGGGACGGTCACCAGGACGGCCTCGGCCGGCGCGGCCGGCAGCAAGCTGCCCGCGCCCGATGTGGAAGGCCTGCTCGGCAAGGTCTTTGCCGGCATGGACGGCGCGCTGGAGCAGGCCGTGCTGGCCAACCAGCGCGCGCTGCAACAGCTGGTCGACCAGGGCGTGAGCCTGCGCGAGACGCAGCTCAAGAAGGCGCTCGCCGACATCGAGAAGATGGAGGAGACGCTGTTCGCCAGCGTGCGCAAGGCGGCGCCGGCCGACGGTCCGTGGAGCGGCGTCTTCCAGGCGATGCAGGGCAAGGGCACCGGCACCGGCGCGCGCGCCACGGCGGCGCTCGAGCAGCTCATGGAAGACACGCAGAAGAGCCTGCGCGACGGCCGCGCGATGGGCCTGCGCGCCTCGCAGGCGCTGATCGACAGCTACTCGGCGCTGGTGAGCGGCGTGCTCATCGGCATGTCGGAAGCCTTGAAGCAGGGCGGGGCGGCGAAGCGATGACCCAGGCCGGCGGCGGCCGCGCCGCCGCCGGCCCGAAAGGAACCTGATGGACGCCCTGATCCTCGCCCGCATGCAGTTCGCGGCCAACATCACCTTCCACATCCTGTTCCCCACGATCAGCATCGCACTGGGCTGGCTGCTGCTGTTCTTGCGCTGGCGCTGGCTGCGCACGCGCGGCGGCGGCAATGCACCGCTGGCGCAGGGCTGGCTCGACGCCTACCGCTTCTGGACCAAGGTGTTCGCGCTGACCTTCGCGCTCGGCGTGGTCAGCGGCATCACCATGAGCTTCCAGTTCGGCACCAACTGGCCGGGCTTCATGGAGCGCGTCGGCAACGTGGCGGGGCCGCTGCTGGGCTACGAGGTGCTCACCGCGTTCTTCCTGGAGGCGGGTTTTCTCGGCGTGATGCTGTTCGGCCACGGCAAGGTCGGCGAGCGCGTGCACCTGCTGTCGACCTTCATGGTGGCCTTCGGCACCACGCTGTCGGCCTTCTGGATTCTTGCTCTCAACTCGTGGATGCAGACGCCCGCGGGCCACGAGGTCGTGAACGGCGAATTCCATGTCGCGAGCTGGCCGGCGGTGGTGTTCAACCCGTCGTTTCCGTACCGCTTCGTGCACATGCTGCTGGCCTCCGCGCTGACCTGCGCGTTCCTGCTGATCGGCCTGTCGGCCTGGCAGGTGCTGCGCGGCGTGGGACAGCGCAGCGCGGCGCGCGTGATGCGGGTAGGGCTCACGCTGGCGGCGGTGCTGATTCCGGTGCAGATCGTCGTGGGCGACATGCACGGCCTCAACACGCTCAAGCACCAGCCCGCCAAGATTGCTGCCATGGAAGGCGTGTGGGAGACCGGGCGCGGCGTGCCGCTGCTGCTGTTCGCGATTCCCGACGCCGAGGCGCGCAGGAACCGCTTCGAGATCGCGGTGCCCAATGGCGCGAGCCTGATCCTCACGCACGAGGCCGACGGCGAGATCCGCGGCCTGAACGACTTTGCCGGCGCGCATCCGCCGCCGCTGCCGATGTTCTTCGCCTTCCGCATCATGGTCGGCATGGGCGTGCTGATGCTCGCGACCAGCTGGCTCGGCTGGTGGCTGTACCGCCGCGCACGCTGGCAACCGGCGCTGCTGCCGCGCGCGCTGCTGTGGCTGTTCGCGGGGATGACCTTCTCGGGCTGGATAGCCACGGTGGCGGGCTGGTACGTCACCGAGATCGGCCGCCAGCCCTACATCGTCTACGGGCTGGTGCGCACGGCCGACGTGGTGTCGAAGGTGCCGCCCGCGATGATCGGGCTCACGCTCGCGCTCTACATCGCGCTGTACCTCGCGCTCATCGTGGCGTACGTCGCGGTGCTCAAGTACATGGCCGAGAAGCCCGACGAGGTGCTGGTGATCGAGGCCGTCGAGCGGGCCGCGACGCCGCCGGGCGCGATCACCGCGATCACCGCGCCGATGGCCGAAGGAGGCCGCGCATGAGCTTCGACGCCGCGTTGCCGGTGATCTTCATGGTGCTGATGGGCGCCTCGATGCTGGTCTACGTGGTCAGCGACGGCTACGACCTTGGCGTGGGCATGCTCATGCACCGCGCGAGCGACGCCGAGAAGGACGTGATGGTCGCCTCCATCGGCCCGTTCTGGGACGCCAACGAGACCTGGCTGGTGCTGGGCGTGGGCATCCTGCTGGTTGCCTTCCCGAAGGCGCACGGCCTGGTGCTGGGCGAGCTTTACCTGCCGGTGGCGCTGATGCTCGTCGGCCTCACTTTGCGCGGCGTGGCCTTCGATTTCCGCGTGAAGGCGCGCGACAGCCACAAGCGCACCTGGGACCGGCTCTTCTTCGCGGGTTCCACCCTGGCCTCGGTGGCGCAGGGCTGGATGCTCGGGCGCTACATCAGCGGCTTCGGATCCGGCTGGAACTATCCCTTGTTCGCCGCCGCCATCGCCGTGGCGCTGCCGATGGCCTACGTGCTGATGGGCGCGGCCTGGCTCATCATGAAGACCGAGGGTGCGCTGCAGGAGCGCGCCGTGCAATGGGCACGCACCGCCTGGGCGCCGATGGTCGGCGGCATGCTGCTGATCTCGATGGCCACGCCCTGGATCAGCCCCGAGGTGCGCGAGCGCTGGTTCGCGCTGCCCGAGATCCTGGCGCTGGCCGCCATTCCGCTCATGACCGGCGCGGCGCTGCTCGCCGTGCGCGGCCTGCTGAACACGCGCATGGTGCGCGGGCCGGTGTGCTGGCTGCCTTTCGTGCTGCTGGTCATGGTGTTCGTGCTCGGCTTCCTGGGGCTGGCCTACAGCATCTATCCCTACGTGGTGATCGGCCAGCTCACGATCTGGCAGGCGGCTAGCAGCGCACCGGCGCTCAAGGTGATCCTGGTGGGCGTGTGCATCTCGGTGCCGGCCATCGTGGGCTACACCGTATTCTCCTACCGGGTCTTCCGCGGCAAGACCGGCGAACTGCGCTATGCCTGAGCAGACACTGGGCCTGAATGAAACCACCCGTGACACGCGCCACCGGGCAGCCACTGATGCGGCCCGCGCGGCCTTGTGCAATAACGGGTTCATGAATTCACGGGAGCCGGCCCGGCGCTTCGACTTGCCTTCCGACACTCAAAGACGCTGGCGCGGCCTGCCGCGCTGGTGCGGCGCGCTGGCGCTGGTGGCCCTGGCCGCCGTCGCCGGCCATCACCTCGCCATGCAGAACGGCCTGGCGCGGCTGCGCGAGGCGGCCGACCACCGGCTCGACATGCTCGCGACCGGGCTCGATGCCGACCTGGCCCGTTTCGAGTATCTGCCAGCGCTGCTGGAGATGACGCCCATCGTTCCGGCGCTGCTCGGCACGCCGTCGGACTCGAGGCTGCGCGACGCGGTCAACCGCTACCTCGACGGCGTCAACGCCACCGCGGGCGCGGAGATGCTCTATGTGCTCGACGCCGCCGGCACCTCGCTGGCGGCGTCCGACTGGGACCGGCCCGGCACCACCATCGGCCAGGACCTGTCGTTCCGGCCCTACGTGATCGATGCGCTGGGGCAGGGCAGGGGCCGCTTCTACGGCGTCGGCATCACCAGCCGCAAGCCCGGCTACTACCTCTCGTACGCCTTGCGCCACGACCAGCCCGCGCGTGGCGTGGTGGCCGTCAAGGTTAATCTCGAGGAGTCCGAGCGCGCCTGGCGCATGCTGCCAGGCAACGTGGCGCTGATCGACCAGCGCGGCGTGGTGATCCTCGCCACCCGCGAGGACCTGAAGTTCCGGCCGCTGTGGCCGCTCGACGCTTCGCAGCGCGCCGAGGTGCAGCGCTCGCGCCCCTACGGCGAGGCCGGCCTGCAGCCGCTGCAGTGGACGCAGAAAGAGGCGCTGGCGCGCAACGTGCAGGTCATCGCGCTCGACGGCGTGGACCAGCTCGCTTCGACGCGCGCGCTGCGCGGGGCGCCTTGGCAGCTGGTGGTGCTCGACGATCTGGCGCCGGTGCGCGTCGGTGCACGTTACGCGGCCATCACAGCGAGCCTGGCGATGGCGGTGCTGCTGCTGATCGCCGTCACGCTGTGGCAGCGCCGCCGCGCCGTGCGGCAGAAGCTGGCCAACCAGGCCGCGCTGCAGGCGGCGCACGACTCCCTCGAGTCGACCGTGGTCGCGCGCACCGCCCAGCTGCGCGCGGCTCAGGGCGAGCTGGTGCATGCCGGCAAGATGGCGGCGCTGGGCCAGATGTCGGCCGGCGTGGTGCACGAGCTGAATCAGCCGCTCACGGCGATGCGCACCCTCTCGGAAAGCGCCGCCATCCTGCTCGACAAGAGCCGCTTCGATGACGTGCGCGGCAACCTGCAGCGCATCCGCGGCATGGTCGATCGCCTGGCGCGCCTGACCTCGCAGCTCAAGACCTTCGCGCACAAGAGCGAGCTGCCGCTCGCGCCGGTGCCGATGGCGCAGGTCGCGGCCGACGCGCAGGTCATCGTCGCCGAAGCCTCGAAGAAGAACGGCATCGTCATCGAGGTCGATGTGCAGCCCGCCACCCTGAGCGTCATGGCCGAAGAGGCCGCGTTGGGTAGCGTGCTCGTCAACCTGATGCGCAACGCCATCGACGCCATGCAGGCATCGCCGCGGCGCACGCTGCGCCTGGAAGCGCGACCGCAGGACGGCCGCGTGATCCTGCGCGTGAGCGACACCGGGCCGGGCATTCCGCCCGACATCCTGCCGCGCCTGTTCGAGCCCTTCGTCACCAGCAAGCCGGCAGGCACCGGGCTGGGCCTGGGCCTCGTGATCTCGGCACAATTGGTGCGGGCCATGGACGGCACGCTGCGTGCCGCCAACCTGCCGGACGGCGGCGCCTGCTTCGTGGTCGACCTGCCGGCCGCCATCCGCACCATCCTTACCCCCACCCCACAGGAGTGATCAAAAAGTGAGTGAAGCCCCTGCCATCCGGGTGCTGTTGGTCGAGGACGACGAAGACGTCCGAATCAGCACGACCCAGGTGCTGACCCTGGCCGGTTTCGAGGTCGAATCCTTCGCGAGCGCCGAACGCGCGCGCGCGCAGATCGGTTTCGGCGTGCCTGCCATCGTGGTCTGCGACGTGCGCCTGCCGGGCCTGAGCGGCACCGAATGGCTGATCGAACTCCACAACGCCGACGCCGAGCTGCCCGTCATCCTGGTCACCGGCCACGGCCACATCGCGATGGCAGTGCAGGCCATGCGCGAGGGCGCCTACGACTTCATCGAGAAGCCTTTCAGCTCCGAGCGGCTGGTGGCCATCGTGCGCCACGCCATCGAGCGCCGGCAGCTCACGCTGCAGGTGCGCGCGCTGCGTGATGCGCTGGAGAACTGGCACGGCATCCAGGCAGTGCTGATCGGCCGCTCGGCGCAGATGCAGCAGGTGCGCCGCACCGTGATGACCTTGGCCGAGACCTCGGCTGATGTGCTGATCTACGGTGAAACCGGTACCGGCAAGGAGCTCGTCGCCCGCTGCCTGCACGAGCACAGCGAACGTCGGCGCCAGCATTTCGTGCCGCTCAACTGCGGCGGCCTGCCCGAGGCGCTGGCCGAGAGCGAGTTGTTCGGCCACGAGGCCGGCGCCTTCACCAGCGCCAACCGCGTGCGCGTGGGCAAGTTCGAATACGCCAACGGCGGCACGCTTTTTCTCGACGAGATCGAGAGCATGCCGATGGCGGTGCAGATCAAGCTGCTGCGTGCGTTGCAGGAGCGCTCCATCGAGCGCATCGGCTCCAACAAGGCCATTTCCTTCGACTGCCGCGTGGTGGCCGCGAGCAAGGACGACCTCAAGGATATGAGCGACCGGCAAAAGTTCAGGGCCGACCTGTACTACCGGCTCGGCGTTGCCTTCATCGAGCTGCCGCCGCTGCGCGAACGGCGCGAGGACATCCCTCTGCTGTTCGAGCATTTCACGCTGCTGGCGGCCGCGCGCTATGAGCGCGTCGCGCCGATCCTGAGCGGCGCGCAGGTGGCCGACCTGATGGCCTACGCCTGGCCCGGCAACGTGCGCGAGCTGCGTAACGTGGCCGACCGCTTCGTGCTTGGCCTGCTGGGCGAGCGCCTGACGCAGGCGCGCGGCAACGCCGAAGGCATGCCGGCCTTGCCGCGCGGACTGCCGCAGCAGGTCGAGTCCTTCGAGCGGGCGGTGATCGTCGAGGCGCTGCGCAAGCACCAGGGTGACCAGCCGGCCACCGCCAGCGCGCTGGCGATCGCGCGGCAGACGCTGCACGACAAGCTGCGCAAGCTCGGTATCACGGCGGAAGAATTCAAGTCTTAGTGCCTGGGCGTGCCTCGTTGCCCGGAACGGGTCGAGAATGACGGCATGTTTTCCCTGTCCGTCGTCCAGAACGCAAGGCAGCGCGCCCTGGCAGACGGTGCACTGCAGCCGATCGAGACTCAGACCATCCTCCTCGACAGCGATGGCGTTCGGTTCGTCGTGCGCACGGTGTCGAGCCTCGCGCGCAAGGACAAGGCGCGCCATGTCGCGGCGGCCACGGATCCACTCGGCGACTACGACCGTTCTCTGTTCGTAGGTGACCTCGCGCCTTCGCACTACATTCTGCTGAACAAGTTCCAACTGCTCGCCGGCCATGTGCTGCTCGTCACGCGCCGCTTCGAACGCCAGGAGCGCCTCCTTACCGTTGAGGATTTCGCGGCGCTCATCGCCTGCCTGAGCGAGGTCGATGGACTCGGCTTCTACAACGGGGGCGTCGAAGCCGGGGCCAGCCAGCGGCATAAGCACCTGCAGCTTGTGCCGCTCCCGCTTACACGCGAAAGCCCGGACCAAGTGCCGATGGAGCGGGTGCTCGGCAGCGGTTCACCGCTGCCGTTCAGGCATGCGTTCGCACGTCTGGCGCCGCAAGCGACGGCTCCCGAGTTGCATGTCCTCTATCGCGAGCTGCTTCATCGGTGCGGCATTTCCGCTGTCGCCGCCGAAGAGGGCGAAGTTCAGTCGGCACCTTACAACCTGCTGATTCGCCGAGGCTGGATGCTCGTCGTGCCGCGTTCGCGCGCATGCTTCGAATCGATCTCCGTGAACGGGCTCGGCTTCGCTGGCTCATTGTTCTTGCGTTCGCAAGAGGAACTGGACCGCGTCCACGCAGTGGGACCAATGCAGGTGCTGCGCGCGGTGGCGATGCCGCAGGACGTGCCTCATGACGTATGACCGATCTGGACAACGTAAGCCCACCTTGCCAAACTGCCCCGCATGGCACTCCCCCACGCATCATCCGGTCAGGTCGTGAATCTCGGCGCGCTCGACGTGCAGGCGGCGGAGACCTGTGCACTCCTGAAGGCCGGCGACATCGAGATCATGTGGCTGGTGCTGCCGGCCGGCAAGCAGGTCCCGTCGCACGCCGTCTCGACGTCGATGACCTTGCAGTGCATGCGCGGAAGGGTCGAGGTGCAGTTCGACGGCAGCGTGAAGCTGCTCGAGGCCGATCAGGTGATGTACCTCGCCGGCGGCGTGCCGCACGGCTTGCATGCGCTGGAAGACACCAGGCTGCTGATGACCATCGTGCTGCCGGCCAGCCGCACCGACTGAGTCGGAGCGTGGCGCCCCGTCTCGCGAGGCTCAGCTCACCTGAGCACGTAGCTCGCAAGCACGCTCTGCACCTCGTAGATGCTGAGCTTCTTGTTGAACTGCTTCTGGATCGGAGCGACCGTCCCCGAGATCCATATCTTGAGCTCGGCATCGAGATCGAAGGTACCGGCGGTCTCGACGCTGAAGTGCGTGATGCTCTTGTAGGGAATGGAGTGGTATTCGACCTTGCTTCCCGTAATGCCTTGCTTGTCGACCAGGACGAAGCGCTTGTCGGTGAACACGAAGTAGTCGCGGATGAGCTGGTAGGCGTGCTCGACCACTTCCCCTTTCGCCAGGATCTGGCTGAACTCCTGCTGAATCTTTGCAGGGTCGATCTTGGCTGCGTTGCCAAGCATTCCATCAAGTAGTCCCAAGGTTGCTTCCTTCCAAACTCGTTCAATACACGCGACCGTCGCCGGTCTTTAAGAGCTGCGCGGGGCGCAGCGCGTGGGTAATGTAGTGGGTGGGGCGCACCGCCGCGGAGCCACCCTCCCTACGCAGACGGTCGAGTCTGATGCACGCTTCGCGATCCTACTCAAGAAGAACAACGAATCGCGGTCATCCCAAGAATCGGCCGTCGATTCGATCGCGCATTCCGTAATATCGCGTTGCCAAGGCCACGCCAAGGTGGCGAAACGCGTGGAATGCGAAGCTCTTCATGTGTCGGCTTCAACGCCATGTCCGCGACGTTCATGCCGAGAAGCCGTTGCCCAAGCAGCGAGCCGATCGCTGTGGAAATGGCGATGCCTCGTCCGTGCACCGCCCGCGCGCTTCCCTGGCGCAACACGACGCCGATGGCGCGCTGGCCTTCGAACAGCACCTTCAAGACTGTCGCCCGCGATCGGATTTGAAGGTTCGGTCTTCGCTCTGCAGGCTTCAGGTACGCCCGGGAGGCGCTCCAGCGCACGCCTCCGTGGATGTGGGCTTGGGCGATGTGGAGGCCTTCCTGGTTCCGCGCGTTATGGTCCGAGGCGAGCGGGAATCCGGCCTGCTCGCCCGCGCGGAGAAACTGGTGATAGAGCGGGAAGTCGGCCTTGCACCGGGAGACTTGCAACGGACCTTGGTCACCACGCCATTCGCTTCCGCCCTCCGAGAAGGTCTCCATCTTCTTGAAGTACGGCAGGCAGTCGCTCCAACTCCAATCGGAGAGCCCGTTCTGGGCCCAGCCGTCGTAGTCGAGCGGATTGCCGCGGTTGAAGATCATCGTGTGCGGCCGGGTCCAGCGTTGCCTTGGTGCGCGTCCTTTCAGGCAGCGACCGGCTTGGTCGCTCGACAGGCCAAGGAAGGCTCTAGTCAGCGATCCTCAAGATCGGAAGACGCAACACAATCGCTGATGTTAGAAACATCAACTGGTTGCACGTCAGAGCCCGCCGCTGTTTTCCCTGATGTCCGTGCAGCCGCTGTGCCTGTCGTCGATGAGGAAGGAGCACCCGCCGAGGACTGAGGAATGGATTTGACAGGGGAGGAGCTTTCCCCACCTCCGCCACCTCCACATCCACTTGTGAAAATAGCGACACATAACATGACGGTCTGCAACCAGTTCTTTCGAAAGATCATCGTTTCGACCTCTTTCACAATGGGTGAACAGACCATCTGAATACCTCTCATCTATTCAATGTCGATTGCCAACCCTGTTCACTGCGCAGCAGTGCTGGTCGGCGACGAAGAAGGTGGCGCAGTCGAGCCAACACTCGCATCATCTTTAGGTCCATCCAGGGACCGAAGATATTCGACCAGCGCATCCGAATCTGCAGGCGACAAGTTCGGTGCATTGCTATTTCCATGACCGGAGACGATCAGATCCTTTGTCGTTGCCTTCTGGCCATTGTGGAAACTGGACGCATTGCTCCAGATCCCATGCAAAGTTGGCGTGTCGAACCCTGCACCGGCGAGTTTCTTGCCACTGCCTTTGCCCGAGCTGGGTTGAATAGTCCCTACATCGTGCCGTTGTCCATCACGCATAGCGAGACCGGAATGGCAAGTGATGCACTGCAGGTCGCCGAATAGTTTCTTACCTTGCAGGGCCGTCACGCTCAAAGCTCCATCGGCGTTGCGTACCGGACTGCGCATGTACTTGTCGAGCGAAGCAAGGTATGCAGCCAAATCGTCCAGCTCGGGGCTCTTGCCGGCCTTCCGTGCTCCCAACGGGTCGGCCGTGACCTCGAAGTCCGCTCTAGTCATGAAGCCATCCCCCCCGAACTCCCGACGAATGTCGTTCTCGAAGTCCTGGACTTCATCGAAGTTGGCACTCCAATGCAGATTGCCATGGCCCAGCCCGGCACGCCCTAGCAGAGAAATGGTGCGGCGCATGCCTTCACCGCGCTGAGTGAAGTCCCATACCATCCCGTCATCTCCGCCATCCACATGACAACTCGCGCATGAGATGTAGCTTTCGTTGGACATGCGGATGTCGCTGGCGTTGTAGAAGAGCTTCTTGCCGCGCAGCACGGATGCCTTCAACGGCTCGGTCGCGACTGTTGAAACGTAGTGAAGCAACGGAGCGTCAGCGTTCTTACCGGAGTAGATCGTGCTCACGTCATACGCAGATACCGAACGATCGAGGAAATTGTTGGTGAACAACAACTTGCGCTCAGCATCGATGTACAAGCCATGCGGCGTACTCCGCATCCGAGTGATCTGAGCCCCCCGACTACCGCTGTAGGCATCGGCGACCGTTACCGTATTTCCCTCCATCTGGGCAACGAAAACGAAGTCGCCCAATGGCGAGAAGACTGCCGCTCTCGACGGCGGCTGATTGTCGAAGTCGATCTGACTGGCGGGGAGGTCTTCACCCTTGGCAAGGTCCACCTGATTGAGCACGGAGCGCACCGTTTTATCGTGATCCAGCTTCCGGCCGTCTCGGCACTGGCCGCGCAGAATATTGTCTTTCTTAGAAGGCAAGACCGCGCGCAAGCCATCTGGCGAGATCACGACCTGATGCAGGTAGTTGGGAACACCGCGCGCACCTGCTTCGGTATCAACGGTTGCGGTATCGACCCGCAGCACAATCGTGCGTCGAGTATTCATCCCGGCCAGATCGACCTCGTACAGTTCACCCCCGCTGCGTTTTGACTTGAAGCGCGTGACATAGGCCGTTCTGGCATCCCCCGTCACAGCGATGCCGCGGCCGCCGCCGGGTGGTAGATCGAGGGAGCTGCGCCTCTCACCTGTTGTCGGATCAAAGCTGATGAGCTTGGACTTGCTCTCCAATGTCAGCAACCCCATTACGCCGCCCGGCGCGAATACCACGCTATGCGGCCCGCTGCCGTAGTCCAACGCGACGGTAGTTGAAACTGCACCGGTCACCGCATCCAGTGCGACCAGCTTGTCTTCGCCCTGAACCGCCACCCAGACGCGTCCATCCGGCCCCACAGCCACAGTACGCGGCTCCTCCCCGACGCGGGTCTCCCACTTCTTGACGAGCTTCCGGGGATCTCGCGCATCCACCGCCGCTACTGTTCCGCTGTCGGAATTGACGCTGTAGATGTAGGCTCCACGGCCCGTGATGTTCGTGCTGTGCACGGGTGCATTGGCAGTCAAAGGAGCAGTCACAGCCAACACGAAACTGTACCGAACTTCCACCCCATCACTCTGTTTAACGGTCAAGATCACGCTGTAGTGTCCGGGCCGATTGAACAAGCGCGTGTACTTCGGATCGCTGGAGAACGGCGTACTTTGCCCATCGTCGAAGCGCCAGCTGTACTGCGCACCCTTGCCCCCCATCAACGGAG
This sequence comes from Variovorax sp. LjRoot175, assembly GCF_964253805.1. NCBI lineage: Bacteria > Pseudomonadati > Pseudomonadota > Betaproteobacteria > Burkholderiales > Comamonadaceae > Variovorax > Variovorax sp. LjRoot175. The sequence continues at coordinate 3,468,048 of NZ_CAXURY020000001.1, read as the reverse complement.
GATCGAACGCCACTTCATTGCCATAGAGCACGGGTTTCATCCCCAATTGTCCGATCACGACCTGCTCGTTCATCTTCTTGACCTCGGCGTCGGTCAGCACCCGGTCGTAGACACGCACATCAGCGAGCTCACCCTTGAACCAGTCCGGACTGTCTTGAAGTTGACCTAGAAACTTGAACTTGTTCTGCAGCCCCATCGCACCCTTGACCCCACTTCCGGTGAACTTGGTACCGTCGACAAACATGGTCATCGCGCCGGAGCTGGAATCGCGTGTCATGATCACGTGATGCCACTTGCCGTCATTGATCGGTGAACCCGACTTGACACCCGGATTGGTCTGCGAGTGGTTACCCACCGTCAGCCTCAGGTCGCCCTTGCCGTCGATCCAGCCCCAGAAAACATCATTGTCGGCAGCCGCCTGGTCGCGCCCGAAGATGCCCGGCGCCAGCCATTGGCTGTCGACTCCTTTCTGCGAGGTCTTCATGTAAAAGCTCACCGAGGCGGTTCCACCGAGGGTTGTGGCCGCAGAGTCGCTTTGCAGCGGGATGCCGCCGGCACGCGAACTGAAATCCATACCAATGCGTCCATAGACATCCTGACCATTCGTGGGGATGCCGTTGTTCTTCCCAATGGTGTCGTCCAAGCTCCCATTGAGCGGCCAGTGGTTGACCATCCCTGCATCGACCGCACTGCGGGTCGTAAAACTGAAGGTGTAGTCTTCCACCAAGGCGTTCCCGGCATAGTCCTTCAACCCGCCTTTCCTGAGTACCACCTCGTAGGTCGTTTCCAGCTTGAGCGGCTCCTTGGGCGAGAAGTTGATGATGCCGAGCTGGGCACTGTAGAAGCCTTCTATCGCCGGACTCTCCCCGACAGAGGGCTTGGGTGGTTTGACACGGACAATGAAGTTTTGAGCATTTACGGTCTCGGGCCGGATGTTGTCAGTCAGAGCTATGCCGATACGCGTAGTCAGCGCTGTGTTCTTCTCGTCGGCACGTGGCGAGATCTGACGTACCTTTGGCGCTGTCGTATCGGGGCCGGTCGCATGCGGCATGAAGCCGCTACCGTTGCCATGGTCGTTGCCGACATACACCAGGTTCCCCAGGAAAGTCACCTGGCCATGGTCTGAGTGGTCTCGCTCCGTCTTATCCTCGAACAGGCTTCCAGAACCAACCTCCTTGTAGTTCTTGGGGTCGCGGACATCGATCTTGTGAATATAGTGTTGCGCTCCCTGCATCACGTAGTCGTCCTGCGTAGCGCAATACAACTGCTGATTGATGACCAGCGCGCTGTTCTCGAGAACGATGTTGTTGCGATCACTGATATCAAGGGTGTGCATCTTGGCGCCATCGTTGCGCATGGAGCCATGGACCTTGACGCCATCGAAGCAGGTCGCATAGTAGAAGGGCAGCGCCCCTTTCGTAGCGAGCAGCCGGGGATTCAGCGGGTCGGAGATGTCCAGGCTGGATATGCCCTTGTCGGTCGCCTCCATGGAAGTGATCACCATGTGATTGCCCATGGTGAAGATCGGCCCCACATTGAAGCTTCCCAGTTCGCTCGTAGGCACAGGATTGGGACGGCCTTGGCCTCGATCGGCGTACTTGGGATTGGCCGGATCACTCGCATCGATGATGTGGATCCCATCGTCCGATGACGCGACATACACATAGGGTGCCTGCCACCAGAGTTGCCAGCTCACATCGAAGTAGTCCCCGGCATTCACGCCCTTGAGTTCGAGGCGCTTGGTCGGCTTGATATCTTCGATGTCCGTGAAATCCCAGAACTCGATGCCCGTGATGCTCGGGACGACGACGTACACCTTGCCCTTGATGGTCGACGTGCCGATCGCGTGCGACTCCCGGAACTGGCTGGTCTTACCCTCCGGTTCATAGATCTTCTTCTTCAGCTTGATCTTCTGCGGGTCCGAGACGTCATACACCAGAAATCCTCCTGGCCCACCCCCGCTGTCAGGCGTGAACATGGTGACGAAGTAGCCATTGAGCATCAGGCCCACGTTGGTACCAAAACGCTTTGCCGTCTTGTACTTGTTGGGCACATCTCCGCCTTCACTATCCCGGACCATGTAAAGCGGCTTGAACAGCTCCTCCTTCTTGAAGGAATGGTTGCCAAGACCAGGCCCCTGGGGGATCTGGGGAGAGGCCCGGTCGAGCTGATTGGCGAGATCAGTGAAGGCTGTCAGTGCGCCAGACGCCATGTTGGCGACCGTTGTCACCGGATTCGTGCCGGTGATGCCGGCATGGGTCAGCAGGCTTACAAACACCAGCAGGATCACCGAGGTCAACTGTCGGATCTTCATTCTTGCCCCATTTCTTCTTGCGCCGTTGACACCCGTTCTTCAATCAACTTCGTCTCGATCAACTGCGCGCTGTCGAGAATGATCATTGCCTTCTCGAGCCGGCTTTTCGCCTCTGCGCAAAGCGGCCAGCGCTACTTTGCTTTCAGGTTCACTCTTGGGATACGCCGCCGGATTCGTAGATGTCCCAGGCCGCCTCGGCGCTCGCGCCGCGGTGGATCATGGCCATCAGCGCACTGACCACCGCTGACGGATTGGCGTGCTGGTATACGTTGCGTCCATAGACCATGCCGACGGCGCCCTGGTCCATCAGCACGCGCGAACGCGCGAACACCTGCCGCAGGTCTTCGCGCCCGCCGCCGCGCACGAGCACGGGGCAGCGCGCGGCCTGCACCACGCGGTGGAAATCCGGGGGGTCGCTGGTCGGGTCGGCCTTGACGATGTCGGCGCCCATCTCGCGCGCGAGGCGCACCAGCGTGACGATCTTCTCGGCGTCGCCGTCGACCATGTAGCCGCCCTGGTCGCTGTGCGGGCGCATCACCAGCGGCTCGATCATCAGCGGCATGCCGTAGCGGTCGCAGTCGGCGCGCACGCGCGCAATGTTCTGCACGCACTGGCGGAACAGTTCGGGCTCGTTCGGCAGCATGAACAGGTTGACGACCACGCAGGCCGCGTCGCGCTGGATGGCTGGCAGCACCGGGTCTTTCTCGTTCTGCAGCACGGCCCACATCACGCGGTGCGCGGTGGCGTTGTAGGGGTTGCCCATGTCCAGCCGCATCACGAGCGCGGGTTTGTTGCTTCCCGGGCGGTCCTGCAGCAGGTCGGCCTGGCCGTAGTTGAGCTGGATCGCATCGGGCGCGGCGGCCACGAGCTTGTCCATGACCTGGGGCATGTCCTCCAGGCCGTTGAGGAACGAGGGCTCGTTGCACACCCCGTGGTCGAGTGCGATGTCCAGGCAGCGGCCGTTGTTCAGCAGCCGGTTGAGCCGCGCGTCTTTGTCCTTCGACATGTGGAAAGAACTCCTTGTTGGCAGAAATGAAGTGAGGAGGGTGTCAGGCGAGCGCGACCAGGTGGCGCTTCGCCGCGGCGTCGATCAGGCGCAGGGCGTCGTCGCCCAGTTCGACCGAGCCGGCGCCGGCGTTTTCAATCGCCTGCTGGCGCACGCGCGCGCCGCACAGGGCCACCGAGACGGTGCCGCGCGCGATGGTCCAGGCGATCATCAGCTGGCCGAACGAGCAGCCGAGCCGCGCGCGCAGCGGGTCGAGCTCCTCGAAGAAGGCCTTGAGCTTGGAGCGGTTGGCCTCGTTGAAGCGCGGGTTGGTCGCGCGCTGGTCGTCGCCCTTGAACTCGCGTTCGGGATCGATGGGGCCGGCGAGCAAACCAAGCGCCAGCGACGAGTAGCCCAGCACCGCGACGTTGTGCTCGCTGCACAGCGGTGCCAGCGTGGTCTCGATCTCGCGGTCGATCAGGCTGTAGCGCTCCTGCGCCGCATCGACCGGGCCGTAGCGCAGGTACTCGGCGAGCGTTTCGGGGCTCACGTTGCTGACGCCGATGGCGCGGATCTTTCCCTGCTTCTTGAGCTCGAGCAGCGCGTCCATGGTTTCGGCCACGGGCGTGGTGCTGTCCTGCCAGTGCGTGATGTAGAGGTCGATGTAGTCGGTCTGCAGCCGCTTCAGGCTTTCTTCGGCTTCATGGGAGATCGATTCGCGGCCGAGGTAGCGGTACACCGGGTGGCCGTCTTCCTCGAAGAAGTGCGTTCCCTTCTGGGTGTGCCAGACCAGGCCGCACTTGGTCGCGATCACGGCCCCGTGGCGGCGCCCCCTGAGCGCGGTGCCAACGATGCTTTCGGAGCGGCCGAGGCCGTAGGCGGGCGCGGTGTCGATCAGGTTCACGCCCGCGTCCAGCGAAGCCTGGATCGCATTGACGGCGCCCGCGTTGTCGCCGCCGCCCCACATCCATCCGCCCATGGCCCAGGTGCCCAGTCCGATGGCCGAGCATTCGATGCCGGAAGGACCCAGCGTTGTCTTCTTCATCGCGTTGTCTTTCTCGTGTTCAGGAGGTGGTCGATGGTCACGGCGGCGAGCAGGATCAGGCCCTTGATGACGTCCTGCCAGTAGGGCGACACGTCGAGTAGGATCAGCGAGCTGGTCACCACCGACAGCAGTGCGAGGCCAAGCACCGCGCCCAGCACCGTGCCGGAGCCGCCCTTGAGACTGGCGCCGCCGATCACCGCGGCGGCGATCACGTTGAGCTCCATGCCCATGCCGAAGGTCGGCGTGGCGGCGCCGAAGCGGGCCGTGTAGATCACGCCGGCCAGGCCTGCCGATGCCGAGCACAGCACCGTGACCCAGAACTTCACGCGTCCGACGCGGATGCCCGAGTACAGCGCGGCCTTCTCGTTGCTGCCCGTGTAGAACACCCGGCGCAGCAGCGTGGAGCGGCGCAGCACGAAGTCGCTCACCACCACGATCAAGAGGAAGATCAGGATTACCGCCGGAATGCCGAAGAGCGTGCCTTGCCCGATGAACTTGAACTCGCCCGGCAGCGAGAACAGCGATTGCGGCGTGCCCTGCGTGAGCGCGAGGCACAGCCCGCGCACGATCACCATGAAGGCCAGCGAGGCGATGAAGTGATTGAGCCCGATGCGCGTCACGCAGCCGCCGATCATGGCGCCGATCAGCCCGCTCGCGCCGATGGCCACCAGGCTCGCGACCCACGGGTCGACGCCCATCAGGAAGAGCTTGCCCGTCACCACCATCGCGAAGCAGACCACCGAGCCGACCGAGAGGTCGATCCCGCCGACAATCAGCAGGATCGTCATGCCGACCACCACGATGCCTTCGATGGAGAAGGACAGCAGCATCGCGCGCACGTTGTCCCAGGTGAGGAAGTAGGGCGATGCGAAGCTCATCGCCACGCACAGCACCGCGATGATCAGAAGAAGCCCTGCTTCGCGCATGCTCGTCAGTTTGTTCGGTAGCTTCACCGGGTCTCCTGTGCGACGGGGTTGGACGCCGGCCAATGCCGTGCCCCCCGCGCCGAGTCTCGATGGAAAGTTCATGCCATCTCCTGTTCGCAGAGTCCGGAGGCGAGCCGCAGCAGGGCTTCCTCCGTCATTTCGTTCGGTTCCAATTCGCCCGCCAGCTTGCCGTCGCGGATCACCAGGGCCCGGTCGCACAACCCGATGATCTCGGGCAGCTCCGAAGAGATCACGATGACGCCCACGCCCTGGTTCGCGAGCTCGCGCAGGATGTGGTGGATCTCGGACTTGGCGCCGACATCGACGCCGCGTGTCGGCTCGTCCATCAGCAGCACCACCGGCTTGGTGGCGAGCAGCTTTGCGATTGCCACCTTCTGCTGGTTGCCGCCCGAGAGGCTCGACACCTCGATGGCGACGCCGTCCGATTTGAGGTTCAGCTTCGCGCCGAGCTCGCGGGCCAGCCGGTGTTCGGCCGAGCGCTGCAGCAGCCCCCAGCCGGAGCTGACGCGCCGCAGCGCCATCGACGACACGTTCTGTGCGATCGGAAGGTCGAGGAACACGCCGGCTTCCTTGCGGTCTTCGCTCAGGTAGGCGATGCCTTCGCACAGCGCGTCGCTGTACTTGCGGATCGTGAGCGCCTTGCCGCACAGGCGCACCGTGCCGCGTTTCGCGAGGCGCAGGCCGCACACGGTTTCGGCCAGCTCGCTGCGTCCGGCGCCCATCAGCCCGGCGATGCCGAGGATCTCGCCGCGCTCCAGCGCGAAGGAGACGCCGTGCACACGCTCGCCGTCGGCGATGTCGGTCACTTCGAGCACGGGCTCGGAGGACCCGGTGGCGGTCTGCTTGGGCGGGTAGTAGTTGCCGAGGTCGCGCCCGACCATGCGGCGGACCAGTTCGTCCGGCGTCATGCCGGCCAGCGGGCCGCAGTGCACGTTGCGCCCGTCGCGCAGCACGGTGACACGGTCGCCGTGCGTGAGGATCTCGGCCATGCGATGGCTGATGTAGATGATGCCGATGCCCTGCGCCTTGAGGTCGTGCAGCACGCGGAAGAGCGCAGCCGACTCGTTGTCGGTCAGCGCGGCCGTGGGCTCGTCGAGGATCAGCACCTTGCAGTCCAGCGTGAGCGCCTTGGCGATCTCCACCAGTTGCTGGCTCGAGATGCTCAGGTCGCGCACCAGTGCGCCGGGGTCGATGTCCTGCCCCAGCCGCCGCAGCGCCTTGCCGGCCCGCTCGTTGAAGCTGGCGTAGTTCATCCACGCCTGCTTGCCGGCGTTGATCTCCGGCATGAAGATGTTCTCGGCCACGGTCGCGTCGGCGCACAGGGCGATCTCCTGGTGCACCAGGCCGATGCCCAGGCGCATCGCATGCGCCGGGCCGTCGATCACGACCTTCTCGCCGTTCAGGACGATGTCGCCTTCGTCGGGGCGGTGGATGCCGTCGATGATGTTCATCAACGTCGACTTGCCCGCGCCGTTCTCGCCGCACAGGGCGTGGATCTCGCCGGCCTGCAGCGAGAAGTCCACGCCCGAGAGCGCGCGCGAGGCGCCGAAGCGCTTGCTGATGCCGCGAAGTTCGAGCAGCGAAGAAGAGCCCGCAGCGCTCACTCGCCGATTCCCTTGGTGCCGCGGCGCGCGAGGTACTTGCCCCAGTAGAAGTCGTCCGCGTTCGCCTTGCTGACCACGGCGAGGCCGTTGTCCAGGAAGGGCACCGACATCGGGTTGGCGCCGTTGCGCTTGGCGTCATTCATCGGATCGATGAGCGACGGGTTCTTCGCCAGGAACAACATCATCATCCCCATGTAGCCCTGCATGCCCTGGTTCGGGTTGATGGAGCCGAACACGTCGCCCGACTTGATCATGTCGAGGATCTTGGCGTTGACGTCGCAGCACATCACCTTGATGTTCTTCTTGGTCTCGACCTTGGCCTGCGCCGCGCCGAGTGCCGAGTTGGCTTCGGGCATGAACAGCGCACCCAGGTTCGGATTGGCCTGCGCCAGGCTCAGCACCGCCTGGTAGGCCTTGTTCGGGTCCTGGTTGCTGGCGGCGCGGCCGACCAGCTTCATGCCCGGGTGCTTGGTCGTCATGCGGTTCACGAAGGCCGCGATGCGGCGGTCGTGGTTGTCCTGGCCCGGGTTCTCCAGCACTGCGTATTCGCCCTTGCCGTTGAGCGAGGTCGCGATGGCGTCGGCCGCCTGCGTGCCCTCGCGGTCGTTGTCCGAGGTGACGAAGGACGTGCGCTTCGAGTTCGGCGAGTCGGCCGCGAAGGTGACGACTGGGATGCCCATCGCCGCGGCGCGGTTGATCGGCTCGATGAACGGATCGGGGTTCATCGGGTGCAGCAGGATGCCCGCGGGCTTGCGTGCCAGCTCCTGCTCGAACGATGCCAGCTGCTTGTTGACGTCGTACTCCGGCGTGCCGGTGTAGCGGGTGCGAACGCCCAGCGTGCGGCCGAGCTGTTTCATCATTTCGTAGACCGGAAACCAGTACTCGACGCCCGACACCATCACGTTCATCACGTAGACGTCGCTGGCATTGCCGCGCAGGCCGGCGCCCGCCGCGGGGGCTGCGGATTGCTGTTGCGCGAATGCGCTGGCGCCGGCCAGGCCGATACCGGCGGCAGCTGTGGACCTCAGGAAATTACGCCTCATTCTTTGTCTCCTTACGTTGGCTGGAAGAGCTTGCGACCCGCTGTTCAAGCAGATCTTTGGGATCTCGGTGTCACGATTGCTGTTATGACAGGCTAGAATGTACACTTGGCCCGTTTATCTCGATAACTAGGGGAAACGCTACTGGAGATGAGTTTTGTTCCTCAAAGCTGTTATGACATGAAGCCAAACATACTGATCATTGACATGGGCTCGAGCAGCGCTGAAGGCGCTGGCACCGGAGGCTGGCAGTGGCCGCACGCTGGCGACATCCGGCCTCGCAGTGCCGCGTTCGCGTTGGCCCCGCCGGCGAATGCGAGGTGGGTGCGCAAGCGATCCACGCCGTCCGGTCGGCCCTTTGCTCGCGCCGTGTGACCAGATCGCGCCGGACGCGGCCAACGCGGCGGCGCACACGGATTTTTATCTTGCCCTCAACGAACTGGTCGACCGCATGTCGCCCACGTTCACCTACCTATCTGGCGAAATCCAATGAAGCATTCCGATCTGCCCTTCGAGCGCCCGGCGTCTCTGTCTGGCCGGCATTTCTCGACAGTGATAGTCGGCGCGGGCATCAACGGCGTGGGCGTGTTCCGCGACTTGTCTCTCCAGGGCGTAACCTGCCTGATCGTGGACAAAGGAGACTTCGGCGCCGGCGCAAGCGGTGCACCGTCCCGCATGATCCACGGCGGTTTGCGCTATCTGGAGAGCGGCGACTTGGCGCTGGTGGCGGAATCCACCCGCGAGCGCAACCTGTTGTTGCGCAACGCACCTCATCTGGTTCAACCGCTTAAGACGGTCGTGCCCCTGGCGAGCCGGTTTGGCGGCTTGTTGAGCAGCGCGCTCAGATTTGCCGGCATGAAGCAGGCGCCGCGCACGCGAGGCCTGTTTGCTGTCGCGTTCAGTTTGCGTCTGTACGACTTGCTGGGGCGACGGCAGCGCGTCATGCCGGGACACCGGATCGACCATGTGCAGCCCCAGGATCGCACCTTGTTCCGCTCGACCGTGCGATGGCTTGCGACCTACTTCGATGCCTGGATTAGACATCCCGAGTGGCTCATTCTTGAATTGATCGCAGATAGCCACCGCGACCAACCTCAGTCCAGAGCTGCGAACTACTGTCGGCTCGTGGGCTGCGAGGGAAAGTCCTTGACGCTGTGCGACGAGCTGACCGGCGAACGGATACAGGTCAGCGCCGATACGGTGGTCAACGCCGCGGGAGCCTGGCACGACCATAGCGCGGCCGCGCTGGGCGGCGCGGGCTCGCGCGTGATGGGCACCAAAGGCTCTCACCTGGTACTCAAACATCCCGCGCTGCGCGATGCGCTCGACGGCCGAATGGCCTATTTGGAGGCGGCGGATGGCAGGGTATGCATCGTCTATCCCTTTCTCGACCGGGTGCTTGCGGGGTCCATCGACATACCGGTGGATGACCCGGATCAGGTCGTCACCGAACCAGACATCGACTATCTGCTTGGCGTTTTGCGCGAACGTTTTCCGCGCTTGAGCTTCGATCACGATGATGTGGTGTACACCTTTGTCGGCGTGCGCCCCCTGGCTCGCTCCGGCGCCGACAAGCCCGGGCAGATCTCGCGCGAACACTCGGTGCTCGTCGATCCGTCAAGTGCGACGCGCGCGATCCCCCTGGTTCGCCTCGTCGGCGGAAAGTGGACGACGTTCAGGTCACTTGCACAAGAGGCGACGGACGAGCTCCTGCGGCTGCTCGGGCGCCCCCGGATCGGGTCGACCGAGGAATTGCCCATCGGCGGCGGGGCCGAATGGCCTACCGATCCGCTGCAAGCAGATCGCTTTGTCGAATGGACGATGGCGGTTTCCGGTGTGAGCCGCCGGCGGGCTTCGGAGCTCACGACCCGCTATGGCTCGAAGGCGCTTGTGCTGGCTGAGCGCTTCGCCGCGAATGGCGATCTGCCGCTGCGACACGCGCCCCACTACTCGGCCTCTGAGATCCGCTACCTTTGCCTTGAAACGGGCGTGGTCCACCTGTCCGATCTGGTGATCCGCAGAACGCTGCTGGCCATACGCGGGGAAGTCACCGATGGCATGCTCGCCGAGATCGCCGATCTCGCCGCCCAAGCCCTGGATTGGGACGCGATCCGTCGAAACGAAGAACTGCGGACCTGCGGTACCACCTTGCGAGATCGGCACGGCGTTCGGCTGGCCGCAGAACACTCTCCATCCCGAATCGACGGACGAAGCACCCTGGACCCGCGCACCAGCATTCGCCGAAATCTGCCATGAACAACCCGACTGGCTGTTTGCCGCACTCGATCGCAACTCCCCATCCCCGCTGCGGACCCAGTTCAGGGATGCCGTTCGCGTCCAGATTCTGGGCGGCAAATTGGAGATCGGTGCCAAACTCCCGTCCGAGGCCGAGCTCGGCGAGCAATATGGCATCTCGCGCATCGTCGCGAGAGAGGTGCTGGCTGCTCTGGTCCGAAGCGGCTCGATATACAAGATCAAAGGCCGTGGGGCCCTTGTAAATCAGCCCGCGAGCGCGACGAGGATTCGTGTCGACCGTTCTCGGTTTCTCCGACGAGATGTGGAGCGCAAGGGGCGCTCGGTGCGCACTCAGGTGTTAGGCCAAGAACTGCGTTTGCCGCACGAAGACGAAGCGCGTCACTGAGACTGACCGAAGGGATGCAGGGGGTTGCATAAGTGCCTGCGCAGTGTCGATGGCGAGCTGTGATTGCTTGTGGAAACGGTCGTGCCTGCCGACCAGGCGCCCAGCCTGCACCGCATCCGGTTGGAAGCTCGATCCCTCTACGACGTGCTGCGACGGCAGTACGGGCTTCGCATTGTTCGGGCCGAACGGTGGATCGATGCCGCGGTGCCTGACGCATCAACCTGCGCCCTTTTGAATCTGCCCGAACCCGAGGCCCTGCTGCGCACTCGCTCCATAGCCCTTTGCACATCGTCGCGGGAGAACGCTTCACTCACGCGCATCCGCCCGAACCCACCCGGCCGCCTTTTCTGCCATCATCAAAGTCGGGCTGTTGGTGTTGCCGCTGGTGATGGTCGGCATCGCGCCGGCGTCGACAACGCGCAATCCGGCGATCACGCCACCGCGTCCGTCGCGCACGCGCAGCCGCGAATCCAGCACCGCCATCGGATCGCTGTCAGCGCCCATCTTGGTGGTGCCGACGGGATGGAAGATCGTGGTCGCGATGTCGCCGGCCAGCCGCGCCAGCTCTTCATCGCTCTGGTACTGCGTGCCGGGCTTCCATTCCTCGGGCTGATACTTTGCGAGTGCAGGCTGGGCCGCAATCCGGCGCGTCACGCGAAGCGAGTCGGCCGCCACCTTGCGGTCTTCGTCGGTGCTCAGGTAGTTCGGGGCGATGGCCGGCGCATCCTGGTAGCGATTGCTCTTGATGCGCACCGTGCCTCGGCTGGTGGGGTTGAGGTTGCACACGCTCGCGGTGAAGGCCGGAAAGCTGTGCAGCGGCTCGCCGAAGGCGTCGAGTGAGAGCGGCTGCACGTGGAACTCAAGGTTCGGGTGCTCATGCGCGGGCGAGCTGCGCGTGAACGCGCCCAGCTGCGACGGCGCCATGCTCATGGGGCCGCTGCGCTTCGTCAGGTACTCCAGGCCGATCCTTGCCTTGCCGAGCATCGACGAGGCCAGCACGTTGAGCGTCGGTGCGCCATTGATTTTGAACACGGCGCGGATCTGCAAATGGTCCTGCAGGTTGGCGCCCACGCCCGGCAGGTCGGCCAGCACCGGGATGCCATGCTGCAGCAGCAGGTCGGCCGGGCCGATGCCCGAGAGTTGCAAGACTTGCGGCGAGCCGATGCTGCCGCCGCAAAGCACCACTTCCTGCGTGGCCTGCACAGTGACCATCTCGTGGCCGTCCCACACCTGCACGCCGGTGCAGCGCTGGCTGCCATCAATCTGTGTTTCGACGATGAGCTTCGTCATATGGGCATTGACCCACATCTCGAAGTTGGGCCGGCCGTAGCAGGTGGGCCGCAGGAAGGCCTTGGCCGTGTTCCAGCGCCAGCCGTCATTCTGGTTGACCTGGAAGTAGCCCACGCCTTCGTTGCTGCCGCGGTTGAAGTCGCTGCAGTGGGGGATGCCTGCTTCCTGCGCAGCAAGCGCGAAGGCGTCGAGGATGTCCCAGCGCAGCCGCTGCTTCTCGACCCGCCATTCGCCGCCCGCGCCGTGCAGTTCGTCGGCGCCGAGGTAGTAGTCCTCGTGCTGCTTGAAGGCCGGCAGCACGTTCTGCCAGCGCCAGGTCTCGTCGCCTGTGAGCGCAGCCCATTGGTCGTAGTCGCGCGCCTGGCCACGCATGTAGATCATGCCGTTGATGCTGGAGCAGCCGCCCAGCGTCTTGCCACGCGGGTAACGCAGCGTGCGGCCGTTGAGACCGACATCGGGCTCGGTGGTGTAGAGCCAGTCGGTGCGCGGGTTGCCGATGCAGTACAGGTAGCCGACCGGAATGTGGATCCAGTGGTAGTCGTCCTTGCGGCCAGCCTCGATCAGAAGCACGCGCTTGCTTTTTTCGGCACTCAGGCGGTTGCACATCAGTGCCCCGGCGGTGCCGCCGCCGATGACGATGTAATCGAATGAGGAACTCTTGATCTCGTTGCTCACAGTAGGCTGTCTCCGGCCAGACTTCGCGCGTGCGCAAAACCTTGCCGCGCATTACTGGCCTTAAATTTTCAGTCTCGCTAGACCGGTGAAGGAAGACTCACTCGACGCCCGACACCATGACGTTCATCACGTACGTCGCTGGCATTGCCGCGCAGGCCGGCGCCCGCCGCGGGGGCTGCGGATTGCTGTTGCGCGAATGCGCTGGCGCCGGCCAGGCCAATACCGGAGGCAGCTGCGGACCTCGGGAAATTACGCCTCATTCTTGTCTCCTTACGTTGGCTGGAAGAGCTTGCGACCTGCTTTTCAAGCAGATCCTTGGGACTTCGGAGTCACTGTCGATGTTATGACAGGATGGAATGTACGCTCGGCCCGTTTGTCTCGATAACTAGGGCAAACGCTACTGGCAACGCGCTTTTATTCCGCGAAGCTGTTATGACATGAAGCCAAACATACTGATCGGCATCGACATGGGCTCGAGCAGCCTGAAAGCGCTGGCCCTCGAAGCCGGAAGCGGCCGAACGGTCGCCTTGTCCCGAATGCCCTTGCCGCACGACCGGCTGCCCGGAGGCGGTTGCGAGGTGGGCGCCGCAGCGATCCGCGCCGCGCTGACCGACGTGCTGCGCGATGTTGCCCACCAGCTCGGCCCGCGCACGGCCGAGGTTCGCGCCATGGCATGCACCGGCCACGGCGCCGGCCTCTATGCGCTCGATGCCAGCAACGAACTCGTGGGTGGCCGAGCCGTCGCATCGACCGACCAGCGCGCCGGTGCCCGTGCGCGCGCCCTGTCGGCGAGCCGCGGTGCGCGGCTGTTCGAGGACGTGGGCTGCGGCCCGTGGCCCGGGCAGCCGACGGTGATCGCCGCCGAGCTGCTGGGCGCCGATGCCGTGCGGCGCGGCGACCTGCGCCGCCTGCTGTTCGCCAAGGACTACCTCGGCTTCCTGCTGACCGGCGAGATCGCCACCGATGCCAGCGATGCGAGCACCGCCGGCCTGGTGTCGCTGGCCACCGGCGGCTGGTCGCAGGCGGCCTTCGATGCCTCGGGCCTTGCGGACCTCGGGCCGCGCACCTTCGCCCCCATCGTGCCGAGCGGCACCGTGATCGGAAAGCTATTGCCCTGCGAGGCTGCGCTGTGCGGATTGCCTGCGGGCATTCCCGTCGCGATGGGCGCCATCGACCTGCTCGCCTCGATGACCGCGATCTGCGCGGAAGGCCGCGGCCGCGCGGTGTCGGTCTTCGGCACATGGTGCGTGAACGCGGTCATCGGGCCGGTGATCGAGCCCAAGCCCGCTGTCGCTGCCATCGTGAACTTCGGCCGCAAGAACGAGCGGCTCTACATGGAGAACAGCCCCTCATCGATGGCCAACATCGCCTGGCTGGCCGGCGTGCTCGCGCTGCCCGATGCGCGCGCGGTCGTCGACCTTGCCATGACAGTGCCGCTGGGCGCCAACGGTCTGCGCTTCCTGCCTTTCATCAATGGCGGCGGGGGCGTGACAGCGGGCTTCGTGGGCCTCAAGAGCCATCACACGCGCTCGGACATGGCACGCGCCGTGGTCGATGCCGTGACGGCGCAGCATGCGCGGCACACGGCGCGCCTCGCGGCGGGCGGCCTCGCCGTTTCGGCATCGACGGTGCTGGGCGGCGGGGCGAGCGATGCGCGCCTCGTGCGCCTGCTCGCCGCCTTTCTGGGGCGACCGCTCGAGCGCTGCGCCGACGACGAGACCGGCGCACGCGGCGCCGCGCTCTATGCCGCCATGTCGCAGGGCCTCGACGACGCAGCGCACGGCAGTGCCTTGCTCGCGCCCTGCGACGTCATCGAACCCGATGCAAGGGACGCACGCGCCCATGCGGATTTCAACGCCGATTTCAACGAACTGATCGACAGCATGTCACCTGTCTTCACCCACATCGCGGGCGGTGCGCAATGAGCGCATGGCAACTGCCCTTCGTGCGCCCGGCCTCTTTGTCGGGCCGCCATTTCTCGACGGTGATCGTCGGCGCCGGCATCAACGGCGTCGGCGTATTCCGAGACCTCTCGCTGCAGCGCGTAGACTGCCTGATCGTCGACAAGGGCGACTTCGGCGCCGGCGCCAGCAGCGCGCCCTCGCGCATGATCCATGGTGGCCTGCGCTACCTGGAGAACGGCAGCTTCTCGCTCGTGGCCGAAGCCACCCGCGAGCGCAACCTGCTGCTGCGCAATGCGCCGCACCTGGTGCGCCCGCTCAAGACCGTCGTGCCGCTCGCCAACTTCTTCGGCGGCCTGATGAGCAGCGCGCTCAAGTTCTTCGGTCGCACGCCGCCGCAGCGCACACGCGGCCTGCTGGCCGTGGCGCTGGGCCTGCGGCTCTATGACCTGCTGGGGCGCCGCCAGCGCGTGATGCCGGGGCACCGGATCAGCCGCGTGGCCTCGGCGGACCGCAGCCTGTTCCGCGCGGCGATACGCTGGACCGCGACCTTCTTCGATGCGTGGATCAGCCACCCCGAATGGCTCATCCTCGAGTTGATCGCCGATGCCTGCCGCGACCAGCCGCGCTCCGCGGCCGCGAACTACTGCCGCGTGGTGGGCTGCGCGGGCAACATCCTCACGCTGCGCGACGAGATCACCGGCGCGCACGTGCGCGTCACCGCCGACACCGTCGTGAACGCCACGGGTGCCTGGCTCGACCGCAGTGCGGCGGTGCTCGGTGGTGCTGGCCCGCGCGTGATGGGCACGAAGGGCTCGCACCTCGTGCTCGACCATCCGGCGCTGCGCGATGCGCTCGACGGCCGCATGGCCTACTTCGAGGCGGTGGACGGGCGGGTGTGCGTCGTCTACCCGTTCTTCGATCGCGTGCTCGTGGGCTCCACCGACATCCCGATCGAAGACCCGGACCAGATCGTCACCGAGCCCGCCGAAGTCGACTATCTGATCGATGTGCTGCGCGAGGTTTTTCCGAACATGGCCTTCGGGCGCGACGACGTGGTCTACACATTTGTCGGCGTGCGGCCGCTCGCGCGTTCGGATGCCGACAAGCCAGGGCAGGTCTCGCGCGACCATTCGGTGGTCGTCGACCTGCCGAACGCGACACGCGACATTCCCATCGTCGGTCTCGTGGGCGGCAAGTGGACCACTTTCCGTTCGCTGGCCGAAGAAGCGACCACCGAAGTGCTGCAGCAGCTGGGTCGCTCGCGCACGGCCTCGACCGAGCTGCTGCCCATCGGTGGCGGCGCGGATCTGCCCGCCGATGCGCCGGCAACCGAACGCTTCATCGAACGGATGATGGCCGCCTGCGGCATGGGCCGCACGCGCGCGCTGAATCTGCTGAGCCGCTATGGCTCGAAGGCGCTGCCGCTGGCACAGCGCCTTGCGGCGTCGGGTGACGTGCCGCTGCGACACGCCCCCGATTACTCGGCCGCTGAACTGTCCTACCTGTGTCTCGAAACCGGTGTGGTGCATCTCGACGACCTCGTGATTCGCCGCACGCTGCTGGCCATCCGAGGCCTTGTCACCGATGCCGCGCTCGCCGAGATCGCCGGCGTCGCGGCGGAAGCGCTGGGCTGGGATACAGTGCGCGCGCACAACGAACTGTGTGCCTGCGCGACCGCTCTGCGGGAGCGCCATGGCGTTCGACTCCAGGCGGTGGCTCCCGACGCGGAACCCTCCTTCGATGCATCATTGATGATCAGCTCAGCCCTCGGCCAATCTTAAAGTGAACAGTTCCAACGACATGTCGAGCGTGCTCGACCGCACATCCGAATCACCGCTGTGGGCGCAGTTCCGCGACGCGATCCGCCTGCAGATCCTGCAGGGCGTCCTGCCCATCGGCGCCAAGCTGCCTTCCGAGGCGGAGCTCGGCGACCAGTTCGGTATTTCGCGCATCGTGGTGCGCGAAGCCCTGGCCGACCTGGTGCGCAACAACCTGATCTACAAGATCAAGGGCCGCGGCGCCTTCGTGTCGGCGCGCGAACGGGACGAGGATTTCGTCTCGACCGTGCTGGGCTTCTCCGACGAAATGGAACGCAAGGGCCGCTCGGTGCGCACGCAAATCCTCACGCAGGAGCTGCGCGCGCCCACCGAGCAGGAGGCCACCGCTCTGGGCCTCACCGGAGACGACGCTCAGGTCGTTGCGCTCAAGCGCCTGCGCAGTGTCGATGGCGAGCTGCGCCTGCTGGTCGAGACGGTGGTGCCGGCGGACCTGGCACCGGGGCTGCACCGCACGCGGCTGGACGATCGCTCGCTCTACGACGTGTTGCGCCGGCAGTACGGCCTGCGCCTGGTGCGTGCCGAACGCTGGATCGATGCGGTGCTGCCCGATGCGGCGACCTGCGAACTGCTCGCGCTGCCGCAGCCCGAGCCGCTGCTGCGCATCGAGTCGATTGCCTACGGTGCGAACGGCCGGCCGCTGGAGCACTACCGCGCGCTGCACCGCTGCAAGACGAGCCGCCTGCACGTGCAGACGACGGCCTGACATGGCCACGGCATCGAGAAACTCGCGCTTGCGCGTCTTTCTCGTCGACAGGTTCAGGCACAAATGAAATCCTGAACTCGCCCGATGTCATCGAGCGGCTTGAGAAGCAGACCATCGCCCCCTAGGCGGCACACCAGCCGACATGGGCAAGTTCTTTGAAGCGGAACTGCGTTTCTGGAAAGACGCCGCAAAGGCGGCGAAGGTTCCGCCGAGTCAGCAACCTCGAATTCAGGAAGGAGACATCATGAGGATCCGCGCTTCTGTCAAACGGCTCGTCAACTACAACGTTGGGATGTGCGTCAAGAAAGATGGCAGGCATGAAGGACTCCAAGGTGATCGTGGCAAGCAACAAGGACGAAGAGGCGTCGATCGTCAGCGTGGCCGATTGCGGCCTGGTTGCCGACCTTTTCACGGCCGTGCAGGAACCGGTCAAGACGCTTTTGCGGCGCCCGAGGCGGCGCGCAACGACTTTGTCTGATAGTTTCAAGTCATAACTATTGGCGCGCGGCCGCTGCATTCGCCGCAGATCCTGGACATGGCGAGGGCTGTCATGAAGGCATGGACGGAAGATCTTGTTACGGGCATCAGTCGCGCGCATGGCGTGGACGACCTGTTCGCCCAAATCTGCAAAAGCGCCAGGAGTCTTGGCTTTGAGCGCTGCGCATACGGCTTGCGACGGCCCTCGCCTTTTACGCGGCCAAGAATATTCCTGCTGAACGACTATGACCCGCGTTGGCGTCGTCGCTACGAGGAGGCCGGCTACCTTGCGGTCGATCCCACGGTGCTTCACGCAACCAGGAGCCTGACGCCAATCGTGTGGTCCGATGCGCTCTTCTGCGAGACGCCGGCGCTATGGGCCGAAGCGAGATCCTTCGGCCTGTGCGTCGGCTGGGCGCAATCGTGCTTCGACGCGGACGGTTCGGTGGGGTTGCTGTCCTTGTCGAGATCACACGAACGGCTGACGGAGAAGGAGCTCCGCGCGAAGGACATGCCTCTGCGTTGGCTGGTAAACGTCGCGCAGATAGCGCTTTCTTCCGCGCTCACGGCCATCGCGTCTGGCGAGCCTCCTCGCTTGACCCGGCGCGAGAGGGAGGTCATGCAGTGGACGGCAGACGGAAAGACTTCCCTCGAGGTCGGGGACATCCTTGGCATCTCGGTCGACACGGTCAACTTCCACGTCAATAACGTGCTCGTGAAGCTCGGGACCGCGAACAAGACCGCCGCTGTTGCACGCCTGGCCGTGCGCTTGTTTCACTGAATTCACCTATGCGTCCCTCTTGGTCGAACTGGCGTCCGACTGTTGAGAGTGCAACGGGCGCCTCCCGCTGCCCGGGATGTCGGTGTATATCCAGCAGGCAAAGACCTGCTGTTCGCCGACGAACCGCGGCGCTGCCGCGCGGCTTGCACTGATGCGATATCGCCGCAGAAGACGTTCGATCCCGAGTGGAGAAACCGTGATGAGTCGGCCCACCCCGGCGCCGGCGGCCGCCGACATTGCGGCCCGCAGCAAAGCCACCGCCAATGGCGACGAGTATCGACCATCTGCGTGCGGATCGATCGAATCGAGATCCATCGCAGCGAATCTCGACAACTCCCAGATGTCCGGAGATCGCGGGACTTCCGCGTCCCCCATCAGCTCGGGAAAGACCTCGCCGAGCAGGTACGGCCGTTCGGTCGGCAGCAGCCGTGCCGTGCCCACCAGCGTGATAGCGTCGCGCAGCGCTACCAGATAAAGGGTGTCGGGCCGATCGAACTGGTCGTATTCCATTCCTTCGGGCGAAGGTAGCGGCCAGCCCAGGCGCTCGACAAAGACTTTGTGCCGGTAGCGCGCCATCCGGGCCATCAGTTCGGCGCCTAAGCTGATGGGCGTGCCCGCCAGAATTTCCACTTTCTGATCCCGTTGAATGTCATGAGGCCATTCCAGCGGAGCGCGCCGACGTCGGAAACTACATGATCTGGCAGGTTGCCAACCGGCGGCGGGTTTGACCTGTACCACACCCGATTTGCGCGGGATGCAAGGCTCCCAGGAGGGACGTCGGCGGCCCACCCTTGCGTCGCATGCAAGCGTTGAAAGCGCACTCAACGTGGGAAATGATCGGCGCACCGAATCGAACTCAGGTGACCTTCCTTGCGACCGACTCCTTCTGTCCTCCGCTTCCTGCGCAGCTTTCTGGGTGCGCTTGTTCTTGTTTCGATGGCCAGCGGCTCCGGCGCGCAAACTGCCGCCAAGCCCGAGCCTGCCGACAAGTGGCCGACCAAGCCCCTGCGCATCATCGTGGGCTTTGGCGGCGGGTCTTCGCCGGACCTGGTCGCCCGAACGCTGGCCGAGCCGCTGTCCCGAGCGCTGGGGCAGCCCGTGATTGTGGAGAACCATCCTGGCGCGAGCGGGAACATCGCCGCCAACCTGGTGGCCAAGGCCGCTGATCAGCACACGATCGGCATGCTGATCAACGGCAACATGACGATTGCCAAGCTGGTGACGCCTTCCACTCCCTACGATCCGCTCACGGACCTCGCCCCCATCAGCCTGATCTGCACCGCGCCGCTGCTGCTGACGGCGCCCGTCGATGCGCCGGGGCGGGACGCGCGCGACTTCTTCGCCGCTGCGCGCACTGCAGGCAACCGCTGGAGCTACGGCACGCCAGGCATCGGCACGGTGGGTCATCTGGCCATGGAATTGCTCAAGACCCGTTCGGGCATCGCACCGATCCACGTGCCCTACCAAGGCAACCCGCAGGTCATCAACGGACTGATCGGACGCGACATCCAGCTCGCACTGCTTCCGCCTGGCCTGGGCGCGGCTCAGGTTCATGCCGGCAAGCTGCGCGCCATCGGCGTGACCTCGGCGACCCGCAGTGCGCTGGTGCCGGAATTTCCGAGCCTCGAAGAGGCGGGCATCCACGGGTTCCAGATCGAGATCTGGACCGCCGCCGCCGCGCCGGCCACGCTGCCCAAACCCATCATTGCCCGGCTGTCGGCGCTGCTCAGCGAGATCACGCGCTCTCCCGAGGTGAGGCAGAAGCTGTTCCAGCAGGGCCACCAGGCGGTTGGCACGACAGCCGAAGGCTTGGCCAGCCGAATCAAATCGGACACGGACCTTTTGCGCGGCATCATCGTGGCGCAGGGTGTGAGGGCGGAATGAACACCTCGCCTCTACCCACAACACCGTGCCAACCCGCCGGTAATCCGCATGAGGTCCTCGAAAGGCTGCGTGACGAACTCGACGTGATCGACAAGGCATTGCTGGCGGCCATCCGCGACCGCCTCGCGTGTTGCCGCCAGATCGGTCTTCACAAGAAGCGCAATGGAATACCCATGATGCAGGCTGGCCGAATTGGAGTCGTCCAGCAGCGTGCATCGTTGTTCGCCCAGCAACACGGACTCAACGGGGAGTTCTTGCGGCAGCTCTACGAACTCATCATCGAGGAGGCATGCCGGCTCGAAGACGCCATCATTCAGTCCGACGGCAGCGATCTGGACCAACGCATCGTTGTAGCCGTGAAGCAAAGCTGAGGCGGGTTGAGCGCCAACTTCTTGTCTCCGGACTCGGGTTCGACCATTCGAGTGGCAGGTGTCGTGTGTCTTGGCCGGCGCCAGGTGAGGGCCACGCTGCAGTGGAGGCGGATGCCATGAGAAGAAAGTCCCCGGCGTCGCCGCTCCCGACGACGAGAAGAACAAGCATCCCGATTGAGCTGTCACCCCAACACGGCATCCCCGCTCCCGCCCGCAGCAGGTCTGCCTCGCGACTGGGCGAGCAGATCAGGGCGTTGCGCGTTGCCTCCGGTGCCTCGGGGGGAGAGCTCGCGCGAAACTGCGGTATCTCCCGCTCGATGCTCTCGCGCGTTGAGCGTGGCCTGGTGTCTCCATCTGTCGAAACGCTGGATCGCATCGCCCACGGGCTGGACGTTCCGCTCTCGCGCTTCTTCTGCGAGCCGGGGAGCCGCTCGGACATGTCGTTCGTGCCGGCCGGCCAGGGCATCGTCGTCGAGCGCCTCGGCGCCGGGACGGACTGCCGCCACGCGTTGCTGGGCCACGTGCTGTCAGGCAATCTGCTCGTGGAGCCTCATTTCGTTACGCTGCTGCCGGACGCGCAGCCGCACGCCGGTACTCAACACGCTGGCTTGAAGTTCCTGTACATGATGTCCGGGCGCGTGCGCTACCGGTACGGCACCAGGCGGCTTGAACTTGGCCAGGGCGACGCCTTGCTCTTCGAGGCGAGCGCGCTCCATGGCGTCGACGCAATCATCGAGGCACCGGCATGCTACCTGGCGATCGTCCTGACCGTTCGTGACTAGACTGCCGCAGCACCGCTTCAAATTCATGTCCACCTTCGTCACCCTGGGTCCGCCGAACAGCAACCATGATTTCGTGCTGCGGCGCTATCTGAGGGCGCACGGCCTGCTGGACCTTGAGCGCGTTCGCATCGAGCTTGTCGATGACTTCCACCAAGGTGCCCGGATGTTGATCGATGGTCGCGCGGACTTCATGTTGCAGTGCGCCGTGCACCCGTCGACGGCTGAGATCACCGGGGCTTTCCGGCGGCAGGTGTTCGTGGTCGACGCGTTCATCTCGCGCAGCAGGCCCATGTCGCTACTAATGGCGCAGGATCACGACGCTGGGCAGTTGCCGCGCCGCGTAGGGCTACAGCCCGCCACGCGAGAATATGCCGACCTGTCCCGGTGGTCGGAGGCCGTGCTTGACCTACGGTCACGGCCGTGGGCGAGGGCCTGCTGGCGAAGAAGTACGAGGCCGGCATTGCGTTCTCTTCGCTGCTCGAAGAGTACCCAGGGAGATTCCAGGTCCTGGAGGACGTCGGTGCCATCTGCGATGCGTGGGTGGTGTTCGGGACAGCGGCCGTGGATAAGGGCAAAGCTGTAGTGTGGACGGACAGCCCGGTGGCGCGTCTGTATCGCGACGCGGCCTAGCGTACCGGGCGCGCGTTGCCCCGGACCAACTCTCCCCAGCATTTGGTCGACCATCTTGATGGCATCGACCGCCTTCACAAAACCGTGCTGCAACAAAGCCAGATTGATCACCGACGTCGCGACCGCCGATGGCGAACCGGTGCGGGAGCGACTCGCGCTGACAATGGCGCCGGTTGGCCTGCGGCTTCGGCTGCGCGTCCGGGCGCACTGAGAGCCGAGGGCGGCTCGACGAGCCCGCAGTCGGTAACAACTCAGCATAGACCGACCTGCGCTGCGATGGAACACTCTCCCTCTGGAAGTGGGGGTTTTTTTAGGAGTTCGTCTGCCAGAACGTCCGCACTGCCAGCGGTTGCGGTCTTTCCTGTCCGCCACCGGAACTCACGGACTTATCCCCATTGCGGTTGTCCACTACCGCGCCGATCGGAACGAAAACGACGAACAAGCAATGAAAGGGGGATGCGGCGCTGGAATGCGAAGGTCCTCGCATGTACAAGCATTGACGACCAGTTGTGCTCGCAGTCGAATCGAGGTTTTCCGGCGGCTCTAACCCCCGGAAGCAAATGGAAGGAGGCGGCATATGGCTCCTCAGGCTTTGGAGACTGACTACCTGGTGGTCGGCAGCGGCGCAGCCGGTATGGCGTTCACCGACTCGCTCGTCAGCGAAACCGACGCCCATATCGTGATGGTGGACCGCCGCTCGGCGCCCGGGGGACACTGGAACGACACCTACCCTTTCGTTCGCCTGCATCAGCCGTCGCTCTACTATGGCGTGAACTCAACACCGCTCGGCAGCGACGCCATCGAACTGCGCGGGCCCGAGGCGGGCCAATACGAGCGAACGAGGGGCTCCGAGATTCGCGCGTACTACGCTCGTGTCATGGAAAAGCGATTGATCGCTTCAGGCCGGGTCCGCTTCTTCCCGAATTGCGAATACGTCGGCAAGCAGCGCTTCGTGTCGCGCCTGTCGGGCGCTACGTTCGACGTCAAAGTGCGCAGAAAGCTGGTCGACGCCAACTATCTCTCGCCATCGATTCCCGCGCTCACTCCCGCGCCGTTCGGCGTTGGCGACGGCGTGTCCGTGATTCCAGTCCACCGCCTCGTCGATGTCGTCGACAAGCCTGACCGCTACGTCATCGTCGGTGCCGGCAAAACCGCCCTCGACGCCTGCGTCTGGCTCCTTAGGAACGGTGTCGAGCCGGGCGACATCCAATGGGTGAAGCCACGCGAAACGTGGCTGCAGAACCGCACCTACACGCAGCCCGGCGAGCTCGTTGGCACTTTGCTCGAAGGCATCTCGTTGCAGATGGAAGCTGCCGCCCAGGCAACCTCGATCGACGATCTCATCAACCGGCTGGAAGCGGCTGCACAGATGCGGCGAGTCGACCGCAGCGTGCGACCGACGATGTACAAGGGCGCGACGATCGGCGACTGGGAGATCGACCTGCTCCGGCGCATCGAGGATGTCATCCGCCTCGGCCACGTCTGCAGCATCGAACGCGA
Source organism: Variovorax sp. LjRoot175 (assembly GCF_964253805.1). Lineage (NCBI taxonomy): Bacteria > Pseudomonadati > Pseudomonadota > Betaproteobacteria > Burkholderiales > Comamonadaceae > Variovorax > Variovorax sp. LjRoot175. The sequence continues at coordinate 3,444,637 of NZ_CAXURY020000001.1, read as the reverse complement.
CCGCATCCTGCTGGAGCGGGGCAGCGTCGCGACCAGTCCCCGGCACCTGCACGTGCACTGCGCGGCGCAGGGCGTGCGGTATCCGCCTGCGTTGCCGATCTTTGCGGCGGACCGCATCACATTGCAGCCGGTGCGCATGGGCCTCATTCCCTTCAACGCAGCGCTGGTGGGGTTCGTCGAGGCACGCCGCGACGACGACGCGGAGAAAAATCGTCTGTGCCCTACCAACCCATTTGCGAACACGCCGCTCGACTGGGCTCGCGGAACGCTGGTCCAGATGGGAGCCGACCGCGCCTGGTCGAAGGAGCCCGACCTCCAGGCGTGGCTCGAACGCTCGCGACTGAACCCGATGCGCGGACTGCGCGCTCATGCTGACGAAGAACGGGTGCAGCGGGCATCACAGAGATTCGCCGCCAACGTTGGGCCCGGCCTCAAGCGGCTTGCAGCGATCGTTGGGCAGACTGCAGCGTAGACGCGCCCGAAGACGCGGCCCCCGCGCCCCGCAAACGCAGTCGTTCGGAGCAGTGTTGCCCTGCTAGTTCGGAGAAGCAGATACGGCAAGCGATCGCCGCGCTGGAGTCTGATGCGCGCGCTGCGCTCGCCAAACGACCGCTCCCAAAGTGGATCTGTCAGTGGATCAGAAAATTGCCAGGGACCGCTTTATGCGACCGGCGTCTCGGTGGCCCAGAGCCAAACGGCAGCAGCCAGTCTAGAGCGCTCGTTGAAGCCGGCTCTGACGGCCCCACAAGCCCAGATCGCCGAAGTTCACCGAGGCCCACGGCCCTTGAGATAACCACCGACATCCGCGAAGCAACTGGCTGTCATATCGACGTGGCCATCATCACTCACGAGCACCAGGACCGTGTCAACGCGGCCGAAAGGCGGAGGCGGACCACTCAGCGGGAACGACTGCCGCGTAGCGCCAGGAGGCCGCCGGCACTGATCAGCACGATGCCGATGCCCGACGCCGCATCGGGCGTCTCGTCCCACCCGAGGTAGCCCATCAGAAGCGCCCAGAGCAGGATGCTGTAGCGAAATGGCGCGACGACCGAGAGATCGACGTCGCGGCAGGCGGCGATCAGCGCGTAGTTGCCCAGCGCCGCGCACAGGGCGGCCAGCGCGAGACCCAGCGTTTGCGCGGGCTGCAGCGGTTGCCAGGTCTCCCGCAGGCCGAGCGCGAAACCGCCAGCGCACGAGGCCACCGTCGCCGCGAGGGTGATGAGGACCGAAGGAACACCCGGGGGCATGGCGCGCGTGGCCAGGTCCCTTGCCGCCAGGCCGGCAGCGCAGGCGAGAGAGAACACGATGCCCCAGTTCGCCACGCTCGCCTGCGAGAAGGGTCTGGCGATCAGCAGCACGCCGGCCAAACCGGTCACTGTCGCGAAGATGCGACCGGCTTGCGGCGCCTCCCATCCGAGCGCCATCGCGCACACGGCAATCAGCAAGGGCGACACCATCATGATGGCCGTGACGATGGATAGCGGAGTCAGCGAGAGAGCGGCGACGGAGGCCATGGCGGTCGCCACCTCCAGCACCGATCGGACGGCGACCATCGGCTGCAGCAGTTGCCGCCATCGCGGCAGCATGCCGGCGCGACGGGCGAGCACCAGGACCATCGCCGTGGCAAACAGGCCGCGGACGGCCAGCACCTGCCCATGCGGGTGGTGCGCCAGCGTGAATTTCAGGCAGGCGTCGTTGAGCACGTAGCACGCCATCGCCCCGAGCATCAGGAAGACGCCGCGGCGATTGGCGGAAGGGTCAGCCATCGCTGTCGTGCGGCGTTGGATCCCCGGCACTGCGAGAAGCGCGCGTGCCCGGCGCGCCGGCCTCTTGCAGCACATCCTGCTGGGCCCGCGCCTTCAGGACGATCTCCTCGACTTCGGCGTCCGGATCGGACATTGCGATGATGGCGCCGCCGGAGCCGATCGAGACGCGGCCGTTCGCACTCACGATGGTGCGGATCACGATGTTGAGCTTGGCGCTGCCGTTCAGCGACAGAAAGCCGATGCTGCCGGAATAGATGCCCCGTGGCGACCCTTCGATCTCGTCGAGGATCCTCATCGTCCGGATCTTGGGCGCCCCGGTCATGGAGCCGCCGGGGAAGGCGGCGTGGACGCAGTCGATCGCACTCACGTCGTACCGCAACTGGCCCCGGATGGTGCTGACCAGCTGGTGGACCGTCGCGAAGGTCTCGATCTGGAACAGGCGCGGCACGTGCACGCTGCCAACCTTGCAGACCCGGTTGAGATCATTGCGCAGGAGGTCGACGATCATGAGGTTCTCGGCGCGGCTTTTTTCGTCGCTGGCGAGGGTTGCCGCGATGGCGGCGTCCTCCTGCGGCGTCGCGCCGCGGCGCGCGGTGCCTTTGATCGGCCTGGACTCGACCGTGCCGTCCGGCTCGATGTTCAGGAACAGTTCGGGCGAGGCGCACAGGACCGCCAGGCCGGGCGTTTTCAGGAAGGCGGCGTAAGGCGCCGGATTGCGCCTGCGCAGCGTGCAATAGACGTCCAGGGCGTCGATCTGGCCGGCGCCCTCCAGCTGGTTGGTCAGGCAGACTTCGTAGGTCTCGCCATCGAGGATGTTCTCCTGGCATCTCGCGATGCGGCGTCGGTAGTCGGGCAGATCGATGCGCCATGCGAGCGCGTCCGCAATTCGGGAAGCGCCGTCAGGTGGTGCAGCGTCCGATGGCACCGGATTGGAGAGGGTCCTTTGCATTTCATTCATCCAGGCCTCGCTGGCCAGGGAATGCGGTTCGCGATCGACGCAGACGATCCAGGTCTGTTGCTCGCCGTGATCGATAGCGACAAAGCGACGAACCCGCATCCACAGCGCGTCCGGCGTGGACGCGTCGTGGGCGTGGTTGCCGCCCAGTTCACCCTTGAGCTCGTAGCCGAAATAGCCCACGTAGCCGCCGGCAAAGTCGAAGGGCAATGACGCTCCGCCAGGCGGCACAACGTTGGTTTCCTGCTTGAGGAAATCGAAGATGCTCTGGATGCGCGTTTCGATATGCGCTTCGTGGTGGATATCGATCTGCCTGTCACGCGACCGGTAGGTGATCACCTGCGCGTCCGGTCCGCCCGCATCGCCCATGTACGAATAGCGCGAGTTCTGGCCGTCCGCGTCGCTGCTGTCCAGCCAGAAGGCGGCCGCGTTGCCGGCGAAGCGGTGGCGGAAAAGCGCTTCGGCGTCTGGATAGCTTTCAAGGCATCGCGCGCGAATGATCAGCGTGTCGTCCTGCTGCAGCGGCATGCCGTGTCCAAGTTGCGGCCACCTGGGCGATGCCGAGGGGCCGTGGACGGCAACTGCGCGGGCTTGCCACTGCTCGGTGAGTTCCCTGAAGTTGCGCAGCAGGCGCGCCCCGTACTCGGTGCAGATCGATTCCGGATGGAACTGCACGCCCCACCAGGGTTTCGACGTATGCCGCAGGGCCATCAGGGTGCCGTCGAAGGTCCACGCCAGCGGCTCGAGCTGCTCGGGCAGCCCGGTCACTGCCAGCGAGTGGTATCGGACTGCATCGAACTGTTCCGGGATTCCCCGGAACAAGCCGCTTCCGGAGTGGCGGACGCGGTCGAGGCGTCCATGCATCGGCCGTACGGCGCGGGCCACGTTCGCACCGCAGAAGTGGGCCATGGCCTGGTGCCCGAGGCAGACACCCAGTACCGGTACCCTGGCGTGCCGGAGCACGTCGGCCGAGACCCCCAGGTCCGAAGGGCGTTGCGGTCTTCCGGGCCCCGGCGAGATGACGATGTTGTCGAACTCGAGTTCGGCGATCTGGGGCCACGACATTTCATCGTTCGTGATGACGCGCGGCGGCTGCGCGTTGGTCGCGGCGAGGTACTGGTAGAGGTTGTGGGTGAACGAGTCGTAGTTGTCGATCAGCAGTGTGCGCATCGTGGATCCCTTTGCACTTTAGGCGTGCGGATCCATCGTTGACGACGCGCAGAGTTGTGCCAACTACCAGAACAGGTAGGCATGCTTGAAGGTTGAGCACCTGGTACCACTTGGGCGCGCAGATCGCTCCTGCGGATTCTTGTCCGGATGACTCTGTGAATGTCGGGGCGAAGGTCCGCTTCTCTGTCCGGAGAGCTTCCAACCATGGGGCGTACTTGGCGCCGGTCAGTTCGAAGACGAGCCTGGGGCCGCAGCGCACGCGATGCACGCGATGCACGCGATAGACCGTGCGCCCCTCCTCAGGCGCTGCGGGAGCTACGGCTCAGGAACCGACGGTTTGCCAGTCTCTGCGTATGTTGGGGTGGGGAACCGTGGCCCGGATCTAACTTTCGCGTATCTGAAATACGCAAAGGTCTATTCTTGTCACGGTCTCGGCGCTGCGGCAGCGCTTCCTGGAGGCGTTCCGCCTGCGCAGCGAACATGCGGCGTCGATCGACGCGACGATGCGCGCGGCGATCGCCGTACGCCTGATCCAGGAGTACGGTGATGCCAAAGGCGCCGCTGACGCGGTCTGGGCGCTGGCCCGCGAAAACGACTGGTATCGTGAAGGGGAGGGCGCGGAGAAGTATCTGCTGCGGCGAACGTCCTCTGTCGCGACCCGCAACGAAGCCGCCTTCGCTCTGACGGTCGCGTGGCACGGCGTGCCGCTCGGTGAACTGTCTCACGACGGTTTTGAATGGCGTTGGACCCCGGCCGAGGACGGTCCCGTCCTGCCGCCGCTGATCCGGCAGACCACGCCAGGCCGACTGCCACCCTTCATCGTCTCGCTGCTGCCTGAAGGCTGGCTCGCGTCAGTTTTCAAGGATCCTGACGAGCGCGTGCTGCTGCGCGAGGGCAAGCGGTACATGTCCAACATCACGATCGCAGAGAAGAGCGCGGAGCTCGCCGCCTTGCCGTCAGACCTTCTCTCAACGCGGCTTTCCGTCTTCATGTCCGAGGGGGTCTTTACTGGGACCTATGCCGGTCCGGGGCGCAGTGCCACCGACCAGGACTTCGAGCAAAGACTCGCCAAACTCTTCGAAAGCGCAGAAACGCCCCGGCTTTCGGGCGTCCAGATCAAGGCGCCGATGTTCCTGGGCGAAAACGGCGCCCTCCAGCCGGCCACCGGTCTACCCTTCACCCACATCCTCAAGCCCGCCGGAACGAGCGGATTCGAATCCCTGCCGCCGGTCGAATGGATCGGCCTTGCTCTTGCGCGCGGATCCGGGCTAGAGGTGCCGGACAACGCCCTTGTCGCTATGCCCGATGGCCTGCCACCAGCCTTGCTCGTTGAGCGCTTCGACATCCGGACCGGCCCGCAGGACACGCTCATGCTGGCGATGGAAGACATGTGTTCGGTCCTCGATCTGGAACCTAAGGACAAGTACACCGCACGATCGAACGCGTGGCGCGCGCGATTCGGCCGCTATCGACCGCTCCCGAGGACGACTTGCGCCTCCTGCTGCAGCGTGCGCTCTTCGCCTGGCTGATCGCGGATGGAGAGATGCACCTCAAGAACATGGCAATCCTCAAGATCGCGTATCCGGGCGAACAGGCGTTTCGTTCGGTTCGCGTCGCCCCTGTCTACGACACGCTGACGACCCGCGTGTTTCCTCGCCTTGAGCACGATCGCATGGCCCTGAAGCTCAATGGCAAGGATGAGCGGCTGCGCCGATCGGACTTTGTCGCCGTCGCGACCCTTGCAGGCTTGCGCGCGGGCGACGCGAACGAGGCGATCGATCAGCTTCTGCAAGCACTCAAAGGCGCGATCGAGGGTCTCGTCTTTCCCGCGCAGTGCCTCTACGGTCCGCATGCCGAAGCGGCCGTGGCGAAGGTCTTTGAACTGTGCCGAGGCCGCGTGGAGTCCTTCGACTGACTGACGGCGATCACTGCTGCTGAAGACGTCGTCTCCGTCTGCCCTGCGGCGGAGCGTCACGTCCGAGGCGCGCCGAAGCAGGCAAGCACCAAATTTGTCCATAGCCGCTGACCACCTTGCGAGGCTTACTCCACAACTTGAGAAGGAGTCAAGGCGGTGACCTGGCTCACTGCATCCGGGTGATGATCTCCAGCGCCTTGATGCGCCTTTCGGGCGTGAGCGCGTGAAAGGCAAGTAGCATGGCGGCCGTCGTCATCAACCGCGTAGAAGTAGGCCACCGGCACGTCGAGCACCGCGGCCAGTCTTTCCACGGTCAACCAAAGCGCTGGCGGGGCCGCGGCCCGGTCTTGACCTCTTCAGCTGAGCCCCCGGCCCAGCGACTTCAGCCCACTACGGTGCCTTGCCTGTTCTCTTCCTGTGCTGATCTAGGTCCTTGAAAAATTCCGATGGCTGAATGCCGAGCGCAGTGACGATTTTCAGTATGTTGATCAGGGCGAGGTTGTGTTCGCCACGTTCGATGCCGCCCATATAGCTGCGGTCGATCCCGCATGCGTCACCGAACGCCTCTTGCGAATAGCCAAGCTTCTTCCGGCGGCGACGAACAGCCTCCCCAAAAAGCAGCAGCTCGGGCACTTTCTGCTTGCCGGTTGAGGTGGGTTTGACCATTCATGGATGGTCAATTTAAATGGCATTAAACTCCACGGTATAAGATTGGACGGGATATAGTTACCAGTCGAGAACAACATTCGCGCCCTCCAGTCCGGAAAGGAATTCACATGAAGAGGGATTGTCGATGCCATGAGCGCGGAATGCGGATCAGCAGAGGTGCACGAGGGCAGGGATGAGGACGCTCCGCATCTCGGTCAGAAAGACATGCCATGAGAAAACTGCTCACTGCTTCGCCGTTCCCGACGGCAAGAAAGCCCAAGATACCCGTTGCGCTGTCGCACCCGCGCGGCCGTCCCGCAACGCCTGCCCGCAGCGAGTCCACCTCGCGCCTGGGCGAGCAGATCAAGGCCCTGCGCGTCGCCTGCGGCGCCTCTGGCGGCGAACTCGCCCGCCGCTGTGGCATCTCCAGCTCGCTGCTCTCGCGTGTCGAGCGCGGCCTGGTGTCCCCATCGGTGGAGACGCTCAACCGCATCGCCCAGGGGCTCGATGTTCCGCTTTCCCGCTTCTTCTCCGACCAGAGAAGCCGCACGGACCTGTCCTTCGTGCCGGCAGGCCACGGGATCATGGTCGAGCGCATCGGCGCCGTGGCGGACTACCGCTACGAGCTGTTGGGCCACCTGCTGTCGGGCAACTTGTTCGTGGAGCCCTATCTGGTCACGCTGCAGCCTCAGGCGCGGCCTTACACCAGCTTCCAGCATCCGGGCCTGAAGTTCCTGTACCTGATGTCCGGGAGCGTGAACTACCGCTACGGCGGCAAGCTGCTCAAGCTCGGCCGTGGCGACGCGCTGCTGTTTGACGCGAGCGCGCTGCACGGGGTCGAGGCGATCATCGAAGCGCCGGTGAGCTATCTGGCGATCGTCTTTTCGTTGCGCGACTAGACCGCAACGCAGTCCCAGCCATAACCCCAGTCTCAGCCCTCCAGCCCTCAGCCAGAGGCGGCGGTCACGGCGATGGGCAAGTGACGCTTGCAGAAGAACTATGAAACCGGCATTGCGGCGTTCGAGCAGCAGCGCCTAAACCATGATTGCGGGCCGGAACGGCGCGACCACGGACAGATCGGCACGGGGCCCGCGGAACAGTCAACTCCCAGAACTGGTGGGTGAGCGAAGGCACGCGCTCGGATAGGCTCTTCGAGGGGCGATCAATATGTTGCGTTGATACGCGGCGGCATGAGCAGGAAGCCCAACGACTGATCATTCGAGTCGCAACTCAGCATGGAAAGGCCTCTGGGGGAGAAGCAGATGATCGACCTTCGCCATTCGCGCCATTTCGGGGGGGTGAACTGGCTTTGCCTGGCCTCTCCGAGGTCTGACCTCGGGGTCCGCAAGCCGCGTGAATGCGGCTTGAAGGGGTAGGACCATGTCCAGCATCGTGTCCATCAAGTTCAACGCTGAAGAGGCCGAGGTGCTGCAGCGTGCCCATGCGGCCTCGGGCATCGCCGGCCTGAGCTCGCACATCAAGCAGGTCTACTTCGACGCCCTCACGCTCAACGTCGGCGTGCTCCAGGAGATTCGATCCGAGCTCGAACGCATCGGCGCCGGGGTCGAGCGGCTGCGCGATAGCGATGGTGGAAAGACCGATCCGGACTTGCTGCTGGGCATCCTCTGCGGCCTGTACGTCATGGTTCGCAAGTCGGTCAGTGAAAGCATCCGTGCCCAGGCTGACCAGGTGCTGGACGTCACGGCGATCGAAGGCTTCCTGAAGGGCAGGTGATGCTCGTCAGCCATCGCAGCCCCGACAACGCCCTGCGATCCTTGCTCGCGCTCGGTGTGTTCGCCGCCATCCTGGCGGGCTGGGTCGCTGGCGTCGCGCTCTACTACCGGCTACCCGCATCGATGTTTGCACGGGGTCTCTGGTATGCGGCCAAGGAGACGCCCGGCATTCCAGCGCTCTGGATCGGGCCGATCGCGGGCCTGATTCTCGGCGTGCTGGTCTTCGCCGTCTGTGCGAATCGCTACGTCAATCACTTCGGCGGCGCGGCCTTCGTGACGAGACTGAGGGGGCCCAGGATGGTGAGCCAGACGCTGCTCGCCGCGCAGACCAGGAAGGGCAGGGGGCAACTGCGTTTTGCCGGGATTCCCATTCCTGCGGAAGTGGAGAACACCCAGTTCTTCGTGGGCGGTTCGACCGGCACGGGCAAGAGTGTGTGCATCAGCGACTACATCGAAAGCGCGGTGGCGCGTCAGGACCGCATCATCTGTGTCGATCCCGACGGCGCATCCATGCGCTACTTCTACGCCGCTGGCGACGCGATCCTGAATCCGTTCGACAAGCGCAGCCAGGGCTGGAGCATCTTCAACGAGATCCGGACCAGCTTCGACTGCGAGCAGTACGCGATCAGCCTGATCCCGCGCAGCCCGTCCACGGAGCAGGAGACGTGGAACAGCATGGGCCGCACGATCGTGAGCGAGACCCTGACGGTGTTGCTGCGGCAGGGAGCGGGCACCACGGAGCGGCTGGTCTACTGGCTCACGACGGCCAGCAATGACGACCTCAAGGCGCTGCTGGCGGGAACGCCGGCCGCCGGCTGCTTCCACGGAGCGCCGGACACCCTGGCCAGCATCCGGACCGTGCTGACCCAGTACATCACGCCGCACAAGTACCTGCCCTCGGGCGACTTCTCGTTCCGGGATTGGCTCGACGCGGGCCGGGGAAGCCTGTGGATCACCTGGCGTGAGGACATGCTGCAGGCGTTGAAGCCATTGATCTCCTGCTGGGTGGACGTGACCTGCGCCAGCGTGCTGTCGATGCCGGAGGATCCGGACCGGCGCATGCACCTGGTCTGCGACGAACTCGACTCACTGGAGAAGTTGAACTACATCATCGACGCCGCGACCAAGGGACGGAAGAAGGGCCTGCGCATCATGCCGGGGGTGCAGTCGCTGGCGCAACTCAACGACATCTACGGCAGGGACGACGCGCTGACGTTGCGCAACTGCTTTCGCAGCGCCTTCCTGTGCGGCATCGGCGAACTCGACACCTACACCGCCGAGGAGTTCTCTCGCGGGCTCGGCGAACATACCGTGCTGCGCCGGGCGCCCAGCGTGTCGGTCGGCAGTGCAGGCGGGAAGGGCACCCTTTCGCATCGTCAGGACACCGAGCGCCTGGTGTCGCCGGCCGAGTTCCACCTGCTCCCCAATCTCACGGGCTACCTGAAGCTGGCGGGCAACTATCCCATCGCACGCGTGACCATGAGGTACAAGCCACGCCTGGTGGTTGCGGCGCCGATGGTCATGGCGGACGGCTTTCATGATCGGCCACAGGAAGAAAACCTGCTGTTCTCAGCCGCGGCCGATGCTGCGCCCGCCACGCCCGCAGCAGTGGCCGCCGCGGCCAGTGCCTGACGCTGGAGCGCCGGCGGATGCTGTCCTTCAAGTTCGTGACCAGCGCCTCCGGCGCAGCCCACTACTTCGAAACCTCCGACGACTACTGCGGCAAGGAGGGCCATCGCGGCGACTGGATCGGTCAGGGGGTGATCGATCTCGGGCTGGACGGCATCCACGCCGTCGATCGCGAGACCTTCCAGAACCTGCTCGACGGCCAGTTGCCCAACGGGAAGCGCGTCCGACTCAGCCAGACCAGGGGCAGCAAGGACCGCAAGGGCATCGACTTCACCTTCAGTGCGCCCAAATCGGTCAGCATCCAGGCGCTCGTGAAGGGTGACCCGCGGATCATCGACGCGCACGACGCGGCCGTGAAAAAGAGTCTCGACCTGCTGCAGGAGTTCGCTGCCACCCGCAAAAAGCAAGCCGGCCTGTCGTTTCGGGAGCGCACCGGCAAGCTCGTGACGGCGACGTTCCGCCATGAGCTGTCGCGCGCGCAGGATCCGCAACTGCACACGCATGCCATCGTCATGAACCTGACACGCCGTTCGGATGGCGAATGGCGGGCCCTCTCGAACGAGGACATGCTCAGGAACGTGAAGGTGGTGGGCGCCTTCTACCGCGCGACGCTGGCGGCCGAGCTGAGGGCGCTGGGTTTCGAGTTGCGCGAGACCCGAAAGGGCGGCTGGGAGCTGGCGCACATTTCCGATCCGGCTATCCGGCTTTTCAGTCAGCGTAGCCAGGAGATCGAGCGGCTGCTCGCGGCACGCGGTCAGGATCGGGAAAGCGCCACCACCGCCCAGAAACAGATCATCACGCTGGCCACGCGCCGCAAGAAGACCGAGAGCGACCGTGCCTGGCTGCGCGCGCACTGGCTGCAGACCGCACGCGAGGCCGGCATCGAGCTGGATGTCCAGAGTGGGCTCGGGCAGACGATCCAGCGAACAGTCGGCAAGCTGGGCGACGCCATCGTCGAGAAGCTGACCGGCAAGGGGGGCAGCGCGACAGCAGCCAATGACGCGATCGACTTCGCGATCGCGCACCTGGCGGAGCGGCAGGGTATCTTCACCCGGGGCGAACTGCTCGAGGTGGCCTATGGCCGCGCTGCAACGCGCACCAGCACCACTGCGGTCGAAGCGGCGCTGAACTCGGCGAAATCGGATGGCCGTCTGCTGTCCGAGCTGCCGCTGTACCAGACGGCCCGCTCGCTGAACATCAGCGCCTCGGAGCTGCTGAGGGATCCTCGCGCGGGCCGCTTCAAGGGACATGACGACTCGGAGAAGCTGACCCGCTCTTCATGGATCGCCCTGACGATGGCGGCGCGCGGCCAGGCCCAGCAGCAGGCGCAGGCCAGCGTCGACGCGGCCATCCGGCGCGGTGCGCTCGTCTCGGCCGAGCCGCGCTTCACGACGCCCGAAGCCCGCCGCAGCGAGATCCGCATCCTGGCCATCGAGAAAGCCGGGCGCCGCGCCGTGCCCGCCGTGGCATCTGCCGAGGCGGCGGCCGGCATGCTGGCAGCGAGCGACCTGAATGCCGGCCAGCGTGATGCGGTGTCGATGGTGCTGACCGCGCGCGATCGGTTCGTCGGCATCCAGGGCCTGGCAGGGACCGGCAAGAGCCACATGCTGCGCAAGGCCGTCGAAGGGATCAAGGCCGAGACCGGCAAGCTGTCGGGCAAGCTCGGCTACCGGGTGATCGGGCTGGCGCCCTACGCGTCGCAGAACGAGGCGCTGGCTGCGCTGGGTATGGAGTCGCAGACGCTCGCCTCCTTCCTTGCCCGAACCAGCCAGCATCGAGCGCTCGATCGCCATTCGATCGTGCTGCTGGACGAAGCTGGCGTCGTGCCCGCGCACCAGCTCGAAAAGCTCATGGCCATCGTCGAGAAGCACGATGCGCGGCTGATCCTGGCGGGCGATCGCAAGCAGACCCACGCGGTGGAGGCCGGCAAACCTTTCGAGCAGCTGCAGGACGCCGGCATGACGAGGGCCTACCTGACCGAGATCAAGCGCCAGAGGAACGAGGCGATCCGTGCGGCGGTGGTCCACGCGGCGAACAGCGAGGTTCCCGCCGCCGTGTCGGTGCTCCAACATACGGTAGTGGAGGTGAAGCAGGACGCCCGGCGCTACGTGCGCATTGCGCAGGCCTATGTCCAGCTCCTGGCATCCGAGCGACTCGAAACCTTGATCGTCGCCGGCACCAACGAGGCACGCCGGGCGATCAATGCGCTGGTGCGCGAGGGGCTGTCACTTCCGAACGGTGAAAAGGTGGAAGTCTTGAACAACGTCGACATGACGCGCGCCGAACTCAAGTCAGCGCAGAGCTACGAGGCCGGCCAGATCGTCGTGCCGCAGCGCAGCTACGGCGGCGATCTCGTCAAGGGCGAGCAGCTCAGCGTCGTGAGCCACGACATCCGTCGCAACCTGCTCACCGTGGAGCGGGAAGGGGGCCGGCGCTTCGCCTTCAACCCCGGTCGGCAGTCCATGCTGCGCTTGTACGAGAAGGAGAACGTGGATCTGGCGCCGGGCGACTGGGTGCGCGTGAGCGCGAACGACAAGGCCCTGGGCATCTGCAATGGCGAGCGCTACCAGGTGGCGGCCGTCGATGCGACGCATGTGACGCTCAAAGGCGGCCACCTGGGCATCAGGATCGATCGCCGGCGGCCCATGCACCTGCAGCACGGCTACGCCAGCACGATCCACTCGGCGCAGGGGCTCACCAGGAACCGGGTGCTGGTCGACGCCAACACGAAAAGCCTGACCAGCAACCGGGCGGTGTTCTACGTGGCCATCTCGCGGCCGCGCAACGACATCACGCTGTTCACCGACGACGCGTCGACGCTCGCCGGGGCAATGAGCCGGGAGCCGAAGAAGTTCGCGGCACTGGAATTGCGCGATGCGCGCAACGAGGAGATGGTCTTGAAAACCAGGATAGACCGTGCTGCCAGGCTCAAGCTTGCCGCTCAGTTCAGGATGCGCCCGCCGCCTGCAAGGCCGGCAGCGGCGGCGCTCGGGGTCGCTCACCAGAGGTGAGGTGGCCGTACCTGGTCGTCACGCGCGCGTCGGTCGCGGCTCGGACCCTCATGCCCTGCCCGTTCGACCGCGCGACGGAAAAGCCCTATCGGGAATCCGGGGCTCGAGGGGATTCCAGGCCATCGCTCTCGAGCGCCGCAATGATGAACTCGATCTGCGCGGGCTTTTCGAACACCCTGAAGTTGTACTGGCTCGACGCCGCGGCGACCTCCGCCGTGTTGATGCTGCCGTCGCGCAGGCGCCCGCTGAGCAGGGCGATGGCGCCGTGAACAGCCTGCTCGCGGATCTTTGCCACGACCGGCAAGGCATTGCCGCCGCGCACTTTCCAGTCGAGGATGTAGCCGTCGAACGGCGAGCGCTGGATCTCTGCGATCAACGCATTCGCGGCGCTGAAACCCACCGGCTCGTAGCCTTTCTCACGCAGCGCGGCGCAGATCGTCTTGGTGACTTCCTTGTCGTCGTCCAGTACCGCGATGCGGGCAGGCGGGCCGATCATCTGGTCGATTTCGAAGCGGGCGATCTGCCGGGTCCTGGAGGATTTGGGTGCCGAGTCTGCAGAAACGACCTTGTAGGCGCCGGCGCTTTCTACGGCCACAAAGGTGGCGTTGCCGAGCTCATCGCCATCGGCAAACCAGACGCGGCACGGGGCCCGGACCTCTCCCACCTGCAACGTCGCTCTCGTCCCTCCCTTGGCACGTCCGCCGCCGAGCATCTCCGGAAGCGACTCCCCGAACTTTTCCGCGAGGGTCTGCAACTCGTCGATGGTCCAGGCAGCCGTGCTGTGAACGCGGCGGTGCGCAGCAGCGCGCGAGAGATTGAAGAACTCGCCGACGAATGTGGATTGCCTGTGCTTGGGGATGCCGTGGCGGTCGAGCAGGGCGCGAACGGCCTGAGCGGCTTGCGACGGTGGTTCGTCTTCGTCGGGGGGCGGACTGGATGTCATCTACTCTGGCCTTATCCAAATGTAAGTTTGCGTCACGCGCAACTAAAAATCATCTTTTGTATCGTCAGACGATACATAATACGCCACGCCAGACAGCACTGACTAGTTTTCCATCCGTTGACGATCAAAAAATGCTCGCTACGACCATGCAAAGCCACTCCACCGCGACGTTGTGCGATGGTCTACGGCTTGCGCCCTTCCTTGCAAGCGGTACGCGTGGCAATGCAGGAGCGGCGCAATGGTAGCGATCGCTGCGTTGCTCGATCAATGTGCTCCGCAGGTCTCGCCGGTGCTGATGCAGGCGCTCGTGCGTGCTGAGTCGGCCTGGCAGCCCCTGGCGATCGGCATGGACAAGGCGCACGGTTCGGTGAAGCAGCCGGCGACCTTGGAGGAGGCCGTCGCAACGGCCAAGGCCCTGGTTGCCGCTGGCCGCAAGTTCTCGGTCGGACTGGCGCAGATTCACGCGAGCAACGTGTCGCTGTACGGGCTGACCTGGCAGCAGGCCTTCGATCCGTGCCAGAACCTCGCTGTCGGCCAGAAGATCCTCTGGAACTCTTACGACCGTGCCGCGGCCTCCGGCTATTCCGGCATGGCAGCGATATGGGCGGCGCTGCGCGGCTACAACTCCGGCGGCGTGGACCGGGCGATCAGCGATGCGTACTGCAGCCGGATCTTCGCGTACATGAGCAGTGCGCCGCCCTCGGTGCATTTCGGCGCCGGTGCCCTGGCCGCCCGGCCCGCAGTCTCGGCCCCGCGCGCGGCGGGGAACGTCGCTGCGCTGCCGGCGGACGAAACCAAGAGCAAGCAGACCCTTGCCGGCGAGTCGCTCGACATCTTCGAAAAGGCCGGCAGCCGCCCGGGCTTCTGACCCTCTACCTGCGCAGTCAAACACCGACCACTTCACCTCGGGAGGATTCCATGCTTGCCCAGTTCACCCTGCCGCTCCACAGGATTGATCTCGCCAAGGCTCGCCGCGTGGCCGGTTGGGCGCGCATGGCATGCGTTGCGGGCGCGCTCGCAGCAGCTGGCGATCCCGTCATGGCCCAAAGCCTGAAGCAGGCCGGCGTCAACATCTTCAACGCCATCTACGGCGTTGTCGGAGTGATCGGCGCCATCGCCTGCCTGCTCACGCTGCTGAATTGGGTGACCGGCAACTGGCTCGGCCGCGACGATCCGAAGAAGATCTTCTTCCAGGCGCTGCTGGGAACGGCGCTGGCCTTCGGTATCGTGGCGATCATCCAGTTCGTCAAGGACATGGTGGGCGGATCGGCCTCGGGCATCTCGAACCTTTGAGCGCCATGATGGAGGCCGGTCAACGCCACGAGGAGCCGGCGCTCGAGCGCGCCGTGATCTACCGCGGGCCGCAGGCACCGGTGCTGCAGGCCTACGTGCCGCTGCCCGTGTTCGGCGCCGAATGCATGCTCCTGCTGCTGTGCACGCGCCTGTTCGGGTTCTGGACCCTCCTGCTGCTGCCGCTGCATCTGGTCCTGGTTCTCAAGACCAACGACAACCCGTTCTGGGTACGGGACCTGGTGGCGAGCTACCGGCACCGCTGGTTCGCCCTGAACAAGAACAGCCACGGCCGCGGCGTCGTCAGCTTCAGCCCGCACCTGAATCGGAGCGAGGTGCAGTGATGTCTGCCGCGCCCAGCACCAAGGCCGAGCGCAGTGTCGCCAGCTGCCTGCCGTACTCGCAGCAGATCGACGACCACACCGTCATCACCTACGAGGGCGACCTCACGCAGACGATTTCGGTGCAGGGCCTGTCGTTCGAGACCCTCGGCCACAGGGAGCTGGACAACCTCAATCAGCAATGGTTCTCCGCGATCAACAACATCGCGCGCAGCCCGAACGTGGCGCTGTGGACGCATCTGGAGCGCCGGCGCGTGCGCCACGACTTCTCTGACATCCGCTACGACAACAGCCTTTCCGAGGAGTTCGCCCGGCAGTACGCGCGCAAGTTCGAGGGCGAGCAGCACTTCACCAACCAGCTGTTCGTCTCGCCGGTGTATCGCCTTGCCGGCAACCGGGCGGACCGCACCAGCATCCGGTTGTCGAAGCGTTCGAGCGAGGCCATGACCGAGCTGCGATTGCGGGCGCGCGACGAGCTGTCCAAGCTGTCCGCGCAACTGATGGCAAGCCTGAAGCGTTACCATCCGCGGCGGCTCGGGACCTACGACCTCGATGGGCAGCTGTGCTCGCGCACCGCCAGGTTCTATGGCCGGCTGCTGAACAACACCGACCGGAACATCGGGCTCGGGGCGTACGCGTTGAGCCAGAGCCTGCAGGCCGCGGCGCTGAACTTCGGCGCCGAGACGGTGGAGATCGAGGGCGCGGCCGGCTCCCGGTTTGCCGCCATCCTCACGCTGGTGGCCCCGTACCGGGCCGAGCAGCTCGATGCCAAGGTCTTCGAAGGCCTGCTGTCCTCGTCTTTCGAGTTCGTTCTCAGTCAGTCGGTGACGGTGATGGCCTTCGACAAGGCCGATGCCCTGCTCAAGACCCAGTACAACAAGATCAAGTCCACCAGCGACAACGAGGAGCAGCTCAAGGAGGTCGCCGCGGCGCGCACCCAGCTGCAGGCCGGCAAGTTCTCGATGTTCGAGCACGAGCTGATCCTGGTGGTCTATGGCGACTCCATCAAGGAACTCAACCAGAACGTCAACACCGCCGTGACCCTGCTCGACCAGAAGAGCATGAACACCTCGCGCGAGCGCGGTGGGGCGCTGATCTGCACCTACTTCAGCACGCTGCCGGGCAACTTCAATTACGGACGCATCCGGGCGATGCCGATCAGCAGCAAGAACTTCTCCAAGTTCTTCCCGATGCACAACCATCCCAGGGGCAACGCGCAGGGCAGCCAGTGGGGTGCGCCGATTGCGCTGCTGAAGACCGCAGCGGGCGGGCCTTACTTCTTCAACTACCACGTGAGCCGCAACCGGCTGCTGGAGCAGGGCATCCGCCTCGACTATGACGACGAGCTGGCGGCGCGGCGCGGCTCGGAGGAAGACCAGGGCGGGGCGGCCAACGACGCCGCCGGTGACGCGCGAGCCCGGGCGCACCGCAAGGAGCTGGGCAACTACAAGATCATTGGGCGTTCGGGCGGCGGCAAGACGGTGTTGAAACTCGCGCTGCGCCTGCTCGCAAGGAAACAAGAGATGGCGAGCGGCCGGCCACTGAAGATCTTCAGCTTCGACAAGGACTATGGCGAGGAGATCTGCATTCGCGCGATGGGAGGGCGGTACTTCCGGATCACCGGCGGCGAGCCGACGGGCATGAACCCGTTCTCGATGGTGCCGACCCCGGAGAACATCTCCGTGATCCTGAGCATCATGAGCTGGAACGCGCAGTTCGACGGCAAGTACGTCATGACGCACAAGGACGAAGAGGATCTGCTGCGCAGCATCCGGCAGGTCTACGAACTCGAGCCGAAGCATCGCCGCTACGCCCGAGTGCGCGATTCCCTGCCTACCCATCGCGAGAGCAGCCTCTACAACGCGCTGGGTCGCTGGTGCGACGGCGGTGCCTTTTCGTGGGTGCTGGACAACGAGACCGACCGGTTCGATCTGAGCGGCGCCGACACCTTCGGCTTCGACATGACCAACTTCCTCGACATCGAGGAGGCGAGAACGCCGATCCTTCGATACCTGACGCACAAGATCGCGCAGCAGGCGTCCGGCGCGCCGCACATCATCGACATCGCCGAGGCCTGGCGGGCGCTGAAGGATCCGCTGATGCAGAGCTTCATCGAGAACAAGGGCAAGACGATCCGCAAGGAAGACGGCGTGATCGGCCTGGACACCCAGGAGCCCAGCGACATCAGCCGCTCGCCGCTCGGCAGCACGCTGTTGTCGCAGTTCCCGACCCAGCTGCTCCTTCCCAACGGCGAGGCCGAGCAGGCCGACTACATCGACGGCCTGAAGCTCACGCCGCGCGAGTTTCACCTCATCAAGCACACCGAGGAGAACTCGGGCCAGTTCCTGCTCAAGAAGGGCGCCGAGTCGGTGCGGGTCAGGATGGACCTGAGCGGCATGGACGACATGCTCGCCGTCCTTTCGGCGAGCCTGGACAACGTCGAGGTCATGCATTCAGCGATCGCCGAGGTGGGTTCCGAGCCGGCTGCCTGGCTGCCCCTGTTTCTGAGAAGGAGAGTGTGATGAAGCGGTTCATGTGCGCTAGGCGCTTCTTTCTCGGACTCGTGGCGAGCGCTGGCCTGGCCAGCGGCGCCAACGCCCAGATCCCGGTGACGGTCACGAGCGACATCCCGGCCATGATGAACCAGGTCGAGACCATCATGAAGTGGACCGAGCAGCTGCGCTCGATGAGCGACCAGCTCGACCAGATGAAGCAGGTCTACGGGACGCTGCAGGGAATGCGCAACCTGGGCAGCCTCATGAACAACGACCTGCTGACGCAGTACCTTCCACAGGACTACGTTGGCGCGGTGCGGTCGCTCAAGAACGGCAGCGGGTCGTTCGCCGGCATCTCGGGGTCGCTGAACGACATCATGCGAGCCAACCAGCTGCGATCGTGCGCGGAGCTCAACAGCGACCCCACCATGCGTTCTTCCTGCAACCAGCAGTGGCAGCAACTCGCACTACAGAAGCAGATCGGCGACATGGGTTACCGCAAGGCTGCCGAGAACATCCGCAACCTGCAGACCTTTGTCGGTTCGATCAACGCTTCGACCGACGTGAAGGCGATCAACGAAGTGCAGGCGCGTATCCAGGTGGAAACCGTGCGGATGCAGAACGAGCAGATCAAGCTCTCGACCATCCAGGCGATGGAAGAGGCGGACCGCCGGTTGCAGCAGCAGTCGGCCATCGACAACTTCAATGCCGGCATGTCCCGTGGGGCGGCTGGCGGCATCAGGTTTTGACGCTATGAAAACATCAAACCTCTTTGTCGCTCTGGGTGTGCTTGTGGCATCCCTCGCCGGATGCGGCAAGAAAGAAGAAATAAGCCAGTTGCCAAGGTTCGACGCCAAAGCCATCGCGGCAGAGACAGACAAGGGCAACCTCGCTCCGCTAACGGAGCTGAACAAGGCCTGCACCGAAGAGGTTGAAAAGAACAGCAAGCGGATGGCGGTTTGCAAGGTGCAAGACGAGGTCGGAAAGCTCACTAAGCCACTCACCGTCAGGTTCTGATGCGACGCACGTCATGGCCGACAACATCATCGGTGACATCTATAACAACTTTGAACGGGCGTTGGGATCGTTCTACGAAACGGCCGCTGCGGGCATCTCGGGTTATGTCATTCCCGTCGCTTGGGTGCTTCTGGGCATCTGCATGCTGATCTGGTGCTATCTCGTAATTGAGGGCAAGGTTGCGGTGCCGATCACTGACTGGTTGTTGAAGTTCGTCGGCTTCATGATCGTCCTCTACGCAATGGGAAACGGGTATCTGTCGTGGGTCGCGCGACCCATCTTCAACCTTCCATCTGAACTCACGACCGCGCTGAGCGCAACATCTTCCAGTGCACCCGATTTATTGAGTCAAGTGAACGAGAAAATCGTAGACCTCGTCTCAGCGATGTTCACTGCTGGCACGAACTTAGTGAAAGACTTGGCGATTGGTCCAGCGATCGCCCTGTTCCTGATGGGCGTCCTAGTGATCGTGGCTACGTACCTGCTGCTAGCTGCCGCGATGTTTTCAATCATCTTCTCGAAACTCGGCTTGAGCATGGTGCTCGCTGTCGGGCCATTCTTCTTGCTCGCGCTTATCCTCCCGCAGACGAGGAACTACTTCTACTCGTGGCTGAACACGGCTTTGTACTTCGTCTTCTATCACGTGTTTACTGCGCTATTCATCTTCATGTTCATCGGAATCGTCAACAGCTACGTTGGCAAGCTGAATATGACTTTGGGCGGCGTTTCGGGAGGCGGTGGCGTGCTTTCGATGGTTGCGCGGCTGGTGGGAGCAAAAGGAGACGGGCTGAATGTCGCCGCACTGACCATACCCATTCTGCTCATATCGCTTGCCATGTTCTTCATGTTCCTGCAGATCCCGGTCATGTGCGCATCGCTCACAGGCGGAAGTGGTGGCTCGTTCGGTGCAGGACTCACGAACTTGATTCACGGACGGTCGCTGCGGAGCCGCTCGAGCTCCAAGTGAGGCTGCTGACATGAAGCACCTGCTCAAGCTGTTCTTGCTCGCCGTGGTCATCAGCCTCCTCGGTTGCGGCGCGCCCAAGCCGCCCGGCTGGCCGTCTGGCGAGGAGCGACCCATCAACGCGTCGCAGAGCACCAAGGCGGTCAAGTGACCGACAGGCAGACCTACTTCGCACAGGCGCTGGACTGGGATACCCAGCAGCGCCTGGGCCTCGAGCGCCGAGCCTCACGCAATGCCAGGATCGCCTGGGCCTGCGGCATCCTGTGCGCCTTGAGTGTGCTCAGCATCAGCGTCCTGCTTCCACTCAAGCAGTTCGTCCCCGCCATCATCCGCGTCGACAACGCCACCGGTGCCTACGACGTCCAGGCGCCCGGTGAGACAGTGACAGTGGGCCGCGACCGCGATCAGAAGATCGTTCAATCGGATGTCGCTCGCTATGTGCTTGCGCGGGAGGGCTTCACGCGCGGCGAAGCAGAAGCCAACTACAAGACGGCCTACCTGATGTCCTGCGGACCGGTGCGCACCGATTGGGAGAACTACTTCAATCCCGAGATCAACGCCCAGTCGCCGGTCAAGACGATGACGCCGACCGATGCCGAGCGCGCAGAGATTCAGAGCATCACGTTCCTGCCGACCGACCAGGACGATCTGCGCGTGGCGCAGGTGCGCTTCGACAAAACCGTGACGCGCGGCGTCGCCCCGCCTGTGCGCACGCGCTACATCTCGACCCTCACGGTGCGGTACGAGAAGGCCAACATACCTTCTCAGATCCGAGACCTGCATGTCAACGCCTTCGGCTTCTGCGCGGTGAACTACCGCCGCGACCAGGAGGGCGTGCCGCAGGTGCTCGGCGCGCCGGCAGCGCCCGGGTCGGTGGGGCCAGCTCCTGTCTCGTCGACATCCAATGCGATCACGCCGGCCAATGTCGGCATGCCGCAGGCCGCAACCAGATGAACCACTCTGCGTGTGCGCTCCTTACGCTGCTGCTGTCGGCCGGATTCGTCCGCGCCGAAGTCGGAACGGTGCCATCCGCAAGCGACGCGCGGATCCAGACCGTGAAGTTCACTGGCGACAACATCATCCGTATCGCCGCCGCCGAAGGGGTGGTCACCACGATCGAGCTCAGCAAGAAGGAGGAGATCAAGGACTTCGCGATGGGTGACCGCGATGCCTGGCATGCGGCCATCAACGGCAACCTGTTCGTGCTCAAGCCCAAGGACGTCAAGGCGGACACCAATCTGACCATCTTCACGAATCGGCGCTCGTACCTGTTCCAGCTCAAGACCACCAGCCGCACGTCGCGCAGCGTCGCGTACTGGGTGCGCCTGCAGTACCCCGAGCAGGACGCCAGCACACCTGAGGCCATCGCGCTGGTGAAACAGGAGGCCGAGCGCAGGCAGATGAATTCGGGCTTCAAGGCGTCCTCGCGTGAAGGAACGCTCAACTACGACTACTGGATCGCGGGGCCGCAGGAGCTGCAGCCCCTGTCCATGCACGACAACGGCCGACAGACCTTCATGCTGTTTTCTGCTGCCAACCCGCTGCCCGCGGCGTTCGTCATCGAACCCGACGGGACCGAGAGCCTGGTCGACTACCACGTCGAGGAGGACACCATGGTGCTGCACCGCGTGGTGCAGCGCGTCATCCTGCGCCGCGGCGCGCTGGTGGCGGGCATCACCAACCGCTCGCCGAGCCTGCCGATCCAGTCATCGCCGACCGGCACCGCCAGCGGCAGGGTCCAGCGCGCAATCCGGGAACCGGGAGGCTAGCGATGTTCGAGCAGAAAAGGGAAGCACCGGTTGCCGAGGAAGAGCGCGAGGGCCTGGTCGAGCGCAAGCGCGCCGTCGCGCCCGGGCAGAAGCTGATCCTGGTGGCGACGTCGACCGTGGCGGCGCTGCTGATCCTCTTCGGGATCGCCAGCAAGAACAACTACTTCGGTCTCTTCGGGGCGCAGGCAGCATCGAAGAATGACACCAAGACCGATGCGCGGCCGCTCGCCGCGCCCGAGGTGAAGGTCCCGCTGGCGCTCGGTTCGGTGGCCGCTCCGCCGACGTACGTGGAATGCCCCGGCGGCCTGCGTCTTCCGGTCGGCCTGAACTGCCCCGAGCTCGAAAAGAAACCCGACACCGGCCAGCCCGCCGCCCAGGGCGGCATGACGGAGGAGGATCGTGTCCGCGAGCGCCGCCGCAAGAGCGCGATCAACCTTGCGGCGCATCAGCCGGTGTCGGCTGCTGCGGCGCAGCTGGGTGCTGTAGTGACGACGGCGTCTGGCCTGCCCGGCGCCTCGACGCCGCAAGGCGGCACGAATGCCCTGGCGAGCGCACTGTCCGCCACGATCACGCCGGGCACCAGCGCGACCATCAACCGCAATCCGTCGATGACCCTGGCCAAGGGCACGCTGCCGGATTGCACCTTGCTGACGGCGATCCTGACCGATCAGCCCGGCTTCCTCAAATGCATTCTGAGCGCCCCGGTGATGTCGATGGACGGCAAGGTGGTACTGATGGAAGCGGGCACGACCATGGAAGGCGAGTACAGCCAGGGGCTGCAGGCTGGCCAGAAGACGATCTTCACCCTCTGGTCGCGCGCCGTGACGCCGAACTTCGTCTCGGTCCAGCTCAATTCGCCCGGTACCGATGCGCTGGGCCGCGCAGGCACCTCCGGCTATGTCGACAACAAGTGGTTCGAGCGCTTTGCCGGGGCGGTGTTCTTTTCGCTGTTCGAGGATGCCAAGCAGAGCTACATCGCCCGGGACGACGCGCGCGCCTCGCGATCAGCGGGCGCTGCCTACGGCGATACGTACAACATCGGCACGCAGGGTTCGTTCTCGCAGCTGAACAACACGGGCAGCACGACCAAGTCGATCGTCGAGGAGATGCTCAAACAGGGCAGCCAGCTGCGGCCGAGCCTGTACAAGAACCAGGGCGAGGTCATCAAGATCTTCGTGGCGCGGGACGTCGACTTCTCGACGGTCTACGAGTTGCGTCCGGCCGCATCGGTGAACTGAGCAGCGCGGTCATGGGCGCATCCGACAAGTACGTTTCGATCCTGGCGCACCTGCGTGCATTCGAAGGCTGGCTGGCCGATCCGAGTGTCAACGAGGTAGCGGTGAACGCGCCGGGAGTCGTGCAGCTTTGGAAGCGCGGCGTGTGGGAGCAGGTTGAGGCGCCCGCGATCAGCTTCGAGTACCTTCAGGCGCTGGGCAACTTCCTGGCGAACATCTCCCAGAAGCCCTTCGACGAGGGCGACCCGATCTTGTCTGCCTACCTGCCAGGTGGCGAGCGCATCGAGATGACGATGCCGCCGACCGCGGCGCGCGGGATGATCTACCTCAACCTGCGCAAGCACACGAGCCAGTCCTTCGAGCTGGGCCAGTTTGTCGAGCAGCGCTACTTCCAGCGCACGCGGCATGTGCACTCGGCATCGCTGTCGGATGACGAGCGTGCGCGACTGCTCGTTCATCTCGAGCCGGCACAGGTCGAGCTATGGGATCTGGCCAGGGCGGGTGACTGGCCGGCATTCTTCGCACGGGCGGTAAGAGAACATCAGAACCTGATCGTCTCTGGTGCCACCGGCAGCGGCAAGACCTCCTTCATCCGTGCCCTCATCGAGTTGATCCCGGCCTGGGAGCGCCTCATCACCGTCGAGGACACGCCGGAGATGCCGCTGCGCAATCATCCGAACTCGCAGGCGCTCTTTTATCGGCGGGATTCGCATGCCGGCGAGCGTGTGGTGGGTGCCACGGCCAAACAGGTGCTGCAGGCCGTGATGCGCAAGACGCCCAACCGCGTGCTGCTCGCCGAACTGCGCGGTGACGAGACCTTCTACTACGTGCAGAACGTTCTCAACTCGGGGCACCCGGGCGGCGTCACGACCGTTCATGCAAACTCGCCACAGGAGGCGTTCGTTCGGATCGCGCTGTTGATCAAGGCGTCCGACGAGGGCCGCAGCCTGGCG
Source organism: Variovorax sp. LjRoot175 (assembly GCF_964253805.1). Classification (NCBI taxonomy): domain Bacteria; kingdom Pseudomonadati; phylum Pseudomonadota; class Betaproteobacteria; order Burkholderiales; family Comamonadaceae; genus Variovorax; species Variovorax sp. LjRoot175. Next base: position 3,420,803 of record NZ_CAXURY020000001.1, on the reverse strand, counting down.
CTTCAGGAGATCATGCGGCTGCTGCACACGCTGGTGCATGTCGTCGTGCAGTTGGTGTTCGATCGCGAGCTGGGGCGGCACGTCCCGGCCGTCTACTACGACCCGATGCATGCGCTATCCGTCGTGGGCTAGATGATCCGGCAACAGTAGGAGATGGACATGAATCATGTGCAACTGATCGGACGTCTTGGCCGGGATGCGGAGCGGGCCGGCTCGGCCGAGGATGTCCTTGCGATTCTTAACCTGGCGACCAACGAACGCTGGACGGACAAGGCCGGCCAGGACGTCGAGCACACCGAGTGGCATCGGCTGGTCTGCAAAGGCCGGCTGGCCCAGTGGGCTCTGTCCACGCTGGGAAAGGGAGCCGAGGTGTTTGTCGAGGGCCGGTTGCGATCAACACGCTGGACCGGGCGCGATGGCAGCCAACGACGCGGCTTTGAAATTCTGGTGGACGAGTTGAAGGTGATCAGTGGTGCGCCGCGAAGAGATCGCGTGGTACTGGCAGCGAAGGGCTTGTCGTCGATTGAGAAGCTGCTCAGGGATCGCGCCAGCGGCAGGAGGCGCGATGTGTCCCTCGCCGACTTGTCGGGGATGCTCGGAAGTGTGCGCGAGTCTCTTGAGCAAGAGGCAGCGGACGCGCGTTTGTGACCGACACGCTTGGCCTGCCCCAGGCGTCTAAAGTCATACCGAGCGTGGACAGCGCATCATGACCTGGATGGGTATTCCGGCGCATCGTGACCGCCCGTTCCGGGCCATCGTGACCGGGCATTCCGGTCGAACGCGCAGGTACATGCCGCCGCCGTCGGCGTAACGCTCGCCGATCGCGGCACCCTTGTGCTTCACCTGCCTCATGAACGTGTCTGTCAGCATCGCCGCTCCTGGGCTTGTCGGTACGGCGTGTCGGTACCTGATGTCGGGACCAGCGCAGGTACCTGCAAAAGTACCGACAAAGTACCGACATGGCATGCTATGCCGCGGATTGGCTTGAGGCAAAGAAAACCCGCTTTCCCTCGAAGAGATGCGGGTTCGGAGACTGATGTGAATTTCGAGAACGTTTGGCGCTGATTTCGGCAATGGACGGCGCTGCTTTTCAGGTTCGCCGCTTCGACAGAACCTAATTTCCGGCATGACGTGTCACTGTTTCGCACATTTCCGGCAATTCGTGTCGCGTCTTGGAAGAGGGCGCCTGTCGTTCTTCCCCGATGAGGCACCGTATCGCGGTGCGGGCTGTGCGACGCGACTGGACACCGCTGGATGCTGGGTGTACGGAAAGGCAGACGCCTCCAGGGAATGTCACCCCCCCCAAAGCGGGGATGCGGATTCATTTGTACGAGCACAACATGAAGCTTCCTGGGGTCTGCTGACTCCGCTCCATGTCACAGTGCAAAGTGATCGACTCGCGCAGGGAGAAGCCTACGGGGCCGGCTACACGATCATTTCCGCCATCATCACTTCACGGGACCAGGTCGTTCCGCGTGTCGTAGGGCATCTCCGGGAACAGTCCCGGCACCAGCGTGTGAGGCATGAACATCACGCCCAGCGCGCTGCCGGAGATTTCGCGACCTGATCCTTGCCGATCGTTCTGGTCGCGCCCGACTTGTTCTCGACGACGAACGGCTGTTCGAAAGCCTGCCCCTGGCGATCGGCGAGATTGTGGGTGGGCCATCGGATCCCAAGGGCTGCCCGCGGTGGACGGCACGATGATGCGCACCGGCTTCGCGGGTCAGGCAGGGGTCTCGGCTCGCCCAATCCCTGCGGTTCGTGCGATGACGAGGGAGTCATCTCCGTTCCGCATCGCAGCAGATTAGCGTTCGCCGCGATCGAGCACCCAGGGCATCTTTTCCCACAGTGCGCATTTGTGGAACTCTGCAAAGTGTGCGACAGGCGAGGCTTGGCTCCGGCCGCCCGGCCGCAGCGACATCAACGATCCGTCCGCGATCAATCGGGGCCACGCCGCCTGGCCGGGAACCTCCGGGTTGAAGTTTCTGGCGAAAGCGGCCCAGTAGCGGGTCATCTCCTTCGAAAACTGCCATTGCGCTTCGGTAAACCGTGAGGAGGAGAGCTGCATGTGAGGCGAATCGGCCCACGTGAACGGAGTATCGAGACCATGTGACGCGCGAAACTCATAGCCGGGCGGCGTCGAGGGTGCCGGTGGGTTTGGATCCTCGAACTGGTAATAGAAAGTGGGCGTTTGCCGCGCGAGATGTCTCGCCAGCGCCAGGTTGGTGCAGCCGCCGAGACCGCGCATTCCGCTGTCGGTAATGAAGTCGCCGATGACGTAGGGCAGCGCGTACTGACCCGAGTATTTGTCCGCTGGATACGCTGCCAGCAACGCTGGGGCACGGTCAGCCCCGACGAGCCGGGTTACCCAGGCCGCGTACGCCTGGGCCGTGAAGTTGGCGAAAGCCACGCCGGAACTACGACCTTCTTCGCGCATGCTGCCCATCAATACAGGCACCGCCCTCCATTCGCCTGCTGCCATCGACTCGATCGCAGGCTTGCGGTGGAAGCCTTTGGGATCGATATGTGGATTCCAGGCGCCTCCGGCAGTCACCAACTCGCCGGCGCTCTTGGAGCGCAAGCAGGTCACGACATTCTCCGGGTTCGCGCATCCAAGCTTGGTTGCAAAGGCTGCCGCGCGCGCCTCCGATTGCGCGACCGTGTCAACGTCCCGCAAGCAATCATCGCTGGAAATAATCGCCGCATGAAGAAGCCCAGCAGTACCAGGGTTGACAAGGAGCGCGCAAACGTTGGTTCCTCCCGACGAGGTTCCTCCCAACGTAACCTTGGTGGGATTGCCGCCGAATGCACCGATGTTGCGTTGAACCCATTCCAGCGCTGCTTTGATGTCGAGCAATGCATAGTTTCCCGCCAGGCGATCCTTGGCCTGCTGGGCGAGGGCGGGATGATTCAAGAAACCGAGTGATCCGAGGCGGTGATTGATGGCAACGACCACAACCCGGTTCTCTGCCGCCATGCGAGCGCCGTCGATCTGGACTGCGCCGCCGACCGTATTGGCCCCGCCGTGAACATACACAAGTACCGGGAGCGATGTGCCCGAAGCAGCGCCTGCGGGACGATAGAGGTTGAGATAGAGGCAGTCTTCGTTCTCCGTTCGACCGATGACCGGGGAACCACCCATCTGCGGGCAACTAGGTCCAGCGACCGTCCCGTCTCGTACGCCCTGCCAGGAAGCGGCTCTCTCGGGGGGAGCCCAACGCAGGCTTCCCATTGGCGGCGCCGCGAAAGGCAGTCCGAGGAACACCTCCGCGTCTCCTTTTGCAAGGCCTTTGACGCTGCCGTTCTCGATCGTTGCCGTCGAGCGGCCTGCATCGACTGCGACCCCGGCCTTATACACACAGCCAACCTGTGCAAGGGCCGCGGCGCTCATGGCAATCCAGAAGGCTAGTGAGAATGAACGATGGGTCATGGAAAACTCCTGGTTCGTTCATTAGCGGCCACGCTTCCATCTATCTCGGGGCCAGCGGCATTCCATTGCGCCGAAAAGTGAATCAGTCTCGCAATCAGATCGCGCGGCCAGACCTTCGTCAGTCCGCGACGCTGCACTTGGATCATGGAAGTCAGTGTATTTAACTATCGTTTAGTAAACGAATTCAATGTTAAAGTTCGCGCCCTGTCAACACGATTTCCCAAGAGGCTCGCTCATGCGTTATCTCAGCCCGCGCGAGGACGACCGAGCTGGATCGAGGGCGGTGGTCGAGCCCGCGCGAGTCACTCGCGAAGGGCTCCTCGACGACGGCTTCATGGCGCACGTCTATGCGCAGCTTCCGGAGGGAGCGCGGCTGCGCACGGCCGAGGAACTGGAAGCGTCGATCGAAGGCATCCTGTCGCGGCATGATGGCGATACAGCTGTTCATGTGTTTGGATATGGATCGCTGATGTGGAATCCCGCGGTGGAGCACACTGGCGCGCGTCCGGCGAAAGTTCACGGCTGGCACCGCGCCTTCTGCCTGCGCTCGGTCATCGGGCGGGGGTCGCAAGAGTGCCCCGGGCTGATGCTCGCCCTTGACCGGGGTGGCGCGTGTCAGGGAGTGCTTTTGCAGATCGAGCCGCGCAAGGTGCGTGATGAGCTGCGGGTGCTCTGGCGAAGGGAGATGCTGACCGAGGTTTACCAACCGCGATGGGTGACTGCTGATGTGGACGGCCGGGCCGTGCGCGCGATCACCTTTACGGTCAACCGATCGCATCCGCGCTACACGAAGACGCTCTCCCTGCATGAGATGGCCCGGATGATCAACACAGGAGCGGGCAGCCTCGGCACCTGCCGCGAGTACTTCGACGCCACGATTCAAAAGCTCGAGACGCTTGGCATACGCGATATCGGGATGGAGCGCCTGCGCTGCGCTGCAGGCTGAGGCCCCGTCCCCGCCATCAGGCCGCCGCTGGCGCCCGAAGTTCCTTGCGGAGGATCTTGCCCACGGTCGATTTCGGCAGGGCCTCAAGAAAGGTGATGTGGCGAGGCACCTTATAGGGTGCCAGGAGCTTGCGGCAGTGTGATTCGACGTGGTCCTCCTGCAGGCCCGGCGAGCGACGCACGACGAACAGGTGAGGGACTTCGCCGGAGCGCTCGTCGGGCACGCCTACGCACGCGCACTCCAGCACATCCGGATGCAGCGCGACCACGCCCTCGATCTCGTTCGGATACACGTTGAACCCGGACACCAGGATCATGTCCTTCTTGCGGTCGACGATGGTCATCAGTCCCTGCGCATCCATCGTGACGACATCGCCCGTGCGAAACCAGCCATCGCTGGTAAACGCCTTGCGCGTTTCTTCTTCGCGCTTCCAGTAGCCTGCGAACACCTGCGGCCCCTTGATAAGCAACTCACCGGGCGTGCCGTGCGGAACCGGGTCGCCCGCGTCGTCCACGATCAGCACGTCGGTGGAGGGCACCGGCACGCCGATGGTGCCGTTGCAGCCTGGCGCATTAAAGGTCGCGCTGGGCGACGTCTCCGTCAGGCCATAGGCTTCGGTGATCGGTGGCCCGCCCGCTGCCTCCCACTTGCGCGCGACCGCCGCCTGGATCGAGGCGCCGGCCCCGATGACCATGCCACAACGCGAGAAGTCGACCGATGACAGTTCGGGCATGTTCACCATGCCGTTGAACATGGTGTTGACGCCGATCACCACATCGAAGGGCATCCGGCGCAACTCGGCGCACAAGGCCTGGATGTCACGCGGATTCATGACAAGCCGGTTGTGTCCGCCGCTCACCAGAGCCATCAGCGCCATGCCGAGCGGGAAGATGTGGTACAGGGGCAGCGGCGTGACCAGCTCGAAGTTCTGGATTTCGAGGGTCAGTCGCAACCAGGACTGCATCTGCAGCGAGCTGGCAAGCACGCTGCGGTGCGTCAGGCATGCGCCTTTGGAAACGCCCGTGGTGCCGCCGGTGTACTGCAGGAAGGCAAGATCGGAGGGAAGGACATCCTCGCCTGCAAAGTCGGCGTCTGCCAGCGTGGACGTGGCGTCGCGCAAGCTGACGATGCGAGGGTCGGCGTGCTCAGGCTTGACCCCCGTCTCTCCGGCAGTCGCGAACAGGGCCTGTTTCACGCCTTGCATCGGCACGGTCATGACATGCCGAAGTTGCGTCTGGTCGAGAACCTCGGAGACAAGGCCGATGAACGGCTCGCCAGCCAACAGCGCGGACGCCCCCGAATCGGCCAACTGGTACTGCAACTCGCGGGCCGTGTAGAGCGGATTCATCGCCACACCCACCATGCCTGCGCGCAGGATCGCCGCTAACGCTACCGGGTAGATGAGGTTGTTGTGCAGTAGCAGGGCGACCCTGTCGCCCCGCTTGAGACCGGCCGCTTGCAGGGACCGCGCGAGCAGCGCCGATGCATGCTCGACCTGGGCGTAGGTCAGCGATTCACCGGCGCAGGTCACAGCCGTCCTGGCGGCGTGCCTCGTGAAAGCGCCTTCGAGCAAGGTGACGAGGGTGTCGTGCTCGCCGTACACAAGGTCACGAGGCAGTCCTGCCGGGTAGGAAGCATGCCAAATTCTTTGATCCACGTTGTCTCCTTTTTTTTTGTTCGGTCAGGACAGTGCTTCGCGAACGAAGTCCATCCGGTCCTGGCCGAAGAACATCTGGTCGCCGACGAAGAGCGTGGGTGCGCCGAACACGCCGCGCTCGACCGCCTCCTGCGTCGTCGCCTTCAGCGCGGCCTTGGTCTCGGCGTCCTGCGTCAGGCGCTCGATCTCTGCAGGATCGAATCCGCCTTCGGTCAGGATGCGGGCCGTGAGTTGCGCATCGTTCAGGTTGAGCGCGTCGATCCAGAGCGCCTTGAACACGCAGCCCAGCAGCTGCTGCAGCTGCTCGGGGCGGCGCAACTGGATCCCGGTGACCGCGCGCATGAGGAACAGCGTGATGACCGGAAAGTGCGGATTGCCCCTGAACGGGACGCCATATCGGCGCGCGTGGCGCTCGTAGTCCATTTGCGTATAGCGTCCCTTGACGGGGATGGTGGCCGGCGAGGCATTGCCGGTGGCCTGGTAGACGCCGCCGAGCAGCATCGGCCGGTAGACGAGGTCGGCGCCAAGGCTGGCGCACAGGCCCGGCACCTGTGTCCACGCCAGGTATGACGACGGGCTTCCGACATCGAAGAAAAAGTCGACTGACTTGCGCATTGAGGGGCTCCTTTTTGAGTTAACGAACGTTTGATAAACGAACGCTATGTGATTGCAGGTCTTCCGTCAACGGGGTTTCCTTGGGCTTTACCTTTGATTGACAAACGATCGTTCATTGATTAACGTGCAATGACTCAACGGACGTTTTCTAAAGGAGACTGTATGGACCCATCAGCCAGCCACCGTGGTGTGGCTCTCGTCGTCGGCGCCGGTGACGCCACTGGCAGTGCCATCGGCGCGCGCTTTGCCCGCGAGGGCTACGTCGCCTGCCTGACACGGCGATCGGCCGACAAGCTGGAGCCGGCCGTCGAGCGCATTCGCGCGGCGGGCGGCCAGGCGTTCGGGTACGGCAGCGATGCACGGAAGGAGGAAGACGTCGTCGCCCTCGTCGACCAGATCGAGAAGGAGCGCGGCCCCATCGAGGTGATGGTGTTCAACATCGGTGCCAACGTGCCTAGCAGCATTCTGGAGGAGACCGGGCGAAAGTACATGAAGATCTGGGAGATGGCCGCCTTCAGCGCATTCCTGAATGCGCGCGAGGTTGCCCGCAGGATGGTCCAGCGCGGGCGCGGCACCATCCTTTTCACCGGCGCGACGGCCGGCATCCGCGGCTCAGCGAACTTCGCGGCCTTCGCCGGCGCCAAGCATGCGCTGCGCGCCCTGGCTCAGAGCATGGCGCGCGAACTCGGCCCGCGGGGCATTCACGTGGCCCATATCGTGGTCGACGGCGCGATCGACACGGAGTTCATCCGCAGCAACTTCCCCGAACGCTATGCGCTCAAGGAGCAGGACGGCATCCTGAACCCCGAGCACATCGCGGAGAACTACTGGTACCTGCACACCCAGCCTCGAGACGCATGGACGTTCGAGATGGACCTGCGCCCCTACATGGAAACCTGGTGAAAGACACATGAAAACACGCATCACAGAACTCTTTGGCATCCGCCACCCGATCATCCAGGGCGGCATGCACTACGTCGGCTTCGCCGAACTGGCCGCGGCTGTGTCCAATGCCGGTGGGCTCGGGCTCATCACGGGCCTCACGCAAAGGACACCCGAGCTCCTGGCCAAGGAAATCAGCCGCTGCCGCGAGATGACGGACCAGCCCTTTGGCGTGAACCTCACGTTCCTGCCGACCTTGTCTTCGCCGCCATACCCCGAGTACATCGCGGCCATTGCCGAAGGCGGCGTTCGCATCGTCGAGACGGCAGGGCGTAGTCCAGAGGCCTACATGCCCGCGCTCAAGAAGGCCGGCATCAAGGTGATCCACAAGTGCACCTCTGTGCGGCACGCGCTGAAGGCCGAAGCGATCGGATGCGATGCCGTGAGCGTGGACGGTTTCGAGTGCGGCGGCCACCCGGGCGAGGACGACATGCCGAACATGATCCTGCTGCCCCGGGCTGCCGAGGAGTTGAAGATTCCGTTCGTCGCCTCCGGCGGAATGGCCGACGCGCGCAGCCTGGTGGCGGCCCTTGCGCTGGGCGCGGAGGGAATGAACATGGGCACGCGTTTCGTGGCCACGCAGGAAGCGCCGATCCACCAGAACGTGAAGGACGCCATCGTGACGGCCACCGAGCTGGACACTCGGCTCGTGATGCGCGGCTTGCGCAATACTGAGCGCGTGCTGACCAATTCATCCGTCGAGCAATTGATCAGGATCGAGAAGGAAAAAGGAGCCGATCTCAAGTTCGACGACATCATCGACCAGGTCGCCGGCGTCTACCCGCGCGTGATGTTGCAGGGCGAAATGGATGCGGGCGCCTGGAGCTGCGGCATGGTGGTCGGCCTGATCAACGACATTCCCACGGTGCAGGAACTGATCGATCGCATCATGGAGGAAGCCGAACAGTTGATCGTGCAACGGCTCGCCGGTTTCCTGGAGCCTGTGGCGGCCTAGCAGCGGACATCGGCCGGCTCACTCCGGCGAGCGAGCCGGCTCCTTGTTAGACATCATGAACACTCCCGTCAAGCCCGCCTACGAAGCCCGGTACTGTTCGCTGTTCAATGGCGGTGAGCTTGCGTTTCCATGCGATGCGCAAGGTAGCGTGGACCTCGACGGGTTGAGCGAGCGCGCGCGCACCAACTACTTCTATGCCCGGGCCCTGACCGGACGCGAATTCGCGGCGCCAGTCGTCATGGCCCGCAGCGAGCATCGGCCCGATGCTGAAAATGCTGGGTGCGTTCAAGAAATAGGGTGATGCACCGGCCGTCGCCGATGCCCTGCAACGCTACAGCCTTGCCAGGTAGGTGCGGGCGAAGGCCGCCGCCCCTTGACGGGGCGTTCACACCAGGTATCGCTGCACGGCTTCTTCATTGAACTCGACCCCCGACCCCGGCCTATCGCCGGTGTATGCCATCCCGTCGCGCACTTCGAGCGGCTCCTTCAGGATCGGGTTCCACCAGTCCATGTACTCGAGCCAATGCGCGGTCGGCGTTGCGCAAAGCAACTGGGCGCTGACTTCCGGCCAGAAATGGTTGGACAGCGCCACACCATAAAGCTGGCCCAGTGCGGCAATTTGTTGCCAACCCGTGACGCCGCCGCATCTCATCGCGTCGGGCATGGCCAAGCCGCGCACGCCTGCGTCGAACGCGTGACGGAAATCGAGGGTCCCCAACCAGTTTTCGCCAGCCTGCAACGGTGTGGCGGTGGCCGCTGCCAGCTGCACCAACCCGGCGTAGTCGTGGGCAATAATCGGCTCCTCGATCCAGACCAGTCCTTCGCCGTCGAGGGCGCGCAGGCGTATCGCCGCCTCGCTGGTGCGAAGCGACTGGTTATAGTCGACCATGAGGGCCACGTCCGGGCCCACAGCCGAGCGCATGGCGCGCACGACGGCCAAGTCTTCCGCGACGGTCGGGTAGCCGATCTTCGCCTTGACCGCCTTGAAGCCTTTGCGCGCCCACTTCTCGGCGGAATGGGCGCTGCCCTGCACGCCTTCGTAGCTGACGCCCGCATAGGCCTGGATCGGGCGCGGCGCTGATCCGAGCAAGGCGCAAAGCGGCAGCTCGTGAGCGCGAGCAAAAGCGTCCCATACCGCCATGTCGATCCCGGCCAGGGCCATCCCGACCAAGCCGTGGGTGCCGAGCATCCGGAAGTGCCCATGCAGCCTGCTCGAGAGATCGGCGGGCGCCAGGGGCTGGCCGACGGCGACCGATTCGAGATTGCGCATCAGCTCGGCCAACGGCTTCTGTGCGGCGAGCCCGTAGCTGAAGAGGATGCTATGGCCTTGTACTCCGGCGTCCGTGTTGATGGTCAGGAGCACGAGGGGCGACACCCCGACCGTGCCGGAGGCAGTGCGCAGGGGCTCGGGCATGGGAACGATGGCGCAGCGGACCTGGAACGAGGTGATTTTCATTTGGTGATCTCGAGAATTGGTTCAGGCGGCCACCCGCGCCGTTGTTGCCGGTGGCGCAGAGGAGGCCTCGAATTCGGCCAGCAGCGCCTGCCGGGCGATCTCCGCTTCAGCCATGCTGCGCTCCTTCACGTGGCCATAGCCGCGGATGCGCTGCGGCAGTTGGGCCAACTGGATTGCGATCTCCAGGTTGTGTGCGCGCAGTTCGCTTTCCAGGCGCTGCAACAGCACCTCGTAGTTGGCGATCAGCTCGCGTTCGGCACGGCGCTCGGCGGTGTAGCCGAACAGGTCGAATGGCGTGCCGCGCACAAATCGAAGTCGAGCCAGCACGCGCATCGCAGGCAGGATCCAGGGGCCGTATTCGCTTTTCTTCAATTGCCCGGTCAGCGGGTCGCGGCGCGACAGCAGGGGCGGGGCCAGGTTGAAGCGCAGGCGCTGCGGACCCTCGAATTGTGCGGCGAGCGCGGCCTGGAACTCCGGCGCCGCGTGCAGGCGCGCCACCTCGTACTCGTCCTTATAGGCCATCAGCTTGGCGAGGTTTTCGGCGACGGCCAGCGACAGCCGCTGGCTGCCGGGTGCCACCGCGGCCTCGGCTTGCGCGATTTTTTCGACCAGTGCGCGGTAGCGCCGCGCGTAGTCGGCGTTCTGGTAGCACGTGAGCAGTTCGGTGCGGTGCGCCAGCACTTCCTGCAGCCCTTGCGGCAGCTTCGGCGCGGGCGGCGAAATACCGGCCGAGGCCGCCTCGACCGCGGCGCGGTTCGTGACCCAGAGGCGGCCGAGGCGCAGCGCGCGACGATTGGACTCGACCTGCACGCCATTGAGCTCCAGGGCCCGCTCGATGGCAGCCACACCCACCGGCAGCCACCCCTTCTGCGCGGCCACACCCAGCAGGAACGTATTGGCCGCCACCGCATCGCCACACAGCGCGGTGGCCAGTCCGGTCGCGTCGACATAGTCCACATGCTCGGGGCGCACGACGCTCGCGACTTTGCGCTGGAGCATGGACACCTCGACGCGATGGTCCGGGTTCCTGGTGAAAACCGCGCTCGGCGGCACGCGGTCGTTGCCGAGGAAACGGCTGCGTTCCATGTCCAGCGTGCGTGACGCCTCGTCCGCCAGACCGGCGAGCATGTCGAAGGCCAGCATCAGGTCGGCTTCGCGCAACCCGATGCGCTGGCTGGCGATGCCCGAGGGCGCCGCCGCGACGCGCAAGTGGCTGAAGACCGTCCCGTTCTTCTGAGCCACGCCGGTCATGTCGTAGACCGAGGCGGCCTTGTGTTCCAGGTGCGCCGCCATGGCCAGTACCGCGCTGACCGTGATCACGCCGGTGCCGCCGATGCCGGCCACCATGACGGAAAAGCCATCGGCAACGGGCCGCACCGGCGGTACGGGTATGTTCTGCAGCAGCGCCTCGGGTATGTCGCCCTGCGCAGGCCGGCGCAGGCTGCCCGAGCTGACCGTGACGAATGACGGGCAAAAGCCCTCCGCGCAGCGATAGTCCTTGTTGCACGAGGACTGGTTGATGGCGCGCTTGCGGCCCAGGGCGGTTTCCACGGGTTCGATGCTGATGCACCCGGATTGCGCCGAGCAGTCCCCGCAGCCCTCGCACACGGCCTGATTGATGAACAGCCGCTTGGGCGGATCGACCATGACCTTGCGCTTACGCCGGCGGCGCTTCTCCGCGGCACAGGTCTGTTCGTAGATGAGTACGGTGCAGCCCGCCACTTCGCGCAGTTCGCGCTGCACCGCATCGAGATCGTTGCGGTGACGTATCGTCACCTCTTTGGGCATGGCGGCATCGGACCGGTGCAGATCCGGATTGTCCGACACCAGCACCACCTGCTTCACGCCCTCGCCCAGCACTTGGCGGGCCACCCGGCTGACCGAAATAGGCCCATCCACGGGCTGGCCTCCGGTCATGGCCACGGCGTCGTTGTAGAGGATCTTGTAGGTGATGTTGGCTTTGCTGGCGACCGCGCCGCGCAGCGCCAGCAGGCCGGAGTGGTAGTAGGTGCCATCCCCGAGGTTCTGGAACACATGGCGTGTCTTGGTGAAATGGTGCAGTCCGCTCCAGTTCATGCCTTCGCCGCCCATCTGCGTGGACAGCAGGGTGCGCGCCTTGTAGAACATCGCCATGCTGTGACAGCCGATGCCCGCCAATGCGAAGCTGCCTTCGGGCACGTTGGTGGATGTGTTGTGCGGGCAGCCCGAGCAGAAATAGGGAGGGCGGCTGTCCTGGGCCGCGGCCAATGCGATGACGCCGCTGCGGCGAGGGGCCAGCAGCGCCACGCGTGCCTCCAGCGCTTCATCGGCCAGGCCCGCCGCGCGAAGCCGGGCGGCGATCACCAGCGCGAGGTCCAGTGGTTCGAGTTGCTTCTCGAGGGCCACCAGCGCAGTGCCGTGCTCGTTGTATTTGCCGACGATGCGCGGGCGCGCGGCCTCGTTGTACAGCACGACGGCGGCCTGCCGCTCGACGAAGGCGGCCTTTTCCTCGATGAAGAACAGCTCGGCCTTGCCGGCAGCAAATTCCTTGAGCCCGAGCGGCTCCAGCGGCCACACCATGCCGACCTTGTACAGCGCCAAGCCCAGCGTGCGAGCCCGCGCGTCGTCGATGCCCAGATAGGACAGCGCCTGGCGCGTGTCTTGGTAGGCCTTGCCGGCTGAAACCAGCCCGAACCGCGCGCTCTCGTCGCCCATCGTGCATTGGTCGATGCGGTTGGCGCGCGCAAACCGCAGCACCAGCGGCAACCGGTGATGCATCAGGATGGTTTCGTCGCGCGCCGGCGCGAACGCCCCACGATAATGCACGCCCTCGGGCGGCAACAGATCGGCCGGGTCGGGCAGGGCGATGTGCTGCGCCTGCGGGTCGATGTCAACCGTGGCCGTCTGCTCGATGGTCTCGTTGACCACCTTGAGGCTGGCCCAGCAGCCGGCGTAGCGCGATAGCGCGAAGCCCAGCAAACCGAACCGCACGATGTCCTCGACGTTGGATGGATACAGCACCGGGATCGAGTTGGCGGCCATCGCCTGCTCGCTTTGATGCGCGACCGTTGATGACTTGCCGGGGTGATCGTCGCCGAACACCGCCAACACGCCGCCGCGCGGATGCGTGCCGGTGTAATTGGCGTGCTTGAAGGGGTCTCCCGAGCGATCGACGCCGGGCCCCTTGCCGTACCACATGGCGAACACACCATCGACGTTGGCGGGACCCAGCGCGTCCAGCTGCTGCGTACCCCACACCGCTGTGGCGGCCAGATCTTCGTTGACGCCCGGATCGAAAACAATGCCCGCCTCCTTCAGGCGCCGCGCCGCCGCCCACAGTGCCTGGTCGAAGGTGCCCAGCGGTGAACCGCGATAGCCGCTGATATAGCCGCCCGTGGACATGCCCGCGCGCCGGTCACGTTCGCGCAGCAGCAGCAGCACGGCGATCAACGCCTGCGCGCCGGTCAGGAATGCCGAGCCCTGCGCCAGATTGAAGCGCTCGTCCAGGCTGGCGAGCGATCGCAGCGCGCCGGCTTCGACCGGGGGTCGGGCGAGATCGATGATGTCGGGCGTCGGGCTCATCGTGCGGAAGCTGCCGTGCGCTGGGCCTCGTAGACCTGCAGATTGCAGTAAGCGGTCTGCAGCAGAGGCACCGCTGTGCCGACGAGCTTGGCTTGCGCAATCAGGTCCCCCAGGATGGCCTGTGACTCCAGGCGGGGTGTGCCCGCCATCATGTCGCGCGCCATCGACGCAGCCCAGGGCGAGGCCGGGTCCAGCAGGACGCGCTCGACCATGCCGACCGACGCCGGGCCCGGCGGGTGGCCGGACAGGGTCGCGACGCGCGTCACTTCCTCGATCGACTGTCGGATCAATGCCTCCCCGCCCGCGGCGCGCAGTATCTCGCTGACACTCGCGCGCATCAGGCTGGTCGCCGTGGCCCCGGACGCGAGCATCACCCACTTCTCCCACAACTCCTGCTCGATGTCGGCAGACAGCCTGCGCATGCCGGGCGTGCGTGCGATCAGTTCGTGAAAGCGCTGTGCAACGGGCTCTTGCGACGCAGCACGCGCGCCGAGGACAAACACGTCGTTAGGCCCAAAGTGCTGGATCGCGCCGTCGGGCATCAGCATGGTGGCGATGTAAGCAATGCCGCCGAGCACCTTTTCGCGGCCGAAGCGCTGGTCCAGCCGCTTGTAGGCTTCCATGCCGTTGATGACCGGCAGCACCAGCGCGCCCGCTGCCACTGCGGGGGCGATCGTGTCCATTGCCTCGTCGAGTTCGAAAGCCTTGCAGGTCAAGAGCACGACATCTGCCTGCGCCGCAGCCTCCGCCAGTTCGCCGCGGCTGAGCGTCGCAACGGGCAGGCTCATGTCGCTCAAGGCGCTGCGCGCGACCAGCCCATGCTCGCGCAGTTGAGCACGACGCCGCTCGCGCACCAGGAAACGCACTTGCGCGCCGGCCTGTTGCAGGCGGGCCCCGTAATAGCCGCCGGTCGCACCGGCTCCCAACACCAGAATTTGCATGGAGATGTCCCTCTGTTTACTGCGCTTGCAAGTTGATCGACTTGGCCACGGCGCGCATCTTGGCGGCCTCGTCCCTGAAGAAGTTGGCCGCCTGTACCGTGTCCAGGGGCCCCAAGACCCGCGAGCTGTTTTCGCGCACGAAGCGCAGGAATTCAGGCTTTCCCAGCGCCTCGGCGCTGGCACGGTTCAGGCGCGCCACTTCGGCATCCGGAACCCGCGTCGGGACAAACAGGCCGCTCCAGACTGAGTGGCTGAACGACTTGAGGGAACTGCCCTCGCTCAAGGTGGGAACGTCGGGCAGGTCGGGGTTGCGCTGTTCGCTCGCAATGCCGATCGCCTTCACCTTGCCGGACTTCAGCAATCCGACCACAGGACCGGCGAGGGGAAGGAACGCCAGGTCAATCTGGCCGCCCACCAGGTCGGGCACCATCGAGGCAGTGCCTTTGTAGGGCACCGCCATCAGCTTTGCGCCGATACGCGCCTCGAAGTCGGCAGCCGCAATGTGGGATGAGGAGCCGTAACCGATGTTGCCGATGGAGAGTTCCTGGTTGCCGGGCTTGCGCACGTAGGCCACGAGTTCATCGACGTTCTTGAACGAATGCTTGGACGCGCTCAGCAAAATGAAGTCCGTCGTGCCCAGGGGCGCGACCAGCTTGAACGACTCCGGCGAGTATTTCGCCGTAGCGATGCTCAACGGTGCCAGGATCAGGTCGGGTCCGCTCGTGCCCAGGACCACAGCGTTGTCGGGCGCCGCCGAAGCCACGTTCATCGCGCCCAGCGCGCCGCCCAGGCCCGGCAGGTTTTCGACGACGACGGTCTGCCCCAAGCCGTCCTGCAAGGCCGGCTGTATCTGCCGGAAAGTCACGTCCACTGCGCCACCGGCAGGCCAGGCTACTCGAATAGTGAGGGGCTTGCCGCTCGCGTTTTGTGCGTACGCGGCGGGAAGAAAAAACGAAGCGGCGACCGCCGCGGCCAACAGGATTTTTTTCATCGCATTGCTTTTTTGATGGGCCGAATGGGGCGCGCTACTGCGGCTGCAGATTGGTCTGCCGCGCGAGATCGCCATATTTCAGAATCTCGGCGTTGTAGAAATCGTCGGATTCCTTGGCGGACATTGCCAAGGTGATGACCCCGCCTTCGCTGGCGAACTTCTGAAATTCGGGGCTCAGCACAGCTTCGGTCACCGCCTTGTTCAGGCGTTGCACGATGGCATCCGGCGTGGCTCGCGGCACCAGCAGGCCGATCCATTGCCGGTGGAGGACTGGCCGCTCGGGGTGGGCTTCGGATAGCGTGGGCACATCGGGCAGCATGGGGTTGCGCTTGGCCGCGGCAATGCCGATAGCGATCAGCTTCTTTTGCTGAACCATCGCCACGGTGGCCATGCCCAGTGGGATGAACCCGATGTCCACATGGCCACCGAGCAAATCCTGGACGAGCGGCGCCATTCCCTTGTACGGTATGCCTGCCGCCTTGAGGCCGCTGGCCGCTTTCATGTCGTCGCCTGCGAGCTGCGAGCTCGACCCCGGGCCCTGATGGGCCAGCGACAGGCCGTTTGGCAACGTCTTGCTGTAGTCCACCAGCTCGGCCAGGGTATGGGCCGTCATCGAAGGCCGCGCCACCAGCAGCATGTCGCTCAATCCCAGTGCCGCCGCCATCCGGAACTGGTTGGGTCTGTACTGGGCCGATGCCATTGCCAGCGGGGTCAGGATAACGTCGTTGGTGTGCCCTGCCACGACATAGCCGTCGGCCGGTGCCTTGAGGACATTGACTGCACCGATCGCTCCGCCGGCGCCGGACAGGTTCTCGACCATCAATGGCTGGCCCAACTCGGCCTGCATCCTGGGCAGGATTTGCCGGATGAAGACGTCGGCAGTCCCGCCCGCAGGAAAGGCCACCCGGATCGTTACCGGTTTGGTCGGATAAGCCTGCGCCCATGAATTCGAGCTGATGGCTGCGGCGGCGACGAACGCCCCCAGCAAGATCGATCGTTTGATGCTGTGCATGAAAATTGTCTCCGTTCTTTTCGGTCCCCAGGTCGCGTTGCAGTAGCTCTGCCACACGCCACTTCCGCGTCCCCCGAAGGAGCGCGATTTCTCAATGTCCTTTCGCCATTTCCTCAACCTCGCCGCCATCACCGTTCAGAAGCGGTAGGCATACTTGGCAATTGCGCTCTCGTTCCATTCGACTCCGCTGCCGGGCCGCTCGGGGATATGGACTTCGCCGTTGCGGACCTCGAAGGGCTCTGCCAGGATCAAATCGGCCCAATCGCACCACTCCAGCCAGTGCGCGGTTTCCGTCACCCGCATCAGGTGAGCCGAGAACTCGGGGTATAGGTGGGTGGACACTGGAACCCCCTTGGCCGCCGCGATCCCGGCGGCGCGCATCCAGCCGGTTACGCCGCCGATGCGCATCAGGTCGGGCATGACGAAGTCCGTGGCGTCCAGTTCGAGTGCGATCTGCAGCGCGCGCGGACCCCAGAAGTTCTCGCCGACCTGGATTGGCGTCGCCAGCCGGCGGCGCAACTGCGCCAATCCCGAGAGGTTGTCGCATGCGATCGGCTCCTCCATCCAGTAGAGCCCTTCGCCGTCCAGCGCGCGGCAGCGCGCAATGGCTTCGTCCATGGTGTGGGCCTGGCTGAAATCGGCCATGAGTTGCAGCGATGCGGCGCCGGCGCGCCGGGCGGCCGCGATGGCCGCGAGATCCTGCGCCAGGCTGTCGCGTCCCAGCCGAATCTTCAAGGCGGTGAAGTCCCCTTGCGCGATGAGCTCCTCCGTCTCGCGCGCCACCTCCGAAGGATCGATCAGCCACAGGCCGTTGCTGTTGTACGCTTTGACCGGGCCCACGCTGCCGCCCAAGTAGCGGGCCAGCGGCAACTGCGCCGCCTTCGATAGCGCGTCCCACAACGCCATATCGAGGCCGGCGATCGCAGCCAGCGTGACGCCTTCCAGCCCGATGGGCCAGAGGCTTTGGCGCGCTTGGCGGAACAGGTCGACCGGGTTGGCGGGCTTGCCCTTGAAGCGTTCGACCAAGTCGCGGATGAGGGGGGCGATGTAGCGCACGCTGTTGGGCAGGTAGGGCTGCAGGTAGCTGCGTCCCACCACGCCTCCCTGCATGTGCAGGTCGATCAGGATGATGGTCCAGGCCGGCGGGGACATGCTCTTGAGCACCGGAGTGCGCTTGAGTGGCACCAGCACGGCACGCACGTCGACGGACTCGATGGTGAGGAGAGGATGCATGGCAACCACCACGTTCAGCCCAACGTGCCCGTGAAGGCGCCGCCGTCGAGCAGCAGGTTCTGCCCGGTCATGAAACCGGCGTTGGCACCGCACAGGAAAGCGCAGGCCTGGCCGAATTCCTCGATCGTGCCAAAGCGCCCGGCCGGCACCTGCTGCAGCATGGCGTCACGTGCTTCGTCCGGCGTCTTGCCGCTGCGCTTGCCCAGCACGGCGAAGCCCATGAGGATGCGGTCGGTCGCGTGGAAGCCGGGCAGCAGGGCGTTGATCGTCACGTTGTGCTTCACGATCTGCCGTGACAGTCCGGCGACAAAGCCGGTCAGCCCCAGGCGCGCGCCGTTGCTGAGCCCGAGAAAATCAATGGGTGACTTGACGGCGCTCGAGGTGATGTTGACGATGCGCCCGAACTTGCGGCCGATCATGCCGTCCACCGTGGCGCGGATCAGTTCGATCGGCGCCAGCATGTTGGCGTCCAGGGCGGCGATCCACGCGTCGCGGTCCCATTCCCTGAAGTCGCCCGGTGGGGGGCCGCCCGCGTTGTTGACCAGAATGTCGGGCGCCGACAGCGCCGCAAGCACAGCTTGGCGGCCCTCGGGCGTTGCGATGTCGGCAGCCACGGTCTTTACCGTCGCGCCGGTGCTGCTGCGGATTTCGTGCGCCGTGCTCTCCAGAGCGTCCACGCCGCGCGCGGTGATGAGCAGCTCCACGCCTTCGCTCGCGAGCGCCAGGGCGCAGCCTTTGCCCAGCCCCTTGCTCGCGCCGCAGACAATCGCGCGCTTTCCTCTGATCCCCAAATCCATTGCTCACTCCTTGGTGTTGACAAGGCGCCCATGCGAGCATGACGGTGTGCCTTGTGTCGCCAAATTCTGTGGCGGGCGTCGCTGGCCGACGAGGTCTGGTAGCGCCAGAGGGGGGTTCGTTTGTGCCATGCGGCCGTGTCCCCGGGCTGCACGGTCGTGGTCTGGCGAGGCGCTCAGGCGGCCCCGGTCCGGTAGTCGCTCGGCACTTTTCCGGTCCAGCGCCTGAAGGCCTTGCGGAAGTTGGTCGCTTCAGTAAAGCCCACCCGCTCGGCGATGTCGACGACAGGAAGCTTCGAATTGCTGAGATAGCCGATCGCCAGCTCTTTGCGCGTCTGATCGACCACACTCTTGAATGTCACGCCCTGGTCCGCCAGACGCCGGTGCAGTGTGCGCACCGACATACCCAGCCGCTCGGCCAGCCGCGCAACCGACACCATGCAGCGGGCATCGTCAAGGCAGGCGCCACGCACCCGCCCCGCCCAACCGCCGGCCTGGTAGCCGCCGTACGCGGCGGCGACACACAGCCGCCTGCACAGTTCGTGGGTGATGGAATTGGCACCCGGGCAGGCCGCATCCAGGATCGCGGCATCGAAATGCCATTCGAGTACATCGGCGTCGAACTCGACCATGCAACCGAAGACCTGCGCGTAGGACCGCCAGTGCGGTGGCGCTCGGTAATTGCAGACGAGGCGCAGGGCGGGCAACGGCACCTCGAGCACGCGCTGAAACAGGGAGTTGAGCGAGCTGCGCCAGAACTCCGCGACGAATGGAAGGATGGCGCCAAAACGCTCGGCGGGCGCACAAGCCAGGATAGCCACGTCGCCCTGAACGCGCAGCGTGGGCTGCAGGAACGGCATGGCAGGCTGCACGTGCGCGATTCCAAATTCAAGTCCGTCCCGGAACGTGGCGCTGCTGGCCATTGCGAAGCCGTAGATGCCGAAGTCGCCGATGCGCTGGCGTGCCCCGGCACGCAGGGCCAGGTCGGACTCGGACGACAGCCTTTGTGCATTGGCAAAGACCGCCATCCGTTGGGCCGGCGACATCGGGGCGTATGCGTTGTCGATGTCGTCGGGCTCCAGCCCCGTGCCTGCGAAGAGGTCGGACAGGGCGACCCCATCGCATCGCAGCTGTGCTGCCAGCGCCGAAAAACCCAGCATGGCGGCGCCGGGCGCAACGGTCTTGAGGCTTGCGGCATTCAGCGTCATGGCAGCGATGCTGTAGCGCCGCCACTAGAAAAGGTCGAGCGTCGGCGCCATCAATGCGGACGATCCCACTCGGATTTCGCCGCAGAGTGCCGCCGTCTGCGGCAACAGCCGCTGGTAGTAGAAGCGGGCAGTGGCCATCTTCGACGCGTAGATAGGATCGGTCGATTCGGACTGCTTCGCCGCAACTTCCGCCATGCGTGCCCAGGTCCATGCGAGGGCCACATGCCCCACCAGGCGCAGATAAGGCACTGCGGCGGCCCCGGCCGCGTCAGGGTCAGTCGCGGACGTGGCTACGAGCTCGCTGGTGAGTTGCCTCACTTCAGCGACCAATGCCGCCAGCGGCTCCGCGAACTCGCGCATCACCTCGCGCGGGCCGCAGGTTTCGGTGAATGCGGCGGCCATGTCCAGGAAGGTGGCCATTTGCCGGCCTCCGTCCCCCAGCACTTTGCGCCCGAGCAAGTCCATGGCCTGCACGCCGTTCGTGCCCTCGTAGAGCCCGACGATGCGCACATCTCGCAGATGCTGCTCGACACCGTTCTCGCGTATGTAGCCGTGCCCGCCGAACACCTGCATGGCCAGCAGCGTGGATTCCACGGCGAGGTCACTGGACAGCGCCTTCACGAGCGGGGTCAGCAGTCCGAGCAGTTCGGCCGTCTCGTTGCGTTTGGCGGGGTCGGGATGAAGGCGCTGCACATCGCTCAGTTGCGAGGTCCACAGCGCCAGCGCGCGCGCGCCCTCGATGTTCGCCTTCTGCGTGAGCAGCATGCGGCGCACGTCGGCATGCCCGATGATCGGGTCGGCGACTTCGCCGGACGATCTCGCACCGCTGGCGCGGCCCTGCAGGCGCTCCTTCGCATAGGCCAAGGCCTTCTGATAGGCTGCTTCCATCAGGCCGATGGCGATCATGCCGACGAGCACGCGCATGTGGTTCATCTGCACGAACATGCCCGCCAGACCCTTGTTGGGTGCGCCCAGCAGCCAGCCGGTCGCACCGTCGAAATTGATGGTGCAGGTCGAGTTGCCGTGGATGCCCAGCTTGTGCTCGATGGAGCCGCAGACCACCGCATTACGTGCTCCGGCCGCGCCGCTTGCATCGGGGATGAATTTCGGAACGATGAAAAGAGAAATGCCCTTCACGCCCGACGGCGCGTCCGGCATGCGCGCGAGCACCAGGTGCATGATGTTGTCGGTCAGGTCCTGCTCGCCGCCCGAGATGAAGATCTTGCTGCCCGTGATGCTGTAGCTGCCGTCGGCCTGCGCCACGGCGCGGGTTCGCATCAGGCCCAGGTCTGTGCCCGCGTTTGGCTCCGTCAGGCACATCGTTCCGGCCCACTCGCCCGACGCGATCTTCGGCAGATAGAGTGCCTTCTGTTCCTCCGATCCATTGGCCGCCACGTTCACGTACGTCGCGTGCGACATGCCGGGATAGGACGACCACGCCATGTTCGCGCCGCCGAAGACTTCATAGACCGCGTTGGCCACGACCGAAGGAAAGCCCTGGCCCCCGAACTCGGGGCTGCACGCCAGTCCGGCCCAGCCGTTCTTCGTGAACTCGTCGTAGGCTTTCTTGAAGCCCGGCGGCGTCTGCACAACGCCGGCCGAAGGCATGCTGCAACCGTGCTCGTCTCCCGGCGCGTTGAGCGGCGCAATCACCTCGGATGCGAACTGGCCGGCTGCGGCGAGCACCTGGTCGATTGTCTCGGCGTCGAGCTCCGGCTGGCCGCAAGCCTGCAGCATGGCCGGTACCTGAAGCAGCTCGTGCAATACGAACTGGATGTCGCGCATTGGGCTCTGGTAGGTCATGGTGATGTTCCTTGACTCAAGCCACTTCGAACAGGCCCGCGGCGCCCATTCCGCCGCCGATGCACATCGTCACGACGACGAAGCGCGCGCCGCGCCGCTTGCCCTCGATGAGCGCATGCCCCACCAGCCGCGAGCCGGTCATGCCGTAGGGGTGTCCGATCGTGATGCCGCCGCCGTTGACGTTCAGCTTTTCGGGATCGATGCCCAGGCGGTCGCGCGAGTACAGCACCTGGCAGGCGAAGGCCTCGTTCAATTCCCACAGGCCGATGTCGCTCACCTTGAGCCCGTGGGTCTTCAGCAGCTTGGGCACCGCCAGGACCGGGCCGATGCCCATTTCCTCGGGCGCGAGGCCGGCGACCGCGATGCCGCGGTACGTGCCCAGCGCCTTGAGCCCGCGACGCTCGGCGACCGCCCGCTCCACCAGCACGCAGGCCGATGCGCCATCCGACAGCTGGCTGGAATTGCCCGCGGTGATGACGCCGCCTTCGATGACTGGCTTGAGCTGGGAAAGGCCCTCGAGCGTGGTATCGGGACGGTTGCCCTCGTCGCGGTCGAGGGTGACGTCACGGTAGCTGATCGCGCCCGTCTGCTTGTCGGCCACGGCCATGCTCGCCGTGATCGGCACGATCTCGTCATCGAACAGGTGGCGCTCCTGCGCCAGGGCAGTGCGGCGTTGCGCTTCGGCCGAATACGCATCCTGCGCCTCGCGCGAGATGCCGTACTTCTTCGCCACGATCTCGGCCGTGTTCAGCATCGGGATGTAGGCGTGCTGCACGCGCGCAACGAGCTGGGGGTCGGCATCTTCACCCACCCACTTGACGAACGGGTTTTGGACTGCGGAAATGTTCTCCTGGCCCCCGCCCACGGTCACGTCCATGCCGTCGACGATGATCTGCTTGGCCGCCGTCGCGATGGCCATCAGTCCGGAGGCGCATTGCCGGTCCATGGTCTGTCCCGGCACCGACTGCGGCAATCCCGCCGCAAGCGCCGCGAGACGCCCGATGTTCATGCCCGCGGTGCCGGCGGCCATCGCGCTGCCGATGGCGACATCCTCCACTTCTCCGGGATTGATGCCCGCCCGCTGGACGGCGTGATGAATCGCGTGGCCCATCAGGGTGGGCGACTTGATGTTGTTCAACGCGCCGCGGAATGCGCGGCCGATGCCGGTGCGTGCAGTGGAAACGATGACGGCTTCTCTCATGGTTCAGACTCCAAGTGGTTCGGTAAAAAGGTTGGCGTAGCGGCTCGCCACCACCCCGCGGTTCAGGCGCAGCGCGGGTGTGAGTTCTTCATCGCCTTGATGCAGCGAACGCGGGATGACGCGAATGGTGCGCACGCGATGGTTCTCGGGCAGGCGGCCGTTCGCGATCTCCACTTGCGCCGCGATGAGTGCGGTGATTTCCGGCAGGCCGAGCAGGCTGGCGTAGTCGGTGAAGGGCAGCCGCTGCTGCTGCGCATACTTCCTGATCCGGTCCTCGTCGAGGGAGAGCAGCGCCGCCGAATGCCCGCCTTCCGCCGGCACGACGATCGCATCGGCGATGTAGGCACTGAGCCGGAATGCGTCTTCCGCTATCTCCGGGCTGATGGTTTCGCCCCGTGTTCCGATGGCCCGCGCGCGCACGCGGCCGAGCAGGTGAACGCGGCCGTGTTCGTCGACACGCCCGAGGTCGCCGGTGCGCAGCCAGCCGTTCGCAAAGGTCGCGGCCGCGCTCAGCGTTCCGCGTACCCAGTAGCCCGGGCGCGGGATCGTACCGCGCACCAGCACTTCTCCATCGGGCGCCAGCTTCAGCTGGGTGCCTGTCTCGAATGGCGCGGATGCAGTCTCCATCGAGCGGCCGGCAGGAACTATCCTGCAGAAGCCGGCCTCGGCCATGCCGTAGCAGTCGAGCATGGGAACGCCGATGGCGTCGAACCAGTCGGCGACATGCGCGGGACTGGAGGCTCCGCTCGCCAGGGCGACCCGCACGTTCCGCAAACCCAGGGCGGACCGTATGCGCTCCCGCGTCCTGCGCTGCAGCCAGCCGGGCCGGCGCGCCGCGAGGCACGAGGCGTATGCGGTCCGGGCAACAGGCACGGCTTCCTGCATGAACAGCTCGGTCGTTCCTTGCAGCTTCTCGAAGAAGCGCGGGGCTGCGAACAGGAGGTGCGGCTCGACCTCGCCCATGTCGTTGAACACCGTGGACCCGTTCTCCGGCAAGTGGAGCAAGGTTTCGTGCATGAGCATGGCCTTCTGGGCCAGCATGCGTTCGCCGTAGTGCGCCAGCGACATGATCGACAGTGCCCGATCGCCCGGACGCAGCTGCAGCCAATGACTCATGGCGCGCACTTCCCGCAGGAAGTCGTGCTGTCGCCGCGCCACCAGCCGCGCCGGGCCGGTGCTGCCCGCCGTGGCCGCGAGGAATGCAATCTGTTCCCCGGTGCCGGCGTCGATGCGGTTGTCGAACAGCGCCGGTTCTCTGGCCGCGGCTTGCGCGCCGCGCGCAAGCCATTCGTCGTAGGAACTGACTTGGGGGTCCGTGAAGCGCGAGAGCCCGCGTGTATCGAGGACCACGATGTGGCGCAGATCGGGACAGGTGTCGCGTACCGCTAGCACCTTCACCAGCTGGTCGGCGTTCTCGACGAAGACCACCCGCGACCCGGCTTCGACGAGCGCATGCCCGACTTGCGCGGCCGTGCTGCAAGGGTACATGCCGTGGGACACGTAGCCCATGGCCTGCGACGCCATATCCACGATGAACCACCGGGGCCGATTGTCCGAGAGGACCGAGACCACCTCGCCGGCCTGCAGCCCGGCATCGGCCATCGCGAGCCCGATGGCCCGCGCCTCGCTGAAATAGCCGGCCCAGTTCAAGCCCTGCCAGATGCCGCGCTCCTTGTGCCGCAGCGCGGGGCGATCGCCCCATTCGGCGCATCGGCGCCGCCACAACTGGGGCAGGGTCGCGATGCGCGTCTCGTCCGCGGCCAGGGATGCCGACACGTGGATCACAGGGCGCTCTTGGCCGGGTCGACCACGCTGGACCGCGCCGTCCAGCGGCCCTGCACGACCTGCTCGACCCGGGTCCATTCCGGGTCGATGTGGTTGTTGGCGAAGCGCTGCGTGTCGTACGACGCCACGCCCTTGAAGCTGGACGCCTGCAGCGCCTTCACCAGCTTGTCGGTCGTCAAGTCGCGGCCCGCATTGCGCACTTCCTGCAGGAACCAGCTGGTGTAGTCGTAGAAGGCAGCGGCCACGTCGTCCGGCTCGGCCTTGAAACGCTTCCGGTAAGCCTCGGCCCACGACTTCTCTGCGGAGGTGGCCTGGTCGGGTGTCGCGATGCGCCAGGTGCCGACGCCGTACACGCCTTCCATCGCGTCCTTGCCGAGGGCGACGGTGAGGCCGGCGCGGCCCGGGCTGGCGGTCAGCACGTTGACGCCGGTCAAGCCGAGCTTCTTCACTTCGGCCGCCACGGCGATGGTTTCGCGCGTGGTGGTTGCGCAGACGATGAGGTCCACACCCGCGGCCTGCATGCGCGCGACGTGCGAGGAGAAGTCGAGATCGCCGACCTTGTAGCTGGCCTCGGCGGCGAGCGGCATGCCCTTGGCTGCAAGCGCCGCCTTCACACCCTTGCCAACCAGGTCGCCGAAGGGGCCTTCCTGGTAGATGAAACCGACCTTCTTGCTGCCCAGGTTGCCGGTGGCCCACTTCACAGCGGACGAAGTCGTGCTGTCGTAGTTCAGGTTGGTCGTGAAAAGCAGAGGCGTCTGGCCGGCCGCCTGGCGCACGAGGCCTGAAGCTGCATACGGCGCGAAACAGATCACACCGGCATCCACCGCCTTTTTGACCGTGGCAACGTTCGGCCCGGAGCCGAAGGGGCAGAGCAGGGCGAAGACCTCGTCCTTGCGGATCAGTTTGTCCACGGCCCGCACCGCTTGCGACGGCTGACTTGCGTTGTCCTCGATGACCAGCCGGAGCTTGCGGCCGTTGATGCCGCCGGCCTCGTTGGCCTCGTCGATGCGCATCTGGATGCCGTTGCGGATCACGGGCATGCCGATTGCCACCGGTCCGGAAAGGTCGAGATGGGTGCCCAGGACCAGTTCCTTGTCGCCGACACCCGCTGCGCGCGCGGATGTGGTCCACAGGGCGCCCGGCGCCGCGGCTGCAAGGCTTGTCTTCAGGAGGGTTCGGCGATTGAGTGTCATGACAGTCCTTTTCTCAGTTCCAGGAAGGGCGTCGCCGCGCCGGCCGGATCCCGCCAGCGACACCTTGCGGCAGGTGGTGCGATGCGCCACCCAGGTAAAACTCCTTGATGTCTTCGCGCTGGGAGAGGGCCTCGCAACTGCCAGCTGCAGCCACGCGCCCCAGTTCGACGACATAGCCGTGGTCGGCCGTGGCCAGCGCGATTGCCGCGTTCTGCTCGACCACCAGCACGGCGGTCCGGGTCTTCTCGCGTATGCGCTTGATGATGGCGAAGATGTCCTTGGTGAACAGCGGCGAGAGGCCCAGCGAAGGCTCGTCGAGCAGGAGCAGGCGCGGCCGTCCCATCAGCGCGCGGCTGATCGCCAGCATCTGCTGCTCGCCACCGGAAAGCAGGCCCGCATGCTGGCGCTGGCGCTCGCGCAGGCGCGGAAACCAGTCGTACATCTGCTCCATGTCGCGCGCGATCTCCGCATCCCGTCTTGCGAACGCACCCATGCGCAGGTTTTCCGCAATGGTGAGGAACGGGAATATCTGGCGGCCTTCGGGCACCAGCACCACGCCGCCGCGAGCGACTTCATCGGCATCCTTGCCGTCGATGGGCCGGCCCTCGAACTCGACGGTTCCGTTGGAAGGCGCGAGCACGCCGGCAATGGTGTTGAGCAGCGTCGTCTTGCCGGCGCCGTTGGCGCCCAGGACGGTGACGATCTGCGCGGCATGCACTTCGAGGCTCACGCCGTGCAGCGCACGCACCGGGCCATACCATGTCTCGAGATTGCGGACGGACAGCAGTGTGCTCATTCAAGTCCCCAGGTAGGCCGCGATCACACGCGGGTCGGCTTGCACCTGCGCAGGCGTGCCATCGGTCAGGACCTGTCCCTGGTCCATCACCACCACCCGATTGGCGACCGCTGCGACCAGCGACATGTCGTGCTCCACCATGACCACCGTGACGCCCAGTTCGGCCTGAATGTCTTCCAGCCAGTAAGCGAGCCTTCGCGTCTCCTCTGGGTTCAACCCGGACGCCGGCTCGTCGAGCAGCAGCAATCGAGGCTCCGCTGCAAGGGCGCGACCGAGCTCGACGACCTTGCGCACGCCGTAGGGCAGTTCCGCCACCGGCCGATGCCGGAACGCGGCGAGATCGAGCAGCCGCACGACGTCTTCGACGCGTTCGCGCGAGAGGGCTTCTGCGCGCTGCACGGACGGCAGGTTGAACATCTGCGAAAAGAAGCTGCCGTGGTTCGCACGATGGCGGCCGAGCAGCAGGTTCTCCAGCACCGTCGCGCCCTCGAACAGCTCGATGTTCTGGAAGGTGCGCGCGATGCCTTGCCGGACCACGTCGTGCCGTGCCAGACGCGCGATATCGTTCCCGTTGAAGCGGATCCTGCCGCTGCTAGCGTCGAATACGCGCGTGATGAGGTTCAGCAGCGATGTCTTGCCCGCGCCGTTCGGACCGATCACTGCGAGGATCTCTCCCGGGCGCACCGAGAAGCTCACGTCGCGCACGGCCTTGACGCCGCCGAAGGACAGGCTCAATCGCTCGACCTCGAAGAATGCGGCGCTCATCGGTAGCGCTCCGATTTCATGTAGACCTTGGTCTGGTGAACGCGGCTCTTGCGCACCCACGGGAATTCGCCCAGGACCTTGCGGATGCGAACCCAGCGGGCGTTGAGGCCGCCCGGCTCGAGCAGGACGAAGAAGGTCAGCACGGCGCCGTAGACGAAAAGCTCCAGCCCGAACTGCGCGCCCAGCCTGGCGGGCAGCGCCTCCTTCAGCGAGGAGATGAACGAGGGCAAGAGGCCGATCAGGATCGCGCCGAGGATGGCCCCCCGCAGGCTGCCCAATCCGCCGATGAACACCATCAACACGAGCTGCAGCGACAGCGCCAGGCCGAACGCTTCTGGCGTGATGTGTTGCATCTGGTGCGCGAGCAATGCACCGGCGAGTCCCGAGCACGCCGCCGAAAGGCTGAAGGCAAGCACCTTGGTGCGGGCGACGTCGATGCCCAGGCCCTGCGCCGCAGCCTCGGAGTCGCGGATGCCGATGAAGGCGCGACCGGTGGCGGACCGCATCAGGTTGACCAGCAGGAGCAAGACCACCGCCAGCACCACCAGGCAAAGGAAGTAGAAGGCGCGCGGACCGCCGAGGCTGAGCCCGAAAAGGGTCGGGTCCGGCACCGCCATCCCGCTGTGGCCCCCGGTGACGCTCTTCCACCTGCCGAGGACATGCTCGGACACGATGGCAAACGCCATGGTGACCATGGCCAGGTGCAGCCCCGACACGCGAATGGCCGGCATGCCGACGAGCAAGCCGCCAAGCGCCGCGCCCGCGGTGGTCAGGAGGAGCGACAGGGGCAACGGCACACCCTGGGTCAGCAGGATGGTGTGGATGTACGCGCCGATGCCGATGAACGCGGACTGGCCGAGCGAAACCTGCCCGGTGAAGCCTGTGAGCATCATGAGGCCGAGGCTGGCCACGCACATGATGAGGATAAACGTCGCCTCGCCGATGTGATAGGCCGGCAGCACCCATGGTGCGGCGACCAGGCCCAACACGAGCAGGCCGTACGCAAACCGCTCGGGCTTGCCGCGCAGCAGCCGCCGCCCCTCGTCGAATCCCGTTTCGTAGCGTGCCATGGTGTCAGACCCTCCGGCCGTGGCTTTCGCCCAGGATCCCGCGCGGATACAGGATGAGAACCGCGATGAGCACCAGGTAAGGCGCCACGTCCTTGACGCCGTCGGGCAGGTAGACGCCGGCGAACTGTTCGATGAGGCCGATGAGGAGGCCGCCGATGATGGCGCCCGGCGCGCTGCCGAAGCCGCCGAGAACCAAGGCCGCCAGTGCCTTGAGCATGACGAACCACAAGCCCAGGTCGACCAGCGTGATGGGAGCGAGCAGCAGCCCGCACAGCGCGGCGATCGCGCCGGAGATCGCCCAGACCAGCGAATTCAGGCGCTTCACGCGCACCCCGCAGAGATATGCGGCCAGCTGGTTCTGCGAAGTCGCGTGGATCGCAATGCCGAGCGTGGTGCGGCGCAGAAAGTAATAGAGGAGCGCCGTGACGCCCATTGCGGCGCCGACGATCACCAGGTTGAGCTCGGCCACCACGCTGCCGCCGATCTGCATGGATTGCCCTGTCCACGGCGTGGGATAGCTGCGCGACTGCGGCCCGAAGAACATGCTGACGCCGCCGCGGATCATAAAGCCGATCCCGATGGTGAGCATGACGCCCGAGAACTGGGGGCGCCCGACGATCCTGCGCATGATCTTCGCCTCCAGCAGGAAGCAAAGCGCGGCCGAGATGCACAGCACGGCGACGAAGCTGAGCCAGAACGGCAGGCCCGCCGCGACGACGAGACCCCAACCGAGGAAGGCGGAGAGCATCACCACGTCGCCTTGCGCGAAGTTGAGGACCTCGGTCGCTTTGTAGCTGAGGACGAGGCCGAGTGCGACGAGTCCGTAGATTGCACCGCTGGAGATGCCTTGCACGATCAGCTGGTTCAGTTGGGTCATCGGATCATCCGCTTGGCTTTAAATAACGATCGTTTGTTAAACGATGGTGAACTATAGGTTTGCAACGAGGGCAGCGTCAACATGGCGGCTGGGGTTCTCAGCAGGGGGAAACCCTCGGGTATCGCCAGACTTTGTTTATGAAAATGAATCCGTTTAACAAACGGTCGAAATGCTATGATCGGGTTCTACGAACTGCCGAGGTGCATGCATGCGCTATCCGTCAACCCACAAAGAGGAAACTCGCAAGAAGCTGCTCGCGAATGCCCGTGCCATTGCCAAAAAGGGCGGTTTCGAGACCACTGGAATCGATGACCTGATGGCGGGAATCGGCCTGACCGGCGGCGCTTTCTACGGCCATTTCGCGTCCAAGGAAGCGCTGTTTGCCGAACTCGTCGAACACGAAATCTCGAACAGCGCCGAGATGCTGGCCGGGGACCGGGACTCGCCGCCCGACCACGTCGCGAAGCGGTTGCGCAGCTACCTGAGTTCGTATCACGCCCTGCACCCGGAAACCGGGTGCGTCTTGCCGGCACTGGGACCGGAAATCGCAAGGGCGGGGCCCGAAGTGCGTGCGGCCGTCGAGGAGGGGCTGAAGCGCTTGCAGAAGAGCTGGAGCTCGCGCATCGGCGACCCGGATGCGGCATGGGCGCTGATTGCCCAGTGCGTGGGCGCACTGGTACTGTCTCGCGCGGTTGAATCGGAGCGCACCCGCAAGGAAATCCTAGCCTCCAGCCGCCGCTTCATCGACCAGACTCATGCACTGGACCAGCTTCCCGCGAAGCCCTCCAAGGTATCCTGACAGCCGAAGCTGATGTTGCCCCGGCGCGTCACTCCTGCACGTGCGCTGATGCAAACGTTCTCTGCACCGCAGGCACGCGCGGTTGCTGCCGCTAGGCTCCAGCGGTCATCCTGCACCGACACCAAGGCGCATCAGCTCGCTCGCCTGGTCAGGCAGCACTATGACGCGGAACTAAGCAAGGTCGGCCTCAGAATTACGCAGTACCGGCTGTTGATGGAGGTCCTGGCACATGGGCCCGTGCGCCCCTGTGACTTGGCCGAGACAATGTCGCTCTCTCCATCAACGCTGACACGCACTCTCAAGCCTCTCATCTCGACAGGTTGGGTGGATCTTGGACCGGGCGTTGACGGACGCACTCGCAGCGTGCGCATCACCACTGCAGGCCGTAGCAAGTGTGCCGAGGGCATGCCTCACTGGAGCGTGGCCCAGGCCAAAGTGCATCAATTGATTGGGAGCCGAAATGTCAGCGCATTGCATGCGCTCATAGGGGAATGCTTGATAAGCATGTCAGCAGCGGAATGAATGACGTCAAAACGTATCGGCCGTTGGCGGCCATTACCTGAGGGTGATGGGAGCGGCGTTTGGCTTCACTGCCATCGCGTAGTCGCTTTATTTCGTGGGGCAGGGGGCGCGGCGTGTCGGCTGGCCGCTCGCTGTGGGTGGCTTCCGTTGCGTATGCGCGCTGTCCGCGGTGGCCCTCGTGTTCGCTGGGAGGCTCAGTCTTGAGTCTGCCTTCCTGGTCGTGGCTGGCCGCACCATTGCCGGCGCCGCATTGACGGTGTGGACTTTCGCCCGCGTGAAGTGGGAAGTCGATAGATCGCGTGGTGGGAAGAACTGCGCTGGGTCGTATCCGGAATCTCAATGCGACCCGATTGCCGCCGCTCTGACGGCCTCGGCCTGCCAGCCGCCGCCCAGTGCCTTGAATGCACTGACCGCCGCGCGCGCCGATTCCGTTTGCGCTTGCGCTCTTGCATCGGCCACGCGCAGCATGCTCTCGTCGGCCTGCAGGACTTCGATCAGGCTGACGACACCTCGCTGATAAGCCGCAAACGATGCCCCTCGTGCACGGCCGAGAGAGGCCTCTCCCTGCGCGAGCAGGGCGGCTTGTTCTTCACGCTTGACCAGGGCGGAGAACGCGTTCTCCACGTCTTCAGTCGCGCGTAGCGCGGCAAGCCGGTAGGCCGCGAGCAACTCCGCGTCCTGCCCCTTGGCCAGTTCGATCTGCGCATCGATGCGCCCGAAGTCGAACAGCCGCCAGCGCAGGCCGAGCAGCGCCGCGGCCTGGTTCGCGCCCCCCGTGAACAAGTTGCCGCTGGCCACCGACGTGGCGCTACCGATCGTTCCTCCAAGCGACAGCTTCGGGTAGTACTCGGCCACAGCCACGCCAATGCGGGCGTTCGATGCCGCAAGGCGCCGCTCGGCGGCGATCAGGTCGGGCCGACGCCGCAGCAATTCGGCGGGCGAACCGGCGGCGCTGATGCGCGGGGCGGCGGGAATGGCCACGGCCGTCGCCAGTTCGGCGCGGTGCGCGCCCGGCGCCGCGCCCAGCATCACGTCGAGCGCGTTCATGGCCGCAGCCTCGCCCGCCTCGAGCGCCGGCACGGACGCACGAACCTGCGCCAGCGTGCCCTCGGCCTGGTGCAGCTGGAGCTCGGTGGCCAGCCCCTTGCCGTAGAGCAGGCCGATCTTCGACAGCAGGTCCTGCTGCGTGCCGACTTGCCGGCGTGCAATGTCGAGGCGGGTTTGCAGGCCGCGCAGGGCGATGTAGATGTCGGCGGTTTGCGCGGCCACGGCCAGGCGCGTGGCGGCCGCACCAGCCTCCGATGCCTGGTAGTCGGCCAGAGCAGCCTCGCGTCCCCGGCGCAGCCCGCCGAAGATGTCCAGCTCCCAGCTTGCACCGAGGTTCGCTTCGTAAGCGTTGCCGTAGCGATCGAAACCTGGCTGCGAGTTCAGGACCTGGCCCAGCGGCGTCTCCACCGACTGGTAGGCCCTGGCGGCTTGTCCGCCGAGATTGCCCGAGGGCAGCAACGCAGCGTTCGCTGCACCGAGTCCGGCCCGTGCCTGTGCCATGCGGGCGGATGCCTGCGCAAGATCAAGATTCTGTTTCAGCGCGTGTTCGACATAGCGGGCCAGTTGCGCATCGCCGAAGCCGGTCCACCACGCCACCAGCTCGGCGTTGGCGGTGGCGGATCGCCGGTCGAGGGCTGCCTCGCCGATAAATCGGTCCGGCAAGGTCGGGGCAGGCCGGACATAGTCAGGCCCGACAGCGCAGCCTGCAAGAAGGCTGAACAGCAGGGGCAAGGCAAGAGTACGTTGGGACATGGGATTGCTCCAGGACGACGGACAGGAAAAGCAGAAAGAAGCGTGTGACTATAATTCAAGTTGGTCACTTGTTGTCGTTTGTTTGTCCGGGCGGTAAGCTCTCGGCATGAACAACGCAACTTCTTCTCCGCCTGTCGCGCGGGGGCCGGCCGATCACGACGTGCGCGCGCAGATCGTCGTCGCAGCCACCGAGCACTTCAGCCAGTACGGGTACGAGAAGACCACGGTTTCCGACCTTGCCAAGGCCATCGGCTTCTCCAAGGCATACATCTACAAGTTCTTCGAGTCCAAGCGGGCGATCGGCGAAATGATCTGCTCGAACTGCCTGCGCGAGATCCAGTTGGGCATCCGTGCGGCGGTCGACGGGGTCGACCGCCCGCCGGAGAAGCTGCGCCGCATGTTCAAGGCCATCGTCGATTCGGGTCTTCGGCTGTTCTTCCAGGACCGCAAGCTCTATGAGATCGCCATCTCGGCGGCCAGCGAGCGCTGGCCGTCGGCCATTGCTCACGAAGAGTGCATCCGGCAGCTGCTTCTCGAACTGCTGAAGCAAGGGCGGGAGTCCGGCGACTTCGAGCGCAAAACACCGATCGACGAGACGGCGGCGGCAATCTACCTGGTCATGCACCCCTACATCAACCCCCTGATCCTGCGGCTCAGCGCCGATCACACGGAGCAGGCGCCGGCCCAGTTGTCGGGTCTGGTGCTTCGCAGTTTGTCGCCATAGGCAAATAATTTCTATGTGACTATTGACTAAAATGGTCACTATTATCAGAATCGGGGCCCTGATCGATTCGTCAATGGGCCCCTCATGCACTCGCGCCGCTTCCTCACCTCCGCCTTCGTCTGCGCCTTGCCGTTCGCGCTGGTCGCCTGCGACGACAAGACGCCGCCCGATCCGCGCACCCAGACGCCGCTGGTGCGCGCCGCCACCGTCCAGACAGGCGCGGCGGCATCGCGCTCGTTCACCGGCACCGTCGCCGCGCGGGTTCAGAGCGACCTGGGCTTCCGCGTCCCCGGAAAGGTTCTGGAGCGCTTGGTCGACGCAGGCCAGACGGTCAAGCGCGGGCAATTGCTCATGCGTATCGACCCGGTCGACCTGAGGCTGGCGGCACGTGCGCAGCAGGAGGCCGTCAGCGCCGCACGGGCGCGTGCGAAGCAGGCCGGCGACGAAGAAGCGCGCTACCGCGATCTGCGCGGCACCGGCGCCATTTCCGCTTCGGCGTATGACCAGGCCAAGGCGGCGGCGGATGCCGCCCAGGCCCAACTCGGTGCGGCCGAAGCGCAATCGGAGGTCGCGCGCAATTCGAATCGCTATTCGGAACTCACTGCCGATGCGGACGGCACCGTTCTCGAGACGCTGGCCGAGCCTGGCCAGGTCGTCAACGCCGGGCAGCCGGTGGTCCGCGTGGCGCAGGCCGGGCGCAGGGAGGCCGTGGTCCAGTTGCCCGAAACGCTGCGCCCGGTCGTCGGCTCCGGCGGGCAGGCCACGCTGTTCGGCAGGGAAGGTGTTGCCGTGCCCGTCGAGCTCAGGCAACTCTCCGATGCGGCCGACAAGCTCACGCGCACCTTCGAGGCGCGCTACGTGCTTGACGGCGCGCTCGCCAACGCACCCTTGGGTGCGACGGTGACAGTTGACATCGCGGACGGCAAACCAGCGCAGGCAGGTGGCGTCCAGGTGCCCATCAGCGCCCTGTTCGATACAGGAAAGGCGACGGGCGTCTGGGTCATCGGTGGCGACCCATCAACCGTGCGCTGGCAGCCGGTGGCCGTCGAGCGCCTGGACGGCGAGCGTGCCCTGGTGGCCGGTCAACTCAAGCAGGGGGACCAGGTTGTCGCGCTCGGCGCGCACCTGCTGCGCGAAGGCGAGAAGGTGCGTGTCGCGACCTCGGCCGCGACACCCGCGGCGGGTGGAGCCCGCCCATGAGCGAAGGCCGCTTCAATCTGTCGGCGCTGGCCGTACGCGAGCGATCTATCACGCTGTTCCTCATTGGCCTGATCTCGCTGGCGGGGCTGGTCGCGTTCTTCAAGCTCGGCCGCGCGGAAGATCCCGCCTTCACCGTCAAGGTGATGACGGTCATCACCGCCTGGCCCGGCGCCACGGCGCAGGAGATGCAGGACCAGGTCGCAGAAAAGCTCGAGAAGCGCCTGCAGGAATTGCGCTACTACGACCGCACGGAGACCTACACGCGGCCCGGGCTGGCGTTCACGACCCTGACGCTGCTCGACAGCACGCCGCCGGCACAGGTGCAGGAACAGTTCTATCAGGCGCGCAAGAAGCTCGGCGACGAAGCGGGCAACCTGCCGGCCGGCGTGATCGGGCCGATGATCAACGACGAGTACGCGGACGTCACCTTCGCCTTGTTCGCGCTGAAGGCCAAGGGAGAACCGCAGCGCGTGCTGGTGCGCGACGCCGAGACGCTGCGCCAGCGGCTGCTGCACGTGCCGGGGGTGAAGAAGGTGAACATCGCCGGCGAGCAGTCGGAGCGCATCTACGTCGAGTTCGCGCACGACCGGCTGGCAACCTTGGGCATCGGGCCGCAAGACGTGTTCGCCGCGCTCAACAGCCAGAACGCGCTGAGTCCTGCCGGGTCCGTGGAAACCAGGGGCCCGCAGGTGTTCATTCGGCTGGACGGCGCATTCGACACCCTGCAGAAGATCCGCGACACGCCCTTGGTTGCGCAGGGCCGCACGTTGAAGCTGTCGGATGTGGCCACGGTCAAGCGCGGCTACGAAGATCCGGCCACCTTCATGATCCGCAACGGCGGCGAGCCTGCCTTGCTGATCGGCGTGGTCATGCGGGAAGGCTGGAACGGGCTCGACTTGGGCAAGGCCCTGGACGTGGAAGCCCGTGCCATCAATGCCGAGCTGCCCCTGGGCCTGAGCCTGACCAAGGTCACGGACCAGTCGGTGAACATCAGCGCGTCGGTCGACGAGTTCATGGTCAAGTTCTTTGCGGCCTTGCTGGTCGTCATGCTGGTGAGCTTCCTGAGCATGGGCTGGCGCGCGGGGCTTGTGGTTGCAGCCGCAGTACCGCTGACGCTGGCGGTGGTCTTCGTGGTGATGGCCGCGACTGGCAAGAACTTCGACCGCATCACGCTCGGCTCGCTGATCCTCGCGCTCGGCTTGCTGGTGGACGACGCCATCATCGCCATCGAGATGATGGTCGTGAAGATCGAGGAAGGCTATAGCCATGTGGCCGCATCCGCCTATGCCTGGAGCCACACGGCAGCGCCGATGCTCTCGGGCACGCTGGTCACCGCGGTGGGCTTCATGCCCAACGGCTTCGCGCCATCGACAGCGGGCGAGTACACCAGCAACATGTTCTGGATCGTCGGCATCGCGCTGATCGCATCGTGGGTGGTCGCCGTGGTGTTCACGCCCTACCTGGGCGTCAAGCTGCTGCCGAACTTCAAGAAGATCGAAGGCGGCCATGCCGCGATCTACGACACGCCGCGCTACAACCGGCTGCGTGGCGTGCTGGCGCGCGTCATCGCGCGTAAGTGGCTGGTGGCGGGCGCGGTCGTCGGCCTCTTTGTGGTGTCGATCCTCGGCATGGGCGTGGTCAAGAAGCAGTTCTTTCCGATCTCCGACCGCCCTGAAGTCCTGGTCGAAGTGCAGATGCCCTACGGCACCTCGATCACGCAGACCAGCGACGCTACGGCGAAGGTCGAGGCCTGGCTCTCCACGCAGTCGGAGGCCCAGATCGTCACGTCCTACATCGGACAGGGTGCGCCCCGCTTCTACTTCGCGATGGGGCCCGAACTGCCCGACCCGTCGTTCGCCAAGATCGTGGTGCGCACGGCCAGCCAGGAGGAGCGCGAGGCCCTGAAGCACCGGTTGCGCCATGCCATTGCCGATGGCCTCGCGCCCGAGGCGCGGGTGCGCGTGACCCAGCTCGTGTTCGGGCCGTACTCGCCGTTCCCTGTTGCCTACCGTGTCACCGGACCCGATGCGAACGAGCTGCGCAAGATCGCGGCCGAGGTGCGACAGGTGATGGATGCCAGTCCGATGATGCGCACCGTCAACACCGACTGGGGCACCCGCACGCCCACGCTGCACTTCACCCTGAAACAGGACCGCCTGCAGGCCGTCGGGCTGACCTCCAGCGCCGTGGCGCAGCAACTGCAATTCCTCTTGAGCGGCGTGCCGGTGACTACCGTGCGCGAGGACATCCGCACCGTGCAGGTGGTGGCCCGTTCGGCCGGCAGCACCCGGCTCGATCCCGCGAAGCTCGTGGACTTCACGCTCGCCGGTGCCGGAGGCCAGCGCATTCCGCTGTCGCAGGTCGGCGAGGTCGAGGTGCGCATGGAAGAACCGGTCATTCGGCGGCGCGACCGCATGCCCACGATCACGGTGCAGGGCGACATCGCCGAGGGGCTGCAGCCCCCCGACGTGTCGACCGCGATCACCGCGAAGCTGCAGCCCCTGATGCAGAAGCTGCCCGCCGGCTACCACATCGTTCAGGCCGGCTCCATCGAGGAATCGGAGAAGGCGACGCAGGCGATGCTGCCGCTGTTCCCGATCATGCTGGCGATCACGCTCCTCATCATCATCTTCCAGGTGCGCTCGATCTCCGCGATGGTCATGGTGTTCCTCACGAGCCCGCTCGGGCTGATCGGCGTGGTGCCGACCTTGCTGCTGTTCCAGCAGCCCTTCGGCATCAACGCGCTTGTGGGACTCATCGCGCTATCGGGCATCCTGATGCGCAACACGCTGATCCTGCTCGGGCAGATCCACCACAACCAGCAGGAGGGGCTCGACCCGTTTCATGCGGTCGTCGAGGCGACCGTGCAGCGTGCCCGGCCTGTGATCCTGACCGCGCTTGCGGCGATCCTCGCGTTCATTCCACTGACCCATTCGGTGTTCTGGGGCGCATTGGCGTACACGCTGATCGGCGGTACGTTTGCTGGGACGATCCTGACGCTGGTGTTCCTGCCGGCGATGTATTCGATCTGGTTCAGGATCAAACCCGGCAATGCTACCCAGCCCGCGCACTGATGCGCCTCACTACCATTCATTGAGATCGAAGGAACTGCCATGTCTTCATCAGTTGTTGTCGTGACGGGCGTGTCCTCGGGCATCGGACGCGTCGTTGCGGAAATGTTCGTGGCGCGATGCTGCCGGGTGTTCGGCACCGTGCGCGACCTGCGCAACGCGCCCAAGCTGCCCGGTGTCGAGATCGTCGAGATGGACGTTCGGGATGAAGGCTCGGTTCAGACGGGCATCGAATCCGTCATCGACCGTGCCACGCGCATCGACGTGCTGGTCAACAATGCGGGAATGATGATGATCGGCGCGGTCGAGGAAACCGCGACGGCCGAGGCCGCGGCCCTGTTCGACACCAACGTTTTCGGCATGCTTCGCACCACG
This sequence comes from Variovorax sp. LjRoot175, assembly GCF_964253805.1. NCBI lineage: Bacteria > Pseudomonadati > Pseudomonadota > Betaproteobacteria > Burkholderiales > Comamonadaceae > Variovorax > Variovorax sp. LjRoot175. Next base: position 3,383,081 of record NZ_CAXURY020000001.1, on the reverse strand, counting down.
CGCGCCGTGCTCCCGTACATGCGTGCGCAACGCCGCGGGCGAATCGTCAACGTCAGCTCTGTGCTTGGTGTGCTTCCGGCCCCGTACATGGGCCTGTATTCGGCCACCAAGCACGCGGTGGAAGGGCTGTCGGAGTCGCTGGATCACGAGGTGCGCCAGTTCGGCATTCGCGCAACGCTGGTGCAGCCAGCCTTCACCCGGACCAACCTCGATACCAGCGCGCCTCGTGTCAAGGCTCGGATATCGGGCTATGACCGCGAACGCGACCTGGTGGCGCTCTCCGTGGCCGACAGCGTGAGCAGTGCGCCCGAGCCGCACGGCGTGGCGGGCACCATCGTCGAGGCGGCGCTCGGCCCATGGCGCATGCGTTGCACGCCGCCAGGGGAGGCGTCTCTCCTGACGAAATTGCGCCGCTTCTTGCCAGCAGGACCGGTGGATGCGAGCCTGAGAAAAAAACTCGGACTCGTCTCTTCCTGAGCAGTTGCCCTGCCGCACAAACGAAGGCGGACGCCGTGGACAGCCTGGATCTCCTGCGCGCCTTCAGCGAGGTTGCCTCTTCCGGAAGCTTCTCCCGCACCGCCAAACATCTGGCGCTGTCGAGGGGGACTGTCAGCAAGTACATCGCAGCCCTCGAGCGCCGCTTCGGCGTCCGGCTGCTGAACCGGACCAGCCGCGCCGTCAGCCTCACGGACGCAGGCCTCTTGCTGCTCGACAGAAGCAGGCCGATCCTGGAACTGGCCGACGCGACACGCGCCGAGCTCCAGGACCGCGCGCGGGTCCCGAGCGGGCGCCTGCGCATTTCGGCACCGCACGGCATGGAACTGACGGAATTGCCGGCGCTGATCAACGACTTCCTCGGCCACTACCCTGAGGTCAGCATCAGCCTCGTGCTCTCGAACCGCCGGATCGATCTGACGGAGGAGGGCGTCGACATCGCGCTGCGCTTCGGCCCTTCGGCCAACGAGAACCTGATCGTTCGAAAACTGGCGCCCATGGAACTCAGCGTCTGCGCCGCGCCCATGTACTGGCGCAAGCACGGTTTACCTACCCATCCGAACGAGCTTGCGCATCACGTCGCATTGATCAGCACCCCATTGAATGCGCTGGCGAAGTGGCGCTTCGAAGCCGACAGTCAGCCCATCGAGGTGGAGGTCCGTGGGAGGCTGGACGCAACGGAAGCTGGCCCGCTGCTCCAGGTGGCACTGCTCGGCGCAGGCGTCGTTTATCTGCCGTCGGTGATGCTCGAGCCCTACGTGGAAAGCGGGAGGCTGGTCCCCGTCCTCTCGGAGTTCGTTCGCAGCGACATGTGGCTGTCGGCTGTCTATCTGCAACGTCGGCACAGCACGGCGGTGCAGCGTGCGTTCCTGGACTTTTTGGCGAGCCGGCTCAAGCCTGCAGGCGTTCAGATGAGGATCGGCTCACAGTGAGCCAACAGTCACCTTGTCTTTACTGTAAGACTCGCAAAGGAAACGATGTAGCCAGCCAGGGCGCTTGCTGCCACCGTGGAAGGACTGCCCAGCCACAACGACCCTGGGCCCGACCGGCCTGGGAAATTGCGGTTGATGGCACTGACAGTGACCTGTTCAGCGCGGCTCGATGCGCCAGGCCCGGCGTTGATACAAGCACCGCAGCCAGGTTCGACGAGCTGTACGCCCATCTGCAGAAAGACCGCTGTCATCCCTGCGCGATCGCTGCGTTCCCGTACGTCCTGGCTGCCGAACTGAAGAAAGAAATCCACCCCTGGCGCCAGTCGCAAGCCACGATCGGCGCCCCATTTCATGACTTCATGGTAGGCCTCGATGTCCTCGAGCTTGCCGCCGGTGCAAGACCCGCCATAGGCGATGTCGATCGCCACTCTCTCGGACGACAAATCAGATACGGCTACGCCTCTTCCAGGGTCGCCCGGCCGCGCGACCATCGGTTCCAAGGCCGAGCAAATCGACCTCGATCTCCGAGTCGTAGTCGAATCCTTCGTCGCTGCGCATCCAGTCTGTCACCTGGAAGTCGCGTTCGCTGCGCCGAACGCGAATCGACTGTTCCGTCCGCCGTCAGCAAACGGATGGCCGCGCTTGAGGTGCGCGCCGGCATGCCGTTGTTGCGGCGTGGTGCACGAGGAATGGAACCGACTGATGCTGGCTTGGCGTTGGCACGCCAAGCGAGGGAGGTGCTGGCAAGCCTGGAGCGGATGCGAACGACATGCTATGCCGGAATTGAACAGCGACACGATATGTTTCACCATCTCTGCCGAAGAGGCTTCTTTCAAGCTGACCTGGATGGAGCGATGTTTCTCCAGCACCTTGACCATATCAGCTGGAAGTGAACTGGAAAGTGCGGCCAAACTCGCGACGATCCGCACGCTGCCCTCTCCCCCGCTTGCGATGACCTCCATGGTCGCTTGCTCGACAAGATATGCCCGAATCGACACTGATGTGAATTTCGATAATGCTTGGCGGTGATTCCGGCAAAGGATGTCACGGCTTCGACGGCAATTCGAGCACGCTAGCCTCAAGTTCTGGCATCTCTTGTCGTTACTTCGCAGTTTTCCGGCATTGCGTGTCACATGTTGAGAGTAGAGGAGGGCAGACCTCAACCTGAACCATGAGCGCATCGGCTTATATCGTGATGCCGAAGCGGGACGGCTGACCGGTTATCCCCGCCGTGGTGGGCGCGCAGCGGCGCGTATGAGTATGGACTGCTTCAGACTGCGTTGCGGCCATCCTGCTCGCAGCGTCAGCCGCGTCTCAGGCAGTTATCTCGCTCAAGTGTCTTTCCCGCATCCAGCGCCTCTTTCACCCGTCTGGCGTCATCCTGTTCGGCTTGAGATGGGTGGCATGCTCGGCTGGACAGCCCCGACGACGCCCGAAGCCCTCGCCGCCAATTCCTTGACTGTCGCTCTGAGCAGATCCATGTCCTTCCGGAATCGATCTGCCGGGCCAGCGACAGTGAGCGATGCGATGCACTCTCCATTGCCGTCGAATACGGGCGCAATCACGGACCCGACCCCAGCGATAGGGGTATCGATGGAACTGCACACACCTTCAGTCCGGATCTTTGCCATCTCGCGCGTGATCGAGGCCTTCGCGATCCCGGCCGGCATCTTGATCTTGAACTGCACCGAGGCCATGTACGCGTCCCGGAACCCCTTGTCGGCAAATGCGAGCAGCAACCAGCCGGTCGGGCTCGCATACAGCGGCCGAACCGTACCGACGGGTACTTGCAGGCGAACCGGATGCGGGCTATTGACAAGTTCGACAAACGCCACGGCCTCGGCCTCACGGTTGAGCACGCCGAGCAAAACGGTCTCGCCGGTGCGTTCAACGAGTTCTTCCATGAAAGGCCGGATCATCTTCGGGAAGTTCCATGCGGACATCACGCTCGCCGAGAGGCGGATGATCGAGGGGCCGATGCGATAGCTGCCCTCACTGTGGATCAGGTAGCCTTCGGCCACGAGGGGGCGCAGCAGATTCAGCAGGCTGCTTTTCGGCGCTGCCAGCGTTGCGCTCAACTCGGCGAGCGACATCCCGTTCTGCGTCAGCGACAACACGTCGAACAATCCCAACAGGCGCGTCAGGGAACGCGGGCCGGTGGTGTCGCGTTCAGGGTCTTCCGCGGGCAGCGGCGCCGATCTCGCCTGTCTTGTCATTCGAATCCTTCGCCCATTCAGGGATGCTGAATCGCCATTTTACCGGGGCACCCCCCTACCGACTCTGGCGATTCATCGACAGGCGATTGACGAAGGTCGCGGCACGCGCTGCGCGATCTCTTCAGAGTTTCAATGCGCCACGCACGGCCTCGGCGATCGTCAGGATCGCGTCTTCGTCGCGTGTTGCCGGGTTGAACAGACGGTTGTGGCAGATCGCCACGGCGAGCTGCGCATCAGGATCGGCCCAGCCGATGGAGCCGCCCTGGCCGGGATGGCAGATCGCGCGCGGGTTCTTCGCCGAACACACTGGTGGATGTTCGCCGCCGAACCAGTAACCCCCGATCGTGATCGGGATCGGGAAGCCGAACATCACCGGATCGGGCTCGTCGCTGTGCGCACGCGGCGTGTTCAGCGTGGCCACCAGGCCTTCCGAGAGCAGCCGCACCCCGTCGAGCTCGCCGCCGCCAGCCAACATGGCCCAGAAACGCACTTCGCTGCGTGCGGTGAAGATGCCGCCCACCCCGGCCACCTCGGCGCGGCGCACCTCGGGTCGCTCGAACACCGCCGGTCCCAGCGCGACCGCGGGCGGCATCGAGGCGAGATAGAGCGGCGGCAAGTGCTCGGCCGGGAGCGGCCGCATCGCGTCGAACTGCCGCGCGATCCGCGGCTCGACAGCATCGGGGATACCGATCCAGAGGTCCGGCGCGCCGAGCGGCGCAGCGATCTCCTCGCGCACGAAGCGGCCGAGCGAGCGATGGTCCGGGTCGGCGCGGCGCACCAGTTCACCGAGGATCCATCCGAAGGTCATTGACAGGTACATGGTCTTCGCGCCGGGCTCCGCCAGCGGCGTGAGCTCGGCAATCGCGCGGGTCATCCAGGGCCAGTCGCACAAGCGCTCCGGGGTCATCCCCTCCGGCATCTGCGGAATGCCGGCGCGATGCGTCAGCACGTCGCGCAGCGTGGTTCTGCCTTTGCCGTGGGCGGCGTACTCCGGCCACCATGTCGCCACGGGTGCGTCGTAGTCGAGCCGGCCGCGATCGACCAGCATGTGCACTGCCGTCGCGGCGACGGCCTTGGTGACCGAGTAGACGTTGAAGAGCGTCTCGCCGTCGACGGGGCGGCCGTTTGCCGGATCGGCCAGGCCGCCCCACGCATCCACCACCAGGCGGCCGCGATGGTAGGCGGCCACTTGAATGCCGATCTCGCGGCCGCTGGCGATCGCGTCATCGATGGCGCGTTGCACCGGAGGGTTGGCGTCGAGCATGGGCGGGGTCAAGCGGGTCTCCTTTCGAGGTGGGCTGCACGGGTCGATGTGGCAGCGGCGACCTGGGCGCGCAGCGGGGCCTTCGATCGAAAAAGAAGCCTCGAAGCTCTTGTTGAGGCCTCGCCAATTGGTTTATATTGTAGAACGACGTTCAAATAAATGACGTCGCTTTTTCACGAACTCGAGAGCCCTGGGCCCGGGTCGACAAAGGAGCAAGGCATGGTTCAAGGAGTAGCGCAAGACGCCGATGCGGCACTGCTGGCAGGCCGGTGCGCGATCGTGGCCATGCCGGGGCTGGCCCTCGGTGCTGCGCTGGCGCGCGGGCTGCGGCGGCATGGGGCGCGCGTGGTCGAGATCGACGTCGCGCCCGGCTCGCGCGCCGACGCGGAGGCGGCCATCGGGGATGCCTCGCGCGAGGCCGGCGGCGCAGACCTCGTCGTGCATGCGGGCGCCACGCCTGCGGCGCTGGCGTCGCGCCCGCTCGAGGCGCTTTCTGCCGAGCAATGGCACTCCGCCGTGCATCGCAGCATGCTCACGAGCCTGTACTTCCTGCAGGCGGTCCATCGCCAGCAGCGCGAGGCGGGCGGGGCGACGGTCGTCGTCGGCCCTTCGACGGCGCTGGTCGGTGCGGCCGGCCTCGTCGCGCTGATCACGCTGGCCGAAGCGCAGCGCACGCTGGTCAAGTCGGCGGCGCGGCAATGGGGCCGGCACGGCATGCGCCTCAACTGGGTCGGCGTCGGGGCGCAGCGCTACGCGCCCTCGCTGGCAGACGCCGCGCTGCCGCCGACGCCGGAGCTCGGTCCGCCGCCGCCAGCGCTCGGCCGCGTGCCCGAGGCGGAAGCCGAGGTGGCCGACGTGATCGCATGGCTCGGCAGCGATGGGGCGCGCGGCGTGACGGGCGCGAGCTTCAACCTCGACGGCGGCGACTGGATGGTGCCATGAGCGCCGCCCGGCCGCCCGAAGGCGCTCGCACCGCAGCCGAAGGCGAAGGTACTCCAATGAGCAATGCAAGCGCAACGACGACGACAACCGGCGCGGGCCTGCTGCAGGGCCGCGTCGCCTTCGTGACCGGCGCCGGCGCCGGCATCGGCCGCGGCATCGCGCTGGCGCTCGCCGCCGCGGGCGCGCGGGTGGCCGTGACCGGGCGCCGGGGGGCGACCTGCGACGACACCGTCGCGCTGATTGCCGCCGAGGGCGGCACTGCTTTCGCGCTGGAGGCAGATGTCGGCGACGCCGCGGCGGTGAACCGTGCGGTCGAAGCAACCGTCGCCCGTTGGGGGCGGCTCGACATCCTGGTGCAGAACGCGAACGCCGGCGCAGACTCGGCGCATCCGATCGCGCTCGAAGAGGTCACGGAAGAAGACTGGCTGCGACAGGCCCGCGTCGCCAGGGACGGCAACCTGCATTGCGCCCAGGCCGCGGTGCCGCACCTGCGGGCCAGCGGGAGCGGCCGCTTCATCGTGCTCGGCTCGGCCTTCGGGCTGCATGGCGCGGCGATGAATCCGGTGTATTCGGCGTTGAAGGGCGGCGACCGCGGCTTCGTCAAGTCGCTGGCGCGCGAGTGGGGGCCCTACGGCATCACCGTGAATGCGATCGAGCCCGCCGCTGCCACCGAGCCGACCCAGGTGTTCTTCGCCCAGAACCCCGCGGTCCGCGACGCCTACCTCCGCATGTTCCCGCTCGGCCGCATGGGCGCGCCGCGCGAGGACATCGGCCGCGCCGTCGTGGCGCTCTGCAGCGACCTGATGGGCTACGTCAGCGGGCAGAACCTGCCCGTCGACGGCGGCCTGTACACCGCATTGTGAGGACAGCCATGACGGGACGCGTGCAAGGAAAAGTGGCGCTGGTGACCGGCGCGGGCGGCGGCATCGGCGCGGCCTGCGCGATGGCACTGGCGCGTGAAGGCGCCGCGGTCGCGGTCGGCGACATCGACCTGGCCGCCGCCGAGCGCCAGGTCGCAGCGATCGAGGCGGAGGGCGGCCGGGCGATCGCACTGCAGGTCGATCTCGGCGACGAGGGCTCGGTGCTCGCGATGGTCGAAGCCACCGTCTCCCGGCTCGGCGGCCTCGACATCCTGCACAACAACGCGGCCGACACACGGCTCTCGTCGACGCGCGACCGGCCGGTTGCCACCGTCGAGACCGAGGTCTGGGACGCGATCCTGCGCGTCAACCTGCGCGGCACGATGCTCGCTTGCCGGGCGGCCATCCCGCACCTGCGCCGGCGCGGCGGCGGCTCGATCGTCAACACCAGCTCGAATGCGGCGCTCGCCGGCGCGCTCTCGCACAGCGCCTACAGCGCGTCCAAGGCCGCAATCAACTCGCTGACGCAGAGCGTCGCGACGCAGCACGGCAAGGAAGGCATCCGCTGCAACGCGATCTCGCCGGGGCTGATCGTCACGCCGTCGACCAGGGACAGCTATGCCGCCTCCGGCGTCGGAGAGATCATGCTGCGCCACCATCTGACGCCGCGGCTCGGGCGGCCCGAGGACATCGCGGCCGCCGTGGTCTTCCTCGCCTCCGACGAGGCCGGCTTCATCACCGGCCAGGTGATCTGCGTCGACGGCGGTTCGCTGGCGCACCAGCCTTACGTCGCGGACTTCGCAGAGCGCGAGGCAGCATCGTGAGCGATCTGGCGCAGCGTCTGGCCCGCGTCGAGGCTGAGCTGGCGATCGGGCAACTGCCCGCGCGCTACGCCGTCGCGGTCGACTCACGCAATGTCGATGCCCTGGTCGCGCTCTTCGCCGCCGATGTGGACTGCGGCCGCTGGGGCATCGGACGCGAGGCCTTGAAGCGCTACTACGCGAGCCGGCATGTGCTCACGGGCTTCTACCGCTCGGTCCACCTGGTGTGCGGCCAGACGATCGAGCTGATCGACGCCGATCACGCGAGCGGCACGGTCTACTGCCGTGCCGGACACGAAGACAAGGACCACTGGATCGAGATGTCCATCTGCTATTTCGACCGCTATGTCCGCAGCGAAGGCCTCTGGTGCTTCGAGCGCCGCGACGAGAAGCACTGGTACTCGACCGACTGGCAGCAGCGCCCCAACCGCGGCGAGGGCGCGGGCTTCCAGAATTGGCCCGGCAAGTACGAAGGCCCGAAGTTCGCGCCGAGCCTGCCGCATGCCTGGCCGAGCTGGGCGGCCTACTGGGAGGCGCAGGGGGACGTTGCCCGACGCGCGGTGACCCATGCACCCTGATCTCGCATTCACGAGGAACTGACGCATGCGCAGGGCTGCCATCGTCTCCCCTTTGCGCACCGCCGTCGGCGCCTTCGGCGGCAGCCTGAAGCCGCTGCCCGCCGACCAGCTCGCCAGCGCCGTCCTGAAGGCGCTGGTCGCCCGCAGCGGCATCGACCCGGAGCGCATCGACGAGGTCGTGATGGCCCAGTCCTACGCCAACAGCGAGGCGCCTTGCCTCGGCCGCTATGCCGCGCTCGATGCCGGCTTGCCGGTCGCGGTGCCGGGCATGACCCTGGACCGGCGCTGCGGCTCCGGGCTGCAGGCCGTGATCGATGCGGCGATGCAGGTGCAGACCGGCGCGGCCGATGTCGTCGTGGCCGCCGGCGTCGAGAGCATGAGCAATATCGAGTACTACAGCACTGACCTGCGCTGGGGCGCGCGCGCCGGCTCGGTCACGATGCACGACCGCCTGCAGCGCGGTCGCGAGCGCTCGCAGCCCGAACACCGCTTCGGCTACATCTCCGGCATGCCCGAGACCGCCGAGAACCTGGCGGGTGACTACGGCATCTCGCGCGAGGCCGCCGATGCCTTCGCGATGCGCAGCCATCAGCGCGCCGCCGCGGCCTGGCGCGAAGGCCGCTTCGCGCACGAGGTGGTGAGCGTCGCCGTGCCGGCGAAGAAGGGCGAGGCGTTGCACTTCGCGCGCGACGAAGGCATCCGTGCCGAGACCACGATGGAGACGCTGGCGAAGCTGAAGCCCGTGCTGAAGGGCGGCACCGTGACCGCCGGCAACGCGAGCCAGCAGAACGATGCGGCCGCCGCCTGCCTGGTCGTCGCCGAGGACAAGCTGGCCGAACTGAAGCTCGAGCCGATGGCCTGGGTGCGCGGGTGGGCCGCCGCCGGCTGCGAGCCGTCGCGCATGGGCATCGGCCCCGTGCCCGCGGTGAAGAAGCTGCTGGCGCGCACCGGCCTGTCGTTCGACCGGCTCGATCTCGTCGAGCTGAACGAGGCCTTTGCGGCACAGGTGCTGGCGGTGCTGAAGGGCTGGGAATGGAACGATGCCGACCGGCTCAACGTCAATGGCGGCGGCATCTCGCTCGGACACCCGATCGGCGCGACCGGCGTGCGCATCCTCGCGACGATGCTGCACGAGCTGAAACGGCGCCAGGGCCGCTATGCGCTGGAGACGATGTGCGTCGGCGGCGGGCAGGGGCTGGCCGCGCTCTTCGAGCGGGCCGGGTCGTAGTGAACCTCACGGGTCGTACCGCATTGACAGCGCCAACTCGACGCGTTTATATTTCAGAACGGCATTCGATTATTGATACCTGATGCCCGCGAGGCAGCTCGCGACCGGTGCAGCCAGAACCAGGAGAGACACACAGTGGATACCGCCGTGAAGCCCAAGGTGCGCGTGGACTACGTTCCGGCCGAGCACTACATCTCGCGCGAGATCGTGCAGCTCGAGAAGCGCCTGCTGTGGCCCAAGGTGTGGCAGCTCGCCTGCCGCCTCGAGGAGATCCCCTTTCCGGGCGACTACGTCACCTACGACATCAACGACGAGTCGGTCATCGTCGTGCGCCAGACGCAGGACACGATCCGCGCCTTCTACAACGTGTGCCAGCACCGCGGGCGGCGCCTGACCGAAGGCTGCGGGTCGGCCGCCAGGCTGCAGTGCCGCTTCCACGGGTGGCAATGGAGCCTGGACGGCAAGGTCATCCGCATCGTCGATCGCGACGACTGGCAGGGCTGTCCCGACATGAGCGACGAGGACTTCTCGCTGCCGGAAATCAAGGTCGACACCTGGGCCGGCTTCGTCTTCGTCAATTTCGATCCGGCCTGCGAGCCGCTCGCCCGGCACCTGGCGCCGGTGCCGGAATACACCGACTGCTACGAGTTCGAGAAGATGCGCTACCGCTGGTACAAGTCGGTGCGCCTGCCCTGCAACTGGAAGGTCGCGCTGGAAGCCTTCAGCGAGGGCTACCACGTCTTCGGCACGCACCCGCAGCTGCTCGATTGCCAGGGCGACGACGTGACGCGCAGCTTCACCTTCGGCAGGCACGGCATGTTCGGCTACCCGGCGCCGGCGCGGCTGCCGGGCGCGCCGTCGCCGCGCACCGGACGGCCGGTCCCGGACGACGTGCGCCCCGGCATCGTCAAGTTCTTCGCCGACCTGGAGGACCAGCTCAAGGCGATCACCACCCAGCGCGACCTCGATGCCGCCAGGCGCATCCTCACCGAGTGCTCGCCCGACACGCCGCACCTCGAGCTGCTGATGAAGGTGGGCCAGTTCCAGGCCGAGGCCGCGATCGCCGAAGGGGCAGGCTGGCCGAACATCACGGGCGAGCAGATCTACAAGGCCGGGACCGACTGGCACGTGTTCCCGAACATGATCTTCCTGATGTCGCCCGACGGCATGCTCTTCTACCGCGCCCGGCCGGACGGCGACAACCCCGACTCCTGCTTCTACGACATCTGCTCGATCGCGCGCTACGCGCCGGGCGCCGAGCCGAAGCTCGAGCGCGAGTTCTATTGGGGCGCGGACGACTGGAAGACCGACACCGTCGAGCGCTTCGGCCTGATCCTGTCGCAGGACTTCGCCAACATGACCGAAGTGCAGAAGGGCATGAAGTCCCAGGCCTTCCGAGGCGCGCGCACGAACCCGCTGCAGGAGTCCGCGATCTCGAACTTCCACCGCGCGCTGCGCGAGATCCTGTTCGACGAGACGAGCAGGGCCTGAGGACACGATGTCGACCAACGGAACCTGGGACGAGGCCTTCGACTTCGTCATCGTCGGCAGCGGCGGCGGCTCGATGTGCGCCGCGCTGGCGGCCAAGCAGCTCGGCAAGCGCGCCTTGATCGTCGAGAAGCAGCCGCTGATCGGCGGCTCGACCGGTTTTTCCGGCGGCGTCTGGTGGGTGCCGAACAATCCGGTGATGAAACGCGCCGGCGTGGCCGACAGTGCCGAGCGCGCGCGGCAGTACCTCGATGCGGCCGTCACCTACCAAGGCCCGGGCACCAGCCCCGCGCGGCGCGATGCCTTTCTGCGCAACGGCCCGAAGATGGTCGAATTCCTCGAAGGCCAGGGCATGAGGTTCGTCTACGCCGACGGCTGGTCCGACTACTACGACGAGCTGCCCGGCGGCGAGCCGCGCGGCCGCTCGCTCCTGGCCGAGCTTTTCGACACGCGCGAGCTGGGCGAATGGGAGTCGAAGCTGTCGCGCTACAAGGGCTTCAGCCTGCCGCTGCCGACCGATCAGTTCCCGTCGCTGATGCTGGCCAAGCGCACCTGGGGCGGCAAGAAGACCGCGCTGTCGATGGTCGGACGCATGCTGAAGGCCAAGCTGACCGGCCGGCGGCTCGCCGGCGCGGGCGCGGCGATCCAGGGCCGGATGCTGCAGATCGCGCTGCGCGAGCAGCTGCCGATCTGGACCGATTCGGCCCTTGCGCAATTCGTGCTCGACGGCGATCGCGTCGTCGGCGTTGCGGTGCAGCGCGACGGCAGGCTGGTGCGCGTGCAGGCGCGCGATGGCGTGCTGATGAACGTCGGCGGCTTCTCGCGCAGCGCGGCGATGCGCCAGCGCTTCCAGCCCCAGCCGAATTCGGCCACCTGGACCAATGCCAACCCCGGCGACACCGGCGAGGCGATCGAATGGGCGATGGCGCTCGGCGCGGCGGTGGACTGCATGGACGAAGCCTGGTGGGTCGTGACCTCGCTCGCGCCGGACGGCCAGCCGCCGAAGCCCGGCGGCTATGCGGCCGACGGCACGCCGCTGCCCTTCATGCACCACCTGGACCTGTCGCTGCCGTACTCGATGATGGTCGACCAGCTCGGCGAGCGCTTCTGCGACGAGGCCGGCGCCTACATGGAGATCGGCCAGCGCATGTACCAGCGCCAGCGCGAGACCGGAAAGGCCGTGCCGAGCTGGGTCATCATGGACAGCCGCCAGCGCGCCTACTACCCCTGGGGCACCGCGCAGCCCGGCCAGGTGCCCGAGGAGTGGTTGAAGAGCGGCTACATGGTGAAGGCCGAGTCGATCGACGAGCTGGTGAAGAAGACCGGCATCGACGGGGCAGGGCTGGCGCGGACCCTCGAGCGCTTCAACGGCTTCTGCCGCAGCGGCGTCGACAGCGATTTCGGCCGCGGCTCGCGCGCCTTCGATCGTTGCCATGGCGACCCGACCGTGACGCCGAATCCCAACCTCGGCGCGATCGAGAAGCCGCCGTTCTACGCGGTGCGCATGTACCCGGGTGACGTCGGCACGGCCGGCGGCGTGGTCACCGACGAGCATGCGCGGGTGCTGCGGGAGGACGGCTCGGTCATCCACGGGCTCTATGCCACCGGCAACTGCACCGCCTCGGTGGTTGGGCGTTGCTATCCCGGCGCGGGCGCGAGCATCGGCGCCTCCTTCACCTTCGGCTACATCGCCGCGCACCACGCACTGGGCGCACCCCTGCAATGACATCGACCAGGACGAATCCATGACACCAGACACGCGCATCGACCAGGCCATCCTGGTCGACATCTACCGCCGCATGGCCCTGATCCAGCGCAGCGACGATCGCTTCCGCGCGGTCATCAAGGCCGGCAAGATCGTCGCGCCGTACTACTCGCCACGCGGGCAGGAAGCGATTCCCGCCGCGGTGTCGGTGAACCTCACGAACGAGGACACGATCTGCACCATCTACCGCGGCATCCACGACATGCTCGCCAAGGGCGTGCCGTCGAAGCTGCTGTGGGCGGAGATCGCCGGCAAGGCGACCGGCACCTGCAAGGGCAAGGGCGGCCCGATGCACATCACGCACCCGGAGTCCGGCGTGATGGTGACGACCGGGATCGTCGGCAGCAGCATGCCGATCGCCAACGGACTGGCGCTGGCGGCGCAGATCCGAGGGCAGAAGCACGTGTCCGTCGCGTATTTCGGCGATGGCGCCTCGAACATCGGCGCCTTCCACGAGGCCTTGAACATGGCGGCGGTCTGGAAGCTGCCGGTGATCTTCGTCTGCCAGAACAACGGCTATGGCGAGCACACGCGCTACGAGCTGGCCACCTCCGCGAAGCAGGTCTCCGACCGCGCCGCGGGCTACCAGATGCCCGGCGTCACGATCGACGGCAACGACCCGCTGGCGGTGTATGCGGCGGCGCGCGAGGCCGTCAGCCGCGCGCGCGCCGGCGAGGGCCCGACGCTGATCGAAGCCAAGACCTTCCGCTTCCAGGGCCACGTCTTCGGCGACGCGGACGCCTACATGGCGCCGGGCGAGAAGGAGGCTGCGATGGCGAGGGATCCGGTTCCGCGCTTCCGCAGCTGGCTGATCGAAGGAGGCGTGGCCGAATCCGAGCTGGCGGCGCTCGAGTCGGCGATCGATCGCGAGATCGACGAGGCCGTGGCTTTCGCGCTGGAGAGCCCGGTGCCGGACTTGTCCGAACTGCAGCGGGATGTGCTGGCCGAGGAGGTTGCGCAATGAATACGACAAGCACCGTGCTCGACAAGGTCAAGCCGATGAACACGATCCAGGCCGTCAACCTGGCGCTCGACGAAGCAATGGGCCTGGACCCGAACGTCATCCTGCTCGGCGAGGACATTGCCGACGGCCAAGAGGGCGGGATCGTCGGCGTGACCAAGGGGCTCTCGACCAAGTACGGCACCTCGCGCGTGCGCTCCACGCCGATTTCCGAGCAGGCGATCATCGGTGCGGCGATCGGCGCGTCGATCGTCGGCATGCGGCCGGTGGCGGAGATCATGCTGATGAACTTCACCGCGGTGGCGATGGACATGATCGTCAACCACGCGGCCAAGCTGCGCTACATGTCGGGCGGGCAGACGCATGTGCCGATCACGATTCGCACGATGACCGGCGCCGGCTTCGGCACCGGCGGCCAGCATGCCGACTACCTCGAGGCCTGGTTCGCGCACACCGCCGGCATGAAGGTGGTGGCGCCGTCGTCGCCGGCCGATGCCTACGGCTTGATGCTGTCGTGCATCTTCGACGAAGACCCTTGCCTCTTCATCGAGAACATGCCGAGCTACTGGACGCCCGGCGCGCCGCCGCAGCTCGGCCAGCGCATTCCGCTCGGAAAGGCGAAGGTGCTGCGCGAAGGCCGCGACGTGACGGTGATCAGCTACAGCCGCATGGTGCAGGACTGCGCCGCGGTCGCGGACAAGCTGGCGAAGGAAGGCGTGGAGGTCGAGCTGATCGACCTGCGCACGATCTCGCCGCTGGACGAGGCCACCTTGCTGAGCTCGGTCGCGAAGACGCGGCGCGCGGTGGTCGTGCATGAAGCGGTGCGCCGCTTCGGCGTGGGCGCCGAGATCGCCGCGCTGCTGCACGAGCACCTGTTCAGCGCGCTGAAGGCGCCGGTGCAGCGCGTCGGCGCGAACCACTCGCCGGTGCCGTTCTCCAAGACGCTGGAGGCAGCCCACGTGCCGCAGCCGGCGACGATCGAGGCGGCGATCCGCAAGACGCTGGACTGAAGCGCGACCATCCCAAACGACCGAGGACATCCCCGTGGCCACCCAGGTTCTGCTCCCCAAGATCGGCTTTTCCATGAACGAGGCGACGCTCGCCGAATGGATGGTCGCCGACGGCGCCGCCGTCACCGAAGGCCAGCCGCTGTATGCGCTGGAAAGCGACAAGTCCGTGCAGGAGGTCGAGTCGCCCGCGACCGGCACGCTGAAGATCGTGGCCCGCGTCGGCGAGGTCTACGAGGTCGGCGCGCTGCTGGCCGAGATCGCATGATCGGCGCCGACCTTCCGGCGTGGCCGGTGGTCGACTTCGCAGCCTTCGGCGAGGTCGAGCTCAGGCCGCTTTCGCGCATCCAGAGCCTGACCGCCGGGTTCCTGGCTCGCAACTGGCTGAGCATTCCGCACGTCACGCACCAGGACGACGCAGACATCACCGCGGTCGAAGCGCTGCGTGCGACGCTGGCGCCCCGGCCGAGCGCGCTGGCCTTCTTCGCGAAGGCGCTGGTGTCGGGCCTGAAGGCCTTCCCGCAGTTCAATGGGTCGCTGGACGCGAGCGGCAGGAACCTCGTGCTGAAGAAGTACTTCCACATCGGCATCGCGATCGACACGCCGCGCGGGCTCGTGGTCGGCGTGGTGCGCGACTGCGACTGCAAGCCGCTCGCCGACATTGCGGCCGACATCTCGGCCCTGTCCGCCAAGGCCCGGGGCCGCGGGCTGCCGATGAGCGACATGGAGGGCGGCTGCATCTCGATCAGCTCGCTCGGCGGCATCGGCGGCACCGGCTTCACCCCGATCGTCAACGCGCCCGAGCTCGCGATCCTCGGCATCGCCAAGGCCGAATGGAAACCTCGTCGCGGATCGGACGACGCGATCGAATGGCGGCTGAAGGTCCCGCTCTCGCTGAGCTACGACCACCGCGTGATCAACGGCGCCGACGCGGCGCGCTTCCTGCGGCATCTGGACGAGGTACTCGCCGAGCCGAAGCAGCTGCTCGCCTGAGGAAGTCCTGCAAGCCGCTCGTCATCGCGCATCCTCCAGAATCAGATCGGCCGCGCGCCATGCCATCGCCATCACCGGACCGTTGGTGTTGCCGGCGGGCATGGTCGGCGCGATCGACAGGTCCATCACGCGCAGCGCCTCGACGCCGCGCACCTTGAGCAGCGGATCGACGACGCTGCGCTCGTCGCCGCCCATGCGGCAGGTGCCGCAGGCGTGGTAGCCGCTCTGGCCGCCGCTGCGGAAGGCGTCCAGGATCTGTTCGTCGCTCTGCACCGCCGGGCCCGGTCGAGTCTCCGCTGTGATCCATGCCGCCAGGCTCGGTTGTTCCGCGACGCGGCGCATGAAGCGCATCGAGGCGATCGCGATGCGGCGGTCTTCCTCCTCGGCGAGGTAGTTGGGGTCGACCTCGGGCGGCACGTCCGGGTCGGGCGAGACGATGCGCAGATGACCCTGGCTGCGCGGGCGCAGCCCGTAGCTGAAGAGCTGCATGCCGGGGAAGTCTTCCATCGCCATGCCGCCCGCCGCGAAATCGAGCGAGAAGGGGCACATCATCAGCTGCGCGTCGGGCCGCGCGGCCCCGGGCAACGATCGGTAGAAGCCGCCGACCGGATACGAGCCCGTCGCCATCACGCCGCTGCGCGTCGACAGGTACCTGGTCGCATGGAGCCCGAGGCGCCAGCCGCTGAACTCGCGGTTCTGGGAATGGCGCCAGTCGGCGAGCCGCCACTGCGCCATGTACAGCAGGTGCTCGCGCAGGTGGAGCCCGACGGCCAGGTTGTGCGCCACCGCCCGGATTCCCAGGGAGCGAAGATGCTCGCCGTCACCGACGCCGGAGAGCTGCAGCAGGCGCGGCGATTGGAGCGCACCGGCGCAGAGGATGACCTCGCGCGTCGCGTCGAAACGCCGTGCGCGGCCATCGACCACTGCCTCGACGCCGACGGCCCGCCGGCCTTCGAACAGCACGCGGCGGACCCGCGTGTCGGTGAGCACTGTCAGGTTGGGGCGCGATCGCACCGGGGTCAGGAAGGCGGCGGCGGCGCTCTGCCGCACCCCATCGCGGATCGTGTAGCTCAGGTAGGCGATGCCTTCGTGATCGAGACGATTGAGGTCGTCGCGGCGCTCGAGGCCCAGGCGCGCACAGGCGGCGATCGTTGCTTCTGCCAGCTCGGTGCGCTCGCCGTGCGGCGTCACCTTCAGCGGCCCGCCGGCGCCGCGCAGGTCGTCGGCGCCGAGTGCGTGGTCTTCGATCGCCTTGAAGCTCTTCGCGATTTCGGCCCAGCCCCAGCCGGCGGCGCCCTGCGAGGCCCACTCGTCGTAGTCCGCAGGATGACCGCGCATGTAGACCATGCCGTTGATCGCGCTCGAGCCGCCGAGCATCTTCCCGCGCGCCCAGACCTCCTGCCGGCTGCCGTTGCCGGCGTGGGGCGCCACAGGGATGTAGTCGGCATGCTTCGGGTCCGCTAGCAGCTTGCCGAAGCCCTTGGGCATGGCGATCAGGGGGCTGTGGTCCTCGGGCCCGGCTTCGATCAGCAGCACCCGGTGGCCGGGGTTCTCGCTGAGGCGGTTGGCCAGCACGCAGCCGGCCGAGCCGGCGCCGACGATGAGGTAGGTCGCGTCGGTCACTGCAGCGCTCAGTCGAAGCGCACGTGGATGTGCTTGGGCACGCGCATCATCGTGCCCTGGATCCGCGGTGGCGGCATGTCGGGATCGAGGCGCAGGTTCGGCAGATGGTCGAGGATCGCATTCAGCGCCCGCGCCATCTCGACGCGCGCGAGGTGCTGGCCGATGCACACATGGGGCCCGAACGCAAACGCGAAATGGCGCTGTTTCTTGCGGAAGATGTCGAAGCGGTCCGGGTTCTCGAAGCGCGAGGGATCGCGGTTCGCCGAGCCCGAAGCCACCGAAAGGCAGGCGCCTGCCGGCAGCTTCACCCCGCAGAGTTCGGTGTCGACCGAGGGTGTGCGTGTCGCGATCAGCACAGGGCCGTCCCAGCGCAAGGCTTCCTCGATCGCCTGCGGAATCAGCGAGCGGTCCTTGCGCACCGCCTCGAGCTGGTCCGGATGGGTCAGCAGGCCGGTCAGCAGGATGCTCGTGCCTCGGTAGGTGGTGTCGCCGCCTGCATTGACGAGCTGCCGCAGGAAGGAGATCAGGATCTCTTCGGGCAGGCGCTCGCCGTCGACCTCGGCATGTGACAGCAGGCTCACGAGGTCATCGCCCGGGTCCGCGCGCCGCTCCTGCAACAGGGCCTTGAAATACACGCCCAGCTTGTGCGACGCCTCGGTGCCGTGGGCCACGTCGTACGAAACCACCGTCTGCGCGATCGCCAGCTTGTGGAAGATGCCGACGTCCTCCGGCGGCAGGTCCAGCTGCCTGTAGATGATCTGGAACGGGTAGTGGTGGGTGAACTCCTGCACCAGATCGGCTCGGCCGCGGCCGCTGAACTTCTCCATCAGCGACGCCACGACGGGATCGACCAGCGTCTCGCCCCACTTCGATACCGTGTTCGGCAGGAAAGCCTTCTGGAAGATCTTGCGATAGCGCGGATGGTCCGGCGCATCCATCGTGCTCACGCTCTGGCCGAACGAGATGCCCAGGTTGCGCGCGTAGATGCCGTTCGAGTAGGTCTGCGGATCCAGGAAGACGCTCTCGACCGCGTCGTAGCCGAGCACCAGGTACGCCGGCAGAGCCACCATCGTCACGTCCGGATGCAGGCCCAGCGCGCTCCGGTAGTCGATGGCATGCACCGGCCCTTGTTCGCGCCACCGGGCAAGCTGCGGGTAGGGATCGTCGTGCTCGCCGAACGCGGCGTCATCGGAGACGAACGGGTCGTAGGCCGGGTCGTCGAAGTCCTGGATGCGGGGGATGGCGCCCATCATGATCCTTGTCGATATCGGCGGCATTGATATTGCAGAACGATATTCAACTATACGACTTCGCTTTCTACGTAACGCGAGCAACTCTCTCGGGTTTTCCCGGATCATGACTGATTAATTTCAGAATAGTATTCGCGGAATAGAACGACTGTCATGCGGATAGTCGCACGGTGTTGATGGGGTCGCCGGCGCAGGGGTCGCCTGAGGAGACTGAAATGCTCAGTGGTCTGAAAGTGTTGGCAATCGGCTCGGCAGTGGGCTTGTTCGGCTCGCTGGGCTATCTGAAGTCGGACGCGTCCGATGAAGCGCGCGCCGCGGCCCCCTCGAAGGCCGAGGTCTGCCGGGCGGGCGGCAGCAACCTGCCGGCTGCGACGGCCCAGGAGTGCTACCGGGAGATGGTTCGTGCCTACGGCCATCTGGGAGGTTCGATCGGCCAGGTCTTCGCGGCGTCGCGCCGCTGAGGTCGGCGCCTCGCCGACCGCGTCCGGGCTCGGGCGCACCGCGCGACGAGCCTGAGCCGGAATTCGCTTCGGATGCCCTGCGATGCCATCGCGCGATGGCTTGTGCAGGCGCGTCTGCCCCCTGACGGAATTGCCCTGCGGCCGCCCGTGGCGTCGGGCTGCACCGGCATGTGAAGGCATGCTGCAAAGGGTTTGCAATGTTCTTAAAGTAGACTATCATTCGACTATACGAACAGCGAGGTGAGTCTTATGAACAGCCTGCAAATCGATTCGAATGGCACGTTGACCGAACTCGTCGCATTCAAGTGGCTGATGGCCGGGCGCGGCTGGTGGGTGGATGTGCCGCGCTTCTGGCGCGACGCGGCCTACGCACGCGAGTGCGCACAGAAGGGCGCCGAAAGCGGTCTGGAGCTGCTCGCGCGCAGCAGCGCCGCCTTGCTGGCGCAGGTGCCGCGACCGACACTCCAGGGGACCTGATCCTCACTTCACTGCCATGTCCAGAAAGCCCTTCTCGCACATTCGCGTTCTCGATCTGTCGCGCGTCATCGCCGGCCCGCTGGCCGCGCAGATGCTCGGCGACCTCGGTGCCGAGGTGATCAAGGTCGAGCGCCCCGGCGCGGGCGACGATGCGCGCAGGATGGGCCCGCCGTTCCTGAAGGACCGCGACGGCCGCGACACGCACGAGACGCCGATCATCCTGGGCAGCAACCGCAACAAGAAGTCGATCACGCTCGACCTCGCCCAGCCCGAGGGCCAGGGGCTGGCGCGCCGGCTGGCCGCGATGTCGGACGTGCTGGTCGAGAACTTCAAGGTCGGCGACCTGAAGCGCTACGGCCTGGACCAGGCAAGCCTGCGCGAGCTCAATCCGCGCCTCGTCTATTGCTCGGTGACCGGCTTCGGCCAGACCGGGCCCTATGCGCCGCGCCCCGGCTACGACTCGATCTTCCAGGCCATGGGGGGCCTCATGAGCGTGACCGGCTATCCGGACGAGGAGGGCGGTGCGCCGGTCAAGACCGGCCCTTCGATCGCCGACTTCGTGGCCGGGCAGTTCGCCGCGATCGGCGTGATCACGGCCCTTTACGAGCGCGATGCGAACCGCGAGGCCAGCGGCGGCCGCGGCCAGCACGTCGATGTCGCGCTCTTCGACTCGCTGGTGGCTTCGCTGTCGCACTACGCGGCGCAGTACCTGGCGACGGGCGAGGTGCCGGTGCGGCGCGGCACGCAGGGCAGCGGCGGCTTGCCGTCGCAGGTCTTCCCCTGCGCCGATGGCGGCGTGATGGTGGTGTGCGGCAATGACGAGCAATACCGTCGCTTCTGCAGCGCGCTCGATCACCCCGAGCTCGCCGACGACCCGCGCTTCGCGACCAACCCGCTGCGCGTGGGCAACCGCAAGCCGCTCGCCGCCACCTTCGATGCGATCACGCGCCGCTGGCGCCAGGCCGACCTGCTCGCCGCGATGGAAGCGGCCGGCGTGCCGGCCGGGCCGATCCGCGATCTCAAGCAGGTGTTCGACGATCCGCAGGCGCAGCACCGCGGCCTGGCCGCGGAGGTACCGCATCCACTGGCCGGCAGTGTCAGGATCTGCACCAATCCGATCAAGTTCTCGGACACGCCGATCACCGACTACACCGCGCCGCCGACGCTGGGCCAGCACAACGACGAGATCTACCGCGGCCTGCTCGGCCTGGCCGCCGAGGAGATCGAACGCTTGAAGTCGAAGGGCATCGTGTGAGCGGCGAGCGCGATGCGCTGGTCGTCATCGGTGCCGGACATGCCGGCACCGAGCTCGCGGTGCAGGCGCGCGAGGCCGGATGGCAGGGCCGCATTCAGCTGGTCGGCGACGAGACCGCGCTGCCCTACCACCGGCCGCCGCTGTCGAAGGCCTACCTGGCCGGCACCGCGACGCTCGACTCGCTGCACCTGAAGGCGCGCGCCACGCTCGAGAAGGCCGGCGTCGAGCTGGTGCAGGGCCGGCGCGTGCAGGCCGTGGACCGAGCGGACCGGCGCGTCGCGTTCGAGGACGGCTCCTCGATCGGCTATGCGCGGCTCGCGCTGGCCACCGGTGGGCGCCCGCGTCCGCTGCCGGCGGCGATCGTGGGCGCGGCCGTTGGCGCCGACAACTTCCACTACCTGCGCACGCTCGCCGACGTCGATCGCATCCGCCGGCACTTCGAGCCCGGTGCGCGCGTCGCGATCGTCGGCGGCGGCTACATCGGCCTCGAGGTGGCCGCGGTGGCGGTGAAGGCCGGGCTGAAGGTCACCGTGCTGGAGGCGGCCGACCGCGTGCTCGCGCGGGTGACCGCGCCGCGCGTGTCGTCCTTCTACGAGCAGGTGCACCGCGAAGCCGGCGTCGACCTGCGCGTCGGCGTGCAGGTCGACGGCTTCGCGCTCGATGCGGCGCGCCGCAGGGTCACCGGCGTGCATTGCGCCGACGGCGAGCGCCTGGCCTGCGACCTGGTGATCGTCGGCATCGGCCTGGTGCCCAATACCGAGCTCGCCGCCGCCGCCGGCCTTGCGGTCGACGACGGCATCCGCATCGACGCCTGCGCACGCACCAGCGACCCGCAGGTCGTCGCGGCCGGCGATTGCACGCGCTTCGACAGCGCGCTGTATGGCCGCTGCGTGCGGCTCGAGTCGGTGCCGAATGCGCTCGAACAGGCGCGCTCCGCGGCGGCGGCGCTGCTCGGGCATGAGCGGCCGTTCGAGAGCGCGCCGTGGTTCTGGTCCGACCAGTACGACCTGAAGCTGAAGATGGTCGGCCTGTCGCAGGGCCATGACCAGTTCCTGTTGCGCGGCTCGGTCGAGCAGCGCTCGTTCTCGGCCTTCTACCTGAAGGGCGAACGCGTGATCGCGGTCGACACCGTGAATCGCCCGGCCGAGTTCATGCTGGCCAGGCGCATCGTCGGCGAACGCATGGCCATCCCGCCCGAGCGGCTGGTCGACGACGGCGCGCCGCTGAAGAGCCTGCTTGCGGAAGCCTTGCCCCAATAAGGAGAAAACCACCGTGCCCCGTTTCACGATCATCGAGCACACCGGTGCCGAGCACCAGGTCGACGCCGAAGTCGGCCAGTCGGTCATGCAGGGCGCCATCGACGCCCTAGTGCCCGGCATCCTCGCCGACTGCGGCGGCTCTTGCAGCTGCGCTACCTGTCACTGCTACGTCGACGAAACCTGGATGTCCAGGCTGCCGCCGCCGGAATCCACCGAGCGCGACATGCTCGAGTGCGTGCTCGAGCAGCGCGAGACAAGCCGCCTGTCGTGCCAGTTGCGCGTCACGCCCGCGATCGAGGGCCTCGTGATCCGCCTGCCCGCATCGCAAGTCTGAAGCACCCCAATTCGAGCCGTGCCGCGACCGCGCGGCATGGCATCCCATCCCCGGAGAACCTGATGACGACCACCACCACTTCTGCTGCACCGCTCTTCAAGGGCCCGATCTTCGACGGCGACACCCATCTCTACGAAACCCCCGATTCCTTCAGCCGCTACCTGCCCGAACAGTTCAGGAAGGATTGGAGCTACGAGTGGAAGGTCGGCGCCGACGGCGAATACGCGATGTACGTGGGCCAGCGCAAGGTTGAGATCAGTGCCGGCTATTACTCCGAGGACGGCCGCGTGCCGCCGCCGGGCAAGCTGCACGAGTGGCTGCGCGCGCAGAAGGAGGGCAAGGAGAACGTCGACATGCGCGTGCCGATGACCGAAGACATGTATGCCCGCGACGCCCGCCTCGCGAAGATGGACGAGTTCGGCGTCGAAGGCTGCTTCCTCTACTGCGGCAACATGGTCGCGTCGATCAGCTACCTCGACGAGCCGAAGGCCGCGGCGGCGGTGATGCATGCCTACAACCGCTGGATGCTCGACGACTGGGGCTTCAACTACAAGGACCGCATCTACTCCGCGCCGCTGGTCTCGCTCGACGACCTGGATGCGGCCTGCGCCGAGGCCGAATGGGCCATCAGGAACGGCACGCGCCTGTTCCTGATGCCGATGGGGCCCTTCGGCGGCAAGCCGCCGGCGCATCCTGACTTCGACCGCTTCTGGTCCATCCTCAACGAAGCGCACTGCCGCGTGGTCTATCACGTGTCGGAGGCGATCTACATGAAGGACCACATGGCGGTGTGGGGCGAGCCGGTGCAGCAGTCGCGCCAGCGCCAGACTGCCTTCGTCTGGATGCACGGCTACAGCGAGCGGCCGGTGGTGGAGACGATCTCGTCGCTGATCTTCTGGAACTTTTTCGCGCGCTTCCCCAACCTGCGCGTACTGTCGGCCGAGAACGGCGCCGAGTGGGTGCCGACCATGCTGATCAAGATGGACAAGTGCCGCGGCATGGCGAAGAACGGTTACTGGCCGGGCGGGCAGCTGAAGGAGCGGCCGAGCCGGATCTTCCAGCGCCATGTCAGCGTGGTGGCCTATCCGGAGGACGACCTGAAGACGATCGTCGACCAGGTCGGTTCGCACGAGTGGATGATCATGGGCTCGGACTACCCGCATGCCGAAGGCGTGCCGGCGCCGCGCGACTTCGCCGACGAGGCCTGCAAGCAGCTCGGTGCCGAGCAGACGCAGGGCGTGATGCATGACAACGGCCGGCGCTTCCTCGCGCCGGTGGTGTGAAGCATGAAGACCAAGGTGAGTGCGCTGCTCGGCAGCCGGCTTCCCGTCGTGCAGAGCGGCATGCGCTGGGCCTCGCGCGCCGAGCTGGTCTCCGCGGTCTCGAACGCCGGCGCCTTCGGCATCCTGTCGGCGCACACGCAGCCGGATGCCGAGGCGCTGCGCCGCGAGATCGAGCGCACCCGTTCGATGACCGATCGGCCCTTCGGCGTCAACCTGACGCTGCTGCCGGGCGCCAGCGGCGTTGACGTCGATGGCTACGTGCGGGTGGTCTGCGAAGAGCGCATTCCGGTCGTCGAGACGGCCGGCGGCAGCCCGGCCCGGTATCTCGATGCGCTGAAGGATGCCGGCGTCAAGGTGATGCACAAGGCCACCAGCGTGCGCCATGCGCTGAAGGCCGAGTCGCTCGGCGTCGATGCGGTGATCATCGACGGCTTCGAATGCGCCGGCCACCCGGGCGCTGACGACGTGCCGGGCCTGGTGCTGATCCCGGCCGCGGCGCGGGCGCTGAAGATCCCGGTGCTGGCCGCCGGCGGCATTGCCGACGGGCGCGGCCTGGTCGCGGCCCTGGCGCTGGGCGCCGAGGGCGTCTGCATGGGCACGCGCTTCCTGTTGACGCGCGAGTCGCCCCTGCACCCGCAGGTCAAGGCGCGCATGCTCGCCGCGTCTGAAACCGACACCACGCTGGTCGGCCGCCGCTTCGGTGACAGCATCCGCGTGCTGAAGAACCGCACGGCCGCCGAAGCGCTCGCCCTCGAGGCGCAGCCGGCGACGACGCACGGGGACCTCCTGCCGCTGATCGGCGCGCCGCGCTGGATGCAGGCGATGGAAAGCGGCGCCGCGGACGATGCGGCGCTGCCGATCGGCCAGTGCGTCGGCCTGATCGACGATCTGCCCAGCTGCGCCGAGCTGGTCGAGCGCATGCTGGTGGAGGCGCGCGCCGCGATCGAGCAGCGTCTGCCGGCGCTGCTGGGCGCCGCCTAGGCCCAGGCCATGAACGATCCATCCGATCCATCCGCGCCCATCGATGTCGCGCCCTTGTTCGAACCGATCGCGATCCGCGGCCTCCAGCTCGCCAACCGCATCGTGATGGCGCCGATGACGCGCAACTTCTCGCCCGGCGGCGTCCCGGGCGAGGACGTCGCCGCCTACTACCGCCGCCGTGCCGAGGGCGGCACCGGCTTGCTGATCACCGAGGGCGTGGGCATCGATCATCCCGCGGCGCTCGGGGATGCGGGCCTCGGCGAAAGCAACCTGCCGCATCTCCATGGCGAGGCGGCGCTCGCCGGCTGGAAGCGCGTCGTCGATGCGGTGCATGCCGCCGGCGGCCGGATCGTGCCGCAGCTCTGGCACCAGGGCGTGATGCGCGAACCCGGGACCGGCCCGCATCCGGAGGCCGCGTCGCTGCGTCCATCGGGTCTCTGGGGCCCGGCGGGCCGCATGACCTCGATCGACCCGGCATACGCCGAACGCGTGCAGGCGCCGACACGGCCAATGACCGAGCGCGAGATCCAGGACGTGATCGATGCCTACGCGCGCAGCGCCCGTCACGCGCGCGAGGCCGGTTTCGACGGCATCGCGATCCACGGTGCGCACGGCTACCTGATCGACACCTTTCTGTGGGACGAGACCAACCGCCGCAGCGACGCCTGGGGCGGCGAGCGGCGCGCCCGCGCGCGCTTCGCCGCCGAAGTGGTGCGCGCGATCCGGCGCGAGGTGGGCGAGTCGTTGCCGATCTTCTTCCGCTTCTCGCAGTGGAAGCAGCAGGACTTCAAGGCCCGCCTCGCTTCGACGCCGCAGGAGCTCGAGGAGGTGCTCGGCCCGATTGCCGATGCCGGCGTCGACGTGTTCGACGGCAGCGTGCGCTATTTCGACCGCGCCGAGTTCGAGGGCTCGCCGCTGAACCTGTCGGGCTGGGCCAGGAAGCTCACCGGCAAGCTCGCGATGGCGATCGGCGGCATCGGGCTGGACCGCGGCTTCTACGATTCGAAGCGCGACGGCCGTGCCGGCGGGTCAGACAATGTCGCGCTGCTGATGAAGCGATTCGAGCGCGCCGAGTTCGATCTGGTCGCGGTCGGCCGCGCGCTCTTGAACGAACCGAGATGGACCGAGAAGCTGCGTCACGGGCACGCGTTGCCGGCCTTCGACGAGCAGCGGATGAAGGAGTTGTACTGATGAGTGAGGCCATCACCTGGGCGCTCGCCGACACCGGCGTGCTGACCCTGACGATCGACCGCCCCGAGGTCAGGAACGCGATCGACACCGCTGGGCAGAACCTGCTGGTGCGCCGGCTGGTCGATGCAGCGCGCCATCCGCGCGTGAAGGTCGTCGTGCTGACCGGCGCCCGCGCGGCCTTTTGCACCGGTGCCGACGTGCGCTCGATGGGCGCGCCGGACCCGGACGACGCGATCGCGCAGGAGTTCGGCCAGACCGGGCTCTGGCAGGCGCACGAGGCGCGGGTCGACCGCCTGCGGCGCCTCGCCGAAGCCTCGTTCCTGCTGCACGACATGGGCAAGCCGACGATCGCGAAGCTGCGTGGGCCGGCGGCCGGGCTCGGCTTCTCGCTCGCCCTCGCGTGCGATTTCCGCATCGCCGCCGACAATGCCTTCTTCGTCTCGAGCTTCGCGAAGATCGGCACGCCGGGCGACTACGGCGGCAGCTACTTCCTCACGCAACTCGTCGGCCCCTCGAAGGCAAAGGAGATCTACATGCTCTGCGACCGTGTCGGCGCCGCCGAGGCGCTGGCGCTGGGCATGGTCAACCGCGTCCTGCCCGACGCCGAGCTCGATGCCGCGACCGACGCGTTCGCACTGCGGCTGGCGAACGGGCCGGCGCTCGCCTGGCGGGCGATCAAGGAGAACGTCCACGCCGCCGCGCACCAGACGCTGCAGCAGGTGCTCGACCTCGAGGCGCGCAACATGATCCGCTGCCGCCTGAGCGAGGACTGCAAGGAGGCGCTCGCGGCCTTCCAGCAGAAGCGCGAGCCGCGCTTCGAAGGGCGGTGATGCGATGAGCAAAGCCGTCGATCGCCCCGACGACATGGTGCCGCTCGCGCGCGAGGGTGCGGTCGCGGTGCTGACGCTGAACTTCCCGGCGCGCCGCAATGCCTACTGCCTGCAGATGCGCACCCAGCTTCGCGACCGGCTCGGGACGGCGATGGCCGATGCCGAGGTGCGCGCGATCGTGCTCACCGGCGCTGGCGGACACTTCTGCGCCGGCGGCGACATCAGCGAGATGGAAGCGCGCACGCTGCTCGAGAACCGCGAGCGCTGGCAGCTGGTGAGCGCGCTGATCCGGCTCATCGCACTCGGGCCGAAGCCGGTGGTTGCGGCAGTCGAGGGCTCGGCGATGGGCGCGGGCCTGTCGATCGCCTCGCTCGCCGACCATGTGGTCGCTGCGCGAGACGCGAAGTTCGGTGCCGCGTTCGTCAAGGTGGGCCTGATGCCGGACATGGGCGCGCTGTGGAGCCTGCAGCACCGGGTCGGTCGTGCGAAGGCCCGCGAGATCCTCGGCCTCGCGCGGGTGTTCGACGGCGCCGAGGCGCACCGGATCGGCCTGGCCAACGAGCTCGCCGAGTCCGGCGGGGCGCTGCCGCAAGCGCTTGCGGTGGCGCACGAATACGCGGCGCTGCCGCCGGTGGCGAACGCGCTGCTGAAGAACGCGCTGGCGCAAGGCGTGGACAGTCTCGATGCGGCGATCCGCAGCGAGGTGGAGTTCCAGGCCGCGGCCATGGCCAGTGCCGACCATGCCGAGGCGGTGCGTGCGTTCCTGGAGAAACGCGCGCCGCGCTTCGAAGGCCGGTAGTTGGAACATCTCGTCACTTACTGAAGACCGCGACCATGACCCGGGTGCGCTCCGAGCATTTGCGTGACGGCGGCGTGCTGCAGCTCGTGCTCGAGCATGCGCCGGTGAACAGCCTCTCGCACCCGATGCGGCTCGCGCTGTGGCAGGCGCTGGAGGCGGCGGATGCCGATGCTTCGGTGCGGGCGATCGTGATTGGCGGCGCCGGCCGCGGCTTCTCTGCCGGCGGCGACTATGCCGAGCTGCACTCGCCGCTGCAGCGACGGTGGCCGGCCCTGTCGGCCCACCTGTTCCCGCGCATCGAGGCGTGCACGAAGCCGGTGATCGCGGCGATCCACGGCTTCGCGGTCGGCGGCGGCTTCGAGCTCGCGCTCGCTTGCCACTACCGCATCGCACAGCGCGACGCGCGCATTGCGCTGCCCGAGCTGAAGCACGGCGTCGTGCCGCCGAGCGGGTCGCAGCGCCTGCCGCGTGCAGTCGGCGTGAGGCGCGCGCTCGCGCTGATCCTCGCGGCCGAGCCGGTGCGCGCCGATCGCTACGCCGAGACGCCCTTGTTCGCTCGCTTGTGCGATGCCGACCCGCTGGCTGCCGCCCGCGCGTTCGCCGCGGCGCTGGAGCCGGGCCGGCCGCCGGCGTCGGCGCTGCTGCGCCACCGGCCGCTCGAGCGCACCGGCGCGGCCGAGGCGATCGCCGCGTGTCGCGCCAGACTGGCCGATGCAGCCGTGCCAAGCCAAGCCGCTTTGCGCTGCATCGACGTCGTCGAATGCGCTGTGCGCGCCGCGGACTTCGACGGCAGGCTCGCGGCTGCGAAACAGATCCACGACGAGCTCTCCGCCCGCGCTGGCGCGGGCAGCGCCTGAGCTCGATTGATATTGATAAACATATCAAGCGGCATGGGCCTGCGGATCCGGGCCTGTCACGGAGCGCGCCCCCATGTCATCAAGCTCGGGTAAACCCGGTTGCGGCTGGAAGCGGCGCCATAGAAGATTCGCCAAGATAATAAAAAACAGAACGATGTAAACATAGTTGAACGCTTCGCCAGCAACGATCGAAGGAGATCCTGAGATGGCAAATTGGCTCATTACCGGCGTCTCGAGCGGCTTCGGCCTCGAGCTCGCCCAGGCCGCGCTTGCGCGCGGCGACACCGTCGTGGGCACTGTGCGCCAGCCTGCGCAGGCCGATCGCTTCGAGCAACTCGCGCCCGGCCGCGCCCATGCGCTGCTGCTCGATGTGACGCGGATCGAGGCGGTTGAACCGGCCGTGCAGAAAGCCCTGAAGCTCGCCGGCACGATCGACGTGCTGGTCAACAACGCCGGCTACGGCCTGTTCGGCGCGATCGAGGAAGTGTCCGATGCCGAAGGGCGCCAGGTGATGGACACCAACCTGTTCGGCCCGCTTGCGGTCGTGCGTGCGCTGCTGCCGCACCTGCGCGAGCGGCGCGCCGGGCACATCTTCAATGTCGCGTCGGTTGCCGGCGTGATCGGCTTTCCTGCCTGCGGCCTGTATGCCGCCTCCAAGTTCGCGCTGGAAGGCGCGACCGAGGCGTTGGCGACCGAGCTGGCGCCCTTCGGCATTCGCGTGACGATCGTCGAGCCGGGCGGCTTCCGCACGCAGTTCGCCGGCGGCTCGCAGCGCCAGGCGGCGCTCCGGATCGACGCCTACGCCGGCACGCCTGCGCACAAGGCGCGCGACCACATCGGCCACTACCACGGCCACGAGCCGGGCGACCCGGCCAAGGCGGCGGCCGCGATCATCCAGGCGATGGAGGCGCAGCAGCCGCCGCTGCGGCTGGTGCTCGGTGCCGACGCGGTCGGCATGCTGCGCGGGGCCTACGAAGCGAGGATGAAGCAGCTCGCCGAGTGGGAGAGCGTGTCGGTCGCCACGGCCATCGAGCCAGGCCGGTGAGGAGGGCAGCATGACACCGATCCGCCGGCAACTGGTCGACATGATCCTCGACCCGAACCTCGCCTACGACCTGCCGACTTCCGACGTCGAGGCACTGCAGCTTCGGGCGGCGCAGGAGCTGTTCGAGGAGCGCAAGGCGCAGATCTCGCTGCTCGCGCGCCGCGCCGAGGACGCCGGCATCGAGCGCATCGGCAAGCTGGAGGACCTGGTTCCTCTGCTGTTCGCGCACACCGTCTACAAGTCCTACCCGCCGTCCTTCGTCGAGAAGGGGCAGTGGGGCCGCATGCTGCAGTGGCTGAACACGCTGTCGGTGGCCGACACCACCGGCGTGGACGTCGACGACGTGAAGGACGTCGACGACTGGCTCGCGCGCCTGTGGGAGGCCGGCCACCGGGTGCTTGCGACCAGCGGTTCGTCTGGCAAGTGCTCGTTCCTGAATCACACGGTGGGCGACAACGACCTGAAGAGGCGCCACTTCAAGTACTCGGTCGGCTGGCCTTACGTGCGCGCGAATGCGGATCGCACGGTATTCTGGCTCGGCCCGTCCAGGGGCACGAGCAGCGCGACCGAGGCCGCCCAGTTCAACTTCGAGAACTTCGGCAAGCCGGGGCAGACCTTCGCGCTGACTGACCAGCCGCTGCGGATCGCCGATGTCAGCCGGATGGCGGCCATGCGCAAGAAGATGGCCGACGGCAGCGCGACGCCCGACGAGATCGCCGCCTTCGAGCAGGAGGCCGCCCGCAAGGGCGCCGAAGGGCGCGAGGGCTTGCTGAAGCTGCTCGACACGATCCTCGACCGCCGCGCGGAGCCGATGCTGATCTCGGGCATGTGGGCGCAGTACATGGCGCTCATCGCCCGCGCACGCGAACGCGGCATCGGCGACGGCGCGTTCCATCCCGACACCGTGGTCAACGCCGGCGGCGGCATCAAGGGCGTGCCCTTGCCGCCGGATTACAAGGAGCAGGTCGACCGCTTCTTCGGCCAGGTCGTGCGCCCGGGCAACTACGGCATGACCGAGCTCGCGCAGGTGATGCCGCGCTGCGAGGCCGGGCGCTACCACCGCGCGCCGGCGCTGATCTGGCTGATCGTCGATCGCGATGGCGAGCGCCTGTTGACGGCGCAGGACGGCGAGGATGGCGTGGTCGAGGGCCGCTTCGCATTCCTCGATCTGCTCTACGAAGGGCGCTGGGGCGGGCTCATCACCGGCGACAAGGTGAGCGCCGACCTGAAGCCGCGCTGCCCTTGCGGCCGCCGCGGGCCGACGCTGTTCGACAACATCACGCGCTTCGCGCAGCCGGGCGAGGACGACCACATCGGCTGTGCCGGCACCATCGACGCCTATGTCCGGGGAGCGATCGCTGCATGAACACGACCACCACCATGGCGAGTGCCGCGGTCCCGGTCTGCCACGTCGTGCAGGGCAGCGTCGTCACCGGAGCGGCCCGCGAGTACGGCAGCCCGCAGGCGCGCTTCGCGACCCCGGCGCTGGACCTGAACGCGCTGGTGTGGACGCGCCGCGAACCCGGCCCCGCCTTCGACACGCCGCTGGCCGAGATCATCGACCTGCTCGTGGCGACCGGCGAGCGGCTGAAGCACGACCCCGACGGGCTGCTCGCCGAGGCGCTCGAGTTCAGCATGCGGACGAGCCCGCTGCCGCGCGACGTGCTGCAGCGCTCCTATGCCGGGCTCGGCCGCGTGTTCGACCGCCGCAGCATGCTGTTCCAGGTCGAGCAGGAACTCGGCGGCACCGACGTGCTGGACGGCTGGCGCGTCATCGCCGGCGCGCCGAGCGGGCGCACCCACCGGATGCGCGCGTTCCCGCCGCGGCTGATCCACGTGATTGCCGGCAACGCGCCGGGCGTGGCCGCGATGTCGGTGGTGCGGGGCGCGCTGACGAAGGGCGTGCACCTGATCAAGCTGCCTTCCAACGATCTCTTCACGGCCACCGCGATCCTGCGCACGATGGCGGCGGTCGCACCCGGCCACCCGCTGGTGCGCTCGTTCTCGGCCGCCTACTGGCGCGGCGGCGACGCCCAGGTCGAGAGCCTGCTGTTCCGGCCGCAATTCTTCGACAAGGTGGTGGCCTGGGGCGGCGAGAGCACGATCCGCAGCGTCAAGCAATACATCGGCCCGGGCTTCGAGCTGGTGGCCTTCGATCCGAAGACCTCGATCTCGCTGATCGGCCGCGAGGCCTTCGCTTCCGACGCCGTGCTGGCCGAGGTGGCCGAGCGCGCCGCGACCGACGCGACGATCATGAACCAGCAGGCCTGCGCGTCGAGCCGGGTGCAGTTCGTCGAAGGGTCGGTCCAGGAGGTCGATCGCTATTGCGCGCTGCTGCAGGCGCGGCTGGGCGTGCAGCGCGAGACCTGCTCGGCGCTCGGCAGCCCGCTGTCGGCCGAGCTGCGCGACGAGATCGACGGCCTGCGCGGCATGGAGCCGCATTACCGCGTCTGGGGCGGCTACGAGGGCCGCGGGCTCGTGATCCGCTCGGAAGAGCAGGTCGACTTTCATCCGGACGGCCGCGTCGTCAACGTCGTGCCGGTGACGAGCCTCACCTCGGCGGTGGGCTGCGCCAACGTCGCGACGCAGACCGTCGGCGTCTACCCGCCCGAGCGCAAGGCCGAGTTGCGCGATGCGCTCGCTGCGGCCGGCGTGCAGCGCATCGTCGAGCTCGGCAAGGCGGTGGCCTTCGAGGCGGGCATCTCGCACGACGGCTTCCTGCCGCTGAACCGCTTCGTGCGCTGGGTCAACGACGAAGGCTGAGCGGTCGCGCGGGGCCTTCGCTGATATCGTGAAAGATATCAACGAGCAGGCATACCGATGACCGAACCAAACACCTGGAGCAGATCCTCATGGGCCGAGTTGCTGAAGCAGAAGCGCACCGCGGCGGGCTGGTCGCAACGCGAGCTGGCGCGGCGCGCGGGTGTGCATCAGCCGCAGATCGTGCGCGCCGAACGGGCCGACGACCTGCAGCTTTCGGTGCTCGCGCGCATCGCGGCGCCGCTGGGCCTGGCGCCGGCGTTGGCGCCCGTGGCGCCGGCGGCGGAGGACGACGACGTCGTGCAGCCCAACCTGGAGAGCTGGCGCCGTGCCTGGCCGCAGGTCGATCCCCAGGTGTTCGCGGTCCTGGCGCGGCTGACGCGCCTCGGGCATCACATCGAGCGCAGCATCGCGTCGCTGGCCGCTGCGCAAGGACTGAATTCCGGCGAGGTGATGGTGCTGGGCGCGCTGCGACGCACGGGGCCGCCCTTCGAGAGCACGCCCACCGGGCTGAAGGAGCGGCTGTGGATCTCGCTGCCGGGCCTGAAGAAGCGGCTCGACCGGCTGGTCGCGCGCGGACTGGTGGAACGGGTCGACAACCCGCTCGACCGGCGCGGGCAGATGGTCCGCATGACGGCGCGCGGTGACCAGACGCTGGACCGCCTGATGACCCACCCGGCACCGGTCTTCAAGGCGGTGCGGGCGTTGCCGGAAGACGAGCGCCGGGGGCTGTCGAACAGCCTGAGGCGCCTGCTGCAGCAGTTGGAGGGCGGCGTCGAGGGCCCCTTCGACGGGCCGGCTTAGACCTTCCGACCCTCGCTTTTCAGCGACGGATCCCGGAAGCAGGTGACAAGGCCCCGGAGACGGGGCGCGAGGAGACATTCGTGAAGCTCGATCCCCCAAAGCCAGCCGAGAACCGCCGCTGGCTGCTGATCCTCGCCGTGCTGGTGTTCGCCGAGGTGAACAGCTCCTTCGAGGTCGGCATGATGTACGGCGCCCTGGCCACGCTGATGCGCGAGTTCGGCGATCCGGTCGGCGTCGGCTGGCTGATCACGGCCTTCCTGCTCGTCGGCGCGGTCTCGGCCGGCTTGAGCTCGCGTCTGGGCGATCTGTACGGCCGGCGCAGGCTGCTGATCCTCACGCTGGTGTTCGCGATGGCCGGCTCGTTGATCGGTGCCTTCGCCACCAGCCTGCCGTGGCTGATCGCCGGGCGCGCGGTGCAGGGCATGTCGGCGGCGCTGCTGCCGCTCACCATCGGGCTGGTCCGCGAGCACCTGCCGAAGGAGCGCGTGCCGGTGGGCATCGGCTGGGTCGCGGCGATGGCGAGCTTCACGGCCGGCGCGGGCATCCTGCTCGGGGGCTGGCTGGTCGATCATGCCGGCTGGCGCTGGATCTTCTGGTTCTCGGTCGCCCAGACGGCGCTGTCGATCGTGGCGGTCGCGTGGCTGCTGCCGCCCTCGGTACGGCGTGCCGTGGTGGGGCGCCTCGACCTGCTCGGCGGCGTGCTCTTCGCGCCCGGCGTCGCGCTGCTGCTGTGGGCCGTCACGCGCATGAAGGGCAGCGGGCCGGCCGATCCGGTCACGCTCGGGCTGATCGCGGCCGGCCTGCTGGCGATCGCGGTCTGGGTGCGCCACGAATGGCGCCACCCGCAGCCCATGATCGACGTGCGCCGCTTCGCCGAACGCCAGACCGGGCTGGCGATGGGACTGATGGCGCTGTTCGGCCTCGGCACGGCGCAACTGATGCTCGTGATCCTGCTGCTCGCGCAGCAGCCGGCGTGGACCGGCATCGGCCTCGGCCTCACGGCCACGCTGGCCGCGTTGATCAAGGTGCCCGCCAGCGTTGCGGGACTGTTCGGAGCGCCCTGGAGCGGGCATGTCGCGGCCCGGCATGGCGCGCGGCGCGCGGCGCTGATCGGCAGCGCCGTCATCTGCGCCGGCTGGGTGGCCGTGCTGCTGCATCACGACGCCGTGTGGCTGCTGGTCGCGGTCGCGTTCCTGATCACCCTCGGCGGCTCGATCCTCTATGCGGCGATCCCGAACCTGATCGTCGAGGTCGCGCCACCCGATCGCACCAGCGAGATCAACGGCATGTCGCACGTCGTGCGCACCGTGGGCACCGCGATCGGCACGCAGCTCGCGACCTTGCTGCTGGCCAGCTCGACGGTGACCGATGCGACCCGGGGCTCCGGTACGCATCCAAGCCCGGGCGCCTATCTGCTCACCTTCGCCTTCGTCATCGCCTGCGCCGGCGCAGGCGTGCTGCTCGCCATGGCCTTGCCGCGCCGACACCGCGCGGGGGCGCCGTTGCCGCTGCCGTTGCAGGTGCCGGGCCGATCGGGATCACCGGGTAACTACTGATAGTCGTTGGTTGACGTGCCAGTGGTCCTGTGCAACGATATGAACACTGTTCGAGTATTGGCATGACGCAACGACCAACGCAAGGCGGCGCGACACGCCGGCCCGGCCGGTTCCCCATTCGTACAAAACTGGAGACTCGATGAACAAAGACCGAGGGACTCGCCGCCGCACTCCGCGCGGCGAACGCGCCTTGAAGGCGGCCTGCATCAGCGCGGCAGTGGCCATGGCCGCGCCTGCGGCCGCCTTCCAGATCGACACCGGCTCGCCCGACCTGGAGCTGACGCTCGACACCACGCTGCGATACAACGCGGCGATGCGTACCGGCGAACGTGATCTCCGGCTCGTCAACTCGCCGGCGGTGGACGAGGGCAACTGGCTGTTCGGCAAGAACGACACGGCACTGTCGCGCTTCGATGTCTACACCGAGTTCGACCTGAACTATAAGAAGAACATGGGCTTGCGCCTCAGCGCGGCAGGCTGGTACGACAACAATTTCCCCGACAGGAGCCGCAGCGACCCGCGCTTCGCGACCGTTCCGAACTATGCGCGGAACGAGTTCACGCCCTACATCGACCGCTATTACAAGGGCCCGTCCGCCGAGTTCATGGATGCCTTCGCCTGGGGCAACCTCGACATCGGCGGCACCTCGCTGAACCTGAAGGCCGGCCGCTTCGCCTGGCTGCCCGGCGAATTCCTGTTCGGCAACGGCGGCAGCGTGTCCTACTCGATGGCGCCCAACGACGGCCGCAAGTCGGACCTGAGCCCGGGTGCCTCGGCCAAGGAAACGGCATTGCCGATCGGCCAGGTCGGCGCCACCTGGCAGCTCAACAACCAGTTCTCGCTGATGGGCCAGTACACGGCTGAATTCCGCTCCTCGCGCATTTCCGAAGGCGGCACTTTCTGGCAGGTCAACGACACCGCGCTCGAAGGCCCGCCGTTCATTTCCAACCCGGCCGTGCGGCGCGGCGAGTCGTTCCAGGGCGACAAGGGCGATGTGGCGCTGGGCCTGAAATGGTCACCGGAGAAGCTCGAGGGCGACGCTTTCGGCCTCTGGCTGCGCCGCTTCGACGACAAGACACCGAGCTGGCTGAGCCAGATCGCGGTCGGTCCCAACGGCTCGCGCATCGGCCGTGCCGTCTACGCGAAGGACATCGAGCTGATCGGCCTGACCTACAACACCTTGCTCGGCGGTTGGGGCACCGGTATCGAGCTGAACTACCGACGCAAGATGCCGTTGAACGTGCGCAGCGGTTTCGCGTTCGGCACCTTCCCCGGCCTCATCAACGACCCCGGAATGGAAGGCCCGCGCGGCAACACGGTCCACTTCCTGATGAGCGGCGTTTCCACCATCAACAAGAACGCGCTCTTCGACTCGGGTTCGATCGCGCTGCAGTTCGATGCCATGCACCTGCAGAAGATCACCAGCGGCGCGAATCTCTACAACGGCGAGGGCGGCAACCCCGCCTGCACCAACAACCTGGTGCTGCGCGGCTGCTCGACGCGCAACGCCGCCAGCATCGCCTTGTCGTTCACGCCGACGTGGCAGCAGGTCTTCCCGAGCGTCGACATCTCGGCGCCCTTGTTCGTGACCTACGGCCTGTCGGGCAATGCCGCCGCAGTCGGCGCCGGCGTCACGCCCAAGGGGTCGTGGCTGATCCGTCCGGGCATCCGGATCGAGTACCTGGCCGGCAAGTACAAGCACCAGTTCGACCTGGCCTACACCGCACGCGGGGGCAAGACCGGCAACCTTGCCACCGGCCCGGGCGCAGCGCCGTTCTTCGCCTCCGGCCTGGCGAACTTCCGCGATCGCAACTACGTGAGCTTCACCTACCAGACCGCGTTCTGAGCACTTTGGAAGGAATCGAGATGAACATTCGACACATTGCAACCGCCGCGCTGTGCCTCGGCATCGGCGGGAGCTTCGTTCCCGCAGCCAACGCCGAGGACGGCGATCGCCTGCCCTGGGGCGCCTTGAAGGCGGCCAGCAAGGACGGCAGCATTCCGGCCTGGGACGGCGGCCTTCCGGCCAGCACCAGTCCGCCGGGCTTCAAGAAGGACTCGGGCTTCTGGGTCGACCCCTATGCCGCCGACAAGCCGCTCTACACCGTGACCGCGGCCAACATGGCGCAGCACGCCGACAAGCTCTCCGAGGCGACGAAGGAACTGCTGAAGCGTTACCCGAGCTTCCGCATCGATGTCTACCCGACACGCCGGCCGGCCAACTACTCGGCTTGGTACGTGGAGAACACCCGCAAGAACGCCGCCGGCCGCTGCAAGGCGATCGAGGACGGCGAAGCGGTGACCGGCTGCTTCGGCGGCATGCCCTTCCCGGCTCCCAAGACCGGGCAGGAGGGGATGTGGAACCTGATACTGACGAACAAGGGCGCGTCTTCGTGGACCTACGGCCAGGCCTGGTACGTGGATGGCGGCGGCAACAAGGTCATGACGGCCGAGGTGAACAACCGCAACCAGAACGACTACTTCAACCCGAAGCTGAGCGCCGAGGAGTTCTACGCCAAGGGCGGCCAGTACCTCATGAACAACAACATCTACACCGCACCGGCGCGGATCACCGGTGAAGGCAACCTGCAGCGCAAGTTCATCAATCCGGTGGCGCAGCCCGACAAGACCTGGGCCTACACGCCGGGCCAGCGCCGCGTGCGGCTGTCGCCGGACGCGAGCTACGACTTTCCGGTCGCCACGGCCGCCGGGGCCATGCTGTACGACGAGATCTACGCGTTCTCGGGCCGGCTCGATCGCTTCGATTGGAAGCTGGCCGGCACCAAGGAGATGCTGATCCCGTACAACGCCTACAAGTACCTGGCCTCCAAGCCCGACGACGTCCTGATGAAGGGGCACCCGAACCCGGACGCGATGCGCTGGGAGCTGCACCGCGTCACCGTGATCGACGCCACGCTCAAGCCCGGTGCGCGCCACGTGGCCGCCAAGCGCCGCTTCTATCTCGACGAGGACATCCCCGGCGCGGTGGTGGTCGACGCCTGGGATGCCACCGGCAAGCTCTCGCGCGGCATCCTGAATCCGACGGTCTGGGCCTACGACAAGCAGGCAATGGTGCAGGGCGGCACCTTCTACTTCGACTTCGGCACCGGGGCCTGGTACAACTCCTCGATCCTCGGGGGCTACAAGGGCCTGTTCGTGGACATCGACACGGTCGATGCCGACGCGTTCTACAGCCCCGAAGGCCTGGCACGCCGGACCCAGCGCTGAGTGCACGCGAGAGTGGCCCAGGGTGCCTTGTCCTCCGCTCGTGCCATGCCGCAGCTGAGAGCCCTCGCGACGATCGCGGCCTGCCTTTGGGCGTCGATCGTAGTCGCCGCGGCGGCCGGGCCGCCCGCACCCGCTGCTTTCGTCGATCCGCTCGATGCGCCGGCGCGCATGACGCCGCGTTCGCTTCGCGCGCCGGCCTATGCGCTGGCGGTGGTCGATGCCGAGCATGTCGTCGCGGTCGGCCCGCGCGGCCACATCCTGCGCTCCGCGGACCGCGGCAGGACCTGGGAGCAGCGTCCGGCGCCGGTCAGCACCGACCTGCTCGCGGTGCAGTTTCCGTCCTCGACGCAGGGCTGGGCGGTGGGCCACGACGGCGTGGTGCTGCGCAGCACCGACGGCGGGCTGAACTGGCGCCGCGTGCTCGACGGCCGCAGCCTCGGAGCGCTGATGGTCTCGTACTACGAGAAGAATGGCGCGGCCGGCGATCCGGCGCTCGCACGGGCGCGCGACGACGCGAAGCGCATGGCCGAGGAGGGGCCGACCCGGCCCTTCCTCGCGGTGCACTTTCGCGACGAGCGCGAAGGCTGGGTGGTCGGCCAGTTCAACCTGATCCTGCACACGGCCGACGGTGGCGCGACCTGGGAGCCGTGGCTCGACCGGACCGACAACCGCGACGGCTACTCGCTGCATGCCATCCGCCAGGCCGGCGACCAGGTGGTGATCGTCGGCGAGCTCGGCTTGGTCATGCGCCTGGACGCGGCGGCCGGACGCTTCGTGCGCATCCAGACGCCATATCCCGGCACCTGGTTCGGCATGGCGGCCTCGAAGGACGCGATCGTCGCGCTCGGCCTGCGCGGCACCGCCTGGCGCTCGACCGACGCAGGCGCGAGCTGGAAGCCGCTGGCCACCGGCACCCACGCGGCCCTCAACAGTGGCGTGCTCCTGCCCGACGGCCGCCTGGTGCTGGCGACGCAGGCGGGCGAGCTGCTGATCGGCGCCGCGTTCGGCGACAGCTTTGCGCCGATGGCGCCGATGCCCGGCCTGGGCGCGGCTTTCGACGTGGTCTCGATGGAAGCGGACTGGCTGCTCGTCGCCGGACCGTTGGGCGTTCAGCGGCTGGCGATGGCGCCGGCGGCGAGGTGATTCAACAGACCCTAAAGCGATGAACATCGGCAGCAACGAGACCTTCCAGGTCATCCCGGACCCCTCCCGCTTCGACCCGCGCTCCGGCAATGCGCTCGAACGGCTCATCTTCAACCATCGCCGCGTGATCCTCGTCGTCTTCGCGCTGGTGTCGATCTTTCTCGGCTGGCGCTCCACGCAGCTGACGATCAACGCCAACTTCGAGCGGATGATCCCGCGCTCGCATCCGTACATCCAGAACTACCTCGACAACAAGACCGAGCTGCGCGGGCTGGGCAACCAGCTTCGGGTGGTGGTCGAGAACACGCAGGGCGACATCTACGACCCCGAGTACCTGAAGTTCCTCGCGTCGATCAACGATGCGCTCTACATCATGCCGGGCGTCGACCGGCCGTGGCTCAAGTCCCTGTGGACGCCGGTGCTGCGATGGGGCGAGGTGACGGAGGAGGGCATGCGCGGCGGCCCGGTGATGCCCGAGCGCTTCGACGGCTCGCCGGCCAAGATAGAGGCGCTGAAGGCCAACATCGCACGCTCGGGCGCAGCCGGCCGCATCATCAGCGACGACCAGCGTTCGTCGATGATCGTCGTGCCGCTGCTGGACCGCTATGCCGACAGCGGCGAGCCGATCAACTACCTGAAGCTGTCGCGCGCCCTTGAGGAGCAGGTGCGCGCCAAGGGCACGGGCAAGTTCCGCGTCTACATCGTCGGCTTCGGCAAGCTCGTCGGCGACCTGATCGAGGGCCTCGCGACGGTGATCTCCTACTTCGCGATCTCGGTCGCGATCGCGGCGCTGTTCGTGTTCGCCTACACCCGATGCCTGCGCAGCACCGTGGTGCTGGTCGTCACCGCGGTGGTCGGCGTGATGTGGCTGATGGGCCTGCTGCAGATCCTCGGCTACGAGCTCGATCCGTATTCGATCCTGGTGCCCTTCCTGCTGTTCGCGATCGGCCTGTCGCACGGCGCGCAGAAGATGAACGGCATCATGCAGGACGTGGGGCGCGGCACGCACAAGTACGTCGCCGCGCGGTACACCTTCCGCCGCCTGTTCCTGGCCGGCCTGACGGCGCTGCTGACCAACGTGGTCGGCTTCATGGTGCTGATCATCATCGACATCCCGGTGATCCGCGACCTGGCGGTGATGACCAGCATCGGCGTCACCGGGCTGATCTTCACGAAGCTGGTGCTGATTCCGGTGCTGCTGTCATACACCGGCGTCAGCCCCAAGGCCGCGCAGCGCTCGTTGAATGCCGACGCGGCCGAGCAGACCGGGCGCTCCGCGATGGGCCGCGTGTGGACCGCGCTGGAGCGGCTGACGGAGCGGCGCTTCGCGCTCGTCGCGATCGTGGCGGCGGCGCTGCTGGGGGCCGGCGCGCTGAGCCTGCGCACGGGGCTGAAGATCGGCGACCTCGACGAAGGCGCGCCGGAGCTGCGCCGCGATTCGCGCTACAACCTCGACAACGCCTACATCGCGCGCCACTACGGCCTGTCGAGCGACCAGTTCGCGGTCATCGTGAAGACGCCGAAGAGTGCGTGCGACCGCTACGAGGGCCTGGTCGAGGCCGAACGCCTCGGCTGGGAGCTCGAGCATGTGCAGGGCGTGAAGGCGGTGACCTCCTTCGCCGAGCAGACCAAGCGCGGGGTCGCCGCGTCGAGCGAGGGCTATTTCAAGTGGAACACGCTGGCGCGAGACCCGCGCATCCTCGGCCCGGCGGCCAACCGCGTGATCCAGGACAACCCGGACGCGATGAACCCGAACTGCTCGCTGTTCGCCGTCACGGCCTACCTGAGCGACCACCGCGCCGACACGCTCGACCGCGTGCTGAAGGCGGTGGAGGGCTTCGCAGCGACGCACAGCCGGCCCGGCGCGGAGTTCCTGCCCGCGGCCGGCCCGGCCGGCATCGAGGCGGTGACCAACATCGTCGTGCGCCAGTCGTTCTACATCATGCACGTGGTGCTCTACATCGCGGTGACCCTGCTGTGCTTCATCACCTTCCGCTCGTGGCGCGCGGTGGTGGTGGCGCTGGTGCCGCTCATGATCACGTCGATCCTGTGCGAGGCGATCATGGTGTTGATGGGCATCGGCGTGAAGGTCGCGACGCTGCCGGTCATCGCGCTCGGCGTGGGCGTCGGCGTCGACTATGCGCTGTACCTGCTGTCGGTGCAGCTCGCGGTGCAGCGTCGCGGCGGCAGCCTGCGCGAGGCCTACAAGCACTCGCTCGAATTCACCGGCAAGGTCGTCGCGCTGATCGGCGTGACGATGGCCGCCGGCGTCGTGACCTGGGCCTGGTCGCCGATCAAGTTCCAGGCCGACATGGGCATCCTGCTGACCTTCATGTTCCTGTGGAACATGATCGGCGCGCTGGTGCTGATTCCGGCGCTGTCGCACTTCCTGCTGCGCGATGTGAAGCAGCGGGGCACGACCGTCTTGCCCGCGGCCACCGCGGCGAACGCGTGAGCTCATCGGGGGCGCTGCCCGTCGGCGGCGCCGGCCGCGGCCATTCGATCGTCGTTGCGCTGGTGTTCGCGGAGATCATCAGCTCGTTCGAGGTCAGCATGATCTACGCGGCCCTGCCGACGCTGATGCGCGACTTCGGCGATCCGGCCGGCGTGGGCTGGCTCATCACTGCCTACCTGCTGGTCGGATCGGTCTCGGCGGGCCTGTCGTCGCGGCTGGGCGACCTGTTCGGGCGCAAGCGCCTGGTGCTCGCGATGCTGGCGTGCTCGGCGTGCGGATCGCTGGTCAGCGCCCTGTCGAGCGGGCTGCCGGGATTGATCTGCGGCCGCGCGCTGCAGGGAATGTCGGCGGCCTTGCTGCCGCTGGCCATCGGCATCGTGCGCGAGCGCCTGCAGGCCGAGCGCGTGCCGGTGGCGGTCGGCTGGCTCACCGCGATGGCGACCTTCAGCGCCGGCGCCGGGCTGCTGCTCGGCGGGCTGCTGGTCGACCACGCCGGCTGGCGCACCATGTTCTGGTTCGGCGCGGTGCATGGCATCGTGGCGATGGTGCTGGTCGCGCGCTGGGTGCCGGCGTCGGCGGCCGCCGCTGGCGGCGCGCGGATCGACTGGATCGGCGGCATGCTCTACGCCCCTGCGGTGGCCGCGCTGCTGTGGGCCGTGTCGCGGCTGAGGGCGCACGGGCTCGGCGACGTCGCGACGCTGGCCGCGCTGGCCGGCGGCGTGCTGCTGCTGGCCGCGTGGTGGCGCCACGAGTGGCGGCACCCGCAGCCGATGATCGACGTGCGCCGCATCGCGACGCGCGAGGTCGGCCTGCCGATCGGCCTGATGTTCCTGTTCGGGCTCGGCACTTCGCAGACGATGCTGGTGCTGATGGGCCTCGCGCAGCAGCCGCCGTGGACCGGCATCGGCCTGGGCCTGAGCGCGACGATGGCCGGCCTGCTGAAGCTGCCGTCGAACTTCATGGGCCTGTTCGGCGCGCCGTGGGGCGGCCACCTCGCGGCGCGGAACGGCGCCCGCAGCGCTGCGCGGCTCGGCAGCCTGATGATCCTGGCCGGCTGGATCGGGCTGACCGCGCTGCACTCCACCGCCTGGATGCTCGTGGGGTGGGTGATGCTGGCCTCGCTCGGCGGGGCGATGCTGATGTCGGCGGTGCCGAACCTGCTGGTGGAGGTGGTGCCCGCCGAGCGCACCAGCGAGTTCGTCGGCTTGTCGCAGGTGGTGCGCACGCTCGGCACCGCGATCGGCACGCAGGCCGCCAGCGTGCTGCTCGCGCTGGCGGTGGTGCGCGGCGAGACGCAGCCGCATGCGGACTATCCGAGCGCCGACGCCTACCTCTGGACGATGACGGCGATCACGGGTGCGTGCCTCCTGTGCGCGCTGGTCGCCTGGGCGCTGCTGCCGCGGCCGGCGCGGCCGGCGCATGCGGCCGCGCAGGGCGCTGCCGGCATCGGCGTGTCGGCACGGCGCGGCGCCTGATCGGGGGCCTTGCCCCGGCTCAGCGCAGCCGCTCCCGCAACTCGTCCTTGCGTACCTTCCCCGACGCGGTCCGCGGCAGCTCGCCGACGACGTGCAAGCCCTCGGGCGTCTTCTGGCGCGCGACGCGGGCGGCCGCGAAATGGCGCCGTACTGCGTCCAGGTCCAGCGAGGCGCCATCGGCGAGCACGACGAAGGCGCACACCTTCTCGCCGTAGCGCGCGTCGGGCTGCGCCACCACGGCGGCATCGCGCACCGAAGGGTGCGTGGCCAGCACGCGCTCGACTTCCTGCGACGATATGTTCTCGCCGCCGCGGATCACGATGTCCTTCTTGCGGTCGGTGATCGTCAGGCAGTTCGCGGCGTCCAGCCGGCCGATGTCGCCGGTGCGGAACCAGCCGTCGGCGCTGCGGGCATGCGCGTCGAGCGACGCGTCGGTGTAGCCGACGAAGAGCTCGGGTCCGCGTGTCAGGATCTCGCCCTCCTGGCCGTGCGCAAGCTCGCGCTCCCGGTCGTCGACGATGCGCACTTCGCTGCCGGGCTGCAGGCGGCCGTCGGTGCCGGCGCGCTGCGCGAGCGGCATCTCGCGCCAGCCGATGCTGACGGTGGAGTGCTCGGTGAGGCCGTACGAGCGGCTCGCGGCGATGCCGGCGCGCTCGGCCGCCTCGACATGGTCGGGCGTCACGCCGGTGCCGCCGAGCCCGTAGGCGACGAGCGACGAGAGGTCGCGGCCGGCGCGCCGCGCCGCATCGAGCAGGCCCTGCAGGTGAAACGGCGTGCCGCCGGACAGCCGCACGCGGTGGCGCTCGATCAGCTCGGCCGCGACGGCCGCGTCCCAGCGATCGACGAACACCATCTCGGTGGCGGTGACGAAGGGCCGCAGCAGGAAATTGAAGCCGGCGATGTGGCCAGCCGGAAAGGGGGTGAAGTAGGGCCCGTTGCCGCCGGGCTGCGCGGCGGTGGCGGGGGCGTCGTCGATGAACGGGATCTGCCACTCGGCGCCGACCGTCTGGTGCGTGTGCTTCACGCCCTTGGGCGCGGCAGTGGTGCCGGAGGTGTACAGGAGCAGGCAGGTGTCCTGCGGCGCGATGCACTCGGCGGCAGCTGTCGAGGCATCGGCTTCGGCGGCCTGCTGCAGCGCCTGCCAGGTGATGCCGCCGCGCGGCGCCCGCTCGCCGAGCACCAGCACCTGTTCCAGGTCGGGCAGCGCGCCGAGCGCCTCCACGCGTTCCAGGAAATCGATGCCGCGCCATCGCTCTGGCACCGCAAGCAGGCGTGCGCGCGACTGGCGCAAGATGAAGCCGACCTCGGCCGGCCCATAGATGTGCACGATCGGCACCAGCACCGCACCGATCTCGAATGCGGCGAGGTACAGCACCGCGGTCTCGTGCCGGGTCGGCATCTGCACCGCGATCGCGTCGCCGGCCTTCAGCCCGATCGCGCGCAATCCGCGGGCGAGCCGGCGGCCGGCCTGCAGCAGGCCGGAGGTCGTCATCGCGATGTGACCCGCCTCGGTGTAGAAGTGCAGGCGCGTCAGCGGCCGCGCCATCACGGCGCGTGCCAGCAGGCGGCTGAGCGGCACCTGCGGCAGCGGCGCTTCAGGAGGCACTAGCTCACCTGGAAGCCGCCGTCCACCGCGAGCAGTTGGCCGGTGACCAGCCGCGACGCCGGACTGGCGAAGAACAGCGCCGCCATCGCGATATCTTCCGGGTCGCCCATCTTGCCGAGCGGGATGCGGCCCGGCCCCATGATCGGCCCTTTTATGTCGACGCCATCGCTGCTGGCGGCCTTGGCGCCGGGCGTCAGCGTGCCGCCGGGCAGCACGGCGTTGACGCGGATGCCGTCGGCGGCGAACTCCAGCGCGGTGGTCTTGGTGAGGCTGTTCACGCCGGCCTTCGACGCGTTGTAGGTGGCGTTGTGATAAACGACCGCCTGCATCGACGACACCGACGAGATGTTGACGATCGCGCCGCCGTTCCCCTGCGCCTGCATGCGCCTGATCGCCTCGCGCAGGCACAGGAAGGTGCCGCGCAGGTTCACCGCGTGCAGCTTGTCCCAGAACGCGGCG
Source organism: Variovorax sp. LjRoot175 (assembly GCF_964253805.1). Classification (NCBI taxonomy): domain Bacteria; kingdom Pseudomonadati; phylum Pseudomonadota; class Betaproteobacteria; order Burkholderiales; family Comamonadaceae; genus Variovorax; species Variovorax sp. LjRoot175. The sequence goes on along the minus strand of NZ_CAXURY020000001.1, from coordinate 3,338,400 downwards.
TCGACCTCGAGGAAGGGCTTCTTCGGAAAGATCCCCGCGTTGTTGACGAGCACGTCGAGGCTGCCGAACTCGGCGATCGCGCGGTCGAGCATCGCGGCGACCTGCGTGTCCTGCGACACGTCGGCCGTCGCCGCGATGGCCTGGCCGCCGGCCGCGCGGATGCCCGCTGCGGTGGTTTCGGCGCCGTCGGCCTGGATGTCGGCGACGACGACCTTGGCGCCGGCGCGGGCGAACAGCTCGGCGATCGCCTGGCCGATGCCGCTGCCGGCCCCGGTGACGACGGCAGTCTTGCCGGCGAGGCTCAGCGGGCCTGCGGCGAGGGTGGAGTCAGACATGTTGCTTCCTTTTCATTTCTTGCGCATCGCTTCCCATTGCGCGTCGTTCCAGTCCTGCATTGCGCGGAAGGTCGGGCCGCCGGCGCCCTGCATCCAGCGCCCGCCATCCATGACGATCAGGTCGCCGGTCATGTAGCCCGAGCCGTCGGCCGCGAGGTAGGCATACAGGTCGCACAGCTCGCGGTGCTCGCCGAGACGCCGCAGCGGCACGCCGCGCTCCTGCGCTTCGACCTGGCTGCCGGGCGGAAAGAGCTGCTCCCAGGCACCGGGTGTCGGGAACAGCCCCGGCGCCACGCAATTCAGGCGGATGCCCTTGGGGCCCCATTCGACCGCGAGGCTGCGCGTCATCGCGAGCACGCCGGCCTTGGCCGCCGCCGATGGCGCGGTGAAGGCCTGGCCGGTGATCACCGGCGCCGAGACGGTGCTGATCACGTTGCCCGGCTGGCCGGCCTCGATCCAGCGCCGGCCGGCGGCGAGCGTGCAGTAGAAGCTGCCATGCAGCACGATGCCCAGCACCGCGTCGACGGCGCGCGCCGAGAGCCGCTCGCTGCGCGCAATGAAGTTGGCCGCGGCGTTGTTGACCAGCACGTCGAGCGCACCGCTCTGCCAGATGTGCTCCATCATCGCCTCGACCTGTTCGGCATCGCGCACGTCGCAAGTGAGCGTGTCGACGCGCGCCCCGGGCAGCTCGGCGCGGAACTCTTCGGCGGTGGCGTCGAGCACCTGGAGCCGACGGCCGCAGATCACCAGGTGCGCGCCGAGTTCGAGATAGTGGCGCCCGATGCTCTTGCCGAGCCCGGTGCCGCCGCCGGTGATGAGGATCTTCTTGCCCGCGAGCAGGTCGTTGCGAAACATGGTGCTCACCTGCCGACGAACTTTGCCGTGCGCTTCTCGGCGAAGGACTTGCGGCCCTCGGCGGCGTCCTCGGTGCCGTACAGGAAGGTGTTCTTCGCGGTGGCATGCGTCGCCGCGTGCATCCAGCCCTGCCCGAGCGCCAGGCGCGCGTTCTCGATCGTGGACTGCACCGCGAGCGGCGCCTGTTCGGCCACGCGCTGCGCATAGGCGAGGGCGCGCTCGAACTGCTCGCCGGCGGGCACGACTTCCTGCACCAGGCCGAGCCGCAGCGCCTCGGCGCTGTCGAACTCGTCGCCGGTCAAGAGCCACTTCATCGCGTTGCCCCAGCCGGCGCGTTCGATGAAGCGGAAGGAGCCGCCGTAGCCGGGCATGATGCCGCGCTTCACCTCGAGTTGCGAGAAGCGGCAGTTGTCGGCGGCGAACACGACATCGGCGGCGAGCATCAACTCGATCGCGATGGTGAAGCAGATGCCCTGCATCGCCGCGACCACCGGCTTCGTGCGATAGGGCTCGCGCAGCTGGCCCGGGTCGACCAGGTTCAGCGGCACGTAGGGCGAGCCGGCCTTGCGGTACTCGGCCATCAGCGGCAGGTCGACGCCGCCGCTGAAGTGGTCTCCCTTCGCATACAGCAGGCCGACGAACAGGTCCGGCGCGTTCTCCAGCAGCGTGTAGGCCTCGCCGAGCTCGCGGAACATGCGCGGCGTGAAGCCGTTGCGCTTCTCGACGCGGTCCACGCCCATCAGCAGGATCGGCCCGCGCCGCTCGACGACGATCCGGCCCTCGGGGTGGCGTTCGGTGGCAGCTTCGGTCACAGCAGTTCTCCGTAGCGTTCGACGTGGTGTTCCGAGTTGCCCCAGGTCATGTCGATCGCGGTCAGTCGTTTGAAATAGTGGCCTGAGGCCAGCTCGTCGGTCATGCCCATGCCGCCATGAAGCTGGGTGGCCTGCTGGCCGACGTAGCGCCCGGAGCGTCCGGCCATCGCCTTCGCCGCCGAGGCAGCACGGCGGCGCAACGCGCGCTCCGGCGACTCGACGTGTGCCGCGGCCATCAGCGCCAACGCGCGCGCCTGCTCCACGGCGATGCGCATGTCCGCGGCGCGATGCTGCAGCGCCTGGAAGCTGCCGATCGGCACGCCGAACTGCCTGCGCGTCGAGAGGTGTTCGCAGCTCAACTCGGTGAGCTTCGCCATCGCGCCGACCGCCTCGGCGGCGAGTGCCGCCAGGCCCTGGTCGGTCGCCCAGTCGGCCAGTTCCAGGCCCTGGCCGGGCTCGCCGATCACGCAGGCGTCGTCGACTGCGGCGCCCTGGAGGCGGATCTCGGCGGCGCGCTGGCCGTCGATGGTCGTGTAGCCGTCGATCGCGACGCCGGATGCCCTGGCGTCGACCAGCATCAGCGCCAGGCCCTGGCGGGTGTCGGCAGTGACGATCAGCCAGTCGGCGCTGTCGCCGTGCGGCACCACGGCCTTCGCGCCGTCGAGCTGCCACCCGCCGTCGCGGCGCACCGCGCGCGTGTGCACCTTGTCCAGGTCCCAGCGTGCCTGCGGCTCGAGCGCGGCGAGCGCGAAGCGCAGCCGGCCTTCGGCGATCGGCCCGAGGAAACGATCCTTCTGCGCCTCGCTGCCGAAGGCGGCGAGAAGGCGCGGCGCGATCACCGCGCTGGCGACATAGGGCTCGATCACGAGGCCGCGGCCGAGGCCTTCCATCACGATCAGGGTCTCGACCGCGCCGGCGCCAATGCCGCCGTGGGCCTCGGGCACGTTCAGCGCGAACAGGCCGAGCTCGGCCATCTGCCGCGCCAGCGCATCGCTCGGGCCCTCGGCCAGGCGCCTGCGGCGCGCCTCGAAGCCGTATTCCTTCTGCACGAAGCGCGCCATCGTGTCGGCGAGCATCTGCTGCTCTTCGTTCAGCGTGAAGTCCATGGTGGGGCTAAGTGGGCTGCAGCAGGCTACAGCGGGATGAGGGATTTGCCGATCAGCCCGCGCTGGATCTCGTTGGTGCCGCCGTAGATCGCGACCTTGCGCAGGTCGAGGTACTGGCCGGCGAGGGCGTTGAGCTCTGCGCCGGCCGGCGTCGGCCCGTCGTAGCCGAATTCGAGCGCGGCCTCGACCAGCGGCAGCGCGTAAGGGCCCGCGCATTCCATCAGCAGCGCGCCGAGCTCGCCCTGGATCTCCGAGCCGCGCACCTTCAGCATCGACGGCTCCGCGCCGAGGCCGAGGCCGGCGCGCTCGAGCGAGATGAGCCGCGCCAGCGCCCATTCGTGCGCCAGCACCTCGATCTCGATCCTGGCGATCTTGTCGCGAAAGCGCGGGTCCTCGATCAGCGGCCGGTCGTGCCTGGCCTGCGTGCGCGCCAGCTCCTTCAGCCGGCGCAGCAGCCGCTTGCACATGCCGAGGCCCGCGATGGCGGTGCGCTCATGGCCGAGCAGGTACTTCGCGATCGACCAGCCCTCGTTCTCGGCACCGACCCGGTTCTCGACCGGCACGCGCACGCCATCCAGGAAGACTTCGTTCACGTCGTGTCCGCCGTCCAGCGTGCGAATCGGGCGCACCGTGATGCCGGGCGTATCCATCGGGATCAGCAGCAGCGAGATGCCGCGCTGCGGCTTCGCGTCGGCCGAGGTGCGCACCAGCGCGAACATCCAATTGGCCCATTGCGCGAACGAGGTCCAGGTCTTCTGGCCGTTCACGACGTAGTGCTCGCCGTCGCGTTCGGCGCGCGTCTTCAGCGAGGCGAGGTCGGAGCCGGCGCTCGGCTCCGAATAGCCCTGGCACCACCAGTCGTCCATCGACACGATGCGCGGCAGGAAGCGCGCCTTCTGCGCGTCGCTGCCGAACTTCATCAGCACCGGCCCGATCATCGCGAGACCGAAGGGCATCTGGCGCGGTGCGCCGGCGGTGAAGCATTCCTCGTCGAAGATGTTGCGCTGCACGGCGTTCCAGCCGCAGCCGCCGTGCTCGACCGGCCAGCCGGGCGCGCCCCAGACGCGGCCGGCGAGGATGCGCTGCCAGCGCACGTAGTCCTCGCGCGGCACGCGCAGGAAGCCCAGCACCTTCTGCCGGATGTCCCCGGGCAGGTGCGCGGCGACGAAGTCCCGCACCTCGGCACGGAAGGCTGCGTCTTCGGGCGATTCGTGGAGGTTCATCGTCCCTTGAAGCGCGGCTTGCGCTTTTCCTTGAATGCGAGCTTGCCTTCCTGGAAGTCCTCGCTGAGGTTGGTCTGCATCATGTCGGCGCTGTCGGCGATCAGCGCCTCGTGCAGCGTCTGGAACGGCAGCTCCCAGAGCTGGCGCTTGATCATCCGCAGCGACAGCGGCGAGCACGATTCGGCCAGCTCCTTCGCATAGGCATAGGTTGCCTCGGCGAGGGCCTCGCGCGGATGGATCCTGTTCACGAGACCGAGCCGCAGCGCTTCCTCGCCGCGCACCTTGCGCGCCGACAGGAGCAGGTCGAGCGCATTGGCATGGCCGACCGCGTTGCGCAGGGCCCAGGCCATGCCGTATTCGGACGCCAGGCCGAGGCGCGCGAAGGCGGTGGTCAGCACCGCATCGTCGGCCGCGAAGCGCATGTCGGCGTAGAGCGCATGCACCAGGCCGAGGCCGGCGGTGGCGCCGTTGAGCATCGCGATGACCGGCTTGGCGAGCGCGGGGAAGTAGGCAGCGCGGCTCTGGTAGTCCGGGCGGCGGCTGAAGTCGTAGGCACGCGGCAGCTTGTGCAGCAGCGAGCGCGGGAAGGCGCTGTCGTCGCCGGCCGACTTGAAGCCGGTGACGTCGCCGCCGGCGCAGAAGGCGCGGCCGGCGCCGGTCAGCACGATCACGCGCACCGCGTCGTCGCCCTCGGCCGCGTGCGTCGCGTGCCAGACCTCCTCGGCCATCACGTCGGTCCAGGCGTTCAGGGCCTCGGGGCGGTTCAGCGTGATGGTGGCGATCGCGTCGCGCACCTCGTACAGGATCTGTTCGTAGGCCATGGCTTCAGCGCGTGATGTTGGCTATATCTTCGGCACTGTAGCCAAACCAGCCGAGCACTTCGTCGTTGTGCTCGCCGAGCTGCGGCGGCGGCAGGTGGATGCCGCCGGGCGTGCCGGAGAACTGCGTCGGCACGGCGGTCGTCACCATCGGCCCCTCGGTCGGATGCCGGTAGCGATGGAAGAAGCCGACCTCGTTCAGGTAGGCGTCCGACAGCATGTCCTCGAAGCGCGCGACCGGCCCGTTCGGCACGTCGATCGCGTCGAGCAGCTCGTGCCACTGCGCGGTGGATCTCGTCTTCATCTGCTCCGAGACCATGCCGTAGACGCGGTCGATGTTCTTCATGCGACCTTCGTGCGTCGCGAAGACGGGATCGGTCAGCAGCTCGGGGCGGCCTAGCGTCGGCAGCAGCCGCTTCCATTGCTCGTCGTTGACGGCCAGCACGCAGATGTGGCCGTCGCTCGTCTCGTAGGGGCGGCGATGCTCGGAGAGCAGGCGCACGTAGCCGACGCCGCCGCCCATCGGCGGGTCGAAAGCGCCGCCGTACAGGTGTTCCTGCAGATTGAAGGCGACGATGGTCTCGAGCATCGGCACGCGCACCATCTGGCCGAGGCCTGTGCGCTCGCGTGCGTACAGCGCCATCGCGACGCCGGAGGCCAGCATGTAGCCGCAGAACTTGTCGACGATCACGGTGGGCAGGTAGCGCGCCTGGCCAACCGAGCGCAGCATCAGGTCGGCGATGCCGGCCTCGCCCTGCACCACGTCGTCGAAGGCCGGGTCATTCTCGCGCGGGCCGCCGGGCATGTAGCCGCAGCCGTAGCCGTAGACGATGCGCGGGTTGCGCGCGGCAATGTCCTCGTACGCGACGCCCAGGCGCTTGGCCGCCGCGGGACGCATGCTGTGGATGAACACATCCGCGCTCTCGACCATGCGCAACAGGGCATCGCGTGCCTCGGGCCGCTTCAGGTTCAGCGTCACGCTGCGCTTGTTGCGGTTCATGTTCAGGTGCATCGCCGCCATGTTGGGGTTGCGCGATGGGCCGTTCTGGCGGTTCGGGTCGCCTTCGGGCGTCTCGACCTTGATGACGTCGGCGCCCATGTCGCCGAGGATCATCGTCGCGACCGGGCCGAGCACGTTGACCGTCAGGTCGATCACGCGCACGCCGGTGAGAGGGCCGGCGCTGGTGGCCAGCTTGGCGTGCAGGGGCTCGCCGGCCGGCGCCGGATCCGGCTGCACCTCGGGCTGCATGTAGCCCTGCAGCACCGGCGGTTTCATGTGCGCACCTCGGCGCGCGCCTTGAGCATGCGCAGGGGCGTGTACTCCATCACGACCGTGCCGTCTGCCTTCACGACGCGGTTGCGCGTGCGGACGAGGCCGCGCCCGGGCCGGCTCTCGGAGCGGCGCGCTTCGATCACCTCGCATTCGACGTGGATCGTGTCGCCGGCGAAGGTCGGCCCCTTCACGTCGAGCTGCATGCCGAGGAAGGCGAGGCCGGTGCCCTGCATCGTGGCCTGCGCGAGCAGCCCCTCGGCGAAGCAGAACACCATCGAGCCGGGCGCCAGGCGCCCCGCGAAGCCGGCGACGCCGTGCAGGAACTCGAGATTGGTGAACAGCACCTCGGTCATCCCGATCTTGTCGATGAAGCCCACGATGTCGGCCTCGGTGACCGTGCGCCCCACGGTCTTGAACTGACGCCCCAACGGCAGGTCCTCGAAGCAGAAACCGAGTCCGACTGTTTCCATGTGTGCCTTTGAGCGCAAGAAATTTGCGCTTCCATTGTTGAACGATGTTCGATAATATAAATGCCGGATCGAGATGCCGTCAACCCGATGACCCCCTCGAAAACCCGCCCGTGCCACTGAATCCGAATCGAAGGAGACCCGATTGGAGACCGACAGCCGCTATGCGCGCTACACGCGCCTGAAGTTCGACCGACCGCATCCGCGCGTGCTGCGCGTGACGCTGGATTCGCCGCTGAAGATGGGCGCGATGGATGCCGCGATGCATCGCGAGGCCTCGCAGATCTGGGCCGACGTCGATGCGGACGACAGCGTCTCGGCGGTGATCGTCACCGGCAGCGGCAAGACCTTCTCCGCCGGAGGCGACCTGCACCATGAACGCAAGGTGTGCGAGGACTACGCGCTGCGCATGCAGGCGATGAAGGAGTCGCGCGACCTGGTGCTGGGGATGATCAACTGCCGCAAGCCGATCGTCGGCGCGGCGCGCGGCTGGGCGGTCGGCGCCGGCCTGGCGCTCTTGATTCTTGCGGACGTGTCGATCGCGTCGCGCGACGCGAAGTTCTCCGACGGCCACCTGAAGATCGGTGTCGCGGCCGGCGACCACGCGGCGATCATCTGGCCGCTCCTGTGCGGCATGGCCAAGGCGAAGTACTACCTGATGACGGCGGAGACCTTCACCGGCGAGGAAGCCGAGCGGATGAACCTGATCTCGATGGCGCTGGCCGACGAGGAGGTGGAAGCCAAGGCGGTCGAAGTCGCCTCGCGCCTCGCCGAGAGCGCGCCGGCCGCGGTGCGCTGGACCAAGCAGACGCTGAACCACTGGCTGCGCCAGGCGGCGCCGATCTTCGACGCGTCGCTGGCGCTCGAGTTCATCGGCTTCGCCGGGCCCGAGGGCATGGAGGGCATCGATGCCTTCCTCGGCAAGCGCTCGCCGAAGTTCAGTCCGGACACGCCGGTGTAGGAGGCCTGATGCTCCAGACCATCGGCGAGCTGCTGGAACGCAACGCCCGCTTCCATCCGGAGCGCGAGGCGCTGGTGTGCGAGGGCCGGCGGCTGACCCATCGCCAGTTGCTCGAGCGCGCGAAGCGCCTGGCCGACGGCCTGCACCGGCTGGGCCTCGGGCGGCAGGACCGGGTCGCGGTCTTGTCGATGAACAACTCCGAGTACATCGAGCTGCTGGCCGCCGGCGACTGGGCCGGCTACATCGTCGCGACGGTGAACTTCCGCCTCGCCGCGGCCGAGATCGAATGGCTGCTCGGCGATGCGACGCCGCGCGTGCTGGTGTTCGAGGCGCAGTACGCCGAGCTGGTCGGCGCGCTGCGCCCGCGCCTCGCGACGATCGAAGCCTACGTGTGCATCGGCGGGCGTGCGCCGGATTGGGCGCGAGACTACGAGGCCGTGATCGCGCAGGGCGCTCCCGACGGGCCGCCGTTCCGCTCGCAGCCGCTGGATTACGGGCCGCTGGTCTATACGAGCGGCACCACCGGCCGGCCGAAGGGCGCGCTGCGTGCCCAGTGGCGCTGGGTGCGCACGGCCGACGCCGGCGCGCGCATGAGCGAGCTGGACTCCGACTCGCGCATGCTGCTGACGACGCCGGCATTCCACGTCGGCGTGATCGGTTACGCGCTGCAGGTCCGGTGGTGCGCCGGCACGCTGGTGCTGCATCGCGGCTTCGATGCGGCGAGCGTGATCCGCACGATCCAGCAGGAGCGCATCACCTTCACCTTCGTGGTTGCGGCGATGCTGCAGGCGATCCTCGATTCGCCGGCGATCGGCGATGCGGACCTGTCGAGCCTGCACAACGTCGTGGCCGCCGCGGCGCCGGTGCCGGTGCCGTTGCTGCGGCGCGCGTTCGAGCGCATCGGCCCGGTGTTCTCGGTGCAGTACGGCGCGACCGAGACCGCCGGCTGCGGCATGTACCGCCATGAGCTGAAGCCATACGGCGACGCGCGCGACGTGAAGCGCATCGCGTCGGTCGGCCACCCGGGGCAGGGCACGCGGATCCGCATCGTCGGCGATGACGGCGAGGACTGCCCGGCCGGTACCGCGGGCGAGGTCTGGACCTTCACCGACGAGCGTATGGACGGCTACTGGAACAACACCGCCGCGACGCTGGAGGCGCTGCAGGGCGGCTGGTTTCGCACCGGCGATGTGGGCTATCTGGACCAGGACGGCTACCTGTTCCTGGTCGACCGCAAGAAGGACATGATCATCTCGGGCGGCGAGAACATCTACAGCCGCGAGGTCGAGGAAGCGGTGCAGGCCTATCCGGGCATCGTCGAGTGCGCGGTGATCGGCGTGCCCGATCCGAAGTGGGGCGAGGCGGTGAAGGCCTACGTGGTCTGCGCGAGTGGCGCGAGCGCGCCGGAAGCCGAGGTGATCGCCCATTGCAAGCGCCTGATCGCGAGCTACAAGTGCCCGAAGCGTGTCGAGGCGATCGGCGAGCTGCCCCGGGTGCCGAGCGGCAAGGTGAACAAGGTGGCGCTGCGCGAGCGCGCCAGGAATTCGCAATGAGCGCCATCATGTTCGAGACCGAAGTCGCCGATCGCATCGCGACCGTCACGCTGTGCCGTGCGCCGGTGAATGCGCTGAGCGAGGAATGGGGCGATGCCTTCGACGCGCTGCTCGACCAGCTGGGCACGCGCGACGACTGGACGGTGCTGCATCTGCGCAGCAGCCAGAAGGTGTTCGCGGCCGGCGCCGATCTGGCGCAGATCGATGGCTGGGCCGGTGAAGGCCGGGCGGGGCCGCGGCTGGCGCTCTACATCGAGCGGCTGCAGGCGGTGTTCGGCCGGGTCGCGAGCTTGCCGCAGGTCACGCTGGCGGAGATTGGCGGTGCCGCGCTCGGCGGCGGACTCGAGCTGGCGCTCTGCTGCGACCTGCGCATCGCCGCGCACGAAGCCAAGCTCGGGCTGCCCGAAGTCGGCCTCGGCCTGATCCCCGGCCTCGGCGGCACGCAGCGGATGACGCGGCTCGTGGGCGCCGGTGTCGCGAGCCGGTTGATCCTCGGCGCCGAGGTACTGGACGGCTCGGCCGCGAAGGCGCTCGGCCTGGTGCAGTGGGCGGTGCCGAGGGCCGAGATCGCCGACGAGGCGCTGCAGCTGTCGCGGCGCGTCGCCGCGCTGCCGCCGCCGGCATTGCGCGTCGCCAAACAGTTGATCGCGGCGGCCGGCGCGTCGGCCACCACCGGCTACGCGCTCGAACGCGAGCTCGGCGGAGCATTGCTCGAGACGCCGGAAGCGCGCGAACGCATCACGGCCTTCCTGCAGCGCAGCGCCAGGCCCACTACCCCAACCCCATTGCCTTGAACCCTGGAGACCGATTCATGACCGAGACCCCCGACACCTCGTGGCGTGCCGTTACCGACCTGGCCGGCAAGAGCGTCGTCATCACCGGCTGCGCCTCCGGCATCGGACGCGCCGCCGCGCTGCAATTCGCCAGTGCCGGCGCCACCGTCTACGCCGGCGACAGGAACGTGGCCGATGGCGAGGCGACCATTGCGCAGATCCGCGCCGGCGGCGGTCGCGGCGAGTTCATCGAGCTGGACCTGGGCGATGGAGCGACCATCGACGCCTTCGTCGACGCCGCCGTGGCGCAGATCGGCGGCGCGCCGGACATCATCGCCAACGTCGCCGGCCTCGACCGCGTGATGCCCTTCCTCGAGAACACGCCCGAGGTGTGGGACCTGCTCGCGCAGGTCAACTACATCGGCCCGGTGCGCATGATCCACCGCTTCCTGCCGCACATGATCGAGCGGCGCCAAGGCAAGATCGTGATGGTGGCGAGCGACGCCGGCCGCGTCGGCAGCATGGGCGAGACCTTCTATGCCGGCACCAAGGGCGCGGTGATCGCGTTCACCAAGTCGCTGGCGCGCGAGACGGCGCGCTCGGGCATCACCTGCAACTGCGTCGCCCCGGGGCCGACCGACACGCCGCTGTTCAACGGCACGATTCCCGAGGGCAAGCTGCGCGACGCGCTGATCAAGGCGATTCCGCTGAAGCGGCTGGCGCAGCCGATCGAGATCGCGCACACCATCGTCTATCTCTCAACGCCGGCCACCGACTTCATGACCGGCCAGGTGGTCTCCGTCAGCGGCGGCCTGACCATGCATGGCTGACAAGCGAGGACCCCGATGAACCCCGAGAAGGAATTCTTCGAGCACCTGGCTTCCGGGCGCTTCATGATCCAGAAGAGCCGCAGCACCGGCGGCTATGTGTACTACCCGCGCATGGCCGAGCCGGGCACCGGCGCGACCGACCTCGAGTGGGTCGAGGCCTCGGGCCGAGCCACCGTCTACTCGACGACGGTGATCCGCGGCAAGCCGCCGGCACCGAACGCCAACCTCGCGCTGATCGATCTCGCCGAGGGCCCGCGCATGATGAGCCGCGTCGACGGCATCGCGCCCGAGGCGGTGAAGATCGGCATGGCGGTGCGCGCCAGGATCATCATTGAAGAAGACCATCCGCTGGTCGTCTTCGAACCGGTGGGGGCCTGAGCGATGCAGGAACGCTTTCCCCGCGGCCGGACCGCGATCGTCGGCGCCGCCACCTTCGGCTGCGGCGCTTCGCCGGGCTACAGCGCGATGGAGCTGGCGCACCAGGCGAGCGTGCTGGCGCTGGCGCAGGCCGGATTGAAGCCGTCGGACGTCGATGGCCTGTTCGTCGTCGTCATGGACGACTCGCTCTCCGGCCTCACGTTCGCCGAGACGCTCGGCATTCATCCGCGATTCCTCGACAACAACCGCACCGGCGGCTCGTCGTTCCAGGTGCATGCGATGCTCGCAACGCTGGCGCTCGACGCCGGGTTGTGCGACGTGGCGCTGATCGCCTACGGCAGCAACCAGCGCAGCAGCACGGGCAAGCTCCTGCAATCGTCACGGCCCTCGCCGTGGGAGTCGCCGTACAAGCCGCTGCGCCCGATCTCCTCGTATGCGCTCGCCGCGGCACGCCACATGCACCAATACGGAACGACCAAGGAGCAGCTCGGCGCCGTCGCCGTGGCAGCGCGCCAATGGGCTGCGTTGAACCCCGAGGCTTTCGTGCGCGAGCCGCTGGCGATGGACGACTACCTGAAGGCGCGCCTGGTCGCCGACCCCTTCGGCGTGCGCGACTGCTGCCTCGTGACCGACGGCGCGGCCGCGGTGGTGATGACGCGCGCGGACCGTGCGCGGGACCTGTGCCGGCGGCCGGTGTATCTGCTCGGCGGCGCGCAATCCACCACGCACCGCGAGATCGCGAGCATGCCGGACCTGACCGTCACCGGGCTCGCCGAGGCCGGCCCGCGCGCCTATGCCCAGGCCGGCGTCGGCCCGAAGGACATCGATGTCGTCGAGCTGTACGACGCGTTCACGATCAACCCGATCCTGTTCCTCGAGGACCTCGGCTTCTGCGAAAAGGGCGAAGGCGGCCGTTATGTCGAAGGCGGCCGCATCGCGCCGGGCGGGGAACTGGCGGTGAACACCAACGGCGGCGGCCTGTCCTGCGTGCACCCGGGCATGTATGGCCTGTTCACGATCGTCGAGGCGGCGCGCCAGCTCGCGGGCGATGCCGGCGAGCGGCAGGTGCCGGGTGCGAAGCTCGCGATCGCGCAGGGCAACGGCGGCGAGCTCTCGCACCAGGCGCTCGTGATCCTCGGCAGCGAAGACACGCTCTAGGCATCGGAATCGGAAATGCTCGACTACGAAATTTGCAAGAACTGGACCTTTCCCGACATCGTGCACCGCTACAGCGAGCGCGACACGATGCTGTACGCGCTGGGCCTGGGCTACGGCCACGATCCGATGGATCGCGGCGCGCTGCGCTTCGTCTACGAGAAGGAGCTGCAGGCGGTCCCGACCATGGCCGCAGTGATGGGTTCGCCCGGCATCTGGTGGCGCGACCCCAAGACAGGCGCCGATGCCGTCAAGCTGGTGCACGGCGAGCAGGACGTGCGGCTGCTGCGCCCGCTGCCGGCCAAGGGCTGCGTGATCGCGCGCAACCGCGTCGTCTCGCTGACCGACAAGGGCGTCGGCAAGGGGGCGGTCGCGGTGGTGCTGCGCACGCTGGTCGACAAGGCCAGCGGCGACACGGTGGCCGAGAGCCGCAATGTGACCTTCCTGCGCGGCGACGGCGGCTTCAGCGCCCACGGCGGCAGGAGCGATCCCGGCCCCGAGCCGCTGCCTTCGGTGCCGGAGCGCTCCGCCGATTTCGAGCTGAGCTACGCCACGCGGCCCGAGGCGGCATTGATCTATCGCCTGAGCGGCGACGTGAACCCTTTGCATGCCGATCCCGACGTGGCGGCCAAGGCCGGCTTCGACCGCCCGATCCTGCACGGGTTGTGCACCTACGGCATGGCGGCGCGCGCGGTGATCGAGCAGGTGCTCGACCACGATGCGGCGCGGCTCAAGCGCCTGGCGCTGCGCTTCACCTCGCCGGTCTGCCCGGGCGAGGCCGTGCGCTACGAACTCTGGCGCGACGGCGCGACCTTGCTGCGCTTGCGCGCCAGCGTCGATGCGCGCAAGACCGTGGTGCTTAACAACGGCGTCGTCGAGCTTGCTTGAAACCGGGGGATGCTGACGATGCAGGACAAGGTGGTGATCGTGACCGGCGCGTTCGGCGCGCTGGGTCAGGCGGTGGTGCGCACGCTGGCGGGGCAGGGGACGCGGCTGGCGCTGCTCGATGCGTCGCCGGTCGCGCCGGCCGAATTCGCGCAGGCGTTCGAAGCGTCGCACCTCCTGCTGCCCGGCACAGACCTGTCGCGCTTCGACGCGGCGCGGGCGGCGGTTGCGCGCGTGGCCGAGCGCTTCGGTGGTGTCGATGCACTGGTCAACATCGCCGGCGGCTTCAGCTGGGAGACGATCGCAGACGGCGACCCGGCCACCTGGGACCGCATGCACACGATCAACCTGAAGACGGCGCTCCACGCCTGCAAGGCGGCGTTGCCGCACCTGCTGGAACGAGCGGGCCGGGTCGTCAACATCGGCGCCGGGGCCGCGGGCAAGGCGGCTGCGGGAATGGGCGCCTATGCGGCCTCCAAGGCCGGCGTGCTGCGCCTCACCGAGGCGCTGTCCGATGAAACCAAGGATCGCGGCATGACCGTCAACGCGATCCTGCCGGGCATCATCGACACGCCGGCCAACCGCAAGGACATGCCCGATGCCGACACCTCGCGCTGGGTGACGCCGCAGGCGATCGCCGAGGTGGTGGGGTTCCTGCTGTCGGATGCGGCGCGCGCGGTGACCGGGGTCGGGCTGCCGGTGACGGGACGGCTCTAGGAGTCTGGGCCGCGGGCCTTCAGGCGGACGACGCTGTCTCCATACGGCTCGTCGCGGTTCTTCAGCGCCTGCTTCAGCCCGCCCGACGCCATGTCGGCCTTGAACTGCGTGCGCCGCGGCCCGTTGGCCAGGTGCGCGCGCGCGTCGAGCTCGGCGGTGAGCCGCTGCAGCGTGCGCACATGCATCAGCTCCATGCCGAGGTTGACCACCCGCTTGTGCGCGGCGAGCAGGTCGACGTCGGTCAGCGCGATGCGGCGCGCGAGTTCCGCGACCTCGGTCTCGAGCCGGTCGGCCGGCACGGCCTCCATCACCAGGCCGAGCCGCGCCGCATCGACCCCGGTGATGCAGTCACCGGTGAACATCAGCCGCTTGGCCCATTGCGGACCGGCATGCGCGAGCCAGAACTGCGTCGGCGGCGTGCCGTTCGCGCGTGTCGCCGGAAAGCCGATGCGCGCGTCCTCGGCCGCCAGCACCAGGTCGCACAGGAAGGCGAGGTCGGTGCCGCCGGCCAGGCAGTTGCCGTGGATCTTCGCGATCACCGGCTTGTGCAGGTCGAAGATGCGCATGCGCTGCTCGAGCGTGCGTTCGAGCGCCCAGCAGTCGTCGTCGAAGCCGCTGCGCTGGCTGCGGTACAGCGCCGGGTCGTAGGGCATGTTCTCGGGTGCGACGCCGGCGTAGGCGCCGGCCAGGTCATAGCCGGCGCAGAAGTCGCGCCCAGCGCCGTCGATAACTACCACGTTCACGTCGCGCCGGTCGTCGGCTTCGAGCAGCGCCTGCTCGAGCTCGCTGAGCATGGTGTCGGACAGCGCGTTGCGCTTGTCCGGCCGGTTCAGCGTGATGCGCGCCACCCGCTCGTCGACGCTGAAAAGAATGGTGTCGCTGCTCTTCAGCCACTTGTTCATGACTTGTCTCCTGTCAGGGCCGCCGTCGCATCGTCCTCGGCCGCGATCATTTCCAGGGCGGCGAGCGCCGCCACTTCGCCGACGCCGCCGTCCACCGGCAGGCAGGCACCGGTGATGAAGCGAGCCTCTTCGCTTGCGAGGAACAGCGCGGCGGCAGCGACATCCCACGCGTCGCCTTCGATGCCCAGCGGTGCGATGCGGCGGCGGCGCTCGCGGCCGGCGGCGTCGATGAACTGCTCGACCAGCGGGGTGAACAGATGGCCCGGCGCGATCGTGTTCGCGCGCACGCCGTCGCGGCCGTACATCACCGCGAGCTCGCGCGAGAACGCCACGACGGCAGCCTTCGACGGCCCATAGGCCGCGCCGCCGTGGGCACGCAGGCCGGCGGTGGACGCGATGTTGACCACGTTGCCGCGCGAGGCGACCAGATGCGTGATCGCCTGCTGCGTCATCAGCACCGCGCTCTTCAGATTGACGTCGAGCACGCGCTGCCACAGCCCGTCGGGCAGCGCCTCGAGGCGGCCGCCACCGGCACCGTGGCCGACGTTGTTCACCAGCACGTCGAGGCAGCCGTAGCGTTCGAGCGTCGCCGCGACGACGCGGCGGCAGCCGTCCACCTCGGTGACGTCGGCGGCGCAGACGAAGGCGTCGCCACCGTCGCCGGCGATCATGCGGCGCGTGATCTCGGCGCGCTCTGCGTCCAGGTCCACCAGCGCGACGCGCGCGCCTTCGCGCGCAAACACATAGGCCATCGCCTTGCCCGTCCCGACGCCATCGCCCTGCGAGCCGGCGCCGGTGACGATCGCGACCTTGCCGGCCAGTCGCTGCAAGTGGCGGGAAGGTCGTGGCATGGCGTCAACAGGCCCTAGTGGATCGGGCGCATGATCGTCGCGCGCCCGTCCCGGGCCGCGAGGATCACTTCGTCGCCGACGTGAAAGTGCTTGCCGACGTCGGCCAACGGGACCTGCTTGCCGTCGAGGCCGCGGCAATAGGTCGCCTCGTCGATGATGAAACGCCCGCCGCGCCCGTCATCGCCTTCGAGGACGACCATCTGCGGCTCGACAGCGATGAGGCGGCCGACCATCGGCGGGTTCTCGTTCGCGCCCATCACGCGGATGTCCATCGACAGGCGAAAGCGGTCGGAATGGTTCGCGAGGCCGGTGTGCGGCGTGTTCAGGTCCATCAGCAGCACGTCGCCCGGCCGGTAGGTGGCGCGGCGCCAGCGGTCGGCCGGCACTGCGCCGTCGGGAATCGGATAGAGCGGCGGCTGCTTGGTGTCGTGCAGGATCGGTCCGCGGTGCAGGCCTTCGCCGAGGATCAGGCCGCCGACTTGGTCATCGATCTCGGCGAGCGGGATCCAGCAGATCCGGAATGGAATGCCCTTGTTGTAGAAGCCGTCCTGGTGCACGAAGTCGAGGCGCGAACGCGCGCGGTCGGCGGCTGGCGGCGTGGCACGGTATTCGACGGTTGGGATCCAGAAGGGCTCGTCCTCCAGCAGGCGCCGGAAGAAGGCGTGGATCGCCGGCTCGCGCACGAAGGGCTGCCAGGCCTTGCGTTTCGACAGCGGATCCATCCGGAAGGGGAAGCCCTCGAGGCTCGCGCCGGTGTGGCGGGCCTGGGGGTCCGCCGGGTCGGCCACGCCGTACTCGCCGAGCAGTTGCATGTAGACGGCGCGCAGGCGCGCGACCGCGCCGTGGTCCAGCACATCGCGGAAGAACCAGTAGCCCTTGCGCTCCCAGGCGGCATCGAGTGCGGCACGGTCGCCCAGCAGGTGGTTCGAGGTCTCCAGCTCGCGTGCGTCGGGCGAGGTGAGGGGCCCTCTCGCCAGAGATTCCGTAGCTTGCATATTGTGGAACAATGTTCGTAAAATAGAACGGAGTTCACTGTAGGCGATGACCCGGGCGTCCCACCAAGCGGGTTTACCCGAATCCTCGCCGCAAGCGCATACCCAACCACCCGGAGACCCATTCGATGAGCAGCGAAGACGACCAAAGCCCCAACTACCGGCGGGGCGTGAACCTCGTGCGCGAGATGCTCGGAGAGGCCTTCCTCAACGGGATGCTTTCGGCGGCGAACTCCGGAGGCTTCGCGGCGGACGCCGCGACGATCGCGCTCGAGTCGGCGTTCGGCGCCGTCTGGTCGCGCCCGGGCCTGGAGCGCAAGGAGCGCAGCCTCGTCACGATCGGCATCCTCGTCGGCATGGGCAAGCCCAACGAGCTGAAGAACCACGTGCGCGCGGCGCTGAACAACGGCCTGACGGTGACCGAGCTGCAGGAGGCGCTGATCCAGGCGATTCCGTACTGCGGCTTTCCGTGCGTGGCCGAAGCGCTGGAGGCGACGGTGGCCGTGCTGCGCGAGCGCGGGCTGGTCGGCGACGACGTGAAGACGGCGAAGGATCGCGGGATGCTTTAGGGGGCGCTCAGAGCAGTGCGATCTTGCGGCGCGGGGCGTATCGGTCTCATGCCGTTTCCTCCCCGATGACCTGGCACTGCGCGGTGGCCTGTGCAATGCGCTGCCCCTGGCTCCAGATATAGCAGTTGGCGAACACGACGCGCCGCCCGGCGCGCACGACATCGACCTGGGCTTCCACCCAGGCGCCGGGTGCCGCGTTGCCGATCAGGTTGACCGAGAGGTTGGTCGTCAGCATCTTCGGTCTCGGCTCGCGCGCATGCTTGGCGGCTTAGACGATCGCGGTATCGGCCAGCATGCAGATCATGCCGCCGTGCATCATTGCGCCGCGGTTGCGATGCTTGTCCTCGACTCGCAGGCCGACGATGTGGATGGCGTCGCGCCGTGCCACGTACAACGGCCCGACCAGCTCGTGGAACGGGCCGAAGGCCGGCATGGGCTCGAAGCCGGCCGGGATGTCCGTCGAAGAATGGTTCATCGATTGCCGAAGCGCGGAGCGCGCTTCTCGAAGTAGGCCTGGCGCTTCTCCGCGGCGTCTTCGGTGGCCTGGGCCTGGAACACCGCGCGCGATTCGATCTCGCACGCCGCCTCCAGGCTCGCGACGCCCTGGTTCAGCCACAACGATTGCTTGGTGAGCCAGACACCGAGCGGCACGTTGGCACAGATCGCTACGGCGAGCTCGCGCGCTTCCGCCAGCAGACGTTCGTCCGGCACCACGCGCAGCGCCAGGCCGATGCGCGCCGCCTCATCGGCCAGCACCGGGCGCGCCGTCAGCAGGATCTCTGCGGCGCGCTGGGTGCCGACCGCACGCGGCAGCATCCAGCTCATGCCGAGCTCGTGTCCGGTGCCGGCGTTGTGGATCGAGTTGACGAACTTGGCCGATTGCGCGGCGAGGCACAGGTCGGCCGCCAGCGCGAACGCGAAGCCAATGCCCGCCGCGGCGCCGTTCACCGCGGCGATCACCGGCTGCGGCAACTGGCGCATCAAGAGTGGGATCTGCGCGATGCGCGTGATCGAGTGCTTCGCCACATAGGGCTTGCCGAGCGCCGGGTCGACCCACGGCGCCGGTCCGGGCGAGCGCAGGTCATGGCCGGCGCAGAACGCGCGACCGGCGCCGGTGACGATCAGCACGCGCGTGCCGGCGTCGTGCCGAAGTGCCTCGAGTTGCGCGATCAGCGCCTCGTACATCGGGAAGCTGAAGGCGTTCAGTGCGTCGGGCCGGTTCAGCGTCAGCGTGGCGATGCCGTCGTCGGAGCGTTCGTAGAGGAGGTCGGTCATGGTGCGTTTGGCTTGTCTCTGCTGTTCGGATTGTAGTACGATGTTCAAAAAACATGACTATGCCGTCGCATCGACGGCCATGCTTCAGGAGACGCATTCCATGCACCAGCGCGATCCCTGGTTCGACGCACCGATCCGTCCGGTGCGGCTCGGCCCGAGCGCCTGCGAGGTGGCGCACGACGCGGACGGCAACATTCGAATGCGCCTCGCCGAGCCCCTGCAGCGCTACCCGCGGCGCTACACTGACCGGCTGGTCCAGTGGGCCCTCGAACGGCCGGAGCATGTGTTCCTCGCGCGCCGCCCGCCGAACGGTCCGAAGACCGGCGCCTGGGAGACCCTGTCCTTCGCCGACACGCTGCGCAAGGTGAGGGCGATCGGCCAGTCGCTGCTGGACCGCGGCCTCTGCGCCGAGCGGCCGGTGATGATCCTGTCGGAGAACGACTTCGACAACCAGCTGCTGGCGTTGGCCTGCACGCACGTCGGCATTCCGTACGTGCCGGTGACGCCGGCGTACTCGCTGCTGTCGCAGGACCACGCGAAGCTGAAATCCCTGAGCGAGCGCGTGCGCCCCGGGCTGGTCTATGCCTCCAGCGTGGAGGCCTACGGGCGTGCCGCGCGCGCGGCCTTCCCCGAGGCGGAGTTCGTCGCCAGCGAGGCCGGCGGCGGCGCCACGCCGTTCTCCACGCTGCAGGGCGCCGCGCCGGGGGACGCGGTCGACGCAGCCTACGACGCGATCCGGCCCGACCAGGTGGCCAAGCTGATGTTCACCTCCGGCACCACCGGCGAGCCGAAGGGCGTGATGCTGACGCAGCGCATGCTCTGCAGCAACCGCCAGCAGGTCGTGCAGGCGATGCCCTTCCTGCTCGACGAGCCGCCGGTGCTGGTCGACTGGCTGCCGTGGCACCACACCTTCGGCGGCACCAACAACCTCGGCATCGCACTGTACTGCGGTGGGTCTTACTACCTGGACCCCGGCAAGCCGATGGCCGAGGCGGTGCAGCCCAGCGTCGACGCGTTGCGCGAGGTATCGCCGACGATCTACTACAACACGCCGGGGGGCCTGGCCGCCTTGCTGCCGCACCTGCGTGACGACGCGCAGCTGCGCGCGCGCTTCTACGAGCGGCTGCAGCTGCTGTACTACGGCGGTGCCGTGCTGCCCGCGCACATCTGGGCCGGTCTCGACGCAGTGGCGGTGAAGCACTGCGGCGAGAGGGTGCTGATCGTCTCGGGCATCGGCTCCACCGAATGCGGGCCGGTGCCGCTGACGACGGGCTGGGATCCGCGCCGCGAGGCGATCGTCGGCCTGCCGGTGGCCGGCGTCGAGCTGAAGCTCGCACCGGTGAACGACAAGCTCGAGCTGCGCGTGCGCGGCGACTGCGTGACGCCCGGCTACTGGAACGATGCCGAGCGCAGCGCTGCTGCCTTCGACGACGAAGGCTACTTCTGCCTCGGCGACGCGGCGAGCTTCGTCGACCCCACGCATCCCGAGCGCGGGCTGCGCTTCGATGGCCGGATCGCCGAGAACTTCAAGCTCTCCAGCGGCACCTGGGTCCATGCGGGGCCGCTGCGCTCCACCGCGCTGGCAGGGCTCTCGCCGCTCGTGCAGGACCTGGTCATCGCCGGCAGCGGCGAGGACCAGGTCGGCGCGCTGGTGTTTCCCGATCTGGCGGCGTGCCGTGCGCTCGACGCGGCTCTCGCGGCCGATGCGCCCGCGGGCGAGGTCGTCGCGAGCCCGCTCGTTCGAGCGGCCTTCCAGCAGCGGCTGGATGCGCTGGCGGGCGGCGCCACCGGCAGCTCGAACCGCGTGCTGCGCATCGTCGTCGAGACCGAGCCGGCCACGCTCGACAGCGGCGAGATGACCGCCAAGGCCTCGCTCAGTCCGGTCGTGGTGCTGCGCCGCCGCGCCGCCGCGGTGGCCGAGCTGTTCATGGATCCGCCGCCCGCGCGCGTGCTCTGCGCAGGCGACGAAGCATTGACAGTCCGTTGCATGGCGTTAAACTAAGCGAACAACGTTCGTATATTTGACCAACAAGGAACGATACCGTCCATGCGCTTCGAGTTTTCTCCCGAGGACGAGGCCTTCAGGCTGGAGGTTCGCGCGTTCTTTCGCGACAACCTGCCGCGGCCGATGGCGCGCCGCTTCTACATCGGCGCGCATCCGCCGGTGCGCGACGACGTGCGGGCGTTCCAGAAGCTGATGCACGGCCGCGGCTGGGGCGCGCCGCACTGGCCGGTCGAATGGGGCGGCACCGACTGGAGTCCGCTGCGCAAGCACCTGTTCATGCAGGAGCTGTACGACGCCGACGGGCTCGACTACAGCTGGCAGGGGCTGCACATGGTCGCGCCGGTGATGCTCGCGTTTGCGTCGCAGGCGCAGAAGCGGCGCTTCCTGCCGCCGATGCTGGCCGGCGACGAGTTCTGGACCCAGGGCTTTTCCGAGCCCAACGCCGGCTCGGACCTCGCGAGCCTGAAGACGCGGGCCGAGCGGGTCGGCGACGACTACGTCGTCAACGGCCAGAAGATCTGGACCAGCGATGCCTCCATGGCCGAGTGGGGCTTCTTCCTGGTGCGCACCGACCCCGACGTGAAGCCGCAGCGCGGCATCTCGTTCCTGCTGATCAGGATGGACACGCCGGGCCTGACGGTGCGGCCGATCGTCTCGATCGAAGGCGGCCTCGGGCTCAACGAGGTGTTCCTCGACAACGTGCGGGTTCCCTGCGAGAACCTGGTCGGTGAGGCGGGCATGGGCTGGACCTATGCCAAGTACCTGCTCGGCAAGGAGCGCACCGCGAGCGCCTTCCTCTACTTCAACAAGCGCGAGCTCGAGAAGGCGCGCGAGATCGCCACGGTGCAGCGCGTGAATGGCCAGCGCCTGATCGAGCGCCCCGAGTTCGCGCGCAAGCTCGCGCGCGTCGAGGTCGAGCTGCTCGCGCTCGAATACTCGGTGCTGCGCGTGCTGTCGCAGGAGAAGAACCGCCACAACCTCGACGCGGTGGTGTCGGCGCTGAAGCTGCGCGGCTCGGCACTGCAGCAGCGCGTGACCGAACTGCAGGTGGAAGCGCTGGGCCTGCATGCGCTGCGCCAGTGGGGTCACGGCGAAGGCGAAGCGATCGATAGCGACGAGGCGCTGCGCTGGCCGCCGCAGGTGCCCGGCCGCACCGCGCAGGCGCTGATCACGCGCGCGTCGACGATCTACGGCGGATCGCAGGAGATCCAGAAGAACATCATCGCCAAGCTCGCCTTCGGGCTGTAGGCAGGACGCAGGCAGGAACGGGTAAATGGACTTCAACCTGAGCGAAGAGCAGCAGATGCTGCGCGATGCCGCGAACCGCTACGTGCGCGAGCAGTACGGCTTCGAGGCGCGGCGCCGGCTGCAGGCGGCCGGCAGCGCATCGACGCCGCACTGGGCGCAGTACGCCGAGATGGGCTGGCTCGGCCTCGGCATCCCGGAGGCCTTCGGCGGCCTGGGCTGCAGCTTCGTCGAGACGGCCCTGGTGGCCGAGGAGCTCGGCCGCGCGCTGGCGCTCGAGCCCTTCATCGGCTGCGCGGTGCTGGCGGCCCGACTGGTCGAGACCGCCGATGCGCCGGTGTTCGCGGCGCATCGGCGCGGCGAGCTGCTCGAAGCCATCGCCGGCGGTGCGCTGCAGATCGCGCTCGCGCACAGCGAGCCGGCCAGCCGCTACGAGCTGGACGCGGCGTCGACCACGGCGCGCGCCGAGGGCGAAGGTTTCGTGATCGAGGGGACCAAGCTGATGGTCGTGGGAGCGCCGGGCGCGGACCGCTTCATCGTGTCGGCGCGAGTCGCCGACGAAGGGCTCGCGCTGTTCTTGGTCGACCGGAGCGCGGCCACGCTGCACGGCTATCCGCTGATCGACGGCACGCTGGCCGCCGACCTGGAGCTGCGCTCGGTCTTCGTTGCCGCCGACGCGCGCCTCACGGCACCCGGTGGCGGCCTCGCGACGCTCGAGGAGGCGCTCGACCGCGCCGCGCTCGCGCAGGTGGCCGAGGCGCTGGGCTGCATGGAGGCGGTGCTCGAGACGAGCAGCGAGTACCTGAAGACGCGCCAGCAGTTCGGCCAGCCGATCGGCCGCTTCCAGGCGCTGCAGCACCGGATGTCGGAGATGTTCGTCGAGGTCCAGGAGACGCGATCGATCCTGTACCGCGGCATCGCCAGCCTCGATGGCGCGCCGGCGGCGCGGCGGCAAGCGGTCTCGGCCGCGAAGGTGCTGCTGGCATCGTCCGCCCGCTTCGTCGGCGGGCAGGGCATCCAGCTGCACGGCGGCATCGGGCTCACCGACGAGTACCCGATCGGCCACTACTACAAGCGGTTGTTGGCGCTGACGACGCTGTACGGCGACGGCGACTGGCACCTCGGGCGTTTCGTCGAGGCGCAACTGGAGACGGCATCGTGAACCTCGACCATTACCGCAGCCTCGCTCTGCGCCGCGACGGGCGCGTGCTTCATGTGGCCTTCAACCGCCCGGAGGCGCTGAACGCGTTCGACACCGCGATGCACGACGAGCTCGAGCGCCTGTTCGGCGAACTGCCTCGCGACGATGCGACGCACGTCGTCGTGCTGACCGGCGCCGGCAAGGCCTTCAGCGCCGGCGGCGACGTCGAGCAGATGCAGCGCCTGGTCGACCGCCCGTCGCTGATGGTGCCGGATGCGACGATGGCCAAGCGCCTCGTGATGGGGCTGCTCGACGTGCCGCAGCCGGTGATCGCGAAGGTGAATGGCGCCGCGATGGGCCTGGGCGCGACGCTGGCGCTGTTCTGCGACACCATCTTCGCCGCCAATCACGCGAAGATCGCCGATCCGCACGTGAAGGTCGGCTTCGTCGCCGGCGACGGCGGCGCGGTCATCTGGCCGCAGCTCGTCGGCTATGCGCGAGCCAAGCAATACCTGCTGACCGGTGATGCCATCACCGGCGAGGAGGCGGCCGCGATCGGGCTCGTCAACTTCGCCGTGCCGGCCGAGGAGCTGGATGCGGCCGTAGACGCCTGGGCCCAGCGCCTGGCCGGCGGCGCGCGGCGCGCGATCCAGTGGACCAAGGCCACGATCAACGTCGGGCTCAAGCAGATCGCCGCTTCGGTGATGGACGCCGGCATGGCCTACGAGCTGCTGTCGAACCAGACGCGCGACCACGCCGAAGCCGTCGCTGCCTTCCGCGGCAAGCGCACGCCCGATTTCAGCGGCGACTAGACATCGAACTCAAGGAGCAAGCGGATGGGCATGGTTCAAGACAAGGTCGTGGTCGTGACCGGCGCCGGTGCCGGTATCGGGCGCGACTTCGCGAAGGCGTTCGCCGCGCACGGCGCGAAGGTGGTGGTCAACGACCTCGCGCGCGACAAGCAAAGCGGCCAGGCGCTGGCCGAATCGGTGGTCGCCGAGATCAGGGAATCGGGCGGGCAGGCGGTGGCGGCGGTGGAGAGCGTGGCCGAGTGGGATTCGGCTCACAAGATCGTTCAGGCTGCGCTCGACAGCTTCGGCCGCATCGACTGCATCGTCAACAACGCCGGCATCGTGCGCGACCGCTTCATCTTCAACATGAGCAAGGAGGAGTGGCAGGCCGTCATCGACGTGCACCTGAACGGCTCCTTCTACATGACGCGCGCGGCGGCGCCGCATTTCAAGAGCCAGGAGAGCGGCAGCTACGTGCACATGACCTCGACCTCGGGGCTGATCGGCAACCTCGGCCAGGGCAACTACTCGGCCGCAAAGATGGGCATCGTGGGCCTGTCGAAGTCGATCGCGCTCGACATGGCGCGGTTCAAGGTCCGGTCCAACTGCATCGCGCCGTGGGCGTGGACGGCGATGACGGCCGGCATCCCGGCCGACACGCCGGAGGAGAAGGCGCGCGTGGAAAAGCTGAAGAAGATGGAGAGCGCCAAGATCGCTCCCCTCGCGGTGTACCTCGCCAGCGACCGCGCCGAGAAGGTCTCGGGGCAGATCTTCGGTGTGCGCGCCAACGAGATCTATTTCTTCAGCCAGATCCGCATGATCCGCTCGATGCACCGCGGCGGCGGCTGGACGCCCGAGATGATCGCCGACGAGGCGATGCCGGCCTTCGAGGCCAGCTTCTTCGACAACGTGCCGTCGATGAAGCTGACGCCGTGGGATCCGGTGTGAGGAGGATCCGGGCATGAAGGCATTGGTCGCAGTCAAGCGCGTGATCGACTACAACGTCAAGGCACGCGTCAAGTCCGATGGCACCGGCGTCGATCTGGCCGGGGTCAAGATGTCGATGAACCCCTTCGACGAGATCGCGGTGGAGGAGGCCGTCCGCCTGAAGGAGGCGGGGGTCGTCACCGAGGTCGTTGTCGCGAGCATCGGCGTGCCGGCCTGCCAGGAAAGCTTGCGCACCGCGATGGCGCTGGGCGCCGATCGCGGCATCCTGGTCGAGACCTCGGACGCGCTTGAGCCGCTGCACGTCGCCAAGCTGCTGAAGGCGCTGGTCGACAAGGAGCAGCCGCAGCTGGTCTTCCTCGGCAAGCAGGCGATCGACGACGACGCCGGGCAGACCGGCCAGATGCTCGCCGCGCTGCTGCGCCGGCCGCAGGCGACCTTCGCATCGAAGGTGGTCGTCGGCGGCGACGGCGTCGAAGTCACGCGCGAGGTCGACGGCGGGCTCGAGACGCTGGCGCTGAAACTGCCGGCGGTCGTCACGGTCGACCTGCGCCTGAATTCACCGCGCTACGCGACCCTGCCGAACATCATGAAGGCGAAGAAGAAGCCGCTCGAGACGATCGCCGCATCGACGCTCGGCGTCGACCTCGCGCCGCGCACGCAGGTGCTGAAGGTCAGCGAGCCGAGGCAGCGGGCCGGCGGCGTCAAGGTGGGCGATGTGGCGACGCTGATCGCCAGGCTGAAGTCCGAAGCAAAGGTACTCTGAGATGGCGATCCTGATCCTCGCGGAACATGAGCACGGCGCGATCAAGGGCGCCACCCGGGCGGCCGTGACGGCCGCGACGCAGATCGGCGGCGAGGTGCACCTGCTCGTCGCCGGCCACCATTGCGACGGTGCGGCCCGGGAGGCCGCGGCGATCGCCGGCGTCTCGAAAGTGCTGGTGGCCGATGCCGCCGCCTATGCGCATCCGCTCGCTGAAAGCCTCGCGGAGCTGGTCGCGGCGCTGGCGCGCGACTACAGCCATGTGCTCGCCGGCGCCACCTCGGCCGGCAAGAACGTGATGCCGCGCGTGGCCGCCTTGCTCGATGTGGCGCAAGTCTCCGACATCACCGAAGTGATCGCGCCGGACACCTTCGTGCGCCCGATCTATGCAGGCAATGCAATGGCCACCGTGAAGGCGCTGGATGCGATCAAGGTCCTCACCGTGCGCGGCGCAGCCTTTGACGCGGCAGGCAGCGGCGGTGCGGCGACGCTCGTGCCGGTGCCGGCCGGGCCGGCCAGCGAAACGTCGCGCTTCGTCGGCCAGGCGCTGACGGTCTCCGAGCGGCCCGAGCTGACCGCGGCGCGCATGGTCGTCTCCGGCGGCCGCGGCATGGGAAGCAGCGAGAACTTCCATCTGCTCGACCGGCTGGCCGACAAGCTCGGGGCCGCGGTGGGCGCGTCGCGCGCCGCCGTCGACGCCGGCTATGCGCCGAACGACTGCCAGGTGGGCCAGACCGGCAAGATCGTCGCGCCGCAGCTGTATGTCGCGGTCGGCATCTCGGGGGCGATCCAGCATCTGGCGGGCATGAAGGACAGCAGGGTCATCGTCGCGATCAACAAGGATCCGGAGGCGCCGATCTTCGGCGTGGCGGATTACGGCCTCGTGGCCGACCTGTTCCAGGCCGTCCCCGAGCTGACCGGGGCGCTGTAGAGGCTGCGATGGAACCGAGCTCGGGTAGCATTGCCAGCCTGACGGGCCCGACCGAACTGAGCGGCCCGTCCAGCCTGCACGGGGATTCAATGGCCACCAAGAAAATCGTCGAAGACAACAACACAAGCCTCCCCGCGGATCGCGATGTCACCGGCCCACGCTCGCTCACGCGACTGCTCGGCCTGTTCGACGTGTTGTCGATGACGCCCGACGGCATGTCGCTGGCCGAGCTCAACGTCACGCTGGAGTCCCCGAAAAGCAGCCTGCTGAACCTGCTGCGCCCGCTGGTCGCGGAGGGCTACCTGATCCACAGCGCCGGTCAGTACCGGCTGGGGCCTTCGATCTTCCGGCTGGCCGCGAGCGTGATGTCGGCCTGGAATTTCCCGAAGATGATCCGGCCGTTCATGGAGGAGCTCTGCCAGCGCACCGGCGAATCCGTGCTGCTGGGTGTGCTGAACCGCGATGCAGAGGTGCTGACCTACGTCGAGATCATCGACAGCCCGCACCCGGTGCGCTACCAAATTCCGGTGGGGACCACGCGGCCGCTCTATGCCAGCTCCGCCGGGCGGCTGCTGCTCGCCTATACCGAGAAGCGTTGGCGCGATGCCTACCTGTCGTCGGTGCAGTTCAAGGTCAGGACGGCGATTCCGCTCACGCGCGCGTCGCTCTCGCGCGAGCTCGACCGGATCCGCGCCGAAGGCGTGTCGACCTCGGTGGACAATTACATGGTCGGGCTGGCCGCCGTGGCCGCGCCGGTGTTCGACGGTGACGGCAACTGTGTCGCCTCGCTGAACATCGCCGGACCGTCGGATCGCTTCCGCAACGAGCTCGATCAGCTGAAGGCCGCGGTCAAGGAAGTCGCGGCGAAGGCGTCTGGCGTGGTCGGCGGCATCGAGGCGCGAGCGGCCTAGCTCATTGCGCCTGCGGCCGCCACCCGCCGCAGATGGTGTGCGGTGTCGCCGAACAGCATCTCGATCACCGACAGCCGCCGGAAGTAGTGTCCGGCCTGGCATTCCTCGGTCATGCCGATGCCGCCGTGCAGCTGGATCGCCTCCTGCCCGACGAAGCGCGCGCTCTTGTTGATCTGCACCTTGGCGGCGGAGATCGCGCGGCCGCGCGCTGCGGGGTCGGGCTCGCCGCACATCATCGCTGCATAGAAGGCCATGCTGCGCGCCTGCTCGACGGCGACCAGCATGTCTACCGCACGGTGCTGCAGCGCCTGGAAGCTGCCGATGGCGACGCCGAACTGCTTGCGCACCTTCAGGTACTCGACGGTGATCTCGTGCACCCGCTCCATCGCGCCGACCGCTTCGGCGCACAGCGCGGCCGTGGCGGTATCGATCGCGTGCTCGATCAGCGGCAGTGCGGCGCCCTCGGGGCCGAGCAAGGCGTCGGCACCCACGTGCGCTGCATCGAAGCAGATGTCGGCGGCGCGCTGGTGGTCCTGCGTGCGGTAGCCGCGGCGCGTGACGCCGGCGGCGCCCGGGTCGACGAGAAACAGCGACACGCCGTCGCACTCGCGCGAGTCGCCGTTTGTGCGGGCCGAGACGATCAGCAGGTCGGCGCTGTCGCCGGCCAGCACGAACCGTTTCGTGCCGCAGAGCCGCCAGCCGTCGCCCTCGCGCTCGGCCCGCGTCGCCACGTCGGCCAGGTCGTAGCGCGACTGGGCTTCGGCAGAGGCGAAGGCCAGCGTGCGCTCGCCGGCGACGATCGCGCCCACCTGCGCATCCCGCTGCGCGGCCGAGCCGGCCTGGCGCAGCAAGGCGCCACACAGCACCACTGTCGGGAGGTAGGGCTCGAGCGCGAGCGCACGGCCGAGGGCCTGCATCACGATCAGGGTCTCGACGGGGCCGCCGCCGAGGCCGCCGTCGCCTTCGGCGAAGGGCAGGCCGAGCAGGCCCATCTCGGCATAGCGTGACCACAACTCGCGGCTGTAGCCGGCGGGCTCGTCGCGGCAGGCGAGGCGCTGTTCGAAGCCGCAGCGTTCGGCCAAAAGCCGCTGCAGGCTGTCCTGCAGCATGCGCTGCTCATCGGTGAGGTCGAAATCCATGGTTGGTCAGAGCCCGAGCACGGTCTTGGCGAGGATGTTGCGCTGGATCTCGTTCGAGCCGCCGACGATCGACACGTGCCGCGCCCAGTAGTGGTTGGCGGCGATCGTGAGCGCCCAGTCGTCGGCCTCCTCGGCCGCGTCAGGCCGGCCGGCGACGAAGCCGGGGTCGAACTCCAGCGCATGCAGTCCCGCAACCTCCAGCAGCAGCTCGGCCGCCGCCTGTTGCAGCTGCGAGCCCTTCATCTTCAGGATCGAGGACTTGGGGTCGGGCTTGCCGTTGGGGCGCTTGGCCGTTTCGGCGATCAGCCGCATCTGCGTGATCTCGAGCGCCTTCAGCTCGACCTCGATCTCGGCGACGCGCTCCTGGAAGCGCTCGTCCTCGATCAGCGGCCGGCCGCCCTGCAGCACCTGCGCGGCCAGCTGCCTGGCGCGGCGCACCCGGAACTTCGAGACGCCCACGCGGGCAATGCCGCTGCGCTCGTGACCGAGCAGGTACTTGGCGTAGTCCCAGCCCTTGTTCTCTTCGCCGACGCGGTTCGCCACCGGGATCCGCACGTTGTCGAGGAACATCTCGTTGGTCTCGTGGTGTCCGTCGATCGTCACGATCGGCCGCACCGAGACGCCCGGCGAACGCATGTCCATCAGCAGGTAGGTGATGCCCTGCTGCTTCTTCGCTGCCGGGTCGGTGCGCACAAGCAGGAAGCACCAGTCGGCATGGTGCGCGGTCGAGGTCCACAGCTTCTGGCCGTTGACGAGGTAGTGGTCGCCGTCGCGGACCGCGCTGGTGCGCAGTGCCGCCAGGTCCGAGCCCGCACCCGGCTCCGAGAAGCCCTGGCAGAACCAATAGTCCATGCGCGCGATGCGGGGCAGGAAGCGGCGCTTCTGTTCCTCGCTGCCGAAGGCAATCAGCGTCGGCCCGATCATGTTCATGTTGAAGGAGATCGGCTCGGGCGCCGGTGCCATCGCGAGCTCTTCCTTGAAGATGTACTGCCTGACCGCGTCCCAGCCGGTGCCGCCCCATTCGGGCGCCCACGACGGCGTGGCCCAGCCACGGTCGTGCAGGATGCGCACCCAGCGCTTCATCTCGTCCTTGCCGATGCGCTGGCCGAGCTCGCACTTGCGGCGGATCTCGGGCGGCAGCGCCGTCGCGAAGAAGGCGCGCACCTCGTCGCGGAAGGCGAGTTCTTCGTCGGTGTAGCGGAGGTCCATGGGGTGTCCAGGTCAACAGACCCTAATCAATGACGCCGTCGCGTCGCAGTGCCGCGATCTTGTCCTGGGAGAACCAGCGCGACAAGGCCCGGTCGGTGTTCCCCGGCGTGACCGGCTGCGGCGGCGTCGGAATGGCGGGCGTGCTGCGCGAGAAGCGCGGCGCAGACGCGGACTGCACGATGCCGTCGATCTCGACCAGGCTGCCGCGCGCCTTCAGGTGCGGATGCCGCGCTGCCTCGGCGAAGCTCAGCACCGGCGACACGCAGGCGTCGGTCTGCTCGAGGCGCGCCGCCCAGTCGTCGCGCGTGCGCTTCTTGAACGTGGCGGCGAGCAGCTCTTTGGCGGGCTTCCAGTGCTCGCGCGACATCTGCGGGCCGAGCTTCGAGGCGTCGATCTCCAGCCGGGCGAGCAGCTCGGCGAAGAACTTCTCCTCAATCGGCCCGACAGCGATCCAGCGGCCGTCGGCGCACTCGTAGCAGTCATAGAAATGCGAGCCGCCGTCGGTCGGGTTGCCGCCGCGGCCTTCGCGCCAGATGCCGCCGGCGACCATGCCGTGGAAGGTCGTCGCCAGGTGCACGGCGCCGTCGACGACCGCTGCGTCGACGACCTGGCCCTGGCCGGTGCGGCGCGCGTCCAGGATCGCGGCGAGCAGGCCGACGGCCATGTACAGCGATCCGCCCGCATAGTCGCCGAGCAGGTTCAGCGGGATCGACGGCGGCTGGCCTTCGCGGCCAATCGCCTCCAGGATGCCGGTGATGGCGAGGTAGTTGATGTCGTGCCCCGCCACCTGCGCCAGCGGCCCGCTCTGACCCCAGCCGGTCAGGCGCCCGTAGGCCAGGCGCGGATTGCGCGCGAGGCAGACCTCGGGCCCCAGGCCGAGGCGCTCGGTGACGCCGGGGCGGAAGCCTTCGATCAGCGCATCAGCCTGCTCGACCAGCCCGAGCACGGCCTCCACCGCGGCCGCTTGCTTCAGGTCGAGCGCGATCGACCCGCGGTTGCGCAGCAGCGTGTTGAACTTGAGCGGCCGCTCGAGCCCCAGCTTCACAGGCTGCTTGCGGTCGACGCGGATCACGGTGGCGCCGAGGTCGGCAAGCAGCATTGCGCACATCGGGCCCGGGCCGATGCCAGCCAGCTCGACGACCTTCAGGCCGGCCAGCGGTCCCGTCATCGGCCGGCCTTCCCGAGGAGGCTGTTGGCGATGATGTTGCGCTGGATCTGGTTCGTGCCCTCGATGATCTGCACCACCTTCGCATCGCGGAAGTAGCGGTTGATCGGATACTCGGCCGACACGCCGGCGGCGCCGAAGAGCTGCACCGCATCGGTGGCCACCTTCATCGCGACGTCGGAGGCCACGCACTTGGCCATCGCCGCCATCGGCGCCAGCGCCCGGCCCGTCACGCCGGCGTCGACCATGGCCGCGGTGCGGTAGACCAGCTGGCGCGCCGCTTCGGTCTGCATCACCATGTCGGCGAGCATCCAGCGCACGCCCTGGAAGTCGCTGATCGCCTGGCCGAAGGCGCGCCGCTCCTGGATGTATCGGACGGCATGGTCGATCGCGCCTTGCGCGATGCCGACGGCACGCGCCGCGACGATCGGGCGGCTGGTGTTGAGCGCCTCCATCGCGACCTTGAAGCCTTCGCCGCCCTCGGGGCCGAGGCGGCTCTCCGCCGGAATCCGCGCCTGGTCGAAGAAGAGCGGGCACGACGGCACGCCGCGGGCGCCCATCTTGTCTTCCTTGCGGCCCACCGTCAGACCGGGCGTGCCGCGATCGACGATGAACAGGTTGATGCCGAGCGGCTGCCCGGCTTCGTCCTGCGTCTTCGCGGCGACCAGGATGAAGTCGGCGATGTTGGCGTTGGTGCACCAGATCTTCGCACCGTTTAACACATAGCCGTCGGCCGTGCGGCGCGCGGTGGTCTTGATGCCGGAGACGTCGGAACCGCTCTGTGGCTCGGTCAGCGACAGCGCGCCGCGCAGCTCGCCGCTTGCCAGGCCCGGCAGCAGGCGCTGCTTTTGCGCCTCGGTGCCGCCGGCAAGGATCGCGCCGAACGGCGTCCACTGCACGACGAGCAGGTAGCCGGTGTTGTAGCACACGCGGCCGAATTCCTCGACCGCGACGCAGGCCGACAGCGTGCTGCCGGTGCCGCCGTATTCGGCGGGGAAGGGCAGCGCGAACAGGCCCAGCCCCTTGAGCAGCTCGAACATGTCGTGCGGGTACTCGGCCGTGCGATCGATCTCGTCGGCGCGCGGCGCCACCTTGTCGCGCGCCAAGCGCCGGATCAGGTCCTGGATGGCCTTCTGGTCGTCGCTCAGGTCGTAGCTTGTGGAGGACACTGGTCGGTCTAATATATGAACATAGTGCGTAATTCTGAACGTCCGACAGAGAGACGTCAAGAAGCGTGACGAATGAAACACCTTGCCTAGGGTGTGTACCAATATCAGAACATCGAGCGAAAATTAGAATACATAACTGTATTTGAAGGAGACATTCATGCAAGCGTTGAGCCGTGAAGAGAAGCGCGAGGTCACTAAGGCCCGCCTGCGCAGATCCGCCACCAGGGCGTTCGCCGACCAGGGCGTCGGTGCGGCGTCTGTAGATGGCATCAGTCAGGCCGCGGGCCTGAGCCGGGGTGCCTTCTATTCGAACTACACCACCAAGGAAGACATGCTGCTCGAGCTGATGAGCGAATGGCTCGAACGCGAAGCCACCGAGTGGGGCAGGGTGGTCGCCGAGGCGCAGGACGCGGAGGCCGTGCTGCAAGGGTTCCTGGCGCGCTTCCGACGTTCCCGACGGGACGGCGACGGTGGTTTGCTGTGGATCGAGCTGACCTTGCATGCCGAGCGCAATCCGGACTTCGCCGTCCACTATCACGCCTTCATCACCGCCCACCACCGGCACGTCGCACGCGTCTTCGCGGCCATGTTCGAGAAGGCCGGCAAGGAGCCGCCGGCTGCGCCCGAAGCGCTCGCCGCGGCGGCCCTGTCCTTCGGCGCTTCGTTGGCGCTGCAGAGCGGCCACGGCGCGCAGCGCGGCAACCCCGCCTACGCCGGCGACATGTTCCTGCTCTACCTGCGCGGGCTGCTGGCGATCGCCGGCCCGGCACGCGCATCCCGCCCCACGAGCCGCAGGGCCCGCACTTCGCCCAAGAGGTCCCCGACATGAGTCATTCCGTTGCCGACCGAATCCCGCCGCACGTGCCCGCCGCGCTGGTGCACGAGTTCGACCTGTACAACGTCGAGGTCGCCGATGGCGACTATCACGCCGCGCTGAAGCGCCTGCACGATCCCGGCATCCCCGACATCTTCTGGACGCCGAAGAATGGCGGGCACTGGGTTGCGACGCGCGGGGAGGATATCTACGAGATCTTCAAGGATGCGGAGCGCTTCACCTCGCAGAAGCTCGTGGTGCCCGCCGAGCGCAACACGCACAGGATGCCTCCGATCTTTCTCGATCCGCCGGAGCACACGAAGTACCGCACGCTGCTGTCCCCGCTGCTGTCGCCGAAGGCGGTGTCGGCCCTCGCGGGGCGCGCGCGCGAGCAGGCGATCGAGCTGATCGAGGGCTTCTATCCGCGCGGTCGCTGCGAGTTCGTCGGCGAGTTCGCCCAGCACCTGCCCATCGGCATATTCATGCGCATGGTCGACCTGCCGGTCGAAGACCGCGAAAAACTGCTGGCCTGGGCCGATCAGCAGGTGCGCCCGAGCAGTGAAGCCGAGCGCGAGCAGAGCTACATGAACATCTTCGGCTATGCCGCGCAGAAGGTGAAGGAGCGGCGGGCGAACCCCGGCCCGGACGCGATCAGCCAGCTGACCAAGGCGCAGGTCGACGGGCGGCCGATCACCGACGAGGAGGTGATCCCCATGGTGGCGCTGGTGTTGATCGGCGGCCTGGACACCGTGGCCTCGGCGATGGGCTTCGCGGCGCGCTTCCTGGCCACCAGCCCGGCGCACCGCAGGGAGCTCATCGAACACCCGGATCGCATCCCGGCGGCGGTGGAGGAACTGCTGCGCCGCTTCCCGGTCGTCAATCAAGGCCGCATGGTGCGCGAGGACATGCAGTACAAGGGCGTCGAGATGAAGGCCGGCGACATGGTCGTGATGCCGACGACGCTGCACGGCGTGGACGATCGCCAGTTCGACGATCCGATGGCGGTGAACTTCCAGCGCCGCACGCCGATCCATTCGACCTTCGGCAACGGCGCGCATCGTTGCCCGGGCTCGCTGCTGGCACGTACCGAGATAAAGATCTTCCTCGAGGAATGGCTGAAGCGCATTCCCGACTTCCAGATCGAGCCGGGCAGGGAATGCGGCGTGCGCGCCGGCGTCAACGCCACGCTTTTCGAGCTGCCGCTGATCTGGGAGGTGCGCGCGCGGTGAACACGAAGAAATGGCAGTGCTTCTTCTGCGCGCATGTCTACGACGAGGCTCTCGGCGATCCCGACCACGACATCGCGCCCGGCACCGCGTGGGCCGAAGTGCCGGATGACTGGTGCTGCCCGGATTGCGGCGCGACGAAGAGCGATTTCGCGCCGGTCGAGGAGTGAAGACCCCAGTGACCCCACGAAGTACCGGCACCAGAATCATGAATATCAGGTGATGGCCATGGTCTCTGCAACGCTGTTTCGTGCTTTGGGCTCCCTGCTCATGGTCGCTTTGGCGCTCGGGTTCTCCGTTTCGTCGCGCGCGCAGGACTACCCCCGCGCCAGGCCGATACACCTGGTGGTGCCCTTTCCCGCAGGCGGAGCGACGGACGTGCTCGGCCGGCTCGTGGGGCAGGAACTCGGCAGGGTGCTGGACCAGGTCGTGATCGTCGAGAACAAGGCCGGGGCAGCCGGCTCGATAGGGACCGACCATGTCGCGAAGTCAGCGCCCGACGGCTACACCGTCTGCTTCTGCACCACCGGCCCGCAGGTGATACAGCCGCACCTGATGAAGCAAGGCTTCGATCCGCGCAAGGACCTCATGCCCGTGATCCATGTTCACAACGTTCCCAACGTGCTGGTGGCGCGCACCACGCTCGCGGCGAACACGGTGCCCGAGCTGGTACAGCTGGCGCGGAGCAAGCCGGGCCAGATCAGCTACGGGACCACGGGGCAGGGCGGTCCGCAGCACCTGGCGGGCGAATACTTCCAGAAGCTGGCGGGTATCCGCTTGAATCACGTGCCCTACAAGGGCGAGAACCCGGCGTTCACCGACCTCATGGCGGGTCACGTCGATCTGGCGTTCGGCTCGATCGCGGTGGCCGAGCCGCTGATCCGGGCCGGCAGGATCAAGCCGGTCGCCGTGACCGGCAAGCGGCGCTCGCCCTCGCTTGCGGATGTGCCGACGGTGGCCGAGCAGGGCTACCCGGACTACGAGGCGTACACCTTCGTGGGGCTGAACGTGCCGGCGGGTACGCCGGTGCCGGTCATCGACAAGCTGAACCGGGCCACCAATGAGGTGCTGGCCGACCACCGAGTCCGCGAGAAGATGCTGGCGCTGGCGGTGGAGCGCGTCGGCGGCACGTCGAAGGCGTATGCCGCATTCCTGGCCGCCGAGTACGAGAAGATGGGGCGCCTCATCGAAGACGGCCGGATCGTCCTGAAGGAATGAATCTGGGTCGCACCTCAATCCGACCGGCGCGTTCGCCAGAACCTTGTCGATGCTGGTGGGCACTCTTGTGAACTAACTGTTGATTGCTGCGCGCAACCGTTCACGCCAGCGAGACCGCGTGCCACGTCAGAATCAACCAATGACTGAACCCGGCGACCTTTCCGACGCTGATCTGCGTGAGCGCGCTCTCGCTTGGCGCGAGCAGGCCCTCCAGGGTGCGCTACACGCAGGGGGCTACGCACATGAATACGAGACCGAGATTCGTCGCCGCGCACGACCGTTGACGACATCGAGCGCAGAGTTGGACGGAACAGATTCGCACGGCGACGGCAAGGCGCACCATCAATGAGCCGAGGGTGTTGCGCGTCTCGTCGTCGGATCACATCGTCGACACGATGCGCGAGAACACGCGCCGGCTGAACGCGACCGAGGAGGCCGAGAACCGCACCGTCGCGGCACTTGAGGCAATCCGCCAGGATGCGCAGGCGAGCAAGGCGGACAACGCGAAGATGCTGTGGTGGGCGCGCGCCGCCGGCATCGCTGGGACCGTCGCGGCGGTCCTGACAGTCGCGGTGCCTGTCGTGCAGGCAATGTGGACGAAGTAGTGCCAACGCCGATTCAGCCCAACAGGCGCGGCTTCAAGCCGGCCTACTACCGCGCAGAGCGGCTATAGCGCGTCGCGATGAAGGGCCTCGTGCACCGGATGTACGAATACGAACAGGCGGTCGGCAAGCTGTCGCAGCGCGCGATCGTCCTGGCCGCGCAGCGCGGCATGACCGTGTCGCAGGCCGCGTACCGCGCCGTTCGCAAGGAATGCCGCACGCAGCTCACGACCCTGCGCGGCTGGTCCGGCGTACGCAACAAGGCGACCGGGCACTATGACGAGGACACAGCGGATCAGGTGCGAATGCTCGACACAATCGATATCGACGATGTCATGGCGGTCTTCAACGCCTCGATGCGCATCAATCGCGAATTCTTGGCCCTGCTCAAGGATGCGGGCCGGGGCGGCCCCGGGCCGCAGACGGCCTTCGGCGCGCCCCCTGTCGCAATCCGGTACGGCCCCGGCCTCGCTGCCTGGCTGACGGGCTAGGCCGCGCGCTGCCTCGGCATCGCGCTGGCCTTCGCCGGCCGCGTCGCCGTCGCGTGCCGGGGTGGCCTTTAGGCAGGTCCCGCCGAACGGTTCAAGTACAGCCGAAAGGGGCTAACAGCGTGTGGAGGTGGCCGGGGCACGCTTGCACCGCGACCCGTCGGCACCTGCAGACAAAGCTGGAAATGGCCAAAGGTGGACACGGGCTGGAATGAAAAAGGGTGTTGCTACCGATTTAGTAGCGGAACCCTTTGTGCCTATGCGGCTTGTAGTGCCTCCTCGACCCGGGCTCAAACCAGGGACCGACGGATTAATAGGCCGGGGCTCGATCAACTGCCTGCCATTTTTCCGGCATATCGTGTCGCCGCTTTTTCCGGCATATCTTGTCATTCCGGCCAAGTTATTCCGGAATCCACATGATTTGTGGATTTGAGCAAAGAATGACGCCGATTCCGGCATCACTTGTCGCTGGTTTGCAGGCGAATCGCACGGGATGAGGCGATATTCCGGCATCGCTTGTCACCGGTTTGCGACTTTCCGGCATTTCTTGTCACCTCTTGCATTCGGCAACTCGCTGGGCGTGCGACGGCCGGGCCAGGTCGACGCCGTTCGCCGATGCGTCGTGGTCGGTGTCGCTACGCTCCTCCCGTGTCACAGCCGACTGCGGTCGTATAGCGCACCCGGATTTTCGTGCATGACACGTCTCAGCAGTTCAGGCCCGTCCAGCCAGTGCGCGATGGTCAGACGGATCTCAGACGGTTCAGGCGGAGGAAATGGATGCTTTGAGTTCGGAGGATGAGGGCAGTCACTTCCCCACACCAGCCGCCGGGAGTTTGCGGCGACCAACGCATCGACCGCCGGGCGCAGCGAGCGCCACGGCCCCTCAGTCCGCTGCAGCCTGTACGGGCCCGACAGCTTGACCCAGGCCTGCCCCTCACGCATAAGCGACAGCAGGTCCGCGAAGGCAGAGCTGCGCAGCAGCTCGTCAACCGGGTGGTGGCCGAAATGGTCGACCACGACTTGCATGCCGCTGGCAGCAATTTGCTTGATCAAGCCAAGATCCTCTACCAAGTCAACGAGCACCTGGATATGCCATCCGAAGGGCTTTACCCGGTCGATGACGCTTTCGATGTCGTCTGGTGCACCTGGAAAGAGCCGGTTGATGCGAGTGCCGCAAGCGCCGAGCTTGTGCCACCGGGCAATCTGCGCATCGGAGGTAACGGCCGCGTCGGGGTAAACGACGGCAACGCCCCGGAGCCAGTCGCCATTCGCGGCCAGCGCATCCTCGAAACTTGAATGGTCCGCTCCGTAAACGCTGGGATGAACCAGGACTGCGCGCTGGATACCTCTTGACTCGCACACCTTTCGAAACGCATCGAGCGGTGCGTCCTTGGGAATGTAGGCACCGCCCGGCGCAAGAGGATAGCGGGCGTTGTCAAACACATGAAAGTGGCAGTCCCACCATTGCCCGGTTGCCGCCTGGCTCTCGCTACTCATTGACCAATCGCCCTTGTTTGACGAGCGAGACGGCCAAGGCCTCGTCCGCTTTGAGAATCTCGGCGAACCGCTTCGGGTCTTCATAGTGGGCGCCGCTACCAATCGCTTTCAGTCCCCGGTCGAACGCGGGGTCGCTGGCTACCTTTTGTGCTGCCTCGGTGAGGGCCGCTACAACTGAGGCCGCGACACCTCTGGGCGCAAGTAGCCCAATGTATGTGCTCGCGTCGAATTCCGGCAGGCCGGCTTCCTTCAGGGAGCGTGTGTCAGGCACTGCCGCGTCGCGCGTGGGGCCGAGCACCACCAGCGTGGTCAGCGTGCCGGACTTCAGGTGGGGAAGGGAGCTACTGACCTGGTCGAACATGACATCGATGGTTCCCGCCAGCATATCGATCAACGCGGGCCCCGAGCCCTTGTAGGCGACCGGCGTGAAGCGGCAGTTCGCGGCGTTCTCGAACTGCAGCATGGCCAGATGGTTGGGTGATCCGGGGCCGGCGTGGCCCACATTCAGCTTGCCGGGGTTGGCGCGAGCATAGGTGATGAACTCCTCGACCGTCTTGAAACGCGCATCGCCTTTTCGAACCACAACGGCGATGGAGGTCTTGCTCAGAACGCCAATGGGAACGAAGTCTTCCAATTTGTACGGCGTCTTGAACATGTGAGGCAATGTGCCGAGCTGGCCGGGAGTGGCCGCCAGTAGCGTCGCCCCATCAGCGGGCGCCTTCGATACGATGGCCGTCCCGATGGCGCCGCCCCCGCCGCCTCGGTTGTCGACGACAACGCTCTGTCCCAACAGCTTGGCATATGGCAGCGCAATGGAGCGCGCCACAATGTCAGCGTTGCCGCCGGGTGCGAAGGGAACAACCAGGGTGATGGGCTTGTTAGGCAGCGCTTGGCTCCAGGACGCGCCTGCCACGAGCGAGGCGCCGGCCACGATGGCCGACCGACGGGTGATATTCATGTTGTGTCTCCGAGTTGATGCTTGCCAGTGCCCTGGCATAAGCGATGCACGAGCGCTGGTGCCCGGCGCTTCTTTCTTCTGAACGAGGGCGCGCGTCAGGCGTCGACCTTGATACCGCGCGACTGGATGAGCTTGGCCCACTTGGCGCGCTCGTCGCGCATGAACGCGTCAAAGCGCTGCGGCGTACCGCCGCCATCTTCGGCGCCGAACTCCTCCAGTCTGCTCACGACATCCGGCATCGCGAGAATCTTGTTCACGTCGCTGTTGATGCGCGCCACCACATCCGCCGGCATCTTGGCGGGCCCAACAAGGCCGAACCAGATGCTGGCGCTGAAGCCCGGATAGCCCTGTTCAGCGACCGTGGGGACATCGGCGAAGGCCTTCGCACGTTTCAAGCCAGTCTGAGCGATGGCCTTGACCTTTCCGCCCTTGATGAAGGGTGACGCGGTGGTCATCCCTTCGAACGCGTAGTCGATCTGGCTTCCTACCAAGTCCGTCATCACGTTGGATGCTCCCTTGTACGGGACGTGCAGCGCGGAGACGCTTGCCGACTGCTCGAACAAAGCCAAAGCCAAGTGCTGTGCCGAACCTGTGCCAGAGGAGCCGAAGCTCACTTCACCGGGCTTCTTCTTGAGCTGCTCAAGCAAAGCCGGCATGCTTACGGACGACCTGGGGCTTGCGACCAGGACCTGCGGCGTCTGTCCCACCAGCGCGATGGCGGCGAAGTCCTTGTCCGGCGAGAAGCCGAGCTTGGGGTAGAGCGCAGGAGCAATGCCCAGAGCGTTGATATGGCCCATCATGAGCGTGTTCCCATCAGGAGCCGCCTTCGCCGCCTCGGCCGCTGCAATGAGACCTGCCGCGCCGGCCTTGTTCTCAACGATGACTGGGATGCCCCACAAGACATTGAGCTTGTTCGCGATGAGGCGCGCAAGCATGTCCGTGCCGCCTCCTGCGGAGAAGCCCACAAGAATTCGCACAGGCCCGGCGGGCAGCTTGCCTTGGGCGAATGCCGGATTCGCGCAAAGCGCTCCCACGGCGGCGACCGATGAAAGGAAGTGTCTACGGTGCATTCGGTGTCTCCTGGTTGTGTTCGTACCCCCGCGACGGCTCAGTTGCCGACCTTGGTCCAGCGGCCGAACTTCGAGACTTGGGCTTCGTCGAAGTTGAAGCCCAGGCCAGGCATCTGGTGCAGAACCACGCGACCCTTGGTCTGTTCCAACTGGCGGTCCAACAGCCGGCGGAAATTGAGCACTTGGTCATCCCAAAAGAACTCGACATAGCGTGCGTTTGGCGTGGACGCCACCAAGGGGGCATGAACGTCGTGGAACCAATGGGGGCACATCTGGATGCCGTAGCCAGCAGCCATGGCAGCGATGCGCTTCCACTCCGTGATGCCCCCGCAGACAGCAGCATCGGTTTGCAGAATTGCGGCGGCACCCATGTCCAGGAGGTGCTTGTGGTACCAGCGGCCGTAGCCGATTTCTGCGGTTGCCACGGGAATACGGGTCAGCTTGGCGAGGCGCGCGTGGCTTTCGACATCGTCGGGGCTGAACGGCTCCTCGATGAAGTACGGGTCGTACTGTTCAATGCGGCGCAGATACTGCATCGCCTGCACCGTATCAATCCAGCCGTTGTTGCAGTCGAGCATCAGTTCGACGTCTGGGCCGACGGCTTCGCGGGCCGCCTTAACTCGGGACTCTTCACCTTGAGGGCTCCAGCGGCCAGTCTTCATCTTGACCGCCTTAAACCCCAGTTCGACGTAGCCGGCCATTTCTTCACCAACGTGCTCGGCCGACTTGCCGTCCACGTAGTAGCCGCCGCTCGCGTAAGCCGCGACGGTCTCCAGTTCCACGGCCCCGAGATACTTGTGAAGCGGCAGCTTGGCATTGCGCGCGTTGAGGTCCCACAGCGCGATGTCCAGCGCGCTCAAGGCGCGCTGGACAGTGCCCATGCGCCCCTGCAGGAGGGCCTCCTGGTACATGTCTTTCCACAGACCCTCAACGCCCAGGGAGTCGCGCCCGATCAGCACTGGCGCCAGCAACTGCTCGACGGCAACGCGGAAGATTTCACCAGCGGCGTTGCCGACATAGCAAAAGCCGATGCCTTCGACTCCGTCGCTGCTACGGACCTTGACCAAGCCATAGTGGCGGTCGACCACTGTGCGGTTCGACAGGTAAGTGACTTTTTCCAGCGGTACTCGCGCCACACAGACTTCAATGGATTGGATGATGGGCATATGGGCTCCTTAGACGGACATCAGGATTGATGGGCGCAACTTTGCCAATCAATGACTGGTCAAAAAAGGTGTCTTTCAAAGGTTCAGATGACGCAAAATCCGTCGAATGGATACGCGCTTCCTGCAGAGCTTTGTGACCGTGGTCGACTGCGGCTCCATTGCTGACGCCGCACGCCGACTGGATTTGCCGGCAACGACGGTGACGCAGCAGATGCGCTCTCTCGAGGCGGACATCGGGTGCCAGCTCTTGACCCGCGTAGGGCGAACGGTCAAGCCCACGGTCGTTGGCGCGCGCATCGTCACCCAAGCGCGAGAAGTTTTGAAGGACGTGCGAGAACTGCGTTCGGCCGCATCCGATACCGGGTTGCCGGCAGGTCCGTTGCGGCTGGGCGCGACGCCCACGGCATTGATGGGTATGGTCCCTGCGCTGCTGCGGCGCTGGATGAGCGCGCATCCGACCATCCAGGTCTACATCGAGCCCGGTACTTCGTCGAAGTTGCTCGAGCAGGTTATGGGCGGCAATTTGGATGTGGCCATCTTGGTTCACCCAACCTTCGCAATGCCCAAGACCTGCGAGTGGCGCACGCTCAGGAGAGAGCCGCTGATTCTTCTGGCACCCCAAGGCATGACTGTCCGGAACCCATTGCTCACCGCAGCGCGCGAGCCGTTCATCCTCTACGACCGCAAGGTGGTTGCGGGCAAGATGGCCGACGAATACCTACGAAGCCGCGGCATCAAGCCCAAGGTGCGGTTCGAACTCGATGGTATCGAGCACATCGCACAGTTGGTGGCCGAGGGATTCGGCGTTTCAATCCTCCCGGACTGGCCAGCAATTGGAAAGTCCGATAGCCGAACTAAACGGTGCCCACTGCCCCAGCCGTGTCCGTCACGAGAAGTCGGCATGGTGTGGTCGCGCTCTTCCCAGCGGTCACCACTGGCCGATGCACTCTACGGCCTCGTTGAGCGGAAGTAGCGAACGAGCGCGAACTTCGGGATGCTCCAAACGTGATCGAAGGCGCTCTGTCGTAGGTGCTTTGAGCAGCGGCTTTGGAGCGAACTGGATGACGGCTCGGGGCCGAGGGCCGTGTGCAAACGCTCGGCTTCCAGTGTGCAGGCCATGACCCGGACGCGGCAAAGTTGCCAACAGCGGTTTGTCCAATCGGCAGTGCTCGGCAAGTGCGCCGGGGTCGTTTGAAGGTTCCGAGCACGTGCTCCACGGTGCATCTTCGCAGCGTCATGGCCATTGGCTTGCGATCCAGGCGTTGCTGGACACGCTCGAGCGCCACTCGATTGGCCTTCGATACTGAAACGGTCCTGGCGCTTTTTGAGCTCCGGCGAGGAGCGATGTCTGCAACACCCTGGAGCCGATCGTTGATTCTGATGTCTTCGCGGCCTCAGAATGTCCGCAGTCAAACTCGCAGCGTGAATTCGCCAAGCGGCCGCGAAGGACAGCAACCGCTGCTCACCCTGCCGCCCTAGCGGGTCGAACACGAAGTCGTTCACGTCCAGGATCCGCGGCAGAAGGCCCGGGGCGACTCGGCTCGCTAGCTGCGCTCGGCCTGCACACCGACGACCTTTGGCAGTTGTTCAACCAGCGCGTCCACCGCCAGCCGCAGGCGCAGCGGCATGTGCGACGAAGAGGGCCAGAGGGCATAACAGTCCATCGCAACGCCGGGCTGGTCGTCCAGCAGGCTGACCAGCGCCCCCGTGCGCAGGCGCTCCCGCACCAGCCATTCGGGCAGCCACGCGAGGCCCAGGCCGGCTGTGGCCGCGTCTGCGATGGCCTCCAGATCGTCGAGCTGAAGGCGTGAGCTGAGCGGCATGTCGGCGATGCGGCCCGTGGCGTCGGGTAGCTGCCAGATATTGACGCGGTCGGCACGCCGGTACAACAGGATGCTGTGTGAGGCCAGTTCGCCCGTGCTCTGCGGTCGCCCTCGTGCGGCCAGGTAGTCCGGCGAGGCGCACACCCGCTTGCGCTGCACTACCAGCTTGCGTGCGCGCAGGCCTTCGCTTTCGTGCCCCAGGAAGCCGCTGCGGACGGCGAGATCGAAGCCTTCGGCCAGCACATCCACAGGCCGGTCGCTGAAGCTCAGGAGCAACTCGAGCGATGGATGCTCGCGCGCCAGCTCCAGCAGGATCGGTGCGACGCAATGGCGGCCGAACAGCACCGGCATGGACACGCGCAAACGGCCTGCGACTTTGTGCCGACCGGACTCCATTTGCGCCTCGGCGGCCTGCAGCTCCGCGAGCGCGCGCAGGCAGTGTTCGTAGTAGATCTGGCCGTCCTCGGTGAGGTTTTGCACGCGCGTGGTGCGATGAAACAAGCGAACGGCCAGGCGAGCCTCCAGCCGCGCGATCGCCTTGCCCACGGCCGAGCGGGTGAGGCCCAGGTGCTCGGCTGCGCGCGTGAAGCCTCCGAGGCGCACGACGTCCACGAACAAAGTCACGCCGTCGAGCCGCTCTTGGCGCTCGGGAAGAGCCTTTACAAAGTGCATTGGTGAATTCAGATCATCTGGCATGGGAATGCACTTCTACATTGGATAGTGTTTTTCTACTTAGTATGCCTGCCGCAAGCGTTGGTGGGAATGCGGGGCAACAAGCTCCTCGAAAAGATTGGTGCCAAAACCTGGCACCAGCGTTGCCTAGACTGAGTTTCTCAGGCAACACAAGGAAAATATCGTGACCCAAGCTAGTAGCGCCGCGCTGGAAATTGCGCGCGTGGTGATCCGGGGCTTCGCTGAATCGTTCGCGAGGAGTAGCCTGCTATGAAACGCATTCAATACGGCATGTACGGTGGTCCGGAGCTGATGCGGCTCGACGACTTCGAGTTGGCCGCGCCGGGTAAGGGACAGGTGGCCGTGAAGGTCAAGTTTGCAGCCATCAATCCCATCGACTGGAAGCTGCGCAACGGCCAGATGAAGATCGTTACGGGCAATGCTTTTCCCCGCGCAATGGGGTTCGATTTCTCCGGCACGATTATCTCCGTCGCTCCTGGAGTGACACGCTTCGGCCCTGGCGATGCTGTCTTCGGGCTTGCGCGCTTCAAGGAAAGCGGCGCGCTGGGAGAAGCCGTGATCGCGAACGAAACT
This sequence comes from Variovorax sp. LjRoot175, assembly GCF_964253805.1. Taxonomy (NCBI): domain Bacteria; kingdom Pseudomonadati; phylum Pseudomonadota; class Betaproteobacteria; order Burkholderiales; family Comamonadaceae; genus Variovorax; species Variovorax sp. LjRoot175. Next base: position 3,294,128 of record NZ_CAXURY020000001.1, on the reverse strand, counting down.
GCCTTGGCAAAGAAGCCCGGCAACATCTCCTTCGAGGATGCGGCTTGTCTAGGAACCCCCGGCGTCACGGCGTGGAACGGGCTGGTCGACAAGGCTAAGCTGACCGCCGGCCAGCATGTCTTCATCAACGGCTGTACCGGGGCCGTCGGCGAAGCGGCTGTCCAGATTGCGCGAACGCACGGGGCCGTTGTCTCTGGCAGTTGCAGCGCAGGAACCGTGGAGCGGGCACGGGCCCTCGGCGTCCAGACAGTCTTCGACTATCGGACAACGGATTTGTCCAGGCTGCGCGAGCGTTTCGACGTCGTCTACGACACGGCCGCCACGATGACGACCGAACTGGGCCTGGCCCTGCTGCGCAAGGAAGGCGTGTTCTTGGACATCGATCCAACGCCGGGCAAGTTCATTCGTTCGATCTTCAACCGACGACTGAAACCGATCGTCTGCACGCCGCGGCCCGACGTTCTCGACAGCCTGGCCCGTGCTGCAGAGGACGGCAAGTTCCGAATGCCGGTCGCCGAGATCGTCCCCCTGAATGAAGCGATAGGCCTCGTCACCGCTCTCGAAGCGGGCCGCAAGCTCGGCGGCAAAGGCCTCGTGGCAATGGCCTGACATGTCGCGAAGCCACCGCTTGTTCGATCTCATGCAGGTGCTTCGCCGGCATCGTGGAACGGTGTCCGGCGAAATACTTGCCCGCGAGACGGGCGTATCGCTTCGGACCATCCGCCGCGACATCGCCACGCTGCAATCCATCGGGGCGCATATCGATGGTGAGGCTGGCGTCGGCTACATACTGCGGCCGGGCTTTCTGCTGCCGCCGCTGTCTTTTACGGAAGAAGAGATCCAGGCGCTCGTGGTCGGTGCGCAGTGGGTCAGCCGCCACGCCGACGAAGCCCTGGCGCTTGCCGTCCAGAACGCGCTCGCAAAAATCGATGGCGTTCTCCCTCCCGAGATGAGAGCGGAGCTGGATGACAACACCGTCTACATCTTTCGCAAAAGAAAAGAAGCATCGGTCTTCGATCTGGCGCAGGTACGGCGGGCAATGCGTGAGCAGCGAAAGATGCGCATCGGGTACGCGGATGACAGCGGGGCGATTTCGCAGCGGACGATCTGGCCGATCATGCTCGGCTTCGTCGAATCGCAGCGTTTGATTGCTGCATGGTGCGAGTCGAGCGGCGACTTTTGCCGTATTCGCACAGACCGCATCGTGACGGTCGATTTTCTGGACGAACGCTACCCGCGTGCACGCCGGCAGCTTGTCAAGGAATGGCGAGAAGGGCTTCCCTGCAACCAGGCCGACAGCACCTAGCGCGGTCCGGCCGCGCGCCACTATGCCTGCGCTGATGGCTACGCACCCATTCCGGGGTGGGCAGCGTTCGACGAGCGCATTGGTGAATTCGAACCTTTCCGCTAGGGAATGTGTTTCTACATTGGGTACTATTTTTCTACCTTAGTATCGAATTCTCGACGAAATCGAGAATTCAGGGACACAAAGTGCGCTCAGAACTCTGTTGGTCTACGACCTTCCTCTCACGCCGCGACTACGGGAATCTTGAAATGGGAAAGACAAATGCTGATTCCGATCTTCCGTGACAGCGGCTGGGGCCACACGGCCAGGCAGGCCCGGAGCGTGGCCGAAGGTTCGCTTGGGGTGGCTGGCGCACAGGTGCACCTGATCGCTGTTTCCGACGGCCCCATTCCCTGGGATGTGCTCGAGGCGAGCGATGCCATCGTCTTCGGCTCACCCACCTACAACGGCTCGCCGAGCGCGCGCTTCAAGCAGTTCTGCGAGGAATCCATCAAGCCCGCCCGGAACGAAATGAAGTGGGGCAACAAGGTGGCCGCCGGCTTCACTAATTCGGGCGCGCAGAACGGCGACAAGCTGCACTTGCTGATCTCGATGGCGCTGTTTGCGGCGCAGCAGCACGGCATGTTGCGGGTGGGCCTCGACCTGAAGCCGGCAACGACAGCAGCCGCGGCAGCGTGCATGACCTCAATCGCCTGGGCAGTTGGCTCGGCGCGATGGCGCAGTCCAACGGCGACCAGGGGCCTGACGACACCCCCATGAACAGCGATCTGGAAACCGCCACCTACCTGGGCCGGCGCGTGGCCGATACCGTTCGCCGACTTCAACCCGCTTGATGAATTTTTTGACCAAGGAGTCTCAATGAAATTTCTTTGCCTCGACATCCCCCAGCCCGGTGCCACCCTGGAAAAGTACCAGCCGCACATGCAGGATGAAGCCCGACACGCCTGGCAGCTCTACAAGGGTGGCGTCGTGCGCGACATCTACTTCCGCCAGGACCGCCCCGGCGTTGCCATCATTGCCGAGTGCGAATCCGTCGATGCCGCCAGAAAAGCCCTGCGCGAGTTTCCGCTGGCCAAGGCCGGTCTTCTCGACTGGGACGTCATCCCGCTCGGACCGTTCCTGAACTGGGAATCGCTTTTCGCACCCGGCAATGCCTGAGACGGCTTGAAGACAGGAACGTACGATCATGACCAAGCAAGCTTCCGAACTCAAGCCCATCCTCTTCGTCGTCAGCAGCAACGCTGTGAAGGGCGCGACGGGTATTCCCACCGGCTACAACCTGGCCGAAGTCACCCATCCGCTGGAAAAGTTGCAGGCAGCGGGCATCCGCGTGGAGTTCGCCTCCATCCTCGGTGGCGATGCGCCGCTGGACGGGCTCGAGGACATGAAGGACCCGGTCATTGCCCGCTACTGGGCCGATGCCGATTTCCGCCATGCCATCTCCCACACGCTGTGCCTCGATGACGTGGACCCCTCGCGCTACTCGGCCATCTTCTTTGCGGGCGGCCATGGCACGATGTGGGACTTCCCCGACAGCGCCGCCGCGCAAAAGGCCATCCGCGAGATAGACGCGGCCGGCGGCATCGTCTCGGCGGTGTGCCACGGCCCGGCGGCCTTGGTCAATGCGCGCCGCGCCAACGGCAGCCTGCTGGTGGCAGGCAAGCGGGTGGCTGCTTTTACCAATGGCGAGGAAGAGGAGGTGCAGTCCACGCATGTCGTGCCTTTCCTGCTGGCGTCCACGCTCGAAGAACGCGGCGCACACCACCAGAACGCCGCCAACTGGGCCGACAACGTGGTCGTTGACGGACGGCTCATCACCGGCCAGAACCCGCAGTCCGCCGCGAGCCTGGGCATCGCGCTGCGCGACGCGCTGTTGGCATGAGCCCACTGAAGCATCCAGGGGAATAGCGTGAAGCTGATCTGTGTCGAAGAGCACGTGCTCGACCGTGCCATCGGTGGGGCCACCCAGGGTCTGGTGCGCGCCGAGGCCCCTTACTTTGCCGACTGGGGCAGCCGGGTGGTGGACGGCCAGAACGTGGCCGATCCGGGCCGCCCACATGTCATTGCGCCCAGCGAGTCCGCTCGCAAAGGGCTGGACATGGGCGCTGCGCGCCTGGCTGACATGGATGCGGCCGGCATCGACATGCAAGTGCTTTCCTATGGAGGCTTCCCCCAACTGCTGCCCGCCGCGCAGGCCATCGACCTGAACCGCGCCGCCAACGACAAGCTGGCCGAAACGGCGCAAGCGCATTCCACGCGCTTCGCAGGTTTTGCAACGCTGCCCTGGCAAGCGCCCGAGGCGGCCGCGCGCGAACTGGAGCGGGCGGTGAAGGAACTCGGACTCAAGGGCGCGCTCATCAATGGCCGCCCCGGAGACACGTTCCTGGACGATGCGCGCTACGAACCGATCCTTGCGGCCTTCAGCGAGTTGAAGGTGCCGCTGTACGTCCACCCCGGTCTGCCTCTGCCCGCCGTGCAGGGTCCGTACTATGGCGGTCTCGAGCGCGAGCTCAGCGCGCGGCTCGCCATGTTCGCCTGGGGCTGGCACAACGAAGCCGGCATCCAGGTCGTGCGCATGCTGCTCGCGGGCGCCTTCGACCGCCACCCCGGGCTGCAGGTCCTCAGTGGTCATTGGGGCGAGATGGTTCCATTCTTCCTGCAAAGGCTGGAGGACTCCATCCCGCAGGAGGCTTCGGGCCTTCGGCGTCCCATCGTGCAGACCTACCGGGAGCATGTGTACGTGTCGCCCAGCGGCATGCTCACACTGCCGCACTTCCAGTTCATACACGCGCTGATGGGGGGGGAGCGCATTCTGTACTCGATCGACTACCCCTACCAGAGCCTGGATGGCGCGCGAGCCTTCATCGATCGCCTGCCCGTCAGCGAAGCGGACAAGGGCCTCATTGCCCATGGCAACGCCGAGCGCCTCTTGGGCCTGTGATCCAACCTCAAGTGAGAACAGCATGATGCAAGGAATCGAAAACAAGGTTGTCGTCATTGCCGGCGGCAGCAGCGGCTTGGGCGCAGAAACGGCGCGACATCTCGTATGGGCCGGCGCCAAGGTTGTTCTGGGCGCGCGACGGCTCGCTCGCCTGCAGGCCCTGGCAGAGGAACTCGGCCTGGGCGCCGAGAGCATCGTGCAAACCGATGTCACCGATCACGCACAGGTCCGGGCGCTGGTGGCTCGCGCCGTCGAGGCACACGGCCGCGTCGACGTGATGCTCAACAATGCCGGGGTGATGCCGCTCTCGCCCCTGGAGATGCTGCGCGTGGACGAGTGGAGCCAGACCATCGACGTCAACATCAAGGGCGTGCTCCATGGGATTGCCGCCGCGCTGCCTCACATGAAAGCGCAAAAGAGCGGACAGATCATCAACGTCTCATCGGTGGCCGGTCACCTCGTAAGTGCCGGCGGAGTGGTCTACAGCGCGAGCAAGTTCGCCGTGCGCGCCATTTCCGAAGGTTTGCGCAAAGAGGTCAAGCCCTACAACATCCGCTCCACCATCCTCTCGCCAGGCGCGGTGGACACTGAACTGCCAGCCTCCACCAAGGCCGAAGGTATGGCGCAGGCCATGCAGACGTTTTACGAGCGCAACGCCATTCCCCCAATCAGCTTCGCGCGCTGCGTGCTGTTCGCCATCAGCCAGCCTGAAGAAGTAGATATCAACGAAATCCTCTTTCGCCCGACACGACAGGAATTCTGAGCATCGATCGCTCAGAAGAAGGAAAGAATCGGAAATGTCAGCAATCAAGATCACGGTAAACGGTAAGACGTCGCAGATCGATGCGGATCCGGACACGCCGTTGCTGTGGGCGTTACGGGACACCATGCAACTCACCGGTACGAAATACGGCTGCGGCATGGGCCTTTGTGGTGCGTGCACGGTGCATATGGACGGCAATCCGATCCGATCTTGCGTAACGCCTGTGTCTACGGTTGCTGGCAAGAAAATCACCACGATTGAAGGCGTGGGCCCTGCACGCGTGGCCAACGCGGTGCAGGCGGCCTGGGAGCGCCTTGACGTCGTGCAGTGCGGCTATTGCCAGTCTGGCCAGATCATGAGTGCCGTGGCGCTGCTTGAAAAGAACCGTAAACCGACAGACGCAGACATCGACGGTGCCATGGCCGGGAATCTCTGCCGCTGCGCGACCTATGTCCGCATCCGGACGGCCATCCACGAAGCTGCCCAGTCATTGGCCTGAGCCGGGGAGACACCATCATGACGAACACCATTCGTATCGAAAACGAAAGTCGTCGCCGCTTCCTGCACGGTGCCGCCGGGCTGACGCTCGCCGTCTACTTGCCTCAAGTGCAGAGCGCTGCGACCGGCGCCGATGCCCAGGCCTTCGAGCCGAATGCCTTTGTTCGCATAGGCATCGACAACACAGTCACCGTGATCTCCAAGCACTTGGAGATGGGGCAGGGCACGTACACGGGGTTGGCCACCATCGTGGCCGAGGAACTGGACGCGGCGTGGTCGCAAGTCCGCGTGGAGGGCGCGCCGGCAGACGCCAAGCGCTACAACAACCTCCGCATGGGGCCGGTGCAGGCCACCGGCGGCAGCACGGCCATGGCGAATTCGTGGGATCAGCTGCGCCGCGCAGGGGCATCGGCACGCTCCATGTTGGTGGCTGCCGCGGCGCAGCAGTGGAAGGTGCCGGCCGAGGAACTCAGCGTTAGCGACGGGGTCGTGATGCATGCGCGATCGAAGCGCAAGGCCAGCTTCGGTCAACTCGCGCAGGCGGCGGCCCAGCAGCCGGTACCGACCGACGCCCGGCTGAAGGATCCAAAGGACTTCAAGCTCATCGGCAAACGCGTCCTGCGCAAGGATTCACGTGAGAAGACCAACGGCACCGCACGCTTCACGCAGGACGTGCACCTGCCCGGCATGCTGACGGCCGTCGTGGCGCATCCGCTGCGCTTCGGCGGCAAGGTCAAGTCCTTCGACGCAACCCAGGCCAAGGCGGTAAAAGGCGTCGTGGACGTGGTCCAGATTCCCAACGGCGTGGCGGTTCTGGCCAAGGACACCTGGAGCGCCAAGAAGGGTCGGGACGTGCTGCAAGTGGAGTGGGACGACTCTGCCGCGTTCAAGCAGGGGTCAGACCAGATTTTTCAGCGCTATCGCGAACTCGCGAAATCGCCGGGCGCCATCGCGCGCAAGGATGGTGAACCCGATGCGGCGTTTGCGGCTCCGGCACGCGTGCTGCGGGCCGCCTACGATTTTCCGTATCTCGCGCATGCGTCGATGGAGCCGATGAACTGCGTCGTGCGCCTGGGCAAGGACGGATGCGAGATCTGGAACGGCGAGCAGGCCCACACGACCGATCAAACCAGCATCAGCGCGCTGCTGGGCCTTAGGCCGGAGCAGGTGACCATCCACATGCTCTATGCCGGCGGCAGCTTCGGCCGAAGGGCCAGCACGGCATCGGACTATGTGCTCGAAGCCGTGAACATCGCGAGGGCCATCGGCGGTCGTGCACCGGTCAAGCTCGTGTGGCTACGCGAGGACGACATGCGGGGCGGCTACTACCGACCGGCGTTCCACCATGCGCTCGAAGCAGCACTGGATGCACAGGGACGCCTGACGGGTTGGCGTCATCGGCTCGTTGGCCAATCCATACTGGCCGGCACACCTCTCGCGAGAAGGATCAGGGATGGCATCGATCCGGTGTCGGTCGAAGGAGCAGCCAACCTGCCGTACGCCATTGCGAACGTCCAGGTTGACCTGCACACGCCCCTCGACATCTCGGTACCGGTGTTGTGGTGGCGCGCGGTGGGCTCGACCCACACGGCCTTTTCGACGGAGACTTTCATCGACGAAGTGGCCGCCGGCGCCGGACGTGATCCCGTGGCGTTCCGGCTGTCGCTGTTGGAGAAGCACCCTCGGCATGCCGCTGTCCTGAAACTCGCCGCTGAGAAGGCCGGCTGGGGCACGCCGCTGGCCCCCGGCGCACCCGGCGATCGGCATGGCCGCGGCGTGGCTGTGCATGAGTCCTTCGGCTCCTGGGTCGCGCACGTGGCCGAGGTGACGGTCAAGCCCGACGGTAGTTTGCAGGTCGATCGCATCATCAGCGCGGTCGATTGCGGCATCGCGATCAACCCCGACAACGTGCGTGCGCAGGTTGAGGGCTCGATCGGCTTCGGGCTGTCGGCGGCCCTTTACGGCGAGATCACGCTGAAAGACGGCATCGTCGCGCAGTCCAACTTCCACGACTATGCGCCAATCCGGATCAACGAGATGCCGAAAGTCGAGGTCCATCTGGTGTCGTCCGCGGAAGCGCCCAGCGGGATGGGTGAGCCGGCCGTCCCTCCTGTCGCGCCCGCCGTCGCAAATGCGATCGCCGCAGCGACCGGCAAGCGGGTGCGAAGGCTGCCGATCCGCGCCGACGAGTTGAAGGCATGACGGCGTACCCAATCGCGGCCCGCAGCGGACGGAAGACTTGATGCCTGGTGTCCGCGCGGCACTGCGTGCCTTAACCCTCGCCGACTTCGTGCTCAGTGGTCGCAGCGTCAGTGTCAGTTCCAACGTCGATCACGGCGCGGTGTCGCATTGCGGAGTGATCCTGAGCCTACAGAGATAGATAGATATCGTGGTCGTGCGCTAGGCCAGGGGCCGCTCCCTCTTCGGTACCGGCGGGCAGATCGAGGCACTATCGCTCGGCAGTTGAAGTGTTGGGGCGGTGGCAGAATGCCGCGTCACCGAACCTAGGATTAGATGACACGTGATTCGATCAGTGACCTGCTGGCCTTCATGGCCGTGGCTCGCGAGCGCAGTTTCACACGTGCGGCTTCCAAGCTCGGCGTGTCCCAGTCTTCACTGAGCCACACCATTCGTGCCCTGGAGACCCGCCTGGGCGTGCGCCTGCTGACGCGCACGACGCGCAGCGTGGCGCCCACCGAGGCTGGCGAGCGCCTGCTGCAGACGGTGGCGCCACGGCTGCTAGAAATCGAAACCGAAGTGGCCGCAGTCAGGGAACTCGGCGCCAAGACGGCCGGCACCATTCGCATCACGGCAGTCGACCACGCGGTGGACACCGTGCTCTGGCCCCGGCTGAGGCCGCTGGTTGCCGAGTACCCCGACCTCAACATCGAGATCAACGCGGACTACCGCATGGTCGACATCGTGGCCGAGCGTTTCGACATCGGCGTGCGCTGGGGCGACCAAGTGGCCAAGGACATGATCGCCGTGCGCCTCGCGCCCGACCAGCAGATGGTGATCGTTGGCGCGCCCGGCTACCTGGCGGAGCGCGGCGTGCCGGCCACGCCGCAGGAATTGCTCGCTCACAACTGCATCACCCTGCGCCTGGCCTCCAGTGGCGGCCTGTACGCCTGGGAGCTCAAAAACGGCACGCGCGAGTTGCAGGTGCAAGTAGGCGGGCAGGCGACCTTCAACAGTGCCTACCAGATGCTGAACGCGGCGCTGAGCGGCTGCGGCCTTGCCTTCGTGCCGCAAGACTTGGCCTGGCCCCACCTGCAGGCAGGCCGCTTGCAGGTCGTGTTGCAGGACTGGTGTCCGGTCTTCCCGGGACTGCATGCCTATTACCCGAGCCGGCGCCAGTCGACGCGGACGCTGGCGCTGGTGGTCGACGCGCTGCGCTACCGCGCCTGAGGCCTCCCGCCTGCGTGCCGCGCGGCGTGCCCAGCAGAGTAGGGCGCACGCGCATGCCCGAAATCCAAACGATTCCGCGGCGCGTGTCGCCGCTCAACCGGGCCCGTCGCGCAAGCGCAGGGCGTCGATGACCATGGCCACCGCCTGCGTCTTCTGACGGCGGCTTGGGTAATACATAAAGAAGCCTGGCGAGGTCGGAAACCATTCCTCCATCACGCAGCGCAGGCGACCCGCCTGCAGGTGCGGCCGCGCCAGGTACTCCGGTGTGAAAGCGAGTCCGCAGCCATCCAGTGCGGCCTGCAGAATCTGATAGATGCCGTTGAACGTGAGCTGCCCCTGCACCTGCACGCGTTCCGCCTGGCCTTGATGCTCCAGCGGCCAGGCAAAGAGGCCGCCGCGCGTCGCCAGCCGCAGCGTGATGCAGTTGTGCTGCAGCAGGTCCTGCGGCGTTTGCGGCACCGGGTGGCTTTCGAAGTAGGCCGGCGCACCGACGATCATGCGCCGGAAGTCCGGCGTGATGCGCACCGACACCATGTCCCGGGCAATGGCTTCGCCGGTGCGAACGCCAATGTCGTAACGCTCCTCGACGATGTCGACCATGCGGTAGCTGGTGTCGATCTCGAGCTTGATGTCGGGGTACTGCTGCAGCAGCGGTGCGAGCCGCGGCCAGATGAACAGGTCCGCTACCGTGTCGACCGCGGTGATGCGCACGGTGCCGGCCGGCTTGTCCCGGAACTCGGCCAGGGCTTCCAGTTCAGTTTCGATCGCATCGAACTGCGGCTCCACTGTCGCCATCAGCCGCTCGCCCGCTTCGGTCGGCACTACGCTGCGAGTGGTGCGGGTCAGCAGGCGCACGCCCATGCGGCTTTCCAGCCCGCGGATCTTGTGGCTCAGCGACGATGGCGAAACGCCGAGCTTGGAGGCCGCGCGCGTAAAGCTGCGCTCGCGCGCCACCGAGAGGAACGCGAGCAGATCGTTGAAGTCGTCGCGCGGCATGCGGCCTCAAGGCGCGGGCGTCAACAGCAGCAGCCGGTCCGGTCCGGCCGAGCGGCTGGCCCGTGGCGAGGTGTTGGTGGTGATGGCATACAACGCATCGCCAACTGGCAGCAAGTCCCTGAGGCGGTCGTTCGAAGAGAAGACCAGCGGCATCGTCTTGTCGGCCACGACCAGTTGGTGCATGCCCCGACTCTGCAGCGCCGCGACCATCAGTTGCCCTTTGAAGAACGCGATGCCAGCTGGTGCCCAGGTTTGGGTACCCGAGTGCACCAGCGGCGGCGTTACGCCGGAGGAGCGCTGGTCGCCCAATGCGCGTGGCCAGCCATAGTTGCCGCCCGGCACGATGACATTGATCTCGTCGTGGCCCGAGGGTCCGTGTTCCGCGACGAACAGTCGGCCGTCCGCGCTCCATGCCAGGCCCTGCGGATTGCGGTGGCCGTACGACCAAACGTAGGAGCCGGCGAACGGGTTGTCGGCCGGCACGCCGCCGTCCAACCGCAGTCGCAGGATTTTGCCGCCCAGGCTGCGCAGGTCTTGCGCATACGCCTCCTCGTGGGCCCAGCCTGTGGCGACATAGAGGTGGCCATCGGGGCCGATCGCGATGCGACCGCCGTTGTACAGCGTGTGTCCCGGGATGCCCTGCAGCAGCACGCGCGTCTCGCGAAAGGTATCGTTCTCGCGTTGCACCTGTACGAGCTTGTTGGCCAGACCCGTGCCGCTGCGGTAGCTGTGATACAGGTAGGCTGTGCCGCTGCGCTCGAAGTCCGGCGCCAGCGCCATGCCCAGCAGCCCGCTGCCGCCCTCGTGCACGATGGGCGAGGAGGTTTGCACGGTGCGCCTGGTGCTTTTGCCGTCGCGCACCGTCACGACGGACCCAGCCACCTCGGTGATCAGCAGCGCGTCGCCGGAGCGCACGATGCTCCAGGGATAGACGAGGTCACTGGCGATGACTCGCTGAACCCAGGTGCCAGTACCCGCAGCCGTGCAAGGCAGGCCCGGCAACGCGAGCAGCAGTGCAGTCAGGTTGCGCAGTCCGAGCAGGAAGTCGGTTTTCATGACGTCAAGTCTAGGCGTGCCCTGGCATCCCGACCAGACTGCTGCGCCGCATGGGCTTATCGTCTCCGTTCATCAATCCGATTCGCCGCCCGGGATGATGTGCCGTAGGAATACCGCTCGCGATTCATGTGCCAGTTTGATAAGTGCATGCAGATCAGGGTGGCTAGTCATTGCGGGTTTGCCCGCTTACGCTTGGTCTCAGTCAACGGCAATGAGGCGCAGCGTCACGATGATCGAGCAAATGGGGGCGACCTCGTGACCGTGTCGTGTGGCAGGCTTGGCTGGAACTGAACGTCGCTCGATGAGGCTACTGCCAACCTGCTGGTGCGCACGGTAGCGCGACCAGGCGCTGCACCCATCAACCTGAAAGGTCTTCTGCATGAAATCATCCTTGTGTTGCGCCGCGATGTGCGCCGTGTCGCTCCAGGCTGGCGCCGTCGAACCGCAGCCCGCTGCCGCCCAGCAGGTCACGCGCGCGGGGAGCCAGCCCTCGGCGGTCGGCCCGGCTGACTACTTCACAGGCCGTGTTCGAGTCGACCCGGTGTGGCCCGCCAATGCGCAGATCAACGCCTCGGGCGGCATGGTGACCTTCGAGCCTGGCGCGCGCTCGGCCTGGCATACCCATCCCGCGGGCCAACGACTGGTGGTGATGTCGGGTGTAGGACTGACGCAGGAATGGGGCAAGCCCGTGCAGGAAATCCGCGCGGGCGACACGGTCTGGTGTCCACCGGGTGTCAAGCACTGGCACGGCGCGGCGCCGACCACCGCGATGAGCCACCTGGCCGTGACCGGCACAGTGAACGGCAAGAACGTCGAATGGATGGAGAAAGTAAGCGATGAGCAATACAACGCACGCTAAGCGCAGCACGGTGGCTGCCATGGCCCTGGCCCTGACTCTGACCCTGGGGCTAGCAGTCTCGGTCAGCCATGCATCTCAGAACCAGCAGGAGCCAGCCAGCATGACCAGTACACCCCAGTCCGAAACCTTGTCGGCCACACACCAGGCCATCGTTCCCATCGCGGCCTTCGCGGCCGCTGGCGACATTGCCAAACTGAACGCGGCTTTGAACCATGGTCTGGATGGCGGCCTGACCATCAGCGAGGCCAAGGAGGTGCTGGTGCAGCTCTACGCCTACGCCGGCTTCCCGCGCAGCCTCAATGCGCTGACGGAGCTGATGAAGGTCGTCGAGGCGCGCAAGCAGCGCGGTGTGCAGGATGCCCCGGGTCGCGCGCCCAGCCGCCCCATCCCAAAGGGTGATGCCCTGCTGGCCGCAGGCACCGCCAATCAAACCAAGCTGTCGGGTGCGCCGGTTCAGGGGGCGCTGTTCGACTTTGCGCCCGTCGCGAACGAATATCTTCGGACGCATCTGTTCGGCGACATCTTCGAACGCGACAACCTCGACTGGCAAAGCCGAGAGGTGGCTACCGTCAGCATGCTGGCCGCACTGCCGGGTGTCGAGTCGCAGCTGCAGTCGCACATCCGCATCAGCATGAACGTGGGCCTGTCGACGCGGCAGCTGCAGCAGCTCGGCAGCGTGTTGGCCGATCGCGTGGATGCAGACAGCGCCCGGCGCGCGCGTGAGGCGCTGGCGCGTCACCTGGCAACCAAGCCGGCAAGTTGACAAGAAGAAGCAAAAAGTGGCGCCGATGAGCCTGACGAATGGGCTTGTTGGCGTTCCGGAAGGATCACGCCGCCCATCCATATCGATGCGCTTGTCCCCTGACTGCGCTCCGAAAGCGGAGTTCGGTGCGTATCGAGATTCCCAAATGACAGGAGCCAACATGGCCGCACCCCACGACATCCCGATCAATCGCCGCGACCTTCTCCTCGTAGGCGTCGGGGCCACAGTGTCGACGCAAATAGCAGCCCAGCCAACCACGCCGGAGCCCGCCCTCGACATGCAGCCCGCCGCGCTGCACAGCGTGCAATTGCGCGTGAACGGCGAGCTCCGAGACCTTCAGTTGGATCCGCGCACCACATTGCTCGACATGCTGCGCGAGCACCTCGCGCTGAGCGGCACGAAGAAGGGTTGCGACCACGGTCAGTGCGGCGCATGCACGGTCATCGTGGATGGCCGCCGGCTAAATTCCTGCCTGACGCTGGCCGTTATGCACCAAGGCTCGAGCGTCACGACGGTGGAGGGGCTTGGAACGCCCCGACGATTGCACCCCATGCAGGCGGCGTTCGTGAAGCATGACGGTTTCCAGTGCGGCTACTGTACGCCTGGGCAGATCTGTTCGGCGGTTGCCGTCCTGGACGAGATCAAGCAAGGCATCCCCAGTCACGCGACAGCCGACCTGACATCGGCACCGTCGCTGAGCGCACAAGAGCTGCGCGAGCGCATGAGCGGAAACATCTGCCGCTGTGGCGCCTATGCGAACATCCTTGACGCCATCACCGAAGTCGGAGGAGCCGCATGAAGCTCTTCAGCTACCAGCGCGCGAGCACTACGGCCGAGGCAGCCACACTGGCCGCCCGGCATCCGGAGAGCCGCTTCATCGCAGGCGGCACCAATCTGCTGGACCTGATGAAGCTACAGATCGAGACGCCCGCGCACCTCATTGATGTCAACGGCTTGCCCCTGGACAAGATCGAGCCTACGCCCGAGGGTGGCTTGCGCATCGGCGCTTTGGTTCGCAACACCGACCTGGCGGCCGACTCGCGCGTACGCAAGGACTATGGCGTGTTGTCGCGGGCCTTGCTGGCCGGTGCCTCCGGGCAACTTCGCAACCGAGCCACGACGGCCGGAAATCTGTTGCAGCGTACCCGCTGTCCGTACTTTTATGACACCAACCAGCCCTGCAACAAGCGCATGCCGGGCAGCGGGTGTTCGGCCATCGACGGTTCCAGCCGATCATTGGGCCTTCTCGGAGTCAGTGAGGCGTGTATCGCCACACATCCGAGCGATATGGCGGTCGCGATGCGGGTGCTCGATGCATCGGTCAACACAGTGCGGCCCGATGGGCGGACCCGCACCATTCCGATAGCCGACTTGCATCGCCTGCCGGGGAACACGCCGCATGTGGAAACTGTGTTGGAGCCTGCCGAGCTGATCACGGCGGTGACGTTGCCCAAGCCGGTTGGCGGCACACAGATCTATCACAAGGTGCGCGACCGCGCCTCCTATGCGTTCGCGCTCGTGGCAGTGGCGGCGATCGTTCAACCGGATGGAAGGGGTCGCGTGGCATTGGGTGGCGTGGCGCCCAAGCCCTGGCGCGTCGAGGCGGCCGATGCCTCGTTGCCGCGCGGTGCAGGGGCCGTGGCGGAACAGTTGCTGGCCGGCGCCAAGCCGACCGAGGAAAACGCATTCAAACTGCCGCTGGCCACGCGCACGATCGCCGCCGTGCTGGCGCAGCCAAGAGGATAAGACCCATGCATTTCGACACGCCTGCGGGCAGCAATCCGATCGACCGCCTCAAGGTGGTGGGCCAACCCGTGAACCGTATCGACGGTTCGCTCAAGACCACCGGCACCGCGACCTACGCCTACGAGCATCGCGACATCGGCGGCAAGCCTGCGTACGGCTTCGTGCTGGGCGCGGCCATCGGCAAGGGTCGGATCTCCAGCATCGACGAGTCGCGCGCCCGGGCAGCGCCAGGGGTTCTCGCCATCGTGACTGCCCGCAACGCGGGAAAGCTCGGCGTCGGGGCGTTCTACGTCGACCGTGCGCTGGCTGGCCCGGCTGTCGACCACTACGGACAGGCCGTCGCCGTGGTAGTCGCCGAAACCTTCGAGCAGGCGCGTGCCGCCGCATCGCTGCTGGACGTACGCTACGTACGCGAGCAAGGCGCGTTCGAGCTGGCTGCGGCCAAGGACCTCGCCGTCATACCCAGGCCTGCGGCGTTCGGGCCACCGCCGCAAAGCGCCATCGGCGACTTCGAGGGCGCCTTCGCTGCCGCGCCTGTCATGCTGGACGAGACCTACACCACGCCGGGCCAGTCACACGCGATGATGGAGCCGCACGCCAGCATCGCCGTGTGGCGAGGCGACCAGCTGACCGTTTGGTGTCCGATCCAGCAGCTCAATTGGGGCGCGCGCGATCTGGGCTTGATCCTGGGAATCTCCAAGGAGAACATCCGCTTGCTTGCGCCCTATATCGGGGGTGGTTTCGGAGGCAAGGGCACCGTGCTGGCCGATACCGTGGCCGCGGCGCTGGCCGCGCGCGCCGTGGGACGCCCGGTGAAGGTCGCATTGACGCGGCCGCTGATGTTCAACAGCACGACACACCGGCCGGCCACGATTCAGCGCATTCGCATCGGCGCGGGGCGTGACGGCAAGATCACCGTGATCGGGCACGAGAGCTGGTCCGGCAACCTGCGTGGCGGCCGCACGGAGGCTGCCACGGCGTCGACACGCTGGCTGTACGCGGGCGCCAACCGCATGACCCGCCTGCGCCTCGCCGTACTCGACCTTGCAGAGGGCAATGCCATGCGCGCGCCTGGCGAGGCTCCCGGCATGATGACGCTAGAGATTGCAATGGACGAGATGGCGGAGAAATTGAGCATCGACCCTGTCGAGTTCCGCATCCTGAACGATACGCAGTTTGCTCCCGAGGAGCCCCAACGGCCGTTCTCCAAGCGGCAACTGGTGGAATGCCTGCGCCTCGGCGCCGAGCGCTTCGGTTGGAGTCGGCGCCAGCCCAGGCCAGGCATGGTGCGCGACGGGCACTGGCTGGTCGGCATGGGCACCGCGGCCGCGATCCGTGGTGCGCCGATCGCCAAATCCGCTGCACGGGTGCGGTTGGACCGCCATGGCGTCATCACCGTGGAAACCGACATGACGGACCTCGGCACGGGCAGCTACACCATCATTGCGCAGACTGCGGCCGAGATGATGGGCGTCGGCCTCGATCAGGTCGTCGTGCGGCTCGGGGACAGCCGCCTTCCGGAGTCGCCTGGGTCCGGCGGCCAGTGGGGCGCAGCGTCGGCGACTTCCGGTGTGTACGCCGCGTGCGTGAAGCTGCGCGAGACCGTGGCGCAGAAGCTGGGTTTCATTGCCGCCGACATCGATTTTACGGACGGGCACGTGCAGTCCGGCGAACGCCGCGTACCGCTGAAGGAGGCTGCCGCGCAGGGCGAACTCGTGGCGCAGGACGAGATGACCTACGGGGACCTGCCCAAGCAGTACGCGCACCAGACCTTCGGCGCGCACTTCGTGGAACTGGGCGTTAATGCGTTCACCGGCGAGATCCGCCTTCGGCGCATGCTTGCCGTGTGTGCTGCGGGCCGCATCCTGAACCCTAAAACCGCCCGCAGCCAGGTGATTGGTGCGATGGTGATGGGCGCGGGTGCGGCGTTGATGGAAGAACTGGTGGTGGACCCGCATGCAGGCTGCTTCATCAACCACGACCTGGCCGGCTACGAGGTACCTGTGCACGCGGATATTCCGCAGCAGGACGTGATCTCCTCGACGAGGTGGACAACACGATGTCCCCGATGAAGGCCAAGGGCGTCGGCGAACTGGGCTTGTGCGGCGTGGCCGCAGCCATCGCCAACGCGGTCTACAACGCGACCGGGGTACGAGTGCGCGACTATCCGATCACGCTGGACAAGTTCCTGGACCGGTTGCCGGGCCAAGCCTGAGTGGCTCGTCGCCGTGACATGGTCGCGACGGTCAGCTTTGCTCGTCATCCTCCATGTCTTGCTCCAGCTTCTGCCGCAATGACGCCATGATCTTTTGCATCGTCTTGATGTCATCCAGCGCAATCCCGTCCGAGAGGCTGTTGATCCAAGGAGCTTGCAAAGCCATGGCGGCAGCATAGGCCTGTCTTCCTCCGTCAGTCAGAACCACAAGTTGCGCTCGCCGGTGGTGAGGGTTGGTCTCGAATGCGACAAGTCCTTCCTTCTCGAGGTCGTTGACGATTCGCTGCACGTTTTGCCGATTGGCGCCCAGATTGCGAGCGAGCCACGCCACGGGCTGCGGGTGCTCGCCCTTGAAGATGGTGCCGAGAATCTGCCAGCGGGCGCTTGTCAGTCCGAGCGGTGCGACAAGCCGATCGCCGGCTGTCAGCAGACGGCTGTTGAGCCTGAACAGTTCGAGCATCAAGCTGCCCATCGCTTCACCGGAAGGGGTTCGCCTTGTTCTTGTCATACGTCTCTATAAAGCGTTGTTGACAACATAGTGTCATATTGGCATCATTTGATCGTACCAGAATGACAGCAGGCAGCCATCAACGGCGAAGGGCCAGGCGTGCCCGTTTCAAAAGACCAGAGCATGACATTGAGCAATAGCACGATCCTCATTACCGGAGGCTCCAGCGGCATCGGATTGGCGCTTGCGCGACGACTTCTTCAGCGTGGCAATCGTGTCATCGTCTGTGGCCGAGGGGCCGAGGCGCTGGCCCGCGCGCAAGCGATCGAGCCGGCGCTGATCACGCGAATCTGCGATGTCACGAACGCCGGGAGTCGAAGGGAGCTGGTCGACTGGATTGCTGCCGAGCACCCGGACCTCAGCGTCGTTTTCAACAATGCCGGAGTCCAATCTCGCCGCAGCTTCACCGGGGATCATGCGTTGGACGACCTGGAACAAGAGGTTGCGATCAACTTCACTGCGCCGGTGCAGCTTATCGGTGAGCTGCTGCCGCTGCTGCGTCGACAACAGCGGGCTGTCATCGTCAACGTCACGTCGGGACTGGCCTTCGCGCCAATGGCCGACGTTCCCGTGTACTGCGCAACCAAGGCTGCGCTGCACTCGTTTACTCTCAGTTTGCGGCATCAACTTCGCCACACCGCAGTCAAGGTCGTGGAAATGGTGCCTCCAATCGTCGACACCGGCCTGGGTGGCGACGCTCGCAGCGACGGTACAAAGAACGCCGGGATGATGAGCCCGGACGCTTTTGCGAGTGAAGCGTTGGCGCGCCTCGACGAAGACCGCGATGAAGTGCTGGTCGGCATGTCGATCAACACCCGCCAGCACGGCGAGTCGCTGTTCCAGCGTATGAATGGGGGTTGAGCCCATCCAGCCACTTCCAAGTCGGTGCGACTCGGCTCCTATGAACTTGGCTCAGTGAACCTCGGCGTCTGAACGGTACAGATCCAACAAGCGCTCCATGTCGCGGCGCGGCGGCGCACCGAACTGCCGGCTGTATTCGCGACTGAACTGTGACGGACTGAGGTAGCCGACCTGGAAGGCAGCGGCGGATGCATCCAACTGCTCTGTGAGCATGAGCCGGCGCGCTTCGTTCAGGCGCAGCAACTTCTGGAATTGCAGCGGGCTCATCGAGGTGAGTTGACGGAAGTGGTGATGAAGGCGGGAGGTGCTCATCTGCGAGAGTGCTGCGAGTTCCTCGATGTGCAGCGGCACTGCGAAGTTTGATTTCAGCCAGTCGATGGCCCGTGCGACCCTACGGCTCTGACTGCCGGCCGAGGCGAGTTGGCGCAGCAACGCGCCTTGATCGCTGACCAGAAGCCGATAGAAGATTTCCTTTCGGATGAGCGGTGCCAGAACGGGGACGGCCGCGGGTTCGTCGAGCAGCTTTACCAGGCGGTCGAACACTTCGAGCAACGCCGTCGTGGTCTTTCCCAGGCTGATGCCCCGGCCACTGGGCGGCTCGCGCGAGGGTCGAGGCAGCTCGGTTTGCAACATCACTTCTGCGATTGCACGCTCGTCCAACCTCAGCACCAGACTCAGGTAAGGGGCCTCGCGACTGGCTTCGACTGTTCGCAATACGACCGGAAGGTCGAGCGACGTAATCAGGAACCTGTGCCTGTTGTATGCAAACACATCGTCGCCGAGCAGCGCACGTTTGGCGCCTTGAATGGTGAGTGCAATGGCCGGCTCGAGCATGCAGCTCATGGCCTCCGTCGGCGCGTCATGCCGGTAGAGGGTAAGGCCTGGGCTGCCAGTGGCGAACTGCTCGACGCCGGCGGTCCACCGGGCGATGCGTTCAGCCAGCGACGACCGCACGGCCTCGAACCGTTCGGCCTCTTCGGAGCGACTTGTTTGCTTCCGCTTGTTCATTCGACGCATGGTAGTGAAGGAACGCCGCCGTAGTGCCCGACCGTCGCATCTTCAGGACGAATAGGCAAGAACACGAGGCAATTGGTCTAGTGCGAAACGAGTGGCGGCGTCGATAATGGGCGCATCGATTTCGGAGGCGTGAAAGCCCATGAATATTAGGCAACTCTTGATGTTGGTCACATCGGCGGCAACGCTGTGCCTTTGTCTATCCGCCGGCGCTCAGGAAGCGCTGGGCCCCGTCGTGCGCTGGGCGGACCTGGAAATCGATCCCGCGCAGCTGGAAGGATTCAGGGCAGCGGCTAGTGAGAATGCGGAGGCGACGCGCAGGTTGGAACCGGGTGTGCTGGCCTTCCATGCGGCGGCTGAAACAGGCAACCCGACGCGCATCCGTGTGTTCGAGGTGTACAAGGATGCAGGCGCATATCGAGCCCATTTGCAGACACCGCATTTCCAGCAGTTTCGCGCCACCACGGAAAAGATGATGACGGCCCGCAAGCTGTACGACACCGTGCCCATCCTGCTCGGTTCGAAGCCGCAGTTGCCCGCCACAGCGCTTGTGCGCATCGCCGAACTGGAGATCGACCCGGCACAGCTCGAAGCTTACAAGACGGCCGTAACGGAGGAGATCGAAGCGTCGATCCGCGCCGAACCTGGTGTGCTGGCCATCTATTCGGTAGCCTTGAAAGACAACCTGTCCCATCTTCGGTTCTTCGAGATCTATGCGGACGAGAACGCCTACCGGCAGCACATCGAATCGCCGCATTTCAAGAAGTATGTGGACCTCACCAAATCGATGATCACGGCGCGCAGGCTTTTCGAGGCCGAATCCATCGCCGCGAGCGCGAAGGCACGGTGAGGCGCGCTGTCACGCCAAGGAAAACTTTCATGAAGTCGAAACGATCTCTGCTGTTCGTGCTGTCGACCGCCGCCTTCATCGGCGGCTTGCCTGCAAAGGCCCTGCACGCTCAGCCGGTTCCCGGAACCAAGCCACCTGCCTACTACATCTCCGAATTCGAGCTCACCGATCCGGAAGGCATCAAGCCCTACGGCGCAGCAGTCGAATCGACCTTCGCGCCGTTCGGCGGACGCTACGTCGTGCGCGGCGGCAAGGTCGCCTCGCTGGAAGGCGAGCCCACCAAGCGTCTCATCATGATCGCGTTTCCGAGCATGGAACAGGCTCAGGCCTGGTACGACTCGCCCAGGTACCGGGAACTGATGCCGATCCGGCACAGATCGGCGAAGTCACGGGTCTTCATCATGGAAGGCTTTGCCAACTAGAGGCGCGCTCGGACGGTCGGAGCTTCAATCCTGCACAGACAGGCGATACACCCGTGCTGCGGTGCGACGGAAAAGCGCTGACTTCTCGTCCGCGGACGCGTCGCGGACTATGTGCTTGAGCGCATTCCACAAGGGGACGAATCCGGCTGCACGGCCATCGGGCGGATAGTTGCTCTCCATCATGCATCGCTCGGGGCCAAAGGCTTCAATCGCGGCCTCGACGTAGGGCTTCCATGCGGCGGCGAGCTCGAGATACCCGACCGGATCGGCCCGCTTCTCGAAGCCGAAGCCCCAGAACGGCAACCCGAGCCCGCCGATCTTGCAGGTGATGTTTGGCCGGCGACCAAGCTCTCGCAGGGAGGCGCACAGCTTCTCGAACACGTCCGCGCGTCCTCGGGCATCCAGGTCCATGGCCATGGCCTGGCCGACATGATTGAGCACGATGCTGCCATCGGGGAATGCATCGGCGAGCTGCGCCACTTCATCGAGCTGATGGTGAAACACGGCGGCGTCGAAGGTCAGGCCGCGGGCGACCACTTCGCGGAACCCCGCGTGGAACTTCGGATGCTTCATGATCCCGCGCGCCGGCCTATTCGTGACATAGCGGAACGGCGCGTCGCTCTCATCCTCGATCGTGATCTGCCGCACGCCGCGAAAGCGCTCGGGTGCGCGTGCGAGCGCCTGGTCGAGGAGTTCGCCGACCTGCTCGCCAAACCGGAGGTCGGCATGGCCGATGATTCCTGCACAGATGCGGCGGTCGCCGTATGCACCACTGGCACTCATTGCGCCGATGCCGTTCGCAAACTCAACCTCGCCCAGCGGCCGGAGCAGCTCCGGTCCGTCGGGTCGGCTGAAAGCGAGCGTTTCGACAAAGATGGACGCCACGATTCGATGGCCCGCGCGGACGTCCGCGAGGTAGTCCTCGAACATATAGCGCAGCGCAGGACGGTCGAACAGATGATGCGCGGAGTCGATGATCGCAAGTTCGGGGTCCAGGATCGGCTCATCGCGACCGGCGTGAAGCTGAGGGTAGGGGTGCAGGTTTGTCATGACAGTGGCTCGGTACGGGCGGTTCAGTTCTTGGTCGCGGCATCTGCGAATCGGATGCCGGCTCTCGCTTCGTACAGCCGCGAGAGTTCGTCGAGGTTGGCATCGCCTCCAAGCTCGTTGGCGCCGGCCTCGACCGTGCTGCGTACGGTGTGCGCGATGAGCATCGGAGCGCCGGCCTCCATGCCGAGTCGGCAAGCGAGGTCCAGATCCTTCACCATCAGCTCCAGCCGCAGCTGGGCCGTCTGGCCGCCGGAGGCGAGGGCGGGCATGATGCGTTCGAAGGCCTGCGTCCATCCCGAGCTCTTGTTGATGACCCGTTCCATGTCGCCGAGCTTCAGGCCGATCTTGACGCCGAGCGCAACGGTTTCGTAGGCGATCAGGCGGTTGCACGCCCCCAGGGTGTTCTTGATCAGCTTTGCCACGTTGCCGCTTCCACTGGGGCCGAAGTACACGACCGTCGGGCCGGTGCGCTGCAGGATCGCACGCACCCGGGCGAAGGCCTGTTGCTGTCCACCGCAGAAGGTGACGATCTTTCCTTCCGCGGCGCCCTTCGGTCCTCCTGAGACGGGTGCGTCGATCATCGCGACCCCAAGGGCCTCCAGTTCAGCGGCCATGGCCCGGGTGGCTGCCGGATCGCCGGTGGTCTGGTCAACCACGATCTTGCCCTTGGACAATCCTTCGCCGAGGCCACCATTGCCGAACAGCACCTTCCGCACAACGGCGGAGGTGGGCACGCAGATCATGATCACGTCGCAGGCCCGTGCCAGCGAAGGCAGGTCGGGAGCGACGACGGCGCCGGCCGCTTCAAGGTCCCGCACAGCGTCCGCGCGAACGTCGTGGATGTGAACCTCGCACGAGCTGTCGAGGAGCCGCCGCGCAATGGCGCCGCCCATGGCACCGAGGCCCACATAGCCGATGACGGGGTGCTGGGCCGACGCGTCGGCGGTGTCAGGCACCTCGACTTGATCGACGTCATCTCTCAGCCGCGTCGCTGCCATCGATTCGATGAGGCCGATCATGTCTTCGAGGCGGGCCTTCGGCCCCACGGTGTTGACGCCGATCTGGAGCAGAGCCCGGGCGACGCCGGCGATCGGGATTGGCGCTCCAGCTTTCATCGACAGGTGGATGGCTTGGTCGACGTCCTTCACCATGAGCGGCAGTGCGAAATCGCTCGAGGGCTTGCCCGCCAAGAGTGCCGGAAGTGCGACCTGAGAGATCCGGCTGCGTCCCGTGCTCTGGTTGATGGCCTCCGTCATCGCGGCCAGCGAGAGGCCTTGCTTCCTTCCCATGGCGACGACCTCAAGCGTTGCGAGGCGGCATGCGGCGTTCATCGCATTGTTGAGCATCTTGATGGCCTGTCCATCGCCCAGGCGCTCGCCGCAGCGCACGACTGTCGGGCTGATGGCGTTCAGGATGGGTGCGACCTGCTCGAAGGCCGAGTGTGGTCCGGACACCATCATCGTGATCCTGCCTTCGTCTGCAGCAGCAACGCCTCCGGCGACCGGAGCGTCCAGCATGAAAACGCCGCGCAAAGCCAACTCGCGTGCAATGGCGCGCGTCTCCTCGGGCACGCCGCTTGTCTGATCGATCACGATGGAGCCCGGCGCAAGTGCTTCTGCCATCCCCTCGGGGCCAAACATTAGCTGATGAACGTCAGAACTCCGGGGCAGGCACAGCAGGACGACCTTGCACTGCCTCGCGACATCTGCGGCGGTCGGCGCCACCACAGCTCCGGCGGCTTCGAACCTGCTTGCAGTCTGAGGGTTGAGGTCCCACACATGCAATCGACAGGTACCGACCAACCTGCGCGCGAGCGCGCCCCCCATGGCGCCAAGTCCGATGTATCCCACGTGCACGGCCGTCATTGCGAATTCCATTCTGATGATTGAAGCAGATACCAGTCTCCCAAGGGACCCTGTGGGAGCAACTGCAAATTGCGTACCGGCCTCTGCACGCTTGCTGCGCCCCGTCCACGCGGACATGTGTGTCCTGCACAAGGACATTGATGTCCTCCGCAGCGGCGCTTCGGGCCCCATCGGCGGCGGACGCGCGTGGCATGAGTGTTGCAGCCGGCGCTCCAGTTGGCATCGGCTCACACACAGACATCAGAGGTAATGCATGAATCACTACGGAATGTTCTACTTGGACGGGCAATGGGTGGAGGCACCAGGCGCCGCTCGCTTCACGCTGGTCAATCCCGCGACCGAGGCTCCCCACGCGACTGTCAGCCTCGGAAGCTCTGACGATGTCGATCGTGCAGTCGGCGCAGCGCGCAAGGCGTTCGCATCGTTCAGCAACACGACCAAGGCCGAGCGCATCGCGTTGCTGGAGCGCGTGGTCAGTGAATTCGAGGCGCGTGAGGACGACATCATGGCCGCGGTCTCCCTCGAGATGGGCGCTCCCCGCGGCATGAAGGCGCACACGCGCACGGGGATCGAAGCCTTCCGCCAAGCCATCGTCACCCTTCGCGAGTACGAGTTCGAGACTCGTCTCGGTACCAACCTCGTCCGGCGCGAGCCGATCGGTGTCTGCGGTCTGATCACAGCATGGAACTGGCCGGTCCAGCTGATCTGCACGAAGCTCTCCGCCGCACTGGCGGCGGGGTGCACCGTGGTGTGGAAGCCCAGCGAATTCACGCCACTGAGCGCCTTGGGTCTCGCAGAAGTCATGCATGCGGCCGGCGTCCCACCTGGGGTCTTCAATCTTGTCAATGGCGATGGCCCGACGGTCGGCAACGCGATCAGCCGGCACGCCGACATCGACCTGGTGTCCTTCACCGGATCCACACGAGCCGGCGTTCTCGTCGCGGAAGCAGCAGCAGCCACCGTGAAGCGTGTGTGCCAGGAACTGGGTGGCAAGTCCGCCAACATCATCCTGCCCGACGCAGACCTCGCGGCCGCAGCGAAATGGAATATCGCGCGGGGCTTCTCCAATAGCGGGCAGTCCTGCCACTCGCCGACGCGCATCCTTGTCCATGAGCAACAGCTTGATGAGCTGAGAGCTCTCCTGGTGGAGGAGGCCGGCAAGATACGCGTCGGCGACCCCCAAGATCCAGCCACGACCCTCGGGCCGGTGGTCAACAAGGCCCAATTCGATCGCGTGCAGAGCTATATCCAGATGGGGCTCGCCGAGGGTGCCGACCTGGTTTGCGGCGGAGCTGGCCGACCCGAGGGTCTGGATGCCGGTTTCTTCATCAAACCGACCATCTTCTCCAATGTGAACCCGAGCATGACAATCGCCAAGGAAGAAATCTTCGGCCCCGTCCTCGCGGTGATTCCCTATGCCACCGAGGCCCAAGCCATTGAGATCGCCAACGGCACACCGTACGGCCTCGGCGGGTACGTCTTCTCGTCCGACCGCCGCAAGGCCTATGACATCGGAGCGCAGCTGCGCGCCGGCCGCATCTTTTTCAACGGCGCGCCCAGCAACTACGTGGCTCCCATGGGCGGGTACAAGCAGTCTGGCAACGGGCGCGAGATGGGCGTATTCGGTCTGGAGGAGTACCTGGAAGTCAAATCGATGATCGGCTTCGACGAACCTGCAGGCGCCTGATCGTGATTGCCCCGAAGGTGGGGGCTCTTCGCGCGGCACGACGTCCAGCACTAGCCTTAGAACCGGCTGGCGCGTGCGGTGTCACCGTGCGAGATGACGGTCGAAGAAGGTCCGCAGATCGGCGAAATGTTGCCGGGTCTCCTGCGCGTCGGCGTTGAACATGTACTGCGCATGGGACATGCCCTCGAACACCACGAGGTCTGCCACGACCCCAGCATCGCGCAGTTTGCGGTGTACGCGCACTGTGTTGCTGAGGAAGAGGTCGCGCGTCCCTGTCGTCAGGAGGGTCGGTGGAAAGCCTGCGAGATCGCCGTACACAGGCGACAGCAGGGGGTCCTTGAGATCATGACCGTTGGCGTATAAGGCGGCGGCGTCGCCGAGCCAACCGTCGTGGCTGACCAGCACGTTGTCGACCATCTCGTTGGTGAAGTAGCTGTCGCCGGTCTTTGTCATATCGGACCAAGGCGTTCCTGGGGCCACGGCGGCGGGCAGCGGCAATCCCTCGCGCTTCGCGCGCAGCACCATCGCCAGTGCCATGCTGCCACCTGTGGAGGTGCCGAAGATCGCCACGCGGCTCGGGTCGGTCGATTTCACGACCTCTCTGTACACCGCCATTGCATCGTCCAACGCAGCCGGGTACGGATGGTCTGGCGGCATGCGGTAGTCGATGGAAACCACCTTGAAGTGGCCGAAGCCGGCCATCAAGATTGCCTCGTTGGTGCCGGCCTCGCCCGGGTTCAGCACATAGCCGCCTCCGTGAACATGGACCAGCACGCGGCGGAGATTTTCCGGCGAGGTCACCCGCGGCGCGACGGTGAACACCTTGACACCAGCGATGACGCTTGGCTCGACCGTCACTTCGAGCTTCTGCCGCAGAGCCGGCAGACCGCGGACAGCCCCTTCGGCGCGCTGCTGCACCCAGGTCCGCCATTCTTCGGTGCCCTTCGGATGCTCGTTCCAGATCGGCGAAGGCCCGCCTGCGATCATCGTGCGCAGTTGCGGACTCACCGTGCCGGGCACCGGCATCAGGCGGGCGGGAATCTGTCGGGCCGCCTTCTGATCGGTTACCGCCGCCACCGGCACCTGCGGACTGCGCACCGGGTCGATTGCGCAACCCTGGCCGGCCAAGATTGCCGTGGCCGCGGCGAACAGCAGCATGCTTCTCTGGAGCCTCATTGGGCTTGTCTCCTTCGTGGTTCTTGCCTCCAGTTCGATCTTTGGAGCGACACGCATGGCGCACCGCACTAGAACGACGGGATGCCCACCGTGTTGCCTCCGTCGACAGGGAGGACTACCCCGGTGATGAAGGCCGCGTCGGCGGAGAGCAAAAAGCAAATCGCTGCGGCAATGTCTTCCGGTTCGCCCGCACGGCCGAGCGGGTGGGCGGCACGAATTTTTCTGACGTTCTCCGGGTCCTCGAACATGGACGAGGTCATCGCGGTGCGAATCATCCCCGGTGCAACTGCATTCACGCGAATGCCCAGCGAGGCCAGCTCCAAGGACATCGACTTCGTGATGCCCGAGACGCCGAACTTCGACGCCGAGTATCCGAGGCGATTGGGAATGCCCACGATCCCGGCGCCGGACGTGATGTTGACTATTGCGCCTGGCGACTTTGCGTCGCGCAGCGCACGTGCGAAGGCCTGGCAGACATTGAACGTGCCATCCAGGTTGATCGACAGCACCCGGCGCCAGGCGTCCGGCTCGAGATCGAGTACGTTGCCCACGCTTCGGATTCCGGCACTGTTGACGAGGCCGTAGAGCTGTCCGAAACGCGCGGCCGCGCTGGCGATCAGCCCGGCGACCTGGTCACGGTCGGTCACGTCGACGCGCGCGGCAAGAATGCGGCCGCCATCGTTGAACTCGGCGGCGAGCTGTTCCACGTCCTCCATGCGCACGTCGGCCGCAACGACCGAAGCGCCTTCCGCAAGAAGGCGGCGAACGCAGGCTGCGCCGATGCCGCTACCGGCACCAGTCACCACAATGGTCTTTTCATCAAAGCGGCTCATCTTCGACTACTCCTTGGTCCAGCCAAGATCGGTGGCGAACTTGTGCAGCCGGGTGGCTTCAGTCCGTATGTAGGCATTGAATTCCGTCGGCGGCATCACCATCGGCTCAGTCGCTTCCGACTGCATCCGCTCGTTCAACTCGACGGTCGCGAGCGCGTCGCGCAATGCGGTCGAAAGGCGATTCACCACATCCGGCGGCGTGCCGGCGGGAGCGAAGAGGCCGAGCCAGTAGTAGTAGCTGAAGCCCGGCAAGCCCTGCTCGGCGAACGTCGCTACGTCCGGCAGCGCCCGCAGGCGAGTCCCCGATGTCACGCCAAGAGCTTTCAGCCGACCGCCCTTGAGGTTGCCGACACTGCTGCTGTAGGCGTCGAACAGCATGCTGACGCGCCCGGCAATCAAGTCCGGCATTGCCGCTCCGTTGCCCTTGTACGGCACATGCAGCAGTTGTACTCCCGCCTGCTGGACGAACATCTCCACCGGGATGTGGGTCGCGGAGCCGACGCCGGCGGAACCGTAGCTCAGCTTGCCCGGTTGAGATTTCGCTTGCGTCACGAATTCCGTCAGCGACTTCTCGCGGCGGTCCGTCGCAACCACCATGATCGCCGGAGAGCGTGCCATGGACCCTACGCCGGTGAAGTCCTTCAGCAAGTCATAGCCAGGATCCTTCTTTACCACCGGCTGAAGCATGATGGTGGCGCCGGTCGAAAGCAGGGTGTAGCCATCCGCGGGTGCGGACTTGACGTGTCGGATGCCCACCAGACTGTCGGCGCCTGGGCGGTTGTCGATGACGACCGGCTGTCCAAGGTTCTCGGACATTCTCTGTGCCACGAGGCGCGTGGTGTTGTCGCCCCAACCGCCCGCCGCGGTTGCGACGACGATGCGGACAGGACGGGTCGGGAACGGGTCTGCTGCAAGGGCAGGTGCCGTCGCGACCATGGCGAATGCAGCTGCAGCCGCGGCTCGAAGCCAATCATTCATGCTTAGTACTCCAGATATGCCGCTGCTGTTTCAAGACGTACCGATCTTCACGGTCTTGCTCAGTTCACGCCATTTGGCGAGTTCGCGCTCGAGGTACTGTCGATACTCTTCGGGTGGGGCGACCTTGGGTCGCAGGAACATCACCTCGCGCATCCGCTGATCGACTTCCGGCATGGCCGAGACCTTGTTGAAAGCCTCGTTGAGTCGCTGCACGATCGGTGCCGGCATGCGTGCCGGTCCCATCAACCCGAAGAACGTGTAGGAACCCATCGACTTGAGTGCCGAGCCGCCTGCTTCGGCAACGCTGGGAACGTTCGGCAGCGACTTGAGCCGCTGCGCTCCGGTCACCGCGATCGCCTTGACCTTCCCCTCATTGACGAGCGGGACGGCGAACTGCGCCGTGATCATCGACAAGTCCACATTGCCGGCCATTGCATCGCGCGTGATCTCCGCTTCGCTCTTATAGGGGATGTGGGTGAAGGACGCGCCCGTCACACTGATCAGATATTCCATCTGGAGGTGGTTGCCTGAGCCGATGCCACCGGAGCCGTAGTTGAGCTTTCCAGGGTTGGCCTTTCCATAGTCGACCAGCTCAGGCAACGAGCTCACCGGGACGCCAGGCTTCAGGATCAGCACGGCTTCCGCTTCGGCAAGCAGCGCAATCGGCGTGAAATTCTTGAGCACGTCGTAGGGCAGGTCCCGACGAACGCCAGGATTCTGCGCAAGCGCTCCGCCGGTCCCGATCCACAACGTGTATCCATCCGGCGCGGCATTCATGACTGGCTGCGCCGCAAGAAGTTCGGAGGCACCTGGTTTGTTGTCGATGACAACGGGCGTGTTGAGGACTTCCTGAAGCTTGGCCGCGTAGAGGCGAGCGAGACTGTCGGTCCCGCCGCCGGCGCCATAGCCGATCAGAATCTTGATCGGTCGTGACGGGAACTGTTGAGCATGCGCACCACCTGCCACAAGGGCGGCAGCGCAAGCCATGGCAAGGGTGCGGACAATCGCCCCCGTGAGTCGAAAGAGCCGAGGAACTATCGCATGGCATTGGATCTTCATTGTCTGTCTCCGGATGCAAAGGTTTGGTCTACGAAAAGGTGTCGGTCTGGTCTGCACGTAGGTAGGACCGGTGGGAACTTCCGCAGCGCTTACTTGGCCGCGGCCTCGAACAGGTCGAGCGCTGCCTTGCCGGCCGCGAGCCCGGCGGGCCAACCGGCGTAGAAGGTCACTTGCACGATCAGGCCGCGCAGTTCGTCGAGCGTGATGCCGTTCTCGAGGCCGCGTCCCATCCATACCTTCATCTCGTCGACCTTGCCGCCAGCGGCCAGCACGCCCAGGGTGACCAGAATGCGGTCGCGGTACGCCAGCTCCGGCTGCTTCCAAACGTCGCCCAGAAGGACCTGTTGGCGGATGCGTGCGAGCTGCGGCACATGTTCATACACGAGGGCGGCATCGGCGGTGGTGGGTTTCAATGTCATTTGATGTCTCGAAAGGGTAGGGATCTGGTCGGCTGTGCTGTGTAAACAAACGGGCGGGCGCTTGCCTCATTCCATGGTGATGCCGTTCTCCTTGACGACGCGGCTCCACCGCGCGTCTTCTTCGCGGATGAACTGAGCGAACTCAGGTCCGTTGCGGAGCTTCACGGTTAGCCCAAGCTTGACGAGTTGCTCGCGGACGCCAGGATCGGCTGCGCCCTTGGTGAACGCCTGATGCAGGCGGTCCCGAACATCCGCCGGCGTCTTGGCGGGCACCATGAATCCGTACCACACGGCCGGGTAGAAGTCCGCGAAACCAAGTTCCGCCATCGTCGGTACGTCGGGAAGGCCCGGCAGCCGCTGCTCCGATGTCACGGCAAGGACCCGAATGCCGCCAGTCTTCACCATCTGCATCCCCTCGAGGCTGGACACGAACATCAGATGAACCCGGTTGGCGGCCACATCCTGAATGGCCGGCGCTACACCTCGGTAGGGGACGTGGGTGCCTTGGATCTTCAGGTCACGCAGCAGACGCACGGGGGCGAGGTGCCCGAGCGACCCCATCCCGCCCGACGCATAGCTGAGCCCACCGGACATGGCCTTTGCGAACGTCACGAGATCAGGAATGGACCGGATGGTTGAGCTGGCCGGCACTGCCAAAAGCAACGGCACTGATCCGACACCGATAACGGGTGCGAAATCGCGCCCCAGGTCGTACGGGACGCTTCGCTGCAGACTGCCCACGATGACGGCGTTGGGAGTCACCTGCAGGATGGTGTATCCGTCCGCCCGCGCGCTGGCCGCGGCCTGAGTGCCTATTACGGTGTTCCCTCCGGCTCGGTTGTCGACGACCATGGACTGACCCAATTCCGCCCCGACCTTTTCTGCAAATACGCGTCCAAGGATGTCGCTGGAGCCGCCCGCAGCGAAGGGAACGATCAGCTTGATGGGGCGCGACGGATAGGTGGCCGTCTGCGCTGCGACGCTGCCCACAAGGCAGGTGGCTGCGACGACAGCCGCCAAGGTACGCGCAATGCGCTTCAATTCGATCATCAAGGTCTCCGCTCTTCTGGATGGGTGCTTCGCGATATGGAGCCTCTGCAAAGCCTGTGCCCGCGCCGTCGAGGCCATGGAAGCACGTAGGCACACCCTGGTGTACGGGCCATGCACATCGCCTGCTTTTGCCAAGGACAGAGTGGTCGGTGGGCGCACATCGCGGGCAGCGCGCGCGGGAGAAGAGGTGGGCTTGCGTGCACCGAGGGGACTGCACAGGAGCCTCTCTGGCATCGCACTTGCAACGGATGTCGCATTCGATGCAAGTGATGAACTTCGAATGAGACAGCCCTGAGCATGCGGAGGTGCAATGAGCAACCAGTCAAGAGGTATCGACATCCCATGAACGCTGTGCAACGCACGATCCTCGCCTGCGTCTTCGCGCTTATCGGCGGCATGGCCACGGCGCAGACTAACTGGCCTGCCAAGACCATCCGCATCGTCGTTCCGTTTCCGGCTGGCGGGCAGACTGACGTAGCTGCCCGGGTGATCGGTCAGGCGCTGGGCGAATCGCTGCAGACAGCGGTCATCATCGAAAACAAGGCCGGGGCGCACGGATTCATCGGTGGCGCGGAGGTGGCCAAGGCGCCTGCGGATGGATACACCTTGCTGATGGCGAGCACCGGAGCCATTGCCATCAACCCGCTGCTGCACGACCGGATGCCATACGACCCGAACCGCGACTTCACGCCCGTCTCGCTGCTGATGACGGTGCCCATCGTCATCATGGCAAACACGCAGTTGCTCCCCCTGCGAAGCGTGCAGGAACTGGTCGCGCATGTGAAGGCGCACCCGGGACAGGTCAACTTCGCCTCGGCTGGCAATGGGGGCTCCTCGCACCTGGTGGCGGAGTACTTCAAGCATCGCACCGGCACCGTGATGACACATATTCCCTACAAGGGGGAGGCTCCTGCGACGGCGGACGTGGTGGCGGGGCAGGTGCACCTGATGTTCAACACCCTGGTAAGCACGCTGCCGCACCTGAAGTCCGGCAAGGTGCGCATGCTTGCGACCACGACGCGCGAGCGGCTGCCGGAGTACCCCGAAGTGCCGACCGTCGCCGAGGCCCTGAACCTCAAAGATTTCGAGGCTTCGTCGTGGGCGGCCTTGTACGCGCCTGCGGCCACGTCACCGGAGATCGTCGCTCGTCTCTCGGCAGAGGTGGACGCTGCGCTCAAGCGCCCCTCGGTCGCGAAGCGCCTCAAAGAGTTGGGCGCCATGCCGGTCGGCGGGCCGCCCGAGCGCCTGGCGGTCCTGCAACGTGTGGAACAGGAAAAATGGGGGCGGGTGATCAAGGCTGCCGGGATCAAGGCGGACTGAGCTTGTCCGTGCAGGGCATGTGCTCGCGCAATGTGTCGGCGGCCGACCTGACTTTCGAACCTGGCTATTCGAACGTTGCTCGCGAATGCCTGACACGCTTGTACTTTCGCGGACATCGAGCCGCCTGCCTGGCAGGCGGACCGCGTCCGCGATTTCCCTTCACGTCAGAAGGCTTGTGTCTGCACCCAAGCCGGTGACGCCAGCTTCAGATCAGAACGCGTGACGGATACCCAAGTCGTATCCCGTCGAGGTTTTCGGAGTGAAGACGCCGCCCGGCGTGTTGAAGAAGGCCGGGCCACCCACGGTCAGGCTTGCGCCGTTCTTGTTGCGCACGCGTGCAACCGTGGCATACAGGGCCGTGCGCTTCGACAGGTTGTGCACGTAGCCGAGGGCAAACTTGTTGGCCTTCGGATCGCCAGCGAACGACAGCGGCAGATTGAAGTCGTACTTGACCTGCGAGTAGGCCACGCGGATCAAGCCAGGCCCCACGGGAACTGTGGCGCCGACCAGGTAGCCGTCGAGGTCGACATCGGGCGTTCCCCCGGGAAGCGGCGTAATGTCGTATTCGGTCTCGCGCTTGGCGCGGGCGACTTCGCCGAAAAGCTTGACGGGCCCGAAGTCGTACGAGGCGCCCAGGGTTGCGACCTTCAAGTAGCTGGTGGTCCCCGCGTAGAAGCTGTCGCCAGTCGTGGTGTTGCCGTAGGCAACTGCGACATCCAACGGTCCATTCTGGTAGCCGAAGCGGCCGCCGAAGTAGCGGCCGGCGCGCGTCGTGGCCACGGTGCCTGGATTCAAGAGACCGGCTGCGGAAATACCGGGCGGTGTAGCGGTGCCAGGGTCGTACTTTGTGTTCTCGTGCAGCGCGTACATCGCCTGACCATAGAAGCCGCCAAGATTGCGAGGCAGAAAATACCCAATGCTGTTGCTGTTGCGAACTGAGCTGTTCCCTGTGACGTTGGTGATTCCGGGAACGGGCGTGATGGTCGGGCCGAATGCTGCAAAAGAGCCGTTGATCACGGTGTGGATCAGGTTGGTACCGGCGCCATTGGTCCCGAATGGATCGAACACGGTTTCGTTCCAGAACGAAGGGGTGTAGTCGCGACCCAGGCGAAGCTCACCGAAACCGCCCGAAAGACTGACGGTTGAACGACGCGCGAAGGTCGAAAGGCCTTGCTGGCCATCGTCGTTCGTGATCGGCGCTTCGAGCCAAAAGCTCGCTGCCAGCCCGCCACCAAGGTCTTCAGTGCCTCGAAAGCCAAAACGGCTGGAGTTGTACGCCGAGTTGCGCAGTTCCGTGCGGCTTGTCTTGACGCTGCCACGGTTCAGGTAGGTCGGATTCAGAAGCGTGGGGCCATTGAGGTCTTCGGCACGGTTCGAAAAACCGCTGACGGAAGTATCGACCACGCCGAACATCACGACGGACGACTGGGCCGAGGCAGCGCCGGCCACGGCCAGGGTGGCCAGGGCCACGAGAGTTTTCTTCATTGCAAGTTTTCTCCAAAGGTTAAACATCGGGCTCCGACGGAATGAGCTCACCGCGACGGGCATTCGTTGCTCCATCGGACCCCTGGGTCAACCTCCTTATGGGAAGCTGTCGCTGTTGCGCATGCGGCGCTGTCTCGGCAGCGCATGTGCGTTTTTCCCTCGCTCCGGCTGTTGGCCGTCCTGCTTCTAATGAATGAAGCGACAGCGGCAGAAGGAG
The DNA here is from genome assembly GCF_964253805.1 of Variovorax sp. LjRoot175. Lineage (NCBI taxonomy): Bacteria > Pseudomonadati > Pseudomonadota > Betaproteobacteria > Burkholderiales > Comamonadaceae > Variovorax > Variovorax sp. LjRoot175. The sequence continues at coordinate 3,260,783 of NZ_CAXURY020000001.1, read as the reverse complement.
CAAGGGCGATGCCAGCCGTTCAGCGTGCAAATCGCCGGTGAAATGCCTCGCAATCCCGTTGCCGTGTCTCCGGCGAAGGCGCGTGTGTCTTGCTTGCGTACAAGTGCCGTTGATGGACGCAACTGAGCGGTGCGATCACGCTTCGCAAGCTCCGGGGAGCCGCTGGTGGCGGTGCTGGTGCCCGCCTGATCGCCTACTTCTGTTCCCGGAGTGCGGGATAGAGGTTGACGTAGCCGCGTTCCACACGCTTCGCCTGGCTCATGGTGGACCAGGGACCGTAGATCTCCGGGTATTGCATGAAGACGTTCGGCGGGCCAGCGTCGGCGGGGAGCGAGGGAAGAAATGGCATGGGAAACCTCCGCAGGAAGGTAGGTGCCCTGGCGCAGCGGATGCGCGGATGGATCGTGCTACTCGATCGCCTTGCCCATGTCCTCGACCACCTTCTTGGCGTCGCCGAAGACCATCATGGTCTTATCCATGTAGAACAGCTCGTTGTCCAGACCGGCATAACCCGCGGCCATCGAGCGCTTGTTCACGATCACCGTCTTGGCCTTGTAGGCCTCCAGGATCGGCATGCCGTAGATCGGCGTGCCCTTGGTGAGCGCAGCAGGGTTCACCACGTCGTTGGCCCCCAGGATGATCGCGACGTCGGCCTGCGCGAACTCGCCGTTGATGTCTTCCATCTCGAACACCTGGTCGTAGGGCACCTCGGCCTCCGCCAGGAGCACGTTCATGTGGCCCGGCATGCGCCCGGCCACCGGATGGATCGCGTACTTCACCGTCACGCCCTTGTGCGTGAGCTTCTCGGCCAGCTCGTTCACGGCGTGCTGCGCCCGCGCCACCGCCAGGCCGTAGCCCGGCACGATGATCACCGTCTCGGCATTGGAGATCATGTAGGCGGCGTCGTCCGCGCTGCCGCTCTTCACCGGCCGCTGCTCCTTGGCTCCGCCTGTCGCGGCCGCCGCCTCGCCGCCGAAGCCGCCCAGGATCACGTTGAAGAACGACCGGTTCATCGCCTTGCACATGATGTAGGAGAGGATGGCACCCGAGGAGCCCACCAGCGAGCCGGCCACGATCAGCATCGCGTTGTTCAGGCTGAAGCCGATGCCGGCCGCGGCCCAGCCCGAGTAGCTGTTGAGCATCGAGACCACCACCGGCATGTCGGCGCCGCCGATCGGGATGATGATCAGCACGCCCATCACGAAGGACAGGAGCAGCATCAGGAAGAAGGCGGTCCAGCTCTCGGTGGCCATGTACACCAGGCCGAGGCCGATGGTCAGCAGGCCGAGCGCCAGGTTCAGCATGTGCTGGCCCTTGAACTGGACCGGCGCGCCCTGGAACAGGCGGAACTTGTACTTGCCCGAGAGCTTGCCGAAGGCGATGACGGAGCCGCTGAAGGTGATGGCGCCGATGGCCGCGCCGAGGAAGAGCTCCAGCCGGTTGCCCGCCGGGATGGCGAAGCGCGCGAAGCCGTCGATGAGCACCGTGCCCGCGGGCGTGCTGCTGCCGACCACCGCCGGCACCGGCGGCGGCGTGATGCCGAAGGCCCAGGGCTCAACCACCGCGGCCACCGCGATGAAGACCGCTGCCATACCGATCATGCTGTGGAAGAAGGCCACCAGCTCGGGCATCTGGGTCATCTCGACGGTCTTGGCGCGCCAGGCGCCGTAGCCGCCGCCGACCACCAGGCCCAGGAGCACCCAGGCCATGCCGAGCGCCTTGCCGCCGGAGAGCTGCACGATGAGCGCGGCGGTGGTCAGGATGGCGATGGCCATGCCGGCCATGCCGAAGATGTTGCCGCGGATGGAGGTGGTGGGGTGGCTCAGGCCCTTCAAGGACTGGATGAAGCAGACCGAGGCGATCAGGTACAGCAGCGTGACGACGTTCATGCTCATGCTGCATTCCCCTTGTCGGCCGCGGGCGCTTGCTTCTTCTCTTTCTTCTTGAACATCTCGAGCATTCGCCGGGTGACGAGGAAGCCGCCGAAGACGTTGACCGCGGCCAGCGCCACGGCCAGCACGCCCATGGTCTTGCCCAGGCCGCTTTCGGTGAGCGCCGCCGCCAGCATGGCGCCGACGATGACGATCGCAGAGATCGCATTGGTGACGGCCATCAGCGGCGTGTGCAGCGCGGGCGTGACGGTCCAGACCACGTGGTAGCCAACGTAGATAGCCAGCACGAAGATGATCAGGTTGATGACGGTGTGCGAAACGGGATCCATGGTCTTTTTTCCTTCTCTCTCACTTCCGGGTCACTTGGCCGTCTTTGCTCATCAGGCAGGCGGCCACGATGTCGTCTTCGAGGTCGATGTGGAGCGCGCCTTCCTTGTTCAGGATGAGCTTGAGGAAGTCGAGCACGTTGCGCGCGTAGAGGGAGGAGGCGTCGGCCGCGACCAACGCCGCGAGGTTGGTCTCGCCGACGATGGTTACGCCGTGCTTGACCACCGTCTTGTCGGCCTCGGACAGCGGGCAGTTGCCGCCCACGCCGTCAGGGCCCTTGCCGGCAGCGATGTCGACGATGACCGAGCCCGGCTTCATCGACTTGACCATGTCTTCGGTGATGAGCGTTGGCGCCGCGCGTCCCGGGATCAGCGCGGTGCTGATCACGACATCGGCGGCGGCCACGCGCTTGGCGACTTCGACCTTCTGCCGGTCGAGCCAGCTCTGGGGCATCGGCCTGGCATAGCCGCCGACGCCCTGCGCCGCTTCCTTCTCTTCGTCGGTGTCGTAGGAGACGTCGATGAACTTGGCGCCCAGCGATTCGACCTGCTCCTTCACCGACGGGCGCACGTCGCTCGCCTCGATGACGGCACCCAAACGCTTGGCGGTGGCGATGGCCTGCAGGCCGGCAACGCCGACACCGAGGATGACGACGCGCGCGGCCTTCACGGTGCCGGCGGCGGTCATGAGCATGGGGAAGAAGCGCTGGTACTTGTCGGCGGCGATCATGACGGCCTTGTAGCCGGCGATGTTGGCCTGGCTGGAGAGCACGTCCATGCTCTGCGCCCGGGTGGTGCGCGGGGCGGCTTCGAGTGCGAAACCGGTGAGGCCCGCCGTCGCAAGCATTTGCAGGCCGGCGGCATCGAAGGGGTTGAGCATGCCCACGACGACGGTGGCGGGCTTCATTAGCGCCGCCTCGGCATCATCGGGCGCGCGCACCTTGAGCACGATGTCGGCGCCGAAGGCGCCGTTGCGATCGGTGATCTCGGCGCCGGCAGCCTGGAAGGCCGCATCGGTGAGGCTGGCTGCAACGCCGGCGCCGCTCTGGATGCGCACGGTGTGACCCTGTGCAACAAGCTTCTTGGCCGTCTCCGCGGTGACGGCCACTCGGGTTTCGCCCGCGATCGTTTCGGCGGGTACGCCAATTTGCATGATGTTCAGCCCCCTCGAGGAGCGTTGTGGTTGTTGTCGGGAGTTGCGCGCGCTCTGCGCGACTACACACGTTCCAGGATGACGGCGATGCCCTGCCCCACGCCGATGCACATGGTGCACAGCGCATAGCGGCCGCCCTGCTTGTGCAGCTGGTTCACCGCGGTGGTGGCAAGCCGCGCACCGCTGGCGCCCAGCGGATGGCCGAGCGCGATCGCGCCGCCGTTGATGTTGACGCGCGCGTCGTCGTCCTTCAGGCCCAGGAGGCGCAGCACCGCGAGGCCCTGCGCGGCGAAGGCCTCGTTGAGCTCGATGACGTCGATCTGGTCGAGCGTGAGGCCGGTGAGCTTCAGCACCTTCTCGGTAGCGGGCGCCGGGCCGATGCCCATCACGCGCGGCGGCACACCGGCGGTCGCCATGCCGACCACGCGGGCGCGCGGCGTGAGGCCGTACTTGGCCGCATGCGCCTCGTCGGCCAGCAGCAGGGCCGCGGCGCCGTCGTTCACGCCGCTGGCATTGCCGGCGGTCACCGTGCCGTCGGGCCGCACCACGCCCTTGAGCTTGGCCAGCGCCTCGAAGCTGGTATCGCGCGGATGCTCGTCCTTGTCGACCACGATCGCCTCGCCCTTCTTCTGCGGCACGCTGACCGGCACGATCTCGGCATCGAAGAAGCCCGACTTCTGCGCCGCGACGGCGCGCTGCTGCGAAGCCAGCGCCATGCGGTCCTGCGCTTCGCGCTCGATCTTGTAGTCGGTCGCCACGTTCTCGGCCGTCTCGGGCATCGAGTCGACGCCGTACTGCGCCTTCATGAGCTTGTTGACGAAGCGCCAGCCGATGGTGGTGTCGTAGACCGCATTGGCGCGGCTGAAGGCGCTCTCGGCCTTGGGGCTAACGAAGGGCGCGCGGCTCATGCTCTCCACGCCGCCGGCGATCATCAGCCCGGCTTCGCCGGCCTTGATGGCGCGCGCGGCGCTGCCCACGGCATCCAGTCCCGAGCCGCACAGGCGGTTGATGGTCGCGCCGCCGAGCTCCTTCGGCAGGCCCGCGAGCAGCGCCGACATGCGCGCCACGTTGCGGTTGTCCTCGCCGGCCTGGTTGGCGCAGCCATACAGCACGTCGCTGACGGCCTGCCAGTCGACGTCCTTGTTGCGTTCCATCAGGGCGCGGAGCGGCACCGCGCCGAGATCGTCCGCGCGCACGCTTGAGAGAGCGCCGCCGTAGCGGCCGAAGGGGGTGCGAACGGCGTCGCAGATGAAGGCTTGGTTGCTCATGGGTGTGGATCGATGCGAAAGGTTGGGTCAGGATCAGGCCGCTCGGTCGGGGGCGGACAGCGGCAGCGAGAGTCCGGCGCGACGTACCAGCCATGGTGAAGGCCGGTAGCGCTGATCGCCGAAGGTGTCGTAGAGGCCCTGGAGAATCGCGAGGATGCGTTTCGCCCCGATGCGGTCGCCCCATTCGAACGGGCCGGACGGGTAGCCAAGCCCCAACCGCACCGCGGCATCAAGGTCGGACGGCGAAGCAATCCCCTGTTGCGCCATCTCGCACGCGAGATTTACGATGCAAGCCATGACGCGCGGTGCGACGTAGCCGGGGGAGTCCGCAATCACGAAGGAGACGATCCCTTCGGCTGCAAACAGTTGCTCGGCGGCCTGAACGGCCGCTGCGCCGGTCGCCGGCGAGGTCATCAGCGTGACGCCGGTCCGGCCACTGAAGACAGGATCAATCGCCACCGCCTTGGTTGCGTCGATCGCCATGTTCGCGACGGTGGAGGAAAGATCGCGGCCCAGGGGCGCAAGCAGGATCACATCGGCTAGGCGAGGGTCAGGGCAGCTGCGGGCGGACGGCAGCAGCGCGGCAATTTCCGCCGGCAGTGCGCCGGCACCTTCCGTCGGCCACCAAACGACGGCTCCGTCCGAATCGCCTGCGGCGGCCGGCTGGGCTGCCTGCCCCTGTGCCGCGCCGCCACCGTACCGGTAGAAGCCTTCCTTGCTCTTGCGACCCAGAAGCCCCGCGACCATGCGTGTGCGCGCCAGCGCCACCGGCCGATACCGGTCGTCACCGTAATACTGAGCGTGGATGGATTCCATCACCGGCACCGAGACGTCCAGGCCGGTCAGGTCCAGCAGTTCGAACGGACCCATGCGGAAGCCCGCGCAGTTGCGCAGGATCGCGTCAAGTACCGGGTGCTCGGCCGCACCTTCGGCCAGCAGCTTGAGGCCTTCCGTCACGAAGGCGCGCCCGGCGTGGTTGACGACGAAGCCCGGCGAGTCGGACGTCACCACCGCCCGGTGGCCGACCCGTTTCGACAGCGCAACCAGCGACTCGATAACGCGGGAGGCGGTGCGAGGTGCCTGCACGACTTCCACGAGCCGCATGCGTGGTACCGGATTGAAAAAGTGCCAGCCGGCGACGCGCTGCGGCTGCGCGCAGGCTGCGGCGATGGCCGTGACGCTGAGCGACGAGGTGTTGGTCGCGAGGATGCATTCCGGCGAGACGATCGCCTCGAGGCTGCGGAACAGCTGCTGCTTGGGCTCGAGCTGCTCCACGATCGCCTCGACCACGAGGTCGCAGCCACCCAACTGAGCCAGCTCGGTGGCCGCCTGGATGCGCGCGAGTGTCGCGTCGGCGTCCTCCTGCGCCAGCCGGCCCTTGGCCACACCCTGCGCGAGATCATCGCGCACTGCATCGCTCGCGCGCGCCACTGCCGTTGCGGCCATGTCGAAGAGCTGCACATCGCAGCCCGCCGCTGCGCACACCTGCGCGATGCCGCGCCCCATGGCACCGGCGCCGATGATCCCCACTTTACGAATTTCCTGGCCCACCGCTTTGCTCCGTTTCAGATCCGTGTGGTGCTCTGCAGCACCGTCTTGCTGACAAGGTAGGCATCGAGGCTCTCGGCGCCACCCTCGCGCCCAATGCCGCTTTCCTTGACGCCGCCGAAGGGCGCGTCGGCGCCCGGGGTGGCGAAGCTGTTGAGGCTCAGCACGCCGCATTCAAGTTCGCGGCTGATGCGCTCGGCGTCGTGCAGCGAATTGGTGAAGGCGTACGCCGACAGGCCCACCGACAGGGCATTGGCCAGCTCCAGGCCTTCGTTCAGGCTCGCGACTGGCACGCACAGGCCAAGCGGGCCGAAGGGCTCGGTCGTCATGGCATCGGCCGCGAGCGGCACGTCGGCCAGCACGGTGGGTGCGTAGAAGTAGCCGCGCTCGCCGATGCGCTGGCCGCCCGTTGCGACGCGGGCGCCTCGGGCCCTGGCATCCTCGACGAGGGCCTGGATCGCCGCCAGTCGCCGGCCGTTGGCCACCGGGCCCATCTGCACGCCGGGTGCAAAGCCATCGCCGACCAGCAATGCGCCTGCCGCTTCCGCGAAGCCCGCCACAAAATCCTCGTAAACGCTCCGGTGGGCGATGAAGCGCGTTGGCGAGGCGCAAATCTGGCCGGCCATCCGCATCTTGGCGGCCGCCGCCATGCGGCCCACCTTGGCGCCGTCCACGCCTTCGCCGATCAGCACCGGCGCGTGGCCGCCCAGCTCCAGCAGAGTCGGCTTCATCGCCGCACCGGCCAACTGCGCCAGCTGCTTGCCGACCTGCACCGAACCCGTCAGGGTGATCATGCGAATGACGGGCGAGGCTATCAGCGTGGCCGAGATCTTCGCCGGCTCGCCGAACACGAGGTTCAGCACGCCGTGCGGCAGGCCGGCATCGGCGAAGCACTGCACGAAGGCGCACGCGGTGCCGGGCGTCTCCTCTGCGGCCTTGAGGACTACCGAGCAGCCCGCAGCCAGCGCTGCGCTGACCTTGCGGGCCGGCGAACTGAGTGGCACGTTCCAGGGCGTAAACGCCGCAACGGGGCCGACCGGCTGGCGCAGCACCATGCGCTGCTGCTGCGGACCCGAGGGGATCACGGTGCCATAGCTGCGCAGGCATTCCGCCGCGTCCCACTCGAGAAATGTGATGGCCCTGTCAACCTCGGCACGGCCGTCGCCGAAGGGCTTGCCCTGTTCCAGGGTGATGATGCGGCCGATCTCCTCCTGGCGCTCCTTCAGCAGCGCGGCGGCGCGCTGCAGCAGCTGGGCGCGTTCCTGGGGCGGCGTGTCGCGCCAGACCAGGAAACCCTTCTGCGCAGCCTGCAGGGCGTTCTCCAGGTCCTGGAGGCTGGCGCCCGGCACCGGGCCCAGCAAGCTCTCGTCGCTGGGATTGCGCACGTCATGGCAGGGCGGCCGGTCATGGATCCAGCGGCCGTCGATGAACAGGCCGATCCGGGGATAAGTCATGGGTGTCTTTCTTCGCATGCCGCAGCCAGGCGCCCATGTCCGCGGCGGCCACAGTCCGCCGGCCTTGACGAGGACATCGCTGACGAGCGGCGAGGATGTGGCAGCGCTCAGTCCGCCACGTACTTGAGCCAGCGGCCGCCGTCGACGATCAGGTTGTCGCCGGTGATGTAGCCGGCCAGGTCCGACGCCAGGTAGACCGCGGCGTTGGCGATGTCCGCCTTCGCGCCGAAGCGACCGAGCGCCGTCTTCTTCGCTTCCAGGTCACCCTTGCCTGACTCGATGTACATCCGCTTCACCCCTTCGGTATCGCCGATCGGCCCAGGGGAGATGGTGTTGACGCGGATGCCGTCACTGCCCCATTCGACCGCGAGGGTGCGCGACAGAGAAAGGATGCCGCCTTTGGCCGACGCAGCGTGCACGGCGCCTGGCCAGCCGCTGACCCCCAGCATCGTGATGATGCTGATGATGGAGCCGCCGTGCTTCGAAGCCTTCAAATGCGGGTACGCGGCATGACAGCCGTAGAACGTGCCATTCAGATCGATGTCGATGACGGTCCGGAAGCCATTCGGCGACAGCTCGGCGCTGGGGCAGACGAAGTTCCCGGCGGCGTTGTTGACCAGGATGTCGAGCGAGCCGAAGCGTTGCACCGTCGCTTCGACGGCGGCCTTGACCTCGTCGTAGTTGCGCACATCGCATTTCGCGGCCGCGGCCTCACCGCCTTCGCGATTCAGGGCATCCGCGGCGGACTGGACGCGGTCTTCGTCGCGGCCGACCAGCATGACGGCCGCGCCGAGGCGCGCGTAGGCAGTGGCGATCTCCAGGCCGAGGCCAGTGCCGCCGCCGGTGATGAGGGCGGCGCGGCCCTTGAGCGTGTCGTTGGTGAACATGCAGTTTTCTCCGTGTGTGACTGTTCCACTGCCTGCCTTACCGCAATCCATGTGCCAGCACACCGTGTCCCTGGGCGTTGGCGCTGCTGTACCCTGCGGCTCGTTGCTCCGCCTCGACCGGCTGGCAGGGAGCCGCACCCGAGGCCACGCTGCCCAAAGTGTCTTTTGCGAACACGGCGTGTTTTCGAAGAGGACAGAAATCCCGGCCGTAAGACGTGTTTGCCCGTCATCGCGCCGGAAATCCGCGTGGCATGTGGATTGCAGTAGACATCCATCGCTGCAACGGAACGCGGCGCGAAGGATCCAAAAATGAGCAACCAGTTGGTCAAGACGGTCAAAGAAGGCCACGTGCTAGTGGTGCGATTGGACAGCCCCGAGAACCGCAATAGCCTGACCACGGAGCTGCGCCGGCAACTGGGCGAAGCTGTGGCGCAGGCCGACGGCGATCCCTCCATACGCGCGATGTACTTGACCGGCGAGGGCCCGACGTTCTGCTCGGGCGGCGACTTCAAGATGCTGCAGACCCAGGTCGACCCGTGGCCCGTGCACCGGCGCTTCAGCAACCTCAAGAGCTGGCTCATTCCGCTGATCACACTGGCCAAGCCGGTGGTGGTGGGCGTGCGCGGCCCGGCGGTGGGAGGCGGTATGGGGCTGGCGCTGACCGGCGACGTGGTGATCGCGGCCGAGAGCGCGAAGTTCGTGGCCGGATTCTTTCGCGTCGGCACGATTCCCGACGTGGGCGTGATGTACTGCCTGCCCAGGTTGATCGGCATGGCCCGGGCCAAGAACTTCATCTTCAGCAACGGGACCATCCTGCCGCAGGAAGCGCTGGAGCTCGGCTTGGTGGCCAAGGTCGTGCCCGACGACCAGCTGGAGGCCGCCGGCCTGGCCGAAGCGAAACGCCTGGCCGAGGGCCCATCCGACGTGATGGGACTGGCGAAGAACCTGATGGCGCGCAGCTTCGAGACCTCGCTGCAGGACATGTTCGCCTTCGAGGGCCTGGGCGCGGTGCTGGCCATGTCCAGCCCCGAATTCCGTGAAGGCGTGGCCGCTATCGTCGGCAAGCGCGAGCCGGATTTTGCGGCCGCTGCCGGGGCGGCCTCGCACAACGCCAAGTTCACCTGAACGGGCGCAAGCTAAAGAACACAAGGAGAGATGTGATGGACGTATCGGCAGTGTTTCCCGAGTTGTCCCCGGAGATCGAGGCAGTTCGCGACATGGTGAACCGCTTCATGGAGACCGAGATCAAGCCGGTGATGGACGGCTACGAGAAGCGCCGTGAGTTCCCGCGCGAGCTGGTACGCAAGGCCGGCGAGGCGGGCCTCTACGGGGCCGTATTCCCCGAGGCCGTGGGCGGCAGCAACATGGGCTATCTGGCGGCGGCCGTGATCCAGGAAGAAATGGTGCGCAACGACGTGCGCTTTTCCTCCTGCAACAACCAGCAGGGCTCTACCTGTCCGAGCGCGATTTACTTCGGCGGCACGCCGGAGCAGATTGAGAAGTACGTGCCCGACCTGGTCGCGGGCAAGACCATCGGCATGATGTCCCTCACCGAATCAGGTGGCGGCTCCGACGCCGAGGGCAACATGAAGACCTTCGCCAAGCGCGATGGCGACGTCTACCGCATCACCGGACAGAAGATGTGGGCCTCGATGGCCAACGAGACCGATGTTGGCGTGCTGCTGGCTAAGACCGACCGCAACGCCGGCGCCAAGGGCGTGACTGCCTTCATCGTGCATCCCAAGAAGTACCCCGGGTGGAAGGCGACGCCGATCGAGTGCCTGGGTCTGTCGAAGTCCATGCGGACCAACGTCGTCTTCCTGGACGACTTCGTGGTGCCGGTGGAAGACCGCCTGGGCGAGGAAGGCGAGGGCTTCAAGATCATCATGCGGACACTGCAACCCGGCCGCGTCGGCGTCGCGGCCAAGGCCCTGGGCGTCGCGCGCCGCTGCTTCGAGGAAGCGGTGCGCTACTCGAATGAGCGCGAGCTGCGCGGGCAGCCGATCGGCCGCTTCCAGATGATCCAGGCCGACATCGCCGAGATGGCGGTGGCGATCGAGGCCAGCCGCGCGCTGGTCTACAAGGCCGCCATGCTGATGGACAACAGCATGCCGCACAACCGCTTCGCTGCCATCGCCAAGTACCACGCCTCGCAGACGGCCAAGATGTGCGCCGACAAGGCCGTACAGATCTTCGGCGGCTACGGCCTGGCCGAGGAGTACCCGGTGTCGTACTACCGCGCCTATTCCGACATGTTCTTTACCGGCGAGGGCTCGGCCAACGTGCAGAAGATCATGATTGCCGAGGACGCGCTCGGCTACAAGGTTGCCGACCGACACCACGGCAAGACAGGGCTACGCGACATCCGCAAGGACGACCCGGCCAAGCAACGCTAAGGAGGCGCCATGTCCGACCTGCTCAAGTACGACATTGCCGACGGCGTCGCCACGATCACGCTCAACCGGCCGGAGAAGCTCAACGCCTTCACCGGCGAGATGCTGGAGAAGTGGCTGCTGTCGCTGGAAGACGCCCGCACCAACCCCGAGGTGCGCGTCATCGTGATGACGGGCACCGGCCGCGCCTTCACCACAGGCGGCGACGTGGAAGGCTTCAGCGCCAGCGCGAAGCAGACTGCGGCCGGCATCCGCAGGCACCTGGTCGAAGGTATCCAGCGGCTGCCGCGCAAGCTGGCGGAGATCGACAAGCCGGTGATCGCGGCGCTGAACGGATTCGCAACGGGCGGCGGCCTGGATATCGCGCTGGCCTGCGACATTCGCTTCGCTGCCGAGAGCGCGCGCTTCGCCGAAACCTACGCCAAGATGGGCTTGATCCCCGGCGCCGGCGGCGCCTGGCTGCTGCCGCGCATCGTCGGCACGGCCAAGGCACTGGAGCTGTTCTGGAGCTGCGACTGGGTGGAAGCCCCCGAGGCCGAGCGCATCGGCCTGGTCAACAAGGTCTTTCCGGACGCCGAACTGATGGATGGCACTTATGCCTTCGCGCGCAAGGTGGCAGACGGCGCGCCGCTGGCGGTGCAGACCATCAAGCGCGTGGTGCGCCTGGGCTTGGACAAGGACCTGGGAACGGCGCTGGACATCGTGGCCTCCAGCATGCCCATCGTCCGCACCAGCGAAGACCACCAGGAAGCGCTGGCGGCCTTCAAGGAAAAGCGCACACCCCGATTCAAGGGCCAATGAGGACAAGCTGCCTGACGGTGGCTCACACACAGACATGACTGCACAAACCAATTTCTCCAGATTCCTTCAGCCCAGGAGCGTTGCCATCGTCGGCGCATCGCCTCAGGCCGGTACGCCCCGCAACGCCCTGGTGAAGAACCTCCTCAAGCACGGGTTCCAGGGCGCCGTCTACCCGGTGACGCCCAGCCACTCCGAGATCGAGGGCTTGAAGGCCTACAAAAACCTGGGCGAACTGCCCGAAGTGCCCGACGTCGCACTGGTGATCACTCCCGCGCATACCGTCGCCGGCGTGATCGCAGAGTGCGGCCAGAAGGGCATCCGCAACGCAGTGGTGTTCAGTTCCGGCTTCGAGGAGGTCGAAGGCGGCCAGGAGAATGCGCGCCAGCTGGCCGAGGCGGCCAGGACCCATGGCGTCGCGGTCGTCGGTCCCAACTGCAATGGCTTCTGGTCGGTTCGACAGAAGGCCATCATGACCTTCAGCGGCGCGGCGCTCAATATCGAGAAGATCAACCACGCCCCGGTGGCCGTGCTCAGCCAGAGTGGCGCATTGGCGGGCGCCATCGGCAATTCGCTCAACAACGCCGGCATGGGCCTGTCGTACATCGTCAGCGTGGGCAACGAGACCTGCCTCGACGTGCTCGACGCCGCCGATGCGATCATCGAGCAGGACGATGTCCGGGTGGTTGCGCTCTACCTGGAAGGTCTTGACGATGCGAGCCGGATGCTCAGGATCGCGGAGCGCGCACGCGAGCGCGGCGTGCAGATCGTCGCATTGAAAACCGGTCGATCGGCCGTCGGCCAGGATGCGACTGCCTCCCATACCGGAAAGATCGCTTCATCTCATGCCGTGTATGCCGCTGTCTTCCAACAGGCCGGCATCATCGAGGTCGACAGCATTGCCGAGCTGATCGACGCGGTCGAGGTGCTGGCCTTCATGCGGGATCCGCGTGACAGCCAGGACCCGAAGGGTGGCGTTTCGGTCCTGAGCGCGTCGGGCGGTGCCGGCGCATTGCTGGCCGACCACAGCAGCGAGCGCGGCATCACGATGGCCGAGTTCGATGCGTCCACGGTCGAGAAACTCAATGCGATCTTGCCCTCGTTTGCCCGCAAGACGAATCCGATCGACCTGACCGGCCAGGTCAACACGGTGCCAACCATGCTGAGGGACGCCTGCGAGGTCGTCGTGGCGGACTCCAGGACCGAAGCGGTCATCGTCCAGTTTGCCTCCACCGTGCGCCGCCATCTCGTGGCGAATGCGGAGGTTTTCAAGGCGCTGGCGCGCGAAGTGCCGGTGTTTCTAAGCATCATCGGGGAACCCGTCGAACCCGAGTTGGTCAAGGATTTGCGGGATGCGGGCGTGCTCCTGCGCGGCGATCCTTCGGCGGCGATGAGTGCCCTGTCTCTGCTGTACCGGCGCCGCGATGCGATGCGCCTGCCCAAGCTGAAGCCGCGCCAGCCGCTGTCGCAGCGGGCTGTTTCGGGCGACTGGTCGGACATGATGCAGTTCTGCGAGGACAGCGGTGTCACACCGGCCAAGTGGGTGGTGCTGGGGCCCGATGACCGTGCTGCTCAGGCGTGCGCGAATCTTTCCTACCCGCTGGTGGTCAAGGCGCTGCCTTCCGAGGCAGAGCACAAGACCGAGATGGGGCTGGTCAAGTTGCGCGTGGCCTCGCCTGACGAAGTCGATGCGCTGGCCGAACAGTTTCGCCAGCGCATGGGCAAGCCGCGAGCCGGCATCCTGGTGCAGGAAATGGTCGGCGACGGCGTCGAGGTGGTGCTCTCCTGCCTGCGCAACGCCGACTTCGGTCCTGTGATCTCCATCGGGACGGGTGGCGTCGCCATCGAGCTCTATCGCGATGTGGCTTACCTGGCTCTGCCTGTGTCCGAGGAACAGGTTCTTGCCGCGCTGCGCAAGCTCAAGCTGTGGACCCTGCTGCAGGGCTTTCGCGGAAAGCCTGCCGCGGACGTGGAGGCGCTAGCAGGCGCCGCAGTGCGCTTCGGCGACATGTTCCTGGCGAGTGCCGAGGTGCGGGAGTTCGAGATCAATCCCGTGATGGTGAGAAAGAAGGGCGAAGGCCTGGCTGCGGTGGACGCGCTGGTAACCACCGGCCCAGGCAGCGCGCACTGAAACCTCCATGAACCGGGGCGGCCGAGCGCTGGCAGCCCCGCCTGGCGAAGCCCGAGGTGTCCGCTCCGATATGCTAGAACGACGTGGACGTGCCTGTACAAAACAATGGAGCTTCGACATCTTCGCTATTTCGTCGCCGCGGCCGAAGAGGAACATTTCGGCCGGGCGGCCGAGCGGCTTCATGTCACGCGGCCGGCCGTCTCCAAGCTCATCGCCGACCTCGAAAGCGAGCTCGGCACGCCGCTCTTCGAACGGCTGGCGCATGGCGTGAAGCTCACGGAGGCCGGTCAGGCCCTGCTGCCGATGCTGCAGGTGGCGATCACCGACTTGAACGAGGCCTTCGCAGAGGCCAAGCGCGTGGGGCAGGGCCAGCGCGGTTCGCTGAGCATCGGGTACGGATCGCTCACATTGCTGCACCCGCTGTTCCGGATCGCGGTCAAGCAGTTTCGGCAGACCTATCCCGAAGTGACGCTGTCGCTGATCGAGGCGCCCAGTTCCGCCCAGCCCAAGGCGCTCGCTGCCGGCAAGATCCAGGCGGGATTCATGCACTTCGGTCCGCGCGCGGCGGTGCTGCGCAGACAGCGCAGCACCGCGAACCTGGCGCAGGATGAGGCGATGCTGGACTGGTTCCGCATCCAGACCTGCGGCCTGGGCGTGGCGGTGCCCAGCGACCATCCGCTCGCGCGGCGAAAGTCGGTCGCGCTGGAGGCACTCGCCGGCGAAAAGTTCATCGTGGTGCCCGGTTCCAGCCGCAGCCCCGCCTTCGGTCTGCCCCATGACCTGTGCCAGAAAGCCGGGTTCGAGCCGCAGATCGTGCAGGAGGTGAGCACCGTCACGTCTCAGCTGAACCTCATCTCCGTCGGCATGGGCATTGCCTTGATGCCGACCGGCCGCGACTTCGTCTATCCGGCGAGCGTGAGCGTCATTCCGCTGGAGAACGTGACCTATTCCACCTCGTTCATCTTCGGCTGGGTGAAGGGCAGAAGAAGTCCCGCGCTCGACCACATGATCGACATCGTCCAGAACCTGGCGCAGAAGCGGCAGCGCTCCGAGGCCGCCTGATCGACCTGAACTAATACTTCAGCTGGCGCGTGTCCCTCGTTCCCTCGAGGACGCTCAGTTCTCTACCTTGATTGCATTGTCCTGGATGACCTTGCGCCAGCGCGCCGCTTCGTCCTTCAGGAACTTCTCCAGTTCCACCCGGTTCTTCGCCATCACGCTCACGCCGAGCTTGCCGAGGCGCTCCTGCACGCCTACGTCGGCAGTCGCCTTCGCCAATGCCGCGTTCAGGCGGTCTATCGCCTGGGGAGGCGTGCCTGCCGGCGCCAGGTAGGCGTTCCAGGAAGCTGCGTGGAAGTCCGCAAAACCCTGTTCCTTCATGGTGGGCACGTCCGGCAGCAGCGGATGGCGCTTTTCGGCGGTGACACCCAGCAGGCGGAAGTCGCCGGACTTGGTGAGCTCGACGACGTCGGCCACGGTGGCGCAGATGAAGTGGACCTGGTCGCCCAGCAGTGCCTGTACCGCGGGACTGAATCCGCGGAAGGGCACGTGAGTGCCGTTGATCTTGAGTTCCCGCACCAGGCGCGCGGCTGCCAGGTGGCTCACGGAGCCGGCGCCCCCCGACGCGTAGTTCAGGCCGCTGGGCGTTGCCTTCGCCGTCGCCACCAGGTCGGCGACGGTCCGGATGTCCGATCTGGAGCGAACGGCGAAGACCAGCGGCGTGGTCGTGATGCCGAACACCGGCGCGAAGTCCCTGGTCCAGTCATAGGGCACCTGCTGCAGGCTGGGAAGGATCACATGGCCGGTCGCCATGAGCATCAGCGTGTAGCCATCCGCCTTCGACTTGGCCGCGGCCTGCGCGCCGATGATTCCATTGCCGCCGGAACGGTTGTCGATGACAACAGCCTGTCCGAGCTCGGCACTGGCCTTCTCGCCCACGATGCGCGCCACGACGTCTCCGGTCCCCCCGGCGCCATACGGCACGATGACTTTCACCGGCGCGGTGGGGAATGCGTCGGCGGCCATGGCGCCGCCGGCCAGCGCGAGCGCCATGGTCGCGACCGCAAAGCACTTTTTCAGATCAGGCATCGATGTCTCCTTGTGCCTGTGCAGATGCAACTTGCGAGCCAGTGCGCAGCGGCCCAGTTCATGGCGGATCCGACCACAGCGTGCGTGCCATGAACACAAGGTGTTTGTGCAAAACACACCTGTGCGGCGCGTCGGAGCGGCGTGCAGCTCACCGCGTCCGTGGCACGCGGATTGCACCACGTCGAATCCGCCACATGGCGGTGAAAAAGGAAGAGACATGAAACCACGTCAGGCACTCCATAGTGCGGCAGCCTTGATCTGCGCGTCCGCCACCGCTGCGTCGTATGCGCAGATAACGGACGACACCGTGAAGATCGGCGTCATCGTCGACAAGACCGGCGTCTACTCTGCGAACGGAGGAATGGGCGTGGTCCGGGCCGTCGAGATGGCCGTCAAGGACTTCGGAGGCAAGGTCCAGGGCAAGTCGGTCCAGGTCATATCCACCGACTATCAGAACAAGGTCGATATCGCAGCTTCCAAGGCGCGCGAGTGGTTCGACGTCGACAAGGTCGATGTAATCATCGAGTCGACGGACTCCGCCGCTGCAATCGCCATGCAGAAGATCGCCGCGGACAAGAAGAAGCCGATCATCTTTGCGGGCTCCGCGTCGACTGCTCTCACGAACAAGGAATGCTCGGCATACGGCATCCACTGGGTTTATGACACTTACGCGCTGGCGACTGGGACTGGCCGCGCGGTGGTCCGGAACGGCGGCGACAGCTGGTACTTCATTACCGCGGACTATGCGTTCGGCAACGCGCTGGAGGCAGACACCACGGCCATCGTGAAGGCCATGGGCGGCAAGGTCGTCGGAACGGCAAAGCATCCTCTGAACGCCTCGGACTTCGCATCCTTCCTGCTGCAGGCCCAGAACTCGGGCGCGAAGGTCGTCGGCCTGGCCAACGCAGGCAAAGACACGCAGAACGCCATACGCCAGGCGAACGAGTTTGCCATCACCACCAAGCAGACTCTGGCCGCACTCCTTGTCTTCGACACTGACGTCAAGGGTCTGGGCCTCAAGGCGGCGCAGGGAATGGTCTACACCACTGCCTTCTACTGGGACCAGAACCAGGAAACGCGTGAATTCTCGAATCGTTTCCACGCAATTCACAAAGGCATGCCGACGATGATCCATGCCGGGGCGTACTCCGCAGCCATGCATTACCTGAAGGCGATCGATGCGCGCAAGTCGGATGCTGCAGAGGGCGTTCTCGATCAGATGCGCAAGACGCCGGTCAATGACTTCTTCGCCAAGAACGGTGTGATTCGCAAGGACGGACGGATGGTGCATGACATGTACCTCGCGCAGGTCAAGACGCCCTCGGAATCCAAGGGCGAGTGGGACATCGCGAAGGTTCAAAGCACGATCCCGGGCGATCAGGCCTTTGCACCGCTCAGCGCCAGCAGCTGCCCCCTGGCCAAGACCTGAAAAAGCTCAGGCGGCGCGGGCCGCCGGGCGCGACGCACGCATCGACTCAGGGAATTCTGGAGCGCCGACCACTGAGTGGCGGTGGCATTTCGTTGGCCGCAGGGTCAATTGGCGTTACCGGGTCGGTGAAAGCTGGTTACCGTGATCCGCACTAAATGTGTCTTGACCCTGCCGGGGCGCGCATCGACCATTCCTGTATCCAAAGTAAGGCCGACACAGCATGACTCACCCACATCTACCCACCTCCCCCGAAACCGCGGCTGAGGCCTTCCGCAAGTCACCGGTCACGGGCCGCATGTTGATCGGCGGTGAGCTGGTCGAGAGCTCTGGCGGCGCGTGGATCGAATGCGTCAACCCCGCGACCGAGGATTACATCGGCAAGGTGCCGAAGGCCACCGAGGCGGACGTGCAGCAGGCGGTGGAAGCCGCCGAGAAGGCGCAGGTCAAATGGGCGGAGCTGCCGATGCAGGAACGCTCGAACTGCCTGAACCGGCTGGCCGACGCCTTCACCCGACACGCCGACGAACTGCTGATGCTCGAGGTGGCGGACAGCGGCAATGCCATCACCTCCATGAAGCCCGACCTGGCGAACTGCGTCGAGCGGTTGCGCTATTACGCCGGACTAGGCTTCGAGCTGCAGGGCCACACCATCCCTGGAACTTCGGACAAGTTGCACCTGACCCTGCGTGAACCCTATGGCGTGGTCGGCCGCATCATCGCCTTCAACCACCCCATCGCCATGGCGGTCCACGGCATGGCCTCGCCGCTGATCGCGGGCAACACGGTGGTGCTTAAACCATCCGACCAGTGCCCGCTTTCGGCCGTGCGGCTGGGCGAGATCGCCCGTGAAGTGCTGCCCCCGGGCGTGCTGAACGTCGTCACCGGCGACGGCTCTGCCGGCAATGCAATCGTGCGCCACCCGCGCGTGAAGCGTCTGTCCTTCATCGGTTCGGTGCGAACGGGCATGGCGATCCAGCGTTCGGCCGCCGAGGTGGCGGTGAAGAACATCTCGCTGGAGCTGGGCGGCAAGAACCCGTTCATCGTCTTCCCAGACGCGCCGGTGGAGAAGGTGGCTGCCGCCGCCGTTGCCGGCATGAACCTGGGGCTGCAAGGCCAGTCCTGCGGCTCCACCAGCCGCCTGTTCGTGCATGACGCGATCTACGACGCCGTGGTGAAGGCGGTCGCCGAGAAGTACAAGGCGCTGCGGGTGGGCGACCCATTCGACTGGTCCACTCAGATGGGCGCCCTCAACACGCGCGCCCACCTCGAGCGCGTCCAGCAGTTCGTGGCTTCGGCGAAGTCCGAAGGAGCGCGCCTGGTTGCCGGCGGCGAGCGCCCGGCTGGAAAGACCTTTGAGAAGGGCTACTGGCTGCAGCCCACCGTCTTCGCGGATGTCACGCCGGAGATGCGCGTTGCCCGCGAGGAGATCTTCGGTCCGGTGCTGTCCATCCTGCGCTGGTCGGACGTGGAGGAGGTCATCGCCATGGCCAACTCGGTGGAGTACGGCCTGACCGCCGCAGTCTGGACCAGCGACATCACCCAGGCCCTGCGCACTGCAAAGCGCGTGCAGTCCGGCTTTGTCTGGGTCAACGGCGTCAACTCGCACGTGCGCGCCGTGCCTTTCGGCGGCTACAAGAACAGTGGCACCGGCCGCGAGCGCGGCATCGAAGAGCTCTACTCGTACACCGAGGAAAAGTCGGTGCAGGTCTTCCTGTGAGCTTCCCGGCCATGGACAGCAAGCAATCGACGCCGCTCCATGCGCCCGATTTCATCGTCATCGGCTCCGGCTCCGGCGGTGGCGTGGTGGCTGCACGCTTGAGCGAAAGCGGAAAGTACAAGGTTCTGTGCCTCGAGGCCGGCACCAGGGGCGCCGGCTACATCTGGACCCGCCCACCGGTCGGTGGCGGAATGATGATCGAGTCCCCCGGGGTGAACTGGTGCCAGTCCGCGCAACCCAACCCGGATCTCGGCGGACGGCGCGTTTATGTGGCACGCGGCAAGATCCTGGGCGGCTCCAGTGCCATCAACGGCCTGATCTTCAACCGCGGGCAGCGCCTCGACTACGACGCCTGGGAGCGCATGGGCTGCACCGGCTGGTCGTACCGGGATGTGCTGCCCTACTTCAAGAAGCTGGAAAGCACCGACATCGGGACGGACGAATACCGAGGCCGCCATGGCCCGATGAAAGTGACGACGGCCAGCAAGACATCTCCCTTCTACGACCTCTTCATACAGTCCGCGCAGGCCGTAGGCCTGCCGCTCAACCCGGATTACAGCGGGCCCACCCAGCACGGCGTGGCGATGGCGCAGATCAACGTATGGAAAGGCCTGCGCCAGAGCACGGCGACGCAGTACCTGGAGCCCGCGCGCAAGCGGCCCAATCTCACCATCCTCCAGGGCGCGCACGTCACTGGGCTGCTCTTCGAGGGCAAGCGCTGCGTGGGTGTGCGTTACCGCCGCAACGGCGCAATGGAAGAGGTCCGTGCCCGGCGGGAGGTGATCCTGAGCGCCGGCGCCATAGGCTCGCCACAGCTGCTGGAACTCTCGGGCATCGGCAACCCGGCGATCCTTGCCAGGCATGGCATCCCCGTTGTCCATGCGCTGCCGGGCGTGGGGGAAAACCTGCGGGACCACTTCGGCCCATCAGTGCAGTGGAAGTTCAACCGCAAGGGCCTGTCGCTATGCGATCGGGGCCGCGGCTGGGGTCTGGTTCGCGAAGTGTTGTCCTACGTCTTCATGCGCAAGGGCTTCATCTCGCAGGGCCTCGCAACGCTGCGCGTGTTCACCCGCTCGCACGAAGGCATCGAGCAGTCCGACATCGCCCTGCTCGTGAATCCCTTCATGATCGAGGTCAGGAACAAGAAGCGCCTGATGTCGCCCGTCAACGGGTTCTTCGCCTTCGCCCAGATCCAGCGCCCGGAAAGCGCGGGCAGCTCGCACATCCAATCGGCCGACCCCTTTGCGGATCCGGCGATCCACTATCGCTTCCTGGCGACCGAGAGGGACAGGCGCACCGCGGTGATGGCCGTGCGCCGCGCGCGCGAGATCGCCGCCGTTGCGCCGCTGGCGGAGGTCATCGCGGAGGAACTGCAGCCCGGCGCGCAGGTGCAGTCGGACGAGGACATCCTCGCCTTTATCCGGCGGGCCGGTAACACCACTTACCACCCGGTCGGCACCTGCAAGATGGGCCAGGACCCGATGGCCGTTGTCGATCCGAGCCTGCGGGTGCACGGCATCGCAGGCCTGCGGATCGCCGACTGCTCGATCATGCCCATGATCATTTCGGGCAACACCAGCATTCCGGCCATGATGATCGGCGAGAGGTGTGCCGACATGGTGCTGGCCGACGCCGGGCGGCCGGCCTCCCCGGCGGTTCCGGTGGTTCCGGCGACTACGGCAGTTCCGGCGACGCAGCTCACCCCGGAACTCGTGCATCACTGATGACAAGCTGGCGTGCCGCCCAGGCACGTACGCCAGAGGGTCCCGCCCTTGGCTTCTCTCAATAGTCTGGATCGTCGCACGCAGCGATCGCGCCGCCCGAGGCCGAGCAAGGTTCGGGGCTCACGGGAGCAGGCGCGCACGCGGGGCGGTAACGGCAAGTGACCCTGAGGGGCACCAAATGCCACCCCCAAGACGCGTGCGGCGTTCCAGAATTCCAACGACTAAGGAGTGACAGAACCCATGCCTTCACATACGCGCCAGCTTTCCGAATTCGCGGCCAGGCTTCAGCTGTCGGACGTGCCGCCCGAAGTGGTGGCCCGTGCGAAATCCATCATCCTCGACGGCCTCGGCTGCGGCCTCTTCGGAGCGCATCTCAAGTGGACGGAGATGCTCGGCGATGTCGTCCAGCGCCTCGAGCCGCAGGGCGGCTCGGCTTCCATCTGGGGCGCGGGCAAGACGGCCTCCGCCACCAGCGCCGTCCTGGTCAACGGCACCATGATCCAGGGCTACGAGCTGGACGACGCCAATCCCGCCTCGATCCATAGCTGCGCGGCGGTGCTGCCCGTGGTGTTCGCCGCGGCCGAGATGGTCGGTGCCGACAAGGTCGACGGCGAGATGCTGTTGACGGCGATCATCGCCGGCTTCGAAGTGGGCCCGCGCGTGGGCCTGTGCATGAACGGCAACAGGATGCTCGGCAAAGGCTGGCACACGCCGGGCCTGTTCGGCGCGTTCCCCGCGGCCGTGGCGGCCGGCCGTGTGCTGGGGCTCGACAGCGAGCAGATTTTCCAGGCCCTCGGCATTGCCGGGCCGCAGGCCGGCGGCATCCTCGCCACGCAGTTCGGCTCCATGGTGAAGCGCATGCTGTCGGCGAAGGCCGCGCAGAGCGGCCTGTACGCAGCTCTGCTGGCGGCGGAGGGCTTCACCGGCATCGCGGATGTGTTCGAGGAGGAGTACGGCGGCTTCTGCACCACCTTCACCCAGAGCACCGACCAGTTCGATCTGTCCGAACTGACCGACGGACTGGGCACGCGCTGGGAGACCATGCGCATCTCGATCAAGCGACATGCCTGCGTGGGCACCAACCTGTCGACCATGGATGCGATCGAGGATCTGATGCAGGAAGGCCTGAGGGCGGAGGACGTGGAGCGCATCACGGTGAAGATGACCGATGACGCAGTCAAGCACTCCTGGTGGCTGCCCTACGAGCCCGTCGGTCTCACAGCAGCGCAGATGCACCTGGGCTTCTGCATCGCCATGAAGCTGATTGACGGCGAGGTCTTCGTCGATCAGATGGTGGAACAGAACATGGGCCGGCCCGACCTGCTTGCCTTCGCCAAGCGCGTCGATTGCCTGCGCGACGAGTCGCGCGAGCAGAAGGGGCGTTCGTTCGCGCGCGGGACCGATGTCGAGGTGCTCCTGAAGGATGGCCGCGTGATTCACAAGGTCGTCGACCACTTCCTCGGCAGCTGGCAGAAGCCCATGAGCGACGAGCAGATGGCCGCCAAGTACCGTCGCCTCGCCGCCAAGTCGCTGTCACAGCGCAACGTGGATGAACTCGAGCACCTGGTCAGGAACCTGGAGGCCCAGCCCGCAGTGGGAAGTCTCGTCCGGATCCTGCATGGGGACCCGCTGCACATCGCGGCGCAGCACCAGCAGGCCGCACTGGCCAAGTAGATCCAGAAGGAGCGAGACAGCAATGGACGCAGACGCACCCGTCCGGCACCCGGACAAGTTCTTCATCGACGGCCGTTGGACGGAACCGTCCAGCGCGAGCAGGATCGAGGTGACCAACTCCGCCACCGAGGAGCTGTTCCTCTCCGTCGCCGAGGCTCGGGAAGCCGACGTCGACCGCGCGGTGGCGGCGGCCCGCAAGGCCTTCGACCACGGCCCGTGGCCACGCATGGCACACGAGGAGCGCGCGAAGTACATGCGAGCCATGGCGGCGGAGCTGGACAAGCTGGCCGAGCCGCATGCGCGCATCTGGACCACGGAAGCCGGCGCGCTGCACGGGTTCACCAAGGCGCGCTGCGCCGGCATCAGCAACGACTACCTGTCCTATGCCGCGTTGGCCGAGACCTTCCCTTTCCAGGAACGGCACAAGCCCAAGTCGGGCGGCGAAGTGGCGCTGCTGGTGCGCGAGCCGGTCGGCGTGGTGGCCGCCATCGTGCCCTGGAACGCGGCGCCCGGCGCCATCTCCAGCAAGGTCGGCCCGGCGCTGATCGCGGGCTGCACCGTGATCGTCAAGGTCTCGCCGGAGGCGCCCGGTGCCGCCTATATCCTGGCCGAGGCCTGCGAAGCCGCGGGCTTCCCGCCCGGGGTGGTGAACATCCTCACGGCGGAGCGGGAAGTGTCGGAATGGCTGGTGCGCAGCCCTGGCGTGGACAAGGTTGCCTTCACCGGCTCCACCGCGGCCGGCCGACGCATCGCGTCCATCTGCGGCGAGCGCATCGCGCGCTGCACGCTGGAACTGGGCGGCAAGTCGCCGGCGATCGTGCTGGACGACTACGACGTCGCTGCCGCGGCGCAGAACATCGCCTCGCGGGCGATCTTCCTCACCGGACAGGTGTGCGCCTCGCTGACGCGCATCATCGTCAGCCGCAAGCGCCACGACGCGCTGGTCGAGGCCTTGAGCGAGAACTTCCGCAAGGTGAAGGTGGGGGATCCGTTCGACCCCGCCACCCAGATGGGTCCGCTGGCCATGCGTCGCCACCGCGAGCGTGTGGAGGGCTACATTCAGAAAGGCAAGGCAGAGGGCGCAACGCTGGCAACCGGCGGCGGCCGCCCCGCGCATCTGGATCGCGGCTTCTACATCGAGCCGACGGTGTTCGGCCACGTCGACAACAACCACACCATTGCGCGCGAGGAGATCTTCGGGCCCGTGCTGGCCGTGATCCCCGCAGATAACGACGAGCAGGCGGTGGACATCGCCAACGACACCATCTACGGCCTTAATGCCTCGATCTTCACCAACGACCTGGAGCGCGCCTATGCCGTGGCGCGCCGCATCCGCTCCGGCACCGTTGGCCAGAACGGCATGCGCAACGAGGGCAGCATCGCGTTCGGCGGCTTCAAGCAATCGGGCATCGGGCGTGAAGGCGGTGCGGAAGGGCTGCGGTCCTACCTTGAAACCAAGGTCGTGGTCCTCGACGGAATGCCCCGGACGGCGGGTCGCGTCACGGGCTGAGCGCTGCGCCACCGATACCAACATCAGGAGACAAAGACATGACTCACAGCTTCGAAGCCGGCCTGCAGCGCCGGCAGCTGCTCGCCGCGCTCGCCGGAGCCGGCGTGCTGGCAACGGGCATGGCGCGGGCGCAGGCCGCCTGGAAGCCTTCCGGCCCGGTCAAGATCATCGTTCCCTTCCCGCCGGGTGGTTCCTCTGACATCTTGGCGCGCTTCATCAGCGCGGGCGTCGGCGATCGCCTGGGCCAGCCGGTGATTGTGGAGAACAAGCCGGGCGCGACGGGCTCCATCGGCGCCGGCTACGTCTATGGCGCGCCGGCGGATGGAACCACGCTGCTGCTGGGCATCACCGACGTGAACTCGATCTATCCGCACTTGGCGAAGGGCAAGGTGGATGCGACGAAGTTCGTGCCCGTCTCGCCGCTCGCTTCAACCGGCTACGTGCTCCTGGGCCGCCCCGACCTGCCGGCTGCCAACCTGCAGGAACTGCTGGCCCTGATGAAGAAGCAAAACCTCAGCTATGCGAGCGCTGGCACCGGCTCCGGCCCGCAGATGATGGCGGTGGCCTTCGCGCAGGCGGCAAAGGCCGACAACCTGCTGCACGTGCCGTACACCGGCATGGCGCCTGCGCTGCAGGCGCTCATGGGCAGCCAAGTGGACATCATGCTCGTGGCCGTGGGCGGCGCTACGCAGTACCGCTCCAGGCTGAAGTTCTACGGCGTGAGTTCCGCGCAGCGCGTGGCCGCCATTCCGGACGTGCCCACACTGAAGGAGCAGGGGCTGAACGTTGTGGGCGAGGCGTGGATGGGCGTGCTGGCGCCACCCGGCACGCCGGTGGCCGCCACCACGACCCTCGCCGAGGCGATCAACCAGGCGACGTCCACGCCCGAATACAAGGCCAAGGTGGCGGAACTCGGCATGACCACTCTCACCGGTACCTCCGCCGAGTTCGGCAAGCTCTACATGGACGAATACCGCAAATGGGGCGAGGTAGTACGGGCGGCGAACATCAAACTGGAATGACGCAGGTGTACGGCACCGTCATCGTCGGCGGCGGCTCGGCGGGCTCGGTCCTGGCCAACCGGCTTTCGGCCCGTGGGACGCACGAGGTCCTGCTGCTGGAAGCGGGCATCGACACCCCGCCGGGCCACGAACCGCCCGAGCTGCTGGACAGCTACGCGGGCCGGCTGTTCTTCAACCCGCATTTCGACTGGCCCGATCTGCGCGTGACGACGCAGGCGCCCCGGCCCGGCGAAGAGGCGGCAAGCCGGCCGCCCCTGCGCAAGTACACGCAGGCGCGCGTGCTCGGCGGCGGCTCCGCCATCAACGGCCAGCTTTTCAACCGCGGCGCCCCCACCGACTACCGCGAGTGGGAGGCACGCGGCGCGGCCGGTTGGAGCTGGGACGACGTGCTGCCGTACTTCCGCAAGGTGGAGCGCGACCTGGATTGCGACGGCCCCCTGCACGGCAAGCACGGGCGCATTCCGGTCAGCCGCATCCCGCGCGAGCACTGGACGGGCCTGTCGAGCGCGTTCGCAGAGGCATG
Source organism: Variovorax sp. LjRoot175 (assembly GCF_964253805.1). Taxonomy (NCBI): domain Bacteria; kingdom Pseudomonadati; phylum Pseudomonadota; class Betaproteobacteria; order Burkholderiales; family Comamonadaceae; genus Variovorax; species Variovorax sp. LjRoot175. The sequence goes on along the minus strand of NZ_CAXURY020000001.1, from coordinate 3,235,246 downwards.
CAAGGAAGCCGGCTATCCGTATCTGCCCGACCAGAACGGCGAGTTCGTCGAAGGCTACTTTCCCGTGGCCTTCAACAACCAGGCCGAACGCCGCGTCTCGGCGGCAATGGGCTATCTGGACGCCGATGTGCGCCGTCGCCCCAATCTGAAGATCATGACCGGTACGCACGTGACGCGGCTGCTCTTCGAGGGCATGCGCTGCGTTGGCGTGAAGGCGCTGGTGAATGGGCAGGAGCTGGAGTTCCGCGGGCGGGAGGTCATCCTGTCCTGCGGCGCCATCCATACGCCCGCGCACCTGCTGCGCGCAGGCATCGGCCCGGTGGAACACCTGCGGCAGATGGGGATTCCCGTGCTGGCCGCCAGCGAAGGCGTCGGCCGCGGCCTGATGGATCACCCGTCCATCGGACTGTCGTCCTTCTGCCGGCCCGGCGCGCGAATGAACGGCCTGACCCGACGCCACTTCCAGGTCGCGCTGCGCTATTCCTCAGGGCTACCCGGCGTCCCGGCCGGCGACATGTTCTGCGCCGCGCTGAGCAAGTCGGCCTGGCATGCGGTGGGCCAGCGCATCGCCTCGATGCTCCTGTTCGTCAACAAGACCTACTCCGAGACGGGACAGGTGCGGCTCGCCTCTCGCGATCCGATGGCCGAGCCCGAGGTCGCCTTCAACCTGCTGTCGGACCCGCGCGACCTCCGACGACTGATGGATGGCTTCCGCAAGGCGGCCGCGCTGCAGGCGAGCGGTCCGCTGCGCGCGGTGACCGACAAGCCATTTCCGAGCGCCTTCTCCGAGCGGGTGCGCAACATCAGCCAGATCACGGTGAAGAACCGCATCCTCACCAGCATCGGCGCCGCGCTGATGGACGGTCCCGCGCCGTTGCGCCACTACATGATCGACCACCACGTGGTCGACGGCTTCACCTTCGAGCAACTCATGCGCGACGACGATGCACTGGAGGCCTTTGTCCGCAAGGAAGCCATCGGCGTGTGGCACGCCTCCTGCTCATGCCGCATGGGCGGCGAGGACGACCCGCTGGCCGTGGTGGACTCGCAGGGCCGGGTCAAGGGTGTGCAGGCGCTGCGCGTGGTCGATGCATCCATCTTCCCCGTGGTGCCCTGCGCCAACACCAACTTTCCCACGCTGATGGCCGCGGAAAAGATTGCCGACACCATGCTGGCCTCGCCGGAGATTTCGTGAACCAAGACAACACAAGGAAACCCTCATGCCTCATCTCGTCATCCAGCACACACCCAACATCGAGGCCGATTTCCAGGCGCTATGCCTCGCCCTGCTCGAGACCCTGCTTTCCATCCGCGATGCGCAGGGCCAGCAAGTGTTCCCCGAAGGCGGCACCCGCGTGATGACCTATCCCGCCACCCACTATGCGGTCGGCGACGGCAAGGGAAACTACGGCTTCATGTACCTGAACCTGCGCATCTTCGAAGGGCGGGGCGCAGCGGTGGTGAAGGACACCGGCGACAAGCTGATGGCCGTGCTCAAGGACCGTCTGGAGACTGCGCGCAGGGCGGTGCCCATGGGCATCACCTTGAACATTGAAGAAACGCCGAAGGAGAAGCCCGGCACGGTGGTGCTGTCGTACGAGGGCTTCCACAACAACCTGCGTGCCGTTTTCGGCCGCTAGCCTACTCCGGCAGCTTCACCGTCTTGCCGATCTCGCGCCAGATAGCCAGCTGGGCGTCGACGAACTGGCGGAAGCTCGCGGGTGTGCCGGTCACGGGTTCGGCGTTGAGCGTATTGCGCACGCGATTCGCGACGTCCGGAGATGCGGACGTCTTGTTGATCGCCTCGTTCAGTTTCGTCACCACGGCTGGCGGCATGCCCGCCGGGCCTACCAGGCTGGCGAAGGTGTGCGGATCGAGGGCGGTGAGGTTTTTCATCCCCGCTTCGGACAGGGCCTGGACGTCGGGCAGGTAGGGCAGGCGCTTTTCGGTCGTCACGGCGATCGCCCGGATCTGGCCGGCCTTGACGGCCTGCACCGTGTTGAGCGTGGTCATGATGCCCAGGTGCACGTTGCCGCCGACCACCTCCCGAATCACGTCGGCGTCGGCCTTGTAGGGCACATGCGTCATCTTCAGGCCGGTGGCGCTGATGAGTGCCTCGGCGGCCAGGTGGCCTGCCGTGCCGAGGCCAGCTGATCCATAGTTGAGCTTGCCGGGGTTCGCGGCGTCATATGCCACCAGCTCCTTGATGTTGTGGACCGGCAGGGCCGGGCTCACGAAGATCACGCCCGGGTTGGTAACGGTCATGCCGATAAGCGTGAAGTCTTTCAGCGGGTCGTAGGGCAGCCCAGGACGCAGCGCAGGGTTCTGCACCAGCGAGCTGCCGGTGGCTGCGTACAGGGTGTAGCCGTCCGGCGGGGATGCCATCAACGCGCGGATCGCCGTCATCTGGTTGGCTCCGGGCTTGTTTTCGATGATCACCGGCGTGTTCAGCAGCTCGGACATCTTCTGACCATAGAGCCGTGCGATCGAATCGGCGCTGCCGCCGGCGCCGAAGGCGACGATGATCTTGATGGGACGCGAGGGATACGGCTGCTGTGCCCAGGCGGGCAGGGCCAGCAGGGCGGCAACGCCGAGGAGTGCGAGCCGGCGGGTCGGTCGGGGAAGGGTCATGGTTTGTCTCTTGAGTTGGTGATGGTTCTTCAGTCCAGGCGATAGACGCGCCTGGCGGTGTCGGCAAAGAGCTTTCGCTTCTCGTCGGGCGAGTACTTGGCGGTGACCCGCTTGAACATGTTCCAGGTCGCGCCATAGGTCACGCCGGCTTTCTCGACGGGGAAGTTGGACGAGACCATGCAGCGGTCGGCGCCGAAGAGCTCGATGCAGTCCTCGATGTACGGCCGCCAGAGCATCGCGAGCTGCTCGGACGTGGGCGGCGCCTCCGCTTGGCTGAAGTCGAAGTTGCCCAGGCACATCAGCAGCCCGCCCATCTTGACGGTGACGTTGGGGCAGCGCGCCAGCTCCTTCATGCCGGCCAGCCAGTCGGCGTGCACCTGCTTCTCCTGACCCGCATACGAGCCGAAGCCCAGCGGGCTGGCGGTATGGATCACCACGATGCTGGCATCCGGATTCGCTTGCGCGAGCGAGATGACCTCCGGCAGCTGCGGATGAAAGATGCTGGCGTCGAAGGAAAGCCCCATCTTTGTCATCAGCGCGATGCCGCGTCGGAACTCCGTTTCCAGGAACAGGCCGCGCTTTCCCGCGCGGACCGGGCCGGCAACGATGGGGTCTGCATCCCACTTGGCGCGCTGGCGGATGCCGCGCAGGCGGCCGTTGGCGGCCTCGCGATGGGCCTCGAGCGTTTCGCGCAGCAGCCCTTCGTCCAGCGTCAGGTCCGCATAGGCGACGATGCCGGCCGCACCGCGCGCTGCGGTGTACTTTCCGCTGGCGGCCATCGCGGCCATGCCCACTGCGAATTCCGTTTCGCCGACGGCCTTCAGGTGCTCCGGCCCGCCGGCGCGGTACATCGCGTTGCACTCGACGAAGACCGTGGCCTCGATGTTGTGGCCGGATTCCTCGGCGTCGCGCGCGAACTCTTCGACGAAGTAGCGGTAGCCGCTCTTGTGATGCCAGAAGTGCAGGTGCGGGTCGATGATCGGCAGGTCCGGTTCGAGCGTCGGCTCGGGCTTCGCGCGCGCCAGCCACTCTTCGTTTGGCCGTTGCGTTTCGCTGAAGATGGAACCGGGGGAGGAGGGTGTTGCTGGAGCGTTCATGGCCGCACAAGTGCAAGAGCCGTGCCCCCGGGCCGGGAGCCTTCTGCCGCGGGCGTGCAGGCTCTTTGCGTGTCCGGCCCAAGGACACGTGCTTGTACGGCGGACGTAGATGGCGCGGTCGGAGGCACCCGCGCGGAAGTTGGGCGGTCAATCTAGTCAAAGCGTGTTGGCATCGGGCTTGCACTGTTGTTCCTGACGTGAGACACACGGGTAACCCCAGACATCAGGAGATGCAATGAGCAAGCAAGCGAGAGAGCAGACCGTCGCCTTCGTAGGCCTCGGGATGATGGGCGGGCCGATGGCCGAGAACCTGTTGAAGAAGGGCCACCCGCTGGTGGTCTACGACATCGACAAGGCCAAGGTACGGCGTTTCGTGGAGCTCGGGGCACTGGCCGCCAGGGGCCCGGCCGATGCTGCGCGCCAGGCGGGTATCGTCATCTCCATGGTGGACACGACCGCGCAGGCGGAGGAAGTGATTGCCGGTCCGGACGGTTTCATCCAGACGGCCCAGTCCGGCGACGTGGTCATCAGCATGGGTACGATCGACCTGATGGCGCTTCGGCGTCTTCATCCGAAGCTCGCGGCCAAGGGCGTGGAACTGCTCGATTCGCCGGTCACCGGTATGGAGAAGGGCGCGAAGGAAGGGACGCTGAACGCGTACGTCGGCGGCGACGCCGCGGCGCTTGAGAGAGTGCGCCCAGTGCTGCAATCCATGGCCACCAAGATCACTCATTTCGGCGCCATAGGCCAGGGCCTGGCGATGAAGCTGATCAACAACATGCTGTTCCAGGTGAACCGCGTGTTGATCATCGAGGGCCTGGCGCTGGGTGCCAAGGCAGGCCTGGACCCCCAGCAGATGTTCGAAACCATCAGCGGCACCACCGGAAACAGCGTGGCATTCCAGTACTCGGCACCGCGCATCCTGAACCGCGAATTCGACGGCATTCGCATGGACATCACCTTCAAGGATGTCGAGCTTCAGACCCAGCTCGCCAAGTCGCTGGGCATGCCCATGTTCATGGCCAACACGGCACTCCAGGTCTATCAGATGGCCCGGGCGCAGGGCTTGGGCGACAAGGACGGGGTCGCCGTGGTTCAGATGTACGAGCAATGGACGGGTGTGCCCGTCGAAGGACGCAAGTGAGGCCATGACCAGTCCTGCCCTCGGTTTTCAGCACCTCGCAGCTGAACTACGGCTGTATTGCGGCGAGGACAGCCTCGCAGCCTTGGCCAAGGAACTCAAGCGCAGCGGCAGCAAGCGCGCCGTGGTGGTGAGTGGCCGTTCTGTCAGCGCCTCGCCCGCGATGGATTTGTTGCGATCAGCGCTGGGCCCGGTGCTCGTCGGCGAAAGCCAGTCCGTGCGACCGAACAGCCCCGTGCAGGCGGTGGAGGAAGCTGTCCGCGAGCTGCGTGAACAGGAGGCCGATGCGATCATTGCCATTGGCGGCGGCTCGGCTGCCGTCACGGCGCGCGCCGCCGCCATCCTGCTGGCCGAGCAACGCCCGCCGCAGGAACTCTGCACCAGGCGCCTGCCCAGTGGCCAGTTCGACAGTCCTCGACTGGACGCGCCCAAGCTGCCGCAGTTCGTCATCCCCACCACGCCGAGCACGGCCTTCGTGAAGGTGGGCAGCGCGGTTCACGATGCCGATACCGGCCAGCGGCTGGCGCTGTTCGATCCCAAGACGCGCGCAAAGGCGCTGTTCCTGCATCCGGAGTTCCTGCGCACCGCGCCGGCGGACCTGGTGATGAGCGCGGCGCTCAACACGCTTTCCACGGCAGTGGAGGCATTGGAGTCGCCGAAGTGCGACCCGGTCTCGGAGGCGATGCTGACGCATGCGCTACGGCTCGTGGCACGCCACCTGGATCGCATGGCGCCCGAGGACATCGGCGCGCGCGAATACCTCGTCATCGCCGCGCTTCTATGCGGCCGCGGCACCGAGCAGGCCGGCGGTGGGCTTGCCTCGGTGCTCGCGCATGCCATCGGGCACCGCGCCCACGTGTCCAATGGCATCGTGAATGCCATCGTACTGCCGCACACCATGCGCTTCAATGAGCCAGCGACGCAGGCGACCAGCGCGCGCATTGCCGAGAGTTTCGGCCAACCGCCCGCAGCTGCTGCCGCCGACGTGCTGGCGTCTCTTCTCGCGCCGCTGCCGATACCGCATCGCCTGCGCGACATCGGATTGGCCCAGGAAGATCTAGATGCCATCGCGAGTGCGGCGATGTCGGACTTCTTCATCAGCCGCAGTCCGCGGAGCGTGCAGGGCGCAGCTGACGTGCGCGCCATCCTCGACGCGGCCTGGTAGCGGCCGGGGCGCTTCGGGGAAATCCTCAGCCTGCGGGCGCCGAACGCGTGAACTCCTCGTGTGCTTCACGCAGCCAGTCCAGGGCGCGCGCGGCTTCGCAGGCGAGCAGCGATACCCCCACTCCTGCCAGCAGGAGGCCTTCCAGCTGCGCGAGGGAGATCGACCGGGCCATCGCCCGCATCGCATGGACCTTGAAGGGCAGCTCGTGGCCGCGCAGCGCAAGCTGCATCGCGAGCACGGTTTCACAGGTGGCCGCATCGACGCCCGGCGCGGGCATCACCAGCGCGCGCATCTTCTTGTAGCGTGCGATGGCCTGCGGATTCACTTCTGCCAGCCGGACAGTAGAAGGCTTGACATCGGTCGTATTCACGGCAGCTCCTTGCTGTTGGCGCCGCCTGTGACGATGAAGGTACGGCTGTCGAATGTGCTCATGGGCTGTCTCGAAGTTCGTGTTCAATGACGGGCAGCAACAGGCATGCCACGGCAGGAGGGTCTGCTGCAGACATGGCGGGGAGAGCCGTCGGTGCTCCATGTGTCCTCGCTGACGACAGGTGTGTGCAGCAGGGACGCTTGCTGGCCTCATCGGACGCATGTGACAGGGCGCATGGCACGGGATTCGGGCGATGCGGGCATGGCATTCGACTTGCTGTCCATGCTTCGATGATTTCATCGGCGGAGATATGCGACTACATCGAGTCCGCCCTCATACGCCTGTGATCGCCATCGTTCCACCGGAGACCGCCAAAGTGAAGCCCCGAATCACACATACGCTGCTCGCGTTGAGCATGGCGTTCGCCGCAACGGCCGCCGCGGCGGCTGATGCCTTTCCGTCGCGTCCCATCCGCATCGTCGTGAACACGGCGCCGGGCGGCCTGACCGACATCACGACCCGCCTGGTGGCCCAGAAGATGGGCGAGAAGCTGGGCCAGTCGGTGGTCATCGACAACAAGGCCGGCGCCGATGGCCTGCTGGGCATCCGCTACGTGAAGACCCAGCCAGCCGACGGCTACACGTTGCTCGGCACGGCAGGCACCGTGGCTATTCAGCCAGCCGTGAAGCTGGATCCTGGCTACGACCTGGTCAAGGATTTCACGGGTGTCGGACCGATGGTTCGCTCGCCCGTGCTGGTGGTCGAGGGCACGAGTCAGCCGGACAAGACGCTTGCGGATTTCATGGCGCGCGCCAAAGCGACGCCAGACCAGTTGACCTACGCGTCCGCCGGGGTAGGGACGACGACGCATCTGGGCGCCGCGCTGTTCCTGCAGCAGGCCGGCCTCAAGGTGATGCATGTGCCGTACAAGGGCAACGGCGCCGCCATGGCAGACGTGATCGCCGGCCGCGTGACCATGATCTTCGAGGCCTATGGGAGTGGCGCGGGCAAGGTGAAGGCGGGCCAACTCAAGGCCCTGGCGGTGAGCTCGACCAAGCGCTTGCCTGGGCTGCCGGACGTCCCGACCATCGCGGAGCAGGGCGTGCCCGGCTACAGCTATTACCTGTGGCTCGGCCTGATGGCCCCCGCGAGCACGCCAAAGGATGTGCTGGCCAAGCTGTCGGACGCGTTGCACTTCGCGCTGAACAGCAAGGAGTTGAGGCATCGTATGCGGGATGACGGCTCGGAGCCGATGATCATGTCGCCCGACGAATACAACGAGTTCCTCAAGCGTGACGCCGTGCAGATGCAAAAGGTGATCAACGAACTGGGCATCCAGAAGCAGTAAGCGGCCAAGGTGTCCTCCACCCGCAGCGCCCGGCACCTGCGCGCGGCGCTCGCGCCGGTCATCGCCTCGCACATCTGCCTGCATGCCGCGATGACGGGCATGCGCATGGCCGCGCCGCTGTTCGCGTTGGGCCACGGCTTCGGCGAGGCCGCGGCGGGCGTGCTCGTCGCCCTGTTCGCGGTCACCCAGATCTTTCTCTCGCTGCCGGCGGGGCGGTTCGCCGACCGTCGCGGCTTCAAGAAGCCGATGGGACTGGCCGTGATCGCCACCGTGGTGGGTGTGAGCCTCGCCGCGACCTGGCCTGTGTATCCCGTCCTGTGCCTGACTGCGCTGCTGTGCGGCGGCGCCGCCGGCGCGGCGACCATCGCACTGCAGCGGCACGTGGGCCGCATGGCGGCAGGCGCCAGCGAACTGCGTGAAGTCTTCTCCTGGGTGGCCATTGCGCCGGCCGCCTCGAACTTCCTGGGGCCATTCGCGGCCGGCCTGATGATCGACCATGGCGGCTACCGCGCGGCGTTTGCGATGCTGGCTGCCATGCCCCTGCTGGCTTGGGCGCTGCTGCACTGCGTCCATGAAGCGCCCATCGAAGCCACGCCCGGCGCGCAGAAGTCGCCCGCCTGGGACCTGCTGCGCGATCGGGGCCTGCGGCGCCTGATGCTCATGAACTGGTTCATGAACTCATCCTGGGACCTGCATGGCTTCATGGTGCCGTTGCTGGGCCACGAGCGAGGCCTGTCGGCCTCGGTGATCGGCAGCATCCTCGGCGCATTCGCCATCGCCGCGGCCATCGTGCGCCTGATGATTCCAGTCTTCGCCCGCCAGCTGCGCGAATGGGCGTTGATCACTGGCGCCACCGCCGTGGCGGGGCTCATGTTCCTGCTCTACCCCTTCACGCGATCGGCGGCAACCATGGGCCTGTGCTCCATCGTGATCGGCATGGCCCTCGGTCTCGTGCAGCCGATGGTCATGAGCATGCTGCACCAGATCACGCCGAAGCACCGTCATGGCGAGGCGCTCGCCGTGCGATTGATCCTGATCAACCTGTCGAGCGTCGGCATGCCCATGCTATTCGGCGCGGTGGGCGGCGTGCTGGGCGCCAGCGGCGTGTTCTGGGCCATGGGGACGATCGTCGGCGTCGGCAGCCACCTGGGCACGGGGCTACGCGAGCTCGGGGAGGATGCCGCGGAGCACTGAGTGAGAGACGGTGACCGAAGCACCGCTCCCCGCGCTTCAGTCCATCGTGAGAACCAGCCGACCTCTTGACTGGCGTGCGTCGATGCGGCGGAATGCCTCTGCGAATTCCCGCAGCGGCAGTGTCGTGATCAGGCGCGGCCGCAGTGCGCCACGCTGCCACAGCGCCGCGAGCGCCGCATGGGCGCGCTCGACGCGTTGCGGCTGGCGGTCGCGGTAGTCGGTCCATTGCAGTCCCAGTGCGGAGATGTTCTTCACCAGGAGGTGGCCCGCCTTGATCTCCGGAATGCGCCCGGAGGCGAAGCCCACTGTCACGATGCGACCGCACCAAGCCACGGCCCGCAGCGCGGCGTCGAAGGCCTCGCCGCCCAATGTCTCGATCACCACATCCACACCATGGCCGCCGGTAGCGGCATGCACCTGCTCGCGCAGGCTGTTGCGCAGGTCGGGCGCGGAGAGGTCGACCAGACTGCACAGTGTTTCGCCCAGGACAGCACGCGCCCGCTCCAGGTTGCTGGCGGCGGCGAGCACGGTGCCGCCGAGCGCGCTGGCGATCTGCACCGCAGCCTGGCCCACCGCGCCGCTGGCGCCGGTCACCAGCACCCTGTCGCCGGGCTCGAAGGCGCCGCGCTCGAGCAGCGCGAACCACGCGGTCTGCGCGGCGAGACCGAGCGCGACGGCATCGACGAACCCCATGTCCGTTGGCAGCGGCAGGCACTGGTCCTCGCGAGCCAGGGCCTGGGTCGCGAAGGTCCCGTACTCGACGTGGAGCAGCACGCGATCGCCGGGCTTCACCCGTTTCACGTCCAAACCGACCGCGCGCACGATGCCGGCGGCGTCCTTGCCCGGCGTGAAAGGCAGCGGCGGGATCGTCTGGTAGCGGCCGGTCATCACGAGCAGGTCGGGGTAGTTGACCGCGGCAGCCTTGACGTCGACAAGGACCTGGCCGGGAGCGGCCGCGAGGTCGGGCACTTCCTCGACCGCATGTGTTTCAACTGGGCCTGGTTGTCGAACCTGGACGGCAAGCATGATGCGGGCTCCTGCGAGTGGGTGGATGCGCTTACAGGTGCAAGGCCTGTGCCGTCGTCCGCGCGTCCGGTCCGTCGAGGCGTCTCTGCTTGCTTGTGTGTACGCATGACACTTCCTGTACTCGTCACACACACACCGGCGTGCCCGCGCCGTGAGAACATGAGGAGCGCGATGGCACATGGCTTGCAACACCGGGGCATGAACTCGCAAAACTCTTCGGCGCAGCGTGCGCCTCTGGCCGGCGTTACGGTGATCGACTTCAGCACCCTCCTGCCGGGTCCCATGTGCAGTCTGTTGCTGGCACAAGCGGGTGCAGAAGTCATCAAGGTCGAGCGGCCTGGTCGTGGCGACGAAATGCGTTCCTACCAGCCGAAGTTCGGCGACGACAGCGTGAACTTCGCGCTTCTGAATCAGGGCAAGCGCTCGGTGGCGCTGGACTTGAAGGAGCCGGCCGCAGTGCAGCAAGCAATCGAACTGGTACGGCGGGCCGACGTGCTGGTCGAACAGTTCCGTCCCGGCGTGATGGAACGTCTCGGGCTAGGCTACGAAGCCATGCGCGCGATCAATCCCGGACTGGTCTATTGCGCCATCACCGGTTGGGGGCAGCATGGGCCGCTGGCCGATATGGCCGCCCACGACCTCAATTACCAGGCGGAAACCGGCCTGATGGCCCTCACCGCCGGCGCCGATGGCTCACCTGGGCTGCCCAATGTGCTCGCGGCCGATCTGGTGGGCGGGGCCTATCCAGCCATCATGAACATTCTGCTCGCCCTGCGCGCACGCGATGCCACAGGGCTCGGCTGTTTCATCGATGTCGCAATGGCGGACAACCTGTTCCCGCTGGTGTACTGGGGTCTGGGCAACGGCTTCGCTGCGGGCGAATGGCCCACGCCGGGCGGCGACCTCGTCACGGGCGGCACGCCGCGCTACCAGGTCTACCGCACGCGGGATGGCCGTTACCTTGCGGCTGCGCCGCTGGAGCAGAAGTTCTGGGAAAACTTCCTGCGCGTGCTGGAAGCGCCGCATCTGCTGGACGACGGGGCAGATCCCAAGGGCATACGCGAGACTGTTGCCGGCATCATCGTCAGCCGCACCGCGGACGAATGGCTGCAGCGCTTCGCTGGTGTCGATGCCTGCGTGTCGGTGGTGAAGTCGCTGCAGGAGGCGGTCGAAACGCCGCATTTTCGCGAGCGCGGGCTGTTCCAGGCGCGCATCACGAGCGGCGACGGGCGGCAAATTCCATCATTGCCGCTGCCGATCGCGCCGGCGCTGCGGCACAACGTCCACAGCACGGCGCCGGCGCTCGGGGAAGCGACCCCCGCTTCGCTGGCGCGGTAACGATCAGGCCTCGGATTCGGCGCCGAAGCCCATCTGCGCGAGCCGCTTGTACAGATAAGAGCGAGAGATTCCCAGCTCGACGGCGACCCTCTTCTTGTTGCCGTTGAACTTCGCCATCGCTTGGCGGATCATCTGCTCCTCGACTTGCTCGACCGCGCTGCTAACGCGCGTGTGCTCTTGCGGCCCGGCCCCGACGGCGACGGGTGCGCTGTCGGTGGGTCCGGCGAGGGGCGTAGGCAGCGCTTCGCCCGGCTCCAGGTCGATGGTGCCGAAGTCGCTCGGCTCGATCACGTCCGAATCGCTGAAGATCGCCGCGCGCTCCACCGTGTGTATTAGCTGGCGCACGTTGCCGGGCCAGCGCTGGCCCTGCAGGAAGGAGATCGCGTCCGCTGAGAGCTTCTTCGCGCGCTGCCCATGGCGCTCAGCGAACTGCTTCAGCGCCAGATCGACGAGCAGCGGAATGTCTTCCAAGCGCTCGCGCAGCGCTGGCAGGCGGATCGCGACGCCGCCGATGCGGTAGAAAAGGTCCAGGCGGAAGCTGCCCTCGGCGATCATGGCTTCGAAGTTGCGGTTGCTGGCACTGATCAAGCGAAAGTTGGACCGGCGCAGCTCGTTTCCGCCCACCCGCTGGAAGGTGCCGTCCTGCAATACGCGCAGCAGCTTCACCTGCACCTCAGCCGGCATGTCGCCAACCTCGTCGAAGAACAGGCTGCCGCGGTCGGCCTGCTCGATCTTGCCCTTGCGCCCCTTGCGCTCGGCGCCGGTGAAGGAGCCGGCCTCGTAGCCGAAGAGCTCGCTTTCCACCAACGTGGCGGGCAGGGCGGCTGCATTGACCATCACCATCGTGTCGTCGCGCCGCGGACTCAGCTTGTGGATGGCATGGGCCGCCAGCTCCTTGCCGGTACCGCTTTCGCCGGTGAGAAGCACGGGGACATCCAGCGGTGCCACCTTCACGATCTGTTGCTTGAGCCGCTGCATCGCCAGGCTCTCGCCGACCATCTGGTCCAGGCCGTAACTGCGGTTGCGCAGGTCGTCAAGCTCGCGCCGGTAGTAGGCCACCTCGGATTTGAGCTTGGAGACCTCGTTGGATAACGTCTGCAATTGCTCCGGGCCTTTGAACATGATCTGCCCGATGGCGCCGACCAGCTCGCCGCGACTGTTGCGGATTGGGTTGCGCGAGACGACGCGCGTGATGCCACGCATCTCATGCAGCAGGCCGATCTCCGCCTTGCCGCTCTTGACCACCTCATGCAGCCGCGAGTTCTCGATGACTTCTGTTGTGTGGCGACCCACGCCACCGCCGGGCCGCAGGCCGAAGAAGCGCTCGTGGACGGGGCTCATGTAGCGCACGATCGCGTCGCGGTCGACCACCGATAGCGCTTCGAAGGGATTGGTCAGGAAGTGGGCGAGGATGTCGCCGGCGAAGTCGACCGCGCCGACGAATTCAAACAAGGCGTCGCGACTGTCGCGCTCCATGGCGACGAGCACGGTTGCGTCAGGAGATGGAAGCACGACCACGACGATCGGCTGGTTATCGGGTCCATCGATGGTGAACAGACGGCGCTGGCGGCGGCGCGCGTCCTGCCATGCGGTCTCGATGCTGCGCGCCAGTTCCGGCTGCAGCGCGATGCCGTTGGCTGCCAGCTGTTTTCCGTCGGGTCCGAGTACAAGAACGCCGCGCAGGTCATTCAGGGACGCGGTTTCCCCGCTTGTGTCTTGTGTCTCCATTGCGGGCATGATACTTCTGTTGAATACGGGCCTGTCGTCGGTAAAGACACCAAGCCAGTTGGAAATGGGTCAGCGCCGTGGCGAAGGACGCTGGAGCCCTTTGTTTTTGCGGTTTCCCGGGGGACGGGCGATGTGGCACACCGCTTGCACAAAGCAATGCAATGTCCACGCCCGCAACCCAACTTCCACTGAATGGCCTTCCGCCGCGGTCTGCCCCCGCGCTCGACCTGCTCGCAGGCGTGAAGGTGCTCGACCTCACCACCTCGGTCGCGGGCCCCTATGCTGGCCAGCTGCTGGCCGACATGGGTGCCACCGTCGTGAAGGTTGAAAAGCCCAAGACCGGCGACGACGCGCGCGCATGGGGCCCACCCTTCCTGCATGGCGAGTCGCTCTGGTTCATGAGCGTCAACCGTGGCAAGCAGAGCCTCACGCTCGATATCGCTGCGCCGCAAGGCCAGGACATCCTGAGGAAGCTGGTGGCGCAATGCGACGTCATCCTGCTGAACCTGGTGGCGCGCGCGCAGCGCAAGCTGGGCCTGGACGCCATGTCGCTGCGGCCACTGAACCCGCGCCTCGTCCACGCGTCCATCAGCGGCTTCGGCCTGCAGGGCAGCCGTGCCGATCTGCCGTGCTACGACCTGATCGCCGAGGGCTATTCCAGCGTGATGGACCTGACCGGCGAGCCCGAGAACGGCCCGCAGAAGGTGGGCACGCCCGCGGCCGACCTGCTGGCTGGCAGCGACGCGGCAATGGCAGTGCTGGCCGCGCTGCTGCGACGCGAGCGCGAGGGCAAGGGCTGCGACATCGACATCTCCATGGTTGAGAGCATGTCGCGCTTTATGGCACCCAAGCTGATGCCGTATTTGGGCTCCGGCGAACTGGCGCGCCGCGCAGGCGGGCGCGACAGCGTCATTGCGATCTACCAGGTCTTCGAGACCGCCGACAGTCCGATGACGCTGGGGCTGGGCAACGACGCGATATGGAAGCGCTTCTGGGAGGCCGTGGGCCAGCCTGAAGTCGCCGCCGATCCCGCGTTTGCCAGCAACGCCGAGCGCCGTGCGAAGCGCGACGACATCGTGAAGATGATCGGCGAGCTGCTGCGCACCAAGCCGCGCGCGCACTGGCTGGGACTGCTGGGCCGGGCCCGCGTGCCGGCCGGGCCGATCCAGCAGGTGGACGAAGTGGCGCGGGACCCGGCGCTTCACGAGTCCGGCTTCATCTATCGCACCCAGGGCCATGACGGCGACATCCCCCAGGTGGGCCTGGGTATCCGCTTCGACGGCCTCACGGAAGGCACGGGCGCTCCGCCCCCCAAGCTGGGGTCGCACACCGAGCAGATCCTTGGCACGTGGCTCGATTGCGATGCCGCCCACATCGACCAACTCCGCACCCAACAGATCATCTGAGAGGACCACACCATGCAGTTCGAAGAAATCACCTACGCCGAAGACGGCCCCGTCGGCACGATCACGCTCAACCGGCCGCACGACGGCAACATGTTCACGCCGAAGATGTGCCACGAGATTCGTGACTGCATCAACGAGATCAGGCGCGAGACCCGGACCCGCGTGACTGTCATCACCGGCGCCGGCGACAAGTTCTTCTGCATCGGCGGCCGCAAGGAAGGCATGGAGGACACGCTGATGTACGCCGGCGTGCTGCCCACGCTGGAGATGTACGAGGCCATCGACAAGCTGCAGAAGCCGGTGATCGCCTCGGTCAACGGCTTCGCAGTGGGCGGCGGCAACGTGTTGCACGTGGTCTGCGACATGACGATCGCAAAGGAAAGCGCCGTGTTCCGCCAGGTCGGGCCGATGATGGGCAGCTTCGACGGCGGCTACGGCACCTGGTATCTCGAAGACCTGATTGGGAAGAAGCGCGCCAAGGAGATGTGGTACCGCAATCCCAAGCTCAGCGCGCGCGAGGCGCTCGACTGGGGCTTGGTGAACCACGTGGTGCCCGACGCCGAACTGCAGGACTTCACCCGCAAGATCGCCCTGGAGATCGCGGACCGAGGCGCCTTCGCGCTGGCGTCCATCAAGGCATCGTTCAACGCTCGCCACGGTGGCGTGTCGGGGCTGTCGCGCATGGCCCACGATCTGCTGCTGCGCGGCTATCTCGACACCAAGGAGCACGAGGAACTGGCGGCCTCCTTCGCCGAGCGCCGCGCGCCCGACAGCGACAAGTTCGGCCACTGAGCGAACCAGCATGAGAAGGGACCACCATGTCTCACCTGTTGACCTTGCATGACCCGGCCCGAGCGCGCGAGAACTATCTCTCGGGCATCTGGCAAACCGACACGCTCTATTCGCTGACCCGCCGGCATGCGACGGAACGCGGCAGCGCCTACGCACTGCGCGACGGCACGAGGCGTTTGACCTGGAGCGCACTGGCTGCCTGGGTGGACGCCGTGGCCGCGGACCTCCACGCCGCCGGCTTGCGCCGTGGCGACCGGGTGTCGATCTGGCTGCCGAACCGGTTGGAGAACGTTGTCATCCTGCTGGCCTGCTCACGCAACGGCTACGTCTGCAATCCGTCGCTGCACCAGAACTACACCGCGGCAGAAATCGTGACGCTGCTGTCACGCATCGAATGCCGAGCGTTGTTCGCGCAGCCCGGCTGGGGTGCGGACGCAGCCACTGCCGACATCTTCGCGCGTGCGCAAGAGCTCGGGCATATGAAGCGTGTCTATGCGCTGCCGCCCTTGCGCGCGACCGATGCGCAGATGCCGGCCGCGTCGAACCCAATGCCGATGCCTGCGCAGACTCCGCGCTTGGCTGGGCTGGCGCCCAGCACGCATCCCGACCAGATCGTGTATCTCGCCTTCACCAGCGGCACTACGGGCGCTCCCAAAGGCGTGATGCATAGCGACAACACCTTGCTGGCCAACGGGCGCGCCATGGTGGCGGACTGGTCCATGAACGAGAAGACCGTGCTGCTGACCTTGAGTCCGATGAGCCATCACATCGGCACCGTCGCGCTGGAACAGGTGCTGGTCGCTGGCTGCGAGCTCGTCATGCATGATCCGTCCGCGGGCGTTGCACCGCTCGATTGGATCGAGGAAACCGGCGCGACCTATGTCATGGGCGTACCCACGCACGCCATGGACCTGCTCCATGAGCTGAGCAAGCGCGGCGCCAAGCAGCTCGGGGCGGTCAAGGTTTTCTACATGGCGGGCGCGCCGATCCCCACCGAAACCGCGCGGCGGCTGATGTCGCTTGGCGCGAAGCCCCAGAACGTCTATGGCATGACCGAATGCGGCTCGCACCAGTACACGAAGCCGGCAGATCCCATGGACGTGATCACCAGCACGTGCGGCAAGTCGTGCGCCGGTTACGAGGTTCGGCTGTGGCAACCCGACAACCCGGACATGGAGGCGCTGCCCGGCGAAGTCGGCGAGATCGCCGGCCGCGGTGGCCTGCTGATGCTGGGCTACTTCAACAACCAGACGGCGACGGAATCCTCGTTCAACAGCAGCGGCTGGTTTCTCAGCGGCGATCTGGGTCGCTTCGACGAGAACGGGAATCTCGAGATCGTGGGCCGCAAGAAGGACCTGATCATCCGCGGCGGCCACAACATCCATCCGGCGCACATCGAGGAATATGCCCATCGGCATCCGGGCGTGAAGAAGGCCGCCGCCTTCGGCGTGGCCGACGAGCGGCTGGGCGAGAAGGTGTGTCTGGCCGTCATCGCTCAGGACACGCCGCCGGGAGCCGATGAGATCCTGGAGCACTTGGCGCGCGAAGGGCTTTCCAAGTTCGACATGCCCGAGTTCTTCATCGTCGTGCAGGAGTTTCCCCTGACCGCGAGCGGCAAGATCCTCAAGCGCGAGTTGATGCAATGGGTTTCGAGCGGCCGCCTGCAACCCGAACCCGTGCGCTACAAGGCGCCGGCCACCGCGCCATGATCGAACTCAGCCATGACGAAGAGTTCGCCGTCCTCACGATACGGCGTTCGACATCCCTCAATGCGCTCAACTTCGAGTTGCTGGAAGAGATGGGGGAGTACCTCGACCAGCTCAAGGCCTCTAGAGCGCGTGCGTTGATCATTACCGGCGAAGGAGAAAAGGCGTTCTGCGCTGGCGCCGACATCAAGGAACTGCAGCAGCGCGGGCTGGCAGCGCAGCGTGAAGGCGCGGAACTCGGCCAGGGCGTGTTCGCGCTGCTCGATCGTCTCCCGATCCCGTCGATCGCGCTGGTCAACGGCTTTGCATTCGGCGGCGGTTGCGAACTGGCACTGGCCTGCACCCTGCGTATCGCCTTGCCCAACGCTAAGTTCGGCCTGCCCGAAGTGAAGTTGGGCCTGATCCCCGGCTACGGTGGAACGCAGCGCCTGCCGCGGCTGGTGGGGCAGGGCCGAGCGCTGGAAATGGTGATGACCGGCCGAACCGTTGATGCCGAAGAGGCTCTGGCCATCGGCCTGGTGAATCGCATCGTGCAGGCGCCCGGCCTCGCCGCTGCTAAGGCCTATGCCCGCGAGTTCACCGGCCACGGCCTGCGTGCCTTGCAGTTCGCCCGTGAAGCGGTGCAGCGTGCGATGGACGTATCGCTGCACGAAGGGCTGCGCGTCGAAGCGGACCTCTCCACCCTGGCGTACCGCACCCGCGACGCCGAGGAAGGGATGCAGGCCTTTGTCGAGAAACGCAAGCCGGAGTTCCGCGATGAGTGAACGTGAATGCATTGTCGTCACCGGCGCCAGCCGGGGAATCGGGGCCGCCATCGCACTGGCGCTGGCACAGCAGGGCAGGCATGTGGCCTGCCTCTCGCGCTCAGGCGCGCTGCCTGCCAGCGCCGGCGCGGCTGCCGAGGTCATCGAACATTGGATTCCTGCCAAGGCCGACGTGACCGACCCGGTGGCGTTCGCCGCGGCCCTGCGCAAGCTGGCGGACGAAGGCTGGATCATCAAGGGGTTGGTGAACAACGCAGGCGTGCACATCGACGCCTCTTCAGCCGAGATGTCGCTGGAGCAGTGGCACCAGGTGATGGACACCAATGCGACCTCGGTCATGACCGCCTGCCAGGCTGCCTACCCGCACTTGGTCGCCGCAGGCGGCGGGATGATAGTCAACATCGGTTCCTTCTTCGACAAGTTGGGCGTGAAGCGCAACCTCGCGTATTGCGCGAGCAAGGCCGCGGTTGGCGCCATCACGCGCTGCCTGGCGGTGGAGTGGGCCGGCAAGGGTATCCGGGTGATGGACGTCGCCCCTGGCTACATCGTTACCGACCTGAACGCCGATTCGATGACCGAAGGCGGGCCGTTGCGTGCATACCTCGACAAGCGCATTCCGGGCCGCAGGCCAGGCTCCGCTGCCGACGTCGGCGCGCTCGTGGCATCGATGTTTACACCTGCCGGATCGTTCCTTACCGGCGAAACCATCTACGTCGACGGCGGCCAAGCCGTCGCTCACTGAAGCCATGAACATTCTCGAACGACTGGATTCCCGCGTCGCCCTCAACGACGAGGAAGGCATGCTGCTGGACAGCGTCCGGGCCCTGGCACGCGACCAGATCGCCCCTCGCGCCGAGCACTACGACCGCAGTGCCGAATTCCCCTGGGAACATGTGAAGGCCATCAAGGAGCTGGGGTTGAACGCCATGTTCATCCCCGAGGCTTATGGCGGCGCCCAGATGTCGTACACCGCCTACCTGACCTGCGTACGGGAGATCAGCAAGGCCTGCGCGGCCACCGGGATCATCTGGGCCACCAACTACCACGGCATGAAGCCGCTGATCGACTGGGGCACCGAAGAGCAGAAGCAGCGGCTGCTGCCTCGGATCGCGGAGGGCGGCCTGGGAGCGCTCGCCATCACCGAGCCGGGCGCCGGGTCGGACGCCACCGGCATGCGCACCACGTTCCGGGAGGAGGGTGATGAGATCGTCGTCAACGGCGGCAAGACTTTCATCACCAACGGTGACGTCGCCGACCTCTACCTGCTGTTCGGCAAATGGGAAGGCATTGCAGGCGCCAAGGAAAGCATCTCGGTGCTGATCCTGGAGAAGGGCACGCCGGGCCTGTCCGTCGTGCGGCTGGAAGACAAGATGGGCACGCGCGCTTCCAGCACGGCGACACTGGCCTTCGACAACTGTCGCGTTCCGCGTGCCAACCTGATCGGCAACCCAGGCGATGGCCTGAAGATCCTGTTCGCCTCGCTTAACAAGTCGCGCCCCAGCGTGGCGGCGCATGCGCTGGGCATCGCCCGCGGCGCCTTCGAGGATGCCACCGCGTACATCAACGAGCGCAAGCAGTCCGGCCGCAAGATCCTGGAGTTCCAGGGCATCCAGTTCATGCTGGCCGATCTGGCATCGGAGATGGCGCTGGTGGAGAGCTGGCTCTGGCAGGTGGCCCGCTGGGTCGACGCCGGGGAGAAGGATTTTGGCATCGAGGCTTCGCTCTTGAAGATGCGCGCGAGCGACCTCGCCATGCGCGTCACCACCGATGCCGTGCAGTTGCTCGGCGGCTACGGCTACTGCAAGGACTTCCGCGTCGAGCGCCTCATGCGCGACGCCAAGATCACCCAGATCTGGGAGGGGACCAACCAGGTCCACCGCCAACTGATCGGCCGCAGCTTCCTGCAGCGCTGAGCCATTCAAGGAGAAATCATGAGCGAGATCAAGACCATCGGTATCGCCGGCGCGGGCACCATGGGCGCCGGCATTGCCATCGTGTGCGCGCGCGCGGGTTTCCGCACCCGCGTGTTCGACCTGAAGCAGGACGCACTGGACCGCGCCCGCGGCCAGACGGAAGGCTTCCTGCGCAAGAGCGTGGAGCGCGGCAAGCTGGCCGCCGAGAAGCTGCCCGAGATCATGGGCCAGTGGAGCGGTACGACCAGCCTGGAAGACTTCGCCGACTGTGACCTGGTGATCGAGGCCGTGTTCGAGAGCCTGCCGGTCAAGCACGAACTTTTCGGCAAGCTGGACAAGATCTGCGGGCCGCAAGCCATCTTCGCGAGCAACACCTCCACCATCAGCATCACCGAGATTGCCGGCGGCTCGGGCCGGCCAGACCGCTTCGTCGGCATGCACTTCTGCCTGCCGGCGCAGCTGATGAAGTTGGTGGAGATGTCGCCCGGCCTAACCACCAGCGAGGAGACCTTCGCCCGCGCCTGGGCAGCCTGCGAAACCATGGGCCAGAAGCCGGTGAAGACCCAGGACACCCCCGGCTTCGTCCTCAACTATTTCCTGATCCCCTTCAACAACGATGCGATCCGCCTGGTGGAGCAGGGGGTGGCCGAGGCCGCCGACATCGACCTCGCTATCAAGACGGGCATGGGCTATGCGATGGGTCCGATGGAACTGCTGGACCTGATCGGCATGGACACGCAGAAGCTGCTGTGCGAAGCCATGCACGGCGTTACCAACGAACCGCGCGCCGCCTGCCCGCCGCTGGTGAAACGCATGATCGCCGCCGGCTGGCTCGGAAAAAAGAGCGGCCGCGGCTTCCACCGCTATGCAGACAGCAAGATGTACGGAGCCTGATGCCATGACCAATACATACCGCGTCGTCCCGTCGGGCGACAGCCGCTCCTTCCCTGCGACGCACGCCTTCCTTGAGCAGGCCGATGCCCAGGGTGCATCGCGCGTCTTCATCGGCCAGGGTGCCGGCGGCGCCTTCGCCGCCGCCGGCGAGCTGGGCGCCTGTCCCTTCGTCGCCATCGAACTGGGCCAGGAATGCCTCGGCGTGCATACCGGCGAGCAGAAAGGCCACGAAGGGTCCAATGTGGTGGGCTTTGCCCGCTTCCGCCTCGGCTGCGCCGATCCCACGCCGCTCGTGGAACTGGTGCGCCAGCCGCAGACTCGCGACTCCGCCATCACCGCGGCCAAGGCCGCCTTCGAGGCTGCCGGCCTGAAAGTGGCCGTGTGCGGCGATTTCCCGGGCCGCATCATCGACCGGCTGGTCCGGCCGTACCTCAATGCCGCGCTGCGCCGCCTGGACGAGAAGCTCGCAAGCGCCGAGGACATGGACAAGACCCTGTGCCTGGGCCTGGGCTACCCGGAAGGCCCGATCTCGCTGCTGGAGCGTACCGGCCTCGCTGAACACCACGACGTGACCCAGGCCTTGTACCAGGCCCTGGGTCAGGAACCCTATGCGCCGGCGCGCCGTGCCCAGGTGGCCAAGGCGCACGAAGGCCGAGCCTGATTCGAACGGAACATCGATGGACCAAGCCACACTCCCCAAGCCGGTCGCCAACGCCGATTCGAAGCCCTATTGGGACGCCGCTCGCGAACGGCGGCTTGTCATCCGCAAGTGCAAGGCCTGCGGCGAGCTTCACTTCATGCCCCGCTACCTGTGCCCCGTCTGCTGGTCCGACCAGCTGGAATGGGTGGATGCCAAGGGGACTGGCAGCGTGCACAGCTTCACCGTCATCCGCCGCGCCTCCGACCCCGCGTTCGCGCCGCTGGTTCCGTATACGGTTGCACTCATCGACCTCGACGAGGGGCCGCGCATGATGGCCAACATCGTGGGCGCGGACGCGCTCGCGGTAAAGATCGGGGACCGTGTCCAGGTGACCTTCGAGGACCGCGGCGACGGCGCCATGGTGCCGCAGTTCACGCCTGTGACAGCCTGAGGGAGGAACGAGACAATGAAGACGCCCGCATCCCTGAAGAACAAGATCGCCATCGTCGGCGTTGGTGAATCCGACATCGGCAAGGTTCCTCACATGTCGGGCCTGGGCCTCAACGCCCAGGCCGCGAAACGCGCACTGGAGGAGTCTGGCCTGAAAGTGTCGGACATCGATGGCGTGCTCACAGCCTATTCCTTCACCGAACCGTACTTCATGCTCGGCTCGGTGCTGTGCGAATACCTGGGCGTGAAGCCGCGCTTCAATGCATCGGTGGTCTCCGGCGGTGCCAGCCCGGTGGTGATGCTCAAGCATGCGGCCGAAGCGATCGCCTCCGGCCAGGCCGAGACCGTCCTGGTGTGCGCCGGAGAGAACCGCGCTACCGGCCTCACGCGCGACGCCGCGCTTTCGGCACTGCTTGCGGTGGGGCATCCGTACTTCGAGCAACCGTACGGCGGTTCGATCCCGGGCTACTACGCCATGATCGCCCAGCGCCACATGCACGTGCACGGCACGACGCGCGAACAGATGGCGCACGTTGCGGTCAACACCCGTGCCCACGCGCTGCTGCACCCCAACGCGCACATGAAGATGAAGCCGCTGGCGCTGCAGGAAGTGCTGGACGCCAAGCCGATTGCCGATCCTTTGGGCATGCTGGACTGCTGCCTGATTTCCGATGCCGGCGGCGCCTTCATCGTCACTTCGGCCGAGCGTGCGCGCGACCTCAAGGCCAAGCCCGTCTATCTGCAGGGCATCGGCGAATACCACACGCACGAACACCTGATGTGCGCGCCCAGCCTGACCGAGTTCGGCGCCACCGAATCGGGCCGCACCGCCTACCAGATGGCGGGCCTGGGCCCGCAGGACATCGACGTGGCGGAGCTCTACGACTGCTTCACCATCGTCCCCATCATCGAGCTGGAGGAACTGGGCTTCTGCAAGCCGGGGGAGGGCGGCGCCTTCTTCGCCGAGGGTCACGCGCGGATCGGGGGCAAGCTGCCGGTCAACACCCACGGCGGCATGCTCTCGCATGCCCATGCCGGCGCCGCGGGCGGCCTGTTCGGCATCGTCGAGGCCGTGCGTCAGCTGCGCGGCGGCCTGGGCGAGCGCCAGGTGCAGGGCGCCGAGGTGGCGCTGGTGCACAACGAGGGCGGCGTCCTGTCTTCGCACTGCACGCTCATCCTGGCCAATGACAAGGGCTGAGAGCCGATCCATCCAACACACAAGGAGTCATCATGAACATCAATGCCGAGCCGCGCGGCCGCTACTTCGAAGACTTCGAGGTGGGCCAGGAGGTCGTCACCCCAGCGCGCACGATCACCTCGACCGACATCGTCAACTTCGCCTGCCTGACGGGCGACTTCAACGAGGTCCACACCAATTTCGAGTACTGCAGGACCACGCCCTTCGGCGAGCCGGTCGCGCACGGCCCGCTGGTCTACGGGATCATGGGCGGGCTGCAGTACGCCAGCGGCATCAACGACGGCACGCTGATCGGCCTGTTGGGGATTGACGAGTGGCGCATGCTGGGCCCGGTCAAGCATGGCGACACGATCCGAGTGGCGCAGACGGTGGTGGAGAAGAAGGAAACCAGCAAGCCCGACCGAGGCGTGATCACGTTCCTGCGGCGATGCGTGAAGCAGGACGGCTCGGTGGTCCAGGAGATGAAGGCCACGCTCATGTACAAGCGCCGGCCCAGGGCCTGATCAAGCAGTTGACCCGGTTTGGCGCTTGTCTCTGCTTCAGGCCGAGTCGTCAGTATCGGACGGCTGGTCAGGCGCGACGTAGTACTCTGGCCAGAACCGCATCACCATCTCGCGGCTGCGACCGTATGCATAGCAGCTGTCGAGCTGGGGCGGCGGTCCGTCGCCGCTGTGCTTGCGCGCGGCGGCAGGCCGCAGACCGCGAATGCCCTGCATTGCGGTTGTGGCGAGCGGGATCAGCACCTCCATCAGGTGCGTGCAGCTGGCGGCGCCGCGCAGACGCTGCTTGACCGTTGCCGACCAGCCTCGGGCGATACGTTCTCCGATCAAAGCGCGCAAGGTTGTCTCGGCTTCCTTGCAGACCCCATAGGGCGTGACGTCGGAGGCCGCGCAGATGTCCCGCACAACGAAGTCGCCATCGACCGTGAGTCGCACCCACAGATCGTGCAAGGCCTGACCAGGCGGCACGGGCAGCGGTCGGCCAAGGCTTTCGAACAGAAAGGGTTTGGTGTCGATCAGATGGGCTTCGATGTCGTAGAGCCCGTCCTGCCGGGCGTACGCCTGCATGTCGATGACGCGCCGGTGGATGTCACGGCGCGAGGTGGGTGGAGGTAAAGGCATGGATGGACTCCCGGTTTTCACGCCGCCATGAAGCCGCCGTCTACGCCCTGCAGGCTCCCGGTGACGTAGCGGGCGCGGTCCGACAGCAGCCACACGACCAGCTCGGCCACCTCCTCGGGCTGCCCCAAGCGGCCCATCGGAACAGATGCGAGCAAGGCATCGCCCCGCGTCGCCAATGACGACTTGACGAACACCGTATCGATGAAGCCGGGGCACACGGCGTTCACGCGAATGCCCGAGGCGGCGTATTCGACGGCTGCGGTCTTGGTCAGGCCGTTGATGGCATGCTTGCTTGCACTGTAGGCACCCGAGCCGGCGCGGCCGACCAGGCCGGAGACGGATGAGGCGTTCACTATCGCGCCACCGCCGCGCTGGCGCATGTGCTCGAGTTCGGCCCGCATGCACAACCATGTGCCGGTGACGTTGATCTGCATGATCCGGGCGAATGCCTCTTCGCTGATCTCTCCGATCTTCTTGGAGGCTGCACCACACTGCCATTGGGCAACCGCGGCGTTGTTGAATGCGCCGTCGAGCCGGCCTAAGCGCTCGACTGCTGCGCCGACCATGGCATCGACGTCGCTCGATACGCTGATGTCTGCGCGCAGCGCCACCGCCGTGCCACCGGCCCCTGCGATCAACGATGCGGTCTCCTGGGTGCCCTCGAAGTTGAGGTCCGCCACTGCCACGCGCGCACCCTCGCGGGCGGCGGCCAAGGCCGTCGCGCGCCCGATCCCCCCAGCCGCGCCGGTGATGAGGATCACTTTGTCGTTCAACATTTCAGGTCCCTCGTTAACGTAATGTGCGCCGTCATGACCGTCCGGGTCGCGCGAACAGGCGGGTGATCTGCCGGACGTCCTCCACCTCCTCGAGATTCATGAGCAAGCCAAGAGAAGTTCTGGCGGTCTCGTCACCGAAGCTGCGTCCGACGAGGTCCAGGTATTTCTGCTCGATGTCGCACCGGCTCAAGGGGTTGAACGGCGAGCCGAGCGCATAGGCCGTGGCGGACAGGATCTTGCCATCGCGCATGTGCAGCGTGACCTTCCCCTTGGGAATCTGCGTGGCGCATTCCGGGTCGACTTCCAGGCGTACGCGAGCGGCAATGGCGGCCGCAGCCGGGTTCTGGAAGTTGTCAGCCTCGGCGTCCAGATAGGCGCCGACATCGTTGCGACCGTTGACGATGCGCATGGCGATGCCGTACTCGGCGCTGAACTGGGCGCCGACGATGTCCATGGGCCTCGGGCCGGTGGCGCCGGTGTGGACCAGGGTCAGCGGCTCGCAGCCGAGCACCACCTCCTCGATGTCGTCGGGCGCAATCGCCTGCGTCGCCCGAAGCTTGTCGTACGCCGCGAAATGATGGTGGATCAGCGCGCAGGACGCATGGGGCTTGAGCGCTGCGCGCTCGGGAAAATGCCAGTGCGATCCCAGCTGTTCGTGCAGGAAGCGCGCGTCGTGCGCGTTGCAAAATGCCTGCAGAAAGCCGCGCCTGCCTTCGAAGATCGTCGGCGGCCCGCTGAGGCCCAGGCGGGCAAGTCGCGCGGAACGGATGCCACCCGCGGCGCCGATTCCGGCATGGGCGCGCTTCACCTCGCCGCCGCTTTGCGAGTACTCCGTTGTGCCCGACGCGTGGCTTCCCGCGATGCCCAGGGCATTGACAGTGGTCTCGAGGTCGTATTGCTCCAGCATGGCCGTGACCAGCGCAACGCCGAACACACCATGCGCACCTGTCTGGTGGAATCCTCGTTCGAGCAACATCGAGGGCATGGTGGCCAGGGCCAGGCGGATGATGGTCTCGAAGCCCACGGTCGCGGCTCGCAGCAGGCTGGCGCCACTGGCGCCCAGCGTCTCGGCCACGGCCAGGCCGGCGGGAACGACGACGCAGCCCGGATGGGCATAGGCGCCGTTGCCGCCATAGTCATCGATCTCGAAGCTGCTGCCGGCCGTGCCGTTGACGAAGGCGGCGCCTTCCGCATCGGCCTGCAACCCGCTGCCGAGAATCGATGCCGGGCCGCTGCGGCCGAACTGGGTCACATAGGCCTGCGCAATGCGCGGCGCCGGCAGGTCGCAGCAGCTGACCTCGGCGCCGAACTGATCCAGGATATGCAGCTTCACCCGCTCGAGCACGGCGGCGTCGACATCGCGCAGTTGCAGTGCCAGTGCCCATTCGGCGAGCTGCTGCGCTACCGGTGGTATGGAAGAAGGTTCGTCGGTCATGCCTGTCAATTCCTTGGCGGATAAGGGCTGCTTGCTACTCGGCGCGCGCGCCGGATTTCTTGATGACCTGCGCCCAGGTTGCAATCTCGGTTTCCAAGAATGCGGAGAACTCCTGCGGCGTCGAGCCGACGACATCCGAAGAGACCCCATGCAGCTGGCTGACGACTTCAGGGCGACCGAGGATCTTCTTCGCCTCGCGCTGCAATTTGTCGACTACCTCCTTGGGCGTGCCGGCTGGCGCCAACAGGCCGATCCAACCAAGCAGCTCGTAGCCTGGAACGCCTGCCTCGGCCACCGTAGGTACATCAGGTATCAACGGGGATCTCTTCTTGCCGGTGGTCGCCAGGATCTTGAGGCGACCTGTCTTCATCTGGGGAAGCACACCGGGCGGCGACTGGATCGCCACATCGATTTGCCCGGCCAGCAACGCCAATGTCACGGGGCCGGTGCCGTTGTACGGCACATGCACGGCGTCGAATCCCGCCATGGTCTTGAGCAACTCCATGCCGAGATGGTTGCCCTGACCCGAACCCGCGGAGCCATAGCTCAGGTCCGTCTTTTTCGACTTGGCGAGCGCCAGGAACTCGCCCAGGGTGTTGGCCGGCGACCCAGCCGGCACCGCGACTACGAACGAGTTGCTCGTTAGCTGGGAGACTGGCGAGAAATCCTTGACAGGGTGGTAGGCAAGCTTGGAATACAGGTTGATGTTTGTGGCATGGCTCGATGCGGTCACCAACAGCATGTGACCGTCCGCCGGTGCCTTGGCGACGAACTCCGCGGCGATGTTGCCAGCGGCACCCGGCTTGTTTTCGACGACGGCCGGCTGTCCCAACGCCGCAGGCAGGTGCTGCGCGAGCAGGCGAGCAACTAAGTCGATGGTGCCTCCCGGCGGGGTCGACGCGATGATCCGGATCGGCTTACTGGGAAAGGCCTGCGCGATCGCCGATGTGCCGATACAGACTCCGGCTATCAGTGCCAGGGCCAGTCGAGCGAGGGTTGTACCAGTCTTCATCTCAGTCTCCATGTAATCG
Organism: Variovorax sp. LjRoot175; assembly: GCF_964253805.1. Taxonomy (NCBI): domain Bacteria; kingdom Pseudomonadati; phylum Pseudomonadota; class Betaproteobacteria; order Burkholderiales; family Comamonadaceae; genus Variovorax; species Variovorax sp. LjRoot175. The sequence goes on along the minus strand of NZ_CAXURY020000001.1, from coordinate 3,208,082 downwards.
TTTAATGGCGCTCGAACTGCCTGGCGGCAGGCCGCCATTGGCATACAGAAGGGAGTCACCGCGTCATGGCGCCTGCTTCAGTGATGGGAAGTCCGACCAGCCGTTCCAGTTCCATGTGCGACAAGCCTTCGACGGTGTCGATAAGACGCAGGCCCTGCGGCGAACACTCCAGGGTGGCGAGGTCGGTGTAGATGCGCTTGATGCAGCTCACGCCGGTCAGTGGATAGGTGCAGCGCTCAACGACCTTGCTGACATTGTTCTTGTTCAGCAGATCCATCATCAGCCATGCGGCCTTCGCCCCGATGGCCAGGTCCATGGCGCCGCCCACGGACGGGATGGCCTGGGGGTCACCGGTGCTCCAGTTGGCGAGATCACCCGTGGCCGAGACCTGGAAGGCGCCGAGCACGGCGATGTCCAAATGACCGCCACGCATCATCGCGAATGAGTCTGCCTGGTGAAAGAACGCCCCGCCGGGCAACAGCGTGATGGGCTGCTTGCCGGCATTGACGAGGTCGTAGTCCTCCAAGCCCTCAATTGGCGCGGGACCCATGCCGAGGATGCCGTTCTCGCTCTGCAGGATGACCTCGCGCCCGGCGGGGATGTGGTTGGCAACCAGGGTCGGCATTCCAATGCCCAAGTTGACGTAGGCGCCCTCGGGAATGTCCAGAGCCAAGCGGGCTGCCAGTTGCGTCTTGCTGCGTGCTTGGTATCTCATCGTCAGGCGATCTTTCTAGTGCCAACCGAGGGGGTGGCCATGCGTGGCAGCCGGACCAGGCGTTTCACATGAATGCCCGGAGTCACGATGGCCTCGGGATCGAGTTCGCCCAGTTCCCGGACCTCATAGACGCTTGCCACCGTGAACTTCGCCGCGGCTGCCATCACGGGGCCGAAATTGCGAGCGGCCTTGCGGTAGACCAGGTTTCCCCAGCGGTCGCCGGCTTCGGCCTTGACCAGCGCGACATCAGCAACGATGGGGTACTCGAGCACGTAGTGCCGGCCCTGGATCTCGCGGGTCTCTTTCCCTTTGGCAAGCTCCGTGCCGTAGCCCGTGGGGCAGAACACCCCACCGAGCCCGGCCCCCGCCGCGCGGATGCGCTCCGCCAAGTTGCCCTGGGGCACCAGCTCGAGTTCGATCTTCCCGCTTCTGTACAAGCCGTCGAAGACATGGCTGTCGACCTGGCGCGGAAAGCTGCAGACGACCTTGCGCACGCGGCCGGCCCTGAGCAGCGCGGCCACACCATACTCGCCATTGCCGGCGTTGTTGCAGACGATCGTCAGGTCCTTTGCGCCTTGCTCGAGCAGCCCGACGATCAGTTCGTGCGGGATGCCCGCGGTGCCGAAGCCGCTGATCAGCACGGTCGAGCCGTCCTGTACACCGGCGAGCGCCTCGATCGGTGAGGCCGCGATTTTGTTGATCATTTGGATTGCTTCGCGGAGGTTGGTGACGCTTGCGGCTCAGTCGGCCCCGCCGCGAAGCCGGGGTAAAGATTGACGTAGCCGAGCGCCTTGCGCTTCTGCGCCTTTTTGGCGGCCGCTTCGCGAGACATCGCCTTGAAACCGTATGCCGCGATCAACCGATGCATGAAGGCGCCGCGTGCGGTCACGGCGACGGCGTCATGCAACGCATGTTCGCTCCAGCCCGCCTCGAGCACGGCGTCCACGTCGGCTTGCCCTATCGCGTTCGGGTCGGTCATCAGCTTTCGTACGTACCCCAGCAGCACCTTGAGCCGTGCGTCCACTGCCGCCTTCTCCGGATCCTCCAGCAACTGCTCGACCACCCCTTGCGGGATGCCCCATGCATAGGCCACCTCGGAATGGGCGATGTGCACGAGTTCGCATCCGGCGACCGCGCAAGCGTAAGCAAGGATCAGTTCTCGCTCGCCCTGGCTCAGCGGCGATGGCCCGTTCATCAGGGCTTCGCTCATGGTGGACCACGGTTTGTAGATCTCGGGATACTGGGTGTAGATGCTAGGAGGGCCGGCGTCGGCGGACAGCGATGCGAGAAAGGTCATGGAACTGGAACTCCTTGGAGGGGCGGGCAAAGTGACGCCAAAGACCGGCGAATTCCTGTCGAGGTTTTCTGTGTTCGGCGGTCGCGATGGCGTTATTCTTCAAAAACTATGTATAGCCGTCCAATTGTTATTGGGGAATCATTGATAGTTTTTTGGAATCGTCGGCCACCCTGCGCCGAGGCCATGCGACCACGGAAAGAGCCATGAAACTCCAGTTCTTGAGGTACTTCTGCGTGCTCGCGGAAGAATTGCACTTTCGACGCGCTGCAGACCGCCTGGCAATCTCGCAGCCTCCGCTCAGTACCGCCATCCGCTTGCTGGAGGAGGAGTTGGGCGTGCAACTGCTGCTGCGCAACAGCAAGATGGTCCAACTCACTCCCGCGGGTGCCGCGTTCCTGGTCGAGGCCAGGGAAATCCTCGAGCGCGTCTCGCGGGTCGGCAGCGTGGTGCGCGCGATCGACGGCGGCGCGCATGGGCGGCTGGACATTGGCTTCGCCGGCTCCATGCTCTACCGCGAGACCCCGGCCATCCTGGACCGGTTCAAGCGCGATGCGCCGGCCGTCGACGTGGTGCTGTACGAGCTCTACACCACCGAGCAGATCGAGAAGCTGATGCGCCGACAGCTCCATGCCGCGTTCATCCAAGCCTCCGTGCTGCCGGCACCGCTGGCCTCGATACCGCTGCGCAACGACGTTTTCGTGGCCTGCCTGCCGGAGCATCACCGGCTGGCGGAGAAGGCCAGCGTGGACCTGGGCGAGATGGCGGACGAAGCCTTCGTGATGTTCTCGCGCGAGAGCGCGCCGGCCAGCCACGACCATGTGATCGGCATCTTCAGCCAGGCTGGCATCCACCCCCGCACCGTGCACCAGGCGCGCATCTGGATGACGGTGGTGGCGATGGTGGCCAATGGCTGCGGCATCGCGCTGGTGCCGCAATCGCTGTCGCGCACGAACATCGGCGGTGTCCGTTTCATTCCCCTGGCTGGCACCTCCGCTAGCGCGCCGGCGCTTCTGGCATGGAATCCAAGCATGGTGCCGCTCGCCCTGGAGAAGTTCCTCGCCAGCGCTAGGGTCACGATCCGGCAACAGGCGAAGTCGCCGGCCGGGAAGGCGCACCGCTAGAGAAGGGCAAGCGGCTGGATCGCAAGGATCGATACCGCGCACGCGGCGGGCCGAGGAGATGGACATGAGAACAGATCGTGGCGTGGCTCTTGCTGCCATTTCTCTCATGAATCTCGGCGATGGCAGTCCCGCGTCTCCCTTTCCCTCCGCGACCGTCCTGATGCTGCGCGATGCACCGGCAGGGCTCGAAGTCTTTCTGCTCGAGCGCCATGGGCTGTCGGAGGTGCTGGGCGGCGCCTATGTGTTCCCTGGTGGCAAGCTGGATCGCGCGGATGCGGAGTTGCTTGGCATGCTCGACCAGCCGCCTTCCGCCTTGCCGGTTGCGCTAGGGGAGCCGGCGCTCGACGAGGGCAACGCGGCGGCGCTGTACGTCGCGGCGATCCGCGAAGTTTTCGAGGAGGCGGGTGTGCTCTTCGCCGATATCGGCCAGGATGGTGTGCAGGCGGCGCAGGCGCTGCATCGCGCTGGTCGTGCCTTCCGCGACGTGGCGGAAGGTCTCGGCGTCCCGCTGGCAGCTGCCAGCCTTCTGCCGTGGTCGCGCGGTATTTAAGAATAGTTGGCGATGCGAGATTCTTAACGGTATTTTGGTTCGATATCACGCGAGAAAGTTACGCGGGACCGGTCATCGATACCCCGAAGCGGCGAAGCGTAGACATGATGGCTGTCGCCGCCCGTCCGAGTGATCCCTATGGTGTAGTGCCTGGCCCTTGCTGGTGATCGTTCCGGTACGACGGGAAGGGAAGGGCAGGCCAGGGCAACCGGCGCGCCCAGCACCTCGTGCCGCTCGCGAAGAACGCCCAGGCTGCGCTGGCCACACGGTGGACTGCCTGCAAACCTTTCAGTGCAGGCTCCGCCGCAAACGCAAAGTTCACAACCTGCGGGTAGGGAGGCCAATCCCCTCTCCGTGGACGGCGCCGCATTGCTTGGCGGCGCGATAGAACTGGGACGCTATGTCCAGCATGCGACTAGGAGACGTAAGGTCGTCGGCTGGCATGGGCGCAGTGTATCCAGCCCGAGTGGCTCTCCCGGACGCACGCACAATGCGCGGCATGACCGACATCAGCCCTTCAGAAACCGACGAGGAATTCCGGGAGCGAGTTGTCGCTTCCCTTGAGCGAAATGACGCAGTCACCCGGCCCGAGCGCGCCGAGCGCCACATCTGGCTATCGCAGCACTACGTTCGCGTCGGCGTCTACCTCGAACGAACGGAGACGTCGCGAGTGCTGGAGGAAGCGCGCACCAGCTACATCCACGGCAACAACATCGCGACGCTGGTGCTCGCGCTCGCGTACGTGGAGCACATGCTGAATGATGCGCTGCCGCCGGTCCCCGAGCCCGAGCCCGGCCAAAAGAAAAAGCGCAGCCCGCAGATCACAGATGCGATCGAACAGGCGCGCGCAGCCCGCCTCTTTCCCGACAACCTGCTCGACGGCGCCAAGATTCTGAGCGACTTCCGCAACCCATTCATCCATCGTCGCGATGGTGGCGACCCGGACACCCTGGGGGCGCGCATCGTCAGCAGAAGGACGCACCCGACCACCATCCTTGAGCAGGACGCCAAAGATGCGCTAGAGATCATGTACGCATTCTTTCGCCACTCCCTCAGGCCGTGGCCGTGACCGTACGCGAACCCCGCACCGTCGTCCGCCCGGACTCATGATCATCACGCTCTGCGCGACGGTCAGCGGCAAGCTGCTGCGCATCGGCTGGGTCAGCTTGCAACCCAATGGCGACATATCGGTGGGCTTGAACGACCGGACCTTTGTCGCACGCGAGTTCGCCGCGCAGCAGTTCGTGTGGAGTGCCTTCAATCGGATGCGTGTGGCTTATTTGGTGCCCGACGATCCGAAGGCGGTGAAGCCGATTGATCAGCCGCACCTGACTTTTCACGTGCCGGCATATCTGCATCTGACCAGCAGGAGCAACAAGGTAACCTTTGAGGCGATCGCGGACATAGCGTTCGCTGTCGCTCAGCAGGGCGAGGTACCGTGGGTGCGTTTCACATCGAGGCCGCTGTCCACACTGAAAGAGGCCAAAGGCGGGGCCCGGGATGTTGCGCAGCGGAGTATCCAGTTCGCAGCTACTGCGGCGCATCGATCGATTGAACTAGCGGTGGACTTTGTGAGGCCCGGCGACACAACGGAGCTCCTCGGCGCGTTGCACTGCGAGTGGGTGGATCACGGCCCCTATCGCCTTCGGATCAGCGCGACCGAGCGCGACGCACAGCGACCCATGCTCGCCTGGTTTCACGAAAGCTAGCAGGGCGCGCGACTCCGATCGCGCAAAGACAAACGGCACCCGGAGGTGCCGCTCGCCTGCCTGCAGATGGGAACGCATGGTGCGGTGCAGTTCGTCTGGTCATCGGCCGACCCGCTGGGGGTAGCGCAAACGCTCGGTCGCGCCGGGCGCGCAGGCTAATCGTATCGCGCCACAATCTCGTCGTGCTCGTACTTTTCGCGCCCCGGGATGGGAGAGGCGCCGGAATGTGGATGCGCGTGTGGAAACGTCGGAAAAAAAAGATGAAGAGGGCCTCGCTAATGATTGGGAAACAAGGCCCTCAATGCCTGTAAGACTTGTAGTGGCCCCTCAGCCAGGGCTCGAACCAGAGACCTACGGAATAACACCCGGACACCCGGAGCCCGATCAACTGGCTGCCATTTTTCCGGCGTATCTTGTCGTTTGCGACAAGATATGCCGGAATCGACAACTGATTAAAGCCTGATGAAACTGGCTGATGGCCTGCCCGGAGGGGATCGAACCCCCGACAACCTGCTTAGAAGGCAGGTGCTCTATCCAACTGAGCTACGGGCAGATGGGGGCCGATTTTACGGTGGCGCCCCCGGCGTCGGCGCCGGACGACAAGGGCTCTGGCCTTTGCCTGAGGCTGGGGCGTGTCGCGAAGAGCGAATGTGGAAGCTCCGCATGGAGTTCAATATGAGCAACGACGCCACCCAACCCGCTTCGTCACGCCACCCGACCCTCGACGAGGAACCCGAGATCGGCTTCGAAGAATCGATCCCTTCGGACGGCAAGGACCCGGTGGGCGAAAAGATGATCGATGAACTCGATCAGGCCAAACCCGATCGGACCGAGCCCAAGAAGGAACCGCCGCCCGAACCGATGCCGGAGCAGTTGCCTGTGAGCTGAGGCGGAAGAAAGAAAGTTGGTCGGGGCGAAAGGATTCGAACCTTCGACCCTCTGGTCCCAAACCAGACAGAATTCTCAATTAGATCAATAGCTTAGGCCGATTTTGTCTACGCGATCATCGCCTTTTTGCCCCTCATTTCCCCAATGAAGGGGAATTCGGCGTAGACACTTTTTCAGCGTGTCGCACTGACCTTTTTCGCCTTCTTGTGGCGGATGTAGTCAGCCGTTTGCGCTTGGGTAGAGTGCCCGCCCATCCCTTGTGCTTCCTTGATATCGCGGTGCTCGTCGACGTCTGTCAGCGCCTTGGCGCGGAGGTCGTGGAAGTGAGCGTTTTTGACCCCGGCGCGGTCGCGTGCGCGCGTCCAGGCGGTGCTCGCGCCGTCGTAGGTATAGGGCGCGCCCTTGAGGGTGGTGAAGACGTGCGTGATGCTCATGGGCTTGGCCTTGCCCTTGGTGGTCGGCTGCGGAGGCGGATTCTTCAGGCGTGCGACCACATTGCGTAGCTTCGGCGTCCATTCAATCAGCACGCGCACCTGGGTGCTGTCCTCGAGCTTCGACGGCTCAAACAGGATGCCGTCCTTGCCGATCTGGCTCCATTGCAGGCGCAGCAGGTCGCCGAAGCGCTGGCCCGTCAGGTAGGCCATGTCGATGAAGCAGCACAGCGTGTGACCGGCGCGCGTGCGCTTGCCGTCCGCGCCGTAGTTCGCTGCCACCTTGATGCGGCGCAGCTCGCTGTCTGTGATGTAGCGGGTTCGCGCCTTCACGCTCATCGTCGGGATCGAATCGACCGGATTGCTGCCCGCCTTGCGAAAACCCTTGGCCTCGGCGTAGCGCATTCGCTCGCGCAGCGCGGCCCGATAGGCGTTGTAGCTGCGCGGCTGGGACGCCCATGTCTCGAGGAATGTGCTCACGTCGGGCGGCTCGATCTGATTTGCGCGGAAGTCGCGGAAGGCGTTGGTGATGGCCTTGTTGTGGGTGCGGTCGTCGGCCTGCGTCTTCGCCTTGTGCTTGACGCCCACCTCGAGCATCCAGTTCGCGACCAACTTGGGCATCATGTCCTCCAGGCCCTTCTTGTCGATCTTCAGTTCGGCCAGGGCGAGGTACATCGCTGGCAGGCCCGCCTTCACCCGGCAGAGCTTCGTCCACTTGCGCTTGCCGTCGACCGTGGCGACGTGCCAGTAGGACCCGTGCTTGATCGACACCAGCGGGGGGAGGGTCCGTTTCATCGCGCAGCCCTCACTTGCGGCCGGGCCTGGGCGTCGTTGGCTGGCTTGCCGCCGCCAGCGCAGATGTGTTCGTAGTGCGGCCGCTCCAAGATCACCTTGCCGTCGACCGGCCCGAGGCGCGCGCGGTAGAAACCCTGCGCGCGCAGCTCCTGCAGTTGCTCGGCCGGGCGCTTGTAGCCGGTGATCGCCTCGATGGATTGGGGGGAGAGAGTGTCGTTCACGTCTCGACCTCAGATGGCTGTTCAGGTTCTTCTTCCGGGGGTTCCATGCCGTGGCGGCAATTTTCCCGGCAATCGGCCTCGCCGGGGCCCCCGGGCTCGCCGTAGTCCCAGTCGTCGGAGCGCGCGCAGCGGAAGACCGCTTGCGAACAGTCCTCCCAGCCGATCGGGCACGCGCGGCCGCCAGCGAACTTCCACAGCCACCCCTTGTGCATGCGGCCGTCGTCGTTGCCCGCGATCGCACGCGCATCGCTGATGAGGGCGTCAAGCACACCGGTGCTCACAGCGCGAGCTCCAGATTGCCCGACTTCGCGCGGCGCGTGGCCTGCGCGTTGGCGAGGTGGTGCTGGCGGTCGTGCGCCAGGTGGTGCCGCTGGCAGTAGGCCGCGAGGTTGTCCGGGTCGCAGTCCTCGGGCTGGTGGTTCAGGTGGGCGATCGTGAGCACGATCACGATGGGCTTGGGCGGCAAGCCGAAGCCGGCAGCCCAGTCCTCCGCTGCGATCGCGCGAGCGGCGCTGTAGGTGGCTTGCGGCGCGCCGCACGGGTGCCAGCGGTCCAGCGCCCACGTGCCGGGCTCGTATTGCTGGCAAGTGCAGCCCGGAAATTCGCAACGGTAGCCTGCGCGCTCGAGGATCATGCCGCGGACCTCCGGCCACTTGGCCGGATAGCGGGCGCGGTTCTCAGCCTTAATGGGCATCGCCTTCACCCGTTTCCAGCGAGTCCAACTCGGGCAGCACCACCGCGGGCTCCACGACCCCGGCGCACAGCACCGCGTAGGGCCACTCGCCGAAGACGCGGCCGTAGATCTGCTCGTTGCCCACGATCGAGCACTGGCCGCCGCAGTGCGGGCAGCGCTCCGGTACCGGCAGCGGGTTCTTGACGCGCGCCGTTGCGCTGCGCGACGGGTTCCACGGGGTGATCGGAGCGATTTCAGCGGTCATACTGCTGCTCCACTCTGGAGTTCAACATGCCGAAGAAAGACGTGACACCCGATGAGTACCTTGCGCTGATGAACGCAGAATTGCAGAAGGCGCCCGGCTACGTGGCCGGCATGCGCTTTGTGTACTCCCCCCTGGGGAGCACCGCGGCGAGCGCAAGCGGCACTGACTTTGATCCGCCCGGTGCCTACCCCGCGATGGGCCGGGACATTCAGATTAAGTTCGACCAGCTTTACAACGTCGTGGTCTAGCTGACTCATACCCGCTCCAGCTTCCCGGCGATGGCCATCAGTTCTTCCGACGGGTTTTCGCCGAGCTTGCGCATGAAGGCCATGAGTTCGCGCGCCACGTAGACGTGCGGCTCGACGGCCGGCGCGCGCAGGCGCTCGGGCAGCTCGACACCAGTGGCGGTGTAGGCCTCGCGCACGGTGCTGGGCGAGACGGTCACGCCCACCACGGGGCTCGCGCGATCGGCGATCCACTGGTAGGAATGCGCTTCCTTCAGGTCAGCGGTCTGCAGCCAGGTGCAGAGCTTGAAGAACGAGATTTGGCTGATCTTGTTGATGGTCTTGGCTGGTGCGGTCATGGGTGCTGGTGCTGGTGGAGGTTGGACGGGGGCGGGCGGCGGCGCCGTCAGCTCGAGCTGCGGCGGCGGCGGCGGCGGGGGCTCGAGGTCGATCGTGATTCGCCGGCGCACACGCGGCGGCTCGATGACCTTGGCTTGGGTCAGGGCGAGGCCCAGGGCTGTTTTCGGCGGCTCGACCTTGGGGTTGGCCTTGGCGAAGCGCTTCATGCGCGAACTCTCGTTGAGGTCGCCGCGCACGTCGCTCGTGCTGCCATTCGACAGACTGAAGGTCTGCTCGCGACCGTTGGGCGCCATGCCCTCGCCGCAGATGCGGCCGCGGTGCGAGTAGATCTTTCCGGGCTCCAGGCCTGCGGCGGTCAGGAGCGTGAGCATGTCCTTGTGACGCTTCTCCATCAGATGCCTCCGAGGGTGAAGGGTCGGTAGGCCTGCTGGTGCTGCTGCTGGCCGAGCAGCAGCCCGGCGAAGCTGGGCGCCTCTTCGTAGACCATTTCGTAGTCGTCCAGCATCTGGCGGGCCAGCGCCGCGACCTCGATGAGGGTTTCCGCCTGGGCAACCTGCTGCACCAGGCCGTCGGACTGTTCCTTGATGAGCGAGGCGAAGAGGTTGTCCTCGCCCTTGCACTTCACGCTGCGCAGGCGCCGCGAGAGCTTCTTCTGGCGTTCGTGGTACTCGGAAATGGCGAGGCGAGCCTCGCCCTTCAACCTGTCGATGCAGTCGGCGACGAAAGGCACGATCGGGCTCCGCTCATCCAGCCCCGCACGGAAGAAGCGCACCAGCATGCCAACGGCCTCGGCCTTCTTCTGATCGATGCCGCCATCTGCGCTGCCGGTTGCGTCGTAACGCTTGCGCGCCTCGCGATCGAGCAGCACGTCCTTGGCCTCGTTGATCGCGCGCATGCGGGCCTCGCGGTCGGGCTCCTTGCTCACGTCCGGGTGGTACTTGCGCGCCAGCTTCCGGTAGGCCTTGCGAATCTGGTCCTCGCTGGCCGTCGGCTCGACGCCCAGTGTCTCGTAGTGGGTCATGCGCCCAGTCCTTTCGGTTGTTTCTTCTGCTCAAGCTCCGCGATCGCCCAGCGCAGTGCGGCGATTTCGGCCTTGTCGTGGTCGGCTTGCCGGTCGGGGTTCTCGGCGATGCGCCGCTCAAGGTGCTCGGCGCGGCGGCGCAGCAGCGCCAGCCGCCGCGCGGGCTTGCGGGTTTCGTCGGCGCTGCTGCGTGGCACGGTCAGGCCTTGCCGGTCAAGACCGTGTAGCCGCTCTCGGCGGTGACCTTCGCGACGTACTCCTTGAACGCCGCTTCGATGGCCTGCTCGTGGCGCTCGAGCTCAAACCAGAACTTCACGCTGGCAGAGTGCAGGCGGTACTTCAGGCGGGCGGTCAGCTTGAAGCCGTCACCGTTCTTGAAGAGGCGCAGGCCCAGCGTGAAGGTCTTCGGGATCTTGAATTCCCCGCTGGCGCCAGCCGTGGCGTCAATCGTCTCGTTGTAGACGAGCTGCGTCTGACCGTCCTGCAGGCGCTTGGCGGCCGAGAAGTTGATGCCGCTCGTGGCCTGGATGGTGGTGGCCACCGTCAGCAGGTTGGCGGCGTCCGCACCCTGCAGATCCGCGAAGTTGTCCTCGATGAAGGAGGCAAACGTGGTCTGGTCCATGTGCTGGTTGTTGCCGGCGATCCACTTCGCGGCTTCGGGCGTGAGCTCGGCCTTGAACGTCGCCTTGTGGTCGCGCCAGCCGGGCCCGGCCTTGGCGTCATTGAAGACGGCCGTCAGCGTGCGCGAGTCGACGTCGGCGTAGATGTAGCCGGTTTTCTCCGCGCCTTGGTCCTTGGCGTAGGTGATGAAGCTCGGCACGTCGCCGAGCACCACCGTGCCCTTCTTGCGATACGGCGCCGGCTCGGCCTTCTCGACCTCGGCGGTCAGGTCCAAGCGCTGATAGCGCTCCGGGACGACGACGTGGTGGGTCTTCTCGACTTTGATGGGCTTCAGGCCGGCGACGGCGAGGGCGGCGATGTGTTGCGATGTGGCTTGGTTGAGTGCTTCGGTCATGGTCAGGTCGCGGTCTTGAAGGAAACGGGGGGTTGGGAGGCAACGTCGCGCAGCTCGAGGCTGTGCTGGCGTGGGTGCTGGCGGGTGGTTTCGCCGTCGTCGGTCAGCCAGAAGAAGTCGGCCGGCTGTTCGGGCTTGGGCAGCTCGAGCTTTCGCTCGGCGGTGATGGTCACCTTGTCGACGCCGCCCTGGGTGCCCTTGATCGCGGGTGTGACCTTGATCTTCAGCGTGAGCGCGCCGGCGCGGCCGGTGTTCTGAACGGTCTGAAGGAGCTCCTTCAGGTCGGCAGTGAGCGCGGCATGCGTGCTGCCTTCGTTCAACTCGTTGATGAAAAGGGAGTAGGACTTCACTTCATGGTTTCCTTGGGTTGGTTGGGATGCGTGACAGCAAAAGGGCTTCGGGGGCTTTGTTATTTGTTGGCGGCGCGCAGCGCCCATGTGTTGGCCGCGATGGCGTGCTCGAGCGCGGCATCGGTGGCTAGCCACTCGGCGCTGCCGGGCTTGTGCTGCTCGCGCACCTTCTTGATTTCCAGCACCAGGGCGGCGGCTGCGCGCTTGATGTGAAGCGTGGTACCCGCGTCGTCAGGGCGCTGGTTCACGAGGTCGCGCGCGCCGCGCTCGAGGTCCGGGCGGTAGCTGCCGGCTGCGTCGTAGGTGCTGCCAGGCACGGCGTCCACCTTGTCATCGGCTGGCGGGACGCTCGGCACCGGCTCGGCGGCGGCGGTGGCTTGGAGCGGCTTCTCGCCGGCGCGGGAATTGATCGAACCGAACATGAAAAACACTCCTTCGTAGAGCTGGGTTCGAAAGGGGGTCAGGCCGCGTGCGCGAACTGGGGGTTGTTGGCGGCGGCGAGTGCGCGCAGCGCACGCTCATGGCTGTCGACCTCGGCCTTGAACTCAAGGAGGTCGGCTTCCATGGCGGCGATGTAGTTGTCGTCGCGCTTGATGCGAAGCAGATGCAGCGGGTAGCCGATCGCGCGCAGCGCGGGGCAATAGAAGCCCAGGTGCCACCAGTCGCGGCCGGTCACCCACATGCAGCCCTGCACTTGGTCCAAGACCTCATCGATGTTGTTCAGCAGCAGGACCGGGCGCAGGCTGGCCGGCGAGACGAAGCACTTGTATTCGCTGCCGCCCTTGGGGCCGATCAGGCCGTCGGCGCTGGCGCCGAATACGTTGTCCTCGGTGACCACGAACCCGGCGCGCTCGACCAGCACGCCCTCGAGGATCTGGTGCTCGGCGCGCGCCTCGGGCTCGAGCTCGTGGCCGCGCGACATCTGCCACGTCTCGTAGCCTTCGTCCATCGGCTCGCCGCTGATGCGCTCGAAGGCCACGCGGAAGGCGTAGTTCTTCGCGGTGTCGGAAATCTCGCCCACCTTCTCGCCGTCGAGCGCGCGCTTGACCGTCTCCGAAGTCGGCGCGGCCTTGTATCCGGCGATGACGCGCGCTTCTAGCTCGGACACGCCCTTGCGGATGGCGTCGACATACTTCTGCTGGCGCTCGTCCAGCCCGTTGACGCGCTGGCGGGCAATCTTGAAGTTGCTGGCGGTGATGACGCCGGCGCGGGCCTTGTGCCAGTCCTCTGAACCCTGCTCGCAGGGGATGACGCGGAAACTCATGTTGTTCTCCTGAAGTTGATGGGGATCAGCCGCCGAGCACGGCTTGGCGCTGCTCGAAGAGGGCTTCCAGGGCGGGCACCGCGTTGGCGTCCTGCACGTGGTTGATGAGGTCGGCGGCGATGTAGAGCGCGTCCAGATCCGGTGCGTCCTTCAGGCGCTGCTCGACCGTTGCGGCGGTGAAGACGGGCGCGCCGGTGGGCGCGGCCGCGGCCTGGCTGGGCGCCGGCGCCGCGGTGGGCTTCGGTGCTGGCGCTGGCGGCCGCGTGCGGCCGGTGGGCTTCGCGGGCGCATCGTTGGTCGCGGGCGCGGCGGTGGCCGGCGCAGCGGCGGGTGCCGTGGCTGCCGGCGTCTCGGTGGGGTTCTCGACGGTGCGCTTCGCATCGGCCTCGGCGCAGCGCTTCTGCAGGTCGTTGACTTCGCGCTCGAGCGCGCGGCGCGCCACGGGCAGCAGGCCCTTCCAGAAGTCGGCGAAGGCATCGCGGCCCTTGTCTGCGGCAGCGCGCGCGTCGTCGACCAGATCCTTGGGCGGCTCGGTCTGCGGCGGCACCACGTCGGCCGGGCCCATGAACACCGACGACGAAAGCTCGTCCGGCGTGTAGACGCCCAGGATCAACTCGGGGGTGTGCAGGCGGGCCCAGCGGTTGGTGCAGAGGTAGGCAATCTGCTGCCGCGGGTCTTCGGCCCACAGCGTCGAGTTGCGCGTGCGCGCCTGCGTCATCAGGATGGTGAGCTCACGCCACTCTTCCTCGCCGCGCACGAGGCCGCTCACGGTGACGCCCAGGCCCTGCTCGTCCTCGAGGCGCCAGTCCGGCACCATGTACTTCTTCGGGTTGCCGAAGTCGTCTTTCTTCGTGCGGCTCTCGACCTGCTTGAAGCGGCCGATGATCTTTTCCCACGGGCCGAACCACTGGTACTTCAGGCGCCCCTGCAGCAGGCTGCTGGTGTTGACCACGGCGGCGACGAGCTGCGCCTCGTAGCCCAGGTTGCCGTCGACCACGTAGGTCTTCTTTGCCACGACGAAGGGCGACATGCCCCAGCGCTGGGCCTGGAGCGCGACGGCCATGCAGTCGGCGATGTTGCCTTGCAGATGCTTCGGCACTGTCGCGCGACCCGACGCCATCATTTCGGCGAAGCGGTACATGGCATCCATGGCCGTGCTGTCGATCAGCGAGATACCGCTGTTCACGCGCGCCGGCGCAGGGAAGGAGGGAGCGGGGTTCAGCACTGCGGACAGATCCACGCGCTGGGCGGTTGCGGTTGTCATTTTTGGAATCTCCTGTGATGGGGGAAGGGTCAGAAGGGGAGCGGGTCGCCCGCTTCGGCGGCGACGAGGCGGTTGCCCGCGGCGATCAGGTCCAGGGTCAGCAGCCACTCGATGACCTTGCTTTCGTGCACGCGGTAGTGCAGCGACAGGACTTCGATGAGCTGGTCGTCGGTGGGGCGGAACTCGCGGCGCGGCGCGGCCGACGGGCGCAGCGGCGTGTAGCCGCCGAAGGAGCGCGGCGCGATCGCGGGCGCAGGGGCGGGAGCCGGTGCAGGCGCTTCCACGACGGCGGGGGCGCGCTCTTGCACTTCGTCCTCGTCCAGCAGGGCCTCGAGGCTGCTGGGCCCGGTGATCGTGGGCACCGGCTCGAGCTGCTGCTCGGCCTCGCTTTCCTCTTCCACCGCGGCGGTGAACAGATCCTGCAGATCGGGCAGCACCTGGGCGGTGATGCCGTAGGCCTCGCTGATGCGGTCCCCGTAGTCGTCGGCCTGCAGCTTGTTCAGCCCGTCGATGACCTCGCGCAGCACGGCCGCGCTGCTCTCCACGTGCGTGAGCGGCAGCGCGCGCAGCGCGTCGATCCGGTTGGCGATGCCCTCCCGCTTCGCCAGGGCCGCGGCACGACGGTCAAGCTCTTCCTGCTGGGCCTTCAACTGGTCGGCTAGGATCTTCGCGTTGGCGGCGGCGAGCTCGTTGGCTTCGGCCGAGGCCTGCATGCGCACCAGCCGGTCGCGCGTGCTCTGCCATGCGGTGCGTGCCTCTGCGAGCCGGGCCCCGAAGTCCTCTTCGGTCAGTTCGGTGTTGTCCAGCCACGCGATGGTTTCGCCGATGAACGAGGCCGGCTGCTCGGTGCACGCTTCGATGCGGCTGGTGATGTCGGCCAGGGCCTCATCGATGGCCTTGTTGCGCTCGGCTGCCTCGCGCTCGAGCCGCTCCTTTTCCTCGACGAGGCGCTTTTCTTCCGCCTTCACCTGGGAGTCAATCGGGTCTTCGACCGCTGCAATGCGCGCGATGATTGCCTCGCCGCGAAGTGCGATGGCTGCCTTCAGCGTGTTCAGCGGGCCCTTGGCGTTGGTGATCGCGTTCTGTGCTGCATAACGCGGCTTGCGCACTTCGGCGCGCGCCTCCTTGGCAGCCTTGAGGCCCTTGGAGGTCTGGATGTCGCCGAAGATGACGCCGCGATATTTCTTCTCGAGCGCTTGCAGGCCGGCCTCGACGGAATCGAACTCGGCGATGTTCTTGTTGACCTCGACGAGCGCCAGGGCGGTCGCTGTGGGCTTTGCTTCCACTGGAACGGCCGGTTCGTCTGCCGCAGCAGCAGGCGGGTCGACGTCGAAGGGCGGATCTTCGGCCGGGCGCGCAGTCGTGGAGTCGTAGACCACTTCGCCGTCGTCGTATTCCTGGGTGGCGAGAGTCATGCCAGTGCTCCCGGAGCGATGCGACGAAGGCGCAGCACCATGGCGGCGCCGAGCACCGTCACCAGCGCGCCGGCCAGGCCGTAGCCGCGAGCGGCGGGCACGTCGTACATGAAGGCAACGATGGGGTCGACATAGGCGCCGGCCAGGATGGCGATGCTTGCGAGAAGGGCGGCGAGGCCAATCAGGAGCACGGCAGTGCACAGGAACATCGCCACGTTCCAGTCGGTGCGCCCGTCGCTCGCGAACTCGCGGTAGCGCTGAATGTCGAGGCGTGGCTCGTTCGCTGCGCGGTGGTTGACGGCTACGAAGACGAACTCGCCTTCGCTGTGCTGGAAGGACGGCACCGCGCCCTCGATGGGCTGTAGCTCGAGAGGTTTGCTTTGGGCGTTCATGGTTGGCTCTCAGTGGTTGCGAAATGGGTGTGCTCGATGCGCTCCAGTCGGGCGCGGCTACGCGCGTCGTCGAGGGCATCGGCGGCGGCTTGTGCGGACGCCTGCGCGGCATCGGTTTCGGAGGGGGTTGCGTCGAGGTAGGCGCCAAGGCCGAGCCAAATCGCGAGGAAGAGGATGGCGAGGCAGACGTTCACGACCTGGGTGGCTATGGCTTCGAGGGCGGCTCTCACGGGGCGCCCGTCGAACTCAACACGGTCGGTGTCTTCGTCCCATACCGCGACAGCCATCAGCCGCTGCAGCGCCGTGCAAAGAGCGGCGCTCACAGCAGGCCGATTCCGTGCTGGGCATCCAAGCGCATCGCAGCGTCGGTGCACACGCGGTCATGGATGCCGTTGTTCTTGGCTTCGTTGACGGCGCGGTCGATCGCGAGAAGTTCATCTTCGGTCGACACCAACGCGGCGCGCGGTCCGGTTGTTGGCACTGATCCAGCAGCCCGGGCGCGCGCGCCGCGCGGGATGCGGCGGAACGGAATTGCCATCGTTCACTCCTTACTGCGCCACGGGATGCGGCGTCGGAGTGCAGTTTAGAACAAGCTAAACAGAGAGGTCAAGCAAAACCTAAACAATTGAAGCAAGAGAAAAACCCAGCCGCAAGATGGGCAAAAAAAAGCCCGCTCGCGGCGGGTTTTTGATCGTGTGTTGCTCAGAGGTGTTTGGTATCGGCCTGCACCCGCTCAGAACTGCTCGCTCTTCCAGACAGTGAGCACCTTGCCCAGCACGGCAAAGTCCATGTCTGCGGTGATGTCGAAGGGGTCGTAATCGGGGTTCTTTGATTTCGCCCGTACGACCAAGCCGCTGGCGGTCGGAATGCGCTGGAGCGTCTTGATAAACCCATGCTTGCCGACGCGGAAAAAATACACGGCGTCGGTTTCGCAGACGGTCACGCCGCGGTCGACCAACAGAGGGTCGCCAGGGTTGAACATCGGCCGCATCGATGGGCCGAAGCCCGTGACGATGCAGAGGTTTTGCGGCCCTGTGTGGTGCCGGACATTCTGGCGTAGCCACTCATGGTCTACATGCCAGCTTTTGATTACGCCAGGCTGGTCGTCAAGTAGCAGCTTGCCGCCGCCCATCCCGCCACCGGCGTCGAATTGAGGTATCACGAGGTCACTTGAGTTCTTAGCGATGCTGGGTAGGCCTACGAGCTTCACGGGCGCTGCGCTGTCACTCGTGAACCCCAGCTCGAAATACCGAGGATCGCCAAGTTCCAGCTTGATCGCGATGCGCTTCGCTGAAAGCTCCCCGAAGGAGTCCTGCGGGTCCAGCAACTGGGTGACGCGGCCCTTGGACAAGCCGGCCGCCGCCGCAAATGCTTGTTGATTCCCCAGGTATGGCTTGGCCGAAATGAGCTCGCGCAGGCGCCGCTTACGGTGGAGTGTCATGTCGTCCATGTTGAGCAAAGCATAAACATTCATGGTTTAGGAAAGTCTTGACGTCCGGGTTTAGGCAAAGCTAAACTGCTGGTCATGAACCTCAAAACTTGGCTTGACGAAGAGCGAGGGCGCTATACGGCCCTAGCTGCTCACCTTGGTGTTTCTGTCGGCCGCGTGAGCCAGATGGCCGACAACGGATGCCCGACGAAATTCATGCTGAGCGTCCGCGATTTCACTGGTGGCGGCGTGTCGCTGGAGGAACTCGTCGAGGCGCGCACTCCCGAGCTGGCTCACAGCGACCTCTCCAGGGAGAGCGCGTAGGTGCAGATCAAGCCCATTGCCTCCCTTACCAGCCTCGAGGTCGTCGACCTCGCGCGCCAAGCGGCTGAACGCGGGGAGCGCATCAAAGACGTGAATCCATTTCCCCGGGGGACGCTCCAGCGGCGTGCCTTCACCCGCGCCTACGTCCAGCGCGCCCTCGAGCTGCGGCCGCACGCCGCGCTCTAACCCCTCGTTGTCATCGTCGAAGACGAAAGTACTCATGCCTGAATACTCATTGAGCACGCCTGAAAGGGCCAGAAAGATCGTGACGCACATCCGTCAGGCGGTGCAAGGCGCTGAAAGCCAGAAGGCGCTCGCCACTGCAATGGGAGTGAGCGAAGCGACCGTAAACCGCCTGTTGAACGATCACCTGGACAACTTCGCAGCCGTCCTCGCGCAGCTCGGCCAGAAGGTGGTCCCGGCCGACCACAAGTGCGTCGACCCCTCGACCTACGAGTTTCTGACGCGCAGCCACGCGCGAATCATGGAGCGCGCGCCCCATCTGATTTGGGACGTGGAGGAATGAGCGAGGGGAAGCCCGCAGAGCGGGCCATCAAGGTCGACCAGCCCGCGCCGGGCCCGCGTCCCCAGGTCAGCCTCTACCAGTGGTGGAAGCTGCCCTCCGGCCAGGTCGTGGAACTGCGCCGCATCGCCGGCCAGCACAACCCCGAGGTCACGGTGCGCAACGTCAACGAGAACGGCGAAATGGCGCCCGGCGAGTACGTCCTGACCCTTCGCTTTCTTGTGAACCACGGTCAGAAGGTCAAGGGATGAGGATGACCAACATCAATGGCGGATGGCGCCCGCTCGCGATCGCGCGCGAGAACGCCGATCGCTTTACGCCCGAGTTTCTGGCCTACCTGCCGGAGAACCTGCACGTCTACGAGGCCTTTGAGCGCGAGGCCTTCCGCGTCGTCGCGAAGGGCTTCCAACACTACAGCGCGCGCACCATCATCGAAGTGCTGCGGCACCACGCTGCGCTCGCCGAAGTGGGCGGGCCGTGGAAGCTCAACGACTGGCACACCCCGTACCTGGCGCGCCTGTTCGCGCTCGCGAACCCGGCTCACCGTGACCTCTTCGAGTTCCGCGAGGCGAAGGCGGTGCGCCGGCGTGAAGCCGCCAACGCCGACCACATGCACACCTCCGCAGGAGGCTCCGCATGCTGACCCCTCAGTTCCAACTCGGCCTGGCCGCGGAGCTGGTCGTGGATCTGTTCGCCGGTGGTGGCGGCGCGTCGACCGGCATCGAGCAGGCCATCGGCCGCCACGTCGACATCGCGATCAACCACGACCCGGAGGCCATCGCGCTGCACCAGGCGAACCACCCTCAGACCCGGCACTACGTCAGCGATGTGTTCGAGGTCGACCCGCTGCAGGTGACCGAAGGCCGGCCGGTGGGCCTCCTGTGGGCCAGCCCGGACTGTAAGCACTTCAGCAAGGCCAAGGGCGGCAAGCCCGTGAGCAAGAAGATCCGCAGCCTGGCCTGGGTAGTCGTGAAGTGGGCGAAGGCTGTGCGGCCGCGGATGATCTTCCTTGAGAACGTCGAAGAGTTCCAGACCTGGGGCCCGCTGACCGAGGACGGCATGCCGTGCCCGAAGCGCAAGGGCGAGACGTTCCGGGCGTGGGTCCGCGCGATGGAGCAACTGGGCGGCGTAGTCGAGTGCCGCGAGCTGCGCGCGAGCGAGTACCGGGTGCCGACCATCCGGAAGCGCCTGTTCATCATCATCCGGTTCGACGGCGAGCCGATCGTCTGGCCCGAGCCGACCAGCGCGAAGCCCGACAGCCTGCCGGTGCGCGCGAAGAAGCTGAAGCCCTGGCGCACCGCGGCCGAGTGCATCGATTGGGACCTCCCGTGCCCGTCAATCTTTGACCGCAAGCGTCCGCTGGCAGAGGCCACGCTGCGCCGAATTGCCAAGGGCGTGATGCGCTACGTTGTGGAGGCAGCCGATCCCTTCATCGTGCCGCTGACGCACCAGGGCGGCGACCGCACCGAGGACATCCGCGAGCCGCTGCGCACGGTTACCGGCGCCCAGCGCGGCGAGAAGGCGCTGATCGTGCCGACGCTGGTCCCATTCCTGACCGAGCACGCGAACGCATCGAATCAACGCACCTTTGCCGCCGACGAGCCGCTGCGCACCCAGTGCGCACAGGTGAAGGGCGGCCACTTCGCGCTCGTCTCTGCGTTTCTGGCACAGCACAACAACCACCGCGGCGTGGTGCCGAGTGACGGCCGGCCCGCGACCGCTCCGATCAGCACCATCACGGCCAAAGGCGCGCAGCAGACGCTCGTGACCAGCAACCTTGTGAAGCTGCGCGGCACCAGCACGGCGCAAGGCGTCTACGAGCCACTGCACACGATCAGCGCTCAGGGCACGCACTTTGCCGAGGTGCGCGCCTTCCTGCTGAAGTACTTCGGCACCGACCAGGATCCGCGGCTCGACGAGCCGATGCACACCGTCACAACGAAGGACCGCTTTGCGCTGGTGACCGTGCACGGCGAGGAGTACGCGATCGTCGACATCGGCCTGCGCATGCTGACGCCGCGTGAGCTCTACCGGGCCCAAGGCTTCGACGACAGCTACATCATCGACATCGAGGTCGAGGACCGACTGAAGTCGCTGCTGCTGGGCGAAAAGTTCATGAAGCGGCTCTCGAAGACGGCCCAGGTGCGCATGTGCGGGAACAGCGTGTGCCCGCCGCTGGCCGCGGCGATCGTGGCGGCGAACTATCGCGAGCTCGGGCAGGAAAGGGCGGTTGCGTGACCCTGCCAGTTCCATATCCCGCAGACGTGCGCGCCAAGGGCTGGCGCTTCGAGCTCGACCACGAGCGCATCGAGCAGTCGGACACGTGGGCGCTCGCGCCTCCCGAGCTGCGGCCGTGGCTGCTGATGCTGTGGCTGACCGCGTGGAAGCAGAGCCCGTGCGGCTCGCTGCCCGACGGCGATGACCTGATCGCCGCGCGCATCGGGATGCCGCTCAAGGCCTTCCAGAAGAACCGCGCCGTGCTGCGCCGTGGCTGGTGGCTTGCCGAGGACGGCAGGCTCTATCACGACACCATCATCAGCTTCGTGGTCGACATGATGACGCGCCGCCGCAAGGAGTCCGACCGCAAGGCGCTGGCCCGTGCAAAGACTCTCTCGGATTCCCCCGCCAATCCAGCCGGAGTCCCGCCGTTGTCCCACGGGACAGGCAAGGGACTCCACCCTGAATCCAGCACCGGAACCGGAACCGGAACCAGTACCCAAGTAGATACCCCCCCACCAGATGTTCGCGCGGAGCTGGTGGGGGTTGACGGGCAAAGCCCGACGAAAGCGGGAGCCATCTGCCGCGCCATCAAGGCCAAGGGCGTTGCCGACGTGAACCCGTCCAACCCGACCTTGCTGGCCTACATCGCCCAGGGCGTTCCCCTTGAGGTCTTCGAGGCCGCGGCGCAGACCTGCATCGATGCCAAGCCGCCGAAGGGCATGGCCTACCTGTTGGGCATCGTCAAGCGCCAGCTCGGCGAGGCAGCCGCGATCGCCTCCGGCGTCGGCATGCCCGAGAAGCCGTGGGACGAGAACCGCTCGACGATCGAGGCCAAGGGCGTTGAGCTCGGCCTGGGCAAGTGGGACGAGCACGACCTGAGCGCGAACCGCGAGACGTTCCTGGCCTACACGGCGCGCGTGCGCACTGCCGTCGAAGCCAGGGCAGGGGAGCCGGCGTGACCATGGCCCTCCTTGCCGCGCAGTTGCTGCACTCGCAGCGCCTCACCCACATGGCCGCATGCGCGGAGCGCGAGTTGCATCAGCGCGGCTTCGCCACCTATCGACCCGTGCTCAAGCAGATCGAGGACATCCGCGCGGAGGCCCGCGAGCTCGCCGGCAACTTCGCTGCCTTCGTCGACTATCACCCCGCGGCCAACGATGAGCCGCCATCACCATGACCATCGAAGTCCTAGCCCACTTCCCCCGCGTGAAGCGGGTACCGGTGCAGCTCAACCGCGAGCGCGCGCACCAGATCCTCGACGGCATGACGCGCGGCAAGTACGTCTCGCGCATCATGGTCGACCACTGTCTCCGCGCGACCGGCGACCTGCCGCCCGAGGCCTCCAAGCCGTTCACGCCGCAGCAGCGCCGCTACGCCAACTACGGGCGGACGGCATGAAGCGACAGCAACGAGGCATCAGCCTGATCGAGCGCGCTGTGATCGAGAAGGAGGTCCGCGCAACGTTCACGTCGGCGCAGTTCCACGCGCTGGCCGGCGACAACAGCAAGGAGATGGTCAACAAGGCCGGGCGCATCTTCTTCGTGGTGCTGGGCGCCGCGATCGCCGATGGCCTGGACGCCGACCTGCCCGACATCCGGATCTTGCGCGGCGCCTGCAATGCGATGTACGACCAGGCCGGCGAGACGCTCATCCCGCAGGAGCGCCGCGCGTCAATCGTGTCGGGCCTGATGGCGTGCGAGCGGCTGCTGCGCGAGCTCGACTACGACAGCGTGGTGAAGGAGGCCTACAAGCTGCACGGGCTGCTCAAGACGAGCCATGTGAACTGGCACCACTTCCAGCACCTTCTCTCCGCGGTGGCCGCATGAAGCAGGACGACCGCATTGCCGCCGTGGTGCCAGAGGGCGACAACGGCATCACCGCGCGCGAGGCCGCAACCCTGGCCGGCTTGCCTCCGGACGCCGCACAGAAGGCCATCCAGCGCCTGCTCACTGCCGGCCGCGTGCGCCGTCAGATCCCGCCGAGCTATCCGGCGCGCTACCTGCGCAACCGGGCGCCGGCGCTCGAGGCCTACGTGCCCACCACCACCGTGCAGCACGCGATGCGCACGGTGCCCAACTCCGTCTTCGCGCTCGCCAGATGATCGAGAATCACCCGAAGGACGCACACGGGAACCTGCAGATGTTCCCGGGGGCGCCGGCGCCCGACCAGCGTGCGCACTACGCCGCCACGCTGCAGCACCTGGTGCGCTTCGCCGAGCTCGACGCCGCCTATGCGCGCTGGCGCGCCCGGCAGATGTCGATGAGCGATCCGGAGTGGTTCGCCGCACTGCCTGACGCGCTCGACGCGGAGCTGGGCGCCAGGGGCGTGCGCATCCCCGGCGCCTACGTCGACCCCCGCTCCAAGTTGCCCGCGCTGCCGAAGGGCCCGCGCGGGCTGCCCAAGCACCGCTTCTTCCACGACGCCCTATGACCCTGCACCTTTCGGTCCCCCTCAAGCTCGGCAACGGGCAGAACGATCGCGAGCACTTCCGCGCGCGGCACCGCCGCGTGAAGGCCGAGCGCGATGCCGTGCAGTGGCAGCTCAACGGCAAGACACCGCCCCGCGGACCGGTGCGCGTGCTGCTCGTGCGTGTGTCGCCGCCGTCGGCCACCGGCTGGAAGGGCCTGGACGCACACGACAACCTGCGCGCATCCATGAAGGCGCCGGTCGACCAAGTGGCGCAGTGGCTCGGCCGCGACGATGCGGACCCGAGCATCACATGGGAGTACGGCCAGCGGGAAGGGGAGTGGGGGATGGAGCTTCACGTGGTGCCCCTGCCATGAAGGCGCTGGTGTTCTGTTGCCTCTACGGGGCGCTCTTCCTGGGCGCCTACACCGCCGCCAAGGTGAACCAGGCGCGCAGGCGCGCCGCCAACGCAAAACGGAAAGCACGATGAGAACGTTCACCATCACCCACGGCCGGCAATTCGAGGATCTGGCTCGATCGCTGCTGCCTTCGGTCATCGAAGAGACCCGCGACGGCGGCAAGGTCGAGCTGACCGTCAAGCGGCGCCGCGACACGAAGAGCCGGCTGCAGGAAGAGAAGTACCACGCCATGATCGGCGACATCGCCATGCAGGTCCGCATTAACGGCCGGGTTCTGCTGGCCGGCTCGTGGAAGCGCCTGCTCATCAACGCCTTCAAGCACGACACCCGGGACGACGACGACCTGCGCGAGCACTGGCTGAAGTTCGGTGATGACCTCGAGCTGCTGCCGGCGCTCAACAACGATGGCTATGTGGCGGTGGGGGAGCAAAGCCGCCGCTTCACCATGCCGCTGGGCAGCGCCTTCATCGAGTGGCTGTATGCCTTCGGCGCGGAGCATGACGTGCGCTGGTCGACGCCGAAGGCCTGGGGCCAGCGGCCGGAGCGCTGATGCAGTCGAAGAACAAGAAGGCTCCCGCCGTCGCCGAGAAGCTCCACATCGAGCGCGTGAAGCGCCTGCCGTGCTCGCTGTGCGATGCCCCGCCGCCGAGCGAGGCGCACGAGGTCAAGCAGGGCCAGTGGTTCACCAGCATCGGTCTCTGCCCCGACTGCCACCGCGGCGACCACAACGGCCTGCATGGGCGCCGGCACATGTGGCTCATCATGAAGATGGACGAAACCGACGCCCTGGCGGTGACCATCCGGCGCCTGATGGACGCGGCCAACGATGCCGCGCCAAAGTGGTCACCATGAATTTGGCGTAGAGACCAGGCGCTCATCTATGGCAAGCACACCCTGGCATACCACCGTTCGACCCCCCGACCGCCACGAGTTCCCGGCTAGATCCGGCCGCTGCCGTGGTATCCGTCCACGGTGTCGCGCGCTGGCGCGTGTCGTGAAGGTGTTTGGCGCTGCGCACCCGCACCACGCTTACCTGTTTGCCAATCGCCGGGCCAATCGCATGAAGGTCCTCGTGCAAGATGGCATCGGCATCTGGCTGTTCGCGCGTCGGCTGCACCAGGGCCGATTCCTCTGGGCGGAATACCGTCGTAGCTCGAATCGACCTCGACCAACGGAAGATCGAGGAGTAATAGCGTAGCCGCGCCTCGCGCTTGGCTCCTTCGGGTAGAAGCGCCCGCAGTCGATCAGCGTCTTGTCGGTCCAGGATGCTGTGCCGACGAGGATGGCCATGGCTGTACTTAGTCGGGAATGCTCTGAAGCTCGGCAAGGGTCGCACGAAGCTTGCCGAGCCCCTGCACCGCCGCTGCAAACTCGCCTGCCTCGACGCCTTGCTGGCTTAAGGACTCCAAGACAAACCGCTCGAAAGCATTTCCCAACTCGCCTTCGAGCATCTCATGATCTTCGAGGATGACATTCCCGAGCAGCAGGAGTTCGGCCAACGCTCGTGCTGGCCGGCGGTGCGACCGCTTGAAGTCAGCTCTCAGAGCCGTGATTTCATCACTCGTGACGGTCATGGTCGGCAGAGCTCCTCTGATGCTCAGGAAACTCATTCTGCAGGCTTCTCTACTCAGCTCAACCTACGGCTTGAGCCGCTCGATGACCCGCCTCTGCGGGAGTCGGGGCGATCTGAAGACTTTGGACTTCATGCCGGCATGCGGCCCTACCAGCATGCGCGCTGACCATGGCTGACTTCGCCAAAAACCCACGTTTTCGTTGTAGGACCGAACCCCCAATGCAGATGCGCCGCCCATCACAGCCGTACGATAAGGCCCAAGAGGCCCTGAAGGGGCGCTTCGCAGAATCCTGGGAGTACTAGCGGTTGCCGTGGACCCGATCAACGGCTCGCGACTCCCTTGACGAACAAGGGTAAGGAACTCATGGCCACATCCTCGAGCTCGCTCAATTTGTTGGCAAAGGCGGTAGATACCATTGAGCAGGCGGCCCACGATATTTTGGACAGCGAGCCCGATGTACCGTTCACTGCATCGACCGATCTGCTTTCTCTTAGCCCGAATGAAGCAGAGCGCATCCGCAGCAAGGAGGAGGCAAGCTATCGGACACGGCCCACGCTGTCGGCCATCCATTTCTGCCTGACCTCATCCATGGCAATGCTTGCCATTTGCCAGTCACTGATCGAGCAACCACCGACCCAGTCGCCGCGCGAACGCGAACGGCGGTGGAAGCAGCTGGCCTCTGATGCCAAGACGGCAGGTCGCACCGCCTACCGCGCGGCGCTCGTTCTTTCAGATCCTGCTGCGAATGAGGGCCCCGGGGGTCAAGGTGGTGCGTCCCCTAATGGCACATAGGCTATGCCGAGGTCCGAAACCCCGCGCCGCTCTTCGCGGCCACGCCAAGAGTCCGGTGCCCGGTGAAATCGGAAAGCATTAACGACGTCGCCGTTGACGGCGTCGGGCCGGCCTTCACGATGGCATTCCAGCCGATCGTGGACGTCGAGCGGCGGGAAGTATTCGCGCATGAGGCGCTCGTGCGAGGTGTTCACGGCGAAGGAGCGCTCCAGGTGCTCGGCAGTGTAGAGGCGCGTCATCGGTTTGCCTTCCACGAGGCATGCCGCGTGAAGGCAATCGAAATGGCGTCGATGCTCGGCATGCAATCCAGGCTGAGCCTCAACGTTGCTCCCAACGACGTTGCGGGGCCCACGGAGTGTTTTCATACCGCCATTCGCACGGCCGAGCGGGTCCGCTTTCCCATCGATCGCCTGATACTTGAGCTCACTGAAGGCGAACCCGTCGCCGATCTGCCCGCGCTGGCCGCGACTTTCCGAGCTTTCCAAAACTTCGGGTTCGCCTCTGCCATCGATGACTTCGGTGCTGCTTATGCAAGCTTTGAACTGCTGGCTGCTCTTCAACCGGACATCGTCAAGCTTGATAGGAGCTTTGTTCGAGACATCCATCTCAGCGCCGTGCGGTTCACCATCGTGAAGGGGGTCGTTGCGATATGCGACGAGCTTCGGATCAAGGTGATCGCAGAAGGCGTGGAAACTCCGGAAGAGGTCCAGGTGCTTCGCGGGCTCGGCGTGAGGCTGTTCCAAGGCTTCTTATTTGCCCGCCCCGGCATTGGCATGCTGCCGACTGTTGCCTGGAATGCGGCCTGACCAGACGCCCCTTCGGGGGCGTCTGTCGTTCACCGCCTCGTTGAAGTCACCCACCATCGCGTAGATCCGCTCGGCGATCCGCCGTCCCGTGCTGTTCCTGATCCTGTCCAGGGTGTTGTCCAGCGCTGGCTTCCACACATCCCCATTGGGGCCGAACATTGGACCGCGCCTAGTCAGGGCGAGAAGTATCCCCGACCACTCTTCGCGAATGCTGGGCGGCACCTCGTCTTCGGACAGCATGCGCAGATACCGGTGCGCGCCGCGCAGGCGATCGCGAACGTCTCCTTCCCCAACGGCGAGGCGGTAAAGCGCCGCGTGCAACTTCTCGCGGCATCGTTTGTAGTGGAGCACGGGCGGGAGCATCGTCGTCTTCCTTGCATCTGGTAGGTGGCGCGCACTGTACCCCGACCCCCCTTGCAACCCGCATCGCCGATTGCTGCAATCAGCCTGCGTTTTGCGAGTTGTCTCCTGTGATGTGCCGGCCGACCGGGCATCACCTTCACCCACCGGCTAATCCCCGGTGGGCTTTCTTTGCCACAGAAGAAACCGTCCCCCGCTCAAACCGAGAAAAAGGCACTGCCCCAGCCGAAGGGCAAGCCATCCCCCAAGAAGCCTGTCACCCCCGCCAAGAAGAGCCGCAAAGCCAAGGCACCAGCACCGGCACCAGCCACGCCACCAGCCACGAAGTGGCGAGTGGCGTCCCCACAGCCAGCAGCCTCTGCGGAGCCGCAGCAGACCCCCGAAGTTCCAGGAAAGCCGGAACCAGGGCGGGCTCTGATGGTCATTCCGCAGCCCGAGCCGCTGTCGCCGTGGGCGCAGTTCAAGGCTGACATGCCGGCCAGCTACGACGACTTCATCACCTTCATCGTCAAGGGCGGGCACATGGCCGCTTTCTGCGACGAGAGGGGGATCAACTACACGACGCTTTTGGGGTTCGTGAACGCCGACCCGTCCCGTTCTGAGATGTACGCGCACGCGCGCGAGGCTCGGGCGGACGTGATCGCGGACGAAATCATCGCCATCAGCGACGAGGCGGAAGTGGTCGCGGTGACGCGGGGCAACCGGGTTGAGCTCGTGCTCGATGCGACTGCCGTGGCCCGCAACAAGCTGCGCGTGGACGCCCGGAAGTGGACCGCCTCGAAGCTCAAGCCGCGCATCTACGGGGACAAGATCGAGCTGGGCGGCACGGTCAACCACAAGACCATGAGCGACGAGCAACTCATCGAGCGCCTGGCCGCGTTCGGTGTGCACGTGACCAGCGTCACGCCGCAGCAGCAGGGGCCGAGCGACGATGCTTAGCCTGGCCGCTCCGACGCCGCAGCGCGGCGTATTCGACCTCACGACGCTGACGCCCGACCAGCGCCTGCAGCTCACCGGCCTGATCGATGAGCTCGAGCGCCGGCGCAAGACGCGCCTGATTGAAACGATGTTTCCGGACACGGGCCCGCTTCGCCGCGAGCTCTACCCGCGACACCTCGAGTTCTTCCTGTCGGGCGCGATCAACGATGAGCGCGTCTTCATGGCCGGTAACCGCGTCGGCAAGACCGTTGCGGCCGGCACCGAGCTCTCCTATCACCTGACGGGCAGGTATCCGCACTGGTGGCGCGGCCGCCGCTTCACCCGGGCAATCCGCGCCCTGGCCAGCGGCGACACGCACGACACCACGCGGGACATCATTCAGGACAAGATGCTCGGCGGCACGACCGACGAGACGCTCTACGGCACCGGCCTGATCCCCGGGGATTGCATCGTCGGCTGGACGAAGCGCATGGGCGTGCCTGGCGCCGTCGAGAAGATCACCGTCAAGCACGTCAGCGGCGAGAACAGCGAGCTCTGGCTGCGCAGCTACGTGCAGGGCCGCAAGATCTTCCAGGGCTTCGAGCTCGACGTGTTCTGGCCGGACGAAGAGTGCCCG
Source organism: Variovorax sp. LjRoot175 (assembly GCF_964253805.1). Lineage (NCBI taxonomy): Bacteria > Pseudomonadati > Pseudomonadota > Betaproteobacteria > Burkholderiales > Comamonadaceae > Variovorax > Variovorax sp. LjRoot175. Next base: position 3,179,704 of record NZ_CAXURY020000001.1, on the reverse strand, counting down.
GAGGACGTGTACGAAGAGGGGCAGGTCCGCCTGTTGACCACGGGCGGCATTTCCATGCTGACCTTCACGCCGCTGAACGGGCTCACGACGCTCGTTCAGGCGCTGACCAGCAACGACCCCGACAAGCCGGCCATCAGCCGCGACGTGATCCAGTGCGGGTGGGACGACGTGCCCCACCTTTCGGAGGTAGCGAAGGCCAAGCTGCTGTCGAAGCTCATGCCCCACCAGCGGGACGCGCGCACGAAGGGCATTCCCGCGCTCGGATCTGGCGCCATCTACCCGGTGCCCGAGTCCGACATCGTGATTCCGGACATGGTGCTGCCGGACTACTGGCCTCGAGCGTATGGCTTCGACGTGGGCTGGAACCGCACGGCAGCCATTTGGGGTGCGCTCAACCGCGAGGCGGACGTGCTGTACCTCTACAGCGAGCACTACCGTGCCCACGCCGAGCCCAGCGTGCACGTGGCCGGCATCAAGGCACGTGGCGACTGGATCCACGGCGCCATCGACCCCGCAAGCCGCGGCCGGCAGCAGAAGGACGGCGAGCAACTCTTCCAGTCGTATACCGACCTGGGCCTGCACATCGCGATGGCCGACAACGGCGTCGAGTCAGGCCTCTACGACGTTTGGGAGCGCATGTCAACCGGCCGGCTGAAGGTGTTCCAGTCCTGCCGGAATTGGATCGACGAATACCGGATCTACCGCCGCGACGACAAGGGCCGGATCGTCAAAGAGCGCGACCACTTGATGGACGCAACCCGCTACCTCGTGAAGACGGGCGTGCAGCTCGCTCGCGTGAAGCCGCGCCCGCGCGATGCCATGCGCAGCGGCTCATGGAGGACGGCGTGACCCCCAGGAAGCCGATGACATGACCGTGAACTACTTCGAGCAACACCTCCGCGGCGAGCCCGCCGTGACCCCTCCCAGCTTTGCAGAGCGCCCCGTCGTGCTGCGCCTGCCCATGCCGCCTATCCCGGTCGACGCGGAGCAGCGCCGGCACGAGGCCAACGAGCAGGAGCAGCGCCGCCGCGAAGCCCTCGCGTGGAAGCTGACCCACAACCGCCTCTTCCCCGGCTGGGCACTGCCCGTTTGACCACCAAGGAGTGCACCACATGAGCGACGTTTCCCTTCTCGGCCCGCGCGGCACGCCCTATGTCGACCTGAGCGGCCAGCGCGCCTGGCGCCAGTACACCAAGGGCGACATGGTGTGCAGCCTGCAGTGGCTCGACCTGCAAGCCCATGACCCCAACTTCCCCGAGGACGGGCCCATCCCCTGCATGGTGCTGCACCACGCCTTCCGGCGCCTCGAGGTGGGCGCGCACGTGATCCCGCAGCGCTACGCCTACCTGTACGGCGCCCGGGACGGAAAGCCCACCTTCCACTTCTTCCGCGGCGTCTGCGATGCCTGCGAAACGCTGGGCTTCGACAAGAACGACCGCCAAGCCCAGCACCGAATGATGGATCTGGTCATCGAGGCCATGCCCGACCTGATCCTCATGCCGCTCGAGCAGCCCCCCGCGCTCGAAATCAAGCGCCACCGCCTCGGTATCGAGGTCACGGCGCGCAACAACGGCAAGACGCTGCACAGCGAGGTCATCTGATGTTTGACGATCTTTCCAGCACCGTCTCCGCTCCCCCCGCCGAAGGCCAAGCCCGCGGCGAGGGCGACAGCCTCACCCAGTCGATAAAGGCCGCGAGCCCGCAGGACGGCACGCCCGACGCCGGCTCGCAGCACCGCCACCACGTGCTCATGGACCTGCTGGAGTACGAAGCGGAGCGCCAGGCTGAAGAGCGCATCCAGATGCAGATCGATGAGGACTACTACGACCATCTGCAGTGGCGCCCGGAGGACGCACGCGCGCTCATGGACCGCGGTCAGGCGCCGCTCGTGTTCAACGAAGCCCGGCAGACCATCGACTGGATTTCCGGCACCGAGAAGCGCATGCGCAAGGACTACAAGGTGCTGCCGCGCGAGCAGGACGACGAGCAGGGCGCCGAGCTGAAAACCAAGCTCATCAAGTTCACCGACGACGCCAACCTCACGCAGTGGCACCACTCGAAGTGCTTCAAGCAGGCCTCCACTGCTGGCCTGTCGTGGATGGAAGAGGGCATCAACCCGGACCCCGAGCAGGAAATCATCTACTCGGGCATGGAGGACTGGCGCAACGTCTACCGCGATAGCCACAGCCGCAACATCGACATGAACGTGGATGCGCGCTACCTGTTCCGGCGCCGCGTCATCGACCTCGACTATGCGATTGCGCTGTTGCCCAAGCACGAGGCCCATCTCCGCGCCATGGCCGGCCGCATGGACGAGGACCAGGAGGGCGATGACATCTGGTACATGGGCCGCAAGCTCACCGGCGCCAGCGAGACGGAGTGGGCGGGCGAGAACCTGAACGGCTTCGGTGATCGCGCGGCCTACATGGCGCGCAACGGCTACTTCGACTATGCGCGCCGGCGCAGCGTTGAGCTGCTCGAGTGCTGGTACAAGGTGCCCCAGCGCGTCAAGGTGTTCGCCGCGACCAAGCTCCAGGGCAAGGTCGTGAACCCGGCCGACCCGACTCACGCGCAGGCGCTGCAGGACAACACGCCGATCTACGAGGCGGTCAAGATGCGCATGCGCGTGATGATCGCCACGAAGGCGGCGCCGCTGATCGACATGGCGAGCCCCTTCCGGCACGGCCGCTTCCTGCTGGTGCCCGTGTATGCCTACCGCCGCGCGCGCGATGGCCTCGCCTACGGGCCGATGCGCGGCATGCGCGACATTCAGGACGACCTGAACAAGCGCCGCTCGAAGGCGCTGTATGCCCTGAGCTCCAACCGCATCGTCATGGACCACGGCGCGGTGGACGACATCGAGGACGTGCGCGTGGAGGCGGCGCGACCCGACGGCATCATCGTCAAGAACGTCGGCAAGGATCTGAAATTCGAGAAGCCGGTGGGCGACTACCAGGGCAATCTCGAGCTGGCGGCGCAGGACAGCCAACTGCTGCGCAACGTAGGCGGCGTGACCAACGAGAACCTGGGCCAGGACACCAACGCGCAGTCCGGCAAGGCCATCGGCCTGAAGCAGGACCAGGGCAGCCTCACCACCGGCGAGCTCTTCGACAACTACCTGCTGGCGAAGCGCCAGGCCGGCCGGCTGCGCCTCTCGCATATCGAGCAGTTCTACACCGAAGAGAAGGCCATCCGCATCGTGGGCACGCGCAAGCCCATCGAGTGGCTGACCATCAACCGCTTCGACCCCGGCACCGGCCAGATCCTCGACGACGTGACCGCGCGCGAGGCGGACTTCCACATCGACACGCAGGACTACCGCGCATCGATGGCGCAGGCCGCGCTCGAGCAGATGTTTGACCTACTCGGAAAGATCGCCCAGTTCGCGCCCCAGGTGGTGCTCAACGTGCTGGACCTGATCGTCGAAACGGCGGATCTGAAGGACAAAGACGAGTGGGTGGCGCGCATTCGCAAGCTCAATGGCCAGCGCGACCCGAGCAAGCCGCCGACGCCGGAAGAGAAGGCCATCGAAGAGGCCACGATCAAGAAGCAGCAGGAGCAGGAGCAGCTCGCCACCGACACGGCCAAGGCCACGCTCGGGAAGATCCAGGCCGATATCGACCTCGTGCGCGCGCAGATGAGCAAGATGGACGTCGAGAGCGTGCTCAAGCGCGTCGAGTCCATGTACAGCGCGCTGCAGGCCGCTCAGATCGTGGCCCAGGTGCCTGGCGTGGTGCCGGCAGCCGACGAAATCTCGAAGAGCGCAGGCCTCGAGGACAAGAACCCTGGCGGCATCCCTGCCTCGGAGGCCATGGCGAGCGCCATCACGCCCCCGCAGCTTCCCGCGCCCGGCCCGACCGACGGCGCACCACCCGACCCCATGGCCCCCAGCCCGCTCGAAGGCGCGCAGGGCGGCATGGAGACGCAGACCGGCGCCGACAACGCGCCCCCACCCGCAGCCATTGACCCGGCCGCACTTCCCCCGCAGTGACACCCGAAAGGCAAGACGCCATGAGCGAAAACAAGGTCATCATCCCCACCATCGGACGCCGTGTGTGGTTCCGACCGCCCACCAACTCGGCGCAAGCCGGCTTCGTGTGCATCGACGAGAGCCAGCCGATGGATGCGGGCATCGTGTTCGTGTGGAGCGAGCGCATGGTGAATCTCGACGTGACCGACCACGCCGGCAATCACCATGCGTTCACCAGCGTGGCCCTGCTGCAGGACGACGACGCCGTGCCCGCACACGGCCGCTACGCCCAGTGGATGCCTTACCAGAAGGGCCAAGCCTCGAAGCCGGACGACATCAAGGCGCTGGTAGCCACCGCTCTCGGCGAGCTGCTGAAGCCCGGCCCCATCGAGCTCATGCCGACCGCTGAGCTGCGCCCCGACGGGATCAGCACCATGTCACTCAGCATGCTGGGCTCTGCGCCGGGCAACCTGTACTGCGGCGACGGCACGGTGGACCGCCTTGGCGACCTCACTTTCGGCCGGGCGATCGCGCTGCTGAAGGCGGGGAAGCGCGTCACGCGCCTGGGCTGGAACGGCAAGGGCATGTTCGTCTACTACGTGCCGCCCGCGTCCTATCCGGTGCAGACCGGCGCCGCCAAGGAGCACTTCGGCGAGGGCTCGATGGTTCCCTACAACGCCTATCTCGCGATCAAGACGGTGGAGGGCCCGGTCAGCACCTGGGTGCCGGGCGTCAACGACTGCCTGGCTGAAGACTGGGTGGTGGTCCTGTGAGCGCGTACCGCAAGAAGGCCGTCGTGATCGCCGCAACCCAGTGGTTCAAGAACGGCGACCACCCCAGCGACTACGCCGATGACCAGCAGGGCCTCGAAGGAGGCGAACTGCGCACTTTCACCGGCGCCGAGCGCAAGGCCAACGGCTGGGAGGGCTCCGTGGTGCGCTACTTCCGGCACCCCGACGTGTCCGGCGAATCGGCGTGCAAGCACTGCGGCGTGCGCATGCACGAGCACGGCTGGATTGACACGCTGGAAGGCGGGCACATCGTCTGCCCTGGCGACTTCATCATCACGGGCGTGAAGGGCGAGCTGTACCCGTGCAAGCCGGACATCTTCGCCGCCACCTACGACCTCGAGCGCGCTCCCCAGCCCGTCACCGAGCAGGAGCTCGCCGCCAAGGCCGTCGCGCCGCGTGTCACCGCCCCAGGCCTGGATGCCGTGATCGTCGCGGAGTACTACTTCACGGCTGCCGACGGCGTGCATGGGGCCGATGAAGTGCCCTTGATCGATAACCACCCGCTTTGGCTACTGACATTCTGCGTGCTGGTGCTGAAGAACGGCTTCACCATCACCGGCCAGAGCGCGTGCGCCAGCCCGGCCAACTTCGACCCGGCCATCGGTCAGCGCCTGGCATACGCCAACGCGAAGGCGAAGATTTGGGATCTGGAGGGCTACCTCCTGAAGCAGCGCCTGCACGAGCAGGCCATCTCCGATCAAGCGCGCGTGGACATCGCCGCAAGCCAGTACGAGGACCGGCAGTGAAGTCGAGCCGCCTCTCCGTCATGCTGGCAGCGGCGGCGATTGCTGCCGTCGCTACCTCGAGCATGCAGCCCTCGGCTGGCTTCACCCGTGGCTCGCACACGACCCGGCGCCGCATCGACCCGGTGCAGCGCCACAAGCCGAGCAACGCCGACATCGCGCGCTGGAACGCAGAGGTCGACCGCCGCAAGGCCGAGCGCAAGGGCCGCGCATAGGTCGCGATGCCCCCATTCCCCCAATCAACATAGGAGCCCAAGATGGCGATTTCTGAAGATGACCTCCGCGGCCTGAGCGCCGTCGAACGTGAAACCCTGCTGGCTGCCGAGGCCGACGACACCGACGGCGATATCGCCCGCGAGCTCGGCCAGCCCGCGCCGCGCGACGACGCAGCGCCGGCCAAGGCCGCAGTGGTGCCCGGCGACGGCGTGGAAGATCCGGACGACGAGGCGGCTGCCGCGGCTGCTGCCGCCGCTCCGGCTGCTGCGCCGGCCACGCAGAAGGAGGGCGAGAAGCCCACTACCGAGCAGCCGACCGAGGAAGAGCTCGAGCCGGACGCACCCCCGCATCGCTCCACGCCGGCCGACATCGACGATCAGCGCAAGGCCCTGCGTGCCGAGAAGGCAGAGGCCATGCAGAAGTTGCTGGATGGCGAGACGACCCAGGCCGAGTACCAGGCAGTCGAAGACCGCGTGCAGGACAAGCTCGACGCCCTGCTGCGTGCCGAAGCTTCCGACCAAGCCGCCGTGAGCATCGACCGCGCCGGCATGATGCGCGACTACAACGCGGATCTGCGCGACACGCAGAAGGAGCTCAAGGCCGCGGGCCTCGACTGCAAGGGCGACGAGAAGCTCAAGAGCGAGTTCGACCGCGCCGTGCGCCTGTTCGCCCAGGAGGCGGAAGAGGATGGCCTCTCCGACGCGCCGGGCAACCTCGCGGCCAGCAAACGCGCGCTGGACGAGGCCAAGGCACTGATGCTGCGCCGTCACGGCAAGGCCGCTGCTGCAGCTCCTGCGCCGGCGCCGGCCGCAACGACCACGACGAAGGCCCCAGGACCGCGCCCGGCCCCCGATCGCTCGAAGCTCCCGCCGACCCTCGCCGCGGTGCCCGTGGCCGGCGATGCGCGCATCACCAGCGAGTTCGCCCACCTCGAGGGCATCACCGACCGAGCAGAGATGGAGCGCGCCCTGGCGAAGCTCACCCCTGAGCAGCAAGAGCGATACCTCGACGCATGAGCCGCATGTCGACCCTCATCCGCAACCTGCGCATCGGCGAGCACCTGTCCTTCGACAACGGGCGCATCGTGCTCGGCCTGGATGGCAATTCGCCGAAGACTGCCCGCCTGCGCCTCACGTTGGCCCAGGATGTGGTGGTTGACAAGCCGCGTGTGTCGGCCAACGATGAGCCGAGGGACGGGCTGTTGCCTTCGGCAGGTGCAACGTGAACGTCGGCTATCGAGATAGGGCGTAGGGCAGCTCTGGTCCCATTACGGTCTTTCGAGCTTGTTGAAACCAGACCTGCAACGTTTGAGCTGAGCCGACCCCGCCAGGCATGGCACCCTGGCGGACCGGTGCAACATGCTGACGCGCGCACCGGGCGGCCAGGGTGTCATGGTCTGACGCAGGAATGGGGTTCAAGACAACTCACCGCGTAACCTCGCAGCGCGAACGATTTCCAACAGCAAGTTACGGGCGACGTTACTTGCCGTCGATCCGCCGACCTGAGTAGATGCGCTATCGTACCCCGTGCTCACTGTTACCACCTTGGACGACACGGTGTACGACCCTGCATAGACCTTTCCGTCAACTTCGACGGAAACCTCTTGCGGCGGCGCTTGGGTTTTTGTTCGTCTCATGGGCAGCCTCAGTCTCGCGGGAGAAGGCCACTCTTCAGGCGTGGCGGGACAGGCACTTTCTTCTCGTTGAGCAGCGCAAGGAGCAGGGATTCGTGGTGCGGAGCCCATCCGTCATGGTTGCCTTTCCAGCAGGGATCGCACGCGAAAGCGCCACCGTACAGGAAAAGCTTGTGCCCTTCGTATCGATGTGGTCCGTGAAGATACTCGTGCCCGCAAACGTCGCACTTGAACTTCAGATATTCGGATGACATGGAACCTCTCACCTGGTGAATGATTGGGCCGGTATAAGGCCTGCGCCGGCGCTGCATCATTGCATATGCTGAATGCTTGGTCTTGGCCGGGTTCAGGCGATTGTGTGCCCCTTGTGGTTCGACTACGTAGTGTCGTCATCCATTTTGGGCCTGTAGTATTTGCCGCTCCCGGTTGCTCGCTCATAAGCATCCCATGCGAGTGCGTGTTCCTTCTTGTACCAGTGTGTGGCTAAGACGTAAGCCACGACTCCAACGCCCAACGCAATGAGCCAGGAGTTTGAGTAGAGATAGGCCGCCAGTGCAGCGAAGCTTGCAGTCGACCAGCCGAGAGATTCCGCGACGCCTAGTTTGGCATCAGCAATTTGGCAATTGGTCTCGAGTTCCGATTCCGTTGACATATTGAACCCTCTACCCCTAAGTGACGGCCCGGGAGCCTAGTGCGCGCGCCTCCAATGGCAGGCATCGACGGAATTCTGGCCGCATCTTGCCAGTTAGGACACGTTGAATCGGCCGCTCACGGACGTTGGCGGCGAGCGTCGACAATCGTCAGGAGGTGAGACGCCAGCAGAATCATCTCCCTTGCTTCTGCGGCCTCCAAGCCGACATGTCGGTGGCTCTGAGGGTTCTTGTAGCTGCCAAGCGCCCCCGTCATGAGGTTCATCAGTGCCTGCCGTTCTCCCGCTTCGGCTTGCAGGTCTGCGAGCTCTCCGTTCTGCGGATGAAATGCTCGCGCGGCCAAATTCGTGCCGATTAACTCCGCGCCCAGTCCTGCGGCGTCGCGGATGGCAATTTCTAGCAAGTGGAACGCTTCAAAAACCGCTAGGTCATAGCGCCCCTGAAGGAACAGGGGTAGCACATCCCTTATAAGGGCTGCGTGAAGAAAGTGTTGAGGAAGTTCCTGAGCAGCCAGCATTGACCGGACGTTCGCGTGGCCTCGGAGTTCTTCACCCTTTCGGGTTGAGATATACCAGTCGTTGTCCTGCTCAGGATGTCGGCAAATGAGCCAGCTCGACTCCAGCCACGACCACGCCTCAGCGCACGCGGCTGCAACTCCGCTGTTCTGGCCGTGCTCGTTCCCGTAGTCCCGGCTTGCCTGCATGCAAAAGTTGCGGCGGTTCCATTGACCGCGCTCCATTGGTCTGAGTGACAGAAGAACTTCCAACATGTACCCACCCAGGTCCGCTGGATGCAGTTGAAGTAGCGCGTGGGCATCAGGAACAAGCTGACGTAGCTGAGGCATTTGATGGTTCTGCGTCTTGATTTGAAGATTGGTCGCGAACAGGGCTGGTCCACCACTGGCAGCCCGTGGCCGCATTCTGCCGTAGCTCTTTGGCCTCCCGTCTTGGACCCTCACGGAGGGCGCTACGGTCGACAAACCGCGCGTGTCAGCCAACGACGAGCCGGACAAGCCCATACCGATGTTTCCCGCTATGTGAGTGCAAGGCCACCATTGGCGCCGCCATAATCGGCGCGCGCCGCTGGTGGCGCGCTCACAGGAGAAGACATGAAGAAGACGCTACTTGCCGCAGTGCTCGGCGTGATCGCCCTCGCGGGCTGCGGCACCACGGGCGTGCAGCCCATCGGCAACGGGATCTACATGAGCTCGAAGCTCGGCAGCATGCTCACGTACAACGGCGGGGAAGTGAAGGCCGACCTGTTCCGCGAGGCCGCGGAGTTCTGCGGCAAGCAGGGCAAGAAGGTCGATCCCGTGAGCTCGAGCTCGCAGGGCGCGGGCATCGGCACCTACGCATCCGCAGAGATTCAATTCCGCTGCGTGTAGCCGCGAAAGTGTTGCAGCGCCCCTCCGAGGGGTGTTGATTTCCGAGAAGTCTGTTATAGGCTTCTCGATGTCGGGCCCGCAGACGCATTGAGTCGGGAGCAGGCCCAGCCACTGGGGGTTGTCCCAGGTTTATGCGCAAGACGCGCTACCTACGCCGCAGAGTCGGCAAGGAGCGTGTCACGTGCGTACCTTGATCGGGGTCAACGACCCTCAAGCAGTCAAGAAGTGGGCCTCGTTGATGGCTGTCGCCATCAACAAAGCGTCCTACTGGTCCAAGAAGTTCGTCGGCGAAGGCAAGGATGCCCGCCTCCCCATCCAGCGCATTGACGACCTCGAGTCCGGCGCGGGTGATGAGGTCACGGTCGACCTGCTCATGCCCATGAACATGGAGCCGTTGGTGGGCGATGAAGTCCTCGACGGCAAAGAGCAGGCGCTGAAGTACTTCACCGACCGCCTGCGCATCGACCAAGTTCGCGGTGGTGCCGACCTCGGCTCGCGCATGACCAAGAAGCGCACCCTGCGCAACCTGCGCCAGGATGCCAAGCGCGTGTCCACCGACTGGTGGAAGCGCCTGCAGGACGAGCTCTACTTCATCTACCTTTCGGGCTCGCGCGGCACGGGCGGCGGCATGATCTGGAGCGCCGGCAACCCGATCTTCTCGGTGAACGCGCCGACCGCTCCGGACAGCATGCACCAGATGTACGGCGGCGCGGCCACGTCGAAGGCCTCGCTGGTTGTGGGTGACACCTTCAAGCTGCGCCTGATCGACAAGGCCGTGGCGAAGGCCGAGACGATGGGCGGCGACGGCTCCGACGAGCTCTCGATGATCCCGGTGTCGATCGAAGGTGGCGACCACTACATCGCCCTGATGCACACGTTCCAAGCGGACAGCATGCGTCAGGACGCTGGCACCGGTGGCTGGCTGGACATCCAGAAGGCCGCAGCGGCTGCCGAAGGCAAGAGCAACCCGATCTTCTCGGGCGCGCTCGGCATGTACAACGATGTCGTGCTGCACAAGCACCGCAACGTGATCCGCTTCAGCGACTACGGCGCTGGCTCCAACGTGAACGCGGCTCGTGCCCTGTTCCTGGGCTCGCAGGCTGCCCTCGTGGCCTTCGGCGACAACGAGACGGGCACCCGCTACCGCTGGACCGAGGAAACCAAGGACCACGGCAACTCCGTCGCCATCGGCACGCACTCGATCATGGGTGTGAAGAAGGCTACCTACAAGTCCAAGGACGGCGCGACTGTCCGCGACTTCGGTGTCATCGCGATGGACACCGCCAACGTCGACCCGAACCCCTGATGACCTGACACCCCCGCGCAAGCGGGGGTGTCGCATCGGCTCGACAGCCTCACCCCACCCATTTTCAGGAGCACAAGATGCCCAAGTTTCTTTCCGAAGTGCTGACCGGCAAGAAGTCGGTTCCGCAACCCGTCGACGCCTCGGTCATGCAAGTGGCCGTCACGCTCGTGATGCCCGCGGCCGCGCCCGTCGCCAACGACCTGCTCGAGCTGCTCGACCTGCCGCCTGGCGTGGATCTTGTCGACTTCGACATCTTCGCGCCGCAGCTCGACAGCAACGGCGCGCCGACCAACGCCTTTTCGCTCGGTAGCGAGAACGCTGGCGGCACCGACCTGGGTGTCGTCTACGAGGCCGGCCTGACCTTCGGCCGCGGCGCCAACGGCTCGGTTTCGCGCGCCTCGAGCGCCGCGCAGCTCGCCGCCGACAAGACCGTGGCTCGCCGCCTCGCTCTGAAGGTGACCACGGGCTTTGCGACCTACGCCGGCGCCGGCAAGACGGTGACCGTCGTCTTGCATCTGCGCGGATAAGCCGCACCGCCCCGGTTCGTGTGCAAGGGGGCCGCAGCGGTGTGGCCCCCTTTTTCTTGACCTCAACCCCCCCCACCCAGGACTGCAAGATGCAAATCCACGCCTACCGCCGCAACGACAAGGCCGTCGTCAATCTGTTCGGCGCTGACCTCACCTTCGTGCCCAACTCTGCCGGCCACGTGGTCGCGGAGGTCACCGACGACCGCGCCGTCGAGCGCCTGCTGTCGATCCACGAGGCCTACATCGAATACACCGGCGTGGGCGTGCCTGCACCGGCCCCGGCCGCGCCCGTGGCTGCCCCCGTGGTTGCTGCCGCGCCCGCCGTCCCGCCTGGTGGCAACGACGACGACGATGACGACACCGACAAGGAATTCGACAAGGTTCTGATCGGCTCGGAAGCGCTGCCGCCGACCTTCGACGTGCTGGGCACCGAGTACACGCAGGCCCAGGTGGTGGATCTGGCTTTCGCCCGCAGCGGCATGAACCGCGAAGAGTGGAACCTCAACGACGAGGACGACCGCGAGGCCCTGATCGAAGGCGAGGTCACGAAGCTCATCGTGGCTGCCGAGGAAGCAAAGGCCAAGGCCGAATCTGCGGCCGCGCCTGCTGCTGCCCCTGCTGCTGCGCCGGCACCGGCTCCCGAAGCCAATCCGCTGGTGCTGACGAACGGCGCCGGCGAGACGATCGACCTGGGCGCCATGAGCGGCCCGAAGGTGCGCGAGTTCGCCGAAGCGAACGGCATCGAGCTCCCCAAGGGCAACAGCGTGAAGGTGGGCGAGCTGCGCCTGCTGGTCGCGAAGGCTCTCACCGCCGCGGCCTGATGCGATGAAGGCCTCCCGCGTCATCACCCAGGCTCGCGTCCTGCTGAACGACCCCGACAAGGTGCGGTGGACGGACGCCGAGCTGCTGGGCTGGCTGAACGGAGGCCAGCTTCAGATCGTGGCCGTCCGGCCCGATGCGAAATCCTCGACCGTCGACCACACGCTGGTCGCGGGTGTCGAGCAGACGCTGGGCGCCATCGGCGTGCGCGTGCTCGACGTAATCCGCAACGTCGGCGGCCGCGCCATCACGCTGGTGCCGCGCGACCAGATGAACGAGTTCGACCCCGACTGGTACTCCGCGCGCCCTGGCCCCGCGATCAAGCACTACATGTTTGACGACAACGCGCCCAAGGCCTTCGAGGTCTATCCGCCTGCGACCGCGGGCATGAAGGTGCGCCTGCTGCAGTCCGTCGTGCCAACCGACTGCACGACCCTCGATTCCGACGTGGATCTGGTCAGCGCCGAGCTCTTCGAGAGCGCGCTGATCGACTTCGTGTGCTACCGCGCATGGGCTAAGGACGGCGACGTGGCACCGGACGCCGAGCGCGCGGCCAACGCGATCGCCACCTTCATGCACGCGCTCACCGGCAAGTCCGAATCCGACAAGGCCACGCGGCCCGCACGCAAATGAAAGCCTGGAGCAGCTTCCTGCGCGACGTGCGCCTCTCCGCGCCCGCCACGCCCGAGCCGATCGCCGAGCACGCTGTGCTGCGCGCCGCGCAAGAGTTCTGCCGCTACACGCGCGCGTGGGTGGTGGAGCTCGACCCGACCATCACCCAGGAGGGTGTGCGCGAGTACGACCTCGAGCTGGAGCAGGGCACCGAGCTCGTGCGCATCGAAAGCGCCACGTTCAACGGCGAGGACTACCCGGTGTGGCGCCCGGGTGAAGCGGCGACGTGCGATCGCTACCTCTTCACGCCCGACGCCCGCGCCATCGCGTTCACCAAGGCCGTCGGCGCCGGGCTGCCGCTGGTGGTGCGCTGCAGCGTGACGCCAGGCGAAACCGCCACTGGCCTCGATGACGTGCTCTTCGCGCGCTACGTGAAGGACATCGCGCTCGGCGCCGTGGCCGAGCTCACCAGCGACGACGCCAAGCGGACCTCCTTCATGAACCGCATGGACCGCATCAAGACGGATCTGTGGCGCGGCAACGCGGCCATCCGCCCGCGCGCTCGAGCGCACCTTTTCTGACCACCACCAAGGGAGCTGCCCATGTCCTTCAACACCACTTTCGCGAATGACCTCTTGAAGCTCATCCTTCAGGCAGTGGCCATCGCCAACCTCGCGGACAACGCGGTCACGTCGCCGCTGACCTCGCTATACCTGGCGCTGCACACGGCCGACCCTGGCGCCGGTGGCACCCAGTCGACCAACGAAATCGCCTACACCGGCTACGCGCGGGTCGCGATCGTGCGCACGGCCGTGGGCTGGACCGTCACCAGCAACACCGCGAGCCCTGCCGCGAACATCGACTTCGGCGAGATGACCGCGGGCGCGGGCGGCACCGTCACGCACGTCTCGGTGGGCATCGCCTCGAGCGGCGCGACCAAGATCTTGCTGCGCGGCACCCTGACGCCGAACATCGTGGTTGCGAACGGCGTCACGCCGCGCGTGAAGTCGACCAGCGTCATCACGGTCCTGACCGCTTAAGGCCTGGGGCATGGCCGCTTCGGTCGCAGCGTATGCGAAGAGGGGACTTTCGGCCGTCGCGACGATCAACACGTCGGACGACCCGAAGAACACCACGACGGGTCAAACCTTCGCGGTGTGGATCTTCTATGGCAACTCGACCGATCCCACTTCTGTCACGGACAACTTCGGCAACACCTACGTCCAGAAGGTAAAGCGGCCCCGCGGCGGACCCTGCGCCTGGCTCTACGTGTGCGAGAACGGCACGGGGGGCACCGGCCACTACGTCACGGTCAACGTCGGCGGCGGGACCGAGTACCCCTCGATCCACTTCGGCGCCGTCAATGGCGTGCTCGCAGCGTCCTACGACCTGAGCAACGCTGTCGAGCGCACCGCTCAACCCTGGAACATTGACACGGGCGTCCCCGGCACGCTGGCCCAGCCGGATGAGATTGTTTTTACCTTCGTCGGTCACGACGGCGACGGCGGTGTCGACCCCTTCACCGAGACCACCGGCAACTTCACAGCGCTCGGGCAGATCAACGACAGCTCGAGCTTCTGGATCTCGGCCCTGGCGTATCGGCTGGTCAGTTCCACCGCAAATGTCGCCTCGCAGTGGACGAACACCTCCAGCAGTGGCAATGCAGCGCTCATCATCGTCGCGTTCAAAGCATCCGCAGGCGGCTCGATCGTGGAGGCGGATGCGACCATCACCGCGGCCGTCAGCGCGGCGATGGAGAGCGCGAAGCTGCTGGGTGGAGTGGGTGCCATCAGCGCGGACGGCACGCTGGCGGGTGATGGCGCCAAGATCCTGGGCGGCGACCTCGCCACGTCCTCGGGTCAGCTCACCGGCGATTTCATCGCCACCGCCGTATCGAGCGCGGTGGCCGCGGTCAGCGGCGGCGCGTCAACCGCCTTTGTGTCCGGCTCGATCCTCTCTGCAGTGTGGGCCGCGACCGCTGACCTGCAAGCCTCCTTCGAGTCCAACTCGATCGCCAGCTCTGAGGCGGATTTCAGCGTCGAAGCGGCCGCTGACGTGCTTTTCGATGGCGGCGCCGTGGGCTCGGCCGTTGGCGCGATCGGCGCCGGCGCAGACCTCGAGGCGATTTCGAGCGCCATCGTCTCGTCCGCCTTCGACATGGAAGCGGCCGCCGACACCGATGCGCTGGGCACGCTGGTCCTGTCCGCTGTCGCCACGGCTGTGCTCGAGCTCTTGCTGGATGGCGTGGGCGAAGCGGTGCAGCAGCCAGGCACCGGTGGCGCGCTCACCCCGGCCGCGCTGCTGCGAGTCATGCGGCGCCCGGCCACCAATCGAACGATGAACCGACCGGCCGGCTCGCGCGTGATGCGCCGCACCGGCTAAGGAGAGAGCACATGGCCATTCTTGGCAAGCAGCGCAAGCAGCCCGGCGAAACCTGGGACTACGACGTCGACTACTCTGACGACATGCCGGTGGGCGATCGCATCGTTGCTGCCAGCGCGGCGGTGCAGTGCATCACCGACCCGACGAACACCGCGCTCATCAGGGGCGCCGTGACCTTCACGGATCTGCGCGCGAAGGTGTGGCTGGCGGGCGGCACCAACGGGCACGACTACAAGGTCACCATCCACGCCAGCACAGAGGGCGAGCGGCAGCTAGAGGACGAATTCATCCTCAAGATCAAGGAGGACTGAGCGATGCAGCTCACCCTCGCAGCGTTCGCCGGCGCCAATCAGGCCGTGCATCCGAAGCTGCTGCCCGACACCCTGGGCGTGCAGTCCCTCAACCAGAAGCCCGGCCGCGGCGACCTGCGCCCGTGGCGCGCGCCAGCGACCGTCGCGACCGTCCCCGCAGGCCGGCAGACCATCTATCGCATGGGCCGCGACGTGGCGAGCGATGCGAACTACTGGTTCTCGTGGACCGGCATCGTGCACGCCATGCGCGGCTTCATCACCGAGGACACCACCGAGCGCACCTTCTACACCGGCGACGGCATCCCGAAGCAGACCGACAACACGATCGCACTCGCCGGCACGCCCTATCCGAATGCGTGGCGCTACCTTGGCGTGCCCGCGCCCACCACGCCCCCGACGCTGGTGGCTCTCACTCCGGGCGTGGCCACGGACATCGAGATTCGCTACTACGTCTACACCTACGTGACCGACAAGGGCGAAGAGAGCGCGCCAAGCCCGGTTTCGCTGCCTGTGAGCGGCAAGACCGATGCCACGTGGACCGTGGACGCCCTGGCGGCGCCACCGGCCGGGCCCTACGGCATCAATCGCATCCGGATCTATCGCACGCAGACCGGGCAGGCCGGCGATACCGAGTTCTTCTTCCTGCGCGAAATCGTGAGCACGCTCACGACGACCACCGACGACGGCCGCAGCCTGGGTGAAGTGCTGCCGACCGACGGATGGCTGGTGCCGGACCCGGACATGACCTACTTGACGCCGATGTGGAACGGCATGGCCGCGGGCATCGTGAAGGGAGCCGTGCGCTACTGCGTGGCCTTCAAGCCCTATGCGTGGCCGATCCCCTACGAAACGATGCCGCCCGACGCGGCGGCCGTGGCGCTGGGCCGCTTTGGGCAGGCGCTGCTGGTGCTGACCACCGCGCGGCCGGTGCTGGTGTCTGGATCCTCGCCCGATGCACTCACCGAGGAACCGCTCGAGTTCGCGGAGGCCTGCATAGCGCCGCGATCGGTCGCGAGCCTGGGTCACGGTGTCGTGTGGGCCTGCGAGGACGGGCTGGCCTACTTCGGCGGCGGCGGGCCCAAGATCATCACCGCAGGCATCATGACCCGCGACGACTGGCAGGCCATCAACCCGAAAACGCTCATCGGCGCGAGCTACGAGGGCTTCTACCTTGGTAGCTATGTCGTCGGCGGGGTGAAGAAGGCCTTCATGATCGATCCGGTCAACCCGACCGGCATCTATTGGCTGGAATTCGGCTACGACGCCCTGTACTTCGATGAGTTGCAGGACGCGCTCTATGTGCTGGACGGCACCAGCGTGAAGAAGTGGGACGCTGGCGCGCTCCTGACCGCCACCTTCCGCTCGAAGGTGTGGCGCACCCGCGATGCGAGCTTCGCCGGCGCGCGCGTGCTGGCCGATGCCTTCCCGGTGACCGTGCACTGGGAGGCGCAGAACCTCGACCCTGCCGTGGTGACTGCGCGCCTCGACGCGCGCCCTGGCGTGTTCACCGCGCCCAACGCGACCACGCTGCGCTACACGAAGACCGTGCAGAACCGCAAAGCCTTTCGGCTGCCGGGCGATGTCCTGGCCACGGACTGGCAGCTCGAGGTGTCGAGCGTGAACGCGGTCCAGTCGGTTGTCGTCGCCACCAGCTACGGGGAGCTCGCCGACGCATGAAGCCCGACACCCGCAAGAGCCTGCCGACTGGCACGTCGGCCAACATCGTCGCCAGCATCCGCGAGGCCGTGCAGACCTACATGGGCCTGCAGGGGGACAAGCTCGACCGCGGCGTGACCGTGCGGGATCTGGCGAGCGCTGGCCTGATCGACGTCAGCAAGACCTACCTGATGGGGCAGAGCCGCAACCCGATCGGCGGCATCAACACCATCATCACGTCACCAGGTGGCGGCGGCAACGTCATCATCCCCGGCGTCACCTACGAGCCGGACCTCACGCCCCCGCCAACGCCCAGCGGCTTCGAGGTCAGCGCCGCGGTCAGCAGCATCTTCATCGAGTGCGCGCCGCAGATCTACACCGAGGGCCACGGCCACGGCGTGACCAACGTCTACGGCGTGAAGCGCACGGGCCCGGCCGTCCCGGTCTTCTCGGATGCGGTGCTGCTGACCAGCTTCGCCGGCACGGTGCACGCCTACCCGACGGACCCCGCGACCACCTACCACCTGTGGATAAAGTGGATGACCAAGGATGGCGTGGAGTCGGCCGCGCCCGCTGGCGGCACCAATGGGCTGGTGGCCACCACGTCTCAGGACGTTCGCACGCTCATCAACGCCCTGACCCAGGCCGCGACGAATTCGGCCGCGCAGTACACCAAGTTCGCGGTGCGCGCCGGCATGTTCTATGTGACCAACGATGCCGCGCCCGACGGCGCGCCGCTCTTCAGCGTCGTCTCTGCGCCTATCACGGTGGGCGGCGTGGTGGTGCCCGCGGGCGTCTACTTCTCCGACGGCTGGATCCAGAACGGCACCATCACCAACCTGAAGGTGGCAAACGGCGCGATCGACAACCTGAAGATCGCCAACGTGAGCGCGGACAAGCTCATTGCCGGCTCGATCGCTGTCGGGCAATACGTTCAGTCGACCGGCTACGTCGCCGCCGTGAGCGGCTGGCGCATCAACGGCCTGGGCAATGTTGAGTTCAACAACGCCATCTTCCGCGGCCAGGCCTTCATCGGCAACGGCTCGGTGGGCGGCATCCTCATCACCGCCACGGCGGTGCAGTCCTCCAACTACGACGGCAACGGCAATGGCTTCCGGCTCGGTGCGGACGGCACGCTGGATCTGCCGGGCGGCTCGGTCAGCGCGCAGCAGCTCAACGTCGGCGCCGGCGCGAACCTGCTGGCGAATTCGACCATGGTGGACCAGTCGGGCGGCGCCATCGCGGTCCCCGCGGGCTGGGAATATGGCTCGAACGAGAGCGTGCAGCGCATCTACCGGCTGACCGCAAGCCTGCCCACGTGGGTGCCCCCGGGGATGGAGGGCATCGGCTTCAACAGCGGAGGGGCCACCGCGAACGGCTACATGCTCATTCAAGCGCCGTTTGCGGTCTTCCCCGGGCGCCGCTACGAGGCGAGCGTCTACGCCGGCGCGCACCGCTGCCAGATCTACACCGACTTCGAGTGGCGCGACGCCAGCAACAACCTCATCAGCCGCACCGCCGACAACCGCATCCTGAACAATCAGGAGGCCGTGGGCGGGCAGCGCCTCGACCTGTTCAAGCGCATCGGCCACTTCGGCGTGGCGCCGCCCACGGCCGCGTCCGGGCGCCTGCGCATCGTCAAGGAGACGACGCTCTCTTCGGCGGACTCTTACGGGATGATCG
Organism: Variovorax sp. LjRoot175; assembly: GCF_964253805.1. Classification (NCBI taxonomy): domain Bacteria; kingdom Pseudomonadati; phylum Pseudomonadota; class Betaproteobacteria; order Burkholderiales; family Comamonadaceae; genus Variovorax; species Variovorax sp. LjRoot175. The sequence continues at coordinate 3,161,021 of NZ_CAXURY020000001.1, read as the reverse complement.
TGGCGCCCTTCGTCGGCGCTGCCAGGCCGTCGCAAACCGCTTTCAGCGAATACAGCCCCAGCGGCATCGGCACGCGCGTCACGCCCCAGGGGATCAGCACGCCGAGCATCCAGGCGCTGACCGGCGTCCTGGGCGACATGTACGCCGGCAGCTTGCGCGGCGGCAGCTTCGCCGGCTACCAGTGGCCCGGTGACGGCGGCGGCGGCTTCTACCTGGGCCCGCCTGGGCTGCTGCTTGGCAACGCGAACACCGGGCGCTACTTTCAGGTCGACGCGGCCGGCAACGTCTACGCGCCAGGCTTCAATGTCGTGAACGGCGTCATGAGCATCGTGCAGCCCAACGTCATCAGCACGGGCAACATTGTGCAGGGTGCCGTGACGTTCGCGCTCCAGGCAGCGGGCAACAACCACGCCGACATCATCTTCGGCATCCCGGGCGGCGAGGTGTGGAACATCGCCCTGTTCGCCTCCTTCGGCGCGAGCAACGTCGTCGCCGTCGGCCAAGTGGGCGACATCAACGACGCAACGCGAACCATGACCTTGACCGCTGCCGCCGTCAACGACCACCAGTACGTGGGGCAAGTCGTGTTTGGCTACCAGTTCGGGGCCGGCTCCAACCTCTTCGCGCAGCTTGTGCTCGGGCCGGGCACGCATCACCTTCAGGCCCACGTCGCCTATTTCCGATACGCATTCAACACCCCGGTGAACCTGATGGCCTTCATCTTCAAGCGCTGACGCCATGCAAATCTTCCCCTACAGCGTCATCGGCCCGCACGGCGAGGTTCTCGGCACGGGCACCACCACCGACGTGAAGCTCATCCCCGGCGACGTGATCGAGCAGCTCGCGCCGTCGGCGCACTGGTGGGACGCCGCGAGCTCTGCATTCGTGCCGATCGGCCCCCAGCCGACGCCCTATCACACGTTCGACTGGCCCTCGCACCAGTGGGTCAGCCAGCGCACGACGGAGATGCACCGCGCCGACAAGTGGAGGGAAATCAAGGCTGCGCGCGAGGCCTTCATCACGGGTGGCGTCATGCTGCCGGGCCTGGGTCGCTTCGACGCCGACGCCGCGGCCGCGATCAACGTCACCGGGCAATACGCCGCCCTCGATGCGCTGCCCGATGACTGGACTGTCGAGTGGACGCGCTTCGACAACTCGGCCGTGACCCTCAACAAGGAGCAGTTTCGCCGGGTGGCGATGGCGGTCCTGACCCATGCCACCGATGCGCACGCGATCGGCCGTCGGCTGCGCGACCGGATCGAGGTTTCGTCCGGCGCAGCCCTCGAGGCCATCCAATGGGGCCCGTAAGCGGCGGATCGACCCCCCTTTATTTCCGGTTTTCCGTTGGGCCAAATCCACGGATGAACCTTCTTTCGCTGGTCTTGGCAAAGCACGTGGGCGAAGAGCTCACGCTGCCGCTTGCGACCGCGATCGCACGTGAAGTCTCGCCGGCGAGCCCGCTCTCGCCCTCGCTGTGGCCCCGCGGCGAGTTCGGGGACTACATCTTTCAGTGCGAGCGCCTAAACAGCGCCCGCGAAGAGCTCGAGGGCCAACGCATGCGCTACATCGCCGAGACGCGGCCAGGCGAGCGCAACGACCTTACCGACTGGAACCGACTGACTGAGATGCAGCGGCTCGGCCAGCACGTCATCTACACCGCGCGGTACCGACCCACCGGTGCCATCGTCGGCAGCCTGTGGCTTTTCATCGGGCGCGACATCGACAGCGGCGTCTACAGCGTGACCGACGACGTGCTGTACGTGGATCCGAACCACCGCGGCGGGCTCCTGGGCCTGCGGCTGGTGCAGTACGGGGAGCGCTGCATCTTCGCGCTGGGCGTGCGCTCGGCAACCTTCCACTTCCGGCTCGAGAACGGGGCAGACCGCATGGCGCGCTACCTCGGATACGAGCCAGTTTCCACCAGGGTTACGAAGACCCACGCCGGCGATTCGTTCGCCGACGTGCCCACGCGGCACAAGGGGTCTACCCATGATTCTTTCGTTTGAGCAGCGGCACTCTGCCGGCATGCGCCTCACGCCGATGGGCGGTGGCGGGGGCGGCGGCGCCGCGAGCTCGGCGCAGTTGTACACGGCGATGCAGCAGGCCCAGCTCTCGCGCGAGCAGTTGGACTGGGCAAAGCAGGTCTATAGCAACGAGGCGCCCGACCGCGCGGAGGCGCAGCGCATCGGCACCGAGGTGTCGAACGCTCAGATCGAGCAGATGCGCCAGCAGACGGACCTCACGCGGCAGGCCAACGAGGACTACCGGACCACCTACCGGCCGCTCGAGCAGGAAATCGTCGCCGACGCGAAGAACTACGACACGCCCGAGCGCCGCGCGGCAGAGGCGGCCGCCGCGAGTTCCGACGTGGAGCGCAGCATTGCCGCGCAGCGCGGCGCCACGATGCGCGAGATGGAGCGCGCCGGCGTCAACCCGGCCAGCGGCAAGACCGTCGCCATGCAGGGCACGATGGACCTGGGCGCAGCGAGGGCCAAGGCCGGCGCCGCGAATTCCGCCTCCAAGGCGGTGGAGCAGATCGGCTACGCGCGCCGCATGGACGCCGCGAACCTGGGCCGCAACATCGCGAGCTCGCAGGGCACCACGGCAGCGCTCGCGCAGCAAGCGGGCGCCGGCGCCATGGCCGCGCAACAGAGCATCCTGGCAGCCGGCCAAGCCGGCAACGCCAACATGAACGCTGGCTACGCGGGCGCCCAGCAGGGCCTCGCCGGCGCAGGCAACACCTACGGCGCAGTCGCTGGCCAGCAGGGCGCGGCAGCCGCTTCCAAGAACGCGACCACCGCGGCCGGTGTCGGCGCCGTCGCAACCATCGCAGTCGTCATCTGATGAACCTCATTGACCAGTCCCTCGTGGACGAAACCACCGCGCGCGTGCTGGAAAGCGGCGTGCGCGTCTTCAACGGCGCCCTGTTCGGCGACACCGAGGCCGAGCACGTGGCCGTGCTGCTCGAGGCGCTGGACCCGCCCGAGGGCGCGATGGTGCTGGACGCGGGCTGCGGTGTGGGCGAGATGGCCCGCCTGATGCACGAGGCCCGGCCGGATCTGCAATTCCTGCTGGTCAACACCAGCACGGTGCAGCTCGAGCACTGCCCGGAGGACTTTGACCGCCTGCACGCCGACTTCCACGAGCTCCCCGTGCTCGACGGCGTGGCCGACGTCGTGATCTTCAGCTACGCCATCTGCCAGTCCGGAGACTGGCCGCGCGTGCTGCGCGAGGCCTTCCGCGTGCTCAAGCCAGGCGGCAAGCTCTTCATCAACGACATGGCGCGCCTCGAGGGCGACAACGTGGAATTCGAGCGCGTGCTCGGCGCCCACGCCCACACGCCGGAGCAGGTCGAAGCCTGGGCAGCCGAAGCCGGCTTTCACATGGACTTCGCCATCGCGCCGGAGGTCAAGGTCGACCGCATGCGCGAGCTCATGAACGACGACGCGCTGGCGGACACCCTGATGACCGGCGTGGTTCCGACCATCTGGCGCTTCGAGTCCTTCGGTGGCCACCAGCGCACGCTGCACCGGCACAAGGGCCGCGTGGCCTTCCAGTTCAGCGGCGGGCGTGACAGCACGGCCGCGCTCTACGCGCTGCGCGACTTCTGGCCGCAGATCCGCGTCTACCACGTCGACACCGGCGACCAGTTCCCCGAGACGCGCGCCGTTGTCGCCCAGGTGGAGCAGGCGCTCGCCGAGGCCGGCGTGGAGCTGATCCGCATCGTGACCGATGTGAAGGGCAACCACCAGTACGCGGGCTACCCCACCGACCTCATCCCCGTCGACAACACCGCACTGGGCCAGATGGTGTCCGGCGCTCCGCTGCGGCTCCAGGGCCGCTACGACTGCTGCGCCGCGAACCTGATGAACCCGCTGCACGCGCGCATGCAGCTCGACGGCATGACGCTCCTGATCCGCGGGCAGCGCGCCGACGAATACGCATCCGCGCCGCTGCGCAGCGGGGAAGTCGCGGATGGCTTCGAGGTGCTGTACCCGATCGAGGACTGGTCCGCCGACACGGTGATGACGTTCCTGCGCGAGCTCGACCTGCCGGTGGCGCCGTTCTACGCCGCGGGCACGCGCCGCGCGCCGGAGTGCATGGGTTGCACCGCGTGGTGGGACGAGGGCCGAGCGGCCTACATGCGCGCGCACCACCCGAACGAGCACAAGGTTTTCATTCAACGCATGGCCGACATCCGACGCGAAATCGATCGCTCGCTGTCCTGGCTGAACACCGAAACGGAGGCCTGATATGGCTGGTGGATGGGGTCACGCTCTCGCGGCGGGTGTCGACGGCTACCTTCGCGGCAAGCGCATCGTGCGCGATCGCGAAGAGGACGAGGAAAACAAGAAGTGGCGTGACGAGACGCGCTCGCGGCAGCGCAAGGCATGGGCTGAAGAGGACGACCTGAAATCGTCGCTAAAGAACGCCTCGCGCCCGGTCGCGCTCGAGGAAGGCGCGGGCGGCGTGCTCAAGCCCGACTACATGGACAACCGTGACGTCGGGCAGGCCGGCGAGAAGGCGCTGAAGCAGCCGGTGACCGCGGGTGATGCGGCCTCTGCTGGCGCATCGTCGTTCTCAAACGCCATGGCGTCTGCGGCAGAAGGCGAGTCCGATCGCGCGCAGGCCGCGGTGCAGGCGACCAGCCGGGAGGGTGCGCGCATCGAGCAGTCCATGGCGGCGAAGGCCTCCAATGCGGTCGACCAGCAGGCCGCGGCGCAGGATGAAGCATCGGCCCGCATCATGCAGGGCGCCCAGGCCACCGTGCCCGCTGCTGCGCCGCCCCCGCTGGCGCTGCGCGTGGGAGGCAAGGACTTCAGCAACCGCGCGGAGGCAGAGGCCGAGCTCGCGCGGCAAAACTCGCCCGAGGCGCAGACCCAGCGTGTTGCCCAGGCCTATCGCAGTGCCGGCCAGGTCGAAAAGGCGATGGCTCTCGAAAGCGGCGACCGCCAGGGCGAACTGCAGAAGATGCAGTTGGCCGACCAGCGCTGGAAGCGCGACCTGGGCACGGCGATGCGCAAGGGGCACGCCGGCCTCGCGGAGCTCGCGACCAACTCCGAAGCGGGCCCGATGGCCGGCCTGAAGGTTCAGCCGGTCATCAGCGAGGACGGCAAGAGCGTCACCTACGCCGCGCTCGACAAGGACGGCAAGGCCGCGCCGATCCCCGGCCTGCCGCAGTTCAGCAACGACGAGCGCGGGCTGGTGCAGGCCGCGTGGATGCTGGACCGCACCATCGACCCGTCGGCGCGCATGGCGCACTACGACCAGCAGGAGCAGCGCGACCGCGCGCAGAAGAACAGCGATCGCAGCTACGAGCAGAGCGAGCGGCACTTCAATACGACCTCCGCTCGCGCCGACCGCACCGAAGACCGCCAGGGCCGACTGGCGGATACGCAGATCCGCACGGCCGAGCTTTCGCTAAAGGACGCCGAGCGCAGCGCCAAGATCCCGCCAGCCGTGAAGATGCAGGTCGAAGGCTGGCGCAAGGAGGCGGACACGATCAACGCGGCCGTCATCAAGGCGCAGGCCGACGGCACCTGGGACGTGAACAACCCGAACGCCAAGACGCTGATCGAGCGGCAAGCCGTCGTCAACGCGCGCATCAGCAAGGCGCTCACCCCCTATGTGGAGCGCGACACCGGCGCGGCGGACCCCTTCGGCCTCAAGGCGCAGGGCCGCAACGCAGGCGCGAACGGTGGCCAGGGCGGCGGCGCCGGCCGCGGCTCGACCCCAATCAGCTTCAAAGATCCGGTGTGGGACGGCGCCGAAGTGGAGGCCTCGAAGAAGACCGGCGTGCCCACCGAAGTGATGCGCACCATCCGCACCGTCGGCGAGCGCAGCAACAGCGATCAGGTGTCGCCAAAGGGCGCCAAGGGTGTCTATCAGTTCATCCAGAGCACGCGCGACAAGTTCCTGAAGAAGTACGGCGTCGACGCCTACAGCGAAGACCCCGAAGAGCAGGCGCTCGCCGCGGCCTACCACCTGAAGGAAAGCTACGACCGCACCGGCTCGTGGGACAAGGCCATGGCCGGCTTCAACGGTGGCACGTCGGCCGAGAAGGGCACGAACAAGACCCAGGAGAACCGCGCCTACAGCGCGCGGACCTCCGCGGCGCTCGCCGCTCAAGACCCCATGGCAGCGGTCTACAAGAAGCAGGTTGCGGAGCTCAACCGCGGCACGCGCACCGAGCTCTCGCCCGACGTGGCCGCGTGGAAGCAGCGCAGCGATGGCGCGGCTCAGAAGGAGGGCGAGCAGCGCTTCAACGCCGCGCAACAGGCCTACCTGCAGGAAGAAAAGCTCAAGGCGCAGAAGAAGGACAAGGAGCTCGCTGCTTCGACTCGCGCGTCCTGACATCACGATCAATCCAGCACCACCCCTCATGAACATCAACGAGATCCGCGCGAAAGAGCCCGACTGGGCGAACCTCGATGACCAACAAATCGTGCGCGTGCTGCACGAGGTCCACTACCCGGACATGTCTCCGGAGGACATCGCGAAGGCCATCGGGGCGAAGGCCCCCGAGGCGCCGGTAGAGCCGCGCTCGTGGGCGCGTGTGGCCGGCGACGTGGGCATCAGCGCAGCCAAAGGCGTGATCGGCGCCGGCGAGGCGCTGGTGGGCGTGGCCGACCTCGCGACGGGCGGCTACGCGGGCAAGGGCATGGAGGCGGTGGGCTACCGGCCGAAAGAGGCCAAGGCCATGCTGGACGACCTCTATTCGGACCAGCAGAAGCAGGCCTTCAAGAACGTGAGCGATGCGCCGGGCTTCGGCGGCAAGTTCGTCGCGGCCCTGGAGAACCCGTCGGTGATCGGCCACGCGGCCGTCGAATCGGCGCCGAGCATGGTTGGTGGCGCCGGCGTGGGCCGTGCGCTGCTGCAGGGCGCTCCGAAGATCGGCGGCGCGATGGCCGCGGCTGCCGGCGAGGGCATCATGGGCGCGGGCAGCCAGGCCGAACAGATCCGCCAGGAAACCGACGACGGCCTGCTGTCCAAGGGGCAGTCTGCTGCGGCGATCGCCTCCGGTGTCGGCACCGGCGCCTTCGGCCTGCTGGGAAACAAGGTCGCGAAGTCGCTGGGCATCGCCGACGTCGACACGATGCTGGTGGGCGCCGTGCAGAGCACCGCGAAGGCCAAGGGCATCGTCCGGCGCGTGCTCGAGGGCGCGGTGGCCGAGGGCGTGCTCGAAGAGCTGCCGCAGTCGATTCAGGAGCAGGTGCTCCAGAACGCTGCGCTCGGCAAGCCGCTGGAAGAGGGCGTGGACCAAGCCGCAGTACTCGGCATGCTGACCGGCGCCGCGATGGGTGGTGGTGCGAACGCGCTGAGCAAGCCGAAGCTCGTTGCGCCACCGACCCCGCCCGCGCCCGCTGCAGCGCCTGCGCTCGCGCTGCCGGCGCCGACCATCACCGTCGGCCCGGACGGCACCGCGCAGACCGTCGACCAACGCCAGGGCGTGCGCGATGACCTCGAGGCGCGCGCCGGCCAGATCGTGGAGAAGGGTCCGCTGGCCCGCGCCGCGCAGACCGCCACGGGCGAAATCATCGACGTGGAACCCAAGCCTGCGGGCGCACTCGCGAAGGCCGCAGCATCGATCAACCCTGAAGGAGTCCCCAGTGAAAGTGCGAGCGATCAAGCGCCGGCTGATGAAGTCGGCGAACAGCTTCCCGGTCAGAGTGGAGCGCAGCTACCGGACGCTGCTGCCGCGCCTGAGCAATCCGGCCTGGCTGGCGGCATGGCGGATAGCGTGCTGGCAGAAGGGGCGCCCGTCGGCGCTGACCAAACTGCTGAATCTGCCACCGCTGTCCCTGCCGACGTAGACCCGGCCAGCCCGCTCGCCAATGCCTTCCGCGCCGGCGCGATCGGCCCCGATGCAGAGGCCATCCGCGCGAAGGGCAAGCCGTTCGTGGCGCAGGAGCCGGCTGCACCGCAGAGCTTCGCCACCTACGAAGAGGCCGATGCCTACCGCAAGGAGCAGAAGACCCGCGGCGGCAATATCTCCGCGCTGCCCGTGCCCACCGAGGGCGGCTTCACGCTGGCCACCAAGGGCACGCCCGACTACGAGAAGGGCGAGGCGTTGCGCGACGAGCGCCGCGCCGCGAAGGAGCGCGCCGACGCCGGCGTGCTGGACGGCGACATCACCAACTCGAAGGGCATGCCCTTCACCATCAAACTGCCGGCCAGCAACGCAGCGAAGAAGGCCGGCCCCGGCCATGAAGTCGTGCCCGTCAAGGGCGGCTTCGTCGTGCGCAAGTCGGCCGTCCAACCGGAGGTCACCAGTGCGAAAGCCAAACCCCAACCCTCAGCCGAGCCCGCGCGTGCTGCTGCTGAAGCCGCACCAGAAGAAGGTAGCGGAGCAGATGCTGCGGCAAGCGGCGGTGCTGCAGCACTTCGACCAGCCGCTGATGCGGCTGCCGCGCCGGCAGTAGCGCCTGCCGACCGCGGCGAGGTCGTGGAGCACACCACCGGGCGCGGCCGCAAGCTGCGCGGCGTGTGGCGCGCCGACCTGTCGAAGGAGCAGGCCGAGGCCATCGACCCCTCCACGTGGAACGTGAAGGCCAAGGGCTACTTCATCCGTGAGGCCCACCTCGAGAAGCTGCCCCCGCTGAAGAATGCACAGGCGGACGCTCCGGCGCCCGCAACTCCGGCCGCGGTGACCACCGCCGCGGCACCGAAGGGCAAGGCGGATAAGCCCGCGGCGACCGTTGCACCGGCGCCGGAAGCCGCCCCGAAGGCACCCGCCGCTGCGCCGGAGCCGGCTGCCCCTGGCATCGACATCGAAGCCCAAGTCGCTGAAATGATGAAGCCCGGCAGCACGACGGAATCCGTCACGGTGCCGAACGGGGTCGACGTGCCCGAATCGATCATGCGAGCGCAGATGAATCGCCGTGCGGAGCCCGGCTACAGCATGAAGCCCAACGCGCAGGGCGATGTTGTACTGACGAAGAACAAGGCGCCGGGCGCCGCAGCCAACAAGATCTTCACCGAGGATGCGGCGGCCGCCGCGCGGGCCCGCATGAAGGCCAAGCTCGGCACGCTGCGCAGCGGCATCGACCCCGAGCTCCTGCAAGACGGCATCACCCTGGCCGGCTACCACATCGAGCGCGGCGCGCGCACGTTCGCGGCCTACGCCAAGGCCATGCTCGAGGACATGGGCGAGGGCATCCGCCCGTACCTCAAGCAGCTCTATATGGCGCTGAAGTTCGACCCGCGCGCCGCGGCGATCGAAGGCATGGACACCGCAGCGTCCGTCGAAGCTGCGGATTTGGACAGCATTGCACCCGTGGCCCCGGCCGCAGATACTGGAGCACCGAAAGATGGAAATGCAGCACGCGAATTGGATCGCCCAAGCGAGGGCGCACTGGAAGGAGCATCTGCCCAAGATGTTCGCCCGGCTGGAGAAGGCGGGCAAGCTCGAGCAGGCGCTGACGGAAGCCGCGGACGCGACGGCGGCGGGGATTCGGGTGCTGACGACGCAGGGCGCGACGTGGCAGGAAGCGTGGGAGCAGGTTCGCGAGACGTACCTGTTCCCTCCGGAGGAACCGGGGCAGGAGGAAAAGCTGCCAAAAAGCCAGGGCTATCGCGCCCACCGCGACCTGATTCGCGGCCTGACGGAGTTCGACCCCAACAAGCGGGACTGATCCCCGAGGGCGGGCCCAACGAGGCCCCCAACGCGCCCCCCATCGCGGCGCCGCAGATCAAGGCCGACGACTTCACCATCGAGGATGACCTCGGCCTGGGAGAAGGCGGGCAGAAGACCAAGTTCAAGAACAACGTCGCGGCCATCCGCCTGCTGAACGAGCTCGAGGCGAGCGGGCGCCTGGCTACGCCGGAAGAGCAGCGCGTCCTGGCGCAATACGTGGGCTGGGGCGGGCTGCCGCAGGCCTTCGATCCGAAGAATGCCGACTGGGCCGAGGAGCACGCGGAGCTCACCGGCCTGCTGTCCGAGCAGGATCTGGCCGACGCGCGCCGATCGACGCGCTACGCGCACTACACCAGCCGGCCGATCATCGTGGACGGCATCTACGCTGCGCTGCGCCGCTTCGGCTTCACGGGCGGCAAGACGCTCGAGGCCGGAGCCGGCGTGGGCAACTTCATCGGCCTCATGCCCGCGGACATGCGCAGCGCCGGCCGCTTCACTGCGATCGAGCGCGAGCCGTTCTCGAGCGCCATCGCGAAGCACCTGTACCCGCGCCAGATCGTGCAGCGCGCCGACTTCACCGAGTTCAAGGGCAATGACGCCTACTTCGACGCCGCGGTGGGCAATCCACCGTTCGCGAGCGACCCGCAGACCGACCGCAGCGGCCGCAAGCACCTGTCCGGCCTGAGCCTGCACAACTACTTCTTCGCCAAGGCGGTCGACATGCTGCGCGAGGGCGGGGTGATGGCCCAGGTGGTCACCAACTCGTTCCTCGACGCCAAGACCGACAGCGCGCGCAAGTACATCAGCGACCGCACGGTGTTCCTGGGCGCCATCCGGCTGCCGAACAGCGCCTTCGCGAAGAACGCAAATACCGAGGTCACCACCGACATCATCTTTCTGCAGAAGCGCCCGGACTCCGAGATTGGCGGCAAGGCCGCGAAGCAGGACGCCAAGCGCTGGCTGGGCACCGGCAGCTACACCGACCGCCAGGGCAAGCAGGTAGCGCTCAACCAGTACTTCATCGACAACCCGGACATGATGCTGGGCAACTTCGGCGCCTTCGGCACCATGTACGGGCCCGAGTTCCCCGCGCTGGTGGCGCGCGCTGGCCAGGACACGCTCGCAATGCTGCGCGAAGCGGTGGGCAAGCTGCCCGAGGGCGTCTACCAGTCGATCGCCGACACCGGCACGGCCGACAAGACCAAGGCGGCGATCGTCGCCCTGAAGAGCCCGACAGTGCAAGAAGGCGGCTTCTTCCTCGAGGGCGACAAACTCATGCAGCGCCTGCCCGACCTGGGCGGCGAGGCGCGCGGTACCGAAGTCACGCCGGCGAGCCAGTGGACCGAGAAAACGACGCTGGGCGAGGGCGGCTTCGCGCGCATCAAGGCGCTGGCCGGCATGCGCTCGACCCTGCGCGGCCTGATCGCCGCGGAAATGGCCGACGACGACAAGGGCATGGGCCAACTGCGCGCCACGCTGAACCAGCAGTACGACGCCTACCGCAAGGAGCACGGGCTCATCAACGACCCGAGCACCCTGCGCGTGTTCGACGATGACCCGGATTTCCCGCTGCTGGCCTCGCTCGAGCACAACTACACGCCCGGCATCGGCCCGGCCGCGGCGAAGCGCCAGGGCATCAAGCCCACGAAGTCGACCGCGAAGAAGGCGCCAATTTTCGAGCGGCGCGTGGTTGCAGCGCGCACCCAGGTGCGCCGCGTCGACACCGCAGCCGACGCCCTGGCCGTTTCCATGGCCGAGCGCGGCAAGCTGGATGCGGCCTACATCGGCAAGATCCTGAAACGCGACCCGGACGACGTGCTGCGCGAGCTCTCCAGCGGCGACAAGCCGCTCCTGTTCCGCGACCCGGCAACCGATGAGTTCGTGCTGCGGGACGCCTACCTCTCCGGCAACGTGCGCGCGAAGCTGGCGCAGGCCCGCGCTGCCGGCCTCTCGGTGAACGCTCGCGCCCTGGAGGAAGTGCAGCCCGAGGACGTCGGCGCCAGCCAGATCGTGGCGCGCGTGGGCTCGCCCTGGGTGCCTGAGAAGGCCTACGAGGACTTCGCGGCCAAGCTCTTCGGCGACGGAACCAAGGCGCGCGTGCGCTACATGAAGCTCAACAGCAGCTATCAGGTCGACGTCACGCCGGCGAACGACGTGGCCTGGCGCACCACCTGGGGCACGCCGAAGATGAACGGCGGGGAAATCCTGACCGCGCTGCTGAACAACCGCGCAATCAAGGTCACCTACCGCGACGGCGAGGGCAAGACCCACACCGACACCGAGGCGACCGAGCAGGCCAACACCAAGGCGCAGGAAATCCGCGAGGCCTTCGGGGACTGGCTCTTCGCCGATGCCGACCGCTCCGAGAAGCTGGTGCGCGCCTACAACGACACCAACAACAACTACGTCACGCGCGTCTACGACGGCTCGATGATGGAGTTTCCGGGCAAGGTGCCCGACATGCGGGAGCCGGGCGACGGCGGCGTGACTTTCCGCCGCCACCAGCGCAACGCGATCGCGCGCATGGTGCAGGACCGCACCGCGCTGTTCGACCACGTGGTGGGCGCCGGCAAGACCTACACGGTGGTGGCCGGCACGATGGAGCTCAAGCGCACGGGCCTCGCGAACAAGCCGATGATCGCGGTGCCCAACCACCTCGTGAAGCAGTGGGCCGCGGACTTCTATCGCCTCTACCCTGGCGCCAACATCCTGACCGCCACCAAGAAGGACTTCGAGCGGGCCAACCGCCGCAAATTCCTGGCGAAGATTGCGACCGGCGACTGGGACGCGGTGGTGATCGCGCACTCGTCGTTCGGCTTCATCAAGCCCGCGCCGGAATTCGAGGCTGCCTTCAACCAAGCGGAGGTCGCGAACATCGTGGCGACCATCAAGGCGGTGCAGGACGGCGACGGCGACAAGCCGCAGAAGAAGCGCACGGTCAAACAGCTCGAGGCACTGAAGGAGAAGCTGGAAAACCGCATCAAGGCGCTGCGCGACAAGCCGATGGACGACCTGCTGGACTTCGAGCAACTCGGCGTGGACCAGCTCGCCGTCGACGAGTTCCACATGTTCAAGAACCTGATGTTCAGCACGAAGATGCAGAACGTGCAGGGCCTGGGCGACTCGACCGGCAGCCAGCGCGCCTATGACATGTACGTGAAGATCAACCAGATCTTCGCGAAGAACGGCCGGGACCAGGGTTTCGTCGCCGCCACCGGCACGCCGGTGTCCAACTCGCTGGCCGAGATGTACCACATGATGCGGTACCTGATGCCCACCGCCATGAAGGAACTGGGCTTCGAGTCGTTCGATGCCTGGGCCAACACCTTCGCGAGCGTCGAGCAGGTATGGATGCAGAAGCCCAGCGGCGACGGCTTCAAGGCCTCGAGCCGCATGTCCAACTTCGTGAACACCCCCGAGCTCCTGAAGATGTTCGACCAGGTGTGCGACACGGTGACGATGGACGACATCAAGACCGCCTATCGCGAAGAGAACGACGGCGCCGAGTTCCCCCTGCCCAAACTGAAGGGCGATCGCCGCACGCCGGTGTCGCTCGACAAGACGCCGGCGCAAGTGGCCTACATGGAAGAGCTCGCCGAGCGCGCGAAGATCGTTGAGGCCCGCAAGGGCCCGCCCAGGAAGGGCGACGACAACGTGCTGGTCATCATGGGCGACGGCCGCAAGGCTGCCATGGACATCCGGCTGGTGGATCCGAAGGTGATCGAGCGCGAGAAGGGCGGGCGCGTCGACCGCGCCTCCGATGAGATCCTGACGCGCTACCAGCAATACGCCGCGGTCAAGGGCACGCAACTGGTGTTCTCCGACCTGGGCACGCCGGTGAAGCACGCCAAGGCCGAGCTCAAGGAGTACCAGGCGCTGCAGGAGCGCGTGGCTGCCGCCAGCGAGGACATTCAGGCATCGGCCGTGCTCGGCAACGAGGCGGCCCTGGCGATCGTGGAGGACGCCGAAGCAGCCCAGGAAGAGCTCGACGCACGGGGCCCGGACTGGCTCGACGCGGTGAAGGCAGCGGAGCGCGGCTTCAGCGTCTACGACGACCTGCGCGCTGCGCTCATCGAGAAGGGCGTCCCGGCCGCGGAAATCGCCTTCATCCACGACTACAACACCGACGACCAGAAGGCCAGCCTGTTCCGCAAGGTCAACGCCGGCGAGATTCGCGTGGTGGTGGGCTCGACGCCGAAGATGGGCGCCGGCACCAACGTGCATGAGCGGCTCGTGGCGCTGCACCATCTGGATGTGCCGTGGCGCCCGTCGGACGTCGAGCAGCGCGAGGGCCGCATCATCCGCCAGGGCAATGCGCTGATGAACGAGCTGGCCGACTTCGAGGTGGAAATCCTGGCCTACGTGACCAAGGACACGCTGGACATGCGCATGTGGCAGGTTCAGGAGACGAAGCTGAAGATGATTAACCAGCTTCGCACCCGCAAGGTGGGCCGCGAAATAGACAACGCCTTTGAAGACCTCGAGCTCTCGGCCGGCGAGATGCAGGCGGCCGCCACCGGCAATATCGACCTGCTGCACGAGATTCAACTGCGCTCCGACGTGAAGAAGCTCGAGCAGCGCAAGCGCTCCTTCGACGCCAACAAGAACGAGCTCGAGTCGCGCCGGCGCCGCAACGCCGAGCGCCTGGCCGAGCTGCCGCCCAAGATCAAGGCGGGCGAGGCCGGGGCCGCCCAGGTGAACGCCTACAAGGCCGACGCCCAGGCCCGGCTCTCCGGGTTCAAGGCGACCATCGACGGCAAGGAATACACCGACTGGCGCGAGGCCCAGGCCTACCTGCGCGAGAAGGACGACGCCAAGGTGAAGGCCAAGGACAAGGAGGGCAACGACACCGAGCGCGCGGCGCCGATCGACGTGGAAATCAACGGCGAGCGCTACACCGCGCGCGCCGCGATGGCCGAAGCGTTCTCGGATCTGCGCGGCGACGTGGACCCGATCGTGTGGCACGTCGGCGGCGAGGACTACCGCCGCCGTACGCGCATCGGTAGCGCCATCAAGCAGGGGGTCATTGACTCGATCGCCGATCAAGTCGAGAAGCCTGTGGGCACCATCGGCGGCTACGACGTGACCGTGGAAGGCTCGTTGGACAAGGCCGGCACCGTGATGATGGACGTGGTGCTGCGCCAGGACGGCAAGGTGGTGGCCAGCCGCGACTTCTACGTGCAGGACACCGGCAAGGCGCCGGAGCGGGTTGTCGCGCTGGTCGACGCCATGCTGCACAGCATCCCCGGCGAGCAGGACTACCTGAAGAGCCAGCTTGCCCGTGCGCAGAAGGAGAAAGCCGACCTCGATGAGACCGAGGACACCGGCGCGTGGCCCGACCAGGGCAAGCTCGAAGCGGCCCGCCTGAAGCACAAGGAAGTGCTGCAGCGGCTCGCCGGCAAGGGCGACAAGGCCTCCCAAGCGACGGTTGCCGAGGCAAGCCGCTCCGAGTACGATGCGGGCCATGACCTCAACGAGCCCGGCCAACCAGACGACGGAACCGCAAGTGACCTTGCAGGAGCCGGATCTGCCGCCGCTGACGCTCTGCGGGGGCCTGACGGCACCGTACAGCGTCGAGCCGGCATCACCGCGCTCGGGATCGCAGACCGCATCAAGCGCGTTGGATCGCAAGCCCTTGTCGGTCAAACCGTCCGCAGCGCTGACGATCTAGCCGCGCTCGCGCAGGTCTACCGCGACCCGCGCTACGAAACCACCCGCGTTTTCTTTGTCAAGGACGGCACGATCGTCCACGCAACGGGCGTCAGCGCTCGCATGCCCGGCTACTCGCCGCTGATCCCCGCGGACATGACGCGCGACGAGTACTTCGAGCTCTTCGCAGACCAGATGGAGGCGGTTGGCGCCGACGGCTACTACTTGCTGCACAACCACCCGTCTGGCGACCCCACGCCCAGCCAGGCCGACCTCAATGTGACGGAGAACGTCGCACGCGAAGTGCCGGGCCTGCTCGCGCACGTGGTCATCAACAGCAACAAGTACGCGGTCATCGACCTGCGCGACAGCGGCTCTGCAAAGTCGGTCGTCACCACTCGCGAGTTCGGCGAGGACAGGCTGCTGCAGGCCAGCAAGCCCGCGGCCGTGCTCGGCGCCAAGATCCTGAGCACCGAGGCGCTCGCTGTTGTGGCCAAGTCGATGCAGAAGCCCGGATGGATCACGCTGGTGGGCACCGACAGCATGGGCGGCGTCCGCGTGGTCGCGGAGGCTCCGAGTTCGATCCTGACGCGCAACTACCCGTATCTGGCTGCCATGGTGCGCCGCCTGCAACGCAATTCGGGATCGCAAATGATCTTTGCCACGGGCTCGAATGCAGACATGAATTCGGCGCCGGTGCTGGCAGCTATCAAGGCCGGCGTGCTGGTCGACGCGCAGCCGGAAGAGGGCGTGTCCCTGCGCAAGTCGGGCGTGGAGGCAGGGCCGGCAGCGCGCGTGGAAGGCCGCGATGTTCACGAGGACGCCGCAGCTTATGGCGTCAACGACGTGCGCGACTTTCGCGCGAAGGCCTCCGACCTGATGGGCGACCTGTTCAAGTCGCAGGGCGTCGTGGGCTGGTGGCATAAGACCGTCGGCACCATGCACGACCTCGCGCAGCGCCGGCCGGCCTTCAAGCGCGTGTACGACGCGGTGCAAACCTTCCTGCAGGACGTGAGCCTCTACGCCACCGAGGCGGCTGACCTCGCGCCCAACATCCTGCCGAAGCTCGAGACGTTCGCGGATCTGAAGAAGGGCGCGATGTCGCTGGCCGACACCAAGGCGCTTGCCGCTCCGGTTTTCGAGGGCACGCTGACCTATGCCCGTGACCAAGACGGCCGGCTTATCAAAATGGCCGACCTCGAGGCGCGCTACGCCGCGCTGCCGACCGAGGCCAAGGCACAGATGCTGCTGCGCAAGCGCATCGTCACGCCCGAGCAGCTCCAGCGCTGGCAGGCATCGAAGATCGACGTGTACGAGGGCGCCGTACGCAACCGCTTCGAGGCCGAATTCCTGAAGGCCGGCGTGGTGTTCACCGACGCCGAGCTCAAGGCGACCTTCGGCCTGAACGCCGACCAGATTGGCCTCTATCGCGAGTTCCGGGCTGCCGTCGACGTGAGCCTCAACAACCTGGGCAAGGCCGAAATTCTGCGCTTCGGCGGCAAGGACACCGACGCCCTGCGCCAGATGGTGTTCGACGCGCCGACGGCCGACGACGCAGCGGTGCTGCTGCGCGACCACCTGTTGCAGATGGCCGAGGACGACCCGGCGCGCTCTGCCGTGCTGATCGACAGCGCCAACACCATGATTGAGAAGGGCGACAAGATCAAGAGCCTGATCGACCGCGGCTACGCGCCGCTGTCGCGCTACGGCTCCTACACGGTCGACGTGGTGGACGCCGACGGCGAGCGCGTGCACTTCGGGCTCTACGAGTCGCGGCTGGACCGCGGCGCGGCCGCGCGGCGCCTGCGCGAGCAGTTCCCCGGTGCGACCATCACCCAGGGCACGGTCAGCCAGCAGGCCTACAAGCTCTTCAACGGCATCACGCCCGAGACGCTCGAGCTCTTCGGCGAAATGGTGGGCCTCGAGGCGCAGGGCGACGAGGCGCAGCACCAGATGTTCCAGCAGTACCTCAAGCTGGCGAAGAGCAACCGCAGCGCCATGAAGCGCCTTATCGAGCGCAAGGGCATCGCGGGCTTCAGCGAAGACGCTGGCCGCGTCCTGGCGGGCTTCGTCTACTCGAATGCCCGGCTGACCGCGCAGAACCTGCACGCCGGCGACATTGCCCGCGCCACGCAGGAAATCCCGAAGGAGGACGGCGAGCTCAAGGATATGGCCATCAAGATGGCCGACTACGTGCGCAACCCGCAGGAAGAGGCGCAGCAGATCCGCGGCCTGCTGTTCGCGCAATACATCGGCGGCTCGATCGCTTCGGCGATGGTCAACATGACGCAGCCCTTCGCTGTGACCATGCCCTACCTGAGCCAGTACGGCGGCATCGCCAAGTCGGCAGCCCGCATGAAGCAGGCCGTGGCCGACGTGATGAAGTCCAGCACCGGGGATGCCAGGCTCGACGCCGCGCTCACGCACGCCGAGGCCGAGGGCATCGTGGCGCCGCAGGAAGTGCACCAGCTCATCGCCCAGGCCCGCGGCAAGGCCGCGCTGCAGACCGGCGACGGCACGAAGCTGGGCAACGCGGTGGCCACCGCGCGGAATCTCGGCTCGAAGGTCATGGTGGCGTGGGGTAAGCCCTTCAGCCTGGCCGAGCAGTTCAACCGGCGCGTGACCTTCATCGCGGCCTACCGCACGGCGGTGGAGCAGGGCATCTCGAACCCGGCCAAGTTCGCCGCTAAGGCGATCGCCGACACCCAGTTCGTCTACAACAAGGGCAACAAACCGCAGTGGGCGCGCGGCGCGGCCGGCTCGGTCATCTTCACGTTCAAGCAATACAGCATCAGCTACGCCGAGCTGCTGCACCGCATGGCGACCCAAGGCGGGCCCGAGGGCAAGAAGGCTGCGCTCTTCGCCCTGGCCATGCTCTTCCTGCTGTCCGGCGCCGGTGGCATCCCCTTCATGTCGGACACGGAGGACGTGATCGACGGGATCATGCAGCGCCTGGGATACGCTTTCTCGACCAAGCAGGCGCGCCGCCAGTTCCTCATCAACACGCTGGGCGACGGCGGTGCGAACTTCGTGGAGCGCGGTATCTCCGGCTTCCCCGGCGTGCCGATCGACGTCGCCGGCCGGCTGGGCATGGGCAACATGCTGCCCGGCACCGGCCTGCTGGTGAAGAAGCGGGACCACGCCCGTGACGTGGCCGAGCTCCTGGGCCCGGCCGCGGATCTGGTGCAGCGCGGCTATGAGGGCGCCGGCAAGGTGCTGGACGGCGATGTGGTGCAGGGCGGCACGATGATGGCGCCGAAGGCAGCGGAGAACCTGCGCAAGGGCCTCGAGGTCATGCTCACCGGCGAATACAAGGACACGAAGGGCCGCAAGGTGATGGATGCATCGCCGGTCGACGGGCTGGTGAAGGCGATCGGTTTCCAGCCCTCCGACGTTGCCCGCGAGGCAGAGCGCACCTTTACGACGCAGGCTATGGTGGCGCAGAATCGGCTGGCCAAACAGGACTTCGCCGGGGACATGGCAAAAGCCGTGTACGAGAAGGACTTCGAGCAGCAGAAAGCGGTGCGCGATGCAGTGCGCGAGTGGAACCGCAAAAACCCTCACTCACCGATGACCATCGACATGGCCGGCGTCCGCCGCCGCGTGATGGCTATGCGCCAGGACCGCGCTTCGCGGGTTGCTCAGGCAGCCCCCAAGGCCATCCGGCGGGAAGTGAAACGGCAGCTTCAAGAAGGGGCGAACTGATGGCAGCAGCGAGTGTGGTGCTCGGGATCTTGATGGTGGCGACGGTGGACTGGCGCGTAGCGCTGGGCCTCGCCGCCCTTGGCCTGGGACTCTGGCTTTGGGGCCGGCAAGGACGCTAGCGCTGCTGCTGCAGTCTCAAGAGGACTGTCTGCATTCGGATCAACATGCGATGGGCATCCGTGGTGATGGAGTCCAACGTTTCTCGTCGGACTTCACCGAGCAGCTTCTCATAGTTGCTGTTGGCACCCACGACGTCCTGAAAGTCGAATTCCCGCTGCAACGCGATCTTGGCTTTATCGACTAAGTCCTGCCAAAAGTCCACGTCGAGTTTCGCATTCGCAATCTGTCGGGGCGTCGCGGCAGCCATAGTCTCTCCTGCGGTTCGGGAGGGACGAGCCTAGCACGCGAGCCTGGCCTTCAGCATGGCCGGTTGTCGGCGCGGCACAAATCGAGCTCCCGCTACGCAGCGGCCCACTCCACGGGCCCACGTAGGTGTTCAAAGACGCGCTTCAAGAAGTCCAAGTCCGCGAAGGTCATGTGCTCGTACGTGACGTTCACGTCGTGCGCGGTGCCAATGATTTCCCACCAGCCGGCCTCCGGATGTTGGAAGAGCATCGCGATCACAGCTCCGTCTTTCTTTGCACAGAATGTGGGATTCGCCCCTCTCATGCCCGCGTTAGGGTTGCGGAAAATGTGCGGGAGAGGGTGCTTGCTTTGAAAAGCCCCGTCCATGTATCCGTAGAGGGTGTAGAGGTCGAGAACGTTCGCCGAGTCGGCCGCGTTCTTCAGATCGCGCGAAATTGATGACGGGTGATACCAAAGCTGGACGTACATACCCTCCCGAACAACCTGCTCAATCAATGGGCAGAAATCCTGATCGCCTGCAAGGAAGCTGCACAGCGTCATGTTGCGTCGGTGCGTGTGCGAAAGAATGTCGACCGCGATCAATATGTCGACCTCTTTCTGGGTAGCGCCCGTGCGCCTTCGGTGCTTCGCGATTCCTTCGCTCACGTGCCAACCATCGAGAGAGCGCAAGCGTTCGAAATGCTGCTCTTTCGGTGCGCTCCGCTCTTTGTACTCTGCGTCTGACTCGTGTTCCCTCCGTGGGGGAAGACAGTCGTAGTAGAAGATTTTCCGATAGTTCCGACCTATGCCTTTGTAGTCGGGAGTCATCGGGGCGCCGCCGAACCACTCCCTGCTAACGTCCGCTAGAACCTGATCCAAATAGCCGGCATCGATGAAAAGGTATTGCGTTGTCATTGAGCGAGCGTAGCAGCTACCCCCCTTGCTGAGGGGAGGGCGCACGCCTATAAACGGCGAGCACACCTACCGGGGCAGTGCGGTCCACCAAGGACCGACATGCCCACCCAATCCGAGGCGACGGCCTTCTCCGTCGATCCCCAAGCCCTCCGAACGCGAGGGCTTTGTGCATGAGCCGCGAAGCTGTTCAGGCAGCCGTGGCGACCGCGGGCAGCAACGTCACCTACGGTGGCGCCGGCGCTTCCGTTGCGAGCTGGCTCCTGTCCTCTGAGTTCGGAGTGCTCGCCGGCTTGCTGCTGGGCCTCGCCGGCTTTCTGGTGAACCTCTACTTCAAGCGCCAGGAGAACCAGCGCCAGCAAGTCCGGGCCCGGCGCGAAGAGAAAGAGCACCAGGCGCGCATGCGCAAACTCGAGCGCGTGACGTCGCCGGGCTCGCTCGACAGCCGCGAGGCCGACGAATGAGCACGGTCGGCCGCGTCCCTGTGATGACCCTGAAGGTCACCGCGGCCATCGTGGCGGGCTGGATCGCCTACGAAGGCTTCTCGGCCGGCCCGATCATCCCCACCAAGGGCGACGTGCCCACTATCGGCCACGGGTCGACGCACTACGAGAGCGGCGCGCGCGTGACGATGGCAGATCCGCCCATCACGCGGCAGCGCGCGCACGAGCTCGCCGTGAACCTGCTCGAGCAGACCTACGCCAAGTGCGTGCGGGACTCGCTCGGCGACACGCCCATCCACCCCGTTGAGTTCGCCCAGGCCGTCGACTTCGCCGGCCAGTTCGGCTGCTACCGCTGGAAGCAGTCGTCCATGGCGAGCGAGACGAAGGCCGGCAACTACGCCCAGGCCTGCGATGCCTACCTGCTGTATCGCTTCGCCGCGGGCTTCGATTGTTCAACCCCTGGAAACAAGCGCTGCGGCGGCGTGTGGACGCGCCAGCTCGAGCGCCATCAGAAATGTGAGGCTGTCCAATGACTGACGACAACGAAGAGTCCCGTTACGCATCGCGCAAATGGATCTTGGCGATGCTGATCGTGGTCGCCGCCATCCTGCTGCTGCTGGGAGAGTTCATCAAGGAGGTCGCGTTTGTCGACCTCGTGAAGTGGGTCGCGGGCCTGTACTTTGGCTTCAACGTGACGCAGAAGGGCTTCGAGTGGCTCGCGGGCGTGCTGGCGGATATGAAGAAGAAGGGCGGTGCCGAATGAAGCGCCTCGTCATCCTTCTGGCCTTCGTCCTGGCCGCGTGCGGCGGTGGCGGATCTGGAGGCGGCTTGCCATTGCCGCCCGCGGCCGCTGCGCCCCCGAAAGCCGCGGGGCCGATGTATGCCTGCTCCGTCGTGATCTACGGCGACAGCATCCAGGCGCTGCAGGGTGCAAAGGGCGTCATCGAAGCGAAGCGGCCCAAGTGGCGCGTCGAAGACCGGGCGGTGGCGGGCACCACGCTGATGATGCTGTCGCAAACCTTCTTCGCGGAGGCGCGATCGGCGCGCTTCGTGGTTCTCGAAAACGGCGCGATCGACGCATGGCAGGGCGTCCCCATCGGCGTGGTGCTCGACACCTACACGCGCATCGTCGACCATGTGCGCGGCGAGGGACGCACGCCCATCGTGACCGGCTTCACCCACCAGCGGCCGCCGCTGGCGCCGGACGCGATCGCCAGGCGCGACCACTACAACGGCGCGCTCAAGACGCTGATGGCGTCGAAGAACGTGGCCTTCGCCGACTACGGCACCGTGACCTATGACCCGCTCGAGCTGTTCGACGAAGTGCACCCGGGGCCGGCCTACGCGGGGCGGCTGACCGAGCGCCTTATCGAGATCCTCGACAAGGTGGCGCCGGAGTGCAACCCATGATGACCGCCATCTTCGTGCCGCTGTGGTGGCGCCTGTGGCTCGACGCATGGGGCTGGCCCGACCTGCCGGAGCGCGATCAGTGAAAGCCATCTTCGGCGCGTTCAACATGATCCCTGGCGCGCTGTGGGCGCTGCTGCTGGCTGCCGCGGTGGGCTTCGGCCTCGTGAAGGAGGTCCAGGTGCACGCGGCGCGCGAGGCGACGGCGAACGTCCGCACGCAACTCGCCGACTACAAAGCCGCGGCTGCCGAGAGTGGTCGGCTTGCTGCGCGCGCGCGGCTGCTCGAGGTCGAACGCATCAATACCGAACAGAGAAAGGCAGTCGATGACGCTGCAAAAGAAACGCGCATTGCGCTGGGCGATCTTGCTACCGCTCGCGGTGCTGGTGACCGCATGCGCAAGCAAATTGCCCGATATGCCGAAGCCGCCCGCCGAGCAAATGAACGTGCCTCCGCTCTCGAGCGAAGCGCGGCAGGAGCCGATGCCGTCGGAGTGCTTGCCAACGTGCTCGGGCGCTGTAGCCAGCGAGTGGAATTCCTTGCTGCCTACGCTGACCGTGCCCGAATAGCCGGCAACGCTTGCGAGCGCAGCTATGACGCGCTGGGAGGCCCTTGATCCCTGCACTGCCAAGCGACTGGCAGGTTTGGGGCCCAGAGCTGCCTTTCAGAACACGGAATGGAAAGCCAGAAAGCAGTCGCTCAACGTTTGAGATCGGCCGCCCGCGGAGGCCGCAAACCGGGGCGGGTCGGCTGAAGCGAAGGGTTAGCACACAGTATCATTTACTCTTGCAAGAGGCGACGACCTCCAGATTCTCTCTATTGCTCCCCTTTAACATGCCGCTGAGCCCTTCGGTGCATTCCGTAAGCGATGCAGTCTCTAAGTCATAGAGGAAGCCAGCCGCTTTGTTTCGAAGGGTCGCACGGAACGGAAGTGCTTGAGACGCCGTGCTTTCGGTGCAGGCTGAAAACTTGTGGAAGTCTTTACCATCATCGCTTTTAAGCCAAAGCTTCAGGATGAAGGCGCATCCATCTGCAGTTGGAAACGTAAACTGTGCAGATACAACCCCATTCATGGGATTGCGTACTTGCAAGTAGCGTCCGGATGTGCCCCATAAGGAAGGCGGCGATGAGGTGCAGGCAGCGGCAAGGAACGATAGCGCGATGGCTGCGAGAGAGGCAAGTCGCTTCATAGGGGCCCATCGGTGTGATTGCTGGATGCTAACGGTAAAAATAACGGGCGGCCTTTAGGCCGTCCCTGTTGATTGCGTTGCTATGCACAATTACGGAAATGGCTCATCAATGCAGTACCACACACGCAGACCTTCACTCCTCGCAGCATCTGCAAGCTGTTTGTCAGCAGTAATGAGGATTGGCCTTGATTCGTTCTGAAACCTTGAAAAGTAATTCTTTTTCACCGATATAATTTGGAAGGCATCAGAAACATCAAGCTTGTGGCGCCGAGCTATCGTTTCAACCTCGGTGAATACAGTTCTTTCGCTAATCTCAACATCTTCTAATTCAATTGAGTCACAGGCTACGTAGGAAAACAGCTCATCACAAGCAGTAAGATACTGATCCTCAGATAGGGCTCTCCCTTTCCCGCTGTATTTATATTTGAGCAACCCAAGTACTTCGGCAAAGCAAATTGAAGTCGTGTAAAACACAGACTCACTTTCAAAGTACTTACGAAATTCGTCGCTTCCGGGTTCGTTCACGACCAACTTCGCAAGAGCGGAGGCATCAAGGTAATGAACTCTAATTAGATTCACACGGCCTCCCAAACGCAGGGGCATGACTTTGTTATCGGGCGACAGCCTTGCACAACTCGGAGGGCTGTCCCCTAACTCAACTCTACCGACGAACTCGAAACTCGCGGGCATTAAGTTTTTCCGTGCCTGACGCTGGGTTCAACTCGCGAATCTTTCAGACAAAAGCGCCAGCCGATTGATCATGACAGACTTTTCGGCAACTGAGGTTGCCAAGTGGCGGCTTCTGGCCGAGTGCCGGCACTTCGATCTATCCCAGCTTGTCGTCGGAACTTCTTCACGCGCGGGCCTGAAACGTAGACACTCGTCAAAAGCGTAGACAAACGGCTATCAAAGCAAAATGCCGGTAACGACGCTAAGTCATTACCGGCATTTACTTTTTCATGGTCGGGGCGAAAGGATTCGAACCTTCGACCCTCTGGTCCCAAACCAGATGCGCTACCAGGCTGCGCTACACCCCGACGAAGCCTGCGATTCTAGCCTGTGCGAAGCAGGCCTTTCTCAGCGCTTCGCGTATTGCGTCTTGCCAAAGAGGATTTCGCGCTCCTTGTCGCCGGTGATCGGCGTGCGCAGCTCGGCCAGCACCTTGACGCCGCGCTGCACCGCGGGCCGGGCAGCGATGCCCTCGAACCACTTCCTCAGGTGTGGGAACTCGGTGAGCACGATGCCCTGGTTCTCCCAGCTGCGCAGCCACGGGAAGATGGCGATGTCGGCGATCGAGTAGGTTTCGCCGGCGATGAACCGGTGGCTGGCCAGCTGCTTGTCGATCACGCCGTAGAGGCGCCGGGCCTCGTTGCTGTAGCGGTCGATGGCGTAGGCGATCTTCTCGGGCGCGTACATGCGGAAGTGATGCGCCTGGCCCAGCATCGGGCCGACGCCGCCCATCTGGAACATGAGCCACTGCAGCACCTCGTAGCGCGCGCGCTCGCCTTCGGGAAGAAACTGGCCGGTCTTGCCGGCCAGGTAGACCAGGATCGCGCCGGATTCGAACAGCGAGATCGGCTTGCCGTCCGGGCCCTCGGGATCGGTGATGGCCGGGATCTTGTTGTTGGGGCTGATCTTGAGAAAGCCGGCTTCGAACTGGTCGCCCTTGCCGATGTTGACCGGGTGCGCGCGGTAGGGGAGGCCGCACTCCTCCAGCATGATGTGAATCTTGTGGCCATTGGGCGTGGGCCAGGAATAAACGTCGATGGGAGCTTGAGACATGGACTGCGTTCCAGAGGAAAGAGACAGGGCCGGCCAGCATAGCGGCCGGTGGCTTTTCCTGCAGAACGCGGCCTGTTCCGGCCTCAGGCGGCCACGGCGCTCGGTGCCAGGTGCTTGTGGATCAGCGCGACCACGGCAGCGCCTTCGCCGATCGCGCCGCCCACGCGCTTGACCGAACCGGAGCGCACGTCCCCCACGGCGAACACGCCGGCGACGCTGGTTTCCAGCGCAGCCGCGGGCCTGGCAGGAAATCCCCCGCGCGCCGCTTCCCCGGTCAACACGAAGCCATGCTTGTCGACCGAGACGCCGCAGCCCTCGAGCCAGTCCGTTTCCGGCACCGCGCCGATGAAGAGGAAGATATTGCGCGTCGGGCATTGCTCTTCGTCGCCGGTGCGACGGCAGCGCCAGGTAGCCCCGTTCAATCCCGAGGCCGGGTCGCCGTGCAGGCTCACCAGCTCGGTATGCGGATGCAGCTCGATGTTGGGCGTGGCCTCGATGCGGTCGATCAGGTAGCGCGACATGGTGGCTGCGAGCGAAGGGCCGCGCACCAGCACATTGACCTTGGCGGCATGCTGCGACAGGAACACCGCGGCCTGGCCGGCCGAATTGCCGCCGCCGACCAGTGCCACCTCCTGCTGTGCGCACAGCTTGGCCTCCAGCGCCGAGGCCCAGAACCAGATGCCGCGGCCTTCGAATTCGGCCAGGCGCGGCACCTCGGGGCGGCGGTAGCGCGCGCCGCTGGCGATCACGACGGTTCGGGAACGCAGGCGCCGGCCATCGATGAGCTGGACCGTGAGCTCTCCCTTGGTATCGGCTTCGCTGCAGTCCATGGAGGCGACCTCGGCCGGGATCAGCATCTCGACGCCGAATTTCTGCGCCTGAACGAAGGCGCGGCCGGCGAGCGCGCCGCCGGAGATGCCGGTCGGAAAGCCCAGGTAGTTCTCGATGCGCGCGCTCGCGCCCGCCTGGCCGCCGAAGGAACGGCAATCGACCACGATCACGCGCAAGCCTTCGGATGCGGCGTAGACGGCGGTCGCGAGGCCGGCGGGGCCGGCGCCGACCACCACCACGTCGAAAAGCTCGTCGTGGTCGATGGTGTCGACCATGCCGAGGCAGCGCGCGAGTGCGTTGTCGGTCGGATTGACCACGACGGCACCGTCGGGACAGACCACGAGCAGTTCCGCCTCGCCGTACTGTTCGAGCAGTGCCGCCGCATCCGCGTCCTGCGTCGCGTCGACCACGTTGTAGGGATGGCCGTTGCGGCGCAGGAAGTTCTGCAGCCGCAGCAGCGCGGCCGACTGCGGCGGTCCGATCAGCACCGGCCCGCTGCTGCCCGATTCGATCAGGGCCACCCGGCGCAGGATCATCGCGCGGACCAGCCGTTCCCCGAGGTCGGCCTCGGCGATGATCAGCGCGCGCAGCTGCTCGGGCGGCACCAGCAGAGTCTCTACATCGTCCTCGGCGTGGCCGTCAACCAAGGCAGGGCGGCCGGAGAGTTGGGCGATCTCCGCCAGAAACTGACCCGGGCCCTGGCGTTCGATGGGCACCACGCGCCCGAGCCCGTCGCGCTGGGTGATCGCCACGATGCCGCGCAGCACGACGAACATCCCCGGGCCGGGCTCGCCGGCCCGGAAGAGGCAGTCCCCGCGCGCGTAGTGCCGCACGCTGCCGAAGCGCCTGATGCGCTCGATGCAGGCGGCGCCCAGCACGGGAAACATCTGATGACGGCGGGTCTCGACCTCGACCCTGACTTGGACTTCGGCGGCCATGAAAGAACTCCAGTTGGCGAAACGTCGGGATTAGACGCCGAAAGCAGGCGCCAATGGTTGCAAGTCACGCAACTGCCATCGGATTGACACGCGTGTTTCACCGCTGTCTCACAGACTCCGTCCGCAGAAAGGGTCTCGCATGAAAGAACTGCCCACGCCAACGTTTCCGTTCTCGCAGCTGGGACTGCGCGCCGCCCTGTGGCCGGCGCCGAACCCGGCCCGCGCACCGGCTTCGATTCCTGCAGTACCGGCTGCGGCAACCCCTGCCGCCGCCACCGAAGCCGGCGGCATCAGCGTGACCTGGGCACGGCACCAGGACGACGTCCGCGCGGCCCAGCGCCTGCGCTACGAGGTGTTTGCGGGCGAGATGGGTGCCCGCCTCACGACCCCGCTGGAAGGCCACGACATCGACCTGTTCGACGACTTCTGCGAGCACCTGCTGGTGCGCGAGCTGGCGACGAACCAGGTGATCGGCACCTACCGCGTGCTGACGCCGGCCCAGGCCCGGCGCATCGGCAGCACCTACAGCGACACCGAATTCGATCTGACGCGGCTGCGCGACTTGCGCGAACGCATGGTCGAGCTGGGCCGCAGCTGCGTCCATGCGGACCATCGCCAGGGCGGCGTGATCCTCGCGCTCTGGGGTGCGCTGGCCGGTTTCATGAACCGCAACAAGCTCGACACCATGATCGGCTGCGCCAGCATCCCGATGTGGCACAACGGCGTGACCAGCGGCGATGCGGCGGCCAGCATCTGGCGCCAGCTCTCGGCCACCCATATGGCACCGATCCAGTACCACGTGCAGCCGCGGCTGCCGTTGCCGGTGCATCGGCTCGACGGCGAACTCCAGATCGAGCCGCCCGCGCTGATCAAGGGCTATCTGCGGCTCGGCGCCAAGGTTCTGGGCCCGCCGGCCTGGGATCCGGACTTCAATACCGCCGACCTTCCGATGCTGATGCGCATCGAGGACCTGCCGGCGCGCTATCGAAAACACTTCCTGGGCAATTAAGACAGCACGGGAATGTCGTCATACAGTTGTCATGCAACTGTCACAACGGCGGTTGACACTGTCATGATTCCGTCTGCATACACTCCCGTGCCGGTTTCTCCAGAATTATTTTCCTTGTCGCCAGCCCTTTCCGACAGCGCGCCTGTCGCCGCTGAGCCGTCGCTGAGGCTGCTCGACCGCGACCACAGCATCCTGGCCTTCAACGAGCGGGTGCTCGACTGGGCCTATCGGCCCGAGGTGCCGCTGATCGAGCGCCTGCGCTACCTGTGCATCGTGTCGTCCAACCTCGACGAATTCTTCGAGGTCCGGACGGCGCCGCACCTGATCGCCAATGCCGCGGGCGACCGCAAGGGCAACTACACCGTGGAGTCCTTCGAGCGCTTGGCCGAGGTGGCGCATGCGCTGGTGGGGCGGCAGTACGCGCTCTACAACGACGAGCTGATCCCCACCTTCGCGGCCCAGGGCATCCACATCATTTCGCACGGCGAGCGCAACCCGGCGCAGCGCAAATGGGTGCACGACTACTATGAGCGCGAGGTCCAGCCGCTCTTGATTCCGGTGGGGCTGGATCCGGCGCATCCTTTTCCCCAGGTCGCGAACAAGTCGCTCAACTTCATCGTTCGCCTCTCCGGCAAGGACGCCTTCGGCCGCGAGAACCCGATCGCCATCGTCAAGGTCCCGCGCGTGCTGCCGCGCCTGATCCGCATGCCGGCCAAGGTGTCGGGCGGCAAGACGCTGTTCGTCGCGCTGTCGAGCATCGTGCGGGCCCACCTGTCCAGCATGTTTCCGGGGCGCGAGGTGGGCGAGTTCTCCCAGTTCCGCGTGACGCGGCACTCCGACCTGGCGGTGGACGAGGAAGACGTCAAGAACCTGCGCACGGCGCTGCGCCAGGGCCTGCAGCATCGCCACTACGGGCAGGCCGTCCGGCTCGAGGTCTCGGCCAGTTGCGCCGAGTCGCTGGCGAGCTTTCTGCTGGCCCAGTTCAACCTGCCGCCGCAGGCGCTGTACCGCGTGCGCGGCCCGGTCAACCTGGCCCGGCTGACGCAGCTGATCGACCTGCTGGAGGAGCCGCAGCTGCGCTTTCCGCCTTACCAGGCGTCCTACCCGGTGATGCTGACGCCGGGGCAGTCCTTCTTCGAGCGGCTGCAGCAGGGCGATGCCCTGATCCACCAGCCTTTCGAGAGCTTCGACGGCGTGCTGGCCTTCCTGCGCGAAGCGGTGCAGGACCCGCAGGTGCTCGCCATCAAGCAGACCATCTACCGCACCGGCACCGATTCCGAGCTCATGGACCTGCTGCGCGAGGCAGTTCGCCGCGGCAAGGAGGTCACGGTGGTGGTGGAGCTCAAGGCGCGTTTCGACGAGGAGGCCAACATCAACTGGGCCGAGATGCTCGAATCGATCGGCGCCCAGGTCGTCTACGGCGTGGTCGGCCTGAAGACGCACGCCAAGATGCTGCTGGTGACGCGCCGCGAGGGCAAGCAGATGCGCCGCTACGGCCATCTGTCGACCGGCAACTACAACCCGCGCACTGCCAAGCTCTACACCGACATCAGCCACCTGACCGCCGACCCCTTGCTGACCGCCGACATGGAGGCGGTGTTCGTGCACATGGCCAGCCAGAGCCGGCTGCCCAAGCTCCATCGCATGTGGATGGCACCCTTCGACCTGCACCGCAACATGATCGCCCGGGTCGATGCGCTCGCTGCCGCGGCGGCCGCCGGCGAGCCTGCACGCATCGTTGCCAAGATGAACGCGCTGACCGACGAGGCCCTGATCGCCGCGCTGGTGAACGCCGGCCAAAAGGGCGTGAAGATCGACCTGATCGTGCGCGGCGCCTGCACCTTGCCGGCGCGCGTGCCGGGCTTGACCGACAACATCCGCGTGCGCTCGGTGATCGGACGCTTCCTCGAGCATTCGCGCGTCTTCTATTTCCGCCGGGGCGAGGACGAATCCCTGTACCTGTCGAGCGCCGACTGGATGAACCGCAACATGCTGCGCCGCATCGAGCTGGCCTGGCCGGTGACCGATCCGGCGCTGCGCCAGCGGCTCATCGACGAATGCCTGGTGGCTTACCTGCACGACGGGCGGGATGCCTGGGATCTCGGCGCCGACGGCGCCTATCGCCGCGTCGATCTGCAGCCGGGCGCGGATGGCGCCGTCGTTCGCACCGTCGAGGCCCATGGCGCGCAGACCGCGCTGATGGTCCGCTACGCATCGCGAGGTCGCAGCCGCGCTGCCTCTCGGGAATGACGCAACAAGCCATGGATCTGATTTTTTGGCGCCATGCCGAGGCCGAGGACTGGACCGAGGGCTGCGACGACCTGCAGCGCTCGCTGACCCAGCGCGGCGAGAAACAGGCCAAGCGCATGGCGGCCTGGCTCGATCGGCAACTACCCGAGGGCACGCGCATCGTCTGCAGCCCGGCACGCCGCTGCGAGCAGACCGCGCTCGCACTAGGACGCAAGTACAAGCTGCGCAGCGAACTCGCGCCCGACACTACGGCGGATGCACTGCTGGCCGCGGCCGGATGGCCCAACGGCAAATCCGTGGTGCTGCTGATCGGGCACCAACCCTCGCTCGGCGAAGCCATTTCGCTGCTGCTCGGCCTCAAGCACGACAGCTGCCCGGTGCGCAAGGGTGCCGTCTGGTGGATCCGCACCCGCGAGCGCGACGGCGACGTGCAGACCGTGGTGGTCACGGTGCAGTCGCCCGAACTGCTCTAGGCGTCAGCAGCCCTTCAGCTCGAGCCGCCAGGCGGCCTTCTGCCAGGCCAGCACTTCCTCGCGCAGCAAGTGCGCGGATTGGGGGTAGGTCTCGGACCAGCCCGCACGGCACGCGATGGCGAAAAGCTGGCTGTTCGCTCGCCCCAGGCGCAGCCCCTCCAGATCCGGATCGCGTCGCGCATGGCACAGGATCACGGCCAGGCGCAGCGCCAGCAGTTGCGCGACGAAGGTCTCGTCGTTCAGAGAGGCCTCGATCTTGCGCAGCTTGCCGCGATGACCGAGCACCAGCTGGCTCAACCAGTGCATCTCGTTCACCGCGAAGCCCGGCGCGTCGGCGTTGTCCAGGATGTAGGCGCCGTGCTTGTGGTACTCGCTGTGCGAAATCTGGGCGCCGATCTCGTGCAGCTGGGCGGCCCAGCCGATCTTGCGCAGTGCTCGTCCGGCGCGGCTGGTGGTGCTGCCGCCGCGCGCGGCCGGCTCGAGCTGCAGGAACAGCGCAGCGGCGGTCTCGCTGACGCGCCGGACCTGCGCGGCATCGACCGCGAACCGGTTGGCCAGGCGCGCCACGGTGCTGGCGCGCAGATCGGCGACGCTCTCGTCGCGCTCGAGCAGCTCGTAGAGCACGCCATGGCGCAAGGCGCCCTGGGCCACCTTCATTTCCTCGATCTCGAGCAGGTCGAACACGGCGCGCAGCACGCTGACGCCGCCGCCGATCACGGCCTTGCGGTCCTCCCGCATGCCTTCGATGCGCAGGCGATCGGCGTTGCCGGCCTTGAGCAACCGGTCGACCAGCCAATCGAGCCCGTCGCGCGTGATCAGCCCCGGCTCGCCGCCGGCGGCCGCGAGCACATCGCCCACCGCGCCGATCGTGCCCGAGGCGCCGTAGGCCACGTCCCAGCGGTCCGGCACGTAGGTGGCGAGCGCGTCGTCCAGCACCGCCTTGGCGGCGATCTCGGCCGCCTTGAAGGCTGCGGTCGTGAACTGGCCTTCGGGGAAATGCTTCATCGACCATGCGACGCTGCCGACCCGGTACGACTCCATCACCTCGGCCTTCAGGCCTTGGCCGATGATCATCTCGGTGGAGCGGCCGCCGATGTCCACCACCAGGCGGCGCTCCCGGTTCGAGGCGTCGGTGTGGGGCACCAGGTGCGCCACGCCTTGATAGATCAG
This sequence comes from Variovorax sp. LjRoot175, assembly GCF_964253805.1. Taxonomy (NCBI): domain Bacteria; kingdom Pseudomonadati; phylum Pseudomonadota; class Betaproteobacteria; order Burkholderiales; family Comamonadaceae; genus Variovorax; species Variovorax sp. LjRoot175. Next base: position 3,129,280 of record NZ_CAXURY020000001.1, on the reverse strand, counting down.
GCGGGCCTCTTCGCGGCCCGTGATGACATCGATGCCGAAGCCCAGAATGGTGCGCGCCCGCAGCAGGAATTCTTCGCGGTTGCGGGCTTCGCGCAGGGTCTGGGTGGCCACCGCGCGAACTTGCGAGCGCTTGAAGCCCGCCAGCCGCTCGCCGAAGCGGGCCAGCGCGTCCCAGCCGCGCTGCATCGCCTCCGGCGTGAGGTTGCGGGCGCTGTCGAGGCCGTTGCCTTGGCGAACGGTTTCCTTCAGGTACTCGGCGCGGTGGATCTGGCCGTGGTCGACCTGGCCGATCTCGAGCCTGAAGCTGTTCGACCCGAGATCGACCGCAGCGAGGCGGGTTCCGTTTTGCATGGTGAGGAGGAGATGGCGGGCCCCGATCGTAGCGTTTCGGCCGGCGCTGCCGCGCCAAGAGGGTGCCGCAACGAGCGCTCAAGGCTAGGCGTGGCGCATGACGATTGTGTGACAGCGTCACAGAGCGCAGGCCCCTGCGATGGGCGATTTCCCTCTGGAAAAGGGTGTCACACCGGTGTCACACAAGCTTCCTAGAGTCCCTGCCAAGCCCCCTGGAAGGGGTCCTCTGCACATCCAAAAGGAAGCTTCATGAAGATGACGTTCAAGTTTGCTGCCGCCGGCCTCGTCGCCGCGGCCCTGGCCCATGCTCCCGCTTTTGCACAAGAAGCCACCGGCGCCGGCGCAAGCTTCCCGGCCCCGCTGTATTCGAAGTGGGCCTCGGATTTCAACAAGGCCACCGGTGCCAAGATCAACTACCAGTCGGTCGGTTCCGGCGCCGGCATCAAGCAGATCGATGCCAAGACAGTCGATTTCGGCGCTTCCGATATGCCGCTGACCGACGACGACCTGAAGGCCAAGGGCCTGGTGCAGTTCCCCACCGTGATCGGTGGCGTGATTCCGGTGGTCAACATCCAGGGCATCAAGCCCGGCGAGCTCAAGCTCAACGGCCAGGTTCTCGGCGACATCTACCTCGGCAAGATCACCAAGTGGAACGATCCCGCGATCAAGGCGCTGAACGGCTCGCTGGCGCTGCCTGATGCGGCCATCGCACCGGTGCGCCGCGCCGACGGCTCGGGCACCACCTTCTTGTTCACCAACTACCTGAGCAAGGCCAACCCCGACTGGAAGGCCAAGGTCGGCGACGGCACGGCCGTCAACTGGCCCATCGGCGCGGGCGGCAAGGGCAACGAAGGCGTGGCCCAGTTCGTCAGCAAGCTGCCCAACTCGATCGGCTACGTCGAATACGCCTACGTCAAGCAGAACAAGATGACGTACGCCCAGATGCAGAATGCCTCCGGCAGCTTTGTTTCGCCGGACGATGACGCCTTCAAGGCCGCCGCTGCCGGCGCCGACTGGTCCAAGACCTTCTACCAGGTGCTGACCAACCAGCCCGGCAAGGACGCTTGGCCGATCACCGGCGCGACCTTCATCCTGATGCACAAGTCGCAGGACAAGCCGGCGCAGGCCACGACCACGCTCAAGTTCTTCGACTGGGCCTACAAGAACGGCGACAAGACCGCCGGCGACCTCGACTACGTGCCGATGCCTGACAAGGTGAAGGGCGTGATCGCGACCGCCTGGGGCGAGATCAAGGACGCGTCGGGCAAGCCCGTCGCCTTCAAGTAAAGCGGACCGGCGCGTATGAGCACTCCGCTCGAGCACGCGCCGCTTTCGGAGCGACCTGTGTCATCCACTTTTCCCGCTGCTTCCACCTCGCTCGAGCTTCCGGCCGAGCGTGACCGTGCGACCTCGAGCCCGCCGCCGGCCAAGAGGCCGCGCACTGGCGCCGCCACCGACCGCCTGTTCGGCTGGGCCGCCAAGGGCGCCGCGCTGCTGACCCTGGCGATGCTGATCGGCATCCTGCTGTCGCTGCTGGCCGGCGCCTGGCCCGCCATCTCGAAGTTCGGCTTGGGTTTCCTCACCAGCAGCGTGTGGGACCCGGTGCAGAACGAGTACGGCGGGCTGGTGATGATCTACGGCACGCTGGCCACCTCGCTGATCGCACTCGTGATCGCGGTGCCGGTGAGCTTCGGCATCGCGCTCTTCCTGACCGAGATGTCGCCGGCCTGGCTGAAGCGGCCGCTCGGCACAGCCATCGAGCTGCTGGCAGCCGTGCCCTCGATCGTCTACGGCATGTGGGGCTTGCTGGTGTTCGGGCCGATCCTGTCGACCTTCGTGCAGCAGCCGCTGCAGAAACTGTTCGACGGGGTTCCTTACCTCGGCGCGCTGGTGTCCGGCCCGCCTGTGGGCATCGGCATCCTGTCGGCCGGCATCATCCTCGCGATCATGATCATCCCGTTCATCGCCTCGGTGATGCGCGACGTGTTCGAAGTGACGCCGCCGCTGCTCAAGGAGTCGGCCTATGGCCTCGGCTCCACGACCTGGGAGGTGGTCTCCAAGGTGGTGCTGCCCTACACCAAGGCCGGCGTCATCGGCGGCATCATGCTCGGCCTCGGCCGGGCGCTGGGCGAAACGATGGCCGTTACCTTCGTGATCGGCAATACGAACCAGCTCAACTCGCTCTCGGTCTTCGAAGCCGCCAACAGCATCACTTCGGTGCTGGCCAACGAATTCGCCGAAGCCGGCGAGGGCCTGCACCAGGCTTCTCTGATGTACCTGGGCCTGGTGCTGTTCTTCATCACCTTCGTGGTGCTGTCGCTGTCCAAGATCCTGCTGCAGCAGATGAAGAAGAGCGAAGGAACCAAGTCATGAGCACCGCCGAACGCCTGCTGAGCGCCAAGGCGCTCGACGAAACGCGGGCGGCGAAGTTCGCCAGCCGCAAGCGCGTCAACTTCATCGCGCTCACGCTGTCACTCGCCGCGATGGCCTTCGGCGTGTTCTGGCTGATCTGGATCCTCTGGGAAACGCTGCGCCTGGGTGTGGGCGGCCTGGCGCTGGCCACCTTCACCGAAATGACGCCGCCGCCGAATGAATCGGGCGGCATTGCCAACGCGATCTTCGGCTCGCTCGTGATGGTGGCCCTCGCCACCTTCGTGGGCACGCCGATCGGCATCATGGCCGGCATCCACCTGGCCGAGTACAACCCCAAGAGCTGGCTCTCGAACGTCGTCCGCTTCGTCAACGACATCTTGCTGTCGGCGCCGTCGATCGTGATCGGCCTGTTCGTCTATGCGGTGGTGGTGGCGCGCTTCAAGTCCTTCTCGGGCCTGGCCGGCGCGCTGTCGCTGGCGCTGATCGTGATCCCGGTCGTGATCCGCACCACCGAGAACATGCTGCAGCTGATCCCGGCCGGCCTGCGCGAAGCGGCCTATGCGCTGGGCACGCCGAAATGGAAGGTCATCCTGAGCATCACGCTGCGCGCCGCGCGCGCCGGGGTGGTCACGGGCGTCCTGCTGGCGGTGGCGCGCATCGCGGGCGAAACCGCGCCGCTCCTGTTCACCGCGCTCAGCAACCAGTTCTGGACCTCGGACGTGACGCAGCCGATGGCCAGCCTGCCGGTGACCATCTTCAAGTTCGCGATGAGCCCGTACGAGAACTGGCAGCAACTCGCCTGGGCCGGCGTGTTCCTGATCACCGTTGCAGTGCTCGGCCTCAATATCCTCGCGCGGATCCTGACGCGCAACAAACTCTGAACATCATGCCAACCACCATCGCTGCACAGCCGTCGCGCGCCAAGATCTCGGTCAAGGATCTGAACTTCTATTACGGCAAGTTCCATGCGCTCAAGAGCATCAACCTCGAGATTCCCGAGAACAAGGTGACGGCCTTCATCGGGCCGTCGGGCTGCGGCAAGTCGACCTTGCTGCGCACCTTCAACCGCATGTTCGAGCTCTATCCGGAGCAGCGCGCCGAGGGTGTCATCGCGCTGGACGGGGAAAACCTGCTGACCTCCAAGCAGGACGTGGCGCTGATCCGCGCCAAGGTCGGCATGGTGTTCCAGAAGCCGACGCCGTTTCCGATGTCGATCTACGACAACATCGCCTTCGGCGTGAAGCTGTTCGAGAACCTGAGCGCCTCCGAGATGGACGACCGCGTCGAATGGGCGCTCAAGAAGGCTGCGCTCTGGACCGAGGTGCGCGACAAGCTGCAGCAAAGCGGCTCGGGCCTCTCCGGCGGCCAGCAGCAGCGCCTGTGCATTGCGCGCGGCATCGCGATCAAGCCCGAGGTGCTGCTGCTCGACGAGCCGTGCTCGGCGCTCGATCCGATCTCCACGGCGAAAATCGAGGAGTTGATCGCCGAGCTGAAAAGCGAGTACACCGTCGTTATCGTGACCCACAACATGCAACAGGCGGCGCGCTGCAGCGACTACACCGCCTACATGTACCTCGGCGACCTGATCGAATTCGGCGCGACGGAAGAGCTGTTCTTCAAGCCGAAGCGCAAGGAAACCGAGGACTACATCACCGGCCGTTTCGGTTAAACGTTACGGTTAAAGGAAGCACCATGACGGAAAAACATCTCTCCAGCCAGTTCGACAGCGAACTCAACGCCGTCTCCTCGCGCGTGATGGAGCTCGGCGGCATGGTCGAGTCCCAGATCCATCAGGCCGTCTATTCGCTGTCGCAGTTCGATTCCGAGGCGGCCGACCGCGTGATGGAAACCGAGCACCGCGTCAACGCGATGGAAATCGAGATCGACCGCGAGCTGTCCTCGATCATCGCGCGGCGCCAGCCGACGGCGCGCGATCTGCGCCTCTTGATCGCGATCTCGAAGACCACCGCCAACCTGGAGCGCGTGGGCGACGAGGCCAACAAGATCGCGCGCATGGTCAAGTCGATCATCGAAAGCGGTTCGGCGCGCGCCCTGCCTTCCACCGAGCTGCGCATCGCAGCCGATCTGGCCTCGGGCCTGCTGCGCAAGGCGCTCGACGCCTTCGCGCGCCTGGACACGGCCGCGGCGCTGTCGATCCTGAAGGACGACGACCTGATCGACAAGGAATTCGACGGCTTCGTGCGCAAGCTGGTCACCTACATGATGGAAGACCCGCGCACCATCTCGGCGAGCCTCGACCTGCTGTTCCTGGCCAAGGCGATCGAGCGCATCGGCGATCACGCGAAGAACATCGCCGAGTTCATCATCTACATCGTCAAGGGCGCCGACGTGCGGCACACTTCGATGCAGGAAATCGAATCGGCTCTTCAATAGGCCTGCACTTCAATCAATGAAGAAACCCCGCGTCCTGATCGTCGAAGACGAGTCCTCGATCGCCGAGCTGATCGCCGTCAACCTGCGCCACAACGGCTTCGAGCCGATTTGGGCCGAGGATGGCGCGGCAGCGCAGCGCGAGCTCGATGCCTTCCTGCCCGACCTGGTGCTGCTCGACTGGATGCTGCCGGGCCAGAGCGGCCTGCAGCTGGCGCGCCAGTGGCGCAAGGATCCGCGCACCAAGTCGATGCCGATCCTCATGCTGACCGCGCGCGGCGACGAGCCCGACAAGGTGGCCGGGCTGGACGCGGGCGCCGACGACTACATCACCAAGCCCTTCTCGACGCAGGAGATGCTGGCCCGCATTCGTGCCGTGCTGCGCCGCCGTGCGCCCGAGGCCGTCACCGAGCGCGTCGAAATCGGCGAACTCGTGCTCGACACCGCGACGCACCGCGTGACATGGCAGGGCACGCTGCTGAAGGTGGGCCCGACCGAGTTCAAGCTGCTCGGCTACCTGATGCAGCATGCCGAGCGCGTGCACAGCCGCGCGCAGCTGCTGGACAAGGTGTGGGGCGATCATGTCTACATCGAAGAGCGGACGGTCGACGTGCACGTGAAGCGTCTGCGCGAATCGCTCGGCCCGGCGGCGCCGATGGTCGAGACCGTGCGCGGCGCGGGCTATCGCCTGACGGCCCAAGCGACGGTTTGAGGGCGCGCTGGGCCAGGGCCCGGCGGGATAATGGGCCGGAATGCCGTTTCGTATCGCAACTTTTCTGATGGCCTCCTTGATCGGGGGCACTGCTGCCGCGGTGCCTTTCGGCTGGCGCTTTTTGTGGTTGGGCGCATGGCTCGGGGCGGTGCTGTGGCTGGTGCTCGACGCCTGGCGCGCGCAGCAGCTGTTGCATGTGTTGCGCAACGACGCGACGGGCCTGCCGTCGCGCGGCCCCGGCGTCTGGGGCGAGCTGGCCGAACGCATCCGCAAGCTGCTGCGCACGCGGGAGCAGCAGGCCCGGCAGGCCGAAGACCGTCTGCAGGAGTTTCTGGCCGCGATCCAGGCTTCTCCCAACGGCGTGGTGCTGCTCGACGAACAGGGGCGCATCGAATGGTGCAACCAGACGGCCGCCGGGCAGTTCGGCATCGACGCCGATCGCGACCTGCTGCAGCACCTCGCGAACCTGGTGCGCGATCCGGCGTTCGTGGCCTATCTCGCCTCCTGGAACTACAGCCGCGACGTGGTGATCGACGCGCCGTCGCAAGTCGGAATGCATCGCGGCCATCCGATCCGACTGTCGGTGCAGGTCCATCCCTATGCCGGCAATCGCCGCATGCTGCTCACGCGCGACATCACCTCGCTGGAGCAGGCTGAGGCCATGCGGCGCGATTTCGTCGCCAACGTCTCGCACGAGATCCGCACGCCGCTCACCGTGCTCGCCGGGTTCGTCGAGACCTTGCAGAACCTGCCGCTCGATGCCGAGGAGCGCGCCCGCTATCTGGCGCTCATGGGCCAGCAGTCGCACCGCATGGAGACACTGGTCAACGACCTGCTGACCCTGTCGCGCCTCGAAGGCAGCGCGGCGCCGCCGGCCACCCGCTGGACCCGCGTGCGGGCGCTGATGGCGCAGTGCGAGGACGAGGGCCGGGGCCTGTCGAGCCGGCTGGCATCGCAGGGCCATTGCCTGTCCTTCTCGGTGGAGGTCGATTCCGAGATCGCCGGCGCCCCGACCGAGCTGCAGAGCGCGATGTCGAACCTGCTGAGCAATGCCATCCGCTACACGCCCGGCGGCGGCGAGGTGGCGGTGAGCTGGCGCCTCCTGCCCGACGGCCGGGGCGAATACGCGGTGCGCGACAGCGGGCCGGGGATCGCGGCCGAGCACATTCCGCGGCTGACCGAGCGCTTCTACCGCATCGATCGCAGCCGCTCGCGCGAAACCGGCGGCACCGGGCTCGGCCTGGCGATCGTGAAGCACGTCGCGCAGCGCCATGGTGCCGAGCTGCGCATCGAGAGCGCGGTGGGCAAGGGCTCGCGCTTCGCGCTCGTGTTCCCGGTCACGCGCCTGCGGCAGACGGCCGCGCTCAGCGCCGTCGCCTGAGCGTCGACCCGAGCAGCGCGAGAAACAGCGCCGCGGTGAGCGCCAGGGCCAGCGCGCTCATGAGCCAGAACGCCAGCGGCGACTGCATGGCGGGCCAGGGCCCGATGCCGCGATAGGCCAGCAGATAACTGCCGCCGAGCCCCACGCCCCAGAGCAGCGCGCAGTAGAGGACCAGCGGCATCACCGTGACCCGGTAGCAGCGCAGCACGAAGACGCACAGCGTCTGCAGCGCATCCACGAAATGGTAGGCCGCCGTGGCCAGCAACAGCGTGGCGCCGAGCGCCACCACGGCGGGATTGCCGGAATAGACCTCGGACAATTGCCATCGCAGCGTTGCCATGGCCATTGCGAACAGCAGCGCGCAGACAACTGTCAGCTCGAAGCCTTTGACGCATGCGCGGCGCGCCAGCGCGGCGTCGCCGGCGCCGAGCCAAAAGCTCACGCGTGCGCTGGTGGCGATGGCGAGCGACAGGGGCACCATGTAGGCGACGGCCGTGAGATTCGACGCAATCTGGTGGGCCGCCGATGCGGCCGTGCCCAGGCGCGCGATGAACAGCGCCATCAGCGTGAAGGAGGTCACCTCGACCAGCACCGCCAGTCCAGCCGGGATGCCGAGCCGGGCGAACTGGCCGATCTGGCGCCAGTCGGGCGCCTCGATGCGCCGCCAGAAGCGGTACTCGCGGTAAAGGGGCTGGCTGCGCAGCAGCCAGATCGCGCAGGCGAGCATCGCCCAGTTCACCACCAGCGTGGCCCAGCCGCAGCCCACCAGGCCCATCGCAGGCCAGCCGGCGCCGCCGAAGGTGAACCAGATCGACAGCGGCAGCTTCAGACACAGCGAGCCCAGCTGCAGCCAAGTCACGAGCTGGGGCTTGCCCAGGCTCTGGTTCAGCGTGCTGAACAGGCGAAACAGCAGTGCCGGGGGCAGGGCGAAGGCGAGTACGCACAGGTAGGCTTCGACGTCGGCGCGCATGGCCAGCGGCACCTCGGCCCAGCGCAGCAGCGGCGTCGGGTACAGCAGCACCGCCATGCCGAGCACGATGGCGAGGCCGCACAGGTAGAGCGACTGCCGCACCGAGCGGCCGACCTCGGCCGTGCGCTGCGCGCCGTGCAGCTCGGCCCACACCGGAAGCAGGGCCTGCAGCATGCCGATCAGCGAGACGAAGACGCTGATGAAGATCGCCGAGCCCACCGAGAGCGCCGCGAGCGCGCCTTCGGCATAGCGGCCGGCGACGATGGTGTCGGTGACGCCGAAAGCCATCACCGCCAGCTGGCCGACCAGCACGGTTGCGGCGTGCCGTGCGATCACCCGCCGTTCGCTCGTCAAGGATTGATTCTTTGGTAGAGCAGCAGGTCGTCGCTCGCGCTGGTCGGGCGGCGCAGCGTGCCGATGAAGCGCCAGCCTTCGAGGTTCACGATCTTGTGCAGGCGCCCGATCGCCTCCGGGCTCGCCAGCAGCCAGGGGCAGGTCTGGGACCCGGTCAGCGGCTGCAGGTTGAACTGGCCGTGATGGCGCAGCGCCGCGATGTGGGGCCGGCTCAGCGCGATCTCAGAGATGCATACCGGCTGGCCGACCCGTTCCGAAATGGCGCGCACCTGGGGCACATAGCTGCGCGCGTAGTCGAGCACCGGCAGCCACAGCGTCATCAGCAGCATCCAGCACAGCGCCGCGCCGCCGCCCGGCAGTACCAGCGTCTTCCAGAGTGCCGCCCGATGCCGGCCGGTACGCCAGCGGACGAGCCAGGCCCAGGCCAGCGTCGCGGCCAGTGCGAACACGAAGGCGACCGCCGAGAACTCGGGCACGAAGCCGGGCGCCAGTTTCGCCACGTTGGCTGCCGTCTTGGAGGGCACGCCGGTCTGCATCGCGACCCAGATCACCCAGATGATGATCGCCGAGCCGCTGAAGAAAAGCAGCGTGAACCAGTCGATCAGCGCCGCGACGCTGCGCCTGAAGGTCGGCAGTGCAAAGGCCGCCAGCGTCGCGAAGGCGGGCAAGGCCAGCAGCAGCGAGCGCTCGGAAAAACTGGTGGTCCAGGTCGCGGCCAGCGGCACCAGCGCAAACCACAAGGGCAGCGCGACATGGCGAGCCGTAAGCTGCCGGCGCCAGCGCCACAGCGTCCACAGCGCGAGCGGCCAGGCCGGCCAGGTGAACCACAGCAGCAGCTTGGCCTGGCTGCGCAGCTCGCCGAAGACGCTGGTTCCGGGCTGACTCCCTGGCAGTTCGATCTTCCATTGCAGAAGGCCCAGCCAGGCGGCCAGCAGCCCGGCCAACACCGTGGCGCCAAAGATCGACGCGATCGCGCCGGTGGAATACGTGGGCTCGTCGTCCGGCGTGGTCTCCGGGCCACGCCGGCGTTCGGCGGCGAGCAAGACCACGCAGCCGATGCCCAGCGCCAGCCCGACGGTCGGCCCGCCGCCCAGGGTCATGCCGACGCTGCCGATCACCAGCGCGATCAGGGGGCCGACACGGCGGTAGGGCAGCGCTGCGACGCCATAGAACAGGTGCGAGGTGAAGAAAAGCTGGGCCAGCGCAGGCGTGGTTTCATGCCCCAGCTGGGCGAGCCCGAGGCAGGCGATCAGCGCCAGCAGCGCACCGTCCGCGATGGCGCGCGCGTAGTCGGTGGGGCGCGCCTCGCCGCCGAAGGCAAAGGCCACCGGCTGCGCCTGCGTCGTGCGGGCGAGGTAGTAGACCGCATACCAGGTCGCCGTGAAAGTGCCCCAGAGCAGGAGGGCGAAGGCGATGCGCACTGCAAGGTCGGGATGCACCCATGACGGTGCGATCTTGATCGCCCAGGCGCCGATCCAGTAGGGGATCAGGGCGGGCGTCTCGGGCCGCAGCCCGAGCAGCATCGGGTCGAACCAGCGCGCCAGGCCCTCGGCGCTGCGCGCCAGTTCGGCCATGTAGCCGAAGGCGGCGATGTCGGCGCTCTTCCAGGGTCCGCGACCCAGCAGGCCGGGCATCAGGTAGGCCGCGCACAGCAGCAGCAGCGCAAGGCGCGGCAGGCGGCGTACGGCGCTCTGTGCAACGATCGCTGGCGTCGGCTGGTTCAACGGAGGGTGAAGTGGTTGGAAGGAAAGAAAAAGGGCAGCGCGGTAAACCGGGCTGCCCTCGACCTGGAAGTGCCTGCCTTACTTGGAGGCGGCGCCGGTGGTCTTGCCGAAGCGGTTGCGGAACTTCTCGACGCGGCCGCCCATGTTGTCGACCGACTTCTGTGTGCCGGTGTAGAAGGGGTGCGATTCGCTCGAGGTGTCGAGCTTGAAGAGAGGCAATTCGCGACCGTCCTTGGTCTTGCCCATTTCCTTGGTGTTCGCGCACGAACGGGTCACGAACTCGAAGCCGTTCGACAGGTCGACGAACAGAATTTCGCGGTAGTTCGGGTGAATGCCTTCTTTCATGATCTTTCCTTTGGTCGATGCGAGAGCCACGTGAAGTTCCGCTAAGAGTTCGGAAACTCCCCCGGCACGGCGCCGGGCTGCACTTTTCGCTAAGCCCGCAATTATCGCATACTGGGCGTTCATAGTGCCAGACCCCCTTTTCCCATGAACTCCCGCCCCTTGCGCGCCGGCCTCGTCGGCTTTGGCTTCGCCGGCCAGACCTTTCATGCACCGGTTCTGTCGGCCGTTCCGGGCCTCCAGCTGGGCGCGGTGGCCAGTTCCCAGCCGCACAAGGTCCATGCCGATTGGCCCGGCGTCGACGTGGTGCCCGACGTGGCGGCCTTGCTGGGCCGCGCCGACATCGACCTGGTGGTGATCGCCGCGCCCAATGCGCAGCACCACCCGCTGGCCAGGGCGGCGCTTGCCGCGGGCAAGCATGTGGTGGTCGACAAGCCCTTCACGCTCGATGCGGCCCAGGCCCGCGAGCTGGCAGAACTGGCGCAGCGCAAGGGCCGCTTGCTGTCCGTCTACCAGAACCGCCGCTTCGATTCGGACTTCCTGACGCTGCAGGGGCTGCTTGCGAGCGGCGAGCTGGGCCGGCCGGTCTACTTCGAGTCGCACTTCGACCGCTTCCGGCCTCAGGTGCGCGAGCGCTGGCGCGAACAGCCGGTGCCGGGGGCGGGCCTGTGGGTGGATCTCGGTTCTCACCTGGTCGATCAAGCGGTTCGGCTCTTCGGCCGGCCCGACACGCTGCAACTCGACACCGCGGCGCTGCGCGACGGGGCGCTGGTCGAGGACTATTTCCATGCGGTGCTGCGCTACGAGAGTGGCGCGCCCGCGCCCTTGCGCGTCGTGCTGCACGCGACCACGCTGGCGGCCCATGCGGCGCCGCGCTACATCGTGCACGGTACGCGCGCCAGCTATGTCAAACGGGGGGTAGATCCGCAGGAGGATGCATTGCGAATCGGCGGACGTCCGGGCGGCGAAGGGTGGGGCGCAGATGCGCTCGTCGGCGAGCTCACCGTGCCGGCCGATGACGGCCATGCCATGACGCGCAAGGTACCGGCGCTGCCTGGAAACTATGTCGCCTACTACGCCGCGGTGCGCGACGCGATTCTGGGTCAGGGCCCGAACCCGGTGCCGCCCGAGCAGGCGGTCGAGCTCATGGAACTGCTCGACCTGGGCCGCCAGAGCGCCGCCGAAGGACGGGCCCTGGCGGTGGGCTGAAGGGGATCAGCCGCCGCGACGCATCATGTCGAAGAACTCGACATTCGTTTTCGTCGCCTTCATGTTCTTCAGCATGAGCTCCATCGCCTCGATTTCGTCCATGTTGTACATGAGCTGGCGCAGGATGCGGGTCTTCTGCAGGATTTCGGGCGGCAGCAGCAGTTCTTCGCGGCGGGTGCCGCTGCGGTTGAGCTGGATCGAGGGAAACACGCGCTTCTCGTAGAGGCGGCGGTCCAGGTGGATTTCGGAGTTGCCGGTGCCCTTGAACTCTTCGAAGATCACTTCGTCCATGCGGCTGCCGGTATCGATCAGCGCGGTGCCGATGATGGTGAGCGAGCCGCCTTCCTCCACGTTGCGCGCGGCGCCGAGGAAACGCTTGGGACGCTGCAGCGCGTTGGAGTCCACGCCGCCGGTCAGCACCTTGCCCGACGAGGGCACGACGTTGTTGTAGGCGCGGGCGAGGCGGGTGATCGAGTCGAGCAGGATCACCACGTCCTTCTTGAGTTCGACCAGGCGCTTGGCGCGCTCGATCACCATCTCGGCCACGTGCACGTGGCGCGCAGCGGGCTCGTCGAAGGTCGAGGCGATGACCTCGCCCTTCACGGTGCGCTGCATCTCGGTCACTTCCTCGGGCCGCTCGTCGACGAGCAGCACCATCATGTGGACCTCGGGATAGTTGGCGCTGATCGCATGCGCGATGTGCTGCATCATGACCGTCTTGCCGCTCTTGGGCGGCGCCACCAGCAGCGCGCGCTGGCCTTTGCCGATCGGCGCAATGATGTCGATGATGCGGCCGGTGATGTTCTCTTCGCCCTTGAAGCCGTCGCGCTCGAGCCGCATCAGTTCCTTGGGGAACAGCGGCGTGAGGTTCTCGAACATCACCTTGTGCTTGTTCTGCTCGGGCAGGCCGTCGTTGACCTTGTCGAGCTTGGTCAGCGCGAAGTAGCGTTCGCCGTCCTTGGGCGTGCGCACCTCGCCTTCGATCATGTCGCCGGTGTGCAGGTTGAAGCGGCGCACCTGGCTCGGCGAGATGTAGATGTCGTCGGTGCTGGCCGTGAAGCTGGTGTCGGGGCTGCGCAGAAAGCCGAAGCCGTCGGGCAGGATCTCGAGCACGCCGTCGGCGAAAACCTGTTCGCCGGCCTTCGCGCGCTTCTTGATGATCGCGAACATCAGCTCCTGCTTGCGCATGCGGCCGACGTTTTCGATCTCAAGCGCTTCGGCCTGCTTGAGGACTTCGGACACGTGGAGTGCCTTGAGTTCGTTTAAGTGCATGGAATGACCCCGTGCGGGGAAATCTTGTCGGAAAGAACCAGGGGGGAGGTTTGAGGAGAGGCGAGAGATGCCTCACAAACCGGGGAACTCGAACCGGGTGCCTGGAAGGGCCGGTGATCTGCGAGGATTATGACAGGAAAAACGAGGCTGCCGGCGCATTGCGCGCAGGCAGCCGGGAATCAACGCTCAGGCGAGCTGCTGGTCGATGAAGGCGGTGAGCTGAGCCTTGCTCATCGCGCCGACCTTGGTCGCGGCCAGCTGGCCGTCCTTGAACAGCATCAGCGTGGGGATGCCGCGGATGCCGAACTTGGCGGGGATGTCGCGGTTCTCGTCCACGTTCATCTTGGCGACCTGCAGCTTGCCTTCGTAGGTGTTGGAGACCTCGTCGAGGATGGGCGCGATCATCTTGCAGGGGCCGCACCATTCGGCCCAGTAGTCCACCAGCACGGGCTTGCCGGACTTGAGCACGTCGGCTTCGAAAGAAGAGTCGGAGATGTGTTTGATGAGTTCGCTGGCCATGGGTGTGTCCTTCTGCGCTGAAAGTTTCGGTGCAGCTAAAGTGCGGGTCATTGTGACAGAAACCAAGTGCCGGCGTGGTCGGCGCGGACGCTATGGCCTCGATAGCCAAAGCCCTACACCAACATCCGATGCAGTCCTCTGAGCGCCATCCCGCGCACGCGCTTTGGTGCGACCCGGCCGATGGCCTCGTCGGCCGGATCGCGCGCATGCTGGCCGAGCGCGGATTGCATGCCGCGCGCACCGTGGTGCTGGTGCCCTACGCGCAATTGATGCAGGTGGCGCGCGCCATGTGGGCCGCGTGCGGCACGCCGGGCTTCGCACCGCGCTTCGAGACCACGCGCAACTGGGCGCGCAGCGCCGGCGGCTTCGTGCCCGCCGTGGACGACATCGCCTTCGACATGGCGCGCGACCTGCTCACGGCGCAGTCGCTGCTGTCCCGCGCGGGCTTTGCGGCATCGCGCATCGCGCTGGCGGGCCGGCTGGTCGAGATCGCGCTGCAGCTCGCGCCGCTGGCCGCGGCCGAACATCCGGACGAACGCGCGGCCTGGGCCCAGCGCGTGCGAGGCGCCATCGATGCCGGCAGGGGCTCGGAGTGGTTCGACATCGAGAGCGCGTTGAACGGCATCGCGCTCGCCTGGGCTGCCAGCTCCGGTTATGCGACCGACGTGCTGCTGGGCGGCGGCGCGCTGGCCCAGGTCGACCAGTTGATCGTGCTCGACGGCCTGCAAAGCGATCCGCTCACGAACAAGCTCGCGGCGCTGTTCGGCGAGCGCGTACTGCACTTTCCGCTGGCGACGCTGGACGCGCCCGCGTGCACTGCGGCCCTGCATCGCGCGGCCGACCCCGAAGACGAGGCCCAGCGTGCCGCGGCCTGCGTGCTGCGCCACCTGGCCGAGGGGCGTGCGCCCGTGGCGCTGGTAGCCACCGACCGTGCGCTCACGCGCCGCATCAGCGCCCAGCTGGCCGCGCAGGGGGTAGCGCCGCGCGATGAAACCGGCTGGAAGCTCTCGACCACGCGCGCGGCTGCCACCCTGATGAGCGCTCTGCGCGCCTGCGCCCACGATGCCTCCAGCGACCAGGTGCTCGATTGGCTCAAGAGCGCCAGCGTCCTCGACGGCCGTTCGGTCCGGGCGCTGGAGGCACGTCTGCGCGATCGCGGCATGCGCGACTGGCACAGCTGGTGCGCCTTCGTTGCGGCGAGCGAGAAGCCGCAGGACCTGGGCCTGCTGCCTTTCACCAACGACGTCGAAGCCCAACGCTCGGCGCTGGCCCGCACCCGACCGCTTGCCGAATGGCTCGCCTCCACGCGCGCGCTGCTCGAAGCCGGCGGCCAGTGGGCCGCGCTGCATGGCGACGTGGTCGGCATCGAAGTCATCGCGGCGCTCTATCTGGATGCCGACGAAGGGGAGATTCGCGGTGCGCGCTGCACCCTGGCAGAGTTCACCGCCTGGGTGCGCGACGTGCTCGAAGCCGCCAGCGTGCGCCTGCCGTCCGACGCGGATTCGCCGCAGGTTGTGGTCCTGCCGTTGCACCAGTTGCTGGGCCGCACCTTCGGTGCCGTCGTGGTGCCGGGTTGCGACGACCAGCGCCTGCCCGCGTCGCCCGAGCCGCCCGGCGACTGGAATCCGGCGCAGCGCCTCGCGCTCGCGCTGTCGTCGCGCGAAGCGCTGGAGGCCGCCCAGCGCGCCGCGTGGGCCATTGCATTGCGTGCGCCGTACTGCGATCTGCTGTGGCGGCAGTTCGATGCCAGCGGCGAACCCGTGCGCCCCAGCGCGCTCGTGCAGATGCTGCATCTCGACCAGTCGGCGGCCGACGCCGATGACCCGCGCACGCCGGTGCAAGTGGCCGCGCGACCGACACCGCGGCCGCAGCCGCACGGCGATGCGCTCGTGCCCGCCACGCTGTCGTCGACGGCTTACGAGGATCTGCGCCGCTGCCCCTACCGTTTCTTTGCGCTGCGCCAGCTCGGCTTGCGCAGCAGCGACGAGCTCGATGCGGAAGTCGACAAGCGCGATTTCGGCAACTGGTTGCACGCGGTGCTGGGCCATTTCCATGAGGCCTTGAAAGAAGCGCCGACCGCCGAGCTGCCCGCCAGGCTCGCGCTGATGGCCCTCGCGGAGCAGGAGGCGACGCGCGAATTCGGCCTCTCGGAGGCCGAGTTCCTTCCTTTCGCCGCGGCCTGGCCTGCGGTGCGCGACGGCTACCTGGCCTGGCTGGCCGGGCACGAGGCCGGCGAAGGCGCCGTGTTCGTCGAGGCCGAGCCGTGGAAGGAGGTTGCGCTGGGCAGCGTGAAACTGGTCGGGCGCCTCGACCGCGTCGATGCCACGCCCGATGGACGGGCCTTCGTGATCGACTACAAGACCGAGTCCGTCGACAAGACAAGGGATCGCGTCAAGGACCCGATCGAAGACACCCAGCTCGCCTTCTACGCCGCGCTCTTCCCCGACGACAGCCTGCGTGCCGCCTACGTCAACGTCGGCGAGAAAGCCTCCGGCACGCGCACCGTCGAGCAGACCGACGTGATCGCCGCGCGCGACGCGCTGGTGACCGGCGTGATGGACGACCTCGCACGCATCGGCCGCGGCGCCGCATTGCCCGCGCTCGGCGAAGGCACGGTCTGCGAACACTGCACGGCGCGCGGCCTGTGCCGCAAGGATTTCTGGGAGCTGGCGGGATGAGCATTGCCGCCTACGAACACAACGGCGCCCCCGTTGCGCGCGAACGTTTCTACGCGATCGCCTGCGACCCGCGCCGCTCGGTTGCGGTAGAGGCGTGCGCCGGCGCGGGCAAGACCTGGATGCTGGTATCGCGCATCCTGCGCGCCCTGCTAGAGGAAGGAGAGGGCGCCTGCGCGCCGCACGAGATCCTCGCGATCACCTTCACGAAGAAGGCGGCCGGCGAGATGCGCGAGCGGCTGGACCAATGGTTGGAGGCCTTTGCCGAATGTCCGCTGGAACAACTCGTGCCCGAGCTCGTGATGCGCGGCATGGACCGCGCGGCTGCCGAAGCCGGCGCACCGCGGCTCCAGGGGCTCTACCGCGAGCTGCTGTCGAGCGGCCGGCCGGTGCAGTTCCGCACCTTCCATGCCTGGTTCGCCGGCCTGTTGCGCAGCGCTCCGGTGGCGGTGCTCGAACGACTCCGGCTGCCGGCCAACTACCAGCTGCTCGAAGACGATGCCGAGGCGCGCGCGCGCGTTTGGCGCCCCTTCTTCTCGGCCGTGGCGGCGAACGCCGAGGCCTCCGCCGACTACCGCGCGCTGGTTGCGACGCACGGCCGTTCGCAGACCGCCAAGGCGCTCGACGATGCGCTCACGCGGCGCGTCGAATTCGCATTGGCCGACGCGCATCACGCGGTCGACGAGGCCGTGGTGCCGATGGGCGTGATGTATCCGGCGTTCGAGAGCACCGATTCGCCCGACGAGGTTCTGCTTCACGACCCGGCCTCTCGCAGCACACTGATGGCGGCTGCCCGCGCGCTGGGCCGCGCGAGCGCGCCGACCTTTTCGCAGAAGGGCGTCGAGCTCGAACAGGCGCTGACCGAGGGCCGCGCCGCAGGCGTGCTCGACGCGCTGCTCACCCACAAGGGCGAACCGCGCAAGTTCAGCGAGAAGCTCGCGGGCCTGGCGGAGGTGCGTGCGGCGCAGGAGCGCGCGCTGCAGTACTGCGCCGCACGGGCCCAGCACGCCGCCTGGCTGTACCAGCAGCGCATGGCACGGCTGACGCGGCTTCTGATTCGCTGCTTTGCCGAGGTCAAGGCCGCGCACGGCTGGGTCGACATGAACGACGTCGAGCAGGCCGCTCATCTGCTGCTCGGCAACTCGGAACTCTGGGGCTGGGTGCAGGAGCGCCTCGATGCGCGCGTGCGTCATCTGCTCGTCGACGAATTCCAGGACACCAATCCGCTGCAGTGGCAGGCGCTCCATGGCTGGCTCGGCAGCTATGCGGGGGCCGGCGGGCGGCGTCCCGGCGTGTTCATCGTCGGCGATCCGAAGCAGAGCATCTACCGTTTTCGCCGCGCCGAGCCGCAGGTGTTCATCGCGGCCAAGCAGTTCGTCCAGCAGGGCCTCGGCGGCGACCTGCTCAACTGCGACCACACGCACCGCAATGCGCAGGCTGTGGTCGGCCTGGTCAACGCGGTGATGACGGACGCGCAGCAGGCCGGCGAGTTCGGCGGCTTCCGCGACCACACGACCGAATCGCGCGTGTCCGGCGTGGTGCGCAAGCTGCCGCCGATCGCGCGGGACGCGGTGGCTTCCGCCGATGAGGGCAACGGCCTCGACGAGCATGGCGCGCTGCAGTGGCGCGATAGCCTCGACACCCCGCGCGTGCTGCCGGAAGAGCGGCTGCTGCAGAAGGAATGCCAGCAGGCGGCCCGCTGGATCGCCGAGCGCATCGCGGGCGGGCTCGCACCCAGCAGCATCATGGTGCTGGCGCGCCGCCGCAGCCGGCTGGCCGTGCTGCAGGACGAACTGCGCAAGCTGCACATCGCGGTGCAGCAGCCCGAGAAGAACGAGCTCAACGACGCGCCCGAGGTGCAGGACATGGTGGCGCTGCTCGATGCGCTGGTCTCTCCGGACCACGACCTCTCGCTCGCACGCGCGCTGAAATCGCCGCTGTGGAGCATCGACGACGACGCCTTGGTGCAGCTGGCGCTGCGCCAGCGCGCCCGGCCCGCGAGCTGGTTCGAGCTGCTTCAGGCGCCCGACCTGCCCGAGCCGCTGGCCGGCATCGGTCCGCGCCTGCGGCAATGGCAGCAGTGGCTGGCCGCATTGCCGCCGCACGATGCGCTGAGCGCGATCTACCACGATGCCGACGTGCTGGCCAGGTTCGCGGCTGCTGCACCAGCCGCATTGCGCGCCGGGGTGCTGAGCAATCTGCGCGGCCTGGTGGCTGCATCGCTCGAACTCGACGGCGCGCGCTTCGCGACGCCCTATGCGCTGGTGCGCGCGCTGCGCGCCGGCGGTTTGCGTGCACCGTCGATCGCTGCGGCCGATGCGGTGCAGCTTCTCACGGTCCATGGCGCCAAGGGGCTTGAAGCCGAGCTCGTGCTGCTGCTCGACACCGACGCGGCCAGCCAGCGCGCGCAGACCATGGGCGTGCTCGTGAAATGGCCGGGCCATGCCGCGGCGCCCGAGCGCTTCGTGTTCGTCGCAAGCGAAAAGAATCCGCCGGAATGCACCGTGGACGACCTTGCAGAAGAACAGGCTGCCCGGCACCGCGAGGAGATCAACGCGCTCTACGTGGCGACCACGCGGGCGCGGACCGAGCTCGCGCTGTCGGCCGTGACCGCAGCGCGGCCGAATGCCCAGAGCTGGTGGGCGCGCCTGGAGTCACGTTGCGAGCCGATCGCCGACGTGTCGGGCGCAGTGCCCGTCGCTGCTCCGCGCGCGCCCGCCACTTTCGGCATGCTGAAGCTGCCTGCGCTGCTAACTGCAATGGCCGAGCGCACGCCATCCATCGAGCCCATGGTGCCGGCCGCCGACACGCGCGCCTCGGCGTTCGGCCAGGCCATGCACCGCCTGCTCGAATGGTCCCAGCCCGGCGCGCCGCTGCCGTCGGCGCATGTGCGCGCCGCGGGCCGCGAGTTCGGACTCGACGCCGCCGCTGCGCGTGCTGCGGCCACGATGGCGCAACGCATTCGTTCGGGCGCGGGCGCCTGGGCCTGGGACCCCGCGGCGCTCGACTGGCATGGCAACGAAATCACGCTGATCCACGGCGGGGAAACGCTGCGCATTGATCGCCTGGTGCAGCATCGCGAAAGCGGCACCTGGTGGGTGCTCGATTACAAATCCGCTGCCCGCCCGGAGCGCGACGCTGCGCTGATCGCGCAGCTGCAGCGCTACCGCGAAGCGGTGCAGGGCGCCTATCCCGGCGAGACCGTGCGTGCGGCCTTCCTCACCGGGCAGGGCGAACTGGTGACCCTCGAATGACGCAAGAAGAAAAGAAGGTCGCCGTCGTCGGTGGCGGCCCGGCCGGGCTGATGGCGGCCGAAGTGCTGAGCGCGCAGGGCGTGGAAGTGCATCTCTACGACGCCATGCCCTCGGTCGGACGCAAGTTCCTGCTTGCGGGGCGCGGCGGCCTGAACCTCACGCACTCCGAGCCCTTCGACAGTTTTGCCGGCCGCTTCGGCGAGCGCCGCGCGCAGATCGAGCCGCTGCTGCGCAGCTTCGGCCCCGAACAGCTGCGCGAATGGGTCCACGGGCTCGGCATCGAAACCTTCGTCGGCACCTCGGGGCGCGTGTTTCCCACCGACATGAAGGCCGCGCCCTTGCTGCGCGCGTGGATGCATCGCCTGCGCGCGGCCGGCGTGCGTTTCCACATGCGCCATCGCTGGCTGGGCTGGCCCGACGCGGCGTCGCCGTCGACCGCGCTGCGCTTCGCGACGCCAGCCGGCGAGGTCGAGGTGCAGGCCGAAGCCGTGGTGCTGGCGCTCGGTGGTGCCAGCTGGTCTCGACTCGGCTCCGACGGCGCCTGGGTGCCGTGGATCAGCGAGCGCGGCGTGGCGGTGGCGCCGCTCGCGCCGGCCAATTGCGGCTTCGATGCCGTCTGGACCGCGCATTTCGCCGAGCGCTTTGCCGGCATGCCGTTCAAGTCGGTCGCGATCGCCTTCACCGATGCTCGCGGCCGCCGCTTTGCGCGCAAGGGCGAATTCGTCGCGACCGCCACCGGCGTCGAAGGCAGCCTGGTTTACGCGGCCTCCGCGTTGCTGCGCGACGAGATCGCAGCGCAGGGCAGCGCCACCTTGCTGCTCGACCTGCTGCCCGATCGCAGTGCCGAGCAGGTGCGCACCGCCGTGCTGCATCCGCGCGGAGCGCGTTCGCTCGCCAGCCATCTGAAGAGCCGGCTCGGTCTCGAGGGCATCAAGACCGGTGTGCTCCACGAAGTGCTCACGCGCGAGCAGATGCATTCGCCCGAGAAGCTGGCCGAGACGATCAAGGCGGTGCCGCTTCGTCTGCTTGCGACCAGACCGATCGATGAAGCGATCAGCACGGCGGGCGGCGTGCGCTTCGACGCGCTCGATGCCCACCTGATGGGCAGCGCGCTCCCCGGCGTGTTCTTCGCGGGCGAGATGCTCGACTGGGAAGCGCCGACCGGCGGCTACCTGCTCACTGCCTCGATGGCCAGCGGCGTGGCGGCGGCGCGCGGCGTGATGTCGTACCGGAATACGAAACTGAACACTTCCGATTGACGTGCATTTGTTTGCAGGGCCGCGGACAATGCCACGCTCCTTGAACCTGACAAAAAGAACATGTACCCGCAGGTCGACATTCAAAAAATCAGAGAGAGATATTTCAACTACAGCGTGAGCATCGGCAAGTCCGACAAGCGTTATGCCCGGCAGGGCCTGCGGTCGATCGCGGAATGCCTGCACGATGCGGCGACCGCGCTGGGTCACCACTTCCCGATTGCGGCCCTCAGCTACGAGGGGCGCGCGCTGGGCTGCTATCACGTCGCGAACATGGAGCACAAGACGGTGGCGCTCGCCGACACGCTTCTTGCCAAGCTCGCGCGGGCGGAAACCGCCGCCTGAGGGCGATGCGGTTTCCTTGGATGTGAGGTTGACGAGCCTTACCCCCGGCACTGACTACGCAGTTAGGGCTGCTTGGTTCCCCACCTGACCCGGTTGGCCACTTCACCATGCGGGGAGGCCCGTCAACCGAGGATTGTAGGCCAGGGCCCGTTACCCCCATGAATCACCAAACCATCAGCGAAGTCTCGAGCGCTGCGTCGGCGTAGTAAAGACGCACGCCGACCAGGTAGTGGCGGCCCTTTTGCAGGCGCATGCTGACGCGCGCATTGAGGTCGGTGCCGCTGTCGTCGTTGCCGGCGATCTGCACGTTGCCGGCCGGCGTGACCTCGAACAGCACCAGCACCGTGTCGGAGGTGCCGAAGGTGCCGATGCTGTAGGTGCGCGTGCGAGTCGGTACGAGTTCGAAGTTGCGGGTTTCGCCGGCCTTGAGTTTGAGCAGTTGCGAGAGCCCGACCTTGAGTGCCGACACCGCCGGGGCCCTGACGCCGGGGTAGGTCTCCACCACCCAGGCCTTGTCGTCATAGGACAAGCCGCCCTTGGGCACGAGCCCGGCCTGGTACTGCGCCGGCGCATCGATGAGCCCGGGCTCGAACTGGTATTCCATGACCGAGTCCGGATCCCAGGTCGTGCCCTTGACCTCGGCCTGCGGGATCTTGCGCAGGATGTTCCACTCGATCTGCGACTCCTGCCAGAAGTTCGGCGGGCCCTGGAAATAGTCGATCACTGCCTGGCGGTTCCAGGTGATGCCGGCATGGGGGTTCTGATGTTCATGCTCGAGACCGAGCGTGTGGCCGATTTCGTGCAGCGCCGTGTCCTGGCCATAGGGCGTGGTGAGCGGCCAGCCGAAATTCATCGTGCGCTGCAGCGGGTCGCGAATGCCGAGCACATCGCGGCCGACGTAGGACCAGGAGCCGTCCTGCGCATCGAAGCCGATGCGCACCGTCGCGTCTTCCGGCGCCTCGACGCGCCGAAAGGCGATGCCGATGCCAAGCTTGGCCCAGGCCTCGAAGGACTCGTCGACCACCCCCGTGTCCTCGTTGCTGCCCTGCCATGCGGCGGGCACTGCGTCGCCGCGTTTGAAGCAGTAGTAGGTGAGTTGCGTGCCGTTCACCCATTTCTTGCTCGAAGCGATGATGGCGGAGGCGCGGCCCGCGGAGACGCTGCTGTCGAACTGCCGCGGCGCCTGCACCGGCTGGACGCAGTAGCGGCGAAGCCCGGCATCGCCGGACTGTGCTTTCCTGGCCGCGGCAGTGCGCGCGGCCTTGTGGGTCGCAGTGTGCATGTCGGTCTCCTCGAAGGGCCGTTTCATGCTATGCGCGGAACCGCGAAAATCTATAAGTAAAAAGGCCTATGCCTGGTCGGGCGTTGGCCTCCGGTGGGGCCCCTAAAATGCGTCGATGGCCTATCTCGTGCTCGCTCGCAAACACCGCCCCAAGACTTTCAGCGAGATGGTGGGCCAGGAACATGTCGTTCAGGCGCTCGAAAACGCGCTGACCTCGCAGCGGCTGCACCACGCCTATTTGTTCACCGGCACTCGCGGCGTCGGCAAGACCACCGTTTCGCGCATCCTGGCCAAATCGCTCAACTGCCAGGGCCCGGACGGGCAGGGCGGCATCACCGCCACGCCCTGCGGCGTATGCCAGGCCTGCAAGGACATCGACACCGGCCGCTTCGTCGACTACACCGAGCTCGATGCGGCCTCGAACCGGGGCGTCGACGAGGTCCAGGCCCTGCTGGAGCAGGCGGTCTACAAGCCGGTGCAGGGACGCTTCAAGGTCTTCATGATCGACGAGGTGCACATGCTCACCGGCCATGCGTTCAACGCGATGCTGAAAACGCTGGAAGAGCCGCCGGAATACCTCAAGTTCGTGCTGGCCACCACCGACCCGCAGAAGGTGCCGGTCACCGTGCTGTCGCGCTGCCTGCAGTTCAACCTGCGGCCGATGGCGCCCGAAACCGTGCTCGAGCATCTCACGCGCGTGCTGCAGACCGAGACCGTGCCGGCCGAACCGCATGCGCTGCGCCTGATCGCGCGCGCCGCCCGCGGCTCGATGCGCGACGCGCTTTCGCTGACCGATCAGGCCATCGCTTTCGGCAACGGCGAACTGCTGGAGACCGGCGTGCGCCAGATGCTTGGCAGCGTCGACCGCGGCCACGTGTTCCGCCTGATCGAGGCGCTGGCGCAGGGCGACGGCAAGACGGTGGTCGACACCGCCGAGGCGCTGCGCCGCGACGGCATGTCGGCCGCGTCCACGCTCGAAGAAATGACCGCCGTGCTGCAGGCCATGGCCGTGCTGCAGGCCGTGCCTTCGCGCGCAGAAAGCAACGATGCGACGGATCCCGACGCGGCCGAGACCGCGCGCCTGGCGGCATTGATGCCTGTCGACGAAACGCAGCTGCTCTACAGCCTCTGCCTGCACGGCCGCGGCGAACTGGGCCTGGCGCCCGATGAGTACGCAGCGCTCACGATGGTGTTGCTGCGGCTCCTGGCCTTCAAGCCCACCGGCGCGGCCGGCGCGGAAAAAAAAACTCTGAATGAAGCGCCGCGCGCCGCAGCGCCCGCGCCTCGCGCGCCGCCCGTCGAGGCGGTACGCCCTGCGGTGGCTGCGGCCGTGGCGACTGCCGGCCCTGTCGCGCCGCCCGGCCAGCGGCTGCCGGTGCGGGACGAACCCTCGCTCTCTGCAACGGCTGCCTCCAGGCCGGCGGCCGCTGCCGATCCGGCACCTGCCGCGAAGGTCATGGCCATGCAGGTGCGGGTGCAGCCGCCGCCCGGCGCACGCGAAGCACCGCGCGAAAGCGAATCGGCGCCGATCGTGCCCAGCGAGGAGGGCGACTTCTGGCATGCGACCGTGACGCAGATGGTCGCGGCCGAGGCGATCACCGCGCTTGCGCGCGAACTCGCGCTGCAGTCGCAGCTGGTGGCGCGCGATGTCGACCAGTGGCTGCTGCGCGTCGAGCGCGAATCGCTCAACCAGACGAGCAGCCGGGAGAAGCTGCAGGCTGCGCTCGCGGCGCTGGGTCACAGCGTGAAAATCGCGATCGAGATCGGCGCCGTGGTCGACAGCCCCGCGCGCCGCAACAAGCAGGCGGCCGACGAGCGCCAGCGCGTGGCCGAGGAAGCGATCCGCAACGACCCGGAGATTCAGTCGATGATGCGCGACTGGGACGCGAGAATCGTCCCGGGTACGCTCAAGCCCGCCTGAATCTTTTCTTCTTTTTTCATCCAACGATCGACAGGACCAACGATGTTCAACAAAGGACAACTGGCCGGCCTCATGAAGCAGGCGCAGGCAATGCAGGACAACCTCAAGAAGGCGCAGGAAGAACTGGCCACCATCGAGGTCGAGGGCGAATCGGGGGCCGGGCTGGTGAAGGTCGTGATGACCTGCAAGCACGACGTCAAGCGCATCACCATCGACCCGAGCCTGCTGGCCGACGACAAGGACATGCTCGAAGACCTGGTGGCCGCGGCCTTCAATGCCGCGGTCCGCAAGGCCGAGGAGACCAGCGAGCAGAAGATGGGCAAGCTCACGGCCGGCATGCCGGGCCTGCCCCCCGGCATGAAGCTGCCCTTCTAGGACTGAATGGCCGATTCCAGTTCGCTCGAGGCGCTGGTCGAAGCGTTGCGCCGCCTGCCCGGCGTCGGCGCCAAGTCGGCCTCGCGCATGGCCTTTCACATGCTGCAGCACGACCGCGAGGGCACGCAACTGCTCGCGCGCGCCCTGCAGCAGGCGGCCACCCATGTGCGTCATTGCGAACGCTGCAACACCTTCACCGAGGCGCCGGTCTGCAGCGTGTGCCTCGACACGCGCCGCGATGCCAGCAAGCTGTGCGTGGTGGAGACGCCGGCCGACCAGGCCGCACTCGAGCGCACGGGCGCGTTTCGCGGCTATTACTTCGTGCTGATGGGCAAGCTCAGTCCGCTCGACGGTATCGGGCCGAAGGACATCGGCCTGGCGCGGCTGTTCGAGCGCGCGCTCGACGGCACGGTGAGCGAGGTGATCCTCGCCACCAACTTCACCGCCGAGGGCGAGGCCACGGCGCACGTGATCGGCGAAGAGCTCAGGCAACGCGGCCTGACGGTGACGAGGCTCGCGCGCGGCGTGCCGGCCGGCAGCGAGCTCGAGTACGTCGACCTCGGCACCATCGCCCACGCGCTGGTCGACAGGAGATGAACCCACCCGCGTTGACGCTGGCGTACTGGTGCTTGCTGGTCGCGGTGGCCTTGCCCTATGCCGCGGCCTACATCGCCAAGATCGGGAGCTTCAGGCGGCGCGACAACGAGACGCCGCGCGAATGGGCCGCGCGCCAGAGCGGCTGGCGCGCGCGCGCCATGGGCGCGCAGTCCAACAGCTTCGAGGGCCTTCCCTTTTTCATCGGCGCGGTGATCATCGCCCATCAACTCGGTGCGGCGCAGGCGCAGTTGGACCTGCTGGCTATCGCCTATGTGATGCTGCGCATCGCCTATATCGCGCTCTACATCGCAGGCATCGGTACGGCGCGCAGTGCGGTCTGGGCACTCGCGTTTCTGGCCAACATCGCGATCGTGTTCGCCGGCCGCTAGCGGCTTCGTGTTTACGTGAAAACCCGCACGGGGATGTTCCCGATGCAGGCGCTGGGGGGCGCCCCTAAGCTCGATTCGATTCCGAAAGAAACCAAAAGGCCGCGGGTTCACTTCATGCTCAATCGCCGTACTTTCACCGCCGCCGCCACGCTGGGTGCTGCCTCCATCGCGACGCCGCTGGTCCGTGCGCAGGCCAAGCTGGAAAAGTCGAAGATCTCCATCGCCGTCGGCGGCAAGGCCGCGTTCTACTACCTCCCGCTCACCATCTCCGAACAGCTCGGCTACTTCAAGGCCGAAGGCCTCGATGTCGAGATTTCCGACTTCGCCGGCGGCGCGCGTGCGCTGCAGGCGGTGGTGGGCGGCTCGGCCGATGTGTGCTCGGGTGCTTACGAACACACCATCAACCTGCAGGCGAAGAACCAGTTCTTCCAGTCCTTCGTGCTGCAGGGCCGCGCGCCGCAGATCGCGATCGGCGTGTCGACCAAGAACATGGCGAACTACATGACCATCGCCGACCTCAAGGGCAAGAAGATCGGTGTCTCGGCGCCTGGCTCGTCCACCAACATGGTGGCCAACCTCGTGCTGTCGCGCGGCGGTCTGAAGGCCAGCGACGTGAGCTTTATCGGCGTGGGCGTCGCGGCCGGCGCGCTGACGGCGCTGCGCTCCGGCCAGATCGACGCCATCAGCAACACCGACCCGGTGATGACGATGCTCGAACAGAAGGGCGACGTGAAGATCATCAGCGACACGCGCACGCTGAAGGGAACGCAGGAGGTCTTCGGCGGCCCGATGCCGGCCGGCTGCCTCTATGCGCCGACGGAATTCATCCAGAAGCATCCCAACACCTGCCAGGCGCTCGCCAATGCCATCGTGCACGGGCTCAAGTGGCTGCAGACCGCGGGGCCGGGCGACATCATCAAGACCGTGCCCGAAACCTACCTGCTCGGCGATCGCGCGCTGTACTTGGCGTCGTTCGACAAGGTGCGCGAGGCCATCGCCATAGACGGACTGATACCGGCCGAGGGGCCGAAGACCGCGCTCGGTGCCATCGCAAGCTTCGACCCGACCGTGAAGGCCGACAAGATCGACCTCGCGAAGACATACACCAACGATTTTGCGCGGCGCGCGAAGGACAGGTTCAAAGCCTGACCCGAACGTTCTGCAACCCGGCTTCGGCCGGGTTTTTTTGTTTCCACCCCATGTCCAGCTACGCGCTCGAACTCCTCGACATCAGCTGCACCTTCCGCTCGAAGGACGAGCACGGCCAGCGCTACACCGCTGTCGCCGGCACGACGCTGCGCGTCCGTGAGGGCGAGTTCGTCTCGGTGGTCGGGCCCACGGGTTGCGGCAAGTCGACCTTGCTCAACGTCGGTGCGGGCCTGCTCGAACCGTCCTCGGGCACGATCAAGGTGTTCGGCCAGCCGCTCGCGGGCATCAATGCGCGGGCCGGCTACATGTTCCAGACCGAGGCGCTCATGCCGTGGCGCAGCACGCTCGCCAACGTGATGGTGGGCCTGCAGTACCGCGGCGTGCCCGATGCGGAGGCGAGGGCGCAGGCCGAGCAATGGCTCACTCGGGTCGGCCTCACCGGCTTCGGCGATCGCTATCCGCACCAGCTCTCCGGCGGCATGCGCAAGCGCACGGCGCTCGCGCAGGTGCTGGCGCTGGACCCGGACATCATCCTGATGGACGAACCCTTCAGCGCGCTCGACGTCCAGACGCGGCAGCTGATGGAGAACGAGGTGCTCGAGCTCTGGGCCGCCCCGAGCGCCGGGCGCCGGGCTGCGCCAAGGCCGGTGCTCACCCCCTCGGGGGGTGGGCGCGAAGCGCCCGGGGGCCCACAAGGACGAAAAGCGGTGCTCTTCATCACGCACGACCTCGATGAAGCGATCGCGATGAGCGACCGCGTGGTTGTGCTCTCGGCCGGGCCGGCCACGCACCCGATCGGTGAGTTCGCGATCGACCTTCCGCGCCCGCGCGACGTGGCCGAGGTGCGCACGCATCCGCGCTTCGTCGAACTGCACACGCAGATCTGGAACGTGCTGCGCGACGAGGTGCTCAAGGGCTATGCGCAGCAACTGAGGAAGGCGGCCTGAATGAGTTTCAGGCCCCATGAAGGCAATGCGCGCTTCTGGCAGATGGCGCTGCTGATCGTGCTGCTGCTGCTATGGCACCTGCTCTCGCGCGACCAGCAGTTCGCTTTCTTCCTCGGCGAACCGATCAAGGTCGCGGGCCGGGTGTGGAGCTGGTTCCTGCCTTTCGCCGTGCCGCCGAACCTGCTGTTTCCCGACGGGCTGCCGGGCAATGCCGACATCTACCGGCACCTCGGCACCACGCTGCTCGAGACCGTGCTGGCCTTCGGTATCGGCACGCTGCTGGGGCTGGCCTGCGGACTCTGGCTGGCGCTGGCGCCGACCGCAAGCCTGATCCTCGACCCCTACATCAAGGCCGCGAACTCGATGCCGCGCGTGATCCTGGCGCCGATCTTCGCGCTGTGGTTCGGCCTCGGCATCTGGAGCAAGGTGGCGCTCGCGGTCACGCTGGTGTTCTTCATCGTGTTCTTCAACGTCTACCAGGGCGTGCGCGAAGTGAGCCCGGTGGTGCTGGCCAACGCGCGCATGCTGGGCGCCAACCAGCGGCAGCTGCTGCGCACGGTGTACCTGCCGAGCGCGACCAGCTGGGTGTTCTCAAGCCTGCACACCTCGGTGGGGCTGGCTTTCGTCGGTGCGGTGGTGGGCGAGTACCTGGGTTCGGCGCGCGGCGTCGGCTACCTGATCCTGCAGGCCGAAGGCACTTTCGACGTCAACACCGTCTTCGCCGGCATCGTGGTGTTGACGGCGTTCGCGCTGGCGCTCGACGGCATCGTCGGCATCATCGAAACGCGCCTCATGAAATGGCAGCCGCGCAGCGGCGAGACCGAGAAGCTCTGACTCAGCGCTTCTTCTTCGAAGGCGCGCCGCCGCGCTTCTCGCGCACGATCTTGGGCGAAGAAGCCGTCTTCGCCGCGGGCGCGGCCTTGCCGGCACTGGTCTTGACCACGCCGCCGCCGCGTTTGCTGGTCACGATCACCGTGCTGGAGCGGGCGCCCCGGCCCACGCGTTCGGCGGCCGCGGCCTTCACCGGCAGGTAGACCACGACCTGGACGCCGCGCTGGAAGGCGTGGCTGGTCTTCACGTCGTTCCATTCGGCGACGCTGGCCGGGCTGAGGCGGTAGCGGCGCGCGATGCTTGCGACGCTGTCGCTGCGTCCGGCCTTCACGAGCGTGCGGCGCGTGACGATCTCGGGCTGGAAGCTCAGGTGGCCGGTGTCGGCCACCGCTGCATTGACGTCTTCCTGGACGCGCGCGCCGCGCGGCACGATCAGCGTCGAGCCGGCCTTGATGAGCATGCGCGGCGGCACGCTGTTGATCGCGCGCAGGTCGGATTCGCTCATGCCGGCGCGCTGGGCGGCATCGGCCACCGTCATCGTCGAGGGCACGGTCCAGGCGGTCCAGCTCGCGTACTGTCCCTGGGTGTAGGCCTCGAAGTTGCGCTGGAACACGGCGGCGTTGTCCCAGGGCAGCAGGATCTCCGGCGTGCCGGCGGCCAGCAGCAACGGCTTGTGCGCGGAGGGGTTGAGCGCGCGGAAGTCCTCGATCTTCACGTCGGCGAGCTTGGCCGCCAGGGCCACATCGAGGTCGCGCTTGAGCGTGACGGTCTGGAAGTAAGGGTGGTTGGCGATCAGCGGCAGGTCGGCGTTGAAGCGCTCCGGGTTGGCGACGATGTTCTTGACCGCCTGCAGCTTCGGCACGTAGAGCCGGGTCTCGGCCGGCATCGACAGGTCGGCGTAGCCGGTGGGCAGGCCGGCGCGCTTGTTCTTGGCGATGGCGCGGCCGACGCTGCCTTCGCCCCAGTTGTAGGCCGCGAGCGCCAGATGCCAGTCGCCGAACATGCCGTAGAGCTTCTGCAGGTAGTCGAGCGCCGCACGGGTGGAGGCGAGCACGTCGCGCCGGTCGTCGCGGAAGATGTTCTGCTTCAGGTCGAAGTCGGTGCCGGTGGCGGGCATGAACTGCCACATGCCTGCGGCCTTGGCGCTGGAGATCGCTTGCGGGTTGAAGGCGCTTTCGATGTAGGGCAGCAGCGCGAGCTCGGTCGGCATGTCGCGGCGTTCCAGCTCTTCGACGATGTGGAAGATGTAGCGGCTCGAGCGCTCGGTCATGCGCTGCATGTAGTCGGGCCGGGTCGCATACCACTGCTCGCGGTCCGTGACCAGGTCACCCTGCAGGTCCGGCATCTTGAAGCCGCGGCGGATACGTTCCCACATGTCGGCCGGCGGCGCGAGCGTGACGACGGAGCGCGACTTGGTGTCGCCCGAGGTGATGGGCGTGAGCGGTCCGTCGGGATAAACCGGCGCCGCCGCGGGGGCGCCGGAAGCAGTGGGCGAGGTAGGGGAAGCGGAGGAGGAGCTCGTGCCGGTGGTGCTCGCGCAGCCTGCGAGAAACAGGGAGCCTGCGAGGCAGGCAGCAACGATAAATTTCATCGGAAGTCGTTTTTCCATTGGCGCAGTGCGGCGAACACGTCGGCTTCCGCGGCTTGCGCGGAGAGGCCGGCATGAGCGTGGACTGCTCGGAGGACAGTGGCTTCGCGGCTGCGAAGAAAGGGATTGACCAGGCGCTCGGTGGCGAGCTGCGAGGGCAGCGTCGGTTCACCGCGTGCGCGCAATGCCTCGCAATGCGCGGTGTACTGAGTCAGATCGGCGTTGCCGGGTTCCACGGTCTGCGCGAATCGAAGGTTAGCAAGTGTGTATTCGTGGCCGCAGCACACGCGGGTGTTGCCGGGCAGCGCGGCCAGCGCGTCGAGCGAGGCCAGCATCTGCGCGGCCGTGCCTTCGAACAGGCGGCCGCAGCCGGCGGAGAACAGCGTGTCGCCGCAGAAGAGCAAGGGCGCGAGCTCGCCGGCGACTGCGTTGTGCGCATCGGCCGGCAGGAAGAAGGCGATGTGGCCGGCGGTGTGGCCCGGGATGTCGATCACTTCGAAGCGAAGGCCCAGCACCTCGGCACCGTCGCCTTGCGAGAGTCGCGTGAAGGGCGCCGGGATCGTCTCGCGCGCCGGACCGAAGACCCGCGCGCCGGTGGCCGCGTGCAGCGCTGCGACGCCGCCGGTGTGATCGGGGTGGTGGTGCGTGACTAGAATCGCGGCCAGCTGCAGATTGCCGCGCGCCAGTGCTTCGAACACCGGCGCGGCATCCCCCGGGTCCACCACGATCGCGTTGCGACCGTCCTGCAGCATCCAGATGTAGTTGTCGGCGAAGGCGGGCAGCGGAACGAGGGTCATGAGCGGTCAAATTATAGGTTTGCATGATTGGTTCGCGACCGCCCCCGGCCGCTACCTGCTGGCCTGGGAGCAGGCCCAGTTCGACCAGGCCGTGGCCGATGTGTTCGGCTACCACGCGCTGCAGCTGGGGCTGGCCGAGGTCGCCGGGCTGCGCGCCAACCGCATGCCGCATCGCTGGCTGGCGCTGGACGATCCCGCGCTGGCGGCGCAGAGCGCGCTGGTCACCGACTTCACGGCGCTGCCTTTTTCGGCCAACAGCCTCGATCTGGTCGTGTTGCCGCATGCGCTCGAACTCAGCCACGACCCTCATGCGACGCTGCGCGAGGTCGAGCGCGTGCTGGTGCCCGAAGGCCGCGTCGTCATCTGCGGTCTCAATCCGGCCAGCCTCTGGGGCATGCGGCAGCGCCGCGCGCATCTTTACCGGCGCCTCGGCTTCGGCGAGCTGTTCCTGCCCGAGTCCGGCGACTTCATCGGCTATCGGCGCATGCGCGACTGGCTGCGCTTGCTGAGCTTCGAGGTCGAGTCGGGCAACTTCGGCATCTACCGGCCGGCGGTGCGCAGCGAGGCCTGGCTGGAGCGCTGCCGCTGGTTCGACACGGCCGGCGAGCGCTGGTGGCCGATCTTCGGCGCGGTCTATTTTCTGGTCGCGGTCAAGCGGGTGCGCGGCATGCGGGTCTTGAGCGCCGACTGGCGGCGCGCGGCCCAGCGCGCCAGCGCGCCGGTGCCGATCGCGGGCAAGGTGCATCGCGACGCAGTCACCGATCACAACGAGGAAGTCTTTTTTTGAACGAAGTACAGATCTACACCGACGGCGCCTGCAAGGGCAATCCCGGTCCCGGCGGCTGGGGCGCATGGCTCAAGTCGGGTGCTACCGAGAAGGAACTTTTCGGCGGCGAGCTCAACACCACCAACAACCGCATGGAACTCAAGGCCGTGATCGAAGGCCTGCGCGCGCTCAAGCGCCCCTGCAAGGTCGTGCTCTACCTCGACAGCCAGTACGTCCGCATGGGCATCACCGAATGGATCCGCGGCTGGAAGGCCAAGGGCTGGCGCACCTCGACCAACCAGCCGGTGAAGAACGTCGAACTCTGGCAGGAGTTGGACAAGCTGGTGGCGGAGGGCGGCCACCAGATCGAGTGGCGCTGGGTCAAGGGGCACTCGGGCGACCCGGGCAACGAGCGCGCCGACATGCTGGCCAACAAGGGCGTGGAGCGGGCGCTGGGGCGGATCTAGAGAGGGCCGGGCAGGGTGTTGATGCGCTCGGGCTCGTCCAGTGCTTCGCCCATCCGCGCCCGGAACAGCAGCTCGTCGGTGATGCGCAGGCGACGGCTGAGCTCGCGGCCGATGTTCATCTGGATCAACGCGAATTGCTCCGCATCGTGCTCGAACAGGCGCAGCAGATTGTCCGACGTGATCCGGATCGCGCTGCAGTCCTCGTCGGCGCGCACCGAGGCGCTGCGAGGGAACAGATCGAGGAGCGCCATCTCGCCGAAGCAGTCGCCCTGGCCGAGGCGGCGCAGCAGCAGCTGACGGCCCTGCCAGCTTTTCGAGATCGTCACACGGCCGCTTTCGAGCACGTACATGCCGTCGGCCAGATCGCCCTCGCGGCAGAAGAAGTCGCCGGCGGCGACCCGGATCACGGGCGCGGGCTCCAGCAGGAATTCGATGGCCTCCGCGCCGATGGCGCCGAAGATCGGCATCTGCTGCATCAATTCGATTCGCGCTGCGAGCATGCGCATCTCCCGCGCGGACTAGCCCACGCCGTCGAACATCATCACGTCGACCGCGTCGCCCGCGGCCACGCTGCCTTGCTCATGGTGCAGCACCACCAGGCCGTTGGCTTCGACCATCGAGCTGAGCACGCCCGAGCCCTGGTTGCCGGCGATGCGGACCTCGGGCAGCGATCCCGGCACCGCCTCCACCCGGCCGCGCTGGTACTCGGTGCGGCCCGGTTTCTTGCGGATCGCGGCCACGCTCCTGGCGCGCAGCATGGGCGGCGGCGCGCAGCCCGCAGCGTGGCAGCCCATCATCCGCAGCAGGGCCGGACGCACGAAGGCGAGGAAGGTGACCATCACGGCAACCGGATTGCCCGGTAGGCCGAACAGCACGGCCGTGCCCTCGGCTTCGCCTTGCTTGGGAATCAGACCCACCGCCATCGGCCGGCCGGGCCGCATCGCGACGCGCCAGAAGGCCATGTCGCCCAGCTGCTGCATCACGGCGCGCGTGTGGTCGGCCTCGCCGACGCTGACGCCGCCGCTGGTGATGATCGCGTCGGCCTCGCGCGCGGCGCGGCGCAGCGTGTCGGCCAGCGCCGCGGGATCGTCGCGCACCAGGCCCAGGTCGATCACTTCGCAACCCAGGCGCGTGAGCAGGCCGAACACGGTGTAGCGGTTGCTGTCGTAGACCGCGCCTTCGCGCGGCAGCTCGCCCAAGCTCAGGATCTCGTCGCCGGTGGAGAAGTAGGCCACGCGCAGGCGCCGCAGCACCGGCACCATCGGCAATCCGAGGCTGGCGACCATGCCGAGCGCAGCGGGCGAGAGACGCTCGCCGCGTTGCAATGCGGCCTGGCCCTGCATCAGATCCTCGCCGGCCAGGCGGCGGTTGTCGCCGCGGCGCAGCACCTTGGCCGGGAAGCGGACCTGGTCGCCCTCGACGAAACAGAACTCCTGCGGGATCACGGTGTCGAGGCCCGCGGGCATCATGGCGCCGGTCATGATCTTGACGGCGTCGCCCAGGCCGAGCGTGCCGCGCCAGGCGGCGCCGGCCAGCGCCGTGCCGACCACGCGCAGCTTCACCGAGGCATCGCTCGATGCGTCGGCATGGAGCAGCGCGCCGTCGAAGGCGAAGCCGTCCATTGCCGAGTTGTCGTGCGGCGGCACGCTGACGGGCGAGATGATGTCCTCGGCCAGCACCCGGCCGAGCGCGTCGCGCAGTGCGATGCGCTCGCTCTGCGTGACGACGGCCGGTTCGGCGAGGCGAGCCAGGAAGGCCTGCACCGCATCGACGCCCAGGGCTTTCGGGTCGTAGCCGGCCAGGGCAGCGGCGATCTCGGCGATGCGGCTCATCGGTTTTCGAGCGCGTGCAGCTCGGTCAAGGTGTTGGCGTTGAAGAACGCGTCGGGCGCGTCGCCGGGCCGGTCGAAGGGCACCAGCACCGTTCGGTGCTGCGCGGTCCACTTGTCGATCTTGCGGCCGCCGTCCTGGGTGAAGCGCACCAGGCTTTCAAGCAGCGTGGCGCGCAGCAGGCAGAACACGGGCTGCGGGCGCAGCGCCGATGCACCATCGGACTCGGCGGCCATTTCGGGCGCGCTCACCATGGCGATCTCGGCCTGGTCGGCCAGCAAGGCCTCGCCCAATCGGCTCGCCAGGTCGAGCGGAAACAGCGGCGTGTCGCAGGGCACGGTCAGCAGATAGGGCGTTTCGCAGCGTTCCAGCCCGGTCAGGAAGCCAGCCAGCGGCCCGGCGTAGTCGGCCAGGCCGTCGGGCCAGACCGGTGCGCCGAAGGATTCGTAGGCCGACAGGTTGCGGTTGGCATTGACCATCAGCTCGCCGACCTGCATGCCGAGGCGCATCAGCGCATGCATCGCGAGCGGTGTGCCGTTGAAGTTCTGCAGGCCCTTGTCGACGCCGCCCATGCGCGAGCCGCGCCCGCCGGCGAGCACGAGGCCGGTGATCTCGCTGGCGGCAATGGTGGCGAGCGCGCTCATCCGCCGATGTAGCTCATCTCGACGCGGCGCGGCGCGGCCGCATCGGTGTCGGGCCCGCGCAATGCGCGCAGTTCGGAGTAGCGGTCGGTGCGCCCTTGCCAGATGTGGCCGATGGCGGAGGCGATTTGCGCATCGTCGGCATCGCCGCGCAGGAGCGGGCGCAGGTCGTGCCCGCTGCTGGCGAACAGGCACAGGTAGAGCTTGCCTTCGGTCGACAGGCGCGCGCGGCTGCAGTCGTGGCAGAAGGCCTGGGTCACGCTGCTGATGACTCCGATTTCGCCGCCGCCGTCGCGATAGGCCCAGCGCTGCGCGGTTTCGCCGGGCGCGCTGGCTTCGAGCGGCGCGAGCGGGAATTCCTCGGCGATGCGTGCCACCACCTCGGCCGAGGGCAGCACCTCGTCCATGCGCCAGCCGTTGGTCGCGCCGACGTCCATGTATTCGATGAAGCGCAGCACCACGCCGGTGCCGCGGAAGCGGCGCGCCATCGGCAGGATTTCCTGCTCGTTGGTGCCGCGCTTGACGACCATGTTGACCTTGATCGGGCCGAGGCCCGAGGCATGGGCCGCATCGATGCCCGCGAGCACCTGGGCCACCGGAAAGTCGACGTCGTTCATGCTGCGGAACACCGCGTCGTCGAGGCCGTCGAGGCTCACGGTCACGCGATTGAGGCCGGCGGCCTTCAGCGCCTCGGCCTTGCGCGCCAGCAGCGAGCCGTTGGTGGTCAGCGTGAGGTCCAGCGGCGCGCCCTGCGGGGTGCGAATGGCGGCCAGCTGCTCCACCAGCACTTCCAGGTTCTTGCGCAGCAGCGGCTCGCCGCCGGTGAGCCGGATCTTGTGCACGCCATGCGTCGCGAAGATGCGCGCCAACCGCGTGATCTCCTCGAAGCTCAGGAGGGCGCTGTGGGGCAGGTACTGGTAGTCCTTGTCGAACACTTCCTTCGGCATGCAGTAGCTGCAGCGGAAGTTGCAGCGGTCGGTGACGCTGATGCGCAGGTCGGTGAGCGGGCGCGAAAGGCGGTCGAGCAGCACGCCGGTGGCCGGCACGGCGCGCTCCGGTGCCGCCACGCGGCGGGCGCGGCCGATCTCGGAGACGTGGACGACGTGCTTGTTCATGGGAAGGGCAATTTAACGCATAGCCCGGCCGGACGCCTTTTCAAGGCTACTTGACCACGGCGGCGTAGATCATGTTGCGCAGCAGGCTGCGGTAGTGCACCCGGTGCTTGGGCGATTGCAGCATGAGCACCACGAACATCTGGTTCTCGGGGTCCACCCACATGTAGGTGCCGCCGGCGCCGCCCCAGTTGAACTCGCCGGCGGCGGCCGGGTAGGGTGCTTCGCCGTCGCTGCGGCGCACCGCGAAGCCCAAGCCGAAGCCGTAGCCCGAACCCGGCAGGTAGAGCGGCCCGGGCGCGATGCCGGCGCCGCCGTTGGCATGGTCGGACACCATGAGGCCCAGCGTGCGCGGGCCCAGATAGCGCTTGCCGTCGAGCGTGCCGCCGTTCAGCAGCATCTGCAGGAAGCGCGCGTAGTCGGCTGCTGTCGACACCATGCCGCCGCCGCCCGATTCGGCCTTCTGCACGACGCGCGGGTCGCTGAACTCGGCGCCGACGCCGAAGCTGCGGTCGCTCGCCAACGGTTCCGCGATGCGCTGCTGGCGCGGCGCATCGCTCACGTAGAAGCTGGTGTCCTTCATGCCGAGCGGATCGAGCAGGCGGGCTTTTTCGAACTGGTAGAGCGTCTGGCCCGACACCACCTCGACCACGCGGCCCAGGATGTCGGTCGAGTAGCTGTAGTCCCAGGTGGTGCCGGGCTGATAGGCCAGCGGCAGCTTGGCCAGACGCTGCGAGAACTCCGCATTGCTCGGATCGCCGGCATGCAGGTTGGCTGCGTTGTAGGCCTGCTTGACCAGCCCGGGCCCGAAGAAGCCGTAGGTCAGGCCCGAGGTGTGGCGCATCAGGTCGTACACCGTGATCGGCCGGCGTGCCGGCACGGTCTCGAGCACCGGCTTGCCGTCGCTGCCCGGCTTCTCGACGCCGACCGTCATGTTGGCGAACTCGGGCAGGTACATCGCGACCGGGTCGTCGAGCTTCATGCGCCCGTCTTCGACCAGCATCATCGCGGCGACCGTCGTGATGGGCTTGCTCATCGAGTAGATGCGGAAGATGCCGTCGCGCGGCATCGGGGTGCCGGCGGCCGGGTCGAGCCGGCCGATGGGCTCGAACCAGGCGACCTTGCCGCCCCGCGCCACCAGCAATACGGCGCCGGGGATCTTGTTGGCCGCCACGTCTGCTTTGAGCACGTCGGTGAGCATCTGCAGGCGCTCGCTGGAGAGCCCGACGCGCTCGGGGCTGGTGGTCGGCAGCGATTGCGCGGCGGCCAGCAGCGGCCCCGCGAAGAAGAGGCCGGCCGCGATGTGGCGCAGGCAGCGCTTGAATGGCTTCATCATTCTTGTCTCCTCGTTGCGGATGGGATTCGTTCGGGCGGTCTGCGCCGCCTTTTCCCTAGACGCAGCGCGCGCCGTCGACCTCGATGCAGACGCCGCTGATGAAGGACGCCTCGTCGCTGGCCAGGTAGAGCGCCGCATTGGCCACGTCGAGCGCGGTCGAGAAGCGGCCGAGCGGGATGGTGGCGCGGAACTTGGCCTTGCGCTCCTCGGTGATCGGCCCGCCGGCGAACTCGGCGGCCAGGCCGGTGTCGGGGTTGAACACCGGGTTGATGCAGTTCACGCGGATGTTGTCGGGGCCGAATTCGGCGGCGAGCGACTTGCTGGTGGTGATGACCGCGCCTTTCGAGCCGTTGTACCAGGTGAGGCCCGGACGCGGCCGCACGCCGGCGGTGGAGGCGATGTTGATGAAGGAGCCGCCGCCGTTGGCGCGCAACGCCGGCACGGCATGCACGGTCGACAGGTAGATGCTCTTCACATTGACCGCGTAGCAGCGGTCGAACTCGTCCTCGCTCACTTCGAGTGCCGGGCGGTTGCGGTGCGTCCAGCCAGCGTTGTTGACCATCACGTCGAGCTTGCCGTGGCGCTGGACCGCGGCCTCGACCAGCGCCTTGACTTCGGCCGACTTGGTGACGTCGGCGGCGAAGAAAGAGGCCCGGCCGCCGGCGCGCAGGATGGCTTCGACCACCTGTTCGCCGAGTGCGGCATTGATGTCGTTGACGACGACCTGCGCGCCTTCGGCTGCCAGCCGCTTTGCGATGCCTTCGCCGATGCCGCCGCCGGCGCCGGTCACGATGATGGATTTGTCCTTGACGCGCATTCGGTATGTCTCCGGGGAAATAGGAACGCGCAAGTGTAGGCACCTCGCCGGCGGCGCTCTATCGCCGGGATTGAATTTCCTGAAGCATGAACCAGATGAGAATTATTATCATTTGCTCATGGACAACAGCTCATCCCTTGCCAGCGCCGCCAAGCGCCCCGTGCTGCCGCTGCGGCAGTTGGTCGGAATCTCGATCGTGCTGGCCGGCGTGCTGGTGCTGGGTGCGCAGTTCTGGCAGTTCGTGATCAGTCGCCCGGTGGTGCTGCAGGCCTTGACCGGCGGCTCGGTGGCCGCGCTCGCGACCGCGCTGGGCACCTTGCCCATCCTGTTCTCGCAGCGTCTGTCGGATCGCGCGCAGGACACGCTGTTCGCTTTCGGCGCTGGCGTGATGCTGGCGGCCAGCGCCTTCTCGTTGATCATCCCCGGCATTGCCGCCGCGCGCGCCGCGGGTGCGGATGCGTGGGGTGCCGGTGGCATCGTCGGCGGCGCGATCCTGCTCGGCGCGCTCGCGCTGCTGGTGCTGGACCGCGTGCTGCCGCACGAGCATTTCATCAAGGGCGTGGAGGGGCAGAACGCACGCGTGCTCCGCCGCACCTGGTTGTTCGTGTTCGCAATTGCGCTGCACAACCTGCCCGAAGGCCTGGCGATCGGCGTCGGCTTCGCAGGCGGGGATGCGCTGCGCGGCAGCGCGCTGGCGACCGGCATTGCGATCCAGGACGTGCCCGAAGGCCTGGTGGTTGCGGTGGCGCTGCTCGCCGCGGGCTACCGGCGGCCTTTCGCGGTCGGGCTCGGCATGGCGTCCGGCCTGGTCGAGCCGGTGGGTGCCGTGCTCGGCGCAGCGATCGTGAGCGGGTCGGCCGCCTTGCTACCCTGGGGATTGGGTTTTGCCGCCGGCGCGATGCTGTTCGTGATCAGCCACGAGATCATTCCCGAGTCCCACCGCAAGGGCCACGAGGCCTTTGCGACGGGCGGGTTGATGGTGGGTTTCGTGCTGATGATGCTGCTGGACACCGCCCTCGGCTGATGATGATGATCAGCCGTGGCGCACGGCCACGGTCTTCAGCGTGGTGAAGCCGTAGAGCGCTTCGAAGCCCTTCTCGCGGCCATAGCCTGAGGACTTGACGCCGCCGAAGGGCAGTTCGACACCGCCGCCCGCGCCATAGTTGTTGATGAACACCTGGCCGCTCTTCACGCGCTTGGCCATGCGGAACTGGCGCGCGCCGTTCTCGGTCCAGATGCCGGCGACCAGGCCAAACTGCGTGGCGTTGGCGAGCGCCACGGCCTCGTCCTCGTCGCTGAACGCCATCGCGGCCAGCACCGGGCCGAAGACTTCTTCCTGCGCCAAGCGATGCCCCACCGGCACGTCGCGCAGCAGGGTCGGCGCCTGGTAGAAGCCGGTTTCCGGCGCCTCGTCGACCACCACGCCCTGCGCCACCATCGGAATGCCGGCGTGCTGGGCATCGGACAGAAAGTCCCAGACGCGCTGCTGCTGCGTCTGGCGGATCAGCGGGCCGACGTCGAGGTCCATCGCGGCGGGGCCGACGCGCAGCGCCTCGAAGGCATGGCCGAGCCGCTCGAGCAGCGGCTCGTAGATCTCGCGTTCGATCAGCACGCGCGAGCCGGCCGAGCAGGTCTGGCCGGCGTTTTGCACGATCGCGTTGATCAGCACCGGAATGGCGGCGCCCAGGTCGGCGTCGGCGAAGATGATCTGCGGGCTCTTGCCGCCGAGCTCGAGCGTGACCGGGCA
Source organism: Variovorax sp. LjRoot175 (assembly GCF_964253805.1). Lineage (NCBI taxonomy): Bacteria > Pseudomonadati > Pseudomonadota > Betaproteobacteria > Burkholderiales > Comamonadaceae > Variovorax > Variovorax sp. LjRoot175. The sequence continues at coordinate 3,089,561 of NZ_CAXURY020000001.1, read as the reverse complement.
GTGGCGCTCGGCCGCGACCTGCTGGATCAGCGTGCCCACTTTCGGGCTGCCGGTGAAGCTGATGTGGTCGATGCCCTCGTGGCGCGCCAGCGCATCACCGACTTCGTGGCCGTAGCCGGTCACGATGTTGATCGCGCCAGGCGGGAAACCGACCTCCGCCGCGAGTTGCGCGACGCGGATCAGCGACAGGCAGGCGTCTTCCGAGGGCTTGACCACGCAGACGTTGCCTGCGGCCAGCGCGCCGCCGACGCTGCGGCCGAAGATCTGCATCGGGTAGTTCCACGGAATGATGTGGCCGGTGACGCCGTGCGGTTCGCGCCAGGTGAAGACGCTGTAGCCCTCCTGATAGGGGATGGTCTCGCCGTGCAGCTTGTCGCAGGCGCCGGCGTAGAACTCGAAGTAGCGCACCAGCGCCAGGGCATCGGCACGCGCCTGCTTGACCGGCTTGCCGCAATCGCGTTGTTCGATGAGCGCCAGCTCGTCGGCGTGCGCGGCGATTCTCTGGGAGAGCAGGTAGAGCAGCCGGCCGCGGTCGGCCGCGCTCTTCTTGTGCCAGTGGGTCTCGAAGCAATGACGCCCGGCGCGCACGGCGGCATCGATGTCGGCTGCATTGCCGCGCTGCAGTTCGTCGAAGGTCTGGCCGTCGGAGGGGTCGATCACCGGTAGGGTGCGGCCGGAGGAGGAAGCGATGTTTTGGTTGCCGATGTAATGGAGTTGCATGGCCGAAATTGTGCGCGAAAGCGGCCGGCCGCCGCCCGCAGCACCCGCTAGCGGCTGGCGGTCGACTTCGCCAGCGCCTTCACGGCATTGAGCATGCGCTCCACGTGCTTGTCGGGATTGAGGTTCTGGTAGTAGTAGGCCACGGTGCCGTTCGGCGAGATCACGTAGGAAAGCCGGTTGGCGAAATCCGGGCGCGTCTGCATCAGCGCATCGAAACCCTGGATCACCGTCTTGGACTGGTCGGAGGCGACCGGGAATTTGCTCTGGCACTGTTTGACCGAGAAGTCCTTCAACGTGTCGACGTCGTCGGCCGAGACGCCGATCACCGTGGCGCCCACCGCCTCGAACTGGCCAATCGCCTCGGCGAAAGCGTGCGCCTCGATGTTGCAGTCCGTGGTGCCGGCCGCCGGGAAGAAATAAACCACCACCGGCCCTTTGGCCAGTGCGTCGGCCAGCGAGTAGCGGAAGGTCTTGCCGCCCAGCGCCGCAGTGGCCGTGAACTTGGGCACCGGGTCGCCGATGTCGAGAGCGGCGAAGGCTGGAGAAAGTGCGAGGCTTGCGAGCGCAGATGCGGCGATACGCGCGAGAATCCAGCGGGTCATGATGTAACTCCGGGGGGGGCATGGCGAATTCTAGAACCCGGACGCGTTGCGCGGGCAGAGGTGAAACCGGCAGGCGTGCGCTGCCGTATTAATAACAGATCAAAGAGGGGAAAGATCATGACCGCACTGGTCCATCTGCTGCGCATCGCGCTGCTGTGCGCGTTGGCCGCTGGGCTCGGCGCCTGCGGCTCGCTGCCGCCGGCCAAGGAGCGGCCCGCGGAGCATGCGGCGCCGGCGGACCCGTCGACCACGCTGGCGAAGATCGTCGCCGCATCCACGCCGCCGGACGAGCATTCCGGCTTTCGCCTGATGCCGCTCGGCGTGTACTCGCTCGATGCACGCATCCAGCTCGCACAGCGGGCCGAGCGCTCGCTGGTGGTGCAGTACTACCAGCTCGAGAACGATGCCGTCGGCCGGCTGCTGATGCGCTCGCTGCGCGAGGCCGCGGCGCGCGGCGTCAAGGTGCGCGTGCTGGTGGACGACCTCTACACGGCCAAGAGCCAGTACCTGCTGCTGGCGCTTTCGCAGACGCCCAACGTCGACGTGCGGCTTTTCAATCCCTTCTGCTGCGGCCGCGACGGTTTCCTTTCGCGCTTCGTCGCCTCGCCGCACGAGATCTATCGGCTCAACCATCGCATGCACAACAAGCTGTTCATCGCCGACGGCGTGATGGCGGTGGTGGGTGGGCGCAACATCGCCGACGAGTACTTCGTGCTCAGCGAAGCGCAGAACTTCATCGACATGGACGCGGTGGTGGTGGGCAAGGTGCTGCCGCAGCTCGAATCCATCTTCGACGCCTACTGGAACAGCGAGCAGGTCTGGCCGATCGAGGACATCGTGCGCGGCGAGGGCGGCCGAACGCCCGGGACGGCGGAGTTCGATTCCTGGATCGGCATGGCCGCGCCGCCGCCCAAGATCGTGCTGCCGCCCGCCGACATCCTCGGCTACGGGCCGATCGCCGAAGAGCTCGACGGCGGCCGCATGGGCCTGCTGTGGGGCTGGGCCAATGCGGTGGCGGATCCGCCCACCAAGCCCGCCACCATGACAGCCGACGAAGCCCTGGCCACCAGCGTCACGATGCGCATGTGGACCATCCTGCTGGGCGCCAAGAACGAGGTGCAGATGACCTCGCCCTATCTGGTGCCGGGCGACAAGGGCATGGCGGCCTTCGAGGAACTGGCCCAGCGCAAGGTCAAGGTCGTGCTCTTGACCAACTCGCTGGCCGCCAACGACGAGCCGCTGGTCCACACGGGCTATGTGCGCTATCGGCAACGGCTGCTGAGATCGGGCGCCGACCTCTACGAGCTGAGCCCCGAACGCACCACCGCGAGCAAGCGCTTCGGCTCCTTCGGCACTTCGCTGGGACGCCTGCACGCCAAGACCGCGGCCATCGACCGCACCCGCCTCCTCATCGGCTCGGCCAACCTGGACCCGCGCTCGGCCACCCAGAACACCGAGATGGGCGTGCTGATCGACAGTCCGCAGCTGGCGCGCGAGCTGCTGCGCGTGATCAACGTCAGCAGGGTGCAGAACTCCTACCGCCTGCGCCTGGCCAAGGACACCGGCGCCGTCGAGTGGCTCACCACCGACGGCGAGAAGGAGATGGTCCTCACCTCCGAGCCGGAGGCGACCTTCTTCCAGCGCTTCTACAACAGGCTGATCGCGCCGATCGTGCCGGAAATGCTCCTGTAGCCTCGCGCGTGGCAGCCACCTTCCAATCCTTGCCCGTCCTGCAGGTCATGCTGTGGGGCGTGGCCTTCTTCGGCAGCATCTACCTGCTCTTCGGCGCCGCCAACTGGCTGCTGACGCGCAGGCTATTGCCCGCGCTGGGCATCGGCCGCGAACTCGACCCGCGGCCGGTGTCGCCTGGACAGCTGCGCCGGGAGCTCGCGCAGTCGGCCGTGTCGGTGCTGGTCTTCGGCATCGGCATGGTGTTCCCATGGGGATTCCTGCAACTGGGCTGGGCGCGGCTCGATGCGAACCCGAGCGGACTGCAGATCGCACTGGAGATCCTCTCGCTGGCGGTCTGGAACGACGTGCATTTCTGGCTCAACCACCGTCTGCTGCACACCCGGCTCCTGCGGCGCTTCCATGGCCCGCACCATCGCTCGGTCGTGACCACACCCTTTGCCACCTACAGCTTTCATCCGCTCGAGGCGCTGCTGCTGGGCAACGTGATCCTGCCGCCGATGCTGGTGCACGACTTCAGCTTCTGGGCGCTGACCTCGGTGCCGTTGTTCAGCCTGTTCTTCAACAACGTCGGGCATTCGAACTACGACTTCTTTCCGAAGGTCTCGTACAACCACTGGTTCGCCGCCAGCCGCCGGCATCATCTGCACCACACCTGCCACAGCGGCAACTACGGCTTCCAGTTCACCTTCATGGACCGGCTGTTCCGCACGCGCATCGCGGCCGATGCGGCCGAGCCGCAGCTGCGCGCGTATCGCGAGCAAGAGAGAAACCGTGGCGTCTCGGCCTGATCGTCCAGCGCGCCTGCCGCGCCTGCGCCATTGGCGCGACTGGCAGAGCCTGGCCTACCTTGCCGCACTGCCTGCGCTGGCGGCCTGGCAATGGGTGCACGGCTTCCACTGGCTGCCGTATGGCGCGATGCTGTTCCTCACGCTCGGGGTCAGCGTGATCCATCACAACCATGCGCACCTGCGTCTGTGGCGCGGCCGCCGGGCGAACCGCTTCACCGATTGCTGGCTGACGCTGCTGCAGGGCCATCCGACCTTCGTGTTCTGGCCGGCGCACGTGGCCAATCACCATCGCCACCGGCACGGGCCGAAGGACGCTGCGCGCACCTACCGCTTCGGTGGCGACACCAATCACCTGCTGGGCTACCTCCTGCATCCGCTGCAGGCCGTGGCCGTGCTCTACCCGGTGTTCGTGGCCTGGCTGGGCCGGCTGCGGCGCCACTGGCCGGGCGCGTGGCGCTACTGCATGGCGCAGTATGTGCTTTGGCTCGGCAGCTGGACCGCGCTGCTGGCGCTCGATTGGCAGAAGGCAGTGCTGTTTGTCATCCTGCCGCAGTTGCATGGCCTGCACTGGCTGCTGGCCACCAACTACCTTCAGCATGCGCATGCGGACGGCCGGCCGCGCCCGGAAGGTGCTTCGCTCGATTACGCGCGCAACTTCGAAGGACTGATCAATCCGCTCCTGTTCAACATCGGCCTGCACACGGCGCATCACGAGAACTCGAAGGTGCACTGGTCGGCGCTTTCACGGCTGCACAGCGAGCACTACCGTGCGCGCGTCGACCCTGCGCTCAACGAGCGCGGCCTCCTCGTGTACATGGGGCGCGTGTTCGTCCTGGGTGCGCTCGTGCCGCGCTTTCGCAGTCGCTCGCTGATGTCTCCGAATTCCAATCCACAGTCCTGATCCATGCCCGTTTCCTTCCAGCGTGTCTATCTCGAAAGTGCCGGCTACTTCATGCCCGGCGCGCCCGTGTCCAACGAACGCATGGATGCCTACATCGCGCCGCTCAACCGGATGTCGGAGCGCATCAAGCGGCGCATCCTGGCCGAGAACGGCATCCGCGAGCGCTACTACGCGATCGACGCCGAGGGCCGCACGGTGCACACCAACGCGCAGCTCGCGTCGGGTGCGATCCGCCACTGCCTGCAGCAGGGCGCGGCCGAGATCTCGCGTGTGTCGCTGCTGGCCAGCGGCTCCTCGGGCGGCGATGCGCTGATGCCGGGCTTCGCCAACATGATCCAGGGCGAGCTCGCGGCACCGCCGATGGAGACGCTCTCGGTGCACGGCATCTGTGCGGCCGGCGTGTCGGCGATCCAGTCGGCGGCGCAGGGCGTGGAGCTCGGCGCGCATCGCTCGGCGCTGGCGGTGGCGAGCGAGATGCCTTCGCGCCTGTTCAAGCGCTCGCGCTTCGCGGCGCGCGGATACGACACCGATTTCGACTCGCACTTCCTGCGCTGGATGCTGTCCGATGGTGCCGGTGCGTTGCTGCTGTCCGATGGTGCGCCAGCGCTGGCCGGCGCGCCGGGCGTGCGCCTGCGCCTCAAGTGGATCCACCAGCGCGCTTTCTCGGGCGACTACCCCGTGTGCATGCAGCTGGGCTTGACCGAGGATCGCTCGCGCGGGCACCTGGACTTCGGCTCCTGGGGCGAGGCCGAGGCCGCGGGCGCCTTGTCGCTCAGGCAGGACATCCGGCTTCTGCCGCACCTGTTCGACATCGGCATCCACGAATACGCAGGGCTGGTGCGCGAGGGCTGGCTCGACCCGGCGCGGGTCGACCATTTCCTGTGCCACTACTCGTCGGAGAAGTTCATTCCCGTGGTCGACGGCCTGATGCACAAGGCCGGCCTCGCCATTCCGCGCGAGCGCTGGTACAGCAATCTGGCCTGGCGCGGCAACACCGGCGCGGCCTCGATCATGATCATGCTGGCCGAATTCCTGCAGACCAAGACCCTGAAACCCGGCGAGCAGATCTTCTGCTACGTGCCCGAGTCGGGGCGCTTCATGGCGGCGTACATGCTGTTCGAGGTCGAAGAGGCCGGCGCCGCTGCTGCCGCGGCGCCTGCGCCGGTTCGCGCGGAGGCGGCGGCCGAGGCGCCGACTGAGGTCATTGCGCCGCCGCACGACCCGGCCGCCGCGCCCGAGGGCCTGGGCGAACTGCTCACCGAGCTGGCCGCGATCTGGCACGACTACCGTTCGCGCGTCTGGCGCACGCCGCTGGTGCGGCAGATCCGCGAGCGCCGCTTCGCGCTCGCCGACTACTTGAACTGGATGGAGAACTGGATTCCCCAGGTGCGCGAGGGCAGCAAGTGGATGCGCGAAGGCGCCGCCTCGCTGGCCGAGCCCTACCAGGCGCTGGCGGCGCTGATCGGCGTGCATGCCGGCGAGGAGCAGGACGACTTCATGATCCTGTTCAACGACTACCGCAAGGCGGGCGGCAGCATCGCAGTCATCGATGCCCTGCGGCGCAACCCGGGCGGTGAAGCGCTCAACGCCTACCTGCATGGCCTGGCCGCGACGCGCAACCCGATCGGGCTTTTGGGCGCGATCTACATCATCGAAGGCACCGGGCAGCGCATCGTGCCGGCGCTGCTGCCGCTGATCAAGCCCGGGCTGAAGCTGCCGCCCGAGGCCTTCCGCTTCCTCGAGTATCACGGCCACAACGACGAGAATCACCTCAATCGCTGGCTGGCCGCGGTCGAGATGGCGATGGCGCTCGATGGCGAGGTCAGGGCCGCGCGCCAGATCGTCGACACCGCGCGCCACACCGCGGCGCTCTACCTGATGCAGTTCGAGCACGTCACGGAACGAATGCAAGCATGAGCACAACTCCGGACTTCCTGGCGCAGCAGCACGATCTGCGCGACCCGAGCCCCTGGCTCGCCCTCTACCTCGACCAGAGCACGCCGCTGCCCGACAAGGTGAAGGCGGCCTGGCTCGCCGATTCGAGTTCGGCCTCGCGCCAGTACCTGCTGCCGTTTTTGCGGCCGCTGGCGCGCGCCGCCATCGTGCTGTTCCAGGTGGTCAAGGTGTTCGTGCCGCGCAAGTGGGCGCATTCGCGGCTGCTGCACCGCCTGCTGGCCTGGGGCCTCCAACGCTTCGTCTCGCCCGAGGCGAATTGGCTGATCCTGCGGCACTTCCACCTGGGTTCGCAGGTGCTGGCCTTCATCGGCGCCAATTCGCCGGTGCCGGTCGCTACCGCGCCGCTGGAGCCGGCCGACATCGACGCGCTGAAGGAGGACATGTTCCTGCAGCACGACCTGAACCTCTTCAATTTCGTGATCCGGCTCAACCAGGCGCTGCGCGCGCAGGGTCTCCAGTTGCGCAAGGCAGAGCAGGTCGATTTCTCGATGATCCGCGAGCCCGCCTTGCAAATCGAAGACATGCCGCACGGCAGGCTCAATTTTCTCGACTTGCAAAGCGCGATCGAGCTGTTCACGCCGCTCTATCAGCTCATGCTGACCGACAACGACTTCTGGCGCGCTGCCAATTCGCTTCAGCTCGACGAAACCATCGGCATCTACGCCGCCACCGTGCTGGATGCGCCCGAGCACCTGATCCTGGTGAACAACAAGCACCCGCTGGTGCCGCTGTCGACCCTGCGCGCGGGGCACCGGCTGGTGATCCACGGCCTGTCCACCGAGATGCTGCACAGCCTCCTGATGAAGTTCCGGGATGCGCGGGCCGCCGCACCCTTGTAATCCGGCGTCCGTGCCCCAGATGCGAGCCATGAACGCTACCAAGACTCCGTCGCCCAAGACCGATCTGGCGGTGACGCACGTGCTGGCCCAGCTCCTCGAGCGGCTCGAGCACAGCGCCGTGCCGGTGGGTGCCGAGCAGTACCGGTCGGTCGTGATGCACCTGGTGGACGAGTTCCGCGAGGTCGAGCCCGGCACCGGCCTCGGGCAGTTGCTGGACGCCTATCCGGCCGCCGCCGAGGTGTACGAAAACCTCAACTACCAGCATGCCGGCCTGTGCCGCTCCGGGCTGGATGCCTCGCTGGCCGCCGAACTGGCTGCCAAGGACGCCATCACGCGCGCCATGCGCCATGCCGAACCCGACGCGACCCATGGCCAAGGCTGATGTCAAGACCGCCGTCGTGGCAGACGGCCTGCGCTACAAGGCCAAGGCGCCGGGCTCCCCGTTTCGCGCCTCGGCTTCGTTCAGTGGCGCGACCATGTCCTGCTTCATGTGCGGCAAGCACCGCGTGCGCTCCCAGATGCGGACCCGGCAGCTGCTGGGCAAGTCGCAAACCGTCTGCGCGCCCTCGTGCAAGGCGCTCGACGAGTTGATCGATCGTGACAGCGTTGCGACGTAGTTGACGAATTCGATTTGCCTCTTTAAATCGGCTACCAAAGCGGCGAATTTCGATCTACAGTTGGAAACAATTGATGCAATTATTTGCCTCAATACCAAAGTTCTAATTGATGGTCGATCAAATGATCCCGCTTAAAACCATTGCCTTCTATTGGTCGGAGCGCGTATGAGCAGGCCGCCCCGCCACGTCATCATGCAGGTCGTCAAGCGCTCGGGTGGCGCCACGCACCACGTCGAATTCAGCATGGACGACAACTTCGCCGATCGCCTGCGGCAGCTGCGCTCGCTGGTGCCGCCCCTCAACGCCCTCAACAAGCAGCGCGATCTCGTGATCGACAAGGTGCGCGTTCGCCTGCCCACCGCCGTATGGCGCTGCGGCGGCGACATCGACAGCCAGGTCGACGGCTCCTGCATCGTCATTGCCGCGGAAGGCTTCTTCAATTGCGGCGGCAAGGACCGCAAGACCAAGGAAAAACTGGTCACCTACACCTTCCCGATCGCACGCCTGATCGAATTGCATGCCGAGCGGCCTGCCGGCGAAACCTTCTACATCCGCGACGGCATCTTCACCAACGACGAGCCCGCCAACTCCGCGGCCGGCCGCTGGGTGGCCTCGCTGCACGAGCTGGAAGAGATGCGCATGCCGGATGCGCCGTCCGACTTCGACACGCTCCAGGGCGTGCCGCTGCGCACCGAGCAAGGCGCGCTGCCGACGCACAGCATCAGCCTGAACTGAGCGCCGCGTACCCCTTACCGAAGCTTCACTTCAACCCGCCGCGCTTCGGCCGGCGGCCCGTCGGCCTGCGTTTGCGCGGGCTTGGCTAGCTCCACCTTGTCGTCGGCCACGCCGGCCAGCCTGAGCGCGGCGCCCACTGCCAGGGCACGCTGCTTGGCGAGCTCGGCATTCCTTTCGGCATCACCGCTGGCGTCGTGGTAGCCGCTCACGAGCACGCGGCCGCCGCTTTGAACCGCCTTGACGATATCGGCCAGCGCGGCGCTCGAGCCTGCGGGCACCTCGGCGCTGGCGGTGGCGAAATAGAACTTGACCACGCCGTTGTCGGTCTTGATCGAGGCGCCCATGTCACCCGAGGCCGCCGGTGCCGTTGCGGGCGCCGGCGCAGGCGCGGTGATCGGAGCAGGCGCTGCAGCGGGCGTTGTCATCGCGGCCGCGTCGCCGGTGTGGAACTTGACCACCAGCGGCACGATCAAGAGCGCCACGATGTTGATGATCTTGATCAGCGGGTTCACCGCCGGCCCGGCCGTGTCCTTGTAGGGGTCGCCCACGGTGTCGCCGGTGACGGCGGCCTTGTGCGCCTCGGAGCCCTTGCCGCCGTGGTTGCCGTCCTCGATGTACTTCTTGGCGTTGTCCCAGGCGCCGCCGCCGGTGCACATCGAGATGGCGACGAACAGGCCGGTGACGATGGTGCCCATCAGCAGACCGCCCAGCGCCTTCGGCCCCAGCAGCAGGCCGACCACGATCGGCACCACCACGGGCAGCAGGCTCGGGATCATCATTTCCTTGATGGCCGCTCCAGTGAGCATGCTCACGGCACGGCCGTACTCGGGCTTGCCGGTGCCTTCCATGATGCCGGGGATCTCACGGAACTGCCTGCGCACTTCCTCGACCACCGAACCGGCCGCGCGGCCCACAGCCTCCATCGCCATGGCGCCGAAGAGATAGGGGATCAGGCCGCCGATGAAGAGGCCCACGATCACCATCGGGTCGCTCAGGTTGAAGCTGATGGCCTGCCCGTAGCTCTCGAGCTTGTGGGTGTAGTCGGCGAACAGCACCAGCGCGGCCAGGCCGGCCGAGCCGATCGCGTAGCCCTTGGTCACGGCCTTGGTGGTGTTGCCCACGGCGTCCAGCGGGTCGGTGATGTCGCGCACGCTGGCCGGCATTTCCGACATCTCGGCGATGCCGCCGGCGTTGTCGGTGATCGGGCCGTAGGCGTCGAGCGCGACCACGATGCCGGCCATGCTGAGCATGGCCGTGGCCGCCACTGCGATGCCGTAGAGGCCCGCGAGCCAATAGGACGCCATGATCGCGATGCAGACGCAGATCACCGGCCAGGCGGTGGAGCGCATCGACACGCCAAGGCCCGCGATGATGTTGGTGCCGTGCCCGGTGGTCGAAGCCTGTGCGATGTGGCGTACCGGCGAGTACTGCGTGCCGGTATAGAACTCTGTGATCCACACCAGTGCGGCCGTGAGTGCCAGGCCGACGAAGCAGGCGCCGAAGAGCTTGAGCTGGCTGCCCGAGGCCGCGATCGCGTTGTCGGGGATGAGCCATTGCGTCACGAACCAGAACGCGATCAGCGACAGGCCGCCCGCCACCGCCAGCCCCTTGTAGAGCGCCGGCATCACGTTGACCATGCCCGGCGAGGCCTTGACGAAGAAGCAGCCGATGATCGACGCGATGATCGATACGCCGCCGAGCGCCAGCGGGTACAGCACGGCGTTGACCGGCGCCGCCGCCACCATCAGCGCGCCCAGCACCATGGTCGCGATCAGCGTCACCGCATAGGTCTCGAACAGGTCGGCCGCCATGCCGGCGCAGTCGCCGACGTTGTCGCCCACGTTGTCGGCGATCACCGCCGGGTTGCGCGGGTCGTCCTCCGGAATGCCGGCCTCGACCTTGCCCACCAGGTCGGCGCCGACGTCGGCGCCCTTGGTGAAGATGCCGCCGCCCAGCCGCGCGAAGATCGAGATCAGCGAGGAGCCGAAGGCGAAGCCGATCAGCGGGTTGAGCAGGTTGGCGAGGTTCTTGTCCGGCGTCAGGTTGCCGTTGCCCACGAGGAACCAGTAGAAGATCGTGACGCCCAGCAGGCCCAGCCCCACCACCAGCATGCCGGTGATGGCGCCGCCGCGGAAGGCGACGTCGAGCGCCGGGCCGATGCCCTGGGTCGCGGCCTGCGCGGTGCGCACGTTGGCGCGCACCGAGACGTTCATGCCGATGAAGCCGCAGGCGCCCGAGAGCAGCGCGCCGACCACGAAGCCGGCCGCGGTGGTCGCATCGAGGAAGATCCCGATCAGGATCGCGAGCACGATGCCGACTACGGCGATCGTGCGGTACTGCTTGGCCAGGTAGGCCGCGGCGCCGGTCTGGATCGCGGCCGCGATCTCCTGCATTCGGGCGTTGCCCGGGTCTTTCGAAAGAATCCAGCTGCGCGCCCAGAAACCATAGCCCACGGCCACGAGGCCGCAGACGATGGCGAGGACGAGAGGGGTGTTGCCGATCATGCCTTGCTTCTCCATTCGTACGTTGTGACTTGTGGAGACGAAAGCACTTAGCCCTGCGCGCAACGCGTACGGGTCAGTGCTTCCGCCGCGTTGCTTCCTCGAAGCCCCGATGCCTTGCAAAAAGCCGGGGCCGATTGGCCAACGCGGCCAATTTACAGGCAAATGCCGGGTTTCGTGCGACCGGGCCGTGACACGGAAAGTAAACTTCGGGTTTGTCCGCATCCCGCGAACACTTTCAACTACTCCAAGACAGACCTATGTCCCTCGGCCAAGTTTCCCCCGGCAAAGACGCCCCCGAAGCCTTCAACGTCGTCATCGAAATCCCGATGAACGCCGACCCGATCAAGTACGAAGTCGACAAGGAATCCGGCGCGATCTTCGTCGACCGCTTCATGACGACCGCGATGCACTACCCGACCAACTACGGCTACGTGCCGCAGACGCTCTCGGGCGACGGCGATCCGGTCGACGTGCTGGTCATCACCCCCTGGGCGCTGGTGCCCGGCGTGGTGGTGCCGTGCCGCCCGATCGGCATCCTGATGATGGAGGACGAGGCCGGCGTCGACGGCAAGGTGCTTGCCGTGCCCACCGACAAGGTGCTGCCGATCTACAGCCACTGGAAGAAGGTCGAAGACGTGAACCCGATGCGCCTGAAGGCCATCACGCACTTCTTCGAGCACTACAAGGACCTGGAAGCCGGCAAGTGGGTCAAGGTGCTGGGCTGGGAAGGCATCGACGCCGCCAAGAAGGAAATCATGGACGGCATCGCCAACTACAAGAAGTAGGAGCGAGCAGGGCCGCCGCTCATTCGGCGGCGATCCCCGCCCGATGCGCCAGCGCGCGATAGCGCGAAATCTCCGATTCCATCAGGCTCCGGAAAGGGGCCGCGCCGATCATCACGGGCTCCATGCCCTGTGCGCGCAGCTGGTCCTGAATCGCCTTGTCAGCCATCGTGGCGCTTACCTCGGCCGCCAGCCTCTGGATCACCGGTGCTGGGGTGCCGGCCGGCGCAGCCAGTCCGTACCAGGCGTCGAAGGTGGCGTCGGGCATCTTGAGCTCGGCCATGGTGAGCACGTCCGGCAGCATGCTGGAACGCGTCGTACCCACGACGGCCAATGCGCGCAGCTTGCCCGAGCGCACATGCGGCGCGACGGCGGCCACGGTGTCGATGCCCATCTCGATCTCGCCGCCGATCAATGCGATCGCGCTCTGGCTGCTGCCCTTGTAAGGCACGTCCTGCAGCTTCACGCCCGCTGCCATCGCGAACATTTCGCCGGCCAGATGCGGGCCGGAGCCGCTGCCGAAGGTGGCGTAGCGGATGCCCTGGGGCTTGGCCTTGGCCGCAGCGGCGAGTGCCGCCACGCTGTGCCAGGGCGAGGCCGCATTGACCACCAGCACGAGCGGCGCTTTCGCGATGATCGCCACCGGCGCCAGGTCCTTCAGCGGGTCGTAGGGCAGTCGCGCACGCAGCGCTGCATTCACGCTGTAGGTGGAAGAACCCGAGACCAGCAGCGTGTAGCCGTCAGGCTGCGCCTTGGCGACCGCGTCGGCGCCGATGATGGTCGCTGCGCCGGGCTTGTTGTCGACGACGACCGGCTGGCCGAGCCGATCGGCCAGCTTCTGACCCAGCGCGCGCGCCACGATGTCGGTGCCGCCACCGGGCGGGAAGGGCACGACCAGCTTGATGGTCTTGGCAGGCCAGGCATCGGCGGCCTGCGCAAGGCCGGCAGCGGCGGTGAAGGCGATGGCGGCAAGGAGTTGGGCGAGTTGCTTCATGCGGCTTTCTGATGGGAAGTTGCAGCGATCGATCCAGCCTGCCAGGGTGTGTTCGCGGCGGCATCGCCGAGATCCCAGTACAGGCCAGCCATGATCTGCAGGCCCTCGCGGGCGAGTGGCGCAAGCAGGTGTTCGTTGGGCGCATGCTGTGCACAGGCCGGGTAGGAGTGGGGCACCCACAAGGTCGGCAGGCCCAGCAGGTCGGCGAAGACATCGTTGGGCAAAGAGCCGGCGAGGTTCGGCAGAAGGTCGGGGCGCTGGCCCGTGCTCGCCTCGATGGAGCGCTGGGCCCAGCCGACCCAGGGGTTGTCGAGGTCCAGACGGGTCGCGGCGCCTTCGAGCGTGACCTGCACCTCGACCTGCCCGAATCCATGTGCGTCGAGATGGGCACGCACGATCGACGCGAGCTCGCGCCAGGGCGTGCCCACCACGAAGCGCAGCTGGCAATGCGCCACCGCTTCACCGGGGATCGCATTGACCGGCCGCTGCGGCGAGCCCGCGCCGAGCGCGAGCACCTCGATGGTGTTCCAGGCCATCAGCCGCTCGGCCGGGTTCAGACCGGGCTCGCCCCAGCCGGCATCCAGCGCGGGGTCGTCCGCGCCGCCGCCGATCTCGATGGCCGCCAGGGCTTCGTGTACCGCGTCCGGGATGCTTCGCGGCCGAAGCGCGTCGACCAGGATGCGGCCCTTGGCATCCACCAGCGTCGCCACCGCATGGCTCAGCACCGTGGCCGGGTTGGCGAGCACGCCGCCCCAGTTGCCGGAGTGATAGCCGCGCGGCCGGGCGCGCAACCGCAGGCTGAAGTTGACCGCGCCGCGCGAACCGAGGAACAGCGTCGGGCGCCGGGCGTTCACGCGCGGCCCGTCGCAGGCGATCAGCAGATCGGCGCGCAGCTTGTCGGCCTGCTGCCTGCAGACCTCATGCAGGCCGGGCGACGCGGCCTCCTCGCCCATCTCGAGCAGCAGCGTCACGTTGTAGCCCAGCCGGCCGTTGCGTGCCCGCAGCACCTGTGCGAGCGCGCCGAGGTTGATGGTGTGCTGCCCCTTGTTGTCGGCCGTGCCGCGTCCGTACCAGCGCTCGCCCTCGATCGTCAGCGTCCACGGCCCGAGGCCTTCGCGCCATTGCGCGTCCTGGCCGCTGACGACGTCGCCATGGCCGTAGGTCAGCACGGTGGGGAGCTCGGCGCCCTCGATGCGGCGCGCAATCAGGAAGGGTCCGCCGCCGGGCGCCGGGTTGTCGATCAGCTCGCAGGCGAAGCCGAGCCGCGTGAGCGGTGCGCTCATCTCCTCGCGCAGGTAGGCGCCGAGCGCGGGCGTCGTGGCGCCGGTGTCGCTCTCGGTTCGGAACGCGATGCGTCGCCGCAGGTCGGCCAGGAAGCGGCCGTCGTCGAAGTAGGCGGCGGCAGCGGAGAGACAGTCGTTGCGTTGCATGGTCGTGGATGCGTGTGATGGCGAGGATGCAAGTAAAAGGCCTGAACAGCATTGCGTGAACCACCGAATTGGCAAGCTACCATTGCCTTCAAGGCAACGCTCGAGAACACGCCAATGACACCCTCGATCCTCAGCATCCCGATGCGCTACTTCATGGAGGTGGCGCTGCACGGGTCGGTCAGCCAGGCGGCGGCCCGGCTTTATGTCGCGTCGTCCGCCGTGAGCCGGCAGATCGCGAAGCTCGAGGATTCGCTGGGGACCGCGCTGTTCGAGCGCAAGGCGCGAGGCATGGCGCTCACGCAGGCCGGCGAGCGCCTGGCCGCCCATCTGCGAACGACGCTGGCCGACACCGAGCAGGTGGTCGAGCAGGTGCGCGGCATCGGCGGCCGGGAAGCGGGCCGCGTCCGCGTGGCTTGCACCGAGGGCTTCGCGGTGGGTTTCATGCCCGAGGTGATGCGCCGCTTTCGTGCGTCGCATGCGCAAAGCCAGTTGCAGCTCCATGTGGGTGCGCCTGACGAAGTCAGTGCCTTGCTGGGGCGCGGCGAAGCGGACATCGCACTCAAGTACGCGGTTGCGCCCGAGCGCGGTTTCCGCATCGAGCACTCGGCGCCCGCGCCGGTGTACGCGCTGATGTCCCCGGACCATCCGCTGGCGCGCCAGCGCGCCGTCAGCGTGGCCGAGGTGGTGCGCCATCCGCTGGCCGTGGGCAGCAAGGGCGTCACCGCGCGGCAGTTGTTCGACCTCAGTTGCAGCGTGCAGGGGCTCAGCTACGAGCCCGCCTTCGTCAGCAATTTTTCATCGGTGCTGCTGCCGTTGGTGCGCGCGCCCGATATCGTCCTCTCCGGCCATCTCACGGCCGTTCACCTGATCGAGAACGGCACGCTGGTTGCACGGCCCTTCGTGGAGCCGCAGATGCACCAGCGTCGCCTGCAGGTGCTGTCGCTCGACGGCCGCACGCTGTCGCCGCTCGCGCGGGCGCTCGTGCAGCAGCTGGTCGCGGCCATCGCCGGCGGCGGCAGGCGCAGACTGGGCCGAGCGCGGAAGATGTAGATAGCAGTGGCCGTTCTCTCGGCACTCATTCGGCATGGCGGAACGGGCTGCGTTCGCCGAGATGGTCGATGTAGTTCTCGATGCCCTCGCCCTCGCGCTCGAGAAATCGTTCCACGGCGTCGGCGAAGGCCGGATGGGCGAGCCAGTGCGCGCTGGTGGTCTTCACCGGCAGCAGCGCGCGCGCCATCTTGTGCTCGCCCTGCGCGCCGCCTTCGAAGCGCTGCACGCCGTGTTCGATGCACCAGGCGAGCGGCTGGTAGTAGCAGGCCTCGAAGTGCAGGCAATCCACGCGCTCGAGCGCGCCCCAGTAGCGGCCGTAGGCGACCGAGGCATCGTCCGAAAGCGCGATCAAGCTGCTGGCGATGGCCTGGCCCCCGCGCTCGGCGACGAAGAGCAGCCAGGCTTCGGGCAGCTTCGTGGCCATGCGGTGGAAGAAGTCGCGGCTCAGGTAGGGCGGGTTGCCGTGCTCGCGGTAGGTGCGGGCATAGCAGCGGTAGAAGAAGTCCCAGTCGGCGTCGCCGATGTCGGCGCCGCGCGACCAGCGGAAGCTCACGCCGGCATCGTGCACCTTGCGGCGCTCCTGCCGGATCTTCTTGCGCTTGTCGTGCGAGAGGCTGGCGAGGAAGGCGTCGAAATCCTTCCAGCCGGTTTCGCCGCCGGGCCGCTCCAAGGCGGAACGCGCCCCCTCGGGGGGCAGCGAGGACACGCCAGTGCCGAGCGTGGGGGCTATGTTGTTCCAGTGGAACTGGACGGTGTGCCTGAGCATCAGGCCCGCATCGGCGCAGGCGGCGATGTCCTCGTCGGCGGCGAACAACAGGTGCAGCGACGAGAGCTCCTCTTCCTTGCACCAAGCCACGAGCGCCTGCACCAGCAGGGCGCGGCTGCCGGCGTCGCGCGCGAGCAGGCGCGCACCCGGCACCGGCGTGAAGGGCACGGCAACGACCGCCTTCGGATAGTAGGCCAGCCCGTGCTGCTCATAGGCATTGGCCCATGCCCAGTCGAACACGTACTCGCCGTAGGAATGCGCTTTGATGTAGAGCGGGCAGGCGGCCGCCAGCTGCCGTCCGCGCCACAGCGTGACGAAGCGGGGCGTCCAGCCGCTGCGGGCCGAGGCGCTGGCGCTCTGGTGCAAGGCGTCCAGGTAGGCATGGCGCATGAAGGGGGAGGGCGCGGCCTGCGTGGCCAGCAAGTCGTCCCAGGCCGCGGCATCGATCTCGGATGCCGCGCCGTGAATGCGGATGACAGGGTTGGTCAAAGGAGCCTCGTCAACGCTTGCGTGTGCCTAGGGTTTCGGCAATGTAGATGCCGCCGAGCACCAGGGCCAGCGCCACCGCGTGATAGGTCGACAGCGCTTCGCCCAGCACGAGGACGGCCAGCAGCGGCCCGAAGATCGGCACCAGGTTGAGGAAGACGCCGGCCCGCGCGGGACCGATCAGGCCGACTACGTGGATGAAGCTGATCTGCGAAATGAAGGAGGGCAGAAGTCCGATGAAGAGGATCAGCGCCACGCCCTTCGGCGTCGGCATGAAGAAGTCGCCCATCGCGATTTCTGCCGCGACCAGCGGCACCGAGACGAGACAGGCCACTGCCGCCGTGGCGGCGAAGAACACGATGGCCGGCACTTGCGGGCGGCGGCGCAGGCCAAGCGCGTAGCCGGCATAGAGCAGGCTGGCGATGATCATCCAGACGTCGCCGATGTTGAAGGCCAGGTCCGCGAGCAAGGCCAGTTGGCCGCGCGAAGCCACCATGGCGATGCCCGCGATGGTGAGCACCACGCCTGCGAGCTGCAGCCAGCTGATCCGGGTACGGAAGAAGAACAGCGTGCCCACCAGCACGAGCACCGGGATGGTGCCTTGGATGATCGCGATGTTGATCGCCGTCGTGTGATGGGCGGCGGCGTAGAACAGCGCATTGAAGCCGGTGAAACCCGCCGTGCCCATGAGGGTGATGTAGCGCCACGAGGGCAGCAGGCTGCGCCAGTGGGCCGCGATCTGGCGGCGCGAACTGAGGCCCAGCGCGATGCAGCAGACGATCCAGCGCGAGAAGGTCAGCATCATGGGCGACACCTCGCCCACCGCGAGCCGGGCGGCCACCGCGTTGGCGCCCCAGATCAGCGTGGTGAATACCAGCAGCGGGTAGGCTTGGCCCTGGAGCCAGGGAAGGAAGGAGCCGAAAAAGCCGGCGGAAGAACCTGAGCGCATCGAGCGCCGAGCGTATCAGTCCCAGTCGCCGGGCGTGGAATGCGTTCGACAAGCCATGGCTTCCGAAGGCGAATGACATAATTTCGCAGCGGGTGGCCTCGCCGGCAACTCGCGAAGACGGCCGATGCGACGGCATCCTGGCACGCTACATGCAGGACGCCGAGAGCATCGACGAGATCGTCGCTGCGGGTTACGGATTGGCGCTACCCTACCAGCAAGTTCAACGAAACCGCCGGAAGAGAGACCGTATGAAGCAAATCACCGCCATCGTCAAACCGTTCAAGCTCGACGACGTGCGCGAGGCCCTGGCCGAGGTTGGCGTCACCGGGCTCACCGTGACCGAGGTCAAGGGCTTCGGCCGACAGAAGGGGCACACCGAGCTCTACCGTGGTGCGGAGTACGTGGTCGACTTCCTGCCGAAGATGAAGGTCGAAGTGGTGGTCAACGAGGCCGATGTCGAACGTTGTGTCGACGCAATCGTGAGCGCCGCCCGCACGGGCAAGATCGGCGACGGCAAGATCTTCGTGACCAATGTGGAGCGCGTGGTACGCATCCGCACCGGCGAAGAGGACGAAGCCGCCGTCTAGGGCGCTCAGAGCATCTCGGCGAGCTTGTCGCCACGCGGATGGCGGCCCGCTTCCTCGACCAGGGCTTCGAGCAGGGCCGGGGCTTCGCCGCCCGCTCGTATCAACCCCATCTGCCATTCGCCCATGAAGCCCTCGCGCACGCTGTGGGCAAGAAATTCGAGCAGGCCGGCGTAATAGCCCGCAACGTTCAGGATGCCGACCGGCTTGTCGTGGTAGCCGAGCTGGCGCCAAGTCCAGATCTCGAACAGTTCCTCGAACGTGCCGATGCCGCCCGGCAGGGCGATGAAGGCGTCGGCGCGTTCGCCCATCATGGCCTTGCGCTCGTGCATGGTGTCGACGACGTGCAGCTCGTCGCACAGTGGGTTGGCGAGCTCCTTGTCGACCAGGGCCTTCGGAATGATGCCCACCACCCGGCCGCCCGCCGTGCGCGTGGCCTCCGCCACCGTGCCCATCAGGCCGGTGCGGCCGCCGCCATAGACCAGTTGGCCGCCGCGTTCGCCGATCCAGCGGCCGACCGCCTGGGCCACGGCCGCGAACTCGGTCCGCTCGCCGGGGCGCGAGCCGCAATAAACACAAATCGAGAAACGAGGAGTCATCCCCCGATCATGCCGCGATCGGATGACGCTCAGCTTGCATTCAGGTCGCGAAACGTTGCCACAACGCGGCCGCCCAGACGCCGCAGCACAGGACGATCGACAGCAGCACCGCGGCGCTGCCCAGGTCCTTGGCGTTCTTGGAAAAAGAGTGCCATTCCGGGCCCACGCGGTTGATGGCGGCTTCGATGCCGGTGTTGAGCAGCTCGACGATCAGCACCAGGATCACGGTCGCGGCAAGCAGCGACACCTCGACCCAGCTGTGGCCGACCCAGAACGCAGCCGGAAGCATGACGATGGCGCACAGGACTTCCTGGCGGAACGCGGCTTCGCCCCAGCCGGCGCGGAAGCCGTCGAGCGAGATCAGGGTGGCATGCCAGATGCGGTCCAGGCCGCGTCGCGACTTCTGCGGATTGACGGGGTCGTTGATGTTGGCGCTCATCTGCGGCTGAGAGGCTTGGAGGGAATCAGGCGGGTACCGGCCCAGGCATCGTGCCAGAACTGGCGCTCGGGGTGGAAGCGCGCGAGCAAGGCCCAGACGATAACCCAGCCGAAGATCAGTACGGAAGATTCGCCGCCGCCGAGGTCGAAGGGTGCGATGGCGGCGAGCGGCGGCAGGAACCAGACCCAGCTCAAGAGGTAGCGCAGCAGCGCGCGGCCCTGCGTGAGCGGTCGGCCGAGCCGGTCCACCACGCGGATGCCCCAGGTTTTCATGGCCAGCGTCTGGCCTTTGGACCAGAACCACACGAAATAGACGCCGAACACGACGAACAGGAAGGCCTGCAGCAGGTGCCGGCGCGAATCCATCGCATCGCGCATCTGGCCGAGGGTGCTGAACAGCCAGCCGGCGACGAACACGACGGCGAAGAGCAGCATGCCCTCGTAGAGCCAGCAGGCCATGCGGCGCCACAGGCTGGGCGCGATCAGGGCGGTGGGTGCGATCGGTGCGGGTGTTTCGGCGAGACGCGGTCGGCCGGGGCCGGACCCCTCGGGAGAACTGGAAGCCATCGACACCTTGAGTCAGGGCGCGGAGGAAGGTTGCTCGGTGACGCGCACCGGCGGCGCGGCAGAGGCGGATGTTTCGGTCGAGGGCGTCGAGGAAGGAGGCGGGATCTGGGCTTCGGCCGAAACGGGCGGAAAGGCAGGATCCGCTGCCGGAGCAGGACGCGGCGCCGGAGCCACGAGCTGCGGACGCACCGGCAACGGCGTGGACGGCGCCAGCTGGATTCGCGGCGTGTGCTGGCCGTCGGGCGCGACTGCGGGAAGCGGCGCGAGCTTCTGGGGCGGCACCGGCCGGAACGTCGCGGCGGCGCCCGGCCGGGGCGTGGCGCGCTCGGCCAGCTTGCGTTTTTCTTCCTCGCTGAGCGCCTGATAGGCCTCCCACTTCGCCTTTCGCTCGTCGACCGGAACCTGCTTGACCTCGGCGAAATTGAACCTTGCCTGCGTTCGCTGGTGGTTGCTCAGTGCGGCCCATTCGATCATGCGGCTGTGCAGAATCTCCTGGTCGGCGGGTGGCAGCGCGGCGTAGTTGCGCGACAAGGCCAGCCATTTGCGCTTGTGGGGCTCGGTCAGGCCGTCCCAGTGGGGGGCCAGCGGCTCCAGGGCGCGCTGCTGGCGAGCGGTGAGGTCGCGCCACAGCGGCTTGGAGACGACTTGTTTCGCGGCCGGCATCGAGGCTACCGGCGGTGTTTCCTTGACCTGCGCCTTGACTGGGAGCGCAGCGAAGCCCGAGGCCGCGAGCAGCAAGGCGGCGCCCACCCAGGCGACTGCGCCCGACGGGATCGGGCGCAGCAGGGGGAGCGCTTTCGCGCAGGAGAGAGGGTGATACGGCATGCGGGGCAGGCGATCAGCGCTCGGACAGGGCCTCGGACTTCAGAAACTGGGCAAAACCGGGATCCGTGTAAGCGGCGGGTGGCAGATCGTCGGTCAGCAGGGCCGAATCGAGCTCTGCCAACTCGTTGGCGCGGTTGTCGTCTTGCATCGCGCTGATGACCAGGAGGCCCGCCACGAGGGCGATCAGCGGGACGACCGAGCCGATGCGCGTCCACCAGCCGGCCCCGAGCGCCGCCGTGCCGCCTTTAGCCACGACCGCCGGTGCCGTACGGAGCTGCCGCACCACTTTGCGGCGCCCAACGGCCTGCATGCGGGCGGCGCGCAGGCGTTCACCGATTTCGTGCGGCAGTTCGAGATTGCCGGCCGAAAGCCGACCGGCCACCCGGCGACCGAATTCCTCCTCGGCCGCTTCAGGGGTGTGCGAAAACGTTGTACTCATAGCGAAATTCCCTTGGCCTTGAGCGCCTTGCTCAAGGCGTGCACAGCACGCGAACAGTGGGTCTTGACGCTGCCTTCGGAACAACCCATGGCGGCGGCTGTCTCGGCGACGTCCATTTCTTCCCAGTAACGCATCAGGAAGGCCTCACGTTGACGACCCGGCAAAGCGGCGATTTGTTCCTCGATCGCATGAAAAATCTGTGCCCGCCGGGTGGTGTCCTCCGCGCTCTCGCTTTCCCGGGAGTCCGTCGGCATCACGAAGTGTTCGAGCAGGTCGAAGTCGCCGTTGTCGTCCACCGCCTCGAAATCGCTCAGGTTGGAGAACAGCGCCCGGCGGGTTTTCTGGCGGCGGAACCAGTCCAGGGTGCAGTTCGAGAGGATGCGCTGGAACAGGAGCGGCAACTCGTTGGGCGGCTTTTCGCCATAGTGCTCGGCCAGCTTCATCATGCTGTCCTGCACGATGTCGAGCGCCGCTTCCTCATCCCGCACGTGGTAGACCGAGCGCTTGAAAGCACGGCGTTCGACGCTTTTCAGGAAATCGGAGAGTTCTTGTTCAGTGGCCAAAGAGAGTCTGGCGCCGGGAAGGCGCCGCATGGGGATGTGTCTCGGGGACGCGTGAGGTTTTTGTCGCCGCGGATTATGCCTGCGCCCCTGTGGCAGCCATGCGTCGCGCGGGGACCGCCAGTCCGGTGTCATAATCCGCGCTGCAAGTCAAAAGGCAAACGGGTCACGGTCCGGCGGTACGACAAGTCCGCCCATGGCTTTGGCCTCAAGTTTCGACGCGGCTTCACAAGAGCTTGCGAAGGAGCACCCAAGGTTTTTCGTTCCCGAAAAAACGCAAAGGTTCATCATGGAAATCTCGAAGGCGGAACTCGCTTCCGCAGCAGCCGTCACCGGCAGTCAAACGCAGGAACTCATGGGCGCCGAAGTGCTGGTCAAGGCACTGCAGGCCGAAGGCGTGAAGTACGTCTGGGGCTATCCCGGCGGCGCGGTTCTCTACATTTACGACGCGTTCTACAAACAGGACACGATCCAGCACGTGCTGGTGCGCCACGAGCAGGCCGCAGTCCACGCCGCCGACGGCTACGCACGCGCGACTGGCGACGTCGGCGTGGCGCTGGTGACCTCGGGGCCCGGCTTGACCAATGCGGTCACGGGTATTGCGACTGCTTACATGGACAGCATCCCGATGGTGATCATCTCGGGCCAGGTGCCGACGGCGGCGATCGGGCTCGACGCATTCCAGGAATGCGACACCGTGGGCATCACGCGGCCGATCGTCAAGCACAACTTCCTCGTCAAGGATCCCAAGGATCTGGCCATGACGATGAAAAAGGCCTTCCACATCGCGCGCAGCGGCCGTCCCGGCCCGGTGGTGGTGGACGTGCCGAAGGACGTGTCCTTCAAGAAGGTCAGCTACAACGGCTACCCCGACAAGGTCGAGATGCGCTCCTACAACCCGGTGCGCAAAGGCCATGGCGGCCAGATCCGCAAAGCGCTGCAGTTGCTGCTGAACGCCAAGCGACCCTACATCTACACCGGCGGCGGCGTGCTGCTCGGCAACGCCACGAACGAGCTGCGCACGCTGGTCGACATGCTCGGCTACCCGGTCACCAATACGCTGATGGGGCTCGGCGCCTATCCGGCGAGCGACCGCAAATTCCTCGGCATGCTGGGCATGCACGGCACCATCGAAGCCAACAACGCGATGCAGAACTGCGACGTGCTGCTGGCCGTCGGTGCGCGCTTCGACGACCGCGTGATCGGCAATCCGAAGCACTTCGCTCAGAACGAACGCAAGATCATCCACATCGACATCGACCCGTCGAGCATCTCGAAGCGCGTCCGGGTCGACATCCCGATCGTCGGCGACGTGAAGGATGTGCTGAGCGAGCTGATCTCGATGATCAAGGAGAGCAACACCAAGCCTGACGCGGCGGCGCTCTCCGGTTGGTGGGACACCATCGAGGGCTGGCGCAGCAAGGACTGCCTCAAGTACGACCGCGGCAACAAGGACGTGATCAAGCCGCAGTACGTGGTCGAGACCCTCTGGAACATGACCAAGGACGCCGACACGTACATCACCTCGGACGTCGGCCAGCACCAGATGTGGGCCGCCCAGTACTACCGCTTCGACGAGCCGCGGCGCTGGATCAATTCGGGCGGCCTGGGCACCATGGGCGTGGGCATCCCCTACGCGATGGGCATCAAGCTCGCCAAACCCGAGTCGGAAGTGTTCTGCATCACGGGCGAAGGCTCGGTGCAGATGTGCATCCAGGAACTCTCGACCTGCCTGCAGTACAACACGCCGATCAAGATCTGCTCGCTCAACAACCGCTATCTCGGCATGGTGCGGCAATGGCAGGAGATCGAGTATTCGGGCCGCTACAGCCACAGCTACATGGATGCGCTGCCCAATTTCGTGAAACTGGCCGAGGCCTACGGCCACGTCGGCATGCTGATCGAACGCCCGCAGGACGTGGAGCCCGCGCTGCGCGAGGCGCGCAAGCTCAAGGACCGCACCGTGTTCATGGATTTCCGCACCGACCCCACCGAGAACGTGTTCCCGATGGTCAAGGCCGGCATGGGCATCACCGAGATGCTCCTCGGTTCGGAAGACCTGTAAACAGACGATAAGCCGATCCGCGATGCGGACCGGCCCCTTCATTAACTTTTTCGGATCAATCTATTGTCCGTCGAGCCTGCGCATTACCGTGTGCGGGGGAGGGCGGCGAAAAGAGGAGTCCTGCTGACATGAAACACATCATTGCCGTGCTGCTCGAAAACGAGCCCGGTGCACTCTCCCGCGTCGTGGGCCTGTTCTCGGCCCGTGGCTACAACATCGAATCGCTGACCGTCGCGCCCACTGAAGACGCGAGCCTGTCGCGCATGACCATCGTCACGGCCGGTTCCGACGACGTGATCGAGCAGATCACCAAGCACCTGAACCGCCTGATCGAAGTCGTCAAGGTCGTCGACCTGACCGAAGGCGCCTACACCGAGCGCGAGCTCATGATGGTGAAGGTGCGCGCGGTCGGCAAGGAGCGCGAAGAGATGATGCGCATGGCGGAAATCTTCCGCGGCCGCATCATCGACGTAACCGACAAGAGCTACACCATCGAGCTCACCGGCGACCACGGCAAGAACGACGCCTTTCTCGAGGCCATCGACCGCGGCGCCATTCTCGAAACCGTTCGCACCGGCGCCAGCGGCATCGGCCGCGGTGAACGCGTCCTGCGCGTCTGACACAAAGCCCGTTTCACATCCACCGAATCTACGAAGGAGCAACCATCATGAAGGTCTATTACGACAAGGACGCCGATCTGAGCCTCATCAAGGGCAAGACGGTCGCGATCATCGGCTACGGCAGCCAGGGTCATGCGCACGCGCAGAACCTCAACGACAGCGGCGTGAAGGTCGTCGTCGGCCTGCGCAAGGGCGGCGCTTCCTGGCCCAAGGTCGAGAAGGCCGGCCTCAAGGTCGCCGAAGTGGCGGACGCCGTGAAGTCGGCCGACGTGGTCATGATCCTCTTGCCCGACGAGCAGATCGCCAACGTCTACAAGAACGACGTCGCTCCGAACATCAAGCAGGGCGCTTCGCTCGTGTTCGCGCACGGCTTCAACGTGCACTACGGCTTCGTGCAGCCGCGTGCCGACCTCGACGTCTGGATGGTCGCCCCCAAGGCCCCCGGCCACACCGTGCGCAGCACCTACACCCAGGGCGGCGGCGTGCCGCACCTGATCGCGGTGCACGCCGACAGGACCGGCAAGGCGCGCGATCTGGCCCTGTCCTACGCCACTGCCAACGGTGGCGGCAAGGCCGGCATCATCGAAACCAACTTCCGCGAAGAGACCGAGACCGATCTGTTCGGCGAACAGGCCGTGCTCTGCGGCGGTACCGTCGAGTTGATCAAGGCCGGTTTCGAGACGCTGGTGGAAGCCGGTTACGCGCCCGAGATGGCCTACTTCGAGTGCCTGCACGAGCTGAAGCTGATCGTCGACCTGATCTATGAAGGCGGCATCGCCAACATGAACTACTCGATCTCGAACAACGCCGAGTACGGCGAGTACGTGACGGGTCCGCGCATCGTGACCGACGAAACCAAGAAGGTCATGAAGCAGGTCTTGAAGGACATCCAGACCGGCGAATACGCCAAGAGCTTCGTGCTGGAGAACGCGGGCGGTGCGCCCACGCTGATCAGCCGCCGTCGCCTGAATTCCGAGCATCAAATCGAGGTGGTCGGCGAGAAGCTGCGCGCGATGATGCCCTGGATCAAGAAGAACAAGCTGGTCGACCAGACCCGCAACTGATCCGGCTTTCGCCTCGACAAGGGCCACCCGCGCGGTGGCCCTTTTTCTTTGATGCCGCGCGAGCTGCTGAACTACACTGCCACCGATCCATGCATGACGACACGCTCCCCGACGAAGTTGCGCCGCGCAAGCGCCGCAAGGGCATCTACATCCTGCCGAACCTGTTCACGCTGGCGGCGCTTTTCGGCGGCTTCTATTCGGTGGTGATGGCCATGAATGCGCGCTTCGATCTCGCGGCGCTCGGTGTGTTCGCCGCCATGATCCTCGACAGCCTCGACGGCCGCGTCGCGCGCATGACCAACACCCAGAGCGCCTTCGGCGAACAGATGGATTCGCTGTCCGACATGGTGTCCTTCGGCGCCGCGCCGGCCTTGATCGCCTACGAATGGTCACTCAAGGGCCTCGGCCGCTGGGGCTGGATCGCGGCATTCGTCTACTGCGCCTGCGCGGCCTTGCGCTTGGCGCGTTTCAACGTCAACACCGGCGTGGTCGACAAGCGCTGGTTCCAGGGCTTGCCCTCGCCGGCGGCGGCGGCCTTGGTGGCCGGCTTCATCTGGCTCATGACCGACTGGGGCAAGCGCGGCGGCGAGGTGCTGTATCTCTCCTGGCATCAGATCACCTGGATCACCTTCGGCTTCACGCTCTATGCGGGCCTGTCGATGGTGACCAACGCGCCGTTCTACAGCTTCAAGGATATCCAGGTGAAGAAGAGCGTGCCATTTGCCGTGATCGTGCTGATCGCGCTCGCCATCGCAGTCGTCAATATCCATCCGCCGACGGTGCTGTTCGGCATCTTCGTGGCCTACGGATTGAGTGGCTACGCGGTCTATGGCTGGCGCAAAGCCAAGGGCCAGCATGTGAGCGTGATCAGCACCTCGACCGACGAGCCCGACGAGCGCGGCCTGCACAAGTGATTCGGGCTGTGCTACATTCCCCGCTCCCATGAACAAGATTTCGCTGGCCCTACTACTGATCCCCTACGGGCGGAGTCGGTAGCGCACGCGCAAATCCCTGACCACGGCCCGTTCGCACCAGCAACGGGCCGTTTGTTTTGGGGTTGCTGGTTGATCCTCCAACCAAGCGAGAAATACCAGATGTTGAAGCAACCCGACCGCAAGTACCGCGCCTTTGCACCCATCGGCCTCAAGGACCGCACCTGGCCCGATGCCGTGCTGACCCAGGCTCCGATCTGGCTGTCGACCGACCTGCGCGACGGTAACCAGGCGCTGGTGGAGCCGATGGACATCGCTCGCAAGATGCGCATGTTCGAGATGCTGGTGGCGATCGGGTTCAAGGAGATCGAGGTCGGCTTTCCTTCGGCCTCGCAGGTCGAGTTCGATTTCGTGCGCAAGCTGATCGAGGAAGACCGCATTCCCGACGATGTGACGATCCAGGTGCTCACGCAGGCGCGCGACCACCTGATCGAGCGCACCTTCGAATCGCTGCAAGGCGCACCGCGCGCGATCGTGCACCTCTACAACGCCGTGGCGCCGGTCATGCGCCGCGTGGTGCTCGGCATGGACGAAGACCAGATCGTCGAGCTGGCG
Source organism: Variovorax sp. LjRoot175 (assembly GCF_964253805.1). Classification (NCBI taxonomy): domain Bacteria; kingdom Pseudomonadati; phylum Pseudomonadota; class Betaproteobacteria; order Burkholderiales; family Comamonadaceae; genus Variovorax; species Variovorax sp. LjRoot175. Next base: position 3,062,442 of record NZ_CAXURY020000001.1, on the reverse strand, counting down.
ACCACGCATGCGCGCATGTTCAACGAGCTCGCCGCCAAGCAGCCGGCGACCGACTGGACCTTCCAGTACTCGCCGGAAATGTTCTCCGGCACCGACCTCGCTTTCTCCAAGCGGGTGGTGGATGCGGTCATCGAGGTCTGGGCGCCGACGCCCGAGCGCAAGTGCATCGTCAACCTGCCTTCGACGGTCGAGCATTCGACGCCGAACATCTTCGCGGACATGATCGAATGGATGCACCGCCACCTCGCACGCCGCGATGCGATCGTGCTGTCGGTGCATCCGCACAACGACCGCGGCACGGGCACAGCGGCCGGCGAGTTCGCGCTGATGGCGGGAGCAGACCGGATCGAAGGCTGCCTGTTCGGCAACGGCGAGCGCACCGGCAATCTCGACCTGGTGAACGTGGCGCTCAACCTCTACACGCAAGGCGTATCGCCCGGACTCGACTTCTCGAACATCGACGAGATCCGGACGGCCGTCGAGCATTGCAATCAATTGCCGGTGCATCCGCGCCATCCGTACGTGGGCGATCTGGTCTACACCTCCTTTTCCGGTTCGCACCAGGACGCGATCAAGAAGGCCTTCGCCGCGCGCAAGGACGGCGACATCTGGGACATGCCTTACCTGCCGATCGATCCCAAGGACGTGGGCCGCAGCTACGAGGCCGTGATCCGCGTCAACAGCCAGTCGGGCAAGGGCGGCATCGCCTACCTGCTCGAAAGCGAGTACGGGCTTGAACTGCCGCGTCGCCTGCAGATGGAGTTCAGCCAGGCCGTGCAGCGCGTGATGGACGTTGCGGGAAAGGAGCTCACGGCGGCCGACCTCTGGCAGCTGTTCGAGCGCGAGTACCGCATCCAGGGCGAGACGGGCCCGCAGCACCGCGTGCTCGAAGAGCATGGCGAGGGTGCCGACGCGTCCGTGGTGCTGCGCGCCGACCTGCCGTGGGAGGGTGAAACTCGAAAGATCGAAGGCCGCGGCAACGGGCCCATCGATGCCTTCATCCATGCTTTGGCCGGCGCCACCGGGCACTCGATCCGCGTGATCGACTATCACCAGCATGCGATCGGTGCCGGGGCCGATGCGCAGGCGGTGGCCTATCTCGAACTGCGGGTCGACGAGGCGCAGACCCTGTTCGGCGTCGGCATGGACGCGAACATCATCTCGGCTTCGCTCAAGGCGATCGTTTCGGGCCTCGAGCGGGCCCGGGCACAGGGCGCACGCAGCGCACAATCCATGGCTGAAGCCGCCTGACAAGAAGGAGATCCACGATGGCCGACAAACTCATCATTTTCGACACCACCTTGCGCGACGGCGAGCAGTCGCCGGGTGCCTCGATGACCAAGGACGAAAAACTGCGCATCGCGCGCCAGCTCGAGCGCCTGCGGGTCGACGTCATCGAGGCGGGCTTTCCGGCCAGTTCGAACGGTGATTTCGAAGCCGTGATGGCGATCGCCAACGTGATCAAGGAGTCGACGGTGTGCGGCCTGTCGCGGGCCAACGACCGCGACATCTCGCGCGCGGCCGAAGCCCTGAAGGGCGCTGCCAGCGGCCGCATCCACACCTTCATCGCGACCTCGCCGCTGCACATGGAGAAGAAGCTGCGCATGTCGCCCGACGAAGTGTTCGAGCAGGCCAAGCTTGCCGTGCGTTTCGCGCGCAACCTGGTGGGCGACGTCGAGTTCAGCCCGGAGGACGGCTACCGCAGCGACGTCGACTTCCTGTGCCGCGTGCTGGAAGCCGTCATCCACGAGGGCGCGACCACCATCAACGTGCCCGACACCGTCGGCTACGCGGTGCCGGAGCTCTACGGCAACTTCATCAAGACACTGCGCGAGCGCATCCCGAACAGCGACAAGGCCGTCTGGTCCGTGCACTGCCACAACGACCTGGGCATGGCGGTCGCCAACTCGCTGGCGGGCGTGAAGATCGGCGGCGCGCGGCAGGTCGAGTGCACCATCAACGGCCTTGGCGAGCGTGCCGGCAACTGCTCGCTCGAAGAGATCGTGATGGCCGTGAAGACACGAAAGGACTACTTCGGCCTCGATCTCGGCATCGACACCCGACACATCTTGGCCGCCAGCCGCATGGTCAGCCAGACCACCGGTTTCGTGGTGCAGCCCAACAAGGCGGTGGTGGGCGCCAATGCCTTCGCGCACGCGTCGGGCATCCACCAGGATGGCGTGCTCAAGGCGCGCGACACTTACGAGATCATGCGCGCCGAGGATGTGGGCTGGACCGCCAACAAGATCGTGCTCGGCAAGCTGAGCGGCCGCAACGCCTTCAAGCAGCGCCTGCAGGAGCTCGGCGTAACGATGGAGAGCGAGGCCGACATCAACGCCGCGTTCGCGCACTTCAAAGAACTCGCCGATCGAAAGAGTGAAATATTTGACGAAGATATCCTTGCACTTGTAAGCGCCGAGGAGCATTCGCACGTTGCGGAACAGTTTAGTTTTGTATCCTTGTCGCAGCACAGCGAAACCGGCGAGCGGCCCCAGGCGCGAATCGTTTTCACGGTGCATGGCAAGGAGGTCACGAGCGAGTCGGATGGCAATGGCCCGGTTGATGCTTCGCTGAAGGCCATCGAGGCCCACGTGAAGAGCGGGGCGGAGATGGTGCTGTATTCGGTCAATGCCATCAGCGGATCGACGGAGAGTCAGGGCGAAGTCACGGTGCGTTTGCAGAATGCGGGCCGGGTCGTCAATGGCGTGGGGGCCGATCCGGACATCGTGGTGGCATCGGCCAAGGCTTATTTGAGTGCGCTCAACAAGTTACAGAGCCAAGCTGAGAGAGTGGCGGCACAAGGTTAGTTCTTGCGACGGATCCTTTGGTTCTAATGAAGAAAGGGATGCAAGTAACTGATATTGCGTGCCTTTTTTGATTTGGATACACTGCGGTTTCTATTCGTCCCGCTGGAGAGTTTTTGATGCCCGAAGCCCGTTTCTGCCGAGTTTCCAGCCAGCGGTTTCTTCCTGCATTCCGCCTCATCGCCGTCGCGCTCTGCGCCACGGCGTTTTTGCTGCCCGCAGCAGAGGCAGCCAAGAAGCCGCCGGCAGGCAAGAAGGTCCAGCAGGTGAGTGCCGACAGCAAGCGCAGCAGCGCCAAGTCGGCATCGAAACACAGCGTCAAGGATGACGACAAGGCCGACCGCGTCGTGAGCGGCGGGCGCAACGTGGTGGCTTCGATCCGCAAGCGGGGCGGCAAGACGGTGGTGGCGGTGCAGCGGCGGTCGGTGGTGCGTGTGGTCGAGGCGCGGCAGTCTTTCGGCCAGCTGGCCGGCCTGCACAGCACCGAAGATGCGCTCGACCTGAAATCCAGCGTCGCGCTGGTGATCGACCAAGACACGCGCGAAGTGCTCTTCAGCAAGAACGACCACGCAGTGCTGCCCATCGCTTCGCTGACCAAGCTCATGACGGGGTTGATCATCAGCGAGGCGCGCCTTCCTTCCGACGAACTGATCACCATCAGCCAGGATGACGTCGACACCGAAAAAGGAAGCCGCTCACGCCTGACGGTCGGCACCACGCTGCCGCGCGGCGAACTTCTGCACCTGGCATTGATGTCGAGCGAAAACCGCGCGGCGCACGCGCTCGGGCGCACCTATCCGGGCGGCCTCGCCACCTTCGTGAGCGTCATGAACGCCAAGGCCAAGATGCTCGGCATGAAGGACACGCGCTACGTCGAGCCCACCGGGCTCTCGAGCCGCAATCAGTCGAGTGCGCAAGACCTGGCCCTGCTGGTCAATGCCGCCTATGCCGACGCCACGGTGCGCCAGCTCTCCACCTCGCCCGAGTACCAGGTCGAAGTCGGCAGCCGCGTGCTGCAGTACAACACCACGAATCGCCTGGTCAAGAATCCGGACTGGGACATCGGCGTGCAGAAGACCGGCTACATCTCGGAAGCCGGCCAATGCCTCGTGATGCAGACCAAGATCGCCGGGCGCAAGCTGATCATGGTGTTCCTCGACTCGGCCGGCAAGTTCGGCCGCATCGGCGATGCCGAGCGCGTTCGCCGCTGGGTCGAAGCCACCCACAACATGGTGAATCCGGCTGCGCAGCAGCAGGCCGTCGCAACGCACGTTGCGGGCTGAGCCGCGCCGGCCTGGCGATCAGGCCGAAGCGGGCGTGTTCGCGTTGTAGCCGAGCGCGTTCGAGATTTCGTTGGCGGTGGCCTGCAGTTTCGGCAGCCACCCGTCGTCGAGCCGGTCTGCCGGCGCCGAGATCGACAACCCCGCAACCAGCTTGCCCTGATCGTCGTAGATGCCTGCGGCCATGCAGCGCACGCCGAGCTCGAGCTCCTCGTTGTCGCGGGCGATGCCGTACTGGCGCGCCTTGGAAAGTTCGCGCTCCAGCGCCGGCAGCTGCGTGATGCTGTTGCGCGTGTGGCCGGCCAGGCCGGTTCGCGTGGCGTAGCTGCGCACCCGCTGGGGTTCGTCGAGCGCGAGGAACAGCTTGCCGGTGGAAGTCAGGTGCAGCGGCGCCCGGCCGCCGATGGCGCGCACCACCTGCATGCCCGAGCGCTCGCTGTAGGCGCGCTCTATATAGACGATCTCGTCACCCTGGCGCATGCTGAGGTTCACCGGCTGCTGCGTGAGCTTGTGCAGTTCCCGCATCGGCGCCATCGCGGCATCGCGCACGTTGAGCCGACCCTTGACCAGGTTCCCGAGCTCCAGCAGGCGCATGCCGAGCCGGTAGCTGCCGGCCTCCGGCCGGTCGACGAAGCGGCCGACCGCCAGGTCGTTCAGGATGCGATGGGTGGTGGACGGGTGCAAGCCCGTCTTCTCGCTGATTTCCTTCAGAGAGATGGCTTCTTCCCGGGATGCCAAGACGTCGATCAGCGCGAACATGCGCTCGATCACTTGGATGACGGGCACGGCAGGAACGTCTGATTGGTGTTTTCTCATGGGCAACGCGGTGTGGAACCGGCTGCCATTTTACTTGGTGAAATGGGTCGGCGCTTGCCAGCGGCCGTCGATCAGCACTTCATGCGGGGCAAAACGGGCCTTGTAGTTCATCTTGGCGCTGCCCTCGATCCAGTAGCCGAGATAGACGTGGGCGAGGCCCAGCTTGCGGGCCTGCTCGATCTGCCACAGCACGCTGTAGTTGCCGTAGCCCGCGCCCGCCTCGGGCTCGTAGAAGGTGTAGACCGCAGAGATTCCGTCGTTCAGCACGTCGAGGATCGACACCATCTTCAAGGCGCCCGCGCTGCCGTCCGGCCGGGTTTCGCGAAACTCCACCAGCCGCGAGTTGACCCTGCTTTGCAGCAGGAACTGGGTGTACTGGTCGATGCTGTCGTGATCCATGCCGCCGCCGGCATGGCGGCCGTTCTGGTAGCGCAGGTAGAGCTGGTAGTGCTCGGGCACGAAGCAGAGCTTGAGCACGCGGGCCTGCAGATCGGCATGGCGTGCCAAGGCACGGCGCTGGCTGCGATTGGGCTTGAACTCGCTCGCCAGTATGCGCAGCGGTATGCAGGCGCTGCAGCCGTCGCAATGCGGCCTGTAGGTGAACATTCCGCTGCGCCGGAAGCCGGCGAGCACCAGGTCCGAGTACGCGTCGTTGTGGATCAGGTGGCTCGGCGTCGCGACCTGCGAGCGCGCCTGCCTGTCCGGCAGGTAGCTGCACGGATAGGGCGCTGTCGCGTAGAACTGCAGCGTGTGGAGCGGGAGATCCTTGAGGTGCGTCACGTCGTGAAGGAAAGTCGCGCAGGCAGGAGTTCGGACCAGTATACGGGCTCGAAACGCCACGCAGGGCCTGCTTGCAGGCGTGCGTCGGCCACATGCGACAAGAAACGTTCGCGCGGCACCTCGTGTGCGCCCAGGCTGGCCAGGTGGCCCGTGTTCTGCTGGCAATCGATCATCGCGATCCCGTGCCGCCGGCAGAACGAGACCAGGGCCGCCAGCGCGATCTTGGAAGCGTCGGGCCGGCGGGCGAACATCGATTCGCCGAAGACTGCGCGGCCGATTGCCACGCAGTACAGGCCGCCCGCGAGTTCGCCGTCGATCCAGGTTTCGACGCTGTGCGCATGGCCGGCGCGGTGCAGATCCGTGTAGGCGCGCACCATCTCGGGCAGGATCCAGGTGCCGGTCTGGCCGATGCGCGGCGCCTGCGAGCAGGCATCGATCACCGTCTCAAAACGGTGGTCGATGCGGATTTCGCAGCCCGCGGTGGCGCGGAAACGCTCCAGCGTCTTGCGCAGCGAACGGTGGAGCCTGAAGCCGGCGGTTTCGAGCACCATTCGCGGATCCGGGCTCCACCAGAGGATCGGCTGGCCGTCGCTGAACCACGGGAAGATGCCGTTGGCGTAGGCGTGAAGGAGGCTGGCGACATCGAGCCCGCCACCTGCGGCCAGAAGGCCTGGCACGGGGTCGGATTCGCCCCAGGCCGAAGCGGCATCGGGCAGGGGGTCACCAGGGGCAAGCCAGGGCAGTTGCATGGTCGAAGGTATACACGGCTTCCGCAGACGCGCTGTCGTCGCAAGCCGAATTTGCCTGAAGCCCCTATAGTCGTTCCCGCATTCGCAGCCATCGCTCAAAGCAAAAAGGACCACGGTGAGCACAGAAACCAATCCCATGCGCTTCGGCAGCGGCCAAGCCGTTCGACGACTCGAAGATGAAAGCCTCCTGGCCGGCGCCGGGCGTTTCACCGACGACGTCACGCTACCGAATCAGACCTTTCTGGCCTTCGTCCGTTCCCCGTATCCGCACGCGCGGCTGGCATCGGTCGACACCGCGTCGGCCGCCGCCATGCCGGGTGTGCTGCGCATCCTCACCGGTGCGGAGCTGCACGGCGCCGGCGTCAAGCCCCTGCCGGGCGCCGCGGGCTTCACGCGCGCCGACGGCACCGACTGCGCGGCGCCGCCGCGGCATGTGCTGGCGCTCGACCGGGTTCGTTTCGTCGGCGAGCCGGTCGCTGCCGTGATCGCTGAAACCGCGCGCGAGGCGCGCGATGCGGCCGAGGCGGTGATGGTCGACTACGAAGCGCTGCCGATGGTGGTCGACCTCGCCGGCGCGACGGCGGATGGCGCGCCCCTGGTTTGGGACGAGGCCACCGGCAACATCGCCGCCGAGATGCGCCACGGCAGCAGGGAAGCGACGAGCGCCGCCTTCGCCAAGGCCAGCCACGTGGTCGCGCTCGACGTCGTCAACCAGCGGGTGGTCGCGCTCACGATCGAGCCGCGCTCGGTGCTGGCCGATTTCGACGCCGCCTCGGAACGGATCACCCTGCGCATGAGCACCCAGATGCCCTCGGGCGTGCGCAATTCGGTCTGCGACGCGATCGGCCTGCCCAAGGAGCAGGTGCGCGTGGTCGTGGGCGATGTCGGCGGCGGCTTCGGCATGAAGACCAGCGCCTACCCGGAAGACATCGTCGTGGCCTTTGCCGCGCGCGCGGTGCGGCGGCCGGTGAAGTGGGTGGCCGACCGCAGCGAGGAATTCCTTTCGAGCTGGCATGGCCGCGACATCGAGGCCCATGCGGAGCTGGCGCTCGACGCCAGGGGCAAGATTCTCGGGCTGCGCATCAGGACCCTGGCCAACGTCGGCGCCTACGCGGGCGGCACCGGCGTCGTGATCCAGCTCCTGATCGGCCCCTGGGTGCAGACCAGCGTCTACGACATCCAGACCATCGACTTCCATTTCCATGCGGTGCTGACCCATACCGCGCCGACGGGCGCCTACCGGGGCGCCGGCCGGCCGGAGGCGATCTACACCATCGAGCGGCTGATGGACGAGGCCGCGCGCCAGACCGGCATCGACCGCATCGAGTTGCGCCGGCGCAACTTCATCCAGCCGGCGCAGATGCCCTACACGAACCCGATGCAGCAGACCTACGACACCGGCAAGTTCGAGTCGGTGATGGACCAGGCGCTGAAGCTGGCCGATTGGCAGGGATTCGATGCGCGCGCGGCGCAGTCCAAGCGCCAGGGCCGGTTGCGCGGGCTCGGCATCGCGACTTTCCTCGAATGGACCGGCGGCAACGTGTTCGAGGAGCGCGTGACGGTCTCGGTGCAGGCCGACGGCGTCATCGAGGTGTTCTCCGCCGTCAACGCCATGGGGCAGGGCATCGCGACCACGCTGGCGCAACTGGCGGTCGATGCCTTCGGCGTGCCGATCGAGAAAGTGCGCATCGTGCTGGGCGACACCGACCGCGGCGACGGCTTCGGCAGCGCCGGCTCGCGTTCGCTCTTCACCGGCGGCTCGGCCGTTCGCATCGGTGCCGAGCGCACCATCGACAAGGCGAAGGCGCTTGCCGCGCAGGAGCTTGAAGTCGCGCCTGCCGACCTCAGCTACGCGGGCGGCGTTTTCAAGGTCGCCGGCACCGATCTGCAGCTCGACCTGTTCACCCTGGCCGGACGCCAGCCGGATCGGCAGATCTTCGTCGACTCCACCAGCGCCGTCGCCGGCCCGACCTGGCCCAACGGCTGCCACATCTGCGAGGTCGAGATCGACCCGCCCACCGGCGATGTGAGCGTGCTGGCCTATGCCTCGGTCAACGACGTCGGCCGCGTGGTCAACCCGATGATCGTTCGCGGCCAGCTCGAAGGCGGCGCCGTGCAGGGCATCGGCCAGGCGCTGTGCGAGCGCGTGGTCTACGACATCGAAACCGGCCAGCCGCTGACCGGCAGCCTGATGGACTACGCCGCGCCGCGAGCCGACATCATCGCCTCGATGTTCAAGACCGAGATGGACCAGAGCACGCCCTGCCTCAACAACCCGCTGGGCGTGAAGGGCGTGGGCGAGCTGGGCACCATCGGCGCCACGCCGGCAGTCGTCAATGCCGTGGCCGATGCGCTGGCGCGCAACGGCATGGCCGGGCTCACGCCTCGCCTGGACATGCCGCTCACGCCCGCGCGCATGTGGGCGCTCATGCAGCCGGGGCCCTGAAACGCTTCAGAACTCTTCCAGCGGCAGCCCCACGTAGTTCTCCGCCAGCGAGGTCGAGGCGGCGCGCGAGTGCACCAGGTAGTCGAGCTCGGCCTCCTGGATCTTCTGGCCGAACTCCCCGGTTTCCGGGAAGCGGTGCATCAGCGAGGTGAACCACCACGAGAAGCGCTCGGCCTTCCAGACCCGGCGCAGGCACAGGTCGGAGTAGCGGTCGAGCGCCGAGGCGCTGCGTTCGCGGTAGAAGATCTCGAAGGCGCGCGACAGGTAGCCGACGTCGGCCGTCGCCAGGTTCAGGCCCTTGGCGCCGGTCGGCGGCACGATATGGGCCGCGTCGCCGGCCAGGAACAGGCTGCCGAAGCGCATCGGTTCGGCCACGAAGCTGCGCAGCGGCGCGATGCTTTTTTCGAGCGAAGGGCCGGTCACGAGCCGCTCGCGCGCTTCGGGGTCGAGGCGCAGGCGCAGCTCGTTCCAGAACGCCTCGTCGCTCCAGTTCTCCACGCGCTCCTCGACCGGCACCTGCACGTAGTAGCGGCTGCGCGTGGCGCTGCGCATGCTGCACAGCGCGAAGCCGCGCGGCGTGTTGGCGTAGATCAGCTCGTGCGATACCGGCGGCACATCGGCGAGCACCCCGAGCCAGCCGAAGGGATAGACCTTTTCGTAGGTGTGGATCGCCTGGGCCGGCACGCTGGCACGGCTCACGCCGTGGTAGCCGTCGCAGCCGGCGATGAAGTCGCACTCGATCTCGTGCGTGGCACCGTCCTTCTCGTAGCGCACGCGGGGCTTCCCCGTGTCGAAGTCATGCAGGCTGACTGGCGAGGCGCCGTAGATGGTGGTCAGGCCCTCCGCCTCGCGCGCATTCATCAGATCGTGGGTCACCTCGGTCTGGCCATAGACCGTGACCTGCTTGCCGCCGGTCAGGCCATGCATGTCGATGCGATGGCGCGCGCCCTTGAACAGCAGCTCGATGCCTTCGTGCGGCAGGCCCTCGGCCTTGGCGCGCGCGTCGACGCCGGCGCGCTGGAGCAAGTCCATCGTGATCTGCTCCAGCACGCCGGCCCGGATGCGGCCCAGCACGTAGTCGCCGGTCTGGCGCTCGATGATGATGTTGTCGATGCCGGCCTTGTAGAGCAGCTGGCCGAGCAAGAGGCCGGCCGGGCCCGCGCCGATGATGGCGACCTGTGTGCGCATGCGTGTCTCCTGATTGCTTGGCCTCAAGCGTAGGACGATGCGGACTCCCCGGCTCGCCGCGATGCCATCCTCTGTGCGATGATGAGGCGGCCTGCGCGATGATCGCGCAACACTTCGCGCCATGACCATAGCCAAACCCGACTTCATCGAGGGCATCGCCAAGGGCATGGCCGTGCTCGAGAGTTTCGACACCGAGCGCCAGCGTCTCAATGCCACGCTGGCAGCCGAGCGCGCCGGCCTGACGCGGGCCGCGGCCCGGCGCCACCTGCTGACGCTTGCGCACCTCGGCTACCTCGAAACCGACGGCAGCTATTTCTGGATGGCGCCGAAGGTGCTGCGCTTCTCGGGCAGCTACCTCGCGTCGTCGCGGCTGCCGCGCGCGCTGCAGCCCACGCTCAACCGGCTCGCGGCGCAGACGGGCGAATCCTTCTCGGCCGTGGTGCTCGATGGCGAAGAGGTGGTCATCATCGCGCGCAGCGGCAGCTATGGCACGCCGACCCGCGTGCTGGCCTACGGCCTCCACCTCGGGGCGCGCCTCCCGGCCCATGCGACATCGACCGGCCGCGTGCTGCTCGCCGGCATGAGCGCGGCGCAGCTCACGCAATGGCTCAAGGGCCGCAACCTGCCGCGCCTCACGCCGCGCACCATCACCCAGGCGCGCGTGCTGCGCCAGCGCATCGCGCAGGTGCGCAAGGACGATTTCTGCTTTGCCAGCGAGGAACACGAGCTCGGCGTGCAGGCGCTGGCGGTGCCGTTGCGCGACATGCAGGGCCACACGGTGGCGGCGCTCAACGTCGTGCTGTCGGGCACGCGCCACTCCGAAGAGGCGCTGCGCCGCGACATGCTGCCGCTGTTGTTCGAGGCGGCGCGCGAGGTCAGGGCGCTTCTGTGAACGCGCTTGAACTTCGCCGCCGCTACGATCTCGAACCGCCTTTGTGCGGATGAACGACGATGCGACTGCTGCTGCTCGAAGACGACGTGATGATCGGCGAGGCCGTGCTGGACCTGCTGCGCGCCGAGAACTACGCGGTCGACTGGGTCAAGGACGGCGACGCTGCCGACACCGCACTGCGCACGCAGCAGTACGACCTGGTGCTGCTCGACCTCGGCGTGCCGCGCCGCGATGGCCTTGAGGTGCTGCGTTCGCTGCGCGCCCGCAAGCAGCGCATGCCGGTGTTGATCGCCACGGCGCGCGATTCGGTGCAGCAGCGCATCGAGGGCCTGGATGCCGGCGCCGACGACTACGTGCTGAAGCCCTACGACCTCGACGAGCTTCTGGCGCGCATCCGGGCCTTGCTGCGCCGCGCATCGGGGCGGGCCGAGCCGGTCTACGAGCATCTGGGTGTCAGCATCAATCCGTCGACGCGCGAAGTCGCCGTGGGCGGCCAGCCGGTGGTGCTGTCGGCGCGCGAATGGGCGGTGCTCGAACCGCTGATCGCGCGGCCGGGCATGGTGCTCTCGCGCGCGCAGCTCGAAGAAAAGCTCTACGGCTGGAAGGACGAGATCAGCAGCAACGCGGTCGAGGTCTATGTGCACGGGCTGCGCAAGAAGCTCGGCGCCGATCTCATTCGCAATGTGCGGGGGGTGGGCTACATGGTGCCCAAGGAATGAAGTCCTTACGCGCGCGTCTTTTGTGGTTCCTATTGGCTGCCATCGTGCTTGCAGCAGGAACGCAGGCCTTCGTGGCCTATCGCACGGTGCTCAAGGAAGCCGACGAGATCTTCGACTACCACATGCAGCAGATGGCGTTCTCGCTGCGCGCGGGCCTGCCGCCCAGTGCGGCCGTGGGCGGGCTCGGCGGCGGCGAGGAGAACTTCGAATTCGTCGTGCAGATATGGACGGCCGACGGCGTGCGCATCTTCGAATCGGCCGCGCGTGCCGCACTGCCGCAGCGCGCGGTGCTGGGTTTCTCGAACGTGCAGGCGCGCGGCACCACCTACAGGGTGTTCTCGATCCAGAGCGCCGGGCTGGTGATCCAGGTGGCGCAGGACATGGCGGCGCGCCGCACCATGGCGGGAACGCTCGCGCTGCGCACCGTCGGGCCGATCGCGCTGGCGGCGCCCTTGCTGATGCTGGTGGTGTGGTGGGTGGTGAGCCGCTCGCTGGCGCCGGTGGCGCGCGTGCGCAGCCAGGTTGCCTCCCGGCAGGCTGACGACCTCTCGCCGGTCAGCGAGAGCGGCCTGCCCGAGGAGGTACGCCCGCTGGTGCACGAACTCAACCTGCTGTTTGATCGCGTGCGCCGGGCCTTCGAGGCGCAGAAGCATTTCGTGGCCGATGCGGCGCACGAGCTGCGCTCGCCGCTCGCGGCCTTGAAGCTGCAGGTGCAGAGCCTGCAGCGCGCGCCCGACGATGCCGCGCGCGAGCTCGCCGTCGGCCGTCTGGCAGCCGGCATCGACCGGGCGACGCGGCTGGTCGAGCAGATGCTCGCGCTGGCGCGGCACGAAGCCAGCGCCGCCACCGGCGCCAGCGCGGAGCCGGTGGACCTGCAGGAGGTCGCGCGGCTCGCGATCTCCGATGCCATTGCCGCCGCCCAGGCACGCCGGATCGACATCGGCATGGCGCGCGCGGATGCGGCCGAGGTACGCGGCCAGGCCGAGGCCTTGCGCACGCTGCTGCGCAACCTGCTCGACAACGCCGTGAAGTACACGCCCGAGGGCGGCCGCGTCGACGTCGGCATCGCGGCCTCGCCGGACGGGGTGGAACTCAGCGTGGAAGACAGCGGCCCGGGCCTGCCGGCCGAGGAGCGCTCGCGCGTGCTCGACCGCTTCTATCGCTCGGGCGAGCCGCAGGCGGCGGGCAGCGGTCTCGGGCTGGCGATCGTGAAGTCGATCGCCGACCTGCATGGCGCGACGCTGGCTATCGATGGCTCCGGCAGCCTGGGTGGCCTGCGCGTGAGCATGCGTTTTCCCAGAACTGTTTAAGGCGCGCTTAAGCGAGCGGACCGACATTCCTTTCATCGTGTTTCCAACTGACACCTCGAAAGGAACTTCAATGAATGTCCGTCTGAACTCGCCCCGCGCGCTCGTTCTCGCCCTGTCGGCCGCGGGCGTCATCGGCGCCGTCGGCGCGGGCGCCTACACCAGTGCCAATGCCGTGAACACGCCGGCGCCCGCCGTGGCCGCGCCGATGGTCACCATGCCCGATTTCTCGACCATCACCACGCGCAACGGTCCCGCCGTCGTCAACATCAGCGTGACGGGCACCATGAAGACTTCGATGGAGGGTGTGGCCGGCATCCCCGGCATGGATCCCGACGATCCGATGTTCGAGTTCTTCCGCCGCTTCCAGGGCCAGATGGGCCCACGCGGCAAACAGCAGCAGCAGCGCGAGATGCCGGTGCGCGGACAGGGTTCGGGCTTCATCGTGAGCGCCGACGGCGTCATCCTGACCAACGCCCACGTGGTGAAGGACGCGAAGGAAGTGACGGTCAAGCTGACCGATCGCCGCGAGTTCCGCGCCAAGGTGCTGGGCTCCGACGAGAAGACCGACATCGCGGTGCTCAAGATCGACGCGAAGAACCTGCCGACCCTGTCGCTGGGCAACACCAAGGAGCTGAAGCCGGGCGAATGGGTGCTTGCGATCGGCTCGCCCTTCGGTTTCGAGAACACCGTGACGGCAGGCGTGGTGAGCGCCAAGGGCCGCTCGCTGCCCGACGACAGCTACGTGCCTTTCATCCAGACCGACGTGGCCATCAACCCCGGCAACTCGGGCGGGCCGCTGATCAACACGCGCGGCGAGGTGGTGGGCATCAACTCGCAGATCTACAGCCGCAGCGGCGGCTATCAGGGCGTGTCCTTCGCGATCCCGATCGACGTCGCGATCCAGGTGAAGGACCAGATCGTCGCCACCGGCCGCGCCAGCCATGCGCGGCTGGGCGTCGCGGTGCAGGAGGTGAACCAGACCTTCGCCGACTCCTTCAAGCTCGACAAGCCCGAGGGCGCGCTGGTGTCGAACGTGGAGAAGGGCGGCCCGGCCGAGCAGGCCGGCCTGCGCTCCGGCGACGTGATCCGCAAGGTCGACGGCGACCCGGTCGTTGCCTCCGGCGACCTGCCGGCCCTGATCGGCCAGAAGAAGCCCGGCACCAAGGTCATGCTCGATGTCTGGCGCCAGGGCGCACGCCAGGAGCTCAGCGCCAGGCTGGGCGATGCGAGCGAAAAGGCGAGCACGGTGGCGAAGAACGACGAGCGCGCCGGCGGCGGCAAGCTCGGTCTCGCGCTCAGGCCGCTGCAGCCGCAGGAGAAGCGCGAGGCCGCGGTCGAGAGCGGCCTCCTGATCGAGGATGCGGGCGGCGCGGCGGCGCTCGCCGGCGTGCAGGCGGGCGACGTGCTGCTGGCCATCAACGGCACGCCCGCAAAGAGCGTCGAGCAGGTGCGCGAGGTGGTGAACAAGGCCGACAAGTCGATCGCGCTGCTCATCCAGCGCGATGGCGACCGGATCTTCGTGCCCGTGCGCATCGGCTGATGGAAGTCACAGCGGCCGCTGCGGCGTTGGCGAAGGCGCGTCACATGGAGCGCACATCGTGCAAAAGTGCCTTTGTGGATGATTAACCGGCTGTAACAATTCGCCCAAACAAGCTGAATAAGAGGTTTCCCTATGGTGCTTCGCGATCTCGCCCTGACTGTGCTCGAACTCGAGCCCTATGAATTTCATTGGGTTCTGATGGAGGCAGTGCAGGCGGATTCGGAGGAGTGCCTGGTGTACCGGCCCGTCGACTCCTCGACCCAGGGCCTGCCCGATTATTCGGAGGCGCTCATTCAGGGCGCCTCGGCACTGCGCGTACTGCAAAGGCTCGCACCCTTCGGCCGTCCCATGGCGCCGGTGGGCCTCGCAGAAGGCGTGCCGGAGCCGTCCGCCGCAGCCGCATCGACGATGGATGCGGATTCCTGCATGCTCCCCACCGGTCACTCGATGCTGTAAGCCTGGCAAGCCAGGCACAGCAGATCCGTCTATCTATCGAATCTGCGTACCGAAGTGCAGCGCGGTGACAGCGATCACCTTGGCCGCGTGCGCGCGGATCGTTCCCTGCTGCGAGACGCCGCGCAAGACCAGCAAGGGTTGCGCAGGCCCGCTCACGGGCTTCGAGGAATGCCCGTTCTCGCCGGACGCCGCAAAGGAGGCGCGGCATCGGGCTGCGAACTTGAGCAGTGATGGCATGGCCTCGAAGGTAGCTGCTGCGGCGCCATCGGCCAATCCGCCGAAGGTCGCATCATGGCCTGTCCAGGCGGCATAGGTCGGGTGTCGATCGGTCGTCGTCGGCGAAGCAGGCGCGCAAGCTCGCATACAGCGCCTTGAAGCGCGCATGGCGCGCGGCATGGACATCGGCCTTCGTTCCGGCCGGCTCGAAACGCTGCCGCACCGCCGGCCGCAGGCACACCCGGGCTTGCGTGCCGCCGTCCGCCAGCCAGGCAAGCCGGGCCGCACCGAGCGCGCCGCCGGCTTCGCTGCCTTCGCATAGCGCAAGAGGCAGTTCGAGGATGTCGGCCAGCAGCTGGGCCCACCAGGCGCTGCGCGCGCCGCCGCCGACCAGCACCAGATCGCCGGCCGGCCGGGCCAGCGTGTCCAGCCCGTCCCGCAGGCCGAAGCTCACTCCTTCCACCACGGCATAGGCGATGTCGGCCGGCCCGTGCGCATGCGTCAGGCCGAAGAGCACGCCCTGCGCATTCGCGTCGTTGTGCGGCGAGCGTTCGCCTGAGAGATAGGGCAGGAACAGCGGCGCGCGGCGGCGCGCTTCGGCATCGAGCGTGGCAGCCGCGGCAAGCAGCGTCGCCTCGTTGCCCAGGCCGAAGCTGCGCGCGGCCCAGCTCACGGCGCTGGAGGCCGACAGCATCACCGACATCTGGTGCCAGCGCCCGGGCAGTGCATGGCAGAAGGCGTGCACGGCGGCCTCGGGCCTGGGCTCGAAGCGCTCGCCGCAGACGAAGATCACGCCCGAGGTGCCGAGCGAGACGAAGCCCTCGCCGGCATCGACGAGGCCCATGCCGACCGCGCTGGCCGCATTGTCGCCGCCGCCCGCGATCGCGACCTCGGGCGCCAGGCCCCAGCGTCGCGCGAGCTCGGGCTTGAGCCGACCCGCGGTGGCACTGCCTTCCGCCAGCCGCGGCATCTGCGCGCGCGTGAGGCCGCAGGCGGCGAGCAGTTCGTCGGACCAGTCGCGCGCGGCCACGTCCAGCCACAGCGTGCCCGACGCGTCCGACATGTCGCTCGCGAGTTCGCCGCTCAAGCTGAATCGCAGCCAGTCCTTGGGAAGCAGCACGCAGGCGATGCGTGCGAATAGCTCCGGTTCGTGCTCGCGCATCCACAGCAGCTTGGGGGCGGTGAAGCCCGGCATGGCGAGGTTGCCGGCGATCGCGGCGAGGCGCGGCACGCGCGCCGTCAACGCGTCGCACTGGGCGGCGCTGCGGCCGTCGTTCCAGAGGATGGCGGGGCGCAGCACCCGGCCTTGCGCATCCATCGCCACGGCGCCGTGCATCTGGCCCGACAGGCCGATCGCACGCACGGACGACAGGGCGGCAGCGTGATGGCGCTGCAGTTCGGCCATGACGGCTTCCAATGCCTCCCACCATTGCGAAGGCGATTGCTCCGACCACAGCGGCGCCGGCCGGCTGACGCTGAGCGGGGCTCGTGCCAGCGCGACGATGCGGTGATCGTCGGCCAGCAGCAGCGCCTTCAGCTCGGAGGTGCCGAGATCGAGTCCGAGGTACAAGAGGGGGTCCTCACGCGCCGCCGCCAAAGCGATGGTCGCTCTGGCGCCGGAATTCGGTCGGCGTCATGCCCTTGATCTCCAGGAAGCGGCGGTTGAAGTTGGCGACGTTGTTGAAGCCGACCTGATAGCAGATGTCGGTCACGTAGTGATCGGTCTGCATCAGCAGGTGGCAGGCGCTGTTGATGCGCACGCGGTTCACGAAATCGGTGAAGCTGTTGCCGGTGGAGCGCTTGAAGAAGCGGCTGAAGCGGCTTTCGCTCATGCCCAGCTCGGCGGCGATGTCGGCCATCACGATCGGCTCGGCCAGGTTGGCGGTGATGCGGTTGACGATGACGTTGATCTGGTCGACCTCGGCATCGCCCTCCACGCCCTGCATCTGGACGTTGGAGAGAAGGCGGTAGTCGGTGCACTGGGCGAGGTCGGCCAGGTAGTTGCAGAAGAGGGCGAAGCGGCGCAGGCCGCGCGCCGCCTTGACCGCATCCCAGTGTGCCAGAGCGCGTTCCGCGAAGCCGAAGAATTCGATGCCGTGGCGGGCGCGTTCGAGCAGCTGAAGCACCTCGCGCAACTCCGGAATTTCCACGGCCGCGCGTTCGATCGGCTCATGCCGGAACTGGATCACGCGGTCGCGCCCGGCGGCGCCGCCCGCCGGCACATCGAGCGAAATCCAGTTGTGCGGCAGCCGCGGCCCGCACAGCACCAGGTGGCCGGGCTCGAAGGGCCCGATCCAGTCACCGATGAAGGCCTTGCCCGAGGTCTCGGTGATCAGGTGTAGCTCGTATTCTTCGTGGAAGTGCCAGCGCACCAGCGGGCTCGGAAAGCCGTGCGCCAGGCAGCGCACCAGGCCGGTTTCTTCGGGCGCCTCGTAGCCGAGCGAGGGCGAGCGCGTGATGTCGCGCTCGAGCTCGGGCTCCCGGTGGCGGGGGAGGTGGCGGTGGCGCACCGATGTCATGGCCGTGTCCTCGTCAGCTCATGACATTACCACCGTCGACATTGAGCGTCTGCGCGGTGATGTACCGCGCCTCGTCGCTGGCCAGGAACACGGCGGCGCCGGCAATGTCGTCCGGCGTGCCCATGCGGCCGAGTGGCACCTCGAGGCCGACCTGGCGCTTCTTCTCGCCGGGCTGGCGCCCCTCGTACTTCGCGAACAGCGCATCGACATGGCCCCACATCGGCGTGTCCACCACGCCGGGTGCGATGGCATTGACGCGGATGCCGTGCGGCGCCATCGCGAGCGCTGCGCTCTGCGTGTAGCTGATGACGGCGGCCTTGGTCGCGCAGTAGTGCGAGACCAGCGCTTCGCCGCGGCGGCCGGCCTGCGAGGCCATGTTGATGACGGAGGCACCGGCCGTGCCGGCATCGACCATGTGCTGCAGCACGCGCTGCATCAGGAAGAACATGCCCTTCACGTTGACTGCGAACAGGTGGTCGAAGGAGGCCTCGTCGCTCTCCAGCAGCGGCGCCATGTCGAAGACGGCGGCGTTGTTGACCAGGGTGTGGACCGGCCCGTTTGCGGCTTGCGCCGCATCGAGCAGGTGCGCGACCGCGTTCGTGTCGGTCACGTCCGCCGGCAGGTAGACCACGCGCGTCGAATGGGTCCGCTGGAGCAGCGCCACGCCGTCGGAAGGCGCGGGCGAGCGGTCGACCAGCGTGCAGCGTGCACCCTCGGCCAGGCAGGCCTCGGCAATCGCCAGGCCGATGCCGCCGCCGGCGCCGGTCACCAGCACGTGGCGCTGTGCGAGGCGGTCCGTCATGGTCTTACTCCTTCGACGAGTGTTCGAACGCGCGCGCCGGCTTCGCGCACGGCCTGCGTGAGGCGCGTGTCGCCCGCGATATCGCCCCAGAGGCCGGCATCGGCACAGAGCGCTGCAACCGGATCGACCGCGTCGCAGATCGCGTGCGCGGTGGCCTCGTCCATGCCCTGGTCCTGGTACGTGTAGGGCAGGGTGCCCTGATGCCAGCGCCGCAGGAAAGCCAGGAACAGAGCCGGCAGCATCGCCACGCTGGCGATGCGCTCGCCCTGCGCCAGGCGTTCGCGCACGGTCGGCGCGATGAAGCCCGGGATCTTCGAGAAGCCGTCCATCGCCACGCGCTGGTTGGTGTCGCGGATGGCCGGGTTGCCGAAGCGCTCGAGCACCAGGTCGCGGTAGGCCGGCAGGTCGACCGGGCTGGCGTGTCCAGGTGCGTTCAGGCAGGGGATGACGTCGTCCGTCACGTAGTCGTAGGCCATCTGCCGGATCAGCGGGTCCTGCGTGCCTTCGTGGATGAACTCCAGCCCGACCAGCGTTCCGGCCCAGGCGATACAGCTGTGGCTTGCATTGAGGATCCGGATCTTGGCCTCTTCGTAGGGCAGCACCGAATCGACCAGCTGCACGCCGACGCGCGCCCAGTCGGGCCGCCCGTTCGCGAAGTCGTCCTCGATCACCCACTGGATGAAGCTCTCGCCCATGACAGGTGCGGCATCGTTCCAGCCGGTCGCGGCCCGCACGCGTTCGCGCAGCTCGGGCGGCGGCCGCGGCGTGATGCGGTCGACCATCGCGTTGGGGCAGGTCGTGTGCGTGCGCACCCAGCCGAGCAGATCCTGTTCGCCGGCCTGCTCGATGAATTCCAGCAGCCCCTTGCGAAAGCGCTCGCCGTTGTGGCGCAGGTTGTCGCAGTTGAGCAGCGTCACCGGCCCTGCGCCGGCCGCGCGGCGCGCACGCAGGATCGCGCAGACCGCGCCGAAGATCGTGCTGCCGGCTTCGCCGCGCTTCGCGCGTGCGAGGTCTTCGGCGAGTTCGGTGGACGTGAAATCGAGCCGGTCCTGCGGATCGAGGTAGTAGCCCGCTTCGGTCACGGTGAAGGAGATCACGCGCGTGCGCGCATCGGCGCCGCGCGCGATCACTGTGTCGAGCGCTGGGCCGTGGTCCAGCACCTCGCGAATCGATTCGATGCGCTGGTAGCGGTATTCGCCCGCGGGCGACACGGTCTCCAGCGTGTAGCAGCCGCCCTGCGCGCGCAGGGCGGCGAGCACCTCGGCCATGTCGGGCCGCAGGTTGGCACCGGCGATGGACCAGCGCGTGTCGCCGGCCTCGATCAGCTGCTGCAGGTAGACCGCCTGGTGTGCACGATGGAAGGAGCCGAGCCCGAGGTGAAGCACCACGAATTCGGATGGAGTGGAAGATGGCATGGCGTGATGGAACTCAGGCGGCAACGGTGCGGCCTTCACGGTTGAAGAAATGCAGCACCGAGGGATCGAGCTCGACGCTCACCACGTCGCCGGCCTGCAGCTCCGTGCGCTCGTTCTGCCGTGCGACCAGCGGCACGCCGCCGACTTCGACGTGGATCAGGGTGTCGGCGCCGAGGGCCTCGATCAGCTCGACCTTGCCCGGCGCGCCGGCGCCGTGGTCGCGGTGCACGCGCAGGCCCTCGGGCCGCACGCCGAGGAAGCCGTCGCTCGGCAGCCGCCCGCCCGTCTGCGCCGAGAAGCTCGGGATCGCGCGCGCATCCACCATGTTCATCGAAGGCATGCCGATGAACTGCGCCACGAACTGGTTGGCCGGGCGGTCGTAGAGCTCCATCGGCGTGCCGACCTGCTCGATCAGGCCGTCGCGCAGCACCACCACGCGGTCCGCCAGCGTCATGGCCTCGACCTGGTCGTGCGTGACGTAGATGCTGGTGGCGCCCAGCGCGCGATGCAGCTTGTGGATCTCGACGCGCGTGTTGCCACGCAGTGCCGCATCGAGGTTGGAGAGCGGTTCGTCGAACAGGAACACCTTGGGCGCCCGCACGATGGCGCGCCCGATTGCCACCCGCTGCCGCTGGCCGCCGGAGAGCTCCTTCGGCGTGCGCGTGAGGTACTGCGTGAGGTTGAGCGTCTTGGCCGCGTGGTCGACCTTGGTCTTGATCGTGTCCTTGGCCACGTTCGCGAGCTTGAGCGCGAAGGACATGTTGTCGTACACGCTCATGTGCGGATAGAGAGCGTAGCTTTGGAACACCATCGCCAGGTCGCGCTTGCCCGAGGGGATGTGCGTGATGTCCTTGCCGTCGAGCATGAGCTGGCCGCTGGTGATGGGTTCGAGTCCGGCGATCAGCCGCAGCAGCGTCGACTTGCCGCAGCCGGAGGGACCGACGAAGACGATGAACTCGCCCTTGTCGATTTCCAGGTTTACGCCCTTGATGATGTGGGCGTCGCCGAAGCTTTTCTGGATGTTGTCGAGTTGGAGGTATGCCATGGAATGTCTCCGTTCCTTACTTGACGGCGCCGAAGGTCAGGCCCTGCACCAGTTGCTTTTGGCAGAACCAGCCGAAGACCACGATCGGCGCGATGGCCATCAGCGAAGCGGCCGAGAGCTTGGCCCAGAAGAGTCCTTCGGGGCTCGAATAGGAGGCGATGAGGACGGCGAGCGTGCCGGCCTTGGCGGAACTGAGGTTGAGCGCCCAGAAGGCTTCGTTCCAGCTCAGCACCAGGCACAGCAGTCCGGTGGAGGCGAGGCCGCCGACCGAGAGCGGCAGCACCACGTGGCGGAACTCGGTCCAGAGATTGGCGCCGTCCATGCGTGCGGCCTCGAGGATCTCGTGCGGGATGTCCTTGTAGCTGCTGTAGAGCATCCAGACCATGATCGGCAGGTTGGACAGCGTGAAGACGATCGTGAGTGCCGTCAGCGAGTCCAGCAGGCCGGCGGTCTGCGCGATCACGTAGATCGGCACCAGCGCGCCCACGGCCGGCATCATCTTGGTCGACAGCATCCACATCAGGATGTCGCGCGTGCGCTTGGTGCGGAAGAAGGCCATCGAGTAGGCGGCCGGCGCGGCGATCAAGAGGCCGATGATGGTGGAGCCGAGGCTGGTGATCAGCGAGTTGCGCGCGAACAGCACGTAGTCGCTGCGCCGCTGCACCTCTTCGAAGTTGCCGAGCGTGGGCTCGAACGCGAAGAGCGGCGGCACGGCGATCGCCTGCAGCTCGGTCTTGAATGCGGTCAGCACCAGCCAGCCCAATGGAAAGAACAGCAGCAGCGTGACCACCCACGCACCGGCGGCGCGCAAGGAAGTGAACAGAAAAGTGGGTTGCATGCCGTGGCCCTCAGTCGAGGCTCTTGCCGATGATGCGGATCAGGAAGGCCGCCACGATGTTGGCCAGCACCACCGCGAAGAGCGCACCCGCCGAAGCCACGCCGACGTCGAAGTTCATCAGCGACTGCTTGAAGATCAGGTAGGTGAGGTTGGTGCTTTCGTTGCCGGGGCCGCCGTTGGTCGTGATGGCGATCTCGGCGAAGACCGAGAGCAGGAAGATCATCTCGATCATGATCACCACCGCCATCGGCCGCGCCAGGTGGGGCAGGATGAGGTAGTAGAAGCGCTGGAACGCGCCGGCCCCGTCCATGCGGGCCGCTTCCATCTGCTCGCGGTCGAGCGACTGCAGCGAGGTGATGAAGATCAGGCAGGCGAAAGGCAGCCACTGCCAGGCCACCATGATGATCACCGACAGCAGCGGCACGTCGGTCATCCAGTCGATGGGCTCGGCGCCGAAGGCGCGCCACACGTCGGCCAGCACGCCGTAGATGGGATTCATCATCATGTGCTTCCACAGCAGCGCATTGACTGCCGGCATGACGAAGAAGGGCGAGATCAGCAGCACGCGCACGATGCCGCGGCCCGGGAAGGGCTCGTTCACCAGCAGCGCCAGCAGCACGCCGAAGACGACGGTGATCACGATCACGCTGCCGATCAGGTTCAGGGTGTTCGCAACGGAGGCCCAGAAGTCCGGGTCGGTGACGAAGTAGTGGAAGTTGTCCAGGCCCGCGAACGGATGATCGCCGGGCTGCATCAGGTTGTAGGTGACGAACGAGAAGTAGATCGTCATCGCCAGCGGCACGATCATCCAGAGAATGAGCGTGACCACGGCCGGCGCCATCAGCGCCCGGGGGAGGAATCGGTTCATATCATGGCCACCAGGTCTTTAGCTTCGTGAACTGCCGCGGAACCGGCTTTGCCGGGCCGCAGGCAGTGCCCCCTGCTGGGGGTGGCGAAGCGACACGAAGTACGCGCAGCCTGGGGGTTTACTTGTAATACCCGCCCTTTTTCATCTCGCGTTCGGCCGCCGTCTGCGAGGTCTTGAGCGCCTGGTCGACCGTGACCTTGCCCGACAGTGCCGCGCTCATCTGCTGGCCCACCGCCACGCCGATGGCCTGGAACTCGGGGATGGCCGCGTACTGCACGCCGGCGTAGGGCGATTTGGGCAGCGTGCTGTCGGTCAGGTTGGCCGTGTCGATGGCCTTCTTCTCGGACTCGGCGAACTTGGCGACCTTCTGGAACTCGGGATTCGCATAGGTCGACTTGCGCGTGCCCGTGGGCACGGTGGCCCAGCCGTGTTCCTTGGCCACCAGCTTGATGTAGTCCTTGGAGGTCGCCCACTTGACGAAGGTCTGCGCCGCTTCGGACTTGGTCGAACTGGCGGGAATCGCGAGGTTCCAGGACCACAGCCAGTTCGCACCCTTGGGCGTGACCGCGACCGGCGCCTGCGCGAAGGCCACCTTGTCGGCCACCTTCGACTGCTTCGGGTCGCTGATGAAGGACGCGGCGATGGTCGCGTCCACCCACATGCCGCACTTGCCTTCGTTGAAGAGCGCAAGGTTCTCGTTGAAGCTGTTGGCCGAGGCGCCCGGCGGGCCGTAGGCCTTCATGATGTCGACGTAGAAGGTGATCGCGTCCTTCCACGGCTTGGTGTCGATCTGCGGCTTCCAGCTCATGTCGAACCACTGGCCGCCGTGGGTGTTGACCAGGGTCGTGAGGAAGGCCATGTTGTCGCCCCAGCCCGGCTTGCCGCGCAGGCACATGCCGTAGACGCCGGCCTTCGGGTCGTGGATCTTGCCCGCGAGTTCCTTGACCTGCGCCCAGGTGGGCTGCTCGGGCATCTTGAATCCGACCTTGTCGGCCAGGTCCTTGCGGTACATGAGCATCGAGCTCTCGCCGTAGAAGGGCGCGGCGTAGAGCTTGCCCTGGTGCGACAGTCCGTCGCGGATGGCGGGCAGGAGGTCGTCGGCGTCGTAGGCGGCGTCGGTCGCGATCGGCTGCAGCCAGCCCTTCTTGGACCAGATCGGCGCTTCATAGAGGCCGATGGTCATGACGTCGAACTGGCCGCCCTTGGTCGCGATGTCGGTCGTGACGCGCTGGCGCAGCGTGCCTTCCTCCAGCGTGACCCATTTGAGCTTGATGTCGGGGTTGGCCTTCTCGAAGAAGGGTGTGAGCTTCTGCATCTCGATCATGTGGCCGTTGTTCACGGTGGCGATGACCAGTTCGGTCGCGGCGTGGGCGAGGCCGGCGCCCGCGAGCGCGAGCACCAGGCCCGCCTTCAGAAAACGCTTCATGTGATGTCTCCTTGTGGTCGGCGACGAGGCGATCGCCGTGCCCGGATTCTGGAGACTCTTGCTT
Source organism: Variovorax sp. LjRoot175 (assembly GCF_964253805.1). Taxonomy (NCBI): domain Bacteria; kingdom Pseudomonadati; phylum Pseudomonadota; class Betaproteobacteria; order Burkholderiales; family Comamonadaceae; genus Variovorax; species Variovorax sp. LjRoot175. The sequence continues at coordinate 3,038,269 of NZ_CAXURY020000001.1, read as the reverse complement.
GCGGAATTGGTACTCGCCAAGCCGATTTCGATACTTGGATGCACTGATTGATCAGTGACTTCCCTAATTTAGGCAAATAGGGATGGATGCGGCGTTCGAGCGAGTGCTAAGGATCGACGATGCCCTCGGCTTGGTCCTGCAGCGCTTTCTTCCCCTTGGGGGTGATGGCCAGCACCTGCGCCGGCTTGTGGCTCTCGCCGCAGGGCAGCGTTTCGGCGGGCGGAATGAAGGCGCTGACGAGTTCGGCGGCGCGCAGCACGCGCAGCTTGTCGATGTCGGCCGGTGCGTAGACCGTGTAGGGCAGCTTCTGGTCTGCGATGTGCCGAAGAAGTTCCATCGGCATGGGGTCTCCTTTCGGACGACGGAGAACTGTCAATTCTGCGCAATCGGACGGCCGGTGCAAGGCCTCAGGACATCTCGGCCGTCGTCCGACTGTCCGCCCATTTCATGGCTTGCTGCTCCGCGTGCCGCAGCGCTTCCGCTTCGGTTCTACAGAGGTCGGTGTCGCCGAGCAGGACAACCGTTTTTTCGCTCGGCCATCCCAGCTGGCGGATGAGCACCGGTCGAAACTGCGCGGGCTTCTCCTTCTCCGCGGTACAGAGAAAGTGATAGCCCCGATAGACGAACACGACGCTCCTTGGCATGGCGCGCTCCGCGCGGCAGATTTCCCACCTCTTACTTCCCGAGATAGTTGCGCACCGCCTGCGCCGAAGTGCCGGCAGCGGCGACGGCCGCCCGGAGCTGGGCCTCGGTGACTCCCAGTTCCTTGGTCCAGTACCGCAGCTCGTGGGTCTCGTTGACGTTCACGCGCGATCGGTCCTGCGGGCCGCGATTGCTCAAGTCATCTGCCATTTGCGCGTCTCCTGAGTCTGTGTGGCCCCAGTGTCGCGCGGCGCGCGTTGGCGAGCGCCGGACGTGGCCGCGATCAAGTGCGGGAATCCGGCTGACATCCGGCGCGGCCAGAACAGTCCAAACTCGCCCCCTCTGGGCCGGCAGGACGGAATACACATCGTGTGCCTTTATTTGGGGCAAAAGAAGGCGCTCAACACGGTAGTGAGACACCATCGTGACTGTCCGATCGCAACACGCAATCGCTACAAAGGATCTGTACCACCATGGCTCTGCCGAACATTGCGCAAGTACGCAAAATTGCCTCATACAAGCCGATGGCTTTCCGGCCGGCGCACGCGCCGCGCCCGTTTCGCCGCGGCGACCTGGCGCTGGTGCTGGGTGGCGGCGATCCGTCGCTCGTCGGGCAGATGGTGGTCGTCTGCATGTCCGACCGCGGCAACGATGGCCGCGACCCGGAGATCGCCGTCCGTTTCACCCGCGGCAGCAGCGGCCATGTGCGCGCGAGCAGCCTTCAGCTGATCGCTGCGGTGGATGCGCACGAGTACGGGCCGGCTTGCGACGATCTTCTCAGCTTCATCGCGGGCTGTGGGCCCGTGGGACTGGCGGATTTGCAGTAGCAGCCAGCGGCTGCCACAACGTTCGAGCATCAGCCGGGTCGACTCGCGGATCTCAAGTCTCGAATCGCGGCCGCTTCCAGGTGCTCGCGCGCCCAAGTCGCCATCGACTTGCGGGCGGCCGCGGCGGCCTCTGCGAACAGCGCTTTTTCACGAGCGCTCACTCGCACCTGAAACATCGCGAAATTCCGCCGCTCGGATGAAGTGTTGGTGGTGTTCTTCATTGGCGCAAGCATGGCCCATGGACCATGGCCCGCCACGATCTGTAGGAAGCAACCACACGCAACGCGCGGCGATTTTCCATTCGCGAAAGAGAAAGGCCCTGCTACCGATTGGATAGCAGGGCCTTTGTGCCTATGCGGCTTGTAGTGGCTCCTCGACCTGGGCTCGAACCAGGGACCTACGGATTAACAGTCCGGCGCTCTACCGACTGAGCTATCGAGGAACAAGCCTCAAATTATAGCGTGGTTTTTGAGGCCTTCCGGCCGGGCTCGATCATGTGATTCGTGACTTCATTGGCGGGTAGCAGCTTCGACAGCAGCCATCAGCCGCGCCGCGGCGGCCTCGGGCTCCGGGTCGGCCACCAGGGCGCGCACCACTGCGACCGAGCCGACGCCGGTGGCCAGCACGTCGGGCAGGCGCGCTTCGTCGATGCCGCCGATGCCCACCTGCGAATAGCCGCGCAGCAGGCGCGCATAGGCGCCGAGCCGCGCCGCGCCCTGCGGTGCGGTCGCCATCTGCTTCAAGGTGGTCGGGTACACCGCGCCCATCGCGATGTAGCTCGGGCTCACGGCATCGGCGCGCAGCATTTCTGCGTAGCCATGGGTGCTGATGCCCAGGCGCAGGCCGGAGGCGCGAATCGACTGCAGCTCCTGCGGCGTCAGCGCGTCCAGGTCTTCCTGGCCCAGGTGCAGGCCGTAGGCCTTGGCCGCGATGGCGGCGCGCCAGTGGTCGTTGATGAAGAGCAGGGCGCCGGTGCCGCGCACCGCTTCGACGGCCGCGTGTACTTCACGCGCAATGGCTTCCGTGTCGTCGGATTTGAAGCGCAGTTGCACCGTCGGCACGCCGGCGCGCGCCATGCGGCCGACCCAGGCGGCGTCGGGCAGCACCGCATAGAGACCCAGCTTCTGGGGACAGGGTGGGAAGGCATTGCGGCGTTCGGTAGGCGGAAAGGGCAGCATGCCGAAGTCCGCCGGCAGTTCGGGCCAGGCATGCGCATCGAAGCTGCCCGTGCGCTGCGTTTGCGCCCGCCAGGCGCGGGCCAGGCATTCGGCATCGACCTCGATGAAGCCGAGTGCGGCGCAGGCCGTCTTGGCGCCGCGATAGACGGCGTCGTCGGACGAGAAGGACGCGGGCGCTTGGGCCGTCTCGCCGAAGCGCGGCGCATGCGCCGCGACGATGGCCTGCGCGATGTTTTGGGGGGCGGTGGTGTTGCTCATGACGGGGTCACTGCGATGCAGCGTGGTGCCAGAACGGCGTGCCGAGCACCGGCGTGCTCGGCTGTGCCGATTCCTGTGCGGCCATCGCGCCCGCAAGGTGGGCGCTGCGGCCGGCCTGCACCGCATCGGCGAAGGCGCCGGCCATCGCGACCGGATCCTGCGCGAGCGCGACGGCGGTGTTGAGCAGCACGCCGTCGTAGCCCCATTCCATCACCTGGCAGGCATGCGAGGGCAGCCCGAGGCCGGCATCGACCAGCAGCGGCACGCTGAGCCGCTCGCGCAGCACCTGCAAGGCATAGGGATTGACGGGCCCGCGGCCGGTGCCGATCGGCGCGGCCCAGGGCATCACGGCCTGGCAGCCGACGTCGACCAGCCGCCGGCACAGCACCAGGTCTTCAGTGCAGTAGGGCAGGACGTGGAAGCCGTCGCGGATCAGCTGCGATGCGGCATCGACCAGATTCAGCGTGTCGGGCTGCAGCGTGTAGTCGTCGCCGATGAGCTCGAGCTTGATCCACGGCGTGTCGAAGAGCTCGCGCGCCATCTGCGCGGTCGCGACCGCCTCCTGCACGCTGTGGCAGCCGGCCGTATTGGGCAGCACGGGCACTTGGAGCCGCCGCAGCAGCTCCCAGAAGCCGTTGTCGCTGCCGGCGCCGTTCGGCGTGGCCGTCTGGCGGCGCAGCGAAGCGGTCAGCATCGCCGGCTGCGCGCGCCGCACGGCGGCTTCGAGCACGTCGGGCGAGGGGTAGCGCGAGGTGCCGAGCAGCATCCGGCTCTGGAAGGCCTGGCCGTAGAGCACCAGCGGGTCGTGGGATGGGGTTGTGGTCATGGCTTTACCTCAGCCGCCTGTCACGGGGCGGATCACTTCGATGCGGTCATCGGGTTGCAAGGCGTGCGACGCGTAGTTCGAACGCGGCACGAACTGGCGATTCACCGCGGCGGCGAAGGGCGGCGTCGCGTGGATGAGGGCCAGCGCGTCGGCCAGCGTCGCGCCGCTCGGCAGCGTCTGCGGTGTGTCGTTGATCAGGATGTTCATGGCAAGACGGTTTCCAGGCTGGGCGCCAGATCGAAACGGCTCGCGAGCGCGGAATGGCCGGTGGCGAGCAGTTCCATCGCGACGTCAAGGATGGCCGGCGCGATCATGAAGCCGTGGCGGTACAGGCCGTTGATCTGCATCACGCCGGGTCGCGGCTGACGGAAGGCCGGCAGATTGTCGGGCAGGGTCGGCCGGCATTGGGTCGCGATCTCGAGGATGCGTGCTTCGGCAAAACCGCTGTGCACCGAATAGGCGGCGCTCAGCAGTTCGAGCGTGGAACGCACGCTGGCCGGCGACATGTCGTCGGACTCGATCTCGGTGCCGCCGATCACGAATACCTGCCCGGGCTTGGGTGCGATGTAGAGCGGGTAGCGCGGATGCACCAGCCGCGTCGGTCGCTGCAGCGCGACTTCGGGAGCATGCACCCGGATGACTTCGCCGCGCACGCCGCGCAGGGCGCCCCACTGCGGGCGGGCGCCGAGGCCGCGGCAGTCGATGACGCGTTCGGGCTGGCCGGTTTCTCCGGCGTCGAAGTCGTCGATGCTGCGCGGTGCCTGCCAATGCAGTTGCACGTTGGGCATGGCCTGCAGCGTGGCGAGCAGTGCGGCGAGCAGTCCGCGGTTGTCGAGCTGGCCTTCTTCCGGCAGCAGCAGGCCGTGCGCGAAGCGCTGGCCCAGTGCGGGCTCCAAGGCGGCGATGCCAGCCGCATCGAGCGACTTCATTGGAGGCAGTTCGGGCACCACTTCGCCGGTGTGGGCCAGCATGCGCGCCAGCCGCGCGGCTTCGGGCGCATCCTGGCGGTGCCACAGCACCAGTGTGCCTGCGCGCTGGAAGAACACGGGCGCCGCCAGCGATTCGAGCAGCACCGGCCAGCGGTTGAGTGCGTAGTGGCCCATGCGCACGACCGAGGGTGGTGCGATCGCAGATTCGGCCAGCGGCGCCAGCATGGCGGCTGCGACGCGCGCGGCCGCGCCGTCGGCCTCCGGCCCGGCGGCGTCGAAGAGCTCGACCTTGCAGCCGGCCTGGGCCAGCGTCACCGCGAGCAGGCGGCCCATGAGCCCGGCGCCGAGGATGACGGCGGAGCGGAAAGGAAGGGTGGCAGCGTTCATAGGCAGATCATTCGGTAAGCTTGCTGGCATGACCCAAGCATTCTCTCGTTACGCCCGCGTGCTCTCGATCGCCGGTTCCGACAGCGGCGGCGGCGCCGGCATCCAGGCCGATTTGAAGACCTTCTGCGCGCTCGGCTGCTACGGCATGACGGCCATCACCGCGCTCACCGCGCAGAACACGATGGGCGTGTCGGGCATCCATGGCGTGCCGCCGGCTTTTCTCAAGGCGCAGATCCAGGCCGTGATCGAAGACATCGGCGTCGACGCGGTCAAGCTCGGCATGCTGCATGCGCCCGAGGTGGTGGAGGTGGTGGCCTGGGCCATCGATCACTACAGGCTTTCCAAGGTGGTGCTCGACCCGGTGATGGTCGCCACCAGCGGCGACCGGCTGATTGCCGAAGAAACCGTGCAGGTGCTGGTGCGCGAGCTGTTCCCGCGCGCCACCGTGGTCACGCCCAACCTCGACGAGGCGGCCCTGCTGATCGGCCATGCCATCGACGGCGTCGACGCGCTCGACGATGCCGCGAGCGAACTGCTCGCGCTGGGCGCGCACGCGGTGTTGCTCAAGGGCGGCCACCTGCCGGGAGACGATGTCGTCGATCTGCTGGCGGAGGCGAGCGGCGAGCGGCTGAGGCTGTCTTCCGATCGCATTGCGAGCCGCAACCTGCACGGCACGGGCTGCACGCTGTCCTCGGCCATCGCTGCACACCTCGCGCTGGGCTACGAACTGGCCGATGCCGTGGAGCGCGCGCGCGGCTATGTCGTGGCCGCCATGGCGGCCGGTGCGGATGTGAAGATCGGTGCCGGCCACGGTCCGCTCAACCACGGCTTTGCGCCAGTGCCGATGGTCCGTCTGCCGTCGCCGGGCGCGTGATCCATGCCAGCACGAAGGTGAGGGCGAGCGTCGGCAGCGCCGACCCGAACTGAGGCGCCCATCTGGCGCAGGCGTGGTAGATGGCGATACCCGCGATCCAGATCAGCGCCGCGACCCAGTCGATCTTGCGCGCGCCCACCGCGACCGCTGCGCCGCCCGTACCCAGCCGTCCGAGGATCACGCCGTAGAGCGGCACGAACACCGAGCTCAGGAGCAGCAGGAAGGGCTCGAGCGAATGCATCGGCAGCACCAGTGCGAAGGCGATGCACGCGACCGCGAGCCACAGGCCCCAGCGCCGCACGCTCCAGCGCGGCTGCAGGCTGTGGGCCGAGACCGAGCCCGAATAGACGTCGCCATACGCGTTGTCGAGTTCGTCGATCAGGATCAGGCCCAGCGCGACCAGGCCGCCCTGCGCCAGCAGCAGCGCCGCCACGAGGTTGGTGCCGGGTTCCGCCACGCTCACCACCATCACGCCGAGCGCGTAGCACCAGATGTTGGCGAGCGCGTAGCCGACCCAGGTGCCGCCGAAAGCGCCGCCGAGCCCGCCCGCGCTGCGCCTGCCGTGCCGCGCGTAGTCGGCCACCAGCGGCAGCCACGAAACCGGCATCGCGATTACCAGGTCGAGCGCGCTGAACATGCCCATGCTGCCGTTGCCCGGGCGCGACCAGAAGGCCTCCAGGCCCTTGGCCTGAAGCTGCGTCGCGAATTGCCAGCTCAGCCAGAGCAGCGAGAGCACCACCAGCGGCAGCCCGAAGCGGCTCACGAAGCGCCGCACCAGCTTGACCATCGAGCCGGCCAGCAGCGCGAGCAGCACCGCGCCCCACAGCAGCGTGGTCAGCACGGTGCCCAGCGTGCCCTCCAGCGACCAGCCGAAGGCCTGCTTGCCGATGGCTTGGGTGCCCTCGCGCATGATCACGATCTCGAAGGTGGTCCAGCCGATCAGTTGCACGATGTTCAGCACCACCGGCAGGCGCGCGAAGGCGCTGCCGTAGGTGGCGTGCATCAGGCCCGCGCTGGCCAGCCCGCTTTCGCAGCCGAGGCGGGCGGTCCAGGCCAGCAGGCCGGCGCCGATCAACGACCCCAGCACGATCGCGATCGCCGCCTCGCGCGTGCCGACCGCCGGCACCAGGTAGGCGCCGACCTGCATCACCAGCAGGCCGACGCCGAGGCTGAACCACAGCGCCATGTGGTCGTGCCAGTGGAAGACGCGGTTGGCGTCGCCGAGTGGCGTCAGCGCCTCGTTGGATTCAGGTGTTGTTGCCATCCATTTGCTCCATTGCAAAGTGTTTGGCAGGTGGGCGAGGCCACGGCGGCAAGACCGGCACGCGAGAAAACGTGGCGGTCGCCGGACCAGCTTCCCTGCGCGAGGATTACCTCAGGCCCACAAAGTAAAACGTCGTGGGACTCCAGTCTTGATCCTCTTGCGACGGCGGTGCGCAAAGAAGATCTCGACCAAACAGGTTCAAAGGGTTTTTTCTCAGCTAGACCGGCAAGCCGACCCAGCACCCCTAGCGAACGGCCATTTTAGGCTCGATAAGGCTGGCTTCGTGCGCCCTTATGCCGTAGGGCAGAATCCGGCCAGAAGCGGTAGTTGGGCCAACTGCTCTAAAGCGGTCAGTGAACGGGTACATGGCCACTCAACAGATACCACAGAGCGGCCGTCATCGGCAGATCAGCATCGCATCCCGCAGGCGCCGAAAGAAATCTATTGCAGCAGCGCGGCCGCGGCGGCGCGCGCATCCGCCACCACGTCGTAGGCATAGAGGCGCTTGCGGAATTCAGCGTGCGCGGCGAGCGCCGCGTCACGGGCACTGAGATCGATGTCGGTCGAGTCGAGACGCAGTCCATTCTGTCGGGCACCAAGCTGAATCTCCGCCACGCGCTTGCGACGCAATCGCTCGTAGGCAAGTAGCGACGCCGGTACTCCCGATGTGTCCACCTGGGCCAGGATCGTGGCGAGCGCCATGCCGTCCTCGATTGCCTGGTTGGCCCCCTGACCCAGATGCGGAAGCATCGGATGTGCCGCGTCGCCGAGCAGCGTCAACCGGCCCTTGGTCCAGGTCGGTAACGGCTCGCGGTCGTAGAGTGCCCAGCGAAATGTCTTGTCGACCTGCTGAAGGACATTGGCGATGCGCGGGTCCCAGCCTTCGAACTCGCGGCGCAGCACCGCTGGATCGCCGGGCGCGGACCACGATTCCTTCATTTCCTCATCGGTCGGCACGAACCCGACGTAGTTGACCATCGTTCCGTGACGAACAGGGAAGACCAGGAAATGCCTGGACGGACCGGCCCACATTTGCCAGCGGTCCATCGGCCAGTTCGGCAGGCGCTCCCGCGAGACCAGACCTCGATAAGAAATGGTGCCGTGAAAGACGGGCTTCGAGGGCGGAAAGACGTAGGAACGCAGTTCGGAATGTATTCCGTCGGCGGCAACCACAACGTCGGCCTCGGCGATGGCGCCGTTGGCAAATTCGACGCGGGCTACGTCGTCGGTCTGCTCGAAGGCGATAGCACGATGGCTGGTATGGACGATCCCGGCGGGCAGGTTGGCAGCGAGGAAATCGACAAAGTCGGCGCGGTGCATGCCAAAGGTCGCGTTCCAGCCGGAGGCATCCAACACCTGCACCGGGGCGATCGGCGTACCGTCGTGGCGAAAGTAGTAGGAGCCGGGACCGACTCGCGCACCCCATCTCTCGACGGCGGGCCCGAGGCCCACACGTTCCAAGTGGCGCACCGCATTCGGTGTCACAAACACACCAGCGCCGATCTCGCCCAGTGCGGACGCCTGTTCATAAACCGAAACACGCAGCCCCTGTCCGATCAGCGCATTGGCGGCGAACAAGCCGCCAATTCCGCCTCCGATGATCAGGACGTTTGGTCGAGATGCCATTTCAACCCAATCGAAAATCCTTCAACAGGGCATTGTGCGAGCGTGACGGGCAGAGGGCAACGGCAATTGACGAGGAGCTGATTCTCGCTATGCCGGGTGAGCGCGACTGAGGTGGGTCGAGAAGATCGCAGATGGCCGCTCTGATCCGCCGCCCTTGACTGTTTTGGGCCCGATGCGGCTGTTCGCTTTTCTCCGAAGCGGACCTTGCTGGTCGGGGTCTCGTGGAGTCCTGTCCTTGTATTACCTCAGTCAGGTTCAAAGGGACTCTCTCAGCCAAGCTGCAACAGGCGTTGCGAGCCGGCACCCCTAGCGTTGCTTCAGGCTGGCGAAGCAGTTCGGATTGTAGAGCCGTGCGCCGGCCGAGTGCGACACGGCGACGTGAAGTCGCCGCGGACCGGGCGGCGCCTCAGTGGTCGATGGCGGCCGACAGTTGCCTCGCGCCCGAGTGGTCGTGGCGAATGAGCGGCAGGACGAAGCGGCGCGCGAGCTGCTGAAGCGTCCAGAACGCGGCAGCGATCCCGCCGGCCAGCAGCAGGCCGGCAGCGATGTCCAGCGGGAAATGCACGCCCACGTAGATGCGCGCCCAGCCCGTGAGGACCGCGATCGCCACGACCGCCAGCCCGGTCTTCCGAAGCGATGCCCGCAGGCAGAACAGCAGCCCGATGGTGAACATCACCGAGGCGTGCGCACTCGGCAGCGAGCCGCGCGCGCCATGTTCGATGTGCGCCGGGCTCAGGCCCACCATGAAGGGGCGCGGCATCGCGATGGCGTCCGCCAGCGCGTGGGCCAGCATGGCCGCCGCGGCCGCGGCGGCGAGCGTCACCACCGCATAGACCCGCTGCGAGGGCCGGCGCCAGGCGACCCAGCCCATGAGGGCGACGCAAAGCCAGGACGCGCCCTCGGCCACGATGGATGCGAGCCACATGATTTCGGCATTCGGGGTGTGGCCAGCGCCAATGGCCTGGAACAGTGCGGTGTTCAACGCGAGCATGCCCGGCATCGTATGGCGATCTCGTGTCGAACGCGTGAATTCGGCGTTCAGCCTTCGTTCAGGGTGGTTGCTTTGTTCTTCAGCCCACGCCGAGCAGCTGGTGCAGCCGCGTGCTGGTGGTGGTGTACTGCAGCGGCACGGCCTTGCCCGGAAACACGATCGCGGTGGCGGCCCAGGCCGCCAGCGTCGCCTCGTGGAAACCGCAGACGATCAGCTTCTTCTTGCCCGGATAGGTATTGATGTCGCCGACCGCGAACACGCCGGCCTCGTGCGTCTGGAAGCGCTCGGTGTCGACCGGCACCTGCTTGCGCACGAGATCGAGGCCCCAGTCGGCCATGGGGCCGAGCCGCGGCGAGATGCCGAGGCAGGCGATGAGGGCGTCGAGCGGCAGCGTCACGGTCCGGGCGTCGGGCGTGGTGATCTGCAGCACTTGGCCGTCGAAAGCCGCGGGCTGGCCCACGGCGAAGCTCAGTGCGCCCTCGGCCACCAGTGCGCGCATGCGGGCCACGAGCGCGTCGTCGGCCTGGAAGCCGTCGCGCCGGTGCAGCAACGTGACCTGGCGGGCCTTGCCGATCAGCGCGAGGGCGGTGGCCAGCGCGGCATCGTCGCCGCCATTGACCACCACGGCCTGGCCGTCGAAGCGCTCCAGCGCCTCGGGGTGATAGAAAAGCTTGGTGCCTTCAAAGCGCTGGATGCCTTCGAGCGCGATGCGCTTGGCGACGAAAGCGCCGACGCCGGCGGCGATGAAGACCGTCTTCGCAAGGAAGGTGGTGCCGGCGGTGGTGCCCAGCAGCAGGCGCTGATCGGCCTGGCGCTCGAGCGTCGCGACCTGCTGCTCGAAATGGAACTGCGGCTTGAGGGGTGCCACCTGTTGCAGCAGCGATTCCGCCAGGCCGCGCCCGCTGGTCGCCGGGACGCCCGGAATGTCGTAGATCGGCTTGTCGCCGTAGAGCTGCACGCACTGGCCGCCCGCGGAGGGCAGCGCATCGACGACGTGGCAGGGAATTTCGAGCAGGCCCAGCTGAAAGGCCTGGAACAGCCCGACCGGCCCGGCGCCGATGACCAGCGCCTCGGTCTCGATGGGTGCCGGCGTCGTGCTCAGCGGACCAACTCCCCGATCTTGTCGGTCTTGTCTTTCCACTCCTCGGCATCGGGCAGCGCGGGCTTGCGCTTGGTGATGCTCTTCCAGCCGTCGGCCACGGCGAGCTCGGCGTTGAGCTTGATGAAGGCGATCTGGTTGGCCGGCAGGTCTTCCTCGGCGTAGATCGCGTTGACCGGGCACTCGGGAATGCAGACCGCGCAGTCGATGCATTCGTCAGGGTCGATCACCAGCATGTTCGGCCCTTCGCGGAAGCAGTCCACGGGACATACGTCGACGCAATCGGTGTATTTGCAGCGGATGCAGGATTCGGAGACGACGTGAGTCATGTTCTTGGCTGGCGGGGAATGATCGGGAAACCGCGAATTTTAGGCTTTTGCGAGAGCGGGCCTTACCAGCACGGCGGCCGAGGTCTTGTGGGAGGCGGTATCGACCAGCACCAGCGAACCCAGCGCACGCGATTGCGTGAAGGGCAGCACGGCCAGCGGCTGCTGCAGCGAGAGCACCACGTCGCCGATCGCATTGGCTTCGAGTCGGTCGGCCGGTTCGGAGTCGAGCGTCGTGATGTTCACGCGATCGACGATGCGCGCCACCTTCGCCTTGACCCAGCGATGGCCCTGCAGCGCCCAGTAGACGCGGCCCGCGACCAGCGGCTCGTCGTCGAGCCACGCGATGGTGGCGGTGATCTCGCGCGCGGGCTCGAAGGCGTCCGGCGCCAGCAGCCAGTCGCCGCGCGAGACGTCGAGCTCGCGGTCGAGCACGATGCCGGCGCTGTGGCCCGCGTGCACCGTCTTCGGCTGGCGCGTGTGGCTCAGCACCTGCGCGACGGTCGCCGTCTGGTTGCTCGGCAGCACCGTGACGCGCTGGCCCGGCTCCACATGCCCGCTGGCCACGCGGCCCCAGAACACGCGGCGGCCTCGGGACGTGTCGGCCGAGGCCGAGAACTTCTCGACCCACTGCACCGGGAAGGCGAAGGGCACGGCTTCGTCTTGCTGGGTGACAGGCAGTTCCTCGAGCAGCTCGATCAGGCTCGGGCCTTCGTAGCCGCACCAGTTGCCGTGGCGCGAGGCCACGTTCCAGCCCTTGAGCGCCGAGATCGGCACGGTGGCGGCGACCTGCACGCCTGCAGCTTCGGCAAAGTCCGCGAGCGCGCCCGAGATGCGTTCGAAGGCGAGATCGGCATCGGCGATCGCATCGAGCTTGTTGACCGCGAAAACGATCGACTGCACGCGCAGCAGGTGGCACAAGAGCGTGTGGCGGCGCGTCTGCGGCAGCAGCTCGCGCCGCACCACTTCGCCGTCTTCTACCTCAGCGGCCCAGGCCAGCTTGGTGGCATCGACCAGCACCACGGCAGCATCGGCGCTCGATGCGGCCGTGACCATGTTGCGCGTGTACTGCTCGTGGCCCGGCGCGTCGCCGATGATGAACTTGCGCCGCGCGGTCGAGAAGTAGCGGTAGGCGACGTCGATCGTGATGCCCTGTTCGCGCTCGGCCGACAGGCCGTCGGTCAGGAGCGCCAGGTCGGTCTCGCCGCCGCGCTGTACGCCGGCCAGCTGGTCCTGCAGCACGGTCTTGCTGTCGACCAGGAGCCGCCCGATCAGCGTGCTCTTGCCGTCGTCGACGCTGCCGCAGGTGATGAAGCGCAAGGCCGTGCCGGTGTCGCCGTGGATCGCTGCCGCTTCGGCGGCGGGGGTGGAGGTGCTCGCACTCATCAGAAGTAACCGTCTTTCTTGCGCTTCTCCATCGAAGCCTCGGATGTCTTGTCGTCCATGCGCGTGGCGCCGCGCTCGCTGACTTCGGCTGCCAGCGTTTCCACCACCACGTCGGCGGCGTCGGCTGCCAGGCTGTCGACCGGGCAGGTGCAGGTGATGTCGCCCACGGTGCGGAAGCGCACGTCGCGCACCTGCACCTTCTCGCCGTCGCGCGGCGGCGTGAGTTCGGTCACCGGTACCAGCAGGCCGCGGCGTTCGACCACTTCGCGCTGGTGCGTGTAGTAGATCGAGGGCAGGGCGACGTGCTCGCGCTCGATGTACTGCCAGACGTCGAGTTCGGTCCAGTTCGAGATCGGGAACACGCGGAAGTGTTCGCCGGGCGCCAGGCGGGTGTTGAACAGGGTCCAGAGTTCGGGCCGCTGGTCCTTGGGCTGCCATTGGCCGAAGGCGTCGCGATGCGAAAAGATGCGCTCCTTGGCGCGGGCCTTTTCTTCGTCGCGGCGCGCGCCGCCGATCAGCGCATCGAAGCGGAATTCCTCGATCGCCTCCAGCAGCGTGACCGACTGGTGCACGTTGCGCGATTCGCCCGGATGGGCGAGGCGCACGGTGCCGCGCGCCATCGAGTCTTCGACGCTGCGCACGATCAGCTCGGCGCCGAGTTCCTGCGCGCGGTGGTCGCGAAAGGCCGTCACTTCGGGGAAGTTGTGGCCGGTGTCGATCATCAAGAGCGGGTAGGGAATGCGGCCGGCGCCGAAGGCTTTCTCGGCGCACTTCAGCAGCACCAGCGAATCCTTGCCGCCCGAGAACAGCAGCGTCGGGCGCTCGAAGGAGGCGGCGACTTCGCGCAGGATGAAGATGGTTTCTTCTTCCAGCGCGTCGAGCTGCGTGTTGGACAGGCGCGCGGGCAGGTGCGTGCCTTGCAGCAGCAGTTCGTATTCGGTGCGGGCGTTCATGAGGAGTATTCGAAGATCAGAAAATGAGGTTCAGGCAATGGCGCGAATCGGAATGACCGACGACACGGCGCCGTCGACATGCAGGCCGCATTCCTTGGCGCTTTCCTGCTCCCACCACCAGCGGCCCGAGCGGAAGTCTTCGCCCAGGGTCACGGCGCGGGTGCATGGCGCGCAGCCGATGCTGGGATAGAACTGGTCGTGCAGCGGGTTGTAGGGCACCTGGTGCGTGGCGATGTAGTGCCAGACGTCGCCCCAGGTCCAGTTCGCCAGCGGATTGATCTTGACGCGCTCCGCCTGCTCTTCGATGAGCTCGACCTCGGCCCGCGCGCCGGACTGCTCGCGCCGCAGGCCCGTGATCCAGCCGCGCTTGCCCGCGAGCGCGCGCTCCAGCGGCTCCATCTTGCGGATATGGCAGCAGGACTTGCGCAGCTCCAGGCTGCGGTACATCGCTTCCTCGCCGTTCTCGGCCACGAAAGCGGCCGCCGCTTCCGCGACGGGGCGATAGATCTCGACCTCGCGGCCGTAGTGGGTCTGCAGGCGTTCGAGCAGTTCGAGCGTCTCGGCATGCAGCTTGCCCGTTTCGAGCACGAAGATGCCGGACTGCACCTGAAAGCGGTGCAGCAGGTCGGTCACCACCATGTCCTCGGCGCCCAGGCTGGAGGCCTGCGTGATCGGCGCGAACTCCTGCGCCGCACCGCGCAGCAGCGCCACGCTTTCGGCGAGCTTGGTCTCGAAATCGGCGGAGGGCTTGGCGTAGAGCGAGATGGCGTTCATGGCGTTCAGGCCGTTTCGCGCTTGAAAAGAGGCGTGGTCTGCACCGCGTCGCCCTGGTAGAAGGCGGAGAAGCGGTCGAACTGGCGCTGCGCGGCGGTGGCGTCGACGCCTTCCCTGAGCACGGCGCTGGAGAAACCGGTGCGTTCCATCTGCACCAGCTGGTCGATCAGCACGTCGCCGGTGGCGCGGATGTCGCCCTTGAAGCCGAGGCGGCGACGCAGCAGGAAGGCCTGGCTGTAGGCGCGGCCATCGGTGAACTTGGGGAAGTTCAGGTCGATGCGGTCGACGTCGTCGAGGCAGACCTCGATGGCCAGCGGGTCGGCGTCGTTGGGCAGTTGCAGAACGTTCGGCTCGCCGTCGTCCACGTGTTCTTCCGCTGAAAGGATGCGCAGCGTCTTGTTCATGCCGCCTCCTCCACCTTGAAGCGCGCACCGTTGGCCGCGGCCTTGAAAGGCTCGATGCCGACGCGGCGCAGCGCGTCGATGAAGCTCTCGCCGCGTCCATCGATCACAAGGCGCGTATCGCGGTAGGTGTTGAGCACGGCCTCGATCACGTCCGGCACTTCGGCCGCCGAGAACGAGGGGCCAACCACCTTGCCGGGCTGCGCCGCGCCCGACAGCGCCGAACCGTCGGAGCCGCCCAAGGTGACCTGGTACCACTCCTTGCCGTCCTTGTCGACGCCGAGGATGCCGATGTGGCCGCTGTGATGGTGGCCGCAGGAATTGATGCAGCCGCTGATGTGCAGGTCGATCTCGCCCAGGTCGTCGAGCTCGTCGAGATCCTGGTAGCGCTCGGTGATGGCCTCGGCGATCGGGATCGAGCGCGCGTTGGCCAGCGCGCAGAAGTCGCCGCCGGGGCAGGCGATCATGTCGGTCAAGAGGTGCACGTTGGCGCTGGCGAAGCCGGCCTCGCGGGCACTGAGCCACAGCGCGTGCAGGTCTTCGGCATGGACCCAGGGCAGGAGCAGGTTCTGGTCGTGCGTGACGCGCGCCTCGCCGGCGCTGAAGCGGTCGGCCAGCCGTGCGGCGGTATCGAGCTGGTCGGCCGATGCGTCGCCGGGCGCCTGCCCGATGCGCTTGAACGAGAGCGTGACCGCGCGCAGGGCCGGGTTCTGGTGCGGCGCCACGTTGCGCTGCAGCCAGCGCGCGAACATCACGTCGTCGGCCGCCTGCGCGCGCAGCTCGGCATCGGTCTCTTCGGCGCTCTGGAACACGCGGGTCGCGAGCGTGGGCGGCACGAAGGAGGCGGCCACGCGGTCGTACTCGGCCTGCGTGATGGTGTGCGGCGCGCCGTCGTGCTCGAGGATCTGCTTGTACTCGGCCTCGACATCGTCGATGTAGCGCTGGCCTTCGGCCTTCACGAGGATCTTGATGCGCGCCTTGTAGATGTTGTCGCGCCGGCCGTAGCGGTTGTAGACCCGCACCACGGCCTCGAGGTAGTTCATGATCTGGTTCCACGGCAGGAACTCGCGCAGCACGGTGCCGATGATCGGCGTGCGGCCCATGCCGCCGCCCACCTGCACGCGGAAGCCGAGCTCGCCGGCCTCGTTCTTCACGAGCTTGAGGCCCACGTCGTGCCAGCCGGTGGCGGCGCGGTCTTCGGCCGCGCCGGTGATCGCGATCTTGAACTTGCGCGGCAGGAAGGCGAACTCCGGATGCAGCGTGCTCCACTGCCGCATGATCTCGGCGAAGGGCCGCGGATCGGCGACCTCGTCGATCGCGACGCCGGCACGCTCGTCGCTCGTGATGTTGCGGATGCAGTTGCCGCTGGTCTGGATGCCGTGCATGTCGACCGAGGCCAGCAGGTCCATCACGTCGGCCGACTTGGCCAGCGGGATCCAGTTGTACTGCACGTTCTGGCGCGTTGTGAAGTGGCCGTAGTGCGTGGGTAGCTTGTGCGTGCCGAGCTTGCCCTGTGTCTTCAGCGCAGTCTTGTAGACCTCGGCTTCGGGCTCGTCGTACTCGCGCGCGATGCGGGCCAGCACGCGCAGCTGGGCGCTGGAGAGTTCGCCGTAGGGCACCGCGACGCGCAGCATCGGCGCGTAGCGCTGCACGTACCAGCCGTTCTGCAGCCGAAGCGGCCGGAATTCATCTTCGGAGAGCTTGCCGGTCTGCCAGCGCTCCAGCTGGTCGCGGAATTGCGCGGCGCGCTGGTGCACGAACTGGCGGTCGAAATCTGTGTATTGGTACATCGTGTGTCAGTTGCTGGAAGGCGGTGCGTCCACGGCCCGTCAACGCGAGCCGGGGAATGTAAAAGCGCGCCTTATGGAAACAAACTATTTTTTGGTTCGCGCCTTATGCGGATAAGCTTATTCGCCAGTCGCCATGCGGGTTGCCGGGCGATGCGTTGCTTATTCGGGATAAGGCCGGCGGCGGTTGCCGCGTGTCGAACACCGGTCGATTCTAGGAAGGCCGGCGGCGCCTTGCCCGGCGCTCACTGAGTGGCCGTGATGCCGCCGTCGACAAAGGGCCGGCTACGGAGCAGCTGGATTTCTCTTTTGCTCTTCGAGAAGTTGCTGCCGGCGCACCGCGGTGCATTGTGCGTGCGCCCTGAACTCTGCCTTCTCGCATTGGGCGGCCATGCATCGGGCTGCCACGACGAAGTTCATGCCCGAGCATGCCTGGCCGGGCGCGGTGGTGGCCGCGCTGCGCGGAGCTTTGACGGACTTCGCCTGTGCCGGCTCGCTTGTCGCCCGGACCGGATCCGGCGCTTTCGTTGGCGCGAGTTGCACTTTTTCGGTCTGTGGTTCCGTGACCATGGCAGGCGCTTCGGCCGTGGCGGCGGGTGAGGCAGCACGTGCCTCCGCCTGCGTCGAAGGGTCCGTGCGAACGGGATGCACCTGTGCCTTGCCCGCCGTGTAGAGATACCAGCCGCCGGCACCCGCCACCAGCCAGCCCGCGGCCCCCACGATCAACGCGACGCTGAGGGCAGCAATGCTGACCCACATCCCCTTGGAAAAAGTTTGCGCTGCCTCGGCAACTGCAGGGGCCGCGCCAACGGCAGCAGGCCCCTGCGACTGCTCGGCTCTCCGCATGAAACCGAACAGGGAATTCGCGGCGCTGGCGCGCGGCGCGTCAGCGCTGGCGAACGCAGTGGGAAGCGTGCCGATGCATTCGATGCAGAACTTGGCGGCAGATCGATTCTTTGTCTTGCATTGGGGGCAGATCAGGGCCATTGCTAAAGGCCCTCAGTGCGCAGTCGCATCGTCGCGTGCTGCTTGTGGAAGCTGCGCCGCGACGAGATTCCTCTGCGCTGCCATGATGAGCGTCGCACGATAGACCGATCGGCTGGCTGATTTCGTCAGCTCAATCAGCGTCTTCCATTCGTGCTCCAGTTCGTCAGGCGCGGCGTCGACACGCGGCGTTCGCATCAAGGAGCGGCTGGCATCCAGCAGCGCAGCGGCCGAGTTGAGACAGATGTGAAGGCTGGACTGCGCGGGACTCGCGCGACTGCCCTCCGCGAGCAGCAGCCGCTCCACGGCGGCCAGGGCGCTTTCGAGAAGGGCGAGATCGGCACTCGAATGGGTCATGTCGCGAGGTTCGCAGACAGCAGCCCGATTCGAGGTGCGAAAACCTCACACTTTTAAGAAATGTTTGCTTTAGATGTACTTCGAGCGTCTAAGACGCCGTCCCGCGCCCGGCATCCAGCAGGTCCTGGATGTCTTCGAGGCCGCGCCCGCGCGTCTCGATGCCGCTCTTGATGAGCATCAGCGCCGCGACCGCCATCGGCACAGCAATCAACAGGGCCGAGACGGTGAAGTGGCCGAACACGCCCAGCACGCCGAAGCCCGCGCCCAGGATGCCGCCGAACTTGGAGCTGGCCGCGATCACGCCCGAGCCCGTGCCGCGCAGGTGCACCGGGTAGATCTCGGCGGCATAGGGGATGAGCATCGCAATCACGCCGCTCGAGCTCACGAGCAGCAGGGCGGTGGTGAGCACCATCGCCAAGGTCGACTGCACCTGCGCCAGGCCAAGGCCGAAGAACACCAGCAGCGTCGCGGTCGTGAGTGCGATGAACAGCACCAGCGCCTTGATGCTGCTCCAGCGGTGGTAGAGCCAGATCACGATCGCGATGCCGGGCAGCGCCAGCAGCGCCGAGCGCGCGAGCAGGGCGCTCGCGGCCGTGGCGTCCATGCCCATGCTGCCGAGGTTGGTCGGCAGCCACAGCAGAAAGCCGAAGTTCACCAGGCCCCAGGCCACGCCGCAGACGATCAGGCCCCAGGTGATGCGCGCATGGCTGCCGCGCAGCAGCTGCGCGATGCCGCCGGCCGGTGGCTCCTGCTCGGCGACGACCACGGCCGCCTGCGCATTCGCTGCCGCCGCTGCGCCCGTGCCGGCGAAGCGCGCCAGCACCGCGCGAGCCTCGTTGTCGAGCCCGGCGTTCGAAAGAAAGCGCGGCGATTCCGGGATGTAGCGGCCCAGGAAGATGATCACCAGGCCGGTCGGCAAACCCAGCAGCCACAGCGCGCGCCAGCTGAATTCCGGCACCAGCAGCGCGGCCGAGCCGGCCGCGAGCAGATAGCCGGCCGAGGTGCCGACGCCGCCCAGCGCCACCAGCAGCCAGCCGCGGTGCGCGGCGGGCACGGTTTCCGCCATCAGCGTGAAGGTGATCGGCAGCAGGCCGCCGGCCGAGGCGCCCATCAGGAAGCACATGGCAAGGTTCCAGCCGAAGGCCGGCATCGCGCCGCAGATCGCGGTGCCGATGAACATCAGCGCCGACAGCAGGATGGCCGCGCGCCGGCCGAAGATGTCGGCCAGCCGGCCCCACACCACCGAACCCACTGTCGTGCCCGTGAGCGCCACCAGCGCCAGCACGCCGGCAGTCTGCTTGCTGATCTCGTACTCGGTGGTCATGCCCGGCATCACGAAGCCCAGCGTGGCCGGCTTCAGCACGTCGACCGCCAGCGCGATCACCAGCACGATCACCAGCTTCCAGTGTTCGCCGTTCAGCGGCACGCCGTCGGCGACATGGAACTGCAGGTGGCTGTCGCCGTGCAGGCTCTTGTGCATCTGCGCGATGCGCGGCATCAGGCCGTACATGGCCAAGAGCACGCCAAGCGGGATCATCGCCATGCCGGTCAGCATGGTGGCGTCCATCTCCATGCCGACCATCTGGTAGCCCGTGTGCCGGCCCATCATGAACATCGGCACGTGCGCGAGCACGCCGCCGATGATGGCGATGCAACCGGCCCAGAACGCGATCGGGTGGTGGAAGGAGAGGTTCTGGCTTTTCATGCGAATGCTTCTGGGCGAGGCATGTTACCCAAGCCCGAAGCACTGCCGCCGCCCGCAAGGCGGCGCGCGTTGCTACAACACGAAGTGCGCCACCGTGACGTAATGGCTCGCGGTGCCGGCCAGCACGAACAGATGCCAGGTGCCGTGCGCATGGCGCCAGCCGAGGGGGTTGCGGTAGAAGATCGTGCCGGCCGAGTACAGCACGGCGCCGGCCATCAGCCAGGCGAGGCCGGTGCTGTCGAGCCGCGCGATCAATGGCACGGCGGCGATCACGCCGAGCCAGCCCATCCCCAGGTAGAGTGCCAGCGAGGGCGCAGGCGGGTTGCCGGGCCGCAGCTCGCGGGCGATGCCGAACAGCGCCGCGCTCCAGGCCGCGATCAGCAGCGCCCAGCCCCAGGCGCCCTGCAGCGTGACCAGGGCGAAGGGCGTATAGCTGCCGGCGATCAGCAGGTAGATCGCACAGTGGTCGACGCGTTGCCAGAACAGCTTCATGCGGCCGCGCGTGCTGTGGAACAGGACCGATGCCGCGTAGAGCGTCACCATCGACAGCGCGAACACCAGCGCGCTCGCCGTCTTGGCCGGGTCGTTGACCGGCATCGTCTTGGCCAGCAGCAGGGCGGAGCCGGCCGTGGCCAGCATCAGCCCGAGCAGATGGCTGTATCCGTTGAAGCGTTCGCCCTGGTACATGGTGGTCACCCTGAATTGATGTGTCGTCGAGTGGGCCGCGACTTTGCTGCGCCGTCATGACATCAGACGCCGATCGGCGGCCTTGCGCATCCACCGTTGGATTTAGGCGTTGGCCGTAGCGCATGCGCGGGATCGCCGGAAGGCCTACCGCCGCGCGGGCCGCCGCCATAGGATCGAATCCACAAGGAGACACCCGTGCCCACCTTCAACACCGTTCTGATCGACAAGGACCCGCAGCACCCGCGCATCGCGCGCCTCGTGCTCAACCGGCCCGAGAAGCTCAATGCCATCGGCAACACCACGCCGGCCGACATCCGCCACGCGGTCGAGTGGGCGCAAGCCGAGGACGAGGTGCACGTGATCGTGGTCGAAGGCGCGGGCCGCGCCTTCTGCGCCGGCTACGACCTGGGCGAATACGCCGAGGGCAAGGCACAGGACGGCACGGCCGACCATCCCTGCAGGCAGGAGAAGACGCCGTGGGACCCGATGCTCGACTACGCCGCGATGAAGGGCAACACCGAGGACTTCATGTCGCTCTGGCGCTGCACCAAGCCCACCATCGCCAAGGTGCACGGCTACGCGGTGGCCGGCGGCAGCGACATCGCGTTGTGCTGCGACCTGCTGGTGATGGCCGAGGACGCGAAGATCGGCTACATGCCCACGCGCGTCTGGGGCTGCCCGACGACCGCGATGTGGACCTACCGGCTGGGCGCGCTGCGCGCCAAGCAGCTCATGTTCACCGGCGACACCATCGACGGCACGCAGGCCGCCGAATGGGGCCTCGCCAACTTCGCGGTGCCGGCCGAAGAGCTCGACGTGGCCACGCTGAAGCTGGCAGAGCGCATCGCCGGCGTGCCGCGCTCGCACCTGATGATGCACAAGCTGGTGGTCAACCAGGTCTGGCTCTCGATGGGGCTGGAGCAGAGCCAGATGTTCGCCACCGTGTTCGACGGCATCACGCGCCACAACCCCGAAGGCATGTGGTTCCGCCGCCAGGCCGAGGTCGAGGGCTTCAAGAGTGCGGTTGCATGGCGCGACAGCGGCCGGCCGATTCCTGAAGGCGACGAGGCGCGCGCCCTGGTGGCCGAACTCGAGGCCCGGGCCGCTTCAGCCCCGCAGCGCTGAGACCGCCTGCCCGGCCAGCACCACGCCGAGCACCAGCATCACCAGGCCCACGAGCGCATCGAGCCAGCGCCAGGCCACCGGCTTCGCGAACAGCGGTGCCAAGAGCCGCGCACCGGCGCCGAGCCCCGCGAACCAGCTCGCGCTGGCCAGCGCGGTGCCCGCCACGAAGGCGCCCTTGCCGAGGCCGGCCTGCTGCGCGCCGACGGCGCCGACCAGGAGCAGCGTGTCGACGTACACGTGCGGATTGAGCAGCGTGAAGGCGGCGGTCTGCGTCATCACGCGGCGCAGCGAGTTCCGGCCCGCACCGCCCGCGGCCGCATGCAGCGCAGCAGGGCGCAGCGCACGCCGCCAGGCGAAGGCGGCATAGACCAGCAGGAACAGCGCACCGCCGACGGTGAGCGCCGGCGCCACGAGCGGCAGGCGGTCGAGCACCTGGCCCATGCCGACCACGCCGACGGCGACCAGCACCGTGTCGGCCAGCGCGCAGAACAGGATCACCGGCCACACATGCTCGCGCCGCAGGCCCTGGCGCAGCACGAAGGCGTTCTGCGCGCCGATGGCGACGATCAGGCCCAGGGTCAGGCCGAAGCCGGTGGCGAATGCGGGGAAGGCGAGGGGGGTCATGCGCCGATGATTGGCGCTGCGGCAGAATCAGTCCAGTTAACTTTTCTGCGGCTGCATTAGGAATACTTCATTGCTCGACTACCTGTCCCTGGCCGCCGTTGCGCAGGTGGTGCGCGAAGGCAGCTTCGAACGGGCGGCGCGCGCGCTGCACGTGACGCCGTCGGCGGTGTCGCAACGCGTCAAGCTGCTCGAAGATCGATTGGGTCTTGCGCTGATCGTGCGCGGCTCGCCCTGCGTGGCGACCGAGGCGGGTGCCTGGCTGTGCCGGCATGTAGAGCAGGTTGGCATGCTCGAGCGCGATCTCCAGCGCGCCATGCCTGCGCTCGGCGCGCTCGACGCCGGCGATCAGCGCGTCACCTTGCGCGTGGCGGTCAACGCCGACAGCCTGGACACCTGGTTCGTCCCCGCGATCGCGGCCTTCAGCGCGAGCGAGCCGGCGCTGCTCGACCTGAGCCTCGACGACCAGGAGCACACGGCCGAGTGGCTGCGCACCGGCGCCGTGCTGGCCGCCGTGACCGCCAGCGCCAAGCCCGGCCAGGGCTGCCGCAGCGTGCCGCTCGGCCACATGCGCTACTTCGCCACCGCGAGCCCGGCCTTCAAGAAGAAGTACTTCGCGGACGGCGTGACCGCGCAGGCGTTGGCCGCGGCACCGAGCCTGGTTTTCAACCGCAAGGACAAGCTGCAGGCGCAATGGCTGCGGGCGGCCTGCGGCAAGCCGGTCGAAACGCCGCGGCACTGGCTGCCTTCGCCGCAGGCCTTCGTGGCGGCCTGCGTCGCGGGCATCGGATGGGGCACGAACCCGGCGAGCCTGGTCGAAGCGCAGCTGCGCGACGGCTCGCTGGTCGAGCTGGTGCCAGGCGTGGACCTGCGGGTGCCGCTCTACTGGCATCACGTGCGCCTGAAGATCCCGATGCTCGACCGTCTCACCGAGGCGGTGGTGGCAGCGGCGCAGACCGGGCTGGAGCCGCTCAGGGCCACCAGTGACGCACGGTGACCGCGATCACGCGCGCCGCATGGCGCCGGATGTCCGTGTGCGGTGAGGGCGCGGGGTTCGAAAGCGGGCGCCGCGAGGTCGGCGTGATCAGGAAGAGACGAGGGACTTGCCGGGGAGCAGGGCTCGGAAGATGAGGGAATGACATGGCCGGGCGCCTTGGGTTTTTCTTGGAGGGCGCCCCATGTTATCTGTATAAAAATACAGTGTCATGACACGCTCCTGCCAAAGTCGAACTTCAGCCCGCGGTGCGCTTCACCTGAACCGTCGCTTCCAGGCCTTCATAGGCTTGCGCCTTGCCATACCAGCTGCCGCTGATCGGCGCGGCCTGCGACGGGTCGCGCGCCACGCCGACGCGGATCAGCTGGCCGCTGCCCATCAGAAGGTTGTTGGTGGGATCGAAAGCGACCCAGCCGGCGCCGGGCAGGTAGGCATGCAGCCAGGCATGCGTCGATCCGGCGCCGGAGACGGATGAGCCCGGCTCGACGCTGCCGGTGTCGAGCGCGGCATCGTAGATATAGCCCGAGACGAAGCGCGTGGCCACGCCGAGCCGGCGCGCGGCCTCCATCATGAGCAGTGCGTAGTCGCGGCAGCTGCCGCTGCCCAGCGCCAGCGTTTCCAGCGGCGTCTGCGTGCCTTCCTCGTCGCGGGCCGCGTAGGTCAGGCTCCGGCCGATGTGCGCATTCATGCGTGCGAGCACCTCGCGCGTGCTGTTGGGCTTGTCGGTGTGGAGAAACTGGTGGGCCCAGCGGATCAGCGTGCCTTCGGGGTCGTCGTGGTGCGGGCGCAGATAGTGTTCGAGGTCGAGCCGCTCCTGCACCGAATAGGCGAAGGGCAGGTACTCGGCGGCCGGTTCCAGCGGCAGTTCGTTCATCGGCGCCGGCACGTGCTCGATGGTGAAGGCGCAGACGATGCGCAACTCGGTCGCCTCGCCCATCGGCTGCACCAGCGCCACCGAATTGGAGTGCGGGTCCTGGATCATGCGCACGTAGGCCTCGGGGCTGACCTGCAGGTCGGTGGCCAGCACGCGCAGGTCGTGGCTGTCGCGCGGCCTGAACATCACGCGATGCAGGCCGAAGCTCACCGGCTGGTTGTAGCGGTAGATCGTGGTGTGGGTGATGTCGTAGCGGATGGGCATGGCGAATTGTCTACCGTGTATGAGGTAGACACCGTCCGTTTGGAGGGCGCTTTCCGCCGAACGACACATTGTGAAGTCGAAGCGCGTCCCTAGACTGCACAGCGAAGGGGGTCCTATGGAAAAGGATTCCAGGTCCGGGCTGGGCGGTCTTTCAGGCAACGGCCTCATCGCGGTGATGCTGCTGCTCGCCGGTGTGTTGTTCGTGCGCGAGGCACCGCTCGAAACCACCCGTCTGCCGGCCGGCGAATCGCGCTTCGCGCAGCATTTCTCGCTGCAGGATGTCGAGGCGCGGCTCTGGCAGGATCCCTTCGGCGCCGTCGCCAAGGGCCGGGTGGAGGCCAGGAAGAACGACGCGAAAAGGGCGGAGGCGGACGACGCGCGGCGCACCGCCGCCGACCTGGCCCGGGAGATCCGGTCCAGGCAGCCGGTGGAGATCCTCGCGGTCATGCTGCCGGGCGGACCCTACTCGGAGAACGTGGAAAGTCGCAGGCGAGGACGCTATGCGGTGCTGGCAGGCCTCAACGCAAGCCGGCTCTCGCCCGTCGATACCGAACATCTGGGCTACTTCTTTCCGCCGGTTCGTCCCGGTCCGTACGCGAGATCGCCGGAGCCCATACCCTACGAGTGGTTCGAACCCACACTGGATGCGCGCGGGAACAACGATGATCTTCGGCGCGTGCTCGTCATGTGGCTTCGGAGCGAGGCTTTCGACAATGCACCGTTCGCGCGGATGGCGGAACTGGCGCGGCCCTTTCTCGAATCCGGCGCGAGCTGGCGCGTCATTGGACCGAACGGTTCGGACGGGCTCAAGGCCATGATCGACGAAGCGGCGAAGTCCAGCCTCAAGGGCAAGGTGCCCGCGCCGCCGATGCGCTTCTATTCGCCGTACGCGACCGTGCCCGACGATGTCCTGCTTCCGGACGCCGAGTCGAGCCTTGCCGACTTCTTCGAGTCCAGGGGCGCGCTGCTGGTGCGCACCATCGGCAGCGACGGAGGTCTCGCCACCAGGCTGATCGATGAACTGGAGCTGCGCGGCCTGAGGCCGCTCACGATCGAGGCGCTGGGGCCGGACCGCGGCGAATCGGATCCGCCCCCGACGCTGACGGCGCAGCAAGAGGTGGAGGCCTACCGGAAAGCCTGCCGTCCGAGCGACGGGGAGAAGCCGGACCCTGCGCCGAGCCATGTCGCCGTGGTGGCCGAATGGGACACCTTGTACGGCCGCAGCCTGCGGCGCGAATTCCGGCCCGCGGCGAACGAGCGCGGTTTCTGCATCAACTCCTTCAACTATGTGCGCGGACTCGATGGCCAACTGCCTGCGGGCGGCCAGGGAGCGTCGGATTCCGCCAGCGGCGGCAAGCAGGCGCCAGGCGACAAGGATGCGACCCGTCGCAAGGACGGTACCTTCATCGAGCGCGCCGAAGGCCAGAGCCAGTTCGACTATCTGCGCCGTCTCGCCGTGCAGATGCGCGAGAAGGACCGACGCGTACGTGCCGCCAGTGCCGACGGCATGGGTCTGCGCGCGATCGGCGTGTTGGGCAACGATGTGCACGACAAGCTGCTGGTGCTGCAGGCGCTCAAGCCGGAGTTTCCGAACGCCATCTTCTTCACCACCGATCTGGATGCGCGCTTCCTGCATCCGCGCGAGCAGGCCTGGACACGCAACCTCATCGTCGCCTCCAACTTCGGCCTGCGCCTCCGGGACGAGCTGCAAGGCGGCGCACCGCCGTTTCGCGACAGCTACCAGGTGTCCACCTTCCTGACGACACGGATCGCCATGGACGACGCGCGGCATCCCACGCGGCCGTTATCGCAGGTGGCCATTGCCCGGTGGTTCAAGACACCGCGGATCTTCGAGATCGGCCGCACCGAGGCCTTCGAGTTCTACGGTCGTCCGGCGAACGAGGGCCCGCAGAAGGCCACATCGAATCCGTGCCGGGGCGAGGGCTGGACCGCATGCGAAGACGTCCATCCGCCCGCATCGGCCCGCTATCCGATGCCGCGGGAGGCCACGCTGGTCCTGATCGCGAGCCTTCTCGTGCTCGCCCTGTGGGCGCCCGCGCTCTTCATCAGCCTCGGCGCACGGCGCTTCCTGGGGCGCTTCGTCGCCCGCGCACCTGACGGCTCCGCGCTGCTCGCGCGCTATTCGGCACTGGCGGTGCTTGCCGTGCTGCTGCAGCTCGAGCTGCCGCTCTGGCTGGCCGCCCACTGGCAGCCCTTTGCCGAGTGGCTCACGCGCGAAGGCAAGCCGCTGACTGCGTTCGAAGGCATCAGTCTCTGGCCGACGGAAGCCATTCGCGTGCTCAATCTGGTGCTGTGCCTGTACCTGCTCTTCCGGGGCTGGGGCGCGCTCACGCGCAGCCTCGACGAGATCACGCGCGAATTCCACCTGGGCCGCACGCGCCGCGAACTGATTGCCGAGCAGCGCGAGGCCCAGGCGCGGCTGCGCTGGTGGCAGAAGCTGGCCCAGGTGTTCTCGATGCGCTTCGTGCCCGCCGCCAGCGGCTCAAAGCAGGCCGCGCACGGCATGTTGGCACCCGCGCTCGACTTCTGGAAGCGCTACGTGGCGCAGAACAGGCTCAGCGCGCGGCTGTTGCGCACCACGGCGTATGTGGCCGCGGCGCTGCCATGGAGCTACCTGATCGTGCTGGCCTTCGACGAAGAGCGCTCCGTGCCGTACCGCGGCGATCTGTCCCTCGCGGTGCACGACGGCCTGCGCATTCCGTCGCTGGTGGCGATGTACTTCCTGGTGTTCTTCGTCGTCGATGCGACCGCCTTCTGCGTCGGCTTCGTGCGCGGCCTGCGCGAGCAGGCCGCGAACTGGCCCGAAGCCACGCTGGATCTGTTCGAGGCGCAGACCGGCATCCCGCGGGCCCACCTGGACAACTGGGTCGACCTGCAGTTCATCGCGCTGCGCACGCGCAGCGTCACGCACCTCATCTACTACCCCTTCATCGTGATTTCGCTGCTGCTGCTCTCGAGGAGCGCGGTGTTCGACCGGTGGACCATGCCGGTGAGCACCATCGTCCTGTCCGTCGGCGGGGCGGTCGTCGCGCTGGGCTGCGCGCTGGCGCTGCGCCTTGCCGCCGAGGCCTCGCGCCGGCATGCGCTCGACCTGGTCAAGGATGCGCTGATGCGGGCGAACGCCAAGGCGCCGGCCGCGCCCGGCGAGGCCACACCCAAGCAGCTCGAACTGCTGCAGTCGCGCATCGAGAGCTTGCGCATGGGCGCCTTCGCCCCGTTCTGGCAGCAGCCGCTGGTCAAGGCGGTGCTGCTGCCTTTCGCCACGCTGGGCGGCTCGACGCTGTTGGACTATCTGGCGCTGGCGAACATCTGAGCGCTGGAACGCTGCGCATCCAGGGCCCGCGCTTGCGATGCCGAAAGCGGCAAGGGCTCGCCGTGCCACTGTGCCGCAAGCAGTTCGGCACACAGCGCGGCGAATGTGAGGCCGCGCGAGCCCATCGCGGTGCAGAGCCACACGCCCTGCGACGATGCCGGGTCGAGTGGGCCGACCAGCGGCCGGCGGTCGCCCGACGCGCAGCGCACGCCGGCCCATGCCTTCGCGTCGCCGCGCTCGAACGCCGACGAGAGCTGCAGCGCAGCATCGGGATGGAGCCTGGCGAGCCGCTCGCGGTTCGATTCGGTGTCGGCGCCGCGTGGCGCGGCATCGCTGCTGTCGCGGTCGAAGGTGGCGCCCGTGAGCCAGAGCGCGCCATCGGCGTCGGGTACATGCGCAATGAGATGGCCGTCGCCGTTGATCGGCACGCGAGGCAGCTGCGTGCCGTCGTCCATGCGCCCCCAGGCGACTTGGCCGCGCACGGGCTGCAGCGCCAGCGCGGGCGCGAACGCACGGCTTTCGAAGCCGGCGGCGATGACCACGCGTTCGGCTTCGGCCAGCAGGGCGCCTTGGGCGTCGTGCAGCGTCCAGCAGGCGAGCCCGGGTTGCGGCGCTTCGATGCGTGCCACGCGCCGTCCGGTGGCGAGTTCGATGGCGGGCTGCGCCAGCCAGGCCTGAACCAGCCGCGCCGGCCGCACCCAGCCGCCGCGCGCATGCCAGAGTGCAGGCGCATCGGCCGGCAGTCCGGT
The DNA here is from genome assembly GCF_964253805.1 of Variovorax sp. LjRoot175. NCBI lineage: Bacteria > Pseudomonadati > Pseudomonadota > Betaproteobacteria > Burkholderiales > Comamonadaceae > Variovorax > Variovorax sp. LjRoot175. The sequence continues at coordinate 3,010,047 of NZ_CAXURY020000001.1, read as the reverse complement.
TTCGCGAATCTGCGCGGCCGAGGCGTGCCACGATTCATTGGGGCCTTCGGCCGTCCAGTCGGCGGGCAGGCGATCCTGGCCCGCGGCGCGCCGTTCGAGGACGCCGCAGGCCCGCCAATCCCTGCCTTCCGCCAGCAGCGCCTCGAGCTGCTGCCACGTGGCTCGCACGCCGGCGCGGGTCAGGCGCGACAGCAGCGCGTCGTCGGGTGACACATGCGGCGCGAGCACGCCGACGGGCAGGCCCGAGGCCCCGGCCGACGGGCGATCGCCGGCATCCAGCACCGTGACCTGCCAGCCGCGCCGCGCCAGGCTGGCCGCCACGGCTGCACCGGCCAGTCCCGCACCGATCACCGCGCAGCGCCCCGGCGCCGCGATGGGCGCGGGCAGCGGCGCGCGGCGCCGAATCTGCCAGGCCGGCTCGAACACGCCCTGCAGGCAATCGCGCTTGGGCGGCAGGCCGGGCGCCCTGCGGAGCTGGAAGCCGCGCTGCGCCAGCGCGTCGCGCACCGTCCGCGCGATGGTCCAGCTCGCGATGCGGGTGCCGCGCCGCGCAAAACGTGCCACGGCCTTGAGTGTCTCGGGCGACCACATCTGCGGATTGCGCTCGGGGCTGAAGCCGTCCAGAAAGATGCTGTCGGCCTCGAAGTGCTGCTGCGTGCGCAGCATGGCCTGCACATCGCCGATGCACAGCGTGAGCAGCACGCGGCCTTCGTCGAAGACCAGTCGATGGAAGCCGGGCAACAGGCCCCACCACTGCGCGCCCAACTCGGCGGCCAGCGGGGCAAGTTCCGGATAGGCCGCGGCGGCGCGCAGCAGATCGTCGCGCGACACCGGGTGCGCTTCGACCGAGACGAAATGCAGCAGGCGCGGGCGCTGAGGATCGGCTCGCCAAGCCTGCCAGGCTGTCAGAAAAGAGAGGCCGAGACCAAAGCCGGTTTCGAGAATCCGCCATTGTGGGTGCCCGGCCCAGGCCTCAGGCAAGCCGCAGCCGGCCAGAAACACATGCCGGGCCTGCGCCAGCGCGCCGCTTTCGGAGTGGTAGATATCGCCAAAGCGCGCGCTCTGCGGCACGCCGTCGGCCCGCCAATCGACCGGCTCGGTCATGGCGCGGGCAGGCGATCAGTTCGTCGGGGGAACGTAGCCCTGCGCGACGTCAGCGCCCTCGCCGAAGAAATGCTTCTCCATCTGGCGCGCCAGGTACTGGCGGGCACGGGCATCGGCCAGGTTCAGCCGGTTCTCGTTGACCAGCATGGTCTGCTGCTTGAGCCAGGCGGCCCAGGCTTCCTTGCTGACGTTCTCCCACAGGCGTTTGCCGAGTTCACCGGGGTAGGGCGGGAAATCGAGCCCTTCGGCCTCTTTGCCGAGCTTGATGCACTGGACCATGCGTGCCATTTGGATTGCCTTCGTGTGGGTTGCTTAGTTGATTTCGCTATTTAGAACTGAGAACTCGGTCGTTCCAGTTTCCTTATGCGCTCTTCAGAATTCGCAGCTTCACTGTTATGCCCTCCTGAGCACAAGACCATGAGCTTTCGCCGCGACTTTATCAAGCTTTCCCTCGGCGCCGCCGCTGCCGCCAGCATCGCCCTGACGGCATTGCCGTCGTTCGCGCAAAGCGTGACCTTGCTCAACGTGTCCTACGACCCGACGCGCGAGCTCTACGTCGACTACAACAAGGCCTTCGCCAAGTACTGGAAGGGCAAGACCGGCCAGGACGTGAGCATCAAGCAGTCGCACGGCGGCTCCGGCAAGCAGGCGCGCTCGATCATCGACGGCATCGACGCCGACGTCGCCACGCTGGCGCTGGCCGGCGATACCGACGCGCTGGTCAAGCATGGCGGCCTGGTCAAGGCCGACTGGCAGAAGCGCCTGCCGCACAACTCGGCACCGTACACCTCGACCATCGTCTTCCTCGTGAAGAAGGGCAACCCCAAGGGCCTGAAGGACTGGGACGACCTGGCCAAGCCCGGCGTGCAGGTGATCACGCCCAACCCCAAGACTTCGGGCGGCGCGCGCTGGAACTACCTGGCCGCATGGGAGTTCGCCAAGCGCAAGTACGGCGGCGACGCCAAGGCCCGCGAGTTCGTCGGCAGCCTCTACAAGAACGTGCCGGTGCTCGACACGGGTGCGCGCGGCTCGACCATCACCTTCGTGCAGCGCGGCGTGGGCGACGTGCTGCTGGCCTGGGAGAACGAGGCCTTCCTGGCGCTGAAGGAATTCGGCCCCGACAAGTTCGACATCGTCGTGCCCTCGGTCAGCATCCTGGCCGAGCCCACGGTGACGGTGGTCGACAAGGTGGTCGACAAGAAGGGCACGCGCGCCGTGGCCGAGGAATACCTCAAGTACCTCTACTCCGACGAAGGCCAGGACATCGCCGGCCGCAACTACTACCGCCCGACCTCCGACAAGGCCAAGGCCAAGTACGAGAAGCAGTTCCCCAAGCTCACGCTGTTCACCATCGACCAGGCCTTCGGCGGCTGGGCCAAGGCGGACAAGGAGCACTTCGCGGACGGTGGCTCCTTCGACCAGATCTACACGGCGAAGCAGAAGTAACCAGCTCGCCCCCAGGCTCCCCGCACTTCGTGTCGGTACGCCAACCCCCCAACCGGGGGCGGGCCGGCCGCTTCGGGCGGCCGGGCGCTGCGGCCCCCTGAAAAAGAACCACCTTCGAACGAAAGCAATCGTGACTGTTCTACTGATTGCCGGCAGCCCGTCGGCGCCTTCGCGCTCGGCCGTGCTGCTCGATGCGGTGGCCGCGCGGCTCGCGCTGCGCGACGTGCCGGCCGATCGTCTCGCGATCCGCGAGCTGGCAGCACATGCGCTGCTGCTGGGCGAGGCTTCGCATCCCACCGTGCAGCATGCGGTCGAACAGGTGCGGCGCGCCGACGTGATCGTGATCGCGACGCCTGTCTACAAGGCGGCCTACAGCGGCGTGCTCAAGGTCTTTCTGGATCTGCTGCCGCAGTCCGCGCTCAAGGGCAAGACGGTGCTGCCGCTGGCCACCGGCGGCAGCCCGCACCACATGCTGGCGCTCGACTACGCGCTGCGGCCCGTGCTGCAGTCGCTCGCGGCACGGCACATCCTGCCCGGCGTGTATGCGACCGACGGCCAGGTCACGCTGCAGCCCGAGGGCGCGTACCAGCTGCAACAGGAGCTCGCCCAGCGGCTCGACGATGCGGTGGAGACGCTGGCCAGCGAAGGGCTCAAGCTGCCCGCCACCAGCGGCTTCGAGCCGGTGCCCTTCTCGCGCGTGCGATGTAGCGTCTGAGCCCGGGCCGGCCGGCCCGGCGCGAGAGCGCCTCCCCCTTCTTTTTCCACATTGGTTTTTCGCCGCCGGCGCGCGGCGCGGGACAACTCACGCCTGAAAGACATCCGCCATGAACCCTGTCAGCACCGAAGACCTTGCCATCGATGCGCCGCCGCGTCCGCTGTGGCGCGCGCTGCGCGACCTCGCCGTCAGCGTGGTCGTGGTCGCCGCCATTGCGCTGATCGTCGGCTTCATTACCGCCACCTGAGCCGCTGGCTCCATCCATCGAAAGCATCACCATGACATTGCATTCATCGAAGCGCCGCCAACTGGTCCAGGGCGCCGCGGCCGCGATCGCCTTGCCTTCGCTGGCGGCACTTGCCCAGGCGCCGGCGCGGCAGTTGCGCATCGGCCATCAGAAAGGCGTGCTGAGCCTGCTCAAGGGCCGCGGCACGTTGGAGAAGCGGCTGGCACCGCTCAAGGTCTCGCTCAAGTGGACCGAGTTCACGGCCGGGCCGGTGCAGCTTGAAGCGCTCAACGTCGGCTCGATCGACTTCGGCGACGTCGGCGAAGCGCCGCCGATCTTCGCGCAGGCCGCGGGTGCGCCGCTGGCCTATGTGGCGGCGACCGTGCCGCGCCCGCAATCGGAAGCGGTGCTGGTGCCAAAGGGATCGGCGATCCGTTCGGTGGCCGACCTCAAGGGTAAAAAGGTCGCACTCAACAAGGGCAGCAACGTCCACTACTTCCTGGTCAAGCTGCTGGAGAAGCACGGCCTCGGCTACGGCGACGTGAACCTCGCCTTCCTGCCGCCCTCGGATGCGCGCGCCGCCTTCGAGAAGGGTTCGATCGACGCCTGGGTGATCTGGGACCCGTTCCTGGCCGCGGCGGAGAAGACGCTCGAAGCCAAGGTGCTCGCCGACGCCACGGATGTGGTGGGCAACCGCGCCTACTACTTCTCCTCGCTCGGCTATGCAGAGAAGAACGCCGACGTGATCCGGATCCTGACTGAGGAGATCGACAAGGTCGACCAATGGGGCCAGGCCAACAAGAGCGCGTTCGCGGCCGAGCTTTCGCAACTGTGGGGCATTCCGCAGCCGGTGGTCGACGTCGTGGTGGGGCGCGCGAACTACGGCACGAGGCCGATCACCAAGGCGGTCCTGGCGGAGCAGCAGAAGATCGCCGACACCTTTTTCTCGCTCGGGTTGATCCCCAAGAAGATCAACGTGCTCGATGCAGCGGCCGCCGGTATTGCCTGACAGCGCGCTGTTGCGGCTTCGCGCCGTGCGGGTGCTTCGCACCACGGCACTGGCGTGGGGCCTGCGGCGCTTTCTCTTCGCCATCTGATCGAGATCACACCATGCAAGTCTTCTGGTTTCTTCCCACCCACGGCGACAGCCGCTACCTCGGCACCACCGAGGGCGCGCGCCCGGTCGACCTGGCCTATCTGCAGCAGGTTGCCGGCGCGGCCGACCAGCTCGGCTACGAGGGCGTGCTGATTCCCACCGGCCGCTCCTGCGAGGACCCGTGGGTGATCGCGGCCAGCCTGATCGGCGCGACGCGGCAACTCAAATTCCTGGTCGCGGTGCGGCCCGGGCTGCACCAGCCCAGCCTGGCCGCGCGCATGGCCGCGACCTTCGACCGGCTCTCGGGCGGGCGCGTGCTCGTGAACCTGGTGACCGGCGGCGATCAGTCCGAGCTCGAGGGCGACGGCGTCTTTCTCGACCATGCAGCGCGCTACGAGCAGTCGGCCGAGTTCATCCGCATCTGGCGCGAGATCATCGCGCGCAGCCATGAAGGCCAGAGCTTCGACTACGAAGGCAAGCATCTGAGCGTGAAGGGCGCGAAGCTGCTGTACCCGCCGACGCAGAAGCCTTATCCGCCGGTGTGGTTCGGCGGCTCCTCGGCGGCGGCGCACGAGCTCGCGGCGGAACAGGTCGATACCTACCTGACTTGGGGCGAACCGCCCTCCGAAGTGGCAAAGAAAGCGGCCGACGTTCGCGAACGCGCCGCACGCAAGGGCCGCACGGTGAAGTTCGGCATCCGCCTGCACGTGATCGTGCGCGAGACCGAGGACGCGGCGTGGAAGGCTGCCGAAGAGCTGATCAGCCGCGTCGACGACGCCACCGTGATCGGCGCCCAGGCCGCCTTCGCGCGCATGGACTCCGAAGGCCAGCGCCGCATGGCCGCCTTGCACGCTGGTGGTGCCAGGCGCACGCGGGCCGAGCTCGAGATCTCGCCCAACCTCTGGGCCGGCGTGGGCCTGGTGCGCGGCGGCGCCGGCACGGCACTGGTGGGCGATGCGAAGACGGTGGCGGCGCGCATCGAGGAGTACGCGGCGCTGGGCCTCGACAACTTCATCCTCTCGGGCTACCCGCACCTCGAAGAGTCCTACCGCTTTGCCGAGCTGGTGTTCCCGCTCTTGCCGCGCAAGCGGCGCCCGAGCCTGCCGGGCGGGGCGCTGACCGGTCCCTTCGGCGAGGTCGTCGCCAATCTCGATGCGCCTTCGCGCCTCGTTTCGCAATGCTGATCAAGGCAAAGGACTCTCTTCATGACTGAACAAGTGCAGCCATTGCCGGTCGCGGCACCTTCGCTGGGCTCGGCGCAAGCCTTCGGGCTCGGGGTCGCCAAGCGCCTCGTGCCCTGGCTCGTGCCCGTGGGGTTGATCGTCGCGTGGCAGATCGCCTCGTCGCTCGGCTGGCTCTCCACCCGCGTGCTGCCGGCGCCGATCGACGTGGTCAAGGCCGCGTGGGCGCTGGCCGTCTCGGGCGAACTGTGGACCCACGTGAGGGTCAGCGCCGGCCGGGCCTTGTCGGGCCTGGCCATCGGCGGCGGGCTCGGCCTTGCGCTGGGCCTGCTCACCGGCTCGGTCAAGTTCTTCGAGACCCTGCTCGATTCCACCATCCAGATGGTGCGCAACATCCCGGCGCTGGCGCTCATTCCGCTGGTGATCCTTTGGTTCGGCATCGACGAATCGGCCAAGCTGTTTCTGATCTCGGTGTCGGTGTTCTTTCCGATCTATCTCAACACCTTCCACGGCATCCGCAACGTGGACCCGCAGCTGATCGAGATGGGCCGCACCTACGGGCTCTCGCGCTGGCAGCTCTACAAGGAGGTGATCCTGCCGGGTGCGCTGTCCTCGATCCTGGTGGGCCTGCGCTTCTCGCTCGGCCTCATGTGGGTGATCCTGATCGTGGCCGAAACCATCTCGGCACAGGCCGGCATCGGCTATCTCACGATGAACGCGCGCGAGTTCCTGCAGACCGACATCGTGCTGGTGGGCATCCTGCTCTATGCGTTGCTCGGCAAGCTGGCCGACGTGTTCGCCCGCGGGCTGGAGCGCTGGTGGCTGCGCTGGCATCCGGGCTACCAGGCGGCGAAATGAAGGAGGAGGGCGAGATGACTTCTCTCACTCGGCGCGCCGCGCTCGGCGCATTGGCTTCACTGGCCGGTGGCATGGCCTATGCGCAAGGCGCGGCCCCGTCCACGATCCGCATCGGCTACCAGAAGTCGTCGACGCTGACCGTGGTGCTCAAGACCCAGGGCACGCTGGAGCGGCAGCTCGCGCCGCTGGGCGTCAAGATCAGCTGGCACGAGTTCACCAGCGGCTTGCCGTTGCTCGAAGCGCTCAATCTCGACAACCTCGACTTCAGCGCCGACGTGGCCGACACCGTGCCGGTGTTCGCGCAGGCCGCGGGCGCGAAGCTGACTTTCGTCGCGCAGGAGGCGCCGTCTCCGGCCGCGCAGGCGATCGTCGTGCGGGCCGATTCGCCCATCCAGTCGGTGGCCGATCTCAAGGGCAGGAAGGTCGGCTTCGCCAAGGCGGCCGGCGTGCACTACCTGCTGATCGCCGCGCTCGACAAGGCCGGCCTCTCGTTCAAGGACATCGAGCCCGCGTACCTCACGCCGGCCGACGGCCGAGCCGCCTTCGAGCGCGGTGCGATCGATGCCTGGGTCGTGTGGGACCCGTTCCTCTCCGCGGCGCAGCGCCAGTCGAAGCTGCGCGTGCTGGCGGACGGCACCGGCATCGCGTCGTACCAGCGCTACTACCTGGGCGGAACGCCGTTCGCGAACGCGCGTCCCGACGTGCTGCGCGTGCTCTACGGCGAACTGCACAAGGCCGGCCTCTGGGTCAAGCAGAAGCCCGCGGAAGCGGCCGCCCTGCTGGCGCCAGTGTGGGGGCTCGATACCGCCACGGTCGAGCATGCCAATGCGCGGCGCAGCTACGCGGTGCGTCCGGTGGTGGTTGGCGGCCTGGCCGAGCAGCGGCGCATCGCCGATGCCTTCTTCGCCGAGAAGCTCCTGCCCAAGAAACTCAACGCGCTCGACGTGGCGCTGTTCAACCCCGGAGTCTGAAAAAACATGAGCGCCATCCTCCAGCAAGGCTTTGCCGGCGTGCGGCTCGAAGCGCGCGGTCTCCACAAGCGCTACGGCACGCGCGAGGTGCTGCGCAACACGCAGCTCACGATCGAGCCGGGCCAGTTCATCGCCATCGTGGGCCGCAGCGGCTGCGGCAAGAGCACGCTGCTGCGCCTGATCGCGGGCCTCGAGGAAGCCTCCGAAGGCGGCCTCTACACCGACGGCAAGCCCGTCGACGGGCTGCACGACGACACGCGGATCATGTTCCAGGAGGCGCGCCTCCTGCCGTGGCGCCGCGTGCTCGAGAACGTCACGCTGGGCCTGCCGACGGCGGCGCGCGTGCGCGGCGAAGAAGTGCTCGCGCAGGTCGGCCTGCCCGACCGCAAGGCCGAGTGGCCGGCGCGCCTGTCGGGCGGGCAGCGCCAGCGGGTCTCGCTGGCGCGTGCGCTGGTGCATCACCCTCGGCTGCTGCTGCTCGACGAGCCGCTGGGCGCGCTCGATGCGCTGACGCGCATCGAGATGCATCGCCTGATCGAGAACCTGTGGCAGCGTCACCGTTTCACCGCCCTGCTGGTCACGCACGACGTGCAGGAAGCCGTGGCGCTGGCCGACCGCGTGATCCTGATCGAGGACGGCCGCATCGCGCTGGACGAAAACATCGCGCTCGCGCGGCCGCGCTCGCAGGGCGATCCGGCTTTCGCGGCGATCGAGAAACGCATCCTCGACCGCGTGCTGCAGAAACCCGATGGCGAGCCGGCCAACGACACGCGCTGGGCCGACGGGCCGGCGCACGTCCTGCGCTGGGCGGTCTGATCTTCTTCTTCCTTCTTTTTCAACAGGAGTCCCTCCATGTCCATCCAAGCCATCAACGTGCGCAACCAGTTCAAGGGCAAGGTCCGCGAGATCATCCGAGGCGACGTCGTCTCCGAAGTCGACGTCGAGACCGCCTGGGGCATCGTGACCTCGGTCATCACCACGCGCTCGGTCGACGAGCTGCAGCTCAAGCCCGGCTCCGACGTGGTCGCGCTGGTGAAATCGACCGAAGTGTCCATCGCCAAGCTCTAAACCCTTCCGACGCCGCGTTTGCTCCCGATGCCGCAACAATGTGCGGAAACAAGGAGCAAGCCATGGCCGGATTCGATGTAAGTGAAATCGTCAGCGCGCTGCACGAGGTGCGCGACGAATGGCGTGATTCCCAGAAGCGTTCGCGCGAACCGGGCAGCCGCGAGTTCCCCTCGCGTGATGCGCTGGCCGGCATCGTCGAATCGCTGAAAGGCGCGCTGTTCCCGATGCGGCTTGGGCCGCCCGACTTGCGGCACGAGAGCGAGGACTTCTACGTCGGCCACACGCTGGACTCGTCCCTGCAGTCGCTGTTGACGCAGGCCCGGCTGGAGCTGCGCTACAACGCGCGTCACCAGCCGCGCGATGCGGCCGAGATCGATGCGGAGGCCGGGGAGGCGGTGCGCGCTTTCGCAGCCGCGCTGCCCGGCATTCGCCGCCTGCTCGACGGCGACGTGATCGCCGCCTACCAGGGCGACCCGGCCGCGCGCAGCGTCGACGAGGTGTTGCTGTGCTACCCCGGCATCCTGGCGATGATCCATCACCGCCTCGCGCACCAGCTCTACGACCTGGGCCTGCCGCTCTTGGCACGCATCGTGGCCGAGCTCGCGCACGGACAGACCGGCATCGACATCCATCCGGGCGCGCAGATCGACGCCGGCTTCTTCATCGACCACGGCACGGGCGTCGTAATCGGCGAGACCACGGTGATCGGCAAGCGCGTGCGCCTCTACCAGGCCGTGACGCTGGGTGCGAAGCGCTTTCCGACCGATGTCGACGGCAACCTGCAGAAGGGCCTGCCGCGCCATCCGATCGTGGAAGACGACGTGGTGATCTATGCCGGCGCCACCATCCTGGGCCGCGTGAACTTGGGCAAGGGCGCGACCATCGGGGGCAACGTCTGGATCATCGACGACGTGCCGGCCGGCGCCAGCGTGACGCAGGCGAGCCTGCAGAACGCGCCGCAGCACCGGCTGCCGTGATTGGGCTTTTCCGGAAAAGGTCATAGGCGCTTCGGATAATTCCTGGCGCTTCCCGTCAACCCCGTTCAAAAGGAGTTTTCATGAGCTAGACCCGAATCGCCGTCATCGTCGGCAGCCTGCGCAAGGATTCGTTCAACCGCAAGCTCGCACTCGCGGTCGCGCACCTCGCGCCCTCGGACTTCAATTTCGAGCACCTGCGCATCGACGACCTGCCGCTCTACAACCAGGACGACGACGGCAACCAGGCGCCCGCGGTCAAGCGGCTCAAATCGGAAATCGCCGCGTCGCAAGGCCTCTTGTTCGTGACCCCGGAATACAACCGCTCGTTGCCCGGCGTGCTCAAGAATGCGATCGACAATGCCTCGCGGCCCTACGGCCAGAGCGCCTGGGCCGGCAAGCCGGCCGGCGTGATCGGGGTGTCGGTCGGCGCCATCGGCACCGCGGTCGCGCAGCAGCACCTGCGCAACGTGCTGGCCTACCTCGACGTGCCCACGCTGGGCCAGCCCGAGGCCTTCCTCCAGAACAAGGAGGGCCTGTTCGACGACAAGGGCCACATCGCCGAGGGCGGCACCAAGAAGCTCCTGCAGACCTGGGTCGACAAATACGTGGCCTGAATCAAGAGCCACGCATAGTTCTTCTGCAATGCCTCAGGCGGCGAGGGTGGCGACGTCCTGATTGGCGGCTTCGCCCGCCACGTTGGAAATGTCGGCGCGGGCGGCGCCGAGTGCGGCCGCCTTCGGCGCTTCGCCCATGGCCAGACCTTCGGCGCGCACGAAGCGCACGTCGGTGACGCCGAGGAAGCCCAGGACCACCTTGAGGTAGCTTTCCTGGTGCTCCATCGCCTGGCCGCCTTCGCTGGTCGAGTAGATGCCGCCGCGGGTGATGGCGACGATCACCGTCTTGCCGCCGGCCAGGCCCACAGGTCCCTTCTCGGTGTACTTGAAGGTGCGGCCGACTTGCGCGATGCGGTCGATCCAGGCCTTGAGCTGGCTCGGGATCGAGAAGTTGTAGAACGGCGCGCCGATCACGACCACGTCGGCCGCGAGAAACTGGCTCACCAGCTTTTCGGAGACCGCGTTCTCGTTGCGCTGGCGTTCGGTGAATTCGGTGCCTGCCGGCGCCCGGAAGCCCAGGGAGTGGGCATCGAGGTGGCTGGGGGCGGAAACCGCCAGGTCCAGGTAGTCGACTTCGGTGCCCGCGTGGTTGCGGCGCCATTCGGCCACCACTTCGGCCGTCAATTGACGCGAGACGGAGTTGTCGCCCAGGACGCTGGAATCGATGTGCAGCAGTTTCATGATCTATCGCTCTCTTTCGATGTTGGCGCCGGCACGGAAGCGGTCGGCATGGGAGATAGTCTATTTTTGAGTCGACTGATTGATAAGTCGGCAAAATTGACACAGATCGTCCTGTTAGTAGGACAATCGTGGCCATGCAAGATCTCAACGACATGGTTTTCTTTGCCGAGGTGGCCGAGCGGGGCGGCTTTGCGGCGGCAGGCCGCGCGCTGGGCGTGCCGAAGTCGCGGCTGTCGCGCCGCGTGGCGGATCTCGAGGCGCGGCTGGGTGTGCAACTGCTTCAGCGCAGCACGCGGCGGCTCTCGCTGACGCCGGCCGGTGAGCTCTACCTGCGGCACAGCATCGCGATGCGCGACGCCGCCGAGGCGGCGGCCGAAGCCATCGCGCAGGTGCAGACCGAGCCGCGCGGCGTGGTGCGCATCAGCTGTCCCATCACGCTGGCGCAGAGCGGCATCGGGGTGCTGGTGGCGCAGTTCATCCTCCGCTATCCGGCGGTGCAGATCGAGATGCGCATCCTGAATCGGGCCGTCGACCTGATCGAAGAGGGCATCGACCTGGCGCTGCGCGTACGGCCGGTCATCGAGGACAGCACGACGCTGGTGGCCAAGCAGTTCGCCACTGCCCGGGGCGTGCTGGTGGCCAGCCCGGACCAGCTCCGGCGCCAGGGCCCGGTACGGACGGTGGATGAGCTGGGGCGCCTGGACACGGTCTCCCAGTCGGCCGCCGACGGGCGGGCCAGCTGGTGCCTGGAAGGCCCCGGCGGGGCGATGCACACGATGCAGCACACGCCGCGCTACCTGGCGGATGACCTGCTGACGCTGAAATTCGCGGTGGTGGAAGGCGTCGGCGCCAGCATGCTGCCCGACTACATGTGCAAGGAAGATCTCGAAGCGGGCCGCCTGGTCGAGGTGCTGCCCGGCTGGGGGCCGCCGCCGGGCATCCTGCATGCGGTCTTTCCTTCGCGCCGGGCGCTGGTGCCGGCGATTCGCCAGCTGATCGACTTCTTCGCCGAGCACATCGGTGCCGGGGGCTTCAGGCTCACGGTGTAAGAAGCTCTTATTCACCAAACGCCATATCGAAACAAGTAGATATTCGTTTGTCATCGAAGCGATGCTTTGCAGAATCGGCGCTCCCTTCCATCCACGGAGCGACCATGGCGACCCTGCGACTCGGCGATACGGCCCCCAACTTCACGCCGTCCGGGCGTACCTGCGCCTGACGCCGCAGCCCAACAGATAAGCGCTGCGTGACGAAGCCGACCATCATCATCGTTCCGGGCTGGCGCGACTCCGGCCCCGGCCACTGGCAAAGCCTGTGGGCGGAACGCATGCAGGGCGCGGTGCGGGTGCTGCAGGACGACTGGGTGACGCCGAAGCGCACAGCCTGGGTGGCCGCGCTCGAGAAGCTCGTGCTGGAAAGCCCGGGCCCGGTGGTGATCGCCGCGCACAGCCTGGGTTGCATCACGACCGCGCACCTGTCCGAGGCGGCGGCCGCGCGTATCCGCGGGGCCCTGTTGGTGGCGCCGGCCGACCCGGAGCGCCGCGCCGTGCTGTCCGATTTCGCGCCCGTGCCCTACGCGAGGCTGCCGTACCGCAGCATCCTGGTGGCCAGCAGCAACGACCCTTATTGCCCGGTGCGCCTGGCCGGCGCCTATGCCCGCGCCTGGGGCAGCGAATTCGTTCGCATGCAGAATGCCGGCCACATCAACATCGATTCGGGGCATGGCGACTGGCCTTTGGGCCTGGCTCTGCTCCAATCGCTGACGGACGAGCCCACGCCCCTGATGGCCGGCCGTCCCCAACTCGAAGCAAGACCATGACCTCCAGAACCATCAAGACGATCTTCGGCGCCCTGGCGCTCGCCGCTGCCGGCGCGACCTCGGCCCAGACCCTGCTCAACGTGTCCTATGACGTGGCGCGCGAGTTCTACAAGGACTACAACGCCGCCTTCGTGGCGAACTACAAGAAGACCACGGGCAAGGAGGTCAAGATCGACCAGTCGCACGCCGGCTCCAGCGCACAGGCGCGTGCCGTGGCCGACGGGCTGGAGGCCGACGTGGTGACGATGAACACCAGCACCGACATCGAGTTCCTCGCCAACGCCGGCGTGGTCGCCAAGGACTGGGCCAAGCGCTTCCCGAACAATGCGGCACCCACCACGTCCACCATGCTGTTCCTGACGCGCAACGGCAACCCGAAGGGCATCAAGGACTGGGACGATCTCGTCAAGCCCGGCACCCAGGTCGTGATCGTGAACCCCAAGACCGGCGGCAACGGCCGCTATGCCTACCTGGCCGCCTGGGGCTACGTGAAGAAGAAGGGCGGCAGCGACGCGCAAGCGGCCGAGTTCGTCGGCAAGCTGTTCAAGAACGTGCCCATCCTCGCGCGCGGCGGCCGCGATGCGACCACCGCCTTCCTGCAGCGCAACATCGGCGACGTGCTGATCACCTTCGAATCGGAAGTGGTCTCCATCGACCGCGAGTTCGGCGCCGGCAAGGTCGATGCGGTGTACCCCTCGATCAGCATCCTGGCCGAGAACCCGGTGGCCGTGGTCGAGCGCACGGTGGTGAAGAAGGGCACCGGCGAACTGGCCAAGGCCTACCTCGACTACCTCTATTCGGACGAAGCGCAGGAAATCGCGGCCAAGCACGCGCTGCGCCCGCGCTCCGATGCGGTGCTCAAGAAGTACGCGGCGACCTTCAAGCCGCTGCAGCTCTTCACCGTGCAGGAGCTGTTCGGCAGCCTCAGCGAAGCGCAGAAGGTGCACTTCAACGACGGCGGGCAGTTCGACAAGCTCTATACGCCCGGCGGCAAATAAATGAGCGCCGCGCCGAACCGCTTCAAGCAAGCGAAAGCCCCCTCGGGGGGCAGCGATGACACGTTAGTGCAGAGCGTGGGGGCACGATGAGCAGTGCCATCTCTTCGGCGCTGCCGTCCGCGGCGGCGCCGCTTGCGCGTGCAGGGAACACGGGCGCCTCGCGGCGCGTGCTGCCGGGCTTTCACATCACGCTCGGCTTCTCGATCCTGTACCTGAGCCTGATCGTCCTGATCCCGTTGTCGGCGCTGGTCTTCAAGACCTTCACCCTGAGTTGGGAGCAGTTCTGGGTGGCGGTGACCGCGCCGCGCGTGATGGCCTCGTACCGGCTCACCTTCGGCGCCTCGCTGATCGCCGCGCTGGTCAACCTGGTGTTCGGCCTGCTCGTGGCCTGGGTGCTGGTGCGCTACAAGTTTCCCGGCAAGCGCATTGTCGATGCGCTCGTCGATCTGCCTTTCGCGCTGCCCACGGCCGTCGCCGGCATTTCGCTGACCGCGCTGCTCGCCGGCAACGGCTGGATCGGCCAGTTCCTCGAACCGATGGGCATCAAGCTGGCCTTCACGCCGGCCGGCGTGGTGATCGCGCTGATCTTCATCGGGCTGCCTTTCGTGGTGCGAACGGTGCAGCCGGTGCTGGAAGACACCGAGAAGGAACTCGAAGAGGCCGCGACCAGCCTCGGCGCGACACGGCTGCAGACCTTCACCAAGGTGATCCTGCCTTCGATCACGCCGGCGCTCCTGACCGGCTTCGCGATGGCCTTCGCACGCGCGATCGGCGAGTACGGCTCGGTGATCTTCATCGCCGGCAACATGCCGATGATTTCCGAGATCACGCCGCTGATCATCATCGGCAAGCTGGAGCAGTACGACTTCGCGGGCGCCACCGCGGTCGCGCTGGTGATGCTGGTCATTTCGTTCCTGCTGCTGCTGGTCATCAACGGCCTGCAGGCCTGGCAGCGCCGCAGGGGGGCATCGGCATGAGCGCGGCTTCATCGAGAACGATTCGCCGCGCGCAGGCCGGCACCACCGAATCGGCCTGGGTGCGCTGGACCCTGATCGGCCTGGCGCTGGCCTTCATGTTCCTGTTCCTCGTGCTGCCGCTGGCCGCTGTGGCGACCGAGGCGCTGCGCAAGGGCATCAACGCCTACATCGAAGCGCTCAAGGAACCCGATGCCTGGAGCGCGATCCGCCTCACCCTGATCACGGCCGCGATCGCGGTGCCGATGAACCTGGTGTTCGGCGTGGCGGCCGCATGGGCCATCGCCAAGTTCGAGTTCCGGGGCAAGGCCTTTCTCACCACGCTGGTCGATTTGCCTTTTGCGGTCTCGCCGGTGGTCGCCGGCCTGATCTACGTGCTGATCTTCGGCGCGCAGGGCTGGTTCGGCCCGTGGCTCGCGGCACACGACGTCAAGGTCATCTTCGCGGTGCCCGGCATTGTGCTGGCCACCGTGTTCGTGACCTTTCCCTTCATCGCACGCGAACTCATTCCGCTGATGCAGGCGCAAGGCACCGACGAGGAGCAAGCCGCCATCGTGCTCGGCGCGACGGGCTGGCAGACCTTCTGGCGCGTGACGCTGCCCAACATCAAGTGGGGGCTGCTCTATGGCGTGATCCTTTGCAACGCGCGCGCCATGGGCGAGTTCGGCGCGGTGTCGGTGGTGTCGGGCCACATCCGCGGCCAGACCAACACCATGCCGCTGCACGTCGAAGTGCTCTACAACGAGTACCAGTCGGTCGCCGCCTTCGCGGTGGCCTCGCTGCTGGCCATCCTGGCGCTGGTCACGCTGGTGATCAAGTCGGTCATCGAATGGCGCCACGAACGCGAAATGAAGGCCATCGCCGAACTGCCGCCGGAACGGCCGCAACCCGCCGTCGCGGCCTGAGGAGAAAAGATCATGAGCATTGAAATCCGCAACGTCAGCAAACGCTTCGGCGACTTCCACGCCCTGCGCGACGTGAGCCTCGACGTCGATTCGGGCGAACTGGTCGCGCTGCTGGGCCCCTCGGGCTGCGGCAAGACCACCTTGCTGCGCATCATCGCGGGGCTGGAGACCGCCGATACCGGCAGCATCCTCTTTGCCGGCGAAGACACGACCGACGTGCATGTGCGCGAGCGCCAGGTCGGCTTCGTGTTCCAGCATTACGCGCTGTTCCGCCACATGACGGTGTTCGAGAACGTGGCCTTCGGCCTGCGCGTCAAGCCGCGCGGACTGCGCCCGAGCGAAACGCAGATCAAGACCAAGGTGCACGACCTGCTCAAGCTGGTGCAGCTCGACTGGCTGGCCGACCGCTATCCGTCGCAGCTCTCGGGCGGCCAGCGCCAGCGCATCGCGCTGGCCCGCGCGCTCGCGGTGGAGCCCAAGGTGCTGCTGCTCGACGAGCCCTTCGGCGCACTCGACGCCAAGGTGCGCAAGGAGCTGCGCCGCTGGCTGCGCCGGCTGCACGACGAACTGCACGTCACCAGCATCTTCGTCACCCACGACCAGGAAGAAGCGCTCGAAGTGGCCGACCGCGTGGTGCTGATGAACAGCGGCCGCGTCGAGCAGGTCGGATCGCCGCAAGATGTGTGGGACCACCCGGCGAGCCCCTTCGTCTACGGCTTTCTCGGCGACGTCAACCTGTTCCACGGCCGCGCGCACGAGGGCGAGGTGCATGTCGAAGG
Organism: Variovorax sp. LjRoot175; assembly: GCF_964253805.1. Lineage (NCBI taxonomy): Bacteria > Pseudomonadati > Pseudomonadota > Betaproteobacteria > Burkholderiales > Comamonadaceae > Variovorax > Variovorax sp. LjRoot175. The sequence continues at coordinate 2,993,635 of NZ_CAXURY020000001.1, read as the reverse complement.
CCTGCGCATCGATTCGCCCGAGCACCGCGAGCTGCGCAACGGCAGGGCGCTGGCCTATGTGCGGCCGCACGACCTCGACATCGAACGCTACACCCCGGGCGCCACCGGCATCGTCGCGACCTTGAGCCGCGCCATCGTGGTCGGCCCGATCGCGCGGCTGGAACTCGAACCGGTGGAATCGAATCCAGACAATCCTGGCTCCGGAACCATCATCGAAGCGCAACTCCCTGCGCAACAGTTCCGGGACCTGGCCCTTGCGGAAGGCGACACCGTCGTCGCCAGGCCGCGCAAGGCCAGGGTATTTGTCGAAGATTGGGTTTCTCCGTGATCGATTGGTATTTCGGCGCACCGCGCCGCGCTCTTGCGCTGATCTGCGCCGCCTGCGTGGCGATGCTCGCCTTCGGGCTCTACCTGCAGCACGTGGTCGGCCTCGAGCCGTGCCCGATGTGCATCGTGCAGCGCTATGCGCTGGTGCTGGTGGCGGTCTTCGCGGGGCTCGCGGCCGCCAGCCGCAGCCGGGGCCTGCAGCTCACGGGCGCGCTGCTGGGCCTGGTGATGGCGGTCGGCGGCGCCTACACGGCCGCGCGCCAGAGCTGGCTGCAGTGGCATCCGCCGGAGGTCGTGTCCTGCGGGCGCGACCTCTACGGGATGATCGAGACCTTCCCGCTCAAGCGCGCGCTGCCGATGATCTTCCGCGGCGGCGGCGACTGCACGCAGATCGACTGGACCTTCCTGGGCCTGTCGATTGCGAACTGGTCCTTCATCGCGTTCACGGTCTTCGGGCTGCTGCTGCTGGTGCTGCTGTTTCGCCGCAGCGCTCAGAGCGGCAGCGTGTCGAAGGCTGCGTAAGAGGTCGCCAGCCAGCTCTTGACGCGCTGGCGCTCCAGCAGCCCGAGCGCGTGCTGGCCGTCGCGGTCGTTGACCGCCTTCCAGAAGCTGGTGTTGCGCCCATCGATCTTGCGCATGCTGGCCTCGTGCAGGCGCGGCAGCGCGATGACGCGGGCGCCGTGCGTGGTTGCCTTGCCGAGCGATTGCGAACCGAGCAGCAGGCCGAAGTCGCTGCCGCGGCCGTAGTTCTGCACCACGATGTAGTTCGGCCGGTTGCTGAAGGTGTCGACCAGCGCGCCGAGCAGGTCGCTCGAGTCCTTGCCGTCATCGAGCACGTGCCAGAAGTTGACGGTCACGCCGAGCTCGGCGAACACGTCGAACAGATCGGACTCCTTGATCCAGCGCGCCAGCGGCGCCAGCGTTTGCGCTGCGAGATCGACGATCACGCTCTGCTGCGGATTCGTCTCGAAGCCGTTCACGACCGTGTCGAGGCCTTCGTAGCTGTCCACCACCACCGGCGAGGCGAAGCCCTCGTAGAAGCGGGTGAAGGAGCTGTGCGAGCGATCGGTGTCGAAGCCGACGAAAGGCCGGCTGTGATCGATGAAGTACTGCGCCAAGACCCGTGCCGTGACGGATTTGCCGACACCGCCCTTTTCGCCGCCGATGAAATTGAGGGAGCTCATGAGGTTCCTGGGGATGGAGAAGTGCGAAGCATTCTAGGGGTCGTCGGGAGGGCGAGAGGGTTGGCTTATGGTTGACCGTGTGCTTGCACAATAAAATATGCAATCAATGATATGAGCACTATATTGGGCAAATAAGCTTGACCTTGGTGGCGAACATGCTCAATATGATGTGCATATATAATTTTTGCTCAATGAGTTGAACATGACGACTCTCGCCGAAGTCGGCAGCTTCCTGCGCCAGGCTCGAAAGGATCGCGCCATGACGGCCTCCGAACTCGCCCTGAAAGCAGGTGTCTCCAGAAACACCTTGGGTGCTCTGGAAGCGGGGCGGGGGAACGTGGAACTGAACACCTTGCTCGCCTTGCTCAAGAGCCTGGGCCTCGAACTCCAGTTCGTTCCGCAGGTGGTCGCGGACCTGACCCGGGCCGGCAGCGATACCAAATCCACCAGCCTGCAGGATGAAGTGAGCAGCTTGATGCCGAAACCGGCGAGGCGCGGCAGATGAGCGTCGTACGCTCGCTGCGGATCCGGCTGGGAAGAACGAACGTCGGATCGCTCTTCGGGCTCGACGACGGGCGGGTGTATTTCAGATTCGACGACGAATATGCGAAGAACCCGGCACGGCCGGTGCTGTCGCAGCTCTATGTCGTCGCGCCTGCGACCTCGGGCAGCGCCGAAAGAGTGGCCCAGGCGATCGCCGAGGCCGAAGCGGCCACGGTGGCTCAGCTGCTGGACCCGGCCCTGGACGTCAACCGCGGCGACGGCAATTTCGGGTTGCCGCCTTTCTTCCAGAATTTGCTTCCGGAAGGGCCGCTGCGCAAGCAATTGGTCGGCGACCTGGGCCTGGACGCGAATGACGAACTCGGTTTGCTGGCAGCCTGCGGCGGCGATCTGCCCGGCGACGTCTGGGCGGACGCCGAAACGCTCGACGAGGTCGCGCTCGGCCGGTTGATCGGCCAGAGCCGGGACAGCTACGAAATGAGCTCCGGGCAGGTGCCCACCCCCCAGCAGACCTCGATTTCGGGTGTGCAGCCGAAGGTGGCGCTGGTTCTGGGCGGCCCCGGGCGCTACGTGATGCGGTCCAAGCAATCGGACGAGCAGCATTTCATCGGCAAGCTGCCGACGGGCGAATACGACCGGCTTCCGCAAGTGGAGTACAGCTCGCTGACGCTGGCCGCTGCCGCCGGCGTGAACATCTGCGAATTCCGGCTGGAGCCCTTGTCCGCCATCGCCGACCAGTTGCCCTATGCGCTGCAAAAGGACGAGCGAAGTTTCCTGCTGGTTTCCAGGTTCGACCGCGACGTCGATACCGAAACCAGGCGCCTGCACATGGAGGACTTCGCCCAGGTCACGGGGACACCGTCGGAATACAAGTATTCGGGTACCTACGCGGCCATCGGCCTCCTGCTCAAGCGGCGCTCGGCCAAGGGCGAAGCCGACGTGGCGGAGCTGCTGCGCCGCATCAAGGTCTCGGAGCTGCTGGGCAACTATGACGCGCATCTGAAGAACTTCAGCCTCGTGTACTCGCCCGGCCAACCCAGGCCCGAGCTGTCCAAAGCCTATGACATCGTCGCCTACGGCGTGTACCTCAGCGGCTCGGGACATGGGCTGCCGTTCTTTCCAAACCAGACGCAGCGCACGCTGCTCACGCCCAAGACGCTGCGCGAGCTCGGAAACGCCTGGGACATCCCTGAAAAGCAACTGCGCGAGGTCGTCGCAAGCTGCGTCGAACAGGCGATGAAGACCTGGCCGAGCCTGTTGAAGGCGTTGCCGCTGTCTGCCGCACACCGAACGCGGCTGGCCGAATACATCCAGACCAACCCCAGCGTTGCGTCATGGCGCAAGCGGCATCCGAACGCCGAGTGGTTCGACTAGAAGCTCACTATCGCTGGATCATCGAGAAGAAGGGCACCAGACTGCCGAGCAGCCAGTTCTGGCTGAAGTCGAGCGCGGCACGGCGGTACTTCTCGTCGGCCTGCGCGGCCATCAGATCGAGCCGCGCAACCACCTTCGAAAGCTCGCGATCGACCACCAGGTTGCGGCCGCGATCGCTGATCTCGGTGGCCAGCAGCAGGGGCTGGCCCTCGGGATTCGTCTTGGAGCTGATGAGCCAGAGCGAGATCTCGACGTTGCGCGCGGCGCGGTAGCTGTTTTCCGCGTTCACCGCGTCGAGCATGCTCTGCTCCCAGGTGCCGCCATTGGCCTGCTTGAGCATCGATGCCCATCCGACCACCAGCGCGGCCACGCGGTCGCCTTCGTAAGCCTTGGGTTTGGTTTCGAAAGCCAGCCGGATCGCATCGATGCCGGTGGCGCCTTGCAGGCCCGGCAGGGGACTTTCCTGCGAGATCGCGTCCCAGGTGCGCTGGATGGCGTCTTCCGCGCTCGCGGCCCATTTGCGCCATTCGCGCGGATTGCGGCGGTAGAGCGAGAGCTGCACGCGCCGGATCGACTGCAGGTTGTCGCGCAGCGCCAGGTTGGCGATGCGGTTGGCGCCGGACTGGAGCCACTCGTTGCCGGCATAGGGTTCGGCGCGCTCGGTCGTGCCGCAGGCGGCCAGGCCCATCAAGGCCACGGTGCTGCCCAGCAGCCATACACGAAGCCCGGCGCGGGGGGAAACGGGGAAATCGCTCATGGCTCGCACGTTATCATCGTCGCCTCGGGTGGCCGCCGGTCCTCGAGCTTCGGGCCGGCAAATTTCTCCTTGCAAATCAACACCTTGGCAAATAACCAGGCTTAAGGCCGACCAGTCGTGCGTCTCAATTCCATCAAGCTCTCCGGCTTCAAGTCCTTCGCCGAACCCACCAACTTCCTGCTGCCCGGCCAACTGGTGGGCGTCGTCGGCCCCAACGGCTGCGGCAAGTCGAACATCATGGATGCGGTGCGCTGGGTGCTCGGCGAATCGCGCGCCTCCGAACTGCGCGGCGAGTCGATGCAGGACGTGATCTTCAACGGCACCACCACGCGCAAGCAGGCCAGCCGTTCGAGCGTGGAACTGGTGTTCGACAACGCCGACCATCGCGCCGGCGGCCAGTGGGCGCAGTTCACCGAGATCGCGGTCAAGCGGGTGCTGACGCGCGACGGCAATTCGAGCTACTACATCAACAACCAGCCGGTGCGCCGGCGCGACGTGCAGGACGTGTTCCTCGGCACCGGCCTCGGCCCGCGCGCCTACGCGATCATCGGCCAGGGCACGATCAGCCGCATCATCGAATCCAAGCCCGAAGAGCTGCGGCTCTTTCTCGAAGAGGCCGCCGGCGTCTCCAAGTACAAGGAGCGCCGCCGCGAGACCGAGAACCGGCTCGGCGATACGCGCGAGAACCTCACGCGGGTCGAAGACATCCTGCGCGAACTCAACAGCAACCTCGAAAAGCTCGAGAAGCAGGCCGAAGTCGCCGCACGCTACAACACGCTGCAAGGCGACGCCACGCGCAAGCAGCATCAACTGTGGTTCCTGAAGCGCAGCGAGAGCGAAGCCGATCAGGCCAAGGTCAAGGCCGACGCGGAAAAGGCGATCAACGACCTCGAATCGCGCTTGGCCGATCTGCGCCACATCGAGGCCGAGCTCGAAACCGTGCGCCAGGCGCACTACGCGGCCGGCGACCAGGTCAACCAGGCGCAGGGCAAGCTGTACGAAGCCAGCGCGGAGGTCGGCCGGCTCGAAGGCGAGATCCGCTTCGTGGTCGAGGGCCGCCAGCGGGTGGAGCAGCGGCTGGTCCAGTTGAGCGAGCAGATCGCGCAGTGGAACACGCGCCGCGAAGATGCCGAGGCGGAAATCGAAACCCTGGCCGGGCAGGGCGTGAACGCCGAGGAACAGGCCGAACTGCTGGCGGCGCAGCTCGAGGAACACGACGCACGCATGCCCGGCCTCGAAGAGGCGCAGCAGCGCGCACAGGGTGAAGCCAACGCCCAGCGCGCCAGCGTCGCGCAGGTTCAGCAGCAGATTCAGGTGCTGGCCGCCGACCAGCGCAACATCGAAGAACAAAGCCGCCAGCTCACGCAGCGCGCCGAACGCCTGCGCAGCGACCAGAACGCGCTCGCGGCGCCCGACGAAGCGCGGCTGCACGACCTGCAGGAGCAACTGGCGGCCGCGCAGGAGGCGTCCAGCGAAGCCGACGCGCGCCTGCACGAGCTGCAGGAATCCGTTCCGCAGCTCGACGACGACCGCCGCACCCGCCAGCAGGCCGTCAATACCGAAGGCGCGCGCCATGCCGAACTCTCCGCGCGCCTCGAAGCGCTCAAGGCGCTGCAGGAAAAGGTCAAGACCGACGGCAAGCTCGCACCCTGGCTCGCGAAGCACGGCCTCGAAGGCTTGCAAGGCCTGTGGAGCCGCATCCACATCGAGCAAGGCTGGGAGAACGCGCTCGAAGCGGCGCTGCGCGAGCGTCTCGGCGCGCTCGAAGTCAGCCGGCTCGACATGGTCCGCGCCTTCGGCAGCGATGCGCCGCCGGCCAAGCTGGCCTTCTACAGCCCGCCGGCTGCCGGTGCGCCGCAGGGCCAGAGCGCGCTGCCGCGTCTGTCGGATCTGCTGCGCCTGAGCGATGCGGGCCAGCAGGCCTTGCTGACCGACTGGCTGCATGGCTGCCTGACGGCGCAAACGCTCGAAGAGGCCTTGGCGCAGCGCGACAAGCTGCAGCCCGGCGAGGCGATCTACGTCAGGAGCGGCCACGCGGTCACCGCGCACAGCGTGAGCTTCTATGCCCAGGACTCCGAGCAGGCCGGCCTGCTGGCCCGCCAGCAGGAGATGGAGAACCTCGATCGCCAGCTGCGCGCCCAGACCCTGATCGCCGAAGAGGCGCGCACCGCGCTGGCGCGTGCCGAAGCGGCTTACGGCGATGCGGCTTCGCGGCTCGTCACGGCGCGCCGCGAAGCGGCCGAAACGCAGTCGCGCGCGCACGAGCTCCAGGTCGAAACGCTGCGGCTCTCGCAGCTGGCCGAGCAGACGCGCGCACGCAGCGAGCAGCTTTCCAACGATCTCGGCGAAGTCGAGGCCCAGCTCGAAGACCTGCAGGAAAAGCGCGTGAACGCGGAGGCGCGCTTCGAAGAGCTCGACATGCAGCTCGCCGACAGCCAGGAGCGCCACGCGCAGCTCGACGAGCGCGTGATCGAGGCCGGTCGCGCGCTCACCGCGAACCGCGAGCAGCACCGCAGCCTGGAGCGCCAAGCGCAGGAAGCGACCTTCGCCCAGCGCACTCTCGAAGCGCGCCGCGCCGAACTCAATCGCGCGATCGAAACCGCGACGCAGCAGACCGTCTCGCTGGCGGAGGAAGACGAGCGCGCGCGCGCCGAATTGGGTCGCTTGTCCGACGCGGCCGCGCAGGCGGGCCTGCAGGACGCGCTGGCGCTCAAGCTCGAACGCGAAACCGCGCTCGGCGCCGCGCGCAGCCAGTACGACGACCTCACCCTCAAACTGCGCGCGAGCGACGAGCGCCGCCTGCAGCTCGAACGCGAGCTCGACCCGCTGCGCCAGCGCATCACCGAGTTCCAGCTGAAGGAGCAGGCCGCGCGGCTCGGCTTCGAGCAGTACCAGCAGCTGCTGACCGATGCCGAGGCCGACCTCGAAGCGATCGCGCTGTCGATCGAAACCGACAAGGTGCGGCTCACCGGCCTGCAAAGCGAAATCGATCGCCTCAACCGCGAGGTGGCTTCGCTCGGCGCCGTCAACCTCGCCGCGCTCGACGAACTCGCGGTGGCCAGCGAACGCAAGACTTTTCTCGACGCGCAGTCGGCCGACCTGAACGAGGCGATCGGCACGCTGGAGGACGCGATCCGCAAGATCGACGCCGAAACGCGCGAACTGCTCGGCGGCACCTTCAAGATCGTCAACGAGCACTTCAGTCGCATGTTCCCGGAGCTCTTCGGCGGCGGCAATGCCAAGCTCATGATGACCGGCGACGAGATCCTCGATTCCGGCGTGCAGGTGATGGCGCAGCCGCCCGGCAAGAAGAACCAGACCATCCACCTGCTCTCGGGCGGCGAGAAGGCGCTCACCGCCATCGCACTGGTGTTCGCGATCTTCCAGCTCAACCCGGCCCCCTTCTGCCTTTTGGACGAAGTGGACGCGCCGCTGGACGACGCCAACACCGAACGCTATGCCAAACTCGTGACCGCCATGAGCCGCGAAACCCAGTTCCTCTTCATCAGCCACAACAAGATCGCGATGGAGATGGCCGAACAACTGATCGGCGTGACCATGCAGGAGCAGGGCGTTTCGCGCATCGTGGCGGTCGACATGGAATCCGCCGTGTCGATGGTCGAAGCAGCCTAGACGTACAGCGTCGATGAGCAGCCTCACCGTCGCCCTTGCGATCCTCGGCGGCCTCGTACTGGCGGCCGTGGTCGGCTACAACACATGGATGTCGCGCCGCAATGCGCCGCGGCAGCCCGATGCGCCGCAGGACAGCGCGCCGCCCGAGACCGCGCCTGCGCCGGTCACGCGCGACGAAGAGCCCGTCCTGCACATCGATCCGCACCAGAAGCTGGGCAGCGAACGCCACGAGCCGCTGTTCGACCCCGACCTGCCGGCGCCCAGTGCGTTGCCGGTGCCGACGGCCGAACGCCGCGGCGGCCTCGATCCGCTGATCGACGTGATCGCGCCGATCTCCCTCGACGGCCTGGCCTCCGGCGACGCGGCGATCGCCGGCATGCCGGCCACGCGGCGCGCCGGCAGCAAGCCGGTCGCGATCGAAGGCCTCAACGAGCACACCGGCGAATGGGAGCCCGCGGCACCCGGCCAGCGCTACGGCGCTTTTCAGGCCGGCGTGCAGCTGGCCAACCGCACCGGTGCGCTCAACGAGATCGAGTACTCCGAATTCGTCGTCAAGGCGCAGGCCTTCGCCGATGCGGTGAACGGCGCGCCCGAGTTTCCGGAGATGCTGGACGAGGTGGCGCGCGCCCGCGAGCTCGACCAGTTCGCGAGTTCGCACGACGCGCAGCTGAGCTTCGTGCTGCGCGCGCTGCACGCGGCCTGGAGCCCGGGCTATGTGCAGCAGAACGCGGCGCGGCTGGGCTTCGTGGCCGGCATCATTCCGGGCCGCATGGTGCTGCCCGCGGGCGAAGTGGGGTTGCCGCCGATCCTCGGCCTGTCCTTCGACACCCAGGCCGCGCTGGCCGACGATCCGGCGCAGTCGGCCATCCGCGAACTCACGCTGAGCCTCGACGTGCCGCAAGTCGACCGCGCCGAGCGGCCCTTCGAACGCATGCGCGAAACCGCCGCCACGCTGGCGCGCGAGATGGACGGCATCGTGACCGACAGCGACGGCCAGCCCTTGCGCGAAGACACCATGGACGTGATCGGCGCCGATCTCCAGCAGCTCTACGACACGCTCGATTCACGCGATCTCTCGGCCGGCTCGCCCCTGGCGCGCCGTTTATTCTCGTGAAGTTGACTATTCTTTCTTCCGCCAGGAATACCGCGGAACCGGCTTTGCCGGGCCGCTGGTATTGCCCCCGGCGAGGCGGTGGGCGGCCACACGAAGTGGGCAAGCCTGGGGGTGAGCTGTGACCATGCGCGAAGACGCGGCTCGGGAAGCCGCTGCACTGGGCGAGCAGCTGCGCCGCCACGCCCACCTCTACTACGTGCTCGACGCGCCCGAGTTGCCGGACGCCGAGTACGACAAGCTGTTCCAGCGCCTGCAGGCGCTGGAAGCCGAGCATCCCGAGCTGCGCACGCCCGATTCGCCGACGCAGCGCGTCGGCGGCAAGGTGCTCGAGGGCTTCGCCAAGGTCCGCCACAAGGTGCCGATGCTGTCGATCCGCACCGAGACCGACATCACGCCGGGCGGCGCCAGCGCCTTCGATGCGCGCGTGCGCAAGGAACTCGGCCTGGCCGAGGACGGGCCGCAGGTCGAGTACGTCTGCGAACTCAAGTTCGACGGGCTGGCCGTCAACCTGCGCTACGAGCAAGGCGTGCTGGTGCAGGCGGCGACGCGCGGCGACGGCGAGATCGGCGAGGACGTCACGCAGAGCATCCGCACGGTGCAGCAGATTCCGCTGCGCCTGCATGGCGATGCCCCGCCGGTGGTGGAGGTGCGCGGCGAGGTCTACATGCGGCGCGACGATTTCGAGGCGCTCAACGAACGCCAGCGCGAGAAGATCGCCGCTGGCCAGAAGAACGAGAAGGTGTTCGTGAACCCGCGCAATGCCGCGGCCGGCGCCGTGCGCCAGCTGGATCCGGCGATCGCGGCAAGCCGGCCGCTGAGCTTTTTTGCCTATGGTCTCGGCGAGGTCTCTTCGCCCGAGCAGGGCGGGCCCGACTGCGCGACGCAGTTCGACTGGCTGCAGCAGTTCCACGCCTGGGGTTTTCCCATCGGCGCGCAGACGCAGCGCGCCCGCGGCGCCATCGAGCTGATCGCCTTCCACGAGACCATCGCCCGCCAGCGTGACGCGCTGCCCTACGACATCGACGGCGTGGTCTACAAGGTCGACAGCCTCGAGCTGCAGCGGCGGCTCGGCTTCGTCTCGCGCGAGCCGCGCTGGGCCGTCGCGCACAAGTACCCGGCGCAGGAGCAATTGACCGAGGTGCTCGGCATCGAGGTGCAGGTCGGCCGCACCGGCAAGCTCACGCCGGTGGCCAAGCTGGCGCCTGTGTTCGTGGGCGGTGTCACCGTGACGAATGCGACCTTGCACAACGAGGACGAGGCGCGGCGCAAGGATGTGCGAGTGGGCGACACCGTCATCGTGCGGCGCGCCGGCGACGTGATTCCCGAGGTGGTCGGCGTGCTGCCCGAGAGCGCGGCCCGGCCGGCGGAACAGCGCGGGCCCGTGTTCACCATGCCTCGCAAGTGCCCGGTCTGCGGCTCCGACGCGCTGCGCGAGGAGGGCGAGGTCGACTACCGCTGCACCGGCGGCCTCTTCTGCGCTGCGCAGCGCAAGGAGGCGATCCTGCATTTCGCGGCGCGGCGCGCGCTCGACATCGAAGGCCTGGGCGACAAGCTGGTCGAGCAGCTGGTGGACGCCAACCTGATCCGCACGCTGCCCGATCTCTACAAGCTCGGCTTCACCACGCTGGCCGGCCTGGATCGCATGGCCGACAAGTCGGCGAAGAACCTCGTCGATGCGCTGGAGGCGTCGAAGAAGACCACGCTGCCGCGCTTCCTGTTCGGCCTCGGCATCCGGCACATCGGCGAAAGCACGGCCAAGGACCTGGCCAAGCACTTCGGCAAGCTGGATGCGATCATGGACGCGACCGAGGAACAGCTGCTGGAAGTCAACGACGTGGGGCCCGTGGTCGCGAAAAGCCTGCGCACTTTCTTCGACCAGGCGCACAACCGCGAAGTGGTCGAACAGCTGCGCGCCTGCGGCCTGAGCTGGGAAGAGGGCGAGCCGGCCGCGCGCGCGCCCAAGCCGCTCGCGGGCAAGACCTTCGTAATCACTGGCACGCTTCCTACGCTCAGCCGCGACGAAGCGAAGGACAAACTGGAGACGGCCGGCGCCAAGGTGGCCGGGTCCGTCAGCAAGAAGACCGATTACCTCGTCGCCGGCGCGGAGGCCGGAAGCAAGCTCGACAAGGCGCTCGAGCTGGGCGTGGCCGTGATTGACGAGGCGCGACTGCTCGAAATTCTGGAGAATGGCCTGTGACCGGGCCGGCTGCTTTACCGGGCGTTACGCGACTTCATACAAACGCAGTCAACAAGGCCTACAACCGGACGTTGAACAAGGGTGCCGACCAGGAGTCCATCATGAACAGAATTCGTCTACTCGGAACTTGCTTCGCCCTCGGCGGAGTGGCCCTGCTCGGCGGCTGCGTCGCTTACCCGGCGGGCTCCTACGGCTATTCCGAACCCTACTACGTGGATCCGGGCCCGGCCGTCGTCCAGCCGAACGTGTACATCGACGGCACCTACTATTCGCGGCCTCGCTATCCCTACTATGGCCGTCCCGGCTACTACGACTACGGGCCGCGCCACGGCTATGCGCATCCGGTCCCGGTCCCGGTTCCGCGTCCAGGATTCGGCCCGCGGCCTGGTGCAGGTGCGCGGCCTGATGCGGGTGCGCGGCCCGGCGGCGGCGTGGCCGGCAACATCGTCCCGGTTCCGCCCGGCCGCTCGCCGCGCGAGATCAATCAGATGCTGACCTCGCCGGATTCCCGCAACCAGACGCCGCCCTGAGCTCATTCGCGGCCGCGGTGGCGATAATTGCCTCATGACGGTACGCGAGATTCTCAAGATGGGTGACCCGAGGCTGCTGCGCATCGCGCAGCCGGTTGCCGCATTCGACACCGACGAACTGCACCTGCTGGTGCGCGACATGTTCGAGACCATGCACGCCGTCAACGGCGCCGGCCTCGCGGCGCCGCAGATCGGCGTCGATCAGCAGTTGGTGATCTTCGGCACCGACACCATCAATCCGCGCTACCCGGACGCGCCGATCGTGCCGCGCACGGTGCTCGTCAACCCGGTGATCACGCCGGTCGGCGACGAGGAAGAGGAGGGCTGGGAAGGCTGTCTCTCGGTGCCGGGCCTGCGCGGCGTGGTACCGCGTTTCGCCACCATCCGCTACACCGGCTTCGACTCCTACGGCGATCCCATCGATCGCACGGTGAGTGGCTTCCACGCCCGGGTGGTGCAGCACGAGGTGGATCACCTGCTGGGCAAGCTCTACCCGATGCGGGTGCGCGATTTCTCGCGCTTCGGCTACACCGAGGTTCTGTTCCCGGGCCTCGATGCGGCCGAAGACGACTAACCCCGCCCTTAGTTGTACTTGCCGCCTGTGCCGCCGATGCTGAAACGGCCGGCGCCCAGGAAGGCGACTGCCAGCGCGCCGAACAGGTACATGCCCTGCAGCTCGAGCGCCCAGCCACCTTGCTTGTTGAGCAAGCCGAGCTCCTTCATGTGCACCAGCCAGATCGCCACCAGCATGTTGATGACCATGATCCATGCCGCGGGACGCGTGTACAGACCGATGATCAGCAGCACCGGCGCAACGATCTCGCCGATGTAGACCAGGTAGGCCAATGCGCCCGGCAGACCATGCGAGGCCAGCGAGCTGGACAAGAAGCCCACCCCACCGTTGATCTTGGCGATGCCGTGGAGCAGGATCAGGATGCCAAGTGCCAGGCGCAGAACGAGTTTGCCGGTGTCGTCGGAACGGATCATGTCGAAGCCTTTCTGTTGTTAAAAAACAGGGCGATTGTGGTCGATAAAATTCGTCCCGGCGCCGCTCGGCGGCGGGTTTGCGCGGCCCGCTCAGGCTGCGAGCGCTTCGAGCAACTCGGTTTCGATCGCGAGTTGCGCCCGCTGGCCCTGCAGTTCCGAGCCGCTGATCAGGAAGGTGTCTTCCACGCGCTCGCCCAGGGTCGTGACCTTGGCCAGCTGCAGGTTCAGGTGATGGCGTGCCAGCACGCGCGCCACCGAATACAAGAGGCCCGCGCGATCGCTGGCCGAGATGCTGAGCAGCCAGCGCTGCGCCTTGTCGTCGGGCAGCAGGCTGATGCGCGGCTTGATCGGGAAGCTGCGCACCCGGCGCGATACGCGGCCCTTGCTCGGCGGGGGCAAGGGGCCGGCCTCGTCGAGCGTCTTGGCCAGGCCGGTCTCCACCATGTTGATCAGGTCGCGATAGTGCTCGGGGATGAAGGTGGTGACAACCTGGAAGGTGTCGAGCCCGTAGCCGTTGGTGGCGGTGTGCACCTTGGCGTCGAGGATGCTGAAGGAAGACTGGTCGAAGTAGCCGCAGATGCGCGCGAACAGGTCCGGCTGGTCGGGGGTGTAGACCACCACCTGCAAGCCCTCGCCCACCGGCGAGAGCCGCGCGCGAACGACGGCCGGCGTTTGCGGGTCGACCGGCACGTCCTTGTGCGGCACATGGCGCGACAACTGCATGGTGTGCCAGGCGATCTCGGATGCGTCGTGCCGCATGAAGTAGCCGACGTCGAGCGTCTCCCACAGCGCCTTGTGCGCCTCGAAAGGCTGCGCATGCAGCGCGAGCTGCACCAGCGCCTCGCGCTTGCGCGCCTCGACCTCGGCGCCGGGGTCGGGCATGCGGCCGCCCAGCGCGCGCAGCGTCGAGCGGTAGAGGTCCTCGAGCAGCTTGCCTTTCCAGGCGTTCCACACGCGCGGCGAGGTGCCGCGGATGTCGGCGATGGTGAGCAGGTAGAGGGCGGTCAGGTAGCGTTCGTTGCCGACGCGCTTGGCGAAGTCGCCGATCACCTTCGGATCGCTCAGGTCCTGCTTCTGCGCGACCTGGCTCATCACCAGGTGCTCGGCCACCAGGAATTCGATCAGCTTGGCGTCCTCGCGCGCGATCTCGTGCTGGCGGCAGAAGCGGCGCACGTCGCGCGCGCCCAGCTCCGAATGGTCGCCGCCGCGGCCCTTGGCGATGTCGTGGAACAGGGCCGCGACATACAGGATCCAGGGCTTGTCCCAGCCGGCCGCAAGCTGCGAGCAGAACGGGTATTCGTGCGCATGCTCGACGATGAAGAAGCGCCGCACGTTGCGCAGCACCATCAGGATGTGCTGGTCGACCGTGTAGACGTGGAACAGGTCGTGCTGCATCTGCCCGACGATGCTGCGGAACACGCGCAGGTAGCGCCCCAGCACCGAGGTCTGGTTCATGAGCCTGAACGCGTGCGTGATGCCGCGCGGCTCCAGCAGCATGCGCATGAAGGTCACGTGGTTCACGCGGTCGTTGCGGAACTTGCTGTCCATCGCGTGGCGCGCGTTGTAGAGCGCGCGCAGCGTGCGGGCCGAAAGGCCGTTGACGCCGATGGTCTTCTGGTAGAGCAGGAAGGTCTCGAGGATCGCGTGCGGGTCCTTGAGGTACAGGTCGTCGCTCGCCACCTCGATCAGCCCGGCCCGCTCGAAGAAGCGCTCGTTGATCCGCGTCGCCTCTTCGGCCAGCGGCTGCAGCCGCTCGGCGATGTTGAGCAGGAGGATCTGGTTGAGCTGCGTGACCGCCTTGGCCGCCCAGTAGTAGCGGCGCATCAGCGCCTCGCTGGACTTGCGCTGCGACTCGCCGACGTAGCCGAAGGTGGCGGCGACGGCGGTCTGCAGGTCGAACACCAGCCGGTCCTCGCGCCGGTTGGCGGTCACGTGCAGGCGCGCGCGGATCAGGCTCAGGAGCGCCTCGTTGCGCTTGATCTGCTGCACCTCGAAGGCCGTGGCCAGGCCGTTCTTCGCCAAGTCGTCCCAGCGCTTGCCGAAGCCGGCGGCCTTGGTCATCCAGAGGATGGTCTGCAGATCCCGCAGGCCGCCGGGCGATTCCTTGCAGTTGGGCTCGAGCGCGTAGGGCGTGTTGTCGAACTTCTGGTGCCGATGCCGCATCTCCTGCGACTTGGCGGCGAAGAAGGCCTGCGGGTCGATGGCGGCGACGAAGCGCTTCCGGAAGCCCGCATACAGCTTCTTGTCGCCGGCGATGAGGCGGGATTCGAGCAGCGAGGTCTGGACCGTGACATCCTTCGCGGCCTCGGCCAGGCACTCGTCGACCGTGCGCACGCTGGAGCCGATCTCGAGCCCGGTGTCCCAGCACTGGCCGATGAAGGCCTCGATCCGCGCCGGCTCGATGGCCATCGCGTGGTCCTGCGGCAGCAGCAGCAGCACGTCGACGTCGGAATAGGGGAACAGCTCGCCCCGGCCGAAGCCGCCGACCGCGACCAGCGCGAACTGGCTGCCGAAGCCGGCATCGGCCCACAGCGCGTTGAGCGCCTCGTCGGCCAGGGTGGCCAACTGGCGCAGCACGGTGTGGACGCTGCGCGTGGGCGCGCGCGCGCAGCGCAGCTGGTCGAACAGCGCCAGCTTGTGCGTGCGGTAGGCGTCGCGCAACGATGGAATGTCCACCATGGCAGCCCTCAGAGGCCGGGCCGGCGTCAAGCCGCGGCGTTGACGAAAGCAGGAGGCGGCGGGCTGCCGGCCGAGAGCGTGAGCACCTCGTAACCGGTCTCGGTGACCAGTACGGTGTGCTCCCACTGTGCCGACAGCGAGTGGTCGCGCGTGACGATGGTCCAGCCGTCGTACTGGCCGCCGCGGGCGTCTTCCTTGATGTCGCGCTTGCCGGCGTTGATCATCGGTTCGATGGTGAAGGTCATGCCGGGCTTGAGCTCGTCCAGCGTGCCGGGCTTGCCGTAGTGCAGCACCTGCGGCTCTTCATGGAAGCCACGGCCGATGCCGTGGCCGCAGAACTCGCGCACCACCGAGAAACCGTTGCTTTCGGCGAAGCGCTGGATCGCCCAGCCGATGTCGCCCAGGTGCACGCCAGGCTTCACCTTGACGATGCCGTGCCACATCGCGTCGTAGGTGAAGGCGCACAGCCGCTTGGCTGCGATCGAGGCGTCGCCGACCACGAACATGCGGCTGGTGTCGCCGTGCCAGCCGTCCTTGATGACAGTGATGTCGCAGTTGACGATGTCGCCCTTCTTCAGCGGCTTGTCGTTCGGGATGCCATGGCACACCACGTGGTTGACCGAGGTGCAGATGGACTTGGGGTAGGGCACGCTGCTCGCGCCCATGTAGTTCAGCGGGGCCGGAATCCCGCCCTGGACCTGCGTGATGTAGTCGTGCGCGAGCTTGTCGATCTCGTTGGTGGTCACGCCGGGTTTGACGTGCGGGGTCAGGTAGTCCAGCACCTCGGAGGCGAGGCGGCACGCCACGCGCATGCCGGCCACGCCCTCGGCGTCTTTGTAGGTAATGCTCATCCCGGAATTATCCCATTCACCCCGCTAAAATTCAGGGGTGGCGCGGATGGCCCCAGTCAGCGGCCGCCGTCTCCTTCTCTTGATTCTCAAACGCGGCCGCCCGGCCGATCCGACCGTGACGTTGCCCGTGAACCCGCCTTCCCATCCCGTCGCCCCGGTGGTGACCTTCTTCGAGGGCGGCAGCGCACTCAGCGAATTCAGGGCGCGGCAGCTGTTGCCCCGCCTTTCGTCCGTCGAGCCGCGCATCGAAGGCATTTCCGCCCGTTTCGTGCACCTGGTCGTGACGGATGCGGCACTCGAGCACGCCGAGCGCGACCGCTTCGCCGCGCTGCTGGGCTATGGCGAACCCTTCGTGGCGCCTCCCAAGGCCGGGCCGAGCGTCGTCGTCACGCCGCGCCTGGGCACCGTGTCGCCCTGGGCCTCCAAGGCGACCGACATCGCCCACAACTGCGGCCTGGCGCTGCGTCGGGTCGAGCGCGTGACCCAGTACCACCTGGCGCTGAAGGCGCCGCTGCTGGGCAAGGCACCCACGCTGGAAGGCGACAAGCTCGCCGCGGTTGCCGCACTTCTGCACGACCGCATGACCGAATCGGTGCTGGCCGAGCTCGACCAGGCCGCCAGCCTGTTCGCCGAGCTGCCGGCCCAGCCGATGGCGCACGTCGACGTGCAGGCGGGCGGCCGCGCCGCGCTCGTCGCGGCCAACACGCAGTTCGGCCTCGCGCTGGCCGAGGACGAGATCGATTACCTGGTCGAGGCCTTCACCCGGCTCGGCCGCAATCCGAGCGACGTCGAACTCATGATGTTCGCGCAGGCCAACAGCGAGCACTGCCGCCACAAGATCTTCAATGCCGACTTCATCGTCGACGGCGTGGCGCAGCCGCAGAGCCTGTTCTCGATGATTCGCCACACCGAGCGCCAGAACCCGCAGCACACGGTGGTGGCTTACGCCGACAACGCGTCGATCATGGAAGGCACGCAGGTCGAGCGCTTCGTCGCCGGCTCGGCCTCGGGCAGCTATCAGAAGCAAAGCGCCCAGAGCCACGTGTTGATGAAG
Source organism: Variovorax sp. LjRoot175 (assembly GCF_964253805.1). Classification (NCBI taxonomy): domain Bacteria; kingdom Pseudomonadati; phylum Pseudomonadota; class Betaproteobacteria; order Burkholderiales; family Comamonadaceae; genus Variovorax; species Variovorax sp. LjRoot175. Next base: position 2,976,447 of record NZ_CAXURY020000001.1, on the reverse strand, counting down.
GTCGAGACGCACAACCATCCGACCGCGATCTCGCCCTTTCCGGGCGCCTCGACCGGCGCCGGCGGCGAGATCCGCGACGAGGGCGCGACAGGCCGCGGCTCCAAGCCCAAGGCCGGGCTGACCGGCTTCACGGTGTCGAAGCTCTGGCCCGAAGAGGGCAGCTACGGCAAGCCGGCGCACATCGCAAGCCCGCTGCAGATCATGACCGAGGGCCCGCTGGGCGGTGCCGCCTTCAACAACGAGTTCGGCCGACCCAACCTCCTGGGCTACTTCCGCGAGTACGAGCAGGCGATCGAGAGCGACGCCGACACCGTGCAGCGCGGCTACCACAAGCCGATCATGATCGCGGGCGGCCTCGGCAGCATCGACGCGACGCAGACGAAGAAGATCCCGTTCCCCGCGGGCTCGCTGCTGATCCAGCTCGGCGGTCCCGGCATGCGCATCGGCATGGGCGGCAGCGCGGCGAGTTCGATGGCTACCGGCGCCAACGCGGCCGAGCTGGACTTCGACTCGGTGCAGCGCGGCAACCCGGAGATCGAGCGCCGCGCGCAGGAAGTCATCAACCATTGCTGGCAGCAGGGCGCCGCGAACCCGATCCTCGCGATCCATGATGTGGGCGCGGGCGGCCTGAGCAATGCCTTCCCCGAGCTCACCAACGATGCGGGCCGCGGCGCGCGCTTCGACCTGCATGCGGTGCCGCTCGAGGAGTCGGGCATGGCGCCCAAGGAAATCTGGTGTAACGAGAGCCAGGAGCGCTATGTGCTGGCAATCGCACCGGAATCGCTCGTGCAGTTCCGCGCGTTCTGCGAACGGGAGCGCTGCCCCTTCGCGGTGGTGGGTGTGGCGACGGAAGAAAGGCAGCTGCTGGTCGCCGACGAATCTGTCGAGGCGCAACCCGTCGACATGCCCATGGACGTGCTTCTGGGCAAGCCGCCCAAGATGCTGCGCGACGTCAAGTCGGTCGCGCGCCGCTTCAAACCGCTCGACCTCAACGGTGTCGATCTGCAGAAGGCCGCCATCGATGTGTTGTCGCACCCCACGGTGGCTTCGAAGCGCTTCCTCGTCACCATCGGCGACCGCACCGTCGGCGGCCTGAGCCACCGCGACCAGATGGTCGGCCCCTGGCAGGTGCCGGTGGCCGACTGCGCCGTGACCCTGGCCGATTACCAGGGCTTCGCCGGCGAGGCCATGAGCATGGGCGAGCGCACGCCGCTCGCGGCCATCGACGCGCCGGCCTCGGGCCGCATGGCGGTCGGGGAGGCCATCACCAACCTGCTGGCCGCGCCGATCGAACTCTCTCGCGTCAAGCTTTCCGCCAACTGGATGGCGGCCTGCGGCGAGCCCGGCGAGGATGTGGCGCTGTACGAAACCGTCAAGGCGGTGGGCCTCGAACTGTGCCCGGCGCTCGGCGTCTCGATCCCGGTCGGCAAGGATTCGCTGTCGATGCGCACCCAGTGGCAGGACGACGGTGTGCCGAAAAAGGTGACTTCGCCCGTGAGCCTGATCGTGAGCGCCTTCGCCACGCTGGCCGACATGCGCGGCACGCTCACGCCGCAGCTCGACGCCACCGAGCCCGACACCACGCTGGTGCTGATCGACCTCGGCCGCGGCAAGCAGCGCATGGCCGGCAGCATCCTGGCGCAGACGCTGGCGCAGAGCGGCGACACGGTGCCCGATCTCGACGATCCGCAAGACCTGGTCAAGCTGGTGGCGGCAGTGAACGCGCTGCGCGCCGAGGGCAAGATCCTCGCGATGCACGACCGCAGCGACGGCGGCCTGTTCGCCGCGGCCTGCGAGATGGCCTTTGCCGGCCATGTGGGTGTGGCGCTCAACGTCGACCTGCTCGTGACCGAGGGCGACGGCATCAGCGACAGCCGTGCCGAGTACGGTGATGCCAAGAACTGGGCCGGCCAGGTCAGCGCGCGGCGCGAAGAGCTCACGCTCAAGGCGCTCTTCAACGAAGAGCTCGGCATGCTGCTGCAGGTGCGCACCGCCGAGCGCAACGAGGTCATGCAGACCTTGCGTGCGCACGGCCTCAGCGCCCACAGCCACTTCGTCGGCAAGACCCGACCCGCCGCTTCGACCATGGACGCGGGCAAGGGCAAGCTCGAGGTCTGGCGCGATGCCAAGGCCGTCTTCAGCGCCAGCCTGCACGACCTGCACCAGGTGTGGGACGTCGTCAGCTGGAAGATCTGCCGCGAGCGCGACAACCCGGCCTGCGCCGATGCCGAGCACGCGGCCGCCGGCGAGCCGCAGGACCCGGGCGCCCATGTGCTGCTGGCGCCGGGCGCCGAAGAGAACGTGGCCGCGCCCTTCCTGAACCTGGCGCGTCCCAGGGTCGCGATCCTGCGCGAGCAGGGCGTCAACTCGCATGTCGAGATGGCCTACGCCTTCAACGAGGCCGGCTTCGAGTCCTTCGACGTCCACATGACCGACCTGCAGGCGGGCAGGGCAGACCTGGCCGATTTCAAGGGCGTGGTGGCCTGCGGCGGCTTCAGCTACGGCGACACGCTGGGGGCAGGCATCGGCTGGGCGCGCAGCATCACCTTCAACCCGAAGCTGGCCGAGCAGTTCAAGAGCTTCTTCGGGCGCGGCGATACCTTCGGCCTCGGCGTGTGCAACGGCTGCCAGATGTTCGCCGAGTTGGCCGACGTCATCCCGGGCGCGGAGGCCTGGCCGCGCTTCACCACCAACCAGAGCGAGCGTTTCGAGGCGCGCTTGTCGATGGTCGAGGTGCTCGAATCGCCGAGCCTGTTCTTCGCCGGCATGGCCGGCAGCCGGCTGCCGATCGCGGTCGCGCATGGCGAGGGCTATGCCAACTTCAAGCATCGCGGCGATGCCGCCCGCGCCATCGCCGCGATGCGCTTCGTCGACAACCACGGCCAGCCGACCGAGCGCTACCCCTTCAATCCCAATGGCAGCGCCGGCGGGCTGACCTCGGTGACCACCGCCGACGGCCGCTTCACCGCGCTGATGCCGCATCCGGAACGCGTGTTCCGCAACATCCAGATGAGCTGGACTTCGGGTGACAAGAGTGCGCTGAGCCCCTGGATGCGCATCTGGCGCAATGCCCGTAAATGGGTTGGCTGAGGACGCCGACGCCATGAAAAAAGCGGCCCGCGGGCCGCTTTTTCGTTGGAGCACGCAGGCCGGTGTTACTCGACCTTTGCCTTGGCGCGCAGTTCTTCCTGGTACTTCTGCAAACGCTGCTGCTGCAGCTGCTGCACGATTTGCGGCTTGACCTCTTCGATCTTCGGCAGTTGGGCCTGGCGGATGTCGTCGACACGGATGATGTGATAGCCGAACTGCGACTTGACCGGGGCCGACGTGGTCTCGCCCTTCTTGAGCTTGATCATCGCTTCCGAGAACTCGGGCACGAAGCTCGCCGGCGCGGCCCAGTCGAGGTCGCCGCCGTTGGCGCCCGATCCCGGGTCCTTGCTCTGCTTCTTGGCGATGTCCTCGAACTTCTGGCCCTTCTTGAGGTCGGCCAGGATCTTCTGCGCCTGCTCTTCCTTCTCGACCAGGATGTGGCGGGCCTTGTATTCCTTGCCGCCGTTGGCCGCGACGAACTTGTCGTACTCGGCCTGCACGTCGGCGTCCGACACCGCGTTGGTCTTGCGATAGTTTTCGAACAGCTGGCGGATCAGGATGGCCTGGCGCGCGAGTTCGAGCTGGTTCTTGTAGTCGTCGGTGGCGTCCAGGCCCTGCTTTTGCGCTTCCTGCATGAAGATCTCGCGGGCCACCACTTCTTCGCGCAGCTGGCCCTGCATTTCCGGCGTGACAGGACGGCCGGCGGCCGCGAGTTGCTGGGCCAGCACGTCCATGCGCGCCTTGGGCACCGGCTTGCCGTTGACGATGGCCGCGTTCTGGGCGAATGCGGCGGGAATGGCGCCCAGAAGGGCAGCGGCTGCGACGGCCTGCAGGAGTTGTTTCTTCATAAGGGGAGGGTACTTTTGCCGCCCTGGCGGGCGGGAATCAAAGCGCTTCAAAGCGTCTCGATGGCGATGGCGTGAAGGCCCTGTGCGATGAAAACTTGCAGCGCATCATACACAAGCCGATGGCGCGCCACGCGGGCTTTTCCGGCGAAGAGGGGCGAGGCGATGCGCACGCGGAAATGGGTGCCGTAGCCTTCGGCGCCGGCACCCGCATGGCCAGCATGCGCGGCGCTTTCGTCGATCACCTCGAGCAGCGTGGGTTGCAAGGTGTTACGCAGGCGGGCCTCGAGGTCCGCAGAGGTCGGAAGGCTCATGCCGCAGGCTTGTCGGACTTGAGGTAGGGCGAGATGTAGAGCCCTTGCGCCACCAGGAAAACGATCGGGAAGGCATAGCCCCAGAGCTTGAAATTGACCCAGGCCTCGGTGCTGAAAGACGCGGCCACATAGCCGTTGATCGCGGCCATGAACACGCAGTAGGCGATCCATGCGATGTTGAGCCGGCCCCAGATCTGCGTCGGCAGTTCCAGCTGCGCGCCGAGCAGCATCTTGAGAAAGTTCTTCTTGAAGATCCAGAGCGCGACGGCCAGCGCCAGGGCCATCGCGCCGTAGAGCACCGTCGGCTTCCACTTGATGAAGCGATCGTCGTGCAGGAGCAGCGTGAGCGAGCCGAACAGCAGGATCAGCACCAGCGTGGCCTTCTGCATCGGCGCCAGGCGGCGCTCGTTGAACCAGACGATGCCCGTCTGCAGCACGGTTGCCGCCATCAGCACGCCGGTGGCGGTGTAGATGTCGTAGAGCTTGAACGCGCCGAAGAACAGCAGGATCGGGAAGAAATCGAGAAGCAGTTTCATGTTGTTTCGTCTGCGTCACGCGTCGCGCTTGTGGAAGTCCAGCGAGGCCGAGTTCATGCAGTAGCGCAGGCCGGTTTCGGTGGGGCCGTCGGGAAACACGTGGCCCAGGTGGGCGCCGCAATTGGCGCACACATTTTCGGTGCGAACCATGCCGTGCGAACGGTCGGCGATGTTCTTGATGGCGCCCGGCACCGCTTCCTGAGAGAAGCTGGGCCAGCCGCAGCCGGCGTCGAACTTGGTGGCGGATTCGAACAGCTTGGCGCCGCAGCAGATGCAGTGGTAACTGCCGTCTTCCCAGTGCGCCTCGTACTTTCCGGTGAACGGGCGCTCGGTGGCGGCGTGGCGCGTCACCTCGAAGGCGCCGCGCTCGGCGCCTTTTTCGGCCAGGATGGCTTTCCATTCGGCTTCGGTTTTCTGAATGGGTGTGGTCATGATGAGCAGCTGATTTCGATCGTGGAAGCCCAGTCGGGCGGGAAGCCGGCATAGGCCTCGTGGCCGGCATGGTCTTCAAATGGGGTTTCGAGCAGCTTCAGCAAGGTGGCGACGCCCGAGAAGTCTTTTTGCTGCGCCGATTCGATCGCCTGCTGGCCCAGGTGGTTCCGCAGCACGAACTTGGGATTACTCTTGCGCATCAGGTCGGCGGCCTGCGCCGCCGGCGTCTGCGCATGGCGCTCTGCAAAGGATAGCAGCCAGGTGTCGAAACCGGCGCGATCGAGGAACAGGTCGCGCACCGCCTCGGGGCTGCCGCCGGCCATGTGATCGGACAGGCGGCGCCAGAAGATGGTGTAGTCGACTTTCTCCTGTGCCAGCAGCTTGAGCACGCCTTCGATCAGCGCGCGGTCGGCCGGCGCGGCGTCCATCAGGCCGAGCTTGGCCCGCATGCGCGCCTCGAACGCGTCCGGGAACACCGTCTTGTACGACTCCAGCGCGGCGACCGCGACCTCCTGGTCGCCGATCAGCGGCAGCAGCGCCTGGGCCAGGCAGAACAGGTTCCAGTACGCGACATTGGGCTGCTGGTTGAAGGCATAGCGGCCGGCGGTGTCGCTGTGGTTGCAGATGTGGCGCGGATCGAAGCCGTCGAGGAACTGGAAAGGTCCGTAATCGATGGTGAGCCCGAGGATGCTCATGTTGTCGGTGTTCATCACGCCATGGCAGAAGCCGATCGCCTGCCACTGGGCCAGGAGCGCCGCCGTGCGCTCGCTCACCGCTTCGAGCAGGGCCGCATAGGCGTTGCCGTTGAAGTGATCGGTCGTGCGGCAGGCGGGGTAGTAGCGGTCGATGACGTAGTCGGCCAACGCGCGCAGTTCCTCGTCGCGCTGCTTGGCCGCGAAATGCTCGAAGTGGCCGAAGCGAATGAAGCTCGGCGACGCGCGCGTCACGACGGCGGCGGTTTCGAGCTCCTCGCGGCGCACGCGCGCATCCGAACCCGTCACGCCCAGCGCGCGCGTGCTCGGGATTCCTAGCGCATGCATCGCTTCGCTGCAAAGGAATTCGCGGATGCTCGAGCGCAGCACGGCGCGGCCGTCGCCCATGCGCGAGTAGGGCGTGCGCCCCGAACCCTTGAGCTGCAACTCGAAGCCGCGCTCGGTTTCACCCAGCATGATGGCGCGGCCGTCGCCCAGCTGGCCGGCCCAGACGCCGAACTGGTGGCCGCTGTAGACGCTGGCGTAGGGGCGCGTGCCGGCGACCGGCACATTGCCGGTGAAGGCGGCCAGGCCTTCGGCCGAATGCAGCCAGGCTTCGTCCAGTCCGAGTTCGCGCGCCAGCGCGGTGCTGCGGCCGACCCAATAGGGTTCGGGCAGCGGAGTGGGGCGGAGCTCGGTGAAGAAGGCAGGGCCCAGTGCGGAAAAGCCCGGGGTCCAGTCGAGGCCCAGGTCGACGATGTCCGCCTCGTCTGCAAGCATGCTCATGTGCGGATTGTCCCGTACCCGCCTAAACCCCTGGCTGCAGGGGCCATCGCGCGGGCGCCGGAAATTGCTGGACAAGTGTCCTGATTGAAACTAAAGTGCCGCCGTGTCCGGAAGCGGCCACCAGCGAAAAGCACCTATTGGAGACAAGACGATGATGACGCCTGGTCAAAGCAGGATGAAGGCCATCATCCGCGAGACTTCGGCATGAACGCGCTCGCGGTCGATCTCCTGGGGCGTGATCGTGGACTTGAAGAGCAGCTGGTGAATCATGCCGAGCATGAGCGAAGCATCGATTGCGGCGTTGCGGCCGGAGAAACGCCTGATCAGGTTGGCCAGCCGGTTCAAGAGCATGCCCCGATAGGCTTCGATGTGCTGCCTGATCGGCTTGTCCGAACGATAGACGTAGAGGAAGTTCAGCTCGACCGCCACGCCCACCGGGTGCTCGGTCGCCTGGCGAAGAATGAACTCGGCGAGCCGCTGCGACAGCAGCTTGTGCAGCGTGCGGCGCGCGCCCGGCGACAGGGGCCAGGTCGTCGTGCGGCTGGCCATCAGCGCGTCGAGCTCTTCCAGGTGCTTGACGTTGTCGTCGGCCGCCAGAACGGTGAAATGGATGAAAGCCTGCTCCAGCAGGTCCGGCAGGCTCGAGAAGAAGTAGGTGGTGAGCGACTTGGGGACGCCGGCTTCCGCGGCGATGGAGCGATGCGTGATCGAGTAGATGCCTTGCTTGGCGATCGACACCAGCGCCGCATCCAGCAGCAGCTTTTTCGACTGCTCTCCCTTGGTGCTTTTCACGCGCTTGGGTTCGGCAGCAGGCGCTTCGGTGTTCGGGCTCGGATGCCCGGCCTTGCCGGGTCTCGCACTGCGGGTTTCTGTCATTGTGTGATGGGCCGAAGATTGAATGAATCTCGAATCAGGCGGACACCAAAGCCCGCGAAATTTTCGAACTCTATTTGAATAGGAGCTTACAGATGCTGGGTTTGATGCAGGACCAACCGTTGCTGATCTCGTCGCTGATCGAGTTCGCCGAGCGCCACAACGGCGACGCCGAGATCGTCTCGCGGCGCGTCGAAGGCGACATCCACCGCAGCACCTGGCGCCAGATCGCTGCGCGCGCGCGCCGGGTCGCCAGCGCGCTGGACCTCGAGCAACTGCTCTTTTCCGACCGCATCGCCACGCTGGCCTGGAACGGCTACCGCCACCTGGAGCTCTACTACGGCGTGAGCGGCAGCGGCCGCGTGCTGCACACCATCAATCCGCGCCTGCATCCCGACCAGATCGCCTGGATCGCGAACCATGCCGAAGACCAGGTCCTGTGCTTCGATCTCACTTTCCTGCCGCAGATCCAGGCCGTGCATGCCAAGTGCACCACCATCAGAAAGTGGATTGCGCTATGTGATGCCGACAAGCTTCCGGCCGACAGCGGCATCCCCAACCTAGTGAGTTACGAGGCCTGGATCGCGCCTCATTCCGACACCTATGCCTGGCCCAGCTTCGACGAGAACTCGGCCTCGAGCATGTGCTACACGAGCGGCACCACCGGCAATCCGAAGGCCGCGCTCTACAGCCACCGCTCCACGATGCTGCATGCTTATGCGGCCGCCTTGCCGGACGTGATGGCGATCTCGGCGCGCGATTCGGTGCTGCCGGTGGTGCCGATGTTCCACGTCAACGCCTGGGGCATTCCGTACTCGGCCGCGCTGGTCGGCGCCAAGCTGGTGTTTCCCGGCCCCGCGCTCGACGGCAAGTCTGTGTTCGAGCTGATCGAATCCGAGAAGGTGAGTTTTGCCGGCGGTGTGCCGACCGTCTGGCAGATGATGCTGGGCCATATGCAGGCCAACGGCCTCAAGTTCTCGACGCTCAAGCGTACCGTGATCGGCGGCTCGGCCTGCCCGCCGGCCATGATCAACGCCTTCCAGCAGCAGTACGGCGTCGAGGTGCTGCATGCCTGGGGCATGACCGAGATGTCGCCGCTGGGCACCTTGTGCACGCTGAAGAACAAGCACCTCGCGCAGTCGCCCGAGCAGCAGACGGCCATCCGCATGAAGCAGGGCCGCGCCATCTTCGGCGTCGACATGAAGATCGTCGACGGCGACGGCAAGGATCTGCCCTGGGACGGCAAGACCTCCGGCGATCTGCTGGTCATGGGGCCGTGGGTGGTCAAGGAGTATTTCAAGGGCGAGGGCGGCGACCCGCTGGTGCCCGACCAGCAGGGGCGCGGCTGGTTCCCTACCGGCGACGTGGCGACCATCGATGCCGACGGCTTCCTTCAGATCACCGACCGCAGCAAGGACGTGATCAAGTCCGGCGGCGAGTGGATCAGTTCGATCGACATCGAGAACATCGCCGTGGCCCATCCGGCGGTCGCGATGGCGGCGTGCATCGGCGTGGCACACCCGAAATGGGACGAGCGCCCGATCGTGATCGTGGTGAAGAAGCCGGGCGCCGAACTCACGCGCGACGAGCTCTTGGCCTTCTACGGCGGCAAGACGGCAAAGTGGCAGGTTCCCGACGACGTGGTTTTCGTCGACGCCATTCCGCTCGGCGCGACCGGCAAGATCCTGAAGACGCGCCTGCGCGAGCAGCTGCGCGACTACAAGCTGCCCGGGTGCTGAAAAGGCGTCGATCCTACCGGCGGGTAGCACCAGCGCAGTGCGTCCTGTCGCATGAGTGATAGAAACCGCCCCCGCCGCGGAACGCTTACGGGCATTCCCTGACGGGCGGGGTCAGAAAGACTTGTAATCTCGTTGCGCATTGCAGCACAGAACAGGAGACATCGAATGAAATACGCTCTGAAGATCGCCAGCGCGGCCATCCTCGCCGCCACCGCCACCGGCGCCCTTGCCCAGAAGGGCGAGACCGTCCGCATCGCGATGATCGAAGGGCTCTCGGGCCCGTTCGCCAACGTCGGCCAGAACCAGCTCAAGAGCTGGCAGCTGGTCGCGGAGAAGCTCAGCGGCGCCAAGAACGCGGCGGGCGTCAAGTTCGAGGTCATCGGCATGGACAGCAAGAGTTCGCCGCAGGAAGCGCTGAACCTCCTGAAGGCAGCCAGCGACCAGGGCTTTCGCTACGTCACGCAGGGCAACGGCTCGAATGTCGCCGTGCCGCTCGCCGATGCCGTCGCCAAGCACAACGAGCGCAATCCCGGCAAGGAGATCATCTACCTGAACTATGCCGCGGTCGACCCGGTGCTCACGAACGAGAAGTGCAGCTTTGCGCATTTCCGGCTCGACGCCGACACGTCGATGAAGATGGCCGCGCTCACCTCCTTCATGAAGGATCAGCCCAAGATCTCGAAGGTCTACCTGATCAACCAGAACTACTCCCATGGCCAGCAGGTCTCGAAGTACTTCAAGGAAGGCATGGCGCGCAACCGGCCCGACGCCAAGATCGTGGGCGACGATCTGCACCCGCTGGGCCAGGTCAAGGACTTCGCACCCTACGTGGCCAAGATCAAGCAGTCGGGCGCCGACACGATCGTCACCGGCAACTGGGGGCAGGACATGACCCTGCTGATCAAGGCGCTGAACGATTCGGGCCTGAAGCTGCCGATCTACGCCTACTACGCCGGCGTGTCCGGCACGCCGACCGCACTGGCTTCGGGCGGCGAACTAGAGGTCTACCAGATCGCCTACAACCACTCGAACTACACCGGCGAGCTGGGCACCTTGATGAACGAGTTCAAGACCAAGTTCGGCGACGACTTCTACACCTTCTCGATCTACAACGCGATCCTGATGATGGGCGAGGGCATAGCCAAGGCCAAGTCCACCGACCCCATGAAGGTCGCCGGGGCGATGGAAGGATTGAAGTTCAAGGGCTTCAACGGCGAAACCGAGATGCGCAAGACCGACCACCAGCTGCAGCAGGGACTCTGGATCTCCAAGTGGCAGAAGGTCGATGCCAAGTACAAGTACAGCGTGGAGAACACCGGCTACACGTTCGCGCCGGTGAAATACCTCGAGCCCTACATCGCAAGCACGCCGACGTCTTGCGAGATGAAGCGGCCGGCACCGTAATACCGGCACACCAGCGAAACGCCGGTGGGTGATGGAAGTCGCTCACCGGCGCTTTTTTTGACTTCGCCCCTCGCGGCTGCAACGACGACGACGACACCGTGGAATTCTTCGCCATATCCTTGCTGAACGGCCTCAGCTACGGGCTGCTGCTGTTCATGCTGAGCTCGGGCCTGACGCTGATCTTCAGCATGATGGGCGTGCTCAACTTCGCGCACACCAGCTTCTACATGCTGGGTGCCTATTTCGCCTACACCATCTCGGGTGTGCTGGGCTTCTGGACCGCCCTGGTCGTCGCGCCCCTGCTGGTCGGCGTGCTGGGCGCGCTCTTCGAGCGCTACAGCCTGCGGCGCGTTCACAAGTTCGGCCACGTGCCCGAGTTGCTGGTGACTTTCGGTCTGTCCTACCTGATCCTCGAGCTGGTGCAGCTGGTCTGGGGTCGTGCGACGGTGCCGTACGGGCTGCCGGAGCAACTGCAGGGGCCGCTGTTCACCCTGTTCGGGACGCAGTTTCCCAAGTCGAGATCCTTCATCATGCTGCTCGCGCTGCTGATGCTGCTGTCGGTCTGGCTCTTGCTGACCCGCACCCGCATCGGCCTGGTGATCCAGGCTGCGCTCACGCATCCGGAGACGGTGGAAGCGCTGGGCCACAACGTGCCGCGGGTGTTCATGCTCGTGTTCGGCGGAGGCGCAGCGCTGGCTGCGCTGGCCGGCGTGATCGGCGGGAACACCTACGTCACCGAGCCTGCCATGGCCGGGGCGGTCGGGTCGATCGTGTTCGTGGTGGTGGTGGTCGGCGGGATGGGCTCATTGGCTGGGGCCTTCCTCGCATCGCTCCTGATCGGCGTATTGCAGACCTTCGCCGTGGCCATCGACGAGTCCTTGGCGTCCGGGCTGCAGGCCGTGGGCGTCACCGTGACCCCCAGCACCTTCGGGTACGAACTGCTTCAGCTCAGCGTCGCGCAAATCGCTCCGATCCTGCCGTACCTGTTCCTGGTGCTGATCCTGATCTTCCGGCCCAAGGGGTTGCTCGGAAAGCGCGAGGGCTGAAAACATGACGACCCATGCAAGCACTTCTGCGGCGCGCGCCGACGACACGCCGGTGTCCGGCGCCGGTACGCGGAAGACCGCCTACTATCGCTTCAAGCCCTGGAACATCGGGCGCGTGCTGATCTGGACGCTCTTCGCCCTGAGCCTGATCATCGCGCCGCTGGTGTTTCGCAGCAGCCTGGCGCTCACCATGCTGTCGCAGATCGGCTATCTCATCATCATCTGCCTGAGCTACAACATCCTGCTCGGGCAGGGCGGCATGCTGAGCTTCGGCCACGCCGTCTACACGGGGCTGGGCGCCTTCGTCGCGGTGCACGCGATGAATCTCGCCACCAAGGGTGCCATGCCGCTGCCGCTGGTGACGATTCCGCTGGTCGGCGGCGTGGCGGGCGTGCTGTTCGCGATCCTGCTGGGCTATGTGACCACCAAGAAGTCCGGCACCACTTTCGCGATGATCACGCTGGGCATCGGCGAGTTGGTCGCGGCCATGTCGCTGATGTTTCCGGGCTTCTTCGGCGGCGAGGGTGGCGTCACGACCAACCGGGTCTACGGCTCGCCTTTCCTCGGCTTGAGCTTCGGGCCGCAGATCCAGGTGTACTACCTGATCGCGGCGTACTGCTTCGTCTCGACGGCGCTCATGTTCGCGTTCACCGGCACGCCGCTGGGCCGCATGCTCAACGCGGTGCGCGACAACCCCGAGCGCGTCGAGTTCATCGGCTACGACACCCAATGGGTGCGCTACCTCGCCTTCATCATTGCTGGTTTCTTCGCCGGCATCGGCGGCGCGCTGGCGGCCATCAATTTCGAGATCGTCAACGCATCCGACAGCCTGAGCACGATTCGCTCGGGCGGCTACCTCCTGTTTACCTTCCTGGGCGGAGCCACCTTCTTCTTCGGCCCGATCATAGGCGCCGTGTTGCTGGTACTGGCGTCGGTGCTGCTGTCGGAGCTCACCAAGGCCTGGCTGCTGTACCTGGGGCTGGTGTTCCTGTTCATGGTGATGTTCGCGCCGGGCGGCATCGCCAGCCTGATCATGATGAACCTGCGCGTTGCCAAGTTCGGCAAGTTCAAGCGCCTGTGGGGTCTCTACGGCGGCCTGATCCTGACCGGGGCCGTGATGGTGGTCGGCGCGGCGGCGCTGGTCGAGATGATCTATCACGTGCAGCTCAACATGGCGCTGGGCCCGAAGCTCAACTTCATGGGCGTGGAGCTCGACGTCTCCAGCGCGGCCAGCTGGATCGGGGCCGGCGTCGTGCTTGCCGTGGGCGTGTTGCTGGTGGAATGGGTGCGACGCCGCTTCGTGAAGGTCTGGGGCCATATCCAGGAAGAGATCGAGGCCGAGATCAAGCGGAGGGAGCTCGCATGACCCACGCACTCGAATTGAAGGCCTTGCGCAAGAACTTCGGCAAGACCGAGATCATCCGTGGCGTCGACCTGGCGGTAGAAGCCGGCGAGCGCATCGCGATCATCGGGCCCAACGGCGCCGGCAAGTCCACGCTCTTCAACCTCATCAGCGGCCGGCTCGAGCCGACCAGCGGCGAGGTGCTGCTGCATGGCCAGCGCATCGACGGCCACAGGCCCTACGAGATCAACCGCCGCGGCCTTTCGCGCAGCTTCCAGATCACCAACATCTTCCCCAAGCTCAGCGTGTTCGAGAACCTGCGCTGCGGCGTGCTGTGGAGCCTGGGCTACCGCTACACCTTCCTGCGCTTTCTGTCGAAGCTCGACGATGCGAACGAGCGCACCGAGGAGTTGCTGCGCCAGGTGGGACTCGAAAGAAAGCGCGACGTGCATGCGGTGAACCTCACCTATGCCGAACAGCGGGCGCTGGAGATCGGCGTCACCATCGCCGGCGGCGCCAGCGTGATCCTGCTCGACGAGCCCACGGCCGGCATGAGCAAGACCGAGACCGCGCACTTCATCGCGCTGATCAAGCAGGTGACGATCGGCAAGACCCTGCTCACCGTGGAGCACGACATGGGCGTGGTGTTCGGCCTGGCCGACAAGATCGCGGTGGTCGTCTACGGCGAGGTGATCGCCTTCGACACGCCCGCGGCGGTGCGCGCCAATGCGCGCGTGCAGGAGGCGTACCTGGGCTCTTCGGTCGCGGACGCGCAGAGCGGAGGACACTGAAGAAATGCTCAAGCTCCAGGACATCCACGCCTACTACGGCAAGAGCCATGTGTTGCATGGCGTTTCATTTGCGGTCGGTCCCGGCGAGATCGTGGCCTTGCTGGGCCGCAACGGCTCGGGCCGCTCGACCACGGCCAAGGCCATCATGGGCCTGGTGCATGCCGAAGGCGGCCTGCACTGGAAGGAAGAGGACATCCTGCGCCGCAAGGCCTACGAGATCGCGCACATGGGCATCGGCTACGTGCCCGAGAACCGCGACATCTTCCCCAAGCTCACGGTACACCAGAACCTGCTGCTCGGGCAGAAGGGCAAGGGGAAGGGCAGCCGCTGGCAGTTCGACGACATGTACGGCATGTTCCCGCGCCTGAAGGAGCGCCAGCACACCGAGGCCGGCGTGCTCTCGGGCGGCGAGCAGCAGATGCTGACGCTGTGCCGCACGCTGATGGGCGACCCCGACCTGATCATCATCGACGAGCCGACCGAGGGCCTCGCGCCCAAGATCGTCGAGCTGGTGGGCCAGTACCTGCGCACGCTCAAGGACAAGGGCATCTCGGTGCTGCTGATCGAGCAGAAGCTGACGATTGCGATGCAGATCTCCGATCGCGCGCTGGTCATGGGCCATGGCAGCATCGTGTTCGACGGCACGCCGGACAGCCTGCGTGCCGATGCCGCGACCCGCAAGGAGTGGCTGGAGGTCTGACCGCCAGCCAACTTGTCTCGGCAGCGACTGATACCCGGTTGCGGGGTCACGCGAAACGCCTAGAATTTCAAACAAAAAAGAACACTCGTGCTTTTTAACGCGAGGCCCCTTTTTTCGATCCTCCCCCATCCCAAAGGAACGCAGCATGACGGCTGAATACAAAGTGCTCGGCGACGTCGCCGTGATCACCCTGACCAACCCCCCGGTCAATGGCCTCGGTTTCTCGACGCGCATCGGCATCACCGACGGCCTCTCGAAAGCGCTCGACGACGCGGCCGTCAAGGCGATCGTGATCACCGGCGCGGGCAAGGCCTTCTCGGGCGGCGCCGACATCAAGGAGTTCGGCACGCCCAAGGCGCTGCAGGAGCCCAATCTGCTGAGCGTGATCCTCGCGCTCGAGGCATCGACCAAGCCGATCGTCGCGGCCATCCATTCGGTCTGCATGGGCGGCGGCCTCGAGCTGGCCCTGGGCTGCCACTACCGCGTGGCCGCACCCGGCACCAGCGTCGCGCTGCCCGAGGTCAAGCTGGGCCTGCTGCCCGGCGCCGGCGGCACGCAGCGCCTGCCGCGCGTGCTGGGCGTGGAGACCGCGCTCAACATGATCGTGAGCGGCGAGGCCGTCAAGAGCGAGCTGCTCGCCTCGCTGCCCGGCCAGAAGCTGTTCGACAAGCTGGCCGCTTCGCCGGAATCGCTGTTCGAGGAAGCGGTCGAGTTCGCCAAGTCGGTGGCCGGCAAGAGCGGCGAGCTGCCGCTGGTGCGCAAGCTGCCGTGCAAGCATCCGCAGGGCGACGCCTACTTCCAGTTCGCGCGCAACATGGTCGGCGGCATGTCGAAGAACTACCCGGCGCCGCTCAAGTGCGTGGATGCGGTGCAGGCCGCCACGCAGATGAAGTTCGACGACGGCATGGCCGAAGAGCGTCGCCTCTTCACCGCGCTGATGTTCACGCCCGAATCGTTGGCGCTGCGCCACCTGTTCATGGCCGAGCGCGCGGCCTCGCGCATTCCCGACGTGCCGGAAGACACGTCGCAGCGCACCGTCAAGTCGGTCGGCGTGATCGGCGCCGGCACCATGGGCGGCGGCATCTCGATGAACTTCCTGAACGCGGGCATCCCGGTCAAGATCCTCGAGATGAAGCAGGAGGCGCTCGACCGCGGCATCGCCACCATTCGCAAGAACTACGAAGCGCAGGTCAAGAAGGGCAAGCTCAAGGCCGAGAAGTACGAGGAGCGGATGGCGCTGCTGTCCACCACGCTCGACTACAACGACCTGAAGGACGCCGACCTGATCATCGAGGCCGTGTTCGAGGAGCTCGGCGTCAAGGAGAAGGTGTTCAAGGAACTGGACCGCGTCGCCAAGGCCGGTGCCATCCTGGCTTCCAACACCTCCACGCTCGACGTCGACAAGATTGCCGCCTTCACCAAGCGCCCGCAGGACGTGGTCGGCATGCACTTCTTCAGCCCGGCCAACGTGATGAAGCTGCTCGAAGTGGTGCGCGGCAAGGAGACGGCCAAGGACGTACTGGCCACCGTGATGGCGATCGCCAAGAAGATCAAGAAGACGGCGGTGGTCTCCGGCGTGTGCGACGGCTTCATCGGCAACCGCATGATCGAGCAGTACTCGCGCCAGGCCGGCTTCCTGCTGGACGAGGGCGCGACGCCGCAGCAGGTAGACCGCGCCATCGAGAAGTTCGGCTTCGCCATGGGCCCGTTCCGCATGGGCGACCTGGCGGGCAACGACATCGGCTGGGCGATCCGCAAGCGCCGCGCCACCGAGCAAGCCGACATGAAGTACAGCAAGACGGCCGACAAGCTCTGCGAGCTGGGCCGCTTCGGCCAGAAGACCGGGGCAGGGTGGTACGACTACCAGGCCGGCAAGCGCGATGCGATCCCGAGCCAGGTCGTGCTCGACCTGATCGAGAAGCACCGCAAGGACGAAGGCATCACGCCGCGCAAGATCTCCGACGAAGAGATCGTGCAGCGCCTGGTCTATGCGCTCGTGAACGAAGGCGCGCACATTCTCGAGGACGGCATCGCCTCCAAGTCGGGCGACATCGACATGGTCTACCTCACCGGCTACGGCTTCCCGGTGTGGCGCGGCGGCCCGATGCACTATGCCAACCAGGTCGGTCTCTACAACGTGGCCGAGGCGATGAAGCGCTTTGCGAAGAACCCGCGCGATGACGCGGGCTTCTGGCAGCCCGCGCCGCTGATCCAGAAGCTGGTGGCCGAAGGCAAGCAGTTCAGCTGAAGCGACGGCGAGGACGGGCTGTGATCAAGAGGACGTTGCTCGTGCTGCTGCTGGCGCTGCTTGTGCTGGCGGTGGTCATCGCGGGCAACACCTGGCGCACGCCCTCGCGGCAGTTGCAGGTGCCGGCGGTACAGAAGGTCGCGGTCGACGCCAAGGCGGCGGCCGAGCGGCTCTCGGGCGCGATCCCGATCCGCACCGTATCGAGCTTCGAAGGTGGGCAGCAGAACGGCGAGGAGTTCAAGAAGCTCCATGCCTACCTGGCGCAGCAGTTTCCCAAGCTGCATGCGACGCTGAAGAAGGAAGTCGTCGGCGACAACGCGCTGCTCTACACCTGGACCGGCAGCGACCCCGCTGCCTGGCCGGTTGCGCTTATGGCGCACCAGGACGTGGTGCCGATCGCGCCGGGCACCGAGAAGGCCTGGGAGGTCGAGCCCTTCAGCGGCCAGATCAAGGACGGCTTCGTCTGGGGTCGCGGCACCTGGGACAACAAGGGCAACCTGCTGGCGCAGATGGAAGCCATCGAGATGCTGGTGGCCAGCGGCTTCCAGCCGCGGCAGACGGTGTATCTGGTCGCGGGCGATGACGAGGAGGTCAGCGGCCTGCGTGGCGCGAAGCCGATTGCGGAACTGCTGAAGTCGCGCGGTGTCCGGCTCGAATGGGTGCTCGACGAGGGCCTGCTGGTCACCGAAGGCGTGCTCGCGGGCCTCGACAAGCCGGCCGCCCTGATCGGCCTGGCCGAGAAGGGCTACGGCACCTTCTTCCTCTCGCTCGATACGCCGCCGGGCCACTCGTCGATGCCGCCATCCAGCACGGCCATCGGCAGCATGAGCGCGGCGCTCGCAAAGCTCGAAGCGAACCCGATGCCAGCCGCGATCGGCGGCGTGGCGGGCGAGATGTTCGCGACGCTCGCGCCCGAGATGAAGGGCTTCGGCCGCGTGGCGCTCTCCAACCTCTGGCTCTTCGGCCCGGTGGTGCAGGGCCAGCTCGAGAAAGGCGTGAGCAGCAATGCGATGCTGCGCACCACCACCGCGCTGACCATCGTGCGTGCCGGCAACAAGGACAACGTGCTGCCGGGCCGTGCCGAGGCGGCCGTCAACTTCCGCGTGCTGCCGGGCGACACGCTGGCTTCGGTGGAGGCGCACATCCGCAAGACCGTCGCGAACGATGCGATCACGATCAAGCAGTATCCGGGCAACTCGGAGCCCTCGCCGGTGTCGCCCACCGACAGCGCGGGCTATCGGACCATCGCGCAATCGGTGCGCCAGACCTTTCCCGATGCCATCGTCGCGCCGGGCCTCATGATCGCCGCCACCGATTCGCGCCACTTCGCGATCGTGAGCGACGCGGTCTACCGCTTCTCGCCGGTACGCGCGCGGGGCGAAGATCTGTCGCGCTTCCACGGCACCAACGAGCGCATCTCGATCGCCAACTACGTCGAGATGATCCAGTTCTATCACCAGCTGTTGCGCAACACCGTGCAGCAGCCCCAGTAAGCATCACCCCTCTTTTTCAAAGGACCACACCATGACCAGCGCCGTCATCGTCTCCACCGCCCGCACGCCGCTCGCCAAGAGCTGGAAGGGCGCCTTCAACATGACGCACGGCGCCACGCTCGGCGGCCATGCGGTGCAGCACGCGGTGGCGCGCGCCGGCATCGAGCCTGCCGAAGTCGACGACGTGATCATGGGCTGCGCCAATCCCGAAGGCGCGACCGGCGCCAACATCGCGCGCCAGATCGCGCTGCGCGCCGGATTGCCGATCACCACCGCGGGCATGACCATCAACCGCTTCTGCTCCTCGGGCCTGCAGACCATCGCGACCGCGGCGCAGCGCATCATCGCGGGCGAGGGCGAGGTCTACGTGGCCGGCGGCGTCGAGAGCATTTCGTGCGTGCAGAACGAGATGAACAAGCACATGCTGGCCGACCCCTGGCTGGTGAAGCACAAGCCCGAGATCTACTGGAACATGCTGCAGACCGCCGAGCAGGTCGCCAAGCGCTACGACATCGGCCGCGACGCCATGGACGAGTACGGCGCCGCGAGCCAGCAGAAGGCCACCGCCGCGCTCGAGGCCGGCCTCTTCAAGGCCGAGATCGCGCCGATCACCGTCCTGGCCGGCGTGGCCGACCCGGTGCTGGGCCTGCGTACCAAGGAAGTCACGGTCGAGAACGACGAAGGCATCCGCCCCGGCACCACCAAGGAAGGCATCAGCGGCATCCGTCCGGCGATTCCGGGCGGCGTGATCTCGGCCGGCAACGCCAGCCAGTTCTCCGACGGCGGCGGCGCCTGCGTGGTGGTTGACGAGAAGTACGCCGAGAAGAAGGGCCTGAAGCCGCTCGGCCGCTTCCTCGGCTTCGCGGTCGCGGGCTGCGAGCCCGACGAGATGGGCATCGGCCCGGTGTTCGCGATCCCGAAGGTGCTGAAGCGCCTGGGCCTCAAGGTCGGCGACATCGACCTCTGGGAGCTCAACGAGGCCTTCGCGGTGCAGGTGATCTACTGCCGCGACAAGCTCGGCATCCCGGGCGACCGCCTGAACGTGAACGGGGGCGCCATCGCCGTCGGCCACCCGTATGGCGTGAGCGGCCAGCGCCTGACCGGCCATGCGCTGATCGAAGGCAAGCGCCGCGGCGCCAAGAAGGTGGTCGTCACGATGTGCATCGGCGGCGGCATGGGCGCAGCCGGCGTATTCGAGGTACTCTGAGCCTGCTGCGAGGGCCGAACTGAAGACCGGAGGTGAAGGGCGCAGAGCGTCCTTCGCGCCCGGTTTCCGAATTGAAAGTCACGAAATGAGCCTTCGTCCCACCCTCGACTTCCTGCTCTACGACTGGCTCCACGTCGAGTCGCTCAACGAGCGCGCGCGCTTTGCCGATCACTCGCGCGAAACCTTCGATGCCGTGCTCGACACCTGCGAGCGCATCGCGCGCGAGAAGTACGCGCCGAACAACCGCATCGTCGACACCCAGGAGCCGCACTTCGACGGCGACAAGGTGATCCTGCCGCAGGCCACGCACGATGCGCACAAGGCCTTTGCCGAATCCGGCATGCTGAGCGCCGCACAGGACTACGAGATCGGCGGCATGCAACTGCCCTACACCGTGCAGGCGGCGTCCAACAGCTTCTTCGCGATGGCCTCGGTCAGCATCGGCTCCGGCATGCTGACCAGCGGCAATGCCAACCTGCTGATGGTTCACGGCACGCCCATGCAGCAATCGGTGTTCGCGAAGAACGAGTTCGCAGGCCGCTGGTCGGGCACCATGTGCCTGTCGGAGCCGCAGGCCGGCTCCAGCCTCAGCGACGTGGCGACGCGTGCCGTGCCCGACGGCGCCGATTTCCGGGACGATCCGCTCGGGCCCCGCTATCGGCTCTTCGGCAACAAGATGTGGATCTCGGCCGGCGACCATGAGCTGACCGAGAACATCGTGCACATCGTGCTGGCCAAGATCCCCGACGAGAAGGGCAAGCTCATCCCGGGCACGCGTGGCATTTCGCTCTTCATCGTGCCGAAGAAGATGGTCGATGCCGAAGGGCAACTCACCGGCGAACGCAACGATGTCGCGCTCGCGGGCCTCAACCACAAGCTGGGCTGGCGCGGCACCACCAACACGCTCCTGAACTTCGGCGAGGGCAAGTTCCCCGTTGGTGGCAAGGCCGGTGCGGTGGGTTACCTCGTCGGCGAGCCCGGCAAAGGCTTGCACTGCATGTTCCACATGATGAACGAGGCGCGCATCGGTGTCGGCACCGCGGCGACCATGCTGGGCATGGCCGGCTACCACGCATCGCTCGACTATGCACGGAACCGGCCGCAAGGGCGCCCGCCAGGCCCGGCCGGCAAGGACGCGGCCAAGCCGCAGGTGCGCATCATCGAGCATGCCGACGTGCGCCGCATGCTGCTCGCACAGAAGGCGTATTGCGAAGGCGCGCTGGCGCTCGAGCTCTATTGCGCGCGCCTGGTCGACGAGCAGAAGACCGGTGACGCGCAGGCCGCCGACGACGCGCGCCTGCTGCTGGAGGTGCTCACGCCGATCGCCAAGAGCTGGCCCAGCGAATGGTGCCTGGAGGCCAACTCGCTCGCGATCCAGGTGCACGGCGGCTACGGCTATACGCGCGACTTTCCGGTGGAGCAGTACTGGCGCGACAACCGCCTGAACATGATCCACGAAGGCACGCACGGCATCCAGGCGGCCGACCTGCTGGGCCGCAAGGTGCTGATGGAAGACGGCCGCGGCCTGCAGCTCTTGGCCGTGCGCATTACCGACACCATCGCGCGCGCGGCCCGCGTGCCCTCGCTGGCTGCGCATGCCAAGGCGCTGGCCGAAGCGCTGCAGCGCATCGGCAACGCGACCAAGGCAGCCTGGGCCACCGGCAATCCGCAGGAGGCGCTGGCCAATGCCGTGCCCTACATGCAAGCCTTCGGCCATACGGTGCTGGCCTGGATCTGGCTCGACGTGGCGCAGCACGCGCTCGAACGCGACGCGTCGAAGGCGCTGCCGGCCACGGCCGGGCGTATCGGCGCGACCGACTATTTCTTCAACTACGAACTGCCGAAGATCGGTGCCTGGCTCAATGTGGTCGAACGGCGCGACCCGACCTGCGCAGCCCTGCCCGAGGAGGCTTTCTGATGGCCGTCAAACCCCACGCCACGCTCGAGAAATGGATCTGGATCCTGATCTACGGTGGCCTCTTCATGCTGATCCTCGGCATCGCGACCGGCCGATCGGACGAGACCCTCGGCTGGGTCATGGCCGTCCCAGGCGTGGCCGTGGCCATTGTCGGCGTGGTCCTCATCTACGTTCGCTCCCGCCTGAAGGACTGACATGCCCCCAAGCTCACTTCGTTCGCTGCCCCCCGAGGGGGCGCTCATTGCCCTTCGGGCGGCCGGGCGGGCAATGCCATGATCAAGCACATCGTGATGTGGAAGCTCAAGGACCCGGCCAAGGCCGCGCTGTTCAAGGAGAAGCTCGACAGTTGCCGCGGCCTGGTGCCGGGCATGCGCCAGTTCGAGGTCGCGGTGCGTGCGCCGGGACTCGAAGCCAACTGCGACGTTGTGCTGTGCTCGGCCTTCGACGACAAGGCCGCGCTGCAGGCCTACCTGGAGCATCCGCAGCACGTCGAAGTGTCCGCGGTGCTCGGCACACTGCGCGAAGCCCGCAGCGTCCTCGACTACGAAACCCCCTGAACCCTCGGAGACACCCATGACCGCACGCAGCATCCAGAAACTGTTCGACCTCAGCGGCAAGACCGCGCTCGTCACCGGCGGCTCGCGCGGCCTCGGCCTGCAGATGGCCCATGCGCTCGGCGAAGCCGGCGCCAAGATCATGCTGAGTTCGCGCAAGGCCGACGACCTGGAGCAGGCCGCGGCCGAGTTGCAGGCGGCCGGCATCGACGCCCGCTGGATCGCGGCCGATTGCTCGAAGGAAGAGGACACGCGCCGCCTGGCCGACGAGACGCTGGAGCGCCTGGGCGCGGTCGACATCCTGGTCAACAACGCGGGCGCGAGTTGGGGCGCGCCGGCCGAAGACCATCCGGTCGAGGCCTGGGACAAGGTCATGAACCTCAACGTGCGCGGCTACTTCATCCTCGCGCAGCAGATCGCGCGCGGCTACATGATCCCGAAGAAGACTGGCCGCATCATCAACATCGCCTCCATCGCGGGCCTGAACGGCAACCCGCCCGAGATGCAGACCCTGGCCTACAACACCTCGAAGAGCGCCGTGATCGGCTTCACCCACACGCTGGCGGCCGAATGGGGCAAGTACAACATCAACGTCAACGCCATCTGCCCCGGCTTCTTCATGACCAAGATGGCCGCGGGCCTGATCAAGTCGATCGGCGAGGAGAAGATGGCCTCGCATGCGCCGCTGGGCCGCCTCGGCGACGACGAAGACCTTAAGGGCATCACGCTGCTGTACGCGAGCGATGCCGGCAAGCACATCACCGGCCAGTGGCTGGCGATCGACGGCGGCGTGAGCGTGGTGCTCGGAGCTTGAGGTGGACGACATCAACGTCCGCTCCTACACGAGCCAGATCCCGTTTGCGCGGCATCTGGGCTTCGAGCTCACGAAGTTCGAGGGCGGCGAGTCCGAGATCCGCTACACGGCGAAGCCCGAGCATCTCAACACCTTCGACGTGACCCACGGCGGCGCCTGCATGACGCTGCTCGACATCACCATGGCCGCGGCCGCGCGCAGCCAGACGCCGGAGATGGGCGTGGTCACGATCGAGATGAAAACCAGCTTCATGCAACCCTCGGTCGGCCCGCTGCATGCGCGCGGCAAGCTGATCCACCGCACCGCGACGCTGGCCTTCACCGAAGCGAAGATCTACGACGAGCAGGAGCGCGTCTGTGCCCATGCCACCGGCACCTTCAAGTACGTGAAGCGGCGCCTTCCCACCGGCCCCGGCAGCGCCAACGCGATGCGTCCGCCGTCCACAGATTAGGAGACTTTCATGCCCATCAACAGACAACAACTGCTCGACAACCGCCCCGATGGCGAAGCCGTCGCTTCCAATTTCAAGCTCGTGAGCACCGAGACGCCGCCGTTGAAAGACAACGAGGTGCTGGTGCGCCACCACTACATGAGCCTCGACCCCTACATGCGCGGCCGCATGAACGACGCCAAGAGCTACGCGCAGCCGCAGCCGCTGGGCCAGGTGATGCAGGGCGGCACGGCGGGCGAGGTGGTCGAGAGCAAGCACCCCAAGTACGCCGTCGGCGACAAGGTGGTCGGCTTCGGCGGCTGGCAGGAATACAGCGTGGTCGATGCCTCGCAGCCCGGCGCCTTGAGGAAGGTCGACACCGCGTACGTACCGCTCTCGTACTACCTCGGCGCGGTCGGCATGCCCGGCGTCACGGCCTGGTACGGCCTGGTGAAGATCATCAACCCGAAGGCCGGCGAGACGATGGTCGTCACGGCCGCCAGCGGCGCGGTCGGCAGTGCCTTCGGCGCGCTGGCCAAGGCGCGCGGCTGCCGCGTGGTCGGCATCGCGGGCGGTGCGGACAAGTGCAAGTACGTGACCGACGAATTGGGCTTCGACGCCTGCATCGACTACCGGCAGCATCCCGACGTCAAGAGCATGAGCACAGCGCTGAAGGAGGCCTGCCCGAAGGGCATCGATGGCTACTTCGAGAACGTCGGCGGCTACATCTTCGACGCGGTGCTGCTGCGCGCCAATGCCTTCGCGCGCGTCGCGCTGTGCGGCATGATCGCCGGCTACGACGGGCAGCCGCTGCCGCTGGCCAATCCGGCGCTGTTCCTCATCAACCGGGTGAAGCTCGAAGGCTTCATCGTCAGCGAGCACATGGAAGTCTGGCCCGAGGCGCTGGCCGAACTGGGCCAGCTGGTCGCCACCGGAAAGCTCAGGCCGCGCGAGTCGATCGCGCAGGGCATCGAGTCGGCGCCCGAGGCCTTCCTCGGTTTGCTCAAGGGCAAGAACTTCGGCAAGCAACTGGTGAAACTGATCTAGGAAAAGTGCAAGGAGGCCGGCGATGAACACGACGCACGAGGTCTTCAACCAGCCGGCCCCGCTGGCCGGCTACAACCTGTTCGAATCCAACCGGCCGCTGCGCGATGCGCTGAAGTTCAACGCATCGCAGCTGCAGCTCGCGCCGCTCGCGCATCTGGGCGGCGTGATCGGCTCGGTCGAGATGCAGACCCATGCGCGGCTCGCGAACACGAACCCGCCGGTGCTGCACACGCACGACCGCTTCGGCCGGCGCATCGACGAGGTGGAGTTTCATCCGAGCTATCACGCGTTGATGAAGGCGGCGGTGGGTGCCGGCCTGCACGGCACACCGTGGACAGGGGAATCCGCATCCCCGCACGTCCAGCGCGCCGCCGGCTTCATGCTCTTCACCGAGCTCGAGCCCTCGGTGCTGTGCCCGATCTCGATGAGCTACGCCGTGACGCCCGCGCTGCGCGGCAACGCGGCCATCTATGCCGACTGGGGGCCGAAGCTCGCGAGCCTCTGGTACGACCCGGTGCTCAGGTCCGCGCTCGACAAGCCCGGCGTGACCATGGGCATGGGCATGACCGAGAAGCAGGGTGGCTCGGACGTGCGCGCCAACACTACGCGGGCGGTTCGCGTCGCCGGTGATGATTGGGGCGAGCGCTACGAGATCACGGGCCACAAGTGGTTCTTCTCGGCACCGATGTGCGATGCCTTCCTGGTGCTCGCACAGGCGCCAGCCGGTCTGTCGTGCTTCTTCATGCCGCGCGTGCTGCCCGACTGGATGGGCGATGACGTGCGCAACGGCATCCGCATCCAGCGTCTGAAGGACAAGCTCGGCAACAAGGCCAACGCCAGCTCCGAGGTCGAGTTCCATGGCGCGAGCGCCTGGCTGGTCGGCGAAGAAGGTCGCGGCATTCCGCAGATCCTCGAGATGGGCACGATGACGCGGCTCGACTGCGCACTCGGCACCAGCGGCCTGATGCGCCAGGCCTTGAGCCTGGCCCTGCATCACACAGCGCAGCGCCAGGCCTTCGGCAAGCCGCTCATCGAACAGCCGCTGATGAAGAACGTGCTGGCCGACCTCGCGCTCGAAAGCGAAGCAGCGACCGCACTGGCCATCCGCCTCGCGCGCGCCTTCGATCGCCAGCAGGACGAGCACGAGCGCCTGATGGCGCGCCTGCTGACACCGGTGGCCAAGTTCTGGATCTGCAAGCGCGGCAGCCACTTCGCGCAGGAGGCGATGGAATGCCTCGGCGGCAACGGCTACGTGGAGGAGGGCGGCGAAGGCGTGATGGCGCGCGTCTACCGCGAGATGCCGCTCAACTCGATCTGGGAAGGCGCCGGCAACATCATGGCGCTCGACCTGCTGCGCGGGCTTCGCAAGGGCGATGCGGTCGCGGCATTGGCGCACGAACTCGCGCCGGCGCGCGGTGTCGATGCGGCGTTCGACAGCCTGGCCGATGCGCTGCCGGCGCGCATCGAGGCCATGGCCACCGAAGCCGAGGCGCGCCGGCTCGCGCAGGACGTGGCGATCGCGGTGCAGGGCGCGCTGCTCGTGCAGACCGCGCCGCAGGCCGTGGTCGGCGCCTTCTGCGCATCGCGCCTGGGCGGCGACTGGGGCCATGCCTTCGGCACGCTCCGCGCCAGCACCGATTTCGATTCCATCATCGCGCGTGCACGGCCCCAATGACGCGGACATCCAAAGGACCCTCATGGCAGACCTGATCCTCCACCACTACGCGACCTCGCCCTTTTCCGAAAAGCTGCGCCTGATCCTCGGCTACAAGAAGCTAGCCTGGAAGTCGGTGATCATTCCGCAGATCCTGCCCAAGCCGGACCTGATCGCACTCACGGGCGGCTACCGCAAGACGCCGGTGCTGCAGATCGGCGCCGACATCTACTGCGACACCGCGCTTATCTGCGACGTGCTCGAGCACATCTCGCCGCTGCCGTCGATCTATCCCGAGCCGGGCAAGGGCCTGGAGCGCGTCGTTGCCCAATGGGGCGAGACCTCGCTCTTCTGGGCCTCGATGGCCTACAGCTTCAGCGGCAAGGGCGCGGCTGACCTGTTCGGCAAGGCGCCGCCCGAACTGGCCAAGGCCTTCGGCGAGGACCGCAAGGCCATGAGCGTGAACATGGTGCGGCACCGCCCGGGCGATGCCGCGGCGGCCTACAAGTCCTACCTGCGGCGCATGTCCGACATGCTGGACGACACCGACTACCTGCTCGGCGCCTATCCGACGGTCGCCGATTTTGCCTGCTACCACCCGCTGTGGTTCACGCGCAAGCGCACGCCCTCGATGGCCGGCATCCTGCAGTTCACGCCGGCCGTGGGCGACTGGATGGACCGCATGGCCGCGATCGGCCACGGCACGATGGAGACCTTCGATGCCGCGCAGGCCATTGCCGTCGCGGCCGCTTCGACGCCGCACACCCTCTTGTCCGACAGCACCTTCCAGGACGAGCACGGCATTCCGCTCGGGACCCGCGTCACGGTCGCGGGCGAGAGCTTCGGGCCCGAGCCCACCGAAGGCGAACTCATCGCCGCCACCCGCACCCACTACACGCTGCGCCGCACCGACGCGCGTGCCGGGACCGTGCACGTGCACTTCCCGCGCGTCGGTTATGCGTTGAGAAAAGTCGAAGGCTGACGCTCGCAACGGGCACCTTCGCGACTGCATCGTGCAGGTTTCCGTATTTCAATAGCGTCTCCCTCAAGAGACGAAAAGGACACGGGCAATGATTCAGGATTTCAAGGGCACCACCGCAGTTCTCACCGGCGCCGGTTCCGGCTTCGGCCTCGAGTGCGCGCGCATCGGCGCGGCGCGCGGCATGAGTCTCGTGCTGGTCGACGTGCAGCAGGACGCACTCGACCGCGTGCAGGCCGAGATGGAAGCCGCCGGTGCGCAGGTGCTGGCGCGCAAGGTCGACGTCGCCGATGCGCAGCAGATGGAACAGCTCGCCAAGGATGTGCAGCAGCGCTTCGGTGCGCCGCACTTCGTCTTCAACAACGCGGGCGTGGGCGCCGGCGGCCTGGTGTGGGAGAACACCGTGGCCGACTGGGAATGGGTGCTCGGCGTCGACCTCTGGGGCGTGATCCACGGCGTGCGCCTGTTCACGCCGATGATGCTGCAAGCCGCCGCCAGGGACCCTTCGTACCGCGGCCACATCGTCAACACCGCCAGCATGGCCGGCCTGCTGGCGCCACCCAACATGGGTGTCTACAACGCGGCCAAGGCGGCCGTGGTGAGCCTCACCGAAACGCTCTACCAAGACCTGAAGCTCATCACCGACCAGATCGGCGCCAGTCTCCTGTGCCCTTACTTCGTGCCGACCGGCATCACCAGCAGCGAGCGCAACCGGCCCGATGCACTCGCTGCCGGCGAACTCACCAAGAGCCAGCTGATCGGCCAGGCGATGAGCAACAAGGCCGTCAGCAGCGGCAAGGTGACGGCGGCCGAAGTGGCGCAGATGGTGTTCGATGCCATCAGCGCCAACCAGTTCTACGTGTTCAGCCACCCGAAGGCGCTGGGCAACGTGAAGAGCCGCATGGAGAGCATCGTGTCGATCTCGAATCCGGCCGATCCCTTCCTGGAGCGGCCGGAGATCGGCGCCAAGCTGCGCGAACAGCTGCGCGCGGGCTGAGACTCCCCCTTCAACCCTGCGGCGTTTCCTCGATCGCTTCGACGCGGTCGGGATAGAAGGCGAGGTGGTCCTTGATCTGCTCGACGGACGCGTAGGGCTGCTCGTAGGTCCACACGGCGTTCGCCCCTTTCTCACCGGCCGAGGGAATGCTGTAGTAGGCACAGTCGCCCTTGAAGGGGCAGTAGGTGGCGTGCTCGGTGCGCTCGAGCAGCGACATGTCCACGTCCTTGCGCGGGATGTACTGCACGGCGGGGTAGCTCGCTTCGCGCAGCGTCAAGGCTTCGCGCGTGTCGGCGATCACGCGGGCGGCGGCCTTCACGACCACGCGCGCGGGGTTCGCGGCAATGGTGATCGGATGGTCCGGGCCGGGAATCTTCACGGGTTTTTCCTGCATGTGTCTGTCCTTGGTTGAACGGCGGCGGCCAGGGTATGAGCGATCGGATGACACTTCCGGCCTGTCAAGTGTTCCACTGCTGCTTCTGGAGGCAATCCGGGCGCAGGCCCCGTGGGACAACGATCTAAAAAGTTCCCAGTGCAGTTTTCCACAAGCTTGTCCACGGGCGCGGGGGACATGTCGGGATGCCGAGGAGACCGCGGGATGTTTTCCTACACCTTCTTCCAGGGCATCGGCACAAAGTTGCAGGGACTTGAAACTGGCGTCGAGGCCGGCTTATACTGAACCAACAGGTTCTGTGTTTCATCCCAACCCCAAGGAGATTTCGAATGTCCTATGTCGATGGATACGTCGTTCCCGTTCCCAAAGCAAATATCGAGGCCTATCGCGCGATGGCCACCAAGGCGGGAAAGATCTGGCGCGAGCATGGCGCGCTCGAATACCGCGAATGCGTGGCCGACGATGTGAAGTCCGGTGAAGTCACCTCCTTTCCGCAGGCCGTGAAACTGAAGGACGACGAGACCGTGATCTTTTCGTACATCGTGTTCGAGTCGCGCCAGCACCGCGACGAAGTCAACGCCAAGGTGATGAGCGATCCGCGCCTGGCCGACATGATGGATCCCAAGACCATGCCCTTCGACGGCAAGCGCATGTTCTGGGGCGGCTTCAGCCCGCTGGTCGAACTCTGAGTCCGGCCTGGCCGGCGATCCACTGCCACACCGCGCGGACCGCCGGTTCACGCTCGCGCCCTTCGGCGGCTGTCAGGAAATAGCTGCCGGTAGCGAGTGCGGGCCCGAAGGGCTGCAGCAACGCGCCGCTTCGCAACTCCTCGGCGCAGAGCGTGAGGCTCAGCAAGGCCACGCCATGCCCCGCCAGCGTGGCGAGCAGGGCGTGCGTTTCGTCCGAGAACGAGAGGCCTGAGGCAGCGCGTGTCGTGCGCGATTTGCTCGCAGCGATACCGGCCTCCTCGAACCAGCGCGACCACACGGCCGGTGCGCGCGCCTGCGGCTGCCAGTCGCTGTGGATCAACCGGTGCTTCGGCAGATCCTGCACGCGCTTCAAACCCAGGAGCGGACTGCATACCGGCGCATAGCGCTCGGCCATCAGCTCGGCCGTCACCAGGCCCGGCCAGCCGCCGCTGCCGGAGCGGATCGCGAGGTCGGCATCGCCGCGCGTGAGATCGACCAGCAGATCGCTCGCATGCAAGCGCAGCTCGATGCCGGGGCAGGCGGCGCGAAAGGCCGCCATACGCGGCAGCACCCACTTGGCCGCGAAAGCGGTGTTGGTCGTGAGCGTGACCGTGTCGCTCGCCGAGCGCTCGCGCAGCGCATGCACGCCGGCTTCCAGCACGTCGAAGGCTTCGCGCAGCGCATGGAACAGGCGCAGTCCGGCCGGCGTGAGCGCCAGTTGGCGCGTCAGCCTGCGAAACAGCGGCTGGCCCAGCGTGCTCTCGAGTCCGCGCACCTGGTGGCTGATGGCCGTGGGCGTAACCGAGAGCTCGGCCGCCGCGCGCTGAAAGCTCAGGTGCGCCGCAGCCGCCTCGAAGGCGCGCAGCGAGGACAGCGGCGGCAGCCGGCGGGGTCGCCTCACAGGTGAATTCAGCTCATCCATGCAGGAAGAAATCCTCGTTTGTGCAAAGGGTGGCGCAACCCTAAATTGGATACGCCAATTCATTCATTGCCACGCAGGAAAGACCCTTTCATGACCACGCTTCTGCACATCGATGCCAGCGCTCGGCTCGGCCGCTCCGGCATCGATCCCCATGGTTCCCACACCCGCAGGCTCTCTGCGCGCTTCGTGGCGCGCTGGCATGCGGCGCGGCCTGCGGACCGCATCGACTACC
Organism: Variovorax sp. LjRoot175; assembly: GCF_964253805.1. Lineage (NCBI taxonomy): Bacteria > Pseudomonadati > Pseudomonadota > Betaproteobacteria > Burkholderiales > Comamonadaceae > Variovorax > Variovorax sp. LjRoot175. Next base: position 2,946,279 of record NZ_CAXURY020000001.1, on the reverse strand, counting down.
TCGATGTCGGCCAGGCGCCGCCCGCGCATGTCACGGGTCCCTGGATCCACGCTGCGTTCACGCCCGCCACGGCGCGCGAGCCGTGGATGCACGAAGTGCTTGCGGAGAGCGACCGTCTCGTGGACCAGCTCATCGCCGCCGACCTGATCGTGGTCGGCCTGCCGATGTACAACTTCGGCGTCCCGGCGCAGTTCAAGGCCTACATCGACAACATCGTGCGCGTGGGCCGCACCTTCGGCTTCGACCGTGCGCGCGGCGAGGTGCCTTACTGGCCCTTGCTGGCCGATGCAGGCAAGCGCCTGGTGCTGCTGGGCTCGCGCGGCGACTTCGGCTACGGCGAAGGCCAGCGCATCGCGCACCTCAACCACACAGAGGCCAGCGTGCGTTCGGTGTTCGGCTACATCGGCATCCGCGAGGTGCACGAGATCGCCGTCGAGTACGACGAGTTCGGCGGCGAGCGGCTGGTGCAGTCGCTCGGCGAGGCCGATCTCGCGGTCGATCGGCTGGTCGATAAGCTCTCGGCCTCACACCTTCAACTCATGATGGAAAACGCATGACCGCCATTCAGCAACCCGCCCGGACTCTACGACCCGGCCCCAACGGCTATTCGCACCTCGCGATCGTCCCGCCCCGAAGCCGGCCTGCACGCTCATTCCGGTGCCGCGGCTGGCGCTCGACGGCATGCTGTTCGAGATAGAGGCCACGGCGGTTGTGCCTGCCTAGGCGATGCCTAGGCGGGATGTGCGGCCTCAGCGGTAGGACAGCACCAGCCCGTGCACCAGCCGCGTCCAGCCGTCCAGCATCACGAACAGCAGCAGCTTAAAGGGCAGGGAGATGGTGGTCGGCGCGATCATCGACATGCCGAGCGCGAGCAGCACGGTGGCGACGATCAGGTCCACCACCACGAACACCAGGTAGATGATGAAGCCGATCTGGAAGGCCCGCGTCAGCTCGCTGAGCGTGAAGCTGGGCACCAGCACCATGAAGTCGTCGGCCTGCAGTTGCTCGGCCCGCGCCTTGGGCCAGATGTTGGAGGCCGACTTAAGGAAGAACTGGCGTTCGCGCTCGTGCGTGTGCTTCTGCAGAAACTCCTTCAGTGGCGCCTTGGCGGCATCGAGCACCGCGACAATGTCGTTCAGCCCTTCGCCCTTGGCGCCGAAGCTGCGGCTGCGTAGCGCGTCGCCGACGTCCATGCCCACCGGCGCCATGATGTAGACCGACAGGATGATCGCGATGCCGTTGAGCACCATGTTGGGCGGCGTCTGCTGCAGGCCCAGCGCGGTGCGCAGGAGGCCGAATACGATGACCAGCTTGGTGTAGCTGGTCACCATCAGCGCCACGAAGGGCGCGACGCCGAACGCGACGATCAGCGCGACCAGCGTCAGAGGTTCGGGGAGTCCGCCTTGCATCGGGATCGCCTGTGGTGAGCGCTCTTCAGACTTCGCCGGGCGCGAACTCCGACACGCGCACGCCGAGGCGGTCGCCCACCGCGACCAGGTAGCCCTTGCCCAGCACGTTGCCGTGCGCGAGGATGCGCACCGGGCTGCGGTTGAGCGGCTGCCCGAGGTCGAACACGTGGCCGGCGCGGATGCTCTTCAGTTCGCCGAGCGTGAGCGACAGGTCGCCGACTTCGAAGCGCAGCGTCACCTCCAGCGCATCGAGTCGATCGATCGGCAGGTTGGCGCTGGCGTCGGCGTCCTGGGGTTGGGCTGCGGGGTCTTGCTTCATGGCGCTGTCGATGGATTGCTGAACGGTGATGCGGGAACCTTCGGCGAAGGCGAAGAGATGGAAGCCCGAGGGACCGCCGAGTTCGGCGTTGACGACGATCGCCGCGCCAGAAGAACTCCATTGCTCGATGCCGATGATGTCGCCGGGCCGGATGCTCGTGATCTCGCGCAGCTGGATCGGCGTGCTGCCGATCCTGAAGCCCAGCGGCAGGCGCAGCGTGTCGAAGGAATGCGTCGCTCGCGCGACGCGCGGCAGGGTGTCGGCGGGCACGAGCGCATCGAAAGTGGCGTCGTCCTCGAACTGCACGAAGCCGCGCAGCGTCGCGCCGTCGTCGGCGGCCGTGGCGACGAAGAAGGCCGCGCGTTCGGGATCGCCCGGCACCGTGTCCCGGGCTTCGGCCTCGGGCGGCTGCCATTCGAAATGCAGTCGCAGCGCTTTCTCGAGCGCGTCGACGATCGGATGCAGCGCGTCGGCCAGCAGGATGTAGCGCAGATCGCGCGGCAGCAGGTCGCTGCGGCGCTCGCCGAGCAGCGCCTGCATGCTGGGCGCGTCCAGCGCGAGGTGGCCGACCTGCGTTCCCATCCTGAATCGATAGCTCTCACGCGCGCCGTGGCCGAGGACAGGGTCGTGGATCCACTGAAGGTGATAGCCGACGTTGCGCAACACCAGTTCCCGCGGCCGCGCGTCGTCGTAGAGCCGATTGAGCGCGCGCACGCAGGCAACCGTTGCGCGAGGCAGCGCAGGCGCGTCGCCGAGCTCCGTCACCGCGTCCTCAGCCCGCGTCGGCATTCACGCTTTCGTTGAACAAATCGCTACGTCCAGTCACTGTCCACATTCCTCGGCGCCACGCGTATGCAGCCCGCATCGGGAGGCGCAGCTTAGCGAAATGAAGGTATTGCAGGTAGTACGCAAATGCGTAGTGCCCTGCGCGCGACAGCGCCCTCGTGCCTACGAGAACTCGTGGTTGTCGTGACCGGATCGCGCCGCTTAGAGTGCGTCGCGACGTGAACAAATTCACGTTCGGTTCAGTTTTCGAAACCTTTCGATTCATAACTCCCAAGAAACCCCACGAGGCCCAGCACGCATGGCGAGCCCCGCGCGACCCCTTCAAACGCCCCGCGGCAGCATGCGCGATCGCCTCGTGAATGCAGGCCGCTACAACGACCTGTTGCTGGCCGGCCTGCTGGTGGTGGTGGTGGCGCTTTTCGTGCTGCCGTTGCCGACGCCGCTCCTGGACTTTCTCATCGCGAGCAATCTGGCGATCAGCCTGGTGCTACTGATCGTGGCGATGTACGTGCCCTCGGCGCTGTCGCTCTCGACCTTTCCGTCGCTGCTGCTCTTTACCACGCTGTTCCGGCTCGCGCTCAACATCGCGTCGACCAAGCTGATCCTGCTGCAGGCGAACGCGGGCCACATCATCGACACCTTCGGCAAGCTGATCGTGGGCAACAACGTGGTGGTCGGCGGTGTCGTGTTTCTCATCATCGCGATTGTGCAGTTCATCGTGATCGCGAAGGGCTCGGAGCGCGTGGCCGAGGTCGCGGCGCGCTTCGCCCTCGATGCGATGCCGGGCAAGCAGATGAGCATCGACGCCGACGTGCGCGCCGGCGTGCTGTCTTCCGTGCAGGCGCAGAAGCGCCGCCAGCTGCTGGAGCAGGAGTCGCAGCTGCACGGCGCAATGGACGGCGCGATGAAGTTCGTGAAGGGGGACGCCATCGCGAGCATCGTCATCGCGCTGGTCAACATCCTGGCCGGCATCGCGATCGGCACGCTGATGCACGACATGAGCCTCAGCGATGCGCTGCAGCGCTACGCCATCCTCACGGTGGGCGACGGCATGGTCTCCCAGATCCCGTCGCTGCTGGTCTCGATCGCGGCCGGCATCGTCATCACGCGCGTCGGCACGGGCGACCGCCGCGATGGGCAGCTGGCCAACCAGATCGGCGACCAGTTGATGGCCCATCCGCGCGCGCTCATCATCGCGGGCCTGGCGGTGGCGAGTTTCCTGGTCGTGCCGGGTTTCCCGAAATGGGTGTTCGGCCTGCTGGCGGCGATCCTGCTGGGCCTGGGCTTCACGATGCGCATGCTGCGCAGGCAGCGCAACACGCCGGACTGGATCTCGCACCGCGAAGGCGTGGCCTCCGAGGAAAGCGAGAGCGACCACGCGATCGCCGCGCCGCTCGCGGTGCGCCTGTCCAGCGGCCTGCGCGGGCTGGTGGACCGCCATGTGCTCGACAGCCACCTGTCGACGGTGAAGACCGCCGTCGAGAGCGATCTCGGCCCGATCTTTCCGCGCCTGCAGCTCGGCTATTGGGACCTGCCCGCGCCCTACGACTACCAGGTACTGGTGCACGACGTCGCGGTGGCGCGTGGCACGCTCAAGCCCGGCTGGCTGATGCTCGATCCGTCGGAGACCGCGGCTGCGCCGGCCGATGCGGAAATTGCCGAGCCCTTCGGACCCTTCGGCCGCGTGCTGTGGGTGCCCCGTGCCGACGCGGACTTGAAGACCTGGAACAACGAAGAGGTCGTCGGCCTCCACCTCGACCACGCGGTGCGCCGCAACGTGCGCGAGCTGATCGGCCTGCAGGAGGTGCAGCGCCTGCTGCACTCGGTGCAGCGCGATGCGCCCGAGCTCGCGGCCGAAGTCTCGCGCGTGGCCTCGGCGCAGCGCATCGCGGAAGTGCTGCGCCGGCTGCTGCAGGAAGGCATCCCGATCCGCAACCTGCACGCGATCTTCGAGAGCCTCGCGATCTGGGCCGCCAAGGAGCAGGACTCGATCGCACTCACGGAACTGGTGCGCATCGACCTCGGGCGCTACATCACCAGCCGCTACGTCGGCGCGAACCGGCAGCTGGAGGCGATCCTCTTCGAGTCCAGCCTGCTGGAGCGCGTGCAGAACGCGGTCGAGAGATCGCCGCGCGGCAACCTGCTGCTCCTGAGCCCCGCGGTCACGCAGGACATCCGGGAGCAGGTGCGCCGCATCCTCGGCTCCACGGCCAACCGCGTGGTGGCTATTGCCTCGTCGGACGTGCGCCGCTACGTCAAGACGTTGATCGAACCGGTGGCGCCGACGCTTCCGGTGCTTTCCTACCAGGAAGTCGACGAAGACGTGGCCCTGCAGCCGGTGGGCTGGGTCACCAATCCGCAAGCCCATTGACCGATGAATCCCGTCTCTTCCGCCGAATCGCTCCATGACCCCGCAGAACATCCTCGACATCACCCGCGAGGCCTTGATGCTCGTGCTCTGGATCTCGCTGCCGGTGGTGGTGGTTTCGACCGTCACCGGCCTCGTCGTCGCCGTGCTGCAGGCCGTCACGCAGGTGCAGGACCAGAGCATCGGCCAATCGATCCGGCTGATCGCCGTGATGGTCGCGATCATCGTCACCGCAGGCTGGCTGGGCGGCGACATGATGCGCTTCGCGGAGCGGGCGTTCCATACGCTCACGGCGCTGCAATGAGCCGAACGCTTCACGCGCTGATGCTGCTGGCCTTGGCGGCGCTCTTCCTCGCCGGCGCGCAGCGGGCGATGGCGGCGGAGCTGCGCTGGAACAACCGCCCGTTCCAGATCGTCGCCAACGAGAAGCCGCTGCCCGACTTTCTGCGGGAGCTCGTGGCCTCGCAGGGCATCACCGCGGTGATCGATCCCAAGGTGACGGGCGTCATCAGCGGAAAGTTCTCGGGGCCGGCGCAGAACATCCTCAACAGCGTCTGCTCTGTCAACGGGCTCACCTGGTACTTCGATGGCGCCTTCCTCTTCATCGACCTCGCGAGCGACGCCAAGAGCGAGGTGCTCCCGATCGCCGCCGACAACGCAGAGCGCATCGCCGAGACGCTGGTGCGCCTGCGCATCTCCGACGAGCGCTACCCGCTGTCGATCAGCGCCAAGGATGCGAGCGTCTACGTGACCGGCCCGCGCCGCTACGTCGAGATGGTGCGCCAGGCCGTGAAGCTGGCCGACCAGCGCAGCGCGATGGCCGACGGCGCGGAGATCCGGCTCTTTCCGCTGAAGTACGCGTGGGCCTCGGACTTCAAGATCAACCGTTCGGGCAAGGAGACCGTGATTCCGGGTGTGGCCAACGTGCTGCGCAGCCTCTACGGCCGCGCGAGCGGCAACCTGTCGAGCGGCGGCTCGGGCGCGCGCGGCACCAGCGCGACGCTTTCGGTCGGCCCCAACCGGCAGATCAAGCTGCGCAGCGGCGAGTCGATCAACGCGCCGAAGGTCGAGATCTCGGGCCTCTCGCCGATCAACGGCGACGGCGCATCCTCGCTCGGCGGCATGCCGGGAGGCATGGGCAGCGAACTGCCGCAGTTCCAGGCCGACACGCGCATGAACGCGGTGCTCGTGCGCGACACGCCCGACCGCATGAACCAGTACGCGAAGCTGATCGAATCGATGGACGTGCGCCCGCGGCTGATCGAGATCGAAGTGACGATCATGGATATCAGCTCCGACACGCTCAGCAGCCTGGGCATCGACTGGCGCCTGCACGGCCGCCATGGCGACTTCCAGACCGGCCGCGGCGATCGCGGTCCGCTCACCTGGGACGGCTCGACCAGCGAGGCCGGCCAGATCGGCGGCGTGAATGCGAACGGCCAGCCGGTCACGCCGCTCGGCGCGATGTTCACTGCGGCCATCGGCAACAGCGCGCGCAACTACCTGCTCGCGCGCGTGACCGCGCTCGCGACCAACGGCGACGCCAACTTCGTGGCGAGGCCCAAGGTCATGACGCTGGACAACACCGAGGCCGTGCTGGAGAACCTGAGCGAGTTCTACGTGCGCGTCGACGGCTTCCAGGACGCGGGCCTCTTCAGTATCACAGCCGGCACTGCGGTGCGCGTGACGCCGCTCATCATCGACGAGAAGGCGGGGCGCGGCGTGATGATGTCCATCGACATCGTCGACGGCGACCTCAGCGCGCAGGCCGTGGACCGCATCCCGATCGTGCGCCGCCGCACGGTCAACACGCAGGCTCTGGTGGACGAGGGCGCGAGCCTGCTGATCGCAGGCTATTCGTCGGAGGAGCGCAGCAATGCGACGACCGGTGTTCCCGTGCTGAAGGACATTCCGGGTGTCGGCAGCCTCTTCAAGTACTCCGACAAGAAGCAGATCAACATGGAGCGCTTCTACCTGCTGACGCCGCGGCTGGTGACGCCCGGCGCCACCGCCGCGGCGCCCTTGCTGCCGTTGCCGCCGACGCCGGCGGCGGGGGGCTGAGGACGTGAACGGAGCCGGTAGCGACCACGGCGCAGAGCTCGGCCACGAGGCCTCCGAGGCGGCTGCGCCGGCCGCGGGCTGGTGCGTGCGTTTCCTCAGCGGCGCGGTCAAGGGCCGCACCATCGCCCTGAAGCCCGGCATCAATGTGTTGGGCTCGGGCGGAGAGTGCGAGGTGATGCTGCCCGGCAGCGACGTGCTGCCGCGCCACCTGGTGTTTACCGTCGGCGAACTGGTGGTGTCGATGCAGCGGCTGGGCACGGCGACCACGCGGCTCAACGGAGAGGAGATGCACCAGCCGCGCCGCAGCGTGGTGGCCGGCGACATCGTGAGCGTGGGCCAGATCGATTTCCAGCTCGACCGCAGCTATCCCGCCGCGGCGCGCGAGGACCGCATGTTCGCGCCGCCGAGCGACGTGCATGCCGGCATGCACGCGGCCGGGCGGGCGCCTGCGCAGCGCGAACGGCTCGTCGGCTACTGGGTGGGCGGCATCGTGGTGCTGTTCGCCGCGATCGCAATGGCAGTAGTGTGGGCCGGCGGCCAGCGCGGCGGAGCAGGCGGCACGCCCGGCCAGGTCAACCTGGCCGAAGTCGAGCGTGTGCTGGTGCCGTTTCCGGAAGTCGAGGTGGTGGCCGCGCCGGGCGGGCTCTTCAACGTCAAGGGCTATGTCGAATCGAAGCAACGGCGCGACACGCTGCAGCGCGCGATGGAGCCCTTCGGCCGCCAGGTGGCCGTCAACGTGCACTCGGCCGACGAGATGGTCGAGCAGGCGCGCCGCTATGTCGGCGACCCGGGCGTGGCGGTCAGCTACACCGGCCAGGGCCGGCTGGTGCTGAGCGGCACGGTCGAGGATTCGTCGGTGCGGCAGAAGATCCGGCGACTCAGCGAAGACCTGCACCCCTCGGTGCTGGTCTCTGACAAGGTGCAGTACCGCGAGAAGGCGCAGCAGGTCGACAAGGACGCCGAGATGCGTGCGAACTGGGATGGGTGGCAGGGCCTGCTGCCGGCCCGCATGGTGAGCATCACCGAAGACGGCAACGGCCTGCGCCATATCCAGCTGTCCAACGGCAACCGCTACTACGAGGGCTCGGTGCTGCGTTCCGGCGCCGAGCTCAAGCGCATCGACGCCGACGGGCTGGTACTGAGCGGCGGCGTTCCCAACAACAAGCCGGCGAGGTGACGAGATGGCACCCGCGCCGACCCGATTTCGTGCAGCGGCTGCGTTCGCGCCGCTGCATGGAATGGCTTCGTCCCGAGGACGAAGCGTCTTTCAAACCCCAGTGAAACAGCAACCCAACCAGGAGTAATCGCATGAGCGCAGTTGACACCTCGATCCAGCAGATGCAGCAGGCCGCGGCCGACAACGCCCGCCTGATGACCGCCAGCATGACCGCCTCCACCGCCATTCAGGGCGCGGCCTCCACCGCGCACACGGTGAACGGCGCGAGCGCTGCCGGCGGCGAAGTGGCGAAGACCACCGGCAACGACATCCGCCAGTCGGCGAAGTCGTCCTGATGGCCGTGCCCGCGCGACGCCGGCGCCGGCCTCGTGCGGGCCTTTTTCCAGGAGTTGAACATGACCGATCCCATCGCCTCGGCCGCCGTCGCAGCGCCGCCGGCTGAGCTTGCAGGCCCCGCGGCCGCACAACAGACGGCGGGGCCGTCGCGCTTCGATCCGGGCGACACGCGCATGTTCGCCAACATGATGAACGGCGTGCAGGCGCCGCCGGCCACCGTGGCCGGGCCCAGCGCGATCGGCGACGCCGCCAAGTCGCTGGCCGCGCAGTTCTCGGGCAACGTGCGCTCCTACGAGGACCTGCGCCGCAGCATGCTCGAGTCCGTCGATCTCTCGGACCCCATCAAGACCATGTTCGTGATGACCGACCACTCGATGGAGGCGCACATGATGTTCGCCAAGATGCACGTCTCCACCGGCCTGGCGAGCGCCGCCACGAGCCTGTTCGGCACGCTTCTGAAGAACCAGCAATGAAACACTTCCGCTGGCTTGCGGCGCTCGCCCTAGTCTTCGCGCTGACCGGCTGCAAGGTCGCGCTCTATTCCAACCTCAACGAGCAGGAGGCCAACGAGATCGTCGCCGCGCTGGCGAACGAGGGCATCGATTCGTCCAAGGCCCGGCTCGAAGGCAGCAACTGGCAGGTCGACGTGGAAGAAGGCCGCCTCAGCCGGGCGCTCGACGTGCTGCGCAACCAGGGCCTGCCGGGCGAGCGCTACTCCAGCATGGGCGAGGTGTTCCGCAAGCAGGGCCTGGTCTCGACGCCGTCCGAGGAGCGCATGCGCTACATCTACGCGGTGTCGCAGGAGCTCTCGCAGACGCTGCGCAACGTCGACGGCGTAGTGGCCGCGCGCGTGCACGTGGTGATCCCGGCCAACGATCCGCTCTCCGAGAAGATCCGGCCTTCGTCGGCCGCCGTCTTCATCAAGCACCGGCCCGACGTCGACCTGCGGCTGCTCGCGCCCGCCGTCAAGGACATGGTGGCGCATGGCATCGAGGGCCTCACGCACGACCAGGTGTCGCTGTCGCTCTTCGAGGCGCGCAAGCTCTCCGTGGCGCCGGCCGCGGACGGCGCACCGGCGCGGCCGGCGGTGCTGGGCCTGTTCTCCACTCAGACCGCGATGGTGCTGCTGGGCCTGCTCGCAGGGGCGGTGCTCTGCCTCATGGCGCTGCCCGGCCTGTTGCGGCGACAGGGCCTGGACTGGCGCAGCTGGACCCGCAGCCAGGTATTCCGGCGATGAAAAGCTCTCCCCCAGGCAGCCCGATGGACCTGGTGCGCCTGGTGACGCGCTTCAACCTGCATCCCGAGCTCGACCTGCACCCGAGCTGGCTGCCCGTGAACTGGCCGGCGCCGCACCGCTTGCCGGCGCGGCTGGGTGAGGGCGGGCGGGCGGTGCTGGCCGGCCTGTTGCAGCGAGGCCCGGGCGCCTTCGCGACGGCCGCCGACTTCAACTTCGATTCGCGCGTCAAGCGCCTGGCGCTGCTGGATGGGGGAGCGCTGCGCAGGCTGGCAGCCTACCTGGGCTTCAGCGTGCACCTGCCGCTCTTCAAGATTCGCGGCGGCGTCGGCTACCAGATCCGGCGCCAGGCCTGCCGCTTCGACGAGGACGCGGTCGACTTCGTGCTCGATCGCGTCCCGCAACTGACCGAGCTGCGCATGAACTACTCCGCGCTCGAGCAGAGCCCGCTGGCCGCCGGCCGCGTGGTGGTCGAACGCGGCTACCGGCTGCTGCTGGGCATGGTCGCGCCGGAGGGCGACTCGCTGCTGCGCCGCCTGCAGTACAAGTTGCCGCGCCGCGTCTGCGCGCTGAGCCTGCCGCAGTTCGAGCCGCCGCAGGCGCGCCAGGTCCACGAGTTGATGCTCTCTTGCATCGTTCCCGAAAGATTGCCCCAATGGGACTGGCTTTTCTGATCACCACCGAGAACCTGCAGCTCCTGAGCGAGCGCAAGGTGCTCAAGGAGAACGAGTACGCGGCCCTGCTCGATGCATCGGCCGTGGTCGAGAGCGCGCGCCAGGAAGCGCGCCGCATCGTCGCGCAGGCGGAGCAGCAGGCCGAGGCCAGCCGGCACAAGGGCTACGACGAAGGGCTGCAGCGTGCGAAGGCCGAGTATGCGAAGCAGCTCGTCTCCGAGAGCATGGCCGCCGAGCGGCAGCTGCAGGCACTGCGCGTGTCGATGGCGCAGCTGGTGGTGAAGGCGGTGGGCCAGTTCATCTCCGACGTCGATCCCGCCATGCTCTTTCGCAGCGCGCTGGTGCGCGTCGAGGCGCTGCTGCGCACCGAGCCCTTCATCGCCGTGCGCGTGGCGCCGGCGCAGGAAGCGACCATGCGCGACGTGCTGCATCGGCTGCGCGCGCAAGCCAACTGGAGCATGACCGTGAATCTCACGCCCGATGCGTCGCTGCCCGCCGGTGCCTGCGTGGTGCAGACTTCGACCGGCGTGCTGGAAATCGGCGTCGATGCGCAACTCGAGGCCTTCCGCCGCGCGGTGGAGCGCGGCGGCCTGGCCTCGCCCGCGGGAGGGCGGCGCTGATGCAGACATCGAGCGACTTCGCCGGCAACGCGATGTCCGATGCCGCCCTCGGCATCGTGGCCGATCTGGAGCAGGCCTTCGGCCGCGTCACGCCGGTGGCCATGCGCGGGCGCGTGAGCAAGGCCGTGGGCATGCTGATCGACGCCACCGGCATCCAGGCCCATGTAGGCGAGCTGTGCGAGCTGGTCACGCCCGGCGAGCCGCCGCTGCTTGCCGAAGTCGTTGGATTCCGCAACAACACGGCCATCCTCACGCCGCTGGGGCCCATCACCGGCATCTCGGCGCTGACCGAGGTGCTGCCGACCGGCCGCGGCCATGCCTGCCCGGTCGGGGCGCCGCTGCTCGGGCGCGTGCTCGATGCGCTGGGCCAGCCGATCGACGAGCACGGCCCGCTCGGCGCCGTGGCGCAGCAGCCGGTGCATCGCGAGCCGGTGAGTCCGCTGGCGCGCCGCATGATCGCGGCGCCGCTGGCCACCGGCATCCGCGCCGTCGACGGCCTGCTCACGCTCGGCGAAGGCCAGCGCGTCGGCGTCTTCTCGCCGCCGGGCGTGGGCAAGAGCACGCTCCTGGGCATGCTCGCGCGTGGCTCGACGGCCGAGGTCAACGTGATCGCGCTGATCGGGGAGCGCGGCCGCGAAGTGAAGGAATTCATCGAGCACAACCTCGGGCCCGAAGGCCTCGCGAAGACGGTGATGGTTGTCTCCACCTCCGACCGGCCCCCCATGGAGCGCATCAAGTCGGCCTACGTCGCCACCACCATCGCCGAGCACTTCCGCGACCAGGGACAGAAGGTGCTGCTGCTCGTGGATTCGCTCACGCGCTTCGCGCGCGCGCAGCGCGAGATCGGCCTCGCGAGCGGCGAGCCGCCCACGCGGCGCAGCTACCCGCCGTCGATCTTCTCGATGCTGCCGCAGCTGCTGGAGCGCGCAGGGCAGGGCAGGACCGGCTCGATCACGGCGGTGTACTCGGTGCTGACCGAAGGCGACGAGGAGAACGATCCGATCGCCGAGGAGGTGCGCTCCATCCTCGACGGCCACATCGTGCTGTCGCGCAAGCTCGCGGCCGCCAACCGCTACCCGGCCATCGACGTGCTGGCCAGCATCAGCCGCGTGATGCCGCTGGTCGCCTCGCGCGCGCACCGCGATGCGGCCGCGCACGTGCGCGGCCTGCTCGCGAAGTACCAGGAAATGGAGCTCCTGATCCAGATCGGCGAGTACAAGCAGGGTGCGGACGCGCTGGCCGACCAGGCGATCCAGGCGCGTCCCGCGATGATCGACTTCCTGTCGCAGTCGCCCGAGAGCCAGGTCGCCTTCGAGCACACCGTGGCTGCACTCGCGCGCTTCGGCGCCGGAGGCCGCCGATGAGCATCGACTGGAAGATGCTGATCGGCGTGCGCGAGCGCCAGAAGACCGCCGCGATGGGCGTGGTCGCGCGCGACCGCGAGGCCGCGGCGCGCAGCCTCGCCGAACTGCAGCAGGCCGAGGAGCGGCATCGGCAGGAGCTGGAGAGCAAGGCCAGCCATTGGCAGGAGTTGCAGGGTGCGTTCGCGAGCGGCCAGTGCAACGTGGCGCAGCTGCGCGTGGCGGGTGCGTGGAGCGGTGCCCTGGACGCGCAGATCGACAAGGCCGGCTTCGCGGCGGTGCAGGCGGGCGCGGCGCATGCGCAGCGCGAAGAGCTGCTCGCCCGAAGCCGCCAGGCGCTGCGCGCCGCGAGCGGCGAGGTCGAGAAGGCGCAGCGCATGCAGCAGCGCGAGCGCGCCGAGCACGCACGCATGCAGGAACTTCGGCAGGAAGACGCGTCCGAGGAGGCCACCACGCAGGCCTGGCTTGCGCGCCGCGCGATCTAGGGAAGAACGGCATGGAAAGCAGCCTCGAACTCGCCGCCATCGAGAGCTTCTTCTCGTCCGTGGTTCTCACGCTGCCGCGGCTGTTCGCGATCTTTGCGGTCGTGCCCTTTCTCTCGGGCGGCATGCTCACCGGCATCGTGCGTAATGGCCTGCTGCTGATGCTGGCGATCTTCATGTCGCCCGCGGCCGGCGAGATGCCGTCGGCGTCGATCGGCATGTGGATCCTCATCACCGGCAAGGAAGCGCTCATCGGGCTGATGCTCGGGCTGGGCTTTGGCATCTTCATCTGGGCGATCCAGAGCGTGGGCGACCTGATCGACTTCCAGACCGGCTCGGCCAACGCCTCTTTTTTCGACCCGGTGGCGGGCCATGAGAACGGCCCCACGGGCGAGTTCCTCAGCTGGATGGTGATCACGCTCTTCGTCTCGGCCGGCGGGCTGCTCGCGATGCTGGGCGTGATCGTCGATTCCTACCGGCTGTGGCCGGTCGGGTCCTTCTTCCCGAGTGTGGGCGCGGTGCTGGAACAGTTCGCGATCCGCCAGGGCGACACGCTCTTCCTGTGGATCGTGAAGCTGGCGTCGCCGGTGATCTTCGTGCTGCTGCTGGTCGAGCTGGGCATGGGCCTCGTGGGGCGGGTGGCGCCGCAGCTCAACGTGTTCGTCATCTCGCAGCCGCTCAAGAGCATCCTGGCCCATTTCATGATGCTGCTCTTCGTCTTTTTCGTGTACGAGTCGCTGCAGGAATTCCTGCGACCGGAGAACAGCGTGCTCGATTTTCTGCGCGCCACGCTCTAGCAGGCCATGGCAGAAAAGAACCAGGACCCGACCCCGAAGCGCCTGCGCGACGCGCGCAAGCGCGGCGAGGTCGTGTTCAGCGCCGACGTCGCGTCGACGCTGGTGTTCGCGGTGGTGATCGTCGCGATGTGGATGGGCGGCGAGGCACTCTACAGCCTGCTGCGCGAACTGTGGCTGCACGCGACCAGCGCCACGCTGCTCGCCAATCCCGACCAGCGCTTCGGCGAGCTGCTGCTGCACACCGGCGAGGCGCTTTTGTGGGGCACGCTGCCAATCACAGCCATCGCCGCCTTCGCCGGCATCGTCGGCTCGCTGTTCCAGGTCGGCGGCGTGGCGGCCTGGGAGCGCATCAAGCCCGACGCCAACCGCATGAATCCGGCTGAGGGCGCGAAGCGCATCTTCTCCACGCGCAACCTCGTCAACCTCGTCAAGATGGTCGTCAAGACGATGCTGCTGGCCGCGCTGATGTACGTGGTGGTGCGCAGCTTCCTCGACACCGCGCTCAACCTCGGCTACATCCGCCCGCCGGCCATCATGAGCGTGTCGGCGCACATGGTGCTGATCGCTTTCGTCTGGGCGATGGTGATCTATGCGCTGATGGCACTGGTCGACTATGCGCACGAGCACTACGAATTCATGAAGCAGCAGCGCATGTCGATCGACGACCTGCGGCAGGAATACAAGGAGGTCGAAGGCGACCCGATCAACCAGTCGCGGCGGCGCACGGCGCACTTCGAGGCCGTGTACGCGAGCCTCGCCGACCGCGTGCGCGGCGCCTCGGCGGTCATCCATTCGGCCCGCACGGCAATCGCGCTGCAGTACCTCGGCGAACACGACCTCCCGCGCGTCATCGCACGCGGCGAAGGCGAGGTCGCGGCGCAGATCCGCCGCTTCGCCGGCGAGGGCCTGGTGCCGACGGAGTTCGAGCCCTCGCTGGCCGATCGCCTCTATGACGAAGTGCCGGTAGACCAGCCGATCCCGCGCTCGCTCTATGCACCGGTGGCGAAGTTGCTGCGCTGGGCGCAGGGCGGGGACGCGGGCGCATGACGCCAGCGAAAACAGAATCGACCTGATAAGGAAAGCGAACGATGGCCCTCATGATGCTTCTGGACGGCGGCGCCGTATCCCGCACGGCGCAGCAGGCGGCCGCGAACCAGACCGCGCAGCAACAGCAGACGCAGCAGCCCGCGAACAGCAATAACACGGGCAGCAGTTCGGCGGCCGATGCCGCGGCGGCGCGCGCAGCGCAGCTGCAGCGGGAGCTCGAAGCCCTGCTGGAGGCGCTGCGGCGCGCCCAGGAGGCGGCCCGCGTGGCGCGCCGGCGCGAGGCCGAAGCGCAGGCTAGGCTGACGCAGGCGCGGCAGCAGCTCGAGGATGCGCAGGAGCAGGCGCGCAACAAACCGTCGGAGGCCAACAACACGGCCGCCCATTCGATGCAGCAGGGCTACGACCTCGCTGAGGCCAATGCGAAGAAGGAAACGGCGAAGCTCGCACTCGAGGACCGGGGCGTCGAGCTCGCCGAGGCGCGGGTCGCGCAGAAGGGGGAGCAACAGCAAAGCCCCGACGGTCGCACATCGGCGCAGACCGACCAGGAACTGAGGAGCGCCGAGGCTGCCTATGGCCGGGCCCAGACCACGTCCACGGCCGCGGACACCTACGCCCGGACGGAGCAGGAGGCCCAGCAGGCCGAGAACCACGCCGCATCGCTGGAACCGCCGCCCGGGCTGCCGGCCCAGGCCTACGGCAAGACGGACTGGGACGAGATCAATGCAGCCAGGAACGAGGCCACGCGCCTGCGCACCGAGGCGGACGCCGCGCGCGGCGAGTACGACGACACGCAGCAGACGGGTCAGCAGACCACGGCGCAGCAGCCGCTCCTGTTCACGACGACGACTGCCGCGACCTTCACGACCAGCTCCGGCACCGACGGCGTCACCAGCCCGACACTGCTGAGCTATGGCAACAACAACCTGCTCGCCCAGGCCTCCTACGGCGACGACGAGCCCGCGCCGCAATACCCGCTCCAGCCGCTGCTGCAGGTGTCGCCGTTCCCGCTGCCGGGTGCGCAAACCGGCTCCGAGAATCCCGTGGAGGGCCTCTATGCGCCGCCCGGCACGGAACAGGTGTCGGACACAGTCGCGGCCATCGCGCAGGGGAAGAGCGTGGAAGAGATCGCGAGGCAGCGCAATGTCAGTACCGACCAGATCATCTCCGAGGCCCGCGAGGCCGGCGTCGAGATCACGACCACCGCGGCGAACTCCGGCAACGGCGACGTACAGACCACCACCCTGAAGCAGGGCGATGTGGAGCTGAGCTACTACCGCGACTACCAGCACGATTCGCTCACCGTGCGCGGAAGCTACGACGACCCGGCCGCGCCCGGCGGCACCCGGACCATCGATGCCATGCAGGACAGCGACGGCCGCATCCATCACACGGTGGCCGACCCGCAGACCGGCGAGGACGTGTCGGTCATCACCGACTACGAGGAGGGCACCGAGACCCGCATCGACTTCGACGAACAGGGGCGGCGCGTCGAAACCACGACCGAGATGGGCGCTGGGCCGGTGACCTACGACGTGAAGCCCGGCGACACGGTCGGCGAACTTGCCCGGGCGCAGGGCATGACCGAGGCCGAGTTCCTGGCGCTCAACCCGAACCTCGAGAATCCGAACCTGATCCATCCGGGCGACAAGCTGGTGGTCGCGACCTCGCCGACGACCGTCCGGGTCTTCAATGAAGACGGTTCCATCCTCGAGACCAGCACGACGGGCGACGGCAAGCAGCAGGTGGTCTACGTCTCGCCAGAAGGCGAGAGGGTCACCCTCGCCGGCGAAAAGAGCGAGCAGGAGACCCAGGTCGAGGACATCCGCAAGAGCATCTTCGAGGATGGCCTCACCGTCGCGCAGGTCGCGGCGAACCTGCAGATGAGCCAATCGCAGGTGCTGGCGCTCATGGAGCCGGGCACGGTGGACGTTCAGGAAGCGACTTCGGACAACGGCGACGTGCAGATTACGACGCTCTTCGATCCGTACAGCGGAGAAGTGGTGATCGAGCGCTACGACTACCAGCACGACAGCATGCAGCGCGAGACGATCGCGGGCGACACGGTCTTCGAGGTGCGCCAGTACGACCCCGAGACCGGAACGTTCTCCACCGTCGAGATGGCCGGCGGCGTCGGCTATGCGCAAAGCCTGGTCGACGACCGGCAGCAGACGGTGAATGGCATCGCGAGCGAGATCAGCGATCTGGACCAGGAGATCCGCCTCTGGCAGAAGATGGGCGAGGACGCCTCCGAGCTGTACGAACAACGCCGGGTGCTCAGCAGCCAGCTGGAAGACGCCCAGGCGGTGGTGGATATCCAGCAGGGCAAGGCGGACGAGGTGGCCACGGCCTCGGACAAGGCCACGGTGATCACGCTGGCGCGCGAGTTCTACGAGATCCAGACGAACACGCGCCCCGGCACCGAGGCGCACACCAAGTCGACCGAGCTCTTGAACGAAGCGCTCGGCCTGATCGACCAGCTCAGCGACATGAGCGTGTCGGCCGACACGAACGTGGACTTCCTAGAGGCCGACCGCGACCTGCAGGACGCCACCGCAGCCCGGGAAGAGGCCGATGCCGAGCTGGAGGCCCAGTACCAGCACTGGAAGGAGACGAGCTGGCTCTGGCCCGGCCTCGACGAAGAGCAGATCAAGGAGTGGAAGGAACAAGGCGCCGTGCCGATGGGCGGCTGGAACCGCGGCTACCGCACCGCGGAGGAAGCAGACGAGGCCGCGCGCAAGGAGTTCGCCCAGGCGCAGGAACTGTGGGACGCGGTGGACGACTCCGATTCGCGGCCGGAGCGGCTGGCCTGGCTGCGGCGCAACCAGGCGCTCGAGGACGAGGCGAATGCGCAGATCGCCTACGACGAGGCGGCGGGCGCCAAGGGCGATGCGGACATCGCGGTCCGGCAGCACGACATCGACGCGCTGCAGGAGGAGAAGGACGCCTGGGTGCGCGAGAACCCGGACGCCTACGCCGACGCGTTTCCGCGCCAGGACGAGCTCGATGCGGCCGAGGACGACGTGACGCAGCTCACCATCGGCGGCCTGCTGGGCCAGGACGACGCGAACTTCCAGCGCTACCTGCTGACCCTGCCCATCGGGCAGCGCGACACCGAGGAACGGCGGCAGGAGGCGCTGAAAACCTACCAGGAAGACAACTGGCGCGAGCAGCAGGAACTCAACAACCGGATCACCACGCTGAGCAATGCCCGCCGCCGTCGGTCGATCGACGCGTCGGCGGCCTACATCGAGCAGTGGGGCGCGAAGCATCCCGAGCTCTGGGCTCAGTACGAGGCGCTGGGCAAGCCCTCGCCGACCAGTTCGGTGCGGGCCGCCGAGCACCGGATGGAGCAGCGCGAAGACATTCTCGCGACACCGGCGGGACAGCTGCTGCGCCCGGCCATCGAGGCGCAGCAGCAAGCCGAGTCCGAAGAGAGACGGATCAGCACCGAGGACCGGGCGCGCATGCAGACCGATCGCGATCGCATCAACAAGGGGATCGACAACCACAGCTTCGTGCGCGACGGGTGGTCGGCGATGTTCGGCGATACCGCCGACGATGCGCAGGCCTACACCGAGGACCAGATCGCGGCGGCGGAGCAGCTCGACGACGACCTGAACGCCGGCCGCATCACGCTGCAGGAGTACGTGGGCAAGCGCGACGCGCTGATGGGCGCCTACAACATCGATTCGGCCGACTGGGCCCAGCAGCTGCGGGATACCGACGAGACCTGGGGCACCATCGACACGGCAGTGCGCACGGTGCTCGCCGCGGGTGCGGCGCTGGGCGTCACGCTGGCGACGGGCAGCATCTTCGCCGGCGCCGCCGCGGGCATGCTGGTCAACGAGGCTTACGACCTGGTCAACGACGTCGGCGCCATGGCGAACGGACAGGCGCTGTCGAACGATGGCCACGTCTCGCTCCTCGGGCTGGGTGCCGGCGCCGTCTTCACAGACGACGTGACCGGCAAGGAAGTCCGCATGGCTCTGAAGGACAAGGTGATCGACGGCGCCACGAACCTGGTCACCGGCGGCGGCGTGATCGCGGGCGTCAAGATGAGTGCGGCCATGACGGGCCGCGTCGTCGCGCGCGGCGGCACCTTGAACCTGGGCCAGCGCGCCGCGATCGGCGCCGGCAGCCAGGTCGTGGGGCAGGGCGTGGACGGTGCCGGGCGCGTCGGCGTCGACACGCTCCAGCTCGCGATCGAAGGCAAGCTCGGTACGCCCGAAGGCCTGGAGCGGCTTCGCAAGTCGCTCGCCAACGCCGGCATCAACGTGCTGTTCGCGCCGCTCGGCGGCAGCGTCTCGGGCGCGATCCGAATGGATGTGCTGCGGCCGGTGACGGGCGTTGCGCTGCAGGCCATGAACGACGGCGCCATGAACCTCGGCATTGCCGAGATTTCCGCGCTGATGCTCGAAGGCCGCCACATGAACACCGGCGAACTGGTGGCGGCCGGCATGGGCACGCTACCCGGCACCATCACCAGCATCGCCTTCCATCCGCAGCGGATGGCGTCGGCGCGTGGCTATGTCGGCCACCTCGGCGCGGACGACGGCGAGGGAAGCGGCGCGCGGCGCCCGTTGCGCGACGACGTCTTGAACGATGCGGCGGACGACACGGTGGTGCCGGCGAGCTTCCGCACGGATGACACGGCCGACGCGACGAACCCGGCCCGCACGGAGGATGCAGCGGACGTGGCGGACGTGGCGGACACGCCTGTGGCCACGTCGACCCCGGAGGCACCCGCTCAGCCCGTGGCACCACCCGATCCGGACATCTCCGCGCCTGCGAGCGTGACACCCACGGCGACGGTGCTCGTCGCCACCGCCGCCGCTTCGGCCGACAGGGTTCTGGCATCTGCAGAGGCGCCGGGCAAGCCGGATGCATCGGACGGCGCCGAGGGCGCCGATTCGGCAGATGGCGCCGACGGACGCAGCGACGCCGATGACGCGGACGGCGCAGACGGCGCGGACGGCGCAGACGGCGCAGACGGCGCCGACGGCGCCGACACGGCGGGCGCCAGCCGCGATGAGCTGAGCGCGCTCGCGGCGAACCGCGGCCGGGGCTTCTGGCGCAGGTCGCGCGGCGTCGACGTCAATCTGATTCCGACCACGCCCGAGTTCAGCCGGCTGCGGCTGGCCATGGAGCGGCTTAAGGGCGTGCAGGATGTTCCGGTGGTGGCAGGCGCCAGCGTCGGCGTGCGCGTTCGCGACCCCGGCACGGGCCAGGAGAGTTCGCAGAACTGGCTGCTCGATGCCGACGGTCACACGCCTCTCGCGCCGAGCGAGGCGGCGCAGCGCATCGAGGCCGCGGGCGGCCTGCCCGAGGACGGATCGGCCGTGCTGATCCTGGGCTGCAATCTGTCGCCGGAATACCTCGGCCTCGTCGGGCAGCACCTGGGGCGCCCGGTGCTGACCAACGCGGAGATGGTGCACGTCTTCAACACCTTCCGCGGCAGCCGCATCGAGACCGGCCCCGCGTTCGAGCCCGGCAACGCGCCGAGCCGCACGCGCGCGAAGTCCATCGACGTGCGCGCTATCCGGCAGCCAGATGGCGAGATCCTGGCCGATCCCGAACTCGTCAGCACGCACGCTCGGCACATGGCCCCTGCAGTGCTCGCCGATGCCGAAGCCGTGCTGAGGCTGTCGCCAGAGGGCGCGGGCATCTACCGCAGCCCCGACGACGGCACCACGATGTTCTGGGACGGCAAGTCGGCAGAGCCGGTCGCGCTCGACCAGGCCATGGATAGCCAGCCGTTCCGATCGGGCTCCGGCGTCGACGTCCATGCGCTGGGCAAGGAATGGTGCGTCCTGGTCGCCAGGGGCGAGCCCGGCGCGCTGCGCGAACGTGTGGCGCTGCACGAGCAGCTGCATGCGATGTTCGAAAGCCACAGGCCCGGTTTCGGCGATGCGCACGTGGTGAAGATGCACGGCCCGATCGTGCTTCCTGACGGCCGCCCGGCGCTGGTCGCGCGGCGCGAGCCCGGCAGCACCCGCGACAGCTCCTACCGCCTGCAGGTCAGCACGCGCACCGGCCCTGATCTCGCGGAGATCATGCAGGTGCTCGACGACAGCGGCATGCAGGTCAGCGACCTGCAGTTCCTGCTGACCCCGGAAGGCAAGGTCATGGTGAACGACCCCCGCGCGATCTATCCGCGGGAAGAGGGCACGCGGCACGTGCGGGAACAGGACTACCGCTTCCTCGCGCGCGCCGTCAATGCGCACAGCGCGTCCTCCAGCCCAAGCTGGCGCGTCGAGCTCGGCGAGGCGCATGGACTCGACGGCATCCATGGCCGAGTCAACACGACGGATTCGATGACGGCTTGCGTGAACATCTCGGTCACGATCGACCGCATGCTGAGCGCACCGGGCACGCGCATGTCTGCCGTGCCTTCGGATGCGAAAACGCTGGCGGATGTGCGCGGCCTCTACGGCGATCCGCCGATCAGGCGCTTCGACGACAGCGCGGCGACCATGGACCATCTGTCGCGCCTGCCGGAGGGCTCGCGCGGCTTCGTGGTGCTGGGCGGCGACGCCGGCGACACCTCGCACATGATCAACTACGTGGTCCGCGACGGCGAGGTGGTGCTGATCGACGGGCTGTCGGGGCGCAATGCGTCGCGCTTCGACGCGCCGGTCGTCCACGTCATCGAGACGCAGAACGGTGCGCACCCCCGGGTGGACCACACCGTTCGCTCGCAGGACGACATTGCACGCGCGCGCGCGCTCGCCGACGAGCCGCTGCCCGAGAGCTGGCCGCAGGATCTGGTGGCCGGGCGCCGGAAGACCCGTTTCGAATCGAACGGCGCGATGCGGCCGCCGCAGGTGGCCGGACCCGACTGGGCCGACGTCGCCGCAGAGGCGCCGCGCCTGATGGCCGACCAGGAGGCCGCAGCCCAGGGCGGGCCGGCCGTGCAGCTGGCGCCGCACGAGCAGGCATGGCGGCAGTCCTTGTCCTCGGCCATGCAGAACAGCGTGTTCGTCGTGTCCCGTGTATCGGGCTACGACGGCGCGCAGGTGCGTGCCAAGCGATCCGACATCTTCGACAACTACACCGACGCGCAGGCCGCGGCGGCGCGGCTCGGCGGCGCGTATGTCCACCAGGTGCTGGCGCCGGCAGGCAGGAACCGGCTCGCGAAGGTCGGCCACGTGGAGCCTGCCGACCGCCGTGGCGCGACCTTCGTGTCGGCGGGAGGCGAAGTCCTCGGCGTCGGCATTCCGAACATCTATTTCCAATGGCAAAGCGCCAATGCGCCAGCCGTTCACGGCGCACAGACAACGACCACGCCGCTGCAACAAGCCGCGGCCACGCCACCGCAGCCGGCCGCGGCCACGCCACCGCAGCCGGCCGCGGCCACGCCACCGCAGCCGGCCGCGACCATGCCACCACAGCCGGCCGCGACCACGCCGCCGCAGCCGGCCGCGACCACGCCGCCACCGCAGGCGGCCGCGACCACGCCGCCCGCGCCTCAGCCACCATCGACCGGCCCGGCACCCGCGTTCCAGGGCTGGCAGGTGACCGCCACCTCGACAGGCTCGGTCGATTTCGACCTCGTCATCGAAGGCAGCCAAAGCTTCACCGCGCCGCGGCCGCATTACGCAGGCCCGGACAACGTGGCGAACTTCGACCCGCGGCAACAGGCGACGCAAGCCGACGCCGACCAGACGGCCTACCTGGTCGGCGCCAACTCGCCCGACGGACACCAGGCGCGCAGCGAGACGCTGCGGTCCAGGCTCGCGAACTACCTGCGGGGCAGGGCACCGTCCGCCTTCGGCGCGCCCGACTACGTCGCGAAGCGCTACGCCATTCCGGATGACGCGAACGAGGTCCTGAAGGGCGGCGCCGACGACAGCTTCGGCGCCAAACACGTCTTCGGCACCTTCAAGGAAGCACAGGCCGCCGCGCAGCAGATGGCGAGCGACAGGGGGCGGGCGCAGGAAGTCGTTCGACTCGTGGATTCCAAGCTCGACCTGGCGGCGGGCGTGCGCAACCAGCGCTTCACCAACGGCCAGACGGACGGGATCGTCTTCGTGAACGCGGACGGCTCGGTGAATCCGGTGAGCATCGCCAACCGCAACACGGCGAACCGGCACATCCCGAGGGAAGGCGACCAGTTCATCGACCCGCGCAACGAGATGAGCGACACCGCCAAGACCTACTCGTTCAAGCAGCGCTGGAAGGTCGGCCTCTTCTCCGCTGCCACGATGATCGGAACCGCCGGCGCCGCCTACACGGCGATGCGCTTCGGCGGCGCCAGCCTCGGCTG
This sequence comes from Variovorax sp. LjRoot175, assembly GCF_964253805.1. Lineage (NCBI taxonomy): Bacteria > Pseudomonadati > Pseudomonadota > Betaproteobacteria > Burkholderiales > Comamonadaceae > Variovorax > Variovorax sp. LjRoot175. The sequence continues at coordinate 2,923,342 of NZ_CAXURY020000001.1, read as the reverse complement.
GTCGACCGCTGCGGGCGCCTCGGTCGCGACCTACGCCGGCACGCGCGACATGTTCCTGCGCTACGCCTTCGATGCCTTCCTCTACCGCGGGCTGGCCGCGGGCTTCAAGCAGGGGCTGAAGGTGCGCATGCAGAAACATGCCTCGCCCGATCACGACAACACCTTCGCCCTGATCAAGGACATCGCGGATCCCGACAGGCAGGAGGCCGCGCTGACCCAGCTCCGCACGCAGCTGGCCAGCGGCATCGCGCGCCGCGGCGGCATCGGCAGGAGCGACCGGGCCGCCAATCGCGCCGCGATCGAGACCTTGCGCAAGGATCCCAACGATGCCGCCGCACTGGACACCTTGACGGCGGCGGCCTACCGGCGCGCAGGCTTGCCGATGGTCGGCGCGCGCGGCAGGTTCAACCGCATACCGCCGCAGCTCAGGGCCCAGTACGAGCAGGCGATGCAGGACATCCGCATCAAGCCGACCACGCCCGACGAGGTGCAGCGCGTCGCCGACGCCGCGACGCTGCTGGACACTGCCGCGCTGGTGCTGCGCGCGCAGCAGCAGGCCGGCCGGCTGCGCGGAAGCATGTTCGTGCGCAACGTGCCGCACGAGGATCGCCGGCGCTACAGGCAGGCCATCGATGCGCTCGCGCAGAACCCTGCGGACCCGCAGGCCATGCTGACGCTTCAGCTGGTCGGTCTGGACCGGGTCCAGCGGATGGCCACGCACTACCGCGGTTCGTGGCGAGGCATCCACAAGGCCGACCGCCACACGATCGAGCTGGAAGCAGAGACCTTGAGAACGAGGATGACGCAAATCCACAAGGAGCTCGGCGATGCGCTCGAGGCCAGCAGGACGGCCCACGCCAGCGATCCCGCGGCACGCGCGCGCGCCGACGACGCTGCCCACGCGGCCTATGCGCGCGCCATGGACGACCTGAGAACGAACCCGCCGGCCTCGCACCAGGTGCTGGAGGGCATCGGCGACAAGCTCGCAACCTCCAACACGCCCGTGGGCCGCGCGCTTCTGTCGGCGCGCATCGCGAGCTTCGCGTGGAGCAACTCGGGCGCGACGCGCCTGGTGCTGGACCCGATCTACGACACCACCGCCTGGGTCGATGGGCTGACATCGGAGAAGGCGGTCGGGATGCCCGGGAGCATCTATTTCGCCTGGGCCAACAACACCGGCCTCGCCGCCTCGGTGGCCGCGAAGTTCGCGGAAGGCCAGAAGAACCGCCACGGCGTCGACCTGACCATCACGCACGATCCGGAAAGTACGCAGAACCAGGCGCTGCGGAAGCAGGCCCAGCAGCAGACGCCGGCGCAGGGCGCGGCAGCCACGCCGGTACCGGCGCCTTTCGTTCCCGTGGACCACAAAGGCAAGCCCGTCAAGACCTACAGGAGCACCGAGAACCAGAACGTCGTCTGGCGCTGGATCAAGGGGATGGGCAGCGTCGAGGCGGCGACGCACAACGGCCTGGACATCAACGGCAACCCGCTGCTGAAGCCGACCAAGTTCGCGCGCCTCGCGCAATGGTCCTCATGGGGCGATGCCAACGGCCTGATCTACATGACGGCAGGGACCGTGATCGAGGGCGTGCAGGCTGTCTCGAACGGGCAGTATCTCCATGCGGCCCTGGTTGCGGGCAAGCTGGTTGGCGAGGTCATCTCCTTCCGCGGCTTGCAGCAGGACTACCAGGGCGAGCTGAGGAGCAGGCACGGAAAGGGCGCCGACGTCTATCACTCCGACCTCGTGCCGACTTTCAACGCGCCGCTGGGCAATGCCAAGCGTCCGGGGAGCAGCACCGCGGCGCCGGCCACGAATGCAGCGCCCGGCGCGCCAGTGCCCGTGGTAGCGCCGAAGACCAAGCCTGATGCGGTGATCAGGAAAGGATTGCCTCCCATGGTCAAGCTGGCGATCGGCGTGCCGCTGATCGTCGGGTTCGAGGAGTTGTTGATGCTGTTGCGCGAGAAGGAGGACGCCGCGCGCAAGGCCGGGACGCCACCGCCGGTGCCTGCTCCCACGCCTGCACCGTCGCCAACGCCAACACCGAGTCCTACACCCACGCCGTCACCCACGCCGTCACCCACGCCGTCGCCCACGCCGTCGCCCACGCCGTCACCCACGCCGTCACCCACGCCGTCGCCCACGCCGTCGCCCACGCCGTCGCCCACGCCGTCACCCACGCCGTCACCCACGCCGTCGCCCACGCCGTCACCCACGCCGTCGCCCACGCCGTCACCCACGCCGTCGCCGACGCCGTCGCCCACGCCGTCGCCGACGCCGTCGCCCACGCCGTCACCCACGCCATCACCCACGCCGTCACCGACGCCGTCACCCACGCCGTCACCGACGCCGTCACCGACGCCGTCACCCACGCCGTCACCGACGCCGTCACCCACGCCGTCACCCACGCCGTCACCCACGCCGTCACCGACGCCGTCACCCACGCCGTCACCCACGCCGTCGCCGACGCCGTCACCGACGCCCCCCCTGGTCATGCCGCCTCGCTCGACAAGGCAACTGCTCGATGCGTCGTTCATGCTCTCGCCAGGCGCGCAGCCCTTGGCCGTATCGGAGCTGCTTGCGACGACGCCCGAGGCGCCGACACCGCGCAGCGTCGGCTCGCCACCCCACGCCGCGCTGGCGCAGCTTTTCAACCTGGAGGGAAATCCGCGCTCGCCGGCCCCGGCCGAGCTGGCCGATCGCCAGGTCGAGCCGAGTTCGCAGACCCAGGTCGCCTGAGAGCCGCGACGGCCCGGCCGGCTATTCGACGATGCCGTTGCGCGCGGCCAGCGGCTGCAGCGCATCGAACGCCGAGAGCCGCCGGTACTCGCCGGGCACCACCGCGTAGGTGCTGAGGAAAGTCTTGTGCAGGTGGCTCTGGTCGCTGAAGCCGGCCGCGTGCGCCGCGTAGGTAACGCGCGCGCCGCCGGCGATCAGGTCGCGCGCGTACTCGATGCGATGGCCCACCAGCAGCTCGTGCGGCGTGAAGCCCAACGCATTCCTGAAGCGGCGCTGCAGATGCACCGGATGCCAGCCGACTTCGCCCGCCAGGCCTTCCAGCGTGATGCGCTGGTGGAAGCCCGAGGCGATCGTTCGGTAGAGGCGATTCACCCGATCGTCGCCCGCATCGGTGAGCGCGAGTGTTGCGGCGCGCCCGTCGACCAGCGGTGGGTGAAGCGGGATCCATTGCGCGAGCCGGTCACGCACGAGCTGGCGGCCGGACGCAGCGGCATCGTCGCTTCCGCTGCGCTGCGCTTCGCGCAGCAGTGCATGGCACTCGATGAAGTCGCGCGCGGCCGAAGCTTGCGGAAAGAGCGCGATCTCCGCATCGCCTTCGACCGGCAGCGGCTCGCGCGATGTGTCCGGCGGATTGACGCAGCGCGCCACCGCGAAGCTGCAGTACATCGCATCTTCGCGCCAAGGCGTTGTGCGTGCCTCGACCGAGTGCCACACCTGCGGCGCGATGCGCATCAGCGTGCCCGGTGGCACGACCGTCACGCCCCGGCTGGTGCGCAGATGCAGCTCGGTGTCGGATACGGAGAGCGCGAAGCCGAAGTGCCGGTGCGGCCGGATCTGGCCCTGGCGAAAGCGGTTGGCGGTGAACTGCAGGCCCGCGAGCTCAGCGTCGCGCCAGTAGCAGGAGTCAACGAGTTCCATCGAAGGCCGAGTGCATTGCACCTTAAGAATTTACAAGGCGGAAAAGCCGCCCCTTGATAACTTCACAGGCGTCGATTGCGATGCAGTCGATACACCGATTCGAAGTGCACGAAGCATGCCAGTGCCGGACGAATCTGTGAAGCCGCGATGTCCAAAAACCCCCACGTCCGCGTGCCGGTTGCCGACGCTCGTGCGAACTGATCTTTTTTTGAGGACGGAGCAACCAGATGAGATGGAGACAAGGCGGCCTGCGCGGCCTTCTGTGCGCAGCGCTGTTCGCATTCTGCGCGGGCCTCGCGCATGGGCAGGAATTGCGCATCGGGCTGAGCAGCAACCCCAGCACGGTGGACCCGCACTTCTACAACAACGACGCGGTGAGTGCGGTGGTCAACCACGCCTACGAAACCCTGGTGGCGCTGGACCCCGACACCCGGCTGATCCCCGCGCTGGCCGCCTCGTGGCGCACGCTCGACGACACGACGTGGGAGTTCAAGCTGCGCGATGGCGTGAAGTTCCACGATGGCAGTGCATTGACGGCGGAAGACGTGATCTTCTCGCTCGACCGGCCCGCGACCATCGCCAACAGTCCGAGCTCCTTCACGACCTACACGCGCAGCATCACCGGCAAGAAGGCGATCGATCGGCTGACCGTGCAGCTGACGACCGCGACGCCGTCGCCGCTGCTGCCCAACGACCTCACGCGCATCTTCATCGTGTCGAGGAAGCTGGCTGAGAAGGCGAGCACGGGCGACTTCAACCAGGTCAGGCTCGACGCCGGCACCGGCCCGTTCAGGATCGTGAAGTTCACGCCGGGCTCGTCGGTGCAGTTCGCACGCTTCGACGACTACTGGGGCGCCAAGGCCGCGTGGTCCTCGCTCACGCTGCGCATGCTGCCCGCCGATTCCGCACGCATGTCGGCGCTGCTGTCGGGCGACGTGCAGCTGGTGGAGAACGTGCAGGCCAACCTGGTGCCGCAGTTTCGCCAGAACAAGGAACTCGCGGTCTTCGACAAGGTGTCGAGCCGCGTCATGTTCCTCTACACCGACCACCGCGACAGCTCGCCCTTCGTGACCGACAAGGAAGGCAAGCCGCTTCAGAAGAACCCGCTGAAGGACGCACGCGTGCGCCAGGCGATCTCGAAGCTGATCGATCGCAACGTGCTCGCCGAGCGCGTGCTCGACAAGCTCGGCGTGCCGACCGCCAACGTGGCCGCGCCCGGCATGTTCGGCTTCAATCCGGCATTGAAGCCGGAGGCGGTCGACGTCGCGGGCGCACGCAAGCTGCTGGCCGAAGCCGGCTACCCCGAGGGCTTCGGCCTCACCATCTTCGGCCCTAACGACCGCTACATCAACGACGAGCAGGTGGTGCAGACCATCGGCCAGATGCTCACGCGCGGCGGCATCGCGACCAAGGTGCAGGTGTCGCCGATGTCGACCTACATCGGGCGCGCGTCGAAGAAGGAACTGGGCTTCGGCCTGCTCGGCTGGGGCGTCGGCGGCGGCGAGCCCGCCGGCGCGATGCGCGGCCTGCTCGGCACGGCCGACAAGGACAAGGGCATGGGCGCCATCAACTGGAGCAGCTACAGCAATCCGCATTTCGACGCGCTTCTGACCGAAGCCATGCACACGGTCGACAACAAGAGGCGCGAGCAGCTGCTGCAGCAAGCCGCCGAGCTCGCGCTGAAGAAGGACTACGCGATCATCCCGCTCTACAACCAGGTGGCGACCTGGGCGGCGCGCAAGGGCATCGCTTTCGTGCCGCGCGTCGACGAGTTCACGCTCGCGTCGCAGGTCCGGCCGGACTGAGGCGGGCACGCGATGCTGCAGCAACTCGACCATCTGCCTTCCGGCTTCGCCACCGCCTCGGCGCGCGACCTGCATCGCGTGCTGCCGGGCCCGACGCTGATCCACCTGCCGGGCGAAATGCAGCCGCCGCTCTTCGTCTCGATCCTGCTGCACGGGAACGAGGACGTGGGCCTGCATGCGCTGCAGTCCGTGCTGGCGACGCATGCGGCGAAGCCGCTGTCGCGCGCCTTGTCGATCTTCGTCGGCAACGTGGAGGCGGCCAAGGCAGGCGTGCGCCGGCTCGACCACCAGCCCGACTTCAACCGCATCTGGACCTCGGCCCCGCCGGCAACGGAGTTCGAGCACATGGCCGCGGCCGTGCTGGAGGTCATGAAGCAGCGCGCGGTCTTCGCCGCTCTGGACCTGCACAACAACTCCGGCCGCAATCCGCTGTATTCCTGCTTCAGCGCGCTGGACGAGAAGCACCTGCGGCTGGCCCGCTGGTTCTCGCCGATCGGGGTGCTGATCCACGCGCAGTCGTCGCTCGGCGCTGCGTTCGCGCCACTGTGCCCGACCATCACCTGCGAGTGCGGCGAGATCGGCAGCGCGCAGGGGGTGGTGCAGGCCGCGCGCCTGATCGAACGCTGCCTGCACGCCACGCCCGAGAGCTTCGGCGCCGGAGCCGAGGCAGCGCCGCTGGACATCTTCCAGGCCTATGCGGTGCTGAAGATCCCGGAATCGATCACGCTCTCCATCGACGGCGATGAGGCGGACATCCGGCTGCCCGCCGACATCGAGTCGATGAACTTCTGCACGCTGCAGGCCGACCGCGTGCTCGCCACCACCGCCGCACACCTGGCCATCGAGCCGCTGCAGGTGCGCGGCTTCGCCGACGAGCCGATCGAAGGCCTGTTGCTGCGCGACGGCGCCGAGCTCCGGCTGAAGGAGGGCGCCACCGCCGCCATGCTGACGCGCGACGTGCGCGCCATCCGCCAGGACTGCCTGGGCTACCTGATGCAGCGCATCGCGCATCCGCCGGCCTGAACGAACCCACAGGACGCACATGCTCGCATTCGTGATCCGACGCCTGGCGCAGAGCCTGGTGGTCCTCTTCGCCATGTCGATCCTGGTCTTCGCCAGCGTCTACCTGATCGGCAATCCCGCGGACATCCTGATCAGCATGGACGCCGACCAGGCGGAGCGTGCGCGGCTCGTGGAATCCATGGGCCTGGACCGGCCGCTCCTGCTGCAGTACCAGCATTTCCTCTCGCGGGCGCTCCATGGCGATCTCGGGAAGTCCTTCGTGCACGGCGTGCCTGCCATCGCACTGGTGCTGGAGCGGCTGCCCGCCACGCTGGAACTGGCCTGCGTCGCCATGGCGATTGCGCTGCTGATCGGCATCCCGCTCGGCCTGTGGGCCGGTTTGCGGCCCGAATCGATGGCCGGCAAGGCCATCATGACCGGCTCGATCCTCGGCTTCTCGCTGCCCACCTTCTGGGTCGGCCTGATGCTGATCGTGGTGTTCTCGGTACAGCTCGGCTGGCTGCCCGCCGGCGGCCGCGGGCCGACGCGCGAGTTGCTGGGCCTGCAGTTGTCGATGTTCGGCGCCGAGGGCCTGCGGCACCTGCTGTTGCCGGCGGTGAACCTCGCGCTCTTCAAGCTCGCGCTGGTCACGCGCCTCACGCGCGCCGGCACGCGCGAGGCGCTGACGCAGGACTACGTGAGGTTCGCGCGCGCCAAGGGCCTGTCGCCCGTGCGCGTGGTCGGCGTGCACGTACTCAAGAACATCATGGTGCCGATCGTCACGGTGATGGCACTGGAGTTCGGCGCGCTGGTGGCCTTCGCGGCCGTCACCGAGACCATCTTCGCGTGGCCCGGCGCAGGCAAGCTGATCATCGAATCCATCGGCCTGCTCGACCGGCCGGTCGTGGTGGCCTACCTGCTGATCGTGGTGTCGATGTTCACCTTGCTCAACCTGCTGGTGGACATCGCCTACTCGGCGCTCGATCCGCGCGTGCGGTTGAGCGACCAAGCCGCCTGACGCGCGAGGTCCCCCCGAACTCCAACCACACACATCCACCATGAGCACTCAGTTTGCAACCCTGGGCGACGAGATCGACGCACCCGCGCTGCCGGCCACGCGGCCCGCGAGCCCGCCGGCGGACTCGCCGTTGCGCATCTTCCTGCGCCAGTTCGCCGAGTCCAGGCTGGCGCTGGTCGGCGCGCTGGTGCTGCTGCTGCTGGTTGCGGGCGCCGCGTTCGCGCCCGTGCTCGCGCCGCAGAATCCCTACGACCTCGCGCAGCTCGACATCCTGGACGGGCGCCTGCCGCCAGGCTCGCCGAGCGCCGATGAAGCGTCGGGCCGCATCTACCTGCTAGGCACCGACGAGCAGGGGCGCGACATGCTCTCCGCCATGCTCTACGGCCTGCGCATCTCGCTGGGCATCGGCATCGTCGCGACGCTGGCCGCGCTGTCGCTCGGCAGCATGCTCGGGCTGCTGGCCGCCTACGCCGGCGGGCGGCTCGACGCCTTCCTGATGCGCGTGGTCGACATCCAGCTGTCGTTCCCGGCCATCCTGCTCGCGCTGGTGCTGATCACGGTGCTCAAGCCGGGCATCGGCAACGTGGCGCTCGCGCTGGTGGCGGTGCAATGGGCCTACTACGCGCGCACCGTGCGCGCCGCCGCGCTGATCGAGCGCAGGAAGGAATACGTCGAGGCGGCGCACGGCCTGGGCCTCTCGGGCACACGCATCGTGTTCCGGCACCTGCTGCCCAACTGCCTGCCGCCGGTGATCGTGGTCGCCGCGCTGCAGGTGGCCAACGCGATCTCGCTGGAAGCGACCTTGTCCTTTCTCGGCATCGGTGTGCCGATCACCGAGCCCTCGCTGGGCCTGATGATCGCCAACGGCCAGCAGTACCTGCTTGCCGGCAAGTACTGGATGTCGCTGTACCCGGGCCTGATGCTGCTCGTGACCATCCTCGCCATCAACCTGGTGGCCGACCAGCTGCGCGACGTGCTGAACCCGCGCCTGCAGAAGCAATGAGTGCCATGACCTCTCCCACACTGGTCGTCGAGGGTCTCAGGACCGCGTTCTCCACCCGTGCCGGCATCGTCAAGGCGGTGGACGACGTGTCCTTCAGCGTGAAGCGCGGCGAGATCATGGGCCTGGTCGGCGAGTCCGGCTCCGGCAAGTCAATGACCGGCTATTCGATGCTGGGCCTCGTCGATCCGCCAGGCAGGGTGGTGGGCGGCAAGGTGCTGCTCACACAGCGCAGCGGAGAACAGATCGACCTGTTGCAGCTCTCGCCGCGTGCGCTGCAGCGCGTGCGCGGCAACCGGGTGGCGATGATCTTCCAGGACCCGATGATGACGCTCAATCCGGTGCTGCGCATCGACACGCAGATGGTCGAGGCGATCCGTGCGCATCACGACGTGAGCGTCGGCGCCGCGCGTGAACGCGCGGCCGCAGCGCTCGCCGCGGTGGGCATCGCCTCGCCGCACGCGCGCCTGCTGGCCTATCCGCACCAGTTCTCGGGCGGCATGCGCCAGCGCGTGGCAATCGCGATCGCGCTGCTCAACCAGCCCGACCTCATCATTGCGGACGAGCCGACCACGGCGCTCGACGTCACGATCCAGGGCCAGATCCTGGCCGAGATGCAGGCGCTGTGCCGCGAGTCGGGCACGGCGCTGATCTGGATCACGCACGACCTCTCGGTGGTGGCAGGCCTGGCCGACACGGTCTCGGTGATGTATGCCGGCCGCATCGTGGAGCAGGGCGCCGTCGCGGACGTGCTCGAAGCTCCGAGCCACCCTTACACGCGCGGACTCATCGCGAGCGCGCCGTCGCGCAGCGTGCGCGGCCGGCCGCTCGCGCAGATCCCGGGCATGACGCCCTCGCTGCTCGCGCTACCCCCCGGCTGCGCCTTCCAGGAGCGCTGCGGCCGCCGCACCGCGGCCTGCAGCGCCGCACCGCCGCTCACGCAGCTGGGCGAGCGGCAACTGCGCTGCTTCCATCCCTTTCAGGCGGCCTGACGAATGCCAACCACTTCCTCCCTCCCTCTGCTGGAACTTCGCAAGGTCTCCAAGCGCTTCGTGAAGAAGCCCGATGCGGCGGCCCGCCTGGCGGGCCTGCTGGGCGCGAAGGTCGCCGACCAGACCGTGCACGCCGTCGACCTCGTCGACCTCGAGGTGCGCCGCGGCGAGGTGGTCGGCCTGGTGGGCGAATCCGGCTGCGGCAAGTCCACGCTGGGCCGCATGGCGGCCGGCCTGCACGGCCTCACCGAGGGGGAGCGCTGGTGGCAGGGCGAGAACACCGCGGCGCTCAAAGACCGGCTCGGCAGCGCGGCCTGGCGGCGCCGGATGCTGGCCATCCAGATGATCTTCCAGGACCCGTACGCGAGTCTCAATCCGCGGCTGCGCGTTCAGCAGATCATCGGCGAGGCGCCGGTTGCGCACGGGATGATCGACGCTTCGAACCAGCAGGCGCTGGTGGCCGAGCTGATGCAGAAGGTCGGGCTGGACCCGCAGTTCATGCGGCGCTTTCCGCACCAGTTCTCCGGCGGCCAGCGTGCACGCATCGGCATCGCGCGGGCGCTCGCGGTCGAGCCCGCGCTGCTGATCTGCGACGAGGCGGTCGCGGCGCTCGACGTCTCTGTCCAGGCGCAGGTGATCAACCTGTTCATGAAGCTGCGCGACGAGCTCGATCTCACCTATCTCTTCATCAGCCACGACCTCGGCGTGGTGCGGCACATCAGCGATCGCGTGGTCGTGATGTACCTTGGGCGGGTGGTGGAATCCTCGTCGGCAGAGGATGTGTTCGAGGAGCCGTTGCACCCCTATACGCAGGGTCTGCTGGAAGAGGCGCCGCGGCTGGAGGTGCGCAGAAAGACCTATGTCGCGATCCAGGGAGAGATCCCGTCCCCGATGAACCCGCCCCGAGGCTGCCATTTCCATCCGCGCTGCCCGCAGGCCTTGCCGCGCTGCGCGGAAGAAGTGCCGGCGCTGCGGAACGTGACGGCAGGCCGATGGGTGGCCTGCCATCGCGTGCAAGCCGACGAAAGCTGGCATGCCGTCACCCCCCGGATGGCTGCGACCGAGAGGGCGCGGTGAAGATCGTGGTGATGTCCTGGCTCGCGCGCGAGTCGGTGGAGATCTTCCTGCGCAGCAACATCGTCTACCGGCCGGACCTCGCGGCCAGGCCGGCGCATGTGGCAGGCGATGAGCTGGCGCTGCTCGCGCCCGATGTCGTGATCGCGCGCGATGCAGACGGCGAAGCGGTCGCCGCGCTGCAGGCCTTGCTGCCGGACTGCCGCTTCATCGTCTGCCGCCTCGCAAGCGCGGCGCCGGCGCGCGACCTGCCGCAACCCGGCGCGCGCTGTGCGTGGGTTTGCGCCTCCACCTGGGAACGCGCGGAGTACGAGGCCTTCGTCCTGGCCGAAGCGCTTTGCCGCCCGCGGCACCGGCCCCGTCCGCCGGCGACCGGCGGACAGCCGGCGGACGTGATCCTCGTCGGTGCAGGCGTAGTCAATCTCGTGACGGCACTCGTGCTGTGCACGCATGGCTTCGATGTCTCGGTGGTGGAGCGCATGGCCGATCCGCTGGCCTCGGAGCACGAGCGGCCTCGCGGCGCCGGCGCCACCTTCGGCGGCAGGGATGCGCGGATCTTCTCGTTCAACGAGTCGCGGCAGCACCTCGCCTGTTCGCCGCGCTACACGCCGCAGACGCACACGCAGTTCCGCGCCAAGGTGTCGCAGGACGGCTGGCTTTCGCGCGCGCCGGAACATCTTGGCGAGCGCGAGCGCCGATGGATCCGGCAGCTGGAGCAGGTGCCGCCGTGGGCCGCGCTCGCCTACGGCAACGACATCGTCGGCTTCAATCGGCAGAGCGCCGCGCGCTGGCAGGAGATCTTCAGCCTCCATCCCGAGATCCTGCAGGACGCGCACTACATCGGCCGGCTCCTGCGGGTCTATCCGGACCAGGCCTCCTTCGCCGCGGCGCGGACAGCCGAGGCGGAGATCGGCGCGCTGATCCGCACGCTCGACCTGCGGCTCCTGCGCGAGGACGAGCCCGCATTGGCCGATGCCATCGACCGCGGCGCGATCGCGGGCGCGCTTGCCGTGCGCGGCTTCTCGCTCAATATCCAGCGCTTCGGCCGCAACCTGATCCGGCTGCTGCAGGAGCTGGGCGTGCGCTTCTCGTGGCAGCAGCAGCTCACGGCGATCCGGCACGACGGCGCCGGTGCGGTGAGCGGCCTGGTCATCGGCGGACGGCTCTGCCGCGCGCGGCACTACGTGATCTGTCCGGGCGCGCACGGCCGCTCCATCGAGGGGCGCAGCGCGGCGCTGGATGCGATCGGCGCGATGGTCGGCATGTGGGTCACGCTGCCGAACGACGGCATGCCCTTGTCCTCGCCGCTCAAGGTGCGGCGGCGCGGCTTCGGCAGCGGCGCGGCGGCGCAGGGTGCCAACATCGTGCCGGGGCGCGATGCGTCCGGCGCGCCGGTGCTGCATTGCAGTTCGGGCCACGGCTTCGTCGGCGTCGATGCGGCCGACGTGCGCGCAGCGGATCTCGAGGAGCTGGCGCGCTGCGTGATGCAAACGGCCGAGGACTTGTTCGGCGACAAGTTCCACCGCGCGCGCAGCACCGGCCTGATCGGCGCGACGCCGGCATACTGCATCCGTCCCTGGACGCCTTCCGGGCTGGGTCTGGTCGAAGTGCAGGACGCGGGGAGCGGCGGCCGTCTCGTCGTCAGTGGCGGCCACAACACGGGCGGCTTCGCCCAGTCGCCCGAAGTGGCGCAGGCGGTGCTGTGCGCACTGCAGGAGAGGCCGCATCCGATGCACGCGCTCTACCATCCGCGGCGCTTCGCGGACGTGTTCGAGGCGAGCGCATGATGCGCGACGCTGCGGCGCTCGCGGCACCGTCGCTGACGCAGCTGCTGGTCCACGGCTTGCGCCACGGCCATGCCGAGATGCTGGTGCAGGCCGATGCCTGTCGCGTGACGCGCAGCGAGTTCGAGCAGCGCGTCGTCGCGCAGATCGAGCGCTTGCGTGGACACGGCGCCAGGCAGGGGACGCGCGTGCTGCTGCACGGTGTCGCCACGCCGTCGCTCGTCGCGATGCTGGTGGCCTGCCTGCTCGAAGGCTTGGTGGTGGTGCCGGTCGACGCGACGCTGCCCGCGCAGCGCAAGCAGGCGATGGTGCAGGCGGCAGCGCCGGCGCTCAGCTTCGACTCCACGCCGGACGAGGCCGAAGCCTCGTCCGGCACCCCCGGCCTCTGCCTGAGCGACATGGTCCTGCCGCAGGTGGCGCAGGACGCCCCGTGCTACGTCTTCTTCACCTCCGGAACCACCGGCCGGCCGAAAGGCATCGTCGGCCGGCGCGGCGGACTCGCGCACTTCCTGGCCTGGGAGGCGGGGATGCTGGGCCTCGCGCCGGGCGAGCGCGTCGGCATGCTCACGCGCCTGTCCTTCGACGTGGCGCTGCGCGACCTGCTGCTGCCCATCGTCGCGGGCGTCACGGGCTGCGTCCCACCGCAGGGCGAGGTTCAGAGTCCCGCGCAGGTGCTGGAGTGGCTGGCAGACATGCAGGTCAGCGTGATGCACACGGTGCCCTCGCTCGCCCAGAGCTACCTGGCCGCGCGTCCTGCCGGCTTTCGCAACGATGTGCTGCGCCACACGCTCTTTGCCGGCGAGCCGCTCACCGGCGCGCTGGTCGAGCGCTGGCGCGCGGCCTTCGCGCGCAGCGCGGTGCACAACCTCTACGGTCCGACGGAGACGACGCTCGCCAAGTTCTGGGCGTTGGTCCCCCATCCCGCGCCCGAGGGCATCCAGTCCTGCGGCATGCCGCTGCCGCAGACCTCGGTGCGCATCGTCGACGAAGAGGTCGCGCCCGTGCCCGATGGGCAGCTCGGCGAGGTGCTGATCCGGACCGTCCATCGGTCGCACGGCTACCTCGATCCGTCCGAGCCTGCCGCGCGCAACTTCGTCGAGCACGAGGGCGTGCCCGGCTACCTGAGCGGCGACCTTGGCTGGCTCGACGCGCAGGGCGCGCTGCACCTGCGGGGGCGCAAGGACCACCAGCTCAAGATCCTCGGCACGCGCATCGAGCCGGTGGGCGTGGCAGCGGTGCTGCAAGCCCACCCGGACGTGGACGATGCCGCCGTGGTCTGCGTGACGGACGACGCCGGCGATGCGCGGCTGGTCGCGTACTTCACGACCGCATGCGATGCCGAAGCCGTCCGCAGGCGCCTGCGGCCCTACGTGGCCGAGCGATTGCCCGCGGCGGCGGTGCCGAGCCGGTTCATCGCGCTCGACGCGCTGCCCGTCACGGCCAACGGCAAGCTCGATCGATCGCGCCTGCCCGCGCCCGCGAGCGCCTCGCCCGACGCGCAGCCTCCCGAAGACGCGCTGGCGCAGGCAGTGGCCGACGCCATGGCGGCCGCGCTCGGCGTGGGGCAGGTCGGGGCGGCCGACGACTTCTTCGCGCTCGGCGGCGATTCGCTGGCCGCGATGCAGCTGTGCATCGAGCTCGAAACGCGCTCGGCACTGCATCTGCAGCCCGCGGACTTGCTGCATGCACCGTCGCCGAGCGAGATCGCGAACCATCTTCGCGCGCACGGCAGCAAGGCTCCCGAGCGCATTCCGGCCGCGCCGCGCACGACCTGGTTCGAACTCAGCCCGCAGCAGCGCCGCTACTTCCGCACCTTCTGCGCAGGCGGCAATCGCAACTGGTGCAATATGGTCGCTGTCTTCGACCTGCCGCCCGCCACCGGCCGCCATGCGCTGCAGCACGCGCTCGCCGAGATCGCGCTCAAGCACAACAGCCTGCGCCTGCGCTTCGCCCAGGACGAGCGCGGCACCGTGATGCAGTCGATCGATCCGGGCTCTGACTTCGACGTGCGCGTCTGCGATCTGAGTGCCGAAGCGCACGCGCGCCTGGCCTCGACGATCGAAGCCCTGCGCATTGCCGAGGGTGAGCAGGCGATCGCGCTCTTCGGCGTCGGCCCCATGTTCCGCGCCACGCTGCTGCTGCTGCCGGACGATGCGCGCAAGCTCCTGTGGACGGTGCATCACCTCGTGAGCGACGGCACCAGCCAGGGTCTGTTCGCGCAGGAGCTCGCTGCGCAGCTGGCCGGCGACAAGATCGAGGTGCCGCCGTCCTTCAGGGACATGGCAGCATCGGCGCAGTGCAGGCCGGGCCTGGATGCGGCGCGCGCGTACTTCCGTGCGCTGATGAGTCCGCCCTACGCGCACCGCTACGTGCCGCCGGTGGTCGAGTGCGCCGATCCGCAGCGCTGCCTGGCGCTCGAGACATCGCTGGCGGCACCGCTGCGCGCCATGCTGCGCAGCGCAGCGCGCCGGCAGCGCTGCACGCCCTACGTATTCTTCGTTGCCGCGTATTTCCGGCTCGCGGCCTCGCTCGCGCGGCGCGAGGACATCGCCATCGTCACGCCCCTGGCGGGCCGCGCCCATCCGCAGATCGCGCGCGCCATCGGCGACTTCATCAACCTCGTGCCGCTGCGCCTGATGCAGGTTCACCGCATGCCGCCGCGCGAGCTCCTCGCTGCGGTCCGCGCGCAGATCGAAGGCGCCGCCGCGCACCAGGCCTGGCAGTTCGACGAGCTGCTGGACGACCTGGGCATCGCCTTCGACCCGGACCGCAATCCGCTGACCGGCTTCTCGCTCAACTTCATGCCGAACAAGGCCACCGGTTCAGCCGCGACGCTGCGGCATGCCGATCGCGGCTACCGGCTCAAGTACGACCTGCTGTTCCTGGTGCGCGACCACAGCGATGTCACGAACCTCGAGATCCAGTACCGTGCCGGCCTCCTGTCGCCAACCGCGGTGGAGCGCGTGGCCGAGGACTACAGCCATCACCTGGAGATGCTTTGCCATGCCTGAGACAACCAAGCCGCCGCCCGCGGAGTACGCCTTGCTGCTGCTGCTCGCCACGCTCTGGGGCGGCTCGTTCACGCTCATCAAGGTGGCGCTCGCGGATTACCCGCCGGCCTCGCTGGTCGCGCTTCGCGTCCTCATCGGCGGGCTGGTGCTTGCAGCGCTGGCGGCCGCCAACGGCCTCGCGTTCCCGCGCGGCTTGCGCCGCTGGGGCGAGCTCTTCGTGCAAGGCCTGCTGCAGGGCGCGCTGCCCTTCACGCTGATCAGCTGGGGCGAGCTGCACATCGCAAGCAGCCTGGCTGGCGTCATCAATTCGACGGTGCCGATGTTCGCGTTCATGCTGTCGGTTTTCGTGCTCGGCTCGGCGCCCTTCGTGCCGCGCAAGTTCGCCGGCGTCGTGCTGGGGCTGCTCGGCGTGCTCGTGATCGCCGGCGTGGAGGCAATCGGCGCGCTCGAAGGCGCGAACCTGCTCGCGGTGCTGGCCGTGCTCGGCGCGAGCGTGTCCTATGCCTGCGGCGCGGTTTTCGGCCACCGCTTCGACGACCAGCCGCCGCTGGTGACGGCGGCGGCCTCGCTGCTGTGCGGCAGCATGCTGATGGTTCCGATCAGCCTGGCGGTGGACCGGCCATGGACCCTCGCGCCCGGCCTCGAGACCACGTTGGCGGCGCTCGGTCTGGCGCTGCTCACGACCGCACTGGCCAGCGTCATCTTCTTCCGGCTCATCCGCACGCTGGGCTCGGTGGCCACGACCAGCAATGCCTACCTGCGTGCGCTGGTCAGCGTGCTGCTCGGCGTCTTCTTCCTGTCGGAGCCGCTCGGCTGGAACGTCGTGCTGGCCGCGGCGCTGATCCTCGGCGGCGTGGCCTTGATCACCTGGAAGGGCGGGACAGCGCCGCCCGCCGGCGCCGCGCAAGGGCAGGGCGCGCGTTCATGACGATTGAACTCGCCATCGTCGGCGCCGGGCCCTGGGGCGTGGCCGTGCTGGACCGCCTGGTGACGACGGCGCGGCGGCGGCCGGAGCTGCAGGTCGCGGTGAATGTCATCGATCCTGCCGGGCCGGGACCGGGCGTGCACCGGCCGGAGCTGCCTTCGTTTCTGCTCCTCAACACCGTGTCGGGCCAGATCGACAGCTTCAGCGCCTCCCACTTCGGCGAGGCACCGCTGCCCGGCGCCGCGAGCTTCGTGGAATGGCTGCGGGCGGCGCGCGGCATCGATGCCGATCCGCACGGGTTCCTGCCGCGGGCGCTCTTCGGCGAATACCTGCGCCACGTGGTCGAGGTGCTGCAGAGGCAAGCGCCTTGCAACCTCGCGCTGCGCATGGTGCGCGCGTCGGTGTCGGAGCTCTCGCTCGCGGCCAAAGGCCGGGTTCGCGTCGTGCTCGACGACGCTTCTTCGCTGACCGTGGACCACGCATTCGTCTGCACCGGCCACGGGCTCGCGGATTCGCCTGATCCGCCGCCGAGCGTGGCAGCGATCGCCGCCTATCCGGTTGCCGGACTCGAGCGCATCGAGCCCGGGAGCGCCGTGGGCATTGCCGGCATCGGTCTCGTGGCCGTCGATGTCGTGGCGGCACTGACGCATGGCCGCGGCGGGCGCTTCATCGAGGGCGGCGACGGTGCGCTGCGCTACCTGCCCAGCGGCAGGGAGCCCGTGATGTACGTTCACTCGCGCACCGGCACGCCCTTCGCATGCCGCCCCGCGGTGCCCTTGGATCTCTCGACCGTGTATCGCCCGCTCTTCTGCACCGAAGCGCACCTCGCCGTTCGACGCGCGGTGCGGGGCAGGGCGGGCCTGCAGCTCGAAGAAGACGTGCTCGCACCGATCTGCGCCGAGATGCGGTCTGCCTACCTGTTCCGCGCGCTGGCGATCGCGCAGGGCGAGCAGGCCGCCGCGGCGTGCCACGAAGCGTTGTCCGCGCTGGCTTTCTCCGACGTGCGCGAGGCGTGCCTTCGTCGATGGCCGGCGATGGCGTCGTTCTGCCCCGAGCAGCTGCTGATGCCCGACCCGCACGCAAGCTGGGATTCGGCCGCCGCCTTTGCAGCCGGCTTCGAAGAGCGCCTGGACTTCGACGTGGCAGAGGCACGCAAGGGCGAGGCGGGCAGTCCGTACAAGTACGCCTTGGAGATGCTGCGCGTGCTGCGGCCTTTCATTCGCGAGGGCGTGGAGTTCGATGCGCTCGCGCCGGCCTCGCGACGCCTGTTCCACGGCCGCGTCGCGCCGCGCATTCAACAACTGGTGGTCGGCCCGCCGGTGTCGCGCGGCCGGGAGTGGCTGGCGCTGATGCGATGCGGCCTGCTGCGGCCGGAGCTCGGGCCGTCGCCGGCGATCGAGCGCGATCCCGCGCGCGGCTTGTGGCGCGCGCGCAGCCGCGTTTTCGACGTGCCGCTCGTGAGCGTCCTCGAACAGTGGGTGGAAGGCCGCGCCCCGAAGCCCGTGCCGGAGCGCGATGGGCCTTCTCTTCTTTCGGCGATGGTTCGCTCGGGCCTGGTTGCCGCGACGCCCGCGTCACCGGCCTGCATCGACCGGTCGGGCCATCCGATCGATGCGACCGGCCTCTCTGTGCGCGCGATCACGCTGCTGGGCGTGCCTGTGGAAGGCAACAGCTACTTCAACCATTACCTTCCGTCGCCGCGCAGCCGCGCACGTGCTTACGAAAGCATTCAGATCGCCATCGACGAGCTGCTTTCGAGGCAGCCCGCACCCGTGGAAGGCGCGTCGCTCGGCGTCGGAAGCTAAGAATTTACAAGGCGCCGTCACGGGCGTTTGGTAATTTGCGTTGAGGAGAAGAGCTCCGGTTTCGACACGATATCTGGAAGCCCTTGCGGGCTGGATCACCATGAAATCTATTCACGCCGAACGCGCGTCGAGGTGCCACCGATGATTCTTTCGTCGTTGCTGCAGCGCGCCGCCGCTTCCTCGCTCGATCCCGATGCGGATCTCGCGCAGCCCGGGCGCGACCCGCGGCCCGAGCTCGAGGGACCGCAGCCGCATCTCTACGCGGACGAGGACCTGTCGGTGATGCCGTCGATGGCCAGGGGCCGCGCGGAGCCGTCGGGCATCGTCGGCGAGCTGGTCGAGGCGGGCGATGTGGAGGCACGCGCGCGCCTCGTGCGCGGCCTGCTGCACCAGGTCGGCTTCGAGTGGCTGGGCTACGGCGCTGTCACTTTCATGGCGGGGCGCCTGTGGCCGCTGAGTTTCTTCACCAGCTATGCCAACGCCGGGTGGATGCGGCGCTACTTCGCGCACCGGCACAACCAGGTCGACACGCGGCACCAGGATGCGCCGGCCTCGAGCCTGCCGCTGGTCTGGGACGTCGACCAGCTGGAGGCACAGTTCGACCGCTCCGATCGTCCGGCCCAGTGCCGGCAGTTCATCGAGGACCTGCATGCGAGCGGCATCCGCAGCGGGCTGTTCCTTCGCCTCGGTTCGCCCACTCACGTCAACGAGCACACGCTGATCAGCCTCCTGTCCAGCACGCCCGGACGCGAGTGGATCGACGGCGGCGTGACGGGCCGTGCGCTGCTGCTCAGCCTGAGCGTGCATGAGTACCTGTCGCGCCATGCGCGCCTGCCGGCGGCGCCGGCGGCGGCACGCATCGACCTGTCGCAGCTCTCGCCCACGCAGCAGTACATCCTCGAACACCTGCTGCAGGGCCGCAGCGACAAGGAGATCGCCTACCGCATGCAGCTGTCGGCGCACACGGTGGATTACCACATGCGCCAATTGCGACGGCGCTTCTCGGCGCGCAACAGGGTTCAGCTGGTGAAGGCCGCGACGCAATCGCAGTTCGGCGAGAGCAACTTCGGCACGGTCGGATAGGCGGCTCAGACCGGCGCCGGACTGCGCTCCGCGAACTGCCCGTTCCAGTAAGGGTAGTAGGGGTAGGGCGGCGTGACCGCGCTGGCCGCATCGAGTCTCTCGACCTGCTCCGTCGTGAGCTGCCAGCAGAGCGCGCCCAGGTTCTGCTTGAGTTGTTCCTCGTCGCGCGCGCCGATCAGCACGCTGGCCACGGTGGGACGCTGCAGCAGCCAGTTGAGCGCGATCTGCGGCAAGGTCTTGCCGGTTTCCTCGGCCACCTGGTCCATCACATCGACCACGCGGTACAGGCGCTCGTCGTCCACCGGCGGCGCGAAGCCGGCGGTGTCGTGCAGCCGGCTGCCCGCGGGCAGCGGCTGGCCGCGCCGGATCTTGCCGGTCAGGCGGCCCCAGCCCAGCGGGCTCCAGACGATCGCGCCCACGCCCTGGTCGATGGCGAGCGGCATCAGCTCCCATTCGTAGTCACGTCCTACCAGCGAGTAGTAAGTCTGGTTCGCGACGTAGCGCGAAAGGCCCAACCGGTCCGACGCGGCCAGCGACTTCATCAACTGCCAGCCCGAGAAGTTGGAGACGCCGATGTAACGCACCTTGCCCGCGCGCACGAGGTCGTCGAGCGTGCCGAGCACCTGTTCGACCGGCGTCATCGCATCGAAGGCGTGCAGCTGCAGCAGGTCGATGTAGTCGGTGCCCAGGCGCTTGAGCGCGGCGTCGGTGCCGGCGATCAGGTGATGGCGCGAGGAGCCGACGTCGTTCGGCCCGTCGCCCGCGCGCAGCGAGAGCTTGGTCGAGAGGATCACCTTGTCGCGCCGGCCCTGCACCGCGGCGCCGAGGATCGATTCGGAGGCGCCGCTCGAGTACACGTCGGCGCTGTCGAAGAGATTGACGCCGGCGTCGAGGCAGATGTCGACGATGCGGCGCGCGCCGGCGACGTCGGTATTGCCCCAGGCGCTGAAGAGCGGACCCTGGCCGCCGAAGGTGCCGGCGCCGAAGCCGAGGGCCGGCACCTTGAAGCCGGAGTTGCCGAGATAGCGATGTTCCATGACGAGTCCTTGCAGTTGGAATGAATGAGTCAGGTGCGTGCGGGCGCGCAGGCTAGCGGCAGCTCGCGCCGGTCGAGCGCACGGCTCCAGAGCGCGATCGCGAGGCCTGCCAGCGTCAGCAGCGCGGCGACCCAGCCGAGTGCGCCGAGCCCCGGGCCGCGGTCGATCACCATGCCGCCGACCCAGGCGCCGAGCGCATTGCCGAGATTGAAGGCCGCGATGTTGAGGCTGGACGCCAGGTTCTGCCCGGCGCCGGATGCTTTCTCGAGCACGCGCAGCTGGAGCGGCGCGACCGTGGCGAAGGAAGCGATGCCGAGCAGGCCGACGAAGAGCGCCGCCGTCACGCCCGAGTGGAGCGCCGGCTGCATCACGGCCAGCACCACGGCGAGCGCCACCAGCGTGCCCAGCACGGCCGGCATGAGCGCGCGGTCGGCCAGCTTGCCGCCGAGGATGTTGCCCACCGCGAGGCCGCCGCCGAAGAGCAGCAGGATCGGCGACACCGCCGCTTCGGACAAGCCGGTGATGCGGGTCAGCAGCGGCTGGATGTAGGTGAACACCGCGAACACGCCGGCAAAGCCGAGCACCGTCATCGCGAGCCCGAGCAGCACCTGCGGCCGGGCCAGCACCGCGAGTTCGTCGGCGAGCGAGGCGGGGGCCTGCTTGTCGGCGGCCCGATCGCGCGGCACGAAGACCGCGAGCACGGCGAGGGCGAAGACGCCGATCAGCGCCACGGCCCAGAAGGTCGAGCGCCAGCCGAACTGCAGGCCCAGCCAGGCGCCGGCCGGCACGCCGAGCATGGTCGCGGCCGTGAGGCCGGTGAACATGATTGCGATCGCCGAGGCGCGCTTTTCCGGAGCGACCAGTCCGGTGGCAACGACGGAGCCGACGCCGAAGAAGGTGCCGTGCGCGAGCGAGGTGATCACGCGCGCGGCCATCAGCATCTCGTAGCTGGGCGCCAGCGCACAGGCGATGTTGCCGAGCGTGAAGATCGCCATCAGCGCGAGCAGCACGGTCTTGCGCGGCACGCGGCGGGTGGCGATGGTGAGCAGCGGCGCGCCGACCGCGACCCCGAGCGCATAGCCCGAGATCAGCAGGCCGGCGGCCGCGATGGAGACATGAAGATCCGCCGAGACCTGCAGCAGCAGGCCCATGATGACGAATTCGGTGGTGCCTATTCCGAAGGCACCGGCGGTGAGGGCGAGGAGGGCGATGGGCATGATGCCTCGTACTGTGCGGGCATCGGCTTGCCTTGACTAGGATGGCAAATGGACAAGCATTGGTGAGTTGAAGTCACGAATGCGAACTTCGAAGGGCCGTCCTTCCGCATAATGCAAAGCCTGTATGGAAAGGAGCAGATGCCTTATCGAACCGTTGAGCTCCAAGAGGCTTGCAACACCCTGCCTGAGCTCGCATCGCGCGCACATGCAGGCGAGCCCAGTTTGCTCAATCGACACGGAAAGCCCTACGCAGCAATTGTTTCGTCTGATGTACTCATGAAGGCGCGAGCACGCCCGTGTTTCTTGCGCTTGCGCGGTAGCGGCAGGGGGTTCTGGAGCGAGTCTCCTGCGCGAGCTATCGATGCTGCCCGCGCTGAGTGGAACTGAGCGGCTGAGGCTGCTCGAAGAGGAACGCACCTGACATGCCCCGCATCGAGGTCAACCGCTCCGGCGAGATGGAAGCCTTCGTCCAGGTGGTCGACCGCGGCAGCTTCTCGGCCGGCGCGCGCGTGCTGGGCATGACGCCTTCGGCCGTCAGCAAGCTGGTCGCGCGGCTGGAGGCGCGGCTGGCCACGCAACTGGTGCACCGCTCCACGCGCAAGCTGCAGCTCACGCCCGAGGGCCAGAACTTCTACGAGCGCAGCGTCCGCGTCCTGGCCGACATGGACGAGGCCGAGCGCTGCGCCGCGGCCGGCGCCGCGCCGCGCGGGCGCGTGCGCATCAACGCCAGCATCTCCTTCGGCCACCGCCTGCTGATGCCGCTGGTGCCGCACTTTCTCGAACTGCATCCGCAGGTGACGCTGGACATCGTGCTGACCGATCGCGTGGTCGACCTGATGGACGAGCGCACCGACATCGCGATCCGCTGGGGTCCGCTGCCGCCCTCCGACCTGGTGGCGCGCCATCTCTTCGACACGGGCCAGGCCATCGTCGCTTCGCCCGCGTACCTGGAACGCTACGGCACGCCGCGCACGCCGCAGGAGCTGGAAGCGCACAACCGCATCGGCTCCAGCTACCACCGCAGCGCGCCCGACTGGCCGCTCGTGGTCGACGGGCGGCTCGTCGACATGCCAGTGGTGGGCTCGGTGCGCGCCGGCGACGGGGAAACACTGCGCCGGCTGGTGATGGAGGGGGTCGGGCTGGGCCGGCTCTCGCTCTATCACATCCAGCCCGACATCGACGCCGGCCGCCTGGTGCCGGTGCTGGAGGAATTCAATCCGCGCGACATGACGCCGGTGCATGCCGTCTACCTCGGCAAGCCCGGCCGGCTGCCGGCGCGGGTGCGCGCCGTGCTCGACTACCTGTCGGCGCGGCTCGCGGACAATAGCCGTTCACGACCATGAAGGAAGTTCCCGACGCCATCGTCTGCGAGGGCTGCGACGCGGTCTACCGCCGCACGCCGCTGCGCCCGCGCGAAGTCTCGCATTGCGCCCGCTGCGGCACCGAGCTCGACCGGCATGCGGGCGACCAGGGCGCGCGCGTGCTGCCGCTCACGGTGGCGAGCCTGATCCTGTTCGCGATCGCCAACCTGTTTCCGATCGTCGAGATCGAGTTGCGGGGCCTCAGCAGCGAGACCACGCTGGCCGGCGCGGTGATCGTGCTCAGCACCGAGGGCATGTCGGTGGTGGCGCTGCTGGTGCTGGGCACCACCATCCTCTTTCCCTTGCTGCAGCTGTGCATCCTGTTCTATTTGCTGGTGCCGATGGCGCGCGAGCGGCGGCCGGCCGGCTTCGGCGTGCTGGTGCGGATCCTGCAGTCGCTCAGGCCGTGGGGAATGATCGAGGTCTTTCTGCTCGGCGTGCTGGTGGCCATCGTCAAGCTCTCGAGCCTGGCGCAGGTGGTGGCCGGACCGGCGCTGTGGGCCTTCATCGGCCTCACGGTGCTGCTGACGGCGGTGCTGTCCTTCAACCCGCGCACCTTCTGGGAAATGGCCTTCGAGCCGCGGCCGGGGCAGAAGGCATGACGGCAGCGGCGCCGATCAGGACGGCGGCGCAGCTCGGGCTCTTGAGCTGCCACCACTGCGGCACGGTCTGGCAGGGCGCCGCGGAGAGCGAAGCCTGCGGGCGCTGCGGCACGCACCTGCATCGCCGCAAGCCTCACAGCATCAAGTTCACCTGGGCCTTGCTGATCGCGGCCTGCATCATGTACGTGCCGGCCAACCTGCTGCCGGTGATGATCACCAAGAGTTTGCTGGGCACGCAGTACGACACCATCCTGAGCGGCGTGATCTACTTCTGGGTCACCGGCGCCTACGGGCTGGCGGCGATCATCTTCATCGCCAGCTTCCTGGTGCCGTTGTTCAAGCTGACCGCGCTGATGCTGCTGGCTTACATGGCCCAGCGGCACCGCCCCGCCGGGCAACTCGAACGCGCGCGGCTCTATCGCATCCTCGAGGTGATCGGCCGCTGGTCGATGCTCGACGTCTTCGTGGTGTCGCTGCTCGCCGGCCTGGTGCGCATCCAGGGTTTTGCCGAAATCACCGCCGGCGTCGGCATCGGCGCCTTCGGCGCGGTGGTGGTGCTGACGATGCTGGCCTCGCTGAGCTTCGATCCGCGCCTCACCTGGGACAGCGAGGACGTCATGAACGAAACGGAGCCCGCACACGACATGCACGCAAGAAACGAAAGAACCGCATGAGCGCTGCGCCGGGCCGCTCCAAGCAAGCTCGCACCGCAGTGCGAAGCACGAAGATGCTCCAATGAGCGATGAAGACAAGACGTCGGCGCCCTCGCTGGCCGAACCGGTCGTCGTGAAGCGCCGCAACTGGCTGCCCTCGCTGATCTGGCTGATTCCCATCGTGGCGGCGCTGGTCGGCATCGCGCTGGTCGCGCGCATCCTGCTCGATCGCGGGCCCGAAGTGGTGCTGACCTTCAAGACCGCCGAGGGACTGGAGGCCGGCAAGACCGCGGTCAAGTACAAGGACGTGCAGATCGGCACGGTGCAGACCATTCGGCTGGCCGGCGACCGCTCGCATGTGCGCGTGCTGGTGCAGCTCACGAAAGAGGCCAAGAGCTTCACCGCCGAGGACACGCGCTTCTGGGTGGTGCGGCCGCGGCTCGACACCTCGGGCATCTCGGGCCTAGGCACCTTGCTGTCGGGCGCCTACATCGGTGCCGACGCCGGCAGCTCGAAAGAGACGGCCGGCGAGTTCACCGGGCTCGAGGTGCCGCCGATCGTCACGCGCGATGCCTCGGGGCGGCAGTACCTGCTGCGCGCCCGCGACGTGGGCTCGCTCGACATCGGCTCGCCGGTGTATTTCAGGCGCATCAAG
This sequence comes from Variovorax sp. LjRoot175, assembly GCF_964253805.1. Lineage (NCBI taxonomy): Bacteria > Pseudomonadati > Pseudomonadota > Betaproteobacteria > Burkholderiales > Comamonadaceae > Variovorax > Variovorax sp. LjRoot175. The sequence goes on along the minus strand of NZ_CAXURY020000001.1, from coordinate 2,898,663 downwards.
GTGGGCCAGCTCGCGGCCTACGAACTCGACGGCGACGGCCGCGGGGTCACGCTGCGCGTGTTCGTCAATGCGCCCTACGACAAGTTCGTCGGCGTCAACACGCGCTTCTGGCATGCGAGCGGCTTCGACGTGGAGCTGAGCGCGAGCGGTGTCAAGCTGCGCACCCAGTCGCTGGCCACCGTGCTGCTGGGCGGCATCGCCTTCCAGGCGCCCGACGATGCGATGGGTCCGGCGGCGCAGGAGAACGCCGCGTTCACGCTGGCCGCCGACGAAACCGCGGCGATGAAGGCACCGGACGGGCCCTCGCAGACGCTGCTCTTGTACTTCAACCAGTCGCTGCGCGGCCTGTCGCCGGGCGCGGTGGTCGACTTCCGCGGCGTGGAGATCGGCGAGGTCAAGTCCATCGGCGTCGAGTTCGATCGCCAGGAGAACCAGTTCAAGATGCCGGTGCTGATCCAGGTCTACCCCGATCGCCTGCGCCGCGGCGCGGGCAACGAGCCGGACGAGTCGCGTTACGCGCAGACGGAGCGCCTGCGCTTCCTGGTCAACAAGGGGCTGCGGGCGCAGCTTCGCACGGGCAACCTGCTCACGGGCCAGGTGTACGTGGCGCTCGACTTCTTCCCGAAGGCGCCGCCGGCGAAGATCAACATCAACCAGAACCCGATCGAGATGCCGACGGTGCCCAACAGCCTGGACGAGATCCAGGCGCAGATCGGCGAGATCGCGAGCAAGCTCAACAAGGTGCCCTTCGAGGAGATCGGCGCCGACCTGCGCAAGACACTGGTCACGCTCAACAAGACGCTCGGCAGCGCCGAGCAGCTTGCAGGCCGGCTGAACAACGATGTCGCACCCGAGATGACGGCCGCCATGAAGGATGTGCGCAAGACGCTCAACGCCGCCGACAAGACGCTGGCCGACGATTCGCCGCTGCAGCAGGACATGCGCCAGACGCTGCAGGAAGTCACGCGCGCGGCCGGGTCGCTGCGCATCCTGACCGACTACCTGGAACGCCACCCCGAATCGCTGATTCGCGGCAAGCCGGAGGACAAGAAGAAATGAGAACGACAAACACCCGGGCGGCGGCCTTGCTCGCTGCGGTGCTGCTGGCGGGCTGCGCCAGCACCGCGCCGCAGTACTACAGCCTGGCCGATGCGACGCCGGGCGCGATGCCCGCGTCGGGCACGGCGCCTGCCTTCGTCGAGCTCGCGCCGGTGGCCATGCCCGAGCGCTTCGCGCGCCCGCAGCTGGTGGTACGGCAGAAGGCCGCCATCGACGGGCCGCAGGTCGACATCCTCGAAGAGCACCGCTGGTCCTCCTCGTTCGAGAACGAACTGCGCGACGCCTTGAGCAGCGGCATCGCGGGCCGCCTCGGCGCTGTCGATGCAACGAAGAGCGGATCGCCGCGCGGCCAGGCCGTGACGCGCATCGCGGTGCAGTTGCGGCAATTCGATGCGGTGCAAGGCAGCCGCGTCGATGCCGGCTTCAGCTGGACCGTGCGCCGCGGCGATCAAGGACCGTCGCTCGCTTGCCAGCGCTCGCTGTCGGAGCCGGTCGAGGGTGCCGGCATCGATGCGCTGGCACGCGGCGCCCAGCGCACTACGGCGAAGCTGGCCGACGCTATCGCACGCAGCGTGACGGCGAACGCCTGCCCGGGTTGAGATGAACGACACCGGTTTCGCACTGTTCGACACTGCCATCGGCGCCTGCGGCATCGCCTGGGGTCCGCGCGGCATCGTCGGCGTACAGTTGCCCGAGGTCGGGGAGGGCGCGACGCGAGCGCGCATGCTGCGGCGTTTTGCGCAGTTGAACGAGACCGAGCCGCCGCCCGAAGTGCTGAGGGCGACGGCCTCGATTCGCGCCCTGATGGCGGGCGAGCCGCTGGACCTGGCGGAGATCGTGCTCGACTACGCGGGCGTCTCCGACTTCCATCGCCGCGTCTACGAGATCGCACGCCGCATCGTGCCGGGCTGCACGCGCAGCTACGGCGAGATCGCCGCCGAGCTCGGCGACAAGGGCCTGGCGCGCGCCGTCGGCCAGGCGCTGGGCCACAACCCTTTCGCGCCGGTGGTGCCCTGCCATCGCGTGCTCGCCGCCGGCGGAAAGCCCGGCGGTTTCTCGGCGCACGGCGGTGCGACGGCGAAGCTCAAGATGCTGATGATCGAAGGCGCAAGGCCGCAGAGCGATACCGCGTCCTTGTTCTGAAATACCGCGCAACTGCCATGGCAAGGCGAGCAGTTGTCCGACATCACATACTGTTGAGGGTGCGACATTTCGTACTAGTGTTCGACTCAAGAGCAGAAGCATTTGTCCGCGTAAGCGGGGGACTCGATGCCGATACGAAGCAAGGACAATTTCTTGATCTTCGGTTCCCCGAAGATCGAAGAGGACGAGATTCTGGAGGTCGAGGCCGTCATGCGATCGGGCTGGCTCGGCACAGGTCCGCGGGTGGCGCAGTTCGAGCATGAGTTCGGCCTGTACCGCGGCGCCGCGCATGCCGTTGCGCTGAACTCCTGCTCCGCCGCCCTGCATCTTTCCTTGCTGGCCTCCGGCGTCGGCTCGGGCGACGAGGTCATCACCACGCCGCTGACTTTCTGCGCAACGGCCAATGCCATCATCCATACCGGAGCGACGCCGGTGCTGGCCGACATCGATCCCGACACGCTGAACATCGATCCGGCGCAGGTGCGCGCCAAGTTGAGCAAGCGCACGCGAGCCATCGTGCCGGTTCATTTTGCAGGGCGGCCCTGCGAAATGGACGAGCTGATGTCGCTGGCGCGGCAGTATGAACTCAAGGTCATCGAGGACTGCGCGCATGCCATCGAAACGCAGTACCACGGCCAGAACGTCGGCACGATCGGCGACTTCGGCTGCTTCTCGTTCTACGTGACCAAGAACGTCGTCACCGGCGAGGGCGGCATGGTCCTGGCGCGCAAGGAGGAGGACGCCGCCCGCATCAAGGTGCTCGGCCTGCACGGAATGAGCAAGGACGCGTGGAAGCGCTTCGGCGACGAGGGCTACAAGCACTACTACGTCGTCGAAGCCGGGTTCAAATACAACATGATGGACCTGCAGGCGGCAATCGGCCTCAGGCAGTTGGCGCGCGTGGAGGTCTACTGGCAGCGGCGCAAGGCCATCTGGAAGCGCTACGGCGACGAACTGGCGGACCTTCCGCTGGCACTGCCCCCGAAGCCGGCGCCGGACACGCGCCACGCGCACCATCTTTTCAACGTGCAGATCGACGCGGCGCGTTGCGGCATCTCGCGCGACGACTTCCTCAACGCCATGACGGCGCAGGGCATCGGCGTCGGCGTGCACTACCTGGCGCTGACCGAGCATCCTTACTATCAGCAAAACTTCGGCTGGCGGCCCGAGGACACGCCGCATGCCACACGCGTGGGCAGGCGGACCGTCTCGCTGCCGATCTCGGCCAAGCTGAGCGATCAGGACGTCGGCGACGTGATCTCCGCGGTGCGGCTGATTCTGGAGCAGCATGCAGCGCTGGCATCGGCTGCGCCGTGTTGATCTCCATCCTCATCCCGGCCTACGCGCGGCCGGAACAGTTGAGTGAGGCGCTGGAAAGCATCGCGCAGCAGGACCGCTCGCTGATCGGCGAGATCATCATCGGCGACGACAGTCCGCGCTCCTACTGGGCAAGCAACCAGGCGGTCATCGCTGCGAGCGGCCTGGCGGAGCTCATCGAATATCTGCCGAGCGAGCCGTCCAAGGGGACCTACCCCAACCAATGGTTCCTGGCTTCGCGGGCGAAGTTCGACCATCTGCTTTTCCTGCACAACGACGACCAGCTTTGTCCCGGCGCGCTGAGCCTGCTGGCGAATGCCTGCGTCAGCGAGACCGATCCGCGCGTGAAGCTGTGGTTCGGCACGCACCTGATCATGGACGCGGCGGGCGTGGTCGACCCCGAGCGATCCGCCGCCAGCGACCAGTGGTTCGGCAGACAGGACCCGGGCGCGACGCGGCCGGTGTGGGAGTGGTGCCTGACGGAATCCATCCCCCCCGATGCCTTCCTGGTGGAGAGGGCGACCTATCTGCAATACATGCGCGGCGAACGCGACGGCAACGTGGGGGACTTGGCCTTTTCGGTGCGTCTGGCCAACAGCGGCGGCTGGGCGCGCTTCATTGGGCAAACCGTGTCCCGCTACCGGGTGCAGGCCGGATCCGTCACGAGCGCCGGGCGCGGCGTCGACGCTCACCGGGCCTACGAGCTGGCGCGCGAGTTGCGCGTGCCCCCCGAAATGGAAGCCGCGAAGCGCAAGCGCTTCAACCGATACATGCTGGTGGTGGCCGTGCGCTATGCGCGGGATGGCGAACGCATGAACGCATGGCGAGCCTTCCTTTCGCCCGATGTTCCCTGGCGGGAGAGATTTTCCCTTCGCGCGGGCCTGGTGCTCTCGATGCTGCTGACGCCGCGGCCGCTCTGGCTCTGGGCGCTGCACTACAAGACCTGAGCGGCGCCATCGCTAGCACAGCGCGCGGCATCGTGCTGCGCAACGCCCATTGCCTCCTTGGAGACAATGAGCGCATGACTTCATCGCGCTTCTTCAAGATCGCGCTCGTGCTGGGCCTCTTGTCGGCCATCGGCCCGTTCGCGATCGACATGTACCTGCCCGCGCTGCCGGAGATCGGCGCGAGCCTCGGTGCCGGCATCGGCCCGGTGCAGATGAGCCTGACGGCCTTCTTCATCTCGCTCGGCGTCGGGCAACTGCTGTACGGTCCGGTGTCGGACATGGTGGGACGCAAGCCGCCGCTGTACTTCGGGCTCGGGCTGTTCGCGCTGGCCAGCATCGGCTGCGCGCTCGCGACCGACATCCAGACCCTGATCGCGCTGCGCTTCGTGCAGGGCCTGGGCGCCGCGGCCGGCATGGCGATTCCGCGCGCGGTGGTGCGCGACCTGCACACCGGCAACGATGCGGCGCGGCTGATGTCCTTGCTGATGCTGGTGTTCAGCGTGTCGCCGATCCTGGCGCCGCTGGCCGGCAGCGGCGTGATCGTCTTCGCCGGCTGGCGCGGCGTGTTCTGGGCCGTGATGCTGGCCGCCGTGGCCGGCCTCGCAATGATGAGCGTGATGCTGAAGGAAACGCGGCCGGCCGAAGAGCGGGTGGAAAGCAGCCTGGGCAGCGCGCTTCGCGCCTACGGTGTGCTGATGCGTGACGCGCACTACCTCGGCCTGGTCTTCATCGGCGCCTTCGCGATGGCCGGTTTCTTCACCTACCTGGCCAACTCCTCCTTCGTGATGATCGACCACTACGGCCTTTCGCCGACGCTCTACAGCCTGGCCTTCGGCATCAACGCCGCTGCGTTCTTCGGTGCCGCGCAGCTCAACGGCGCGCTGTGCGAGCGTTTCGGCATCGTGCGCGTGGTCAAGGCCAGCGTGAGCGCCTGCGGGCTCGTGATGGCGGCGATGTTCGCCTACTACCTGGCCGGCGGCGACCGCCTGGCGGTGCTGATCGTGCTGTACTTCGTTGCCAGCGGCTTCATGGGCTTGGTCATTCCCACCACCTCGGTGCTGGCGCTCGAGAAGCACGGCGCGATCGCCGGCACCGCATCGGCCCTGCTGGGCACGCTGCAGATGCTGACCGGCGCGGTGGTGATGGCGGTGATCGGCCTGTTCACCGACGGCCGGCCCTTGCCGATGGTGACGGGCATGGCCGCCGGTGCGCTGATCGCGGTGGTGTTGACATGGTTCACGCTCGGCGGTCGGCAACCGGCGCCTTATGCAGCGCGCTGAGCCGGTGACCGGCACGCCGACACCCGTGCTCGACGGCCTGCCGCTGCCGCAGCGCCGGCACGCGATGCTGGTGATCATTCTCGGCATCGCGGTCGCGGTGCTCGACGGCACCATCGTCAACCTCGCACTGCCCGGGATCGCGCGCGAGCTCCATGCCGATCCGGCGCATGCGATCTGGGTGGTCAACGCCTACCAGATCGCCACGCTGGTGATGCTGCTGCCGCTGGCCTCGCTCGGCGACCTGGTGGGCTACCGGCGCGTCTACCTGGTGGGCATGGCGCTGTTTGCCTTTGCCTCGCTCGGCGCCGTGCTGGCCGATTCGCTCGCGACGCTGATCGCCGCGCGCGCGGTGCAGGGGCTGGGTGCGGCCGGCATCATGAGCGTCAATGCGGCGCTGGTGCGGCTGATCTATCCCAGGGCGCAGCTCGGCCGCGGCATGGCGATCAACTCGATGGTGGTGGCAACCGCGTCGGTGGCGGGGCCCTCGGTGGCGGCCGCGATCCTGTCGGTGGCTTCCTGGCCCTGGCTGTTCGCGCTCAATGTGCCGCTGGGTGCGCTGGTGCTGGCGCTGGGTTTCCGCGCACTGCCGGCCAATCGCGTGGCGGCCGCGGCCGGCGCGCGCTTCTCGTTCGTCGACGTGGCGCTCAACGTGCTGATGTTTTCGCTCATCTTCATCGGCGCCGACCGGCTCGGCGTGCGCAGCAGCGACGCAGGGCAGGGCGCGCAGCCCATCGCCTGGGCGCTGCTGCTGGCGGGCGCGGCGGTGGGCTTCGTCTACCTGCGGCGCCAGCGCGCGCTGGCCGTGCCGCTGTTTCCGGTCGACCTGCTGCGCATTCCGGTGTTCGCGCTCTCGATGGGCACCTCGGTGGCGGCCTTCTGCGCGCAGATGCTGTCCTTCATCGCGCTGCCCTTCCTGCTGCTCGACACTTACGGCCGCTCGCATGTGGAGGCCGGCCTGCTGATCACCGCCTGGCCGCTGGCGATCGTGGTGATGGCGCCGATCGCGGGCCGGTTGATCGGCCGCTATCCCGACGGCCTGCTGGGCGGCATCGGCCTCGGCCTGCTCGCCGTCGGCCTGACCTTGCTCGCGGCGCTGCCCGCACAGCCAGGCAATGCCGACATCGTCTGGCGCATGGCGCTGTGCGGCCTGGGCTTCGGCCTGTTCCAGTCGCCCAACAACCACACCATCGTGACCTCGCCGCCCGCGCATCGCAGCGGCGCCGCGAGCGGCATGCTGGGCACGGCGCGGCTTACGGGCCAGACCCTGGGCGCCGTGATGCTGGCCGCCATCTTCAGCGTCTGGGGCCCGCACGACGGCAAGGGCCAGGTGATCGCGCTGGGGCTGGCCGCCTGTTGCGCGGCGGTGGCGGCGGTGTGCAGCGCGTTGCGCACGCGCGAACCCAGCGCCCGCCACGCCTGAGCGGCGCTCCCTTGCTTCAGCGCCGCGCAGCGGCCGTGACGATGCGCCCCAGCGTTGCCACCGCCTGCTCGCTGGGCGCATCCCATGGATGCCCGTAGTTGAGACGCAGGCAGTTCGCGAAAGCGCGCTGGGCCGAGAAGATCGGTCCCGGCGCAATGCTGATGCCTTGCGCGAGCGCCTCGCGGTGCACTGCCAGCGCGTCGACCTCGGGCGGCATCTCGATCCAGAGGAAATAGCCACCCGCCGGTCGCGTGGCGCGGGTGCCGGACGGAAAGTGCTGCGCGATGGCCTGGGCGTAGGCGGCCTGCTGGTCGGCCAGCGTGCGGCGCAGCTTGCGCAGGTGCTTGTCGTAGCCGCCTTTTTCGAGGTAGCTGGCCAGCGCGGCCTGCGCCGGTGCGGAGGTGCTGAGCGAAGTGCCCAGCTTCAGGCGGGCGACCGCGCGTGCCAGGCGCCCCGGTGCGGCCCAGCCGATGCGCCAGCCCGGCGCCAGGCATTTGGAGAACGACGAGCAGTGCATGACGATGCCCTGCGTGTCGAAGGCCTTCGCCGGCGGCGGCCGCTTGTCGCCGAAGTAGAGCTCGCCGTAGACGTCGTCCTCGATCAGGAGCACCTCGTGGCGCGCCAGCAGTTCGACCAGCGCCTTCTTCTTCGCATCCGGCATCAGGCTGCCCAGCGGGTTCTGGAAGCCGGTCATCAGCCAGCAGGCCCTGGGCCGATGGCGCAGGATCGCGCGCTCCAGCGCGTCGAGCTCGATGCCTTCGCGCGGATGGGTCGGGACCTCTATGGCCTCCAGCCCGTTGCGTTCCAGCGCGTGCAGCGCGGCATAGAAGGTCGGCGATTCGATCAGCACCGCGTCGCCCGGGCGCGTCGCGGCCTGCAGGCACAGGTTGAGGGCTTCGAGCGCGCCGTTGGTGATGACGATCTCGTCCACGGGAACGTGCACGCCGTCGGCCAGGTAGCGCCGCGCGATCTGCCGGCGCAGGCGCGCATTGCCGGGCGTGAGATCGTCCACCGCGCTCCACGGGTCGAGCTGCTGCGCGCTGGCGGCCATGACCCGGCCCAGCCGCTGCAGCGGAAAGAGCAGGGGACTCGGGAAGGCCGAGCCCAGCGGCACGACTTCGCGCACCATGGTCGATTCGAGGATCTCGAACACGCGCTCGCTGACGTCGAGCGAGACCGCATCGTCCTCGGGTTGCGACGAGGCCTCGGGTTCGGGAGGCCGCTGTCCCGCGCCCGCGGCCACGTAGTAGCCGGAGCGTTCGCGTGCGCGCACGAGCCCTTGCGCCTCCAGCAGGTAGTAGGCCTGGAACACGGTGGAAGAACTCACGCCGCGGCTGGCGCGGGCCTGGCGCACAGAAGGCAGGCGGTCGCCGGGTCGCAGCACGCCGGCGCGGATGGAGTCCGCCATGTCGGCGGCCAATGATTCGTAGCGCTTCATGCCGCTTTGGTTATCTGCATTTCGCATCTATCCTGAGTGTCCTGTTTCCCTGATTGGAGCAGCATCCAAATGAGCGAGAGATACGATTCCATCGTGATCGGGACCGGGCAGTCCGGGCCTTCATTGGCCGTGCGCCTGGCGCAGGCCGGCCGCAAGACCGCCATCGTCGAGCGCAAGCTGTTCGGCGGCACCTGCGTCAACACCGGCTGCATCCCCACCAAGACCTTGATCGCGAGCGCGCGGGTCGCTTACCTGGCGCGCCGCGCGGCCGACTTCGGCGTGATGGTCGAGGGCTTGCGCGTCGACATGGCGCGCGTCAAGGCACGCAAGGACGCCGTGGTGCGGGCCTCCAACCAGGGTGTGGAGCAATGGCTCAAGGGCACGCCGAATCTCACGGTCTACCAGGGACATGCGCGCTTCGAAGGCCCGCGCACGGTCCGGGTCGGCGACGCGCAGCTCGAGGCCGGCGAGATCTTCATCGACGTCGGCACGCGGGCACATGTGCCGGACCTTCCCGGCCTGGGCGAGGTCGACCATCTCACGAACGGCGCCATGCTCGAGCTCGACACCTTGCCCGAGCACCTGGTGGTGGTCGGCGGGAGCTACATCGGCCTGGAGTTCGCCCAGATGTACCGGCGCTTCGGCGCCCGCGTCACCGTCGTCGAGATGGGCCCGCGGCTGATCTCGCGCGAGGACGAGGAGGTGTCGGCGGCGATCCGGGAGATTCTCGAAGGCGAGGGCATCGAGGTCCGGCTCAACGCCAAGTGCATCACCTTGGCGCGGCGCGGCCGCGGCATCGGCGTCGGACTCGACTGCCAGGACGACCCGCACGAGATCGAGGGCTCGCACCTGCTGCTCGCGGTCGGACGCCGGCCGAACACCGACGATCTCGGCCTCGACCAGGCGGGCGTGAAGACGGATGCGCGCGGCTACATCACGGTCGACGAAGAGCTGCGCACCAGCGTGCCGGGCATCTGGGCGCTGGGTGACGTCAACGGCCGCGGCGCCTTCACCCACACCTCGTACAACGACTACGAGATCGTGGCGGCCAACCTGCTCGACAACGACCGCCGCCGCGTCTCCGATCGGGTGCCCGCCTATGCGCTGTACATCGATCCGCCCCTGGGCCGGGCCGGCATGACCGAGCGCGACGTCATGCAGGACGGACGCCGTGCGCTCGTTGCCAGGATGCCGATGAGCCGCGTCGGCCGCGCGAAGGAGCGCAGCGAAACGCAGGGCTTCATGAAGGTCCTGGTGGACGCTTCGAGCCAGAAGATCCTCGGCGCCGCGATCCTCGGCATCGAGGGCGACGAAGTCATCCACTCGATCCTCGACGTGATGGTCGCCGGCGCACCGTACACCGTGCTCCAGCGGGCGATGCACATCCATCCGACCGTCTCGGAATTCATTCCCACGCTGCTGGGCAAGCTGGAGCCTCTGGGAGCGCTCGCCTCATGACGCAGATCGGCAAGCCGCCGGGCGACGACACGCTGATCCGGCACGGCTGCGAAGCGGTGCCGTGCCCGAAGGCCTCCAAGCCCTGGGTGCTGGCCGCGGCGATCGTCGGATCGAGCATGGCCTTCATCGACGGCACGGTGGTGAACGTGGCGCTGCCCGCGATCCAGAACGATCTGCGCGCGACGGCCTTCCAGGCCCAGTGGGTGGTGGAGTCCTATGCGCTCTTCCTCGCCGCGCTGCTGCTGGCGGGCGGCGCGCTCGGCGACCGCTTCGGACGGCGGCGCATCTTTGCCCTCGGCGTCGTGATCTTCGCGCTGGCTTCGGGGGGCTGCGCGCTCGCGGGCAGCGTGCAGCAGCTCATCCTCGCGCGCGCCGTGCAGGGCATCGGCGGCGCCCTGCTGGTGCCTGGCAGCCTGGCGCTGATCAGCGCCTCCTTTCCCGAGAAGGAGCGCGGGCGTGCGATCGGCACCTGGTCGGGTTTCAGCGGCATCACGGCCGCGGTTGGGCCCGTGCTCGGCGGATTCCTGGTCGACCACTACTCGTGGATCTGGGCCTTTCTCGTCAATGTGCCGATGGCCATCGCGGTGCTCCTGATCGTATGGCGTCATGTCCCGGAAAGCCGCGGCGGCGCTGCCGACGGCGCGCTGGACCTCTGGGGCGCGGCACTCGCCACCGTCGCGCTCGGCGGCATCGTCTATGCGTTCATCGAAGCGCCCACGCAGGGCTGGAACTCGCCGGCCGTGCTGGGGGCGCTGGCCGCGGGCCTCGCGGCGAGCGCGGCCTTCGTGGTGGTCGAAGGCCGTGTCCGATCGCCGATGCTGCCGCTTTCGCTCCTGCGCATCGGCAATTTCGGCGGCGCCAACCTGCTGACGCTGCTGCTCTATGCGGCGCTGGGCGGCGGGCTCTACTTCTTTCCGCTCAACCTGATCCAGGTGCAGGGCTACTCGGCCACGGTGGCCGGCGCGGCGCTCCTGCCCTTCATCCTGATCATGTTCGCGCTCTCGGGCTGGGCCGGGCAACTGGTGGACCGCTTCGGCCCGCGGCTGCCGCTGGTGGTGGGCCCGGCCATCGCGGCGGCGGGCTTTGCGCTGTTCGCGGTGCCGGGCGTCGGCGCCAGCTACTGGACCGCCTTTCTTCCGGCCGTGGTGGTGCTCGGCTTCGGCATGACGATCACGGTCGCGCCGCTCACCACCACGGTGATGAACGCGGTCGGGCCGGATTCGGCGGGCATCGCCTCGGGCGTCAACAACGCGGTGTCGCGCGCGGCCGCGGTGCTCGCGATCGCGGTTTTCGGCGTGGTGATGGCCTGGGCCTTCGATGCGATGCTGGCCCAGGGCCTGCGCGAGGCGGGCGCGTCGGCGGAGACCCGCGCCTTCTTCGAAGACCAGCGCAGCAGGCTCGCCGGCGCAGAGATGCCGCCGGGCATCGACGCGGCCGCTGCGGCGGCGCTCAAGAAGGCGGTCGCGGAATCCTTCGTGGCCGGGTTCCGATGGGTCATGCTGCTCAGCGCCGGCCTGGCGCTGCTGAGCGCACTGAGCGCCTGGATGATGATCGGCCGCGACCCCGATCGCGCGGCTGTTCCCGCCTCTGCATCCCGATAGCGGGTTAGCGCGCGGCGTCTTCCATCGGCTTCGGCCTACGTCCTTTGCGTTAGCGCGCATGGCCGATAGGCAAAGCACTACCCCGCATCGACACTGCGCCTCGTGTTTGCCCATTCACCGACGTTGTCGGACGCAGGAGGAATGGCAATGATCCAAAGTTGCTGGGACGCCGCGAAGTTGTTGCCGCTTGTTGCCTGCATGCTTCTCGCGGCATGTTCCGACGCGCCGCGGCCCGGTGAGGTGTTCGATGAGGCGAAGCAAGCCGGCCGCGATGCGGCCTCGTTCCCGCATGCCTCGGAGCCTTACTTCCGCGACATGGACGGCGGCATCGCGCTCTCGCCCGAGGAGGAGAAGGGGCGCAACATGTGGCTGGTCTGGAGCGGCGGCAACGACCGCTTCTGGACCCAGATGACCGACTACACCTTCGGTGCCTTCGACCTGCTGAAGGTGGTCAGCACCCATCCCAGCCTCGGCTACTCGCGCGCCAGCCGCTGGGAATATTTCGGCCTGGTCAACGAGCCCTGTTTCCAGCCTGCCACCGGCCCCGACAAGAACCGCCGCGGCCTGTGGCTCGACATGCGCAGCAAGGACTGCGCGCCCGACCCCTTCGAGAACGAGAGCAAGTACCCCGGCGTTGCGATCGGTTCGCGCGGCAAGCCGCTCGGCGACGGCAGCACCCAGCCGGTGGGCTCCTTCTACGGCTGGGGCACCGGCATTGCCGGCCTGCGCCTCTTTCCCAACCCGGCCTTCGACGGGAAGGCGGCCAAGGAATGGGACGCCGAGAAGTACTACACCGACCCGAACTACTACAACCGCAAGGATCTGGTGCGGCCCTACCGCGTGGGCATGTCCTGCGGCTTCTGCCACATCGGGCCCAGCCCGGTGAAGCCGCCGGCCGATCCGAACAACCCGAAGTTCGAGAACCTCAGTTCGTCCGTCGGCGCCCAGTACATGTGGGTGGACCGGCTCTTCATCTACAACGCCAACAAGCCCGAGGGCCGCAAGAATTACATGTACCAGCTGGCCCACACCTACCGGCAGGGCACCATGGACACCTCGCTGGTTTCCACCGACAGCATCAACAACCCGCGCACCATGAACGCGGTCTACGACTTCGTCGCGCGCCTGGAGATCGCCAAGCGCATCGGGCAGGAAAAGATCGACGGCGGCGAGCTCGACAACAAGCAGTTCAACGACTATGTGACGAGCGGCCCGCTGACCGAATTCTTCAACAAGTCCGAGGCCACGGTTCGCACGCCCCATGTGCTGAAGGACGGCGCCGATTCGGTGGGCCTACTGGGCGCGCTCAACCGGGTCTATCTCAACATCGGCCTGTTCAGCGAAGAGTGGCTGCTGCACTTCAATCCGGTGGTCGGCGGCAAGACGATCAGCCCGATCCCGATCGTCACCGCGCAGAAGAATTCGAGCTACTGGCAGGCGACCGAGGCGGGCACGCCGAACACGGCGCTGTTCTTCCTGAAGGGGGCGAAGCCCGATCGCCTGAAGGACGCGCCAGGCGGAGACAAGTACCTCGCCGCCGGCGAGACCACGCTGGAGCGTGGCAAGGTGGCCTTCGCCGACACCTGCGCGCGCTGCCATTCGAGCAAGGCGCCGTTGCCGCCGCCCACGCTCGAGCTCACGGCCGGGAAATGCGCCGGACCCGGCTACGTCGATTGCTTCAAGCGCTACTGGACCTGGACCCAGACCGACGACTACAAGGCGCAGATGCGCAAGATCGTCCAGGCGCCGGACTTCCTGAAAGACAACTACCTTTCCACCGAAGCCCGCGTTCCGGTGACCCTGCTGCGCACCAATATCTGCAGTCCGCTCGCGACCAACGCGATCAAGGGCAACATCTGGGACAACTTCTCCTCGCAGACCTACAAGAGCCTGCCCTCGGTCGGCACCGTCACGCTGCGCGATCCATTCACCGGCGAGCTGCGGCCCTACGTCATGCCGGGCGGCGGGCGCGGCTACACCCGCGTGCCCTCGCTGATCAGCGTCTGGTCTACCGCGCCCTTCCTGCTGAACAACACGGTCGGTCCCTTCGACAGCAGTCCTTCGGTCGAGGCTCGCCTGAAGGTGTTCGAGGCCTCCATCGAACAGATGCTGTGGCCCGAGAAGCGCGAGCGCGATTCGGAACTCGGCGGCAAGGCGGTCGGCTTCATCGACCGCACCACCGAGCGCAGCACCGTGACCGTGCCGATCGGCTTCGTGCCCGAGGCGATGCAGCCCCTGCAGGGCCGGCTGCATCGCTGGTTCCCGTGGCTGGTCGAGCAGGACGGCGACATCGTGCTCGGGCCGATTCCGAAGGGTGTTCCGGTGGCCTTGCTGGCCAACCTCAAGCTGCGTGCGGAGGGCGATGGCTTCGGCGAAAAGGCCTCGCATGTGCGCGACGTGGGCGAGCTGCTGATCAAGCTCAAGCTCGCACTCAAGAGCGCGCCGGACGGTGCCTCCGACGAGCAGCTGCGCGAACACTTCGCCAGCCTGCGCGGCCCGATGATGGAGCTGAGCAAGTGCCCCGACTTCGTGGTCAACCGCGGCCACTATTTCGGCACCGCGCAGTTCAACCGGCAAGAGGGCTTGAGCGAAGACGAAAAGGCTTTCGGCCGCGAGCCGGAGCTCGGCGACGACGACAAGCGCGCGCTGATCGCCTTCCTCAAGACTTTCTGAACATCACCTGCGCCGAGGCCATGTCCGATGCCGAATCAGCTGCCTGGGACTACGTGATCGTCGGCTCGGGTGCCGGCGGCGGCACGCTCGCGGCCCGCCTGGTCGAGGCCGGCATGCGCGTCTTCCTGCTCGAAGCTGGAGGCGATCCGCGCGCGGCTGCCGAACGCCTGCCCGAGGACTACGATGTGCCGGCCTTCCATGCCTTCGCCTGCGAGAACGCGGCAATGAGCTGGAACTTTCGCGTGCGCCACTACGCCGACGAAGGCCGGCAGGCGAAGGATTGGAAGTACGAAGCGGGGCAGGGCGTGCTGTACCCGCGCGCGGCCGCGTTGGGCGGATGCACCTCGCACAACGCGATGATCTTCATGCTGCCGCACGATGCCGACTGGAACCACGTCGCGCAGCTCACCGGCGACCGTTCCTGGCGCGCCTCGCGCATGCGCCGCTATGCGCGGCGCGTCGAGGACTGCCGCCACCGGCCGGTATGGCGAGCCCTGCGTCATGTGGGGCTCGATCCGACGGGACATGGATGGGGCGGCTGGCTGCGCACCGAAAAATCGATCCCGCTGTCGGTGCTGGGCGACGAGGGCCTGGTGCGCGTGCTGCGCGACACGGCCAGCGTCTTCACGAGCAGCCTGCCCACGCCCTTGCTCAGCACCCTGCGTTGGCTGCGCGGCGGACTGGGCGACCCCAACACGCGCCGCCTGCGGCCGGGCAGCTTCGAAGGCATCTGCTACACGCCGCTCGCCACCTCGGAGCACCGGCGGGCCGGCGTGCGCGAGCGGCTGCTCGACGTGGCGGCCAGGCATCCGGGCCGCTTGCAGCTGGAGCTCGATGCGCTGGCCACGCGCGTCCTGTTCGACGCCGACGGCGCGGCTTGCGGCGTCGAGTACCTGAAAGGCAAGCGGCTGTACCGGGCCCATGCGGCACCCAGCAGCGCAGAAGGCGTGCGGCGCGACGTGCGCGCGCGGCGCGAGGTGATCCTGTGCGGCGGCGCATTCAACACGCCGCAGCTGCTGATGCTGTCCGGTATCGGCCCGGCCGCCGAACTGGAGGCGCACGGCATTCCGCTGCAGAAGAACCTGCCCGGCGTCGGCCGCAATCTGCAGGACCGCTACGAGGTCGCCGTCACGCACCGCATGCGCGAGCCCTGGGAGGTGCTGGAGGGTGCGCGCTTCGATCGCGACGACACGCTCTGGCGCCACTGGCACGAGGAGCGATCGGGCATGTATGCCTCGAACGGCGCCGCGCTCGGCGTGGTGAGCCGCTCGGCCACGGCCGATCGGACCGGACAGGAGCCCGACCTCTTCTGCATGGCGCTGCTGGCAGGCTTCGAGGGCTACTTCCCCGGCTTCTCGAAGCGGGTTCGCGATCAGCCGGACCAGCTGACCTGGGCCGTGCTGAAGGCGCATACGTTAAACCGCGCCGGCACCGTGCGCCTGCGTTCGGCCGATCCGCGCGACACGCCGCTCGTGAACTTCCACTACTTCGAGGAAGGCGACGACCAGGCGGGCGAGGACCTGCGTGCCGTGGTGCAGGCGATCCGCTTCGTGCGCCGGATGACGGCGCCGCTGCTCGCCAAGGGATGGATCGCCGAGGAGCTGGCGCCGGGGGCGGCCGTGCAGAGCGACGAGGCGCTGGCCGACTACGTGCGCAACACGGCATGGGGCCATCACGCTTCGTGCTCCTGCCCCATCGGCCCGCCTGAGAAGGGCGGCGTGCTCGACAGCGCCTTTGCCGTGCACGGCGTGCCGCGGCTGCGTGTGGTCGATGCCTCGGCTTTCCCGCGCATACCCGGTTTCTTCGTGGCGGCCGCGGTCTACATGATCGCGGAGAAAGCGGCCGATGCGGTGCTGCGCACAGCGATGCGCACACCACTTTCGGCAAATTGACGGCCTCCCGACCCAGGGCCGACACTCTGTGAACGACGGGTCTTCAACGAGGGGAAAGCCCATGGCCTATGACGTACAGCAACTGCTCGACATGTCGCAAGAGAAGCTCGACGAGCTCTTTCGCGCCAGCCCGCCGGGCGACATTCCCTCGGGCGAAGCCGAGGGCACCGCGATCATCGCGCCCGGGACCCGCTACACCGAGTCCATCGCCAAGATGATCAACTTCTTCGGATGGCAGGGGAAGGTGTTCGATGCCGAGAAGGGCGTGCTGAAGAACAAGGTCAGCCCCTTCGGCGTGCAGGCCATCGTGGCCAAGGTCTACAAGGGCGACAGCTGGCTGGACCAGAAGGAGTGCATCGTGCTCGACTACTCCGAGACCTCGCTGGTGGCCCACTGGATCCGCGACGAGATCCGCCTGATCTCTCCGGGCTTCTATCTCGGCAAGGTGTACTGGGGCAAAGAGCGGCTGATCGATTTCTGCCTCAAGTTCTAGCGACGCCGATGCGGTGACTCCCCAATCACACTTCATGGTGGTCGCAGCCATCGCCCCCGGCCGCGAAGCCAGCCTCCGGAAACTGCTGGCCACCATGAACGTGAGGCCCGGTGTGGTCGACCCGGGCAATGCGCTGCTGCCTTTTGCTGCCTTCCCGCGATTGCATTTCGCGCGCTTCGCCGTGCTTGGCGATGCGACCATGGCCGACCTCGAGGTCTTCGGCCTGCCGCGGCCCAGGCTGCCCATCTATCTGGTGTTCATGGGCGACTGCGACGGGCCCGGACGGGAGCAGCTGGCCGAGCTGGTGCAGCGCGCCGGCGAGGGTCTGCGCCGCATCTTCTCGCACTGCAAGGCCCTCGATCCGCGCGACGATCTGCTCGACTGGCTCATCGAACACGACCGGCCGGTGGCTGCGCCCTACGTCAACTGGATCGGGCGCACCGTGCAGCAGACCCGCGAAGAGAGCGCATTGCAGCGCGCCTTGTCGGCGCGGGTGCCGCGCGGCGTGACCGACGCCGCCGTCGATCCGCAAACGATGCGGCGCCAGCTGCTGGCCTTCGCGCGCGCCGAGCAGGCCGCCGGACGCCTGGTGCTGACTCCGCCCGCGCAGACGCCGCTCGACTGGCAGATCCGCAATCTCCTCCATGCGATCGGTCTGCCGCTCGCCGGGCTGGTACTGCTGCCGTTGCTGATCGTGCTGCTGCCGGTCTTCCTGGTGCTGCTGCGCCGCCACGAGAAGCGCGACCCCGAATACTGTCCGCGGCCGCGCGCAGGCGCCGTGCGCGAGATGCAGGAGCTCGAAGACCACGACCTGAGCAACAGCTTCACCGCGCTCGGGCCGGTCAAGCCGGGCCTGTTCCGGCGCTGGCTGGTGCAGCTGCTGCTGGTGCTGATCGCCTACGCCTGTCGCCATGTGTTCGGCCGCGGCCACCTGGGGCGCGTGCGCACCATCCATTTCGCGCACTGGGTCTTTCTCGACGACAAGACCCGCGTGCTGTTCGCGAGCAGCTACGACGGCAGCCACGAAAGCTACATGGACGACTTCATCAACAAGGTCGCATGGGGCCTCAACCTGATCTTCAGCAACGGCTTCGGCTGGCCGCGCACCGACTGGCTCATCAAGGGCGGCGCGCGCCATGAGCTGCGCTTCAAGTACTACCAGCGCGGCCACCAGTTGCCGACCCAGGTCTGGTACAAGGCCTACCCCGGCCTCACGCTGGCCGATCTGGACCGCAACCGGCGCATCCGCGAAGGCTTCGAGCGCGTGGAGATGAGCGATGCGCAGGTGCTCGCATGGCTGAGGCTGCTATGAGCATCGAGTTCGAAGACATCCAGGGCCTGGTGCGCTTCGGCTACAAGCACCTGACGCAGGCCTGCTTCCTGCTGCTGCGCATCCGCGATGCCGGGGCCGCGCGTGCCTGGCTCGCGAACGCGCCGGTCACCAGCGCCATCACGCGCAAGCCGCCGCCCCGGACCGCCGTGCAGATCGCCTTCACTTGCGCAGGCCTGCATGCGTTGGGCGCTGCGGAGGACATCGTCGAAGGCTTCTCGGCCGAGTTCCTGGCCGGCATGAGCAGCGACGAGAGCCGCGCGCGGCGGCTCGGCGACCTCGGCGCGAACGACCCCGCGCGCTGGCAGTGGGGCGGCGCGCAGGACCGCATGCCGCACGTGCTGGTGATGCTCTATGCGGTGCCCGGCGAGCTCGACGAGTGGCTGCGGACCATCCGTGCGCAATGCGAGGCGGGCTTCGAGCAGTTGGACTGCCTGAGCACCTCCGACATGGACGGCGTCGAACCCTTCGGCTTCGTCGACGGCATCTCGCAGCCGCGCATCGACTGGGAGCGAGAACGCGCGGCGCACGACGAGGAACAGTTCGAATACACCAACCTGTCGTGCCTCGGCGAGTACCTGCTCGGCTATCCCAACGAGTACGGCGCCTATACCGATCGGCCCCTGCTGGACCGCGCGCGCGATCCCGCGGCGCTGCTGCCGCGCGCCGAGGACGTCGCGGACAAGGCCGATCTCGGGCGCAACGGCAGCTACCTGGTCATGCGGCAACTGCGCCAGGACGTCGAAGGCTTCTGGCGCTTCGTCGACGGCCAGGCCGGCGGCGACGCTGCCTTGAGCGAGAAGCTGGCCGAAACGATGGTCGGCCGCACCAAGAAAGGCAAGCCGCTGGTGGAGGTGTCCGGCGAGACGGACGATCTCAATGCCTTCACCTACGACGGCGATCCCGAAGGCCTGCGTTGTCCCTTCGGTGCGCACATCCGCCGCAGCAATCCGCGCAATGCCGATCTGCCGCCCGGCTGGTCGGATCCGATCTCGCGCCTCGTGCGCAGGCTTGGCTTCGGTTCGGACGCGCTGCGCAACGACCTGATCGCCTCGACGCGCTTCCACCGGCTGCTGCGCCGGGGCCGCGAGTACGGCGGAGCCCCGGGCGAAGACGTGGGACTGCACTTCATCTGCCTGGGCGCCAACATCGCGCGCCAGTTCGAGTTCGTGCAGGGCGCCTGGCTGGCCGGCACCAAGTTCGACGCCCTGCCCGGCGAGGGCGATCCGCTGCTCGGCCATCGCCTGGCGGGGGCGGACGGCATGCCGACCGATGGCTTCTCGATGCCCGCGGCCTCGGGGCCCGATCGGCGCCTGACGGGTCTTCCGCAATTCGTGACCGTGCAAGGCGGTGCCTATTTCTTCCTGCCCGGCATCCGTGCCTTGCGCTATCTGTCAAAGGTGCAGCCATGAATTCGAATGTCAGCCGTCCCGCGCCGCGGGCCAACACGGGTTCTTTGCTGAAGAATTTCATCAGCGATTCGGGCCTGGCCCTGCTGCGGCTGGAACGCAGGTTCGACCCCTTCGTTCGCCCGGCCTTCGACGCGGTGCTGCGCGATCCGCTCGCGCGCCTGACCACGGCGCTGATCAACAGCCGGCGACCCGACGAAGGACTCGCGATCGCGCAAGAGAAGCTCATGGTCGACGAAGAGAGTTTTACCGACTCGATCGTGCGGAGCTTCACCCGGCAGATGGGCGACCTCTGGAAGCCCGGCGGCTTCGAGCGCGGCGGCAACACCAAGACGCAGGGCATTGTGCGCGGCGAGTTCACCGTGCACGAGGACATCCCCGAGCACATGAAGCGCGGCATCTATGCCAGGCCCCAGACCTTCAGAGCCTGGGTGCGCTTCTCGGGGCCCGGCCCCTACATCACGCCCGACATCGACGACGTCGGCTTCATGAGCATCAGCATCAAGCTCCTGGGCGTGCCCGGCCCGAAGCTGATGGAGGAGGAGAAGCACACGCTGGACATGTTCGGCGTCTCCACGCCCACCTTCGTGACGCCCGATGCCAAGGCCAACGCAGCGCTGCAGATCGAAAGCGTGAAGAACGCGCAGATCTTCTACTTCGTCAACTTCCGCGACTCGCACGTGCTGGACCTGATCATGCAGTCGCTCTTCATCAAGACGCAGTCCAGTCCCTTCGAGGCGCCGTACTTCAGTTGCGTGCCCTACCTGGTGGGCGAAGGCCAGGCGATGCAGTACTCGGTTTGGCCGAAGACGAAGAAGCGCACGCCGATCCCGCGGCTGCCGCTGCGCCCACCGGACGACTACCTGCGCCAGGCCATGGTGGCTTCGCTGGCCGAGGGCGACGTCGAGTTCGACATCCGGCTGCAGATGCAGACCGACCCGCATCGGATGCCGATCGAGAACGCCGGCGTGCTGTGGCCCGAGAAGCTGTCGCCGCGCATCACGGTGGCCACGCTGCGCCTGCCGCGCCAGACCTTCGATTCGCCGGCGCAGATGGAATTCGCGAAGAGGCTCTCATACAACCCGTGGCACACGATTGCCGAGCATCGGCCGCTGGGCAACCAGAGCCGCGCGCGCAAGAGGATGTACTGGGAGCTTTCGCAGCTGCGGCACCGGATGAATGCGGTGCCGCATTTCGAGCCTACGGGGGATGAGGTGTTCGAGTAGGCCGCTACTCCAGTCCGTCCTTCTTCATCTCGGCCAGCGCCCAGCCCTTGTGGGAGGTGAAGAAGAACAGCCGCCACTTGCCGCCCTCGAAGCGCCAGCGGCTGAAGCTCGGATCGCTGACGTCCTCGCGCTTGTATTTGCCATCGGTCTTGGGCGGAATCAGGCCGACATGGCGCAGCACGACGCTGGCGGTGCCGTCGGGCATCATGCGCACGCGTTTCACCTCCCATTTCAGGTCGGTGTTCTTGACGTCGTATTCGAAGGTGGTCTTCACCGCCTTCTTGCCTTTCATGCGCTCGTAGAAGTCCTGCGCTTGCGTGAACCAGACGTCATCGGTCATCAGCGCCAGCCAGGCTTTCGCGTCGTGCCGGTTCCAGGCCTTCTCGAACTCGGCGATAGTGTCGCGCAGCGTGGCTTCGGTGCCGGCCGCCTGGGCCTTCTTCGCGGGTTGCGCGCGGGCGCCGCCACCGATCGCCAGCACCGCGGCTAGCGCCCCGATCAGGAGGGTGCGTCGCTTGTTCATGGCCGGTACCTCCTGACGCAAGCATGGGCGAGAGCGCAGTCTTTTTCAACTGGCCGGCCATTGCGGCCGCAGGGCAACGGCGCTAGATTGCATCACGTCGACAACGCGACGTGCGACCTTCGATGAGGAGGCTCACCATGGCGATGCGCTTGGTTCCCGCCCGTTTCCGCCCTCTGGCGGGTGCCTTGCTGGGGCTGACGCTGGGTGCCCCGGCCACGGCCGCCGCGCCCCCGGAGGGTCGTGCGAAGTGCGCGGCCCGTTCGCAGGGCAAGCTTCATGCGTGGTGAACGTCCAGTTCTCGCCCAAGGCCAAAGGCGCACGGGCGGGCAAGCTCGAGTTTCTTTTTGCGCCCCCGCCGCCGGTTTGACGCCGCAGAACCGCGTCACAGCCCTGACCGGCGCAGGCGTGGCGCGCTGATCGCTTCAGGAAACCGGCAGGCTCTGGCCGGGAAAGGCGATGCCGGGCTGTCCGGCCCGCCAGGGCGCGTACTTGGCCATCACCTGCGTGAACACCGGCGCATCGAGCCGCGCGGCCAGCCAGGCCCGCAGCCGCGGCCAGGGCTGGGCCTCGAACCAGGCTGCATCGACCTGCGCGAACTGGCGCACGAACGGCGCGATCGCGATGTCGGCGAGCGCTGCATGCTCGCCGTGCAGACAGCGCGTGACGACAAGCCGGGTCTCGAGCCGCATCAGGAAGAGGGCGCCCTGCGCGCGATGCGCCTCGCCATCGGCGCCCGGATGCCGCTCGGGGTACTTGTAGCCGTCGAGATGCCGCTTGAACTCGCCGTCGCATTCGGCGACGAGCGCAAGCATCTCGTCCAGCGTGGCGCCTTCGGCTTGCAGCCAACCTTCGGGGTCGTTGCGCCGCAAGGCCCACAGCATGATGTCCAGGCTCTGGTCGATCACCATGCCGTCTACGTCGACCAGCACCGGCACCGTGCCCTTGGGCGATGCAGCCAGCAGCTCGGCCGGCTTGTCGCGCAACACGACCTCGCGCAGCTCGCAGCGCTGGCCGCTCGCGGCGATCGCCATGCGCGCGCGCATCGCATAGGGGCAGCGGCGGAACGAATAGAGCACCGGCCGCGTGCTGCCTGCGCTCAGATCAGCCTGCGGATCGTCTTCTTGCGCCATGCGAAGCGGTAGTAGCTGGCCTGCAGCGTCAGCATCGCGATGAAGGCCACCGGGTAGGCGATCCAGATGCCGTTGAGCCCCATGCGATGGCTCAGCCACCAGGCCACCGGCACCTCGATCAGCGCGATGCAGAAGATCGAGATCGCGGTCGGCACCAATACCGAGCCGCTGGCGCGCATGATCCCCGACAGCGCCGCGCCCATGCCGAAGATCACCGTGCTCCACAGCATGATGTGCAAGAGCGTCTGCGCCACCTCGATCACCGGCTCGCTGGTGATGAAGAAGCCCATCAGCGGGCGCGAGAACAAATAGCCCAGCAGCACCAGGCCGCCGGTCAGCACCAGGTTCATCTGCAGCGCGGTGCGCGTGATGGCGCCCAGGCGCTGCGCCTGGCCGGCGCCGATGGCCTGCGCGCCGAGGATCGAGGCGGTGATCGCGATCGAGATTGCCGGGAACTGCACATAGGCCACCACCTGGTTCACCGCGCCGTAGGCCGCGGTGGCGCTCGAACCGTAGGCATTGACGAAGGACAGCAGCGCGAGCTCGGCCAGCGAGACCACGATCATCTGCACGCCGGTGGGCACACCGACCTTGAGCACCGCCTTCAGCAGTGCCGGCCGCACGCGCAGGTGCCGCACGAAGTCGGCGTCCGGCGCGAGCGGACTCTTCGTGCGCCGCAGGTGAAAGGCCAGCCAGGCGGTCGCGACCACGAAGGAAATCACCGTGGCCCAGGCGCCGCTCGCCACGCCGAGCATCGGCAGGCCGAACCAGCCGCGGATGAGCGCAGGCGTGATCACCAGGCCGAGCACCGTCGAGATCATCAGCGTGTAGAGCGGCGTCACCGTGTCGCCCACGCCGCGCAGCATGGCGGTGGAGAGCAGGAACACGAACAGGCCCGGCATCGCGATCAGGATGATCCGCGCGTAGGCCGTGGCATCGGCCAGGATGTCGGGCGGCGTGCCCAGCGCTGTCAGCATCGGCTGCGTGAAGGTGCCGCCGAAGACCGCGACGGCCAGCGCGAACAGCACGCCCACGGTGAGCGTGGTGCCGGCCACGGCGCGCGCCTTCTCGGGCTCGTGCGCGCCCCAGGCCTGGCCGATCAGCACCGAGGCGCCGGCGCCGAGGCCGATGGTGAAGGCGATGAAGAAGAACATCACCGGAAAGAAGCTCGACACCGCCGCCAGCGCGCCGACGCCGATCATCTGCCCCAGGTAGACGTTGTTGAGCGTCCCCGAGAGCGACTGCAGGATGTTGCTGAGCAGCATCGGCGCGAGGAAGAACAGGAAGGTCTTCCACAGCGGGCGCGAGGCCATGGCCGCCGCACGCGGGTTGAGGTGCGGGGCCGGCGGCACCGGTTCGGCGACCGTCGTCGCGGGCGTGTCGCCGTTCATTGGGCGCTCCAGGCGTTCGCCGCCAGCTTGTGCAGATGCAGGCGCACATCCTCGGGCCAGGGCGCGACGAGCTCTTCGAAGCGCGCACGGTCGCCGGCGAACAAGGCGCGCGTCGATTCCTCGAAGCCGGGCAGGTCGCCCGCGATCGCGGTCATGAAGCGGTAGGTGGCTTCGCGCGCCGCGCGCTCCGCATCGCGGTCGGCGTGCACGCGCCGCGCCTCGTCGATCAGCCGGCGCAGCGCCACCGAGGCGCCGCCGGGCTGGCGGTTGAGCCAGTCCCAATGGCGCGGCAGCAGGGTGACTTCGCGCGCCACCACGCCCAGCTTGGGGCGGCCGACGCCGCGCGTCGCGTGTTCATCGTGTTTCGTGTTTTCGGACACGGTATTGGCGGATTCGCGCAAATCGAGATCGAGCTGCTCGCCCGTGCTGTCGTCGAACACGAAAGGCGGCGGCTCGTCGGCGCGCGCACGCAGCAGGGCGATCACCTCGGCGCGCGGGCCGGCAGCGATGCGCCTGAACCCGGCGAAGGCGGTGAGGGTGGATTCGGAAGAAGGCATGGCGGCGAATAATACCCGGACAAAACGAGTTATGCAATCTACCCGGGTGAAATATTCTCAGGCCGTTCGGCGCAGGCTGCGCCACCAGCGGCGGGCGCCGTTTTTCCAGCGCCGGGCGGCGCGCCAGGGCGCGCTCTGGCGCACGAAGCCGAGCACGCGATCCTTCCACTGCTTCCAGCGCGGATACCAGCGTGCGAACAACGGGATGCGCATCAGCGCCGGCTCGACCAGCTGGAACAGCCGGGCCACGACCGCGGTGCCGGCCAGCTTGGCGCCCACCAGCAGCAGCACGGCGCTGGTGGCATGGCCGCGGCCCAGCAGGAAGAGCGCGAGCAGCTTGAGCGGCAGCAGCATCAGCACCGGCACCAGGAACACCAGCAGCGCGCCCCAGGGCGGCAGGGCCTGCACCGCGCGTTCGAGCCGCGCCCACAACGGCAGGCGGGCCAGCCGGGCAGCCAGCGCGGCGAGCGGCTCCCAGCCCCATTCCTCGAACAGCAGCAAGGGGACGAGGAGGGCGGCAGCGAGTGCGCGCAGGAGTTTCTTCAAGATACGCATGGCCGGGGCATTGTGACCCCAGGCCCTATGGCAAACTTCCGCGCTTTACCCGCAAGGCGCCCACGGCGTCGTCAGCCAGGGACCCCCCTCAGACATGCAGAAAATCATTCGCCAGCTCGCGGCCGAGATCAAGGTCGGCGAGCACCAGGTGAAGGCCGCGATCGACTTGCTCGACGGCGGTGCCACCGTGCCTTTTATCGCGCGCTACCGCAAGGAGGCCACCGACGGCCTCGACGACATCCAGCTGCGCGAACTCGAGGCGCGTCTGTCGTACCTGCGCGAGCTCGAAGAGCGCCGCGCCGCGGTGCTGAAGAGCATCGAGGAGCAGGGCAAGCTCACGCCCGAGCTGCGCGCCGCCATCGACGCCGCGCCGACCAAGCAGGAACTGGAAGACCTCTACCTGCCCTACAAGCCCAAGCGCCGCACCAAGGGCCAGATGGCGCGCGAGGCGGGCATCGAGCCGCTGGCCGACAAGCTCTTCGCCGACCCGACGCTGAACCCCACCGAGGAGGCCGCGGCCTTCGTCAAGCCGGCTGCGGACGGGCTGGACTTCTCGACCGTTCAGCTCGTGCTCGACGGCGTGCGCGACATCCTCTCCGAGCGCTGGGCCGAAGACGCGGCGCTGGTGCAGCGGCTGCGCGAATGGCTCTGGGCCGAGGGCCTCTTCAAGTCCAGCCTGATGGCCGGCAAGGATGAGAACAACGCCGACATCGCCAAGTTCCGCGACTACTTCGACTACGACGAGCCCATCGGCCGCGTGCCCTCGCACCGCGCGCTGGCCGTGTTCCGCGGCCGCGCGCAGGACATCCTCGATGCCAAGCTGGTGCTGCCCGTCGAGCCCGAGCCGGGCAAGCCGAGCATCGCGGAGGGCAAGATCGCATTGCACTTGGGCTGGAGCCATGCAGGCCGCCCGGCCGACGACCTGATCCGCAAGTGCGTGGCCTGGACCTGGCGCGTGAAGCTCTCGCTGTCCACCGAGCGCGACCTGTTCACCCGGCTGCGCGAAGAAGCCGAGAAGGTCGCGATCAAGGTCTTCGCCGACAACCTGCGCGACCTGCTGCTGGCCGCGCCGGCCGGCCCGCGCGTGGTGATGGGCCTGGACCCGGGCATCCGCACCGGCGTCAAGGTCGCGGTGGTCGACGCCACCGGCAAGCTGGTCGACACCGCCACCGTGTTCCCGCACGAACCGCGCCGCGACTGGGAAGGCTCGCTGCACACCCTCGGCAAGCTGTGCGCCAAGCACGGCGTGAACCTGATCGCGATCGGCAACGGCACCGCGAGCCGCGAGACCGACAAGCTGGCGGGCGACCTGATCAAGCTGCTGGCCAAGATGGCGGCTCAGGCGGGGGCGCCGGAGATGAAGGTCGAAAAGGTGGTCGTGAGCGAGGCCGGCGCTTCGGTCTACTCCGCGAGCGAATTCGCCTCGCAGG
This sequence comes from Variovorax sp. LjRoot175, assembly GCF_964253805.1. Taxonomy (NCBI): domain Bacteria; kingdom Pseudomonadati; phylum Pseudomonadota; class Betaproteobacteria; order Burkholderiales; family Comamonadaceae; genus Variovorax; species Variovorax sp. LjRoot175. The sequence continues at coordinate 2,872,391 of NZ_CAXURY020000001.1, read as the reverse complement.
AAATGCCCGACGTCGACGTCAGCCTGCGCGGCGCGGCGAGCATCGCGCGCCGCCTGCAGGATCCGCTGGCCGAGCTGGTGAAGATCGACCCCAAGTCGATCGGCGTCGGCCAGTACCAGCACGACGTGAACCAGAGCGAGCTCGCGCGCACCCTGAGCGCGGTGGTGGAGGATTGCGTGAACTCGGTCGGCGTCGACCTCAACACCGCGAGCGTGCCGCTCTTGTCGCGCGTCTCGGGCCTGTCGGCCGGCGTGGCCAAGGCGGTGGTGCGCTGGCGCGAGGCCAACGGCGCGTTCGCAACGCGCAAGCAGCTGCTCGAAGTCAGCGGCTTCGGCGGCAAGACCTTCGAGCAGAGCGCGGGTTTCCTGCGCATCCGCGGCGGCGCCAACCCGCTCGACCTGACCGGGGTGCATCCCGAAACCTATCCGGTGGTCGAGCAGATGATCGAGAAGACCGGCAAGCCCATCACCGAACTGATGGGCCGCGCCGAGATGCTGAAGACGCTCAAGCCCGAGCTGTTCGCGAACGAGAAGTTCGGCGTCATCACGGTGAAGGACATCCTCGGCGAACTCGAGAAGCCGGGCCGCGACCCGCGCCCCGACTTCAAGGTGGCGCGCTTCAACGACGGCGTCGAGGACATCAAGGACCTGGTCGAAGGCATGGTGCTCGAAGGCACGGTGAGCAACGTGGCCCAGTTCGGCGCCTTCGTCGACCTCGGCGTGCACCAGGACGGCCTGGTGCATGTGAGCCAGCTCTCGCACAAGTTCGTCAACGATGCGCGCGAGGTCGTGAAGACCGGCGACATCGTCAAGGTCAAGGTGATGGAAGTCGACGTGGCGCGCAAGCGCATCGGCTTGTCGATGAAGCTCGATGCGGCGCCGGCGCGGCGCGACGGTCCGCGCGAGAACCGCTTCGAAGGGGCAGGGCGCGGCCAGCAGGGCCCACGCCGCGACAACGCGCCGCAGCCGGCGGGGCAGATGGCCAGCGCCTTCGCCAAGCTACAGGGGCTGCGCAAGTAGCGGGCCGAACCCGAGGAGCCTCATGCCGGACACGCACAACACGGTCGATCGCGCCGGCACGCGCCTGGATGGTGCCGCTGTCCCTGCTGCCACCGCTGCCGCCGCCGGCGTGCGCGACCTGCATGCGGACTGGCTGAAGGCCGCCGCGATCGTGGGGGTCGTCTGCATCCACGCGGGCCTGCCCTTTCACGACGTGTTCCGTTTCGGCGTGCCGGTGTTCGTCGGCCTCTGGGCCTTCTATCTGGAAAAGGCGCTTTCTCGCCGGCGCCCCGAAACGCATGCGCGCTTCCTGGTGCAGCGAATGGTCGAGCTGGCCGTTCCGTACCTCGCGTGGACCTTGCTCTACATCGAGAAGTTCTACGCCTCGCGCTGGTCGGCCACGCCGCTGCACACCATCGTCGGCGGCTGGTTCGGCGGCTATGGATGGTCGGGGCAGTACTATTTCGTCATCCTGTTCCAGCTCACGCTGCTTTTTCCACTGCTGCGGCGCTGCGTGGCGCAGGTGCCGACCCTGCCGGTGATCGTCGCAGGCGTCGCGCTCAACGTGCTCGCCGGGTACTGGCTCCTCGACCACCGGTGGATCGGGGCCGTCGGCGACCGGCTCTTCATCTACTGGATTCCCTATGTGGTCATGGGCATCGCGCTGGCGCGCGGCCAGTTCCGCCGGACGCCGGGGCTTGTCATGGCGGCCGTGCTGTTGCTGCTCGCAGCGCCCTTCGAAACCGAATCTCCCAGCGAACACTCCGCCTACCTGGCGTCGACCGTGACGATCGCTTCCCTGCTGCTTCTGGTTGCCGCCGTTGCGGCCGATCGCGCGGCGCCTGCTCGCTCGAATCCGGGCCTGCTGGCGCGGGCCGTGGCCTTCGTGGGGAGGAATACCTTCGCGATCTTCGTCGGCAACGTCGCGATGCTGGAGGTGCTGAAGAGCACCGGCTTCACCGCCTCCGCGGTGTCGCGTGCGGGCCCCTTCGGTTTGCTCGCGGTGGTCGCCGCGACGCTTGCCGGATGCCTTTGCATCGGCTGGCTGCTGAAGAGGCTGGGCCAGGGCATCCTGGTCGGCAAGCCGTGAAAGCGCTGCGCATCCATGCCGGCCCGCTCGCGCGCGAACACATCGCCCAAAACGGCCTGCATCCGCAGGATGTGCGCACCATCCCCGGCGCGGCCGGCGGTCCCAAGGGCCTGATCCTCGGGCCCATCGATCGCTTCCTGTTCGGCGAGTGGCTGCCGCAGTCGACGCAGCCCATCGATCTGGTCGGCGCCTCGATCGGCGCCTGGCGGCTCGCCAACGCCTGCCTCGACGATCCGAAGACTGCCTTCGAGCAGTTCGAGCACGGCTACATCCATCAGCATTTCGACGTGCCGCCGGGCCAGAAGCGCATGACGGCGAAGCAGGTCAGCGCGCAATTCGGCGAAGGGCTGCGCAACTTCTACGGCGGCCGCGCCGGCGAAGTGCTGCGCCATCCGCGCTACAAGCTGCACGTGATCACCTCGCGCGGGCGCCATATCCTCGGGCGCGAGGGCAGGGCACGCACGCCGGTCGGCTACCTGGGGGCGTTCATCACCAACAGCGTGCACCGCAAGAGCCTGGGCGCCTGGCTCGAGCGCGTGGTGTTCTCCAGCGCCGGTGCGGCGCTGCCTTTCGCCACGCGGGACTTTCGCACGCGGCAGGTCGAGCTCAGCGACGCCAACTTCGAACTCGCGCTGCAGGCCTCGTGCTCGATCCCCTTCATGCTGGAGGCGGTGCACGACATTCCCGGCGCGCCGCCCGGCGCCTACTGGGACGGCGGCATCACCGACTACCACCTGCACTTGAACTACAGCAACACCGACGGCGTCGTGCTGTACCCGCATTTCCAGAAGGCGGTGGTGCCGGGCTGGCTGGACAAGGGACTCAAGTGGCGTCACAAGCCCACGCGTTTTCTCGAACGCACGGTGGTGCTGGCGCCGGACCCGGAATGGGTGCGCAGCCTGCCGAACGGCAAGCTGCCCGATCGCAACGACTTCGTGCGCTACGGCAACGATGCGCCGGCACGCATGAAGGCGTGGAGCACCGCGGCGCAGGAGGCGCGCCGGCTGGCGGACGAGCTGGCCGAGTGGCTGGAGCGCGGCGACGCCGGCTGCGTGCTGCCGCTTTGAGGGCGGCTAAAGTCGGGCTAGCATCAATCCCGGAGGATCCCCCATGAACGTAACCCGCATCGTCGGCCTCATCCTGATCGTCGCCGGCATCGCCGCCATCGGCCTGGGCGGCTTCAGCTTCACCAAGGAAACCCATCAGGCCAAGATCGGACCGATCGAGCTGACGGTGAAGGAAAAGCAGGACGTCAACTTCCCGACCTGGGCCGGCGTGGCCGCGATCGTGGTGGGCGGGGCGCTGCTGGTGTTCGGCGGGAAGAAGGGCTGAGCCCTCAGCCCAGATCCTGCTCGCGCAGTTCGATCGCCTGCCCATGCGGCGTGCGATCGGCCGCGCGGTCCCAGGCTCGCTGGTAGCGCGTCAGTTCATTGGCGGAGCTTGCGCCTTTGCGAGCCACCAGCGTCTCCAGTGCGGCGAGCCAATGACGGTAGTAGGTGTCGCCGAGGTCGGCATCGCCGGCTGCCTGCGCGGCACCGATCTGCTGCGCCAGCGCGTCGGCCCATTCGGGCCAGGTGAAGAGCCCGCGCTGGTGCAGCGAGACGGCCAGCGCAAAGGCATGCGCCTCCCACGGTTCGCGAAACACCGGCTCTGCGCCGTCCACGCGCATGCCGGGCAACGGCGGTGTGGTCGAGGCGCTCATGCGGCCTCCGTCAAATAGCTTTCCCAGGCATCCACCGACACGCGCAGTCCGGGTTCGGCCTCAGCGCCCCACAACTCGGCACCGTCGAAGACCACGGTGTAGAGCCATTGCGGCTGCTCGCCCAGGCCCTGCGCGTGCGCATCGGCGAACACGTGCATGCCGTGCAGGCGTTCGATGGTGCCGAGCTTGCCCTGCACATAGCCGGGCAGGCGAGTGTGGTGGTCGACATGGCCCGCGCGCGTGCGCACCTGCTGGCCGAGGGCGAAGCGCGCAGGTGCAGTCGCCGGGCGCTCGGTTGCGGAACCCTTGGCCAGCGCGGCCGGCACGTCGGCGGCATGCAGCACGCGCCGGATGGGCGCGGCCGCATGCAGCATGCGCCCGGCAGCGATTTCATCGGGCAGGACCTGCGAACGCTCGGCCATGAGCATCTCGAGCGCGGCGAGCCAGATCTGGTAGTAGCTCAGCCGTGCGTAGGCCGGCAGGGTTTCACGTGCGCTGCGGCTGGCGTCGATGTTCCAGGAGCCGGTGGCGCCCATCGCGAGCGTCAGGGCCAGCGCGCGCGGCTCCCAGCCGGCGTGGAAGAGTTCGCCTTCGGGCTCGGGCACGATGGCGCCGGGCATCTCGCGTCCGCCGAGATCGGCATGCGTGGCGTACGTCATGGCGCAGTCTCCGGGCTGCTGGCCAGACCGGTGCCGATCATCGAATCGCGCGTCACCAGATCGGCCAGTGCCTCTTCGCCCCAGCCTTCGGTGCCGGCCGGCCGCTGCGGGATCACCAGGTAGCGCACCTCGGCCGTCGAGTCCCACACGCGGATCGAGGTCGAAGCGGGCAGCTCGACGCCGAACTCGGCCAGCACGCCACGCGGATCCTTGACTGCACGCGAGCGGTAGGGCGCACTCTTGTACCAGGTGGGCGGCAGGCCCAGCACCGGCCAGGGGTAGCAGCTGCACAGCGTGCAGACCACCATGTGGTGCTGCGTGTCGGTGTTGGCCACCGCCACCATGTGCTCGCCCTGGCGGCCGGTGTAGCCCAGCGAGGCGATCGCCGCGGTCGCGTCCTCCAGCAGCCAGTCGCGAAAGGCGGGATCGGTCCAGGCCTTGGCAACGACGCGGGCGCCGTTGCGCGGACCGATCTTGGTCTGGTAGGTGTCGATGAGCACGTCGAGCGCGGTGGGGTCGATGTAGCCCTTCTGCGTCAACACCGTTTCGAGCGCGCGCACGCGCAGGTCCATTTCGCCGAGCTCGCTGTGGTCGTGGTCGTGGTCGTGGTCGTGGTCGTGTGCCATGCGTGCATGCTAGCGCGGAGGGCAAACCCTGAGGGGGGTTGTCGTGGCGGCCTTCCAGAATCGTCGCTCCACCGGAGACCCTTCCATGCCGCAAGCCTCGTTGTCCCGCCGTGCCTTCAATCTGTTGTCCGCTGCGGCCGCGGCGTCGGTCGCGGCGCCTTCTTTCGCGCAAGCCGCCTGGCCGAACAAGCCGATCCGCATCATCGTGCCGTACACGCCCGGCGGCTTCACCGACCAGATGGCGCGGCTGGTGCAAACGGGCCTTTCGACGCGGCTCGGCCAGCCGGTGGTGATCGATAACAAGCCCGGCGCCAACAGCCTGATCGGCGTCGATGCGATCGCCAAGGCGGCGCCCGACGGCAGCACCTTCGGCGTCGTGATCGCGGCCTATGCGGCCAACACCACGCTCTATCCGAAGCTGCCCTACGACCCGAAGAAGGACCTCACCGGCGTCTCGCTGATGGGCATCTCGCCGCTGCTCGCGGCAGTCAACAACGACGCGCCCTTTAAGACCGCGAAGGAGCTGATCGACTATGCGCGCGCGAACCCGGGCAAGGTGAGCTTCGGCTCCTCGGGCAACGGCTCGGCCGCACACCTGACCACCGAGCTGTGGAAGTCGCTGACCAAGACTTACATGATCCACATCCCGTACCGCGGCGCGGTGCCGGCGCTGACCGACCTGATGGGCGGGCAGATCCAGCTCTTCTTCGATGCGCCCACCGGGCTCATCAACCAGGGCAAGGCCGGCAAGGTGAGGCTGATCGGCGTGGCCAGCGACCGACGGCTGCCCGCGGTGCCGGACGTGCCCACCTTCATCGAACAGGGCTTCGCGGGCTTCACCGGCAGCACCTGGGCCGGCATGCTGGCGCCGGCAGGCACGCCGCGCGAGATCGTCAAGCGCATGTCGGACGAGGTGGCGCGGATCATCAAGAGCGACGAGACCCGCGCCAGGCTCGATGCGATGGGCACCTTCCCGGCCGGCAGCACGCCCGAGGAGCTCGATGCCTTCATCGACGCGGAGACGGCCAAGTGGGCCCGCGTGATCAAGACGGCGGGCGTGAAGGCGGATTGAGACGCGGCCTCAGGAGCCCTTCGTCGCCCATTCCGCGGCCACCGCAGCCACGGACGCCAGTGCGCGGTTGCGCACCGCCGCCGGTGCCCTTGTCTGCGTGAGATAGACGGACAGAAGGATCGGCGCACGTCCCGGCGGCCGCAGGATGGCGACGTCGTTGGCGCCGTTCTCGCCCGAGCCCGTCTTGTCCCCCACCTTCCAGTCCGCCGGCACGCCGGCGCGTATGCGCTCGTCGCCGGTCTTGTTGGCGTCCAGCCATTGCAGCAGCTGGGCGCGCGAGGCGGGCGACAAGACATCACCCAAGAGAATCTTTTGCATGCTGCGGGTCATCGCGGCCGGCGTGGTGGTGTCGCGCGGATCGCCCGGCCGGCCTTCGTTGAGCGCGGGCTCGGTGCGGTCGAGCCGCGTGTTCGTGTCGCCGATCGAGCGCATGAACGCCGTCAGGCCCGGCGCGCCACCGAAGCTCGCGAGCAGCAGGTTGCCGGCCGTGTTGTCGCTCAGCGTCATGGTGGCTTCGCACAGTTCGGCCACCGTCATCCCGCCGGCGCCGACGTGCTTCTCGGTCACCGGCGAATAGGTCACCAAGTCGCCCGGCCGAATGACGACGCGGCGTTCCAACTGCTCCTTGCGCCGGTCCACTCGGGCCAGAACGAGCGCAGCGGCCAGGAACTTGAAGGTGCTGTTCAGCGGGAAGCGTTCGTCCTCGCGGTGCCCGGCGCGCCGGCCGTTGGCGGTGTCGAGCACGCCGACGCCGAGCCGGCCGCCGCTGGCTTTTTCGATGTCTGCCAACTGCTTCGAAAGGTTGCTGGCCCCTTCGGCCCGGACGCCGAAGGATGCGGCGGCCAGCGAGACGAAAAGGGTGCTTGTGAATTGCCGTCGATGAATCATGGGTGCTCCTGAAAGGAAGCGACTTTCGGCCATCCGATGCTGCGGCACAAACGATAGTATTTGCTGTCTCGCACAAGAAAATCTTATGGCGCGTACCCATCTCCCTCTCAACGCGCTGCGCGCTTTCGAATCCTCCGCACGCCACCTGAGCTTCACGCTCGCCGCCGCCGAGCTGAACGTGACGCAGGCGGCGGTCAGCCAGCAGGTCCGCGGCCTCGAGGCGCGGCTCGGCGTCACGCTGTTCAGGCGCCTGCCGCGCGGGCTGGCGCTCAGCGACGAAGGCCATGCGCTCTTGCCGGTGCTGGCCGATGCCTTCGGGCGCATGGAGGCAGTCGTCCAGCAGTTCGACAACGGCCATTTCTTCGAGGTGCTGACGGTGGGCGTGGTGGGCACCTTCGCGGTCGGATGGCTGCTGCCGCGGCTGCGCCTGTTCCAGCAGAGCTGTCCTTTCATCGACCTGCGCCTGATGACGCACAACAACGTGGTCGACCTGGCCGGCGAGGGGCTCGATTTCGCGATCCGCTTCGGCGATGGCACCTGGCAGGGCCTGCAGTCCGAGCACCTGCTGGCGGCGCCGCTCGCGGTGCTGTGCACGCCGGCCATCGCGGCGCGCATCGCGCGGCCGCACGACCTCGCGCACGAGACGCTGCTGCGCTCCTACCGTCCCGACGACTGGCCCGGCTGGTTCGCCGCGGCCGGCGTCGCCTGTCCGGCGATCCGCGGGCCGGTGTTCGACTCGTCGCGGCTCATGGTCGAGGCCGCGATGCAGGGCGCCGGCGTCGCGCTCGCACCGGCCTCGATGTTCGAGCGCGAGCTGGGCGAGGGCCGGCTGGTGCGGCCGCTGGCGATCGAGGTGATGACCGGAAGCTACTGGCTCACGCGGCTGCGCTCGAAGGCGCCGAGTCCCGCGATGCAGGCCTTTCGCGCCTGGCTTTCCCGCGCCGTTCTCGCTGGCTAAACGAACGCTTCGCGGCCACACTGGCGCCCGAACAAGCAAAAGAACGGAGGGGCGCCACCGTGATCAAGCCCTGCTCGGCTTTTCGCGCTTCGCGACGTGCTTCGCGCGCAGTGCTCTTCGACGCAGCCTTGCTCGTCGCCGCACTGTCTGCGACTTTCGCGCGCGCAGCCTCCTTGTCCTGGGACTCCAGCGGCCTCGCGGCCACCACTTCGACGGCGACAGATGGCGGCGGAACCTGGGACACCACCACCGCCCGCTGGAACAACAACGCCACCGACCTGGTGTGGAACAACGCGGCGGGCGACCTTGCCATCATCGGCAACAACAATGGCGCCGGGGGCGTCCTGAACCTCGCCACGCCGATCACCGTCGGAGGCCTGGTCTTCAACGCACCGGCAAGCGGCAGCTACACCCTGAGCGGCAGCACGCTCACCCTGTCCGGCAACCGGACCGTCACCACCAACGCCAACGCGACGATCGGCTCGGCGCTCAGCGTGGCCGGCACGCTGACGAAGGACGGTGCAGGAACCTTGACCCTCACCGGCGGTGGCGCGGTGAGCGGAGCGACCACGGTGGCGAACGGCACGCTGGTGTTTCAAGGCCCCACCACCAGCTCGCCGTCCTATGTCATCTCTTCCGGTGCGGTTCTGGAAGCCAACGTCGCTTCTGGACTTCGCGACTGGGCGGTTACCACCTCCTTCAGCGGCACGGGTACCTTGCGCAAGACCGGCGCAGGAACGATCCGCTGGGGCTTGCTGCCGGGTACTTTTGCGCTGGGCCGAGGCGCCCTGATCGACGTTCAGCAGGGGACGTTCATTGGCGGCAGCAACGCCAACGAAAACTGGACGGCCAATCTCTCGGACCTGCGCGTCGCTTCGGGCGCCGTATTCAGCGGCGTGGAAGCCAATGTGCGCGTCAACGTCCTGTCGGGCGCCGGCACGATCATGTCCGGCCTGAACGGTGCGGGCTACAGCCGATTCACCTTCGGCGTGGACAACGGCAGCGGCACGTTCGACGGTGTGCTCTCCGACAACGCTTCTTTCCGCGGCAACTACCACAAGGTCGGCTCCGGTACCCAGGCCTTCACCCAGGCCAATACCTTCTCGGGGCAACTGCTCATTGGCGGCGGCGTGCTCTCGGTGTCTGCCGTCAATCAACTGGGCACCGGCATCAACTACCTGGCGATCCAGAACGGCGCCACCCTGCGCTACACCGGTACCGGCAGCGAGACCTCGACGCTGCGCGACCTGTACTGGAATTCCGGGGCTGCCACCATCGAAGTCACAGCCGCCACCGGGGCCCTGACGCTCGACATCAGCGGCGGTGTGCGCAATCAGGCATTCACCAAGTCCGGAGCCGGTCAGCTCATCCTGAGGAAGACCACCGCGATCAATGAGTTCAAGAACAGCCCGCTGATCGTCAGCGGCGGGATTCTGGAGTTCAACCAGGCCAATCCGGGCGCCATCACCCGTTTCGGGGGCGTGGTGACCGGTGCCGCGGGAACGCAGATCAGCGTGTCCGGCAGCGGCTATGTCGGCAACGACGCGCTGACCTCCAACTGGAGCGCCAACCTTGCGAGCCTGGATGTGGGAAGCGGCGCCTCGTTCGACCTGCGCGGTGAGGGCATCACGGTCGATGCGTTGACCGGAGGCGGCACAGTCGCCAACAGTTTCGTCAGCGGCGTCGAGACCCTGGTGGTCGGCATCAACGGCGGGTCCGGTACCTTCGACGGCACCATCCGTCAGACCGCCCCGACAGGATTCGTGACGACGGGCAATCCGATCGTCGGGCTCACCAAGACCGGCGCGGGCACCCAAACCCTGACTGGCATCAGCAGTTACTCCGGGGGCACGTCCCTGAACGGCGGCACGCTCTCGGTGGCGCAAGACGGCAATCTGGGCGCGGCGGCCGGGGTGCTCAGGTTCAACGGCGGCACGCTCAGGACCACGGCCGATTTCTCCACGGCACGCGCGACCACCCTCAACGCCCAGGGCGGGACCATCGAAACCCAGATCGGCACGCTGACACATGCGGGCCTCATCGGAGGCGCCGGCGCCCTCGCCAAGACAGGTGCTGGAAGTCTGATCCTTACCGGCGCCAATACTTTCGCAGGCGGCACGACGATCACGTTGGGTACGCTGCAACTCGGCAACGGCGGCACCACCGGCAGCATCGTGGGCAACGTGGCGAACAACGCGAAGCTTGCCTTCAACCGTTCGGACACTTCGACCTTTGCCGGCGTGATCTCGGGTACCGGCACGGTGCTGCAGATCGGCGCCGGCACGACCGTGCTGACGTCCGCCAACGCCTACAGCGGCGGCACCACGATCGCAAGCGGCGTGCTGCAGATCTCGAGCGACGCCAATCTCGGCGCGGCGGCCGGGGTGCTCGATTTCAACGGCGGCACGCTCAGGACCACGGCCGATTTCTCCACGGCACGCGCGACCACGCTCAACACCCCAGGCGGGACCATCGAGACCCAGGTGGGCACCCTGACACACACGGGCCTTATTGGAGGCGCCGGTGCCCTTGCCAAAACAGGTCCGGGCGCTCTCATCCTGACCGGCAGCAACACCTATGCGGGCGGCACCACCATCACGGCCGGCACGCTGCAACTGGGCAATGGCGGCACCACCGGCAGCATCGTGGGCAACGTGGCCAACAACGGCGCACTGGTCTTCGACCGCTCGAACGTCCTCAGCTTCTCCGGCGTGATCTCGGGCACCGGTTCCGTCTCCCAGATCGGCACGGGCACCACGGTGCTGGCGGGGGCGAACACCTATACCGGCCCCACCACGGTGAGCACGGGCACCTTGCAAGCGGGTGCGGCCCATACCTTCAGCGCCGCCTCGGCCCACACGGTGGCCGCGGGCACAACCCTCGATACGGCCGGCTTCAACCAGCGAGTGGCCGCACTGGACAACGGCGGCACCGTGAGCCTCGTCAGCGCTGTCGCGGGCAGCACGCTCACGGTCGCCGGGGCCTACCTTGCCCATAGCCTCCTGAGACTGGGCACCGGCCTGGCCGGCGGCACCAGCGTGAGCGACAGGCTGGTGCTCGACGGTCCTGGGGCCAGCGCGAGCGGCAACACCACGATCCAGATCGCGAACCTGGCAGGGCTGGGCGCGCTCACCACGGGCAACGGCATCGAGGTGGTGAGCGGGCGCAACGGCGCGACCACCACCGCGCAGACCACGAAGAGCGCCTTCGGCCTGGCCAACGGCCATGTGGACGCCGGCGCCTACGAGTACCGGCTCTATGCGGCCGACGCGCTGGGCGCGGGCGAGAACTGGTACCTGCGCTCGACCGCACCGGCCGCTCCGCCGTTGGGTGCTGTACTGCCATCCGTGACGCCTACCTCGCCCGCGGTGCAGGTGCCGACCTACCGGGCCGAGGTTCCCCTGCTTGCGGCCCTGCCGGCTCAACTCAGGCAGGCCGATTTGGCGATGCTGGGCAACCTGCATCGGCGCATCGGCGACGAAACCAACGCCTCCATCCGGCGCGCCTGGGCCCGCGCGGTGTACGCCGACCTGGGCATTCAGCAACCCGGTATCGCCCAGGTCCTGACCGATGGCCATGTGAGCGGCCTGCAGGCCGGCACCGACCTGTGGATGAGCGGCGACTGGCGCGCGGGCCTCTATGTGGGCTACCTCGATGGCAGCGCCGATGTCACAGGCAATGCGCGCGCTCTGATTGCGCGGGTGGGCAGCAACAGTTTGCAATCTCGCTTCCTGGGCGCCTATGCGACCTGGATGGATGCGAGCGGCCTGTACGTGGACAGCGTGCTGCAAGCCGGCAGCCAGCGCTACACCGTGCGCCCGGACATCAGCCCGAGCATCTCGGGCAAGGCCAGCAGCTTCGCCGCCTCGATCGAAACGGGCAAGCCCTTCGCGCTCAACGAGCGCTGGAGCATCGAGCCGCAGGCGCAGCTGATCTATCAACGCCTGCGCCCGGACGACACGACGCTCAGTGGTGCGCAGGTGCGCCACGATGCAGCGGACGGCTGGATCGCCCGCCTGGGCGTGCGCGTCAAGGGTGACATCGCGACCGGCGCCGGACGGCTGCAGCCCTACGCGCGACTGAACATGTACCGGGCGAGCTTCGGCGACGACGTGGTCGGCTTCATCGGCCCGGCGGGCACGACGGCGATTGCAAGCGCGGCCGGTTACAGCGCGGCCGAAGCGGCCGCAGGAGCGACGCTGGCGCTGACGCCGGCCACCAGCCTGTACGGCGAGATCGGCCACCTGTGGAACATCGGCGGCGACGCCACCGTCAAGTCCTCCGTGCAGGCCTCCCTCGGCATCAAGCTGCGCTGGTAGCGCAGAAGCCGACGCCCCCTACATCGAGGCTTTGAGCATCTGAACTTCTGATGCACCTCCTGCGACGGTCCGCATGCGCATATCCCGCATCTGTCGCTCCAACGGCACGCACTGCGGCCAAGAAGGCAGACGTCGTATCGAAATTCATTGTTCTTACTCCCTGTGCACAAAACGCTAAAGCAAGATGCGTATGCCGGCGATCGCGAGGAACACCGAGAAAACGCGTTTGAGCGTGTCTACCGGGAGTCTGTGCGAAATCAACGCTCCCAGCGGCGTGAAGGCAAGGCTGCAGATCGATATGCCCAGCCATGCCGGCCAATAGATGTAGCCGACGCTATGAGCAGGAAGATCGGCTTGCCCCCAGCCCGCGACCACGAAGCCGATCATCCCGGCCAGGGCCAGCGGAGCGCCGCAGGCGGACGCTGTGCCAACAGCGGACTTCATGTTCACGTTGCACCAGGCGAGAAAGGGCACGACCATGCTGCCGCCGCCGACGCCGACAATGGCCGATGTCCAGCCGATCAAGCTCGCGGTGGTCGTGGTTCCTAGCACACCGGGTAGCACTCGCTGGGGTGAAGGCCGCAGTGAAAAAGCCATCTGCACCGCGAGGATCAACAAGAAGACGCCGAATGAGATCCGCAAGACCCGCGCCGGGAACAGTCCCGACATGAGCCCGCCGATCACCGCGCCGATCACGATGCCGGGCGCGAGCCTGCGAACCAGATCCCAGCTGACCGACCCACGGCGGTGATGGGAAATCGCAGATGAGATTGAGGTGATGACGATCGTGGCGAGCGAGGTGCCCAACGCCATATGGACCGCAACGGCGGGAGCGAGGCCCTTGTGGTGAAAGATGTAAAGAAGCCCGGGCACCACCACTTGACCGCCCCCGACCCCGAGCATTCCCGACAGCAACCCGGCTCCTATGCCGAGCAGCACATACAGTGTCCACACATCCACTTGTCGCCCTCCCTATTTTTTGGGCGCACTATACCTTTACGAGATCGGGGCGTAACGCGTCATCGCCTTGGCCGCTGGCTGGGCCGGGCCCCCTACATCGAGGCTTCGAGCATCTCGCGGTAGTCCTCGCGCGTCGCGACGCGCGGGTTGGTCTTGTGGCAATGGTCGGCCAGCGCGCCGTCGATCACCTGCTCGAAGATGGCAGGGGTGACACCGACCTCGGCCAGGCCCTTGGGCAGGCCGAGCCGCGCGTTCATGTCGCGGATGGCCGTGCCGAGATCGCCGGCCGAGTCGAGGTGCATGGCCTGCGCCATGCGTTGCAGGCGCTGGTCCTTCTGCACCGATTCCGCACCCGCGTTGAAATGGATCACGGCCGGCAGGAAGAGGGCGTTGAGCGTGCCATGGTGCAGGCGCGGGTCGATGCCGCCCAGGCTGTGGCTCAGCGAATGCACGCAGCCCAGTCCCTTCTGGAAGGCCAGCGCGCCCTGCATCGATGCGCTCATCATGTTGAGGCGCGCCTCGCGGTCGCTGCCGTCCTTGGTGGCGCGCTCGATGTAGGCCCAGGCGCGCTGCAGCCCGTCGAGGCCGATGCCGTCGGCCGGCGGATTGAAGGCGGCCGACATGAAGGTCTCCATGCAGTGCGCGATGGCGTCCATGCCGGTGGCGGCGGTGAGCCGCGGCGGCAGGCCCAGCGTGAGCTCGGGATCGCAGATCGCGGCCTTGGGCATCAGCGACCAGCTGTGGAAGCCGAGCTTGCGATGGTCGTCCACGATCACGATCGCGCCACGCGCCACCTCGCTGCCGGTGCCGCTGGTGGTGGGCACCGCGATGATCGGCGCCACGCGCTCGGTGATCTTCGGCGAGCCGCCTTCGACGGTGGCGTAGGTCTTGAGCGGCCCCTCGTGCGTGGCCGCGATCGCGACGCCCTTGGCGCAATCGATGGCCGAGCCGCCGCCGACGGCGATCAAGCCGTCGCAGCGCCCTTCGCGGTACATCGCGGCAGCGGCGCGCACGGCGGCCTCGGTGGGGTTGGACGGGGTCTGGTCGAACACCGTGACCGGCAGCTCGCCGAGCGCATCGAGCGCTTTCTGCAGCACGCCGGCCGCGCGCACGCCGGCGTCGGTGACGACCAGCGGCCGCGTGATGCCGACGCGCGCGCACTCGCTGCCCAGCAGCTTGACGGCGCCGAATTCGAACTGGATCTGGGTGAGGTACTGGATGAGGGCCATGGGGTGTGAACGGTACGATGCGGGCCTTCCAATTTAACAACTGCCGCCTCTCTTGCCCATGAGCCAAACCCTTGCGCCAACGCTGACTCCCAAGATGGCCGGCGTGGTCGACCGGATGGCGCGTGCCCATCAAGCGCCGTTCTACACCCTGACGCCCGTGGAGGCCCGGGCTGCCTACGAGAAGGGCGCCGGCGTGCTCGAGGTGCCGAAGCCGCAACTCGAACGCATCGAAGACTTCACGCTGCCCGCGCGCGACGGCCATGCGCTGCCGGCGCGGCTCTATGCGCCCTCGCGCGCCGTGCTGCCGGTGCTGCTGTTCTTCCACGGCGGCGGCTTCACGGTCGGCAGCGTCGCGACCCACGACACGCTGTGCCGCGTGCTGAGCCAGAAGAGCGGCTGCGCGGTGATCTCGCTCGACTATCGGCTGGCGCCCGCGCACAAGTTCCCGACGGCGTCGAACGACGCATGGGACGCGCTGCAGTTCGTCGCGAAGCAGGCTGGCGAACTGGGCCTCGACGGCACGCGCATCGCGGTCGGCGGCGACAGCGCCGGCGGCACGCTGGCCGCGGTGTGCGCCATCCTTGCGCGCGACGCCGGCTTGCCGCTCGCCTTGCAGATGCTTTTCTATCCGGGCACGACTTCGCACCAGGACACGGCTTCGCACCGGCGCTTCGCGGCCGGCCCGCTGCTCGACGAGCCGCTCATCACCTGGTTTTTCGCCCAGTACCTGAACACGCAGGCCGAGCGCGAGGACTGGCGCTTCGCGCCGCTCAACGCCGAGGACGTGGACGGCGTCGCACCGGCCTGGATCGGCCTGGCCGAATGCGACCCCGTGGTCGACGAGGGCATCGCCTATGCCGACAAGCTGCGCGCGGCGGGCGTGGCGGTCGATCTGGAGATCTACCGCGGCGTGATCCACGAATTCGTCAAAATGGGCCGCGCCATCCCCGAGGCGCTGCAGGCGCACGCCGACGCGGCCCGCGCATTGAAGGAAGCATTGCAACCATGAGCACCCCATGAGCACCGAGACCCAGCACAAGAAGACCGACTTCCGCTTTTTCCACCGCCTGCGCGTGCGCTGGGCCGAAGTCGACATGCAGAAGATCGTCTTCAACGCCCACTACCTGATGTACTTCGACACCGCCATCGCCGACTACTGGCGCGCGCTGGCGCTGCCCTACGAGGAGGCGATGAATGCGCTCGGCG
Organism: Variovorax sp. LjRoot175; assembly: GCF_964253805.1. Classification (NCBI taxonomy): domain Bacteria; kingdom Pseudomonadati; phylum Pseudomonadota; class Betaproteobacteria; order Burkholderiales; family Comamonadaceae; genus Variovorax; species Variovorax sp. LjRoot175. The sequence continues at coordinate 2,856,684 of NZ_CAXURY020000001.1, read as the reverse complement.
GCGACCTCTACGTGCGCAAGGCCACCATCGAATTCAACGCCTCCGCACGCGTGGACGACATGCTCGAGGTCGCGATGAAGTGCGTGCGCGTGGGCAATTCGTCGATCGTGTTCCACGGCGGGCTGTTCCGCGGCGACGAGCTGCTGGTGAGCTGCGAGCTGGTCTACGTGTTCGCCGATCCGGCCACGCAGACCTCCAAGCCGGTGCCGCCGCTGCTGCGCGAGATCTTCACCGCCTACGAGGCCGGCGAGACGATGCGCGAGGTCGCGACCGGCAGCTGGGCGCAGCTGGGCGAGGGCGCCGGCGCAGTACGTCGCAGCGTCTTCATCGAGGAGCAGCGCATCCCCAAGGAACTCGAGTGGGACGAGCACGACGAGACCGCCGTGCATGCGGTGGCGCGCAACCGCATCGGCCAGGTGATCGCGACCGGGCGGTTGATCGCAGACGCCGATGGCCTGAGCCGCATCGGCCGCATGGCCGTGCACCGCACCCTGCGCAGCGGCGGCCATGGCGCCGCCGTACTGCGCGCGCTCGAAGAAGCTGCCAAGGCGCGCGGCGACCACGAGGTGGCGCTGCACGCGCAACGCAGCGCCGAAGCCTTCTACACGCGGCTCGGCTATCTGCCGCACGGCGAGCCCTTCGAGGAAGCGGGCATCGCGCACATCGAGATGCGACGCAAGCTCTAAAAAAAGCTTCTCAGCCGTGTACGCCGGCGTACTGGCTCATGATCTCCAGGTCGCCCAGGTGCTCGCGCGGGATCTCGCCGCCGATCTGGCCGCGCTTGATGACCAGCACGCGCTGCGAGACCGCGGCGATGAAGTCCAGGTTTTGCTCCACCAGCACGATGGTGAGCTTCATGCGCTTGCGCAGCGAAGCCAGCGTCTCGGCGATCTCTTCGATGATGGACGGCTGGATTCCTTCGGTCGGCTCGTCCAGCAGCAGCAGGCTGGGCTTGCCGGCCAGCGCGCGCGCCAGTGCCAGCAGTTGCTGCTCGCCGCCGGAGAGCGAGCCGCCCGGCCGGTCGAGCAGCGGCTTCAGGCGCGGGAAGTGTTCGAGCAGGGATTCCACATGCGCGAGCGACTTCTCGCCGGTCTTGACCAGGCCCATGCGCAGGTTGTCCATCGCGCTCAGCGTCGGGAAGATCTGGCGGCCCTGCGGCACGTAGGCCATGCCGAGGCGCGCCCGGACGTTGGGCGCCATGCGGGTCACGTCCTCGCCGGTGAATTCGACCGCGCCCGCCGTGGCGTGAAGCGCGCCGATCAACGTGCGCAGCAGCGTGGTCTTGCCCATGCCGTTGTGGCCGAGGATGCCGATCGACTCGCCGGCTGCGATGGACAGCGTGATGTCGTGCAGCACGGGGATTGCGCCGTAACCGGCGCAGAGACCGCGGGTCTTTAGCATGGGCAAACAGGTCCTAGTGCGGTTTCTTGCCGAGGTAGATCTGCTGGATCAGCGGGTCACTCATGATGCGGTCCGGCGAGTCTTCCTTGATGATCGCGCCTTGGTGCAGCACGGTCACCTTCTTCGCGATGATGCGGATGAAGTTCATGTCGTGTTCCACCACCACGAGCGCGTGGCGCTGGTTGATCTCGAGGATGAGTTCGGCCGTGCGCGCCACTTCGCCGTCGCTCATGCCGGCGGCCGGTTCGTCGAGCAGGATCAACGGCGGGTCGGCGGCGATTACCACGCCGATCTCGACCCACTGCCGCAGGCCGTGCGCGAGCACGCCGGCCAGGGCGTCCTTGTAGGCCGTCATGCCGACGCGCTCCAGCGTCTCGCGGGTCACGCGCTCGGCCTGCCGCGCGCTGTTGACGCGGCGCGCAGAGAGCCAGATGTTCTCCCACACGCTCAGGCCGTTGAACAGGCTGGGCACCTGGGTCTTGATGCCGATGCCCAGGCGGCCCGGGTCGTGGGCGCGCATCCTGGAGATGTCCTGTCCGCGGAATAAGATCTGCCCCGAGCTGGGTTTGACCTGCCCGGTCAGCAGCTTGAAGAAGGTGCTCTTGCCGGCGCCGTTGGGGCCGATCACGCAGCGCAGCTCGGTCTCCGCCAGCGTGAAGTTCACATCACGCGTGGCATGCACGCCGCCGAAGCGCACGTTCAGGTTGCGGGTTTCGATCAGCGGGGTCACGTGCGGGCTTCCTGTGCCTGCGGCAGCGCTTCTTCGCGGTGCGGGCGGCGCAGGCGGTGCTGCAGCAGCCAGTCGATGACCAGGCCGAGGCTAGGCACGATGCCCTTGGGCACCATCAGGACGAACGCCATCAGGATGGCGCCGAGCACCAGGTTGGCGTTGAAGGTCTGCTGCGTGCCGATCTGCGTGGTCAGCCACTGGATCGCGACGCAGCCGACCACCGGGCCGATCAGCGTGCCGAGGCCGCCGACGATGACCCAGATGATGATCTGCGCCGACTGCGCGAGGCCGAAGATCGTCGGGCTGGTGAACGCGCCCCAGTTGGCGAACAGGCAGCCCGCCAGCCCGGCGATGGCGCCGCCCAGCGTGAAGGCGAAGAGCTTGTAGGCGCGGGCGTCGTAGCCCAGCAGCAGCACGCGCTGCTCGTTCTCCTTGCTGGCGATGATCACGCGGCCGATCTTGGAACTGATCAGCACGCGCAGGCCGAGGTAGACCACCAGCAGCGCCGCCATCGACAGGTTGAACATGCCGCGCGGCGTGATGACTTCGTCGAGGTTGCCCGGCGCGTTGAGCGGCGGGATCGCCGGGATGCCGTTGAAGCCGCCGAGCGGCGCGCTGCCGATCTTCCATTCCGGCCCTGCGGTGGAGTTGATCAGGTTGAACAGGATCAGCGTCACGGTCAGCGTGATCACGCCCATGTAGACGTCGGACAGCCTGCCGTAGAAGATCACGTAGCCCAGCAGCGCGGCGAACAGCGCCGGCAGCACGATGGCCAGCAGAAAGGGCACGCTGCTGTCGCCCATGTTGATGACCGCGATCGCATAGACGTATGCGCCCAGGCCGAAGAAGGCCGCCTGCCCGAAGCAAAGGATACCGCCGAAGCCCCAGATGAAGCCCAGGCTCACGCCGAGGATCGACATCACGACGTAGATCGTGACCTGCAGCAGCATGAAGTCGTCCAGCACGCCGGGCAGCCCGAACAGCAGCGCGATGCCGATCAGCAGGCAGGCTGCCGCGCTCACCCACGATTGAGCGAATTTCTGGCTCACAGCGATCCCTTGAAGAAGCGTCCGGTGATGCCCTGCGGCAGCAGGCGCAGCATGACGATGGCGGCCAGCAGCAAAGCCACTTCGCCGATGACCGGCGTGGCGAGGAAGGTGCTGACCTGGTTGATGAAGCCGAACAGCGTGGAGGCGCTCACGAGGCCGGCCAAGATGGCCGGGCCGCCGCCGATCACGGTGATGAAGGCCTTGGCGACAAAGGCCGCGCCCATGGTCGGTACCACGCCGGTCAGCGGCGCCATCAGTCCGCCGGCCAAGCCGGACAGCGCCGCGCCCACCGCGAAGGTCACCGAGTAGACCTTGCTCGGGCTGATGCCCAGCGCATCGGCCATGGCGGGGTTCTGCATGGTGCCGCGCGCGATCAGGCCGAGCTGGGTGCGCGTGAGCACCCAGCGCAGCGCCGCCGCCAGCACCGCGGCCACCGCGATGATCACCAGCGTGTAGCCGCTCACCGAGTAGCTGCCGATCATGAAGCTGCCGAGCGGCGCCGACACTCCCGCCGTGGTGTTGCCGGCGATCGAGGTGACGATGCCCACCAGCAGCAGCGACAGGCCCCAGGTGGCCAGCATCGTGTCGACCATGCGGCCGTACAGGTGCCGGATGAAGAGGCGCTCCAGCACGATGCCGATCAACCCGACCGCGATCGGTGCCACCACCAGCACTGCGATCCAGAGGTTGATGCCGAGGCCGATCGACCAGATGGTGCCGTAGGCTCCCAGCATCATGAATTCGCCGTGGGCCAGATTGATCACCCGCATCATCCCGAAGATGACCGCCAGCCCGGCGGAGACGATCACCAGGCTGGCGACGGCATAGAGCACCTGTACGGCGACGACGGCGACAAGATCCATGGCACTCAGAGCTTGATCACGTACTGCTGGTTGTCCTTCGGGTTCTTCACGAGGTTGCAGACCGCGCTGGTGTCGCTTGGCTGCTGCTGCTCGAACGTCTTGACGATCTCCAGCTGCTTGTTCTTGACCTCGGCGATGCTCACGTTGAGCACGCAGTGGTGGGTGGCCGGATCGAGCGAGACCTTGCCGCTGGGCCCCTGGATCGAGATGCCGGATTCGAGCGCGTCGAGCAGCTTGTTGCGGTCCAGCGTGCCGGCCTTCCTGACGCCCTCGGCCCAGAGCTTGAAGCCCTGGTAGGTGCCCATCGCGAGCTCGGTGATGTTGGGGTAGTCCTTCCCGAAGCGCTTGTAGAAGCGCTCCTTGAAGGCCTTGTTGTCGGGCGAGTCGAGGTTCTGGAAGTAGTTGTAGGAGACCAGGAAGCCGTCGGTTTCGGCCGGCGACAGCACGATGTGCTCGTTGCCGCCGGCAAAGGTGGTGGAGGCCAGCGGAATCTTCTTCTGCAGCCCGGCCGCGGCCCATTGGCGATAGAACGAGATGTGCGCGCCGCCCACCAGCGCCGACACCACCATGTCGGGCTTGGCGGCCTCGATCTTGGAGATGGTCGGGCCGAAGTTGGTCACGTCGAGCGGAAAGAAATCGATGGAAGCCACCGAGCCGCCGTTGTCCTGCACGAACTTCTTCACCCACTGCGAGGTGATCTGGCCGTAGTTGTAGTCGGCCGCGACCACGTAGACTTTCTTGCCCCACTTGGACATCGCATAGGGCACCAGCTTGGCGACCGTCTGCGCCGGCGTCACGCCGGTGCAGAAGGTGTTGCGGTCGCACACGCCGCCTTCGTACTGCGTGTTGTAGAAGTAGACGGTGCGGTAGCGGTCCAGCACCGGGCGGATCACCTCGCGCGAGGCCGAGGTGATGCCGCCGTGCAGCACCGCGACCTTGTCCTTCAGCGCCGCCTGCTGCGCGAACTGCGCGTACATCTGCATGTTCGACTGCGGGTCGTAGCTCATCAGCTTGAGCTTCTTGCCAAGCAGGCCGCCGGCGGCGTTCTGCTCCTCAACGGCCAGCGTCAGGCAGTCCGCCATGGGCTTGCCGTAGATGTCCAGCCCGCCCGACAGGTCGTGGATGCTGCCGATCAGCATCTCGTCGGCGGCCAGCGCGGCCAGCGGAAGCAGGGGGCCGGTGGTGCCGGCCAGGGTCAGGCCGGAGGCCTTCATGAAGGAACGTCGGTCCATGGTGCTTGAACTCCAGGCAATGAGTAAAGAGTGGGAAGCAGGGGGATCAGATCGACTTCCAGTCGCCGGCCTGCTCGAAGGCATAGGCGGCGCGGTAGATCGTGGACTCGTCGTAGTGCTTCGCGACCAGCTGCATGCCGACCGGCAGGCCGTCGACCAGGCCGCAGGGCAGGCTCATCGCGGGGTGGCCGGTGATGTCGAACGCGCAGGTGTTGGGCAGGACCTCGAAGGCGCGCTGGATCACTTCCTCGATCGGCGCGCCCGGCTTCGGGATCGGCGTCGAGGTGATGGGCAGCGTCGGCATCAGCAGCAGGTCGACGTCCGCCAAGGCGGCGTCGTAGGCCTGCGCGAGCTGGCGCGACAGGTTCTGGGCCTTGGCGTAGTAGTGGCCGCGATAGTGCTTGATGAAGTATTCGCCGAGGATCATCGTGATCTTGAGCGTCTCGGACAGCTCGTCGGCACGCTCCTTCCAGCCAGCGTGATGGTCGACCATGCTGGTGACGTAGAGGCCCTTCCAGTTGAAGCCGTGGCCGTTGTCTTTCATCATCTGCTGCGTCGCGCCTTCGGCGGCGATCGGCAGCCAGATGGCCGGACCCACGCTGTGCATCGGCACCGAGATTTCCGACACGCTGGCGCCGAGGCGGGTGAACCATTGGGCGGCCTTGCGGACCTTGTCGTTGACCGCTTCGCTGGATTGCGGCCATCCGAAACCTTCGGTGACGATGCCGATCTTCAGGCCCTTCACGCCTTCCTTCATCAGTTCGGTGTAGGGCTTCGCCGTCTGGCCCGCATGCTGGCGCGGGTCGAGCCCGTCGGGGCCGGCGAGGACTTCGAGCATCAGTGCGTTGTCGCTCACGCTGGCCGTCATCGGCCCGGTGTGGTCGATCGTCAGTTCGATCGGCATCACACCGGTGTAGGGCACCAGGCCGTGCGTGGCCTTCATGCCGTAGATGCCGCAGAACGAGGCCGGCATGCGAATCGAGCCGCCCTGGTCGCCGCCGATCGCCATGTCGACCTCGCCGGCGGCCACCAGTGCGGCCGAGCCCGACGAGGAGCCGCCCGCCGAGTAGCCCGTGCGATGCGGGTTGTGCACCGGGCCGGTGGCGCTGGTGTGGGAGCCGCCGGAGAAGCAGAAGTACTCGCAGACCGCCTTGCCGACGATGGTGGCGCCGGCGTCGAGCAGCCGGGTCGCGACCGTGGCGTCCACATTCGGCACATAGCCTTCGAAGGTCGACGCGCCATTCATCATCGGCACGCCGGCCAGGCAGACGTTGTCCTTGAGCACGACCGTCCTGCCCAGCAGCTTGCCGCTGGCGGCGCCCTTGACGGTGGTCTTCACATACCACGCGCCGTACTTGTTTTCTTCGCCCGTCGGGCGGTAGCCGGGCGTGCGGGCATAGCTCACCTGCGGCAGGAAATCGGGCATCTCGTCGACTACATCGTAGGCGTCGAAGTTGCCTTGCAACAGGGTGTTGTAGGTGCTCAGTTGCTCGGGCGAGAGATGGATGCCGAGATCCAGGGCGACCTGGTCGAGCTGGGCGAGGGTGGGGCGTTTGACTGCCATGGCGGACTCCGTGAATAAGACGTCGATCGGCAGTCAGTGTGGGAGATTTTATTTTCCTGGTCAAGCATTTTGCTTGCCTTGGAAAATAAAAGAGGATCGGAATCCCTCTGTGGCACGTTATTCAAAGGCGCGCGATCACCTTGTAGTGGTGGCCTTCGGCCTGGGCGAGATAGATCGGCACCTTGCAGGCCTGGCCGCCGGCGTACACGGCGCCGCGCGCGCTGCGGTAGTGAAAGGGCTCATCGCCCAGACGGCGGAAATCGGTCCAGGGCGCGGCCTCGCGCCCCAGCAGTTCCGCGAGGAAGTGCACCCCTTCATAGGTCGACTGGCCGAAGGTGTTCAGCGTCGGCGCGCGTTCGCCGAAATGGCCGTAGTAGCGCTCCTTGAATGCGAGGTTGTCGTCGGTGTCGAGCGTGGCGAAGTAGCCGCAGGCGACATAGAGGTTGTCGGTGTTGTCGGCGCCGATTCCCAGCAGTTCGTTCTCGCCGATGGCGCAGGACAGCCGCACCATGTCGCGCGCCAGCCCTTCGCGCCCGAAGGCCCGGTTGAACTCGATCGCGTCCTGGCCGATCAGCGAGAGCAGCACCGCATCCGCACGGCTTCGGCGCAACTGCGACAACACCTCCGCGTAGTCGCTGGTGCCCAGGGGCAGGTACCTTTCGCCCACCACCGTGCCGCCCGTCTCGGCGACGTAGTCGCGGGCCATCGCATGCGACACATGCGGCCACACGTAGTCGTTGCCGATGAACATCCAGCGCTTTGGCCGCTGGTGCCGGCCCAGCCATGCGATGGCCGGACGCAGTTGGCTCGCCGTGGTCTCGCCGATGGCAAACACCCCGGGCGTGTGTTCCCCGCCTTCGTACAAGGGCGTGTAGACGAAGGGTAGCTGTCCGCCGACTGCCGCCAGGATGCGTTGCCGCACGGCGCTGGTGTGCATGCCGATCAGCGCATCGACATCGTCGTTTTCCACCAGCTCCAGGAGCGTGCGCTCGAGGTCCGGCGCATCGTCCGCCGCGTTGATGGTCAGCAGCTGGCAGGCCTGGCCGTTGATGCCGGCGCGCTGGTTGAGCTCGGCGACGGCCAGCCGCGCCGATGCCAGGGCGGAAGGCCCCCAGATGCCCACCGTTCCGCCCAAGGGGACGCACAGGGCGATGCGCAGATCATGCTGCGGTGGCCTGCGCGGGCGTGCGGCGAATCCCATCGGGCCCGGACTTGCGGATATTGACGCCATGAGTTGCTCCAGGGGGTGCACCAAGATGGCGCCGGATGACCAAACGCCACGCAGCATGCACCGATCCTTTCCAAGGAAATAGATCGGTCCTAAAATAAGCGCCTGCGTTCCGACTCGATGCACTAACCATGCCCACTGAAAACATCTCCAGTTACCTGGCATTCCTGCTGGCCTCGGCCAACCGGCAGATGCGCATCGGCCTGGCGCAATCCATCGCCGCCGAAGAAGTGACCGAAGAGCACTGGCGCATCCTCCAAGTCCTGTCGGACGAAAAAGGGCGTTCGATGGGCGAGCTGGCACAGGCGGTGCTTCTGAACCATCCGGCGCTGACCAAGAACATCGACAAGCTGGTCAACCGCGGCCTGGTGCTGCGCGCCGCCGACAGTGTGGACAGCCGCAAGGTCGTTGTCTACATCAGCGATCTGGGCCTGGAGACCGTGGCGCGGCTCAAGGCCAGCGTGGATGCTCATCATGGGGCCATCGAGGAAGCACTGGGCCCGCGCAAGACACAGCAGCTCAAGCGGCTGCTGGAGCAGTTCATCGAGGATTCGGCTTCCTGAGCGGCGCAGACCACGCTGCCGGGAATACCCCGTGGCAGGTGGTCCGTTCACCAACCAATATTCCGGCTTCCTGTTCTTCGAGGATTCAGCATGGCCAATTTCGTTCTGGTTCATGGCGCCTGGCATGGCGGCTGGTGTTGGCGCGAGACGGCGCAGGCATTGCGCGCGGCCGGGCATACGGTGTTCACACCCACGCACACCGGCGTCGGCGAGCGCTTCCACCAGTCGGCGGAAAACATCACGCTCGAGACGCACATCCGCGACGTCTGCGGCTGCATCGAATGGGAAGAGCTGCAGGACGTGATCCTGGTCGGCCACTCGTACGGCGGCATGGTCATCACCGGCGTGGCCGACCGCATGAGCGACAAGGTGCGTTCGCTGGTCTACCTCGATGCCTTCGTGCCCGAGAACGGCGACTCGCTCAACGGCCTGCTGTCGAAGGCGCTCGCGCCCGAAGTGGCGGCGCAGTTCCTGAGCGCTTTTCGCGGTACGGCGCTGTCCGGCAACAGCGGGCTGATGCAGCCGATTCCGGCCGAAGTGTTCAACGTCGTGCAGGCCAACCGCGCCCGCGTCGACCGCCTGTGCCGGCCGCAGGCGCTGGCGACCTTCGAGATGCCGCTGCTGCTCACCGGCGCCGTCGACACGATCGCGAGCCGGCTCTACATCCTGGCCGATGGCTGGGATCCGAGTCCGTTCCGCTATTTCGCGGCCAAGGTCGATGGCGCGCCCGGCTGGCGTGTCCTGAAGATGCCGGTCAGCCACGACGTGATGGTCGACATGCCGAGTGAACTCGCCGCGGAGCTTCTGAAACTGGCTTGAAAGCGCGAGCGACAGGGGTGGTAGTCTTGCCGCCCCATGAATCTCCGCACCAAGATCGTTGCGCTCGCCGTCGCGCCGCTCCTGATCGCGCTGGTGCTGGTGGCGCTCGCAGTGCGCCACCAGGAGCGCGACCTGGCACAGCGTGAACGCGCCCTGATCGAGCAGACCTACATGGCACAGCGGCGCAGCGAACTGCGCAGCTATGTCGAACTGGCCGTCAGCACCGTGCGGCCGCTGTACGACGCAGGGCTGGACGACGAGGCGACGCGCACCGAGGCCCTGCGCCGGCTTGCCGCGCTCGACTACGGCGACGACGGCTACTTCTTTGTCTACGACCTGCAGGGCCGGTCGCTCATGCACTCGCGCCAGCCCGACCTGGTCGGCCGGAACCTGTGGGAGCTGCGCGATTCGCAGGGGCGCTTCACGATCCAGGACCTGCTCGCGCGGGCCCGCGCAGGCGGCGGCTACGTCGAGTACCAATGGCGCAAGCCCTCGAGCGCGCAGACCGCGCCCAAGCTCGGCTACGTGACGGCGCTGCCGCGCTGGAACTGGATGGTCGGCACCGGCCTGTACCTCGACGACATCGAGGCGACGATGCAGACGCTGGACCGGCAGGTGAGCCTCAACGTGACCACCACCATGCTGTGGATCGCCGGCATCGCCGCGCTGTGCCTGAGTGTGGTGAGCGCCACCGGCCTGCTGCTGAACCTGAGCGAGCACCGCATTGCCGAAGCCAAGCTGCGGCTCCTGGCGCGCCAGGTCGTGCAGTCGCAGGAAGAGGAGCGTGGCCATCTCGCGCGCGAGCTGCACGACGGCACCAGCCAGACGCTGGTGTCGGCCAAGCTCTTGATCGAATCGGCCGTCGATGCGCTGGAGCGCGCGCAGCAGAACGCGCCGCCGGCGCTCGGCAAGGCCCTGCAGCGGCTCAACGAGTCGCTCGCCGAAGTGCGGCGCATCTCGCACCGGCTGCGGCCGGCCTTGCTCGACACGCTGGGGCTGCCGGCCGCGCTCGAGCGGCTTGCGGCCGAGTTCGGCGAGGAGGGCGCTGTCCATGCGGCGGTCGCCGTCGAAGGCTTGCCGCGCGAGCTGACGGAGGAAGTGAAGACCGCACTGTTCCGCGTGACGCAGGAAGCATTGACCAACGTGCGCAAGCATGCGCAGGCGCGGCAGGTGCGCATCGCGCTCGATTTCTCGGACGATCGCGTGCGGCTCGAGGTGGCCGACGACGGCGTCGGCTTCGACGTGGAAGCCATGCAACTGGACCCGAAGCGCGGCATCGGGCTGCGTAACATGCGCGAGCGCGTGGCCTCGGTCGGTGGACGGCTCGAAATGCGATCCGGCAGCGGCGGAACGACCATCGTGGCCGATGTGCCGGCGCACAGCCTGGAGCTCGCATGACGCAGCCATCCGCGGTTCGCCTGTTCCTCGTCGACGACCATCCGCTGGTGCGCGACGGCCTGCGCGCGCGCCTCGATCCGCTGCCGGGCATCGAGATCGTCGGCGAAGCCGGCAGCGCCGCCGAAGCCCTGGTGCTGATCGAGCGACTGCAGCCCGATCTCGTGCTGGCCGATGTCGGCATGAAGGACATGAACGGCATCGAGCTCGCGGCTTTGCTGCAGCAGCGGCAGCCCGCGGTGCGCGTGGTGATGCTCAGCATGTACGACAACCCCGAGTACGTGCAGCAGGCCCTGCAGGCCGGCGCGCGCGGCTATGTGCTGAAGGATGCACCGGCGGCCGAGATCGTCGCCGCCATCGATGCGGTCTCGGCCGGCGGCACTTTCCTGAGCCCGGCTGTTTCGCAGCGGCTGTTCCGCAACCAGGCGCCCAAGCCGTTGCTCACGCCGCGCGAGAGCGAGATCCTGTCGGCGCTGGGCCGCGGCCAGTCGAGCAAGCAGATCGCGCGCGAGCTGGGCTTGAGCGTGCGCACGATCGAGGCGCACCGCCAGAGCATCAAGCGCCGGCTCGGCATCGAGGGGCAGGCCGAGCTGATCAAGTACGCGGTGGAGCACGCACGCATCAAATAGCTCTCCCCAGGCTTGGTGTTCCTGGAACTAGGGTTTCCCATTACGCAATGCCACGTGGGCGATCCGCGCGGTGTGACGGATGCCGGCGCGGCCAAGGCTCGCCAAACTCCCGGGGTTCAAATCAAGGAGACATCCGCATGCACAGCATCCGCCGCCACCTGGTGTGGCTCGTCGTGGCCGTGATCGGCGCATTCGCGCTGGGAACCGTGGCACTGGCCCGCGGCGAGGCGATCAGCGCCTTGTGGGTCGTGATCGCAGCCATCTGCACCTACCTGATCGCGTACCGCTACTACAGCCTCTTCATCGCCGAGCGCGTGCTCCGTCTGGACGGCAATCGCAAGACGCCGGCACATCGCCACAACGACGGGCTCGACTACGTGCCGACCGACAAGAACGTGCTGTTCGGCCACCACTTCGCGGCCATCGCGGGTGCCGGTCCGCTGGTCGGGCCGGTGCTCGCCGCGCAGATGGGCTACCTGCCGGGCCTGCTGTGGATCTTGGCCGGCGTGGTGTTCGCCGGCGCGGTGCAGGACTTCATCGTGCTCTTCATCTCGACGCGGCGCGACGGCCGCTCGCTCGGAGACCTGATCAAGCAGGAGATGGGCACGGTGCCGGGCCTGATCGCGCTCTTCGGCACCTTCATGATCATGATCATCATCCTCGCGGTGCTGGCGCTGATCGTGGTCAAGGCGCTGGCCGAATCGCCGTGGGGCACCTTCACGGTGGCGGCCACGATTCCGGTCGCGGTCTTCATGGGCGTCTACCTGCGCTACATCCGGCCGGGGCGCATCGGCGAGATCTCGGTGATCGGCTTCGTGCTCTTGATGCTGGCGATCTTCGGCGGCCAGGCGGTGGCGCAGAGCGCGACCTGGGCGCCGTTCTTCACCTTCGACGGCAAGGCGCTGACCTGGATGTTGATCGGCTACGGCTTCATCGCCGCCAGCCTGCCGGTGTGGCTGCTGCTGGCGCCGCGCGACTACCTCTCGACCTTCCTGAAGATCGGCACCATCGTCGCGCTGGCGATCGGCATCGTCTTCGTCGCGCCGACGCTGCAGATGCCTGCCATCACGCAGTTCGCTCAAGGCAATGGTCCGGTGTGGTCGGGCAGCCTGTTTCCCTTCCTCTTCATCACCATCGCCTGCGGCGCGGTGTCGGGATTCCATGCGCTGATCTCCTCGGGCACCACGCCGAAGATGCTCGACAACGAGCGCCATGCACGCTTCATCGGCTATGGCGGCATGCTGGCCGAGTCCTTCGTCGCGGTGATGGCGCTGGTGGCCGCCGCCTGCATCGAGCCGGGCGTCTACTTCGCGATGAACAGCCCGGCCGCACTGGTCGGCAACACGCCGGCGGCGGTGGCGCAGACCATTTCGAGCTGGGGCTTCGTGATCACGCCCGAGATGCTGGTCCAGACCGCGAAGGACGTGGGCGAAAGCACCATCCTCGGCCGCGCCGGCGGTGCGCCGACGCTCGCGGTGGGCATGGCGCACATCCTGCACCAGGCCATCGGCGGGCCGGCCATGATGGCCTTCTGGTACCACTTCGCCATCCTGTTCGAGGCGCTGTTCATCCTGACCGCGGTGGATGCGGGCACGCGTGCCGGCCGCTTCATGCTGCAGGACCTGCTGGGCAGCTTCGTGCCGGCGTTGAAGCGCACCGACTCGATGGTCGCCAACCTGATCGCGACCTTCCTCTGCGTCGGCGCCTGGGGCTACTTCCTCTACCAAGGCGTGGTCGATCCGCTGGGCGGCATCAACACGCTGTGGCCGCTGTTCGGTATCTCCAACCAGATGCTGGCCGCGGTGGCGCTGATGCTGGGCGTGGTGGTGCTGTTCCGCATGAAGCGCGAACGCTACGCCTGGGTCGCGATCCTGCCGGCCGCCTGGCTGCTGGTGTGCACGCTGACGGCGGGCTGGCAGAAGATCTTCTCGCCGGACCCCAAGGTCGGCTTCCTGTCCCATGCCGCGAAGTACGCCGACGGGCTGGCGCAGGGCGTGCTGATCGCGCCGGCCAAAACGCCCGAGGCGATGGCGCGCATCGTCTTCAACGACCGGCTCGACGCCGGGCTGTGCGCGCTCTTCATCTTCGTGGTGCTGAGCGTGCTGTTCTACAGCGTGCGTGCCTGTCTTGCGGCGCGCGCGGCCCACAAGCCGACCGCGCGCGAGACGCCCTTCGAGCCGCTGGCGCCGTCGGCCGCCGCATGAGAACGGCGAGCGCGACCTTGCCGGAAGCCGGGCGCTATCTCGCGCGCTCGCTCGGCGCCACGCTGCGCCTGATGGTGGGCTTGCCGGACTACGACGCCTACCTGAGCCACATGGAACGCACGCATCCGGAGCAGGCGCCGATGAGCTATGAGGCCTTCTTCCGCGAACGTCAACAGGCCCGCTACGGCAGCGGCAGGGGGCGCTGCTGCTGACGAGGCCGCGGCCTCAGATGTCTTCGAGCAGCGGGTAGGGCAGGGGCTCGACCGTGAGCGCCGGTCCGTCGGGCGCGCCCGCGCGCAGGCCGCCCGCATCGAGCGCCGCGATCTGGATCGAGATCAGCGCGGCCGACCCGCCGCCCGGCGCCGGCGCGGCTTGCGCCACGGTGCCGACCGGCTGCTCCGGATCGTTGGCGGCAAAGACCTCCTGGCCCGCGGCGATCGGTGCATCGGCCTGCACGAGGTAGGTGCGGCGCTTCAGCGTGCCGCGGAACTGACTGCGCGCCACCACCTCCTGGCCCGGGTAGCAGCCCTTCTTGAAGTTCACGCCGCCGACCGATTCGTAGTTGAGCATCTGCGGCACGAAGGTTTCGACGATCGGCGTGCTCAGGGTGACGATGCCGCTGCGCACTTCGCTCCATTGCCACAGCGCGGGGTCGAGGGCAGCGCCCTCGGGCGCGGCGCTGCCGGCCGGCGCGATCCAGAACGCACGCGGAATGCCGTCGGACGGATAGAGCGAAACCACATTGGCGTCGCCGATCTGACTGCAACGGCCCGGCACCGCGCCGGCATCGACGCCATTGGCGGTCAGCGCAGTCCCGGCCAGGCCGTAGAGCGCAAACTCCTCGCTGGCATCGCTGAGCTTGACCTTGGCGCGCAGCACGAACATCGAAAGCCGCTTCAGGGTGACGGCAAGGATGTCGCGGCTCACGGCCAGCAGCACGCGCTCGGGCTCGGGCCGGATGCCGATGAAGCTCGCGATCATGCGGCCCTTGGCCGTGCAAAGCGCGGCCAGGCGCGCTTCGGAAGCGCCGAGCAGTGCGAAGTCCTGGGTCAGCTGGCCATTGAGGAAGTTGGCGGCTTCGGGGCCCTCGGCGCGAATCACGCCGAGGTGGGAGAGGGCTGTTACGCCATTCAGAACGACTGAGGTCATCGCTGAATTATCATGGTCGGCCCCGTCCCGTTCAGTCCGCAGGGCTACCCCGCGTCTCTTCCTCTCCGTCTTCTCCATCGGACCCGTGCGCCGCTTCTTCCTCACCATTTTTCTACTCGCCGCCTTCATCGTGCTGGGCGCCGGCGCGGCAGGGCTTTGGTGGTTGCAGCAGCCGCTCGAGCTGCCAGCGCCCACGGTCGATCTCTCGGTCGAGCCGGGCACCACGCCGCGCGGCGTCGCGCAGGCAGTGGCCGACACGGGCACGGACGTGTCGCCGCAACTTCTCTATTGGTGGTTCCGCTTCTCGGGGCAGGACCGGCAGATCCGCGCCGGCAGCTACGAACTGGAGCGGGGCATCACGCCGCGCACGCTGCTCAACGTGCTGGTGCGCGGTGAAGAGGCCACGCGCAGCCTGGTGCTGGTCGAGGGATGGAACTTCCGCCAGGTGCGTAGCGCGCTGGCCAAGGCCGAGCAGCTGAAGCCCGAGACCTTCGGCCTGGCGGACGAAGAACTGATGGCCAGGCTCGGCAAGCCGGGCCTGCACCCGGAGGGCCGCTTCTTCCCCGACACCTACACCTATTCCAAGGGCTCCACCGACATCGCGCTGCTGCAGCGGGCGATGCGCGCCATGGACAAGAAACTCGACGCCGCCTGGGCCGCGCGGGCCTCCGATGTACCCCTCAAGACGGCCGATGAGGCGCTTATTCTGGCCAGCATTGTCGAAAAGGAGACAGGAAAGGCCCAGGACCGGACCCAGATCTCGGCGGTGTTCGCCAACCGCCTGCGCGCGGGCATGCCGCTTCAGACCGATCCGACCGTGATCTACGGGATGGGCACGCGCTTCGACGGCAATCTGCGCAAGAAGGATCTGCAGACCGATACGCCCTGGAACACCTACACCCGTCCTGGCCTGCCACCCACCCCGATCGCGATGCCGGGCAAGGCAGCGCTGCTGGCGGCGGTCCAGCCGGCGCAAAGCAAGTCGCTGTACTTCGTTTCCAAGGGCGATGGCTCGAGCCAGTTCAGCAGCTCGCTCGAAGAGCACAACCGCGCGGTGAACCGCTATCAACGGAGCGGGCAATGAAGGGTTTGTTCCTGACGCTCGAAGGCATTGATGGCGCCGGCAAATCGAGCCACATCGATGCGCTCGAAGCGTTGTTCAAGGCCCGGGGCCGGCAGGTCACGCGCACGCGCGAGCCCGGCGGTACGCCGATCGCCGAAACGCTGCGCACGATGATCCTCACGCAACCGATGGATCCGCTGACCGAGTCGCTGCTGGTGTTCGCGGCGCGGCGCGATCACATCGTGCGCGTGATCGAGCCTGCACTGGCGCGCGGCGAAGTCGTCCTGTGCGACCGTTTTACCGATGCCACCTTCGCCTACCAGGGGGCGGGGCACGGCTTCGACACCGCTGTGCTGTCCGCGCTCGAACAATGGGTGCAGGGCCGGCCTGACGATGGCGCGCTGCTGCAGCCCGACATCACCCTGTGGTTCGACCTGTCGCCCGAACTGGCGGCCGAGCGGCTGGCCGGCGCGCGCCTGCCGGACAAGTTCGAGTCGCAGCCGGTCGAGTTCTTCCGTCGCGTCGCCGCAGGCTATGCGCAGCGCGCAGCCGCGGCATCGCGCTTCGTGCGCATCGATGCCGGCCAGTCGCGCGACCAGGTCTGGCAGCAGATCGAGGCGGCCCTGGCCGCGCGCGGCCTGATGGGGTCTCGATGAGCGCGCCCGCGCTGTCGCCCTGGCTGCAGCGGCCGCTGGGCGAACTGCTGCGCCAGCGCGGCCATGCCTGGCTGCTGCAAGGGCCTTCGGGCCTGGGCCAGTACGAGCTCGGTTTGGCACTGGCCGCCGCCTGGCTCTGTGAGCAGCGCGACGAGGCAAAGGGGGAGGGCGCCTGCGGCCACTGCCCGAGCTGCCACGCGATTTCCGTGCGCACCCATGCCGATCTCTGCGTGCTGATGCCCGAGGTGGCGATGCAGGAACTCGGCTGGCCGCTCGACGAAAAAAGCCAGGCCGACATCGACGACAAGAAACGCAAGCCCAGCCGCGAGATCCGTGTCGAGGCGATGCGCGATGCGGTCGGCTTCGCCCAGCGCACCAGCGCGCGCGGGCGCGGCAAGGCGGTGCTGGTCTATCCGGCCGAGCGCATGAACACGATCACGGCCAATGCCTTGCTGAAGACCTTGGAAGAGCCGGTCGGCGACGTGCGCTTCGTGCTGGCGAGCGAAGCCGCCTGGCAACTGCTGCCCACCATCCGCAGCCGCTGCCTCGGCTTCACCTTGCCCTGGCCTGAACACGAGGACGCGCGCAACTGGCTGGTGGAGCAGGGCGTGCCCGCCAACGATGCGCCCGCCCTGCTGCGCGCGGCCGGCGGACGGCCGAGCGATGCGCTGCGGCTCGCCGCCGCGGGCCAGTCGCCCAAGGCCTGGGGATTGCTGCCCAAGGCCATGCTGCGCGGCGACGTTGCCGCGCTGGCCGACCATGCGCCGGCCCAGGCCATCAGCGCGCTGCAGAAGCTGTGTCACGACCTCATGGCCACCGGCAGCGGCGCTGCGCCGCGTTTCTTCGAGGCCGCGGACCTGCCGGCCGTGCCGCCGAAAGTCGCGTTGGCCCGCTGGTCGAAATCGCTCGCGAATGCTGCAAAAACCGCAGAACACCCGTTCAATGCGGGCCTGATGCTCGAAGCGCTTGTGAGCGAGGCGCGAAGCACCCTAAACTCGGCAGGCCGCCGCCCATGAACACACCTGCATCCACCACCCCCTCCGCACCTGCCCGGCCCAGCGTCATCCAGCTGGCCATCAAGGAAAAAGGCGCGCTCTACGCGGCGTACATCCCGCTGTTCGCCGAAGGCGGCATCTTCATTCCGACCTCGCGCGAGTACCGCCTGGGCGACGACGTCTACGTGCTGCTCACGCTGCCCGAAGATCCGCAGCGCTATCCGGTGGCCGGCAAGGTGGCCTGGATCACCCCGGCCCGCGCCGCCGGCAACCGGGCGCCGGGCGTCGGTATCCGCTTCCCGTCCGACGACAAGTCGCGCCAGCTCAAGGCGCGCATCGAAGAGGCGCTCGGCGGCACCATGGCCTCCGACCGGCCAACCCAGACCATTTGAGTCCCCGTTCACGAGACGCGGACCGCAGGCAGTGCGGATGCACAGCCGTTTCTTGAAGCTCCGCGATGTTCACAGACTCCCACTGCCACCTGACATTCCCCGAGTTCGCCGGCCAGATGCCGCAGATTCGCGCGGCGATGGCCGCCGCGCAAGTCGACCGGGCACTCTGCATCTGCACCACGCTGGAAGAATTCGCCGAGGTGCAGGCCCTGGCGGCGCGTTTTGACAACTTTTGGGCCAGCGTAGGCGTCCATCCGGACAACGAGAACATTGCAGAGCCTTCGGTGGAAGACTTGGCGCAGCGTTCCGCTTTGCCCAAGGTCATCGCTATCGGCGAGACCGGCCTCGACTATTACCAGATGGAAGAACGCAAGGGCGGGCGCAGCATCGCCGACATGGAATGGCAGCGCGACCGCTTCCGCGTGCACATCCGTGCCGCACAACAGGTGCGCAAGCCGCTGGTGATCCATACGCGCGAAGCCTCGGCCGACACGCTGGCGATCCTGAAGGAGGAGGGCGAGGACGGCAGGCCCCAAGCCGCGGGCGGCGTGTTCCATTGCTTCACCGAGACCGCCGAGGTCGCACGCGCCGCGCTCGACCTGGGCTTCTACATCTCCTTCTCGGGCATCCTGACCTTCAAGAAGGCGCAGGATCTGCGCGACGTCGCGGCCTTCGTGCCGCTCGACCGCATGCTGATCGAGACCGACAGCCCCTATCTGGCGCCCGTGCCGTACCGCGGCAAGACCAACAATCCCTCGTACGTGCCCTTCGTGGCGCAACAGATCGCGCAGCTGCGCCAGTTGCCGCTGGAGACCATCGCGCAGGTCACCAGCGACAACTTCGAAACCCTTTTCGCTGCCGTGAAAGCATGAAAAACTACTTTAAGAAGATCGTATATCTATCTGTTTTTACAGCAACTTTTTTCGTTCATGCCGGCTCGTTCGAGGATTTCTTCCGGGCCGTGCGCAGCGACAATGCGAGCGTCGTCAATGAGCTGCTGAACCGAGGATTCGACCCCAATACCCCCGACGAGCAAGGCCAGACCGGCTTGCTGATCGCGCTGCGCGAGCCGTCGCCGAAGGTGATCCAGGCCTTGCTGGATTCGCCCAAGACCAATGTCGAGCTGCGCAATGCCAAGGACGAGAGTCCTTTAATGATGGCTGCGCTCAGGGGCCAGCAGGATCTCGTGGCCAAGCTGATTGCGCGCGACGCCGACGTCAACAAGCCGGGCTGGGCGCCGCTGCATTACGCGGCCACCAACGGCCACGTGGCCGTCATAAAGCAGTTGCTGGACAACTACGCCTTCATCGACGCGCAGTCGCCCAACGGCACCACGCCGCTGATGATGGCCGCGATGTACGGCTCGACCGCGGCCGTACAACTGCTGCTTGACGAAGGCGCCGACACCCAGATGAAGAACGAGCAAGGCCTGACGGCGATCGATTTCGCCCAACGAGCCAATCGACCGGATGCGGTCCGGCTGCTGAGCACGGCCGTCCGAGCCAAGAGGCCCAGCGACGGCAAGTGGTGACGGGCTTGGGCCGGCCTGACTCATAGCCTCAAGCAATACAATGTGCATTATGTTAAATTAACAGGAGGGCTCTGCGTAGGAGCCCTGCCGTCGTCCATATCTCGCGGCGACCGCATTGTGTTTACAGAATGACAGTACTTCGGCTGCACTCAGACGGCAGTTTGTTGATTTCGCTCGCCGTGCCGCCATCATTTCGTATACATCTGCCGTTCGGAGTGAAAGCAATACTGAGCCGATGACCTTCGGGGGCTATCCGTCCATGCTCTAAAGTTGTTCGCGTTGAGGAGGCAAAGAGGTTGAATACCGGCCTGTCACGCCGGGGGTCGCGAGGCACCGAGAGTCAGCAGACGACCGTCTAGAAGGAACCTGCCGAATTGGCGGCCGGACCGACTGCCTGAATCGCGAGGCAGCGGGCGGCGTACATGGGGTGGTGCCGCTGTTTCCCGTCCCCGTCCTATCCCCATGAGGGATTCGTGTGCTTTGCGATTGGTTTCCGCGTTTGTAGGCGCCGACCTATAGCATGGAGGTGTCACGAAAAGGCATCCGCGATCAACGCGTGATTGGCAGAGTGGTGCGCAAATACCTACCAAAATTTGAGGTGGCCATGCGTGAAAAAACGGTTTCATACGAGGTCGCCAAACGTCACCTCTTAGATGCGTTGAGAGGGGCGTCTAGAAAACCCGTCAAACGCGCCATCTCTTCGACGGGTATGGCTAAGCCCGCCGCCCCTGCGAAATCAGTCATGAAACGCGCAGCCACGGCGCCCACGCGAAGGGTGGCGCGCTAAGGCCTGAGTTGGAATTCCCACCGAGTTCAGGCGGTCTTGGACAGATGCCGCAGCGGAGCCCAATCGATAGCGTTCAGGCTGCCGCCGCCCTCACCTCTCAGTTCTGAAAATTCCGATTTTCAGAACTGGGATTTTCTGACCTCCCGCCGCTGGTGAAACGGGTGGTGGACGGACTTAATGCGATAGCCGGACCGGCCATCAAGCACTTCGTACGGCCCGCGCCGAAGGCATCGCATGCGCCTCGTACCGTCAATCCCCTTCAGCGAACCGCTCAGCCGACGTGGAATTTGGATGACGCCGCGTCGGTTCCAGATGGAGCATTGTCTGACCTGTCGATCAAAGCGAGGTCACACCATGTCCAAGCACTCGAAATCCAAACAGGCGCTGCGCTATCTCGGAGCACAAGCGGCGATCGCCCTCGGTGTCGTCGTCGGGTACCCGGTCGCGGCCACGGCCGCGGAGCCCATCTTCAAATGCGGCAAGACCTACACGAACGTGCCGCCCAGCGCGCGCCCTGTCCAGCAGCGGTCCGAGGGCTGCGTGCTGGTCGACAACACTGCCACTCAACCCAAGACAAAGACGACGAGCATCGCGGTCGACGGTTCTCGGCAGATCACCGTTCCCGTCGGCCAGGACGGCCGCTTCTGGGTTCCAGGTACCGTCAATGGCTTTCCGGTGCGCTTCGTGATCGACAAGGCCGCCACAGTCAATGCCGGCGTCGCCGTCAGCGAGGACTTCGCCGCACGGGCGAACCTGATCGGCGGCTCGCCTGCGCACATGCAGACGGCTGGGGCCGTCATGGATGCGCGCCGCATCGAGCGGGTGCCCATGACCTTCGGGCCCTTCAGCGTGCCGCAGGCCACCGTGGTCGTGGGCTCACTCGGACGCAAATCGACGGACGCCCTCCTCGGCCAGGAACTGCTATCGCTTTTCGACGTCACTGCAAACGACCGTGAACTGACGATCGTGGGCAGATAGGCTGAACACGCGCTCAGCGCCGTCGAGCCGCGACAGAGTTCAGCGCGTGACGCGAATGCGCGCCGCCTGTCTTCCGATGACTTGGCGGGGGGCCAACTATTTTTGTGAGAAATTTGCAAAGCCGACTTGTGGCTAAGTGAGTTCTTCATCTATCCCAGGGGACACGAATTTCACTGCGAAAGTTGTCCACCGAACATGTGGGCAACTCTGTGGGAAACGTCGTCTGCCACCCGGTTTGGCGTTGTACGACGAGCGCTTCGCACCCGTGCCTCCAAAACAAGCATTCGTAGCTCCAGGGCCACCGGGCCTTTCGACGGCCTCCAGCTTTTTGCGATTCGCACATTGTTCGAAAACCCGGCGAGCGCGTGGCACACAGTGTCATGACGGCGGCGCAGGAGCGGCTCCGGCGAGCCGGCGAACGGCTGGCATGAATTGTGATTACCGAAGTACTACGCCGGTCACCCAGGCCGGTGTCGTACGTTGTGATCGGATTCACCTGAGACCTCTACAGGGAGACTGGAAAACATGGCATACATCGATCGTGTATCGGCGGCGCAAGCGCACGCGGGCGAGAGCAGCGAAGCGAGACATTCCGACCAGACCACAGGCCCGCGCTACGAATTGCGTTTTCGATCCCTGTTTCGGGAAGGCCGGGGCTGGGCCTTCCCCTGCGATGCGGCAGGTCACGTCGACATGGATTCCATGAGCGAGCGGGCGCGCAACAACTACATGTTCGCACGAGCGCTCATCGGGATCGACGTCGCCCCGCCCTGCGTCCAAGCGGCGCATTGAGCTTCAGCGCTCCGCCAGTGCCGCTGGCTTGATTCTGCCCGCCATACCGGCGCTGCCGAAGGCCTGGAAGCGATCGACGCAGAGATTGCGTGCGGCGGCGGTGGCGTCCTTCAGGAATTTCCGCGGGTCGAACTCGCTGCGATCGCGCCCCATGGCACGGCGCATGGCGCCGGTCATGGCCAGCCGGATGTCGGTGTCGATGTTGATCTTGCGCACGCCGTGGCGGATGCCCTCCTGGATCTCCTCGACCGGCACGCCATAGGTCTCCTTGATCTCGCCGCCGAATTCGCGAATGACCGCCAGCCATTCCTGCGGCACCGACGAGGAGCCGTGCATCACCAGGTGCGTCTGCGGAATGCGCGCATGGATGTCCTTGATGCGGTCGATCGCCAGGATGTCGCCGGTCGGCTTGCGGCTGAACTTGTAGGCGCCGTGCGAGGTGCCGATGGCGATCGCGAGGGCATCGACGCCGGTCCTGGCCACGAAGTCCGCCGCCTGCTGCGGGTCGGTCAGCAGCTGGTCGTGCGAGAGCACGCCGTCGGCGCCGCTGCCGTCTTCCTCGCCGGCCATGCCGGACTCCAGCGATCCGAGGCAACCCAGTTCGCCCTCGACCGAGACGCCGACCGCATGCGCCATTTCCACCACCCTGCGCGTCACGCCGACGTTGTAGTCGTAGCTGGCCGGGGTCTTGGCGTCTTCCATCAGCGAACCATCCATCATGACGCTGGTGAAGCCCGAGCGGATGGCCTGCATGCACATCGACGGACTGGCGCCGTGGTCCTGGTGCATCACGGGAATCTCAGGGTACATCTCCACGGCGGCCTCGACCATCTTGCGCAGAAAGGGCTCGCCGGCGTACTTGCGGGCGCCGGCCGAGGCTTGCAGGATGACCGGGCTGTCGGTCTTCCTGGCCGCCTGCATGATGGCCTGGATCTGCTCCAGGTTGTTGACATTGAAGGCCGGAACGCCGTACTGATGCTCAGCAGCGTGGTCCAGCAGTTGGCGCAGTGAAATCATGGCCATGGCAGGCTCCTGTGGAAGTGGGATGGGAATGGGAACGAAGCGTCAACGCGGGGTGTAGCGCCTCATGCGGTCTCCCTCACGCCGGCATGCGAGACACTCGCCAGCAGGCGCCGGGCACGCTCGGCCACCGCCTCGGCAGTAATTCCGAACAGCCTGAAAAGCTCGCCGGCCGGTGCCGACTCGCCGAAGCGGTCGAGCCCGACCACGTCGCCGTGCTCGCCGACGAACTTCCACCACAGGCCGGTGCTGCCGGCCTCCACTGCCAGCCGCGGCAGGTGGCGCGGAATCACCGCGTGGCGCCAGTCCGCATGCTGGCGCTCGAACACATCCATGCACGGCACCGAAACCACGCGGGCCGCAATGCCCTCCTTGTCCAGCAAGGCCGCGGCCGCCAGTGCGACCGCGACCTCCGAGCCGCTCGCCAGCAGGGCCACGCGCTCCGCTTCCGGACGCCACAGGATGTAAGCGCCCCGCGCGATGGATTCGACGCGCTCGCCGCCGCCGGCATGCGGCAAGGCCTGACGCGTCAGCAGCAGACAGCTCGGCCCGTCCATGCGGCGCAATGCCTGCCGCCAGGCCACGGCCGTTTCGGTGGCGTCGGCAGGACGCCAGACATCCACATCCGGGATCAGGCGCAAGCTCGAGGCATGCTCGACCGGTTGGTGCGTCGGGCCATCCTCGCCGAGCCCGATCGAGTCGTGCGTGAAGACGTAGATGACCGGCAGCTTCATCAGCGCCGACATGCGCACGCCGTTGCGCGCGTAGTCGGAGAAGGTCAGGAAGGTACCGCCGAAGGGCCGCAAGCCGCCGTGCAGCGCCAGCCCGTTCATGATCGCCGCCATGCCGAACTCGCGCACGCCGTAGTGCACGTGATTGCCCGTGCCCGCACCCTTGAGCGCGCGGTGCCCTTTCCAGTCGGTCAGGTTCGACCCGGTGAGGTCGGCCGAACCGCCGATCAGTTCCGGCATCGCCGGCCCGAGCTCGTCGAGCACCTGCTGCGAGGCCTTGCGGGTGGCGACGGCCGCCTGCCGCTGCTGCGCAGCCGCTGCCGCCGAGGCCAGCGCTGCCTCGACCTGCGCAGTGAGCGGTGCGTCGGCGCGATGGCGACGCAGCAGCTCGCGCGCGAGCGCCGGATATTCCTGCGCATAGGCGGCGAAGCGCGCCTGCCACGCCGCGTGCAGCGCGGCGCCCGACTCGCGCGCCGACCACGCCTCTGCAACATCCGGCGGCAGCTCGAAGGGCGGCGCACTCCAGCCCAGCGCCTGCCGCGTGAGGGCGACCTCGGCTTCCCCCAGTGCCTCGCCGTGCGCCTTCGCGCTACCCGCTCGATTCGGCGAGCCCTGGCCGATGCGCGTCTTGCAGCACACCAGCACCGGCCGGTCCGCGGCCGCGGCCTTGGCGATGGCCGCGTCGAGGGCCGCCGCGTCATGGCCGTCGACATCGCGCAGCACGGTCCAGCCGTAGGCTTCGAAGCGGCCCGGCGTGTCGTCGCTGAACCAGCCGCAGACCTCACCGTCGATGGAAATGCCGTTGTCGTCGTAGAAGGCCACGAGCTTGTTCAAGCGCCAGGTGCCCGCCAGCGAACAGGCCTCGTGGCTGATGCCTTCCATCAGGCAGCCGTCGCCGAGGAACACATAGGTGCGATGGTCGATCACCGCATGGCCGGGACGGTTGAACTCCTCGGCCAGCAACTTCTCCGCCAGCGCCATGCCGACCGCATTGCCGATGCCCTGCCCCAATGGCCCCGTGGTGGTCTCGACCCCGGGCGTGACGCCGACCTCGGGATGCCCGGGCGTGCGCGAATGCAGTTGGCGAAAGCGCCGGAGTTCCTCCATCGGCAGCGCGTAGCCGCTCAGGTGCAGGAGCGCATACAGCAGCATCGAGCCGTGCCCGTTGGAGACGACGAAGCGATCGCGGTCGATCCACCGCGGGTGGGCCGGGTCGTGCCGCAGGCGATGCCGCCACAAGGCCTCGGCGATGTCGGCCATGCCCATCGGCATGCCTGGATGGCCCGAGTTGGCGGCCTGCACCGCGTCCATGGCCAGCGCCCGGATGGCGTTGGCGCACTGCGTGCGCAAGGCAAGGATTTCAGTTGTCATGACGAAGTTCCTAGATGGCATACGCCTTCTTGCGGCGCTCCATGAGGCGCAGGATCATCGGCGTGAAGATCAGCTGCATGGCCAGTTCCATCTTTCCGCCCGGCACCACCAGCGTGTTGGCGCGCGACATGAAGGAGTCGTGCAGCATGCTCAGCAGATAGGGAAAGTCGAAGCCCGTCGGGTTGGCGAAGCGGATCACCACCAGGCTTTCGTCCGGGCTCGGGATGGTGCGCGCGATGAACGGATCGGAGGTGTCGACCACCGGCACCCGCTGGAAATTGATGTGGGTGCGCGTGAACTGCGGGCAGATGTAGTGCACGTACTCGTGCATGCGGCGCAGAATCACGTCGGTCACGGCCTCGGTGGAGTAGCCGCGGGTGCTCTTGTCGCGGTGCAGTTTCTGGATCCACTCGAGGTTGATCACCGGCACCACGCCGATCAGCAGGTCGACATGGCGCGCGATGTCGACCTTGGCCGTCGTCACGCCGCCATGCAGACCTTCGTAGAACAGCAGTTCGCTCGCCGGCAGCGTTTCCCACGGCGTGAAGGTACCGGGCTCCTGCTCGTAGGGCGCCGCCTCGTGCTCGTCATGCAGATACTTCCGGCTGCGGCCGACGCCCGCTTCGCCGTAGTCGCGAAACAGCGCTTCGAGCTCGGCGAACAGGTTGGCATCCTCGCCGAAATGGCTGAAGTTCCGGTTGCCGGCGGCCTCCTCCTCGGTCATTGCCGCTTTCATGGCGTTGCGGTCGTAGCGGTGAAAGCTGTCGCCCTCGACGATCGCTGCCTTGACGCTCTCGCGGCGGAAGATGTTCTCGAAGGTTCGGGTGACGGAAGTGGTGCCGGCGCCGGAGGAGCCGGTGATGGCAACGATCGGATATTTGGCTGACATGGTGGCCTCGGGAATGAAGAATTCGTGCCTGGTTCAGGCCGCGGTCGCGAACAAGCCACGCTTGCCGAACAGCGGCGCCTGGTAGGTGTCCTGCGGCTCCTCGGCGTGGTACGCCTCCACGCGCGCGACCTCTTCGGACGAGCCGAAGACCAGGCCGATGCGCTGGTGGATCGCCTCGGGCTCGACCGTCATCAGGCGCCGGCGGCCGGTGCTGGCCATGCCGCCGGCCTGCTCGATCAGGAAGGAGATCGGATTGGCCTCGTAGAGCAGGCGCAAGCGCCCCGCCCGGCCCGCCTCCTTGCTGTCGCGCGGGTACATGAACACGCCGCCGCGCATCAGGATGCGGTGCGTCTCGGCCACCAGAGAGGCGATCCAGCGCATGTTGAAGTCGATGCCGCGCGGGCCTTCCCGGCCGGCCAGGCATTCGTCGACATAGCGCTTCACCGCCGGCTCCCAGAACCGGCTGTTCGACGCGTTGATCGCAAACTCGCTGGTCCGCGCAGGAATGCGCAGGTTCGGATGGCTCAGCACCCATTCGCCCAATTGCGGATCGAGCGTGAAGGCATGCGTGCCGTTGCCCAGCGTCAGCACCAGCATCGTCGAAGGGCCGTAGATCGCATAGCCGGCGCCGACCTGCTGCGTGCCGGGCTGCAGAAAGTCCTCCGGCCTGGCGTCGCGCTCGGGCGTCGGCGCGCGCAGGATCGAGAAGATGCTGCCCACCGCCACGTTGACGTCGATGTTGGATGAACCGTCCAGCGGGTCGAACAGCAGCAGATACTTGCCGCGCGGATCCTGCTGCGGCGGCACGTAGGGCGCCTCCATCTCCTCGGACACCATGCCCGCCACGTGGCCACCCCACTCGTTGGCGCGCAGGAACATGTCGTTGCTCAGCACGTCGAGCGTCTTCTGTTCCTCGCCCTGCACGTTGTGGCTGCTGGCGCTGCCGAGCATGTCCGCGAGCGCGCCCAGCGCCACCTTTCGCGATATCGCCTTGCAGGCGAGCGAAACGTCCGTGATGACGGCATTGAGCGCCCCCGTGGCGCCTGGATGGCGGCGGCGTTCCTCGATGATGTACTGGGTCAGCGTGGCCTTGCCTGCGATTGGCATGTCGATCTCCTGGTTCTAGTCATTCGTCGTTTCTTCTTCGCTGCGCATGGCGCGCGACGCGAGTGCGTTCAGCAGCAGTTGCTGCGGCGTCGCCAGGCGCCACGCCGGCACCGATGCGGTCCCGACCGCGCGCCCGCCGTAGCCCCATGCGACCAGGGCGGCCGGACATCCGGCGGCCTTCGCGGCGAGCAGGTCGGGCGGCCCGTCGCCGACCATCAGCAGGCGCGCAGGTGCCACCCCCAGCCGATGCGCCGCGGCCAGCAGCAGGTAGGGCGCAGGCTTGCGCTGGGCTTGCGCATCGGCGCCGTAGACCCCGGTCAGAAAAGGCAGCAGTCCGGCCGCATCCAGCACGGCGCGTGCCAACCGCGTCGGCTTGTTGGTGACCACCACCATCGGCAGCGTCCGGGCCAGGCCGGCGACCAGCTCGGCGATGCCGTGGAAGACGCTGCCCGATCGCAGAGGCGCCGCCAGCGTGTGCGCATCGAAGGCCTTGCGCAGCCGGGCCTGCAGCGCTTCGTCGGCGTCGATGCCGTGCCAGCACAAGGCGTGCGCGATCAGCGCGTCGGGCCCGTCGCCGATCCATGCGCGCACGGTGTCCAGCTCGAAGCCCTCCAGGTCCGCCTCTTCGAGCGCGGCATTCAAGGCATGCCGGATGTCCGGCGCGCTGTCGACCAGCGTGCCGTCGAGGTCGAAGGCGATGGCGTCGATGGCGCGCAGATCCTTCATGCCGCGCACCCCGCCAGCGCCCGAGTGCGGATGGCGTCGATGGCCTCGCGATAGCGGCCGCCGGCAAACACCGCCGAGCCGGCCACGAGCGTGTCGGCGCCCGCGGCGCCGATGCGCTGCGCGTTGTCGGCTTTCACGCCGCCATCGACCTCGAGCCAGATGTCGCGCCCGCTCGCATCGATGCGGCGGCGCGCTGCCTCGATCTTCGGTAGCACGCTCTCGATGAAGCTCTGCCCGCCGAAGCCGGGATTGACCGACATCAGCAACACCAGGTCGAGTTGGTCCAGCACATGGTCGAGCACCTGCAGCGGCGTCGCCGGGTTGAGCACCAGGCCGGCCTTGCAGCCGCTGGCCTTGATCAGACGGATGGTCCGGTCCACGTGCTCGCTGGCCTCGGGGTGGAACGAAATGATCGAGGCGCCGGCCTCGACGAACATCGGGATCAGCGCGTCGACCGGCTTGACCATCAGGTGCACATCGATGGGCACCGTGGCGTAAGCCTTGATGGCCTGGCACACCAGCGGACCGGCGGTCAGATTGGGGACGTAGTGGTTGTCCATCACGTCGAAATGGATCAGATCGGCGCCGGCTTCGATGACCGCCCTCACCTCCTCGCCCAGGCGCGCGAAGTCCGCCGACAACAGGCTGGGCGCGATCCGCATGGTCGAGGCGGACCCGGGCCGCGCGGAGATTTCTTTCTGCTGCATCTCATTCCCCCCGGTAGAGCGCTTGAACCGCATTCAGCGGCGGCACAGCAGTGGCCCTGCGCGTGAGTTCCTCAACGCTGAGCCATGCGTCTGCGAGACTGGGCAGGACCAGCGCGGCGCCGCTGAAGTCGCCGCCTTCGGTCCAGAAGGTGGGCGTGACCAGCGTCCAAAGGCCGGCAGCGACGGCCGAGCGCACTCCGTTGGGCGAGTCCTCGACGGCGATCGCCCGCTCGGGCGCCACGCCCATGGTGTCGAGCGCGAGCCGGTAGATGTCGGGCGCAGGCTTCTTCGCGCGCACCTGGTCGCCGCAGGCGATCACGTCGAACATCGACAAGCCGCCCGGGCCCAGCGTCGCCAGCAGCAAGGCGTCGATGTTGACGGCCGTCGTGGTGCTGGCGATCGCCAGGCGCAAGCCGGCGCCGAGCGCCTCGTCGAGCAGACGCGCCACGCCGGGACGCAGTTCGATGCCGCCCTGCCGCGCGATCTCGGTGTAGTGCCGCGTCTTCGCGGCGTGGAGCTCCGGCACCCGCTCGTGCAGGCGCTTCTTCTCGGAGGCGCTCGAGGCCAGGCCATCGATGTAGGCCCTCAGCCGCTCCTTGCCGCCCGTCACCGCGAGCAGGGCCCGGTACTCGGAGCGCTCCCAGCGCCAGTCCAGGCCGAGCTCTTCGAAGGCCAGGTTGAAGGCGCGGCGATGCACCTCCTCGGTGTCGGCCAGGGTGCCGTCGACGTCGAACACGAGGGCTTCGATGCTCATAAGGCAAGCTCCGTGCTCATGCGTGCGCTCGGGTCGAACACGCGGCTCGCCAGGATGTCCTGCGCTTCCAGCGTGCAGAGCTGTTCGCGCGTCAGGGTCTCTTCGCTGCCGAACAGCCGCGTGGCGTGGCGCAGCCGGATGCGGTCGAGCGCATTGCGCACCGATCGCGCGTTGGCGAAATGCGGCTGCCGCCGGCGCAGGCTCACATAGCGCGCGAAGGTGGATGCCGCGCCGTCGTCGAAGCTGTAGTTCAGCCGCTTGAGCATCAGCTGCGCGATCTGCATCAGTTCGGCCTCGCTGTAGTCCGGGAAATCGATGTGATGCGCGATGCGCGAGGCCATGCCCGGATTGCTGCCGAAGAAGGTCTCCATGCGGTCCTTGTAGCCCGCAAGAATCACCACCAGGTCATCGCGCTGGTTCTCCATCACCTGCAGCAGGATCTCGATCGACTCCTGTCCGTAGTCGCGTTCGTTCTCCGGCCGGTACAGGTAGTACGCCTCGTCGATGAACAGCACGCCGCCCATCGCCTTCTTGATCACTTCCCGGGTCTTGGGCGCCGTATGGCCGATGAACTGGCCCACCAGGTCGTCGCGCGTCACCGCCACCAGATGGCCCTTGCGAACGTAGCCCAGCTGCTTGAGCACCTCGGCCATGCGCATCGCCACCGTGGTCTTGCCGGTGCCGGGATTGCCGGTGAAGGACATGTGCAGCGAGGGCGGCTGCGATTGCAGTCCTTGCGCCTGGCGCAGCCTGTCGATCAGCAGCAGCGCGGCGACGTCGCGGATGCGGCCCTTGACCGGCGCCAGGCCGACCAGCTCGGCATCGAGCTGGTCGAGCAGGGCCTTCACGCCCGAGGACTCGAAGAGCTGCCTCGGCGCGGTGGCGGTGGACTGGGCGGTATCCATGCGGGTGGCTTCGCCTCAGTACCGCGCGCCTTCGGGCCGCGCCTGCACGGCGTAGCTCTCGATGCTGTAGCGGATGGTGCGGCCCGGCTCCTCGGTGCGGATCAGGCGGAAGCCCGGCTCGTTGGCCGGCCGGTTGACGATGAAGGACATCACCACCGACTCGGTCCCGTGGGTCGAGTCGAATGCCATGACGCGGATGTACTGCTGCGCGAAGGTCTTGCGGCAGGCCGCGAGCTCGAGCATGACGCCGGCCGGATCCTGGATGTCGAACATCGGGTTGCCGAACATTTCCCAGAAGGTGTTGCGCGGGTGCGGGTCGTCCGTGTATTCGATGCCGAGTGCCCAGCCCTTGCCGAGGCAATACTCGACCTGCCGGCGGATCTGCTCGTCGCTCAGGTCGGGCAGGAATGAAAAGGTGCCTTGCGTGATTCGCATGTCTGTCTCTCCTCGTGGACCGGTTCAGGCCACCGACGGCGTCGGCACATAGTCGGACGTGTCGGTGGAGGCGTAGTTGAAAGAGATCTCGCCCCAGGTATCGAGCGCCGCCGCCAGCGGTGTGCACCACCGGGCCGCGTCGCGCAGGATCTGCGGCCCCTCGTTGGCGATGTCGCGGCCCTCGTTGCGCGCCAGCACCATGGCTTCCAGCGCCACGCGGTTGGCGGTCGCCCCAGCCTGTATGCCTTGCGGGTGCCCGATGGTGCCGCCGCCGAACTGCAGCACCACGTCGTCGCCGAACAGGTCCAGCAGCTGGTGCATCTGGCCGGCGTGGATGCCGCCCGAGGCCACCGGCATCACCTTGCGCAGCGCGCCCCAGTCCTGGTCGAAATAGATGCCGCGCGGCAGGTCCACCTTGGTGTGCGTATCGCGGCAGACGTTGTAGTAGCCCTGCACCGTCATCGGGTCGCCCTCGAGCTTGCCGACCGCCGTGCCCGCGTGGATGTGGTCCACGCCCGCCAAGCGCATCCACTTGGCGATCACGCGGAAGCTCACGCCGTGGTTCTTCTGCCGCGTGTAGGTGCCGTGGCCGGCACGGTGCAGGTGCAGGATCATGTCGTTCTGCCGGCACCAGTTGCTCATCGACTGGATGGCCGTGTAGCCGATCACCAGGTCCACCATCACGATCACCGAGCCGAGTTCCTTGGCAAACTGCGCGCGGCGGTACATCTCTTCCATCGTCCCGGCCGTGATGTTCAGATAGCTGCCCTTGACCTCGCCCGTCGCCGCGCTCGCCTTGTTCACCGCATCCATCACGAACAGGAAGCGGTCGCGCCAGTGCATGAAGGGTTGCGAGTTGATGTTCTCGTCGTCCTTCATGAAGTCCAGGCCGCCGCGCAGGCCCTCGTACACCACCCGGCCGTAGTTGCGCCCGGACAGGCCCAGCTTCGGCTTGGTCGTGGCGCCCAGCAGGGGACGTCCGAACTTGTCGAGCCGCTCGCGTTCCACCACGATGCCGGTCGGCGGCCCGGCGAAGGTCTTGACGTAGGCGACCGGAAAGCGCATGTCCTCCAGCCGAGCGGCCTTCAGCGGCTTGAAGCTGAAGACGTTGCCGATGATGGAGGCCGTCACGTTGGTGATCGAGCCTTCCTCGAACAGCGACAGGTCGTAGGCCACGTAGCAGAAGTACTGCCCCGGATTGTTGGGCACCGGCTCGACCTTGTAGGCCTTGGCGCGGTACATGTCGCAGGCGGTGAGCCGGTCGGTCCACACCACGGTCCAGGTCGCGGTGGACGATTCGCCGGCCACCGCCGCGGCGGCCTCGATGGCGTCCACGCCTTCCTGCGGCGTGATGCGAAACAGCGCCAGGATGTCCGTGTCCTTCGGCTGGTAGTCGCCGTCCCAGTAGCCCATCTGTGCGTACTTCAGCACACCGGCCGAGTACCGCTTCTTGGCATCGGTGATCTGCGTTGCTTCGTTCATGTTGCCCATGGATTCGCCTCTAGAGATGAATGGATTCGTGCTGTCGGTGAGGAGAATGTAGGACTCGCCAACGATTAGGAAAAATTAAATCTTTTGACATTGACATGTTGCAAATCTAATATCGTCCGATGCCCCTTTCCAAGCACGCAAGCTTTCGCCAGCTCAACACCTTCCACGCGGTGGCCCGGCTCGGCAGCGTGTCGCTGGCGGCCGACGAGATGCACCTGACCCAGCCCGCGGTATCGATCCAGATCGGCACGCTCGAGGAATCGGCCGGCACGCCGCTGCTGCAGCGCACCGGCCGCGGCATCCGGCTGACCGAGGCCGGCGAGCTGCTGGCAGGCTATGCGGGGCGCATCCTCGACCTGTGGCGCGAGGCCGGCGAGGAAATGGCCACGCTGCAGGGCGTCTTCTCGGGAACGCTGCGCGTCGGCGCCATCACCACCGCCGAATACCTGCTGCCGCCCATCCTGGTGAACTTCGCCAAGGAGCACCCGAAGGTGAAGCTCAAGCTGCAGGTCGGCAATCGCGACGAAATCGTGCGCATGCTCGCGGGCCAGGAGATCGACGTCGCGATCATGGGCCGCCCGCCCGCCGAGCTGAAGACCGATTCGAGCGCCTTCGCCAAGCACCCGATGGCCTTTCTCGCGGCGCCCGGCCATCCGCTGATGTCGGCGCCCAAGCCCAGCCTCGCCCTCCTGTCGGACACGCGCATGCTGGTGCGCGAGCGCGGCTCGGGCACGCGCACCACGGTCGAGCGCTTCTTCAAGGACAACGGCCTGCCGCTGCGCATCGGCTCCGAGCTGTCGAGCAACGAGGCCATCAAGCAGATGTGCGCCGCGGGCTTCGGCATCGCCTTCCTGTCGATGCACACCTGCGTGCTCGAGATGAACGCGGGCCTGCTCGGCCTCCTGCCCGTGGCGGGCAATCCGATCGTGCGGGACTGGTACGTCATGCACCTCGCGTCGCGGCAATTGCCGCAGGTCGCGCTCGCCTTCGAGGACTATCTGCGTACGCATGGCCAGGCCCAGATCCAGCAGCAGCTCGGCCATCTGCCGGCGGCGCGCAAGCCGGCGCGCAAACGCAGCGCGCAGCGCGGCTGAGAACGAATCCGCGCTCAGGCGCCAAGCTGCATCCGCACGCCGAGCCACATCGCGCGCGGCGCGCCCGGGGCCACGAATTGCTCGTTACGCCATGCATCGGGCGGCAGCACCGCGCCGCCGGCGTCGAAGCCGTTGCGGCCGAGCTGGCCGGCGCTGGCATAGCGACGGTTGAACACGTTCGCCACCTTGGCGAAGAGTTCGACGCTGCGGCCCAGCATCCAGCTCGTCGTGAGATCGAGCAGCGCATAGCCGCCCACGTAGCCGGTGCCGCTGAATTCGACCCCGTCGGGCGTGTGTGCGCCGTTATCGTTGCCGCGTACGGATCGCCGCGAGTAGGCGCGGTATTGGGCTCCCAGCGTCCAGGCCGGCGTCACCCGCCAGTCGACGTTGAACTTGAGATGGTGGGCGGGCAAACCAGGCAGCCGATCGCCGCGACGCACCGCGATCTCGCCTTCGCCGCCGCACGCGGAGCTGGTTTCGGCGCTGCTGTTGGATTCGGACACCAGGCACGCCGGAGAGTCGTATCTCGCCTGCAGGTAGCTGTAGGACAAGGACCATGTCAGCGGGTCCGTCCGCTGCTCGAGTCCGAGTTCCACGCCCCGGCGCAATGTGCGCCCGAAGTTTGTGAAGTAGCCGCGCGACAGCCCGCTGCTGACGAACAGCAGATCGTCATTGTTCAGGGTGCGAAAGACCGAGGCGTTCCAGCTCAGGCCCGGCGCGAAAGTGCCTCGCAACCCGGCCTCGAGCGTCTGCGACACCACCTGCTTGAGGGGCGGGTCGGACTGCAGCGCATTCGGCAGCACGCAGGCGTTTTGCGGATCGGAGCAGCCCAGCTCGATCGGGCTCGGCGCACGGCTGCCCTGGCTCCAGCCGCCATAGGCCGTGAGCCGCGGTGTGGCCTGCCAGGTGAGGCCGGCCGCCGGATTGAACTTGCGGTAGCGGCCCTCGCCGTCGAGCTGCGTGGGAAGCCCGAGCAAGGCTCGCCCCTCGTCGCGGGTCGTCACAAGGGTGTCGTTGTAGCGGCCCGAGAGGGTGAGCTGCAGGTCGGGCCTGAGCGTCACCAGGTCGTGGAAGTAGATGCTGGCCGTGCGGCTCTTGCCCGCCAGCAGCGCGTCGACCTCGGCTTCTTCCAGCGGCACCACCGAACGCGTCGCGTCGAGGAAGCCTTCGGCCTCGGTCTGCGCGAAGCGCGTGCGCGCCCGGTCGACGGAAGCGCCGAAGGTGAAGCGATGAATGCTCGCGCTGACCGTCGACTGCAGCGCCAGGCCTTCGCCGTGCTGCCGCGTCCTCGTCCGGTTCTCCACGCCCGACTCCTCGACGTCGGGCGGATCGAAGTCGTTGTTCAAGTCGCCATTGAGCGTCGAGTAGCGCGAGCGCCGCGTGTACGCCGTCATCGAGATCGTCTGCACGTCGCTCAGCTGGTAGCTGGCATTGAGCGTCAGCATCGACATCCGGTTGTCGGTGCGGTCCGGCCGCGTGTAGACCTGCTTGCGGTTCTGCATGAGCATGGACTCGGGCAGCAGGCCGTTGCCAACCAGCTGGTTGTCGCCATGGGTGAAGCTCAGGTCCCAGGAAAGCTTTCCGCGGTCCTGCCCCACCTTGGCGAAGAGCTGGCGCACGCGCGAGGGCGAGTGGTCGCGCCAGCCGTCTTCGTTGAGGCCGGCGAGCGCCAGGAACAGATGCCCGTCATCGCCCAGCTTGCGCCCGTGCGTGAGCTCGGTGCTCACCCGGCCGAAGGAGCCGGCCTGCAGCTCGAGCTCGGTGCCGGGATGCGTGTCGCCGCGCTTGGTCTGCAGCGACAGCGCGCCGCCGAGCGTGTTGAGGCCGAACAGGGGGTTGGAGCCCGGCAGCAGCGTGATGCTGGAGATCGCCGCCTTGGGGATCAGATCCCAGTTCACCACGTCGCCGAAGGGTTCGTTGATGCGCACGCCGTCCTGGTACACCGACAGGCCCTGCGGCGTTCCGAGCAAGGGGCCCGCGGTGAAGCCTCGGTAGTTCACGTCCAGCTGGTAGGGATTGCCCTGGATCTCGTTGACGCTGACGCTCGGCAAGCGGGTGGCCATGAAGTCCGGCAGATTCAGGCTCTGGGCGCGGCGCAGCTGCGCGTCGTCGGCGGTTTGCACGTTGGACGGGATCTGGTCCTTGGGCACCTCGATGCCGGGCACGGGCGTGGTGCCCACCACTTCCACGGTGGGCAATGCGGCCACTGGCGCGGCTTGCGCCTGTGCCTGCGATTGCATCGGGCAGGCCGCCGCAGCGACGGCCAGCCCGATCAGCCGGCGGGTGGTCTTCTGGTCCGGTTGGCTCATCGGTGCGATTTCCTGTTCAGCTGCCGGCGCGGGCAAGGCCCAGCTTGTCCACCATGGCGCGCTCCTGCGCGAAGATCTCGCGGCAGGACTGCGCGTAGGCCTCGGGGCCGAGGTAATCGATCTCCTGGTCGTACTTGGCCAGCTCGTCCTTGAAGCGCTGGTCGAACATGGCCTTCTTGAAGGCCTCGTGCAGCACCGTCACCACCCCGGGCGGCAGGCCGCGCGGCCCGGCCAGGCCGAAGGGCGACTTGGCCACGATGTCGAAGCCGAGCTCGCGCAGCACCGGCACCTCGGGCCAGCGCTTCGAGCGCTCGGCGCCGAAGGTCACCAGCAGCCGCAGCGTGCCCGTATCGACCGCCGGCCCGAAGCCGGTGGAATTGACGCCGGCCATCACCTGCCCGCCGGCGATCGCGTTCAACTGTTCGGCCGTGCCCTTGTACGGCACGTGGATGTAGCGCAGGCCGCGGGCAGTGAACAGCTCCTCGAGCACCATGTGCGGCGTGGTGCCGATGCCGTTGGTGGCGATGGTCAGCTCGCCGGGACGCGCGCGTGCGAATGCGAACAGATCGTCGAGCGAACGGATGCGACTGGCGGCCGCAACCAGCACGCCGAAGGTGACGCCGGAAACCTGAATGATCGGCGTCGCGTCGCGAATCGGGTCCCACAACACCTTCTGCGTGTGCGGCACGCGAAAAACCGGCTGCGGCATCTGGGCGACGGTGTAGCCGTCAGGCCGCGCCTGCTGCAGCACAGGCATCGCCAGCGTGCCGCCGGCGCCGCCGCGGTTTTCGGTGAGGACCGGCTGGCCGAGCCAGACCGAGGCCAGTTCGGCGAGCAGCCGCAGCGACACGTCGGTCGCGCCGCCGGCGGGCCAAGGCACCCACAGCGTGACGGGGCGCGAAGGAAAGATTTCGGGGGAAGCCATCGCGCCGCCCAGCGGCAGCGCGCCCAGCGCCAGTGCGGCGGCCCGCCGCAGCCAGCCGCGCCGGTCGATGCGATCGTGCAGGCTCATAAGGCAACCTCCGTGCTCCGCACTGCGGTGCGAGCCCCTTCGGGCGGCCGGGCGGGGCTCATGTGCCCCCTCCCCGCTTGGTCAGGCCGCCGAAGCCGCGCTGCGGGTCGTAGCCCCAGCAAGCCAGGCCGAAGAAGACGATCAGGCAGCCCAACACGACATAGGGCGCGAGGCCCGGGTCCTTGCCGTAGAGCGCGAAGCGGATCCACTCCACCGCGTAGGTGAAGGGATTGAAGCGCGCCAGCTGGTACACCCACTCGGCCCCCGACTCCTGCAACTTCCACAGCGGGTAGAGCGCGGTCGACAGGAAGTACATCGGGAAGATGACGAAGTTCATCGTGCCGGCGAAGTTTTCCAGTTGCTTGATGTGCACCGACAGCAGCAGCCCAAGCGCGCCCAGCATGAGCGCGCCGGCCGCCAGCGCCGCGAGCGCATGCAGGCCGGCGAGCGACAGCAGCGGCACTTCGGTGCCGATCAGGGCGGCCACCACCACGAACGCGAGCGCCTGCAGCACCGACAGCAGCGCGGTGGCGCACAGCTTGGAGAACAGCAGCCAGGGCCGCGGCAGCGGCGCGGTAAGCAGCAGGCGCATCAGGCCCATCTCGCGGTCGTAGACCATCGCGAGCGACGACTGCATGCCGTTGAACAGCAGCACCATGCCGACCAGCCCGGGCACGATGTACACGTCGTAGGGAATGTAGGTGTCGTAGGGCTCGACGATCGCGACGCCGAAGACGTTGCGAAAGCCCGCGGCGAAGACGGCAAGCCACAGCAACGGGCGCACCAGCGCCGACACCAGCCGCCCGGTCTGCTGCGAGAACTTGTACAGCTCGCGCAGCACGATGGCGCGCATCGCCTGCAAGGCGTGGCCCAGCCCGCGCCGCGCCAGTGGCTCGGCACTCGCGCTCTCCGGCGTTTTCAGCGCGCGCTCGGACATAGCTTCTCCGGTGCATCGGCGCCCAGCGTGTCGAGCACGTTGCGCGGATGCAGTACGCCGTCGGCCGGTGCCTGCGCGATCACGCCCTGCCCGTCGCTCAGCAGCATGGGCTGGCGCAGCTGGCCATCCCAGGCGCGGAAGCTCAGGCCGGTGCCCTTGGAACCGTCCAGCGAGCTCTTCGCCACGGCCTGCGCCCAGGCCGCATTCGGCCCCTTGGGCGCGGCGATGGCCGCGGCCGTCAGCGTCTTGCCGGCCATCCACGCGGCCCAGTCGTGCGCCGTCATCGGCCGCTTCGTGGCCTTGGCGAAACGCCGCGCGACCTGCGGCGCGCCGTAGCGCTCGAACTGCGCGTGCCAGGCCAGCGCCACCAGGCCGCCGTCACCCACGACCGGGCGCGGCAGCACGGTGCGATAAGGCAGCGTGCGGGCGAATTCGCCGTCGCTGTCGACCACCCAGACGGCGTCGTAGCTGCTGCCGGCCGTCAGCAGCAGCGGGTTGGCCAGGTCGCGCTCGCGCGGGTCCGCCGACAGCTTGAAGGGTTTGCTGCCCACCAGTTGCAGCCCGTAGCGTTTGATCGACGCCTGCGCGGTCGCCGCACGCGAGGCATCCTGCGGGCTGCCGCCCACCAGCAGGAGCAGCTTGCTCCATTTGCGCGACACCAGCGTCTGGGCCAGCGCATCGCTGCGCATGCGCTCGCTGGGAATCAGATGGAACAGTCGCGCGCGGCAGTCTTGCTGGCGCAACCGGTCGGACGCGTCGCTCAGGTTCAGCACCGGCAGCTTCACGGCATCGGCCACCGCCAGTGTCCATTCGGCAGGTAGGTCGGTCAGCAGCACCGCGGCGCCGTTCTTCTCGGCCGCCACGGCCGCCGCGCGCGCCGCATCGACCGAAGCGGCCGGCACGCTGGCCAGGGCCACCTCCGCGCCCGCGGCTTCCAGCTCGAACCTGGCCTCATCGACGGCCAGCTCGAGGCCCTCTGCGAGCGGGCCGCCCGGATGCCCGAGGTAGGCGCGCTCGACGCGCGAACGCTCCAGGCGCGCATCGTCTGCGGGCGTGATCAGGGTGGCCTTGAGCACCGCCGCGGCCGCCGGCGCAGCGTCGATCAGAACTGCCGCCAGCGACGCGAGCGCAAGCCAGGATACCGGTGTGCGCTTCCTCATTCCACGATCACGAGTCCATAAGGCACGCGTCCAACCGGAACGCTCTTGATCGCCTTGGCGAGCGCCACGTCGACCACCGTCACGTCGTCGCTCAGCCCGTTGACGACGTAAAGCCGCGCCTCTGCCTTGTCGAGCGTGACGTTCCAGGCACGCTTGCCGACCAGCACCAGCGAGCCGACCTTGCGGCTCCCCACGTCGACGAAGGCGACGTGGTTCGCGCGCCCGAGCCCGACGAAGGCCCGCCGGCCGTCCTTCGTGATCTGGATACCCACGGGCGTGATGTCCTCGGCGCGCGCGCCCTTGAGCTCGAACTTCAAGGTGGCGATCACCTCGTGCGTGGCGGTCGAGACGATGCTGACGCTGGCGCCCAACTCGTTGGTGACCCACAGCTCCTTGCCGTCGGGCGTGATCGCCATGCGCCGCGGCCGCTTGCCGACCCGGATGTTCTTGGTGACCTTGCCGCTGGCGGTGTCGATCACGTGCACCAGGCTCGCCACCTCTGAGGTGACGTACAGGGTCTTGCCATCGGCACTCACCTTGACGCCTTCCGGTTCCGCGCCCACCTTCACGGAGCGCAGCTTCTTGCCGCTGGCCGCGTCGATGAAGCTGGCCTCGCCCGCGTCTTCGTTGGAGACATAGATGACCTTGCCGTCGGGCGACAGATCGAAGGCCTCGGGCTCGTCGCCCAGCGGGATGCGCCGCACCGACTTGCCGCTGGCAGGGTCGATCAGGTCGGCCTCGTTCGAGTCGGTGCAGGCGACCATCAGCTGGCGCTCGGGCGTCAGCTGGATGTGGCGCGCGCGCTTGCAGGTGGGGATCGTGCCCTTCACCGCCAGCGTCCCCAGGTCGATCACAGTCAGCGCGCTGTCTTTCTCGCTGGACACGTAGGCGGCGCCCTGCGCCAGCACGGCCTGGCTCGCGGCCGCCAGCGCCAGTGCGCCGGCGGCGGCGCGAAGCCGCGTGCGCAGGATCGGACGAGAAGGTCTCGGCATACATGTCTCCATCTTTTGTTTTCGGGATTTTCAAGTTTCAAGTTGTGCGCGCGATGAAGCCCTCCTCCAGCGTGTCGCCGCCGAGCAGCCGGCTCACCTGCGCCGGCGTGCCGTCCGCCAGCAGCGCTCCCTTGTGCAGCACGAGCACGCGGTCGGCTTCCTCGGCTTCGTCCACCCGATGCGTCGCCCACAACACGCACACCCCGCGCTCGCGCACGTCCGCGCGCAAGGCGGCCAGCAGATCCTGGCGCGATTTCGGATCCAGCCCGACCGTGGCTTCGTCCATCAACAGAACGGCCGGACGATGCAAACCCGCGCGCGCGAGCTCGACCTTGCGCCGGTTGCCGCCCGACAGCTCGCGCACCTTGCGGTCCAGATCTGCGTCGATGTTCAAGCGCTCGCAGGCCGACGCAATGCGCTCCTGCGCCAGCCGCCGCGGAAGGCCATGCAGGTCGGCCTGGAACAACAGGTTGCGCCGGATGCTGAGGTCGAGATCGAGCGACATCTGCTGAAACACGACGCCGATATGCCTGAGCGCAGCGGTCGCGGAATGGCGCAGCGAATGGCCGGCCACTTCGACCTCGCCTTCGTCAGCGGCGAACATGCCGGTCAGGACCTGGAACAGCGTCGACTTGCCGGCGCCGTTGGGCCCCAGCAGCGCCACGAACTGACCCGCAGGCAGACCTAAGGACAACGACTGCAGGGCCGTGCGCGTGCCATAACGCTTGGTTAAGTCAATGGTTCGCAGCATGGAGGCTGAAGGGATTCGTCGAGCTGTCGTAGTTTCAATGATCAAGGGTATTTGCCGTTCACTATCGATCCGCAAATTCTGTGCCTCTGCCCTTCACAGGGTTTTCACTGGAATCCGTCCTACACATTTGCCCGCGCAAGCGCCTTTGCAACCCATCGGCACTCGACATCCGTACTTGGCGCGAGACACTTTGCGTCAAATTTGGATGCGCATGCGGCGCATTGCCGCCGCGACGCGTGACGTGCGGCGCGGCGAAGGCATCCAACGCTGGGGATTTCCCTAGGTCCGATAGTCCTCTTGCAGCCCTCGAAAACCGGCATCCGCCGAAGAGACAGCGCACCCTGCCGATCGAAGCCGCATCGGTGAGCTCGACGACTGCGTGGCGGCATGGTGGGCATGGATGTTGCGGTCCGCAGCCTTCGCCAAACCGATCGAATAGATCCGAAGGCTGCTGCCAATTCGTGTTCGATACCCACTGTCAAATGTGAGGAGACATTTATGAAATTTTCCAGGCAGATCGTCAGCCGTCTCGTGCGGCATGTCGGCGTCGCGATGCTTGCTCTTCCGGCCTTGGCGCTTGCCAATGCCGATGTAGAGAAGAACGTCGCGAACTCGAAGAACTGGGCGATGCAAGCGGGCGATATGTTCAACCAGCGCTACAGCAAGTTGAACCAGATCACCAAGAGCAACGTCGGCAAGATGCAGGTCGCATGGACCTTCTCTACCGGCGTGCTGCGCGGCCACGAGGGCTCGCCCCTGGTGGTCGACGGCACGATGTACCTGCACTCGCCGTTTCCGAACAAGGTGTTCGCGCTCGACGTCGAAACCCAGAAGATCCTGTGGAAGTACGAGCCGAAGCAGGATCAGTCGGTGATCGCGGTCATGTGTTGCGACACGGTGAACCGCGGCCTGGCCTATGCCGAGGGCAAGGTCTTCCTGCAACAGGCCGACACCACCCTGGTCGCACTCGACGCCAAGACCGGCAAGGTGGTGTGGTCGGTGAAGAACGGCGATCCGAAGGTCGGCGCCACCAACACCAACGCGCCCCATGTCTTCAAGGACAAGGTCATCACCGGCATCAGCGGCGGCGAGTTCGGCGTGCGTGGCTTCCTGGCTG
This sequence comes from Variovorax sp. LjRoot175, assembly GCF_964253805.1. Taxonomy (NCBI): domain Bacteria; kingdom Pseudomonadati; phylum Pseudomonadota; class Betaproteobacteria; order Burkholderiales; family Comamonadaceae; genus Variovorax; species Variovorax sp. LjRoot175. The sequence continues at coordinate 2,815,156 of NZ_CAXURY020000001.1, read as the reverse complement.
CCTACAACATCAAGGATGGCAAGCTGGCCTGGAAAGGCTACAGCACCGGGCCGGACGAAGAGATGCTGATGGACCCCGGCAAGACCATGACCTGGACCGACGGCAAGCTCGCGCCGGTCGGCAAGGACTCTTCGCTGAAAACCTGGAAGGGCGACCAGTGGAAGATAGGCGGCGGCACCACCTGGGGCTGGTACAGCTACGACAAGGCCACCAACGCCGTGTACTACGGCACCGGCAACCCGTCGACCTGGAACCCTTCGCAGCGCCCCGGCGACAACAAGTGGTCGATGAGCATCTGGTCGCGCGACGTGGACACCGGCAAGGTCAACTGGGTGTACCAGATGACGCCGTTCGACGAATGGGACTTCGACGGCATCAATGAAATGATCCTGGCGGACATCAACGTCAAAGGCAAGCCGACCAAGGCGCTGGTGCACTTCGACCGCAACGGCTTCGCCTACACGCTGGACCGCGTGACCGGTGCGCTGCTGGTGGCCGAAAAATTCGACCCCAAGGTGAACTGGGCCTCGCACGTCGACATGAAGACCGGCCGGCCGCAGGTGGTGGCCAAGTACTCGACCGCGCAGAACGGTGCCGATGTCAATACCAAGGGCGTCTGCCCCGCGGCGCTGGGCAGCAAGGACCAGCAACCGGCTTCCTACGACCCCAACACCAAGCTCTTCTACGTGCCGACGAACCACGTCTGCATGGACTACGAGCCGTTCAAGGTCGAATACACGGCTGGCCAGCCCTACGTGGGCGCCACGCTCTCGATGTATCCCACGCCGAGCAGCCATGGCGGCATGGGCAACTACATCACCTGGGACGCCGGCACCGGCAAGATCGTGCAAAGCAAGGCGGAGAAGTTCTCGGTGTGGAGCGGTTCGCTGAACACCGCCGGCGGGATCTCCTGCTACGGCACGCTGGAGGGCTATCTCAAGTGCGTCGATGCCAAGGACATCAAGAAGGAGCTCTTCAAGTTCAAGACCCCGTCGGGCATCATCGGCAACGTGTTCACCTATGAGCACAAGGGCAAGCAGTTCATTGGCGTCCTCTCCGGCATCGGCGGCTGGGCCGGCATCGGCATGGCAGCGGGCATCGATCCAGAGAAGAGCACCGAAGGACTCGGCGCTGTCGGCGGCTACAAGGAGCTGAGCCAGTTCACCGAGCTCGGCGGTTCGCTGACCGTGTTCGCGCTGCCGAGCAACTGAGCCGCAAGCCCCATAAGCCGCGATGTGCGGGCGGGCCGGGAGAGCACTCATGAGAGGGCTCTCCCCTCTACTTTCCCAAAGATATCGGAGACCCAGGAGCCATGAAATTTCGTACGTCAACGTTGCTGCCGTCCCTTCTTCTGCTCGCCGGCGTGGCCTGCACAATGGCCGTCGCAGCGACAGACCCGGCGCCTTACAAAGTAACCGAGGGCTACAAGGTGGACCCGGAAACCATGAAGGGATTTCGCGCCTGGCGCTCCGCCGCCTGCGATCGCTGCCACGGTCCCAACCAGGAAGGCATGGTCGGCCCTTCTCTCATCAACAGCCTGAAGACGCTGAAGAAGGAAGAGTTCATCAAAATCGTGCGAGACGGAAAGCTCGACAAGGGCATGCAGAGCTTCGGCAACAACCCCGCGGTGATGGACAACATCAACCAGCTCTACGCCTACCTCAAGGGCCGATCCGACGGCGCGATCACCCGCGCCAGAGTGGAAGAAAACAAATGACCGTCCGGCAGCCCGCTGGCAGGCCCCGGCCCATCGGCGCCCGCCTGCGCGCGGGCGTCGTGGGCGCGGCATGCTGTTGCGCGCTGATTCCCGCCGTGGCCCAGGACACGCCGGCGCGCAAGGCGCTGCGCGTGTGCCAGGATCCGAACAACATGCCCTTCTCCAACACCAAGGGCGAGGGCATCGAGAACCGCATTGCCGAGCTGTTCGGCAAGGCGCTCGGACTTCCGGTGACCTACTACTCGTTCCCGCAGCGGCTGGCCTTCTTCCGCAACACGCTGCGCTTCAAGCTGCCGGGACAGGACTACCCCTGCGACATCGTGATGGGCGTGCCGGTCGGCCTCGACGAGGTCTCCGTCACCAAGCCCTACTACCGCTCGACCTATGCCCTGGTGTTCCCCAAGGGCAAGGGAATGGACCACGTTGCCTCGGCCGAGGATTTCCTCAAGCTCGATCCGGCCAAGCTGAAGGCGCTGCGCATCGGCATCTACGACCGCTCGCCGGCCTCGCAATGGCTCAACCGGCACGGCCTGCTCGAACAAGGCGTGCCTTACAAGCTCATGAGCGCCGACCCGGCGCAGTATCCGGGCGAGATCGTCGAGCGGGACCTGGCCGAGGGCAAGCTCGACGCCGTCGTCGTCTGGGGTCCGATCGCCGGCTTCTTTGCCCAGCGCGTCAAGACGCCGGCCCTGGTCGTGGTGCCGCTGAAGTCCGAAAAGGGAATCCGGCTCGACTACCAGATGGCCATGGGCGTGCGCTACGGCGAACGCGAATGGAAGCAGCAGGTCGAGGGGCTGATCGAATCCAAAGCGCCCGAGATCCAGGCGATCCTCAAGGAATACGGGGTCCCGCTGGTCGATGCATCGTTCGGGGCGCCCAATAACTAGAGCCTGAACAGGCCCAAGCCGACTTCCATGCGCTTCGCCGTCGCCGCCTCGCTTTGCGCCTTGCTCGTCTCGCCACTGGCCTCCCGGGCCGAGGGCGAGAAGCCCGACTTCTCGGTCGCGGAGCGCCTGCTGTTCATGACCCCGCAGCTGCAGAGCGTGCAGGCGCCGACCCTGCTGCGCTACACCTTCAGCAAGGCAGGCAGTCTCGAAGAGGGTTTTGTCGACAGCGTCACGGTTGGCCTAAGCGCCAAGGCCGACGGCAGCTGCTGCGATGCCAAGGGCGCATTCCTGAGCGGAGAGCGCAAGCTGCAGATGCCCGATGTGCCGGCAGCCGCCGGCAACCCCGTCATCCTCTACTTCCTCGAGCATGACGTGCGCGAGATGAAACGCCTCACCGGGGGCTCCGAGAATCATTTCCGCAAGCGCCTGCGCATGGCGGTCTACCAGGGTGCCGAAGTGCGCGACGCGACGATGCGCTACCAGGGGCGCACGGTCAAGGGCAAGGAGATCGTGTTCAGCCCGTTCCTGGACGATCCGAACCGGCCGAGGTACGAAAAATTCGCGAAGAAGAACTATCGCTTCCTGCTCTCGGCCGCAGTGCCCGGGGGCGTCTATGGCATCCGGACGCAGATCCAGGGCGAAGGCCTGGCCGCCAAGCCCCTCCTCGTCGAGGAACTCCTCATCGAGGGTGCCAAGGCGCCGGCGCGCTAGCGCCACTCTTTCGAAAACCGGCGAACCTCATGAAGAAAACCCTCCGCCTTCTCTGTTTTCTCGGCCTGCCGATGGCCGCGCATGGCGCCGCGCTCGCGAACGATTTCCCCACCGTGGACCGAGTGCTCTACGTGCAGGAATGCATGGCCGCACATCCCGGCACCAGTACCTTCGAGATGATCAACAAGTGCTCGTGCGCGCTCGACGCGCTCGCCAAGGAGGTGAAATACGCGGACTACGTGCAGCTGAGCACCGCGAGCAAGGCCACCACCATCGGCGGCGAGCGCGGCGGCTACATCCGCGATTCGGAAAAGCTGCAGGCCGACATCAAGCGCTACCGCGCGCTCCAGGCCAAGGTGAAAAAGGGCTGCTTCATCGGCCCGGCCAACGGACGCTGAACGGCGCCCGAAAAGCGCACAGCCATGACGGGCACCGCAACACCTGTGCGCCACGGATGGATCGCTGCCTTGATGCTGTGCACTTCGGCCTGGTCCTCGCCCTTCGCCTACATCACCAACCAGGGAAGCCATGACGTGTCCGTCATCGACCTCGCCTCGCAGCAGGTCGTGGCCACCGTCGCCGTCGGCCGGTCGCCGGCCGGCGTGGTGGCGTCCGACCGTGCGGGCCGCGCCTTCGTGTCCAACCCCGACAGCAAGACCATTTCGGTCATCGACATGCGCCAACAGAAGGTCGTGAACACGCTTGCTGCGGGAGACGGCCCGGTGGGCCTCGACATCTCGGGCGATGGCCGGCACCTGTACGTCGCCGACTGGTACGGTGCCCGGCTGCTGGTGTTCGACGCGCGCGGCAGCGGCGCCGCGCCGCCCCTGGCCTCGATTCCAGTGGGCCGGGCGCCCGCCGGCGTGGCCGCGCACACCGACAGCGCCACCGTGTTCGTGGCCGAGCGCGACGACGACAGCGTGGCCGTGATCGACACGGCCAAGCGGCGAGTGCTGGCGCGCGTGCGTGTCGGCAGCCACCCCTTCGCGCTGCTCTACGACGCGCCGCGCGCACGGCTCTACGCGCTCAACGTTCAGAGCGACGACCTCTCCGTGATCGACATGCGCGACACGCGGCGGCCGGCCGTCATCGCGACCGTGAAGGTCGGCAAGTCCCCGTACGGCGCGGCACTGGCGCAAGGCGGTGCGCTGCTGTTCGTGACCAACCAGCGCGACGACACCGTCAGCGTGGTCGACGCCGATTCGCTGCGGGTGCTGCGCACCCTCCCCGGCTTCGCCTATCCCGAGGGCATCGCTGCGCACGCAGACCGCGTCTACGTCGTGAACTGGATGGACGACAACGTGCAGGTGCTGGATGCCGGCAGCGGACGCAAGCTCAAGACCATCGCCACAGGGCAGAACAGCCGCGCGTTCGGCGCCTTCATCGGCGCGCCGATCGATCCCTGAGGATTGTCAGAGCGACCCTTTTCTCAACCCATCGCAGAACATCCATGCTGACACACGCTCCCGGCCGACGGGCTCTCTCGATCCTCGCCGCGTCCCTGCTTCTTGCCGCATCGGCCTCCAGCCTGGCCCACGGCCCGACGCGCCAGAAGGTGACCGAAAAAGTCACCGTCGAGGCGCCGGCCGACGCCGTCTGGGCCAAGATCAAGAACTTCAACGCGCTGAAGGACTGGCATCCGGCCGTGGCGGAAAGCACCGCCGACAAGGGCAACACCGAAGGCTCGGTGAGAACCCTCAAGCTCAAGGATGGCGGCACGCTCGTCGAGGCGCTCGAAAGCTACGACGACGCGCAGAAGAAGTACAGCTACCGCGCCAAGGACGGCGGTGCGCTGCCGGTGACGAACTACACCTCCACGCTCTCCGTCGTCGCCGATGGCGGCAAGTCCGTCGTGGAGTGGCGCGGCGCCTTCTATCGCGGCTTTCCGAACAACAACCCGCCGCCGGAACTCAACGACGAGGCTGCGCTGAAGGCCGTCACCGGCGTCTACCGCAGCGGACTCGGCAACCTGAAGAAGCTGATGGAATCCAAATAGCGGGCCCGCTCGGAACCAGCACCATGGGCTTTCAAGAACAACTCGAAGACTGGCGCCATCTCGCGCTGCGCGTCGAGGACGAGGTCGCGAAGGCGGTGATCGGGCAGACGCAGACGATCCGCCTCATCAACGTCGCGCTGTTCGCGCGCGGCCACGTGCTGCTCGAAGGCGATGTCGGCGTCGGCAAGACCACGGTGCTGCGCGCCTTCTCGCGCGCCATCGGCGGCGATTTCGAGCGCGTCGAGGGCACGGTCGACCTGATGCCGGGCGACCTGGTCTATCACACCTACGTCGATGCCCAAGGACGCCCGCGCATCGATCCGGGACCTCTGCTGCGCCACGGCGAACGGCTGGTCACCTTCTTCTTCAACGAGATCAACCGGGCCCGGCCGCAGGTCCAGTCGCTGCTGCTGCGTGCGATGGCCGAGCGCACCGTCTCCGCCTTCGACCGCGAGTACAGCTTTCCGCACATGACGGTCTTCGCCGATCGCAACAAGGTCGAGCGCGAAGAGACTTTCGAGCTGGCGTCGGCGGCGCGCGACCGCTTCATGTTAGAGCTGAACATGCCCAAGCCCGCCGACCGCGGCATTCGCCAGTCGCTGGTGTTCGACACCGCATTCCACGACACCGAAGGCCTGATCGACAAGGTGGCGCCGGCCATCCTGCCCTGGGACCGGCTCAACGCCATCGGCGCGCAGGTGCAGCGCACGGTGCGCGCCAGCCAGACCATCGAGCGCTATGTGCTCGACCTGTGGGAGGCCAGCGAGACGCCGCAAAAGTTCGGCATCCGGCTCGACGGCGTGGACATGGATCGCCTGATCCTCGCCGGCGCCAGCCCGCGCGGCATGAGTGCGCTGCTGCGCGCGGCGCGCACCGTGGCCTGGCTCGAGGGGCGCGCGCACCTGGAGCCCGCCGATCTGACGGCTGTGCTGCCTTCTGTGCTCGGGCACCGGATCTTCTTCACGCCGGTCTACGAGCTGCGCCGGGCCGAGCTGTCGGAGGCGCTGGTGATGCAGATCATGGACAAGATCGCCGCGCCTTGAAACATCGAGGCAGCGATGGACCGCGTCGACGAATTCCACTATCGGCTGCCGCTTCGCTTCGGCGGTTGGCGCCCGGGTGCGCAGCGCGGCCTGAGCCAGGGCAGCGCACAGGAGTTCGCCGCGCACCGGCGGCTCTTCGACCATCCCGATCCGCGGCGCATCGACCTGCGCGCCAGCGTTCGCGACGGCCGCGGCGACTGGCTGGTGCGCATCCACCGGCTGCGCGTGGCGATCCCCGTGCATCTGGTGGTGGATGTCTCGGCCTCGATGCATTTCGGTGCCGACAGGCGCAAGCTCGACGCGGTGGCCGATCTCGCCGAGGCATTGGGCTACAGCGCATTCCGCACCGGCGACTCGGTGGGCCTGCTGGCTTTCGACCAGCGCGAGCGCGACGATCTGTTCGTGCCCGCGCGCCACAGCCGCGGCAACGGCAGCCTGATGGCGCGCATGCTGCGCGACTGCCGTGCGGCACCGGGCATGGTGCCGCACGGCAGCGCGCTCGACGGCCTGCGGCGCACGACAGAACGCCTGGTCGGCCGCGGCGGCCTGGTGTTTCTCGCCTCCGATTTCCATTGGCCGGTCACTGCCCTCGGTGAGCTGCTCGATCAGCTGGCGCCGGCTTGCGTCGTCCCGGTGGTGGCCTGGGACCCGGCCGAGACCGAGCCACCGCACGAGCGCGCGCTGGTTGCCCTCAGCGATGCCGAAACGGGCGTGCGGCGCAGCCTGTGGATGCGCGAGTCGCTGCGCACGCGATGGCGCGAGGCTGTCGCAACACGGCGCGCCGAACTCAGGACCTTGTTCGACGCGCACGGCATGCCGCCCTTCCATCTGCACGGCCGCTTCGACGCCGAGGCCCTCACACGCTACTTCATGGAGACGGCGGCATGAAGGCCATCCGGGCGGCGGTGATGGCGGTGGCGCTAGGCGCCAGTACCGGTGTTGCGCTGAGTGCCGACCCGGTCGCCGCCACGGTCGAACAGCCGCGCAGCTTCGGCCATGTGCTGGGCGACGTCCTGACGCAGCGCGTGCTGCTCGAGCATGCGGGCCGCCCCCTCCAGCCCGGCGCCCTACCGGCCGCAGCACGGATCGACCTCTGGCTGGAGCGCAGGCCTCCGCGGATCGAAACCGATGCGCAGGGACGGCGCTGGCTGGCCATCGACTACCAGCTCGTCAACGCGCCGCGCGCGCTGAGCGCCATTGCGCTGCCGGCAATGAGCATCGCCACTGCCTCTGGCCCGACGCTCGCGCTGCCCGCGTGGCCAGTCAGCATCGCGCCGCTGACGCCGCCGGACGTGTTCGGCCAGGGCGATCTGCAGCCGCTGCGCCCTGACCGCCCGGTCGCTGCGCTTCCGACCGATGCCATCGAGCGGCAGATGAGGCTTTCGCTCGCCACCTTGCTGGGCGTGCTGCTGGCTTGGTTCGCCTGGTGGGCCTGGCGCAACGCGCGGGAAGCGCGGCACCTTCCTTTCGCGCAGGCCTGGCGCGAACTCAAGCGCATCGGCGACCCGGGGAGCGCGCAAGCCTGGCGCGTCGTGCATCGCGCACTGAACACCAGTGCCGGGCACGTGGTCCACGGCGCCAGCCTGCCGCGGCTGCTGGCCGAGGCGCCCTATCTGCGCCCGCTCCAGGCGCGGCTCGAGGACTTCTACCGCGAATCCACGAGGCGCTTCTTCGCCGGCGACGCTGCCGCAGCAGAGAGCGATTCCCCCTACCCGCTCAGACCGCTGTGCCGGGCCCTGCGCGATGCGGAGAAGCGCCACCGGCGCTAGGCGAACCATGCGCTTCGACTTCGCCCAGCTCTGGATGCTCGTTCTGCTGCCGCTCGCGCTGCTGCCGCTGCTGCGCCGGCGCAGCGATACGCTGGACTTCCCGTACCTGGCCTGGCTGCCGGCCGACCGCATCGGCCGCGTCGCGGGTTTCCTCTGGCGCGGCTTCGCGGTCGCAGCCATCGCGCTGACCGTGCTCGGACTCGCCGGTCCCGGGCAGTCGGGCGCCCAGGTGCTGCGCACCGGTCGAGGCGCCGAGGTGCTGATCCTGATGGACCGCAGCAGCAGCATGGATGCGACGGTTCACACCAACGGCCTGCAAACGGCGGGCCGCATGTCGCAGGAGCCCAAAGCCAAGGTCGTGCGTGACCTGCTGAGCGACTTCGTCGCGAAGCGGCCCGACAACCGCTTCGCCTTCATGACCTTCAGCACGGTGCCGATCGCCGTCGTGCCCTTCACGCAGAAGACGGACACGGTACAGGCCGCGCTCGCCGCCAGCGCCATCGGGCGCGGCCTGCCCGAAACCCGCATGGGTGTCGCGCTCCTGGCCGCCATCGAGGAATTCGAAAACCGCAGCTACTCGGGAAGCCGCGTGATCCTGATCGTCTCCGACGGCGGCGCCCAGCTCGACGAGGCCACGCGCCAACGCGTCCAGGCAGGCCTCGCGCGCGAGAAGATCGGCCTGTACTGGATCTACGTGCGCAGCGGCCCGAACTCTCCCAACCTCAACACCGGGACGGCATCGGCCTACGGCCTCGGCGAAGAACTGGCGCTGCACCAATTCTTCAAGACGCTGAGCACGCCCTACCGGCTGTACCAGGTGGACGACTCCAACGCCATGGCCGCGGCGATGGCCGAGATCGACCGGCAGCAGAACTTCCCGCTGACCATCCACGAGCGGGTACCGCGGCGCGACCACGGTGGCGCCTTCTACCTTGCAGCGATGCTGTGCTGCGCCGGCCTGCTCGCCTGCCGCGCGCTGCAGCTTCAAAGCTGGCGGGCAAGCCCATGAAGCGACGCACGGTTCATCTGGTCTTCGGCGTTCTGAGCCTGTGCTGCGCGGGCGCGGCGCTGGAGCGGGGCTTGCGTTTGCGACAGACGACGGGCCTCAATGCCGAGATCGCCCGCATCGCCGATGCGCCTGCCGGCAAGGATGCGACGGGGATTCCTCTCCGGTCTGCGCGCGAGCTGCAGCTGGCGCAGGCGCTGGCCCTCTCGAAGGCCGGCAATCACGACGCCGCGCTCAAAGGCTATGCGGGCCTGCTCCAGAATGGCGAACGCGACCTCATCGCGCAGCAGGCGCTCTTCAATCTCGGCAACATGTACCTGCGGCAAGGCCTTGCGCAGCAGACTGGCGCCGAGCCGCTGTTCGAACTGGGCAAGCAGCGATTGCGCGACCTGCTGCGCGCGGCGCCGCAGGACTGGGATGCGCGCTACAACCTGGAGCGCGCGCTGCGCCTGGCGCCGGAAGAGCAGGAAGCCTTCTCCGCCGAGCAACAGCAGTCGGTCGAGCAGCGCCGGGTCCGGGTTCCCGGATTCGTCGCCGGGGACTTGCCGTGAACGCCGCCTGGCGGCGCATCGGCAGCAGCGGCAGCTGGCCGCTGTTGGCGGCCTTGCTGTTGCTCGCACTGGCGGTCTGGCCGCCGCGTGTGAAGCTGCAGCGCCCGGTGTTCGAGTGGCAGGTCAGCTTCGACATCACGCAGAGCATGAACGTCGAGGACGTCGAACTCAACCATGCTGCGGTCAGTCGGCTGACGCTGGCGCGCGCAGCCATGCGCGATGTGCTGGGTGCGTTGCCGTGCGGTTCCAAGGTGGGCTGGAGCGTCTTCGCGGACTACCGCTCGCTGGTGATCCTCGCGCCGATCGACGTCTGCAGCCACTACGAAGAGCTGCTGGCCTCGCTCGAACGCATCGATGCCCGCATGCGCTGGGCCAACGCCAGCAACGTCGGCAAGGGGGTGACCTGGGCCGTGCGCGGCGCCAGGAGCATCGGCCCGCACACCAGCTTCGTCTTCATCAGCGACGGGCAGGAGTCGCCGCCGCTGCGGGCCAACGAAACACCGCCGATGGTCGACGTCACGCCCGGCGAAGTGCAGGGCTGGCTCGTCGGCGTCGGCGGCGACGTGCCGGTGCCGATTCCAAAGACCGGCAGCAGCGGCGAGCCCGCCGGCTACTGGAAGCCGGAGGACGTGGTGCAGGGCTCCGCCATCGGCGGCACGCAGAACCACGAGCATCTTTCCGAGCTGCGCCAGGACCATCTGCAAGCGCTGGCCAAGCTCGTCGGCGTGAACTACCTGCGCCTCAATACGCCGGACGCGCTGAGGACGGCTATGCTGGACCGCCGCTTCGCACAGAGCCAGGCGGCAGACATTGACCTTCGCTGGATCCCGGCCGTGCTCGCCTTGCTGCTGCTGGCCTGGCGATTCGCGCCGGATCTCGGGCTGCTGCGTGGCTGGCAGCCAATGCGGCTACGCGTCCGCCAAGATCATTCAGTTCGAACGAGAGCTGCGGGCTCGGCATGAAATGGAACTCACGTTGACCCTCGTTGGCGAAGGAGGTCCGCTGCTTAGTCCCTGCTGCACGCTCCGCCGCAAGGCGTTCCACCGGGCGCCCTCAGTGTTGTCACCTACCGGGATGGAGCCTGTTGCGTGTGAGCGGTTCAGTGTCATCTGCGGTCACAGCCTTGGTGTTTGTGAATGCCTTGCTGTGGCGCACGTTGCTCGCCATGGCGTTCTCGCACCGGAAAATTCAGGTGGCTTACATCCGAAACCGCCGCTTGCTGAATCGGGTCGCCGGTGCGCTCGCGGTGCTCTTGCCTCTGGGCTCGAATCTTCGCCCTGCCCTCGGGCAACTTGGCGATGTCGCTGGGCCGCGCCGCGATGTGCCATTGCAGGTCGTCGCGTTTGACGCGGCCTTGCGCTCCGCGATAGCCGGAGTCGGCCCATTCAGCTTCTTCCTTACCGTGCAGCAGATCGGCTACCTGCTCAACGTCTGCCTCATTGGCTGGCGGGCGAACTGGCCTCTGCTTCGGCGAAAGGGAAATCGCCGTCCGGGTTGAACGGGGGTTTGGCAGAAGTCAAACAAATTAGCATTGACTTATCAATTAGCATTCGCTAATATAAATCCCATGATGCAAACCGCCCCCCTCGACACCGTCATGCGCACGCTTGCCGACCCCACCCGGCGGGCCGTCTTCGAGCGGATCGCGCACGCGCACGAAATCAGCGTGGTGGAGTTGACCCAGGGCAGCGGCGTGACGCAGTCCGCCATTTCGCAGCACCTGGGCTCGCTCAAGCGGGCGGGCCTGGTGGTGGACCGCGCGCAGGGCCGCAACGTCTTCTATCGCGCCGACCCCAAAGGTCTGGCGCCGCTTGCCGACTGGATGGGCCACTACGGCGTGTTCTGGCGCAAGCGCTTTGCCGACCTCCGAACCCTCTTGAAAGAAATCGACCCATGAACGACGCCGCCTTGAAATCCGCCACGCAAGACATCGTGGTCGACGAAGTGTTTCCCCACGCGCCCGAGACCATCTGGAAGATCTTGACCACAGGCACGCTGATCGCACGCTGGCTGATGGAGCCGCGCGGCTTCGCGCCCGTGCAGGGCACGCGCTTCACATACCAGACCAAGCCGGCCGGCGCGTGGGACGGCACCATCCACTGCGAAGTGCTGGAGGTCGTCCCGAACGAGCGCTTCGTCTACGCCTGGAAGGGCGGCCATGAGAGCAACAACGGCTACGGTTCGCGGCTGGACACGCTCGTCACCTTCACGCTGGCCAAGGTCCCGGAAGGCACGCGATTGAAGCTCGTGCATTCAGGCTTCGTGACGCCCACCAACGACACCGCGTTCCAGAACTTGCGCGATGGCTGGCGCAAGGTCGTCCCCAACCTGAGCAACTTCGCCAACGGGCCGCACTGACGCGCGACCGCAAACACCACCTTAAGACAGGAGAAAGAACATGAGTGACGCCTATACCGGCGGATGCGCCTGCGGCGCGATCCGCTACGAGATCTCCGGCGACCCGCTGGTGATGATCCACTGCCAGTGCCGCGACTGCCAGCGCATGAGCGGCAGCGGCCACGGCTCTTATCTGACCTTCGCCGGCGCCGGCGTGAAACTCACGGGCGATGCAACGCAATGGGACATGGTTGCCGACAGCGGCAACTTGAAGACCCGCGGCTTCTGCCCCCGATGCGGCTCACCGGTCTACCTGGGGTTCTCGGCCATGCCGCAGATCTTCACCGTGCACGCGGCGAGCCTGGACGACCCGAGCCGCTACAAGCCGCAGCTGGTGGCCTACCGCATGCGCGCCCTGGCGTGGGACCACCTCGACCCCGAACTGCTGGCATTCGACAAGATGCCGCCGGGATGAGCGAAGTCGGCGGGACTCGCCAGCATTCGGCGCTCGGGCATGTCGGTCCGATGCAGCTCGAGAACTATCAAGAAACTTAGGCCGGCGTGCACAGAACGGGCGGCAGCGCGCGCTGGCTCTGGTCGGTGAACTACACGTTTTGCCTGTCCCTGGTGAGGTCGTCCCAGCTACCCTTCAAAGACGTTGACGTTGCAATCAACAGCGTCATAGCATCTGGCAGGCACTGCGTCCAGCCGTGCGAAGGAACTGCCGATGAACACCACTTCTTCGAGCTTCGTCGCCGCCGAAGGCGATGGCTACGAACAGCTGATGGGCCGTTGGAGCCGGCGCCTCGCGCTGCCTTTCCTGGACTTCGTCGGAACCGCGGACGGCGACCGCGTACTCGATGTCGGCTGCGGCACAGGCCATCTGGCCTTTGCGGTGGCCCGCCGCACCGGCGCTGGCGAAGTGCGGGGCGTGGACATCGCTGAGCCCTATGTCGAACATGCCAGGCGCCACAACCAAGATGCGCGCATCGTCTTCAATGTGGCCGACGCCTGTGCGCTGCCCTTCCCGGAGCAGAGCTTCGACCGCGTTCTCTCGCTCCTGGTCTTGCACTTCGTTCCGGAGGCGGGTAAGGCCATTGCCGAGATGCGGCGCGTCGCCAAGCCTGGAAGTATCGTCGGTGCGGCTGTATGGGACGCGCGTGGCGGCTGGGTCGCCAACCGCTTGTTCTTCGACACGGCCGCTGCACTCGACCTGGAAGCGAGGGCGCGCCGCGCCCGCAACTACACACGGCCGATGACGCGGCCCGGCGAACTGGCCCGGGCGTGGAGCGACGCCGGCTTCAAGAATGTGGTTGAGACGACACTCTCCATCCGAATGGAGTTCGCTTCGTTCGCGGACTACTGGGCGCCCTTCGAGGGCAAGGACGGTCCTGGCGCAGAATACGTCGCCACGCTTGGCCAGGTCGAGCGCGCTCGGCTGCGCGACGCTGTCGAGGCAGCCTATCTCGACGGCGAAGCGGATGGCCGACGCTCCTACGCAGCGCTCGCTTGGGCCGTCAAGGGCACGGCTCCTGCATAGAGCGCGTCTCTTCGATGGCAGACCCTGCCAATGGACAAAAGCGGAGGCCTGCTATCAACTTGCAGGACCCATGCACGGAAGCGTACGCGAAAGAGGCATTGAGACAGTCCTTTCGTCACCTCTTCGCGTCGTCGTAGCAGTCAAGTTCGCATATTCAAACTGCGCTGCGCAGCCAGTTCAAAGTGGCCTGGCAGATCTGCGCATAAGCCTGGGCCGGCAGCGACGCCCCTGCCCCCTCCAACGTTGGTCGCGGGTCGACAGCGGCGAAAGAAGGCGGCCCGCGACATGCCGCACGCCCTCACGCACCCAGCGTGACGGGTGCGGCGAGGCGGCGCGAATTGGCGGGATCGCGAAACACCAGCGGATGTTCGACCGGGCCGGCCGGGTCGCGCGCGGCCGCGCGCTGCACCGCCTCCACCACCCGGTGGTGGTCGGGGCTCTTCGCGCACACCGGATCGGCGGCGGCCGCGTCGTTGGCCAGCAGGTAGGCCTGGCAGCGGCAGCCGCCCAGGTCCTGTTCGCGCATATCGCAGCTCGCGCAGGGCTCCTTCATCCAGCCGGTGCCGCGGTAGCGGTTGAAGCCCTCCGAATCGAACCAGATCTCGCGCAGGCTGTGCGCCTTCACGTTCGGAAACTCGAGGCCCGGCAGCATCTTGGCGGTGTGGCATGGCAGCGCCGTGCCGTCCGGTGCCACGGTGAGGAACATGCTGCCCCAGCCGTTGACGCACTTCTTGGCGCGCCCCTCGTGGTAGTCGGGCGCGACGAAGAAGATGCGCATGCGCTCGCCCAGCCGGGCGCGCCAGGCATCGGTCACCTCTTCGGCGTGGCGCAGTTGTTCATGCGTGGGCAGCAGCTGGTCGCGGTTCAAGAAGGCCCACGAGTAGTACTGGGTGTTCGCGAGTTCGAGGTACTCGGCGCCCATCTCGTGCGCCATCTCGATGATGCGGTCGATATGGTCGATGTTCATGCGGTGGATCACCACGTTCAGCACCATCGGCCAGCCCTGGTCCTTGATGATCTTCGCCACCCGGTTCTTCAACTCGAAGGTCTTGGTGTGCGAGAGGAAGTCGTTCATCTCGCGCGTGGAATCCTGGAACGACAACTGCACGTGGTCGAGCCCCGCGGCCTTCAACGCGGCGGCGCGATCCGCGCTCAGGCCCACGCCGGAGGTCAGCAGATTGGTGTAGTAGCCCAGCCGCTTGGCCTCGGCGACGATGATCTCCAGGTCGTCGCGCAAGAGCGGCTCGCCGCCCGAGAGGCCGCACTGCACGGCGCCGAGCTCCCGGCCCTCGCGCAGCACCCGCAGCCAGTCCTCGGTGCCGAGCTCGCTGTCCTGCTGCGCGAAATCGACCGGGTTGAAGCAGAACACGCAATGCAGCGGGCAGCGGTAGGTCAGCTCGGCCAGCAGCCAGAGCGGCGGCCCGGGGCGTGGCGGCTGCGTCATGCGTCCCACCGCAGCCAGTTCTGCTGCGCCGCCATCTCGACGAAGCCCCGCACTTCGGGCTCGAGCCCGGTGGTGTCGAAGGCCTGCTCCAGGTCGGCCACGATCGCGGCGATGCTGCTTTCGCCGTCGCAGCGCTTCATGATTTCGCCCGCGCTGCCGTTGAGCCGCACCATGCCCTCGGGATAGAGCAGCACGTGGCAGTCCTGCACCGGCTCCCATTGCAGGCGAAAGCCGGGACCGACGCGGGGCCTGCTCTCGGGGGTCAACACTTTCTTGTTCTCGCTCATGCGCTGTTCACGCCGTAGCGCGTCGCCATCGCATCGTTCATGGCCCACAGGATGTCGAGCTTGAACTGCAGCACCTCCAGCGCGCGCTCCTGCAGCGCCCGGGTGTCGAAGTGATCGAGCGTGATCGCCAGGCCCTGCTCGACGTCGCGCCGCGCCTGGCTCACGCGGTTGCGGAAGTAGTCCAGCCCGGCCGGCTCGATCCATGCATAGTGCGCCGGCCAGGTGGCCAGGCGCTGCTTGTGAATCTCGGGCGCGAAGAGTTCGGTGAGCGAGGAGCACACCGCCTCCTGCCACGGCGCGCGGCGCGCGAAGTTCACGTAAGCATCCACCGCAAAGCGCACGGCGGGCACCACGTGGCGCAGGTCGCGCACCTCCTCGCGTGCCAGTCCGACGGCCTCCGCGAGCCGCAGCCAGGCCTCGATGCCGCCCTCATCCTTCACGCCGCCGAGTTCGAAGCCATCATGGTCGAGGATGCGCTGCACCCAGCCGCGGCGCACTTCCTGGTCGGGGCAGTTCGAGAGCACCGCCGCGTCCTTGATCGGGATCGCGATCTGGTAGTAGAAGCGGTTCGCCACCCAGCCGCGGACCTGCTCGGGCGTGGCCCGGCCGCTGTTGAGCATCACGTTGAACGGATGATGGATGTGGTAGCTGCGGCCGCGCTCGCGCAGCCGGACTTCGAATTCCTCGCGACTCCATGCCGGCGCGCTTTTCTCGCTGTCGGGGGCCGGACGAACCGGGTCTTGAATCCTGTCGGCATGCATGGTGTGTGTGGGGCTCCGCGCTCTCAGAGCTGGATCGTCATCCCGTCCTCGCAGGCCTCGATGCCCGCGCGCCGCAGCGCGGCATGCTCATCGGAGTCCTCATCGAGGATGGGATTGGTGTTGTTGATGTGGATCAGCATGCGCCGCGTGGTCGCGGGCAGCCGCGCGAGCCATTCGATCATGCCGCCCTCGCCCGACTGCGGAAGATGGCCGATCTCGCGCGCCCGCTTGGCGCCGACGCCCAGGCGGATCATCTCGTCGTCGGTCCAGAAGGTGCCGTCCACCATGACGACGTCGGCATTCGCCATGGCGTCGAACACCGGCGGCGTGATGGCGCCCAGGCCCGGCGCGTAGAACACGCTCCTGCCGCTCTTGCGGTCGCGAATCGTGACGCCGATGTTGTCGCCGGCAACCGGATGCTCGCGGTGCGGCGAATACGGCGCCGCCTTGCCGCTCAGCGCCAGCGCGCGAAAGACCAGATCGGGCACGCCGGGCACCTCGAAGGCGCCGCCGTCGATCGCGATCGGGTTTCGCGCCACGCCGCAGTAGTGCGACAGCACGCGCAGCACCGGATTGC
Organism: Variovorax sp. LjRoot175; assembly: GCF_964253805.1. Classification (NCBI taxonomy): domain Bacteria; kingdom Pseudomonadati; phylum Pseudomonadota; class Betaproteobacteria; order Burkholderiales; family Comamonadaceae; genus Variovorax; species Variovorax sp. LjRoot175. Next base: position 2,798,530 of record NZ_CAXURY020000001.1, on the reverse strand, counting down.
CCTGGCTCAGGTCTTCCACCACCGGGTCGGTGCACCACAGCGGCAGCGGCGTGCCGCGCTCGCGCAGCATGAAAAGTCCCGTGGCATGGTCGACCTGCCCGTCGATCAGCACCACGCCGGCGATGGCGCTGTCGCGCAGCTTGCGCGCCGGCTGCAGCACCGGGTTGCTGCGGATCTGCTCCAGGATATCGGGCGAGGCATTGAACAGGACGCCGTCGTCGCCCTCGTCGGGCCGCACGAAGATCGAGGACTGCGTGCGCGGCTTGGCGCGCACCGTGCCTGCGCGCACGCCTGCGCAATTGGGGCAGTTGCAGTTCCATTGAGGAAAGCCACCGCCGGCGGCCGAGCCCAGAACAGTGATGCGCATCGAAGAAGAGAAAAAAAGGGGGCGAAACAACCCGCCCCGGGAGTGCCGGGGCGGGTTGTCACGAGGCGCGCAACTCAGCGGGCGCTGACGTACATCGTGATCTCGAAGCCGAAGCGAAGATCAGTGGCCGTCGGGGTTTCCCATTTCATGTGTGTGTCTCCTGGAAGCGTTGCACGGCGCCGGTCGGCCGCCGCGGGGATCCGTGGTGTCCCTTGCGCATCTTGGACTGCGGGGCCGCCGCGCTCCAGCCATGAAATCATGAATCGCACTTCATGATTTTCATGAATAGCGGCGAAGGGGCCGGCGCTTACCATGGCCCCGTGCTCCCTTCTGGCCTGTACCCCGAATCGCCGCCCCTGCGCACCCATGCACTGGCGGTGCCGCACGGCCATGTGCTGCATGTGGAGGAAAGCGGCGATCCGGCGGGCATTTGCGCGCTCGTGCTGCACGGCGGGCCCGGTTCGGGCAGCTCGCCGCTCTTGCGCCGCTTCTTCGATCCGTCGCGCTTTCGCGTGATCAGCGTCGACCAGCGCGGCGCCGGGATGAGCCGTCCGCGCGGCGCGACCGCGCACAACCGCACGGCCGAGCTGCTGCAAGACCTGCGCATGGTGCGCGAGCAGCTCGAGGTGCCGCGCTGGCTGGTGGCCGGCGGCTCCTGGGGAGCCACGCTGGCGCTCGCCTATGCGGGCTTCGAGCCGCAGGCGGTGGCGGCCCTGCTGCTGCGCTCGGTGTTCCTCCCCACGACCGAGGAGATCGAGGCCTTCTTCCAGGACACGCCGGGCCGCGCGCCCGCCGCCTGGGCGCGGTTCGCGGCGGTGGCGCCGGCCGATCAACGCCACGACATGCTGGGTTTTCTGGCCCGCGCCCTGCAGCAGGCGCCGACCGTCGACAACGCGGACCTGCACCGGCGACTCGCCCTCGCGTGGTGGCGCTGGGAGCAAACGCTGGCCGGCGGCGCGGCCGCGCCATCCGACGGGATCGAACCCGAGCTAGAAATGCTGGACGCGCTGGTGGACCGCTACCGCGTGCAGAGCCACTACCTGATCCACCGCTGCTGGCTCGACGCGCCCCCGCTGCTCGATCGCCTCGGCGCGCTGCCGCAGGTGCCTACCTTGCTGCTGCATTCCCGCGACGACCGCGTCTGCCGGGCGGACGCCGCGCAGGCCGTGCATGAGCGCCTCGTGCACGGCCAGCTTCGATGGGTCGACGGTGCGGGCCACGATCCGGCGCATCCGGCGATGGCCTCTGCGATGGTCGCCGCACTCGACAGCTACGCGCTGCACGGCCGCTTCGGCGCTAGAAGGGCCTGTTAACGACATGACGCTGCGCCTGAAGATCAACCTGATCGTGAGCCTGCTGACCCTGCTGTTCGTCGCCGCCATGCTCGCCCTGCAGCTGCGCGCCATGCGCGAATCGGTGCAGGAGGAAGTGGTGGCGGCCAATCGCGTGGCTGCGCAGCTGCTGAACCGGACGGCGTGGCTCTACGCGGCCCAAGGCACGCCGGCAATGCTGGCTTTCCTGCAGGGCGTCGGCCGCGTGCGCTCCAACGACATCACGCTGCTCGATGACGAGGAGCAAGTGCTGTACAGCTCGCCGACCTCGGTCTACAAGGCCGGCCGCGATGCGCCGCACTGGTTCGCCGGCCTCGTCTCGCCCGCGCCGACGCAAATGTCCATCGCCTTTCCCGGCGGCAAGCTGATCGTGCGTTCCAACGCCTCGCGCGCGGTGCTCGATGCCTGGGACAGTGCCGCGCTACTGATGCTCAGCGCGCTCGGCCTGCTGCTGATCGTCAATGCGCTCGTGTTCTGGCTCGTGGGACGCGCCACACGCCCGTTCGCGGACATCGTGGACGCGCTGAACCAGCTCGAGAGCGGGCGTTTCGATGTCGCGCTGCGCGCCCTGCCCGGGACCGAGGCGGCGGCCATCGGCGCCGCCTTCAACCGCATGGTCGGCATGCTGCAGCAGCACATCGAGACCGAGCGGCGGGCGGTGCGGGCGGAGAGCCGCTTGTCCGAAAGCCGCGAACTCGGCCGCTGGGTCGACCAGAAGATCGAACAGGAACGACGGCTGATCGCGCGCGAACTGCACGATGAGCTCGGGCAGTCGGTCACTGCGATGCGCAGCATGGCCTTGTCGATCGCCAAGCGCATGCAGGCACTCGATCCACAGGCAGAGCAGGCGGCGCGGGTGATCGCCGACGAATCGGCGCGTCTCTACACCGCGATGCACGGCATGATTCCGCGCCTGACCCCGCTGGTGCTCGACAAGTTCGGACTGGTGGCCGCGCTCGAGGATCTGGTCGAACGCACGCGAACGAGCCACAGCGAAGTACAGATCGAATGGCAGCTCGGGCTCGAACTCGACCGCGTGCCGATGGACACCGACGCGGCGCTCGTGCTGTACCGCGCCGCGCAGGAGGGCATCACCAACGCGCTGCGGCACGGACAGGCGCGCCGGATCGTGCTTGCCTTGCATCGCGACGAAGAAGCGGTGAAGCTCTCGCTCACCGACGACGGGCGCGGCCTGCCGGGCCCTGAAGCCACCCGGGAAACGGGCGCGGGCCACTATGGCCTGCGCTGGCTCGCCGAGCGCATCGAAAGCCTGGGTGGCGAATTGCACCTGGAACCCGCCGCGCCGAACGGTGCCCAACTGACGGTGCGCCTGCCCTTGCCGGCGGCCGTCGCGGAGAACCCATGACCCAAGCGACCCAAGCAATCCGAGTGATGCTCGTCGACGACCATGCGCTGGTGCGCATGGGCTTTCGCATGCTGCTGGCCGACGCGCAGATCGACGTCGTGACCGAAGCCGACACCGGCGAGCAGGCCTGCCAGGACTATCCGCAGGTGCGGCCCGACGTGGTGGTGATGGACCTGTCGATGCCCGGCATGGGCGGCCTTGAAGCCCTGCGGCGCCTGCTCGCCCACGATCCGAAGGCGCGCGTGCTCGCGCTGTCGGCGCACGAGGACACCGCTCACCCGCGCCGCGTGCTGCGCGCGGGTGCCCTCGGCTACCTGGCCAAACGCAGCGCGCCCGAGGCGCTGATCGCCGCGGTGAAAGCGGTGGCGCGCGGCGAACGCTACATCGACGCCCATACTGCGCAGGCGCTGGCGACAGCGCAGATCGAGGGCGACGCCAATCCAGCCGAATTGCTCAGCGAGCGCGAGTTCTCGGTCTTCATCCAGCTCGCGCGCGGCATGACCGTGGCGCAGATCGCCGCCACGCTGAACCTCTCGATCAGCACGGTCGGCTCGCACCTCTATCGCGTTAAGCAGAAGCTGGGCGCGAGCAACCAGGCGGAGCTGACCTGGGTCGCGCTGCGCTGGGGACTGATCCAGGTCTAGATAGCGCGCGGACGCCGCGCGTTCAAACCTCAGAAGGCGCTCGTGCTCTGCCCGAACCAGCATGTTCATTTTCTGATTGCCCGACGACGATGTCACGCCATGACCGTTTTCATCGATAGGCGGAATACCAGCCTTGAGGCTCGAAGGTGAGCGTCGCGGATGCGGCTAGGGTAGGACGGCCTAGGGCCCAAAGCCGAAGTTCAGGTGGCCGCTTGACCAAGCTCGACAGGCCCTTCGGACATGCGAGACCACTCGGCCAGGTAGGCGTCCACCCATCAGCTCACGCGATCGGTCATGTGCCTATGGATTGAAGCTGACGCGCGTGGCGATCAGCACGCCGTCGACGACCTGCGCGCCCTCGACGCTCACGGGCACGCCGTTGCCCAGGTTCGACGCGGTGCCGTTGACGAACGCGACGCCTGGACCGCCGGCATTCACGGGTTGTCCGCGTACCCGGAAGCTCGAGGCGGAGCTGAAGTTGCCGATGGCCCCGATCAGGGTGAACGACGCCGGCCCGCCGGTGCCAGGGATATGCCTGATCTTGAGCTTGGTGGCCTTGAGGATGCCGTTGGACATCGTGCCGGCAACGTCCACCTTCACGCCATTGCCGACCGAGCCGGCCGGCCCGCCGGTGATCTGCGCGGAAGAGGCGTCCACCGGCGTGCCCAGCACCCGCAGCGAACCCAGTCCCGCGTAGTCAGTGACGATGCCCGCGAGCTGGACCGGCGTGGTGTTCGCCGTCGGCACCGGGTACCACCACTGCACGAGGGTGGCAGGCAGGCGGCCGGGCTGCGCGAAGTTCGCACGCACGCGCACGAGGGTGCCGTTGGCGGGCGGGCGCCCGTCGGAGCTGCCGCTCAGGGCCGCGACGCTGTAGTCGACAACGAAGCTGCCGAGCGTGAAGGTGCGTCGTGCTCCATCGAGGTTCTGGACCGTGCCGGTGAGAATCGGTGCAGAGGGGGCGCGCTGCTCGACGCGCGTCGCACGCAGCACGCCGGGTGCCGCCGGCAAGCCCCAGACCTGCAGCGTCGTGTTGGGTGCGATGGCAGCAAGTCCGGCCGCATCGGCCCAGACGGTGGCGTTGTCGGTGGTCACCGTGGTGCCCATGACGACGAAGCTGCCCTGCGCCAGATCGACCGACGAAAGCGGGCCGCGAATATCGGCAGCCGAATCGACCCGGCGGGCCGTGCCGCTCGTGAAGTCGACGTTGACCGGCCCGCTGACCTTCACGCTCATTCCCAGCTGCAGGGATGCGGCATCCTCGAGGTTGATGACGGCGGTGTCCGTGTCGTAGCGCAGTCCGCTGACGATGATGCTGCCCGCGCCATCGACCCCGCCGATGCCGGCCGCATCGGCGGTGCTCACGCCGGTGCCGCCGGAGCCCACGCCCGAGCCACTGTCGCCGCTGGAGGCCGTCGAGGTGCCGTTCGAGCCGCCGCCGGCGCCGGAGCTGCCCGAGCTGCCGCCGCCCTGGCCGTCGCCTGCTCCGCCGGCGGGGCTGCCCTCGCCACTGGGAATCAGTCCGCCAGTGAATCCCGCGCTGCCGGCACTCCCGAAAGCTGCGCCGCCGCCACCGCCTCCACCGCCGCCGCAAGAAAGCAGCAAGCCGATCAGCAGTGCCAAAAAGCCGTTGCGCAGCAAGGTGCTCGTCATGCCTTTCTTCGCGATCGTTTGGGGGGAGCGGGGGCCGATTTTTTAGCGTACTCGGTTGTGCCGTTTTCGTAGTAGGTGTAGATGCCGATCCTGATGCGACCCGAAGCTGTCTTTTCGGCCTCGTCGAAGGCGCGCGTCATCTCCCGGGTCAATTCGTGATGAAGTTGGCTCCACCGCTCGCGCACGAGCTCGTGGATGCGTTCGCAGTCCTCCAGCGCAATCCCGGTTGCGAATACCGATCGTTCGAGCAAGGGCGGCTCTGCGCCGAGCGTGTTGGCCACGCTCGCGAGCAGGTGGTCGCGCGTGTTGTCGCCCAGGAAGGCGAGCATCGTCTTCAAGTCCTTCGCCGGAACGAAGGCGGTGGCGTTGAGCTCGGCGCGGCCCTCGTGCTCGATCGCCATGTTCAAACGCACCAGCTCGTCGAGGATGGCGCGGTGGTGCACGTTGCCATGGCTGGCGCGCCGGGCGACGGTTTCGAACGATGACGCCGGGGCTTCGGCCACGATGGGCAGGGACCGGTGCGCAGGGTCCTCGTCGATCATGTGCAGCCACAAGGTCAGGGTCTTGGCCGCGGCCGACATCCCGGTGTGCGGCAACGGATCTTCCGCTTCACGCACCATGGCAGTCACCGCCTTGCGGTTCAAGCCTGTCGTCACCGACAGCTGACTGATGTTCGGCTCGGCGCCCTTGGATTTGAGCCAAGCGCTGCGCGCTTCGTCGACCAGCACGTCGCGCAGCAGTTCCTCCAGGTGGGCATGCTTGACACCGAAGGCCAGCGCGAGCCTGACCAGCGGCCGCATGACGCGTGCGCAAGCCGAGAGGACCCAGGAGAGTTGGCCTTCTGTCGTCTGCGTCATCTGTCGCAGATCGATCGACGCCTGGCTTGATCACGCTTGGCGTCTTTCGATCCAGTGGGTTTCGTGGCCATGAAGTCTGTCTCCCAGCGCTGCAGCCTGTTGAAGCCTCTCTCTATTGCGAGGCGTGTCAGGAACCCACAAGCCGCCGTTGACCTGGGTAGGAGCTTCCTGCAGCACCTTGTCAGTCCAGCGCAGCCTGATCTCGAACAGCGCGCGCAGGGTTTGGTGCGACACGTGGATCCTTGGACGGGGTGAGATGGGCGCTAACACCCAGTTACCAACTGGACCAGCGACATCCGCCGAAGTCTTACAAAAGTCCTCGCCACTATAAGACAAGAGTAGTACAAATGTGAAGCCTTCACATTTGCCGCGCCGTCGAAGGAGAGCGAGATGTCAAAGTCTGTCACACGCAGAAGGGGCCCGCTAGCGAGGAAGAGGCGCCGTCTTGCTGCACTGCGGCACCGCGGCGCGCGGGCACGAAGGTCCATCGAACCTTGCGAGCGGAGTGCCCGCAGGGCAAGGGCTGCGGCGGTGCGGGTCCGCAAGGCAGTTCAGGGCCGCATCGTTCGAGCGTTCCGAAAGCAGATCGAAGGTTCGGGCGCCGGTCCCGACGACACCGACCTACTGATGTTTGCAAGGATCGCCGTCGCCGAACACCGATTGGGGCGAAGCCTGGCTCAAGCCAAAGCGCAACGCTACCGCGGCGCGCGGGCGCACACCGAACCCGCAACCGTCCTTCGTCCAGGAGCGCATCAATGACAGCCGCTGCCGTTTTTGTTGCCGAGACTAAGAGTCCCTCTTCGAGCGTTGCCTTCGGCAACCTCATCGATCTCGCAAGATTGCAAGCAGGCACCTCGGCGGAAATCTGTGAGGCCTGCAGCACCATCAACACGGGCTCCGCACACATCTGCAAATGCTGCTCTCACAAGCTGCCTGCGTTCTATGCAGCCAGCAAGAATTCGGGCGAACAGGTACCGCCGCCGAAGCCGCCGCGTGGCCTCTCAAAGTGGGCATGGGCCATGGACTTCGTGGCGTTCTGGGTCGTGATCAATTCGCTCGTGATCATCACGAAGTTCATCCCTATTCCGTAGCGCCCCAAGCGCTGCTGTCCTGTCCGGGGAAATGCCGGTATGACGAAGTTCTGCGAGTCGTGCCACACGCCTAACAGGGAGCGCGCCAGGTACTGCTGCGGCTGTGCCGGCAAGTTTTCGGGCATTCGCTCGGGCACGACGACCTTCGACACTACCGTCAGCGAGCCGCGCTGGCTGCAAACGGCTTCGCCCTCTTTGTTGCCATTGAACGCTGCTGTTCTGAAGCAGAAAAGTCAGCGCGCGCCGAGACGCATCGGCTTTATCCCCGTGCCGCACGGCGTCGACGTCTCCATCGTCTGGCTGTTGATCGTCCTGGCGCTGTTGCATGGAGCCTTCGTCTTCTGGTACTTGGGCCGCTCTGCGATGAGCGGCCCGACGCTTTCGAGCGCGATCTCGTCTCTGCTGCAGTCGGCCAACCTGCCCACGGAACGAACAGAAGCGCCTCCGTCGCAATCGCCCCTCGTGCCGGTGGGCCTCTCGACGGCAACTTCTCCCCCGCCTTCTGCCGGCTCTGTGAACCGCGCGGCGAAAGCTGTTCCCCAGCCGCCTGCAGCCTCTGTGGATCAGACGATGGCCACTGCTGCGCCGCCGGCGGCGCCTGCGGACCAAACAGTGGTGGTCACTCAATCGGCCGCGCCGGCAACGGAAGGCGCAAAGCAGCCCGAATCGCCGCACACTCCATCAAGCGTGCCTGCCCAGGATGCACCGACTGACTCGGTCGCCCAAGACGACCTCGCTCCGCAGCAGGCTCCAACAACCGTGATGACGGTCCGCATTTCGCCTAGATCGGCGCGTGTCGCACCGACGCCGACACCGGGGCCGGTGCCAAGAGTGCAACAACCCCCAGAGCCCAGAACTGCCAGGACAGACGCGTTCGAAGCCAAGGCTGCCACCCCGGCCACTTCGGCACCGGCACCTGCCGTGGCGCTGGTGAGGCCGCCTGCTGCTGAAACCCATCCCAGCGTCGGCGACGCGCGTCCATTGGCGCGTCCAGATACACGGTTCCAAGCCGCCGCTCCTCCTGCGGCACCAAGAAGCTCGGCCGCATGCGACCGGTACAACCCCTTTGGGGAGGCGCCTTGCTTCAACACCAGGAACGCAAGTCAGTTGGTGCGATCGCCCCTGGTCGGGGGCTCGGGGTCACCTCCGGGGGCGACCGGTTTTTCTGGCGCGGCCAACTCAGCTGTGATCTCCAAAGGTTCGGGCGGAGGCGGGACCGTTGGAATAGCCAGCGCAGACCCGGGTGGTAGCGGCGCCGGCGGCGGAGGTGCTGGTGTTGGCGCAGGCGCTGCTGGCGCAGGTGGCGGCGGTGCAGGTGGCGGCGGCGCAGGTGGCGGCGGTGCAGGTGGCGGCGGTGCAGGTGGCGGCGGCGCAGGTGGCGGCGGCGCAGGCGGCGGCGGCGCAGGTGGCGGCGGCGCAGGTGGCGGCGGTGCAGGTGGCGGCGGTGCAGGTGGTGGCGGTGCAGGTGGCGGCGGTGCAGGTGGTGGCGGTGCAGGTGGTGGCGGTGCAGGCGGTGGCGGCGCAGGCGGTGGTGGCGCAGGCGGCGGCGGTGCAGGCGGCGGCGGCGCAGGCGGTGGCGGTGCAGGCGGTGGCGGTGCAGGCGGTGGCGGTGCAGGCGGTGGTGGTCCCGGCGGCGGCGGTGGTGGTCCCGGCAGCGGCGGTGGCGGTCCCGGCGGTGGTGGTGGCGGTCCCGGCGGTGGTGGTGGGCCTGGCGGCGGTGGCGGTCCCGGCGGTGGTGGTGGGCCTGGCAGATAAGGGCCAGCAGAAGCGACCGTCGCGCCCAGCTCCACAGGTTCCGCAGGATGAATCGTGCGCCGGACCGACCAAGTAGGCGGCGTCCTGCGGGGTGCACCGAACCCATCCGATGCGGTTGCACTGGAGGAAGGTCAAGCTAGCGTTTCGAGTTCGGGAAAGCCGGAAACGGACACCCCGAACGCGCGGAGGCCCTGCCCAGAGACGAAAGTCCGGGCAGGGCTTCTTGTAGCGAACCTAGCTCCACAGGCCACAGCTCGGGCCGGTCATGGACCGTGTTGGACTGCAATCATTCAGCCGTCAGGGCGTCAAGTCACGATCTCCCAATGGACCGCGTCCTGACGAAATGTGGCGCACTGGAGCACGCGTCGAAGCTTGTCGATTGAATGCGCGCCGCAGCCACCAAGTGGGCGGCAAACCAGGCAACTGAGCAAGTGATGGCAGCGCGGAACTCGGCGCCAGGCCTCCCGGTAGTCGCGACTGCAGCCTTTGAGCTCATGGTGCCTATTTCGCCTTCAGGTAGGCACGAACCTTGGGCGCGCCATGCGCGGCTCAACTTGCCCTCCGCGAGCAGCGCGGGATGGCCCCGCCACGGAGAGTTCGACCTCTATCTCACCGACGACGGGCTTGCTGCCATCAACGAGCCCTGGCCTCGCCAAGAGGCAGCGTTCGAGCGATGACGGATATGCCGCTATTGACGGCGACCTCGGCTTTCACTTGGCTTGCGTCATCCGGATCTTGTCGTCGACTACCGCCGCGAGCCCGGCCAGCGTGTCCACGCTGTTCGTCTCGTCATCCGCAATAGAGATGGAGAAGCGGTCTTCGATCGCGAACACGAATTCGATCAGCGTCAGCGAATCGAATCCCTTGTCGCGCAGGGGCGCGTGTGGTTCGAGCGCTGCCGCTTCGCTGCCGTATAGCTTGAGGATCAAATCCCGAAGTTCGTTCAGCGAACTTGGGCCCGAGCTCACGTCAACCATGGTGTTGTTCAGTGACGAGTCCATGCGTATTCCCGGTCAAGTACATCTTGGCACCTATGTGAAGAGTATGTGAAAAGTTCACATCCGGCGAATATTGCCGTACATTGCGCCTGATGCGACGTAAGACAGCACGCTCTTACGTGGTGGAACACGACGAAAGGAGAAGCCAGTGTCCCGCAAATCACGTGCACTCATCGAGATCAGGCTGCGCCGTTCGAACGATCTGGTCCAGCAAGAGGCTGTGGCCGTTGTCCATGAGCTGTGGCGGCCGGACACAGCCCACAACCGGGAAAAATTGGCCTTCGTTGCACACCAGGGAAATCGTCTCTTTGGTAACGATACCCACTGGGTCGAACGACGATTGGCTTGACCGTGGTTCGCGCCATTCCATGCCCGTGACCTCATCCTAGAGGTGATCCGGCGGCTGCCGCCGGCAGCTGACTCTTGGTACAGCGTTGCCCCAACTCCGAGTTGCAGCTCGTGCAGCTTCCCAGGGAGATCAATATGAACAATGAGATTCAGAGGAAATTCGACTATCGAGGCGCGGTCATCACCATCGAGGTGACTGGTGATGGCGAGCAGATTTCCGCGCATGCCGATGTCCATCGGGGCGGCGAGTTCGCGGGCCGGGTCGCGTTGACCACGAGCCAGGCCGAACGGGAGATCATTTTTGACAAGCTCGACTGCAAGGCGAAGAAGCTCGTCGACGGGCTCTTGGTGGCCAACAAACGGGATGCGACGACAGCCAGCGGCCATTGGCTGCAGTAGATGGCCTCTTTCCATAGCGGCACATGGTCATCCTCGTCCGCACGGCCTCATGGACTGACAAGACGCTGATCGACTGCGGGCGCTTCTATCTGGGCCGAGCGCACGCCTGACGGCTCGTCTTCGCGACGTGAAGCCAGACGCTGTACTACCGCAGCACGCCATCCGAGCTCCGCGCCGAGCTTTGGCGGAAGGTTCGCGACGCGATCGCGCCGCTCAAGGCCGCCAAGCTCCGCCTGGTTCATTCCGTTCCCGCCCAGGCTGATGTGCAATCAAGAGGGCCGCGACCATGTGCTGGAGGGAATGACGTTGAGAGTTCACGGCGAAGGTCGGCATCTTCAGGTGCGTTCGAGAATTTCCCAGCCGGCATCCAAGGCCAGGGCGCGCAGGCGCTCGTCGGGGCACACCGCCACCGGATCCGAGACCGCGCCCAGGAGCGGCAGGTCGCTGATCGAGTCGGAATAGAACCACGCTCGCTCGAGCGCCTCGAGCGACAAGCCTCGCGTTGTCAGAAAGCGCTTCACGTGCATCAGCTTGTGGACGCCGAAGCACGGGTCGCCGTCGATCGCCCCGTCGAGCGCGTCGTTGACGACCAGCGACTGCGTCGCCAGCACGTCGGCAACGCCGAACAGCCGGCCAAAGGGCTCGGCGATGAGCCAGGTGGTGGCGGTCACGATGGCGCAGAGGTGGCCGGCGGCCTGGTGCTGGCGCACCAGCGCACGCATCGCCTCGGGCACCTGCGGCGCCATCTCGGCCTCGAACTCGCTCGCCCATTGCCGCAGCACGGCGAGGCCGAAGCGCGCCAGCGGCGCGACGCTGATGCGATGCAGCTCGCGAATGTCCAGCGTGCCGGCCACGTACTGCTGGCAATAGCCCAGGTAGACCGACTCCGCATGCGCCGGCAGGACGCCGCGCGCGATCAGGAAGCGCGTCCAGGCCATGCCGCTGTCGAACGGAATCAAGGTGTGGTCGAGATCGAACAGCGCCAGCTTCATTGCGGGGCCGGGAGTCGAACGCGCGCGCCTCACGCGGCCGAAGCCTCATGCGCCTGGAGCTGGAGCTGCGCCGGCAGCGCGCCGCGCAGCGCGTTGCACACCACGAGCGCCTGCGCCGCCTGCAGGTCTTCCCGGCGCAGCGTGCGTTCGGCCGCCTGCCACGCGGGATCTTCGAGCAGCACCTCGCGCATGACGCCGGGCAGCGCGCCATCGGCGACCGGCGGCGTCCACCAGCGCCCTTCGATGCGCGCGAACAGCGTGCTGCGTCCGCCTTCGGCGAGCCGGCCGTCGGCCGTGAAGAACACGCTGTCGAAGGCGCCGGCGCGTTCCGCGGCACGCACGCCGGCGTCGTAGTGCCGGCGCAATGTGGTCTTGTGCGCAGCCAACGGGTTCGCATCGGGCAATCGTTCGTCGGCAATCAGCAGCTTCACCGCGCCGCCGGCGAGGGGCGCCAGCGGCGCGTGCGTGAGGTGAAGCCGCCCGTCATGCGCCAGCGCCAGGCGCAGGCGCGAGGGTTGCCCCGGCGCGAGCGCCGGCAACGCTTCGCGCAAGGCCGCGAGCGCCGCGTCGCGGTCGAACGCGAAGCCCAACGAGCGGGCGCTGCGCGCCAGCCGCGCCAGGTGCCGCTCCAGGTGCCGGATGCCTTCACGCCGCGTGGCATGCATGGTTTCGAACAGTTCGAAGCCCGGATCGAGGGCGGTGAGAAAGCGCGCCTTGAGCAGGCACTCCTCGAACTCGTCGGCGGCGCGGCTGTCCTGCACGATGCCGGCGCCGATGCCCAGCCGCAGCGGCCGCGAATGCCCGGCCTCGGCGCCGAGCGTCAGGGTGCGGATCGCTACCGACAGGCAGAAGTCGCCGATGCGCGCGCCGTGCGCCGGCGCATCGACCCAACCGATGGCACCGCAGTAGAGCCCGCGCGGCGTGCTCTCCAGCGCGGCGATCCATTCCATCGTGCGGTGCTTGGGTGCGCCGGTGATGGAACCGCAGGGAAACACAGCGCGCAGCAGCTCGGGCATGCCGACCTCGGCGCGCAGCCTCGCCTGCACGGTCGAGGTCATCTGGAACACCGTGGCGTAGGGTTCGACGGCGAACAGCGCCGGCACCTTCACCGAACCGATGCGCGCCACGCGGCCGATGTCGTTGCGCAGCAGGTCGACGATCATCACGTTCTCGGCGCGGTTCTTGGGGTCCACCGACAGCAGGCGCGCCATCTCGCTGTCGCCCTCGGGCGCGCCACCGCGCGCCGCCGTGCCTTTCATCGGACGCGCTGTCAGCACGCCGGCATCGTGGCGCAGGAAGAGTTCGGGCGAGCACGAGAGCACGTGCGTGACATCGCCCTCCTCCTCCTTCTCGCTCTGCGGCAAGGCGATCAGCGCGCCGTAGGCCACGGGCTGGCGCGCGCGCAGCCGCCGGTACAGGCTCACGGGCGAACCGTAGCTTCGGCCTTGCAGGCGGTAGGTGAAGTTGACCTGGTAGGTCTCGCCCGCCCGGATGGCGGCGTGAATGCGCGCGATGGCATCGGTGAAGGCGGCTTCGTCGATGCTGGACACGAGCTCCATCACGCCGGCGGCCTGCGGCTCGCCGGCTTCGGACGATTCGCTCTGTTCGCGCTCCGCGAGCCAGGTGGCGACCTCGTCGGCCGAGAGCCTCGCGCATTGGCGAAACATCAGCACCCGCAGCGCCGAAGCATCTTCCGATGCGAGCCGCGCCTGCCCGGCATGCAGCAGCTTGGCACCCCACTCGTAATCGGCCAGAAGGACCGCGTGCAGGCCCTGCCGCAGATCGGCATCGACCTGGTCCCACACGGTGTCGAGACTCGCTGGGTCGGTGCAACGGTGCTGGCGGACATAGCCGGTGTACAGCCGGCTGGTCGGCCGCTCGCGCGTCGAGGCGCAGTCGTCGAGCAGCGCGAAGCTGAGACAGTCCCTAGGCATTCAGCTCCAGTCGTCCATGTCGTGCTTGATCCGGTGGCGATTGGCGATCAGTTCGTCCACGGTGGGCTCGTTGTTCAACGCGCGCCGGATCGCGAGCTTGGTGGCCTCGTAGTTGGTGCGGTACATGTCTTTCTTGTCGAGATTGTCGTCCCTGGCGCATCGCGGATCGATCCACACCAGGCTGATGATGCACAGCTCGTTGGCCAGGTCCTTGGGAATGATGCCCTCGATCAGGCAATCGACCACCGCGTCAGCGGTCGCGCTCTGCACCACCCCGCCGAAGAGCTCGATGTTGGCCGAATCCTTGAGCGTGACCTTGGGCACCATGATGGTCGCCGGTCGCACGAGCTGGTTGCAGGCGCGGATCGCGAACATCGCCGTGTGGCCCTTGCTCTGCGCCATCATGCCGGCGAAGGCGGCGCCCACCGGCCCGTCGACAAGGCCGATCAGGATCTCCGGCATGGCATCGGTGAACTGGCCGTCCTTGGCGAGTACGGTGGCCTCGCCGGCGTGGAAGAGATGGGGATGCGTCACAAAGACTCCAGATGTTAGAAGAGCCGTGGGTCACGGGTTCACGTAGATCAGCTCGCCCTTGCCATCGGCTGCGAGATCGCCCAGATGGCGCTCGATGCGGCGCGCTGGCAGTTCGCCGAAAGCTCCGCCATGACGCGCCAGATCGCGCGCCAGCAAAGCCCAGAACACGGGGGTCGCGGCGCGATTCGCCACGAAGGTCGGCATCGTCTCGACGCCGATCGGCACGGCCGCGCCGGGCCCCGCAAACACCACGCTGCCGCGACGCATGCCATGGCCCGCATGGGCACCGACACGGCCACCCACGGCGATGGTGCCCGCGACCATGCGCGAACCGAGGAAAGCCCCCACGTCGCCATGGACCAGGGCGGTGCCGCGCCGCATGCGGTCGCCGAAGCGCTCGCCCGCATTGCCGCGGACGATAAAGGTGCCGCCGCGCATGCCGTCCATGCTGCCGGGCAAGGTGCTGGCGGCGAAGTCGCCGACATCGCCCTCGACGGTGAGCGTGCCGCCCGCCATTTCGCAAGCAGCCAGCAGGCCTGCGCGGCCCTCGATCTGCAGCTCGCCCGCGCGCATGCAGCCGCCCGCATAGTCGCCGGCATGGCCCTCGACGCGAATGCGGCCGCTGTCCATCTGCCAGCCGATGCGGTCGAAGCGTTCGAGACTGCCTTCGAAATGCAGCACGCCCTCCTCGCGCGGCGCGATGTCGAAGAGTTCCGCCAACGCCAGCGTCGTGTTGCCATGGCCGACCGGCAGCCGCTCGACCTGCTCGATCGGGAGCCCTGCA
Source organism: Variovorax sp. LjRoot175 (assembly GCF_964253805.1). Classification (NCBI taxonomy): domain Bacteria; kingdom Pseudomonadati; phylum Pseudomonadota; class Betaproteobacteria; order Burkholderiales; family Comamonadaceae; genus Variovorax; species Variovorax sp. LjRoot175. Next base: position 2,783,477 of record NZ_CAXURY020000001.1, on the reverse strand, counting down.
AGCACGGCCGGCGTGATGCCGCGCAGATCGACGCGCAGCGCAGGCGCCCGCCGCAGCCTGAAATGCCACCCGCTCATTGGTCATCTCCCGCGGCGAGCAGCCTGCGCAGATGGAAGTGGAACGGACCCAGCTTGCCGCCGTAGTTGCCGGCGGAAATGCGCAGCAGTCCGCCGGGCTGTCCGATCGCCACGGCGGCCTCCATGCCCACGCGCATGGCCGCGCCCACGTCGGCCTCCGTCAGGCCATCGATCACGATCTCCATCACGCAGCCGATCTGCTGCACCGGCCCGCCGCGCGCCAGTTCGCTATGCGCCACCAAACCTACCAAGGTGGGGCAAAAGGCGTCGTTGGTCGACGCGCTGAGCGCCGGGTACTTGCTGCCGACCTTGGAGCCCGAGCGCACCACGCCGCCGGGGAAGGGCATGATGACGTTGGGCAGCTGCTTCATCGCCGCCACCGCGGCCTCGGCCACGGCCAAGGCCGCATCGGTATCGCGCGCCAGCAGCAGCAGGTTGCCGCCGCCGACGGCCTTGACCACCGCCGTGGTTTCCTGCGCGACGAACTCGCCGTCCATCACCGGCACGCGCCAGTAGCGAACACCGGCGATCACCTTGCTGGTCTGCCAGCCGTCGCCGAAGAAGCGCAGGTTCTTGCCCAGGGCCACGGCTTCGCCCTCCGCGATGCCGGCGAACACCGCCGTCGTCGGGCAGGTCAGCACACATTGGCCGACACGGCGTTCTATCTGCTTCGCCAGCTCCTTGCCCGACATCGAGAAGATCAGCACCGCAATGCCCGGCCGGCCATCGGGCGTTTCCTCGGGCGCCAGTTCGCGCTCGATGCCGGCTTCGCAGCCGCAGGCGATCACCGAAGTCGCGAAGCCGGTGGCCGACACCGCCGCGTGGCGCGCCCAGACGGGGTTGTGCGCCGTGATGACGATGCGCGTGGCCTTCATCGGGAATGCCTCGGCGAAGCCGTCGTCGATCGCGACGCCGTTGACGATCATGAGGTCCCCTCGAAACAGGCCGCCGGCAGCAGGCGCCCACCGTTGCAGCATCGGCACAGTTCGTCGTGGCCGATCGCGAGGTGATCGAAGTTGACCGACCCTTGCGCGGCGAGGTGCCGGCGCAGCCGTTGCTCGATGCCGCGGTCGTACTCCGGCGCGACGAAGTGGGTGCCGCCCACGGGCACCGCCGTCACGCGGCCGGCGCGCGATACCAGGACGCCGTCCTTGAACACGTACGCGGGCGTCGCGAACATGGCCTCGCGGTTGCCGTCCTCGCGGTACACCGCGATGTCGGCTGCCGCGCCCGCGCCCAGGTGGCCGCGGTCGCGCAGGCCCAGCAGGCGGGCGGGACCGGCGCGCGTCATGATCGCAATCTCGTAGAGCGACAACTCGCGCGTGATCGAGCGCAGCGCGGCGTGCGCAGCCACCTCGGGATGCAGCTTGGCCAGTTGCTCCTCCCGAAAGCTGCGGTCCATCAGCAGGCGGATCAGGTGCGGATAGCTGGTGAACGGGCCGCCGTTGGGATGGTCGGTGGTCAGCACCACGCGCCATGGGTCGTCGACCAGCAGGAAGATCTCCAGCCCGATCACCCACTGCAGCGCATTCACGTAGCTCTGCTCACGATACCGGAAGGGCACTACGCCACAGCCTGCCTCGCATTCGATGTCGGCACCGATCCATTTGCGTGGATCGGCCAGGCCCGACTGCGCGTGCTGCCGCATGGTGTCGCCGGAGGCCGTGACGGTCTGCCCGAACATGATCTGCCCGACGTCGATGCTGACGTTCTTGTGCGCGTTCACCGCCTCCGCGAGTTGCAGGGCGGCCGAGGAGAACTTCTTCGGCCCCTCGGTGCCATAGGCATGGAACTGGATGTGCGTCAGGTGTCCGGGCAAGCCCTCCAGCGCGGCGATGGTGTCCAGCGTGGACTGGATATTGCCGGCCACCCCGAGGTTGCTGCCGTGGATGTGCAGCGGATGCGGCACTCCCAGCTCGCGCAGCGCGCGCGCCAGCGTGTGCACCACCTGCCTGGGCGTGATCTGCCAGTGCACGTGGTTCTCGTCGACGTCGAGCTCGCGCTGGTTGAACTTGAAGGCCGAGATGCCGCCGGGGTTCACCACCTTCACGCCCATCGCCTTGCTGGCGTTGATGGTCCAGCCGGCGTAGTCGCGGATGCGTTCGAAATCCCAGCGCTCGGCCAGCATGCGCAGGAACAGCTCGTCGTTGCCGAGCATCACGTAGGCGCCATGGTCGAGGATCGGCGTGTCGCCCATTTCCATGTGCGTATGGCGCGCATTGCAGGCCATCATGGCTGGCTCGAAGGCGGCCGTGTAGCCCATCTCGACGTAGCGGTAGCCGGTGGCCAGCGTGCCTGGCGTGCAGGTGCCGCAGGAGGCCATCTCGAGCGAGTTGTCGGGCAGCGCAAGAGGGTTGGCGTTGGCCCGATGGTCTTCCGGCATCAGCATGCGCGCGAGATTGACCTTGCCGCCGCCGATGTGGGTGTGCATGTCGATGCCGCCGGCCATCACGATGCAGCCGCTCGCGTCGATGTCCTCGATCGCGGCGCCATGCGGCGCCGGCTCGACGATGCGGCCCTCGCGCACATGAAGATCGCGCACCTCGTCGCACCCGTTCGCCGGATCGATGACGCGGCCGCCGCGCAGGCAAAGGGTCGTCATTGCGCAAGCCCTCGCCTCAGTGCCTGTACCGACTGGGTCAGGCGCCGGACGACGTCGCTCACGCTGGGCAGCCCGTCGTCGTACAGCGGCCGCAACGGCAGCAGGACCGAGCTGTCGGTGCGGAAGAGATGGCCGCCGGACCCGATGCCCGGCGTCGACACGGGGATGAACACCAGCTCGCGGGGAGGCATCGCTTCCTGCTGCAGCCGCATCTGCGGATGGCCCAGGACGATGCGCGGCAGGTCCACCGGCGGCGGCCCGGGTTCGGGGCCGAAGCTCGACACCCACAGCAGCGTGTCCACCGCGCCAACGGCCAGCAAGCGCTCCGCATCGAAGCACAGCGGCTCATGCTCGAGTCCCGCAGGCCCGGCACGCGAGCGCAAAGGCAGGCCGGACAGCCAGGCGAACACCTGGTTCACGGTCGCGGCGCCGTCGTCGCCGCCCAGCGACAGCGAGGCCGCGCGCGTGCTGCGGTTGAGTGTGGCGACGATGCGCTGGATGCCTTCGACGATCAGCGCGCCGTGGGCGGGCAGGCATCCGGGCTCGTACACCAGCACCGCATAGCGGGCTGCATGCAGACGCTCCGACAGTGCTGCGAGGTCGGCCGGCACGCGCGCATCGTCCGCAGCGAGACGGCCGGCCACGAGCGCCGCGAGCAGCGCCACGGTGTCGAACAGATCGCCGTGCAGCGGCAGGATCTCGGTGCGCGCGCCCTCCGGCCCGCCCACGCCGCAGCGGCGGAAGAATTCCGGATAGCGCGGCGTGGGCTCCCCGGTCATGCAGACGATGAGGTCGGCCCGGGTCCTCACTTCGGCCAGCGTGGTCGAGAAGCCGCCGCGATCCTGCAGCGCGCGCAGGCCGTGCATCAGCGCCGGTCCGCGGGCCGGGTCGCAGATGGCACCCGTTTCGCAGGCCAGCGCATAGAGTGCCCGGGCGCCCGCGACATCGGTGCCGAGGCCGCCGAACAAGGGCTGGCGGCTGGCCGCGAGCAAGGATGCGGCGGCGGCCAGCGCGGTATCGAGATCGCAGTCGCGGCCGTCGACCCGCGGCCGCTCGGTTGCGGCCGCGCCGCCGAATGCGGCCAGCGCACTGCGCGCGCGCGGGCACTCGCTGCCGGTCAGCCTGGGCGGCGTGCCGGGCGGCCCGAGCTCCACGCCGAAGCTGTCACACAACAAGGGGCAGAAAGGACAGGTCCACGGGGCTTGGCCGGGCTGCGCGCTTGCGTCGACTGGAGTCATGGGCAGGCACCCACGCAAAGCACGTGCCATTCACCCGCCAGGCGAGCCGTGCCTGGCCGAAGCCCGGCTGACACACGCGTTATGAGACAGAGTGTTGCGCTTTCGGGCGGTCAATGCGCGCCGGCAAGCGCCGATGGCAGGGCGCGCGAGCCGCTCGCGGGATGGCACGGTTCGTGTGTGCAGGGCGCTGATGGCATGCCCCCGAACCTTCCTCCCACCGGGCGTCCTCGGTTCAGCGCCGCATCCGCGGCAGCTGCAGGTCGTGCAGCGCGCTGGCCACGAGCCAGGCATCGGCGCCCGCCGCGCTGGCGCGCGCCAGGTCGTCCTCGCTGCGGATGCCGCCCGCACCGATCAGCATGGCGCGCGGCGCCAGGCGGCGCACCTCCTGCAAGGTCTCCAGGTCCGGCCCGGCGCCGGAGCCGACGCGCTCGAGCGTCATCACGATCAGCCGCTGCGGCCACAACTCCACCGCGTCCCAGCAGCCGGCGGCGTCGAGGCGCTGGCCGTCGCGCCGGTCCAGCGACAGCGCGGCCCGGACTTCGTCTTCACCGGCGCCGTTGCCGAAGCAGCGCGCCAGCGCCTCGCGCGAACGCAGGGATTCGCTGCCATACACGAACACGATGCGCGAGGCGAACGGTGCCAGCTGGCGGCGCAATGCCTGGCCGGCCGATGCATCCGCCAAGCCCGCGTCCAGCCAGAGCTCGATCTCGGGCAGCGCCTGCAGCAGATCGACCAGCACCGCAATCTGCGTGGCCCGGCCCTGCAAGGCATCGAGGTCGGCCACGTACAACTGCCGCGCCGCACAGTGATCGCACAGGATGCGCGCCACCGTCACCGGATCGCTGCTGGCGCACAGCGCCGACACGATCGGCCGGTACGCTTGCCGGTCGCCGCGCACGGCACGCACCACCTGGCCTTGCAGCAGGTCGATGACGGGGATCAGGTTCAATTCGGAGATCATGGGTAAGCACCCGGAAGGAGGATGGAAATGACGACACGCGTGTTTGTTTACGAGTATCTCAGCGGCGGAGGCTGGACCGACTACGGCGATGACGCGGCGGCCGACGAGCTGCTGCCGCTGGGGCTGTCGATGCGCGATGCCATGGTCGCAGACCTGATGCGCGTTCGCGATTGTTCCGTGTCGGCGGCCACCTGCGTCCCCGTGAACACCCTGCCCGCCCGCGCCGCGCCGCTGCGTCCGCTCGCGGGCGAATCGGCCTTCGCCTTCGTGGCGCGGCAGAGTGCGCTGCACGACATGGTCTGGCTGGTCGCGCCCGAGACGGACGGCCTGCTGGCGCGCTTCCAGCGCATCGTGGGCGATGCGCGCTGGCTGGGCTGCAGCGCCGAAGCCATCGAACTCACCGCCGGCAAACACGCCACGCTCGTGCACCTGGCCGCGCACGGCGTGACGACACCACTGGCCTTCGAGCATGCGCCCGAGATCGAGCGCTGGGTGGTCAAGCCCGACGACGGCGCGGGCGGCGTGGCCACCCACGTGCACACCCGCCGCGCGGCTGCGCTCGAGGACCAGGCCCGGCGCGCGCAGGCCGGCGCGGCCGTCACGCTCGAGCCCTGGGTCGAAGGCGAGGCCCTGAGCCTGTCGCTGCTGTGCACAGAGCAGAATGCCGAGATGCTGAGCGTCAACCGCCAGCGCATCGCGATCGATGCGCAAGGCAGACTTTGCTTCGAAGGCGTGACGGTCGATGCGCTGGGCCGCGACGATCCGCGCACGCGTCCCCTGGCCGCCTTGGCCATGCAGGTGGCGCGCGCCATCCCGGGCCTGCGCGGTTTCGCCGGCATCGACCTGGTCTGGCATCCGCAGCGCGGGCCGGTGGTGATCGAGGTCAATCCACGCGTCACCTGCGCCTATGTCGGGCTCTCGGCGGCGCTGGGCCGCAACCTGGCGGCTGAACTGGTGGCGAGCCGCTTGCACGGCGACACCCAGGATCGGGAACTTGCGCGTGCCCACGTCTGAACGCACCACCGTCGGGTGGGACATCGGCGGCGCACACGTCAAGGCCTGCCTGCTGCAAGGCGGCGAGGTCGTCGACGTGGCGCAATGGGGTTGCCCTCTCTGGCAGGGCCTGGACCATCTGGTGCGCGCATTGCAAGCCGCGCGCACGCGCTGGCCCGCGCTCGAGGCCGCGCAGCATGCCGTGACCATGACGGGCGAGATGGTCGATCTGTTCCCCGACCGCGAGGACGGCGTTCGAAGCATTGCCGCCACGCTGGCGGCCGCGCTGCCGGTTCCGCCGAGCGCGCTGCATTTCTTTGCCGGCGACGCCGGCTGGTGCGCCGCCGCGGAGGTTGCCAGGCAATGGGAGTGCGTTGCCTCGGCCAACTGGCTCGCGACGGCGCGGCATGCCGCGCTCACGCTGCCGGAGGGCGTGCTGGTCGACATCGGCAGCACGACCACCGACCTGATCGCGTTCGGCAACGCTCGCGTGCTGACCGCGAGCCGCAGCGACGCCGAACGCCTGGTGAGCGGCGAGCTGGCCTACCACGGCGTGGTGCGCACACCCCTGTGCGCACTGACCCAGCGCATCACATGGCGCGGCCATGCGCGCCATGTGATGAACGAATTCTTCGCCACGACCGCCGACGTCTACCGGCTCAGCGGCGAGCTGGATCCGGCGCACGACCTGCACCCGAGCGCCGACAACGCCGCCAAGAGCCTGCCGGCGACGCGCCAGCGTCTCGCACGCATGGTGGGACTGGACGAACGCGATGCCGCCGCCGATGAATGGCTCGATCTGGCACGGGCTTGGCGCAGCGCTCAGCTCGAAGCACTGGCCGCGCAGTTGCGCCGCGTGCTGGCCGCGCATGCGCTCTCCCGTGAAGCCGTGATCGTCAGCGCGGGCTGCGGCGCCTTCCTGGTGCCCGAGCTCGCAGCCGCCGAAGCGGCCCCGCGACGGCTCGCCGCCTATGGCAGCGATGTAGCCAAGGTGGCCCGCCAGGCGGCGGCGGGCACCGCGGGCTGGGCGCAAGTGTGCGCTCCGAGTGTCGCGGTGGCGGCGCTGTTCGAACGGGAGCACGACTGATGTGGGTCGTCAAGATCGGCGGCAGCCTCTGTGCCGACCCGGTGCTGCTGGAGTGGCTGGATCTGCTCACGCAGATCGGCGGCGGCCGCGTGACGATCGTCTGCGGCGGCGGCAGCTTCGCCGACGAAGTGCGACGCGTCCAGGCGCACTGGCAGTTCGATGACCTGGCCGCCCACAACATGGCGGTGCTGGCGATGGCGCAGACCGCCTACCAGTTGCACGCGCTGAATCCCACACTGCAACTGGCCGCGCGCAGGACCGACATCCCCGATCTGCTGCACCAGGGAAAGACCGCGCTGTGGCTGCCCCTCGAGCTGCGGCGCGACCAGCCGGACGCACGCACCGGTTGGGACGCCACCTCCGACACCATCGCGCTGGACCTGGCGAAGCACCTCAACGCCGAGCAGCTGGTGATGGTCAAGTCCTGCGCCATCGACCCGGGGCTGACACTGGCCGAGCTGGGTGATACCGGTGTGGTCGACCCGCAATTTGCCGAGCTGTCCGACGACGCAGCCTTCCCGATCACCTTGCTTCACAAGAGCCAGGTGGCGACCATGCGCGCGCTGCTGCTGGGTGAAGCCACCTACGCTGCGCGCTGAGCGCCGGCGCAGGAGAAGATCAAGCGGGCATGGGCTCGTCGACGGCCTGCCCGTGCAGCAGCGCGGCCAGCGCCGCCAGCCGCTGTGGGCACAGCGCCGTCTTGCGGTCGCCAACGCAAACGGCACTGCGAAAGCCCGCGAAATCGGGCGCCAGCGCCTGCAGCAAGGGAATATGCGTCGTGCGCAGCGCGCCCGCCAGCCCGACCAGCCGGCCCGAGGCGCGCACCAGCGCCAGAAAGTGGCGCAGGTCCGCCATCGGGACCGCATCGAACAGGCTGCCGGCCTGCTTGTCGGCGGTGTCGGCCATGAGCGCCGGAAACTCGAGCCCACAGGCATGCGCGACCAGCGCCGCATCCAGGCCGCGGTCGGCAACGAAGACCGGCACCACCGGCCAGTCGCAGGCCGCCAACGCGTCGAGCACGGCGAACGCCTCCGGCCCCCGCTCGATGCCGACCTTGACGTAGTCGACGCCGCAGGCGCCGACGGCCTCGACCTGAGCCCGGATGCGAGGCAGCGCGTGCATCGGCAGGTCGCCGATGGTCGCGCTCACGGGCCGTGCGATGTCGTGCGCTCGCAATGCACTCACGATGGCGGCGATCGTCGCCACCGGCAAGCCGCCCAATGCGCCCTCGCCGGGCTCCTTCAGGTCGATGAAGTCGGCCCCGCCGCGTGCCGCGAGCAGGGCCTCCTGCACGCTGCGGACACTCACGAGCATGCGCGTCATGATGTCCGCTCCTGCGCGCGGGCATGGTGCTGCGCGACCGCGGCGCGCAGCCATTCCCACGCTTCGCGCTCCTCGGGTCCCGCAGTCTTGTCGATCGCGATCTGCAGATAGCTCATTTCGGTTTCCACTTTCTCGGGTGCCAGCATATGCAGGCGGCTGACCAGCACGGCCCCTTCAATCACCGCGGCCTGGGCGCGGTTGAAGCCGGCGAAGGGTGCGTGCGTGGCCTCGTACACGGACATCATGCGCAACACCGGTCGCTGCGCGTCGTCGCGGCGCTCGGCCAGCTCCAGTTCGACGTGGCGCAGCGCACAGGCCAGCCGCACGCCGTCGATGCGTTCGGCCGCATGCGTGGGCCAGAGCTTGCGGCCGGTCACGCAGCCGGCGAACACGCGGGTGTCGCACACGATGTTGAGCACCGCACGGCCGGTGGCCACGATGTTGTCGTGCGTGGTGGAGGGCTTGAACGGCATCAGCACGATGCCGCCTTCCTGGTACCGAACTCCCATCGGCGCCACATGCGCCTGCCCGCCGGGCGCCACGGTAGTCACCACGGCTTCGAAGATCTGGTCGTTCATGGGAGTGCTCATGGCCCGGGCTCGGCCGCATTGTTTGTCGGCGCCTTCATGGTGCTTCCCGGCGCACACCAGCGCGCCAGGTCTTCGGTGGCCCGCGGCGCGGCGCAGCCCCAGTCCAGTGGCTGGTCCTGCACGTAGCGCTTGCCCAGCTGCCAGGCGATCTCCGCGCGCGCCAGCTCGACACCCATGTAGAAGGCATGGTCCGCATCGTCTTCCAGCTTGAGCTGCGGCCAGAGTTCGAAGGCGCCCTGCCCCAGGCGCATGCCGTCGCGGTTGTACACGTGCAGGCCGAGGGGCGAGATCTGCACGCGGAAGTTCGGGTCGCGCACCTGCGCGGCGATCTCGCCGATTTCTTCGGGCGTATCGGGAAACGGATGCTTGGCATGCACCGTCATCAGCGCGTCGCTCATGCCCTTGGGCAAGGTGCCGTGCTGAGCCGCCGCATGCATGATGCGGCGCGCCCAGTCGGCCTCGCACACCGCGCGGCGCGCATGCTGACTGACCTGGGTCGTCAGGACAGCGGCAACGTTCAGCTCGGCGGCGATGCCGAACAGCACGGCATTGATGCCGCTCGTGTCGGCCTCGGTGAGCTCGGTCAGGTTGCCGACGCCGAGCATGATCGGCGCGTCGGGAAAACGCGCGCGCAGCCGGTGGTAGCGCACGATCGAGGCGGTTAGCCCGAAGGGTATCGGATCGAGGATCGAATCCGCCAGGAAGGCGCGCCCGCGGCGCTGCATCTGCACCACCGCTTCGTACAGCGACTCCTCGTCGGCCGGAACGCGCGGGATCAGCACCGGCGTCGCGGCGACCTCGTCGGCGATCCACAGGCTGTCCAGCGTGAGGCTCAGCAAATAGTCGGCGCCGGCCTTGCCGCCGCGCAGCAGTTCCTGTGAATCGCTCGAATCGACGCTGACCTGGAAGCCGGCGGCCTTCAGCGCCTGCACGCTCTCGGCCAGATGATCGAAGCGCGTCTCGGGCAGGCAACCGAGGTCGATGACGTTGGCGCCGTCTGCGGCCAGCCGCTGCGCCCGCTCGATGATCTGCGCCACCGACAGCCGCGGCGCATCGACGATCTCGGCGAAGATCGCAACCTGGTACTCGTTCAGGTCGATGTGCTGCGCAGCCCGGTTGAAGTGGCGCGGCAAGTCCTTCAGCTCCTGCGGACCGCGCTCCACCGGAACGCCGTAATGAAGACTCAAGGCCTCGACATCGCCACGGCAGCGGCCTGGCACGATGATGCGATCGGCACGCCGCTTCTCGCCTTCGCCTTCGCTCAACACGGGCGTCGCCACGCGGCGGCGGATCAGGTCGGCCGTCATGAGCGCCGCCACCTGCAGCCCGATCTCTCGCACTTCCCATGTGAACGGGGCCGCCTCGATGCCGGCCAGCACCCGCGTGAGGCTGGCTTGGGCGAGGCGCCCGGTCAGGAAGACGATGTGTTCCATGCGAGAGAGAGTTCCTTCAGTCGTGCATCGAGCACAGCTTCGAGTTCGGCCGGTGAAGAGACCACCCGGCAGAAGTCGATGCCGCGCAGCCGCTCCACGTTGTCCAGTTCGATGCGCCGCGGGCGCAGCGTCACCCAGTCGTGCGGCGACTTGGTGACCACCACCGGTTCCGTATCGCATGCAAACACGATGCCAGGGATGCCGAGCTTGCCGGCCTGGGCGAACATGTTGGTCGGCAGCGTATCGCTGATGCCGAACGCGCACTTGGCCACCGTGTTGCTGGTCGCCGGCGCGACCACGACGGTGTGATAGATGTCGTCGTAGAGCATGCCCACCGGCACGCCGCTGGCCGTCTTGTCGCGGAACACGCGAAAGCGCGGTTTCAGCGTCTCGATGTGCAGCTTGTAGATCGGCAGCACTTCCTCGGCAGCGGCCGAGAGGAACAGGTCCACCGCCGGCAGCCGCGCCGCGAGCGCGAGCGACTCCTCGAGGAAATGACCGGAGCCGGTGATGCACCAGGCCAGGCGCGAACGCGGCGGCACTGCAGGCAGCTGCGGCTCGCCGACTTCGAGAGCCAGGCCGGCGCCGCGCGGGTCGATGGCGACCGCATCGGAGTGCCCCAGATTGGCCATGGCCGATGGATGCGCGGACTCAGTCCGGCGGGGAGATCTCGATGTGGAGCTTGTGGAGTTTTCGGTACAAGGTGTTGCGGCTGACATCGAGCGCCTTGGCGACGTTGCTCACGTTCCAACGATGCTGCTCCAGCATCTGCAACAGTACCTGCCGCTCGTTGGCCTGAATCGGGTTGAGTTTGACCGCGGGCGCAGCGTCGGCAGATGCCGTGTTCGCCTCGGCATCCATCGCCTCGGCGACGGCGGGCAGCGCAGCATGGGCGTGCAGGGACGACGGCGCCTGCCGCGCCGCGAGCGAAGGCAGGTGCTCTCTCGTGATGGTCTTGCCGTCGGCCAGCGCGGCCGCGGTGCGCAGCACGTGGCGCAGCTGCCGCAGGTTGCCGGGCCATGGATGAGCCATCAGCAGGCGCTCGGCCTCTTCGCCCAGCCTGCACGCACTGCCGCCTTCGTCCGCCAGCACGGCCTGGATCAGCTCGCGCTTGTCGCTGCGGTCGCGCAACGGCGGCAGGTCCAGCTCGATGCCGGCCAGCCGGTAATAGAGGTCCTCACGGAATCGGCCTTCGCGCACCAGGCTCGGCAAATGGCGATGGCTCGCGCTCACGAGCTGGAAGTCCACAGGATGGGTTTCCTCGGTGCCGAGCGGCGTCACCTGGCGCTCGTCGAGCACACGCAGCAGGCGGGCCTGCAACTCCAGCGGCATGTCGGCGATCTCGTCGAGAAACAGCGTGCCGCCATCGGCCTGCAGGATCTTGCCGCGTCGTCCGCTGCGCTGCGCGCCGGTGAAGGCGCCGGCCTTGTAGCCGAAGAGCTCGGATTCGATCAAGGTTTCGGGCAGGCTTGCGCAGTTGACGGCGACGAAGGCGCCCTCGGCATGCGGACTGGTCTCGTGGATCGCTCGCGCGAAGACCTCCTTGCCGGAACCTGTCTCGCCGCACAACAGCACCGGGGTGCGGCGCGCCACCACGCGCCGCGCGGTGTCCAGATGGGCCACGAGCCGCGCGTCCTTGAAGGTGCGGATGATCGGCGCGCCACGCCCGGCAGACACTCGCGACGGCACGCGAAAGCCTTCGCCCTGCGCCTCGTCCAGTGCCACGATGCCCATGCCCGCCACACGCGCACGCGCGGGCGTGGCAGCGTCCGACGCCGGCCGGCGCGCCACCGCGAAGAAGCGCAGCGCCGCCTTGGCGCGGTAGGCCACGACCGGGTGGAAGGAGGAGGACAGGCTGCGCTGCAGGATGTCTTCGAGCGAGGTCTGGAACAGGTCATCGATGCGCTGGGAACGAATCTCGTCCATCGATTGCAGGCCGAGCTGGAACAAGGCGCTGCGGTTGGCCGCAAGAATGCGCCCGTCCTCTCCGACCGCGAGCTTGCCCTCGTGCAGCGTGTAGACGAATTCGGGCCGGCTGTGGAAATGCAGCGGATGCGCATTCGAGAAACGCTTGTCGATGAGCCGGTTCTCGATCATGCGCGCCGTCATGCCCAGCAGGACCAGCACATGCTGCTGCATCAGGCTGGAGCGGCTGGTCACGTCGAGCACCGCGATGATCTCGCCGGTCGGATCGAGCACCGGCACCGCCGAACAAGTCAGCTGCGTGAACTGGCTGAAGAAATGCTCTTCCCGCCGCACGGAGATCGGATGCGCGGCCGCGAGGCAGGTGCCCATGCCGTTGGTGCCGGCTTCGGCTTCGCCCCACATGCCGCCGGCATGCAGGCCCATCGGCTCGACCTCGGCAGCGAACTCGGGCGAAGACACCATGTGCACGATCACGCCGTCGGTATCGGTCAGCACCACGGCGGACTCGGGGTCCGCGAGCTGCTGATAGAGCGTGGTCATCTCGTAGCGTGCGCATTCGATCACGTCGGCATGCTGGTTGCGCCGGCTTTGCAAGGCCGCAGACTCAATCACCACCGGTTCGCGCGCGCGCCCTGGGTCGAGCTGGTACTGATTCAGGCAGCGGCTCCACGAGCGCGTGACCAGATCGTTGCCCTCCTCGTGAAATCCTCGTCTCACGACATCGAGCACACGGTCGGCGTGTCGATCACCTTGCCGCGGCATCAATGTCATTGGAGTTCTCCGGCGCGTTCCATCGTGTCTCCTTGGTTGGCTCATTGTTGTGCTTGCCGGCATGCCGCGCACCCGGTGAAACACCGAGCCGGGGCAGCGCCGGAGCAGGTCCGTTCACTGGCCTGCATTTTGCGTTGCTGAATCCCGCATGGGGGGCTCGACTCGCCAGCGGACACACTTTCAAACACATTCGAATTCACCTGGAGACATCACTTGAACACCAGCCTGCGTCCCTCCATCGACCACCCTTCCAATGTCTCCCTGGTCTCCGACACCGCCGATGCGACGGCACCGATGGACCTGATCTTCATCGAGGGCTTCAATGGCGAGACGGTGATCGGCATCCACGAGTCCGAACTGCACAGCCCGCAGCCGCTCCTGATTGACGTGTACGCAGGCGTGCCTCGCGCGCATGCCTGCGACACCGACTGCATCGGCGACACGATCGACTACAGCGTCGTGCGCGAACGCCTGCACAGGCTCCTGGTCGAACACCGGCTGCAACTGCTCGAGGCTTTCGCCGAGGCCATCGCCGACATTCTCATCAACGAATTCCGCGCGAGCTGGGTTCGCGTGAAGGTCGTGAAGCCGCGCAAGTTCGACGACGTGCAATCGGTCGGCGTTCAGATCGAGCGCCACGCGCCGACGTACCGCACGTCGAGATCGGCTCACAGCGCGACGGTGCTGAAGTTTCTCGCCAGCGGCATGGTGCCCGCCAAGCGCTGAGCGCGCCGCGCCTCGCTCCGAGGCGAAAGAAAAGAAGCCGGCCCGATTCACGCGCCGGCTTCTTCTCGTTAGTGCTTGTGGCCTACAGGTGTGCCGCGAACGGATGCGCAGTCGTGCCCTTCTTGTCCACCACTTCGGCGGCTGTGGGCGAGCCCGAAACGGCGCGCTGGATCGCCTCGCGCGTCGCCTGGTAGTTGTAGTCCTGGATCTTCTTGTCGTCGTCGGCGAGCCAATGGATGAATACGCCGACGCACAGGAACAGGTTGTCCGCCTCGGCCATGGGGATGGTGCCATCCTCGACGCTGTCGACCACCGCCAGCGCCACCGCGCGCTGCGCCGGTCCGAACATCTGCACCGCCTGCTTGGCGCCCTTGATGGTCACTTTGTTGAACATCACGGTCGCCGGCTTGGTCAGCAGGTTGGGGGCCACCACAGCGAGCAGCGAGGTAAAGCCATCCTTGTTGTTGGTCAACGCGTGGGCGAAGGCGGTTTCAGCGGCGCTGCCGCGCGGGCCGATGAGCAGGTCGATGTGGGCGACTTCATTGCCCTCGCCGACGAGCGATTCGCCCACCATCAGTCGATCGATTTTTGCCATGGTTTCGGGTCTCCTCTAAGGTGATACGGTCGTTACGACACCGGCCAGGATGACCAGCGCAATGTCATGGGTATCACGATCCGTGCCATCCGTTCGCTGCTTCGCGCGCGGGCGTCGGGCACGAGCCGATCCAGCCCGCAAGCAGCAGCGCCGCCACCGTGAAATCGGCGCTCGTCCCCGGGTTGATGCGTGCGGCCTTCAGTGACAGATCCCAACCGGCGAAGTCGCGCTCGGCATCGAGCACGGCGCCTGCGCGCTCGCGCTCACGCCAGGCCTGCGCCGCCGTCATGACAGTCTGTGCCACGCGCTCGCCGTGATTTCGCACAATGTGTGAATCCGCAAAGCCGCTCAGGCAAGCCAGGTAAAGCCGTTGGACGGAAGCCACAGTGGCGGCATCGGGCGGCGCCTCGCCGTCGACCGGCCCTTCGCCGCAAGTCATGCCGTGGACCGGCGCCTGGAAGGCCAGTGCAAACAGATCCGCAAAGCCGTCGCGGTACTGCCGCGCGATGAGATCGCGCTCCGCAGCCAGCGCCATCGCAGCACGCAGGTCGATGCTCGGATCGTCGTGCACATCCTCCGCCGGGGCGTTTCCCAGGCCGCCGGGGCGCGCCCGCGCAATCGCGCGATAGGCCGCGCGTGCATCATCGATGTCGAGCGCGGCCAGCACGGACTCGACCGCAGCATGCAAGGCCGCACAGGTCGTGGCGCCGGGGTGGCGCTCCATGGCCAGCGCGATCGGCGCGCACAGCAGCAGGATGCCGAGGTTGGTGTTGCATCCGGCGACCGCCCAAGTCGCGGCCACGGCGCGCTCGATGCGCCCGCCCACACATAAGCCGGGTTCGAACAGCGCGCCCGCCGCCGCTTGCGCGCTGGCGATGAACATCGAGGCCTGCATGCCGTGCCCCGGAGAGACGAGGCTGACGTTGCCCGGCTTGCGCACCGCGACGTCGAGCCAGCAGGCCCGCAGGAAGCAGGCCCGGGCCCTTTCGATCGCCCCCTGCTGCGCGCTCATCAGGCGCGGCGCTCCGGAGCCGCGCCCTCCTCCAGGCGGCGGCGCGCCTGCGCCATCTTGCGGTCCAGCAAGTCGTCGACGATGGCCCCGGCGATGTTGAAAGCCGTCACGCGCTGCAGCCCCTGCCAGGCAGCGACGCCATTGACTTCCAGCACCTGGATCGGCGGCCCGCTCGCCGCTGCGATAAGGTCCACGCCCGCGTAGTCCATGTCCAGCGCGAGCGCGGCGCGTTCGGCCAACTGCGCGAGCGGCTGCTCCAGTTCGGCAGGCTCGCAGCGCGCACCCTGGGCCACGTTGTGGACCCAGTGCGCGCTCACGCGCCGCATCGCGGTCAGCGCGCGCCCGCCCACCACCAGCACGCGCCAGTCGAAGCCCGGCGCAGCCACCGGCGGCACGAAGCGCTGCAGATATGCCAAGCCCGCGTAACGTGCGTCGGTGTCGGGCATCGGGTGATGCACGCCGTCGACCTCGCCCACCAGCTGCAGGTCCTTGCCCTGCGAGCCGAACAAGGGCTTGAGCACCAGCGCATGGCCCGCAGCCGTCTCGCGCATCGCAATGCGCCGGGCCTGGGCCGCCGATTCCGTCGCCCAGGTGGCGGGGGCCGGAATGCGCGCGGCATGCAGCAGCAGGCTGGTCATCGACTTGTCCACCGAACGCTCGATCGCGCGGGCATCGTTGTAGACCGGCACGCCCAGCTCGCGCAGCGCGTGCAGCACGCCAAGGCGCTTCGTGACCTGCTCGAAACTGCCGCCGGCAATGCCCCGGACCAGGACCGCGTCGGGCAGTTCGCGCCCGTAGCCGGGAATGACCAGGCCATGCCATGCCGCAGTGGTGTCGATCTGGCAGGCCGCCAGGTCGACGCAGCGCCCTACCGCACCGCGCGTGCGCAGCGCGGCTTGCAGCTGGCGCGTGTGCCAACCGATTTCGTCACTCATGATGACCACGCGAATGGTCATGGACTCACCCCGCGCATGCGATCCATCATTTCAGGCCTCCTGCAGCCACAGGCGCTGCAGCAGCGCCATGTCGGACGCTCCGCCGTGCCAGGTGTTGCCGCTGTCGAGATTGCTGACCCATACCTCGGCCGGGGCGAACAGCGCGCCATCGATCTTGTAGAAGTCGTACGCCACCTCCTTGAAGATCTCCGCGAACGAACGCCCGTAGTCGCGCGAGTTGCGCGAGGGCAGCGCACGGGCCAGCGCGCGGGCCGCGTCGTCGTCGCCGCGCACCGTCAGATGCACGCGGCCGCCGTACAGGATCGCGTCGTTGGTGCGCCCCATGGCCTCGACGCCATCGCTGCTGGGCGACGGCAGCGGAGCGCTGGCGTCGCCATCGACGATGTCCGCCAGCGCATAGCCCAGTTCGTGCGCCTTGTGCAGCGCCACTTCGAGCACGCGCGCCACCACCTGCGTGGTGCCCGCGAGACTGGTGGTGGGCGTGAGGATCAGCGTCAGCGCCTGCGCGGGCAGGTCGCAGTCGCGCAGCAGCTTGTCGACCACGATCTTCGGCGGCGTGCGATCGACTTCCAGCACGAGCACGCCGAAGTCCGCGCGATCGCGGTAGCCCAGCTCGGCGAAGAGTTTTTCCTTGACCGCCAGCGCGCGCGCCGGACCGGAGCCGAGCGAGAAGAACTTCTTGCCGCCGGTCTCCTCCTTGGTCGCCGACAGGCTCCAGCCCGCGTACTGGCTGCCCAGGCACGCCAGTACCGGCTGCGAACTGCGCACGTCGAGCCAGGTCGGCCAGCCTTCGGCGCTGCCGCCGCTGCGCAGGTGCGCATGCCCCAGTCCACCCATGCAGATCTCGCCGATCCGCAGCCCGGCAGCCACGCTGCCGCGCGCCTCGATGCCGGCATCGACGATGTGGACCCCGGTGTCGTCGCGGCGCACATGCAGGCCCAGCGCATCGGCATCGGCCAGCAGGCGTTCGACCAATGGCTGTGCCAACAGGTTGACGCTCAGGCCCGCGGCCGCCGCCGGCGAGGAAGTGTTGCTCATGCCAAGGTCTCCAGTGATTGCAGCAGCCGCTCGCGGCCTTCGTTCAAGCGCGTGCGAACCTGCTGGGCGCTGCTTGCGCTCGCCGTCAGGGTGCACACGGGGTCGTCGATGCCGAAGCGCTGGCCGGCATCGGGGAGGTCGCGGATGCCGGGCCATGCGGCGAGCCGCTGCGCTGCCGGCGCGTCGAGCTGCAGGGCTCGCGGCGCGAACACGATCTCCATGCCTTCGACATCTTGCGCAGGCAAGGGCGTTGCCGGCGGCAACTCCCCGTCCAGGCAGGCGCGCAAGTGCGCCTGCATCAGGCCCGGCGAGCCGGCCGGCCGACGGTAGAGGCTCATGCTCGCCGGCGGCCTCGGATTGACTTCCAGCACGCCGATGGCGTCGCCGTCGCGCATGAAGTCGAGACTGCACAGGCCGCAGAGCTCGAACTCCGCGGTGAGCGCCAGCGCGATGGCCGTGACGCGGCGCGCCATGTCGGCCGCTACGGGGACCGGGCCGACCGCGCCGCAAAAAACAAAAGGCCGCGCGCCGAAACTGCGCACGCTCAGTTCGTTGAAGCCGAGCACATGGACATCGCGTCCATTGGCGATGAAGGTGGCCGACATCGGCAGCCCCGGCATCTCGCGCTGGTAATAGCGGTGCGCGCTGGGCCGCTCGTCCTTCGGCCAGGGCGCGCGGCGAACATGCCAGCCGCCGCAGCCATGTGCATCCTTCATCAACCACCCTGCAGGATTCTCGGGAGGCTCGAAGCTCACCTGCGGATGCGGCATGCGCTCGGCCGCGAGAAAGCCGAAGAACATCACCGGATCGCGCAGGCGGCGCACCGCGGCCGCTGCAGTGCCGATCAACGGCAGTACGGCCGCTCCCTGTTCGAGCAACGCGGGCTCCCCCTCGAAACCGCTGCCCGCCACCCATCCCACGACCGGCCCCCCGCCTTCACGTTCGCGCGCCAGCTCGCGCAATGCGGCCAAGACCCGCACGCCATCGATATGGAGGCTTCCAGGCGCGCCGATCGGCAGCCAGCGCGAGGCCGCGCGCCGCGTGTCGACATCGCCGAACAGGTCGAGCGCGACCACGTCGAAGCCGTCGTGCGCTGCCGCCTCGGCCATGGCACGCGCGGAGATTGCGGCGACTGCGAGCGTGCGCATCGCGCGAGCGCGCCTCACGCCGTCTTGCCGGCCTGCTCGGCCAGGAAGGCGCGGGCAACCGCGAAGGCCTCGGGGAAGCTCAGCACCTGCGCCTTCTCGGCCTCGCACATCTGCACCAGCAAACGATGCTGCGTCTGGTACTTGACGTTGCCCACCGCCAGCGCGCCGATGCCGACGGCCTGCGTGCCGGCCAATGGCTTGGCGTCGTCCATCACACCGACGCCGGCGATGCCTTCGGGCGGCACGGCATTCACGTCGGCCGCGACCTTGAGCCGGGTGGCGGCGCCGAGCGCCTCGATCGACACCACCTGGACGCCGGCCGCCGCGCAGGCCAGCAGCACATCCGCCTCGGCGATGGAACTGCGCACCGCGGCCGGGTCTCCGCCGGACAGGCCGTGCAAGGTCACGCCGAAGCGCCGCCCGGTTTCCTGAGCGGCTTCCTCAGCCGCGTCGATGCCGTTGCGGCTGGACAGAAAGACCTCGGCGCCGGCCTGCGCGGCGATCACGCCGGCCACGCGGCCTACCGGGCCCGTGCCGCCCAGAATCACCACGCGCTGGCCTTCCAGACCTTGGGGCTGGTGGCGCTTCAAAGCGGCCTCGACACAGGCCACCATGGCCGCGGCGGTGGTGTAGGCGCCGCTCGGGTCGGCCATCAGCGAGACGACGAAGGGCTTGACCATCGAGGTCCTCGCGCGCTCGAGCATGTCGGCGGCCAGCTGCGCATCGCGTCCGCCGATGAAGATGCCGGTGCGTGCGACGCCCTTCGGCCCGCGCGAAAAGATGGTGTCCTGCGTCAGTGCAGTGATGCGATCGAGGTCCACCTCGCAGTAGGGCACGATGATCTGATAACCCGCATCCGCCGCCATGTTGATGTCGAAGGGACTCATCTGGCGGCCGGGCGTGAACATGTGGAGGATGCGGGGACGTTCCATGGGAGCTTTCGGTGTGGATGGTTGTCTGCGGCGTGTTCAATCGATGCGCGGGTCCGAGCTGACTTCGCACACCATCGCCGCGTGGTTGCGGCCGGACACGATGCGCAGCTTCAGATGGGCGTCGACCTGACCGGCTGCCTGCGCGGCTTCGACCAGCGCTTCGGCGCGCGCTTGCGAAGGCAGGATGGCGAAACCCGTGGGACCCCACGAGCTTTGACCGATCGCGGCCGACGGCCCGGCCTTCGCATCGCGGCTCGCCTCGGCGATCCACTGCATCAGCCGGCCGACCGCCGGGCTCGTAAAGGCACCGCCCTGCGCCGGCGCGAAGTGCTCGCCGAGCAGCTGCTGCATCCGGCGAATGCCTGCGGCGAACGGCGCGAATTCCGCGCTCGCCGCCCCCGGCAGGATGCGCATCAGGACCTGGTGGCAGATGTCGGCGGCGCTGGCCTGCGGCAAGGGCGGCAAGGCGGCAATGGCCTTCTTTTCCGCGCTGCCCGACAGGCCCCGATGCGAGGGGTCCTGGGCCACGACGATGCGCCACGCCTCGGGGAAGGCAACGCGCGACAGCAGCGGCGCGGGCAGGCCGTCCGTGCCGGGGCCGCCATCGACGAGCAAGCCTCCGGCGTCGAAGCCCGCGATCCCGACGCCCGATCGCAGGCCGCGGCCGAGCCATTGCGCCAGCGTGGCGGTGTTCAGATCCAGGCCATGCCAGTGCGCGAAGGCCCGACCGATGGCGCACGCGAGCTGTGTGCCGGAGCCGAAGCCCGCGTGAGGCGGCAACACCTGCCGCAGCCGCAGGGACAGCGGCGCATGGCGGCCGCTGCGCTGGCGCAGCAACTGCAGGAAGGCGCCGGCGCGATCGAGTTCCGCTTGCGCGGCCGGCGTATCCCCCGTCATGCGGTCCGAGGCCGCCGCTGCCAGCTCGACCTCGGTCGTGAAGCCATCGATCACCAGCCCAAGGCTGCCGAACGCGCGCCCCAGCGAGCCGGCGGGATCGAGAAAGCCCAGATGCAGCCGCCCGGGCGCGTCCACGCACACCGTGCGCACGCTCAGGTGGGGCCTGGAAGCAAGGGCGGTGTCGGGTGGGGTCATGGGCGGTGTCGTGCGACGAAACGAAGGTTGGACCTGCTTGTCAAAGCAAGGGCCGTTCCGCCGGCGCGCCCACAGGGCCACACCGCGCCTTGGCTCGTGGTGCGCGCCGCTGATGTCCCAGGACTGGAACAATGTGTCACACGCTGCGGTAGCAGCGGCGACGAAGCTCCCTTTCAGGCCCGACCTGGTAGTTCATGACCCAACCGCGTCCTGTGCGGCCAGTGCGATGGTTCGCTTGGCAATGTTGACGAGGTGGATCTGACTCGTTCCCTCGTAGAGCCGGAACAGGCGCACATCGCGGTAGAAGCGCTCAGCCACATTGCCGGCCATGTAGCCGCTGCCACCGAAAACCTGCACGGCCCGATCTGCGACACGGCCGCACATCTCGGAGGCGAACAGTTTGCACATGGACGCTTCCATCGTGACGTCGGCGCCGTCGTCTCGCTTGCGTGCGGTCTCGAGCACCAGTGCACGCGCCGCATGCACCTCCGTGTTGCTCTCGGCGATCATCTGCTGCACCAGCTGGAACTCGCCGATCGGCTGCCCGAACTGGTGGCGTGATTGCGCGTGCTTCGCCATTTCCTCGACGAGCCGGATCGCGGGGCCGGTGCACAGGGCGGCCAGGTTGATGCGCTGCTTGTTCAGCGTCTTCATGGCGGTGCGGAAGCCCTGCCCTTCGATGCCGCCGACGATGGCGGAGGCTGCAACCCTGACCCGGTCCAGCACGACCTCGCCCACCGGGGAGCCATGCTGGCCCAGCTTGCGATAGGGCGCCGAAGTCGACAAGCCCGGTGTGCCCCGCTCGACGAGGAATGCGGTGATGCCCTTGGCGCCTTTCGCGTCCGGGTCCGTCCTGGCGAAGACGGTGAACAGGTTGGCGATCGGTGCGTTGGTGATGAAGCATTTCTTCCCGGTGATCAGGAAGCTGTCGCCGTCGCGCACCGCGACCGTCTTCTGTGCCGTCGCGTCGGAGCCGGCTTCCGACTCGGTCAACGCGAAGCAGCCGGTCATCTCGCCGCTGGCCAGCCGCGGCAGGTAGGTCTTCGTCTGCCCGGGCGTCCCGTCGACCACGATGGACTCCGACGCGATGCCGGTGTTGCCGCCGAAGCGCGCCCGGAACGTGGTCGCCACCTGCGAGACCTCGATGTTCACCAGCGACAACTCCTCCGTGCTCAGGCCGGCGCCGCCATAGGCCTCGGGGATGCTGTGGCCGAACAGCCCGATCTCGCGCATGCGCTGCACCAGCGCCTCGGGGATCTCGTCGTTGCGGTCGACCTCCTCCTCGAGGGGCAGGCACTCGGCGCGGACGAACTGCCGAACTTCGGCGAGCAGGGCCGAGAATTTTTCCGGGTTACGGATCACGTGTCTATCCGACGCGGACTTCCCGCAGCAGCGCGTACACCGAATCCCCGGGCGCTGCGCAACCCACCGGCTGTCGCACACCGAACAGGGCCTCATCGGCAAGCGCGAGCTCCGGGCGCTCGCGCTCCTCGATCCAGTCGTACACGACCGTCCTGGCGGCGATCCGCCACTCGCCGTGCCGGCGTTCGAAGCGGTCGACGTAGCGTCCGCACAAGAAGGTCTGCTTGGAGTTCCCGGCAGGAGCCTGCAGCGCAAGAAAATAGCTCTCCACCGCAGCGACACCATCATGCAGCTCGATGGAGACATTGCTCACCTGGTGCACGCGCCGGCCGCCCAGGCGCAGGCGTTGCAAGGCCTGATCGATGAAACCCGTGGCGCTGCCGTTCCAGGCGCCGTGGCAATCCGTGGCGTCCTCCCAGTAGGCGGATCGCAGCGCCGCCTCGTCGGCACGGTCGATGCCGCGGCAGTAGCGATTGAGGCACTCCCGGATCGCCTCGCGATCGAGCAGGGCCTGCAGCTGCGCAGCGGAGCTCATTGCGCCGGGGTGGCCGCGCGCTTGAACAGCTGCACGACGTTGCCTTCGGGGTCGCGCAGCGACATCACCGCACCGTGCGCCCCCATGTCACGGATGCCGAGCACCTGGCCGCCCGCGCCGGCGATGCGTTCCTCGGCACCGGCGAAGTCCTCCACCTCGAACACCATCACGAGCCCGGACCTCGCCGGCGCCGCTTCATCCTTGCACGCCACGGCCACACTGGTGTTGCCCACGCCGTACTGGAACCAGCGGTCCTTGTCCCGGAACTTGAGCTTGAGCCCCAGCGCGGATTCGTAGAAGGAATGCAGTTCGACCGGCCGCTGCGCCACCACGTACACGTTCTGCAGCCGTTTGGGAGCGCTGTCCGTCGCGCTCACAGCGAAGTCTCCGACGCGCCGCCGTCGAGGCGCAGCACATCCGCGCTGATGAACCGGGAGCCGTCCCCGGCCAGGAAGCAGATCGCGTCGGCGATGTCTTCCACCGTGCCGAGCCGGCCGAGCGGCGTGCGCGCGATGCGCTTCGCATCGAGTTCCGCGTTGCGGTGCTTCGCCGTGCCTTCGGTCGGCACCGCACCCGGCGCGACCGCATTGACGCGGATGCCGCGCGCGCCCAGGTCGGCGGCCGCGGCCCGGGTGATCCCGAGCACGCCGGCCTTGAGGCCGCTGTACACCACCGACCGGGCCGGCGACTTGAAGGCAGCGATGGACGCCACATTGATGATGGAGCCGCCGCGCTCCGGGTCCATCGCCTCGGCGGCGGCCTGGATGCCCCAGATCACCGACTTGAAGCCGATGTCGACCATGCGGTCCATCACCTCGGGCGTGATCTCCGCCAGCGGCTGGTAGCGCACCCAGGCGGCGTTGTTGACCATCACGTCGAGCCGCCCTGCGTCACGCGCGAAGCGCAGCACGGCTTCGCGCATGCCGTCGCGGGTGGAGACATCCTGCGCCAGGGGCATCGCCTTGCCGCCCAGCCGATGAATCTCGGCAACGGTTTCTTCGACGAATTCCTGCTTGAGGTCGTTGACGCCGACGGTGGCGCCGAGCCGGGCCATGGTCAGCGCGGTGGCCCGGCCGATGCCGTGGCCGGCGCCGCTGATAAATGCCACGCGGCCTTCGAGAGAGGGATTCATGGATTGCCTTTCGTATCCGGCACCAGCAGCGCATCGAGCGCGAACGCGCCCTGCCCCTGGTCCATCACCACCAATGGATTGATGTCGATCTCCGCGACGACATCGGCGTGCTGCGCAGCGAATTGCGAGAGCGCCGCGACGGCGCGCGCCGCCGCCGCCACGTCCGCCTTTGCCCGGCCGCGCGCGCCGTCGAGCAAGGGGAAGGCCCTGAGCGAGCGCAGCATCTGCGTCGCCTGCTGTTCGGTCACGGGCGCGATCTGCAGAGCCACGTCACGCAGCACCTCGGCAAAGATTCCGCCCAGGCCCACCATCACGACCGGCCCGAAGACCGGGTCCTTCTTGGTCCCGAGGATCAGTTCGATGCCGCCCTGCGCCATCTGCGCCACCAGCACGCCGGCGATCCGGGCTTCTGGCGCCTTCTGCGCGACGCGCGCCAGCAGGCTGTCGTACTCGGTCGCGAGTTGCGCCTCCGAGCGCACGCCGACCACGACGCCGCCGACCTCGGTCTTGTGCGGAATGTCGGGCGAGACGATCTTGAGCACAACCGGAAATCCGATTTCGCGCGCCGCCGTCAGCGCCGCATCCCGGCTGGCTGCCGTGACTTCCTTCAGCACGGGAACGCCCGCCTGCGCGAGCGCCGCCTTGGCGCTCGCCTCGTTGGCGAATGCTTCTTGCGGCAGCGCATCGGTCGAAGACAACGTCGCTGCCGTCGCGGCCTGTTCGCCCCGCGTACCGAGCCGCACCAGCGCCGCCAGGGTCGAGCAGGCCGCGTCGATGGTTTCCACCGTGGGGAAGCCCATCCGGTTCAGTTGCGCGATCGTGTCGCGCGGCGCTTTGCAGCACAGCAGGATGAGCCGCGACGGATGGTCTAGCCGCACCTGCTCCAGCGCGGCGATGTACACGTCGCGCAGCCGCGGCATCTGGAAGGCATAGGCGGACTGCAGGATCACCGCATCGCACACGGGGTCTTCCGCCACCGCGGACAGCACCTGGACCAGCAACTCCGGCCGGCTCGACACCTGCGCGGTCATGTCGACCGGATTGCCGGGCGATGCGTACGGCAGCGCCGAGAGGATGCGCTCCTGCGCGCGCGCGGAAAGCTTCGGCAGATCCAGGCCCTGGGCGCTGGCCGCATCGGCCATCAGCACTCCGAAGCCGCCGGAGGCCGTCACCAGCGCGGCGCGCTTGCCCTTCGGCGCGCGGGCAGTGCCAACCACCGAGACGGCGTGGCCAACGTCCAAGAACTGTTCGATGCTCGGCACCCGGATGGCGCCGCCGTTGCGCAGCACCACGTCGAACACCGCGTCCGAACCGGCCAGCGCGCCGGTGTGCGAGGCAGCCGCTTCGCTGCCGGCGTGGGACACGCCGACCTTCAGCACGATGATCGGCTTGCCGGCCTCGCGCGCCATCGCCAGCGCCCGCACCAGCTTGCCCGCGTTGCGGCAGGTTTCCATGCAGCACAGGATCACCGAGGTGGCCGGGTCGGTGGCCAGCGAGGCGATGCCGTCGGCGATGTCCACGTCGCATTCGTTGCCTGTGGTGAGCAGGCGGCTGATGCCGATGCCGCGATCGACAGCGAGCCGCATCGTGTAGCTGCCGAGGTTGCCGCTCTGCGACACGATGCCGACGTGGCCCGCGGTGGGGAACGCCGACTCGAGCGCCACCGAAAAAGTGGCGATGCTCTTTTCCGCGACGCCAATGGAGCCCAGGCAGTTCGGGCCGACCACGCGCATGCCTGACAACCTGGCCACCTTGCCGATCTCGGCCTGCAGCCGGCTGCCCGCTTCACCCATCTCGGAGAAGCCGGAGGAGAGGATGACCGCCGCGCGCACCCCGCTCCTCGCGCAGTCCTTGATGGCCTCCAGCACGCTCTCGGGGGGAACTGCCATCACGGCCAACTCCGGTGCCTCCGGCAGGTCCGCCACGCTCGCATAGGCCTGAAGCGACTGCACCGTGCCGCCCTTGCGGTTGATCGGATAGATCGCGCCGCGGTAGCCGTACTTCTGCAGGAACTGCAGCGGCCGCCCGCCGATCTTGGTCACGTCCTCCGACGCGCCGAAGATCGCGATCGAACGCGGCTGGAACAGCGCGTCCAGACCCCTTCCCACTTCCACGACTTCCACGACTTCCGCGACTGCAACGACGGCCATGGCTCAGCGCCCCTTGTAGACAGGCTGGCGCTTTTCCAGGAAGGCCTGGCGCGCTTCCTTGGCGTCGTCGGTCTTGGACAGCGCCATGGTGATGTTCTGCTCGAAGCGGTAGCCGTCGCGCTGCGGCATCAGGTCCATCATGTTGGCGGCCTGTTTGGCGTAGGCCAGCGCAAGCGGGCTCTTGGATGCCATCTCCCGCGCGAGGCGCAGGGCCGCGGGCAGCAGCTCGTCCGGCGGCAGCACTTCGTCCAGCACGCCCCGGCGGTACAACTCGGCGGCGGGCACGCGCATGCCGGTGAAGAACATGCGACGCGTGAAGGAGCGGCCGAACATGGTTCGCAGCATCGACACCCCACCGGCCAGTCCCACGTTGATCTCCGGCATCGCGAAGCTCGCGTCCTCGGAGGCCAGGAAGATGTCGCAGGCGGCCATCAGGCCGAAGCCGGCGCCCAACGCCGGACCATTGACGGCGGCGATCACGGGCTTGGCGCACTCGCGGATCGCATTGCCGGTTTCGCGGGTCAAGCGGTTGTGGCCGAGGAAGTCGCCGGGCTTCTCCGGGTCCGGCCGATCCTTCAGGTCGGCGCCGGAGCAGAAATACTTGCCCGTGCCGGTGAGGATGGCCACGCGGATGTCGGCGCGTTCGGAGACCTCGTCGAACACATCGATCAGGCGCTGCCGCGTCGCGCGGTCCAGTGCGTTGACCGGCGGCTTGTTCAGCCGCACGACGGCGATGTACTCGGAAACTTCAAGGCTGACGTTCATAGTGAACTCCTGGAAAGGTTGGTTGCGGCGCGAGCAGCCGCGCCGCATGCGTGAGGCGGTCGCCGTAGCGGAATTCGGAGGCGAGCAGGCGCTGGGCGAGGCGCGTGGCCAGGACCTCCTCGCTCACGCCCATGCCGCCATGCATCTGGATGGCGCTTTCAGCGCAGGTGCGGGCGGTTTCCGCCAGCGCCACCTTCATCAGGCGCAGGGTGCGGCGCAGGTCAGCCGCGTCGCTGTCGTATTCCTGGAAGGCGTGCATCAGCAGGCCCTTGGCGCCGAGGTAGCGCACGTACATGTCGGCCGTGCGGTGCCTGAGCACCTGGAAGGACGACAGCGTCACGCCGAACTGGCGCCGCTCCTTCAGGTGGTTCACGGTCTGCTGGATCAGCGTGGCCAGCGCGGCCACGGTGTCCGTCGCCGTCAGCAGGAGGGCCGCGTTGTCGGCCTGGACCAGCGCGCGCTGAGCCTCGGCGCCGCGCGCGATGCAGGCCAGCGCCGGCTCCGTCAGGTGCTCCAGCCGGAAGTCGGCGCCGCGTCGCCCTTCCATCGTCCGGTAAGTTGTCGTGGGCGCGGGGATGCGCTCCTTGTCGACCAGGAAGATTGCCGCCTCGCCCGTCCCCTGCAGCACCGCGGGCACGAGATAGTGCGTGGCGGCCAGCGACACATCGACGCCCTGGACCACGCCGGTCAGCTCGCAGCCGATGTCCAGCTGCTTCGCCTGCACCGCGATGTCGTCCAGCGATGCGGACAGCGCGGTCAGCGGCGCGATCTTCGCGCTGCCCTCGCACACGGCTTCCAGCCAGCGCGCAGAAGCTTCGGGCGCCGCGCCCAGCAGCAGGATGGGCGCGACGGCACAGGTCTCCACCACCGGCAAGTGCAGCCCGTGCGTGGCGAGGCCTTCGACGATGGAGGCAAGGTCGGCCAGCGTGCCGCCGACGCCGCCGGACTCTTCGGGCACGACCGTACAGGCCCAGCCCATTTCCCGGATCGGGTCGGTCTCGGCGAAGTCCTGTGTCGCGGCGTGGTCCTGCGCGAAGCGGTCGGCCGCATCGAGCAGCATGCCGGGAAACAATGGCGTGAATGACATGGACACTTTTCAGGCTCCCAGCAATTCGTTGGCGACGACGTTGCGCTGCACTTCGGAGGTGCCGCCGGCAATCGTTCTCGCCCTCGTGAACATGTAGTTCTGCACCCAGGTGGCGCCGGGCACGCCCTCGCCGTCATGGGTGAGGAAGCGGTGGGCCGCCTCCGGCCCGACCGCATCGAGCGCGATGGAGGTCAGGCGCTGGGCGACGTCGCTGCACATCAGCTTGATCACCGAAGGCTGCACGCCGAGCGAACGCTGGTTCTTCAGGTCGTCCGTCGCATTGGCCAGGATGACGCGCGCACCCTTGACGTCGGCTTCGGCGAGCAACAACCGGTAGCGCAGGTTGCTGAAATCCCGGCGCCCGACGGCGGCCTTCGCAGCCTCTTCCACCACGCGCGTGACCTGCCGGCGCACCAGTTCCAGCCGCGCGACATTCGCCGGCGGCAGGCGCTCGCGTTCCAGCAGGTACTTGGCGCAGGTCCAGCCCTTGCCGGCTTCGCCGATCAGGTTGGCGGCGGGCACACGCACCTCGTCGAAGAACACCTCGTTCAGATGGTGCCAGCCGTCGATGGTGCGGATCGGGCGCACCGTGATGCCCTTGCTGTCCATCGGCACCAGGATCAGCGAGATGCCGTCCTGCTTCTTCGCCTCCTTCGAGGTGCGCACCAGCACGTAGATCATGTTGGCTTCGTGCGCGTGCGAGGTCCAGATCTTCTGGCCGTTGATCACGTAGTCGGCGCCGTCCAGCCGCGCGCTGGTGCTGAGCGAGGCGAGGTCCGAGCCCGAGCCCGGCTCCGAGTAGCCCTGGCACCACCAGTCGGAGCCGTCCAGGATGCGCGGCAGGAAGCGCGCCTTCTGCTCCTCCGTGCCGAAGCGGATGATGACGGGGCCGATGTGGCCCAGACCGTGGTGGTACAGCGGCGGGCAATCGGCCTCGGCCATCACCTCCTCGAAGATCAGCCGCTGCTTGATGTCCCAGCCGGTGCCGCCGTATTCGCGCGGCCAGCTGGGCGCGCCCCAGCCCTTCTCATGGAGGATCTTCTGCCACCCCATGTACTCGCGCTTGGTGACCTTCTGGCCCGCTGCGACGACGGCGCGGATCTCCGGCGGGCAGGCGCCGCGGGCAAAGTCCTCCAGCTCGCGGCGGAACGCGGCGTAGGCATCCGCCTCGCCATCGGCGATTTCGGTGTTCGACATGTTGTCTCCTGTCCTGTTTTCTATGAGCGGCTGGGCTCGGCGGCCACGTCGCCGCCCGTGCGCAGCTTCGTGATCAGCTCGTCCAGAGCGGCAGCGGCCCCGTCCGCGTCACGCTGCCGAAGGCACAGCACGACCTTGCGCCGAAGCGGAAACAAGTCCGGCCGCAGCCGCACCGGGACCACGTGCGTCAAGCGCTCGCGCAGGATGGTGGTCATCGTCTGCGCCATGAGCATGAGGGCTTCGTTGTGCCCGGCTGCCGCGATGGCAGAGAAGAAGCGACTGGCCGACTCGATGCGTTGCGCGAGCGAGTCCGTGGCCTGATGCCGCTCGATGCCGTCGACGGCGGCCTCGATCGCATCGATCTCGCCTTCGGTGGCCCGTTCGCACGCCAGCCGCAGCAGCGTCCCATACAGCGTGCGATAGGCTTCGTCGAGATCGGCCGAGCCGAGCCGCCCCTGGATCACCAGCGTGCGAAGCGACTCCGCCAGCATCATGTAGGCGCCCTTGTAGAACACCAGCGCCTGGTCGGCGGGGCCTCCGCTCATGTGCTTCACTTCTCCGATGAAGACGTCGTGGTCGCCGGCCTCATGACGGGCGTGGACGCTGCACTCGAAGCTTGCCAGGCAGTCTTCGATGATCGGCATTCCGAGAGGCCCCGAGCGCCAGGCCACGCCCTCGAACTTGTCCGCGATCTTGCTCGAGGCAAAACGACTCGACAGCGCATCCTGGCGCTCGGACAGGATGTTGATGGCGAACGCATCGGCTTCGGCGAACGCCCCCAGCAAGCTGCTTGCCTTGCGCAGACTGAACAGCACCAGCGGCGGCTCCAGCGATACCGAGCTGAAGGAATTGCAGGTCAGGCCTGCGGGCCGTCCGTCGGCGGCACGCGTCGTGATGATCGCCACCCCCGTCGGAAAGCAGCCGAGCAGCTGTCGAAACAGCGTCGGTTCGATGGCATCGCGGTGCAAGGTCGTGCTACTCATGGCGTATGCCTGCGCGCCTCAGGCGGCGGCGGCCTCGGTGGCAGGCTTGGCCACGTGCGGCGGGTCGTTGGCGATCTCGCGCTGCACGGCGGGCATGATGACCTTTGCCCACAGTTCCAGGTGCTTCAGCATCGTCGGGTGGTCGAAGTCACCCATCTGCGTCTGGAAACAGTAGTGCACGGGCTTGATGGCGCGGATCTCGCGCACCACCCGCTCGATCACCGTGTCCACCGAGCCCACGGGCAACAGGGCACGCATTTCGTCCAGGGTCGGCTCGCCTTCCGCCATCGTCTCGGCCACCTGGTAGTCCTCGGCGATCTGCGCCGTGCGGCGCTTCAGGCTGAGTGCCACGCGGCGCTGGTAGCGGGCGCAATCGAGGTAGCGATCCACTTCAGCCTTGTTTTCGCTGGCGTAGGCCGCGCGCAGCACGCCGACCGGCACCTGGGCCGGGTTCTTGCCTTCACCCAGGGCCACCTTGTCGATCAGGGCGCGGGTGGCCTGCAGCTTCTCCACGCCGCCGTCGCCGCCGGAGACGAACACGTGGTGGTCGCCACGCACGGCGCGGGCAAGGAAGGTCGGGTCCACGCTGGTCACCCACAACGGCGGCATCGGCTGCTGCACCGCGCGCTGGCTGATCGCGCTCTCGGGCTGCTGGTAGAACTGGCCGTCGTAGGCGAACTTCGGCTCCTTCAGGCCCAGCTCCAGCATGTCCAGCATCTCCAGCGTGCGCTGCTTGGAGGTCTCCAGCGAAACGCCGAAGCGCTCGAACTCGAAGTGCTGGTAGCCGGAGCCGATGCCCAGGTTCAGGCGGCCGTCGGACAGCTGGTCCACCATCGCGACGTCGGCGATCAGGCGGGCTGGGGTGTACAGCGGTGCGACGACAATGCCGGTGCCCAGGCGAATGTTGCGGGTGACGGCGGCGCAGTGCGCGATCATCGTGAGCGGCGACGAGCACATGCCGTAGTTGCTGAAATGATGTTCTGCGAACCAGGCGCCGCCGAAGCCCAGTTCGTCCGCCAGCCGCGTCTGCTCCACGGCATCGCGCAGGATCTGGTGAGAGGTTTTGTGCTTGTTTCGCTGCTGCATCAGAATGAAGATTCCGAAATCCATGACGAGGCTCCTGGTTGGCTTGGTTGCGTGGAGCGATCTTAGGAACGGAGTGCCTGCGCCGCGCACCACGCCGCGCACACCTTCTTTGCGTTTTCTGAAATGAAGGCCCTCGATTCGCTGCGGATCTTCGTGACGACCCTGCGGAAGGGAAGCCTCTCGGCCGCGGGGCGCAGCCTGAGTCTTTCGCCCGCCACCATCTCGCGCCGCATCAGCGCGCTGGAGGAAGAGCTGGGGGTGCAACTGGTGGACCGCACCAGCCGCAAGCTCAAGGTCACCGAGGCGGGACAGGCCTTCCTCGGGCGCGCGGAGGTGGTGCTGGAGGCGATGGCGGAGGCGGAGGAAGCCGCGCGCAGCTCGAAACTGCTGCCCGAGGGCCGTCTGCGCATCCACTCGCGAACGCAGATCGGCCTGCGCGTGATCGCGCCGCTGCTGCCGCGCTTCGCCCAACGCCATCCGGACATCCAGCTGGAGTTCGAACTCTCCGAACACCCTGTGAACCTGGTGGAGCACGACTTCGACATCGACATCCGCACCGGCGAGTCGACCGATTCGAGCTTCGTGATCAAGCGGCTGCTCAGCAGTGACGAAGTGCTGGTGGCCAGCCCATCCTTCATGAAGGTGCACAAGCGCATCCGCCACCCGCGCGACCTGCCGGAGGTTCGCTGCCTCACCTACCGTCGCGAGCACGAGGCCACCACCTGGAAATACATCGATGAACAGGGAGAACAGCAGGAGCTGGTGATCCAGGGCGTGCTGAGCTCGAACAACGGCGAACTGCTGCGGCTGGCCGCCATCGGCGGCATGGGGATCGCGCTGCTATCGGAGCCCACGGTGCGCAGCTGCATCCAGGACGGCTCGCTGTTGCGGCTCCTTCCCGATTACCGGTTCGCGGTGCGCGGGTTCTCCAACGGCATCTACGCAGTGTTCCGCCAGAGCCGCGCGCTGCCGCTGAAAGTGCGCGCCTTCGTCGACTTCATCGCCGAGGCGCTGCGCGAAGGCGACGCGGCCTGAGGCCGGCTTCAGTCCGCGAAGCGGTGCGCCGGCATCCCGGCGGCGGGCATCCCGCTCAGCTCGAACAGGCCGCCGTCCTGCGGCAGGAGTCCCGCGAGATGCGTGCTCCTGGAGATCGACGTGACATAGGCAACTTCGAACTGCGGGCCGCCGAAGCACAGGCTGGTCGGATGCGTTGCCGGCAGTTCCACCATCCGGTCGAGCCGTCCGTCGGGGGCGAAGCGGGCCATCTTCCCGATCCGCGTCAGCACGGTCCAGACGAAGCCCTGAGCGTCCACGGTCGCGCCGTCAGGGCCGGATCCGTATCC
The DNA here is from genome assembly GCF_964253805.1 of Variovorax sp. LjRoot175. Taxonomy (NCBI): domain Bacteria; kingdom Pseudomonadati; phylum Pseudomonadota; class Betaproteobacteria; order Burkholderiales; family Comamonadaceae; genus Variovorax; species Variovorax sp. LjRoot175. Next base: position 2,751,337 of record NZ_CAXURY020000001.1, on the reverse strand, counting down.
CTCGGTCTGCACGAAGACGCGCTGGTTGGACAACGGGCCTTCCGGCGCGTAGTCATAGGCCCAGATCGTGCGGACCGTGCTGTCGGCCACGTAGAGCGTGCGGCCGTCGAGGCTGAAGCAGGGGCCGTTGGTCAACCCGAACCCGCCCGCAATGCGCTCCACGCAGCGGTCGGGCCGCAGCCGGTACAGGCCGCCGAGGACAGCGTCGCCCGGCTGGCGGTTGATGTGCATGGTGCCGGCGATGAAGTTGCCCCAGGGGTCGCATTTGCCGTCATTGAGGCGCACGTCCGGGTGATCGATGTCGATGCTGGCCAGGATCTCCAGCTTGCGCGTGGCGAAGTCGTAGCGGGCGAAGCTGTTCTTCAGCGCCGCGACCACCGAACCGCTCTCGCAAGGCGCAATCGAGCCGACCGGCGCGGGCAGGCCGTGTTGCTCGGCCTCGCCGGTGGCAGGCCACAGCCGCCGTAGCGTTCCCGCCAGCGAGTCGATCCAGCAGACGGCATGCGCGCGCGCATCCCAGCACGGGCTTTCGCCCAGCAGGTCCTTCGTCTCGCCGACCCTTCGAATCTCCACGGTCATCATGGGGTCGAAGTTTGGCGACGATCCGGCACAGCCGGCGGCGCGCCCTGCAAAGCAGCTTTGCAGTTCCTGCGTTCCCGTGGTCCCACTCGGCTCCTAGAGTCGCCCGGATGAACGAACGAGCCGCTCCTCCCCCGCCCCTGCAGGGCATTCGCGTCATCGAACTCGGCAACTACATTGCGGGCCCCGGCACCGCGATGACGCTGGGCGACCTCGGCGCGGAGGTGGTCAAGATCGAATCGCTGGAAGGCGACATGGCGCGCCACACGGGCCACTTCGGCCACGCCATGCTGCGCGCCTACAACCGCAGCAAGAAGTCGATCGCCCTGGACCTGCGCAATCCGCGCGGGGTGGAGATCGCGCTGCGCCTGATCGAGCGTGCCGACGTGGTCGTGCAGAACCTGCGGCCGGGCGCCGCCGAGGCACTCGGATTGGGGGCCGATGCATTGCGCGAGATACAGCCGGGGCTGGTCTACGTCTCGATCAGCGGCTTCCCCGCGGGCGCGCCCTCGCGCGACCGGCCCGGCTACGACATCGCGGCGCAGGCGGAAAGCGGCCTGATGTCGGTGACCGGCGAGCCGCAGGGCCTGCCGCAGAAGGTGGGCGCCACCATCATCGACACGGCCACCGTGCAGGTGGCGGCGCAGGCGATCCTGGCTGCGCTCTTCCGGCGCGTGCGCACCGGCATCGGCGAAACCATCCGCATCTCGCTGCTGGAAGTGGCGCTGAACCTGCAGCTGCCGAACTGGAGCGACTACCTGGCGCGCGGCGTCGAGCCCACCCGCAGCGGCGACGGCCAGCCGCTGAGTGCCCCGGCGGCAGACATCTTTCGCACGCACGACGGCATGGTCGTGGTCTCCGCCTACGTGCAGGCTCACTGGGTGCGCCTGTGCGAAACCATCGGCTCCCCCGCGCTGGCGACGGACCCGCGCTTCCTCACCAACGAGCTCCGCGTCGCGAACCGGCCGGCCATGAAGGAGGCCGTGAGCGAACGGCTTTCGCGGTACGGCACGCGCGAGTGCGTCGACCTGCTCACGCGCAACAACATCGTGGTGGGTGTCGTGCGCAGCTACAGCGATGCCCTTGCGGGCGAAGACTTCCGGGCCAGCAGCATGGTCATCGAGGCTGCGCCGAACGGGGATCGCCCCGGCTATCGCAGCTTCGGCCTGCCCTACGACCTGTGCGACACGCCGCGCCTCCAGACCCAGGCCGCACCGGCCCACGGCGCGCACACCGAGGAATTGCTGCGGGAGGCGGGATTGAGCGACGCCGAGATCGCGGCACTGCGCGAGGCCGGCGTCGTGAAGGCCGATCAGTCCACCCGCTCCACTGGCGGCAGCTTGTAGCGCCCCTCCAGCAGGCGCTGCTGCGGGTGGTACATCCGCAGGATCAGGTAGAAGGGGGCGTCCGGCGCTGGCAACCAGTTCGACCCGGGCGTGGCAGGCCGCCGGTGGCCCACTTGGATCGTCAGTGCGCCGTCCGTGTCCCGCTCCAGGCCGCTGCGGCTGCCGAGCGCATGCCGGCCGAGCGGATGACCGGCCAGGAAGCGGTCGTCGCCATACACCGTGATGGACCAGAACGCATCCACCGGCAGGTCGCCGCCGTCCTCGAACCGGATGCGGTACGCATTGCGCCCGTGCAGCAGCTCGCTGTGCTGGTCGTAATCGGCCGGCGCGTAGATCGCCTCGTCCGCGGCCAGCGCGCCGATGCCTTTCCAGGCCGTGGCTGCGCGCAGCATGTAGTCGTTGCCGAAGCGGCCCAGGCGCGTGGAGAAGCGCCAGGGCGCCTTGGATGCGGTGTGGGTGTGGCCTTCGATCAGCGCCATGCCTTCGCGATACGCCCCGCGCAAGCCCTCGATCGCGGCGCCGCGCAACTCGGTGAGCACGCCATCGGGTGGCAGCGCGATGTTCGCGGCGGTGAGCAACTCGAGAGGCGCGCGCTGCGACGGCGGCGGCGGAAAGTCATTGAACGCCCGCGCCAGGTTGGAAAAGAAGTCGAGCGCCGCATCTCCCGTGTCCTGCCACTGTGCCAGGCTCGCGAACGGCGCCGGCACCGGCGCGCCGTGCAGCCGGAACCCGGCTTGCATCGCACGCGCCGCGGGCAGGTCCGCTTCGTCATCCACGATCACGCGGCCGAGCAGCCACACCAATGCGGAAGGACAACGAACGGCGATCGTGCCTGCCACTGCGGGCGACTCCGGCGCGTCCGGGCCCAGGAGTGCATAACGAGCGCCCTCGGGGGGCACGTTGCGCGTGCCGAAGTTCTGGAAGTTGTTGGTGTAGACATCCAGGAGCTCCACGACGAAGTAGCGGCTGCGCGCCGGGATCTCCAGCAACACGGGCCCATGGCGAAGGTCCAGCCAGGCGTTGCTGTAGAGCAGGTCGACGGTCGGCGTGTTGAAGTCGCGGTCGCTGTGGGTCCACTGCCGCGTGCTGTGCGCGATCGTGTTGAACGGCGCCCGACCATGGCCCGGCTTGCCGGACATCGCCTGTCGCCGGCAGGTCTGCAGCGCCTCCAGCAGCGGATAACCGGCGATCACGGCCGGCAGCGCGGCCTGCATGGCCCACCGGGCCTGGATGGATGACGGCGTCACCGGAACTGTGGATGTCATTCGATGAAGTGAACCAACGGATGGACGCAGGATAGGCCGCGCAGGCCTGCCCCGCGTGCACGACATACAAAGCAGCTTTTCATTCCCTGCACGTCCGCGCGTTGTACCCGGCCATAGACTGAGTCCAGGATTTACCTGCCCCTCCGAGGGGACAAAAGGAGACAAAGTGAGCTATCGGAAATTCATCTCGGGACTGCTGTCCGGACTGGTCGTGGCCCTGGGTTCGGCCCAGGCGCAGACGGCCACCAAGATCGTCGTTCCCTTCGCCGCCGGTGGCGGCACCGACCAGTACGTCCGCATCCTTGCAGCCGAACTGACGAAGCGCGGGACCCAGGTCATCGTGGAAAACAAGCCCGGCGCCAGCGGGATCGTCGCCGCAGACTACGTGGCGAGGTCGCGCCCGGACGGGCTCACCGTGCTGGTGTCGTCGCTGGGAACCCTGGCGAACAACACCGTCCTCTACGAGAAGCTGCCCTACGATCCCAACAAGGACTTCGCGCCGGTCACGCAGATCGCCTACCAACCGGCGATCATCGTCGGCCGGGCCGACCTGCCGTACACCAACATCAAGGAGATGGTCGCGTACGCCAAGGCCAACCCCGGCAAGATCAACCGCGGCTCCCCGGGCGCGGCGATCCTGACCAACCTTGCTCCCATGAGCTTCGAGAAGGCCGTCGGCATCAGTACAACCCATATCCCCTTCAACGGCGATGCCCCCGCCGTGCAGGCCCTGCTCGGCGGCCAGATCGACATCCATGGGACGTCCATCACCGGCTCCTTGCCGCATATCCGCAGCGGCAAGCTCCGCGTGTTGGGCGTGATGGACAGCCGCAGGCTGCCGCAGGTGCCCGAGGCGCCGACGTTCAAGGAGATGGGCTACGACTTCGACGCCACGCTGTGGTACTCGCTCTCGGTGCCGTCCGGCACGCCGAAAGACGTGATCGACCGTCTGAACAAGGCCGTCAACCAGGTGATCGCCGACCCGGAGTTCATCACCAAGGCCCGCGCCATTGGCATGGAGCCGCGCGGCGGCACGCCCGAGGAACTGGCGAAGTTCGTGCGCACGGAGCACGATCGCTGGGTCCCGCTGCTCCAGAGCCTGAACCTGCCCAAGCAAGTCCACTAGGTGATTCAAAGGCCGCCCGGGGGCGACGCCCCCGATTGGCGACGCGGACCCAAGCTCCGCGCCACTTCATCGAGCAGCCGCGGCACCAGCACGTTCTGCGACGACGCGAGCCATACGCCGTAGGCCTCCGACGACGTGCTCGCGCCCTCCAGCGGACGAAACACCGCCCCCGGCAGCGCGCAATGGCGCATCGCGTCGGGCACCAACGCCACGCCCATGCCCTGCGACACCAGCGACACCACGGCCAGCCAATGGCGCACCTCCTGGCGCACCTCGGGCCAGAAGCCGGCGTCGGCGCAGATCGACAGGATGCGCTCGTGGTAGTCGGGCGATGCGCTGCGAGAGAACAGCACGAAGGATTCGTCGCGCAGGCCGGCGAGCGCGACCTTGCGCTTCTTCGCCAGCCGGTGCTGGGCCGGCAGGCAGGCGACGAAGGGCTCGGACACCAGCAGCCGGCACTGCAGTTCGGCCGGCACGCGGCGTGTATGGACGAAGCCGACGTCCAAGCGGTCGTGCAGAAGCTCGGCCATCTGTTCGCCGGAGTTGAGCTCGGCCAGCGTCACGCGCACCGCCGGATGCGCCGCCTGGAAGCGCGTCAGCGCCTGCGGCAGGCCGCGGTAGAGCATGGCGCCGACGAAGCCGATGCGCAGCCGCCCCGCGGATCCTTGCGCCACGTGCCGCGCCTCCATCCGCGCCTCGTCCGCATCGCGCAGCAGCGCGCGCGCCGAGGCCTGCAGCGTCTGGCCCGCGGCGGTGAGGCGCACCGCCTTGCTGTTGCGCTCGAAGAGCTGCGCGCCGACCGATTCCTCCAGCTGGCGAATGGCCACGCTCAGCGGCGGCTGCGAGATCGCCAGCCGCCGTGCGGCCCGGCCGAAGTGCAGCTCTTCGGCCAGGACGATGAAGTAGCGCAGGTGGCGAAGCTCCATGGCGAGGCCCCTTTCAACAATAGTCATATCGGATTGATCAAGACCAATTTGATATTAGACAAGAATCATCGCCGCACCAAGAATTCGGGGAACAAGGAGACAAGCCATGCCCAGCCACGCTGCGACCGCCGACGGCACTACCGTCCATCCCGTACCCGACCGCCACGGCCGGAGCCTCTACGCCGACGACACCGAACTGCACAGGTTGCTGGCGCTCTACCTGCCGGCCGACCTGCTGGCGCACATGCAGCCGCACTTCGAGCGCCTTGGGGCCCTGGCTGGTGGCCGGCTCGACGAGCTCGCGCACACCGCAGACCAGAACCCGCCCACGTTGACGCTGCGCACCCGCACCGGCATCGACGACCCGCGGGTCCACAAGCACCCGGCGTACGTCGAGATGGAACGGCTCGCGCTGAGCGAGTTCGGCCTCGCCGCGATGTCGCACCGCGAGGACACGCTGGGATGGAAGGGCCGCATGCCGCCGCTGGTCAAGTACGTGCTGACCTATCTCTTCGTGCAGGCCGAGTTCGGCCTGTGCTGCCCGGTGTCGATGACCGATTCGCTGACGCGCACCCTGAAGAAGTTCGGCAGCCCCGAGCTGGTCGAGCGTTTCATGCCGCGCTTGCGCTCGCTCGACTTCGACACGCTGGCGCAGGGCGCGATGTTCATGACCGAGCAGGCTGCCGGCTCCGACATCGCCGCCACCCAGACCCGCGCCTGGCAGGACGAGCAGGGCCAGTGGCGCCTGGGCGGCGACAAGTGGTTCTGCTCCAACCCCGACGCCGACTTCGCGATGGTGCTGGCGCGCGTCGACGGCGGCCCGCCGGGCATGAAAGGCGTGTCGCTGTTCCTGCTGCCGCGCCGTCTCGACGACGGCAGCGCCAACCGCTACCGCATCCTGCGGCTCAAGGACAAGCTGGGCACGCGCTCGATGGCCAGCGGAGAGATCCGGCTCGAAGGCGCCCTGGCCTACCTGGTGGGCGAGCAGGGCCGCGGCTTCGTGCAGATGGCCGACATGGTGAACAATTCGCGCCTGTCGAACGGCGTGCGCGCCGCCGGCCTCATGCGCCGCGCGGTGGCCGAGGCCGAGCACGTCGCGCACGAGCGCCGCGCTTTCGGCAAGCGGCTGGAAGACATGCCGCTGATGCAGCGCCAACTGCAGAAGCTGCGGCTCCCCGCCGAGCAGGCGCGCAGCATGGTGTTCCAGACCGCCCAGGCGCTGGCACGGTCCGACGACGGCGAGACCGCCGCCTACCCGCTGCTGCGCATCCTCACGCCGCTCATCAAGTTCCGTGCCTGCCGCGATGCGCGCAAGGTGACCGGTGACGCGATGGAAGTGCGCGGCGGCTGTGGCTACATCGAGGAATGGGCCGACCCGCGCCTGCTGCGCGACGCGCACCTCGGCTCCATCTGGGAAGGCACCAGCAATATCGTCGCGCTCGATGTGATCCGCGCGGTGAAACGCGAAGGCTCGCTGCCGGTGCTGCAGGCGCACTTCGAGGCGCTGGTCGACGACGCGCCGCTCGCGCCTGCCTTTGCCGCCGCGCTGCGCGATGCTCTCGCGCGCGCCGTAGCGCTGGCGTTGCTCGCGGCCGCAGACGGCGGGGACCGCCTCGCGCGGCAGGCCGCGTCGGCGCTCTACCACGTGGCCAGCGCCATCGCGATGGCCTGGGAGGGCGCGCGTGGCGGCTCGGCGCAGCGTATCGAATGGGCGCAGCTCGTACTGCTGCACCGCGTGTTGCCGCGTGACCCGCTTGCTGCATTGGCGGTGCCGCGCGACTGGACCGCCGATTCCCCGGAGGCCCTCACGGCCTGACCCCTTCTCACCCACACAACGACGGAGACAAACCCATGCGACTTCTCGCCACACTCGTGCTCGCCAGCGCCGCGGCCCTGCCCTTGCTGCCTGCGGCACAGGCCGACACCTTTCCCGACAAGCCCGTCACGCTCGTGATCCCGTTTCCGCCGGGCGGCCCGACCGACGCGATGGCGCGCACGCTTGCTGCAGAGATGAAGAACCGCCTCGGCCAACCCATGATCGTGGAGAACCGCGCGGGCGCCGGCGGCAACATCGGCGCCGACTACGTCGCGCGCGCCACGCCCGACGGCCAGACGCTGCTGTTCGGCACCTCGGGGCCGTTGGCTATCAACGCCAGCCTCTACCGCAAGGTGAGCTACGACCCGGTGAAGAGCTTCGCACCGGTGATCCAGGTCGGCCATCTGCCGAATATCCTGGTGGTGAACCCCGCCGTGCCGGCGAAGAACGTGAAGGAACTGATCGCCTACGCCAAGGCCAACCCGGGCAAGCTGAGCTACGCCTCGTCGGGCAACGGCGCGTCGTCGCACCTGGCCGGCGTGCTCTTCAACGCCTCGGCCGGCGTCGACCTGCAACACATCCCGTACAAGGGCACCGGGCCTGCGTTGAACGACCTGCTGGGCGGCCAGGTGAGCATGAGCTTCACCGACGTGCTCACCGCCCTGCCCTATGTCAAGGCCGGCAAGCTGCGCGCGCTGGGCGTCACGACGGCCGAGCGTTCGCAGGCGCTGCCGGAGGTGCCGACCGTCGTCGAGCAGGGCGTGCCCGGCTACGACGTGAGCGTCTTCTTCGGCATCGTCGCACCGGCCGGCACACCGCCCGAGCGCATCGCCAAGCTCAACCAGGCCTTCGTCGAGGTGCTCGACACGCCCAAGGTGAAACAGCTCTTCGCCTCGCAGGGCCTGGAGCCGGCGCCCGCCCACACACCGCAGCAACTGGGCAAGTTCATCCAGGCGCAGATGAGCAAGTGGGCCGGCGTGGTGAAGCAGTCCGGCGCGCAACTCGACTGACACCGCCATGAACGCATCGCCTTCCTCCACCGGCGCGCTGGCCGGCATCCGCGTGCTGGACATCTCCCGCATCCTCGGCGGCCCCTACTGCGGTCAGATCCTCGGCGACCACGGGGCCGACGTGCTCAAGGTCGAGCCGCCACAAGGCGACGACACACGCACCTGGGGCCCGCCCTTCAAGGACGGCGTGGCTTCGTACTACCACGGGCTCAACCGCAACAAGCGCACGATGCACCTCGACCTCGGCAGCGCCGACGGGCGCGAGGCGCTGCTCGCGCTGGTGGCCGAGGCTGACGTACTGATCGAGAACTTCAAGACCGGCACGATGGAGCGCTGGGGCATCGGCTACGAGACTCTGGCGCAGCGCTTCCCGCGGCTTGTGTGGTGCCGCGTGTCGGGCTTCGGCTCCGACGGCCCGCTCGGCGCCCTGCCCGGCTACGACGCCGCGGTGCAGGCGATGACGGGCATCATGAGCATCAACGGCGAGGCTGACGGCGGGCCGCTGCGCGTAGGCCTGCCGGTGGTCGACATGGTGACGGGCCTCAATGCGGTGATCGGAGTGCTGCTGGCGCTGCAGGAGCGCCAGCGCAGCGGACGCGGGCAGTTCGTGGAGGCGGCGCTGTACGACAGCGGCCTGTCGCTGCTGCACCCGCATGCGGCGAACTGGTTCGTCGACGGCAAGGCGCCGAAGCGCACCGGCAATGCGCACCCCAACATCTACCCCTACGACGCGCTGGCGACCGGCACCGAACCGGTCTTCGTGGCGGTCGGCAACAACGGACAGTTCGCGGCCTTCTGCCGCTGCATCGGCGTGCCCGAGCTGGCGGACGATCCGCTGTACGCCACCGCAGGTGCCCGTTCCGTGAACCGCGAAGCGCTGAAGGCAACGCTCGAAGGCGCGATGAAGGGCTTCGACGGCAACACGCTGGTCGACACGCTGATGGCCGCCGGCGTGCCCGCCGCACCGGTGCTGCCGGTCGACGCGGCGCTGGCGCATCCACACACAGCGCACCGCGGCATGGTGGTGGAAATGGCCGGCGGCTACCGCGGCATCGGCGCGCCCGTCAAGCTCGGCCGCACACCGGCGACGTATCGCCACGCGCCGCTTACTCCGGGCGAGGGCTTTGAAGCGCGCTGAGATTCACTCGTCGGGTGGCGCGGCTTCGAGGTCGGGCGAGCTTGCTGCCCCAAACGCTCCTGCAGGAACTCGATAAAGCGCTGCGTCTTCGCCGGTAGCAAACGGGTCTCGGTGAGTGCGTAGACGGGCGTCGGGTTGGCCTGCCCCCCTGGTAGAACCCGTCGCAAGCGACCGGCCACCACATCCTCGGCGGCCACCTCCTCAGGCAGCAGTATCACGCCCAAGTCCAGGGTCGCCAAGCGCCGGAACATGCCGACGCTGTTGACTTGATCGACCCTTTCCTGGGAATCGACCATGCGTGGATGAGTGCTCCCACTTCGCTGCGGCGGTGAAGTCGACCGGCCGCAGGAAGTTCATCATCGCCGGTGTGACCAATGACGTGTGCACGGTCTATCCGGCGCTGACCCTGGTATCGCAAGGCTATGACGTGCAGGTGGTCGCGGACGACGGTGGCTCGCCGAGCAAGTTGGCCGACGACATGGCGCTGCGTCGCATGGAGAAGAACGGCGTCACACTGACCAGCACCAACCAGTTGATTGCCGAATTGGCAGGCAGCTGGGCCACACCTGAAGGCGGCCGCATCGTGCAGGAGGTGCTGATGGACGCACTGCAGGGTTAAAAATGTCGCATGCAGCCAATCGTTGAGCGCTGCTCGAGCCGCAGCGATTGGCATGCAGTCTGCTCTAGTTGTGATGTTTCAGTAGGTTGTTCAACGTCCGCTTGTTCCCCGTGGATGGCGCCGTGCAGCCACTTCAGCCGCCGAACCACTTGGCCGGCACGGTGACGAGTTGCGGGAACAGCACCATCAGGAACAGGATCGCGAACTCGGCCGCCATGAAGGGCAGCACGCCCCTGGTCACATCGTCCATCTTCATGCGCCCGACACCGGCTACCACGTTGAGCACGGTTCCGACCGGCGGCGTGACCAGGCCGATCGAGTTGTTGATGATGAAGAGCACACCGAAGTAGACCGGGTCGATGCTCGCCTGCTTGATCACGGGCATCAGCACCGGCGTCAGGATCAGGATGGTCGGCGTCATGTCCATCGCCGTGCCGACGATCATGCACACCACCATGATCGCGATCAGCAGCATCGTCTTGTTGCCCATGAAGGGCTCGAGCAGCCCGATTACCTTGCCCGGCAGATCGGCCACCGTGATCAGCCACGCCGACACCAGCGCGGCCGCCACCAGGAACATGATGACGGCCGTGGTCTTGGCGGCACTCACGAACACGGCGTACAGCTGGCCGACCTTTAGTTCGCGGTACACCACCGTGGCGACGAAGAAGGCGTAGACCGCCGCCACCACGGCCGCCTCGGTCGGCGTGAATACGCCGAAGCGCAGCCCCACCAGGATGATCACCGGCAGCATCAGGGCCCAGGTCGCCTGGCGCAGCGCCGTCCAGATCTCGCGCGCCGATTTGCGCGGCGGCGGCACGATCTTTTCCTTGCGCACCAGGAACATCCAGGTCAGCCAGAGCGAAGCGCCGATCAGGATGCCGGGGAAGATGCCGGCCAGGAACAGCTTGGAGATCGACACGTTGGCTGCGACGCCGAAGATCACGAAGGCGATCGACGGCGGGATCACCGGCCCGATCACGCCCGAGGCCGCGATGAGTCCGCCGCAGCGCGCCTTGTCGTGGCCGGCGGCCACCATCATCGGCAGAAGCAGCGCGGTGAGCGCGGCCGCATCCGCCACTGCCGACCCCGACAGGGCCGACAGCAGGATGGCCGCGAGGATCGCCACGTAGCCCAGCCCGCCCCTGATGTGGCCGACGAGGGCCAGCGCGACGTCGATGATGCGCTTGGACAGGCCGCCCACGTTCATGATCTCGCCGGCCAGCATGAAGAAAGGTACGGCCAGCAGCGGGAAGCTGTCGGCGCCGTTGACCACGTTCTGCGCCAGGATCTGCGCATCGAACAGGTCCAGGTGCCACATCAGCGCCACGCCTGTGGCCAGGAGCGCGAAGGCGATCGGGATGCCCAGCGCCATGGTGCCGAGCAGCGCGCCGAGGAAGATGGCGACGGTCATGTCCTGCTCCTGGCCTGCTCGCTGGCGGCAGGCGCCGACTCCGCGTTCTGTCGCGCCAGCTGCGCCTGGAGTTCCTCGAATTCGGCGGCCTCCTCCGACTCCTTGACCATCACCAGTTCGTCGTCGCGCAACTGCCCGCTCAAGGTGCGCCACAGCTCGCGCAGCAACAGCACACCTGCCGACACCGCGAACACGACGCCGGCAAGATAGAAGATGCCGATGGAGGCACCCGTCACCGGCGCCTCGACCTCCCAGTTGATCTTGACCTGTGCCAGGCTGCCGGAGAAGAGCAGCCAGGTGACGTACAGCATCAGCAGCTGGCCCAGGACCAGGCAGACTTTCTTGCCGGCCACCGGCAGACGCGTGACGAGCATGTCGCTGCCGAGGTGCGCGTGCTCCTTCAGCGCGACGATGGCGCCGAGAAACACCAGCCAGACGAACAGCCAGCGCGACACCTCTTCCGACACGGTGATGCCGGTATTGAACGCATAGCGCAACACCACGTTGCCGAACACCAGCACCACCATGATCGCGAGCGCCAGCGCGACCAGCGCATCGAGCAGCTTGCAATAGCCATTGATCAGTCGGTTCATCGACGTCCCCTCATGACGCGCCGTGCGCGCCCGGTTTCACTCAAAACTGAGCAGCACCTTCATCGCCTGCGAGCGATCGGCCGCCAGCGCAAAGGCGCGCGCCGAGTCGCGGTAGGACAAGGTCGCCGAGATCAGCGGCTTCACGTCGACCAGCCCCTTGTTGAGCAGTTCCACCGCCACCGCGAACTCCTCGTGGAAGCGGAAGGCCCCGCGCAGGTCGAACTCCTTGGCCACGATGGTGTTGATCGGCAGCGTCATCTCGCCGCCCAGCCCCAGCTGCACGATGATGCCGCGCGGGCGCAGCGCATCGAAGGCGCCGACCAGCGCGCGCTGGTTGCCGCTGGCTTCGAACAGCACGTCGAAATGCCCCTTGTCGGCCGTGAAGCGCGCCAGGCCATCGGACTCCTCGGCCACGTTGACCACCTCGTCCGCGCCGACTTTCAACGCCTTGCCCAGCGTGTGCGCACCGACGTCGGTGGCCACGATGTGGGTGGCGCCGGCGCGCCGCGCCGCGATGATGGCCAGCGCGCCGATCGGCCCGCAGCCGGTGACCAGCACGCTCTTGCCGAGCAGCGGGCCCGCGCGGCGCACCGCATGCAGCGCGACCGACAGCGGCTCGGCCATCGAGCCTTCGCCGTCGCTCACGCTGTCGGCCAGCCGATGCGCCTGCCAGTGCTCGACCACGATCTGCTGGCGGAAGGCGCCCTGCACGTGCGGCGTGCGCATCGCGCTGCCGTAGTAGCGCATGTCCAGGCAATGGTTCTGCAGGCCCTGCTGGCAGTAGCGGCACAGCCCGCAGGGCCGGCTCGGGCTGATGGCGACGCGCTCGCCGGCCGCAAAGCTGCCTGCGCCGGCGCCAACCGCTTCGATCACGCCGGCCACCTCGTGGCCCAGCACCATCGGCTCCTTGATGCGGATGGTGCCGAAGCCGCCATGCTGGTAGTAATGCAGGTCGGAGCCGCAGATGCCGCCGCAGCGCACGCGCACCTGCAGCTGGCCGAGGCCGAGTTCGGGCGTGGCGACTTCTTCGACGCGCAAATCGCCGGGGGCGTGGATGACAAGGGCTTCCATGCGACGCCCTATTTCTTGATCTCGACGGTCGCCAGCAGCGACTTGAAATAGGTCGATTGGCTGTTCATGAAGGCCTGGAACTGTTCGCCATCCATATAAGCCGGCTGCAGGTTGGCCTTGGTCAAGGCTTCGCGAAACGCGGGGTCCTCGGAGGTCTTGCGCGCCGCCTCGCGCAGGTACCGCACCACCTCGGGCGGCGTGCCCGCGGGCACGCCCAGGCCACGCCAGGTGCCCAGCACCAGGTCCACACCCTTCTCCTTGAAGGTCGCGACCTTGTCGTAGGGGGCCGCGAGCCGGCCTTCGGCCATGGACACCAGGACGCGGACCTTGCCGGCCGCCACGTGCGAACCGATCTCCGCCGGGCTCACGACGATCGCATCCACATGGCCGCCCGCCAGCGCGAGCACGCTCGGTGCGGCGCCCTGGTAGGGCACGTGGTTGAAGCGCACGCGCGTCTTCTGTTCGACGGCGGCGGCCGCGAGGTGCCAGATGGTGCCGGTGCCGGCGTTGCCCATCGACACGGCGCCGTCCTGCTTTCTCGCGACGGCCAACAGGTCGTCGATCGACTGCCATGGCGAGTCGGCGCGCACGGCGATCAGGCCCGGATCGCCATTGAGCCGCGCAACGGCGATGAAGTCGGCGGTCGTGACCTTGGTCATCCCGAGGTGCGGAATGATCGCCAGCTCGGAGATCAGCACGCCGATCTTGTAGCCGTCGGCTGGTGCGCGCTGCACTTCCGTCATGCCGATGCCACCACCAGCACCTGGCTTGTTGGTGACGACGAAGGGTTGCGGCACGCTCTTCTTGGCAGCTTCGGCGAAGAGCCGGGCCATCACGTCCGTGCCGCCACCCGCCGACGAGGGCACGACGATCTCGATAGGCCGGCTCGGATAGTCCGCGGCCGGCGCGACAGGGGACCACAGCGTCGCCGCGATCGCGGCGATCGCGGCGATGGCGCCAAGAATGTTTCGGGTGTTCATGGTCTTCACTTTCCGGAACGAATGCGTTCCACCTCGGCCGTCATTTCCTTGCCCAGTTCGCCTGTCGTCTGACGATGCTTGTCGATCACCGGCTTGAGCTTGTCGCGCATCCGTGCACGTTCCTGCGCCGAGACTTCGGTGATCACCATGCCCCGGCTCTTGAGCGTGTCGAGCGCCTTGGCATCCAGCTCGCGCGACACCTGGCGCTCGTAGCTCTTCACCTCGTTCGCCGCGTCCGTCAGCACCTTGCGCTCATCGGCCGACAACTGGTCCCAGAACTTCTTGCTCATCAGCACGAGCAGCGGCGAGTACGCATGGCGCGTGGTGGAGGCGTACTTCTGGACCTCGTAGAACTTGGTCACCTCGACGGAGATGAACGGGTTCTCCTGGCCGTCGACGGCCTTCTGCTCGAGGGCCGAATACAGTTCGGGGAAAGGCATCGGCACGGCGTTGGCGCCCATCGCATTGAAAGACTCGATGAACACCGGAATCTGCTGCACGCGGATCTTCAGTCCCTGGATGTCCTCGAGCTTCGCGATCGGCCGCTTGCTGTTGGTCAGGATGCGAAAGCCATGATCCCAGTAGGACAGGCCGACCAGCCCTTTGGCAGGCAGCTTGTCGAGCAGCTTCTTGCCGACCGGGCCGTCCAGCGCGGCGTCGACCTCCTTGAAGCTGTCGAACAGGAAGGGCGTGTCGAAGACGCCGAACTCCTTGTCCATGCCGGTCAGAAGGCCGGGCCCCATCATCGACATCTCGATGGTGCCGCCCTGCATCGCCGATGCCACCACGGCTTCACCACCGAGCGTGCCGCTGCCGTAGAGCTTCACGTTCAGTTTGCCGCCGCTCTTGCTCGCGACCATCTCGGCAAAGCGCTTGGCGCCGATCCCGTGCGCCGAGTCCGCCGTGTTGGCAAAAGCGAACTTGATGTTGCGCTCCTTGATGTCCCGCGCGAAGGCCAAGCCCGCGGCGCCGACGCAGGCGCAGGCAACGGTCAATCCAACAACGACCGCGCGAATGCTTCGTTTCATCGACTGTCTCCTAATGGAATGTGTAGTTAGAGAACGCTTAGAGAACGGAAACCATGCCGCCATCGACGTAGATGATCTGGCCGCTGACGTAGTTGGAAGCGCTGGACGCCAGGAACACGGCCACGCCCACCAGTTCGTCGGGGCGGCCCCAGCGACCGGCCGGCGTGCGGCCCTTGACCCAGGCATCGAAGCTCGGGTTGTCGATCAAGGCCTGGTTCATGTCCGTCAGCATGTAGCCGGGCCCGATGGCGTTCGCCTGGATGTTGTGGCCGGCCCATTCGGCAGTCATGGCGCGCGTCAGCATCTTGATGCCGCCCTTGGCCACGGTGTAGGGCGCGACGGTTGCGCGCGCCAGTTCGCTGGTGAGCGAGCCGATGTTGATGACTTTGCCGCGGCCGCGCGGGATCATGCGGCGGGCCGCCTCGCGGCCGACAACGAAGGCGCTGGTCAGATTGGTCTCGATCACGCGGCGCCAGTCTTCCGTCGCGAGCTCGACCATGGGCTTGCGGAACTGCACGCCGGCGTTGTTCACGAGGATGTCGATCTCGATGCCGGCCGCGTCCAGCTGGTCGAACGCGCCGACCACTGCGCCCTCGTCGCAGACGTCGAAGGCATACGCCTCGACCGCATAGCCCTTGCCGCGCAGCGCTGCGGCCGAATCGGCCAGCCGTGCCGCATCGACGCCGTTGAGCACGATCCGTGCGCCGGCGGCGGCAAGGCCCTCGGCGATGGCGAAGCCCAGGCCGCGCGAGGAACCCGTGACGAGCGCGGTGCGGCCCGTGAGATCGAAGAGTTGAATGGACATGGTCTCTGTTCCTAGGGCGTTTGAAGCGTTCCGTCGGCCAGACGCGTTTGCGTCCATGTGGTCACGACGTTCTCGCACGGGTATTTGCGGGCTTCCTCTTCGTCGATGTCGACGCCGAGGCCCGGCTTGTCGTTTGCGTAGACGTAGCCGTTCTCGAACGCCGGCAGGCCCGGAAAGACGTCGAGCAGCGCATCGCGCGGCCCCTTGAGTTCCTGGATGACGAAGTTGGGCGGCTCCGTGCCCGACCATTCCTGCACGCCGAAATTGCGCGCCGCCAGGTTGATGTGGATGTTGGCCGCGTGGCCGAGCGGTGACATGTCGCCCGGGCCGTGCCATGCCGTTCGCACGCCGAACTGTTCGGCAAAGAGCTGGAGCTTCCTGCCGGGCGTGATGCCGCCGATCTGGCTCAGGTGGACGCGGATGTAATCGATCAGCTGGTCGGTGATCAGCGTCTTCCATTCAGACGGGTTGTTGAACAGCTCGCCCTGCGCCAGCGGGATGCGGGTCTTGTCGCGCAGCTGGCGCAGCCACTTGCCCTCTTCGAGCGCAATCGCATCCTCGAGAAAGAACAGATCGAACCGCTCCATCTCGCAGGCGAACTGGATTGCCTCGATCGGCTTCAGCCGCTCGTGCACGTCGTGGCAGAGCGAGACGTCGAAGCCCACCTTCGCTCGGATGCCTTCGAACAGCTTGATCGTGTCGCGCATGTACGTCCTGCTGTCCAGGTAGATGCCATGCGCAGCACCCCTCGGCGCCGTCGCGGGGGCCGGTCCGAAGGCGCCGCCGCCGTAGCCACCGCTCTGGCAGCGGATGTGGGTGATGCCCTGCTCCCGGTACTTCTGGATGTTGTCGCAGAGTTCGGCCAGGTCCCGGCCGTCCGCATGCCGATAGATCGGCACACCCTCCCGACACTTGCCCCCGAACAGCTGGTAGAGGGGCATGCCGGCCATCTTCCCCTTGATGTCCCATAGCGCCATGTCGACGCCCGAGATGGCGTTGTTCTCGATCGGTCCGTTGCGCCAGTACGCGTTCTGGTGCATCAGCTGCCACAGCTCCTCGATCGCGCTCACGTCCCGCCCGATCAACAAGGGCCGGAGGTATTCCTCGACCAGGCATTGCACGGCCAGATGCCGATAGGAGAAGGTCGCGCAGCCGAGGCCGTACAGCCCGGCCTGGTTGGTTTCCACCTTGACGACGAGGAGGTTGATCCCCTCCGGGGCCGTGAGGATGACTTTGACGTCTGAGATCAGGGTTGCCATGACTTAAAGAATACTGTGATATTTCACCAAAGTTCTTCGTGTTTACCCTATTCACACCCATCCCAGCCTTCGGCAGTCGTTCATTGGAGAAAACGACGCTATCGCCGCAGAAAATCTTGAATATCAGGCTATGCTTACCATGGAACGTGCGATGGGCACGGACCCCCTTCAGACCACGAGCCGCATGCCTTCAACCACCCGTCCGCGACCGCGTCTGGCCGCAAAGAGTGCTTCGGTCCAGGACCCGTCTCGCCGGCGAAGTTCGGTGAGCCTCTCCGACCTGGCCTATGCGCGCATCGAAGAACTGCTGGTCTGCTGCGAACTGAGGCCGGGACTGTTCCTGGCGACGCACGATCTGCAGGGGATGGTCGGCTTCGGTCGTACGCCGGTTCTTCAGGCCGTCAATCGGCTGGCCGCCGATACGCTGGTGCACGTGACGCCACGACATGGCTTGCAGATCGTGCCGGTCGACCTTACGCGCGATCGCGTCCTGCTGCGCTTGCGGCGCGACATGGAGCGTTTCGTGATCCGGTTGGCCACCGAGCGATCCGGTTCTTCACAGCGCAACCAGATGCTGCATCTCAAGCGCCAGTTGGCCGAACACAGGGACGCCATGACGCTCGAGCAGTTCAACGTGGTGGATCGGCGCATCGACCAGCTCTTTCTCGCGGCCGCCGGCGAACCTTTCGTCGAAAGCACGCTGCGGCCGCTGCACACCATCTTCCGTCGCATCGGCTGGATCTATCACACGCATGCGGAGCGGGGTGCCAACTTGCAGGACACGGTGGACGCGCACATTGCCGTCCTTGATGCAGTCGCCACTGGCAATGTTGATGATGCGATTTCGGCCTCCGATCGCCTGGTGGACTTTGTCGAAGGGATGTTCGAAGTGCTTGAGCGTGAAGTCGAGCCGGCGCTTCTGGACTGCCGGCTTGGCGAACTGGACGAGACATTCTTGCGATCGGACTCCTCGTTCGACCATAGGGAAGGTACGTAAGCCACCTTCAATCGATAGGACGACTTCTCTCGGCAGCACGACTAAAAGCTTGCTATTAGATCGTGTGCTATTTATAATTCGCCCATGGCAAGCAAATCACCCGTCGCAGCCCCCTCCGAGGCGTATTCCCTGGCCCTGGAGCAACAGCTTTGCTTTGCGCTCTACTCGACCATGCTGGGCTTCAACAAGGTCTATCGTGGATTGTTGAAGGACCTCGGCCTGACATACCCACAGTATCTGGTCATGCTGGTGTTGTGGGAGCGCGATCGATTGACGGTGTCCGAGATCGGGGAGCAACTGTTTCTGGAGTCGCCCACGCTGACGCCGTTGCTCAAGCGTCTCGAGTCGGCGGAGCTCATCGATCGGCGTCGCTCGACATCGGATGAAAGGCAAGTCGTCGTGTCGCTGACGAGCAAGGGGCGCGCTCTGCGGGCTCGAGCGAAAGCGGTTCCCGCGTGTGTCGCTTCCGCCGCACGGTGTTCGGCGGATGAGTTGCGCTCGATGCGCGAGCGACTGCTGGAGATACGGACGAACTTGTTCAAGAACGCCTCCTGAGCACATCGTGACGGGCACAACACTGTGCCCTCTTTTCCGGCATATACATAGCACACGATTTACTTGCACACGTTTTACATGGCGGCGTCGCGCACCGACATGCACCTCAAGACGCGAAACCTTGAAACCAACCTCCAACGAAGCCTGCTATGAAGACTCTTTCCAAAATCGTCGCCTTGTCCATCATCAGCCTGGCCGCGAGCACAGCGCTGGCAGCCGCCGACAAGCCGGAAACCGCACAGCCTCGTGGCAGCAAAGTTCCGGCCAGCACTCAAGCCAAGCCGGCCGGCAGCTACATCACCACCAAGGACGGTACGCAGATCTACTACAAGGACTGGGGCTCGGGCCAACCCGTTGTCTTCAGCCATGGCTGGCCGCTCAACTCCGACAGCTGGGAATCGCAGATGCTTTTCCTGGCCTCGCAGGGCTTGCGGGTCATCGCGCATGACCGCCGCGGCCATGGCCGTTCCAGCCAGCCCTGGAACGGCAATGACATGGACACCTATGCCGACGACCTGGCCACCCTCATCGAGAAGCTGGACTTGAAGAACGCAGTGCTGGTCGGCTTTTCGACCGGCGGCGGCGAAGTGACGCGCTACATCGGCCGTCACGGCACGAAACGTGTGGCCAAGGCGGTGCTCGTGGGTGCGGTTCCCCCGCTCATGCTGAAGACGCCGGCCAACCCCGGCGGCCTGCCGATCGAGGTGTTCGACGGCATCCGCGCCGGCTCGATCGCGAATCGCTCGCAGCTCTACAAGGACATCGCCTCGGGCCCGTTCTTCGGCTTCAACCGGCCGGGCGCCAAGCCTTCGCAGGGACTCATTGATTCATTCTGGATGCAGGGGATGATGGGCGGCCACAAGAACACCTACGACTCCATCAAGGCGTTCTCGGAAACCGACTTCACCCGAGACCTGAAGAAGTTCGACGTGCCGACGCTCATCGTTCACGGTGACGACGACCAGATCGTGCCGATCGACGCGTCCGGCCGCGCATCGGCCAAGCTGGTCAAGGGCGCGAAGCTGATCGTCTATCCGGGCGCCCCGCATGGTCTCACCGACACGCACAAGGATCGTCTCAACAGCGACCTGCTCGCCTTCATCAAGGCCTGATCAGCGCCAGGCATGCCCGCGCCGTCGGTGCGCGGGTGATCCGTTCATAAGACCGTCGATCGCCTCCAACGAACCGTTCAGCCGACGTGGAATTTGGATGACGCTGCGCCGGTACCGGATGAAGCATTGTCTGAGACTGTTGATCAGAGCGAGGTCACGCCATGTCGAAGCACTCGAAACGCAAACAGGCGCTGCGATATCTCGCAGCACAAGCGGCGATTGCCCTCGGCGTCATGAGCATGCACCCGGTTGTCGCGGCGGAATCCATCTTCAAATGCGGCAAGACCTACACGAACGTGCCGCCCAGCGCGCGGCCGGCGCAGCCTCGGTCCGATGCCTGCGTACTGGTCGACAGCGCAGATCAGCCCAAGGGAAAGACGACAAACATTGCAGTCGACGGATCCCGGCAGATCACCGTTCCCGTCGGCCAGGACGGCCGCTTCTGGATTCATGGCTCCGTCAACGGCTTCCCCGTGCGCTTCGTGATTGACAAGGCTGCCACGGTCAATGCCGGCGTCGCCGTGACCGAAGACTTCGCCGCACGGGCGAACCTGATCGGAGGTTCCCCCGCGCACATGCAGACCGCCGGGGCCGTCATGGATGCGCGTCGCATCGAGCGTGTGCCCATGACCTTCGGGCCCTTCAGCGTGCCGCAGGCCACCGTGGTCGTGGGCTCGCTGGGCCGCAAATCGACGGACGCCCTCCTCGGCCGGGAACTGCTGTCGCTCTTCGACGTCACTGCCAACGACCGTGAACTGACGATCGTGGGCAGATAGAGCGATCACGCGCCCCTCAGAGACAGGTGGATGCCGGCGATCATGCAGCGCACCGAGCCGCCCGCCATTTCGATCGTCGGCACCGACAGGGGAACGAGCCGGGCCGAGCGCTGGATGGTCGTCTTCTGCTGAGCGGTGAGGCTCTCGAGGGCCCGCTGCGACAGCGCCAGGATCCGGCCGTCGCGGCCCGACAGTTCGATCGCGTTGCCGGCGAAGTCGGCGATCTGCCGGGCGCTCAGCGCAATGACCTCGCGCCCCGACTCCTGCAGCCGGGCGCGCAGTTCGGCGGCCCTTCGCTGGTCGGGAACCATGTCGAAACCCACCATCGCAAACTCCGTCGCCACGCACATCAGCACATTGGTGTGATAGATCGGGCGGCCGGCCTCATCCGCCGTGTCGAACAGCATCGGCTCGAAGTTGAAATGGGTGCTGAAGCGCTCCAGCGCCACCGGATCGGCACGGTTCGAGCGCGCCGTGTAGGCCACGCGCGCAAGGTGATCGAACACCATCGCGCCGGTGCCTTCGAGGAACAGGCCATCCTGCTCCAGACCGGAATAATCGATCACGTCCTGCACGCGGTACCTGGACTTGAGCATCTCGATCACGTCGGCACGGCGTTCGCGGCGGCGGCTCGGCGCGTGCATCGGATAGATGGCGACGTGCCCGCCCGGATGCGTGGAGAACCAGTTGTTGGGAAAGACCGAATCCGGCGTGTCGCGGTCTCCCTGGTCTTCGAACAGGTGCACGCGCACGCCTTCGGCTTCGAGGCGCTCCACGGCGGCCGTGACCTCGCGATGCGCTGCGCCGGCCACGGCCTGCGCGGCCTCCTTCGCGGCCAGGCTCTGGAACGCGTTGTCGGCGGCGGTTTCCGGGTTCGGCGTGAACCGGTGCGGGCGGACCATGACCACGGCGGCAGGCGCCTGGATGGAAGGCATGGCGATGAGCCCGTTCATGCGACGCGGCGCATGACGGCATGCGAGGCGCCGCTGCGCGTATGGCGGAACAGGTCCTTCGGATCCTCGGCCCAGGGCACCAGCTCGACGCTCATGCCGAGATTGCGCTTCTCGGTCTGCGCGTGCACGTAGCGCAAGGTCGAGTAATCCTCCAACGCGAAGCCCACGGAGTCGAACACCGTGACCTGGTCAGCGCGCTGGCGGCCCGTTTCGGTGCCGGCGAGCACGCGCCACAGGTCGACGACCGGGAAGTCCTGCGGCAACTGCTGGATGTCGCCCTCGATGCGCGTCTGCGGCTCGTATTCGACGAACACCTGAGCATTTCGCAGAACGTCGGCGTGCAGTTCGGTCTTGCCCGGGCAGTCGCCGCCGATGGCGTTGATGTGCATGCCCGGCTCGATCATTCCGGGCGTGAGGATCGTGGCGTAAGCCTTGTCGGCGGTGACGGTCGTCACGATGTCGGCGCCGCGGACCGCCTCGGCGGTGGAACCGGCGCGAATGATCTTCAGAGACGGGTACGCCGACAGATTGCGGACCAGCTTGTCCGTCGCGCGGGCGTCGACGTCGTAGACGGCGATCTCCTCGATGCCCAGATGGCTGTGGAAGGCGAGCGCCTGGAACTCGCTTTGCGCGCCGTTGCCGATCAGCGCCATGCGGCGCGCATCGGGCCGTGCCAATGCGCGCGCCGCCACGAGCGAGGTCGCGCAGGTGCGCAGCGCGGTGGCGACGGTCAGTTCCGACAAGAGCACCGGGTAGCCGGTCTCGACCTCGGCCAGCACGCCGAAGGCCATGACCGTGTACAGGCCACGCGTGGTGTTGCTCGGATGGCCGTTGACGTACTTGAAAGCGTAGCGCTTGGCGTTGGACACCGGCATCAGTTCGATGACGCCGATCTCCGAGTGATTGGCGACGCGGGCGGACTTGTCGAACTCGGGCCAGCGCACGAAGTCCTGCTGGATGGCATCGGCGAGCTCGCCGATGAAGCGGGGCACACCAATGTCCTGAACGAGGCGGGACATGGTGGGGACGTCTACGAAGCGGGTCATGAAGGGCTCCTGGAAATTGCGATTGCTGCGCGCAGCCATGCCGCAATTGTTCCGTCGCGGGGTGCCAGAATGAACCATCCAACTTGGCAAATTCCTCCTGGAGGATTACATTTTGCTAAGTAGGAATGGCACTTTGAAGATCTGACAATGGACGACACCGACCGCCAACTCATCGCGCTGCTGCGCGACAACGCGCGCATGTCCGTGGTTGCGCTGGCAAAGAAGCTGCGCGTCGCCCGGGCCACGGTGCAGAACAGGATCGCCAAGCTGGAGAGCGACGGAACCGTCGTCGGCTACACGGTGCGCTTGCGGCCGGAGGCGGAGGCCCATCGCATCCGGGCGATCACGAGCATCGAGGTCGAGGGCCACCACGGGCCCGATGTGCTCAAGAAGCTGCGCGGGCATCCGAATGTCGTTGCCTTGCACACGACGAATGGCCGCTGGGACCTGATGGCCGAGTTGCGTGCCGACACCCTGGAGGCGTTCGACAAGGTGCTCAATGCCATCCGCTCGATTCAGGGCATCTCGAACACGGAGACGAGCATCTTGCTGTCCACGCACAAGCTGTAAGCGCGATCAAGGGCATCGGCTGGCAGCTGCGGGTCAGAAGGTCTCCCAGTCGCCGCTGCCGGCTGGCGTGCTCGTGGCGGCCAGTTGCTTGCGCTGCGGCGCGGCAATGGCCCGCCGCGCCGGTGGCTGTGCCGGCCGCACCGGCTGGACGACAGGCCGCGTTTGCACCGGCATCGGCTTGGGCTGGGCCACGACGGGCTGTTCGTCGTCGTCGAGCTTGAAGGTGCCGACGACCTGCGAGAGGTTCCCCGCCTGCTCCTGCATCGATTGCGCCGCAGCCGCCGCCTCTTCCACCAGCGCCGCGTTCTGCTGCGTCACCTGGTCCATCTGCGTGATCGCCTGGTTGATCTGCTCGATGCCCTGCGTCTGCTCGTGGCTCGCTGCCGTGATCTCGCCGATGATGTCCGTCACCCGCTTCACGCTGCCCACGATCTCTTCCATGGTCCTGCCGGCTTCGCCGACCAGTTGGCTGCCGGCATCGACCTTGCCCACCGAATCGTCGATCAGGCCCTTGATTTCCTTGGCGGCGGCGGCCGAGCGCTGCGCGAGGTTGCGCACTTCGGCAGCCACGACTGCGAAGCCTCGGCCCTGCTCGCCGGCTCGCGCGGCTTCCACCGCTGCGTTCAACGCGAGGATGTTGGTCTGGAAGGCAATGCCGTCGATCACGCCGATGATGTCGACGATCTTCTTGGAGGACGCATTGATCGAGGCCATGGTGTGGACCACCTGGCTGACCACGTCGCCGCCCTTGACCGCCACTTCGGAGGCAGAGAGCGCCAGCTGATTCGCTTGACGCGCGTTGTCGGCGTTCTGCTTGACGGTGGAGGTCAGTTCCTCCATCGACGCCGCGGTCTGCTCCAGCGAGCTGGCCTGCTCCTCGGTGCGCGAAGACAGATCCTGATTGCCGGCAGCGATTTGCCTGGATGCCACCACGATCGATTCGGTCGACGCCTTGATGCGGGTCACCACGTCGGTCAGGGTGTCCTCCATTTCGCCCATGCCGCGCAAGAGGCGTCCGAAATCGCCGCCGCGCTCGGTTTCGAATTCCTTGCTGAGGTCGCCCGAAGCCACGGTCTCCGCGATGAAGATCGCTTCGCCCAGCGGCTGCATGATGCTGCGCGCGAGCCAGAGGGTGCAGCCGACGCCCGCCAGCAGGGCAACGAGCCCGAGGCCCAGCATGAGGTTCTGCGTCGAATCGATACGCCGCGCGAGTTCCGGGGTGATGGTGCCGCTGCCAGTGATGTCCTGGAGGCACGCGATGCCGATCGCGACCCCTGTCGCCATCAACAGCAACACGATCCCGAACCCCATACCCAGTCGGGTACTGATCTTCCAATTGCGCATGTGCTTTCCCCGTGACGGCCGCCGATGCTGGGCCAGGTTGTTAGGCATATCGGCAGCCCAGCGCTGAAACTTGAGGGTCCGAATCTAGGTATAAACCCTTGTTCCATGGCGAAACCAGCGTGCCTTGCGGCGCCCTACCCGTCCAACGGCACCCCGCCTCCGAAACGGGCCGCCCATTGATCCCACAGTTCCTGGTTGACGCTGGCGAACGGCCACTGCCATGCGGCCAGCATCTGGAGCTGGAAGTTCTGAGCCTGTAGCAGGCCCTCGATGAATGCGGCCTGCCAGTCGAGGACCGGCTGAATGTTGCCGTAAGGGATGGGAAATGGGCTCGTGAGGGTCATGCCGGTCTCCATGTTGTGCGTGGACCAAGCCTAGTGGATGCCGCCCCGTGCTTCAAGCATGCGCGCCGACCACCCGCTGCACCTTGCCGCTGCGGCCGCGGCGTCCCGTCTCGCCGCTTCGGCAGTGGATGTGCACGCCGGCCGCGCCTTGCCGCACCAGAAAGGCGGAGAGCGCCGCCCGGGCCCGCCGCAAGCTCGTGTCCGCCGCCTTGCCGTGCAAGCCCGTGCGCAGCAGCAGGTCGCAAGGCCCCTGCTGCTCGAGCTGGAAGTCGAACAGGCCCGCATCGTCTTCCAGCACCGTGCTCACGGCCAGCGGCAGGATGCGCACCATCCGCGCACCGGGGCGGCCAAGCCGCAGCGTGTCGTCGTTGCGGCCCTGAACCTCGATCACCGGATGATGGGAGCCGCAGGCGCAAGCCGAAGCGCGCTGCGTGACGCGGTCGCCCAGGTCGTAGCGGATCAGCGGCTGCACATGGTTCGCGAGGTTGGTCAGCAAGGTGGTCGCGCCGGCCTCACCGGCGGGCACCTGGCGGCCACCTTCGTCGACCGATTCGAGGATCGCCCAGTCGCAGTTCAGATGCAGGCTGCCGCAACGGCATTCGGCGGCGAGCGTCAGGAACTCCGAGGCGCCGTAGCTATCGACCACCCGGCAGCCCAGGGCCTGTTGCAGGAAATCGCGCGTCGCCGTCGAGAGGTCTTCGCCGCCGGTCCACAGCTCGCGCGGCGCCGTCTCGAGCCGGCCGGCAAGGCGCTCCTCCGCCAGCAGCACGGCCACGCTCGGATAGGTGGCGATGACAGCGGGTGCCAATGCATTCAGTTCTGCCACCAGCTTGCCGGCGGGCTGCAGGAACGAGATGCTGCGGAGGCTGCCGGCCAGCGCAGGATTCAGCCGCCGCAGCCGCTCGATCGACACCGTGCTGGCGAAGTGGCCGCAGGTCGCACCGACGAAGGCGATGCCTTCGCCGACGGACCACGGGTCCATCATCCGCTGAAGCGGCCGCAGCACCGGCCGCCGCCAAAATTCGAGCGCGTCGTACACCGCCATCGCCCGGGCATCCTGCACGAAGATGGCCGGCTCGCCGCTGCTGCCCGAGCTCTCCCACACCACGTAGCGGCCGAGGAAAGGGTCCGCGATGCGAGAGCGGTCGGAGGCGAAGCGGCGCAGCGCATCGAGCCGCAGCGCGGGATCGGTGACCCAGTCATCGAACCGGCGCATCAATTCGGCCTTCTGCGCAATCGGCAGCTCTTCGAGGCGCAGGCGCGCCGGATCGCGGCCCGCGAGCAGCTTGCGGTACAGCGCCGATCCGCGCGCTGCGGACCTCAGCAGATCGGCCAGACGCCGCGCCCGCCGGCCGGCCAGCGCCTCTGCGCTCGCATGCGAGGCCACGGCCACGTCGGCGGCGACAAAGCTCGTGAGCCAGGGATCGAAGGGCGGCAGCATGGTGCGGCGGAGAAAGAGGCGCCATGGTGGACGCACTCGCCGGCAATGCCAAGAAGATTCGCGCGCGGCGCGATGCCGGCAGGGGTTTAGGGCCTGTTAGCAGGCCCTACCGCAGGTCGCGGCGCGCCAGCAACACGTTGCCGCCGGTGGTGTTGAACGAGATGGTCGGTGCGCTGAAGTCGCTCAAGGGTGCACCGAGCCCGATTTCGCCGCTGCCGTGCAGCACGCATTCGTCGCGCCGCAGCGCGATCTCGCCGCTGGCGCCGGCCGTGCCGTGAAAGCGGACCCAGGTGCCGTAGGTGCTGACGTCGACCAGCACGCAACTGCCCTGCCGCGCTTCGATGCGCGCGTGCAGCCGCGACACGCGCGGATCGTTGACCACGAACTGGGCTTCGTCGACGCGCCCCAGATGGATAGGCAGCTCCGCGGCGCGAAACATCGAGCGCACGTCCAGCCATGCGAGTTCGATCTGCCCGAAGGACGAATCGGCGCCTCGCGCCGGCGGCGCCAGGGAGGCCGGCATCGTGAGGAACTCCGAGACCTCGTCCTGCCAATCGATACGGTGGACGATCGGCATCTCGTTCTTGCCGCGGATGTTGATCGGGCCGAGGCTGCGGTGGCGTACCTCGCCGCCCACCAATTCGTCGATGACCGATTCCGTGGCCCAGATCTGGCTCGGGCCGGCCAGATCGCTGAGCCGCGAAGCCAGGTTGACCGCGTCGCCATAGCAGTCGCCGTCGACTTCGACCACCTCGCCGCTCGCCACGCCGATCTGAAGCTCCATCCTGAGCGGTGCGGGCCAGGTCTGAAGCCGCTTCTGGTGGTTGCGCTGGAGTTCCAGCACGGCCCGGGTGGCGGTCGCACCATTGGCGAATATCGCAAAGATGCCATCGCCCAGCGATTTCACGACGCGGCCGCCGTGCGCCTCGCAAACACCCCCGATCCACTGAATCAGTCTTGTGACAGTGTCGGTTGCACGTGCATTCCCCATGGCCTCGAAGACCCGGGTGCTCCCCGTCAGGTCAGCAAAAACGACAGTGGGGTGGGCGCTCATTGTGTGCAATTTTTGGTAGCTCTCGCCGAGGGATTATGGCAAAGCATCAGAAAAACGCCCTTTCAGCGTGTCAAATCGACCGGGAAGCCGCTGCGCCTGTTGCTTTTTCATTTCGATACAGCGCTTGTCGCTCATTTCACTCGTCAGGTAGAACTTAGGTATCAATTCTTCGACCAGTGCATGAACTGATTCGTGAAGTATGTTGTTTTTGAACATGAAATGATGTTTCCACACTTGTGTGGCGTCCTGCGCGGCTTTAACGTAGCAACCCTCAAGGCCTCCGGCAAAACGCCTTCGTCTTTCATGGTGTCACTCAGCACTTTCTTCCGCTTTCTGTCGCTCCCGAGCCTCGGCTTGCGCCGCTCGGCTGACCGTCAGATGGGCCAGATCCGTACTGCGATGCTGTCGCTGCTGCAAGTCCACGGCGGCCATTCCGTTCAGCGGGTTGCCCAGCGCGTTCGCTTTGCCGGCGATCTCGAGGCGCTCTGGTACCTGCGCCAGGACGTGCTGACCGCGCTGAGCGCGATCGATGGCGAGGTCGCCGCCCGCCGCCAGATGAGACAGATCAACCGCCTGTTCAAGGGCGGCCTGCCCGGCGCGATGGGGCCCAGACCGCACCACCGCATCACCACCTGAAGGGCTGTTGCATAGCAGCCTTTTTCTTTTTTCAATGCGCGTGCCGGTGTCCCCACACCATGAAGACGTCGCGTGCGTCTGCCGCCAGTTCCACCTTGGCCCCCACGGGCAACAGCACCTTCGTCGGCACATGACCGAAGGGCAGGCCCGCCAGCACCGGCACCTTGATCAGTTCGCGCAGCCGTGAAACGACGGTCTGCATGCTGAAGCCGCGATCGTGCGGCACTTTCTTGGCGCCGGTGAACTGCCCGAAGATCACCGCCTTCTGACGGCCCAGCACGCCCGCGTGGCGCAACTGGTCGAGCATGCGTTCGACGCGGTAGGGATGCTCGTTCACGTCTTCGAAGAAAAGCACGCCCTTGTCGATCTGGGGAAAGTACGGCGTGCCCAGCAGGCTGGTGAGCACGCAGAGATTGCCGCCCCACAGCACCGCATCGTGAATGCCGCGAAAGCCCGGCATCGCCGCGGCATCGCGCGCCGGCATGCGCCAGCCTGTGCCCTCGCCCCGCCCGCTCAGCAGATCGTCGAAGCAGGCTTCCATGATGTCGTCGGCGCCATCCTCGGCGCCGAAGTCCTCGCCGAGCGCGGGGCCGGCCCAGCTCACGGCGCCGGTTTTCACGAGAAGCGCGTTCTGCAGGGCCGTGAAATCGCTGAGTCCCACGAACTCGGTGCCGCGCTCGATCGCGCGGGTCACGGCCTTGTAGGGGATGGCATCGAGGATGCGCGTGAGCCCATAGCCGCCGCGCGAGATCAGCGCCACGTCGGCGCGGCTGCCCGCGGCGCGCGCGATGGCGGCCAGGCGGGTGGCATCGTCGCCGGCAAAGCGCTGATGGCTGTCGAGCGCGGCTTCGTCCAGTTCGACTTCATGGCCCAGCGCCTGCAGGCGCTTCACGCCGCGCCGGAATGCGGCCTTGTTGCGAACCGCGCTGGAGGGCGAGTAGATGTAGATGTGTTTCTTTTTCACGGGGCGAAGTATCCCATTGCCCCCTGTGCCAGCCGGGACGCCTGTGCTGCGTCAGGGCCCGAGACGCCCCGCGGAGTCGGGCCCAGGACACGCAATGCGGCTTCGTATCCGCGGTCGGGAAAGGGCGCGCGCCATGCGTCGGCCACGGGCTCGCCGGCGTCGGGCGCCAGCAGCGCCAAGGGAAAGCGCGCGGGCATGGCAGCGCGCAGCAGCGACGCGAGTTCGGAAGCGCCGGCGCTGTGCACCAGGACCAGCGGGCCCGGCTGCAGGCGCTCCAGCCATTCGAGCAGCACGTCGCGATGCCAGGTCCATTGGTGCACGGCCTCCCGTTTGGGCTTGTCGCTTTGGCCGAAGCCGATCAGGTCGGGCGCCAGCACGCGCAGCGTCTGCAAGGCCGCGAGATGGCGGAAGAAGTAGCTCCATTCGCCCGGTCCGTGCAGGCAGAGGCAGGTGCAAGCGGCGCCACTCGGCCCTTCGTCCAGGTAGTGCATGCGCCAGCCCTGCAGACTCGGCAGATCGCTCACGTAGTTCGGCGCGAAGCTGTAGCCGGCGAGCGCGCCGAAGCGTTCGACCGGCGTGCGCAAGGCATCGTCGCGCAGGGGTTCGGCCGCTTCGCGCGCCGCGCTGCGGCGGCCCTTGAAGAAATCCTGCAGCAGATCGCCGCATTCCGCTGCAAGCACGCCGCCCTGCACGTGCGTGCGATGGTTGAGTTGGCTCTGCGCGAACAGGTCGAGTACCGATCCCGCGGCACCGGTCTTCGGATCGGCCGCGCCGAACACGACGCGGGCCAGGCGCGCATGCAGCATCGCGCCGGCGCACATGGCGCAGGGTTCGAGCGTCACATAGAGCTCGCAGCCGTCGAGGCGATAGTTACCGAGCGCCGTACCGCCCGCGCGCAGCGCGTTCATTTCGGCATGCGCGCTGGGGTCGTGCTGCGCGACCGGCGCGTTGCGTCCGCTGGCGACGAGCCGGCCGTCCTTCACGAGCACCGCGCCCACCGGCACTTCGCCGGCCTCGGCCGCCAGCCGCGCTTCGGCCAGCGCGAGCTGCATCCAGTGCGCGTCATTTGTCATCGGTCAGGGGGCGCGGCTGCTGCATCGCGGCGTCCAGCGATTGCTTGAACTGCTCTTGGACCTGCTGGCTTTGCGTGCGTGCGTCGGCGGCCGGTGCGCCCGCGACGCCGCCCATCTGCTTCCTGGCCAGCAGCCCGACGATGGCGAGCGCGAGCACCAGGCCGATCAAGCCGAGGGCGCGCATCTCAGCCTTCCTCCGTCTGCGCCGCGCCGGCCTTCATGCCGAGCCGCTGCATCCACGCGGCCAGCGCCTGTTCGTCGGGCGTGCCCTCGCTGTAGCGCGCGTGCATGGCGGCATGCGATTCGCGCCGGTGCTGGTTGAGCTTGACCTTGCACTGCAATGCCGTCACCTGCAGCTCGAAGCCGACGATGCCGTTCAGCATCTTGTTCTGGAACTCCTCACCGAGTTCGCGCCACTGCTGGGCGTAGGCCGGCTCGTGCTGGCCGATCAAGCGCTTGAGCAGCGCATCTTTTTCAGCCGGCGTCTCGATCAGCTCGGCCTGGACCGTGCAATGCACCGCCAGGTAGTTCCAGGTCGGCACGCGCGCGAGGTCGGGGTAGACCGAGGGCGACATGTAGGCATGCGGCCCCAGGAAACTCACCAGCGCCTGCGGCCGCGCCTGCAGGTAGCGCCAGTGCGGATTGGGCTTGGCGCAATGGCCGAAGAGTGCGAAGCCGCCCTCCCCGCGGTCGTCGAGCACCAGCGGCAGGTGCGAGACGTAGGGCAGCCCGTCGTCGTCGGTCGAGATCAGGCTGGCGAAAGGATGCGCGCGCATCAGTTCCGCGGCGATGGCACGGTCTGGCGAATTGAACTGGGGTGGCATGTACATGGAGCGGCCCTGCATCGAGGATCGCCCGATTGTCCCCGAGCCGGGGGCCCGTTCGCAGGCCCCTACTTTGCGCCCGCGGCCTTGAGCTTTTCGTCGAGCCTCGCGCCGGCCTTGGCCAGCATGCGGATCGCCTCGCGCTGGCGCGCATGCGTCGCCACGTGCAAGGGCGTGTGGCCGCGACTGTCGCGCGCATCGAGAGCGGCGCCGCCCTCGATGAGCGCTTTCAGCCGCGGCAGGTCGCCGCGCCACGCCGCCTGGTGCAAGCCTTCATAGGCCAGCACCTCTGCGGCGGCCGGCGACATCTGCGCCGCCGCAGGCGCGGCCAGGCCACCCGCGGTCAGCACGAGCGCAGCGAAGACAAGGACGGCCTTCATCGCCTTCAGCCCAACTGCGCCTTGACCTTCTCGATCCCCGCGTTGGCGCACTGCTCGTCCAGGTGACCACCCGGCGCGCCACCGACACCCACGGCGCCGATGACTTCGTTGCCGGCCTTGATCGGCACGCCGCCGCCGAGCAGCAGGAAGCCGGGGATGTTCACCAGGTTGGCCGCGCCGGGGTTCTTCTGTGCGTTCTCCATCATCGCCAGCGTCGGCGCCTTGGCCGAAGCCGAGGTCCAGGCCTTGCGCTCGCTGGCGCCCACGGTGTGCGAGCCCGCGTTGTCGGCGCGCTGCACCGCGCGCACCACGCCGGCGCGATCGACCACCGTGGCCGCCACCGAATAGCCGTTGGCCGCGCAGGCTGCCACGGTCGCCGCGGCGAGCTGGTTCGCAAGTTCGAGCGAGATGTTCTTTTCGCTGCGGACGGCGGGGCTCGGCGTCTGGGCTTGGGCCTGGGCGCTCATCGCGGAAGCGGCGAGCAGGACGGCGAGGCTGCCGAGGCGAAGGGTCGAATGCATGTAGGTCTCCGAAAGGGGTTGATCGATTTGCGCCGGCGCCTTGCCGGCCGCAACGCAACTGTAGAAACAGGCCCTTCGAAGGAACATTCGTACGGCTACGCCGGCCGCTCCGTAGAACTACGGAGTGCTGTCGACGAGCGCTGCGTAGCGCCGGATCAGCTGCGCCAGCGAATCGCAGCCGAGCTTGGCGAACAGGTTGGCGCGATGCGTCTCGACCGTGCGCGGCGACAACGCGAGCGCACGCGCGATCTCCTTGTTGGTGAGTCCGGCCACGATGAAGCCCAGCACCTCGCGCTCGCGTTCAGAGAGCTGGGCATGGCGCTCGCGCGCCGCCTGGTCGGCCTGCGCCCGTTCGCGCGAGCGGATGTGCTGGCGCACCGCGTGCTGCAGCGCCTCGAGCAGCTGTTCGTCGTCAACCGGCTTCTCGAGGAACTCCGCCGCGCCGGCCTTGAAGGCGCGCCGGCACATCTCGACCGTGCCGTGGCCGGTGAGCATGATCACCGGCTGGTCGACGCCCTGGGCGATCAGCGTTTCGAGCAGCGCGAGGCCGCCGATGCCGGGCATGCGCACGTCGAGCACGATGGCGCCGATGCCGCCGCGGTCGAAGCCCTCGAGGAAGGCCTGCGGATCCGCCCAGCCTTGCGTGCGCAGGCCCACCGTGCCGATCAGCAGGGCCAGGCTCTCGCGCACGGCGAGGTCGTCGTCGATCAGGTGGATGAGCGGAGAGAGCGGCTCGTTCATGACGAAAGCGGCAAGCGCAGCGTGAAGCGGGCACCGCGCGGCGCGGCCGCTTCCACGGCCAGCGTGCCGCCCACGCTCTCGGCCAAGGTCTGGCACAAGCTCAGGCCCAGTCCCAGGCCGCCTTCGCGCGTGCTGAAGAAGGGCTCGAAGATGCGCGGCAGGATCTCCGGCGCAATGCCGCGCCCGTTGTCGCTCACGGTCAACACACCGTATGCGCCGTTGCGAACCACGGTGAGCCGCAGTTGCCGCTCGCCGGCCGGCAGTTCTTCGAGCGCCTGCAGCGCGTTCATCAGCAGGTTGTGGACGATCTGCTCCAGTGCCACCGGCTCGGCCCGTACGCTCACCGGCGCCTGTGCGGCACCGTCGAAGGCCGGCGCGATCGCGCGCCTGTCGAATTCCGGGCCGAGCAGGTGCAGCCCGTTGCGCACCACCTCCTGCAGGATCACCGGCCTGGCCTCGGTCGCATGCCCGGGGCGCTCGATCACGCGGCGCAGGCGCGCCACCACGTCGGCGGCACGGCGCGCCTGTTCGGCGGCCTGCTTCATCGCCGCGCGTGCGGTGTCGAGCTCGGGCGGGTCGTCGTCGAGCAGCCGGCGCGCGGCCTGCGTGTTGGCGAGCACCGCGGTCAACGGCTGGTTGAGCTCGTGCGCCATGCCCGCCGCGAGCTCGCCGAGCGCATTGAGGCGCGCGACCTGGCCGAGCCGCAGCAGCTCTTCGGCACGCCGCCGCTCGATGCGCTGGCGCCGCAACGCGTAGCTGCCGGCCAGCACCACCGCCATCGCGAGCGCCCAGGCGGCCATCCAGGCCCAGGGCAGTTCGCGCCATGAGACCTGGCGCTGCGCCGCCAGGTCGAAGGCCTGGCTTTCTGAGGCCAGCACCTTGCGGAAGCTGAAGGGCCAGCCCTGCGAGGCCGCGGGCTGTCCGGCCTGCAGCACGAACTGCTGGCCCGCATGCTCGAGCACCACGCGCACCGGGCTCTGCTTCGGGTCCATCGGCCAGTCGCGCCAGGGCACGGTGCTCGCGAGGTCGATGTCGAGCGCATAGCTGGTCGGCTCGGCGCCGATCACGAGCCGGTAGCGGCCGTTCGCGAAGTCCTGCGCTGCAAGCTCGGGGCGCCGCAGTTCGCGCGACTTCGCCTCGGCCGCCGCCAACGGAGGGTCGGCCCAGGCCGCGCCGGCATCGCGCCGCTGCACGCCGAGGATCGAGGGGTAGACGGACGGCAGGCGCTGCTCCGAGCGGGCCCCGTCCGGCGCGGTTTCCAGCAATGCGAGCGTGGCCAGTACCGCGTCGTACTGCACCACCTGCTGGCTCATGAGGCGGTGCGCGATGCGCCCGTTGGCCTCGAACTCCTCATGGAGCTGCCGGAGTTCGGCGCGCGCGATCCAGACCGCACCGGCGCCGGCGAGCAGCAGCCATGCGAGCCACCAGCCGCCCTGCATACGCAACCATTGCCTCATGGCGCGGATTGTGCCCGCGCCGGCAGCGTGTCTTCAGCGATAGAGGTTGGCGGTCTCCTCGTTGGGAATGCCGTCGATCGGCGCTTCGGCGGTGCCGACCGTGGAGCGCGTGAGTGCCTCGACCCTCTCGCGCGTGGCCTGCGGGTCGGCGATCCATTGCGCGTAGAAGTCGTAGGGGCAGTCGGCCACGCCCTTGTCGCCTTCGTGCGAATTGAGGATGCCGGTGTAGCCGCGATGCAGCAGCTTGAACAGGTGGTTCTCCGACTGGCCGTTCTTGCGGAAGTCGCGGATCAGGCTTTTCGACAGCGCGGCGTACTGCACGCCCATTTCCTCTTCGCCGCACTCGCCGAGCGTGCGGCCGTCGAAGCCGATGATCGCCGAGTGGCCGAAGTACGAGTACACGCCGTCGAAGCCGGATGCATTGGCCACCGCCACATAGGTGTTGTTGGCGAAGGCCATCGCCTTCGAGATCAGGATCTGCTGTTCCTTGGCCGGGTACATGTAGCCCTGGCAACGCACGATGAGTTCTGCCCCCTTCATCGCGCAATCGCGCCAGATCTCGGGGTAGTTGCCGTCGTCGCAGATGATGAGGCTGATCTTCAGGCCCTTGGGACCCTCGCTCACGTAGGTGCTGTTGCCCGGGTACCAGCCCTCGATCGGCACCCAGGGCATGATCTTGCGGTACTTCTGGACGATCTCGCCCTGGTCGTTCATGAGGATCAGCGTGTTGTAGGGCGCCTTCTTCGGATGCTCCTCGTGGCGCTCGCCGGTGAGCGAGAACACGCCCCACACCTTGGCCTTGCGGCAGGCGGCGGCGAAGATCTCGGTCTCGGCGCCCGGCACCGTGGCCGCGTTCTCGTACATCTCGGTGCTGTCGTACATGATCCCGTGCGTGCTGTATTCGGGAAAGATCACCAGGTCCAGCCCCGGCAGGCCGGTCTTCATGCCCTCCACCATCTTCGCGATCGCCTTCGCGTTCTCCAGCACCTCGGCGCGCGTGTGCAGACGCGGCATCTTGTAGTTGACGACCGCGACGCCGACGGTGTCCTTGCTGCTCGAAATATCGCCGTGAATCATGATCGGTCCTTGTCTGTGGCCATGGATGCGATCCATTCTGCGAAGCCGGCGGACGGCGGCGAATACGTTGATTGACGTAGGGACAGCCGGGGCCCGAGAGCCCGACGATTTTCCGAGCCATTCGGCTCACGCGAAAATGCGGGCAATGAGCGTCTGCAGATTCCCCCGCCTCGTCTTCGCCCTCCTCTTCCTTCTCGCCTGCATCACCGGTTGCGCCACGGGCCCCACGCCCGGCGGATTGACCCCGATGTCGATTGCGCGCGTCGAGTCCCTCATCGTGCGCATGACGGTGGAAGAAAAAGTCGGCCAGCTGAGCCTCTACGCGCCCGCGGGCATCGACATCGTGGCCAATCCGCAGGCCGCGCGCCAGAGCCAGGAGCAGCAGCTGGCTGACATCCGCGCCGGCCGCGTGACCGGCCTCTTCAACAACGCGGGCCTCGAAGGCAAGCGCCGGGCGCAGCAGGCGGCGGTCAACGAGTCGCGCCTGGGCATCCCGCTTCTCTTCGGCGCCGACGTCATCCACGGCTTCCGCACCGTGTTCCCGGTGCCGCTCGCGGAGGCGGCCAGCTGGGAGCCGGCCCTGGCCGAACGCACGGCGCATGCATCCGCCGTCGAGGCCACGGCCGACGGCTTCCGCTGGACCTTCGCGCCGATGGTCGACATCGCGCGCGACGCGCGCTGGGGCCGCGGCGTCGAGGGCGCCGGCGAAGACGTCTACCTGGGCCGCCAGTTCGCGGCCGCGCGGGTGCGCGGCTTCCAGGGCAAGGACCTCGGGCGCGCCGATGCGATGCTGGCCACGCCCAAGCACTTCGCCGGCTACGGCGCGGCCGAGGGCGGGCTCGACTACAACACGGTCGATCTCTCGGAGCGCACGCTGCGCGAGGTCTACCTGCCGCCCTTTCGCTCGGCCATCGATGCCGGTGCGCTGTCGATCATGAGCGCCTTCAACGAGATCGGCGGCATCCCCTCGAACGCCAACCGCAACCTGCTGACCGGCGTGCTGCGCGGCGAATGGGGCTTCCAGGGCTTCGTCGTTTCCGACTACACCGCCGACGAGGAACTCATCGCGCACGGCTTCGCGGCCGACGGGCGCGAAGCCGCCAAGCGCGCCTTCCTCGCGGGCACCGACGTGAGCATGCAGAGCGGCCTGTACATGCAGCACCTCCCCGGCCTGGTGGCTTCCGGCGAAGTGCCGATGTCCCGCCTCGACGACGCGGTGCGCCGCGTGCTGCGGATCAAGCTGCGGCTGGGCCTGTTCGACCAGCCCTTCCGCGGGCTCGAAGACGCGGCCGGCCCGCGCTTCGACAGTTCCGCGCACCAGGCGCTGGCGCGCGATGCTGCCGGACGCTCGATCGTGATGCTCAGGAACGACGGCGACGTGCTGCCGCTGTCGAAGTCGGGGCAACGCGTCGCGCTCATCGGCCCCTTTGCCGGTGCCTCCGACCTGTTCGGGCCCTGGATGGTCTTTCCCGGCCAGGCGTCGCCGGCCGGCATCGAGGAGGCGATCCGGAATTCGCTCGCCTCGCCCGAACTGCTCACGGTGGTGCGCGGCTCGGACGTCGATGCGCCGACCGCGGGCGGTATCGACGCCGCAGTCGCTGCGGCGCGCGAGGCCGATGTCGTGGTGCTTTCGATCGGCGAGAACGAGCAAATGTCGGGCGAGGCCCGTTCGCGAAGCGACATCGAGATCCCGCGGGCGCAGCAGGAGCTCGCCGACGCTGTCGCAGCCACCGGCAAGCCGGTGGTCGTGCTGCTGCGCAACGGCCGCGCGCTGGCGCTCAGGGGCGCGGTGCGCAATGCGCGCGCGATCCTGGTCACCTGGTTCCTCGGTTCGCAGACCGGGCCGGCCATCGCCGACGTGCTGTTCGGCGACGTCAATCCCTCGGGCCGGCTGCCGGTGAGTTTTCCGCAGACGCCGGGCCAGGTGCCCTACTACTACAGCCACAAGCGCACCGGCCGGCCGCAGCTCGCCGATGCGCCGGCCACCTTCTACAAGGCACGCTACCTGGACGCGAGCAACGATGCGCTGTTCCCCTTCGGCCACGGGCTGGGCTATGCACGCGTGCGCTACGAGGGCCTGGAACTGAGTAGCCCGGGCCGCATGGCCTGGGACGGCACGCTGACCGTGCGCGCGCGCATCACCAACACCGGCAAGCGCGAGGCCGAGGAAGTGGTGCAGCTCTACATCGGCAACCGCGCCGCCAGCGTCACGCGGCCGGTGCGGGAGCTCAAGAGCTTCCGCAAGGTGCGCGTGCCAGCGGGCCAGACGATGGCGGTCGAGTTCACGCTCTCGCGCGCCGACCTGATGTTCATCGGCCAGGACCTGCAGCCCACGGTGGAGCCCGGCAACTTCGACCTGTGGGTCGGACCGTCGGCGGTCGGTGGCCTGAAGACCAGCTTCAGGCTGGCGCCCGAGTGAAGCGCTTCAGTGACTGATCATCCAGGGCCGCTTCGAGGGAAAGGTCTTGGCGCCGTTCGGTGCCTTCACCGTGGCGCCTGAGCGCGCGCTCGAGCAGCAGCCACAGCCGGCCGGGTGCCTGAGTCGCGCGTAGTCGCGCGAACTTCGCGGTTCGTGCGAGGCGCGTTCGTTGGTCTCGATCGCACGCCGCGTGCTGCCGGCCATCAGAGCCAGCTGTGGCGCATTCGCGAACACGCGCGGCGAGGCCTCGCCGCAATGCGGGCAGGCCGCAGGCTCGTTGCGTGCCGCCAGCGGGCGAAAGGCGTCGAAGCCGCCGCAGCGGCTGCAGGCGTAATCGTAGGTGGGCATCGATTCCGCCCGCCTCAGCGCAGGTCGTGCGACAGCGGCATGTCGATCGAGCCGTCGATCATCTTCGTCGGC
The DNA here is from genome assembly GCF_964253805.1 of Variovorax sp. LjRoot175. Classification (NCBI taxonomy): domain Bacteria; kingdom Pseudomonadati; phylum Pseudomonadota; class Betaproteobacteria; order Burkholderiales; family Comamonadaceae; genus Variovorax; species Variovorax sp. LjRoot175. Next base: position 2,713,658 of record NZ_CAXURY020000001.1, on the reverse strand, counting down.
CCTGCCGCGTTCGGATTGATGTCGAAGTCGAAGATCTGCGTCGGCAGCCAGAGCGTGGCGCAGGCGTTGGGCACGTCGACCACGCCGCTGATGTGGCCCTGCACCGGCGCGGTGCCGAGGATCGAATAGGCCTGCGCGCCCGAATAGCCGAACTTCTTCAGGTACTCGATGGCGTTCAGGCAGGCCTGGCGGTAGGCGATGTGCACGTCCAGGTAGTACTGCTTGCCGGCCTCGTCGACCGAGATGCCCTCGAAGATCAGGTAGTCGTTGTAGCTCGGCGTGATCGGGCTGGGCTTGAAGATCGGGTTCTTGATGCCGTACTTGGCCATGCCGCCCTTGATCAGGCTGACCTTCATGTGCACCCAGCCGGCCATCTCGATCGCGCCGCAGAAGGTGATCTCGCCGTCGCCCTGACTGAAGTGCAGGTCGCCCACCGAAAGGCCTGCACCATCCACGTACACCGGGAAGAAGACCTTGGAGCCGCGCGACAGATCCTTGATGTCGCAGTTGCCGCCATGCTCGCGCGGCGGCACGGTGCGCGCGCCCTCGGCGGCGGCCTTGGCCCTCGCCTCGCCCGTCATCTTGCCCATGTGGGCGGTGGCGGCGAAGGGCGGGTTGGCCAGGCCCGGCACGCGCTCCGGGTCGGTCGCGATCAAGTCGATCTCGCGCTTGTTCCACATGTCCAGCATCGGCTTGTCCGGCAGGCAGCCGATCAGGCCCGGGTGGATCAGGCCCGCGAAGTTGACGCCCGGCACATGGCGCGAGCTGGTGAACATGCCCTTGAAGTCCCAGATCGACTTTTGTGCTTCGGGGAAATGGTCGGTGAGGAAGCCGCCGCCGTTCTTCTTCGAGAAGAAGCCGTTGAAACCCCAGAGGCTGTCTTGCTTGGCGCCGATGTCCAGCAGGTCCACCACCAGCAGGTCGCCGGGCTCGGCGCCCTTCACGCCCACCGGGCCCGAGAGGTAGTGCACGGTGCTCAGGTCGATGTCGCGCACATCGTCGGCGCTGTCGTCGTTCTTGATGAAGCCGCCGGTCCAGTCGAAGGTCTCGAGGATGAAGTCGTCGCCCGGGTTGACCCAGCAGGCCATCGGGATGTCCGGATGCCAGCGGTTGTGGATCATCTCGTTCTCGGTGGGCGACTGGGTGAGGTCGACCTTGATCAGGGTGTCGGTCATGCGTGTGCTCCAGGGTTGGTTTGTGATGGATTGCGTGAGCCGCACCGAAATTCAGCGGCAAGCGAAGCGAAGCCCGTTCGGGGGACACCGTGGAACCGGCTTTGCCGGGCCACCGGTGTCGCCCCCTTGAGGGGGGATTCGGCTACACGAAGTGAGCAAGAAACGGGGGTGGTCATGTCACACGGAGAGGTAGGCCTTGATGTGATTGACGTCGGTCTTGTCGCGCGCGGTCTCGTGGACCAGGCGGCCGCCTTCGATCACGAACAGCCGATCCGCGACGTCCAGCGCGAAGCTCAGCACCTGTTCGGACACGACGATCGTGATCTGCCGCATCTTGCGGATCTCGTTGAGCGCCTTCGCGATGTCCTTGATGATCGAAGGCTGGATGCCTTCTGTGGGCTCGTCGAGCAGCAGCACCTTGGGTTCGGTGACCAGCGCGCGAGCGATGGCCAGCTGCTGCTGCTGGCCGCCCGAGAGGTTGCCGCCCTTGCGCCGCTTCATGTCGAAGAGCACCGGGAAAAGCGCATAGATCTCCTCGGGGATGCGCTTGACCTTGGCGTTCTCCAGGCCGGTCTGGATGTTTTCCTCGACCGTCAGCGTCGGGAAGATCATGCGGCCCTGCGGCACGTAGGCGATGCCCTTGGCCACGCGGCGGAAGCTCTCGTCGCGCGACACGTCCTGGCCCGCGACCTCGATCCTTCCGCTCTTGATGGGCAGCACGCCCATCAGACTCTTGAACAGCGTGGTCTTGCCCATGCCGTTGCGGCCCATGATGGCGACGGTCTCGTTGGCCCTGGCCTCGAAGGAGATGCCGTGCAGCGCCTCGCTCTGGCCGTAGGCGACGTGAAGGTCTGTCACTTGGAGCATGGGTCTCTTTCTCTCAATGACCGAGGTAGACGTCGATGACTTTCGGGTCGGCCTGCACCTTCTCCATCGGCCCTTCGGCCAGGATCTTTCCCTGGTGCATCACGGTGACCTTGTGCGCGATCTGCTTGACGAAATCCATGTCGTGCTCGATCACGATCACCGCGCGGTTCCTGCAGATGCGCTTGAGCAGCTCGGCCGTCAGCTCGCGCTCGCGCGCGCTCATGCCGGCGATGGGTTCGTCGAGCATCAGCAGCTCGGGCTCCTGCATCAGCAGCATGCCGATCTCGAGCCACTGCTTCTGGCCGTGCGAGAGCAGGCCGGCTTCGGTATGCAGCTTGCCGGCCAGGCCGATGTCATCGGCCACCGCCTGCACCTTGGCCTTGACTTCGTCGTCGCACTGGAAGGCCAGTGCACCGAACACCGAGCGCCCCTTGGGGAAGGACACCTCGAGGTTCTGGAACACGCTCAGGTTCTCGTAGATCGAGGGGGTCTGGAACTTGCGCCCGATGCCCAGGCGCACGCGCTTGTGCTCGGCCATCTTGGTGAGCTCGGTGTTCTGGAATTTGATGCTGCCGCTCGTGGCCCTGGTCTTGCCGCAGATCAGGTCAAGCAAGGTGGTCTTGCCGGCGCCGTTGGGGCCGATGATCACGCGCAGCTCGTTGCGGTCGATGTAGAGCGTGAGATCGTCGATGGCCTTGAAGCCGTCGAAGGAGACGCTGAGGTCTTCCACTGCGAGCGCGAAGTCGGTGTTGCTGCTCATGAAGAATCCTCAGGCGCTCTGGCTGCCGACACCGTCGGGCAGCGAGGGTTCAGCGACAGTGCGGCTCGCCTTCGGCGGCGGCTCCGGATAGTGGGCCTGCGCGGCGGCCAGTTGCTCGGCATGTAGCTTCCGCTCGGCGGCGCGGCGCAGCCACCAGGGCTTGATATGGCTCTCCCACAGCCCGGCCAAGCCCATCGGGAAGGCGAGCGTGACGCCGATGAAGAGCGCGGCCATCAGGAACAGCCACAGATCCGGAAAGCTCTCGGAGAAGAAGGTCTTGCCCGCGTTCACCAGCAGCGCGCCGTACACCGCACCTACCAGGCTCATGCGCCCGCCGACGGCCGCGAAGATCACCATCTCGATCGAGGGCACGATGCCGACGAAAGACGGCGACATGAAGCCCACCTGCAGCGCGAACATCGCACCGCCGATGCCCGAGAGCGCGGCGGCGAGGCAGAAGGTGAAGACCTTGAAGTTCGAGACGTCGTAGCCCGAGAAGCGCACCCGGTCTTCCTTGTCGCGCATGGCGAGCAGCAGCGTGCCGAGCTTGCTCTTCTGGATCCACAGGCACAGCAGGATGCTGGCCATCAGCAGGCCGACGCAGAGGTAGTAGAGGATGTACTTGGCGCTGTCGGTGCGCGTGTCCCAGCCCAGCACCGTCTTCAGGTCGGTCATGCCGTTGACGCCGCCGGTGTAGCCCTGCTGGCCGATGATCAGCACCGACAGGATCAGCGCCACCGCCTGCGTGATGATCGCGAAGTACACGCCGCCGACGCGGCGCTTGAACATCGCGAAGCTGATCAGCCAGGCCAGTGCCGTCGGCACCGCGATCACCAGGATCACCGTCAGCGGCAGGCTCTTGAAGGGCAGCCAGAGCATCGGCAGCTCGGTGATCTGGTTCCAGTCCATGAAGTCGGGGATTCCTGGCGTCGACTGGATCTTGGTGGTCTCGGGGTCCGAGGCCTCCAGCTTCAGGAACATCGCCATCGCGTAGCCCCCGAGCCCGAAGAAGACGCCCTGCCCCAGGCTCAGCACGCCGCCGTAGCCCCACACCATCACCAGGCCGACGGCGACGAAGGCGTAGGTGAGGTACTTGCCGACCAGGTTGAGGCGGAAGATGTCGAGCGTCGCCGGCAGCACGACCGCCAGCAGGACCGCCAGCACGATCACGCTCCACAGGCCCGAGCGCTTGAACGAATCGAAAAGCGAAGTCATGTGAGAAGTCCTAGCGCCGCACCTTGACGGCAAAGAGACCTTGCGGGCGCATCATCAGAATGAGCACGATCAGCGAGAGCGTGAGCACCTTGGCCATCGAGCCGGTGATGAAGAACTCCGAGATCGACTGCGTCTGCGCGATGCCGAAGGCCGACACCACCGTGCCCAGCAGGCTGGCCGCGCCGCCGAAGGTGACGACCAGGAAGGCGTCGACGATGTAGAGCTGGCCCGAGGTCGGCCCGGTCGAGCCGATGGTGGTGAAGGCCGCGCCCGCCACGCCGGCGATGCCGCAGCCGATCGCGAAGGTCAAGCGGTCGGTCTTCCTGGTGTCGATGCCGGTCGCGTTGGCCATCTGGCGATTGGCGACCGTGGCGCGCACGCGCAGGCCCCAGCGGCTTCGGTGCAGCGCGATCAGGATGCCCGCCGTCACGAAGGCGGTGAGCGCCAGCACGAAGAGGCCGTTGATCGGGATGTCCAGCCCCTCGGCCGGCGCCCACGAGCCCATCAGCCACTCGGGCAGCGTCGGGCTCACTTCCTTGGGCCCGATGCCGGTGCGGAAGATCTGCTGCAGCCCGAGGCTGATGCCCCAGGTGGCCAGCAGGGTGTCCAGCGGGCGCTTGTAGAGGTGCCGGATCAGCCCCCACTCCACCAGCCAGCCGGCGATGAAGGCGAACACGAAGGCCATCACGATGGCGAGCGGGAAGTAGTACGGCAGCAAGGCCGGTGCGTGCGCCTCAGTCAGCGTCGAGCCCAGGTAGATCGTGTAGGCCCCGATCGTCATGAACTCGCCGTGCGCCATGTTGATGACGCCCATCTGGCCGAAGATGATCGCCAGCCCCAGGCCCATCAGCAGCAGCACCGCGAACAGGCTCAGGCCCGCGAAGCCCTGCATCAGGCCGATGTTCAACATGTCCGAAAAGTTCATGGCGAAAATCCGATGGTTTTGACTCCTTCCCCCTCTGGAGGAAGGTTGGGATGGGGGCCAGCAGCGGTCGAATGCGCGCGCCGCATGCCCCCACCCCTGCCCCCCAGAGGGGGAGGGAGCGAAGTCCTTACTGGTAGCCTTTGGGGAACGGATCCGGCTTGATGAGCTCGCTCGACTCCGCCACCACCTTGAAGCTGCCGTCCGGCATGCCCTGCCCGATGCGCGCCTTGCTCCACAGGTGGTGGTTCGGGTCCAGCTTCACGTAGCCTTCGGGCGCGGTCTTCAGCTCGATGCCCGGCGAAGCGGCGACCACCTTGTCGACGTCGAAGCTGCCGGCCTTCTCGACCGCGGCCTTCCAGAGCCAGGGCCCGAGATAGCCGGCCTGCGTGACGTCGCCGATCACCGAGTCCTTGCCGTACTTGGCCTTGAAGGCGGCGACGAACTTCTTGTTGTTGTCGTTCGGCAGCGTCTGGAAGTACTTCATCGACGAATAGAAGCCGGCGAAGTTCTCTCCGCCCACGCCCGTCATCTCGTCCTCCGTCACCGCCAGCGTCAAGAGGAACTGCTTGTCGCCGGTGATGCCTGCGGCCTTGAGCTGTTTGTAGAAGGCGACGTTGGAGCCGCCCACCACCGCCGCGAAGATGCAGTCCGGCTTGGCGACCTTGATCTTGTTGATCAGCGAGTTGAAGTTGGTGTGGCCCAGCGGGTAGTACTCCTCGCCCTTGACCGAACCTTTCTGGAAGTTCTCGATGTGCTTGCGCGCGATCTTCATCGAGGTGCGCGGCCAGATGTAGTCGGAGCCGACCAGGAAGAAGGTCTTGGCCTTCTTCTCCTTCGCGCCCCAGTCCAGACCCCAGATGATCTGCTGCGTGGCTTCCTGGCCGGTGTAGATCACGTTCTTGCTCTGCTCCAGGCCTTCGTAGAAGGTCGGGTAGTACAGGAGGCCGTTCTCCTTCTCGAACACTGGCAGCACCGCCTTGCGCGAGGCCGAGGTCCAGCAGCCGAATACGGTCGCGACCTTGTCGTTGACCAGCAGCTTCTTCGACTTCTCGGCGAAGGTCGGCCAGTCGGAAGCGCCGTCTTCCTTGATCACCTTGATCTTGCGCCCGAGGATGCCGCCCATGGCGTTGATCTCGTCGATGGCGAGCTGCTCGGCCTGGATCGAACCGGTCTCGGAAATCGCCATCGTGCCGCTGGACGAATGCAGCTGGCCGACCGTCACTTCGGTGTCGGTCACCGCGAGCTTGGTGGTGTTCACCTTGGCTGTCGGGAATTGCTGGCCGAAGGCGAGGCCACCGAGGCCCAGCATCGGCAGCGCGGCGGCGCCCTGGATCAGGCGGCGGCGCTGCTGCAGCAGCGACTCGGGGGAGGCGTTGGGGTCACGGGACATATCGAACTCTCCAGGCGGGTTGTGAAAAGGCTTTGGGTTGCTGCGCACCACCGCTGTGCATCCAGCCGGCGGTGCGACCGGCACCATGGCCGCCACTCTAGGAAGAGGACCCGGCGATCCGAATACGTCAATCAACGTATCGGGGCCCGCGCCGCCCGGCGCCACACTGCCCGCCTTGCCCACGGCCCAGCAGGAGCGCTTCTTGCAACGCATGCCTTCCACTGCCGAGCGCCGGAACACCATGCAATCTGTGACAGGCCAGAAAATCTTCAGGATTCGCCGCGACTACAACGCCTGGGTCGCCGACGAAACCCTGGAGGACTACGCGCTGCGCTACACGCCGCGCAGCTTTCGCAAGTGGTCGGAGTTCCGGGTCGCTAACACGGCCTTCGGCGCCACCTCCTTCCTCGCGCTCGAAGCCATCGGCGGCACCATCGCGCTGAGCTACGGTTTCTCGAACGCGGTGTGGGCCATCCTGGTGGTGGGCCTCATCACCTTCCTCACCGGCCTGCCGATCGGCTACTACGCAGCCAAGTACGGGCTGGACATGGACCTGCTGACGCGCGGCGCCGGCTTCGGCTATCTCGGCTCCACGCTGACTTCGCTCATCTACGCGAGCTTCACCTTCATCTTCTTCGCGCTGGAGGCGGCCATCCTCGCGCTCGCGCTGCAGCTCTACTTCGGCTGGCCGCTGCCGGCGTGCTACCTGGTCTCGTCGCTGGTGGTGATCCCGATCGTGATGTACGGCATCACGCTGATCTCGCGGCTGCAGCTGTGGACGCAGCCGATCTGGATGGTTCTCTTCGTCTGCCCCTACATCGCAGTGCTGCTGAAGAACCCGCAGGCCTTCAGCGATTTCACCAGCCTCTCGGGCCGCATTTCGAGCAGCAGCGGCTTCGACGCCATCATGTTCGGCGCCGGCGCGACAGTGGCCTTCTCGCTGGTGGTGCAGATCGGCGAGCAGGTCGACTACCTGCGCTTCCTGCCGGAGAAGACGCCTGCCAACCGGCGCCGCTGGTGGGGCGCGGTGCTCGTCGCCGGCGCCGGCTGGATCGTGCCGGGCATGCTGAAGATGCTGGGCGGCGCCTTCCTGGCCTTCCTGGCACTGCAGCATCAGATCCCGAGCGAGCAGGCGGTCGAGCCGACGCAGATGTACCTGGCCGGCTTCGGCTACGTGTTCGGCAACCCGGCCTGGGTGCTGGGTGCGACCACGCTCTTCGTGGTGGTGTCGCAGATCAAGATCAACCTCACCAATGCCTATGCGGGCTCGCTGGCCTGGTCGAACTTCTTCGCGCGCCTCACGCACAGCCATCCGGGCCGCGTGGTCTGGCTGGTGTTCAACGTGATGATCGCGGTGCTGCTGATGACGCTGGGCGTCTTCGCTGCGCTCGAGAACGTGCTGGGCCTCTACAGCAACCTCGCCATCGCCTGGGTCGGCGCGCTGGTGGCCGACCTGGTCATCAACAAGCCGCTGGGCTGGAGCCCGAAGCACATCGAGTTCAAGCGCGCGCACCTCTACGACATCAATCCCGTGGGGCTTGGCGCGATGCTGGTGGCCGCGCTGCTGGGCATCGTGGCCTATGCCGGCGCGCTGGGTCCGCTGGCCCAGGCCTTCTCGCCCTTCATCGCGCTCCTGACTGCCCTCCTCGTCTCGCCGCTGCTCGCCTGGTGGACGCGCGGGCGCTACTACCTCGCGCGCAGCGGCGACACGCCCTGGGCGCCGGGCCAAAGCGTGAAGTGCTCGGTCTGCGAGAACGCCTTCGAATCGGAGGACATGGCCCATTGCCCGGCCTACAACGCGCCGATCTGCTCGCTGTGCTGCACGCTGGAGTCGCGCTGCCACGACCGCTGCAAGACCGGTTCGCGCGCGGCCGAGCAGGTCAACACCTGGTTGACGGCGCTGCTGCCGCCCGCGCTCTCGGCACGGCTCAACTTCCGCGTGGCGCGCTATCTGGTGGTGGCGAGCTCCTTCATCCTGCTGCTGGCCGTGATCATGGGCGTGGTGTACGAGCAGCAGCTGATCCAGAGCACGGTGGAGCGCGGCGCGCTGCGCGATGCCTTCCTCAAGGCCTTCGCGCTGCTCTCGCTGGCCGCGGCGCTGGGCGCCTGGTGGGTGGTGCTCGGCAGCGAAAGCCGCGAGATGGCGCAGGAGGAATCGAATCGCCACAACCACCTGCTCACGCTGGAGATCGAGGCGCACCAGCGCACCGACGCCGCGCTGCAGGCGGCCAAGGACGCGGCCGAGGCCGCCAACCAGGCCAAGACGCGCTACGTGGCCGGCATGACGCACGAGCTGCGCACGCCGCTCAACAGCATCCTCGGCTACTCGCAGATCCTGTTGAAGGAGGACGGCAAGCAGATCCCGCCGCGCGACGCGCTGCAGACCATCCACCACAGCGGCGAGCACATGCTGAGCCTGATCGACGGCCTGCTCGACCTGGCGCGCATCGAAGCCGGCCGGCTGCAGCTGGAGCGCATGCCGCTGCCGCTGCCCGAGTTCCTCGACGAGGTGGTGCGCATGGTGCGGCCGCAGGCCGAGGCCAAGGGCCTGGCCTTCGTCTTCACGAAGAGCGGGCGGCTGCCGGCCTGGGTGCAGGCCGATGCCAAGCGGCTGCGGCAGATCCTGATCAACCTGCTCGCGAACGCGGTGCGCTTCACCGATGCCGGCACGGTCACGCTGCACGTCGATGCGCGGCGGCAGGTGCTGCGCTTCGACGTCGTCGACACCGGCATCGGCGTGGCGCCGCAGGACCACCAGCGCATCTTCCTGCCCTTCGAGCGCGGCGCCGCGGGCCGCCAGCGCGGCGAACCGGGCACCGGACTGGGCCTGACCATCACCGGCCTCTTGACCTCGCTGATGGGCGGCGAACTCACCTTGACCGCGAGTTCGGCCGCCGGCAGCACCTTCAGCGTGCGGGTCTACTTGCGCGAGGTGCCCGATCCCGGACCGCAGGCCGAGCCGCAACGCCAGATCTCCGGCTACTTCGGCCCACGCCGCACGCTGCTGGTGGTGGACGACCAGCCGGTGCAGCGCCAAATGCTGGCCGGCATGCTGGCGCCGCTGGGCTTCGACGTGCGCGAGGCCGCCAGCGGCACCGAGTGCCTCGACAGCCTGCGCGAGCACGTGCCCTCGGCCATCCTGCTCGACATCAGCATGGACGACATGGACGGCTGGCAGACGGCCGCCCTCGTTCGCGCCGCCGGCTTCGACGCGGTGCCGATCGTGATGGTCTCGGCCAACGTGTTCGAGAACCAGGGCGAGCGACTGCGCATGGCCGGCTGCCAGGCCTTCATCGGCAAGCCGGTGATCGAGTCCGAGCTGATCATGACGCTGGAGCGCCACCTCGGCCTGGAATGGATGGTGCCCGGCCATGCGCCGCCGCCGGCCGAAGCCGCGCCGCCGCAGCAGCTGGGCCTGCCGGAAGACGCACGCACCGAGCTGATGAGCCTGGTGCAACTCGGCCACGTGCGCGGATTGCAGCGCGCGCTCGACCGCCTCGCGTCCGAAGACGCGACGCTGGCCGCCAGCTGCAGCTACCTGCGCCGCATGGTCATGCGCTTCGAGCTCGAGGATTTCAAGAAAGCCCTTTCGGAGGATCTGCTGCATGTATCCAACCCCTGAAAGCGAACGGCCCGTGGTGCTGGTGGTCGACGATGCGCCGAGCAGCCTGGGCGTGCTGTGCGACACGCTGGAGGCCAGCGGCTACACGGTGCTGGTGGCCGGCGACGGCGAGTCGGCGCTGCGCCTTCTGGAACTGGTGGTGCCCGACGCGATCCTGCTCGACGGCCTGATGCCGGGCTTGTCGGGCTTCGACACCTGCCGGCGCATCAAGGCCAACGCGGCGCTGGCGCACATCCCGGTGCTCTTCATGACCGGGCTGTCCGAAACGCCGCACGTGGTCGAAGGCTTCGAGAGCGGCGGCGTCGACTACGTGGTCAAGCCGATCCGCGCGCAGGAGGTGCTGGCGCGCCTGCACACGCACGCGCGCAACGCCCACATCGCGCGCATGGCGCGCGACGCGGTCGACGTGGCGGGCATGGGCGTGGTGCTGATCGACGCGCAGGGCCGCGTGGCCTGGCGTTCGCCGCAGGCCGCGCTGTGGCTGCATGCGCTGGGCGAGCCTTCGGCGCCCGGCCAGCTGCCCGCGGCGCTGGACCCGGTGCTCGCGGGCGGCGCGAGCGTGGTGCTTTCGACCTTGGCAGGCACGCGCCTGTCGGTGCGCAACCTGGGCACCGCGACGCTGGGCGAAACGATGCTGCTGCTGGCGCCGCACAAGGAAGGCGCCGCCGGCACTTCGCGCCTGGCCGATGCGGCGCTGACGCCGCGCGAGACCGAGGTGCTGTCCTGGCTCGCCAAGGGCAAGACCAACCGCGACATCGGCGAGATCCTCGGCATGAGCCCGCGCACGGTCAACAAGCACCTGGAGCACATCTTCGAGAAGCTGGGCGTCGAGACGCGCTCGGCTGCGGCGGCGTTGGCCAGCGGGCAGCTGGGCTAGGGCTTGCTGGAGAATGTGGCGCTCGCCCTGCCACACGATGCAAGACTCGCTTTTCGACGACCCGAACGAACCCGCGCCCGCTTCGCCCGCGCCGAAGAAGCGCGCAGGCCAGGCTGCTGCGGCCAAGGTCCAGCCCGCGCCGTCCGATGCGGCGCAGCAGGCGCTGGCGAAGGCGCTGCCGCCGCAACTGCGGCTCGGCACCTCTTCCTGGTTCTTCCCGGGCTGGGCCGGACTGGTCTGGGACGGCGAGTACGAGCAGTCGGTGCTGTCCAAGCACGGGCTCAAGGCCTATGCGCAGCATCCGCTGTTGCGCACCGTCAGCGTGGACCGCAGCTTCTACCGCGCGCTGTCGGCCAGCCAGTTCGCTGCCTACGCGCAGCAGGTGCCGGAAGACTTCCGCTTCGTCGTCAAGGCACCGAGCGTCGTCGCCGATGCGCTGGTGCGCGGTGAGGACGGGCGTGGCATGCAGCCCAATCCGGCCTTCCTCGATTCGGCATTGGCGGTGCAGGATTTCGTGCAGCCGGCGCTCGACGGCCTGGGCGCCAAGATCGGCGCGCTCGTGTTCCAGCTCAGTCCGCTGCCGTCGTCGATGTTGTCGCAAATGCCTGAGTTGTTGCAGCGCCTGCGGCACATGCTGCAGGCCTTGCCCGCGCTGCGCCCGAGCGCGCCGGACGGCGTGATCGCGGTCGAGGTGCGCAATCCCGAGTTCCTGACCCCGGCCTTTGCCGACGTGCTGCGCGAGGCCGGCGCCACCTACTGCCTCGGCCTGCATCCCAAGATGCCGCCGATCGGCGAGCAGTTGCCGGTGCTGCGCGCGCTGTGGCCGGGCCCGCTGGTCTGCCGCTGGAACCTGAACCGGCTGCACGGCGCCTACGGCTACGAGGAAGCCAAGCAGCTCTACGAGCCCTTCGACAAGCTCGTGGACCCGGACCCCGAGACACGCGGGACGCTGGCCCGCGTGATCGCCGCCACCACCGGCGCGGGCCATGCGGCCTACGTGACGATCAACAACAAGGCCGAGGGGTCGGCGCCGCTGTCGGTGCTGGCGTTGGCGCTATGCCTTGGCAGCCAGCCAGCCGACGATCAATGAGGCCAGGCTCGCCGCCGCCGCGGCCTCGTCGATGCGCCCGCGGACCATGTCGCGCGCGATCGCGTCGCCGGCGCCGATGATGCCGACGCAGCGCAGGCGCAATTCGTCCTCTGGCAGCTTCGAATAGGGCGCGAGCGCATCGCGGTAGAGAGCGACGTAGCTGTCGATCAGCTCGCGCTGGAAGGCGTCCATCTCCTCGTCGCCCTTGAGCGCGGCCGAGATTGCGTGCCATTCGGGTCCCACCGAAGTGAAGCAGTTCATGTAGGCGGTGCTGACCACCCGCGCCACCTCTTCCAGCCGGCGCGGCGTTCGTTCGAGCGCGAGCAGCAGCGCGGCGACCTGGCGGTTGTCGATCTGCTCGTAGAGCGCGATCAGGAGGCCCGAGCGTGTCTTGAAATGTTCGTAGGCGATCGGCTTGCTCACGCCCGCGCGCTCGGCCAGGTAGCCGAGCGTGAGGGCGTCGGTGCCCTGCTCCCGCACGATGGCGAGCGCGGTCTCGAGCAGCTGTTCGCGGCGCTCGGCCTTGGACAGCTTTTTGGGCAAAGGGTCGTTCATGGGGCGGGCTTGACAGCGTCTTTGGTCTGGATTCTACTTTCGGTAACTTACCAATAGTAAGTTACTTGACGTAGATTGCATCTTACCCAATCCCAGACAGGAGCTCCCACCATGCCAGCGCGTTCAACAAAACCCGTGCTCATCATCGGCGGCTCGGGCGTCGTCGGCGCCCAGGCCGCGAAGGCCTTGCGCCGCCTGCACCCCGAACTCCCCATCTCCATCGGCGGGCGAAACCTGGCCAGGGCCGAGGCGGTGGCGCGAGAAATCGGCCATGCAGACGCGATGGCGATCGACCTCGCGCGCGCCGACCTGGGCCAGCCCGCCGGCAAGGGCTACAGCGCCATCGCGATGTTCCTGAAGGACGACACGATGCATTCGCTGGACTATGCGCAGGCGAACGGCCTGCCCTACCTCAGCGTCTCCAGCGCCAGCTTCGAGATCGGCCCCGAGGTGGCCTGGTTCATCCGCAGGCCGGCCAGCGCACCGGTGCTGATGGCCAGCAACTGGCTGGCCGGCGTGGCCACCTTCGCAACGCTGCAGTTCGCGGCCGGATTCGAGCGCGTCGAGACGATCGATATCTCACTGGTACTCGACGAGCAGGACATGGGCGGTCCGGCGGCCTACGTGGACTACGAGCGCATCACGCAGGCCGCGGCGAGCGCGCAGATCCTGAAGAACGGGCAGTGGATGTGGGCCACCGGCGAAGACGCCGCGCGCCGCTTCAAGGACTCGGAAGGTGTCGAACAACAGGGCCAGGCCTACGCGCCGCTGGACGTGCTGAGCCTGGGCGCCGCCACCGACGCCCATTCGATCCGCGTGGACCTGGCCGTCGGCGAAAGCGCCTCGCGCCGGCGCGGCGAGTCCTTCTCCACAGAAATCGTCATCGAGATGAGCGGCCGGCTGAAGAGCAACGGCCAGCCGGGCCGCACGCGCCATGTGCTGGTGCATCCGGGCGGCCAGGCGCCCGTGACGGCCGTGGGCGTGGCGCTCGGCATCGAGCGCCTGCTGGGCCTGGCCGGCGGCGCCGCGGCGCCGCCGGGGCTCTACCTGCCCGACGTGCTGATCGAGCCGGGCTATGCGCTTCGGCGCCTGCAGGAGGCCGGCTTGCAAGTCGTCGAGGGAGGCCTGGCATGAAGCCCGTCCTGTTCATCGGCGGCTCCGGCCTGGTGGGCAGCCGGGCCGTGCGCACGTTGCGCCAACTCCAGCCGGGCTTGCCGATCGCGATCGGCGCTCGGGACATGGACAAGGCCGGTGCGCTCGCACGCGAGATCGGCGGCGCCGGCGCCGTGATGATCGACCTGGCCCGCAGGGACCTTGGCCTGCCGGCCGATGCAGGCTACAGCGCCGTGGTCGTGCTGCTGAAGGACGCTGGCCTGCACTCGATGCGATTTGCCCAGGCCCGCGGCCTGCCCTATGTGTCCTTCTCCGATTTCGTGTTCGACATCGGGCCGGAGGTGGCGCTCCATGTTCGCAAGCCGAACAGCGCGCCCATCCTGTTGCTGGGCCAGTACCTGGGCGGCACGGCGGCGCTCGCCGCGCTGCATTTCGCGCGCGAGTTCCGCCGCGTCGATTCGATCGCGATCGGCGGGCTGCTCGATGCCGACGACCTCGGCGGGCCGGTTGCGCAGGCCGACATCGAACGCCTGGGCCACGGCACGCCGCGCCCGCTGCTGCGGCATGAAGGCCGCTGGCTGTGGGCGAACGAAGCGCAGGCGAAGCGCCGCTTCGTCGATGCCGACGGCGTCACGCACGAGGGGCAGGCCTACCCGCTGCTCGACGTGGTGAGCCTCGCGGCCGCGACCGGCGCGCCGTCGATCCGGGTCGATCTCGCCCTCAGGGAGGGCCGGCGCCGCGCGGCGCCCTCGCACGAGGTGATGGTGGAGATCGCGGGTGAGCAGCAGGGTGGCCGGCAAGGCGTCACGCGCCACGCGCTGATCGACGGCGACGTCTACTCGGGCCTCAGCGCGCGCGGCGCGGCCCTGGCGGTCGAGCGTCTGCTCGGCCTGGCCGGCGGCTCGGCGGTCGTGCCGGGGCTTTACCACCCCGAGGAGTTGCTGGATCCGGCCTATGTGGTCGAGCGGCTCCAGGGCTTCGGCACGGAAATCCGGCGCTTGCCTTAGCCGGTCCGGCCGGGTACCGGCCATCTGGTCGATTGACCATGGGAGACAAACGTCCTCAACTAAAGGCTGTGCAGAAATCGAGTTATCTATCCGCCGCCGGCCCGCCGCGCCCGCGACAGGAAATCCGCTTCGCGCGCGGCCATGACCAGGTGCAGCTGGCCTATGCGATGTCCGGCAGCGGCCCGCTGCTGATCAAGGCCGCGACCTGGCTGTCGCACCTGGAGTACGACTGGGAGAGCCCGGTCTGGCGCCACGTGCTGCACGGGCTCTCAGCCAACGCCACCTTCGTGCGCTACGACGAGCGCGGCTGTGGCCTGTCGGATTGGGAGGTCGACGATCTCGGCTTCGACAGCTGGCTGAGCGATCTCGAAACCGTGGTCGACGCGCTGAGCACCGAGCGCTTCGGCCTGCTCGGCATCTCGCAAGGTGCGTCGATCGCCATCGCCTACGCGGCGAAGCATCCGGATCGCGTCAGCCACATGGTGCTGCATGGCGGCTATGCGCGCGGGCGCCTGGTGCGCAGCAACACGGCCCTGCAGCGCGAAGAAGCCGAGATGATGTGCAAGCTGGCCGAACTGGGCTGGGGCAAGGAGGACGCGTCGTTCCGCCAGTTCTTCACCAGCCAGTTCATTCCGGGAGGCTCGGCCGAGCAGCACCGTTGGTTCAACGAGCTGGAGCGCATCTCCAGCTCGCCCGCCAACGCCGCGCGCTTCATGCGCGAGTTCAACCGCATCGACGTCACGCATCTTCTGGCCGAAGTGCGCTGTCCCACCTTGGTGCTGCACAGCATGCGCGATCTTCGCGTGCCCTTCGCCGAGGGGCGGCTGATCGCGAGCGGCATCCGCGGTGCGCGCTTCGTGCCGATCGACAGCGGCAACCACCTGCTGCTCGACGAGCCCGGCTGGGCGCATTGGCTCGCCGAGGTGCGCAGATTCCTGCCCGCCGCTGCGCCGGCGCACGACCCGGTGTTCGATGCGCTCACCGGCCGCGAGCGCCAATTGCTCGAACTGCTGGCCCAGGGCCGCGACAACGCACAGATCGCAGCGACGCTAGGCCTGTCGGAAAAGACGGTGCGCAACCACCTGACCAGCGTGTTCGCCAAGCTGGAGGTCGACAACCGCGGCCGCGCGATCGTGCTGGCGCGCGACTCGGGCTTCGGCAAGCTGACCGCGTGATGCACCGCGCCGGCGATGGCGCAAATCTTCAAGACCAGGCCGGCGCCGCTGCCTATTCTCGGCAGCATGACCAAGACGACCTTCAGCCTCGCGGCCTGCATCCTTCTCGCCGCGCTCGCGATGCACCAGAGCGTGCATGCCGTGGACTCGGCATCGCTGCCGGCGTCGATCCGCCTTGCGAACGCGAGGGCGCTGATCGAAGCCAAGGACTGGAAAGGCGCCATCGCGGAACTGCAGGGCGTGGACGCCCCGAACAATGCCGACTGGAACAACCTGATGGGCTTCAGCCTGCGCAAGGCCAGGACGCCCGACTATGCGGCCGCAGAACGCTTCTATGACACCGCGCTGCGCATCGAGCCCAGCCACCGCGGGGCGCTCTCGTATTCCGGCGAGCTCTACCTGGTGCTGGACAAGCTGCCCAAGGCGGAGCAGCGGCTGACGACGCTGAAACTGGTCTGCAACAACGCATGCTTCGAACAGGAGCGGCTCAGCCAGGCCATCGAGCGCTACAAGGCAGCCGGCAACAAGTACATCCCCGAGCCCTGAGATCTGCCGCGGCGCTGCAAAATGGCGCCCATGAGGATGCTCCATCGATTCGCCGCCTGCGTCCTGCTCGCCGCCCTCTCGCTGCAGCCGGCGCTCGCGGCCGATACCGACTCGACGCCGCCCGCGCTTCGGCTGGCGGCCGCCAGGGCGCAGATCACGGCCAAGAACTGGCCGGCGGCCATTGCCGAACTCAAGCGGGTGAACGACCCGCGCAGCGCCGACTGGAACAACCTGATGGGCTACAGCCTGCGCAAGAACAAGTCCGCACCGGACCTGGAAGGCGCGGAGCACTTCTACGACGCCGCCCTGCGCATCGACCCCAACCACCGCGGCGCGCTCGAATATTCGGGCGAGCTCTATCTCGTGAAGGGCGATCTGCCGAAGGCCGAGGAGCGCCATGCGCGGCTGGTGAAGCTGTGCACCGTGCCCTGCGAGGAGCTCGATGACCTCAGCAAGGCGATCGAGAAGTACAAGGCCGCGGGCGGCAAGTACGTTCCGGAGGAATAGCCGCGCTCAGGCCCGGATCGCGGGCTCGAGCAGGTCGGCGATCCCGATGCGCGCCGCGAAGGCTTCGCGCACGCGCTCGGCCACTTCGGTCACGGCACCCGCGCCGTCGTCGATGAAATCGATCACCGAGCGGAACGGCCGCTCGCCGGCCGGCAGCCCGATGATGCGCGCGATCTCGTCCGCCACGGCTTGCGGGTCGGCATGCGCGGGCATCAGTGCGCTGAGCTTGGCGCCCACCTGGTCCATGAGCCCGTCGTAGCGCGCGTAGGCCGCCACGGTCGCCGCATCCGCCGGCTTGCCCGCATTCGGGAAATGCGCGGTGCCGCTGGTGAAGGCGCCGGGCACCACGATCGAGGTCTCGATGCCGAAGCGCGCGAGTTCGTAGGACATCGTGACAGCCAACGAATCCATCGCCGCCTTGGCTGCCGCATACGGCCCCATGAAGGGTGGGAAGCCGCCACGCACCGTGGTGCTGCTGACCCACAGCACGAGCCCGGACTGCCGGCCGCGCATCACGGGCAGCACGGCCTTGTTGACACGCTGCGTGCCGAGCACGTTGGTGTCGAACACCTTGACCATCTCCTCCGGCGCGAAGGCCTCGGTCGGCCCGACCACGAGATGGCCCGCGTTGTGGACGACGACGTCGAGCCGGCCCTGTTCGCCGACGATGGTCGCAACCGCTTCGTCGGCGGAGGCCTGCGAGAGCACGTCGAGCTCGTTCGCGCGGATGTCGTGGCCGCCTGCAAAACCCCAGTCGCGCAGCTCGCGCACGCGCGCTGCGTTGCGGCCGGCGATGTCGCGCATGCTGGCGTAGACGACGTGGCCCTGCGCCGCGAGCGCGCGGGCCGTGAGATGGCCGATGCCGGTGGAGGCGCCGGTCACGAGGATGACGGATTTCTTCATGGTGTTGCTTTCTGTGTGAGAGGAGTTCAGACCAGGCCGCCGTTGGCGCGCAGGGTCTGGCCGTTGACCCAGCCGGCCTGCGGGCCGACGAGCAAGGCCACCGTGTTGGCGATGTCTTCCGGCGTGCCCAGGCGTTCCAGCGGCACGGCCTTGGCGAAGCGCTCGACGGCTTCGGGCGACTTGCCGTCGAGGAACAGCGCGGTGGCCGTGGGGCCCGGCGCGACGGCGTTGACCGTGATGCCCTTGCCGCGCAGCTCCTTGGCGAGGATGTTGGTCATGACCTCGATCGCGGCCTTGGTCGCGCCGTAGATCGCGTAGCCCGGCAGGCCGAGGCCGATCACGCTGGTCGAGAAGTTGAGGATGCGCCCACCGGTCTGCAGGCGCGTCGTCGCCTCGCGCATCGTGTTGAAGCTGCCCTTGACGTTGACCGAGAACAGCCGGTCGAAGGTGGCGTCGTCGGTGTCGGCCAGCTGCGGCAGCGCCGGCGGCATGACGCCGGCGTTGTTGACCAGCACGTCGACGCGGCCGTAGGCGGCGATCGCTTCGTCGAAGAGGCGGCGCGCCGCGGCCGGATCGGCCACGTCGGCCTGCACGGCGACGGCCCGGCCGCCGGCGGCGGCGATGCCGTCCACGACCTTGGCGGCTTCCTGCGCATTGCCGGCGTAGTTGACGACCACGGCATAGCCGTCGGCGGCGAGGCGGCTGGCGATGGCGGCGCCGATGCCGCGGGATGCGCCGGTGACGATGGCGACTTGCGATGTGTTCATGGCTGAGCTCCTGGAAGGGTTGGTTGAGGGCTGGTCCGCTTGCTTCTTCGCGGGTCAGTGGGATGGATTGTTCTGTTTAATCAGAAGCAGATAAATGCAGTAGATTCGCCATCACTGTCCAAAACTCACAAACAATCAAGGAAGGCTGAAGATGGACCGCCTCGATGCCATGCGCGTCTTCGTCCGCATCGTCGACCTGCAGAGCTTCACGCGCGCGGCCGACGACCTGCAGCTGCCGCGCGCGACGGTCACGCACACCATCCAGCAACTCGAAAAGCGCCTCGGCGCACGCCTCCTGCACCGCACCACGCGGCATGTGAGCGCCACGCTGGATGGCGAGGCCTATTACCAGCGCTGCCAGCAACTGCTGTCGGACTTCGAGGAATCGGAGTCGGTCTTCCGCAGTTCGGCGGCCAAACCCAAGGGCAAGCTGCGCGTCGACCTGCAGGGCACGCTCGCCATGCATTTCCTGCTGCCGCACATCGGCGAGTTCTTTGCGCGCTACCCCGACATCGAAGTCGAGATCGGCCTCGGCGACCGGCTGGTGGACCTGGTGCGCGAAAGCATCGACTGCGTGCTGCGCGCCGGCGAGCCGCGCGAGTCGAGCATGGTGGGCCGGCGCGTCGCGCTGCTCGAGCAGGTGACCTGCGCCAGCGCCGCTTATCTCGAACAATTCGGCGAACCCCGCACGCCGGAGGAGTTCCGGGCCCACCGCGCGGTCAACTATGCGAGCGGCAGCGGCAAGGTGCTGCCCTTCGAGTTCATGGTGGACGGCGAGCGGCGCACGATGCAATTGCGCGGCTCGGCGACGGTGAGCCATGCCGATGCCTACGCGGCTTGCTGCGCGGCCGGCCTGGGCTTCGCGCAGATGCCGCGCTATCACGTGGAACGGGAGCTCGCGGCCGGGACGCTGCGCGAAGTGCTGGCCGAGTTCCGGCCTCCGCCGATGCCGGTGTCGGTGATGTATCCGCATCACAGGCAGCTGTCGCCGCGCGTGCGGGTCTTCGTGGACTGGGTCGCGGACCGGATGCAGCGCGGCGGCTGAACCCCGCGCTCAGCCGCCCAAAGGCAAGCGCGCCAGCACCTCGTGCCGGCTCTGGCCGATCAGGCTGCGCACGAGAACGAACTCGTGCGCGGTCCAGGTGATGGGCTCGATCGGTCGCGCGGCAACGTGGCGGTCGTCGTACAGCAGCGTCAGGTGCGGCGTGTAGTGCTCGCGGCCGCCGTGACCGAGGCCGATCTGCGCCATCGCGCGGTCCAGGGCTTGCTGCAGCGTCTTCACGCTCACCAAGCCGTCTTCGCCCAGCAGCACCAGCGGCATGTTGCGTGCCTTGCGCGAGAAGCTGCCGACGCGGTCGAAGCCGAGCTTGAAGGACGGCATGGCGGTCACCGCTTGCGCGACACTGACCGACGCGTCGGCAAGCTCCTGCGGAAAGCGCGCAAAGGTGCCCACGACGTGCAGCGTCACATGGAAGCGCTTTGCGCCGAGCGGCTTGCCCTTCAGCCCGAAATCGCTCTGCAGATCGCGCACGAGCTTCTCGATGCGCGCGATGGCGGCCGCGTCAGGGAGCAGCGCAAAGAACAGCCGGTCGGTCGACGGTGGCCGAGCTGCCACGCCGTCGAGCGATGGCTGCACGGGCGTCACGGCTGCTCGCGGGCCTCGAGTGCGCGATTGATGCCCAGCGCCGCCAGCGTGCACGCCGCGCCGGACAGCAGATAGACGCTGACGTAGGCGAGCCCGAAGTGCGCCGACAGGCCCAGCGCCACCAGCGGTGCGAACGCGGCGCCGATGAGCCAGGCCAGGTCCGAGGTGAGCGCAGCGCCGGTGTAGCGGTACTTGGAGATGAAATTGGAGGTCACGGTGCCCGAGGCCTGGCCGTAGGACAGGCCCAGCAGCACGAAGCCGACCAGGATGAAGACATCCTGGCCCACGGTGCCGCCGTCGAGCAGGATCGGCGCGAAGCCGCTGAAGACCGCGATCAGGATCGCGAGCGCGCCCAGCGTCTGGCGCCGACCCACGCGGTCGGCGATCCATCCGGAGGCGACGATGCCGCCGGCCGCCAGTACCGCGCCGACGATCTGGATGCCGAGGAATTCGGTGATGGACTGCTCCGAATACAGCCGGATCCACGACAGCGGGAACACGGTGATCAGGTGGAACAGCGCATAGCTCGCCAGCGCGGCGAAGGCGCCGATCAACAGGTTGGAACCCTGCGCGCGGACGAGCTCGACCACGTCGGTGGGTTCCAGCTCCTGCTCGTCGAGCAACACCTCGTACTCGTGCGTGACCACCAGCCGAAGGCGCGCGAACAGCGCCACCACATTGATGGCGAAGGCCACGAAGAAAGCGTAGCGCCATCCCCACGAAAGGAAGTCAGCCGGCGACAGGCTGGCATACAGGAAGGCGAACAGACCGCTGGCGATGATGAAGCCGACCGGCGCGCCGAGCTGGCCCAGCATCGAGTACCAGCCTCGGCGGTTCGGCGGCGCGTTGAGCGCCAGCAGCGAGGGCAAGCCGTCCCAGGAGCCGCCCAGCGCGAGCCCTTGGCCGATGCGGAAAATCGAGAGCAGCACGATGGCCGCGAAACCCGCGGTCTCGTAACCGGGCAAAAATGCGATGCCGACGGTGGAGGTGCCCAGCAGGAACAGCGCCATGGTCAGCTTGGTGCCGCGCCCCCAGCGGCGCTGGACCGCCATCGAGATCACGGTGCCGAAGGGCCGCGCGATAAAGGCGAAGGAAAAGATCACGAAGGCGTAAAGTGTTCCTTCCAGCAGGTCCTCGAACGGAAAGAACAGGGCCGGGAACACCAGCACCGACGCGATGCCATAGACGAAGAAGTCGAAGTACTCGGATGCGCGCCCGATGACCACGCCGACCGCGATTTCCCCGGGCGCCACCTTCGAATGGTCGGCAGTGATGAGGCGAGCATCCCTCTCGAGGGTCTCGGACGAGGGTTCGGAAGGGGCGTGGCTGATGCTGGACATCGTGCGTGCTTCGGGTTCAGAGGGCTTGCAAGGTCGCTCAGGGTCGCATCAGATGCGGTTTTACGCCATAGGACAAAACGTCCAATCGCCAAACAGGGTCGATGGACGTACATTTTGCGCTCATCCGCAATCCGCGTTTTCCCGCGGCCTACGTTTTTTCCTCGCTCCAGGCATGCCACTCCTCAAGACCCTTCGCGGACCGGCCCTCCTCGTGCTCGCTGCCCTGCTGGCGGGCTGCAACATGGTGGTGCTGAACCCGTCCGGCGACGTGGCCGCCCAGCAGGGCCGGCTGATCGTGGTGTCCACGATGCTGATGCTGCTGATCATCGTGCCGGTCATCGCCCTGACCTTCTTCTTCGCCTGGAAGTACAGGGAGTCCAACACCGAGGCCACCTACAAGCCGGACTGGGACCATTCGACGCAGCTCGAACTGGTGATCTGGGCCGCGCCGCTCCTGATCATCATCGCGCTCGGTGCGCTGACCTGGATCAGCACGCACACGCTGGACCCCTACCGGCCGCTCGACCGCATCGACTCGCGACGCCCGGTGCCCGATAACGCGAAGCCGCTGGTGGTGGAGGTGGTGGCGCTCGACTGGAAATGGCTGTTTCTTTATCCGGAGCAAGGCATCGCCACGGTCAACGAGGTCGCGGCGCCGGTGGACGTGCCGATCCAGTTCCGGATCACGGCTTCGTCGGTCATGAACTCCTTCTACATCCCCGCGCTCGCCGGCCAGATCTATGCCATGCCCGGCATGGAAACCAAGCTGCACGCGGTCATGAACAAGGCCGGCACCTACGAAGGCATCTCCGCCAACTACAGCGGCGCCGGCTTCTCGGGCATGCGCTTCAAATTCCACGGCATGAGCCGTGCCGACTTCGATCGCTGGGTGCAGAAGAACAAGGCCGAAGGCCAGGCGCTCAGCCGCGAGGGCTACATGCAGCTCGAACGCCCGAGCGAGCGCGAGCCGGTGCGCCGCTACGCCAGCGTGGCGCCGGGCCTGTACGACGCCATCGTCAACCGCTGCGTGGAGCCCGGCAAGATGTGCATGAAGCACATGATGGCGGTCGATGCCAGCGGCGGCGCAGGCCGCGGCGGCTTGTCCCCGTTGGCCATGACGACCGTGCCGCGCGGCGAGCAAGACCAGCCGATGCGCACCCTCGCCGCCGAAATCTGCACCATCGACAACCCGACCGGGGCGCCGCTCGCCGTCCGGACGACGATCCAGTAATCCGTTCATCACGATGCCCGACCATCCCGATCTGACCAAGCTCGTCTTCGGACGCCTCACCTGGGAGGCGATCCCCTACCACGAGCCGATCCTCATGGCGACCTTCGTCGCCGTCGTGCTGGGCGGCCTCGCCCTCCTGGGCGCGCTGAGCTACTACCGCGTCTGGGGCACGCTGTGGCGCGACTGGATCACCAGCATCGACCACAAGAAGATCGGCATCATGTACATCGTGCTCGGCCTGGTGATGCTGCTGCGCGGCTTCGCCGACGCGATCATGATGCGGCTGCAGCAGGCGATCGCCTTCGGCGACGCGGCGGGCTACCTGCCGCCGCACCACTACGACCAGGTCTTCACGGCCCACGGGGTGATCATGATCTTCTTCGTCGCCATGCCGCTGGTCACCGGGCTCATGAACTATGTCGTGCCGCTGCAGATCGGCGCGCGCGACGTGGCCTTCCCCTTCCTGAACAACTTCAGCTTCTGGATGACCGCGAGCGGCGCGGTGCTGGTGATGATGTCGCTGTTCGTCGGCGAGTTCGCCAAGACCGGCTGGCTCGCCTATCCGCCGCTGTCCGGCATTGCCTACAGTCCCGACGTCGGGGTCGACTACTACATATGGTCCTTGCAGGTCGCCGGGGTCGGCACCTTGCTGTCGGGCGTGAACCTGATCGCGACCATCGTGAAGATGCGTGCGCCCGGCATGACCCTGATGAAGATGCCGGTCTTCACCTGGACCGCGCTCTGCACCAACGTGCTGATCGTGGCCGCCTTCCCGGTGCTCACCGCGGTGCTGGCGCTGTTGTCGATGGACCGCTACGTCGGCACGAACTTCTTCACCAACGAGCTCGGCGGCAATCCGATGATGTACGTCAACCTCATCTGGATCTGGGGCCATCCGGAGGTGTACATCCTGATCCTGCCGGTGTTCGGCGTGTTCTCGGAGGTGGTGTCCACCTTCAGCGGCAAGCGCCTGTTCGGCTATGCGTCGATGGTCTACGCGACGGTCGTGATCACCATCCTCTCGTACCTGGTGTGGCTGCACCACTTCTTCACCATGGGGTCGGGCGCCAGCGTCAACTCTTTCTTCGGCATCACGACGATGATCATCTCGATCCCGACGGGGGCGAAGATCTTCAACTGGCTGTTCACGATGTACCGCGGGCGCATCCGCTTCGAGGTGCCGATGCTGTGGACGATCGGCTTCATGGTCACCTTCGTGATCGGCGGCATGACCGGCGTGCTGCTCGCGGTGCCGCCGGCCGACTTCGTGCTGCACAACAGCCTGTTTTTGATCGCGCACTTCCACAACGTGATCATCGGCGGCGTGGTGTTCGGCGCCTTCGCCGGCATCACCTACTGGTTCCCGAAGGTCTCCGGCTTCAAGCTCGACCCGTTCTGGGGCAAGTGCTCGTTCTGGTTCTGGCTGACCGGCTTCTACTTCGCCTTCATGCCGCTGTACGTGCTCGGGCTGATGGGCGTCACGCGCCGGGTGAGCCATTTCGAGGATGCGTCGCTGCAGATCTGGTTCCAGATCGCCGCCTTCGGCGCCTTCCTGATCGCCTTGGGCATTCTCTCCTTCCTCATCCAGCTGGTCGTCAGCTTCCGCAAGCGCGAATCGCTGCGCGACACGACGGGCGACCCGTGGAGCGGCCGCACGCTGGAGTGGTCCACCTCCTCGCCGCCGCCGGCCTACAACTTCGCCTTCACGCCGCGCATCCACGACAACGACGCCTGGTGGGACATGAAGCAGCGCGGCTACGAGCGGCCGCAGGAAGGCTTCACCCCGATCCACATGCCGAAGAACACCGCCGCCGGCTTCGTGCTGGCCATGCTCAGCGCCGCCATGGGCTTCGCGCTCATCTGGCACATGTGGCTGCTGGCCGGCATGTCCTTCGCCGCGCTCCTGCTCGCGACCATCATCCACACCTTCAACTACAAGCGCGACTATCACATCCCGGTGGACGAGGTCGTCCGCACGGAAGGCGATCGCACCCGACTCCTGGCCGGCCATGTCTGAGATCACCGTCCCCTCCCGCCACGGCGCCGTGAGCGCCGCACCGAACCCGCTCTTCCACGTCGTGGACGAGCACCATCCCGAGAACGGCACGCTGCTTGGGTTCTGGCTCTACCTGATGAGCGACTGCCTGGTCTTCGCCTGCCTGTTCGCGATGTACGGCGTGCTGGGCCGCAGCTATGCAGCAGGCCCCTCGGGCGCCGACCTGTTCGAGCTGCCGGTGGTCGCGCTCAACACCTCGCTGCTGCTGCTGTCGTCGATCACCTACGGCTTCGCGATGCTCGAGATGCTGAAGAAGCGCACCGGCGCGACGCTGGCCTGGCTGGCCGTCACCGGCCTGCTGGGCGCGGGCTTCATCGGCATCGAGCTCTACGAGTTCGCGCACCTGATCCACGAAGGCGCCGGCCCGCAGCGCAGTGCCTTCCTGTCCTCCTTCTTCACGCTGGTGGGCACGCACGGCCTGCACGTGACTTTCGGCATCGTCTGGCTCGTCACGCTGATGATCCAGGTCGGCAAGCACGGGCTGATCCCCGAGAACCGGCGCAGGCTCCTGTGCCTGTCGATGTTCTGGCACTTCCTGGACGTCGTGTGGATCGGCGTCTTCACCTTCGTCTACCTGATGGGATCATTGTCATGAGCGATGCGCACGACGTTCACGAACACGACCCGCACGTCGAAGCGGACCTGCACATCAGCCTCAAGGGCTACCTGACCGGCTTCATCCTGTCGGTGATCCTGACCGCCATCCCCTTCTGGCTGGTGATGGGCAAGGTGTTCGACAAGCCCGGCCTCACGGCCTTCGTCATCCTGGGCTTCGCGGCCGTGCAGATCGTGGTCCACATGATCTACTTCCTGCACCTGAACGCCAAGTCGCAGGGCGGCTGGAACATGCTCGCGCTGATCTTCACGATCGTGCTGGTCGTGATCACGCTGAGCGGCTCGCTGTGGGTGATGTTCCACCTCAACCACAACATGATGCCGGCCTCGATGCACGAGATGCGCAACGCGCCTTGAGCGCAACGCGTTCCGTGCCGGCACTGGCGGTGCTCGCCGTTGCCGGCGCCCTGCTCTTCATCCTGTTCCTGGCCTTGGGCACGTGGCAGCTCGAACGGCGCAGCTGGAAGCTCCAGCTGATCGATCGCGTCGAAGGGCGCGTGCATGCGCCGCCGGCGGATGCACCCGCGCCCGCGCAATGGCCGCGCGTGAGTGCGGCCGACGACGAATACCGGCATGTGCGGCTGACAGGCCGCTTTCTCCACGAGCGTGAAACCCTGGTACAGGCCTCGACCGTGCTCGGCGCCGGCCACTGGGTGCTGACGCCGCTGCAGACCGCGCAGGGCTCGGTGGTGGTGGTCAACCGCGGCTTCGTGCCGCCGCAGCGGCGCGAGCGCGCGAAGCGTACCAACGGTGAAGCGGCGGGCGAAGTCAGCATCATCGGCCTCTTGCGCATGACCGAGCCCGGCGGCGGCTTCCTGCGCCGCAACGATCCCGCGGCCGACCGCTGGTTCTCGCGCGACGTGCAGGCCATCGCCGCGGCGCGCGGCCTGGCGGAGGTGGCGCCCTTCTTCGTGGACGAGGATGCGCCTGCGCCGCAGCCGGCGAATGCAGCGGCCGAACCGCGCTGGCCGGCCGCCGGCTTGACGGTGATCGCCTTCCCCAACAACCATCTGGTCTACGCCATCACCTGGTATGCGCTGGCCCTCATGGTCGCGGGCGCGGCCTGGCTGGTGGCGCGCACGGAGCGCATCGCAACGAGAGCAAAGAGGGATGCAGCAGAACACTGAACCCGGCGACTCGGCAGGCCTGAAGAACATGCAGCAGCTGATCCAGCTGCGCTGGATGGCCGTCGGCGGCCAGATCCTGACCATTGCCATCGTCCACTTCGGCTTCGGCATCCGCCTGCCGCTGGACCACATGGGGGCGGCGCTGGCTTTTCTCGTGGCCTTCAACCTCTTCAGCCTGCTGCGCTGGCGCCGGCGGCAGGAGGTCGCGGACGGCGAGCTCTTCATCGCACTCCTGGTCGACGTCGGCACGCTGACCGTCCAGCTCTATCTCAGCGGCGGCGCCACCAACCCCTTCATCTTCCTGTACCTGCTGCAGGTCAGTCTCGGCGCCGTGCTGCTGCGCCCCGGCTACACCCGCACCATGGTCGCCGTCACCGCCGCCTGTTTCATGGGCCTGACCTTCGTCCATCGCCCGCTGGCGATTCCTATGGACAATGCGCGCGGGCTCGCCAGTCCGTACATCCAGGGGCTTCTGATCTGCTTCGCGCTCAACGCGGCGCTGCTGGCAATCTTCATCACGCGCATCAGCCGCAACCTGCGGGCGCGCGACGCGCACCTGGCGGACCTGCGCCAGCGCGCCGCCGAGGAAGAGCACATCGTGCGCATGGGCCTCTTGGCCTCCGGCGCGGCCCATGAGCTCGGCACGCCGCTGGCGACGCTGTCGGTGATCCTCGGCGACTGGCAGCGCATGCAGCCCTTTGCCGCCGAGCCCGAGCTACGGCAGGAGATCGAGGAGATGCAGGCCCAGGTGGCGCGCTGCAAGACCATCGTGAGCGGCATCCTGCTGTCGGCCGGCGAAGCGCGCGGCGAGTCGCCGGTGCAGACCACCGTCCGCGCCTTCCTCGACGGCCTGGTCGCGGAATGGCGCACCACGCGCTCGCCCGGCGCGCTGGCCTACGCCAACACCTTCGGCGACGACCTGCCCATCGTCTCGGATTCCGCGCTCAAGCAGACCATCTACAACGTGCTCGACAACGCGCTCGAGGCCTCGCCGGGCTGGGTCGGCCTCGATGCGGCGCGCGATGGCGACGAGCTGGTCCTGACCGTGTCCGATGCCGGCCCGGGCTTCGCACCCGGGATGCTGGCGCAGCTGGGCAAGCCTTATCAGTCAAGCAAGGGGCGCCCCGGCGGCGGCCTGGGCCTGTTCCTGGTCGTCAACGTGGCGCGCACCCTGGGCGGCAGCGTGGCGGCGCACAATCGGCCGGAAGGTGGTGCCGCCGTGACACTGCGCCTGCCGCTGGCGGCGATCCAATTCGAGGAGATCGCAGGCAATGGAAATTGACGAACGACTGCTGCTCATCGTCGAGGACGATGCGGCCTTTGCGCGCACCCTGTGCCGCTCTTTCGAGCGCCGCGGCTACACGGTGCTGCAGGCCACGGCCGCCGAGCAGGTGACGGAGATCCTGAAGACCCACTCGCCAGGCTATGCGGTCGTCGACCTCAAGCTCGCCGGCGGCGCCTCCGGGCTGGCCTGCGTCCAGATGCTGCATGCGCACGACGCGCAGATGCTGATCGTCGTGCTCACCGGCTACGCCAGCATCGCGACCGCCGTGGAAGCCATCAAGCTCGGTGCCTGCCACTACCTGGCCAAGCCCTCCAACACCGACGACATCGAGGCCGCCTTCGGCCGCGCCGAGGGCGATGTTGAGGTTGAACTGACCGAGCGCTCGACCTCGATCAAGACGCTCGAATGGGAGCGCATCCACGAAACGCTGGCCGAGACCGGCTTCAACATCTCCGAAACGGCCCGGCGCCTCGGCATGCATCGGCGCACGCTGGCGCGGAAGCTCGTGAAGCAACGGGTGAAGTAATACCAAGGTGCGACTTTTCGCTCGCCTGTGGTCACTTTGTATTTTTGCGCCACCGGACTACACAGGCTCGCCAGCACAATGCAGCCTTTACCAACACCGCCTGCGAGGTCCATGCCAGTGACAGCCGAAACAACCGCCGTTGCCGACTCCCCTGGCTTCGACCCGGGGTTCACGATGGCCTTCCAGCCGATCGTCGACCTCGCCCGGCGGGAAATCTTTGCCCATGAAGCGCTGGTGCGCGGCCTGTCCGGAGAAGGCGCTTCCGAAGTGCTTGGGCGCGTGGGCCCGCAACAGCGCTTTGCCTTCCACGAAGCCTGCCGCGTGCGGGCCATCGAGATGGCCTCGGCGCTGGGCATGGAATCCAAGCTCAGCCTCAACGTCATGCCCAACGACGTGGCCGGGCAGGAAGAATGCTTTCGTACCGCCATGGCAACGGCCAAGCGCTGCAACTTTCCGATCAACCGCCTGATGTTCGAGATCACCGAGGGCGAGCGCGTCGAGGACCTGCCCGGTCTCGCGGCGGCCTTCCGCACCTTCAAACGCTACGGCTTCACCTCTGCCATCGACGACTTCGGCTCCGCCTACGCCGGCTTCGAGCTCCTCGCGGCCTTTCAGCCCGATGTGGTGAAGATCGACATAAGCCTGGTGCGGGACATCCACATTGACCCCGTCCGGGTGACCATCGTGAAAGGCTTCGTCGCCACCTGCGAGGAGCTTGAAATCAGGGTGATCGCGGAAGGTGTCGAAGCTTCGGAAGAAGTTCGCGTGCTGCGCGCGCTGGGCGTGGATCTGTTCCAGGGCTACCTGTTTGCCAGGCCTGCCGTCGCGGCGTTGCCGTCCGTGGCATGGGACGCCGCGTGAGCCTTCACACGTTGCTGGTCGCGCGCACTTCCTCGATCGTCGTTTGCCCTGAAAGAACCTTGGCGATGCCGTCCTGACGCAGGGTGCGCATGCCTTCGCGCAGCGCCGCTTCCTGCAGTTCTTCCGCGCGAGCGCCGTTTTGCACCAGGCGGCGCAGCGTTTTCGACATCACCATCAGCTCATGGATGCCGACGCGTCCCTTGAACCCGGTGTCGTCGCAGTGCTTGCATCCGGCGCTCTCGAAGCGCATGAGCCGCCCATCGCGGGCATGGCGGCGCTGCCAGGAATCGAGCACGGCCTCCCGTTCGGCCGGCGAATCCTTCTTCGCGAACGCGTGCAGGTAGTCGGCCAGCAGTTCCTCGGTCTCTTCCGGGCTCGCGGGGCGGCTGCTGATGCAGTGGGTGCAGAGGCGGCGCACCAGCCGCTGCGCCAGCACCGCCAGCAGCGAGTCGGCAAAGTTGAAGGGGTCCATCCCCATGTCCAGGAGCCGCGTCACGGTTTCGGGCGCGCTGTTGGTGTGCAGGGTCGAGAGCACGAGGTGGCCGGTCAGCGATGCCTCGATCGCGGTCTTGGCGGTTTCCTCGTCCCGGATCTCACCGACCATGATCACGTCCGGATCTGCGCGCACGAAGGCCCGCAAGGCCTTGGCGAAGGTCCAGTCGATGCGGGGGTTGACCTGCACCTGCCGCAAGCCCGCCTGCGTGATCTCTATCGGGTCTTCGGCGGTCCAGATCTTTCGTTCCGGCGTGTTGATGTGCATGAGCGCCGAGTGCAGGGTCGTGGTCTTGCCCGAACCGGTGGGGCCGACGCAGAGCACCATGCCGTAGGGGCGCTCGACCGCCGCGGTGAAGCGCGCAAGATTGCGCTCCGAAAGCCCGAGCTGGTCCAGCGCGACGGGCTTGGCCGAAGCAAGAATGCGCATCACCACGTCTTCCAGCCCGTTGCTGGTCGGGACGGTCGCCACGCGCAGTTCGATGCGATGCTGCGGCGAGAACTTGGCGAAATTGATCTTGCCGTCCTGCGGCTTGCGCTTCTCGCTGATGTCGAGGTCGCACATGATCTTCACGCGTCCGACGATCGCGTTGCGGTAGCTGGGCGGGAGTTCCAGATAGGTGTAGAGCCTTCCGTCGCGGCGAAAACGGATGCGGGTTTTCTCCTGCCCCGGATAGCTCTCGATATGGATGTCCGACACGCCCTCGCGGTGCGCTTCGAGAATCATGCTGTTGATCATCCGCACCAGCGAGTTGTCCGATTGCTCGATCGGCGCCTCTTCGTCGACCGGAGGCGCGCGGCCTTCCTTCTCGAGGGTCTCCAGCAGCTCGCTGGTGCCGGCCAGGTCGAAGTCGATGGCCATCGGGTCGGCAGCTGCCGAGCGTCCGTCCGCCGGCGCGCCGATCTTCTCGTACGCCTTGTGCAGCACGCCGTCCAGGTCGCGGCACTGTCCGAGCACCGGGACCACCTTCATCTCGGCGATGAACTCCACTTCGTCGATGGCGGCATGCCGGCCAGCCGGATCGTCGAGCGCGAGGATGAGACGCCCCTCGTGAATCATCAGCGGCATCACCTGCAAGCGCCGCGCGACGCCATGGCTGATCTTGCGCAGGGCTTCGGCAGCGACCGGGAACAGATGCAGATTGACGAGGGGGTAGCCCATCTTTCGCACCAGCGCAGTCTGCAGCTGGGCACGGCTGACCACACCCATGCGCAACAGGGTCTCGCCCAGCGGCACGCTGCGATCGAGCTGCTGCTGCGCCAATGCGACGCTCAACTGTTCGTCCGTGACCATGCCCAGGGACACCAGCGCCTGACCTATCCGCACGATCGGCATGCGGCCTTGCGCTGCGATCTCTTTCAACAACTGCTCTGGCGTAACGACTTCGACAGACGGCATGGCATCTAGCTCCTGTTCGCTTGGCGCTGGGGATTCTGGGCCACCCCGGCGAAATTGTCAGCGGAGAACTCGAACCTGTTGCGCCCGGCCGCCTTTGCGCCATAGAGCGCGGCGTCCGCAAGCGCCAGCAGTTCTTCGGCCGTGACGGAAGAATCGGTCGCTTCATGAAATGCGATGCCGATGCTCGTCGTGACATCCAGCAGCCGGCCATCGACCTGGAACGCCGGAGCGTTGACCCGTCCGACGATCTTCCGCGCCACCGCCGCGGCCGCCTCCTGCGTGCTCGGGTTCTCGAGCACGATGACGAATTCGTCGCCGGCGAGCCGCGCCACGGTGTCGGTGCTGCGCACGCTGGCCAGCAGGCGTCCTGCGTATTCGCTCAGTACCTCGTCGCCAGCCGCGTGGCCGAGCGTGTCGTTGATCGATTTGAAATGGTCGATGTCCAGAAACATCAGCGCGATGGTGCTGTCCGTGCGCCTGGCACGCGCAATGGCGTTCGGCAGATACTCGTTGAAGGCGAGCCGGTTCGGCAAGCCGGTCAGCGTATCGACCCGCGCCAGCTCGATCAGCTGGCGCTCCACCTGCTTGAGCGCAGTGATGTCCAGGCTGAGCGAGAAAATGCCATGCGTCGAGCCGCCGACGCCGATGTGGGGCACGTAGATGACGTGGGTGATGCGATCGAAATCCTCTCTCTTGGTCTTGGCTTCGAATTCGACACGCTCGCCCGCCAGCGCACGCTCGAGCATGGCCTTGCGGGCCAGGTACAGCTCGGGGCCTGCCACGTCGCGGATATGGCGGCCCACGAGCGCGGACGGATCGAGTCCCAGCCATTCGCGGTAGGTCGCGTTCGCGAAAGTGATCTTCTGCTCGCGGTCGATGTACGTGATCAGCGCCGGCAGGTTGTCCGTGATGGTACGCAAGCGCATTTCGCTTTCAGCCTGGCGCAGCTCCGCTTCCTTCAGCGCGGTGATGTCGAAGGTCATCAGGTAGAAGCCCAGCACCTGCCCCTGCAGATCCTTGTCCGGGATCAGATTCACCTGGAAGTAGCCGTCCTTGCCGCGAAGCGGCGCCTGGACTGGAAAGCGCACCGCCTTTCCTGCCAGCACCATGGGAATGTGCGGCACGTGCTGCGCGTACACCTCCTCGCCCACCGCGGACCGCAAGGTCACGCCGTCGAGCGGACCATCGCCCAAGCCGGCCATCTGCCGCGCCCGACTGTTGCCGAAGTGGCAGTTCTCCTCGCGATCGAAATATCCCACCAGCGCCGGAATGCTGTCGGTGACGTCGCGCAGCCGCTTCTCCTGCTCGCTGAGCGCCTTGCGTACCCTGACCTCGTCGGTGATATCGAAGGTCATTGCGAACACGCCCTGCACCATGCCGACATCGTCCTGGTCGGGGATGTAGTGGGCCTTGTAGGTCCGGTCGCCGATGCCCAGCTCCGAAGCGCCGCTTTTTTCGACGATCACGGTTTCGCCCGCGAGCGCACGGCGGTAGTAAGGCTCGACCACGGCGAAGTCCGCCTTCCCGCGAACCTCGGGCATCAACCTGCCGACCATCGCATCGTTCTTGTGCAGCGCCTTGATGTGGGCGTTGACAAAGGTGTACCGCAACGAAGCGTCGACGTGCGAAACCAGTGCCGGAATGCTGTCCGCAATGGTGCGGATCTGCGCCTCGCTGTGCGCGAGACTGAGCTCGATGCGCTTGCGCTCCGTCACGTCGGAGGTCATCGCGTAGTAGCCGCGGATCGATCCCGATCGATCGCGATCCGGGATGAGATCGGTCTGGAAAAAACGCGCCTGCTCGCCGCCCCTCACCGAGCCTCTTCGCTCGAAAGTCACGGGCTCGCCGGCCAACACCCGCTGGAGGTAGCGGTCCGGAATGACGCTGTCGTCCGCGCCGTGCATGCCTTGCGCGGGTTGGCCGACGAGCTCGGATGCGCTGCGGCCCAGCTTGTCGCACAGGCGGGCATTCACGAAGCCGAAGCGTCCATGGGCATCCACATGCGACACCATGGCGGGGAGGTGGTCGGTGATGTCGCGCAGGAATTTTTCGCTGGATTGCCGCTCTCGCATCAGCTCGTCGAAGGTTCGCGAAAGATCGCCGATCTCATCGCGCGGGTAACTGCGTGGCGTTGCAACTTCGGCGGGTGCGGCTTGCGCATCCCGCATGTGCCGGTGCAGTTCCGTCAGCGGCTTCAGCTGGCGTCGCACGACGACCAGCGCCAGCGTGCCCGCCAGCAGGGCAAGCACGAGCGCCCCGCCCCAGGCCGCGCGCTCGATGGCATCGATCCGGGCGAAGGCCTCCTGGCGCGGATACATCGAGCCCAGAACCCAGTTGGCGTGGCGGATGCGCTTGAAGGCGTACAGGCCATGCACGCCGGCATCGTTGAGCCCCTCGGTCTTGCCCTCGAAGCCGGCGATCGCGCGATCGATTTCAGGGTTGCCAGCGTTCTCTGCGCTGGAGCGGTTCAGGACGCGCGCCTCGCGGGGATGGTCGACCACGACGCCGTCCGTGGTCGTGATGAACAGGTAGCCGGTCTCGCCGAACTTGATGTCGGCGAGCGAGCCCAGAATATTCCGTTCCTTCAGGTTGATGGAGCCCGAGATCACGAACTGCACGCCTCCGGTACCGTCCATCACGGGTTCCGTGATCGCCACCTGCGCCAGGCCGTTGATCCGGTTGCGGTACGGTTGCGAGATCACGCCGGCCATGGATCTGACCGTGTCCGAAAAATACGCACGGTCCTTGATGTTCAACCGGCCGATCTGTTGCGCGCCGTTGAAGTTGGCCACCAGATTGCCATCGAGGTCCAGGAGGGCGACGTTGTCGAAGGCTGCTCGAAGGGACTCGTGTTGTTTCAGGAAGGCCTGCAGCGGCGCAGCGTTCGTGAATCCCTGCGTCTCCACGCTTTCGGCGAAGGTCTTCAGCAGGGTTCGCCGGCTCGCGAACTTCTGGTCTACCGCCTCCGCAATGGTCGATACGCGCGCGAACTGCTCGTTCGCAATCGACGCCTGCATGCTGGCCTTGACCAGGTGCAACGCGATCGTCGCAATCGTGAACGTGGCTGCCAGCACCACCGCAGCGACGCCCAGACTCAGGCGCGTATTCAGGCTGATGCGGCGGCTTTTTAGAACGGATGGATTCATTCGATAGGCGAGCCGGCGCACCGACGTGGCAGGAGCTTCCCTGATCTGCGCTGCGCAAGCAAGCAAGCAAGCAAGCAGGGAGCATTCCTGAATACCAATGATCTACACCACCCTTCGAAGACACGCGACTCGCGGCATGGTTGCGCGCTGCAGGTCCAGGTCAAAGCCAGCTCGAGCAACCCGACTATTCTTGGCGGGGATAGCATGGATCCGCCAGCCCCGCCAATCAGATCGCCGCGATGAAACACCCTCTCGAACCGCGCACGGCCTCAGTGCTCACCCGTTTGGCTGTCAGGCATCCAAAGCTGAAGCTCCAGTTCATCGTCACGCTCGCGCCCGGCGCGAAAGCGGCCGATGTCGTGCCGTTTGTAGCGACGCAAGAGATCGAAGTGATCCGCATGGTCGCCGGCGAGATGACGGCACGCCAGGTACTGGACCTGGCGGCGCATCCGATGGTGGAGTGCATCGAGTACGACGGACTGGCCGAGGCGCTCGAAGCGTTCGCTGACGGCGGCTGAGCCCGTCGCTCTTCCCATCGCGTCGTTACAGTGCCTGCATGGGCTCAAGGTCCGGCGCCGTTGCTCTGAGCCTCGACGAGTCGGCCCTGCTCGCTGCGCGCAAGCCTCCGATAGGCGCTGCGATCGCGGCCATGCGCGATGTGCCATTGCAGCAACTCGTTGTGCAGCACGTGGGCCGTGCTGCCGTCGCGCGGAAGTATCTCGGGATCGACGCGACGGGCGGCGCGGGCGACAAAATTCACCTGAGCGACGGTGTCGCCGGCGCGCACATGCAGCGATCCTTCGGCAGGCCGCAGCAACACCAGGTTCACTGGATGCGCGTACCAGTCGGTCTCGACCAGGCCGACGTGCATTGCCACCGGCACCGGACGGTTGATCGGCTGGCCGAAGAAGCTGTCCACCTGCGGCGGCGTGCGCAGCAACCAGGGCAGGTGCAACTTGAACAGGTGCGCCTGGTCTTCACGATCGAAGAAACTCAATCCGGGATGCACCGGGCGTATCTCGCAGCGCTGCCCTTGCTCGTCGTCGAAAGGCAAGGCGTCGAAGGTGAACGCATTGCCTGTGAAGCGGCTTGACGGCCGGTCGCACACGTAGAACGTCCGTCGGTCGCCGGCGACATCGGCCGCGGGTGGCGGCCTGAAGGCGCGCGCGAGCGGCGGCACCTCAGCCGGCAGGCACAGGCCGAAGTCGAACGGCGCAGGCACCAGCAGGCCGAGCCCGGCGGCCGCGGTAAACGGCAGGCACTGCTCCTGCGCGCCGTAGCCTGGGCGTCCAGGTGACCGGGAGGCCGCCTGCGCGCGCCGCGGCAGCGGCGCGTCGGGCACCAGCGGAAGGATCAGCACCTGCATCGGCTGCTGCGTCGCCGCGCCTCAGGGCCGCAACTGAATCGCTGGCGCCGGCACCACCGCCAGTGCGGCCTGGTCCACGTCGACGCGGCCGTAGCCGTACTGCGGGTCCCAGCCCGGGTTGCCGAGGTTGTCGGCGCTCGCCCCGAGCAGGTTCCATATCTGCACGTTGGTGGCGAATCGGTGCGCGCCCCAGATCACTGCCGCAGCGCCGGCGACATGCGGGCAGGCCATGCTGGTGCCGCTCTTCTGCCCGTAGCCGCCACCGGGCACGGTGGACAGCACCTGCACGCCCGGCGCGCAGATCTCGACCTCCGGCCCGCGGCTGCTGAACGGCGCGATGACGTTGTTGCTGTCGATCGCCGAGACCGCGACCACATTCCTGTAGCGCCCCGGAAAGCCCACCGAAGTCGGCTGGCCGGCCGGCGGCGGTCCGGCGTTGCCGGCTGCCGCGACCAGCAGCACACCGGCGTTGAACGCGGCGTTGCAGATCGCTTCAAGCGCCGCTGGCGCGCTGCTCGCGCCCAGACTCATGCTGACGATCTGCATCTTGTTCTGGATCGCCCAGTTGATGCCGGCGATGATCCAGCTGAACTGGCCGCTGCCGCTGTTGGCCAGTACCTTGATCCCATAGAGCCAGGCCTCAGGTGCCACACCGACGACGCCGGCGCCGTTGATCACCGCAGCGATGGTGCCTGAGCAGTGCGTGCCGTGGCTGTTGCCGTCCATCGCCGTTTCGCCCGGCACGAAGCTGATCGCGCTGCGCACGTTCGGCCGCAGATCCGGATGGTTCCAATCGATGCCGGTGTCGAGCACCGCGACCTTGATGCCGCGACCGCGCGAGCAACCCCAGGCCGGCACCGCCTGGATCTGCGAGACGCCGATCGGCACCGTCTCGGCCTGCACCGACGGCTGCCCCTCGAACACCAAGTTCTGCAGCGGGAGCGCATGGGCCCAGCCGTCGTCTTCGACCGCGGAGACGTCGGGGTTGCTCTTCAGCGCCTTGATCTCGCTATCCGACAGCTTCAACGTGACGATCGGTGCCTCGTAGAGGTTGATGTCGAAGCCGATGCTGTCGCTCTCGATCGATGTCGGCAGGCCCGGGGCGCCGACGGTGAACGCGTCGGCGCCGGCGACGTCGTAGATGAAAAGGTTGCCGGCGCGTGGACAGCTCGAGGCAAGGATCTCCATCTTGTCGGCCGACTTGTTGCGCCGCGTCTCCTTCGGCTTGAAGGTCACGATGACCGACTTGCGCGCGTCGCCGTCAGAGGACGACGCTGTACTCCTCTTGGTCTTTGCCATGGTCAGGTACTCCTCGGGTGGTTCTTCACGGTGGCGCTCGGGGTAAGACGCCTCAAGTCAGGTTAGTCGGCCGTTCGGGTGTGCGCGTCCACAAGACGATGGAGACCCCCATCCATGGGCTGAAGGCAGCCCTGCGACGCACCCCTGTCTTGAGGTATCCAACCCTCGCATATCAGCATGAACAACCGTCGCGCATCACCATCGGGTGGCACCTCGGGCTCCGTCGCGTTCCCCGTCCGGCAATCGGTTCCGATCAACATCCGCTTTGCGGAAGAATTCGCGCTGCCCACTTGACAGAGAAAGCCATATCAACGCTTATTGTCCGCACCCAGCAATGCGTCGGCGAGCAGCGCCAGGGCATCGGCGATCCGCTTGCCAGTGTCCGGCGGAGGCAGCGGCACCTTGAGGCTGCGCACCCCAGTGGCGGGGTCACGTTCGACCCAAGGGTGGGTGGTGCCAGAGCCATTGTCCGGTGAGGTCATCGCCGCCGCCAGTTCCGCACCGAAGCGCAACAAGCCGGACCATGGGTCGGTGTTCGCCGCCGCCGATTCCTGATCGGTTCCGGCGGCCCCTGGTGCAGCCGTTGCGGTCACGGCGTCCGCATCTGCGGTCGTCGCACCGACCGGTGCCGCCAGTTCCAGGGCAGCGACCTGGGCGGCTTCTTCAGCCGGAGCCATGGCCTCGCCGTCACCCATGCGGCCGGTGACGTTTTCCACGTCTTTCATGAAGCTGCTCAGCCGGGATCCGCCAAGCGACACTTCGGCGCTGCTGCCGTCCAGAATCCCCGCGGACAGGGAACGCTTGAACGCATGCACTGACAACATGCCCTCCTCGATGGTTCCCTTGGCCACATAGTTGACGATCTGTACCGGATGCTTCTGCCCCATGCGGTGCACACGCGCAATACGCTGTTCCAACACCGCCGGATTCCATGGCAAATCCATGTTGACCAGCGTCGAGGCGTGCTGCAGGTTGAGGCCGGTGCTGCCGGCGTCGGTCGACAGGAACACGCGGCAATCCGGATCATCGCGAAAGCGCTCGATCAGTGCCGGGCGCTGCTCCGACGGCACACCGCCATGAAAGCTGACATAGCCAATGCCGCGCGCCTCGAGCCGGCGGATCACGATGGCGTGTGTGCGCGTCCACTGGCTGAACACCACCGCTTTTGCGCCCGGCTGGACGAACAGCCCCTCGAACAACTCCGCCAGTTCGTCCGCCTTGACACCGTGGTCGGTCGCCTGGTCGAGCAGGTAGGTGCTGTTGCACGACATGCGCATGTTCTGCAGGGCGCAGGTGAGGCGGCGCTGGTCCTGGTCGGAGAGAAATTTCATCTTCCGCCAGCGCTGGACGATCTTCGCCACGATGTCCGCGTTCTCTGCGTGGTACAGCATCTGCTTCTCGGTCATCGGCACCAGCTGATTCTGGTCGGTGCGGCTCGGCAACTGCAGCAGCACATCGGACTTGCGCCGCCGGATCATGACCGGCGCCAGGGTGTGGCCGATCCTGTCGAGGCCGGTGTAACCCGTCACGCGGCCGCCCTCGTCCTGGACCTGATGCTCATGCAGCAGCTTCCAGGTCGGACCGAGGCGGTGCTGATCGACAAACTGGACGATCGAGATGAGTTCCTCCAGCTTGTTTTCCAGCGGGGTTCCTGTCAGCACGATCGCATACGTGCTGTCGATGCGCTTGAGCGCCTTTGCCGCGATGGTGTTCCAGTTCTTGACCCGCTGCGCCTCATCGACGATGACGAGGTCCGGCGCCCAGGCGGAGATCAGATCGAGGTCGGATTTGAGCTTCTCGAAATTGGTGATCTTGCAAAAGTCTTCCCCGGCATATTCCTTTTGCCGCTGGGCCCGCCCGCCACCGATTACCCTGGACGTGCGACCGGAAAAGCGCAGTATTTCGCTTTGCCACTGATACTTCAGCGACGTCGGGCAGACCACGAGTACCTTGGCAGCATCGAAATGCCGCGCCAGAACCTCCGCCGCGGCGATCGCCTGGATGGTCTTGCCCAGACCCATCTCGTCACCGATCAGCGCGCGGCCAGCGCGTACGGCAAACAGCGCGCCTTCGGCCTGGTACGGATACAGCGGCACCTTGAGCAGTTTCTTCCAGCGAGTGCCTGCAGCGCCATCCGGGAATAGATCGACCAACGCCGCGGCGCGGCGCGCCGCATCACTCCTGCCGGCGACGAAGTCGAGCGCGTCGTCGTAGGCGCGCAGTTCGTGGCCCGTGCGCGCCGCAAGTGCGACAAACCGCCCGATTTTGTCGAAGCGGTCCTCTGGCAGGCGCCAGCCCTGCGCTGCGTCGAACAAATCGGCCGCCGAGCGCGCCAGCGCGGTGGGGCAATCCGTACCGGCACGGAAATGAATTGTGCGGGTACCGTCGTTGCGCAAATACAGCTCGGAAAAAGTGGGCTGGTAACCACGCGCGAATGCCGACTTGGCGCCGCGTTTTCTTGCCAGCCGCGCGAGCGCGAATTCAACGTGTTTGCAGGTGCCCAGTTCGTTGGTCGCAAAGTCGGGGCAGGCGCAGAAATTGTCGCCTGGCTGCGACCCGCGGATGGCCAGGTAATAGGTGGATTTCGACTCCGGATTGCTGACGCGGAACTCGGAGAAAAACGGCTCCGAGCCGATGTTCTCCAGCTCGAACACCTGCTCGCGCCCGAATTGGCGGCGCAGAGCACGCTGCCACTCGATCGGCGCAAGCCCTGGCGGTGCATGGGTTCGGGACAGCTTGGGTTCCGGTGGCGGCTTGGTGGGCTTCTGCTGGCGCTT
Organism: Variovorax sp. LjRoot175; assembly: GCF_964253805.1. Classification (NCBI taxonomy): domain Bacteria; kingdom Pseudomonadati; phylum Pseudomonadota; class Betaproteobacteria; order Burkholderiales; family Comamonadaceae; genus Variovorax; species Variovorax sp. LjRoot175. The sequence continues at coordinate 2,673,999 of NZ_CAXURY020000001.1, read as the reverse complement.
CATGGCATCGACTGATTCAGGTTGGGCAGGCTGCATTTTGCCAAGCCGGTGAGGGGTAACCGTCAGGTTGACATCGAGATGCTCGGTACGCTCGGTCAACACTGGTACCTTGCGGCCCTGTCTGAAGGCATGTTCGATCTCAACGGCAATTGCGACCGTTCGGACCTGGGCGTTGGCGAGGTGTCAGACCATGATTTATCAAGGATATTTCCCAAAACTCGCAAGACGACCCCTCACTCCCATTCAATGGCTTCCGAGGGCCGGAAACCCGCATGGATACTTGATTTGATGGGTCGGGGCATAGTATTTACCGTCACTTCTACCGTCGAAAACCGAGCGCTTTTGCTGGCCTCCGATCACGACCGGGTCGGCGGCCACAGGCGAGCGGTATGCACCAAGGTCAAGATCCAGACGGTATCGGCCCGCACCTCATAGACCAGCCGATAGCTCTCGTGTGGGATCAACTCGCGGGTGCCCGGGATCTGTCCGGCCCGTCCCAGCAGGGGGTGCTCGGCCAGCCGGCCGACAGCTGCCGAGAAAATCTCATCCATGCGGATAGCGGCGAGCGGGTTGTCCTGAGCGATGAAGTCGACGATGTCGGCGCGGTCTTGCTCGGCGGACAAGGTCCACAGGACCCTCATGCGTCAGCGCCGCCGACTTTGGCCCGCAGTGCAGTGCGACGGGCAGCAAAGCGTGCCTCGACGTCGGCGTCACTGGCGTATTGACCGGACGCGATCTGCGCGCGCGCCGTGTCGACCTTGGCGCGTAGGAACGCGTCGTACTCACGGGCCTGCCGTTGACGCTCGACGAACTCGCGCATCAGTTCGCGCACCACCTGCGACGCCGGGCGGTGGCTAGCTTCGGCCTCGGCCATGAAGGCGTCGCGCAGCTCCGGCTCCAGCTTCATGGTGAACATGGCTTCTTTGGACATGACCGGCTCCAGAGACGTTGATATCAACGAAGTATATACAACGTCATACTTCCTGCCACGCTGCGTCGCCAATAGTGGTCTGCCCGCTCGCTCCAATTCAACCTAGATCCGGCAGTTGAACGCGCCCGAGGGTGCTGCGATGGGCGTGCCAGGCAAGGCGCGACGACGCAGCGGGCTCCTGCCCGCCAAGGAGGAGCAACGCCGCATGGCGCGGCCAGCGCGGCGCTCTCGGATGCGCAGCGTTCTCACCCAAATGGTGAGCCTGTTGGAGGGGACTGATCTCAATGCTCATGCAGACTCTCAGGTGGAAACGAGCGGTCAACTGCCGGATCTAGGTTCAAGCGCACCTGAATCTGCATCAGCGCATCAAAGCAGGCTTTCGTTCGGCACGGTGCCGGCCTCAATCCGATATCCCATCGCTCGGTAGCCGCGCTGACGCGTGTCCCACATACGCAGCAACGCCGGGTGGCCGGTGTCCACGAAGTCGATGATCTTCACGTCGGTCTTGCTGGCGTGCTCCCGGTGCAGGCGACCGGCGTACTGCTGCAGCGTGCCTTTCCAGGACACCGGCATGGCGAGAACCAGCGTGTCGAGCGGCGGGTGGTCGAAGCCCTCGCCAAGCGAGCGCGTGATGGAGCTGGCGACCGATCGGACGCTAGAGGCGCGCCAGTTCAGCTTCAACTTGCGTAGCGCGGCCGAGCGGCGCGACCTGGTCGCCGTCTGCCGCAGCTTGCTGGAATTCGGCGTGCTGCAACGCGTGGCCGGCGACGAGGACGGCTTCGTGCACGACACCACCGGCGGCACCCAGTCCGACGCGCTCTACGACATCCAGCGCCGGATGCTAGCCGGCATGCTCGCCGCGGTGCGCGGGCCTTCCACCTGGGCCGACGACGATGCCCCAGTGACTCTCGACGAGCGGCAACACGCGCTCGTCACCGAACACATGGCCGACAGCGACGAAGGCCGCCGCACGGCGCTGCGCCACACATTGGCCCGCCGCCTGCTCGACGACCCCGTGGTCTACGCCGACGCGCTCGACGCCGAGACGAGGGCCTATTTCGCCAACCAGCGCGGCGTGATGGCTGCCCGCCTGTGCGAGGCCACCGGCCTGGTCACCGAACAGCGCGCCGAAGGCCTGGCGCTGACCGACGAAGCCGGCACGCTGACCGACGTCGCGATGCCGGCCGAAGGCACCGAAGCGCACGTCACGCTGCTGGTCGCCGAGCACCTGGCCGAGCGCGCTCGCCAGGAGGGCGCCAGCGCCGCCAGCACCGACGATGCGATCGCCGCCTTCGTGCGCGGCGCCACCGAACGCTACGGCCGCTTCTGGCGCAAGTCGGCGCGCGAGCCCGGGGCGGAACGGGAACTGGCACAGACCGCGCTCGAACGGCTACAGAAACTCGACCTCATCCAACGCGCCGCGGATCGCATCCACCCGCTTCATGCGATCGCGCGTTTTGCACTCGGCGACGCCGACGTGCAGCCGGCGCCGGCCCGCAGCCGTCAAGCCAGCGGTTCGCTGTTCTGACCCCGCTGTTCGCACTCATGCACAACGACATCTTCGACACCGCACCCGAAACCCAGCAGGCCCACGACCGCCCCGCGCTGCCCGAACCCGAGCGCCAACGCTGGCAGCCGCTGCGGCTCGGCCTGGTCGAACTGTTCCACTATGACAGCGAGGAGTTCTGGTTCCGCGACGGCCACCTGCTGCTGCGCGGCAACAACGGCACCGGCAAGTCGAAGGTGCTGTCGCTGACGCTGCCCTTCCTGTTCGACGCGCAACTGCGCTCGTCGCGCATCGAACCCGACGGCGACAGCGGCAAGAAGATGGCGTGGAACCTGTTGATGAACAGTTACCCGCGGCGCATCGGCTATGCCTGGATCGAGTTCGGCCGCGTGGCGGAAGACGGCGCGCCGCGCTACCTCACGCTGGGCGCGGGCTTGTCCGCGGTGGCCGCGCGCGCCCAGGTGGAGAGCTGGTTCTTCATGCTGGAGCAGGCTGATGGCGGCGGCCCACGCATCGGCCGCGACCTCTGGCTCACTAACGATCAGCGGGTGGTGCTGACACGCGAGCGCCTGCGCGACGCGCTCGACGGCCGGGGCCAGGTGTTCGAGTCGGCCACCAGCTACCGCCGCGCGGTGGACGAACGCCTGTTCCACCTCGGCACCCGGCGCTATGACGCGCTGATGGACACCTTGATCCAGCTGCGCCAGCCGCAGCTGTCGAAAAAGCCCGACGAGGCCGGCCTCTCGCATGCGCTGACCGAGGCGCTACCGCCGCTGCCGCAGGAACTGCTCACCGACGTGGCGGAAGCGCTGAACCAATTGGAGGAAGACCGCCGCCAGCTCGACGAACTCAAGGGCTTGGCCAAGGCGGTGGAGCGCTTCGACCAGCGCTACCGCGTCTATGCCGGCATGCTGACGCGCCGCCAGGCGCGCGAACTGCGCCAGGCGCAGACCGATTTCGACAACGCCAGCCAGGAACGCAACCAGGCGCAAGCCGACCTGCAAACCGCGTCGGCCGACGAGACGCAGGCGCAGCAGACCCAGGAGCAGGCCGAGCGCACGCTGGCCGCGCAACGCACGCGCCTGGAGACGCTGCAGTCCGACCCGATCAACCAGGATGCGAACCGGCTCGAAGTCGCGGAGAAAGATGCCCTCAAGCGCCAGTCGGTCGTGAAGACGGAGCAGGCCGACTGCAGCCAGGCCCGCAGCCGTTGGGAGCGTGAGCAGCAGGCCAGCCGGCAAGCCGCGCAGCGCGCAACGCAAGCCGAGCAGACGCTGCTGGCGGTGCGCGACGAAGGGGCTGAACACGCCGACAGCTCCGGCGTGGCGTCAGCGTTCGGCGGCGCAGCGAACTGCTCACCGCGAAAGAAAGCGAGGTGCTCGAGAACTACCTGCAGGCAGAGATCGCTGCCGAAGTGCAACGCCTGCTGCGCGCCGCCGAGACGCAGGTGCAGGCCATCAACCGCGAACTGCACAAGCGCCCGACTTCCACCGGCGTGCGCTACCGCCTGCTATGGCAGCCGCTCGGTGAAAACGAGGGCGCGCCGGTCGGGCTCGAGGCCGCGCGGCGGCACCTGCTCAACACCAGCGCGGACCTCTGGTCGGCGGAAGACCGGCGTGTCGTCGGCACGATGCTTCAGCAGCGCATCAGCGCCGAGCGCGAGCGCGCCGATGCGGATCTGGGAAGGCCTATGGGCGATGCCGGCGGCAGCATGGTCGATCACCTTGCGCGGGCGCTCGACTATCGTCGCTGGCACCGCTTCCGCGTCGAACGTTTGCAGGACGGCCAATGGCGCAAGCTCTCGGGGCCAGCCTCCAGCGGCGAGCGCGCCTTGGGCCTGACGGTACCGCTCTTCGCCGCCATCGCCAGTTTCTACAGCCAGGGCAGCAACCCGCACGCGCCGCGCCTGATGCTGCTCGACGAGGCCTTCGCCGGCATCGACGATGCGGCGCGGGCGCACTGCATGGGGCTGATCCGCGAGTTCGACCTCGACTTCGTGATCACCAGCGAACGCGAGTGGGCGTGTTACGCCGAACTGCCCGGCGTTTCGATCTGCCAGTTGCAGCGGCGCGAAGGCATCGACGCAGTGTTCGTCTCACGCTGGACCTGGGACGGCCGAGCCAAACGGCGCGAGGACGATCCGGACCGGCGGTTTGCACCGGCATGAATCGCATGGACCCACGCCTGCACAAGCTGCTCGGCGGCGACGAGCTGGCAGCATTGCGCCAACGTCTACGCAGACATTTCGAACGAGCTGCGCCGGGCGCGCCGCCGGGCACGCTTCGCCTGGGTTCCTTGAGCGTCGCAGAACGTGAAGCGTTGGCCCTCCTGACGGGGCGTCCGCCGCGAGAGGCGAAATCGATGCAGATCGACGTCAACCTGCTCGATGCCAGGCTGCGCGATGCCGACATAGCGGGCTCGCTGCGGGAGGCGCTGGAACATATCGACGGCCCCATCGTTCATTTCGCGTCGGTGCGCGCCGCGGCACAGGCGAGCTGGTCCGCCGTGGTCGCGACCTGCACGCACCCCGCGCTCGCCAGCTATTTGCAGGCGCCGGCCGCGCTCGGCTTGCTTAAGCGCCTGGCCCGGCAAGACATCTTGGCCGCCGGGCACCTGCTCGAATGTGCGAATGCCGTGCTGCGCCGCCTGCCGGCGGGTGGTTTGGCGCGTGCTCAACTGGCCGCCGAAACGCTGGGCAACGCGCATGCGCTGGACAACGGCCAAGCCACCGCGACGCTGGTGCTGGCCGCCTGGCGCCAGATCGAAAAGGGTCAGTCGGGCGCGGGCGATCCCGATGACCCACCCGAAGACACACCCAACAGCGCGCCCGACGATCGCATCCGCGACGTCTGGGCGCGGGCCGGCGTGCTGGTCAATGAACTGGCTCGGCCGGCTCTGCTGCTGAATCTGCCCGTTCAGACCAACGAGACGCCCGTGTGCACACCTGGCGAACCCGCCTACCTGTCGCTGCGCCGGCTGCTGCGCACGCCGCCACGGTGGGCGGTGGCGGGCCTGGCGGTCTTCGTGTGCGAGAACCCCAATCTGGTCGCCATCGCCGCCGACCGGCTGGGCGTGCGTTGCGCCTCGCTGGTCTGCACCGACGGCATGCCGGCGGCGGCGCAGCGAACATTGCTCACCCAGTTGGCGCAAGCCGGGGCCCGTCTGCACTATCACGGCGACTTCGACTGGCCCGGCGTGCAGATCGCCAACCACGTCATGTGTACCTGGGGAGCACATCCCTGGCGTTTCGGAGCCCTGGACTACGAAGCCGCGACGGCGAGCGCGTCGCACACGCGGCGCGATCTGGCCGACGCCTGCATCATCGCGTCGTGGGATGCCGCGTTGGCTCCGGCGATGCAGCGCCATGGCCTGGCCATCGCCGAAGAAGCCGTGGCCGCACCCCTGTTGGGAGACCTTCGGCAAGACTGAAACACGGGGGACCTCATGGCTCATTCGCAAGACCCCGCATTCGAGCGCTTCGTCACTCAGCGGAAGAAGGACTTGCAGCGCATCGCGCGCCATACCCGCGGAGAACATTAACTCCCGGATGTGATCGACGAGGCCTGGCTGGTCGCCTGCGACCTGGCGGCGCGCAGGGGCGCCACCATCGAGTTCCTCAATCCCACGTTTCAGAAACTGCTACTGAGCCACCTGTACCGACAACAGGATGCGCGCGGTCGCCGATCACCTTTTGGTCTCCGTGTCGCACGCCTATCACCGTTGTGCGCAAGCGCGGTTGTGGGCGGCCTACCAGAACCTGGTACCCATGCCGGCCATGGAGAGGCGATTCATCCCCGGACCATGGCGCTTGTTTTAGCTGCGAAGAGCTCCCGTGCAGCTGGTGTTCGATTTCGACGACGAACTGCCACTCCAATGGGAGCCATTTACGCCACAGGCAGAGGCATGTACGCCTGCCCACGCCACGAGCCCTACTCCCACTCGATCGTCGCCGGCGGCTTGCTGCTCACGTCGTAGGTCACGCGATTGATGCCGCGCACCTCGTTGATGATGCGACCCGAGACCTTCTTGAGCAGCGCATAGGGCAGCTCGGCCCAGTCGGCGGTCATGAAGTCGCTGGTCTGCACGGCGCGCAGCGCCACCACGTAGTCGTAGGTGCGGCCGTCGCCCATCACGCCCACGCTCTTGACCGGCAGGAACACGGTGAAGGCCTGGCTGGTCAGGTCGTACCAGCTCTTGCCGCTGGACGGGTCCTTGAAGTTGCGCAGCTCCTCGATGAAGATCGCGTCGGCGCGGCGCAGCAGCTCGGCGTATTCCTTCTTGACCTCGCCGAGGATGCGAACGCCCAGGCCCGGCCCGGGGAAAGGATGGCGGTACACCATCTCGGGCGGCAGGCCGAGCGCGACGCCGAGCTCGCGTACCTCGTCCTTGAACAGGTCGCGCAGCGGCTCCAGCAGCTTCAGGCCCAGCTGCTCGGGGAGGCCGCCCACGTTGTGGTGGCTCTTGATCGTGACGGCCTTCTTGCTCTTGGCTCCGCCGGACTCGATGACGTCGGGATAGATCGTGCCCTGGGCCAGCCACTTGGCGCCCTTGGCCCCGGCGTTGGTGAGCTTGGCCGCTTCCTGCTTGAAAACGGTGACGAATTCGCCGCCGATGATCTTGCGCTTGGCCTCCGGGTCGCTCACGCCGGCCAGCTTGCCGAGAAAGAGCTCGCTTGCATCGACGCGGATCACCTTGGCGTGCAGCTGGCCGACGAACATGTCCATCACCTTGTCGCCTTCGTCGAGGCGCAAGAGGCCATGGTCGACGAACACGCAGGTCAGCTGGTCGCCGATGGCGCGATGGATCAGCGCGGCGGCCACCGAGGAGTCGACGCCGCCCGAGAGGCCGAGGATGACTTCCTCGTCGCCCACCTGCTTGCGGATCGCCTCTACCGCCTCGGCGATGTGGTCGCGCATCACCCAATCGGGCTTGGCGCCGCAGATGCCGAGCACGAAACGTTCGAGGATCGCCTTGCCCTGCTGCGTGTGCGTGACTTCGGGGTGGAACTGCAGGGCGTAGAAATGCCGGTCTTCGTCGGCCATGCCGGCGATCGGGCAGCTCTCTGTCGAGGCCATCAGCTTGAAACCCGGCGGCAGCTCGGTGACCTTGTCGCCGTGGCTCATCCAGACGTTGAGCATGCCGTGGCCTTCGTCGGTCGTGAAGTCGGCGATGTCGCGCAGGAGCTCGGTGTGGCCGCGCGCGCGCACAGCGGCAAAGCCGAACTCGCGCTTGTGGCCGCCCTCGACCTTGCCGCCCAGCTGGTGCGCCATGGTCTGCATGCCGTAGCAGATGCCGAGCACCGGCACGCCGAGCTCGAACACCGCCTGCGGCGCCTTGTCGGTCGTCTCTTCGTAGACGCTTGCGTGACTGCCGGAGAGGATGACGCCCTTCAGGCTGCCGTCCCTCGCGTACTCGCGCACCCATTCGTCGGTGACGTCGCAGGGATGGACTTCGGAGAGCACATGCGCTTCGCGCACGCGCCGTGCGATCAGCTGGGTGACCTGGGAGCCGAAATCGAGAATCAGGATTTTTTGGTGGTGCATGAGAGGCCGATCACTCCGCGCGGTAGTTGGGCGCTTCCTTGGTGATCTGCACGTCGTGCACGTGGCTTTCCCGAATGCCCGCGGTAGTGATCTCGACGAACTCGGCCTTGTTCTTCATGTCCTCGATAGTGGCGCAGCCGCAGTAGCCCATGCTGGCGCGCAAGCCGCCGGACATCTGGTAGACGATCGAGACCATCGAGCCCTTGTAGGGCACGCGGCCCTCGATTCCTTCGGGCACCAGCTTGTCCGCGTTCGGGTTGCCGGTGGTCGATTCCTGGAAGTAGCGGTCGGCGCTGCCCTGCTGCATGGCGCCGATCGAGCCCATGCCGCGATAGCTCTTGTAGCTGCGGCCCTGGAACAGCACGATCTCGCCCGGCGCCTCTTCGGTGCCGGCGAACATGCCGCCCATCATCACGGTGCTGGCACCGGCGGCGATGGCCTTGGCGATGTCGCCCGAGTAGCGGATGCCGCCGTCGGCGATCAGCGGGATGCCGCTGCCCTGCAGCGCGGTGGCGACGTTATCCACCGCCATGATCTGCGGCACGCCGACACCGGCCACGATGCGCGTGGTGCAGATGGAACCGGGGCCGATGCCGACCTTGACCGCGTCGGCGCCCGCATCGGCCAGCGCGCGGGCGGCATCGCCGGTGGCGATGTTGCCTCCGATCACGTCGACCTGCGGATAGTTCTTCTTGACCCAGCGCACGCGCTCGATCACGCCGGCGCTATGGCCGTGGGCGGTGTCGACCACGATCGCGTCGACGCCGGCCTTCACGAGCGCCTCGACGCGCTCCTCGGTGCCCTCGCCCACGCCGACCGCGGCGCCCACGCGCAGCCTGCCGCTGGCGTCGCGCGCGGCGTTCGGGAAACTGGTCTGCTTGGTGATGTCCTTGACGGTGATCAGGCCCTTGAGCTCCCAGGCGTTGTTGATGACCAGCAGGCGTTCGAGCTTGTGCTTGTTGAGCAGCGCCTTGGCCTCGGCGAGCGTGGTGCCGTCGGGCACGGTGATGAGCTTCTCGCGCGGCGTCATGATCTCGCTCACCGGCACGTCGTAGCGGCTCTCGAAGCGCAGGTCGCGCCCGGTCACGATGCCGACTACCTTGCCGCCGTCGAGGACCGGAAAGCCCGAGATACCCAGTTCGTCGGACAGCTGCATGACCTGCAGCACGGTGTGCGTGGGCGTGATCACCACCGGATCCCGCAGCACGCCGGATTCGTAGCGCTTCACCTTGGCCACCTGCGCAGCCTGCTCGGCGGCGGTGAAGTTCTTGTGCACGATCCCGATGCCGCCCTCTTGCGCCATCGCGATGGCGAGGCGCGCTTCGGTCACGGTGTCCATCGCCGCGGAGACCAGCGGCAGGTTCAGTGTGATATTGCGGGAGAATCGGGTGGCGAGGGAGGTGTCCTTGGGCAGGACCTGGGAGAACGCTGGCACCAACAACACGTCGTCGAAGGTGAGCGCTTTGCCGAGAAGGCGCATGGGTGAAGCTCCAAAAGACGGATTGTAACGATGGCTCGGTACTTACCCGGGCCAAAGGTGAATCGGCTTGCGGCACGAATACCGTTGTTACGTTGCAAAAACGCCATCGAGTAAGTTGCAAAACGTAAGGCGGCGCTAAACTGCCGGCCATGAAAATCGCGCACTTGCTCGTATTCGGATCGGCCTGCCTGTTGCTGTCGATGGGCGCCAATGCCCAGTGGCAGTGGATCGACAAGGACAACAAGAAGGTCTTCAGCGACCAGGCCCCGCCGCCCGAGATTCCGGACAAGAACATCCTGCGCCGGCCGGGTGCGCCCTCCTCGCGGCCGAACTTCAGCCCTGCACCGGCAACTCCCGAGGCCGATGCCGCTGCTGCGCCCCGCGTTGCCGCCAGCGGCGCCAGGCCCAGCGGCGTGGACAAGGAACTCGAGGAGAAAACGCGCAAGGCCGAGGAAGCCGAAAAGGCCAAGAAGGCCGCCGAGGCTCAGAAGATCGCCCAGGCCAAGGCCGAGAACTGCCAGCGGGCGCGCCAGGCCAAGGCCACCTTCGACAGCGGCATCCGCGTGGCCCGCGTAAACGCCCAGGGCGAGCGCGAGATCATGGACGACAAGGCGCGGGCCGCCGAGCAGGAGCGCCTGCAGTCGGTGATCGGCGCCGACTGCAAGTAATAGGCTCGCCCCCAGGCTTCGCGCACTTCGTGTCGCTTCGCCAACCCCCTTCCGGGGGCAACACCAGCGGCCCGGCGAAGCCGGTTCCGCGGTGTTTCCCGCCTGATCACCCGCACACCCCGAGCCTAATACCCGGCCTTGCCGCCCTTGCGGCGGCGTGCGAACAGGCCCGTTCCGCGTGCGCCCTGTTTCTTGAATCGCTCGCGCCGTGCGACCTTGGGGTCCACCGTGAGCGCGCGGCAGAGCTCGATGCGGTCGAGGTCTGCCAGAGCCTGATCCCATGCCACCGCATGGCCCCAGATTCCGGGCTGCATCGCCTGCCAGTCGAGCTGCGGGAATTGAAGCGGCAGATGGCTTGCGCGCACGGCATCGCGCACTGTCGCGCCTTCGGCCACGCCCAGCACCTCTTCGAACACCTCGCGCGGCGCCGGCGAGTACGCCACGGTCACCTGCAGCATCAGATCTTGTCGTAGATGTGCTCGGCGCGCTTGACGAAGGCCTCCACGAGGTTGGATGCGACCTTGTCGAACACCGGCCCGACCAGCGCCTGCAACGCGAAATTGCTGAAGCCGTAGCTGAGGTTGAGCTCGACGCGGCAGGCCCGCTCGCCCGCCTCGCCCACCGGGGTGAACTTCCAGACGCCGTCGAGGTTGGAGAACGGTCCGTCGACCAGCTTCAAATGGACCTCGCGGCCCGGCACATGGGTGTTGCGGGTGGTGAAGCTGTGGTGAAAACCGCTGAAAGCGAGGCCGACTTCGGCCGTCATGCCGGCGGCGTCGTGCTCGATCACCTTGGCCTTGTCGCACCAGGGGAGAAACTCGGGGTACTTCGTCACGTCAGTGACCAGGGAGTACATCTCTTCGGCGCTGTACCAGATCAGGATGGACTTGTGGACTGTTTTCATAGAATCGGCACAGCGTGCGCGACGGATTGTATTGAAGCCATGCAGCCCTCACCTGACACACCATGGCCACAAAAAAACAAGACACCTCCTCCCGGATCGCGGACAACAAGAAGGCCGCGTACAACTACTTCTTCGAAGAACGCTTCGAGGCCGGCATGGTGCTGGAGGGCTGGGAAGTCAAATCGCTGCGCGAAGGCAAGGTGCAACTGACCGACGGCTACGTCGTGATCCGCGACGGCGAGTTGTTCGTGATCGGCTGCCAGATCAACCCGCTGCGTTCGGCCTCGACGCACATCACGCCCGATTCGGTGCGCACCAAGAAGCTGCTGCTGCACAAGGAGCAGATTCGCCGCCTCGTGGGCAAGGTCGAGCAGAAAGGCTACACGCTGGTGCCGCTCAACCTGCATTGGAAAGCGGGCAAGGTGAAGTGCGAGATCGCGCTGGCCAAGGGCAAGGCCGAGCACGACAAGCGCGACACCATCAAGGACCGCGAAGGCAAGCGCGAGGTCGAGCGGGCCATGAAGAGCCGCAGCCGCTGAAGGAAGCACCATGGCGCTCCAACCCCTCGACGCCGCGCGCGTCAACCCGCTCGAAGGCGGCCCCAGTTTCTCGCTTTCCAACCGGCTGCTGCGCGCGGCCTGGAACCTGAGCTGGGCGCTGCTCGCCTCCTGGACGCCGCCGCAGATGCGCTTCTGGCGCCGCTTTCTGCTGAAACTCTTCGGCGCGCAATTGGGCGAATCCAGCGACGTGCGCGGCAGCGCGCGGGTCTGGTATCCGCCGCATCTGCACCTGGCCGATCGCGCGATGCTGGCTGAACGGGTCATTTGCTACAACATGGCGCCGATCCGGCTCGAGCGCGCCGCGCTGGTCTCGCAGGGCGCACACCTGTGCGCAGGCAGCCACGACATTTCCTCTGCGAGTTTCCAGTTGACGGCGAGCCCGATCACCATCGGCGCCGACGCCTGGATCGCGGCAGAAGCCTTCGTCGGGCCCGGTGTGGAAGTGGGCGAAGGCGCGGTGCTGGGCGCCCGCAGCGTCGCCTTCCGCTCCCTGGATCCCTGGACGGTGTACGGCGGCAACCCTGCCAAGCCGATCAAGCGGCGAGTGCTGCGCAGCGAGCACTGAATTTTTTCGGGCACGGTGGAATAAACCGCGCCCCCACGGCGTTAGTGCAGCGATGGATTCACGCGCCCTCGTCGACCACATCCCCAGCCTCAGGCGCTATGCGCGCGCGCTGACGGGAGACGCCTGGGCCGCGGACGACCTGGTGCAGGACACGCTGGAGCGCGCCTGCAGCAAGTGGCGCTTGTGGATCGTGGGCAGCGATCTGCGGGCTTGGCTCTTCACGCTCATGCACAACGTGTTCGCGAGCCAGGTGCGGCGCGCACCGCCGCGCGCCACGGTGGACATCGATGATGTGGCGCATGAATTGAGCAGTGGCGACGGCCATCGCGACCGGACCATCGACCTGCAGCGCTGCCTGATGCGCCTGCCCGAGGAGCAGCGCGCCGTGCTGCTGCTGGTGGCGCTCGAAGACCTCTCCTACGCGCAGGTCGCCAGGATTCTGGATGTCCCCGTGGGCACCGTCATGTCGCGCCTCTCGCGGGCCCGGGTCCGGCTTCAGGACCTGATGGAAGGGACCGAGTCGCCGGCATCGGGCCGCCCCGGTCTGCGCCGCCTCAAGTAGCCCGCATCTCATCCGCCATGAACAGCCCCACGCCGCCTCCCGACACCGACCAGCTCGCCTGGCGAGCCCAGCGCGACGCGCTGCGCGAACTGCATCGCGAAGTGCTCGACGAACCCGTTCCCAAAGCGCTGCTGGCGGCGGCCCGGCATCTAGATGATCGCCGGGCCCGACAGGCGCGCTGGATGCGCTGGGGCGGGATGGCTGCGGGCGTGCTGATCGCCTTCGCCGCCGGCTGGGTCGGCAACCACCAATGGTCGGCGTCGCAGCAGACCGGCGCCGCGCTGGCCCGCGCGCCGGCCACGCGCGAGTTCGTGCATGCCGCCTCGGTGGCGCATGCGGTCTATGCGCCCGAGAAGCGGCATCCGGTCGAAGTGGTCGCTGCCGAGCAGCAGCACCTCGTCCAGTGGCTCTCCAGGCGGCTCGACAAGCCGCTCAAGGTGCCGGATCTGTCGGCCGAGGGCTACGCGCTCGTGGGCGGCCGTCTGCTGCCGGGCAGCGAGGGGGCAAGGGCACAGTTCATGTTCGAGCGCGCCGACGGCGAGCGCGTGACCCTCTACATCGGCAGCCTGGGCAGCGCCGCCGGGCCGGCACAGGCGGGCGAAACGGCGTTCCGCTACTCGGCGGACGGTCCGGTGCCGAGCTTCTATTGGGTCGATCGCGGTTTCGGCTATGCATTGGCGGGCAAGCTGCCGCGCGATGCGCTGCTGGGCCTCGCCGGCGTGGTCTACCGTCAACTATGAACAAAAGGCCCGGGCGCTAGACTGCCCCGGCCGTATCGGCTTTTGCGATTTTTTAACCGAAGGAGAAAACTTGATGAAACTGCTCAGCGCTTCGATTCTTGCGGCCGCCCTGCTCGCCGGATGCGGCAGCTTGTCCAGGACCGCATCGGCGCCGGACACCCCGACCCGTACCGCCGATGGCGTGCTGGTCGGCCCCACCGGCATGACGCTCTACACCTTCGATCGCGACACCGCCGGCAGCGGCAAGTCCACCTGCAACGGACCCTGCGCCACCAACTGGCCGCCGCTGATGGCGGCCGACACGGCCAAGCCGATGGCCGCCTACACCATCGTCGTGCGCGACGACGGCAAGAAGCAATGGGCCTACAAGGGCTGGCCGCTCTACTACTGGGTCAAGGACACCAAGGCCGGCGACAAGACCGGCGATGGCGTCAACAACGTCTGGAAGGTGGCGCGCCCCTGAGGCTCAGCAGCGGCCCTTCTTGGCCTGTCCCGGCGGGCAGTGATGGCCGCCGGGGCCGTGATCGTCATGCCGGCCATGACGTTCATAGCGATCGTCGTCGTGGTCGCGGTGCTTGCCGCCCTTGCTCTTCCAGTTGGGTTCGACCCAGCGCCAGCCGCCGTCGGCGCGCACCCAGCGGCCCGGTGCATAGACATAGTCGGGGCGCGCCGGCTCCCAGTAGCCCTGGCGCCAGCCATACGCGTCCTGGTGGTATTGCCAATGGCCGGCCACCCAGACGTAGCCGACGCGTGGCGCCGGCACGCGCTCGAAGCGAGGCGCCGGCGGCGCCACGGCAATGAGGCCCGGCACATGGATGTTGACCGACACCTGGGCCGCGGCGCCCAAGGATGCCGTAGCCAGCGCACCGGCCAGCAGGAACGTGGAAAGTCGCATCGATATCTCCCTCTTGAAATGGAAGTCAAACGGTCCTGGGTTTGCACCGGACATCGGTAGAAGTCCCAAGTCTAGTGGGTCCCCGGCAAGGGTATAGCGGCCGCGCGGCGGTCACGCAGCCCGAGCAGTTCGTTGAACACCAATGCGCCGATCACGAGCGCACCGCCTGTCAGCACGCTCGGCGCCGGCTGCTCGCCGGCCCCGATCCAGGCCAGCGCGATGCCGAAGACGATTTCCAGCAGCGCGAGCAGCGCCACCTCGGGCGCCTTCAGGATGCGCGCGCAGACCACCGACAGCGCACACGGGATCGCGAGCTGGAACAAGCCAAGGAAGGCGAGCAGGCCCAGGTCGTGCGCATTGGCCTGGAGCGGCCAGGCCAGCGGCAGCGTGACCAGCGACGAGACCGCGGCGCCGAGCAGCACCGAGGGGACCAGGTCGATGTCGCGGCCCTTGGCATGCGCATGCTGAACCACGGTCCAGTTGCAGGCGCCGGCCAGCGGCACGCAGAGCGCCACCAGCGTGCCGGCCAGCAGGCCGTCACCGAGCTGGGTGCCGTACATCCAGCCGATGCCCAGGCCCGCCACCACGATGGCGGCCCAGGTGCGCGCCGGAAGCCGGTGGCCGATGAAGACCCGCGCCGCGAGCGCGGTGAAGAGCGGCCCCAGAGCCATGGTCACCAGCACGTTGGCCACGCTGGTCAGCGTGAGCGCCACCATGAAGGCGGTGAACATCACGCACCAGCAGACGCCCGAGATCCACAACGCGCGGCCGCCGTCGCGGATCTTCGAGAACACTGCGCGTCCCTGCCAGAGCGGCAGGATCACGAGCAGGGCCAGCAGCGTGAAGAAGCTGCGCCAGAAGGTGATCTCGAAGCTGCGCGCCTGTTCGAGGTGGCGCGTGACCACGCCCGCCGTCGCCCACATGAGGGTCACGGCGACCATCAGCCAGACCGCGCGGCCGTGAGACAGCGCGGCTCTAGACTGTGTCGCGGCTGGCGCGCTTGCGCTCATGTTCCTTCAGGAAGCGCTTGCGCAGGCGCACGCTCTTGGGCGTTATCTCGACCAGTTCGTCGTCCTCGATGAATTCCACGCCGTATTCGAGCGTGAGGTCGATCGGCGGCGTGATCTTGATCGCGTCTTCCTTGCCCGAGACGCGGAAGTTGGTGAGCTGCTTGGTGCGCGTGGCATTGACCACCAGGTCGTTGTCGCGGCTGTGGATGCCGACGATCATGCCTTCGTAAACCGGGTCGTTCGCCCGCACGAACATGCGGCCGCGATCGTCCAGCTTGCCCAGCGCGTAGGTGAAGATCTCGCCGTCGTCCATGGAAATCAGCACGCCGTTCTTGCGGCTGCCGATGTCGCCCTTGTGCGCCTCGTAGCTGTCGAAGATGTTGGAGATCAGGCCCGAGCCGCGCGTCAGGTTCAGGAACTCGTTGGTGAAGCCGATCAGGCCCCGCGCCGGAATGCGGTACTCCAGGCGCACGCGCCCGCGGCCGTCCGGCTCCATGTTGACCAGCTCGCCCTTGCGCTCGCCCAGCGCCTGCATCACGCCGCCCTGGTGCTGGTCTTCGATGTCGGCGGTCACCAGTTCGATCGGCTCGTGCTTGACGCCATCGACGTCGCGGAACACCACACGCGGCTTGGACACAGCCAGTTCGTAGCCTTCGCGGCGCATGTTTTCCAGCAGGATGGTCAGGTGGAGTTCGCCGCGGCCCATCACTTCGAAGATGCCCTCCTCATCGGTTTCCTTGACGCGCAGCGCCACGTTGTGCTGCAGCTCCTTCTGCAGGCGGTCCCAGATCTGGCGGCTGGTGACGAACTTGCCTTCGCGGCCGGCCAGCGGGCTGGTGTTGACGCAGAAGTTCATCGTCAGCGTCGGCTCGTCGACCCTGAGCATGGGCAGCGGCGCCGGATTCACCGGGTCGGTAACGGTCACGCCGATGCCGATGTCGGCAATGCCGTTGATCAGCACGATCTCGCCCGGGCCGGCTTCGGTGGCCTGCACGCGTTCCAGGCCCTGGAAAGTCAGCACCTGGTTGACGCGGCCTTTGACGGACTTGCCGTCCGGACCTTCCATCACGACCACGTCCATCATGGGCTTGATGGTGCCGGCGTTGATGCGGCCGACGCCGATGCGGCCCACGAAGGTCGAGAAGTCGAGCGCGGAGATCTGCAGCTGCAGCGGCGCGGCGGGATCTCCCGCATGGGCCGGCACGTGCTTGAGGATGGTGTCGAACAGGGCCGACATGTCGGGGCCCCACTGCTCGCCGTGTTCGCCCTCTTCCAGCGACGACCAGCCGTTGATGCCCGAGGCGTAGACCACGGGGAAATCGAGCTGTTCATCCGTCGCGCCGAGCTTGTCGAACAGGTCGAAGGCGGCGTTGACCACATAGTCGGGGCGCGCGCCGGGCTTGTCGACCTTGTTCACCACCAGGATGGGCTTCAGACCCAGGGCCAGGGCCTTCTTGGTCACGAAGCGGGTCTGGGGCATGGGGCCTTCCTGGGCGTCGATCAGCAGCACCACGCCATCCACCATGCTGAGCGCACGCTCCACCTCGCCGCCGAAGTCGGCGTGGCCGGGGGTGTCGACGATGTTGATGTGCGTGCCCTTCCAGGTCACGGCGCAGTTCTTGGCCAGGATCGTGATGCCACGCTCCTTTTCGATGGCGTTGTTGTCCATCACGGTGTCGACCACTTTCTCGTGTTCGGCGAAGGTGCCGGACTGGCGCAGCAGTTGGTCGACCATGGTGGTCTTGCCATGGTCCACGTGGGCGATGATGGCGATGTTGCGAATCTGGTTGGTGCTCATGGTGTCGCTTCGGTCAAAAGTGTCTGCTGGATTTCGATGGGGTTCAGCAAGCGCCCCGGGATCAGTTCGCCGGCCGTGACGTGCGCCGTGCCGAGGAATGCTCTTTCATCCGTTCGGGCTGAGCTTGTCGAAGCCTGCGCCGGCCCTTCGACAAGCTCAGGGCGAACGGGGGTGTGCGACGGCGCGGGCCCGAAGACGGCGACCTCCGCTGCGTCGGGCCAGTCGCCGCGACGGCGCAGGCCCGAAAGAAAGCGTGCCGCATCTTCGGCGCCGAGCGTGACGCTCGTGTGGCCGGCCACCAGGGCTTCGGTCGGCAGCAGCCGCGCCAGGCGCTCTTGCTCGCCCATGGCTTCCAGCGCTTCCAGCGTCACGCATTGCGAGACTTCGAAGCCGCCGGTGGCGATGCGGCGCAAGGCGGTGAGATGGGCGCCGCAACCGAGCGCTTCGCCGATGTCTTCGCCGAGCGTGCGGATGTAGGTGCCCTTGCTCACGGTTGCGAGGATGCGGATCTGGTCGTCTTCCACGCGGCCGAGCGCCAGCTTGTGGATCGTCACGTCGCGTGCGGCGCGCTCGACCTCGATGCCGTCGCGTGCGTATTCGTAGAGCGCCTTGCCGTCCTTCTTGAGCGCGCTGTGCATCGGCGGCACCTGGCGGATCGGACCGGTGAATTGCGCTTCGACGCGCACCAGGTCCTCGGCCGTCACGGCCACGGGACGCTCGGCGATCACCCCGCCTTCGGCATCGCCCGTGGAGGTCTTGATGCCGAGCCGCGCGGTCGCCTCATAGGTCTTGTCGGCATCGAGATGCAGCTGGCTGAACTTGGTCGCCGCGCCGAAGCACAGCGGCAGCACGCCGCTCGCGAGCGGATCGAGGGTGCCCGTGTGGCCAGCCTTTTCGGCGCGCAGCAGCCATTTGGCCTTCTGCAAGGCCTGGTTGCTGGAAAGACCCAGCGGCTTGTCGAGCAGCAGCACCCCGTGCACAGGGCGCCTCTGCACCCGTGTGCGTGGCGCGTTCATCTTCAGTCGTCTTTGGAACGTGAAGCGACGGCCTGCGCAATCAGCGCATTCATGTCGGCGGCGCGCTCGGTCGTGCGGTCGAACTGGAAATGCAGCGTGGGCACGGTGTGGATGTGCAGGCGCTTGAAGAGGCCGTTGCGCAGGAAGCCCGCGGCCTGGTTCAGCGCTTCGGTGGTTTCCACCGGGTCGCCGACGAGCAGGCTGAAGAAGACCTTCGCATGCGCGTAGTCGGGCGTGACCTCGACCGCCTGGATCGTGACCATGCCCACCCGCGGATCCTTCAACTCGCGCGCGATCAACTCCGTCAGATCGCGCTGGATCTGATCGGCGACCTTGAAGGCGCGGTTGGGGGCAGCGGCTTTTCTCTTGGGCATGGTCAGGGTCGCATCGGGCGCTTACAGCGTCCGGGCGATTTCCTTGATCTCGAAGAACTCCAGCTGATCACCTTCCTTGATGTCGTTGTAGTTCTTGAGCTTGATACCGCACTCGAAGCCTTCGCGCACTTCGCGCACGTCGTCCTTCAGGCGCTTGATCGAGTCGATCTCGCCGGTGTAGACGACCACGTTGTCGCGCAGCAGGCGGAAATGCGCGCTGCGGTTGACCGAACCCGCGGTGACCATACAGCCCGCGACCGTACCGATCTTGGACGCCACGAAGACGGTGCGGATCTCGGCCGAGCCGATGACCTCTTCGCGCCGCTCCGGTGCCAGCATGCCGGCCATCGCCGTCTTCAGCTCGTCGACAGCGTCATAGATGATGCTGTAGTAGCTGATGCCGACGTTGTTGCCTTCGGCCAGCTTGCGCGCACCGGCATCGGCGCGCACGTTGAAGCCGATGACCATGGCCTTGGAGGCGATCGCGAGGTTGATGTCCGACTCGCTGATGCCGCCCACCGCGGCGTACACGACCTGCACCTTGACCTCGTCGTTCGAGAGCTTGAGCAGGGACTGCGCGAGCGCTTCCTGCGAACCCTGCACGTCGGCCTTGATGATGATCGGCACCATCTTGACTTCGCCGGCGCTCAGGTCCGAGAACATGTTCTCGAACTTGGCAGCCTGCTGCTTGGCCAGCTTGGTGTTGCGGAACTTGCCCGCACGGTAGGTCGCGATCTCGCGCGCGCGGCGCTCATCGCCCATCACCATGAACTCGTCGCCGGCCTGCGGCACTTCGGTCAGACCCTGGATCTCGACCGGGATCGAGGGGCCGGCCGTCTTGATGGACTTGCCGTCCTCGTCGAGCATGGCGCGCACGCGGCCGAAGGTCGAGCCGGCCAGCACCACGTCGCCGGTCTTGAGCGTGCCGGACTGCACCAGCACGGTGGCGACCGGGCCGCGGCCCTTGTCGAGCTGCGCTTCGATGACCAGGCCCTTGGCCGCGGCATCCACCGGCGCCTTGAGTTCCAGCACTTCGGCCTGCAGCAGCACCTGTTCGAGCAGGTTGTCGACGCCCTGCCCGGTCTTGGCGGAGACCGGGACGAAGGGCGTATCGCCGCCGTACTCTTCGGGCACCACTTCCTCGGCCACCAGCTCCTGCTTGACGCGCTCGAGGTTGGCATCGGCCTTGTCGATCTTGTTGATCGCGACCACGATCGGCACACCCGCCGCTTTCGCGTGCTTGATGGCTTCCTTGGTCTGGGGCATGACGCCGTCGTCCGCCGCCACCACCAGGATCACGATGTCGGTGGCCTGCGCACCGCGGGCACGCATGGCGGTGAAGGCCTCGTGGCCCGGGGTGTCGAGGAAGGACACCATGCCACGCTCCGTCTGGACGTGGTAGGCGCCGATGTGCTGCGTGATGCCGCCGGCTTCCCCCGCGGCGACCTTGGCGCGGCGGATGTAGTCGAGCAGCGAGGTCTTGCCATGGTCGACGTGGCCCATGACGGTCACGACCGGTGCGCGCGGCAGCGCTTCGGCGTTCTGCGCAGACACGTCCTCGTCGGTGAAGGCTTCCGGATCGTCCAGCGCGGCGACCACCGCGGTATGGCCCATGTCCTCCACGATGATCATCGCGGTGTCCTGGTCCAGCGACTGGTTGATGGTCGCCATCTGGCCGAGCTTCATCAGTTGCTTGATGACTTCCGACGCCTTGACGGCCATCTTGTGCGCGAGTTCCGAGACCGTGATGGTTTCGGGCACGTGCACTTCGAGCACGCGCGCCTCCACCGGCGCGGCCTGCACGCGTTCTTCCTGGCCTCCGCGGTCGTTGCCGCGGCGCCCGCGCGGGCCCCCGCGCCAGTTGCCGCGGCCGACACCGCCGCTGGCATCGCCGCGGGTCTTGATTTCCTTCTTCTTGGCCGTGTCGCCGGCCCAGCTCGACGAGAGCTTGGCCGACTTGACTTCCTTGCCGGCGCCGGCGGCGCCGGGCGCCGTCGTGCCGGGCGCAGCCGGCGCCGCCGTGCGGGCGGCGGGCGTGGCCGGCTTGTGCAGCGTTCCCTTGACCGCGGCCTTGGCTTCAGGCGCAGGCTTTTCGGGTGCCTTGTGCGGCACCAGCACGCGCGCCGGTGCATTCATCATGGCGCGGATGGCTTCCGCCTCGGCCAGGGCCTTGCGGCGGCGCTCGTCGAGGTCCTTGGCGCGCACGGCTTCCTCGTCGGCACGGGCCTTCGATTCGGCAACCGCCTTGGCCTTGGCGTCTTCCTTGACCTGGGCGGCGGCAGCCTCGGCAGCGGCCTTGCGGTTGCTCACCGCCGGTGCTTCCTCGGGCGCTTCGGGCGCACCTTCGGTCACGGTGGCGGGCTTCTCCGCGGCCTTCTTGCTGCGGGCAGCCTTGGCTTCCTGCTCGGCCTGTTCGGCGCGCTCGATCTTTTCGCGTTCGCGCGCTTCGGTTTCCTCGCGCAGGCGACGCTTCTCGACCAGTTCTTCTTCCTGGCGGCGGATCAGTTCGGCCTGGCGGCGCGCTTCCTCCTCGCGGCGTGCGAGTTCGGCTTCGTCGATGCGCGGCGCGGCGGGCGCGGCGGCGGCCGGCGCCTCGGCCGGCTGCTGCGCCGGCTCGGGCGTGGCCGGGTGGCCCTCGTCGCGCTGGATGAAGGTGCGCTTCTTGCGCACCTCGACCTGGATCGTGCGCGCGCGGCCGGTGGCGTCGGCCTGCTTGATCTCGCTGGTCGACTTCTTGGTCAGCGTGATCTTCTTGCGCTCGGGCTCGACCGTGCCGTGGCTGGCCTTCAGGAAGCCGAGCAGGCGCTGCTTGTCGGCCTCGGTGAGCGCGTCGGTCGGGGCGGCCTTGGCCACCCCCGCGCTCTTGAGCTGGTCAAGCAGGATTTCGGGAGTCTTCTTGAGCTCGTTCGCGAACTCGGCGACAGTGGTACTGGACATATTGGTTTCGTGCCTCCATGACCGTCACTCTTGGCCTGCGAACCAGTGTTCGCGGGCTTTCAAGATGAGGTGCTTGGCGTCATCGGCGCTCTGGCCGGTGATCTCGGTGAGTTCATCGACCGCAAGGTCGGCCAGGTCGTCGCGGGTGTGCACACCCGCCTCGGCCAGTTTCGGAATGAGTTCAGGATCGAGTCCTTCGAGGTCGCGCAAATTCTGCGAGACGCTCTCGACGTTCTCTTCCCTGGCGATTTCCATCGTGAGGAGCGCATCCTTGGCGCGCGAGCGCAGCTCGTTGATCGTGTCCTCGTCGAAGCTCTCGATCTCGAGCAGCTCGGAAATCGGCACGTAGGCCACTTCTTCCAGGCTGGTGAAGCCCTCGGAAATCAGGATGTCGGCGATTTCCTCGTCGACGTCGAGCTTCTCCATGAAGAGCTTGCGGCTGGCGTCGGTTTCGCTCGCCTGCTTCTGGGCCGACTCGTTGGCGTCCATGATGTTGATCTTCCAGCCGGTCAGGTCGGAGGCAAGCCTCACGTTCTGGCCGCCGCGGCCGATCGCGATCGCGAGGTTTTCCTCGTCGACCACCACGTCCATCGCATGCTTTTCCTCGTCGACCACGATCGACGACACGTTGGCCGGCGCGAGCGCGCCGATCACGAACTGGGCCGGGTCTTCGCTCCACAGCACGATGTCGACGCGTTCGCCGGCAAGCTCGTTGGTGACCGCGTTGACGCGCGTGCCGCGCACGCCGACGCAGGTGCCGATGGGGTCGACCCGCTTGTCGTGCGAGAGCACGGCGATCTTGGCGCGCGATCCGGGGTCGCGGGCGCAGCTCTTGATCTCGAGCAGGCCTTGCTCGATCTCGGGCACTTCCTGGCGGAACAGCTCGATCATGAACTCGGGCGCCGCGCGCGACAGGATGATCGGCGCGCCGCGCAGCGTGAGGTCGACCTCCATGATCATGGCCCGCACGCGGTCGCCGTTGCGCAGGTTTTCCTTGGCGATCATCTCGCTGCGGCGCAGCCGCCCTTCGACGCGGCCGGCCTCGACGATGATGTCGCCCTTGTCCAGCCGCTTGACGGTGCCGGTGAAGATCTTCTCGCCGCGCGACATGAAGTCGTTGAGCAGCATTTCGCGCTCGGCGTCACGGATCTTCTGCAGGATCACCTGCTTGGCCGCCATCGCGCCGATGCGCCCGATCGGCACCGATTCCACCGATTCCTCGATGTACTCGTCGACCTCGATGTCGGGCATCTCTTCCTTGGCTTCGAACAGCAGGATTTCCTGGTCGGGCAGCTGCAGGCCGGCCTCGTCGGGCACCACGTGCCAGCGGCGGAAGGTCTCATAGTCGCCGCTGTCGCGATCGACCGCGACGCGGATGTCCACGTCGCCCTGGTAGAGCTTCTTGGTGGCTTGCGCCAGGGCAGACTCGACCGCGCCGAAAACCACGTCGCGTTCGACGTTCTTCTCGCGCGAGATCGCATCCACCAACATCAACATTTCGCGATTCATGCCACCACTCTCCTTGTTCATTCCGACACCGTCGTGTCGGGTTTGGGCCTGCGCCCCTTGAAATCCACTATCGGCGCAAGCCGCGCCTCGCGCAGCTCGTCCAATGCAAAACCCAGCGCCTGCAGGGGTGCAGGCGCGCGCTTCTTGCTGATCTTCTGACCGGGCTTCGGCTCAGGTGCATCGCTCCAGACGATCTGCCACCCCTGCGAGCCATCGGCCCCTGCGACCCGTTCCAGCGTGCCGCGAAACTTCTTGCGATTGGCCGCCACCTGGCCGGCCGCCGCCGCGCCCATGGGCGCCTTCAGCGTGATGTCGATCACCTCGCCTGCGAAACGTTCGAAATCCTGCTCATTGCGCAGCGGTCGGTCAATACCCGGCGAGGACACCTCGAGCCGCTTGTAGTCGACGCCGTCCACCTCGAGCGCGAACTGCAGCTGGCGGGTGACCTTCTCGCAGTCTTCGACGGTGACGAAAGGCTCCGGCGCACCGGCTGCAGTCTCAGAAATGGGGCCGCTCCAGGGCAAATCAATCGTCACGCGCAGCAGTCCTCCGGCCGAGCGTTCGATCTCGACCAGGTCGTAGCCGAGTCCGGCCACGGTTTGTTCCACTGTCTGCTGCAATGCCACGTGTCTTTATGCGCCTTCTGGTGTGCCCCCGATGCCGCCCCCCGCCTGCCTGCTTGCCCGCCTGCGGCATCGAGAAATGCTTCGACCAATAAAAAACGGGCGGTGAGTACCCGCCCGTTTGGTCGTGAGCCTCGAATTATATGCCAAACACGTGTAAGAACGTCGGTTTCTAGGTGGTCAAAGCGCCTTCTGGCCGCTGCGACCGCCACCAGACCAGCGCAAAAAGCAAGGCACCGAACGCCAGCACCGCCGCAGCCACCAAAAGCGGCACCGTGAACGAGCCGGTGCGCTGCGCCAGCGGCGCCGCAAACAGCGGCCCGAGGATCTGGCCGACGCCGTAGGAAGCCGTTGCATAGCCGATCAGCCCGGCCGCGGCGTTGCCGCGCAGCCGCCGCGCATCCCGCATCGCGAACAGGGTGATGGTGGTGAAAGGCATGCCCAGCAGCAGGCTGCCCAGGGTGAAGCCGATGATGGTGGGCCAGGCTACGGAAAGCACGACGCCCAGCGCCTGCAGCGCATAGGCGATCGCCAGCAGCAGCCGGTTGTCCCAGTGGACCGGCGCCCGCGCACCGATCAGGGCGCCCGGAACGATCGCCAGGCCGAACAGGGGCCAGAAAAAATCGGGCCAGGGCGAGCCCGGCAAGGCCTGGCGCGCGATCACCGGGAGGAAGGTCGCCGTGATGATGTAACCGAAGCCCGCCAGGCCGTAGAGCCCGACCAGCCAGCGCGCATCGTTGCGCGCGGCGGCCGATTCAGCCTCACTCGGTGCCGCGGCGGTGGCGGCCGGCGACGCTGCGTGCGCGCTTTCGCCGTCGCTGAAGATGCGCCAGATCACGGCGATCAGGACCAGCGACAGCAGGCCCAAGCCAATCCAGCCGGCCTCCGAGCCCCAGCGCCCCACTGCGCCGCCCACCAGACCGGTGACCGCAATGCCGACGCCCGGCCCGGCGTAAATCACACCCTGCAGCGTCGGGGCGCCCGTTTCCGCCAGCCTCCGCAGGCCCCAGCCGGAGGCGAAGACGAAGGTCCAGGCGCTCATGACGCCGGCCGCCGTCCGCAGCACGCCCCAGACGCTGAAGTTGTCCCACAGGCCCATGCCGAGCAGCAGCGCCGCGGTGGCGACCAGCGCTCCGCGGACCATCGTGGCCGGCTTGAGCCGGATCGCCGCGCAGAACAGCGCGCCGACGAAGTAGCCGAGGTAGTTGAGCGAAGCCAGCACCCCACCCGCCTGCAGATCCAGCTTGCCCTCGTGCAGCATGATCGGCAGCATGGGCGTGAAGGCGAAGCGGCCCAGCCCCATCGCCACCGCCAGGCTCACCATGCAGGCGAGCGCTGCGCGCCAGGCGCCGCGCCGGTCGCTTCCGATCGCCGACATTTCGTGCTCTCCGTCTTTCTCTAATCTGCCAGCGCTGCAGCGACCAGCTTCTGCGTGTAGGGATGTTCGGGCGCATCGAGCACGCGCTCGACGCCGCCCGATTCGAGGATCGCACCGTCCTTCATCACGATGACCTGGTGCGCCATCGCGCGGATCACCTCGACGTCGTGCGTGATCAGCAGATAGCTCAAGCCGCGCTCACGCTGCAGTCGCTGCAGCAGACCCAGCACCTGTTTCTGGATCGTGACATCGAGCGCGCTGGTGGGCTCGTCGAGCACCAGCAGCTTCGGGTCGACGATCAGCGCCCGCGCGATCGCCAGACGCTGGCGCTGTCCGCCCGAGAACTCGTGCGGATAGCGGTCGAGCAGCGAGGGGAACTGCGCCTCGCTCAGGCCCACGTCGGCCAGCGCGGCCAGTGCGCGCGTGCGCCGGGCCGCGGTGTCGAGGCCTGGCGCGTGCACCGTCAGGCCTTCACCGACGATCTGTTCGACCGTCATGCGCGGCGAGAGCGACGAGAACGGATCCTGGAACACGACCTGCATCTGGCGGCGCAGCGCGCGGTCGCTCGCGCCGCCGGCATTCCAGCGCTGGCCGGCAACGCCGAGGCTTCCGCCGTACTTGAGCAGACCGAGCGCGGCGAGCGCAAGGGTGGATTTGCCCGAGCCCGATTCGCCGACGACACCCAGCGTCTCGCCCTGCGCAATGCGGAAATCGGCGCCCTGCACCGCCACGAACTCGCCCTTGCGGAACCAGCCGGCCACCCCGGGCCGCGCGACCGGATAGCTGACGCGCAGCGCCTTGGCTTCGAGCACCGGTGGCGCACCCTTCGCCTCCGCGGGAACGGGCGGCACGTCGCGCGTCGGCCGGCTGTCGATCAGCTTGCGGGTGTAGGCATGCTGCGGCGCGCCGAACACGGTCGAAACGGCGCCCTGCTCGACGATGTGGCCGTCCTCCATGACCGCCACGCGGTCGGCGAAGCGGTGCACCAGGTTGAGGTCGTGCGTGATCAGCAGCACGGCCATGTGGTGCTTGCGCTGCAACTCGGCCAGCAGTTCGAGGATCTGCGCGCGCACCGTGACATCGAGTGCGGTGGTCGGCTCGTCGGCCAGGAGCAGGCGCGGCTTGCAGGCCAGCGCCATCGCGATCATCGCGCGCTGGCGCTGGCCGCCCGAGAGCTGGTGCGGAAACGCCCTCGCCCGCCGCGCCGGTTCCGGAATGCCGGTGTCGGCCAGCAACTGCACGGCGGCTTCCTGCGCGGCGCGCGCCGGCATGCCTTCGTGCAGCTCGAGTACCTCGGCGATCTGGTCGCCCACGGTGTAGAGCGCGTTGAGCGCGGTCATCGGCTCCTGGAAGATCATCGCGATCTCCTTGCCACGGATGCCGCGCAGCCGGGCTTCCGGCAGCGACAGCAGCTCGCGTGTTGCACCTCCGCCCTCCCCGCCGGCAAAGCTTGCGGCACCCGAGATATCGGCGTTCTGCACCAGCCGCAGCAGGCTCAGCGCCGTGACGGTCTTGCCCGAACCCGATTCGCCGACCAGCGCCAGCTTTTCGCCTTCAGCGATGGCGAAGTCGATGCCGTGCACGACCTCCTTGCCGCCGAAGGCGACGCGCAATCCGCGGACGTCCAGAAGTGGCCGGCTCATTTTTCGGCCTTCCGCGGATCGAGCGCATCGCGCAGCGCGTCGCCCATGAAGGTCAGCAGCATCAGCGTGAGCACCAGCACGCCGAAGGTGGAGAGCGAAATCCACCAGGCATCGATGTTGGCCTTGCCCTGGCTCAGCAGTTCGCCGAGCGAGGGCGTTCCCGGCGGCACGCCGAGGCCCAGGAAGTCGAGCGAGGTGAGCGCCAGGATCGCCGCGCTCATGCGAAACGGCAGGAAGGTGACGACCGGCACCATGCTGTTGGGCAGGATGTGGCGCCACATGATCTGCAGATTGCCGACGCCGAGCGCGCGTGCGGCGCGCACGTAGTCCATCTGCCGGTTGCGCAGGAACTCGGCGCGCACGTAGTCCGACAGGCCCATCCAGCCGAACAGGCTCAGGAGGATCAGCAGCAGCGCGACGCTGGGGGCGAACACGGCGCTGAAGATGATCAGCAGATACAGCTCCGGCATCGAGCCCCAGATCTCGATGAAGCGCTGGAACGCGAGGTCGGTCTTGCCGCCGAAGAAGCCCTGGATCGCGCCCGTGACGATGCCCAGCACGACGCCGATGACGGTCAGCGCCAGCGCGAACAGCACGCTCACGCGGAAGCCGTAGATCAGCTGGGCCAGCAGGTCGCGGCCGCGATCGTCGCTGCCGAAAAAGTTTTCACTGGAAGGCGCGGCCGGGTTCGGCGATTTCGCGAAGTAGTTGAGCGTCTTGGGGCCGTAGGGGTTGGGCGCGTAAATCGCCCAGTTGCCGCCTTGTGTGATGCGCTCGCGGATGAAGGGATCGAGGTAGTCGGCTGGCGTCTCGAAGTCGCCGCCGAAGGTCTTTTCGGAGTAGTCGCGCAGCACCGGGAAGTAGGTCTGCCCTTCGTAGCGCACCACCAGCGGCTTGTCGGTCGAAAGCAGTTCGGCGAACAGGCTCAGCACCACCAGGACGGTGAAGAGCACGAGGCTCCAGAAGCCGAGCTTGTTGCGCTTGAAGCGCATCCAGGCCCGGCGGCCGGGCGAAATGGTCACGGGGCTGCTGTTAGTCAAACTTCACCCTCGGATCGACCAGGACGTAGCAGAGATCGGAAATCAGCTTGGTCACCAGCCCGATCAGCGTGAAGAGATAGAGCGTGCCGAGCACGACCGGGTAGTCGCGCCGGATCACGCTCTCGTAGCTCAGGAGGCCGAGCCCGTCGAGCGAGAACAGCGTCTCGATCAGCAGCGAGCCGGTGAAGAAAGCGCCGATGAAGGCGGCCGGGAAGCCGGTGATGATCGGAATCAGTGCATTGCGAAACACGTGCTTCCACAGCACTTGGCGCTCGGCCAGGCCCTTGGCGCGCGCGGTCAGCACGTACTGCTTGCGGATTTCCTCGAGGAAGGAGTTCTTGGTCAGCATCGCTGTCACGGCAAAGCTGCCGAGCACCATCGCCGTCACGGGCAGCGCGATGTGCCACAGGTAGTCAATCGCCTTGGCGCCCCAGCTCAGGCTGTCCCAGTTGGGCGAGGTCAGGCCGCGCAGCGGGAACCACTGCAGCTGCCCGCCGAAGACCACCAGCAGCGCCACGCCGAGCACGAAGCCCGGAATGGCATAGCCGATCAGCACGATCAAGGTGGTGACGAAATCGAATCGCGAGCCGGCCCGCACGGCCTTCGCCACGCCGAGCGGGACTGCGATGAGGTAGCTGATGAAGAAGGTCCACAGACCCAGACTGATGGAGACGGGCAGCTTCTCCTTGACCAGTTCCCACACATCCTTGTGCTGGTAGAAGCTGGTGCCCAGATCGAAGCGCGCGAAGGACTTGAGCATCAGCCAGAAACGCTCGGCGGGCGGTTTGTCGAAGCCGTAGAGCTTCTTGATCTCCTCGATGCGCTTTTCGTCCAGACCTTGGCGGCCGCGGTAGCCCGCGCCGGAACTGGCTGCGCGTTCGCCGCCCGAGTCGCGGCCCTGCAGCTGCGCCACCATCTGCTCGACCGGGCCGCCCGGCACGAACTGCACCGTGACGAAGGTCAGCAGCAGCACGCCGAAGAGCGTGGGCACCATCAGCAGCAGGCGTTTCAGGATGTAGCTGGCCATATGACGGCTTCACTTGTTGGCAGGCGATGCCCACCAGGTGCTCATGGCCCAGGCATCGGCTTGGTAGTAAGGCGGGATCACATCCGGCAGCACGAAGGGCCGGGGCCGGTAGCCGATCAGGAAGGCGTCGCCGTAGTACTGCGGCACCGAGTAGTAGCCGTGCGAGAGCACGCGGTCGAGCGAACGCATCGCGGCGCTCAATTCGGGCCGCGTGGTGGCGCCGACCACCTTCTGCAGCAGCGCATCGACCGCGGGATCGGCGATGCCCCAGATGTTCGAGGAGCCGTGGGTAGCGGCCGCCTTGGAGCCGAAGAATTCCAGCAGCTCGCCGCCCGGCGCCGTGGTTCCGGGCAGCCGCACCGAGGTCATCTCGAAGTCGAAGTTGTCCATGCGCTGCTGCGAGAGGGAAAAGTCCACCGTGCGAAAGCTCATCTGGATGCCGAGCTTCAGCAAGGCCGTCTGCAACGGCGTCACGACGCGGATCAGCGAAGGCTGGTCGTTCAGAAACTCGATGGTGAAGACCTCGTTCTTGTCGTTGCGCAGGGCACCGTCGCGGTAGGTCCAGCCGGCCTCGGCCAGCAGCGTGCGCGCGCTGCGCAGGTTCTCGCGCAGGCTGCCGGGTGGCGCGGTACTCGGCGAGATCACGGCCGGCCCAAAGACTTCGGGCCGCAGCTTGCTGCGCAGCGGCTCGAGCAGCGCCAGTTCGTCCGGCTTGGGGAGCCCTTCGGCATGGAACTCGCTGTTCGGGTAGTAGCCCTGCACGCGCTTGTACAGGCCGTAGAAGAGCTGCTTGTTGAGCCACTCGAAATCAAAGGCGAGTCCGATGGCCTGTCGCACGCGAATGTCCTTGAACTTCGGGTTGCGGACATTGAACACATAGCCCTGAAAGTCGCCCGGGTTCTGGTTCTCGAACGCACGCTTTCGGATCTCGCCGGACGTGAACTGCTTGCCCGTGTACTGGCGCGCCCAGTTGCGTGAGGTGAACTCGCGCATGAAGTCGAACTCGCCCGCCTTCAGCCCTTCGAAGCGCGAGGTGTCGTCCAGGTAGATCTTGAAGGTGACGCGGTCGAAGTTGAAGAAGCCCTTGCGCACCGGAAGCTCAGCCCCCCAATAGTTCGGGTCGCGCGTGTAGGTGATGTCGCGGCCCATGCGCGGGTTAGAGATCTTGTACGGCCCCGACGCAATCGGCACCTCGGTCGTGACCTGGTCGAAAGGCTTGCCGGCGCCCCAGGCACGGCTGAATACCGCCATTCCGCCCACGACCAACGGCAGCTCGGGATTGGGGCTCGCGAAGTCGAAGCGCACCGTGCGCTCGCCGATGCCCGTGGCGCTCTTCACCTCGGCGTAGATCGTGCGGAATTGGGGTGCCGCCAGCGGCCCCGTGAGCGTGGTGAAGGAGTGCACCACATCGGCCGCGAGCACCGGCGAACCGTCGTTGAAACGCGCTTTGGGATGAAGGCGGAAGGTGGCGGACCGCTTGTCGGGCGCCACCTCGACGTCCTCGGCCAGCAGGCCGTAGGCCGTGGTCGGCTCCTCCGAGTTGCCGGTCAAGAGGCTCTCGAACATCAGGTTGCCGAGGCCTGATGGCGCCGTGCCTTTGAGCGTGAACGGATTGAACTTGTCGAAGTTGGTGGGCCGCGTCGGCGGCACCATGCGGATCTCGCCGCCCTTGGGCGCATTCGGGTTCACATAGCTGAAATGCGTGAAACCCGGCGCGTACTTGACGTCCCCGAACTGCGCGTACGCATGGGCCGCCCACGAGGGGGCTGCCGAGAGCGCCAACACCAGAAGCAGCCAAGCTCGCATGCGAGAATTCTGCACAAGATTTTCACGAGGTCGCTTTATGGGCTTTCTTTCCGGCAAAAAATTCCTGATCACGGGCGTGCTGAGCAACCGTTCCATCGCCTACGGCATCGCCAAGGCCTGCCATCAACAGGGCGCCGAACTCGCGTTCAGCTACGTCGGCGAGCGCTTCAAGGATCGCATCACCGAGTTTGCGGCCGATTTCGATTCGAAGCTCGTCTTCGACTGCGACGTGGGCGACGATGCCCAGATCGCCAAGCTCTTCGCCGATCTCTCGCAGACCTGGCCCACCTTCGACGGGTTCGTCCACAGCATCGGCTTCGCGCCACGCGAAGCGATCGCGGGCGATTTTCTCGACGGCCTGTCGCGCGACGCCTTCAAGGTCGCGCACGACATCAGCGCCTACAGCTTCCCGGCAATGGCCAAGGCGGCCCTGCCCTATCTCAACGACAAGTCGGCGCTGCTCACGCTGACCTACCTGGGCGCGCTGCGCGTGCTGCCCAACTACAACACCATGGGCCTGGCCAAGGCCTCGCTCGAGGCCTCGGTGCGCTACCTCGCCGAGTCGCTGGGCCCCAAGGGCATGCGCGTGAACGGCATCAGCGCCGGCCCGATCAAGACGCTGGCGGCCAGCGGCATCAAGGGCTTCGGCAAGATCCTCTCGGTGGTGGCCGAGGTGTCGCCGATCCGCCGCAACGTGACCATCGAGGAAGTGGGCAACGTGGCCGCCTTCCTGATGAGCGATCTCGCCAGCGGCGTGACGGCCGAGATCACCTATGTCGACGGCGGCTTCAGCCACGTCGTCGGCGGCATCGCCGAACCGGCCGCGGGCTGAGCCTGGTCCAACCGGCGCAGGCCGCCGGCAGCACCTCTCATAATCCCCCGGCTTGTCAATAAAACATGGCGGGGAGTCGATCATGAGTTTTCGCATTCATTCAGGCCTCGCCTTGCAGGCGCCTGCCGAGCTGTCGCGCCGAGCGCTCCTGCTCGGCGCCGTGGCCGCCACATGCACCTTGTCAGCCCCGTCCGGGGCCTTGGCGCGCGACACAGCGGCCCCGACGCTGATGCTCGCCGAGGTGTACCGCCGCGGCATGCCACTCGACGACCATTGGGTCAGCGAGAAGTACGACGGCGTGCGCGGCTACTGGGACGGCAAGCAGCTCTGGACGCGCGGCGGCGAACGCATCGTCGCGCCGGCCTGGTTCACCGCCTCGCTGCCCGCCGTGCCGATGGACGGCGAACTGTGGGCCGGCCGCGGCCGCTTCGCGCAGGCAGTGTCCACGGTGCGCAGCCAGACGCCGAACGACGCGGCATGGCACGAGCTGCACTTCATGGTCTTCGATCTGCCGGCCCAGCCCGGCGACTTCACGGCCCGTCTCGCCGTCTTGCGAAAGCTGCTGCCGATCACGGATGCGCCCTGGCTGGTGCCGGTCCCGCAGCAGCGCGCGACGACGCACGAGTCGCTGCAGGCGCTGCTCGACAAGACGGTGCGCATGGGCGGCGAGGGCTTGATGCTGCACCGGGGAGCTTCGCTCTACCGTGCCGAACGCAACAGCGATCTGCTCAAGCTCAAGCCCTACGACGATGCGGATGCGCGCGTGCTGGCGCATGTTCCCGGCCGCGGCAAGCATGCGGGCCGAATGGGCGCGCTGCTGGTCGAGACGCCCGAGGGCAAGCGCTTCAGGCTCGGCAGCGGCTTCAGCGATGCCCAGCGCAACGACCCGCCGGCCGTCGGCAGCTGGGTGAACTACCGCTACAACGGCACGAGCCCCGGCGGCCTGCCGAGGTTCGCGCGCTTTCTGCGGGTGCGGGAAGACCTCGCGTCCTCGTCCTGATCGAGGCTCCCGCGTGCTGCTGCCTTACTTGGGCAGCAGCACCTTGTCGACGACGTGGATCACGCCATTGGATTGGTACACGTCGGCCGTGCTCACGGTGGCCCAGCCGCCGTTCTCGTCGCCGACCATGATCTTGCCGCCGCTCGCCTTGGCCGTCAGCGTGCCGCCGGCGGCGGTCTTGAGCGTGGCCATGCCCTTGCCGTCCATGATCTGCCCGCCGAGCGCGGCGGCGTCCAGCCTGCCGGGTACCACGTGGTAGGTCAGGACGGCCGTGAGCTTGCCCTTGTTCTCGGGCTTGAGCAGCGTGTCGACCGTGCCGGCGGGCAAGGCGGCGAAGGCCGTATTGGTCGGCGCGAACACCGTGAACGGACCCGGACCCTTGAGGGTCTCGACCAGGCCGGCGGCCTTGACGGCCGCAACCAGGGTGGTGTGGTCCTTCGAGTTGACGGCGTTGTCGATGATGTCCTTGGTGGCGAACATCGGCGCGCCGCCGACCATGACCTGCGCGACGGCCGAGGCCGCTGCAGCGGCCATCGTGACAGCCAGGGTGAGGGATGCAAGGCGATGGAATCTACGGTTCATGAATAGCTCCTCTGGGATTGAAGCCGCCGCAGAAAGCGCGACGGCTGCAACCAATACGAGGAGCTCGCCGAAGCGGATTCAAAGCACCGCGCGCAATCCTGCGCCGTGGCTGATCCTTCTTCAGTCGGCGTTGCGGACGCAGTCCGCGTAGTAGCGCTTCTTGCCGTTCTCGTCGACGCGCGCCACCAGGCCGTGGATGTCGGTCTCGAAGCCTGGGCACTCGGTATTGAACTGCCGCGCGAACTTGAGGTAGTCGACGATCTTCTTGTTGAAGACCTCGCCCGGGATCAGGAGCGGAATGCCCGGCGGGTACGGCGTGATCAGGCTGGTGGTGATGCGGCCTTCGAGCTCGTCGATCTCCACGCGCTCGGTCTTGCGGTGCGCGATGTGCGCGTAGGCGTCGCTCGGCTTCATCGCCGGCGTCAGGTCACTCAGGTACATCTCGGTCGTGAGGCGCGCGACGTCGTAGCGCGCGTAGAGCTGGTGGACGTGCTGGCACAGGTCGCGCAGGCCGAGGCGCTCGTAGCCCGGATGCTGCTGGCAGAACTCGGGCAGGATGCGCCACATCGGCTGGTTGCGCGCGTAGTCGTCCTTGAACTGCTGCAGCGCCGTGAGCAGCGTGTTCCAGCGGCCCTTGGTGATGCCGATGGTGAACATGATGAAGAAGCTGTAGAGCCCCGTCTTCTCGACAATCACGCCATGCTCGGCCAGGAACTTGGTGACGATGCTGGCGGGAATGCCGGTCTCGGCAAACTTGCCCTGCAGGTCCAGGCCCGGCGTCACGATGGTCGACTTGATCGGGTCAAGCATGTTGAAACCGTCGGCCAGCTTGCCGAAGCCGTGCCAATTGCGCGAACCGTTCTTCCCGTTCGTGCCGGTGCGCGATTCGCCTTCCATGATCCAGTCGCTCGCGCGGCCGATGCCCTCTTCGACCAGCTTCTCGGGTCCCCAGACCTTGAACCACCACTCGTCCGCGCCGAACTCGGCTTCGACCTTGCGCATCGCGCGGCGGAAGTCCAGCGCTTCGAGAATGCTCTCTTCCACCAGCGCGGTGCCGCCGGGCGGCTCCATCATCGCGGCCGCGACGTCGCAGCTGGCGATGATCGCGTACTGCGGGCTGGTCGACGAATGCATCAGGTAGGCCTCGTTGAAGAGGTCGCGGTCGAGCGCGCGGTTCTGCGAATCCTGCACCAGCACGTGGCTGGCCTGGCTGATGCCGGCCAGGAGCTTGTGGGTCGACTGCGTCGCGAACACCAGCGACTCCTTGGGACGCA
This sequence comes from Variovorax sp. LjRoot175, assembly GCF_964253805.1. Taxonomy (NCBI): domain Bacteria; kingdom Pseudomonadati; phylum Pseudomonadota; class Betaproteobacteria; order Burkholderiales; family Comamonadaceae; genus Variovorax; species Variovorax sp. LjRoot175. The sequence goes on along the minus strand of NZ_CAXURY020000001.1, from coordinate 2,639,795 downwards.
CGCGCCGCTTGCCCATGGCGTGGTAGGCGCCGTAGAACGGGTGGAAGGCTGCGTGCGGCAACCAGGCCTCGTCGAAGTGCAGCGTATCGACGTAGCCGTCGAGCATGCCCTTGATGGTTTCGGTGTTGTAGATCACGCCGTCGTAGGTCGATTGCGTGAGCGTCATCACGCGCGGCTTGACCCGGTCGGCATCCACGTGCGAGAGCAGCGGATTGGCGCGGATCTTGGCCTTGATGGCCGACGGCTCGAATTCGCTCCGCGGGATCGGGCCGATGATGCCGAAGTGGTTGCGCGTCGGCTTCATGAAGACGGGAATAGCGCCCGTCATGATGATCGCGTGCAGCACCGACTTGTGGCAGTTGCGGTCGACCACCACCACGTCGTCGGGCGCCACCGTGTGGTGCCACACCATCTTGTTGCTGGTGCTGGTGCCGTTGGTCACGAAGAAGCAGTGATCGGCATTGAAGATGCGCGCCGCATTGCGCTCGCTGGCCGCCACCGGGCCGGTGTGGTCCAGCAGCTGGCCGAGTTCCTCGACTGCGTTGCAGACGTCGGCGCGCAGCATGTTCTCGCCGAAGAACTGGTGGAACATCTGGCCCACCGGGCTCTTCAGGAAGGCCACGCCGCCCGAGTGGCCCGGGCAATGCCAGGAGTACGAGCCGTCCTCCGCGTAGTCGATCAGCGCCTTGAAGAACGGCGGCTGCACGCCTTCGAGGTAGCTCTTGGCTTCGCGGATGATGTGGCGGGCCACGAACTCCGGCGTGTCCTCGAACATGTGGATGAAACCGTGCAGCTCGCGCAGGATGTCGTTCGGGATGTGGCGCGAGGTCTTGGTCTCGCCGTAGATGTAGATCGGCACGTCGGCGTTCTTGCGCCGCACCTCGCCGATGAAGTTGCGCAGGTTCAGCACGGCCGGGTCGAGGTCGGGGCCGACGGTGAACTCCTCGTCGTCGATCGACAGGATGAAGGCGCTGGCGCGGCTTTGCTGCTGGGCGAACTGGCTCAAGTCGCCGTAGCTCGTGACGCCCAGCACCTCGAAGCCTTCTTTCTCGAAAGCCTGCGCCAGGGCGCGGATGCTGAGCCCCGAGCTGTTCTCGGAGCGGAAGTCCTCGTCGATGATGACGATGGGAAAGCGGAATTTCATGAGCGCGGCTCCGGACTGGCAAATAGGCGCGAAGTGTACGGAATTCAGATGAAGGAATTGATCGGCTTTTGACTCAGAATGTCGTGCCTTCAATAAAGAGAGGAGTCGTCATGGCGAGTTCCACCGTCTGGTGGTTGATTGCGGGAGGGGCCATCGTGCTGGAGCTGCTCTCCGGCACGGTCTACCTGCTGCTGTTGAGCGCGGGCTTCGCTGCGGCGGCGGTGGCGGCCCATGCGGGCGCCAGCCTGACCACCCAGCTGGTGGTCGCGGCGGTGGTGGGGGTGGGGGCCGTGCTCATCTGGCACATCATCCGCCGTCGGCGGCCGGCCGAGCCGCCGACCGCCGCCAACCGCGACGTCAACCTGGATATCGGCGAGAGCGTCTACGTCGACGCCTGGAATCCCGACGGCACCGCCACCGTGCGCTACCGCGGCGCGCAATGGACCGTGGTGCCTCGCGCCGGAAGCACGCCGTCGATCGGCGAGCACCGCGTGGCCGAGGTGGTCGGCAGCCGCCTGGTCGTCGACAAGATCTGACAAGAAGCAAGAACCGAAAAGGAAGCATTCATGGAACTCGCAGTCCCCCTCGTCATCCTGGTCATCGCGATCATCGTCATCAGCCAGTCGATCAAGTTCGTGCCGCAGCAAAACGCCTGGGTGCGCGAGCGCCTGGGCAAGTACCACAACACGATGACCCCCGGGCCCAACTTCCTGATCCCCTTCATCGACAAGGTGGCCTACAAGCACAGCCTGAAGGAAATCCCGCTCGACGTGCCGAGCCAGATCTGCATCACGCGCGACAACACGCAGCTGCAGGTCGACGGCATCCTGTACTTCCAGGTGACCGACCCGATGCGCGCGAGCTACGGCTCGTCCAATTACATCGTGGCCGTCACCCAGCTCGCGCAGACCTCGCTGCGCAGCGTGATCGGCAAGCTCGAGCTCGACAAGACCTTCGAGGAGCGCGACATCATCAACGCCCAGGTCGTGGCCGCCATCGACGAGGCCGCGCTGAACTGGGGCGTGAAGGTGCTGCGCTACGAGATCAAGGACCTGACGCCGCCCAAGGAAATCCTCCAGGCCATGCAGCGCCAGATCACGGCCGAGCGCGAAAAGCGGGCGCTGATCGCGGCCTCCGAAGGCCGCCGCCAGGAGCAGATCAACATCGCCACCGGCGAACGCGAAGCCTTCATCGCTCGCTCCGAGGGCGAGAAGCAGGCGCAGATCAACAACGCGCAGGGCGAGGCGGCAGCCATCACCGCGGTGGCCCAGGCGACCGCCGGCGCCATCGAGCGCGTGGCGGCCGCGATCCGGCAGCCGGGCGGCGAACAGGCCGTGCAGCTCAAGGTGGCCGAGCGCGCGGTCGATGCCTACGGCAAGGTCGCGGCCGACGCCACGACCACGCTGATCGTGCCGAGCAACATGACCGAGACCGCGGCGCTCATCGCCTCGGCGATGCGCATGGTGCAGGCCGGAAAGACATCGGGCACCGCCTGAGATCGATTCGTCCCCGCTGCTACAATGGCGGGCTTCGGAGCGGTGGATGAGCGGTTTAAGTCGCACGCCTGGAAAGCGTGTGAGGGTTAATAGCCCTCCGCGGGTTCGAATCCCGCCTGCTCCGCCAGGAAAAACCGATCCAGTTCCCTCCCATCGCACATGGGAGTCGTCGTGAAAGCCCCGTACCCGGGGCTTTTTCGTTTGGGGGTCGTCGGGCGACAGAGTACCATCGCCTTACTTTTTTCCATCCCCAGAGAAGGAGCTCGGATGGCCGGACAAAGCAAACCGGATCGGGCCGCAGCGCCGCTCGATCAGGCCCTGGACAAGACCGAAGCGGTGGCTGCCGAGGTGCAGCGCGCATCCGACGACCTGGCCGTCATCAACACGGTGCTGGAACAGGAGCTTCCGGACGAAGTGCAGGTGGGCGACGTCGCACAGGCCATCGAGCACACCGGCCAGCTTGAAAAGAAGCTGGCCGAGTCGGCCGAGACGCTCGCCGAAGTCAACGCCACCTTGGCGGAGGAGATCGAGAAGCGTACCGAACGAGAGCGCGACGCCGGCTGATGCATTCGCTCGCGGTTGGCAGTCGAGCGTCCGTCTGCTTTCTCCTACGCAATGAGTTGGCGGCTGTCGCTAGGAACCCGGCAGGCCTCCCGCGCTAGGCTGGCATTCCCACAGCCCGGAAACCCGGAAACCACATGGCCCTCTTCACCTTCCTCGTCGAAGACAACAGGACCATCCGGGACAACCTGATTCCGGCCCTGGAGGATCTGGCGCATGCCCGGATCGTCGGCGCGGCCGAGACCGAGAAGGACGCGACCGATTGGCTGGCCTCCCATGCGAGCGAATGGCAGTTGTTGATCGTGGACCTGTTCCTCAAGGAGGGCTCCGGCCTGGGCGTGCTGCGCAACTGCAGGGAGCGCACGCCACTACAGCGCGCCGTGGTCCTCAGCAATTACGTCAACGCGGACATCCGCGCACGCTGCATGGCGCTCGGTGCGGACGCCGTGTTCGACAAGTCGAAGGAGCTCGATGCCTTCTTCGACTACTGCAACGATGCCAGCCGCTCGACAGCATGAAAAAAGGGCCCGAAGGCCCTTTTTTATTCTGGCAATCGGGCTTCTCAGCTCGCTCCGCGCACCACGGCGATCTGCGTACGCGCACCACCCTTGTAGGTGTAGAGCGTCAGTGCACCGTTCTTGATGTCGCCCTTTTCGTCGAAGGCGATCGGGCCGGTCACGCCCTTGTACTGGACCTTGCCGAGTTCGGGCAGGTACTTGGCCGGGTCGGAAGAACCGGCCTTGACCATCGCTTCGGCCAGCACGTTGACCGCGTCGTAGACGTACGGCGCGTAGATCTGCACTTCGACGCCGTTCTTGGTCTTGAACTTGGTCTTGAAGTCTTCGAGCGGCTGCTTGAAGTCGCCTTCGACACCGCCTGCTTCAGCGCAAACGACCATTTCCTCGCCGATCGCATCGCCGGCCAGCTTGGCCAGTTCGCCGGTGCACAGGCCGTCGCCGCCCATGAACTTGACGTTCATGCCGAGCTGCTTGACCTCCTTGAGCATCGGGCCGCCCACCGCGTCCATGCCGCCGAAGAACAGCACGTCGGGCTTGGCACCCTTGAGCTTGGTCAGGATGGCGTTGAAGTCGGTCGACTTGTCGGTCGTGAACTCGTGGCCGACGATGTTGCCGCCGGCGGCCTTGGCGGCCTTCTCGAACTCTTCCGCCACGCCCTGGCCGTAAGCGGTACGGTCGTCGATCACGGCGATGTTCTTGCCCTTCAGCGTTTCGACCGCGTACTTGCCCAGCGTGCCGCCGAGTTGCGTGTCGTCAGCCACCACGCGGAAGGTGGTCTTGAAGCCCTGGCGGGTGTACTTGGGGTTGGTTGCCGAAGGCGAGACCTGCGGAATGCCCGCATCGCTGTACAGCTTGGAAGCAGGGATCGAGGTGCCCGAGTTCAGGTGGCCAACCACGCCGTTGACCTTGCTGTCGACCAGCTTCTGGGCCACTGCGGTGCCCTGCTTCGGGTCACCCGCGTCGTCTTCTGCCAGCAGTTCGAACTTGGCAACCTTGTCACCGATCTTGAGGCCCTTGGCATTGAGGTCTTCGATGGCCATGCGCGCGCCGAATTCGTTGTCCTTGCCGAGGTGGGCAATGGCGCCGCTCGTGGGGCCCACGTGACCGATCTTGACCACCAGTGCATCCGCCGGAGGTGCGGCAGGCGCGGGTGCCGCTGCAGTCGGTGCGGGCGCGGCGGGCGCAGCTGCTTCTTCCTTCTTGCCGCAAGCCACGAGCGTGAGAGCAGCCAGTGCGACCGCAGTCCATTTCAATTGCATGGGAACCTCCAGAACATTGATAAATAAGAGTACATAGCGGTCTATCGATCCGCGTGCGAAGACTCAGCAAGTTCCGCGCCGCAGGACCCGTAGCGCCCCCGCGCTTTCGACCTGGCGCGCAGTTTAGCCCAAGCTTTGTGCGCCAAATGCTGGCGTAGACCCTGTGTTGTCAGAAAGCTCCTGGGCCAGCGCTTCGCTCACCAAAGCACGCAGCACGGTCTCTATTTCGCCGCGCAAACGCGGGATCATGGTGTCGAGCTGCTGCTGAACGGCAACTGACACGGCGTCGCTCACGCGCTCCTCGAGCGACAGGTCGATGCGCTGCAACACGCGGTGCAGCAACTGCTCTTCGAGCCGGAAGGCGTCGGCCTCCGACAGCAGCGCCTGGGGGTCCAGCGCGACCGCTTGCGAGGGCTCGGGCACTGCAGGTGCGACCGGCTCCGGCAGGGGCTCGGCACCGGGCGCAGGCTCGGGCGGCAGCTCCAGCACGGTCGTCAGCGTGGGCACGAAACGCGGAGGGGTGCGCTGCATCAGGCGGTACTCCCGGCAAAGTCATGGCGCTGGATCGCATAGCCGCGTTCCGCGTAGTGCCGCCAGCGCTTGCGGCCCGCGAGCCGGTCGGCGTCGTCGGCGCTCACGATGTCGATCAAGCGCTCGAAGCGTTCGAAACCAGCGGGCAGTTCCGCACCCAGGTTCACCAGCACCTGCTGATGCGGCAGCGGCGCAGCGCCGCTTTCGGCCAGCACGACCGGCGAACGCGCCACCGTGTGCGGCTCGCCGTCGCTGCGGCAATGGGCGATGAACTCGGCCGGCGCAAAGGTCCACAGGGCCAGGTCGACCGCATCCAGCAACTGGGGATCAGCCACCACCACCACACGCGCGCCGCGCGCGCCCACGGCCTTGCGCAGCAGCCGGCAGGCGTAGTTCACCTTGTCCGGCGTGTTGAAGTGGAAGTCGATCTCGGTCACGTTGCCGACCGGGTCTTGGCGCTCTTGCGGGACTTGCGCGGCGCTGTCTTCACGGCCGCCTTGCGGGCCCGCTCCAGCAAATAGGTCAGCAGCAGCCCGACCGGCCGCCCCGTCGCGCCCTTGGCCGCACCGCTCTTCCAGGCCGTGCCCGCAATGTCCAGGTGGGCCCATTGGAAATCGCCCGCGAAGCGCTGCAGGAACTTGGCGGCGGTGATCGCCCCGCCCGCGCGGCCGGCGATGTTGGCCACGTCGGCGAAATTGCTCTTGAGGCCCTCGGCGTAGTCCTCGTCCAGCGGCATCCGCCAGCAACGGTCCTGCGCTTCTTCGCCGGCGGCTTCGAGCGCAGCGGCCAACGTGTCGTCGCTGGCAAAGAGACCGCTGCGCACGCCGCCCAGCGCGATCACGCAAGCGCCGGTCAGGGTGGCGATGTCGATCACCGCAGCCGGCTCGAAGCGCTTGGCATAGTTCAGCGCGTCGCACAGGATCAGACGGCCTTCGGCATCGGTGTTAAGCACCTCGATGGTCTGGCCGCTCATGCTGGTGACGACGTCGCCGGGCTTGACCGCGCGGCCGTCGTTCATGTTCTCGCACGACGGAATCAGCCCGACCACGTTGAGGGCGGGCTGGATGTCGCCGAGCGCGCGGAACACGCCGAGCACGCTCGCGGCGCCGCACATGTCGAACTTCATCTCGTCCATCTCGGCCGCCGGCTTGAGCGAAACGCCGCCGGTGTCGAAGGTGATGCCCTTGCCGACCAGGACCACCGGCGCCTCATCCTTGGGCGCGCCCTGGTAGCGCAGCACGATGAAGCGCAAGGGTTCGGCCGATCCCTGCGCGACCGCGCTGAACGCCCCCATGCCGAGCTTCTCCACTTCCTTCGGGCCCAGCACTTCGCACTTCACGCACGGCAGCGCGGCCAGCTTGCGCGCCGCATCGGCCAGCAGCGAGGGGGTGCAATAGTTGCCGGGCCGATTGCCCCACTCCTTGGCCAGTTCGATGCCCGCGACCATGGCCGTGGCCTCGTCGAAAGCTTCTCGCAGCGGCCCCGCCTCCGTGACGCCGAAGCCCAGGTAGCGGATCGAGCGCGGCTCGGCCTTGGACTTGGAGGTCGTGTAGACGTAGCTCGCGTCGGCGGCCGCGGCGATCGCGCAGCGCAGACCGGCAGCGTCCGCGGCCTGCGCGAAGACGATGAGGACGCGCCTGGGGTCGCCGGACTTGGCCGCATTGACCGCGGCAAGCACACCGGCGCGCACCGACGCAGGCTTGCCGTCGCCCACCGAAGCCAGCACCACGCGCGGCGCCGCGACGTGCGCCGGGCGGTACAGCGCCAGCAGCTTGCCGGCCTTGTCGGGGAGGTCGCCGGCCTTGCGAGCCTCCGCGATCAATGTGGCGATGGCATCCTTGGAGGGGGTGGTGCCGGCGGCAACGAGCACGATCAGCACATCGGCTTTTTCGGCGGCAGCCTGAGCGGTGGAGAGGGTCTTGAGTTGAAAGTCCATAATCCTTTTTTTCCCTCGACGATGTTATTCCATTCCTCTTTACGCAAGGAGCTGTCCCGCAGCTTCGGCGCCACCCTCGTGGTTCTGGCCACCATCGTGATGACCATGATGCTGATCCGCACGCTCGGACTGGCATCGCGGGGCAGCGTCAATCCGTCCGAGGTCTTCCTCGTGATGGCCTACACGGTGCTCGGCTACATGCCGACGATCCTGAGCCTCAGCCTGTTCATCTCGATCGTCGGCACCCTGTCGCGCATGTACCGCGACAGCGAGATGGTGATCTGGTTCTCGAGCGGGCGCGGCCTGGCGGATTTCGCGCTGCCGCTGTTCCGCTTCGCCTGGCCGGTGCTGCTGCTGATCGCCGTGTTCGCGCTGGTCGGCTGGCCATGGGCCAACTCGCAGACCCAGGGGATGCGCGAACAGTACCAGCGCCGCGGCGACATCGAGCGCGTGTCGCCCGGCGAGTTCCGCGAGTCGGCCGGGCGCAACCGCGTGTTCTTCATCGACAAGGACACGCCGGATGGCGCCACCGCCACGAACGTTTTCATCTCCTCGATCGAGCGCAACATGCAGATCATCACATCGGCCCGCAGCGGCCGCATGGAAGACATCGGAGAAGCGCGCTACCTCATGCTCAGCAATGGCCAGCGCGTCTCGCGGACATTGGATGGGCTGGAGCTCAAGATCAGCGAGTTCGACACCTACGGCGCCAAAGTCGGCGGCGACGAGGGGGTCTCGACGGACACGAGCCCGGTGCGCACCCGCACCACGCTGACCCTGCTGCGGGAACCGAATACGGCCAATCGCGGCGAACTGGCCTGGCGCATCGGCATGATGCTCGCGGCCATCAATTTCGTGCTGCTGGCGCTGACCCTGACGAGTGTGAATCCGCGCGTGGGCCGCAGCGGCAATCTGCTCTTCGCGTTGTTCGCTTTCGTCCTCTACTACAACATGCTCAATCTCGGCCAGAACTGGGTGGGCTCCGGCCGCTACAGCATGGGCGGCTTCATGCTGGCGCTGCACGGCGGCGCGCTGCTGCTCGGCCTGCTCTGGCTTGCCAAGCGACACTTCAACTGGGGCCGCCCGCGCCTGCGGCCCGCAACGCCACCCCACGCGTGAAAACCATCCGTCGACTGATCTACGTGGAGGTGCTGAAGGCCGTGGCCTTCGTCACCCTCGGCTTCCTGAGCCTGTTCTTCTTCTTCGACTTCGTCGACGAACTGCAGTCGATCGGCAAGCCGGGGAGCGGCGCCTACGGGGCCGCCCAGGCCCTGGTCTTCGTGACGCTGCTGATCCCGAGCCACCTGTACGAGCTGCTGCCGATCACCGTGCTGATCGGCACCATCTTCGTGATGGCGCGGCTCGCGCAGAGCTCCGAATACACGATCCTGCGCACCAGCGGTCTCGGGCCCTGGCGCGCGCTGCGCACGCTGCTGCTGCTGGGACTTGGCTTCGTGTTCCTGACCTTCGCTGTCGGCGACTATGTCTCGCCGGCTTCGGACCGGACTGCCCAGCTGCTCAAGTCGCGCTACCAGGGCGTCTTCACGCTCGCGGGCAACACGGGCGCCTGGCTGAAGGAAAAGCAGGGCGACATGTCCTACGCGGTCAACGTGGTCTCGATGGCGCGCGACGGCACGCTGAAGGATCCGCGCATCTTCGAGTTCGACGGCAACGGCTTCGTGACCTCGCAGACCACCGCATCCTTCGCGCGCATCCTGGATGGCCATTGGGCGCTCTTCGGCGTCGAACGGCAGCAGTACGACACGCGCAACGCGGCAGACCGGGCTCGCATCGTCACCACCAAGATTGCGGCGCTGGACTGGCCGAGCTCGCTCACGCGCGAGATGGTGTCGGTCGCCCTGCTGCGTCCGGACCGCATGCGCACGCTCGACCTGTTCGAATACATCCAGCATCTCAACGCCAACGGCCAGACCGCGCAGCGCTACGAGATCGAGTTCTGGCGCAAGGTGTTCTATCCGCTGTCCTGCCTCGTGATGGTGGTGCTCGCCCTGCCCTTCGCTTACCTGCATTTCCGCCAGGCCGGCATCACGGCCTACGTGTTCGGCGGCGTGATGATCGGCATCAGCTTTTTCCTGTTGAACAACGTGTTCGGCTACCTGGGCAACCTCAGCAACTGGTGGCCCTGGATCACGGCGGCGGCGCCCGGCCTGATCTACACGGTGATGTCGCTGGCCGCTTTCAGCTGGCTGGTGCTGCGGCGGTAGCGGCCCTGATGACGGCCGCGACAGGCATCGTTCTCTTTGCGCACGGCTCGCGCGACGAGCGCTGGCGTGCGCCGGTGGAGGCCGTGGCGCGTCGCGTCGCGGCGCTCGATCCCTCGGCCCGTGTCGCCTGCGCCTACCTCGAATTGGTGGCGCCGGACCTGCGCACCGCGGCGGCAGAGCTGATCGCCGGCGGGGCCGGCGCCATCCGCGTGGTGCCGCTCTTTCTCGGCATGGGAAAGCATCTGCGCGAAGACCTGCCCGGCTTGCTCGACGCGCTGCGTGCCTTGCATCCGGGGGTCGTCTTCTCGCTCGCGCAGGCCGTCGGCGAAGAGCCGGAAGTGATCGATCTGCTGGCTCGCGTGGCACTCAAATCCTGAACTTGCGGTGCTTTCGATAGACATCGAAGGCATAATGAATTCCGAATTAAGACGGAATTTGTTATGAATCTTCACCAGTTCAAATTCGTGCAGGAAGCGGTTCGGCGCAACCTCAATCTGACTGAAGCGGCCAAGGCGCTTCACACCTCGCAGCCCGGTGTGTCCAAGGCCATCATCGAACTCGAGGAAGAACTGGGCGTGGAAATCTTCGCGCGCCACGGCAAGCGCCTCAAGCGCGTGACCGAACCCGGCCAGCATGTGCTCGCAAGCATCGAACTGATCATGCGCGAGGTCGGCAACCTCAAGCGCATCGGCGAGCAGTTCAGCGCCCAGGACAGCGGCACGCTTTCGATCGCCACCACGCACACGCAGGCGCGCTACGTGCTCCCGGTGCCGGTGGCGAAGCTGCGCGAGGCCTATCCCAAGGTCAACGTGAGCCTGCACCAGGGCTCGCCCGACCAGGTGGCGCGAATGGTGATCGACGAGATCGCGGAGATCGGCATCGCGACCGAATCGCTGTCCGACTACGCCGATCTCGTGACCATCCCCTGCTACGAATGGCAGCACGTGCTCGTGCTGCCCAAGGAGCATCCGCTCGCGAGCAAGGAGCGCATCTCGCTCGAGGACATCGCGGCCGAGCCGATCATCACCTACCACCCTTCCTTCACCGGCCGCACGCGCATCGACCATGCGTTCGCGCACAAGAAGCTCACGCCGCGCATCGCGCTCGAGGCCATCGACTCCGACGTCATCAAGACCTATGTGCGGCTCGGTCTCGGCGTCGGCATCGTGGCCGAGATGGCGGTGCGCGACGATTCCAATGCCGATCTCGTGGTGCGGCCGATGGGCCATGTGTTCGGCACCAACATCGCACGCGTCGCATTCAAGCGCAGCGCCTACCTGCGCAACTTCGTCTTCAAATTCGCCGAGCTGCTCTCCGACCGGCTCGATCGCAACCTGATCGCCAAGGCCTTGAGCGGTCATCACCAGGACTACGAGCTGTGAGCATCGCCCGCACCCCCGACGTCAAGACCAAGCTGCCTACCGTCGGCACGACCATCTTCACCGTGATGTCGGCGCTCGCCGCCGAGAAGAAGGCAGTGAACCTCGGCCAGGGTTTTCCGGATTTCGACTGCGACCCGAAGCTGCTCGAAGCCGTCACCCGCGCGATGGCGGCCGGCCACAACCAGTACCCGCCGATGCCCGGCATCCCCGCCCTGCGCGAAGCGATCGCGGCGAAGATCTCGACGCTCTACGGGCACGGCTACGACCCGAACACTGAGATCACCATCACCGCCGGCGCAACGCAAGCGATCATCACGGCGATCCTCGCGGTGGTGCACGCGGGCGACGAGGTGATCGTGCTCGAGCCCTGCTACGACAGCTACGCGCCCAACATCGACCTGGCCGGCGGCACCGTGGTGCGCGTGCCGCTCACGCCCGGCAGCTTCCGCCCCGACTTCGACAAGATCGCGGCCGCGATCACGCCGCGCACGCGCGCCATCATCGTCAACACGCCGCACAACCCCAGCGCCACCGTGTGGACCGAAGCGGAGATGCGCCGCCTCGAGGAACTGCTCGCGCCCACCGACGTGCTGGTGATCAGCGACGAGGTCTACGAGCACATGGTCTACGCCGGCGCGCGCCACGAAAGCGCGGCGCGTTTCCCGGGCCTCGCGGCGCGCACCTTCATTGTCAGCAGCTTCGGCAAGACCTACCACGTGACCGGCTGGAAGGTCGGCTACGTGGCCGCGCCAGCGGCGCTCAGCGCCGAGTTCCGCAAGGTGCACCAGTTCAACGTGTTCACCGTGAACACGCCGATGCAGCATGCGCTGGCAAGCTACATGGCCGATCCCGCGCCCTACCTCGAACTGCCGGCCTTCTACCAGCACAAGCGCGACCTGTTCGCGGCCGGCCTGGCCAGGACGCGGCTCAAGCTGCTGCCCAGCGCCGGCACCTACTTCCAGTGCGTGGACATCAGCGAGGTCAGCGACCTCGGCGAGTCCGACTTCTGCCAGTGGCTCACGAGCGAGATCGGCGTCGCCGCGATTCCGCTCTCGGCCTTCTATGCCGACGGTTTCGACCAGCGCGTGGTGCGCTTCTGCTTCGCCAAGAAGGACGAGACGCTCCAGACAGCCATCGACCGACTGGCGCGGCTCTGACACGAACGGTAGGAGAGTCCTGACCGCCGGAGGGCGCGCCTTCCGGCGATGGATTCGCCTGCCGATGCCGAGCATGGACTCCTCCATACAAAAGACCTAGGAGAAATCCATGTCGCTCTCAATGATCCTGCTGATCGTTCTGATCCTGCTCCTGGTCGGCGCGTTGCCGAGCTGGGGCTACAGCCGCAGCTGGGGCTATGGCCCGAGCGGCGGCCTGGGTCTGGTGCTGCTGGTGGTGATCGTGCTGCTCCTCATGGGGCGCATATAGGTGGCACGAACGCTTGAAAGCAAAGCCCGCTTCGGCGGGCTTTTTTTGGGGTCCGCGCTCAGCTTTCGAGTTGCACCCACAGCTTGTCGAGCCGCTTGACGCTGACCGGCTGGGGCGTGCGCAGCTCCTGCGCGAAGAAGCTCACGCGCAACTCCTCGAGCAGCCAGCGGAACTCGCTCATGCGTTCGTCGAGCGCGCCCTTGCGCTCGGCCAGGAGGCGCCAGTAGCGCTGCTCCTGCGGCCGCAGCTCCGCGAGCCGCTCTGCATCCCGCGCCGGGTCGGCCCGCAGCTTGTCGAGCCTCAGGGTGATGGCCTTGAGGTAGCGCGCGAAGTGCGCAAGCCGCGGCCAGGGCGTGTCGGCGATGAAGCGCTTGCCGACCAGGCGCTGCAATTGCTGCGCCGCGTCGGCCGTGGCGGCGGGCTGGATCTTCGTGTCCTTGATCTTGCGCACGGCGAGCGTGTACTCGGCAAGGATGGTGCCAGCCAGCCGCGCGACCTCGTTGGCGATCAGCGTGAGCCGCCCGCGGCCCTCGTCCACGCGCTGCTTGAACGCCGCCTCGTCGGCCGGCAGCGGCTCCTGCAGAAAGGCCCGCTCGAGCGCCACGTCGACGATCTGGGCGCGCAGTTCCTCCGCCGTGCCGAGCGGCATGTAGGCGACCGCCATCTTCTGCAGGTCGGGGATGTTCTTCTCGAGGTACTTGAGCGCATCCTTCTGCTGCAGTGCGAACAGGCGGCGCAGGCCGGCACGATGCTTCGCGGCGGCCACCGCCGGTTCGTCGAAGACCTCGATCGTCACCGCGTCGCCGCCGTCGACCAGGGCCGGAAAGCCGATCAGCGACTGCGCGCCGCGCCGCACTTCCATCAGCTCCGGCAGCTCGCCGAAGGTCCATGCCGTGTAGCGCTGGCCTGCCGGCAGCGCGGGCGCCGCCGGCGCCTTGGCCGCGGCCTTGTTCTCGGCCGGCGCAGGTGCATCGGGCTTCTCGACGGACGCCTTGACGTTGAGTCCCGCCAGCGCCTGGAACGCGCCGCGCGCCTGCGCGCCCAGCTCCGCCTTCAGCGCGCCGAGGCTGCGCCCCATGCCGAGCTGGCGGCCGTGCTCGTCGACCACGCGCAGGTTCATGAACAGGTGCGGCGGCAGCATGTCGAGCTTGAAGTCGGTCCGCTTCACGTCGAGGCTGGTCTGTTCGCGCACGCGTTTCAGCAGCGCATCGGTCAGCGAACCGTGGCCGAAGACCTCGGGTGCGGCCAGCTGCTCCGCGAGGCGCGCGGCCGAATCGGGCAAGGGCACTAGGCGGGCGCGCGGCTTCTGCGGCAGGCTCTTCAGCAGCGCCTGCACCTTGTCCTTCAGCATGCCGCTCACCAGCCATTCGCAGCGTTCCTCGCTGACCTGGTTCAACACGAAGAGCGGCACGGTGACCGTCAATCCATCCTTGGCATCGCCGGGCTCGTGCAGGTAGGTCGCGGCGCAATCGACGCCGCCCAGCCGGATCGTCGGCGGAAAGGACTGGGTCGTGATGCCGGCGGCCGTGTGCCGCATCAGCTCCTCGCGCGTCAGGAACAGCAGCCGCGGCTGCTCCCTCGACGCTTGCCGGTACCAGCTCTCGAAAACGAGGCCGCTCGACACATCGGGCGGCAGCTGGGCGTCGTAGAAGGCGTAGATCAGCTCGTCGTCGACCAGCACGTCCTGCCGGCGCGACTTGTGCTCGAGGCCCTCGACCTCGCGCACCAGCTTGCGGTTGGCGGCGAGAAAAGGCAGCTTGCTTTCCCACTGCCCGCCGACCAGCGCCTCGCGGATGAAGATCTCGCGCGCGGCCACCGGGTCGACCTTGCTGAAGTCCACGCGCCGCCCGCTGTAGACCACCAGCCCGTAGAGCGTGGCGCGCTCCAGCGCCGCGACCTGCGCGCCCTTCTTCTCCCAGTGCGGGTCGAGCAGCTGCTTCTTGAGCAGGTGGCCCGCGACCTGTTCCAGCCACTGCGGCTCGATGTTCGCGATGCCGCGGCCGAAGAGGCGCGTGGTTTCGACCAGCTCGGCCACGACGATCCAGCGGCCGGGTTTCTTCTTCAGATGCGCGCCGGGATGGCGGTAGAACTTGATGCCGCGCGCGCCGAGGTACTCCGAAGCCTGTCCTGAGCCTGTCGAAGGGTCCTCCAGCTTCCAGCCGATGTTGCCGAGCAGGCCGGAGAGCATCGAAAGGTGGAGCGGTTCGTAGCCCGCCGGCTCGCTGTTGATGCGCCACTTGTGCTCGGTGACTACCGTGAGCAATTGCGAATGGATGTCGCGCCACTCGCGCACGCGGCGCACGTTGATGAAGTTTTGCCGGAGCAGCGATTCGTACTGGCGGTTGCTGAGCTTGTGGGTGTCGCCATGGCCGCCGCGCGCGTCGTTGATCCACTTCCATAACCGCAGATACCCGCTGAACTCGCTCTTCTCGTCGTCGAACTTCGCATGCGCCTGGTCGGCCTGCTGCTGCGCCTCCATCGGCCGATCGCGCACGTCCTGCACCGACAGCGCGCTCGCGATCACCAGCACCTCTTCGAGCGCGCCGCGCGTGCGTGCCTCCAGGATCATGCGGCCGACCCGCGGATCGAGCGGCAGCCTGGCCAATTCGGCCCCCATCGGCGTGAGCTCGTTCGCGTCGTCGACCGCGCCGAGCTCGTTGAGCAGCTGGTAGCCGTCGGCGATCGCGCGCCGCTGGGGCGCTTCGAGAAAAGGAAAGCGCTCGACGTCGCCCAGCCGCAGCGACTTCATGCGCAGGATCACGCCGGCCAGCGAGGAGCGCAGGATCTCCGGATCGGTGAAGCGCGGTCGGCCTACGAAATCCTTCTCGTCGTAGAGCCGGATGCAGATGCCGTCGGCGACCCGGCCGCAGCGCCCCGCACGCTGGTTGGCCGCGGCCTGGCTGATCGGCTCGACCAGCAGCTGTTCCACCTTGCTGCGGAAGCTGTAGCGCTTGACGCGCGCGGTACCGGCATCGATCACGTAGCGGATGCCCGGCACCGTCAGCGAGGTCTCGGCGACGTTGGTGGCCAGCACGATGCGGCGACCGGTGTGGCCGTCGAAGATGCGGTCCTGCTCGGCCTGCGACAGGCGTGCGAACAACGGCAGCACCTCGGCGCTGCGCATCAGCGGCTGATGGCTCAGATGCTTGCGCAGGTGGTCGGCGGCCTCGCGGATCTCGCGTTCGCCGGGCAGGAAGACCAGGATGTCGCCGGCGTTGTGCGGATCGCGCCAGAGCTCGTCGACGCCGTCGGCGATGGCATTGGTGAGGTCGTAGTCGCGCGACTCCTCGAAGGGGCGGTAGCGCTGCTCCACCGGGAACATCCGGCCCGAAACCATGATCGTGGGCGCAGGAGTCATTGGCCCCCACGCTCCGCGCTGCGCGTCGTCGCTGCCCCCCGAGGGGGCCGCGCCCGCCTTGGGGCGGCCCGGCGCCGGGCGGGCCGACGCGAAATGCTGCGCGAACCGGTCCGCATCGATGGTGGCCGAGGTCACGATGATCTTGAGATCCGGCCGCCGCGGCAGGATTTCGCGCAGGTAGCCGAGCAGGAAATCGATGTTCAGCGAGCGCTCGTGCGCCTCGTCGATGATCAGCGTGTCGTAGGCCTTGAGCAGCGGATCGGTCTGCGTCTCGGCCAGCAGGATGCCGTCGGTCATCAGCTTGACCGAGGCGTCGCGCGCCAGCCGGTCCTGGAAACGCACCTTGAAGCCGACCACCTCGCCCAGCGGCGTCTTGAGCTCCTCGGCGATGCGCTTGGCCACCGACGATGCGGCGATGCGCCGCGGCTGCGTGTGGCCGATCAGGCGGCCCTTGCCAGGGGGCGCATTGAGCTTGCCCCGACCCAGGGCCAGCGCGATCTTGGGCAACTGCGTGGTCTTGCCCGAACCCGTCTCGCCGCAGACGATCACGACCTGGTTCGCCTCGATGGCGGCCATGATTTCGTCGCGCCGGGCCGACACCGGCAGGGATTCTGGAAACTCGATTCGAAGTGGGGACGAAGACAAGGCTGGCAGTTCGGGGAAAATCGTCGATTATCTTGCGCCCGAACTTTTCGCCTGCCCTACCCCGCCAATGTCCACCGTCTTCAATTTCACCTTCGTCCCCTGGTTCCGCTCGGTGGCGCCCTACATCCACATGCACCGCGGCAAGACCTTCGTGGTCGCGATGGCGGGCGAGGCCATCGCGGCCGGCAAGCTGCCCAGCATCGCGCAGGACCTGGCGCTGATCCAGAGCATGGGCGTCAAGGTGGTGCTGGTGCACGGTTTCCGGCCGCAGGTCAACGAACAGCTGCGCGCCAAGGGCCACGAGGCCAAGTACTCGCACGGCATGCGCATCACCGACGAGGTGGCGCTCGACTGCGCGCAGGAGGCGGCCGGTCAGCTGCGCTACGAGATCGAGGCCGCCTTCAGCCAGGGCCTGCCGAACACGCCGATGGCCGGTTCCACCGTGCGCATGATCTCGGGCAACTTCATCACCGCGCGGCCGGTCGGCGTGGTCGACGGCGTCGACTTCCAGCATTCGGGCCTGGTGCGCAAGGTCGATGCCGCCGGCATCCGCCGCGGGCTCGACTTCGGCGCCATGGTGCTGATGTCGCCCTTCGGCTTCTCGCCCACCGGCGAGGCCTTCAACCTCACGATGGAAGAAGTCGCGACCAGCGTGGCGATCTCGATCCAGGCCGACAAGCTGATCTTCCTGACCGAGGTTCCAGGCATTCCGCAGGACGCCAGCCAGCCCGTCAGCGAGGACAACCCCATCGACACCGAGCTGCCGCTCGACAGCGCCAGGAAGCTGCTGGCCTTCTTGGCGCCGCCCCAGACCCCGACCGACACGGCCTTCTACCTGCAGCACTGCGTCAAGGCCTGCGAGGCGGGCGTGGAGCGCAACCACATCATCCCCTTCTCGGTGGACGGCTCGCTGCTGCTCGAGGTCTACGTGCACGACGGCATCGGCACCATGGTGATCGACGAGAAGCTTGAATCGCTGCGCGAGGCGACGGCGGACGACATCGGCGGCATCCTGCAGCTCATCGAACCCTTCGAGCGCGACGGCACGCTGGTCAAGCGCAGCCGCACCGAGATCGAGCGCGACGTCGGCCAGTACACGGTGATCGAGCACGACGGCGTGATCTTCGGCTGCGCGGCGCTCTACCCCTATCCTGAGGCGAAGACCGCGGAGATGGCGGCGCTGACAGTCTCGCCCCAGTCGCAGTCGCAAGGCGACGGCGAACGCATCCTCAAGCGCGTCGAGCAGCGCGCCAAGGCCAGCGGGCTGGAAAGCATCTTCGTGCTGACCACGCGCACCATGCACTGGTTCCTGAAGCGCGGCTTCCAGCAGGTCAACCCCGACTGGCTGCCCGAGGCGCGCAAGCGCAAGTACAACTGGGACCGCAAGAGCCAGGTGCTGGTCAAGAAGCTGTAGCCGAATAAGAAGGCTCGTCGAACGGATACAGCGGTCGCGCGAGCCGCTCGAACGGGAACAGCGAATAGTCCGAACTGGTGACACCCGGGCTGTCGCACTCCACCAGCCCGGCGGCGATGGGCACGAAGACCGGCCGGCAGTACATGCGCGACTTCAGCAGCAGGAAGCGCGCACGGCGCGGATCGAGGCCGACGCTTTCGAAGGTGCCCAGGTCCCAGGGCTCGTGCGTGCGCTCGGTGACGACGATCTGCGCCGCGCCGATGTCGAACACCGCCGAGCGGCCCATGCAGGCGCGCTGGCCGGTGTAGGTCGGCCCCGTGATCACGTACTCCCCGTCGGTGAGCGCGCGCACGGTGCCGCGCAGCCGCACCGGCGGCGTGCTGCGGCCGATCTGCACCAGCGGGCGCTTGTGGCCGAGCAGCAGCTCGATCTCGGCGCCGATGCCGGCCTCGGCGCATTGCGCGACCGCTTGCGGATCGCACAGCAGGCCGGCCTGGATGCCCTGCATGCCGGCCGCAAGCGCCGCCATCAGCACATCCATGGTGTCGCAGCTGCCGCCCGACATGCAGTTGTCGCCGTGGTCGAGCAGCAGCACCGGCCGATCGGCCTGCACCGCCAGCTTGCGGGCGCGCGCCAGCGATTGCGCCAAGGGCTCGGACCGATAGACGAAGTCCGCACGCGCCGCCCAGATGCGCTCCGCCAGCGCGGCCGCCACCCGGTCGGCCGCTGCGGCGTCGCCGTCGCCCACCACCACCACCACGCTGATGCAAGGGTTCGGGATGTCGGCCAGGCTGAAGCCGGCGAGGATCGAGACTGCGGCCATGCCATCGGCTTCCGCCGCGCGCGCCGCCGCGACCGCGTCGCGCATCGCGCCTTCGGCGGTGGCGCTGCGCAGCGTGTGCGTCATCAACGGCAGCCGGCGCCAGGCCAGCACGGGACGGCAAAGTCCGTCCAGCTTGGTGAACAGCAAGCGTCCTGCGTGCTCGCCGGTCTCGTACATGTCGACATGCGGATAGGTCTTGAAGCTCACGATCACGTCGGCGTGGTCGATCATCTTCTGCGTCACGTTGCCGTGCAGGTCGAGCGCCACGGCAACGGGCACGCCCGGCGCGGCAGCCCGAATGCGCGCCAGCAGATCGCCCTCGCCGTCGTCGCTGCCTTGGGCGACCATCGCGCCGTGCAGATCGAGCAGCACGGCATCGCAGCCGGGCAATGCGTCGACGATGCAGTCGCAGATCGCGGCGTACGCGGCCGCCTCCACTCGGCCGCTCGGATTGGCCGATGCCGAGATCGGCGTCACCATCTCCGCACCCCTTGCCCGCGCCAGGTCGATGAAAGCCGACATGGCGGTGCGCCCGCCCTCGGCCTCGCGCCGGGCGGCGATGCCATACAGCGGCCCCTTGTTGCCGAAGGCCGAAAGCGGCGTGGGCACCGGCGAGAAGGTGTTGGTCTCGTGATTCATCCGGGCGATGAGGACTTTCATGCTGCGCTCCTCAATCCGGCACCCGGGGCGATGTCGATGCCGCCAGCCGGGTCCATGGCAGGTCCGACGGATCGGCGGACATCGGGCCCGGCGCGCGCGCCACCAGGATCTCATGCGCGATCGGCGCGAAGTCGGCGCGGAAATGCACCGAGCTCTTGTTGACGAGAATCTTCATCTGCTCAGGCTCGATGCCCACGCAGCGGTACAGCGCGCGGTCGAGCATCTGCTTCTTGCCGCTGGCGACCACGACCAGCACGCCGTCCACGTCCAGGCAGGCGCAAGGGCCGAGCCGGACTCGCACGCCCGTCATCATCGGCCCCTGCAGCACGATGCCGCCTTCATGCAGCGCGCGCACCGTGCATTCGGCTTCCACCGGCGGGTCGCTCCATTGCCCCGACCAGGTGGGTACCGAGCGGCCCAGCGCCAGGCGCAGGCGCGCGCCCCGCCCCGCGGCATGCGCCGCCGCGGCGGACTCGGGGTCGTACAACAGCCCGAGCGCTACCTGCTGCGGAAAGCGCTGTCCTGCGCCCGCGCGACGCAGCGCATGCAGCATGCCGGTGGTGTTGCTGTCGGCGCCGGCGCCGGGGTTGTCCTGGGTGTCGGCGATGACCACCGGGCGTGCGGCCGGCCCCGCCAGTTCGATGGCCTGGGCCACGGCATCATCCGGCGTCCAGGTGGCTACGCGCCAGCGCGCTGCCGGCTCGCAGATGTCGGTGTACAGCGTGTCCACCACGGCTTGGGCCGCGTCGCCGTAGGCCCAGACCATCGGCCCGCACTCGGGGAAATCGGCCGCCGGAAAACCCATCGCCACGCTGGCGATGGTGGCGTGGCGTACGTCCAGCCCGGGCAGCTGACGGTAGACCGCACCGGCCGGCTCGATCATGGTGCAGCCGGCGTTGATCGGGATCAGGAAGGGGATGCGGCGCGCCGCGACAGGCTCGCGTGCGCCACGCGCGAGGCGCCGTTCCAGCAGCTGCGCGGCCAGCCGGCCGGTCGCTTCGGTGTCCACGTGCGGATAGGTCCGGTAGGCCACCAGCGCATCGGCCAGCTCGAGCATTTGCTGCGTCACGTTGGCATGCAGATCCAGGCTGGCGACGATCGGCATCTCGGGCCCGACCAGCGCGCGCAGGCGTGCCAGCAGCTCGCCCTCGGCGTCGTCGACGTGTTCGGCCACGGCGGCACCATGCAGGTCGAGGTAGATGGCATCCAGTCCCGGCCCGGCCAGCGCGCTGCGCGCCGCCTCGACGATGGTGCCCGCGATGCGCTCGAAAGCGTCGCGCGTCACCTGCGCCGAGGGCGTGGCGCCGGCCCAGCAGGACGGCAGCAGTTGCCAGCCGCGCGCCTGCGCCTCGGCGATGAAGCCGCCCGCCGGCAGGCTGGAGCCGGTGAAGCGCTCCAGCATCGCCGGCCCTTCCGCATAGGCCGGGAAGCTGTCGCCGCGCAGAAAGGCGGCCCAGTCGGCACGTGTCGGAGCGAAGGTGTTGGTCTCGTGCTGGAAGCCGGCGATCAGGATGTTCATGGGTGTCCTTGTGTGAAGTGCTACCAGCCCAACCCGAGCCGCAGTGCAAGCAGCACGGCGGCGCCGACGAAGATGGTACCGGTGATGTCGCGCCGCCATGCGTACCAGGCGGTCGCGGCGGCGACCGCAAACCAGCGCGCATCGCGCCAGTCGGTCGGCAGGTGGCCTTGCGACAGCAGCACCTCAGGCACGACCACGGCCACCAGCGCCGCGAGCGGCGCGTGCCGCAGGCTGCGCTGCAGCCAGGCCGGCAGGCGCGGCTCGCGGCGCGGCAGCAGGAACACGCCGCGCGTGAGCACCGTCACCGCCACCAGCGCAAAGACGGCGATCCAGGCGTGCAGGTTGCTCATGCGAGACGGCCCGCGCGTCGGTCGGCCCAAAGGCCCGCGGCCATTGCCGCAGCGATCGCGACGGCCACATTGAGGCCCAGCGGCAGCGGCCAGGCCAGCAGCGCCACCGCGCCGGCCACGGCGGCCGAGAGCCAGGCCGCGCGGTCAGACAGCATCGGCAGCGCCAACGCGAGCAGCGCCAGCACGCCGACGAAGCGCAGCCCCCACTCGACGGGAATCGCATCGGCCAAAAAGATGCCGGCGAGCGAGGACAACTGCCAGACGGCCCAGTTCGTCAGCGCAAGCCCGAGGAAGTACGGCAGCTGCCCGGCCGCGGGTCGCGGATGGCGCTGCACGAAGCGCGCATAGACCGGATCGCCCGCGAGATAGCCCAGCAGCAACCGGTGCCCGAGCGGCAGCCGGCCGAAGTAGTGCCGCCAATGCACGCTGAAGACCACGAAGCGCACATTCAGCATGCCGGCGGTCAGCACGATCACCCACAAGGGCGCGCCGGCCATGATGAGCGGCACGCAAGCCAGCTGCGAGGCGCTGGCGAACACGCCCAGCGACATCGCGAGCACCACCGGCAGCGCGAGCCCGCTCTTGGCCATCGCGACGCCGGTGGCCAGACCCATCGCGACGGTGCCCAGCGCAGGGCCGGCGATCGCGCGTGCGCCCTGCACGAACTCCGGCTGCCAGCGCACTGTCATCAGCGTTCGAGCGGGATGGCGGGCCAGGGGCGCTGGGCCGGACGCATCGATTCCCAGGCCCGCGCGATCTGCAGCACGCCGAGATCGTCGAAGCGGCGCCCCGCAATCTGCAGGCCGATCGGCACGCCGTTGCTGTCGTAGCCGCAGTTGACCGAGGCGGCCGGCTGCTCGCTCATGTTGTAGGGCAGCGTGAAGCCGATGTGGTCCATCGCGGTCGCGACATCGTTGGTCGGGTAGGCCCAATCGGCCGCGAAGCTGGTGTTGGGCGACACGGGCGAGATCACGTAGTCGTAGGGCTGCGTGGCTGCTACGGTTGCGGCGCGGGTCTTGAATGTTTGGGTGTAGCCATGGAAGGCGGTTTCGCCCGTCAGGCCCAGCCCGGCCTCGGCCCAGGCACGCACGATGGGCAGCAGCTTCGCGCGCTTGTCCGCCGCGAGCGCCTGCACGTCCATGCCCGAGCGGATGCGCCAGAAGGTATCGACGCCATGCAGCATCTCGTCGTTCATCCAGGGCGTCATGGGTTCGACGACGGCGCCGGCGGCTTCGAACAGCTTCGCCGCCGCCTCCACCGCCGCGCGCACCTGCGGGTCCACCGGCATGCCGCAGCCGGCGTCGAGCAAGAGGCCGATGCGCAGCCCGCGGATGTCGCGCTCCAGGTCCAGCCAATCGATCTGCGCCGGCGGCAGGCTCATGTGGTCGCGCGCGTCGGGCTGGGACAGCACGGCCATCATCAGCGCCGCGTCGGCGACGGTGCGCGTCATCGGGCCGGCGACGCGGCCCATGTAGGGCGGGTCGATCGGGATGCGGCCCAGGCTGGGCTTGAGCCCGGCCACGCCACACCAGGCGGCCGGCAGACGCACCGAGCCGCCGATGTCGGTGCCGATGTGCAGCGGCCCGTAGCCGGCGGCTGCGGCCGCACCGGCGCCGGCGCTCGAACCGCCGGGGTTCTTGTCAGTGTTCCACGGGTTGCGCGTCAGCGGATGGAAGCTCGACAGGCCCGAGGACAGCATGCCGTACTCCGGCATCGTGGTCTTGCCGAGGAACACCGCGCCGGCCTCGCGCATCCTGGCCGCCGGCGGCGCATCGGCCGCGGCGGGCACGAGTTCGGTCGCGGCCGTGCCCAGCGGCACCGGCACGCCGCGGGTCGCGATGTTCTCCTTGATGGTGGCCGGCACGCCGTCGAGCGTGACGCCGCCGCAGGCCAGCGGCGTGCCGGCTCGCCAGCGCGCTTCGGAGGCGCGGGCCATGGCCCGCGCGCCCTCGGGGTCGAGCGCATAGGTGGCCTGCAGCCGCGGCTCGCAGCGTGCGATCTGGTCGAGCACGGCCTGCGTGACTTCGACGGGCGAGAGCGTGCCGCTCTTGTAGGCAGCGATCATCTCGAGCGCCGGGAGTGCGTGGAGTTCTGTCATGAGAGGGTGGTTCTCTGTTTCTGAAGGAATGGATGGTTCAGGCCGCCAGCGGACTGCGCGCCAGCTCCGCGCGCGGCGCGGCGGCCAGCAGGCGCTGTGTGTAGTCGTGCTGCGGCCGGCGGAACACCTCGCCGGTGGCGCCCTGTTCCACGATGCTGCCCTGGCTCATCACGATCACGCGGTCGCACAGCTGCGCGGCCACGCGCAGGTCGTGCGTGATGAACAGGATGCCCAGGCCGAGGTCGCGCTGAATCTC
The DNA here is from genome assembly GCF_964253805.1 of Variovorax sp. LjRoot175. Lineage (NCBI taxonomy): Bacteria > Pseudomonadati > Pseudomonadota > Betaproteobacteria > Burkholderiales > Comamonadaceae > Variovorax > Variovorax sp. LjRoot175. Next base: position 2,616,195 of record NZ_CAXURY020000001.1, on the reverse strand, counting down.
GCGCAGCAATTCCAGGATCTGAGCCTGCACCGAGACGTCGAGCGCCGAGACGGCCTCGTCGGCCACCAGCACCTGCGGCTGGCAGGCAATGGCGCGCGCAATCGCCAGGCGCTGGCGCTGGCCGCCCGAGAACTGGTGGGGGTAGCGCTCGAGCCCGGCGCGCGGCAGCTGGATGCGGTCCATCAGCTCTTCGGCGCTGTGGCGCGCCTGCTGCCGGTCCATGCCGAAATTCATCGCGCCCTCGACGATCGAGGAGCCGACGGTGCGGCGCGGATTGAGCGAGCGGTTCGGGTCCTGGAACACCACCTGCACGCGCGAGCGCAGCGGGCGCAGGCGGCCCTCGGGAAGCTGCTGCACCTCGGCATCGCCCCAGTGCACGCTGCCTTCGCTCGGATCGATCAGGCGGATCATGCAGCGCGCGAAGGTCGACTTGCCCGAGCCGGACTCGCCCACCACGCCCACGGTCTCGCCGCGGTGCACGGCCACGCTGGCGTCGCGCAGTGCGGTGTTGTGCCTGGCACGGCCCATCCAGTCGCGCCGCGCGTAGGTCTTGCCCACGCCGCGGCCCGCGAGCATCGGTGCGCCGCCCGGCAGGTCGCGCGGCGGCGGCGGCGTCATGCCGGGCACCGCGTCCAGCAGCATGCGCGTGTAGGCCTCGCGCGGCGCGCGCAGCACCTGCTGGCAGAGGCCCTGCTCCACCACCTTGCCGCGGTGCATCACCATCACGTCGTCGGCGATCTCGGCCACCACGCCCATGTCGTGCGTGATGAAGAGCACCGCGCTGCCCTGCTCGGCCTGCAGTTCGGCGATGAGCTTGAGGATCTCGGCCTGCGTGGTCACGTCGAGCGCGGTGGTGGGCTCGTCGCAGATCAGGAGCCGCGGCTTCAGGATGATCGCCATCGCGATCACGATGCGCTGGCGCTGGCCGCCCGAGAGCTGGTGCGGATAGCTTGCGAACATGCGCGCCGGGTCCGGCAGGCGCACGCGCTCGAAGATGGCGAGGATGCGCGCCTTGCGCTCGGCCGCATTCCATGCCGTGTGGGTACGCAGCAGCTCGTCCACCTGCTCGCCGCAGCTGTGGACCGGATTCAGCGCGGTCATCGGCTCCTGGAACACCATGCCCATGCCCATGCCGGTGCCGCGCAGTTCGCGCAGCCGCTTGTCCGACACGTAGCGCCCGCCGGCCAGCAGCATCTCGCCGGCCAGCGAGATGCGGCCGGCCCCGACGCCGAGGCCCTTGGCAAGCAGGCCCATCACGGTGGTGGCGAGCACCGATTTGCCGGAGCCCGATTCGCCGACGATGCACAGCGTGCGGCCGGCCTCGATGCGCACGCTCACGCTCTCGATGGCATAGGGCCGGTCGGCATCGGCCGGCAGCGCCACCTGGAGGTTTTCGACCAGCAGCACGGGCACCGCGGCTTGGGGTTGGGTGGTCATGCGGCCGTCCTCAAACGCGCTTGGAGAACTTGGGGTCCAGCACGTCGCGCAGGCCGTCTCCCAGCAGATTGATGGCCAGCACCGTGGGCACCAGGAACAGGGCCGGGAACAGCACGTTGCCCGGCGCCTGCGAGAACAGCACGCGCCCCTCGGCCATGATGTTGCCCCAGGTCGGCACGTCGGCCGGCAGGCCCAGGCCGAGGAAGCTCAGGATGGCCTCGGTCAGCACCGCCGAGGCGGCGATGAAGGTGCCCTGCACGATCAGCGGCGCCAGCGCGTTGGGCAGGATGTCGCGCCAGAGGATCACGGCATTCGACGTGGCCAGCGCGCGCGCCGCCTCGACGAAGGGCTCGTCGCGCAACCCCATCACCAGCGCGCGCACCAGCCGCGTCACGCGCGGCACCTCGGGCATGGCGATGGCGAGGATCACCGTCGGCAGGCTGGCGCCGAGCACCGCCACCAGCGTGATCGCGAGCAGCACCGCGGGGATCGCCATCAGGCCGTCCATGATGCGCATCAGCACCGCATCCACCGCCCGGAAGTAGCCGGCCAGCATGCCCAGCAGGCAGCCGAATACGATCGCCGCCGCCGCGGTGAAGATGCCCACCACCAGCGAGATGCGGGTGCCGTAGAGCACGCGGCTCCAGATGTCGCGGCCGAAGTTGTCGCTGCCCATCCAGAAGGTGTGCTGCAGCTCGCGCCCGTCGGGCAGCGTGACCAGGCCGGCGCTGCCGGCCGGCACCGAAACGTAGCTCGGATCCATCGCGGCCGGATCGAAGGTGCCGAGCCAGGGCGCCGCAGCGGCCAGCACGACCAGCACCGCGAGCACGATGACGCCCCCGCGCACGGCGCCGTTGCGCCAGAGTTTGCCTAGAGTGCCCATGGTGGTCAGTAGCGGATACGGGGGTCGAGGAACAGGTAGCTCAAGTCGACCAGCAGGTTGACCAGCACATAGAGCAGCGCGAAGAACAGCACCACGCCCTGCAGCACCGGGAAGTCGCGGTTGAGCACCGCGTCGACCGTCAGCTGGCCCAGGCCCGGAATGGCGAACACGGTCTCGGTCACCACCACGCCGCCGAGCAGCAGCGCGGCGCTGACGCCGATCACCGTCACGACCGGCACCGCCGCGTTGCGCAGCGCGTGGTGCTTGAGCACCTGCAGTTCGGTGATGCCCTTGGCGCGGGCGGTGCGGATGTAGTCCTCGGTCAGCGCCTCGCTGACGGCCGCGCGCGTCACGCGCGCCAGCAGCGCCACGTAGGTCACGGCCAGCGTCAGGCAGGGCAGCACCAGTTGCTGCAGCCAGGGCCCGACGCCGCCCGCGAGGCGCCTGTAGCCCTGCACCGGAAACCACTGCAGCTTGAGCGCGAGCACATAGATCAGCAGGTAGCCGACCACGAACACCGGCACCGAGAAGCCGGCCACCGAGAAGGCCATCACCGCCTTGTCGAGCCAGCCGCCCATGCGCCAGGCCGCCAGCGTGCCCAGCGGCAGCGCGATCGCCACCGCCAGCAGCAGCGTGCCGCCGGCGAGCGAGAGCGTGGGCTCCATGCGTTGCGCGATCAGCGTCAGCACCGGCTTGTTGAGGAAGAAGGAGAAGCCCAGGTCGCCGCGCAGCACGCCCTCGCCCCAGAGCAGGAACTGCGTCCACAGCGGCCGGGTGAGGCCGAGCTGCTCGCGGATGCGATCGAGGTCTTCGCTGGTGGCGCTGTTGCCGCCGATGACCGCCGCCGGATCGCCGGGGGTGAGGCGCACGATCATGAAGACCGCGATCGCCACCACCAGCAGCACCGGCAGCGTGGCCAGCAGGCGCTTGGCAAGAAAGCTGAGCATGGATGGACGCCGGCGGCCTTATTGCTTCTTGATGTTCCAGTACACCTGCGCACCGGCCGGCACCAGGCCGCTCACGCCCTTGCGCACGGCGGCCGGCTGACTGTACTGGCCCACCGGGACGTGCGTCACCGTTTCGAAAGCGCGCAACTGCGCCTGCTCGGCCAGCTTCTTCTTGTCGGCCTCGGTCGCGGCCTTGGCGAACTGGGTCTTGATGTCCTGGAGCTTGGCGTCGTCCTGCCAGCCGAACCAGCCCTTGTCGCCGGCCGCGTTCATCATCGCCATGGTCAGCGGGTTGAGGATGTCGGACGAGGTCCACGAGGTCATGAACGCATTCCAGCCGCCGGCGGAAGGCAGGTCCTTCTTGGCGCGGCGCGCCACCAGGGTCTGCCAGTCCATGGTCTGCAGGTCGACCTTGAAGCCGGCCTGCTCCAGCTGCTGCTTGGCCACCAGCGGCAGCTTGGCGATGGCGGCGAGATCGGTCGGGCGCATCAGCACCACGGGCTCGCCCTTGTAGCCGGCCTCCTGCAGCAGCGCCTTGGCCTTCTGCGGATTCGCCACGCCGCTGTAGTCGCCCGTGTTCGTCGACTCGAAGGGCGTGCCGCAGGGGAACATGCTCTTGCAGTAGCGCGTGAGGCCGGGCGCGCCCACCTGCGTCTTGAGGAAGGCTTCCTGGCCCATCGCGATCATCGCGGCGCGGCGGATCTTCTCGTTGTCGAAGGGCGCGTGCAGGAAGTTGAAGCGGAAGATGAACTGGTTGCCGGCCGGCTGCGCATCGATCAGCTGGATGTCGGGGTTGGTGCGCAGCGAGGCGTACTGCTCGAAGGCCGGCTGCTCGAGGATGTCGGCCTCGCCGTTGATCAGCGCATTCATCTGCGTTTGCGCGTCGCGGATGATGAGCCACTCGACGCGATCGACGTAGACCTGCTTGCCGCCGGTGGTGCCCGAAGGTGCTTCGGCGCGCGGCTTGTACTTGGCGTTCTTGACGAACACTGCGCGTTCGCCGGGCCGGAACTCGTCGGCCTTGAAGACGAAGGGGCCGGAGCCGATCGTCTCCTTGATCTGCGTGTCGCCGGGCGTGTCGGCCACGCGCTTGGGCATGATGAAAGGCACGTTCGCCGAGGGCTTGCCCAGCGCTTCGAGCACCAGGCCGAAGGGCTCCTTCAGCACCAGGACGAAGGTCTTGGCGTCGGGCGTCTCGTACTTGTCGGTGACCTTGGCGAGCTGGCCGCCGAAGGTGTCGCGGCTCGCCCAGCGCTTGAGCGACGCGACCACGTCCTCGCTGGCGACGGGCTTGCCGTCGTGGAACTGCAGCCCGTCGCGCAGCGTGAAGGTCCAGGTCTTGCCGTCCTTCGAGACGCTCCACTTGTCGACCATCTGCGGCTTGATCTTGCCGTCGATGTCGGTGCCGAACAGCGTGTCGTAAATCATGTAGCCGAAGTTGCGCGAGATATAGGCCGTGGTCCAGATCGGGTCGAGCACCGTGATGTTCGAGTGCGGAATGATCTTGAGCGTCGAGGACTGCGCCAGCGCCGGCACGGCAGCGCTCGCGGCCAGCGCAGCGGCCACGCACCAGGCGGCCTGCCGGCGCGTGAAGGCGCCGGCGATGCCGCCGGCAAGGGAGCGCGTGAAATTCAGCTTCTGCATGTGCATTTCCCGATGGATGAGACGAGCCGCCGATTGAGTCAGGGAATGCGCAAAGTGGATATATACAGTTCGTGCGATGTGCGCTATATCAGCATGCACGATCACGAGACTGAGCAAGGCGGTGCACGCCCATATACAGTGCACCGACCCGTACCCCACCCTGGATGAACGCACCGATGATTTCCATTGACGGCACCCGGCCCGTACCGCTGGTGCGGCAGGTCTACGAGGCGCTGGTCGAGAAGATCGACAAGGGTGCGCTGCCCCAGGGCACGCGGCTCGCATCGGTGCGCGCGCTGGCCGGCGAATGCGGCATCAGCACCATGACCGTGACCAATGCCTACAGCCGGCTGGTGGCCGAGGGTTATGTGGAGGCGCGGCCAGGCAGCGGCTACTTCGTCGCCGCGAACCGCAGCCGCACCGCGATGCAGCAGCGCCGCAAGCCCTTCGTCGGCCATACCTCGGTCGATTCGCTGTGGCTGATACGGCGCGTCTATGAGGACGACAGCACGCTGCTCAATGCCGGCTGCGGCTGGCTGCCGCCCGACTGGCTGCACACCGACGGCGTGCGCCAGGCGCTGGCGGGCCTGGCGCGCAAGAAGTCCGCCGGCCTGGCGAACTACGGCACGCCCTACGGCTACCTGCCGCTGCGCCAGCAGATCCAGATCCTCTTGGCCGCGCGCGCCGTCGACGCCACGCCGCACCAGATCGTGCTCACCCATGGCGCCACGCAGGCCTTGGCACTCGCCGGCCGCTGCCTGCTGCAGCCGCGCGACACGGTGCTGGTGGACGACCCGGGTTCCACCAACTTCTTCGCCACCCTGCGATCGCTCGGCGTGCGCCTGATCGGCGTCGAGCGCAAGCTCGACGGCCCCGACCTCGCGGCCCTGCAGGCGCTGGCGCAGCGCCACCGGCCCAAGGCCTTCTTCATCAGCACCCACCTGCACAACCCCACGGGCAGCCAGTGTTCGCCGGCCGTGGCCTACCAGATCCTGCGGCTGGCCGAGCAGTACGACTTCCGCGTGGTGGAGAACGACGTCATGGCCGGCCTGGAACCGCCCGGCGCCACCAGCCTGGCGAGCCTGGATCAGCTGCGCCGCGTGATCTACGTCGGCAGCTTCTCCAAGACGATCTCCCCCAGCCTGCGGGTGGGCTTCGTCGCCAGCAGCGAGGAGTTCGCGGAAAAGCTCATCTACGAGAAGATGGTCAGCAGCCTCACCAGTTCCGAACTGGGCGAGAAGCTGGTGCATGCGGTGCTGGTCGAGGGGCGCTTTCGCGCCCATATCGCCCGGCTGGCCGCACGGCTCAGCGCCGCGCAGAACGCGGTGTGCGATGGCCTTGCGGCCGCGGGCCTGGAGGTGTTCACGCGGCCGGCGGGCGGTCCGTTCCTGTGGGCCCGTTTTCCCTCCGAGGACGTCGACGTGCTCGCCGTGGCCCAGCGCGCCGTGGCCGCAGGCATCATGCTGGCGCCCGGCTACCTGTTCCGGCCCGGCCAGCAGCCGACGCCATGGATGCGATTCAACGTCGGCTACGCCGACGATCCGCGTCTCTACGCCTTTCTTGCGGCTGAAACACAGGCGGGCCCGCGATAATCGCAGCCATGAACCCCCTGCTCGCCAAGCTGCAGCCCTACCCCTTCGCGCGATTGCGCGAACTGTTCGCCGGCGTCACGCCGAACCCCGCCTTCGAGCCGATCAGCCTCGGCATCGGCGAGCCCAAGCACGCGACGCCGTCCTTCATCAAGGATGCATTGAGCAACAGCCTCGATACGCTGGCGGTCTACCCCGCGACAGCGGGCGAGTTGCCCTTGCGCGAGGCCTTCACCGGCTGGGTGCGGCAGCGCTACGGCCTGGCGCTCGATCCGGCAACGCAGGTGTTGCCGGTCAATGGCTCCCGCGAGGCGCTGTTCTCTCTGGCGCAGACGGTGGTCGACCCCACGAAGACGCCGGCGCCGGTGGTGCTCTCCCCCAATCCGTTCTATCAAATCTACGAAGGCGCGGCCCTGCTGGCAGGCGCCGAGCCCTATTACGTGCCGAGCGTGGCGGCGCGCAACTTCGCCGTCGACTGGGACAGCGTGCCGGCCGAGGTCTGGGCCCGCGCGCAGCTGGTGTACGTCTGCTCGCCCGGCAACCCGACCGGCGCGGTGATGCCGCTTGAAGAATGGAAGAAGCTGTTCGCGCTGGCGGACCAGCACGGCTTCGTCATCGCCTCCGACGAGTGCTACAGCGAGATCTACTTCCGCGACGAGCCGCCGCTGGGCGGACTCGAAGCCGCAGCCAAGCTGGGCCGCGACGACTTCCGCAACCTGGTGGCGCTGACTTCGCTGTCCAAGCGCAGCAACGTGCCCGGCCTGCGCAGCGGCTTCGTCGCCGGCGACGCATCCATACTGAAGAAGTTCCTGCTGTACCGCACCTACCACGGCAGCGCGATGAGCGGCGCGGTGGCGGCGGCCAGCATCGCGGCCTGGAGCGACGAAAGCCATGTGGTCGACAACCGCGCGCAGTACCGCGCCAAGTTCGCAGCCGTGACGCCGCTGCTCGAGCCGGTGCTCGATGTGCGCCTGCCCGATGCCAGCTTCTACCTCTGGGCGGGCGTGCCGGCAGTGTGGAACGGCGACGACACCGCCTTCGCCCGCGAGCTCTACGCTCAATACAATGTGACGGTGTTGCCGGGCAGCTACCTGGCGCGCGATGCGCAAGGCGCCAACCCCGGCCGGGGCCGCATCCGCATGGCGCTCGTGGCCAGCACCAAGGAGTGCGTGGAGGCCGCGCAGCGCATCGTCCAGTTCGTTCAACGGGGCCGCTGAGCCCTCTTTCATCGATTCCACATGACCCAACAACTCCAGCAGACCATCGACGCCGCGTGGGAAGACCGCGCCAACATCTCCGCCACCAGCGCCCCGAAGGAAGTTCGCGATGCGGTCGAGCATGTGATCGCCGAGCTCAACAACGGCAAGCTGCGCGTCGCCACCCGCGAGGCCGTGGGCCAGTGGACGGTGCACCAGTGGATCAAGAAGGCCGTGCTGCTGTCCTTCCGCCTCAAGGACAACGAGCAGATGCAGGCCGGCTCGCTCGGCTTCTACGACAAGGTGCCGACCAAGTTCTCGCACCTCTCGGCCGGCGAGCTGAAGGAAGCCGGCGTGCGCATCGTGCCGCCGGCGGTGGCGCGCCGCGGCAGCTACATCGCCAAGGGCGCGATCCTGATGCCCTCCTACGTGAACATCGGCGCCTACGTCGGTGAAGGCACCATGGTCGACACCTGGGCCACGGTCGGCTCCTGCGCCCAGATCGGCGCCAACGTGCACCTCTCGGGCGGCGTCGGCATCGGCGGCGTGCTGGAGCCGCTGCAGGCCGGCCCGACCATCATCGAGGACAACTGCTTCATCGGCGCGCGCTCCGAAGTGGTCGAAGGCGTGGTGGTCGAAGAGAACTCGGTGCTGTCGATGGGCGTGTACATCGGCCAGAGCACGCCGATCTACGACCGCGCGACCGGCGAAGTGACTTACGGCCGCGTGCCGGCAGGCTCGGTGGTCATCAGCGGCACGCTGCCCAAGGACAACGGCAAGTACAGCCTGTACGCTGCGATCATCGTGAAGCGAGTGGACGCGCAAACCCGCGCCAAGACCTCGCTCAACGACCTGCTGCGCGACTGAACACTTCGTTCTTAACCAACCACACAACGCCGAGGAGAAATGCCGATGAAGACGATGGAGCGAATTCTTCGCCTGATGGCCGAACGCAAGGCGTCCGACATCTACCTCTCGGCGCACTCCCCGGCGCTGATCCGCATCAACGGCAACTGCCTGCCCATCAATGCGCAGGTGCTGCCGCCGGAGGCGCCGCTCGCCCTGCTCTCCGAGGTGGTGAATGCGGAGCGCATCGCCGAACTCGAACGCACCGGCGAGCTCAACACGGCGATCGCGCTCGAGGACGCGGGCAACTTCCGCATCAGCGCCATGCGCCAGCGCGGCAGCTATGCGGTGGTGGTGCGGCACATCGCCTCGGTCATCCCGTCCTTCGCCGAGCTGAACCTGCCCGAGATCCTGAAGACGCTGGTGATGGAGAAGCGCGGCCTGATCCTCATGGTGGGCTCCACCGGCGCCGGCAAAAGCACCACGCTCGCCTCGATGCTCGACTTCCGCAACGAGAACGCGACCGGCCACATCCTCACGGTCGAAGAGCCGATCGAATTCACCTTCACCAACAAGAAGTCGATGGTGAACCAGCGCGACGTCGGCAGCGACACGCAGTCGCTGCAGATCGCGCTCAAGAACGCGCTGCGCCAGGCGCCGGACGTGATCCAGATCGGCGAGATCCGCGATCGCGAGACCATGACGGCCGCAATCGCCTACGCCCAGTCGGGCCACCTGTGCGTGGCCACGCTGCATGCCAACAATAGCTACCGCGCGCTCAACCGCATCCTGAGCTTCTACCCGGTCGAGGTGCGCGCCACGCTGCTGGGCGATCTCGGCGGCGCCTTGCGCGCGATCGTCGCGCAGCGCCTGCTGCGCACGCCCGACGGCGCCCGCATGCCGGCGCTCGAAGTGCTGCTCAACACGGCGCTGGTGGCCGAGCTCATCGGCAAGGGCGACTTCTCGGGCGTCAAGGAAGCGATGGAGCAGTCGATGGCCGAAGGCTCGCAGACCTTCGAGGAAGACATCGCCCGGTTGATCACCGACGGCTTCATCACCCGCGAGGAAGGCCTCGCGCAAGCCGACTCCCCGACCAACCTGATGTGGCGCCTGCAGAACCGCGCCGCGCCGGCGGCACGCCGCGAAGACCGCGCGCTGCTCGACCAGGTCGACGAACCCACCTTCACGGACATCACGCTCGACGTCCGTCACTAGCCCTTTTCTCTTTCAATGTCCCGAACGCTCCAACTCGCCGAACAACTGATCTCCCGCCCCTCGGTCACCCCCGACGATGCGGGCTGCCAGCAGATCCTCGGCGAGCGGCTGGCGCGGCTCGGCTTCCGACTCGAAAGCATCGAAAGCGGCCCGGCCGACTTTCGCGTGACCAACCTCTGGGCCGTGCGCCCCGGCGCTGCCGAGCCGCAGGCCATGCGCACCGTGGCCTTCGCCGGCCACACCGACGTGGTGCCCACCGGCCCGCTCGAGCAGTGGAGCAGCCATCCGTTCACGCCCACGCACCGCGACGGCAAGCTCTACGGCCGCGGCGCCTGCGACATGAAAACCTCGCTGGCGGCCTTCGTCGTCGCGATCGAGGACTTCCTGGCCACGACGCCCGATCCGCGCCTCACGCTCGCCCTGCTGCTCACCAGCGACGAGGAAGGGCCGGCGCTCGACGGCACCGTGGTGGTCTGCAACACGCTGGCCGCGCGCGGCGAGCGCATCGACTACTGCATCGTCGGCGAGCCGACCGCGGTCGAGCGCTGCGGCGACATGATCAAGAACGGCCGGCGCGGCACGATGAGCGGCAAGCTCACCGTCAAGGGCGTGCAAGGACACATCGCCTATCCGCATCTGGCGAAGAACCCGGTCCACGCCTTTGCGCCGGCGCTGGCTGAACTGGTCGCGATCAACGCGGCCGGGGGTTGGGACGCCGCTGCCAATGCCTATTTCCAGCCGACCAGCTGGCAGATCAGCAACATCCACGCCGGCACCGGCGCCAGCAACATCATTCCCGGCGCGGCGGTGATCGATTTCAATTTCCGCTTCTCGACCGAATCGACGCCCGAATCGCTGCAACAGCGCGTGCGGGCCGTGCTCGATACGCACGGCCTCGACTACACGCTGGCCTGGACCATCGGCGGCCTGCCCTTCCTGACCACGCCGGGCGAACTGGTCGGCGCGGTGCAATGGGCCATCCGCGACGAGACCGGCATCGAGACCGAGCTGTCGACCAGCGGCGGCACCAGCGATGCGCGATTCATCGCCAAGATTTGCAAGCAGGTGGTCGAACTGGGCCCCGTCAACGCGAGCATCCACAAGATCGACGAGCACATCACCGTCGCCGAGATCGAGCAGCTCAAGAACATTTACAAGCGCACGCTGGACCGGCTCGAAACGCTGCAAGGCGTATGAGCAGCGTCATCGAATTGATCGAGGCCGGCGCCACGCAGCTGGCCGATGCGGGCGTGGCCTTCGGCCACGGCACCACCAACGCCTTCGACGAAGCCGCCTGGCTGGTGCTGTGGCGCCTGGGCCTGCCGCTGGACGACCTGGATGCGGTCGCCGATCGCGCGGTCGCGCCGGCGGATGCAGCGCGGGTGGCCGACGTGCTGGCGCAACGGATCGCGACGCGCAAGCCCGCGGCTTATCTGACCAAGGAGGCCTGGCTGCAAGGCGTGCCCTTCTACATCGACGAACGCGCCATCGTGCCGCGCAGCTTCATCGCGGAGCTGCTGGCCGATGGCAGCATCGATCCCTGGCTCGGCGAACACACCCGGCGCGTGCTGGACCTGTGCACCGGCAACGGCAGCCTCGCGGTGCTGGCGGCGATGACCTATCCGGAAATCAGCGTCGACGCGGCCGACCTGTCGACCGCGGCGCTCGAAGTGGCGGCCATCAACGTCACGCGCCACCAGCTCGATGCGCGCATCACGCTCGTCGAATCCGATGGCCTCGCAAAGGTGCGTGGCCCCTACGACCTGATTCTTTGCAACCCGCCCTACGTCAATGCGAAAAGCATGGCCGGGCTTCCCGCCGAATACCGCGCCGAGCCCGAACTCGCGCTGGCCGGCGGCGCCGACGGCATGGACTTCATCCGCCGGCTTTTCGCCGACGCACCGGCGCGCATGAGCGAATCCGCCGTGCTGGTGCTTGAAATCGGCAACGAGCGCTCGCACTTCGAGGCAGCGTTTCCGCAGCTCGAAGTGGTGTGGCTCGCCACCAGCGCGGGCGAAGACCAGGTATTGCTGGTCCCGCGCGAATCACTTCTTCAATGATCACTCTCAAAAACGTCATCCTGCGCCGCAGCGCCAAAGTGCTGCTCGACGGCGCCAGCGTCACCATCAACCCCGGCGAGAAGGTCGGGCTGGTGGGGCGCAACGGCGCCGGCAAGTCCACCTTGTTCGCGCTGTTCAACGGCACGCTGCACGAGGACGGCGGTGACTTCGCCTCCCCAAAGCAGTGGCGCCTGGCGCAGGTCGCGCAGAACATGCCCGAGACCGACGAGTCCGCCACCGACTTCGTGGTCGGCGGCGACACGCGGCTCACCGAGTTGCGCGAAGCCCTCGCCGTCACCGAAGCCGCCCATGCAGCCGACCCCGACGATCACGACATCGGCATGGACCTGGCGCATGCCTATACCGACCTGGCCGACGCCGGCGAGCACGATGCCGTGCCGCGCGCACAGGCGCTGATCCTCGGCCTCGGCTTCAAGGCGCACGAGCTCGACCAGCCGGTCAACAGCTTCTCCGGCGGCTGGCGCATGCGCCTGCAGCTGGCCCGCGCGCTGATGTGCCCAAGCGACCTGCTGCTGCTCGACGAACCGACCAACCACCTGGACCTGGACGCCCTGGTCTGGCTCGAAGCCTGGCTGCAGAAGTACGCCGGCACGATGATCGTGATCAGCCACGACCGCGAGTTCCTCGACGCCGTGACCGACGTGACGCTGCACATCGAGCACGCCAAGCTCACGCGCTACGGCGGCAACTACAGCGCCTTCGAGACCTTGCGTGCCCAGCAGATGGAGCTGCAGCAGTCCGCCTTCGCCAAGCAGCAGGACAAGATCGCCCATCTGCAGAAGTTCATCGACCGCTTCAAGGCCAAGGCCAGCAAGGCCAAGCAGGCCCAAAGCCGCGTCAAGGCGCTGGAGCGCATGGAAAAGGTCGCGCCGCTGCTGGCCGAGGCCGACTTCAGCTTCGAGTTCAAGGAGCCAGGGAACATCCCGAACCCGATGCTCTCGATCAGCGATGCGAGCTTTGGGTACCTGATTGAGGACGAGCCGCCCAAGACCATCCTGCGCGGCGTCAACCGCTCGGTGCTGGCCGGCCAGCGCATCGGCATCCTGGGCGCCAACGGCCAGGGCAAGTCGACCCTGGTCAAGACCATCGCGCGCGAAATGGGTGCGCTCGCCGGCACGGTGACCGAGGGCAAGGGCCTCAACATCGGCTACTTCGCGCAGCAGGAGCTCGACGTGCTGCGCCCGCAGGACACGCCGCTTGAACACATGGTGCGCATGGCACGCGAGCTTGGCTCGAGCGTCAAGGAGCGCACCGGCGAACAGGACCTGCGCGGCTACCTCGGCAGCTTCAACTTCAGCGGCGACATGGTGAAACAGGCGGTCGGCACCATGAGCGGCGGCGAGAAGGCGCGCCTGGTACTGGCGATGATGGTCTGGCAGCGTCCCAACCTGTTGCTGCTGGACGAGCCGACCAACCACCTCGACCTCGCCACCCGCGAGGCCCTGGCCGTGGCGCTCAACGAGTTCGAAGGCACGCTGATGCTGGTGAGCCACGACCGGGCGCTGCTGCGCTCGGTCTGCGACGAGTTCTGGCTGGTCGGCCGCGGCGTGGTGACGGATTTCGACGGCGACCTCGACGACTACCAGCGCTACCTGCTGGACGAGGCCAAGCGCCTGCGCGAAGAGGCCAAGTTGGCGACGCGCGAGGCTGCTGCCGTCGTCGAAAAGGCCGCACCCTCTCCCCAGGCAGCGGCCCAGGACCGCCAGCAGCGCAGCGAGCAGGCGAAGCCGCTCAAGCGCGAGCTGGCGCAGATCGACGAGCGGCTCGCCGCCGCCGGCACCGAAAAGGCCTCGCTCGAAGCGCGGCTGGCGAATCCGCTGCCCGCGCCTGAGATCGCCGAAGCCGGCAAGCGCCTGAAGACGCTGAACGACGAGATCGGACAGCTCGAGGAGCGCTGGCTGGCGCTGTCGGACCGGCTCGAGGCGCTCGCGGCCTGAGCTGGCGTGATAGGCTGCGCCGAATATGCCGTCGGCCATCGAACTCGCTCAGGGTGATCCGCAGCTGATCGCGGCGATCCGGCGCAGCCGGCGCCTGCTCGGCCGCAAGGCGCTGATCGCTGCCGCTGCGAGCGCGGTGCCGCTTCCCGGCGTCGATTGGGCCGCCGACGCGGCACTGCTCTCACGGGTGGTGCCCCAGATCAGTGCGGAATTCGGCCTCTCGGCGGCCCAGATCCAGCGCCTGGCGCCCCATCAGCGCGAGCGCGTGCAGCAGGCGGCCGCCGCCGTCGGCGCCCTGCTGGTGGGCAAGCTCGTGACCCGCGAACTGCTGATCAAGCTGGCCCGCCACGCCGGCATCCGCCTGACCGCGAAGCAGGCCACCAAGTACGTGCCCATCGCGGGCCAGGTCGTCTCGGCCGCGCTGGGCTACGCCGCCCTGCGCACGTTGGGCGAGCTGCACATCAAGGAGTGCGTGCAGGTGGCGCAATCGGTCCGGCACCTGCTCCCACCACCCGAAGGGGCGCCGCGGGCTGAAGAGCCGGCAGCCTCGTCCCGCATCCGCCAGACATGGAATCGCCTCCGGCTGCACTGAAAGGGGGCGTGCCTTTACCCCCACAGGGAGTTGGACTAACACGCCGCAGAATCCGGCGCAATCGTGCTGACGGGTGATAATGCGCCCAAAGCAACAGAGAGCCCCCGACCGATTTAGGGGCAAGCCCCAAAGGCCAAACAGGGACCAAGGTGGGAGATCGAAAGATGAATGAGACAGACCTCGCAGCATCGCTAGAGCGACTCATGGCCCGGGTCGACTACTACCTGCACTGCGAGTTGGACGAAGAGTACGACCACGACCGCCCGGACACGGCGCGCCGTCAGTTGGAGGCGGCCTTGCGGCAGGAGCTGCTGCGTGCGAGCGCCGTCGGCATCGTTTCAGCGATCTCGAGCACTCACCCGGCGCTCGGCGGCAACGAGGCGGCCTGAACCCCTGAAGTTCCCAAGGAAATCAAGCGCTTAGCCTAAGAACTGTTCCGCAATTCGCTTCCCAAAGAGGTCCGCAAGCCAACTGGCATGTGGGCCTTTCTTATTTGACCGGCTTTTGCAACGCGTCCGCGAACTTCAAGACGTTCTTCGATATGGTCTCCATGATCTGCCGGTCTTCAATAAGACTGCCGAGTTGCTGATGAAGCTGCAACAGCGCTGGGGTAGGCATCACGATGGTTTGAACCGGCTTCGGCACCTCACCAGATCGAGCCTCAGCCCCGAAAATGAGCTTGGAGACAAACGGTCCGACGGCAATTTGCGCGATCTGATCCACATACACGGTCGAAGGAGACTGCAGGACCGGTTCCGTCAGGGTGGGTTTCGGTGGCGTTGGTATGTTCATCTTGAGGGTCCTACTGGACTGGTTCGTCAACAAATGGCTGCGTAAAGAGCCGGGTGACTGAGATCCTCCGCGCTGTCAAGTGCGAGCGCGCTGAAGTTCTGCGAGAGCCTCGAGGGATTCGGGACGTGCGTCCTTCATGCTCATGAAAGGGTGCGCCCTCTATGCCAAGTTGCGGAACAACTTCAGGAATCGCGGAACAGCGCTATAAAAGCAATAGCGACGGTTCCACCAACAGAGCGGCTTGGTGGTAGGACGTACAAGATTCGAACTTGTGACCAACGGATTAAAAGTCCGCTGCTCTACCAACTGAGCTAACGTCCCACTCTTTGTTTTTCTTGGTGCCGGCGTCGAGGCCGGCAAAGCCCACAATTATAGCGTGGCGTTGCGCGCGATCCGGTCCAGAACCCAGCCCGCCGCACATTGCCCGAAAGTGGCCGTCACGCTCACCACCGAACCGTAGCCGTGGCAGTTGAGGGAGCCATCTCCCTCCTCGATCGCACAGGAAGCGTCGGGCGGCGCCACGCTTTCGCGGCTGAAGACGCAACTCACACCGATCTTGCGGCCCTCGCGCGGCGCGCCGTGCTCCTTGCGCAGGCGCTGGCGCAGTTGCGCAAGCAGCGGATCGTGGGTGACCAGCGCGAGGTCGTCGATGTCGACCTTGTGGGCCAGGCGCTTGCCGCCGGCCGCACCCACGGTGATGAAGCCGGTGCCGGTCTCGCGGGCCCAGGCCGCCATGGCCAGCTTGGCACGCACCTGGTCGCAGGCATCGACGACGGCGGCCACGGGTCCGTTCGCCGCCTGCGCGCTCGCCAGCAGCTCCTGCCAGTTGCCGGGTTCGACGAACTCGTCGATCGCCAGCACCTCGCAGGCGGGATGAATGTGCGCGATGCGCTCGCGCATGGCTTCGACCTTGGCCTGGCCCACGGTGGTGTCGAGCGCATGGATCTGCCGGTTGATGTTCGATTCGGCGATGTGGTCGAGGTCGATCAGCGTGAGCCGTCCGACGCCGCTACGCGCCAGTGCCTCGACCGCCCAGGAGCCGACGCCGCCGATGCCGGCGACCAGCACATGGGCATCGCGGATGCGGCCCGCACCCGGCACGCCATAGAGCCGCTCGAGCCCGCCGAAGCGGCGGGCCAGATCGGCGTCGTCCAGGGTGACGACGGGAGACATTGCGTTCAAGCCGCTACCCCGGTTTACCGGAGCCGCGAGAGGCGCTCACGCCCGGCCTGCGCGGCTTCGGACTGCGGATAAGCCTTGGTCAGGTCTTCGAGCGTGCGGCGTGCCGCGCGCGTGTCCTTCAGCTCGATCTGGCAGTTCGCGATCGACAGCACCGCCTCGGGCGCCTTCGCGTGATCGGGCGCCAGCGAGAGCATCGACCTGAAATTGGCGATGGCCTCGTTGTAGTTGCGCGTGGCGTACTGCGCGTTGCCGAGCCAGAACAGCGCCGAGGCGTTGTAGCCGCTCTGCGGGTAGCGCTTCACGAATTCGGCAAAGGCCGTCTGCGCTTGCGCGAACTGGCCGCCGCGGAAGATGCCCAGCGCCGCATCGAAGTCGGCCTTCTCTTTCGGGTCGGCCGTGAACTCGCGGCCGTCGACCGCGACCTTCGACGGCTCGTTCTTCTTGAGCCGGTCGTCGATCTCGGCCTGGCGCTGCTGCAGCTCCGTGATCGTGCGCGTGAGCTGCTCGTTCTGGCCCGTCATGCGCTGGAGATCGCCGCGCATCTGCTCGATCTGCGTCTGCAGGTCGAGCAGGCTGCGCCGCAACTGCGCGTTCTCGTCGTTCTGGCGCTGCTCGGCCTGCTGGCGCATGGCCTCGACGCGCTGGCGCAAGTCGAGGATCGCGCGGCGCGCCTCGTCGTCCTCAAACAGCGCGGCCTGTGCACCCAGCGAGGCACACAACAAGGCGGCAGCGAGTGCCGCGCTACGCAAGGAAACTCGTCGCATCATCAACGGTAGGTGATCTCGGCGCGGCGGTTCTGCGCCCAGGCGTCTTCGGTGCTGCCCGGCGCCGCCGGCTTTTCCTTGCCGAAGCTCACGGCCTCGATCTGGCTGTCCGGCACGCCCAGGAGGCCGAGCGAACGGCGCACGGCTTCGGAGCGCTTCTGGCCCAGCGCCAGGTTGTATTCGCGGCCGCCGCGCTCGTCGGTGTGGCCTTCGATCGAGATGCGACGCTGCGGGTTGGCCTTCAGGAAGCGGGCATGGCCATCGATCAGCGACTGGAACTCGGGCTTGATCGTGTAGCTGTCGAAGTCGAAATAAACGATCCGTGCCACGCCGACCGGGCCCTGTGCGGTCTGCGCGCGCGGGTCGATGCTGACCGGCGCGACGCCGCTGGCCGTTCCGCCGGCCCCCCCGGCGGTGCCTGAGCGGTCCACCACCGGCGTGTCGCTCACCTTGGTCCCGGACGAGCAACCGGCGATCAGCGCCACGATGGCCAGCGAATAAATCGTACGTTTCAACATTTCGAACTCCTCAAGTTAATCATTGCTTTTGAAACGGACCCCAGTCCGGTTCCCGGATGTCTCCCGCCTGTCCTGCCAGTCGAGCTTTTATTTTTCCGTCGAGTGTTGTTGTCATCAGCGCTTCGCGGCCTTGCAGCCGGGTGGCATAGACGATCAGCTTGCTGTTCGGGGCGAAACTGGGATTCTCGTCGGCCGTGGTGTCGGTGAGCGCCGTCACGTTGCCCGTCGCCAGTTCCATCACATGGAGTTTGAAGGCACCGCCCACCCGCGAGATGTAGGCCAACCACCGGCCATCGCCGCTGACCGACGGAGAAATGTTGTAGGTGCCGCTGAAGGTCACGCGTGTCGGGTTGCCGCCGTTGGCGCCCATCTTGTAGATCTGGGGTGCGCCGCCGCGATCGCTCACGAAGTAGATGGTGCCGCCGTCGGCGGAGTACACCGGCTCGGTGTCGATGCTGTTGCTCTGCGTGAGCCGGCGCGGTTCGCCGCCGTTCGACGAGATGGTGTAGAGCTGCGAACCGCCGTCGCGGCTCAGCGTGACGGCCAGCGTGCTGCCGTCGGGCGACCAGGCCGGCGCACTGTTGGAGCCCTTGAAGTTGGCCACCAGCCGCCGCTGGCCGTTGGCGACGCTGTGCACGTACACCACCGGCTTGCGCGATTCGAAGGACACGTAGGCGAGCTGCGCGCCGTTGGACGACCAGACCGGCGAGATGACCGGCTCGGGGCTGGCGAGCGCGGCCTGCGCGTTCTCGCCGTCGGCATCGGCGACCCACAGGTTGTAGCGGGTGCCGCCCTTGGTCACGTAGGCGATGCGGGTCGAGAAGATGCCTTTCTCGCCTGTAAGCTTTTCGTAGACATAGTCCGCGATGCGGTGCGAGGCCAGGCGCAGATCGCCTTGCGGCACGGTGTAGCTCTGGCCGCCGAGGTCTTGTCCGCGCACCACGTCCCAGAGGCGGAAGCGCACGTCGTAACGGCCGTCTGCGAGCCGCGTCACGCTGCCCACGACCAGCGAATCGGCCGTGCGTTGCCGCCACAGGCTCAGGTCGGGACGCGAGGTCTCGTCGAGCGACTGGCCCGAGGCGTCGACGCCGCGGAACTGGCCGCTGCGTTCGAGGTCGGCCTGGACGATGGCCGCGGGCTTCTGCGGCGATGCGTCTTCGCCCTTGAAAGGCGCAAGCGCGATCGGCAGCTGCGTCAAACCGACGCCCGACACCTCGACCCTGAACTGGGCGAGCACGGGAAGTACGGGGGAGGCAGCCAATGCCGCGATCAGTGTGCGGCGGACGGAGAACGATGAAGAAGGGGTTGGGGAGAATTCTTGCAACGGCTTTTTCATGCAGTTCGGAGAGGTTTCCGGGATTTAAGTTTCATGCCCGGACGAAACGAGGCCACATGGTACACAAGGCGATGCACGCAAGGTCACAAAACGTGTATGTGCAGGCGTGGTCCTACAGCGGGGGCCGATCGTACGCAACCGTAGAATGCGCCGCCATGCAGCCTTCCCCCGACGCCGAGTCCGCGCGCCCTCCTCTCACGCGCCGGCTTGCGCGACTCATGACCTGGTTCGGAGGCTCGCGCCGCTGGTGGGCGCTCGGGCTCGCCACGGCCCTCGTCGCCGCCTTGACCGAGCCCCTGATGCCCGCGCTGCTCAAGCCGCTGCTCGACCGCGGCTTCACGCGCGGACAACTTGCGCTCTGGATGGTACCGGCGGCCATCATCCTGCTCTTCGCGGTGCGCGGCCTCGCGCAGTTCGTCTCGCAGTACGCGCTGGCACGCATCGCCAACGAAGGCATGCAGCGGCTGCGACGCGTGATGTTCGAAAGGTTGCTTGCGGCCGAGCTCGCCCTCTTCTCGCGCCAGTCGGCGAGCGCGCTGTCGAACACCGTGGTCTACGAGGTCCAGACCGGCGCCATGCTGCTGGTGCAGGCGCTCCTGGGCCTGTCGCGCGACGGCTTCACGCTCATTGCGCTCCTGGCCTACCTGATCTACCTGAACTGGAAGCTGACCTTGATCGTCGGCGTGCTGGCGCCCGGCGTGGCCTGGATCATGAAGGTGTTCTCGAAGCGCCTCTATCGCCTCACGCAACTCGGCCAGCAGGCCACCGACGAGCTGGCCTACGTGGTGGAGGAGAACGTGCTCGCGCACCGCATGGTGCGCTTGCACAACGCGGAGGCCAGCCAGACCGAGCGCTTCGACCGCCTCAGCCACAGCCTGAATCGCCTGGCCGTGAAGTCCACCATCGCCTCGGCCGCAATGACGCCGCTGACCCAGATCGTGGCTGCCGTCGCGCTGTCGGTGGTCGTGATGATCGCCCTCTGGCAAAGCGGCGAGCAGGGCCTGACGGTCGGCGGCTTCGTCGCCTACATCACGGCGATGCTGATGTTGATCGCGCCGATCCGCCGCCTCGCCGACATCGCCGGCCCGATCACGCGCGGGCTCGCGGCGCTCGAGCGCGGCCTGGCCTTGATCGACAGCGTCGCATCCGAGTCACAGGGCCGCTTCGAGACGCCGCGGGCCGAAGGCCGCATCGAGCTGCGCGCGGTGCGGGTCAACTACCGCGGAGAGGACGAGGCCCGGGCGCTCGACGGCGTGAGCCTTTCGATCGCGCCCGGCGAGGTGGTGGCCTTTGTCGGCCCCTCGGGATCGGGCAAGACCACGCTGGTCAACCTGCTGCCGCGCTTCGTGCTGCCGAGTGCCGGCCAGGTGCTGCTGGACGGCCACGACGTTGCCGAGTGGAAGCTGAAAAGCCTGCGCGCGCAGTTCGCGATGGTCAGCCAGGACGTGATCATGCTCAACGACACGCTGGCGGCCAACGTGGCGCTCGGCGCCGCGGTCGACCGCGAACGCGTGCTCGCCTGCGTGGCGGCCGCGAACCTGGCCGTGCACGTCCAGAGCCTGCCGCAGGGCATCGACACCGTGCTCGGCCACAACGCGACGCAGCTCTCGGGCGGACAGCGGCAGCGGCTCGCGATCGCACGCGCACTCTACAAGGACGCACCGGTGCTGCTGCTCGACGAGGCCACCTCGGCCCTCGACACCGAATCCGAGCGGCTGGTGCAGGAGGCGCTGCAGCGGCTGATGCAGAACCGCACCACCCTGATCGTCGCGCACCGGCTCTCGACCATCCAGCATGCCGACCGCATCATCGTGATGGAGCATGGCCGCATCGCCGAGCAGGGCAGCCATGCGCAGCTGATGGCGCTGGAAGGACTCTATGCGCGGCTGCAGACGCATGCAGTACGCAGCGCAACTGCCGGCCAAGACCCGACGCTGTAGCGCGGGCGGCTAGAGCAGCACGATGTCGTACTGCCCCTGCCCCATCGCCGGCTCCGCCTGCAGCGAGATCGGCTTGCCGATGAAATCGCTGAGGCCCGCCAGGTGCTGGCTCTCCTCGTCGAGAAAAAGCTCGATCACCTGCGGCGACGACACGATGCGGAACTCGCGCGGCGTGAACTGGCGCGCTTCGCGCAGGATCTCGCGCAGCACGTCGTAGGCCACGCTGCGCGCGGTCTTCACGATGCCCTGCCCGTTGCAGGCCAGGCAGGGTTCGCAGAGCATGTGGGCCAACGATTCGCGCGTGCGCTTGCGCGTCATCTCGACCAGGCCCAACTGCGAGAAGCCGCCGGCCGTGGTCTTGACGCGGTCGCGCGCGAGCTGCTTGCGAAACTCGGCCAACACCTGCTCACGATGGTCGTCGCGCGCCATGTCGATGAAGTCGACGATGATGATCCCACCCAGGTTGCGCAGCCGCAGCTGCCGCGCGATGGCCTGCGCGGCCTCGAGGTTGGTCTTGAAGATGGTGTCGTCGAAGTTGCGCGCGCCGACGAAGCCGCCGGTGTTCACGTCGACGGTGGTGAGCGCCTCGGTCTGGTCCACCACGAGGTAGCCGCCGGACTTCAGGTCGACGCGGCGGCCCAATGCCTTGGCAATTTCCTCGTCGATCGAATAGAGGTCGAAGATCGGCCGCTCGCCCTTGTAGAGCTGCAGCTTGCCGGCCGCCTGCGGCATGAATTCGAGCCCGAACTTGAGGAGCAGGTCGAACTGCTCGCGCGAGTCGATGCGAATAGTCTGCGTGTCCTCGCTGGTCATGTCGCGCAGCACGCGCTGCAGCAGGCTCAGGTCCTGGTGCAGCAGCGACATGGGCGGCATGCGCGACGAGAGCTCACGGATGCGCGACCAGGTCTTGCGCAGGTAGGCGATGTCTTCGGCCAGCTCGGCATCGCTCGAATCCTCGCCGTTGGTGCGCAGGATGAAGCCGCCGGTGTTCGCGGGCACCGCGCCGCCGCTGTCGGCCGCAGCGGCGGCCTCGATCAGCACCTGCATGCGCGTGCGCAAGGCATCGCGCAGATCCGGCGGAATCTTCTGCGAGACGCCGACATGGTTGTCCTGCGGCAGGAAGACGAGCAGCCGGCCGGCGATGCTGATCTGGGTCGACAGCCGCGCGCCCTTGGTGCCGATCGGGTCCTTGATCACCTGCACCAGCAGCGACTGCCCTTCGAACACCTGCTTCTCGATCGGCACCACGGCGCCGCCGTTGCGGCCGTCGCGCTCCGGCTGCGGCGCGCTCGGCCGCGAACCGGGCGTGAAAGGCGCCACGATGTCGGCCACATGCAGGAAGGCCGTGCGGTCGAGCCCGATGTCGATGAAGGCCGACTGCATGCCCGGCAGCACACGCGAGACCTTGCCGAGGTAGATGTTGCCGACCAGCCCGCGTTCGAGCGTGCGCTCCACGTGCAGCTCCTGGACGGCGCCATGTTCGACCAGGGCGACACGGGTTTCCTGGGGGGACCAGTTGATCAGGATGTCTTGCATGTTTTTAGAGCCTAAAGCCGGCCCGGCGCAGCAGCTGTGCCGTCTCGAACATCGGGAGGCCCATGATGCCCGAATGCGAGCCGCTGATGTGTTCGACGAAAGCCGCGGCCCGCCCCTGGATCGCATAGGCGCCGGCCTTGCCCATCGGTTCGCCGGTCGCGACGTAGTCGGCGATCCGCGACTTGGCGACGGCGGCAAAGCGCACGCGCGACACGCTGAGCGCCGCATGCCGGCGCCTGCCGTGCTGCAGCGCGATCGCCGTCAGCACGCGGTGGGTGCGCCCGGACAGCAGCGCGAGCATGCGCTCGGCATCCCGCGCGCCCTCCGGCTTGGCCAGGATGGCGCGGCCCAGGGCCACGGTGGTGTCGGCGCAAAGCACGGGCGCCGGCGGCAGGTCCAGCTGCTTGTGCCGCGCCACGGCCGCATCGAGCTTGAGCGCGGTGACCCGCTGCACATAGGCCGTCGGCGATTCGCCCGGCAGCTCGTGCTCCAGCGCCTCGGTGTCTTCATCCGGCCCGGCCAGCAGCAGTTCGTGGTGTACGCCGAGCAGTCCCAGCAGTTGCGCGCGCCGCGGACTTTGCGACGCAAGATAGATGAAAGACGGGTTCATTCGCGGTGATAAGGATGTCCTGCATTGACCGACCAGGCACGGTAGAGCTGCTCGACCAGCAGCACGCGCGCCATCGCATGCGGCAAGGTCAGATCCGACAGGCGGATGCGTTCGTGCGCGGCGGCCTTGAAGGCGGGATCCAGCCCGTCGGGGCCGCCGATCACCAGCGCGACGTCGTCACCCTCGCCTTGCCAGGCCTGCAACCGGGCAGCGAGCGCCTTGGTGGTGAGCGCGGTGCCGCGCTCGTCCAGCACCACGATGCGCATGCCCTTGGCGATCGCGGCCTCGATGCGCTCGCGCTCGGCCGCATAGAGCGTTTCGAGCGTCTTGGAGCCGCGCGGCTCGGTCTTGACCGCACGCAGTTCGAGCTTGAGTTCGGGCGGAAAACGCTTGGCGTAGTCGTCCCAGGCGGTCTGTGCCCAGTCGGGCATGCGCTGCCCGACTGCGACCACCAGCAGCTTCATGACCGGGACGAAGCGGTCTTGCGCGGCGCCTTCTTCGCCACCGGTGCGGCCTTCTTCGAGGCTGCGGCCTTTTTCGCGGGCGCCTTGTTCACGACCATGGTCTTGACCGGCGTCTTCCGGGCGGCCGTCTTCTTGGCCGCGGGCTTCTTCGGCTTGGCGGCCTGTTCGGCCGCGCGGATCGCGGTCTTGGCTGCGCTGGAACGGCGCAGCGAGGTGCTGTTCTTGGCCGCGGGCGCCTTTTCCTCGCTCGCTCTGGCGGGGGCTGCGGGCTTCGAAGCGCCCAGCTTGGTGCGCACCGGCTTGTCGCCCCAGATCTCTTCGAGGTGGTAGTACTGCCGGATCGCCGGCTGCATGATGTGCGCGACCGCCGCGCCGCAATCCACGATGATCCATTCGCCGTTGTCCTCGCCCTCCACGCGCGGCTTGCCGAAGCCGGCGTCCTTCACCGCATCGCGCACGCTGGCGGCGAGCGCCTTGGTCTGGCGGTTGGAGGTGCCCGAGGCGACGATCACGCGCTCGAAAAGCGGAGAGAGATGCTCGGTGTCGAATACCTGGATGTCCTGCGCCTTGACGTCCTCGAGGCCGTCGATGATGGCTCTCTGGAGTTTTTGGGTGTCTTTCTTGGCGGCGGCTTCAGTGTTCATCAGGCGGATCGATAGAGATGGTGTTGGTCAATATAGCGTGCAACCGCCGGCGGAACCAGACGAGAAAAGTCGACGCGCGTCGCAGCGCGGGTCCGGATGTCGGTCGCGCTGATGTCCATCGGCGCGAGTTCGAGGGTTTCGACGCGCGCACCGGACGGGAGGGGAGGCAGGATTCTAGGGCCAACAGGATCGGCAGAGCCCGTGGCGCCTGCGCGATACGCTACGGAAACGATAGCAAGAGCCAGAATCTCCTGCCAACCGTGCCATCGCGGCAACGAAGCGGCCTGGTCGGCACCCATGATCAGCACCAGCTGGGCGGCGGGCTGCTCCTGCTGCAGTTCGCGCAGAGTGTCGAGGGTGTAGGTGGGCCCCGCGCGCAGCGTTTCGCGCGCATCGACCACCGTGCGCTGGAATCCGCCAAAGGCCAGCCGCGCCATCGCGAGCCGATGCTCGGCCGCGCTCAGCGCCCGCTGCTTGTGCCAGGCGTCGCCGGTCGGGAAGATGCGCAGTTCGGCCAGGTTCAGCTGCGCCAGCGCGGCCTCGACCAATGCGACATGCGCGTTGTGCGGCGGATCGAAGGCGCCGCCGAAGACACCGACGCGGGGCGCGGTCAGAGCCATTCGCGTCGCACGATGAAGTCGCTGTAGAGCGCGGCCTCGGGCGTGCCGGGCTCCGGCTGCCGGCGATAGGCCCAGCTCGCCAGCGGCGGCATCGACAGCAGGATCGACTCGGTGCGCCCGCCCGACTGCAGGCCGAAGTGCGTGCCCCGGTCCCAGACCAGGTTGAACTCGACGTAGCGGCCGCGGCGATAGAGCTGGAACGCGCGTTCGCGCTCGCCGTGAGCCATGTCGCGGCGCCGCTCGACGATCGGCAGGTAGGCCGGAAGAAAGGCATCGCCGACCGCGCGCAGCATCGCAAAACTCTGCTCGAAACCGAGCTCGGCGAAATCGTCGAAGAAGATGCCGCCGATGCCGCGCTGCTCGTTGCGGTGCTTCAAGAAGAAATACTCGTCGCACCAAGTCTTGAAGCGCGGGTACTTATCCTCGCCGAAGGGCGCCAGCGCGTCGCGGCAAGTGCTGTGGAAATGCACCGCATCGTCTTCGAAACCGTAGTACGGCGTGAGGTCCATGCCGCCGCCGAACCAGCACACGGGCTCGCCGTCGGCCGGCAGCGCGGCCAGCATGCGCACGTTCATGTGCACGGTCGGCACATAGGGGTTGCGCGGATGGAACACCAGCGACACGCCCATCGCCTCGAAAGGCGCGCCGGCGAGCTCCGGCCGGTGCTGCGTAGCCGAGGGCGGCAGCTTGGGGCCGCGTACCTGCGAGAAGCCGCAGCCGGCGCGCTCGAACAGCAGGCCGTCTTCGAGGATGCAGGTCAGGCCGCTGCCCTGCAGCGGCTCGCCCGGTTCCTTCTTCCACTCGTCGCGAACGCAGGTACCGCCATCGGCCGCTTCGAGCGCGGCCACGATGCGTTGCTGCAAACCCCGCAGGTAGTCGCCGACCGCTTGTGGATCCTCGCGCATCAGCCTTGCGAACCGCGCGCGTGGACGGCGCGGTGCCCGATGTCCTTGCGGTATTGCGCGCCGTCGAAATGGATGCGCGCCGCGACCGCATAGGCGCGTTGCTGCGCCTGCTTGACGCTGTCGGCCAGCACGGTCACACAGAGCACGCGCCCGCCGCTGGACTTGAGTTCGCCGTTCTCGAGCGTGGTGCCGGCATGGAACACCACTGCATCCGGCGCTTCGGGCGGAATGCCCGTGATGCGGTCGCCCTTGCGCGGCGAAAGCGGATAGCCGTGGGCCGCCATCACCACGCCGAGCGCGACGCGGCGGTCCCAGTCGAGCTCGATCTGGTCAAGCGTGCCGTCGGTGGCGTGCCAGAACACCTCGAACAGGTCGGACTTGAGCCGCATCATGATCGGCTGGGTCTCGGGGTCGCCCATGCGGCAGTTGAATTCGAGCGTCTTCGGATGGCCCGCGGCATCGATCATGAGACCCGCGTAGAGGAAACCGGTGAAGGGGATGCCGTCTTTTTCCATGCCGCGGATGGTCGGCAGGATGATCTCGCGCATGGCGCGCGCATGCACCTCGGCCGTGACCACCGGCGCCGGCGAATAGGCGCCCATGCCGCCGGTGTTGGGGCCCTGGTCGTCGTCCTGCAGGCGCTTGTGGTCCTGGCTGGTGGCCAGCGCGGTCACGTTGCGGCCGTCGCACAGCACGATGAAGCTGGCCTCCTCGCCTTGCAGGAACTCCTCGATGACGACGCGCGCACCACCCTCGTTGTGCGAAATGCCGAGCTTGTTGTCGACCAGCATGAAGTCGATGGCCTCGTGCGCTTCCTCGAGCGTCATCGCCACCACCACGCCCTTGCCGGCGGCCAGGCCGTCGGCCTTGACCACGATCGGCGCGCCCTTGGCATCCACGTAGGCGTGGGCCTCAGCGGCATCGGTGAAGGCCTCGTACTCGGCCGTCGGGATCTTGTGGCGCTTCATGAAGGCCTTGGAAAAAGCCTTAGAGCTCTCCAGCTGCGCCGCCGCCTTGGTGGGCCCGAAGATGCGCAGGCCGTGCGCGCGGAATTCGTCGACCACGCCGGCCGCCAGCGGCGCTTCGGGGCCGACCACGGTCAATGCGATTTTTTTCTTCAGCGCCCAGGCCCGCAATGCGGCGGGCTCAGAAATATCGATGCACTCGTAGCGCGAATCCGCGCGCGTACCGCCGTTGCCCGGCGCCACATAGACCCGGCTGACCCGAGCGGCCTGCGCCAGCCGCCACGCCAGCGCGTGCTCGCGGCCCCCTCCCCCAATCACCAGTACCTTCATTCGCAGGCTTTCATTGGCGCTTTCCTCATTCGGAGAGCGCTGCGTTGTGATAGACATCCTGCACGTCGTCCAGGTCCTCGAGCACGTCGAGCAGCTTCTGCATCTTCGCGGCGTCCTCGCCCGTGAGCTCGATGGTGTTCTCGGCCCGCATCGTGACTTCGGCCACCTCCGGCTTGAGGCCTGCCGCCTCGAGCGCGTTCTTGACCGTCTCGAAGTCGCCGACTGCGGTCAGCACCTCGATGGCGCCGTCGTCGTCGGTCACCACGTCCTCCGCGCCCGCTTCGAGCGCCACTTCCATCACCTTGTCCTCGCTGGTGCCGGGCGCAAAGACGAACTGGCCGCAGTGCTTGAACTGGAAGGCGACCGAGCCTTCGGTGCCCATGTTGCCGCCGTGCTTGGAGAAGGCATGGCGCACCTCGGCGACGGTGCGCACGCGGTTGTCGGTCATGGTGTCGACGATGATCGCGGCGCCGCCGATGCCGTAGCCCTCGTAGCGGATTTCCTCGTAGTTGACGCCTTCGAGGTTGCCGGTGGCCTTGTCGATGTTGCGCTTGACGGTGTCGGCCGGCAGGTTGACCGCCTTGGCCTTCTCGACCGCCAGCCTGAGCCGCGGATTGCCGCTCAGATCGCCGCCGCCGGCGCGTGCCGCGACCATGATTTCACGGATCGCACGGGTCCAGAGCTTGCCGCGCTTCTCGTCCTGCCGGCCCTTCCTGTGCTGAATGTTCGCCCATTTGCTGTGTCCGGCCATGGCTTTCTATCTCGCTATCTCGTGTTTTCAAAGCAGGTAGCGAGTTTACTGTCCGGCGCGCGCAACGCCCCGTGTCCTACAGCGAGACCATAGATGCTTTTTGGGATAATCCGCCGCTGATGCGCCACGTCCGATCGGGCATCTTCTTGGAATCCATCCCAGTCAAAGCGCATGAACATCCCTACAACAACAGCCGAACCCGCCGCGCTTTCGCCGCAGACTTGCGACGTGCTCGTGATCGGCGGCGGCCCGGCCGGCTCCACGGCCGCCGCCCTGCTGGCGCGGCAGGGCCGCAAGGTCGTGCTGCTCGAGAAGGCGCGCCATCCGCGCTTCCACATCGGCGAATCGCTCCTGCCGGCCAACGTGGCACTGTTCGACAAGCTGGGCCTGCGCGACGAGCTCGAGCGCATCGGCATGCCCAAGTGGGGCGTCGAATTCGTTTCGCCCGATCACGATCACGCGCAAATGGTCGAATTCGCCGAGGCCTGGGACAAGTCGATGCCCTATGCCTGGCAGGTGCGGCGCTCCGAGATGGACGAGATCCTGTTCCGCAACGCCACCACCCAGGGCGCGCAGGCCATCGAAGGCTGCCGGGTGCGCGACGTACGCTTCGACGACGACGGCGCCACCGTCCAGGCCACGCTGGACGACGGCGCCTCCTGCAACTGGCGCGCACGCTTCGTCATCGACGCCTCCGGCCGAGACACCTTCCTGTCGAACAAGTTCAAGGCCAAGCAGAAGAACCCAAAGCACAACAGCTCGGCCCTCTTCGGCCACTTCACGAATGCCGAGCGCCTGCCGGGCAAGCTCGAGGGCAACATCACGATCTTCTGGTTTGCGCACGGCTGGTTCTGGTACATCCCGTTGGCCGACGGCACGACCAGCGTCGGCGCCGTGTGCTGGCCGCACTACCTGAAGTCGCGCAGCAAGCCGCTCAAGGATTTCTTCACCGACACCATTGCGAGCTGCCCGCAGCTGGCCGCGCGCCTCAAGAACGCCGCGCTGGTCGGCGACGCGGTCTACGCCACCGGTAACTATTCGTACACCAGCACCCATTGCAGCGGCGAGCGCTACCTGATGCTGGGCGATGCCTTCACCTTCGTCGACCCGGTGTTCTCCTCGGGCGTCTACCTCGCGATGCACAGCGCCTTCGAAGGCGCGGAGGTGGTGGCCACCGCACTCGACCGACCCGCGCAGGCCGCCCCTGCGCGGCAGCGCTTCGAGCGCTACATGCGCAAGGGTCCGCGCGAGTTCTCGTGGTTCATCTTCCGCGTCACGAACCCGACCATTCGCGAGTTCTTCATGTACCCGCAAAACCCGTTCCGCGTAAAGGAAGCACTCATGTCGCTGCTGGCCGGCGACATCTACGGCAAGACGCCGATCTGGCGCTCGCTGCGAGTGCTCAAGGCAATCTACTACCTGGTGTCGGCCGGGCATCCGCGCCGCACCTGGGAGGCCTGGCGCAGGCGACGCAGCAACATCCGCGACCTCGGGCCGCTTGCCGGCGAAAACATCGTCGAGGCCCAGTGAGCGCGCGCGATTTCAACGGGGTGCCGCCCCTGCGCGTCCAGCGCTTGTCCTTGTCGCAAAGCCTGGCCCTGCTGTCTGCCGGCAACCCGCCCTTCGGCGCGCTGGGCTACGGCACACCGGACGACCTAGCCTGGATGCCCACGGTCAATGCGCGCGTTCTTTCGGGAGCGGGCGCCATGGCCGACGTGTGGCATGCCAGCGAACGCATCGAATCCGGCACCACCGGCGTGGTGCGCTGGCGCTGCGACGGCCACTGGATGCTGGGCGCCATCGATCTCGACGAGGCCACTGAAAAGGTGGGCCTGGCCGCCCTCGCCCAGCGGGCCTATCGCGACCTGTTCGAGTCGCTCGAGCAGACGGGCTGCGCCCACCTGCTGCGCGTGTGGAACTACCTGCCGCAGATCAATGGCGACGGCGGCGGCCTCGAGCGCTACCGGCAGTTCAACCTGGGCCGCCAGCAGGCCTTCTTCGACGCCGGCCAAGCCGCTTTCGAAGGAGCGCCGGCCGCCTGCGCGCTCGGCATCCACCAGGGCGCGCTGTGCATCCGCTTCCTGGCGGGACGCATCGCGCCGCTGCCGGTCGAGAACCCGCGGCAGGTCTCGGCCTACCGCTATCCGCCGACCTACGGCCCGCGCTCGCCGACCTTCTCGCGCGCGGCGCTGGCCGAGATCGGTGGCGGCGACGTGGCGCTCTTCATCTCGGGCACGGCGAGCATCGTCGGCCATGAAACCGTGCACCTGGGCGACGTGGTGGCGCAGACCCAGGAAACGCTGCGCAATCTCGGCGCGGTGATCGCGGCGGCCAACGAGCGCGCGACCACGCGCTTCGATCTCGCGGCCCTCGATTGCGTGGTGTACGTGCGCCATGTCGCCGATGCGCCGATCGTGCGCCGGGTGCTCGAAGAAACGCTGGGTGCAGAGGCTCACACCGTGAGCCATGCGGTCTACCTGGAGGCGGACATCTGCCGCCAGGACTTGCTGGTGGAGATCGAGGCCCATGCGGTTGCCAACGGCTCATTGCGCGCCTGAAAGCGCGAGCACGCCATGATGAACCGGCTGCTGCGCTGGATCCTCTTCATTCCGCTCGCCTTGCTACTCTACGCCCTGCTCCTGCTGCTGGGCAGCATCTCGCTGGCCTGGAACCTGGTCGCGATGCTGCTCTACCCGGTGCTGCCGGCGCGCGTGGGCCGCTCGCTCGGCCGCAGCGTCATCGCCTTCGCCTACCGCTCGTTCTGGGCCACGGCCTCGGCCATCGGCATGATGCGCATCGACGCGAGCTGCCTCGACGCCTTGCGCGACGAACGCGGCGTGATCTTCGTCGCCAACCATCCGACCATGCTCGACGCCCTGCTGCTGGTGGCGCGCCTGCCGCGCAGCGCCTGCATCATGAAGGCCGACCTGATGCGCAACATCTTCCTCGGGGCAGGCGCGCGGCTGGCGCGCTACATCCGCAACGACTCGGCGCGCACCATGGTGCGGCTCGCGGTCGAAGATCTCAAGAACGGCGGCCAGTTGGTGATCTTCCCCGAGGGCACGCGCACCGTGATACCGCCGCTCAATGCCTTTCGCCCCGGCGTCACGCTGATCGCCAAGCTCGCACAGGCGCCGATCCAAACCGTCTTCATCGACACCGATTCGCCCTACCTCGGCAAAGGCTGGCCGCTGTGGCGCGTGCCGCCGCTGCCGATCGTCTTCAGGCTCCGGCTCGGGCAACGCTTTGCGCCGCAGCAGGACAGTGACGCGCTGCTGCACGAGATCGAACAATACTTTCGCCACCCCATGGAACAGCGCGCCTCCGACGCGCAGCCCGCATGCCAGACGTCTCGCGCACCCACCTTGTCCTGATTCCCAGCTACAACACGGGCGAGCGCCTGTTCTCGACGGTCAGCGCGGCCCGCGCGCAATGGAGCCCGGTCTGGGTGGTGGTCGACGGCAGCACCGACGGTACCGGCGAACGCCTGCAGCAGATGGCCGCCTCCGACCCCGGCTTGCGCGTGTGGGTGCTGCCACAGAACCAGGGCAAGGGCGCGGCCGTGCTGCATGGCTTGCGCGCGGCCCAGGAGGCCGGCTACACGCATGCGCTCACCATGGACTCCGACGGGCAGCACCCGGCCGACCTGATCCCGGCCTTCATGCAAGCCTCACAGGCCCGGCCCGAGACCATGGTGCTGGGCCGCCCGGTCTTCGATGCCTCGGCGCCGCTGCTGCGCGTGCGCGGCCGGCGCGTCTCGAACGGCTGGACCCAGCTCGAAACCCTGTTCGCCGGCATCGGCGATTCGCTCTACGGCTTTCGCGTCTATCCGGTGCCGGAGCTGATCGCAGTGATGGCGCGCCAGCCTTGGATGCGCCGCTTCGACTTCGACACCGAGGCCGTGGTGCGCCTCGCGTGGCGCGGCGTCAAGCCGGTCAACATCGATGCGCCGGTCAAGTACCTCACGGCCGAGGAAGGCGGCATCTCGCACTTCAACTACGTGCGAGACAACCTGCTGCTGAGCTGGATGCACACGCGGCTGATGCTGGAGTTCGTGCTGCGCTTGCCCGCTCTCCTGCTGCGCCGGCTGCGGCGAGCGCCGCCGTTTCAGCGTTGATCAGATCATCCCGCCATTGATCGAGATGATCTGCCCCGTGATGTAGGCCGCCTCATCGCTGGCCAGAAACCCCGCCAGCGCAGCCACCTCTTCCGGCCTGCCCGCCCGCTTCACCGGCACCAGCTGATCGATCATCGCCTTGTCGAACACGCCGTCGGCCATCGGCGAAGCGATGATGCCTGGCGCGATGGCGTTGACGGTCACGCCGCGCGCTGCCACTTCGAGCGACAGCGCCTTGGTCGCGCTGTTGAGCGCGCCCTTGGCGGCCGCGTAGTTGACCTGGCCGCGGTTGCCGGTCAGCGAGGCCACCGACGAGATGTTGAGGATGCGGCCCCAGCGCGTGCGCAGCATCGGCAGCAGCAAGGGCTGCGTGACGCGGAAGAAGCCGTTGAGCGAGACGTCGATCACCTTGTGCCACTGCGCGGCGCTCATGCCCGGCAGCACCGCATCGTCGTGCACGCCGGCGTTGTTGACGATCACCTGCACCGGCCCGCCGGCCAGCATGCGTTCGCACGCGGCGCGCGAGGCCTCGTCGCTCTGCAGGTCGAACACATGGCATTCGGCCTGGCCGCCCGCGGCGATGATAGTGGCCGCGAGCTGCTCGACCGCCTCGGGCCGCGAGTTGGCATGCAGCAGCACGGTGGCGCCGTCGCGCGCCAAGCGCTCGGCGATGGCCGCACCGAGAGCGCCGCTGGCGCCGGTGATCAGTGCGCGTCTACCGGTAAGGCTCATGAGGATGCTCCCGTTGCAAGCGGCGTATTGAGCACAACCACCGCGCGGCCTTCTGCCAGCGGCCTGCCCTGCGCGTCCCTCACCGCGAATTCGTAGAGGATCTGGCTGGCGTCGCCCGAGGCGCGCTGCGCATGCACGTGCAGTTCGCCTTCGACCTCGTCGAGGCGCTGCGCGGCAAAGCGCACATTGCGCGCGCTGGCCAAAAAGCCGGCCGAGGGCTCGCTGCCCTCCTCCGCGATCAGGCCGCCATGCAAGGCCATGGCCTGCGCCGCATATTCGATCGCATTCGGCGACAACAGCCCGCTGGCCGTGCGCAAGGGGTTGTCCTCGCGCCGATGCGTCGTGGTGGTGCAGTGGATGGCCTGCGCCTCCCAGGACACCAGGCGCTCCAGCAGGCACATGCTGCCGCTGTGCGGAATGCGCCTCACGATGCCGGCCTGGTCGAGCTGCTGCGGTGCGGTGGTCACGCAGCCTCCCTGCGGTCGGCCACCAGCAGCACGTTGGCGAAGGGCGTGCCTTCGCTCATCGGCATGCTCTGCACCGAGAAGCCCAGGCGCTGCAGCAGCGCCGTCCAGTCCGCCAGCGGCCGGCCCCAGGTCGGCGAGACGCGATGGCCGCGGATGCGCGTGACGGTGCGGTCCACCCATTGGCTGATGGCGAAACCGCGCCGGCTGGCCATGTCGCCGACGCGCAGCAGCAATCGCCCGCCCGGCTGCAGCGCGGCGTGCACGCGCCGCAGCACGCCCTCCTGCGCGGCGTGGTCGACGTAGTGCAGCACGTCGAGGATCACGACCAGGTCGCAGGCCGGCATGGCGGCCGTGCACATGTCGGCGCAGACGAAGCGCGGCGCCGGCTGCAGATGGCCGATGGAGTTTTCGGCGCGCGCCACGTCCTTGGGCATCAGCTCGATGCCGGTGTACTCCGCGGCGGCCGGTGTCGTAGGCCATGCAGGCGGCCAATGGCCCGCTCGAGACTGCATCGCGGCCATCGCCGACAGCAGGCTCGCGAACAGTCCCTGGCCGCAGCCGATGTCGACCACGCGCTGGTGGCTCTCGCCGATCAGGCCGCGTTCGACGAGGCCGCGGAACACCGGATCGCGCTCCAGCTTGCCGCGCGCGAAATGCCAGGCGAAGTTGCCGGCCTTCCTGTACGGCGCAGTGGCCGCTTCATGCAGTCGGCGCCATGCGGCGTCGGTGGTGGTCGATACCTGTGAACTCATGCGGCCAATGCTTCCGGCAAGGTGACTGCGCGCAAGCCGTTCGCATGAATGCGCGCCAACAGGGGGGGCAATACCTCGAGCACGATAGGCCGTCCGGCCGCCGTGCGCGCCGCATGGCCGTCGTGGAGCAGCAGGATGTCGCCTGCCTGCAGATCGCGCGTGAGCCGCGCCAGCACGGTGGCCGCGTTGCGCTCGCGCGTGTCGAAGCCGCGGCGCGTCCAGCTCACGAGCGAAAGGCCCATGCGATGCAGCACCGGCGCAAGAAAAGGATTGCGAAGGCCCGCGGGCGCGCGAAAGCAGGTCGGCCGCTCGCCGGTCACTTCCTGCAGCACCTGTTGCGCGCGCGATATCTCGGCCGCGAAACCGCGCGGCCCGAGAAAGGAGAAGTTGTGCCGATGCCGCGCCGTGTGGTTCTGGATGCTGTGGCCGCGCGCCACGATCTCGCGCGCCAGCGCCGGGTGTTCGAGCACGCGCTCGGCAATGCAGAAGAAAGTGGCGCGCTGGCCATGAGCGTCGAGCTGGTCCAGCACCTGCGGCGTGACCTCCGGGTCAGGCCCGTCGTCGATGGTGATCGCGACTTCGCGGCGCGCGACGGCCGGCTGCGGCAGCCGCGTCACGTTCGGGCCCAGCAGGCTGCTGCGCGGCGTGAGCCCTGCGGCGGTGATCAGCACATGGTTGAGCACGATCGCGCCGATGGCCCACGGCGCCGCCCCCGGCACCAGCACACCGGCCGCGATGGCGAGCAGATGCCAGCCGACGCTGGCGCGAATGATCGGCGGCCAGGGCCAGGACTCGGGAGCAGAAAGAGTTTGGGGCATCGGGAAGGATTTTCCCATCACTGACGGGCCGCCGAAGCCCCGGCAGGCCCGCGCGCAAACGCGGCCGACAGCAGCAGCGCGAGCAGCGCGCCAGGCGCTACCACGCGGCCGATCGCCGACAGCGCGGGAATGTCCGAGATCGCGATCAGCGTGAAGGAAACCACGGTCGTGAGGTTGGCCAGCATCAGCGAAGCCAGCGTGTCTTCGTCGGCGCGGCCGGTCTCGCGCAGCTGGTCGAAGAAGAGCGCGTAGTTCGAGCCCACGGCCACCACCAGCAGCAGGCCCACGAGATGCAGGATGCCCAGCGGCACCTGCAGCACCGCCAGGCCGCCGAGCGTGAGCAGCACCGCGACCAGCAGCGGCTCGCACACGGCCAGCAGCCGGCGCCCGGAGCGCAGGTAGACGCCCAGCAGCACCACCACCGCCAGCGCACCGAGCATCACCTGCACGAAGGCCTCGTGCAGGTAGCGCCGATAGAGACCGCGCAGCTCGTCGCCGACGTTGACCACCTGCACCTTGGGCACATCCGCCAGCGCCGCCGCGAGGCGCCCTGCATCGAAGCGCTCGCCGGGGTGCAGCGAGATCAGCGCCGACCAGTCGCCGCCCGGCCGCTGGAACATCAGTGCATTGACCACGGCGCCCAGCGGCCCGTTCTCGAGATCGGCACGCCGGATCATGGGTTGCGAGCGCGCCTTCTCGACATCGGCGAGGAAAGGCGTGAGCCGGCTCGCCGGCAGCGGCAGGCCCTGGGTCGCTTCGGCCAGCCGCGTCTTCAGCGTCGCGGCATCGGGCAGGCTGGCGATGCGCGCGGCCTGCGCGGCCTCGCTGGGCAGCAGGCGCGTGACGCTCTCGAAGCCAGCCAGTTCGCCCTGGTCCACCAGCGCTTCGAGCTTCGCGGCAGCGGCCTCGGCGTTGCGCAAGGTGGCCTGCTCGTCGGCGCCGCGGACCACGACCAGCGTGCCGCCGTCGCTGGCGCCGATGTCGGCACGCAGTTCCTCGTCGAGCTGCTGCGCCGCCTTGGGCACCGGGCTCATGGCGCTGAGTTCAGCCCGCCACAGATGGCCGCCCTGCCACAGCACCAGCGCCAGTGCGGCCGCGCCCAGGCCCGCGAACAGGTAGCGCAGGCGCGGCAACGCACGGACGATGACGCCTGCGACCTGGGCCATCTGGCGCCGCATGCCCATGCCGGTCGCACCGTCGGGCGCCAGCACCGGCAGCACGTGGCGCGCGACGAGCGCTGCGGCGATCAGGCCGGCCAGCGAGAACACGCCGAGCTGTGCGAGCCCGGGGAAGCCCGAGAACACCAGCGCCGCGAAGCCGCAGACCGACGTCAGCAGGCCCAGCCGCACGGTGGGCCAATGGATGTCGCGCCAGCGTTGCCAGCCGGTGCCCGGCACTGCCGCGCCGCGCGCCTGGATCAGGTAGTAGATCGCGTAGTCGACGGTCTCGCCGATCAGCGTGCTGCCGAAGCCCATCGTGAGCCCGTGCACTTCGCCGAACCACAGGCTGACCGCCGCCGTGCCGCCCACCACGCCGGTCGCGACCGGCAGTACCGCGATCACCAGCGCGCGCGGCGAGGCAAAGGCCAGCAACAGCAACACGCCCATGACGATGCCGCCGACGGTGGCGAGCTTGATCGCCTCGCCCTTGATCTGGTCGCGGCTCTGCACCGAGAACACCGGCGCGCCGCTCATCTGCAGCCGCGGGCCGGCACTGCCCATTTCGCGCGTGGCGGCCTCGAAGGCGCTGCGCACGCGCTCGACCGCGAGCGCCTGCGCGTCCAGGTCGCTGCCGGCCGCATGCGTGGTCGCCAGGATCAGTGCGCGCGGCGCGCGGCGCGAGGCCCAGACGCCGTGTTCGCTGCGCGGCGAGCTCGCGGGGATCAGGCCTTCGGCGATGCGCTGCGTCTCGCCCGTGGGGTCGCGCTCCAGCAACGGCTTGGTGATGTTGCCGGCCGGCGTGCCGAGCAGCGACAAGGTGTCGACGATCGCATCGCGCAAGCCGGCGGCGGTGAAGCGCTCGGGCCTCACGTCGGGCGCCAGCCGGTAGCGGTTGTCGAAGAGCCAGGTGCCGGACTCCTTCCAGTCGCTGGTGTCGCCGTTCTGCACCTGGTCGAAGAGCTTGCTCTCGCGCATCGCCGCGGCCACGGCGCGCGACACCTCGGCGCGTTGCGCGGCATCCTTGCCGCCCTCGATGCCGATGAAGAGCGTGCGCGATGCGATCCCGCTTTGCACCTGCTCGATCAAGACGCGCTGCCGCTCGTCGGGGCTTTCGGGCAGGAAGGCCGAGAGGTCGGCGCTGAAATGCGTGCGCGCGATCAGCGCGACGCCCGCCGCGAGCGCCAGCAGCCAGATGCCGAGCACCAGCGCGATGCGCCGCCGGCCGGGTGCGGCAGCGTGGCGCGTCACGGCGCGGTGCGCGTGGGTGTGATGCTCATCACCGAGCGGTCGCCGCCGATGAACTCCATCTCGATGCCGAGCACTTCGCCCGCGCGCCCGCTCAGGCGCAGCGTGCGCACCTGGGCCGCGAGCTTCTCATCGATGGGCACGAGGTCCAGCGTCCACTTGTCGGGGGTGCCGGAGACCGAGGTGCGGAAGTAGCGCGCGAGGCTTTGGGTATTGCCGTTCAAGGTGCCGCGCATGGCTTCGACCATGCCGAGCAGCTCGGGCATGCTGTCGAGCGTCATGGTGCGCGTGCGTCCGCCGCGCGACAAGGTCAGCGTGTTGCCGTCGACCGCCATGGTCTCGGGGCGTGGCGTGAGCGTGCGCCGCGTCAGCCGGTCGGGCGCCTGGAAGCTCAGCGTGCCGCTGGCGTCCAGCGGGCCTTCGAGGCCGCGCACGAAGCGCTGCTCGGTGAAGCGCGCCTCGCCGCTCTTCTGCTTGGCGAGGAGGCCCATCAGTTCAGGAAGGTCGAGGGCCCAGGCGGATGATGCGGAAAAAGCCAGCACCGCCAGCAGTCCCCTGCCCCAGCGCTCAAGCCGAATCTTCGAGCCAGAAGTCATGAAAATTGAACCAGTTGTAGGGATAGGCACGGCACAAGGCCTCGAGCCGTGCCACATAAGTTTCGAGCGCGGCGTGGATGCGGCGTTCCCGCTCCGCCGGGTCGGATATGCGCTCGCTGAAGTCGGCCAGCGGCTCGAAGCGGACATCGTAGCGCGCCCCTCCGACATAGAGCCCGGCCATGAAGAACACCTTGCGACGCAGCAGCGCGGCCAGCCGGAACGGGCCATCGTTGATGAGCGCCGGCTGCCCGAGAAAAGGCAGCTCGATGCTGTTGCCGCGTTGCTGGCCCGCCTCGTCCGGACCCGCCAGCGTGCGATCGGCCAGGAGGCCCGCGAGGCCGCCGCCGTCGAGCCAGTCGCGCAGCGCGAGCATCGAATGCGGCCGGCCCAGGGCGATGATGTGGGGCCGCAGACCGGGCAGGCTGATCGCGTCGAGCACCGTGGTGATCTGCTGTGCGTTGTCTTGGTACATCAACATCGCGAGCCGCAGGTCTTCGGGGTTTTGGCTCTGCTGCTTGCAGGCGCCCATCGCCTCGAAGCTGCCGATGTGCGCCCCCAGCAGGAAGGCGCCCCGCCCCGCGTGCGCTTCGGCTTCGACCGGCAGATTGCCATAGACCCGGATGTCGAACAGGTCCAGGCGGCCGCGCAGCAAATAGATGCGATCGAGCACCGTCGAAGCAAAGGCATGGAGCAGCCGATAGCCATCGACCCAACCGGCATTCGGGCCGATCGCCCGGAACAAGTAGCGCTTGATGTGGCGCCGCTGCGCCGGCGAAAACAGCAGGAAGTAGAGGCTGATCGGATGCAGGATGAGACGCGCCAACGGCCGCCCGCATTTGATGGCGATCCAGCAGATCACGCGCAACGCCAGCATGTTGCTGCGCTCGGGCATGCGTGACCAGTCGGCCTGGCGCGGCTTCGCGTCGCCGGCCTCGGGCGGAATGCTGCTCATGCCGTGCTGCCCGGCGTCCAGCGCCCGCTCGCCACCGTCACCCCGGAAGAGTGCACCTCGAAGCGCAGCCCGCGCGAGGCGCCGGTTTCGGGAATGAGGTCGATCACGAGCGTGCTGCCCGGGCGCACCGGCGCGAGGAACTTGGCCGCCGCCAGCGTCGGCTGTGCACCGAGCCGGGCCGCCAGCGCGGGCACGCCCTGCACTGCTTCGAGCACTTCCGACAGCAGCAGCGCACCGGGCAGCAAGGGCTGGCCCGGGAAATGACCCGCAAAAGCCGGATGGTCCGCCGGCACCTCGTGCGTAAGCTGCACCGGCGTGCCGTCGGATGCGAGCTGCGCCAGCGCGAACTCGCGCAGTGCCCTGGCGGTGAGCTTGCCCGTCCCCTCGCGCGGAAAGGCCGTGACGTGCACCACGCGGCGCGGCACGAACACCGCCTCCAGCCGCTCGCGCAGCGCCGCGATGATCGCGTGCGCATCGAGCGCCGGCGCCACCACGAAAGCCACCGGCCGCACCACGCCGTCGGTCACGTCGTCGGGCAGCCAGAAGGCACCGTCCACGACGCCCGGGATGCTGTTGAGATGGTGGTTGAGGTAGCCCAGCGAGCTGCGCCGGCCAGCCACGTGGATCAGGTCGTTGGCGCGGCCCAGCAGGCGGAAGCGGCGATCGTCGACCAGCTCCAGCACGTCGGCCAGCGGCGTTGGCTCGGGGATGAAATCGCCTTCGAAGATGAAGCGCTCTCCGCCCTCGGCGTCGTGCTCGGAATGCACGCGGATCTGGCCGAAGGTCTCCCAGACCTCGCTCTGGGTGGGCCGCCGCGTCGCGACCTGGCCCGATTCGGTGCTGCCGTAGATCTCGATCAGCATGCCGCCCGTGGCCTCTTCGGCCTGGGCCGCGAGCTGCGGCGAGAGCGGCGCGGTGGCCGAGAGAATCAGGTCCACCGGCGGCAGCGCCACGCCCGAGAGCAGCAGGGTCTTGAGATGGAAAGGCGTGGTCACCAGCGCGCGCGGCTGCGGCACCGAGGCCAGCGCCGCCGCGACATCGGCCGGGAAGAAGGGCCGTCCGCTGTCGAAAGCGGCACCGCCCAGCATGGCCAGCAGCACCGAGGATTCGAGGCCGTAGCTGTGCTGCACCGGCACCGTCGCCACCAGCGTGAGGCCGGCCAGCGAGGGGCGCCCGAGCAGGCCGGACAAGCGATCGACCGCCGCGGCCACGTCGCCCACCAGCGTCTGCCACGACTTGGCATGCGGCTGTGGCGTGCCGGTCGAGCCGGAGGTCAGCAGTCTGACGGCATGCAGGTCGCTCGCGATCTCGGGCACAGGCCGATCGCCCGCGTCGGCGACGGGCGCGCGGTTCTCGATCAGGATGCGCGGCATGCCCGGCGTCTCGGCCTGTTCCGCGTCCACGATGGCGAAGGTGTGGCCGCCGGCCTCGACGAGGCGCGCCAGCGTGTCGGGCCGTGCATCGGGCGGCAGCAGGCTGGTCTCGCCGCGCACCAGTGCGGCCGCCAGGCTGACCGCGAAGGCATAGCGGTCGACACAGAGGTTGATCACCGGGCCGCCGGCCTCCAGCTCGGGTGCAAAGCGCGCGACGTCGGCCAGGAACTGGCGCGCGCTCACCGGCACGCCGTGACGCCAAGCGAGCGGCGCTTCAGGATCGCGATCGGAAAGAAGCGGAATCGGATTCATCGCCGGGTGTGGGTATCGACCGGCGCACCGTAGAACGCGCGCACCGTGTCGATCAGGCGGGTGCGCTCGAATTCGGGATGCAGCCGATAGCGCAGAAGGTACTCGCCCAGGAACAGCCCCGCCACCATCAGAGGGGTGAGCAGATTGG
Organism: Variovorax sp. LjRoot175; assembly: GCF_964253805.1. NCBI lineage: Bacteria > Pseudomonadati > Pseudomonadota > Betaproteobacteria > Burkholderiales > Comamonadaceae > Variovorax > Variovorax sp. LjRoot175. The sequence goes on along the minus strand of NZ_CAXURY020000001.1, from coordinate 2,575,799 downwards.
CCAGCACCGACCAGGCGGCGAAGGACAGGAAGGCATAGACCGCGATCGAGGCCACGGTCATGAGCGCGAAATAGGCGGTCCAGACACAGGTCACGCGAGCGGTGTAGGCACGCATGGCCGGCGACAGCGGATGGATGCGCTCGGCGAACTGGCCGATCAGCGACAGGCGGTCGCCGCGCAGCGTGCTGCCGAACCATCCGCACAGCAAGGCGTTGATGCCCGCGTGCTGCAACACATAGAGCCGATTGGGGTCCCCCGCCTCGCCGCGCAGCACCAGCGCGAAGCCGATCACACCGGCCGCGCCGGCCACTGCCAGGCCCCAGGCGCCGAAGCGGCTACCGGCCAGGCCCAGCGCTGCCAGCCACAGCGGTGCGAGCAGCACCCCCACCGCCCAGGGCGCGGCGGCGTGGTACAGCATCATCCAATGGGAAACGCCGGCATAGGCCACCCCCGCGAGCAGCAGGAGCGCCATGCGCCATCGAGACATGGATCAGGAAGCGCCGCGATTCTGCGCGACGTGGGCCGCAAGACTGCGCAGCGACTGGAAGATTTGCTGATTGCGCTCGTCATCGGAGCGCAGCTGGAAGCCGTACTTGCGCGAGACCTCGAGCGCGACTTCGAGGATGTCGATCGAATCGAGCCCCAGGCCTTCCCCGTACAGCGGCGCCGTGGGCACGATCTCGGAGGGTGCGATCTCGAGATTGAGCGACTCCACAAGAAGAACAGCCAGCTCGTTCTCGAGGGCTGACTGTTCGGGCGCATCGCCGACGGCGGAAATAGGGGGCTGGGTCGATGACAAATCAAACTCCGAGAACTTTTGAATGAACTATCGCACGGGGTGCGAATTATAGGAGGCCGCTTCGATAGACTCCGCTGCGTACCACTGACCGGGAGCACCCATGGCCGACCCCCTTCTGATCGCCCGCCACGACACCATCGAATGCGCCCTGCTGCCGGGCCTGACCAATCGCCACGGCCTGATCACCGGCGCCACCGGCACCGGCAAAACCGTCACCTTGCAGACCATTGCCGAACAGCTTTCGAACATCGGCGTGCCGGTGTTCATGGCCGACGTCAAGGGCGACCTGACCGGCGCCAGCCAGCAAGGCAGCATCGGCGAGAAGATGGCCGCCGCCCTCAAGGAACGCGGCATCGAGCTGCCCCAGCCCCTCGCCTGCCCCGTCACGCTGTGGGACGTGTTTGGCGAACAGGGCCACCCGGTGCGCGCCACCGTCTCCGACATGGGCCCGCTGCTCTTGGGTCGCATGCTCAACCTCAACGAAACCCAGGCCGGCGTGCTGAACCTGGTGTTCAAGATCGCGGACGACAACGGCCTGCTGCTGCTCGACCTGAAGGACCTGCGCGCCATGCTGCAGCACGTGGGCGAGAACGCGAGCCAGTTCACCACCGAATATGGCAACATCAGCGCCGCCAGCGTGGGCGCGATCCAGCGCGGCCTACTGCAGATCGAGAGCCAGGGCGGCGACAAGTTCTTCGGCGAGCCGATGCTCAACATCGCGGACTTCATGCAGACCGCGGACGGCAAGGGCGTGGTCAACATTCTCGCCGCCGACAAGCTGATGAACTCGCCGCGGCTCTACGCCACCTTCCTCTTGTGGCTGCTGTCGGAGCTGTTCGAGCAACTGCCCGAGATCGGCGACCCGGAGCAGCCCAAGCTGGTGTTCTTCTTCGACGAGGCCCATTTGCTCTTCAACGAGGCGCCCAAGGCCCTGGTCGAACGCATCGAGCTCGTGGTGCGACTGGTGCGCTCCAAGGGCGTGGGCGTGTTCTTCGTGACGCAGAATCCGCTGGACATTCCGGATACGGTGCTGGCGCAGTTGGGCAATCGCGTGCAGCACGCGCTGCGGGCCTTTACGCCGCGGGATCAGAAGGCCGTGAAGGCGACAGCCACGACGATGCGGCAGAAGCCGGGGTTGGATATCGAGACGGCGATCACGGAGCTGGCGGTTGGGGAGGCGCTGGTGAGTTTTCTCGACGGCAAGGGGCGGCCGACGATCACCGAGCGTGTGTATGTGCTGCCGCCGGGAAGCCAGATCGGGCCGATCACTGCTGCGCAGCGGCAGGCGTTGATTGCGAACTCGCTGGTGGCCGGGGTTTATGAGAAGGCCGTAGACCGCGAGTCGGCGTACGAAAAGCTCAAGGGACGGGCCGAGACGGCGCCTGACGCGCCGGCTATCAAAGGCAAGCCTGGCGCTGCAGCCGCGGAGGAATCGGGTGGGCTGATGGGTGGGCTGAACGAGATCCTGTTCGGCTCCACGGGCCCGCGCGGCGGCAAGCGCGATGGGCTTGCGCAGACGATGGCCAAGTCGGCGGTGCGGACCATGGGCACCACCGTGGGCAAGGAGATCCTGCGCGGGGTACTGGGTGGGATCTTTGGAGCTAAGACGCGGCGCTGAAGGGCCCAGTCCTGATCGCCCTTTTTGCCCCGGCATGTGGGTGTCGCCCACGAGCTTCTCGACATCGCATTGCCCAAATGAGCCTCCGGGTCACGGCAGGCGCCAGCCCTGGAAGCCGGCGTCCGGATCGAGCGGCGAAGGCGGCGCCATGCCGCTTTCTGCAGTGAAGCCGGCGTAGTCCACGAGCCTGACCACGGTCGAGAAAGGCTCGGACTCGACCGCAAGGATGGCGGCGCGAAACACAAGGCGAACGCAGCCATTGATGTCCTCGCCGCCACCACGCGCGAAGGCGCGCAGGCCCGACCCCGCATGGGTGAAACCACCGACGTGACGTGTGGGCGGGACCGTGAGGGCGCTCGATGGTGCGGCGCCGAGGGCATCCAGCACATCGCCGCTGCGCAGTTCCACCGACAGCCGCAGCGTGATCGGCTGGGCGGCTCGCGCCAACTCCAGTCCGACCCAGAAGGCTTCGTTGTCGGCCGTCGGCACGATGAGGTCGCCCTGCCGGCCGAGCCCGACCGGCAGCGCACCCAGGCTAGAGGGCAGGCTGCCGGAGGCGATGCGCGACGTCGGGCGCAGGAAGCGCTGGAACGACAGGCGCAACCCCGGCGGGATGCATGCGCCCGCAAGGTCGATCCAGTCGGCGGTCGGCGTGGCGATGGACGTGGCTGGCCTCCTGGCGACTATTCCATTCCCGCCTTCAAGGCCTCGAGCGCGCAGGGCGGCAGGTTCAGCGAGGCCGCGCGGCCTGGTTCGCGCCGCCGACAGCGTCCAGATATCGATCACATTGCAAGTCCAGCATCGCGCGGCCCGAGCGAAATGCCTTGAGGGCCGGGGCCGATTGATCCGACGCCAACGCGCTGGCTTGCAGGTCCTTGGCGAAGGTCTAGGCCGCAAGGTTGAAGACGGTGATGCCTTCCTTGAAGGCAGTGTCGGCGATCGGCTTGCCGGGCGAGGTCTGGTAGGTCGAGCAGCCGGCGATGGCCGCCAGCCCGGCGAGCGCCAGCGCCAGGGCGCAACCAGTAGGTGGCTTCGCTTCGACCGGGGCTTTGCCAGTGTGCATGGATGTCCTCCATCGCGACCACCGGCGACTCTTCTGAGTCTCGACCGGCCCCCGGAGTGTTCGGGAAACGGCATGCAGCGTCATCCACCATAAAAGGTACGACTCGACGGCCGAGGGGGAGGTCTCACCACCAGGGCGGGGATTCCCCCATCAGGAACGGCCATATCCGGCCGCACACTGGATGAATGTCCACGTCGCTGACGACGTCTCATCAAAACGAGCGTTGGGAGCTGGGCGATCAGGTCTGGTCGCGCAATCCGACGACGGGGGCTTTTGACCTCGCGGACTACCGCGGGCTGGGTGCAGCCCCGGCGACGTTCAACCCGCTCGACCTGGCGACGCTGGTCGGGGCGCGCGTCAGCTTCGATGAGGCGGATCGGGGGGCCAAGCCGGTCGCACTCTACCCCGGGGCGTTCAAGTTTTCTCCCATCACCGGTAGAGCGCTGCCTGAACCGCCTATCGCCCATCTGGATACGTGGCTGCCGCCTTTCGGCGGCGATGGTTCCGCTGCCGACCAGCCGCAAGGGCTGGGACGGACAGCCGTTCGCCTGGCGCTGCGGCCAACGCTGAGCGTCGAGTCTCTGCCGGACCGCCATCTGGGGATGCCGCCTGCGGGAAACTACCAGTTCCTTGTGAGCACGTGCCATGCGTGCGAGTCCGGATTGTTCGCCCTCGACGCTTCGCGGGGACTCATCTATCACTGGCTGCCGCACTCGGAGTGCTGGCTGGAGGTCTACCCCAGAGGAGCGGAGATACTCGTCGAGAGCTCTCTCGACGACCACGCCTGGGGCATGGTGGTGCAGAACCCGCAAGGATCCACCAAGCTGTTCATGCCTACCGAGGACGGGCTGGCCATCGTGACCGTCAATCCTGTGGCCCGGACCTACGAATCGCAGCTCGTGGGCAGACGCTGCGCAGGCGCGCCGGTCATGTGGCAAGGCAGGGTCTATGTGCCCATGCTGGAAGAAGACAGAAAACTCGGCGTTTACGCGTTGAATCCAAAGGGCAGTGCTCTTCGCCGTGTCCATGGGCCGAAAGTCGCTGCCGCGACCGCGACCGCGACCGCGACCGCGACAGCGGCATGGTTTCGCCCGCTGGCTGATCACCGGCAGATCATCTGGATGACCTCGATGGGCCAACTGATCGTCAAGCGCGGCAGCGGCACCGCGCTCGAAACGTCCTTTCTGCCATGGGCGTCTGGCATCACGCCCCGCTTCGATCTGGGCAGCCCCTACCTTTCCGACAGCGGCCATCTATGGCAGCAGTGCTTGCTGCAGGACGAGCAGGGAGGGCAAATCGTCTTTGTTCAACTGGGACTGGGCGAACCGGAAATCAGACCGGCAAGCTCTCCGCGGCTCTGCACCGGGGCCGCGTGTTTTCAGCTTGAGACACGCCTGCGGGGCGATCCCTGGTTGGATCCCGATGACGACAGTCCTGTTGCCAGCGCCGACGAAGTGATCTTCCCGTTGCTGGCATCGACTTCAGCATCGACCCTGCTGTGCGCGCGCGTGTCGAATGCCCGCTCGGTGGATGACCTTTTCGCATCGAACGAGACGTACACCACCACCTTCGAATTGCGCGGCGAGCATGACGTGCAGTTCTGGGTCGACAGAATGCCCAGGCCGTGGGCGACGCGACCGTTCGTCTATTCGGGCCACCTGTATCTCTATCACCCCGACAAGCGCCGCTCGCCGGGCTGGCGGATCGACTCATGAGCCGTCTCGTCCAACCGGGCTTGGCCAAATCGGACCTGGACTTCTCGGCGCCTTGCCAGCGCTGCGCTGCGCTGTTGCATGGGCGGGTCAAGTTTTGTCCGTACTGCGGCGAGGATGCGTCCGTCACGTTTGGCGCCGATGCGGCAGAGGCCGCCCTCGAGCCTGAGCTTGAAACCCCTGTCAATGAGACCCAAGAGGATGTGAGCTCCGAGCTTGCGCGCATCGTCCCCGCCCGGCTTGGATGGCAAGAGGAGCTGCCCGCGCAGATTGCCGTGGCGCCGCCTTCCGGCGCTGCCCTCAAGCGCTCGGCAACGGGCAAGGTAGCGGCGCTGGTTCTGGCTGTGCTCGCCCTGGCTCTGGGTTATCTCTATTTCGACAAGCAGAACGAGACGGACAGGTTGCAAGAGTTCACGGCGAAACTGGCGCAAGCGCAGAGCGCCTTGAGCCGCGGCGACCTCACAGCCGCGGAGCGCGCGCTGGTCCCCCTGGCCGCCGCGCATCCGGATCATCCGGACGTGCGGGCGTTGAAGGACGAGCTCGATCAGCGCGTGCGGGAGCAAACGGCCAAGCGTGAACAGCTGCGCGATGCCACCCTTAGGGCGGCCAAGGCGCTCGGGCTTAGCGACCCGGCCCCTGCTCCGGCCCCTGACCCAGCGCCGCCGGCAGCTGAAGTGCCGGCAATCGCCGTCCCTGCGCCGGTGAGCGGCGTGACGGCCCCCCAGAAGACCGAGTGCGATGCCGCGCTTGCGGCACTGGCTCTGTGCGAGAGATGAGATGCGCGGGCAGCGCGGAGTACCGCTAATCGCCCGACAGGACTACCATGACGACTCTTCACTGGAGCCAGCAATGCCAATCAGATCAATCCTGACGGGCCTGATAGCAATGGCCCTCCTGTCCTCGGCCGCCGCGCAGCCCAGGGCGCAGTACAAGATAGTCACCGCATCAAAAACCGGCACTTACATCCAGATCGGCCGCGACCTTGCCAAGTGGGTCGCCGAGCCCGCCGGCATCGAGCTCGAGGTCATGGAGTCCAAGGGTTCGGCGGAGAACGTTCAGCGCATGCGCTTCGAGCCGGGGGTCAAGCTGGCCCTGGTGCAGTCCGACGTCTACCAGGCCTTCCTGGACGAGGCGAAGGCCGGAAACGCCGACGCGGGCAACATCATCCGTCCGCTGCGGCTCATCATGCCGCTCTACGATGAGGAGATCTATTTCGTCGCCCGTGCCGATTCGCCGCTGAGCTCCATCCACGAGATCAAGAACAAGAAGATTGCAGTCGGAGCGCTCGGCAGCGGTACGGCGCTCACCTCGAGAACGCTATACCAGCTGATGTTCGGCGAGCAGATACCGGCTGCCAACGCGCAGTATCTGAGCAACGAGGAGGCGCTCGCCAAGCTCACCGTCGACAAATCGATCGACGTCGCCATCATCGTTGCCGGACAGCCGGCCAAGCTGTTCTCGGACATGAAGCCCGAGGCGCGCAACTACATCAAGATCCTGAAGCTGGACGACGCGGCGCCGGAAACAGCGCGTGCGAAGAAGACCTACTTTCCCGCGACCATACGCGCCGCGAGCTACTCCACATGGCTCACGGCCGACATTCCCACCCTCACCGTGAAGGCCTACCTGGTCACCTATGACTACGGCTTGCAGTCGACGGTCGGAAACCTCGGCCGTTTTGCCGAGTCGCTTTGCAAGAACTTCGACAAGCTCCAGGCCAATGGGCATCCCAAGTGGAAGCAAGTGCGCCTGGAGCTTCCTGCCCTCAGCCAGGGATGGCGCTACTACGCGCCGATGGAAAAGCGCATGCGCGCCTGCATCGCCGGTCAGGCAGCGGCCGGTGCGCCGGCCTGGGCCGTGCAGCAACCCCAAGGGCGTGTCTGCACGGAGCAGGAGTGGGTGCTCGGCCTATGCAAGAGGTGAGTTCACCATCGCAGCAACCGATGCCCAACAGCCGCCCCCGCCACCACAGGCAACACCATCCCCGCCACATACCAGATCGCCAGGAACGGCGCCGCCAGTTCCTGGCAGTGCAAGGCATAGATCGCCGCCCCCACTCCCGCTGACATGGCGCCGGCCGCAGCACCGGCCAGTGCCGGTTGCGTCGGTGCCAGGCTCTTCAGTGCGACCAGCGAGGCCACGAACACCGGCACCGAGATCACGGCGATATTGAAGGCGCAAGTGCGCCAGGTCTGGCCCCAGAGCAAGGCCGTGCGCTCGTCCGCAGGCGCTAGAAACCAGGCCGCGAACCCCATCACCCACAGCGCCAGCACCGGCAGCGCCAGGCCCAGCCATGCGGCGCGGACCCGCGCACCGGGGCGCGCAAGGCGCTGCACCACCACGAAGCCCGCAATGGCGATGCACAGCGGAAAAGCCAGCTTGACCCAGAACATCGGCCAGAACATGGTCTGCACCAGGTCGCGCCGCACGCCGTACTCGATGACCATCCACGCGATCGACAGCGGCACGCCGGCCAAGAGCGCAATCGTGAGGCGCCGTGCGGCCGCATGCCGCGGCACCGGTGGTGCTTCGCGCGCCAGCAGGGCAACGAGCTCGTCTGTTTTCATGATGAGGACTTTCCGATCTTCAGCGCCAGCGCCTTGAGCCCGCGGTGGATGCCGACCTTGACCGCCGATTCCGACATGCCGGTCTTGCGCGCCGCCTCGGCCACCGACAGGCCTTCGAGCTTGACGTGCACGATCGGCAGGCGATGCCGGTCGGGCAAGGTGTCGAGCAGGCCCGCCAGGTCGCGGCGCGCGTCGCTGGCCTCGGTGGCCGATTCGGCGAAGACGGCCAGCTCGTCGTCCAGCGGATCGTTGAGCGCCTCGCGGCTGGCCTTGGCGCGCAGCAGGTCGATCATCTTGTAGCGCGCGATCGCATGCACCCAGGCCGTCAGCGGCTGGTCGCTCTGGTAGGTGTGGCGCTGGTTGTGCATGGCGAGCAGGCATTCCTGGACAAGGTCTTCCACTTCGTCGGGCCAGCCGAACAGCCGCCTGCCCAGGAACGCGCGCAGGTGTGCACTGAGCTTCTGCAGAAACGCGTGATAGGCCTGGGCGTCGCCGTCCAGGCCGCGCACGAACAGGTCGTGCAGCACCGTCTCCGCTTCGCTCTTTGCCATCGGGCTCCCACTTGTCATTCGTGCTTTCGCTCAAGCCGGTTACAGGCGCAGCCAAAAAAAGAAATCCGGCGGATTGTGCCGCGCGCTGTAACCCCGGGCGCGCAGGCCACGAAGTAGAAACGACTGCGCCGAGCGGCGCGGTTGAAAATCTTCACTCACCACTGGAGCTCATTCCATGATCACTCGCCCTCTCGCCATCGCCGCCCTCGCCCTGGGCGCCCTCGCCGCCGGCTCCGCCATGGCGCAAGACAAACCGATGGCCGACAAGACGGCCGCGATGGAGAAGTGCTACGGCGTCTCGATGGCCGGCAAGAACGACTGCGCCGCCGGCCCCGGCACCACCTGTGCAGGCACCTCCAAGGTCGACTACCAGGGCAACGCCTGGAAGAACGTGCCGGCCGGCACCTGCGTGACCATCAAGACGCCGAAGGGCACGGGCTCGCTGACGCCGATCAAGTCCTGATCGATTGCCCTGCCGCCATCATGTCCAGCTCGCTCACCGCAGGCCTCGGCCTCAAGCCCGAGCACTATGACGCCGCGCTGTCGTCGCAGGTCGAAGGGCTGTGGTTCGAGGTGCACCCCGAGAACTACATGGTGGCAGGCGGGCCGCGGCTGCAATGGCTGGAAGCGATCCGCGAGCGCCATCCGGTGTCGCTGCACGGGGTCTCGCTCTCGCTCGCGGGCGATGCCGAGCCCGATGCCGCGCACCTTCAGCGGCTGGCGGCGCTGGCACAGCGCATCCAGCCTGCATTGATCTCCGAACACCTCGCATGGTCGGCCTGGAAGGGCCGGCACTTTCCCGACCTGCTGCCCTTTCCGCGCAGCACCGAAGCGCTGCATCGCATTGCCGCCAACATCGCGCGCACGCAGGACGCGCTGAACACCGCCATCGCGATCGAGAACCCGTCTCACTATCTGCGCTTCGAAGGGCACGCGTGGGACGAGATCGACTTCCTTGCCGAACTCGCGCGGCGCACCGGCTGCACGCTGCTGCTCGACATCAACAACGTGCACGTGTCGGCGTGCAACCTGGGCTTCTCGGCCGCGGACTGGCTGGACCATTTTCCGCACGAGCTGGTCAGCGAGATCCATCTCGCGGGCCATGCGCTCGATCCGACGCTGGGCGAGGCGCTCTTGATCGACTCGCACGATGCACCGATCGCGCCGGAGGTCTGGGGCCTCTATCGCCGTTTCATCGAGCGCGCGGGCGCCCGCCCCACGCTGATCGAACGCGACGGCAATGTGCCGGCCTTCGATGAACTGATGGGCGAGCGGTCGCAAGCCGACGCCGAACTGCGCCGCATCGCGCAGGAGACCGTGACATGAGCACCTCACTCGCACAGTTCCAGGACGCCTTCGCCAAGGCCTTGTTCGCGCCGCAGGACGTCGCGGATCCGGTGGTGCAACAGCTCGCGGCGCAACCTGCCTTCGCGGTCTATCGCAACACCGTGATGAAGGGCTGCATCGACGCGCTCGAAGCCAACTTGCCCGTGGTGGCGCGGCTGGTGGGCAGCGAATGGTTTCGTGCCGCCGCGGCGCTGCATGTGGCGGCCGAGGCGCCGCGCGACGGCCGGTTGCTGAACTACGGAAGCGGCTTCGCCGCCTTCCTGCAGGGCTTCGAGCCGGCCGCCGAACTGACCTATCTGCCCGGCGCGGCACGGCTCGACGCCTTGTGGTGCGAAGCCCATGCCGCGCAGGATGCGCCCGTGCTCGATGCCGCATGGCTTGCCCGCTGCACACCGGAACTGCTCGCGACCCTGGTGCTCAAGCCCCATCCGGCGGCGCGCTGGGCCTGGTTCGACGAGCAGCCGGTCTACAGCATCTGGGCGCGCAACCGCACTCCCGCCGACGATGAAGAAGAGCTCGTCTGGCAAGGCGAAGGCGCGTTGCTCACGCGTCCCGCCGACACCGTGGTCTGGCGCGCGATTCCCCAAGCAGGCTGCGCCTTTCTCGATGCCTGCGCCGCCGGTCTGCCGCTGGCCGAGGCGGCCGAACGCGCCCTGGCCATCGATCCCGATGCCGACCTTGCCGCCCTGCTCGAAAGCCTGCTGCGCGCGGGCGCCTTCATCGAAAGAACACCATGAACTCGAACGCTACAGCCTCCAACGCCCTGGCCTCGAGCGACGGGCACGGCCTTCGCGCACACTGGAATCTGCTGGCCTCGTGGCTCACGCGCATCGTGCCGCACGACCTGCTGGCACTGGCCGCGCGCATGAGCATCGCCGCGATCTTCTTTCTGTCGGGCCGCACCAAGGTCACGGGCTTCCTCACGCTGACCGACAGCGCCTACGAACTGTTCCGCACCGAGTACAAGCTGCCGCTGGTGCCGCCCGAGATCGCGGCGCACCTCGCGGCCTATGCGGAGCATCTGTTTCCGGTGCTGCTGGTGCTGGGCCTGTTCACGCGGCTGTCGGCCCTGGCGTTGCTGGGCATGACGCTGGTGATCCAGGTCTTCGTCTATCCGGACGCCTGGCCCACGCATCTTTCGTGGGCCGCGCTGCTGCTCTACCTGCTCGGTCGCGGAGGCGGCGCCCTCTCAATCGACCGCCTGCTGCGCATCAGCTAAGCCCCCACGCTCCCTCACTTCGTGTGGTCGCTGCCCCCCAAGGGGGTGCAGCGCGGCTTGGGGCGGCCCGGCGCCGGGCCAGCGGCTTGCCAGTCGCAGAAGCCCTCGCTACATTGTGTTTTTTGAGGGCCTGCAATGTCCGTTGACACCGTTCCGACTCCTTCCACGCCGTCTCTTTCCGCGAATCCCGAGCCCTCTTCCGTACCGTCCCAGCGGCCCCACATCCGCCTGACCTCGCACGCGGGCGGCTTCGGCGCCCTGCCGATCCAGTGGGGCGCCGCCACCGCTGCCGAGCGCGGCCCGGTGGTCGGCACCACGACCAAGCGCGCGCATCGCAACGTGATCGGCACGCACAGCGGCTCCTACAGCGTCTACCGCGCGCTGGCCGTCGCGGCCGGTGCGCTCAAGCGAGAGCACAAGGCCGACCTGACCAATACAGCGCCGACCGACGTGATCGGCCCCTATCCGCAGTGGAGCGAGCCCGGCCGCATCGTCTCGCTCGATCCCTGGGGCGCGGTGGTGGCCGAGGCCTTTGCCACCGAGCTGGCGGCCGGCTACGACATCCGCCCCACCATCGCCATCACCAAGGCGCACGTGATCCTGCCCGAGGTGATCGAGGCGCTGCAGACCGGCCGCCTGAAGGCCGACGGCAAGTTCCTCACACCCGGCGGCGCGGCGATGGTCACCAAGGCGGCGATCGAGCCGGTCTGGTACCTGCCCGAGGTGGCCAGACGCTTCGGCTGCTCCGAGACCGACCTGCGCCGCGTGCTCTTCGAAGAAACCGGCGGCATGTACCCCGAGCTGGTGACGCGCTCCGACCTCGAGGTGTTCCTGCCGCCCATCGGCGGCCAGACCATCTACATCTTCGGCAATGCGCGCGACCTGGCCAACCCGGATGTCGAACTCACGGCGCGCATCCACGACGAGTGCAACGGCTCCGACGTGTTCGGCTCCGACATCTGCACCTGCCGGCCCTACCTCACGCATGCGATCGAGGAGTGCATACGCGGCGCACAGCGCGGCGGCGTCGGGCTGATCGCCTACTCGCGCAAGGAAGGCCGAGCTCTCGGCGAAGTGACCAAGTTCCTGGTCTACAACGCACGCAAGCGCCAGGTGGGCGGCGACACCGCCGACCAGTATTTCGCGCGCACCGAGTGCGTGGCCGGCGTACAGGACATGCGCTTCCAGGAGCTGATGCCCGACGTGTTCCACTGGCTCGGCATCCGCAAGATCCATCGGCTGGTATCGATGAGCAACATGAAGTTCGACGCCATCACCGGCTCTGGCATCGAGATCGGCACGCGCGTGAACATCCCCGACGAACTGATCCCGGCCGACGCCCGCGTCGAGATGGACGCCAAGATGGCGGCCGGCTACTTCACGCCTGGCGTGGTGCCGGACGCCGAGGAACTCAAGAAGGCCAAGGGCCGGAAGCTGGATCAATGAGCAAGGACAACTACGGGCTCGATCCCGATCGCCCCACCTCGAACGCGGCCGTGCGCCATGCCGATGCCGACGGCCACGTGGACCCGGCGCTCGAATTCGTGACCGACACCACTCATCCGGCGGGCGCTGCGGCGTTTCTGCGCACGACCCGCGCGGTGCGCATACGCGCGGCCGCATTGCTGACCCGCGCGCGCCGCGGCGAATCGCAGTGGTTCACCATCGGCGACGAGGCCGCGCTCGAAGACACGGCCCGCACGGTGGCGGAGGTGACGCGCGAACGCTATCCCTGGGACACCATTCCTTACCACAGCCGCTGGCGCCATTTCGAAGCGGGCGACGTGAACCGGCTGAAAGAACTCGATCGGCTGCTGGGCCACCTGGACGCGCCCCAGCGGGCCCGCGCCCACATCGACCTGGTGCTGGTGAGCGTGCTGCTCGATGCCGGCGCCGGCCCCGATTGGCACTACATCGAAGCCGCCACCGGCAAGCGCTTCACGCGCTCCGAAGGCCTGGGCGTCGCCAGCTTCCATGCCTTCACGAGCGGCCTGTTCTCCTCGAATCCCGACCACCCGCTGCAAGCCGATGCCGCCGGCCTGCGCGCGCTGGTGACCGACCGGCTGGGTGATGCCTTCCAGGTCAGCGAGGTCAATCCGCTCGTGGGCCTCGCGGGCCGCGCGATGCTGCTGCGGCGGCTCGGCGAGGCGATGAGCGAGCAGCCCGAGACCTTCGGCGACGAGGGGCGGCCAGGTGGCCTGTTCGATGCGCTGGTCGGCCCCTATGGACCCGGCGCCGCGCCGACGGCCGAGATCACGGCGCACGAGATCCTCTCGCTGCTGCTCGAATCGTTGTCGCGGATCTGGCCCGCCGCCAACGCGATCGACAGCCTCGCGGCCGACGGCAGCGATGCGGCCGGCGGCATCGGCTCGGGCGACCCGGCGCTCGCGCTGGGCGACTGCTGGCGCCACAGCGCGGTGCGCGGGCCGGGGCTTACCAACGGCTGGATGCCCTTCCACAAGCTCTCGCAGTGGCTGACCTACTCGCTGCTCGAGCCCTTCGAGTGGGCCGGCGTCAAGGTGCGCCATCTCGATGCGCTGACCGCCCTGCCCGAGTACCGCAACGGCGGCCTGCTGCTCGACAGCGGCGTGATCGTGCCCAAGGACCCGGCCCTGCTCGAGCGCAGTTGGAAGGTGGGCGACGAGTTCATCGTCGAATGGCGCGCGCTGACCATCGCGCTGCTCGACGAGCTCGTGCCCCGGGTGCGCAAGGTGCTCGACCGCAGCGAGGAAGAGCTGCCGCTGGCCCGCGTGCTGGAAGGCGGCACCTGGGCCGCCGGCCGGGCGCTGGCACAGCGCTTGCGTGGCGGTGCGCCACCCTTGCGCATCGAGAGCGACGGCACTGTCTTCTAGACTTCTCCTTTTTCTCACAACAACTCTCATGAGCAACGTCCACCTCGTCGACCACCCCCTCGTCCAGCACAAACTCACGCTGATGCGCCGCAAGGAGGCCAGCACCAACAGCTTCCGGCGCCTGCTCAACGAGATCAGCATGCTGATGGCCTACGAGGTCACGCGCGACATGCCGATGCAGGACATCGAGATCGAGACCCCGCTCGAGACGATGAACGCCAAGGTGATCGACGGCAAGAAGGTGGTGCTGGTCTCCATCCTGCGCGCCGGCACCGGCATCCTCGACGGCATGCTGAGCGTGGTGCCGGGTGCGCGCGTGGGCCACATCGGCCTGTACCGCGACCCCAAGACGCTGACCGCGGTCGAGTACTACTTCAAGATGCCCGGCGGCATGGAAGAGCGCGACGCGATCGTGGTCGATCCGATGCTGGCCACCGGCAACTCGGCGGTCGCCGCGGTGGAGCGGCTCAAGGAACTGAACCCGAAGTCGATCAAGTTCGTCTGCCTGCTCACCTGCCCGGAAGGCATCAAGACCTTCCAGGCCGCGCACCCGGACGTGCCGATCTACACCGCGGCCATCGACCGCGAGCTCAACAGCCATGGCTACATCCTGCCGGGCCTCGGTGACGCGGGCGACCGCATCTTCGGCACCAAATAAATTTCCATATCAACGAGGAGAAGTCCGTGTCCCTACGCCGTCATCTGATCGTCCGTTCGGTCGCCATTGCCGCGGCGCTCGCGGCCGGGGCGCCCAGCCTCGCGCTCGCGCAGGCCAAGCTCAAGGTGGCGGCGGTCTACACCGTGCCCTTCGAGCAGCAATGGGTGGGCCGCATCCACAAGGCGCTCAAGGCGGCGGAGGCGCGCGGCGAGATCGAATACAAGGCCACCGAGAACGTCGCCAACGCCGACTACGAGCGCGTGATGCGCGAGTACGCACAGGCCGGCAACCAGCTGATCCTCGGCGAGGTCTTCGGCGTCGAAGCGGCCGCGCGCAAGGTCGCGAAGGACTTTCCGAAGACGGCCTTCCTGATGGGTTCCTCGCTCAAGCCGCAGGCGCCCAACTTCTCGGTCTTCGACAACTACATCCAGGAGCCCGCCTACCTCTCCGGCATGGTGGCCGGCGGCATGACCAAGACGAACAAGATCGGCATGGTCGGCGGCTTCCCGATTCCCGAAGTCAATCGCCTGATGAACGCCTTCATGGCCGGCGCCAAGGAAACCAACCCGAAGGTGGAGTTCAGCGTGAGCTTCATCAACAGCTGGTTCGATCCGCCCAAGGCCAAGGAAGCCGCCTTCGCGATGATCGACAAGGGCGCCGACCTCATGTACGCCGAGCGCTTCGGCGTCAGCGACGCGGCCAAGGAAAAGGGCAAGCTCGCGATCGGCAACGTGATCAACACGCAGGACAAGTACCCCGACACCGTGGTCGCATCTGCGCTCTGGAACTTCGAGCCCTCGGCCGACCGCGCGATCAAGCTGGTGAAGGAAGGCAAGTTCGCGGCCGAGGACTACGGCCCCTATTCGATGATGAAGCACAAGGGCTCCGAGCTGGCGCCGCTCGGTACTTTCGAGAAGAAGGTGCCGGCCGACATCGTCGCCAAGGTCAAGGCCAGGGAGGCCGACATCCTTTCCGGCAAGTTCACGGTGAAAGTGGACGACGGCCAACCGAAGTCCACGGCCAAGTGAAGCTCTCCCCCAGGCTTCGCGCACTGCTTGTCGCTGCGCCAACCCCCTCACCGGGGGCAACACCAGCGGCCCGGCAAGGCCGGTTCCGCGGTGTTTCCCGAACGAAGGCCGCCGCTGCGCGGGGCCTTTGTCCCAACTGAAAATAATTGTTGGCGACCGTCCTCTCGCTTCGCGGCATCACCAAGCGCTTCGGCACGCTGGTGGCGAACGACGCGGTCTCGCTCGAACTGCAGGCCGGCGAGGTGCTGGCGCTCCTGGGCGAGAACGGCGCCGGCAAGTCGACGCTGATGTCGATCCTGTTCGGCCACTACACGGCCGACGCGGGCGAGATCGAGGTCTTCGGCCGGCCCCTCGCGCCCGGCAATCCGAAAGCGGCGCTGGCCGCGGGCGTGGGCATGGTGCACCAGCACTTCACGCTGGCGGACAACCTCAGCGTGCTCGACAACGTGATGATGGGCACCGAGCCGCTGTGGCAGGGCTTCTCGCGGCGCAGCGCGGCACGCGCCAGGCTGCTGGAAGTTTCGCAGCGCTTCGGCCTGCCGGTGCACCCGGACGCAACGGTCGGCAACCTCTCGGTCGGCGAACGGCAGCGGGTGGAGATCCTCAAGGCGCTGTACCGCGGTGCGCGCATCCTGATCCTCGACGAACCCACCGCCGTGCTCACGCCGCAAGAGAGCGAGGCGCTGTTCCACACCCTGGCGCAGATGGTGGCGCAGGGCCTGTCGATCATCTTCATCAGCCACAAGCTGGCCGAGGTGCTGCGCGTGTCGCATCGTATCGCGGTGCTGCGCGGCGGCAAGCTGGTGGCTGAAGCGCGCACCCCCGAGACCACGCAGGCTCAGCTCGCGCTGTGGATGGTCGGCCATGCGATCGAAGGCGTGGTGCGCAGCCCCGCGCGGCGGGTCGGCGACGCGGTCTGCGTGCTGGACCATGTGCAAACGGCCGGCAGCGGTCAGGACCGGCTGGCGGATGTGACGCTCACGCTCAGGGCCGGCGAGATCACGGCGATCGCGGGCGTTTCCGGCAATGGCCAGGTCGCGCTGGCGGAGCTGCTCTGCGGCACGCGCCGCGCGATCGGCGGCACGGTACAGCTGATGGGGCGGGCCTTGCCGGCCTCGCCTGCGCGGCTGGTCCAGCGCGGCGTGGCGCGCATTCCCGAAGACCGGCACGCGGTCGGCGTGGTGGGCGACCTGCCGGTGTGGGAGAACGCGGTGTCGGAGCGACTGCGCAGCACGGCCTTCTCGCGCTGGCTGTGGGTGCGGCGCGCAGCCGCACGCGCCCATGCGCGGCGCATCGAGAAAGCCTATGACGTGCGCGGCGCCGGACTCGAATTGCCTGCGCGCACGCTCTCGGGCGGCAATATGCAGAAGCTGATCCTCGGGCGGGCGCTGCTGGCGCCCGATGCGACCAAAGGCCACGGCAAGGCGACGCGGCTGATCGTCGCGCACCAGCCGAGCTGGGGACTGGACATCGGCGCCGTCGCCTATGTGCAGCAGCAGCTGATCGCGGCGCGCGATGCGGGCGCCGCGGTGCTCTTGATCTCCGACGATCTGGACGAGGTGCTCGCGCTGGGCGATCGGGTTGCCGTCATGCACGGAGGCCAGCTCGGCGAGCCGCGACCGGCCTCGGCCTGGACGCGCGAAGCCATCGGGCTCGCGATGGCGGGCTCATGAGCGCAGCGCCGGGCCGCCTCAAGCAAGCTCGCGCCCCCTCGGGGGGCAGCGAGGACACGCAGTGCCGAGCGTGGGGGCCACATACATGAGGCTGGAGCGCCGCCATGAGACCTCGCGCGCGGCACTGGTGCTGGCACCCTTCGGCGCCGTCGTCTTCACCCTGCTGGTCAGCGCGCTGCTAGTGCTCTGGGCCGGCGCGCCGGTGGGCCGCACTTATGCGCTGCTGCTGCAGGGTGGCTTCGGCTCGGTGTTCGCCTGGAGCGAGACGCTGGCGCGCGCGATTCCGCTGATCCTGACCGGGCTGGCCGCCACCGTGGCTTTCAAGGCCCGGCTCTTCAACATCGGCGCCGAGGGCCAGCTCTACGGCGGCGCGCTGGCGGCCGTGGCCGTGGGCGGGCTGCATGGCGGCACGGGCTTCGCGCTGCCGGTCTGGCTGCTGTTCACGCTGATGATGCTAGCCGCCGCAGTCGCCGGCGCTCTGCTGCTGCTCGGCCCGGCGCTGATGAAGAACAAGCTCGGCGTCGACGAGGTGGTGACCACGCTGCTCTTCAATTTCATCGTGCTGCTCGGCGTCTCGGCGATGCTCGACGGGCCGATGAAGGACCCGACCGCGATGGGCTGGCCGCAGAGCGTGTCGCTGCAGCCCGAGCTCGAACTGGGCCGGCTGATCGCGCAGACCCGCGTGCACACCGGCCTGCTGTGGGCCGGCGCGCTGTCGGTGCTGGTCTGGGTGTTGTTCAAGTACACGGTGATCGGCTTCGACATCCGCGCGGTCGGCGCGAATGCGCGCGCCGCGGCCTTTGCGGGCGTGCCGGTCACGCGCACCGTCGTGCTGGTGGCGTTGCTCTCGGGTGCGCTGGCCGGGTTGGCGGGCGCGATCGAGGTGGCGGGCCGCACCAGCTACGTCACGCTCGACATGTCGCCCGGCTACGGCTACAGCGGCATCGTGATCGCGATGCTGGCCGGCCTGCATCCGCTGGGCGTGCTGGCGGCGGGCGTGTTCGTCGCCGGCGTGCTGGTCGGTGCCGACACGATGAGCCGGGCGATCGGCGTGCCGACCTATGTCGCGGACGTGATCGTGGCTGCCTCGCTGATTGCGGTGCTGGTGGCGACCTTGCTCACACAGTATCGAGTGCGATGGAAGTAGTCGACATCCTCGGCAATGCCTCTTTCTGGGTCGCGGTGCTGCGCATCGCCACGCCGCTGATCTTCGGCACCCTGGGCGTGCTGCTGTGCGAGCGCGCGGGCGTGCTGAACCTCGGCATCGAAGGCATCATGGTCGCCGGCGCTTTTGCCGGCTGGCTCTCGGTCTATGCGGGGGCGCCGCTGTGGGTGGGCGTCGCGGTGGCGGCGTTGACGGGCGCGGTCTTCGGCCTGCTGCACGCCTTCCTGACCGTGGGCCTCGCGCTCTCGCAGCATGTCTCGGGCCTGGGCATCACGCTGCTGGCGACGGCGCTCAGCTACTACGGCTACCGCGTGAGCTTTCCGAAGGTCAACACGCCGCCGACCGTCACGCCCTTCGCGCCGATGGAATGGTTGCACATCCCGGTGCTCGATGCGCAGACGCCGCTCACGCTGTTCGCGCTGCTGCTGGTGCCGGTGCTCGCGTACATCCTCTACCGCACGCCGCTGGGCCTGGCGCTGCGCATGGTCGGCGAGAACCCGCAGGCGGCCGAGGGCCAGGGCGTCTCGGTCGCAGCCACGCGCAGCGGCGCCATCGTCGCCGGTTCGGCGCTGATGGGCGTGGCGGGCTCCTTCCTCACGCTGTCGGCCTTCAACGCCTTCTTCTTCAACATGGTCAACGGCCGCGGGTGGATCTGCGTCGCGCTGGTGGTGTTTGCCTCCTGGCGGCCCGGCAAGGCCCTGCTGGGCGCCCTGCTGTTCGCTTTTTTCGACGCGCTGCAGCTGCGGCTGCAACAATCCGGCGATGCCGTGCTGCCCTACCAGCTCTACCTGATGCTGCCCTATGTGCTGTCGATCGTGGCGCTGGTGCTGGTGGCGCGCAAGGCCAGCTATCCGCAAGCCCTCATGAAGCCCTATCGCAAAGGCGAACGTTAGCCATGCTCGATCTGCTCGTCCACAACGCCACGCTACCCGACGGTCGCAGCGGCATGTCGATCGCGGTGCAGGGCGGCCGCATCATCGAAGTCACCGCAGGGCTCGATGCGCCGGCTGCTGAAAAACTCGACGCCCAGGGCCTGCTGGTCGCGCCCCATTTCGTCGACCCGCACTTCCACATGGACGCCACGCTGAGCTACGGCCTGCCGCGCGTCAACCAGAGCGGCACGCTGCTCGAAGGCATTGCGTTGTGGGGCGAGCTCAAGCCGCTGCTCACGGCCGAGGCACTGATCGAGCGCGCACTCGCCTACTGCGATTGGGCAGTCGCCAAGGGCCTGCTCGCGATCCGCAGCCATGTCGACACCAGCGACCCCAGCCTGCTCGCGGTGGATGCGCTGCTCGAAGTCAAGCGGCGCGTGGCGCCTTACCTGGACCTGCAGCTGGTCGCTTTCCCGCAGGACGGTGTGCTGCGTTCGCCCGGTGGCGTCGACAACCTGAAGCGCGCGCTCGACTTGGGGCTAGACGTGGTCGGCGGCATTCCGCACTTCGAACGCACCATGGCCGACGGCGCCGCGAGCGTGAAACTGCTGTGCGAGCTGGCCGCCGAGCGCGGCCTGCCGGTGGACATGCACTGCGACGAATCGGACGACCCGCTTTCGCGCCACATCGAGACGCTGGCCTTCGAGGCGCAGCGCCTGGGCTTGCAGGGCCGGGTCACGGGCTCGCACTGCACCTCGATGCATTCGATGGACAACTACTACGTGAGCAAGCTGCTGCCGCTCATTGCCGAGGCCGGCGTCAGCGTGATCGCGAATCCGCTGATCAACATCACCCTGCAGGGCCGCCACGACAGCTACCCCAAGCGGCGCGGCATGACGCGCGTGCCCGAGCTGATGGCCCAGGGCGTGAACGTCGCCTTCGGCCACGACTGCGTGATGGACCCCTGGTACGGCATGGGTTCGGGCGACATGCTCGAGGTCGCGCACATGGGCCTGCACGTGGCGCAGATGACCAGCCAGCGCGGCATCCGGCAGTGCTTCGATGCAGTCACGGTCAATGCCGCCAAGGTCTTCGGGCTCGACGGCTATGGCCTCGAAACGGGTTGCGATGCCAGCTTCGTGCTGCTGCAGGCGCGCGATCCGGTCGAGGCGATCCGGCTGCGCGCGACGCGGCTCAAG
Source organism: Variovorax sp. LjRoot175 (assembly GCF_964253805.1). NCBI lineage: Bacteria > Pseudomonadati > Pseudomonadota > Betaproteobacteria > Burkholderiales > Comamonadaceae > Variovorax > Variovorax sp. LjRoot175. Next base: position 2,555,476 of record NZ_CAXURY020000001.1, on the reverse strand, counting down.
GTGTATCGCAAGGGCCGGCTGCTGGCCGAGACGCCGGCTGCGACGGCGGCCCTGCACCTGGCGGACCGGCCGGCGGCCACCGCCTGGATGCATCCGAAGAACTGATCTCAGGCCGGCGCAGCGACCGCGCGCCACATGTGGACCTTCGACAGGAAGGTGCCGCCCTGCGCGATGGCGAACGGTTCGACGCCGAAGGCGGCAAAGCCGCAGCGCTCGTAGAGGGCCTGCGCGGCATCGTTGCCCTGGGTCACCGTCAACTGGACCAGCCTGACGCCCTCGCGCGCCGAGGCCTCCGCGAGCAGGCCCAACACCAGCTCACGGCCGAAGCCGCCTTGCCGGGCGGCCGGCGCGACATACATGCCGAACAGGCTCGCCTTGTGCCGCGACTTCTCGCGCGACTCGAACAGGATGCCCGCTGCGCCCGCAAGAAGGCCCTTGTGGTCGAACGCACCCAGCACGATCTGCGGTGCCGTCGGTGAAACATCGAGCCGCGACGTCCACCACGACAGCGGCAAGGCCTCGCGCTCGGCCACCGTGGAGGTGAAGGCATCGGGATGGCGCCCGTAGGCTTCGAGCATCAACGCCCGGTAGGCCTCGGCGTCGTCGGGGGTCAGGCGGCGAAGGCTCACGGTCTCACAGCTTGACGGGCTCGGCCTCGTAGATCTGGATCGTGGGCGCCGCCGCAGCAAGCCCGCCGGCCGCCTTGGCGAAGGCACGCGAGGCCGGGACCGCAAAGTGGGCCAGGAGTGCCGCGCGATCTACCCATTGCTCGACGAAGACCAGGCGCAGCGCGTTTTCCGCGTCGCGGTGCACGGCATGCGAGATGCAGCCCGGCTCGGCGCGCGAACGGCGCACGTGTTCGAGGCTCAGCGCGAGGACTTCGTCCACGGTGTCGCTCTTGGCGAGGATGTCGCCGGTCACAAGAATCATGAGACTCTCCTTGGGTCACGCGCCTTCGGGCAGGCTGTAGTCGAAATCGTAGAAATGCTTGCCGTCGGCGATGCGGATCGCCAGCCTGCCTGCAAGGCCGGCGAGCTGGCCGGTGGCCGAATCCGGCACGACGGTGATCGACAGCTGCTGCTCGCCGCGCGTCATGGTGCCCGTGTGCTGCAGGACGAAGCTGCCCTCGCGGCCGTGCAGCGTCGCCGCCACGCGCTCGATGGCCACGTAGCCGGCCGATCCCTGCGTCGTCGTGACGGCGCTCAGCATCTCGCCCTGGCCGGTGCCCGCGAGGTCGCCGCTGAACTGCTTGTCGAGCGACATCCTGCCGAGCGTCGCGCCTTCGGTCTGCTCGCTCTGCCAGAGCGGCTGCATCTTCACTTCGAAGGTGCCGCTTGCCTTTTTGTTCATGGGTGCTCCCTCTCTTCCTCAAACCGCGGGCGCGATCGCCTCGGCGTATTCGTAGAGTGCGCCGAGGATCTCTTCGCCGCGCTCATCGGCCGTCTCGGCCAGCACATCGATCTCGGCAAAGAGCTGGTCGACGTTGCGCACCCCGCCCTCGCCTTCGAGCAGGCGCGCGACGCGATGCGCCTCCCAGCGTTCGGTTTCGTCTTCGTCGAGGGTATCGGGAAAGTTGCGGGCCCGGTAGCGGAACAGCAGCTCTTCGAGCCGTGGATCGTCGAAGCCGGTGCGCGAATGTGCGAGCTCCGCCGGCGACAGGCTGCGCAGCTGGGTCAGCCGCCGGCGATCGCCATTGCCGACGAAGCCGCCGTAGAGGTCTTCGTCGACGTCCGGCGCTGCTTCGCGCGGCCGCTCGTAGACCTGGGGCCAGATCGCGCTCATGTCGGGCAAGGCGGCCGCCAGCGCGGCGTTGCGCAGCGCCGCTTCGAGGTCGATGCTCCAGCGCGTGGCCATGGCCGGCGCCAAGGTCTTCAGGTTGCCGACCACCATCGGCGACTTGTTCAGGTGCACGCTCTTCACCGGCAGGCGCAGCACGCCTTCGGGCAGATCGGCGCTTCGCGTGAAAAGGCGTTGGCGCAGCGTCGCCACGTCGAGGTCGCGCAGCTCGCTCGGGTCGTGCGCCAGGTCCCAGGCGATCAGCTCGTTCTTGTTGGTCGGATGGCTCGCGAGCGGCCACATCACGGCCAGGCAGCCGCGCTCGGCCGGGAACATGCCGGAGACATGCAGGAAAGGCCGTGCCGACTCGCGCGTGGCCGGCAGGCCCAGTTCGCTCGCGACCCGGTCTTTCCTGTGCAGCGCGAAGGCGAAGTCGAAGAGCTTGGGCTGCTTGTCGCGGATCAGCCGCGCCAGCGCAATCGTGGCGCGCACGTCCGACAGCGCATCGTGGGCCGATTCGTGGAGCAAGCCGTTGGCGCGCGCCAGGTCTTCGAGCTTGAAGCTCTGCGTGCCGTCGTCCTTTTTCGGCCATTCGATGCCGTCGGGACGCAAGGCATAGGTGAGCCGCACGACGTCGAGCAGGTCCCAACGGCCGCAGTCGTTCTGCCACTCGCGCGCATAGGGATCGATGAGGTTGCGCCAGAACAGGAAGCGCGTCACCTCGTCGTCGAAGCGGATGGTGTTGTAGCCGACGCCGATGGTGCCGGGCTGCGAGAACGCGCGTTCGATCTGCGCGGCGAACTCATGCTCCGGAATGCCGCGCTCGAGGCAGATCTGCGGCGTGATGCCGGTGATCAGGCAGGCCCCCGGGCTCGGCAGGTAGTCCGGCGCGGGCTTGCAGTAGATCATCATGGGCTCGCCGATCTCGTTGAGCGCGGCGTCGGTGCGGATGGCGGCGAACTGCGAGGGCCGGTCGCGACGCGGCACGGTGCCGAAGGTTTCGTAGTCGTGCCAGAGGAAGGTTTGGGACATCGTCAGAGCAAAGGTGAGAAAAGGCGTGCCGTCGCGTCGCCGAGCTGGGGAAGGAAGCTGCGCTTCCGGTTGGCGCGCACGGCCGCGGCGCTGTGAAGGTCGGTTTCGAACTGCGCGGCGAGCGGCTTGGCCAGCGCCGGACCATAGATCACGGCGCACACCTCGAAGTTGAGCCGGAAGCTGCGGTTGTCGAAATTGGCGGTGCCGATCATCGCGCAGTTGTCGTCCACCACCAGCGTCTTGGAATGCAGCATGCGCGCCTTGTATTCCCAGATCTTGACGCCGGCCGCGATGAGCTCGTCGTAGTAGGAGCGCGCCGCGGCGCTCACGATCAGCGAGTCGCTGCGCCGCGGCACCAGGAGGCGCACGTCGACGCCGCGCAGCGCCGCGCTGGTAAGCGCCATCAAGGCCGGTTCGCCGGGCACGAAATACGGCGTGGTGAGCCATGCGCGCTGCGCCGCCGAGTGGATGGCCGCGACATGCATGCGGTGGATGGCTTCGAGGCCGCTGTCGGGACCGCTGGTGACGATCTGCACCGGAATGTCACCCGCGCCCTCCTCGGCCGGCAGGCGCGGCAGCAGCCTGTCGATGGCTTCGTCCATCCGGCGCGGATCCTCGCCGGTGGCGTAGGCCCAGTCTTCGAGAAAGGTGGTCTGCAGCCAGCGCACCGCGCTGCCTTCGATGCGCAGGTGGACGTCGTGATACGCGTCGGGCCGCACCCGCCGGTCTTCCTCGTCGGTGATGTTGACGCCGCCGGTGAAGCCCACGCGCCCGTCGCACACCACGATCTTGCGGTGGGTGCGGTAGTTGGTCACGGGCCGCAGCCGCCGGCCGATGCGGGTGTCGTGAAACAGCGCCACCTGGATGCCGGCGGCCTGCATCGGCGCCATGAACTTGCGGCCGATGCGCTTGGAGCCGAGGGCATCGAGCAGCAGGCGCACGGTGACGCCCTCTCGCGCGCGTTCGATCAGCAGGTCGCGCAGCGCGGTGCCGATCGTGTCGGGCTCGAAGATGTAGTACTCGAGGTGCACGTGGTCGCGCGCGCTGCCGATCGCTTCGAAGATGGCGTCGAAGGTGCTGGCACCGCCGGACAACAGGCGGGCCGCCGTCGCGCTCGACACCGGCAGGCCGCAGGCGGCGGTGCCCAGCGCGGCCATCTGCCGCAGGGCGGGCGGCGCACGTTCCGCGGCCTCGCGCAGCGTGGCGACGTCGGCCGGCGCCTGGGCGATCGCGCGGCTGCGCAGCCGCTTCAGGCGCTGCTTCTTCAAGCGCTGCGGCCCGAGGAAGTAGTAGATGACGAAGCCGGCGAAGGGCAGCAGCGCCAGCGAGAGGATCCAGCTCATCGTCGACACCGGCGCGCGCTTCTGCATCACGATCCAGACGGACAACACCGCAATGTAGCCGCTCCATGCCAGGGAGAGGCCGGTCTTCCATTCGTGGCTGAGCTCGGGGACGATCAAGGGCGAAAGAGGTCGGTGAATGAAAAAAGGCCGGTAGCGCAATGCTACCGGCCTTGGGAGTGGACTCCGGATGAGCGGACCAGCCCGTTGATCAGCCCGTTGCAGCCTCTTCCGCTTCGGGCTTGGCGCGCCCTTCCTTCTTGGGCAGCGGCTGGATGTCGAGCTGGACCTCTTCCTTGTCGTCGAGGTCCACCGTCAGGCGGCCACCTTCCTGCAGGCGGCCGAACAGCAGCTCGTCGGCCAGGGCGCGGCGGATCGTGTCCTGGATCAGGCGCTGCATCGGCCGTGCGCCCATCAGCGGATCGAAGCCCTTCTTCGCCAGGTGCTTGCGCAGCACGTCGGTGAAGGTGACGTCGACCTTCTTCTCGGCCAGCTGGGTCTCGAGCTGCAGCAGGAACTTGTCGACCACGCGCAGGATGATCTGCTCGTCGAGGGCCTTGAAGCTCACGGTCGCATCCAGGCGGTTGCGGAACTCCGGCGTGAACAGGCGCTTGATGTCGGCCATCTCGTCGCCCGCCTGGCGCGGGTTGGTGAAACCGATGGTCGCCTTGTTCATGGTCTCGGCGCCTGCATTGGTCGTCATGACGATGATGACGTTGCGGAAGTCGGCCTTGCGCCCGTTGTTGTCCGTCAGCGTGCCGTGGTCCATGACCTGCAGCAGCACGTTGAAGATGTCCGGATGCGCCTTCTCGATCTCGTCGAGCAGGAGCACGGCGTGCGGCTTCTTCGTGATCGCTTCGGTCAAGAGGCCGCCCTGGTCGAAACCGACGTAGCCCGGAGGCGCACCGATCAGCCGGCTCACCGCGTGGCGTTCCATGTACTCGGACATGTCGAAGCGGATCAGCTCGATGCCCATGATGTAGGCCAGCTGCTTCGCCGCTTCGGTCTTGCCGACGCCGGTGGGGCCGCTGAACAGGAAGGAGCCGATCGGCTTGTCTTCGCGGCCCAGGCCCGAACGCGCCATCTTGACCGCCGAAGCCAGCACCTCGAGGGCCTTGTCCTGGCCGAACACCACGCTCTTCAGGTCGCGCTCGATGGTCTGCAGCTTGCCGCGGTCGTCGTTCGAGACGTTGGCCGGGGGAATGCGCGCGATCTTGGCGACGATTTCCTCGACCTCGGCCTTGCTGATGGTCTTCTTGCGCTTGTTCGCGGGCAGGATGCGCTGGGCGGCGCCGGCCTCATCGATGACGTCGATCGCCTTGTCGGGCAAGTGACGGTCGTTGATGTACTTGGCACTCAGCTCAGCCGCGGCCTGCAGTGCAGCCACGCCGTATTTCACGCCGTGGTGCTCCTCGAAGCGCGACTTCAGCCCTTTCAGGATGTCGATGGTTTCCTGCACCGTCGGCTCGACCACATCGACCTTCTGGAAACGACGCGACAGGGCCGCATCCTTCTCGAAGATGCCGCGGTACTCGGTGAAGGTGGTAGCGCCGATGCACTTGAGCTGGCCGCTGGACAGCGCCGGCTTGAGCAGGTTCGAGGCATCGAGCGTGCCGCCCGAGGCCGCGCCGGCGCCGATCAGCGTGTGGATCTCGTCGATGAAGAGGATCGCGTTCGGCTTGTCCTTGAGCGACTTGAGCACGCCCTTCAGGCGTTGTTCGAAATCGCCGCGGTACTTGGTGCCGGCCAGGAGCGCGCCCATGTCGAGCGAGTAGACATGGGACTCCGCCAGGATCTCGGGCACGTCGTTCTGCGTGATGCGCCAGGCCAGGCCCTCGGCGATCGCCGTCTTGCCGACGCCGGCCTCACCCACCAGCAGCGGGTTGTTCTTGCGCCGGCGGCACAGGATCTGGATCACGCGCTCGACCTCGTACTCGCGGCCGATCAGCGGATCGATCTTGCCTTCCTTGGCAAGCTGGTTGAGGTTTTGCGTGAACTGCTCGAGCGGGGACGACTTCTCGTTCTTCTCGCCGCCGCCCTCCTCGCCTTCGCCGGAGGACGATTCGCTGCTGCCCTTGGCAGCTTCCGGCGGATCGCTCTTCTTGATGCCGTGGGCGATGAAGTTCACCACATCGAGGCGCGTCACGCCCTGCTGATGCAGGTAGTAGACCGCATGCGAATCCTTTTCGCCGAAGATCGCGACCAGCACGTTCGCGCCGGTGACTTCCTTCTTGCCGTTGCCGGTGGATTGCACATGCATGATGGCGCGCTGGATCACGCGCTGGAAACCGAGCGTGGGCTGGGTGTCCACATCGTCGGTACCCGCCACCTGGGGCGTGTTGTCCTTGATGAAATTGGTGAGCGACGCCCTGAGGTCGTCGACGTTGGCCGAGCAGGCGCGCAGAACCTCTGCGGCACTCGGGTTGTCCAGCAAAGCGAGCAGCAGGTGCTCCACCGTGATGAACTCATGGCGCTGCTGCCTGGCTTCGACAAAAGCCATGTGCAAGCTGACTTCCAGTTCCTGGGCAATCATGTGATTTCCTTTTGCCTTGCTGTAAATAAATTCTCAGATGGGTTGGAGCGCGATTTATTCAACCGGTTCACTGACGCACTGCAACGGATGCCCGGCCTGGTGGGCCGCTTCCATCACCTGATTGACCTTGGTGGCCGCCATGTCGCGGGAATACACCCCGCAGACGCCGCGCCCGTCGAGATGGATCTTGAGCATGATCTGGGTGGCGGTTTCCCGGTCCTTGTTGAAGAACTCCTGGATCACGACGATCACGAACTCCATCGGCGTGTAGTCGTCGTTGAGCATCACCACCTGATACATCTGCGGCGGCGCAGTTTTTTGCGGCCGCCGCTCGATCACGACCGCATCGCCGTCGTCCTGCCCCGGCTTCACGGCCGGCGGCGTAGGGGGAGTCGAGGGGATTTTGGTAGCCATGAAAATCATTTTATAGAGCCGCCGCCGGTTGTACTTGCGCAAGGGACACAACTGGTGGCGGCTTTGTGACATTCAAGACGGATGCCTGTGGAACTGCCGCCTCGGCGCATGCAAGCTGCGTGCCGCCAGCCCCAACGAAAAAGCCCCGGCGCCTTGCGGTGCCGGGGCTTTACACACCAGGGCGTCAGCCGGCGCTTCGGACGCCGGGATTTACATGTTGTCGATCATCACCTGACCGAAACCCGAGCAGCTGACCTGCGTGGCGCCGTCCATCAGGCGGGCGAAGTCGTAGGTCACCTTCTTGCTGGCGATCGATTTTTCCATCGAGCGGATGATCAGGTCGGCCGCCTCGGTCCAGCCCATGTGCCGCAACATCATCTCGGCCGAGAGGATTTCGGAACCGGGGTTCACGTAGTCCTTACCGGCGTACTTCGGCGCCGTGCCGTGGGTGGCTTCGAACATCGCGACGGTGTCGCTCAGATTGGCACCCGGGGCGATGCCGATGCCGCCGACCTGCGCCGCCAGCGCGTCGGACACGTAGTCGCCGTTCAGGTTCAGCGTGGCGATCACGCTGTATTCGGCCGGGCGCAGCAGGATCTGCTGCAGGAAGGCGTCGGCGATCGAGTCCTTGACGGTGATTTCCTTGCCGGTCTTGGGATTCTTGAACTTCATCCAGGGGCCGCCGTCGATCAGCTCGGCGCCAAATTCCTTGGCGGCCAGGCCATAGGCCCAGTCACGGAAGCCGCCTTCGGTGAACTTCATGATGTTGCCCTTGTGCACGATCGTCACGCTGGGCTTGTCGTTGTCGATCGCGTACTGGATCGCCTTGCGCACCAGACGCTCGGTGCCCTCGCGCGACACCGGCTTGATGCCGATGCCCGAGGTGTTCGGGAAACGGATCTTCTTGACGCCGAACTCGTCCTGCAGGATCTTGATGAGCTTCTTGGCCTTCTCGCTTTCGGCTTCGAATTCGATGCCGGCGTAGATGTCTTCCGAGTTCTCGCGGAAGATCACCATGTTGGTCTTGTGCGGCTCCTTGACCGGGCTGGGCACGCCCTCGAAGTACTGGATGGGGCGCAGGCAGACGTACAGGTCGAGCTCCTGGCGCAGCGCGACGTTGAGCGAGCGGATGCCGCCGCCGACTGGCGTGGTCAGCGGGCCCTTGATCGAGACCACGTAGTCGCGCACCGCATGCAGCGTTTCTTCGGGCAGCCAGACGTCGGGACCGTAGACCTTGGTCGACTTCTCGCCGGCGTAGACCTCCATCCACTGGATCTTTTTCTTGCCGCCGTAGGTCTTGGCCACTGCCGCGTCGACCACCTTGATCATCACGGGCGTGATGTCGAGGCCGGTACCGTCGCCCTCGATAAAGGGAATGATCGGCTGATCAGGCACATTGAGCGAGTTGTCGGCATTGACCGTGATCTTCTGGCCTTCGGCCGGGACTTTGATGTGCTGATAGCTGGACATGAGGCAAGGGCTCCGGGATGAATTGAAGGCTGGAAGACACTAGGTTTCCAGCCGGCTGAATAGCCGTAGAATTTTAGACGCAACCGGAGGAGTCCGAAGGTTCTGTCAACCGAGTCCATATGGGTCTCGTTGTTGGCTGACCTTCTGCTGGCCGGGAGGCATTTTCAATCCATCTCCACAGAGGAACCCGTAATGAGCAAAGTTCTCGCAGTCATGATCGCCGGCCTGTTCGCCGTTGGCGCATATGCCCAGACGAAGCCCGCCGAAGTCGACCCCACAGGCAAGGGCAAGGCGGCCGAACGCGCCGAAGCCAAGAAGGACGCGAAGCCTGCCGGCCAAGTCAAAGCTCCGGGCGGCGACCAGAGCAAGGTGTCAGAGGGTAGCGGCGGCGTGACCGCCACTGGCGCCGACAAGGCCGCCCAGGCACGCCGTGACTCGCGCGACACGCGCCGCCCTGCCAAGGGTGGCGGCAAGAAGCCGGTTCCCGCGCAAGGCACCACGCCCCAGTAAGCTGGTTGGCACCATTAAAAAAGAAAGCGTTCTTCGGAACGCTTTCTTTTCGTCTGCACTCAAGAAGATGTAAGCTTCAAGGCAAATAGTCATGCCCGCATCAGCGGGCATTTTTTGTTTGTATTGCCGCCCGCTTTATTGAAAGTCGACCCATGTTCCAGCGTTTTGTGGCCCTGCTTGCGCTGTCAGCTTCATTGATGACCTTTGCACACGGTCAGGAAGCTCAAATCAATCTCCAGCGCGTGAAGCTGTCCGCGGGCATGTACCAGATCGATGCGCAAGTCGCGCAAACCCCTGAACAGCGGCAGATCGGTCTCATGTTCCGCAAGGAAATGCCGCAAACCGAGGGCATGATCTTCGTGTTCGAGCAGCCCGCGACCCAGTGTTTCTGGATGAAGAACACCCTGCTGCCGCTGACCGCAGCCTTCGTGGCCGACGACGGCCGCATCGTCAACCTGGCCGACATGAAGCCCCTGACCGAGGAGTCGCATTGTTCCGAGGAGCCGGTTCGCTTCGTGCTCGAGATGAACCAAGGCTGGTTCGCCAAGAAGAACATCAAGAAGGGGACGAAGCTCGGCGGCGAACTGTTTGCGGCCAGGCGCTGAGCATCGCCCGCCCATTAAAAAGCCGACCCGCGGGTCGGCTTTTTTTGGCAAGCCTCGACTCAGCCGAAGTTCTTGGCCGCGAAGTCCCAGTTCACCAGCTTGGCCAGGAAGGTCTCCACATACTTGGGCCGCAGGTTGCGGTAGTCGATGTAGTAGGCGTGCTCCCAGACGTCCACCGTCAACAGTGCCGTGTCGCCCGTGGTCAGCGGCGTGCCCGCGGCACCCATGTTCACGATGTCCACCGAGCCGTCGGCCTTCTTCACCAGCCAGGTCCAGCCCGAGCCGAAGTTGCCCACCGCCGACTTCACGAAGGCCTCCTTGAAGGCCGCGTAGCTGCCCCACTTGGCATCGATCGCCTTGGCCAGCGCGCCGGTGGGCTCGCCGCCGCCCGCGGGCTTCATGCAGTTCCAGAAGAAGGTGTGGTTCCAGATCTGGGCGGCGTTGTTGTAGATGCCGCCGCTGGACTTCTTGACGATCTCCTCCAGCGGCAGGCTCTCGAACTCGGTGCCCTTTTGCAGGTTGTTCAGGTTCACCACATAGGCGTTGTGGTGCTTGCCGTAGTGGTACTCCAGCGTTTCCTTCGAATACTCCGGCGCCAGGGCGTCCAGCGCGTACGGCAGGGGTGGGAGGACGTGTTCCATGTCTTTTCTCGCGGGTTGGTTGTGAGACGAAGCATTCTAGAAAGGAATCACGTGGCTCGCGTCGGACGCCGTCCCGTCGTACCCGTTCGATTGACTGTCATGTCGACCGTGCCGTCGGCGAGGCGCGCGCGCACCGCGTCGCCGGGTGTCAGGCCTCGCACGCTGGTGACGGCCTGTCCCTGTTCGTTCGTGAGCCATGCGTAGCCGCGCTGCAAGACCAGCGCCGGATCCAGCAGTTGCAGGCGCAGAGCAGCCCGTTCGAGCCGTTCCTTGCGCTGAACCAGGGCACGCGTGAACTTGAGCGGCAACTCGGCCTGCAACGCCTGCTGCGCTTGCGCGAGCCGCTGCGTCCTCGAGAGCACGGCGTAGTGCAGTCGTTGCGCATGGTGAGCCAGGCGCAGTTGCTGGCGCGTCACCAGCGTCGAGGGGCGCCCCAGCCGACCCGCGGCCAGATCGAGGCGCTGGCTCAAGACATCGAGGCGCGCGGAAATCGCGTCGCGCAGCCGCTCTTCGAGCAGATCGAGCGCGCCGAGCCACAGATCGCGCGGCGCAGCGACGAGTTCGGCCGCGGCGGTCGGCGTCGGTGCGCGCAGGTCGGCACAGAAGTCGGCGATGGTGAAGTCGGTTTCGTGGCCGACGCCGCTGATCACCGGCACCGGGCTCTGCACGATCGTGCGCGCCAGCGACTCGTCGTTGAAGGCCCAGAGATCCTCGATCGAGCCGCCGCCGCGCACCAGCAGGATCAAGTCGACCGTCGGCTGCAGCGCGTAGAGCGACTGCAGCGAGCGCACCAGCTCCGCCGGCGCACCGGCGCCCTGCACCGCGGCCGGCGCCAGCACCACAGGAATGTGCGGCACGCGGCGGCGCAATGCGCTGACGACGTCGTGCAAGGCTGCCGCGCCGAGCGAGGTCACGACACCGATCGCGCGTGGCATGGCCGGAAGCGGCCGCTTGCGGGCAGGATCGAAAAGGCCCTCGGCCTCCAGCTTCGCCTTGCGCTGCAGGAACTGCTCGAACAGCGCGCCCTGCCCGGCTCGACGCAGGCTTTCGACCACCAGTTGAAGGTCGCCGCGCGGCTCGTACACCGCCAATCGGCCGCGCACCTCGACCTGGTCGCCATCGCGCGGCGAGAAATCGAGCAGGCCTGCGGCGCGCCGGAACATGGCGCACCGCAACTGGCCGGATTCGTCTTTCAGTGCAAAGTAGCAATGGCCGCTGGCCGCACGCGAGAAGCCGGAAATCTCGCCGCGCACCGCGACCGGATTGAAGCGCGCATCGAGCGCATCGGCCACGGCGCGACACAGTGCGCCCACGGCCCAGACCCGCGGTCCCGCCGGAATTGCTTCACGCTCGCTCATGTCGAGGCGGTGTTACAGATGAACAGTCGTCCACAAGCGCGGCGGCGGTCTCCCGGCCGCACGAGGCATCCGCACAACACCCACGACTCCACGTACAAGCCATTGATTTGATTGAAAAAAGTGCTGCTCAAAATTCAGTCGATCCAGCGGAAAGCCCGCCGCGTGTGGCTCCAGATGAGTTGCTCCGCGGGTTAGCCACAAAGTTATCCACAGAAACTGTGCGTCTGAACCTACAGCGAATACAAATCGGAACAATGCTTCGCGCCGGTGGATAATCGCCGCGCATTTGCAGTCCACGGGGCCGGAGGAATACTTGTTTTCGATCATAGTTGCTGCGGGCTGGCCGATCTGGCCGCTGCTCGCTTGTTCGGTGATTGCGCTCGCGCTCGTCATCGAGAGATTCACCAGCCTGAAGACCTCCAAGGTCCTGCCGCCCAAACTCCTCGACGAGGCCATCACGGTCTCGCGCGCTGCGGTCCCGGGCCCGGACGTGGTGACCAAGCTGGAAAGAAACTCGGGGCTCGGCGAGGTGCTGGCCGCCGGCTTCCGCACTTTGAACTCCAACCCCCTTTCGACCGAAGACGACCTGCGCGCGTCGATGGAATCGGCCGGACGCGTGGTCGCGCATCGACTCGAACGCTACCTGCCGGCGCTCGCAACCATCGCGTCGGCGGCCCCGCTGCTCGGGCTGCTGGGCACGGTGATCGGCATGATCGAGATCTTCGGCTCCCAGTCGCCCAGCAGCGGCGCGGTCGGCACCGGCAACCCGGCGCAGCTGGCGCACGGCATCTCCGTGGCGCTCTACAACACGGCCTTCGGGCTGATCGTGGCGATCCCGGCTCTGATCTTCTGGCGCTATTTCCGCAGCCGGGTCGACGAGTACCTGCTGAACCTGGAGCTCGCCGGCGAACGTTTTGCGCGTCACCTGAACACCCTGCGATCATGAAACGAATGCATTTCAGCCACGGCTCGCGCGAGGAGCCGGAGATCAACCTGATCCCGTTCATCGACGTGCTGCTGGTCGTGCTGATCTTCCTGATGCTCTCGACCACCTACAGCAAGTTCACCGAGATGCAGTTGCGCCTTCCGGTGGCCGACGTGGAGGCCCAGCGCGACTATCCGAAGGAAGTGATCGTCGCCGTCTCCGCCGACGGACGCTATTCGATCAACAAGACCCATTTGCCCGACCGCAGCGTGGAGACGGTGGCCGCAGCGCTGAGCGCCGCGGCGAACGGCGGCAAGGACAGCGTCGTGATCATCAGCGCCGACGCCAGCGCCGCCCATCAGTCTGTGATCACGGTGATGGAAGGCGCGCGGCGCGCGGGCCTCATGCAAATCACCTTCGCCACGCAGTCGGCCGCGCAGGCGGGACGCTAGTGCTGCAGCGGGCCTGGCTTCAGCGCGGAATGCTCGCGCGGCTGCTGTGGCCTCTCTCGCTGCTCTATGGCGCTTTGGCCGCAATCCGGCGCGCGCTCTATCGCCGAGGCATCCTTCAGACCGAGCGCGTCGGCGTGCCGGTGATCGTGGTCGGCAACGTCATCGCCGGCGGTTCCGGCAAGACGCCTGTCGTGATGGCGGTCGTGCGACACCTCCAAGCCCGCGGAATGAAGGTCGGCGTGGTATCGCGCGGCTACGGGCGAGCGACCGACGATTGCCGCGCGGTACAGGACGACAGCGATCCGCGCGAGGTCGGCGATGAGCCGGCGCTGATTCGCCGCTCGACCGCGGTGCCGGTCTTCGTGGCGCGGCGGCGTGCCGAAGCGGCGCGTGCCCTGCTCGCTCTTCACCCGGACACGCAGCTCATCGTGAGCGACGATGGCCTGCAGCACCTTGCGCTGGCGCGCGACCTCGAGATCTGCGTCTTCGACGACCGCGGAACGGGCAATGGCTGGCTGCTGCCGGCCGGCCCCCTGCGCGAGCATTGGCCGCGCCGCTGCGACCTGGTGATCCACACCGGCGCGCGACCCGCCTTCGCCGGCTTCACGGCACGACGTGCGCTGGCCGACCATGCGCTGCGCCTCGATGGCACGCCGGTCCCGCTCGCATCCCTGGCCGGCCGGGCGCTGGTCGCGGTTGCCGCGATTGCAAAGCCCGAGGCTTTCTTCCAGATGCTGCACGAACGCGCCCTGGTACCGCAGCAGTGCATTGCATTGCCGGATCACCACGATTTCAGCGACTGGACCCCGCCGCCCGGCAGCGCCTACACGCTGATCTGCACCGAGAAGGACGCGGTCAAGCTGTGGCGCCGAGCCCCCGACGCGCTGGCGCTGCCGCTGGTGTTCGAACCCGAGCCGTCCTTCTTCGAAGCGCTCGACGCAAAGCTATCATCGCTCGATGGACACCAAGCTGCTTGAACTGCTCGTCTGCCCCGTGACCAAGGGGCCGCTCACGTGGAATGCCGAGAAGCAGGAACTCGCCTCGCGCAGCGCCCGCCTCGCCTACCCGGTGCGCGATGGCATCCCGGTGCTGCTCGAAACCGAGGCGCGCACGCTTTCCGACGAAGAGCTGGGACTTTGACCTTGCCTTTCGCCGTCCTGATCCCGGCTCGGCTCGCGTCCACACGATTGCCCGACAAGCCCCTGGCCGACATTGCCGGCCTGCCGATGGTGGTGCGCGTCGCACAGCGCGCCCTGCAATCGAGCGCCGAGCGCGTGGTGGTGGCCGCCGACGACGCGCGCATCGTCGCCGCTTGCGAGGCACACGGTGTCCAGGCCCTGCTCACGCGCACCGACCACGCGAGCGGCAGCGATCGCCTCGCCGAGGCCTGCGCGCAGCTCGGTCTGGCCGACGATGCGATCGTGGTTAACGTCCAGGGCGACGAGCCGCTGATCGACCCGGCATTGATCGACGCCGTGGCCCACACGCTGGCCTCGCATCCCGACGCAGCGATGAGCACGGCCGCGCACGCGATCGAATCCCTCGAAGATTTCCTCAATCCGAACGTCGTGAAAGCCGTGCTCGACGCACAGGGCAACGCGCTCTACTTCAGTCGCGCACCGATTCCCTGGTGGCGCGACGGCTTCGCGAAAGGCGGCGTGACGGCGCTGCCGCAGTCACCCGCAGCGCTGCGCCATATCGGCATCTACGGCTACCGCGCCGGCTTCGTACGGCAGTTTCCCAGCCTGCCGCCGGCACCGGTCGAAGCCACGGAGGCACTGGAGCAGCTGCGCGCACTGTGGCACGGGCACCGCATCGCCGTGCACGTGAGCGCCCATGCGCCCGGGCCGGGCATCGACACGCCGGAAGATCTGGAACGCGTCCGCGCACTGCTCTCCAACGCCTGATTTCGTCCCCGCGCAGGCCAAGTCGGGCGCGGAGCGCGTGCTATCCTCGATGCAACTCCGCCCTGCGATCTCCCTCGTGAAACGCATGGCGCGACAGAAATCGAAGAACCGTCCGAGGACACCATGAGACTGATTTTGTTGGGCGCCCCCGGGGCAGGCAAAGGCACGCAGGCAGCCTTCATTTGCCAGAAATACGGCATTCCTCAAATCTCGACCGGCGACATGCTGCGCGCCGCCGTCAAGGCCGGCACACCGCTCGGGCTCCAGGCCAAGGCCGTGATGGATGCCGGCGCCCTGGTGAGCGACGACCTGATCATCAACCTCGTCAAGGAACGCATCGCGTTGCCGGACTGCACCCAGGGCTTTCTGTTCGACGGCTTCCCGCGCACCATTCCGCAAGCCGAGGCCATGCGCTCGGCGGGCGTCAAGATCGACTACGTGCTCGAGATCGACGTGCCTTTTGCCGACATCATCGAACGCATGAGCGGGCGCCGCTCGCATCCGGCGTCGGGGCGCATCTACCACGTCAAGTTCAACCCGCCGAAGACCGAAGGCAAGGACGACCTCACGGGCGAAGACCTGATCCAGCGCGAGGACGACAAGGAAGAAACCGTGCGCAAGCGGCTCGAGGTCTACAGCCAGCAGACCCGGCCGTTGGTCGACTACTACTCGGCCTGGGCCAAGGCGGACCCGGCCGCAGCGCCGAAGTACCGCGCCATCAGCGGCGTCGGCACGGTCGACGAGATCACTCAGCGCGCGCTGGGCGCCCTCGGCAGCTGATCAGGCCGGGCTGGAGCGCAGCCCGTAGACCTTGCCGTCGGCGAACAGGTATTCGACGCGCATCACCGGCTCGCCCTTTTCTTCCTTGAAGGTGAAGCCCACTGCCGAGATGGTCGCGCCGGACTTGATCTCCGAAACCTTCCAGGCCTCCATTCGCGTCAGCGGCGCGAGTTCGAGCGTCCACTGGCGATCGGCGCGGCGCGGCGCGGTCGCCTTGGCAAGAAGCCCGGGGCCATCGATCGGCGCGCTCTGCGCGGGCGGCTGTCGCGTTGCGAGGTCTGCCGGCACCTTGAGACCCGGCGGAACCTCGATCACCAGCTCGGCATGCGGGTTCTGCCAACGCGCGCGCACGACCTTTCCTTCCAGGTAGAGCGGACGCTCCTGGTCGAAGCTGCTCCAGCCGTGGTGTGCCCAGGCGAACGGGGTGGCGACGGGAAGGGATGCGGCGGCGACGACGATGCTGCGACGTTTCATCGGAAGAACTCCTTCTTCTCTTCAGTACGCGATCCAGCGGCCGCAGAACACGACGGCCAGCCAGATCGCAGTGGACAACAACATCTGTACCCGCGCCAGCGCATCGAGTTTGCGCAAGGACCTTCGCGCGTGGAACCAGCCCGCGTTGCATCCGGCGGCCAGCAACAATCCCATCTTGATCACGAAGGCCCGGTTGGCGAGCAGTTCGGCCGGCTGGGTCGCGAACATCAGCGAGCCGCTGGCCGCCGCCAGCGTGAAGCCGCAGAGCGCGATCGACAGCGACAGCCTGGCCATCGCCCGCACCGGCAAGGCAGCCGCACGTCCGAACACCCGCAGCTCGAGCGCCACGAGATTGCCGAGCAGGAGTGCGATGCCGATGATGTGCACCGCCTCCAGCGCCGGATAGGCCCACGAGTGCGATTGCAGAGCGCCGAACATGGCCTCAATCGGCGGCCGGCTGATCTGCCATCAGCTCCAGCACCAGCGCGATGCGCGCCTTGACGGGAGTCAGTGCGCCCGCGTCACGCAAGAGTGCATTCGGCGCCGGCAGGATGCGGCCCTGCGTGCATCGCGTGGCGCGCACGACCGCGATGCCGGCAGCCTGCGCCCGCAGCGCGGCTTCTTCCAGCGCAAGGTGCAAGGTGCCGTTGCCGGTGGCCGCGAGCACCAGGCCCTCTACCGGCTCGGCGGCGCCGGACTGGCGCTCGCGAATCAGTGTGTCGATCAGGCTGCCGCGCGCCTCCGCATGACTCATCACGATTTCCACATGGGGCCATCGGGCGGCATTCGTCATCCGTTCGAAGAGCTCGCGCGCATCTTGTTGCGGCGATACCGGCCAGCTTCGGAGGCCGCGCACCGCGCCCTCCTCCACATAGGCCACCGGTCCCGCATCGCCGGAGTCGAAGGCGTCGAGCCGGTAGGTGTGGACCTTCTGGACGTCGAAGGCGCTGTGCACCGTGCCCGCGCAGACGGCCACCACGCCCAGCGCGCCGGGGCTGGACGCGACCGCAATCGCATCGCGCACGTTCTGCGGGCCGTCTGGCGACAGCGCGGTCGCGGGCCGCATCGCGCAGGTCAGGACCACCGGCTTCGACGGAGCCAGCACCGACTGCAGGAAGAAGGCTGTTTCCTCCAGCGTGTCGGTGCCATGGGTGATGACGAGGCCCGCTACGTCGGGCTCGGCGAGCCAATGGGCGCAGCGCTCGGCCAGCGTACGCCAGATCGCAAAGCTCATGTCCTTGCTGTCAATCTGCGCCACTTGCTCGGCCGCGAGTGCGATGCCTTCGGGCGCCTCGATGCCGCCCAGCAGTTCCGTCACGCCTACTTGCCCGGCCGTGTAGCCGATGTTGTCGCCGGCCGCCGTAGCGCGGCCGGCGATGGTGCCGCCGGTGCCCAGAACGATCACGCGGCGCTTGCCTTCTCGAAGGGTATCGACCATGTCTTGCCAAACTCCCGGAAACTGGTTAAAAATACAGGTACTGGATATTCAGCCAGTGCCGCAAGGAGTCATCAATGCAGTTCGCCGTCAAGCTTACCGCCCGCCAGCAGCAGATTCTGGACTTGATCCAGAGCGCCATCGCACACACCGGCGCCCCGCCCACGCGTGCCGAGATCGCCGCCGAACTGGGCTTCAAGTCGGCCAATGCGGCCGAAGAACATTTGCAGGCCCTGGCACGCAAAGGCGTGATCGAACTCGTGAGCGGCACCTCGCGCGGCATCCGCCTCAAGGGCGACGCACTGCGCTCGCTGAACGAATCGCGCAACAACCAATTCTCCCTGTCGCTGCCCGGCATGGCCCAGCTCGCGCTGCCGCTGATCGGCCGTGTGGCTGCAGGCTCGCCCATCCTCGCGCAGGAGCACGTCGACCAGACCTACTACGTCGAGAACACCCTGTTCCAGCGCCAGCCCGACTACCTGCTCAAGGTGCGTGGCATGTCCATGCGCGACGCCGGCATCATGGATGGCGACCTGCTGGCGGTGCAAGCCACCAAGGAAGCCCGCAACGGCCAGATCGTGGTGGCCCGGCTGGGCGACGAAGTCACGGTCAAGCGCCTCAAGCGCAACAAGCAGGTCATCGAGCTGCATGCCGAAAACCCCGACTACCCCACCATCGTCGTTCAGCCCGGCGAGCCTTTCGAGATCGAAGGCTTGGCCGTAGGCCTGATCCGCAACACGATGCTCATGTAGGGGGTCCAAACCCCGGCCGCGACAGGTGGCGGGCGTATGGCCGAGGGCCATCACCCTGTAGCAGCCGATGAAAGCAATCCTGCCTGTGTTCAACCTCTGACTTTTCTGGAGTTCACATGGGAATCGCTCTTCTCAGCCTTGCTGATCTGTTCATGCCGCTGCAATCGCTGGCCGATCGCTGGATGCCTTCGCGCCGCAGGCGTTCGTCCGGCCTTCGCTATGTCGGCATTCGGCCCAGCTGTGCCTCTGCACCCGCGCCGACGCGTCCCCTGCGCGTGGTGCGCACGGTCGATGCGCAGCGCCCCGGCCAGAACGCGGGCCGCGTCGTGATCTCGGGCCGCATGGCGGACGTCTGCGCCGAACTCGATCGGCTGGCCGCCCTGGAAGCGGCGGACACCGTGCCGCGCGCCAGCCGCCTGCATTGAGCGAGGCGATGCCGATCGGCAATTGAAGCCGAACCGAGCCTGGGTTATCCCCGGGCAGCGTGCGCCTGTGGAACGCAGGGCACGGAGTACGCGGATGGTGCGAGGCACAATGGCATGCCATGAACATTGTGATCCTCGACGACTACCAGGACGCGGTGCGCAAGCTGCGCTGCGCTTCCAAGCTCGACGCGTACGCGGCCAAGGTCTACACCAACACGGTCAAAGGCATCGGGCAGCTCTCGGTGCGGCTCAAGGATGCCGACGTGATCGTGCTGATCCGTGAACGCACACAGATCTCTCGCCAGCTGATCGAGAAGCTCCCCAAGCTCAAGCTCATCTCGCAGACCGGCCGGGTCGGCAGCCACATCGACGTGCATGCGTGCACCGAGCAAGGCATCGCGGTGGCCGAAGGCACGGGCTCGCCGCTGGCGCCGGCCGAACTCACCTGGGCACTGATCATGACGGCGATGCGCCGCTTGCCGCAGTACATCAGCAACCTCAAGCATGGCGCTTGGCAGCAGTCGGGGCTCAAGTCGGCTTCGATGCCTCCCAATTTCGGGCTCGGCTCGGTGCTCAAGGGCAAGACGCTTTGCATCTGGGGCTATGGGCGCATCGGCCAGCTGGTCGCACGCTATGGGCAGGCCTTCGGCATGCAGGTGGTGATCTGGGGCCGCGAAGAGAGCTGCGCCAGGGCACGGTCCGACGGCTTTCAGGTGGCACCGAACCGGGACGTCTTTTTCAGCGTGGCCGACGTGCTGTCGATCCATCTGCGGCTGACGGAGGAAACACGGGGCCTGGTCACCCTCGAGGATCTGTCGCGCATGAAGCCCACCGCACTGTTCGTCAACACCTCGCGCGCCGAGCTGGTCGAACAGGACGCGCTGCTCGCGGCCCTCAACCGCGGCCGGCCCGGGCTGGCAGCCGTCGACGTGTTCGAGAGCGAGCCGCCGCTGCAAGGCCATGCGCTGCTGCGCCTGGAGAACTGCATCTGCACCCCGCACATCGGCTACGTCGAGCAGGACAGCTACGAGATGTACTTCGGCCAGGCCTTCGACAACGTCGTCAGCTTCATCAAGGGCAACCCGACCAACATCGTGAATCCGGGCGCACTGCAGGTCCGCCGTTGAAGCAGCCTGCTCTGCCGGCAGCTTTGTGGGCCCTGCTGGCGGGCAACTTCGTGATCGGGACGGGCGTGATGGTGGTGCCCGGCACGCTCAACGAACTCAGCACCTCGCTGCAAGTCAGCGCGGCTACCGCCGGCCAGTTGATCACCGCGGCGGCCGTCGTGATGTGCCTCGGCGCTCCCTTGCTGGCGGCCGTGGTCGCGGGCTGGGACCGCCGGGTGCTGCTCGCCTGCACCATGCTGTGGTATGCGGCAGGGCATCTTCTCGCGACGCTGATGCCGAACTTCGGCGGGCTGCTGGTGGTGCGCATGCTGACGGTCGTCGCGCCCGCGATCTTCACGCCGCAGGCGGCCGCCTGCGTGGGTCTGCTGGTGCCGCTCGAGCAGCGGGGCCGCGCCGTCACCTTCGTTTTTCTGGGATGGTCCATGGCCTCGGTGCTGGGCCTTCCGCTCGGCACGCTGATCGGCGGTCATTTCGGCTGGCGCACCGCGTTCGCGACGATCGCGCTCCTGTCGATCCTCAGCGCAGCCTGGATCTGGCGCAAGCTCCCATCGGGCATCCGGCCGGCCGCGCTGTCGCGCGCGGCCTGGGCCCAGGTGCTCAAGAGTCCGCTGCTGATGGGCGTCGTCTCCGTCACCGCGCTGCAAGGCGCGGGCCAGTTCGTTCTGTTCAGCTACTTCGCACCCGTCCTCAAGCAAGTGCTGGGCGCGGACGCCACGGCACTGGGCCTGATGTGGGGCTGGTTCGGCGTCTGCGGCCTGCTCGGCAACATGCTCGTGAGCCGGTACATCGACCGCATGGGCGCCTCGCAGACGGTGCTGCTCACGACCTCGCTGATCGCGCTGAGCCTTCTTCTGTGGCCCCTGGGCGTGACGCTCGCGGGGCTGGCGCTGATCATCGTGCCCTGGGGCTTCGGCTGCTTCGCCACCAACTCGGCTCAGCAGGCACGCCTGGTCTCGATGGCGCCCGCGCTCGCGCCGGGCTCGGTGGCGCTCAACAGTTCCGGCATCTACGTGGGGCAAGCGGTGGGTGCCGCAGCCGGAGGCTGGCTGCTGGCCCATGACGCGATCGCCTGGATGAGCTGGGCGGGCCTGGCGATGGTGCTCTGCGCGCTGGCGCTCAGCCTGGCCGTCGACCGGGCGCAACGCCGCGCCCCGGCGTTCAGCGCTTGACCGGCTTGGGAGCTATCTCCGCCTCGGTGGCCGGATCGAAGAGCTCGAAATCGATCACGTGGGGATCGCTGGACGGTGCGGGCGGCGGCTTCGGCGTTTCGATCGGCGCTCGCATGGTTTCGAAGGCCGTCTTGTCGAATTCGGCGAGGTCCAGGTCGATGTCGGGCTTGGCGCGCGGCAACGGTGCGGCGCCTGCGGGAGGCGCCGGAAGCGGCGCATCCGGCACCAGCACAGTCTCATGGTGCAGGTGATCGTCGATGGCGCCGTAGATCGAGGGGGGCAGCGTCGGGGCGTACTCGACGGCCTCGGGCGCGCTCTCGCGATCGAGCGGCGCAGGCGTCGTGGCCAGCTGGTCGTGGCCGAAGGTATCGACGAAGGAGTGCGGCGTGACGGGCGCAGGCGGTGCGCTGTTCGGATCGATCACTTCCTTGGCCACGGAATAGAGCAGCAGCAGCTCCTGGTAGGCCGCCAGGTCGAAGGCCTCGTCCTCGTGCGCGCCGGGCTTGCGGAATATCAGCTCCTCGATCAGCGCCAGGGTGCCCGGCGCAGGCCACTGCGATTCGATGCGCGCGAGGGTGCTGCGATAGTGTTCGAGACCCTTGCCCGTCTCGTTGAAATTCTCGAACGCCGGGACGTCGGCGTTGAAGGCCCGTTCGAATTCCTCCGCCAGGCGCGCATAGTCCTCCTTGCGCCCCAGCGAATGAAAAATCCGCAGCAGGTCCAGGTAGGCCAACGCGCTGGTGCCGGGATTGGTGGCGATGTGTTCGCGCAGCACCGCGATTGCCTGGTCGTGCTGGCCGAGCGAAAGGAAGAAGTCCGACTGCTGCTGCACGTCGAACAGCTCTTCGGTGTTGACCGGCCGCACCGGCGCGCCATCGGGCGTGCGTGCCGGCTGGGGTTCGGATTCGCCGAAGCCGCTGTCGTCGTCGGGCTCCAGGGCTGCAAAGGTCGCCGCGCCGAAGCTGGTGGCGTTCGCGCTGCGCCGCGGCGGCGGTACGGAGTCGACGTCCGGCTCCTCGTCGAGCAGTGCGCGCAAGGAACTCGGCCGCGTGGGACCGCCCTCGCCCTTCGACGGCGTCTCGCCCCACCAGGCCGGCGCTGCGGCTCGGCGCGCCATGCGCCACAGCAGCACGATCGCCACCAGCGCGATCAGCAACAGGGCGATCAGCGCGTAGACCAGTGGATTGCGATAGCGGCTGTCGTGCGCCTGCGCGAGCTCGCTGCGCATCTCGAGCAAGGTGCGCTGGTTCTGCGCCGTCTGCTCGCGCAGCGCGGCCAGCGTGGCTTCCAGCGCTTGCATGCGTTGGGCCTCGCGCTGCGCCGCTTCGGGGTCGATGTTGAGCGCGCGCCACTCGGCGGCGGCCGCGGCGCGGCGCGCGAGGTCTTCGCTGGCCGGCAGCGTCAGTTGCGGGCTTGTCTTGAGGCCGGGCTGCGCGACGGGAACCGGCTCCAGCGTTTCGAGTTGGAGCCGGGATCCACCGGCGACGGCCCCGCGCCTCGGCTCAGTGGCTGCGACCGTCGGGACGGTGCGCGGCGCGGCCGCACGCGGTGTGGCAGGCGGTTGCGCCGCGGCGGGCCGGCGCGGCGCGGGCGCAGAGGCAGCGCTGGGACGCGGCGACGACCCGTCGGCGTCGCGCGCGTGCGCGCGGCGGGCGCCGCTGCGGTGCTGCGCCGCGCCGGCGCTGCGGTCGGGCCTTCGAGGCCGGACGATGCGCCCCCTGCCGCAGCACGCGATGGCGCGCGCGCGGGCGCTCGCGCCGGGGTCTCGGACGATGCCCTTGCACCCGAAGGCGCCGCAAGGACGGGCAGCGCGGGTTCGGACGGAACGTCGGCCAGCAGCACATAGCTGCGCGTCGACTTCGTATCGCAGCCGGCACGCACGTTCACATTGACCACGGGTTCGTCCACGGCGACGGTGGAACGGATATGGATGCGCGGGCTGCTGGCCTTCGGCCCCGGCTCCAGCGATACAGTCAGGCTCCGATCGGCAATGCGGGTGTCCCCCTGCACGACCTCGGCGTCGAGGCACAACGCGCCCCCATCTTCGGCAGCATCCAGCGAAAGCGGAATCACCACATCCAGCGGCTTGCCGATCCAGACAGCCCCTTGGGGCCGCCCGATCGTCAAGGCAGGCGAGTCAAGTGCGAGCCCGAATAGAAAGAGGGCCGCCGCCAGGCGTGGGAGTTGCAAAATAGTTCGAAAAAAGTAATCGAAAGTAGACACATTCTGGCATGGGCATCCGTGCCAGCCATCCTCAGAGAGACAATTATCAAATGACTGTGAACTTTTCCAATGTGGGCATCATCGGTGCCGGCGCCATGGGGCGCGGCATCGCGCAGATCGCCGCGCAGGCCGGGAGCGAGGTCCTGCTGCTCGACAGCTTCGAGGGCGCCGCGGTCCGCGGACGCGATGCCATCCTCGCCCAGTGGCAGAAGCAGCACGAGAAGGGAAAACTGGACGAGGCGCAGCGCGATGCACTGTCCGCTCGTGTCCGCGCCGTCGAATCGGTCCAGGCGCTCGCTGGCTGCGAGCTGGTGATCGAAGCCGTGGTCGAAGACCTCGAGGTCAAGCGCAAGCTGTTCAGCGAACTCGAAGCGGTGGTCGCGCCCTCGGCCGTGCTGGCGACCAACACCTCATCGCTCTCGGTCACCGCCATCGCCGCGGTGATGGCGCATCCGCAGCGCATGGCGGGCTTTCATTTCTTCAACCCGGTGCCCCTGATGAAGGTGGTCGAGGTCGTGGCCGGCTTCAAGACCGAGGCCGAGGTCTGCCGCCGGCTCGCGGGCTACGCCGCGCAGATGGGCCACAGCGCTGTGCAGGCCAAGGACACGCCCGGCTTCATCGTCAACCACGCGGGACGCGGCTACGGCACCGAGGCGCTGCGCATCGCCGGGGAAGGCGTGGCGGACTTCGCCACCATCGACCGCATCCTCAAGGACCAGGCGGGCTTTCGCCTCGGGCCTTTCGAGCTGCTCGATCTGACGGCGCTCGATGTTTCCCATCCCGTGATGGAGTCGATCTACCGCCAGTACTACGAGGAGCCGCGCTTTCGGCCCAGCGTGATCACCGCGCAACGGCTCGCAGCGGGTGCGCTCGGTCGCAAGACCGGCGAAGGCTTCTATCGCTATGTCGACGGTGCGGCGCAGTTGCCCACCGAAGCGCCGGTGCCGACGGTCGACGCCGCCCCGGCCGTCTGGGTTTCGCCCCGCGCAGCACGGCGGCCCGATTTGCTGCGGCTCGTGCATGCGCTGGGCGCGCAGCTCGAAAGCGGCGCCACGCCCTCGCCCGCCGCATTGATCCTGGTCGCACCGCTGGGCTTCGACGTCACGACCGTCGCCGCCGTCGAACGGCTCGATGCGACGCGCACGGTCGGCATCGACCTGATGGTGGACGATGCAGCCACCAAGCGCCGCGTGCTGGCCACCAATCCCGCGACGCGGCGCGACGTGCGCGATGCGGCCCATGCGCTTTTCGCGCGCGACGGCAAGGCGGTAAGCGTGATCCGCGACAGCGGCGGCTTCGTCACCCAGCGCGTGATAGGCACCATCGTGAACATCGCCGCCGACATGTGCCAGCAGCGCGTCTGTTCGCCCGCCGACCTCGACGTCGCCGTTCGGTTGGGCCTCGGCTACCCTCAGGGTCCGCTGGCGATGGGCGACCTGTACGGGCCGACGAATGTGCTGGAAGTGCTCTTCAACCTCCAGACCGTGTATGGCGATCCCCGTTACCGCCCGAGCCCGTGGCTGCGCCGCCGTGGCGCACTGGGCCTGAGCCTCACGCATGAAGAAGAGTAAGAGACACCGACCATGACCGCAGAACTGAAAAGCACGAGCGAAGGACAGACCTTGGTGCTCACGCTCTCCAACCCCTCGCAGCGCAATGCGCTGGGCCCCGAGATGTACGCGGCCGGCATCGAGGCGCTCAGCGGCGCCGAGAACAGCGACGAGATCCGAAGTGTCGTGCTCGTGGGCGAAGGCGCATGGTTCTGCGCCGGCGGCTCCTTGCAGCGCCTTTCGGCCAATCGCGAGCGCGAGCCCGCAGTGCAGGCCGAGAGCATCGAGTCGCTGCACAACTGGATCGATTCGATCCGCACCTTTCCCAAGCCGGTGATCGCGGCCGTCGAGGGCGCCGCGGCCGGCGCCGGCTTCTCGCTCGCCGCGGCCTGCGACTTCATCGTCGCCGCGCGCGATGCAGTATTCGCCGCCTCGTACAGCACCGTCGCGTTGTCGCCGGACGGCGGCTTGAGCTGGCATCTCGCGCAGGCACTGCCTCGGCAGCTCGCGAGCGAATGGCTCATGCTCGGAGGGCGCATCGAGGCACAGCGCCTGCATGCGCTCGGCCTGGTGAATGAAATCACCGAGAGCGGCCAGGCCTTGAGTGCGGCGCTCGCGCTGGCGAACCGCCTCAACGCACGCGCGCCCAACGCGCTGGCCAGCATCAAGGAGCTGCTGAGCGAGGCGCGAGGCGCAACACTGGCTTCGCAGCTGTCGCAGGAACGCGACCACTTCGTGCGCAACCTGCACCACCGCAACGCCGGCATCGGGATCGCCGCTTTCCTCGCCAAGGAAACGCCGCGCTACGAGTAGCGGCACGTCGCTCTCGCGACAACCCTCAGCTTTTCAGTCACACACAGGACAGTCCATGGACGACCCCATTCTTACCATCGAAGAACGTGAAGCGATCAATGGTGGTCGCTGGTTCTCTTCTCTTTCTCCATCGCTTCGTCACGACATCCTCCGATGTGCTTTCGTCAAACGCTACAAGGACGGCGAGCTGATCGCTGCACGCGGCGACCCGCCCGAGCAGTGGATCGCTTGCGCCAAGGGCGCGGTGCGCGTGAGTTCGACGGCGGTCTCGGGCAAGCAGGTCACGCTGACCTATGTGGAGCCGGGCATCTGGTTCGGCGACGTGGCGATGTTCGACGGCGACCGTCGAACCCACGACGCCTACGCGCATGGCGAGACCACGATCCTTTGCGTGGCGCGCGCCGATTTCCAGAAGATCCTGTCGAATCATGTCGAGCTTTACGAGGCACTGATGCGCCTGCAAGCGCGCCGCATCCGCCAGCTCTTCGGGCTGGTCGAGGATCTCAACACGCTGCCCTTGCGCGCCAGGCTCGCCAAGCAGCTCATCCACCTGGTTCGCAGCTACGGCGTGCCGAACCTGGCGGACGGCAGCCAGATGCGCATCGGGCTGCACCTGGCTCAGGAAGAGCTGGCGCAGCTGCTCGGTGCCTCACGCCAGCGCGTGAACCAGGAGCTCAAGGCCATGGAGCGCGAGGATGCGATCCGCATCGAACCGGGCGGCCTGGTGGTGCTGGACCGCGCGGCGCTGATGCGCATTTCCGAAGCCGATCAATAAAAGACCGCAGAGACATGACCCAGGACTTCGACAACTTCGTCGGCACCCGCGCCGTATCCAAGCAGCACGTCTTCGACGTCGATGCGCTGACCGCCTGGCTCGACAAGAACCTGGACGGCTTCAAGGGGCCGCTCACGGTCGAAATGTTCAAGGGCGGCCAGTCCAACCCGACCTACAAGCTGGTCACGCCGACGCAAAGCTACGTGATGCGCGCCAAGCCCGGCCCGGTCGCCAAGCTGCTGCCTTCGGCCCATGCGGTCGAGCGCGAGTTCAAGGTCATGAGCGGCCTGGCCGGCACCGGCGTGCCGGTGCCGCGGATGTACTGCCTGTGCGAAGACGAAGCCGTTATCGGCCGCGCCTTCTACGTCATGGAATTCATGGCCGGGCGCGTGCTGTGGGACCAGTCGCTGCCGGGCATGAGCAATGCCGAGCGGGCCGCCGTCTACGACGAGATGAACCGCGTCATCGCGGCGCTCCACACCGTGAAGTTCGCCGAGCGCGGCCTGGCCGACTACGGCAAGCCCGGCAACTATTTCGAGCGCCAGATCGGCCGCTGGAGCAAACAGTACGTGGCCTCGATCACGCAGCCCATCCCCGAAATGGACCGCCTGATGGAATGGCTGCCCGCCCACATCCCGGCCAGCGCGCGCGACGAGAAGATGACCTCGATCGTGCACGGCGACTACCGGCTCGACAACCTGATGTTCCACGCCACCGAGCCGCGTGCGATCGCCGTGCTCGACTGGGAACTGTCGACGCTGGGCCATCCGCTGGCCGATTTCAGCTACCACTGCATGTCGTGGCACATCGCGCCGGGTTCGTTCCGCGGCATCGGCGGCCTCGACCTGAAGAGCCTGGGCATCCCGACCGAGAGCGAATACATCCGCAAGTACTGCGACCGCACCGGCATCACGACGCCCGAGGCGCTCGCGACCGACTGGAATTTCTACCAGGCCTACAACCTGTTCCGCATGGCCGCGATCCTGCAGGGCATCGCCAAGCGGGTCGAGGCCGGTACCGCGTCGAGCGAGCAAGCCGTGGCCTCGGGCCGCGGTGCGCGACCGATGGCCGAGATGGCCTGGCAATTCGCACAACGGGCCTGAGCCTTCCCCATTTCAAAGGAGACCCCATGGATTTCGAATATTCGGCCAAGACCAAGGACTTGCAGAAGCGCGTCACCGCTTTCATGGAAGACCACATCTACCCGGCGGAAGCCGAGTACGCGGCCGAATTGGCCGCCAACACCGCGGCCGGCAAGCGCTGGACCGCGCTCAAGACGGTCGAGAAGCTCAAGCAGAAGGCGAAGACCCAGGGCCTTTGGAACCTGTTCCTGCCGGTCGACAGCGCCGCTGCCTCGGGCTACGAAGGCGCCGGCCTCACCAACCAGGAATACGCGCCGCTGGCCGAGATCATGGGCCGCGTGCCATGGGCCAGCGAGGCCTTCAATTGCTCGGCGCCCGACACCGGCAACATGGAAACCATTGCGCGCTACGGCTCGGACGAGATCAAGGCGCGCTGGCTCAAGCCGCTGCTGGAAGGCGAGATCCGCTCGGCCTTCGCGATGACCGAACCGGAGGTCGCGTCGAGCGACGCCACCAACATCGCCACGCGCGTCGAACGGCAGGGCGACGAGTACGTCATCAACGGCCACAAGTGGTGGATCTCGGGCGCGGCCGATCCGCGCTGCGCGGTCTTCATCACCATGGGCAAGAGCGACCCGGAGGCGCCGCGCCACTCGCAGCAAAGCATGATCGTGGTGCCGGCCGATGCCAAGGGCATCCGCATCGTGCGCCCGCTCAACGTGATGGGCTACGACGACGCGCCGCACGGCCACGTCGAGATGTACTTCGAGAACGTTCGCGTGCCGGCCGGCAACATGCTGCTCGGCGAAGGCCGCGGCTTCGAGATCGCGCAGGGCCGCCTCGGCCCGGGACGCATCCACCACTGCATGCGCCTGATCGGCCTGGCCGAACGCGCCCTGGAGTTGATGTGCAAGCGCGCCTCGTCCCGCATCGCCTTCGGCAAGGCCGTCGCCTCGCAGACCGTGACGCAGGAACGCATCGCCGAGGCGCGCTGCAAGATCGACATGGCGCGCCTGCTCACGCTGAAGGCCGCATGGCTGATGGACGTGGCCGGCAACAAGGTCGCCAAGAACGAGATCGCGATGATCAAGGTGGTCGCGCCGAGCATGGCTTGCCAGGTGATCGACTGGGCCATGCAGGTGCACGGCGGCGGCGGCATGTCCGACGACTTCCCGCTCGCCTACGCCTATGTCGGCGCGCGCGCCCTGCGCTTCGCCGACGGTCCGGACGAAGTGCACCGCAATGCGATCGCCAAGTGGGAGCTGGGCAAGTACGCCCCCGGCAAGGGTGACAGCGACATGCCCGTCACGCGCTTCTGATCAGAGCTTCTTCTGCAGGAACATGGCCGAGCCGAAGGCCGGGTCGAGCTGGTAGCCGGCAAAGCCTTCACGCTCGTAGGCGCGCAGCGCGCTGCGGTTGCCGGAGAGCACCTCGAGCGTGAGCTTGCAGGCGCCACGCACGCGAGCCTCTTCCTCGACACGCGCCAGCATGCGCTGCGTGACCCGCTGGCCGCGGTGGCTGGCCAGCACGATCACATCGTGCACATTGACCAGCGGCTTGCAGGCAAAGGTCGAGAAGCCTTCGATGCAGTTGACGAGGCCGATCGGCTGCGCTGCGTCGTAGGCCAGCACGCTGAAGGCCTGCGGCCGCGCGGCCAGCGCCTCGGGCAGTTCATCCAGCACCTGGGACGCCAGCGGCGTGCCGCCGCCGGCGGGATCGCGCGCATAGCTGTCCAGCAGCTCGACCAGCGCACGCGCATGCGCCGGGTTGTGGTAATCGGCGAGCAGGACGTCGATCACGCGTTCAACCCGCTTCGACGGCCGCCACCAGGCGTCTTGCGCAGGCCTCGGCCTGCGCTGCGTCGCGCGCCTCGACCATCACGCGCAGCAGCGGCTCGGTGCCGCTGGGGCGGATCAGCACGCGGCCTGCATCGCCCAGTTCGGCCTCGGCGCGCCGGGTTTCGGCCGCCAGCGCCTGGTTGGCTTTCCAGTCCTGCCCCTCGGCCAATCGGACATTGATGAGCGTCTGCGGAAAGAGCGTGACATCGGCCAGCAGCTCGTCCACGCGTTTGCCGCTGCGCTGGCAGGCCTGCAGCACCTGCAGCGCACTCACGATGCCATCGCCCGTCGTGTGGCGATCGAGCGCGAGCAGGTGGCCGGAGCCCTCGCCTCCGAGCAGCCAACGGCGCTTTTCCAGCTCTTCCAGCACATAGCGGTCGCCCACGCGCGTGCGCACGAACTCGATGCCCTGCTTGCGCAGCGCAACTTCGACCGCCTTGTTGGTCATCAGCGTCCCGACCACGCCAGAAGGTTTCTCACCGCGCGCGATGCGCTCCATCACCATCAGGTAGAGCAGTTCGTCGCCGTTGAACAGGCGCCCGCTCGCGTCCACCAGCTGCAGGCGGTCGGCATCGCCGTCGAGCGCAATGCCGTAGTGCGCGCCCTGCGCCCGGACCGCATCGATCAGCGCCTGGGGATGCGTGGCGCCGAAGCCCTTGTTGATGTTCAGGCCGTCGGGCGCGCAGCCGATGCTGATCACGTCCGCACCGAGCTCATGGAACACTTGCGGTGCCACCTGGTAGGCAGCGCCGTGGGCACCGTCGACCACCAGCTTCAGACCGCGCAGCGTCAGGTCGTTGGCAAAGGTGCTCTTGCAGAACTCGATGTAGCGGCCCGGCGCATCGTTGAGCCGGCGCGCCTTGCCGAGCTGTGCCGAATCGGCCCAGACGGGCGGCTCTTCGAGCGCGGCTTCGACCGCCAGCTCCCATTCGTCGCTGAGCTTGGTGCCATGTGCGCTGAAGAACTTGATGCCGTTGTCCGGATAGGCGTTGTGGCTGGCGCTGATCACGACACCCAGGCTGGCCCGCTGTGCGCGCGTCAGGTAGGCCACGCCCGGTGTCGGCAGCGGCCCCAGCAGCATCACGTCGACGCCGGCCGAGTTGAAGCCCGATTCGAGCGCCGACTCCAGCATGTAGCCCGAGATGCGCGTGTCCTTGCCGATCAGCACGGTCGGGCGCGCCTCCGTCTTCTTGAGCACGCGGCCGACGGCATGCGCGAGCCGCAGCACGAAGTCGGGCGTGATCGGCGCCTGGCCGACCGTGCCGCGGATGCCGTCGGTGCCGAAGTATTTTCTTGTCATGGATGTGGCTCCTGCAGTGCTTGTTGTTGTCGTTTCATCGCGCGCCATACGGCCAGCGCGGCGACCGTTTCGCGCACATCATGCACGCGCAGGATCGATGCGCCGCGCTCGACGGCCAAGACCGCCGCCGCCACGCTGGGCACCATGCGCTCGGCCGCCGATTCGATGCCGGTGACGGCGCCGAGCGAAGACTTGCGCGACCAACCGATCAAGAGCGGCCAGCCGGCGGCGAGCAGCTCCTGCTGGCGTGCGAGCAAGGCGAAATTCTGCGCCACGGTCTTGCCGAAACCGATGCCCGGGTCGAGCACGATGCGATCCGAACCGACGCCCAACGCCAGCAGTTCCTTCGCACCCTGCGTCAGGAAGGCACGCACTGCGGGGAGCACGTCGCCCTCCATGGGGGCCGCCTGCATGGTCTGCGGGTCGCGGTGCATGTGCATCAGGCAGACACCGCACGAGGGATGCGCCGCCACGGCCTGCCGTGCGCCGAGTTGCCGCAGCGCCCACACGTCGTTGACGATGTCGGCACCGAGCTCCAGCACCGCGCGCATCACCTCGGGTTTGTAGGTATCGACCGAGACCGGCACGCCCAACTTCACCGCCTCGCTCACCACCGGCAGCACGCGATCCAGTTCCTCCGCCAGCGGTACGGCAGGACTTCCGGGCCTCGTGGACTCGCCGCCGATGTCGAGGATGTCGGCGCCCTCTTCCACCAGTTGAACGCAATGCCGCACCGCAGCTTCGGTCGAGGCATGGGCGCCGCCGTCGGAAAAGGAATCGGGCGTGACGTTGACGATGCCCATCACGCGCGGCTGCGCGAGGTCGATGGCAAAGCGCGTCGTGCGCCAGATCGTCATACGCCCTTCCAAAGAAAAAACGGGGCCAGAGGCCCCGTCGATAGCCAAAGCATCATGCTCAAGCCGCTGTCGGCGCCGGATCCGGGTTCACCGCCGGCGTACCGCCGCTGCCGCCGCCCGAGGGCGGGATGCGCGGCGTCCAGTCCTTGGGCGGACGCGGTGCGCGGCCGGCCATGATGTCGTCGAGCTGCTCGGTGTCGATGGTTTCCCATTCGAGCAGCGCCTTGGCCATGGCGTGCATCTTGTCGCTGTTCTCCTCGATCAGGCGGCGCGCCAGGGCGTACTGCTCGTCGATGATGCGGCGCACCTCGGCATCGACCTTCTGCATGGTCGACTCGCTCATGTTGGTGGTCTTGGTGACCGAGCGGCCGAGGAAGACTTCGCCCTCGTTCTCGGCGTAGACCATCGGGCCCAGCGATTCGGTCATGCCGTAGCGCATCACCATGTCGCGCGCGATCTGCGTGGCACGCTCGAAGTCGTTGCTGGCCCCGGTGGTCATCTGGTGCATGAACACTTCTTCGGCGATACGGCCGCCAAACAGCATGCTGATCTGGTTCAGCATGTACTCGCGGTCGTAGCTGTAGCGGTCCTGCGCCGGCAGGCTCATCGTCACGCCCAGCGCGCGGCCGCGCGGAATGATCGTGACCTTGTGGACCGGGTCGCACTTGGGCAGCAGCTTGCCGATCAGCGCGTGGCCGGACTCGTGGTAGGCCGTGTTGCGACGCTCTTCCTCGGGCATGACCATGCTCTTGCGCTCGGGGCCCATGAAGATCTTGTCCTTGGCCTTCTCGAAGTCCTGCATCTCGACCACGCGCGCATTGCGGCGCGCAGCCATCAGCGCGGCCTCGTTGCACAGGTTGGCCAAGTCGGCGCCCGACATGCCCGGGGTGCCGCGCGCGATGATGCTCGGGTTCACGTCCTGGCCGAGCGGCACCTTGCGCATGTGCACGTTGAGGATCTGCTCGCGGCCGCGGATGTCCGGCAGCGTCACGTAGACCTGGCGGTCGAAACGGCCCGGGCGCAGCAGCGCGGCGTCCAGGATGTCAGGGCGGTTGGTCGCAGCGACCACGATCACGCCGAGATTGGTTTCGAAACCGTCCATCTCGACCAGCATCTGGTTGAGCGTCTGCTCGCGCTCGTCGTTGCCGCCGCCCAGGCCCGCACCGCGCTGGCGACCGACGGCGTCAATTTCGTCGATGAAGATGATGCAGGGGGCGTTCTTCTTGGCGTTCTCGAACATGTCGCGCACACGGGCCGCGCCCACGCCGACGAACATCTCGACAAAGTCCGAACCGGAAATCGAGAAAAACGGCACCTTGGCCTCGCCGGCGATGCCCTTGGCCAGCAAGGTCTTGCCGGTGCCGGGCGGCCCGACCAGCAGCAGCCCGCGCGGGATGCGGCCGCCGAGCTTCTGGAACTTGGCCGGGTCCTTCAGGAAGTCGACGACCTCCTTCACTTCCTCCTTGGCCTCGTCGCAGCCTGCGACGTCGGCGAAGGTGACCTGGTTGTTGTTTTCGTCGAGCATGCGCGCCTTGCTCTTGCCGAAGCTGAAGGCGCCGCCCTTGCCGCCGCCCTGCATCTGGCGCATGAAATAGACCCAAACGCCGATCAGCAGCAGCATCGGACCCCAGCTCACCAGCAGCGTCATGAGGAGCGAGCCCTCTTCGCGCGGCTTGACGTCGAACTTGACGTTGTTGGCGATCAGGTCGCCGACCAGGCCGCGGTCGAGGTAGGTGGCCGTCGTGCGGATCTTGCGGTCGTCATTGGTGATCGCGACGATCTCGCTGCCGCCCTGGCCTTCCTGGATGGTCGCGCTCTTGATGCGGTTGCTGCGGACTTCCTCGAGGAAATCGGAGTAACCGACATTGCCGGCGCCGGCGACGCCGCGGGTGTCGAACTGCTTGAACACAGTGAACAACACCATCGCAATGACGAGCCAGACGGCAACTTTGGAAAACCACTGATTGTTCAAACGAAGCTCCAGTCGAAAGCGCGTGACACAAAAAACAAAAAACGCGCTAGGGCATGCAATTGGCACCCATTTTAGGCTTTTCAACCTGCGAAATGCCGGAATTTCCCTATAGCAGCCATAGGACGCGCACGGTTTTGGAGGCAAATGCCGGCCGGCGCCCCGGTATCAATTCGTATCGACGTTCTTGAGCCCGATGCCCACCATGAAGGTCTCCGACGATTTGTCGCGCGAAGCCTTGGGTTTCAAGGGCTTTACCACCCGGAAGTTGCTCTTGAACAGCTGCGTCAGCTCGCTGTAGCCGCTGCCGTGGAAAAGTTTAGCGACCAGTGCGCCTTCAGGCTTCATGTGGTGGCGCGCGAAGTCGATTGCAAGCTCGATCAGATGCGCGACGCGGGCTGCGTCGGCCGAGGCGATGCCAGACAGGTTGGGCGCCATGTCGGACACGACGACGTCGGCGAGCCGGCCGTCCATGGCCTGCGCAAGCCGCTCCAGCACTTCGGCCTCGCGGAAGTCGCCCTGCAGGAAGGTCACGCCCTCGATCGGCTCCATCGGCAGGATGTCGAGCGCGATGATGATGCCGTCCAGCTCACCGGCCGCTGCCCCGCTCGGCGACAGCCTGCGCCGCACATACTGGCTCCAGGCGCCGGGCGTCGAGCCCAGGTCGACCACCAGTTGCCCCGGCCGGATCAGGCCCAGCGTCTCGTCGATTTCCTTGAGCTTGTAGGCCGCGCGGGCCCGGTATCCCTCCCGCGTGGCCAGCTTCACGTAGGGGTCGTTGATGTGGTCATGCAGCCACGCCTTGTTGAGCTTCTTGGCTTTGGGTTTGGGATTCATTGACGCTCGATAATACGGGGATGCCCGCCATTCAACTTACCCCTGCGCAGCGCAAGGTGCACCGCTCCGAAGCGCACCATCTGGACCCGATCGTCATGATCGGCGGCGACGGGCTGACGCCGGCCGTCAAGAAGGAAGCCGATGCCGCGCTCAAGGCCCACGGCCTGATCAAGGTGCGCGTTTTCTCCGACGACCGCCCGGCCCGCGAAGCCATGCTGCAAACCCTGGCCGAGGACCTGAACGCGGCGCCGATCCAGCACATCGGCAAGCTGCTCGTGCTCTGGCGCCCCATCCCCGAAAAAGCGCGCGAGATCGACGAGGACCGCATGCCGGGTCCGCGCGACGTCAAGGTGATCAAGTACAGCAAGCGCGGAGGACAGCGCCCGGAGATCAAGACGCTTCGGGTGCTCGGCAACCAGCGGCTGACGCCCGGCGGCACCATCAAGCGTGCCAAGGCCAAGAAGCCGCTGTCGGTCAAGAAGCGTCGCCAGGCGGACTGAGGATGCCGATCGAGCCAACGGCAGGGCCGCAGCGTCACATCCTCTGCATGAAATGGGGCACGAAATACGGGCCCGACTACGTCAACCGCCTCTACGCGATGGTGCGTCGCCACCTGAGCGGCGACTTCAACTTCGTCTGCCTGACCGACGACAGCCAGGGCATCCGAAGCGAGGTGCAGTGCTTTCCGATCCCGCCATTGGACCTCGAGCTCAAGCCGGGACAGGTCGACCGCGCCTGGAAGAAGCTGACCACCTTCGAACGGGACCTCTACGGCCTGCGCGGCCGGGCGCTGTTCATCGATCTCGACGTGGTCGTCGTGGGCAGCCTGGACGCCTTTTTCGAGCATCCCGGCGAGTTCCTGATCATTCACGACTACGCCCGTCCCTGGCGGCGCCGGCGCATCACGGGCAATTCGTCGGTGTACCGCTTCGAGCTCGGCGCACATCCCGACGTGCTGGCGCATTTCCGCGAGAACATGGATGCGGTGCAGGCCGAGTACCGCAACGAGCAGACCTACCTGTCGGATTTTCTCTACCACCATGGCAAGCTGGCCTACTGGCCGGCCGAGTGGTGTCCGAGCTTCAAGTACCACGGCATTCCGACCTGGCCCACCAACTACTGGCGCGAGCCCTTCGTGCCCGAAGGCGCGCGCATCATGGTCTTCCACGGGGAATGCAATCCGCCCGATGCGCTGGCCGGGCGGCGCAACCGGCGCTTCCGCTTCATCCGGCCGGCGCGCTGGATCACCAGCTTCTGGAAGGCCTGATCAGTCGGGGCGGCGCCCCATGCGCCAGAGCAGCACTCCGGCGCAGAGCCACTGGCCGAGGTACATGGCACTGCCGAGCGAGTGCCAGAGCCAGAGGTTCTCCCGCGCCAGGATGCGGGGCGCGACGGCGTATTCCTGCAGCAGCGCCAGCAGCAGTGCCACGACGATCCAGGCAACGGCAACGCGTGACGATCGATCCACGCGCTCTTGGATCTTCGACCTGAAATAGGTCAGGAGCGCCAGTCCGCAGACCAACGCAACCCAGCTCTGGGCCGCGAACAGCCGTCCCGCGAAATTGCCCGCCATGGCCGGATTCCCGAGCTTGGCGAACAGCATCGGCACGACCAGGAAGCCGATCGTCGTCAGGCTGCCCCACCAGAGGGCTGCCAACAGCAGCGCGACGCGGTCCTTCACCCGTGAATTCAGAGGTAGCTGACGCCGACGATCTCGTAGCGCTTCACCCCGCCCGGTGCCTGCACCTCGGCGGTATCGCCCTCTTCCTTGCCGATCAGCGCGCGCGCGATCGGGCTGGAGACGTTGATGAGGCCGAGCTTCAGGTCGGCTTCGTCCTCGCCGACGATCTGGTACTTGACCGCGTCGCCGCTGTCTTCATCTTCCAGTTCGACTGTCGAACCGAAAACGACCTTGCCGCCCGCGTCGAGGTCGGAGGGATCGATGATCTGGGCGTTCGAGAGCATGCCCTCGATCTGCTTGATGCGGCCTTCGATCCAGCCTTGGCGCTCCTTGGCGGCGTCGTAGTCTGCGTTCTCGCTGAGGTCGCCCTGGGCGCGGGCCTCGGCGATCGCCGTGATGATGGCGGGCCGCTCGACGGACTTCAGGCGTTGCAGCTCGTCACGAAGTTTCTCCGCACCGCGCTTGGTAATCGGAATGGTGGTGGCCATGTTTTGTCTCTCCAGAAAGCGAAACCGCCGAACGCTGCCGTTCGGCGGTTCATGGAAGGAAAAGGATCAGACGAGT
Organism: Variovorax sp. LjRoot175; assembly: GCF_964253805.1. NCBI lineage: Bacteria > Pseudomonadati > Pseudomonadota > Betaproteobacteria > Burkholderiales > Comamonadaceae > Variovorax > Variovorax sp. LjRoot175. The sequence continues at coordinate 2,518,862 of NZ_CAXURY020000001.1, read as the reverse complement.
TGACGTCCGGTCAGCCGGCTCAGGATGGCGAGCGGGCTCGAATCGGGATTGTATTGCCTCGCGGCGGGCAGGTGCAGCGTCTGCTCGAGCATGTACTGGCCGGACATCACGGCATGCGAGGTCTGGTCCGAGAAGCACACCCATACCGATCCGGCCGGGAACGGCACGGTTTGCTGCTGCGCGTTCTTCTGGTACTCCAGGTCGGATTTCATGCCGTCGTGCAGTTGCAGCATCAGATGGTCGTATTCGCTGCGCAAGGACTTGGTGACGCGCAGCGCCCGCAGCATGCGGGCCTGCCAGCGCGAGTAAGGCTTGGCACGCGGCAGGAAGCGCTTGGCCACGGTCTCGAAGGGCTCACCGACCCGCCAGACGCGCGGCGCGCCCTCGGGATTGACATTGGTGAACACACGCAGGATGCGCTCGCCGTAATTGGGGCGCGACGGGAACGAGTCGATGTGCAGCCGCCGGTCGTCGGCCCGCCACGACTGGACGCGTGTTTCCACCTGCGCCGGGCGGTAGCTGGTCGGCGCCAGCCGCAGGGCCGGCGTGTAGTGCGGCAGCAATCCGTGGATCAGCTGCTGCGACTGCGCACGAAAACGCCCGACCATTGCCGCCACGGCCTGCTGCACGCCCTCGTCGCCCGCCACGCCCTTCAGGCGCCCTTCGGCATCCAGACTGATGTTGCGGACGCCTGGCGACAGCACCGCGGGCGAGAACAAGGCCCGTTCTTCAGGCCGCAGCTCGAAGGGGAGCCGCGGGAAATACAGCACCTTGCCAGCCTCGAGCGCGGCGATCCACGCTTCGTTCGGCGCAGCGCCGTTCCAGTCGGCCAGGTCGAGCTCGACGAGCTGCGTTTCCATGGACAACTCTTCAGGCGAGCGCGAACTGCGCGAGTTGCGCGTGCATTTCCTGGATCGAGATCACGTCGAGTTCGTCCATGTGCCGCATGCCTTCGACCGCGGCTTCGGCGCCGAAGATGGTGGTGAAGGTGGTCACGCGGGCCAGCAGCGCCGAGGTGCGGATCTGGCGCGAGTCGGTGATCGCGTTGCGGCGCTCTTCCACCGTGTTGATGACCAGCGCGATCTCGTTGTTCTTGATCATGTCGACGATGTGCGGCCGGCCCTCGGTCACCTTGTTCACCACGGCGCAGGCGATGCCCGCCGCGTTGATGGCGGCGGCGGTGCCCTTGGTCGCGATCAGTTCGAAGCCCAGCGCAGCCAGGCCACGCGCCACTTCCACCGCGCGTGCCTTGTCGTTGTTCTTGACCGAGATGAACACCTTGCCCGACTTCGGCAGATGGGTGCCGGCGCCGAGTTGCGACTTCACGAACGCCTCGCCGAAGGTCTTGCCCACGCCCATCACTTCGCCGGTCGACTTCATCTCCGGGCCGAGGATGGTGTCCACGCCGGGGAACTTGACGAAGGGGAACACCGCCTCCTTGACGCTGAAGTACGGCGGCGTGACTTCGCGCGTGACGCCCTGCGAAACCAGCGACTGGCCCGCCATGCAGCGCGCCGCCACCTTGGCCAGCTGGATGCCAGTGGCCTTGCTCACGTAGGGCACCGTGCGCGAGGCGCGCGGATTCACTTCGAGCACGTAGATGACGTCCCGTCCGTCCTTTTCCTGGATCGCGAACTGCACGTTCATGAGGCCGACGACATTGAGCGCCTTGGCCATGGCGGCGCTTTGCCGCTTGAGCTCGGCCACGGTATCGGCCTTGAGGCTGTAGGGCGGCAGCGAGCAGGCGGAGTCGCCGGAGTGCACACCGGCCTGTTCGATGTGCTCCATCACGCCGCCGATCAGGGTGTTGCCCTCGGCATCGCGCAAGCAGTCGACATCGCATTCGACGGCGTCGTTCAGGAAGCGGTCCAGCAGCACCGGCGAATCGTTGCTGACCTTGACGGCTTCGCGCATGTAGCGTTCGAGGTCGCGCTGCTCGTGCACGATCTCCATCGCGCGGCCGCCGAGCACATAGCTGGGGCGCACCACCAGCGGATAGCCCAGCTGGGCGGCTTTCTCGAGCGCTTCCGCCTCGGTGCGCGCGGTCGCGTTCGGCGGCTGGCGCAGCTGGAGCTCATTCAGCAGCTTCTGGAAACGCTCGCGATCTTCGGCCGCGTCGATCATGTCGGGGCTGGTGCCGATGATCGGCACGCCGTTGGCTTCGAGGTCGAGCGCGAGCTTGAGCGGCGTCTGGCCGCCGTACTGCACGATCACGCCGGTCGGCTTTTCCTTGTCGACGATCTCGAGCACGTCCTCGAGCGTGAGCGGCTCGAAGTAGAGGCGGTCGCTGGTGTCGTAGTCGGTCGAGACGGTCTCAGGATTGCAGTTGACCATGATGGTCTCGTAGCCGTCCTCGCGCATCGCGAGTGCCGCATGCACGCAGCAGTAGTCGAACTCGATGCCCTGGCCGATGCGGTTGGGGCCGCCGCCGAGCACCATGATCTTCTTCTTGTCCGTCGGCGCGGCCTCGCACTCGTCCTCGTAGGTCGAGTACATGTAGGCGGTGTTGGTCGCGAACTCGGCCGCACAGGTGTCCACGCGCTTGTAGACCGGGCGCACGCCGAGCGCGCGGCGCTTCTCGCGGACCGCGGTGTCGGTGGTCTTGAGCTGCCTGGCGAGGCGACGGTCGGAGAAACCCTTCTTCTTCAGCGCGAGCAGGGTGCTCTTGTCGATGTCGTCCAGCGACTTGGTTTCGAGCTCGAGCTCGATCTTCACGATCTCCTCGATCTGCACCAGGAACCAGGGGTCGATCTTGGTCAGCGCGAACACTTCGTCGACGGAGAGGCCCATGGCGAAGGCATCGCCGACGTACCAGATGCGGTCGGGGCCGGGCTCGCCCAGCTCTTTTTCGAGCACTTCGCGGTCCTGCGTCTTCTCGTTGAGGCCGTCGACGCCGACCTCCAGGCCGCGCAGCGCCTTCTGGAACGATTCCTGGAAGGTGCGGCCCATGGCCATCACCTCGCCCACCGATTTCATCTGCGTGGTCAGGCGCGAGTCGGCCTGCGGGAATTTCTCGAAGGCGAAACGCGGGATCTTCGTGACCACGTAGTCGATGCTGGGCTCGAAGCTCGCCGGCGTGGCGCCGCCGGTGATCTCGTTGCGCAGCTCGTCGAGCGTATAGCCCACGGCCAACTTGGCCGCGACCTTGGCGATCGGGAAGCCGGTGGCCTTGGAGGCCAATGCCGAGGAGCGCGAGACGCGCGGGTTCATCTCGATCACGACCATACGGCCGTCCTTCGGATTGATCGAGAACTGCACGTTGGAGCCGCCGGTGTCGACGCCGATCTCGCGCAGAACGGCCAGCGAGGCGTTGCGCAGGATCTGGTATTCCTTGTCCGACAGGGTCTGGGCAGGGGCGACCGTGATCGAGTCGCCGGTGTGCACGCCCATCGGGTCCAGGTTTTCGATCGAGCAGACGATGATGCAGTTGTCCGCCTTGTCGCGCACAACCTCCATCTCGTACTCTTTCCAGCCGAGCAGCGACTCCTCGATCAGCAGCTCGTTGGTCGGCGAGGCTTCGAGGCCGCGCTTGCAGATGGTCTCGAACTCTTCCGGGTTGTAGGCGATGCCGCCGCCGGTGCCGCCGAGCGTGAAGCTGGGGCGGATCACCACCGGGAAGCCGACCGTCTTCTGGACTGCCCAGGCTTCGTCGAGCGAGTGGGCGATGCCCGAGCGCGCCGAGCCCAGGCCGATCTTGGTCATCGCGTCCTTGAACTTCAGCCGGTCTTCGGCTTTGTCGATCGCCTCGGGCGTGGCGCCGATCAGCTCCACCTTGTACTTGTCGAGCACGCCGTTGCGCCAGAGGTCGAGCGCGCAGTTGAGCGCGGTCTGCCCGCCCATGGTCGGCAGGATGGCGTCGGGGCGTTCCTTGACGATGATTTTTTCGACCGTCTGCCAGGTGATCGGCTCGATGTAGATCACGTCGGCCGTGGCCGGGTCGGTCATGATCGTCGCGGGGTTGCTGTTGATCAGGATGACCTTGTAGCCCTCCTCGCGCAGTGCCTTGCAGGCCTGCACGCCGGAGTAGTCGAACTCGCAGGCCTGGCCGATGATGATCGGGCCGGCGCCGATGATGAGAACGCTCTGGAGGTCGGTGCGCTTAGGCATTCTTCTGTCCTTCTTTGTGACTTTGCATGAGTGCCGTGAAGCGGTCGAAAAGGTAGCCGATGTCGTGAGGCCCGGGCGAGGCCTCCGGATGGCCCTGGAAGCAGAAGGCCGGCTTGTCGGTGCGTGCCAGGCCTTGCAGCGTGTTGTCGAACAGGCTGATGTGGGTGGGCCGCAGGTTGGCGGGCAGCGTCTTCTCGTCTACCGCGAAGCCGTGGTTCTGGCTCGTGATGCTCACGCGGCCGTTGTCCAGGTCTTTCACGGGATGGTTGGCGCCGTGATGGCCGAACTTCATCTTGAAGGTCTTCGCGCCGGAGGCGAGCGCCATGATCTGGTGGCCCAGGCAGATGCCGAAGACCGGAATGCCGGTTTCGATCAGTTCGCGCGTGGCCTCGATGGCGTAGTCGCAGGGCTCGGGGTCGCCCGGGCCGTTGGCCAGGAAGATGCCGTCCGGACGCAGCTTGAGCACGTCGGCCGCCGGCGTCTGTGCCGGCACTACCGTGATGCGTGCGCCGCGCTGGGCGATCATGCGCAGGATGTTCTTCTTGACGCCGTAGTCGAAGGCCACGACGTGGAACTTGGGCGTGATCTGCACGCCGTATCCGGCACCGAGTTTCCACTCGGTCTGCGTCCACTCGTAGGTCTCCTTGACCGACACCACCTTGGCCAGGTCGAGCCCGGACATGCTGGGTACGGCCCGGGCAGCGGCCACGGCCTTGTCGATCAGCGCCTGCGTCACGGCCTCGCCCGCAGCGAGGCCGAGGATGCAGCCGTTCTGGGCGCCGTTCGTGCGCAGATGGCGCGTGAGCTTGCGCGTGTCGATGTTCGCGATGGCGACCGTGTTGCCGCGCACCAGGTAGTCGGTCAGCGTGGCCGTCTTGCGGAAGTTGGACGCGACCAGCGGCAGGTCCTTGATGATCAGGCCAGCGGCATGGATCTTGTCGGACTCGATGTCTTCCTCGTTGACGCCGTAGTTGCCGATGTGCGGATACGTGAGCGTCACGATCTGCTGGCAATAGCTCGGGTCGGTCAGGATTTCCTGGTAACCGGTCATGGCGGTGTTGAACACCACTTCGCCAGTGGTGGCGCCTTGGGCGCCGATCGAGTTGCCGAGAAAGACCGTGCCGTCTGCAAGCGCCAGGATGGCGGGCGGGAAATTTCCCTTGAGAGACAAAAGCACTGGGATCTCCGGATGGATGACGCCCAAAGCGAACCCAAGAAGTGACTTTGGGCTGCGACTTTCGTCGAGGAGTTGGCTTGCGTGCGCTGTGGGCGGGGTGTGAGCGGGAAAGCCCTTGATTATAGCCGGCGCGGGCTTATCCCTTGGCCGCGGCGGCACTCGCATGCAGGCAGATCGCCGCCGCCGCCGCGACGTTGAGCGACTCCTCGCCGCCCGGCTGCGCAATGCGCACATGCCGGGCGGCGCGCGTCTCCAGGATGGCGGAAACGCCCTGCCCTTCGTGCCCCATCAACCAGGCGCACGGGTACGGCAGCTGCGTGCGATGCAGCCAGTCGCCGCGGTGCGAACTGGTGGCGATCCAGGGCACAGTCAGCGCATCCAGCATCTGGATGTCCGCGCCCTCGATCAGCTGCAGCCCGAAATGCGCACCCATGCCGGCACGCAGCACCTTGGGCGCCCATAGCGCGGCGGTGCCCTTGAGCGCGATCACCTGGCCGAAGCCGAAGGCCGCCGCGCTGCGCAGGATGGAGCCGACATTGCCGGCATCCTGGAGGCGATCGAGCACCACGGTGGGCGCATCGGGGGTGACCGCCGGCGGCGCCGGCAGTTCGAGTACGAAGCCCATCGGAGCGGGCGACTCCAGACCGCTCACGCCGGCGAGCAAGGCATCGGCCAGCACCACGGTCTTGGCCGCCACCCCGCTCCATTCGGAGCGCGCCGAAGGCCACAGCGACTCGGCAAAGACCGCCACGGCCGGCCGGACGCCGCGCTCGCGCGCGGCGCGGCACAGGTGATCGCCTTCGAGCCAGACCCGGCCCGCCTTGCGGTAGGCACCCGGGTCGTGCGCCAGCTTGCGCAATTCCTTCAGGAGCGGGTTGTCCCGCGACGTGATGTGGCTGACCTCGTCCGCGGTCATGGGGCGATCCGCACCTCGATCTGGGTCGTTTCCGCGACCATTTCGCTCAACATCGCCGCCGTCATGGGCTCCGTCTGCCCCGTCGCGCGTGCGAGTACGGCAGCGACCGGGCTGAAGGATCTGCGGTGGTGCACGCAAGCGCCGTGGCGCAACAGCGCCTCCAGGTGCTCTGGTGTGCCATAGCCCTTGTGGCCCGCGAAGCCATAGTGCGGGAATTCGGCGTGCAGTTCCTGGCAGAGCCGGTCACGGTGCACCTTGGCCAGGATCGAGGCGGCCGAGATCGCCTTCACGCGCGCGTCGCCGCCGACGACGGCCTCGGCCAGCACGTCCAGCCTGGGCAGCCGGTTGCCGTCGACCAGCACCTTTGCCGGCTTCAGCCGCAGGCCCTCGACCGCGCGCCGCATGGCCAGCATCGTCGCCTGGAGGATGTTGTGGGTGTCGATCTCCTCCACGCTGGCCTGCGCCACCGAGCAGCACAGTGCCTTGGCCAGGATCTGGTCGTTCAGGCGCTCGCGCTGCAGCGCGGTCAGGGTCTTCGAATCGGCCAGGCCACGGATCGGCCGCTCGTCGTCGAGGATCACGGCCGCGGCAACGACCGGGCCGGCCAGCGGGCCGCGGCCGGCCTCGTCGACGCCGGCCAGGAGCCCGGGAGCGTCCCAAGCGAGCGTGGCCTGCTCAGCCTTCAAGAACTTTCTGGATCGCATCGGCGCACAGTGTCGGCGTATCGCGCTGCAATTCGGCATGCAGCGTGCAAAAACGTTGTTGCAAGGCGTGAACCTTGTCCGGCGAGGCAAGCCAGGCGAGCGTCGCGTCGGCCATCGCCTGGGGCGTCGCCGCCTCCTGCAGCAGTTCGGGCACGACGAATTCGCCGCACAGGATGTTCGGCAGACCCACCCAGGGCTGCAGCTGCTTGCGGCGCATGAGCGCCCACGAAAGCTTGTTCATGTTGTAGGCGATCACCATCGGCCGCTTGAACAGCGCGGCTTCGAGCGTCGCGGTCCCGCTGGCGATCAGGGTGGCGTCGCAGGCCGCGAGCGCGGCGTGCGAACGGCCGTCGAGCAGTTTCACGCGGCCGGCCATGCCGCTGGCCTGCAGCAGTTGCTCGACCTCGTCCCGGAGGCCCGGCAGCACGGGCGCGATGAACTGAAGTTCAGGCCGCTCGCGCAGCATCAGCGTGGCCGCTTCGAAAAAGCCTGCGGCGAGGTAGCGGATCTCCGAGCGCCGGCTGCCCGGCAGCAAGGCGACGACCGGCGCTTCCGCGTCCAATCCCAACGCGGCGCGTGCGCCCGCCTGGTCGGGCGCCATCGGGATCACGTTGGCGATCGGATGGCCAACGTAGCTTGCTGCGATCCCGTGTTCGGCCAGCAGCGCGGGCTCGAACGGAAAGATGCACAGCACATGATCGGCCGCTGTGCGCAGCTTCTCCGCGCGTTCCGGGCGCCAGGCCCAGATCGAGGGGCAGACGAAATGCGCCGTCTTCATGCCGCTGGCCCGCAACGCGGCTTCGAGGTCCAGATTGAAGTCCGGCGCATCGACGCCAATGAAGAGTTCGGGCCGGTCAAGCAGCAGCCGGGCACGGAGCCGGCGCCGGATGCCGGCGATTTCGGCGTAGTGGCGCAGCACCTCGACATAGCCGCGCACCGCCAGTTTTTCCTGCGGCCACCAGCTCTCGAAGCCGCGCGCCAACATCTGCGGGCCGCCGATGCCGACGGCCTTCATGGCCGGCCAGCGCGAGAGCAAGCCGTCGAGCAGCAGCCCGGCCAGCAGGTCGCCCGAGGGCTCGCCCGCGACCAGCGCAAACTGTCGCTGTACCTCCGACATGCGGTGCCCTAGCGCGCGATGCCGCGCGTGGCGCTGGACAGGAAGCCGCTCATCATCGCGACATCGGCGGCCGATTCGGGTACTTCGATGGCCAGGGCCTCGATGGCGGCGCGGGCCTCCTCGAGCGTCTTGCCCTGACGGTACAGCAGCCGGTGCATCTGCTTGACGGCCGCGATCCGTGCCGCGGAGAAATCGCGGCGGCGCAAGCCGACCACATTGAAGCCGCGCACCGCCAGCGGATTGCCGTCGACCAGCATGAAAGGCGGCACGTCCTGCGCCACCGCGCTGGCAAAGCCGATCATCGCGTGGGCACCGACCGAGACGAACTGGTGAATGCCGGTCAGCCCGCCCACCGTCACCCAGTCCGCCAGGTGCACGTGGCCCGCCAGCGTCGTGTTGTTGGCGAGCGTGGCGTGGTCGTCGACGCGGCAGTCGTGCGCGATGTGCGTGTAGGCCATGATCCAGTTGTCGCTGCCCACGCGCGTCACGCCGCCGGCCCCCGGCACGCCGATGTTGAAGGTGCAGAACTCGCGGATCGTGTTGCGCTCGCCGATCACGAGTTCGGTCGGTTCGCCCGCGTACTTCTTGTCCTGCGGAACGGCGCCCAGCGATGCGAACTGGAAGATGCGATTGTCGCGGCCGATGGTGGTGCGCCCCTCGATCACGCAATGCGCGCCGATCGTGGTGCCGGCGCCGACCCGCACATGCGGACCGATCACGGCATAGGGGCCGACGCTGACCGTCGGGTCGAGTTCGGCCTTGGGGTCGACGATGGCCGTCGGATGAACCTGCGTCATGCCTCGAGCACGATCAATTGATCTGGCGCATGGCGCACATCAAGGTGGCCTCGCAAGCCAGCTCGCTGCCGACCAGCGCGCGCCCTTTGAACTTCGAGATGCCGGCCTTCATGCGCTCGATCTCGACCTCGAGCGTCAGCTGGTCGCCCGGCTCCACCGGACGCTTGAAGCGCGCGCCGTCGATGGCCGCGAAGTAGTACACGGTGTTGTCGTCCGGCACGATGTCCAGCGAATGGAAGGACAGCAGGGCCGCGGCCTGCGCCATCGCCTCGAGCATCAGTACGCCGGGCATCACCGGCCGGTGCGGGAAGTGGCCGTTGAAGAACGGCTCGTTCATGGTCACGTTCTTGAGCGCGGTGATGCGCTTGCCCTTTTCCATCGCGAGCACGCGGTCTACCAGCAGGAAGGGGTAGCGGTGCGGCAGCAGTTTGAGGATCTGATGGATGTCGAGCGTCATGATTTTCTGTCTTGCACCACCGGTTTTTCAAGCGCCTTCAGGCGCTCGCGCAGAGCGTGCAGTTGTTTGAGCGTGGCGGCGTTTTTCTCCCAGGCGGCATTGTCGTCGATGGGAAACACGCCGGTGTACTGGCCGGGCTTGAGAATGGACCGGGTCACCACCGTCGCGGCCGAAATGTGCACCCCATCGGCCAGCTTCAGGTGGCCGAGCACGATCGCGCCGCCGCCGATGGTGCAGTTCGCACCGATGTCCGCGCTGCCCGCCACGCCGACGCAGCCCGCCATGGCGGTGTGCTTGCCGACGCGGACGTTGTGGCCGATCTGGATCAGGTTGTCGAGCTTGACGCCGTCTTCGATCACGGTGTCTTCGAGCGCACCGCGATCGATGCAGGTGTTGGCGCCTATCTCCACGTCGTCGCCGATGCGTACCGCGCCGAGCTGCTCGATCTTGACCCAGGCGCCCTCGTGCGGCGCGAGCCCGAAGCCGTCGGCCCCGATCACGACGCCCGGATGCAGCAGGCAACGCGCGCCGATGACGCAGTCCTCGCTCACCGTCACCCTGGACTTCAGCACCGTTTCTGCGCCGATGCGCGCGCCACGCTCGACGACGCACAGCGCGCCGATACGCGCGCTGGGGTCGATCTGCGCGCCGGGGTCGATCACCGCGCTGGGATGGATGCGCGCGCTGTCTGGCCTGGCATGAGATTGCTTCCAGAGCTGGGTCAGACGCGCGAAATAGAGGTAGGGGTCGGCCGTCACGATGAACGACCCGCGCTGGGCCGCCAGCTCCCGCATGGCAGGCGACACGATGACGCAGCCTGCTTGCGAGGCAGTGAGCTCTTTACGGTACTTGGGATGGCTCAGGAAACTGAGCGCGTCGTCCTGCGCCGTCGCCAACGGCGCAAGCCGCTCGATCGACAGCGCGGGGTCACCCTGCAGTTCGCCCCCGAGGGCCTCAACGATTGCGCCTAGCCGCAGTGCCACGCCGGTTCGCGGCGCTATTTGCCGCCGGCAGAAGTGGACGCATTCAGCGCCTTGATCACCTTCTCGGTGATGTCGTGCTTCGGATTGATGTAGATCGCTTCCTGCAGGATCGCGTCGTACTTCTCGGCCTCTGCCACCTGCTTGACCACGCGGTTGGCGCGTTCGTAGACCTGCTGCAGCTCTTCGTTCTTGCGCGCGTTGAGGTCTTCCTGGAATTCGCGGCGGCGGCGCTGGAAGTCACGGTCCTGGTCGACCAGGGCGCGCTGACGGGCCACGCGCTGGCTCTCGGACAGGGTCGGCGCCTCGCGCTCGAACTTTTCGGAAGCAGCCTTGAGGGCTTCGCCCTGCCCCGTCAGGTCCTTCTCGCGCTTCAGGAACTCGGACTCGAGCTTCGCCTGCGCGGCCTTGGCAGGCTGCGCTTCACGCAACACGCGATCGGGATTGACGAAACCGATGCGGAAAGTTTCCTGCGCGTGCGCGAGCCCGCCCGCGAGGGCGAAAGCGGGGATCAGCAGCGCACCGGCGGCGCGAAGCAATGGATTCATTAGAAAGAGGTTCCGATCTGGAATTGCAGGCGTTGAATTCTATCCTTCGGGATCGGATGCAGCGGGTCGGTCAGGTCTTCATCCTGCTGCCTGACCGGGATGGCGTAAGCCAGGCGCAGCGGCCCCAGCGGCGAGATCCAGCTGATGCCCAGGCCCACCGAGGCGCGGAGCTTCTTCGCCGCCTTCCACTGGGCGTCGGTCGAGAAGGCATCGCGCGTGCCGAACACGTTGCCGATGTCGAAGAAGCCGTAGAGGCGCAGCGTGCGGTCGTTGCCGGCGCCCGGGAACGGCGTGCTGAGTTCGGCGTTGAAGATCGCCTTCTTGGTGCCGCCCAGCGCCGCGCCTTCGGTCTGCCCCAGCAGCGGCACGTCGCGGGGCCCCAGCGAGTTCTGCTCGAAGCCGCGGACCGACCCCAGGCCGCCCGCGTAGAAGTTCTTGAAGATCGGGTACGGCTTGCCGCCGTATTCCTTGCCGTAGCCGAGCTCGCCGTTGATCGCAAAGGTGTACTGCTTGCTGATCGGAAAGAACTGCTGATACTGGTAGTTGGTCTTCAGGTACTTCATGTCGCCGCCCACGCCCACCTCGAGGTTGGCGCGCTGCAGGCGTCCGCGGGTCGGCAGCAGCGCGCTGTCGCGGTCGTCGCGCGACCAGCCGATGGTCAACGGCACGCCCCAGACGCTGTCGTTGGTACAGCCGGTGACAAGGCCCGACGCGCTGGTGCTGCAGCCGAAGTAGCGCCGGTACGACTGCGGTGTCAGGAAAGCGACGTTGCCGCCCGGGTCGAAGCGGTAGCGCTCCAATCCGGCGCCGAAGAAGACCGTGTCGACTTCGCTGAACGGCACGCCGAAGCGGATGCTGCCGCCTTCATTGACCAGCCGGTAGTCGCCGTCGACGCTGTAGTAAGGCCGCGTGGTCGTGTGGTAGATGCCAAAGGTGCGCGAGATGCCGTCCTTCGTGAAGTAGGGGTCCGTGGTCGTCAGCGAGAGCGCCCGGTTGTATTTGCTGGTGTTGACCTGAAGGCCGAGGTGGTTGCCGGAACCGAAAACATTCTCCTGCGCGATACCGAAGGTGAACGACACCTTCTCGGCACTGGAAAAACCTGCGCCCAGTTGCAGCGTACCGGTCGGTTTTTCGGCCACGTTGATCGTCAGGTCGACCTGGTCCGGCGAGCCCGGCACCTCCTGCGTCTCCACATTCACCTCGGTGAAGAAGCCCAGGCGGTCCACCCGGTCGCGCGACAGCTTGATCTTGTCGCCGTCGTACCAGGACGCCTCGTACTGGCGGAACTCGCGCCGGATCACCTCGTCGCGCGTGCGGTTGTTGCCCCCGATGGCCACCCGCCGCACGTACACCCGCCGCGAGGGCTCCGCCTTCAGCGTCAGCGACACGCGGTTGTTGGTGCGGTCGATCTCGGGCTCGGCCTGCACCCGCGCGAACGCGTAGCCGAAGGTGCCGAAGTAGTCGGTGAAGGCCTTGGTGGTCTCCGTCACCTGCTCGCCGTTGTAGGGCTCCCCGGGCTGGATCGTCACCAGCGACTTGAACTCCTCCTCGCGCCCGAGGTAGTTGCCCTCCATCTTGACCCCGGCCACCACGAACTTCTCGCCCTCGGTGAGGTTCACCGTGATCGCGAGGTCCTGGCGGTCCGGCGAGATCGCCACCTGCGTGGAGTCGATGCGGAACTCCAGGTAGCCGCGCGTGATGTAGTAGGAGCGCAGCGTCTCCAGGTCGGCGTTGAGCTTGGCGCGCGAGTACTGGTTGCTCTTGGTGTACCAGCTCATCCAGCCGCCCGCGTCCTGGTCGAAGAGATCCAGCAGCGTGCCTTCGCTGAAGGCCTTGTTGCCAACGATGCGCACTTCGCGGATGCGCGCGGCCTCGCCTTCGGTGACGGTGAAGGTCAGGTTGACGCGGTTGCGCTCGATCGGCGTGACGGTGGTGACGACCTGGGCGTTGTACAGGCTGCGGCTGACGTACTGGCGCTTGAGCTCCTGCTCGGCGCGGTCGGCCAGGGCCTTGTCGTAGGGGCGGCCGTCGGCCAGGCCGACCTCGCGCAGCGCCTTCTGCAGCACGGCTTTGTCGAACTCCTTGGTGCCCACGAAGTCGACGTCGGCGATGGTGGGGCGCTCCTCGACGATCACCACCAGCACGTTGCCGCTGACGTCGATGCGCACGTCCTTGAACAGGCCCAGGTCGAACAGCGCGCGGATGGCAGCCGTGCCGCGCTCGTCGCTGTAGGTGTCGCCCACGCGCAGCGGCAGCGAGGCGAAGATGGTGCCGGGCTCCACGCGTTGCAGGCCTTCGACCCGGATGTCGCGTACCGTGAAGGGCTCGACGGCCCAGGCGGCCGTGGCGGCGAGTGCACTGGCGACCACCGCGGCAACGCTGCGCAGGCGAAAGCGACTGAATTTATTGTTCATCTGTGAATTGAGCCGGCGCGGAAAGGGCCAGCAGAAAGTTAACCAAAGAGTCGAGTCACATCGTTGAAGAGTGCGATCGACATCATGACCAGCAGCAACGCGACACCCCCGCGTTGGAACCGTTCCATCCATGCATCGGAGACGCTCTTGCCGGTCAGGCCCTCCCAAAGATAATACATCAGGTGCCCCCCATCGAGGACCGGCAGCGGCATGAGGTTCAACACGCCGAGACTCACGCTGATGAGGGCGAGGAACACCAGGTATTGCGTGAGACCCATGCTGGCGGACTTGCCCGCGTAGTCGGCGATCGTCAGCGGTCCGCTCAGGTTCTTGATCGAGGCTTCGCCGATCAGCATCTTGCCCATCATGCGCACGGTGAGCGTCGACACCTCCCAGGTGCGGACCACGCCGCGCCAGACGCCGTCGACCACGCCCAGCCGCACCGTCACCATCTCGGGTGGCGCACCCACATAGGCACCGACACGGCCGACCTTGGCCGCAGCTTCGTCGCGCACCTCCGGCGTGACTTCGACGCGGAGCATCTGACCGTCGCGCTCGATCTCCCAGGTCTGCGTGCGCGGCTGGCCACCCTCGACCGAGGCGCGGATCACGTCGCGCAATTGCTGGCCGTCGACGATGGCCGTGCTGCCGACCGAGCGCACCACATCGCCGCGGCGCAGGCCCGAGCGCTCCGCCGCGCCGCCTGCCATCACCTCGCCGATCTCGGGGCGCGTCAGCGGTGCGACGACGCCGATCTTGCGGAACATCTGCGCATCGGCATCCTTGGCCTCGATGCGGCTCAACGGCAGCACGATCTCGCGCGCAGGCCGCGCGCCCTCCCCTGCGATCTCGAGCGTCAGATCGCGGCCGTCGAGCGCTCCGCGCGTCATGCGCCAGCGCAGGTCTTCAAAGGACTGCACAGGCTCCAGGTCGCCGTCGAAGCCGGCGCGCGCGACGTGCTCGCCGCCGCGCAAACCGGCCTGCTCGGCCAGCGAAGCGGCCACCGGCTGGCCCAGCTTCGCGACAGGCTCTTCGACGCCGATCCAGTTGACCGCGGTGTAGAGCACGACGGCCAGCAGGAGATTGGCGATCGGACCGGCGGCGACGATGGCAGCGCGCGAACGCAGCGGCTGGGTGTTGAAGGCGCGGTGCCGCTCTTCGGGCGCCACGGGCCCTTCGCGTTCGTCGAGCATCTTCACGTAGCCGCCGAGCGGGAACGCGGCGATCACGAACTCCGTGTCCTGCCCCGGGTGCTGGCGCTTGGGCTGCCAGCGATACAGCGTCTTGCCGAAGCCGACCGAAAAGCGCAGCACCTTGACCCCGCATGCAACCGCCACCCGATAGTGGCCGTACTCGTGCACCGCGATCAGCAAGCCGAGCGCGACGATGAAGGCAACGACTGTGAGCATGGAGACCCCCGGGTATGGAAAAGTCAGGCTGCGAAGCGTAGCGCTGCGGCGTTGGCAGCAGCCCGGGCGCTGGCATCCAGTGCCAGCAGGTCGGCCAGCGATGCTGGGTTGGAGGGCTGCACCGCATCCAAAGTTTCCAGGTTCACCGCATGGATACGATCGAAGCGCAAGCGGTGATGCAGGAATGCTTCGACCGCCACCTCGTTGGCCGCATTGAGCACAGCGGTCGTGCCCGGCGCTGCCCGCAACGCCTGCCATGCGAGTCCCAGGCCGGGAAAGAGCTGGACATCGGGCGCATCGAAAGTCAGCGCCGCCATCTGCCGGAAATCGAGCCGGGCGGCACCGCTTTGGATGCGCTCGGGCCAGGCCAGCCCGACGGCGATGGGCACCCGCATGTCTGGCGTGCCGAGCTGCGCGATCACCGAGGCGTCGGTGAATTGCACCATCGAATGCACCACGCTCTGCGGGTGGATCACGACCTCGATCTGCTCGGGCGCCACGCCAAACAGGTGGCGCGCCTCGATCACCTCGAGGGCCTTGTTCATCATGGTGGCGGAATCCACCGAGATCTTGCGGCCCATGACCCAGTTTGGGTGCGCGCAGGCCTGCTCGGGCGTCACGGCACCGAGCGTGTCCGGCGAGCGCGTGCGGAACGGGCCGCCGGAGGCGGTCAGGATGATCTTGTCAATGCGCCGCGGCCAGGTGGCCGGGTCTTCCGGCAGCGACTGGAAGATCGCCGAGTGCTCGCTGTCGATGGGCAGCAGCGTCGCCCCGCCCTCGCGCACCGTGCGCATGAACAGCTCGCCACCGACCACCAGGGCCTCCTTGTTGGCGAGCAGCAGCCGCTTGCCGGCGCGAGCGGCTGCGAGGCAGGGCCCGAGCCCGGCCGCGCCGACGATGGCGGCCATCACGGCATCGCATTCCTCGTGCGAGGCGATCGTCTCGATGGCGTCCGCTCCCTGGAGCACGCGCGTGGACAGGCCGCTCTGTTTCAGCTTTTCAGCCAGCAGCCGGGCATGCGGCGGGCTCGCCATGACCGCAAACTTCGGCGAGAACTGCACGCACTGGGCCAGCAGCTCGTCGACCTTGGTTGCAGCCGACAGCGCGAACACCTCGAAGCGCTCGGGATGCCGGGCGATCACGTCGAGCGTACTGACGCCGACCGAGCCGGTCGAACCGAGCACCGTGATGCGTTGCCTAGGGTATGTCATCACAAGAAGGCCAACATCATGGCAATAGGAAGCGTCGGCAGCAAGGCATCGACGCGGTCGAGCACGCCGCCGTGGCCCGGCAGCAAGGTGCTGCTGTCCTTGGCGCCCGCGCTGCGCTTGATCAGCGACTCGACCAGATCGCCCACCACGCTCATCGCCGCCAGAAAGACCACACCGACCAGCAGCAGCCACCATCCGCGCTCGGCCAGCCGCGTGTAGAGGCTGGCCACCGCAGGCTGGGCGGCCGCGTCGGCCCAGACCCAGGCCAGGGCCAGAACCAGGACGCCCGCCATGCCGCCCCAGACACCCTCCCAGCTCTTGCCGGGACTGATGGCCGGCGCGAGCTTGTTGCGCGTGAACCTGAGTCCGAATGCGCGCCCCGCGAAGTACGCAAAGATGTCGGCCACCCACACCAGCACGAGGATCGACAGCAGGAAGTTGATGCCGACCATCCGTGCCTTGACCGCGGCCAGCCACGCGACCCAAAGCACCAGCAGCCCGCCGACCAGGCGCAGACCCCTCGGCACGCGCGGCCAGCCGGGCACTGCGACGCGCAGCAGCGCAGCCCCGCCGAGCACCCAGGCGGCGCTGGCGAAGATCCAGACAGGCAGCAGCGACTGACCGAGCAGCCCCAACCACCAGGACAGCGCGCAAAGCACGAGCGTCTCCAGCCCCAGGAACAGCGACACACTCGACCCGTAGCCGTTGAGCCGCCCCCACTCCCAGGCCGCGGCTGCGATCAGCGCCAGCATCACGCAGGCAAAGGGCACATGCGACGGATAGAAAAGCGCCGGCAGCAGGATCGCCAGCAGGACGATCGCAGTGATGATGCGTTGTTTGAGCATTCGCTCAGGCTGCCTGCGGATCGCGCCATGCGTTGCCCGCGACCTGCGCGGAAGTCTGGCCGAAGCGGCGCTCGCGGCGCTGGAAGGCAGCGATGGCTTCGTCGAGGGCGGCCTCGTCGAACTCGGGCCAGAGGCGGTCGCTGAAGAACAGCTCGGCATAGGCGCTCTGCCACAGCAGGAAATTCGACAGCCGCTGCTCGCCGCCGGTACGGATGAACAGATCGGGGTCGGGCACGTGCGACAGCGCCATCGCCGCATCGAGGTTGGCCTCGGTCAGCGGCTCGCCGCGCGCGGCAAGCTGGGCCGCTGCGCGGGCGATATCCCAGCGGCCGCCGTAGTTGAAGCAGACGTTGAGCACCAGCCGGGTATTGTGGGCCGTCGCTGCCTCCGCCTGCAACAGGCCGGCGGCGATTTTCTCGGACAGGCCGCCGCGCTCGCCGATGAAATGCAGCCGTACGCCGTCATGGCTCAACTTCGGTACTTCGCGGCCAAGCGCACCGACCATCAGGTCCATCAGCCCGGACACTTCCTCGACGGGACGGTTCCAGTTCTCGGAGGAGAAGGCGAACACGGTGAGAACCGCGACGCCGCGGTCGACGCAGGCCTTGACGCAACGGCGCAAGGATTCGACGCCCTGCTTGTGCCCCGCGACGCGCGGCAGAAAGCGGCGCGTGGCCCAGCGGCCATTGCCATCCATGACGATGGCAATGTGGTGGGGCATGGCAGGTGATGTCGCCATCAGACGGCCATGATCTCCGCTTCCTTGGCCGCCACCAGCCGGTCGATCTCGCCGATGTGGCGATCGGTCACCTTCTGGATCTCGGCCTCGGCCCGCTTCTGATCGTCTTCGGATGCCAGCTTGTCCTTGACCAGCTTCTTGATCGCATCATTGGCGTCCCGGCGCAGGTTGCGGGTCGCGATCTTGGCGGTCTCGCCCTCGTTGCGCACCAGCTTGGTCATTTCCTTGCGGCGCTCTTCGCTCATCGGCGGCAGCGGCACGCGGATCAGGTCACCCATCGACGCGGGATTCAGGCCCAGATCGCTTTCGCGAATGGCCTTTTCGATCTTGGCGCCCATGCCCTTTTCCCAGGGCTGGACGCTGATGGTGCGCGAATCGAGCAGCGAAACGTTCGCTACCTGAGACAGCGGCACCGAGGAGCCGTAGTAATCGACGTGGACCGAGTCCAGCAGCGCGGGATTGGCGCGGCCGGTGCGGATCTTGGTCAGGTTGTTCTGGAAGGCGGCGAGCGACTGATTCATCTTGGCGTCGGTCGCATCGCGGATTTCGGCAATGGTCATCTTCTTGGTCCTCTTCAGGCATGCACCAGCGTGCCTTCGTCCTCGCCCATCACGACGCGCTTGAGCGCACCGTTCTTGAAGATCGAGAACACCTTGATCGGCAGGTTCTGGTCGCGGCACAGCGCGAAGGCCGTGGCGTCCATGATGCCGAGATTCTGCGCGATGGCTTCGTCGAAGCTCAAGCGGGCGTAGCGTGTCGCGCTCAGGTCCTTCTTGGGGTCTGCGGTATAGACGCCGTCGACCTTGGTTGCCTTGAGCACCAGCTCCGCGCCGATCTCGGCGCCGCGCAGCGCCGCAGCCGTGTCGGTCGTGAAGAAGGGGTTGCCGGTGCCGGCCGCAAAAATCACGACCTTGCCCTCTTCGAGGTACTGCAGCGCCTTGGGGCGAACGTAGGGCTCCACGACCTGCTCGATCGCGATGGCCGACATCACGCGGGCGATCAAGCCCTGCTTGTTCATCGCGTCGGCCAGCGCCAGCGCGTTCATGACGGTCGCCAGCATGCCCATGTAGTCGGCCGTGGCGCGATCCATGCCCACCGAGCCGCCGGCGACGCCGCGGAAGATGTTGCCGCCGCCGATCACGACGGCAACCTCGACGCCCATGTTCACCACCTCGGCCACTTCGCCGACCATGCGCACGATGGTCGCCCGGTTGATGCCGAAGGCGTCGTCACCCATCAATGCCTCGCCCGACAGCTTCAACAAGATTCGCTTGTGGGCTGGTCGGGCGTCGGACATGGGTGGGTTCCTTTGGAGTTGGCGGGGCGAGTGTAAAACGTGATTGCGAAAAAGCGGCAGCGCGCGGTGCGCGCCGTCGCCTGGGGGCGGCACTCAGGCTGCCGCTTTGGCCGCAGCGACCTGCGCCGCCACTTCGGCCGCGAAGTCGTCGACCTTCTTCTCGATGCCTTCGCCGACCACATAGAGCGTGAAGCCCTTGATCGAGGTGTTCGCCGCCTTGAGCATCTGCTCCACGGTCTGCTTGTCGTTCTTCACGAAAGCCTGGTTGTGCAGCGAGACTTCCTTCAGGTACTTCTGAACCCCGCCTTCGATGCGCTTGGTCACGATGTCGGCCGGCTGCGGCTTCTTGCCTTCGGCTTCGGCGGCCTTGCGGTCTTCCTCGGCCTTGCCGGCGGCGACCGCACGCTCTTTCTCGATCAGATCGGCCGGCACGTCGGCGCTGGAGATGGCCACCGGCTTCATCGCGGCGATGTGCATCGCAACGTCCTTGGCCGAGGTGTCGTCGCCCTCGAACTCGACCATCACGCCGATGCGCGTGCCGTGCAGGTACGAGGCCAGCTTGCCGTTGCCGGCGAAGCGCTTGAAGCGGCGGAAGCTCATGTTCTCGCCGATCTTGCCGACCAGGCCCTTGCGCACGTCTTCCAGCGTCGGGCCGAAGCCGTCCTGCTCGTAGGGCAGCGCACCCAGCGCAGCCAGGTCGGCCGGGTTGTGCTTGGCGACCAGCATCGCCGCGGCATTGGCCATGGCCAGGAAGCTGTCGTTCTTGGTGACGAAGTCGGTTTCGCAGTTGATCTCGATCATGGCGCCGGCGTCGCCTTCGACGAAAGCCGTGACCACGCCTTCGGCGGTGATGCGGCCTGAGGCCTTGCCGGCCTTGTTGCCGAGCTTGATGCGCAGCAGCTCTTCGGCCTTATCCATGTTGCCGTCGGCCTCGGTCAGCGCCTTCTTGCACTCCATCATCGGGGCGTCGGTCTTTGCGCGCAGTTCGCCGACCATGCTTGCGGTGATTGTTGCCATGTCGTTTCTCCGTTCGGTTTGTCAGTTGCGGCGGCCCGCACCGGGCGCCGCGAAAATCAAGTTAAAAAAAAGGGGCAACAAAGCCCCTTCTTCAGGCTCGGGCGAGCGCCGATCAGGCGGAAGCACCCTCTTCGACTTCGACGAATTCATCGCCGCTGCCTTCGGCCACGGCCTTCACCACGTCGCTGACCGCGCTGGCGCGGCCTTCGATGATCGCGTCGGCGATGCCGCGGGCGTACAGCGTGACGGCCTTGGACGAGTCGTCATTGCCCGGGATCACGTAGTCGATGCCTTCAGGCGAGTGGTTGGAATCGACCACGCCGATCAGCGGGATGCCGAGCTTCTTGGCTTCGGCCACGGCGATCTTGTGGAAGCCCACGTCGATCACGAAGATGGCGTCGGGGAGCGCAGCCATGTCCTGGATGCCGCCGATGTCCTTCTCGAGCTTCTCGATCTCGCGGGTGAAGGTGAGCTGTTCTTTCTTGCTCAGGCTGTCGAGGCCGGCTTCCTGCTGGGCCTTCATGTCCTTCAGGCGCTTGATCGAGGTCTTGACGGTCTTGAAGTTGGTCAGCATGCCGCCGAGCCAGCGGGTGTCGACAAAGGGCACGCCGGCGCGGCGCGCTTCGGCCGCCACGATCTCGCGGGCCTGGCGCTTGGTGCCGACCATCAGGATGGTGCCGCGGTTGGCGGTGAGCTGTTTGGCGTACTTCATCGCTTCCTGGAACATCGGAAGCGACTTTTCCAGGTTGATGATGTGAATCTTGTTGCGATGGCCGAAGATGTACGGGGCCATCTTGGGGTTCCAGAAGCGCGTTTGGTGACCGAAATGGACACCGGCTTCCAGCATTTCGCGCATGGTCGTCGACATAGAAATAACTCCAAAGGTTGGGTCTAAAATCCAGCCCGTTTTGCGCTCCTCCGAAAGAGGCTCACAACACCTTGAATGGGCTGGTTTGCGGATACATCTCGCCTCGGGAAAATGCCCATGGCGAAACCCAAAGAGTATAGCACGCACCTCCCCATCGCCCTCTCTCTATAGCCACCCTCACCCATGCGCCCTGACCTGCACGCCACCCGCCTCGCCCTGCTGGCGGGCGCTTCCGATGCGCGCACCGAAATGGAGCATTCGATTGCGCAGGCCCAGTCTCCGGGCTGCCGGCACGTTTTCACGCGCACCCTGTTCGACGAGGCGCGCCACGCCGCCGCGTCCGCGAGCCCGCAGCAACGCCTGGCCGGCCTGGCCTTTTCCGTCAAGGACTTGTTCGACCTGGCTGGCCAGCCGACGCCGGCCGGCTCGATCGTGCTGTCCCATGCGGTGGCAGCCAAGGCGGATGCCCCCGCGGTCGCGCGCCTGCGCGCCGCCAGCGGCGCACTCGTCGGGCGAACCAACATGACCGAGTTCGCCTTCTCGGGCGTGGGCATCAATCCGCACCATGGCACGCCCGCCAACGCGAGCGATGCCGCCACGCCGCGTATTCCAGGCGGCTCGTCCTCGGGAGCGGCGGTTTCGGTGGCGAGCGGCGCGGTCTTCATCGGGCTGGGCTCCGACACCGGCGGCTCGATCCGCATCCCGGCCGCGCTCAACGGCATCGTCGGCTTCAAGAACACGGCGCGGCTGGTGCCAGCAGACGGCGCCCTGCCGCTGTCGACCACGCTCGACACCGTCTGCGCCATGACGCGCTCGGTGCGAGACGCGATCACCGCGCATGAGATCCTCGCTGCCCGGCGCGTCACCGCCGGCGCGGCACCGCTGTCCGCCTACCGGCTGGCGGTGGTCAAGGATCTCTTCTTCGACGAGATCGAGCCCGCGGTGGCAAGCGCCTTCGAACGGACGCTGCGGACGCTGCGCGCAGCCGGCGCCCGCATCGACGAGATCGCGCTGCCCGAACTGGCCGATCTGCGCTCGATCAATGCCACCGGCGGCTTCTCTGCGGCCGAAGCCTATGCCTGGCACCGCCTGCTGCTGGAGCGCAGCGGCGCCGGCTACGACCCTCGGGTGGCGCAGCGCATCCTCAAGGGCGCGACCATGAAGGCGCACGAGTACATCGACCTGGTCCACGCGCGCCGGGACTGGATCGCCCGCATGGAACGGGCGCTCGCGCCCTTCGACGCACTGCTCTCGCCCACCGTGCCGATCACCGCGCCGGCCATCGCCAGCGTGGCGCCCGGCGAAGAACGCGACGAGGCCTTTTTCCGCATCAACGCGCTGCTGCTGCGCAACCCGTCGGTCGTCAACATGCTCGACGGCTGCGCGATCTCGCTGCCTTGCCACGTCGAGGGCGAACTGCCCGTCGGCCTCATGCTTTGGCATGGCGCCCTACACGACGACGCGCTGCTCGCGATCGCGTTGCAGACCGAACGCGAGTTACAACAGCAGCACTAGCGGCCGCGCGCCTCGCAGGCAGGCACCGGCACATACTTCACCGCAAAGAATCGAATGAAAATCGCGATCGTGGGCGCCGGAATCATTGGCGTCACCACAGCCTGGGAGCTGGCGTCGGACGGGCACGAAGTGGTCGTGTTCGAGCGCCGCGGCGCCGCCGCGGAGGAATCCAGTTTTGCCAATGCCGGCGTAGTCGCACCCGGCTATGTCACGCCCTGGGCCGGCCCGGGCATGCGCGGCAAGGTGCTTCGCTCGCTGCTCTCCACGCACGGCGCCATCAAGCTGCGCTGGCCGCTGTCGCGGCGCGACCTGTCCTGGATGGCGCACTGGCAGCGCGCCTGCAAGCTCGAAACCTACTTGAGCAACCGCGCGCGCATGCAGCGCCTGGCCTTCTACAGTCGCACGCGGCTGCACGAGATCACCGAGGCCCGCGAGCTCAGCTACGAGCGCGCCGACGGCTACCTGGTGCTGCTGCGTTCCAAGCGCGAGAAGAAGCTCGTGCAGGCCGGCCTGGAGGTGCTGCGCGCGGCGGGCAGCAGCTTCCGCGAGGTGGATGCGGACGAGGCCCGCAAGATCGAGCCCGCGCTCAGCGCCGACACCCCGCTCGCCGGCGCCATTCACCTGCCCGAGGACGAGGTCGCCAATTGCCGGCAGTTCGCACTGCTGCTCAAGTGGGAGGCCGAGGCGCTGGGCGCCCAGTTTCATTTCAACTGCGACCTCGCGCCGCTGAAGCGCGCGGCGCCGACCGAACTCTCGCTGGCGAGCGGCTCGGAGGGCCATCGCTTCGACGCGGTCGTGGTGTGCGCCGGCGTGGCTTCGGCCAACCTGCTGCGGCCGCTAGGCCTGCGCATTCCGCTCGCGCCGGTCTACGGCCATTCGATCAGCGCCAACATCCGCGAACCGCTCAACGCTCCGCGCAGCGCCGTGATGGACGAGCGCTACAAGGTGGCGATCTCCCGCCTCGGCCTGCGCGTGCGGGTGGCCGGAAGCGCCGAACTCGGCGGTTCGCTCGACGCGATGCACCCCACCGCACTGCAGACGCTCTACAAGGTGCTGCAGGACTGGTTTCCGGGTGCCGTCACCCTGCAGGCCGGCGTCCAGCAATGGAAAGGGGCACGGCCGATGCTGCCGGACGGTCCGCCCATCATCGGCCCGAGCGGTATACCCGGCGTGTGGCTCAATCTCGGCCATGGTTCGAGCGGCTGGGCCTTGTCGTGCGGCAGCGCGCGCGTTCTGGCGGACATGATGGGCGGCCGGGACGCTGGTGTCGACCTCGAAGGCTTGGGAATCGAACGCCTGCTGCAACACTGAAGGCGAAGCGTCCACGGCCATGCAGCGCATTACCGCCGCCACCACCGCCGACCTGTTCGACGTCGCCGCCTCGCGCCGGATCGAACAAGCGGCCGCGGCTGTGCTGCCGCCGCACACGCTGATGCAGCGCGCGGGGTTGGCGGTCGCACGCCTGGCCATGGCGATGGCGCCCCACGCGCGCACGATCTGGGTCGCCTGCGGGCCTGGCAACAACGGCGGCGATGGCTTCGAAGCGGCAGCGCAGCTGCAGCAACGCGGCTTCACGGCGGTCGTTACACGGATCGGCGACGACAGCCGGCTGCCGGGCGACGCGCGCGCTTCGCTGCAACGTGCGCGCGATGCCGGCGTGCGCTTCGCGGATGCGCCGCCGCAGCACGCCGAGCTCGCCATCGATGCGCTGCTGGGGATCGGGGCCGCGCGCCCGCCCAAAGGCTTGATGGCCGACTGGCTGCGGCGCATGCACACCGGCCCCGCGGCCGTGCTCAGCGTCGATACGCCCTCTGGCCTGAATGCAGACACCGGCATGCTGTCGATGGATTTCCCCGTGCCTTCCACTGCCGTCCGGCGCGCCTGCCTGAGCCTGCTGACGCTCAAGCCAGGCCCCTTCACGGCCCAGGGTCGCGATGCAGCCGGCGATGTGTGGTTCGACGACCTGGGCATCGCGCCGGCTGCCGAGCGCGCCACCGCCCGCTTGGCCGGCGCGCCGCCCGAACAGCCGCGACGGCACGCTTCACACAAGGGAAGCTACGGCGACGTGGCGGTGATCGGCGGCGCGCCCGGCATGGCCGGTGCCGCACTGCTGGCGGCTTCCGCAGCCTTGAACGCCGGCGCCGGACGCGTGTTCGTCGCCCCACTCGACACCCAGCTCGCCATGCTCGACGCCGTGCAGCCCGAGCTGATGTTCCGGCGTCCTGAAGCGCTGGATCTGAGCGCCATGACGGTCGTTTGCGGCTGCGGCGGCGGCTCGGCGGTACGCGATCTTCTAGCGCGAGTGATGGAGACGGCCCATGCGCTGGTGCTCGATGCCGACGCGCTCAATGCCATCGCAGTCGAAGACGCCTTGCAGACCCTGCTCGTTGCACGCACGCAGGCAGCCCGTGCGACGGTGCTCACGCCGCATCCCCTGGAGGCCGCGCGACTGTTGAATGTGAACGCGATCGAGGTGCAAGGCGACCGACTGCGTGCAGCGCATCGGCTCGTGGAGCGCTTCGGCGCGACGGTCGTCCTCAAGGGCTCGGGCACCATCGTGGCCGCAGCGGGCATCACGCCCGTGATCAACACCACCGGCAATGCCCGGCTCGCCACCGCGGGCACGGGCGACGTGCTGGCCGGCATGATCGGCGCCGCGCTGGCTGCAGGTCGGCCGGCGATGGCTGCGGCCTGCGAGGCGGTATGGCGGCACGGCCACATCGCCGATCGATGGCCTGCCGAAAGCCCCCTCACCGCCAGCGCACTGGCGCGCGGTTGAGCGCGTCTATCCGCGCCCCACGAAAGGCATCTTGGTAGCCATCACCGTGTGGAACAGCACGTTGGCCTCCAAGGGCAGGTTCGCCATGTAGAGCACCGACTGGCCGACGATGGACACGTCCATCACCGGCTCGATCGCGATCTCGCCGTTGGCCTGCGGAACGCCCTTGGCCATGCGCGCGGCCAGCTCGGTCAGCGCATTGCCGACATCGATCTGTCCGACCGCAATGTCGTGCTTGCGCCCGTCGAGCGATGCCGTCTTGGTGAGGCCTTCCACCGCGTGCTTGGTCGCGGTATAGGCGATCGAGTTGGGCCGCGGCGAGGTGGCGGAGATCGAGCCGTTGTTGATGATGCGGCCGCCCCGCGGCGTCTGCGCCTTCATCGTGCGGAAGGCCTGCTGGATGCAATAGAACATCCCGTTCAGGTTGATGTCGACCACGCCTCGCCACTGCTCCGGCGTCCAGTCCTCGAAGGGGCCGGGCGGATTGCCGACGCCCGCGTTGTTGAACAGCAGGTCGACGCGGCCGAAGCGCTCCACCGCGGCAGCGAACAAGGCCTGCACCGACTCCGGATTGGCCACGTCGGTGGGCACCGGGAACGCGCGCGCGCCGGCGCCAGAAGCATCGGCCACATCCTCAAGCGGCTCGAGCCGGCGGCCGGCCAGCACCACGCTCCAGCCGTCGGCCAGCAACGCGAGTGCGGCGGCGCGGCCGATGCCGGTGCCTGCGCCCGTGACGACCGCGATGCGGTTCTTCTTCTCTGTGCTCATCTTCGTTTCTCCTTCAGCGGCGCGGCTTGCGCCCTTTCATCTTGTTGGCCGCCTTCTTGACGGCCGACCGGAAGGCCTGCATGGCCGATTGCGGCGCGGCTGCAGCGACCCGGTCGCCGCGTTCGACGGCGGCCTCGGGCTTCTTGCTGCGCGCACTGCGCTTGGCCGATGCCTTGGCCGGCACGCCGCCGGTGGCGACGCCCTTGTCCTTCATGGCACGCGTGCCCAACTCCTCGCCTTCGCGCACCAGGCGGAAATCGATCTTGCGGCCGTCGAGATCGACGCGGCTCACCTGCACCCGCACCCGCGTGCCGATCGCATAGCGGATGCCCGTGCGCTCGCCGCGCAATTCCTGCCTCTGCTCGTCGAACTTGAAGTATTCGCCGCCGAGTTCGGTGATGTGAACCAGGCCTTCGACGTACATTGCGTCGAGCGTGACGAAGATGCCGAAGGTGGTGGCCGCCGTGACCACGCCGCCGTATTCCTCGCCGAGGTGTTCGCGCATGTACTTGCACTTGAGCCAGGCTTCCACGTCGCGGCTGGCTTCGTCGGCGCGCCGCTCGTTGGCGCTGCAGTGCAGGCCCGCAGCTTCCCACGCCAACACCTCCTTGCTGGGCGCCACAGTGGCCTTCTGCGGTTTGGCCGTGGGCGCCTTCACGCGCAACGCCAGCCGCTTGGCGAGCTTGGCATGCGCCTCGCCCGGCGTCGGCAGCATCGGCAGCTGGTACTTGGTCTTGCCGAGGATGGCCTTGATCACGCGATGCACCAGCAGATCGGGATAACGCCGGATCGGGCTCGTGAAGTGCGTGTAGGCCTCGTAGGCCAAACCGAAATGGCCGCTGTTGATTGGCGTGTAGATGGCCTGCTGCATCGAACGCAGCAGCATGGTGTGGATCTGCTGCGCGTCAGGACGCTCCTTCGTCGCCTCGGCGATGGCCTGGAACTCGCCGGGCTTCGGATCGTCCGTGATCGAAAGCCCGACGCCCATCGCCTTCAGGTAGCCGCGCAGGATCTCCTTCTTCTCGGGGGTGGGTCCTTCGTGCACGCGGTACAGGCCCGGATGCTTGCCTTCGGCGATGAAGTCCGCGCTGCAGACATTGGCGGCCAGCATGGCCTCCTCGATCAGGCGGTGCGCTTCGTTGCGCGTGCGCGGCACGATCTTCTCGATGCGGCCGGCATCGTCGCAAATGATCTGCGTCTCGGTGGTCTCGAAGTCGACCGCGCCGCGCTTCGAACGCTGGTTGAGCAGCGCGCGATAGACGTCGTGCAGGTTCAGCAAGTCCTTCACGCGATCCTTGCGCTTCGCCGCTTCCGGGCCGCGCGTGTTGCCGAGGATGGCGGCCACCTCGGTGTAGGTGAAGCGCGCATGGCTCCACATCACCGCCGGGTAGAACTGATAGGCGTAGATCTCGCCGTCGGCCGCGACCAGCATGTCGCAGACCATGCACAGGCGCTCGACCTCGGGGTTGAGCGAGCACAGCCCGTTCGACAGCTTCTCGGGCAGCATCGGGATCACGCGGCGCGGGAAGTAGACGCTGGTGGCGCGGTCGTAGGCATCGATGTCGATCGCGGAGCCGGTCTGCACATAGGAACTGACATCGGCGATCGCGACCAGCAGGCGCCAGCCCTTGCCGCGGCCCACCTTGGCCGGCTCGCAGTACACCGCATCGTCGAAGTCGCGCGCATCCTCGCCGTCGATGGTGACCAGGGGCACGTCGGTCAGGTCGATGCGGCCCTTCTTGTCGGCCGCTCGCACCTTGTCGGGCAACGCCTTGGCTTCGGCCAGGCAGGCTTCAGAAAACTCGTGCGGCACGCCGTACTTGCGCACCGCGATCTCGATCTCCATGCCGGGGTCGTCGATCTCGCCCAGCACTTCCTTCACGCGGCCGACGGGTTGGCCGAACAACGCCGGCGGCTCGGTCAGTTGCACGACAACCACCTGGCCGACCTTGGCCGTGCCGGTGGCGCCCTTGGGAATCAGAACGTCCTGGCCGTAGCGCTTGTCTTCCGGCGCGACGAGCCAGATGCCGCCTTCATGCAGTAGGCGCCCGATGATCGGCTGCTCGGGCCGCTCGATGATCTCGACCACGCGCCCCTCGGGACGACCGCGGCGGTCCTGGCGCACGACGCGCGCCTTGACGCGGTCCTTGTGCAGCACCGCGCGCATCTCGTTGGGGGGCAGATAGATGTCGGCTTCGCCGTCGTCGCGCTGCACAAAACCGTGGCCATCGCGATGGCCTTGCACCGTGCCTTCAACCTCGTCCAGCAGTCCGCTGGGGTGGCTTAAATTTTTGATATGATCTCTCTCTTTCCTGAAATTCAAAACCTGTTGCGAAGGACTAGTTCCCAAGCAGCATGTGGGCCCAGATGGCGGAATTGGTAGACGCACTAGTTTCAGGTACTAGCGAGTAACATCGTGGAGGTTCGAGTCCTCTTCTGGGCACCAAGTTTAGATAATCCCTCTCGGGGTTCCTCGATTCAAGCCACCGGTTTCCGGTGGCTTTTTTCTTGTCCGTCTGCGGCATCTATTAGACAGGCAGCGCGATCAGGTCGTGGCCCTCGGCGCCGACGATGCGGGCCCGGGTGAATTCGCCGACCTTCAAGGTCTTGCTGATCTTCTCGGGCGGCAGCAGCCGCACGATGCCGTCGATCTCGGGCGCGTCGGCGTAGCTCCGACCCACGCCACCTTTGCGCCCCATGCCGGGCGCCGAATCCACCAGCACCTGCATCGTCGCGCCGATGCGCCTTTGCAGCTTCGCGATCGACACCGCTTCGGCCACTTCCATGAAGCGTGCACGCCGTGCCTCGCGCTCGGCCTCGGGCAGCATGCCCGGAATCTCGTTGGCGGCTGCGCCCTGCACCGGGCTGTAGGCAAAGCAGCCGGCGCGGTCGATCTCCGCCTCGCGGATGAAGGCGAGCAGGTGCTCGAACTCCTTTTCCGTCTCGCCGGGAAAGCCCGCGATGAAGGTGCTGCGGATCACGAGCTCGGGACACACCTCGCGCCAGCGCGCGATGCGCTCCAGGTTCTTCTCGCCGCTCGCAGGCCGCTTCATGCGCTTGAGCACGTCGGGATGGCTGTGCTGCAGCGGCACGTCGAGGTAGGGCAGCACCTGGCCGCTCGCCATCAGCGGGATGACTTCGTCGACGCCGGGATACGGATACACATAGTGCAGCCGCACCCAGGCGCCATAGGGCTCGGCGATTTCGCCCAAGGTACGCACCAGTTCGAGCATGCGCGTCTTGACCGGCTTGCCGTCCCAGAAGCCGGTACGGTACTTCACGTCCACGCCATAGGCCGAGGTGTCCTGGCTGATCACCAGCAGTTCCTTGACGCCGCCTTCGAACAACGCCTTGGCTTCGCCCAACACGTCGCCGACCGGCCGCGAGACGAGATCGCCGCGCATCGAGGGAATGATGCAGAAGGTACAGCGGTGATTGCAGCCCTCGCTGATCTTCAGGTATGCATAGTGCCTCGGCGTCAGCTTCAGCCCTGCGATGCCAAAGGCCTGCGGCACCAAGTCGACAAAGGGGTCGTGCGGCTTCGGCAGATTCGCGTGCACCGCATCCATCACCTCCTGCGTCGCATGCGGGCCGGTGACGGCCAGCACACTGGGATGCATCTGGCGCACCAGGTTGCCGCCCTCCTCGCCCGTCTTGGCGCCCAGGCATCCCGTCACGATCACGCGGCCGTTGCCGGCCAGCGCCTCGCCGATGGTGTCGAGGCTCTCCTTGACCGCGTCGTCGATGAAGCCGCAGGTGTTGACGATCACGAGGTCGGCGCCCTCGAAAGTCTTGGAGGTCTGATAGCCCTCGGCGCTCAGTTGGGTGAGGATCAGTTCGGAATCGGTCAGCGCCTTGGGGCAGCCGAGGCTCACGAAGCCGACTTTGGGGGCGGCCGGCGCGGCAATTCGTTCAGGGGAGGCAACTTCGCTCATATCCCCCTATTGTCCCAGCTATCAGGCTCCGCGCCCGATCTAGGGCCGCTTGATGCCAAAGGCGCCCAGAACCTGCTCCGTGTTCTTCTGCATCTGGTCCTGTATCTGCAGGAACACGTGCTTCGATTGTTCGACGTAACTGCCCATCAGGCCCTGCAGCATCGGGGACTGCATGGTCATGAACCGGGCCCACATCTCGGGCGTCAGGTTCTGCGCCTTTTCGGCCAATTGCGCCTGCACCTCCGTCATGGCCTGGATGTTCTTCTCGAGATAGGGACCCATGTAGCTCTGCATGGCCTGGCCGTAGAAGCGGATGATGGTGGCCAGCACCTGTTCGGTGAACATCGGCGCGCCGCCGGCCTCTTCTTCGAGAATGATCTGCAAGAGGATGCTGCGCGTGAGGTCGTCGCCGCTCTTGGCGTCGCGCACCACGAAGGGCGCCTTGTCCATCACCAGTTGCTTGACTTCGGCGAGCGTGATGTAGGTGGAGGTTTCCGTGTCGTAGAGCCTTCGGTTCGGATACTTCTTGATCACCCGCTGTACCGGTTTGGCACCGGCGGATTTCTTGCTCTGCACTACGGACTCCTTCAAGTTTTCACGCCAGGGGCGCGCGAACAAATTCTAGGGAGCGGTTTTGCTGCACCGCGCCAAGGTTTACCCTGACGGGAGCGTCAGTCCAGCGAAGTGGTGTATTCCGCGCCGCACACCTTGCAGACGGCCGATTCGGGGCGCTCTTCGTTACTTTCGCGAAAGTGCAAGGGGCTCTTGACGCCGTTGAAAACCCAGCAACGCGGGCAATGCTCCTGGCCGGCCAGCGGCAGATAGCCTCGGGCCCGCTGTTCGGCACGCTCCCGCGTGACCGGAGCGCCCTGCCGCACCGTGCGCGCAACGTCTTCCGCAGCCATGGTGCCGGCCCGGCCGTTGGCGCGATCATTGAGTCCGTAGACCACGCGTGCGAATTCGAGCGGAGCCTGCCGCAACAGGGCGGCGAGACGAAGCTCCTCGAGTGCCGGGTCGCTCTCAGCCGCTGGCGTGTTCATCGGTTCCCTGAGTCAAGTGCTTTGGAGATGGCGGACGGCCAAGTTACCACAACTGACGGCGTATCCGCCAGTCGACGAAGGCAGTAGGCCTTGTGTTGAGGACGCAGGAAACCGGGGGATGCGAGACCTGAAAGCGCAGGCAACCGTTGGTTGAGCGGATGCTGCGATCAGGAAAAAATTGGTAGGCGCGATTGGACTCGAACCAACGACCCCCACCATGTCAAGGTGGTGCTCTAACCAGCTGAGCTACGCGCCTAAGGATGTGTCCGAGAAGCCGAGATTGTAGCAGGCCGCGAGGCCGCTTTTTCAGCGACGACGGGCAGAACGCACACCGGCCACCGCGGCCACCACGTTGAGCACCTGTGCGAGCCGCGCGGCATCGGCGATCTCGATCGTGAAAGTCATCCATGCGGTGCCCTTGACGGACTGGGTCTGCACGCCGATCACGTTCATCTTCTCGCGCGCGAACACATCGGAAATATCGCGCAGCAAGCCCTGGCGATCAGCGGCTTCGACCGCCACGTCGACCGCGTAGACCGAGCCCGCATCGGCCTTCTGCTCGCCCCACTCGACGTCGATCACGCGCTCGGCATCGCGCATGGCCATCATGCGGAAGCTGCTGCAGTCCGCACGGTGGATGCTGACGCCGTGGCCTCGGGTCACGAAGCCGCGGATCGCATCGGGCGGCGCCGGCTTGCAGCACTTGGCAAGCTGCGTCATCAGCGAGGAGACGCCGACCACCAGCACGCCGCCCTTGCCCGCGTTGCCACCGGCGCGTGCCTTCTTGATGATCACGCCGTCGTCCGGACCGGGCGCGGGCTCCGGAGGACGCAGCAGCATCTCGATGTTGCGCAGCGAGAACTCGTCCTTGCCCACCACTTCGAACAGGTTGTCGGCCGACTTGAAGCCCAGCTGCGAAGCGAGGTCGTCGAGCTTCAGCGCGGTCTTGCCTTCGCGCTGCAGCACCTTCTCGACCGCCTCGCGGCCGCGCGCCACCGTCTCGTGCGTGATCTGCGCGTTGAACCAGGCCCGCACCTTTGCGCGTGCGCGATGGCTCGCGAGGTAGCCCAGCTCCGCATTGAGCCAGTCGCGCGAGGGGCCGCCTTCCTTGGCCGCGATGATCTCCACCGTCTGCCCGTTCTGCAGCGGCGTGTTGAGCGGCACCATCGCGCCGTCGACGCGCGCGCCGCGGCAGCGGTGGCCCAGGCTCGTGTGCACCGTGTAGGCGAAGTCGACCGCTGTCGCGCCCTGTGGCAATTCGACGATCGCCGCGTCGGGCGTCAGCACGTAGATGCGGTCGTCGAACAGGCCCTGCCCCTGCGAGCCACCGGACAGGTCGCGCTCCCAGGCCAGCAGTTGGCGCAGCACCGCGATCTTGGCGTCGTACTCGCCGCTCGCCCAGACGCCGGCATAGCCCTTGTGGCCCGCTTCCTTGTAGGCCCAGTGCGCAGCCACGCCGTGCTCGGCGTGGTCGTGCATCTCCTCGGTGCGGATCTGGATCTCGATCGGCTTGCCGGCCTGGCCGTCGACCACTTCGCGCACCACCGTGTGCAGCGACTGGTAGCCGTTGGGCTTGGGCCGCGCGATGTAGTCGTCGAACTCCTCGTCGATCGGCTGGAAGTGCGAATGCACCCAGGCCAGCGCCGCATAGCAATCCTTGACGTCCGCCACCACCACGCGCAGCGCCATGATGTCGAAGACCTGCGCGAAGTCGAGCGACTTGCCGCGCATCTTCTTCACGATGCTGTAGATGTTCTTCGGCCGGCCCTGCACGGTCGCCTTGACGCCCTCCTCGGCCAGCTCCCGTTCGAGGCGCGCACGCAACTGTTCGACGTAGCCTTCGCGCTCGACGCGCTTCTCGTCGAGCAGCCGCGCGATGACCTTGTAGGTCTCGGGCTCGAGAAAACGGAAGGACAGGTCCTCGATCTCCCACTTGACCTGCCAGATGCCGAGCCGGTTCGCGAGCGGCGCGAATACCTGCAGGGATTCGCGCGCCACGCCTTCCGGCACGGGCTGCTTGACTGAAGCCGCGTGGCGCAGCGTCTGCAGGCGCGAAGCCAGCCGCAGCATCACGACCCGCAGATCACGAGAGAACGCAAGCAGCATCTTGCGCACGTTCTCCGTCTGCGTGCCCGCGCCATCCGCCAGGTGCGCGCTGGCCGTCGCCGAACGCGCCTGCTTCTGCACATGCACGAGCTTGGTGGTTTCCACCGCGAGCGCCGCGAAGTTGTCGCCGAACACCTTGGCGATCACTTCCTGCGGCCGGTTCAGGTGCTGGCACGAGTAGACCAGGTAGCTGGCCGCCTGCATCGCCTCCGATCCGCCCATGGCCGCGACGATCGCGGCCACCGCATCGGCATGCGCGAGCGTGTTCTCGCCGGTGTCCAGCGTTTCGTCGGCGATCAGCGGCTCGGCGAAGGCGCGTGCGCGCGCGAGCATGTTCTCGACCACCGGCGTGCGATCGGCCGTCGCTGCCGACAGCGGATAGTCGACCACCGCGGAGCCGGACAACGAGAGATTGGGCTGTTCGCGCTTCACTCGGTCGCTCCCTCCCGGGCAGCGTATTGGAGAGCAGGCTCGGTCATGAAACAGAAGAAGTCGCGATGAAGATAATTGTCTCGTTGCATCCTAATTCATCCGGAGATTGACCATCATGCTCAAAGGCAAAACCGCGCTTGTCACGGGGTCCACCAGTGGCATCGGCCTCGGTATCGCGAAGGCGCTGGCGCAACAGGGCGCCAACATCGTGCTCAATGGTTTCGGCGATGCCGACAAGCCCAAGGCCGAGGTCGAAGCGCTCGGCGTGAGGGTCGACTATCACGGCGCCGACATGAGCCAGCCGGCACAGATCGAAGAGATGATGAAGTTCGCGGCTGAAAAGTTCGGCCGCGTCGACATCCTCGTCAATAACGCCGGCATCCAGCATGTCGCGAAGGTCGAGGACTTCCCGGTGGAGCGCTGGGATGCCGTGATCGCGATCAACCTTACAAGCGCCTTCCACACCACCCGCCTCGCCGTGCCCGCCATGCGCGAAGCCAACTGGGGCCGCATCATCAACATCGCCTCGGCGCACGGCCTCGTGGCCTCGGCCCAGAAATCCGCATACGTGGCCGCCAAGCACGGCATCGTCGGCCTCACCAAGGCCGTGGCGCTCGAAACCGCGACCACCGGCATCACGAGCAATGCGATCTGCCCGGGCTGGGTGCTGACGCCGCTGGTTCAGAAGCAGATCGACGACCGTTCTGCGCGCGAAGGCATTTCGGTCACGCAGGCGCAGAACGATCTGCTGGGCGAAAAGCAGCCTTCGCTGCAGTTCACCACGGTGGAACAACTGGGCGGGCTCGCGGTATTTCTTTGCTCGCCCGCTGCCGACCAGGTGCGCGGTGTCGCGTGGCAAGTCGACGGCGGCTGGACCGCGCAGTAGCACAGCCCCCCGGCTTTTTACTTCGCTTCGCTGCGTGTAAATCCCCCCCCCCGAGGGGGAGGCTCGGCCGCCTTGGGGCGGCCCGGCGGCGGCCGACTATTTCAACTGCACCGAGCCCGAAACGTTGACGACGACGCTGGTCTTGCCGGCCTCGACCGGCACCGCCGCGTCGTAGTTCATCTTCGACGAAGCCTCCACGGCCATCATGCGCGGCCGGATCGGCCCGCCCTGATTGGCGTTGACCGACACTTCGCGCAAGGTGTAGCCGCCGAAGCCGAAGCCCTTGGCCAGCTCGCCGGCCTTCTGCTTGAAGTTCTCGATCGCGATCGTTTGCGCCTCGGCCTCCACCTTGGCGCGCTGCTCGCGGCTCAGGCCGAAACCGATGCCGCCCACCGTGAGCGTGGAGACGCGACCCGCGGTCTGCGTGATGCGCGGAAAGTCCTTGCCTTCCAGCACCAGCTCGGTGGTGCCCTGCCAGCCGGTGATCTTGCCGTCGCGCGTGTAGCGCGGCACGAGGCTGAAATTGCCGGTACGCACATCGAGCTGGCCGGGTTGCGCATTCTTGCGCGCCTCCGCCAGCGCCGCGTCGAGCGCAGTCTTCAGCTGTGCCTGCACCGTTGCGGCGTCAGCCGCATCGCGCGTGGTGCTGAGCGTCATGCTCAGCAGGTCCTGCTGCACTTCGACCGTTCCCGTGGCCGACAGCTGCAGCACGTTCTGCGGCGGCGCCCAGGGCGCGCTCTGGGCCAAGGCGGCGCCGGCGCTCGTCATCAACACGGCACAGGCCGCGATCCGTCTGACATTCTTATTGTTCAAAGCAAGAAAACCCGAGTGGAGAAAAAGAGGAAAAGCGTCGCGCCCCCGAGGGGCTCCGCTCACGGGCGCTGGCTGCGCGGCGCCACCCTGCTGGCCGACGAGGGTGTGGGCGCCATCCGCTCAGCCGGCTGCGATTCTGCCGAGTGGACGATCTCCTGTCGCGGCGTCCATTGCTGGCGCACTTGCTGCCGCAACTCGGCCAGTTCGGCGGCGGTCAGGCGGCGTCCGGCCGCCGCTTCCTGACGCCGCACCTCCTCGCGCTTGGCGGCCCGGTGCGCCTCCACCGCATCACGCACCTCGTTGCGCCGCAGGTCGCTCACCCGCAGGAATCCCCAGGGTTCGGCCGCGGCGGGAACCGAAAGGCAGGCGAGCAAGACAGACAACGGAAGAACAGTCGATTTCATGATGCTGAGTCGGGGACCAAAGTCACTGTGCCACCGCTGCGCATGGCATAGATATCTGGAAGGCGAGCGCCCGCAAGTTTTGTAACTTAGTGTCAAAGCATTGTGAAAAGCGGCTCAATGGGGTCTCAACGGCTTCAGAATTGGCGTTGTTACAAATTCAGCGTTGTAGAAATGAATCAAGCTCCCGCCCGCACAGACAAGATCGTCATCGTCGACGACGACGCCCGCATCCGCGACCTGCTGCGCCGCTACCTGACCCAGGAAGGTTTCGAGGTCATCGTTGCGGAAGACGGCAAGGCCCTCAACCGCATACTTTTGCGCGACACGGTCGACCTGATCGTGCTCGATCTGATGATGCCCGGCGAGGACGGCCTCTCGGTCTGCCGCCGCCTTCGCGCCGCCAACGACCGCACCCCGATCATCATGCTGACCGCCAAGGGCGAGGACGTGGACCGCATCGTCGGCCTCGAGGTCGGCGCCGACGACTACCTGGGCAAGCCCTTCAATCCGCGCGAACTGCTGGCACGTGTGCATGCGGTGCTGCGCCGCCGGCCGCCGCTCGAGGCGCCTGGCGCGCCCTCGACCGACAACGAAACTGTGAATTTCGGCCCCTTCAGCTTCGACCTCGGCTCGCGCACGCTCAAGAAGGACGGCGAGGAACTCTCGCTGACCACCGGCGAGTTCGCCATGCTCAAGGCGCTGGTGCGGCATCCGCGGCAGCCGCTGTCGCGCGAAAAACTGGCCCAGCTGGCGCGCGGCCGCGAGTTCGAACCCTTCGACCGCAGCCTGGACGTGCAGATCTCGCGCCTGCGCAAGCTGGTCGAATCCGATGCCGCGGCGCCGCGCTACATCCAGACGGTATGGGGCGTCGGCTACGTGTTCGTGCCGGACGGCACGACCTGAAGCGCTGACGCTCGTGGCCGCCACCATCGGCCCCAAGACGACACAGCCGAGCCCTTTCGGCGAAGACGGTCCCCAGGTCACCTTGCCGAGCCCGCTGGAGGGCCTTGGCCAGTCCAGGCGCCGCCCCAGGCTGCAGCTCGGCCTCAGCCTCTTCTGGCGCACCTTCTTCCTGCTGGTGCTGCTCCTGATCGGCTGCACGGTCGCCTGGCTGCAGACCTTCCGCGCGCTCGAGTACGAGCCGCGCGCCATCCAGACCGCGCACCAGATCGCCTCGCTGGTGAACCTGACGCGGGCGGCGCTGGTGTATTCCGACGCCATCACGCGCGTGTCGCTGATCAAGACCCTGGCCGACCAGGAAGGCGTGCGCATCCTGCCGCGCGAGCCGAACGACCGTTTCGTCCCCTACACTACCGGCGCGCTCGACCAGCGCGTGACAGAAGAGCTGATCGACCGGCTCGGCGAAGGCACGACGGTGGCCAGCCGCGTCAACGACGAGCCCGGCCTCTGGATCGGCTTCACCATCGAGAGCGACATGTACTGGCTGCTGCTCGATCCCACGCGCTTCACGCGGCTGGGCGGGCGCACCTGGCTGGTCTGGCTGGTCACGACGATGATGCTGTCGCTGGCCGGCGCGGCGCTGATCACGCGCCTCATCAACCTGCCGCTCAAGCAGCTGTCGCGAGCCACGATGCAGGTGCGCGAGGGCGAATACGAGGCGCACCGGCTCGACGAACGCGCGCGCACCAACGAAATCCGGGCGGTCAACGTCGGCTTCAACCGCATGGCCGACCAGCTCGCCAAGATCGAGCAGGACCGCGCCGTGATGCTGGCCGGCATCTCGCACGACCTGCGCACGCCGCTGGCGCGCCTTCGGCTCGAAACCGAGATGAGCGTGACCGACGAGGACGCGCGCGACCACATGGCGGCCGACATCGCGCAGCTCGATGCCATCATCGACAAGTTCCTCGACTACGCGCGCCCCGACCACGTCGACTTCAAGCCAGTGCTGCTGCGCGACGTGATCGATGCCTGTACCTACGCGGTGCAGGACCACGAGGACATCCGCATCACGGTGGACGTGCCGGCCGACCTGCGCGTGATGGCCGACGAGGTCGAGCTCCAGCGCGTGATCTCGAACCTGATCGAGAACGCGCGGCGCTACGGCAAGACACCGTCCACCGGCGTCGCCGATGTCGCGATCCAGGCGCAAGCGCACAACGACGCCGTGCTCATCAAGGTGCGCGACCACGGCGCCGGCGTCGCGCCCGCCCTGCTGTCGCAGCTGAGCAAGCCCTTCTTCCGCGGCGACGTGGCACGCACCTCGGCTGCGGGCGCCGGACTGGGCCTGTCGATCGTGACAAAAAACATCGAGCGCATGGGCGGTACCTTCGCGCTGACCAGCACGCCGGGCCGCGGCCTCGCGGCCCACA
Source organism: Variovorax sp. LjRoot175 (assembly GCF_964253805.1). Classification (NCBI taxonomy): domain Bacteria; kingdom Pseudomonadati; phylum Pseudomonadota; class Betaproteobacteria; order Burkholderiales; family Comamonadaceae; genus Variovorax; species Variovorax sp. LjRoot175. The sequence goes on along the minus strand of NZ_CAXURY020000001.1, from coordinate 2,481,248 downwards.
TCCGCATGCCGCGAGCCGCTGCGGTCAAGCCCGAAGCCTCGGCCGCGGCGGCCCACATCCGCATGCCGCGAGCCGCTGCGGTCAAGCCCGAAGCCTCGGCCGCGGCTAACAACCCTCAGCGGTGAAGCAGCGCGACGGCGCGCGCTTCCATCGCCCGGCCTTCACCCACCGGCCCGAGCTTCTCGGCGGTCTTCGCCTTGACATTGACCTGGTCGACCGAGATCTCGAGCGCGGCGGCGATGCGCGCGCACATGGCCGGGATGTGCGGCGCGAGCTTGGGCGCCTGCGCGATCACGGTGCTGTCGACGTTGCCGATCTGCCAGCCCGCCGCACGCACGCGGCGCGCGGCCTCGGCCAGCAGCGTGGCGGAATCGGCGCCGCGGAACTGCGGATCGGTGTCGGGAAAGTGCCGGCCGATGTCGCCGAGCCCAGCCGCGCCGAGCAGCGCATCGGTGATCGCGTGCAGCAGCACGTCGGCATCCGAATGGCCGAGCAGGCCGGTGCTGTGGGGTACCTCGACGCCGCCCAGGATCAGCTTGCGGCCTGCCACCAGCTGGTGGACGTCCCAGCCCTCGCCGACGCGAACATTGAAAGCAGTCATGGTTTTACGGAGCGCCGGCTGTGCAGAAGCGCCTCGGCCAGCGCGAAGTCCTCGGCATAGGTCAGCTTGAAATTCTGCGCGCTGCCCGGCACGAGGAGCGGCGTGAGCCCGACCGCCTCGATGGCGCCGGCCTCGTCGGTCACCGCATCGCCGGCGCGCTCCAGCGCATCGAGCAGCATGCCGATGCGGAACATCTGCGGCGTCTGGGCCAGCCACTTGTCGGCGCGGGTCAGGGTGCTCGCCACGCGGCCCTCGGGCGAAGCGACCTTGAGCGTGTCCGGCAGGCGGTGCGCCAGCAGGCCACCGACGGCGTCGTGTTCGCAGGCCGCAATCAGGGCCTCGATCTGCGTCGGCGTGACCAGACAGCGCGCGGCATCGTGCACCAACACCCAGTCGTGCGGGCCGGCGCCGAGCTGGCGCAAGGCCATGAGGCCATTGCGCACGGTGGCGGCGCGTGTCGCGCCGCCCACATGCAGCAGATGTTCTCCCTCGGCCGGGAAACGCGGCAGCGCCGCAGAAACCTCGCGATCTTCGGGCGACACCACCAGCGCAACGCCCGCAAAGCGCCCCGCAAGCGCGCGGAAGGCATCGAGGGTGTGGCGCACCATCGGCCGGCCGGCGATGCGCTGGTACTGCTTCGGGCCCGTGCCGCCCGCACGGCTGCCGGAGCCCGCACAGGGGATCAACACGAAAAGACGGGAAGCGATCATGGGGTCCGGCAACCTGCAACGGCAAAAAGGCAGCCATTCTAGAATCGGCCTTCACACCCCTCGCCGGCCGGCGCGGGGTGTTCTGCATTTCTCCAACACTTCATGGACCTCCCCCAACTCACCGCAGGCAAGCGCTTCACGCTGCCGCGCCCCCCGCTGTCGGCCGATGCGCTGCTGCTGGCACAACTGGCCGAACGCGAGAAGGCGGCAGGCCGCGCCACCGCCGTCTTCACCGCCGACGCAAACGACGCGCAGCGCCTGATCGACGAAATCGCCTTCTTCGCGCCCGAGTTGCGCTGCGCCCTCTTCCCGGACTGGGAGACGCTGCCCTACGACAACTTCTCGCCGCACCAGGACCTGATCAGCGAACGGCTCGCCACCCTCTGGCGCATCAGCCAGAAAGAGGCCGACGTGGTGCTGGTGCCCGCGACCACGGCGCTCTACCGGCTGGCGCCGCCCGCCTTCCTGGCCGGCTACACCTTCCATTTCAAGAGCGGGCAAAAGCTCGAGGAGTCCAAGCTCAAGGCCCAGCTCACGCTGGCCGGCTACAGCCACGTGACGCAGGTCGTGAGCCCCGGCGAGTACGCGGTGCGCGGCGGGCTGATCGACCTGTTCCCGATGGGTTCGCCAATGCCCTTCCGCGTCGACCTGTTCGACGACGAGATCGACTCGATCCGCAACTTCGACCCCGACACCCAGCGCAGCCTCTACCCGGTGCCCGAGGTGCGCCTGCTCCCGGGCCGCGAGTTCCCGATGGACGACGATGCCCGCGCGCGCTTTCGCAGCCGTTGGCGCGAACTGCTCGAGGGCGACCCGACGCGCAGCCGCATCTACAAGGACATGGGCAACGGCGTCGCCACTGCTGGCATCGAGTACTACCTGCCGCTCTTTTTCGAAGAGACGGCAACGGTGTTCGACTACCTCGGCGCAGACACCACGGTGGTGCTGCACGGCGAACTCGAACCCGCCTTTCAGCATTTCTGGCAGGACACAGGCGAGCGCTACCGGCTGGTGCGCGGCGATCCGGAACGGCCGGCGCTGCCACCGGAGGCGCTGTTCCTCAATGCGGAGCAGTTCTATCAACGGGCGAAACCGCTGGCGCAGCTGGCGATCAGATCCACCACCGTTCGCCCTGAGCTTGTCGAAGGGCTCGCCCCGGCTTCGACAAGCTCAGCCCGAACGGACTATGTCGAATTCGACCACTTGCCGCCCTTCGCCGTCGTCCGCGGCGCCGACGACCCGCTGGTCAAGCTCAAGGAGCACATCCGCACGACGCCGCACCGCGTGCTGCTGATCGCCGAGAGCGACGGCCGGCGCGAGAGTCTGCTCGACTTCCTGCGCGCCAGCGGCGTGAGCCCGCCCGCTTTCGACTCACTGGCCGAGTTCGAATCCTCGCCCGACGAGAAGATCGGCATCGCGACCGGAGCGCTGGTCGCCGGCTTCGCCTGGCGCGAACAGGGCATCGACTTCGTCACCGAGACCGAGCTCTTCGCCACCGCGCCGGCCACCCGTCGCCGCAACAAGAAGCAGGAGCAGGTCAGCGACGTCGAGGCCCTGATCAAGGACCTGAGCGAGCTCGCGATCGGCGACCCGGTGGTGCATTCGGCCCATGGCATCGGGCGCTACCGCGGCCTGATGCACATGGACCTGGGCCAGGGCACCGACGCCGACGGCAAGCCGCTGCTGCAGGAGATGCTGCACCTGGAGTACGCCGACAAGGCCACGCTCTACGTGCCGGTCTCGCAGCTGCACCTGATCAGCCGCTACACCGGCGTCAGCGCGGAAGAAGCGCCGCTGCACAAGCTGGGCTCCGGCCAATGGGAAAAGGCCAAGCGCAAGGCCGCCGAGCAGGTGCGCGACTCCGCCGCCGAGCTGCTCAACATCTACGCCCGCCGTGCGGCGCGCGAAGGCCATGCCTTCCGTTTCTCGGCCGCCGACTACGAGGTGTTCGCGAACGACTTCGGCTTCGACGAAACCGCCGACCAGAAGGCCGCGATCCATGCGGTCATCCACGACATGATCTCGCCGCAGCCGATGGACCGGCTGGTCTGCGGCGACGTCGGCTTCGGCAAGACCGAGGTCGCTTTGCGCGCCGCCTTCATCGCGGTCACCGGCGGCAAGCAGGTCGCCTTCCTCGCGCCCACCACGCTGCTCGCCGAGCAGCACTACCAGACGCTGATGGACCGCTTCGCCAAGTGGCCGGTCAAGGTGGCCGAGATGAGCCGCTTCCGCTCGACCAAGGAGATCAATGCGGCCGCCAAGGGCCTGGCCGACGGCAGCGTGGACATCGTGATCGGCACGCACAAGCTGCTCTCGCAATCGGTCAAGTTCAAGAACCTGGGCCTCTTGATCATCGACGAGGAACACCGCTTCGGCGTGCGCCACAAGGAGGCGATGAAGGCCATGCGCGCCGAGGTCGACGTGCTCACGCTCACGGCCACGCCGATCCCACGCACGCTGGGCATGGCGCTCGAGGGCCTGCGCGACTTGAGCGTGATCGCCACCGCGCCGCAGCGGCGGCTCGCGATCAAGACCTTCGTTCGCAACGAGGGCACGGGCGTGATCCGCGAGGCCGTGCTGCGCGAGCTCAAGCGCGGCGGGCAGGTCTACTTCCTGCACAACGAGGTCGAGACCATCGAGAACCGGCGCCAGAAGCTCGAACAGATCCTGCCCGAGGCGCGCATCGCCGTCGCCCACGGCCAGATGCCCGAGCGCGAACTGGAGCGCGTGATGCGCGACTTCGTGGCCCAGCGCTACAACCTGCTCTTGTGTTCGACCATCATCGAGACCGGCATCGACGTGCCGAGCGCCAACACCATCGTGATGAGCCGCGCCGACAAGTTCGGCCTGGCCCAGCTGCACCAGCTGCGCGGCCGGGTCGGCCGCAGCCATCACCAGGCGTACGCCTACCTGATGGTGCCCGACACCGAGGGCCTCACCAAGCAGGCGGCGCAGCGCCTCGACGCCATCCAGCAGATGGAAGAGCTCGGCTCCGGCTTCTATCTCGCGATGCACGACCTCGAGATCCGCGGTGCCGGCGAAGTGCTGGGCGAGAACCAGAGCGGCAACATGATGGAGATCGGCTTCCAGCTCTACAACGAGATGCTGGCCGAAGCGGTTCGCTCGCTCAAGGCCGGCCAGGAGCCCGACCTGCTCGCGCCGCTCTCGGTGATCACCGAGATCAACCTGCATGCGCCGGCGCTCCTGCCCGAGGACTACTGCGGCGACGTCCACCTGCGCCTATCCTTCTACAAGAAGCTCGCGACCGCGAGGACCTCCGACCAGATCGACACGCTGCTGGAAGAAATCGTCGACCGCTTCGGCAAACTGCCGCCGCAGGCGCAGACGCTGATCGACGTGCATCGGCTGCGCGTGCTGGCGCGGCCCTACGGCGTGGTCAAGGTCGACGCCGCGCCGGGCGTGATCCACATCACCTTCAAGAAGGACCCGCCGATCGACTCCATGAACATCATCGCCCTGATCCAGAAGAACAAGCACATCAAGCTCGCAGGCAACGAAAAGCTGCGCATCGAACGCGAGCTCAAGGAGCCCAAGGACCGTGCTCAGATGGTGCGCGACGTGCTGCGCAGCCTCGGACAACCTAAAACACAACAGGAAGCGGCAGTCGCATGAGCGCCATCAAGGAAATCTCCCCCGGCCTCCTCGTGCGCGGCATCACGCCGCCGCTCGCGCTGGCCGACTTCAAGCTGATTGCCTTCGACATGGACTCGACGCTGATCAACATCGAGTGCATCGACGAGATCGCCGACGCGGTGGGCAAGAAGGCCGAGGTCGCCGCCATCACCGAGGCCACGATGCGTGGCGAGATCAAGGACTTCAAGGAGAGCCTGCGTCGCCGCGTCGCACTGCTGCAAGGCGTGCCGGTCGATGCGCTGCAACAGGTGTACGACCAGCGCCTGCAGCTCAACCCCGGCGCGGCCGAGCTGGTCGCAGCCTGCAAGGCGGCGGGCCTCAAGGTGCTGCTGGTCTCGGGCGGCTTCACCTTCTTCGCCAACCGCGTGAAGGATCGGCTGGGCCTCGACTTCGCGCGCTCCAACCTGCTCGACGAGGCCGACGGCCGGCTCACCGGCCGCGTGGTGATGCAGTCGTGGGGCGACATCTGCGACGGCGCCGAGAAGCGCCGCACGCTGCTCGAGGTCGCTTCCCTGCTCGGCATCTCGCCGGGCGAAACCATCGCCGTCGGTGACGGCGCCAACGACCTGCCGATGATGGCCGAGGCCGGCCTTTCCGTGGCCTACCACGCCAAGCCCAAGGTGCGCGAGCAGGCCATGGTGGCCATCGACGACGGCGGACTCGACCGGCTCCTGGAAGTGCTGCGCTGAGGCGCTGCCGGAAACCGGTTTCCCCCTACGGCAAAAGCGGCTTGCGATGTCCTAGGGTTATCTTCAGTTTCGCGGCCGGCGCCTTGGGTGCTTGAATGACCTTCCAACAACGAAGGAGACGAGATGAAGCGCCGCCAGTCCCTCGCTGCCATGGGTGCAGCCGTTGCCGCCGTGGTCTTTCCCGGGCTCGCCCACGCGGCCTATCCCGAGCGCCCGATCACGCTGATCGTGCCCTGGGGCGCCGGCGGCGGCACCGATGCCGTGGCCCGCATCATCGCGGCCGAGCTCGAGAAGGAGCTCAAGCAGCCGATCAACGTGGTCAACCGCACCGGCGGCAGCGGCGTGGTCGGCCACCAGGCGATCGCCTCGGCCGCGCCCGACGGCTACACCCTGGGCATCATCACGGTCGAGATCGGCATGATGCATCACGCGGGCCTGACCCAGCTCTCGGGCGCCGACTACACGCCGCTCGCGCTGATGAACTTCGATGCCAACGCGATCTTCGTGCGCACCGATTCGCCGATCAAGAGCGCCAAGGAACTGCTCGATGCCGCGCGCGCCGCCCCCGGCAAGCTGAAGGCCAGCGGCACCGGCCAGGGCGGCATCTGGCATCTGGGCCTGGCGCAATGGCTGGTCGACAACAAGCTGCCCGGCAATGCGATCGCCTGGGTGCCCAGCCAGGGCGCCGCACCGGGCCTGCAGGATCTGATGGCCGGCGGCGTCGACGTGGTGTCGTGTTCGCTGCCCGAGGCGCGCTCGCTGATCGACGCCGACAAGGTGCGGCCGCTGATCCTGCTGGGCTCCAAGCCCGACGGCATCTTTCCCAAGGTGCCGCTCTACACCGACGCTTCAGGGAAGATGTGGAACGCTGGCGCCTGGCGCGGCATCGCGGCACCCAAGGGGCTGCCCAAGGACATGACCGACCGCCTGGCCGGAACGCTCAAGAAGATCTTCGACGGCAAGGGCTACCAGGACTTCCTCGCCTCGCGCGGCTTCGGCGCGCTCTACGCCGACCGGGGCGAATTCGGCAAGTTCATGGCCGAGAAGGACGCCAGCTTCGGCGTCGCGATGAAGGCAGTGGGCATCGCCAAATAGACGCTAGACGCGACCCGGTCCGATGCGCATTCATGACAGCCTGATCGGCGGCGTGCTGCTGGCGCTGGCCCTGGCCGTGCTCTGGCACATCCAGGGCTTTCCGCCCGCCTCCGGCCAGAACTACGGCCCGGCCGTGTTTCCGGGACTCGTCGCCTGCGGCCTTGCGCTGTCGTCGGCGGTGCTGATGTGGCAAGGCCTGCGGGCGCACCAGCCGTGGCTTCGGCTCGGCGAGGGCATGCGTTCCCCGCGCCATCTGGCGGCCTTCGTGCTCGCCATCGCCGGCATGGTGTTCTACATCCTGCTGTCGGAGAAGCTGGGCTTCGTGCTGTGCAGCGTGCTGGTGCTCTTCGTGCTGCAGTGGGCATGCGGCGTGCGGCCGCGCATGGCCATACCCGTGGCCATCGTCGCGACGCTGGTCATCCACGCCTGTTTCTACAAGCTGCTCAAGGTGCCCTTGCCCTGGGGTCTGCTGCAGCGCTGGGCATGGTGAGGGGCGACTGATGGATTCCGTTCTGCTCGCCGTACAGATGGTCGCCACGCCGACCGTGCTGGTCGTGATGCTGCTGTCGGGCCTGTTCGGCATGTTCGTCGGCGCCGTGCCGGGGCTCACCGCCACCATGGCCACGGCCCTGCTTGTGCCCATCACCTTCTTCCTGCCGCCGGTGCCCGCCATCGCGGCGATCGTCACCGCCACCGCGATGGCGATCTTCGCGGGCGACATTCCCGGCGCGCTGCTGCGCATTCCGGGCACGCCGGCCTCGGCCGCCTACACCGACGAGTCCTACGCGATGACGCGCAAGGGCCAGGGCGAGACCGCGCTCGGCATCGGCCTGGTGTTCTCGTGCATCGGCGGCCTGTTCGGCACCGCGGTGCTGATCGTCGCCGCGCCGGCGCTGGCCGAGGTCGCGATCAAGTTCAGCTCCTTCGAATATTTCTGGCTCGTCGTGCTGGGCCTGACCTGCGCGGTCTTCATCACCAGCGACACGCCGCTCAAGGGCCTCATCACGCTCTTTCTCGGCCTGCTGATGGGCTGCGTCGGGCTGGAGAACCCCGCGGGCCATCCGCGCTTCACTTTCGGCAGTGCGGACCTGCTGGGCGGCCTGAGCCTGATCCCGGCCATGATCGGCATGTTCGCCATCTCCGAGATCCTGCGTTTCACAGTGACCACGGACCACATCGGCAGCTTCACCAAGCAGATCGGCTCGGTCTTCGCCGGCATGGGCGGCCTGATGAGGAAGTACGCCAAGCAGACCCTGCGCGGCAGCGCGCTGGGCACGGCCGTCGGCATCCTGCCCGGCGCCGGCGCCGACATCGCGGCCTGGATGTCCTTCGCGATGAGCAAGAAGCTCTCGAAGGAGCCCGAGAAGTTCGGCACCGGGCATCCCGAAGGGCTGGTCGAGGCCGGCGCCGCGAACAACAGCGCCCTCGCCGGCGCCTGGGTTCCGGCGCTGGTGTTCGGCATTCCGGGCGATTCGATCACGGCCATCGTGATCGGCGTGCTCTACATGAAGAACATGAACCCCGGGCCGATGATCTTCATGAACAACCCGCACAGCGTCTATGCGGTGTTCATTGTCTTCATCCTCGCCAACCTGCTCATGCTGCCGCTGGGCTGGGCCTGCATCAAGGCCTCGGCGCGCATCCTGCGCCTGCCGCGCAACGTGCTGATGCCGATCATCCTGGTGTTCTGCCTGGTGGGTTCCTTCGCGATCAACAACGCGCTCTTCGATCTCTGGATCCTGCTGGGCTTCGGCGTCGCGGCCTGGCTGCTGGAAGAAAACGGCTTCCCCGTCGCGCCGGCCATCCTCGGCATGTTGCTGGGCAAGATGCTCGAAGAAAACTTCATCACCTCGATGATCAAGTCCGACGGCAGCTGGCTGCCCTTCGTCGAGCGGCCGATCGCCGCCGGCCTGGCGATCTTCACGCTCTTCGTCTGGGTTGGTTCCGGCGCCATGGCCTGGCGGCGCCAGCGGCAACGGATGCAACTCGCCGCAGCCACCTGAAATCCATGAACGACACATCCATCCGCTACGACGCCGCCGCCCTCACCCGATTCGCCGCGCAACTGCTGCAGCATGCCGGCCTGGCGGAAGCCATGGCGCATACGGTGGCCGACACGCTGGTGCAAGGCGACCTGCTGGGCCACGACACGCACGGCCTCGCGCTCCTGGCCGGCTATGTGAAAGAACTCGAGGCCGGCAGGATGACGCGCGATGGCGCACCGGTCGTCGTTTCAGACCGTCCCGCTGCCGTCCTGTGGGACGGCCAGCGCCTGCCCGGCCCCTGGCTGGTGCACCAGGGCCTGGACCTGCTGGTGCCGCGCGCCCGCGAGCTGGGCACCGCCTCGCTCGTGATCCGCCGCAGCCACCACATCGCCTGCCTGGCGGTCTACCTGCTGCGCGCGCTCGAGGAAGACATGCTGCTGGTGCTCGCCTGCTCCGACCCGAACGCCGCCAGCGTCGCGCCCTTCGGCGGCACGCAGGCGGTGTTCACGCCCAATCCGCTGGCGCTGGGCTTTCCTCTCGGCGAAGGCGGCGTGATGGTCGACATCTCGGCCTCCATCACCACCAACGGCATGAGCAACCGCAAGCACAAGGCCGGCGAGCTGTTCGACGAGGAATGGCTGATCGATGCGCAGGGCCGCCCGAGCAGGGACCCCGCGGTGCTGTTCGCCCAGCCGCCCGGCACGCTGCTGCCGGTGGGCGGCCTGAGCCACGGCCACAAGGGCTATGGGCTGGCGCTGCTGGTGGAGGCGCTGACCGCCGGCCTCGCAGGCCATGGCCGCGCCGACGCGCGCGAAGGCTGGGGCGCGACCGTGCACCTCACGCTGCACGATCTGCAGGCCTTCGGCGGCAAGGCGGAGTTCCTCCGGCAGATGGACCATCTGGCCATGCAGTGCCGCGGCAATGCACCGATCGATGCGACCAGGCGGGTGCGCGTGCCCGGAGAACGCGGGCTGCAGCGGCGCGCCGAGCAGCTCGACCAGGGCGTTCGCCTGCACCCGTCGATCGCGCCCTCGCTCGAGGACGCCGGGCAGCGCTACGGCCTGAAGCTCGCCGACGCGCTGCGGTGAGGGCTCAGAGCGCGGCGCCGAGGCGCGCGATGCCCTCTTCGATCTTCTCGACGTTGGCAGTCGCAAAGCTCAGGCGCAGCGTCGCCACATCGGGCTTCTCGGCAAAGAACGGCGCGCCCGGCACGAAGGCCACCAGCTTCTCGATCGCGCGCTGGGCCAGCACATTGGCATCGGCCAGCTTGCCGTTGGCGCCCGTGAGCCGGGCCCAGAAGAACAGGCCGCCGCCCGGCTGCTCGAAGGCGATCGCGTCGCCGAGTTCGCGTTTCAGTGCCGCGCCCATGGCCTGGGCGCGCTCGCCATAGACCTTGCGCACGTGCGCCAGCGTGTCCGGCATGCGGCCGCTCTTCAGATACTGCGCGGCCGTCGCCTGCGCGAAGGTGCTGGTGTGCGCATCGCTGAACTGCTTGCACATGGTGGCCTTCGCGAGCAGCTCCGCCGGCGCGATCATCCAGCCGATGCGCAAGCCCGGGCTCAGTACCTTGCTGAGGCTGCCGCAATGCGCCACGAGTTCGCGGCTGCCCGGCACTTCCTTGGTGAGCGACATGATCGAAGGCGGCGGCGCCTTGCCGAAGTACAGGTCGCCGTACGGGTCGTCCTCCACCATCAGCGTCTGGTACTTCACCGCCAGCTCCAGCACTTTCTTGCGCCGCGCCAGGCTCAGCATCGCGCCGCTCGGGTTGCCGAAGGTCGGAATCAGGTAAACGAACTTGGGCTTGTGCTCGGCGATCAGCTGCTCGAGCTTGTCGACGTCGACGCCGTCGGCATCGATGGGTGCGCTGATCAGTTGCGCACCGTAGAGGCGGAAGCACTGGATGGTGGCCAGGAAGGTCGGGCCTTCGACGATCACCTTGTCGCCGGGCGAGATCAGGGTCTTGCCGAGCAGGTCCAGCGCCTGCTGGCTGCCGGTGGTCACGATCAGGCCTTCGGGCGCGACCTCGACGCCCTTGCCCTTCATGAAGGCGCTCAACTGCGTGCGCATCGGCTCGTAGCCCTCGGTCGCGCCGTACTGCAAGGCACCGCCCGGCTCCTCGGCCAGCGCCCTGGCACTCGCATCCTTCAAGCCCTCGACGTCGAACATCGCGCTGTCGGGAAAACCGCCCGCGAAGCTGATGATGCCGGGCTTGCCCAGGAGCTTGAAGAGTTCGCGGATGGCGGAGGTTTCGACGTTGTCGAGGCGGGTGGCGAATTGCATGAGAACCTTCTGCGGATGAGGTGACGCCCGCCATTGTCGCAAGTTCACCGGCCCCGGCCTACACTGCCCGCCACGATGAAAAAAAACGAGATCGAGCCCTTCTTCGCCACCCTGCAGGCAGCCAACCCCGAGCCCGAAACCGAACTCGAATACGCGACCCCCTTCGAGCTGCTGGCCGCCGTGCTGCTGTCGGCGCAGGCCACCGATGTCGGCGTCAACAAGGCGACGCGCAAGCTGTTCCCGGTCGCGAACACGCCGCAGGCGATCCTCGACCTCGGCATCGAAGGCCTTGAGGGCTACATTAAGACCATCGGCCTCTACCGCAGCAAGGCCAAGCACCTGATGGAGGCCTGCCGCATGCTGGTCGACCTGCATGGCGGCGAAGTGCCGAAGACGCGTGCCGAGCTGGAGGCGCTGCCGGGCGTGGGCCGCAAGACCGCCAACGTCGTGCTCAACGTGGCCTTCGGCGAGCCGACGATGGCGGTGGACACGCACATCTTTCGCGTCGGCAACCGCACCGGGCTGGCGCCGGGCAAGACGCCGCTCGAAGTCGAACAGAAGCTCATGAAGCGGGTCCCGGCCGAGTTCCGGCTGCATGCGCATCACTGGCTGATCCTGCACGGACGCTATGTCTGCGTGGCGCGCAAGCCGATGTGCTGGAAGTGCGCGGTCGCGCCGTACTGCGACTACAAGCCGAAGACGCCGGCGCCCTGATCAGGGCAGCTCGACGGTCAGGTATTCGCCGAAGGCGATGCTCTGCGCGGGCCACTGGTCGGCGCGCTCAGCGCAGCGCACGCCTTCTCGCAGCAGCCAGACGGCGCGGATCACGCCGGCATGCGTGATCCACAGCGCGTCGCGGCCGGCGCCGCGCCAGGCGTCGAAGGCTTCGCCGACCCGCTGCATGAACGCGCGCGTGCTTTCGCCGCTGCCGCCCGCGCGCGCATCGGCGAAGCTGCGGGTCCAGGCCTCGAACTCGGCGCGCTCGATGCTCGACCAGCTGCGGCCTTCCCACGAACCGAAGTCCATCTCGGCGATGCGCGCATCTGTGCGAAGCGCGAGGCCGGGTCGAAGCGCGGCAATCGCCTGCGCCAATCCGGCGCAGCGCTGCAAGGGAGAGCAGACGATGTCGATGCCTTCGGCGAGCTGCGGTGCAATGCGTTCGGCCAGCGTGCGCATCGCTTCGGGCGGCACCGCCACGTCGGTGCGGCCATAGCACAGGCCGGCCGCGGCGTCGGTCTGCGCGTGGCGCACGAGCCCGAGCTTCATGCCTGCCAGGCGAGCGCCAGGTAGATCGCGAGCTCGCAGACTTGCTGCGTCGCGCCGAGGCCGTCGCCGGTGAAGCCCTGCAGCCGGCGCCGCAGCAGCGCAGCCATGTACAGCGCGCCGAGCAGGCACGCGAGCAGGCTTGCGACGCCCTGCAGCGGCGGATATGCGAGCAACAGCAGTGCTATGGCCGGCAACGCATACAGCACGCCCACCAGCAAGGCCCCGCCGCCGATCGCATCGGCCAGGGGCTTGGCCTTGCTCGCGCCTTGGTCGCCGACATAGGGGAGCCCGCGGATCAGGAACAGGGGCGCCAGCCGCGACAGCACATGCGCGCCGAGCAGCGCGGTGGCGACCGCCATCGCGCCCTGCCCCGCCAGCACGACGAGCAGCGCGATCTTCAAGCCCAGCGCCAGCACCAGTGCAATGGCACCGAAGGCGCCGATGCGCGAGTCCTTCATGATCTCCAGGGCTCGCGCGCGATCGGCCGAGCCGCCGAGGCCGTCGGCCACGTCGGCAAGGCCGTCCTCGTGAAAGGCGCCGGTCATCCATACCGTCGCAGCCGTGGACAGCAGCGCCGCAACGGCAGCACCTGCCACGCCGGGCAGCCCCGCCTGCGCGAGCAGGAACACGCCGGCGCCCACCGCGCCGACCAGCCAGCCCACGCCCGGAAAATGCGCGGCGCTCGCGCGCAGCATCGCCGGGCTGAAGCCCACCCACCCGGCCAACCGCCCGGTGACCGGCACGCGCGTGAAGAACTGCAAGGCCAGCAGGAAGTGGCGCACGCCGTTCATCCCTTGTCCTGCTGCGAAACGCCGGCCGACTCGAAGCTCGCCATGTCGCGCAGGATGCGGCACGCGGATTCGAGCAAGGGCCAGGCGAGCGCTGCGCCGGAGCCTTCGCCGAGGCGCAGGTCCAGGCGCAGCAGCGCGTCGAGGCCCATCGAATTCAAGAGCAGCCGATGACCCGGTTCGGCCGATTCATGCGCCGCCACGCAGCGCTGCACGACGTGGGGCTGCAGCGCCTGCGCCACCAGCACCGCGGTGCTCGCGATGAAGCCGTCGACCACGATCACGCGCCGTTCGTGCGCGGCCTGCAGCACGGCGCCGACCAGGGTGGCGATCTCGAAGCCACCGAAGGCCGCGAGCGCGGCCAGCGGCGTGCCGGCATCGGCATGCAGCGCGAGCACTTCGCGCAGCAGCCGGCGCTTGCGCGCCAGGCCGTCGGCATCGAGGCCCGTGCCGCTGCCGGTGCAGGCATCGATGTCCAGGCCCGTGAGCCGCGCCAGCAGCAGCGATGCAGCCGAGGTATTGCCGATGCCCATCTCGCCCAGCAGCAGCGCATTGCCCGGCAGCTCGCGCACGAGCGCGATGCCATTGGCGATCGCCTCGTCGCGCTGCGCCGCGCTCATCGCCGGGCCGGTCGATGCATCGGCGGTGCCCGGTGCGACCTTGCGGATCGACAAGCCTGCGCGCGGCGCAAAGTCATGCCGCACACCGCAATCCACCACAGTCAGCGCCAGGCTGTGCTGGCGCGCGAGCACGCTGACCGCCGCGCCGCCGGCCAGGAAGTTCTCGACCATCTGCCAGGTCACGTCGCTCGGATAGGCCGACACGCCGCGCGCCGCCAAGCCGTGGTCGCCCGCGCAGACCAGCATCTGCGGCGCCTGGAGCACCGGCGATTCGCTGCCGAGGATCAGGCCCAGCCGCAAGGCCAGCGCCTCCAGCCGGCCCAAGGCGCCGAGCGGCTTGGTCTTGTTGTCGATCCGATGTTGAAGTCGCGCAGCAAGCGCGGCGTCGTCGAGTTTCGGGGCGGTGGGGAGTTCAAGCGTCATTCGATCAGGGAGCGCAGCACGCCCGCTTCAAAGTGGGAATCGATGTGGTCGGCCAGTCCGTCGAACACGCTGTCCAGCGTGCGCGCGGTCGCGCCGAAGAGCGCATGCAGCGCGGCCGGGTCTTCGAACAGGCCGTGCAGGTAGAGCCCGAGCACGTTGCCCGCGGCGTTCTGCCAGGCCAGCTCGTCGGGCATCACTGGCATCGCGTGATCGCCGGCGGCAGCCATCGCGGCATGGGGCGCGGTTTGGCCATGATGGATTTCGTAGCCACGCACCGCGACATCGGAGAGCGCGGCCCAGGGGCCGGTCAGTTCGGCAAAGCGGGCCTCGCGCGGTTGCACGGTCTTGTCAGCCGCGAACACGGTGACCAGCGGCAGCAAGCCGAGGCCGGGGCCATTGCCGTCGACGCCATGCGGATCGATCAGCGCCTCGCCCAGCATCTGCAGCCCGCCGCAGATGCCGAGCACCGCGCCGCCACGTCCTGCATGCGCAACCACCGCGCGGTCCAGGCCCTGCGCCCGCAGCCAGGCCAGGTCGCCGCTGGTGTTCTTGGAGCCGGGCAGCACGATCCAGTCGGCGCCGGCCACGTCGGCCGGGCTGCGCGCCCAGCGCAGTCGCACGCCGGCGATGTTCTTCAGCGGCTGGAATTCGTCGAGGTTGCTGATGCGCGGATAGGCGATGACGGCGATGGTGCGCGTGACTTCGCCGCTGGCCGTGCTGCGGTCGTCAAAAACGCCGTCCTCCTCGGGCAGGCCATGCTGCCACCACATCGGCAAGGTCGCCACGGTCTGTATGCCGGTGAGCTCTTCGAGCTGCTGCGGCGCGGGCGCGAGCAGCGTCGCATCGCCGCGGAACTTGTTGAGCACGAAGCCCTTGATCAAGGCCCTGTCGGCCTCCGGCATCAGCGCCCAGGTGCCGTAGAGATGGGCGAAGGCGCCGCCGCGGTCGATGTCGGTCACCAGCAGGCAGCGCGCATCGGCATGCCGCGCCACGCGCAGGTTGACGATGTCGCTCGCCATCAGGTTGATCTCGGCCGGCGAACCGGCGCCTTCGATCACCACCACCTCGTTCTCGGCCCGCAGTTCGTCGAGCGCGTGTGCGATCTGCGGCCAGACGCGTTCGCTGCGCCCGCGCCAGGGCAGCAACGACAGCTCGGCACTCACGCGGCCCATCAGCACCACCTGGCTGTGCGTGTCGCGCTCGGGCTTGAGCAGCAGCGGGTTCATGCGCACATCGGGCTCGGCGCGCGCCGCCAGTGCCTGGAAATATTGCGCACTGCCGATCTCGCCGCCGGCGACCACACGTGCGTTATTGCTCATGTTCTGCGCCTTGAACGGCGCCACCTCGAGGCCTTGGCGCGCATACCAGCGGCACAGCGCGGTCGCCAGCCAGCTCTTGCCGGCACCGCTGGTGGTGCCGAGGACCATGACGCAGCGGGCTTGGCCGCTTCGTCCCACACTTGTAATCATCTGTGGATTGTCCGCTACGGCCCGAGCCATTCGGAGCGCTCGCGAAGTCTTTCACGCTTCGGCGCATTGCATTCGGACGTGCCTGCGTCAAACACCTCGTTTGCTCCGTAGCCTCCTCCCATCAACAAATGAGGGAGTGGATTGATGCCCGCGATACGCGACATGGCGCTCACGGTGGAGGAGCGCGAGAAAGGAAAATTCTTCTGGGTGCTGATCGAAGCTTTTGACAACGACACGGGCGACGCGCTGCACTATCGGCACTTCAAGTCGGCCGCGACGCCGCAAGCAAGCTATTCGAGCGCATTGGCGCTGGGGGCCACCGCGCTGCGCCGGCTGGCAGATGCGCAGCCGGCGTCCGCACCGGACGCCGGCTCCTAGACTCAGCGCGTCGCAATTTGCGCCGGTGCTTCCGGCGTCGCAGCGCCCGTGGTCTGCGGCGTTTCCCAGCTGCCGCCCAGCGCACGCACCAACCCGACCGTGGCCTGGTACTGAGCCGAGCGCACCTGCAGCGCCTGGCGGCGGTTCTGCAGTTCCTGGCGGCGCGCATCGAGCAGGTCGAGCTGGCTGACCAGCCCGTTGCGGTAGCGTGAATCGGACAGCGTGGTGGCCCGGCTCGCCGAAGCGACCGCCCTTCCCTGCACGCTCGACTGCTGCTCGAGGATGCGCAGCGACGAGAGCTGGTCCTCCACGTCCTTGAAGGCACCCAGCACCTGCGCGCGGTAGTTGGCGAGCGCGCCGTCCAGCTGTGCGTTCGCGCTCTGCACGCCGGCTTCGCGGCGTCCACCGTCGAACAAGGGCAGCGAAAGCAATGCCCCGATGCCCCAGGACCGCGCCGACCACTTGAACAGGTCGCTGACGTCCGAGGAGGCGTAGCCGCCGCCTCCCGTGAGCGAAATGCTCGGGAACCACGCGGTCTGCGCGACGCCGACGCGGGACTGTGCAGCGAACACGGCCTTCTGCGCGGCCGAGATGTCGGGCCGGCGCGTCAGCACCGTCGCCGGCACGCCGGCCGGAATGGTGGGCAAGGCGGTCGACCAGTCCTGCGTCTCCAGCGCGAAGCTCGACGCCGTCTCGCCGGTCAGCACCGCCAGCGCATGCTCCAGTTCCGCGCGGCGCCGGTCCAGCGTCAGCGCTTCGGATTCGGTGGCTGCCACTTCGGTTTCGACACGCACCACGTCGAGTTCGGCGAGATCGCCGGCCTGGTTGCGGCGCTGCACCAGCCGCAGGGTGTCGCGGTAGGCGCCGACGGTTTCGCGCACCAGCGCGCGCTCGGCATCGAGCGCGCGCAGCGAGAGGTAGGTCTGGGCCGTCTCGGCCTGGACCAGCAGGCGCGTGCTTTGCAGCAGGCCTTCGCGCGATTCGGCATCGAGCCGCGCCGCGTCGCTGGCACGCGAGAGGCGGCCGAAGAGATCGATCTCGTAGGAGAAATCGACGCCGGCCGTGATCAGCGTGGAGGGCCTGTTGCTCTGGTTGCGATCCAGGCCGGCCTGCCGGCTGGCACCCGCGCCCAAACCGATCTGCGGTGCGCGGTCGGCATCGGTGCTGCGCAGCACGGCGCGCGCCTCGGCCAGGCGCGCGGCGGCGGACTGGATGCTGGTGTTGTTGGCAGCGGCCCGCTCGACGAGCTTGTCGAGCACCGGGTCGTTGAAGGCGCGCCACCATTCGCCGCGCGGCTGCGACTCGGCCGGCTGCGCGCGCGTCCACGTGCCCTCGGCCTGCGGCGCGGCCTGCTCCTTGAACTGGGCCGGCGTGTTGAAGGCCGGCAGCTCCGCCGGCGCGGTCGCGCAGCCGACCAGGACCAGTGCGGCGACCAGCGGCAGCAGCGCGGCGCGCCAGGGGCGGAAGAGTTTCGAATCGGATTTCATGATCGACTTTCTTGAAGGAGGCCGTGAGGGCCTTGATCCCGTTTACTCATGCAACTTGAGCGGCGAAGCCGGTGCAGGCTGCAGGCCCCCGCCGCCGCCCGCCGCATGCGGTGCCGCCGCCGGGTGGTCGGCCGAGACGAAGCTGTCGTCCAGATGCGGCACCTCGCCATGCAGCTTGAGCGGCCTGTTGCCCGTCAGGCGACGCAGCACGACGTAGAACACCGGCGTCAGGAACAGGCCGAAGGCGGTCACGCCGATCATTCCGGCGAACACCGCCACGCCCATGGCCGAGCGCATCTCCGAACCGGCGCCGGTCGCCAGCACCAGCGGCAGCACACCCATCACGAAGGCCAGCGAGGTCATCAGGATCGGGCGCAGGCGCAGCCGGCTGGCTTCGATCGCGGCCTGGAGCGGAGTGCGCCCGGCGAACTCGAGCTCGCGCGCGAACTCCACGATCAGGATCGCGTTCTTCGCACTTAAGCCCACCAGCACGATCAGCCCGATCTGCGTGAAGACGTTGTTGTCACCCCCCGAGATCCATACGCCGGTCATCGCCGCGAGCAGGCCCATCGGCACGATCAGGATGATCGACAGCGGCAGCGTGAGGCTTTCATACTGCGCGGCCAGCACCAGGAACACCAGCAGGATGGCGAGCGGGAACACCAGCACCGCCGAATTGCCCGCCAGGATTTCCTGGTAGGTCAGCTCGGTCCACTCGTAGCTGACGCCCTTGGGCAGCGTCTCGGCCGCGATGCGTTCGATCACGTCCTGCGCCTGGCCCGAGGAGAAGCCGGGCGCCGGGCCGCCGTTGATGTCGGCCGAGAGATAGCCGTTGTAGCGCATCGCGCGTTCCGGTCCGAAGCTGGAATTCACCTTCATCAGCGCCGAGAGCGGCACCATCTCGCCCGAGTTCGAGCGCACCTTCAGCAGGCCCACGTCTTCGGCACGTGCGCGGTACGGCGCATCGGCCTGCACCCGCACCGAGTACGTGCGGCCGAACTTGTTGAAGTCGTTCGCGTACAGGCTGCCGAGGTAGATCTGCATGGTGTCGAAGATGTCCGTCACCGGCACGCCGAGCTGGCGCGCCTTGGTGCGGTCGATGTCGGCATAGAGCTGCGGCACGTTGACCTGCCAGCTGGTGAACATGCCGGTGAGCTCGGGCGCCTGCCGCGCCTTCGTCATGAAGGCCTTCACCGCCGCGTCCATCTGCTCGTAGCCGATCGAGCCGCGATCCTCCAGCTGCAGCTTGAAGCCGCCGGTGGTGCCCAGGCCCGCCACCGGCGGCGGCGGGAACATCACGATGAAGGCGTCCTGGATGCCTGCGAACTGCTGGTTGAGCTGGCCCGCCACCGCGCCGCCGCTCTGGTCGGCGCGCTGGCGCTCGGCAAAGGGCTTGAGCGTCGCGAACACGATGCCCGAGTTCGAACTGTTGGTGAAGCCGTTGATCGACAGGCCGGGGAACGCAATCGCGTCTTCGACGTTCGGGTTCTTCTTGGTGATCTCGCCCATGCGATGGATCACTTCTTCGGTGCGGTCCAGCGTGGCGCCGTCGGGCAGCTGCGCGAAGCCGATCAGGTACTGCTTGTCCTGCGCCGGCACGAAGCCGCTCGGCACCGCCTTGAAGAGGCCGAAGGTCACGCCGACGAGCGCGAGGTAGATCACCAGCATCAGCGTCTTGCGCGAGATGACGTTCTTGACGCCGCCGCTGTAGGCTTCCGCGCCGCGGTGGAAGAAGCGGTTGAAGCCGCGGAACAGCCAGCCGAAGACCCGGTCCATGCCGCGCGTGAGCGCGTCCTTGGGCTGGTCGTGACCGCGCAGCAGCAGCGCGGCGAGCGCCGGCGACAGCGTCAGCGAGTTGATCGCGGAGATCACGGTCGAGATCGCGATGGTCACCGCGAACTGGCGATAGAACTGCCCGGTGAGGCCGCTGATGAAGGCCAGCGGCACGAACACGGCCACCAGCACCAGCGCGATCGCGATGATCGGCCCGGACACCTCGCGCATGGCTCGATACGTCGCCTCGCGCGGCGTGAGCCCGGCCTCGATGTTGCGCTCCACGTTCTCGACCACCACGATCGCGTCGTCGACCACGATGCCGATCGCCAGCACCAGCCCGAAGAGCGACAGCGCGTTGATCGAGAAGCCCAGCACATGCAGCACGGCGAAGGTGCCGATCACCGACACCGGCACCGCGAGCAGCGGAATGATGGAGGCGCGCCAGGTCTGCAGGAACAGGATCACCACCAGCACCACCAGCGCGATGGCTTCGAGCAGCGTGTGCACCACCGATTCGATGGAGGCGCGCACGAACTGCGTCGGGTCGTAGGCGATGCGGTATTCCACGCCCTCGGGCATGGTCTTGTTGATCTCTGCCATCGTCTTGCGGACGTTGGAAGAGATGTCGAGCGCGTTGGAGCCCGGCGCCTGGAACACGCCCATGCCGACCGCCGCGTCGTTGTTGAGCAGCGAGCGCAGCGAATAGTCGGCCGCGCCGAGTTCGAGCCGGCCGATGTCGCGCAGCCGGGTCACGGCACCGTCGGCGCCGCTCTTGACGATGATGTCGCCGAACTCCTCTTCGCTCTGCAGCCGCCCCTGGGCGTTGATGGACAACTGCATGTCCACGCCCGGCAGGCCAGGCGATGCGCCGACCACGCCGGCCGCCGCCTGGATGTTCTGGCCGCGGATCGCAGCCACCACGTCGCTGGCGGAGAGGCCGCGCTGCGCGACCTTCTGCGGGTCAAGCCAGACGCGCATCGAGTAGTCGCCGCCGCCGAAGATCTGCACCTGGCCCACGCCCTCGATGCGCGCCAGCCGGTCCTTGACGTTGAGCACCGCGTAGTTGCGCAGGTAGGTCATGTCATAGCGGTCGTTGGGCGACACCAGGTGCACCACCATCGTGAGGTCGGGCGCGCTCTTGACCGTGGTCACGCCGAGACGGCGCACTTCCTCGGGCAGCCGCGGCTCGGCCTGCGAGACGCGGTTCTGCACCAGTTGCTGCGCCTTGTCGGGGTCGGTGCCGAGCTTGAAGGTGACGGTCAGCGTCATCACGCCGTCGGTGGTCGCCTGGCTGCCCATGTAGAGCATGCCCTCGACGCCGTTGATCTGCTCCTCGATCGGCGTCGCCACCGTCTCGGCGATCACCTTCGGATTGGCGCCCGGGTACTGGGCGCGCACCACCACCGAGGGCGGTGCGACCTCGGGGTACTCGGAGATCGGCAGCCCGCGCAGCGCGATCAGGCCGGCGATCAGCATCAGGAGCGACAGCACCCCCGCGAAGATCGGCCGGTCGATGAAGAACTTGGATAGATTCATGATGATTCTCTAGAGAGCGCCCTGTGCTCAGGACTTCGCGGCAGCCGCCACGCGCTGCGGCTGCACCTCGGCCTTGGCGTCCATGGTGACTGCCTGCGGTGCCACCAGCGCGCCGGGGCGCACGTGCTGCAAGCCGTTGACCACGACGCGTTCGCCGGCCTTCAGGCCCTTGGTGACGACACGCAGGCCGTTGACCGATGCGCCCAGCGTGACTTCGCGATACACGGTCTTGTTGTCGGCGTCGACGACCATCACGAACTTCTTGTTCTGGTCGGTGCCGACCGCGCGTTCGTTGACCAGCACCGCGCTCTCGCTGCGGGCCTGGCCCATGCGGATGCGGGCGAACTGGCCGGGGATCAGTGCACCGTCCTTGTTGTCGAAGGCGGCACGCACGCGCACCGTGCCGCTCCTGGCGTCGACCTGGTTGTCGATCAGCTGCAGCTTGCCTTCGTAGGGGGTGCCTTCGAGGCCGGCGGTGCCCATCTGCACCGGGATGCCTTCGATCTTGTTGCGCGCACTGGCGCCGCCGGGCAGATCCTTCAGCGCCTTGACCACGACCTGCTCGTCGGCATCGAAGCTCGCGTAGATCGGGCTCACCGACACCAGCGTGGTGAGCACCGGCGCGCCGGGGCCGGCCGCGACCAGGTTGCCCACCGTCACTTCGATCTTGCCGATGCGCCCGGCCACCGGCGCGCGCACCTGGGTGTAGCCCAGGTTCAGGCGTGCGCTTTGCAGCGAAGCCTGCGCCGCGCGCAGGTTGGCCTCGGCCTCGCGGCCGGCGTTGACGCGCTCGTCGAGCTCGCGCTGGGCAATGGCCTTCTCTTCCCACAGGCGGCGTGCGCGCTCCTGCTCGCTGCGCGTGAAGGACACGCGCGCCTGGGCCGAGGCCACCTGCGCTTCGGCGCGCTCCACTTCCGCCGCATAGGGCGCGGGGTCGATCGTGATCAGCAGGTCGCCCTGCTTGACCAGCGAGCCTTCGCGGAAATGGGCCGCCTGCACGGCGCCGGCCACGCGGGAGCGCACGTCGACCCGCTCGACCGCCTCGAGCCGGCCCGAGAACTCGTCCCAGGTGTTGACGTCGGTCGCGGCCACCGTGGCCACCGACACCGGCGTGGCGCGCGGGGCGTCGGCCGCGGGCGCATTGTTGGCCTCGGCCTTGAAGCTCGGCAAGCCGAGCGCGGCGCAGGCGATCGCGACCGCTGCGGTAATGCCGGTCACGGCGGGCCAGAGGCGGCGGCGGTTCTGGTTAGACAGCTTGCTTTGCATGATGAACGTCCTTTTGAATGACTTTGGGAATGCAACGGCCCAACCGGCGTCGTGACACAGGAGGGCGATATCCGGCACCGCCGGCAAGGCCTGCGGACCGAGGAGATTCGAAAAACGGGTTACCGGCGTGGCCGGCTGGGCCTAGACCGGGGGAGGCACCGGCGGCGCCGTGGCAGCGAAAAATGCGCGCATGTGCTCACCGACTGTCTCCGGACACGCGCAATCGCCATAGGCGGGGTCGTACAACTCGTCCGGACACTTCGCGGCCGAGGGCAGCACGCCCCGGGTCACCGAAATGCCCGCATCCTGCAGCCGCTGCGCGAAGCGCAGGGCTTCGTCGCGCATCGCATCGTCCTCGCCGACCAGCACCAGCGTGGGCGCCAATTCGGCCAGCCGCAGCGAGGCGCCCGGCACCGCATAGGGGTGCGTCGCGTTCATCGGGCGGCTCAGGTACTCCTGCCAGCCGGTCGCCCAGCGGCACTTCACGGCGTCGCTCGTCGCCTTGCGCAGCGATTGCGTACCGGCGCAGGGGTCCAGCATCGGCGACAGCAGGATCTGGCCCGCCAGCGGCGGATGCGCGCGATCCCGCGCCATCAGCGCCACTGCGGCCGCCACGTTGCCACCGGCTTCCTCGCCGGCCAGGTAGACGCGGGCGCCCTTGCCTGCCAGCTTGACGCGCTGCTTGTAGAGCCACTCCAGCGCCGCGAAGCCGACCTCGATGGGTTCGGGGAAAGGTGCCAGCGGATAGGCCAGCGAGACCACCACCGCACCGGCGCCGGCCAGCAGGCGGGCCACGTTGCGGCCGAAGTCCAGATCGCCGCTGATGAAAGTGCCGCCATGGAAGTGCAGCACCAGCGGCACCGCCGCACCCTTGGCCCGTTGGCCATAGAGGCGCGCCTCGACCGGCGCGCGGCCGGGCAGCGGGATGCTGATGTCGGTTTCGGCGCCTTGCACAACGGCTCCCGCCGGGGCCTTGGCGGCTTCAGCAGAACGCGGAGTGGGACGGGATGACATGAGCGGCCTCGGTGAGTGGACGATGGGTTGAATATTACGACCCGGATTGGCTGCTGCAACGAGCTGTTGGCCCCTACTCTGTTTCCAATTGGCTAACAATCAGCTAAGAAGCGGCATGTGAGAATCCGCACCCCGGTGGAAACACCGGGTTTTCCAGGAGCAGCATAAATGGACCAGATCCAGGCCATGCGGATCTTTGTCCGCGTCGTAGAAGCCGGCACCTTCACAAGAGCAGCAGACTCCCTTGGCCTGCCCAAGGGCACGGTCACCAAGCAGATCCAGGCGCTGGAATCGCGCCTGCACGTCAAACTGCTCAACCGCACCACGCGCCGGGTGACGGTCACGCCCGACGGCGCGGCCTACTTCGAGCGCACCGCGCGCCTCCTGAACGACTTCGACGAGATCGAGGCCAGCATGACCAATGCGCAGGCCAACCCGACCGGGCGGCTGCGCATCGACGTGGGCACTTCGACGGCGCGGATGATCATCCTGCCGGCGCTGGCGAGCTTCTGCGACCGCTATCCCGACATCCAGGTCGACCTGGGCGTGAGCGACCGCCCGGTCGACCTGATCAGCGACAACGTGGACTGCGTGATCCGGGCCGGCGACCTGACCGACCAGTCCCTGGTGGCGCGGCGCATCGGCACGCTGGAATTCGTGACCGTGGCCTCGCCGGCCTACCTCAAGCGCTACGGCGTGCCGCAGCATCCGACGGACATCGAGAAGCGCCATCATCTCGTGAGCTTTTTCGCCGGCGGCACGCGCCGCGTCTACCCGCACGAGTTCCACAGGGGCGACGAGCACATCGAGATGTCGGGTCCCTACCGGGTCTCGGTCAACGAAAGCAACGCCCACCTGGCGGCGGTGCTCGGCGGCTTCGGCATCTCGCAGTGCATCACCTTCATGACGGAATCCCACCTGGCCAACGGCGAGCTGATCGAGATCCTGCCGGACTGGACGCGGCCGCCGCTGCCGGTGCACGTGGTCTATCCGCCGAACCGCCACCTGAGCGCCAAGGTGCGGGTCTTCGTCGACTGGGCGGCCGATCTGTTCCAGAAGAATCCGCGGCTGCAGCGGCGCTGAGCCTCAGGGTCGCGCCGCCGGCCATGCGCGTTGCAGCGCCGACTGGCTGGCCGGCGGCAGCACGCCGAGCCGCACGTGGTCCGGCAGGCCGAAGGAGCGGGTGTCGCGCAGCTGGATGCCTGCATCACGGAGCGCTGCGGCACGCGGCGCATAAGGCACATCCGGCCGCGCGCAGAAATAGTTGGCGACGCTGGGCAGGCAGGTCCAGCCCAGCGCGGCGCACAGGGCCTCTTGCTCGCGTTTCCACGCGCGCAATGTGTCCAGGCTGTGCCGGAGCCAGTCCTGCGCTTCGGCGCCGGTCCAGGCGGTGAGCAGCGCGGCACCGTGCGCTCCCAGCGGCCAGGATGGCGCGAGGCGGCCGAGGCGCGCGATCATCGCGCCCGCATCCCGGGGCGCGATCGCGTAGGCGGCGCGGATGCCGGTGAGGCCCAGCGCCTTGTTCGGCGTCCACAGTTGCCAGACGCGATCCTTCTGCGCCGGGCTCAGCCCCAGGCTGCCTTCGAGCCGCAAGGGCTCATAGGCGAGGTCGAGCACGCAGGCGCCTTTCGAGGGCAGCGGCGCATCGATCAGGGCCTGCAAGCCGTTCTGGGCTTGGCCGAATGGGCTGGACGGATCGCAGCACCAGGCCAGGTCGGCACCGGCTGCCGGCGCGGGCTCGAAGCCCCACGCGCCGGCGGTCCGCTGGTAATCGCCATAGCTGTGCGGCGGCATCCAGACGCCGCGGCCGCCTTGCTGCGCCACCGCGGCCGTGATGCGCCCGATGAATTCGCTCGCGCTCGCGGCGATCACGATGCGCTCGGCGTCAACGCCATGGAAGCGGGCGAGCCCTTCACACAGCGCGGTGTAGCGCGGATCGGGATAGCGGCGGGCGTCCGCTTGCTGCAGCGCGGCCAGCGCCGATGGACAAGGGCCGCAGGCATTGGCGTTGGTGGAGAAATCGTGCGGCGCCGCGCCGCGGGCGTCCGGGCCGCCGTGCAGGGGTTCGTCGAAGGAAGTCATAAAGCCAGCCCGAGGATCGATGCCGATGCGACAAGGGCCAGCAGCACGACGACCCTGGCCGCCAACGATGCGGCGCGTTGCGTGTCCGCCGCGCTGGCCGCGCGTCCCGCTTCGTTCAAGGTGTAGACGCCGCGCTTGGCGAGCCGTACGCCGAGGCAGAGCGCCATCGCGGCCATGGGCCAGCCGCTGTTGGGGGATGGGGTATGGCGGGCTTCGCGGGCGGTGGCGGGCAGAGCCCTCACCCCAGCCCTCCCCCGCTCGCGGGAGAGGGAGCAAGACGAGAGGAGCAGAAAGGCGGTGAAGCGCGCAGGCAGCCACGACAGCACATCGTCGGCGCGCGCGGCCCACTTGCCGGCCCATTCCCAGACGCGGCCTTGGCGCACGCCGCGATAGCCCCACATCGCATCGGCGGTGTTGGCGAAACGATAGAGCGCGGCCCCGGGCAGGCCGAAGAGCACGAACCAGAACACCGGCGCGACCACCGAGTCGTTGAGGTTCTCGGCCAACGATTCGATCGCGCTCTCGCGCACCTCGGCTTCGTTCAGCGCTTGAGCATCGCGGCTGACCAAATGCGCCAGTCGGTCGCGGCCGGCATCGAGCGAGCCGGCCAGCGCCGCTTCGACGGCCAGGACCTCGTCGCGCAGCATGCGCCAGGCGAACAGCGGCTTGAGCGCCAGGCCCAGAAACAGTACCTCCGCCCAGCCCGGGAGGCGCGCGGCGGCGACCGCGACCGCCCACGCGGCCAGCAGGACCGTGGCAGCGCCGGCCCACCAAGCGAGCGCTCCCGCGGCGAAGCGCGCGAGATCCGGTGAGCGCGCTGCTTCGGCCGGCGGTGCGATGCGCCGCCCCGCCCAGCCCAGGTAGCGGCCGATCCACACCACCGGATGCCAGCGCGCGGCCGGTTCGCCCAACCATCGATCGATGGCGAGCGCGACCCAAAGCGCGGCCACCATCGTCAAGCTCTAGTCCTCGATGCCTCGTTGCGCCGGAATACCGGCCTTGAACGCATGCTTGACCATCTGCATCTCGGTCACCGTATCGGCCAACTCGACAATCTCGGGCGGGCAGCGGCGCCCGGTCAGCACCACGTGGACTTCGCGCGGCCGCGTGCGCAGCGTCTCCAGCACGCCTTCGAGCGGCAGCCAGCCGTAGATCAGCGGATAGGTGATCTCGTCGAGCACAACGAGGAAATGCTCGCCCGAGAGGATCGCCGCCCTCGCCTTCTCCCAGCCGTCGCGCGCAAGCTGCGCCGAGCGTTCGAGATCCTGGCTCTTCCAGCTGAAGCCGTCGCCCAGCCCTTCGATCGTGATGCCGATCTGCTCGAACATCCGGTGCTCGCCGAAGCGCGCGCTCGGCACCTTCATGAACTGGAAGATCTTCACGGCCTTGCCGCGGCCGTGCGCGCGCAGCGCGAGGCCGAAGGCCGCGGTGCTCTTGCCCTTGCCGTCGCCGGTGTTGACGATCACGAGGCCGCGGCGCTCGCCCTCGGGCTTCTCGTAGGGCTTGTCGCTGGGTGGGGTTTCGATCTGCATGGGAGTTCCCGGTTGAGTGTTCAGTGCGGTACGGCCAGCCACTGGTTGGCCACGCGATGCACGGTGACGCGGCCGTCGAACACCGCTTCGAGCGCCTGGTGCGTCGCTGCATCGTCGCAGCGGCCATGGTGCAGCACGCGGCCCTTGGCCATCACCACCATCGCATCGGCCGCCAGCGCGGCATTGAGTTCGTGCAGCACGCTGACCACCGTCCTGCCTTCGGCCACCAGCGCACGGGCGCTCGCCATCCAGTCGGCCTGGTGCGGCGGATCGAGGTTGGCGAGCGGTTCGTCCATCAGCAGCAGTTCGGCTTCGACGGCCAGCGCACGCGCCAGCAGCACGCGCTGGCGTTCGCCGCCCGACAGCTGGCCGAGCGGCCGCCCGCCCCACTCCCAGGCCTGGGTGCTGCGCAGCGCGCGCTCGACGGCCGCGCGATCGGCATCGCTGGGCGCGGCGAGCCAGCGCTGGTGCGGCAGGCGCCCGAGCATGGCGACGTCGTAGACCATCAGGTCGTCGGCAGAGCCTTCGCCCGCGCCGCCCTGGCCGAGCCACGACAGCCGCCGCGCGCGCGCACGGCCGGAGATGGCATCGAGCGGCTGCCCGAACAGGCGCACCTCGCCGCGATGGGCCAGCAGGCCGGCCAGCACCTTGAGCAAGGTGGACTTGCCCGCGCCATTGGGACCGACGATGCTAGTCCAGCGGCCGGCCGCGAGCGCGAGATCGATGCCATGCAGCACCTCGGTCTGGCCCAGCGTCGCGCTGACCTGCCTTGCCTCGAGCGCGATGCCGCGCGCGACCACCCGCTCCATCAGAAGCCTCCCCGCGCGCTGCGCCGATGCATGAGCCACAGCAGATAGCTGCCTCCGAGCACTGCGGTCAGCACGCCGACCGGCAGCTCCTGCGGCGCGATCAGCCAGCGCGCCAGCAGGTCGGCCGCCATCAGCAGCAGGCCGCCCATCGCGGTCGACAGCACGATCAGGCGCGCATGCGTGGTCTTCACGGCCGAGCGCACCAGGTGCGGCGCCGCCAGGCCGACGAAAGCGATGAGCCCGGTCTGCGCCACCGCGGTGCCGGTGGCAAGCGCGAGCACCGCCACCAGCGCGGCGCGCATCGCGCCCAGCGGCAAGCCCAGGCTGCTGGCCGTGGCCTCGCCGAGCGCCAGCCCGTCGAGCACCGGCGCCAGCGCCCAGCCGAGCAGCAGGCAGACGAGGCCGAGCGCGCCCATCACGCCGCAGGCGCTCCAGCCGACCAGGCCCGTGCTGCCGAGCATGAACCCCTGGATCGCCTGCAGGATGTCGGCCGATGCGATGGTGATCAGGTCCTTGGCGGCGCCGAGCACCACGCCGACGATCACGCCGGCCAGCAGCAGCCGGAGCGTCTGCTGCACGCCGCGCGCCAGCATCAGGGTGAGCAGCACCGCCAGCACGGCCCCCAGAAAGGCCGCGCCGGTCAGGCCCAGGCGCACCACCCATTGCGTGCTGGCCGCCGAGACGCCGAACAGCGACAGCGCCACGGCCATGCCGAGCGAGGCGCCCGAAGCACTGCCCAGCAGATAAGGGTCGGCCAGGGGATTGCGAAACAGGCCCTGCGCCACCGCACCCGCGAGGCCGAGCAGCGCGCCGGCGAGCCAGGCGCCCAGCGTGCGCGGCAGGCGGATGTCCCACACGATCTGCAGCGCGACCGGATCGCGGTGCGCCGCGAACACGCTCTCGAAGCCGGTGCTGCCGATGCCTGCGCCCAGCACGATCAGCGCGGCGCTCAGCACCATCAGCCCGATGCCGAGCGAGAGGGCGCGGCGATGCTCGCTCTTCACGCCTTGTCCTGCAGGCACTTCGCCATGAGCTGTGCAGCCTCGCCCATGCGCGGGCCAGGCCGTACCAGCACATCGGATTCGGCAGCCTTGAAGCGGCAGATGCGGCCTTCGCGCACCGCCCGGATGGAAGCCCAGCCCGGCCGCTGCTCGAGTCCCTGCGCGCTGCGCTCGCCGACCATGATCAGGTCGGGATCGGCGCGCACCACGTATTCGGGATTGAGCTTGGGAAAGGGCCCGAGCGAAGCCGGCACGATGTTCTTCACGCCGAGCCGCGCGAGCGTCTCGCCGATGAAAGAGACTTCGCTCGCCGCGTAGGGCGCGCTGTTGATCTCGAAGTACACGCGCCTGTTCTTCGCGCGCGCCGGCAGCGCCTCTGCCGCCGCCGTCACGCTGGCATCGATGGCGCGCCACACGCGTTGCGCATCGCCGATGCCCAGCACCTGGCCGAGCGCGTCGAGCACGCGCTGCACGTCGGCATGGCTCTTCGGTTCGAGCACGATCACTTTGAGACCCAGCGCCTCGAGCCGCTCGGTGACGCGCGAGGACTTGGCCAGGAGCACCACGTCGGGCTTGAGCGCCACGATGGCCTCGACGTTCGGATCGATGCCGCCGCCCAGCTGCGGCAGTGCGCGCACGGCATCGGGCCAGTTGGAGTAGCGGTCGACGCCGATCAGCCGCTCGCAGGCGCCCAGCGTGCAGACCGATTCTGTCAGCGAGGGCAGCAGGCTCACGATGCGCTGCGGCGGCCGCGGCAGGTCGACGCGCACGCCGCGCTCGTCGGTCACGACCACGGCATGGGCCGCGACCGTCAGCGCCGCCGCGGCCAGCGCGAGCGCCCACCTGCAAAGCGGATTCATTCGGGTTCTTTCAAACTGAGCGGCAGGCCTGCGGCCATCAGCGTGACGCGCTCGCAGGCCGCCGCCACCTCCTGGTTGAGGCGTCCCAGCGCATCGACGAAGGCGCGCACCTCGCTGCCCATCGGGATCACGCCGAGACCGATCTCGTTGGCGACCAGCACCACCGGGCCGCGCGCTTCGCGCAGGGCACGCAGCAGCGAAGCCTGCACCATCTCCAGCGAGGCGCTGCTTCCGTGAGACGCGGACGCCGCCGGCATCAGCAAGTTGGTGAGCCACAGCGTGAGGCAATCGACCACCACCAGGACATGCGGCGCGCTCAGCCGGGCCAGCGCGGGACCGAGCGCGATCGGCTCCTCGACGGTGGCGAGGCCCGGCACGCGCAGCGCGCGGTCCTCGCGATGCCGGGCGATGCGTTCGCGCATCTCGTCGTCGTGCGCCATCGCGGTCGCGATCAGCACCGCGTGGTGCGCGGGAGAACGCGCAAGCCACTCGGCCGCGCACCCTTCGGCGCGCCGCGACTTGCCGCTGCGCTGACCGCCGAGGATCAGTTCGCGGTGTGCGATGTTCATTTCGGCTGCCACCGCACCGTCAGGTAGGCAGCGCGCCCGCGCTGGTTGTAGCCGTAGGCTGTTTCATACGTGACGTCGTTGAGGTTCGTGATGCGCCCCTGCACCGACCAGTCCTTCGCCACCTGGTACTCGGCATAGAGATCGACGGTCGTGTAGTTGCCGAGTCTGCGCGTATTGGCCACGTCGTCAAAGCGGCGCCCCACATGCAGCGCCGAGCCGCCGAACTTCCAGGGGCCGACGGCGTAGTCGATGCCCAGTGAAACGGTGTTCTTCGCGCGGCGCGGCAGCAGCTTGCCGGTACCCTCGTTGCGCGGGTCCAGCGAGTCCAGGTTCGCATGCACACCCCAGGGGCCGAACTGGCCGTCGTAGCCCAGCGTCCAGCCCTCGATGCGTGCGCGGAGTATGTTCTCGGGCCGGGTGGTGTTGGTGATGAAGCCGCGGATCTTGTTGTCATAGCGCACCAGCTTCACGCTCTGGCCGTCCTGGCTCCAGGTGATGCCGACGTCGGTGTTCTTGCCCTCTTCCGGCTGCAGCGCCGCGTTGCCGAAGTTGGGGAAGTAGAGCTGGTTGAACGAAGGCGCGACGAAGCTGGTGCCGTGCGACGCGTTGACGCGCCAGTTCGGCGTGATCCGGTAGCCGTAGCCGGCGAACCAGGTGTTGCTGTCGCCGAACTGCGAATTGCGGTCGTGCCGCGCGTCGACCTGCCAGCTGTGGGCGCCCGCGCTGCCGTTGAGGCCGACGAAGGCCGAGTCGATGTCACGCTTAGTCACTGTGTACGCGGTGTCGCTGTTGACCTCCTGCACGCGGCGTTCCAGGCCGGCGACCACGGTGCCGATCGGCGTCGCGATGTCGTTCTGCCACAGGTACTGGTCCTGCGTGGTCTCGAACAGGCCCGGCAGCGTGGCGGCGACGATGGAGCGCGTGTAGTCGCGGCTCTGTGCGTAGCGCAGCTGCGTCGACCAGTTCTGCATCACCTTGCCGCGCGCGCCGATGTACGCGGTCTGGGTGCGCACAACGGCGCGGGTATCGCGATTGGGGCCGTCGTCGAAATGGTTCAGGCCTTCCGAGTACAGCAGGCCGCTGTCGATCTTCCAGTCTGGATTGATCTGGTAGCCCAGCGACGCGTTGAGGGCGCTCTGCATGAAAGGATCGCGGTCCGGGTTGAAGTTGCCGAACTGCACCTTGCGGTTGGTCGCGGAGAAGCTCTTGTCGATCGTGCGCTGCGCGTCGAGCGAGTACGTGAAGGGCCCCGAGGCGCCGGTGAAGCCGCCGGTGATCTGCTTGTAGCCTTCGCTGCCGATGGTGCTCGACGCGCGCGGGCTGAACGAGTCCTCGCCCGGCTTGGCCTTGCGCGTGAAGATCTGCACCACACCGCCCACGCCGTCGCTGCCGTAGAGCGCCGAGGCCGGCCCCTTGACCACTTCGATACGTTCGATCATCTCGACCGGGATGTTGTCCCACGAGGGCGTGCCGGCTGTGGCGGAGCCATAGCGCACGCCGTCGATCAGCAGGATCGTGTGGCGGGCTTCGGTGCCGCGGATGAATACGCTGCTGACCTTGCCCGCACCGCCGTTGGCGGACATCTGAACCCCCGCGACACGCGCCAGCAGTTCGGGCAGCGTGCGGCTGGCCTGGCGTTCGATCTGCGCGCGATCGATGACCACCGTGTCCGACACCAGTTCGTCGGCACGTGTTGGCGTGCGGGTCGCGGTCACCACCGTTTCGGGCAATGCCGGGGCTGCAGCTTGTGCGAAGGCGAGCGCGGGCATGCCCAGCAACGCGGCAACCGAAAGGGAAATGGCGCTGGGGCGTGCCAGCGGACGCGACGAAGCACGCCCGGCGGCGCGTGCGGAAGAAACGCAGGTTGTCATCATGGGAAACACAAGAGATCAATGTCCGTCACCGGCTTCCCCGCCGGTGCTTGGACGTCATGACCGCCTCATGCTTCACGCATGCGGCAGCCGCCTCGTTGGCCGGTATCCGGGCTGGCAGCGCGCCCCCGTCGCCTTCCCAGGCGCCTGTTTCAGGGCGCCCAGTGGCTTCTTGACGAGGGTGGCATCGGAAAGACGCCGTCTGCTTGACCGTTGCGGGGGCAGCGCAGGCTGGCTCGGCCCGAGGGGGCTTCGACTCCTGCTTCCCGTTGAACTGCGCCGCGTGAACCGCGGCGCAAGCACCAACGCGCGGGATTTTAAGTGCGAAAGCGCGCTCGCCGGAAACTACAATCGCCCCCCATGCCTGCACCGAGCCGTATTGAACAGATCGCCGAGCGCGTCGAACGTTTGCTTGTGCGCCACGAAGAAGTGCAGCGCACCAATGCGTTGCTGCAAGACCAGGTGAACGCGCTCACGCGCGAACGCGATGCGCTCAAGTCGCGGCTGGCCGCGGCGCGCACGCGGCTCGATGCGCTGCTCGAACAGCTGCCGGCAGAACCCTCTCAAGACGCTCCCTCTTCCTGATGAAACAAGTCGAAGTCCAGATCATGGGCCAGAGCTACCTGCTCGGCTGCCCCGAAGGCGGCGAGCCGCAGCTGCGCGAAGCCGTCGAGCGCGTCGATGCCGCGATGTGCAAGATCCGCGATGCGGGCAAGGTCAAGGCGCGCGACCGCATCGCAGTGCTGGCCTCGCTGAACCTCGCCTTCGACCTGGCCCAGCGCGAAGCGACGATCGCGGCGCCTGCCGCGCCGGCGGCCGCCCCTGCGGCGGGTCCCGATGCAGCGGCCGACGATGCCCGTGCCGCACAACTGATCCAGCGCCTCGACCAGGCCCTCGCCGGCGACGACCATTTGCTGTGACGGACTACATGCGCTCGTCATTGCGGGCGTAAAATCCACTCCGTCTGCGGTGCGTGTCGGGCTTAATATTTCCTTGTTCCAATGCTCTACGGAGCAGGGCTTGGTATATCGCTTGGCGGGTGTGATCATCTCGCGTCAGATGAACCCGAAGCCTTGCTGCCCTCGCCCACCTGAACCCTGGTTCAGGATGCGAGTCCGGCCTCACTCGCAGACACCTTTTTTGGACGGCCACGGCCCCGTATTCGGGGCCGTGGCTTTTTTCAGAGGCCTCCTTTCATGACGATCGCCCCCCTGCTGGTCGCCGAACTCGCCGTGCTCGGCGTCGGTACCGGTTTTCTCGCCGGCCTGCTCGGCATCGGCGGCGGCATGTTGATGGTGCCTTTCATCACGATCATCCTGGGCCATCGCGGCGTGCCGGCCGACCTGGCGGTGAAGATGGCGATCGCAACCTCCATGTCGACCATCATGTTCACGTCCATCTCGAGCGTGCTCGCGCACCACAGGCGCGGCGCCGTGCGCTGGGACATCGTGAAAAGGCTGTCGCCCGGCATCGTGATCGGCAGCCTGGTCGGCAGTCTCGGCGTGTTCGCTCTGCTCAAGGGCTCGGCGCTCGCCGTCTTCTTTGCGCTCTTCGTCGGCTTCTCGGCAACGCAGATGTTCCTGAACCGCAAGCCCAAGCCGACGCGACAGATGCCCGGCACCGCGGGCCAGCTCGCGGGCGGCGGCGCGATCGGCTTCCTCTCGGGCCTGGTCGGCGCCGGCGGCGGCTTCATCAGCGTCCCCTTCATGACCTGGTGCAACGTCGCAATCCACAACGCGGTCGCCACCAGCGCCGCTTTGGGCTTTCCGATCGCGGTGGCCAACGTGCTCGGCTACGTGGCCAGCGGCCAATCGGTGCAGGACCTGCCGGCCGGCTCGATCGGCTACATCTGGCTGCCTGCGCTGGCCGTGATCGCGGTCTGCAGCTTCCTCACTGCGCCGCTCGGCGCGAAAGCCGCGCACAGCCTGCCGGTGTCGAAGCTCAAGCGCGTGTTCGCAAGCATCCTCTACGTGCTGGCGGCCTACATGCTCTGGAAGGGCTTGCGCGGCTGAGCGCAAGGCCCCCTGCATCCACTCGGCTTCTACTCGGCTTCTCTGTACGTGCGCGGCACCTCGCCGTATAACCTTGTCATGCGGCGCTTTCGCCGCAGGTTGCAAGAGAACGAGAGGCAGTGCATGAAGATCCTGATCGCCGTCGACGGCAGTTCCCATACGCAGAAAGCGCTCGACTACCTGGCCGCCCATCGCGGCATGTTCGTCGACGGCCATGCGCTGATCGTGGTGCACGTGTGCAGCGGCCTGCCCGGCCATGCGGTCCGCCATCTCAGCAAGGATGTGGTGCAGGACTACTACACGGAAGAAAACGCCAAGGTGCTCGAGCCCGTCAAGGCTTTCTTCGCGAAGCACGACATCGGCAACTACCGCGCCGAGCCGCGCCACGGCCACGCCGCCGAAGAGATCCTGAAGGCCGCGACCGCGGGCGGCGCCGAGCTGATCGTGATGGGCACCCACGGCCACGGCATCTTCGGCCGCGCCCTCATGGGCTCGGTGGCGACCAAGGTCGTTTCGGAGACCGACATTTCGGTGCTGCTCGTGCAGTAGGGCCGCGCCGCTGCGCCGGCAACCGGCGCCCGGCGCATATCCATCGCTCTACACCAAACGAGTGATGTCGCGCACGAGGTGACGGGCATATAAACGCTCGGTATCGCGGCGCCGGTGAAGAACTCGTACGGACTGCCCGCGCCAGGAGAAATCGCATGGCCAATCCGCACGCGCCGTACCACCCCATCATCTATGTTCGCGGCTTCGCCGGCACGCAGAGCGAGATCGAGGCCACGGTGGCAGACCCTTTCATGGGTTTCAACATCGGCAGCACGAAGTCTCGCCGTATCTGGGACGGCACCATGCGCCGGTACTTCTTCGAGTCGCCGCTCGTCCGCCTGAAGGACGAGATCATCTGGCGACGCACCGCCACCGGCCGAGAGCGCTCGGACCAGTGGTACGACGATGTCTACGTGAACGGCGAAGACCTGACCGCACCGGATCCCGACGACAAGACCAAGCCGCTGCGCTCCGACATCACGCTGCCCTACCAGTCGATCGCGATCCTGCGCTACTACGATGACGCCTCCAACGAGTTCGGCGACGGGCAGCCGCATCCGATCACCCATTTCGCGCAGAACCTCGGCGAGCTCATCCTGCGCATGCGCACCCTCGTCTGCAGGAAGAACGGCAAGCATCCGATCCTGGGCGACCCGCTCGACAACGGCGTGGAGGAAAAGGACTTCAAGATCTACCTGGTCGCGCATTCGATGGGCGGCCTGGTATGCCGCGCCTTCCTGCAGAACGACACGCTGGGCACTCAGGAGGCCCGGGACGCCGTCGACAAGCTGTTCACCTACGCCACGCCGCACAACGGCATCGACCTCAGGGTGGTGCGCAATGTGCCCGGCTGGGGCGCACTCGGCGATGCCACCAACTTCAACCGGGACACCATGAAGTCCTACTTGAAGCTCGCCCCGACTGCGACGGACGTCTCGGAACTCACGCACTTTCCTGCCGAACGCGTGTTCAATCTGGTCGGCTCGAATCCCGCCGACTATCTGGCGCTCCAGGGACTTTCATCGTGGGCCGTGGGCGACGCGAGCGACGGCCTCGTCCGGATGGACAACGCAACGACCTTCGGCATGGTCGGGCCTGAAGAAGGTCCCCGGCTGCGCGTCGACTCTCCGCGCGCGTTCGTGTTCCGCAGTCATTCGGGCCACTACGGCATCGTCAATTCCGAGGAGGGTTACCAGAACCTCACGCGCTTTCTCTTCGGCTCGGTGCGGACCGACGGAATACTCGACATCGAAGAAGTCGCCCTGCCCGAAGAGGTGGAGGCGAAGAGAAAAAGCGGCCACGCGGTCCGCGCCTCCTACCGCTTCGAGATCGTCGCGACCCTGCGCAGAAGCCAGTGGCAGCTGCACCGCAGGGTGGTGCGCGAGAACTCCGCGATTCAGCGAAAGTTCGACGACCTCTTTCCCGATCAAGGCCCCGGCATCGCGCGCAAGGCAGCCCAGGCGGCGAGCCCCCACCTGTTCTCGATCTTCCTCGATCCGACCCGGGCCAGCCCCGACCTGGGCAATTCGATCGCGTTCGCATTCGACCTCAACGTGCTGGTGCCCGACTACGAAGTCGACGGCGTGCTCTGGCTGAACAAGCACTTCGAGGGCGGCTTTCTCTATCGCGACCAGATCCTCGTGGAGGCCGTTCCGGATCCTGCAGCGGCCGGAGGCTGGCGGCTGCAGTACGGCTTTCAGAGCCAGACACCCAATGTGGCCGCAATTCCGGCGCCTGTCAGCCCGCAGGCCGGCGCGCTGACATTCAAGATTCCCGTCGTCTCGCCGCCCGGAACCACCCCCGGCATCAAGGCTCAGCTGAGGATCGAGATGCGCACCTGGGCATGACGGCGGGGCGCCGTCACTGCCGGCCGCCGCCCAGCCGCCATTCGCGCGGCGCGCAACCGAAGCGTTCGCGGAATGCGCGGCTGAAATGCGCCGCATCGTTGAAGCCGCGGCCATAGGCGATCTCGCTCACGGTGCGGCCGGCCAGGCGGGGTTCCAGCAGGTCGCGGCTGCAGGCCTCGAGGCGACGCTCCCAGATGTACTGCGCAGGCGTGAGCGGCTCGCTCTTGAACACGCGGTGGATCTGGCTCGCCGACAGGCCGAGTTCGGCCGCGAGGCTGCCGACCGAGAGCCCGGCATCGCCAAGTTGTGCGTCGATGCGGCGCTTGATGCGCGCGAGATGGAAGGCGGCCAGGTTGCTGAGGCTCGGCGAGCGGGCCGCGGGCAGCGTCTGCAGGCCGGCCACGAGGATGCTGAGCACGCCGTTCGCAACCGCCAGCGCAGAGGCCGGTTGCAGCGCATCGATGTCCTCGCGCAGCGTGCCGATCATGTTGATCAGCAGGTGGCCCGCGCCCTCGCGGCCGGACACCGCCGTGGCCGTCAGCGCTTCTGTGTCGCGCAGCTCGCTGCGCAGGCGCTCGCCGGGGAGCTTGAGCACGATCTGCTCGAAGGCGTCGTCGAAGAAGAGCTGGTAGGGCCGCGTGCTGTCGTAGAGCGCGAAGTCGCCCACCGCCAGCACGGCATCGCGCCCGTCCTGCCGCACCACGCCATGGCCGCGGGTCTGGATACCGACCAGGAAATAGTCGTCGGAAGAGCGCGCGATGTGGCCCGGCGTGCGCATGACGCTTTGCGCGCCCGAGCGCACCACCGAGACGTCGAGGGCCGGCAGCGTGTGCTGGCGGATGCTGCCTTCGAAGTCGCCCGGCGGGCCGTTGCGCACCGGATCGCAACCGAGCTGCACATAGATGTTGCAGATCATGTCGGTCCAGTACGCGAGCCGCTGATCGCGCGGCACGGCGTCGGTGCTGAGCAGGCGGTTCACGAGTCCTCCGAGGATGCGGGGCGAGAGGCGAAAACTTACGTCGAAAGCAGCTTGCATGCCACAGCGCTAACCCGCGCCCGGCGCTACCATCCACCGCATGGCCATCCAGCTCAATCACACGATCGTCCGGGCCCGCGATCCACGGGCCTCCGCGGTGTTCCTGGCAGAGATCCTCGGCCGCGGTGCGCCCGTTCCCTTCGGCCCCTTCCAGGGCGTCGAGGTCGACAACGGCGTCACCCTCGACTACATGCAGGTCGAGGGCGATATCCCATGGCAGCACCTGGCCTTTCTTGTGAGCGAGGCCGAGTTCGACCAGATCTTCGGCCGTATCCGCGAACGCGGCCTGCCCTACTGGGCCGACCCGGGCCACCGCCATGCCGGCGAGATCAACCACGGCGACGGCGGCCGCGGCGTCTACTGGAACGATCCCGACGGCCACAACCTCGAGATCCTCACGCGGCCCTACGGCAGCGGCAGCTAGACGAACAAGCCCTTGTGCTGCTCGCGCAACAGGGCCTTCTGCACCTTGCCCATCGCATTGCGCGGCAGCTCGGAGACGACGAAGCAGCGCTTGGGGATCTTGAAGTTGGCCAGCTTCTTCTTGAGCGCTCCGATGATCGCGTCGCCGTCGAGCGCCGCACCGGGCTTGGGCGTGACGATGGCGACGCCGACCTCGCCGAAATCCGGATGCGGCACGCCCACGAGCGCGCTCTCGGCCACGCCGGCCATTTCGTTGATGTAGCCCTCGATCTCGGCCGGATAGACGTTGTAGCCGCCGCTGATGATCAGGTCCTTGCTGCGGCCCACGATGCTGACGTAGCCGAGCCCGTCGATCTTGCCGACGTCGCCGGTCTTGAAATAGCCGTCGGCGGTGAACTCTTCCTTGGTCTTCTCGGGCATGCGCCAGTAGCCGGCGAACACGTTGGGGCCGGCCACCTCGATGTGGCCGATCTCGTCCGTCGGGCAGGGCTCGCCCGCATCGTCACGCACGCGCAGCTGGACGCCGGGCAGCGGGAAGCCCACCGTCCCGCCGCGCCGCTGGCCCTGCACCGCGCTGTAGGGGTTGGAGCTGAGCATGACGGTCTCGCTCATGCCGTAGCGCTCCAGAATGGTGTGGCCGGTGCGCTCGCGCCAGGCCTCAAAGGTCTCGATCAGCAGTGGCGCCGAGCCCGCGATGAAAAGACGCATGCCGTTGCAGGCCTCGCGCGTCAGCCCCGGCTCGGCCAGCATGCGCACGTAGAGCGTGGGCACGCCCATGAACACGGTCGCCTCGGGCAGCCGGGCCACCACGCGCTTCGGATCGAACTTGTTGAGCCAGATCATCTTGCTGCCGCTGATCAGCGCGCCGTGGATGGCGACGAAGAGGCCGTGCACGTGGAAGGTCGGCAGTGCATGGATCAGCACATCGCCCTCCCCCTGCGCGCCGCTGTGCCAGCCCCAGTAGTCCTTCAGCACCTCGGCGTTGGAACGCAGGTTGCGGTGCGTGAGCATCGCGCCCTTGCTGCGGCCGGTGGTGCCGCTGGTGTAGAGGATGGCGGCGAGGTCGTCGTCCTTCTTCTGCGCGACGGTGTGGCGGTCGCTGCACTGCGCCGCCACTTCGAGCAGCGTGCCGGTGCGGTCGTCATCGAGCGTGAACACGTGGCGGGTACCGGCCGCGGTCGCGATCGGCGCCACCCACGATGCATTCGCGCTGCTGCAGACCACCACCGCCGGCTCGGCGTTGCCGATGAAGTACTCGATCTCGGCGCCGCGGTAGGCGGTGTTGAGCGGCAGGAACACGTAGCCCGCGCGCAGCGTCGCGAGGTAGAGCAGCATGGCCTCGACCGACTTCTCGACCTGCACCGCGATGCGGGCGCCCTTGTCGAGCTTCAGTGCGTCGAGCAGGTTCGCGATCATCGCGCTCGCGCGCTCCAGGTCGCGCCAGGAATAGAACAGGCCGTCGTCGGTCTCGACCGCGATGGCATCGAGATCGGCGGGGAAGGCCGCACGCAGCGCGGCGTAGAGGTTGGCGTTGGTCGTTTCGGTCATGGTCAGAAGACGGGGTTGCGCTTGGCGAGGAAGGCGGCGATGCCCTCGCGGTGTTCGGGCGAATCGGCGTAATCGTAGGCGCTGGCGAGCAGCCGGTCGACCGTGCCGGCGAAGAAGGTCCGCTTGTTGAGGCGCGCAGCCTCCGGCGCCAGCGCGGCGATGCGCTGCGCATGCGCCTGCGCTCCCGCAGCGACCTGCGCATCCGGCAGCACGCTCAGCACAAAGCCAGCGTCGTAGAGGCGGCGCGCATCGTGCACGCCGGCGGCCAGCAGCATGTCGCGCGCCAGCGTGTCGCCGATGGCGACACGCACCAGGGCCGCCTCGCGCGGCGCCATCGGAAAGCCCAGCTTCGCGATCGGCGCGCCGAATTTCGATGATTCGCCGGCCAGGCGGATGTCGCAGCAGCTCGCGATCTCCAGGCCGGCGCCCATGCAGGCGCCCTCGATCTGCGCGACCAGCGGCAGCTCGCAGGCCAGCATGGCGGCCAGCGCGCCCCAGACCTCGTTCTCGTGGAAGTCGCGCAGGCTGGCTTCATCGAAGCGGAAGGAGGGGTACTCGGAGATGTCGCCGCCGGCGCAGAAGGCAGCGCCCTCCCCGCGCACGACGACGCAGCGCGTGGCGTCATCTTGCGCGAGCTCCTGCTCGAACGCGGCGCGCAGTTCGCGCCACATCGCGCGCGACATGGCATTGAGCCGTCCGGGATGGGCCAGCGTCACGAAGGCGAGCGCGCCCTCGCGCTCGAGCCTGACCGAGGCCGTCATTCCAGCTTGGCGCCAGAAGCTTTCACGACGCCGGCCCAGCGCCTGATCTCGGAGTTGACGAAGCTGCCATAGGGCGCCATCACGAGGTTCGGGATCTCGGCGCCGTTGTTGGCCCAGATGGCCTTCAGCTCGTCGGTGGCGAGCGCCTTCTTCATCTCGTCGACGATCTTCGCCTGCACCTCGGCCGGCGTGCCCTTCGGCGTCCACAGGCCGTACCAGGTGGTCACGGTGTAGTCCGGCAGGCCGACCTCGGCTGCGCTGGGCACGTCGGGAAACGCCGGGTTGCGCTTGGCGCCGGACATCATCAGCGCCTTGATGCGGCCGGCCTTGATGTGCTGCGAGGACGAGCCCAGGCCGTCGAACATGCAGTCGACATTGCCGGCGATCAGGTCCTGCAGCGCCGGACCCGCGCCGCGGTAGGGAATGTGGGTGATGAAGGTGCCGGTCTGCAGCTTGAAGAGCTCGCCCGCCAGGTGGTGCGAGGTGCCGGCGCCGGCCGAAGCGTAGTTGAGCTTGCCGGGATTCCTCTTGGCCTCGGCGACGAAGTCCTTGAGCGTGGTCGCGCTCACCCGCTTCGGGTTGATCACCACCACCTGCGGCACGCTGGCCAGCAGCATCAGCGGCACGAAATCCTTCTCGATGTCGTAGTCGAGCTTGGGATAGACCGAGGGCGCGATCGCATGGTGCACCGCCCCCATGAAGAGCGTGTAGCCGTCCGGCTGCGCCCTGGCCGCGATACTCGCGCCCAGGGTGCCGCCGGCGCCGCCGCGGTTGTCGATCACCAGCGTCTGGCCGGCGACCTTGGCGAACTGCGCCGACAAGGGCCGCGCGAAGGCGTCGGTGCCGCCGCCGGCCGGGAAGGGCACCACCATCGTCACCGGCTTGGCGGGCCAGCTGGCCTGGGCGCGTGCGCCGCCGCCCAGAACGGCGGCCGCGGCCGCGGCCAGGCGCAATATGTCGCGCCGCTGGAAGCTTGGGGTCATTGCCTTGTCTCCTTTTGTGATGAACCGTCGGGGGCCTCAGCCCTTGAGAAAAAGATCGTCGACATCGCCCGACACCGCCACCTTGCCCTGTGCGAGCAGGGCGCGGTGCTTGTCGAGCCGTTTCAGATCGTAGAGGTAGTTGACCATGAGTCCGTAGGATTGCTTCAGCCCCTTGGGCGAGGGATCGCCGGCCCAGTTGAGCCGCTCCACCCGCGCGCCGTTGCCCAGGTGGAAGCGCGCCACAGGATCGACCGGCTTGCCCTCGGCGGTGGCCCGCCCGAGGTACTCGGCGGCGGCATTCATCAGCAGCTGGCGCACCGGCGATTTGGCATCGAGCGCACTCGCCTCCTCGGCCGCCGCCAGCACGCGCTCGGCGGTGGGCGGCAGGGACCCGATCACGCGGCCCAGCTCGGTCGCGCGCTTCTCGTCGAGCCGCTCCAGCAGGGAGCCCGCGTTCTTCGCCAGCCAGCCGCGAAAGCCCGGGACCGGCGACAGCGTCGCGAAGATCTTCAGGCGCGGCATCTCTTTTTGCAATTCCTCGACCACGCGCTTGATCAGCGAATCGCCAAAGCTCACGCCGCGCAGGCCGTTCTGGGTGTTGCTGATTGAATAGAAGATCGCAGTCGTCGCGCGGTCGTGCTTGACCGGCGCGGCGGCTTCGTCGAGCAGCGGCACGATGCCTTCGCTGATGTGGTCGACCAGCGCGACCTCGACGAAGATCAGCGGCGTGTTGGGCAGGCGCGGGTGGAAGAAGCCGTAGCAGCGGCGATCGCTGTCGAGCCGGTTCTTGACGTCGGCCCAGCTCTTGATGTCGTGCACCGCCTCGTACTGGATCAGCTTCTCGATCAGCGAGGCCGGCGAATCCCAGCTGATGCGGCGCAGGTCCAGAAAGGCGACGTCGAACCAGGTGGAGAACAGGTGCTCGAGCTCGGCATCGAGCGGCAGGAGGCGCCGGTCGCCCTTCAGGTGCGGCAGCAACTCGGCACGCAGATCGACCAGGAAGCGCATGCCGTCGGGGTCGATGGCGAAGCGCTGCAGCAGCCGCGCGCGCGGCGAGACCAGCGCGCGGCGCAGGTGCACCTCGGCCTGGGCCTCGTCGGGCGTACCCATCGCGGCCCCGTGCCGGTCGCGCGCGCTGCTGACCTTCTGCAGATCGGGCGCGAAGCGTTCGCTCATGAGCAGCCAGACGTCGCGCCGCTCGTCGAGCTCGCGCCCGGCGTACCACTTCACGACCGCATGGGCGCGGCGTCCTGCTTCCACCTCGCTCACTCTCGAGTCGACCACCGCCTGCAACTCGGTGAGCGCGCGCCGCAAGGCACGCGGCGCCAGCGCCTCGCCATGGCGGCGCAGCGTGGCCTCCAGCCGTTCGGCCAGCGGGCGCGGGCCGACGGTGGCGGCCGCCTTGGGCGCCGGCTTCGGCTTCGCTTCGGACGCTGCGGGCTTCTTGACTTCGGCGGCATCGCTGCCGGGACGCAGGCGCGAGACGCTGCGGGTGATCCAGCCGCTGGCATTCATGAGATCAGCTTCGCTTTCTGTTGGAGCGCGATGGCCCGCAGGGCTTCGCGCTGGCGGTTCAGGTGGGTGCGCATCGCGGCCTCGGCGCCGTCGCTGTCGCGCGCCTTCAGCGCGGCGAACACCGCGAGATGTTCGGACAGGCTCTGTTCGAGTCGCCCCGGCGCATGCAGTTGCTGCAGGCGCGCGAGCTTGAGGATCTTGCGCAGATCGCCGATCACCTGCGCCAGCCAGCGATTGTCGGCCAGCATGATGATTGCCTCGTGGATCGCGAAATTGGTCGCGTAGTACTCGTTGATGCGCTTGGCGCGTGCGTGCTTCGCGAGCTTGTCGTGCATGGTTTCGAGTGCCAGCAGCTCGGCATCGCTGGCGTTGCGCGCCGCCTGCCAGGCGCAGCGCCCTTCGAGCAGCGCGATGACGGGAAAGATGTCGTCCAGGTCGCGCTGCGTGACCTCGGCCACGAAGCAGCCGCGCCGCGGCTCGTGCCGCAGCAGGCCCTCGGCCGTCAGCACCTTGAGCGCCTCGCGCAGCGGCGTGCGCGAGATCGCAAGCCGCTCGCACACTGCCGCCTCGTCGACGAAGCCGCCCGGCGCCAGCGTGCCGGCGAAGATCTCCTCGCGCAGCGTGGCGGCGACTTCGTGGTGCAGCGAGTTGTGGACCAGGCGCATGGCGGATGAAAGATCGGGAGCTTCGTCGGTGATTTTCGGTAATTACGCGTAATTATGAGAACTCGGGCGCAAGAAGGCAAAGCATCTCTGCCTCCGGAGATACCCTGGCGCCCGCGGCGCGCTCAGCCGCGTGCCACTGCTGCGGCTGAGCGCGCCGCGGGTGCACTGGCATAGAGCCAGATGCCGAACACGATCATCGGCACGCAAAGCCACTGCCCCATGCTCATGTTGAGCGCCAGGAGGCCCAGGAAGTCGTCGGGCTCGCGGAAGTATTCGGCGATGAAGCGCATCAGCCCGTAGCCGATCAGGAACACCGCCGACACGCGCCGCTCGCGCCGTTCCTTGCGTGCATAGAGCCAGAGGATCGCGAACAGCAGCAGGCCTTCGAGCAGGAACTGGTAGACCTGCGAGGGGTGGCGCGGCAGCATCGATCCGCTCTGCGGAAACACCATGCCCCATGGGAGGTCGGGGCTGCTGAAGCGCCCCCACAGCTCGCCGTTGATGAAATTGCCCACCCGCCCGGCCGCCAGCCCGGTAGGCACGCAGGGCGCCACGAAATCCATCACCTGCCAGTACGGCCGCGCACGCGAACGTGCGAACCACAGCATCGAGGCGATCACGCCGAGCAGCCCGCCGTGGAAGCTCATGCCGCCCTGCCAGACGAAGAAGATCTCCAGCGGGTGCGTGAGGTAGTAGCCGGGCTTGTAGAACAGGCAATAGCCGAGCCGGCC
Organism: Variovorax sp. LjRoot175; assembly: GCF_964253805.1. Taxonomy (NCBI): domain Bacteria; kingdom Pseudomonadati; phylum Pseudomonadota; class Betaproteobacteria; order Burkholderiales; family Comamonadaceae; genus Variovorax; species Variovorax sp. LjRoot175. Next base: position 2,437,417 of record NZ_CAXURY020000001.1, on the reverse strand, counting down.
GCCGACGATCACGCCCATGACGCCGAGGAAGAGGATGTCCTCCAGGTCCTTGCGGGTCCAGGCGCCCGGTCCGGTGATGGAACGGAAGGGCTCGTGCCGCAGCCGGCGCGTACCGAGGAAGTAGAACAGCGCGAAGGCGGCCAGATAGGTCAGGCCATACCAATGGATGGCGATCGGCCCGAGCTGCAGGGCGACGGGATTGATCTGCGGGTACGTGAGCATCGGCCTATTGTGCCCACGGATGTGACAGTCCCTGCTCCTGGACGAATCGCACGAAGCGGGCGAGCGCCGGGTTGTCGGTGTGGCCGGGCCAGACCAGGCTGGTCTCGCAGCCGGGCAAGACGGCGGTCTTTCGCCGTCCAGTGGGCGCGAACTCGGTCGCAGCGCGGTAGACCACGCCGACGCGCCGGAACTGCGTCACGCTCTCCGGCACCCAGGCCACGCCGAGTCCGCCCCACACCAGGTTCACGATGGTCTGCATCTGGATCGCTTCCTGCGCAACCCGCGGCGCCAGGCCGGCCGCGTGGTAGAGCCCGAAGATCGCGTCGTGCAGCGAGGGCACGATGCGGCGCGGAAAGATCACCAGCGGCTCGGCCAGCACCTCGGCCAGCGGCAGCTTCGGCATCCGGGCCAGGGGATGCTTCGCCGGCAGCGCCAGCACCAGCGGCTCCTCGGACACCGCGAGCCGCTCCAGGCCTGGCGGCGCGAAACCGGGCGAATGCAGCATCAGGCCGGCATCGATCTCGCCGCGGGCGAAGGCTTCGAGCTGCACGTCGCCGGTGGCCTCGACCAGTTCCAGCGCGACCTCGGGGCAGCTCACGCGGAATTCGCGCACCCAGGCCGGCAGCCGCTCGAACCCGATGGTCGAGACGAAGGCGAGCCGCACGCGCCCCACTTCACCGGCCGCCGCCGCCTTCGCCCGCACCGGCAGCGCCTGCGCGCGCGCCAGCAGCTCGCGCACCTCGGGCAAGAGCGCCTCGCCGGCGGGCGTGAGCGCGACCCGGCGCCGGGTGCGGTCGAACAGCCGCACGCCCAGCGTTTTTTCGAGCTGCGCGATGGCCTGCGTGACGGGCGGCTGCGTCATGTGCAGGCGCGCGGCGGCGCGGCCGAAATGCAGCTCCTCGGCCACCGCGAGGAACTGGCGCCAGGCGCGTAGGTCGATCCAGGCTTCTTTCATATGCCGAGCATATCAATCGGGCTTGAAATTCGGATTGGAACCAATCAGTCAATCGTCCGATACTTGCCTTCCCCCGATTCAAGACCAGAGACACCATGGCCACCCAGACGATCAAGATCAACGCCCGCAGCGCCAACATCACCGAAGGCAAGTCGCGCGCGCCCAACCGCTCGATGTTCTACGCGATGGGCTACGAGGAAGGCGATTTCAAGAAGCCGATGGTCGGCGTGGCCAACGGCCACAGCACCATCACGCCGTGCAACTCGGGCCTGCAGAAGCTGGCCGACGCCGCGATTGCCGGCATCGAGGAAGCCGGCGGCAACGCGCAGGTCTTCGGCACGCCGACCATTTCCGACGGCATGGCCATGGGCACCGAAGGCATGAAGTACTCGCTGGTGAGCCGCGAGGTCATCTCCGACTGCATCGAGACCTGCGTCGGCGGCCAGTGGATGGACGGCGTGCTGGTGGTCGGCGGTTGCGACAAGAACATGCCCGGCGGCCTGATGGGCATGCTGCGCGCCAACGTGCCGGCGATCTATGTCTACGGCGGCACCATCCTGCCGGGCCGCTACAAGGGCCAGGACCTCAACATCGTGAGCGTGTTCGAGGCGGTCGGCCAGAACGCCGCCGGCAACATGAGCGACGAGGACCTGAAGGAAATCGAGAAGCGCGCGATCCCCGGCACCGGCTCCTGCGGCGGCATGTACACGGCCAACACCATGAGTTCGGCCTTCGAGGCGCTCGGCATCTCGCTGCCCTACTCCTCGACCATGGCCAACCCGCACGACGAGAAGGCCAACTCGGCCAAGGAATCGGCCAAGGTGCTGATCGAGGCCATCAAGAAGGACATCAAGCCGCGCGACATCGTGACCAAGAAGGCGATCGAGAACGCGGTGGCCGTGATCATGGCCACCGGCGGCTCCACCAACGCGGTGCTGCACTTCCTCGCCATCGCGCACGCGGCGGGCGTGGAATGGTCGATCGACGACTTCGAGCGCATCCGCAAGAAGGTGCCGGTGCTGTGCGACCTCAAGCCCAGCGGCAAGTACCTCGCGGTCGACCTGCACCAGGCCGGCGGCATCCCGCAGGTGATGAAGATCCTGCTGAACGCGGGTTTGCTGCACGGCGACTGCATCACGATCACCGGCCAGACCATCGCCGAGGTGCTGAAGGACGTGCCCGACCAGCCGCGTGCCGACCAAGACGTGATCCGCCCGATCACGAATCCGATGTACGCCGAGGGCCACCTGGCCATCCTCAAGGGCAACCTCTCGCCCGAGGGCGCGGTGGCCAAGATCACCGGCCTCAAGAACCCGGTCATCACCGGCCCGGCGCGCGTGTTCGACGACGAGCAGTCGGCGCTCCAGGCCATCCTCGACGGCAAAATCAAGGCCGGCGACGTGATGGTGCTGCGCTACCTCGGCCCCAAGGGCGGCCCCGGCATGCCGGAGATGCTGGCGCCCACCGGCGCGCTGATCGGCGCCGGCCTCGGCGAAAGCGTGGGCCTCATCACGGACGGCCGCTTCTCGGGCGGCACCTGGGGCATGGTGGTCGGCCACGTGGCGCCCGAGGCCGCGGCCGGCGGCACCATCGCCTTCGTCAACGAGGGCGACTCGATCACCATCGACGCGCACCAGCTCAAGCTCGAACTCAACGTGTCCGACGCCGAACTCGCGAAGCGCCGGGAAGGATGGAAGGCCCCTGCCCCGCGCTACACGCGCGGCGTGCAGGCCAAGTTCGCGTTCAATGCATCGAGCGCGAGCTCGGGTGCGGTGCTCGACAAGTACTGATCACCCCGCCAACACCCACGCGCTGGCGCCGAACACGACAAAGCCCAGGCCGACGACGCTGTGCCGGGCTCTAGCGTCCGCCGCGGCGGCGGCGGTTGGAACGGCTGGTCAGAAGGCCCAGATTGCTGCGCTGCCGGTCGATGCGGTCCTGCCGGCGCGCGTTTTCGCGTTCGACCACCTTGCGCTTGGTGTAGCCTGACCAGTCGGCCCAGGCCCACCAGGCCGCGGCCAGCGCGAAGGGGATGAGCACGATCCACCAGTCCCACTGGGCCACGAAGCCGACTTCGAAGTATTTGAGGGCCACGCCAAGAAGGCCCAGCAACAGAAACCACATAGAGAATCCCTCCGGTTTTCCAGGCCCGCATCGCGGCGGACCGTGCACCGCGCTACCTACAATCGCGTTGGATCGACTTTAACGCACCCACGCGACAAGGACTTCATGAAAAGAGCGCTTCTGCTGGCCGCCCTGGGCCTGGCTTCCGCCGCACCCGCCCTTGCCGACCTGGCCCTGGCCACCTCGAAGAACTGCATGAGCTGCCACGCGGTCGAGCGCAAGATCCTCGGCCCTTCGTTCAAGGAAGTCGCGGCCAAGTACAAGGACAACAAGGGCGCGGCCGACATGCTCGCCGGCAAGATCATCAAGGGCGGATCGGGCGTCTGGGGACAGGTGCCGATGCCGGCCAACAACCAGGTCAGCGAAGCGGACGCGAAAAAGCTGGCGGCCTGGATCCTGTTGACGAAGTAGCGTGGGCCTCAGACCGGCGGTGGCATGCCCACGGGCGGCGAAGACGCCACCGTCGCCGGCCGGCGGTCGACGCGATCTTCGAGCTGGCCGATGTGGGCTGCCAGCGTGTTGTCGGTCCGGTCGGAGCGCAGCTTGATCATCGTCTCCACCTGCTCCACGCGCGCCAGCAGCGCCGCATGCCGCTCGGCGTTGCGCGCCATGTGGACGTTCTCCTGGGTCTCGAGGAAACTGCGCAGCTCGGTGAAACGAGAAGCCTCGGCCCGGTCGGCCAGGCTGCGCTGGGCCTGCATTTCCTTCGTGTGGCGCCGCGTTTCGAGCAGCACCGTGGTCTGCAGGTAGACGATGTAGGCCACGAAGAAGATGCTCAGAAGCACCGTGAGGCCCAGCATGATCAACCCGAAGGGCGCCGTGATCTGCATGAAGCCGACCGACATGGCGGTGGGCGTGACGAGCAGGCCCCAGTTCAAGGCCGCGAGCGCCGCGATCAGCAGCACGACCACCAGCAGCACGCCTGTTCTCAATCCCATGGATGTCTCCTCAACAATCGATGGGCTGTTGTAACGCATCCGGCGCCAATGCCCTGTCGGACAGGGGCGCGGCTGCGAATTCCCAGGCCGGCGCCGGGCCGCCCCAAGGCGGCCTGCGGGGCCCCCTCGGGGGGCAGCGAGTACACGCAGTGACGGAGCGTGGGGGCCGTTAGTAAGCCTGGCCGAGCTGTTCGAGGATGGCGGGGTTCTCGAGCGTCGAGGTGTCCTGCGTGATCGCTTCGCCCTTGGCGATGCTGCGCAAGAGGCGCCGCATGATCTTGCCGCTGCGCGTCTTCGGCAGGTTCTCGCCGAAGCGGATGTCCTTCGGCTTGGCGATCGGGCCGATCTCCTTGGCCACCCAGTTGCGCAGCTCGGCGGCGATCTGCTTCGCCTCGTCGCCGCTCGGGCGGCCGCGCTTCAGCACGACGAAGGCGCAGACCGCCTCGCCGGTCACGTCGTCGGGCCGGCCGACCACGGCGGCTTCGGCCACGAGGTCGGTCTTGGCGACCAGCGCGGATTCGATTTCCATCGTGCCGAGCCGGTGGCCCGACACGTTGAGCACGTCGTCGATGCGTCCCGTGATGCGGAAGTAGCCGCGGTCGGCGCTGCGCACCGCGCCGTCGCCGGCCAGGTAGATGGTCCCGCCCATTTCCTCGGGGAAATAGCTCTTCTTGAAGCGCTCGGGGTCGTTCCAGATGGTGCGGATCATCGAGGGCCAGGGCCGCTTGATGACCAGCATGCCGCCGGCGCCGTGCGGGATGTCCTTGCCGGTCTCGTCGACGATCGCGGCCATGATGCCCGGCAGCGGCAAGGTGCAGGAGCCCGGCACAAGCGGCGTGGCGCCCGGCAGCGGCGTGATGACGTGGCCGCCGGTCTCGGTCTGCCAGAAGGTGTCGACGATCGGACATTTCTCGCCGCCGACGTTCCGGTAGTACCACATCCAGGCTTCGGGATTGATCGGCTCGCCCACGGTGCCGAGGATGCGCAGCGACGACAGGTCCCAGTTCTTGGGATGCACCTTCTCGTCGCTGTCGGCCGCTTTGATCAGCGAGCGGATCGCGGTCGGGGCGGTGTAGAAGATCGTGACCCTGTGCTCCTCGATCATCTGCCAGAAGCGGCCCGCATGCGGGAAAGTCGGGACGCCCTCGAACACCACCTGCGTTGCGCCCGCGGCGAGCGGGCCGTAGGCCACGTAGGTGTGGCCGGTGATCCAGCCGATGTCGGCGGTGCACCAGAACACGTCTTCGGGGCGCACGTCGAAGGTCCAGTCCATCGTGAGCTTGGCCCACAGCAGGTAGCCGCCGGTCGAATGCTGCACGCCCTTGGGCTTGCCGGTCGAGCCCGAGGTGTAGAGGATGAAAAGCGGATGCTCGGCGCCGACCGGCACCGGCGCGCATTCGGTGCTCTGGCCCTGGAGCGCCTCGTCGAAGGTCTTGTCGCGGCCGGCCACCATGTTGCAGGCGGTCGCGGTGCGCTGATAAACCAGCACGGTCTTGATCGATTCGCAGCCGCCGAGCGCGATGCCGTCGTCGACGATGGCCTTGAGCGGCAGTTCCTTGCCGCCGCGCAGCTGGTAGTTGGCCGTGATGACCGCCACGGCGCCGGCATCGATGATGCGTTCCTGCAGCGCCTTCGCGGAGAAACCGCCGAACACCACGCTGTGGGTGGCGCCGATGCGGGCGCAGGCCTGCATCGCAATCACGCCCTCGATGGCCATCGGCATGTAGACGATGACGCGGTCGCCCTTCTGGATGCCTTGCGCCTTCAGCGCATTGGCGAACTGCGAAACGCGAGCCAGCAGCTCCTTGTAGGTGATCTTGGTGACAGCGCCGTCGTCGGCCTCGAAAACGATCGCGGTCTTGTTCTCGACCGCGGTGCCGATGTGCTTGTCGAGGCAGTTGGCCGAGGCGTTGAGCTCGCCGTCGTCGAACCATTTGTAGAAAGGCACGTTCGATTCGTCGAGCGTGCGGGTGAAGGGCTTGGTCCACACCACGTTGCTTCGCGCCTGGCGGGCCCAGAAGCCCTCGAAGTCGTCGGCGGCTTCCTTGCATAGCGCGTCGTACGCGGCCATGCTCGCGATGCGCGCGCCCTGCGTGGCACGGGCATCCGGCGGAAACACGCGGTTCTCGACCAGGGTGGACTCGATCGTCGTCGGTGCACTGCTCATTCTTCGTCTCCTGTACCTGTCAATTGACCGGCGTTAATGTCGGCGGCCGCACTTACGGATGACTGACGCTCCATGTTAACGACAGGAGCGTGACACCGGGGCGCTCGCGCACACCCTAGAATCGCGCGTTTCCCGCCCACAACGACCCGATGTCCACCCTCGACCCCACCACCTCGAACAGCGGCAAGGTCTCGCCCCTGCGCCCGCTGCCCAACCTGATCTTCGCCAGCCGCTGGCTGCAGCTGCCGCTGTACCTGGGCCTGATCGTCGCACAGGGCGTGTACGTGCTGCACTTCCTGGTCGAACTCTTCCACCTGGTCGAGGCCGCGTTCGGCAGCCAGGATGCGCTGCAACTGCTCATCACCAGCATCGGGTACAAGACCGCCGCGCCGATCACGACGCTCAACGAAACCGTGATCATGCTGGTGGTGCTGGCGCTGATCGACGTGGTCATGATCTCCAACCTGCTGATCATGGTGATCGTCGGCGGCTACGAGACCTTCGTGAGCCGCATGAACCTCGAAGGCCATCGTGACCAGCCCGAGTGGCTGAGCCATGTGAACGCCTCGGTGCTGAAGGTCAAGCTGGCCACCGCGATCATCGGCATCAGCTCGATCCACCTGCTCAAGACCTTCATCAACGCCGACAACTACACCGACCGGGTGCTGATCGCGCAGACCGCGATCCACATCACCTTCCTGCTGTCGGCGATGGCGATCGCGGTGACCGACAAGCTGATGGCACCCTCGCCCTCCGCCAATCACTGAGCGTCTATCGCCCGGTCATGTTCTCCGGCACCACCCAGGCATCGAACTGCTCCCCGGTCAGGTGACCTGAGGCCACCGCCGCCTCGCGCAGGCTCGTGCCTTCCTTGTGCGCCTTCTTCGCGATGAAGGCCGCCTTGTCGTAGCCGATGTGCGTGTTGAGTGCCGTCACCAGCATCAGCGAGCGCTGTACGAGTTCGGCGATGCGCTCGCGGTTGGGCTCGATGCCCACCGCGCAGTGGTCGTTGAAGCTCACCATGCCGTCGGCCAAAAGGCGCACGCTCTGCAGGAAGTTGTGCGCCACCATCGGGCGAAATACGTTGAGCTCGAAGTTGCCCGAGGCACCACCGATGTTGATCGCGACGTCGTTGCCCATCACCTGCGCCGCCAGCATCGTGACCGCCTCGCTCTGCGTCGGATTCACCTTGCCGGGCATGATCGACGAGCCCGGCTCGTTTTCGGGAATGCTCAGTTCGCCGATACCGCTGCGCGGGCCGCTCGCGAGCCAGCGCACGTCGTTGGCGATCTTCGTCATGCTCGCGGCCAGGGTCTTGAGCGCGCCGTGCGCATGCACCAGCCCATCGACCGAGGCCATGGCCTCGAACTTGTTCGGCGCGGTGACGAAAGGCAGGCCGGTGAGCCTGGCAAGCTCGGCCGCCACCTGCTCGGCATAGCCCCTGGGCGCGTTGAGCCCGGTGCCGACCGCGGTGCCGCCCAGCGCCAGCTCGCACAGGTGCGGCAACGCGGCGCGCACGTGGGCTTCGCCGTGCGCGAGCTGCGCCACGTAGCCCGAGAATTCCTGGCCCAGCGTGAGCGGCGTCGCATCCTGCAGATGGGTGCGGCCGATCTTCACGATGTCGGCGAAGTCCTGCGATTTCTTTTCCAGCGTTCCGCGCAGCCTGGCGATGGCGGGCAACAGCCGGTTGGTGATCGCGTCGACCGCCGCCACGTGCATCGCGGTCGGGAACACGTCGTTCGAGGACTGGCTGCGGTTCACATCGTCGTTCGGATGCACGAGACGTCCTTCCCCGCGTTCGCCGCCCAGCAGCTCGCTCGCGCGGTTGGCCAGCACCTCGTTGACGTTCATGTTGGTCTGCGTGCCGGATCCGGTCTGCCACACGACCAGCGGAAACTCCTCGGGATGCGTGCCGGCGATGACTTCGTCGGCCGCAGCGACGATGAACTTCGTCTTCTTCTCGTCCTGCAGGCCGAGCGCATGGTTGACCACTGCCGAGGCGCGCTTGACCTGCGCCAGGGCTTTGATGATCTCGCGCGGCTGCTGCTCGCCCGAGATGTCGAAGTTCTGCAGCGAGCGCTGGGTCTGCGCGCCCCAGAGCCTGTCTGCCGGTACTTCGATGGGGCCAAAGGTGTCGCGTTCGGTGCGTGTCTTCATGGGCGGGCCTGAGCTGTCAAAATGGAGGACCCGCCAGTATCCGTCCAAGCAAAAACCCCCATGACCACCACGATTCAACAAGCCGACCTGATCGAGTCGGTTGCCGCCGCGCTGCAATACATCAGCTACTACCACCCGACCGACTACATCGCCCACCTGGCCCGTGCCTACGAGCGCGAGCAAAGCCCGGCGGCCAAGGACGCGATGGCGCAGATCCTCACCAACAGCAAGATGAGCGCCACCGGCCAGCGCCCGATCTGCCAGGACACCGGCATCGTCAACGTCTTCCTCAAGGTCGGCATGGACGTGCGCTGGGGCGGCTTCACCGGCAGCCTCGACGACGCCATCAACGAAGGCGTGCGCCGCGGCTACAACCATCCCGACAACACGCTGCGCGCCTCGGTCGTGGCCGACCCGCAGTTCGATCGCAAGAACACGAAGGACAACACGCCGGCCGTGATCTTCACCGAGATCGTGCCGGGCAACACCGTCGAGGTGACAGTGGCCGCCAAGGGCGGCGGCAGCGAGAACAAGAGCAAGCTGGTGATGCTGAACCCCGGCGACAGCGTGGTCGACTGGGTGCTCAAGACCGTGCCCACCATGGGCGCCGGCTGGTGCCCGCCGGGCATGCTGGGCATCGGCATCGGCGGCACCGCCGAGAAGGCCGCCCTGCTCGCCAAGGAAAGCCTGATGGACGACCTCGACATGCACGAGCTGCTGGCCAAGAAGCGCTCCGGGGCCGAACTCAGCAAGGTGGAGGCGCTGCGCGTCGAGCTTTACGAGAAGGTCAATGCGCTCGGCATCGGCGCGCAGGGCCTGGGCGGCCTGGCCACCGTGCTAGACGTCAAGATCAAGATGTACCCCACGCACGCGGCGAGCAAGCCGGTGGCGATGATCCCGAACTGCGCGGCCACGCGCCATGCGCACTTCGTGCTCGACGGCTCGGGACCGGTGTACCTCGAAGCGCCCTCGCTGGACCTGTGGCCCAAGATCGAGTGGGCGCCCGACTACAACAAGAGCAAGCGCGTCGATCTCGACAAGCTCACGCCGGCCGAGGTCGCTAGCTGGAAGCCGGGCGACACCCTGCTGCTCAACGGCAAGATGCTCACCGGCCGCGATGCCGCACACAAGCGCATCGCCGACATGCTGGCCAAGGGCGAGAAGCTGCCGGTGGACTTCACCAACCGGGTGATCTACTACGTCGGCCCGGTCGATCCGGTCAAGGACGAGGCGGTGGGCCCGGCCGGCCCGACCACCGCCACGCGCATGGACGGCTTCACCGAGATGATGCTGGCGAAGACCGGCTTGATCGCAATGATCGGCAAGGCCGAGCGCGGGCCGGTCGCGATCGAGGCGATCAAGAAGCACCAGAGCGCCTACCTGATGGCGGTGGGCGGTGCCGCCTACCTGGTGAGCAAGGCGATCAAGACGGCCAAGGTGGTGGGCTTCGCCGATCTCGGCATGGAGGCGATCTACGAGTTCGACGTGGTGGACATGCCGGTCACGGTGGCAGTGGACGCCGGAGGCACCAGCGCCCACATCACCGGCCCGGCCGAGTGGCAGAAGCGCATCGCCAGCGGCGAGTTCAAGACCATCATGATGGAAGCCGCTTGAGCCACTTTCCGATCGGCGTGTTCGACAGCGGCGTCGGGGGGCTCTCGGTCCTCAACGCGCTGCGCGAGGAGCTGCCGCACGAGCGCTTCGTCTACTTCGCCGACACGGGCCATGCGCCCTATGGTGAGCGCGGCGATGCCTACGTGGCCGAGCGGACCCGCACGGTCGCGCGCTACCTGCTCGATCGGCATCGGATCAAGGCGCTGGTCGTCGCTTGCAATACCGCGACGGCGGCTGCCATCCATGAACTGCGGTCTTATCATCCGGCGCTGCCGCTGGTCGGTGTCGAACCGGCCCTCAAACCCGCGGTAGCGACGAGCCGCACCGGCCATATCGCGGTGATCGCGACCCGCGTGACCCTGGAAAGCCGCAAGTTCGAGACCTTGCACGCGTCGCTGGCCACACAAGCGGTCTTCCGCATCGTTCCCTGCGACGGCCTGGCGGGCGCCATCGAGCGTTCCGACAGCGCCGAGATCGCGGCACTGAGCCAACGCTATCTGAGCGCGGCGGGCACGTTCGGCAGCGCACCGGGACAGATCGACACGCTGGTGCTGGGCTGCACCCATTACCCCTTCATCGCGGCCGAGTTGCGCCGCCATACCGGCGACACGGTGCACTTCATCGATACCGGCGCGCCGGTCGCGCAGCAGACGCGGCGGCTGCTGTCCCAGGCCGGGCAACTCGCCGAAGCAGACGACGGCGCCGTCGCACTCGTCAGCAGCGCTGCACCCGATGCGCTCGATGCCGCGGCCGCACGCTGGCTCACGCGCCCAGCCGGCCCTGCGACGACCGCCGGCGCATCGACGGCAACAAGCACCTGATCCTGTCCATGCGCGGCCGCCTGCTTCTCGCCCCGCTGCTGGCCGCCTTCTGCGTTGCCGGCCACGCCGCCTGCGATACCGGCCTTGCGGAGCGCATGCATGCCAAGCTGCATCCGAAGCGCCTGCTCGACCATGAACGCGCCGTGTGCCAGCCCTGGCGCGGCTTCGCGGGCCGCTTCATCGTGGTGCTGCCGATGCCGCGCCCATCGTCCGAACCGAACTTCACCGAGTTCGATCTTGACGTGCTCGTGGTGCAGCAGGCCGACAACGGCAACACCGAGCGTGCAACGGTCGTCAGCCGCTTGTTCCAGCCCGCAGCGCTGACCGAAGACGCGATCCGCATCGGCGAGATCAAGGTCGACACCGCGCGCTACGCGCTGGCCGGCGACGCGCGCGCATTCGGCGTGCGGGTCGTCCACCAGGGCTCGTCGCGTGCGAACCCGTACTCGAACGAAACGCTCACGCTCTACGTGCCGCAGGGCCCGAAGCTCGCCAAGGTGCTCGACGGGCTCGAGACGGCACTCGAGCGCGGCGAGTGGGACACCAACTGCGCCGGCAACTTCGAGACCGTGCGCGGCAGCCTGTCGATCGCGCGCAGCACGAGCAACGGCTATGCCGACCTGCTGCTGCGCCAGACCCGCACTCTGAGCCGCTCCAGCCCGCAGGGCGAAGAGTGCGTGACGCAGGAACGGCCGGCGAAGTTCACGTCGATGACGCTGCACTACGACGGGACGATCTACCGTGCCTCCAAGGGCACGGCTTCCGACTGAGACACTTCGCGCAACGCAGCGGCGCGGCCGCGCCGCATGTCGATCGGTATCAACAGCAAGAGGCCGCCGACAAACAGCGCGGCGGTCGAGAGGATGGCGATGCGCTGGTTGCCCCCGGTCATCCACGTAATGGCGCCGTAGCTCAGCGGCCCGATGATGCCGGCCAGCCGCGTCGCGAAGGTCCAGAGCCCGAAGAATTCGGCGAGTTGGCGCGGCGGGGCCAGCACACCGGTCATGGCGCGGCCGGCCGACTGGCTCGAACCCATCGCCAGGCCGGCGATGGATGCAGCCCACCAGAAGCCGCCCTTGGTCGTGACCGAGGCGGCGATCACGCACACGGCGATCCAGGCCACGAGCGCACCCGACAGCGCCCGCCGGTGGCCGATGCGATCCTGCAGGTAGCCGAAGCCAAAGGCGCCGAGCGCGGCCGCGACGTTGAGCACGAAGATCAGCACCATGGTCTCGCTCGGGACGAAGCCAATCACCTGCTCGGCATAGATCGCCGCGAGCGTGATCGCCACCGCCACCCCACCCTGGTAGCAGACGGTACAGGCCAGGAGCCACATGAAGTCGCTGTAGGCGCGCGCCTCGCGGAAAGTGTGGCGCAGCTGCCGCCAGGCGCTCTGCCGCGCGCCGGCCGGCTGCGGCAGCGCACGCTCGGGCAGCAGCGCGAAGGTGGCGCAGGCCGCCACGCCATAGAGCGCAGCCGTGATCAGCATCGTGACCGGCACGAAATGCGCGGCAGGCAAACCCTTGGCCTGCGCCGAGAGCACATAGGCCAGGCACAGGCCGAGCGAGAGCATGCCGCCGATGTAGCCGAAGGCCCAGCCCCAGCCGCTGACCTTGCCCATGCCCTCCGCCGTGGCGAGTTCCGGCAGGAAGGCGCCGGTCAGCGATTCGCCGTAAGAGTAGAAGGTGTTGGAGAAGATCACCAGGCCCATCGCCAAGGCCACCGCATACGGACCGCCGAGCTTCGGCGTGAGCGCAAGGGCCGCGGTGCCGAGCACACAGCCGGCAGTGACGATGGCCAGCAACCTCTTCTTGGCCGCATGCAGATCGGCCCAGGCGCCGATCGCCGGCATCGACAGCATCACGATCGCATAGGAAATGCTCAGGGCCGCCGTCCACGCGAAGGTGGCCCAGGGCTCGCCCTTGGCGATGCCGCCGACGAAGTAGGCAGCGAACACCGCCGTGATGACCACCGTGGTGTAGCCCGAGTTGGCGAAGTCGTACATCGCCCAGCCGAAGACTTCGCGCTTGCGCACGCCGGGACGGAGGGCAGATTGTGAAAACAAGGCCAAGCGACTCTCCTCGAACAGAAGGTCGCCGAGCATAGCGGAGCGGCTTGACCGCTCCGTGGCACGCTCTTGCTAGTGCAGGTGGCGCGGGCGGCGTCCGCCACCGTGGCCGCCCGTACCCGGACCACCGGTGCCGCCGCGGGGGCGCTTGCCGATCTCGAGCGAGTTCACGAGCGCATCGAAGCGGTCGCCGAAGAGCTTGTCGATTTCCGCCACCACGCCGCCGAGTTCGGAACCGTCGAAGTGGCGCTCCATGAGGTTGACCACGTCTTCCACCAGGAGGTCGCGCTGCACCTGCATGATCGCGGCCGGGTTCGGCCCCACGAAGAGCATGAGGAAGTCGTCGCGCGACTCTTCGTCGGGGTCGCCCTCTTCCTCGTCGAAATCGGTGTCGTAGAAAGTGACTTCGAGCGCAGCGCCTTGTTCGGCGAGCTCGTTGAGTGCCATGCACATCTCGTCGAGTGCCTGGCGGAAATCCTCGTCGCCGGCGACCGTCCAGCAGATCTGGAGCATGTGCTCCTTCTGCTCGAAACGGATGCCCGGCTCTTCTTCGTAGACGCTGGTCGCGCCATCGGCCAGCGACTTGGCGCCGGCATATTTCCAGAGTGGCCTGAGCGCTTCCTGGATCTGCTCGAAGCTCACATCGGAGCGCAGCGGCACATCGCCGTGCACATGGATTTCGAACGGAGCGTTGTAGCGAGGCATGTCATTGCTCCCTTGTATGTGATGGTGCCCGGAACCGGGGTCGAACCGGTACGCCCCTTATGCAGGAAGCGGCGGATTTTAAGTCCGATGTGTCTACCAATTTCACCATCCGGGCGGCCGGGCAGATATGCACGATACCCGAAACGAAAACAGCCCCGGCAACGATGGTTGGTGGGGCTGTCGGATCGATATCGATATGGATGGAGGCGCGACCCGGAGTCGAACCGGGCTAGACGGATTTGCAATCCGTTGCATAACCGCTTTGCTATCGCGCCCTGCTGTTTGAACTCGCGAAAAAAAGGGAAGCCCGAAGCTTCCCTTTTTCAAAACTGGAGCGGGAAAAGAGTCTCGAACTCTCGACCTCAACCTTGGCAAGGTTGCGCTCTACCAACTGAGCTATTCCCGCGTTTCGAGCCTCGAATTATATAGTATTTTTTCGAGGTCCCGCAAGTCTCGCGACTCAATGTTTGACTGAACCTTCCGCGGGTTGCGAGCCGCGCTGTTTCGCGAGCTCGGCCACGGCCGCTGCAGAGGCTGCGACCTCTTCATCGGACAAGGGCGTGGGCGTCTTTTCGAGCGCGATCTCGAGCACCTTGTCGATCCACTTCACGGGCACGATCTCGAGGCCGTTCTTCACGTTCTCCGGAATGTCTTGCAGGTCCTTCGCGTTCTCTTCGGGAATCAGCACGGTCTTGATGCCGCCGCGCAATGCGGCCAAGAGCTTTTCCTTCAGGCCGCCGATGGCCGTGACCTCGCCGCGCAGCGTGATCTCGCCGGTCATCGCGACGTCGCCGCGCACCGGGATGCCGGTGAGCGCCGAAACGAAGGCCGTCGTCATCGCGGCGCCTGCGCTGGGGCCGTCCTTCGGCGTTGCGCCATCGGGCACGTGGATATGGATGTCGCGCTTCTCGAAGACCTCGTCCTTGATGCCGAGGCGCCGTGCGCGGCTGCGCACCACCGTGCGCGCGGCCTCGACCGATTCCTTCATCACGTCGCCGAGCGAACCGGTGCGGCTGATGACGCCCTTGCCGGGCATCGTGACCGCTTCGATCGTCAGCAGATCGCCGCCCACTTCGGTCCACGCAAGGCCGACCACCTGGCCCACCTGGTTCTGCTTTTCGGCCAGGCCGAAGCTGTACTTGCGCACGCCGAGGAAGTCATTCAGGTTCTTGCCTTCGACAACGACCTTGGGCGTCATCTTCTTGAGCAGCAGCCCCTTGACCACCTTGCGGCAGATCTTCGAGAGCTCGCGCTCGAGCGAGCGCACGCCGGCTTCGCGCGTGTAGTAGCGCACGATGTCGCGCACGGCTTCTTCGGTGATCAGGAGTTCTTCTTCCTTCACGCCGTTGTTCTTCATCTGCTTGGGCAGCAGGTACTTCAGCGCGATGTGCGTCTTCTCGTCTTCGGTGTAGCCCGCGAGGCGGATGACTTCCATCCGGTCGAGCAGCGCCGGCGGGATGTTCATCGAATTCGAAGTCGCGACGAACATCACGTCGGAGAGGTCGAAGTCGACCTCCACGTAGTGGTCGCCGAAGGTATGGTTCTGCTCGGGGTCGAGCACTTCCAACAGCGCGCTCGACGGGTCGCCGCGAAAGTCGGTGCCCAGCTTGTCGATCTCGTCGAGCAGGAACAGCGGATTGCGCGTGCCGACCTTGTTCAAGCTCGACAGCACCTTGCCCGGCAGCGCGCCGATGTAGGTGCGGCGATGGCCGCGGATCTCGGCCTCGTCACGCATGCCGCCCAGCGCCATGCGCGTGTACTTGCGGCCGGTCGCCTTGGCGATCGACTGCCCGAGCGAGGTCTTGCCCACGCCCGGCGGGCCGACCAGGCACAGGATCGGGGCCTTCACCTTGTCGACGCGTTGCTGGACCGCGAGATATTCGAGGATGCGGTCCTTGACCTTCTCGAGCCCGTAGTGGTCTTCGTTGAGCACCTCTTCGGCGTGCGCGAGGTCGTGCTTGATCTTGGTCTTCTTGCTCCACGGCAGGCCGATCAGCACGTCGATGTAGTTGCGCACCACGGTCGCCTCGGCCGACATCGGCGACATCAGCTTGAGCTTCTTGAGTTCGCCCTCGGCCTTCTTGAGCGCTTCCTTGGGCATCTTGGCGAGCTTGATCTTCTTCTCGATCTCCTCGATGTCCGCGCCCTCCTCGCCTTCGCCGAGCTCCTTCTGGATCGCCTTGACCTGCTCGTTGAGGTAGAAGTCGCGCTGGTTCTTCTCCATCTGGCGCTTCACGCGGCCGCGGATCTTCTTGTCGACGTTGAGGATGTCGACCTCGCGCTCCAGCTGCCCGTACAGGTTCTCGAGCCGCGACTTGATGTCGGCCAGGTCGAGCACCGCCTGCTTGTTGTCGAGCTTGAGCGGCAGGTGGGCGGCGATGGTGTCGGCCAGGCGGCCCGGATCGTCGATGCTCGAGATCGAAGTCAGGATCTCGGGCGGGATCTTCTTGTTGAGCTTCACGTACTGGTCGAACTGCTGCATCACCGCGCGGCGCAGCGCCTCGACCTCGGTGCCCTTCTGAGCGGCGGCCTCGACCACTTCCACCGGCGTCACGTTGGCCGAGAAGTGGGTTTCGCCGTCGTCGATGCGGTTGACGCGCGCGCGCTGCTGGCCTTCGACCAGCACTTTGACCGTGCCATCGGGCAGCTTCAGCATCTGCAGGATGGTCGAGATGCAGCCGACCTCGAACATGTCCTCGACCGAGGGCTCGTCCTTGGCGGCGGCCTTTTGCGCCACCAGCATGATGCGGCGCTCCGCTTCCATCGCGAGCTCGAGCGCCTTGATGCTTTTCGGGCGACCGACGAACAGCGGAATCACCATGTGGGGGAAGACGACCACATCGCGCAACGGAAGCAGCGGCAGGTCGAGTTCGGTGGCAGGCAGGGGGGTATGACCGGACATGGGAATCCTTTACTTGATCATGGAAAGATGGTCGGCCACGCGCGCTTTTCAAGCCCGCGGGCACGGTAATCGCCGAAGACGCCGGTCGCCTGTATCGGAGGAGCCGGCCAGGAAGTCACTCAGTCAGGCCTTCTTGGCCGCCTCGCGGTACACGAGGAGCGGTGGCTTGTTTTCGTCGATTGTCGATTCTTCGACCACGACCTTGTCGACGTTGGTGGCATTCGGCAGTTCGAACATGGTGTCGATCAACGACTGCTCCAGGATCGAGCGCAATCCACGCGCGCCGGTCTTGCGGGCCAGCGCCTTGCGAGCGATGGCCTTGAGCGCCGTCGGACGAATCTCGAGGTCGACGCCTTCCATCTGCAGCAGCTTGGTGAACTGCTTGACCACGGCGTTCTTCGGCTCGGTCAGGATCTGCACCAGCGCGTCTTCGCTGAGCTCGGCCAGCGAGGCCACGACCGGCATGCGGCCGACGAGCTCGGGAATCAGGCCGAACTTGATCAGGTCTTCGGGTTCGACCTCGCGGAACACCTCGGTGATGCTGCGCTGCTTCTTGCTCTTGACCGAGGCGCCGAAGCCGATGCCCGAGGCCTCGGTGCGGTTCTCGATCACTTTTTCGAGCCCGGCGAAAGCGCCGCCGCAGATGAACAGGATGTTGGTCGTGTCGATCTGCAGGAAATCCTGATTGGGATGCTTGCGGCCGCCCTGCGGCGGTACGCTGGCCATGGTGCCTTCGATCAGCTTGAGCAAGGCCTGCTGCACGCCCTCGCCCGACACGTCGCGCGTGATCGAGGGGTTGTCGGACTTGCGCGAGATCTTGTCGATCTCGTCGATGTAGACGATGCCGCGCTGGGCGCGCTCGACCTCGTAGTTGCAGCTCTGCAGCAGCTTCTGGATGATGTTCTCGACGTCTTCGCCCACGTAGCCGGCCTCGGTCAGCGTGGTGGCGTCGGCCATCACGAAGGGCACGTCGAGCATGCGCGCGAGGGTCTGGGCCAGCAGGGTCTTGCCCGAGCCCGTGGGGCCGATCAGAAGGATGTTGCTCTTGCTGAGCTCGACGTCGTCGCCCTTGGCCTTGTCCTTGTGACGCAGGCGCTTGTAGTGGTTGTAGACCGCGACCGACAACATGCGCTTGGCCGGCTCCTGGCCGATCACGTAGTTGTCGAGGTTGGCCTTGATCTCCGACGGTGTCGGCAGGTCGCTGCGCGCCTCGCGCGCCTCTTCGCCGGCGGGCAGCTCGTCGCGGATGATCTCGTTGCAGAGATCGATGCACTCGTCGCAGATGAAAACCGACGGTCCTGCGATCAGCTTCTTGACCTCGTGCTGACTCTTCCCGCAGAACGAGCAATAAAGCGTTTTTTCGCTGGAGGAGCCTTTTTTCTCGGCCATGGACAGATGCCTCGTAACAGGGGTTTAACAATGATAGCGAAGATGAAAGCCCCCCGAACCGGCGAACACCGGAACAAAAACGGCGCTTTCCGTGTGGAAAGCGCCGTTTTTTCCTGGGCGCCTCGGCGCCGGGGTACCTTAACTGCGCTTGGCGATCACCTGATCGATCAGTCCGTATTCCTTGGATTCGTCGGCCGTCAGGAAGTAGTCGCGCTCGGTGTCGCGGGCGATCTTCTCGAACGACTGGCCGGTGCGCTCGGCCAGGATGCGGTTCATCTGCTCGCGCGTCTTCAGGATGTCGCGGGCATGGATCTCGATGTCGGTGGCCTGGCCGCGGGCGCCGCCCAGCACCTGGTGGATCATGATCTTGGAGTTGGGCAGCGAGAAACGCTTGCCCTTCTCGCCGGCTGCCAGCAGGAAGGCGCCCATGCTGGCCGCGAAGCCGATGCACAGGGTGGACACGTCGGGTTTGATGAACTGCATGGTGTCGTAGATCGCCATGCCGGCGCTCACGCTGCCACCCGGGGAATTGATGTAGAACGAAATGTCCTTGTCCGGGTTTTCACTCTCGAGGAACAGCAGCTGCGCCACCACCAGGTTGGCGGTCTGATCGTTGACCTCGCCGACCAGGAAGATCACCCGCTCCTTGAGCAACCGCGAATAGATGTCGTAGGACCGCTCGCCGCGACCCGATTGCTCGATGACCATCGGAATCATGCCGAGGCCCTGAATTTCCTGTGCGCTCATGTTTTGCTCTCCAGAGAGGGGTTGTACTGTATCCAGACGAAATGGGGCTCGCGCATCAAAGCACAAGCCCCATGGGAACGCAGCGAACCGGCGTTCAGCCTTGCTGGGCCATCAGTTCGTCGAAGGACACCGGCTTGGCGTTGACCTTGGCCTTGCCGAGCACGAAATCCGTGACATTGTTCTCGATCACCACCGCCTCGACCTCCGCCAGGCGGCGGTTGTCGCTGAAGTACCAGCGCACCACGTCGGCCGGCTTCTCGTAGCTGGCGGCCAGCTCGTCGATGTGGGCCTTGATCTGCTCGGGCTTGGCCTGCAGGTTGTTGGCGCGCACGAGTTCGGCCACCACCAGGCCCAGGCGCACGCGGCGCTCGGCCTGCGGGCGGAACATGTCGTCGGGGATCGGGGCCTTGTCGGCATCCTTGATGCCGCGCTGCTTGAGCTCGGCGCGGGCGCCTTCGACCATGCGGTCGACTTCGGCCTGCACGCTGGACTTGGGCAGATCGAGTTCGGCGTTGGCGATCAGCGCGTCCATTACCGCGGTCTTGTTGCGGGCCAGCAGGCGGAACTTGACCTCGCGCTCGAGGTTGCGCTTGATGTCGGCGCGCAGGCCTTCGACCGTGGCATCGGCGATGCCGAGCGACTTGGCGAGCTGCTCGTTGACTTCGGGCAGGTGCGAAGCCTCGACCTTCTTCACGGTGACCATGAAGTCGGCCTGCTTGCCGGCCACGTCCTTGCCGTGGTAGTCAGCCGGGAAGGAGAGCGGGAAGGTGCGGCTGTCGCCGGCCTTCAGGCCGCGCACGGCATCTTCGAACTCCTTGAGCATCTGGCCTTCGCCGACGATGAACTGGAAGTCCTCGGCCTTGCCGCCCTGGAAGGTCTCGCCGTCGATCTTGCCTTCGAAGTCGACCGTCACGCGGTCGCCGTCCTGCACGGCCGCGTCCTGCGCGCGCTGCGCGAAGGTGCGGCGCTGCTTGCGCAGAATCTCGAGCGTCTTGTCGATCGCGTCGTCACCCACTTCGGCGCTGAGCTTTTCGACTTCGGCATTGGCCAGGTCGTTGATCTTGACGTCCGGGAAGACCTCGAACACCGCGTCGAAGGCGAGCTGGCCTTCGGGCGACTCTTCCTTCTCGGTGATGCGCGGCTGGCCGGCCACGCGCAGCTTGGCCTCGTTGGCCGCCTGCGAGAAGGCCTCGCCGACCTTGTCGTTCATGACTTCGTAGTGGACCGAGTAGCCGTAGCGCTGGGCCACGACGTTCATCGGCACCTTGCCCGGACGGAAGCCGTCCATCTTGACGGTGCGGGCCAGCTTCTTGAGGCGCGAATCGACCTCGGACTGGATGGTGCCGACAGGCAAGGTCAGCGTGATCTTGCGTTCGAGCTTGTCGAGGGTTTCAACGTTCACGGTCATTTGAATCTTCCTTGAGAGGGTCTTGTGCTGGTGCGCGGGGCCGGACTCGAACCGGCACGTTCTTGCGAACGTCAGGACCTAAACCTGGTGCGTCTACCAATTTCGCCACCCGCGCGGTTCCAGTTTTTCAGGTGATGAATACCGAAGGCGGCCCGGAGGCCGCCTTCGGTCATTCGCGGCGGGCGGTCTGTGAGGCCTCCCGCCTGAAATCGGTCAACCGCGTATTTTAAGCGCGAACCAAGGCCTCTTCGGCCTCGTCGGCCGGCCTGGGCTCGTCGCGCTTGACGCGGAACCAGGCCGCGTACATCGCCGGCAGCGCCAGCAGGGTGAGCACGGTGGCCACGATGAGCCCGCCCATGATCGCCACCGCCATCGGCCCCCAGAACACGCTGCGCGACAGCGGGATCATCGCCAGCACGGCCGCCGCGGCGGTCAGCACGATCGGCCGCAGGCGCCTGACTGCCGATTCGACGATCGCGTCCCAGGTCGGCACGCCGGCTTCCCGATCGCTTTCGATCTGGTCGATCAGGATCACGGCGTTGCGCTGGATCATCCCCATCAGCGCGATCACGCCCAGAAGCGCCACGAAGCCGAAAGGCCGGTTCAGCACCAGCAGCGCACCCGCCACGCCGGCGATGCCGAGCGGGCCGGTGATGAACACCAGCATCGAGCGGCTGAAGCTGTGCAGCTGCAGCATCAGGAGCGTGAAGACCAGGAACAGCATGATCGGCACGCCCGTCACGATCGAGGCCGAACCCTTGCTGCTCTCCTCCACCGCGCCCGCCACCTCGATGCGGTAGGCGCCTTGGCCGTCGGCGTGCCATTTGGCTTCGAGCTTGCGCAGCGCCGGCAGCAGTTGCTCGGTGACGGTCGCGCCCTGCAGGCCTTCGATGATGTCGCCCTGGACGGTGATCGCGTAGTCGCGGTTCTCGCGCCACATCACGCCGGGCTCCCAGCTGAACACCGGCCGCGCGATCTGCGTCAGCGGGATCGAGCGGCCCGAGCTCGTGGGCAGGTAGGCGTTGCCGATGTCCGAGATCGCCTCGCGCTCGTCCGGCGACTGGCGCAGCACAATGTCGATCAAGAGGTCGTTCTCACGGTACTGGCCGACATTCGTGCCGCTGAACATGGTGCGCGAAGCCTGCGCGATGGCCTGGCTGGTGACGCCGAGCGCACGCGCCTTGTCCTGGTCGATCTCGAGCTTGATCACCTTGACCGATTCGTTCCAGTTGTCGTTGACGCCGCGCATGTTGGCGTTCTCGCGCATCACGGCTTTGACCTCGTCGGCATGGATGCGCAATTGCTGCGGCTCGGTTCCGACCACGCGGAACTGGACCGGGTACGCCACCGGCGGCCCGTTGGGCAGCAGCTTCACGCGGCCGCGCACCTCGGGGAACTCCTCGGCCAGCAAGGCCGGCAGCTTGAGGCGCAGCGTCTCGCGGTATTTCAGGTCCTTGGCCAGCAGGATCAGCTGCGAGACGTTGGTCTGCGGGAACACCTGGTCGAGCGGCAGGTAGAAGCGCGGCACGCCGGAGCCGACCCAGGTGCTGACGGTGGTGACGCCCTCTTCCTTCAGCAGGCGCTGTTCGACCCGCCTGGCCACCTCTTCGTTGGCCGCGAAAGACGTGCCTTCGGGGAACCACAGGTCGACCATGATCTCGGGCCGGCTGGAATCGGGAAAGAACTGCTGCTGCACCTTGCCCATGCCGACAATGCCGAGCGCGAAGATCAGCAAGGTGGCGCCGATGGTCAGCCAGCGATGCTTCACGCACCAGTTCACGGTGTGCCGGAAGGTGTTGTAGAAGGGCGTGTCGAAGAGCTCGTGCGGCCCTTCGCCAAGCTCAGGATGACCGGATGATGGGTGCGGCTTCACGTTGAGCAGCAGCGTGCCGAGATAGGGCACGAAGTACACCGAGACGATCCAGCTCAGCACCAGCGCGATCACCGTCACCGCGAAGATCGCAAAGGTGTATTCGCCGGTCACCGACTTCGCAATGCCGATCGGCAGGAAGCCCGCGGCCGTGATCAGGGTGCCGGTCAGCATCGGCTTGGCCGTGACGTCGTAGGCGAAGGTGGCGGCACGCACCTTGTCGTAGCCCTCCTCCATCTTCCGCACCATCATCTCGACCGCGATGATCGCGTCGTCCACCAGCAGGCCGAGCGCGATGATCAGCGAGCCGAGCGAGATCTTGTGCAACCCGATGCCGAAGTAGTTCATCGCCAGGAAGGTCACGGCCAGCACCAGCGGAATGGTGATCGCCACCACCAGCCCGGGCCGGATGTCGATGTACCAGCCGAAGCGCCCGCCCTTGTGCAGGCCGAGCGCGACGAAGCTGACGGCCAGCACGATCGCCACCGCCTCGATCAGCACGCTCACGAATTCGTTGACCGATCTGGAGACCGCCACCGGCTGGTTCTGCACCTGCGCCAGCGTCACGCCGGCCGGCAGCCGCCTGTCGATCTCGGCGGTGGCGACGCGCAGCGCCTTGCCGAGCGCGATGATGTCGCCGCCCTTGCCCATCGAGACGCCGAGCGCGATCACCTCTTTGCCCTGGTGCCGCACCTTGACCGCCGGCGGATCGACGTAGGCCCGGTGGATCTCCGCAATGTCGCCGAGCCGCATCTGGTTGCCCGAGCTGCCACGGATCGGCATCGCGCGCAGCTGCTCCACGCTCGTGAACTGGCCGCCCACGCGCACCTGCACCACATCCTGCGGCGACTGGATCGTGCCGGCGCTCTCAATCGCGTTCTGCGATCCGATCTGCGCCAGCACCGCGTTGAAATCGAGCCCCAGCTGCGCCACGCGCTTCTGCGAGACCTCGATGAAGACCTTCTCGTCCTGGACGCCGAACTGCTCGACCTTGGCCACGTCCTGCACGCGCAGGAGTTGCTGGCGCACGTCGTCGGCAAAAGTCTTGAGCTCGGCGTAGCTGAAGCCATCGCTCTCCAGCGCGTAGATCACGCCGTACACGTCGCCGAAGTCGTCGTTGAAGAAGGGCCCCTGGATGCCGGCCGGCAGGGTGCCGCGCATGTCGGCGATCTTCTTGCGCACCGTGTACCAGACGTTCGCGACATCGCCCGGCCGCGACGAATCCTTGATCTGGAAAATGATCTGCGACTCGCCCGGCTTCGAATAGCTGCGGATCTTGTCGGCGTAGGGCGCTTCCTGCAGCGTGCGCTCGAGCTTGTCGGTCACCTGCTCGGCCACCTGCTGCGCGGTCGCGCCCGGCCAGTAGGTGCGCACCACCATCGCGCGGAAGGTGAAGGGCGGGTCCTCGTCCTGGCCGAGCTGGAAGTAGGCCGCGAAGCCCAGCACCATCAGCACCAGCATCAGGTAGCGCGTGAGCGCGGCGTGCTCGAGCGCCCATTTCGAGAGATTGAAGCCGGCCTTGCCGGCAGCTGCGGTCTGCTGCGACGTCATGGCGGCGTCCTCAGCGGGTGGCAACCGGAGCCGCCGCTGGCGCCTGCACGTTGACGGCCTCACGCAGCGGATTGGCCGGCGCGGCCGTCTTCTCCCTGTAGATCGAGACCTTCTGGCCCGGCGACAGCACGTGCACGCCCGCGACCACCACCGTCGTGCCCGGCGTGATGCCGGCGGCGATCACCGCTTCGTTGCCGTCCGCCGTGGCCACCTGCACCGGCTGCGAGCGCACCGTCATGCTGCTCTTGTCGAGCACCCAGACCGCGCTGCCCTGCCCTTCCTGGCGCAAGGCGCTGGTCGGCAGCTTGAGCACCGGGGTGCCGGTGCGCGACAGCGCCTGCGGCCGCGCATAGACGGTGGCACCCAGCGCGGGCGCGGTGGCGGCATCGATCGCGACCTTGACGCTGTAGGTGCGGGTCACCGCGTCGGCACTGGCCGCCACTTCGCGCACCTTGCCTTCCATCTCGGCGCCGCCCGCCCAGCCGCGCACCGTGACGGGCGACCCCGGCTTGACCAGCGCGGCGCGGTCTTCCGGCACCGCGAACACCACATCGCGCGCGCCGTCCTGCGCGATGCGCACGACCGGCGTGCCGGCCGACACCACCTGGCCCGGCTCGGCCTCGATCGCCGTGATGATGCCCGGCACGTCGGCCACCAGCGTCGTGTAGTTGGCCTGGTTGCCTTGCGATGCGAGCTGGGCCTGCGCCTGCTCGAGCTGCGCCTGGGCGGCCTTGTAGGTGGTTTCGCGCCGCTCCAGTTCCGCCGCGCTGATGAAGTTCTGCTCGCGCAAGCCGCGGTAGCGCTTGAGGTCCGCCTCGGCCAGGTCGCGGTTGGTCAGGGCCCCGGCCTGCTGCGCGCGGGCGGCATCGGCGGCCAGCCGGTAGTCCTGCGGATCGAGCTGCGCCAGCACCTGTCCGGCCTGCACATGCTGGCCGAGCTCGGCCTGGCGGCGCGTGATCTTGCCGGCCACCCGGAAGCCGAGCCGGGAGTCGACGCGGGCCCGCACCTCGGCCGAGAACTCGGGCTCGGTGCCATAGGCGCTGGTGCCCACCGTCATCACCTTGACGGCGCGCAGGGGCTCCTCAGCGGCCGGCGGGCGGGAACAGCCGGCGAGCGCCAGGGCGGCGAGCAACAAGAGGCTGGCGGAACGAAAAACGGGGGAGGCGGACGCGGTCATGGAACACCCTAGAAAAGACAAACGGGGTCATTAATGACCAGCCGGTTAGTAATCTAGGGTAAACGAGAACCCGTGTCAATCACGGCCGCCGTCGGGGGCCCATTTACGTTCGTTGTCCCAGCTCGACCAATCTGTTGCCGGGGATTTCGAAATAGTCCGACGCACGCCCCGCATTGCGCTGCAGCCAACCGAACAAAGCCCGGCGCACCGGATTCATGCCCGGCAGCGGCTTGTCGCCCAGCGAGGCGCGCGAGACGAAGTACGAGGTGCTCATCGATTCGCAGGCCAGCCCCTGCTGGTACGCCAGGATGCGGATGAATTCGGGCACGTCGGGCCGCTCCATGAAGCCATGGCGCGCGGTCACGACCCACACGCCATGCCCGAGCGAGCGGGCCTCGATGCGCTGCCGCGCGTCGACCCGCGGCGTGTGGCAGGCCAGCACGCGCAGCACGATCACCTGCTCGTGCAGCACCTGGTTGTGCTTGAGGTTGTGCAGCAGCGCATGCGGCACCGCGTCTGCGTCCGAATTCAGGAACACCGCGGTGCCTCGCACCCGATGCGGCATGTTGGCTGCAAGCGATTCGACGAAGGGCTCGAGCGGCATGCTCTGCGCCGCGGCAGCCTCGAGCCCCAGGCGCCGCCCCTTGGCCCAGGTGGTGAACAACACCATCACGAGCACCGCCACCGCCAGCGTGAGCCAGCCGCCGTCGAAGACCTTGAGGCTGTTGGCGACGACGAAGGTGATGTCGATCACCGCGAAGGCCAGCACGCCGACCACGACCGCGACACGGTTCCAGCGCCAGAGCCGGTAGGCGACCACGCCGGCCAGCAGCGTGGTCGTCACCATCGTGATCGAGACCGCGATGCCGTAGGCCGCCGACAACGCGCTCGATGTGCGAAAGCCCAGCACCAGCAGCAGCACGCCCGCCATCAGCAGCCAGTTGACAACGGGCACATAGACCTGGCCGATTGACTCTCCGGATGTCTGCACCACGCGCATGCGCGGCAGGTAGCCCATGCGCATCGCCTGGGTGGTGAGCGAGAAGGCGCCCGAGATCACGGCCTGCGATGCGATCACCGTCGCCATCGCGGCCAGCACCACCATCGGCAGCACGCCCCACGCGGGGAACAGCCGGAAGAAAGGGTTGTCGATCGCGGCCGGATTCGCGAGCACCAGCGCCCCCTGCCCGAAGTAGTTGAGCACCAGCCCGGGCATGGCGATGAAGAGCCAGGCCAGCCGGATCGGCCGGGCGCCGAAATGCCCCATGTCGGCATAGAGCGCTTCGCCACCGGTGAAAGCCAGGAACACCGCGCCCAACACCGCCAGCGACTGCGCGCGGTGCGAGACGAGAAAGCCGATGGCATGGCGCGGATCGAGCGCCGCCAGCACCTGCGGCTGCTGCAGCACCTGCCACAGACCCGCCACCGCGAGCACCGCGAACCACAGCAGCATCACCGGCCCGAAGACCTTGCCGACCGCGCCCGTGCCCTTGCGCTGCACCCAGAACAGACCGACGAGGATCGCGATCGTGATCGGGATCACGAAGGGCTTGAGCCCGTGCGCCTGCACCTCCAGGCCCTCGACCGCCGACAGCACCGAGATGGCCGGCGTGATCAGGCAATCGCCGTAGAACATCGCGGCGCCCACGAGGCCCAGCAGGCCGACCATCTGCCAGACCCAGGGCCGCGTGGCCGGGCCGGCGACCGCGTTGCGCGCCAGCGCCTGCAGCGCGAGGATGCCGCCTTCGCCGTCGTGGTCGGCGCGCAGCACGAACACCACGTACTTCAGCGTCACCACGAAGGTCAGGCCCCAGAACACCAGCGACAGCAGGCCCAGCACCGCGTCCGGCGTCAGCGGCACGCCATGGTCGGGGTTCAGCGTCTCCTTGAAGGCATAGAGCGGCGAGGTCCCAATGTCGCCGAAGACCACGCCCAGCGCGGCGATCAGAAGAACAGGCCCACCCTTGGCATAGGCGGCAGGCTCCGTGGGACTCAAGGTCTGCGCGGAAGAGGTCATGGTGCGGTGTGCGAGCGGTGGCGCGACGATGGTACTGCGCGGTACACGACAATCCGGCGCGTGTCCTCCTCGCCCCACCCGGTCGCCGCGCCTGCGCCGACGCACTACGAGAATTTCCCGGTCGCCTCCTGGCTGTGCCCGCCACGGCTGCGGCCGCCGATCGCCGCGATCTACGGCTTTGCGCGCACGGCCGACGACATCGCCGACGAAGGCGAGGCCGGCGCGGCCGAGCGGCTCGACGATCTGCGCGCCTTTCGCGCCGATCTCGCCGCCGCCGCCCGCGGCGCGGCGCCATCGGCGCGCTGGCCCGAGGTCTTCGGTCCGCTCGCGCATGCCATGCGCAGCTTCGCGCTGCCCGAGCCGCTCCTAGCCGACCTGCTCTCCGCCTTCATGCAGGACATCGAGAAGACGCGCGACGGCCAGGGCTACGCCGATCGCGCTGAACTGCTCGACTACTGCCGCCGCTCGGCCAACCCGATCGGCCGCCTGCTGCTGCACCTCTACGGCGTGGACGATGCACGCGCCCTCGCGCAGAGCGACGCCATCTGCAGCGCGCTGCAGCTCATCAACTTCTGGCAGGACCTGAGCGTGGACCTGCCGCGCGGCCGCTTCTACCTGCCGCACGCCGACAGCGCCGTGCATGGCCTCGCAGCGAAGGACTTCGAAGGCTTCCGGCCGCTGGCCCCCGCCGCACCGCCACCCGCCGCCATTGCATTGATCGCCGGCGAGGTGGCCTGGGCGCGTGCGCTGATGAACGAAGGCGCGCCGCTGGTGCACCGCCTGCCGGGCCGGGCCGGCTGGGAACTGCGCTTCGTGGTGCAGGGCGGACTTCGCATCCTCGACAAGATCGAGGCGCTGGGTTGCGACAGCTTTTCGCAGCGTCCGACCATCGGCAAGGCGGATGCGACGCTTCTGGCCTGGCGCGCCTTCTGGATGCGGAGACAATCCCCCGCGATGAAGAGTTTTCCACGATGACGCCCGAGCAGTACGTCCAGGACAAGGCTGCCGCTTCGGGCAGCAGTTTCTATTACGCCTTCCTGTTCCTGCCGAAGCCGCGGCGCGCCGCGATCACGGCCTTCTATGCCTTCTGCCGCGAGATCGACGACGTGGTCGACGAGGTCAGCGACCCCGGCGTCGCGGCGACCAAGCTGGCCTGGTGGCGCACCGAGGTCGCCCAGTCCTTCGCGGGCCGGCCGCAGCATCCGGCGATGCAGGCGCTGATGCCGCACGCCACGGTCTACGGTATCGAGGAGCGCCAGCTGCACGAAGTGATCGACGGCTGCCAGATGGACCTGGACCAGACCCGCTACCTCGACTTCCAGGCCCTGAAGCGCTATTGCCACCTGGTGGCCGGCGTGGTGGGCGAAGGCGCGGCGCGCATCTTCGGCCAGACCGACGCGCAGACCACCGCCTACGCCCACAAGCTGGGCCTGGCGCTGCAGCTGACCAACATCATCCGCGACGTCGGGGAGGACGCGCTGCGCGGACGCATCTACCTGCCGGTCAGCGAGCTGCAGCAGTTCGACGTCAAGGCGCACGAAATCCTGAACCGCCTGTACTCCGAGCGCTTCGTCGCGCTCATGAAGTTCCAGGCCGAGCGCGCGCATGCGGCCTACGACGAGGCGCTCGCCCTGCTCCCGGCTGCCGACCGGCGCACCCAGAAGCCGGGCCTGATGATGGCCAGCATCTACCGCACGCTGCTGCGCGAGATCGAACGCGACGACTTCCAGGTGCTGCAGCAGCGCGTGAGCCTGACTCCGGTGCGCAAGCTGTGGCTCGCGTGGCGAGTCCAAGCGCTAGGGAAACTTTGAGTCAGGTTGCCGTCATCGGCGCCGGCTGGGCCGGCCTGGCCTGCGCCATCGAAGCGACGCGCGCCGGTCATGCGATCACCGTGTTCGAAGCCGCCCGCACCCTCGGCGGCCGTGCGCGCGCGCTGCCGGCGCAGATGCCCGACGGGCAACCGGTGCTGCTGGACAACGGCCAGCACATCATGATCGGCGCCTACAGCGCCACGCTGGCGCTGATGCGCGAGCTCGGCGTCGATCCCGGTGCCGTGCTGCATCGCATGCCGCTCACGCTGCGATTTGCCGACGGCGGCGGGCTGCAGGTGCCGCATTGGCCGCCGCCGCTGGACCTGCTGGCCGGCATCCTGGGGGCGCGCGGCTGGTCCTGGCGCGACAAGGCCGCACTGATGCGCGCCGCATTGCGCTGGCGCTGGAATGGCTTTCGCTGCGACCCCGGTGCATCGGTGGCCGCGCTCTGCGCAACGCTGACGCCGCGCGTCATGGCCGAGCTGATCGAGCCGCTGTGCGTCTCGGCCCTCAACACGCCGACCGGATACGCGAGCGGCGAGGTCTTCCTGCGCGTGCTGCACGACGCCCTGTTCGTCGAGCGCGGCGGCGCCGACCTGCTGCTGCCGCGCGTCGACCTCGGCGCGCTGTTCCCGGATGCCGCGGCGCGCTGGCTCGCGCAGCAGGGCGCCCAGGTGCGCAGCGGCACGCGCGTGCAGGCCATCGCCCACGAACCAGCGGGCTGGCAGGTCGACGGCGAAAGCTTCGACCGCGTGGTGCTCGCCTGCGCGCCGTGGGAAGCCGCCCGCCTGGCCGCTGGCGTGACGCTGCCCGCCGCAGCGGCCTGGTCGCAGACGGCCGAGGTGCTGCAACACGAAAGCATCGCGACCCTCTACATGGCAGGCGGCGCTGCATTGAGTGCGCCGATGCTGGCGCTGCGTGCGAGTGCCGGCGCGCCGGCGCAGTTCGTCTTCGATCGCGGACAACTCGGCGGACCGCAAGGCCTGCTGGCCTTCGTGGTCAGCGCCAGCGGCGACGAGCGCGAAACGCTGCAACACCAGGTGCTCGCGCAAGCCCGCGAGCAACTCGGCTTGACCGGTTTGCAGCCGGTGCAGACCGTCGTGGAACGCCGCGCCACCTTCGCCTGCACACCGGCGCTGGTGCGCCCCGCGGCCCAGGTGGCGCCGGGCCTGCTGGCCTGCGGAGACTATGTCGAAGGTCCGTATCCCGCGACGATCGAAGGCGCCGTGCGCAGCGGCCGCACGGCGGCCGCCGGTTGCGGCTCCGCGTAAGGGCTCTGCAGCGCACTCAACGCGATGCTGTGCTTGCCCATCAGGCGGTACAGCGTCATGCGCGAAACGCCGAGCTCGCGCGCCGCGTGCGTGACGTTGCGCCCGACCCGGGTCAGCGTGAGGCAGATCGCATCGCGCTCGGCCATCGTGCGCGCCGTGTCAAGGCCCATCCCCACCGGCGTCTCGACCGCGGCAAGACCGAGGTCGGCCGGCCCGATCAGCCGCTGCTCGCTCATCACGACCGCACGCTGCACGCGGTTGTACAGCTCGCGCACATTGCCCGGCCAGCCGTGCGCCATCAGGGCCGCCAGCGCCTGCCGGCTGAAGCCCTTCACGCGGGTCTTGCTCTTGCCCGCGCAGCGCTGGAAGAAGTATTCCGCCAGTATCGGCACGTCCTCCATGCGGCGGCGCAGCGGCATCACGTCGATCGACAGCACGTTCAAGCGGTAGAACAGGTCGTCGCGAAACTGGCCCACCGCCACGGCTTCGGCCAGGTCCACATGCGAAGCCGCCAGCACGCGCACGTCGACCTGCAGGCTGCGCACGCCGCCCACGCGCTGAATCGTCTTTTCCTGCAGGAAGCGCAGCAGGTTGGTCTGCAGCTCCAGCGGCAGATCGCCGACCTCGTCGAGGAACACCGTGCCGCCGTTGGCAGCCTCGATCAGCCCGCGCCGCTCGGACGACGCGCCGGTGAACGCGCCTTTTTCATGACCGAACAGCTCGGACTGGATCAGCGACGGCGAGATGGCGCCGCAATTGACGGCCACGAAGGGGCCGGCCGAACGCAGCGAGCACTGGTGAATGGCGCGCGCAGCGAGCTCCTTGCCGCTGCCGCTCTCGCCGCCGATCAGCACCGGAGCATCCGTCGCCGCCACCCTGCGGATCTGCTGGCGCAGCCGCGTGATGGCGGGCCCCTGCCCCACCATGCCCATTGCATCCACCACATGCGTGTGGGTCTTGTGCCGGCGCCGCAGCATGGCGCGCTGGCAGGCATGGTCCAGCACCAGTTCGAGCTCGCGCCAGTCGAGCGGCAGGACCTGATGGTGGAAGAAGCAGCCGAGAACCAGTTCGCGGAAACCGGGCGACTCCAGCGCCTGCGCCTCGCACACGCTCACCCACTCCATGCCATGCGATGCATTGACGCAGGCCTCGATCGCCGCCTCCGGCACCGTCAGCGCGGCGCCGACCACCAACAGGCCGACCGGCAGATGACGATGCGCCTGGATGCGATTCGCCGCCGCCAGGTCGGTCGCATGCATGAGCTCCCAGCCGCGGGCGAGCAACTGCTCCTTGACACCGCCCGCGTCGCCGCCCAGCGCCACGTACAGAAGGGTTCGCAGTTGCATGAGAGACCCGGCTAGAAAGACATCGGCACCCTGACCGTCAATGTGAGGTCGGGCGTATCCCGCGTCAGCCCTGCACCCACGGTCACGTTCACCGCGGTCTTGTCGCTGATCCGGTACGAGTAGCCCAGATTGAGCGATCCCAGCTGCGTGCGTACCGAGGTCACCACCGGTATGCCGTTCTGCCTGGTCTTGCCGATGGAATTGAGCTCCACGCCGACGCTGAATGACGAGCGCTCGTTGAGCGCCAGCCCCATGCCGAAGTTGATGCCGAAGATATTGCCAGGCTTGACCGAACCGATGAACTCGCGCTCGCCGTTCAGCACCAGGCGGCTCAGGTTGTCGCGGCCGAAGTTGTGCGTATAGGTGAAGCTGCCGAAGAACACCGCCGGATCGGTGGGCAGCAGCCAGGTGAGCCCGGTCTGCAGCGAATAGAAGCCCGAGCCCGTCGGCAGGTCCAGTGGCAGGCCGCTGCCCGTCGTGTTGCCGATGCAGCGCGTGATGCAGTCGGTGACCACCTCGAAGGGGTCCTTGCCGGTGCGGGTCTTGAAGCGCAGCGAGCCGATCATGTAGGGCCAGTTGCCCTTGCCTTCGTTCAACTGGTAGCGCGCCGCAAGCTCGATGTCGCCGATCGACCGGCCGCTGGTGTCGAACACCCGTTCGTTCGCGGAGCCGGTGAAGATCTCGCGGCTGATGGTGGAGTCGGAACGATAGACATAGGGAACCTTCGCTTCCAGTTCCAGCCGGTTGGTGATGCCCCAGCGGCCGGCGACCGCGGCGGTCAGGGTGTTGCGCTTGACCTCGCGCACGTCGACCAGGCCGATCAGCAACGCGGGGATCACCGTGTAGCCCACCAGCGCGACGCGGTTGTTCGACGAATAGGCGTATTGCAGCGAGGGCTCGATCACATATTTGCCGCGCGGCGTGAGGATGCCGGGCTGATCGAAGATCGGCGCCACCTCCGGCATCTGAAGCGCATCGCCGCTGGGCGCCACGCCTACCCGCACCGGTCGCGGGCCGGTGTCGGTGACCTCGGTCGCCGCGGGCTTGCTTTCGGGTGGCGGTGCGCTGCGCGCCTCCTGGGTCTGCAAGCGCTCCTGCAGTTCGCGATACCGGGCCTCCTGCTCCTGCGCCTGTTGCCGCAGTGCCTCGATCTGACGTCCCTGCTCAGTCAACTGCTGCTGCAGCGCCTCCATGCGTTTGGTCGCGCTCCTGGCGGGCGATGTACCCTGGGCCTGCGCAACAGCGCCCGACCATGCCAATGAAGAACAGGCCAGGAACGCAAGCGTCCTGTGCTGCCGGGATGTCTCCATATCTCCACCTCCCTTGTTTTTTCGCTCGGGGGTTGAATGTCGCGCGCCAGCGTAAACGCATCTTTCAAAACGTGGCAAGATGCAAGTTGAAAACAAAAGTAATGGCGAATGCACTGTCTCAAAACTGATGCAGTTCCGCTCGCGCTTCCCTGGCGCCTCGCAGCGCATGCAGTGCGACGCAAGTCCTTGCGGCACAACGCAAGAGACCGGCAACGCGCTCGCTCCATGGCGCGGCCGCCTGTCACAGCGGTGAGACAGCAGGCGCATCCAGTCGTCCGGCCGAACCCGGAGTCCCCCAAGGCGAAAGCACTACCGCACGTGCGATCGGTCCTACACAACCGTCAAGGCGCTGTGACAAATCGTTCGATTGCACGGCCGTGCGCGCGCCGGCGAAATGCGCACGGCCAGGGCAACCGGAGGGGCGCTTCCCTCGGAGATGAGCGCCATGCGAATGAGGCCACGCGGTGTTGGCACCGAAGTTGCACGAGGTCTCTTGAATTGCGGGAACGCAACTCATCCGCGCTTTGTCACGTCAACAAATGGAGACCCTATGAAGAAGACACTTCTGGCTTCGGCCATCACGGTTGCATTCGGGTTCAGCGGTGTGGTGTTTGCCAACGACACGGGCCAGCTCGCGGTTCAATTGACCGGTGAAGGCGACAACACGAGCACGAACACCAGTACCTCCAGCAGCACGAGGACCAGCACCAGCACGCGCACCTCGTCGCGCAGCGACAGCAGCACCAACAAGGATTCGGGTGACGCCTACACCAGCGCTGCACGCTCCGCCGCGCTCAACAACGGCTCCACCGGAACCTTCAGCAATGCCTTCAACGTGACGAAGGCGACGGCCACCAGCAATCTGACCGGCGTGGTGACGGGCAACAGTGTCTACAACATCGGCAACCAGGCCTACAACACCGGCTCCGCCGCGGGCGGCACCGGCAATGGCGGCTACGGCGGCGTCGGCCGCGGCGGCTCGGCCTCCGGCACCGGCACCGGCGGCAACGGCGCAGTCGGTGCGACCGGCGGCAACGCCTCCAACGGCGCCATCAGCCATGGCAGCGCGACCAATGGCAGCGCCAGTGCGGGCAGAGGCGGCGACGGCTACGGCGGCGGTGCGAATGGCTTCAATGCCAGCGGCATCGTGGTTGCGGATGACGACGGCACGGCCACCAGCACCAATGGCGGCTCGCGCACGGCAGGCGCAGGCACCGGCGGCGCCGGCGGGTCGGCCACCAACGGCAGCGCGACCAACGGCAGCGCCAGTAACGGCAACAACACCGCGGGCAGCGGCGGCGCGGGCGGCGCCGGTGGTGCGGGCAACGGCGGCACCAACACCGGCAACGGCGGCACGGGCGGCGTGGGCGAAGGCGGCAGCGGCGGTGCGGGCGGGACCAACACGGTCAACGCCGGGACATTCAACATGTCCAACACCATGACCAGCGTCGGACAGTCGGCGGCCGGCATCATGATCGCGAACCAGAACAGCGGCTTCTCGTCGCTGGTCCAGCAAAGCGTGAACGTGCAGGCCAACCTGGCCGTGGGACGGTAGGCCCCAGAGCTCGCACTCGCCGTGCGGCCTGCAGCGCATGCAGGCCGCGCGGCGATGCCGGCTCGCTCACCGGAGAGACACATGAGATCGATCGCACTCTTCGGGTCCGTCGGCCTGGTCGCGGCGTTGATGTTGGCGCAAAGCGCCGCGGCGCAGACGTCGGTGGTGCCGAACGGCACGACGGCGTTCTCCAAACCCGTCGATTCGGCGGTGCTCGCCACCTACCGCGGCGGCAACCAGCTGGTGCACAACGAGATGGAACTGACGGGCACAACGGCCGACAACACGGCCCGCAACGTCACGACGGGCAGCAACGCCATCAGTTCAGGATCCTTTGCCAACATGACCGGCCTGCCGGTGGTGATCCAGAACACCGGCGCGAACGTGCTGATCCAGAACGCCGTGATCCTTCACCTGCAGATGAACTGACGGGGGCCCGATGCTGCGCGGCCTCTTGCTCTTCATCTCGCTGATCGCAGCGGCCAGCGCAGCACCGGGTCAGGTGGCGCACCTGCCGTCCATGGGCACGGGCGACGTGATCATGCCGGTCGTCAGCATGCGGCAGGCACGCCTGGCCGGCACGCTGCTGCAGAAGTACGACTTCAGCTGCGGATCGGCGGCGCTCGCCACCTTGCTCACGCACCACTACGGCCACCCGGTCACGGAGCAGATGGTGTTCGAGGAGATGTACGCCCGCGGCGACAAGAAGAAGATTCACACCGAGGGCTTCTCGCTGCTCGACATGAAGCGTTATCTGGCCGCGCACGGCTTCGAGGCCGACGGCTTCGAACAGCCGCTGGACAAGCTCAACGAGGCACGCGTTCCCGCCATCGTGCTGATCAACGAGAACGGGTATCACCATTTCGTGGTGGTCAAGGGCGTGCAGGCCGACCGGGTGCTGATCGGCGACCCGGCGCAAGGCACGCGCGCGCTGCCGCGCAAGACCTTCGAAGCCATCTGGAAGAACAACCTGCTGTTCGTGGTTCACAACCGCATGGAGTCGGCGCGCTTCAACCTGGCGGCCGATTGGCGCGTGGCGCCGCGTGCGCCGCTGGGCGGCGGCGTCAGCCGTGAAGGCCTCTCCCACATCACCCTGCCCAAGCTGGGACCGGGAGAGTTCTGATGCGCACCGCCCGCCTGCTCTGCGCCCTGCTCGGCTTGGCCCTGTGCCTGCCGGCGCGGGCCGACGCCGTGTGGGAGGCCGTGAGCGACCGGACGCTGGACGGCCTGCGCGGCGGCTTCGATGTGGGCGGCGGCCTGCTGGTCAGCTTCGGCATCACGCGTGCCGTCTACATCAACGGCGACCTGGTCACTCAAACCACGCTCAATTTCGGCCGGCTGTCCGAGCTGACGCCGGCGCAAGCCGCGCAGCTCAACCAGCAGATGACGGCGCTGAACCTGGTGCAAACCGGGCCGAGCAACAGTGTCGCTCCGGACGTCCTGTCGACGGGCGCGGGCACCATCATCCAGAACACGCTGAACAACCAGCACATCGTGAATCAGACCGTGATCGATGCCCGCAGCAACGCGATGGGCATGATCAAGAACCTCAATATCCAGAACACGCTGAACGATGCCTTGACCCGTTCGGCTGCCCCGCGCTGAGTCCTCTCAACCTGCGTCGAGCGCCATGCACAAGGCATGCAGGTTCGGCACGATCAGCTGCGGCCGCGCGCCATGTTCCCAGGGCCGCTCGTCGCGCACCAGCCAGGCGGCCTGCATGCCGGCATCGAGCGCACCGACCACGTCGAGCGCCGCATCGTCACCGACGTGGAGCACATCCTTGGGCAGCAAGCCGACCGAGGCCGCGGCGGCGCGGAAGATCGGCGCATGCGGCTTGCCGCTGCCGAACTCGCGCGCGTTGAAGGCGGCGCGAAACCAGCGCCCGACTCCGGTCTGATGGACATCGGCATTGCCGTTGGAGATGGCCACCAGCGGATAGCGTTCGCTGAGCCACTTGAGCGCGGGCAAGGCGTCGTCGTAGAGCGTCACGCGCTGGCGTTCGGCGAAGAAGATCTCGAAGGCCGGATCGGCCAGCGCCGGGTCTTCGCCCGCGCGCCTGAGCGCCGTGCGTATCGATTCGCGCCTGAGCGCACTCAGGTCGTGCGCAAGATCGGAACGCTCCTTGGCCGTGGCCTCGCGCAGTTCGCGCAAAACGCCGGGCGTCACCAGCAGGTTCGCGGTCTTCGGCGCCTCGCGCACCAGCCATTCGTAGAGCACGCGCTCGGCGCGTTCGATGGTGGGCCAGATCGGCCAGAGCGTGTCGTCGAGGTCGAGCGTGATCGCGGCGATGCGCTTCACGTCGAGGGTCAGGGAATCGGGGGTCGCAAAGGCCATGACCGAGAATAGCGCATGCCTTTTCGCCCTGAAGCTCCTGCCGTCGAAACGAACCAGGAGCGCACCGCCGTGCTCTGGTGCAACCTCGGCTCGCCCGACGAGCCGACCGCCGCCGCGGTGCGTCCCTACCTTGCCGATTTCCTGGGCGACCCGCGCGTGGTCGAGATTCCGCGGGCCCTGTGGGCGCTGATCCTGCACGGCATCATCCTGCGCACGCGACCCGCCAAGTCGGCTGCCAAGTACGCCAGCATCTGGACGCCCGAAGGCTCGCCGCTCAAGGTCTGGACGAAGAAGCAGGCCACCCTTTTGGCGGGCTGGCTCGGCGAGCGCGGCCACCGCGTGACGGTGCGCGACGCGATGCGCTACGGCAACCCGTCGATCGCCGCGCAGCTCGATGCGCTAAAGGCCGAAGGCGCGACCCGCGTGCTGGTGCTGCAGGCCTATCCCCAGTATTCGGCCACCACCACGGCGAGCGTGATCGATGCCGTCAACGCCTGGAGCGCGCGCGTGCGCCGCGTGCCGGAGTTCCGCTTCGTCAATCAGTACCAAGACGAGCCGCTCTACATCGAGGCCTTGGCCCAGAGCGCGCTCCGCTACTGGAAAGACCACGGCCGGCCCGACCAGCTGGTGATGAGTTTCCACGGCATCCCCGAGCGCAATATCCGGCTCGGCGACCCCTACCAGGCCCAGTGCCTAGTAACCGCCGGCCTGCTGGCCGAACGGCTGCAACTCACGCGCGAGCAGTACCGCGTCACCTTCCAGTCCCGCTTCGGCCGCGCGAAATGGCTCGAACCCTACACCGATCCGACCCTGCGAGAACTCGGCGCGACGGGCGTCGCGCGCGTCGACGTGATGTGCCCCGGCTTTCCGGCCGACTGCCTGGAGACGCTGGAAGAGATCGCGATGGAAGGCCGCGAGGCCTTTCTGCATGCGGGCGGGAAGGAATTCCACTACATCCCCTGCCTCAACGACAGCAGCGCGTGGATCACGGCGCTGGCCGCGATCGCGGAACGCCACTTGAGCGGCTGGCCGACGCGTTCGGCCTGAGTTCAATAGCGACCCAGGTAGTCGCGCTTGCCGATCGGCACGCCGCTGTGCCGCAACACGTCGTAGGCCGTGGTTACGTGAAAGAAGAAGTTGGGCAGCGCGAACTGCAGCAGGTAGCGCTGGCTCGTGAACTCCAGCTCGTTGCTGCCCACCTTCATCGAGACGGACCGTTCCTCGAAGCCGTCGATCTGGGCGCGATCGACGCTGTTCAGGAAGTCGACCGTCTTGGCGATGCGCGCCTGCAGTTCGCCCCAGGTCTTCTCGGTATCGGGAAAGCTCGGCGCCGTGATCGCGGCCAGCCGCGCGGCACCGAGCTTGGAGGTGTCGCTGGCGCGCTGGATCTGCCCTGCCAAGGTCAGCATGTCCGGCGCGAGCCGCGCATCGACAAGCGTCGCTGGGTCGATTCCCGAGGCCTGCGCATGCGCGAGCCCCTTGTCCAGCAGATGGGAGAGTTGGCCGAGCCCGCGGATGAACACCGGGATCGAGATGTCGTAGAGGGAAAGCGTCATGAAAGCTCCGGATTGATGCAGCGGCCGATTGTGGCCATTGCATCAATCACGTGCCGGCGGCGCGCACAAAGGCCTCGATCGGCGCCAGATGCTCCGGCACATTGAGCGCCGGCGCATGACCGCAGCCCGGCACTTCGATGATCTGCAGGCGCCCCGCGGCGCCGGGGCCTCGGCGACGCATCTCGTCCAGCGTCGCCGGCAGCACGAGATCCGACTCCGCACCGCGCAGGCACAGCACCGGCACTTCGATCGCGTCGTAGTGCGACCAGAGCAGGTAGTCCTCCGGATGGGCAACGAACTGGCGCACCATGGCCGGGTCGTAGTGCGGCGTCACGCGGCCGTCGGGCAGGCGGCGCGTGGAGGTCTCGGTGAGCCGGCGCCATTGCGCGTCGCTGAGCCAGCCGTAGGGCTTGTAGACCGTGCGGAAGAAAGCCTCGAGCTCGGCCACGGTGTCGAAGGCGGGCGGCTGGCCGGCATAGGAACGGATGCGCTCGACCGCGGCTTGCGCGATCTGCGGCGCGTTGTCGTTGAGCACCAGGCTCGCGATGCGCGGTTTCATGCGCGGCTCCAGCAGCCCGCCGGCACAGACCATGCCGATCGCGCCGCCCATCGAGGTGCCGACCCAGTGCACGCGCTCGAGCGCGAGCGCGTCGCAGAGACCGGTCGCCAGGCGGGCATAGAAGGACAACTGGTACTCGTCGTCCGGCGCCGGGCTCCACTGGCTCAGGCCGCGGCCGATGGTGTCGGGGCAGATCACGCGGAAACCGCGTTCGGCGAAGCGCACGGCCAGCTCGTCCATGTCGCGAGCGGTGCGGGCCAGCCCGTGCCAGGCTATGAGCACAGGGCCGCCGGGCGTGCCCCAATCCATCCAGTGGATCTCGCGTCCCGCGATCTGCAGGTAGTTCGAAGTCGGTGCGTTCATCGGAGAGCCCTCGCACGCAGGCGACCGACGATGCCGGTCGGGAAGTAGTAGACCGAGAGCACGAACAGCACGCCCAGCCACAGCAGCCAGCGATCGGGCGAGAGCAGCGCCGCCAGCCAGGGCGCGCCGCTCGTGGCTTCGCTGCCGATGCGCAGCAGGTCCTGCAGGTAGCTCTGCGCGACGACGAAGAGCGCCGCGCCGACAGCCGCGCCGTAGAGCGTGCCCATGCCGCCGATCACGACGATGAGCAGCACGTCGACCATGATCTCGAAGCTGAGCGAGGTGTCGGGTCCGTTGTAGCGCAGCCAGATCGCGAGCATCGCGCCGGCCAGCGTCGCGAACAGCGCCGACAGCACCGAAGCCGTCGTGCGGTAGACCACCACGCGGTAGCCTATCGCCTCGGCGCGGAACTCGTTCTCGCGGATCGCCTGCAGCACGCGGCCGAAGGGCGAGTTCACGATGCGCAGCAAGGCCAGCACGAGCACCACCGCGGTCACGAACAGCAGGTAGTAGCAGAGCAGCCGCCCGTCGAGCGAGACGCCGAGAAAAGGTTCTTCGGCGAACTCAAAGCTCGGCGAGATCAGCTCGGGCAGCTTGAAGGTCAGGCCGTCCTCGCCGCCGGTGAAATCCGACAGCTGCGAGGCCAGCGTCTGGAAGGCCGAGGCCACCGCGAGCGTGATCATCGCGAAGAAGATCGCGCGCACCCGCAGCGAGAACAGCCCGATCGCGAGCGACAGCACCAGCGAAACCGCGAGCGCCGCGCCCAGGCCCAGCAGCACGGTGCCCCAGCCGGGCCCGAGCCGCGTCGCCGAGATCGCGATGCCGTAGGCGCCGATGCCGAAGAACATGGTGTGCGCGAAGCTCACGATGCCGGTGTAGCCGAGCAGCAGGTCGAAACTCGCGACCAGCACGATGAACACCAGCACCTTTGCCGCGACGCTTAAGGCCTTGACGCCAGGGAAGATGAAAGGCGCGAAGGCCAGGCCCAGCACCAGCACGACGAGCAGCACCGCGAGCACGCGACTGCGCGGCATGTCGTTGGAAAGAAGGCGAGACAGCATGAATGAATCCGATCGTCCTGAGTCCT
Source organism: Variovorax sp. LjRoot175 (assembly GCF_964253805.1). Classification (NCBI taxonomy): domain Bacteria; kingdom Pseudomonadati; phylum Pseudomonadota; class Betaproteobacteria; order Burkholderiales; family Comamonadaceae; genus Variovorax; species Variovorax sp. LjRoot175. The sequence goes on along the minus strand of NZ_CAXURY020000001.1, from coordinate 2,397,390 downwards.
GAGCTTGTCGAAGGGTCGAAGGATCAACGGCTGCTGGCGACGGGGTACACGCCCTGCGGCCGCCACAGCAGCACCGCCACCATCAGCGCGATGCTGGCGAACTGCGTCGCGGTCGGCAGCAGGAAGCCGGTGTAGTTGGTCATGAGGCCGACCAGCAAGGCGCCGATCAGCGCGCCGGTGGTCGAGCCCAGGCCGCCGATGATGATCACGATGAAGATCAGCACGTTGACCTGCGCGCCCATCTGCGGAATGAGGTTCTGCTGGAACAGGCCCCACATTACGCCGCCCAGTCCCGCGAGCGCGCTGCCGACCACGAACACGCCGACGAACAGGCGCCCGATGCGGTAGCCGAGCGACTCGACCATCTCGCGGTCCTGCACGCCGGCGCGGATCAGCAAGCCGATCTTGGTGCGGCCCAGCGTCCAGGCCAGGAGCCCGAAAACGAAGACGCCGACCGCCACCGCAAGGATGCGGTACTTGCTGATCGCCGCATCGCCCACCAGCAGCGAGCCGCGCAGCGCATCAGGCAGCGGCAACGGAAGTTGTCCCGGACCCCAAATCATCTTGATCAGCTCTTCGCCGATGATCAGGCCGCCCACGGTGATGAGGATCTGCTTCAGGTGCTGGCCGTAGACCGGCCGCACGATGAAGCGCTCGAAGGCCAGGCCGACCGCGCCGGCCACCGCCATCGCGACCAGCATGGCGGGGAAGACCGCTACCAGGTTGCGCCACAGCTCCTGCGAGCCGGTCCAGTCGCTCATGCCGCCGAGCACCGTGCTGGCCACGAAGGCGCCCAACGCGATGAACACGCCGTGGCCGAAGTTGAGCACGTCCATCAGGCCGAAGATGAGCGTCAGGCCCGAGGCGATGATGAAGATGATCATGCCCATCGCGAGTCCGGCGACGGTGAGCGTGAGCCAGGTGGAGAAGGAGCCGGTCAGCGGGAACGCGATCAGCGCGATCACCGGCACGAGCGCCATCGGCTTCCAGTCGAAGTCGAGTTTCATAGTGCCAGCCCCAAGAGCGATTGCTGCAGTTGTTCGTCGGCCGAGAAGGCCGCCATCGTCCCGCTGTGCACCACGCGCCCGTTGTCCATCACGGCCACGGTGTCGCCCAGGCGCTGCGCGAAGTTGATGTTCTGTTCGACCAGCAGGATCGTGACGCCGCTCCTCTTGAGCTCGCTGAAGGCGTCGATCATGTTGTTGATGATGGCCGGTGCGAGACCCTTGCTGGGCTCGTCGATGATCAGCAGCTCGCGCGGCTCGACGATCGCCCGGGCCACCGCGAGCATCTGCTTCTGGCCGCCCGAGAGCTTGCCGGCCGGATGATTCCAGAATTTCTCCACCGCGGGGAAGAGCTTGAAGATCCACTTCAGGCGTGCGTCGTCCATTTGCTCGGCGTTCTTGGCCGCGCGCGCCGCGAGCAGCATGTTCTCCTTGACCGTGAGGTCGGAGAAGATGCCCATGTTCTCGGGCACGTAGGCGATGCCGAGCCCGGCGATCTGCGGCGTGTGCAGCGCAGTGATGTCCTGTTCGCCGAAGCGCACGCGGCCTTCGGACGCATGCCACAGGCCCATGATGGTCCTGAGCGTGGTGGTCTTGCCGGCGCCGTTGCGGCCCAGCAGCATCGTGAGCTGGCCGCGGGGCACCGCAAGGTCGACGCCGTGGAGGATGTGATAGGCGCCGATGTGGGTATGGACGCCTTGAAGCTCCAGGAGGTTCGCGCTCATGCAGCCTCCTTCGCGACGCCCAGATACGCCTCCTGCACGATCGGCGAAGCGATCACCTCCGACGGCTCGCCGTCGGCCACGAGCTGCCCGTTGTGCAGGACGATGATGCGGTCCGCGAGCTCGCGCACCACGTCCATCTTGTGCTCGACCAGGAGGATGGTCTTCGTCCCGTCTTTCTTGAGCGCGCGGATCAGGTCGAGGATCACCGGCGCCTCGGCCGCGTTCATGCCGGCCGTCGGTTCGTCGAACATGAAGACCTTCGGTTCGAGCGCCATCAGGAGCGCGACTTCGAGCTTGCGCTGGTCGCCGTGGGGCAGACTTGCGACCGTCGCATGCTCCTTGGCCTTGAGCGCAACCTCGGCCAGGATCGAATCGGCGCGTTCGGTCAGCGCGCGATGATCGCTCCAGATGCTCCAGAGATTGAGCCCGCGCCGGTGCGCGCCCTCGCGTGTCGCCTGCACCGCGAGGCGCACGTTCTCGAGCACCGTGAGATTGGGAAAGAGATTCGTCAACTGGAAGGCCCGGCCCAGCCCGGCCCGGGTGCGCGCCGAGGCGCTCTGCCCCGACAGCAACTGCCCGTCGAGCAACACCGTGCCGGCCGTCGCCTTGAGTTGCCCCGAGATCAGGTTGAAGTAGGTGGTCTTGCCCGCGCCGTTCGGGCCGACGATCGCGGTCAGCGTGCCGGGTGCAAAGCTGCAACTGACATCGTTGACGGCGACATGGCCTCCGAAACGGACGGTGAGTCCGCGCGTTTCGAGCATCGGGCTAGCGCTTGTTCTTTACCGGGATGTCCATCTCGGACGCCTTGATCTCGTGCACCAGCTCCGGCACGCCCCAGGCAAACGCCGGGTCGGCCTTGATCTTGAAGTGGTACATGCTCTGCAGCGCCTGGTGGTCTTCCTTGCGGAAGGTCATCGGGCCCTTGGGCGTGTCGAAGCTCATGCCTTCCATGGTGGAAATGAGCTTGTTGGTGCCGGTGTCGCCGCCGGTCTTCTTGAGCGCCGTCACCACCGCCATCGCAGCCGAGAAGCCGCCGGCCGTGAAGAAGTCCGGCGGCGTCTTGAACTGCTTGTAGTGGGCCGCGACCAGCGCCTCGTTCACCGGATTCTTCGGGATGCCGAAGTAGTAGTAGGTCGCGCCTTCCATGCCCGGGAACTGCTTGTAGCTGGCCATCGCCGGCAGGATGTTGCCGCCGGTGGCGATCTCGATGCCGTAGCGCTTCAGGTCGAGGTCGGCGATCTTGAACGGGTTGCCGGCGCCGGCCCACACGATCCAGATCACCTTGCGGCCCGGCAGGTCCTTGAGCTTGTCGATCAGGCGCTGGGCGCCGGCCGTGAAGTCGGTGGTGTTCTGCGGCAGGTACTCCTCGTGGACGACCTTGGCCTTCTTGACCGAATCCTTGAAGGCCTTCACGCCGTCGCGGCCGAAGGCATAGTCCTGTGCCAGCGTGGCGATGCTGACGCCGGGCTTGTCGAGCGCCACCGCATTGCTGATCGCATCCTGGCTCGAATTGCGGCCGGTGCGGAAGATGTACTTGTTCCACTTGTCGCCGGTGATCGAGTCGGCCACCGCGGGCTCGACCAGCAGGATCTTCTTGTATTCCTCCGCCACCGGCAGCATCGCCAGCGCAACGCCGGAGGACGTGGGGCCGACCGCGAGCGCTGCCTTGTCGTCGGCATAGGCCGCCGCCAGCAGCGACTTGCCGAGGTCGGGCTTGCCCTGGTCGTCCTTCTCGATCACGACGAGCTTCTTGCCGTTGACGGCCATGGTGCCGCCCGTGGCGTATTCGAGGCCCATCATGAAGCCGGTCTGGGTCTGCTTGCCATAGGCTTCGAGCGGACCGGTCTTGCTGTAGATGTGGGCGATCTTGATCTCGTTCGACTGGGCCCAGGCGGGGGTCGTGAGAGCCGAAGCGGCCAAGGTGGCGAGCGCCGCGATAGCGACGATGTGACGACGGTGCATTCTTTGTCTCCTGATTTGGGATGACTGAATATTGCACAGTTCGTGCCAGTCACGATCGCCTTGATGGCAAAGGACTTTCCCTCGTACGAAGACGCGGAAGACTGGAATCAAGACACTTGAAATGCCTTAATTTCAGACAGTTGTACGTTTCTCAGTCAGGGTTTTCCAGACGTTCGTAGAGCGTCGCGCGCGAGATGCCGAGCAGCCTGGACGCCGCCAGCTTGTTGCCGCCGGTCTCCGCCATCGCGGCGGCGATCGCCCGGCGTTCCAGCTCCGCGATCTGCTGCGCGAGCGGCCGCAGCAGCGCCTTGCCGTCGTCGGCTTCGGAGGCCGCCGGCAGCGCATCGGGCGCCGCAATCTTTTCCTGCCCGGTCTCGCGCAGGATGCGCTCGAGCTGCGCCGCGTCGATGCGCTGCGAATCGCTGCGCATGGTCACCTGCTCCAGCACGTTGCGCAGCTCGCGGATGTTGCCGCGCCAGTGCTGCGCGGCCAGCAGCGCCAGCGCATCGGGCGTGAGCTCGGGCGGCGCCTCACCGCTGCGCAGCGCCATGTCCTCGCCCAGCGCCTCGACCAGCGCCGGAATGTCGGCGCGCCGCTCGCGCAGCGGCGGCACGCGCACCGGCAACACGTTGAGCCGGTAGTACAGGTCTTCTCGAAAACGCCCTTCCCGCACCAGCACCGCGAGGTCGCGCGAAGTGGCCGCGATCACGCGCGCATCGAAGGGCACCAGCTTGTTCGAGCCCAGCGGCTCGATCTCGCCCTCCTGCAGCGCGCGCAGCAGCTTGGCCTGCAGGCCGAGCGGCATGTCGCCGATCTCGTCGAGGAACAGCGTGCCGCCGTCGGCCAGCTTGAACTTGCCTTCGCGCGCCTTGCGGTCGGCGCCGGTATAGGCGCCAGGCGCGACGCCGAAGAACTCGGCCTCCAGCAGCGTGTCGGGCACGGCCGCGATGTTCACGCTCACGAAGAGCTTCTGTGCGCGCGCCGAGGCCGCGTGGATCGCATGCGCGAGCAGCTCCTTGCCGGTGCCGGTTTCGCCCAGGAGCAGCACCGGGCTGGAAGACTGCGCCGCACGCCGCGCATGGCGCTTGACCTCCACCGCCGCCGGGCTGCTGCCGATGAAGCTGGCGAAGGTGTACTTCGAGCGGCGCAAGCCGTCGGCCGACTGCTGGTAGAGCGGGTTGTTGCGCTGGCTCGCGAGTTCGCGCCGCGCATCGTCGAGGTCGCGCTGCAGCAGCGCGAACTTGCTGATGAGCGGCTGCAGCGTGTCTTCCGGATGGTCGAACAGCACGATGCCGATCGCGCCGATGACCGCGCCGGCCGCGCCGCCCTCGCCCTCCTCGCGCAAGGGAATGCGGCTGACGACGAAGGTGCCGGCCTTGTTGGTGAGCAGGTCGATCAGGATCGGCTCGCCGGTTTCAAGCACGCGATGCATTAGCGTGTTGGGAATCACGTCCTCCACCTGGTGGCCGAGGAACTGGTCGATGGACGAGAAGCCCAGCGCCGGCAGGAAGCGCCGGTAGCCCTCGTTGACCCAGACGATGCGCCCGCCGCGGTCGACCAGGAACATGCCCTGGCTGATGCTGGAGAACAAATGGAACATCGAGCGCGCGGCGAGCGCGAGGATGCCATCGGCATCGAGCGGCAGTGCGGGCGGTGGCGCGGTGGCGGCGGACATGGCCGGATCGTAGCGCGCGCATCCTGCGGCGCATCAATGGCCGACGAGTTCGGCATCAACGAATTCTTAGCACTTGGTTAGGATGCGAGGTTTTTCGAATTGCAGTAAGGGCAATGGTTCTCGAGGTTCGCAGACTTGCTATGCTGCGCGCCTTGCACGGCCCACCCGGCTGCGCCCCGGCCCAGCGGCGAACGATCGGTTCGCCAGCCACGCCACTTTTGCGGAACGCTTTTCTCATGAGGAACTCCCGGCTTCCCGCGCTCTGGCTCGCGCTTCCCCTGCTGCTGTCGGCCTGCGCACTGCCGCGCCCGCCCGAGCAGGTGACGGCACCGACGCCCGCGCAATGGCACACGCCCCTGCCCCATGGCGGCTCGCTGCCCGTGCTGGCCGACTGGTGGCGCCAGCTCGACGATCTGCTCCTGGTCGAATTGATCGACGCGGCACAGGCCGCGAGTCCCAGCGTGGCCAGCGCGGCCGCGCGCATTGCCGAGGCGCGCGCGACGCGCGTGTCTGCGGGTGCGGCACTGGCACCGAATCTCACGGGCAACGTATCGGCCAGCCGCGGCAACTCACCCACCAGCGGCTTCGGCGGCACCGGTAGCAGCGGCAGCGGCCTCACCGCGATTCCGCCGGTCACGACGATCCAGGCTGGCCTGCAATCGAGCTGGGAAATCGACCTGTTCGGCGGCCTGCGCGCGAGCCGCGATGCGAGCCAGGCTCGGCTTGCCGGCGCCGATGCGAAATGGCACGAGGCACGGGTCTCGATTGCAGCCGAGACCGCCACCGCCTACCTCGGCGAACGCGCCTGCCGGCGCCAACTCGCCGTGGCCACATCCGACACGCAGTCGCGTGCCGAGACCGCACGGCTGAACGATCTGTCGATGCGCGCCGGCTTCACCGCGCCGGCCGACGCCGCACTCGCACGCGCCGGTGCCTCCGATGCGTCGGCGCGCCTCACGCAGCAGCGGGCGCAGTGCGCGGTTCAGCAGCAGGCGCTGGTCGCGCTGAGCGGCATCGATGCGGGCACGCTGCAGGCCAAGCTCGATGCCGCGCCGGTCGATCGCCCGCTGCCGGCAGTCCAGGCCGTCGCCAGCGTGCCGGCCGAGGCGCTTGCGCAGCGGCCCGACGTGTACTCGGCGGAGCTCGGCGTGGCCGCGGCGAGCGCCGACGCCGGCGCGGCGCTGGCGCAGCGCTTTCCGCGCCTCACGCTGCAAGGCTCGATCGGGCGGCTGCAGATCCGCACCAGCGGCATCCGCGAGACGATGGACAGCTGGACCATCGGCCCGGTCGCGCTCAGCGTGCCGATCTTCGACGGTGGCACGCTCGCGGCCAATGTCGATGCCGCGCGGGCGCGCTACGACGAGGCCGTCGCGCTCTACCGCGCCAACGTGCGCCAGGCGGTGCGCGAAGTCGAGGAAGCGCTGATCAACCTGCAGAGCACCGATGCGCGCGCCGGCGATGCCGATGCCGCGGTGCAGAACTACCAGGCCTCCTTCGATGCCACCAGCGCGCGCTACCAGAGCGGCCTGGCCAGCCTGTTCGAACTCGAGGATTCGCGGCGCACGCTGTTCGCGGCGCAGACCGCGCGCGTCTCGCTGCAGCGCGAGCGCGCCGAGGCCTGGGTGGCGCTCTATCGCTCGATGGGCGGCGGCTGGACGCGGCCCGGATCCGCAACGACAACAACGACCTCAACGACAGCAACGTCGCCATCATGAAAAGAATGAAGCGTTCCACCCTCGTCATCGTGCTCGCCGTGGTCGTGCTGCTCGCCGCGGCCGCGTTCATGTTCTCGCGCGGCAAGCCGGAGGGCGCTGCCGCCAAGCCCAAGGATGCGGCGGCAGCGCCGGCCAAGCCGGCGCTGACCGTGACCGTCGCCAAGCCCGAGACCAGCGAGCTCACCGTCACGCTCGCGGCCAACGGCAATGTCGCGGCCTGGCAGGAAGCCAGCATCGGGTCCGAATCCAACGGCCTGCGCCTGGCCGAGGTGCGGGTCAACGTCGGCGACGTGGTCAAGAAGGGCCAGGTGCTCGCCACCTTCTCGGCCGAGACCGTGCAGGCCGACGTCGCGCAGGCACGCGCCTCGCTCGCCGAGGCCAAGGCCACCGCCGCCGATGCAGCCGGCAACGCCGCGCGAGCCCGCACGCTGCAGGCCACCGGCGCGCTGAGCCAGCAGCAGATCAACCAGTACCAGACCACCGAGCAGACGGCCAAGGCCCGCGTCGAAGCGGCCGAGGCCGTGCTCGCGGCGCAGCAGGTGCGCGGCCGCAACACGCAGGTGCTGGCGCCCGACGACGGCGTGATCTCCTCGCGCACCGCCACCGTAGGCAGTGTGCTCAGCGCCGGCACCGAGCTGTTCCGGCTGATCCGCCAGGGCCGGCTCGAATGGCGCGCCGAGGTGACCTCGGCCGAACTGAGCCGCGTCGCGGTCGGCACGCCGGCCATCGTCATCAGCGCCAGCGGCGCCCAGGTCAGCGGCAAGGTGCGCAGCATCGCGCCGACGGTCGATCCGCAGACGCGCGCGGCGCTGGTGTACGTCGACATTCCCAACGTTTTGGAGAACACCGGCATCAAGGCCGGCATGTTCGCGCGCGGCGATTTCCAGCTCGGCCGCAGCAGCGCGCTCACCGTGCCGCAGGCGTCGATCGTGCCGCGCGACGGTTTCAACCATTTGCTCTTGCTGCAGCCGGACAACCGCGTCGCGCAGCTCAAGGTCGAGACCGGCCGCCGCGTCGGCGATCGCGTCGAGATCACGACCAGGCTGCCGGCCGATGCGCGCGTGGTGGTCCAGGGCGCCGGCTTCCTCAACGACGGTGACCTGGTGCGGGTGGTGGACGCCTTGCCGAACAAGGAGCAGCGTCCATGAACGTCTCGGCCTGGTCCATCCGCAACCCGATCCCGGCGGTGATGCTGTTCGTGCTGCTCACCTTCGCGGGGCTGCTGTCCTTCAACGCGATGAAGGTGCAGAACTTCCCCGACATCGACCTGCCGACCGTCACCGTCTCGGCCTCGCTGCCGGGCGCCGCGCCCTCGCAACTCGAGACCGACGTCGCGCGCAAGCTCGAGAACTCGATCGCCACCGTGCAGGGCCTGAAGCACATCACGACCAAGGTGCAGGACGGCGCGGCCACGCTGATCGTCGAGTTCCGCCTCGAGAAGCCGGTGCAGGAAGCGGTCGACGACGTGCGCTCCGCGGTGCAGCGCGTGCGCGCCGACCTGCCGGCCGACGTGCGCGACCCCGTAATCAACAAGCTCGACTTCGCGGCCCAGCCGGTGCTGGCCTTCACCATCGCCTCCTCGCGCATGGACCCGGAGGGGCTCTCTTGGTTCGTCGACGACACGGTGACCAAAAAGCTGCTCGCCATCAGCGGCGTCGGCGCCGTCAACCGCGTGGGCGGCGTCACGCGCCAGGTGCACATCGACCTCGATCCGGGCAAGCTGCAGGCGCTCGGCGCCACCGCGGCCGACATCTCGCGCCAGCTGCGCCAGGTACAGACCGAAAGCGCCGGTGGCCGCACCGACCTGGGCGGCAGCGAGCAGCCGGTGCGCACGCTGGCCACCGTGCGCTCGGCCGACGAGCTGGCGGACATGCAGATCCCGCTCTCGGACGGCCGCCGCATCCGGCTCGACCAGGTGGCGCGCGTCTCCGACACCATCGCCGAGCCGCGCGCTGCCGCGCTGCTCGACGGCAAGCCGGTGGTCGGCTTCGAAGTCGCGCGCAGCCGCGGCGCGAGCGAGGTCGAGGTCGGCGGCGCGGTGCAGAAGGCGCTGGCCGAGCTGCGCGCGCAGCATCCGGACATCCAGCTCACCGAGGCCTTCAACTTCGTCGAGCCGGTGCAGGAAGAGTACGACGGCTCGCTGCACCTGCTCTACGAAGGCGCCCTGCTCGCCGTGCTAGTGGTGTGGCTGTTCCTGCGCGACTGGCGCGCCACCTTCGTCTCGGCCGTGGCGCTGCCGATGTCGGCGATCCCGGCTTTCATCGGCATGTACCTGTTGGGCTTCTCGATCAACGTGGTCACGCTGCTGGCGCTCTCGCTGGTGGTCGGCATCCTGGTGGACGACGCGATCGTGGAGGTCGAGAACATCGTGCGCCACCTGCGCATGGGCAAGAGCCCCTACCAGGCGGCGATGGAGGCCGCCGACGAGATCGGCCTGGCGGTGATCGCCACCACCTTCACGCTGATCGCGGTGTTCCTGCCCACCGCCTTCATGAGCGGCGTGGCCGGCAAGTTCTTCAAGCAGTTCGGCTGGACCGCCTCGCTGGCGGTGTTCGCCTCGCTGGTGGTGGCGCGGATGCTGACGCCGATGATGGCGGCCTATATCCTGAAGCCCCTGGTCGGCGCCGAGAAGGAGCCGCGCTGGCTCGCCTTCTACATGCGCCTGGCCGAGCGCAGCCTGCGGCACCGCTTCACCACCATGGTGCTGGCCACCCTCTTCTTCTTCGGCTCGGTGGCGATGATCCCGCTGCTCAAGACCGGCTTCATCCCCCCCGACGACAACTCGCAGACCCAGGTCTATCTGTCGCTGCCGCCGGGCGCCACGCTGGCCCAGACCATGGCGATGGCCGAGGAGACGCGGCAACGCGTGATGGCGGTCGAGCATGTGAAGAGCGTCTACACCACAGTGGGCGGCGGCAGCGCGGGCGGCGATCCCTTCGCCAACTTCGGCACGCCCGAAACGCGCAAGGCCACGCTCACCATCAAGCTGGCGGACCGCGGCGACCGGCCGCGCAAGCAGGGCATCGAGAACGAGATCCGCAGGGCGCTCGAGACCCTGCCCGGCGTGCGCAGCACCGTGGGCCTGGGTGGCTCGGGCGAGAAGTACATCCTGGTGCTGACCGGCGAAGACCCGGCGGCGCTCACAAGCGCGGCGCGCGCGGTCGAGAAGGACCTGCGCACCATTCCCGGCCTGGGCAACATCACTTCGACCGCGAGCCTGATCCGTCCCGAGATCGCGGTGCGCCCGAACTTCGCGCGCGCGGCCGACCTGGGCGTCACCAGCTCGGCCATCGCCGAGACGCTGCGCGTCGCGACCCTGGGCGACTACGACCAGGCGCTGCCCAAGCTCAACCTGGCGCAGCGCCAGGTGCCGATCGTGGTCAAGCTCGAGGACTCGGCGCGCCAGAACCTCGCGCTGCTCGAACGGCTCAGCGTGCCCGGCAAGAACGGCCCCGTGATGCTCGGCCAGGTCGCCACGCTGACGATGGAAGGCGGCCCGGCTGTGATCGACCGCTACGACCGCTCGCGCAACGTTAACTTCGAGATCGAGCTCTCGGGCGTCGGCCTGGGCGATGCGAAGACCGCGGCGATGAAGCTGCCCTCGATCCAGAACCTGCCGCCCGGCGTGCGGGTGGCCGAGGTCGGCGACGCCGAGATGATGAGCGAGCTGTTCGCGAGCTTCGGCCTGGCGATGCTGACCGGCGTGCTGTGCATCTACATCGTGCTGGTGCTGCTGTTCAAGGACTTCCTGCACCCGGTCACGATCCTGTGCGCGCTGCCGCTGGCGCTCGGCGGCGCCTTCCTCGGCCTGCTGATCGGCCAGAAGGCGCTCTCCATGCCCTCGATGATCGGCTTCATCATGCTGATGGGGGTAGCGACCAAGAACTCGATCCTGCTGGTCGAATACGCGATCGTCGCTCGCCGCGACCACGCCATGAGCCGCTGGGACGCGTTGCGCGACGCCTGCCACAAGCGCGCGCGGCCGATCATCATGACCACGCTGGCCATGGGTGCCGGCATGACGCCGATCGCCTTCGGGCTGAGTGCGGCCGATTCCAGCTTCCGCGCGCCGATGGCGATGGCGGTGATCGGCGGCCTGATCACCTCCACCGTGCTGAGTCTGTTGGTGGTGCCGGCGGTGTTCACCTACATCGATGACATCGAACACTGGATCAAGCGCACGGTCGCGCGCATCCGCGGCCGCGCGCCCGACCCTGCCGATGCGCCGGAAGGGGCGCCGCCGCTGAAGCAGCAGCCGGCGCCGAACTGAGGCAGCATGGGCCATCGTGATCCCACACGGAGGCAAACCATGAACCCGAAGCGCATTCCTGCCGCGATGTCCTGCGCCGTCCTGCTGGCGGCGGCCACGGCCGCCGGCGCCCAATCGGCCCAAGAGGTGCAGGCCCGGCAACGCTACGAAAGAGAGATCGCGGCCTGCAACAGCGGCACGCTGGCGGCGCCGGCGCGCGAAGCCTGCATCCGCGCCGCCGGCAACGCGCTGGACCGCGCCCTCGGCGGCCCGCCAGCGGACGTCACGGCGCCCTCCGCCGACGGCCGCGCCACGATCGTCAGCCCGGCCGGCGCGCCACCGCCCTCCAGCGGCTCCGATGCAGTTCGCTCGCGCGACGGCCGCGCAACCATCGTGCTGCCGGCCGATCGCACCGCGCCTCGCTAGCCGGCATCATTGCAGTCCGGCCAGGGCGGCCTGGATGCGCTGGCCCTGCGCAGGCGTGATCAGCCCCGTCAGCAGTTCGCCGAAGCGCGCCTGGCCTGCACCCGAGTGGATGTACTGCCACCGGTAGGCCGACAGCAGGGTCTTGCGGATGGTCTCTACCTCGCCCGCGTCCAGCACGCCGGCCTGCGGCTTGTTGGCCATGAAGTACGCACTATCGGCCTCCGCCTGCAATTGCAGCAGGCCGTCGATGCCGGCCACCAGCGCGATGAGATCGTCGACGGCCGCATCGCGTTCTTCCGGCGTGAGCTTCGCGTCCTCGCGCTGCCACTCGAGTTCGTCGAGCACGGCATGCTGCGACTCCTCCTTCCAGTGGAAGAGGAACACGTCCTTGAAGAGCGCCGAGATCTCGGCATCCACCGCAATGCTCTCGCGGTAGTGCACCTGCGTGACGAGTTCGACGTCGCAGGTCAGCGCGAGCACAGCCCAGGTGCACTTGCCGAGCACGAACTGCGCCACCGTGTTGGGCTCGGGCACGAACAGGTAGCCGGCCGGCATGCAGCGCGCGGCCAGGCCTTCGATGCGGCGGAACAGCTCCTGGTGCTTGAGCTCCTCGTCGGTGAAGCGCACCAGCGCCTCCAGCGCCACCTGGTCGCCCAGCCAGTGATCGCGGCTCACTTCGAGCATCTTGGCGCCGACGAAGCGTTCGAGCAGGCCGAACATGTTGGCATAGGTGCGGCCCTGGATCCGGTTCAGGAAACGCCGCTCGCCGGAGCTCAGGAAAGCGAGGCGCTCCTGCAGCAGCGTCAGCCCGTCGGGCAGGAACTTGTCGGCCGCGCCGAACTCGCGCTGGCGGATCACGTCGCGATCGATGTCCCAGCGGATGCGCTTCGAGTTCTCGATGCAACGGGCATAGCGGAGGGTGGATGTCGCCTGGGACGACACGGTCTGTACGGACTGCATGGTGGGCTCCTTCGAACGCGTCAGGGGATGAACTCATTGTTCGAAGAAGCAGCCTTCGGGACCATGAGGCGGTGGTCCCGGAAATCGCGTTCGGCGGGCCGCACGACACGCAAAGCCCGGGACCACGGTCCGGGGTAGGCCTCAGCCGCGTCCCAAACCGGCGTTGCGGGCCAGCACGATCGCCTGCGGCCGGTTTTCGACTTCAAGCTTGGCGAAGATGCTGGTGATGTGGTTGCGCACCGTCTTCTCGCTGAGCTGCAGCGCCGCCGCCGCCTGGGTGTTGTCGCGGCCCTGCGCAATGAGTTCCAGCACCTCGCGCTCGCGTGCGGTCAGGCGTGCGAGCGCCGGGTCTTGCGCCCCGGCATCGGCGGTGCCGAGGAAGTCCCGCACCTCTTCGATCCACAGCGGCCAGACCTCGTCCTGCGCGAGCATCAGGTGGTGCACGCTGTGCAGCGGCACGAAGCGGGCTTGCGTGATGGCGCCCGCGATGAGGCGGCCTTCGTCGAAGGGCACGCGCAGATCGCCGGTGGCATGCAGCACCAGCGTCGGGCAATGCACCTGCGGCAGCAGGTCGGACACGTCGATGCTGTCGAAGGCCCGCAAGGTGCGCGCCGCGTTGGAGGGCGAGGTCGACACGCGCGCCAGCTCGTTGAACCACTGATGCTGTTCGGGCGTTCCTTCGGGCAGGAACTGGCTCGTGAAGAACTGGCGGAAGGCCGCATCCGCACGGCCCCAGCCGATCTCCATCAGCTTCGCCTGCGTTTCGGCTTCCTCGTCGAGCACCCGCCCACCGCCGCGCTTCCTGCGCCCGCGCGCATAGCCGCCCTGCAGCACCAGGCGGCTCACCCGCTCGGGATGGCGCGCCGTGTAGGCGATGGCCAGGCTGACGCCCTGGGAGATCGCGAGCATCGGAAAGCGTTCGAGGCCGGCGGCATCGATCACCGTCTCCAGATCTTGCAGCCAGACTTCGAAACTCACCTGCTCGACCTCCCGGTCCGACAGGCCGGTGCCGCGCTGGTCATAGCGCACCAGGGTGTTGCGGGACGACAGCATCTCGAGGACGTGGCCCCAGACCGGGCTGGTGAGGTCGAACTCGAGATGCGAGAGCCAGTTGCCGACTTTCAGCAGGGGCGGCCCCCTGCCGCTCGTGGCATAGGCGATCCGCACGCCGTCGGGCGCGGTGCAGAAGCTGATCTGCTGTTTCAGCGGCATCCCATCACCCCCGGCTGGGCAGTGCCAGCGGAGGGTTATGGTGCCATGGCGGGATCGGCTTGTCAGCCGCGCTCTAGCATGCGCGCCACGTCATCCGGGATCGAAATCTCATTCTTCGTCAGCGGCTCGCACCACGGGTCGCTGGACAAGGCGACGTTTCTTGACGACAACGGTCGGAACCACGAGCGGCGGCGTTCGATGGCCGGACTGGCTCGGAACATGCGCCTCGAAGTCGCGCCCCAGGGCTTTCTTGACGCGGCTGGTATTGAGCACACGAACCACGTCGCCATTGATCTGCATATAGGAGCCGTCCTCCATCTGCGCCAATGCGCCGATCTGCATGCCTTCCTGAACGGTCCCGAGCAAGCGCACGTCGGTACGCGAGTAGGTAAAGAAGGTCCAGCGGCTGCCCAATCGAATTCGCAGGGGTTGTCGACTCATGGTGAGATCTTGTGCATGGCTTGTGGTCCGGCTTCAAGAACTCGCGCCAAGACCAAACACCGCCGTCACGCGCGCCGCTCGCCCGCCTTGTGGCTTGGCGATCAGCGCAGCGGCGAAGAGATCGTAGCTTAGCGGACCCGCCGCTTCAGGCCGCAGCGCCCGCGCGCCGCTCCTTGCGCTCCGCCATCGCCTTGGCCACGCGCGGCAGGATCAGCACCGCCAGCACCACCACGATCAGCACGAAGGACATAGGCCGCAGGAAGAACACCGCCGCGCTGCCCTCGCCGATCGACATCGCGTTGCGCAGTTGCGCTTCGGCGAGCGGGCCCAGGATCATGCCCACCACCACCGGCGCGGTCGGGAAATCGAAGCGCCGCATGACGACGCCCAGCACACCGATCACGTAGAGCAGCACCAGGTCGAAGGCGCTCTGGCGCATGCCGTAGGCGCCGACCGTGGCGAAGATCAGGATGCCGGCGTAGAGCTGCGGCTTCGGGATCTTGAGCAGCTTGACCCACAGGCCGACCATCGGCAGGTTCAGCACCAGCAGCATCACGTTGCCGATGTAGAGCGACGCGATCAGCGCCCACACCAGCGCGGCCGAGGTGGTGAAGAGCTGCGGCCCGGGCTGGATGCCGTAGTTCTGGAACGCGCCGAGCAGGATGGCCGTGGTGTTCGAGGTCGGGATGCCGAGGGTGAGCAGCGGGATCAGCGCGGCGGTCACGGTCGCGTTGTTGGCGGCTTCGGGGCCGGCCACGCCTTCGATCGCGCCCTTGGTGCCGAACTCGGCCTTGCTGTCCGGGTCCTTGGCGAGCTTCTTCTCGGTCGCGTAGCTGAGGAAGGTCGGGATCTCGGTGCCGCCGGCCGGAATACAGCCGAAGGGCGCGCCGATCGCGGTGCCGCGCAGCCAGGCCGGGATCGAGCGCTTCCAGTCGCGCGCCGTCATGTGCACGCGGCTCAGCTTGTTCTGGCTTTCGACCACGCGGCCTTCGTAGAGCACCGCATAGAGCACCTCGGCCACCGCGAACAGGCCGACCGCGACCAGCACGATCTCGATGCCGTCGAGCAGCTCGGGAATGCCGCCGGTGTAGCGCCCCTGGCCGGAAATCTGATCGAGCCCGATGCAGCCGGCTGCGAGGCCGATGAAGAGCGCCGTCATGCCGCGCAGCGTGCTCTTGCCGAGCACGGCGCTCACGGTCGTGAAGGCCAGCACCATCAAGAGGAAATATTCGGGCGGCCCGAGCTGGACGGCGAAGTCGGCCACGAAGGGCGCGAACAGCGTGACGACCACGGTGGCGATGCTGCCGGCCACGAAGGAGCCGATGGCAGCGGTGGCCAGCGCGGCGCCGGCGCGGCCGCTCTTGGCCATCTTGTTGCCCTCCATCGCCGTCACCATGCTCGCCGTTTCCCCCGGCGTGTTGAGCAGGATGGAGGTGGTCGAGCCGCCGTACATGGCGCCGTAGTAGATGCCTGAGAAGAAGATCATCGAGGCCGTGATGTCGACCTTGCCGGTGATCGGCAGCAGCATCGCCACTGCCACCGCGGGGCCGATGCCGGGCAGCACGCCGACGGCCGTGCCGAGGGCACAACCCACCAGGCACCAGAGCAGGTTGACGGGCGTGATCGCGAGCGCGAAGCCCTGCATCAATGCATTGAAGATGTCCATGTCAGAGCCATCCCGTGGTCGTCAGGCCCGGCAGGTTGATCGCCAGGAACTTGGTGAAGAGCCAGAACACCGGTGCCGAGATCAGCAGGCCGGTCACGATGTCGGTGATCCAGGTGCGCGGCGCATTGACGGCCGCCTGGCCGTTCGCGCGCCGCAGGCCCTGCACGGCCAGCAGGTAGCACAGCGTGCAGCTCAGGATGAAGCCGATGGTGGTGATCAGCGCCGCGTTGAGCAGCAACCCGGCCGTCACCCAGGCGAAGCCGCTCCAGTAGGTCTGCACCGCACCGGAAGGCGCATCCATCTCGCGGAAACCGCCGGTGCGCGACTCCCAGATGATCCAGGCGCCGCACACCGTGAGCGCGACCGACACCAGCCAGGGCAGGAAGTTGGGGCCGACGCCGCCGTAGCCGGCCTCGGACGAGATGCCGATCGCGCCGAAGCCGAGCGCCAGGCCGGTGAGAAGGATGCCGACGCCGACCAGCGTCTGGGGCCAGACGGCGGGCGGCGGCGATTGGGGCTCGAGCGACGCGTATCCGCTCGAGAGGGGGTCGATGTTGGACATTGTTCTGGACCTCGCGTTGGTCAAGGAAGAAAGGAGCACGCCGCCGAGCGTGCTCCCGCGCTTTCGCGAATGCGCGCTCAGACCATGCCGGACTTGATCATGGTCGCGCGCAGGCTCGCGAACTCGTCGTCCACGAACTTGGCGAAGGCCTCGCCCGACAGGACGGCCGGCGTCCAGTCGTTCTTCTTCATGGCCTCGGCCCAGGTCGGCGTCTTGATCGCCGCCAGCACCAGGTCGGTCAACGCCTTGCGCTGCTCGGCCGTGATGCCGGGCGCGCCGTAGACGCCGCGCCAGTTGCCGATCTCGACGTCGATGCCCTGCTCCTTGAGCGTCGGCACGGTGCTGCCGGGCAGGCGCGTGCCGGAGGTGACGGCGATGGCGCGCATCTTGCCCGTCTTGATGTATTCGGCGAACTCGCTGTAGCCGCTGCCGCCGACGGTGACGTTGCCGCCCAGGATGGCCGCCGTGGCTTCGCCGCCGCCGCGGAAGGCGACGTAGTTGATCTTGGACGGATCGACGCCGACCTTCTGCGCGATCATGGCCGCGGCGATGTGCTCGGTGGAGCCGCGCGAACCGCCGCCCCACTTGACGCTGCCCGGGTCCTTCTTGAGCTGCTCGACCACGTCCTTCATGGTCTTCAGCGGCGAACTCGCCGGCAGCACGAACACGTTGTACTCGCTCGTGATGCGCGCGATCGGCGTGGCCTGCGAGAGGTTGACCGGCGGCTTGCCGGTGATGATGCCGCCCAGCATCACGGCGCCCATCACCATCAGCGCATTCGGGTCGCCCTTGGAGCCGTTGACGAACTGGGCCAGGCCGAGCGCGCCGGCGGCGCCGCCCTTGTTGTCGTAGGTGACCGTGTCGGCGAGCTTGCTGTCGGTCATCGCCTTGCCCAGCGCACGGCCCGTGGTGTCCCAACCGCCGCCAGGATTGGCCGGGATCATCATCTTGACGTTGGGGCCGGCCCAAGCCGAGAGTGGCAAGGCACCGGTGGCGGCCAGGGCGGCCAGGGACTTCAGAAAGGTATCTCGACGCATGCATGTCTCCTTGGATCTAGGAAGCTGAACGCCCGCTATGATGCGCCGCCCCGCTGTCAGTTGGCTGTCCGGCACACTGGGGTAAACACCGAAATTCCGGCCATGAAGCTGCTGCTAGTCGAAGACGATCCGTCGATGCAAACCACGCTGCAGCGCACGCTCGGGCGCCGCATGATCGACGTGCGTCTTTGCGGCGACGGCGCGGAGGCGCTCGCGCAATGGCGCGCCCTCGAGCCCGACGTGGTGGCGCTCGACCTCAGCCTGCCCACGCTGGACGGCCTGCAGGTGCTGGCGCAGGCGCGTGCCGAAGGCCTGCGCACGCCGGTGCTGCTCCTGACCGCGCGCGGCACGGTCGGCGACCGCGTCGTCGGCCTCAACGCAGGCGCCGACGACTACCTGCCCAAGCCCTTCGACCTCGACGAACTCGAAGCGCGCATCCGCGCCCTGCACCGGCGCCACCGGAGCGCTGGGCCCGAGGCCTTGACCCAGCTGCCGCAGGTCGGCGGATTGCGCTACGAAGCCGACAGCGGCGCCATCTACCACCGCGCCGAGGTGCTCGAGCTCACGCCGCGCGAGCTCGCGCTGCTCAAGGGGCTGATGGTCAAGCCGGGCCACGCGGTCAGCAAGGAACGCCTGTTCGAGCTGGTCTTTCCCGGTGAGACGGACGTGCAGTACGAAGCGATCGAGGTCGTCGTCTACCGGCTGCGCAAGAAGCTGGCCGGCACCGGCGCCGCCTTGATGACGCTGCGCGGCCTGGGCTATCTGCTGCGCGAAGAACGATGATCCGGCCCTTCTCGCTGCGCGCCAGGCTGCTGGTCGGCATCCTGGCGCCGGTCGCGCTGTTCATCGTGATCAACAGCGTGAGCCTCTACCGCCAGAGCCTTGCGGCCGCGACCACCGCCTATGACCGCACGCTGCTCGCCTCGGCCAAGACCATCGGCGAGCAGCTCGATGTGGAGGGCTATGACGAGGCCGCGTCGTTGCGCGCCATCGTCCCCTACTCCGCGCTCGAAGCCTTCGAGGCCGACAACAAGAGCCGCATGTTCTACCGCGTGTCGGCGCAGGACGGCGAAATGATCTCGGGCTTTGCCGAACTTCCCTTCTGGCGCGGCAAGCTGCCGGACCGGCCGCCTTATGCGGCGCTGGTGGACTTCTACGATGCACGCTTCCGCGAGCAGCCGGTGCGCGTGGCGGTGCTGCTGCAGCCGGTGGCAAGCGCGCGCGGGCGCGGCATGGCCGTGGTTCAGGTGGCCGAGACGCTGGAGCTGCGCGAGACGCTGGCGCGCAAGCTGCTCATCGACACGCTCTGGCGCCAGCTGGTGCTGCTGGGCGTGATCGCGGGGGTCACCGTGTTCGTGGTGCAGCGCGCGACCCGGCCGGTGCGCGAGCTGGGCGAAGCCATCGAGGCCCGGGCCGCCGACGACCTCTCGCCGATCGACGCACCCGATGCGCCGCGCGAGCTGCGCCCGCTGGTCGACGCCACCACCCGGGTCATGGGTCGGCTGCAGCGGCTCCTGGACCACCAGAAGCGTTTCGTGCGCGACAGCGCGCACCAGCTGCGCACGCCGCTGGCCGTGCTCAAGGCCCAGGTGCAGTCGGCGCGCCGCGGCGACGTGCCGACCGCGCAGGCGCTGGGCGAGATCAGCGAAACAGTGGAGCGCGCGACCCTGCTTGCCAACCAGATGCTCTCGCTCGCCAAGGTGGAGCAGTTGCGGCAGCAGCCCGAGTCGGCGACGCTGGAGCTCGGCGAGGCGGTGCGCCAGGTGGCGCTCGACCTGTCGCCGCTGCTGGCGGACAAGGCGCTCGACTTCGAGCTCTCGGTCGACGCGGCGCCGGTATGGGTGCGCGCGCACCGCTGGATGCTGCAGGAACTCGCGCGCAACCTGCTGCACAACGCCATCAAGCACAGCCCCCGCGGCGGCGCACTCGCGGTCCGCGTGCATGCCGAGGGCGAGATGGCGGTGCTCGGCGTGCGCGACGACGGACCCGGCATCTCCGACGAATTGCGGCAGCGCCTCTTCGCGGCCTTCGCGGCCGGCGACCTGGCCAGCGGCTCCGGACTCGGGCTGGCGATCTGCCGCGAAATCGTGCTCGCGCTGGACGGGCGCATCGCACTCGACAACCGGGAAGCCAGCGGACAGCATGTCGGGCTGGATGCCGTCGTGCATCTCCCGCTGGCGCGCGATACTTGAAGCACATGGATCGACTTCGCATCGACAAGTGGCTCTGGGCCGCACGCTTCTTCAAGACCCGCTCGCTCGCGGCCGAAGAGATCGCAAAGAACCGCGTGCAGGTCAACGGCGACGTGGCCAAGGCCTCGCGCGAGGTGAAGGTGGGCGACACGGTGGCGATGCGGCTCGGCGCCCTGACGCGCATCGTCCTGGTGCGCGGCCTCAGTGGCCAGCGCGGCCCGGCGCCGGTGGCGCAGCAGCTCTACGAAGAAACGCCCGAGAGTCTGGCGGCGCAGGCGGCCGCGCGCGAGCAGCGCCGCATGGGCAGCGAGCCGGCGCTCAGCATCGAACAGGGGCGGCCCACCAAGCGCGACCGGCGCGAGCTCGACCAGGCGCGTCGCGTCGACTGGGACAGCCGCTGGAGCGCATCGCTGGATCCCGACGACAGTTGAACATCGCGTACCCTCTCGGGCTTGTCGTTTCCGAGAGGAGTACCTGCGCATGCCCAGCTTCAAGAAGCACCGCGTCGGCAGCAAGTTCAAGCTCGCCGCCATCGATTCCGCCGATACGACTTTCATCGAAGGGCACGAGGACACGCAGCGCGAGCGGCTCGATGCGCTGGCGGTCGAACTCGACGAGCTGCAGAACCTGCTGCATGCCGAGGGCCGACGCAAGCTGCTGCTGGTGCTGCAAGGCATGGACACCAGCGGCAAGGACGGCACCATCCGCTGGGTGTTCTCGCGCACCTCGCCGCTCGGCGTGCGGGTGACGGCCTTCAAGGTGCCGAGCGAAGAGGAACGCGCACACGACTACCTGTGGCGTTGCCACGCCGCGGTACCGCGCAACGGCGAGATCATGGTGTGGAACCGCAGCCACTACGAAGACGTGCTGGTGCCGGTGGTCGAAGGCTGGATCGACAAGGCCGAGATTCGGCGCCGCTACGCGCAGATCAACGACTTCGAGCGACTGCTCGCCGAGACCGGCACGGTGATCGTCAAGTGCATGCTGCACATCAGCAAGGAAGTGCAGCGCGAACGCCTGCAGGCGCGCATCGACGAGCCCGACAAGCGCTGGAAATTCAAGCTGGGCGACCTGGACGCGCGCAAGAAGTGGGACGACTACCAGCGTGCCTACGAACAGGCGCTGGCCGCCACCTCCAGCGCCCATGCGCCCTGGCACGTGGTGCCGGCCGACAGCAAGCGCCATCGAAACCTGATGATCGCGCAGCTGCTTGTGAAGACCCTGCGCGAGATGAAGCTCAAGGCGCCGGCCTCCGATCCGGCCCTGGACGGGCTGGTCGTTCAGTAGCCACCTCCCCCAAATGGCGTATTGAAGGGGCTGGGGCCCGGTGGGAGACTTCGCGCTCGCTCGATTCCGGGCCATCACTAACGCCAAGGACAAAGATGGACGTCTTGACCTACTCAGAGCTGCTCACGGGCCTTCTTGCGGCCCTTGGCACCGGCATGCTGCTCCTCACGGCAACCAGCAGGGAGCCGAAGGCGCTGCACGACGAGATCGCGCACCGGGTCGAACAGTCGATCGCCCTGCTCGACGACTGCAAGGACGCGCCCTCGCGCTGACCTCCGCCACAGCCGGAGCGCTGCCGGCTGTCATCAAAGATCGGTCAGCTCGTCATTGATGGCGCGCGCGGTCTTCATGAGATCCGGAACCAGGCGGCGCAGCACGTCCGCCAGCAGCCAGCGCGGCGAAGGCACCGCGATGTTGACGGCGCCGACCGGCTCGCCCGCGCGGTTCACGAGCGGCGCCGCGATCGAGATGTCGCCTACAAAGGCTTCCTGGTCATTCAGCGCATAGCCGAGTTCGCGCACTTTCGCGAGCACTGCGCGCAACCCCGGTAGATCGGTCACGGTGCGCTTGGTCATCGGCGTTCGCTTGGCCGCCGCCAGCATCGCGAGCGCCGCCTCTTCGTCGAGCTGCGCCAGGATCGCGCGGCCGGCAGCGCTGCAGAAGGCCGGCAGGCGCGAACCCACGTGCAGGTCGACGCTGACCGCGTGCAGGCTCGGGAAACGCGCGACATAGACGATCTCCTGGCCTTCCAGCTCCATCAGGTTCACGGTTTCGCCGGTCTTGCGGTTCAGCGCATCGAGATGCGGCGTCACCTTGTCGCGCAGGCGGTCCGTCGCCAGCACGGTGTGGCCGAACTCGAGCATCCGACCTGAGAGCGTGAAGGCCCGCGTGACGGGATGCTGGCGCAGGTAGCCCAGCGCGTGCAGCGTGTGCGTGATGCGCTGCACCGCGCTGCGGTCCATCTGCGCAATGGCTGACAGTTCCGTCAACGCCACCGCGCGCCCGGCGGCGTTGAGCGCCTCCAGCACCTGGAAGCACTTGGCGACCGAACCCATGAAGAGCGGGCTTTCGAGCCCGGCGCCGGCCTTGCGCGCCTTGCGGGCGGCCGCTGCAGCGGTGGATCTGGCTTGGGACATGCTTGCCTCGAGATCGATCGCGCATTATTGCATTGCGATATCACATATTGATAAACAATATGACAGGTAATACAGTGCGCGATTCACGAATCCTCGATGTTGCGACGTTCCCTTTTGACCGCCTTCCTGCTCGCCGCCGCCCTGCCCGGCGCCGCGGCGCACGCGCTGCAGCGCCGACGATCCGGCGCCGCTGCCGATGCCGGACGTGCCGGACGTGCCGGTGCGTGAAGCGCAGCTCGCCGTCGCGGTCGTCGGTGCAGGCGTCGTCGGCAGCTGCATTGCGCTCGCGCTGCAGAAGCGCGGCGCCGCGGTCACGCTGATCGATCGCGACGAGCCCGGGCGCGGCTGCAGCTACGGCAACTCGGGCGCCATCAGCCCGGGCTCGCTGGCGCCGCTCGCGATGCCGGGGATTCTGTCCTCGGTGCCCGGCATGCTGCTGGACGAGGAAAGCCCGCTGCACCTTCCGATGCGCTACCTGCCGACGGCGCTGCCCTGGCTGCTGCGCTTCGTCGCCTCCGCGCAGCCCTCGCGCGTCGCGCTCTCGGCCGCCAAGCTGGCCGCGCTGCACGCGGGCGCCGTCGACCGCCACGCCCAGCTTGCGCGCGAGCTGGGCGTGCCCGAGTTGTTCGTGCGCCGCGGACATCTGCATCTCTATCCCGACGCGCGGGCGCTGGCCAAGGACGCCGGCACCTGGCGCATGCGCAGGTACTACGGCTATCAGTTTCAGCAACTCGACCGCGCCGGCATCCTGGCGCTCGAGCCGCGCGTGGGCGAGCGCTACCAGGTCGGCGTCTTCATGGCCGACCACGCGACCATCGTCAATCCCTTCCGCTACGTGCAGGCGATGGTGCGCGGCTTCGCCAGGCGCGGCGGCCAACAGCGGCGCGACGAGGTGCAGGCGATGACGCCGCTGGCCGACGGGCGCTGGCAGCTGCGCACGGCCGCCAAGGCCGATGCCGCGGCCAACACCTTCGATCGGGTCGTGGTGGCCGCCGGCGCGTGGGCGCGCCGGCTGCTGGATCCGCTCGGCGTGCGGCTCGCACTCGAAAGCCAGCGCGGCTACCACGTGCAGTTCGACGGCGGTCGCGACACCGTTTCGCGCACCGTGATCCTGGCCGACCGCAAGGTCTTCGTCACGCCGATGGAAGACGGCCTGCGCGTGGGCGGCACGGTGGAGTTCGGCGGCCTCGCGAGCCCGCCCGAACCGCGCCGCGCCGCGATCCTCGAGCGCATTGCACGCGAGACCTTCGGCGGGCTCGAGGCGCTGTCGTCCACGCAGTGGATGGGCCACCGGCCCTGCATGCCCGATTCGGTGCCGGTCATCGGCCCGGCAGCCGGCCGGCCCGGCCTGTGGCTCGCGGTCGGCCACGGGCACCTGGGCCTCACGGATTCCATCAACACCGCGCAGCGCATTGCCGATGGCATGCTCGCCGCGCGGCCGGGATAGCCTCGGTGCTCAGGCGCTTTCGGAGGAATGCGCGAGGCGATCGATCCTCAGGCGATGCCTTTCGTCGGTGATGGAGCGCGCAGCGAGGTAGACCGCACCGGCCGCTGCCAGGCCGCCGGCGCCGGTCAGCAGAAAGAGCAGCAGGATCTGGTACTTGGCCGATTCGACGGGGTCCATGCCGGCCAGCAACTGCCCCGTCATGATGCCCGGCAGCGTGATGATGCCCGCGGCAGACATCTGGTTGACGATCGGGATCATGCCGCGGCGTATCGCCGAGCGGATGGGTTCGGCCAGCGCCTCGCGGCTGGTGGCGCCCAGCGCCAGCTGGGCCTCGATCGCCGCGCGGCGCGCCGCCACCTCGCCGAAGAAGCTGTCCAGCCCGAGGTTGGCCGAGTTCAGCACGCTGCCCAGCACGATGCCCATCAGGGGAATGGCGTAGCGCGGGTCGTACCACGGCTCGGGTCTGATCGCGGTCGCCAGCGCCAGCACCACGGTCGCCACGCTCGACAGCGTCACCACCAGCGCGCCGATGCGGTAGTTGCCGCCGCCCTGGAGCCTTTGCCTCGGCCGGACGGCCACCTCGCGCGCCGCGGCCAGGATCATCAGCACGACGATCGCCAGCGTGGCGGCGGCCGATGCCGCGCCGAACACGAGCCGCAGCACCAGGCCCACGAGCAGCAGCTGAACCATCATCCGCAGCGCCGCCCACAGCATGGGCCAGTGCAGCCGCAAGCGCAGCACGAGCGATGCGCCTGCATTGACGAGCACGAGCAGCGCGGCCAGCGCGACGTCCACGATATCGAGGTGGACGACGCTCATAAGGCAACCTCCGCGCTGCGCGCTGCGGTATTCGCCTTGGGAACGGCCCGGCGGCTCATAGCGGATGCAGCTTCCCTTCGATCATCTCGAAGGCACGCCGGCTCATTCGCCCGGCCTGCTCGCGCGAATGCGTGACCAGGAGAATGGCCAGGCCGGCATCGAGGCGGTTGCGAAGCAAGGCCTCCATGGCCGAGGCCGAGGCGGGATCGAGCGAGGCGGTGGGCTCGTCGAGCAGCACCCGGGGCGCGCGGGCCAGCGAACGCACGAGCGCCAGCCGCTGGCGCTCGCCGGTCGACAGCCTTGCAATGTCGACGCGAAGCACGTCGAGCGCGAGATCCAGCGTTGGCAGCAGCGCATGGATCAGCGCCGCATCGCCCGGACGGAAATGCGCCGCGGCGTCCGGCGCCCACCAGGCCGGCTCGGCCGCCTGGTAGACCACGCGCCGCCGCCATTCGGGCGCGGGCCAGCTGTCGCGGCTGCGCCCTTCGAGCTCGACCTCGCCGGTGCCCGGGTCCATGTCGGCAATCAGGCGCAGCAGCACGCTCTTGCCGGAGCCCGACTTGCCGAGGACGGCCACGCATTCGCCATGGCCGATCTCCATGTCGAAGGGGCCGCCGAAGGCGGAGTGCAGCCCGCGGATGGAGAGCAAGGGGGAACTCATGTCTCCTCGATCATCCATCCACAGACGTCGTTGCGCAGCATGTGGGTCCCTCCGCCGATACCCAGCCAGTCCATGGCTGGTCAAGCATCATGCGCGTCGTTGAGGGTCGGCGTCGAAGGCTGGCGCTCGCACGCGCAGGTCGCCGCGCGCGATCCTCGGTGCGACATGGCGCCGCCAGAGCCGCTGGACCCCGACGAAGACGCCCGTCATCACGACGGCCAGCAAGAGCCCGGCCACGATGTCGGCCGGGAAATGAACCCCGACGTAGACACGCGCCCAGCCGGTGATCGCGGCCAGGGCCGCCATGCCGATGCCCAGGTCACGAAGCCGGGGACGCAGCAGAAACATCAGCGCGACCGTGAACATCACCGCAGCGTGGGCGCTCGGCAGCGACCCGCGTGCGCCATGGGGGATGTAGGCCGGGCTCAATCCCAGCATGAAAGGACGCGGCAGATTCAGCGACGCAGCGATGGCATGCGCGATCACCGCGGTGGCCACCGCAAAGGCCAGCGTCGCCATCACGTAGCCGCGTTCCGACGGCCGCCGCCAGGCGGCCCATCCCATGAGGGCCATGCCGGCCCAGGCCGCGCCGAGCGCGATGGCCGACGCCACGGGCAGAAGCCACGGGCTGGGCTCGTAGCCCGCCGCAATCCATTGAAGCAGGGCAAGATTCAGCGCCTTCATACGAGCATGAAGCCGCGAAGGCGCGTGGTCGGCATGGCGCCACTCTAGGTGGCGCTTGTGAAGGCAAGCTGAATACCGGATTCAGCTTTGGCATGTCTGCTAGTGCCAATGGAGCGGACCGCCCAAGTCCTCGCGGGAGGACCGCCTGCAATCCACCAGTGGCGTGCACCCCTGCATCGTCGCGGGATGCGGTAGCGGAGCACCCGGGAAGGCCACCTGTACGAAGCATGCACGGGCGTGCGACAGTTGACCAAAAGCGAGGCTCCGATGAAAGAGATCCGACTACGCTGGTCCGATGGGATCGCTAAAGACGATGAGCAGCTCACCGTTGAAGGCGTGCCGGTTCACCCGGGCGGAGGGCTGTGGCACCCCGATACGCCCGGCAACCGATGGACCCTTGAACAGGTCATGGCGGCCGGCAACGAGACCTACGGCGCCGGCACTCACTGGATCGAGGAACGCGAGGCCTGACGCCCTCTTACCCTCTTTTGATCTCGCCCGTTCTCTTTCCCTCGCCCTGACATGGGCCGCTTTTCCCAGTGCTCCGCGCTCGCCTCTGCCTGCTTCTTGCCCTTCCCTTTGCCGGTCAAGCCCAGCCCCGAACCTGCCCAGTCGTCGGCACAAGTGACGGCGACACCGAACTCGCGTCTCGGCAGAACGTCGCCGCTGCCCAATGCGTCCACTGACCCGATGGCCATCTCCCGAGAGTCAGGTCTGATATCGCCGAACCATCAGCCGCCTCCTCAACTGGATGGAGAAACGAGGCGCAACCAAAAAGCAGCAAAGCCCGCAGTCAGCGGGCTTTGAAGACACCTTCCCCATCGCGGTCGGCTCGTCAGGCTTTCACCTGGCCGGTGCCGACTTACTCGTATATGCGGTGACCGCATGCTCGGCACTCAACGCTATCGAGGCTAGAGACGGGCGCCGTCCCATGTCTTCACCATCCATGGATCGTGTGCTGTCGCCGAAGAAGTAGTGCCCTATTTTTCGGGGGATCCCCCGCCAGCGGAGAGGCGGGTATGAAGGGCGTACAAAAGCAAAACGGCCCGCGAAGGGCCGTCTTTACTAGCTATCTGGCGGAACCGGAGGGATTCGAACCCTCGATGAGGCTCTACACCCCATACTCCCTTAGCAGGGGAGCACCTTCGGCCACTCGGTCACAGTTCCTGGAAGCCGCAATTATGCCAGCTTAGGCGGCCGGTTGATCGAGATCGAAGGCCTTGTGGAGCGCGCGCACTGCGAGCTCCATGTACTTTTCGTCGATCACCACCGAGGTCTTGATCTCGCTGGTCGAGATCATCTGGATGTTGATGCCCTCCTCGCTCAGCACGCGGAACATCTTGCTCGCCACGCCGACGTGGCTGCGCATGCCGATGCCGACGATGCTGACCTTGCAGATCTTGGTGTCGCCGACGATGTCGGCGGCGCCCAGGGTCGGCAGCACCTTGGCCCTGAGCAGATCGACCGCCTTCGCATAGTCGTTGCGGTGCACGGTGAAGCTGAAGTCGGTGCGTCCGTCCTTGCTCAGGTTCTGGATGATGACGTCGACCTCGATGTTCGCATCGGCGATGGCGCCGAGGATGTGGTACGCGATGCCCGGCTTGTCGGGCACGCCGAGCACGGAGATCTTGGCTTCGTCGCGGTTGAAAGCGATGCCGGATACGACGGCTTGTTCCATGTTTTCGTCTTCCTCGAATGTGATCAGGGTGCCGGAGCGAGCTTCTTCCTTGATGTCGATGTCCCACGGCGTGAAGCTCGACAGCACGCGCAGCGGCACCTGGTACTTGCCGGCAAATTCGACCGAGCGGATCTGCAGCACCTTGGAGCCCAAGCTCGCCATCTCGAGCATTTCTTCGAAGCTCACGGTGGTCAGCCGGCGCGCGTCGGGTTCGACGCGCGGGTCGGTGGTGTAGACGCCGTCGACATCGGTGTAGATCAGGCACTCGTGCGCCTTCATCGCCGCCGCGATCGCGACCGCCGAGGTGTCGCTGCCGCCGCGCCCCAGCGTGGTGATGTTGCCCGCCTCGTCGACGCCCTGGAAGCCGGTGACGACAACCACCTTGCCGGCGTCGAGGTCGGCGCGCACGCGCTCGTCGTCGATGCTTTCGATGCGGGCCTTGGTGAAGGCGCTGTCGGTCTTGACCTGAACCTGCCAGCCGGCGTAGCTGACCGCCTGCATGCCCTCGGCCTGCAGCGCGATCGCCAGCAGCGCCGACGAAGCCTGCTCGCCGGTGGAAGCCAGCATGTCGAGCTCGCGGTTGTGGTCGTCGCCGGGTTTGGGCGGGGCCAGCTCTTTGGCGAGGCCGAGCAGGCGGTTGGTTTCGCCGCTCATCGCGCTCGGCACCACCACCATCTGGTGGCCGGCGCGTGCCCACTTAGCGACGCGCTTGGCGACATTCCGGATGCGCTCGGTCGAGCCCATCGACGTGCCGCCGTATTTGTGAACGATCAATGCCATGGGTGAAGTCAGGACAGAAGGATTCGGATACCGCGATGACGGCATCCGTGTCCCGCCGCGGGCCATTCAGCGCGAGGGCTGCGGGCTACGGCAGGGGACGGGCATTGTACCAACGCAGAGACTCGCCTTCGCGCAGGACGTAACCGTCGGCAACCTTGAGGCGGATGCGGTGGCCGCGCGTGCTGCAGGCCTCGATCTGGTCGAGCAGCTGCTCGAGCTGGGCCTCGCTGGGCACCGCGCCGTGATCGCGCTTGAGCCAGTGGCGCAGGGCGTTGGCGAGACGTTCGCGCGGCAGCGCACGCAAGGCGGCCAGCGCAGGCGGCGAGCCCGCGGCCGCGATGTCCCCGGCGGCGACCTCGGTCAGCAGGCCCGACGCCTTGGCCGCGTTGCGTGCCGAGCGCGCGAATGTTTCGTGAAATTGCGGCAGCGCCGCGGCAAGCGCCGGCAGCACCTGCAGCCGGATGCGGTTGCGCGTGTAGCGCAGGTCGGCGTTGCTCGGGTCGTCGATGTGCGCGACGCCGCTGGCGGCGATCCACCCGCGCAGCGCGCTCGCATGCACATCGAGCAGCGGTCGGTGGAAGTCGACGCCATGCCGCTCGATCTGCCGCGGCATGCCGGCCAACCCGTCGAGGCCGGCACCTCGGCTGAGCGCGATGAGCATCGTCTCGACCTGGTCGTCGGCATGCTGGGCCAGCGCGACATGCCGCAGGCCATGGGCCTGGGCCAGCGCCGCCAGCGTCGCGTAGCGCGCCCGGCGCGCCGCGTCTTCAGGGCTCTCGCCGGGCGCATGCCGGGCATCGACACGGCCCACGTGCAGCGGCACGCCCAGCGCGCTGCACGTGGCGGCGCAATGGTCCTCGAAGTCGTCGGCCGCCTGCTGCAGGCCGTGATGCACGTGCAGCGCCTGGATCTGTCCGGGCCAGCGCTGCGCCGCGGCATGCAGCAGCGCCGTGGAATCGGCGCCGCCGCTGTAAGCGATGCCCAGCGGCAAGGGCGCCACCCAGGACGCGAGCGCTGGGGCGGCAGGATTCTCCATGGGGTGCGGCAGGCGGGCAATTGCCCGCGCGATGCCTACTTGGCGCTTTCGGCCTTGGTGTCGGCGAAGCGGCCGTAGCTCTGCAAGCGCTCGTAGCGGCGGTCGAGCAGTTCCTTCGGCTTCAGGTCGCTGACCTGGCGGAAGGCGTCGTTGAGGGCACGCTTGAGGAAGGCCGCCATCTGCCGATGGTCGCGGTGCGCGCCGCCGACCGGCTCGTTGACGATCTTGTCGACCAGGCCCAGGGCCTTGAGCCGGTGCGCGGTGATGCCGAGCGCATCGGCCGCTTCCTGTGCCTTGTCGCTGGTCTTCCAGAGGATCGAGGCGCAGCCTTCGGGGCTGATCACCGAGTAGATGGAGTACTGCAGCATCAGGAGCTGATCGCCGACCGAGATGGCGAGCGCACCGCCGGAACCGCCTTCGCCGATGATGGTCACGATGACCGGCACCTCGAGCTGCGCCATCTCGAAGATGTTGCGGCCGATGGCTTCGGACTGGCCGCGCTCCTCGGCATCGATGCCCGGGTAAGCGCCCGGCGTGTCGACGAAGGTGAACACCGGCAGCTTGAATTTTTCGGCGGTCTTCATGAGCCTGAGCGCCTTGCGGTAGCCCTCGGGCTTGCTCATGCCGAAGTTGCGCGCGGTCCGCTCCTTGGTGTCGCGGCCCTTCTGGTGGCCCAACACCATGCAGGGCGTGCCGTTGAAGCGCGCCAGGCCGCCGACGATCGAAAGATCGTCCGCAAAGTGGCGGTCGCCGTGCAGTTCGACGAAGTCGGTGAAGATCTCGCCCACGTAGTCGAGCGTGTAGGGCCGTTCCGGATGCCGCGCGATCTTGGTGATCTGCCAGGGCGTCAGGTCGCTGTAGATTTCCTTGGTGAGCTGCAGGCTCTTCTTGCCGAGCTGATCGATCTCTTCCGAAATGTCGACCGCCGATTCGGTCTGTACATAGCGCAGTTCTTCGATCTTGGATTCGAGCTCCGCAACGGGTTGCTCGAAGTCGAGGAAGGTTCGTTTCGCCAACGTCTTCTCCTGTTGTCAGTATGCGACCGGTAGCGGGTCGAGCGATCGCCAAATATACCAAGTCGCGACGCTGCAATACGGTGCCCAGGCCACGGCGACCTCGCGGGCATCGCTGCGGCTCACCGGGTCGCCCGAGAAATAGCTCTGGCTGATGCCGTTGATCAGCCCGATGTCGTCCAGCGGCAGCACGTTGGGCCGCATCAGGTGGAAGATGAGGAACATCTCGGCGGTCCAGCGTCCGATGCCGCGGATCGCGACCAGCTCGGCGACGATCATCTCGTCGGACATGTCTTCCCAGGCGTCGACGTGCACCACGCCCGCATCGAAGTGCAAGGCCAGGTCGACCAGGTACTCGATCTTGCGCGCCGACAAGCCGGCGGCACGCATGTCGTCGACCTTGAGTTTCAGCACGTTGGCCGGCGTCATCCTGCGCGGCAGCTCGGCGAAGCGGTCCCAGACGGACTGCGCCGCCTTCACCGAGATCTGCTGGCCGACGATGCTGCGCGCCAGCGTGGTGAAGGCGTCGCCGCGCGACTCCAGGCAGGCGTCGCCGAACTGCGGGATCAGCCGCTTCATGACGCGGTCTTTCTTGGCCAGGTGCTTGCAGGCTTCTTCCCAGTAGTCGGGGGTGAAGACCTCGATGGTCGGTTTCTTGGCGGCAGGCATTTTTTCTTCTCGACCCCTTACTTGGACACGGTCCACGTCGTACCGGTCGGCGAGTCCTTCAGCACGATGCCCTGGGCGAGCAGATCGTTGCGGATGCGGTCGGCCTGCGCGAAGTTCTTTGCCGCCTTGGCTTCGGCGCGCTGTGCGATCAGGACCTGGATCGAGGCATCGTCGAGCGTGCTGCCGGCCTGCAGGAATTGCTGCGGATCGGCCTGCAGCAGGCCGATGCAGCCGCCCAGCGCCTTCAGCAGCCCGGCAGCCTCGGCCGAGCGCGTGCGGTTCACCTCGCCGGCCAGGTCGAAAAGAACGGCCACCGCTTCGGGCGTGCCGAAGTCCTCGTCCATCGCTGCCTTGAAGCGCGCGGCGTAGGACTCGCGCCAGTCGATCGCGACCGCGGCCGGCGCCACCAGGTGCAGCGCCGTGTAGAGCCGCTTGAGCGAGGCGCGCGCATCGTCGAGGTGCACGTCGCTGTAGTTGAGCGGGCTGCGGTAGTGCGCGCGCACGACGAAGAAGCGCACGGTCTCGGCGTCGTACTGCTTGAGCACGTCGCGGATCAGGAAGAAGTTGCCCAGGCTCTTGGACATCTTCTCGTCGTCGATGTTGATGAAGCCGTTGTGCATCCAGACGCGGGCCAATGGCTTGCCGCTTGCGCCCTCGCTCTGCGCGATTTCATTTTCGTGATGGGGGAACTGCAGGTCCATGCCGCCGCCGTGGATGTCGACCGTCTCGCCGAGCAATTGGCAGGCCATGGCCGAGCACTCGATGTGCCAGCCGGGACGGCCCGCGCCGTAGTCGCTGGACCACTTGACCTCGTCGGGCTCGGTGGGCTTGGCGCTCTTCCACAGGACGGGGTCGAGCGGGTCTTCCTTGCCGTCCAGCACGGCCACGCGCTCGCCGGCATGGAGCTCGTCCAGCGTCTTCCCGCTCAGCTTGCCGTAGCCGGGGAACTTGCGCACCGCATAGTTGACGTCGCCGTTGGTCGAGCGATAGGCCAGGCCTTTCTTCTCGAGCGTGGCGATCATCGACAGCATCTGCGGAATGAATTCCGTGGCGCGCGGTTCGTGCGTGGGCCGCTCGATGCCCAGGGCGTCGGCATCCTCGTGCAGCGCATCGATCATGCGGTCAGTGAGCGCCCGGATGCTCTCGCCGTTCTCCACTGCGCGACGAATGATCTTGTCGTCGATGTCGGTGATGTTGCGCACGTAGTCGACCTCGAACCCCGACTGCTTCAGCCAGCGCTGCACCACGTCGAAGGCGATCATCGAGCGCGCATGGCCCAGGTGGCAGTAGTCGTAGACCGTCATTCCGCACACGTACATGCGCACCCGGCCGGGTTGCAACGGAGAAAATTCCTCCAGCTCACGCGAGAGCGTGTTGTAGATGCGAAGACTCATGAGGCTCGGAACGCGTCGCTTCGCACCCATGCGATACAGGCGGGCGACAGGGGTTTTTCAGGGGTGTGGATGCTGTGGCAACGAGGGGTTGAACGCGGCCCCTCGGCTACAATCCACCCCAGTATAAACGGCCGCCGCCGGATATTTTCCGGGTGTTTTCGAGGCCCGCGTCCCCATCTCTCGAGGCTTCATGAAGCACGCCGCTCTCCCCTTCCCCATGGTTCTACGCATTCTTTCGGCCCTCCTGTTCGTGCTCGCCGCCGGTGCGGCGCAAGCCGACGACTATGCCGACGTCAACGCATTGCTGCGTCAGGGCAAGTCCCAAGAAGCGCTGGCAAAAGCCGATGCCTACATCGCAGGCAAGCCGCGCGATC
The DNA here is from genome assembly GCF_964253805.1 of Variovorax sp. LjRoot175. NCBI lineage: Bacteria > Pseudomonadati > Pseudomonadota > Betaproteobacteria > Burkholderiales > Comamonadaceae > Variovorax > Variovorax sp. LjRoot175. The sequence goes on along the minus strand of NZ_CAXURY020000001.1, from coordinate 2,364,586 downwards.
CGCAAATGCGCTTCCTGCGCGGCGTGATCCTGACCGAGCAGGGCAAGCAGGCCGACGCGACCGCGGTCTTCACCCAGCTCACGCAGGATTTCCCCGAGCTGCCCGAGCCCTACAACAACCTCGCGGCCCTGTACGCAGCCCAGAGCCAGTTCGACAAGGCCCGTGCCGCGCTCGAAATGGCGATCAAGCTCAACCCGAGCTATGCCACCGCGCACGAAAACCTGGGCGACGTCTACGCCCGCCTCGCCGGCCAGTCCTATGGCCGCGCGCAACAGCTCGAAGCCGGCAACACCACCGTGGCGCCGAAGCTCACGCTGATCCGCCAGCTCTTCACGACGCCGACCTCCGGCGCGCTGCCGCCCGCGACCAGCGTCATCCGCAAGCCCGTTCGTCAATAAATAGGCCCCTCGCTGCCTCCCGTGCAGCGGCACGGCGCAGCGCTCTTCATTCGAAAGCGAGTCCTCTTGAACATGCACGTCCTTTCACGCCGCACGGCACTCGTCCTGGCCGCGAGCCTGGCCATCGCGAGCCCCAGCTGGGCGCAGAGCGCGCCGCGCGTCAAGCTCAGCACCTCGGCCGGCGACATCGTGGTCGAACTCGCGGCGGACAAAGCGCCGAAGACGGTCGAGAACTTTCTGCAGTACGTCAAGGACAAGCACTACGACGGCACGGTGTTCCATCGCGTGATCGACGGCTTCATGATCCAGGGCGGCGGCTTCACGGCCGACCTGCAGCAGAAAGCCACGCGCGCGCCGATCCCGCTCGAGGCCGGCAACGGCCTCAAGAACGACAAGTACACGATCGCGATGGCGCGCACCGGCAACCCCAACTCCGCCACCTCGCAGTTCTTCATCAACGTGAAGGACAACGCGATGCTCAACGCACCCAACCCCGACGGCTACGGCTACACCGTGTTCGGCAAGGTGGTGGCGGGCACCGAGGTGGTCGACAAAATCCGCGCCGCGCGCACGGGCAACAAGAACGGCATGCAGGACGTGCCGGTCGAAACCATCACCATCCAGTCCGCCACCGTGGCGAAGTAACCCAAGGAGCAACCCCATGAGCAATCCCCAAGTCGAACTGCACATCAAGGACCAGGGCGTGATCACGCTCGAACTCGACCAGGACAAGGCGCCGAAGACGGTCGAGAACTTCCTCGCCTACGTGACCAAGGGCCACTACGACAACACCGTGTTCCACCGCGTCATCCCCGGCTTCATGGTGCAGGGTGGCGGCTTCGAGCCGGGCATGACGCAGAAGCCGACCGGCGCCGAGATCCAGAACGAGGCCAACAACGGCCTCAAGAACGACAACTACACCGTCGCCATGGCCCGCACCAGTGCACCGCATTCGGCGACCGCCCAGTTCTTCATCAACGTGGCCGACAACGGCTTCCTGAACCACACGGCGCCGTCGGCGCAGGGCTGGGGCTACGCGGTGTTCGGCAAGGTCGTGGGCGGCAAGGAAGTGGTCGACAAGATCAAGGCCGTGAAGACCGGCCGCAAGGGCTTCCACGACGATGTGCCGCTCGAAGACGTGGTGATCGAGAAGGCCGTCGTCAAAGACTGATCCATCGATGACGGCTTTCGCCGAGCTCGTGGCCCCTGCGGCGTGGCACACGGTCGACCTCCTCTCCGACCTCCACCTGCAGGCCTCGGACGCGGCCACTTTCGACGCCTGGCGCGGCTATCTGCAAACCACGCCGGCCGATGCGATCTTCATCCTCGGCGACCTGTTCGAGGTCTGGGTCGGCGACGATGCGGCGGCCGAACCCGGCTTCGAAGCGCAATGCGCCGAATTGCTGCGCACAGTGGCCGAACGGCGGCCCGTTTTCTTCATGCACGGCAACCGCGACTTCCTGGTCGGCGCCGCATTCGCGGCGCAGTGCAAGCTGACGCTGCTCGACGATCCGACCGTGCTGGTCCTGCATGAGCGGCGCTGGCTGCTGAGCCACGGCGACCTCCTCTGCCTGGAAGACACCGAGTACTTGCAATTCCGCGCCCAGGTGCGAACGCCCGCCTGGCAGAGCGCCTTTCTGGCACGGCCGCTGGCCGAGCGTCGCGCATTGGCCCGCTCGATGCGCACGCAGAGCGAAGACCGCAAGCGCAGTCCCGGCATGGTCTGGGCCGATGTCGATGCGGATGCCGCGCGCGCATGGCTCGCGCAGGCCGGCGCGGCGACGCTGGTCCACGGCCACACGCACCGGCCCGCGACACATGCACTCGGCGATGGGCTCGAGCGCATCGTACTGAGCGACTGGGACCTGACAGCCCACCCGGCGCGCGCCCAATTGCTCTGTCTTTCGAGCGCCGGCGCGCAACGCGTCGATCTGCGCTGATGTTCGGCTGGCTGCGCAACCTGCGCGCCCCGCCCCCGATTCCCGAGCCTGCCTGGCAGGCCACGCTGGCACGCTACCCTTTCCTCGCCGAGCGGCCGGCGGCCGACCTGGAGCGCCTGCGCCGCCTCGCGGCGGAATTCCTGCGCGACAAGGAATTCCACGGCGCGCACGGCTTCGTCATCACCGACGAAGTCGCGCTCGCGGTGGCGGCGCAGGCGGTGCTGCCGGTGCTGCACCTGAGAGGCGGCCTCACCTGGTACGACGATTTCGTCGGCATCGTGGTGCATCCCTCCGAAGCCGTGGCGCGCCGCAAGACGACCGACGAGACCGGCGTGGTGCATGAATACGAAGAGGTGCTGGCCGGCGAGGCCATGGACCGCGGCCCGGTGATGCTGAGCTGGCAGGACGTGCTCGCGAGCAGCGTCACGCGCGACGCGGGCTACAACGTCGTGATCCACGAGTTCGCCCACAAGATCGACATGCGCGGCGGCGCCGCCGATGGCTGCCCGCCGCTGCCGGCCGGCTTCGCAGGCACTTCGTCGGCGCGCGATGCACGCGCCGCCTGGTTCGCTGTGCTGCAGCCGGCCTACGACGCCTTCCGCGAGAAAACCATCGTGGCCGAGCGCTTCGGCGGCGAGCCGCCGTGGCTCGATGCCTACGCCGCCGAATCGCCCGGCGAGTTCTTTGCCGTGGCCTGCGAGGCCTACTTCGTGAACCGCACGCAGCTGGCCGCGGAGTTCGCCGAACTGGTGGCCCTGTTCGACGAATTCTTCATCAAGCGCTAGGCGCCCTGCCCATTATTTGCGCAGCAAGGCCTTGAGCGCGTTCTGCAGCCGGCGCGCCGATGCCGCGTCGTGCGCAGCGGCCAGCACCTTGCCGGCATCCTGCCCCCAGGTCTGGACCGGCGCCGGATCGCCGCGCGTGGTCAGCAGCTTCAGCTGCAGCGCACGGCGTGCATCGAGCTGCTCGGCCGGCGTCGGCACTTCGGCCGCCATCTCGAGGCGCAGCAAGGCCTCGGCCGCATCGTCGGCCGCGGCCGTCGGGCCTGCGGCCAGGGCCTGCGACCACTGGCCGCGCACTGCCGGCGTGACGGCGCGGCCCAGTTCCTGAGCGCTGGGCAGCTTCGACGCGTCGCGCTGCTCCCAGGCGCCGAGCACCTGCGTGAGCGCCTCGCCGTGCGCCTGAGCCGCGAGCTTGCGCAGTGCCAACTCGGCGCGTTCGAGCGCCTCGCGCTGCGCGCGGAAGGCGGCGTCGCCGAGGCGCGGACCGCGGTCCTCGAAGCGCGGCGGGCGGTCGCCGAAGCGGCCTCCGCCGGCGGGCGCGCCGCGATCGTTGGCGCGGGGCGCCCGGTCATTGGGACGGCCGCCCGGCGCGCCGCGGCTGTCGCGGCGATCGCCGAACTTGCCGCCGCGTCCAGCCGGCACGGTCTCGGCCTTCTTGTTGCCGGGACGGTCGTCACCGCGCACGGCGATCACCGGCTTCGGCGCGGGCTTGGGCGGCGCAGCGGGTGCCGGGCTGGCTTCGGCCTCCGCGGCATCGGTGCGCGCGGAGGGGTCGGCACCGTCGGCCGGCGCCACCAGATCGGGCGCCGATGCAGCGGATTCGGCGGGCGCCACGGGCGACGCCTCGGCGTCGCTGGGCGCTGGGGCCTGCTCGGCGCTCTCGCCGAACTCGGCCGCGGCCTGGCCCGGTGCCACCACTTCGGTGGCACCCACCGCGGGACCGTTGGACGTTGCCGTGGACGCAGGCGCAGGCGCTTCGCCGCGCAGCGCGGCTTCGAGCTGCGCGACAGCGGCGCGGATCTTCTGCGCATCGCCGGTGCTGTTGGCGGCATCCAGCGCCTTCGAGGCATTGAGCACGTTGCGGTCGTGCTCGCTCACGGCGGCAGCCGCCTTTTCGCGCTCGGCGCTCTTGCGATTGAAGGCCTCGTCGATCGGCGCGCGGAAGGCGTCCCACAGTTTCTGTTCCTGGCGGCGATCCAGCGGCACGCTCTGGGCCTCGGCCTGCCAGCGCTGCTGCAGCGCCTTGACCGCATCGATGCGCAGCATCGGCGCGGCGCCGAGTTCGGCGGCCTCGGCAATCATCGCCTGGCGCCGTTCGATGCTGGCCTTCTGCTGCGCTTCGAAGGGCGCGCGTGCAGCGCCAAAGGCCTCGTTCCATTGCGGCTGGAGTTCGGCGAACACCTTCTCGCCCACATGGCCGGCATCGCGCCAGCGATCGGCGAACTGGTGCAGCGCGCGGTTGTGCGCCTTGAGGTCGGACGCATCCGCGTGCTCCGCGGCCCAGGCCTTCACTTCCTCGATCAGCGCCAGGCGCTGGGCGCGATGCTCGGCCGCGTCGGCGCGCACCTTCTCGAGCCAGGCCTCGACCACCTTGTGGGCTTCGTTGCAGGCTTCGTCGAAGCGCTTCCAGAGCGCGTGATTCGGCACGCCGCCCTGGTCGGCCTGCTTCCATTGCTCGCGCAGGGTGCGCAAGGTTTCCTGCATCTTGCGACCGCCCAGGGCTTGGCCTTCGGGGCGCTTGAGCAGGGCTTCGGCCTTGGCCACCAGTTCTTCACGCACCTTGTCGGCGCTCCAGCGCTGCCAGCCTTCGAGTTCGCCGGCGGCGACCAGGGCCGCATGCACGCGGGCTTCGAGCGGCGGCTCGACCAGCTTGCCGTGCTCCTTGAGCACGGCGCGCAGTGCGGCGGCTGCACCGGCACTGGCCTTGCCATGGCCTTCGGCGGTTTCCTTTTCGAGCTTGGCGAGCGCGGCTTCCACAGCGGTCTGGGCGGCGGCCCGCTTCTCGGGATCGACCTTCGGCACGGGCGGCTTCGGCGCCGCGGGCGCGGCCGCCTCGGCCACGCCGCCACGCGCAACGCGCAGCTCGTCGGCCCAGACCGGCACGGGCGGCAGCGGCGCGGCCGCATCCTCGGCCGCCGCGATGGTCTGCGCCAGCGCCTGGTGGAAGGCATCGGACACCACCAGCAACTGCGCCTTGGAGGACTCCAGCTGCGGCGCGAACTTGGCGTCGAGGCTGTTCCAGTTGCCGTCGGCCGTGATCTCCGCGGCCTGCTGCTGCCAGTGCGCGACGTCGGCGCGCAAGGCTTCTTCGGCGGCTTGCGCGTCGCGCCAGCTCTTGGTCGACAGCACTTCGAAGCGCTGCGCCAGCAGCACTGCGGCCTCGCGATGGACCTGCGCGCGATGCTGCAGGTCCTCGATGCCCTTCACGCGTTCGGCCAACCGGGCCTTGAAGCCGGCCAGTGGCTCGCGCGACAGGGGCGCACCCGCCTTGGCCGCGTCGCGCTGCCAGGCCAGCGCGTCGGCGATATTGAGCTTGGGCTGGGCCAGCAGCGCCTCGGCCTTGTGCGCCCATTCGGCGGCAATGGCTTCCTGGCCCTTGGCGCGCTTGAGCTCGTCGAGCTTCTCGCGCAGCAGGCGCGCGGCGCCCTTGTCGCGGCCGCTCAATTCCTTGAATACCTCCTGCATCTGCTCGGGCGCCGGATTGCCCGCGAGCCAATCGCGGATGCGCTGGGCACGCTCACCCGAGGTCGGTGCAGTGAAGGCGCCGCCGGTCATCGTGTCGAGGGACTGGAGGTCGTTGGGCTTGGTGGAAGTTGAAGTCACTGCGCGAATGTCGTTATCTGAAGAAGAAAAGCGAAGGCGCCGGCATTTGCCGGCGCACTCCGCCATTTTCACCGACTTGTGCCCTGCTTTCAGCGGGTCGCCAGATTCAGTTCGGCACCTGGTTTCCAATCGTTGCCGGCAGCCTTCGTACGCACGGCACCGAGGAACAGCCGCTCGCTGGGAAGCTTCTGGGCCAGCAGGTAGTCGCGCACCACGGCGCCGCGCTCCACGGCGAGTTGCCGCATCGATTCCTCGTCGGCCGGGATGCTGGCCATGAGCAGGCCTTCCATCTCCTTGGTCGGAAGATCCTTCGCCAGCCCGATCATGTTGCGCGGCTTGGTGATCTCGGAGCGCTTGTACACCGCGGCCAGCAACTCCGGGTATTCGGCATCGGTGAGGGGCGTGACTTCGGCTGCATTCTGGCTGCCGCTGCGCGCCGCGGCGCGGCGTTTCTCGGTCTGGGCGAGTGCGCGCAGGCGCTGGCGCTGGTAGGCCTCGCGCTCCTGCTCGAGGCTGGCGGTGCCGACCACGGTCATCTGCAGCCCGGGTCGGTCCGTGAGCGCCTTCACCACCTTGTCGAGGCTTTCCTTGGCGGCCGGCGAAAGATCCGAACTGCCGGGCGCGAAAGTGATCGCGCTCGACTCGCCGCTGCCGCCGCCCAGTCCGCCCGTGAGCAGGCTGAACGGCGAGGTGGCGGCCTTGACGATCAGGTTCACGATCGCCTTGAAGATCAGCGGGCCGAGGCTGAACTGCGGATCGTTGAGTGAGCCGCTGACGGGAAAGTCGATGTCGATCACGCCATTGCGGTCGGCCAGCAGGGCGACGGCCAGGCGCACCGGCAGGCTGTTCGGCGCGCCCTGCACTTCGTCGCCGAACTGCAGCTGGTTGAGCACCAGCTTGTTGGTGGCGGTGAGCTGGCCGTCGGGCGTGATCTTGTAGGTGACGTTCATGCTGAGCTTGCCGCGCTCGATGCCGTGCCCGGCGTAGCGCACCGAGTACGGCGACAGCGGCGGCAGATCGAGCTCGCGCATCTTGGCCGTGATGTCGAGTTCGAGCGGCTTGGCCAGCGGATTGAGCTTGCCGGTGATCTCGAGCTGGGCGGTTTGCTGCGCCTTGCCGCGCAATTCGAGATCGGCCAGCGCTGGCTTGTCGCCTTGCGGCTTCGACGAGAAGGCGCTGAGCTTGCCGGTCAGCTCGCTGAGGTCGGCGGAATAATTGGGCTTGACGAACAGATCGGTGAAATCGATGCGTCCGTTGACCATGCTCATCGGACCGAAATTGATGACCGGCGCCGGGCCGCCGCTGTCAGGCGCAGGCGCTTTGGCCACAGCCGCCGGGGCCGGTGCGGCGGTCTCGGTTGCGCCGCCGACCATGGCTTCCGCCGAGACGGGGGCGCCGCCCGAGCGTGCGGCGGGCTTGGCGGTGGTCGTGGTGGTCGTGCCGCCGAGGCTGCGGCGCGTGGTGGGTTCGCCTGCCGGCGCTACGGCGGCGGTCGTCTGGCCGGGCTTCTTGGTGAGGTCCTGCAGGTTGAGGCGACCGGTCGGATCGACGATCACGCGGGCGAAGAAGTCAGTCAGGGTGGTTTCGCGCACGTCCACGGCCAGCGGCACGCTGGGCGCCATGTTGACTTGCAGGCCACGCAGGCTCAGCGTCTTCCAGCTCAGGATCTGGTTGCTGCGGGTCGCCAAGCCCGGCGACTGGGTCAGCGCTGCGCTGTTGGCGCGGAAGTCGTCCAGCGCCGTATCGCCGGCCAGCTTGAGACTCATGCCCGCGGGTGCCGTCGCGAACTTGACCGTGCCGCGGTAGTTGGCGAACGCGCGCCGGATGTCGATGTTCAGTGCATCGGCGTAGTAGGCCTTGAAGGCATGGGCCGGAATGGCGGCCGCCTCCAGCCGACCCTCGGCCGCCACCGGCTTGAGCACGACCGAACCCTTGTAATCGAAGCGCCCGGCTTCCGCGCGGCCGGCACCGATGCGCCCCGAAAGCTGCAAGGGCGAAGCGGTGGCGCTGTTGGGAGCGATCTTCTGCGCGTTGAGTTTCAGCGCGCTGATCTCGAAGGCCACCGGTGTGGCGCCGGCCTTGTCCGAATAAGAGAGCGCGCCATTGTCGACCGCCACCGTGCCGATGGAAAGCTCCCACGGCTTGGTGTTGGCGCCCGGCGCAGCGGCCGCCCCGGCGGGCTTGGGCGCCGCGACCTTGGCAGCCGCGCCGTTGCTCTGGCTGCCGCCCGCCGGGGTTTTCAGCCAGCGTTCGAACATCCAGCGCTTTTCGTTGTCGCGCTCGACGACGACCTTGGGGCTGGTGGCCGTGAACGAAGCGATCGCGAGCGTGTGCTTCGTCATGTCGACTTCGGCATCCACGAGCTCGAAGCGCCCGACGCTCGCCAGCGCGGTCTTGGCCTGCGTCAGCGCGAGCCCGTCGGCCGCGACGCGGCGCGCCTTGAGCTTCAGATCGGGCTGGGCCCAGGCCACGTCGATCTGGCCGCTGAGCTTGCCGTCGAGCGTGGGCTCCAGGCTCTGCGCGAGGTACGGGGCCGCCAGCGACAACGGCAAGCCCTCAACCTCGGTCTGGACCTTGGCCACCTTGTCGGTCGCCTCGCCGCTGAACTTGAGGGGGGCCCCGCCGACCGAGGTGGAACCGCTGAAAGGCGCCGGCTTGTCCATCGGCCAGGTCAGGGCGCTGGCTTCGATGTTGAGCTGCTTCACGTCGATGGCCGCGGCCGGCTGGGTGGTCTGGTCGCGCCAGCCGATCTCGCCGCCGGAAAGCGCCAGCTTGTCGACCCGAACCCGCCAGGCCGGCTGCTCGGCCGGCTTCGGTACAGGTTCGCCGTTCGTGTTGGGTGCCGCGGAGGGTGTCACTTTTTCGGTTGCGCCGGTGGCCCGGTCGGTGGCCAGCAGGTTGAGCTGCCCGGCTGCATCGCGCGCCACGACCAGCTGCGGCGCGGCCAGCGCCACCTCGCCCAGATGCACCACGCGCTCCAGCGGCCGGACGTCGGCCAGCGCAACCTTGAGCGAATCGAAGCCGAGCAGATCGCGCCCCTTCGAATCCGCCAGCTTGATGCTGTGCGCCGCGACCGTGCCGGAGAGCTTGAGGCCCGCGGTGGCGGTGCGTTCGAAGTCGATCTTGAGGTCCGCGTCGAGCTTGCCGGCGCGCAGGGCGACCGGCAGGCCGCCGGGGATGTAGCCCAGGTAAGGCACCAGGTCCAGATCCTTGAAGTGCACCTGCGCGTCGGTCTTGCGGCTTTCCGCGAAGGGCGTGGCGAAAGCGGCCGAATCGAATCCGCTGCCGTTCAGGACGAAGGCCAGCTTGGGCTCGGTCTTGATTTCGCGCTGCGAAGGCAGATTGCTGAGAAAGGGTACCTTGAGCACGAGGTCGCGCAGCTCATGCCTGCGCTTGACGGTCTGGTCGTCGAAATCGACCGCGCCGCCGGTGATGGCGATGTTGTAGATCGCGAAGCGCGGCGGCTCGCTCTTGGGCGCGTCGGGCGCACTGGCGAGCTTGGCCAGGATGTCGTCGATGTCGTATTTGCCGTCCGCCAGGTGCGTCAGCAGGATGGCCGGCGCGTCGATGGCAATGGCATCAATCACCGGCGCCAGACGCAGGATCGATTGCAGCTCCGCATCGGCATAGATGCGCGCCACCGCCACCTGGGGCTGGCTGCCGTCGGCCGTGGCGATGCGCAGGTCCTTCAGCGTCAGCTCGAGCGTCCAGGGCTTGAAGTCGATCTTGCCGACCGTGACCTGGCGACCCAGCTTTTCGCTCGCGATCTTCTGGATCTGGCTCTTGGCGATCGGCGGCACCGCCAACCAGGCAAGCAGCCAGAGACCGAGCAGCACCAGCAACGCCAGCACTCCCCGTCGCACCCATTTGTTCTGTTTCAGCGAAGCAGCATTCATCATCGGGGGCGAGTGTGCCGCAAAAGTGCGAGCACCTTCCCAGAAACAAGAAAGCCCGGTGGCTCGACGCGAAGTCTGGCCTCCGGGCTCGATGGCGGGCGCAACGCCCATGCCATCTTTTCGCTCGACCGGAAGTGAATTTGTTCCGACCGTGCTGGCAGCAAGAGATTGCCACCGTTGGGCCTCGGCCGCTGAACCGTTCGATTGCTCTTCCGGTTGCTGGACCTTGGTTTAACGCCTGAAAGCTCAGGCCTCCTCAGGGTAGGCGCGCGCTCCAAGGATTGCAAATGAGCTTTTCAATGGATCGGCGGCCGGCGATTCGCCCCTCTTCTTTTCAAGCCTTGTTAGCATAAAAACTCAAATCCTTATTCTTGACCGTGTATTTAGCCCCTCCTAGAATCCGCGTAGCCCCCGCCGCCACTTGGCAGCCGGGACTCCACCAATATCCGCTGCTGAATTCTTTCGGCTTAGTCAGGTGGCCGCGCTCCACTCCCCCTCCTTGCGCGGAACCTGATTCGTACCAATCCAAGCGCCGCTGCCTTCGACCATCGCCCTTCTGGCGCTGCGACTCAGGTGCCGCACAGAAAGGAAGAGCGATGAAACAGGCGTTTGAAGCCACGGCCCGCGGGCTGCGGACCGTCGTGTCCGATGTGGCCGACGGTTTTTTCGAGATCACCCACAACGGCTTTGCCCTGGTCGGCTTGGCCATCGTGTTCGCTGCGCTGGCGCTGGCCGCGCGCCCGGACCTGCGCCAGTCCGGCGAAGAACAGCTCATGGGCTGGCTCCAGTCGCGCAAGCCGCCGCCGGAGGCAACCGATCTCGAGCCGACGGCCATCGACCGCACCACGGCGGCGAGCCCGCACGAGCTGCCCAAGCAGCAGGCCGCCGTCGCCTACTGGCTGAGCAAGAAGTACCGCGTGGCCGTCGAGCCGTTGAGCGTGCTGGTGGCCGAAGCCTTCGAACTCGGCAAGCGCACCAAGCTCGACCCGACCCTGATCCTGGCCATCATGGCGGTCGAATCCAGCTTCAACCCCTTTGCCCAGAGCCAGGTCGGCGCCCAGGGCCTGATGCAGGTGATGACCCGCGTGCACGGCGAGAAGTACGAACGCGCGGGCGGCACCCTGACCGCCTTCGATCCGGTGACCAACATGCGCGTGGGCGTCAAGGTGCTGCAGGAATGCATCGCGCGCGCAGGTTCGCTCGAGGGCGGCCTCAAGTTCTATGTCGGCGCCGCCAATCTGCCCGACGACGGCGGCTATGCCGGCAAGGTACTGGCCGAACATGCGCGCCTGCAGCAGGTGGTCGGCGGACGCACGCCGCCCACCACCACGCCGACACCGCCCGGCATGCGGGCGCAGCCGCTGCCCGTGGTGGCACCCGCCAAGCCGGAAGCGAACACGCAGAGCGTGGCGTTGCTGTCCGATCTGTAGGCCCTTTCGAAGACGGCGGCCATCGCCGTCAGCTACACTCGACCGGCACGCGACTGGCGATAGGCGCAACCCTTTTCAGGTGCATTGCGCTGACGTGGAACACCACTGGGAAGCGTGCCGCCCGCGGTCTTGAGCAGGCGTTCAGCCGTTCGCCTGGGCAGCCCTTGTTTGGTTGAAGAACAAGGACCATCGTCTTAAAGGACTGCCATGTACAACCGCAATATCCTGGTCGAACAGACCGATCCCGAAATCTGGGCCGCCATCCAGGCCGAGCATGCCCGGCAGGAACAGCACATCGAGCTGATCGCGAGCGAGAACTACGCGTCGCCTGCCGTGATGGCCGCGCAAGGCACGCAGCTCACCAACAAGTACGCCGAAGGCTATCCCGGCAAGCGCTATTACGGCGGCTGCGAACATGTCGACGTGGCCGAGCAGCTGGCGATCGACCGCGTCAAGCAGCTCTTCGGCGCCGACGCGGCCAACGTGCAGGCGCATTGCGGCGCCTCAGCCAACGAGGCCGTCATGCTGGCCTTCCTGAAGCCTGGCGACACCATCATGGGCATGAGCCTGGCCGAAGGCGGCCACCTGACCCACGGCATGCCGCTCAACATGAGTGGCAAGTGGTTCAACGTCGTGAGCTACGGCCTGAACGACAAGGAAGAGATCGACTACGACGCGATGGAGCGCAAGGCGCACGAATCGATGCCCAAGTTGATCATCGCGGGCGCCTCGGCCTACTCGCTGCGCATCGATTTCGAGCGCTTCGCCAAGGTGGCCAAGGACGTCGGCGCCATCTTCATGGTCGACATCGCCCACTACGCGGGTCTGGTCGCCGCCGGCGTCTACCCGAACCCCGTGCCGCACGCGGACGTGGTGACCTCCACCACCCACAAGAGCCTGCGCGGACCGCGCGGCGGCATCATCCTTATGAAGTCGCAGCACGAGAAGGCGATCAACAGCGCCATCTTCCCGGGCCTCCAGGGCGGACCGCTGATGCACGTGATCGCGGCCAAGGCGGTGGCCTTCAAGGAGGCGCTCTCGCCCGAGTTCAAGGCCTACCAGCAGCAGGTGGTCAAGAACGCGCAGATCGTTGCCGAAACGCTCACCGGGCGCGGCCTGCGCATCGTGAGCGGCCGCACCGAGAGCCATGTGATGCTGGTCGACCTGCGCGCCAAGGGCATCACCGGCAAGGAAGCCGAGGCCGTGCTGGGCAGCGCCCACATGACGATCAACAAGAACGCGATCCCGAACGATCCGGAAAAGCCGATGGTCACGAGCGGCGTGCGCATCGGCACCCCGGCGCTGACCACGCGCGGTTTCAAGGACGAGGAGGCGCGCGCCACCGCGAACCTGATCGCCGACGTGCTGGACAACCCGCGCGATGCCGCCACCATCGAAGCGGTGCGTGCGAAGGTGCATGCACTGACCAGCCGCTTTCCCGTCTACGGTTGAACCGAAAGTGACCGCATGAAGTGCCCCTTTTGCGGTCACCTCGAAACGCAGGTCGTCGAGACCCGCGTTTCGGAAGACGGCGACTTCGTGCGGCGCCGCCGGCAGTGCGGCGCCTGCGACAAGCGCTTCACCACCTACGAACGGCCGGACGTCAATTTCCCGGTCGTGGTCAAGAAGGACGGCAGCCGCGCCGACTTCGATCCCAAGAAGGTCCGCGCCTCGATGATGCTGGCGCTGCGCAAGCGGCCGGTGAGCATCGAGCAGATCGACCATGCGCTGCTGCGCATCGAGCAGAAGCTCCTGTCCAGCGGCTTGCGGGAAATCGAATCGACCAAGGTGGGCGAACTGGTGATGCGGGAGCTCAAGCGCATGGACAAGGTGGCGTACGTGCGCTTTGCTTCGGTTTACAGAAGCTTTGAGGATGTGGACGAGTTCCGGCAGTTGCTGCGGGATATCTGAGACGCACCGGAAGCGGCGCCTCTGACGCCGGTATTCGTGATCGTCAGAGCACCGCAGGCGTCGGAGGCCATCTGCCGTGGCGTCTACGGCACGCCGTGCGAGGAATGAGTTGAAGCTCGGCACAGCCAACGACGCCAGGGTCGCCAAGAGCGCAACCACGACCAACAGTTCGAGTAAAACCGCAAATCCCTGCAGGTCGCCGGCGAGACCCGTCCCGGCCCGAGCAAAATGGTCGCTTCATACATTCAATCCGCGCCGACAGGCCGGCGCGAACTTCCTCCCCTGGCTCAATCAATTCGGCGCGAAGTCTAAATTCCGGAAGCGATGCATGAATAAATCTTTCGACAAACGGACTGAATTGAAGGATCAGCGGAAATCTCGCTAAATCTGAATCAAATCTGAATTTGAAGAATTGCGAATTGACGCCCCCATGAATAGAGATATCCAGGCCATGGCGCAGGCGCTCGATCTCGCCCGTCAGGCGAGCGTCGAGGCGGAGCCGAATCCCCGTGTCGGTTGCGTTCTGCTCGACGAAGAAGGCGCGGTGATCGGTCAAGGCTCCACGCAAACGGTGGGCGGCCCTCATGCGGAAATCATGGCCTTGCGCGACGCCGCCGCCCGCAATTGCCCGATCAAAGGCGCCACGGCCTATGTGACGCTCGAGCCCTGCTCGCACCATGGCCGCACCGGCCCCTGCTGCGACGCATTGATCGCGGCCGGCATCAAGAAAGTCGTGGCGTCCATCGCCGATCCCAATCCGCTGGTCGCCGGCCAGGGTTTCGAGCGCCTGCGCGCCGCCGGCGTCGAATTGGAGGTCGGCGCGGGCGCTGATGAATCGCGTGAACTCAACCTCGGCTTTTTCAGCCGCATGGTCCGCAAGACGCCCTGGGTGCGGCTCAAGGTCGCCGCTTCGCTCGACGGCAAGACGGCGCTGGCCAACGGCACCAGCCAATGGATCACTTCGGAAGCAGCGCGCACAGACGGCCACGCCTGGCGCGCGCGCGCAAGTGCGGTACTGACGGGTGTCGGCACCGTACTCGAAGACGATCCGCGCCTCGATGTGCGGCTGGTCCCAACGCCGCGGCAGCCCCATCTCGTGGTGGTCGACAGCCATTTGCAGACGCCGCCGGAGGCAAAGATCTTCGGCGCGGCCCGGCCCGTCTGGATCTATGCCGCCAACCGGAACGACGCCAGGCAGGCCGCGCTGGAGGCCAAGGGCGCGACGGTCAGCTACCTCGCCAACCCCCAGGGCAAGGTCGACCTCGCGGCCATGCTGCGCGATCTCGCCGTGCGCGAGGTCAATGAACTCCATGTCGAGGCTGGCCACAAGCTCAACGGCTCGCTGATCCGCGAAGGGCTGGTCGACGAACTGCTGGTTTACTTGGCGCCAAAGTTCATCGGAGACGGGCTCGGCATGGCCAGCCAGCCGCATGCATCAGGCCCCCTGACCGTGCTTGGCGATGCATTGGCGCTCGAATTCAAGTCCTTCGAGCCGATCGGCCCGGACCTGCGAATCGTCGCCCGGGTCGCTGGTCGAGACCGCTTTTAGGGTTTGGCCGAGCGGCCTTCGCATCTCTGCGAAAATGCCGCGATGTTCACCGGAATCATTACCGGCGTGGGGCGCATCGCCGCCGTCCACGACCTCGGCAGCTCTTCATCCCACGGCAAGCGGCTCAGCATCGCGGTGCCCGACGGCTATCTGGCCGACGTGGGTCTCGGTGACAGCATCGCGCTCAACGGCGCCTGCATGACCGTCACCTCCCTCGACCCGGCGAAGCAGCTCTTCACCATCGACATCTCGGCCGAATCGCTGGACAAGACGGCCGGCCTCGCCGAAGAAGCGGGCCGCGTCAACCTCGAGAAGGCACTGCGCGCCAGCGACCGGCTCGGCGGCCACATCGTGTCGGGCCACGTGGACGGCATCGGCACGGTCAGCCACTTCGCGCCGGTGGGCGAAAGCTGGGAGCTGCGTGTGCTGGCGCCGCCCGCGCTCGCCCGCTTCCTGGCCTACAAGGGCTCGATCACCGTCAACGGCGTGAGCCTCACGGTCAACAGCGTGAGCGACGGCGCTGACGGCAGCGAGATCAGCATCAACCTGATTCCGCACACGGTCGAAAACACCGCGCTCGGCAGCCTGAAGCAAGGCAGCCGCGTCAACCTCGAGATCGACACCGTCGCCCGCTACGTGGAGCGCATGCTCCAGGCCGGCGCCCTGCCCGTCCCACAGAAAGACAAGACCCCATGAACGCCTCCGTCACGCCGATCACCGCCCCGCGCAGCGGCCGGGCGCCCGCGCCGATTTCGTCGGTCGAAGAGATTGTGGCCGAGCTCGCCGCGGGCCGCATGGTGATCCTGGTCGACGAGGAAGACCGCGAGAACGAGGGCGACATCGTGCTCGCGGCCGACCACGTGACGCCCGAGGCCATCAACTTCATGGCACGCCATGCGCGCGGCCTGATCTGCCTCACGCTCTCCCGCGAGATGTGCGAGCGGCTGCAGCTGCCGCCGATGGTGGCGCGCAACGGCGCCAAGCACTCGACCGCCTTCACCGTGTCAATCGAGGCGGCCGAGGGCGTGACCACCGGCATTTCCGCCGCCGACCGCGCGCGCACCGTGCAGGCCGCCGTCGCACCGAATGCCGTCGCGGCCGACCTGGTGCAGCCCGGCCATATCTTTCCGCTGCAGGCGGTCGACGGCGGCGTGCTGATGCGCGCCGGCCACACCGAGGCCGGCTGCGACCTCGCCGCAATGGCCGGTTGCTCGCCCGCGTCCGTGATCTGCGAGGTGATGAACGAGGACGGCACCATGGCGCGGCTGCCCGACCTGCAGCTCTTCGCCGCCGAGCACGGCATCAAGATCGGCACCATCGCCGCACTGATCGAGCACCGCAGCCGCACCGAGTCGCTGGTCGAAAAGGTCGGCTGCCGCGAAATCCACACCACCTGGGGCTGGTTCACCGCCCATGCCTTCCGCGACAAGCCCAGCCACGGCGTGCACCTGGCGCTGGTGCGCGGCAACTGGAATCCGGGCGACACGGTGGACGTGCGCGTGCACGAGCCGCTCTCGGTGCTCGACGCGCTGGAAGTCAACCGTTCGCTGCACTCGTGGAGTCTCGATGCCAGCCTGGCCCACATCGCGGCCGAAGGCAAGGGCGTGGCCGTGCTGCTCAACTGCGGCGAGACCGGCGCCGAGCTGCTGTCGCAGTTTGACGGCACTGCACGGCCCGCGCAGGCGCCGGAACGTGGGCGCATGGACCTGCGCAGCTACGGCATCGGCGCGCAGATCCTGCGCGAGTGCGGCGTGCACAGGATGAACCTGCTGGGCACGCCGCGCCGCATGCCCAGCATGGCAGCAGGTTACGGCCTGGAGATCGCGGGCTACATCACGAAAGAAGAGCAATGAAGAAGAACACACACGCGAGGCGGGAAGCCTAATGCAGCACGCGAACAAGGGCAGCGATGTCACGCTCGACGGCAAGGGCCTGCGCATCGGCATCGTGCAGGCGCGCTTCAACGAAGACATCACCGACGCCCTGGCCGAGGCCTGCCTGGGCGAGCTCCGAGTGCTCGGCGTCGCCGACGCCGACATCGACCATGTCAGCGTGCCGGGCGCGCTCGAGGTGCCGGTCGCGCTGCAGGCCCTGGCCGAGCGCAACCGCTACCAGGCGCTGATCGCGCTGGGCTGCATCATCCGCGGCGAGACCTACCACTTCGAGCTGGTGGCCAACGAATCGGGCGCAAGCGTGAGCCGCATCGCGCTCGACTACCGCATCCCGGTCGCCAACGCGATCCTCACCACCGAAAACCTCGAACAGGCCATCGCGCGGCAGACCGACAAGGGCCGCGATGCGGCGCGCGTGGCCGTCGAGATGGCGCAGCTGCTCGCCACCCTTTCATGACCGAAGACAACAAGACCGCCGGCGACAAGCCGCGCCAATCCCGCACGGGGCTGACCAGCACGGGCGCACGCAAGGCCTCCGCCAAGTCGACCCGCAGCCGCGCGCGCGAGTTCGCGCTGCAGGCGCTCTACCAGCACCTGGTGGGACGCAACGACGCCGCGTCCATCGACCAGTTCACGCGCGACCTGGCCGGCTTCCACAAGGCCGACGCGGCGCACTACGACGCGCTGCTGCACGGCTCGATCGCGGCCGCGGGCGAGCTCGATGCGCTGATCGTGCCGCTGCTCGACCGCAAGCTCGAAGAGATCTCGCCGGTCGAGCACGCCGTGATGTGGATCGGCGTCTACGAATTCCAGCACTGCCTCGACGTGCCCTGGCGTGTGGTGCTGAACGAATGCATCGAGCTCGCCAAGGAGTTCGGCGGCACCGACGGCCACAAGTACGTGAACGCGGTGCTCAACGGCCTCGCGCCGCACCTGCGCCCGGCCGAGGTCGAAGCCGATCGAGCGACGGGCAAGGCACGGCCATGAGAATTTCGAAGCGCGCCGAGCGCATCGAGCCCTTCTACGTGATGGAAGTCGCCAAGGCGGCCTCCGCGCTGGCGCGCGAAGTCGCGCACACCGATCGGCCGATGATCTTCCTCAACATCGGCGAGCCCGACTTCACCGCGCCGCCGCTGGTGCAAGAAGCCGCCGCACGCGCCGTGCGCGCGGGCGCGACGCGGTACACGCATGCGATCGGCCTCGACCACCTGCGCGAGCGCATCAGCGGCTGGTACCGCGAACGCTTCGGCGCCGACGTGCCGGCGCGCCGCATCGTCGTCACGGCCGGTGCATCGGCCGCGCTGCAGCTGGCCTGCCTGGCGCTGATCGAGGCCGGCGACGAGATGCTGCTGCCCGACCCCAGCTATCCCTGCAACCGCCACTTCGTGAGCGCAGCCGACGGCCGTGCCGTGCTGGTGCCGACCACGGCCGCCGAGCGCTTCCAGCTCAGCGCCGCCAAGGTCGAAGACGCCTGGACCGAACGCACGCGCGGCGTGCTGCTCGCATCGCCCTCCAACCCGACCGGCACCTCGATCGCGCCCGACGAGCTGCGCCGCATCCACGAGGTGGTGTCGAAGCGCGGCGGCATCACGCTGATCGACGAGATCTACCTTGGCCTGTCCTACGACGACGCCTTCGGCCACACCGCGCTCGCGATCGACGACCAGGTCATCAGCATCAACAGCTTCAGCAAGTACTTCAACATGACCGGCTGGCGCCTCGGCTGGCTGGTGGTGCCCGATGCGCTGGTGCCGGTGGTCGAGCGGCTGGCGCAGAACCTTTTCATCTGCGCGAGCACCGTCTCGCAGTATGCGGCGCTCGCCTGCTTCGAGCCCGAGAGCATCGCCGAGTACGAGCGCCGCCGCGCCGAGTTCAAGGCCCGGCGCGACTGGTTCATTCCGCAGCTCGACGCGCTGGGCCTCAAGGTGCCGGTGGTGCCCGACGGCGCCTTCTATGCCTGGGCCGACTGTTCTGCCTTCGGCGAGAAGCTCGGCATCTCGAGCAGCTGGGACTTCGCCTTCGAAGCGATGAAGAAAGCCCATCTCGCGATCACGCCGGGCCGCGACTTCGGCGCGGCCGAAACCGCCCGCTTCGTGCGCTTCTCGACGGCCAGCTCGATGGCGCATCTCGAGGAATCGGTGGAGCGCCTGCGCGCCTGGGCCGGCGCCACCGTCGCTGCATGAGCTTTGCATTTCCAATCCGCGTCTACTGGGAAGACACCGATGCCGGCGGCATCGTCTTCTATGCCAACTACCTCAAGTACATGGAGCGTGCCCGCACCGAGTGGCTGCGCTCGCTCGGCATCGCGCAAGGCCGGCTGCGCGAAGAGACCGGCGGCATCTTCGTGGTCAGCGAGACGCAGCTCAAGTACCACCGCCCGGCGCGGCTCGACGACGAACTGCTGGTTACAGCCGAGCTGCGTCAGATGGGCTCCGCGTCCCTGATAATCGGCCAGCGCGTGCTATCAAATTCAGAGCACGGTCCGGCCACCGGCCCGGCGCCCGATACTGCGGTCCTTTGCGAAGGCACGATCCGCATCGGCTGGGTCGACGCGGCCACGCTGCGGCCCGCGCGCATCCCACCCCAAGTTTCGGGAACCCTCGGGCGCCATGCCGGCTCCATGTCTCAACCTCAGAAGCCATGAATCAAGACCTGTCGATCCTTTCCCTCCTGCTCCATGCCAGCCTTCCGGTGCAGTTTGTCGTGGCCTTGCTGCTCGTGGTATCCGTCGCCAGCTGGGCGGCCATCTTCCGCAAGTTCTTCTCTCTCAAGCGCACGCGCGCGCTCAACGACGACTTCGAACGCGAGTTCTGGTCCGGCACCAGCTTGAACGAACTGTTCTCCTCGGCTGCGCAGAACGCCAAGTTCGCCGGCCCGATGGAACGCATCTTCGCTTCCGGCATGCGCGAGTACCAGAAGCTGCGCGAGCGCCATGTCTCCGACGCCGGCACGCTGCTCGACGGCGCACGCCGCGCGATGCGCGCGAGCTTCCAGCGCGAGCTCGATGCGGTGGAGCAGAACCTGTCCTTCCTCGCCACCGTCGGTTCGGTCTCGCCCTATGTCGGCCTGTTCGGCACGGTGTGGGGGATCATGCATGCCTTCACCGGCCTCGCAGCGCTGGCGCAGGTGACGCTCTCCACCGTCGCTCCCGGCATCGCAGAAGCGCTGGTCGCCACCGCCATCGGCCTCTTCGCCGCCATTCCGGCCGTGGTGGCCTACAACCGCTTCGCCCGCGAGATCGACAAGATCGCGATCGCGCTCGAGACCTTCATCGAAGAGTTCTCGAACATCCTGCAGCGCAACCTGACGGCCCACGTCAACCCGGCATCGGTGACGCCGGCGACCGGCCGCTGAAGCGGAGCACCACGCCATGCCAGCAATGTCCTCCCGCGGCCGCGGCCGCCGAACGATCAACGAGATCAACATGGTCCCGTTCATCGACGTGATGCTGGTGCTCCTGATCATCTTCATGGTCACGGCGCCGCTGATCACGCCGAGCGTGATCAACCTGCCCACGGTGGATCGCGCCAACAAGCAGCCCGACAAGCCGATCGAGATCGTCATCAAGAGCGACGACGAGGTCCAGATCAAGAAGGACCCGTCCACCGGCAGCGGCGCCACCTCGATCCCCATGACGCAGATCGGCACGGCGGCCAAGACCGCGCAGGGCGGCGACGACCAGCGGCCGGTGGTCATCAGCGCCGACAAGTCGGTCAAGTACGAGACGGTGGTCAAGGCGATGAACGCGCTCAAGAGGAGCGGCGTCGAGCGCGTCGGCCTTTCGGTCACGACCACGGGCGCCAAGTGATGGCCTTGGCCTCTTCGCTGATGTCGCTCGGCGCCGATCGCCCGGAGTTCGCGCCGCCGCCGCAACGCGGCACGCCGCGTGCCGTGCTGCTGGCGCTGCTGGCGCATGGGCTGCTCATCATCGCGCTGACCTGGGGCGTGAGCTGGCGCCGCGAAGCGGAGGACGCCGCGATCGAGGCCGAGCTCTGGTCGTCGACCGCGCAGCAGGCCGCGCCGCGCCTCACTGCGCCGCCGGTTCCGACGCCACCCACTCCGGCGCCTGCACCAACGCCGGCACCACCCCCTCCGCCGCCACCTCCCCCGCAGGCGCGAGCACCCGAACCCGCGCCGGCGCCGCGTGCGCCCGACATCGCGCTCGAACGCGAGAAGAAGCTGAAGGAGCAGAAGGAGCGCGAGCTGGAGCAGCAGCAACAGAAGAAGCTCGAAGCCGCGAAGAAAGCGGCGCAGGAGAAGAAGGAACAGGAAGCCCGGGAGCGCGCCGAGGACGAAGCCGAGCGCAAGAAGGAACAGCAGCAGAAGTTGGCCGAGGCGAAGAAGAAGCAGGAAGCCGAAGCCGCGAAGAAGAAGGAAGCCGATGCGAAGGCGGCTGCGCAGGCCGCGGCCGACCGTGCAGCCACGCTCAAGCGCATGCAGGGTCTGGCGGGCGCCAGCGGTGACGACAACTCGAAAGGGGCTGCGCTGAAGGCCTCCGGCCCTTCGGGCGGCTACGGAGCTCGGATCGCGGCAGCTGTGCGCCCCAACATCGTCTACCCCGATGCCGATCTCGTGAGCGGCAATCCGACCGCGGAATTCGACGTCAACTTGGCGCCCGATGGCACGATCGTGGGTGTCAAGCTACGCAAATCGAGCGGTTTGGCGAGTTGGGACGATGCCGCAGAGCGCGGGCTGCGTAGAACGGAAAAGGTACCGCGCGACGTAGATGGCCGCATCTTCCCTTCGCTAACAGTGGTGCTTCAACCAAAGCAGCGCTGAAGCGCCCGCTACTCGTAGACCACCGCCGCGCGGCCCGCATCGGCCTGCGCCGTCCAGCTCGCGAGCGCGGCGTCGGTCGGGAAGAACTTCGCGCGCTCGCCCAGCTGCAGCTCGACCTGCGCGCCGCCGCGCGCCATCGACAGCCGCACCGCCAAGCCCTGCAGCAGCTCGCCGTGCTCGCTCTGTTCGGTGCGCGGCGGAAAGTCGCGCACCAGCCGCGCGATGTCCGGCGCCTTCCCGTTGACCGCGACGCGCAGGAACTTGCCGAAGCGGCAGCGCGCTGCGGCCAGGTCCCACACCTGCTGCACCTGGAAGCGCGCCTCGAAGCCGCCGCGGCCCGGCTGCAGGCGGCCGCTCACGATCACCAGTTCGTCGTCCTTCAGCACGTTGCGGTTGGCGTTGAAGAGCGCCTCGTCGGCGGTCGCGTCGATGGCGCCCGACTTGTCGTCCAGCTTGAAGATCGCCAGCCGGCCGCGCTGGCCGTTGATGACGCGGAAGTCGCTCACGATGCCGGCGATCACCTGCTGCTCGCGGCTGTCGATCAGGTCGTCGATCTCGCGCTTGCAGAAGCGCCGCACCTCGTGCGCCACTTCGTCGAACAGGTGGCCCGACAGGTAGAAGCCGATGGCCGTCTTCTCGTAGGTCAGGCGTTCCTTCACGCCCCAGGGCGTGGCGTCGATGAGCTCGGGCTCCTGCGTCGCAGAGCCGTGCTCGCAGTCGCCGAAGATATCGACCTGCGAGGCGTTGGCCTCGGTCGCGCTCGCGAATTCGAAGGCGCGGTCGACCGAGGCGATCAGCGAGGCCCGGTTCTGCTGCAGCGAATCGAAGGCACCTGCCTTGATCAGCGCCTCGACGGTGCGCTTGTTGATGCGCTGGCGGTCCACGCGCACGCAGAAGTCGAACAGGCTCTTGAAGGGGCCGCCCTCTTCCCGCGCCTTGACCACCGCCTCGACCGCCAATTGCCCCGTGCCCTTGACCGCACCGAGCCCGTAGCGAATGACCTTGTCGGTGACCGGCTCGAAGCGGTAGTTGCCGCGGTTCACGTCCGGCGGCTCGAAGGTCATGCCGAAGTGCTTCTGCGCATCTTCGAACAACACCTTGAGCTTGTCGGTGTCGTCCATTTCCACCGTCATGTTGGCGCAGAAGAACTCGGCCGTGTAGTGGACCTTGAGCCAGCCGGTGTGATAGGCCAGGAGCGAATAGGCGGCCGCGTGCGACTTGTTGAAGCCGTAGCCCGCGAACTTCTCCATCAGGTCGAAGATCTCGTCAGCCTTCTGCTGGTCGATGCCGTTCACCGCCGCGCCCTTGCGGAAGATCTCGCGGTGCTCGGCCATCTCCTCGGCCTTCTTCTTGCCCATCGCGCGGCGCAGCAGGTCGGCGCCGCCGAGCGAGTAGCCGCCCAGGATCTGCGCGGTCTGCATCACCTGTTCCTGGTAGACCATGATCCCGTAGGTCTCCGAGAGCATCTCTTCGACCAGCGGATGCGGATACTCCACCGTCTCGCGGCCGTGCTTGCGTGCGACGAAGCTGGGGATCAGGTCCATCGGGCCCGGACGGTACAGCGCGTTGAGCGCGATCAGGTCTTCGAGCCGCGTCGGCCGCGCGTCCTTCAGCATGCCCTGCATGCCGCGCGATTCGAACTGGAACACGGCCTCGGTCTTGCCCTCGGCGAAGAGCCGGTAGGTCGGCGCGTCGTCGAGCCGGATGTTCTCGTAGGCGAAGTTCTCCTGACCCTTGTGGCGCTGGACGATGAACTCCTTCGCGATCTCGAGGATGGTGAGCGTGGCCAAGCCCAAGAAGTCGAACTTCACCAGGCCGATGGCTTCGACGTCGTCCTTGTCGTACTGGCTCACGGCCGAGTCGCTGCCCGGCTGCTGGTAGAGCGGGCAGAAGTCGGTGAGCTTGCCCGGCGCGATCAGCACGCCGCCCGCATGCATGCCGATGTTGCGCGTCATGCCTTCGAGCTTCTGCGCCAGCTCGACCAGCATGCGGACTTCTTCTTCCTTCTCGATGCGGGCCGCGAGCTGCGGCTCCATCTCGATCGCGTAGTTGTTCTTGTCGCCCTCGGGCTTGGGCGAAGGCGGGTACTGGATCGTGACCGGCTGCCCCGGCTTGTTCGGGATCAGCTTGCTGATGCCGTCGCAGAACATGTAGCTCATGTCGAGCACGCGGCCCACGTCGCGGATCGCGGCGCGTGCGGCCATGGTGCCGAAGGTCGCGATCTGGCTCACCGCGTCGCGGCCGTACTTGTCCTTCACGTAGTCGATCACGCGGTCGCGGTTGCCCTGGCAGAAGTCGATGTCGAAGTCGGGCATCGAGACGCGCTCGGGGTTCAGGAAGCGTTCGAACAGCAGCTTGTATTCGAGCGGATCGAGGTCGGTGATCTTCAGCGCATAGGCCACCAGCGAGCCCGCGCCCGAGCCCCGGCCGGGTCCGACCGGGCAACCGTTCTTCTTGGCCCAGTTGATGAAGTCGCCCACGATCAGGAAGTAGCCCGGGAAACCCATCTTCAGGATGGTGTTGATCTCGAACTCGAGGCGTTCGACGTAGCGCGGGCGCTCGGCATCGCGCTTGGCGGCGTCGGGGTAGAGGTGCGCGAGACGCTCCTCCAGGCCTTCGAAGGAGGCGACGCGGAAGTACTCCTCGATCGGCATGCCGTTGGGCGTCGGGAAGTTCGGCAGCTGCGGCTTGCCGAGCACGAGCGTTAGGTTGCAGCGCTTGGCGATCTCGACCGTGTTGGCGATCGCGCTCGGCACGTCGGCGAAGAGCGCTTCCATCTCGGCGGCGGACTTGAAATACTGCTCCTGCGTGAACTTGCGCACGCGGCGCGGGTTGCCGAGGATCTCGCCTTCCGAGATGCAGACGCGCGCCTCGTGCGCTTCGAAGTCCTCGGCGGTGGCGAACTGCACCGGGTGCGTTGCCACCACCGGCAGCCCGAGCCTTGCGGCCAGCTGCACCGCGGCCAACACATGCGGCTCGTCCTCGGGGCGGCCGGCGCGCTGCAGTTCGATGTAGAAGCGATGCGGAAAAAGCCCCGCCAACTGCAGCGCGATCTCGGCCGCGCGCTCGGCCTGGCCCTGCAGCAGCGGCGCGCCGAGCGGGCCGGCCTGCGCGCCCGAGAGCGCGATCAACCCGCCCTGCAACTCCTCGATCCAGGCCAGCTTGCAGACCGCCTGGGCCTGGCCGCGGCCCACGTTCTGCGTCCAGGCGCGCGCCAGCAGTTCGGACAGGTGCAGATAGCCTTCCATGTTCTGCACCAGCAGCACGATGCGCGTGAGCGCGCCGATCTCCGCGCCCAGGCCTTCGAGGAACACCTCGGCGCCCAGCACCGGCTTGACCCCCTTGCCGCGCGCTTCCTTGTAGAACTTGACCGCGCCGAAGAGGTTGTTGAGATCGGTGATCGCCAACGCCGGCTGCCGGTCGGCCGCGGCGGCCTTGACGACTTCGTCGATTCGGTTGGTGCCGTCGACGACGGAAAACTCGGTGTGCAGGCGCAGGTGAACGAACATGGTGCGCATTGTAGAAAGCAGCACCCCCACCATGTGGTTTGGCTCTCCCTACAATCGCGCTCCGTGCAAGAGATTTTGAATATCGCGGCCTACAAGTTCGTGGCCATCGACGACGGCGAGCTGCTGCGCGACGCGCTGCGCGCCACCGCCCACGCGCTGGCGCTCAAGGGCACCATCCTGCTCGCGCCCGAGGGCATCAACCTGTTCCTCGCGGGCGAGAAAGATGCCGCGCATGACTTCCTCCGGGGCCTGCGTGCCGACCCGCGTTTCGCCGATCTGGAAGCGAAGGAAAGCTGGTCCGAAGCCCAGCCCTTCCGCCGCATGCTGGTCAAGCTGAAGCGCGAGATCATCCGCATGGACCATCCGGCCATCCAGCCCGCCGCGGGCCGCGCGCCGGGCGTCGATGCGCCCACCCTCATGCGCTGGCTCGACCAGGGGCACGACGACGCGGGCAAGCCGATCGCGCTGCTCGACACGCGCAACGCCTTCGAGGTCGACCACGGCAGCTTCGACGGCGCCATCGACTGGCGCATCGGCAAGTTCACCGATTTCCCGAAGGCGCTGAAGAAGCACCGCGAAGACCTGGCCGGCAAGACGGTGGTGAGCTTCTGCACCGGCGGCATCCGCTGCGAGAAGGCCGCGATCCTGATGCGCGAGGAAGGCGTGGCCGACGTGCTTCAGCTCGAAGGCGGCATCCTCAAGTACTTCGAGCAGGTCGGCGGCGCGCACTACCACGGCGAGTGCTTCGTGTTCGATGGCCGAGAGACTTTGGCGCCGGACCTGAGTGCGCGTGCGAGCGGCGCCAGCGCCCGGGCCGCCGAGGACCCGGACATCGCGATCAAGCGCTAGACCGGCGTCGTGCCGGTATCGGCCGGCGTCTGCACCTGGAACGGATGTCCCGGCAGTGGAATGAATTCGGTCTCGCCGGGCACATGGCCCATGCGCTGCGCGGACCAGTCGGCGCCGGCTTCGAGGACGCGCTCGCGCCGGCTGGAGACGAAGTTCCAGGTAATGAAGCGCGGGCCGTCGAGCGGCTCGCCGCCGATGACCACGATGCGAACGGCATCGCGTGTCTCGAAGATGCCGCCCTCGCCCTCCGGCAGCATGGCCATCGTGTGCTGCGCCACGGGCTCGCCATCGAGCCGGATCTCGCCATCGACCGCGTAGACAGCCATCTCCTGCGCCAAGGCCGGCAGTTCGAAACGCGCGCCGGCCGGCAATGGCAGGTCGAGATAGAGCGTCTTGGAAAAGGTCTTCACCGGCGAACGCACGCCGAAGGCTTCGCCCACCAGTACCCGCACGGCCACGCCCTGCACTTCGAGTGCCGGGATCTGCTCAGCCGCCGTGTGGGAAAAGCTGGGCTCGACTTCCTCATGGGCCTGCGGCAGCGCGGCCCAGAGCTGCAAACCATGGTTGACATAGCTCGCATCGAGCAGATGCTCGGGCTTGCGCTCCGAGTGCACGATGCCGCGCCCCGCCGTCATCCAGTTGATCGCGCCGGGGCGGATCTCCTGCACCACGCCGAGGCTGTCGCGATGCGTCATCGCGCCCTCGAAAAGATAGGTCACGGTGGCCAGGCCGATATGCGGATGCGGCCGCACGTCGTGCTCGTTGCCCGGCTCCTCGGTCGCCGGGCCGAAGTGATCGAAGAATACGAAGGGCCCGACCGATCGCCGCTTCGCCGCCGGCAGCAGGCGCCGGACCTTGAAGCCTCCGCCCAGGTCCTTTTCATGCGGTCGAAGCAGCAGCAGCGGTTCGGTCATCGTGGTTCTCCGTGGGGCGATCGAGATCTTGCCACTTCGGCCACGCGTTCGCCGAATGCATAGGCCGTCTCGAGGTCGCCCTTCGCCATCTCGGCCGGGCTGGCATCGGTCGGCGAAGTGGTCAGCAGGCCGTTGTAGCCGCCGACGTAATTGATCGAATCGCGCTTCGCGGCACGGTCGTTGCTCGGCATGAGGCCGAGGCTGACCCACAGGCCGCCGTGCTGGCTGGCGAGGTGCCACAGGTAGGTCAGCGTCGCGTCCTTGTCGCCGTTCATGGCGGCGCTGTTGGTGAAGCCCGCGAAAAGCTTGTTGCGCCAACCCTGGACGTACCAGACCTTCGAGGAGGCATCGGCGAACTTCTTGAACTGCCAGCTCACGCTGCCCATGTAGGTGGGCGAACCCATGATGATCGCGTCCGCGGCCGCCAGCATCTCCCAGCCGCCGGCCGGGAGCTTGCCGTCGGCGTCGATCGCGAGCAGGTGGGCGCCTGCGCCATCGGCCACCGCCTGCGCAATGCGCTGCGTGTGGCCGTAACCCGAATGAAAAACAACGACGATGTTGGTCATGCGGGAAGTATGGCTGCTCAGCGCTTGTCGATGCTGAAGCGGCCGGAGCCGAAGGCTGCGATGGCCAACAGGCCGCCTGCGATCGCGATGTTCTTGAAGAACATCAGCTGGTTCACATAGGCCTTGTCGGCGGGCATGCCCCAGTAGTTGTGGAAGAGCACCGCGGTGGCGACGGTGAACACGGCCAGCACGATGGACACGATGCGCGTCTTGTAGCCGACCAGGAGCAGCAGGCCGAGGCCGAGCTCCACGATGATCGCGATCGCCGCGCCGAGCTGCGGCAGCGGCAGGCCGACCGCGCTGATGTAGCCGACGACGCCGGCGAAGCCGCCGATCTTGCCGAAACCGGCAGGTATGAAGAGCGCCGCGATCAGGATGCGCCCGATGAGCGCGAGCGTGTCTTGCGAAGCGCTCGCGCCGGCGGGGGCGGCGTAGCCGGATGCGGTGGTGGTGGATGCCATTGGAAAGTACTCCTGGGTTGATGAAAAAATAACGCAGCTTCAGGCCGCGAGGTCGAACACCAGCACTTCGGCATTCTTGCCGGCGCCGAGCGTGAGGTGCGATTCGTCCTTGATCAGGGCCGCATCGCCAGTAGCCAGTTTCGTGCCGTTGACCTCGAGCTCCCCGCGCACCAGGTGCACGTAGCTCTTGCGCTTCGGGTCGAGCGCGAGGCTGGCTTGCTCGTTGCCGTCGAGCAGGCCGGCATACATGCGCGCATCGGCATGCACCAGCACCGAGCCCTCGGCCCCGTCGGGCGAAGCCACCAGGCGCAGCTGTCCGCGCTTCTCGGCATCCGGGAAACTCTTCTGCTCGTAGCCGGGCGCGATGCCGCGCACGTTGGGCTCGATCCAGATCTGCAGGAAGTGCGTGGTCTCGTCGGCCTTGTGGTTGAACTCGCTGTGCATCACGCCGCGGCCGGCGCTCATGCGCTGCACGTCGCCCGGCGGGATCGATTCGACGTTGCCCATGCTGTCCTTGTGCGCGAGCTCGCCCGACAGAACGTAGCTGATGATTTCCATGTCCTTGTGGCCGTGGGTGCCGAAGCCGGCGCCCGCGGCGACGCGGTCTTCGTTGATCACGCGCAGATTGCCATAACCCATGTGGGCCGGATCGTAGTAGCCGGCAAAGGAGAAGCTGTGGAACGAGCGCAGCCAGCCGTGATCGGCATAACCGCGTTCCTGGGACTTGCGAACTTGAAGCATCTTTGAACTCCTGCCCCGCCAGATGGCTTGGGGCCTTCGAATGCCGCGCCGCATGCGCAGCGGATGCCCAGAACTTTAGGTCGCGGCCCCGCCCTCGAAAGCGCCGGCTTTTGATGGCATCATTCAATTTTTTTGAACGATCTATGCCCAGCGCCCGTGATGTCCTGACGCCCGATGCGCTCGCGATGCTGCAGACGGTGGTGAGCACCGGCAGCTTTGCCGCGGCCGCGCGCACGCTGGACCTCGTGCCCAGCGCCCTCAGCTACCGCGTGCGCCAGATCGAGGACGCCCTCGACGTGCTGCTGTTCGACCGCAGCGCGCGCCAGGCACGGCTGACCGAAGCCGGCACCGAATTGCTGCGCGAGGCCTCGTGGCTGCTCGGCGAAATCGACGCGGTGGCCAACCGCGTCAAGCGCGTCGCGACCGGCTGGGAGCCGATGCTCACGATCGCGGTCGACAGCGTGATCGCGCGCGATCCGATGCTGGACCTGGCCACCGCCTTCTTCGCGCTCGACCCGCCGACCCGGCTCAAGCTGCGCGATGAAACGCTG
Organism: Variovorax sp. LjRoot175; assembly: GCF_964253805.1. Lineage (NCBI taxonomy): Bacteria > Pseudomonadati > Pseudomonadota > Betaproteobacteria > Burkholderiales > Comamonadaceae > Variovorax > Variovorax sp. LjRoot175. The sequence goes on along the minus strand of NZ_CAXURY020000001.1, from coordinate 2,335,595 downwards.
CTGGGCACCATCGAGGCACTGTCCAGCGGCGAGGCCGATCTCGCCGTCGGCGCCGTGCTCGATGCCTCGAGCCTCGCCTTCGGCGCCACCGGCATCCGCAGCCGGCCGCTGGGCCAGTTGCATTTCGTTTATGCGGTGGCACCGCACCATCCGCTGGCGCGGATCGACGCCCCCCTCTCCGACAACGTGCTGCGCCAGCACCGCGCCGTGGCCGCGGCCGACTCATCGCGCGCCGGCCCGAGCATGACGGTCAATCTCGTCGGCGGCCAGGATGTGCTCACCGTGCCCACCATGCAGGCCAAGCTGGCCGCGCAGCTCCACGGCCTGGGCGGCGGCTTCCTGCCCGAGCCGATGGCGCGGCCCTACATCGAGGCCGGCCACCTGGTCGAGCGCAAGACCGAACGCGTGGCGCCGATCGGCACCATGCATTGCGCATGGCGCGAGCGCACCGCCGGCAAGCCGGGACGCGCGCTCAAATGGTGGCTCGAACAGTTCGAGCACGAAGGGACGCGCCGGGCGCTCCTTGAAAGGCATCGCGGCCGGTGAGTGTGTCGAGGCGGTTAGAGTCTCCCTTGATCGCCAACAGAAAACGAGACCGCTCAACATGACCACCTCCCGTCCTCCCGCCGATCGCCACCGATCCACCTCCCCGCGCCACTACGCCGTCGTCGGCGCCGGCATGGCGGGCATCGCCTGTGCCCGCACCCTCGCGCAGGCCGGCCACCGCGTCAGCGTGTTCGAACGCGAAGCCGCCGCCGGCGGCCGGATGGCGAGCGAATCCACGCCCTTCGGCAAGTTCGACAGCGGCGCGCAGTACTTCACCGTGCGCGACCCGCGCTTTGCGCGCGTGCTCCAAACCGTGCCGCAAATCTGCAAGCCCTGGAGTGCCAACCTCGTGCGCGTACTCGACCCGCACGGCCGCGTCGCCGAGGCCGCCCTGCCCGCGCGCGAGCCGCACTGGGTTGCCCAGCCCGGCATGGATGCCCTGGTTGCGCATTGGGCCGCGCCGCTGGGCGATGCGCTCGTGACGCGCACCCAGGTCACGACCATCGAGCGCGACGCGCTCGACGGAAAGCGCTGGCAACTGCGCACCGCGGGCGCCGACGATTCGCAACATGTGTACTCCGGTTTCGACGGCGTGCTGCTGGCGGTGCCGCCGGCTCGCACGCGCGCCCTGCTCGACAACGGCAAGCTCTCCTCCGGCATCAGCGAGAAGATCGAAGCAGTGCGCATCGCGCCCTGCTGGACGCTGATGATCGCCTTCCCGCAGGCCAACCAGGCGAACCTCTCCCATCTCGGCCCGCAATGGAACGCCGCGCGCAGTACCCACCACCGCGTGGCTTGGCTGGCGCGCGAATCCTCCAAGCCCGGCCGTGATCGCATCGAGCGCTGGACCCTGCAAGCCAGCGCGGCCTGGTCGCACGAACACCTGCGCGACGACGCCTCGCGCGTCCAGGCCAAGCTGTTGCGCGCCTTCGCCGAGATCACCGGCATCCGCGCCGAACCTTCGCACGCGCAGGCGCGCTGCTGGCCCGAAGCCCAGACCCAGGTACCGGTCGGCAAGCCGCACCTGTGGGACGCCAAGGCGCGCATCGGCGTGGCCGGCGACTGGTGCACCGGGCACCGGGTCGAAGATGCGTTTCTTTCGGGTCTGACGTTGGCGCTCAAAGTGGCGTGATTTCCACCGGTCGATTTGCGCCCTCGCCCACGGGACCGCTGCACGCGGGCTCGTTGGTCGCCGCGCTCGCGAGCTGGCTCGATGTGCGCGCCCGCGGCCCGCAGGCACGCTGGCTGGTGCGCATCGAGGATGCCGACACCGAGCGCTGCCTGCCCGGGCTGGGCGAATACATCCTCTCGCAGCTCGCAGCCTGCGGGCTCGTGCCCGACGCGACGCCCGTGTGGCAGACGCAGCGCACCGCGCTCTACGCGCACGCACTCGATCACCTGAAAGCCCTGGGCCTCAGCTACCCCTGCGGCTGCTCGCGCAAGGACATCGACGAGGCGCTGGCCTTTCGCGGCGTGCCGCACGCCCGGCACGGCGAACGCGTCTATCCCGGCACCTGTCGCGACGGACTGCACGGCAAGCCGGCGCGCGCCTGGCGCTTCGCCACGGTGCAGTTCGAAGCCGCCCGCGCATCGAAGGCCGTGTACTGGGTCGATCGCCGCAAGGGCCAGCAATGCCAGGACGTGGCGCACGAGGTCGGCGACTTCGTGCTCAGGCGCGCCGACGGGCCCTGGGCCTACCAGCTCGCGGTGGTGGTCGACGATGCCGACCAGGGCGTGACGGACGTGGTGCGCGGCGAAGACCTGGCCGACAACACGGCGCGCCAGATCCTGCTGCAGCGTGCGCTCGGCCTGCCGACGCCGAGCTACCTGCATACGCCGCTGGTGCTCGGCGTCGACGGCGAGAAGCTCTCGAAGCAGAACGGCGCCGCGCCGCTCGACACCGGCACGCCAGCCGCGGCGCTCGCTGCGCTCGACGCCGCGGCGCGCGTGCTCGGGCTGGCGGCCACCACGGCTGCAACGCCCGCAGAGGCACTGGCTGACTGGGTGGCCGGCTGGCGGGCTCTCTACAATCCCTCCCCCTGATGACCCTGCCTGCCACCGACCCCGCGCGCGATCCCGCCGCACCCGCTTCCGACGAAGAAACTCCGCCGCATCCCCTGCATCGCCGCCTGAAGAGCTTCGTCAAGCGCGCCGGTCGAACCACCGAGGGCCAGGCACGCGCCTTCGCCGAACTGGGCCCGCTGTTCCTCCTGCCCTATCGCCCCGAGCCGCTGGACATTGCCGCCGCCTTCGGCCGCGTTGCGCCGACCGTGCTCGAGATCGGCTTCGGCATGGGCGAGGCCACCGCGCACATCGCGGCGCTCCAGCCCGAGAAGAATTTCCTGTGCTGCGAGGTGCACGAACCCGGCGTCGGGGCGCTGCTCAAGCGCATCGGCGAACAGCAACTCTCCAACATCCGCATCTGCGCCCACGATGCGGTCGATGTCATCGACCACATGCTGATGCCCGGCATGCTGGCCGGCGTGCATGTGTTCTTTCCGGACCCCTGGCACAAGACGCGACACAACAAGCGCCGGCTGATCCAGCCGCCTTTCGTGCGCAAGCTGGCCGACCGGCTCGCGCCCGGCGGCTACCTGCATTGCGCGACCGACTGGCAGCCCTATGCCGAGCAGATGCTCGAGGTGCTGTCGCAGGAGCCGCTGTTGCGCAACACGGCAGCGGGCTATGCGCCCAAGCCGGACTACCGCCCGCTCACCAAGTTCGAGAACCGCGGCCTCAAGCTGGGCCACGGCGTGTGGGACGTGGTGTTCGAGCGCATCTAGCGCTCAGTGGGCGACGCCGTACACGTCGTCGGTCTGCAACTCGCCTTGCGCGGCCAGCACGTGCTTCTGCGCAGCCATGATGAGCGCCGCACGATAGGCCGAGCGGCTGGCGATCTTGGTGTGCGCGATCAGCGTCTGCCACTCGCGCTCCAGCGTCTGCGGCGAGCGGTCGACCGAGCGGTTCATCAGCGCCTGGCTCACGTCGATCAGCGCGGCCGCCGAGCCGAGGCAGATGTTGATGGCCGACTGCGCGGCACTGGTGCGAAAACGGCCGTCTTCCGACGGCTTGTTCGAGTGCAGGACGTCCAACGGCATATTGGCGGTGGGGCCGAAGTACGGCGCTCCCTGCATGTCGCTGTCGGCACGGGCCAGCACCTGTTCGATGGTGGCGAGGGCGCTTTCCAGCAAGGCGATATCGGATGGCTTTTTCTTCATGTCAATTGCCGGGGACAAGAGCCCGGGATCAGCGGGGATGTTGCCATCGGAGCGCGCTTTCGCCGTGTGCAAAAAGCACGTTTCAAAAACAAAAGTTAACACCTCATCCGAGCACTCCGACGCTACACGGCCACCAACTGGACATCGAACACCCGCTCGAACAGCCAGAGCGCCGCGATGGCGACGGCCAGCACCGAGCCGCTTCGCAGGACCACAGGGCGATAGCCGCGCCAGCCGCGCAAGGCCACCAGCACGAGAAGCGCTGCGCTCACGATCACCAGCTGTCCGGCCTCCACGCCCAGGTTGAACTGAAGCAGCGCGGTGACGAAGCCGCGGGCCGGCAGCTCGAGTTCGCCGAGCACGCCCGCAAAGCCGAAACCGTGGATCAGGCCGAACAGGAAGCTGAAGAGCTTGCGCCGGCCCCGCAGCAGCGGATGGAGATTGTCGAGCGCCGCCACCATGATGGTGAGCGCGATGGCCGGCTCGATGATGCGCGGCGAGATCGTCAGCAGTTCGAGGCCTGCCAGCGCGAGCGTGATGGAGTGCGCGACGGTGAACATGGTGACCATGCCGACCATCGGCCACAGGGCCTCGCGCCAGTTTGCGACCGGCACCCACCCGTCCGCCCCGCGCCGCAGCACGGCGGGCAGCAGCAGGCAGATCAGGAACAGCACGTGGTCGTAGCCGATCAGGATGTGGTGCACGCCATCGCGAAAGAAGCTCGTGCCCGATGCCGCCCCGGTCGGGCCCTCCGGCCAGGCCACGGCCACCGGCCCGCCTGCCGGATCCAGCGAGCGCGCCGTCGGCGCCGCGTCGCCTTGCGCTCCGATGCGCAACAGCCCGCGATGCGTGGGGTCCACTTCCTTGAACAGCCGGTAGTCGAGTTCCATGGCGGGGCCGGTGTCGCAGCGTGCCTGCAACTGCAGCACAAGGTAGGCCCCGTCGATGCGGCTTTCGACGGCAGGCGGCTGTGCGTGCGCGAGCCTGCAGCGCCCCTGCTCGATGCGCAGGCGCGCCAACGCGTAGGCGCCGATGTCGTCCATGCGCGCGCGAACCTCGCCCCAGCTCAGCTGCCGGTCGCCGTTGCGATCCAGGTCGAGCGCCGCATCGAGGTCGCGCAGCGCGATGTCCCAGCGGAGGTCCAGCGTGTCGCCGTTGCGCTGCAGCTGCAGGTAGGCATCGCTCGCCTTGTGGGCCCGCGCGGCCGGTGAGGCGGCGGCCAACGCGATGAACAGCAGCACCGCACCAAGGCGCTCAAAGAATCGCATCGATGCGCGCATCTCGCAGCCCCGTCTGTTGCAGCAGCGCTTTCACTTCGCCGCATGCGGCCTCGTCGCGCGCCGCAACGGCCGCGCGCGCTAACAGCAGCAGGTCGATCGGTTCGCGCTGCAGCTGGACGTTGACGCGCGCGAGCGCGAGGGCGCGTCGCGCATCGCCCTGCACATCGAGTGCGAACAGCGCTTGTTCCCGCGCATGCACCGACGTCGCATGGGGCCGCAGCGCGGCGGCCGCAAAGCGCGCCTGCAGCTCCTGCACTTCCCGCTGCGCGCTGTCGCGCCGTCCGGCCACGGCCAGCCGCAGCAGCACGGCATCGTTGCGCGGCTCCTTGCCGAGCAGAGGCGCAATCTCGGCCGCTCGCCCGTGCCGCTGGAGAAAGTCGCTGTAGGCCAGCAGCAGGTAGCCCGAGCGCTCGGTATCGAGCGCCTGCCGGTACGCGAGTTCGGCCGCCGCCGGGCGGCCCGCACGTTCCTCGATCTCGGCCACGCTGGTCAGCAGCCATTGGCGCGTGCCGGCCTGGCGCGGGTGCGCCAGCGCCGGGTCGGCCAGGAGCCCCTGCAGCGCGCTGCGGGCCGCCGCATGCTCGCCGCGCAGGCCTGCGTTCTCGGCCAGGCAGGCGATGGCGTACAGCGCCGGCCCGACACGGCCCAACGCGCGGCAGGCCGCATCCGATTCGCTATAGCGCCCGCGCACGCGCAGGATGGTGGCGAGCGTGATCCAGGCCCGCGCATGGGTCGGCTGCCGGGCCAGCGCCATCTTCAGCGTGGCTTCGGCGCCGTCGAAGTCGTGCAGGAACTGCGCCACGGTCGCATGCATGACCAGCACCGCCGGCGGCGTTGCGCCGGCCGAGACCGGTTCCCAGGCCTGCAGCGCAGCCATCGCATAGCCCGCGTAGCGCGCATCGCCCTGCGCGCGGGCCAGGTCCAGATAGGCCTGCGCCGCCGCGATGGCCACGCCTTCGTCGCGCGGACTTTGGGCGAGCTCGCGCCGGAGCCTGCGCTCGTCGCGCGACCAGCCTGCGATGGAAGGCAGGGTCTCGACGATGGCCTCGTCGCTCGCCGGCACGCGCGGGGCCGCGCCTGCGGCCCCGGCGAGCACGACGAAGGCCGGAACCAGCCATCGCATGAGCGCGCGCACCCGCATGGCCGCTCCAGACATCACTGCGTGGAAAGCGGGTCTTTGGTGTCCGAAGTCGGCGGCGGATCGAAAGCCGCGACATCGGCCGGCTCGGCGGTGTCGAGCGCCATGTCGATCAGTCCTTTCACGTAGGCGATGAAGGCGTCGTACGGATCGGTCATCACGGGCGGTGGGTTCGAAGGCGGCGGTGCGGTGCCGATGGGGAAGCCCCCAGATCCGCCCCCTCCTCCGCCGCCGCACCCGGCCAGGACGACCGCTGCCAGCAAGGATGCACTCCACAGATGGGTCTTGCGGTTCATGCCGTTCTCCTCACTGCGCACCGGGCAGCGGCGTGTTCAGGTACGGAAAGGCGTCGAGGAACTGGGCAGGACTCACGGCCGCCCCGTCGGTCAGCGCCGCGCCGCCGGCCGGAGCGTCGGCAGGCGTGCAACCAACCTTGAGCGTGTCGCTCGCGCCGGTCGCGACGCAGAGCACGCCCATCGCCACGCGCAGCTCGGCATCGACGATGTCGTCACCCGGCCGGCGGCCGTTCGGGAAGCCCGCGGTATCGCCGGCCAGGACGCCGAGGTTCATCTGGCTGGCCTTCGGTGTCGGCGCGATGCCTGTGTTGAGCCGCAGCATTTCCGAGGGCTTCACGTTGGCCGGCTTGTTGACGCCATCCACGCCCGTGAGAAAGGCCGCGACCAGGTCGCTGCGCGGAAAGTTGGTCGGCGCGGGGGCCGAAGGGAACAGCGTCTGGATCAGGGCCGGCAGGGTCGGATTTGTCACGTAGTCCGCGAACTGCGCGTCGTCCCTGGGCTTGGAGCTGTTGAACTTGTCCTTGTCCTTCAGGCCGATCACCAGTTCGTTGACCAGCGGCATCCCCAGACGCGAGACCTGCGCCCAGGCGCCGCCGTTCAGCGCGGTGGTGCCGTGGCCGCTCTTGGGCGGGCTCGCGATCAGGCGGCCCTGGCGCACGCTGGCGCTGGTCCAGCCGCCGACGATGGGGTCGGCGCCCGTCACGCAGGCGATCGGCACTTCCAGCGCCATCGTGGTGATGTTCCTGCCGGCCAGCGAGTCGGGATTGGCGTTCGGCGCACCCAGCGGATTGAGGTTGATCAGGTCGAACACCTGGCCCAGCGCGACGGCGAAGGGGTCCTTGCGCTGGCCCACGAACACGCGCCCGGGCGTAGCGCAGCCCGGGATGTTGACCGCATAGAGATGCTGGTTGGCGTAGGCGGCATAGCCGGTCGGGCCGCCGAAGGTCTTGTCGCCGATGTTGTCGGTGGGCTTGTCGAACTCCGTGCCGCCGCCGGCCATCGTGACCGCCTCCGCACGCCCCTTGCGGCGGTCGCCGTACACCACGCTCAGGGTGTAGGTCTCGCGCAGGTTGCTGGTCGCGCCATTGGGCGCCGAGATGCCGCCCGACTGCACCAGCGGAATCGACACCTGCTTGCCGGAGATCGGCAGTTGGATGTCGCGCAGCGTGTTCTTGAACTTGAACTGGAAAGTGACGTTCTCGACCGCGTCGCCGTCGGTGTCCAGGTGGATCTCGTACAGCGCGTTCGGATCCATCGTGAAGTAGTTCGGCCCGCCGTACGGACCCTGGTCGGGCTGGTAGTTGGCGATCAGCGTCAGGTAGTTCTGCCGGCCCGGCTCGTAGCTGCGGAACATGTAGAAGTCGGTCGCATCGAGCTTGGGCATGCCGGCAATGGAAGGCGCTTCGCGGTGGCTGGACGCGAAGGCGCCGCCGGCCGCTGCCGCGCACAAGGCGAGGACGCAGGCTCTGCGGGAATGTGTTGGGAATTTCATCGGCGTCACCTCAAGAAGTGGAACGGTTTTCGAAACAGCGCACGGAGCGCCTTCGAAGTACGCGGCAATCGTTCACGTGGATACGGCGCAGAGCGCGCAATACAGCGTTGCGCATCCGGCAAGCGCGCCGCCGACGCGGCGCCCATCAGCAAACCGGCCCAACGTGACTTACTACCTTCGTATAAGGCACCAAAATTGCTACATTTTTCCGATTGATGTAGCGAAAGGTTTCCGATGGATCTGTCACGCAGGCTTTGGCTGGGCAAGGTGGGGGCCACGATGCTGCTGGGCGGCGGCCTCGGTGCGAGCCGGATCGGCCAGGCGCAGACCACGCGCGCCGCCGCGCCGGCAGCGGCCTCGGCGCGCACGGTGATCCTCGGGCAATCGGTTCCGCTGACCGGCGCCGCCAGCGAGATCGGGCTGGCCTTTGCCGCCGGCTGCCGCCTCTACGCGACCCACTTCAACGAAACGCAGGCCGCCAGCGGCATCCACCTGAAACTGCAGCAGCTCGACGACGGCTACGACGCCGCGCGCGCTGCCGCCAATGCGCGCACCCTGCTCACCACCGACAAGGCCGACATGCTGTTCGGCTTCGTCGGCACCGCCAGCAGCGAAGCCGGTGCCGCCGCGGCCGCGCAGCAGGGCACGCTGCTCTTCGCACCCTTCGCCGCCTCGGACAGCCTGCGCGGCGCCGCGCATCCGAACGTGTTCCACGTGCGTCCCAGCATGGCCGACGAGGCCTTCAAGATCGTGCGCCAATGTGCCACCGTGGGGCAGACGCGCATCGCGCTGGTCGGCGACGACGACGCCATGGGCCGCGCCGGTCTCGCCGCCGTGCAGCAGGCCATGACCGATCAGAAGCTTGGGGCCCTGGCGGCGAGCGCGCTGGTGCCCGCCGCCGGCGACAAGCTCGATGCGGCACTCGCCGCGGTGCAGAAGCAGAACCCGCAGGCCATCGTGCTGGTGTCGCTTTCGAGCACCACCGCCAATGTGATCCGCAAGCTGCGCAAGAGCGGCTATTCCGGCGCCTTCATGGCCTTCTCGATCGTCGGCATCGATCCGCTCTACGCGGCGCTGGGCAAGGACATCGGCGGCATCGTGATCTCGCAGGTCGTGCCCTCGCCGCGGCCCTCGGCCATCCCGATCGTCAAGGAATACCTCGCCGCCATCGACACCTCCGACCAGACGGCCTCCTACGAAGGCATGGAAGGCTTCATCGCCGCCAAGGCCGCGGGCGAAGCCGTTCGCCGCGCCGGCCGCGGCTTCACACCCGCGAGCCTGCAGCGCGTGATGGCCGGCATGTCGGACTACGACGTCGGCGGCTTTCGCATCAACCTGCGCCCCGGCCTGCGCGATCCGCAGCGCAGCATCGACCTGATCAGCATCACGGCCGACGGGCGCGTATTGCGCTAAGCAGTGCCGCCCAGGCGCTGCAGCGCATCGAGCGACAACAGCTCGATGCGGCCGTAGCCGAGCGCGATCGCGCGCTCTTCCGCCAGCGCGTTGAGCTCCTTCGAGAGCGTCTGCCGCGTCACGCCCAGCATCATCGCCAAGGCCTCCTGCGGCAGGCGCACGCGCTTGCGCAGATGCACCGACTGGGTCGCGTCGCCGCGCGCCAGCACCAGCAGCCGGCGTGCGACGCGGGCGCGCAGGTCGCGCAAGGTGGCGTCCTCCATCAATCCATAGAGTCCCCGCACCCGCGCCGCGAGCAGTGCCGCGATCGCATGGGAGAAGGCCCTGCCCTGCATCTGCTGCGCGAAGGCTTCAGGCGGCACCACCAGCAGGTCGAGCGCGCTCAGCGCGGTGGCATCGTGGGTGCGCGGCGAACCGTCGATCAGGCTGATCTCGCCGAACCAGTTGCCGGGCTCGAGCACGGCCAGGATGGCTTCGCGCCCATCGTGCCGCAAGGTCGAGATCTTGATCGTTCCGGCCGCCAGCCCGTAGAAGCCGCTGCCCGCCGCCTGCACCGGATCGCCCTGGCGGAACAGCATCGCGCCGCGCCGCAGGTGGACCAGGTCGGCAGCGCCCAGCAAGGCCTCGCGCTGCAACCGCGGCATCGAGGCGAACCACGGGTTGGCTTCCATGGCGCTGCGGTGCGCTGCAGACAGGCGCGGTCGGGGAGGCTGAGGCATGCAGGGTCGGGGGTTTACCAGGGCCCTGGATTGTCAAATTCTTGACAGTTGATGGTCAAGCGCAGGTCTACAGTGGGCCGCACCCCACGGAGACACGATGAACGCAAGAGCGAACTTCACCCGCATGCAGGACAGCACGCGGGAAGACTGGCAACTGATCGGCGGCGAGTTCATGCAGTTCGCGAGCGGCCTGCCCGAGCGCGTGATCAAGCACCTGCAGATCCTCGAAGGCGACTACGGCGGCTTCCCGGTCGACCGCTACACCCACTCGCTGCAGACCGCCACGCGCGCCTTGCGCGACGGACGCGACGAAGAGTACGTGGTGTGCGCGCTCCTGCACGATATCGGCGACACGCTGGGCTCCTTCAACCATCCCGACATCGCGGCCGCGATCCTGAAGCCATTCGTGCGCGAGGAGAACCACTGGATGGTGCAGAACCACGGCATCTTCCAGGGCCACTACTTCTTCCACCACATCGGGCTCGACCGCAACCTGCGCGACAACTTCAGGAACCATCCGAACTACGAACGCACGGCCGAGTTCTGCGAGCTCTACGACAACCCGGCCTTCGACCCGAAGGCCGAGACGCTGCCGATCGCCGAGTTCGAACCGATGCTGAAGCGCGTGATGGCGCAGCCGCGTCAAAGCATCTACAAGGCTGCGTTGAAGCCTGCAGAGGCCGTCTGAAATTTCACCCCAAGGACACCCACATGAACGCCACCACCCAACCCGAAATCCAGAAGCTCGTCTCCGCCGAAGAATGGCAGCTGCGCGTCGACCTCGCGGCCTGCTACCGGCTGGTCGCGCTCTACGGCTGGAGCGACCTGGTCTTCACGCACATCAGCGCGCGCGTGCCCGGGCCCGAACACCACTTCCTGATCAATCCCTACGGCCTGATGTTCGACGAGATCACGGCGTCGAGCCTGATCAAGGTCGACCAGGACTGCAACAAGATCATCGACTCGCCCTACCCCGTGAACCCGGCCGGCTTCGTGATCCACAGCGCGGTGCATGCGGCGCGCGAAGACATCCAGTGCGTGCTGCACACCCACACGCGCGCCGGCATCGCGGTGAGCGCGCAGAAGAACGGCGTGCTGCCGATCAGCCAGCAGTCGACCTTCGTGCTCGCCTCGTTGGCCTACCACGACTACGAGGGCGTGGCCTTCCGCGACGACGAGAAGCCGCGCCTGCAGGCCGACATGGGTGACGCCAACTTCCTGATGCTGCGCAACCACGGCCTGCTCACCGTGGGCAAGACCATCGCCGATGCTTTTCTCTCGATGTACGTCTTCGAGACCACCTGCCAGATCCAGATCGCCGCGCAGTCCGGCGGCAGTGAACTCACGCAGGTGAATCCGAAGATCGTCGAGGGCGTGGGCCAGGCGATGAAGGTGCAGACCGGCGGTCTCGGAGGCGCCTTCGTCTGGCCCTCGCTGATCCGCAAGCTCGACCGCATCGATCCCGGCTACAAAAACTAGGTGGCCCCGTACAAACCCTGATCGCCGTGACGGCGGATCGACAGCTTCGCTTTCTACGATTTCTCCAGGGCATCCCCACGCTGGATGCCCACAGCGCAGTTCGCGCACACCAGGAGACATCGACATGCAGATCACGGGTATGTTGCACGGCGCGCGGCTGCTGCAATTTGCAGGCTTTCCCGCCACCGAGGTGCTGGGCCCCGCGGCCAGCGAAGAAGAAATCAAGGCGCTGATCGACAAATACGGGCTCATCTTCGTCAAGCCGGTCTTCAAGGGCGGCATCGGCAAAAAGGGCAAGGCCGGCCTCCTGGGCCGCGCCACCGATCTGAAGACTGCGCTGGCCGAGAAGGAGCGCCTCTATTTCGCCGAACACACGGTCGGCCACGTCAAGGCCAAGGCCAACGGCGTGACCTTCGAGGCCGACGTGCCGGCCAAGCACGAGGTCTACTTCTCGATCAGCGATTCCACGCGTTTCCGCGCGCCGACCATGACGCTCACGCACATGGGCGGCATGGACATCGAGGAGCTCGAGAAGAGCCAGGTCGCGATGGTGCCCTTCGATCCGCTGACCGGCCTCAAGGCCTTCGTGGTGGCCAATGCGCTGACCGAGATCGGCGCACCGAAGGAGATCATCTCGCCGCTGGTGCAGCAGTTGCCCAAGCTGTGGGAGCTGTTCCACGACTTCGGCATGACCACGCTGGAGCTCAACCCGATCCGCATGCGCGAGGACAAGAAGGGCCGGCTCACGCCGGTGGCCTGCGACTTCAAGTGCGGCTTCGACCGCGACGATCCGCGCTGGCTGCGCCTGGGCCTGCCGCCGCACCTGTTCGCGGCCGACTATTCCGACTTCGAGCAGGAGATCAACACGCTGCGCACCCACCAGGGCCAGAGCGATGTCTACGTGATCAACGAGCGCGGCACGGTGCTCGCGCCCACCTTCGGCGGCGGCGCCAACTCGCTGGTGACCGAAATGCTGGGCGACGACGCGATCATCAGCTCCGACTTCGGCGGCAACCCGCCCTACGAGAAGATGAAGGAGGTGGCGCGCATCTGCTTCAAGCACTGGCTCAGGCAGGCCAACGTGCTCTTCATCATCGGCGGCAAGAGCAACAACACCGACATCTTCGAGACCCTGCGCGCCATGGCCGATGCGCTGCGCGAGCACTTCAGCCAGCACGGGCCGACGCCGCTCTACGTGGTGCTGGGCCGCGGCGGGCCGAACCTGGTGCGCGGCATGGGCGCCTTGCGCGACACCTGCGATGCGCTGGGCCTGCCCTATCGCCTCTTCGGCTTCGACTCCGACATGAGCGAGGTGATCCAGTTCGCGAAGAAGGTCAACAACTGGATGAAGGACGGCGGACGCGAACAGATCGCGGCCCGGCTCGGCATCCAGGCCCCCGCAACCGCCAACGCCGACTGACGCAGGAGAGATCACCATGCAAGCCAACTGGCAGAAAAAAGGCGTCGGCGACTTCAAGTACCACGTCGGCATCAGCTCGCTCACGCAGGTGGCGTCGCGCGACGACCGCGTCTGCGTGCTCAACATCCTGGGCGGTGAATCGAGCGAGGTGACGCCGGTGAGCCATGTGTACTCCGGCGGCAACGTGGTGTGCGGCACGGCGCCGGGCAAGGGCGGTGCGGTGCTCGAGACGAGCATCGGCAACATCCCGGTCTACAACAACGTGCGCGACGCGCTGGCCGCGGGACACCGCTTCAACTGCGGCGTGGTCTATCTGCCGCCCTCGGCCGCGCGCGACGGCGTGGCCGAACTGATCCGCGTCAACCCCGACCTGCGCAAGATCTTCATCATCACCGAGAAGATCGCCGTGCACGACGCGCGCGAGATCCGCGCCATGGGGCAGCAGAACGGCATCGACATCTTCGGCGCCAACGGGCTCGGCGTGGCCGACTCGTGGAACCAGGTGCGCATCGGCGGCGCATTGGGCGGCGACAAGCCCGGCGACTCGCTCAGGCCGGGCTCGATCGCGATCTTCTCCAACTCGGGCGGCTTCTCGACCACCATCGCGCAGTACCTGCGCATGGCGGGCTGGGGCACCACCACGGTCATCTCATCGGGCAAGGACGTCTACATCCACTACGCGGCGCCCGAGTTCGCCTTCGCGCTGGCCAACGATGCGCGCAGCAAGGCCGCGGTGCTCTACTGCGAACCCGGCGGCTACTACGAGTTCGATGCCCAGTTCACCAAGCCGGTGGTGGCCTGCGTGGTGGGCCGCTGGAAGAGCAAGCTCACGCGCGCGGTCGGCCATGCCGGCGCGATGGCCGGCGGCTCGGACGACGCGCTGGCCAAGGAACGCTGGTTCATGGACAAGTTCGGCGTCGACGCGATCTTCACGCCCGACAACCCGGTGTTCTCTGCCAAGGGCGCGCTGGTGACCAACATCGCCCACATCCCGGCCGCGCTCACGGCCGTGATGCGCGCCAATGCGACCATGCCCGACTTCGCGGCCGAAGGAAACCTGGCGCTCAAGCCCTGGTTCGGTTCCGACGAAGGGCTGGATCTGCCCGATGAACTGCGTCCGCTGGTGGTGGAAGCGGTCGCGCCCTACAACGAACAGGTGGCGCTGCTCAACACGCAGATCGGCGGCGTGGTGCCGCGCCAGGCCATGAAGGATGCATCCGGCGCCTCGCAGATGGACGCGAAGACGCAGGTCAGCAGCCTGCACGGCACCAGCATGCTCGATGCGGCCACGCTGCCGCTGGAGTCGAACGTCGCGCTGGCGCTGGTGCACGACGCCGGCGGCGAGAACGACCGCAAGCTGATCGCACCCGCGATCGCGGCCTTCGTCAACCTGCATGGCCGGCCCGAGCTGGCGGCAGCCGAAGCCAGCCGCGAGGCCGGCAACGCGCCCAACGCGGTGCTGGCCGCCGCGGCCGCCATCGTCGGGCCGAAGCGGCAGCAAGCGGCGCGCGCTGCGCTCAAGTTCATGCTCGAGCGCTTCCATGCCGCCGGGCTGGGCACCGAGTTCGGCGCCTCGCTGAGCGAGAGCTTCGACGTCGGCACAGTCGATGCCTCGGACCCGCCCGAGCTCACGACCGAGACACCCGATGCCCGCGCCCAGGCCCTGATCGCCGGCGTCCGGGCACGCGGCGCGCGTTCGGTGTTCCTGCGCTGGCTGCAGAACCAACCGGGCCATCCGACCGAAGCCGCGGTGCTGGCCGCGATCTCGGCCACGCTGGCCTGGGGCCCGCTCTCGCGCAAGCGCATCTCGCGTCTGACCGCCGAGAACTTCCCCTGGTGGCTGCAACTGTTTGGCACGCTGATCGGCGCTTCGGCCGAGGCCTCGAAGCACGAGGCCGGGCGCTTCTGCGGCATCGCGCAGGAGCAGATGCTGGGAAGCCTCAGCCTGGGCGAGATCGCCTTCGCGGCGCTCCTGGGCCACACACCGGGCGAGAAGGATCTGTTCGCCTTCCAGACGCTGGTCGGCCTGCTCCTGACCAACGGCCCGGGCGCGATCTCGGCGCAGGGCGCCAAGGGCGCGGTCTCGGCCGACGGACCCGAGCAGCCCGAGCGCGTGCAGCTCAACAAGGCGCTGGTCGGCTTTCTCACGCACACCGGCTATGCGCACGGCGGCAACGGCTATGAGGGCATCGCCTACCTCAACGAGCAGTTCAAGGCGAGCGGCCTGAAGGATCCGAGCGCCAGCGACCACGGCATCGACCTGAAGGCGCTGGCCGCGCGCGCGGTGGAGCAGTACGCGCAATACAAAAGCCAGAAGAAGACCGTGGGCAGCCTCGACATCGCCAAGCTGCCCGGCGTGAACCATCCAGTGTTCAAGGACAAGCCGGTCAACTTCGATCCGCGCGAAGTGTTCATCGCCAAGCTGCAGGAAGCGCGCGGCGACTGCAACGTGTTCCACGATTTCTACCGGGCGCTGGTGCAGCAGCTGTTCGACGCCGGCGTCTCGCGCAACGTCTACTGCGTGAACGTCGACGCGGTGATCGCGGCCCTGCTGCTCAAGATGCTGTGGCAGCCGCTGCAGTCAGGCGAGATCGGCGAACGCGAGCTCGAGACCGCAGCCTTCACCATCTTCCTCTACCCGCGCATGCTCGGCTGCGCGGCCGAGATCGACGACCACCTGAACCGCGGACGCAACATGGACACGCGCACCGCCGCCTCGCTCTGCAAGTTCGTCGCCTGAGCCAGGGCCTGTTCAGGCTCTGGTCAGCATGCCGCAAGCACGATCCATCATGACCACAGCCATCCTGGCCGACGGCGCGCCCGCGTCCGTTCAACAAGGCTCCAAGCTCGGCGCGGTGCTCCGCGTGACGAGCGGCAACTTCCTCGAGCAGTTCGACTTCTTCCTGTTCGGCTTCTATGCGACCTACATCGCGAAGGCCTTCTTTCCCGCCACCAGTGATTTCGCTTCGCTGATGCTGACCTTCGCGGTGTTCGGCGCCGGCTTCCTGATGCGGCCGCTGGGCGCCATCGTCCTCGGTGTCTACATCGACGAGGTCGGGCGCCGCAAGGGCCTGATCGTCACGCTCGCGATCATGGCCAGCGGCACCGTGCTGATCGCCTTCGTCCCGGGCTATGCCTCGATCGGCCTGCTCGCGCCGGCCCTGGTGCTGCTGGGCCGGCTGCTGCAGGGCTTCTCGGCGGGCGCCGAGCTGGGCGGCGTCTCGGTCTACCTCTCGGAGATGGCGACGCCCGGGCACAAGGGCTTCTACACCGCCTGGCAATCGGCGAGCCAGCAGGTCGCGATCGTGCTGGCCGCGGCGCTGGGTTTCGCACTCAACGAGCTCATGAGCCCCGAGACGCTGGCCGGCTGGGGCTGGCGCGTGCCCTTCTTCGTCGGCTGCGCGATCATCCCCTGCATCTTCGTGCTGCGCCGCTCGCTGCAGGAGACCGAGGAGTTCCAGGCCCGCAAACACCATCCGACGACGCGCGAGGTGGCCGCATCGATGCGGCAGAACTGGCGCATCGTGTTCGCCGGAATGCTGCTGGTGGCGATGACCACCGCCACCTTCTACCTGATCACGGTCTACACGCCGACCTTCGGCCGCACGGTGCTGCACCTGAGCGCCAAGGACAGCCTGGTCGTCACGCTGCTGGTCGCCGTCACCAACTTCATCTGGCTGCCGGTGGGCGGCGCACTCTCCGATCGCATCGGCCGCAAGCCGCTGCTCGTCGCGATGACCGTGCTGGCCGTCCTCACCGCCTATCCGGCCATGTCCTGGCTGGCGGCGGCGCCGAGCTTCGGCCGCATGCTCGACGTGCTCTTGTGGTTCTCGTTCCTGTTCGGCATGTACAACGGTGCGATGGTGGTCGCGCTCACCGAAGTGATGCCGGCGCAGGTGCGCGTGGTCGGCTTCTCGCTGGCCTACAGCCTCGCCACCGCGATCTTCGGCGGCTTCACGCCGGCCGTGTCGACCTGGTTGATCGAGGCGACTGCGGACAAGGCGGCGCCGGCCTACTGGATGAGCTTCGCGGCGGTCTGCGGGCTGATTGCGACGCTGGCGCTGTACCGGCGCCAGGCCGGGAGGGTGGTCCGAGCCTAGATCAAGTCATCTTCCGGGTCCGCCGCCGCCACTAGGCCCGCCGCCGCCACCGGGCCCACCGCCGCCACCGGGTCCGCCGCCACCGCCGGGTCCGCCGCCACCGCCAGGCCCACCGCCACCGCCAGGCCCACCGCCACCGCCGGCACCACCACCGGCACTACCGCCGCCGGCACCACCGGCACCACCGGCACCACCACCACCACCACCACCACCACCGGCACCGCCACCACCGGCACCGGCACCGCCACCGCCACCACCGGCACCGCCACCGCCACCACCGGCACCGGCACCACCGCCAGCGCCACCACCACCGGCGGCGCCAGCGCCGGAGCCAGCACCCGAGGAGCTACCGCCACCGCTGCCGCCGGGATCGGCGCCAATACCTCCGCCCGAACCTTTGGAGATGATCACTGCGCCGGCAGTCCCGGCTTGTGATGCCTGAGGCGCCTGACCTGCCTGCCTGAAGTTCCAGCAGGGCACCTCTCCAAAGGGGTTGTATCGGTCGCAGGCGGTCGAGCTTCTTGTTGCCGGACGAGCGGCGGCTTGGAGCTGTGTGCCTGAGCGCGCCGCAGGTCGCGCCTCGCTGAGGCTGGGGCGCGCATCGGCCACAGGTGGGCTCGCCAACACCACGACCGGAGCGGCAGGCGCGTCGCCCTTGGCTTCGGGTGCGTCTGCCGTGGCAGTTCGGGGTTGGATGGGTGGCTGCGCTCTTGGCATCGGCATCGGCGCTGGCACCGGCGTTGCTTCGACACGCGCCGTTCTGGGCTGAACCTGAACAGTCGCCACCGTGGTTCGAGCCGGCTGGGGAACGAGATCGTCTTGATCAACCGAGGCTTCAGCTGGTGAGCCCACGCTCGATAGAGCCTGCGGCACATCAGGCTGCTGTGGCGTGCCTCTTGTTGCCGCCGTCGCCGGGTGAACAGAGGCCACCGGCGCGGGGTCCACGGACGCGGCAGGCGGCGGCGAAGAAGCAACTGCTGTTTGCTCCGCAGCCGGGCTGGCCGGCTGCAACAGGGATGAGGCCGCGCTCGAAGGCGGGACAATGCGCGTCGCATCGCGGCTCAAGTACCAGAGGACGAAAGCGCCATGCAGCAGCGCCAGCACGATCAACAACAAGACGATGGACACGTCGACACCTGGCGGCACGGGTATCCATCCCACGCGTCTCAGTGCACCAGTGCTCCGCGGCTCGCGAGCAACAGCCTTCAACGCCAACGAATAGCGCGGCGCCGTTGGCACCGCGAGCGGTTCACTGGACGTGGTGGTATCGAACGTTGTCGTGCCTGAGCGGATGCCCGAGAACTTGCCCGCACAACCCCGGCAATACCTTGCGCTGTCTCTGTTGGGCGTGTGGCACGACTCGCAGAACTTGGTCATTCCGATGATCCGTCGGACAGTGCAAGCAGCGCTATGGGATGGGGATGAACTTCGTGACGATCACCAGTGAATTGATCACGAGCCAGAAGGCTGCAAAGTCCAAGGCCCATGCCCGCCGCGGGACGATGCGCGACTCCTTCGGCAGCGGCACTTTTTTGCCTGCATCTCTGCTGGCATAGAAGGCCGGCAGCTTGTGCGAACAGCATTTGCAATACCGCGCAGAGCCCATGTTGATGGTGCTGCAGGCCTCGCAGATTTCGGCTGACGCAGTGCCTGATTGCAACCTCGCCAGATCGATGAGGTTTCCAAAGGCGACGCCCGAAGACGTGACTGGAGGCTCGGCAAAAGAAACAGAAGCGGCAGTCATGGATGCTCTCCTCGACGAAAGACAGATGCAGGTTCACCGAAGGTTTGCCCGGCGCCGCAGTACCGGTCTGCCTTGGCTTGCGCAAGACTGCGCCCCAATCGTTGCTCCGCGATCGCGCGTCTTGCGAACATCAGCAGCTCTGCGTCCGTGGGCCCGCGCCCCGCACCCTCGATGTGCCTCCGGAAGGCGCGAACGATGCGGTCCTGTATCGCTTTCCTGACGTGCGTCGCTGCAGCAAAGGCCCGGTGCGCGCTCATTTCATGCGCAGCGATCGAGACTCGCGGCGCCGCCATGCTGCGTCGCCACGCAACGACCGGGCGGCCGCTCCTCCAGGGCGTGATCTTTTTCTTGCTACGTGTGACTGGCTTTGACATTTTTCTCTCCTGAGGAAGCACCTTGGATGTGAAATCTTCACATCTGTAGTTCTCTTGTCTTATAGTGATGTGCTTCTTTTTGTAAGACAGCGACGCAAGTCGCTGTCCAGTTGGTAACTGGGCGTTAAGCCCGTCACTGTCCGAGGACCGATTGCCCAGCGACAAGGCACAGATCACAGAAGGCCAACTTGCCTGGGTCCTGGCGGCTTGCGCACGCGTCATGCGTCCGTTGGTCAGGCTCGCGCTGGCCTTCGGTGTCAAGCATCCCCATCTGGAGGAATTGCTGCGGGATCTCCTGATCGACGAAGCGCGCCGTGCGTGGCTCCAGAACAAGGGCGCCGAGCCGAACATCAGCCAGCTGTCGGTGACGACAGGCTTGAACCGCAAGGCCGTGACCACGAAGGTGCGTGAGCCGGAAGATCCGTTGCCGCACACCGAGATGTCAGCCGCGGCCAAGACCCTGACCCTGTGGCTGCAGATGATCGACGACGACCCTGTGCACCGGTCCCTCCCCATCGTGGCCGAAGCCCAGGCGTCATCGTTCGAAACCGTTGCCCGGCGCGCCAGCCATGGCAACGTGCACCACCGCGCCATCCTCGACGAGCTGGTGCGTTTGAACATGGCGATCGAGCACGAGGGCCTCGCCGAGCTCAACGCCACCGCCTTCGTTCCGGCGAAGGACTTGAAGACGATGCTCGCCTTCCTGGGCGACAACACGCGCGATCACCTGCTCGCGGGCGTAGCCAACACGCTCGGCGCAGAGCCGCCCTTGCTCGAACGATCGGTATTCGCAGCCGGGATTGCGCTGGAGGACTGCGAACGCATCCACGAGCTCGTGCGCGAGCGGTGGAGCCAACTTCATCACGAATTGACCCGGGAAATGACGCGCGCCTTCGAAGAGGCCGAGAAAACGGCTTCGGGCCGCATCAGGGTCGGCATTTACACCTACTATGAAGACGGCGCAGCCGAGCGCGCTGAAGCACCGGCTGCCACGCCCTCGAAACGACTACGGGGAAGAAAAGCATGACGAACGACTCGCTGCGCAATGGCTTGCTGGCGCTGTTGACCGGCTTGCTGCTCTCTTGCGGCGGTGGCGGCAGCAGCAGCAGCAGCAGCAGCAGCGGAGCCGGAAGCGCAGCGTTCGGCAGCGCCGGCATTGCAGGATTGACCGCCGAGTCGCTCGGCGGCGGCGGCACCAGCGACGGCCAGGGCGGAAGCTCGTCCGGCACGGATGGCGGCTCGACAACGGCCTCCAGCGGCGACGACGGATCGGGCGTGGGCTCCGGCGGTACCGGCGTGAGCACCGCCGATGCGGCCGGCATCGGCGGGGTCGATGGCGCGGGCAGCATCATCGTCAGCGGACTGCGCTACGACACGGACACCGCCGTCATCAACCTCGAGGATGCCGCATCCCTGCAGCTGGGAATGAGCGTGAAGGTCAGCGGGCCGGTCAACGCCGACTTCACGAGCGGCACGGCCCGCCGGGTCGATTCGGCTGCCGATATTCGCGGCCCGCTTTCGTCGGTCGATCTGGCGCAGGGCAGCTTCGTCGTCATGGGCACCACGGTGACCACCGACAACGCCACCGTCTGGGCCGATGCGACCGGACTTGCTGCCATCGCACCCAACACGACGCTGCAGGTCTGGGGCCTGCCGGCGGCACCCGGCGTGCTTCGTGCGACGCGCGTCGAGCAGCACGGCCCCTCGGCACCGATCCTCACCGGCACGGTCCAGAACCTCGATCAGGCACGACGCACCTTCACGCTCGGCAGCTTCGTTATCGACTACAGCGTCGCGGCCCTGAGCGGCAGCCCCGACGGGCGCCCGCCTGCCAACGGCACCCTCGTGCGCGTGCGTGCGAGCACCGCCCTGCCGGGCCGCCTGCCTGCCACCCTCGTGCAGTGGTGGTACCCGGTGCCGACGGCGAACACCACGCCGGTCCAGCTCGCGGGCGTCGTCACTGACTACGCGGGACTGGGTTCGCTGCGGGTGCTGGGCGCGCCGGTGGACGCCTCTTCCGCGCTGATCACCGGAGGGCCGGACGGCTCGGTCGGCAATGGCGTGAAGGTGGACGTGGCCGGCACGATGTCCAACGGCATCCTCAAGGCCACCAAGCTCAAGATCAGGCATATCCCTGGCACCGGCGGGCCGGCGTCGTTCACCCTGATCGGGGCCATCGGCAACTTCAGCTCCGCCTCGAGCTTCTGGGTACAAGGACAACTCGTGAATGCCGGCGGCCCGGGCGTCGTGTTCGTCAACGGCGCCGCGTCGAACCTGGGCAACGGGGTGCGCGTGAGCGTCGAGGGCGCGCAGGTCGTCGATGGCGTGCTGATCGCCACCCGTGTGAGCTTCGACAGCTAGTTCGATGACCGATCCCATGAGCCAATGGGTCGGTGCCTTCCTGGCCGAGTGGTGCCGCCTGTCCGAAGGGCTTGCCGATCCCGAGCAATCGGCGGAGTTCGCGAAGGACATCTACGCCTCGTACGGGCAGCGCGATCCTGTCGAAGTCGCCGCAGAAATGTGGGGTGACGGAGCGGGGCGGACCGCCTGACAGCTTCCAGCCCTACGATGGCTGGCAGACAACCCAGGAGACGCCAATGACTTTTCCCACGCTCACGCGCCGCGCGGCATTGCTGCTCGCTGCCCTCGCCCTCGCCGGCTGCGGCAGCCTCGGCGGCAAGCCCGACATCGCTGCCGAACCGATCCACGTCATGACCTCGGGCGGCTTCACCGCCGCCTACAACGAGCTCACGCCCGGCTACGAAAAAGCCAACGGCCGCAAGGTGCAGACCGCCTACGGCGCCTCGATGGGCGCGGCCAGCGACTCGATCCCGAGCCGCCTCGCGCGCGGCGAGCCGGCCGACATCGTGATCCTTGCGCGCCCTGCCCTCGACGCGCTGGTGGCGCAGGGCAAGGTGGTGTCCGGCAGCCAGGTCGATCTGGTGCGCTCGTCGATCGGCTTCGCGGTGCGCACCGGCACGCCCAAGCCCGACCTCAGCACGGTCGATGCACTCAAGCGCACGCTGCTCGCAGCGCCGTCGATCGCCTATTCGGCCAGCGCCAGCGGCACCTACTACGAGACCGAGCTGCTCAAGAAGCTGGGCATCGAGGACCAGGTGAAGCCGAAGAGCAAGCGCATCCTCAGCGAACGCGTCGGCACCGTGGTCGCACGCGGCGATGCGGCGCTGGGCCTGCAGCAGGTCAGCGAGCTGCTGCCCATCAAGGGCATCGACTACATCGGACCGCTGCCGGCGGAAGTGCAGCGCGTCACGGTGTTCTCGGCCGGCATCGCGACCGGCGCCAAGCAGCCCGAGGCGGCGCGGCAGCTGATCCGCTACATGAACTCGCCGGCCGCCGCGCCGGTGATCGAACGCACCGGGCTCGAAGCGATCGCGGCACGCGGCCCGTAAACTGGCGCGGCCCCGATCAACCACCGACGCCCGCAACGACCATGAGCTCGCCGATCACCCCCGCCATCGTCTCGGCCCTTGCGCCCACCGGCACGCTGCGTGCCTCCATCAACCTCGGCAATCCGATCCTCGCGAACAAGGAAGCAGCCAGCGGCGACCCGGCCGGCGTCTCGGTCGACCTGGCGCGTGCTCTTGCAGAACGCCTGTCCGTTCCGATCGGGCTGGTGGTGTTCGAGAAGGCGGCCGCGTCCGTCGATGCAGTACGCAACGAGCAGGCCGATATCGGCTTCTTCGCGATCGATCCGGCGCGCAGCGAGGGCCTACGCTTCACCGCGCCCTATGTGCTGATCGAGGGCAGCTACCTGGTGCCCGCGGCCTCGCCGATCCGGCGCAACGAGCAGGTGGACCAGGGCGATGTCCGCATCGCGGTCGGCACCGGCAGCGCCTACGACCTCTTCCTCACGCGCGAGATCAAGGAGGCGCAGATCGAGCGCGTGCAGGGCGCCAAGGGCGTGTTCGAGAGGCTGCACGCGGGCCAGGTCGAGGTGGCGGCCGGCATTCGGCAGGTGCTCGAGGCCGAGGCCGGACGCACGCCCGGCTTGCGCCTGCTGCCGGGGCGCTTCATGGTGATCCAGCAGGCGATGGGCACGCCGGCCTCGCGCGGCGCGGAAGCGGCCGCCGCGCTGGCCGCCTTCGTCGAGGAGATGAAGGCCAGCGGCTTCGTGGCCGAGGCGCTGGCGCGGCATCGCATCCGGGGCGCCAGCGTGGCGCCTGCGGCCGTTCAGGCGTAGCGCGCCAGGCCCAATCCTTCCATATCGATCTCGGGCGAGCGGCCGCCGATCAGGTCGGCCATCACGCGGCCCGTGCCGGCCGCCATGGTCCAGCCCAGCGTGCCGTGGCCGGTGGCCAGCAGCAGCTTCGAAATAGGCGTGGCGCCGAGGATGGGCGTGCCGTCGGGCGTCATCGGCCTGAGGCCGGTCCAGAACTCCGCGCCTTCGACGCTGCCGCCCTGCGGGAACAGATCGGTGACCACGTGCTCCAGCGTGTCGCGCCGCCGGTCGTTCAGCCGCAGGTCGTAGCCCGAGAGCTGCGCCGTGCCGCCGACGCGGATGCGGTCGCCCAGCCGCGTCACGGCGACCTTGAAGGTCTCGTCCATCACCGTCGACTCGGGCGCCATCGCCGCGTCGGCGATCGGCACCGTGATCGAGAAGCCCTTGACCGGATACACCGGCAGGCGAATGCCCAGCGGCTTCAGCAGCTTCGGCGAGTAGCTGCCCAGCGCCACCACGTAGCGGTCGGCGCGAAAGGGGCCGGCCTCGGTATGGACGGCGGTCACGCCGGCGGCGTCGCGCGCGATGTCGGTGATGCCCACGCCGAAGCGAAAGCGCACGCCCGCCGCTTCGGCCAGCCGCGCCAGCGCCTGCGTGAACTTGAAGCAGTCGCCGGTTTCATCGCCCGGCAGGCGCAGGCCGCCGACGAACTTCTCCCTCACCGCGGCCAGCGCCGGCTCGTGCCGCACGCAGCCCTCGCGGTCCAGCAACTGGTAGGGCACGCCGTAGGCCTTGAGGATCTCGATGTCCTTGCCGGTGCCGTCGAGCTGCTTCTGCGTGCGGAACAGCTGAAGCGTGCCTAACGCGCGCTCGTCGTAGCGGATGCCGGTGTCGGCGCGCAGCTGCTGGAGGCAGTCGCGGCTGTATTCGGCCAGGCGCACCATGCGGCCCTTGTTGAGTTCGTAGCGCGCATGCGTGCAGTTGCACAGCATCGCGATCCCCCAGCGCCACATCGCGGGATCGAGCATCGGCCTGATGACCAGCGGGCTGTGCCGCATCAAAAGCCACTTGATCGCCTTGAGCGGCACGCCGGGCCCGGCCCAGGGCGCCGAGTAGCCGGGCGACACCTCGCCGGCGTTGGCATAGCTGGTCTCCAGCGCCGGCGCCCGCTGGCGGTCGAGCACGGTGACCTCGTGGCCGGCCTTGGCGAGGTAGTAGGCCACGGTGGTGCCGATCACCCCGCTGCCCAGAATCAGTACTTGCATGCGAATCCTTGCCGTCTATGTCAAACCCAGCGCCGATTGCAATCGTTGTGCCGACAAGTGCTCCGGCCGCTCGGGCCAGGCTTCCAGCAGCGCCACCATCTTCTCGTTGATCGGCGCGCGGGCGCCGTTCGACTTGGCGAGCCGCACCACCTCGCCGCACAGCGCGTCGATCTCGGTGCGCCGGCCCAGCGCCAGGTCGTCGGCCATGCTGGAGCGCGCCTTGTCGTCGATGCGCAGCATGCGCGCCGCGACCAGGCGGAACAGCGGCGTCGGCAGGCGCAGCATAAACGGCAGGCGCCGCGCCGGCACCGCCGCGAGCTGCGCCGGCGCGATGTTGGCCCACGCCAGGGCATCCAGCGCTTCGTCCATCAGGGCCGCCAGACAGCGGCGGTAGCCGCGGTCCAGCAGCTGCTCGCGCAGCGGCAGGCCCGAGAGCGCGTTGATCGGGTTGTTGAGATTGAGCAGCAGCTTGCCCCATTGGACCGACAGCATGTCGTCATAGGTGTCGACCGGTACGCCGGCACGCTCGAACACGGCCAGCCAGGGCCGCAGCGCCCTGCTGCGCCGGGCGGCCAGCCGGCCGACCGTGCCGCGGTGGAAGCTGCCGGGTTCGATCTCCGCGACGTTGTACGGCACCATGCCGGGCAGCACATAGAGCGTGGGTGCGACCTTCGATGCGACGGCCGCATTCGAGATGCCGTTCTGCAGCAAAAGCACCGGCGTGCCGGCCGGCAGCGCCTCGGCCAGCGCGGCCGCGGCCTCGACCGTCGCACTGCTCTTCACGGTCAGGAGCACCAGCGAGGGCCGTATGCCCAGAGGCACCCGCTCCTCGAGATGCAACGCGTCGGGCGGCACGTGGCGCTCCATGCCGTCGAGATCGCTGAGCGTGATCCCGCGCCGCGCGAGCGTCTGAAGCACGCGCGGGCGGCCGACAAAGACCACACGCACGCCCTCCGCCGCCAGGCAGCCGCCGATAAAGCAGCCGATGGTGCCGGCACCCATCACGAGCACGTCGACGGGCACCGGCTCGGACTCGGGCTCGGCCATGTGCGCTAGATCCGTTCCGCGACCCAGCCCTGCACCGACTGCAGCGCGGCCGGCAGGCCTGCCGCATCGGTGCCGCCGGCCATGGCCATGTCGGGCTTGCCGCCGCCCTTGCCGCCGACCTGCTGGGCGACGAAGTTGACCAGCTCGCCCGCTTTCACCTTGCCCATGGTGTCGGCCGTGACGCCGGCGGCGATCTGCACCTTGCCGCCGTCGACGGCCGCCAGCACGATGGCCGCGGTCTTGAGCTTGTCCTTGAGCTTGTCCATGGTCTCGCGCAGCGTCTTGGCATCGGCGCCGTCGAGCTTGGCGGCGAGCACCTTGATGCCGCCCACGTCCACCGCCTGCGCGAGCAGTTCGTCGCCCTTGGACGAAGCGAGCTTGCCCTTGAGCGCGCCGACCTCGCGCTCCAGCGCGCGCACCTGATCGAGCACCTGCGTGAGGCGCGGCTGCAGTTCCGAGGCCGGCGTCTTCAGCGTGGCGGCCACGCTGTTCACCGTCGCCTCGAGCTCCTGCAGATAGGCCAGCGCATTGGCGCCGGTCAGCGCCTCGATGCGGCGCACGCCGGCGGCCACGCCGCCTTCGCTCACGATCTTGAACAGGCCGATGTCGCCGGTGCGCGCGACGTGCGTGCCGCCGCACAGCTCGCGGCTGGAACCGATGTCGAGCACGCGCACGGTGTCGCCGTACTTCTCGCCGAACAGCATCACGGCGCCGGTCTGCTGGGCCGACTCCATGTCCATCAGGCGCGCCTGGGTCGCCTGGTTGGCCAGGATCTCGGCGTTCACGCGCTTCTCGATCTCGAGGATCTGCGCTGCGCTGACGGGCGCGTTGTGCGCGAAGTCGAAGCGCGTCTTGTCGGCATCGACCAGCGAGCCCTTCTGCTGCACGTGCGTGCCCAGCACCTCACGCAGCGCCTTGTGCATCAGGTGGGTGACGCTGTGGTTGCGCATGGTGGCGGCGCGCAGCATCGTGTCGACGCGCGCGGTGACGGCATCGCCCACCTTCAACGTGCCCTGCGTCTGCGTGCCATGGTGGCCGAACACGTCGGCCTTGATCTTCTGCGTGTCGTCGACGCCGAACTGCACGCCTTCGGCCGCCAGCACGCCCTGGTCGCCGACCTGGCCGCCGCTCTCGGCATAGAAGGGCGTGGTGTCGAGCACCACGATGCCGGGCTGGCCTTCTTTCAGTTCCTGCACCGGCGCGCCTTCGTAGTAGAGGGCCACGACCTTGGCCTCTTCTTCGAGGTGCTCGTAGCCGGTGAAGGTATTGGCCCCGCCGCTGTACTCGACGGCGCGGTCCATCTTGAACTTGCCGGCGGCGCGGCCGGCGGCCTTCTGCTTTTCCATCGCCGCGTTGAAGCCGGCCGCATCGACCTCGACGCCGCGCTCGCGGCACACGTCGGCCGAGAGGTCGAGCGGAAAGCCGTAGGTGTCGTGCAGCTTGAAGGCCACTTCGCCCGGCAGCACCTTGGCGCCATCGGCCAGGGCCGCGTCGAGGATTTCCATGCCGTTGGCCAGCGTCTCGAAGAAGCGTTCTTCCTCGGCCTTCAGCGTCTCGGTAATGCGCTTCTCGTCGGCCACGAGCTTCGGATAGGCGTCGCCCATCAGCGCCACGAGGTCGGGCACCAGCTTGTGGAAGAAGGGCTTCTTCTGGCCCAGCTTGTAGCCGTGGCGGATCGCGCGGCGCACGATGCGGCGCTGCACGTAGCCGCGGCCCTCGTTGCTGGGGATCACGCCGTCGGCCACCAGGAAGGCGGTGGCGCGGATGTGGTCGGCGATCACGCGCAGGCTCTTGTTGTCGAGGTCTTTCTCGCCGGTTTCGCGCGAGGCAGCCTTGATCAGCGCAGCGAAGATGTCGATCTCGTAGTTGCTGTGCACGTGCTGCAGGATCGCGGCCAGGCGCTCCAGGCCCATGCCGGTGTCGACGCAGGGCGCGGGCAGCGGCTTCACGCTGCCGTCGGGCTGCATGTCGAACTGCATGAACACGTTGTTCCAGATCTCGATGTAGCGGTCGCCGTCTTCATCGGGCGAGCCGGGCGGGCCGCCAGCGATCTCGGGGCCGTGGTCGTAGAAGATTTCCGAGCACGGGCCGCAGGGGCCGGTGTCGGCCATCATCCAGAAGTTGTCGGACATGTAGCGACCGCCCTTGTTGTCGCCGATGCGCACCACGCGCTCGGGGGGCAGGCCGATTTCCTTGGTCCAGATGTCGTAGGCCTCGTCGTCCTCGATGTAGACGGTGGCCCAGAGCTTCTCGGCCGGCAGCTTGTAGACCTGGGTCAGCAGCTCGAAGGCCCAGGTGAGCGACTCGCGCTTGAAGTAGTCGCCGAAGCTCCAGTTGCCCAGCATCTCGAAGAAGGTGTGGTGGCGCGCGGTGTAGCCGACGTTCTCGAGGTCGTTGTGCTTGCCGCCGGCGCGCAGGCAGGCCTGCACCGAGGCCGCGCGCACGTAGGGGCGCTTGTCGGTGCCGAGGAACACGTCCTTGAACTGCACCATGCCCGAGTTGGTGAACATCAGCGTCGGGTCGTTGCCGGGCACCAGCGAACTCGACGGCACCACGGTATGGCCCTTGGAGGCGAAGAAATCGAGGAAGGACTTGCGGATGTCCGCAACGCTGAAGGTGGGCTGGCTCATCTTGGACTGGACTTCTGAGAGAGGCGGCCGAGCGGGCAGCCCCTGCATCGAACCCACCTAACTGCTTGATTTGCTTGAACATTCGATTATAGGTTTGGCCCCCTGCCCCGACCGCCCCTGTTGGTATGGCGAAGACCTATGCTCGGGCCCATGAACGACCGCCTGCTGGCCGATGCCGTGCTGGTGCTGCACGGCCTTTTCATCCTGTTCGTGGTGGCGGGCGGCCTGCTCGTGTGGCGCTGGCCGCGGCTCGCCTGGCTGCACCTGCCGGCGGTGCTGTGGGGCGCATGGGTGGCATGGACCGGAGGGTACTGCCCGCTGACGCCGCTCGAGAACGAACTGCGGCTCGCGGCCGGCCAGGCCGGCTACAGCGGCGGCTTCATCGACCATTACCTGCTCGGCGCGATCTATCCCGAAGGCCTCACCCGCGGCGCGCAGATCGCGTCGGGCACATTCGTCGCCGTGCTCAATCTGGGGGTGTATGGGCTGCTTCTTCGCAGGTGGCGCGCGAAGCGAAGCTGATGCCAAGCCGCTAGAAAATTGAAAACAAAAGGAGTACTCTTTCGCCGAACAGCTCGGCGCCGGCGCGTCACGCGCACGGCAGGATCGGTTGGCCTGAGGAGGTCATCATGCTCGGTGAATTCGTCACAAGAGAACAGGTCGCCACCCTTGCAGCACGAGCGCGGCGACAGCCGGAACACCTGCTCGAGTTCGAGCCCGACGTGGTGCGCAGTTCGTACAACCTGCGGCCGTTCCTGATCCATCACCATCTCTGCGAACACCCCAGCTTCTCGCTAGACGCATTGTTCGCGCTCTGCCGGCGATTGCCGCGCGGGCAGGTGCAGTACCGCGTCGGCGCCATTCCCGGCGATGCGAATTTCGACTCCTCCTACGAGCGCTACCGCGAGGGCCTGCGCTTCGACGACGTGCTGGAGCAATTCGAAGAACACAAGGCCTACATCTGCATCTACAACCCGGAGCGCGATGCGGGCTACCGGCCGGTGCTGGAGGACCTGCTGGCCGAGATCGCCGCGGCCATCGAAGACATCGATCCGGTGATCACCTGGTACTCGACCTACGTCTTCATCTCGACGCGCGACGCGGTCACGCCCTACCACATGGACCGCGAGATGAACTTCCTGCTGCAGGTGCGCGGCGAGAAGGAAGTGATGCTCTGGAATCCGCGCGACGACGAGATCATGAGCGCCGCCGAGAAGGACCGCCTGCTCGCGGCTTTCGAGAGCCAGCGCCCGAGCTACAAGCCCTCCTTCGAAGCCAAGGCGATGCGCTACGAACTGCGGCCCGGCTTTGGCGTGCACCATCCCTTCATCGCGCCCCACCGCGTCCATACCGGCCCCGACCTGTCCGTCTCGCTCGCCTTCACCTTCCGCACGCAGAAGTCCGACCTGCGGACCAGCGCGCATGCCTTCAACCACGTGCTGCGCCGCTGCGGCTGGTCGCCGGCGGAGGTCGGGGCCGAGCATCCGTACGCCGATCGCGCCAAGGCGGCGGCGGCGCACGCGATGGATGTGCCGCTCGAGTTGCTGCGCAAGCACCGGCACGCGCGTTCGGCCGCCGCGCACTGACGAAGGCGCAACGCGCTCAAGGCGCCGGCTCGATGTTCAGGTTCATGCGGAACAGGTTGCCCGGATCGAATTGCCGCTTCACGGCCTGCAGGCGCGGGTAGTTCGCGCCGTAGCTGCCCGCGACGCGCTCGGCCTCGTCCTCCGTCAGGAAATTGACGTAGCCGCCGCCGGTTGCGTGCGGCACGGCATCCTGGAAAACCTGCCGCGCCCATGCGCGCACCCGCTCGTCGTCGGCCGCGTCGGACCAGCGGCCATGCACGTTCATGATGTAGCGCGCATCGCGGCCGACGAAAGCCGTGTCATCGGGTTTCACGCGCGCCATCGCGCCGCCGAGCTGGGCGATGAAGATCTCGCACGCCGGCCCCGGCAGCCGGCCGACGGAAGCGATCACGAGGTCGAGCGCCGCATCGCTCAGCGTGCTGAAGTTGTTCGACTTCCAGTAGTTGCGGCTGCCCGGCGTGAGCAGCGGATCGAAGGCCGACTGGAAGCCGACATAGGGCGTCGGCCCCAGCGCAGTCCCGAGCGGATCGCCGAACTGCAGCACCGGCGCGGCGGCGCGCTCGCCGGCTTCGACATCGCCGCTGTAGACGAGCGGCAAGATCACCACCTCCGTGCCGTGGACCGATTCGGGAAGGAAGGGCAGCGGGGGCGCCTTGCGCATCACCGTCCACACGCTCAGCTCGTCGGGCGCGCCGGCGGTGAAGTCGCGCCACGCGCGCAGGACCTGCTGCGCCTGCGCAAACGGATAGACCACCAGGCCCGAGTACACCTCGGGGCCGACCTCATGCAGCTGGAACTCGAACGAGGTCGCCACGCCGAAGTTGCCGCCGCCGCCGCGCAAGGCCCAGAACAGCTCGGGTTCCGAGGTGGGCGAGGCGACGCGCTCGGTGCCGTCGGCGATCACGACGGTGGCGCGCAACAGGTTGTCGATGGTCAGGCCATGGCGGCGCGTCAGCCAGCCGAAGCCGCCGCCGAGCGTGAGCCCGGCCACGCCGGTGGTGGAATTGATGCCGAGCGGCGTGGCCAGGCCGTGGGCCTGCGCCTCGCGATCGAAGTCGCCGAGCAGCGCGCCCGCGGCGACGCGCGCGGTGCGCTTCGCGGCATCGACCACGACCGTGCGCATGCCCGACAGGTCGATCATCAGCCCGCCCTCCGCGACCGCATTGCCCGCGATGTGATGGCCACCGCCGCGCACGCTGAGCAGCATCTTGTGCGCCGCGGCGAAACGCACGGCGGCCTGGACATCGCTGTCTTTCATGCACCGCGCGATCAGCGCCGGTCGGCGGTCGACCGTGCCGTTCCAGACCTTGCGCGCTTCGTCGTAGGCGGCATCGGCAGCGCCGAACACCCCGCCGCTGATCTGCGCCGCAAAAGCGGCGACGTCGGACTGCTGGAGTTGCCGGACGTCCTTGTCCAGCGTCTGGTAGGTCAGAGAGGTCATGGGGTGCTCCCGGAGTGAACGCGTTGAAGAGCCGGAGGCTCATTCTTGCGATCTGGCCGCTCCCGCACCTGACCCGGCGTCCTTGAAATCTATCCGTGCGTCCGGACGGTGGCGGGCTGGGGCGCTCTCGGATCAAATGAGATTAATTTCTTGTAATGAGACTAAAATCTCATTACGATACTGGCACTTCAACCCGCAAGGACACTCACCATGGCACTGACCCGCAGCGAAATGGATCGCAAGCTCGACGAGCATTTCAATTTCGAAGCCCAGGACAACGTGGAGGGTGTGCTGGCCACGCTCACGGCCGACGTCGAGCACGACGTGGTCGGCTGGCCCAGCGGCCCCAGCCGCAGCCGCGAAGGCGCGCGCCCGTTCTACGAGACGCTGTTCGCCGACCTGTCCGAAGGCAAGGTCGAATCCAGGCGCCGCCTCTACGGCGACAACTTCATGGTCGACGATTCGCTATGGAGCGGCCGGGCGCCGGGCCACCCCTTCGGCATGGACGGCCGCGACCGTCCGCTGGCCTTCCGCCTGCTGCACGTGATCGAGTTCGCCGACAACGGCGACATCCGCCGGGAGAACGTCTGGGTCGACCTGGGCGCCATCCTGCAGCAGTTGCCCCAGGTGGGCTGAGCATGGCGGGAAACGAAGGCCGCCCGCAGCAGAAGCAGCGCACCCGCAAGGCCCTGCTGCAGGCCGCATCGCAACTGACGAAACAGGGACGCCGGCCGACGCTCGAGGAGATCGCCGAAGAGGCGCTGGTTTCGCGCGCCACTGCCTACCGCTATTTTCCGAACGTCGAGGCGCTGCATCTGGAGGCATCGATCGACATCGAGACGCCCCAGGCGGAGGATGCGCTGCGCGGCGCGCCGGCGGACGACGTGGTCGCCCGTCTCGAACACGTGGACGACGCGCTGCACACGATGATCGCGGCCAACGAGGCGCCGCTGCGAATGATGCTGGCGCAGTCGCTGGAGCGAAGCGCCCGCGGCGAAACCGACGCGCAGCTGCCGGCACGCCAGAACCGCCGCACGCCGCTGCTCGAAGCCGCGCTCGCGCCGGCGAACGGCTCCATCAAGCCGGCGGCGCTGAAGAACCTCAAGCACGCGCTCGCACTGGTGATCGGTACCGAGGCCATGGTGGTCTTCAAGGATGTGCTTCGACTCGACGACGCCGAGGCGCGCAAGGTCAGGCGCTGGGCGATCCGGGCGCTGGTCGCGGCTGCGGCGCAGCCTGCGCTCGCACCGGCCAGGCCGGTTCAGCGCAAACCGAAGGAAACGATTCTTCCCCGTCGATCTCGTCCAAGGAGTTCTCCATGACAGCGCGCCCGAAATTCGTTGCCGCCGCATTCGCCCTTCTCGCCTGCGCCGGAACCTTGGCCGGGCCGGCGGAAGCAGGCAAGGATCAACTGCGCCGCGGCCGCTACCTGATACAGGTCGCCGGCTGCAACGATTGCCACACGCCGAACTACGGACCCAGCAACGGCCAGGTCGACGAGAAGCTCTGGCTCACGGGCGATGCCCTGGGCTGGGCGGGTCCCTGGGGCACGACCTATGCCACCAACCTGCGCCTGCTGATGGCCAGCATGAGCGAGCAGCAGTGGATCCACCATGCGCGCAACATGCGGCCGCGGCCACCCATGCCCTGGTTCAATGTCCGCGCCATGAGCGATGCCGACCTGAAGGCCATCTATGCATTCACCCGCTCGCTAGGCCCCGGCGGTTCGCCGGCACCCGGCTATGTACCGCCCGGCAAGAAGGCTACGGGGCCGGTGGTGCAGTTCCCGGAGTGAGGCAGCGCGTGGCGCGCTGAGCGTTCAGGCGGCAGCGACCGCAGTAGAATCCGCGCCTGCTGCGGGTGTAGTTCAATGGCAGAACGGCAGCTTCCCAAGCTTCATACGAGGGTTCGATTCCCTTCACCCGCTCCAAACCCGACCATTGCGCATCACGGCCCCTCTCGCAGGGGCCGTTTTCATTGCGCTGGTGGTATCGATCGTCACGGCCCGGAGTCGGCCTTCATGCGTTGCTTCGAGGACGTATTCGCACCATCGATGCATCCCATTCACCCAAAGCGTTTTACTCCCGAAGCGCTCATCCCTAACCTCTGCCGACCTCCAATCCGCCCCCATTGAAGGGACGGACTGAGGTCTGCAGACGCGTGCCTGGCGCTCCAGCGTTCGTCGATCTGCCGGTACAGAACGACAGAACGGAACGCGAGACATGCCCAAACTCCTCCTGTTGATCAGCGCCAACACCACCAGGCAGATCAAACTGCGCAAGCCGGAAACCAGCATCGGGCGGGCCTCGGGCAACGACATCGTCATCAGGCATGAAAGAGTCAGCCGTTTCCATGCCGCGCTGGTCCTCGACGGTCCATTCGTGACGATCAAGGATCTGGCCAGCAGCAACGGCGTCTACGTGAACGACGTCAAGGTGGAGACGCAGCATCTTGTCGATGGCGACAGCATCTCCATCGGCGGCTGCAGAATGCGCTTCCTGGCCGGCAATCAGGACTACACGGCCGTCGAGGCCTTGCGGCTGCTGACGATCCCGGGGCTTCCGCTCGAACTGGCATCTCAGCGCGTCTCTCCCACATGGGCTGACGCATTGCGCGGCGCGGCCGCCTGACCCGCTCGATCTCGGCACTCCTCGAAGGGTCATCCGCCAAGCCGCCCTCGCACCGCCTCCTACAATGGGTCGCATGCGCTTCCCGGCCACCGCCCTCCTCGTCACTGACTGCCCCGCTGCAGCCCCCGCCGCCCTCGCGGCAGGCCGGCGCACGCACGCAGCCGACGGCAAGGCGACCCGGCCCGCTGAGCGCACGCCAGCCGCACTTTCCCCCGCCCGGCGATCGCCCTTCCCTCTTCTCGTTTAGCGCAACCATCGATCGCCGGGCTTAAGCCCCGCGCGACAGCGACCCTTTGCGGCTCGCATTCGACTGGAGTGCTTCATGTCATCGACGACCACCCTTCGCGGCGAGCGCACGCTCACCGAACTCGATCACCTTCGTCTCAGCAAGCTGCTCGACGAAAAATCCCACCCGGGGCTCGAAGCTCTCCTCGATGCCGCCGAACTGCTGCGCTCGCGCGAAGTGCCGGCGGATGTCGTCACGATGTATTCGCAAGTGACCATCGCGGATGTGCCCTCGGGCCGGCGCCACAAGCTGACCCTCTGCTACCCCAAGGATGCCAACCCCGGCGCCGGCCTCGTCTCGGTACTCTCGCCGGTCGGCATGAGCCTGATCGGCTTGCGGCTCGGCGCGGTGGCGAGCTGGACTTTGCCGAGCGGCGAGGAAGGCCGCGCCGAGGTGGTCGAGATCCTGTTCCAGCCCGAGGCCAGCGGCGACTACACGACCTGAGAGCCCGCGCGAACACCCTCAGTCGTCGACGCCGGCCAGCAGATCCTGCGACTCGTCGTCGAAGCCCGGCACCGGTTGCGCCTTGGCCAGGGCCATCCAGAGGCTGAAGGGCATGCGCGGCAGCGCGCGGTGCACGGCCGAGCGCGCCACGACCAGCCGGCCCTCTTGCGCGATCAGCACGCCGCATTCGGCCGGAATCTCGTCGGGCTCGCCGATGGGCCGGCCCTTCGCATCGCAGCCCAGCACGTACCAGCACTCGCCGCCGAGGTCGAGGTAGGCAGCGCGCTTGTCGGGCCTGCGCAGGTCGCTCAGCAGGTCGGCGCGATTGACCTTGACTTCGTGGACGATCGGTTGCGCATAGGCCTCGACGCTGGTGTTGCGGATCGAGAAGACGTCCGGCCGCGCGATGCACCAGCGCGGCTTGTCGCCCTCGTTCACCGCCGGCAGCCGCGCCCGCAAACTTAAGGCCCGCCAGGCCACGCGGCCGGCGCGCGTCATCTCGCGCGCGACCTGCTCGACCAGCGCCTCGTGCTTGGAGAGCACCGCGCGGTTGACGACCAGCGTGCGCGCAATGTGCGCGATGCCGGCATCGGTGACACGCAGCGTTTCGTGGCCCGGCGCCGAGCGCACGCGTTCCAGCAGGCCGGCGGCCAGCAGGTCGACCTCGATGGCGTCGCAGCAAGGCCAGCCGGCCGAGCGATAGACCTCGCGCAGGCGGCGCGCATGCAGGCGCCCCAGCGCCGCCGCGCCGGGCGGCGGATCGGCCACCGGCGGCGGCGCGCCTGGCTCGGTCATCGGCGGATCAACCGCCGGCGGGTCGCCCTCCGGCGGCGGCGGTGGCGGTTGCGCGGGCGTTGGCGGGATCGGCAGATCGGGCGCGGGCGGCGGCGGCCCGATGGGTGCGTCGACGTCGATGCCCTGCGAGGTGAGTGCTGCTGTCATCGCGCAAGGTTAGCGAAAAGCAGCGGCCGAGGCGAGTGCGGGCGCGGCTACGGGCGCTGGCCCGCAGACCCGGACATGACCACCACCACCTGCGCCTGCGTCTTCCCGACCGAGAGATAGACATGCCCCACGCTGCTGTCGAAGTAGACCGACTCGTTGCGCCGCACCAGCACCGACTCGCCGGTCTCGAAGCGGATGCGCACGGCGCCGGACAAGACCATGCAGAACTCGTGGCCGGGATGCCGGATGAAATCGGCGAACTCGTTTTCGTGGCGCGCCAGGATGCGGCCGTGCATCGGCTCCATGGTCTTCGCCGGATAGTCGGTGCACAGCATCCGGTATTCGTACTGGTCGCTGGCATAGCTCGGCGAACTGTCGAGCGCCGAATGAACGAAGGTCGGCGCCGCCTTGCCCGTGCGGCGCGCGGCCGGATCGAACAGGCGCGAGATATCGACGTTCAGCGCCCGCGCGACAGCAGCGAATTTCTCGTAGCTGATGGAGATCTGCCCGAGCTCCATCTTCGACAGCGTGGACAAGGCCACGCCCGAACGAGCGGACAACTCCTTCAGCGTGAGCTTGGCGGCCTTGCGGATCGAACGCAGCCGCTCGCCCATGACGTCGCGTCCTATCGATTCGACGGGCGCGGCGGCCGATCTGGTGCGGCGCGATTTCTTCGCGGGCGGCGTGGGCGGAGGACGCAAGGGACGGACCATGGGGCGGCGCATTATGGCGCACGGGGTGCGGCTTGACCGTACCTGTGCCCCGGAACGATAATTCTCGTAAATGAGAATTCAGATTCCATGAGCACGCCGCCTTCCTTCGACTTCGCAGTGATCGGCGCCGGCATCGCCGGCGCATCGCTCGCATTCCATTTGGCCGGGCGCTCCAGCGTGATCGTGCTGGAGCGCGAGTCCCAGCCCGGCTATCACTCGACCGGCCGCTCCGCCGCGATGTTCATGGAAAGCTACGGCACGCCGGCCATCCGGGCGCTGACGCGCGCGAGCCGCGCGTTCTACGAGCAACCGCCCGAAGGCTTCGCCGCGCATCCGCTGCTCACGCCGCGCGGCGCGCTCTACATCGCCAGCGAGGCCCAGTTGCAGGAGCTGCAGGCGACTTTCGAGGCGCTGTCGCGCAACGCTGCGAACGTCCGCCTCGTCACCGGCGAGGAGGCCGTTTCCATGGTGCCGGTGCTGCGCGCCGATCGCGTGCATGCGGCCATCTTCGAGCAGGATGCACAGGACATCGACGTCCATGCACTCCATCAGGGCTACCTCAAGGGCATGCGGGCCCGCGGCGGCACGCTGCGCTGCAACGCGGAGCTCGCGGCGGCGGTGCGTACCGAGGGCTTCTGGCAGCTGAGCCTGGCCGACGGCCAGCAGGTGCAAGCGCGTACCCTGGTCAACGCCGCAGGTGCGTGGGCCGACCAGATCGCGGAGCTGTGCAAGGCCGCGCGCGTCGGGCTCGAACCGCGGCGGCGCAGCGCCTTCACCTTCGCGGCACCCGAGGGCCTCGACTGCACGGCATGGCCGGCGGTCGTCGGCATCGACGAAAGCTTCTACTTCAAGCCGGATGCCGGCCAGCTGCTGGGTTCCCCGGCCAATGCCGACCCGGTCGTGCCGCACGACGTGGTGCCCGAGGAACTGGACGTGGCCCTGGGCATCCACCACATCGAGAACGCCACCACCTTGTCGATCCGTCGCCCGAGCCATGCGTGGGCCGGACTGCGTTCCTTCGTGCCGGACGGCGACTTCGTGCTCGGCTGGGAAGAGAGCTGCGAAGGATTCTTCTGGCTTGCCGGCCAGGGCGGCTATGGCATCCAGACGGCGGCGGGCGCGTCGGAGCTTGCAGCAGCCTTGCTGCACCACGAGGCGCCGCCGGCGCACCTGCTCGCCCACGGCGTGGATCCCCTTGCATTCCGGCCGGGGCGACTGCGTTGACTCCGACGCCGCAGAGGTTTCTACTGGCACGATTCATGCAGGTTTTCGGCTTTGCTCGGATATGAGAATTCTCGTTAAAGAGAATTTTCGAATCATCACCGAAAGGACTTCCATGCAACTTCGCATCAGCGCCCTTCTTCATGCTGCAGCATGGGCCTGCGCATCCCTCGCGACCACGCTGTCCGCCTATGCCGCCGGCTATCCGGAAAAACCGGTGCAGATCATCGTGCCGTTCCCGCCGGGCGGCGCCGGCGACGTGATGGGGCGCCTGCTGTCGCGGCAGCTCGAAGCCCGGCTCGGGCAGCCGGTGATCGTCGACAACAAGCCCGGCGCGGGCACCGCCATCGGCGCGCAGTTCGTGGCGAATGCCAAACCCGACGGCTACACGCTGCTCTTGAGCTCCAATTCCACCTACACCCTCAACCCGGCCATCCAGCCCAAGCTGTCCTACGACCCGATCAAGGCCTTCGAGCCGCTGGGCATGGTGGCCAACCTGGCGCTAGTCCTGGTGGCCCATCCGACGGTGCAGGCGAGCAGCGTGCAACAGCTCGTTGCAGCCGCCAAGGCCGAGCCCGACAAGTACATGTACGGCTCCTTCGGCAACGGCACCGTGTCCCACTTCGCCGGAGAGATGTTCAAGTCGGCGGCCGGCGTCAAGCTCACGCACGTGCCCTACCGCGGCAGTGCGCCGGCGATGACCGACCTGGTCGGCGGACAGATCCCGCTGGCCTTCGACAGCGTGGTGGCCGCGGTGCCGCACATCAAGACCGGCAAGATCAAGCCCCTGGCGGTCACCACCGCTGCACGCTCGACACTGCTGCCCGATGTGCCGACCGTGGCCGAGAGCGGCTACCCCGGCTACCAGATGAGCTCCTGGATCGTGCTGGTCGCGCCGCGCGGCTTGCCGCCGGAGGTCAAGCAGAAGCTCGAGCAGGCCCTGGCCGCCTCCATGGAGGACGCCGAGATGCGCGAAAAGCTCAAGGGCGTGGGCTTCGAGCCCGCCTATGCGCCCATCAAGGACTGGAGCGGCATGGTCGGCAAGGACATCGCCCGGCTGCGCAAGATCGCGGAACAATCGCAGATCAAACCCGACTGACCTTTTTCCCTTTGGGCCTCGCACATCCATGTCATCCGGCAACACCCTTCCAGACCAGTCCGCCGTCGAACTGCGCCGCATGATCGGCAGCCGCGAGGTCTCGCCCGTCGAGGTGCTGGAGTCCAGCATCGCGCGCATCGAGGCGCTGAACCCGGCGGTCAACGCGCTCACCGCCACCTGCATCGAACGGGCGCGCGAAGAAGCCCGGCGCGCCGAGGCACAGGTGCTGCGCGGCGAAGCGCTCGGCAGCCTGCACGGCCTGCCCATCGGCATCAAGGACCTGGAAGACACCGTCGGCCTGCTGACCACCTACGGCTCGCCGCGCTTCCGCGGCCAGGTGCCCGCGCGCGACCACGCGCTCGTCGCGCGCTTGCGCGCCGCGGGTGCCATCGTGGTCGGCAAGACCAACGTGCCGGAAATGGGCGCCGGCGCCAACACGCGCAACCCGGTCTGGGGCGCCACCGGCAATCCCTTCGATCCGATGCGCAATGCGGGCGGTTCGTCGGGCGGCTCGGCCGCTGCGCTCGCCACCGGCATGCTGCCGCTGGCAACCGGCTCTGACACCGGCGGGTCGCTGCGCATTCCCGCGGCACTGTGCGGGGTGGTCGGCTTCCGTCCCTCGCCGGGGCTGGTGCCGGTGGAACGCAGGCAGCTCGGCTGGACGCCGATCTCGGTGATCGGGCCGATGGGGCGTACCGTGGCCGACACCTGTCTGCAGTTCGGCGCCCAGGTCGGACAGCATGCCTGCGACCCGCTCACCTATGCAGTGGACGGCCGCACGTTCACGCAGCTTGCGCCCGCGGACCTGGCTTCGCTGCGCGTCGGCTACACCGAAGACTTCGGCGTCTGCCCGGTGGACGACGGCATCCGCACGCTGTTCCGCCAGCGCATCGCAACGATCCGCCACCTGTTCCGAAGCGTCGACGCGGTGCGGCCCGACATGGGCGAAGCCGACCGCTGTTTCGACGTGGTCCGTGCAGCAAGTTTCGTCGCGGCATTCCGCGAGGCCTACGAAACCGACCCGGGCTCGCTCGGGCCCAACGTGCGCGCCAACTACGAGATGGGCGCGAACATGACGATGGCAGACGCCACCTGGGCGCACCTGGAGCAGACGCGCATCTTCCGTTCGTTCCAGGCACTCTACGAAGACTTCGACCTCATCCTGTCGCCGACCACGCCGGTGTCGCCCTTCGCCTGGACGCTGCCCTACCTCGATCAGATCAACGGCCAGCCGCTGCGCAACTACTACCACTGGCTGGGCCTGACCTACGTCGTAACGCTGGCCACCAACCCCGCGCTCGCGCTGCCCTGCGGTGTGGACGCGGGCGGCATGCCCTTCGGCCTTCAACTCATCGGCCGCTTCCGCGGCGATGCCGAACTGCTGTCGGTGGCGCATGCGATGGAAGCCGCTTTCGCGCGCATGCCCGAGACGCAGCGGCCGCAACCGGATCTCGCTCGCCTCGCGAAGCCCGTGCCCGAGTTGAAATCGATCGTGACGCATCCGCCGGTTCTCGATGCAGCCACGCCCGCCGCGACCGGAGGCCATGCGGCGGTATGAGCCACCGCAGGCGACCCCGCCTCACTCCTCGTCGCGCACCCGGTGCTGTCCCATCAGCGTCTGCTGCAGCGCCGGCGGCACCGCCTCGTAGTGCGAGAGCTCGATGGTGTAGCGCCCCTGCCCGCCGGTCAGCGCATTGAGCCGCGACTGGTAGCCCGACAGCTCCGACAGCGGCACCTGCCCCCGGATCAGCACCGTGCCCGCCGAGCCGTTGGAGGTGCCCGTGACCAGGCCGCGCCGCCCCGACAGGTCGCCCGTGACGTCGCCGATCGCCGTGTCCGGCGCGGCGATGTCGATCTGCACCACCGGCTCCAGCACGATCGCGCGCGCCGCCTGGATGGCCGCGATGAAGGCCTTGCGGCCGGCGGTGGCGAAGGCGATGTCCTTGCTGTCGACGCTGTGGTGCTTGCCGTCGTAGACCACCACGCGCACGTCGACCACCGGGTAGCCGGCGATCGCGCCGCGTTCGAGCACCTCGCGCACGCCCTTCTCGACCGCGGGGATGAACTGGCTCGGAATGGTTCCGCCCCGCACCTCGTCGGCGAACTCGAAGCCGGAACCGCGCGGCAGCGGCTCGATGCGCAGGAACACCTCGCCGAACTGGCCGGCGCCGCCGGTCTGCTTCTTGTGGCGGTGGTGGCCCTCGGCCGGCACCGTCACGGTCTCGCGGTAGGCGATGCGCGGCGGCCGCGTGTTGACCTCGAAGCGGTAGACCTCGCGCAGCCGCTCGAGCAGCACGCGCAGGTGCAGCTCGCCCAGGCCGTAGACGATGGTCTCGTTGGTGACCACCACATGCTCCAGCCGCAGGCAGGGATCCTCGTCGACCAGCTTGCCGAGGATCTCCCACATGCGCTGCTCGTCGCCATGCCGCTTGGGCTCGATCGCCAGCCCGTGCACCGGGATCGGGAATTCCAGC
The DNA here is from genome assembly GCF_964253805.1 of Variovorax sp. LjRoot175. NCBI lineage: Bacteria > Pseudomonadati > Pseudomonadota > Betaproteobacteria > Burkholderiales > Comamonadaceae > Variovorax > Variovorax sp. LjRoot175. Next base: position 2,294,418 of record NZ_CAXURY020000001.1, on the reverse strand, counting down.
GGCGCGAGGTGAACCCGGTCGTCCTCGGCCGCGTCGTGCAGCACGGCGTCGAAATGGATCTCGTCGACCTTGGCCACGGCCGCGATGTCGCCCGGCAGCACGCGCGACACCTCCACATGGTCCTTGCCCTGCAGCAAGAACAGGTGGCCCACCTTGAAGGGCTTGCGCCCGTCGCCGATGTAGAGCTGGCTGTCGCGCGTGAGCGTGCCCTGGTGCACGCGGAAAATGCCCATCTTGCCGACATAGGGGTCGACCGTGACCTTGAACACGTGCGCCAGCACGTGCAGCGAAGGGTCGGGCCTGGCCTCCATGGGCTTGGCCTCGGCACCCTCGCCGACGATGAAGTTCGGCGGGTTGGCCTCAGTCGGGTCGGGCAGGAGCTTGACGATCACGTCCAGCAGCTCGGCCACGCCGGCGCCGCTGCGCGACGAGACGAAGCACACCGGGATCAGGTGGCCTTCGCGCAGCGCCTGCTCGAGCGGCGCGTGCAGCTCGGCCGGATCCACGTCGCCCTCTTCGAGATAGCGGTCGACGAAGGCCGCGTCGACCTCGACCACCTGCTCCACCAGCGCGCGGTGCGCCGCTTCGACGGGGCCGAAGTCGGACTGCCCGAAGCGGTTGAAGAAGCAGTCCACCACCTGCTTGCCGACCCCGTCGGGCAGGTTCAGCGGCAGGCATTCGCGGCCGAAGGTGGCCTGGATGTCGGCCAGCAGGCCCGCCAGCGAGATGCCCTGCGAGTCGATCTTGTTGACGATGATCATGCGGGCGAGGTGGCGCGAGGCTGCGTACTCCATCATGCGCACGGCCATCGGCTCGATGCCGGTGGCGGCATTGATGACCACCGCCGCCGTTTCGACCGCCTCCAGCGCCGGCAGGCTCTGGCCGAGGAAGTCGGGCCCGCCGGGCGTGTCGATGAAGTGGATGCGCGTGCCGGCATGCGTCAGGTGCATCACCGATGCGTTGAGCGAATGCTGCATGCGCCGCTCGATCGGATCGTGGTCGCTGACGGTGCTGCCCCGCTCGACGCTGCCCGGCGCGCCGATGGCGCCCGCCTTGTAAAGCAGGGCCTCGGCCAGGGTGGTCTTGCCCGAGGCCGAGGCCCCGACGAGCGCCAGTGTGCGCACCGTCTCCATTTCGGCCGCGAGGCCGTTCGATCGGCTTGGCATGGGTGGTCTCCTCCCGCCCGGTAGGCGCGCCGGACGGCTGGTTGGGATCGCGTGTTGCCTCTGCCGACCCAGCGTACGGGATTGACCGGCCCGGCGCAAGCGGGGCAGCTACGAAGTGACGATCGCTTCGCCTCCAGGGTTTCGCAGGGTCTGCCTTCCCAGGGCGTGCAGCACGGGCAGGGCCGCGAGCGCCGCCGTCAGATGCTTGAGGGTGTGGCCCGATAGCAGCTGCTGCGTCGCCTCGTAGATCGCGTGGTCCGACAACTCGAACAGCTTGGCCAGGCCGTAGAAGAAGATCACCCAGCCCAGCTTGACCCCGATGGCGCCGCTCACCGGCTTGGCGAGCGCCAGCGTCAGGACCAGCGCCATGCCGCCGTACTGGACCAGTGCCCACGGCAGCACGTTCCCGGTTTCGTGATGGACGCCCACTGCCAGCAGCCCCCCGGCCAGCGCGAACCAAGCCGCCGGCCAGCCGGCGCGCGCACTCACCCTGTCGCAGACCGCAACACCCAGGATGCCGGCGAACGCGACCGCCATGCCGGCACGGTCTGCGGCCAGCCGCAGACCGTCGGGCTGCACGTGATAGAAGGCCGAGCCCGCGGCGGTGAGGACCAGTCCCGCGAAGAACATCCAGGCGCAATCGAGCGCGTTGTCGGGGAGCTGGTTCGGGGGCTGCGGGCCCGGCACGGCGTCCTGAGCGTCTTTGTGAGCCCGGTCCAGCCGGCGCAGCCGGAGCAGGCCCCAGATGCCGATCGCCGCAAAGGGCAGATTGCTCAGCACGTCCATCGCGTTCGGGAGCCCGTGCCAGGCACGGTTGTCGGCAAAGGCCGCAGCGGCCATTTCGGGCGTCGGCAGCGCGGGCCCAATGATGGCGGTCACCCACAGCAAGGCGAACAGGATCAGCAATCCGCGTTCGCGATGTGAGAGCGACGGCACAACCATGGCGGAACTCCAGGTAGCTCGAGGAGGCGGAATCCAATTTTCCACCACCTCAGGCAACAGCCGACAATATTCCTCACCATGCCGAGTGCATCGGCGAAAAGGCTGACCATGAAAACCTTGTTTCTGGTGCGGCATGCCAAGTCGAGTCGCGACGATCCGTCCTTGCCCGATCGGGAGCGGCCATTGAACGATCGCGGCCGCGATGATGCGCCCAGGATGGGCAAGCGCCTGACCCAGCGCGGGGTGAAACCCGATCTGCTCGTGTCGAGCCCGGCGCTGCGGGCGCTGACGACGGCGCAACTCATCGCCGACGAGATCGGCTACCCACGCAAGAACATCGTCGTCGATGAGCGGCTCTACGCCAGCAGCCCGGACGACCTGCTGGCCGTCATTTGCGCGCTCGACGACAAGCTGGACCGCGTGATGCTCTTCGGCCACAACCCCGAGTTCACCGAGCTCGCGCACCGGCTGTCGAGCGAGATCATCGACATGCCCACCTGCGCCGTCGCCGAGTTCCGCTTCGATGCCAAGGCATGGGCGGATGTCGCGGAGGCCGGCCCGGCGAAGGCGAAGCTGGACGCGCCGAAGAAGTAGTTCTGCCGACTAAGCGAGCAGCGACACCCCAGTCAGCCAACGGTGTGCCCCAAACAGGAAGCCGGCATACACCACCAAGCCACCCGCGAGCGCCATGATGTCGTTCAGAGCACCCGGCGGAGCGCCAGGCACGCTGTGTGGCACAGCGCGGCGTTGGACGGAGATCCAGTCGGCCACTGCCCAGACGAGGAAAGCCCCGAACAGCAACACGTCGGCCAGCGTGCCATTGCCCAGCAGGTGCGCCGTTGCCCAGAGCGCCACGGCAAGCAGCATGGGGTGCTTGACCGTTCGCTGGATGCGCCCGGGCAGGTAGGCCGCGAACAGCAGTGGAAACACCGGCAGCATCAACAGCAGCGCGACATGCCGCAGCGCGGGCGGCGGCGTGTAAAGCACCACCGGCGTCTGGCGAGCCAGGCCATAACCATAGATAAGCAACACCAGGCCGGCGAGCGAGGCCAGGGCGTACATGCCTTTCCAAACCCGCTCGCCGCGCCGTTCGATCTGTGCACCGCGCCAGGCGGGCGCGACGATCGACACCGAATGAATGCCAAGGAACAGGATGAGGCCAACGACAAGAAGAGACATGAGAACTACCTCCGGGCGGCGCTGCTGGCCGCAGTGGCCGTTGAACGATTGTCAGTGGAAATCGCGGCTCTTGTTGCTCTTGGCCAGCCGGCCGAGCAGCGGCGTGAGGTCCTTGAAGCCGGTGGCCACCAGGTGGCGCACCTCGCCGCCGCTGTCCACGTCGCGCTGCCAGGTGCCCTGCACCGCGAGCAGGTGCGACTTGAGCAGCGGCTCGCGCCAGGCCTCGACCACGTGGCTCCAGACGATCACGTTGACGTTGCCGGTCTCGTCTTCGAGCGTGACGAAGATGGTGTCCTTGGCGGTCTGCGGGCGCTGGCGTCCCATCACGATGCCGCAGGCGCGCACGGTCTGGCCGCTCGGCACCTCGCGCAGCTGTTCGGCGCTCGATAGCCTCATGCGCGCGAGCCGCGGGCGCAGCAGCGCCAGGGGATGGCGGCGCAGCGTGAAGCCCAGCGAGGCGTAGTCGCCCACGATCTCCTCGCCCTCGGGCGCGAGGGGCAGTTGCAGGGCCGCTTCGTGGATGGGCACGCCCTTGAGCAGCGCCGGCGCACGGCGCTGCGCGGTGGCATCCCACACCTGCTGGCGGCGGTGGCCCGAGAGCGTGATCAATGCATCGGCCGCTGCGAGCGCCGCCATGTCCTTGGCGTCGAGTTCGGCGCGCAGGGCCAGGTCTTCGGTGCTGGTGAAGGCGGCCTGGGCGCGGGCTTCGAGAATGCGCTTCGCGCCGGCCTCGCTGAGGCTGGCGATGCGGCGCAGGCCGAGGCGCACGGCAGGTTGGCTCAGGTTGCCGAGGCGGGTGGCGAAGCGCGGGTTGACGGCAGGTGGCACCTCTGCCGGCGACTCCAGGGTGCAATCCCATTCGCTCGCCGTCACATCCACCGGCCGCACCTCGACGCCATGACGCCGCGCATCCTGCACCAGCTGCGAGGGCGAGTAGAAACCCATGGGCTGCGAGTCGAGCAGCGCGGCCAGGAAGCAGGCGGGCTCGTGCAGCTTGAGCCAGCTGCTCACGATCACCAGCAGCGCGAAGCTCGCGGCATGACTTTCGGGGAAGCCGTAGTCGCCGAAACCCAGCACCTGCTGGTAGATGGCTTCGGCAAAGGCGCGGTCGTACTCTCTGTCGACCATGCCCTCCACCAGCTTGTCGTGGAACTTGTCGATGCCGCCCTTGCGCTTCCAGGCCGCCATCGCGCGACGCAGGCGATCGGCCTCGTCGGGCGTGAAGCCGGCGGCGATGATCGCGATCTGCATCACCTGCTCCTGGAAGATCGGCACGCCCAGCGTGCGCTCGAGCGCAGGGCGCAAAGCTTCCTTCGCGTATTCGATGGGAATGCCTTTGCGCACCTTCTCGCGGTTCTTCAGGTACGGGTGCACCATGCCGCCCTGAATCGGCCCCGGCCGCACGATCGCAACTTCGATCACCAGGTCTTCATAAGTTCTCGGCTTGAGGCGCGGCAGCATCGACATCTGCGCCCGGCTCTCGATCTGGAACACGCCGATGGTGTCGGCATCGCAGATCATGTCGAACACGGCCTCGTCGTCGTTCGGTATCTGGTGCATTTGCAGCGCCGTCTTGCGCCAGCCGTTGACCATGGCCAGCGCGCGCCGGATCGCGCTCAGCATGCCGAGCGCCAGCACGTCGACCTTGAGCATGCCCATGGCCTCGAGATCGTCCTTTTCCCACTGGATGACGGAGCGGTCCTTCATCGACGCGTTCTCGACCGGCACCAGGCGCGTGAGCTTGGTCTGCGTGAGCACGAAGCCGCCCACGTGCTGGCTCAGGTGGCGCGGAAAGCCCTTGAGCTGCTGCGTGAGCTCGATCCACTGGTACAGCTTCCGCATGTCTTCCCGCAGGTTCACGCGCTGCATCGCTTCTTCGAGGCGCTGGTCGAGCACGACGTGGTCGAACCAGTAGTGGTCCTTGGCGAACTCGTCGACGAGACGCGCATCGATGCCCAGCGCCTTGCCCACGTCGCGCAACGCGCTGCGCGAGCGGTAGCAGATCACGACCGCGGCGATGGCGGCGCGGTCGCGGCCGTATTTCTGGTAGATGTACTGGATCACCTCCTCGCGCCGCTGGTGCTCGAAGTCGACGTCGATGTCGGGCGGCTCGCGGCGCTCGCGGCTCAAAAAGCGCTCGAACAGCAGGTGGCCGGTATCGGGGTCGATGGCGGTGATGCCGAGGCAGTAGCAGACGGCCGAGTTGGCGGATGAGCCGCGGCCCTGGCACAGGATGTCTTTGGAGCGTGCGAAATGCACGATGTCTTCGACGGTGAGGAAGAACATCTCGTAGTGAAGTTCGACGATCAGGTCGAGCTCGTGCTGGACCTGCGCTCGCACCTTCTGCGGAATGCCCGCGGGATATTTCACTCGCGCGCCCTCCCAGGTCTTGCGCACCAGCGTCTCGGCCGGCGTCTCGCCGCTCGCTACGCTCTCGAGCGGGTACTTGTAGTGCTCGCGGATCACGTCGAGATCGAAGCGGCAGCGCCGCGCGACTTCGAGCGTGTTGGCGAGCAGCTCGGCCGGATAGAGCTCGGCCAGGCGCAGGCGCGAACGCAGATGCCGCTCGGCATTGGACTGCAGCGCAAAGCCGCACTCGGCCACCGGCCTGCCTTCGCGCACGGCGGTGATCACGTCCTGCAGCGGCTTGCGCGAACGCACGTGCATGTGCACGTCGCCGGCCGCCACCAGCGGCACGCCGGTTTGCGCACTCGCCTGCTGCAAGGCGGCGAGCCAGAGGTCGTCGTCGAGCTCGTTCTGCAACTCGACCGCAATCCAGAGATGCCCCTCGAAAAGACGCGCGGCCTCAGCCACATCGGCGCAGAGCGCTGCAACATCGGGCATGGCGCCCGGCGTGCGCAGCGGCACGAAAAGAATTTCGCAATCGCGCAGCGAGGCCACGTCGCTTTGCGCCCAGCTCACGCGGTAGCTGCCCTTGGGCGCCGTGGTGCGCGCCGCGGTGATGAACTCGCAGAGATTGCCCCAGCCTTCGAGGTCGTGCGCGATCGTCACCAGCTTGAAGCGCTCGAACGCGAACTCGCTGCCGAACAGCAGCCGGAACGGATGTCGTTCCGTGGGGGCCAGCGTTTCGAGGTATTCCCTGAGCCCCTCGTGCGCGCGCACCACGCCGGCCACCGAGCATTCGTCGGTGATCGCGAGCGCCTCGTAGCCGAGGTCGTAGGCACGCTGCACCAGCTCTTCGGGGTGCGATGCGCCACGCTGGAAGCTGAAGTTCGTGATGCAGTGCAGTTCGGCATAAGAAGGCAGGCTCGGCGCCTGCAGCGGCTCGGGCTGCGACCGCCACGGCAGCGCATGCACCGTGGCCGAGGCCCGTGCGCGCTTCTGGATCTGCTTGTCGCTGAGTTCAGGCATACATGCCCTGCAGGTACCAGCGCGGCGCCTCGGAAGTGAAGCAGGACGAAGGCCGCTCGCGATAGATCCACACCAGGCCGGCCTTCGGGCTTTCCGCGATGTAGTAATCGCGCACCACGGGCTGGCCCTCGCCCCACCAGCCGGCCTCCACCCGCTGCGGCCCGACCAGCTTGCGCAGGCGGCCCTGGTAGCACGGGCGCTCGCCCTCCATGTCCAGCCGCAGGGGCTCGCGCAACAGCCACGATGGATAGAGCGCATCCGGCTGCGAGACAGGCGACGCATCGGCGCGCGCCTTGTGCAATGCGGGCTTCCACACCTGCTTGCGTTCCGGCCGATGGTCGGCCTGTGCGACCGCGCGCAGCACCTGCTGCGCGCCCAGCCGCGCGCTGAGCCGCTCGACCAGCTCGTGCAGCTTGTCGCCCTTGCGGTTGTCTTCCGGCAGAAAGCTCGTGCTGGCGCCGGCCCAGGGCGTGGTCTCGATCGAGCGCAGGCGCAGCCAGCTGGCGGGCGCGGCCAGCGTCGTGAGCGCGAGCCGCTCGGCCAGAAGACGCCGCAGGTGCGCCATGTCCTGCGTGGGCTCGGCCGTGCGCACCGTGACCTGCTGGTGCGGCGGCAGGTCGACGCCGTTGAAGCGCCGGAGGTCGAGCGTCCATTGCAGTTCGAGCGCCACCGCGCCGCGCTGGCGCGCGGCGAGCCAGATCTGCAGCGCGCTGAGCAGGCGGTTGGCCGACCACATGAGTTCGGGCGCGCTTTCGGCCAGCGCGGGCAGCTCCAGCTTCTGCTCGAACGCGTCGGGCAGCGTGAGCCAGGCATGGCTTTCGGGGCGCAGGCCCCAGGCGGCATCGAGCGCTTCGCGCAGTTCCTTGCCGAAGCGGCGCGTGAGCCCGCCGCGCGGCAGCGCCGCCACGTCGCCCCAGGTGCGGCAACCCAGGTGCGCCAGCACGTCGAGGTGATCGCGCGCCGCGCTCAGCGTGTCGAGCGGCAGGTCGGAAGACGAGTCGCCCGGCGGCTCTTCGCCGCGCGCGAACATGCGCAGCCGTGCGAGCGCGATCAGGCTGGTCGCGCCCTGTGCCCGCTGCACGGGCACCGGCGCGGGATTGGTTCGCGCCAGCTCGCGCATCAGCGCCAGGCGCCCGCCCCAGAGCCGCTCGCAGGCCGAGACTTCGAGCAGCAGCGCCTCGTCGTCGACCCAGGCGACGCGCGGCGTGAACTGCAAGGCCCACCAGCCGAGCGCCTCGAGGGGCGGCAACGGCAGCGCGGTATCGGAGAGGAGCTCAGGCGGCCAGCGCAATGCGATCCAGTGCATGGCCTTTCTCCTGGTGGAGGCCGAGGCGGACCACGGTCGCGCCCTCCGCCATCGGCTGCAACCCGCCCTCCTGCTGCCGCCGCAACTTGCGCCTGAGCTGGCTGGCCGCGAGCAGCGCCGTCATGCGTTCGCTGCGCGCCGGCAACCGGATGGGCGAAGCCAGCGGCGGGCCGCGGCGCTTGAGGATGTGGACGTCGATTTGCGCGCTGTCGTCCTCGCAGCTCGCCAACCGCAGGCGCAGCCGCGCCGGCGAGGTCGAATGGGCCGCTGTCTCGGGCCGGAACACGAACAGCAGGCTGTCGTGCTGCGCCGCCGCGAGCTGCAGCCGCCGCAGCTCGCCCACGCGCGCCTGCGGCAGCCAGGCCAGCACGGCGGCCATGTCGGCGCAGCGCAAGGCTTGTTCGCAGGCCCACAGCCTGGCCGCCGATGCCTCGCAACGAACCCACAGCAGCGCCTCCACCGGCAAGCCGCGCGCCGCCAGCGCGGGGCCAAAGGGCTCCTGCGGTGCGCCGATCAAGACCACGGGGCCGGTGCCGCCCTGCACCGCCTGCGCCAGCGCAGGCAGCAGCAGTTGCCAGGCATGCGCCTCGGGCGCGGACTGCAGCAGCTCGGTCATCGCCCCCACCGGCCAGCCGCCGCCGGGCAGCTGCGCATCGAGCGCCGCATGGCCGGTGCCGATGACCTGCCCGTCGGCCAGGCCCAGCTCGTCCCCGCGCCAGACCTTGTGGCGCGCAGAAGAGGAAAAGGAGTCGAAGGAAGGGAGGCCCATGATGGATCGAATAACTGTATTTTTATACAGTATTCTTGGGCCGTCTCAGGATTTTTTAATCCCCTGCCCTCCGCGCGCCTTCAAGACACGCTTGATCGATCTATATCCATTTGAATATACTCATGAAGCCGATCCGCTTTCTGGGCGACGCTCTCAAATGCTTGAAGGAATTTCCGCCGGATGCCCAACAAGATGCCGGTTATCAACTCGACAAGGTGCAGCGTGGCCAGCAGCCTGATGACCTCAAGCCCATGCCCGCGATCGGCAAGGGCGTCGAAGAACTCAGAGTTTGGGACAGCGCCGGCACCTATCGCGTCATCTACACCGCACGGATGGCTGACGCCGTGATCGTTCTGCACGCCTTCCAAGAGAAAACACAGGCCACGTCGCGACAGCACATCGAAACCGCACGACGCCGCTTTCAACAATGCATCAAGGAGCAAGCATGAACCGCCAGGCCGTTCCCAAGGCGAATACCGCAGCGCGCAGCGCGGAGGTTTATCCAATGAGCACCACCACTTACGCCAGCGTCTGGGATGCGATCGCCGACACGCCCGAGCAGGCAGCCAATCTCCGCACGCGCGCAGAGCTGATGCAAAAAATCGCGGCCATCGTGCAAGCAAATGGCTGGACTCAAACACAAGCCGCCACGCACTGCGGCATCACGCAGCCGCGCATGAACGACTTGCTGCGAGGCCGCGTATCCCGTTTTTCGCTCGACGCGCTGGTCAACATCGCGACCGCCATCGGGCGCCGCGTGCACGTCGAGCTGACGCTCGCCTGAGGCATGACCACCCGCCCCATCCCCTCCACCCAGGAAGCCCTCCCCGTCATCGGCTGCGGCACCTGGATGGGCTTCGATGTCGCCGCCGGCAGCGCCGAGCACCAGCGCCTGCCCGGCGTGCTCGATGCGCTGTTCGCCGCCGGCGGCAAGCTGATCGACAGCTCGCCTATGTACGGCCGCGCCGAGGCCGTGACGGGCGAGCTGCTGGCCGCGGCCGGGCATCGCGACAACGCCTTCCTCGCCACCAAGGTCTGGACCAGCGGCCGCGAGGCCGGCATCGCGCAGATGGCGCAGTCCTTCCAGCGCCTGCGCACCGAACACATCGACCTGATGCAGGTGCATAACCTGGTCGACTGGCGCACCCACCTCGAAACGCTGCGCGGCTGGCAGGAGCAGGGCCGCGTGCGCTATCTCGGCATCACACACTACACCTCGTCGGCTTACGCCGAGGTCGAGGCCGTGCTGCGCGAGCAGAAGCTCGACTTCCTGCAGATCAACTACTCGCTCGATGCGCGCGAGGCCGAACAACGCCTGCTGCCGCTCGCGGCCGAGCGCGGCGTCGCGGTCATCGCCAACATGCCTTTCGGCGGCGGCAGCCTCATGCGCCGGCTGCGCGGCAAGCCCCTGCCCGCCTGGGCCGCCGAGATCGGCTGCGCGAGCTGGGCGCAGCTGTTGTTGAAGTTCGTGCTGAGCCACCCGGCCGTGACCTGCACCATCCCCGGCACCAGCCGGCCCGAGCACATGGCGGACAACGCGGCGGCCGGTGCGGGCGGCTTTCCCGATGCCGCCTTCTGGCAGCGCCACGCGCACAGCATCGACCGCTGAGCTGCTACTCGAACTTCAGCTTGTGCTGCCTCACCGTCGCGCCGAAGGCGTCGTACTGCGTGCGAAAGAAAGCGGCGAACTTCTCCGGGCTCATGCCGTAGCCCTCGAAGCCCTGCTGCACGAGCTGCTCGCGCACTTCGGGCCGCGCCAGCGTGTTCTGCAGCTCGGTCGAAAGCCTGTCGGTGATCGCTGCAGGCAGCCCCGGCGGCCCGAAGAAGCCGGCCCACGGCGAGATAGTGAGCTTGCCCAGGCCCAGCTCGCTCGCCGTCGGCACCTCGGGCAGCAAAGCACTGCGCTGCGGCTGCAGCGTGACGAGGGCGCGGATGCGCCCTTCCCACGAAGCCAGGTGCCAGGGTGCCGGTGGTGAACATCATGTGGATCTGCCCGCCCAGGAGATCGGTCATGGCCTGCATGTCGCCCTTGTAGCGCGCGTTGACCACCTTCCGCTGCTCGCCGAGCAACTGCAGCATGGCGAGTTCGGATGCGCTGTTGCTCGAGGCCGAGTTGTAGCCGCCGGGCCTGGCCGCGACCGCTGCCATCATTCGCAGGCTGGGGCTGACGAAGCAGTAACTCAGGCAAAGAAGCGCAGCAGCAGCGCATTCACCTCGGCCGCGCGCTCGTACTGCACCCAGTGGCCCGCGCCGTCGACCACCGCGCCCTCGCGCTGAGGATGGCCGGCCGTGAGCTGCGCAACCAGCGGCCGCGAATCGGCCGTCACGTCGTGTTCGCCCCAGACCAGCAATTGCGGCCCGCCGAGCGCGTCGAGCGCGGCCTGCAGCCCGCCCGTCATCGAGACTTCCTTGCTGCGAAAGCGCGTGCCGTGGCAGGACACGTCATGGATGGCGAAGGCCAGCGCATCGATGGCCGAGGGCTCGTGCAGCATCAGCGCGCCGAGGTTGTGCAACAGCGCAGCGCGCTCTTCCTCGCGGTCCTCGGCGGCGCGCCAGTTGATCATGTCGACCGTCATGCGACGCATCGTTCCGTGCCCGCCGCTGCCCATCAGGGCCAGGCGCCGGATGCCGCCGCGCCGGAGTGCGAACTTCGCCGCAACCAGGCCGCCGAAGGAGAAGCCACCGAGGTCGATCTCGGTCTGCGCGCCGATCAGGCTGTCGAGCGTGGCGACCATTGCATCGAGCGAGGGGCCCAAGGCCTCCTGGCCCGGCGCGGGCCGCGGCGGCGTGTCAGAGTCGTTGAAGCCCGGCATGTCGGGCAGCCACAGCGTGTGCGCGGCCGACAGCGCCTCGATATTGCGCAGCCAGTGCATCCAGCTGCCATGGCCGCCATGCAGCAGCACCAGCGGCGGGCCGTCGCCGAAGCGGCGCCAGCGCACGCGCAGGCCGTCGTGCAAGGCATCGTGATGAATGGACAGCGCGTCGGTGCGGGCAATCAGCCGATGCGCCTGGGCATCGGCCACGGGGTCGAAAGTGTGGAGATCTGGCACCGGCACATTGTGCCGGCGTCGATCAAGCCGCGTCGCCGGCCGCCGCACCGAAGCGGTAGCTCGACACCGCGATGCCGCCCATGAAGGCGTCCTCGTGGTAGATGCGCTTGCCGGTGTCCTGCTCGGCGGCGCCGACCGCGACCATCAGCGGGATCAGGTGCTCTTCGCGCGGATGCGCAATGCGAGCCGCGGGCGCCTGCGACCAGTCGAGCAGGCGCTCGGCCCGCTGCGCCGGCGCCGCATCCACGGTCGCGGCCAGCCAGTCGTCGAAGGCCTTCGACGGCTCATGCGCCTGCGGACCGAAGTTGCGCAGGTTGTGATAGCTCAGGCCGCTGCCGACGATCAGCACGTTCTCGTTGCGCAGCGGCGCGAGCGCCCGGCCCAGCGCCAGGTGCTCGGCCGGATCGAGGCCGCGCTTGAGCGACAGCTGCACCACCGGCACGTCTGCCTTCGGATAGATCGCGGCCATCGGCGAGAACATGCCGTGGTCGAAGCCGCGTTCCGGATCCAGGCTCGCGGGCAGCCCGGCGGCCTCGATCAGCCCCTGCACGCGCCGCGCGAGCTCGGGCGAACCGGGCGCGTCGTAATGCACGTGGTAGGTGTGCTCGGGGAAGCCGCCGTAGTCGTAGATCATGGGCGGCTTGGGGTTGCCCATCACGGTGAACGCCGGCGCTTCCCAGTGCGCCGAGATCATCAGGATGGCGTCGGGCCGGCGGCCGATCTGGCGCGGCATGTCGGCCAGCGCGGCTTCGAGCTGGGCATAGGCATCGCCCATTTCCTTCTTCATCCACGGCCAGGGGCCGCCGCCGTGGGAGATGAAATAGGTGGGAAGGGTTTGGGTGGTCATGACTGCCAGTCTAGAGATTTCCCTTCGAGAAATCGATAGGCTAGGATTCATCGAATCGTTTCTCTGCAGGAAATCAACCATGGACCGGCTGACCAGCCTGCGCGTGTTTCGCGACGTCGTCGAATCGGGCAGCTTCGTCGCCGCGGCCGAGCGCCTGGGCGTCTCGGCGCCGATGGCCAGCAAGCACGTGGCGCAGCTCGAGAAGTCGCTCGGCGCGCGCCTGCTGCATCGCTCGAGCCGGCATCTGAGCCTGACCGAAGCGGGCCAGGCCTGGTACGAGCAGAGCCGGCGCGCGCTCGACCTGCTCGATGCGGCCGAGGCCGCGATCGGCCAGAAGAACGAGGCGCCGCGCGGCCAGCTCAAGGTCAGCGCGCCCGTGTGGTGCGCCACGCCGCGCATTGCCCGCGTGCTGGCCGATTACCGCGAGCGCTTTCCGGAAGTGCTGGTCGACATGCACTTGGAGAACCGCAAGGTCGATCTCGCGGCCGACGGCTACGACCTCGCCCTGCGCGCGACGCAGGAGCCCTCGCCGGCGCTCATCGCGCGACCGCTGTGCCGCCTGCAGTTCCACCTGGTCGCCGCGGCCGACTACCTCGCGCGCGCCGGCGTACCTGCCGTGCCGGCCGACCTGGCGAAGCTCGGCGCCATCGTGCCGAGCTACGTCAATATCGAAGGGCTCGCGCTCAAGGGGCCGGGCGGGCGGCAGGTGCCGCTTAGGCTGCAACCGGTGATGAAGTCCGACGACACCACGCTCACACTGCATGCGGTGCGCGCGGGGATGGGCATGTCCTTTCTGCCCGAGTGGCTCATCGATGACGACCTGGCTGCCGGACGGCTGGTGCGCCTGGTGCCCGACTACACCGCGCCGGCGGTGACGCTGTTCGCCGTCTACACCAGCCGCCAGTACATGGCGCCCAAGATGCGCAGCTTCATCGACTTTCTGGGAGAGCGCTTGTCGGGGCGATAGGCGTTCGCTCTGGCCTGGCGCGAGCAGCTCAGGGAAGCCCGAAGGGCCGGTGACGTCGGCCGGCGCAGGGCACACCGCCCGCCTCCGCACCCATGGCACACCCATAGGCCTTGCGCATGCACAAGCACCTGCCCGCCGTTACAGTGGCGCCTCACTGGAGACAGCCCGCCTTGTTCCGCTACTTCGAAAAACTGCTCCATCCCTATCCCCCCGCCGAACCCGCACTGCCGCCACTCGGCTTCTTCGCCTTTCTCTGGGCCTGCACCGAAGGCCTGCGCGGCAAGATCCTCGCCATGGCGCTGTTCACGGCCGCGATGTCGGCCTTCGAGGCGCTGCTGTTCGCGATGCTCGGGCGCATCGTCGACTGGCTCGGCGGCCAGGTGCCGGCCCGGCTGTGGGAAGAGCGCGGCGACACGCTGATGTGGCTGGGCGCGGCCCTGGTCGCCAGCATCGCGGTGGTGGCGCTGCAGACCGTGGTCAAGCACCAGACGCTGGCGGTCAACCTGCCGATGCGGCTGCGCTGGAACTTCCACCGCCTGATGCTGGGCCAGAGCATGGCCTTCTACCAGGACGAGTTCGCGGGCCGCATCACGGCCAAGGTGATGCAGACCGCGCTGGCGGTGCGCGAGACCGTGTTCGTGCTGGCCGACGTGCTGGTGGCCATGGGCGTCTACGTCGCGACCATGATCGTGCTCGCGGCCGTGCTCGACCCGCAGCTGATGCTGCCCTTCGTGATCTGGCTCCTGCTCTACATCGCCATGCTCGTCTTCTTCGTGCCTCGGCTCGGCGAGATCGGCAAGGCGCAGGCCGATGCGCGCGCCATGATGACCGGCCGCGTGACCGATGCCTACACCAACATCGCCACCGTCAAGCTGTTCTCGCACACCCAGCGCGAGGCCGGCTTCGCGCGCGCGGCGATGAAGGAATTCATGATCACCGGCTACGGCCAGATGCGGCTGGTGAGCGCCTTCGAGATCGCCAACCACACGCTCAGCATGGGCCTGACTGCCGGCATGGCAGGCACGGGCCTCTGGCTGTGGTCGCAGGGCGCGGTCGGCGTCGGCGCGGTGGCCGCGGCGACCGCGATGGCGCTGCGGCTGCAAGGCATGTCGCACTGGATCATGTGGGAGATGACCAGCCTGTTCGAGAACATCGGCACGGTGCAGGACGGCATGAAGACGCTGTCGCGCCCGCGCACCGTGCTCGATGCGCCCGATGCCGCCGTGCTTGCCGTGCCACGTGGCGAAGTGCGCTTCGATCATGCGAGCTTCCGCTACGCCGACGGCGGCCGCCGCGTGATCGACGACCTCACGCTCAACGTCGCGCCCGGCGAGAAGATCGGCCTGGTCGGCCGTTCGGGCGCCGGCAAGTCGACGCTGGTGAACCTGCTGCTGCGCTTCCACGATCTCGAAAGCGGCCGCATCCTGATCGACGGCCAGGACATCGCGCACGTGACGCAGGATTCGCTGCGCACGCACATCGGCATGGTCACGCAGGACACCTCGCTGATGCACCGCTCGGTGGCCGACAACATCGCCTACGGCCGGCCCGACGCGAGCGCGGAGGCGATCCGCGTGGCGGCCGAACGCGCCGAGGCGCACGACTTCATCCAGACGCTGGGCGACCCGAACGGCCGCCGCGGCTACGAGGCGCACGTGGGCGAGCGCGGCGTCAAGCTGTCGGGCGGCCAGCGCCAGCGCGTCGCGATTGCGCGCGTGATGCTGAAGGACGCGCCGATCCTGCTGCTCGACGAAGCCACCAGCGCGCTCGACTCCGAGGTCGAGGCCGCGATCCAGGCCAGCCTGTACCGCCTGATGGAAGGCAAGACCGTGATCGCAATCGCGCACCGGCTCTCGACCATCGCGGCCATGGACCGGCTGATCGTGCTCGACGAGGGCCGCGTGGTCGAACAGGGCGACCACCGCACGCTGCTGGCGCAGGGCGGGCTCTATGCGCGGCTGTGGGCGCATCAGAGCGGCGGCTTCCTGGGAGATGGTGACGACGAGTAAAAGAAGGCCAAAGGCTTTCCGGCGAGTCCTACAGTGCGCGAAGACAGCCGACTACAGCTTGAAATCCTGTGCCTGTCACCCTGGAATCGTCTTCAACAAGAGGAGTCCTCGCCGTGAATTCCATCATCTACATCGTTGGGCTGGTCGTGGTCGTGGTCGCCGTGCTCTCCTTCTTCGGCCTTCGCTGAGATAAACACACCGTTGCTTTTTCCGCGTCCTTTCGGCGCGGATCCGGGGCCATCGCGGCCCCGTTTTTCATGAGCGAGCGGCCGGGGGGCGCCGGGCATAATTTCGCGCTCTCTTTGAAGGAAGCCGTTGAACCCCGCAGCGCAGCGCTTTGATTTCCAGGATGCGACGATCGCCGAGGCCTTGCAACTGGTCGAAGAGGCGGGCCCGCTCGACGACGCGCAGGCAGTGCGCGAGGCCATGGCGCTACGGTCCGACGGCTGTGGCCGGATCATCGAACGCGCACGCCTGCTCGGGCAGCGCATCGGCCTGCTGAACGAACTGGAACGCGCCCGCGCCTGGGCCCCCTGGGTGCTGCTGGCGCTGGTGGCGCTGATCGTCGCGGGCGGCCTCACGCTCGCCGGCAGCGTGGTCGACGGCAGCGCGCGCAGCATCAACGTGGTGGTGGCGCTCGCCAGCCTGCTGGGCCTGCACCTCTTGACCCTGCTGCTGTGGCTCTTCGGATTGTTGGTGCCGCTGGGCTCTTTCAACGCCTCCTTCGGCTGGCTGTGGCTGGCGCTCACGGCCCGCGTGGCCGGCGGCAAGCGCGGCCAAACGCCGATCCTGCTGCGCGCGGCCACGCGCCTCCTGGCGCGCGCGCGTCTCCTGCCCTGGGCGTTGGGCTTCGCGAGCCACGCGATCTGGTCGCTCTCCTTCGCGGTGATGCTCGCCGTCCTGCTCTTCGCGCTGGCCTTCCGCAACTACACGCTGAGCTGGGAGACGACCATCCTCGACCCGGCCTTCTTCGTGCGCGGCGTGCAGCTGCTCGGGGCGGCGCCGGCCTGGCTGGGCTTTCCGGTGCCGGACGCGCAGACCGTGCTTTCGCCGCTCGCCGCCGCGGCCGGCCAGCGCGCCTGGGCGCTGTGGCTCACCGGCTGCATCGTGGTCTACGGGCTGCTACCGCGCCTTTTCTTCGCGCTGCTCTGCGCGCTGGTCTGGCAGGCGCGCAAGAAGGCGCTTGCGCCGGATCTTTCGCAGCCCTACTACCGCCGGCTGCTGGCGCGCTTCGAAGCGATGGCGCCGCGGCAGATCGTGGATGCCGATCCTGGCCGCCTGCCGCATGGCGCTGCTACCGGACTGGTCGCGGGCGAGACCGCCGACACGCTGATGGCCATCGGCTTCGAACTGCCGGACGAGCTGCCCTGGCCGCCGGCCGCGCTCGCTGCGGCGGGCGCGCAAGTGTTGCGCATCGACGGCAGCGCGAGCGCGCGGCGCGAACTGCTCGACACACTGGCCCGGCTACGGCCGCGGCGCGTGCTGGTCGGCTGCAACGCGGCTTCCAGCCCGGACCGCGGCACCGAGCGCTTCCTGCGCGAGGTGGCCTCGCTCAGCAGCGAGTGCCGGCTGTGGCTGCTCGGCGGCGATGCGCAAGCGACGCCTCAGCGCTGGCATGCCTGGCTGGCCGATGCCGGCCTGGAAGGCATCGTCGCCAGCGACGCACCGGAGGCCGCGTTGCGCGGATGGGCATGACGACGACGGAGCCCATCCGCATCGCCGTCGTCGGCCATACCAACGCAGGCAAAACCTCGCTGCTACGCACGCTGACGCGGCGCGTGAATTTCGGCGAGGTGTCGCAGCAGCCCGGCACCACGCGCCATGTCGAAGCCGTCGAGCTTCAGGTGAGCGGCCGCGCCGCGGTGCGCTTTCTCGACACGCCGGGCCTGGAAGACGCGGTCGCGCTGCGCGAACATCTGGCCGCCTTCGACGACAAGGACCTCACGCCGCCCGAGCGCGTGCGCCGCTTCCTCCAGGGACCCGAGGCGCACGGCGTCTTCGAGCAGGAGGCCAAGGTGCTGCGGGCACTGCTGGAGGTCGATGCCGCCTTCCTGGTGATCGATGCGCGCGAGCCGGTGCTGCCCAAGTTCCGCGCCGAGATCGAGCTCCTCAACGCTTGCGCGCGGCCGGTGCTGCCGGTGCTCAACTTCGTGCGCGATGCGGCGACTCGCGAGGCCGCCTGGAAAGAACTGCTCTCGGCCTACGGCCTGCACGTGGTGGTGCGCTTCGATGCAGCCGCGCCCTTCGTCGGCGCCGAGCGCGAGCTCTACCGCGACCTCGCGACGCTCTTGCGCGACCGGCGCGCACAGCTCGACGGCGTGGCCGCTTATCTCGAAGCCGAGTTCGCCCAGCGGCGTCGGGCGGCGGCGACGCGCGTCGCCGAGCTGCTGGTCGATGCGGCCGCGATGCGCCGCAGCGTATCGGCCGTCGAATTCGCCGTCGAAAGCAGCCGCCAGCGCCTGATCGCCGCGCTGCAGAAAGACGTGTTCGACAAGGCGCAACGATGTGCGGACGACCTGCTCGCGCTCTACGGTTTCCGCGAGGGCGATGCCGACGAGGCGCCGCTGCCGATGGTCGAAGGCCGCTGGACCATGGACTTCTTCCACCCCGAGGCGCTGAAGGACGCCAGCGTACTGCTCGGCAAGGGCGTGGCCGTCGGTGCCGCCGTCGGCGTGGTGGCCGACCTGGCGCTCCATGGCCTCTCGCTGGGTGCGGGCGCAGCGCTCGGCGGCGCCATCGGCGGCGCGGTCTCGCAAGGCCTGGGGCCGCTGGGCCGCAAGCTCGCCAACAAGCTGCGCGACGTGCACGAGCTCACGGTGGAAGACCGCGTGCTGTTCGTGATCGCAAGCTGGCAGCTCAAGCTTTTGCGCGCGTTGGAGCAGCGCGGCCATGCGGCCGTCGACCGCATCGCCGCCGGCGCGGCCGCGGGCAGTACCGAAGCCGCCCAGCGCCCCCTGGCCGAGCTCGTGCGCGCCGCGCAGCCGGCACGCAGCCACCCCGACTGGGAAAGCAGCGCCCGCCTGCGCTGGCGCGAGGCGCCGCAGCGCCAGGACGTGGTGGCGCGGGTGGCCGAGCGCGCCGCGGCCGCCATCGAAGCGCTCGAGACTGCGGCATGATCCGGGAGATGGAAGACACCTGCCCCCGACCTCTCGCGATCATCAAGCTCGGCGAGACCTTCGACGCGCTGCGCGAGGCCCGTGGCGACTTCGAGCACTGGGTGGCGGCCGGCCTCGGCGCCACCCGGCTGCCGATCATGGTGCTCGATCCGCGCCGCGGCGACACGCTGCCGCCGCCCGAACAGATCTCGGGCGCGATCGTGACCGGCTCGCATGCGATGGTCTCGCACCGCGAGCCCTGGAGCGAAGCCACCGGCGCCTGGATGGCGCAACTGGTCGCCCACGGCACGCCGGTCCTGGGCATCTGTTTCGGCCACCAGTTGCTGGCGCATGCGCTGGGCGGCGAGGCCGGCAATCACCCGGGCGGGCTGGAAATCGGCACCGTCGAGATCGCGCTGGCCGACACGGCAAAGGACGACCCGTTGCTGCAGGGGCTGCCCGCGCGCTTCGACGCGCAGGAGGTGCATTGGCAACGCGCGCTGCGGCTGCCCGAAGGCGCCGTGCTGCTCGCAGGCAACGCTTTCGAACCTCACCAGGCCTTCCGCGTCAGGCTGCGCGCCTGGGGCGTGCAGTTCCATCCCGAATTCGATGCCGAGGTCATGCGCGGCTACATCGACTGCATGGCCGGCGAGCTGCAGGCAAATGGCATCGACCCGGCCGCGCTGCGCGAGCGCGTCGCCGGCACCGCGACGGCGGCGCAACTGCTCGGCCGCTTCGCCCACATCGCGGAAGAACATGACGCCGGAGTGCGCACGCCCGGCCCGGCTGAACGCGGGGCCCGGCATCGGATTGCGACTACAGAAAGCCCCCCGCAGTTGCGCTAAGGTGCAGCGCAGCTTTCCCTTCGAAAGAACAGCCATGGCCACCACCCCACCCGTCGTCGCACGGGCCCGCAAGCATTTCTCGATGATCCGCGGCTTCCACCTGGCCGACGTGTTCACGCTCGGCAACGCGGCCTGCGGCGTCGGCGTCGTGTTCCTTTCGATGGCCTATGTGGCGAGCCAGTCGCTCGCGCAGTTCCTCTGGGCCGCGGCGCTGGCGCCCGCCGCCTTCGTGTTCGACGTCTTCGACGGCCGCATCGCGCGCTGGCGGCAAACCCAATCGGCGCTCGGCCGCGAGCTCGACTCGCTGGCCGACGTGATCTCCTTCGGCGTGGCGCCCGCCGCGCTGGCCTTCGCCGCCGGGCTCGACGGCGGCTGGGATTGCGTGATCCTGATCTATTTCGTCGGCTGCGGCGTGAGCCGCCTGGCGCGCTACAACGTCACGGCCGAAGCGCTCTCGGCCGGCGCCGACAAGGTCAAGTACTTCGAGGGCACGCCGATCCCGACCAGCGTGGTGCTGGTGGGCGTGCTCGCCTGGGCCGCCTGGCAGGGCCGCATCGGCGACGCGGTCTGGGGCGGCGTGTGGATGCTCGGCCCCTGGGCCCTGCATCCGCTGACGCTGCTGTTCGCGCTCTCGGGCACATTGATGATCAGCAAGACGCTGCGCATTCCAAAGCTGTGATGCGCGCCGCCCGCGTTGTCGCTTGCGTCGCGCTGGGACTGGCTCTCTCGGGCTGCGCCAGCCTGCCCGACCGTGTCGAGCGCAGCGAGTCGGTGGCACTCGCCGACACCGCCGGCACCCGCCTCGGCCAGGCGCTCGCGCCGGAGCTGGCGACGCATGCGGGCAAGTCGGGCATCCTGCCGCTGGTCGCCGCGCAGGAAGCTTTCGCGGCCCGCGTGGTGCTGGCCCAGGCCGCGGAGCGCAGCCTCGATCTGCAGTACTACATCTGGCGCGGCGACACCACCGGCCAGCTGCTGTTCGAGGCCGCGAGCAAGGCGGCCGAGCGCGGCGTTCGCGTGCGCCTCTTGCTCGACGACAACAACACCAGCGGACTCGACGCCACCCTCGCCGCGCTCGATGCGCATCCGAACATCGAGGTCCGGCTCTTCAATCCCTTCGCGAATCGCGGCTTCCGGGTCGGCGACTTCGCGCTTGACTTCTCGCGCGTCAACCGCCGCATGCACAACAAGTCCTTCACGGCGGACAACCAGGTCGCGATCGTCGGCGGGCGCAACGTGGGCGACGAGTACTACGGCGCCGATCTGCAGCTCGGCTTTCAGGACCTGGACGTGATCGCGATCGGGCCGGTGGTGCGCGAGGTCTCGCGCGAGTTCGACCTGTACTGGAACAGCGAGGCTGCTTATCCGGTCGCGAGCCTGCTGCCGTCGGCGCCTGCGGATGCCGCAGCGCGGCTGCGCGAGCAGTGGGCGCAGCTGCGGCGGCAAGCCGAGACGCAGCGTTACCTCGAAGCCGTGCGCCAGACGCCGCTGATGCGCGAGGTGGCCGAGCGCCGCCTGCCCTTCGAGTGGGCCGATGCGCGCGTGGTGAGCGATGTGCCCGCCAAGGTGCAGTCGGCGGCGGGGCAGGAAGAGCAGCTCATGTTCCCCCTGCTCAAGGAGGCCATGGGTGAGCCGAAGCGCGAGCTCGACCTGGTGTCGCCCTACTTCGTGCCCGGCGCCGGCGGCACGCGCGAGCTGGCCGCGCTCGCCGCACAGGGCGTGAAGGTGCGCATCCTGACCAACTCGTTGGCCGCGACCGACGTGGGCGCGGTCCATGCAGGCTACGCCCGCTACCGCAAAGAGCTGCTCGTCGGCGGTGCCGTGCTCTACGAGCTCAAGCCGAGCGCCGCTGCGCCGCCGCGTCCGGAGGAGGAGAAGCGCCAGAACCCAGGCGGAAGTTCGGCCGCGAGCCTGCATGCCAAGACCTTCGCGGTGGACCGCAGCCGCATCTTCGTCGGCTCGCTCAATCTGGATCCGCGCTCGGTGCACCTCAATACCGAGATGGGCGTCGTGATCGACAGCCCCGTGCTCGCCGAGCGGCTGGCCGTTGAGATCGACAATGTCGTTCCGACGCTCGCCTACGAGGTGCGCCTGCCGGCCGACGGACGCGGCATGGAGTGGATCGACCGCGGCCCGGCGGGCGAAACCCGCTACACGACGGAGCCGGGCGCCGGCGCCATGCGGCGCCTGTGGATCGACTTCCTCTCGATCCTGCCGATCGAGTGGCTGCTGTAGCGCTGGCTCGTCGGCGACAGCTCACCCGGGTTATCACGCAATCGTCACCTGCAAGCGGCAACCTGTAATCGACAGCTTCGTTTTCACTGCAAGGCTTCGACCATGACAAACACGACATCTTCCCGGTTTGCACCGAGCGCGATCGCCCTGGCCTTCGCCGCCTTGCTCGCGGCTTGCGCGAGCAACCCTGCGCCGGGCTCGCGCAGCGTGACGATCGAACGCACCACCTACGGCATCGCGCACATCACTGCGCCGGACTACGAAGGCATCGCCTACGGCGTGGCCTACGCGCATGCGCAGGACAACGTGTGCCAGACCGCCGAGCATCTGCTCACCGTGCGCGGCGAGCGCGCGCAGTTCCTGGGCGCGCAGGCCACCGGCGAACTCGGCCTGGGCCGGCTGCCGAACACGCAGATCGACCTGTTCGTGCGCGCCCACATGGACGACGCCGCGCTGGCGCGTGCCGCCGCCGCCAACAACGAGGACGTCAAGGCCTCGCTGCGCGGCTACGTGGCCGGCTACAACCGCTACCTGCAGGATGCGGGCCCGAACGGCCTGCCCGAAGCCTGCCGCAACAAGCCCTGGGTACGGCCGATGTCGCTGGCCGACCTGTCGCGCACCACCGAGATGTCGATGATCCAGGGCGGCATCGGCGCGCTGGCCGGCGCGGTGCTCGCGGCAGCGCCGCCCGCGCCGGGAACGCGGAACGCCGCAGAGCCGGTCGCGCTGCAGCAGGCGGTCGCGGAGATCGGCCGCCACAGCTTCAATGCGAACCCCGAGGGCGGCGAGCTCGGCTCCAACGGCTGGGCCTTCGGCCGCAACGCCACGCCCGACGGCCGCGGCCTGGTGCTGGGCAATCCGCATTTCCCGTGGGCCGGCACCAACCGCTTCTGGGAGATGCACCTCACCATCCCCGGCCAGCTCGACGTGATGGGCGCCACCGGCGGACTGAGCCCGGTGGTCGCGATCGGCTTCAACAAGGACGTGGCCTGGACGCACACGGTCTCCACCGGCAAGCGCTTCACGCTGTATGAACTCAAGCTCGACCCGGCCGACCCCACGGTCTACATCGTCGACGGCCAGCGCAAGAAGATGACGACCAGGAACGTCAGCCTGCCCGCCGTGGGCGGCCCGGCACCGCCGAGGACTTTCTACGGCACCGAATGGGGCCCGGTCGTCTCGCTGCCGCGCGCCGGCCTCGGCTGGACCGCCACCACCGCCTACGCGATCCGCGACGCCAACGCGCAGAACGTGCGCTCGGCCCAGAGCTGGATGCAGATGGCGCTGGCGCGCAACGTCGGCGAACTGCGCGCCGCGATGGGCAACCAGGGCATGCCGTGGATCAACACCATCGCGGCCGACCGCGAGGGCAATGCGATGTACGCCGATCTCTCGGTAGTGCCCGACGTGTCGGCCGAAATGCTGAAGGCCTGCGCGCCCTCACCCCGTGCCGCCGCGCTGCTCAACGCCGCCGGCCTGCCGGTGCTCGACGGCTCGCGCTCGGCCTGCGCCTGGAACCGCGACGCCGCAGCCGCGATGCCCGGCGTGACCGCTCCGGCGCGCATGCCGGTCGTCGTGACGCCGGACTGGGTGCAGAACAGCAACGACAGCTTCTGGCTCAGCAACCCGCACATCGAAGCGCCCGCCGGCATCTCGCCGCTCGTTGGCTTCACCGGCACGCCGCAGCGGCTGCGCACGCGCAGCGGGATCATGGAAATCGAAGCCCGGCTGGCCGGCAACGACGGCCTGCGGGGCGACAAGATGGGCGCGGCCGAGCTGCGGAGCGTGATCTTCCGCGACCGCAACCTGGCCGGCATGCTGGTCGCCGATGACCTGGTGGCGGCCTGCAACGCCGGCGCCTCGGCGCTCACGCCGGACCAGGCGCTCGGCTGCCGCGTGCTCGCCGCCTGGGACCGCACCAGCAACGGCGCATCGAAGGGCGCGCCGCTGTTCCGCGAGTTCTGGCGCAAGGCCAAGGACGTGCCGAAGGTCTGGCGCGTGCCCTTCGACCCGACCCGTCCGGTCGCGACACCGGCCGGCCTCGACATGGCCACGCCGGCCACGCGCGAGGCCGTCTTCAAGGCGCTGGGCGACGCGGTCGCCATCGTGCGCACCGCCGGCTTCGCGGCCGACGTGCCGCTGGCCGAAGTGCAGACCCGCACGGTGCGCGGCCAGAAGGTCGCGATCCACGGCGGCGACGAGTTCGAGGGCGTGCTCAACAAGGTGGAGAGCCAGGGCCAGTCGCTGATCGATCCCAAGGGCTACAACATCAACTACGGCAGCAGCTACATGCAGGTGGTGGGCTTCGACCAGCGCGGGCCGGTGGCACAGGCCATACTGACCTACGGCCAGAGCAGCGACCCCGCATCGTCGCGCGCCTACGACCAGTTGCCGCTGTTCGCCGCCAAGCAATGGCATCCGCTGCCCTTCCACCGCGCCGACATCGAGGCGCAGCGCGTGGGCGCCCCCCTCCGACTCGCCTATTGAAAGAAGCTCGATGAACGACGGTCTGGATCAACTGGTGCAACTGGCCGCCGCAGTGCCGCTGGCGCCGGCCTGCGATCACTTCTACTTCCTGCGTCACGGACAGACCGAAGGCAACGCGCGGCGGATCTTCCAGGCGGTCAACACGCCGCTGAGCGTGCTCGGCCTGCAGCAGGCCACGCGCGCGGCCGAACTGCTGGCCGGCGAACCGATCAGGAGCGTGGTGTGCAGCGATGCGAAGCGCGCCTTCGACACCGCCCACACGGTCGCGGCCGGCCTGCGCATCGCGCCGCTGGTGCTCGAAAGCCTGCGCGAGCGCAATTTCGGCGCGCTGATCGGCACCTCCTCCGCCAACCTGGACTGGGCCTGCGAACCCGAGGGCGGCGAGACGCTGGCCCAGTTCATCGCCCGCAAACGGGCCGCGCTCGAAGTCGCGCTGGCCCATCCGGCACCGGTGCTGGTGGTGGCGCATGGCGGCTCGCTGCACGTGCTGGCGGCGCTGCTCGGCGTGGCTATCGACCTCGGCGTGATGGGCAATGCCCAACCCTTGCGTTTCGAGCGAAACGGTCCTACATGGCGGGTGAAGCCGCTCCTGCAACATGTGGATGGCGGAGCGGCGGTGGCCTGAAGGCCGCACCACGCATCCTCACCACCATGGAATTCAAGGACTACTACCAGGCACTGGGCATCGAACGCGGCGCGTCGGACGACGAGGTCCGCAAGGCCTACCGCAAGCTCGCGCGCAAGTACCACCCCGACGTCAGCAAGGAACCCGACACCGAGCGGCGCATGCGCGAGATCAACGAGGCCAACGACGTGCTGCGCGACAAGGAAAAGCGCGCCGCCTACGACGCGCTGGCCGACCAGGTCGCGCAGGGCCGCTACGCCGGCGGCCGCCCCGGCGAGGGCTTCCAGCCGCCGCCGGGCTGGGACGAGGGTTTCGAATTCCATCGCGGCCCGGGCCAGGGCCCGGCCGACCATGCCGAGTTCAGCGAGTTCTTCTCTTCGCTCTTCGGTGCGGCCGAACGGCGCAGCGCCGAGCGCCGCCACTACCGCGCACGCGGCGAGGACCACCACGCGGCCATCGAGATCTCGCTCGAAGACGCGCTGCACGGCGCCGAGCGCGAGATCACGCTGCGCTCGCAGGAGATCGACGCCCGGGGCCGGCCCGAATGGAAGACGCGCACGCTCAGCGTGAAGATTCCCGCCGGCGTTCATCCGGGCCAGTACATCCGGCTCGCCGGCCAGGGCATGCCGGGCCATGGCGGCGAGCCGGCCGGCGACCTCTACTTCGAGGTGCGCATCGCGCCCCACAAGCTCTACCGCATCGAGGACCGCGACCTCTACATGACGCTGCCCGTGACGCCGACCGAAGCCGCGCTCGGCGCCCAGGTGAAAGTGCCGACGCCCGCCGGCGGCGTGGTCGAGGTGACCGTGCCGCGCGGCGCGCGCAACGGCCTCAAGCTGCGGCTCAAGGAACGCGGCCTGCCGGGCAAGCCGCCGGGCCACCTCTACCTGCTGCTGGAGATCGCGCTGCCGCCGGCCGACACCGAGGCCGCGCGCAAGGCTTACGAGCAACTGGCGCAGGCCGCGCCCTTCGACCCGCGCCGCCATCTCGGAGTGTGACGAACATGGCTACCCATTCCTTCACTGCCACGATACTGAGCAGCTCGCACCCGCTCCCCGCGCACGAACTGGCGCATGCCTGCGGCGCCGAGATCGAGTGGGTCGTTCAACTGGTCGAGGTCGGCATCGTCGAGGTGCGCACGCCGGCCGAGCGCCCGGAGGACTGGTGCTTCCACAGCGCCGACCTGCAATGCGCGCTGGCCGCGCGCCGGCTCGAGCGCGACTTCGGTGTCGGGCTCGACGCCGCGGCGCTGATCCTCGACCTGGAGCACGAGGTGCGCCGGCTGAAGGCGGTGCTGCGCGCCCGGGGACTCGAACGCGAAGCCTGAGCGTTTTGCAGGGCGGCGCATGTCGCCGCAAAATCGTTATTTCACATACCATTCGCCCGCGTTGCCGCGCGGTTCGAAACATCACACCATGCAAAAGACATCCGTTGTCAAAGGAGTGCGCTTCGACGCTGCCGTGGCGCCACTGGTGTCGCGCATGGAGCTGGTGAACGACCATCGCGAGTCCCTGCAGCGCCTTGCGGACATCTGGGACCAGCTGGCGCTGCTCGGGCAGATGAGCGACAGCGGCACCGACATCGCATCCACCGGCGCCCGCTTCCACGAACTCACCGGCGTGCTGCTCGATTCGCTGGCGCGCAGGCTGCTGCAGGACGCGCTGCGCACCGCGCGCGCCAAGGCCCAGACCGGCATCGACATCCTGGTGCGCAACCTCTATGAGCGCACGGCCGACATCGGCTTCCTCGCAACCGACTCGGCGCTGCGCGATGCCATCGCCGGAGGCGCCCAGGTGCGCCAACGGCTGCGCGCCTACGCGACCAAGTACAGCGTCTATGACGACGTGATCCTTCTAGGCACGGATGGCGCGGTGCTCGCTCGCCTGGACGAGAGCGTTGCCGCTACGGCTGCCGACGGCGAGCTCATGCAGGCCGTGCTGCACTCGGGCGCCCCCTTCGTCGAATCGTTCGGACGCTTCGAACTGCTCGGCGGCCGGCGCGGCCTGCTCTACGGTGCGCCGGTACGGGAGAGCGATGCCGGCGCCGTGATCGGCGCCCTGTGCCTGTCGTTCCGCTTCGACGACGAGATGCGCGCGATCTTCGCCGCGCTGGCCTCGCGCGACGACGCCTCGGTCGTGCTTCTGCTGGACGCTGGCCGCACGGTGATCGCCAGCTCCGACGCGCAACAGGTCCCGGTCGGCGCCGTCCTTCCCCGTGCCAATGCGCTGGGCCATGGCCTGCGCTTCGGGGGCCGCGATTACCTGGCGGCGCAAACGCCGGCAGCGGGCTACCAGGGTTATCGGGGCCCCGGCTGGGATGGCTGCGTCCTGGTGCCCGTGGATCTGGCCTTTCGCGCCGACATCGCAGGCAGCACGAGCGATGCGGCGCTGTCGAGCCGCGTCGTGGCGGCCAGCCGCCTGTTCGGCGAGGAGCTGCAGGCCATTCCGGCGCACGCCAAGAGCATCCAGCGCGGGCTCGAACGCCTGGTGTGGAACGGCCAGGTGCGAATCCGCCACGAGCAGGACGGCCATGCCCCCAATGCGCACTTCGCCGGCGCGCTGCTGGAGCGCGTGACGCGCACCGGCCAGCGCATCAGCGCGGTGTTCGAGCACGCGATCGGCGACCTGCAGCAGTCGGCCGTGGCCTCGGTGCTCGAAGAGGTGCGCGCCTGCTCGGCGCTCGGCATCGACATCATGGACCGCAGCTTCTACGAGCGGGCCAACGACTGCCGCTGGTGGGCCCTGGACAGCAGCTTGCAGCGCGCCGCCCGCGAGCGCGACGCGCGGGCCTGCAGCGAAGCGACGGCGGTGCTGGGCCGCATCAACGGCTTGTACACGGTCTATTCCCAGTTGCTGCTGCTTGACCCGCAAGGGCATGTGCTGGCGGCCTCCAACGGCACGCCCGCCACTGCGCCGCTCGTGGCCGCGTGGCTTCCGGCCGCGCTGGCCTTGCGCGACGAACAGGCCTTCGTGCGCTCGAGCTTCGCCGCCTCGCCGCTCTACGGCGACCGGCACACCTACGTGTTCGCGGCGCCGGTGCAGGGCGCCGGCGGCAACGCCGGCTGCGTTGCCATCGTGTTCGACAGCGAGCCGCAGATGCAGGCCATGCTGCGCGACGCCCTGCCGGTGGACGCCGAAGGCCGGCCGATGCCGCAGGCACTGGGCCTCTTAGTCGCACGCGGCGGAGCCGTGGTGGCCAGCACCGGCGGAGCCTGGAAAACCGGCACCACGGCCCCCTTCGCGGACCGCCTCGCGCAACTTGCGCGCGGCGCCTCCAGCGGCACGGTGCTCGAGATCGATGGCATGCTGTATGCCGCCGGCATCACCATGTCCTGCGGCTACCGCGAATACGAGAGTGGGGGCACGTGCGGACCGGACGACGTGGCTTGCGTGATCCTCATTGGCCTCTGCGAACGTGCGGCCCAGGATGGCGCGGCAGCGTTGGAACCCTTCGATCCGCCGGCGGGTTCGCTCCCCGGCACGGACCGCGTCGCCATCGCCAGCGCGCTCGTCGGCGACCAATGGCTGGGGCTTCCGGCCTCACAGGTGATCGAGGCCGTGGTGGTGCCGCAGGTCGCATCGGTGAGCGGCGTTGCCGCCGGCACGACAGGCATCGCGATACACGATGGCCAGGCGCTTGCCGTGGTCGATCTGCAACGGCGGCGCGGCCAGCCCTCGACGGCTTCGGGCGCCGACCGCCTGCTCGTGGTGTGCAAGACGGATTCGGGCCAGCGATTCGCGCTGCGGGTCGACGAAGTCGGCACGGTGTTCGACGCGCAGCGATCGGCCCTGCAGGATCTGCCAGCCGCGCTGGCGGCGCATGATCCGCTCGCGACCGCGGTCGTGCGCGGGGGCAATCCCTCGGATCAGCGCATGCTGACCGTCATCTCGGTCGACAAGCTGATTTCGAAGTAGGAGGCGGCTGGCAGACAGCGGCCGACGGTCGTGCAGACTCCTAGGGCCTATTAACCCTAGCATTCCGGCTTCGAAGGAGTTCCCCATGTCCGTGGTCTGCGCCGCCTGCAAGACCGAGAACCGCGCCAATGCCATGTTCTGCCGCGGCTGCGCGGCCAAGCTGCCCGGCTTTGCCGCCACCGGGCCGTCCGCGCTCGAAGGCATGAAGCCGGTGCGGACGGCGCCCGCACCGGCGCAGGCCCCGGGCCCGACGCCCGGCATGCTGCCGATCGAGACGCGCGCCTTCTGGATCCGCTTTGCGGTGTTGTCGATCGTGATCACCGCCTGCTTCGGCAGCTGGGTGGCCTATGTGACGCGCAAGCCGCCGGCACCCGCGCCCGCTGCCGTAGCGGCCGCTCCAGCGGCGCGCGCGGCACCGGTGCGCGCATCGGCGCCTCCGGCGGCGCCGCTCGATCGCGTGCCCATGGTGCCGTCCGTGCCGGTGCGGACCGTGGAAACGCTCGGCCCGGCCGAGACGATCGTGGAGCCGGGCCCCGTGCGCTCGGAGCCGGAACGCCCCATCGCCTCTTACCAGCCCACCGTCCCGGTCGAGCGGACGGTTCCACCCCGAAAGATCGTGGCCCGCAACGACGGCAACGGCGGCAACGGCGCTGCCGATCCGCGGCCCGGCTGCGCGCACCTCAACTTCATCGCCGCGGCCCGTTGCGAGGCGGCGCAATGCGCCAAGAGTCCGTTCAACCACCACCCGCATTGCAATGCGGTGCGAGAGCAGACGCGGCGCGACATCGCACGGCGCAACCCGAGCTTCTGAGCCCTACTGCATCTGCCCCAGGTTGCCGATGCGCACCAGCATCTCGGTGAACATCTGCATGTCGGCATCGAGGTCGGCGACTTCCTTGAACTCCTTGGCGTTGTGCGCGGTGTACTTCTTGCCCGGCATGGCCGGGCCGAAGTTGATCGCGTTGGGCATCAGCTTGGCGGTGGTGCTGCCGGCCGTGGGCACCGGCTTGGCTTCGAGGCCGGTGGTGTCGCCGAAGATGTTGAGCAGCGTGGACAGCCACGCGCCCTTGGGGTCGCGCGCCATCCAGTCGCCCTGCTGGTAGTCGATCTCGACCTTGGCCTGGCTCTCGGCCGCCCAGCCCTTGACCCTGGCCGTGACGGCCTGAGTCAGCTTCTCGGGCGTGTTGCCGCGCGACATGCGCACGTTGGCCGTGACTTCGAGCTTGCCGTCCTTCTCGCGGATCAGGTTGGGCGACATGGTGAGCGGTCCCATGAAATCGTCCTTGTAGCCCACGCCCATCTTCTCGCCGAGATAGTCGGTGCCGTAGAGCGCGTTCAGGTACTTGACGGCCTTCGCATGGTGGTTGTCGTCCAGCGCCACGCCGGACTCCTGCAGGAAGAGCGCAAGGCGCGGGAGGGGATTGACGCCCTCCTCCGGCCGCGAGCCATGGGCCGAGACGCCGACGACCTTGATCTCGATGCTGTCGGCACTTTTCGCGATGTCGATGCCGAACTTGCCGCCCTGGCCTTCGTACTTCTGGATGAAGGCGGCCTTCGCGCCTTCCAACTGCGACGCGGCCCGCGCGAGATCGCCAGCCTTGAGCGTGGCGGTGGCGTTCTGCGGCACCGCGTTGGCGGCCGCTGCGCCGGCCATCGCGGTGATGGCGGTGCGCTTGCCGTCCGATGCTTCGACCGGAAAGAACACCTTGAGGGCGCCCGATCCCTTCTCCGCCACCACCGCCGGGTACTTGCTGTCGAGCACGATGTTGTACTCGGGCAGCGACGTTTTCTCGCGGTAGTACTTCATGGCGTCGCCGCCGGTTTCCTCGGTGGTCTCGATCATGAGGCGGATCGTGCGGTCCAGCGGCAGGCCGCTCTCCTTCACCGTTTTCATTGCATAGAGCACGGCCGCGATCGAGCCCTTGTCGTCGATGGTGCCGCGGCCGTAGAGGTAGTCGCCCACGCGCGTGAGCTTGAAGGGGTCGAGCCGAGTGCCGTCGTCCAGCACCCATTCCGCGAGCACCGCGGGCACCACGTCGGCATGGGTGAGGATGCCGAACTCCTCCTTGCCGCGGCCCGGCAGCTTGACCTCGAAGATCCGGTTGTCGACGTTGCGGTATTGCAGGCCGAAGTCACCCGCCATCTTCTCGACCAGCTGGCCGAACTCGATGATCGCCTTGTTCTCGTGCGGCGGCACGCGGTCGATGCGCACGGTGGGAATCGCCACCATGGTCTCCATGCTCGCGATCACGGCCTTCTGGTTGTGCAGGCGGTTGTAGAGACCGAGCAGGCGGGCGATGTTGACCAGGTCGTCGCCGTCCAGCGGCGCCTTCTTCTCGTAGGCCGCGACGCTGGCCTTGAGCTTCGGCTGGGTCTTGGCGGCCTGCGCGAGGAAGGCGCGGAAGCTCGGCGACGACTTGGCCTGCTGGGCTGCGGCCAGCTGGTCGAGCTCGGGTTTCTTGAGAGTGTCTGCTTGCGCCGGCAGGCCGAGCGCGAGGGCCAGGCCCAGGGACAGGATGGACAAGGAGAGATGCTTCATGGGTGACTCCCGGGGAGGGGAAATTCGCTTGGGAGCGGCGAGTCTACAAAGCGCAGTCCGCCCGCGTGGTCAACATCTCCATGCAGAAGGCTTTGCGCAGGATGGTGGTTGTCGGCGCCCGGCCGGACTCCGAATATTCGGGTTCACATGAATGAAATGTCTATCCGTCACCCAGTCGACGGGACTAGACTTTCCATGCTCGCGTATCGCGAGCGGCACGGAACGCTGGAAGGAGGGTTGTGGCCATGGCTTTCTATCTGACGCGCTTCAGCTACACGCCGGAAACCTGGGCTCGATTGACGAAGAAACCCGAAGACCGTCGCGAAGCTGCACGCAAGTACATCGAGTCGGTCGGCGGGAAGCTGCACGGCTTCTGGTACGCGTTCGGCACCTACGACGGCTATAACCTCTGGGAGGCGCCTGACAACGTCTCGATGGCCGCAGTCGCGATTGCCCTAGGTGCAGGCGGCGCGCTGTCGAAAGTCGAGACGACGCCGCTGCTCACCGTCGAGGAGACCCTGGACGCCCTCGGCCGTGCGCAGGCGGTCGGCTACCGGCCGCCCGGCGCGTAGTTGTCGATGTCAGATCGGCGACAGACCAGGTCCGTAGCGATCCAGCTTGAGGGCTTGCATGAGCGTCACAAAGCGTGGCTCCGAGCGCAGGCCCGTCCAGTGGACATCGCCTTTCAGAAACACCATTCGAGTGTCTCGCAGCACCAACCCCCTGTTCCAGTGCAGTGAGAGCCGACCCGACTTCACCCAGCGCCGCATGCAACGATGCAATTGAAGTCGGGGTGACGTAGCGCGACTTCGATGCGGTCAAGAGCTGGTTCAGGATCGATCGAGCCTCTTCGGTTTCTCCAAGGCGCGCCAATTGCACGCCCAGCACCGACCAGGACCGGGTGGTGGCATCGGACAGCGCCACCGCGCGCCGGATCGAGGCAATGCCTTGTTCCGGTCGCGCATCGGACATGTGCATCAAGCCCGCTGCGAGATGGGTAAGCCAGAGATCCGGAGAAATATCGAGCGAGCGGTTCAGCCGAATTCGGGCTTCTTCTCGTTGACCGTTTGCCATCAAAAGGCTTGCTTCCACGGTGTTGTAGACCGGGGACATCGGGTCGAGTGATCGCGCTGTCCGCAAATGGACGAACCCGTCGGCGAGGCGGCCTTGGCTCAGGAGCAGCAGTGCCAGGCCCCAGTGCGCAGTGGCCGTGTTCGGGTTGATGGTCAACCCGCGACGAAATGCATGCTCGGCGCCCACCCAGTCGAAGTCGAACCAGAAGCGGCTGAAGCCGAGACCCGCGTGAGCCTCCGCCAGATTGGGGACCAGCGCGAGCGCATGCTTCAAGGCAGCGTTCGCCGGCTCGAACACCTCGGCAGCCAAACCATCGGAATTCCACAGCTTGCGCCGATGGACCTACCTGGGCCAGTTCCACCCACGCCATCGCATATGCAGGATCGACGCTGAGCGCCTGATTGAGCAACGCCACGCCCTTGTCGACTTCATCGGCCCGGCCTCCCTGCGCCCGCCATCGCGCGGCCAGATAGAGCTGGTAGGCGTCCATGTCGCGCGTGCCACCGATGTCCGCAAGCCGCGCAGGGGTACCCAGCCCCACGCGCAGCACGGGCAGCAATGCCTGCGTCACCAGATTCGAGATCTGATCCTGCACGTCGAATACGCTCGTGAACTTCTCGTCGAACCCGCCGCTCCAGGCGGCGACACCATCGGCGGCATGCAGCAGGCGGGCCGTGGCACGCACCAGATCGCCGCGTCGCTGCAGCGATCCATCGACGATCCAAGTCACTTCGAGTTCCCTTGCGGCACGCACCGGGTCTTGCATGGGACCGGCGTAGCGCTGCACCGAGCCGGTCGAGCGCACAACCAGCCCGGGTACCGTGGATAGCCTGGCGATCAAACTGTCTGCCATTCCGACTTCAAGCAGCTCGTCCCGGCTTTCTGTCGCCAGTGGCTTGAAGGGCAGTACAGCAAGGGTGGCCGTTGATTGCCCGGCCGGAGGGCGACTCCGGATCCACCAGCCCGCAGCTCCCAATGCTGCAGCCTGCGGCGGTGGGGAAGGCGGTTTCGGAAACGCCTTCGCTGCCGGTGAAAGCAGTCCGAACAGCGCACCGGACCCCATCGTCGGAGTGTGGGAGTCAACGGCCACCGGCAAGGACTGCAACACCGGCGCAGTGCTTGCCGGCTTCAAGGGATTGGCCGTGTTCAATAGCGCAGCCACGGCGTCGTTCGACAATTCCCGCCCTCCTACCTCTCAGGGCTCTGCGTTCGGAACATGGAAGCGCGAGGCCGGCGACAACTACAGCTTGACACTGGTGTTCATGCGCTTCAATCCCGACGGCACGCTCGCCGGCACGCAAAAGGCAAAGGTAGTTCGTACCCTGTCAGCAGATGGCAACAGCTACACAGGCACAGTGGCCGGTCAGATCATCGACACCGCGGGCAATGTGATCTCGTCATACTGCGCAACAGATGCAGGTTCGCGCGTGAGTTGGTGATCTCCGCCGGAAGGTCCTATCGAACCCGCCACAGAAAAGGAAGAAACACATGCCCAGCGCCGAAACACTGGAACGCTTCATCGCCCGCGTCGAAGAGAACGCACATGCCGAAGCCGTCGAGGAGTTCTACGCCCCGAATGCCTCGTTGCAGGAGAACCAGGAAGCGCCGCGCGTCGGCCGCGACGCGGCCGTGGCACGCGAACGCGCCATGCTGGCCAAGGCCTCGTCGATCTCCTCGACCTGCGTGCGCCCGGTGTTCGTGAACGGCGACCGCGTCGTCATCCGCTGGATCTTCCACTTCGAGTGGAAGGACGGCACGGCCACGCACATGGAGGAACTCGCCTACCAGCGCTGGGAGGGCGAACGCATCGCCGAGGAGACCTTCTTCTACGACCCGGCGCAGCGCGTGCCCGTCAAGTCGAAACACTAATACCCAAGTTCCTGCGCAGCGCGTAGGAAGCTGCCGACAGACATGCGGCAGTCTCTATGGAAAGTGGGAACCTTGGTTCAATTCAAGGAGTTCCCCCATGTCCGTGGTCTGCGACGTCTGCAGAACCTCCAACCCCAACAGCGCGATGTTCTGCGACGGCTGCGCCAGCGCGCTGCGAGGCCTCGCGCCCACCGGCTTCTCCGCGATGGAATGGAGCAAGGGGCCGCGCCTGAACGGCTGGCCGATATCGAACAGGGCACCGCTGCTTGCTGACAGGCAGCCCGGCCAGAAGACCACGGGGTTGCGAACGCGCCTCGGCCTGCTGGCGTTCGCGGTGGGCACCGCCTCGCTGGCGGGATTCCTGTTCCTCCAGCGCGTTCACATCACGTAGAGATCGACGTACTCGTGCACCGGCAGCGCTTCGAGCGCCTGCTGGTCCAGCGAGACGGCGAGGATCGCGTCCTGCTGCTTCTTCGGGAAGCGCCGCGCGAGGTTGGTACGGAACTTGGCTTCCAGCAACGGGATGCCGTCCGCGCGGCGGCGCTTGTGGCCGATCGGGTACTCGACCACCACTTCCTCCAGCGTCTTGCCGTCCTTGAACTCGATCGTGAGCGCGTTCGCGATGCTGCGCTTCTCGGGGTCGTGGTAGTCGCGGGTGAACTGCGGGTCCTCCACGCAGGCGATTCTGTCGCGCAGCGCATCGATGCGCGGATCGGCCGCCACCGCGTCTTCGTAGTCGCCGGCAGTGAGCCGGCCGAAGATCAGCGGCACCGCCACCATGTACTGGATGCAGTGATCGCGATCGGCCGGGTTGTCGAGCGGTCCCTTCTTGTCGATGATGCGGATGCAGGCCTCGTGCGTGCGGATCGTCAGGCGCTCGATCTCCTCCACCGTCCTGCCGGCCTTCTTCAGCTGCGCATGCAGCGTCATCGCGGCCTCTACCGCCGTCTGGCTGTGGAACTCGGCCGGAAAGCTGATCTTGAACAGCACGTGCTCCATCACGTAAGAGCCGTAGGGCCGCTGGAACTTGAAGGGCTGGCCCTTGAACAGCACGTCGTAGAAGCCCCAGCCCTTGGCCGTCAGCACGCTCGGGTAGCCCATCTCGCCGGTCTTCGCGATCAGCGCCAGGCGCACCGCGCGGCTGGTGGCGTCGCCGGCGGCCCAGCTCTTGCGGCTGCCGGTGTTGGGCGCGTGGCGGTAGGTGCGCAGCGACTGGCCGTCGACCCAGGCCAGCGACACCGCATTGACGATCTCGTCGCGCGAAAGGCCGAGCATCTGCGCCACCACCGCGGTCGAGGCCACCTTGACCAGCACCACGTGGTCGAGCCCGACCTGGTTGAAGCTGTTCTCCAGCGCGATGCAGCCCTGGATCTCGTGCGCCTTGATCATGGCGGTGAGCACGTCCTTCATCGTCAAGGGCTTCTTGCCGGCGGCCACCGCGTTGCGGCTGAGCCAGTCGGCCGTGGCGAGGATGCCGCCCAGGTTGTCACTCGGATGGCCCCATTCAGCCGCGAGCCAGGTGTCGTTGAAGTCGAGCCAGCGGATCATGGCGCCGATGTTGAAGGCCGCCTGCACCGGATCGAGCTGATGCTGCGTGCCCGGCACCCGGGCGCCGTGCGGCACCACCGTGCCGGGCACAACGGGGCCGAGCAGCTTGGTGCAGGCCGGGTACTCGAGCGCCTCGAGGCCGCAGCCCAGCGTGTCGATCAGGCAGTTGCGCGCGGTCTGGTAAGCCAGCGCGCTGGTGATTTCGTAGTCGAGCACGTAGTCGACGATGTCGACGAGCACGCGGTCGGGTTCGGGGCGGATGTTGCTGATGGGGGCGGACATGGTTCTTTCTTCAAACGCGTTCTTCGATCGGCACGAAGCGCAGGTCTTCGGGCCCGGTGTAGTTGGCGCTCGGCCGGATGATCTTGTTGTCGATACGCTGCTCGATGATGTGCGCGGCCCAGCCGCTGGTGCGGGCGATCACGAACAGCGGCGTGAACATCGCGGTGGGCACGCCCATCATGTGGTAACTCACAGCGCTGAACCAGTCGAGGTTGGGGAACATTTTCTTGGCGTCCCACATCACCGTTTCGAGCCGCTCGGCGATGTCGAACATCTTGGTTGACCCAGCCTCCTGCGACAGCTTCTTCGCGACCCGCTTGATGACCTCGCTGCGCGGATCGGCCACCGTGTAGACCGGGTGGCCGAAGCCGATCACCACCTCCTTCGCCTCGACGCGGCGGCGGATGTCGGCCTCGGCCTCGTCGGGCGAGTCGTAGCGCTTCTGGACTTCGAAGGCCACTTCGTTGGCGCCGCCGTGCTTGGGCCCGCGCAATGCGCCGATGGCGCCGGTGATGGCCGAGTACACGTCGGAGCCGGTGCCGGCCACCACGCGCGCGGTGAAGGTGGAGGCGTTGAACTCGTGCTCGGCATACAGGTTGAGCGAAGTGTGCATCGCGCGCTCCCAACTCGCCGTCGGCGCCCTGCCGTGCAGCAGGTGCAGGAAGTGCGCGCCGATCGAGTCGTCGTCGGTCTCGACCTCGATGCGACGCCCCTGCGTCGACCAGTGGTACCAGTAGAGCAGTACGGAGCCGAGCGAGGCCATCAGACGATCCGCGATGTCGCGCGCGCCGGGCGTGCCATGCTCGTCCTTCTCGGGCAGCACGCAGCCGAGCGCCGAGACGCCGGTGCGCATCACGTCCATCGGATGCGCGCTCGCCGGCAGGTGCTCCAGCGCTTCCTTCACGCTGGCCGGCAGGCCGCGCAGCGCCTTGAGCCTGGCCTTGTAGGCGCGCAGCTCGGCGGCGGCGGGGAGCTTGCCGTGCACCAGCAG
This sequence comes from Variovorax sp. LjRoot175, assembly GCF_964253805.1. Taxonomy (NCBI): domain Bacteria; kingdom Pseudomonadati; phylum Pseudomonadota; class Betaproteobacteria; order Burkholderiales; family Comamonadaceae; genus Variovorax; species Variovorax sp. LjRoot175. Next base: position 2,257,310 of record NZ_CAXURY020000001.1, on the reverse strand, counting down.
GTGCGCGATCTCCTCGAATTCGCAGACCTCGGCGATGTCGAGGATGTCGTAGCCGCGGTAGTGCAGGTCGTTGCCGGTGCGACCCACCGTGCACAGCGCCGTGTTGCCGGCGGTCACGCCCGAGAGCGCCACGGACTTCTTGGGCTTGAAGCCAGGCTGCAGGGTTTCTTGCGTCATGCGGGTACTTTCATTTCGTTGAGCGGGTCGTGCGCGGCCTCGGCGATCGGCGACGGCCGGCCTGCCGCGTCGACCGCCACCATCTCGAACACCGCCTCGAGCGCCACCCCGGGCTGGTCTGCGGCCAGGTCGTCGGCGAAACCCGTGACGTGGACCGTGAGCGAGCTGCGGCCAACGCGCAGCACCTGCGCATCGAGCGTCAGCACGCTGCCCAGCCGCACCGGCACATGGAACTGCGCATCGCTGCAGCGCGCCATCACCACGTCGCGCCGCGCGAAGCCGCGCGCGGCCAGGAAGGCGGCCTTCGCCATCAGGTGCAGCGCGTTGCCGCCGAACAGCGTGCCGTAGTGGTTGGCATGTTCGGGAAACACCACCTCGGTGAGCTGCGCGTGGCGCTTGCGGGTCGTCATGCTTCGCAATTTACGCAACATCCGTCCCATAATGAAGGACTGAATTAGCGAATGATTGCGAATGCAGCAGCCTCGAGTTGCGAAGTTTGCGAATCTACGGACGATGAAAAAGACCTTCATGGGCGTACGCCTGCGCCGCCTGCGCGAAGAGCGCAACCTGAGCCAAGTGGCGCTGGCGCAGCAGTTGGGCCTCTCGCCCAGCTACCTGAACCAGATCGAGCAGAACCAGCGGCCGCTCACGGTGGCGGTGCTGCTGCGCATCAGCGCCACGCTGGGCGTGGACGTGCAGGCCTTCTCGGACGACGAGGAAGCGCGGCTCATTGCGGGAATGCGCGAAGCGCTGGCCGACAACCCCGGTGGCGAGGCCGTGTCGCTCGCCGAGCTGCGCGAACTCGCCACGCAGATGCCGGCGGTCGGCCGCAGCCTGGTCGCGCTGCACCGCCGCCAGCGCGAGGCGCTGGAGCGCATCGAGGCGATCGCCGGCGTTTTGGGCGACGGCCGCGACGAACTCGCGCAGTTGCGGCCCATGCCTTTCGAGGAGGTGCGCGACTTCTTCTTCGCCCACCAGAACCACATCGCACCGCTCGACGATGCGGCCGAGACGCTGGCCGCAGCGTGGCGGCTGCGCAAAGGCAATCCCGGCGACCGTCTGGCCCGGCGCCTGCTGGAACAACACGACGTGCGCGTGGTGCCGATGGAAAGCTTCGGGCCCGAGGACCAGCGGCGCTACGACCCCGCGACGCGCGTGCTGCGGCTCTCACCCGATCTCGAGCCCGGGCAGTACGCCTTCCAGATGGCCACGCAGCTCGCCTTTCTGGAGATGGACGACGTTCTGCGTCAGCTCGTCGAGGCGGCGGCCTTCACCGGCGACACCGCGCGTGAGCTGGCGCGCATCGGCCTGGCCAACTACTTCGCAGGCGCCCTGCTGCTGCCCTACGGCACCTTCCTCGCGGAGGCCGAGGCGCTGCGCTACGACATCGACTTGCTTGCGCGCCGCTTCGGTGTCGGCTTCGAGACCATCTGCCACCGGCTCAGCACGCTGCAGCGGCCCGATGCGCGCGGCGTGCCCTTCTTCTTCGTGCGAGTCGACCGGGCCGGCAACATCTCCAAGCGCCAGTCGGCCACGCATTTCCACTTCTCGAAGACCGGCGGCACCTGCCCGCTATGGAACGTGTACGAAGCCTTCGCGCAGCCCGGCCGCATCCTGCCGCAGCTCGCGCGCATGCCCGACGGCCGCGTTTACCTGTGGATCGCGCGCACCGTCTCGCGCGGACACGGCGGCTGGGGCGCGCCGACCAAGACCTTCTCGATCGGCCTGGGCTGCGACATCAGCCACGCGCCGCGGCTGGTGTACTCCAAGGGCCTGGACCTGCGCGACCCCGAGGTGCCGACGCCCATCGGCATGGGCTGCAAAGTCTGCGAACGCGCCGCCTGCCCGCAGCGCGCCTTCCCCTTCCTCGGGCGGCCGCTCGATGTCGACGAGAACCAGAGCCGGTTCGCGCCTTATGCGGTGGCGGAGCTGCGGCCAGCGGGCGCAATCGGGACGAGACAGGGTGCTGGCCGCGGCAAAGCCATATAGTTCCTTACCCTTCGTAAGGAGCTCAAGAAGTGGCCGTCGCCACAATGACCAGCAAAGGACAGATCACCATGCCGCAGGCCGTGCGCACTGCACTCGGCCTGCGTCCTGGTGCCAAGGTGGATTTTGTCGCCGAGGGTGACGGCTTCAGACTGGTCCCGCTCAAGACCGATGTCTCTGCTCTCAAGGGCCGCTTTGCTGGACGCGTCGCAAAACCCGTCAGCATCAAGGCAATGAACGACGCCATCGGCGAAGCAGCATCGGCTCGGCAACGCAAACCCGGCCGGTAGCCTTACATGATCGGCCTCGACACCAAGGTGCTGGTGCGTTACCTCGCGCAAGACGATCCCAGGCAATCCGCGAGCGCCACACGCTTCATCGAAACGCGCCTTAGCGAACGTTCGCCCGGCTTCATCAGTCTGGTTGTGCTGGTCGAACTTTGCTGGGTGCTGGAGCGAATCTACAGCGCGACGCCTAGCGAAATCGGCGAAACCATCAGCGACCTTCTGGAGACGCCACGGTTCCACCTGCAGCAGCGTGAAGTCGTCCAACAAGCCGTTCGCCGCTTTCAAGACAAGAAGGCGGGAAAGGCTGGTTTCGCGGATCTGCTCATCGCGCAGATTGCTTTGGACGAAGGCTGCAGCTCGACCGTCAGCTTCGACCGAGGAGCTGTTCGCACGGCGGGCATGACACTGCTCGACTGACTCGAGGTTCAAGCGCCAGTTCCTGGCGCAGCACCTTCGCTGCCGCCACCATGTTCACCAGCGCCGCCTCGGTCTCCGGCCAACCGCGGGTCTTCAGGCCGCAATCGGGGTTGACCCACAGGTTGCCCGGCGGCACCACCGCAGCGGCCTTGCGCATCAGGCGCAGCATTTCGTCGACGGCCGGCACGCGCGGCGAATGGATGTCGTAGACGCCCGGGCCGATCTCGTTCGGGTACTTGAACTCGCCGAAACCGCGCAGCAGCTCCATGTCGGAGCGGCTGGTCTCGATGGTGATGACGTCGGCATCCATCGCCGCGATCTCGGGCAGGATGTCGTTGAATTCCGAGTAGCACATGTGGGTGTGGATCTGCGTGCGGTCGGCCACGCCCGAGGCGCTGATGCGGAAGGCGCGCGTCGCGCTCTCGAGGTAGGCCTTCCAGCCGGCGCGGCGCAGCGGCAGGCCTTCGCGGATGGCCGGCTCGTCGATCTGAATGATGCCGATGTCGGCGCGCTCCAGGTCGACCACCTCGTCGCGGATCGCCCAGGCGATCTGCTCGGTGGTCACGCTGCGCGGCTGGTCGTCGCGCACGAAGGACCATTGCAGGATGGTGACCGGCCCGGTCAGCATGCCCTTCATCGGCCGCGCCGTGAGGCTTTGCGCATAGACGGTCCATTCGATCGTCATCGGCGCCGGGCGCGCGACGTCGCCGTAGATGACGGGCGGCTTCACGCAGCGCGAACCGTAGGACTGCACCCAGCCGTTGGCGGTGAAGGCGAAGCCGTCGAGCTGCTCGCCGAAGTACTCGACCATGTCGTTGCGCTCGGCCTCGCCGTGCACCAGCACGTCGATGTCCAGTTCTTCCTGCTTGCGCACCGCGAGCGCGATCTCGGCGCGCATCTTCTCGCGGTAGCCTGCGGCATCGAGCGCGCCGCGCTTGAAGGCGGCGCGCGCGGTGCGGATCTCGACCGTCTGCGGAAAGGAGCCGATGGTGGTGGTGGGCAGCGGCGGCAGCGTGAAGCGCACGCGCTGTACGGCCTGGCGCACGGCGAAGGGCGAGGCACGGCTGTCGTCGCCCGCCACGCGGCGCGCGAGGCGCAATGCGACGTCGGCGCGGTGCACGCGCGGGCTGGCGCGGCGGGCAGCCACGGCGGCGCGGGCTGCCGAAAGCGCGTCCTGCACTTCGGCCTCCTTGCCGTCGAGCACGGCGCGCAGCATGCGCAGCTCGTCCAGCTTCTCCACCGCGAAGGCGAGCCAGCTCTTCAGTTCGACATCGAGCTTGTTCTCCGTCGCGAGGCTGAAAGGCACGTGCAGCAGCGAGCACGAAGGCGCGATCCACAACTCGCCCTGGTGCTTGTCCGCCACGGGCCGCAAGCGCGCGAGCGCGGCATCGGGATCGGCGCGCCAGATGTTGCGGCCGTCGACGATGCCGATCGACAGCACCTTGTGCGCCGGCAGCCAGTCGGCCACGCCGGTGAGCTCGTCGGGCGCGCGCACCGCATCGACATGCAGGCCGGCCACCGGCAGTTGGCAGGCCAGGCGCAAGTTGTCCGAGAGCGGCGAGAAGTAGGTGGCAAGCAGCAGCTTCGGCGCTCGGCGCGCGAGCTGCCAGTAGCTGCGCTCGAAGGCATGGCGCCAGGCGTCGGGCAGGTCCAGGCCGAGGATGGGCTCGTCGATCTGCACCCATTCGACGCCCTGCGCCTTGAGGCGCGCGAGCACCTGTTCGTACACTGGCAACAGCGATTCGAGCAGCGTGAAGCGGTCGAAGCCGGCCTCCTTCTCCTTGCCGAGCCAGAGAAAGCTCAGCGGCCCGAGCAGCACCGCCTTGACTGCATGGCCGGCCTTCTGCGCCTCGGCCACCTCGTCGAACAGGCGGACCGATTGCAGGCTGAAGCGCGTCGCCGGCGAGAACTCGGGCACGAGGTAGTGGTAGTTGGTGTCGAACCACTTGGTCATCTCGAGCGCGAAAGTGCCGTGCTCGGCGTGCGCGCAGCCGTGATCGTGCACCTCGTCGGCCACGCCGCGCGCCATGGAGAAATAGCGCGAGAGCTCGGGCTCGTCGCCCCGGAAGTCGAAACGCGCCGGCTCGCAGCCCAGCAGCTGGATGTGGTTGGCCACGTGATCGTAGAAGGCGAAGTCGCCCACCGTCACGAAGTCGAGGCCGGCGTCGCGCTGGGCCTGCCAGTGGCGCGCACGCAGCTCGCGGCCGACGGCTTCGAGCGCATCGCGGTCGATCTCGCCGCGCCAGTGTTGTTCGAGAGCGAGCTTGAGTTCGCGTTGTGCGCCCATGCGCGGAAGGCCGAGAGTATGGATACGTGTCATCCCCCGATGGTCGGCGTTCCTCGCCTATGATTCAAACGAAAGCTTTTGCCAGTCAACTTGAATTTCATTCATGGCCCAGTCCATCCTCGAGATCCGCCACCTGCGCACCCTGGTGGCGCTGCGCGACACCGGCAGCCTGGTGCGCGCCGCCCAGCTGCTCAACCTCACGCAGTCGGCGCTGTCCCATCAGGTCAAGCTGCTCGAAGACCGTTACGGCGCGGCCTTGTTCGAGCGCAAGTCGGTGCCGCCGCAGTTCAGCGGCGCCGGCCTGCGCCTGCTGCAGCTTGCCGATGCCGCGTTGCCGCTGGTCGAGGAGGCGGAGCGCGACGTGTCGCGCCTGGCGCAGGGCGGCGCCGGCCAGCTTCGCATCGTGGTGGAGTGCCACACCTGCTTCGACTGGCTGATGCCGGCGATGGACGCGTTTCGCAACCGCTGGCCCGAGATCGAGCTCGACATCGTCTCGGGCTTCCATCCCGACCCGATCGCGCTGGTGCTGCAGAAACGCGCCGAGGTGGCCATCGTTTCCGAGCAGGACCCGGACGAAACCGTCGACTACCACCCCCTCTTCCGCTTCGAGATCATGGCCCTGCTGGCCAACGAGCATCCGCTCACGGCAAAGACGCATCTCACGGCCCGCCACTTCGCCGACCAGACGCTGATCACCTACCCGGTGCCCGACGACATGCTCGACATCGTGCGTCAGGTGCTGGCGCCGGCCGGCGTCGAGCCGGCGCAGCGCCGCACCACCGAGCTCACGGTCGCGATGCTGCAGCTGGTGGCCAGCGGCCGCGGGATCGCGGCGCTGCCGCTGTGGGCGGTGCAGGGCTACCTGGACCGCGGCTACGTCACCGCCCGGCCCGTGGGCCGCAAGGGATTGACCGGCGAGCTGCACATGGCCTGCACCGCATCGACCTCGGCTCGGCCCTGGCTGGAGGATTTTGTTCGCATCACGCGCGAGAGCTGCTTCAAGAGCCTGCCGGGGATCGAGCTGCTCTGAGGATGCTCAGGCGACCAGCGTCATCGGCCCGCGGTGCCCGACCAGTTCGAGCACGCGCTCGCCCGACACGGTCTCGTGGGCGAGCAATTCGTCCGTGAGTTCGTCGAGCGCGCGGCGGTGCGTGCGCATGATCTGCTGGCATTTCACGTTGAGTCCTTCGAGCAGCAGGCTGGCCTGGCGCACCGCGGCCGAGACCTGCCGCGATGCGTGCTGCGCCGGCAGCGCGCCCAGGCTGAACAGCGCGCCGTCTTCGCCGAAGCCGTAGCGCCCGACCATGTCGAGCGCCAGCTTCGAGGCTTGCTGCAGGTCGTGGCTGGCGCCGCTCGATGCTTCCTCGAACACGGCCAGCTCGGCATTGCGGCCGCCCAGCAGCATCTGGATGTGCTTTTCCATGTCGCTCTTCAACACCAGCGTCATGTCTTCTTCCTGCGTCACGAGCGTGGCGCCCAGCGACCCGCCGCGCGGCAGGATGGTGACCTTCTCGACCTTGCCGTAGCCCAGCACGACGGAGACGAGCGCGTGGCCGGCCTCGTGCACCGCGATGTATCGACGCTCGCGCTCGCCGAGCGCACGCTGCGCGCCGTTGAGCTCGCCGATGCGCGTGGTCTCGATGGCTTCCATCAGATGGTCCATCGACACCGCCTCCGCGTTCGCGCGCGCCGCCACGAGGGCCGCATGGTTGACGACGTGCGCGATGGTCGCCGGCGACAGCCCGGTGGTCAGGCGGGCCAGCTGCTCGTAGTCCACCTCGCCGGCGAGGCGCAGCTTGGCGGCATAGAGCCGGAAGATGGCGGCACGGTCGCGCACGTCCGGCAGCTTGACGTTCACGCGGCGATCGAAGCGCCCTTCGCGCAGCAGCGCCTCGTCGAGGTTGTCGACCAGGTTGGTGGCACCGACGACGATGACGCCCTCGTTGGCCTCGAAGCCGTCCATCTCGACCAGCAACTGGTTGATGATGCGGTTGCCCTCCGATTCCGCCGGTCCCGAGCCGCCGGCGCTGCGCCTCGAGATGCCGTCGATCTCGTCGATGAAGAGGATGCAGGGTGCGTTCTTGCGTGCGGTCTCGAAGAGCTTCTTGACCTTCTGCACGCCGACGCCATAGAACTTGGAAGTGAACTCGCTGCCGTTGGTGGCGATGAAGCGGGCGCCGCACTCGCCGGCAAGCGCCTTGGCGAGCAGCGTCTTGCCGACACCGGGTCCGCCGAGCATGAGCACGCCGCAGGGCGGTCGCGCGCCGAGCGCGCTGAAGCGCTTCGGGTTCTTCAGGTAGTCGACGATGTCCTGCAGCGCGTTCTTGGCCTCACCGGCGCCGATGACGTCGTCGAAGCGCAGGCCGGTCGGCTTCTCGACCAGCTTGGCGCTTGCGCCGATGCTGTCGCGCATCATGTAGACAAGGACCGCGACGAGTAGGATGGGGAGGAACACCCCCACCAGATCGCGCGCCGCACTCAGCGTGCGGTCGTCTGCGGCAGGTGCGCCGACCGTGGTGTCCGGCAGCACGACCAGCTGGAACGATTTCGAATCGCCGGCCTTCGCCGCCTCGCCGACGACCAGTGCGGCGAAGGAGCCTCGGCCGTCGACCACGAAGTAGCGCTCTCCGACGGTCGTGGACACGAGGACGGCATTGGCCGCGATGCCGACAGTGCGGACCGCGCCGGCACGCAGGTCGCGCAGCAGTTCGGAGCCGTCCTTCTCGGTGGCGGTCCAGTCGGCCGGCGACGTGCGCATCTGCTGCGCGGCGCCGCCGAGCTGATGAAGCTGCGGCGTTTCGCGCAGCGCCAGGTACAGGGCGGCGATGGCCAAGGCGCCTAGGAAGGCGGCGAAAGCGAATCGAGCCACGCCCGATCGAACAAGTCTGTGGAGCTGCTTCATGGACGGCGGACGGGGCGCGGCATCCGACGATGGTAGGCAGCCCGGCAGCAATCGACACCGCCACAGCGGCGGCGGCGCAGCTTAAACACCGCTTGCGTGGAGTACTTCGCGGCCGGCCCGGCACCGGCGTTGCGCGCTCGCGTCAGCGCGGGCGGCGCAGCACCCTATTTCTTCTGCACCAGCCTGATCACACTCGAAAAATCGAGCGCTCCATTCCCAGCCAGGCTGTGCGCGGCATACAGATTGCGCGCCAGCCCGCCGAGCGGCGTGGCGGCGCGCACCGCGGCGGCGTTCTCCTGCGCGAGGCCCAGGTCCTTGAGCATCAGGTCAGTGCCGAAGCCGCCGGCATAGCCCTTGGAGGCCGGCGCGTTTTCCATCACGCCGGGCAGCGGGTTGTATTTTTCGAGCGCCCAGTTGCCGCCCGAGCTGCGCCGCATGATCTCCGACAGCACCTTGGGATCGAGCCCGTTGGCCACGCCGAGCGCGATCGCCTCGGAGGTACCGATCATCAGGATGCCGAGCAGCATGTTGTTGCAGATCTTGGCCGTCTGGCCAGCGCCCGCCTCGCCGGCATGGAAGATGTTGGCGCCCATCTTCTCCAGCACCGGGCGCGCGCGTTCAAGGTCGGCTTCGGAACCGCCGACCATGAAGGTCAGCGTGCCCGCGATCGCGCCGCCGGTGCCGCCCGAGACGGGCGCATCGATCACGGCCACGCCGCGTTTCGCGCCTGCTTCCGCCACCTTGCGCGAAGTTGCCGCGGCGATGGTGCTGCTGTCGATCACCAGCGTGCCGGCCGCGATCTTCTCCATCAGGCCGGGCTGGCCGTCGCTGCCGAGGTAGAGCGACTCCACATGCTGGCTTGCAGGCAGCATGCTGATCACCACCTCGGCGCCGGCGAGCGCGTCCACCGCCGACTTGGCGATCGGCAGTCCCTCGGCGCCGAGCTTCTTGCAGGCCTCGGCCGAAAGGTCGAAAGCGCTGAGTGCGTGGCCGGCCTTGTGCAGGTTGAGGGCCATCGGGCCGCCCATGTTGCCCAGGCCGATGAATGCGATCTTCATGTGTGTCTCCGTTTTGTGCTCTTCCCACCCGTTCGGGCTGAGCTTGTCGAAGGCCTCAGGGTGAACGGAGTCGGGGGTTGTTGTCATTCGCTCACACGAGCCCGGCGAGTTCCGGCGCCATCTCGCCGCGGACCTTCAGGTGATCTTCAATGAAGGCTGGCGTGATGTCGTCCAGCGTGGCCGGGTTCCACTTCGGATTGCGGTCCTTGTCGATCAGCACGGCGCGGATGCCCTCGGCAAAGTCCTTGTGCGCGCAGAAGCCCAGCGAGGCCCAGTACTCGAGCCGGAAGACTTCGGCCAGCGACATGCGGTGCACGCGCTGCCAGAGTTCGAAGCTGAGCGCCGCCGAGCTCGGCGCGCCCTTGGCGAAGGTTTTTGCCGCGGTCTGCAGCCAAGGGTCGTCGCTTTGCAACGCGCGCAGCCGCTTGGCGATGTCGCCCAGGTCGTCGCCGGCCATCAAGGCGTTGATGGAGTCGAAATTCTCGCGCACCTTGGAAGGCGGCAGTTCGGTGCCTTCGCCCGCACGCAGCAGGATGCGCGAGAGCGCGGCGCGATCGGCCTTGGCCTCGCCGGTCCATGTGCCTGCGGCGATCTCGTCCAGCACCTGCGCCTTGCGCTCGTGCGGCACCAGCAGGTCGGCCAGGCCGCAGAAGATGGCATCGGCTGCATTGAGGTGGGCCCCGGAGAGCGCGAGGAACAAGCCCACGCGCCCCGGCATGCGGCGCAGGAACCAGCTCCCGCCCACGTCGGGGTAGAGGCCGATGCCGATCTCGGGCATCGCGAGGCGGCTCTGGGCCGTGGCCACGCGGTGCGAGGCACCCGCCATGAGCCCGATGCCGCCGCCCATCACGATGCCGTGTCCCCAGCACAGGACGGGCTTGGGAAAGGTGTGGATCAGGTAGTCGAGCTCGTACTCCTCGGCGAAGAAACGCTCGGCGTAGGGGTTGCGTTCGGGTCCGCATTCCAGCAGCGTCTGGTAGAGCTGGCGCAGGTCGCCGCCGGCGCAGAAGGCCTTCTCGCCCGCGGCCTGCAGCAGCACGCCGGCAACGCCCGCATCCTGCGCCCACTCGCGCAGCTTCGGCGTGAGCAGCCGCACCATCGCGACCGAAAGCGCGTTGAGCGCCGCCGGCGTGTTGAGCGTCGCCACGCCGAAGCGCCGGCCGCCGGTCGTTTGGATCTCGTCGAACAGGACCACTTCATCGCTCATCGGATATCACTCTCGCCTTCCAGCAATTTGCGCGCGATGATCACGCGCATGATTTCGTTGGTGCCTTCGAGGATCTGGTGCACGCGCGTGTCGCGCACCAGCCGCTCCAGCGGGAACTCGCTCAAATAGCCGTAGCCGCCGTGCAGCTGCAGCGCGTCGTTGCAGACGTTGAAGCCGACGTCGGTCGCAAAGCGCTTGGCCATCGCGCAATAGGTGCTCGCATCGGCATGCCCGGCGTCGAGCCTGCTCGCGGCCAGCCTCACCATCTGGCGCGCGGCCACCAGTTCGGTCGCCATGTCGGCCAGCTTGAACTGCAGCGCCTGGAAGCTCGCGAGCGGCTTTCCGAACTGGCTGCGTTCGTGCAGGTAGCGGCGCGACGCGTCGAGCGCGCCCTGCGCCGCGCCGACCGAGCAGGTCGCGATGTTGATGCGGCCGCCGTCCAGCCCCTTCATCGCGATGCGAAAGCCCTCGCCTTCGCTGCCGAGCAGGTGGGCGGCGGGCACGCGCACGTTGTCGAAGTTGATGGTGCGCGTGGGCTGGCTGTTCCAGCCCATCTTGTGCTCTTTCTTGCCGTAGCTGATGCCCGGCGCATCGGCGGGCACCGCGAAGGCGGAAATGCCGCCCGCACCGCCGCCGCCGGTGCGCGCCATCAGCACCAGCACGTCGGTCGAACCGGCGCCCGAGATGAAGGCCTTGCCGCCGTTGATGACGTACTCGGCGCCCTGGAGCTCGGCGCGCGTCTTCAGCGAACCGGCATCCGAGCCGGCGCCCGGTTCGGTCAGGCAGTACGAGGCCAGCTTGCGCCCGCTCGTGAGATCGGCACCCCACTGCTCGCGCACGACGGGTCCGCCCCAGGTACCGAGCATCCAGGTCGCCATGTTGTGGATCGTGATGAAGGCCGTGGTCGACGGATCGACCGCGGCCATCTCCTCGAACACCAGCGTGGCGTCAAGGCGCGGCAGCGCCAGGCCCTCGATGCTTTCGGGCGCATAGAGGCCGCAGAAGCCGAGCTCGCCCGCCTTCGCGATGGCCTCTTTCGGGAAGATACCTTCGGCGTCCCAGCGCGCGGCATGCGGCGCGAATTCGGCCGATGCGAATTCGCGCGCGGTCTGTGCGAAGGCCCGCTGCTCTTCGGAGAGTTCGAAGTCCATGCGCCCTGAGATTACTTCAGGCTGATGGTGGTGTTGAGCCCGTGCGCCGTGTCGTCGTCGAACCAGCGCTCCGTCACCGTCTTGGTCTGCGTGTAAAACATGATGACCTGCTTGCCATAGGGGCCGAGGTCGCCGAGTTTCGAGCCGCGCGAACCGGTGAAGGAGAACATCGGCACCGGCACCGGGATCGGCACGTTGATGCCGACCTGCCCGACGTCGATGTCTTCCTGGAAGCGGCGCGCCGCGGCGCCCGACTGCGTGAAGATCGCGGTGCCGTTGCCGTTCGGGTTGGCGTTGATGAGCTCGATGGCTTCGTCGATGCTCTCGGCATTGGCCAGGCACAGCACCGGGCCGAAGATCTCCTGATCGTAGATGGTCATGCCGGGCTTGACGTCGGCGAAGACCGTCGGGCCGACGAAGTTGCCCTTTTCGTAGCCGGGCACCGTGGGGTTGCGGCCGTCCAGCGCCAGCGTGGCACCGTCGGCCACGCCGCGTTCGATCAAGCCGTTGACGCGCTCGTAGGCCGCGCACGACACCAGCGGACCGACGTCCACGCCCTTCTCGGTGCCGGCGCCGATCTTCAGCGTCTTGGCCTTCTCGACCAGTTCGGGCACCCACTTCTGCGCCTCGCCCACCAGCACCGCGACCGACACCGCCATGCAGCGCTGCCCGGCCGCACCGAAGCTCGCGCCGGCCAGCGCATTGAGCGTCTGCTCCTTGTTGGCATCGGGCATCACGATGGCGTGGTTCTTGGCGCCCATCATGCATTGCACGCGCTTGCCGGCGAGCGTGGCGCGGTTGTAGACGTGGGTGCCGACCTTGGTCGAGCCGACGAAGGAGATCGCCTTGATGTCCTTGTGATCGCAGATCGCGTTGACCACCGCCTCGCCGCCATGCACGACGTTGAGCACGCCGGCCGGGATGCCGGCTTCGAGCGCGAGCTCGGCCAGGCGCATCGTGACCATCGGGTCCTGCTCGGAGGGCTTCAGCACGAAGGTGTTGCCTGTGACGATGGCCATCGGGAACATCCACAGCGGGATCATGGCCGGGAAGTTGAAGGGCGTGATGCCCGCGCACACGCCCAGCGGCTGCAGCAGCGTGTAGGTGTCGACGCCGTTGGCGACGTTGTTGGCCAGCTCGCCGAGCTGCAGGTTGCCGATGTTCGATGCGTGCTCGACCACTTCGAGGCCGCGGAACACGTCGCCTTCGGCATCGGGCAGGGTCTTGCCCTGCTCGGCCGTGAGGATCGCGGCCAGCTCGGCCATGTTCTCGCGGATGAGTTGCTGGTACTTCAGGAAGATGCGCGCGCGGGCGCCGATCGGCGTCTTGCGCCAGGTCTTGAAGGCTTCCTTGGCCGAGGCCACGGCGGCATCGACTTCGGCTTGCGTGGCGAAGGGCACGCGGGCCAGCACTTGCTGCGTGGCCGGGTTGACGATGTCGCGCCACTCGGTGGTTTTCGACTCGACGAACTTGCCGCCGATCAGCAGCTTGACGGTCGCGATCTGGGTCGCGGGTGTGGTGGTGGCGTCCATGAACTTTGTCTCCTGATGGGGTGCAGCAACCGATGCTAGCTTTGCACTTTTGCCATGGCAATAGACAAATACGCACCAACGATCTGCATAATTGCAAAGCATGGACTGGGACAACCTGCGCTTCTTTCTGGAGCTCGCGCGCACCGGCACGCTGGTGAGCGCTGCACGCCGGCTCGCGGTCGACCACACGACGGTGGCGCGCCGCATCCAGGCGCTCGAGAAGGAAGTCGGCCTCGCCCTCTTCTCGCGCGAGGCCGGCGGCCATCGCCTCACCGAAGCGGGCCGCCGGCTGCAACCGCAGGTGGAGGCGATGGAGAGCGCCTTTCTCGCGGTCGAGAGCGCGGCGCCCGCTTCGCGCGAGGGCCTGTCGGGCCTGGTGCGCATCGGCGCCACCGAGGGCTTCGGCACCATCGTGCTGGCGCCGAGGCTCGCGCTCTTCGCGCAGCAGCACCCCAAGCTCGTGATCGACCTGCTGGCGATGCCGCGGCTGGTGCACCTGTCGCGCCGCGAGGCCGACATCGTGATCTCGCTCGAACGCCCGGCGCGCGGGCCGGTGGTGGTGACCAAGCTGACGGACTACGTGCTGCGTCTCTACGCGTCGGAGCACTACCTGGCATCGCACAAGCCGATCGCTGCGCGCGAGGACCTGCGCGGCCACAGCTTCATCAGCTACGTGGACGACCTGCTCTTCAGCAAGGAGCTGCAGTACCTCGACGAGCTGTACCGGCCCGATTCGTTCGCGCTGCGCAGCACCAGCATCCTCGCGCAGCACCAGGCCGCCGCGGCGGGTGCGGGCATCGCGGTGCTGCCGGCCTTCATCGCCGAGCGCGACGCCTCGCTGCGCCGCGTGCTGCCGGGTGAAGCCAATTTCACGCGCACCTTCTGGATGTCGGTGGCGGCCGAGACGCGGCACCTGGCGCGCATGCAGGCCACCTGGAACTTCCTGCGCGAGACGGTGGAGGCGCAGCGCGAGGTGCTGCTGCCGGCGGATGCCGCCGCCGGCTAGTTGCGATGCTGCGAGCCCTGGCGCTTGCGGTACCAGTCCGCCGCTTCTCCGGGCGAGGCCAACTCCAGCCGCTCGAGGATGCGCGCCAGGTGTCGCTTGACGGTATGGGGACTGAGATTCAAAAGGCGACGGCGAAGGCCGGCATCCCGGAGTTGCTGAAACGGTTGGCGCCGCTGGGCCTTGCTGCCCGGGCGCGCCGGGTCTGGCACAGGCTCTCGCACAAAGCCAGGCTCCTGTGCGCCGCGCTCCTCATGACTGCGTCGAGCTTTGGCTTGTCGATGGTGGTCGCTTTTCTTGGCGCGCTTTAGGACTTACGGCCAGATCGGCGGGTGGCTGCCGGGTGGCATCGAGGGACGCGCCCAGCCGGCCGCCGTTCGCGCCAGCCGCGCGCTGTGGCGCATGGCGCGGAGTTCGCCGAAACCCGATGACGCGCTCTCGAGCCAGGGCTCCCTGTCGGGCTTGACCAGCGCCAGGCCGCCGGGCACCCGTCCGAGCCCGCGCAGCCAATGCCCGGTCTGCGCCAGCGAGACCTGCACATGCCAGCTGCCGCCCTCCTGCTGCTGGCGCCACAGCGCAGTGGCTGCGCCCATCGCGATCAGGTAGCCGGTCGCCTCGTCGATGATCTGCATCGGCAAGGGCCTGGGCTTGCCGTCGCCGGCCGCTTCGCCCTCGGCGTGGTTGAAGCCCATGGCGGTCTGCACCAGGGAATCGAAGCCGCGGCGCTGCGACCAGGGCCCCTCGGTCCCATAGGCCGAGAGCGAAACGTAGACGATGCCCGGACGCCGGATTGCCGCGTCCTGGGCCCCGAACCCGAGCGCCGCCAGGCCGCCGGGCCGGTAGCCCTGCACGAACACGTGAGCATCGGCCAGCAGGCGCGCGAGCGCGTCGCGTCCCGCCTCGCTGCGCAGATCCGCGTGGGCCGAGAGCTTGCCGCGGCTGGTGTCGGCGATGGCTTCGATGTTGGGCAGTTGCGGCGAATTGACCAGCATCACGTCGGCACCGTAGGCCGCGAGCGCGCGGCAGCCGGCCGGCCCCGCGAGCACACGCGTGAGATCGAGCACACGCAACCCGGTCAGGGGCCGTTCGTGGACGTGCAGCGGCGGCAAACCCAGCGGCGGCGCGTCGCCGATGCGCTCGATGGTGAAGAGCGGCTGTACCGCCACGGCCCGGCCCTGCGGCGTCGCGTCCCATTCGTCGAAGCGGCGCAAGGCAGTGGCTACGAGGCCGGCTTCGGCCGCCGCCTGTTCGAAGTCGTTGGCCCTCCACGCCGCCATGGCCGCCTCGGCGTCGGCGCGCTGCACGGTCGGCGGCGCCAGCCCCATCAGGCGCAGCGCGCCGTCGCGATGGTGGGCAAAGTTGGCATGCACGCGCACCCAGCCGTCTGCGCAACGGTAGAGGCCGGAGAAAGGATCCCATTGCGGCGGCACGTGGCCGTCGATGCTGAACCAGGCCGTGCAATCGAGCGCGGCATGCAGCATGTCGACCGCGACCTGCTGGCGCGGCACGCCGCGCAGGTGGCCCAGCTCGCAGGCCGCGAGCGCGGCAGCGGCGATGGTGCTCTGCGCCGCCGCGCCGACGGCGAATGACGAGGGCAGCACCGGATCGGCGCCGCTCAGTTGCACGAAGTCCAGCGCATCGGCGGGCAGGCCGGCCTGCTGCCAGAGCCCCTGCAACGCGCCGATGACCTTCATCTTCAGTGAAGCAGCTTCACACCCGTCTTGGCCTGCAGCGCCTCGAAAGTCACGCCGTCGGCGAGCTCGATCACCTTGAGACCCTCGGGCGTGACGTCCATCACGGCCAGGTCGGTGATGACGCGGTCGACCACGCCCACGCCGGTGAGCGGCAAGGTGCACTGCTCGAGGATCTTGAGGTCCTCGGTGCCGTCCCTCTTCTTCGCGACGTGTTCCATCAGCACGATCACGCGCTTGACGCCGGCCACCAGGTCCATGGCGCCACCCATGCCCTTGACCATCTTGCCGGGGATCATCCAGTTGGCGAGGTCGCCCTTGGCGCTGACCTGCATGGCACCGAGGATCGACAGGTTGATCTTGCCGCCGCGGATCATCGCGAAGCTCTCGTGGCTGCCGAAGATGGCCGAGCCGGGGATCGTGGTCACGGTCTGCTTGCCGGCGTTGATCAGGTCGGCGTCGACCTGGTCCTCGGTGGGAAAGGGGCCGATGCCGAGCATGCCGTTCTCGCTCTGCAGCCAGACTTCCTTGTCGCCGACGAAGTTGGCCACCAGCGTGGGGATGCCGATGCCGAGGTTGACGTAGAAACCGTCTTCGAGTTCTTGCGCGGCGCGTGCCGCCATCTGGTCTTGGGTCCAGGGCATGTCAGGCTCCTTTGTTCTTGATGGTGGCCGGGCTGCCCGTGTTCACGGCAGCCTGCGCGATGGCGGCCTGCGCCTCGACCTTGGCGGCAGCGACATCGACCGCAGCGCTCACGGTGCGCTTCTCGATGCGCTTCTCGGGCTTGGCATTGAGTACGATGCGGTGCACGTAGATGCCCGGCAGGTGGATGTCGTCCGGCGCGAGCTCGCCGATCTCGACGATCTTCTCGACCTCGACGATGCAGATCTTGCCGGCCATGGCGGCGGCCGGATTGAAGTTGCGCGCCGTGAGGCGGAAGCGCAGGTTGCCCGACTTGTCGGCCACGTCAGCCTTGACCAGCGCCACATCGGGCACCAGCGAGCGTTCCATCACATAGGTCTCGCCATCGAACTCGCGCAGCTCCTTGCCCTCCGCGACCATCGTGCCCACGCCGGTCTTGGTGAAGAAGGCCGGGATGCCGGCGCCGCCGGCGCGCAGCTTCTCGGCCAGCGTGCCCTGCGGCGTGAACTCGAGCTCGAGCTCGCCGGCCAGGTACTGGCGCTCGAACTCCTTGTTCTCGCCCACGTAGCTCGCGATCATCTTCTTGATCTGGCGCGTGCCGAGCAGCTTGCCCAGGCCGAAGCCGTCGACGCCGGCGTTGTTGGAGATGCAGGTCAGGTTCTTGGCGCCCGAGTCGTGCAGCGCATCGATCAGCGCCTCGGGAATGCCGCAGAGGCCGAAGCCGCCGACCGCGAGTGTCTGGCCGTCGGCGACGACGCCCTTGAGCGCTGCGTCGGCGGAGGGATAGATCTTGTTGGCCATGGTTCCTCGTTCGGAAATGGTTGATGAAGCGCCTGAGACGATACTACGTACAGGCATACGTAGTATTTCGTAATGGAGACACCCGACACTCTTTTGCACGCGATCGACTACCGGCTCGCCTTCGAGCAGGCGCCGGTGGGCATGGTGCTGTCGCGCCACCGCATCATCGTCGACTGCAATGCGCGCCTGTGCGAGATGTTCGGCACCACGCCTCATGACCTCGTCGGTGAATCGTTTCGCGTGCTCTACCCGAGCGTCGCCGAATTCGAGCGCATCGGCAAGCGCATGGAGCCGATTCTCAACGCGAGCGGCCGCTATGCCGACAACCGCATGATGAGAAGGGTCGGCAGCCTGCATGGCGCCTTCGCGGGCGAGACCTTCTGGTGCCACGTGAGCGGCCAGGCGCTCAACCGCGCCGCACCGCACGAAGCCGGCATCTGGACCTTCGAGGACCTCGGCTCGCGCAGGGCGGCCAAGGCCGAACTCACGCCGCGCGAGCGCGAGGTGGCGGCCCAGGTGATGCAGGGCCTGACCTCGAAGGAAATCGGCAAGGTGCTCGGCATCAGCCACCGCACGGTCGAGATCCACCGCGCGCGGCTG
This sequence comes from Variovorax sp. LjRoot175, assembly GCF_964253805.1. Classification (NCBI taxonomy): domain Bacteria; kingdom Pseudomonadati; phylum Pseudomonadota; class Betaproteobacteria; order Burkholderiales; family Comamonadaceae; genus Variovorax; species Variovorax sp. LjRoot175. The sequence continues at coordinate 2,239,569 of NZ_CAXURY020000001.1, read as the reverse complement.
ATGCGCAAGTACGCGGCGGCGACCACGGCCGAGCTGGTGCAGAAGCTCATCGCCGGCTAAGCCGGCTACGGCACGATCCGACACCATGTCTTCGTCCCCCGGCCCCACCAAGCCGCCGCACCATCGCGCGCGCGGCTTCCAGAACAACTACATCGAGTTCCAGCCCAAGAGCCTCGCCGAGCTGCTGCGATGGCGCCGCGAGGCCGCGCGCGCCGGCCTGCCCCGCTCGCCGCTCGCGCCCATCCCCCGGGCGGCGCCCGATCTGCCGTGGCTGCACGCCAACGCAAAGGCCGGCGCACGGATGGCGCCCGCCGTCACGTGGATCGGCCACTCGACTGTGCTGGCCCAGCTCGGCGGCCTCACGCTGCTGACCGACCCGATGTTCTCCGAGCGCGCCTCGCCCGTGCAGTTCGCGGGGCCGCGGCGCCATGTGCCGCCCGGCATCGCGCTGCCCGAGCTGCCGCATGTGGACCTGGTGCTGGTCTCGCACAACCACTACGACCATCTCGATGCCGCGTCGGTGACGGCGCTGAAGCGGCAGCCCGGCGGCCCGCCGCTCTTCGTCGTGCCGCTGGGCCTCCAGCCATGGTTCAGGGCGCAGGGCATCCGGCATGCCGTGGAGCTGGATTGGTGGGACAGCCATCGCATTGCGACGCCGCAGGGCGAGGCCGAGGTCGTGCTGGTGCCGGCACAGCACTGGTCCTCGCGCGGACCGCGCGATGCGCTCGCCACCTTGTGGGGCGGCTTTGCGGTGTTCGCGCCGGACTGCCATCTGCTCTTTGCCGGCGACACCGGCTACTCGCGCGACTTCAGCGACATCCGCCGGCATTTCGAGAACAGGCAGACAGCCGCACAAGGCGGCGGCTTCGACATCGCACTGCTGCCCATCGGCGCCTACGCGCCGCGCTGGTTCATGAGCGCGCAGCATGTGAACGTCGAGGAGGCGCTGCAGATCCACGACGACCTCGGCGCCAAGCGCTCGCTCGGCGTGCACTGGGGCACCTTCGAACTGACGGACGAGTCGCTGGACGAGCCGCCGCGGAAGCTGGCCGAATTGCGCGTGGCGCGCGGCATGCCGGAGGACGAATTCTTCGTGATGGCGATCGGCGAGACGCGCAAACTCGCTCCCCGGGTTGCCGCAACGAAGAGAACTTGAACCATGACGAACATGCCGCGCGCCGCCAGCTGCATCCTGGCAGCCATGGCCTTGCTGGCCGGCTGCAGCAACGCGCCGCCTCGCGAGGCCCGCACCGCGCCGCCATCCACCGACTGCACGGCGCGCGTCGGCACCGACCGCAATGCCGAACTGCCCGGCTACCTCCTGCCGAGCACAGCCGGCGGCACGGTCTGCGTTCCCTTGCTGTTGACCGCAAACCGCCAGCCGAAGGACTACGCAGGCCGCGACTTCCACGTCGATGAATTCACCGACGCCAAGCTCAAGGCGCGCTGGAACGCTTGCAAGGCCGATGCCGCCTGCTTTCGCCACATCGATGCGCAGATGCAGCGCTGGCTGCCGCCCAACAAGGAGCGCGCGACGCGCTCGACCGGCGTGGTCGATCCCTCGGGCCGGATCGATCCCGACGGCCAGGTCGACCTGCGGCAGATCCGGCGCCCGGCCTTCTTCGCCAAAGCGCCCTACAACGAATCGATCGCCGAGGCCGAGCCGCGCAGCTACACGGTCGAATTCAGCGCACCGCGCGACAGCTTCGAGCGCATCGACCTGAAGATGCACGACACCATCAAGCTGCGCGGCTGGTACATCGAGGGCAGCGGCGTGGACGACGGCAAGGGCGGCAAGCTGCGTGCGCTGGTCATCATGGCCAGCGGTGGTGGAGGCCAGCTCACGGCGATCCAGCATCCTGACGAGAAGTCCTACCGCATCGATCCGGCCACCGGCAAGACGGTGGACATCGCCTTCCCCAACGCCACCACCGAGACCATGGGCCAGCGCTGGTGGCGCGAGAACCTGCATGCGCTGAACATGGCCGGCTTCGACGTGCTGGGCTACGACCGCCGCGGCGAAGGCCTCTCGGGCGGCTTCAGCGACACCCACACGCTCGAACAGGGCGAGGACGTGTTCCGCGTGCTCGAGCAACTCGAGACCGGGCGCGGCATGCGCATGCTGACGCCTTCGGGCCAACTGCTCGAAGGCAGCGCGGCCGGCGGCCGGCTGCTCGCGGGCACGAAGGCCGACCGGATTCCGATCATCCTCGCCGGCTATTCGCGCGGCTCGATGTCGACCGCCTGGGCCATGACGAAGAACTTCGTCGAATCGTGCAGCTACGACATGCCGAGCGTGACTTGCACGCCGCCCAAGGGCCTGAAGAACATCAAGGGCGCGATCCTGCTCGCGTCCTTCGCGAGCGGCGCGGGCTACGTGCCGGCATCGCCCGACCTGGCCAACCGCAACCTCTTCGCGGCCGGCATGGCGGCCGACCATCACATCGTCTTCTATCCGAGCTCGGCCACGCTCGCGGGCATGGACAAATGGCCAGCAGCCTTCTTCGGCAAGGGACTGTGGGACCGCGCCGAGAGCGTGGAAGGAACGATCGCGGCCTACGACCGCATCCGCGGCGCGAAGGAGATCGTGGTGGCCCGCGGGCCGCATTCGATGGAGACCTGGGCGCCGGCCGACCTGCGCTACCTGCAGGAGCGCATGGTGGCCTTCGCAAAGGTGGCGGTGACGGGCGGCACGCGCGTGCCGGGTGCGAAGCCGTGGTCCGATCTCAGGTCGCTCGTCGCGACCACGCCCGATTCGTGGGAGCCTTCCTCGCGCCCCCGCTAACCGGCTTTGCGAAAGGTCAGGTTGATGCGGCAGGCGCCCATGAAAGGATGCGCCTCTTCCTTCAGCGGCAGCACGCCGTGGTAGTGCAGCCGCGCCGGCCCGCCCCACACGACCACGTCGCCGTGCGCGAGCGGCACGCGGCACGCCTTGTCCGCACGCTTCGCGCCGCCGAAGAGGAAGACCGCCGGCATGCCGAGCGACACCGAGACGATGGGCCAGCGCATGTCGCGCTCGTTGCGGTCCTGGTGCAACGAAAGGCGCGTGCCTGCTTCATAGCGGTTGAGCAGGCAGGCATCCGGCACAAAGCCCTCGAAGCCGGCGGCCGCCGCGGCCTCGGTCGCGAGCTGCGAGAAGGCCTCCGGCATACATGGCCAGGGCCGGCCGGTGTCCGGATCGATGGTGTCGTAGCGGTAGCCCGTGCGATCCGTGACCCAGCCCAGCGCGCCGCAGTTGCTCATCGCGACCGACATGCGAAAGCCGCCCGGCGTGATCATGTGGCGCAGCGGCGCCTGCGCCGTCACTTCGTTCACGCCGGCCAGCAGCGCGGCTTCATGCGGCGTCGCAAAAGCACGCAGCCACACCGCGCCCGGGCCCAGCGATTCGACAGACGATTCAAACAGATCCTCTGTCACGCGCGGCTCCTTCGGGGAACACCGCGGAACCGGCTTTGCCGGGCCGCTGGTGTTGCCCCCGGTGAGGGGGTTGGCGTAGCGACACGAAGTGCGCGAAGCCTGGGGGTGAGCTTCATGTCGCGTCGTGGAAGATGATGCCGGCCGTGTGGCGCTGGCCCGAACGCACGCGGCTCACACCATGCCGCAGATTGACGCGGTAGACGCCGCGCGTGCCCTGCACCGGCCGGTGGTGCACCGCGATGACGGCCGCGTCGCCCTGGCGCAGCGGCAGCACCATCGGCCGCGACTGCATGCGCGGCCGCTGCTCGGTCATCACGAACTCGCCGCCGGTGAAATCGCGGCCGGGCTCCGACAGCAGGATCACGAGCTGCAGCGGGAACACGTGCTCGCCGTACAGGTCCTGGTGCAGGCAGTTGTAGTCGTCGGCGCCGTACTGCAGCAACAACGGCGTGGGCCGCGTCTGGCCCGCCGCATGGCAGCGCGCGATGAAGTCGGCATGCCGTGGCGGATAGCGCACCTCGATGCCCATGACTTGGTTCCACCGGTTGGCGATGGGCGCGAGCTGCGCGTAGACCGCTTCGCGCAAGCCCGCCAGGCGCTCCGGCAAGGGATAGTCGAAGTACTTGTACTCGCCGCGCCCGAAGCCGTGCCTTTCCATCACCACGCGGCTGCGAAACAGCGGATCGAGCGGGTACAACGCCGACAGCGACTCGCACTCCTCGCGTGTCAACAACCGCTCGATCAAGGCGCTGCCCTCGGCATCGAGGTCCAGCGCCACTTGGTCCCAATCGATCATGCGGCGCTCGCCTCCCGCTCGAGCAAGGCACTCTTGCGCTCCACACCCCAGCGATAGCCCGACAGGCTGCCGTCGCTGCGCACCACGCGGTGACACGGGATCGCCACGGCAATCGCATTGGCGCCACAGGCCTGGGCCACGGCACGCACCGACTTCGGGCTGCCGATGCGCCGGGCGATCTCGGCATAGCTCGCGGTCGTGCCGGCCGGGATCTCGCGCAGCGCCTGCCACACGCGCTGCTGGAAGGCGGTGCCGCGCACGTCCAAGGGCAGGTCCAGGCCCAGACCTGGTGTCTCGACGAAGCCCACCACCTTGGCCACCAGTTCCTCGAAGGCCGCATCGCCGCCGATCAACCGTGCCTGCGGGAACTGGTCCTGCAGCGCGCGCACCAGCGCATCCGGATCGTCGCCCAGCGCGATCGCGCAGACGCCGCGCTCGCTCTGCGCGACCAGGATCGCGCCGAGTGCGCATTCGCCGATCGCGAAGCGGATATCGGTGTTGGCGCCGCCGGCGCGCCACGCGGTCGGCGTCATGCCGAGCATCTTGTTCGAGCTCTCGTAGAAACGGCCGTTGGAGTTGTAGCCGGCGTCGTAGATCGCATCCGTCACCGTGTCGCTGCGCGCGAGCTCCAGGCGCACGCGCTTCGCGCGGTGCGCGGCCGCGTAAGCCTTGGGCGTGAGGCCCGTGACCTCCTTGAAGATGCGATGCAGGTGGTAGCTGCTGAGTCCGGCACGCTCGGCGAGCTGGGCTAGCGTGGGCGCCTCTTCGGCGCGCTCGATGAAGCGGCACAGCTCGGCCACCTGCGCCGCATGCTGTTCGGCCAGCGCGGGCTGGTCGGGCTTGCAGCGCTTGCAGGGCCTGAAGCCCGCGCGCTCCGCGTCGGCGGCCGTGGCGTGGAAGTCCACGTTCTCGGGCCGGGCCGGGCGCGCGCCGCAGGAGGGCCGGCAATACACCCCCGTGGTCCTGACCGAATAGAAGAACTTGCCGTCGGCCGCCGGATCGCGCGCGGCCACCGCCTCCCAGCGCGGATCGCTCACGGTCGCGAGGGCGCGGATTTCGTTGGGGTTGCTCATGTTCATGTGGATCCTCTAGCAGAGTCGTTGATCGATGCATCCACTCTAGGGATCAGGGGTTGCATGCGCACTCCGGCTCTTGCTTTCGAATTCGGACATTTCCGGCCTTGGCCTACGGGCCAGCGCGTCGGGCCTCGTTACCATTTCGGCCAATGATCGATCGCCGCTCACTCCTCACCGCCAGCGGCGCCTCCATGGCGCTCGCCGCTCTCGGATTCCCTCCAGATGCCCTCGCAGCCGGCGGAATCAAGCTCGCACAACCCCGGCCCTTCTCTTTCGAACGTCTTGTTACCTTCGCGAAATCGCAGGCCGCCAAACCCTATGCGGCCGACAACACGCTGCCGACCGACGTGCTCCAGCGCATCGACTACGACGCGCACGGCAAGATCAAGTACAACCCCGACAACGCGCTGTTCCGCGACGGCCCCGGCCCCTTCCCGGTCACCTTCTTCCACCTCGGGCGCTACTTCCAGACGCCGGTCCACATGTATGTGACCGAGGCCGCGAGCGGCGACGGTTTTGCGCGCGAGATCCTCTACGACAGCGCATATTTCTCGATGCCGGACGACAGCCCCGCGCGCAAGCTGCCGGACGGCGCCGGTTTCGCGGGCTTCCGCCTGCAGGAAAGCCGCAACGGCGATCAGAAGAAGCTGCCCTGGCAGACCAACGACTGGGTCGCCTTCCTCGGCGCCTCCTACTTCCGCGCCATCGGCGAGCTCTACCAGTACGGCTTGTCGGCCCGCGGCATCGCGCTCGATGCGGCCATGCCCGACCGGCCCGAGGAGTTCCCGAACTTCACGCGCTTCTACTTCGAGCCGCCGGCTGCGCCGGATGCGAACACGATGACGGTCTATGCGCTGCTCGAGGGACCGAGCATCACCGGCGCCTACAAGTTCATGATGCAGCGCGGCAAGGCGGTGCTGATGGACATCGAGTCGCGCCTCTTCCTGCGCCGCGACATCGGCCGCCTCGGGCTGGTGCCGCTGACCTCGATGTACTGGTACTCGGAAAGCAGGCCCACCGGCATCGACTGGCGGCCCGAGGTGCACGACTCCGACGGCCTCGCGATCTGGAACGGCGCCGGCGAGCGCATCTGGCGACCGCTGAACAATCCCACGCAGACCCGCGCCTCGTCCTTCAGCGACACGCGCCCGCGCGGCTTCGGCCTCCTGCAGCGCGACCGCGCCTTCGACCACTACCAGGACGGCGTGTTCTACGAGAAGCGCCCCAGCCTCTGGGTCGAACCGCTGGGCGACTGGGGTGAAGGTTCGGTGCAACTGGTCGAGATACCGACCGACGACGAGATCCACGACAACATCCTCGCCTGCTGGGTGCCCAAGGCGCCGGCCGCCGCGGGCTCCAGCTACAACCTCAAGTACCGGCTGCACTGGACCGACCAGGAGCCCTTTCCCTCCCCGCTCGCGCGCTGCGTGGCGACGCGCCTCGGGCGCGGCGGGCAGCCGGGCACGCAGCGGCCGCAGGGCGTGCGCAAGTTCATGGTCGAGTTCATCGGCAAGCCGCTGGAGACCATCCCCTTCGGCGTCAAGCCCGAGCTCGTGCTCACGGCCTCGCGCGGCAAGTTCTCCTACATCTTCTCGGAAGCGGTGCCCAACGGCGTGCCGGGCCACTGGCGCGCGCAGTTCGACTTCACCGTGGATGGCAGCGAGCCGGCCGACATGCGCTTGTACCTGAAGAACGGCGACCAGACGCTGACCGAGACCTGGCTGTACCAGTACCAGCCGGGCTGATCCCCACGACCGACTTGGACGCTTCGTCCAATGTTGGATACATTCGGCCGATGAAGAAAAAGCCGAACAAGCTCCTGCTGCGGGAGCTGCAGACCATCGCGCAGGGCCTCGGGAAAACCTTCGCTCCTTTCTGCGAGGTGGTCGTCCACGACCTCACCCATCCGAAGAACGCGATCTTCGCGATCGAGAACAACCTGAGCGGGCGCCGCGTGGGCCAACCGGTGACGGAGCTGGGCCTGGCGCGCATCGGCGACCCGGACTACCCGGCCGTCATCACCAACTACGCCAACCAGTTCGCCGACGGCCGCAAGGTCAAGAGCACCTCGATCGGCATCAAGGACGAGAGCGGCGAGTACGTCGCCGCGCTGTGCCTGAACGTGGACCTCGCGCTGTTCCAGGGCTTCCAGGCTGCGCTCGCGCAGTTCACCCGCATCGAATCGAGCGAGATCAGTGAAACGCTGGACGCGCGGCATGCCGACCGCATCTGCGAGCGGGTCGACGAGTTCGCCGCCACGCGCGCCACCAGCGCACGATCGCTCAAGCCGGCGGACCGCAGGCAGCTTGTGCAGGAACTGAAGAAAGCCGGCTTCCTCGACATCCGCCGCGGCATGGAGATCGCCGCCGCACACATGGGCGTGTCGCGAGCGACGGTGTACAGCGACGCGAAGTAGGTGCTATGAAGGACTGCCTCAGGCCAGTCCCGTTGAGCTAGAACGGGAACCCCCAGGCAGCGAACCAAAGGAGCACGGCCATGTCTGCACCCAAGACAGTCCTTCAAGGCAAGGATAGGACGAATGCGCACGATCTGTATATGAGTTTGGAGCTGAGTGACAAGCGTTGGAACCTGACCTTCGGCGACGGCATCCGCAACCCCAGTCGCAGCGCTGTGGCCGCTGGCGATTGCGCGGCCGTGCTGGAACGTATTGGCAAGGCCCGAGTGCGCTTTGGGATACCAGCCGAGGCGGCGGTTCACGCGTGCTACGAAGCAGGCCGCGATGGCTGGTGGCTGCACCGCTGGCTGCTCGAGCAAGGCATCGACAACATCGTGGTCGACTCGGCCAGCATCGAGGTCAACCGGCACGCCAAGCGCGCCAAGACCGATCGACTCGATGGTGACAAGCTGTTGGCGATGCTGCAGCGCTACCGCGCAGGCGAGACGCGCGTATGGTCGGTGCTGCGCGAACCCACGCCCCAGCAGGAAGACGAGCGCCGGCTGCACCGCGAGCTGCAGCGACTGTCGCACGAACACACCGCCCACACCAACCGCATCGGCTCGTTGCTGGTGCTGCACAACCTGCGAGTGCATTCCATCGGTGGACGGAACTGGCAGGCGTGGTGGGACAGCCACGGCGCGCAGGTACCGCCGGCGCTGCGCGGCGAGATCGAGCGCGAGTGTGTGCGGCTGATGCTGGTCAAGCAGCAGATGCGCACGCTCCAGGCGACGCAGCGCAAGGAAGTGGACGACCGTGCGCAGCCGCAGGTAGCGCAACTGGCCAAGCTGCGCTCGATCGGGGTCGCCAGCGCCTGGTTGCTGGTCAAGGAGTTGTTCGGCTGGCGACGCTTTGCGAACCGGCGCGAACTGGCAGGCTGTCTGGGGCTCGCACCCACGCCCTATGCCAGCGGCGACAGCCAGATCGAGCAAGGCATCAACAAGGCCGGCAACAAACGAGCGCGCACCTTGCTGGTGGAACTGGCGTGGAGCTGGTTGCGCTATCAGCCCGACAGCGTCTTGAGCCAGTGGTTCGCGCGTCGCTTCGGTGCAGGCGCCAAGCGTATGCGCCGCATCGGCATCGTGGCGCTGGCGCGCCGACTGGCGGTGGCGTTGTGGCGCTACCTCGAGCATGGCGAGATCCCGGCCGGCGCCACTCTCAAGCCGGTCGCGTAGAAACCGTCCGGCCCTGGCTTGGTATGACGAAGGCATCTTCATGATCACAGGTCGACGCGCCCGAAACAGGCCCGGGTCACCGCATAGGGACCGTCCTACTAGATGGGGCGCGCCGGTAACAGGGGTAAGCCCAAGCGCATTGCGCGCATGCTGCATGTGGTGCCGGATGCGCACATTCGGCACGGATAGAAGGTTGTCCGAGCCTTGGCTCGAACGCTTGTCACTCCCCCGACCTCGGATCTCGATGCACCTCCTTCCAGCGGCCACCGCACACAGGCACTTATCGCAATCAACGCCACTGATCGATGTCTGCAGCGAAAAGCCCTTGACAATTCAGTCCTCATAGAAGGGCCTGTTAACTTGTCACGGCGTCGTCACCCGGCGCCGGCATTGTGCAAGGCTTTATCTCAAGCCACCCGGAACATGATGCGCATCGCCTCCCTCTCCTTCACCGCCCTGGCCGCCGCCCTTGCCTGCGGCAGTGCCGTGGCACAGACCGCCTACCCCGCCACCCTCGCCGGCCATGCGCTGCTGCCGGCGCAAAGCTTCATTGCCGCGCCGAAAGACGCGCCGGCCGACCTGCAAGTGAGCGGCAAGTTCACCAGCGGCAAGCGCGTCGAGGCGCTGGGCAGCATCGAAGGCCTGTCGGCCGGGCGCGGCACGGGCGTTTCGCTGCCCTTCAAGGGGCAGCCGGTACAGGGCCATTCGGGCATCAAGAAGATGGACGACGGCAGCTTCTGGATCCTCACCGACAACGGCGCCGGCGCCAAGGCCAACTCGCCCGACTTCATGCTCTACCTCAACCACTACAAGGTGGACTTCAAGAGCGGCAAGTTCGAGCGCACGGGCACGGTGTTCCTGCACGACCCGGACAAGAAGGTGCCCTTCCGCATCGTCCATGAAGGCAGCAAGCAGCGCTTGCTGACCGGCTCCGACTTCGACCCCGAGAGCTTCCAGTTCGCGGGCGGCGCGCTGTGGATCGGCGAGGAGTTCGGCCCCTACCTGGTCAAGGCCGATCTGAAGGGCAAGGTGCTCGCGGTGTTCGAGACCCGGGTCGACGGCAAGACGGTGCGCTCGCCCGATCATCCCGCCGTGACGACGCCGGGCGCCCCCGGCGGCGCGGTCGATTTCCAGATCCGGCGCTCCAAGGGCTTCGAAGGCATGGCTGCATCGAAGGACGGCAGCAAGCTCTACGCCCTGCTCGAAGGTCCGGTGTGGAACGCCGAGGCCAAGGACTACGAGCGCATCGACGGCAAGGAGGCGCTGCGCGTGCTCGAGTTCGACGTCGCGAGCGAGAAGTGGACCGGCCGCCACTGGAAGTACCCGCTGGAGGCCAACGGCCACGCGATCGGCGACTTCAACATGATCGATGCGACGACCGGCCTCATCATCGAGCGCGACAACGGCGAAGGCACGGCCGACAAGGCCTGCCCCGAAGGCCAGAAGCGCAGCGACTGCTTCCACGACCTCGCGAAGTTCAAGCGCGTCTACAAGATCGAGCTGAACGACGCGAACGCCGGCCAGGCGGTGCGCAAGATCGGCTACATCGACCTGCTCTCGATCGCCGATCCCAACAAGCTGGCGCGCAAGCCGCTCAACGACGGCGTGCTCAAGTTTCCCTTCTTCACGATCGAGAACGTCGAGGTGGTCGATGCCACGCACATCGTGGTGGGCAACGACAACAACCTGCCCTTCTCCAGCAGCCGCGAGCCGAACAAGGCGGACGACAACGAGCTGGTGCTGCTGGAGGTGGGGGAGCTGCTGAGGGCCAAGTAGCGCAATTGCCCAACCAACCGTTCGGCCTGAGCTTGTCGAAGGCGGGGCGAGCCCTTCGACAAGCTCAGGGCGAACGGCTGTTGGCGCCTCACACCGCCCGCGTTCATCCTTCGACCTGCTGCGTCAGCTCGCCGCTCTGCAGCTGTTCGATGCTGCGGCTCAGAAAGCTCCAGAGCCGCTCGTCCTCGCTGAATGCGACATTGAAGCGCAGCCAGCCGGTCGGGTGCGGGTTGACCAGGAACAGCTGGCCCGGGCCGAGCATGATGCCCTCGGCGGCCGCGCGCGTGGAGAGTTCGGCGCTGTCGACGATGTCCGGGTGCCTGGCCCACAGGTACATCCCCGCCGATGCCTCGTGGAACAGCTCGAAGCCGAGCGCGTCTAGCCTGCGCGCCACGCCGGCCTGCGCCTGGGCCAGCCGGTCGCGCAGCGACTTGAGGTGCTTGCGCCAGCGGCCGTCGGTCACGGTGCCGAAGGCCAGCCGCTCGGTGATGTCCGAGGAGGTCAGGCCGGAGACCATCTTGAGCTGCGCCAGGTCTTCGAGCAGTTCGGGCCTGGCGACGACGTAGCCGACGCGGATGTTCGGCGAGATGGTTTTCGAGAAGCTGCTCACGTAGACGACCTGGCGCAACTGGCCCAGGCTGGCCAGCGACGGGCGCATCGAGGCGTCCATGTCGGCGTAGATGTCGTTCTCGACCAGCATGAAATCGTGCGCCTGGGCAAGTTCCAGCAGCCGCACGAGTTGCGGCAGGGAAGCCGTCGAGCAGGTCGGGCTTTGCAGCCGCGGCTGCGTGAAGAAGGCCTTGGGCCGGTGCGCCGCCAGCAGCGCTTCCAGCGCCGGGAGGTCGTAGCCGGTCGGCGTGCGCGGCACGCCGATGAGCTGGACGCCCAGGAAGCGCAGCATGAACATCAGGTTGGGATAGCCGGGGTCGTCCACCAGCACCGCTTCGCCCGGCTTCAGCAGGCGGCGAGCCACCAGGTCCAGCGCCTGGCTGGAGCCCTGGGTCAGCAGCACCTGCGCGGCGTCGACCACGATCTGGCGCTCCGAAAGCGATTCGGCCACCGCCATGCGCAGCGCCATGTGCCCGAAGGGCAGGCCGTAGCCGCCGATGTCGGTGCCGCCGGCGGACAGGTGGCGCAGGCTGCGGCGCATGCCGTCCTCGAACAGCCAGTCGTGCGGCAACCAGCCGCAGCCCGGCTTGAGCTGCAGGTTGCGGTTCTCGAAGATCTGCTGCAGGTACCACCGGGCGTCGAAGCGCGGGTCGGCGCGCGGCGTGCCGGCCGCACCGGCGGCGCCCTCCTCGCTGCGTCGCTTGACGAAGAAGCCCGCGTTGGCGCGCGACACCAGCAGGCCCTGCGCCACCAGCCGGTCGTAGGCCTCGACCACGGTGAAGACGCTGACGCCGTGGGCGGCGGCAAAGGCCCGGATCGACGGCAGCTTGCTGTCGGCCTTGAGTTTCTGGGTGCCGATCAGCCCGCGCAGCCCCTCCACGATCTGGCTGACCAGAGGTGTCGGAAGTTCGGGGCGAAGAATGAGCATCGAGGGCGTCTCGGCAGACCGATCTGCACCATATGGAGGAAAGTATGTACAGGATACAAGACCAGTACAGTCCGCCGAACGAGCGCTCCGGCTGTACATGGCCGCGCCGGCCTGCGAAACCTAAAGTGCCGCCATTCCCATTCAGGCACAGGTCGTATCCATGCAGCGCGAACCCCATCTCAGCAACGCCGCCCTCATGGCACGCCGCACCGCGGCCGTCGCCCGCGGGGTCGGCCAGGCCCATGACATATTCGTCAGCCGCGGCAGCAACGCCGAGATCTGGGATGTCGAGGGCCGCCGCTATATCGATTTCGCTGGTGGCATCGCCGTGCTCAACACCGGGCACTGCCACCCCGAGATCAGTGCGGCGGTCAAGGCGCAGCTCGATCTCTATTCGCACACCTGCTTCCAGGTGCTGGCCTACGAGCCCTACGTCGAGCTGGCCGAACGCCTCAACACGCTGGCGCCCGGCGACTTCGCGAAGAAATCGATCTTCCTGAGCACCGGCGCCGAGGCGGTGGAGAACGCGGTCAAGATCGCGCGCTCGTTCACCCGGCGGCCCGGCGTCATCGCCTTCACCGGCGGCTACCACGGCCGCACGATGATGACGCTCGGCCTGACCGGCAAGGTGGCGCCCTACAAGCTCGGCTTCGGACCGTTCCCGGGCGAGGTGTTCCATGCCCTGTATCCGAACGCGCTGCACGGCGTGAGCGTCGACGACGCGCTGCACTCGGTCGAACTGCTGTTCAAGAACGACATCGAGCCCGGGCGCGTGGCGGCCTTCATCCTCGAGCCGGTGCAGGGCGAAGGCGGCTTCTACGTGGCGCCCAACGATTTCGTCGAAGGCCTGCGCGCGCTGGCCGACCGCCACGGCATCCTGCTCATCGCGGACGAGGTGCAGACCGGCGCCGGCCGCACCGGCACCTGGTTCGCCAGCGAGCAGTGGCCGGTGGCACCCGACCTGATCACCACCGCCAAGTCGATGGCGGGCGGCTTCCCGATCTCCGGCGTGGTGGGCCGCGCCGAGGTCATGGATGCGCCCGCGCCCGGCGGCCTGGGCGGCACCTACGCCGGCAGCCCGATCGGCTGCGCCGCGGCGCTCGCGGTGCTCAAGGTGTTCGACGACGAGCAGCTGCTGGCGCGCAGCAAGGCCCTGGGCGAGCGCCTGAAGACCGGCCTGCGCCGCATCGCGGCCGAGGTGCCGGCGATCGGCGACGTGCGCGGGCTCGGGGCGATGGTGGCCATCGAGCTGTTCGAGGAGGGCGACACCTCCCGCCCCGACGCCGACCTAACCCGCAAGGTGGTCGCGGAGGCAGCCCGGCGCGGACTGATCCTGCTGTCCTGCGGCAGCTACGGCAACGTGATTCGCGTGCTGGTGCCGCTGACGGCATCCGACTTGCTAGTGGACGAAGGCCTGGCGATTCTGGCGGACAGCTTCGCCGCGCTGCGCTGATCGGTCCATACTTGAACACCTCCATGACCCAAGAACCTCTGGTGCGCTTCCAGCGCGTCCAGAAAACCTACGACGGCGAGCACCTGGTGGTGCGCCAGCTCGACCTGGACATCCACCGGGGCGAGTTCCTGAGCCTGCTCGGGCCTTCGGGTTCGGGCAAGACCACCACGCTGATGATGCTGGCCGGCTTCGAGTCGCCGACCTCCGGCGACATCCTGCTCGATGGCCAGCAGATCACCGGCACGCCGCCGCACAAGCGGCACTTCGGCATGGTGTTCCAGAACTACGCCTTGTTCCCGCATCTCAGCGTGGGCCAGAACGTGGCCTACCCGCTCACGGTGCGCAAGGTGCCGAAGGACGAGCAGCAGCGCCGCGTGCAGCGCGCGCTCGAGATGGTCCAGCTGCGCGGCATGAACGACCGCCTGCCCGGCCAGCTTTCCGGCGGCCAGCAGCAGCGCGTGGCGCTGGCGCGCGCCCTGGTGTTCGAGCCGCAGCTGGTGCTGATGGACGAGCCGCTCGGCGCACTCGACAAGCAGCTGCGCGAACACATGCAGATCGAGTTGAAGGAACTGCATCGCCAGCTCGGCGTGACCTTCGTCTACGTGACGCACGACCAGGGCGAAGCCCTCACCATGAGCGACCGCGTCGCGGTGTTCAACGAGGGCGTGATCCAGCAGCTCGACTCGGTGGAGCAGCTCTACGAGGCGCCCGCCAACCGCTTCGTGGCCGGCTTCGTCGGCGACAACACGGTGCTCAAGGGCGTGCTGCGCAGCGCCGGCGACTGCGCCGAAATGGCGCTGCCCGACGGCCGCGTGCTGACCGGCCTGAACGTGAGTGGCGCGGCCGCGGGTGCCAAGGTCGAGGCCTGCATCCGCCCCGAGCGCGTGGTGCTGCAGCGGCAGAGCGAGGCATCGGGCCCCGACGTGCTCGCGGCCGAGGTGGCACGCGTCATCTACTTCGGCGACCACCTGCGGCTGCTGTGCAGCATCGGCGGCGACCAGGCGGACGCCACGGTCAAGCTGCCGCTCAGCGGCCTGCAAGGCGCCGCGCCACCGCAAGGCGGCGAGCGGGTCTCGCTCAGATTCCCGGTCGACCACGTGCGCATCTATGCGGCTTGAGCGCCTTCGCATCCCATTTCTCGTCACCGCCAACCCACAAGGAATCTTTCCATGAAAAAGACCCGCCTCGCCCTCATCGTCGCCGCCGCGCTCGCGCTGCCGGCATTTGCGCAGCAGCAGATCACCGTCGTCAACTTCGGCGGCGCCAACGCCAATGCCCAGAAGAAGGCCTACTACGAGCCCTTCGAGAAAACCGGCATCAAGGTCATCCCGGTCGAATACAACGGCGAGCAGGCCAAGATCAAGGCCATGGTCGAGACCAAGAAGGTCACCTGGGACGTGGTCGAGGTCGAATCGCCCGACGCTGCGCGCGGATGCGACGAAGGCCTGTTCGAGAAGCTCGACTACTCGAAGATCGGCAACAAGGCGGACTTCCTGCCGGCCGCTGTCACCGAATGCGGCGTCGGCGTGTTCGTGTGGTCCACCGTCATGGCCTACAACGGCGAGAAGCTCAAGACCGCCCCCACCTCCTGGGCCGATTTCTGGGACGTGAAGAAGATCCCGGGCAAGCGCGGCATGCGCAAGGGCGCGCGCTACAACCTCGAATTCGCGCTGATGGCCGACGGCGTGAAGCCGGCCGACATCTACAAGGTGCTGGCCACCAAGGAAGGCGCCGACCGCGCCTTCAAGAAGCTCACCGAGCTCAAGCCCAACATCCAGTGGTGGGAAGCCGGCGCGCAGCCGCCGCAGTTCCTGGTGGCCGGCGATGTGGTGCTGACCACGGTCTACAACGGCCGCATCGACGCCGCCAACCGCGAAGGCCGCAAGCTGAAGATCTTCTGGCCGGGCGGCATCTACGACCTCGACTACTGGGTCATTCCGAAGGGCGCGCCCAACAAGGAGGCATCGCTCAAGTTCATCCAGTTCGCCATGCAGCCGGCGGCGCAGGCGGTCTATGCGCAGAACATCGCCTACGGCCCGACCAACACCAAGGCCTTGGCTTCGCTCGACAAGAAGGTGCTGGACGACCTGCCGACCTCGGCCGCCAATGCCAAGGAAGCCATCCAGTTCAGCGTCGCCTTCTGGGCCGACCAGGGCGAGGCGCTCGAGAAGCGCTTCGCCTCGTGGGCCACGCAGTAAGCGGCCATGCACGCGGCAACGCTCGCCTCCCACCTCCCGGCGGAGGCCCCGCCGGGAGAGCTTCGGCGCGCCCTGGCGCGCGCCGAGGCGCGCCGCAAGTGGCGCGCGTTCGCGCTCACGCTGCCGCTGCTGCTGTTCCTGCTGCTCACGCTGCTGGTGCCGATCGTGGCGCTGCTGCAGCGCGCGGTCGAGAACCCGGAGGTGGCCAACGCCCTGCCCCGCACGGTGCGCGCGCTCGACGGCTGGAATCGCCAGGAGGCGCCCGCGCCGCAGGCCTACGCGGCGATCGCGGCCGACCTCGGCCAGCTGCCCGACAGCGCCGATGCGGGCGCGCTGGCGCGCCGGCTCAATACCGAAATCGCCGGCGCCCGCTCGCTCGTGATGAGCACCTACCGCGCGCTGCCGATCGCCGGCACGCCGGAGGAAATCAAGGCGCGCCTGCTGGAGATCGACGCGCGCTGGGGCGAGGTGCCCTACTGGCAGGCGATCGCCAAGAACGGCTCGCGCTGGACGCCCGACTACCTGCTGGCCTCGGTCGACCTGCGGCGCGACGCCGCGGGCAGCGTCGAGCGCATGCCGCCGGACCAGCGCGCCTTCGGCGGCATCCTCTTGCGCACCTTCGAGATCAGCGCCGTGGTCACCTTCTTCTGCCTGCTGCTGGCCTACCCGCTCGCATGGTGGCTGTCGACGCTGCCGGCGCGCAAGGCCAACGTGCTGATGATCCTGGTGCTGGTGCCCTTCTGGACCTCCATCCTGGTGCGCGTGGCGGCCTGGATCGTGCTGCTGCAGTCCGAAGGGCTGGTCAACCGCGGCCTCATGGGCATCGGGCTGATCGACCACCCGCTGGCGCTGCTGTTCAACCGCACCGGCGTGATCATCTCGATGGTCCACATCCTGCTGCCCTTCATGATCCTGCCGCTGTACAGCGTCATGAAAAGCGTGCCGCCGACCTACCTGCGCGCAGCCGTCTCGCTCGGCAGTCCCCCGCTGGCGGCCTTCTTCCGCGTCTACGTGCCCCAGACCTACCCCGGCATCGGCGCCGGCGCGCTGCTGGTGTTCATCCTGGCGATCGGCTACTACGTGACGCCGGCGCTCCTGGGCGGGGCCGACGACCAGATGCTGAGCTACTACGTCGCGCGCTACACCAACGTCGAGGTCAACTGGGGCATGGCCTGCGCGCTCGGCGCGCTGCTGCTGGCCGCCACGCTGGTGCTCTATGCCGTGTACCGCCGCGTCGGCAAGGCCGACCTGAGCCTGGGCTGAAGGCACGAAAGACAAGCATGCCGAAGCTTCTTCCCGAATTTCCCGCCTACGCCACCTTCGCCGACAAGCTCGGCTGGTGGGCGGTGCGCGCCGGCTGCGTGGCGGTGCTGGCCTTCCTGCTGGCGCCGATCCTGGTCGTGATCCCGCTGTCCTTTTCCGACAGCTCCTTCCTGGCCTACCCGATCCCCGGCTGGTCGCTCAAGTGGTACCGCAACCTGTTCGAGTCGCCGGAATGGGCCCGGGCGGCGCGCAACAGCTTCATCGTCGCGCCCGCCGCGACGGTGCTCGCCACCGTGCTGGGCACGCTGGCCGCGGTGGGCCTGTCGCGCACGGATTTCGCGTTCAAGGGCCTGCTCATGAGCGTGCTGATCTCGCCGATGGTGGTGCCGATCGTGGTGGTGGGCGTGGCGACGTACCTCTACTTCGCGCCCATCGGCCTGGCCGACAGCTACCTCGGCCTGATCGTGGTGCATGCCGCGCTGGGCGCGCCCTTCGTGCTGACCACCGTGCTGGCGACGCTGGCCGGCTTCAACCACAACCTGGTGCGCGCCTCGCTGAGCCTGGGCGAAACGCCTTTCAACACCTTCATGCGCATCACGCTACCGGTGATCGCGCCGGGCGTGATCTCGGGCGCGCTGTTCGCCTTTGCCACCTCCTTCGACGAGGTGGTGGTCACCCTGTTCCTGGCCGGGCCCGACCAGGTCACGCTGCCGCGCCAGATGTTCACCGGCATCCGCGAGAACATCTCGCCCACCATCGCCGCCGTCGCGACGCTGCTGATCGTGTTCACAACCAGCCTGCTGCTGGCGCTCGAATGGCTGCGCGGCCGCCGCCGCTGAACCTGCCTGGGCGACATCCAGAAGATCGCGCGCCAGGCATGCTTGCTATCCATGCACATGCAGTACCGCGGCCTCGCGCGTCGGCGCCGGCCGCGCTGCCAGCGAAGCGATTGCAATAGCGGCGACGATCGAGGCGCAGCCGATCAGAACGAACATGGGCATGGGCCCTGCAGAAACCTGCTGCAGCGTACCGACGACGAACGGCCCGAGGATCGCGCCGAAGCGGCCGACGCTGAGCATCATGCCAACCGCCGTTGCACGGACGTTGGTATCGAAGGAGCGGGCCGTGAAGTTGTTCAGCACGTACTGCGCACCGATCACGAAGAAACCGGCCGCTGCCGTGCACACGATGTTGACGACATGCCCGTCGAGGAAGACCAGCGAGAGCACCGAGAGCCCGCCCAGCGCCCACCAGGTCGCCAAAACGCTGCGGCTCGAGCCCCGACGGTCGGCCAGATAGCCGCAGGCCAGGCCGCCGGCGAATGACATGATCTGCATCAGCGCTCCGAATCCGAAGCTCGCCGCGAAGGTCTCGCCCCGCTTCATCATCACGGTCGGAATCCAGCCCGTGAGGCCGAAGATGCAGAAGAGGCTCAGGAAGGCGGCCAGCCAGATCGTGAGCGTCGTGCGGCGCGTCTGCGGCCTGAGGAGCGCGGCGACCGGATTGCGTTGAGTGACCGCTCCCGTCACCACCAGGCGCGCATTGCGGTACACCTCGGCGCGTTCGGGACGCAGGCGCGTCAGCAGCGCCCGGATGTCTTCGATGCGGCCCTTCAGCGCCAGGAACTTGACGGACTCCGGCAGGCAGAAATGCAGCGCGATGGTCAGCGGGATCGACAGCGAGCCGATCCAGTACAGCACCTTCCAGCCGAACAGCGGCGTGAGGAACACGCCCACCAGGCCGGCCATCGTGCCGCCCAGGGCCCAGCCGAACGCAACGCCCCACAGCGAGAAGGTGTTGGCCACGCGGCGCGGCGCGAGCTCGTTGATATAGGTCGTCGCGAGAGGCAGCAGCACGCCGAGGCCGAGGCCGGTCAGGACGCGAAGCGTACAGAACATCACGAACGAGTCGCCGAACAGGGGCGTCGCCAAGGTGAAGACACTGGTGATCCAAAGGCCGCCGAGCAAGGTCGCCCGCCGTCCCACGCGGTCGGCCACGATGCCATGTACTCCGGCGCCGATCAGGAAGCCCACCAGCCCGCTAGAGACCAGAAAGCCCGCCTGTCCCGGCGCGAGGCCCCAGGGTCCCGCCACGTAGTGGATGACGTAGGCCGGATTGAAGGTGTCGTAGCCGTCGAACAATGTGAGCGTCGCCATCATGACGCCCAGCCACTTGTGCAAGCGGCCGACCTTCGCTTCGGCCAGCTCCTCGTTGACGTCGATGTTGACGTGATCAGTCATGTCTGTCTCCTTTGTAATGTGTCCAGCCCGAACAGTTCGATCGCGTTGGTGCGCCCTATCTTTTCGCGATCGCGCTCGCTGATGCTGGCCGAATCGAACCAGCGGGCGGCATGGTCGACGTTCTCGAACGGCCAGTCGGTCGAGAACAGGATCCGGTCGGCGCCGATCTCCAGGATCGCGTCGATGAGCGTCTGCGTGCGGAAGTTGCCCGAGGTCGTGAGGTAGAAGTTCTCGCGGAAGTACTCGGCGATCTTCCGGCGCGCGGGATAGGCGGGCGGCGTCTCGAGCCACGCATTGCGGTTGTCGATGCGCCACATGCTGTACGGCAGCCCCTCGCCCATGTGTCCGAGGATCAGGGTGAGCTTCGGATACTCGTCGAACAGGCCGCTGCACATCAGGCGCAAGGCGTGAACGGCCGTCTCCTGGCCGAAGCCCCAGGTCGGCCCCAGCAGCCAGGGATGACCGTCGTAGATGCGTGCGTCGGCCGGCAGCGGGTTGCGCGGATGCAGATAGAAGGGCACGTCGAGCTTCTGCACGACGTCCCAGAAGGGCCAGTACCGGGCATGGTCGTAGTAGAGGACCGAGTTGGGATCAGCGGTCTGGGAGAAGCCATTGACCAGCGCGCCCTTGAAGCCAAGTTCCTTGACGCAGCGCTCGAGCTCGCGGGCCGCCAGCTCCGGGTCCTGCATCGGCAGTGCCGCGAAGGCCTGGAAACGGTCCGGCCGCCTGGCGACCTGCTCGGCGAGGAAGTCGTTCGCGCGGCGAGCGACGTCGTTGGCACGCGCCGTGTCCGGGATCGCCTGAACGGCCGGCGCGTTGAGCGACAGCAGCATCATCTGCATGCCGTTGGCATCCATCTCGCGCAGGCGCCGGTCGTGGATGTCGAGCAGGCGGGAGCGCAACTCCGGCCAGTGCGTCTGCGGAACGAAGCCCGCGGAGTCCATCAGGGTTTCTTCGAGAGCGAAGTGCTCTTCGAGTCCAATCTTTCCTTGCATGTCCGATCCTTAGTATTGGCCCTTGGGCTCGAGACCGAGCGCCATCTGGCCGGCCATGGTTCCCACTGCATCCCAGTTCAGGCTGATGTGGCGACCCACGGCGTTGGCGTCGCGCCAGGCGCGCTGGACAGGGTTGGACATCGCGAGTCCTTGCCCGCCGGTGGAAGCATTCAATGCCTCTGCGCTGCGGATCGCAAGCGAGACCGCGAAGGCCTGCCCGCGCCGGCTGGAGATCCGGTCTTCCACCGTGATCTCCTCGCCGGACCGGGCCGTCAGTGCCCGGGCTCGGAGGTCGCGCAGCAGGATCTCGCGGGCCGCATCGGTGCCCGCCCCCGCTTCCGCTACACGCAGCTGGATGGTCGGGAATTCCGCCATCCGGTTGTTGCCTCCGGCCACGGCCCCGCGGGTCACGCGCTGGCCGGTCGCCTCGAGGTAGTCGTCCAGCGCGCCGGCCGCAGCACCCACACCCGCCGCTGCAAGGCATGACGGGATGTTCGACAGCATCGGGATGCCGAAGCCCGGGTTGTCGTGCACCCGACTGCCCGGCGTGCGGCCGCTGGTGGTCTCGCGGAAGGTGAGGATCCGGTGCTTCGGCACGAACACGTCGTCCAGCACCAGCGTCTTGCTGCCGGTGCCTGCAAGGCCGACCACATCCCAGGTGCCGTCGATGAGGTAGTCGGTCGCGGGCACCAGGAAAAAGGCAGGCCCCGGCGCAGGTCCGGCTTCCTGGGCAGGCAGAACCGATGCGCAGACCGCCCACTGGGCGCCGTCGCAGCCGCTGGCGAAAGCCCAGCGTCCGGTGAGCCGGTAGCCATCAGCCACCGCGACGGCTTTTCCTGCCGGGGCGTAGGAGCCACAGATGGCCGCGTCCGCGTCGTCATCCCAGACATCGCGCTGCGCCTGGGCATCGAAACTGGCGACCAGCCACTGATGGGCGGCATAGAGACCATAGACCCATGCAGTCGATGCGCATGCGCGGGCGAGTTCCATCACGAGTTCGACCAGCACGTCGAAGTCGTATTCGTGGCCTCCGAAGCTCGTCGGCTGGACGACGCGGTACAGGCCTGCTTCGCGCAAGGCATCGAGACTGTCGGCGGGGATGCGTCCGAGCCGCTCGGTGTCGCCGGCCCTGGCCTTGATGGCGGGCAGCAAGGCCTTCATCCTCGAATGGAGTTCGGCAGGCGTCGGCCGTTGTGCGAACGAAGGAATCGATTGAGGTTTTTCGCGCGAAATGTCGCAGGACATGGGACCACCTGTCGAGAAAGAAGTAGAGAAAGGAAGAAGTGGCGCGGCACGCCCCGCGCGGCACGGCCGGTCAGGCCGCTGGACTCGTCACGCAGTACGAAGCGTCCTGGTAGACCAGGGGAGCGATGGCATCGCGCAGGCCGACATGCTCGACCTGGCCGACCAGGATGGTGTGCGTGCCGTACGGAATGGCGGCCGCCTTCCGGCAGAACAGGTTGGCCTGGGCGTCCTCAAGATAGGGAATGCCATCCTCGGTGCGCGACCAGGTGCCCAGCGCGAAACGCTCCTCGGCCGCAACCGCGCCGCTGAAGGCGGCCGACAACTCGACCTGCTCGCAGTGCAGCACGTTCACGCAAAAGCGTCGCGCACGGAACATGATGTCGTGCAGCAGGGTCTTCTGGTTAAGACAGATGAGGAGCGATGGCGGGCTCATCGAGAGCGAGGTCACTGCTGTGGCCGTCATGCCGTGACGACGCTCGTGGTCGGCTGCAGTGATGATCGTCACCGTCGAGGCGAACCGGCGCATCGCGGCGCGGAATGCGGTGTCGACCTGCTGCGGATCTACCGTCACAGTATTCATCTTTGTCTCCTCGGGTCGACTCCATGAACGAAGCGTGTCGACCTCTGAAGAAACTGTATGCGGCGGGATGAAAACTGGCCAATGCAAAGGTTGCACATGCAAAGTGCACGCCGTCGATGAGCTCGCCGCCGCGTGCAGAGCACAGACGGGCGCCCGTCTAGGCGGCCTGCTCCGAGGCGCTGCTCGCTTCCGCGGCGGCGCCGATGGCCACCAGCTTCTGCCTGAGCCAGCGGTGCTGCGGACTTTGCTGCAGGCGGCGGTTCCAGATCAGGCGGAACTCGACGCGCGGCACGGCGAAGGGCAGTTCCATCGCAACCAGCCGCCCCGACTGCGCGAAGACGCGCGCCGCGCCTCGCGTCACGGTGGTGACCATGTCGGAGCGGGTCAGGGCGATGACCGCGGCCAGCCCATGGGGCAGGCGCATCGCGATGCTTCTGCGCAGATTCCGATCGGCCAGCGCCGAGTCGACCAGATCGTCCGACGCGCCGCTCATGCTGACCAGCAGGTGCGGCGCCTGCAGGTAGCTCTCCAGCGTCAGCGGCGCAGTGGCGAGCGGATGGTCCGCACGCATCACGCAAACGTGGCTGTCGCCCAGCAGACGGCAGGTCATGAACCGATCGGGCAGCCCGCGAAAGAAGCCGATGCCGATGTCGGTGCGTCCCTGATCGATTCCAACCAGGATATCGTCGACCGAGCCCGGGCGAACGGTCAGGGACAGCAGCGGTGCCTCGGTCCGCATCTCGTCGACCAGTTGCGGCAGGATGATGATGGTCTCGTGGGTTTCGACGGCGATCTGAATCTCGCCCTGCGCTTCCTCCGGAACGAAGCGCTCCGGCGTCAACGCCGTCTGTATGCTCTGCAGCGCGATCCGCAACGGCCCGGCCAGGCTCAGCGCCCTCGCCGTGGGCTCCATGCCGGTCGTGGTCCGAACCAGGATCTCGTCGCCGAGCAGTTTGCGCAGGCGATCGAGCGCATGACTGGTCGCCGACTGGCTCAGGCCGATGCGCTCTCCGGCCCGGCGCACCCCGCGCTCTTCGATGAGCGCTTCGAGCACCACCAGCAGATTGAGATCGATCGAGCGAAGATTCATGAACCGGATGCGAGCGGCCGGCCTCAGCGCTTGGTGACCGAGATCAGCTCGATCTCGAAGTTGAGCGTGGCATTGGGCGGAATCACGCCGCCCGCACCGCGGGTGCCGTAGGCGATCGACGGCGGGCAGGTCAGCTTGGCCTTGCCGCCCGGCTTCATCTTCTGCACGCCCTCGGTCCAGCACGGGATCACACCGTTCAACGGGAACTCGGTAGGCTCGTTGCGCTTATAGGAGCTGTCGAACTCCTTGCCGCTGTCGGGGAAGGTGCCGCGGTAGTGCACCTTGACCGCGTCGGTGGCGGCGGGCGAGGCGCCCTTGCCTTCGACCAAGGACTGGTAGATCAGCCCGCTCGGGGTGGTGACGGGGCCCGACTGCGCCCAGGCAGTCGGCAAGACGAACGCGGAAACAAGGGCAGCGCAGAAAAGTGATCGCACGGGGCAGGCCTTCGGTGAGTGGATGACCACTCATTATTGCCAACCGGCACCCAGGCGCCTCAGTGCGTCAGCCTGGCCTGCCGAAGCGTCTCCGAGGGCAGCTCGCCGAACATGGCCTTGTACTCCTGCGAGAAGCGGCCCATGTGGAAGAAGCCCCATTGCGCGGCGACATCCTGCACCGTGCTTGCGGCCTGCGGCAGGCGCAGCTTGCGCCGGCAGGCATTGAGGCGCACGGCCCGCAGGAACTCCACCGGCGACTCGCCGACCACGCTGCGGAAGTGATTGCGCAGGGTGCGCGGTGTGAGGTGCAGCTGCAGGCACAGGTCGTCCACGGACATGGCGTGGTTGAGCGGATGCACGACGAGCGAGCGCGCCGCCATGACGGCCGCCAGGCGGCGCTGGCTGGCTTGCAGCTGGGCGATGAAGCCGTCGGCTTGCGTCGTGCCCGCCAGCAGACCCAGCAACTGGTCGAGCAGGGTCTGCAGGGCGGCACGGCCCCAGCTCTGCTCGGTTTCGCCGCTGGCACCGAGGCCCAGCAGCGACTCGATGGTCTGGCACAAAGCGACATGCACGTGGGGCGCAACCGCGGCCGCATGCACCAGCGCACCCTGGCCGATGAGCGGTGGGCGAAGGCCCAGGCGCTGTATCTGCGTGCCCAGCCATTCCTCGTCGACGACGACGCCGTAGATCCCGAAGTTCCGGGGCGTGCGCAGCACGAAACCGTCGTTCGCCCGGGCCGACATCACCAAGCGCATGCGATCGGCACGCTGCAGGCGCCCCGAGAAATGCAATGGCTCGTGGCTGTGGCCGTCAGGCACGCCGAACCAGATCGACCCGCGCCAGGGCAGGCATTGCTGGCTGGTCTGCTGGCCGGTGTGTTCGTGGAATATCTGCAGGCGCGGCCCATCGATCCACAGCTCGCGCACGGCGCCCTCGAAGCGCCCGCAGGACAGCTGGTCGTACTCCTGGCGCCAGGCGGAGATGTGCGTCGCGTGTTCGTCCACATCGCAGCTCACGCGCTCGGCGTATCGCAGGCGATGGCCGCCTGCCGGGAGCGCCGGCGGGTTCGGCAAGGGTGCGGACGCGTCGATGGGCAAGGCCGGATCCAGTGAACGAAGGGTAGGTCTCCTGTCGAAAGCAAGACAGATGCCAGATGCCGCGAGGCTTGCCGCCGTGCTTTTTCCGATTCCGGATAGCGCCGCGGCCCCTGATTTGGTCGAATCCGCTCATTGCCATCCAAGAGGGAAAACACCATGAGTTCATTGGAAGCACCGCCTGTACCCGGCCCCGCGTCGGGCCATCTCAAGAAGGTGCTCGGACCCATGCAGCTGTGGGGCATTGCCGTCGGCCTGGTGATCTCGGGCGAGTATTTCGGCTGGAGCTACGGCTGGAACACCGCCGGCACGCTGGGCTTCCTGGTCGCGACGGTGCTCGTGGCCACGATGTACACGACCTTCATCTTCAGCTTCACCGAGCTCTCCACGGCGATCCCGCATGCGGGCGGACCCTTCGCCTATGCGCGGCGCGCCTTCGGGCCCAACGGCGGCTTCGTCGCCGGCTTCGCGACGCTGGTGGAGTTCGTGTTCGCGCCGCCGGCCATCGCGCTGGCGATCGGCGCCTATCTCAACGTGCAGTTCCCTGGCATCAACCCGAAGTGGTTCGCGCTCGGTGCCTATGTGATCTTCATCGGCCTCAACTGGATCGGCATCGGCATCGCCGCGGCCTTCGAGCTCTTCGTCACGGTGCTGGCCATCTTCGAGCTGCTGGTGTTCATGGGCGTGGTCGCGCCCGGCTGGTCGATGGCCAACTTCACGGCCCACGGCTGGGCCGGCGGCGAGGTGCTCAACGGCGCGGCGATCTCGGGCATCTTCGCCTCGATCCCGTTCGCGATCTGGTTCTTCCTGGCGATCGAGGGCGCGGCGATGGCGGCCGAAGAGGCGCGCGATCCGCACCGCACCATTCCGCTGGCCTACACGACCGGCATCGTGACGCTGGTGGTGCTGGCCTTCGGCGTGATGATCTTCGCCGGCGGCGTGGGCGACTGGCGCAAGCTCGCCAACATCAACGACCCGCTGCCGCAGGCGATGAAAGTGGTGGTCGGCGAGAACAGCGGCTGGCTGCACATGCTGGTGTGGATCGGCCTGTTCGGGCTGATCGCCTCCTTCCACGGGATCATCATGGGCTACTCGCGCCAGATCTTCGCGCTGGCGCGCGCCGGCTACCTGCCCGCCACCTTCGCGGCGCTCAGCCCGCGCTTCAACACGCCGCACCGCGCGCTGGTGGCCGGCGGCGTCATCGGCGTGGCCGCGATCTTCAGCGACGAATGGGTGCAGTTCGGTGGCCAGACGCTGACGGCCAACATCGTCACGATGGCGGTGCTGGGCGCCATCGTCATGTACCTGATCTCGATGGCCGCGCTGTTCAAGCTCAGGCGCACCGAACCCGGCCTGGAACGCACCTACCGCGCGCCCTTCTACCCGGTGTTTCCGGCCATCGCCCTGGGGCTCGGAGTGGTTTGCCTTGGCGCGATGATCTGGTTCAACGGCATGCTGACGCTGCTGTTCCTGGTGTTGATGGCGCTGGCCTACGGCTACTTCCGGCTGACGGCCGATCAACGCAAGGCGGCAGCGCCGGACGAGATGTTGTCCACCACCGTCTGAGCTTTCGATGCGCTACCGCACCACGATCGATTCGCAGGCCTTCTCCTTCGAAGACCTCAAGCAGGTCATGGCCGTCGCGAGCCCGGCGCGCTCGGGCGACTACCTCGCCGGCGTGGGCGCGGCCACCGCGCAGCAGCGCATGGCGGCGCGCCATGTGCTGGCCGAGACGCCGCTCAAGCAGTTCCTGACCGAGGCACTCGTTCCCTATGAAGAAGACAACATCACGCGGCTCATCATCGATGGGCACGACGCGCAGGCGTTCGCGCCGGTGGCGCACCTGAGCGTCGGCGACTTCCGCAACTGGCTGCTGTCCGAACAGGCCGACACCGCGGCGCTGACCGCGCTGGCCCCCGGGCTCACGCCGGAGATGGTGGCCGCGGTATCCAAGCTCATGCGCAACCAGGACCTCGTCGCGGTGGCGCGCAAGTGCAGCGTGGTCACGCGCTTTCGCGACACCATCGGCCTGCCCGGCCATCTCTCGGTGCGGCTGCAGCCCAACCATCCGACCGACGACCTGCGCGGCGTGGCGGCCTCCACGCTGGACGGCCTGCTCATGGGCGCCGGCGACGCGGTGATCGGGCTCAACCCGGCCTCCGACAGCATGCAGGTGCTCGGCGATCTGCTGCGCATGCTCGACGAGGTGATCCAGCGCTTCGAGATCCCGACGCAGAGCTGCGTGCTGACCCACGTCACCAACACGCTGAAGCTGGCCGAGGCCGGCGCGCCGGTCGACCTGGTGTTCCAGTCGATCGGCGGCACCGAGAAGACCAACCGTTCCTTCGGCGTCACGCCCGAGCTGCTCGACGAAGCCTACGCCGCCGCGCTGGCGCTGAAACGCGGCACGGTCGGCGACAACGTCATGTACTTCGAAACCGGCCAGGGCAGCGCGCTCTCGGCCAACGCCAACGCCGGCCTCGACCAGCAGACCTGCGAAGCGCGCGCCTATGCGCTGGCGCGGCGCTACAAGCCGCTCCTGATCAACACCGTGGTCGGCTTCATCGGGCCCGAGTACCTCTACGACGGCAAGCAGATCATCCGCGCCGGCCTCGAAGACCACTTCTGCGGCAAGCTGCTGGGCCTGCCGCTGGGCTGCGACGTCTGCTACACCAACCATGCCGAAGCCGACCAGGACGATATGGACACGCTGCTGGTGCTGCTCGGCACCGCCGGCATCAACTTCATCATGGGCGTGCCGGGCGCGGACGACGTGATGCTCAACTACCAGAGCACCTCCTTCCACGACGCGCTGTTCCTGCGCGAAACCATGGGCCTGCAGCGCGCGCCCGAGTTCGAGGCCTGGCTGCAGCGCATGCAGATCACCGGCAGCGACGGCCGGCTGCAGCCGCCCTCTTCCAACCGGCTGCTGGCCGACATGGGCGCGCTGAAGGCGCTGGCCTCATGACGGACGAGGCGGTCACACGCAGTCCCTGGGGCGAGTGGCGCAACGCGACGCCGGCTCGCCTGGCGCTGGGCCGCGCCGGCGCCGGCATGCCGACCGACGAGGTGCTGCGCTTCGGCTGGGCCCATGCGATGGCGCGCGACGCGATCCATGCCGCCCTGGATGCCGGCGCACTCGAGCAGGCGCTGAAGGCCGCGGGATGGACAGTCGCGCACGCCCGCAGCCGGGCCGAGGATCGCACCACCTATCTGCGGCGCCCCGACCTCGGCCGCCAGTTGCACGCCGACGATGCGATGCGACTGCGCGAATCGGCAGGCGCCGCAACGGATGTCTGCATCGTCGTCGGCGACGGCCTGTCCTCGCTCGCGGTGGAGCGTCATGCCGTGCCGCTGCTCACGGCATTGCGTTCGCAACTGCCGCCGGGCACGCGCTTCGCGCCGGTCGTCATCGCCACGCAGGCGCGCGTCGCGCTGGCCGACGAGATCGGCGAGCTGTTCGCGGCCCAACTCTCGGTGATGCTGATCGGCGAGCGGCCCGGCCTCAGCTCGCCGGACAGCCTCGGCATCTATCTCACGCACACGCCACGCCGCGGCCGCCACGATGCGGAGCGCAACTGCATCTCCAACGTGCGGCCGCAAGGCCTGTCCTACGACGCCGCCGCCTTCAAGCTGGCCTGGCTGATGCGGCAGGCCCTGCGCCTGGGCCTGACCGGCGTGGCGCTGAAGGATGAAAGCGATGCGGCGGTGCTCGAAGGCGGCACGACGCCGCCCACGCTTCCGGCGCCCTGAGCCGCCGCCGCAACACCGTTTCGTCTCGTTTCCCATCCCCCTGTCACTTGAAGGAAGAAAACTCCATGAAGAGGAACTTTGCCCGTGTCTTGCCGATGGTCCTGGCCGCTGCCTTGGCGGCCGGCTGTGCCGGCGGGCCATTCGGGGCGGCAGCGCCCAGCGCCAGCATTCAGCCGCTTGCCGCGGGCCGTTGGGACCCTTTCAACCGGCAGCAGATCGATGCGTTGATCGCCGGCCTCGGCAGAGGCAGCCCGGCCTACAACGCATCGAAGCCGCCGTACGTGGTCTTCGACTGGGACAACACCAGCATCTTTCTCGATATCGAAGAGGCATCGCTGATCTACCAGCTGGAGAACCTCGCCTTCGGCGCCACGCCGGCACAGCTCGAAACGGCGTTGCGCAAGAACATTCCGAAAACCAACTTTGCGCCGGCCCACAACAACGCGGCGGGGCAGCCGGTCAACATCGACAGCATCGTGCCGGACATCGTTGCCAGCTACACCTGGCTCTACCGGAACTACAGCGGCCTCCAGGGCAGCATGCCGCTCGCGGCCGTCAAGCAGAACCCGAACTACACGGCCTTCGTGACCAAGGTCCGCTACTTGTACGAAGCCATCGGCGACACCTTCGACCACGACACGGCCTACCCCTGGGTCACCTATCTCTTCGTCGGGCTCAACGAGGCGCAGGTGCGCAAGCTCACGGCCGATACGGTGGCCTGGCAACTCAAGCAGCCGGTGGAAAAGGTCAAGTGGAGCACGCCGGCCGCCCTGCCCGGCCAAGCCGGCGTCGTCTCGGTGAGCTGGAAGAACGGCCTGCGCCTGGTTCCCGAGATGCAGGAGCTGTACGCCAGGTTCCGCAACGCGGGCTTCGATGTCTGGGTCTGCTCGGCCTCCTTCGTCGACGTGATCAAGGAGATCTCCTCGAACCCGGCCTTCGGCTACGACAACCCGGCAGAGCGCGTGCTGGCGATGGAACTCGAACGCGATGCCAAGGGCGTGATCCAGCCCGAATACCGTCGCGGCTACGACCAGACCCAGGGACGGGGCAAGACCAAGAACATCCAGCGCTTCCTGGTCAGCAAATACGGCTATGGGCCCAGCTTCATCGCCGGCGACAGCGAAGGCGACCAGAACATGATGGCCGACTTCGCGGACACCAAGAAGGTGCTGATCGTCAATCGGCTGCGCGACGGCAAGACGGACATCGGCAAGTTCTCGGTGCTCGCCGCGCAGGGCTACGGCAAGGCCGATACGCGCTACCTGCTACAGGGCCGCGACGACAACACGGGCCTGTTCGTGCCGTCGCAACTGCACACGCCACTGGGCGCCACGCAGGGCAAGACGCTCAAGTAGACTCGTCTCGAAGCGCACCGGCTGCCGTGCCGGACACCAGGAGACGACCATGGCCGAACGCTATCCCCTCGCCGAGCTCGAGGACCTGCCCGAAGATATCCGCATCAAGGTGCTCGAAGTGCAGGAGAAAGCCGGCTTCGTGCCCAACGTGTTCCTGGCGCTCGCGCGCCGGCCGGCCGAGTGGCGCGCCTTCTTCGCCTACCACGATACGCTGATGCTGAAGGAGGAAGGCACTCTCACCAAGGGCGACCGCGAGATGATCGTCACCGCCACCAGCGCCGCCAACCAGTGCCTCTACTGCGTGGTGGCGCACGGCGCGCTGTTGCGCATCTACGAGAAGAAGCCGCTGGTGGCCGACCAGGTGGCAGTCAACTGGCGCAAGGCCGACATCACGCCGCGCCAGTACGCGATGCTCGAGTTCGCGATGAAGGTCTGCGAGCGCTCGCACGAGATCGACGACGCCGACTTCCCGCCGCTGCACGCGCACGGCTTCAGCGACGAGGACATCTGGGACATCGCCGCCATCACCGCCTTTTTCGGCCTTTCCAACCGCATGGCCAGCTTCAGCGGCATGCAGCCGAACCCGGAGTTCTTCCTGATGGGGCGGCTGCCGCGCGAGAAGAAGTAGGGCCTATTCAGGCCGGCGCGCCGCGGCAAGAGGCCAGCGCATCGAGCGCGGGCTTGTAGCTCGGCGTCTTCAGGTCCATCAGGCCCAGCACCGTGTGATAGAGGTTGTCGTGCGTGAGCGGCGTGTCGAGCCCCGCCTCCATGCATGAACGCGAGAGCTTGTCGCGCGCGCTCATGCCCTCGCCGAACCACGCGACCATCGGTATGTGCTTCTGCACCTCGGGCGCAAAGCTGTAGGGCACGCCATGCAGGAACAGCCCGTACTCGCCCAGCGATTCGCCGTGATCGCTGAGATAGAGCAATGCAGGGTCGTAGCTCCTGGACTGCGCCTTCAGCCAGTCGATGGTCTTGCCTAGAAAGCGGTCGGTGTAGGCAATCGAGTTGTCGAAGCCGTTGATCAGCTCGGCGTGGCTGCATTCGGCCAGCGCGTTGCTCTTGCACTCGGGCAGGAAGCGCTTGGCATCGGGCGAAGAGCGCTTGTAGTAGGCCGGGCCATGGCTGCCCATCTGGTGCATGACCAGCACCACGCCCTTGCCGCGGCGCTCGGCCGGCAAGGCGGCCAGGCGCGCATCCAGGCCATGGAGCATGACGTCGTCGAGGCATTCGTCGCCTTCGCAAAGCGCGCTCTTCACGCTCGGGTCGACGGTGTCGAAGGCCGACGCGTGCGGCACGCGGTCGCAGACGCCCTTGCAGCCGCCGGCCTGGTTGTCGAGCCAGAACACCGCGAGGCCGGCGGCCTGCAGCACGTCCATCAGGTTCTCGTACTCGTCCTTGCGCGCCTCGAAGGCGGTCTTGCCCAGCGGCGAGAACATGCAGGGCACAGAGGCCAGCGTGTTGGTGCCGCAGGAATGAACGTCGCGCCAGCTCAACACCTTGTGCGCAGCGAGTGCCGGCGTGGTGTCGCGCGCATAGCCGTTCAGCGCAAAGTGGTCGGCCCGCGCCGTCTCGCCCACCATCAGCACGAAGAGCGGCGGCCGGGCCTGCGCCGCATAGCTGGCGCCCAGTGCCGCGCCGCCGGACACCGGGATCAGCTCGCGGCTGTGCTTGAACATCGGCCTGATGGCGACCGCGCTGGCCGAATAGATGCTGGCCAGCGGATTCATCATGTAGCGCAGGTGGACGTTGTTGCGCATCAGCGGCGCGAGCTCCCGGCCCATCGCCAGCGCACCGCCCACCGCCACGGCCACCGCTGCGACGAGCAGCAGCGCATTGCGCCAGGCTTGCGAGACGAAGCGCATCGGGACGACCTGCACGCGCCACAGCGCCCAGGCAGGCAAGGCGGCGACCAGCAGCACGTGGAACAGCAGGCGCCAGCTCAGCAGGTCGTTCACCTCGTGGGCATCGGTCTGCATCGCGTTGGCCAGCATGCTGGGGTCCATCACCACCCGGTAGCTCTGCATGTAGTGCTGGGCCACGGCGGCGACCACGACGACGGCGAACCAGACCGGCTTCATCCAGCGCGACCAGGCGGTGAAGGACAGCAGCGCGACGCTGCCGCAGACGACGAGCAGCGCCATCGCCGCGATCGACGGCAAGTACATGCTCGGCGCACCGCCGATGCGCGCCAGCTCGTTCCACAGCGGCCAATTGGTGGCCAGCGCCAGGTAGAGGCTCAGCCAGAGGACCACGCTGCGCGCCGAGCGCGGCCGCGCGAGCCAGGCATCGATGTGCTGCCAGAGCGACGTGGACGCCTCAGCGCCCTGCGCCGGCGTGGCGAGCGGCAGGTCATGCGCAGATGGGGGGAAGGAGCGAGCATTCGAAACAGGCATCCAGCGAGTCTGGAAAGCTGGACTGAAAACTCACTGAATGCGCAGCTCAGGATTCGTTCAGCTTCGGAAGGCCGGCCAGCCGCGCAACCCCGGTCGGGCCCCGGTGCACGAAGGCATCGATCGCGAAGCCTACCGTCCAGCAGATCCACGCGGTCCAGAGCGTGTGGCTCATGTAGTGGGCGCCGCGCAGCTGCTGCACCAGCCCCAGCAGCAGCCCGGCAGCGAGCGCGCCGAAGAGCCATCTTCGCGCCACCGCGGGCGCGGCGCGGCGCCATGCGAACCAGCCGCCCGCATAGGCAAAGGCCGCAGACGCGTGGCCGGCCGGAAAGCAGCCGCCCGGGCCGCCGTCTTGCACGCCCCACGACCAGTGGGAGACGTAGTGCGCGACCCCGCCGAAGAGCTGGAGGTCCCAGGGACAGCTGGTATGGCTCGTAGTCTTGACCAGCGAGACGGCCAGCACGGAGGCCAGCACGGTGAATGCGAGCTGTGCTCTTTCGCGCATGCGCAGCAGACGCAGGATGCCGATGGGCCAGCGGATGCCGGCAAACAGCGCGAGCACCATCAGCCAGCTCAGGGACCGCGCGCCCTCGTGCACGACCTGGACCAGGAACCAGTCGCTGCGCCACGGAAAACCCATCGGCGTGCCCGCCATCGCCGCGAGCTTCAGGTCGAGGCCGGTGGCATCCCAGAGCAGGAGAAGAGCCAGTGTCAGAAGAATCCAGGCGAGCGGACGAGCGGCAAGGGAACGGATCATGCGCGGCCAAGCTTAGGGTCCGCGCCTGAACTGAATCTGAAGCGACGGCCGCACTAGACTCCCCTCTTTTGAGATAAGAGCGAGGCGACGTGCGCATATTGCTGGTCGAAGACGATGCCGCCCTGGCGGGCGCGGTCTGCAGCTACCTGGTGGCCAAGGCCTTCGTGGTCGACGTGGCGCCCGGCCTCGCGGACGCGCGCGCCGCGCTGGCGGCTGTGCAGTACGCGGCCGTGTTGCTCGACCTGCACCTGAGCGACGGCGACGGGCTCTCGCTGCTGCCGGACGTGCGGGCGCTGCGCGAGCGCCCGATCGTGATCGTGCTCACCGCCCGCGACCAGGTGACCGACCGCATCCGCGGCCTCGACGCCGGTGCCGACGACTACCTTATCAAGCCCTACGACCCCGCGGAGCTGCTGGCGCGCTTGCGGGCCGTCGAGCGGCGGCGCAGCACCACCAGCTCGCCCGTGCTGAAGCTCGGCACGCTCGAGATCGACCTGGCGCGCGACCTGGTGCGCAAGAACGGTCTTCCGATCACGCTGACGCAAAAAGAGTGGGCGCTGCTGCGCGTGATGGCGACGCGGCCCGAACGCATCCACACGCGCGAGAACCTGGCCGACGCGCTCTACGGCTTCGGGGACGAGGCCGACAGCAACACGCTGGAAGTGTTCATCAGCCGCCTCCGGCGCAAGCTCGGCCGCAGCCACATCCAGACCCTGCGCGGCCTGGGTTACCGGCTTTCCTTCTCACCCGAAGACGACGACGAATGAAGCTGAACTTCCTGCAGCAGGCGGGCGCGGAGCTCGGCACGCGCGATTCGCTCGCCGGCCGGCTGACCCGCACCCTCATCGTCTGGGTCGGCGGCGTCTGGCTTCTGTGCGTGCTGGGCGTGGTCTGGTATGTGGACCGCGAGATCAACCACAACTTCGACAGCGAACTGGTGGAAGTCTCGCACCGCATGTTCGACATGGCGGTGCGCGAGCTCGACAAGCTCCGAAGCGAGCGCGGCGAGACGCGCACGCCGCTGATCGCGCCGCCGCAGCTGTTTCCGACCGATGCGGTGCTGTACCAGGTGGTCGACCTGCACGAGCGCGTACTGCTGCGCTCCGCCGAGTCGCCGCCCAACGCCTTCGACGTTCCGCTGGCGGCCGGCTTTGCCAATGCCGAGGCCTGGCGGATCTACACCGTGCGGCATCCCTCGCGCGATCTCTTCTTCCAGGTCGCCGACCCGCTGGACGAGCGCCGCACCGCGCTCAACCGCACCCTGTTCGGCCTGATCGTGCCGCTGTTCGCCGTGCTGCCGCTCCTGGCGCTGGTGCTGCGCAACGTGGCGCGCACCGAGCTGCGCGCGCTGCAGCAGCTCGCCGGCGAGATCGCGCAGCGCAGCGGCACCGACCTGCGCCCGATCGGGCTCCCCGGCCTGCCGCAGGAGCTGCGCACGGTCGGCGACCATGTCAACCGCCTGCTCGAGCGCCTCTCGCAGGCGCTCGATGTCGAGCGCGCGCTGGCCGCGAATGCGGCGCACGAGCTGCGCACGCCGCTCGCGGCGGCGCGGCTGCGGCTGCAGACCGCGCTCGAGCACGAACTGCGGCGCGACGATGTCGAGGCCGCGCTCGATGCGCTGCAGATGCTCGGCCACCGCACCGAGAAGCTGCTGCAACTTTCCAGGGCCGAATCGGCCGCCTCGCTGACGCGCACGAAGACCGACCTGGTCCAGCTGGCCGGCACGGTGGCGCAGGAGTTCTGGCAGGACCCGCGCGTGAACGAGCGCCTGTCGCTCAAGGTGCCGGACACCGAGCCGCCGGTCGCGCTCGGCGACGTCGACGCGCTGGCGATCGCGCTGCGCAACCTGGTGGAGAACGCGCTGCGCTACGGCCGCGGCCGCGTCGTGATCGAGGTGATGCAGCCCTGCACGCTGGCCGTGCGCGACTTCGGCCCGGGCGTCGGCGAGGTCGAGCTGCGCACGCTGCAGCAGCGCCACGTGCGCCACAGCTCCAATCGTGCGGGCTACGGGCTGGGGCTGTCGATCGTCGGCACCATCGTCGAGAAGCATGGGGCACGGCTCGAACTGATGTCGCCGCCGCCGGGGGCGGCGACAGGCTTCGAGGCGCGCATCGTGTTGAGTCCGGCATGAAGGGCTGAAGGAGCCAGGGCTGACGACGAGTAGGACACCTCCCGCTTGCTCTATGGCGCATGGCTGAATTGCGCAGCGAGCACGCGCATGCAGAATATGTTCACGGACTCGGCAACACCCATCGCGGCACTCCGAGACTGCGAAAGGCCCTCCTGCGCGAACGAAAGTTGGCGGAGGGCCTTTTGTTGCTCCCTAGCTGACGATCGAGCGCAGCCAGTCCGGCAGCGGCAGCGCCTTCTGCTTCGGAAAGTCGACCCACATCGTGGTCGCGCCGCCGGCCGCGCAGATCACCTCGGGCGCATCGGTCCGGGCCATGGTGGCCCAGCTCTCGAAGGTGGTGCGGCCCGGGTCGCTCACGTACATCTTGACCAGCACGTCGCCCGGGTATTCGAGCTGCTTGTAGAAGTTGCAGAAGGCATTGACGATCACCATGCCCTGCCCGTCCGGTGCGGGCTCGGCGCCCAGCGAGTGGAACCAGTCGATGCGCGCCGTCTCGAGGTAGCGGAAGTAGCTGGCATTATTGAGATGGCCCATCGCGTCCATGTCGCCCCAGCGGATCGGGATCGTCATTTCGTAGACGAGCTTCTTGATTTCGGGAATTTCGATTCTCATCGGTGTGCCTTGATGGATGCGAGGATGCCGAGGACGAACAGCAACGCGGCCGTCAGCTCGATGGCATTCGGCCAGCGCCCGTCCCACAAAAAAGAATAAAGCAAGGCGAACAAGGTCTCGCTCACGATCAGCTGACCACACAAGCTCGCGGAAAGCCGCTGGCTCGCGACGTTCCAGAGCACCGTCGCCAGCCACGAAGACCCGAGGCCGCCGGCCAGCGCAAGCAGCACGAACAGCTTGCCCTCGGGCTGTGTGCGCAACGTGGCCATGTCGGAGCCCGCGACCAGCCACAGCACGAAGGCACCAAGGCCGGTCGCGATGCCGAGCCAGTTGGCCCAGTCGGCCGCGTGCACCTCGGGATGCCGCTTGAGCCAGGCCGCGTTCAGGAGGCCGAAAGCCGTCCAGCTCGCCATCGCGAGCAGCGCCAGCACCAGGCCCCAGCCGAAGTGCGCACCGCTCGCGCCGCCTTCCGGCCAGGCACTCGCGACCATCAGCGCGATGCCCGCGGCCGTGAGAGCCAGTCCCGGCACCAGGGCCTGCAGCGCCAAGCCGGCCGGACGGCCCAGCAACATCATCCAGACCGGAATGGTGCCGATGATCAGGCTCGGCACCTCGGTGCCCGCGGCCACGATCGAGAAGGCCAGCAGCAGGTAGTAGCCGGTGAAGCCGAGTCCGCTGAGGCCGAGCACGGTGAGCGCCTGGCGCGCGCGCGGCCAGCGCCGCTCGGCCGGCCGCCACCAGACCGCCAGCCCCGCGACCGCGCCGAAGACGATGAAGCGCGCGGCCGTGATGTCCACCGTGCCGAAATGCCCCACCATGCGCGGCGCCACGAACACCAGCCCCCAGAGCGCACCCGCGGCCAGACCGGCCGCGATGCCGATGAGCGCGCGCGGACTCAGAGCGCGAATCCGTCGTCGGCCGCGATCACCGCGCCATTGACGAAATGGCTCTGGCCGCTGGCCAGCAGCACGATCAGTCCGTCCAGGTCTTCGGGCTTGCCCACGCGCTTGCGCGGCAGCATGCCCACCAGCTTCTGGCCGTCGTCGGAGGCGAAGTGCTCTTCGTTGAGGTCGGTCGTGATGTAGCCCGGGCACAGCGCGTTGACGTTGATGCCGAAGCGGCCCCACTCGAGCGCCATCGCCTTGGTCATCTGCACCACCGCCGCCTTGCTCATGCAATAGACACCGATCTTCGGCAGCACCTTCAAAGCAGCTACCGAAGCGATATTGATGATGCGCCCGCCGATGTAGGTGCCGGGCGCCGCACCCTTGGCGCGCGCCAGCATGCGTTTGCCGACTTCCTGGGCAACGAAGAAAGAGCCCTTGACGTTGGCGTCGAAGATGAAGTCGTAGTCCTCGGCCTTCACCTCTTCGAGGCGCTGCGTGGTGCTCACGCCCGAGTTGTTGACCAGGATGTCGATCGGCCCGACCTCCGTCTCGGCGCGTGCCACCGCGGCCTTGATGCTGTCGATGCTTGTCACGTCGAGCTCGACCACGTGGGCGTCGCCGCCCTCGCCCTCGATGCGCGCGCGCAGTTCCTTGAGCTTGTCGGTGTGACGGCTGGCCAATACCACTGCGGCGCCCGCGCGCGCCAGCGTCTTGGCGAACTGCGCGCCGAGACCGCTCGACGCACCCGTGACGAAGGCCACGCGGCCCGAAAGATCGATGCTGTAAGCCATGGGGAAAGTCCTGTTGGAGTCGCCGATGCGACGGGCCTAAAGCCGCTCCGGGCGCCGCATAAAATGGCCCGGCCCCTTCGCGGTGCCTCGCACCTTCAAATCATTATCGACGAGACCCCACATGACGCATGACGAAATACTTGCCCGGTTCGGCCCCCGCGAAGCGATGGAATACGACGTGGTCGTGGTCGGCGCCGGTCCTGCCGGCCTCGCCACCGCCATCCACCTGAAGCAGCTGGCCGCCTCGCACCACAAGGAGATCTCGGTCGTGGTGCTCGAGAAGGGCTCGGAGCCCGGCGCCCACATCCTGTCAGGCGCGATCATGGATCCGCGCGCGCTCTACGAACTGCTGCCCGACTGGGAGGAGCTCGGCGCGCCGCTCAACCAGCCGGTCACGCGGGACACCTTCCTGATGCTCTCCGAAACCGGCGCCACGCGCACGCCCGACTTCCTCTTGCCCAAGGTCTTCCACAACGAAGGCAACTACATCGTGAGCCTGGGCAACGTGGTGCGCTGGCTCGCGCAGCAGGCCGAGGGCCTGGGCGTCGAGATCTTCGCCGGCTTTCCGGCGGCCGAGGTGCTCTACACCGAAGACGGCAAGGTGCGCGGCGTGGCCACCGGCAACATGGGTATCGGCAAAGATGGCGAGCCGACCGAGAATTTCCAGCTCGGCATGGAGCTGCGTGCCAAGTACACGGTGTTCGCCGAAGGCGCGCGCGGCCACCTGGGCCGCCAGTTGATCGCCAAGTACAAGCTCGATGCCGGCAAGGATCCGCAGAGCTACGGCATCGGCATCAAGGAGCTGTGGGAGATCGACCCCGCGCGCCACGAGCCCGGCCTGGCCGTGCACACCGCGGGCTGGCCGCTGCCGCCGGACACCTACGGCGGCTCCTTCGTCTACCACGCCGAGAACAACCAGCTGATCATCGGCTACGTGGTCGGCCTCGACTACCAGAACCCGCACCTGAGCCCCTTCGAGGAGTTCCAGCGCTTCAAGACGCATCCCAACATCCGCTGGTACTTCGAAGGCCAGGACAAGGGCCTGAAGGCGCCCAAGCGTTTGAGCTACGGCGCGCGCGCCATCACCGCGGGCGGCCTGCTCTCGCTGCCCAAGACGGTGTTCCCGGGCGGCGTGCTGGTGGGCTGCGACGCCGGCTACCTCAACGCGAGCCGCATCAAGGGCAGCCATGCCGCGATCAAGACCGGCATGCTCGCGGCCGAGGCCGCCTACAACGCCGTGGTGGCCGGCCGCCAGCACGACGAGCTCACGGCCTACCCGGCCGCCTTCGAGAAGAGCTGGCTGCACAAGGAGCTCCACAAGGCGCGCAACTTCAAGCAGTGGTTCAAGAAGGGCCTGACGGTGGGCACGTTGATGACCGGCATCGAGCAGTATGTGCTGCGCGGCCACATCCCGTGGACCATCCACCGCCACCAGGCCGACCACGAGCGCCTCAAGAAGGCCTCGGCCTGCAAGAAGATCGTCTATCCCAAGCCGGACGGCAAGCTCACCTTCGACCGGCTCTCGTCGGTGTTCATCAGCAACACCAACCACGAGGAGAACCAGCCCGCCCACCTGACGCTGAAGAACGCCGCAGTGCCGACCGAGATCAACCTGCCCGAGTACGACGGTCCCGAAAGCCGCTATTGCCCGGCCGGCGTCTACGAGTTCGTGGAGGGCGAGAACGGCAAGCCGCGCCTGCAGATCAACGCGCAGAACTGCGTGCACTGCAAGACCTGCGACATCAAGGACCCGACGCAGAACATCGTCTGGGTCACGCCCGAGGGCGGCGGC
Source organism: Variovorax sp. LjRoot175 (assembly GCF_964253805.1). Lineage (NCBI taxonomy): Bacteria > Pseudomonadati > Pseudomonadota > Betaproteobacteria > Burkholderiales > Comamonadaceae > Variovorax > Variovorax sp. LjRoot175. The sequence goes on along the minus strand of NZ_CAXURY020000001.1, from coordinate 2,200,274 downwards.
GGACCGAACTACGTCGGCATGTAGCAGCCGGCGATTTTTTTCGGATGCCGGTGCGTCCGATTCGCGAGCGGTGACGTAAGTGGGTGCAGGACAGCAATTGCGCTGTCCGCCAACCTCACCCCAAGGACCTCGACGTCATGAACATCACGCTCCATCGCATCCTCGCCGCCGTCAGCCTGGCGCTCGCCGCCAGCCAGGGTTTTGCCGCCGACTCGGTGCCCGCCCCGGCGCCGGCCGCCAAGGCCGCGCCGGTCGGCAACAAGCTCGCGCCGGCCCGGGCCCTCATTGCCGACAGCAAATGGGCCGCCGCCGTCAGCGAGCTCGAAAGAGTCAACGACAGCGCCAGCGCCGACTGGAACAACCTCATGGGTTTCAGCCTGCGCAAATCCGGCACGGCCAAATGGGTCGCCTCCGAGAAGTACTACGACGCCGCCCTGCGCATCGACCCCGGCCACCGCGGCGCGCTGGAATACTCGGGCGAGCTGTACCTCTCGATGAACGATCTGCCCAAGGCCGAACAGCGCCTGGCGGCGCTGGGCCGGGCCTGCGGCATGTCCTGCCCGGAGTACGGCGATCTCAAGAGCTCGATCGAGAGCTACAAGGCCAACGGCAAGAAGAACTGAGCGCGGTGCACCTAGCGGGCTACCAGGAACACGTAGTCCGCGCTGTAGCGCTCCTTGCTGCGCTTGCCGGCATCGGCCTGCGTTTCGCAGCCCCTGGCCGGGGCGCTGCCACCCAGGGTGTTGATGCGCTGCACGCCGGTGACGCTCGCCATGCGGCCCGCGGTGCCGGCCGATTTCGCGGACAGCAGCAGCCATGGAATGTCGGACGCGCGCGGCGCATCGGCACGCGCCTTCACCGCCCCCAGCGTCTTGCTGCCGTCGAGCGCGGTCCAGTGCGGCCCGGCGCCATGCGTGCCCACCTTCTCGCCGCCCGGACCGAACAGGTCCGCTTCGGGCGCCACGAACTGCCAGGCCCAGCCGCCCTTCTCGGCGGCACGGCACTCGTAGATCTGCGAGCCCGTGGCATGCCAGGTGAAAGCCGCGCGCTCGCCGGCGGGCGCCTGGATGGCGGCGGGCAAGGCCGCAGTGCGAGCGCTGGGATGGCCCGGCTCCGACATGGAAGAACAGGCGCCGAGCGCGGCGGCACCGAGCAGGGTCGCGGCAAGACGAGGGATTCGCGGATTCGATTTCATGGCATCTCCTGGGTCGATGGAATACTCGGCCGCATGAATAGAAATATTCTGAACCTTCAGCAGCTGATCGCCCAGGCGGCGCGCGGCGACCACGCCGCCTTCGCCGAGATGTACGAACGCACGCACGTGCATCTGTTCGGCATCGCGCTTCGCATGCTGGGTCAACGGCAGGTGGCCGAGGACGTGCTGCAGGAGGCTTATGTGAGCATCTGGAAGAACGCCGCCAGCTACCGCTCCAACATCGACGGGCAGGAGATCCAGCCGATCACCTGGCTGATCGCGATCGTCCGCAACAAGGCGCTGGACGCGCTGCGCGTGCGCACGCGGCGCAACGAACATGCATGGACGGAACAGGACGAACACGAGCAGCAGCAGGAGAACGCACACGCGCCCGACCCGGCGCCGAGCGCCATGCAGCTGCTCGAACAGGCGCTGCAGGCCCTGCACATCGAAGGCTGCATGTCCGCGCTGGACGGCAGCTTCCGCCAGAGCCTCGCACTCGCCTACTACCAGGGCCTGTCGCACAGCGAGGTGGCCGCGCAGATGAACGCGCCGCTGGGCACGGTGAAGGCCTGGATACGGCGCGGCCTGGACAAGCTGCGCGCCTGCCTCGCGACACAGGGGGTGGCGCCGTGAGATACACCGACACCCGATTGCTCGACGAGCTCGCGGCCGCCTATGTGCTGGGCACCCTGGCGGGCGGTGCGCGGCGGCGCTTCGAACGCCTGCAGCGCGACCGCAGCGACGTGCGCGGCCTGGTGGCGCAATGGGAAGAGCGGCTGGGGCGGCTGGCCCAGTCAGTGCCGCCGCAACAGCCGTCGGCCGGACTCTGGCGCGCGATCGCGGCGCGCACGCAGCCTGCACCGGCGCGCTCGGGCTCGGTTTCGTCCTGGCTCAGGCCGGCCGGCTTCGGACTGGGCGGCGTCGTTGCGGGCGTCATCGCTGCGAGCACCCTGTTCTTCGCAGCGCCGGGGCTTTTCGTGACGAGCGACCAGCTGGCCATGCGCTCGGGCGAGAGGCTGCCGCAAAGCTATGTGGGCGTGCTCACCGATGTGGCAGGCAACAGCAGGCTGCTGGTGAGCTCGCTGCGCCATGGCAGGACGCTGACCCTCAAGGTGCTGGGGCCGATCGCTTCCCTGGCCGAGGGAGAGCGCCTGGTGCTGTGGGCTGTGCCGGCGGAAGGGCCCGCGTTTGCAATGGGGGTGGTGCCGGCGAGCGGGACGGCGGTGTCCCTGCTGCCCGATACCTCGGAGAAGCTTCTTTCCAAGGTGTCGCGCTTGATCGTGACGCGGGAGACCGCTTCGGCGCCTGCGATGCCCAGCGCTGCGGTTGTTTTGAGTGGGAACTGCGCCAAGCTGTGGTGAGGTTCTTTGATTTGTGCGTTGCGCTTGATCTAAGGCCGGAGCCGGACCTTCAAAGGCCCAGTGCCCTTACCCCCACCCTCTCCCGGAGGGAGAGGGTGCAACAGTCATCGCCGGCACGCAACTGCGTCCGTGAAACTCCCGACGTGATGAAGCCTCCCATTGATGCATAGTCATACGTTTGCAACACGTCCACGCTCACAGGAGACTCCCCCCATGAAGTTGAACCGACTGGCCGCCGGCCTCGTCGTCGGCCTCGGTATGGCTTGCGCCGCATTTGCGCAGACCACCACGCTCAAGATCGGCTTCGCGACCACCAAGGAATCGCACTACGGCGTCGGCTCCACCACTTTCTGCGACGAGGTCGAGAAAGGCACGCAAGGCCGCTACAAGTGCCAGCAGTTCCCCAACTCGGCACTCGGCGGCGAACGCGAGCAGATCGAGGCCGTGCAGCTGGGCACGCAGGACCTGGTCAACACTTCCACCGGCCCGGTCGGCAACTTCGTGCCCGAGGTCAAGATCGTCGACATCCCCTTCCTGTTCCGCGACTACGAGCACGCGCGCAAGGTGATGGACGGCCCGATCGGCCAGGACATCCTGGCCAAGTTCCCGAGCAAGGGCATCATCGCGCTGGCCTGGACCGAGAACGGCTTCCGCCACATGACCAACAGCAAGCGCGACATCGTGAAGCCGCAGGACACCGCGGGCCTCAAGATGCGCACGATGGAGAACAAGGTGCACATGGACGGCTACCGCACCTTCGGCATCCTGCCGACGCCGATGGCCTTCCCCGAACTGTTCGGCGCGCTGCAGCAGGGCACGGTCGACGGCCAGGAGAACCCGATTCCCGTGATCCTGTCCTCCAAGTTCGCGCAGGTGCAGAAGCATCTCTCGCTGACCGGCCATGTCTACTCGCCGGCACTGCTGCTGCTGTCGCCCAAGGTCTGGAACAAGCTGTCGGATGCCGACAAGAAGGTCTTCGTCGAAGCCGCCAGGAAGGCCGGCGCGGCGCAGCGCAAGAAGGTCAACGACGACGAGAACAGCGGCATCGCCCAGCTCGAGAAGGACGGCATGAAGGTCGTGCGCACCGTCGACGGTGCCGCCTTCCGCGAAGCGCTGAAGCCGGCCTACACCGGCTATGCCAAGGAATTCGGCGCCGACAACATCAAGAAGATCAGCGACGTCAAGTAGCGCGGCAACGCGCGTGCCGCGTTGCGGCACTCCCGCCCGGTGAACCCGCAGTGGCACCGGGCGGTTTTGTTTTGATATGAAAACCTTCGAACACTACTTTCTGGCCGCGAACCGCTGGGCGCTGATTCTGCTGCTCGCATCGATGTCGGTCATCATCTTCATCAACGTGGGGATGCGTTACCTCACGAGCAATTCGCTCGAATGGGCCGAAGAGGTTTCGCGCCACATGATGATCTGGCTCACCTTCCTCGGCGCCGGCCCGGTGCTGCGCTACGGCGGCCACATCGCGGTCGAGAACCTGCAGGACGCGCTGCCGCCCAGGGGCGCGGTCGCGGTCCGCGCCGTGGTCGCGGCGCTGCTCTTCGCCTTCTTCGGTTTCATGGTCTGGTACGGCTGGCTCTACATGGAGCGCACCATGTTCCAGCTGACTGCCGTCACGCAGATTCCCTTTGCCTACATCTACAGCGCGATGCCGATCGGCGGCGTGCTGCTCATCGTCCACTGGCTTTTGATCGTGCGCGGCTACGTGCAAAAGCGCGAGTTCGCGTCCGACGCGCACTTCGATGCGAATGCGAGCGCCTCGCTATGAACGCCAGCATCATCCTGATCCTGTCGGCCTGCCTGTTCCTCGCGATCGGCGTGCCCGTGGCCTTCGCGCTGGGCCTGGCCACGGCCGCGACGCTGATCCTCGCCGAGTCCTATCCGCTGATGGTGCTGCTGAAGGAAACCTTCACCGGCATCGACAGCTTCCCGCTGATGGCGGTGCCCTTCTTCATCCTGGCGGCCGAACTCATGAGCGGCGGCTCGCTGACCGAGGTGCTGCTGCGCTTCGCGGGCCAGTTCGTCGGCCACCGGCGCGGCGGGCTCGGCTACACCAACGTGGTCTCGCTCACCTTCTTCTCGGGCATCTCGGGCTCGGCGCTGGCCGATGCCGCGGGGCCGGGCTCGATGCTCATCAGGATGATGGAGAAGGCCGGCTACCACCGCTCCTACGCGGCGGCGCTGACGGCCTCGACCGCGATCGTCGGCCCGATCATTCCGCCCTCGATCATCATGATCATCTACGCGCTGCAGGACGACAGCGTGTCGGTCGGCAGCCTGTTCGTGGCCGGCCTCGTTCCCGGCCTGCTGATCGCGGTCGCGATGTGCGTGGTGAACTTCCACGTTTCCAAGCAGCGCAACTACCGCGGCGACGGCGGCATGCCGCCCTGGCGCGAAGTGCTGCTGACCACCTGGAAAGCCATCCCCGCCATCCTGCTGCCGGTGGTGATCCTCGGCGGCATGCGCGCCGGCTGGTTCACGCCCACCGAGGCCTCGGTGGTGGCGGTGTTCTATGCGCTGGTGTGCGGCAAGTTCGTCTACCGCACGCTCGAATGGAAGGCGCTGCCGGACATCCTCGCGCGCTCGGCGCTGCTGTCGGCCTCGGTGCTGATCATCATCGGACTGTCGGCCTCCTTCGCCTGGATCCTGACCATCGAAGGCGTTCCCCAGTCCCTGGCCGAATGGCTCGTCAGCATGCAGCTCTCGCCGTGGATGTTCCTGATCATCGTGAACGTCTTCCTGCTGCTCTTCGGCATCTTCATCGAGCCCTTGCCCGGCGTGATGGTGCTGGCACCCATCCTCGCGCCGGTGGCCATCAAGCTCGGCATCGACCCGGTCCACTTCGCGATGATCGTGATCTACAACCTCACGCTCGGCATGATCACGCCGCCGGTAGGCGGCCTGCTGTTCGTGACCTGCAACGTCTCGAAGGTGCCGATGTCGCAGCTGGTGCGCGAGCTCGTGCCCTTCCTGTGGGCGCACGCGGCCGTGCTGCTGGTGCTGACCTTCGTTCCGGCGCTCAGCACCTGGCTGCCGCGTTTGTGGGGCTTCAAATAGCGGCAGCGGCCCGGTCATTCACGAGGATGTCATGCGGATCCCCGATGCTGCGGCGCTCGACCCCGAACGCCCGAGCATCCCATGTTCCTCATCAAGACCGAGAAAGCGCGCCAAGAACTCCAGCCGGGCCGCCGCACGCTGGGCCAGCGCGAGCGCGCCCTGCTGCTGATGGCCGACGGCCAGCGCTCGGTCACCGACTTCGGCCAGCTCTTCGGCAGCCGCGACGAGGCCGGCCGCGTGGCGCTGCACCTGGTGCAGGAGGGCTATCTGCATCGTTCGCAACCCGCTACGCCCGCCGTGGCGCCGCCGGTGCAGGCAGCTCCGGCGCCCGACGCGAGCCCCGAGCCGCCGGTCGCGGCGGATGTCTTCGACGGCAAGCGTTCGCTCGCCACCACGCGGATGTTCCTGTTCGACCTGTGCGAGCGCATGTTCGTCAGGCGCGATCCGATCCTGGCCGGGCAGTTCCGCGAGCTGCTGCGCGAAGCGCGCGACCGGGAGTCGATGCTGGCCGCCGCATCCGCCATGCTCGGCGAGATCGAGAAGCTCGCGGGTGCCGAGCGCGCCACGTCGATCCGCGAACGCATCGACAAGCTGCTGCCGCCCCAGCTCGTGCATTGAAATCGGCCCCGACGGCCGCCATGGCCGCATCCGGGCAAACTCGGCGTCTCCGCTGACAAGACGAGGAGGGATACTCGTCGCGTCGCGCCCATCCGGCGCCCCGACCCTCCCTTCTTTTTTCTGTCAACAGGCATGACGAACTACGGTTTTGTTCATCTGGAGTACGGGAGTCGGCATCGTGATCATTCGGTCCAGGTGCTGACCAAGCTGCGAAGGCAGTTGGCCGGCGAGAGCGATCGTGTCGTTCTCGCGATCGTCGACAACGCCAGGTCCACCGGAGGCGAAGCATTGCGCAATGCGGAATTCGAGGACGGCTTCGTCATCGCAGGCGACAACTCCAACCGCGAATTCACTGGGTGGGACCAAGGAGTCGCAGCCATTCTTGCCCGCAGCGGCGAGCCCGACGTGTGGATCTTTTCGAACGACACCGTCGCGCGAAACCACGGATGGAGCGAACGCAGGGTGGCCGGCTTCGGCGGTGAAATCAAGAGGCTGGGGCTGCACCCGGGCCCGTGGCTCTTCGGCGAGATCAACGATTTTCCGCGCTCGACGATGACGCCGCTCGGTCCCCTGCTCGAATGGGTTTCGACCTACTGCTTCGCGATGAACGGCAACCTGCGCAGCCAGCTCGGTGCGCTTTCGCCGGGCAACGAATTCCTGGATTCGCTGGTCTACGACCGCTTCGAACCCGAGCACCGTCTGTTTCGCGACAGCGTCGACGAGGCCTATGTCGATTTCGTGTCAGCCTGGCTGATCAAGGACGAGAGCGATCCGTCCAGGCAGCGCAGATTCAAGTGGTCCCACGAATGGCACAAGGCCAGTGCGCTCTCGCCGGAGAACTTCGGCGACCTGCGCATGAAGGCGCGCTGCGTTCTCTCGGAGAGCATGCTCAGCGTGCGCGCCCGGCAGCTGGGCGCCGACATCCGCTCGCCCTACGACGCGCGCAATGCCAGAGCGCACATTCGCAGCTCCCTGCAGCTCGTCGCCGACAAGCTGTGGGAGAAGTTTCTGCTCAGGCGGCTGCGCCTGGAGCGCTCCTGAGCGGCCAGGACCGGGCTCATCCCTTACACTCGGACGGGTCAGGAGAGAGCCTCGCAGCGCGGGGCCGCCGAAGGCGCAGGTCCCCTCGAAAAACGGGCCCGAACGCTCAGGCAAAAGGACTGACGAAGCGCCCCATTTTCCGGGCGTTTCCTTGCTGGAGAGAGGCGGCGCATCGCGTTCTTTGTTCGCAGTGCCGTCCACCGAAGGAGCAAACCCCGATCGTGGGGCGAATCTCTCAGGTAAAGCGGACAGCAGGGGTGGCCCATGGCAAGAATGTCATGGATCTGGACTGCCCCTTTGGAGAGTGCCTTGGCCTCCGCATCCGACGATCTGCAAAAGACCCCGCTCTACGACCTGCACCTGGAGCTCGGCGCCCGCATGGTGCCCTTCGCGGGCTATGTGATGCCGGTGCAGTACCCCGCCGGCCTGATGGCCGAGCACAAGCACACGCGCGAGGCCGCCGGCCTGTTCGACATCTCCCACATGGGCCAGCTGCGCCTGGCTGGCCCCGATGCCGCCGCCGCGTTCGAGAGCCTGATGCCGGTCGACGTGATCGGCCTGGCGCCGGGCAAGCAGCGCTACGGCCTGCTCTTGAACGACGAAGGCGGCATCCTCGACGACCTGATGTTCTTCAACGAAGGCCACGACTCGCTGTTCGTGATCGTCAATGGCGCCTGCAAGGTGGCCGACATCGCGCACATCCAGGCCAGGATCGGCGCGCGCTGCCAGGTGCTGCCGATGCCCGACCACGCCCTGCTGGCGCTGCAGGGCCCGCAGGCCGTGACCGCGCTGGCCCGGCTCGCGCCCGGCATCGAGCGCTTCGTCTTCATGACCGGCGGCGCGGTGCAGATCGGCGGCATCGCGGCCTTTGCCACGCGCAGCGGCTACACGGGCGAGGACGGTTTCGAGATCTCGGTGGCCGCCAAGGATGCCGAAGCGCTCGCGCGGCTGCTGCTCGCCCAGCCCGAGGTCAAGCCCGTCGGCCTGGGTGCGCGCAATTCGCTGCGGCTCGAAGCGGGCCTGTGCCTCTACGGCAACGACATCGACGAGACCACCACGCCGGTCGAAGCCTCGCTCAATTGGGCGATCCAGAAGGTGCGGCGCACCGGCGGTGCGCGCGAAGGCGGCTTTCCGGGCGCGGCCAAGGTGCTGGCGCAACTCACGGCGGCCAATGGCGTCGCAGGCCACCTGGACCACCACACGCTCAAGCGCAAGCGCGTCGGCCTGGTGGCGCTGGAGCGCGTGCCGGTGCGCGATGGCACCTTGCTCGAATCCTTCGAGGGCGCGCCCATCGGCCAGGTGACCAGCGGCCTGCTCGGCCCCACGGTCGACCGGCCGGTCGCGATGGCCTATATCGCGCTTGCCTATGCCGAGCCCGGCACCCGCATCCAGGCCATCGTGCGCGGCAAGCCGGTGCCGATGGAAGTGAGCACCATGCCTTTCGTGCCGCAGCACTACTACCGCGGTTGAATTCTTTTCTTCAAGGAGCCTTTCATGAGCATCAAGTACACCAGGGACCACGAGTGGGTCCAGGCGGTCGGCGACGGCGTCGCCACCGTCGGCATCACCGTTCATGCGCAGGATGCGCTGGGCGACGTGGTCTTCGTCGACCTGCCGGAAGTCGGCAAGAGCTACAGCCAGGGCGATGTCGCCGGCGTGGTCGAGTCGGTCAAGGCGGCGGCCGACGTGTTCATGCCCATCACGGGCGAGATCACCGAAGTCAACGAGGCGCTGCGCGCCGACCCTTCGCTGGCCAACAGCGCGCCCGAAACCGAGGGCTGGTTCTTCAAGATGAAGATCAGCGACGCCTCGCAGCTCGATGCACTGCTCGACGCCACCACCTATCAAAAGTTCGCCGACGAAAACTGAACCGAACACGCCAATGCCGAAGTCTTCCCTGCCCTCCCTCAGCGAACTCGAGAACGCCGAGGAATTCATCGCCCGCCATATCGGCATCGAGGCCGATGACGAAGCGCGCATGCTCGCCGCCGTCGGCTCGACCACCCGCGCCGAGCTGATCGACGGCATCGTGCCGCCGGCCATCCGCCGCACGAAGCCGATGCGCCTGCCCGCCTCGGTGACGGAGGCCGACGCGCTGGCCGAGCTGAAGGCCATTGCGGCGAAGAACAAGGTGGCGAAGAACTTCATCGGCCAGGGCTACTACGGCACCCACACGCCCGGCGTGATCCTGCGCAACGTGCTCGAGAACCCGGCCTGGTACACCGCCTACACGCCCTACCAGGCCGAGATTTCGCAGGGCCGCATGGAGGCACTGGTCAACTTCCAGACCATGGTGTGCGACCTCACCGGCATGGCCATCGCCAATGCCTCGATGCTCGACGAGGCCACGGCGGCGGCCGAGGCGATGACGCTCGCCAAGCGCAGCGTCAAGAGCAAGAGCAACGTGTTCCTGGTCTCGGGCGACTGCCATCCGCAGACCATCGAGGTCATCAGAACGCGCGCGGCGCCGCTCGGCATCGAGGTCAAGGTCAGCACCGTGTCGGAGACCCTGCCGCACCTGATGGCCAGCGGCGATTTCTTCGGCGCACTCGCGCAGTACCCCTCGACCACCGGCCACGTGCACGACCTGCGCCCGCTCGCCGGCCACGCCCATGCGTGCGACGCCGCCTTCTGCGTGGCGGCCGACCTGCTGGCGCTCACGCTGCTGGCGCCGCCCGGCGAATGGGATGCCGACATCGTCTGCGGCACCACGCAGCGCTTCGGCATGCCGATGTGCAACGGCGGCCCGCACGCGGCCTATCTGGCCTGCCGCGACGAGTTCAAGCGCTCGCTGCCCGGCCGCCTGGTGGGCGTGAGCGTGGACACGCAAGGCCAGCCGGCCTACCGGCTCGCGCTGCAGACGCGCGAGCAGCACATCCGGCGCGAGAAGGCCACTTCCAACATCTGCACGGCGCAGGTGCTGCCGGCGGTGGTCGCGAGCATGTACGCGGTCTACCACGGGCCCGAAGGCCTGACGCGCATCGCGCAGCGCGTGGCTGCGCTCACCGCAGTGCTGGCGCAGGGCCTCGAACAGATGGGCCGCGAGCTGGCCAATGAGACCTCCTTCGACTCGCTCACCGTCAAGACCGGCGAGGACACGCCGAAAATCCAGGAGCGCGCGCAGGCGGCAAGCATCAATCTGCGCCAGCGCCTGCAGAACCACCTGGGCATTTCGCTCGACGAGACCACCACCCGCGCCGACATCGAGACGCTGTGGGCCCTGTTCGTGCCTGCCGGCACGCCGATGCCGCGCTTCGACGAGCTGGCCGGCAGCATCGCGCCGCGCATCCCCGAGGACCTGCGCCGCACCAGCGCCTTCCTCACGCACCCGGTGTTCAACACCCACAAGAGCGAGACCGCGATGCTGCGCTACATCCGCAGCCTCTCCGACAAGGACCTGGCGCTCGACCGCAGCATGATCCCGCTCGGCAGCTGCACCATGAAGCTCAACGCGACCAGCGAGATGATCCCGATCACCTGGCCCGAGTTCGCCAACATCCATCCCTTCGCGCCGGCCGAGCAATTGCAGGGCTATGCGCAGCTCGACGCCCAGCTGCGCGCCTGGCTCTGCGAGGCCACCGGCTATGCGGGCATCAGCCTGCAGCCCAATGCCGGCTCGCAGGGCGAGTACGCCGGCCTGCTGGCGATCAAGGCCTTCCATGAAGCCAAGGGCGAAGGGCATCGCAACATCTGCCTGATCCCCTCCTCCGCGCACGGCACCAACCCGGCGAGCGCGCAGATGGTCGGCATGCAGGTGGTGGTGACGGCCTGCGACGCGCAAGGCAACGTCGACATGGACGACCTGAAGCGCGCCTGCGAGAAGCACGGCGACAAGCTGGCCGCGGTGATGATCACCTACCCCAGCACGCACGGCGTGTTCGAAACCCGCGTCAAGGAACTCTGCGAGATCGTGCATGCGCACGGCGGCCGCGTCTACGTGGACGGCGCCAACATGAACGCGCTGGTCGGCGTGGCGGCGCCCGGTGAGTTCGGCGGCGACGTGAGCCACCTGAACCTGCACAAGACCTTCTGCATTCCGCACGGCGGCGGTGGCCCGGGCGTCGGGCCGGTGTGCGTGGTCGAAGATCTCGTGCCTTATCTGCCGGGGCATGCGACGGCAGGCGTCGCGTCCAACGGCGTCGGCGCCGTGTCGGCCGCGCCGCTGGGCAATGCCGCGGTGCTGCCGATCAGCTGGATGTACTGCCGCATGATGGGTGCCGTGGGCCTGCAGGCCGCCACGGAGATCGCGATCCTGAGCGCCAACTACATCAGCTCCCGCCTCAAGGAGCACTACCCCACGCTCTATGCGAGCCCCAACGGCCACGTGGCGCACGAATGCATTCTCGACCTGCGACCGCTCAAGGACACGAGCGGCGTGACGGCCGAGGACGTGGCCAAGCGGCTGATCGACTACGGCTTCCACGCACCGACGCTGAGCTTCCCGGTGCCGGGCACGCTGATGGTGGAGCCGACCGAGAGCGAACCGCTGGCCGAGCTCGACCGCTTCATCGACGCGATGATCGCGATCCGCGGCGAGATCCGCCGCGTCGAGGAAGGCGTCTGGCCCAAGGACGACAACCCGCTCAAGCATGCGCCGCACACCGCGGCCAGCCTGCTCGTGAGCGAATGGACGCATCCCTACTCGCGCGAGCTCGGCGCCTTTCCGCTTGCCACGCTCAAGGGGGCCAAGTACTGGCCGCCGGTCGGCCGCATCGACAACGTCTACGGCGACCGCAACCTGTTCTGCAGCTGCGTGCCGGTAGGCGAATACGCCTGATTGCACCCGTTCGGGCTGAGCTTGTCGAAGCCGGCCCCGTGCAACAAATTTTTACAAAGGGCAGGGTCGCACCTGTCGATCCCGCCGTCGCTGCTTCGACGTCCAGGTAGAGCCCCGATTCCAGCGGGCTCCCAACCCCAGGAGAAACGACATGCGATTCATGGTGATTGTGAAAGCGAGCAAGGATTCGGAAGCCGGCGTGATGCCCACCGAGCAGCTGCTCACCGAGATGGGCAAATACAACGAAGAGCTCGTGAAGGCCGGCGTGATGCTGGCCGGCGAGGGACTGCAGCCGAGCTCGAAGGGCGCGCGGGTGCGGTTCGAAGGCAAGCAGCGCACGGTGATCGACGGGCCCTTCAGCGAAACCAAGGAGCTGGTCGCCGGCTACTGGCTGTGGCAGGTGCGCTCGAAGGACGAAGCGATCGAATGGCTCAAGCGCGCGCCCTTCACCGACAACGAGGAGGTCGAACTGCGCCAGGTCTTCGAGATGGAGGACTTCGGTGCCGAGTTCACGCCCGAACTGCGCGAGCAGGAAAAGCGCTTGATGGACGAGATCAAGAAAAAGAAGTGAAGCCACCCATCAAGTCAACGGAGATCCCAAGATGAAATTCATGGTCATTCGCAAGGCCGACCCGGACACCGAGGCCGGCGTGATGCCGACCGAGCAGCTGGTCACCGACATGCTCAAGTACAACGAGGAGATGATCAAGGCCGGCGTGATGCTCGACGGCATGGGGCTGCAGCCCAGCGTCAAGGGCGCGCGCGTCAAGTTCAGCAACGGCAAGCCGGCGGTGATCGACGGCCCCTTCACCGAGGCCAAGGAGCTGATCGCCGGCTTCAGCCTGATCCAGGTGAAGTCGCGCGAAGAAGCGATCGAGTGGGTCAAGCGCTGGCCGCCGATCGACGGCGGCGGCAACGTCGAGATCGAGATCCGGCAGGTGTACGAGGCCGAGGACTTCGGCGCCGAGTTCACGCCCGAGATGCGCAAGCACGAAGAGTGGCTGCGTGAAGCGGCCGAGAAACGCGCCTCATCCGGCCACTGAGGGCCCTCGACGTATATCCTTGCGGCTCCTCGAAAAGGACTGCTCGGATGAGATACGTGATCCTGCGCAAAGCCGGCCCGCATGGCGAGGCCGGCCTTTTTCCGCCTCTTTCCCCGGTGCCCGGCATCGTGCTGCATGAAAGTGCCGAGCTGCAGCCCAGCGCCGCGGGCGTGCGCATCAGCTTCTCGGATAAGGGGCCGCAACAGAACCCGGGGCCGTTCACCGAATCGAAGCAAGTGGTCGCCGGCCTCAGCATCGTCGAGGCCGACTCGCAGCAAACGGCGATCGACTGGTTGCGAGACGCGCCGGTCGGCGATGCCGAAGCCGAATTCGAGATCCGTGAAACCGGCTGCGCAGGCGGCCTGCCCGGCATCGACCCGTCGGGCGCCGCGACCAAGCCGCGCTTCCTGATCCTGGTGAAGGCCGATGCAGCCACCGAAGCCGAAGCGCCCAGCGACCCGGCGCGGCTGGCGGCCATGGCGCGGCGCAACGACGAAGGCGTGAAGGCCGGCCTGCTGCTCTCGGGCGACGGACTCCGATCGACCGCCAGGAGCACGCGCGTGAAGCTCGCAGGCGGCAGGGCCAGCGTGATGGACGGGCCTTTCGCGGAAGCGAAGGAACTGGTCGCGGGCTACTGGCTGATCCAGGCCGATTCGCTGGACGAGGCGATCGCCTGGGTCCGTCGCTATCCCTACGCCCAGGAGCGGCCCGAAGTCGAGATTCGCCCGGTCGTATGGCCATGAACGCCGCCCGGCCGCCCGAAGGCGCTCGCACCGCAGCGCGAAGCGCGAAGGTACTCCAATGAACTTTCGCGACATCGACCTCTTCGCCGACCGCATGCTGGGCGGCGCACCCTTCATCGAAACCATCGCCGGTGCCGAGCTCGCGTCGAGCACCATCCAGGGCCGCGGCATGTTCGCCCGGCGTGCCTGGGCCACTGGCGAGCTGCTCTGCGTCCTCGACGGCCAGGTGGTCGACGTCACGCGCCACCCGGCCGTGATCGACGCGCTCGAATGGAACGCGCTGAGCCCGCAGCGGCTGCTGGTGCGCGCGCTGCGCACCAGCTACGGCTTCATCAACCACAGCGGCCGGCCCAACACCCGCATCGACGCCGACGGCCGCACGATGCGCGCCTGCAGGCCGATCGCGCCGGGCGACGAGCTGACGATGGACTATTTCGAGCAGCCCGTGCCGCCTGTGTACCTCGCAAGCCTCGAAGCGGCCGTGCTGAAGAAAAATTCCTGAAGGTCTTGTCGATTCCGGCGTCCCTGCTTCGACGTTCAAGAGAGAGCCACGCCATCCGGCTCTTCAACCCAACCGCAAGGAGTGACTGACATGCGATTCATGATGCTGATGATCCCCAAGGGCTACGAGAGCGCGCCCCCCGGCACCATGCCCGACGCGAAGGCGGTCGAGGCGATGATGAAATACAACAAGGCACTGAAGGACGCGGGCGTGCTGATCACGCTCGACGGCCTGCGCCCGCCCTCCGAGGGCGCGCGCGTCAGCTTCCCCGGCGGCAAACCCAAGGTGACCGACGGCCCCTTCGCCGAGGCCAAGGAAGTGCTGGGTGGCTACTGGATGATCGATGTGAAGTCGCAGGAAGAGGCGATCGCCTGGGCCTCGCGCTGCCCGGCGTCGGAGAACGAGGTCATCGAGATCCGCCGGGTGCAGGAAATGGAAGACTTCCCGCCCGACGTGCAGAAGGCGGCCGAGGGCTTCGACCAGTTGCAGAAGCGCTGAAGCGATGACCACGCCGGACATTCACCGCACCATCAGCGCCGTCTGGCGCATCGAGTCCGCCCGGATCATCGGTGCGCTCGCGCGCATGGTGCGCGATGTCGGCGTGGCCGAGGAGCTGGCGCAGGACGCGCTGGTGGCCGCGCTCGAGCAATGGCCGCGCGAGGGCGTGCCGGACAACCCCGCCGCGTGGCTCATGCAGGCCTCCAAGCACCGCGCGCTGGACCTGCTGCGCCGGCGCAAGCTGCATGCGAGCAAGGAAGGCGAGATCGGCCGCGAGCTCGATGCGCAGCACGAGATGGCGGCGGCGGACTTCGCCGAGGCGGTCGATGCCGCACTCGACGACGACGTCGGCGACGACCTGCTGCGCCTGGTGTTCACGGCCTGCCACCCCGTGCTCTCGCCCGAGGCGCGCGTGGCGCTGACCCTGCGCATGCTGGGCGGCCTCACCACCGACGAGATCGCGCGCTCCTTCCTCGTGCCCGAACCCACCATCGCGCAGCGCATCGTGCGCGCCAAGCGCACGCTGGCCGCCGCGCGCGTGCCCTTCGAGGCGCCGCGTGCGGACGAACTCGCAGCGCGCCTCGCCTCGGTGCTGGAGGTGGTCTACCTGGTGTTCAACGAGGGCTACTCGGCCACCGCCGGCGACGACTGGATGCGCCCCGCCCTGTGCGAGGAAGCGCTGCGCCTGGGCCGCATCCTGGCCGAGCTCGTGCCGGACGAACCGGAAGTGCACGGCCTGGTCGCGCTGATGGAGATCCAGGCCTCGCGCTCGGCCGCGCGCGTCGATGCCGAGGGCGAACCGGTGCTGCTGCTCGACCAGAACCGCGCGCGCTGGGACCAGCTGCTGATCCGGCGCGGCTTCGCGGCGCTGGCGCGGGCCGAGGCCCTGGGCGGCGCGCTCGGACCCTATGCGCTGCAGGCCGCGATCGCCGCCTGCCATGCGCGCGCGCGCACCGCACAGGAAACCGACTGGACGCGCATCGCAGCGCTCTACGAAGCGCTGTCGCAGCTCGCGCCCTCGCCCATCGTGGAGCTCAATCGCGCGGTCGCGCTCTCGATGGCTTTCGGCCCGGCCGTGGGCCTGGAGCTGGTCGATGCGCTGCGCGCCGAGCCGCAACTCAAGGGGTACCACCTGCTGCCGAGCGTGCGCGGCGACCTGCTCGCCAAGCTGGGCCGCAAGGCCGAGGCCTGCGCGGAGTTCAAGCACGCGGCATCGCTCACGCGCAACGCGCGCGAGCGCAAGCTGCTCCTGATGCGGGCGCTGGTCTGCTCGGGCAGCCCACCCTAGCTAGGTTGACACTAGTTCTTCTTCGCCAGCGCGCCGCCAGCGACCTGGCCGCGCAGTTCGCGCAGCTTCGCCTTGAGCCGGCGTTCGTTGACCAGGCCGGTGCGGATCAGCGCCTTCTGGCCGGCCGAGAGGTTCTCGAGCCTCGGGTCGGCGAACTCGTAGTGCGTCGAAGGCCGATCGGAAGGCCCGTCGCCCTTGATCTCGACCAGCTTCACCGCCAGCGGCCCGGCGGGTTCGGGCGCCTGCAGCAGATGGTCGATCACCGCCACCAGCCGGTCGTTGAAGTAGCGGCCCGGGTAGCCCTGTTCTTCGTACGCCTGCTGGAACAGCGGGTAGAGCTTCACGTAGAGCGCCGCCGCGCGCTGCGTGTTCACCGATTCGACGAACAGCACCAAGGGCGTGTAGCGCGCGCCGTTGTCGAGGCTGATGGTCCGCGCCTCCCCGCTGCCGCTGACCTCGAAACGCTTTGGCGTGCGCTGCACCGGCCACATGCGCGCGGCCGCCTGGTCGCGCGGCAGGTTGTCGACCGTGGCGACGAAGCGGCGCACGAAACCGTCGGCCTGCAGGAAGGACGCGACGGCCTTGCCGCCGAGCAGCTCGGTGAGCGCCGAACGCACCTTCGCATCGGCATCGTCGAGCTTGGGCAGGTCCGCGTCGGCGGTGGCGTCGACCGGATGCTGCGGCTCGGTCGATGCGGCCGGCGGTGGAGCGGCCGGTGCCGGCGCATCCGGCTGCGGCGCCGCGGCGACCGGCGGCGCTTCGGCCGGCACCGCCTGCTGCTTCGACCAGCGCCACCAGACTGCGCCGGCAGCCAGCGCCAGCACGACGAGGACGACGACGATCCACAGCGAGGTTTCGCGTGCGGGCCTGAAATCTGCGCTCTCGCGTTGGGGCATGGAAGCATCTCCTTTCATGAGCCCCGTCATTGGACGCCATTTCGCGCCCAGTGGCAGGCACCACACTGGTAACGTCCTGTGAACGCCGAGGTCTAGGGCTCGCCGCCCTCCGGCAGGTGGATCAGGCCGGTGTGGAAGTCGTACTCGAACACCTCGCCGTAACGGCCCCATTCGATCGCGGTGCGCAACACGCGTTCGGCTTCCACGGCGTCCAGGCTCTCGCTCAGCAAATGCAGGAACGGCTCCTCGGGCAGTTCCCCGGATGGGGCCTGCTCCAGGCTGTGGCGAATGTGCGCCGCCAGCGGCACGTGGGCCAGCAGCTGCTGGCCGAAGAGCTGCCGGCGCAGCGTGTGCGCACCCTCCACATAGCGCTGTCCCAGCGGCGTGAGGTGCAGGTCGGCATCGGCCAGCTGCGCGAAGCCGAGCAGCGCCAGCGCCTGGGCCAGCGGCAGCAGCTCCTGGTCGGTGAGTTCGGCTTCTTCCGCCAGTTGCGGCAGGTCGGCGCGACCTTGCCGGTCGTCGTCGACCAGCATCTCCAGCAAGGCCTCCATGCGCCCGACGTCGGCATCGGGCAGCCGGTCGCCCAGGTGCATGTGCAGCGGCTCTTCGCGCGCGCGCTCGACGACGGCGGCGCCGGCGGTCATGAGCGTGTAGACCTCGTCGATCAGCGCGCGCACTTCCAGGCTTTCGCCGTCGCGCGGACGCGGCAGCGCAATCGGCAGCTCGGCACGCACGCGGCCCGGGTCGCTGGCGAAGATCAGCACGCGGTCGGCCATGAGCACCGCTTCCTCGATGTTGTGCGAAACGACCAGCATCGCCTTGGTCGGCATGGCGCCGCCGTCCCACAGCTGCAGGATGTCGTCGCGCAGGCGTTCGCCGGTCAGCACGTCGAGCGCGGAGAAGGCCTCGTCCATCAGCAGCACCTCGGGCTCGACCACGAGCGCGCGCGCGATGCCCACGCGCTGGCGCATGCCGCCCGAGAGCTCGCGCGGCAAGGCGCCCTCGAAGCCCGCGAGGCCGATCAGCGCGATGGCCGCAGCAGCACGCCGCGCACGCTCGGCCGGCTCGACGCCGCGCGCCTCCAGCCCCAGCTCCACGTTTTGCTGCACCGTGAGCCACGGGAACAGCGCGAAGGACTGGAACACCATCGCGATGCCGCGCGCCGGACCGTACAGCGGCTGGCCGCGGTAGCGCACGCCGCCGCCGTCCACGCCGATGAGGCCGGCCAGGATGCGCAGCAGCGTCGATTTGCCCGAGCCCGACTGGCCCAGCAGCGCGACGATCTCGCCTTCGGCGAGCCGGAAGTCCACGCCCTCGAGCACCGGACGCGCGGCACCGTCGGCGGAGCGGAAGGACTTGCGAACGCCCTTCAGTTCAACGATGGCTTCGGCCATGCTTGTTCCTCCTTGCAGATCAGAAATGCATCCGGTTTTCGGCCAGTTCGTAGAGCCGGCGCCAGACGAAATGGTTCATGCCCATCACGAACACGCACATCACGCCGATGCCCAAAGCGATGCGCGGGAAATCGCCGATGGCCGTCATGTGGGCGATGTAGCTGCCCAGGCCCGCAGCCTGCAGCGTGGTGTCGCCCCAGGTCACGTACTCGGCCACGATGCTGGCGTTCCACGAGCCGCCGCTGGCCGTGATGGCGCCGGTGACGAAGCTCGGGAACACGGCCGGCAGCAGGTAGCGCCGCCAGCGCAGCCAGCCGCCGAGGCCCAGATTCCGGGCTGCATAGCGCAGCTCGGTCGGCACGCTCGACGCGCCGGCGATCACGTTGAAGAGCAGGTACCACTGCGTGCCCAGCACCATCAGCGGCGCCAGCCAGATGTTCGGATTCAGGTGCCAGCGCACAATGAACAGCACCGCCACCGGGAACATCAGGTTGGCCGGAAACGCGGCCAGGAACTGCGCCACGCCCTGCAGCCGCTCGGCCCAGCGCGGATTCATGCCGACCCAGATGCCCACCGGCACCCACACCAGCGCCGCCAGCGCGATCAGCACCAGCACGCGCGCCAGCGTGTAGAGCCCCAGCACGAACACGTGCACGACCTCGGACCAGCCGACCTCGGTATGGATGAAGCGCACGAGCCAGGCGGCCGCCAGCAGCACGGCCGCGGCCAGCGTCGCGTCCCACACGCGCGCCACGGCAGGGTTGAGCGGCCGCGGGCGGGCCTTGATCGAGGTGCCGTCATGGTCGCGCCGAAAGAACATCAGCGAGCGTTCGAGCAGCCGCACGAAACGCAGCGCGATGTGCTTCAGCCTGTCGGTGCGGCGCAGCCAGGTCAGGAGCCAGGAGCGCGGCGCATCCTCGCCGCCGCCCTCCTCGAAGCGGAACTTGTCGGCCCAGGCGATCAGCGGCCTGAAGAACAGCTGGTCGTAGAGCACGATGCCGACCAGCATGCCGCCGATCGCCCAGCCGATGGCGCCCAGGTCGCGCGCCTCGATCGCCGTCGCGATGTAGGAGCCCACGCCCGGCAGCTTGATGCTCTGGTTTGACACCGAGATGGCCTCGGAGGCGACGACGAAGAACCAGCCGCCGGACATCGACATCATCATGTTCCACAGCAGTCCCGGCATCGCGAACGGCAGCTCGAGGCGCCAGAAGCGCTGCCAGCCCGAGAGCTGGAACACCGCCGCCGCCTCGCGCAGTTCCGCCGGCACGGTGCGCAGCGACTGGTACAGGCTGAAGGCCATGTTCCAGGCCTGCGAGGTGAAGATGGCGAAGATCGCCGCACACTCCACGCCGAGCAGATTGCCCGGGAAGAGCGCGATGAAGCCGGTGACGGTGATCGACAGGAAGCCGAGGATCGGAATGGACTGCAGGATGTCGAGCACCGGCACCAGCACCCGCTCCGCCGCGCGGTACTTGGCAGCCAGCGCGGCAAAGATGCAGCTGAAGATCAGCGATGCGCAGAGGGCCAGGAACATGCGCAGCGTCGTGCGCAGCAGGTAGTACGGCAGCATCCACGGGTCGAGGCTGATCGGCAGCGCCTCTCCCAGCTCGTAGGGCCGCACCATCTGCGAGCCGCCCCAGGCCAGCGCGAACAGCAGCGCCAGCACCAGCGGCAGCAAAGCCCAGTCCCAGCGGTTGCCGCCGGAAGCGACCGTCTGGCGCGGGAAAAAGCGTTTGTCGAGCATGAGGCGGCGGACGCGGAGGGCCGAAGTTCGCAGACCCTGGCCCGCGGCGGGCCGCCATTGTGCCTATGCAACGCGTGCGCGAACCTGACCAAATGCCTCGCTGATCTCGCGCGTGACCTTCAGGAAACGGTCGATGTCAGTGGCCGAATTGCAATGCAGCGGCGACACGCGCACGGCCCCTTCGAGGCCGAAGGAATGCAGCATCCGCTTCGAGTACAGGCTCGTCGCGACGCGTTCATAGACGATGACCCCGCGCTTCTCGTACTCGCGCACGGCCTGGGCGTGCTCGAGATTCTCGATGCCGATGGCCAGGATCAGGTCGCGCTTCGTCAGGTCTTCGTGGTCGAGGAATACCTTCACGCCGTCCATCCGGCGCAGGCCGGCGATGCCCTCGCTGCCGTTGAGCATGCGCGCGAGCAGCGCACGTTCGTGCAGCTCGATGCTCTGAATGCCGCTGGCGAAAAGGGTGCGCCGGTCGTCGCTCGCAACGAACTGGCTGCCGAGCCAGCACACGTAGTTCACGATCTCGGTCACGACGGCGAACTGCCAGGGTGCGGCGCTGCCCAGATCCCAGAAGTCCTTCTTCTTGCCGGCCAGCTTGTGGTGCGGCAGGACCGAGGCGCGTTCCGACAGCCACGACATGCCCGATCCCCTGCAGCCGAAGAACTTGTAGGGCGCGATGTTGATGCCGTCCACCGGCGTCTTCTGCAGATCGATCAGGCCGTGCGGTGCGTGCTGCACGGCATCCACGACGATGTACAGGTCCGGCTTGACGGCACGCGCCTGCTTCACGATCTCGTGGATGTCGAGCTTGGCGCCGGAGATGTTGGACGCATAGATCACGCTCAGCAAGGAGGTGTTCTCGTCGACCAGGCCGACGATCTCTTCCACATCGATCCCGCCGGTGGCAGGGTTGGACTTCGCGACCCGCAGCTCTTTGCCCGTACGCTCGGCGTAGAGGGACATGGCATCGAAAGAGGACGGATGCTCGAGCACGGTCGTCACCATGTTCGTGCCGGGAATGTTCTCGGCCACCGCACGGACCATGTCGAACATCCCGCCCGAGGCCGTGAGGGCGGCGTAGACGCTGCCGCTCTTGGCATTCAGGATCGTGCGAAGGTCTTCCGTTCCCCTGGCCTGGACCTCCTGCAGAAAGATCGCGAGTTCGTGGATGCGCTCCGGGCAATCCGGCAGGGCGTCGATGCGGGCGAACTGATCGACGGCGGCCTTCAATCGGAACGACCCTCCTGCGTTGTCGAAGAAGAGACGTTCGCGGCCATTCATGTCGTGGTCGACGTAGTGGAAGCGGCTCTTCACCTCCTTCATCAATGCGTCGGAAAAGAGTTCGCCTTCAGCGATGTTCATTCTGGTGTTCCATGGTTCGGCAAGAGTTGATTTTCGAAGCGGCCAAATATTTCCAAAAGCGATATTTTTCGATACGATTCGATGAGAAAAAGAGGCCTCGATGATGATGACTTTCAAGCAGCTCGAGGCTCTGTACTGGATCGGCGAACTGGGCAGCTTCGCGCTGGCCGCCCACAAGCTGCACACCTCGCAGTCGGCGGTGTCCAAGCGGGTCCACGAACTCGAGATGGTGTTCGACACCGAGCTGTTCGATCGCAGCCAGCGTTCCGCGCGTCTCACCGACAAGGGCGAGGAGATGTTCGTGCTGGCCAAGAAGCTGCTCGATCAGCGCGATGCCGCGGTCGAGCAGTTCAGCCGGGTCGACGTGATCGAACGCCGCGTTCGCATCGGCGTCACCGAGCTCACGGCGATGACCTGGCTGCCGCGCTGGGTCGAGCTGATCCAGGAGCACTACCCCAAGGTCACCCTCGAGCCGGACGTGGACAGCAGCGTCAACCTGCGCGAGAAGGTGCTGGCAGACGAACTGGACCTGATCGTCGTGCCCGATGCATTCGCCGATACGCGGATTCCCAAGAAGGCGATCGGCAAGGTCGAGAGTGCCTGGATGTGCAAGCCGGGCCTCGTCAAGAGCAGCAAGCCGATCCGCCTGCATGAACTGGCGAGCCACCGCATGCTGATCCAGGGCGTCAAATCCGGGACGGGTCTGCTCTACGACAGCTGGATGAAGGATCTGGGCGTCCAGCCTTCGAACCCCATCGTCATCCACAACCTGGTGGCCTTGATCGGATTGACGATATCCGGCCTGGGCGTGAGCTACCTGCCGAAGGAAGCGGTCAGCCAGATGCTGGAAGAAGGATCGCTGGCGCTGATCAAGGTGACGCCCGCCCTGCCGCCCGTCACCTACGTCGCGATGTACAAGGGCGAGCACCGGAGCTCGCTGCTGGCATCGATCATCATGCTGGCCCAGTCGTGCTGCGACTTCACCCGGATGTTTCAGGCCGTCAAGGGATGACACCGGCAACGCACGAGCCGTCGTCTCACACGCCCTTGTTGTTGGGGTTCTTGTAGACCTCTTTCACCGCCTCGGTCATCGGGAAATTCAGGTTCGCATTGGTCGGAGGGATCGGCTTCATGAACCACTTGGCATAGATCTGCTCGATGGCGCCCGACTTCATCAGGTCGGTCACCG
The DNA here is from genome assembly GCF_964253805.1 of Variovorax sp. LjRoot175. Taxonomy (NCBI): domain Bacteria; kingdom Pseudomonadati; phylum Pseudomonadota; class Betaproteobacteria; order Burkholderiales; family Comamonadaceae; genus Variovorax; species Variovorax sp. LjRoot175. The sequence goes on along the minus strand of NZ_CAXURY020000001.1, from coordinate 2,177,548 downwards.
TCTTGTCCACCAGTTCCTTGAACTGCGGGTCGTCCTTGCGGTACATGATGCCGTAGGGTTCCTGGCGCAGCGACTCCGCCGTGAGGATCTTGAAGTCGCCCGGCTTCGGCGACGTGGCGATCAGGCCTGCCAGTTGCACGTCGTCGAGGATGTAGGCGGCCGCGCGGTCGGATGCGAGGAGCAGGAATCCATCCGCCGTGTCCTTCGCGGCCACTTCCTGGACCTCGATGTTCCCGGACTTGCGATAGGCGCGCAGAAGCTGGACGCCGGTGCTGCCTGCGACTGTCGAGACCGTCTTGCCATTCAGCTCGGCCAGCGAATTGATGCCGGAGTCCTTCTTCACAGCGGCCGTGATGCTGGTGACGAAATGGCTCGGGGCGAAGGCCACCTGCTGCTGGCGCTGGACCGTGTTGGTGGTGGTCGCGCAGTCGAGGTCGACGGTGCCGTTGGTCAAGAGCGGGATGCGGTTGGTCGAGGTCAGGATCGTGTAGCGCACCTCCAGGTTGGGCATGCCGAGCCTGGCCTTGACCGCATCCACGATCTTCAGGCAGATGTCGTTGGTGAAGCCGACCGGATCGCCGCCGCCGGCGGGCTTGTAAGAGAACGGGATCTGGCTGTCGCGGCCACCGATCGAAATGCTTCCATTCGCCTTGATCTTGCTCAGCGTGTCGCTTTGAGCCAGCGCGGTCGAGCACAGCAGCGCGGCGCTCAGGCCCAAGGTCAATGAGAGTCGAAATTTCATCGGGAGCTTTCGGGAAGGTTGCGTTGGCGCAAATTCTCGAAGCGAGCACCCGTTTCTAAAAGCGATTTATTTTCATCGACTTGAAGGCCATAAAGTGATCAGTGGCGGCAAGGACTAGAGCGGAAAGGCCTCCAGCCCCTGCTGCCCCTCGGCCCCCTTGACCGGCGTGTGCGCCACGTTCATCACCCAGCAGACCATCGTGAAATAGCCCACCAGCGCGCTGAGTTCGACCACCGCCTGCTTGCCGAAGCGGGCCTCGGCCGCGGCGTAGGTCGGCTCGCTCACGCCGTGGTGGTGCAGCAGCTCCAGCGCGAGATCGAGCGCGAGCTGCTCGTCCTGCGCCAACGGTGCCGCGCGCCGGCCGAGGCGCAGCGCTTCGATGGCCTCGGCACTGACACCAGCCTTGACCGCCGCCGTCGCATGCAGCACCCACTCGAACTGGTTGCCCACGTGGCGCGCGACCGCGCAGGTCACGAGCTCGCGCACGCGCGCATCGAGTTGGCTGTCGAAGCGCAGGTACTCCCCGAGGCTGCCGATGCGCTCCATCAGCACCGGGCTTTGCAGCAAGGGGATGAAGGGACCGAAGACCGCCTTGCGCGGACCATCGATCAGCGCCTGGGCGGCGGCGCGCTGCGCCTGTGACATCGCGTCGGCCGCCGGCATCGGCAGGCGCTCGGCCCAGGGACGGGTATGGCCTTGTTCGAACATGGAGGGATTCCTTTCTTCAACGGAGAGAGACGGGGATCATGCGCGCGCGAAGCAGCCACCATGCGCTTCCGAGCAGCGCCACGGCACCCACGGCCAGCGCGCTGAAGAGGCCGCCGAAGCCTTCCGCGCTGCCGCTCAGTGCGGACGAGAGCACCGGCCCGGCCATCTGGCCGATGGCGAAGGCCGCTGTCATGCGGCCCAGCGCGCGCGTCGGATCGCCCACGGTGCGCGCCCTCGCCTCCTGCATCCCGGCCATGGTCGCGACCATGAAGGTGCCGCCCACCAGCAGCGCGGCCAGCAGCACCGTGAAGGCCGACAGGTGCAGCACCGGCAGCAGGCAACCCAGCGCCATCATGGCGTGGCTCCCGGCCAGCACGTGGCGGCGCGCAACCCGCGCCAGCACCACGCTGGCGAGCAGCGTCGACACTGCGGCCGCCGCGCCGAACAGCGGCCAGGCGGCGCCAAAGACGGCCGGATCGTCGACCACCGCGCGCGCCAGCACCGGCAGAAAGGTGGCCGGCAGGATGTAGCCGAAACCGAGGATGCCGTAGCAGATCACCAGGCCCCATGAGACGCCGCCGGCCGGTGCCGTTGCGGCAGCATTCGCGGGCGCTGCCGATACGATCGCGCCGCGCGGCATCAGCGCTGCCACCGCGAGCAGGCCCACCAGCGCCAGCGCGCCGAGCTGCAGCCACAGCGCATCGGGTGCCAGGCCGGCCGTACCCGCACGCCAGCAATAGAGACCGGCCGCTGCGATGCCGGCGCCGACCCCGGCATACAGCAGGCCGGGACCTGCGGGTCGATCGAAACGCGCCAGCCAGACCAGGCACCAGACGCTGGTGCTCACCAGCGCCCAGGCACTCGCCACGCCGGCGATGAAGCGCAGCAACAGCCAGACCGCGAGCGAGCCGGTCCAGCCCATGGCCGCGGTCGACAGCGCAATCGCGGCCAGCGCCAGCAGTCCAACGCGCTGCGGCGACAGCGGGACGCGCGCAGTGGTGAGCGCACCCAGCAGGTAGCCCGCGTAGTTGGCCGCGGCGAGCCAGCCGCCGGCTGCCACGTCGGCGCTGCCGGCGCGGATCATCAGCGGCAGCATGGGCGTGAAGGCGAAGCGCCCGATGCCCATCGCCATCGCCAGCGCGAGCAGGCCCGCGGTGCAGACCGCGATGAAAGACGGTTGCGGTGCGGTGATCGAAGGGTTCGACATGGGTCGCTATTAGACGCAGAATGCGGATGCTCCACAAATGAATTATCGAGAACAATCATTCTTCATATGAGAACTATCGACCTGGACTCCCTGGAGATTTTTCGCACCGTGGTGGCCGAGGGCGGCGTGATCCGCGCGGCGGGCAAGCTCAACCGCGTGCAGTCCAACATCACGACCCGCATCCAGCAGCTCGAAGAGCGGCTGGGCCACAAGCTGTTCCTGCGCCAGGGCCGCTCGCTCGCGCTGGCGCCCGCCGGCCACAAGCTGCTGCCCTATGCCGACCGCCTGCTGCGCCTGGCCGAAGAGGCGGAGAGCGAGCTGCGCAGCGACCTGCCCTTGGGCACCTTCAAGCTGGGTTCGCTCGAAAGCACGGCCGGCAGCCGGCTCGCGCCGGTGCTCTCGCGCTTCCACAAGCTCTACCCGGGCGTGGTGGTCGAGCTGGTCACCGGTACCACGGGCGCGCTGCTGAAACGGGTGAACGCCTTCGAGGTCGAAGCGGCCTTCGTGTCCGAGCCTTTCTCCGCGCCGGGGTTCGAGACGATCTCGGTGTTCGAGGAAGAACTGGTGCTGGTCACCGCGCGCAGCGTGGCCTCCGTCACGCGACCGGGCGACCTCGCCGGCGCCACGCTGATCGCGTTCGCGCAAGGCTGCTCGTACCGCCGCCTGCTCGAGCAGTGGCTGGGCAAGGGCGGCGTCACGCCGGTTCGTTCGCTGGAGTTCTCCTCCTACCAGGCCATGATCGCCTGCGTGGCCGCGGGCACGGGTTTCGCCATCGTGCCGGTCTCGGTGCTCAAGGCCCTGCGCGCGACGGCCGACGTGCGCCAGCACGCGCTGCCCGAACGCATCCGGACCAGCCGCACCCACCTGGTCTGGCGCGGCACGCCGTCCATGGCGCTGGCGCGGCTGATCGGCATGCTGCAGAAAAGCCTATGAAAAGAGTCCGTTGACTTCGCGCGCCGAGAGCATGTCTGCGCTCATCGCGTCATGACGCCCTTCGTCGAATGCCTCGGCGGCAACGCGGCGAAGCAAGGCGAGCGCAGCCTGCAAGGGACCGCAGCCCAGGCTGACGCGCCGCGCACCGGCGCGCGTGGCCGCGTCCACGGGAAGCGCCCCGGCGTAGCCCGCGTAGACATTCACCGGCAAGGAAACAGCGCGCACGAAGCGCGCCACTTCCTCGGCGCGATCCATCCCGGGCACGAAGATGCCGTCGGCACCCGCCGCGGCGTACCGCTGCGCCCGACGCACGGTGTCTTCGTAGCGCGCCGCCGCATCGTCATTGGCGACAAAGTAGGTGTCGGTGCGCGCATTGATGAACAACTGCGCTTCCATCTGCGCGGCCGTCTTGCGCAGCGCGTCGATGCGTTCGCACAGGATTTCCGGGGGCGCCAGGCGTTGCGTCCCGGGAAGCGCGCCGTCCTCGATGTTCACGCCGACGACGCCCATGTCGATCAATGCGCGAACCACGGCACATACTTCTTCGGTGCTGCGACCGAAGCCGCGCTCGATGTCGACGCTGACCGGAACGCTGGCCACGCGGCAGATGCGTGCGCAAGCGGCGATCAGTTCGCCGGCAGGCATCTGCTCGCCATCCGCATGGCCGAGCGACCAGGCCATGCCGGCGCTCGTGGTGCCGATGGCCCGCGCGCCGGCACGCTCGACAACACGGGCGCTGACGGCGTCCCACGCATTCACCAGGGTCAGCGCGCCCGGGCCGGCGTGCAGTCGATAAAAAGTTTCTGCCCGCTTCCGGGCTTCGATGGATTGCATGTGGGCGAGCTTAGAGACGACACGCGCTGCGAACTTGGAAAAAGCTGCTGTTCGCCGTCCATCACTTTTCCTTTTCCGCGAGCGAATCGGCCGCGCGGCGCTCAGGCCAGGGCGGTGGCGGCCGGCTCGGCACCGGCGATCTGCCGCAGTGCGCGCTCGAACACTTCCACCGGCTGGCCGCCCGAGATGAGGTGCCTGTTGTTGATGATGATGGCGGGCACCGAGTGGATGCCGGCATCGGTGTAGAGGCGCTCGCGCTCGCGGGTTTCCGCTGCGTATTCGTCGCTCCCGAGAATGGCACGCGCCCGTTGCGGGTCGAGGCCGGCTTCGGCGGCCAGGCGCACCAGCAGCTCGGGGTCGGAGGGGTTCTCGCCGTCGGTGTGGCAGGCCTTGAGCAGCGCCTTCTTGAGCGCCACCTGCTTGGCCCCGTCCTCGAGCTCGGCCCAGTGCAGCAGGCGGTGCGCGTCGAAGGTGTTGTAGACGCGCGAGCGGCCTTCTTCGCGGAACTTGAAGCCCACCGCCGCGCCGCGGGCACGGATCGCTTCGCGCGCCTGCGCCTGCTGCTCGCGCGAAGAGCCGTATTTCTGGTTCAGGTGCTCGAAGGCGTCCTGGCCTTCGCGCGGCATGTGCGGATTGAGTTCGAAGGGCTGGAAGTGCAGTTCGGCGCTGATCTCGGGCGCCACACGTTCGAGCGCGGCTTCGAGGGCACCGAGGCCGACGGCGCACCAGGGGCAGGACACGTCGGAGACGAAATCGATCTTGAGGCGGGCGGTCATGGATGTTCCTTTTCTGTCAGAGGCTGCGCCAGAAATCGATCAGCAACTGGCTGAATTCCACCGGCCGCTCGACCGCGCTCAGGTGCGCCGCGTCGATGGTGGCGAGGCGCGCGCCGGGAATGGCGGCAACCATCGCCTCGGACATCGCGAGCGGCGTCGCCTCGTCGCGCAGGCCGGCGATCACCAGCGTGGGCGTGGTGAACGCACGGTTGCTCTCGCGGAAATCGATCGCGCTCACCGCGTCGCAGCTCGCGATGTAGCCGGCGGCGTCGGTGCCGACCAGCGTGTCGTTCAGGCGGCGCGCGGCCTCGGTGCCTTCCGGCGTGGCCACGTACGCCGGCGTGAGCCAGCGCGCCAGGGCGCCGGGCGCGATTGCGGCCACGCCCTGGGCCTGCACGGTCTCGACGCGCGTGCGCCAGGGTGCCTGGTCGGGGTAGTGCGCCGACGAATTGGCGATCACGATGCTCTTCAGCAGCTGCGGATATTTCGGCGCCAGCGCCTGCGCGGTCATGCCGCCCATCGAGAGGCCGACGAAGTGCACCGGCTCGCCCTCGGCTTCGCGCTCGATCAGGGCCGCCGCGTCATCGGCCAGCGCCTGCAGGCTGAACGTACCGGGCACCACTTCCGAGCCGCCATGGTTGCGGTGGTCGTAGCGCAGCACGGTGTGGGCACGGGCCAGCACCGCGGCCGCCTCGTCCCACATGTGCAGGTCGCAACCCAGCGCATGGCTCAGCACGACGATCGGGCCTTCGCCCTCGCGAATGACATTCAAACGGGTCATGGATTTCCTTTGGGCTCTTCGAGCAGGCCTTTCTCGCGCAGGATGCCGGTGGCGATGCCGAAGGCGTGGTTGGCCACCGGCACGCCGCAATAGATGGCTGCCATCATGATCACTTCCTTGATCTCCTCGGGCGAAAGCCGCGATTCGGGCGGGCCGTCGAGCGCGGCGCGCACGTGCATCGCAAATTCTTCGTACGCGTGGATGCCCAGCATCATCGACAGCACCATGAAGCGGCGCGTCTTGTCGCCCAATGCCGGGCGGCCCCAGATGTCGTTCCACGCATGTCGCGTGATCAGTTCCTGGAACTCGCTGTTGAAGGCATTGCGGTTGGCCAGCGACTTGTCGACCCAGGCATCGCCGAGGATGCGGCGGCGGTTGAGAAGACCGGCTTCGTAGTCGGGTGAAGTCATCGTGCAGTGTTTCGTGTGTCGAGTTGAGTTTGCAAGGCCTTGACCTGCGCCAGCGCGATCGTGCCGGCCGGCTCGGCGAGCGCCGGATCAAACCATTTGTCTGCGGCTTCGCGCGGAAGTTCCGCGCGCAAGCGGTCGATGTTGGCACGCATGCGCGCGGCATCGATCTGCAGGCCGGGCAAGGCGCCGGCCAGCGCGCGCACGCTGCCGTGGGCGGACATCAGCAACTGGGGCCATTCGCCCAGCTCGGCCTGCCAGGCGCCGAGCGCGCGCTCGTGCTCTTGCGGCATCGCGGCCAGCAAGGCGGCCACGCGCTGCGGCGCGCGCTGCGCGGCCGCCAGCGCCACCATCGAAGCCACCGGGTTGCGCTTGTGCGGCATCGCCGAGGAGCCGCCGCGTCCGGGCTCGCTGGGCTCGGCCAGTTCGCCGACCTCGTACTGGCCCATGAGCGCGATGTCCTTCGCGATCTTGCCGAGGCTGCCGACCATGAGGCCCAGCTCGCAGCCGAGCGCGATCCATTCGTCGCGCTGGGTGTGCCAGGTCGCGCCCGGGTCGCCCAGGCCCAGCTCCTCGGCCATGCGCTGCCGCACCGCCGGCCCCTGCCCCTTCATCTGCGCCAGCGTGCCCACGGCCCCGCCGAGCTGCAGCTGCAGCGCGCGGCGCGCCGTCTCGGCCAGCCGCGCGCGGCTGCGCACCAGCGGCGCGGCCCAGGCGGCGCACTTGAGCCCGAAGCTCGTGACCGAGGCCGGCTGCATCAGCGTGCGCGCGAGGATCGGCGTCGCGGCATGCCGCTTGGCATGCGCAAGCAGCGCCTGGGCCGCCTTGACCAGGTCGGCCTCGACCAGCGCCACCGCCTCGCGCGTGACCAGCGCCATCGCGCTGTCGATCACGTCCTGGCTGGTGCTGCCGAAATGCACGAAGGGCACTGCCTCGGCATTGAACAAACCCACCGCCTCCTTGAGGCTCTTGACCAGCGGGATCGCCACACTGCCGGCGCGGCCGCTGTCGCGCACGATCTTGGCGACATCGAACAGCTCGACCTTGCAGCTGCCGGCGATCGAATGCGCTGCCGATTCGGGAATGAGGCCCTCGGCTGCCTGCGCGCGCGCGAGCGCGGCCTCGAAGCGCAGCATCGCGCCGACGAAGTTGTGGTCGCTGAATGCGGCCAGGGTTTCGGATGTGGAGAGGAAGCCTTCGAAGATGCTCATGGCAGATAGGCGCTCAATAGGCGATCTGCGCCACGGCCCGCAGGTCTTCCGGCGTCGCAGTGCCGAAGCCGAAGAATTCGAGGTACGCAGGGATCATTTCGAACAGCATGTCGGTGCCGACCTGGACCGCGCAGCCCTTGTCGCGTGCGGCCCGCAGCAGCGGGGTGTACTCGGATTTCATCACGACCTCGCCGACGAAGGTGGACGGCGCGATGCGATCGACGTCGAAGGGTAGCGGATCGCTCTCCTTCATGCCGAGCGGCGTGGCATTGACCACCACGTCGTAGCCGGCGGGGTCGCTGGAGCCGGTGGCGACGCCCAGTTTCGAGTAGTGCGTGGTGAGCCGGCCCGCGAGGGCCTTCGCCGACGCCGCGTTGGCGTCGAAGAGCGAAAGCTGCGCGACGCCGGCCGCGGCCAGCGAGGCGGCGATCGCCGAGCCCACGCCGCCGCAGCCCGACACCAGCACGCGCGCGCCTTCGAGCGCGCGGCCCTTGCGCAGCACGCCGCGCACGAAGCCGGCGCCGTCGAACTGGTCGCCCACGAGCGTGCCGTCGGCGCGCTTCAGCACCGCGTTGCAGGCGCCTGCGATCCTGGCGGCCGGCGTCAGTTCGTCGACCAGGTCCATGGTCGTGATCTTGTGCGGCATGGTGACGAGCGCGCCGCGGATGTTGGTGAGCCGGAACAGCGACGCGAAGGCGGCCGCATAGTCCTCGGCCTTGATGCCCATCGGCACCACCACGGCGTCGATGCCCTGCTGTTCGAACCAGGGGTTGTAGATCATCGGCGCCTTGAAGCTCTCGGTCGGATAACCGAGGTGGGCGATGAGGGTGGTCTTTCCGGAAATCGTCATGATGGGATTGCGACCCGAAGGCCGGTATGCGCGGCCTCGGCGACCGCAAGGGTGACAGCCAGCGTGCGCATGGCATCGCGCACGGTGACACGGGGCGGCACTTCGCGCCGCACCACGGCGCAGAAATGAGCGAGCTGGCGCGCGAGCGGATCGGTCTCTTGCATGTCGACCCTGCTGCGTACCATCGGGCTGAACCACGAGGCCGCGCCCGTGTACTCGAGCACGCGCAGGGTGGGCACCTGCAGCGAGCCGTGCGTGCCGGCGATGATGTAGCAGTCCTGGTCCGCATGGTGGTCGTAGGCCTTGTTCTCGCCCGAGGTCTGCTCCCAGCTGCGCGGACTGGCCGCAGCATCCGACAGCATGAAGGTCCCGAGCGCGCCGTTGGCGAAGCGCAGGTTGATGGCGACCGTGTCCTCCACCTCGAAGCCGCGCGCCGCATGGGAAGCGAAGGCCTGCACCTCGACGATCTCGCCCACCAGCGCGCGCAGGTTGTCGATCTCGTGCACCAGGTTGATCAGGATCGGCCCGCCGCCCTTCTGCCGGCGCCAGGCGGTCTCGAAGTAGTCCTCGGGCTTGTGGAAGGTGGCGCTGGCCGTCACGGCCACCAGCTTGCCGAGGCGGCCGCCGGCGATGGTCTCGCGCGCGGCTTCGAGAACGGCGCTGTGGCGCCGGTGATGGCCCACCAACACCGGCACGTTGGAGGCTTCCACCGCCGCGGCCAGCCGCTCGGCTTCCGCCACGGAATCGGCCACCGGCTTCTCCACCAGCGCCGGCACGCCGGCCGCTACGCAGGCCAGTGCACCGGGCACATGCAGCGCGTTCGGCGTGGCCAGGACCACGCCGTCGGGCCGCGCCGCGGCCAGCAGCGCTTCGAGGTCCGGGTACAGCGGCACGCCGGCCTCGGCCGCCAGCGCAGTCGCGCTCGGGAACGGGTCGGCAAAGCCGATCAATTCGCAGGCGCTGTTCGCGACCATGCGCATCCAATGCGCCCGGCCGATCAGGCCGGCGCCGGCGATCGCGAGGCGCAGCTTCCTGTCCATCGCACCCTCTCCTCAGACCGTGACGGCCGGCGCCGCGGCGGCATGCGCGCCGCCGAGGAACAGGCGTTCGATGTTCGGATCGGCCAGCAGTTCGGAGGCCGGCTTGTGCAGCACCAGCCGGCCCGATTCGAGCGCGATGGCCTCGTCGGCCATCTTCAGCGCGCTCTTCACGTTCTGCTCGACCATCAGCACCGTGGTGCCCTGGTCGGCAAGCTTGCGCAACAGCCTGAACACGTCCTGCACCACCATCGGCGACAGGCCGATCGAGGGTTCGTCGATCAAGAGCACCTTGGGCCGCAGCAGCAGCGCACGGCCGACCTCGAGCTGCTTCTGCTCGCCACCGGAGAGCGAAGAAGCCGCGCTGTTCATGCGCTCCTTCACGCGCGGGAAGAGCTCGAGCACTTCGGGAATGCGCTCGTGCGTGGTCTTCATGCCCAGCGTGATGCCGCCGAGCTCGAGGTTCTCGTAGGCCGTCAACTGGCCGAACAGATTGCGCCCCTGCGGCACGAAGGCAATGCCGTGCTTCACCAGCAGGTCTTTGGGACTGGCGCCGGTGATGTCTTCGCCATCGAGCAGGACCCGCCCGTTGCGCACCTTGAGCAGGCCGAACAGCGTCTTGAGCACGGTCGACTTGCCCGCGCCGTTGGGCCCGAGCAGCAGCGTGATCTTGCCGCGCCTGGCCTTGAAGGACAGGTTATTGAGGATCATGAAATCCTTGTAGCCCGCCAGCACGTTGTCGAATTCGATGCAGGTGTCGGTGGTGGTCATGATCAATTCCCGAGATAGGCGTCGAGCACCTGCTTGTTGGCGCGGATCTCGGCCGGCGTGCCGATCGCCATGACCTTGCCCTCGACCATCACCATGATGCGGTGGCACAGGTCCATCACGAAGTCCATGTTGTGCTCGATCACGACGAAGCTGCCGCGGCGCGTGCGATTCAGGTCCTTCAGCAGGGTCGAGAGTCCGCCGACCAGGCTGGGATTGACGCCTGCGCAGGGCTCGTCGAGCAGCACCAGGTCGGGCTCGCTCATGAAGGCCATGCCGATGTCCACCAGCTTCTGCTGGCCGTAGGAGAGCGTGCCGGCCTTCTTGTTCGCGACGTGGCGGATGCGGAACTGGTCGATCAGCGCGTCGGCCTTCGGCCCCAGGCCCGAGTCGCCGGGCGCGAACATGCGGCTGAACATGCTGCCCTGGTGTTCCTGCGCCGCGACGATCAGGTTCTCGCGCACCGTCATCTTGCCGAACACCTGCAGCGTCTGGAAGGTGCGGCCGACGCCGCGCCGGTTGAGCTCGAGCGGACCCAGCTTGGTGACGTCCTCGCCCTTGAGTTCGATGCGGCCGGCATCGGGCGTGATCTGGCCCAGCATGCTGTTGAACAGCGTGGTCTTGCCCGAGCCGTTGGGACCGATCACGCCGAAGATCTCGCCGGGGCGCACCTCGAAGCTCACGCCGCCGACGGCCTGGATGGCGCCGTAGGCCTTGCTGAGATCGGTCACGCGAAGAACCGGCACCACTTGCTGCTCCGGCACGATAGCTTCCGCAAGCACGGCGTTCATGTGGCAGCTCCCATGCTCGCGGCAGCAGCGGAGCGCGCGGCCGAGGCCTCGCGCGCTTCGCGGCGTGCCCGGATCCGATCGGGGATCGAGAGCAGGCCGTCCGGCAGCCAGACCATCAGCACCACCACGGCGGCGCCGAACAGCGGCAGGTACCAGTCGGCCACGCCCGGCACGTCGCGCAGCCACTCGGGCACGATCACGCCGACGGCCGCGCCCAGCACCGGCCCCCAGAAGTAGCCGGGGCCGCCGACCACCACCATCAGGTACATCATGATCGAGGCCGCCACGGTGAAGGGCGCCGGCTCGATGAACTGCACCAGCGAGGCGAACAGCGCGCCGGCGATGCCCGCATAGGCGGCGCCGATGGCAAAGCTCAGCAAGGTGTAGCTGCGCACGCTGATCCCCAGGCTCTCGGCGCGGATCGGGTTGTCGCGCAGCGCGGTGAAGGCCTTGCCCCAGGGCGAGCGCAGGAGGCCCCACAGCAGGAGCGCGAGCAGCACGGCGACGGCGAGCACGAAGTAGTAGTAGGCCAGGTTGCCCTCCAGCGACAGCCCGGCCAGCTCGGGCCGCGGGATGTTGTTGATGCCGAAGGTGCCGCCGGTCAGCCACTCCTCGTTGCGCATCAAGAGCCAGATCGCGGTGTTGAAGCCCAGCGTGGCGAAGGCGAGGTAGATCGCCTGCACGCGCAGCGCCGGAAAGCCCAGCACGAGGCCGACCGCGAAGCACAGCAGCGCCGCCGCAGGCAGGCCCAGCCAGAAGCTGATGCCGGCCTTCATGAGGATCGCCACCGTGTAGGCGCCGATGCCGAGGAAGGCCGCATGGCCCAGCGACTTCTGGCCCGCATAGCCCACCGTCAGGTTGAGCCCCATGGTGGCGATGATGAACACCAGCCAGTAGCTCAGCAGGTAGATGCCGTAGTTCTTGAGGAAGTTGGGCGCGATCAGCAGCGCGGCCGCAGCCACGGCGATCAGCGCGAGGTGCATCTTCTTCATACCTTGCGCTCCTCTTTCTTGCCCAGCAGGCCTTGCGGCTTGAACAGGATCACGACCATGAAGATGACCAGCGCCACCGCGTCCTTGTAGGCCGGCGAGATGTAGGCCGAGGCCAGGTTCTCCGCCACGCCGACGATCAGGCCGCCGAGCAGCGCGCCGCGCGAGTTGTTGAAGCCGCCGATGATGGCCGCGAAGAAGGCCTTGGTGCCCAGGCCCTCGCCCATGTCGAACTTGGCGAGGTAGGTGGGCGTGACCAAGAGCGCCGCCGCCACCGCCAGCGCCGCATTGATGGCGAAGGTGTAGAAGATCATGCGCGGCACGTTGATGCCCAGCACGCTCGCGCTCTCGGTGTTCTGCGCCACGGCCTGCATCGCGCGGCCGGTCACGGTCTTCGAGATGAAGGCCTGCGTGGCCAGCACGATCGCCACCGCCAGCCCGAAGGTGCCGAGGTCGGCCATCGTGACGGTGACCCCCGCCACGTTGAAGAGCTTGTCGGCGAAGAGGCTGGGGAACGGATGGGCCTCGGCGCTGTAGCCGGCGCGCACGCCGTTGCGCAGCGCGATCGACAGGCCGATGGTGGCCACCACGATCGGCATCATCCCGAACTTGAACAGCGGATCGACCAGACCGCGCTTGAAGAGCCAGCCCAGCACGAACACCGCCACCACGATGGTCAGCACGAAACTCAGCGAGAATGGTGCGCCGAAGGACATGAAGGCGAGCATCGCGAAGGCCGGCAGCATCACGAACTCGCCCTGCGCGAAGTTGATGGTGCCGCTGGCCTGCCACAGCAGCGTGAAGCCCAGCGCAGCCAGCGCATAGATGCTACCGGTGGCCAGCCCGCTCAAGAAGAGCTGGATGAAGTCCGTCATGGCGGGGCTACTTGGCGGCTGCGCCCAGGGCCGGCAGCGTGGCGATCACTTCCTGCTTGCCGTTCTTCACCTCCACCATGAAGCTTTCGCGGTCGAGGTCGCCGTTGGCGTCGACGCTGACGTCCATCAGCACGCCGGGCTGCTGCGCGGTGCTTACCTTTAGGCCGTGCAGCGCGGCGGCCACGGCCTTGCGGTCGAGCTTGCCGGCCTTCTCGATCCCAGCCTTCAACAGGTAGATGCCCGAGTAGCCCTTCATGCCGTTGTGGTCCGAGACGTACTTGTATTCCTTCTCGAACTTGGCGCGGAAGGCGCGGATGGCCGGGTTCGGCGCGTCGACCGTGAGCCCCACGTGCGCGATCGCGCCGTTGGCGGCCTCGCCCGCGAGGTCGATCACCTTCTGCCCGGTGAGCGTGGTCTCGCCGATGATCGGCTTGGTCCAGCCCTGCTTGCGCAGCTCGCGCAGCAGGCGCGCCGACTCTTCCTCGTTGCTGTAGGCGAAGAGCGCATCGGCATTGCTCTGCTTGGCGCGCAGCACCGCGGCGGAAAAGTCGATCTGGCCCGGCTCGGTCGAGATCTCGGCCGCGATCTTCACCGGCGTGGCGGCCAGCGCCTTCTTCATCGAATCGAGGCCGCCCTTGCCGAAGTCGTTGTTCACGTAGATCATGGCCAGCGTCTTCGCCTTCAGTTGCTGGTCGATGTAGCGCGCGACCTTCGGCATCGCGGTGGTCTGCGTGAAGCTGGTGCGGAAGATGTACTTGTTGCCCTGCTGCGTGATGCTGGCCGCCTCGCCGCCGGTGAAATTGGGAATCTCGGCGCGGCGGCTCTCGGCCATGCTGACCATGATCGAGCCCGAGAACACGGGGCCGAAGATGGCGAAGACCTCGTTGTCCACCGCCTTCTGCGTCAGGCCCTTGGCGACGCCGGGATTGCTCTGCGTGTCGCTGGTGCTCGACTCGATCTTCTTGCCGAGGATGCCGCCCGAGGCGTTGATCTCCTTCACCGCCAGCTCGACGCCGTTCTTGAAGTTGGTGCCGGCGGTCGCACCGCCGCCCGAGAGCTCCACGATGTTGACGATCTTGATCGTGTTCTGCGCGAAGGTGCCTGAAGCGCCCGCGGCCACGGCACAGGCGGCGATGAGTTGGATCGCGAATCGACGCGACTGAACGATGGTCATGCTTGTCTCCTTGGGGTTGAATTGCTGGTACTCACGTGGCTCTCGCTGATCCAGCGCGCGCTCTTCATGGCGCGCTGGCCGACCACCATGGGGTCGGAATTCACATAGTCGTCGTTGAACACCTCGAAGGTGTAGTGGCCGCGGTAGCCCTTGTCCTCGAGCAGCTGCACCAGGTCGCGCACGTCGTGCAGGCCTTCGCCCGGAAACAGGCGCTGGTGGCGCGCGAGCTCGATCATGTCGGCCTGGCGGTCGCTGTACTCGAAGAAGTAGTCGGCCAGCTGCACCAGGAAGATCTTCTCGACCGGCACCTGGGCCAGCTGCGCGAGCGTCTCGGGCGTGTCGTCGCCATGCACCGACATATGGAAGGAATCGAGATTGAGGCCCACGTTCTGGCGGTTGCAGCGCTTCACGATGTCCCAGGCCTGGTGCCAGCGGTTGACGTGGCGGCCCCAGGACAGGGCCTCGTAGCAGATGCGGATGCCGAGCGGCGTGGCCAGCGTCGCGAGCGTGCGCAAGTCTTCGGCCGCGCGCTCCGGATCGTCGATGGCCAGCGGCGAGGTGGTGGAGCACACCAGCAGCAGGTCGGCGCCGACCAGTGCCATCTGGCGCAGCTGTTCGCGCGCCATCTCGAGCCGGTGCGGCCGCATGGCGTCGGGCGCGCATTCGAAATCGCGCAGCGGCTGGAAGTCGGTGACCTTGAGGCCGCTGGCCTTCACCAGTTCGGCCGCTTTCTCGACGCCGGCGGGGTGCGCGATCAGGTCGCGCGCCCACAGCTCAACGCCGGAAAAACCCGCGGCTTTCATGCATGCGAGCTTGTGCCCGAGGTCGCCGCCCATGGTGACGGTGTTGAAGCCGAAACGGTCGAGGGAGATGGCCATGATGCTTTGCGCGCGCCCTTTCAGGCCACGGTGTCGGAGTGGTAGCGCAGCGGGGCGTCGATCTCGGCCGCCATTGCGGCTGGGTAGATCAGCTCGCGCAGGAAACGCGCGTCGTCGCGCACACCATGCGCCGCGGCCGTCTGGCCGAAGAAGTCGAGGTAGTACGGCATCTGCTGGATCAGCATCTCGAAGCCGGCCTGCGCGTTGAGCCCGCGCGCGCGGGCGGCGCGCACCAGCGGCGTGGGCTGGTTGCGCAGCAGGATGTCGAATAGCGCCGCGTGGGCGTCCATGCGCTCCACGTCCACCGGCAAGGCGTCGCCCTCCTTCAGGCCCATCGGCGTGGCGTTGATGACCAGGTCGTAGCCTTCGGGATCGCTGCTGTCGACCGCGACCGTGGTCGCGTCGAAGAAGGCATCGAGCTTGGCCGCGACCCCTGCTGCCTTGCCGGCCGAGGTGTCGTGGAAGGCGATGTGCTCGGCGCCGTGGACCGTGCCGCCCTCGGCCAGCGCGACGCCGATGGCCGCGGCGCTGACGCCGGCACCGAGGATCAGCACGCGCTTGCCGCGGAACGGGATGTTGTAGTGGTCCAGCGCGCCCAGGAGACCCTCGCCGTCGAAGAGATCGCCCTCGAGCTCGCCGTTGGCGATGCGCCGCACCACGTTGACGGAGCCGGCGACGCGGCCGAACAGGCCGGCGCCGTCGAGCAGGTCCACCACCAGCGGCTTGTGCGGCGGCGCGATCACCATGCCGCGCACGTTCCTGGCGAGGAAGGCGGCCTTGACGAAGACCGCGAAGTCGCGCGTCGCCACCTGCACCGGCGCCATCACCGCGTCGATGCCGAAGCGCTCGAAGACGCTGTTGAACATGCGCGGCAGGCGCACGTTGGTCACCGGATCGCCGGGGAGCAGGTAAAGGTCGGTGCTGCCTGCAATGGAGGGGAACATGATGGCGTCTCGCTCGGAGTTGTTCGGCTATCGCGCAATTTGGCAGGAATGGTCGCTAATGTAGGGTTCCCACTTGCACGATCCAAGTCGGTGGCGCGAGAATAGCGCGCTGATCGTTCTACAGTGATCGATCATCGAACGATTCCAGGGTTTGTCCTCAATGAACCTCGACACTCGCCCCGCCCCACCCGAACTCGACAAGCGCGACTGGATCGCCGGCCTGGAGCGCGGCGTGTCCATCATCGAGGCCTTCGACGACGCCCACCCGCGCATGACGGCGAGCGAAGCCGGCCAGCGCACCAGCATGACGCGCACCGCCGCGCGCCGCTACCTGCTTACGCTGCAGCACATGGGCTACGTAGCGGGCGACGGCAAGCTGTTCTGGCTGACGCCGCGGGTGCTGCGCCTGGGCCAGTCCTACCTCGAATCGGCACGCCTGCCGCGCATCGTGCAGCCCTTTCTGCAGCGGGTGGCCGCCGGCACGCACGAGATCGCGTATCTGAGCG
Organism: Variovorax sp. LjRoot175; assembly: GCF_964253805.1. Taxonomy (NCBI): domain Bacteria; kingdom Pseudomonadati; phylum Pseudomonadota; class Betaproteobacteria; order Burkholderiales; family Comamonadaceae; genus Variovorax; species Variovorax sp. LjRoot175. Next base: position 2,161,137 of record NZ_CAXURY020000001.1, on the reverse strand, counting down.
TGATGGACGCCGACGAGGTGGTCTACATCGCGCGCAACGGCCCCAACCGCAGCATGAGCACCGGCTATGTACTGGGCGCGCGGGTGCCGGCGCAGGTCACGGCCTCGGGCATGCTGATGTTGGCGATGCGCGGCGACGAGGAACTCGGCCACTGGCTGGCCACGCACGAGCTCACCGTCTTCACCTCGCACACCATCGCGAGCAAGGAGCGCATGAAGCTCGAACTCGCGCGCATCCGCGCGCAGGGGTGGGCGCTCTCGGAGCAGCAGCTGGACCTCAATTCGCGCGGCATCGCCGTGCCGCTGCGCGACCGGCACGGCGACCTGGTGGGCGCACTCAACATCACGATGCCCATGGGCCATGAAAGCAGCGAGGACGCGGTCGCCCGCGTCCTCCCGGTGTTGCGCGAAACGGCGCAGGCGATGCGCAACCTGATCTGATCGCGCTGCCAACTACCGTTCGGCCTGAGCTTGGCCTGCCCTGAGCTCGACGAAGGGTCGAAGCCACGCGCAGCCCTTCGACAAGCTCAGGGCGAACGGGGTTTCCATCAGACCGCGGCCTTCGCCATCCTCGCGTCGGCCAGCGTCTGTTCGCGCAGGCGCTCGTATTCCGGCTTCGGCACGGGCGCCGCGTCGGGATTGCCGAGGTCGTTCATGTGGATGCGATAGGTCTCGCGGGCGCTCAGCGCGGCGAGTGCCGAGATGACCGTGATGCCGAAGGCCAGCGAGCCCACGATCAGCGGGATGTTGGCCGCGCCAGGAGGCGCCACCGTGGCGAACAGCGCCGGCAGCATGGCGGTGGCGGCGGTGCCGATGTTCTGCGAGATCGCCATCGCCGAGACGCGAGTGCGGGTCGGGAACAGCTCGGGGTAGAAGCTCGGGAACACCGCGTTGTAGCCCTGGTAGACCACGCCCCACATCAAAAGCGACATGCAGATCGCGAGCGGCACGTTCTTGATGCTGATCGCGTAGAGGTAGCCGAAGGCCAGGAGGCCCGAGGCCAGCGCGCCGAAGACGATGGGCGGCTTGCGGCCGATGCGGTCCGAGAGGTTGCCGACGTATGGAATGACCAGCACCGCGAGGATGTTGCCGAGCACGGGAATCCACAGGTAGATGTCCTTCGCGAAGCCGATGCCGTAGGCGGACTGCACCGCATAGGCCGCGCCGAAGATGGTGGCGACCACGGGGATCACATTCATCAGCGCCATCAGCACGACGCGCAGCATGTCCCTCCAGCTGTACTTGAAGGCGTCGACGATCGGCGAGCGCGGGCGCTGCTGCTTGCTGCCTTCCTCGGCGAAGGCGGGCGTCTCGTCGACCTCGCGGCGGATGATGTAGCCGGCGACGATGACGATGAAGCTCAAGAGGAAGGGAATGCGCCAGCCCCAGCTGTTGAAGGCATCCTCCGGCATGTAGTGCGCGAGCGGCAGGAACACCGCCGCGGCCAGGATCTGGCCGGCCTGCACGCCCTGCAGCGTGAAGCTGGCGAAGAAGCCGCGGCGCCCGAAGGGCGCGTGCTCCAGGATCATCGAGCTGGCGCCCGAGATTTCCCCGGCCACCGCGAAGCCCTGGACCAGGCGGCAGATCACGAGCAGCACCGGCGCCAGCAGGCCGACCTGGTCGTAGGTGGGCAAGAGGCCGACGGCGATGGTCGAGAAGCCCATCAGGAACATGCACAGGATCAGCACCTGCTTGCGGCCGTGGGTGTCGCCCCAGTGGCCCAGGAAGAAGGCGCCGATCGGGCGCGCCACGTAGCCGACGCCATAGGTCGCGAGCGAGGCGACGATGGCGATATTCGGATCGCCCTTGGGAAAGAAGATCTGCGGAAAGATCAGCGCTGCTGCGGTGGCGTAAATGAAGAAGTCGTAGTACTCGAGGGCCGAGCCGATCCAGCCGCTGGCAGCGGCCTTCTTCGACTGGTGCCGGCCTTGCGGCTCGTGCTCCTGGGGTTTGCTCATGTGTGTCTCCGTTGGGAAGGGGCGAGGCGACTGTAGGTGCGCCCCCGGAGCGCCGGCAATGTCGCGGACAGGGGTTTCGATCGATCATCGATCAGTCTCGTGCGACTTTCGCGCGGAATCGGGGTTTGTCCCCGGGTTCATGGGACAGGATGCCCTGACCGATACGGTCTTGCTTTCGCACCCCTTCACGACGTGCGCAACGGGCCCCAACACATACTTTCTTGCATTTTTCCGGGTTAACCCTGGATGGCTCGCCGGCGCTTGCTTCTACTATTTATTCAACTTGAATTAATTAATTGCGCCTCGGCACCGGGGCCAGGAGACAGCCAGTGACGACAGCCGGTCCCGGTCGGGGCACCAACTCGGTCAACCTGCGCCTCTACAACGAGCGCAGCCTGCTGCAGCGGCTGCGCCGGGCCGGCGAGGCGTCGAAGGCGGATCTGGCACGTTGGGCCCAGCTCACGAACACGGCGGTCGGCAGCATCGTGCAGTCGCTCGAGGAATCGCGGCTGATCGAACCCGCGGGCCGCCGGCAGGAAGGCCAGCGCGGCCAGCCCGCCGGGCTCTACCGCGTCAATCCCGAAGGCGCCTACGGCATCGGCGTGCGGCTGGACCGCACCAGCATCGAGACGGTGATGATCGACCTCGGCGGCAAGATCCTGGCCCGTGCGGCGCACGACCTGCTGCTGCCCCACCCCGACCGTGCGCTGGCGCTGGTGCACAAGGACGTGAGCCGCATGATGGCCACGCTCGACGCGGCGCAGCACCGCCGGCTCATGGGCGTCGGCCTGGCGCAGCCCTACAACCTCGGCAGCTGGCTGCGCGAACTCGACCTGAAGGCGGACTTCCGCATCTGGGACGAGGTCGACTTCGGCGCGATGCTCGCGCGCGCCGTGGACCAGCCCGTCTTCAAGGAAAACGACGGCAACGCGGCCGCGATCGCGGAGCTGTTCTTCGGCATCGGCCGCGAGGAGAACGACTTCCTCTACATCTTCATCGGCGCGGCACTCGGCGCAGGTGCGGTGATCGGCGGCGAAAGCCTGCGCGGCCCCACCGGCAACGCGGCCGACCTCGGCCTGATGCCGGTGCCGCCCAGCCGCCTGGCCTCGGCCCCGGTGTCGGACCGGCGCTGGGACATCCTGCTCTCGCGCGCCTCGCTCAACGCGCTGGCGCGCCACCTGCGCCACCACGGCATCGCGGTGCGCGGCCATGCCGAGCTCGAGGCATGCGTCAAGTCCGGCCGGCCCGAGGTGCGCGAATGGCTCGACGACTGCGTCGATGCGCTGGTGCCTTCGACGCGCGCATCGCTGGCCGTGCTGGACCTGCCGGTGGTGGTGATCGACTGCGACATCGACAGCGGCCTGATCGACGAGCTCATGAAGCGCCTCGACGAAGGCCTGCGCGCGATCGCGCCCGAGGCGCGCCAGACCCCGCGGATCCTGCGCGGCAGCTTCCGCGCCGACGCCGGCGCGATCGGCGCGGCCAGCCTGCCGATGTTCTTCAACTTCTCGCCGCGCGCGGACGTGCTGCGCGGACGTTCACGCCCCCGCCACCCGGAGACAGCGAATGCATGAAGCACCCCCCGCGCTGCTGGAGCTGCGCAAGATTTCCAAGACCTTCCCCGGCGTCAAGGCGCTGCAGGACGTGCGGCTGCGCGCCAGCGCCGGCCACGTACATGCGCTGATGGGCGAGAACGGCGCCGGCAAGTCGACGCTGATGAAGGTGCTGTCGGGCGCCTACATGCCCGACCCCGGCGCCGAGATCCTGATCGACGGCAAGCAGGTCCACATCGACGGCCCGCTCGCGGCCAAGCACCTCGGCGTGTCGGTGATCTACCAGGAACTGAGCCTCGCGGCCAACCTCAGCGTGGCCGAGAACATCTACATGGGCCGGGCGCTGCGACGCGGCGGCCTGGTCGACCGCGCCGGCATGGCCAGCGCTTGCGAGGCGACGCTGCAGCGCCTGGGCGCCGACTTCGGCCCGGCGACCCGCGTCGCGACGCTCTCGATCGCGCAGCGGCAGCTGGTCGAGATCGCGCGCGCGGTGCACTTCGACTGCCGCATCCTGGTGATGGACGAACCGACCACACCGCTATCGACCCACGAGACCGACCGCCTGTTCGCGCTGATCAAGCGCCTGCGCGACGAAGGCCTGGCGATCCTCTACATCAGCCACCGCATGGACGAGATCGACGAGCTCGCCGACGAGGTCACCGTGCTGCGCGACGGCGCCTACGTCGGCACGCTGACCCGCGCCGAGCTCTCGCGCGACAAGCTGGTGAAGATGATGGTGGGCCGCGATCTCTCGGGCTTCTACCGCAAGGAGCACCACGGCCAGCACACCGGCGACAAGGCGCTCACGGTGCGCGGCCTCAGCGACGGCCGGCGCGTGCACGACTGCAGCTTCGAGCTGCATGCGGGAGAAGTGCTCGGCCTGGCCGGCCTGGTCGGCGCCGGTCGCACCGAGCTGGCACGCCTGATCTTCGGCGCCGATCCGAGCACCGGCGGCGAGGTCTCCCTCAACGGCAGCGGCGCGCTGCTGAAGATCGCCAGGCCCATCGACGCGATCCGCTCCGGCATCCTCTACCTCACGGAGGACCGCAAGGGCCAGGGCCTGTTCCTCGACCAATCGGTGCGCGACAACATCAACGTGATGGTGTGCCCGCGCGACGCGAACGCCGGCGGCGTGATGGACGGCAAGCGCGCCGCCCAGCGCGCGCGCGACGCGATCGCGCAGCTGTCGATCCGCGTGCCCTCGGCGCGGGTCAACGTCGGCTCGCTGTCCGGCGGCAATCAGCAGAAGGTGCTGCTCGCCCGATTGCTCGAACTCGCGCCGAAGGTGCTGATCCTCGACGAGCCGACGCGCGGCGTCGACATCGGCGCCAAGAGCGAGATCTACCGCCTGATCGACGAGCTGGCGCGGCGCGGCGTCGCGGTGCTCGTCATCTCCAGCGAACTGGCCGAGGTGGTCGGCATCTGCGACCGCGTGATCGTGATGCGCGAAGGCCATCTCGTCGGCGAGGTGGGCGGCGCGAGCGGCCTGCCCATCACCCAGGAAAACATCGTCGCGCTCGCCACCGGCGCGGCCGCCACCCACGCGCCCGTGCTGCACTGAGACAGACGGCGCAACAGGAGACATCCCCATGAGCAAGCAGACCTCCCCCGCCTTCCCGGCGCCGGCCAACCCCGCCCTGCCCCGCGCGCTTAGCGGCGCTTCCGGCCGCGAAATCATGCGTGCGCTCGGCATGCTGCCGGTGCTGGTGCTTCTGTGCATCGGCTTCAGCTTCGCGAGCGACAACTTCTTCAGCCTGCAGAACCTGTCGATCATGACGCAGCAGGCCTCGATCAATATCGTGCTGGCCGCCGGCATGACCTTCGTGATCCTCACCGGCGGCATCGACCTGTCGGTGGGCTCGATCCTCGCGGCCTCCGCAGTGGTGGCAATGCTGGTGTCGAACGTGCCGGAGTTCGGCATGCTCGGCATTGCCGCCGGCCTGGCCTGCGGGCTGCTGTTCGGCCTGATCAACGGGGTGCTGATCGCCTTCGTCAAACTGCCGCCCTTCATCGTGACGCTGGGCTCGCTGACCGCAGTGCGCGGCATCGCGCGGCTGCTCGGCAACGACACCACCGTGTTCAACCCGCAGCTGCCCTTCGCCTTCATCGGCAACGGCGAGGTGCTGGGCGTGCCCTGGCTGGTGATCATCGCCTTCGCGGTGGTGGCGCTGTCGTGGTTCATCCTGCGCCGCACCGTGCTGGGCCTGAACATCTACTCGGTCGGCGGCAATCCCGAAGCCGCGCGCCTGGCGGGCATCAAGGTCTGGGCGGTGCTGCTGTTCGTCTACTGCACCTCGGGGCTGCTCTCGGGCCTGGGCGGGGTCATGGCCTCGGCACGGCTCTATGCGGCCAACGGCCTGCAGCTCGGCGCCTCGTACGAACTCGACGCCATCGCGGCGGTGATCCTCGGTGGCACCAGCTTCGTCGGCGGCACGGGCTCGATCCTCGGTACGCTGATCGGCGCGCTGATCATCGCGGTGCTGACCAACGGCCTGATCCTGATGGGTGTCTCGGACATCTGGCAGTACATCGTCAAGGGCCTGGTGATCATCGGCGCCGTCGCATTGGACCGCTACCGCCGCAAGGACTCGGCTCGTACCTGAACCCCTTTCATTTCCCCAACCACGACCAGGAGACTATTCCATGCGCAAGTCATTGTTCGCACTCGCCGTGATCGCCGCGGCCCTCGCTGCCCCGGCGGCGCAAGCCCAGAACAAGCAGATCAAGAGCGTCGGCATCACGCTCGGCTCGCTCGGCAACCCCTTCTTCGTCTCGCTCGCCAAGGGCGCCGAAGCCAAGGTCAAGCAGTACAGCCCGAATGCCAAGGTCAATGCACTGTCGGCCGACTACGACCTCAACAAGCAGTTCTCGCAGATCGACGGCTTCATCGCCTCGGGCGCGGACATGATCCTCGTCAACGCGGTCGACGCCAAGGCCATCGAGCCCGCGCTGCAGAAGGCGAAGAAGGCCGGCATCGTCGTGGTGGGCGTCGACGTGGCGGCCAACGGCGCCGATGCGACCGTGCAGACCAACAACGTGCAGGCCGGCGAGCTCGCCTGCCAGTACATCGTCGAGAAGCTCGGCGGCAAGGGCAATGTGATCATCCAGAACGGCCCGCAGGTATCGGCCGTGATCGACCGCGTCAACGGCTGCAAGACGGTGCTGAAGAAGAGCCCCGACATCAAGATCCTGTCGGACGACCAGGACGCCAAGGGATCGCGCGAAGGCGGCCTCAACGTGATGCAGAACCACCTGACGCGCTTCCCGAAGATCGACGCCGTGTTCGCGATCAACGATCCGCAGGCCATCGGCACCGATCTCGCGGCCAAGCAGCTGAACCGCAAGAACATCGTCATCACCTCGGTCGACGGCGCGCCCGACATCGAGACGGCGCTCAAGAGCGACACGCAGGTACAGGCCTCGGCCAGCCAGGACCCGTACATGATTGCGCAGAAGGCGGTCGAGATCGGGCTGGACATCATGAACGGCAAGAAGCCCGCCAATCCGATGACACTGCTGCCCTCGACCTTGATCACGCGCACGAACGTCAAGGACTACAAGGGCTGGCAGGCGCCCCGCTGAATGTGGCCCCCAAGCTCCGTCACTTCGTGTACTCGCTACCCCCCAAGGGGGCCGCAGTCCGCCTTGGGGCGGCCCGGCGGCGGACTGGTTTCGGTTTCTTCAACCGTTTGAAGCTCTTCGAAGGACAAGTATGTTCGTGGTCTGCGGCGAAGCCCTGATGGATGTCTACATGGGCGAATGGACGGCCACCGGCATGACGCTCGATGCGCGCATCGGCGGCTCGCCGCTCAACGTGGCGCAGGGGCTGGCCCGGCTGGAACGGCCGGTGGCCTTCCTGGCGGGACTGTCGACCGATGCCTGCGGCGAGCGCCTGCTGGCCTCGCTGCGCGCCGAAGGCGTCGACACCTCGCTGGTGCTGCGCAGCGACGCACCGAGCACGCTCAGCGTGATCAGCGTCGACGCCGCCGGCGTGCCGCGCTATGCCTTCCATGGAACGGGTGCGGCGGACCGGCAGATCACGCACGACACGCTGCCGGCGCTGCCTACAGCGGCGCGCGTGCTGCAGTTCGGCTCCTACGCGCTCGCGGTGGAGCCGGTCGGAAGCGCGCTGCGCGCACTGGCGGCGCGCGAGCGCGAACGGCGCCTGATCGCCTACGACCCCAACGTGCGCCTCAACGTCGAGCCCGACCTCGCGCACTGGCGCGCGGTGGTCGAGCAGATGGCGTCGATCGCGCACCTGGTCAAGGTCAGCGACGAAGACCTGGGCCTGCTCTATCCGGCCGAAACGCCGGAGCAGGTTGCGGCACGCTGGCTCGAGCGGGGCGTGAACCTGGTCGCGGTGACGCGCGGCCGCCATGGGGCGAGCGCGTGGACCGGGGCGGCGCAGGCCGACGTGCCGGCGCCGGAGACCGAGGTGGTGGACACGGTGGGCGCGGGCGATACCTTCCAGGCGGCCCTCCTGACCTGGCTGGACGAGCACGATGCACTCACACCCGAGGCGCTGTCGGCGCTCGGCCATGCATCGCTCGTCGATCTGCTGCGCTTTGCCGCCCGGGCCGCCGCGATCACCTGTTCGCGGCGCGGCGCCGACATGCCGCGGCGCGACAAGCTGAACTGAGGCCTTCAGAGGGAAGCGAATCCCTCGATGAACGGCTCGATGGCGAGGATGGGGAACTTGGTTGCCCCTGACAGCACCAGGAGATCGCGGTCGCCCGTCACCAGCGTCGCCTTGCCCGTGACCGCGAGTTGCAGGAAGGGCGCGTCGAAGGGGTCACGGCACGCTGGTACGACGGGCGGCGGATTGGGCAGCGTCACGACCTGCGCAAAGGGAAGATAGTCGGCCAACAGCTCCTCGCGCTCCTGTGGTGAAAGCCTGAACTTCGGATAGCCCAGCACGCGCACCAGTTCGCCTGCGGTCGCCGTGCTGACCAGCGGCGTGCACGCGCCCTGCTGCCACAGCTCGCGCAGCCGCCGTGTCGCCGGTCCGCCGAACAGCAAGGCCGAAAGAACTACATTGGTGTCGAACACCACCCGCCGGGCGGCCACGCGCTCAGGCCTTGCGCCTGGTCTTGGCGGGAGCGCTGCCAGCCGAGCGCGCACGCTTGACGCGATAGGCAGGCGGCGGCTCGGCAGCCATCAGCGCAGCCGGTTCGGCCCCCTGCCGTGCCCAATCGACGGCATCGCGAACATCCGCGTCGGTCAGACCCAGCGCGGCCAACTTGGCACGCACCGCATCGCCACGCTGGATGCGCACCGGCGTCAGCACGATCTGGCCGTCGTGCACCGCGACGTCGAAGTACTCCGTGGCGCCGACCTGGTCCGTCACGCTGCGCGGCAGCGTGAGCTGGTTCTTGGAGGTCATCTTGGCAAGCATGGGAATTTCTCAAAGTAAGGAATCCTTACTTTAGCCGACTCTTCGTTGCGAAATCAACCGGCCCGCATGCTGTCTCATGGCGGGGCCCGAGGAACAGCTACGCGCTGGCCTGTGACAGCCGGAACATGTGCAACTCATTCCAGCGGCCCGATGAATTCTCAAGCAGCACGACCGAGCTGCACTCCGCCTTGACGGCACCGGATGCTCCGAGCCGAACTTGCAATTCAGCCGCGGCTTCATCGGCTTCGGAGGCCTCACCGTGCGCAACGGTAAGGTGTGGAACGACTCTTTGGTGCTCCCCGCCGTACGGCAGGAAATCCGGAAAGACTTCTACAAGAGCCATGGTCATAGCGACGAACGGCTCTGAAGGTTCAGGCGCGAGATATGTCGTCGTTGGGAACCGAGCGACTTTCACCAGCGAAAACGAGAATGCAGCGACTCGCGCGAGCGCGTGCTGCACCTGGTCGAGGACTGCAGGTGTGATGTGCTGCGGGTCCATAAAGGGAACCAGCAAGGTGATGTGCGCCGGGACACCGAGCTTTGCAGTCGCATCGAAGCGCTGGCGCAGGTCGCCGACAAGCGGCTCAGCCGAGGGCACCTTGACAGCGAACGCGGATATCGGCATGGACCAGAATGATAGTCATCAGCTGCCGATACGGAATGTCTGATCTTGGTCTTCGAACCTCACGCGTCCTTTCACACCCGTCACAGGCGCGCCGGCGAGTCCGAATCAACCCTGCTGCGCAAGGATGACTCTGCGACCTCTCGCAGGAGGTCGTCGAATTGCAAGCCTAGAAGCGCCACGATTGCATCAATCACGGAAAGCTTGAGTTCACCGGTCAGGAACGCCTGCTCTAAACTCCTTTCGGAGATTCCAACGGCTTGGCCGGCGTGAGCGTACGAGACGCCAGAGGCGGCCAACTCTCTGTCCAGGATCGAGACCAGCCTGTAGCTGTTATCCATCGACGGTCCTTCCGCGGTTCTCGGGTGGAGGGCGCCAGGATTGTTGCGCTTCTCCTGTGCATGTGAACTGGATCTCGTCGCGGTATCGTTCTTTTGTTCTGCGGGGTATCACGGTATCTCCGCGGCACCTCCGGACGACCTGACCGGCCGACGCGGCCTCGCTGGATTTCCCTCAGCCCTAGCTGGCCGTCAACCCGAAACACTTGGCCACTGCGCCGGTCGCATATCGACTCAAGTCGAATATCGTCGCGCGTCGCCGTCCCTCGCGCCTCTTGCGCCTTCGGGGTGTGCCGCGGGCCGAGCGGGCAACTCCGTTAGATCAGAATGCGCCCGCTTCCAGCCGCTGCGCCCGCCACGCGCAAATGCTGCCCACCACGGCAAGCAGCGTCGCCACGCCGAACATCGCGACATAGCCGAAGTACTGCGCGATCGCGCCGCCGGCCAGCACCCCGAGCACGCCGCCGAAGCCATAGCCGATCACGGTGAAGAGCGCCTGCCCGCGCCCGCGCAGCCGCCCCGGGAAATGGCGCGACACCATCGCGATGCAGGCCGTGTGGTGCGCGGCGAACGAGAGCGCGTGCAGGGCCTGCGCCGCCGCCAGCGCCCAGACCCAGGGGCCGCATCCCGCGGTGATCCCCATGCGCAGCACGGCGGCGACGCCGCAGATCAGGAGCCAGCGCGGCATGGCGAACAGGCCCAGCAGCCGGCCCTGCAGGTAGAACCAGGCGATCTCGGCCACCACCGACAGCGCCCACAGCAAGCCGATGGTCCCCTTGCCGTAGCCGAGCGAATCGAGGTACAGCGAGAGAAAGCCGTAGACCGCGAAGTGCGCCATCACGTGGAAGAACAGCGACATGAAGAACCAGCGCACCGCCGGAATGCGCAGCACCGGCCCGACCGGATCCTTCACCATCGAGTGGGCCGCCGCCGGTTCGCGCACGTCGGGCAGGCGCAAGGTCGCGATCAGCACAATGGCGAGCGTGCCGCCCGCCCAGGCTGGAAAGTGCCCCATGCCGAAATGCTCGAACCATTCGCCGGCAAAGAAGACCGTGACCAGGAATCCCGCCGAGCCCCAGAGCCGGATGCGGCCGTAGCGCCCCCAGTCGCCGGCCACCAGGTGCGCCATGGCCGCTTCGGTGAGCGACATCATCGAACTGGTGTGAGTGAACATCACCAGCAGCACCAGGCCCAGCCACCAGGCGCCGCCGTGCCACCACAGCCCGAACGAGGACACCAGCGCCACGGCCGCGCTGATGCGCAGCAGCAGCACGCGATGCCCCGTGTGGTCGCTCACCGCGCCCCATGCATAAGGCGCGAAGACCCGCGTGATCGACTGCACCGAGGTCAAGAGGCTGATGGTGAAGATCGGCAGCCCCAGATCCTTCAGCCACAGCGGCAGGTAGGGATTGAAGAAGCCGATGTGCGCGAAGTAGCTGGCCGAGAGTGCCGCGAAGGCCAGCAGGTGGCCGCGGCCGCCCGCAGCAGGGGCCGGGGCCGGGGCCGGGGCCGGGGCCGGCACTAGAGGAAAGACGCCTGTGGCGACGGCCGCGCGTCGGCGTCGGCTTGCCCCTGTTCCTGCTCTCCCTGCACGTCGCCGCATTGCGCGCGGTTGCGAAGCGCATGCTCCATCACGACCAGCGCCAGCATCGCCTCGGCGATCGGCGTCGCGCGGATGCCGACGCAGGGGTCGTGCCGGCCCTTGGTGACAACCTCGACCGGCTGGTTGTTGACATCGACCGACCGGCGCGGGCTGATGATCGAGCTGGTCGGCTTGATCGCGATGCTGACCTCAAGATCCTGCCCGGTGGTGATGCCGCCGAGCGTGCCGCCCGCGTTGTTGCTCTCGAAGCCCTCGGGCGTGATCGAGTCGCCGTGCACGGTGCCGCGCTGCGTGACGCTCGCGAAGCCGGCGCCGATCTCCACGCCCTTGACGGCGTTGATGCCCATCATGGCCCAGGCGATGTCGGCATCCATCTTGTCGAACAGCGGCTCGCCGAGGCCTACCGGCACCTTCGATGCGGTCACGCGAATGCGCGCGCCGCAGGAGTCGCCGGCCTTGCGCAAAGCGTCCATGTAGGCCTCGAGCTTGGAAACGTCGGCAATGGGCGCGAAGAAGGGATTGTTCGGCACGTGCTCCCAGCTCTCGAAGGGGATCGCGATGTCGCCGATCTGCGCCATGCAGCCGCGGAACACCGTGCCGTACTTCTCGTTGAGCCACTTCTTGGCCACCGCGCCGGCCGCGACCATCGGCGCCGTGAGCCGTGCCGAGGAGCGGCCACCGCCGCGCGGATCGCGGATGCCGTATTTCTTCCAGTAGGCGAAGTCGGCATGGCCGGGGCGGAACTGCTGCGCGATCTGGCTGTAGTCCTTGCTGCGCTGGTCGGTGTTCTGGATCAGCAGCGCGATCGGCGTGCCGGTGGTCTTGCCCTCGTACACGCCGGAGAGGATCTGCACCGCATCGGGTTCGTTGCGCTGGGTCACGTGGCGGCTGGTGCCGGGGCGGCGGCGGTCGAGGTCGCCCTGGATGTCGGCCTCGCTGAGCGCCATGCCGGGCGGGCAGCCGTCGATGACGCACCCGATCGCGGGACCATGGGACTCGCCGAAGTTGGTGACCGCGAAAAGGGTGCCGAAGGTATTGCCGCTCATGCGGCGATTATCCCAACAAAGTCAACTCCACATCCCCCGAGGGCGCGGCCGGTGGCCTTCCCACGCGTCGCAGCATGATGGCGGCCAGCACCGCGGCCGCCAGCGCCACCGCTGCGCTGATGGTGGCCGTCGTCTCGAAGGCCTGCGCGAACGCCTCGCGCCCGGCATCGAACAGGGCCGCGCCTGCAGGCCCCGGGAGCGCGGCCGCGGTGTCCGCAGCAACACCCAGATTGGCGCGTGCGGCCTCGAGCGCGGCCTTTGGTACGCCGTCGATCCGGGCCTCGCCCATGGCGTGGCGGTAGATGGCGACGATCACGCTGCCGAGCACCGCAATGCCCAGCGCGCCGCCGAACTCCGAGCTCGTTTCCGAGATCGCCGATGCCGCACCGGCACGCTCGGGCGGCGCCGTGCCGACCATCAGATCGACCGCCAGCGTGAAGGCGAACGAAAGCCCCAGCGACAGAACCCCGTAGGCGACGACCAGCCTGACCAGGCCGTCGATGCGGTCCACCGTGCTCAGCAAGGCGAAGCCGGCCGCGGCCACGAGCAGGCCGCCGGCCACCACGAAGCCGGGACGCACCAGCCGCACCAGCCGCGGCGCGATCGTGGAGCCAAGCGCAAAGGCCACGCCCGAAGGCACGCTCCACAGGCCCGCCTGCAAGGCCGACAGGCCGAGAACGAGCTGCAGGTACTGCGCGATGAAGAGGAACCCGCCGAAGGCGATGAAGAAGGCCAGCGTGTTGATCGCGAGCGCGGCGCTGAAGGCCGGCACGCGGAACAGCCGCAGCTCGATCAGCGGATCGGCCAGCCGCCCCTGCCGGCGGATGAAGGCGATGCCGATCGCCACGCCCACCACAATGGCCGCCAGCGGCAGCACGCCCATACCTGCTTCGGCGATGCGCTTGAGGCCATAGATGACGGCGAGCACGGACAACAGCGACTGCGCCGCACTCAGCAGGTCGAGCCGCCCGGCCTGCGTGTCGCGGTACTCGGGCAGGAGCCAGGGCCCGAGCGCGAGCAGCAGCACCATGACCGGCACGCCGATCAGGAACACCGAGCCCCACCAGAAGTGCTCGAGCAGCGCCCCGCCGATCAGCGGGCCGATGGTGCCGCCGACCGAGAAGCTCGCGACCCAGATGCCGATGGCCACGCTGCGCTCGTGGGCGTTGAGGAACATGTTGCGGATCAGCGAGAGCGTCGAGGGCGCGAGCGTGGCGCCTGCGATGCCAAGCAGCGCGCGCGTGGCGATCAGCATCGCGGCGCTGCTCGAGAAGGCGGCCAGCACCGAGGCGATGCCGAAGCAGGCCGCGCCAATCAGCAGCAGCCGGCGCCGGCCGATGCGGTCGCCCAGCGTGCCCATGGTGATCAGCGAACCCGCGAGCATGAAGCCGTAGATGTCGACGATCCACAGCATCTGGGCGCTGCTGGGATGCAGCGCGGCGCTCAGGTGCGGCACCGCCAGGTTGAGGACCGTGAGGTCCATCGAATAGATCATGCAGGGCAGCGCGATGACGGCCAGGCCGATCCATTCGCGCGCGCTGGCCCTGGCGCCGGCGGCCGGGGCGTTCATTGAATCACCTCCGCGCTGCGCGCGGCGGTATTCGCCTTGGGAACGGCCCGGCGGCTCATGGCGTGTGCTCCCAGACCACCACGGGGCGCACCTCGATGCTGCCCACGCGCGAGGACGGAATGCCGGCGGCGATGCGCACCGCCTCTTCGTCGCTCGCGGCCTCGACCAGGTAGAAGCCGCCGAGCTGTTCGTTGGTTTCGACGAAGGGGCCGTCGGTCACCGACAGCTTGCCGTTGCGCACGCGCACGACGGCGGCAGTGCGGGCCGCCTCCAGGCCTTCCGATTCGACGAAATGCCCGCTCGCGCGCAACTGGTCGTCGTAATCCAGGTGCGCGTTGACGAAGTCGCGCATCTCGCCGGGCGAGAGCACGCTCATCTGCTCGTCGGTGGCGAAGATCATGCAGAGGTATCTCATGACGCAATCCTCTCGACCATCGCGATGGGGCGCACCTCGATGCTGCCGTACTTCGCGAGCGGGATCCTGGCGGCCACCTGGATCGCGGCGTTGAGGTCCTGGACGTCGATCAGGATGAAGCCGCCGAGCTGCTCCTTGGTTTCGGCGAAGGGGCCGTCGGTCTGCGACATCGTGCCCTTGCGCACCTGCACGACCTTGGCGGTCTTCACCGACTGCAGGGCTTCCGCGACGACCAGTTGGCCGCGCGCATCGAGCTCCTTGTCATAGTCCATCGAATCGGCGTCCAGCGTGGCGCGCTCGCTCGGCGTCATCGTCGCGAGCAGCTTGGGGTCGAAATAGACCATGCAGAGGTATTTCATGTGCATCTCCGGAAAAGGATTGGGTGACTGACACCCACTGGTCGAACGCAGAGGCCGCCGATCGACATTCGCGCCCGCTCGAATTTGTTTCAGGATGCAAGCTCAGCCAGCCGCCGCTCGAGAAACTGCCGCTCGGGGGCCTGCCGCGCGAGCGCCAGCGCACGTTCGTACGATGCCCTCGCTTCCGCCGTGCGGCCGAGCCGCCGGCACAGATCGGCGCGCGCCGCGTGGGCCAGGTGGTAGTCCGCGAGCTCGCCGCGCGCGAGGATTTCATCGATGAGCGCCAAGCCGGCCGCCGGCCCGTCGCGCATCGCGATCGCGACCGCGCGGTTGAGCGCCACCACCGGCGAAGGCTCGGCGCGCAGCAGCACCTCGTAGAGCCCGGCGATCTGGGCCCAGTCGGTGGATTGCGCATCCGCGGCTTCGGCATGCACCGCCGCGATGGCGGCCTGCAGCGTGTAGGGCCCGAAGCGGCGCGACGAGAGCGCGCGCATCGCGAGGGCAGCGCCCTCCTCGATCGATGCCCGATTCCACAGGCTGCGATCCTGCTCGTCGAGCAGCACCATCTCGCCCGATGCCGAGGTTCGTGCGGCACGCCGCGACTCGTGCAGCAGCATCAGCGCCAAGAGGCCCACGGCCTCGGGCTCGGGCAGCAGGTCGACCAGCAGCCGGCCGAGCCGGATCGCCTCGGCCGACAGGTCGGGACGCGTCAGCGTCTCGCCGGACGAGGCCGCATAGCCCTCGTTGAACACCAGGTAGACCACGCGCAGCACGGCATCGAGCCGTTCGGCCAGCTCGGCCACGGGCGGCACCTGGTAGGGAATGCGGGCCTCGCGGATCCTGGCCTTCGCGCGCACGATGCGTTGCGCAATCGTCGGCGCGGGCACCAGGAAGGCATTGGCGATGTCTTCGGTCGCGAGGCCGCAGACCTCGCGCAGCGTCAGCGCGACCTGCGCGTCGGGCGCCAGCGCCGGGTGGCAGCAGGTGAAGACGAGGCGCAGGCGGTCGTCCTCCAGCGTCTCGGCATCGGCGTCGCGCTCATCCCAGGCCAGCGCAGGGTCGGCGATGGCCTCGGCCGCATCGCCTGCGTCGTCCCAGGCATCGAAGCGTGCGCGGCGGCGGAGGCCGTCGATGGCCTTGAAGCGCCCGGCCGACACCAGCCAGGCGCGCGGGCTGGCCGGGATGCCGCTCGCAGGCCATTGCTCGAGCGCCGCGCGAAAGCCGTCGTGCAGCGCCTCCTCGGCCAGGTCGAAGTCGCCCAGGAGGCGCACCAGCGTCGCGAAGATGCGGCGCGACTCGCTGCGGTAGACCGCATCCACCGCCTCGCGCACTGCGGCCGGCGCTGTCGCCATCAGGCCGCTTCCGCGCTGCCGAGCAAGGCCTCCAGCTTCACCAGCGAGCCGGTCCAGCCGTGTTCGTGGCCTTCGCGCGCGGCCTCGTCGAAGAACTGCTCGTGGCGCAGCTCCAGCTCACAGCCGCGGCCCGAAGGCTCGATCAGCACCGTGACGCGCGATTCGCGCTCGGGCGTGCTGTGCCAGGCCCAGCTGAAGATCAGCTTGCGATTCGGAACGATCTCGTGGTAGACGCCGCCGACCTCGTGCCGCTCGCCGTTCGCTTCCAGCATCACCACGCGGAAGCGGCCGCCCACGCGCAGGTCGATCTCGGAGACCGGCACCGAGACGATCTCGGCCGGGCCCAACCACAGCTTTAGCGCTTGCGGGTCGGTCCACGCCCGCCAGACTTTGTCGGGCGCGACTTCGTAGTGCCGGCGGAGGGTGAGCGAGGGGCGTTCTTCGTCTCGGGTGGCAGGGCTCGCCATGCGGTCTCCTCTTGTTGGTACAGGAAGCGGGCCAGCGCATCGAGGCGCTCGGCCCAGAATTTTTCATAGCGGGACAACCACACGGCGGCCTCCTGCATGGGCTGAGGCGAGAGCTCGCAGCGCACGATGCGGCCCTCCTTCGTGCGGGAGACGAGCCCTGCGTTCTCGAGCACGCGCAGATGCTTCATGAAGCCGGTGAGCGACATGCCGTGCGGCTGCGCGAGTTCCGTGACGGTGAGGCCGCCGCCCTCCCCCAGCGTTTCGAGCACCGCGCGGCGCGTCGAATCGGACAGCGCGGCGAAGACGGCATCGAGGGTGTCTGCATCAGAGTGAACCATGTGGTTGAGTTTCGAAGCGCGCGGCGCCGCTGTCAAGCCCGACGCGGGAACGCTTTATGCATATTGCGACGCAGCATCCCACCGCCACAAGGAGTTCCCATGCTGGACCGCACCGACACGAAGTTCTCCCACGTGAAGCCCGGCGACACCGAGTACGTCTCGGGCGGATTGCGCGACTTCTTCCTGTACCGCGACCTGGGCATCGCCGAGGCCACGCACGGCAAGGTCATTGCGCACCTCGTCAAGGCCAACATGGCACCGGAAGCGGGCACCGGCTGGCACCGGCACGAGGCGGAGTTCCAGATCGTCATCATGGTGAAGGGCTGGGCCAGGTTCATGTACGAAGACCAGGAGACGCTGGTCGAGGCCGGCGACGTGGTGCACCAGCGCCCCGGCATCCGGCACTACCTCTTCGACTACTCGCCCGACATGGAGTACCTCGAGATCGTCTCGCCGGCCGATTTCAAGAGCATCGATGTCGAGCCGGCCTGCGAGGTTCCCGCGCCGACGCCATGGAAGTAGCGGCACGAGTTTTCAGTCTTTCTTGAAGCTACAGCAATTCGGCGCGAAAATGCGCCGATGCCTTCTCACCCCCTGCCCCCGCTCAACCGCCAGTTCGTCGCCCACTTCGGAGAGATGGGCAGCAAGTGGGGCATCAACCGCACCGTCGGCCAGATCTATGCGCTGATCTTCATCTCGCAGCGCGCGCTCAACGCGGACGAGATCGCCGAGATGCTGGAGTTCTCGCGTTCGAACGTGAGCATGGGCCTGAAGGAGCTGCAGGCCTGGCGGCTGGTGCAGCTGCGCCACCAGCCGGGCGACCGTCGCGAGTACTTTGAGGCGCCGGCCGACGTCTGGGAGATCTTCCGCGTGCTGGCCGAGGAACGGCGCCGCCGCGAGGTCGAGCCGACGCTCTCGATGCTGCGCATGGCACTGCTCGAAGAACCCACGAGCGACGAGGAGCGCCACGCCCAGCAGCGCATGCGCGAGATGCACGACCTGATCGACCGGCTCATGAAATGGTTCGACGATGTGCAGCGCCTGGCGCCCGAGACTGCGATGCAGCTGATGGGCATGGGCGCGACGGTGACCAAGGTGCTCACGCTCAAGGACCGCATCACCGGGGCAAAGGGCAAGAAGGCGGGGGCCTAGCCCATCTTTCTCAACTCAACCCCGATTTCGACGATTTTGGGGGTGTTGAGCGACGCAAGTGCTTGATGCGTATAGGGGTGACGCGGCAAAACGCTTGTGGTGGAGACCTTGGTCCTTGGCGTGCGGGCGAGCGGTTCCTAAACTGCGGCGCATGTTTCTGCGCTGCAACCGACGCCTGAAGGACGGCAAGACGCACGATTACTGGAGCGTGGTGGAGAACCGCCGACTGGCCGATGGTCGTGTGGTGCAAAGGCAGGTGCTCTACCTGGGCGAGATCAACGCGAGCCAGCGCGAAGCCTGGCGCAAGACCATCGAAGTGCACGACGAGGGAACCAGGCGCCAAGTGGCGCTGTTCCCGGCCGGCTCGATGCCCGCCGATGACGCGAATGCGGTGGGTATCCGTCTGGACGAACTGCGCCTCGAACGCCCGCGCCAGTGGGGCGCGTGCTGGCTGTCATGCGTGTTGTGGCAGCAACTCGAACTCGACGCCTTCTGGAGCGCTCGGCTGCCGCCCTCGCGCGAAGGCACCCCGTGGCTGCAGGTGCTGCAAACGCTGGTGGCCTACCGGCTGATCGATCCTGGCAGTGAATGGCGCTTGCACCGTCACTGGTTCGACGCCAGCGCGATGGCCGATCTGCTGCACGCCGACTTCGCGTTGGCCGAGAAGAACACGCTGTACCGTTGCCTGGACAAGCTCACAGCGCACAAGGACGAACTGTTCAAGTTCCTGTGCCGGCGCTGGGGCGAGCTGTTCGGCGCGAAGTTCGACGTGCTGCTGTACGACCTGACCAGCACCTACTTCGAGAGCGATGCGCAGCGCAGCGAGCACGACAAGCGCCAGTACGGCTACAGCCGCGACAAGCGAGGCGACTGCCGCCAGGTGGTGATCGCGCTGATCGTCACCCCTGAAGGCTTCCCGCTGAGCTACGAGGTGCTCTCGGGCAACACGGCCGACTCAACGACGCTTGGCGACTTCCTCGATCGCATCGAGCAGCGCTACGGCCGAGCCAACCGGATCTGGGTGATGGACCGCGGCGTGCCCACCGAAGACAGCCTGGCACAGATGCGCCGCATGGGAGCGTCGTATCTCGTGGGCACCCCCAAGGGGCGGCTGAGCAAGCTCGAGCAAGGCTTCCTCGCACAGCCGTGGCAGCGCGTGCGCGAAGGCGTCGATGTCAAGCGCCTGGCCGGTGACGAAGACACCTACGTGCTGGCGCAAAGTGCAGCACGCATCGACAAGGAGCGTGCGATGCGGCAACGCCGCCTGCGCCGCTACGTGCAGCGCCTGCAGGCCTTGCAGGGCCAGGCGCTCACGCGCGATCAACTGCTCATGAAGCTCGGCGCAGCCAAGCACGACGCCGGGCGCGCCGCCCATCTGGTCACGGTTCAGCTGCCCGAGGCCAGCAGCAGTTCCAAGACAGCATCCTTCGAGTTCGAACTCGATCGCGCCCGGCTGCGCCAGGTGCGCCGCCGTGAAGGGCGCTATCTGCTGCGCACCAACCTCGCAGCGCACGATCCCGCGCAGCTGTGGACGTTCTACATCCAGCTCACCGAGGTCGAGCAGGCGTTCAAGGAGCTCAAGCACGACCTGGCCGTACGCCCGATCTACCACTCCAGCGAGAAGCGCATCGAGGCCCACATCTTCGTGGCCTTCCTCGCCTACTGCCTGCAGGTCACCTTGAAGGCCCAACTCAAGCGCCTGGCGCACGGCATCACGCCTGCGGAGGTCATCGCCAAGTTCAAGACCATGCAGATGGTGGACGTGCACCTGCCCACCACCGACGGCAGAGAGCTCGTGCTGTCGCGATATACCCAGCCCGAGGCCGATCACCGCATGCTGCTGGACCTGCTGCGGCTGAAGCTGCCCGATCAACCCCCGCCGAAGATCACTGCCAAACACGCCCGCATCACTGCCCAACCCATCCCGCTGTAGTGGAGACCTTCGAGCTCGTGCTG
Source organism: Variovorax sp. LjRoot175 (assembly GCF_964253805.1). Taxonomy (NCBI): domain Bacteria; kingdom Pseudomonadati; phylum Pseudomonadota; class Betaproteobacteria; order Burkholderiales; family Comamonadaceae; genus Variovorax; species Variovorax sp. LjRoot175. The sequence continues at coordinate 2,141,014 of NZ_CAXURY020000001.1, read as the reverse complement.
AATCAAATCAAGCACTTAGCCGGCTTCGCACCTGCCAGTTGAGAAAGACGGGCTAGGGTTCAGGCCGGCTCGTCGAACAATGGCTTGCGGCGCGGAGGCGGGCGGTATGCGGTGCGGGTCGGGCGATCCCCTCTGCGCCGCCGAGGAGCGCAGCCTTTCGCGGATCAGGGCTCGCGATTGTCTGAGCCGAAGGCGAGTTCGAGCGAGACCCCGCGAAAGGCGAGCACCGCAGGGAAGCCCGAAGGGCCGGCGCAGTGGGGTCGCACGGCCCGCACCGCATGCCGGGCGTGCGCCCAAACGGGCGAGCCAGTCAGCAAGCTAGGGCTTCTCGAGCTTGTCGCGCCGGATCGCCTCGTCGTCCATCAGCTCGTACCACATCGCATTGAGCACCGCGAAGGTCGCGGCGAGAGGGAGGCCCAGCAGCCAGGCGAAGTACCACATGGTTCGGTTCCTTTTCTTGATTCAGTAGGCGTGACCGCGTTCGTTCTTGATCGCGTCCGCATCGACCTTGCCCCACAGCACCTTGTAGACCCAGCTGGTGTAGGCCACGATGAGCGGGATGAAGATGGCGGTGACCACCAGCATGATGAACAGCGTCAGGTGGCTCGATGACGAATCCCACACCGTGAGACTGGCGCGCGGGTCGATCGACGACGGCAGGATGAAGGGGAACATCGAGGCGCCGACGCTGAGGATGATGCCCACGATGCCGAGCGCGCTGGCGAGCAGCGTGAACACTTCGCGCCGCAGGCGCAGCCCCACGAAGGCCAGCAGCGCGCCGGCCAATCCCAGGCCCGGTGCCGCCCACATCCACGGCCGCGCCGCATAGTTGGCGAACCATGCGCCCGGCTGCACTTCGACCATCTTGAGCAGCGGGTTGGACGGCCCGCCGGTCGGCAGCGCGCTCGTCACCCGGTAGCCGTCGACCCAGCTCCACAGCACATAGCCGGCCAGCGCATAGAGCACCAGCGTGAGCAGCGCCGCGACGCTGCCGAAGGCGCGCGCACGATCGGCGATCGGTCCCTGGGTCTTCAACTGCAGCCACGCGCTGCCGTGCATCACCAGCATCGCGACCGACACCAGGCCGCACAGCAAGGCGAAGGGATTGAGCAGCCCGAAGAAGGAACCCTCGTAGAAGATGCGCATGTCGGGCGCCAGCCGGAAGGGCACGCCCTGCAGCACGTTGCCCATGGCCACGCCGAAGATCAGCGCGGGCACCAGGCCGGTGACGAACAGCGTCCAGTCCCAGCGCGTGCGCCAGCGCGCATCGTCATTCTTGCTGCGGAACTTGAATGCCACGGGCCGCAAGATCAATGGCACGAGGATCGCGAACATCGCGAGGTAGAAGCCAGAGAAGGACACCGCGTAGAGCTGCGGCCAGGCCGCGAAGATCGCGCCGCCGCCGAGGATCAGCCACACCTGGTTGCCTTCCCAGACCGGGCCGACGCTGTTGATGATGACGCGGCGTTCGAGATCGTTGCGGCCGGCGAAGGGCAGCAGCATGTTGGCGCCGAGGTCGAAGCCGTCGGTCACGGCAAAGCCGATCAGGAGCACGCCGAGCAGCAGCCACCAGACCAGGCGCAGGGTTTCGTAGGAAATGAGTTCGTGCAGGATCATGTCGTGCTCCGTGAGGTCAATCTGCGGCGGCGAGAGGTGTGCGGGGCAGCGTGGCGGCCAGCTCGGGGTCGGCCTCGGCGCGATAGGCCGCGGCCGGCGGCACCGGATGTTCCTCCGGCCCCTTGCGGATCGCCTTCAGCATCAGCTTCATCTCGATCAGGAACAGCACGGTGTAGATCAGCGCGAAGCCCGCGATGGTGATCAGCAGCGTGGTGACGCCGAGGTTCGACACCGCCACCGCGGTCGGCAGCACGCCCTCGATCACCCAGGGCTGGCGGCCGACCTCGGCCACGATCCAGCCGCACTCGGCGGCGATCCACGGCAGCGGGATCGCGAACACCGCGAGCTTGAGCAGCCACGGATGCGCGTCGAGCCTGCGCCGCGCCGAGAGCACGAAGAAGGTGGCGGTCAGCAGGATGAAGAACATGCCGAGCCCGACCATGATGCGGAAGGACCAGTACAGGGGCGCCACGGCCGGCACGGTGTCCAGCGCGGCCTTGGCGATCTGCTCCGGCGTGGCTTGCCGCGGGTCGTCGACGTAGCGCTTGAGCAGCAGCGCATAGCCCATCGCATGGCCGTTGGCCTCGAAGATCTTGCGCGCCGACTCCGGAACTTCGGTCTCGCTGCCGGCCGCGCGGATCTTCTGCAAGGCATCGTAGGCCGAGATGCCGACGCGGATGTTGAGCTCGGCGCGGTGCACGAGGTCGTCGATGCCCGGGATCTCGGTGGTGAGCGAGCGCGTGCCGATCAGCCCCATCACCGCGGGGATGTGGATCGCGTAGTGCGTCTCGCGCGTTTCCTGGTCGGGGAAGCCGAAGGCGGTGAAGGCGGCCGGCGCCGGCTCGGTCTTCCACATCGCCTCGATGGCGGCGAGCTTCATCTTCTGGTGCTCGGTCGAGAGGTAGCCGCTCTCGTCGCCCAGCACCACGACCGAGAGCGAGGCCGCGAGGCCGAAGGAGGCGGCCACCGTCATCGAGCGCTTGGCCAGCTGCAGGTGCCGCCCGCGCAGCAGGTACCAGGCCGACACGCCGAGCACGAAGATGGAAGCGACCGTGTAGCCTGCCGACACCGTGTGCACGAACTTGGCCTGCGCCACCGGGTTGGTCAGCACGGCGAAGAAATCGGTCACTTCCATGCGCATGGTCTGCGGGTTGAAGGCCGCGCCCACCGGGTTCTGCATCCAGCCGTTGGCGATCAGGATCCACAGCGCCGAGAAGTTGGAGCCGATGGCCACCGCCCAGGTGGTGACCAGGTGGCCGACCTTGGAGAGCTTGTCCCAGCCGAAGAAGAACAGGCCAACGAAAGTCGCCTCGAGGAAGAAGGCCATCAGCCCCTCGATGGCCAGCGGCGCGCCGAAGACGTCGCCCACGTAATGGCTGTAGTAGCTCCAGTTCATGCCGAACTGGAACTCCATCACGATGCCGGTGGCCACGCCCATCGCGAAGTTGATGCCGAACAAGAGGCCCCAGAACTTCGTCATGTCGCGCCAGATGGTGCGGCCAGTCATGACGTAGACCGTCTCCATGATCGCGACGATCACCGCGAGGCCGATGGTCAGCGGCACGAACAGGAAGTGGTAGAGCGCCGTGAGCGCGAACTGCAAGCGTGAAAGTGCAACGATGTCGAGGTCCATGGGGTTCCTTTCGTTTTCTTGTGGTCGGCGTGCGATCTCAGTCGGGCCGCAGTGCGCTCAGGGCGGCATCGAAGGCAGCGGTGCCGCGACGCAGGTCGGCCGTGATGCGGCCGGCCCGCATGCACAGCAGCCGGTCCGCCAGCGCGGCCTCGCGCCGCAGATGGGTCGCGATCAACAGGCTTCGTCCCGCGGCCTGAACGCGCAGGCGCTGCAGCACATCGTGTGCGGTCGCAGTGTCCAGCGCTTCGGTGGGCTCGTCGAGCAGCCAAAAGGGTACGTTCCGCAGCAGCAGGCGCGCCAACGCGAGGCGTCGCGACTGGCCGCCGGAAAGGCCCAGGCCGCCTTCGCCGAGCACGGTATCGAGGCCCCGGGCCATGGCGCGGACTTCGTCAGCCAGCCCTGCGGCGCGCAGCACCGCCCATAGCCGCGCCTCGTCGGCCGCCGGGTCGGCGAGCCGCAGGTTGTCCCGCAGGCTGTCGTGGAAGAGTTCGGTGCGCTGCGTCAGCAGGCAATGGTCTTGCGCGCGGAGTTCGCCCTGCTGCGGCGCCAGTTCGCCCGCGATCGCCGCGAGCAGCGTCGACTTGCCTGCACCGCTCGCACCGATCAGCGCGACGCGCTCGCCCGCGGCCAGTGCCAGCGCGCCGAGCTGCAGCGCAGGCACGCGGCTGCCGGGGTGCGCCACGACGACATCCTTCAGTTGCAGCGCCAGGCCCTCATCGGGCGCGGCGGGGCCATGCAGGGCCTTCGGCTCGGCCGCCATGCGCGGTGCCAGCCGCCGCGCCGCGAGCCAGCTGCGCCCGGCATCGAGCGCGCCGCGGCGCAAGGCAGCGAAGGGTTCAATGGCCGTCAGTGCCACCAGCAGCGCCAGTGCCGCGGCCGGCGCGCCGATCGCGCCCTCGTCCGCCAGCAGGCCCGCCGCCAGCAGCACCGCCGCCAGGGTCAGCGCGCCGGCCATGCCATAGGCCATGCCGGCGCCGGCTTCGAGCCGGTTCAGCACCAGGTCGGCCTTGGCCAGGTGGCGGTCGGCCGCGGCCAGCGCCTCGCGCTGCGCGTCGATGCGGCCCGCCATGACCAGTTCGGTCTGGCCGGCGACCAGGTCCACGGCGCGTGCGCGCAGGCTTTCCATCGCCTGGGCCCGCCGCACTGCGGCCGGCCGCGCACGCTGCACCACCACCAGCGCGATGCCCCAGCCCGCGGCCAGCAACCAGAGCGCGAGCAACCCGCCCATCCAGGGATTCATGACGCCGAGCACCAGGCCCGCCAGCAGCGCCGCGCCGAGCGCCGCAGCGGCGGGCACCAGGAGGCGCAGGTAGAAGGATTCGAGCGCATCGATGTCCGCGGTCAATCGGAACAAGAGCCGTGCCGGCCGCGCCAGCAACTGGCGTGCGGCATCGGGCCGGGCCCAGCCGCGGAACAGGCGCACGCGCAGCGCGGCCAGAACGGCAAAGCTCGCGTCGTGCGTGATCAGCCGCTCGCCATAGCGCGATGCGGTGCGGCCCAGTGCCAGCAGGCGGATGCCGGCCGAGGGCATGAAGACGTCGAAGACGATCGCGGTCGCGGCATGCAGGCCTGCGAGCGCGGTGGCGGTGATGAACCAGCCCGAGAGGCCAAGCAGCGCCATGCCCATCAGGACGGTGAGCGCCGCGAGGGCCGCGCCGAGCACGAGCCTGCGCGGCTCCGCGGCGACAAAGAGTCCCGCGACTGGACGAAGATCGCGCCACAGCTTCATGCCGCTTCCTTCGCGGGCACGGCGTCGAGCCGGATCACGCGGTGCAAGCGCGCGGCCAGCACGGGATCGTGGGTCGCGGCGATCAGGGTCTTGCCGCGCGCGAGTTCGATCAGCGCATCGGCCACGCGCTCCGCGGTCTCGGTGTCGAGGTGCGCAGTGGGCTCGTCGACCAGCAGCAGGTCGGCCTCGGGATGCACGGCCAACCGCGCCAGCGCGAGGCGCGCCGCCTCGCCGCCCGACAACCCGCTGCCGCCCTCGCCCAGCGCCACGCTCGGGTGGGCCTGGGCCACGCGGTCCAACTGCGCGAACTGCATCGCGGCCTCGACCTGTTCCGAGTCCACGCCGGCGCGCCCCAGCGTCACGTTAGCCTGCACCGAGCCCGCGAACACGTGGGGCTTCTGGCCCATCCAGGCCATGCGCCGGCGCAGTGCGGCCACGGTCCGGTCCGAGAGCGGGACGCCGCCGATCGCGATCTCGCCCTGCCGCGCCGGCACCAGCCCGGCGATCAGGCAGAGCAAGGCCGTCTTGCCCGAGCCACTGGGCCCCATCAGCGCGACATGCTCGCCGGCGACGATGCGCAGGTCATAGTCCTCGAAGAAGGCGTCTTCGCTGGCATGGGAGAAATGCAGGCCATGCACATGCACCGAGGGCGCGCCGGCCGTGGCCTCGTCGCCGGCCGACAATTCGCTCTGCGCGCCGGGCAGCGCCACATCGGTGCGCGCGAGCCGGTCGAGCGCATCGAGCGCCGCCTCGCCGGCTGCGCGGTCGTGCCAGACCGCCGACAGCTCGCGCAGCGGCTCGAAGAAAGCCGGCGCCAGCAGCAGCACGAACATGCCCTCGCCCAGGCTCAGGCGCCGGCCCCAGGTGCCGAACTCGAAGGTGCCGAGCAGATGGAAACCGACATAGGCCGCGACCATCGCCACGCCCAGCGCCGAGAACAGCTCCAGCACGGCCGACGACAGGAAGGCGATGCGCAACACCGCCATGGTGCGCCGTCGCAGCGCCTCGGCCGCTTCGCCGAGCCTGAGCGCAGTGGCGGCTATCGCACCGAGCGCACGCAAGGTGGGAAGGCCGCGCAACCGGTCGAGCAGGAAGGCATTCATGCCTCCCGTTTCCACCAGCTGCGCCTCGCTCGCGGCCCGCGCGCGCCAGCCCACGATGGCCATGAAGAATGGGATCAGCGGCGCCGCGACCAGCAGCACCAATGCCGCCACCCACGAGAAGCCGGCCACCACCGGCAGGATCGCGAGCGGCACGACCATCGCGCGCCAGCGCGCCGGGCCGTAGCGCACCAGGTACGGCACCACCGCCTCCGCCTGCTCCGCGATCACGCTGGCCGCGAGCCCCGAGGCCGGACGCGCACGGTCCAGCGGCGAACGTGCCGCCAGTGCGACAGCGACCCGTGCGCGCAGTTCCGACAGCGCCGCTCGCGCGCCGGTAAAGACGCGGCGCGCCCCCCAGGCCTCGCAGACAACGCGCAGCAGCCCGAGCAGCACGATCCCGCCTGCGGGCCACAGCACCGCCGCCAAGCCCGTGCCCGCCGCCAGGCCCTCGACGGCCCAGGCCAGCAAGGCCGCCTGCGGCAGCCACAGCAGCGCGGCAGCACCCTGAACGAAGGCGGCGAGCCTTGGCGGGTCCAGGGATCGCAAGCCGGCGAGCGAGGGTGCGTGAGGCTGCATTTTGTTAAATTCGTGCAATTTCAGTATTTACTGAAAGTTCCACAATGATAGCGGATGTGACACGGCACGGGCAATCGCCTGAAGCGGCATGGTGCACCCGCTAAGCTACGACGCCATGAAGATTCTTTCCATCACGCCGACCTACTTCCCCGAGATCGGAGGCATCGAGTCCGTCGTGCGGGAACTCGCGGTGCGCAACTCGAGCCAGGGCAGCCAGGTCGACATCGCGCACGTGTCCGCCAAGCACACGGGGTTTTCGGTCGGCGAGCTGGACGGCATCAAGGTGTTCCGGGTGCCGGTGCTGGGCAACCGCCTGGCCGGCTATGCGCGCGAGCTCGGCCGGCTTGCCGCCGGCTACGACCTGCTGCACGTGCACGATCCGCAACTGATGATGCTCACCGGCAACGTGCTGCTTCAATGCCGCGACATCCCTGCAGTGCTGAGTACGCACGGCGGCTTTCGCCACACGGCCAAACACGGCGCGATCAAGTGGCTGCACGAGCGCGTGCTGATGCGCCGCCTGCTGCGCCGCTACCGGAAGATCCTCGCGAGCAGCGAATCCGACAAGGCCTACTTCAGCCATTTCTCGAACAGGGTCGAGAAATGCGAGAACGGCATCGCGTACTCGAAGTTCCAGGGCGGGCGCCTCACCGGCCCGCCCGACCCCACCAAGTGGATCTACTGGGGTCGCTGGTCGCGCAACAAGCGCATCGACGCGGTCATCGACACCGTGGCCATGGCAAGGCACCAGGGGATCAAGATCGACCTGCTGATCGCCGGGCCCGATTTCGACAACCTGGGCGAATCGCTGCAGGCGCAGATCGGCGCCCTCCAGCTCGATGACTCGGTCAGGCTGCATCCTTACATCGAAGACGCCGCCCTGCTGCAGGAGCTGCAGCAGCGCACGGTCTTCGTCACGGGCAGCGAGTACGAGGGCTTCGGCATCGGCATCCTGGAGGCGATGGCCGCCGGCAAGATCGTGCTGTGCCGCGACATGGCGCCGATCAACGGCTTCGTCGAGCGCTCGGTCAACGGCTTCTTCCTCGATTTCGACATCGGCGCCAAGGATCTGGCCGTGGTGCGCGAGGTCGCGAGCCTCGACGGCGAGCGCTGCACCGCGATGTCGATGGCCGCGCAGCAGCGGGCCAAGCGCTACGACTGGGAGGTCGTCGCCGAGACCTTCTCGGCGCATTACGCAGAGGCGCTCGCGGCAGGCCGCTAAGAAGCCAGGAAGCTACGAAGAGGCCACCGCGCCGCAGACCAGCAGGCCCGCAAACAAGGCCAGCACCGCGCGCCAGGTGGCGGGCCGCGACTCCACCCACCGGTAGAGCAGCATCGCCGCGACGATCGACAGCGCGAAGGTGGCCAGGAGGCCGATCAGGTCGACCCAGGGCCCGTCGGGCGCGAACCGGTTGAACGCCGCGCTCACCAGCAGCAGCACCGGAAAGTGGATCAGGAACAGTGAGTACGAGATGCGCCCCAGCCGCAGCAGCGGCTGCGCGAGCGGCGGCCATGCGGCCGGCTCGGGCCCGGCGCGGCGCTGGACCACAGCCAGCAGCAGCGCCGTGACCAGCGCCGTGGCGATGCGGCTGCGCCAGTCGAGCGCCAGGGCCGCGGCGCCGACCATGAGCAGCAGCGCGATGCCGAACTGCCAGGTGCGTAGCCGCGTCGCGCGGCCGATCCAGAACACGCCCATGCCCAGGCCATAGGCGCCGAAGAAATAGAGCGCCGTGTCGTCGAGCTCTTCGTTGCGGTTGAACACCGCGAGAGAGGCGACGGCCAGCACCAGCACCAGCGCCACGGCGAGCCAGCGCGACCGCTCCGGCCGCAGGGACCAGCGCCGCTGCAGCAGTTCGGAAAAGCTGATCGCCGCGAGCGCCAGCACGAAGAGCTGGAAGTCGATCGCCACGTACCAGACGCCGGTGGACAAGGCGTCGTAGCCGAGCAGATCCTGCAGCAGCAGCCCGTGCGCCAGCAGCTGCGCAATGCCCGGCGCCGCGGGCACCGCCTCGTCGTCGAGCCAGGGCCGCACCAGCGCGGCGACCAGCACGCTGAAGCTCAGTGCCGCCAGGTAGGGCATCGCAAGCCGGCCGTAGCGCTGGAACACGCGGACCAGCGGCCGGTCGACCCGCAGCACGCCGTCGGGCGCCAGGCTGCCCGCCGCCAGAAAACCGGCCAGCACCAGGAACACCTGCACCGCCAGCCGGCCATCCTGCGCCAGCCATTCGAACAGCCCCGGCGCGAGGGAGGACGCGCCTGCCGGCAAGGGCCCGTAGCGCGCGAGGTGGTGCCCGACGATCACGGCGCAGGCCAGGCCTTTCGCCGCATCGAGCAGCGGCAGGCGCGCCGCGGTGGCCGCGGTGTCAGAGCGCAAGGCGGCGACGCGCTTCGTCGTACTCGCGCTTGAGCTTGTCGATGAAAGCGGCGGCGCTCGCGACCTCGGTCACGGCGCCGATGCCCTGGCCCGAACCCCAGATGTCCTTCCAGGCTTTGGCCTTGCTGCCGTCGCCGCCGCCGAAATTCATGGTCTTGAGCTCGCCCTGCGGCAGGTTGGCCGGGTCCATGCCGGCGGCCACGATGCTGGGCGCGAGGTAGTTGCCGTGCACGCCGGTGAACAGGTTCGAATAGACGATGTCGTCGGAGGTGCCGTCGACGATGGCCTGCTTGTACTCGGCGCTGGCGCGCGCCTCCTCGGTGGCGATGAAGGCAGTGCCGATGTAGGCGAAGTCGGCGCCCATCGCCTGCGCCGCGAGCACCGCGCCGCCCGTGGCGATCGAGCCCGACAAGGCGATCGGGCCATCGAACCACTGGCGGATTTCCTGCACCAGGGCGAAGGGGCTCTTGATGCCCGCATGGCCGCCGGCGCCGGCCGCCACGGCGATGATGCCGTCGGCGCCCTTCTCGATCGCCTTCCTCGCGAAGGCGTTGTTGATGATGTCGTGCAGCGTCACGCCGCCGTAGCTGTGGACCGCATCGTTGACGTCGGTGCGCGCGCCGAGCGAGGTGATGACGATCGGCACCTTGTACTTCACCACCATCGCCATGTCATGCTCGAGGCGGTCGTTGCTCTTGTGCACGATCTGGTTGATGGCGAAGGGCGCGGCCGGCTTGTCCGGATTCGCCTTGTTGTACGCCGCGAGCTCTTCGGTGATCTCGGCCAGCCAGTCTTCGAGCTGCGACGCGGGCCGCGCGTTGAGCGCAGGCATCGCGCCGACGACGCCGGCCTTGCACTGCGCGATCACGAGCTTGGGGTTGCTGATGATGAACAGCGGCGAGCCGATGATCGGCAGCGGGAGATTGGCGAGTACGGAAGGCAGCTTGGACATGGGGTCTCCGGATGTTGACTGACTGGATTCAGAAAGCGTCGAGCGCCAGCGCCGTCACGCTCTCGGCGCCATCGACGATGCTGTCGCGCAGGCCGGGCGCCTTGTTGAGGATGTGCTCGGCATAGAAGCGCGCGGTGGCGATCTTGGCCTTCATGAAGGCGGTGTCGGTGCCGGCGTTGGCGAGCGCTTCGGCCACCAGCAGCGAGCGCGCGAGCTGCCAGCCGGCCACCAGGTTGCCCGCCAGCATCAGATAGGGCACGCTGCCCGCGAACACGGCATTGGCTGATTTCGGTCCGGCCTTGGTCTGGCCGACGACGAAGTCGACCACGTCGACGAAGGCCTGGCGCGCGGCCGTGAGGCGCTTGCCCACGGCACGCGCGGCGTCGCTGCCCTGCTTCGCGAGCTCGGCCTCGGTCTGCTCGATCTGCGCGGCAATGGCCTTCGCGGTCTGGCCGCCGTCGCGCGCGGTCTTGCGGCCCACCAGGTCGTTGGCCTGGATCGCCGTCGTGCCTTCGTAGATGGTGAGGATCTTGGCATCGCGCAGGTACTGCGCCGCGCCGGTCTCCTCGATGAAGCCCATGCCGCCGTGCACCTGCACGCCGAGCGAGGCGACCTCCAGGCTCATCTCGGTGCTATAGCCCTTGACCAGCGGCACCATGAATTCGTAGAAGGCCTGGTTCTGCCGGCGCGTGTCTGCGTCCGCGTGGTGATGCGCCGCGTCGTAGGCGGCCGCGGCCACCGCGGCCATGGCGCGGCAGCCCTCGGTGTAGGCGCGCATCGTCATCAGCATGCGCTTCACGTCGGGGTGATGGATGATCGGCGCGCTGGCGTTGATCGAGCCGTCGACCGGACGGCTCTGCACGCGGTCCCTGGCATAGGCCACCGCCTGCTGGTAGGCGCGCTCGGCGATCGCGATGCCCTGCATGCCGACGGCGTAGCGGGCTGCGTTCATCATGATGAACATGTATTCGAGGCCGCGGTTTTCCTGGCCCACGAGGTACCCCACGGCACCACCGTGGTCGCCGTACTGCAGCACGGCGGTCGGACTGGCCTTGATGCCCAGCTTGTGCTCGATGCTCACGCAGTGCACGTCGTTGCGAACGCCCAGCGAACCATCCTTGTTCACGAGGAACTTGGGGCAAACGAACAGGCTGATGCCCTTCACGCCTTCGGGCGCGCCGGCCACGCGCGCGAGCACGAGGTGCACGATGTTCTCGGCCATGTCGTGCTCGCCGTAGGTGATGAAGATCTTGGTGCCGAAGATCTTGTAGCTGCCGTCGGATTGCGGCTCGGCGCGGCTGCGCACCATTGCGAGATCGCTGCCGGCCTGCGGCTCGGTCAGGTTCATGGTGCCGGTCCATTGCCCGCTCACCAGCTTCTCGAGGTAGGTGGCCTTGAGCTCGTCGGAGCCGGCCGTGAGCAGCGCTTCGATGGCGCCGTCGCTCAGGAGCGGACACAGCGCGAAACTCATGTTGGCCGAGTTGAGCATCTCGCCGCAGGCCGCGCCGATGGTCTTGGGCAAGCCCTGGCCGCCGAACTCGGCCGGGTGCTGCAGGCCCTGCCAGCCGCCCGCCACGTACTGCGCAAAAGCTTCCTTGAAGCCCGGCGTGGTCGCGACCCGGCCGTCCTTGAACGAGGACGGATGCCGGTCGCCCGCGACGTTGAGCGGCGCGACCACGTCGCGGTTGAAGCGCGCGCATTCCTCGAGCACGGCCTGGGCGGTTTCGAGCCCGGCGTCTTCGAGGCCCGGCATCTGCGAGACCTGCGCGATGTTCGCGAGGTGCTCGATGTCGAACAGCATGTCCTTGATGGGGGCGGTGTAGCTCATGGTTGTCTCCAATGCAGCAGATACGAAAAGGGCATCGCGAACGATGCCCTTCACCTGTCTTTCTCTGTTCGATGAAAGCGGATCAGAGCGCTTTCACCAGTTCCGGCACGGCCGTGAACAGGTCGGCTTCCAGCCCATAGTCGGCCACCGAGAAGATCGGCGCTTCCGGGTCCTTGTTGATCGCCACGATCACCTTCGAGTCCTTCATGCCCGCCAGGTGCTGGATCGCGCCCGAGATGCCGCAGGCGATGTAGAGCTGGGGGGCCACGATCTTGCCGGTCTGTCCGACCTGCCAGTCGTTCGGCGCATAGCCCGCGTCCACTGCGGCGCGGCTGGCGCCCAGGCCGGCGTTGAGCTTGTCGGCCAGCGGCGCCATCACTTCGGTGAACTTCTCGGCGCTGCCGAGTGCCCGGCCGCCCGAGACGATGATCTTGGCGGCCGTGAGTTCGGGACGCTCGCTCTTGGTGATTTCGCGTCCAATGAAGCTCGACTTGCCGCTGTCGGCCACGCCCTCGGCGCTCTCGACCGCGGCGCTGCCGCCGGTGGCGGCCGCCGGGTCGAAGCCGGTGGTGCGCACCGTGATCACCTTGATCGCATCGCTGCTCTGCACGATGGCGATCGCGTTGCCCGCATAGATCGGGCGCTCGAAGGTGTCGGGGCTGTCGACCTTGGTGACGTCGCTGATCTGCGCCACATCGAGCTTGGCTGCGACGCGCGGCGCCACGTTCTTGCCGTTGGCCGTGGCCGGGAACAGGATGTGGCTGTAGTTCTTCGCGATGGCCAGCACCTGGGCTGCGACGTTCTCGGCCAGGTTCTCGGCCAGCGACGGGCTGTCGGCCGCGATGACCTTGGCGACGCCCGCGATCTTGGCGGCCGCGGCAGCGGCTTCGGCGGCATTGGCACCGGCCACCAGCACGTGCACATCGCCGCTCTGGCAGGCGAGGCCTGCGGTCACGGTGTTGAGGGTCGCCGGCTTGACGGTGGCGTGGTCGTGTTCTGCGATAACGAGTACGGTCATGTCGATTCTTCCTTGTTCCGGCCTCAGATCACCTTGGCTTCGTTCTTGAGCTTGTCCACCAGCGTGGCCACATCGGGCACCTTGATGCCGGCGCCGCGCTTGGGCGGCTCGCTGACCTTCAGGGTCTTCAGGCGCGGCTTGACGTCCACGCCCAGGTCCTCGGGCTTGAAGGTGTCGAGCTGCTTCTTCTTGGCCTTCATGATGTTGGGCAAGGTGACGTAGCGCGGCTCGTTCAGGCGCAGGTCGGTGGTGATGACCGCGGGCAGCGTGAGCTGGATGGTTTCCAGGCCGCCGTCGACTTCGCGCGTGACCTTGACCTTGTCACCTTCGACCTCGACCTTCGAAGCGAAAGTAGCTTGCGGAAGATCAGCCAAGGCCGCCAGCATCTGGCCGGTCTGGTTGGCGTCGTCGTCGATCGCCTGCTTGCCGAGGATGACGAGCTGCGGCTGTTCCTTGTCGACCAGGGCCTTCAAGAGCTTGGCCACGGCCAGCGGCTGCAGCTCTTCGGAGGTCTCGACCAGGATGCCGCGGTCGGCGCCGATGGCCATGGCGGTGCGCAGGGTTTCCTGGCACTTGGCATCGCCGCAGGAGACGGCGATGACTTCGGTGACCACGCCCTTTTCCTTCAGGCGCACCGCCTCTTCGACGGCGATCTCGTCGAAGGGGTTCATGCTCATCTTGACGTTGGCGATGTCCACACCGGTGCCGTCGCTCTTGACGCGCACCTTCACGTTGAAATCGACGACCCGCTTGACGGGGACCAGGACCTTCATTGGCTTGACTCCATTGAATTGCGAAACCGGGGGTGCAGGGGAACCGGAGATTTTAGGCGCCGGCCTCCGCGCGAGCTGTTCATTTCAATCACCTGGCGCGGGGCGCGAAGAAAAAGAACGATCGTGCTTTTTTGCGATGATTATAGGCGAGCCGCCTCGGGCGCCGAAACGCCGGGCGGCAGCGACTCGACGCGCAGCACGCGCTGGGGGTACGGAATGTCGATGCCGGCGGCACGCAGGCCCTCGAGGATCGCGATGTTGATGGGCGAGCGGACGTTGTCCTTGCCCTTGTCGGGATCGGCGATCCAGAAGTTGAGGCTGAACTCCAGCCCGTCGGGCGCGAAGTTGACGAGGAATGCGACCGGCGCGGGATCGCTCAGCACGCGCGCCTGCGCGGCGGCCGCATCGCACAAGATGGCCTGCACCTGCGCCACGTCGCTGTCGTAGCCGACCACGATGCTGGTCGTGATGTTGAACTTGAGGTCGGACACGGAAAGGTTCTCGACCCGGCTCGTGATCAGCGATTCGTTCGGCACGATCGACTCGCGCCCGTTGCCCTGCCGCACCAGCGTGTAGCGTGTCTTGATGTCGGTGATGCGGCCCTCGAAGCCGTCGACCTTGACGTTGTCGCCGATGCGGATCGAGCGCTCCAGCAGGATCACGAAGCCACTCACGTAGTTGGCGGCCAGCTTCTGCAGGCCGAAGCCGAGGCCCACGCCCAGCGCGCCGCCCAGCACCGAGAGCGCCGTCAGGTCGACCCCCACCGCCGACAAGGCGAACAGCAGGCCGATCAGGAGCAGGAAGGCGCGGATCGCGTTCGACGCGACCTTGCGCATCGACAGGTCGGTCACCGAGGTGCGCAAGATGCGCTTCTCGATCGTCGAGGCGATCCACAGCGCGATCACGAGCACGAGGCCGGCCGACAGGATGCCTTCCAGGATGGTGCGCAGGCTGACGCGGGTCTTGCCGAAGGCCAGCGTGATGTTCTCGAGCTCGGCCAGCACCGCGGGCAGCAGGCCGACGATCCAGAGCACCGCCGCAATCCATGCGATCCACGAGATCGTGCGCTCGACCAGGCGGATCAGCGCCGAGGTCGGGAACACCGCCCTGAGCACGCGCGCGAACAGGCGGATGGCCGCGAGCGAAAGGAACACCGGCACCGCCATGCGCAGCACCAGCACCGGCTGGAACTCGAGCACGAAGCGGCGCGCCAGATCGGTCAAGAGCAGTGCGAGCAGCGGGAACAGCAGGCCGTCGAAGGTGCGCTCGCCGAACCAGATCGAATCCTTGGGCTGGTCGCGGCCGAACCAGCGGCAGACCGCCCAGGCCAGCGCCACGCAGCCGACCAGAGCCGCAAGTTCGATCCACAGGCTGCGCGCGTCGATCTGGCCGAGGCGCTGAGTGAAGGCGCTGAGATCCATCCTAGGGGCTGCCCTAGAGATCAGCCAGCACGCGCAGGTGCGTTTCGACGCTGCGCGCGAGCGCATCGAGGTTGTAGCCGCCTTCCAGCATCGACACGATGCGGCCCTGGGAATGGCGTCGCGCCACGTCGCGGACACGCTCGGTGATCCACGCGAAGTCGTTCTCGTTGAGCCGGAGCTGGCCCAGATCGTCGTCGCGATGGGCGTCGAAACCCGCGCTCACGAAGATCATCTGCGGCTTGAATTCGTCGAGCCGCGGCATCCAGCAGGCCTCGATCAGCTCGCGCACGTCCATGCCCTTGGTATAGGCCGGCACCGGCAGGTTGAGCATGTTCGGCGCCGGATGGTCGGTGCCGCTGTACGGATAGAAGGGATGCTGGAAGAAGCCCACCATCAGCACGCGCGGGTCGTTGCTCAGGATGTCTTCGGTGCCGTTGCCGTGGTGGACGTCGAAATCGACGATCGCGACGCGTTCCAGGCCATGTTCTTCGATCGCATGGCGCGCCGCGATCGCGACGTTGTTGAGGAAGCAGAAGCCCATCGCCTTGTCGCGGCAGGCATGGTGGCCGGGCGGCCGCACGGCGCAGAAGGCGTTGTCCAGCTCGCCGGCGATCACCGCGTCGGTCGCGGCGATCGCGGCGCCGGCGGCGCGGCGGGCAGCGAGCACGGTGAAGCGCGTGAGCGCGGTGTCGGGATCGAGCTGCGCGTAGCGCGGGCCGCCGGCCGGGGCGTCGGCGATCAGCCGCTGGCTCAGCGCCTCGAGGAGTTCCAGGTGTTCGACGCTGTGCGCCCGCGTGATCTGCTCCAGCGTGGCCAGCGGCACCTCTGCGCGTTCAAGCGCGTCGGCGACGCCGGTTGCAAGCAGCCGGTCCTCGATCGCATCGAGCCGCTCCGGGCATTCGGGATGCCCCGCGCCCATCTCGTGTTTCCAGCAGTCGCGGTGGGTGAAATAGCCGGTTTTGCCCATGGATCGATCACGTCGTAGCCTCATGCAGCGTAGGGCCGCAGGGCTTTACGGTATTGTTTGCATATGGATACAAAAATGGACGTTGCCGCGAAGCTCGCCAGTTTGCTCGGCCAGCTTAACACGGTGATCGTGGGCAAAGAGGCACAGGTGCGCGACTGCGTGGCCTGCCTCCTGGCCGGCGGTCACCTGCTGATCGAGGATGTGCCGGGCGTCGGCAAGACCACCCTCGCCCACGCGCTTTCGCACACCTTCGGCCTGCAGTTCTCGCGGGTTCAATTCACGGCCGACCTGATGCCGGGCGATCTCTCCGGCGTGGCGATCTACGACCGCGGACAGCAGGCCTTCGTGTTCCACCCCGGGCCCATCTTTGCCCAGGTGCTCCTGGCCGACGAGATCAACCGTGCGAGCCCCAAGACCCAGAGCGCGCTCTTGGAAGCGATGGAGGAGAAGCAGGTCACGGTGGAAGGCGAAACCCGCCCTCTTCCCACGCCCTTCTTCGTGATCGCGACGCAGAACCCGCACGATCAGTTGGGCACCTTCGCGCTGCCCGAGTCGCAGCTCGACCGTTTTCTGATGCGCATCTCGCTGGGCTACCCCGACCGCGCGGCGGAGCGCGAACTCTTGGCCGGCGCCGACCGGCGCGAAATGCTCACGGGTCTGCCGGCCTTGTTGACAGCGGGTGAACTCACGGCGCTGCAGCAGCGCGTGCTGCAGGTGCATGCGGCCGAGCCGCTCCTGAACTACGTGCAGGACCTGATCGCCGCGACGCGCTCGGGCCGCTGGTTCCTGCAGGGCCTCTCGCCGCGCGCCGGCATCGCCGTGCTGCGCGCCGCCAAGGCGCAGGCGCTCTTGGCCAACCGCGACTACGTGGCGCCCGACGACGTGCAGGCCGTGCTGCCGCAAACCATCGCGCACCGGCTCACGCCGCTCGGCGATGCGGGCCGCGGCGCGGTCGAGCAGGTGCGCGCCATGACCGCCGCAGTCCCGTTGCCGTGAAACTGCTGGCGCCGCTTCGCTCGCGCATCGACGGCTGGTTTCTCTCGCGCCGGCCGCCTTCGGACACGCTCGAGCTCACGCAGCGCAACGTCTATATCGTGCCGACGCCCGCGGGCTGGATGCTGGGCGCCACGCTGCTGCTGCTGCTGATCGCGTCGATCAACTACCAGCTCAACCTCGGCTATCTCCTGACCTTCCTGCTGGCCGGCAGCGTGGCGGTCGGCATGTATGTGTGCCATGCCACCCTGCGCGGGCTCGCGCTGCGCCTGATGACGCCCGATCCGCGCTATGCGGGTGCGGCCGCCGTGTTCCGCGTGGTGCTGCACAACGCCCGGCGCAGCACGCGCTACGGCATCGGACTGGCCGTGCGTCACAGCGGGCAATGGTCGTGGAGCGACGTGCCGGCCGAGGGCAGCGCAACGGTCGAGGTCGCCTTCAAGCCCGAACGCCGCGGTCTGCATCCGGTGCCGACGCTCACGGCCGAAACCCGTTTTCCGCTGGGCACCTTTCGCGTCTGGACGGTGTGGCGGCCGGCCTCGCAGGTGCTGGTCTACCCGGCCCCCGAGCCGAACCCGCCGCCGCTGCCGCCCGGCGAACCCCTGGCCGGGCAGGCGGCGGCGTCGATGCTGCGCGCGAACGTGGCCGGCGAGTACGACGGGGTGCGCGCATATCGGCGCGGGGACCCGCTGAAGCTCGTGGTGTGGAAGCGCGCGGCGCGGGCGCAGGCCACGGGCTCGGAAGAACTCGTGAGCCGCGACACGCAGCAGGCGCAGCGGCAGGAGCTGTGGCTGGACGCGCAATCTGCCGGCCTGCCCGGTTGGGAAGCGCG
This sequence comes from Variovorax sp. LjRoot175, assembly GCF_964253805.1. Taxonomy (NCBI): domain Bacteria; kingdom Pseudomonadati; phylum Pseudomonadota; class Betaproteobacteria; order Burkholderiales; family Comamonadaceae; genus Variovorax; species Variovorax sp. LjRoot175. The sequence continues at coordinate 2,123,198 of NZ_CAXURY020000001.1, read as the reverse complement.
GCTGTCGCGGCTTTGCGCGTGGGTGCTGATGGCGGACCGGTTGGGCGTGGACTACGGGTTGCGGGTGGGCGGCAAGGTGGTTGCTCCTTCTCAGGGGGAGGCGCACAAGCGGCGGTGTCTGGAGGTGCTGGCCTTATGTTGACCAAGCTCCAATCGCTGCCCCGGGAAGCCAGAGACACCCTCTTCCTGCTCGGCGTGATCGCGCTCATCCTGCTGCCGCAGGTCCCCAACCTGCCCTGGTGGTGCAGCACCCTCACCGCCATCGTCCTGTTCTGGCGCGGCGTCCTGGCCGTGCAGGCCAAGCCGCTGCCCAGCAGATGGTGGCGCGCCGGCCTGCTCGCGGTCACGCTGGTCGCCACCTACGCCACGCATCGCACGCTGCTGGGCCGCGACGCCGGCGTCACGCTGATCGTGATCCTCCTTGCGCTCAAGACGCTGGAGCTGCGCGCCCGGCGCGACGCCTTCGTTATCTTCTTTCTGGGCTTCTTCACGATGCTCACGAACTTCTTCTACTCGCAGTCGCTGCCCACCGCCTTCGCGATGCTGCTGGCACTGCTGGGCCTCCTGACCGCGCTGGTCAACGCCCACATGCCGGTCGGCAAGCCGCCGCTCATGCAGGCGGCGCGCACCGCGGGCTGGATGGCGCTGCTCGGCGCACCGATCATGCTGGTGCTGTTCCTGCTGTTCCCGCGCATGGCGCCGCTCTGGGGCACGCCCAACGACGCGATGACCGGCCGCACCGGCCTGTCGAACACGATGCGCGTGGGCAGCATCGCGCAGCTCGCGCTCGACGACGGCATCGCGGCGCGCATCAGGTTCGACGGCAACCGCATCCCGGCACAGCGCGACCTGTACTTCCGCGGCCCGGTGCTGTCGCAGTTCGACGGCCGCGAATGGACATCGCCGCCGTTCTTCTCGCGCGGCTTCCTGCCGCAGAACCTGCGCGTGCGCGGGGACGCCATCGGCTACGAAGTCACGCTGGAGCCCAGCAACCGCCCCTGGCTGCTGACGCTCGATGCCGCGCCGGCCAAGCCGGAGTTGCCGGGCTACGAACTGTTCGGCACGCCCGAGCTGCAATGGGTCGCGAACCGGCCGATCGGCGACCTGGTGCGCTACCGCGCCCAGAGCTTCACGCAGTTCCAGAGCGGCCCGCAGCGCCGCACGGCCGCGTTGCAACCCTACGTGGCGTTGCCTCCGGGCTCGAACCCGCGCACGGCCGAACTGGCCGCGCAGATGAAGCGCGACCCGGCCCTCGCCGGCGCGGCCACGCCAGCCTTCGTGCAGGCCGCACTGCAACGGCTGCGCACGGGGGGCTACAGCTACACGCTCGAACCCGGTGTCTACGGCAACGACACCGCCGACGAGTTCTGGTTCGACAGGAAAGCCGGCTTCTGCGAACACATCGCCTCGGCCTTCGTGGTGCTGATGCGCGCGCTCGACATCCCCGCGCGCATCGTCACCGGCTACCAGGGCGGCGAGATCAACGGCGTCGACAACTTCTGGACGCTGCGCCACAGCGATGCGCACGCCTGGGCCGAGGTGTGGCAGGAAGGCGCGGGCTGGATACGCGTCGATCCGACCGGCGCCATCTCGCCGGACCGCGTCGGCCAGTTCCAGCGCCTCGCGCCGCAGCCGGGCCTCTTCGCCGGCGCGATCAACGGGATGAGCCCCACGCTGGCGCAGAACCTGCGCGCCGCCTGGGAAGCGGTCAACAACGGCTGGAACCAGTGGGTGCTCAACTACACGCAGAGCCGGCAGCTCGACCTGCTCAAGAACCTGGGCTTCGAAGCGCCGAGCCTGCAGGACCTGGCGACCGTGCTGCTCGTGCTGCTGGTCGTGGCCAGCCTGGCGGGCGCCGGCTGGACGCTGTGGGAACGCAGCCAGCACGACCCGTGGCTGCGCCTGCTCGGCCAGGCCCGTGCACGCATGAAGAAGGCAGGCATCGAGGTGCCCGACGCGATGCCGCCGCGCCAGATGGCGGCCCGGCTGGCCGAACGCTTCGGTGCCGGCGCGCAGGCGGCTGCGGACTGGCTGCTCAAGCTCGAGGCGCAGCGCTACGCCAGAACGCCCGGGCCGGCGCTGGCCGCGCTCAAGGCCGAGTTCCGCCGCCTGGCCTGGCCGCGCTGAAACCACATGTGTCCCGCACGAGCGCGCCGGGCACGGGCGGCACAATCGAGGCCATGCGCCTCCTTCTTTCGACCGCTCTTCCGCTGGCCCTCCTCCTGCTGACCGCCCCGCCCCCCGCATCGGCTCAGAAAGCCGTGCGCGGCGAGACGCCCTATGCCACGCGCGACGACGCGATGCAATTCGCCGACGACGTGGCCGAACGGCGCAACCTCGATCGCAAATGGGTGCGCGCGACCATCGGCAACGCACGGCTGCTGCCCAACGTGCCGCGCCTGATGCTGCCGGCACCCAGGGGCACGGCGAAGAACTGGCGCGTCTACCGCAGCCGCTTCATCGACCCGATCCGCATCGCGGCCGGCGTGCGCTTCTGGCGCGCCAATACCGACACGCTGGCGCGCGCCGAAGCCGAGTACGGCGTGCCGCCCGAGATCATCGTCGGCATCGTCGGCGTCGAGACCATCTACGGCCGCAACATGGGCAACTTCCGAGTCATCGATGCGCTGGCCACGCTGGCTTTCGATTTCCCCCAAGGCCATCCGCGCGCGGCCGAGCGCCAGGCCTTCTTCCGCGGCGAGCTCGAGAGCTTTCTCAGCACCGAAAGCCGCACCGCGGAAGATCCGATGATGCCGGTCGGCAGCTATGCGGGCGCGATGGGCATGCCGCAGTTCATGCCGAGCAGCATCGCCAAGTACGCGATCGACTTCGACGGCGACGGCCGCATCGACCTGGTCAACAACCCGGCCGACGTGATCGGTTCGGTGGCCAGCTATTTCAGGGCCTTCGGCTGGCAGCCGGGCATGCCGCCGATCTACCCGGTCGGCTTCGACGAGGCGCGGCTCAAAAAGGATGTGCTGATGGCGCCCGACATCCTGCCCAGCTTCAGCGCCGACGCGTTCGTGGCCGGCGGCGCCGTGCTCGAGGGCGAGGCGCTCACGCACAAGGGCCTGCTCGCGCTGATCGAGCTGCAGAACGGTGCCGACGCGCCGAACTACGTGGCCGGCACGCAGAACTTCTACGTGATCACGCGCTACAACTGGAGCAGTTACTACGCGATGTCGGTGATCGATCTCGGCCGCGAAGTCCGCACCGCGATGGGGCAGTAGCCATGGACGCCGGCGTGCGGCGCGCCTCGTGGATCGATGCTTGGCGCGACCTCGGCGTCGCTGCGCCCGACGAGGTGCTGCTGGCCAAGCTGCTGGCGCACTACAGCGAGCCGCATCGCGCCTACCACACGCTGCAGCACCTGGACGAATGCCTGGCCGGTCTCGCGCGCGAACGCAGCCATGCAGAGCGCCCGGCCGAGATCGCGCTCGCGCTGTGGTTCCACGACGCGACCTATGACGTGCACCGGCGCGACAACGAGGCGCGAAGCGCCGACTGGGCGCAAGCCGCGCTGCTGGCCGCCGGCGTCGCGGGCGATGCGGCCCGGCGCGTCCATGCGCTGGTGATGGCCACGCGCCACCACGCACAGCCCGAAGATGCCGATGCACAGTTGCTGGTCGACATCGACCTCTCGATCCTCGGCGCGCCTGCCGCGCGCTTTGCCGAGTACGAGCGGCAGATCCGCGCCGAGTACGCACATGTGCCGCCCGACGTCTTCGAGCTGCGACGGCGTGAAATTCTCGGCCGCTTCCTGGCGCGCGATCCGCTCTATCTCAGCGCATCGATCCGGGCGAAGCTGGAAGCCCAGGCGCGCATCAATCTGCAGCAAGCGATCGGCTGATCAGCCGCCAAAGCCGCCGCGTGCCACGACCTTGGCCGCGCGATCGACGACCACCGCTTCGCCCATCGCCACCGACTCGCCGGTGAAGGCCGTGATGTTGACCTGGTGCGTAACCCAGACCTCGAAAGTACCGGCCGGAATGCGCGCCAGTCCGTCGAGCAGGAGTTGCCGGTTGTTGGCCGAGATCTCAGTGCTGCCGAAGGTCGAGTTGAGAGGCGCCCACAGGGAATGGGCACCGAAGGCCAGGTCCGCCGTGTCCTTGCAACGGCACCACGCGCTGGAACGCACGGCGCCCGGTGCGAGGCCGCGGGCACGGAACCACTCGCCCGCCGCGCGGGCCTGCGTACGGCCCGCCTCGCTCAGGTTGCGCTGCGTGCTGCACTGGTCCAGCCTGAAGCCGGGCGGATCGCCGACGCCCTGCGTCGTCTGCGCGTGGCGCCACAGCAGCGCGCACCGGCCGGCACGCAGGCGCTCGGCCATCGCATCGGCACCCGTCTGGGCATGGGCACGGCCCAGAAGTGCCGCTGCAAGCAGGATGAATTCGCGTCTTCCAGGCATCGCGCGAGGCTAGCAAAGCGCGGTCGACCCCAAAGCAAAAAGGGCTGCTGCGCCTTCGCACAGCAGCCCTCGAAGCCTTGCGCTTCAGGCGCTCAGCGTGCCTTGCCTTCCTTCCAGGCGCTCAGCAGCTTGTTGTAGTCGATGGTCTCGCCCTTCGGCTTCTCGTTCGCCAGCTTCTTCCACGGCGCATGCTGGTCGCTCAGGTACTTGTTGGGATCGCCCTTGGCATTGAGCTTGGGCGCGCACTTGGCCATACCGGCGCGCTCCAGGCGGCCCATCACGTTGTCCATCTCGTCGGCCAGGTTGTCCATGGCCTTCTGCGGCGTCTTCTCGCCCGTCACCGCCTCGGCCACGTTCTTCCACCAGAGCTGCGCCAGCTTCGGATAGTCAGGCACGTTGGTGCCGGTCGGCGACCAGGCCACGCGCGCCGGGCTGCGATAGAACTCGACCAGGCCGCCCAGCTTGGGCGCCATGTCGGTCATCGCCTTCGACTGGATGTCGGACTCGCGGATCGGCGTCAGGCCCACGATGGTCTTCTTGAGCGAGGTGGTCTTGGAAGTGATGAACTGCGCATAGAGCCAGGCGGCGGCCGTGCGGTTCTCGTCGTGCGCAGAGAAGAAGGTCCACGAGCCGACGTCCTGGTAGCCGTTCTGCATGCCCTGCTTCCAGTACGGTCCGTTCGGGCCGGGCGCCATGCGCCACTTGGGCGTGCCGTCCGCGTTGACCACCGGCAGGCCGGCCTTGGTCATGTCGGCGGTGAAGGCCGTGTACCAGAAGATCTGCTGCGCGATCTGGCCCTGCGCGGGCACCGGGCCGGCTTCGCCGAAGGTCATGCCGGTGGCTTCCTTGGGCGCGTACTTCTTCATCCAGTCGATGTACTTGGTCAGCGCATAGACGGCCGCGGGCGAATTGGTCGCACCGCCGCGCGACACGCTGGCGCCCACCGGCGTGCACTTGTCGTCGCCGACGCGAATGCCCCACTCGTCGATCGGCAGGCCGTTGGGCGTTCCGATGTCGGCGGTGCCGGCCATCGAGAGCCAGGCATCGGTGAAGCGCCAGCCGAGCGACGGGTCTTTCTTGCCGTAGTCCATGTGGCCGTAGATCGGCTTGCCGTCGATGGTCTTCACGTCGACGCTGAAGAACTCGGCGATGTCCTCGTAGGCGCTCCAGTTGAGCGGCACGCCCAGGTCGTAGCCGTACTTGGCCTTGAACTTGTCCTTCAGGTCGGGGCGCGCGAACAGGTCGGCGCGGAACCAGTAGAGGTTGGCGAACTGCTGGTCGGGCAACTGGTAGAGCTTGCCGTCTGGACCGGTGGTGAACTTGGTGCCGATGAAGTCCTTGAGGTCGAGGCCCGGGTTGGTGTATTCCTTGCCCTTGCCGGCCATGTAGTCGGTCAGGTTCATGATCTTGCCGTAGCGGTAATGGGTACCGATCAGGTCGGAGTCGGAGACCCAGCCGTCGTAGATCGACTTGCCCGACTGCATCGAGGTCTGTAGTTTCTCGACCACGTCGCCTTCCTGGATCAGGTCGTGCTTGACCTTGATGCCGGTGATTTCCTCGAAGGCCTTGGCCATCGTCTTCGATTCGTACTCGTGCGTGGTGATGGTTTCGGACACCACCGAGATCTCCCTGACGCCCTTGGCCTGCAACTTCTTGGCGGCGTCGATGAACCATTTCATCTCGGCGGTCTGCTGGTCTTTGCTCAGGGTCGACGGCTGGAATTCGCTGTCGATCCACTTCTTGGCCTCCGGTTCTCCGGCCCAGGCGCTCTGCAAGGCAAAAGTCGCCGCTGCCAGTGCCAACGCTGTGTAGCGAATCTTCATGGATGTCTCCTCATGGTGCTTCCCGGTGTTGTGCAGATCCCGGCCCCGGGAAAGCGAAGAGCCGGACAGCTGAAGAAAGCGATTGCCGTCAGCCCTTGCGCATGATCAGCGCCAGCGCGAGCATCGACAGCACGAAGCTGATCCAGATCGACGGTTCGACCTCCAGGCTGAACCACTCCTGGAACAGGCCGGCCAGGCCGATGAAGGCCAGATTGATGTAGGCCGCGATGAGCAGCCCGATGAAGAGCCGGTCGCCGCGCGTGGTTTCCATCGGCAGCCAACCGCGGCGCAGGGTGGTCGGCGACTTGAATTCCCACACGGTCATGCCGACCAGCATCAGTGCGATGCAGCTGAAGAAAACGGCCACCGGCGTGGTCCAGACCATCCACTCGAACATTTTTCAGTCTCCTTAGACGCGTCCCATCGCGAAGCCCTTGGCGATGTAGTGGCGCACGAACCAGATCACGATCGCGCCCGGCACGATGGTCAGCACGCCCGCGGCCGCCAAGGTGGCCCAGTCCATGCCCGAGGCGCTCACCGTGCGCGTCATCGTGGCCACGATCGGCTTGGCGTTCACGCTGGTGAGCGTGCGGGCCAGCAGCAGCTCGACCCAGCTGAACATGAAGCAGAAGAAGGCCGCGACGCCGACGCCGGCCTTGATCAGCGGCAGGAAGATGGTGAGGAAGAAGCGCGGGAAGGAATAGCCGTCGATGTAGGCCGTCTCGTCGATCTCGCGCGGAATGCCGCTCATGAAGCCTTCCAGAATCCACACCGCCAGTGGCACGTTGAAGAGCAGGTGCGCCAGCGCCACACCCAGATGCGTGTCCATCAGCCCGACCGTGGTGTAGAGCTGGAAGAAGGGCAAGAGGAACACGGCCGGCGGCGTCATGCGGTTGGTGAGCAGCCAGAAGAACACGTGCTTGTCGCCGAGGAAGGAATAGCGCGAGAAGGCATAGGCCGCCGGCAACGCGACCGTAAGCGAGATCACCGTGTTGATGCCGACGTAGATCAGGCTGTTGATGTAGCCCGAGTACCACGATTCGTCGGTGAAGATGCGCGCGTAGTTGGCCCAGGTGAACTGCTGGGGGAAGAAAGAGAAGCTCGAAAGAATCTCCTCGTTGGTCTTGAAGCTCATGTTGACCATCCAGTAGATGGGCAGGAGCGCGAACAGGATGTAGAGCAGCAGGAAGACGCTGCGCTTGCGGAAGCGGCGTTCGTTCATTTCGTTTCCTCCACTTCCTGCGTGCCGACCCGCTGCATCCAGTTGTAGAGCACGAAACACAGCAGCAGAATGATCAGGAAATAGATCAGCGAGAAGGCGGCCGCCGGACCGAGGTCGAACTGGCCGACGGCCTTCTGCGTGAGGTACTGGCTCAGGAAGGTGGTCGCATTGCCCGGACCGCCGCCCGTCAGCACGAAGGGTTCGGTGTAGATCATGAAGCTGTCCATGAAGCGCAGCAGCACCGCGATCACCAGCACGCCGCGCATCTTGGGCAGCTGGATGTAGCGGAACACCGCGAACTTGCTTGCGCCGTCGATGCGCGCGGCCTGGTAGTAGGCATCGGGAATCGAGCGCAGCCCGGCGTAGCACAGCAGCGCGACCAGCGGCGTCCAGTGCCAGACGTCCATCACCAACACCGTGAGCCAGGCATCGCGCGCGTTGCCGGTGTAGCTGTAGTCGATGCCCAGCTTCTGCAGCGCCCAACCGAAGAGCCCGATGTCGGCACGCCCGAAGATCTGCCAGATGGTGCCGACCACGTTCCACGGAATCAACAGCGAGAGCGCGACCACCACCAGCACGGCCGATGACTTCCAGCCGGTCGATGGCATCGACAGCGCCAGGCAGATGCCCAGCGGGATCTCGACGACGAGCACGGCGAGCGAGAAGCCGAGCTGGCGCCACAGGGCTGCATGCAGCTCGTCGTCGCGCATCACCGCGGCGAACCATTCGGTGCCGACGAACACGCGCCGCTCGGGCGAGATGATGTCCTGCACCGAGTAGTTGACCACCGTCATCAGCGGCACGATGGCCGAAAAGGCCACGCACAGCAGCACCGGCAGCACCAGCCACCAGGCCTTCTGGTTGATGGGTTTCACGGTTCCGTTCATGCGACCAGCTCCTCATCGCGGTAATAGCAGGTGTGCTTGTCCACCACCTTGAGCCAGACCGGCTCGCCGACCGACGGCACCTGCGCATCGGAATGCAGCCGGGCCTTGAGCACGCTCTCGCCGATCTGCGCGCTGAGCATCTGGTGCGTCCCGACGTCCTGCAACTGCGTGACCGTGGCCCTCAATGCGCCGGGCGACTGGAGTTCGGCCAGCGCGAGGTATTCGGGCCGGATGCCGAGCTTGAGCGCGCCGTCGGGCAGCGCCCGCGGCAGCGCGAGCCGGTTGCCCGCGATCTCCAGCACGCCGCCCGCGCACTGCGCCGGCAGGAAGTTCATGCCCGGCGAACCGATGAAGTGGCCGACGAAGGTGTGGGCCGGCCGCTCGAACAGCGCCTCGGCGCTGCCCACCTGCACCGCCTTGCCGCGCGTCATGACGACCACCTCTTCGGCGAAGGTCAGCGCCTCGACCTGGTCGTGCGTGACGTAGATCAGCGTGAGCTTGAGCTCGCGGTGGATCTGCTTGAGCTTGCGCCGCAGCTGCCACTTGAGGTGCGGATCGATCACGGTCAGCGGCTCGTCGAAGAGCACCGCCGACACGTCGCTGCGCACCAGCCCGCGGCCGAGCGAGATCTTCTGCTTGGCATCGGCCGCGAGGTTGGCGGCGCGCTGGTTGAGCTGACCGCTCATGTCGAGCATCTCGGCGATCTCGCCCACCCGCCTCTTGATCTGCTCGGCTGGCAGCTGCCGGTTGCGCAGCGGGAAGGCGAGGTTCTCGGCCACGGTCATGGTGTCGTAGATCACCGGGAACTGGAACACCTGCGCGATGTTGCGCTGCTGCGGCGTCTCCAGCGTCACGTCGCGGCCGTTGAAGCGCACGCTGCCCTGCGAGGGCGCGAGCAGGCCCGAGATGATGTTGAGCATGGTGGTCTTGCCGCAGCCCGAGGGGCCGAGCAAGGCGTAGGCGCCGCCGTCGCGAAAGCTCATCTTGAGCGGCAGCAGCGCATAGTCGCTGTCCTCCCTCGGGTTGGGGCGATAGGCATGGGCCAGGTCGAGGTCGATACGGGCCATGTCAGTCTCCCTTCCGGCGCCAGGCCGGCGCCACCGCGAGCCGCTCGCCGGCGTCGAACACGTAGGCCTGCGAGGCCGCGAAGTACAAGGTGATCGCCGTGCCGAGTTCGAAGCGGTGCACCCCGGTCAGTTGCGCCACCAGTTCGCCCACCAGCGTCTCGGCGTGGACGAAGGTGTCGGAGCCAGAGATCTCGGCCAGTTCGACCTTGCCGGGCAGGGCGATGTCGCCCTCCCCCGCGTTCACGTTCAGCGCACTCGCGCGCAGGCCGATGGTCACGGCGCCTTCGACACCCGCCGGCAGCGCGATCGGCAGCAGCGGCCCGCCTTCGAGTTGCACGCCGCCGGCGACCACGCGGCCGGCCAGCAGGTTCATCGGCGGGTCGCTGAAGGCGCGCGCCACGCGCAGCGACTGCGGCGCATGGAACACCTCGGCGGTCGGCCCGTACTGCAGCAGCTCGCCGGCATCCATCACCGCGGTGTAGCCGCCCAGCAGCAGGGCCTCCCCAGGTTCGGTGGTGGCGTAGATCACGGTCGAGTCGCCGGTGGCGAAGAGCTGCGTGAGTTCTTCGCGCAGGCCTTCGCGCAGCTTGTAGTCGAGGTTGACCAGCGGCTCGTCGAGCAGCATCAGCGGCGCGTTCTTGGCCAGCGCGCGCGCCAGCGCCACGCGCTGCTGCTGGCCGCCCGAGAGTTCGGCCGGATAGCGGTCGAGGAACATGCCGATGTGCAGCTTGTCGGCCAGCTCGCGCACCTTCGCATCGACGTTCTTCTCGCCCCGCAGCTTGAGCGGCGAGCCGATGTTCTCGCCCACCTTGAGCGAGGGGTAGTTGATGAACTGCTGGTAGACCATCGCCACGTTGCGCTCGCGCACCGGCACGCCGGTCACGTCCTTGCCGTCGACCTGCACCTTGCCTTCGGTCGGCGTGTCGAGGCCGGCCATCAGCCGCATCAGGCTGGTCTTGCCGGCCTGCGTGGCGCCCAGCAGCACGGTCACCGCACCATGCTTCGGCGCGATGCTCTGCGGGTAGAGCCAGGTCTGGGCGCCCACCTTCTTGGTGACGCGCTCGAGTGTCAGTTGCATGCAGCAATTCCTTCTTGCGAACTCGTGTTGATCTCCATCCAGGTACCGACCTGCTCGCGCTCCTGGCGCGTGAGGTGCAGGCCCAGCTTGGAGCGGCGCCAGAGCACGTCGTCGCCGCTGCAGGCCCACTCCTCGTTGTGCAGATAGCGCAGCTCGCGCTCGTGCAGGCCGGGTGCCACGGCGGCGCCGAGGTCGGCCATCGATTGCGCATCGCCGATCACGTTCGAGATGCGGGCGCCGTAGGCGCGCGCGAGCCGGCGCGCCAGCGCGGCATCGAGCCACGGGTACTTCGAGCCAACCGCTGCCACGAAGCGTTCGAAATCGTCATCGGGCCGCGCGGCGGTACCGATCCAGCCCGACAGGTCGCCGCCCGCGAGAAAGGCGCCTTCGGTCCATGCCGGCCGCGCATCGCCGAGCATCCGGCCCACCTCGTCGGCCGCGTCTTCGGCGAGCTTGCGAAAGGTCGTGATCTTGCCGCCCCACACAGACAGCAGCGGTGCGGCACCGGTGTTGCTTTCGAGCAGGTAGTCGCGCGTGACGGCCGAGGGGTCGCCCGAGTCGTCGTCGAGCAGCGGCCGCACGCCCGAGTAAGTCCAGACCACGTCGGCCGGCACGATGGGCTTCTCGAAGTAGCGGCTGGCCTGGGTGCAGAGGTAGTCGATCTCGTCCGCGCCGATGCGCGCCGCGCCAGGGTCGTCGCCGTTCAGCTCGATGTCGGTGGTGCCGATCAGCGTGAAATCGTCCTGGTAGGGAATCGCGAAGATGATCCGCTTGTCGGGGTTCTGGAAGATGTAGGCGTGGTCGTGCTTGAAGAGGCGTGGCACCACGATGTGGCTGCCCTTGACCAGCCGCAGGTGCCGCGTGGCCAACGCCTCGCCCTTGGCCGCGTGGGCCACGCCGCGCAAGAAGGATTCGGCCCAGGGCCCCGCCGCATTGACCACGGCGCGCGCGCGCACGGTGCGCTGGGCGCCGTCCGCGGATTCGAGCAGAGCGGTCCAGCCATCGACATCGCGGCGCGCGCTCACGCAGCGCGTGCGGGTCAGCACCTCGGCCCCCTTGGCGCGCGCATCGAGCGCATTGAGCACCACCAGCCGCGCGTCATCGACCCAGCCGTCGGAGTAGACGAAGCCGCGTTTGAACTGCGGCTTGAGCGGCTCGCCGGCCGCGTGGCTGCGCAGGTCAATAGCGCGCGAGCCCGGCAGCACCTCGCGCTTGGCCAGGTGGTCGTACATGAAGAGGCCGATACGCACCATCCAGGCCGGCCGCATGGAGGGATCGTGCGGCATCACGAAACGCAGCGGCCACATGATGTGCGGCGCGCTCTTGAGCAGCACCTCGCGTTCCTGCAAGGCCTTGCGCACCAGCGAGAACTCGTAGTACTCGAGGTAGCGCAGACCGCCGTGGATCAGCTTGGTGGACGACGAGGAGGTGTGCGCCGCGAGATCGTCCTTCTCGCACAGCAGCACGCGAAAGCCGCGGCCCGCCAGATCGCGCGCGATGCCGCAGCCGTTGATGCCGCCGCCGACGATGAGCACGTCGCAGTCGGTGATGGCGGCGGAGGTGGACGGGGGGATGGCGCTCACAACGGACGGAGGGATGGACCCGTGAATTTGTTCACTTATTTCGCCTGAGGCGTTTTCGTATTTTTTCATTTTGATTCCTTAATGCGCGATTTCCCTTGGCGTTAACCCTTAAGTCCATTCGTTTTCTTTCGCTTTAAAGTAACGCGCCCCGCGCTCTCTTCCATGTCAGTGAACTCCAACCCCCGCCAACTCAAGCTGCTCAACACCGTCCGCGCCCGCGGCTCGATCACGGTCGAACAGCTGGCCGAGATGCTCGAAGTGACGCTGCAGACCGTGCGCCGCGACGTGCAGCGACTGGCCGACGAAGGCCTGCTGACGCGCTTCCATGGCGGTGTGCGGGTGCCGAGCTCGACCACCGAGAACATCGGCTACCAGCAGCGCGAAACGCTCAATGCCGAAGGCAAGGCGCGCATCGCGCGCGCCGTGGCCGCGCGGGTGCCGAACGACTGTTCGCTGATCCTCAACATCGGCACCACCACCGAGGCGATCGCGAAGGCGCTGCTGCGCCACACCGGGCTGCGCGTGATCACCAACAACCTGAACGTCGCGACCATCCTGAGCGACAACCCGAACTGCGAAGTGATCGTCGCGGGCGGCTCGGTGCGGCTGCGCGACCGCGCGATCGTGGGCGAGGCGACGGTCGATTTCATCCGTCAGTTCAAGGTCGACATCGCGCTGATCGGCGTTTCCAGCATCGAGGACGATGGCACGCTGCGCGACTTCGACCTGCGCGAGGTGAAGGTGGCGCAGACCATCATTGCGCAGGCGCGCGAGGTCTGGCTCGCGGCCGACGCGAGCAAGTTCAACCGCCCTGCCATGATCGAGCTGGCGAAGCTGTCGCAGATCGATTGCCTTTTTACCGACGCCGAGCCGCCGCCGCCTTTTCCGGAGCTGCTCGAGCGCGCACAGGTGCGCTGCGAGATCGCATCAAAGGACCATTGAGATGACCTACCTGCTCGCCCTCGACCAGGGCACGTCGAGCTCCCGCAGCATCGTCTTCGATCGCGAAGGCCGCATCGTCGCCATCGCCCAGCAAGAGCTCACGCAGATCTACCCGCAGCCCGGCTGGGTCGAGCACGACCCGGTGGAGATCTGGACCAGCCAGCTCGCGACCGCGCGCGAGGTGCTCGCTAAAGCGAAGCTCACAGCGAGCGACATCCACGCGCTGGGCATCACCAACCAGCGCGAAACCACCGTGCTGTGGAACCGCAAGACCGGCCAGCCTGTGCACCACGCCATCGTCTGGCAGGACCGGCGCGCCGAGCCGCTGTGCGCACGGCTGCGCGAAGACGGCATGACCGACACCATCCGCGACAAGACCGGTCTCGTGATCGACGCCTACTTCTCCGGCACCAAGCTGCGCTGGCTGCTCGACAACGTGCCCGGCGCACGCGCCGCGGCCGAGCGCGGCGAGCTGGCCTTCGGCACCGTCGACAGCTGGCTGATCTGGCAACTGACCGGTGGCAAGGTGCATGTGACCGACGTAAGCAACGCCTCGCGCACCATGCTCTTCAATGTCCGCAGCAACCAGTGGGATGCCGATCTGCTGAAGGCGCTGGACATCCCCGCCTCGCTGATGCCCGAGGTGAAGCCTTCGAGCGCGCACTTTGCCGACACCGACGCGGGCCTGTTCGAGCGCAGCCTGCCCGTCGGCGGCGTGGCGGGCGACCAGCAAAGCGCCCTCTTCGGCCAGGCCTGCTTCGAGGCCGGCATGGCCAAGAACACCTATGGCACCGGCTGCTTCCTGTTGATGCACACCGGCGGCGCCTTCCAGCCTTCGCAGAACGGCCTGCTCGTGACCAGCGCGGCGCAGACCAGCGCCCAGCCGCAGTACGCGATGGAAGGCAGCGTGTTCGTCGGCGGCGCGGTAGTGCAGTGGCTGCGCGACGGCTTGAAGGCCATCCAGGGCAGCGCACAGGTGCAGGCGCTGGCCGAGAGCGTGCCCGATGCGGGCGGCGTGATGATGGTGCCGGCCTTTACCGGCCTCGGCGCGCCCTACTGGAACGCCGACGCGCGCGGCACCATCACCGGCCTCACGCGCGGCACCACCGTCGCGCACATCGCGCGCGCGGCGCTGGAGAGCATTGCTTATCAGAGCGCCGCGCTGCTGCAGGCCATGAGCCGCGATGCGGTCGCCGCGGGCGGCACGCCGGTGGCGGAGTTGCGCGTCGACGGCGGCGCGGCCGTCAACGATCTGCTGATGCAGTTCCAGGCGGATCTGCTAGGGATTCCGGTGGTACGGCCGGAGGTCATCGAGACCACGGCGCTCGGTGCGGCTTACCTGGCAGGACTCTCGACCGGCGTGTACCGCGACCTGAGTGAGTTGTCGAAGCAGTGGCGCGTCGAACGGCGCTTCATGCCTACCCTGAGCCGGGTGAAGGCTGAGGAGAAGATGGAGCGGTGGGAGCTGGCGGTGCGGAGGGCGACGCTGGTTTGATGCCATGACCCCGATCGAGAACACCGAGGACCGCTATGGCGCTGTTGCGATCCTGCTCCACTGGTTGATGGCTTTTCTTGTCATCGGACTTTTGGCATTGGGCATCTACATGGTCACGCTTCCAGATGTCGGCTTCAATACAAAAAAGATCACGCTGATTCTCTACCACAAGGAGCTTGGCTTGCTGGTACTCGTCTTGCTCGCGGTGCGCTTGGGCTGGCGTTTGACGAATGTGCTCCCGCAACTGGTTGCACACCTGCCTGATTGGCAAAAAATCGCCGCCCGATTCGTCCATCTCTCCTTTTACGCACTGATGTTCGTCTTGCCGATGACTGGTTGGCTCATGTCTTCCGCCGCTGGCATCCCGGTATCGTTCTTTGGCTTGTTCACGCTGCCTGATTTCCTTCCTCGCGACGACCATCTGTTTCAGCGACTCATCGATGTCCACAAGTGGCTCGCTTATGTGCTCGTGCTTGTCATATTCGTCCATGTGGGCGCGGCACTGAGGCATCATTTCGTATTCAAGGACGATACTTTGCGCAAAATGCTGCCCTAACCCGCTTTCTCGACCACGAACCTGGCGAGTTCCCGCAATACTTTCCTCGCAGCCTCATTGGCCGCCGCGACCCCGGCGGAGGGATTTCTCTCCCGCAAGGGTTCGCGCACCGACACTTCCTTGGTCGCGATAACCCGATTCATTGCCTCGCGACTTAGATGGAAGCGTATCGTGAGCTGCAGTATCGCCGGGTCTGAAGTGAAGTCCTGCTTGAGCTCCAGGATTTCGGTGCGAAGAGCGAAAGTGTGGCGACCAAAATGAGGAGGCGACCGGACCTCGCTGAAATAGTGCGTATTCGAAATTGTCTTGACGATCAGAGGCAGCATCATCTGCGCTGGTGTTTCCGCCCATTCATTCCGACTGAAATACGCGATTTGATGGGCCTGGGTGGTATAGGCCATTTGCGTCGTGCCATAGACCGGATGGGTCTCGGGAACCAGAACCAACAGGGTCGCGGAGCGAGTCCGTTCGTTGGGCAGGTCGAGTGGGATGCTGCTCAGCACATGTTTCTTGGCGGCAGTATCGACCGGCGACAACAGGGCACAGCCCGAAAGCAGGATGGCACATAGCGCAACCAGCGCCGCCCTCGCCATACTTCCCTTCATTTTTCTTCCCCGGGCCCAAGCGGTGGAGGCCTGGTGCCGCGAATCAAGATCGACGGGTCTCGATTGATCCTGGTCGCCACGCCGGAGAGGGAACTGGACAGCGCATCGAGATTGGACAGAGTCTTGTGAGCCTCAGGCAGGATTTGCGTCTGAAGCGCTCTCACTGTGTCATGACTCGATTCCAGCAGAGGCTCCAGACGATGACTCGCGCGCTCGGTATTGGCAACGATCGAGTTCAGCTTCCTGGCATTTTCTGCCAGTACCTTGGTTACTTGCTGCAAGCTGTCGACCGATTGCTTCAGCGATGCGATGGTCTTCTCGTCGAATGTCGATTGCAGCAGCTCAGTGACGGCTTGGACATTCTCGTTCATCTGAGTCAGCGTCCCATCGAGCGTCATTGATTTCGACGGCGCCGTCGGTATTGTCGGATAAAGTTCGCCCGGCCGTGCTGCCAGCGGCCGCGAATCGATGCCGACGTCTTCGATAGCAATGTAAACGTAGCCGGTGAATCCTCGCGAAGCGAGTCCACGCGAGGTGATCGTGGCGACGCTGGCCGAGGTAATCGGAGCGGTCTTGTCGATACTCAACAAAATACTCACTGAATTCGACCGGACCAGCTTGACGCTTTTCACCCTTCCCACATCAACGCCGTGGAATTCGACAGGAGCATCGGCAATGAGGCCGGAGACGGACTCCTCGGTAGAAATCTGATAGTTCACATAATCGCTTACGGAAACAAAATACCAGATTGCCCCAGCGAGAATCGACACAAGCAGGAACGCCACGAACGCAAGTCGCGCCTTCGTGTTGACATCGTTTTTCATCGCGCATTGCCTCCATGGCTAGCCCGCACATCGCCGGCCAAATAGGCGCTTGGGCCGGTGCCAGCCTAGTCCGTCATCCCTGCAATTGCCACGCGATGCGAAGATTGCATTTTCGACCTGTTGGCGGGCGAGCCTCAACCCCTCGCCACGCAAGGACATCCCCTACCTATATTCCCCACCCGTGATCCCGACCGGTGTGACCAGTGAACTGGTCCTTGGAACCTCGGATCTCGACATCTCCGGCGGCGATGCGCTCACAGCGGATCCGTCGGCATTCGACAAGCAGCCGAAGACCGGCAACTTCTCGCACCGAAGCGCGTACTGGCAGAAAGTCAGCCAAGCCGGCTATCGCCTGGTCGTTGATGAAACTCCATACGGATGGAGAGGCGATCAGTACGCGATCTTCGCGGTTCCGGAAGCAACGAAGTCCGACGATTTCATCGCGCAGGTAGGCGACGATGACCCGCGAAACCAGAACACGATTCGCCCGATGCGTCGCTCGCCGACTGGGCGCGAAAGGAACCCTGTAACCACGAACTGCTCGGTCAAATTCGCAAGCAGTACCGTTTGGCCGAGCCGACGATGGCCGCGTACTATCAGGGCCGCTTTGGCCGCTCGAAGGTAGAGTCACGGCGCATGGCGGCCTATGCGCTGGACATCATGTTCCGCTCGCACTATGTGTTTCATAGGGAACGGCACGATGCACCCAACAATGAATCACCATCGAATCCGTGGCGGACCGGAAAGTCTGCTTTGAATCGCCCATCGGTGTTTAGAGTCGGTCCTACAGGTCGATGAACTTGCGCCCACAGCGCGCCGTAGTCGCCGACTCGCAGTCGAAAAATGCTCAGTGCCCAGGCACCAAAAAGTCCTGACTGATCCGCCACCCCAACTCATTCACCCGATCGAGAAACTGCGTCAGATAGGCATGCAGTCCCGTCGCCAGAATCTCATCGACCCGCGCGTACTGCAAATCGGCCAGCAGCTTCCCCGCACGCCGCTGCGTCTCCGCGCTCTGGTCGTTCTGCACCTTCGCAAGATTGCTCACCACTTCGACCAGGCTCGCATGCAGCGAACGCGGCATGTCGGCGCGCAGGATCAGGAGCTCGGCCACGCGTTCAGGCTTGATCACGTCGCGGTACACCTTGCGGTAGACCTCGAAGGCCGAGACGCTGCGCAGGATCGCGCTCCAGTGATAGAAGTCGTACTCCTGGTCTTCCTCGGTGGCGGTGCCGAAGAACTCGCTGTTGAGCGCATGGAACTTCACGTCGACCAGGCGTGCCGTGTTGTCCGCGCGCTCCAGGAAGGTGCCCAGGCGCGAGAAGTGGAAGGCCTCGTCCTGCAGCATGGTGCCCAGGGTCACGCCGCGCGAGAGGTGCGAGCGGAACTTGACCCATTCGAAGAACTGGCCCGGGTCGCGCTCGAATTCGCCGGCGCGCAGCATGCGGTTGACCTCGAGCCAGGTCGTGTTCTGCGTCTCCCAGGCTTCGGTGGTGAGCGCGCCGCGCACGGCCCGCGCGTTCTCGCGCGCGGCTCGGAGGCACGAAAGGATCGACGAGGGATTGGACTCGTCCTTGACCATGAACTCCATCACCTCGTCGGGCACGATGTGCTCGTGCTTTTCGTTGAACAGGGGCAGCAGCTCGCTGATGGAGAGCAGGCCCTGCCAGCCGTACTTGGCAACCTCGGCCGATTGCGGCAAGAGCGAGGTCTGGTAGTTGACGTCGAGCATGCGCGCGGTGTTTTCGGCCCGCTCGGTGTAGCGCGACATCCAGTAGAGGTGATCGGCGGTGCGTGACAACATGCTGTGGTGCTCCCCTGATCAACCCACTTGGGTTTGCGATTGCGATTGCGACTGCGATTCCGAGCGCGGCTTGGTGCGACGGTCCCCTTCGAGAATCCAGGTGTCCTTGGTGCCGCCTCCCTGCGACGAATTGACGACCAGCGAGCCCTCCTTGAGCGCGACGCGCGTGAGGCCGCCGGGCACCATCTGCACTTCCTTGCCCGAGAGCACGAAGGGGCGCAGGTCGATGTGGCGCGGCGCGATGCCGGCCTCCACGAAGGTGGGCGAGGTCGACAGGCTCAAGGTGGGCTGCGCGATGTAGCCGTCGGGCTTGGCGAGCACGGCTTTCTTGAAGTCCTCGATCTCGGCATGCGTCGCCGCCGGGCCGATCAGCATGCCGTAGCCGCCGGCGCCGTGCACTTCCTTGACCACCAGGTCCTTCATGTTGGCCAGCGTGTAGTCGAGTTCCTCCTTGTTGCGGCACATGTAGGTGGGCACGTTCTTGAGGATCGGCTTCTCGCCGAGGTAGAACTCGATCATCTTCGGCACGTAGGGGTAGATCGACTTGTCGTCCGCCACGCCGGTGCCGACCGCATTGCAGATCACGACGTTGCCCTCGCGGTAGGCGCGCATGAGGCCGGCGCAACCGAGCGTCGACGTGGGGCGGAACACCTCGGGGTCGAGGAAGTCGTCGTCGACGCGGCGGTAGATCACGTCGACGCGCCGCGGGCCGCGCGTGGTGCGCATGTAGACGAAGTCGTCCTTGACGAAGAGGTCCTGCCCTTCGACCAGCTCCACGCCCATCTGCTGCGCGAGGAAGGCATGCTCGAAGTAGGCGCTGTTGTACATGCCGGGTGTGAGCACCACCACGGTGGGCTCGGCGGTCGCGGGCGGCGCGGAGGCGCGCAGGGTTTCGAGCAGCAGGTCGGGATAGTGCGCCACCGGCGCGACGCGGTTCTGGCTGAACAGCTCGGGGAAGAGCCGCATCATCATCTTGCGGTTCTCCAGCATGTAGCTCACGCCGCTGGGAACCCGCAGGTTGTCTTCGAGCACGTAGTACTCGCCGTTGCCGGCCGCGTCCGGCGCGCGCACGATGTCGATGCCGGAGATGTGCGAGTAGATGTCGTTGGGCACCTTCACGCCCACCATCTCGGGGCGGTACTGCGCGTTGTTGAAGATCTGCTCTGAGGGGACCACGCCGGCCTTGACGATCTCCTGCCCGTGGTAGACGTCGTGGATGAAGCGGTTGAGCGCGGTCACGCGCTGCACCAGCCCCTTCTCCATGCTTTCCCACTCGTGCGCGGGAATGATGCGCGGCAGCAGGTCGAAGGGGATCAGGCGCTCGGTGCCCGAACCGTCCTCGTCCTTCGCGCCGTACACGGCAAAGGTGATGCCGACCCGGCGGAAGATCATTTCCGCCTCCTCGCGCCGCGATCGCATCACCTCGCCGGGCTGCTTCGCGAGCCATTGGTCGTAGCGCTTGTAGTGGTTTCGGACCGCTGCGCCATGGTAGGGCAGCTGCTCGTACATCTCGTCGAATTTGTGCATGGGACGACCAATCTCCTTGGGCGTAGCTTAGCAAGTTCAGGGCCAGTGCTTCTAGGGAACAACGTGGTGCCAGTAGCGTTTCGCGGTCCGGCGCTGGCATTCGCGGGGGCACGCGCGGCATGCCGCGGTCGTTACCGCCGGCCCCAGCGCGCCGATTCGAGGTCGAAGAGAAGCGCACAGCGCCATCGCCGCGCTGCGGCATCTGCGAAACGATGCCCACCACCTGCAGGTCGCGCCCCTCGAGCGCGGGCGCCAGCGCATCACCCGCATAGGCGGTCGCGCGCCAGCCCGCGAGGCCGGCGCCGGCCATCGCGCCGAGCAGCAGCATGGCCAGGGCCGAGCGTCGCAATCCCCGCAGCAACAGCCCGCCGGCGACCGCGGCCAACAGCACCCCGGCGTAAACACCACCATGTCACAGCGCCGCCTGCTGCAACTGCAGCGCAGCGCCCAGCACCGAGCCGGCCATGGCGGCAAAGAAAGCCAGGCCGCGCGGCTCCCCGCCCGGCGTCACGCAACGATCCCTGATGACATGCTGCAATCGCTCCCTTACACGCTCTCTGTGGCGCGCTAATTGCTAACCGTGTGGGCTAGTATGCGTCTCACTCCGAGGCAACCTCGACGTTCCGAGAAAAAATGTCCATCCACGCCGCTCTCCACCACGTCACCCACTACAAGTACGACCGCCCGGTGCAATTGGGACCGCAGGTGATCCGCCTGCGCCCCGCGCCGCATTGCCGCAGCAACGTGATCTCGTATTCGTTGCGCGTCGAGCCCGAGCAGCACTTCATCAACTGGCAGCAGGACCCGTTCGCGAACTACCAGGCGCGGCTGGTGTTCCCCGAGAAGACGCGCGGGTTCAAGGTCACGGTCGACCTCGTGGTCGAGATGGCGGTCTACAACCCCTTCGACTTCTTCCTCGAGCCGCAGGCCGAGAACTTCCCTTTCAAGTACACCGAATCGCAGGCGCAGGAACTCGCGCCCTACCTCGTGGCCGACCCTGCCACGCCGCTGGTCGCGGCCTACCTCGAGAAGATCGACCGCAAGACGAAGCGCACCATCGACTTCCTCGTCGGCCTCAACCAGCAGGTGCAGAAGGACGTCGGCTACCTGATCCGCATGGAGCCCGGCGTGCAGACGCCCGAGCAGACGCTGGCCAATGCCTCCGGTTCCTGCCGCGATTCGGGCTGGCTGCTGGTGCAGCTGTTGCGCCATTGCGGCCTGGCGGCGCGCTTCGTTTCGGGCTACCTGATCCAGCTCACGCCCGACGTGAAGGCGCTCGACGGCCCCAGCGGCACCACGGTCGACTTCACCGACCTGCACGCCTGGTGCGAGGTCTATCTGCCCGGCGCCGGCTGGATCGGGCTCGACGCCACCTCGGGCCTGATGGCCGGCGAAGGCCACATCCCGCTGGCCTGCACGCCCACACCTTCGAGTGCGGCGCCGATCGAAGGCGCGGTCGACGAGGCCGAGGTCGAATTCGCCCACGAGATGAAGGTCACGCGCATCCACGAATCGCCGCGCGTGACCAAGCCCTATACCGACGATCAATGGGCCGAGGTGCTGGCGCTCGGCGAGGCAGTCGACGCGCGCCTGAATGCTGGCGACGTGCGCCTCACGATGGGCGGCGAGCCGACCTACGTCGCCACCAGCGACCGCGACGCGCCCGAATGGAACACCGATGCGCTCGGCCCGACCAAGCGCGGCTACGCGACCGAGCTCGTGCACAAGCTGCGCGCCGAATACGGCCAGGGCGGCTTCCTTCATTTCGGCCAGGGCAAGTGGTACCCGGGCGAACAGCTGCCGCGCTGGGCGCTGTCGATCTTCTGGCGCGCCGACGGCCAGCCGCTGTGGCACAAGCCCGAGCTCTTCGCCGACGAACGCACGCCCACCCACTACACGAGCGAAGACGCGCGCCGCTTCACCAGCGCGCTCGCGCACAAGCTCGGCCTCACCGACCGCTTCGTGCAGCCAGGCTACGAAGACGTCTACTACTACCTCTGGCGCGAGCGCCGGCTGCCGGTGAACGTCGACCCCTTCGATTCGAAGCTCGACGACGAGCTGGAACGCGTGCGCCTGCGCCGCGTGTTCACGCAGAAGCTTGATGCGGTGATCGGCTACATGCTGCCGATCGAGGCCGCGAACGCCGACACCGATGCGCCGGCGCTCGCCGGACCGGGCTGGAAGACCGGCCCCTGGTTCCTGCGCGACGACCGCATGTACCTGGTCCCCGGCGATTCGCCGATGGGCTACCGCCTGCCACTCGATTCGCAACCCTGGGTCAGCAAGGGCGACTATCCCTACCTGGTGGAGCGCGACCCCACCGCGCCGCGCGCGCCGCTGCCCGCCTCCACCCTTTTCCGTGCGCGCTATGAAGGCGGGCTCGCCGGCGCGCCGGTCGATCTGGGCGCCGTGCCCTACGACTTCGGCGTACCGCAGCAGGCGCCGTCCGCGCTGCGCTTCCAGGCCGCGCACGGCAACCCGGCGGCGGCACGCGCTGCCGCGGCCTCCTCCGATCCGACCGCGACCCGCGAGCCGCGGCGCGGCGAATCGGCCC
The DNA here is from genome assembly GCF_964253805.1 of Variovorax sp. LjRoot175. Lineage (NCBI taxonomy): Bacteria > Pseudomonadati > Pseudomonadota > Betaproteobacteria > Burkholderiales > Comamonadaceae > Variovorax > Variovorax sp. LjRoot175. Next base: position 2,100,823 of record NZ_CAXURY020000001.1, on the reverse strand, counting down.
ACTGGATCACGCGCAGCGCGCTGTGCGTGGAGGTGCGCGACCCGCGCCGCGCCAACGGGCCGGCGGCCGAGAAGGTGGGGAGCGCCTCGGGCGTGCTCTACGTTTTCATGCCGCCGCTGGCGCGGCTGGAGGATTACCTCGATCTCGTCGCCGCGGTCGAAGCCACGGCCGAGCAGCTGGGCGTGCAGATCGTGATCGAAGGCTACCCGCCGCCGCGCGATCCGCGCCTCAAGATGCTGCAGGTCACGCCCGACCCCGGCGTGATCGAGGTCAACATCCATCCCGCGCACAACTGGCGCGAGCTGGTCGATCACACCGAGTTCCTCTACAACGCGGCCTTCGAGACGCGCCTGTCGGCCGAGAAGTTCATGACCGACGGCCGCCACACCGGCACCGGCGGCGGCAACCACTTCGTGCTGGGCGGCGCCACGCCGGCCGACAGCCCCTTCCTGCGCCGGCCCGAGCTGCTCGCGAGCCTCTTGCTCTACTGGCACAACCACCCGTCGCTGAGCTATCTGTTCTCGGGCATGTTCATCGGCCCGACCAGCCAGGCGCCGCGCGTCGACGAGGCGCGCAACGACCAGCTCTACGAGCTCGAGATCGCGCTCAGGGAAATCGCGCGCAACCGCGAGATCCACGGCCAGAACATGCCGGCCTGGATGGTGGATCGCACGCTGCGCAACATCCTGGTCGACGTCACCGGCAACACGCATCGCAGCGAGTTCTGCATCGACAAGCTCTACTCGCCCGACTCCGCCACCGGCCGCCTCGGCCTGCTGGAGCTGCGCGCCTTCGAGATGCCACCGCACGCGCGCATGAGCATCGCGCAGCAGCTGCTCCTGCGCGCCTTCATCGCCCGCTTCTGGGACGAGCCCTACAAGGCACCCGCCACGCGCTGGGGCACCGAACTGCACGACCGCTTTCTCTTGCCGACCTTCGTCAAGATGGATTTCGAGGACGTCATCAGCGAGATGCGGCAGGCCGGCTTCGCCTTCGATCCGGACTGGTTCGCGCCGCATTTCGAGTTCCGCTTCCCGCTGGTGGGCCAGGTCCAGGCCATGGGCGTGGAGCTGTCGCTGCGCAACGCGCTCGAGCCCTGGCACGTGATGGGCGAGGAAGGCTCGGCCGGCGGCACGGTGCGCTATGTCGACTCCTCGCTCGAACGCATCGAGGTGCGCGTGACCGGCCTCAACGAAAGCCGCCACGTCGTCACCGTCAACGGCCAGGTGCTGCCGCTGCAGCCCACCGGCACGGTCGGCGAATTCGTGGCCGGCATCCGCTACAAGGCCTGGAATCCACCCTCGGCGCTGCATCCCAGCATCGGCGTCCATGCGCCGCTCACCTTCGACCTGGTCGACACCTGGATGAAGCGCTCGCTCGGCGGTTGCCAGTACTTCGTCGCGCATCCGGGCGGGCTCAGCTACGAGAGCTTCCCGGTCAACGCCAACGAGGCCGAAAGCCGGCGCCATTCGCGCTTCTCGCGCATGGGCCATACCCCCGGCCTGCTGCGCACGCCACCGGCGACGATCGAACTTGCTGGAAGCCGCGAGTTCCCGTTCACGTTGGATTTGAGACGAGGATGAGCCCACCCCAGGCTTCGCGCACTTCGTGTCGCGCTCGCCAACCCCCTTGCAGGGGGCAACACCAGCGGCCCGACAAAGCCGGTTCCGCGGTGTTCCTGGATTCATCGCCCACCGCCCCACCGCCCCACCGCCCCATCGCGATGACGCCGATGTGACAATCGGCACATCTTGGACCCACTGAACGAATCCCTTTTCGACGCCCAGGCGCTGGAAGCGCCCGCCGAGCTGGCCTCGGCGCTCGCCCCGCCGGCAGCGCCGGGCCACTTCGACGAGCTGCGCGGGGCCGCGACGCCAATCGCGACCCCGCGCGTTGGCGGGCCCTCCCAGCCGGCGCCGCTGTACGAGGCTTCGTCCGCGCCACCCGCGGTGCATGCTGAAGAGGCCTCTGCGCGCGAGCGCCCGCCGCTGGCGCCCGCCTGGGCCGATTTCTTCGAGCAGCTGGGCGCCGCCGGCTTCAACGACCTGCCGCGGCGCGCGGTCAGCCTCGAGCGGCAGATCCGCGACAACGGCGTCACCTACAACGTGTACGCCGATGCCGACGGCCCGCAGCGCCCTTGGTCGCTCGACCTCTTCCCGCTGATCGTCTCGCCCGAGAGCTGGGCCCAGATCGAGGCCGGCGTGCTGCAGCGCACGCGCCTGCTCGACCGCGTGATGGCCGACGTCTACGGGCCGCAGCAGCTGCTGGCCGAGGGCCTCTTGCCGCCCGCGCTGGTGCACGGCCATCCGGGCTACCTGCGCGCGATGCACGGCGTCAAGCCGCCCGGCGACACCTGGCTGCACATCGCCGCCTTCGACCTGGCGCGCGGACCCGACGGCAACTGGTGGGTGGTGTCGCAGCGCACACAGGCACCCTCGGGCCTGGGCTACCTGCTCGAGAACCGGCTCGCGATCGCGCGCCAGTTTCCGCAGGCCTTCGAAGCGCTGCACGTGCAGCGCCTGGCCGCGACCTACCACGCGATGATGGAAGGCCTGCAGCACATGTGCCCCGCCGGCCAGCCGCCGCACATCGCGCTGCTCACGCCCGGGCCCTACAACGAAACCTATTTCGAGCACGCCTACCTCTCGCGCTACCTCGGCGTCACGCTGGTCGAAGGCAGCGACCTCACGGTGCGCGACCAGCGCCTCTACCTCAAGACGCTGCAGGGCCTGCGGCCGGTGCACGGGCTGATCAAGCGGCTCGACGACCAGTACCTCGACCCGCTCGAACTGCGGCCCGACTCCACGCTCGGCGTGCCGGGCCTGCTGCAGGCGATCCGCGCCGGCAACGTGCTGGTGGCCAACATGCCGGGCTCGGCTTTCCTGGAGTCGCCCGCCCTGCTCGGCTTCCTGCCGGCGCTGGCGCGCCGCCTGATCGGCGAGAAGCTGCGGCTGCCGGCCCTGCCCACCTGGTGGTGCGGCGAACGCGCCGCCATGGAAGCGGTGCTGCCGCAGCTCGACAGCTGCGCGATCAAGTCCACCTACCCCGGCGACGATTCCCACACCAGCTTCGACGCCGTGCTCGGCAGCCGCATGGGACGCCGCGCGCTCGACGAATGGGCCGGGCGCATCGTGCGCCAGGGCGACGAGCACACGGTGCAGAGCTACCTGCCGCTGTCGCAGATGCCGACCTGGACCCAGGACCTCGGCCCCGGCCACATCGCGCCGCGCTCGGTGCTGCTGCGGGTGTTCGCGGTGAGCGACGGCGCAAAGTCGTGGCGGGTGCTGCCCGGCGGCCTGGCGCGGCTCGCGGGCGCCGATGCGCAGATCGCCTCGATGCAGCGCGGCGGCAGCAGCGCCGACGTCTGGGTGCAGACCCACGGTGAGGTCGACCGCACCACGCTGCTGCAGTCGCATGCGACGCCGGCCTCGCTCGCGCGACACCGTGCGCCGGTCACCAGCCGCGCGGCAGAGAACATGTTCTGGCTCGGCCGCTACACCGAGCGTGCCGAGAACGCGGTGCGCCTCGCGCGGCTCACGCTCGACCTCCTCGGCGGCGAAGACCAGTCCTCGCCGGCGCTCCTGGCCTGGCTGCATCGCCTGGCGCTGCGCAATGCGCTGGTGCCGCGCGATGTGCCGACCATCCCGAAGTCGCGCCGCGTGTTCGAACGCGCATTGATCGCGGAGCTGGGCGACGTCGAAAAGGGCGGCAGCGTCGGCTACAGCCTGCGCTGCGTGCGCGAGGCCGCGGCCGCGGTGCGCGAGCGGCTGTCGCAGGACAACTGGAACCAGATCGTGCGCGCCGAAGCCGAATTCCTGCGCCGCTCCGCCGAGCAGGCCGGCGAAAAGGGCGAAGGCAGCTACGCGAGCGCCGGGGCGCTGCGCATGCTCGAATCGACCAGCGCCGCGCTCGCCGCAATGACCGGCGCCCAGACCGATCGCATGACGCGCGACGACGCCTGGCGGCTGCTCTCGATCGGCCGCCACATCGAGCGGCTCGGCTTTCTCTCCAGTTCGCTGGGGGCCGGTCTCGAGATCGGTTCGGTGCACGAGATGAGCGGCTTCGAGGCCATGGTTGCGCTGTTCGACAGCACCATCACCTTCCACGCGCGCTATCAGCAGCGGCGCGATGTCGCGACCCTGGTCGACCTGCTGGTGCAGGACGGCGACAACCCGCGTTCGCTGGCCTGGGTCACGCAAACGCTGCGCGGCCGCATCGCGCGGCTGGCGGGCAGCGCGCCGGGCAAGCTCACCGCCCTCTCGCACGAGCTGCCCGATCCGGCCACGTGGACACTCGAACATCTCTGCGAAGCCGGACTCGACGGACGCCATCCCGCGCTCGAGGATGTGCTCGAAAACTGCGAGACCGCGGCCTACCATGTGTCGGACGCCATCGGCATCCGCTACTTCACCCTCACGTCCGAGTCGCTGCGTTCGGTCGGTGCCTGATCATGTTGCTCCACGTCACCCACGAAACGCGTTATGCGTACACGCCGCCGGTCGAGACCGCGCAGCATCTCGCGCACCTGAAGCCGTTGGCGACCGGCTCGCAGCGACTGGTGAGCCATGCGCTGGCGATCAGCCCCAAGCCCGCGCAGCGCGGCGAGTCGCCCGACGTCTACGGCAACACGCGCGCTTTCTTCGCGCTCGATTCGACGCACGAGGAACTGGTGGTCACGGCCGAGAGCGTGGTCGAGACCGGCCCGCCGGTGCTGTCGCCGGCGGCCTCGCTCGAGCTGCCCTGGGAAGAGGTGCGCGAGCGCTTCCGCTACGCCAAGGATCTGCCCTTCGATCCGGCCTCCGAATTCGTCTTCGCTTCGCGCTACGTGCCGCGGCACGACGACTTCGCCGCCTACGCGCGGCCCAGCTTCGCGCCCGGCCGTCCGGTGTTCGACGCGGCCATGGACCTCACGCTGCGCATGTACCGCGACTTCGTCTACGACACCGAGAGCACCGAGATCAGCACGCCGGCGATCGAGGCGCTGGCGCAACGCCATGGCGTGTGCCAGGACTTCGCCCACATCATGATCGCCTGCTTCCGCACGCTGGGCCTGCCAGCGCGCTACGTGAGCGGCTACCTGTTGACGCAGCCGCCGCCCGGCCGCCCGCGGCTGGTCGGCGCCGACGCCTCGCATGCCTGGGTCTCGGTCTACCTGCCCGGCGCCGACGGACCCGGCGACTGGGCCGAATTCGATCCGACCAACGGCCGCCAACCCGGCGAGGACTACGTGGCGCTGGCCATCGGCCGCGACTATTCCGACGTTTCGCCGATGCGCGGCGTGCTGCACGGCGGCGCGCGCCACACGCTCGACGTCGGCGTCACGGTGCAGCCGCTCGAAGAGCTGCGGGCCGAGGCGCAGCAAGCGGCGCTGTCGCAAGCGCAGACACCGACGCAATCACAATCTCAATCTCAATCTCAATCTCAATCGCAATCCCAACAAGACGAGGATCCTTCATGAGTGTTTACGACAAACTTTCCAGCCTCGGCATCACGCTGCCACCGGTCTCGGCCCCCGCCGCCGCCTATGTGCCCTATGTGCAGACCGGCAAGCTGGTGTTCCTCTCCGGCCATATCGCCAAGAAGGACGGCAAGCCCTGGGTCGGCCAACTCGGCGCGACGCTCGGCACCGAAGAAGGCAAGCAGGCTGCGCGCGCGATCGCGATCGACCTGCTCGGCACGCTGCAGGCCGCCATCGGCGACCTGAACAAGGTCAAGCGCATCGTCAAGGTGATGAGCCTGGTCAACTCGGTCGGCACTTTCACCGAGCAGCACCTGGTGACCAATGGCGCCAGCGAATTCTTCGCCGAGGTCTTCGGCCCCGAGAAAGGCGCGCATGCGCGCAGCGCCTTCGGCGTGGCGCAGATCCCGATGGGTGCCTGCGTCGAAATCGAGCTGATCGCGGAAGTCGAGTGACGCCGCGGGAGGCGGCGCCCTCGCCGTCAAGCCGCTGACCGCACCTCCGGCCGCGGCCCGCGGCCCAGCATGGCGACCACGGCCGTGGCCACCAGCACCAGCGCGGCGCTCAGGAGCATGGTGCTCGAGATGCCGTAGCCGTCGACCGTCACGCCACCGATCAGCGCGCCCGACGCGATGGCGACCTGGAATCCGCTCACCAGCAGCGCCTGCCCGGCCTCCTGCGCGTCGGGCACGGCTTCCATCATCCAGGCAGTCAGCGAGACCGGGATCAGACCGAAGGCCACACCCCAGACGACCACCACGGCTGCGCCGGCCACGATCCCGCTGCCGGCCACCGTCGACAGCAGCAGCGCCGCGGCGAGCAGCATCGTCGCCAGCAGCGTGGTGCCGCGCACGCTGCGCGCCACCACGCTGCCGCCGACGAAGGTGCCGATGAAGCCGGTCGCGCCATAGACCAGCAGCAGCGCCGTCACCGCGCCCGGCGCCAGCCCGAAGGTCTGCTGCAGCAGCGGCGTGAGGTAGGTGTAGGCCGCGAAATGCCCGGCGATCAGGAACAGCACCGCCAGCAATCCGACCTGCGCCATGCGGCGCGTGAGCGGCGTCAGCAGGTCGCGCGGGCGAATGGCGCGCGCCGGCGGCATCGCCGGCAGCAGCCAGATCTGCGCTGCCAGCACGACCGCCGCGAGCAGCCCCGTCACCGCGAAGGCCGCACGCCAGCCAGCGAAGTTGCTGATGAAGGCGCCGGCCGGCACGCCGAACACGGTGGCCGCCGAAACGCCTGCCAGCACGAGCGACATGGCGCGCGCCTTCGAAACATCCGGCACCAACTGCGTGGCGGCGCCCGGCGCAAAGGTCCAGAAGCCGCCGATGCAAAGGCCGAGCAGGAAACGCGCGACCAGCATGGTCGCGAAGTTCGGCGCGAAGGCGGCCAGCAGGTTGGATGCAACCAGCAGCACGGAGAGCGCAATCATCACGGTCCGCCGGTCGAGACGGCCCGAGGCGACGATCAGCGCCGGCCCGGCGAAGGCGGCCAGCACGCCCGGCATCGTGACCATAAGGCCGGCCGTGCCGTCGGTGACGTTCATGCCGGCGGCGATGTCCGTCAGCAAGCCGATCGGCAGGAATTCCGTCGTGACCATCGAGAAGGTGCCGACGGCGATGGAGCCGACCGCGAGCCAGGCGGAACGGGGGGTTTCGGTGGTTTCAGAGACGGAGGGCAGCGCATCGGCGCATGAGGTGCAGGGTGCATTCATGGATGGAGAAGCCTTGGAAGGAGCCGCGGCGCGGTGCGTCGAGGCTTGTTGCAGTGCGAGGTGGTGAGTTTGAAGCCGCATCGACGGCGTCAAAGGCCCCCAGGGGAAGTTCTCCGTTTCCCCTTTGCCAACAATCGAAAACGTCAGGCCGAACCCGACGAACCTCGCACAACCAGCTCGCCAGGCAGCAGCAGCTGCCGCGGTGGCCCTTCGAGGCCGCGCAGGCGTTCGATCAGGCAGGTCGCCGCGGCGCGGCCGATGGCGTCGGTGGGTTGCGCGATGGCGCTGAGGCCCGGTCCGATCAAGGGCGCCCATTCTGGATCGTCGAAGCCCACGAAGCCGAGTTCCTCGCCGAAGCGCCAGCCCAGGCGCGCCATGGCCGAGGCCACACGCAAGGTCACGACCGCATTGCCGGCCAGCACTGCCGCACGCCGCCCGCGCTTGGCTCGCTTGTGCAGGGCGCGCAGCGCGGCATCGAGCGCATCGCCGTCGTCGCCGGTGCTCTCGAACACCTGGCCCGCGACGCGCGGCTCGTGGGCCGCGATGCAGTCGCCAAAAGCGGCGGTGCGCTCGCGCCGCGAGCTCACGCCCTTCAGCGGCTCGGTGATGTAGAGCAGCTCGCGGTACCCGCCCTCGACGAGGTGGCCGCAGGCGGCCTGCATTGCCGCGGGGTTGTCCAGCGACACGAAGTCGGTGTGCATGCCGGCATGGCGGCGATCCACCAGCACCGCGGGCTTGCCATGCAGCGCGTCGGCATCGATCAGCCCTGCGCCGCGGCCCAGCGTGTTGAGGATGAAGCCGTCCACCTGGTAGCCCGCGAGCGCATCGATGGCCTCGCGCTCGCGGTCGATGTCGTTGCCGAGGTTGAACAGCATGACCAGGTAGCCGGCGTCCTGGCAGGCCTTCTCAGCGCCGCGCAGCACCGCGACCGAATAGGGGTTGGTGATGTCAGCCACGATCAGGCCGATCAGGCGCGAGCGGCCGTGGCTCAGGGCCTGCGCCATCGGGCTCGGCGTGTAAGCCAGCTGGGCCACCGCGGCCTCGACGCGTGCCGCGATGTCGGGGCTCAGCAGGCGCTCGCGGTGGTTGAGAAAGCGCGAGACGGTGGCCTTGGAGACGCCCGCCGCCTTGGCGACGTCTGCAATCGTTGCTTTGGCCGGGCGCTGCATGGGCGGTCGCGCGTTCAAGCGAAGGCCGTGTCGTAGACCGCCGCCGGCCGCTCGCCCGCGAGCGCTTGCAGCAGGTTGGTGGTGGCCAGTTCGGCCATCGCATGCCGCGTCTCGTGCGTGGCGGAGCCGATGTGCGGCAGCGGCGTCACGCGCGGATGGGTGGCGAACGGCGAATCCACGGGCAGCGGCTCGGTCGCGAACACGTCGAGGCCGGCGGCGCGCAAGCTGCCCTGGTCGAGCGCGGCGAGCAGCGCGTGTTCCTGCACGGTGGCGCCGCGGCCGCCGTTGATGAAGATGGCGCCCGGCTTCATGAGAGCGAACACGCGCTCGTCGATCATGCCGCGCGTGCTGTCCGACAGCGGCAGCATCGCGACCACGAAGTCGGCGCGCGCCAGCAGATCGTCGAGCGGCGTGTGCATCGCGCGCCCCAGCAGCTCCGGCGACTGAGCAGCCAGATCGACCGGGCGCCTCGCGTGGTAGAGCACCGGCATGCCGAAGCCCAGAGCGGCACGGCGCGCGATGGCCTGCCCGATGCGGCCGAAGCCCAGCAGGCCCAGCGTCTTGCCGTGCACGTCGAAGCCGAACAGATCCTCGCCGATGTTCCCGGTCCAGCGGCCCTCGCGCACGAGGTTGGAGAGCTCGACCACGCGGCGGCTGGTTGCCATCAGCAGCGCGAACACGGTGTCGGCCACCGTCTCGTCGAGCACGCCGGGCGTGTGGCACAGCATGATGCCGCGCGCATGCAGGGCAGCCAGCGCGTAGTTGTCGACGCCGACCGAAACGCTGGAGATCACTTCGAGCTTGGGCGCGCATTCGAGCAGCGCATCGTCCACCGGATAGCTCGAACCGATCAGCCCCTGGGCCAGCGGCAGCGCGGCCTCGAAGGCCTCGCGCTCGGCCGCGATGCGCGGATTGGCGACCATGACCTCGTGCACCGCCTGCAGGCGGGCGAGCTGGTCGTCAGGCAGTTCGCGAAAGACCAACACCTTCTTGCGCATCACAGCCTCGCTTCGTTCAATTGCGCCCGCGTCGGCAGGCCTTCGGTATCGCCCAGCACCTGCACGGCGCGGGCGCCGATCCAGGCAGCGCGGCGCACCGCCTCGGGCACCGTCCTGCCTTCCAGCAGCGCGCTGACCACGCCGACCGCGAAGCCGTCGCCGGCGCCCACGGTATCGATCACCTGCGCCACCGGGAAACCGTCGATACGCCCGGTGCCGGCCACATCGCTGTCATAGTAGGCGCCCTCGGCGCCGAGCTTGACCACCACCAGCTTCGCGCCGAGCCCGCGATAGAAATGCGCCACGCCTTCGGGCGTCGTCTCGCCGGTGAGCAGCAGGCCCTCTTCCACGCCGGGCAGCACCCAGTCGGCGCGGGCCGCGAGGTCGTTGATCGAACGCCGCATCACCTCGGTCGACGCCCACAGCGTGGGCCGCAGGTTGGGATCGAAGGAGATCGTGCGGCCGGCCGCGCGCATCACCTCCATGGTCTTGATCGCGGCCTGCAGGCTGGTGTCGGAGATGGCCGCGAACACGCCGGTCGCATGCAGGTGCCGCGCGGAGCGCAGCCAGGCCTCGTCAACATCGGCCGGGCCCATGTGGCTCGCGGCCGAACCCTTGCGGTGGTATTCCACCGGCGGGTCGCTGCCGTCGGTCACGCGGCCCTTGAACTGGAAGCCGGTGCGCTGCGTCGGGTCGCTGATCACGTGCGAGCAATCGATGCCTTCGCCCTGCATGGTGGCGAGCAGCGCGCGGCCCATCGAATCGGTGCCGAGCCGGCTGGCCCAGCCGACCTTGAGGCCCAAACGCGCGAGGCCGATCGCGACATTGGTTTCGGCACCGGCCGTGCGCTTGTGGAAGGCGGTGGCGTTCTCGATCGGGCCAGGCTGGTCGGCCACCAGCAAGAGCATGGCCTCGCCGAAGAGCGCGACGTCGAAGGCAGGGTTTGTCATGTTCGCAATGCTCGGATATGCGCAATCTGGTCGCGCGTGATGGCGAGCAAATCGTCGCCGATCAGAGGGTATTCGATTGCGTGCGGCACCTCGGCCGGCAAGGCGCGCAGCACGGCGCGCCAGGGCGCGGCGGATTCGGCCAGCGGCACCGCGACCCATTTGGCCGGCAGGCGCTGAACCCCCTTGCAATGCACGTAGCGCACGCGCGGGGCCAGCGCCTGGGCCGCCTGCAGCGGGCATTCGCCGATCCAGTGCCAGTTGCCTATGTCGAAGGTCATGCCGAGATCGAGCCCGGCATGGTCGGCCGCATCGAAGAAGCTTTGCAGCGCGGGCAGCGTGCCGGCCGACACGGTCTGGTCGTTCTCGATCACGAGTTCGATCGGCGTCTCGGCAAGCCGCGAGCGCAGGCCGGCCAGCGCGCCGTGCGAGGACGCGCGAAAGTCGCCGATGGCCATCTTGAGCCGGCGCGCGCCCAGCATGGTCGCGGCGGCGAGGCCGCGCGCGAGTGCAGCGCTGTCGAGCAAGCCACCCTCGGCCCAGAGACCTTCGGGACTGGAGTAGACCGAAGCAAGGCCCGCGAGCGCAGGCAGTTCGGCCGCAGGATCGCGCAGCAATTCGCCGCGCACCTCGACGCTGTCGGCGCCGGCCGCCATGGCCAGTTGCGCACACCACAGCTGGCCGTGCCGCCCCACCTCGGCCGCGCCGAAGGACGACAGAGAGATCAGTACTTGAGGCATCGCTCAGTGTGCTTGATGCGAGCTGAGAATTTGGCCGAGGAATTGGCGCGTCTTCTCGTGCTTCGGGCTGCCGAAGAACTCGCCCGGCGGCGCCTGTTCGACGATCTTGCCGTCGGCCATGAAGATCACGCGGTCGGCCACGCTGCGCGCAAAGCCCATCTCGTGCGTGACGCACAGCATGGTCATGCCGTCCTCGGCCAGGCCGATCATGGTGTCGAGCACCTCCTTGACCATCTCGGGATCCAGCGCCGAAGTGGGCTCGTCGAACAGCATGATCTTGGGCGACATGCACAGCGCACGCGCGATCGCCACGCGCTGCTGCTGGCCGCCGGACAGCTGGCTCGGGTACTTGTGCGCCTGCTCGGGAATGCGCACGCGCGTGAGGTACTTCATCGCCACCTCCTCGGCCTCTTCCTTGCTCATGCCGCGCGAGCGCATCGGCGCCAGCGTGCAGTTCTGCAGGATCGTGAGGTGCGGGAACAGGTTGAACTGCTGGAACACCATGCCGACCTCGGCGCGCACCGCGTCGACGTTCTTGCCGCCGGCGGTGAGCTCGATGCCGTCGACCACGATCTCGCCCTTCTGCACCGTCTCTAGCCGGTTGATGCAGCGGATCAACGTCGACTTGCCCGAACCCGATGGCCCGCAGATCACGATGCGTTCGCCGGTGCGCACCGAGAGATCGATGTCGGTCAGCACCTGGAAAGTGCCGTACCACTTGTTCACCGCCTCGAGCCGGATGATCGAATCCGTGCCGGCGTGGGTCGTGACTGCGTCCGTCATGGGGCTTAGTTCAATTTCGGCAGATCGGTCTGGAGCCACTTGTTGTAAAGCTTGTTGAGCTCGCCGTTGGCCGTGTTCTTCTGCACGAACTCGTTCACGTTCTTCAGCAGGTCGTCCTGGCCCGGGCGCATCGCCACCGCCATGGCCTGCTGCACCAGCGTGAACTTGTTTTCGAAGGTCTTGGGCGGCACCCGCTTGGCGATCTGCGCCGCCACCGTGACGGAGCAGCCGATCGCATCGACCTGGCCCGACATCAGCGCCTGCATGGCCGAGGCGTCGTCGTCGAAGCGGCGGATCTCGGTGCCTTCGGGCGCGGCCTTGGTCACCGCCACGTCCTGCGTGCTGGCGCGGGCCACGCCCACGCGCTGGCCCTTCAGGTCGGCCGCGCTCTTGATGTTGGCGCCGGTCTTGCCGTAGAGCACGATGGTCGCGGCCGCGTAGGGCTGCGAGAACTGCACCTGCTTGGCACGTTCGGGCGTCACGGCCAGCGAGGCGACCAGCAGGTCGACCTTGTTGGTGAGCAGGAAGGGAATGCGGTTCGGGCCGGTGACCGGCACGATGTTGGCTTTCACGCCCCAGTCTTTGGCCAGCAGCTTGGCGACGTCGGCGTCGTAGCCGTCGGGTTCGTTCTTGGCATTGGTCGTGCCGTAGGGCGGGAAGTCGACCAGCATGCCGATCGTGATCTCGCCCTTCTTCTTGGTGTCGGCCATGGTCTGGGCCGATGCGAAGGGTGCGAAGGCGGTCAGTGCGGCGCCGAGGCCGAGCGCTGCGACGGCCGCACGGCGGGTGGTGAAGAAGGTCATGTCGAAGTCTCCTGGGTTGAGGACAGAAACGAAAAGAGAAACAAGCTCAGCGCGCGAGCGCCCGGGCGCGCCGGCGTTCCATGCGCGCGGCCGCCAGCGACAGCGGCCAGCAGATGACGAAGTAGATCGCCGCCACTGTCGTGAACACGTAGAGCGGCTGGAAGGTCGCGTTGTTGATGATCTGGCCGGCGCGCGTGATCTCGGTGAAGCCGATGATCGCGGCCAGCGAAGTGCCCTTGATGATCTGCACCACGTAGCCCACGGTCGGCGGCAACGCGATCTTGAAGGCCTGCGGCAGCACCACGTCGCGCATGCGGCTCGCGTAGCCGAGGTTGAGCGCCTGTGCTGCCTCCCACTGGCCGCGCGGAATGGCCTCGATGCAGCCGCGCCAGATCTCGCCGAGGAAGGCCGCGCTGTTGAGGACGAGCGCCACGCCGGCCGCGATCCACGGGTTGATATCGAAGCCGAGCACCGGCGCGCCGAAGAAGATCAGGAAGAGCTGCAGCAACAGCGGCGTGCCCTGGAAGATCTGGATGAAGCCGGTGGAAAGAAGACGCGCGGTCTTGCTGTCCGAGGTGCGGGCCAGCGCGATCACGAGCCCGAGGATGGCGCCGCCTACGAAGGCGATCAGCGACAGCGCCAGCGTCCACTTGGCCGCTTCAAGGATGAACAGGAACTCTGGATAACCGAAGGTACGCATGGTGGTCAGCGCCGATCCGGATAGTTGAGGGTGCGCCGGTAAATCAGCTTGAACAGCGCCGAGAACGCGAGCGCCAGCGCCAGGTAGATGGCGGCGACCACGATGTAGATCTCGAAGCTGCGGAAGGTCTGCGACTGCAGGTTGGCGGCGACCGAGGTCAGGTCGTCGGCCGAGATCACCGACACCACCGCCGAGCTCAGCATCAGCAAAATGAACTGGCTGGTGAGCGCAGGGTAGATGGCCTTGAGCGCCGGCTTGATGATGACGAAGCGGAAGATTTCCCAGGGCTTGAGGTTGAGCGCCCTGCCCGCCTCGATCTGGCCCTTGGGAATCGACTCGATGCCGGCGCGGACGATCTCGGCCGCATAGGCGCCGAGGTTGACCACCATCGCGGTGAGCGCGGCCGTGTAGGGCGACCAGCGCAGCCCGATGGCCGGCAGCGCGAAGAAAAAGAAGAACAGCTGCACCAGGAAGGGCGTGTTGCGGATCACCTCGATGTACGCGTTCACGATGAAGCGCAGCCAGCCCGGCCCCGAGGTCTTGCCCCAGGCGCAGAAGATGGCCACCACCAGACCCAGCAGCGTGGCGACGAGCGAGAGCTGGATGGTGATCCAGGTGCCTTTCAAGAGCAGCGGCCACGCGGCAAAGACAGCGTCGAACTGGAATTGGTAGTTCACGGGGGAGACAAGTTCGGGATGGTGCATCCCGCTCTGGAGACAAGACTTCGATACGAGGGAACGAAGTGTATGAAACCGGTTTCAGCACCACATCAGGGATTTCCCCTAGTCGGCCTTCTGCCTACACTCGCACGATGCTGACCACCACCCTGCCGGACACCGCGACACGGGGCGAAAGTGCGGGCGCCGCGCCCACCGTGCGCCATCTGCGCCAGGCCCTGTTGTGGCCCCTGCGGCTGATGCCGACGACGCAGCCCCGCCACGCGCACCGCAGCCCCTGGGACGTGCTGCACGAGCTCGGCGACGCTTCTCCCTGGCGCGAGGAGATCGACGAGTACACGGGCGACAGCGAGCGCTTCCACGAGCGCCACTACAACGAGTTCGTGAGCTTCCTGCCCTACGTGCAGCGCTTCCTCTACGGCGAAGGCCGCGCGCGGCGCCAGTCCGGGGGCCCCGACGGCGGCGACTCGCCGATGCGCATTTTCCGCCGGCGCGACATCGCCGCCGTGCGCGTGGTGGCCCGGCCCGGCGATGCGCCCGTCGTGCTGCAGGTGGTGCATGTCGACCTGTACTTCTTCTACGACGTCGACGTGGTGCTGCTCAACATGGAGGTCGGCGCCGACGACCTGAGCCTGCCGCTGGCGCAGGAAATCCTCTACCGCTTCGGCCGCGCCTATCCCGGCGGCTGGGATGCCCAGGGCGCTGCGCTGCATTGCATGCATAGCGTCGAGTGGCTGGGCAGCGACGGCAGCGTGCTTTCGAGTTCCGACGTGCAGAACCGCGAGGCCTTTCTCTCGCACGTGGCCGAGCACCGCGCGCCGCGCATTGCTGCGCACTGGGCCTGGCTGATGCAGCCGCTGGTGAGCGACCATTCGGAGCAGCCGGGCGAGCTGCGCTTCCGCCAGCTCGAGTACTACCGCATGCCGGTGATGGCCTACCTCTCGCTCGACGACCCGCGCCGGCTCTCGCGCAACGACTTCGTCCGCCTGGCCCTGGTCACGGGCGCGGCCGAGCCTGCGGTCGGCGGCGCCGGCCCCCTGCCTTATGCCGAAGAGCACGTGGCCGACTTCGAGCAGAAATACTGCTACGACCGCTTCTGGGTCGATGCCGGCGCCGCGCCCAACACGCGCTACATGTGCAACGGCCGCGCGCTCATCGTGGTCGGCGACGCGCACTCCGAATTCTTCTGCTGCCGCGACCGCGGCGTGCTGGCGCAGTTCCGGCACCAGCACTTCCTGCTGTTCCTGATCGCGCATTTCCAGAAGGCCGCGCTGCTGATGTTCTCCGATCGCCTGGTCGAGGCGCTGCGCATGCTCAACATACACGACGTGGCCAGCGTCAAGCGTTTCAAGCGCGCGATCCGCAGTAGCTTCGAGGGCTTTCTTCGCTTCACGCACCGCTACTGGTTCCACGAGATCTCGGAACAGGCGCAGGTGCGCGCGCTGTCGCACCTGTGCACCACGCACCTCGGGCTCGATCCGCTCTACGAGGAGGTCAAGGTGCGCATCGCCGACATGAACACGTATCTCGACGCCGACAGCCTGCGCCGCCAGGCCAACACGGTGGTGCGGCTCACGGTGGTCACGCTGTTCGGCCTGATCGGCACCATCACCACCGGCTTCCTCGGCATGAACCTGCTGGCCGAGGCCGAGGCGCCGCTGGCGCGCAAGCTGGTGTGGTTTGCCGTGGTGGGCGTGCTGACCACCTGCCTCACGGTCTACACCATGGTCAAGTCGAAGCGGCTGTCGGACTTTCTGGATGCGCTCTCGGACGAGCGCCATACCTTCCGCACCAAGCTGGCGGTGCTGATGCGGGTCTGGCGGCCGGGGTCGGACTAGAAGGGCCTGTTAACAGGCCCTAAGCTCGGAGCGAATGTTCCGCTGCACGACGGGTTTCATCAGCCCGCCGACGCGTCCTTGCTCCGCGGCAGCCACACCTCGATCGCGCCGGGCGCCGCCTTGATCGAGCGCGGCAGCAGCTTGATGACCCAGGGCTGGCCGGTCGGCGAGGCGGCGGTCTGGACCAGGGCCTGCGCGCAGGCGCGCGCCGTCTCGTCGCGGATGATCACGCTGGGCTCGGGATGGCCGGTGGGCGGCGAGCGTCCGGCCCGGCGCGAGGTGCTGAGCACGTCCTCCATCGGCGGCACCGAAGCGCCCAGCGCGCGCCAGGGTCCGCGCCACGCGCGGGCCTTGTCGCGCAGCGCGGAGCCGTAGGTCTGGATGTAGACCACGGTGTCGTTGCACACGCCGGCGGGCGGCGGCGCGACTGCGGCGGGCGCGGGAGGCGAGCCGTTCGCCGGCGCTTCGCCGTTCTGGGCTGGCCGCGGCATGTAGGGCGGCTGCGCCCCCTGCACGACTGGCGGCGGCGCGGCGGCGACCTGCACGTCGGGCGGCCCGGTGAGCCTATCGCGCAGCCACACCACCACCGGCCAGGGCTCAGGCAAGGTGCCGCTGCAGTTCTGCTTGGAACCCGTCTGCCCGGAGTAGTCGCGCGCCCAGTAGCGCGGCGCGCACGCCGGCGCCTGCGTCGGCTGCAGGCAGTCGATGCCGTTGCCGGGGTCGAGCAGACGCGCGCAGGCCGGCGTGCGCTGCTCGGGCGCTTCGTTGGTGCAGGCCTGTTTGGCATCGTCGACGATGCGCACCGAGAGCCGGAACTTCGCCATGAAGTTCTCGCTGCCGTCGCGGCACAGCAGATCGCCGGTGCGCAGCAGCTCGGCGGCCAGCAGCGCCGGCGCTTCGCTGGTCGTGGTGGCGCCGGCGCGCAGGCGGGCCCAGAGTTCGGTGAGGTCCTTGAACGCGCTGTTCTCGGCCTTCTGCGTCTCGGCACGCTGCACGCGCCAGCTGTCGATGCCCTGCCAGGCCGCGACGCCGAAGGTGGCGGCCGTGCCGAGCCCGACCGATGCGGTCACGGCGCCGGCCTTCATCACGCGGGCCTGCAGCCGGCTCATCGCGCCGGCCGTGGGTGCGGCGGCGCCGTCGTTGTCGTCGCTGTCGGCGTCAGCCGCACGCGCCGCCGGCTGCGCCTGGCCGTCGTCGGGCACGAAGAGCCCGGGCGCGCCCATCGCCACCTGGTCGAGCATCTCGCCTTCGAGGCGCGAGCCGATCTCGGCGCCGAGCCGGAAGTAGCTCTCCCATTGGGCCTCGTCGAAGAACTGGTCGGTGGTCGGCTGCTGCGGAAAGAGCGGATTGGCAGCCTTGAAATTCACCAGGTCGACCGGCAGCGCCGCCGAGACGTTGGGCTTGACCAGTACGATCTGCCCCGTCGCGCCGCTCGCATAGCGCACCTGCGCCAGCGCCAGGCAGGCCTGGCTGTGGGGCGAGGCAAGATCGTTGAGCGAGCCGAAGGCGCCCAGGTGCGCCCAGTCGGCGCCGGGCCGCGGCTTCATGAAGGTGATCTCGGCGTCGAGGTCGATGCGGGCGCGCCGAATCAGGATCTCGAGGTCGCAGAAGCGGTACTCCGGATCGGCGCCGCAATCCGCGATCACGATCAGCGAGGCCTGCTGCCGCAGCAGCGCGTAGGCGCCAGTGTTCTCGAAATGGCCGCCGTCGCTCAGGTACCAGTTGGCCGAGCTGCTGCCGGGAAAGGCGCCGAAGCATTCGAGCAGCATGAAGCGCGTCTTCATCAGGAGCGGGCTGGCATGCACGGCGGCGCCGCGCTGCACGATGCCGGCTTCGGCGCTGTTCCACCAGTAGCCGAGCCTGAGGCCCGCGAACACCGACAGCGCCGCGATGCCGCGCTTGGTGAGCCGGCCGAGCCCGGGCGCGAAGGCCGCGCCCGAGATCGCCGTCCATGCGCCAAGCGTGAGCGCGCCGTCGCCATGCGCCTGCGCCCAGTTGGCGCCGCCGGCCTGCATCCAGCCCAGCGGGCCGATCGTGAGCGGCTGGCTCTTGCGGTCGCGGTTGAACAGGCGCTGCTTGGGGTCGTGCGTCTGGTTGATGCAGACGTTGGCCAGGTGCACCGGTCCGCCATGCAGGTGCGGCGCATAGCGAAGCTGCGAGATGTCGTCGCGCGC
This sequence comes from Variovorax sp. LjRoot175, assembly GCF_964253805.1. Lineage (NCBI taxonomy): Bacteria > Pseudomonadati > Pseudomonadota > Betaproteobacteria > Burkholderiales > Comamonadaceae > Variovorax > Variovorax sp. LjRoot175. The sequence continues at coordinate 2,082,825 of NZ_CAXURY020000001.1, read as the reverse complement.
ATCGACCTCGCCGACCGGCACCCGCGGCGGCTCGAGGCCCGAGACCGCGTCCGTCGGGCTGGCGCCCAGGCGCTTGGCGTTGGCGGCACCGAGGTAGCCGCGCACGATGCGCGCCTTGTAGAACATGTGCAGCGAGGAGACGTTGAGAAAGCCGAAGTTGCGTCCGGTGACCAGCGCATAGCTGCCGACGATCACGGCGATGGTGCCGAGCCAGACCCAGCCGCGCGAGAAGTCCAGCCCCTCGGGCGTGAACACCGGCAGCAGCACCACCGAATAGACCACGCCGACCCACCAGGCCGCGAGGCAGAAGGCCAGCAGCAGGCCGAACAGGCTGGCGAGCGTCAGCATCAGCGTCTTGCCGATGCCGGGCGCCTGGCGCTTCTGCGACAACAGCATCGGCAGCACGCCGCGCAGCGCCGCTGCCACGATCAGCAGCGCCGCGCCGTAGGAAGCACGCTCCCGCTGGGTTTCGGCCGCGAGCCACCAGGCGCTGCGGTCGAGCAGGCCCAGCATCACGATCAGCAATGCCGAGTTGATCACCGCGGCGAGCCCCTCCGTCAGCTCGTTGCGCAGCTGCGCCGGCGTGCGCTTGCTGCTGCGCCACAGCACCCACAGCAGCGCGACCACCCAGCACAGCGCGAAGGCCACGAAGGTGGGCGCGAGCCAGAGCGGCCCGCTGTAGTGCCGCACCAGCCGCGGCCCGATCCAGCAGGCGCCGGCGCCGAGCGCGCACCACATCGCCACCTGCAGCAGCACCGACGAGGTGGACGGCTTGTCGCGCACCGACCAGTAGGCGCAGGCCAGCACCACCGATGCGATGAAGGGACCGACCAGCGTGAACCACAGCGTGGGCCACTGCGTCGACCATTGCACCAGCAGGCGCACCGACTGCACGCTTGCGAGATCGGTCACGCCGGCCTGCGCGTCCGAGGGCAGGCTGTTGAGGTCCACGGCACGGAACACCGTGTCCCACAGCAGCAGGTTGATGGCGGCCAGCACCATGCCGATCAGGCCCGCGGCGATCGCGATCTCGATATGCGTGCCCAGCAGGTTGCGCAGGTAGAGCGCGCTGGCGAACAGCGTGTCGCGCAGCCCGCCCGGAATGAGGTAGCGGCCGTTGCTGCGCAGCCACCAGCCAAAGCGCGCGCGATCGACGTCGCCGAGCGCACGCTCGATGTCGCGCACCTCGTCGGCCGATTTCGCTTCGGTACAGAGCCGGCCCAGGGTGGCGCCGATGTAGCCGCCGCCCGAGACGGTCGAGACCAGGTCGAACTTGAGCAGTTGCCGGCGCGCGGCCAGCGCCTTCATCAGTCCCAGGCAGAAGGTGGCGCTGCGGATGCCGCCGCCCGACAGGGCCAGGCCCCAGGGCCTGCGGCCGTCGTCGACGCCCGCCAGCGCCTTGCGGCGCGTTGCCACCAGCTCTTGGATGGTGTCGTCCATGCGGCTCCTCGTCGTTCCGCGTGGAATATTTCACGCTTGGCGAGGGGTATCAATGCCGCAAATGGTCTATGCCGGAATGCAAGTCATTTGGTTAAGCTCGCGGCGATGACAGCCGACACCCTCTGCAGAAGCCTTCTCCTGGCCGCGGCCTGCGGCCTCATGGCCGCTTGCGCCAGCACCTCCACCGGCGCCTGCGAAACGCCCTATGCGGCATCGCCGCAGTTCAATGGCTGCAGCTTTCAGAATCCGCCGAATCCGCAGGCCCTGCCCTCCGCGAGCCCGTGGAAGATCTGGTCGCGCTTCATCGCGGGCACCAAGAACGGCACCGTGCCGGTCGACCCGATTCCAGTGCGCGCCGTCACCACCGCGCAACTCGACGCCCTGGATCCGCAGGGCACCCATGTGATCCGCCTCGGCCACTCCTCCCACCTGCTCAAGCTGCGCGGCAAGTACTGGCTGATCGACCCGGTGTTCAGCGAGCGCAGTTCGCCCTTCCAGTGGATCGGGCCCCGGCGCTTCCACCAGCCGCCGCTCACGCTCGAGCAGCTGCCGCCGATCGAGGGGCTGATCCTCTCGCACGACCACTACGACCACCTCGACGTGGCGACCATCGAGTACCTGGCGCAGCGCGTGCAGCGCTATTTCGTGCCGCTGGGCGTGCGCGCTCGCGTGATCGAGATGGGCGTGCCGGCCGAGCGCGTGGCCGAGTTCGACTGGTGGCAGGCCGCGGAGCACGACGGCGTCGGCCTCACGGCGACGCCGGCGCAGCATTTCTCGGGCCGCACGCTGAACGACCGCAACAAGACGCTGTGGGCCTCCTGGGTCATCCAGAGCGGCGGCGAGCGCATCTTCTACAGCGGCGACTCGGGCTACTTCCCCGGCTTCAGGCAGATCGGCGAGCGCTTCGGCGGCTTCGACCTGGCCTTGATGGAAAACGGCGCCTACGACAGCTACTGGCCTTCGGTGCACATGACGCCCGAACAGAGCGTGCAGGCCTTCCAGGACCTGCGCGGCAAGATGCTCTACGTGGTGCACAACAGCACCTTCGACCTGGCCTTCCACACCTGGCGCGACCCGCTGGACCGCATTGCCGACCTCTCGCAGGCGAAGAAGATCGAGCTTGCGACGCCGGAGATCGGCGAGGTGCTGACGGTGGGACGGCCGCGCACGAACGTGCGCTGGTGGGAAAGCCTGAGGTAGGCCCCATCCCAAACCGTTCGTGCTGAGCTTGGCCTGTCCTGAGCCGGTCGAAGGTCGAAGCCGGTACCAGGCATCGACAAGCTCAGCCCGAACGGTTATTGGCCCGCTCTCTCGCGCGCCGCACCTGCCGGCTCTGGCCCGCCTCCGCCGCGCGCCGCTCCCGCTCCCGGCGCGCATCGCGCCGGCGCTTGCCGAGCCAGCGCGCGAGCAGGAAGCTGCAGGCGCAGCTGATGACGAGAACGAAGATGCCGAGGGCGCCGAATTCCATGCTCAGAGCACCCGCACGATGCTCGTCGGCTTGAAGCCGAGATCGGCCGCCTTGCCCTTGCGCGCGCGGCTGGCGCGAGCGTTGTTGAGCGTGCGGATCTCCAGCGTCTCCTCGCGTTCCTTGCCGCCGCGGCCGATACCTTCGATCTTCACGCTGCGCGTGTAGGCCGCGGCGCCGGCGAGCGTGTCCTTGGCGTCGAGGTCGATCAGCATGAGCCCGCGGCCGCCCTTGGGCAGCGCCTTCATCTCGAGGATCTCGAAGGTCAGGATGCGTCCGCCCGTCGAGGCGCAGGCCACGTGCGTCGCCGGCGGCATCGGCTCGGCACCGCTCGCGCCGCCGACCAGCGAGGGCCGGGTGAGCTGCTCGCCCTCGCCCACGTCGACGAAGGCCTTGCCGCCGCGCTGGCGCGACATCATGTTCTCGACCGAGGCGATGAAGCCGTAGCCGCCCGTGTTGGCGAGCAACAGCGCCGCCCCGGGCGGTCCCGCGAAGTAGTGCGCCACGTGCGTGCCGCTGTCGAGATCGATCAGCGTCGTGACCGGCTGGCCGTCGCCGCGCCCGCCCGGCAGCGAGGCCACGGGCACGGTGTAGACGCGCACGGTCTTGTCCTTGGCGGTGCCGAAGACCAGCAAGGTGTCGACCGAACGGCACTCGAAGGCGCCGTAGAGCGCATCGCCGGACTTGAAGCTGTACTCGGGTGCGGCCGCACCCGCGGCGCGCTCGCTGGCCCAGCCCTTCTGCGTGCGGACCCAGCCCTTCTGAGAGACGATCACCGTCACCGGCTCGTCGACCACGCGCACTTCGGCGACGGCGCGCTTCTCGGCCTGGATCAGCGTGCGGCGCGGGTCCTCGAAGCTCTTCGCGTCCTGTTCGATCTCCTTCACCAGCAGGCGGCGCAGCGCCGCCGGGCTCGCGAGGATGTCCTCGAGCTTCTTCTGCTCCTCGCGCAGACCCTTGAGCTCCTGCTCGATCTTGATGGCCTCCAGCCGCGCCAATTGGCGCAGGCGGATCTCGAGGATGTCCTCGGCCTGCCGCTCGCTCAAATCGAAGCGCGCGATCAGCGCCGCTTTCGGATCCTCGGCCGCACGGATGATCGCGATCACCTCGTCGATGTTGAGCAGCACCAGCTGCCGGCCTTCGAGGATGTGGATGCGGTCCTGCACCTTGCCCAGGCGATGGCGCGAGCGCTTCTCGACCGTGATCTCGCGGAAGGCGATCCACTCGTTGAGCATCTGGCGCAGCGACTTCTGCGTCGGCTTGCCGTCGATGCCGACCATCGTGAGATTGATCGGCGAGGAGCTTTCGAGCGAGGTCTGCGCCAGCAGCGTGGTGATGAACTCCTCCTGGCTGATGCGCGAGGTCTTGGGCTCGAACACCAGGCGCACGGCCGCATCCTTGCTCGACTCGTCGCGCACCACGTCGAGCACCGAGAGCACGGCCGCCTTCAGCTGCGTCTGCTCGGCCGTGAGCGCCTTCTTGCCGGCACGGATCTTGGGATTGGTGAGCTCCTCGATCTCTTCCAGCACCTTCTGCGTACTCACGCCCGGCGGCAACTCGTTGACCACCAGCTGCCACTGGCCGCGTGCGAGCTCCTCGATCTTCCAGCGCGCGCGCACCTTGAGCGAGCCGCGGCCGGTGCGATAGGCCTCGGCGATGTCGGCCGCGCCGCTGATGATCTGCGCGCCGCCCGGATAGTCGGGGCCGGGCACCAGCGCGAACAGCTCTTCCTCGCTGAGCTTGCCGTTCGACTTGATCAGCGCCACGCAGGCGTCTGCGATCTCGCGCAGGTTGTGGCTCGGGATCTCGGTGGCCAGGCCGACCGCGATGCCGCTCGCGCCGTTGAGCAGCGTGAAGGGCAGCCGCGCGGGCAGCAGTCGCGGCTCCTCGGTCGAGCCGTCGTAGTTGGGGATGAAATCGACCGTGCCCTCGTCGATCTCGTCGAGCAGCAGGCTGGTGATGCGCGCCAGCCGCGCCTCCGTGTAGCGCATCGCCGCGGCGCCGTCGCCGTCGCGGCTGCCGAAGTTGCCCTGGCCGTCGACCAGCGGATAGCGCTGCGAGAAATCCTGCGCCATGCGCACCAGCGCGTCGTAGGCGGCCTGGTCGCTGTGCGGATGGAAGCGGCCCAGCACGTCGCCGACCACGCGCGCGCTCTTGACCGGCTTGGCACCGACAGTGCCGTTGGCGCCGCCGAAGCCCAGGCCCATGCGCGACATCGAATAAAGAATGCGCCGCTGCACCGGCTTCTGGCCGTCGCTGACGTCGGGCAGCGCGCGGCCCTTGACCACGCTGAGCGCGTATTCGAGGTAGGCGGTCTGCGCGTAGTCGGCCAGCGTGAGGGCGTTGTCGCCTTCGTCGGCAGGGCCTAGGAGATCGAGCGGGGGTTGGGAGTCCATGAAGAAAAGAGAGAAGAAAAAAGAGTTGCAGGCCGTCGCGCGCGAGCGCGCTCAGCCCAGTGTGAATGCCTCGTGCACCGCCGATTGCACGCTGCCGCCCAGCACCGCGCCGCCGCCCGCGACGTAGATCCAGTCGCCGATCACGGCCGCGCCCACCGCATGGCGCGGCGTGGGCATGGGCGCATGGCGCTGCCAGCTGTCGGCCACCGGATCGTAGCTTTCCATCTGGCCGAAGACCCTGGCCAGGCGCGGCACGCCGCCGGCCAGGAAGCCGCCCTCGCCGCCCATGGCATAGAGGCGGCCGCGATAGACCACCAGGCCATGGCCCGAGCGCGCGGTGGGCAGCGGCGCGCGCAACTCCCAGGTGTCGCGCGCCGGCAGATAGACGTGGTGCAGTTCGGTGTTGTATTCGAAGGTGTTGAAGCGCCCGCCGATCACGTGGATCTGGCCGTTGTGCGCAATGCAGCCCACATGGTCGCGCGCGCCGGGCAGCGGTTTGCGCGAGGACCAGCGGTCGGCCTGGGGGTCGTAGACCTCGTGCCAGCCCACGCTGGCGCGTTCGGCCGCGGGCTCGGACGCGCCGCCGATCAGGTGGATGGCGCCACCCTGCACCACAGCGGCCGCGGCGCCTCGCGGGCGCGGCAGCGGCGCGATGGCGGTCCAGCGGTTGGCCGCGATCTCATAGACGTAGGCGTTGGCGTCCGAGCGCCGGTTCTGCTCGACGAAGCCGCCGAGGGCATAGACGCGCCCGCCCTCGGCCGCCACCGCGACGTGGTTGGCGCCGCGCGGCAGCGGCGCGCCGTCGAGCCAGCGGTCGGCGGCCGGATCGTAGATGTGGTGGTAGTCGCGGTTGACCGCGCCTTCGCCGTAGCCCCCGACCACGTGCATGCGGCCTTGCGCGGCCGTGGCCCAGGCCATCTCGCTGCGCGGGATCGGCAGGGCCGCGCGCGGCACCCAGCGGCCCGGCGCGCCGGCCGGCGCCGGGCTGTCGGTGACGCGCTGTGCCTCTTGCTCCGGCGTCATGTGGTGCGGCACGCCGCCCTGCAGCCTGGCGTAGGGTTCGGCCGAGGACGGGGCCACGGGCAGATGGTGCTGCGCGCGCGCCGCACCGGTCGTGGCGGCCAGCGCGGTGGCGAGAACGAAGTTTCGGCGCTGCATCGAGCTTCAGGACAGGGCGGGATCGAGCCGCAGCCCCTGCGGCGGCTCGGGCAGCGAAGGCATCGCGGGCACGCCCCGCGAATCCGGCGGCATGTTGCCGCGGCCCAGCGCACCGCCGCGCGGCGGCGCAAGTTCCATGCGCACGCGCCCCGGCGCCTTGCCGCCGCGGCCTGCGGCCGCCGAAGGCTTGAGATAGGCGTAGAGCTGCAGCACCGTTTTCACGTAGTTCTGCGTCTCGCGGTAGTTCGGTATCTTGTTGCCGGCGCGCTGCACCGCGCCCTCGCCCGCGTTGTAGGCCGCAAGCGCGAGCTCGATGTCGCCGGGGAACATCTCGATCAGGTCGCTCAGGTAGCGCGAGCCGGCAGCGATGTTGATGCGCGGGTCGAACAGCTTCTTCTCGAGCGAGCCGCGCTTGTCGGCCTGCACGCCGTAGCGCTGCGCGGTGGCCGGCATCAATTGCATGAGGCCGAGCGCGCCCTTGGGCGACACGGCCTGCGCATCGAAGCCCGACTCGGTGGCGATCAGGGCCTGCAGCAGTTCGTAGTCGATCGCATGGCGCCTGGCGGCTTCGCGCAACGCTCCCTGCGCGGGCTTGTAGCTGGGCGAGGCCTCGAACAGCGCGAGCAGGGTCTGCGAGGCGCGCGGCACCTTGCCGTCGACCTTGCCGGCGCGTCCGCGCAAAAGCGGACCGATGCCGTCCGCCGTGTCGAAGCTCTGGCCGCCGCGGAAGAACAGCTGGTAGCGCTCGTCGAGCTTTTCGGGCGCGAAATGCGCGACGCCCCGCTCGTCGACGTAGCCAAAGATGTCGGCCGCGTGCGCGAGCGGCTGCGTCATCGACAGCAGCAGGGCCAGCAGCAATGGGAGGAAACGGCCAAGGGTGCGCATGGGGGTCAGAGACGCATTTTCGGCGCGAACGCCTACTGCGTCACGCGCTCAAACATCGACCTCGACATCGTCGGCCCGCAGCTCCATCAACTCGCGTCGCGCCGCGGCCTCGCCCTTGCCCATCAGCTTGGTGATCTCGCCCTGCGTGCCCGAGACGTCGAAGCGGCCCAGGCGCACCTGCAGCAGTCGCCGCGTGTCGGGGTTGAGGGTCGTCTCCCACAGCTGCTCGGCGCTCATTTCGCCCAGGCCCTTGAAGCGGCTGATGCTCCAGGCGCCTTCGCGCACGCCGTCCTTGCGCAGCTTGTCGAGGATGGCGACCAGTTCGCCCTCGTCGAGCGCGTAGACCTTTGAGGCCGGCTTCTTGCCGCGCGCCGGCGCGTCGACGCGGAAGAGCGGCGGCTTGGCGACATACACGTGACCGGTTTCGATCAGTTTCGGGAAATGGCGGAAGAACAGCGTCAGGAGCAGCACCTGGATGTGCGAGCCGTCGACGTCGGCATCGCTCAGGATGCAGACCTTGCCGTAGCGCAGGCCCGACATGTCGGGCGTGTCCTCGGGGCCGTGCGGATCGATGCCGATCGCGACCGAGATGTCATGGATTTCGGTGTTGGCGAAGAGGCGGTCGCGCTCCACTTCCCAGGTGTTGAGCACCTTGCCGCGCAGCGGCAGGATGGCCTGGCTTTCCTTGTCGCGGCCCATCTTGGCGCTGCCGCCGGCCGAATCGCCCTCGACCAGGAACACCTCGTTGTGGGCGATGTCCTTGCTCTCGCAGTCGGTCAGCTTGCCGGGCAGCACGGCCACGCCCGAACCCTTGCGCTTCTCGACCTTCTGGCCGGCCTTCTGGCGTGTCTGCGCGGCCTTGATGGCCAGCTCGGCGAGCTTCCTGCCGTAATCGACGTGCTGGTTGAGCCACAGCTCCAGCGCCGGCCGCACGAAGCTGGACACCAACCGCACGGCGTCGCGCGAATTGAGCCGCTCCTTGATCTGGCCCTGGAACTGCGGATCGAGCACCTTGGCCGAGAGCACGTACGAGGCGCGCGCGAACACGTCCTCCGGCAGCAGCTTCACGCCCTTGGGCAGCAGCGAATGCAGTTCGATGAAGCTCTTGACCGCGTTGAACAGGCCGTCGCGCAGACCGCTCTCATGCGTGCCGCCGGCGCTGGTGGGAATGAGGTTGACGTAGCTCTCACGCACCGGCTGGCCTTCCTCGGTGAAGGCGACGCACCACTCGGCGCCCTCGCCCTCGGCGAAGTTGTCGGCGTTCTTGTCGGCATGGCCCGCGCCTTCGAACAGCGGGATCACCGGGTCGCCGTTGAGCTCCTGCATCAGGTAGTCGCGCAGACCGCCCTTGTAGAGCCACTGCTGCGTTTCCTTGGTCTTCTCGACCACCAACGTGACGGTGACGCCCGGCATCAGCACGGCCTTGCTGCGCAGCAGATGGGTCAGCTCATGGATCGGAAGCTGGGGCGATTCGAAGTACTTGGCGTCCGGCCAGGCGCGCACCGTGGTGCCCTGCTTGCGGTCGCCGCCGTCGTTGGCGCGCACCACCAGCGGCTCGATCACGTCGCCGCCGGAGAACGCGAGCTGCGCTGCCTTGCCTTCGCGAAAGGACTGGACCTCGAGCCGCTTCGACAGCGCATTGGTCACCGACACGCCCACGCCGTGCAGGCCGCCCGAGAAGCTGTAGGCACCGCCCGAGCCCTTGTCGAACTTGCCGCCCGCGTGCAACCGGGTGAACACCAGTTCGACCACCGGCGCCTTTTCTTCAGGATGCAGGCCGAAGGGGATGCCGCGGCCATCGTCCTCGACGCTGACCGAGCCGTCCGCGTGCAGCGTGACCTTGATCTTCTTGCCGTAGCCCGCGAGCGCCTCGTCGGCGGCGTTGTCCAGCACTTCCTGGATGATGTGCAGCGGGTTGTCCGTGCGGGTGTACATGCCCGGTCGCTGCTTGACGGGCTCGAGGCCCTTGAGAACGCGGATCGAGCCTTCCGAATAGGCCGGGGGAGTCTTGCTTAGGGTCGCCATGGGGGCGGATTGTATGCGTGGCCCGGCGAAAACCCTGTATGGACATACAGAAGCCCTCTGATGCCGCCGCCGCATCAGCGCGGCCCGAAAATATCAACAATCCCCGTCGCCGCCGTGCCATGCGGCTGCTCCGGCTTTGGATACATTGCCTGGAATGAATTCCACCCTCAAGCCGCTGTCGCTCAAGCAAGTCCTGTTTTGCGGCGCCATGATCGTCACCCTCTCCATGGGCATCCGCCACGGCTTCGGCCTCTGGCTGCAGCCGATCACGCAGGAACAGGGCTGGTCGCGCCAAGGCTTCTCGCTCGCGATCGCGATCCAGAACCTGTCCTGGGGCGTCATCGGCGTCTTCGCCGGCATGCTGGCCGACAAGCTGGGCGCCTTTCGCGTGCTGGTGATGGGCGCGGTGTTCTACGCCCTGGGCCTCGCGGGCATGGCGCTCTCGCCCACGCCGCTGCTCTTCGCGCTGACGGCCGGCGTGCTGATCGGCGCCGCGCAGGCCGGCACCACCTACGCCGTGATCTACGGCGTGATCGGCCGCCAGATTCCGGTGAAGCGGCGCTCCTGGGCCATGGGAGTGGCCGCCGCGGCCGGCTCCTTCGGGCAGTTCCTCATGGTGCCGGTCGAGGGCCACCTGATCGCGGGCTTCGGCTGGCACACGGCCCTGCTGGTGCTGGCGCTCATGGTGCTCCTGATCGTGCCGCTCGCTTTCGGCCTGCGCGAGCCGCGTGTCGGCCACGCAGCCGTCGCGCACCGCGACCAGACCATCCTGCAGGCGGTGCACGAGGCCTTCAAGTACCAGAGCTTCGTGCTGCTGATGGCGGGCTATTTCGTCTGCGGCTTCCAGTTGGCGTTCGTCGGCGTGCACATGCCGAGCTACCTGCGCGACAAGGGGCTGTCGCCCGAGGTGGCGAGCTATGCGCTGGCGCTGGTCGGCCTGTTCAATGTCTTCGGCACCTACGTCGCAGGCTCGCTCGGGGCCCGGCTGGCCAAGCGCAAGCTGCTGGCCGCCATCTACTTCGGCCGTGCGGCGGCGATCGCGATCTTCCTGCTGACGCCGATCACGCCGCTCACGGTGTACGTGTTCGCGAGCGTGATGGGCTTCCTGTGGTTGTCGACCGTGCCGCTGACCAGCGGCATCGTGGCCCAGATCTTCGGCGTGGCGCACCTGTCGATGCTGGGCGGCTTCGTGTTCCTGAGCCACCAGGTCGGCTCCTTCCTCGGCGTCTGGCTCGGCGGCTATCTCTACGACAGCACCGGCAGCTACGACATCGTCTGGTACCTCGCAATCGCGCTCGGCGTGTTCGCGGCGCTGGTCAACCTGCCGGTCAAGGAAGGCGCGATCGCGCGCCCGGTTCCGCAGCCGGCCTGAGATCCTTCGCCATGCGCCCCAACACACGCCATCGCCTCGTGCAAGCCGGCTGGCTGGGCGCGGCGGTGCTGGCGCTGCTGGGCGTGTTCGCGCTTTACACGCGCCCCGGCTTCCTCGTGACGCTGGTGGACCAGATCTGGGCCTGCTTCTGAGCCACGACCTCCCGCCCTCCCCCTGGATCGTGCGCTGGTCGCACCTGCTGGCGCCCGGCGCCGCCGTGCTCGACGTGGCCTGCGGCGCGGGGCGGCACATGCGCTGGTTCGCCGAGCGCGGGCATCCGGTGACGGGCGTGGACCGGTCGCCGGAAGCCATCGCTTCGGCGGCCGAGTTCGGGCAGGCTGTGCTGGCCGACATCGAGTCCGGGCCCTGGCCCCTTGGCGGCCGGGTATTCGGGGCGGTGATCGTCACCAACTACCTCTGGCGGCCGCGCCTGCCCGACATCGTCGCCGCGGTCGCGCCCGGCGGCGTGCTGCTCTACGAAACCTTCGCCGCGGGCAACGAGACCGTGGGCAAGCCCTCGCGGCCCGATTTCCTGCTGCAGCCGGGCGAACTGCTCGGCGCCTGCGCGGGCCTGCGGGTCGTGGCTTACGAGGATGGCTTCCTGGCACAGCCGGAGCGCTTTATGCAGCGGATCGCGGCCGTCCGGCCCGCCATCCACTCGCCCGGAACGCCGCCGCGCTACCCGCTCCGAGGGCCCGCCGCCAGTTAGTAGAATGTCTGCTTTTCGTCCACCGACAAAAGAGACCCCCTTGGAGCAACTGACAGGCAGCATCGTCGCGCTCGTCACGCCGATGCATGACGACGGCAGTGTCGACTATCCCGCCCTGCGCCGGCTGATCGACTGGCACATCGACGAAGGCACCGATTGCCTCGGCGTGGTCGGCACCACCGGCGAGTCGCCGACGGTCGACGTCGAGGAGCATTGCGAGATCATCCGCGTCGCGGTCGAACAGGCCAAGGGCCGCGTTCCCGTGATGGCCGGCTGCGGCGCCAATTCCACCAAGGAAGCGATCGAACTCGCCAGGTTCGCCAAGGGCGTGGGCGCCGACTCGCAATTGCAGGTGGTGCCCTACTACAACAAGCCGACGCAGGAAGGCCAGTACCTGCACTTCAAGGCGATCGCCGAGGCCGTGGGCGATCTGCCCATCGTGCTCTACAACGTGCCCGGCCGCACGGTGGCCGATATAGCGCACGACACCGTGCTGCGCCTGGCGCAGGTGCCCGGCATCGTCGGCATCAAGGAAGCCACCGGCAACATCGAACGCGCGCAGTGGCTGATCCGCGATCTGCCGAAGAATTTCGCGGTGTATTCGGGCGACGATCCGACCGCCGTCGCGCTGATGCTGTGCGGCGGCCAGGGCAACATCAGCGTCACGGCCAACGTGGCGCCGCGCAAGATGCACGAGCTTTGCATGGCCGCGATCGCCGGCGACACCCGGCGCGCGATGCAGATCCAGTTCGAGCTGATGCCGCTGCATCGCCATCTGTTCGTCGAACCGAATCCGATCCCGGTCAAGTGGGCCATGGCCCGGCTCGGCCTGTGCGGCGGTGCACTGCGCCTGCCGCTCACCGAGCTCGCCGAAGCGAGCCGTCCGGTGGTCGAGTCCGCGCTGCGCGCCAGCGGCTTGCTCAAGGACTGATTCCATCCGCACCGCCCTTCGCGAACGCCGGCAACCTTTTGCGCAGCCGGCGCTCTGACACAGCGGGACGCTGCTGCCCATCGATTGAGCTAAACATTCCACAAGGAAGACGACGTTGAAAACCATTTCGCGATTCGCACTGCTGGCCCTGATCGCCAGCCTCGCCGCCTGCTCGGTCCTCGAGAGCGACAAGATCGATTACAAGAGCGCCGGCAAGGCACCCACGCTCGAAGTGCCGCCCGATCTCACGCAGCTCTCGCGCGAGAACCGCTACGCGGTGCCCGGCGGCGCGGTGACGGCCAGCGGCTACCAGGCCGGCATTGCCAACGCGCCCAGCATCCCGACGGCCGTCGGCAACATCGGCGACGTTCGCATGGAGCGCTCGGGTTCGCAGCGCTGGATCGTCGTCAACCGCTCGCCCGACCAGCTCTGGGAGCCGGTGCGCGACTTCTGGCAGGAGAACGGCTTCCTGCTCACCACCGATCAGCGCAACCTCGGCATCATGGAGACCGACTGGGCCGAGAACCGTGCCAAGCTGCCGCAGGACGTCATCCGCGGCACGCTCGGCAAGCTGGTCGATTCGGTCTATTCCACCGGCGAACTCGATCGCTTCCGCACCCGCCTCGAGCGCACGCCCAACGGCACCGAGATCTTCGTGAGCCACCGCGGCATGGAAGAGGTCTACAACACCGCGCGCAAGGACCAGACGGTCTGGCAGCCGCGCGCCACCGACCCCGAGCTCGAAACCGAATTCCTGCGCCGCCTGATGGTGAAGCTGGGCGTTTCGCAGGAGCAGTCGAAGCTGCTCGCCGCGACCAGCGCACCCGCGCGCACCGCCAGCGTCGCCAACGTCGGTGGCCAGCCGGTGGTGCAGATCAACGAGAACTTCGAGCGGGCATGGCGCCGAGTCGGCCTCGCGCTGGACCGCACCGGCTTCACGGTCGAAGACCGCGACCGCAGCGCCGGCACCTACTTCGTGCGCTACGTGGCGCCCAACCCGGACAAGAAGGAGCCCGGCTTCTTCGGCAAGCTGTTCAGCAGCTCGGGCAAGGCCGAGGCGCCGCTCAAGTACCGCATCATGGTCAAGGGCCAGGGCGATGCCAGCACGGTGGCGGTACTCAACGAAAGCGGCGCGCCCGAAACCTCGGCGAATGCACAACGCATCGTGCAGGTCATCGCGGACGACCTGAAGTAGGTCTTCTCGAATGCTGCGCTTCCGCAGTCTGGGCAGCGGCAGCACGGGCAATGCCACGCTGGTCGAGGCGACGAGCGGCGGCCGCACATCGAGGCTCCTGATCGACTGCGGCTTCGGGCTGCGGCAGCTCGACGCGCGGCTGGCACGCGCAGGCCTCGCGGCCTGCGACATCGACGCGGTCTTCGTCACGCACGAGCATGGCGACCACATCGGCTGCGCACACGCGCTGTCGCGCCGCGAGCGGCTGCAGGTCTGGATGAGCGAGGGCACCTGGCTCGCCACCGGCGGACGCGATTTCGAAGGCCGCCTGGGTCTGGCGCGCGACGGCGCTGACATCGAAGTCGGCGACATCGTGGTCCAGCCCTTCACCGTTCCGCACGATGCCCGTGAGCCGCTGCAGCTGCGCTGCACCGATGGCGCACGCAGCCTCGGCGTGCTGACCGACCTCGGGCACGCGACACCGCACGTGCTGGCCCGCTTGATGGGGCTCGACGCGCTGCTGATCGAGTTCAATCACGACAGCGACATGCTGGCCGGCTCGGCCTATCCGCCCTTCCTGAAGCTGCGCGTCGGCGGCAACTACGGCCACTTGTCCAACGCCGCCGCGGCGGCCATTGCGCGTGCCGTGCATCACGGCGGACTGCGCCACGTGCTGGCAGCCCACCTCAGCGAACAGAACAACCGGCCCGAGATCGTGCGGCGCGCGATGGCCGAGGCACTCGGCGCCGGCGAGGACGAGATGCTGACGGCGAACGCCGCAGAGGGCTCGCCCTGGCTCGATCTCTAGGCAATGAAAAAGGCCGCCCGAAGGCGGCCTTTGAGCATGTGTGCTGCAGCCTTACTGCTTGGGTGCTTCCTCTTTCTTCTTGGCCGCTTCGGTGGCGGCATTGGCCGCATCGAGTGCCGACTGCGAGCCGGGCGACGGTGCGGGCGTCGTGGCCGACGTACCGGGCGCAGCAGGTGCTGCTGCCGGTGGAGGCGGAGGTGCGGGTGCCGGCGTGACGGAGGCAGGCGGCGGGGTGACGACGGCCGGCGCGGATTCCTCCTTCTTGCCGCAAGCAGTCAATGCAGCAGCGGCGATCAGCGAGGCGAGCAGGACGGACTTTCTCATTACATGACTCCTTTGGATGAAGGTCTCGAAAGAAAAATTCTAGACCTGCACCTTCGCAGGAAGATGTCTGGCGCCGCGATTCGCGGCATTGGCTTACAAGCCCAGCGTGGAAGCCGGAAAGGCCGGTCGCGCATGCCGCAGGCACTCGTCGATTCTTTCGCGCAAGGCGCGCCGGCCCGCGGGCTCGCGGCCGCAGACACCGCGGCTGCGCTCGACATCGATGCGGTTCAGAAACCAGGACGGCGTCCAGATGCCGCTCGGCACCTGCGGCAGGCCCGGCCCCTCGCAGGCCCGGCAGTCGACAATGTGGCTCCACATGCGGCGCCAGTGCACGAAGCGTGCATGCTCGCGCTCGAACACGTCGAAGCGCTGCGCCAGCAGCACGAAGCTGCGCCCGTTGGCCGACCAGGCCTGCAGCGCATCGGCGATGGCGCGCTCGCCCAGCGGCCAATCGCCGAAGCCGGGGTCGGAGAGGATGATCTCGCGCCAGTTCTGTTGCACACCAGCAGCGAGCGCCGCATGCAGATGGGCCTGAAAGGCATGACGGCCATCGAAGGGCCCCTCGGGCAAGGACGTAGTGTCGACTTCTTCATTCGGCATGCAGCCACCCCGCTTCGCACCAGTCGCCCAGGAGCGCCAGCGCACCTTCGCTCGCGCCTCGGAGATCGCGCGGACCGAGCGCGCGCTGATCGGCCAAAAGGCGCATCAACTTCGCATCGCGGCCCGAGGCGCGAAAGCTTTCGCCGTTGATGTAGAGATGCCGCGCGTCGTAGAGCATACGCGTGCGGCGGTCGAGCGCAACGCCGGCGAGCGCCGACGGCAACTCGCCCTGATCGAACCAGACTGTGGGCTTGGGCTCGGTCATCGATTCGCCCAGCGCACGATCGATCGCGTCGGGGTTGCGCAAGGCGGCCAACACCGCATCGCGCGCAAAGGCTTGCAGGGCGGGCGGTATCGCCGCCGGCGCCTCCACCGCAGGCTGCGTGGGATCGCGGTAATGAAGCGCCGTCTTCGTCGGCGCATCCTCCAGCGCCTCGGCCTGCGCCTCCGCGATGCGCGCGAGCAGGTCGACGCCGAGCGGGGCGGCGGCCGGCGCGCGCAGTCCGATCGAATAGGTCATGCAGTCGCCGCCGACCGCGACACCCTCGTGCGCGTAGCGCGGCGGCAGATAGAGCATGTCGCCGGCTTCGAGCACGAAGCTCTGCTCGGGCTCGAACTGCGCCAGGATCTTGAGCGGCACCTCGGGCTGCAGGCGCAGATCGCGCTGCTTGCCGATGGACCAGCGGCGCTGTCCCTGGGCCTGCAGCAAGAACACGTCGTAGCTGTCGAAATGCGCGCCGACGCCGCCACCGTCGCTCGCATAGCTGATCATCAGGTCATCGAGCCGCGCGTCGGGAACGAAACGGAACTGCTGCAACAATGCATGAACGCCCTGGTGATGCAGATCGACGCCCTGCACGAGCAGTGTCCAGTCAGGCTGCTTCAGCGATGGCAGCGCCCTGCGCGGCAAGGGGCCATGCCGCAGGGTCCAGCCGGCCTTGCCGTGGCGAATGAGGCGCGTCTCGACCTCCTCGCGTTCGGCCAGCGCGAACAGCGCCTGGCGCTCGATCGGTGGCTCCATGGCGGGCACGGCCTGGCGCACGAGCAGCGGTTTCTTCTGCCAGTGACGGCGCATGAATTGCGAAGCGCTGAGGCCGCCGAGCAAAGGCAACGATCGATGAATCTCCATGGGAGAATTCTGCAATGGAAATCTCTGAACAATGCGTGGTCGGCCTGACCTGGACGCTGAAAGACACCCTGGGCGAGGTGCTCGACGTGCTCGACGATCCGGTCGAATTCCTGGTCGGTGGCGACGATCTTTTCGATGCGATCGAGGCCGCCCTGCTCGGCCACGGGCCCGGCGCTCGGGTGCTGCTCCAGCTCGAACCTGAACAGGCCTTCGGCGACTTCAACGACCAGCTGCTCTTCCTCGAGCCGCGCGCCCTCTTTCCTGAAGGCACGGAAGAAGGCATGACCTTCGACGGCGCCGCCTTGCCCGCGGGCGTGAATCACGACATGCCCAAGAACGCGATCTACACCGTGAGCGAGATCTACCCCGAGCACCTGGTGCTCGACGGCAACCATCCGCTCGCAGGTATCGCGATCCGGCTCGACATCACGGTGAAGTCGGTGCGCGAAGCCACCGAAGAAGAAATCGGCCGGGGCACGGCGGGCACAGGTTTCTTCAAGGTGCCGCCGATGGCGCCGGGCAACGACCTGCTGCACTAACAACAAGGGACACAAGGACAAAAAAAGCCGGGCATGCCCGGCTTTTTCTTTTGTGCACTGCGCGCTCAGAAGCGCGAGATCTGGCCGCCGTCGATGCGCACGCGGTCGCCGACGCGCAGGTCGCCCGGGCTCGGCACATCGAAGGAACGGTAGGCACCGTTGTCGGTCTGGATCGAGACGCGGTAGCTTTCGTAGACGCGCGGCGCGTTGCGGTTGGCTTCGATGCTGTTGCCCAGCAGCGCACCGCCGACCACGCCCAGCGCAGTCGCCGCCGCGCGGCCGCTGCCATGACCGAACTGATTGCCGACCACGCCGCCGAGGACGCCGCCGGCCACCGCACCGCCGCCGGTGGTGCCGGTGCCTGCGGTCTGGCTGCGCAGCACCTCGATATTGGCCACATGGCCATATTCCACATAGGGCGACTGGGCCACCGGCTGAACCGGCTGGTACGGATAGCGCGAGGTCTGATAGACCGGCGCCGGCGCCACGCAGGCGGTCAGGGTTGCGAGCGCAAGAACGGATGCAGTGACGGAAACAAGGCGGATTGAAATCTTCATGGTGTAGTGCTCCTCGAAACAGGTCTGGCGCGATGCGCGCTCCGCATGTGTCCTAACGCATCGCGCTCTTGCGCGATGACCGTGCACACATGTTGAAACCTTCGATGCCAAAACCGCATCCCCGGTTCCATTCTTTACCTGTGGGAGCGAGCCTACAGCCCCTCGCCTCAATGCTTGCCGGTCGAGCCGTAGCCGCCTTCGCCGCGCTCGCTGGGCGGGAATTCCGACACCACCCGGAACTGCGCCTGCACCACCGGCACGATCACCAGTTGGGCCAGCCGTTCCATCGGCTGCAGCACGAAGGCGGTGTCGCTGCGGTTCCAGGCGCTGACCTTCAGCTCGCCTTGGTAGTCGCTGTCGATCAGCCCGACGAGATTGCCGAGCACGATGCCATGCTTGTGGCCCAGGCCCGAGCGCGGCAGGATCAGCGCGGCGTAGCCGGGATCGGCCAGGTGGACCGCAATGCCGGTGCCCACCAGTTGCCAGGCGTTCGGTTCCAGCGTGATGGGCGCGTCGAGGCAGGCGCGCAGGTCCAGCCCGGCGCTGCCGGAGGTTGCATAGGCAGGCAACTGGTCCTGCATGCGGGGATCGAGGATTCGAAGGTCGACTTTCACTTACTTGCCACGCCTTTTTTGCTGCTGATGTTCTTGCTGTTTCCTGGCCGCTGCCTCGACCCATTGCTTCCAGTTCTCCATGCCGGGAGGGAGCGCCAGGCGCCGCAGCTTGTGCGCCAGCCAGAGGCCAATCGCAAACACCACCGCGACCACGCCCAAGGGCACGTCGAGCGACAACAGCACGAGCAGGATCAGGACCCAGACGATGCCCAGCACCTTGATCATCTTGCGCACCACGTCGCCGCTGCCCGCCGCCGGGCGCACCTCGCCATTCGACTGGGCGCTGCGCCGCGCGGCAGAGGCTGCATCCGCGATCGCGTTGTGCGGCTCGGAGGACGGCGTCATGCCGACGTCCAGACCGTGCTCGCCGTTCTGGTTCTCGCTTCTGGGCAATGCCGCCTGCGCGGTCAGCCGCTCCACGTAGCTCGCGAAGTCGCCATCAGGCGGCGTGTTCCATTGGGGATTCATCGCTAGCTCCTTGCCGGCAGGCGTGCCGCGATTTCGGCCACCAGGTCGCGCGCCAGCGCGAGCTTGGGCGCACGCGGCAACTCGCGCACGCCCTTGGCGTCGACCAGCAGCAGGCTGTTGTGGTCCTGCCCGAAGGTCAGCGGGCCGATATTGCCGACCAGGAGCGGAATACCCTTGCGTTCGCGCTTGGCCTTCGCGTGCTCGGCCAGGTTTTCGCTTTCGGCCGCGAAACCCACGCAGAACAGCCGGCCGGCCTTGGCGCGCTCGCCTTGCGCGACGGTGAGCAGGATGTCGTCGTTCTCGACGAAATGGAGCGCCGGCGGCTGGCCGCTGCCGTCTTTCTTGATCTTGTGCTTGCTGTGGGATGCCGGCCGCCAATCGGCCACCGCGGCCGTTGCGACGAAGACCGCCGCATCCTGCGTGGCACGCAGGGTCGCGTCGAGCATCTCCTTGGCCGAGATCACGTCGACGCGGCCGACGCCGCGCGGCGTGGGCAGATGCACCGGGCCGGCCACCAGGGTGACTTCGGCGCCCGCCTCGCGCGCCGCGCGCGCGATGGCAAAGCCCATCTTGCCCGACGAGTGGTTGGTGATGCCGCGGATCGGATCGAGCGCCTCGAAGGTCGGGCCGGCCGTGACGACCACGCGCCGGCCGGCCAGCACCTTGGGCTGGAACTGCGCCACGATCTCCTCGAGGAGTTGCTCGGCCTCGAGCATGCGGCCGTCGCCGGTCTCGCCGCAGGCCTGCCAGCCGTTGCCGACACCCAGCACCCGAGCGCCGTCGGCGTCGACCTGGCGCAAGTTGCGCTGCGTGGCCGGATGAACCCACATCTCGCGATTCATGGCCGGCGCGATCAGGAGCGGCACGCGCTCGGCCGGACGCGCGAGGCAGAGCAGGCTCAGCAGTTCGTCGGAACGCCCCTGCACCAGGCGGGCAATGAAATCGGCACTCGCAGGCGCCAGCACGATCGCATCGGCCTCGCGGCTCAGGTTGATGTGCGGCATGTTGTTGGCCTCGCGCCCGTCCCACTGCGAGGTGTAGACCGGCCGGCCGGACAGCGCCTGCATGGTCACCGGGGTGATGAACTGCGTGGCAGCCTCGGTCATCACCACCTGCACGGTGGCGCCGGCCTTGACGAGCAGCCTGCAAAGTTCGGCCGACTTGTAGCAGGCGATGCCACCGGTCAGGCCCAGAACGATGTGTTTTCCTGCGAGGTCTTGCATGGCCGGCAGTGTATCTGTGGCGGCCCTACGGCGGCCAGGGCAAGAGGCCCCACCTATAATCCCCATTTCCCACTGCCCGGACCTGCAAGTTCGGAACTGGCATGACCAAATTCGTCTTCGTCACCGGTGGTGTGGTGTCTTCCCTGGGCAAGGGAATCGCCTCCGCCTCGCTCGCCGCGATCCTCGAATCGCGCGGCCTCAAAGTCACCCTCATCAAGCTGGACCCCTACATCAACGTCGACCCCGGCACGATGTCGCCCTTCCAGCACGGCGAGGTCTTCGTCACCGACGACGGCGCCGAAACCGACCTCGATCTCGGCCACTACGAGCGCTTCGTCACCACGCGCATGCGCAAGGCCAACAACTTCACCACCGGCCAGATCTACAAGTCGGTGCTCGAGAAGGAGCGCCGCGGCGACTATCTCGGCAAGACGGTGCAGGTGATTCCGCACATCACCAACGAGATCCAGGAATACATCAAGCGCGGCGCCGGCCTCGGCACGCCGCACGAGGTGGACGTGGCGATCGTCGAGATCGGCGGCACCGTCGGCGACATCGAATCGCTGCCCTTCCTCGAAGCGGTGCGCCAGATGAGCCTGCGCATGGGCCCCAACAACTCGGCCTTCGTGCACCTGAGCTACGTGCCCTGGATCGCCGCCGCCGGCGAACTCAAGACCAAGCCCACCCAGCACACCGCCAAGGAACTGCGCGCCATCGGCATCCAGGCCGATGCCCTGCTGTGCCGCGCCGACCGGCCCATTCCGGACGACGAACGCGCCAAGATCTCGCTGTTCTCCAACGTGCCCGAATGGGGCGTGATCTCGATGTGGGACGTGGACACCATCTACAAGGTGCCGCGCATGCTGCACGAACAAGGCCTGGACGGGCTGATCTGCGACAAGCTGCGCATCAACACGCCGCCGGCCAAGCTCAAGCGCTGGGACGACCTGGTCTACGAGGTCGAGCATCCGCAGAAGGAAGTGACGATCGCGATGGTCGGCAAGTACGTCGACCTCTCCGACAGCTACAAGTCGCTCAACGAAGCGCTGCGCCATGCCGGCATGAAGAACCATGCGCGCGTGAAGATCGACTACGTCGACTCGGAAACCATCTCCCCGCAGGACGTGGCCCGGCTCGCCAAGTACGACGCGATCCTGGTGCCGGGCGGCTTCGGCCAGCGCGGCGTCGAGGGCAAAATCTCGGCGGCG
Source organism: Variovorax sp. LjRoot175 (assembly GCF_964253805.1). Classification (NCBI taxonomy): domain Bacteria; kingdom Pseudomonadati; phylum Pseudomonadota; class Betaproteobacteria; order Burkholderiales; family Comamonadaceae; genus Variovorax; species Variovorax sp. LjRoot175. The sequence goes on along the minus strand of NZ_CAXURY020000001.1, from coordinate 2,061,800 downwards.
CGTTTTGCCCGCGAAACGAAGGTGCCGTACCTCGGCATCTGCCTGGGCATGCAGGTCGCGACCATCGAGTACGCCCGCAACGTCGCCGGGCTCAAGAACGCCAACAGCACCGAGTTCGATCCCGAAACCTCCTGCCCCGTGATCGCGCTGATCACCGAGTGGAAGGACAACGACGGCACTATCAAGCTGCGCGACGAGAAGTCCGACCTCGGCGGCACCATGCGCCTGGGCGCCCAAAGCTCCGACGTGGCCGCGGGCACGCTGGCCCACAGCATCTACGGCGACGTGGTGACCGAGCGCCACCGCCACCGCTACGAGGCCAACGTCAACTACCTCGACGAGCTGCGCCGCGCCGGCCTGGTGATCTCGGCGCTCACCCAGCGCGAGCATCTGACCGAGATCGTCGAGCTGCCGCAGGACGTGCACCCGTGGTTCATGGGCGTGCAGTTCCACCCCGAATTCAAGTCCACGCCGTGGAGCGGCCATCCCTTGTTCAACGCCTTCATCAAGGCGGCGCTGGAACACCAGGGCGCGGACAAGAAAGCACTGAAGGTCGTGGCATGAAACTCTGCGGATTCGACATCGGGCTCGACAAGCCCTTCTTCCTGATCGCCGGCCCCTGTGTCGTCGAGTCCGAGCAATTGCAGATGGACACTGCCGGCACGCTGAAGGAAATCACCTCCGCGCTCGGCATCCCCTTCATCTTCAAGAGCAGCTTCGACAAGGCCAACCGCTCCTCGGGCACCAGCTTCCGCGGCCCGGGCCGCGACAAGGGCCTGGAGATCCTGGCCAAGGTCAAGCGCGAGCTGGGCCTGCCGGTCTTGACCGACGTGCACACCGAAGAAGACATCGCGGCCGCTGCACAGGTGGTCGACGTGCTGCAGACGCCCGCCTTCCTGTGCCGCCAGACCGACTTCATCCGCGCCGCGGCGCAGTCGGGCAAGCCGGTCAACATCAAGAAGGGCCAGTTCCTCGCGCCGCACGACATGAAGAACGTGATCGACAAGGCGCGCGCGGCGGCCAAGGAAAAGGGGCTGCCCGAAGACAGCTTCATGGCCTGCGAGCGCGGCGCCAGCTTCGGCTACAACAACCTGGTGTCGGACATGCGCTCGCTCGCGATCATGCGCGAGACCGGCGCGCCGGTGGTGTTCGATGCCACGCACTCGGTGCAGCTGCCCGGCGGCCAGGGCACGAGCTCGGGCGGCCAGCGCGAGATGGTGCCGGTGCTGTCGCGCGCCGCGGTCGCCGTGGGCGTGGCCGGCCTCTTCATGGAGACGCACCCCGATCCTGCCAAGGCACTGAGCGACGGGCCGAATGCCGTGCCGCTCAAGCACATGAAGGCGCTGCTCGAGACGCTGCTGGCGCTCGACGGCGTTACCAAGAAAAACGCATTCCTGGAGAACACATTTCAGTCATGAGCGCATACATCATTGCGAATGTCGAGGTCACGAATCCGACGCAATATGAGGAGTACAAGAAGCTGTCCTCCAAAGCCATGCAGGTCTACGGCGCAGAAGTCTGCGTGCGCGGCGGCAAGGTCGAAGTGCTCGAGGGCGATTGGAATCCGCAACGCCTCGTCGTGCTCAAGTTCCCGAGCGTCGAGGCCGCGAAGAAGTTCAGCGAGTCGCCTGAATACGGAGAAGCTCGCGCGTCTCGCCAAGGTGCGGCGGTCATGCGAATGATCGTTGTCGAAGGTCTGTGATTCGAATTTTTGAGAAAGAGAAAAGATGAGTGCAATCGTTGACATCGTCGGGCGCGAAATTCTCGACAGCCGCGGCAACCCCACCGTCGAATGCGACGTGCTGCTCGAATCGGGCACCATGGGCCGCGCGGCGGTTCCCTCCGGTGCTTCGACCGGCTCGCGCGAGGCGATCGAGCTGCGCGACGGCGACAAGAGCCGCTACCTGGGCAAGGGCGTGCTCAAGGCGGTGGAGAACATCAACACCGAGATCTCCGAGGCCGTGCTGGGCCTGGACGCGAGCGAACAGGCCTTCCTGGACCGCACGCTGAACGACCTCGACGGCACCGACAACAAGGCCCGCCTGGGCGCCAACGCGACCCTGGCCGTGTCGATGGCCGTGGCCCGCGCCGCGGCCGAAGAATCGGGCCTGCCGCTGTACCGCTACTTCGGCGGCATGGGCGGCATGCAGCTGCCGGTGCCGATGATGAACGTCATCAACGGCGGCGCGCACGCCAACAACAGCCTGGACCTGCAGGAGTTCATGATCATCCCCGTGGGCGCGACCAGCTTCCGCGAAGCGGTGCGCTACGGCGCCGAGGTGTTCCATGCGCTCAAGAAGATCCTGGGCGACCGCGGTATCAGCACCGCCGTGGGCGACGAAGGCGGTTTCGCGCCGAGCGTCGAAAACCATGAAGCCGCGATCCAGCTGATCCTGGAAGCGATCGACAAGGCCGGCTACACGGCAGGCACGCAGATCGCACTGGGCCTGGACTGCGCGGCCAGCGAGTTCTACAAGGACGGCCACTACGTTCTCTCCGGCGAGAACCTCACGCTGTCGGCCGGCAACTGGATCGACATGCTCGCGACCTGGGTCGACAAGTACCCGATCATCAGCATCGAAGACGGCATGCACGAAGGCGACTGGGACGGCTGGAAGATGCTGACCGAACGCCTCGGCAAGCGCGTGCAGCTGGTGGGTGACGACCTGTTCGTGACCAACACCAAGATCCTGCAGGAAGGCATCGACAAGGGCATCGCCAACTCGATCCTGATCAAGATCAACCAGATCGGCACCCTGACCGAGACCTTCGCCGCGATCGAGATGGCCAAGCGCGCCGGCTACACCGCCGTGATCAGCCACCGCTCGGGCGAAACCGAAGACTCGACCATCGCAGACATCGCGGTCGGCACCAACGCCGGCCAGATCAAGACCGGCTCGCTGTCGCGTTCGGACCGCATCGCCAAGTACAACCAGCTGCTGCGCATCGAGGAAGACCTCGGCGACGTCGCCAGCTACCCCGGCCGCGGCGCCTTCTACAACCTGCGCTAGCCCTGCGACCGAGACGCCATGCGTTCACGCGTCGTCCCGATCATCCTGGTCCTGTTGCTGCTGATCCTCCAGTGGCAGCTCTGGACCGGGCGCGGGAGCGTGCGCGACGTGGTCCAGCTCAAGGACAAGCTGGCCGAGCAGAAGGAGTCCAATGCGCGAGCGGCCGTGACCAACGACCGGCTCAACTCCGAGGTCAACGACTTGAAGGAAGGGCTCGAGATGGTCGAGGAGCGCGCGCGGCAGGAGCTCGGCATGGTCAAGCCCAACGAAGTGTTCGTGCAGATCGCGCGCTGAATGCCATGACGCCTGCGCTGCCGGCCGGCTGCGTGATCGCGCTGCTAGGCGCTGATGACGGCGGCAATACCCAGCTCGCCGAGGCGCTCGCGCAACGGCTTGCGCAGCGCGGCATCGCCGCCACGCTCGTGGCCGACCCCTTGCCCGAACACGCGTTCGATGCAACCGCGCTCGAGGCGTATCGCGGCCATGCCCTCATCCTGCTCATCGCCCCGGCCTCGCCGACGCCGATCGACGAGATGCTGCGCAAGGCGCTGATGGACGCGAACCTGAGCTTTGCGGTGGTGCACGGCGAAGGCGCGGAGCAACTGGCCAACGCATGGAATGCGATCAACGCCGCCGCAGATCCCGACGCCCGCCGAAGTGCCGCGCGGGGAGCGGCAGCTGCATGGTCCTGGGCCTGCGACAAGTGCTCCGACCCCGCGTGCGAACACCGGCTGTTCAGCGATCTCGTTGCGAAGCGCTCGTAAAGGAACCGAACGAATGCATCTCAGACTCCGTGCGGCCGCCCTGCTGTGGGCCCTGCTGTCTTCCGCGGCAGTTTCGGCCGCGCCAATCCAGGCGACGATCGACAACGAGACCCACGCGACCGCCTGCGCCGAAGAAGACAACGTTTCGCTGAACCTGAGCGGAAAGAACATCCGCAAATTCCGCGTCGAGGCGCTGCCACCCGTGTACCTGGCATCCATCGACAAAGACATCACTGCGCCGGATTTTTCGGGCTGCAACTTCGATGGCAGCACGCATCCCACGGACCCGCGCCACACCTTCAAGGAGCGCCGCGAAGTGCTGCACGACGGGCCGCGCTGGATGGTCGTCGGCATGACGCTGCCCAGCTTCTGGCGGCCGCACCGCGTGCCGGTGCGCGTCGACGGACGCAAGACCGCAGGCGGGTTCCACATGATCCAGGTCTTCGCGAAGACCGGCGCCAAGCCGCTCGAAGCGCTGGTGATGTACCCCGCCGACGGCTACTGGCGCATCAAGCCGCTGCCGGCACCGCGCTTCGGCGACGGTGTCTACGGTTCGTCCTTCGTGATGGGGCCGGTCGAGCAGGCCGGGCGTCCGGTCGCGAGCATCACCGACATTGCCATCGACACGCAGCCGCTCCGGTTCAAGCTGAAGTTCGCGAACGGTGGCTCAGCGACTGTTGATGTCCAGGAGATCAGCGCGTCGCGCACCGCGCTCGGCGTCGCCATGAAGCCGGGGCGCCGGCACGGTCCCCGATTCGCGGTCCTGCGCTCGATGTACGTCGCGCCCGACAACGCCGACATGAGCGAGGTGTCGTGGCGAACCACACCGCAAGCCGCCACCGAGACCAAGCCGCTGCCGGAAGTGTCCACGCTGCAGGCGGCGGAAGTGCGCTTCGGCCGCAGCCTCCCTTCGCGCCACAACACGAGCGCGCCGGACATCCGCTTCAGCGGCTTCGAGCGATCTACTGCATCACCGGGCTCGCCGGCAGTTGGTCGCCCGGCGCGGTGAACAGCTGCGCGACATCGACCGCATCGAAGCGGTACTGCTTGCCGCAGAAGTCGCAGCCGACCTCGATATCGCCGCGCTCGACGAGGATGCCCTCGGCCTCCTCCACACCCAGCCCGCGGATCATCTGGGCCACGCGCTCGCGGCCGCAGGTGCATGCGAAATGCGGCCCCACCATGCCGCTCTGCGGCTCGAAGCGCAGCAGCTTCTCTTCCCAGAACAGGCGGCGCAGGATGGTCTCGACGTCGAGCGTGAGCAGCTCGTCGCGCGTCAAGGTGGAGGCGAGGATCGAGATGCGGTTGTAGTCCTCGTTGTGGCCGATCTGGTCCTCGTTGGCTTGGTTGCGATCGCCGGCGGCCGTGCCTTCGAGGTTGGCCTCGCCCTTCACCGGCAGGCGCTGGATCAGGAGGCCGGCCGCCACCTTGTCGTCGGCCGCGAGCACCAGCGTGGTGTCGAGCTGTTCGCTTTGCAGCATGTAGTGCTGCAGAACCTCGCTCAGGCGGCCGAGCTTCTCGCCGCTGTCGCCGTGAAGCGGCACCACGCCCTGATAGGGCTGCTGGCCCGGCAGCTTGTCCTTGGGGTCGAGCGTGATCGCGCAACGGCCCTTGTTGCTGACATTGACCATCTCGGGCAGATGCGCATCGGACGCGAGCTCGCCCACCACCTTGGCGGTGGCGCGCAGGCTCAGGTCGGGTTTGACCTCGGCGACAGCGACCTTGACCGGGCCGTCGCCAAAGATCTGCAGGATCAGCGCACCGTTGAACTTGATGTTGGCCTGCATCAGCGTGGCCGCCGCCGTCATCTCGCCGAGCAGTTCGGCCACCGGGGTCGGATAGGCGCCGGTACTCGTGTTGGAGGCGCGCCGCGCCAGGATTTCCTGCCAGGCTTCCGTCAGGCGAACGATCATGCCGCGCACCGGCATGCCGTCGAACAGGAACTTGTGCAACTCGCTCAAGACAATCTCTCCGAGCGGCTTCTTCAGCCGATCTTCTTCAGGCCCTTCGCGAAGCGACGGGCGTTTTTCACATAGTGGTCGGCATTCTGCCGAAGACGGGCGGCGGCGGCATCGTCGAGCGTGCGCACCACCTTGGCCGGCGAGCCGATGATCAGCGAGTTGTCGGGAAACTCCTTGCCTTCGGTCACGACGCTACCGGCGCCAACGATCGAGTTGCGGCCGATCCTGGCGTTATTCAAGACCACTGCCCCGATACCGATCAGCGAGTTGTCGCCCACGGTGCAGCCGTGGAGCACGACCTGATGGCCCACCGTCACGTTCTCGCCGATGGTCAGCGGCACGCCGGCATCGGCATGCAGCATCGAAAGGTCCTGGATGTTGCTGTTGCGGCCGATGGTCAGGGTGTCGCTGTCGCCACGCGCCACCACGCCGAACCAGATGCTCGCGTTCTCGCCCATGACGACACGGCCGATGACCTGTGCGCTGTCTGCGACATAGGCGCCCGGTCCAAGCTGCGGCGCCACGCCGTCGATTTCGTAGAGGGCCATCGCCGTGCTCCTGAAGGGGGAAAACTAGAATTGTAGGGATGCACCCCCGCCTCGGCGCCCTGGCCGCGCTGCGCCTGACAGATCCCGACCGCAAGGTCGCGGCGACGCGCGCCACGGCGGCGCAGGCCGCGCTGCATCCGATGGCGCCGGAGCCCGTCCGCGCAGCCGGCGACGAGGCCGGCGTCCCGGGCCGCCCCGATCGCCCGCTGCGCGTGGCCGCCACCGCGGTCGAGAAGCGCTCGCCCTTCACGCCCGAGGGCCGCGCGGCGCTGGTCCATTCGATCTGCCACATCGAGTTCAACGCGATCAATCTCGCGCTCGACGCCACCTGGCGCTTCGACGGCATGCCCGAGGCCTACTACCGCGACTGGCTGCGCGTGGCCGACGAGGAGGCGCAGCACTTCACGCTGCTTCACGAGCATCTGCGCGGCATGGGCTGCAGCTATGGCGACTTCACCGGCCATGACGGCCTGTGGAGCATGTGCGAGAAGACCAAGGACGATGTGCTCGCGCGCATGGCGCTGGTGCCGCGCACTCTGGAGGCGCGCGGGCTGGATGCGACACCGCTGATCCAGGCCAAGCTCCGGCGCGTGAACACGCCCGATGCGCTCAGGGCCTGCGAGATCCTCGACATCATCCTGCGCGACGAGGTCGGCCACGTGGCCATCGGCAACCGCTGGTACCGCTGGTTGTGCGAGCGCGAAGGCTTCGATCCGATCGCGCACTACCGCGTGCTGTATCGGCGCCACGAGGCGCCGCGCCTGCGAGCGCCCTTCAACCTCGAGGCCCGCGCGCGGGCCGGGTTTACCGACGAGGAACTACAGAACCTGCAGCAGGACTAGCCGGCAGGCCGCCGCGACACCACCAGCTTGGTCGTGAGCCGCTGGCAAACATCGCCATGCTGGTTGAGCGTCTCGCTGCGCACCACCACCATGCCGCGCTCGGGCCGCGAGCGCGAGGGGATCACTTCCAGCACCTCGCTCTCGACATGCAGCACGTTGCCCGGACGGGTCGGCTTGGGCCACTGGATCTCGCCGCCCGAACCGATGATGCCGTCGGCCAGCGGCAGACCGCTTTGAACCAAGAGCCGCATCGTGATCGAGGCCGTGTGCCAGCCGCTGGCCGCGAGGCCCTGGAAGAAGGTGCTTTTCGCTGCCTCCACATCCAGGTGGAAGGGTTGCGGATCGAAGCGCTGCGCGAAATCGACGATCTGCGCCGCGTCCAGCGCCTGTTCGCCGCTCGTGAAGCGAGCGCCCGGCGACAGGTCTTCCAGGTACAGGGTTCCGGCCATGGAGGCTCCTCGGGTGTGGGCGGGGAATCTTGTCACGCGGTGCTCAAACGCGCTCGAGCACCGTGGCGATGCCCTGCCCGCCGCCGATGCACTGCGTGGCCAGCGCATAGCGGCCCTTCTCGCGCACCAGCAGCGAAGCCGCCTTGCCCGTGATGCGCGCACCGGTGGCGCCCAGCGGATGGCCGATCGCGAGCCCGCCGCCATCGAGGTTGACGGTGGCTGGGTTCAATCCCAGCTCGCGGATGCAGGCCAGCGCCTGCGAAGAGAAAGCCTCGTTGATCTCGACCACGTCGAGATCAGCCACCGTGAGGCCGGCACGTGCCAGTGCCTTGCGCGTGGCCGGGATCGGGCCGATGCCCATCACGGCCGGGTCGACGCCGACCGTGGCAAAGGACTTGATGCGCGCCAGCGCCTGCAGCCCGTGCCTGGCGGCGAAGGCATCGCTCACGACCAGCACCGCGGCCGCGCCATCGGTGAGCGGCGAGGAGGTGCCGGCCGTGACCACGCCGTCGGACCGGAACGCCGGCTTCAGTCCGGCCAGCGCTTCGAGCGAGGTGGCCGGACGGATGCAGCCGTCGGCGCTGATCAATTCACCCGAAACTGCGGCGATCGGAACGATCTCGCCGGCGAGCCGCCCCTCATCGCGCGCGGCGGCCGCCTTCCGGTGCGACTGCACGGCCAGCGCCTCCTGGTCGGCCCGGCTCACATGCCAGCGCTCGGCCACGTTCTCGGCCGTTTCGCCCATCGAGATGTAGGCATCGGTGTTCGCCTTCAGCTCGGGGCTGGGCGAGAAGTTGAAGCCGCCCTGCGGCACCATCGTCATCGACTCCACGCCCACGCACAGGAAGGCGTCGCCCATGCCGGACTCGATCTGCGCCGCCGCGATGTGCACCGCCTGCATCGAGGAGCCGCAGAAGCGGTTGACCGTCATGCCACCGACCTCGTGCGGCAGCCCGGCGAGCAGCCCGACGATGCGCGCCAGGTTGTTGCCCTGCGCGGCTTCCGGATAGGCGCAGCCGAGGATGATGTCTTCGAGCAGCGAGGGGTCGAGGTCGGTGCGCCGCAACAGGCCCTTGACCACTTCTGCGGCCAGCGTGTCGGGCCGCACCTCGGCCAGGGCGCCCTTCCTGGCGAAATGGAAGGGGGAACGGGCGTACCCGGCGATGACGGCTTTCATGGGTTTCTCCTTTGCATAACTACCTACCAATCGGTAGCCCTTCGAGACAAAAATAAGGCACGCTTGAACGTGCCTCGACAACGGTGTCAGCTCGCGAGCGAGCGCTTCAACTGGGCAATGCTTTCATCGAAATCGTCCACGCGGCCGGTCATGCGCGCGGCCAGCAGCGCGCCCTGGCAGACCGCAAATACATAGGCGGCCAACTCGCCGACCGGTGCCGACGGCTTGCGGCCCGAGGCCAGCGCCCCGAGCACGCCGGTGAGCCAAAGCACCTGCGCGCTGCGCAAGTCGCGCACCGCCTGCCGCAGCTCGTCGTTGATGCAATCCCAGCCGGGCGCGAGCGCCCCCGCGGGGCAAACGCCCTCGCCGGCATGCAGGCCGTTGCGGTACATGCGGAAGTAGGCATCCAGCGCGGCCTGCGGCGAGCGCTCCTTGGCGACCGTCCAGTCCTTGAAAGCCTGCATGGCTTCGCGCAGCACCTCGATGCCGAGCGCTTCCTTGGTCGGGAAGTGGTGATACAGGCTGGGCTTGCGGATGCCGATCGCGTTGGCCACGTCCTGGAAGCTGAAGCCCAGATAGGAGCGCGTCTGGATCAGCTCGCGCGCCACGCGCAGGATCTGCTCCCGCGTGGAGGCGCCGGCCAAGTCGGTCGAAGTCGCATTCATCTACCTACTATAAGGTAGGCAATTTCGAAAGACAAGCGCATGCCCCTCATTGCGAAATTCATCCCCTCTAAGATTCCTTCATGACACAACCCCTCACTCCCGGCTTGGCCGCTCTGGAAGCACGCGTGCGCCAGGACCTGGCCTGGCTGGATCTGCCGTCCAAGGATTGGGTGATCGCCCTTCCGCACCAGGGCAGCGATGTGCTGCCGGTAGCGATCATCGGCGGCGGCATGGCAGGCATGGCGGCCTCTGCGGCGCTCCTGCAACTGGGCATCAAGGCGCCGATCTTCGACCAGTCCCCCGAAGGCTTCGAAGGCCCGTGGGCGACCACGGCACGAATGGAGACGCTGCGCTCGCCCAAGCAACTGACCGGCCCGGCGCTGGGCTTGCCGTCGTTGACTTTCCGCGCCTGGTTCGAGGCCCAGTTCGACCTGCCTGCCTGGGAGGCGCTCGACAAGATCCCCCGCCTGCAATGGATGGATTACCTGCGCTGGTACCGCCGCGTACTGGAACTGGACGTCCGCAACCAGCACCGCGTTCACGCCGTGCTGCCGCGCGCCGATGGTCTGGTGGCCCTGGACATCGAATCGCCCGACGGGCGCGGCACGGTCCTGGCCCGGCGCGTGGTGCTGGCCACCGGCCGCGACGGCCTGGGCGGCGCCTGGGTCCCGGCCTTCGCACGCCTCCTGCCGCCCGAACGCTGGGCCCATTCGTCCGATGCCATGGACTACCGAACGCTGGCCGGCATGCGGGTCGGCGTGATCGGCGCCGGTGCCTCGGCAATGGACAGCGCGGCAACCGCGCTGGAAGCCGGCGCGGCCAGCGTGGACCTGCTGATCCGCCGCCCCGACATCCCGCGCGTCAACAAGGGCAAGGGCGCGGGCAACGCCGGCATGACGCACGGCTTTCTGGACCTGCCCGACGCATGGAAATGGCGCATCCGCCACTACATCAACGTGCAGCAGACCCCGCCGCCGCAGGGCAGCACCTTGCGCGTGTCGCAACATCCGAATGCGCGCTTCAACCTCGGCTGCGCGATTCTCGATGTGCAGTGGACCGACGGGCTGTTGAAGGCGTACACCTCCAAGGGCCTGTTCACGCTGGACTTCCTGATCCTGTCGACCGGTTTCCGCATCGATTGGCATGCGCGGCCCGAGTTTGCAGCGCTGGCGCCGCACATCCGCGCATGGAAAGACCGCTACACCCCGCCGGCCGGCGAAGAAGACGCCGAACTCGCGGATTCGCCCGACCTGGGCGCCGCGTTCGAGCTGCAGGAAAGGCGGCCGGGCACCTGCCCCGGCCTCTCGCGCGTGCACTGCTTCTGCTACCCCGCCGCGCTGACGCATGGCACCGTCTCCGGCGACATCCCCGCCATCAGCGATGGCGCGAAGCGGCTGGCGCAAGGCATTGCCAGCCTGCTCTACCGCGAAGACATCGAGATGCACTACACCCGCCTGCAAGCCTACGACGAGCCCGAGCTGCTGGGCAACGAATGGACGCCGGCCGATTCCCCCGCCATCGAAGAAGGACAACGCACATGAGCTCATCCACCTCCTACAACCCGGCCGAGGACCTGGTCGACCGCATCGTCGGCCTCGACGCCGCAGTGCAAGGCAGCGCCACCCATGCGCTGCGCCACCAGCGCGACAAGGTGGCGGCCGCGACCCAGGGCAGCTACGACGCGCTGTTCGACCCTGCGCTGCCGGGCCTCTCGCTGCGCGAGCGTTTGCTGGTGGCGTTGTATGCATGCCGCCTGACGCCGGCCCCCGAACTGGCCGCGCATTACCGCGAGCGGCTGCAGGCCGAAGGCACCCAAGCCGGGCTGATCGAGGCGGTGGCAGGCGGCACGGCCCAAGGCGCAGGCGATGCGCGCCTGCAAGCACTGCTCACGTTCACCCGTACGCTGATCGAGCGTCCGGTCGAAGGCGACCGTGTGGCCGTGCAGGCGCTGCCGGCCGCCGGCGTAGCCACGCCGGCCGTGGTGGCCCTGTCGCAACTGATCGCGTTCCTCTCGTACCAGACGCGGCTGGCGGCAGGTCTGAAGGCGATGAAGAGCCTGGAGGCCGGCGCATGAGCAACGGCATCATCCGATCGCACGGCTTCACCAACGAAACGCTGGGCTGGAGCGCCTGGCTCGACGTCGTGACGCTGGACCAGGCCACGCCCAAGCAGATCGCGGTACTGGAAGAAAGCCATCCCAAGGCCAAGGTCTCCGACTACTACCTCTTTCTGGTGCACCAGCCTGAAATCCTGCGTCAACGCTCGACCGCGTTCAACGCCATCATGTACGCGCCCGGCGGCATGTCGCGCGCTGAACGCGAGCTCGGCGCCACGGTGGTGTCGCGCATCAACGGCTGCGTCTACTGTGCATCGGTGCATGCGCAACGCTTCGAGCAGCTGGCCAAGCGCAACGACGTGATCACGCAGGTCTTCGACGACCCGCACACGGCCGGCACCACACCGCGCGAGCAGGCGATCGCGCGCTTCTCCATCGCCTTGACCGCTGCGCCCGATCAGGTGTCGGCCGACAGCATCCGCGCACTGAAAGACGCCGGCCTCGACGAGACGGAGATCCTGGACCTGATTCACTCGGTCGCCATCTTCGCGTGGGCCAACCGCTTGATGCTGAACCTGGGCGAACCGGTGTTCCCGCAGCAACAACCCGTCGCGCCCTGACGCCGGCCCGGCCCATTCATTTTTCTTCCCCTTCCCTGGAGTGCCCGATGAAGCTTCGTCTTGTTCCTGGTGTCGTCGCCGCGGTGGTGGCGCTGGCATGCGTTTCGGCCCAGGCGCAGACCGCCCCCGGTGCCAGGACGATGCGCATCGTCGTGCCGTTTGCAGCCGGCGGCGCACAGGACGCGATGGCCCGCTACCTGAGCACCAAGCTTGCCGAACGGCTGGGCTATCCGGTCGTCGTGGACAACAAGGCCGGTGCCGGCGGCGTGATCGGCGCCGACACCGTTGCCAAGGCCACGCCCGATGGCAGCACGGTGCTGCTCGCCACCGGCGGTGCCATCTCGATCGCGCCGCACCTCAATGCCAAGCTGCCCTATGACCCCCGGCGCGACCTCGTTTCGGTCGCGTTGGTGGCCGATACGCCGATGACGTTGTCGGTGCGCGCGCAGAGCCCCTACACCAGCGTGGCCGACCTGGTTCGCGATGCCAAGGCCCATCCCGGCGAGGTCAGCTTCGGATCGAGCGGCAACGGCTCGGTCTCGCATCTGACCGGCGAGCTGTTCGCGCAGTCCATGGGCGTGAAGCTTCTCCATGTACCCTACCGCGGCGGCAGTCCCGCCATCACCGACCTGCTGGGTGGACAGGTGGCGGCCATCGTGACCAGCACCTCTTCGATCGACCCGATGGTGGAAGACAAGAAGGCACGCGTTCTGGCCACCTTCACGAAAGCACGCATGAGTGCCATGCATGGAGCGCCGACGATGGCGGAGGCCACCGGCGTTCAAGGGCTGGAGGTGCCGGTCTGGGTCGGGCTTCTGGCGCCGGCCAAGACCCCGGCCGCGCTGATCGACAAGCTGGCCAGCGAGATGACGGCCGTCTGCCTGCTCCCGGAGACACAGGAACGCTTCAAGGGCCTGGGGGCCGTTCCCGCCTGTGGGGGGCCGAAGGAACTGGACCGCGTGGTGACAGACGACTTCCAGCGCTGGGAGCGCGTGATCCGCCAAGGCGGCATCAAGACCGAATGAGCCCGGGACGCAGGCCCGGCTCGCGTGCCGGCAAAGGTCGTCTCAGTCCACCTTGATACCGGCCGCCTTCACGATGCGCGCATTGTTCTCGTATTCGGCCGCGATCTCGTCGGCAAAGGCCTCGGCACCGCCACCGGTCGGCACGTTGTCGGTGGCCGTCAACTTGGCGCGCAGCTCGGGGCTGGCGAGCGCCTTGTTGATCTCCGCGTTGTACTTGGCGATCAGGATCGGTGGCGTGGCGGCCGGGGCGAACACGCCGAACAACGAGGTGAGGTTGGCCTCCGGATAGCCCAGCTCGCCCAGCGTCGGCACCTTCGGAAGGCTTTCGAGCCGCGCCGGCGCCCCCACGGCCAGCGGGCGCAGCTTGCCGGAACGGATGTGCGGTGCGACGGCGGGCCCGGCATTGATCGAAAGAATCTCGAACTGCGCGCCCAGCGCATCGTTCATCTGCTGCGCCCCGCCCTTGTAGGGCACATGGGTGATGTCCACCTTCGCGGTCGCACGCAATTCCTCGAGCACGATGTGGCCGAGCGAGGCCAGGCCCGAAGTGGCCCAGCGCACCGCGCCGGGCCGGGCGCGCGCATCGTCGATCAGGGTGCGGAAGTTGCGGGTGCCGGTCGCTTCCGTGGCCAGCAGCAGCACCGGCGAGTACATGACGCTCGCCACCGGTGCGATGTCCTTCTGCGGATCAAAGGGCGACTTGCCCAGATGCGGATTCAGCACCAGCGGGCTGATGGCCGAGAAGCCCAGCGTCGCGCCGTCCGGTGCCGCCTTGGCAACCGCGTCCATGCCGATCGTGCCGCTGGCGCCTGCCTTGTTCTCGACCACCACGGTGCTGCCCAGCTGCGCGCCGAGCTTGTCGGCCAGCGCGCGGGCGACGATGTCGCTGACGCCGCCGGTCGGATAGGCGACGACCATGCGGATGGTCTTCGGCACGGCCTGCGCCTGCGCCACCGAAGCCGCCGCGAAGAGAACCATGGCGGCCCATGCTTTCCTGCAACTCATTGCTGCGTCTCCTTGCGAGCATTCATTTTGATGCCGCCGCAATCATGTCGCTGAGCGTCAGGGCATTCCGATATGCAGCAAATCCCTGCACCTCAGCCGCGCGGATGATGCTGCGCGTGGAGCTGCTTGAGACGCTCGCGCGCGACGTGGGTGTAGATCGTGGTGGTCGAGATGTCCGCATGGCCGAGCAGCAACTGCACCGCGCGCAAGTCGGCGCCGTGGTTGAGCAGGTGCGTGGCGAAGGCATGGCGCAGCGTGTGCGGCGACAGCGGCACGTGGATGCCGGCCGCCAGCGCGTGCTTCTTGACGATGATCCAGAACATCACGCGCGTCATGCCCGCGCCGCGCGCGGTGACGAACAGGTCGGCGGTCTGCTGCCCGTCCAGGATGGCGGGGCGCGACTCGTGCAGATAGCGCTCGATCCATCGCCGCGCCTCGCCGCCGAAGGGCACCAGCCGCTCCTTGCTGCCCTTGCCGAGCACGCGCAGCACGCCGTCGTTGAGGCTCAGCTCGAACACCTTGAGCGAAACCAGCTCGCTCACGCGCAGTCCGCTCGCGTACATCAGTTCGAGCATGGCGCGGTCGCGCAGGCCGAGCGGCGTGTCGACCTCGGGCGCCGCGAGCAGGTCGTCGACCTGCTTTTCCGACAGGGTCTTGATCGCGCGCGGCATCTGCCTGGCCGGCGCCAGCCGCAGGCTCGGATCGGCGGCGATGCGCTGCTCGCGCAGGGCCCAGCGGAAATAGCGCTTGAACACCGTGAGCCGGCGGTTGGCCGACGTGGCCTTGCCCTTGTCGGAGAGCTTCGCGCCCATGTAGGCCTGCAGGTCGCTTTCGCGCGCGGCGTCCAGCGCGCTGCCGCGCTGGGCCTGGAGCCACTGCGCGAACAGCGCGAGGTCGCGCCGGTAGGCCGCCAGCGTGTTCTTCGACAGGCCGTCCTCGAGCCACAGCGCGTCGATGAAGTCGTCGATTTCGGGCGTGTCGATGGCCGCGGTCATGCCGTGCAAGATAGCAAAAGAAAAAAGCCGCCCGGGGCGCGGGCGGCTCTGGATCGAGGAAAGTCGGCCTAGTCGAGCGTGAGCTTCTGCTTGGCGACCACCTGCTTGTAGACCTCGTATTCGGCCTTGATCTGCGCGGCGAACTGCTCCGGCGTGTTGCCCACGATCAGCGAGCCGGTGTCCTCGATGCGCTTGCGCACCGCCGGGTCTTCGAGCGACTTCTTCACGCCGGCGTTGATCTTGTCGACCACTTCCTTCGGCAGGCCCTTGGGCCCGAGGATGCCGTAGTACGCCATGCGGTTGACCGGCTCGAGCCCGACTTCCTTGAAGGTCGGCACGTTGGGCAGGTCCTTCAGCCGCTGCGGCGCCGAGACCACGATCGGCACCAGCTTGCCGGACTTGATGAAGGGCAGCGCCGACGGGATGTTGTCGAACATGATCGGGACCTGGCCGGCCACCACGTCGTTCAGCGCCGGACCAGCGCCGCGGTAGGGAATGTGGGTGATGAAGGTGCTGGTCAGGTTCTTGTAGAGCTCCATCAGCAGATGGCCGATGCCGCCGGTGCCCGAGGAGGCGTACGAATACTTGCCCGGATTCTTCTTGATCTCGGCCACGAACTCGGCGTAGTTCTTGGCCGGGAAGCTCGGGTGCACCGCGATGATGTTCGGCGTCGCCGCGATGTTGATGATCGGCGTGAAGTCGTTGATCGGGTCGTAGGGCACCTTGGGGTTGATCGCCGGGTTGGCGGCCGTGCTCGACACGGTTGCCACGCCGAGCTTGTAGCCGTCCGGCGCGACCCGCGCGGTCTCCGCCGCGCCGACGATGCCGCCGCCGCCCGCCTTGTTGATCACCACCACGCTCTGGCCCAGCGCCTTGCCCAGCGGCTCGGAGATCACGCGCGCCACGATGTCGGTGGTGCCGCCCGGCGCAAAGGGTACTTGCAGCTCGATGGGCTTGTTGGGGTAGCCCTGCGCCCAGCTGGGGCCGGCGATCAGCGCCAGCGCGGCGGCGCCGGCGAGTGCATTCCATTGACGACGTTGCATTGAAGAGCTCCTGGAGGTCGAAAAAGCGAAGCCAGGATGCTAACGGGTCTGTGACCACCCCAGTTCGCGGATAACCCATGGGAATCGGCCGTTTATCCTCGACCGGTGAACTATGCCCAACTGCTCTTCCCCGACTTCTCCCTCATCGCCTGCGGCTGGCTGCTCTGCCGCTACACCCCGCTGGACCGCCGCGTCTGGGACCAGGTCGAGAGCCTGGTCTACTACTTTCTTTTTCCGGTGCTGCTGTTCCACTCGATCGTGCGCAGCCCGCTCGACTTCGGCGCCACCTCGCACTTGCTGACGGCCGGCGTCGGCGTCGGGCTGGCCGGCATCGCGCTCGCCTACATGCTGCCCTTCCTGCCCGGTATCGGCACGCACATCGACCGCAGCGATCACGCGGCCAGCGCGCAGGTCGCCTTCCGCTTCAACTCCTTCATCTGCCTCGCGCTGGCCGACCGCATGGCGGGCCCCGCGGGGCTCCTGATGATCGCGGTGCTGATCGGCGTGTGCGTGCCGCTCTTCAACATCGCCGCCGTGTGGCCGATGGCGCGGCATGCGCAGACCGGCCTGGCGCGGCAGCTGATCCGCAACCCGCTGATCATCGCGACGCTCAGCGGCCTGGTCGCCAACCTGCTCGGCTTCAGCGTGCCGAACTGGCTCGAGCCGACGCTCACGCGCATCGGTGCCGCATCGCTCGCGCTCGGCCTGATGGCGGCCGGCGCCGGCATGCAGTTCGCGACGCTCGCGCGCGGCAAGGTGCTGGCGGTGTCGGTGCTTTCGATCCGGCATCTCGTGCTGCCGCTGATCGCCTGGGGCCTGGCCGGCGCACTGCAGCTCGGCGGCGCGCAGGCCGCGGTGCTGATGACTTTTTCCGCGGTGCCGACTGCGTCGAGCGCCTACGTGCTGGCCGCGCGCATGGGCTACAACGGCGCCTACGTGGCGGGCCTCGTGACGCTGTCGACGCTGCTCGGTGTGGCAAGCCTGCCCTTCGCCCTGGCACTCTCGCGCTGAACCGTCATCATCAGTCGCTACCATCGCACGATGCGCTACCTACCGGCCGTTGTCGCAGCATTGCTCGCGGGGGCGGTGCAGGCGCAGGCGCAGGAGCACACCCGCTACCACGGTGCGTGGAGCGGGCCTTTTCTTTTCTACGTGGTCCAGCAGGACACCGGCGCACAGGGTCCGCCAGAGGTCCACGCGGGCGCGATGCAGATCGATCCCGACGGCACGGTGCGCGGCCAGGTACCGGGCGCCGCCTGCACGATGACGGGCTCGAGCGTCGACTTCGTTTCGCCGGCCAACGCCTCGCTCGACCTCACGATCAGCGACTGCAAGGACACGCGCTTCAACGGGTATTTCAGCGGCAAGCTGATCAACAATCCGGTCCTCAAATACGCCTCGCTGCGGCTGAACTCGATGCGTTCGCTCGACGCGGGAACGGCTCAGGTCTCGGCGATCATGCGGCGCTGAAGTCCAACGCCCATTCGACGTGCTCGCGCACCAGCGCACTGGGATGCGAGCGCCGCGTCGCGAGGATCTCGCGCGCCCCCTCGTCGCCCGCACGCAAGGCATTGCCCAGCGCCACCGCCACATTGCGCAGCCAGCGTTCATGGCCGATGCGGCGGATCGGGCTGCCTTCGGTGTAGCGCAGGAAGTCCTCCTCGGTCCACGCGAAGAGCTCGCCCAACTGGCGGCCGGTGAGCCCGTCGCGCGCATCGAAGTCCGGCAGCGCGCTCTTCTTGGCGAACTTGTTCCAAGGACAGATGAGCTGGCAGTCGTCGCAGCCGTAGATGCGGTTGCCGATCAGCGGCCGCAGTTCGAGCGGGATCGGCCCCGCGTGCTCGATGGTGAGGTAGGAGATGCAGCGCCGCGCGTCGAGCCGGTACGGCGCGATGATGGCGCGCGTCGGGCACACCTCGATGCAGGCGCTGCAGCTGCCGCAGTGCGCCGTGACCGGCGCGCTCGGCGGCAGCGCCATGTCGACATAGATCTCGCCCAGGAAGAACATCGAGCCCGCGTCGCGGTCCAGCACCAGCGTGTGCTTGCCGCGCCAGCCCTGGCCGCTGCGCGATGCCAGCTCGGCTTCCAGCACCGGCGCCGAATCGGTGAAGGCGCGGTGGCCGAAGGGGCCCACTTCGTCGGCGATGCGCTCGGCCAGCTTCGCGAGGCGCGAGCGCATGACCTTGTGATAGTCGCGGCCGCGCGCATAGACTGACACGATGCCCTCCGCCGGCCGCCGCAGCCGGTCGAACTCCACCGCCTGCCAATCCTCGGGCGTGCTGCGCGGCAGGTAATCCATGCGCGCGGTGATCACCGACACCGTGCCCGGCACCAGCTCGGCCGGCCGCGCGCGCCGCGTGCCATGTGCGGCCATGTAGTGCATCTCGCCATGGAAGCCTTCGGCCAGCCATCGCATGAGGCCCTCTTCCGCGCTCGACAGATCGACGCCCGCAATCCCGATTTGGGAGAATCCGAGCTCCCGGGCCAAGGCCTGAATCCGATTCACGAGTTGATGGCTGCCGATCACCTGCCAATTGTAGAAACGCAAAGCCTCGTGCAACGCTGGCGCAGCGAAGACGATTGCGACGCGCTGGCGCGCGCACTCGCGTCATCGCCCGACCTGGCTGACGCGTTCATTGCATTGCATGGAGACCTCGGCGCCGGCAAGACCACCTTCGTGCGCCACCTGTTGCGCGCGCTCGGCATCGGCTCGCGCATCAAGAGCCCGACCTACGCGGTCGTCGAGCCGCACGAGGCGCCCGGCGGCCTGGCCATCTTCCACTTCGATTTCTACCGTTTCAGCGATCCGCACGAATGGGACGATGCCGGCTTCCGTGACATCTTCGCGGGTTCGGGCCTCAAACTCGCGGAATGGCCCGAAAACGCTGCAGGGCGCATTCCGCTTGCAGACCTTGCTATTAAAATCGAAGCAATGATCGACGACACCCGCACCGTGACCCTGCACGCGAACACGCCGCGCGGCAGTCGGTTGCTCGCCGCCGCCAGCGCATGAAAGCCGGCCAACTGAAACGACGCGTACTGCTGCAGGGCGGCAGCATCGCCCTCCTGCTCGGCGTGCACGAGATCGCGCGCGGCGCCACCATCGTGGCGGTGCGCGTCTGGCCGGCGGCCGACTACACGCGCGTCACCATCGAATCCGACGGCCGCCTGCATTCGCAACAGCTCGTGGTCGGCAGTCCGCCGCGTCTCGCAGTCGACATCGACGGGATCGATCTCAATCCCGCGCTACGCGAGCTGGTCGGCAAGATCAAGCCCGACGACCCCTTCATCAACGGCCTGCGCGTCGGTCAGTTCGCGCCCAGCGTGGTGCGCATCGTGTTCGACCTCAAGCAGTCGGTGGCCCCTCAGGTCTTCTCGCTGGCGCCGGTGGCCGCTTACCAGCACCGGCTGGTGCTGGACCTCTATCCGCAGCAGGCGCTCGATCCGCTGGAAGCCCTGATCGCCGAGCGGCTGCGCGATGCGCCCAAGGCCCCCGGCCGCGACGGCACCGTCGCGGGCATCGCGCCGCGCACTCCCGCGCCCCCGGCCGTCGATCCGCTGGGCGAATTGATGGCGCAGCAGTCGATGCGCCCCTCGCCTTCCTCGCCGCCCGCACAGGCGCTGGTCGTTCCGGCGCCGCTGCCGCCCGTGGTGGGAACGACGCCGGTGACACCCCTCTCGCCGCCCTCTTCCGCCACCGCGCGCAATGGCGGCGCGACCGCGAGCGGCACCGACCGCATCATCATCGTCGCGCTCGATCCGGGCCACGGCGGCGAAGACCCGGGTGCGATCGGCCCCAACGGCACGCGCGAAAAAGACATCGTGCTGCAGGTCGCGCACCGGCTGCGCGACCGCATCAATGGGAGCAGCGTCAACGGCAATCCGATGCGCGCCTTTCTCACGCGCGATGCCGACTTCTTCGTGCCGCTGGGCACGCGCGTGCAGAAGGCGCGCCGCGTGCAGGCCGACCTGTTCGTGAGCATCCATGCCGATGCCTTCACCACGCCCGAAGCGCGCGGCGCCAGCGTGTTCGCGCTGAGCCAGACCGGCGCCTCGAGCAGCGCAGCGCGCTGGCTCGCCAACAAGGAGAACCAGGCCGACAAGGTCGGCGGCGTGAACGTGGGCACGCACGAGGTCCAGGTGCAGCGCGCCCTGCTCGACATGAGCACCACGGCGCAGATCAACGACAGCCTCAAGCTCGGTGGCGCGATGCTCGGCGAGATCCGCGGCATCGGCGCGCGCCTGCACAAGCCGCAGGTCGAGCAGGCCGGCTTCGCGGTGCTCAAGGCGCCCGACATCCCGAGCGTGCTGGTGGAGACCGCCTTCATCAGCAACCCGGAAGAAGAAGCCAAGCTGCGGAGCGTCGAGTACCAGGAAAACCTCGCGGACGCGCTGATGCGCGGCATCCAGCGCTACTTTGCGCAGAACCCGCCGCTGGCGCGCAGCCGTCAGCTGTAGCGCGCGTTGCCGCGGTCAGGCCTTTGCACTTGCGGCGACCGCGGTGCGCGGCCGCAGGGTCGCCATCAGCAGGTACACGCCGCCGCCGATCAGCACGCCGAAGAACCAGCCGTAGGTGTTCCACCACGCCGGCAGCAGGCTGGTGAAATTCGGAAGAAGGGTCGAGAACACGCTGCCGACGCCCGCGGCCACGAGCGCGTTGACGTTCCAGCCGCCCTCGTAGCGATACTCGCCGTTCTCGTCGTAGAGCGCCGCGACATTGATGTTGCCTTTCGCGACCAGGTAGTAGTCGACCAGGATGACGCCCAAGAGCGGCCCCATCGTGGCGCCGATGGCGTTGACGAAATTCGCGGCATTGCCCTCCCAGGGCGCGAAGGGATAGAGCACCAGCGCAATCGCCGCCGCGATGTAGCCGCCCTTCTTGAAGCTGATCTGCCGGGGGAACACGTTCGAAATGTCGAAGGCGGCGGAGACGAAGTTCGCGACGACGTTGATGCCCAGCGTGGCCACCGCGAAGGTGATGGCGGCGATCAGCGCCAGCACCCAGCTGTCGAACTTGGCGGAGATCTGCTCCGGGTGCAGCAGTACTTCACCGTAGACCTTGAAGGCCGCGATGGTCGTGATGCCGGCGACCAGCGAGAAGGCGACCAGGTTGACCGGCAGGCCCCACAGGTTGCCTTTTTTCACCGCGTCCTTGTTCTTGGCGTAGCGCGAGAAATCGCAGAAGTTGAGGTACAGCGCGGCGAAGTAGGTGATCCAGGTCGCAGCCACCGCCATCAAGGCCCAGAAGGAGCCCGGCTCGCCGCTCACGCCGGCGTCCTTGGTCTTTGCCAGCAGCACGTCCTGCGGAATGCCGTGGTCGAAGGAGAAGCCGCCCGCCTTGACGCACAGGCCGATGGCCAGGATCAGCATCGCAATCCATACCGCGGGGCCGGCCCAATCCTGGAACCTGCGCACCGTCTCCATGCCTTTCTGGATGATGAGCAGTTGCAGCGCCCAGATCACCACGTAGCAGACCACCTCCAGGCCCGAATGGCCGAGGATCTGCGTACTCTTGTGAAACTCGAGCATGCTGTCGTTGCGGATCAGCAAGGCGACCACGGCGCCCGACGCGGCCGCCGTCTGCGCGCCGTACCAGAAGCAAGCCACCACGGCCCGCACCAGCGCCGCCAGGTTCGCGCCCCACACGCCGAAGGACGCACGTGCCAACACCGGGTACGGCACCCCGGTCTTTTCGCCGGCGTAGCCGATCAGGTTCATGAGGAAGAAGATCAGCAGCGAACCGAGCCCGATCGCAAGCAGGAAGTTGGTGAAGCTGCCGCACAGCAGGAACAGGCTGGCCGCCAGGTAATAGCCCCACAGGCTGTGCACGTCCGAGGTCCACACGTTGAAGATGCTGAAGGCGCCCCAGTTGCGCACCTTGGCGGGTGCGAGATCCTCGTTGTAGAGGCCGGGGGAAGGATTGCGGATCTCCATGGCTGCCTCCTGGGAATGCGCCGATGCGCGCAGACTAGCTTTCTTGGCCGGCCCTCGCAACCGCCTGCCATGCGTCGCCGCCTGCGGAACGCGCGCTCTTTGTTGCACGAATGCAGCGCATGCTCTCGGGCAAGGGGGTGCGGCGGACTCCTACACCCGTGGCGCAGGGCTTTTACAGAATGTCTTCATCACTGATTGAAAGGTGGACACCATGAAGACACGTCTCTGGATCACGGCTGCAGCGGCCACGACCGTCATGACCCTGGCGGGTTGCGCAGCGGGACCGAACGAGCAGTGGGGCACGGCCGGTGGTGCCGTGGGCGGCGCGGTGATCGGCAATGCGATCGGCGGCAATACCGCCAGCACCGTGGGTGGTGCCGCCATCGGCGGCTTGATCGGTAACCAGGTGGGTCGCCGCGCCGACGAGCGCAACTACTACCGCGGACAACGCAGTGGCGGCTACTACCCCTACAACGGCCCGAACTACTGAGCTCGTGGCTCTTGCATGATCGAAGGCGCGTCCGAGGACGCGCCTTTTTTTGTTTTCAACGCACCGAGGAAGGCGTGCGGCCCGCGCGCCAGGCGCCGAAGACCGCGATCAGGCCCGGCACGAAGATCAGCGCCCAGATGATCTTGTCGAGGTGTTCCTTGACGAAGGGCATGTTGCCGAACAGGTAGCCCGCCGTGCACAAGCCCAGCACCCACAACAGCGCGCCGACGATGTTGTAGAGCGTGAACTTGGTGCGCGTCATGTCGGCCACGCCCGCGACGAAGGGCGCGAAGGTACGGATGAAGGGCATGAAGCGCGCGAGGATGATGGTGACGCCGCCGTAGCGCTCGTAGAAGGCATGCGCCTGGTCGAAGGCCTTGCGGTTGAAGAAGCGCGAGCTCTCCCACTGGAAAACCTTGGGCCCGAAATAGCGCCCGATGCTGTAGTTGCACTGGTCGCCCAGAATCGCGGCCACGATGAGGATCGGCACCGCGATCGAATAGCTCATCAGCCCCGCGCCGCACAGCGCGCCGACGATGAAGAGCAGCGAGTCGCCCGGCAGGAAGGGCATCACCACGAGCCCCGTCTCGACGAACACGATCAGGAACAGCAGCGCATACACCCAGGGCCCGTAGGCGACGACGAAGGCCTCGAGATGTTTGTCGACATGCAGGATGAAGTCGATGAAGAAGCTGATGATTTCCATGGACGCGCATTATCCGGGCAGCTTCGCGAGCCCCCTTCTAGAATGCCCCGGTGAGCGCTCTCCCCTCCTCTCTCGCCCCGGCCGCGCGCCGTCCGATCCGCGAACTTCCCGACGAACTGATCAGCCAGATCGCGGCCGGCGAAGTGGTGGAGCGGCCCGCCTCGGTGGTGCGCGAACTGCTCGACAACGCGCTCGACGCCGGCGCGCGGCAGGTCACGGTGCGACTCTCGGCCGGCGGCGTGCGGCTGATCTCGGTCGAGGACGACGGCCAGGGCCTGCCGCGCGACGAGCTGCCGCTGGCCCTGCGCCGCCACGCGACCAGCAAGATCGCCAGCTTGAACGACCTGGAGACGGTAGGCACGATGGGCTTTCGCGGCGAGGCGCTGGCCGCCATCAACGCCATCGCCGAGCTCAGCCTGCAGTCGCGCTTCCACGCGGCCGACAGCGCCTTCGCGCTCGACGGCCGCACCGGCGAGCTGCGGCCGGTGGCGCGCGCGGCCGGCACCACGGTCGAGGTGCGCGAGCTGTTCTTCGCCACGCCCGCCCGGCGCAAGTTCCTGAAGACCGATGCCACCGAGCTCGCGCACTGCATCGAGGCGGTGCGGCGCCATGCGCTGGCGCGGCCCGATGTGGGCTTCTCGGTCTGGCACGAAGGCCGGCTGGTCGAGCAGTGGCGCGCCGCCGATGCGCGCGACCGGCGCCTGGCCGATGCGCTCGGCGAGGGCTTCGTCGCCCAGAGCGTGGCGGTCGAGCACGCCGCGGGCCCGGTGCGCGTGGCAGGCCGCGCCGGCATTCCCGATGCGGCACGTTCGCGCGCCGACCAGCAGTTCTTCTACGTCAACGGCCGCTTCGTGCGCGACAAGGTGCTGGCGCACGCGGTGCGCAGCGCCTACGAAGACGTGCTGCACGGCCAGCGCCAGCCGGTCTACGCGCTCTATCTCGAGATCGATCCGGCACGCGTCGACGTCAACGTGCATCCCACCAAGATTGAAGTGCGCTTCCGCGACGGGCGCGAGGTGCACCAGGCGGTGCGCCACGCGATCGAGAATGCGCTGGCTGCGCCGCGGGCCGGCGAAGCGGCAGCGGTGGCCGCCGAGCCCTTCTTCAAGCCGCTTTCGCCCCAGCCCGCGCCTTCGTGGACGCAGCCGGCAATCCATTTCGCCGCGGAACGGGGTCTGGGCGACGCGGCCGCAATGTGGCCCAGCGAGCGCAGCGACAGCGCCGCGACGCCGGCCACGGCTTTCACGCTTCCGGCAGCACCCGTCAAGCCCACGCCGGCCGCCGACGACGATCAGGCCTGGCCACTGGGCCGCGCGCTCGCCCAACTGCAGGGCATCTACATCCTGGCCGAGAACAGCCAGGGCCTGGTGATCGTCGACATGCATGCCGCGCACGAGCGCATCGTCTACGAGCGGCTGAAGACCCAGCTCGACGGCGCCGCGATCGCGAGCCAGCCGCTCCTGATCCCGGCCACCTTCGCTGCCACGCCGCAGGAAGTGGCGACCGCCGAGGCCTGCGCCGCCGTGCTGCCCTCGCTGGGCCTGGAGATCACGCCCTTCTCGCCGCGCACGCTGGCGGTGCGCGCGGTGCCCGGCACCCTGGCCGACGGCGACCCGGTGGAGCTCGCCCGCAGCGTGCTGGCCGAGCTGGCCCACCACGACGCCAGCACCGTGGTGCAGCGGGCCCAGAACGAGCTGCTGTCGACCATGGCCTGCCACGGCGCGGTGCGCGCCAACCGCCGGCTGACCATCGACGAGATGAACGGCCTGTTGCGCCAGATGGAAGCCACCGAGCGCTCGGACCAGTGCAACCACGGCCGGCCGACCTGGCGCCAGGTCTCGATCCGCGAGCTCGATTCGCTGTTCATGCGCGGGCGCTGAACCCGCGAGCGCCGGGGAAAAGCTGCCAAATTCCTCACATTTGGCATCTGTTGGTCACGTAACCGAGGGTTTTCAGGGGTCATCGACAAACCGGGCACGCACGTTGCATGCAGTCTTTTGTTGAACTTTCCGGCCGAGCACCTGTCTTTCAGCCTTGCCCATGAAATCCTGGTCCCTCTTCGCATCCGCTACAGCGCTGGTCGCCTTGCTGGCGGCCGGCTGCTCCACCCTCGACGAGCGGCAGCGCGAATGGATCTTCCAGCCGAGCGACCGCAGCTGGGGCAATTCCGAATCCATGACCGAGGGCATGGACCATGTCTGGATCGACTTCCAGTCCTCCGTCACGGGCCGGCCGGCCCGCCTGCACGGCCTCTGGCTCGGCGGCGCGCCTGAATCGGCCAACACGCCCGTGCTGCTCTACCTGCACGGCGCGCGCTACAACGTGGCGGGCTCGGCACCGCGCATGCGGCGCATGCACGAGCTGGGCTTCTCGGTGCTGGCCATCGACTACCGCGGCTTCGGCAAGAGCAGCAAGGCGCTGCCCTCGGAAGACTCGGCCCGCGAAGACGCGCGCGCCGCATGGATCTGGCTCGCGGCACGGCACCCCCAGCAGCCGCGCTACATCTTCGGCCACTCGCTGGGCGGCGCGATCGGCATCGACCTGGCCTCGCGGGTGAACGACGAGAGCGGCACCATCGTCGAGAGCACCTTCACTTCCATCGCCGACGTGGTGAGCAGCTTCAAATGGGGCTGGCTGCCCTTCGGTCCCTTCATCACCCAGCGCTTCGAGGCGGTCAGCAAGGTCAAGAACATCGGCGCCCCGCTGCTGGTGGTGCATGGCGCTGCCGACAGCCTGATCAACCCGACCCTGGGCCGCAAGCTCTACGAGGCGGCCACGGTGCCCAAGCAGTTCGTGCTGGTCGAGGGCGGCTCGCACCACAGCACCGGTTCGGTGGGCCAGGCGCAGTACCGCGCCGCCCTGTCGCAGCTGTTTCGCATGAAGGAGCCGCCGACCGAGATGGCCGCCGGCGACGGCAGCAGCAGCGCACCGGCCCCGGCCGTGCCCGCGACCGTCCTGCAGCAGCAAGCCCAGTCGTCCGGCCAGGCGATTTAGGGCCGCCGGCGCCCGCCGCGCCGGCTTTGTTACCCTTGGGCGCATGCCGCCCCCTCCCGACGCACCGGCCCTCTCGCAATCCGCGCCGAGTGCAACGGCCATGTCGCCCGCGCTGGTCGTGCTCACGCTGGCCTTGCTGCTGGGCATCCAGCCCGTCACCACCGATCTCTACCTGCCCGCGCTCCCTGCCCTGACCAGCGGCTTCGGCGCGCGCATGTCGCAGGCGCAGCTCACGCTGAGCGCGCTGCTCTTGGCTTTCGGCTGCGCGCAGCTCGTGTTCGGCCCGCTGTCCGACCGCTTCGGACGCCGGCCCGTGCTGCTGTGGGGCCTGGGCGGCTATGTGGTGGCGAGCCTCGGCGGCGCCGTCGCGCCGTCGATCGAGCTGCTGATCGTCTGGCGCACGCTGCAGGGCGCGGCCATGGGTGCCGCGGTGATGGCAGCGCGCGCGATCGTGCGCGATCTCTACCAGCCGGCCGACGGCGCACGCGTCATGTCGCGTGCGCTCACCGGCCTCGGCCTGATCGCCTGCCTGTGCGCACCGGTGGGCGGCCTGGTGTCCGACCTGTTCGGCTGGCGCATCGCGCTGCTGGCGCCGGCACTCTTCGGTGCCGTCACGCTCGCGCTGATTGCGCTGCGCTTCGGCGAAACGCTGGTGCGCCCCAACCCCGATGCGCTGCGCCTCGCCACGCTCTTCTCCACCTGGGCAATGGTGCTGCGCAACCCGACCTTCCTCGCCTTCTCGGCGCTGACGACGGCGGCCTATGGCCTGCTCTTCACCTTTCTCGCCGCCTCGTCCTTCGTTTTCATCCAGGTGCTCGGCCTCACGAAGACGCAGTACGGCCTGGTGATGCTGTGGAGCTCGCTCGCCTACATCGCGGGCACCTTCGTCTGCCGGCGCTGGCTGCCGCGCTACGGCGTGCGCGGCAGCGTGGCGCGCGCGTCGCTGCTGACGCTGACCGGCGGCAGCGCGATGGGCCTGCTGGCGCTGGCCGGCGTGCACTCGGTCGCCGCCATCGTGGCACCGCTCACGCTGATCATGCTGGCGCACGGCGTGCACCAGCCCTGCGGCCAGACCGGTGCGGTCGGCCCCTTTCCGCAGGCTGCCGGCGCGGCCTCGGCGCTCAATGGCTTTTTGATGATGCTGGCGGCCTTCGGCATCGGCGGCTGGCTCGGCGCGCACATGGACGGCACCGTGATGCCGCTCGCGCTCGGCATGTGGTTCTGGAGCGTGTGCATCGCGCTGATCGCCTGGACGCTGGTGCGCAAGTACGGCGAGGCGCATGGGCATTGAGCCGAGCGCCGCTGGGCCGCCCCGAGGCGTGAGCGCCCCCTTTGGGGGCAGCGAGGACACGCCAGTGCCGAGCGTGGGGGCAAGTTACGTCGCGCTGGCGGGCCCGACTGCATCGGGCAAGACCGCGGCCGCACTCGCGATCGCGCGCGTGCGGCCGGTCGAGATCGTCAGCGTCGATTCGGCCCTGGTCTACCGCGGCATGGACATCGGCACCGCCAAGCCCACGCCCGCCGAGCGCGCGGAAGCGCCGCACCACCTGATCGACATCCGCGATCCGCGCGAGCCCTACAGCGCGGCCGCCTTCGTGGCCGACGCCACGCGGCTCATCGCCGAGATCCGCGCGCGCGGCCGGTTGCCGCTGCTGGTGGGCGGCACCATGCTCTACTTCAAGGCGCTCGCCGACGGCATCGATGCCATGCCCGCGGCCGACCCTGCCGTGCGCCGGCAGCTCGAATCCGAAGCCGCCGCGCTGGGCTGGCCTGCGATGCATGCCAGGCTGGCCG
This sequence comes from Variovorax sp. LjRoot175, assembly GCF_964253805.1. NCBI lineage: Bacteria > Pseudomonadati > Pseudomonadota > Betaproteobacteria > Burkholderiales > Comamonadaceae > Variovorax > Variovorax sp. LjRoot175. Next base: position 2,033,721 of record NZ_CAXURY020000001.1, on the reverse strand, counting down.
AAGTCGATGCCGTCACCGCCGCGCGGCTCGCGCCCAACGACAGCCAGCGCATCCAACGCGCGCTGGAGGTGTGGCTGACAAGCGGCCGCACCATGGCCAGCTTCCACGCCGAGCAAGGAGCGGGCGGAATGCCGCCGATCGCGCTCTTCTCGCTCGAACCCACCGAGCGCGCCTGGCTGCACCATCGCATCGCCGAACGCTTCGACGCGATGCTCGCGGGCGGCTTCCTCGACGAGGTGCGGGCCCTGCGCGCGCGCGGCGATCTCGCGCCCGAGCTGCCCTCGATGCGCAGCGTCGGCTATCGCCAGGCCTGGGAGGCGCTGGACGGCCTCTTTCCCATGGCCGAACTGCGGGAACGCGGCATCGCTGCGACGCGCCAACTGGCCAAGCGCCAGATCACCTGGCTGCGCAGCATGCCCGAACGCCGCGTGATCGCGGCCGAGGCGCCCGATGCGATAGAGCGCATCGTGCAGCAGGTGTGCGAGATCGCATGACGCTGCGGATCAGCGAGCTGGCCAAGCGCTACGGCGACGCGACCGTGTTCGAGCAGGTGTCGCTCGAAGTCGCGCCGGGCGAGTTCGTCGCCGTCGTCGGCGAATCGGGTGTCGGCAAGTCCACCCTGCTCAACTGCATGGCCGGGCTCGACAGCTGGGACGCCGGCAGCGTCGTGCACGACGGCATCGACATCGGCGCGCTCGATGCCGAGGCGCGCGCGCTGTGGCGCCGCAAACACGTCGGCTTCGTGTTCCAGGCCTTCCATGTGCTGCCGCACCTGGACGTGGCGCAGAACGTCGCGCTGCCGCTGATGCTGCTCGCGCAACCCGACGCAGCGCGCGTGGCGCACATGCTCGACGCGGTCGGGCTGGGCGGTCTCGGCGAGCGCTTGCCCCAGCAGCTGAGCGGCGGCCAGCTGCAGCGCGTGGCCATCGCGCGCGCACTGGTGCATCGACCGGCGCTGCTCCTGGCCGACGAGCCGACCGGCAATCTCGATCCGAAGACCGCCGCGAAGGTGATGGACGTGCTGCTGGCGCAGACGCGCGAGCACGGCGCTTCGCTGGTGCTGGTGACGCATTCCGAGGCGGCCGCGGCGCGTGCGGACCGCGTGCTGCATCTGAGCGCGGGCGGCATCCGGGCCTGATCCCCGGCCTGGGGTAAGCCCCAGGTCGCAGCCGTCGCCGCTCGTCGTATTCTGTATACAGAGTTCAGAATGACCCCGCCGATGCCCGCCCAGCTCGTCCAGATCGCCGCCGCCCCCGACCTCGTCGACCAGGTCTACCGCGCGTTGCTCGACGCCATCAGCGGCGGTTCGCTGGCGCCCGGCGAGCGCATCACGCAGGAAGACCTGGCCAGGCGCCTGGCCGTCTCGCGCCAGCCGGTGCTGCAGGCGCTGCGCCTCTTGAAGAAAGACGGCTTCGTGCTCGACGCGCCGGGCCGCGGCCTCTTGGTCGCGCCGCTCGATGCCGAATGGACCGCCAAGGTCTACCAGGTGCGCGGCGCGCTCGACGTGCTGGCGGCGCGGCTCGCGGCCGAGCAGCGCTTCAAGATCGATCCCAAGCTGATCGAGCGCGGCCGCCGTGCCGCGCGCGGCCGCAGCGTCGAAGCCATGATCGATGCCGACATGGCTTTTCACCATGCCATCTACGTCGCATCCGGTAACCCGCTGATCGCGCAAAGCGCCGACCAGCACTGGCGCCACCTGCGCCGTGCCATGGGCGCGGTGCTGCAGTCCGTGCCGCAGCGCGAGTCGCTGTGGGACGAGCACGAGGCGATCGCCCGCGCCATCGCGGCCGGCGATGCCGATACCGCCGCACGCCTCAGCGAGGAGCACGGCGCGCAGGCCAGTCGAACCCTCGGCATGCGGCTGGCCGAACGTCTTTGCGCCCACACCCCCACCCAAGCAGGAGATACCGCATGAGACTCAGCCCCGAGCAGCGCGCGCAGTTCGAGCGCGACGGCTACCTCTTCTTCCCCGGCCACTTCTCTGCCGAAGAGACCAAGGTGCTCACGGACGCAGTGCCCGAGCTCTACAGCCGGCGCGAGGCCTTCAACGTGCGCGAGAAAGGCTCGGACGCCGTGCGCACCAATTTCGCCGCGCACCTGATCAGCGAGCCCTTCGCGCGCCTTGCGCGCCATCCGCGCATGGTGGGCCCGGTGAGCGATCTGTTCGAGGAACAGGTCTACATGCACCAGTTCAAGATCAACGGCAAGATGGCCTTCGAGGGCGACGTCTGGCAATGGCACCAGGACTACGGCACCTGGCTCAATGACGACCTGATGCCCACCGAGCGCGCGATGAACGTCGCGATCTTTCTCGACGACGTGAACGAGCACAACGGCCCGCTGATGTTCATTCCCGGCAGCCATGTGAAGGGCGTGGTCGAAGCCAAGCACGATCTCACGACGACGAGCTATCCGTTGTGGACGGTCGACAACGACCTGATCCGCCAGTTGGTGGATCGCGCGGGTGGCAAAGGGCACTACGACGCGGCGGGCCGCCACGTCGGGGGTGGCATCGTCTCGCCCAAGGGCCCCGCCGGCTCGATGATCCTGTTCCACAGCTGCCTCGTGCATGCCTCGGGCAGCAACCTCTCGCCCTTCGACCGCGTGGCCGTGTACCTGAGCCTATGCGCGGTCAGCAACCACATCCGGCGCTTCAAGCGGCCCGAGTACATCGCGCACCGCGACTTCACGCCGATCGAGATGCTGCCGGACGACTGCCTGCTGAAGCCCTACCCGGTCGAGGTGCCGTGGAAGAACGGCCTGCCCGAGAGCGCGCTGCGCACTTCACTGGATGAACTGGAATTCGCCGCCGCCTGAACACCACCATCCGTTCGGGCTGAGCTCGGCCTGCCCTGAGCCGGTCGAAGGGTCGAAGCCGCTGTCGATCGACGCAGCACTTCGACAAGCTCAGTGCGAACGGTTACTAGGAAGCACATGAGCCTTTACACCCGACTCCAACAACGCGCGGCCGACGGCAAGCCGGTGCGCATCGGCCTGATCGGCGCCGGCAAGTTCGGCTCGATGTACCTGGCGCAGATTCCGCGCACGCCCGGCGTGCAGCTGGTCGCCATCGCCGACCTCTCGCCCGCCGCGGCGCGCGCCAACCTCGAACGCGTCGGCTGGAAGCCCGAGCGCGCGGCCGCCCGCTCGGTGCAGGAAGCGCTGCAAACCGGCAGCACCTGGATCACCGAAGACTGGCAGGCCGTGACGCGCGAGCCTTCGATCGACATCGTGGTCGAGTGCACCGGCAATCCGGTGGCCGCGGTCGACCACTGCCTCGATGCCTTCGCGCACGGCAAGCACGTGGTCAACGTCACGGTCGAGGCCGATGCCTTCTGTGGCCCGCTGCTGGCGCGCCGCGCACAGCAGGCGGGCGTGGTGTATTCGCTCGCCTTCGGCGATCAGCCGGCGCTGATCTGCGACCTGGTCGACTGGGCCCGCACCTGCGGCTTTCCCGTGGTGGCCGCGGGGCGCGGCCACAAGTGGCTGCCGCACTTCAGTGAATCGACGCCCGAGACCGTGTGGGGCAACTACGGTCTCACGCCCGAGCAGGCGCTGCGCGGCGGGCTCAACCCGAAGATGTTCAACAGCTTCCTCGACGGTTCCAAGCCTTCGATCGAAAGCGCTGCGGTGGCCAACGCCACCGGCCTCGGCGTGCCCTCCGACGGCCTTCTCTATCCGCCGGCAAGCATGGAAGACATTCCCTTCGTCACGCGGCCGAAGAACGAAGGCGGCGTGCTCGAACGCAAGGGCATGGTCGAAGTGGTGTCCTCGCTCGAGGCCGACGGCCGCAAGATCCCCTACGACATCCGCATGGGCGTGTGGGTCACGGTCGAGGCCGAGACCGAGTACATCAAGAACTGCTTCGACGAATACAACGCGCATACCGATCCGAGCGGGCGCTACTTCACGCTCTACAAGCGCTGGCACCTGATCGGGCTGGAGGTCGGCGTTTCGGTCGCGAGCGTGGCGCTGCGCGGCGAGGCGACCGGCGTCGCCAGCTGCTGGAACGCCGACGTGGTGGCCACCGCCAAGCGCGACCTCGCGGCGGGCGAGACGCTCGACGGCGAAGGCGGCTACACCGTGTGGGGCAAGCTGCTGCCGGCCGAACGCTCGATGCGCATCGGCGGCCTGCCGCTGGGCCTCGCGCACAACATCAAGCTGGTGCGCCCGGTGAAGAAGGGTCAGAGCCTCTGCTGGGCCGACGTCGCGATGGACACCACGACCCACGCCTACAAGATCCGCCACGAGATGGAGTCGATGTTCGCGCCGGCGCAAGCCAAGGCCGCCTGATGGGGTTGACCGCAGTCGCCCTGCGCCAGGCCATGGCCGCAGGCACGATGACGGCCGAAGCAGCAGCCCGCGACGCCCTCGAGCGCATCGCCGAACGCGAGCCGCTGATCCATGCCTGGCAGCACCTCGACGCCGAGGGCGCCATCGCCGCAGCCCGCGCGCTGGACGCGCGCGGCCGGCCCGGTCTGCTGGGCGGCGTGCCGATCGGCGTCAAGGATCTCATCGCCACCGCCGATATGCCCACGCGCTACGGCTCGCCGATCTACGAGGGCTTCCGCCCCGCGGCCGATGCCGCCTGCGTGGCGCTCGCACGCGCGGCCGGCGCGCTCGTGATGGGCAAGACCGTGACCACCGAGTTCGCCTACTTCTCGCCCGGACCCACGGCCAACCCGCACAACCCGGCCCATACGCCCGGCGGCTCGTCCAGCGGCTCGGCCGCCGCGGTGGCCGACGGCATGGTGCCGATCGCCTTCGGCACGCAGACGGCGGGATCGCTGATTCGCCCCGCCTCCTTCTGCGGCGTGTTCGCGCTCAAGCCGAGCTTCGGCGCGCTGAGCCTCGAAGGCATCAAGCCCTTCTCGCCCTCGCTGGACACCCTGGGCTGGCTGGCGCGCAGCGCCGACGACCTGGAGCTGATGCGCGGTGCGATGAACGGGATGGCCTTCGCGCCGCTGCCAACGCCTGCGCCGCGCGCGCTGCGCCTCGGTGTTTGCCGCACGCACGAATGGCCGGCCATCGATGCCGGCGGCGCCGCGGCCTTCGAGCAGGCGCTGAAGCTGGCCGGTGCGGCCGGCGTCACGCTGGGCGACATCGTCCTGCCCAGCGCATTGGCCGGGCTGGTCGAGGCGCAGAAAACCGTGATGGCCTTCGAGGCCGCGCGCCAGCTCGACACCGAATGGCGCCGGCATCCTGAACAGCTCAGCGCGGCACTCAGCGCATTGCTGCAAGGCGGCCGCGACTGCACCGACGAGACCTACGCACAGGCGCTGGCGCAAGCCACCATCGCCCGCCGCCTGCTACCCGAGCTGATGCGCGATGTCGATGCACTGCTGGTGCCCGCCGCACCCGGCGAGGCGCCGGCGGGCCTGGCCGCCACCGGCGACCCGGTCTTCAACCGCATCTGGACCCTGCTCGGCGCGCCCTGCGTCGCCGTGCCCGGCCTGCTGGGGCCGCAAGGCTTGCCGATCGGCATGCAGCTGGTCGGCCATGCGCAGCGCGAGCGCGAGCTGCTGGCCGTGGCCGGCAGCCTGCACCGCGTCCTGACACAACCAGCCGGCTGACTCAGGTACCGATCACGCCGCCGTCGTTCTTGGTGATGACGACCGTCGCCGAGCGCGGCCGGCCGGCGCCGTCGGGCCACTTCGACACGGCCAGCGGACGCTCCGGATCGCTGCGCTCGTTGGCAGGCTCGCCCGGATGCTGGATGTTGATGAACAACGTCTTGAGATCGGGCGTGGCCGTGAGCCCGGTGACTTCACAGCCCGACGGGCCGACCAGGAAGCGGCGGATCTCGCCCTTGGTGGGATCGCAGGCCAGCATCTGGTTGTTGGACAGGCTGCTGTAGTCGCCCTTGCCCAGCGTCGAGGTCGACGCATCGGTCTGGATCCACAGCACGCCGCGCGCATCGACCATCAGGCCGTCGGGGCTGCCGAAGGTGTCGCCCTTGACGCTGCCCTGCGCTTCCGAGCGGCCCTGCTTCGGGTCTCCGGCCAGCACCAGGTGGTTCCAGGCGAACTTGGTGGCATCGAGATCGCCGCCTTCCTTCCAGCGGATGATCTGGCCCATGGTGTTGTTGGAACGCGGGTTGGCCGCGTCCATGAAGGGCTGGCCGGCGGCGCCGCGGTTGCTGTTGTTGGTCAGCGTGCAGTAGACCTCCTTGGTGATCGGGTCCACCGTGGTCCATTCGGGCCGGTCCATCTTGGTGGCTCCCAGCGCGTCGCTGGCCTGGCGCGACTTGATCAGCACGTCGCCCTGGTTCGCAAAGCCCTTGTCGGCGGTCAACGGCCCCTGGCCTTGCACCAGCGGCAGCCATTCGCCGGTGCCGTCGACGTCGAAGCGCGCGACGTACAGCGTGCCGTGGTCCAGCAGCTCGCGGTTGGCCGCGAAGCCGCCGGGCTTGACGCGGTCGCGGCTGACGAACTTGTAGATGTATTCGAAGCGCGAGTCCTCGCCCATGTAGACCACCGCGCGGCCGTCGGCCATCAGCGCTGTGGCCGCGCCTTCGTGCGCGGCGCGGCCGAGCGCGCTGCGCTTGACGGGCGTGGAGCTCGGGTCCTGCGGATCGATCTCGACCACCCAGCCGTAGCGGTTGGATTCATTCGGATGCCGCGCGACGTTGAAGCGCTCTTCGTGCTCGTGCCAGCGGTACTTGGAGCCGTTGCCCTTGCGGATGCCCCAGCGGCGCTGGTGCGCGTCGGGATTGTCGACGCCCTCGAAGTAGTCGGCGAAGTTCTCTTCGCAGGTCAGATAGGTGCCCCAGGGCGTCTGGCCGTTGGCGCAGTTGTTGTAGGTGCCCAGCACGCGCGTGCCGCTCGGATCGGCGGCGGTTCTGAGCATCGGGTGGCCGGCGGCCGGGCCGGTGATGGTCATCGGCGTCAGGGCGGTGATGCGGCGCGCGAACTTCGAAGGCATCACCTGCTTCCACGCGCTGCCCTCGCGCTGGATCTCGATCACCGAGACGCCGTGCGCGTGCATGGATTTGCGCACCTTCTCTGCCGTCCAGGTCTTCATGCCGTCGGCGTGCAGCAAGCCGTCGTCCACGTACTCGTGGTTCATCACCAGCAGGCCGCGCTGCGAGGAGCCGTCGACCGGGAAGAAGGCCATGCCGTCGTGGTGCATGCCGGCCTGCAGCGCCTGCTCGGCCGCGCTGTTGGAACCGTCGGGCTTGAAGGCCGGCATCTGGCCGGCGACGCCCACCGGGTCGCCCCAGCGGTACAGCACCTGCGCGGTGTAGCCCTCGGGCACCGCGACGCGATCGATGGCAGCCATCGGCACGCTCTTGAAGCCGATGCCGCGGCCGAGGGCAGCCGGGTTGCCGGCGCCGCCGGTCGCGGCGCAGCCGGCCAGCGTGCCGAGCGCGAACGGTGCGAACAAGCCGCTGGCTGCTGCCGCCAGGCCGCCGCGCACGAAGATGCGGCGTGCCGGGTCGGAGACCTCGTGAATAGTGGGATTGGCACTCCGGTTGGAGTCCTCCATGCGGTCGAAGTCTTTGGCCATTGTTTTGCTGTGGTGTGGGTAACCGGCCGATGCTCCGCGCTTCGCATGAAAACTCTGTGACGAGCGCAGGACGCGAGGGCTTCGGAGGCTCGCATTCACAGGTCCGCATACGGCCAGCGTCGAAGCGGCCTACGGTCGATGATCGCGACTTCATTTCTTGCAGGAAGCGCATGGATCCGAAACTCCCCCGCCCCTTCGTCAAGCTGGCCTGGTCCAACCTGGCAGCCCAGTCGGCCGAGCAGCTGAGCCTGGCCGCCGTGCCGCTGGTGGCGGTGCTCGCGCTCGGCGCCGGCCCGGGCGAGATCGGCATGCTGGCCACGGTGCAGACCCTGCCCTTCCTGCTGCTGTCGATCCCCCTGGGCCTGATCGCCGACAGGACCTCGCGGCAGCGCCTGATGCTGTGGGCGGAAGGGCTGCGGGCGCTGGCCTTGCTGGGCCTGCTCGCGGTCGTGGCGACGGCCCGCCCGTCGATCGAATGGCTGGCGCTCCTCGGCTTCATTGGCGCCGTCGGCACCGTGGGCTTCAACATCGCGGCGCCGGCGTTGGTGCCGGCGCTCGTCCCGCGCGAAGCGCTGGCCCGCGCCAACGGGCGGCTCGAACTCGCGCGCAGCGCCGCCTTCGCCGCCGGGCCGGCGCTGGCCGGCGCGCTGGTGGCGTGGCTCGGCGCGCCTGCGGCTTTCGTGCTGGCCGCGATGTTGTCGGTATCGGCCGTCGTGCTGCTGCTGCGCATTGCCGAGCCGCAGCGCACACGCCCGAGTGCACGCCATCCGCTGCTCGAACTGCAGGATGGAGCGCGCCTCGTGTGGCGGCACGAGCTGCTGCGGCCCATCCTGCTGACGGCCGCGGCATGGAACACCTCTTGGTTCGTGCTCCAGGCTGCCTACGTGCCCTATGCGGTGCGCACGCTGGGACTGGGCACCGGCGCGGTCGGCCTTAGCCTGGGCATCTGCGGCGCCGGCATGGTGACCGGCGCGCTGCTGGCTTCGCGCATGGTCGGCGCGATGCCGCTGGGCCGGGCGATCCAGTTCGGGCCTGTGTCTTCGGTGCTCGCGGCGCTGCTGATGACGGCCACGCTGGTGGTGCCCAGCGGCGCGCTCGCGGCGATCTCGCTGTTCCTGTTCGGCGTGGGGCCGATCGTCTGGGTCATCACATCCACCACCTTGCGGCAGACGGTGACACCCAACGCGATGCTGGGCCGCGTCTCGGCCGTGTTCCTCACGGTCAATGCCGGCGCCCGTCCGGTCGGCGCGGCCCTGGGCGGCATCGTCGGCGCGACGTGGGGCGAGCCGGCCTGCCTGCTGCTGGCCCTGGCGGGCTTCGTGCTGCAGGCCTGGCTGATCCTTCGCTCGCCGGTTCGGGCACTGCGGCAATTGCCGACACCGGCTGTCGAAATGCCCGCTTGCCAGCCGTCATTGGGTTGAGCGATCCTGCTCGATGTTCCTTTTCGGAGTTCCCATGCAATACATGCTGTTGTTCTATCAACCCCAATCCGAGTTCGACCAGAGCGACGACGCCGCCGCGCAGGCCCACCGCGCCAGCTGGATGGACTATGTGGGCGCGGTGCGCCAGTCGGGCATCGTGCAGAACGGCCACGGCCTGCATCCGCCGATGACCGGCACCACGCTGCGCGTGCGCAGCGACAAGCGGCAAGTGCAGGACGGCCCCTTTGCCGACACCAAGGAACAGCTCGGCGGCTACTTCGTGATCGAGGTGCCGGACCTCGACGCCGCGCTCGAGTGGGCCGCGCGCGCGCCCTGTGCCACCACGGGCGGCGTCGAGGTGCGCCCGGTATTCACCGCACCCGAGATGTGACGGGGTCTGCTGCAATCCACGCAGCGCACGAGGCCGCCGAGAAGGCCGCGCGCCAGTCCTACGGCCGGCTGGTCGCGATCCTCTCGGCGCGCACGCGCGACATCGCCGCGTCGGAGGATGCGCTGGCCGATGCCTTCGCCCGCGCGCTCGAGCGCTGGCCGCAGGAAGGCATTCCCGATCAGCCCGAGGCCTGGCTGCTCAGCGTGGCGCGCAACCGCACGCTCGATGCATGGCGCCACAGCCGCGTGCAGGACGAGGCCACGCAGACCCTGCTTCTGCTGGCCGACGAGTTCACGGCCGACACGGCCGGCGGCGAGGCCGTGCCGGACGAGCGGCTGCGCCTCCTTTTTGTGTGCGCGCACCCGGCGATCGATGCTGCGGCGCGCGCGCCGCTGATGCTGCAGACCGTGCTCGGGCTCGACGCGGCGCGCATGGCGGGCGCCTTCCTGGTCGCGCCGTCCACGCTCGGCCAGCGCCTGGTGCGCGCCAAGGCGCGCATTCGCGCGGCCGGAATTCCTTTCGAATTTCCGCAAACCCGCGATCTTCCGCAGCGGCTGCAGGATGTGCTCGATGGCATCTACGCGGCTTACGGCACCGGCTGGGACGACGTCGATGGCGCCGACGCTGCGCAACGCGGCCTCACCGGCGAAGCCATCGACCTGTGCCGCATCCTGTGCGGCCTGATGCCCGATGAGCCCGAGCCGCTGGGTCTGCTGGCCCTGATGCTGTTCTGCGAGAGCCGTGCCGCCGCGCGGCGCGGCGCAGCCGGCGACTATGTGCCGCTCGACGTGCAGGACACCGCGCGCTGGAACCATGCGATGCGCGAAGAGGCCGAACGAGTGCTGCAGCAAGCCGCGGCTCTGAAGTCGCTCGGCGCCTACCAGATGGAGGCCGCGATCCAGTCGGCCCACTGCGCGCGCCGGCTGGGTGCGCAGGTTCCGCCCGATGCGCTGGTCGCGCTCTATGACGGGCTGCTCGCATGGCGCCCGAGCATCGGGGCCCGCGTGAGCCGCGCCTGCGCGGTGGCGATCGCCGAAGGATCGGCCGCGGGCCTGCAGGCGCTCGATGCCATCGCCATCGCAGAAGTCGCGAGCTATCAGCCCTACTGGGCCGCGCGCGCCCACCTGCTCGGCGGCACCGGCGAGCCCGCCGCAGCCCGCGAGGCCTATGCGCGCGCGGCCGGCCTCAGCACCAGCCCGGCGGTGCGCGCCTACCTGGCCGTGCAAGCCGAACGGCTTTGAGCGAGCGCGCAGAATCGCCAGCTCCATGCGAGCGCTTCTTCGTACCTTCTCCTGGCAGGAACTGCGCCACCATCCCTGGCGCAATGCGGCCGCGGTGCTGGCAGTGATGCTCGGCGTGGCGCTGGCCTTCTCGGTGCAGCTCATCAACGCATCGGCGCTCGACGAGTTCGCGAGCGCCGTGCGCTCGGTCAACGGCCAGCCGGACCTGGAACTGCGCGCCGCGCAAGGCGGCTTCGACGAGGCCGTGTTCGCGCGCGTGGCGCAGCATCCGCAGGTGACGCTCGCCAGCCCGGTGCTGGAATCGCAGGCGGTGGCGCTCGTCGCGGGCAGCGAGCGCCGCATCGCGCTGCGCGTGATCGGCGTCGATGCACTGGTGCTGCCCACGATCGCGCCTGCGCTGATGCCGCAGCCGGCGAAGGACGCTGACCGCTTTGCGCTGTTCGCGCCGGACACGCTGTTCCTCAATGCCGCCGCGCGCACCGCGCTCGGCGAAGCCGCCGCCACGGTGCAGCTGCGCATCGGCACGCAGCAACACGCACTGCGCGTGGCCGGCCAGGTGGCGGCCGGCGGCAGCGCGCTGGCGGTGATGGACATCGGCGCGGCGCAGGATCTCTTCGGCCGCGGGGGCCAGCTCACGCGCATCGACCTGCGGCTCGCGCCCGGCATCGACCGCGCGGCTTTCATCCGTTCGCTGCAGGAGTCGCCGGGCTGGCCCGCAAGCATCCAGATCGCCGAACCGGGCGATGCGGCCGAGCGCGTGAGCAATCTCTCGCGCGCCTACCGCGTGAACCTCACGGTGCTCGCGCTGGTGGCCTTGTTCACTGGCGCCTTCCTGGTGTTCTCGGTGCTGGCCTTGAGCGTCGCCAAGCGCGCGCAACAGTTCGCATTGCTCGGCGTGCTGGGCCTCACGCCGCGCGAGCGGCTGCGGCTGGTGCTCGCCGAATCGCTGGTGCTGGGCCTCTTCGGCAGCGTCGCCGGCATCGCGCTCGGCACCGCGCTCGCCGCCGTCGCGCTGCGGGTGCTGGGCGGCGATCTTGGCGGCGGCTACTTCGACGGCGTTGCGCCGACCCTGCGCTGGAGCTCGGGCACGGCGCTGCTTTATGGCGGCCTCGGCGTGCTCGCCGCGGGGGTCGGCGGCTGGTGGCCCGCGCGTGCGGCCCAGGCGCTGCCCGAAGCGCAGACGCTCAAGGGCCTGGGCGCCGCGCCCGCGCAGGGCGGCGCATACAAGCTGGCCCTGCTGCTGATCGCGGCCGGTGCGGCGCTGGCAACGGCGCCGGCGGTTTTCGGCATCCCGATCGCGGCGTATCTCTCGGTGGGCTTCCTGCTGGTCGGCGGCATCGCCGCCCTGCCCTGGCTGATTGCCTTGCTCTACGGCCGGCTCGCACCGCTCGCCGCGCACCGCGTGTTGCCGATGCTCGCGATCGAGCGCGCGCGGCGCATGCGCGGCACGGCGGCGGTGGCCGTCAGCGGCGTGGTCGCGAGCCTGAGCCTCGCGGTCGCGCTCACCGTGATGGTCGCGAGCTTTCGCGAGTCGGTGACGCGCTGGCTCGACGTGGTGCTGCCGGCCGCTCTCTATGTGCGCAGCGCCACCGCCGGCAGTTCGAGCCAAAGCGAGCAGGCCGCCTTCACGCCGGCCTTCGTGCAGGCGCTCGCGCAACTGCCCGGCGTGGCGCGCACCGGCACGCTGCGCACGCGGGCTCTGCTGCTCGATCCGGCGCGGCCGGCTGTCACGCTGATCTCGCGCAGCCTGGACGATGAGGCGTCGCGTTCGCTGCCGCTCCTGGGTGCAGCACTTCCGGTACCCGCGGGCCGGGTGGGCATCTACGTGAGCGAGGCGATGGTCGAGCTCTACGGCGCGAAGCCGGGCACGGAGTTCGAAGCGCTCACCAAGGCCTTCGGCGGCGGCAAGCGCTTCTTCGTCGCCGGCGTGTGGCGCGACTACGTGCGGCAGTTCGGCGCCATCACCATGGATGCGCGCGACTTCGAGCGCCTGACCGGCGACCGCAGCGTGAGCGACATCTCGCTGTGGCTTACGCCGGGTGCGTCGGAAGCGCAGGTGCAGCAAGCGGTGCGCGAGGCCGCCGCCGCCGAGCCGATCGAGATCGCCTCCGTCGGCCAGCTGCGCGCGACCTCGCTGCGCATCTTCGACCGCAGCTTCGCCGTCACCTACTGGCTGCAGGCGGTGGCAATCGGCATCGGCCTGTTCGGCATCGCGGCCAGCTTCAGCGCGCAGGTGCTGGCGCGGCGCAAGGAGTTCGGGCTGCTCGCGCATCTGGGCTTCACGCGCACCCAGGTGCTCGCGGTGGTGGCCGGCGAAGGTGCGGCCTGGACCGCCATCGGCGCCCTCGCCGGCCTGGCGCTCGGGCTCGCGGTGTCGGTGGTGCTGGTGCACGTGGTCAATCCGCAGAGCTTCCACTGGACCATGGACCTGCTGGTGCCGTGGGCGCGCCTGGCCGCGCTGTGCGCCGCGGTGGTGGTGGCCGGCACCGTCACCGCCTGGCTGGCTGGGCGCGCGGCGGCCGCGCGCGATGCGGTGCTGGCGGTCAAGGAAGACTGGTGAGGGCATGGCGCCGGCGGTGCGGCCAAACGCGGCCATATCATCACGCACCGTCATCGGTCTTGGTCTCGCCGTGAAGTCGGCTGCGGGCCGGTGTCGAACGAGGAACCCACATCCATGACCGAAGCCACGCCAACCCCACCTCTTCCCGATCATCTATCCATCGATCCGCGCAGCCCCCATCACGTCGCTGCCGTCTTCGAGCACGACATCGGCATCCGATTCAACGACAAGGAGCGCGCCGATGTGGAGGAGTACTGCATCAGCGAAGGCTGGATCAAGGTGCCCGCAGGCAAGACGCTGGACCGCAAGGGCAAACCGCTGCTGATCAAGCTGAAGGGCAAGGTCGAGGCGTTCTACCGATAGAGCGAACATCGGCAGTCATGGCACGATTCGATGACGATGATTGAGATCAAAGCTGCCGAGCTGCCGCGCGACCTGGACACGGTGCGCGTCCTCTTTCGCGAGTACGCCGAAAGCTTGGGCATCGACCTGGAATTCCAGGGCTTCGAAGCTGAAGTGGCCGCATTGCCCGGCAAGTACGAGCCGCCTGCCGGCCGCATATTGCTTGCATGGAGAGGTACGGACGCGCTCGGGTGCATCGCGCTTCGCCCCATCGACGCCAGCACGGGCGAGATGAAGCGCCTTTACGTCCGGCCCCAGGCACGCGGCGAGCAGCTCGGGCGACGACTCACGGAACGCGTCTGTCAGGAGGCGCGTGAAGCAGGGTACGCCCGCATCTGTCTCGATACGCTGCCCACAATGGGCGCCGCTCAAGGCCTCTACCAGTCGCTAGGGTTCAGATCGATCGAGCCCTACGTCTTCAACCCGATTCCAGGCACCAAGTTTCTGGCGCTGGATCTGTAGGGCGGTCTCGCTCGACGCAAGGCAGTTTTCCCTACGCTCGCGCGCTTGGATTTCATGATCTCAACCCAGTACGTCAGTCGCGTCGCCCTGCTGCGCAACAAGGTCGAGTCGTTCGAGCGGTACCCGTTCTGCCTGCCGGCGATTCGCTCCTTCGAACACATCGACCTTCATCCGAAGGTCACGTTCTTCGTGGGGGAGAACGGGTCCGGCAAGTCGACGCTCCTCGAAGCCATTGCAGTCTCGCTGGGCTTCAATGCCGAGGGCGGCAGCAAGAACTTCCGCTTCGGAACCCGGCAATCGCATTCGGAGCTGCACGAATACCTTCGCGTTGCCAAGGGCATCAAACGGCCTCGCGACGGGTTCTTCCTGCGGGCAGAAAGCTTCTTCAACGTCGCCACCGAGATCGAGAATCTCGATGCCGAGCCCTCGTTCGGACCACCTGCCATCGACTCCTACGGCGGCCGCTCGTTGCATGAACAGTCACATGGCGAATCCTTCATGGCGCTCATGATGGAACGCTTCGGCGGGCAAGGCATCTACATCCTCGACGAACCGGAGGCCGCTCTCTCGCCCCAACGGCAGCTTGCCGTGTTGTCGCGCATGCATGACCTCGTCCTGGACGCGTCCCAGTTCATCATCGCGACTCACTCGCCGATCCTCATGGCCTATCCCGATGCATGCATCTATCAATGCAGCAAGGAAGGAGTTGCGAAGGTTGCCTATGAGGACACCGAGCATTTCCAGGTCACCCGCGACTTCCTCGCCAACCCGGAGCGCATGCTTCGCATTCTTTTGGAACGTTAGTTCATCGAAGCTGTTGAGACAGAGTCAGCGGACGGCCAATATGCGCGCCTCAGGGTGAGCGAAACATTTCGTATCATCTCTGCCTCCTGGGTAAGCCCCGGGTCAAGCAACAACAGGAAGCGCATCGAGATGAAGTTTTGGGGTTCCGGCATCGAGCTGGCTTTACTTGCGTCGAGAAATGGCAATGTGCCTGCTGCCGCTCGGCATCTCACGAGTACCGCCTGATGCGAAATAGGTTGGAGCCATTTCCGACGGCCTACCAAGCATTTCTCTTGTACGTGGCGCTGGTGCTTTGCGAGGTCGTTGTCTCATCTGCGCTTCGCGACGCCAATGGAATGCTTGGGCTATCGCTGGAGCAGCACCAGGCCTTGACGGTGCTCCTTGGCAACGGGTGTGTCTTTGCCCTCGTGATGCACTTCCGGAACATCACCTATCGCAGCTTGTTTCACGACTCTCCGTCGTCGGCGAAGGCGACGCTGGCGCTGATAGTCCCGCCGGTGCTGCTGCTCGTGCCCGCGCTGCTGCTGTTCATGGGATACGTGCAGGAACTCCTGGTTCGCATTGCGCCGCTTTCTGCTTGGGAAGAGCAGTTCTTTCAACGCGTTGGCACCAACGACATCGCCACGGTGCTGGCGGTTTGCGTGCTTGCGCCGGTGCTTGAAGAGATGCTTTTTCGGGGAATCGTGCTGAGAGGCTTTCTCGAACGGTACTCGCGCTCAACGGCAATCTTCGGATCGGCCGTGCTCTTCGGGGCCGTTCATCTGAACATGTACCAGTTCCTGGTCGGTCTCGTCGCTGGAACAATTCTGGGCTGGCTCTATGAGCGGACCCGGTCTCTCATCCCGTGCATCGCGCTTCATGGCGCGTACAACAGTGGAACCATCGTGCTGACTGGCTTGGCGCAAAGCACGAACGGCGAGCTGTCCATTGAAGCTGTTCTTTCGATGTGGACCGCGTCTCTGGCGGCCGCCGCTTGTGGTGCTATTGCGTTGCGGCGCATGCTCACGAATCGCAGTGGCCAGCAATTGCCCGAGCAGCGCAGCCCTTAGGCGCAAGCCCTGCACGCGTCAGACCTGGCCCGTCAGGCCAACTGTTGACCCGACCCCAGGGGCACCCTTTAGAAAGGGAAGATCGATCGAAAGGAACGTTTCATGCGATCTCCCGCCCAGTATCTGAGTCCGTCCGAAGCCGCGAGGCGGCTCGGCGTTTCGGCCAAGGCTCTACGGCTCTATGAGCAGCGCGGCCTGGTGGACCCTGGCCGAACCACGGCGGGATGGCGCGCCTATGGTCAAGGGGAGATGACTCGCGCTGCCGAAATCGTCGCTCTTCGCGCGCTCGGCTTCAGTCTTGCCCAAGTGGGACGGGTGCTGGAAGGCAATTCCCAAGGCCTGGAGCAAACATTGGCCGCTCACCAAACAGCGCTGGAAGTGCAACTTCGTCAACTTGCACACACTGTCGAGAAGGTCCGTGGCTTGCGAAGCAACGTTGCGCAAGGTCAGACTCCGACCATTGGCGAACTGGCGGGCTTGCTGGCGCCCGTCTCGGAGGTCCGCGTCGCATTCGACCTGCCATGGCCTTGGGGTGGGGAGCGATTCGAACTTCGCGAAATCCGGCCTCTGAACTACATCATCGGTCCGCTCGGCAGCGGCAAGACCCGACTGGCGCAATGCCTCGCCAAAGCGCTGCCCAACGCCGCCTTGCTTGGCCTGGAGAGACTTGCAGATGGCGGTGCAGCAGCAAAATCACGGCTGAACGGCGCGCCCCATTTGAGGTCTCGGCTCGATCAGGCCCTGGCCTGGCTTGCAGAGGATGGCGCTACGCCGTCGGATGCCTTGGTTGCATTGCTCGCTGGGCTAGAAGCAGACGGGCCGGACGCCCTGATCGTGGACATGATCGAACAAGGGTTAGACCAAGCCACCCAAGAGGCTCTGATTGCCCGGCTGCGCCGCCGTGGATCCGGCGCGCGGCCGATCTTCATGCTCACTCGCTCCTGCGCAATCCTCGACTTGTCTGCTGTCGGTCCGGACGAAGCAATCATCCTCTGCCCCGCGAACCACAGTCCACCGACTCAGGTCGCCCCATATCCCGGCGCTCCAGGCTATGAGGCTGTCGCCACCTGTCTGGCTTCGCCTGAAGTACGGGCCAGAACAGCAGGGCTTATCGCGTGGCGACAACCGACCCGCAATCGCTGAACCTGGGCATCTTCTTTCCGACGCCGCTATTTCGCTTTCGCCTCTTCGCGGCGCCGCGCGGTCACGGATCGACCCCCATGACCCCAGTTGTCGGTGTCGATTTCGTCGATCACGACGAAGGTCAGTTCCGGCGGCTTCTTCAGCACCTGCTCCAGCAGGTCGGTCACACCGGCGATGAGCTGCTCCTTGTGCTCTGCGGTCACGCCTTCGCGAGTCACTTGAATGTTGACGTAGGGCATGGCTGGCCTCCCCTCACCACTTGCCTGTGCTCATGCCGCCATCCACCGGCAGGACGACGCCCGTGGTGAAGGATGCATCGCTCAGGTACAGGACCGCGTCCACGATGTCCGCCGGCGCGCCGATCCGGCCTGCCGGCTGCAGCGTGTTCAGGAAGGCGTGCATGTCCGGCGTGTAGAGCGGCGTGTCGATGATCCCGGGTGCGACGGCATTTACCTGGATGTTGTGCGGCGCGAGTTCGAGCGCCAGCGCCCGGGTCGCGTCGTTGAGACCGCCCTTGACCAGGACCGGCAGCAGCGCGGGCACGCTGGCATTCGGCTGCAAGGCGAGGCTGGCCGTGATGTTGACGATATGGCCCTGCTTGCGCGGCGTCATGTGGCGCACCGCTTCCTGCGAGACGTAGAAGAAGCCCTTGAGGTTGGTGCCGACCAGCGCATCGACATCCGCGGCCGTGTACTCGGCGAAGGCTTTCGGGGTGAAGATGCCCGCGTTGTTGACCAGCACGTCGACATGGCCGAAACGTGCGACCGCTTCGGCAAAGATCCGCTTGGCAGTCGCCGGATCGGCGACGTCCCCGGCAACCGCGAGGAACTGGTCTGGAAAGTCCTGCGCGAGATCAGCGGCCTGCAGGCGCTCGAGCGTGCGCGCGTTCCCGACGACGTTGTCGCCGCGGCGCAGGAAGGCTCGCGCGATGGCAAGGCCGATGCCGCTGGAGGCACCTGTGACGATCACGGTTTGAGGCGAGCGTTGGGTCATTTCGTTTCTCCTGGTAAGGGCGTCCACTGCTTGAGGCGGCACCTGGGTTTGAAAACATGGGTCAATGGTATTGATGCACCTGGGGTGAATAAAGACATAGACTGTCACTTCATTAGTTACTCGATGGAACAAGCATGAGCCGCCAATTCGACGATCTGATGCTCGGCAGCCTGGAACTGTTCTGTCTCGCCGCCGAGTTGGAAAGCTTCACCGCCGCGGCCCTGGCCGCCGGCCTCGGCCCCGCCGCCGTGAGCCGCTCGATTGCACGGCTCGAGGCACGCCTGGGTGTTCGCCTGTTCGTGCGCACCACCCGCCAGATTCATCTGACCGACGGGGGCCGCGCCTACTACGAACAGTGCCGCCAGGCGCTGAGCCTGATGCGCGATGCCGAGAGCCAGCTCACCGGCGAGCAGCAGGCCCCGGCTGGCGTGCTGCGTCTCAGCATCGCCTCACCTTATGGCCACTACCGCGTGCTGCCGTTGCTGCCGCGCTTTAGCGAGCGCTTTCCAAAGGTGCGGATCGAGCTTCACCTGAGCAACCGCAATATCGACTTCACCGGCGAAGGCTTCGACCTCGCGATTCGGGGACGCGCGCCGCCGGACTCCGGCCTCATCGCGCGCAAGCTCGAAGACGCCGAGTTGGTGCTGGTGGCCGCGCCCTCCTACCTGGCTCGCGCGGGCAGGCCGGATTCGCTCGAGGCGCTGGCGGCGCACGAGTGCATCCAGTTCGTGCTGCCCAGCACCGGACAACCGGTGCCCTGGCTCTTCAGGCGCGACGGACAGGACATCGAACTCGAGACGCCGCCCAGCTACCGCTGCGCCGACGACTACATGGGCATGGTGACCTTGGCGCGCCATGGCGCCGGGCTCTTGCAGACCTACCGCTACATCGTGCAGGAGGACCTGCGCCGTGGCGGCCTCCAGGAGCTGCTGCCCGAAGCCGGAGGCCGCTCTCGCCCCTTCTCGCTGATCTATCCCGATCGCCGTCACACGCCGCTGCGGGTCCGGGCCTTCATCGACTTTCTGATCGCTGAATTGCGACTCCCTACGCCCTGAACACCGAGAAGTCCTTCCGTATCTCCGTCAGCAGCCATCGCCGGCGTCTACCAGTTCTCGCGCCTCAAGCGCATGTGTCTTTCGCGCTGTGGAACGCCGCTGGGCTTCTTGCTCGGAGAATGGCGCCCTGGCGTGTATGGTGCTTTCGTCATGGGGGCGCGGCACGGGCTGTTCTGCGTGGGCTGTTGTTGGGCGCTGATGGCCTTGCTGTTCGTCGGCGGGGTCATGAACCTCGCCTGGGTCGCCGCGCTTTCGATCGCCGTCGCGCTCGAGAAATTGCTGCCTCGCGGGGACCGTCTGGCTGCAGCGCTCGGCATGGTGCTGATCGCCCTGGGTGGCATCAAACTGATGGCAGGCTCTGGCTAGGAAATCGCCGGCGCCTGCCTCAGCCGCGCGCAGACGCGAGCGTCCAGACGGCATCGGCAAAGGCCTGCGGCGCCTCCTGCGGCACGTTGTGGCCCGCGTTCACGATCCGGTGCGATCGCGGGCCCGTGAACTTCGAGGCATAGGCCTTGCCGTCGGTGGCCGGCACGACGCCGTCGGAGTCGCCGTCCATGGTGATGGTGGGAACGCTGATCGAAGGCAGCGCGGCAAGCCGCTTCTCCAGCTCGGCGTACTGCGGAAAGCCGTCCGCGAGGCTCAGGCGCCAGCGGTAGTTGTGGATCACGATCTGCACGTAGTCCGGGTTGTCGAAGGACGCGGCCGTGCGTTCGAAGGTGGCGTCGTCGTACTTCCACTTCGGCGAGTTCGTCGTCCACAGGATGCGTGCGATGTCGCGCCGGTTCGCCTCGAGGCCCGCACGGCCGCGCTCGGTGGCGAAGTAGTACTGGTACCACCAGCCGTGCTCCGCCTTTGCCGGCAGGGGCAGCTTGTTGCCCGGAAGGTTGGTCATGATGTAGCCGTTGACCGAAAGAAGCCCGAGGCAGCGCTCCGGCCAGAGCGCCGAGATGATGCAGGCCGTGCGCGCGCCCCAGTCGTAGCCGACCATCACGGCACGGTCGATCTTCAAGGCATCCAGCAATGCGATCTGGTCCAGTGCCACGGCGGCCTGCTGGGCGGAGCGCGGGTTCGCGCTGTCGAGGAAGCGGGTGCTGCCGTGTCCGCGCAGGTGCGGCACGATCACGCGGCATCCGCGCGCGGCCAGCAGGGGCGCAACATCGACATAGCTGTGGATGTCATAGGGATAGCCGTGCAGCAGCAGCACCGGGATGCCGTCGGCAGGCCCGGTTTCGTAGTAGCCGACATCCAGCTCGCCGGCCCGGATCTGCCTGATCGGTTCGAGCTTCGGCAGCTTGATCGCTGCGTTGGCGACACCCATGAATGCCAGTTCTGCAACTGCGACGCTCGCGACGGCACTCCCCAGAAAAATGCGGCGTTGACGATTGATTGCTTCGGGCATGTGCGTTCCTTTGAATGCAGTGATTGGCGATGGCTCCATTGGATTCGCGACATGTATGCGTGATGTGTCACGCCGAGTGCGATCTTGTATGTGCGCGTACCTCGGCGCCTGTAGATACACAGGCATACAAGAGTCGATGCAAACAGCGCAGACTCGGCCTTGAACACCCGACTGCGAAACGTAATGTGTGGATTTCTCGCGCTGATACAGAGGCATACGCGATGTGCGCCGACGAGGACGAACGTGACCAAAAATCCGTTCGCTTCCAAGCAAGCCTCATCACTCACCCGAAGGAAATCACCATGAAGAAGTTCTCCCGCATCGCCATCGCCGCCTCGTTCGCCGTGCTTGCCGTCACGCAGGCCTATGCCGAGGAATACCACGGCGTCCTGCAGTTCCAGTCGACGCAGAGCCGCAACGAGGTCCGCGCACAGGCGGTGGCAGCGGCGCACGCCGCGAACCCGTATTCGGATGCAGCTTCTTCCGTCGTGGCTGCCGCGCCGACAGCGCCGCGCGACCGCGCCGCGGTGCTGGCCGAAGCGCGCGCACGCGCACACGCACCCAACCAGAACCTGCGCGTCGACGCCTTCGCGGGCAGCCGCGTGCCCGCCTACTACGACATCGACAGGGCTTCCTCGACGCGCCAGACGCGGGTCGAAGGCGGCACCACGCTGCGCTGAATCCGAAATCGAAAGTCATCGCCATGAACATCCGATCCATCGCACTTCCGCTCGCCGTGGCCGCCGCCGTCTCGGTGGCCGCGCTCACCTTCGCTGCGCCTCTGATCGGCGGCGACACCGCTGCCGGCGGGACCCGGTCGGCACCGGAGTTCCAGAAGATCGACACCTGGCTCAACTCCCAGCCGCTGAAGATGGAAGAGTTGCGCGGCAAGGTGGTCCTCATCGACTTCTGGACCTACACCTGCATCAACTGCCTGAACCACCTGCCCTACGTCAAGGAGTGGCACGAGAAGTACAAGGACCAGGGCCTGGTCGTGGTGGGCGTGCACACGCCGGAGTTCGCGTTCGAGAAGTCGACCAAGAACGTCCAGGACGCCATCAAGAAACTGCAGATCAAGCACGCGGTCGCGCAGGACAACAGCTACGCGACCTGGAAGGCCTTCAACAACCAGTACTGGCCTGCCGTCTACCTGATCGACAAAGAGGGAAAGATCGTCTACTCGCACTTCGGCGAGGGACGCTACGGCGAAACCGAGAAGAAGATCCAGGCGCTCCTTGCAGAGCAGCGGCCCGCGGGCTCCTGAGATGAAGATCTGGCTTGCCCTGCTCTTCCTGGCGGGCGGCATCTCGCACGAGATCCGCAATCCGACGAGTTGCCATTGCATCACGGCCCGTCAACGCACGGGGCCGGAAAGGCGAGCCCGCACCTGGCCGCCTCAGTCGAGCGCTTCCACCGCCGATGCGAACACGTAGCCTTCGCTGCGCACGGTCTTGATGTAGCGCGGCTCGCGCGCGTCGTCGCGCAGCCGCTGGCGCAGCCGGCTCACGAGCAGGTCGATCGAGCGCTCGAAGAGGTCCGCCTCCCGGCCTTGCGTCAGGCTCAGCAGCTGGTCGCGGCTCAGCACCTTCTGAGGGTGATCGAGAAAGATGCGCAGCAGCCGGTACTCGGCGCCGCTCAGCGCGACCATCGTGCCGCTCGCATCGAGCAGGTGCCGCGCGGTGGTGTCCACCTGCCATTCACCGAAGGCCAGCTTCTGGGCCGCCTCCGTCGAGCGCATGTTGGGAGGCAGCATCCGGGTGCGGCGCATCACGGCGCGAATGCGCGCGAGCAGTTCCCGGGCGGAGAAGGGCTTGGCCAGGTAATCGTCGGCGCCCATCTCGAGGCCGAGGATCCGGTCGGCCTCTTCGCTGCGCGCCGTCAGCATCAGGATGGGGATTGCCTTGTACTTGCCCGTGCGCAGGTCGCGGCACAGCGTCAGCCCGTCCTCGCCCGGCAACATCAGATCGAGAATGATCAGGTCGAAGGGGCCCGATTCCTCCAGCGCGGCGCGCATGTGCCGGCCAGTGGGCACGGCGACCACCCGCAGGCCATTCTTGACCAGGTAGGTGGTGAGCAGTTCGCGGATCTCGCGGTCGTCGTCGACGATGAGGATGTGGTCGGAAGTCTTGGGAGTCATGGCAGTGTGGCTTCGAACGCAGGTGTTGCAAGCGCAATGTAGTCCGCGCCCGCGCCGAGGTCGACGATTGTGAAATTTACTGTTGAGAAAGACGGTCCGGATACACAGGAATACGAAGCTCGCTTCCTTCCGGAGGATCCGCACCAACAATCGTGCCGTCAGTTCTTCAACCAACCAAGGAATCCACCATGACACGCATCGAGAAAGTCATCTACACCGGCAAGACCCGCACCTCTTCGGGCGGTCGCAACGGCGAATCCCGCAGTTCCGATGGCCGCCTGGACATCAAGCTCTCGTCTCCCGGCACCGCGGGCAGCGGCACCAATCCCGAGCAACTGTTCGCCGCCGGCTGGTCGGCCTGTTTCATCGGCGCGATCGGGATCGCTGCGGCCGGGATGAAGGTCAAGCTCCCGGCCGACCTCGCCGTCGACGCCGAAGTCGACCTGGGCACCACGGACGGCGCCTACTTCCTACAGGCCCGACTCAACGTCAGCATGCCCGGTGTGGAGCGCGAAGTCGCCCAGGCCCTCGTCGATGCCGCACACCAGACCTGCCCGTATTCCAAAGCCACGCGGGGCAACATCGGCGTCGAGATCAACCTGGTCTGAGCGGCGGGGTCTATAACCCATCCATGCCCACCATGCGCCGGCTGATCCCCCGCTCGCTGTTCTCCCGCGTAACGCTGATCATCGTCGTGGGCCTCGCGATCGCGCAGTTGCTGACCTTCGCAGCGATCCGCTACGAGCGCAGCATGGCGCTGCGCGAGCTGATGATGAGCGGCATCGAGCGCGACATCGCGAGTTCGATCGCCATCCTGGATCGCCTGCCCGCCGCGGAGCGCGCGAGCTGGCTGGGCCGGCTGGAGCGGCGCAACTACCGTTTCATGCTGGACGGCAGCGTCACGGGCCCCGCGCCCGCGACGCCGCTGGTGCAGGAGTTCGCCGCCGCCATCGTCAACGCGCTGCATCCGTTCGAGGTCGTGAAGGTGGCACAGGTCGCCGAACCGACCGAAGGCCTTCGGATCCAGGTGAAGCTGGCGGACGGCAGCCCGGTGATCGTCGATGCAAGACGGGTAGGCATGCCGGTGTCGAACTGGGTCATGTGGCTGCTGGCGATCCAGCTCGTGGTGCTGGCCGTCTGCGCCTGGTTCGCGGTGCGGCTGGTCACACGGCCGCTGGCGCGGCTCGCCGCGGCGGCGGACGAACTCGGGCCCGACCTGAAGGCCCGGACGCTCGGCGAAGAAGGCCCCACCGAAGTGGCGCACGCGGCACGCGCCTTCAATGCGATGCAGCGGCGCATCGCCGGCTACATGGCCGAGCGCGTGGAGATCCTGGCGGCGATCTCGCACGATCTGCAGACGCCGATCACCCGGATGCGGCTGCGCACCGAGTTGATGGACAACGAGAAGGACCAGCTCAAATTCCGGCAGGACCTCGATGCCATGAACGCGCTGGTGAGAGAAGGCGTCACCTATGCGCGCACGCTGCATGGCGCGACGGAACCCCCCTTGCGCATCGATGCCGATGCGCTGCTCGAAAGCATGGTCGCCGACTACGAGGATTCGGGCCAGGCCGTGCAGCTGGAGGGACGCATCGACGCGCCGATCGTGACGCGCCCCAATGCCCTGCGCCGGATCCTCGTGAACCTGATCGACAACGCATTGAAGTTCGGCAGCGACGTGCGCGTGCGGGTGCATGCCGAGGCGGACCGGCTGGTCGTCGCGGTGCTCGACAACGGACCGGGCATCCCGCCCGACGAGCTGGAGGCCGTGCTCAAGCCCTTCTACCGGGTCGAAAGCTCGCGCAACCGAAGCACCGGCGGCACGGGCCTGGGACTCGCCATCGCGCACCAGCTCGCGATGGCGATGGGCGCGGACCTCAGCCTGCACAACCGCAGCGAAGGCGGGCTCGAAGCCCGCGTGACCCTGTTCAAACCCGGCGCGGCCTGACCGCAGCACCTCATCGAGAAACATCATGTTCGTTCTGATCGTGGCCTACCTGGGCGGCGTGCTCACCATCCTGAGCCCGTGCATCCTGCCGGTGCTCCCTTTCGTGTTCGCGCGCGCCGACCGGCCGTTCCGATCGCACGGCCTGCCCCTTCTCTTCGGCATGGCGCTGGCCTTTGCCGCCATCGCCACGCTGGCCGCGGTGGGCGGCGGCTGGGTGGTCGAGCTCAACGAGTACGGGCGCTACGCCGCGATCGCGCTGCTTGCGGTGTTCGGCGTCACGCTGCTGTTCCCGACCGTGGCCGACCGTCTGAGCAGGCCGCTCGTCGCGCTCGGCATCCGGCTGTCCGACTCCCAGGCGGATGGGACTTCCGCGCGGCCTTCCGTTTTTTCGCCGCTCCTGCTGGGCGTGGGCACGGGCCTGCTCTGGGCGCCCTGCGCGGGTCCGATCCTCGGCTTGATCCTGACCGGCGCAGCACTCAATGGCGCCAGCGTCGGCACCTCGCTGTTGCTCTTGGCCTATGCGGCCGGCGCGTGCACCTCGCTGGCGGCAGCGCTGCTGTTCGGCGGGCGCGTGTTCGCGGCCTTGAAGGGATCGCTCCACACGGGCGAGTGGATCCGGCGTGGCGCCGGTGCGGCAGTTCTGGTGGGTGTCACCGCCATCGCACTGGGCCTGGACACTGGCTTGCTCACCCGGCTCTCGGTCGGCACCACGTCGGCACTGGAGCAGGCGCTCGTCGAGAAGATCGAGCGCCAGAAGCCGCAGCCCGCCGATACGAGCCTCCGTCCCGAGGAGACCGGGCTGATCCCGACGGCAGCCGCCCGCGAACCGGCACCCGCGCGAACGCTCGGAATCGAGGGCGTCTTTCCTTCACTGGCTGGCGCGACCGAGTGGATCAACTCCGCCCCGCTGACGACCGAAGACCTGCGCGGCAAGGTGGTGCTGGTCGACTTCTGGACCTACTCGTGCATCAACTGCCTGCGCACCCTGCCCTACCTTCGCGCATGGTCGGAGAAGTACAAGGATGCGGGCCTGGTGGTCATCGGCGTGCATGCGCCCGAGTTCGCGTTCGAGAAGCGCCCGGGCAACGTGCGCCGGGCGGCGAAGGACCTTCGCATCGACTTTCCGGTCGCCATCGACAACCACTTCGCCATCTGGCGCGGCTTCGACAACCAGGCCTGGCCCGCCTTTTATTTCATCGATGCAGAGGGGCGCATCCGCCATCACCAGTTCGGAGAGAACCGGTACGAGAAATTGGAACGAATCATCCAGCAACTGCTGGCCGAGGCTGGGCGAAGCCATGTTCCGGCCGGGCTGGTCGCGCCGCAGGGCGAAGGCGTCCAGGCCGCGCCGGGCGCTTCACCCGCGTTGTCCGGAGAAACCTATCTGGGCTACGAACGCACGCACGGCTTCGCTTCGCCGGGAGGCATCGCGAATGATCGCGCGAACGCCTACCAGGCTGCCGCTTCGCTGCGAACGAACCATTGGGCGCTCGCCGGCGACTGGACGGTGGAACGCGAGCGCGTAGTCGCGAACCGCGCCAACGGCCGCATCGCCTTGCGCTTCCATGCGCGCGACCTGCACCTGGTGCTCGGTCCCTCGGCCGACGGCAAACCGGTGCGCTTCAAGGTGCTGGTGGACGGCAAGCCGCCGCTCACGGACCACGGCTTCGACATCGACGCCCAGGGCAACGGAACGATCGACGGGCAGCGGCTCTACCAGCTCGTCCGCCAGGCGTCGCCCGGCAACGACCGTCTGTTTGAGATCGAATTCCTCGACGCCGGCGCGCAGGCCTACGCGTTCACCTTCGGTTGAGCGCACAGGGCTTGTAGACTCGTCGGCGTGACCCATGCCTCCACTCCCGACAGCCTCTGGCTCGGCAGCGCGATCCGCCGCATCGAGGCCGACTACCAGCGCAGCGCCGACACGCACCTGATCCCCCTGCCGCTGCCGGCCTTCGCCGCGCACGGCATCGACCTCTACCTCAAGGACGAATCGACGCACCCGACCGGCAGCCTCAAGCACCGGCTGGCGCGTTCGCTCTTCCTTTACGCGCTGTGCAACGGTTGGATCGGCGAGCGCACCACGGTCGTCGAGGCCTCGAGCGGGTCGACCGCGGTGAGCGAGGCCTACTTCGCACGACTGCTGGGTCTGCCCTTCATCGCCGTGATGCCGAAGAGCACCTCGCCCGAGAAGATCGCACAGATCGCCTTCTACGGCGGCCAGTGCCATTTCGTCGACCACGCGGCCGAGGTCTACGACGAAGCCCGAACGCTTGCCGAGCGCGCGGGCGGCCACTACATGGACCAGTTCACCTACGCCGAACGCGCGACGGACTGGCGCGGCAACAACAACATCGCCGAGAGCATGTTCCAGCAGATGGCGCACGAGCGGCACCCGGTGCCGGCCTGGATCGTGGTCGGCGCCGGCACCGGCGGCACCAGCGCGACCATCGGGCGCTATGTGCGCTACCGCTGCCACGACACGCAGGTCTGCGTGGCCGATCCCGAGGGCTCGGTGTTCGCGGCCTACCACCGCACCGGCGACGCGACGCTGACGGCGCCGGGCTCGCGCATCGAGGGCATCGGACGGCCGCGCGTGGAAGCCAGCTTCATCCCTTCGCTGGTGGACCGCATGATCGAGGTGCCGAACACCGACTCGATCGCCGCGATGCGCGCGCTCTCGGCGCTGTTGGGCCGCAAGGTCGGCCCGTCGACCGGCACCAACTTCATCGGCATGCTGGCGCTGGCCGGCGAGATGCGCGCGGCGAGGCGGCAAGGCTCGATCCTGTCGCTCTTGTGCGATGCGGGCGAGCGCTACCTGCCGAGCTACCACGATGCGGCGTGGGTGGCGAATGCCTTCGGCGATTGCAGCGCGGCGCAGCAGCGCGTCAACGCACTGCTGGCGAGTTGAGCATGCTGTCGCGCCGTACAGTGCTTCTGTCGGCACTCGCGGCGCCGGCGGCATGGGCGCTGCCGCCGCGCATGCTGCAGTTTCCACGCGACTTCGGCAGCCATTCGGATCTGCGCACCGAGTGGTGGTACATCACCGGCCATGCGCAGGCCGGGGCACGCGACTTCGGCTTCCAGCTCACCTTCTTCCGCTCGCGGGTCGTTGCGACGCAGGCGATGCGCTCGGACTTCGCGGCGCGTCAGCTGATCTTTGCGCATGCGGCACTCACCGATCTTGAAGGCCGCAAGCTCTGGCACGACGAGCGCATCGCGCGTGCGGGCTTCGGCGTGGCGTCGGCCGCCGAAGAGGGCACCGACGTCCGGCTGCGCAACTGGACGCTGAAGCGCGATGCCGAGGGCTACACGGCCAAGTTGCCGGCCGAGGGCTTCGGGCTCGACCTGCGTTTTTCAGCCACCCAGCCGGTGCTGCTGCAAGGCAAGGACGGCCTCTCGCGCAAGGGCCCCGATGCCGAGCAGGCCAGCTACTACTACAGCGAACCGCAGCTCGCGACGCAGGGCCGCCTCACCTTGCAAGGCCGCGGCTTCGACGTACAGGGCAAGGCATGGCTCGATCACGAGTGGAGCGAAGCCTACCTGCATCCCGATGCGGCCGGCTGGGACTGGATCGGCATGAACCTCGACGACGGCGGCGCACTGATGGCCTTTCGCATACGCCGGCGCGACGGCACAGCCCTGTGGTTCGGCGGGTCGCTGCGCAGCGCCGACGGAACGCTGCGCGTGTTCGGCCACGACGAACTGCGCTTCGACGCCGAAAGCACCTGGACCAGCCCGCGCACGCGCGCGGCCTACCCGACCCGATGGCGCATCCAGACGCCGGCCGGCGTCTTCAGGGTGCAGGCACTGCTCGACGATCAGGAGCTCGACAGCCGGGGTTCGACCGGCGCCGTCTACTGGGAAGGCCTGAGCGATCTGCAGGACGACGGCGGGCGGCGCGTCGGCCGCGGCTATCTGGAGATGACCGGCTACGCGCAGGCCCTTCGCATGTGAGGCATGTGAGGCATGTGAGGCATGTGAGGCGCCTCAACCGCCGCGCGCACCCTGCGTGTTGACGTAGAGCGCATAGAGCGACTGGCTCGCCGCCATGAAGAGCCGGTTGCGCGCGATGCCGCCGAAGCACAGGTTGGCGCAGCGCTCGGGCAATGCGATGCGGCCGATCGGCGTGGCGTCGGGCGCGAACACCATCACGCCGTCGCGGCCCTCGCCGGTGCCCCAGCCGGCCCACAGGTTGCCGTCGACGTCGCAGCGGAAGCCATCGGGCGAGCCCTCCATCTCGGTCTGCAGGAACACGCGGTCGTTCTGGAGCCGGCGGCCGTCATCGCTCAAGTCGAACACGCGGATGCGGCGCGGCAAGGTGCCCGACTCCACCACATAGAGCCGGCGCTCGTCGGGCGAGAAGCACAGGCCGTTGGGCCGGTTGACGTCGCCGCAAACTACCGTGGCCTCGCCGGTGCGGCCGTCGACGCGGTAGACGTTGGTGGGCAGCTCGGCCTCGGCCGCATGGCCTTCGTAGTGGCCGAGGATGCCGAAGGGCGGATCGGTGAACCAGATCGAATCGTCCGACTTGACGACGATGTCGTTGGGCGAATTGAGCCGCTTGCCCTCGAAGCGGTCGACGATCACGGTGATGCTGCCGTCGTACTCGGTGCGCGTCACGCGCCGCGTGCCGTGCTCGCAGCTGACGAGTCGCCCCTGGCGATCGCGCGTGTGGCCGTTGGCGAAGTTCGAGGGCTTGCGGAACGCGCTGACCGCACCGGTCTCCTCGTCCCAGCGCATCACGTGGTTGTTGGGAATGTCGCTCCACAGCAGGTAGCGGCCGTCGCCGAACCACACCGGTCCTTCGGCCCAGCGGAAGCCGGTCGCCAGCCGCTCGACGGCGGCGCTGGTGATGCGGTACTTCGCGAAGCGCGGGTCGAGGATTTCGATGGCGGGGTCGGGGTAACGTTCAGCGGGCTGCCACATGGCTAGGCGCGCGGCCCGCGCTGCCGCTCGACGAAGGCGATGATCTCGCCCATGATGCCGCGCCGGAAGGCCAGCACGCAGATCACGAAGATCAGGCCGGTGACCATGGTGACCGACTCGCCGAGGGTGTTGAACCAGTCGATGGTGGTGATGCGCGCGAGCAGGTTGCCGAACTCGCCGATCTTGTTCTCGAGCAGCACCACCACGGCCGAGCCGACCAGCGGGCCGGAGAGCGTGCCCAGGCCGCCCACCAGCGTCATCAGGATGACTTGACCCGACGCGGTCCAGTGCACGTCGGACAAGGTGGCGAAGCCCAGCACCAGGGTCTTGAGCGAACCGGCCAGGCCCGAGAGCGCCGCCGAGATCACGAAGGCCAGCAGCTTGAAGCGGCTTACGTCGTAGCCCAGTGAGAGCGCGCGTGCCTCGTTTTCCTTGATGCCCTTCAGCACCTGACCGAAGGGCGAATGGATGGTGCGCACGATCAGCAGGAAGGCGGCGACCACGATCGCCAGGGCCACGTAGTACATGGTGAGGTCGTTCTGCAGATCGAGCAGGCCGAAGAGCCGGCCGCGCGGCACGCCCTGCAGGCCGTCCTCGCCGCCGGTGAACTTGGCCTGCAGCGCGACGAAGAACATCATCTGCGCCAGCGCCAGCGTGATCATCGCGAAGTAGATTCCTTGACGGCGGATCGCCAGCACGCCGAACAGCCAGCCCAGCAAGGCGCCAGTGAGCGTGCCGGCGATGAGGCCCAGTTCGGGCGTCAGGCCCCAGACCTTCATCACCTGCCCCGCCACGTAGGCCGAGCCGCCGAGGAAGGCCGCGTGGCCGAAAGACAGGAGCCCGGTGTAGCCGAGCAGCAGATTGAAAGCCGAGGCGAACAGTGCGAAGCACATGAGCTTCATCACGAACACCGGGTAGGCGCCGGCGAAGGGCGCCACGATCAGCGCGACGAGCAGCAGCAGGTAGATGACGAGGGATAGCTTTTTCATGCGGCTCGCGTCTTATTTTTCTTTTCCGAACAGGCCGGCCGGCCGGATGAGCAGCACGATGACCATGATCACGAACACGACGGTGGAGGATGCCTCGGGATAGAAGACCTTGGTCAGGCCCTCGATCACGCCGAGGCCGAGCCCGGTCAAGATGGCTCCCATGATCGAGCCCATGCCGCCGATCACGACCACCGCGAACACCACGATGATGAGGTTCTGCCCCATCAGCGGCGAGACCTGGATCACCGGCGCCGCCAGCACGCCCGCGAAGGCCGCGAGCGCGACGCCAAAGCCATAGGTCAGCGTGATCATCAGCGGCACGTTGACGCCGAAGGCCTCGACCAGGCGCGGGTTCTCGGTGCCTGCGCGCAGGTAGGCGCCCAGCCGCGTCTTCTCGATCACGAACCAGGTCGCGAAGCAGACCACGAGCGAGGCCGCCACCACCCAGGCACGGTAGTTGGGCAGCACCATGAAGCCGAGATCGGTGGCGCTCGACAGCGCATCGGGCGCGTCGTAGCCCAGGCCCGAGACGCCGTAGACCGAGCGGAACACGCCTTCGATCAGCAGCGTGAGGCCGAGCGTGAGCAGGAGACCGTAGAGATGATCGAGCTTGTAGATCCAGCGCAGCAGCAGCCGCTCGATCAGCACGCCGAACAGGCCGACGATGATCGGCGCCGCGACTAGCATCACCCAGTAGTTGACGTTGAAGTAGTTCATCGCCATCCAGGTCAGCACGGCGCCCAGCATGAACAGCGCGCCGTGCGCGAAGTTGATCACATTGAGCAGGCCGAAGATCACTGCGAGCCCAAGGCTCAGGATCGCGTAGAACGATCCGTTGACCAACCCGAGAAGGAGCTGGCTCAGCAGGGCAGGCAGTGAAATTTGCATACGGGAAGGCGATGAACGAGATCAGTGAGTCAGCTTATTTCCAGAGGGAGCACTTGCTCTCGGCTTTTGTCGTGAAGACCTGGTCGCCCGGCATCGTCTTGACCACCTTCAAGTAGTCCCAGGGCTTCTTCGACTCGGCCGGCGACTTGACCGCCACCAGGTACATGTCGTGCACCATGCGGCCATCGGCGCGGATGGTGCCCTTGGCATAGAAGTCGTTGATGGGCAGCTTCTTGAGCTGTTCCATCACCTTGTCGGCATCCGTCGACTTGGCTGCCTCGACCGCCTTGAGGTAGGTCGTGGTAGCCGAGTAGTCGGCCGCCTGGATGTCGGTGGGCATGCGCTTGGTCTTTTCGAAGTAGCGGGCCGCGAACTTGCGCGTGTCGTCGTTCAGGTCCCAATACCAGCTGGTCGTGTGGAGCAGGCCTTCCGTGTTCTTCACGCCAAGGCTGTGTATGTCAGTCAGGAACACCAGCAGGCCCGCCGTCTTCATGGTCTTGCCGATGCCGAATTCCTTGGCGGCCTTGATCGAGTTGATGGTGTCGCCGCCGGCGTTGGCCAGACCCAGGATCTGCGCCTTGGAGTTTTGCGCCTGCAGCAGGAAGGACGAGAAGTCCGAGGCGTTGGTTGGATGGCGCACCGCGCCGACCACCGTGCCGCCCTTTTCCTTCACCACCTTGGCGGTGTCGGCTTCGAGCGCATGGCCGAAGGCGTAGTCGGCGGTCAGGAAGAACCAAGTCTTGCCGCCGGTATCGACCACCGCGCCGCCAGTGCCCCTGGCCAGCGCCACGGTGTCGTAGGCGTAGTGCACGGTGTACGGGGTGCACTGCTCGTTGGTGAGCGCCGAGCTGGCCGCGCCATTGGTGAAGAACACGCGCTTCTTCTCCTGCGCCACCTTGGCTATCGCAAGCATCGCGCCGGAATTGGTGCCGCCGAAGATCATGCTGGCGCCGGCCGTGTCGATCCACTCGCGCGCCTTGGAGGCGGCGATGTCAGCCTTGTTCTGATGGTCGGCCGAGAGCAGTTCGATCGGCTTCCCGAGCGCCTTGCCGCCGAAGTCGTCGATTGCCATCTGGATCGCCGTGGCGCCCCCCTTGCCTTCCAGATCGGCGTACAGGCTCGACATGTCGGTCACGAACCCGATCGTGACCTTGTCCTGCGCCTGTGCGCCGGAAGCAAGGGCCAGTGCGCCGATGGCCAGCGCGAGTGCGGTGAGTTGCGTTTTCATGTTGACTCCTTCAGAAAAATGATCAGACGCCGAGCAGTTCATGGAGCACCGGCATCTTGGCTTCGAGTTCGGCTGCGCCGAACTTCTCGACGATGCGACCGTGCTCCATCACGTAGAAACGGTCGGCCAGCGGCGCCGCGAAGCGGAAGTTCTGCTCCACCATGACCACGGTGTAGCCCTTGCCGCGCAGCATATGGATCATGCGGGCCAGCGCCTGCACGATCACGGGCGCCAGGCCTTCGGATATCTCGTCGAGCAGAAGCAGCTTGGCGCCGGTACGCAGGATACGCGCGACCGCCAGCATCTGCTGCTCGCCGCCCGACAGGCGCGTGCCCTGGCTGTTGCGGCGCTCGGCCAGGTTGGGGAACATCGCGTAGATCTCGTCCACCGACATGCCCTGTCCTGCGCCCTTCAGCACGGGCGGCAGCAGCAGGTTTTCCTCGGCCGACAGGCTTGCGAAGATGCCGCGCTCTTCCGGGCAGTAGCCGATGCCGTGGTGCGCGATGCGGTGCGTGGGCATGCCGATGGTTTCAACGCCGTCGACCTTGATGCTGCCCTTGCGCGCGCCGGTGAGGCCCAGAACGGCCCGCATCGTGGTGGTGCGCCCCGCACCGTTGCGGCCCAGGAGCGTGACCACCTCGCCGGGCTGCACCACCATGTCGACGCCATGCAGCACATGCGACTCGCCGTACCAGGCGTGGAGGTCCTTGATTTCGAGTGCAGGAACGGCCATTCAATGCGCTCCTTGCAATTGGCCGTCGGTGGTGCCCATATAGGCTTCCATCACCTGCGGATTCTTCGAGACTTCGGCATACGGCCCCTCGGCCAGCACGGCGCCGCGCTGCAGCACCGTGATGGTGTCGGCGATGGTCGAGACCACGCTCATGTTGTGCTCCACCATCAGGATGGTGCGGCCGGCCGACACGCGCTTGATGAGTTCGGCCACGCGGTGCACATCTTCGTGGCCCATGCCCTGCGTGGGCTCGTCGAGCAGCATCAGCTCGGGCTCCATCGCAAGCGTGGTCGCGATCTCGAGCGCGCGCTTGCGGCCGTAGGGCAGGTTCACGGTCTGCTCGTCGGCGAGTTCTTCCAGCCCCACCTCGGCCAAGAGCGTGCGGGCGCGCTCATCGAGGGGCTTCAGCGATTTCTCGCTCTTCCAGAAGTGGTAGGAAGTGCCGAGCGCGCGCTGCAGGCCCAGGCGCACGTTCTCGAGCAGGGTCAGGTGCGGGAACACCGCCGAGATCTGGAACGAGCGGATGATGCCGCGCCGCGCAATCTGCGCCGGGCGCTCGTTCGTGATGTCCATCCCGTTGAACAGGATGGTTCCCGAAGTGGGCTCGAGGAACTTGGTCAGCAGGTTGAAGCAGGTCGTCTTGCCGGCGCCGTTGGGGCCGATCAAGGCATGGATCGATCCGCGTACGACCGAGAGATCGACCTTGCTGACCGCGGTGAAGCCCTTGAATTCCTTGGTGAGCTGGCGTGTTTCGAGAATGATGTCGCTCATCTCGCGCGGTCGCCCGTGTGCTGGCAGGAAAGATCAGTCATGCGGTCCATCTGAGCGCACCACCATGGTTGCGCGGACCGCATTGTTTGCAGCGGTAACCAAACTTGCCTACTGGGGCAAATGCCTATGCTGCACTGCAACCAGCGTCAGCTGGTTGGAAGAGAGCGTCAGTGGGCGCCGGCGGCTGCATCGGAGGCACCCGCAGCGCGCGTCGGCTTCGCCAGCCAGACGAAGGGAATCAGCAGCAGGAACAGCACGGCCGATGCATAGAACACATCATTCGCGGCCAGCATGAAGGACTGCTGGTCCACGATGCGGTTGAGCTGCGCCAGCACCTGGTCGGCGCTGAAGCCGCTGCTGCCGAGCCCGGCCATCGCGCTGCTCGCGGCCGCATTGCCCTGGTTGACCGACTCGACCAGCTGCGCGTGATGCAGCGCGGCGCGGTTCTCCCACACCGTGGTGGCGATGGAGGTTCCCATGGCGCCCGCGGTGATGCGCGCGAAGTTCGACAGCCCCGAAGCCGCCGCGATGCGATCGGGCGCGAGGCCCGACAGCGTGATCGTCACCAGCGGAATGAAGAAGAAGGCCATCGCCACGCCCTGGATCACGGTCGGGATCATGATGGTCCAGAAGTCGGCCTGGGTGTTGAAGTTGGAGCGCATCCACAGCACCAGCGCGAACACCAGGAAGGAGAAGGTGGCGTAGCGGCGCGGATCGATCTTGCTGACCGTGAGGCCGACGATCGGCGAGAACACGATCGCGAGCAGGCCCACCGGCGCCATGATCATGCCGGCCTGCGTCGCCGTGTAGCCCATGTACTGCTGCAGCCACAACGGCAGGATCACGACGTTGCCGAAGAACAGGCCGTAGGCCACCGCCGTCGCCAGCGCGCCCGACCAGAAGTTGCGGCGCTTGAAGAGCGAGAGGTCGACCACCGGGTGCTTGTCGGTCAGCTCCCAGACCAGGAAGAAGGCGAAGCCGACCACCGCCACCACCGCCATCGTCACGATCTCGGCCGAATGGAACCAGTCCAGTTCCTTGCCCTTGTCGAGCATCAGCTGCAGCGAACCCACCCACAGCACGAGGAGCGCCAGGCCGATGGCGTCGATCGGCACCTTGCGCGTAGTGCTCTCGCGCTTGCGGTAGATGCCCCAGGTGATGCCGGCGGCAAGCAGGCCCACCGGGATGTTGATGTAGAAGATCCAGGGCCAGGAGATGTTGTCGGTGATCCAGCCGCCGAGCAGCGGCCCCATCACGGGCGCGACCAGCGTGGTCATCGACCACATCGCCATCGCGAGGCCGGCCTTGGCCTTCGGGTAGCTCGACAGCAGCAGCGTCTGCGACAGCGGGATCATCGGCCCGGCGACGAAGCCCTGCAGCGCGCGGAACGCGATCAGCGTCGTCATGTTGGGCGCCAACCCGCAGAGCCAGGAGCTGATGATGAACAGCAGCACGCTGGCCATGAACAGGCGCACCTGGCCGAAGCGCTGCGTGAGCCAGCCGGTGAGCGGCACCGCGATGGCGTTGGCCACCGCGAAGCTGGTGATGACCCAGGTGCCCTGCGTCGAACTGACGCCGAGGTCGCCGGAGATGGCCGGCAGCGAGACGTTGGCGATCGAGGTGTCGAGCACGTTCATGAAGGTCGCGGCCGAGAGCGCGATCGTGCCCCACAGCCGGGCGGAGCCCTCGAGCGGCGGCAGGGGTGCGGGAAGAGCCGAAGCGGTCGCCATCGTGGGCAAGCCGTCGAATCAGATCGGGTTGACGTGCGAGGGCGATGCACCCGCCGCAGAGGCGGCACTGCCCGCGGGCCGCGCCGTGCTCGCGAGCGCTGCGCCGCGGCCCATGTTGGCCGCGATGATGCGCTGCACTTCGGCGTCGGCGCCCTGGTCGAGCCGGCTGTAGACCTGTGTCTGGCTCAGCGCGCTGGCGCGCGGCGCGTCTGCGAGCATCTTGCCGCCCTTCTGCGTGACGTCGATCTCGGCATCCATCGAGAGGCCCACGCGCAGCGGATTGGCCTTGAGCTGCTCGGGGTCGAGCGCGATGCGCACCGGCACCCGCTGCACCACCTTGATCCAGTTGCCGGTGGCGTTCTGCGCCGGCAGCAGCGCGAAGGCGGCACCGGTGCCGACGCCGAGGCCGGCGACGCGGCCGGTGTATTCGACCTTCTTGCCGTACACGTCGGCCGTGAGCTTCACCGGCTGGTCGAGGCGGATGCTGCGCAGCTGCACTTCCTTGAAATTGGCGTCGACCCACACCTGGTTCAGCGGCACGATCGACATCATCGGCGTGCCGGCCGCGACGCGCTGGCCGAGCTGCACGGTGCGCTTGGCCACGTAGCCTTCGACCGGTGCCGGCATCGCGACGCGCTGTGTCGCGAGATAGGCCTCGCGCACCTTGGCGGCGGCGGCCAGCACGCTCGGGTGCTGCTCGACGCTGGTGCCTTCGGTCAGCGACTGGTTGCTCGCGAGCTGTTCGCGCGCCGAGACCACGCCGGCCTGCGCCGCCGCGAGCGCGCTCTTCGCGTTGGCGAGCGTCGTCTCGGCGTGGTTGAGTTCTTCCTTCGACACCGCGCCGTTGCCCGTGAGCGCCTGACGGCGCTTCAGGTCGTCCTGGGCGCGCGCGATGTCGCTCTGCGCCTTGACGATGTCGGACTGGCGCAGCGTGACCTGCGCGGCCAGCGAGCCGTTGTTGGCGTACAGCGTGCGCACCTGGCGCACCGTCTGCGCGAGCGCGGCCTCGGCCTGGTCGAGCGCGACCTTCGCATCGGCCGGATCGAGCTGCACCAGCGGCTGGCCGGCCTTCACGAGGTCGGTGTCGTCGGCCATGATGGCCATCACGGTGCCGCCGATCTGCGGCGTGATCTGGATCACGTTGCCCTGCACGTAGGCGTTGTCGGTCGATTCATAGTGGCTCGCGACCAGCCATTCGTAGAGGCCCCAGCCGGCGCCGGCCAGCACCACCACCGAGGCGAGTGCGGTCAGCGCGCGGCGGCGCTTGTTGCTGGAAGGCGCGGCCTCGGCGACGGGTTGGGCCGGGACGGTCGTGTCGGTGTTGTCCTTGCTGTCCATGGAAATGTCTTTCGGTTTCGCGCGGTGTTCAGGGATGCGGGGTCGGTGTCGTGCGGGCCGCAGCGGTGGTCGAAGTGGCGGGCTGCCAGCCGCCGCCCAGCGCGCGGGCCAGGCCGACCTGCGTGTCGAGGGCGCGCGCGGCGAGGTCGACCGCTTCGCGGCGCTGCGCGAGCACGGAGGTCTCTGCCGTCAGCACGTTGAGGTAGTTGCCGAGGCCGGCGCCGTAGCGCTGCACGGCGATGTCGTAGGCGGCTTCGGCCGCGCTCTGCGCGTCGCGTTGCTCGGCCTGCTGGCGCGTCACCGATTGCGCGCTGGCGACCTGGTCGGCGACGTCGCGCACCGCATCGAGCACGGAGGCGTTGTAGCTCTCGATCGCGGCGTCGAGATCGGCGGCCTTGCCGCGCAGGTTGGCGCGCAGCCGGCCGCCTTCGAAGATCGGCAGCCGGATGGCCGGGCCCACGCCCCACTGCTGGCTGCCGGACTTGACCAGGTTGTCGAAGCCGATGCTCGAGAAGCCGGCGAAGGCCACGAGGTTGATGTTCGGATAGAACTGCGTCTTCGCGTTCGCGACATCGCTGGTGGCGGCTTCGACGCGCCAGCGCGCGGCCGCGATGTCGGCGCGCCGTCCCAGCAGGTCGGCCGGGATCGTGGGCTGCAGCGCGATCGGCCGGATGCCGCCGAGCGCTGGCGGGGCCAAGCCCTGCGTCGCATTCGGCTTGGCGACGAGCGCGTCGAGCGCGTGCTGCGCAAGCGCGATCTGTTCGCGGAAGGACTCGATCTGCTGGCGCGCCTGCGGCAGGCCGCCTTCGCTCTGGCGCAGTTCGAGGCGCGTGTCGAGCCCGGCGGAGACGCGGTCACGCACCAGCTTCAGCGTTTCTTCGCGCTGCGCCAGCGTGCGCCTGGCTACGGCCAGCTGGTCGTTCAGCCGGGCCCACTGGAAATAGCCGCGTGCGATGTTGCTGGCCAAAAGGACGCGGGCGGCGTCGGCATCGGCGGCCGCGGCATTCGCGCTGCCGATGGCCGCCTCGATCGCGGTGCGGTTCTTGCCGAAGAAGTCGAGCTCCCAGCTGGCATTGAGCTGCAGCGTGCCGGTCTCCTGGATCGAGCCGCCGAGCGGCGACGGGTAGATGTAATTGCCGCTGAACTTCTGCCGCGTGAGATCGAGCTCGCCGTCGATCTGCGGTTTGCCGGCCGCCTCGGCGATGGCGGTCGAGGCCTGTGCGCGGGCAAGGCGCGCACGCGCGACCTGCAGATTGGGATTGCCTTCCAGCGCCTGGCCGACCAGGGCGTTGAGCTGGGCATCGCCGAAGCCGAGCCACCATTGGCTGTCGACGGCAGGTGCGGCCTGCGCGCTCCCCAGCCCCAGTGAATCGGCATCGCGCAGCTTCGCGTGCGAATCGATGTGCGCCATGTCGGCGCAACCGGCCAGAACAAGGACCGCCAAGGCAGCGGCCATGGCGATCGCGCGGCGGCGCGCGAACTCAGGAAGAAGCGGATTCATCTTTTTCTCCACGGGCCGCGACGGCCTGTGCGTTGTCGAGGATGCGGCGCAGATAGCCCTTGAGCTGCACCCACTCCTCACGGGTGAAGCCGGCAAGCGCCTCGTTCTGCACGCGGCATAGGACATGGGGTACCTGTCGGGCGGCGGCGCGGCCCTCGTCGGTCAGTTCGATGTTGACCACGCGCCGGTCGGAAACGGAGCGCACGCGCCGGCACAGGCCCTTGGCTTCGAGACGGTCGAGCAGTCGCGTCATGGCACCGGTGTCGAGCTGGCACTCGCGCGCGAGTTCCGCGACGGTGGTGGCGTGGCCCAGGTGGAGCTTGTAGAGCGGCGCCCATTGCGGAAAGGTGGGCGCGCCCGGTTCCCACATGTCGCTGGCGACCGCCTGGCTCACGAGGGTCGTGATGCGGCGCATCATGTGGCCGACGCTTTCCTCGGCTTGGTAATTCTCCGGCTCGTAGAAGTCGGCGGCCGGCGGTACGGCTCCTGGGCTTGGGGAATCGGACATGGCGCGATATTAGTTGTCGCGACAACTATTGTCAAGGCTACCTTTGAGGCGGCAAGCGTTGGCTAGAATCGAAGTCATGGTTTCCCCCGCTTCGCCCTCGCTCGCCAAGGGCTCTCCCAAATCACTGACCGGGCTGACCCCTTTTCTGCGCCCCTACCGCACCCAGATCCTGCTGGCTGCCGTGTTTCTGGTCCTGGCGGCGGCGACCACGCTGGTGTTCCCGCTGGCCCTGCGCGGCCTGATCGATGGCGGCCTGATCGCCGCCGACCGCGGTGCCCAGGCCATGGCGCTGCGCGAGCATTTCCTGGCCCTGTTCGCCGTGGCCGTGGCGCTCGGCATCTTCTCGGCGGCGCGCTTCTACACCGTGAGCTGGCTCGGCGAGCGGGTCACGGCGGACCTGCGCAACGCGGTCTACGCCCATGTGCTGCGCCAGAGCCCGGCCTTTTTCGAGACCACGCAGACCGGCGAAGTGCTGTCGCGCCTGACGGCCGACACGACGCTGGTGCAGACCGTCGTCGGCTCCTCGCTCAGCATGGGATTGCGCAACGCGGTGATGGGCAGCGGCGCGCTGGCCATGCTGATCTGGACCAACCCCTATGTGATGGTGCAGGTGCTCGGCATCCTGGTGCTGGTGGTGCTGCCGAGCATGTGGTTCGGCCGCCGCGTGCGCCGGCTTTCGCGGGCCAGCCAGGACCGCGTCGCCGATTCGAGCGCCATCGCGGCCGAGGTGCTGAATGCGATTCCCGTGGTGCAGAGCTACACGGCCGAAGCGCGCGAAGCGGCCCGCTTCGACGCCTCCACCGACAACGCCTTCCGCACCGCGGTGCGCCGCACGAAGGCGCGCTCGGTGCTGGTGGCCTTCATCATCATCGCGACCTCGGCGGCGCTGCTGTGGGGCTTGTACCAGGGCACGCAGGCGGTGCTGCGCGGCGACATCACGGCCGGCCACCTCGGACAGACGGTGGTCTACGTGATCATCCTGGCCAGTGCCGCCGCGGTGCTGGGCGAGGTCTACGGCGACCTGCTGCGCGCGGCCGGCGCCACCGAGCGCCTGATGGAGCTGCTGCACGCCAGGCCGGTCATCGTCTCGCCGGCCCAGCCGGCCAAGGCGGTGGTTCCCGCCGCCGGCAGCGCCGTCAGCTTCGAGGGCGTCACCTTCCACTACCCCTCGCGGCCCGGCACCCCGGCGCTGCGCGACTTCAGCCTCGCGGTGGCGCCGGGCGAAACCGTGGCGCTGGTGGGCTCGAGCGGCGCGGGCAAGAGCACGGTGTTCCAGCTGCTCTTGCGCTACTACGACCCGCAATCGGGCCGCATCGCGCTCGACGGCACTTCGCTCGCAGAGCTGTCACTCGACGAACTGCGCACGCGCATCGGGCTGGTGCCGCAGGACGCAGTGATCTTCTCGGCCAGCGCGCTGGAAAACATTCGCTACGGCCGGCCCGATGCGAGCGTCGAAGAAGTCCACGCCGCCGCGCGCGCCGCCTTTGCCGACGGTTTTCTGAAGGCGCTGCCCGAGGGCTACGACACCTTCCTCGGCGAGCGCGGCGTGCGCCTGTCGGGCGGGCAGCGCCAGCGCATTGCGATCGCGCGCGCGATGCTCAAGAACCCACCGCTGCTCCTGCTCGACGAAGCCACCAGCGCGCTCGATGCCGAGAGCGAGCGCATGGTGCAGGCCGCGCTCGAATCCGCGATGGTGGGCCGCACCACGCTGGTCATCGCCCACCGGCTCGCGACGGTGCAGAAGGCCGACCGCATCGTGGTGCTCGACCACGGCGGCATCGTGGAACAGGGAACGCATGCGACGCTGGTCGCGCAGAACGGCGTCTACGCGCGCCTCGCGGCGCTGCAGTTCACCTCGTAGGCACACCGGCAGGCAGCCAACTCGTATCCGCTATACCAGGAACACCGCGGAACCGGCTTTGCCGGGCCGCTGGTGTTGCCCCCGGTGAGGGGGTTGGCGGCCACACGAAGTGGGCAAGCCTGGGGGAGAGCTTTACTGCAGAGTTTCTTTGAGGGCGGGCGGGATGGGCAGCGAAAACACCGCGATCCCTTCGTCGAGCAGGGTCTGCGCTTCCTCGCGCGTGGCCTGACCGCGGATGCCGCGCTCCTCGGCTTCGCCGTAGTGCATCTTGCGGGCCTCGTCGGCGAAGCGTTCGCCGACGTCTTCGGTCTTGGCCATCACCTCGCGCACCGCACGCATCCAGCGTGCTTCAGGCGAGCTCTCGGCGGCAGGGGCGCTCGGCGCTTCGGCAGGCGGCTTGGGGCTGCCGAGGTTCAGGCGCGGCGCGGCCAGCAGCTTGGTGATGGCGGTGTCGGCACAGATCGGGCAGGACACGAGGCCGCCGGCGAGCTGCGTCTCGAACGCCTCGTTGGACGCGAACCAGCCCTCGAAGCCGTGGCCGTGGGCGCATTGGAGGTTGAGGACCTTCATGCGCGGATTATCAGGCGCCGGCGGGTGCGGCGGGCGTTTGCCAGTCGAGCGCCCATGCGCCCGACAGGACGTTTTGCAGCCAGAGCGTGCAGGTCAGCGTCTTGGCGTCGGACACGGTGCCGTCGCGGCACCAGCCGAACAGCTCGTCCGGCGTGGCGGTGATGACGTCGAGGAACTCGCCGTGGTCGAGCTGCCGGTCGCCCAGCGACAGGCCGCGCGCGAAGTAGATGTGGATGATCTCGGTCGAGTACGCCACCGCCAGGTGCATGGCGCCGGCGTGGGC
The DNA here is from genome assembly GCF_964253805.1 of Variovorax sp. LjRoot175. Classification (NCBI taxonomy): domain Bacteria; kingdom Pseudomonadati; phylum Pseudomonadota; class Betaproteobacteria; order Burkholderiales; family Comamonadaceae; genus Variovorax; species Variovorax sp. LjRoot175. Next base: position 1,991,878 of record NZ_CAXURY020000001.1, on the reverse strand, counting down.
CCATTCGCGCGCGCTGTAGCCGGTTTCCTCGATCAGCTCGCGCTGGCCGCAGAAAAGCGGGTCTTCGCCGGCATCGAGCTTGCCGGCCGGGAATTCGGTCATCACGCGGCCGATCGGGTAGCGGTATTGCCGCTCGAGCACGACGCGGCCGTCGTCGAGCAGCGGCACCACCACCACCGCGCCCGGGTGGATCACGTATTCGCGCGTCGCGCTCTTGCCGTCGGGCAGGCGCACGGTGTCGCGCTTGGCGTGCAGGAAATTGCCCTTGAACAGCAGCTCGCTGTTCGTGCCCTCTTCCCTCAGATGTGCGTCGTCCATATCATTTCCGATGCTTGAGCAGGTAGCGCCAGGTGAAGCCGGGAAAGGCCAGCACGACGAAAAGCGCGCCGGTGACGGCGTAGAACTCCCAACCCTGCGGCGCGATCTGGCCCGCGCGGCGTTCGAACAGGAGGCCGACGCCGCCGGCCACGAAGTAGAGAAGCAAGAGTTCGGCCAGTCGCAGGCCCAGCGACTTGGTGCGCGCCGACAGCGGCACCAGCCCGAACAACCGCTCGTTGACGAAGGGCAGATTGGCCGCCGCCAGCGCCACCAGCAGCACGACCCAGACCGATGCGCCCTGCGACACCTAGGGCAGGCCCTGCTAGTTGGCCAGCGTGGCCACGATCGCCTGCGCGCAGAGCGTCATGAGCCCCCCCGGCACGATGCCGAGGATCAGGATCAGCGCGCCGTTGATCGCCAGCACCGTGCGCACGTCGCGCGGCGCTGACACCGTGCTCGCGGTGACCGGCGCATCGAAGTACATGACCTTGACCACGCGGATGTAATAGAAGGCGCCGATCAGCGACATCACGACGGCGAACACCGCCAGCGCGATGTACAGGCCCTGTCCCGACGCGATCAGCGCCTGCAGCACGGCCAGCTTGGCGTAGAAGCCGACCAGCGGCGGAATGCCGGCCAGCGAGAACATGGCCAGCGCCATCACGCCGGCATAGAGCGGGCTGCGCTGGTTGAGGCCGGCGAGATCGGTGATCTCCTCGCTCTCGAAGCCTTCGCGCGCCAAGAGCAGGATGATGCCGAAGCTCGCCAGCGTGGTCAGCACGTAGGTCACGATGTAGAACATCGAGGCGCTGTAGGCGAACTGCGCGTTGTAGGTGTTGTTGTTGACCACGCCCGCCACCAGGCCCAGCAGCATGAAGCCCATCTGCGCGATGGTCGAATAGGCCAGCATGCGCTTGAGGTTGGTCTGCGCGATGGCCGCCAGGTTGCCGACCAGAAGCGATGCGATGGCGAGCAAGGCGAGCATCTGCTGCCAGTCGATCGCAAGCGGCAGCAGGCCTTCCACCAGCAGGCGGATGATGATCGCGAAGGCCGCCAGCTCGGGCGCCGAGCCGATCATCAGCGTGACCGCGGTCGGCGCGCCCTGGTAGACGTCGGGCACCCACATGTGGAAAGGCGCTGCGCCGACCTTGAAGGCCAGGCCGGCGACGATGAACACCAGCCCGAAAACCAGCACCTGGTGGTTGACCTTGCGGCTCGCGATGGCCTTGAACACCTCGTTGGTGTCGAGCGAACCGGTCGCGCCATACATCATCGACATGCCGTAGAGCAGGAAGCCGCTGGCCATGGCGCCGAGCACGAAGTACTTCATCGCGGCTTCGCTGGCCACCGCGTTGTCGCGACGCAGCGCGACCAGCGCGTAGCTCGACAGCGTGAGCAGTTCGAGCCCGAGGTAGATCAGAAGGAAGTTGCTGCCCGAGATCATCACGAAGATGCCGAGCAAGGCGAACATGCTCAGCGTGAACATCTCGCCGCCCTTCAGCATGCCGCGGTCGGCCGCATAGGGCCGGCCGTAGACCAGCGTGACCATCAGCGCCAGCGTCGCGAAGCACTTGAGCCAGTTGCCCATCGGGTCGCTCACGACCATGCCGGCGAAGCCGTAGTGGGTCTTGCCCTCGGTGGCCTGGAGCGCAGTGAGAAAGGCCACCACGGCAAGCGTGAGCAGCGTCAGCACGTAGGTGCGCGTGCGGTGCGTGCTGGTCGTGGACAGATCGACCAGCGCGATGATGCAGGCCATGACCAGCAGCACCGCCTCGGGGTAGATCGTCATCCAGCTGAGTTTGTCAATCATCTCGTTCTCTTGTTCAGCCTGGACTTATGGAATCTTCGAGGTCGCCACGTGGCGCAGCAGCTCGGCCACCGAGGCATTCGTCACATCGGTGAAGGGCTTGGGATAGATGCCCATCCACAGCACCGCGGCCGCGAGCAAGCCCAGCATGAGGAACTCGCGCGCATTGATGTCGCTCAGTTCCTTCACATGGTCGTTGCCCACCGGCCCGAGGTAGACGCGCTTGTACATCCACAGCGTGTAGGCGGCGCCGAAGATCAGCGCCGTGGAGGCGCCCAGGCCGAGCCAGAAGTTGGCCTTGACCGCGCCGAGGATCACCATCCATTCGCCGACGAAGCCGGCGGTGGCGGGCAGGCCGCAGTTGGCCATGGCGAACAGCAGCGCGAAGGCCGCGAACTTGGGCATGGTGTTGACCACGCCGCCGTAGTCGGCGATCTGGCGCGAGTGCACGCGGTCGTAGAGCACGCCGATGCAGAGGAACATCGCGCCAGAGACGAAGCCGTGCGCGATCATCTGCACGATGCCGCCCGACACGCCGAGCTCGTTGAAGATGAAGAAACCAAGCGTCACGAAGCCCATGTGCGCCACGGACGAATAGGCCACCAGCTTCTTCATGTCCTGCTGCACCAGCGCCACCAGGCCGACGTAGATCACCGCGATCAGCGACAGCCCGATCATGAGCCAGGCCCATTCGTGCGCAGCATCGGGCGCGATCGGCATCGAGAAACGCAGGAAGCCGTAGGCGCCGAGCTTCAGCATGATCGCGGCCAGCACGGCCGAGCCGCCCGTGGGCGCCTCGACGTGCACGTCGGGCAGCCAGGTATGGACCGGCCACATCGGCACCTTGACCGCGAAGGCCGCGAAGAAGGCGAAGAACAGGAAGGTCTGCGCGCTCGCGCTGAGCGGCAGCTTGTGCCAGCTCAGGATGTCGAAGCTGCCGCCCGACTTGTTGTACATGTAGATCAGCGCGACCAGCATCAGGAGCGAGCCGAGCAGCGTGTAGATGAAGAACTTGAAGGCCGCGTAGATCTTGTTTGGGCCGCCCCAGATGCCGATGATCAGGTACATCGGGATCAGCGTGGCTTCGAAGAACACGTAGAACAGGATGCCGTCGAGCGCCGAGAAGGAGCCGATCATGAGGCCCGAAAGGATCAGGAAGGCGCCCATGTACTGGTTGACGCGCTCGGTGATCACCTCCCACGCGGAGATCACCACGATCACCGTGATGAACGCGGTCAAGAGCACCAGCCACAGCGACAGGCCGTCGAGGCCGACGTGGTAGTGGATGCTGAAGCGCTCGATCCAGCTTCCCTTCTCGACGAACTGCATTGCGGCGGTTCCGGTCTGGAAGCGCGTGTACAGCGGAATGGTGACCAGGAAGCTCGCGATCGAACCGACCAGCGCCATCCAGCGCACGCCGTTCGCATGCTCGTCTTTACCGAAGGCCAGCAGCGCGGCGCCGAACGCGATCGGCACCCAGATGGCAAGGCTCAACAAACCCATTTTTGTTTTATCTCCGGCGCTTTGCGCTTACCTGTTGAACCAGACGAAGTACGTCATGAGGAGGAAGATGCCCATCAGCATCGCGAACGCGTAGTGGTAGATGTAGCCGGACTGCATCCAGCGCACGACGCCGGCGACGCGGCCGATCGCCCGCCACGAGCCGTCGACGATGGCGCCGTCGATGACCCCCTGGTCCCCGCCTTTCCAGAGACCGGTGCCCACCGCGCGCGTTCCGCGCGCGATGAGGTTCTCGTTGATCCAGTCCATGTAGTACTTGTTCTCGAGCAGCCGATGGACGGGACCGAAGGCGCGCTTGATCGCCGCCGGCAGCGCCGGATTGACGAGGTACATGTACCAGGCCATCACCACGCCGGCCAGCGCGAGCCAGAACGGCGCGGCAGTGAGGCCGTGCAGGGCCATCGCCATCGGGCCGTGGAAGGCCTCGGCCAGTTCCTTCATCGCGTGGTGCTTGCTCTCGTCGATGATGATCGCGTCCTTGAAGAAGCCGCCGAAGAGCATCGGATCGATGGTCATGTAGCCGATCACGACCGAGGGAATGGCCAGCAGCACCAGCGGCAGCCAGACCACCCAGGGCGACTCGTGCGGCACGCTGTGATCGTGGTGATGACCGTGCGGATCCGGTTCCGCATCGTCGCCGTGGTGATTGTTCTCGGGATTCTGGTTGTAGCGCTCCTTGCCATGGAACACCAGGAAGTACATGCGGAACGAATAGAAGGCCGTGACGAACACGCCAGCCAGCACCGCCCAGTACGCGAAGCCCGCGCCCCAGAGATGGCTTTCGTGCACGGCTTCGATGATGCTGTCCTTCGAGTAGAAGCCCGCGAACAAAGGCGTGCCGATCAGCGCCAGCGAACCCACGAGCGAGGTGATCCAGGTGATCGGCATGTATTTGCGCACGCCGCCCATCCAGCGGATGTCCTGGTTGTGGTGCATGCCGATGATCACCGAGCCGGCGCCGAGGAACAGCAGCGCCTTGAAGAAGGCGTGCGTCATCAGGTGGAACACGGCGACGGAATACGCCGAAGCGCCGAGCGCCACCGTCATGTAGCCGAGCTGCGAGAGCGTCGAGTAGGCGACCACGCGCTTGATGTCGTTCTGGATGATGCCCAGGAAGCCCATGAAGAGCGCGGTGATGGCGCCGATCACGAGCACGAAGGAAAGCGCCGCGTCGCTGAGCTCGAACAGCGGCGACATGCGCGCCACCATGAAGATGCCGGCCGTCACCATGGTCGCGGCGTGGATCAGCGCCGAGATCGGGGTCGGGCCTTCCATCGAGTCGGGCAGCCACACGTGCAGCGGGAACTGCGCGCTCTTGCCCATCGCGCCGATGAACAGGCAGATGCAGATCACGGTGATCAGCATCCACTCGGTGCCGGGGAAGCTCAGCTTGGCAAGCGCGTCGGCCTTGGCGAAGGCCTCGGCGTAGTTCAGCGTGCCGGCGTAGGCGGCGATCAGCCCGATGCCGAGGATGAAGCCGAAGTCGCCCACGCGGTTGACCAGGAAGGCCTTGAGGTTGGCGAAGATCGCGCTCGGCCTGTTGTACCAGAAGCCGATCAGCAGATAGGACACCAGGCCCACCGCCTCCCAGCCGAAGAACAGCTGCAGCATGTTGTTGCTCATCACGAGCATCAGCATCGAGAAGGTGAAGAGCGAGATGTAGGCGAAGAAGCGGTTGTAGCCCTCGTCTTCTTCCATGTAGCCGATGGTGTAGATGTGCACCATCAGCGACACGAAGGTCACGACGCACATCATCATCGCGGTGAGGCCGTCGACCAGGAAGCCGACTTCCATCTTGAGGCCGCCGACCACCATCCATTCGTAGATGGTGGCGTTGAAGCGGGCGCCGTCGGCGACCACGCTCTTGAGCGTCATGGCCGAGATCACGAAAGCGATGAAGACGCCGAGGATGGTCAGCGAATGCGTGATGCGGCGGCCGATGTGGTTGCCGCCGAACTTGGTGCCGAACAGGCCGGCCAGCACGGAGCCGACCAGGGGCGCCAGCGGCACGGCCAGCAGTGCGGATGCGGAGAGAGTTGCGCTCATATGTCAGTCCTAGCCCTTGAGCGCGTTGAGTTCGTCGACGTTGATGTTCGACTTGTTGCGGAACAAGAGGACCAGCAGCGCCAGCCCGATGGCCGACTCGGCCGCGGCCACGGTCAGGATGAAGAACACGAAGATCTGGCCGTGCATATCGCCGAGGAAGTACGAGAAGGCGACGAAGTTCACGTTGACTGCAAGAAGCATCAGCTCGATGCACATCAAGAGCACGATCAGGTTCTTGCGGTTCAGGAAGATGCCGATCACCGACAGCGCGAAAAGCATCGCACCCAGCGAGAGAAAGTGTCCGAGCGTGAGCGTCATGCCTTGGTCTCCCCGGCTGCCGGTGTTTCTGCGGCGGCAGGCTGCGCCGCGCGCGTGACGGGCATCTGCACGATGCGCACGCGGTCGCGCGCCTTCACGCGCACCTGGTCGGACGGATTCACGTACTTGCTGTCCTTGCGGGTGCGCAGCGTGAGCGCGATGGCCGCGACGATGGCGACCAGCAGGATGACGGCAGCGATCTCCAGCGGGTAGAGGTACTCCGTGTAGAGCAGCTTGCCGAGTTCGAGCGTGTTGGAAGTGCCCGGCCCGGAGGCCATGGCGGTCTTCGGCTCGGCGAGGCGGAAGCCGCCCATCAGCACCGCGGCCATTTCGAGCGCGATCAGCGCGCCGACGCCGGCCGCGAGCGGGAAGTGCTTCCAGAAGCCCTCGCGCAGCGCGTCGACGTTGATGTCGAGCATCATCACGACGAACAGGAACAGCACCATCACCGCGCCGACGTAGACGAGCACCAGCGAGATGGCCAGGAACTCGGCGCGCAGCAGCAGCCAGATGGCCGATGCCTGGAAGAACGCAAGCACCAGATAGAGCGCGGCATACACGGGGTTGCGCGCGGTGATGACGCGGAAGGCCGCGAAAAGCAGCACCGCGGCAAACAGGTAGAACAGGCCGGTCTTGACGTCCATGGATCGGGTTGGTTTTTTGAAGTTCGGGCCAGTCCCGCTTCAGCGGTACTTGGCGTCCGCCGCCTTGTTGGCGGCGATTTCTTTTTCGTAGCGGTCGCCCACGGCCAGCAGCATGTCCTTGGTGAAGTACAGGTCGCCGCGCTTTTCGCCGTGGTATTCGAAGATGTGGGTTTCGACGATGGAGTCGACCGGGCAGCTCTCTTCGCAGAAGCCGCAGAAGATGCACTTGGTCAGGTCGATGTCGTAGCGCGTGGTGCGGCGCGAGCCGTCGTCGCGCACATCCGATTCGATGGTGATCGCGAGCGCCGGGCAGACGGCCTCGCAGAGCTTGCAGGCGATGCAGCGCTCTTCGCCGTTCTCGTAGCGGCGCAGTGCATGCAGGCCGCGGAAGCGCGGCGACAGCGGCGTCTTCTCTTCGGGAAACTGCACTGTGATCTTGCGGCTGAAGGCGTACTTGCCGGTCAGAGCGAGCCCCTTGAACAGCTCGACCAGCATGAAGCTGGACAGGAAGTCCTTGAGCGAAAACGGCGCCGGCGAGGTTGCGGTGTGCGCAGACATGGCGATTCCAGTTATTTCCAGATGTTGTACGGGGTCTGCATCCAGGCGCCGACCACCACCAGCCACACCAGCGTGACCGGAATGAAGATCTTCCAGCCGAGCCGCATGATCTGGTCGTAGCGGAAGCGCGGGAAGGTCGAGCGGACCCACAGGAACATGGTGACCACGACGAAGGTCTTGATGCCCAGCCAGATCCAGCCCGGGATGAAGCCGAGGAAGTCGAAGGGAGGCAGCCAGCCGCCGAGGAACAGGACCGCGCACAGGATCGAGACCAGCCACATGTTGGCGTACTCGGCCAGGAAGAACATCGCGAAGCTCATGCCCGAGTACTCGATCATGTGGCCGGCGACGATTTCCGATTCGCCTTCCACCACGTCGAAGGGATGGCGGTTGGTTTCGGCCAGGCCCGAGATGAAGTAGACGAGGAAGATCGGCAGCAGCGACAGCCAGTTCCACGACAGGAAGCCGATGCCCATCGAGGCGAAATGCCCCTTGCCCTGCCCCATCACGATGTCGGTCATGTTGAGGCTGGCCGAGACCATGAGCACGACGACGAAGCAGAAGCCCATCGCGATTTCGTAGCTGACCATCTGCGCTGAGGCGCGCAGCGCACCGAGAAACGCGTACTTCGAGTTCGAGGCCCAGCCCGCGATGATCACGCCATAGACCTCGAGCGAGGTGATGGCCATGACGAACAGCAGGCCGGCATTGATGTTGGCCAGCGCGACGTCGGGACCGAACGGAATCACGACCCAGGCGGCCAGCGCCGGCATGATGGTCATGATCGGGCCGAGCAGGAACAGGCCCTTGTTCGCGACCGTGGGAAGGATGATTTCCTTGGTCAGGAGCTTGAGCGCGTCGGCAATGGGCTGCAGCAGGCCCAGCGGACCGATGCGGTTGGGGCCCAGGCGAATTTGCGTGAAGCCGATGGCCTTGCGTTCCCACAGCGTGAGGTAGGCGACCGCGCCCATCAGCGGCAGCACCACGACGACGATCTTGATCAAGGTCCAGATCACCGGCCAGGCGACGCCGGTCCACCAGTGGGCCGCGACCAGGCCCTGGCCGAAGCCGTGCAGGGTGTCGATCATGCGAACACCTCCTGCGCGGCCACGATGTGCGTCGCGCGCGCGTCGGCCGTCAGTTGCAGCGACGGCGCGCGGCGGACGATCGAGTCGAGCTGGTAGATGCTTGCCGCCACCGGCGGCGCGGCATGGGCGGCGCGTTCACCGTCGAGACGGGCTGCGGTGGCATTGCTCAGCTTGTCGGCTGGCACGCTGGCGCCTGCGCCGATGTCGGCCAGCACATCGGCCGTCGATTCGAAGGAGAAGCCCGAAAGGCCCAGCAGGTTGGCCAGCACGCGCAGCACCTTCCAGGCCGGACGCGCTTCGCCGAGCGGCTTTACGACCGCATGGAAACTCTGCACGCGGCCTTCGGCGTTGACGAAGGTGCCCGGCGTTTCGGTGAAGGGTGCGATCGGCAGCAGCACGTCGCTGAATTCGAGATTGGCCTTAAAGGGGCTCAGCGTCACGACCATCTGGGCGTGCGTGAGTGCCTCGATCACGGATGCGGCGGCCGCCGAATCGAACACCGGCTCGGTGTTGAGCAGCAGCACCGCCTTGAGTCCACCTGCGAGCATGTCGCCCGCGTGCAGGCCGCCGTCCCTGGGCAGGGCACCGACCAGCTGCGCGCCGACTGTATTGGCGGCCTCGGTGAGATAGCCGACGGTTGCGCCGGTCTGGGCGCCGATCCAGTTCGCCAGCGCCAGCAGCGCGCCGGCGTCGGCATGGTGAGCGGCCGCATTGCCGAGCAGGATGGCCTTGCGCTCGCCGCCGAGCAGCGACGCTGCGATGGCCTTGGCTGCATCGCCGGGCGCATCGCTGCTGGCCACGGGCGCCGCGACGCCGGTGCTGGCGGCAACCGCGCCGGCAATCTCGGCCAGCGCATCCACCCAGTCCTGCGCCGCCACGCGCACGGCGTTCGCCACGGGCATGGCCCAGGCTTCGTCGTCGGCCAGCAGTTCGGGCGAGGTCAGCGCGCTCAGCACGCCACCCTTGCGCACCGACTGGCGAATGCGCTGCGCGAACAGCGGATGGTCCTTGCGCAGGTTGCTACCGATCACGAGCACGCGCTGCAGTTGCGACAGCGATGCAATCGAGGTGCCGAGCCAGCGCACGCCTTCGAAGGCGTTGAACTCGGCGTTGCGCAGCCGGTAGTCGATGTTGCCGCTGCCGAGACCGTGCGTCAGCAGCTTGGCCAGGTGCAGCTCTTCGAGCGTGCTGTGCGGGCTGGCGAGTGTGCCGATGCTCTGCGCGCCATGGTCGGTCTTGATCTGCTTCAGGCCATTGGCCACGTACTCGAGCGCGGTCTGCCAGTCGACCTGCTGCCACTGGCCGCCCTGCTTGAGCATCGGCTGCGTGAGGCGCTCGGGGCCGTTCAATGCTTCGTACGAAAAGCGATCGCGGTCGGCGATCCAGCATTCGTTGACTTCTTCGTTCTCGAGCGGCACCACGCGCATCACGCGGTTGTTCTTGACCTGGACGATCAGGTTGGCGCCGGTCGAATCGTGCGGGCTCACCGACTTGCGGCGCGAGAGTTCCCAGGTGCGGGCGCTGTAGCGGAAGGGCTTGCTGGTGAGCGCGCCCACGGGGCAGAGGTCGATCATGTTGCCCGAGAGCTCGGAGTCGACCGAATCGCCGAGGAAGGTTTCGATTTCGGCATGCTCGCCGCGATGCGACATGCCGAGCTCCATCACGCCGGCCACTTCCTGGCCGAAGCGCACGCAGCGCGTGCAGTGGATGCAGCGGCTCATCTCTTCCATGCTGATGAGCGGGCCCACGTCCTTGTGGAAGACCACGCGCTTTTCTTCTTCGTAGCGCGAGGACGAAGCGCCGTAGCCGACGGCCAGGTCCTGCAGCTGGCATTCGCCGCCCTGGTCGCAGATCGGGCAGTCGAGCGGATGGTTGATCAGCAGGAACTCCATCACCGACTGCTGGGCCTTGATCGCCTTGTCGCTCTTCGTGCGCACGATCATGCCCTGCGTCACCGGTGTGGCGCAGGCCGGCATCGGCTTGGGCGCCTTTTCGACGTCGACCAGGCACATGCGGCAGTTGGCCGCGATGCTGAGCTTCTTGTGATAGCAGAAGTGCGGGATGTAGGTACCCGCCTTGTCGGCCGCATGCATGATCATGCTGCCTTCGACGATTTCGACCTTCTTGCCGTCGAGTTCGATTTCAACCATATATGTATGTGTTTTCGCGCTCAGGCTTTGACGGGTGCCTTCGGGACGTAGCCCGGGATCAAGGCCTCGAACTCGTGACGGAAGTGCTTAATCATGGCGCGCACCGGCATCGCGGCGGCGTCGCCGAGCGCGCAGATGGTGCGGCCCTGGATGTTGTCGGCCACCGAATTGAGCAGCTCCATGTCGCTCGGCTTGCCGTGGCCGTTGTGGATGCGGTCCACCACGCGCCAGAGCCAGCCCGTGCCTTCGCGGCACGGCGTGCACTGGCCGCAAGACTCGTGCATGTAGAAGTACGAGAGGCGCTTGAGCGACTCGACCATCGAGCGGCTGTCGTCCATCACGATCACCGCACCCGAGCCCAGCATCGAGCCGGCCTTGGCGATGGAGTCGTAATCCATCGTGCACTCCATCATGATCGAGGCCGGCAGCACCGGCGCCGACGAGCCGCCAGGAATCACTGCCTTGAGCTGGCGGCCCTTGCGCACGCCACCGGCGAGTTCAAGCAACTTCGAGAACGGCGTGCCCATCGGCACTTCGTAGTTGCCGGGCAGTTCGACGTCGCCGCTGACCGAGTAGATCTTGGTGCCGCCGTTGTTCGGCTTGCCGCATTCGAGGTAGGCCGGACCGCCGTTGACGATGATCCACGGCACCGCAGCGAAAGTCTCGGTGTTATTGATGGTGGTCGGCTTGCCGTAGAGCCCGAAGCTCGCTGGGAACGGCGGCTTGAAGCGCGGCTGGCCCTTCTTGCCTTCGAGCGATTCGAGCAGCGCGGTTTCTTCGCCGCAGATGTAGGCGCCGAAGCCATGGGACGCATGCAGCTGGAAATTGAAGCTGCTGCCCAGGATGGCATCGCCCAGGAAGCCGGCGGCGCGCGCCTCTTCCAGCGCTTCTTCGAAGCGATCGTAGGTCTGGAAGATCTCGCCGTGGATGTAGTTGTAGCCCACGCTGATGCCCATCGCATAGGCGGCGATGGCCATGCCCTCGATCACGATGTGCGGGTTGAACTGCAGGATGTCACGGTCCTTGCAGGTGCCGGGCTCGCCTTCGTCCGAGTTGCAGACCAGGTACTTCTGGCCCGGGAACTGGCGCGGCATGAAGCTCCACTTGAGGCCGGTCGGGAAGCCCGCGCCGCCGCGCCCGCGCAGGCCCGAGGCCTTGACTTCGGCAATCACCTGCTCGGGCGTGATGCCTTCGCCGAGGATCTTGCGCAGCGCCTTGTAGCCACCGCGCGCTTCGTAGTCGGCCAGGCGCCAGTTGGTGCCGTCGAGACCGGCATAGATCTGCGGCTCGATATGGCGGTCGTGAAAGCAGGTCTGGACGCCGGTGGCCTGGAACTGCGAGAGCACTTGTTCGGGCGTCATCATTGCGCACCCTCCGCCGTCGAGGTACGCAGGCCGTCGATCAGCTGATCGAGTTTTTCGTTGCTCATGAAGCTGCACATGGTGCGGTCGTTGACCAGCATCACAGGCGAATCGGCGCAGGCGCCGAGGCACTCGCTCTGCTGCAGCGTGAACATGCCGTCCGCCGTGGTCTCGCCCATCTGGATGCCCAGCTTCTTCTCGAGATGAGCCAGCGCCACCGCGCCGTCGCGCAGCTGGCACGGCAGGTTGGTGCAGACGTTGAGCTTGAACCTGCCCACCGGCTGCTGGTTGTACATGTTGTAGAAGGTCGTGACCTCGTGCACCGCGATCGGCGCCATGCCGAGGTAGGCGGCGATCTCGCGCTCGCGCTGCACGCTGACGAAGCCTTCGTCCTTCTGCACGATCGCGAGGCAGGCCATCACGGCCGACTGCTTGCCTGCCGGCGGGTACTTGGCGACCTCGCGCGCAAAAAGCTCCAGCGTGGCGGCCGAAAGCGGCGCCTGGTTGCTGCTGTGGGTGGTCATTCGTTCGCTCACCTGTCGATCTCGCCGAACACGATGTCCATGGTGCCAATCACCGCGACCGCGTCGGCAATCATGTGGCCGCGCGACATCTCGTCGAGCGCCGCCAGATGCGGGAAGCCCGGAGCGCGGATCTTCAGACGGTAGGGCTTGTTGGCGCCATCGCTCACGAGATAGATGCCGAACTCGCCCTTGGGATGCTCGACCGCGGCATAGGCCTCGCCTTCGGGCACGTGAAAGCCTTCGGTGAAGAGCTTGAAATGGTGGATCAGTTCCTCCATGTTCGCCTTCATCGACTCGCGCGCCGGCGCCGCGACCTTGTGGTTGTCGGTGATCACCGGGCCCGGGTTGACGCGCAGCCAGGCCGAGCACTGCTGGATGATGCGGTTGGCCTGGCGCATTTCCTCGACGCGCACGAGATAGCGGTCGTAGCAGTCGCCGGTCTTGCCCACCGGCACGTCGAAGTCCATGCGGTCGTAGACCTCGTAGGGCTGCTTCTTGCGCAGATCCCATTCGACGCCCGAGCCGCGCAGCATCGGGCCGGTGAAGCCGAGATTCAGCGCGCGCTCGGGCGTTACCACGCCGATGCCAACAGTGCGCTGCTTCCAGATGCGGTTGTCGGTGAGCAGCGTCTCGTACTCGTCGACCATCTTCGGGAAGCGCTTGCAGAAGTCGTCGATGAAGTCCAGCAGCGACCCCTGGCGGTTCTGGTTGAGGCGCTCGATCGCCTTCGCATTCTTGATCTTGCTGACCTTGTACTGCGGCATCGCGTCCGGCAGGTCGCGGTAGACGCCGCCCGGCCGATAGTAGGCCGCGTGCATGCGCGCACCCGACACCGCCTCGTACATGTCGAACAGGTCTTCGCGCTCGCGGAAGCAGTAGATGAGCATGTTCATCGCACCGCAGTCCAGGCCGTGCGCACCCAGCCACAGAAGGTGGTTCAAGAGGCGCGTGATCTCGTCGAACATCACGCGGATGTACTGCGCGCGGATGGGCACGTCGAGGCCCATGAGCCGCTCGATCGCGAGGCAGTACGCGTGCTCGTTGCTCATCATCGAGACGTAGTCGAGCCGGTCCATGTAGGGCAGCGACTGGATGTAGGTGCGCGTCTCGGCGAGCTTCTCGGTCGCGCGGTGCAGGAGGCCGATGTGCGGATCGGCGCGCTGGATGACTTCACCGTCGAGCTCGAGCACCAGGCGCAGCACGCCGTGCGCCGCGGGGTGCTGGGGTCCGAAGTTCAGCGTGTAGTTCTTGATTTCGGCCATGTCGGTCTCAGTGCAATCCGCCGTAGTTGTCTTCGCGAATCACGCGCGGCGTGATCTCGCGCGGCTCGATCGAGACCGGCTGGTAGATGACGCGCTTCTGCTCCGCGTCGTAGCGCATCTCGACATGGCCCGAGACCGGGAAGTCCTTGCGGAACGGGTGGCCGATGAAGCCGTAGTCGGTCAGGATGCGGCGCAGGTCGTCATGGCCTTCGAACACGATGCCGTAGAGGTCGAAGGCTTCGCGTTCGAACCAGCCGGCGGCGTTCCAGATGCCGGTCAGCGAATCGATCACCGGCAGATCTTCGTTGGGCACGAACACCTTGAGGCGCACGCGCTGGTTGAGGCTCACGGAAAGCAGATGCGTCACCACGCAGAAGCGTTCGCCTTCCCACTCGCCTTCGCGGTAGTCGGAGTAGTCCAGGCCGCAGAGATCGATCAGCTGCTCGAAGCGGCAGCCGGGCGCGTCGCGCAGCAGGGTCGCGGCTTCCAGATAGTCGGCCGCGCCGACCACCACCGTCACTTCGCCGAGCGCGAGGGTGACGCTCTTGGCCTTGGCGCCAAGCGTTTCGGCAATCTGGGTCTGCAGTGCCTCGGGAGAAATAGCAAAGTCGGTCATCGTCTCTCGCTTCTCAGGCACGCGCGATCGTGTTGGTGCGGCGAATCTTCTGCTGGAGCTGGATGATTCCGTAGAGCAGCGCCTCGGCGGTCGGCGGGCAGCCCGGCACATAGACGTCGACCGGCACGATGCGGTCGCAGCCGCGCACGACCGAGTAGCTGTAGTGGTAGTAGCCGCCGCCGTTGGCGCACGAGCCCATCGACAGCACCCAGCGGGGCTCGGGCATCTGGTCGTAGACCTTGCGCAGCGCCGGCGCCATCTTGTTGCACAGCGTGCCGGCCACGATCATCAGATCGGACTGGCGCGGGCTCGGGCGGAACAGCATGCCGAAGCGGTCGATGTCGTAGCGCGCGGCACCCGCGTGCATCATTTCCACCGCACAGCATGCGAGGCCGAAGGTCATCGGCCACAGTGATCCGGTCTTGGCCCAGTTCACCACCGAGTCGTAGGTGGTGGTGACGAAGCCTTCCTTCATGACGCCTTCAATGGCCATTGTTCATTCCCAGTCGAGCGCGCCCTTTTTCCACTCGTAGACGAAGCCCACGACGAGGATGGCGAGAAAAATCATCATGGCCCAGAAACCGACCGGACCGATTTCCTTGAGCGCGATCGCCCACGGGAAGAGAAAGGCGATTTCGAGGTCGAAAAGAATGAAGAGAATCGCCACGAGGTAGTAGCGCACGTCGAACTTCATGCGCGCGTCTTCGAAGGCCTCGAAGCCGCATTCGTAGGGCGCGTTCTTTTGAGCGTCGGGCCGATTGGGGCCGAGGATGTAACCGAGAACCTGCGGTGCGACGCCGACACCGACTCCGACCAGGATGAACAACAGGACGGGAAGGTAGGAATCGAGGTTCATCGGGGTCTTTTACCGCTTGACGCCGACAGGAAGATGAAGCTTCCTGCCGGCGAGATTTGGTGCGGTCGGCGAGACTCGAACTCGCACAGCTTTCGCCACTACCCCCTCAAGATAGCGTGTCTACCAATTTCACCACGACCGCGGTTTTGTGTGTCCGGATGGCATGAGGAACCCGATAGGGTTTTGGCTTTCCGGACAGCTTTAGAGTTTACCCTGAAATGAAGTCGTTTTCGCTCGGTGGCCGCATCGAAAACGACAGGATCACTTGGTCGGGATCTGCGCAGCGCCCGAAGCCGGTGCAGCAGGCGCCGAAGCCGGTGCATTCGTGCCCGGTGCCGCAGCAGGTGCGTTGCCGGAAGGAATCTGCGATGCCGGGCCCGAAGGTGCGGGGGCAGGCGCCGGCGCCGGCGCGCCGATCGTGGCGCGCTCGAGCAGGCTGCCGCCGCCCGTCGGCCGTGCATGGCTGAAATAGGCGAGCAGCAAGGTGCATGCGAAGAACACGGCGGCGAGAACGCCGGTGGTGCGCGAAAGAAAGTTCGCGCTGCCGCTGGCGCCGAACAGGCTGCCCGCACTGCCGCTGCCGAAGGCCGCACCCATGTCGGCACCCTTGCCGTGCTGGATCAGGATCAGGCCGATCATCGCGAGTGCGGTGAGCATCTGTACGCCCACCAGGATATTGAGGACCACGTTCATTCGTTCTAACTCCTAAATTCGTTCGCGGCTGCGCTGGTCTCAGCGTGCCGCAGCAATGATCTGCAAAAAGTCGGGTGCCTTCAGCGAAGCGCCGCCGATCAGGCCGCCGTCGATGTCGGCCTGGGCCAGCAATTCGGTCGCATTGGCTGCATTCATGCTGCCGCCGTAAAGGATGCGGATGCCTGCCGCGTGTTCGCTCGCCGCGTGGTGCAGTTGCGCACGCAGCACGGCGTGCACCGCCTGCGCCTGCTCGGGCGTCGCGGTCTTGCCGGTGCCGATGGCCCAGACGGGCTCGTAGGCCACGACGATCTCGCTGATGCAGTGGCCATTGACATGGATCACCGCCGCGAGCTGGCGCTTCACGACCTCTTCGGTGTGTCCTGCCTCGCGCTCTGCCAGCGTTTCGCCGACACAGACGATGGGCGCGATGCCGTTCGCGAGCGCAGCGGCGGTCTTGGCCGCCACCAGTTCGTCCGTCTCGCCGTGGTACTGGCGGCGCTCCGAGTGGCCCACGATCGCATAGCGCACGCCGAAGTCCCTCAGCATGGCCGCCGATTGTTCGCCGGTGAATGCGCCTTGCGGCTGCGCCGACACGTCCTGCGCGCCCAGCGCGATCGGCGATCCGGCGACGAGCGCCTGCACCTGCGCCAGGTACGGCGTCGGAACGCACACCGCGATGTCGCACGAAGGCGTGCCGACGCCCTGCAGCAGAGCCTTCACCAGCGCCTCGTTGGCCGCGAGGCTGCCGTTCATCTTCCAGTTGCCGGCGATGAGCTTTTTCTTTGTCGTCATGTCTGTCTTGTTCACCAGGTCAGCACGATCTTGCCGATGTGCTGGTTCGATTCCATCAGGACGTGGGCTTGCGCCGCGCCGCTGGGCTCGCCCTGTGCGGCGAAGGTGCTGTGGATCACGGGCTTGACGGCGCCGCTTTCGAGCAGCGGCCAGACTTTTTCGCGCAAGGCCTTTGCGATCGCACCCTTGAATGCCACCGGCCGCGGACGCAGGGTCGAACCGGTGATCGTGAGCCGCCTGCGCAGCACCAGGCCCGCATTGAATTCGCTCTTTGTGCCACCCTGCACTGCGATGATCACGAGCCGGCCGTCCTCGGCCATGCATTCGATCTCGCGCGGCACGTAGGCGCCGGCCACCATGTCGAGCACCACGTCAACGCCCTTGCCGCCGGTGAGGCGCTTGACCTCTTCGACAAAATCGGACGTCTTGTAGTTGATCGCATGGTCGGCGCCGAGCTTCCTGCAGGCTTCGCACTTGTCGTCGCTGCCGGCCGTCACGATCACCGTCGCGCCGAAGGCCTTGCCCAGCTGAATGGCCGTGACGCCGATGCCGCTCGAGCCGCCCTGGATCAGCAGAGTCTCGCCCTTTTGCAATCGGGCCCGATCGAACACATTGCTCCACACGGTGAAGAAGGTCTCTGGCAGCGAAGCCGCCTCGGCATCGCTCCAGCCCTTGGGCACCGGCAGGCACTGGGCCACGGGCGCCACGCAGAGTTCTGCATAGCCGCCGCCCGCGATCAACGCGCAGACGCGATCGCCGACGGCGAAGCCAGCCTCACGCATCGCGGCGGCATCGCCCGAAACGATCTCGCCCGCGACCTCGAGCCCCGGCAAATCCGAAGCGCCCGGCGGCACCGGGTAGTTGCCGGTGCGCTGGAGCACGTCGGGGCGGTTCACGCCGCTCGCGGCCACGCGAATCAGCAACTCGCCCGCGCCCGCGACCGGCGCGGGGCGCTCGGCCACGCGCAGCACCTCGGGAGCGCCGTACGAAGTGATTTCAATGGCTTTCATGCTTGTCTCGGCTGCAGCGCCCGCCCTGGCGGGCAGACGCACGGTGAAATGACGGCAAAGGCGTCACCGCCCTCGCCTCTCAGGGCTGGCGGTCGCCGCCGCTGGGCTCTTGCGGCCGCTGGTCCTGTTCGACCGCCACCGCCTGCTCGCCAGCTTGCTCGCCGCGTTCGGCGTTGTCGAAGCGCGGTGCGCGCTCGGCACGCGGCGGGCGATCGCCACGCTCGCGTCGCTCGCCGCGGTCTTCGCGCGGCGGACGCTCGCTGAACTCCATGCCGGCCGGACGCTCGGTCAGCGCCTTCATGGACAGCTTGACGCGGCCCTTCTCGTCGGTCTCGAGCACCTTGACCTTCACGATCTGGCCTTCGCTCAGGTAGTCAGTCACCTTCTCGACGCGTTCGTGCGCGATCTGGCTGATGTGCAGCAGGCCGTCCTTGCCGGGCAGCAGGTTGATGAGTGCGCCGAAGTCGAGGATCTTGGTGACCGGGCCTTCGTAGGTCTTGCCGATCTCGACTTCCGCCGTGATCTGCTCGATGCGCTTCTTGGCCGCTTCGGCCTTGGCCGGGTCGGTCGAAGCGATGGTGATGGTGCCGTCTTCGTCGATGTTGATCTGCGTGCCGGTCTCTTCGGTCAGCGCGCGGATCACCGAGCCGCCCTTGCCGATCACGTCGCGGATCTTCTCGGGGTTGATCTTCATCGTGAACAGGCGCGGCGCGAAGCTCGAGACTTCGGCCTTGGCTTCGCCCATCGCTTCCTGCATCTTGCCCAGGATGTGCATGCGCGCTTCCTTGGCCTGCGCCAAGGCGACCTGCATGATTTCCTTGGTGATGCCCTGGATCTTGATGTCCATCTGCAGCGCGGTAATGCCGTTGGTCGTGCCGGCCACCTTGAAGTCCATGTCGCCCAGGTGGTCCTCGTCGCCCAGGATGTCGGTCAGCACGGCGAAGCGGTTGTCTTCCTTGATCAGGCCCATCGCGATGCCGGCCACGTGCGCCTTCATCGGTACGCCCGCATCCATCATCGAGAGGCAGCCGCCGCAGACCGAAGCCATCGACGAGGAGCCGTTCGACTCGGTGATTTCCGACACGACACGGATCGTGTAGGGGAACTCTTCCTTGGTCGGCAGGCAGGCCACGAGGGCGCGCTTGGCCAGACGGCCGTGGCCGACTTCGCGGCGCTTGGTCGAGCCCATGCGGCCCACTTCACCGGTGGCGAAGGGAGGCATGTTGTAGTGGAACAGGAAGCGGTCTTCGTACTCGCCGGCCAGCGCGTCGATGCGCTGCGCGTCGCGCTCGGTGCCGAGCGTGGTCACGACCAGCGCCTGGGTTTCGCCTCGCGTGAACAGGGCCGAGCCGTGGGTGCGCGGCAGCACGCCGTTGCGGATCTCGATGGGACGCACGGTGCGCGTGTCGCGGCCGTCGATGCGCGGCTCGCCCGAGAGAATCTGGCTGCGCACGATCTTCGATTCGATCGCGAACAGGAGGTCGTTGACCTTGCCCGCGTCGAAGGGCTCGCCGCTTTCCTTCAGCGCGTCCATCACGCTGGCATTGGCCTCGCGCAGGGCTTGCGTACGAGCCTGCTTGCTGCGGATCTGGTAGACGGCGCGCAGCTTCTCTTCGGCCAGACCCTTGACCTTGGCGACGAAGGCTTCGTCCTCGGCCGGCGGCTGCCAGTCCCACACCGGCTTGCCGGCGTCGCGCACGAGTTCGTGGATCGCATTGATCGCGATGTTGGCCTGCTCATGGCCGAACACCACGCCGCCGAGCATGATTTCCTCGCTCAGCTGCAGGGCTTCGGACTCGACCATCAGCACGGCCGCTTCGGTGCCGGCGACGACCAGGTCCATCTGCGAATCTTTGCGCTCGGTCTGCCCCGGATTCAGCACGTACTGACCGTTGATATAGCCCACGCGCGCGGCGCCGATCGGGCCGCTGAAGGGAATGCCGGAGATCGACAGCGCGGCGCTCGTGCCGATCATGGCGGCGATGTCGGCGTCGACTTCGGGATTGAGCGACAGCGTGTGGATCACCACGTGCACTTCGTTCAAAAAGCCCTCGGGGAACAGCGGGCGGATCGGCCGGTCGATCAGGCGCGAGGTCAGCGTCTCGAGTTCGCTGGGCTTGGCTTCGCGCTTGAAGAAGCTGCCGGGGATCTTGCCGGCGGCATAGGTCTTCTCGATGTAGTCGACGGTCAGCGGGAAGAAATCCTGGCCCGGCTTGGCTGCCTTGGAAGCGACGACGGTGGCCAGCACGACGGTGCCTTCGATGTCCACGATCACGGCGCCGCTGGCCTGGCGGGCGATTTCGCCGGTTTCCAGAACGACGGTCTTGCCGCCCCACTGGAAGGTCTTGGTGACTTTGTTGAAGAGACTCATGTTTAGCTCCTGTTTTGATTAGCGGGTTTGCCTGTGGTGATCACAGACCCCGCGGGGCCGGAGCGCTTTCCAGAACACGATGCCATTCCAGAGAAATTCGGCGAGAACTTCGTTGGAATGACACAGCTTCGCTCTGTTTTGGCGGCTCCGAAGTAAAAAACGCCTGAGCTAGCGGACTAACCCAGGCGTTCTTGCATGCGATTCGGCCTTACTTGCGCAGACCCAGCTTGGCGATCAGCGCGGTGTAGCGGTCGGCGTCCTTGGACTTGAGGTAGTCCAACAGCTTGCGGCGGCGGCTCACCATGCGCAGCAGGCCGCGGCGGCCATGGTGGTCCTTGGCGTGCGTCTTGAAGTGCGGGGTGAGTTCGTTGATGCGGGCGGTCAGCAGTGCGACTTGCACTTCGGGGCTGCCGGTGTCGTTGGCGGCGCGGGCGTTGTCCTTGACAACTTCCGCCTTGATGGAGGCTGCGATCATTTGATGATTTTCCTGTTCCGGAATGTTTGACTTGCGACGGGCGCTGGAACTGCACCCGCCGTGCGCCTTGCGGCATGCAAAGCCTTGGGATTATAACCCGCCCCTGGGCTTCGCGCACTTCGTGTCGCGCGCCTTCCCCTTACCGGGGGCTTTGCCGACCGACCGGCAAAGCCGGATCGGTGGCATCCCTGGCATGAAAACCCGAACGACTATCGGGCTGCCAGCCAGGTCTTGAGCCGCTCGACGCCCTGCACCAGGCGTTGCGGATCCTTCGAGGCAAAGCACCAGCGCAGCCAGCCCTGCGCCTCGGGTGCGAAAGCGCTCCCCGGCGCAAGCCCGAGCCCGGCCTCGGCCACCAGGCGCTTGGCCAGCGCCAGTGAATCGTCGAAGCCTTCGAGCTTGAAAAATGCGTACATGCCGCCGCGCGCGGGCGCCACCTGGACGCCCGGGATGTCGGCGAGCAATGGCACCAGCGTGTCGCGGCAGGCCTTGAGGTGCGCGACCACGCGCGGCGTGATCTCCTGGCTGTGCGCCAGCGCAGCGATGCCGGCGCGCTGGGTGAACACGCTCGCGCAGGAAGTGTTGAATTCGATCAGCTTGCCCATGCCGTCCATCAGCACCGGCGGCAGCACCAGCCAGCCGAGGCGCCAACCGGTCATGAGGAAACTCTTGGAAAAGCTGTGCGCGACGACGAGCCGGTCGTCCGGCGTCGAGATGTCCAGAAAGCTGGGCGCGCATCCCTTCGGCGTGGCGTCGAAATAGAGCCGCTCGTAGACCTCGTCGGCCAGGATCCATGTGCCGGTCTGACGGCAGTGGTCGAGGATCGCCTGCTGCTCCGCGCTCGCAAGGGTCCAGCCGGTCGGGTTGTTCGGCGCGTTGACGATGAGCAGCTTCGTCGCCGGCGTGACCGTGGTGCGCAGCGCGTCGAGGTCGAGCGTCCATTGCCCTGCCTTCGGCACCAGCGGCACGGAACGCACACGCGCACCGAGGATCGCGGGCTGCGCCGTCAGGTTGGGCCACACGGGCGTGACCGCGACCACTTCGTCGCCCGCATCGACCAGCGCCTGCACCGCCAGCATCAGCGCATTGACGCCGCCCGAGGTGATGGCGATGCGCGAGGCCTCGATCGCCGGATGCAGCCCGCTCATGTACTGCGCAACGGCCTCGCGCAGTTCCGGCAGGCCCAGGTTGTGGGCATAGAAGGTTTCTCCTTGTTGCAGCGAATCGATCGCCGCCTGGCGGATCACCTCGGGCGTCACTTCGTCGCTCTCGCCGAACCAGAAGGCCAGCACGTCGCTGCGGCCCAGGCCGGCGTTGGCGACCTCACGGATCTTGGAGGCTTCGAGGTTGTGGATGGCTTGGCGCATCGTGTCTGTTCCTTGGAAATTCAGGAGCGCTGCATCTTGCAGCTGGTGGGCATCTCGGCCCGTTCTGCAGGGATTGTCCTCACGACGCGGAAGCCGTAGCCGGAGCCTTCGACGTCGAACTTCACGCCGGGCGTGCCCTGCTTGTCCATCACGCCGACCACCAGGGCCTGCTGGAACTGGTGATCGGCGGCGCGCATGCGGCCGCTCTGGCCCGCCAGCGTGACCTCGGCCTTTTCGAGCGCGCGCGCCACGGCCACGGTGTCGACGCTGCCGGCGCGTTCGACCGCCTGGGCCAGCGACTCGACCAGCAACTGCATGCGCATGTGCACGTAATCCTCGGCCGGTTTGGGGAAGCGCTCGCGGAAGGCGCGGTAGAAGGCTTCGGACTCTCGCGTCTGCACGTTCGGCAACCAATCCGCCACAGCGACCACACGGCCGATGCCGGCATCGCCGATGGCCGCCGGCGCACCGAGCGCGTTGCCGTAGAAGGTGTAGAAGCTGCCGTTGAAACCCGCTTCGCGCGCCGCCTTCACCAGCAGCGTGAGGTCGTTGCCCCAGTTGCCGGTGATCACGGCCTGCGCGCCGCTCGCGAGGATCTTGCTGGCGTAGGGCGCGAAGTCCTTCACGCGGCCCATCGGATGCAACTCGTCGCCGACGATCTGCATATCCGGCCGGAGCGCGCCGAGCTGCCGCTTCGATTCGCGCAGCACGGCCTGGCCGAAGCTGTAGTCCTGCCCGATCAGGTAGACGCGCTTGAGCGCTGCGTCGTTCTTCAGCACGTCCATCAGCGCCGTCACGCGCATGTCAGCATGCGCGTCGAAGCGAAAGTGCCAGAAGCTGCAGCGCTCGTTGGTGAGCACCGGATCGACCGCCGAGTAGTTGAGGAACAGCACGCGGCGCGACGGGTCGCGCTCGTTGTTCTTCTCGATGGCGTCCACCAGTGCGGCCGCCGTAGCCGACGAATTCCCTTGCAGCACGATGCGCGCGCCGTCGTCCATGGCCGCGCGCAGCGCCGACAGCGCCTCCTCGTTCTGGCCCTTGCTGTCATAGCGGTCCAGCTGCAGAAAGCGGGCGCCGCCGGGCAGCTTGACGCCGCCGCGCGCATTCACGCGCTCCACGGCCCACAACAGGTTGCGGAACACCGCTTCGCCGGTGTTGGCGAAGGGCCCGCTCATGCTCTCGATCAGCGCGAGCCGGATCGGCGGCGCGGGCTGCGCATACACCGGCGCTAGCGCCGCCGCGCATAGCGCCATAGCGGCGAATTTCAAGGCCTTGCGGCGCCAAATAAAGCTGGAAAAACTCATCTTGAAACGCCTCCCGCCGCGCCTAGATGAGGTGGCAAGCGGCACTTGTGTTGTTTGAAACGCCGCGCAGTGTAAGGGACACACATTCTTGTCCCCATTGTGTTCATTCAGGAGTTCCCATCATGTTTTTTGCACCCGCAATTCGCACCGCCCGCTTCGTGCCGCGCGCCTATGACCGGAGCCTCGAGCGCTTCGTGAACGATGCCTTTTCCGCCGCGCGCCGTTCGCTCAATGTCGAACAGGACGAAAAGACCTGGACGCTGACGATGGACGTTCCGGGCTTCTCGCGCGAAGACCTGACGATCGGCATCGAAGGTGCCGTGGTTCGCATCGAAAGCAAGGCAGATGCAAAACGCCAATTCAAGGCCGCTTATGAGCTGCCGCAGGACATCGAGGTCGCCACCAGCGAAGCCAAGCTCGAGAATGGCGTGCTGACTCTGAAATTGGGCAAGCTGGTCCCCGTCAGCAACGCCGCCCAGCTCGCCATCAACTGATACGAAATTGTTTCAGAAGCTTGGAAGACGCAAGAAGGTAATCGGGCCGGTAACTTTTTGTTGCCGACCTGATTCATTTCTGAACTCAAAATAAGTGCAGAGAACGTCACATTTGTGGCGTTTTTTTCAAATGCTTTCCTCCTAATTGGCGTTCGATACCTTGACTGCGGGCAGCAGAAAGAAGTCTCGGGCGCTCGACGAAGCGCCATGAAAACGCACTTGAAACTTGCTCACGACGATTCACGGTCGGACACCTTGCTGGTGTTCCTGCCGGGCGCGTTCCTGAAGCCTGAAGAGTTCGAGCGCGAAGGCTTCATCAGCGCGGTCAGGGAGCGGGATCTGGCGGCCGACGCCCTGCTCGTCGACGCCGACGTGTCGTACTACTACGACCAGACCTTCATCGAGCGGCTGCATCACGACATCCTCCGGCCGCAGCGTGCGACGGGTTACAAGTCGATCTGGCTGGTGGGCATCTCGATCGGCGGTTTCGGCGCCCTGATCCACGAACTGGCCAAGCCCGGCGCCGTCGACGGAATCGTGGCGCTGGCGCCCTACCTCGGACGGCGGCCGGTCGGCGCCGAGATCCACAAGGCCGGCGGCCTGCGCGCCTGGAAGGCGCCCGAAGGCCCGCCGCCGGACCAGGAGGTCGATCGCAAGCTCTGGCCCTGGCTTCAGCAGTACGCGGCCTCCAAGCCCGCCAAGGGCCTGCCGCCGCTGTACCTGGGTTTCGGCCTCGCCGACCGCTTCGCCGCCAATCACCGCCTGCTGGCGGAGGCCTTGCCTGCCGGGCGCGTGTTCACCACCGAAGGCGGCCACGACTGGCCGCAGTGGTCGCAACTCTGGCGCAAGGTGCTCGAGGTGCTGCCGCTGCCCTCGCACGGCAAGAAAGGCGCGACTACCCGAACTCCGGCTCCGGCGCGCAGAGCGAAGCCAGTGGCCATCGCGGCTTGACGTCGAAGGCATAGCGCTCGCTCGCCTGCCCCAGGCCGGCCTGCAGGCGCATCGCGGCGGCCATCGCGATCATGGCGCCGTTGTCGGTGCACAGGTGCAGCTCGGGGTAGTGCACGCGCACGCCGCGGTTCGCGCATGCCGCATTGAGCTGTTCGCGCAAAGCCCGGTTGGCACCCACGCCCCCGGCCACCACCAGCCGGTCCAGCCCGGTCTGTTCGATGGCGGCCAGTGATTTCTTCAGCAGCACGTCGACGATCGCGGCCTGGGTCGAGGCGGCCAGATCGGCCTTGCGCGCTTCGAGCTCGCCGCCGAGTTTCCTGGCCTGCGTCAGCACCGCCGTCTTCAAGCCGGCAAAGGAGAAGTCGAGGTCGCCGCTGTGCAGCAGGGGCCGCGGCAGCTTGAAGGCCGCGGCGTCGCCCTCCTCCGCCAGCTTGGCGAGCCAGGGGCCGCCGGGATAGGGCAGGCCCATCAGCTTGGCGCTCTTGTCGAAGGCTTCGCCTGCTGCGTCGTCGATGGTCTCGCCGAGCAGCTCGTAGCGCCCCACGCCGTCGACCCGCATCAGTTGCGTGTGACCGCCCGAGACCAGCAGCGCGACGAAGGGGAACTCGGGCGGATCGGCACTGAGAAAGGGCGACAGCAGGTGGCCTTCCAGGTGATGCACGCCCAGCACCGGCTTGCCAAGCGCCGCGCCCAGTGCACAGGCCACGCCGGCGCCCACCAGCAGCGCGCCGGCCAGCCCCGGCCCGCGCGTGTAGGCGACGACGTCGATCTCGGCCAGGGAGCGGGCGGCCTCGGACAACACCGTCTGCGCCAGGGGCAGCACGCGCCGGATGTGGTCGCGGCTGGCCAGCTCGGGCACCACGCCGCCATAGGCCTGGTGCATCGCGATCTGGCTGTGGAGCGCGTGCGCGGCCAGGCGCGGCAAGCCGCTCGCGCCGGATTCGACCAGGGCCACGCCGGTCTCGTCGCAGGACGATTCGATTCCCAATACAAACATGCGACGAGTGTAGGGTGCGCACGATGTCGGGGCACGGATGTTGCTGCATGTCCTTAGGATGGCTCTTCAGCCATGCCGCCCCACGATGAAATCCGGACTGAGCTTTCTGATGGCCGCCCTGCGTTGCGAAATCGACGCGCTGGAGCAGCTCGCCCGCACCAGCGCGCTGGTCGGCACGATCGGCCGCCTGGTCCATGCGCTGCAGCGCGAACGCGGCATCTCGAACGTGCTGCTGGCGTCGCGTGGCCACCGTTTCGTCTCGCAGCGCAGCGAGCAGATCGCCGAATGCCTGCGCGTGGAAGAGGCGGTGCGCGCTTCGTTCGATCAGCTCGAGGCCGACGCGGGCCGCATCGGCAACGGTGCGCGCCTGTTCAGCCGCATCGCCTGGGTGCTGCCGGGCCTCGAGGGCCTGCCCGAACTGCGCCGTCGCGTCGGCGCCTTGGAGCTCAGCCCGGCTGAGGCGACGGCCGCCTTCGTCAAGCTGATCGCAGGGCTGCTCGCAGTCGTGTTCGAGGCCGCGGACGGCGCCACCGACCCGGAAATCTCTCGCCAGCTGGTGGCCATGTTCAATTTCATGCAGGGCAAGGAGTTCGCCGGCCAGGAGCGCGCCTGCGGCGCCGCGGCCTTCGCCTCGGGCCACAACGACAGCGCGCGCCAGCAGCAATGGCTGCATCTGATCGAATCGCAGGAGCGCTGCTTCCAGGTCTTCGCCGAGTTCTCGGGCGCGCGCATCGCCGAGCTCTGGCGCAGCAGTCAATCCCCCGCCCAATTGGCGGAGCAGGAACGGCTGCGCCGCATCGCCTGCGCGGCACCCGCCGGCGTGGCACTCGATACCGAACTGAGCCAGACCTGGTTCGACTGCTGCAGCCGGCGCATCGACGCCATGCAATCGATCGAAGAGCGCCTGGCCGCCGACCTGCGCCGGATCTGCGAACAGAAAACGAGCCAGGCCCGGGCCGAGCTGCAGGCCCATGACGCGCTGCTGGCCAAGCTGGCGCGCGAGGCGGGTACACCGGCGGCAGTCTTCTTCGACGAGCAGCCCGCTGCAGACGCGCCGGGCCACCCGCAAACCATGGGTTCAGCCACGCCCTACGGCCGGCAGCTCGAGCGATCGATTCTGGAGATGGTGCAGGAGCAGTCGCACCGGCTGCAGGCGATGAGCGACGAACTCGACACCGTGCGCGCGGCCCTGAACGAGCGCAAGCTGGTCGAACGCGCCAAGGGCCTGCTGATGGCACACCGCCGCCTCAGCGAGGAGGAGGCGCACAAGATGCTGCGCCAGACAGCCATGAGCCAGAACCGCAGGCTGGTCGACGTCGCCGAATCGGTGCTCTCGATGGCCGAATACCTGCCCGGCGAGCCGGCGTCCCGGGCGCCTCGCACCTGAATTGGTGCGCTGCACAACAACTGTGCTTCGACGCAGTTCAAGGGATTCGGCGCCTCTTGCCTCACGACGCGGACTTCGGAGGCTATCGATTTGATAGCAAACCACCCCTCTGAACTGCTGGCACGCAGTTTGCTTAACAAACCTGCATAGACCTGCAAGGGTCTTCAGGCAGGTGGCATCCAACGGCGGGTGCGACCCACCGAACCGGACAAAGGCGTCCCCATCCCGCAAGGGCTCGTTATCGAGCGGCCCGTGCGTGGTCGGGACGCCTTTTTTGTTTTGTGCTTTTTGTCTTTTCTTCATTCCGGAGCTCGCCCCATGACCGATTTGCTGAAACCGAAGTTGAATCGCCGCCGCGTGCTGCAAGCCGCCGCCATCGGCGCGGTCGGGCTCGACCCCGCCCTGCGCGCAGCCGTCTGGGCCCAAGGCTCGGACAAGCCAGAAAAGGAGGAAGTCAAGATCGGCTTCATCCCGCTGACCGACTGCGCCAGCGTCGTCATGGCCTCGGTGCTCGGCATCGACAAGAAGTACGGCGTGAAGATCGTGCCGAGCAAGGAAGCCAGCTGGGCCGGCGTGCGCGACAAGCTGGTCAATGGCGAGCTCGACTTCGCCCACGTGCTCTACGGCCTGATCTACGGCGTGCACCTCGGCACCGCCGGGCCGAAGAAGGACATGGCCATCCTGATGACCCTCAACAACAACGGCCAGGCGATCACGCTGTCGAAGAAACTGGCCGACAAGGGCGCGGTCGACGGCGCCTCGCTGGCCAAGGTGATGGCGAAGGAGAAAGGCGAATACACCTTCGCCCACACCTTCCCGACCGGCACCCACGCGATGTGGCTCTACTACTGGCTGGCCGCCAACGGCGTCAACCCGTTGAAGGATGCCAAGGTCATCACCGTGCCGCCGCCGCAGATGGTCGCCAACATGCGCGTGGGCAACATGGACGGCTACTGCGTCGGCGAGCCCTGGGGCCAGCGCGCGATCATGGACGGCATCGGCATCACGGCCGTCACCACGCAGGACATCTGGAAGGACCATCCCGAGAAGGTGCTCGGCACCACCGGCGACTTCGTCAAGAAATACCCCAACACGGCGCGCGCCGTGACGGCCGCGATTCTCGAAGCCGGGAAGTGGATCGACGCCGGCCTGCAGAACAAGAACAAGATGGCCGAAACCATCGCCGACAAGAGCTACGTCAACACCAGCGTGGACGCCATCAACCAGCGCATCCTGGGCCGCTACACCAACGGCCTGGGCAAGAACTGGGACGACCCGAACCACATGAAGTTCTACAACGACGGCGCGGCGACCTTCCCCTACCTGTCCGACGGCATGTGGTTCCTCACGCAGCACAAGCGCTGGGGCCTGCTGAAGGAGCATCCGGACTACCTCAAGGTGGCCACGGAGATCAACCGCATCGACATCTACAAGCAGGCTGCAGCCGCGACCAAGACCTCCGTTCCCAAGGACACGATGCGCAGCAGCAAGCTGATCGACGGCGTGGTGTGGGACGGCAAGGATCCGAAGAAGTACGCCGAGTCGTTCAAGGTCAATGCCTGAGGAGCCCGCCATGGTCAGTGCCGTCTTTCACTCCCCGCTCGAGGCTGCCCAGGGGCAGCTCGCCACGCCGGCAGCCGCCAGGAAGTCCGCGGCCGCCTCCGTCCCGCCTGCAGAGCCCGCGCAGGAAGAGACCACGCCCCGCGCCCCGCGCGACTTCAGCTGGATCTGGCTGCGCGTGCTGCCGCCGATCCTTGGCTTTGCGTTGCTGGTCCTGATCTGGGAACTCGTGGCGCTGAAAAGCACCACCGGCTTCCCGTCGCCGGCCGCCGTCTGGCAACAGGCGCTGACCGTGTTCAGCGATCCCTTCTACAGCAAGGGCCCCAACGACCAGGGCGTGGGCTGGAACGTGCTCTCGTCGCTCCAGCGCGTGGCGCTCGGCTTCGGGCTGGCCGCCGCGGTCGGCATCCCGGCCGGCTTCGCGATCGGTCGCTTCGAGTTCCTCTCGCGCATGTTCAATCCGCTGATCAGCCTGCTGCGACCGGTGTCGCCGCTGGCCTGGCTGCCGATCGGCCTCCTGGTCTTCAAGGGCGCCAACCCGGCCGCGATCTGGACCATCTTCATCTGCTCGATCTGGCCCATGATCATCAACACCGCGGTGGGCGTGCAGCGCGTGCCCAGCGACTACATGAATGTGGCGCGCGTGCTCAATCTTTCCGAGTGGAAGATCCTCACCAAGATCCTGTTCCCCGCCGTGCTGCCCTACATGCTGACCGGCGTGCGCCTCGCGGTCGGCACCGCCTGGCTGGTGATCGTGGCGGCCGAGATGCTGACCGGCGGCGTTGGCATCGGCTTCTGGGTCTGGGACGAGTGGAACAACCTCAACGTCGCCAACATCATCATCGCGATCTTCGTCATCGGCGTGGTCGGGCTCGTGCTCGAGTTCGCGCTGATCCGGATCGCCACCGCATTCACGTTCGAAGAGGTGAAGGCATGACCCTTCGACAAGCTCAGGACGATCGGTCCATCATGAAGTACATCGAAATCCACGACGTCGAACAGCGCTTCAAGACGCCCAAGGGCAGCTTCCTCGCGTTGCGCGACATCAACCTGCAGGTGGCCAAGGGCGAGTTCATCACGCTGATCGGGCATTCGGGCTGCGGCAAGTCCACGTTGCTGAACCTGATCGCCGGCCTCACCACGCCCACGCAGGGCGTGCTGCTGTGCGCCAACCGCGAGATCAAGGGCCCGGGGCCCGAGCGCGCGGTGGTGTTCCAGAACCATTCGCTGCTGCCCTGGCTCACCTGCTACGAGAACGTCTACCTCGCCGTCGAGCGCGTGTTCGCTTCGACCGAGAACAAGGCGCAGCTCAGGGCGCGCACCGAAGCGGCGCTCGCGCTGGTCGGCCTCACGCCGGCCGCGCAGAAGCGCCCCGGCGAAATCTCCGGCGGCATGAAACAGCGCGTGGGCATTGCACGCGCCCTCTCGATGGAACCCAAAGTGCTGCTGATGGACGAGCCCTTCGGCGCCCTCGACGCGCTGACGCGCGCCAAGTTGCAGGACGAGCTGCTGGCCATCGTGCAGAAGACGCACAGCACGGTGGTGATGGTCACGCACGACGTCGACGAGGCGGTGCTCCTGTCGGACCGCATCGTCATGCTCACCAACGGCCCGGCCGCCACCATCGGCGAGGTGCTGGCAGTCGACATCCCGCGCCCGCGCAACCGCGTCGAGCTCGCGGAAGACCCCGTCTACGTGCACGCCCGCAAGGCCGTAATCGACTTTCTCTACACGCGCCAGGCGCACGTGGAGAAGGTCGCGGCCTGAGCGAGCAGGCCGAACACAGGCTCAGGACATGATGACCTGCAGGCTGTGTTCGTACGAGGCGGTGAGCCGGTCGAAGGTATCGGCCAGCACCTCGCTGGCGCGCACCAGATCGGCGCGCCCCTCGGCCCGGTCGGCATGGCGCACGCCGCGCACCAGCCGCAGCCATTCGTCGCGGGCGCCATGGAGCGCGTCGCGGATCTCGGGCGAGCTCAGCGGCGCGCGCTCCAACTCCAGCAGCGAGGCCTCGAAAGTGTCCATGGTGGGCGCGAGGCGCGCGCTCCACGCGCCCTCGGGCAGCATCGCGGCGAGCAGCGCGTCCTTGGCCAGGCGATGGGCGCGCATGCGCTGCCGCCCGCAGAGATTGACGATGCGCAAGGCCCTGCGGCCCGCGGAGGATTCGAGCACGTCGGTGAGCGCCTCGGCCGCGACCAGCAGGTCTTCGCCGCTGGCGTCGATGGCGGTCAGCGAGGCCGCGGACAGCCGCGAGGACAGCGCCGCATCCATGGCATCCCATGCCGAGCGCACGGCCGCCAGCGCCTGCATCGAGGTCGGATCCAGCGGGAGGGAAGCCAGGTGATCGAGGTTGTCCTTGACCCGCTCGACCGACTGCGCGCGCAGGCTGCGGCTGCGCCGCGCATCCACATCCGCGAGCGCCTGCGCCGCCAGGCGCACCAGCCGCTGCGAGAGCATGCGCAACTGCCCGGCACGGTTGATCGCCTCGGCCCACTGGGCCGCCTCGACCACCGAACGCGAGAGTTCACCGACCCGCAGGTTGGCGTGCATCGCTGCACCGCGCAGCATGCCGAACGCGGCGTCCTCGCCGATGCCGCGCGCCGACATCAGGAGCCCCTTGGCGCGGTCCACCCACTTGCGCTCGTCGAGATGGGCGAGCGAGCGCGCCAGCGTGTCGCGCAGCGCAGCCTCGCGCTGCCAGCGCACCTGCGCGCGCGCCAGCACGGCGCGCAGGCTCTGTGCATCCAGGGTTTCGGCGCACGACCAGGCGTGCACGCCCAGCTCGACGAGCGCCTCATGCACTTCTGGCGACAGCGGCTCGCTGATCACCACGACCGGATGCGGCGGAGCGCCAGCCCAGGTATGCAGGGCGGCCTGCAGGTCAGGGATCGATGCGGGCCTGTGGATCAGCACCTGTTGCGGTGCGAGCATGGCGGCCTCCTGCACCATCGTGTCGCAGGTGCTGAAGCCGATGGCGGCGGCATCCGCGCCCGCCAGCACTTGGCTCAGCACCTCGGCATCGGAGTCAGGCAAGACGAGCAAGAGTCGAATCATGGAAGTTGGGTCGCGAACGAGGGGGGCGAGCGCAGCATAGGCGAAGCGAGCCTCTTGCGGCAGGCACGCGTCTTGCATAAGGGAAGGCACGGTGTAACGAAGCACCGCTTTGGTGAAGTCCTCGGCCTGCGCGCCGACCCGGGTCCCGGCAGGGACTCGCTCACCGCCCATCCATTCCGCCGGCTCCCGGCGGGAAACTCCTATTCATCGCCCATCCACGCAGCCGCGCCACGGCTGTGCGGATGCTTTACGCATTGCCACCGCCATGTCCAGCTTCAAGTCATTCCTGCGCTCCGGGCACGCCCCCACCCTCTTCGCGGCCTTCTTCTACTTCATGTTCTCGTGTTGCATCTGGGTGCTGAACGGCGCGATGGCGCCCTTCATCGGCGAGGCCTTCCAGTTGAATCCCGCGCAGATGGGGCTGATGCTGTCGATCCCGATCATCGCCGGCGCGCTGATGCGCTTTCCGCTCGGCATCCTGTCGCAGTACATCGGGCGCAAGAACGCCACGCTGGTGGAGATGGGGCTGATCGCGGTGGCGATGCTGTTCGGCTTCTTCATGGTGCACAGCTTCAACGACCTGCTGGCCATGGGCGTGCTGCTGGGCATCGCGGGCGCCAGCTTCGGCGTGGCCCTGTCGCTGGGCTCGGGCTCCTTCCCGCCGCAGAACAAGGGCCTGGCGATGGGGCTGGTGGGCGCCGGCAACGTGGGCACGGCGCTGTCGGTGCTGGTCGCGCCGCCGCTGGCGCAATGGCTCGGCTGGCAGGCCGTCTACGGCGTCGCGGCGGTGGCCATCCTGCTGCCGATGGCGGTGATGGTGCTGTTCGCGCAGGAGCCGCCCGACGTCGACAGCCACGCCGGCCTGCGCGAGCACGTGGCCTGCCTGTTCGAGAAGGACGGCTGGGCCTTCAGCCTGATCTACGGCGTCACCTTCGGCGGCTTCATCGGCCTCACCACCTTCCTGCCCTCCTACTACTACGACCAGTTCGGCGTGAGCAAGGTGCAGGCGGGCCAGCTGACGATGCTGGCCGCGTTCATGGGCGCGGCGGTGCGCGTGATGGGCGGCTGGATCTCCGACCGCTGGGGCGGCGTCAACACGCTGACGCTGGTGCTGGTGGTGTCGGCGGTCTCGCTGGCGCTGATCGGGCTCTCCTCCGGCTCGCTCGCGATCACCACGCTGCTGCTGATGGTGTGCTTTGCCGCCCTGGGCGCGGGCAACGGCGCGCTGTTCCAGCTGGTGCCGCTGCGCTGGCCGACGACCACGGCCGTGGCCGGCTCGATGATCGGCGAGATCGGCGCCCTGGGCGGCGGCCTGGTGCCCAATGCGATGGGCCTGTCGAAGCAGTACCTGGGCACCTACATGTGGGGCTTCATGCTGTTCGCAGTGCTGGCCCTGGTGATGCTGGGCGTCATGCGGGTCATGCAGATCCGCTGGACGCGGACCTGGGCCGAGAAGGGCGGCCGCGCACGCAGCACGCCGGTCGATCCAGCCGGCGAGGGCGACCGGCCGGTCCGGCCGCTGCGCCGCAGCGCCGGACGGTGATGCCCATGCGCCACCCCTCCTCCCTCCTGCGCTCAGCGCGGCAGGAACAGCAGCCAGTAGACGAGCAGCGCGTTGAAGAGCAGCGACGCGGCCAGCGCGATCTTCCACAGCAGGGCGGGATCGCGCCGCACCAGCGGCGTGGCGGCCGGCGCGCCGACCGGGCGGGCCGCGCCGCGTTCGAGCGCCAGCAGCATCTCCTCGGCGGTCTCGAAACGCTGCCGCGGATCGCGCGCCACCGCCTTGCGCACCAGATGGTCGAGCCAGATCGGCACGTCCGGCCGGATGCGCGAGAGCGCCACGGGATCGCGCCGGTAGCGGGCGATCTGGTAGGGCTCGATCTCGCCGTAAGGCAGGCGCCCGCCCAGCCATTGGTACAGCACCACGCCGAGGGCGAACAGGTCGCTGCCGGCATCGGGCGCGACGCCCTCCCATTGCTCGGGGTTCATGAAGCTGGGCGTGCCGGCATGCAGCTCGCGCTGCGCCGCGCCCTCGCGGCCCGAGAGCGCCACGCCCAGGTCGAGGATGCGCCAGCAGCCGTCGTCGCCCAGGTGCAGATTGCCGGGCTTGATGTCCCGATGCACCACGCCGTGGCGGTGCAGCCGGCCCAGGCTCTTGCAGATCTGGACCGCGGCGGCCACCACCTCCGCCACGGCCGGGCGCATGCCCGAGCGCAACATCTGTTCGACGGTGCGGCCGCCATGCCAGTCGAACACGGTGTAGAGCGCGCTGGCGTCGTCGGCGCGTTCGTGCACGCGCACGAAGCCGGGCTCGCCGCGCCCGCCCACGCGCAGGCCCAGCCAGGCCTCGTGCGCCAGCATGGCGCGCTCCTCGGGGTCGCTGGCGCGCGAAGGGTGCAGGGTCTTGAGCGCGACCAGCGCGCGGGTGGGCACATGGCGCGCCTGGTAGAGCCGGTGCACGCCGGTGTCGGCGACCAGCGCGGTGATCGCGTAGCCGTCCAGCACCTCGCCCACCTTCAGCGCCGCGGGCGGATCCAGGCGGCGCGCATCGCCCAGCTCGTCGTGCAGCTGGCGCGCATCCAGCCCGAGCACGCGGATGACCAGCGCGGTGGCATTGTCGCGGGTGCCGGCGGCGATCGCCGCGTCGACCAGCGCGTCGCTGGCCTGCTGCGCATTGGTGGCCAGCGCGAGCTCGGCCACGCGCGCAGGCTTCAGCACGCCGTGCACGCCGTCGGTGCTGAGCACGAAGCAGTCGCCGATGCGCAGCTCGCCTTGCATGTAGTCGACGCGCACGTGGTCGTCGAGGCCCACCGCGCGCGTCAGGCGGCTGCGCAGGTCGGGATGGTCCAGCGCATGGTCGACGCTCAACTGCATGGCCGCGCCCTCGCCCTTGCGCACGCGCCAGGCGCGCGTGTCGCCCACATGGGCCAGCGTGTAGCTCTGCCCGTGCAGGGCCAGGGCGGTCAGCGTGGTCATGGCGCTGTCCTGGCGGCGGCGCCGGTTGTGATCGGCCAGCCAGGCGTTCTGGGCGGCGATCAGTCGGTCCATCGCGACCGTCGGCTCCCAGGTGTCGGGCGTGGCGAAGTAGTCGCCCAGGAGGCCGATGACGGTGGTCTGCGCCGCCTCCAGCCCGTGGCCGCCCGAAGAAACGCCGTCGGCGATCGCCGCGATCAGCCCGCGCGACTCCTCGCCGCGCGGCGCATGCACCGCGCCGGCGAAGTCCTCGTTCTGCGGGCGCGGCCCGCGGTGGCTGCTGTAGCCGATCTCTACTTCGAAGCTCATGGCGCGCGATTGTCCGCGCAAGCCGCGAGCCCCCTCTTTGCTTGAAAGGTCCCACCCATGAAGAAGATGAAACTCGTGATGGTCGGCAACGGCATGGCCGGCGTGCGCACGCTCGAAGAGCTGCTGAAGATCGAGCCCGATCTCTACGACATCACCGTCTTCGGCGCCGAGCCGCATCCCAACTACAACCGCATCCTGCTGTCGCCGGTGCTCGCCGGCGAACAGACGGTCGACGAGATCGTGCTCAACAGCTGGGAGTGGTACGCCGAGAACAACATCACGCTGCACGCCGGCAAGAAGGTGGTCGAGGTCGATCGCGTCAAGCGCATCGTGCGGGCCGAGGACGGCACCGAGGCCGCCTACGACCGCCTGCTGATGTGCACCGGCTCCAACCCCTTCATGCTGCCCGTCCCGGGCAAGGACCTGAAGGGCGTGATCGCCTACCGCGACATCGCCGACACCGACTACATGATCGAGACCGCGAAGACGCACAAGAACGCGGTGGTCATCGGCGGCGGCCTGCTGGGCCTGGAAGCGGCCAACGGCCTGATGCTGCGCGGCATGAACGTGACCGTAGTGCATGTCATGCCCTGGCTCATGGAGCGCCAGCTCGACGACGTGGCGGGCAAGCTGCTGCAGAAGTCGCTGGAAGACCGCGGGCTCAAGTTCCTGATCGGCGCGCAGACGCAGGAGCTGGTCGGCAACGATGAAGGACGCGTTGCGGCCATCCACTTCAAGGACGGCACCGAGGTCGCGGCCGACCTGATCGTGATGGCCGTGGGCATCCGGCCCAACGTCGAGCTGGCCGAGAAGATGCGCCTGCATTGCAACCGCGGCATCGTGGTCACCGACACCATGCAGACCGTGACCGACGCGCGCATCTACTCGGTGGGCGAATGCGCGGCCCACCGCGGCATCGCCTACGGGCTGGTCGCACCCTTGTTCGAGCAGGCCAAGGTGGCGGCCAACCATCTCGCGCAGTTCGGCATCGGCCGCTACCTCGGATCTCTGACCTCGACCAAGCTCAAGGTGACGGGCATCGACCTCTTCAGCGCCGGCGAGTTCATGGGCGGCGAAGGCACCGAGGAGATCGTGATGAGCGACCCCTTCGGCGGCGTCTACAAGAAGCTGGTGATCAAGGACGACAAGCTGGTCGGCGCCTGCCTCTACGGCGACACGGTCGACGGCAGCTGGTACTTCAAGCTGCTGCGCGACGGCCGCAGCGTGAGCGACATCCGCGACAAGCTGATGTTCGGCGAATCGAACATCGGCGACACCGGCCACGAAGGCCACAGCAAGGCCGCCAGCATGCCCGACGACGCCGAGGTCTGCGGCTGCAACGGCGTCAGCAAGGGCACCATCTGCAAGGCCATCAAGGACAAGGGCCTGTTCACGCTCGAAGAGGTCAAGAAGCACACCAAGGCCAGCGCCAGCTGCGGCTCGTGCACCGGGCTGGTGGAACAGATCCTGATGTTCACCGCCGGCGGCGACTACTCGGCCACGCCGAAGAAGAAGGCGGTCTGCGGCTGCACCGACGCCAGCCACCAGGACGTGCGCGACGCGATCCGCAAGGAACACTGGCTCACGCACGATGAGGTCTATCGCGGCCTCGGCTGGCGCACGCCCAACGGCTGCGCGACCTGCCGCCCGGCCGTCAACTACTACCTGATCTCGACCTGGCCCAAGGAGGCCAAGGACGACCCGCAGAGCCGCTTCATCAACGAGCGCAGCCACGCCAACATCCAGAAGGACGGCACCTATTCGGTGATCCCGCGCATGTGGGGCGGCCACACCACGCCCGACGAACTGCGCCGCATTGCGGACGCGGCCGACAAGTACAAGATCCCGACCGTCAAGGTCACCGGCGGGCAGCGCATCGACCTCCTCGGGGTGAAGAAGGAAGACCTGGAGAACGTCTGGAAGGACATCGGCATGCCCTCGGGCTTTGCCTACGCAAAGTCGCTGCGCACGGTGAAGACCTGCGTCGGCAGCGAGTGGTGCCGCTTCGGCACGCAGGACTCGACGCAGATGGGCAAGGACCTCGAGCGCGCGCTGTGGGCCATGTACTCGCCGCACAAGGTCAAGCTCGCGGTCTCGGGCTGCCCGCGCAACTGCGCGGAGGCCGGCATCAAGGACGTGGGCGTGATCGGCGTCGACTCGGGCTGGGAACTCTACGTGGGCGGCAACGGCGGCATCAAGACCGAGGTGGCGCAGTTCCTCGTGAAGGTCAAGACCTCCGAGGAAGTGATGGAGTACGCGGGCGCGTTCCTGCAGCTCTACCGCGAAGAGGGCTGGTACCTCGAGCGCACGGTGCACTACATCGGCCGTGTGGGCCTGGACTATGTGAAGAAGAAGATTCTCGAGGACGCCGAAGGCCGCAAGGCGCTGTGGGAGCGACTGCAGTTCGCACTCGACGGCGAACCCGATCCGTGGTTCGAGTCGAGCCAGGCCTCGGTCGACGTGCGGCAGTTCACGCCGCTGACGGCATGAAACCCGCAAGCCGGAGAAGTGGTTTGAAAAGACGGCTCTTCATCGCCTCGACCGCCCTGATCGGCCTGGGCGCACGCGCCCAGGTGGCCGACCTCAACGACGCCATCAACAAGGCGGGGCGCCAGCGCATGCTCTCGCAGCGTGCGAGCAAGGCCTACCTGGCGCTGGTGCAAAAAGTGGAGACGCGCAACGCCCAGCAGGTGCTGGACCGGTCCATCGCCCTGTTCGACCGCCAACTGGTGGAGCTCAAGACCTTCGCGCCTACCCCCACCATCCGCGGCACCTACGACACGCTCGACGGTGCCTGGAACGATTTCAAGAGAGAACTGACGGGCCCCGCACCCGCCAAGAACGAAGCGGCAAAGGTCGTCAAGCTGGATGCCGCCGTGCTCGCCCTGGCGCACCAGGGCACGGTGCAGTACGAAGCGGCCTCGGGCAAGTCGGTGGGCAAGCTGGTCAACATCGCGGGCCGCCAGCGCATGCTGTCGCAACGCATGGCCAAGTTCTACCTGGCCAGTGCCCTGCAGATCGACCCGACGGGCAGCGCGGCCGAGATCGCCAAGGCGCGCTCGGAGTTCGTTGCAGCACTCGAAACCCTGCGCAGTGCGCCCGAGGTCACGACGCAGATCAAGGAGGAGCTGGTGCTGGCCGACGCGCAGTGGGTGTTCTTCAACCACGGCCTTCAGCGTCTGGAAGGCGCGAGTGCGTCGCCCAAGCTCATGTCCGACGTGTTCGTCACCAGCGAGAACCTGCTGGCGATCATGGATCGCATCACCGGCCTGTATTCCAACCTCAAAACCTAGAGAGACCCCCATGAGTGAATGGAAAGTCATCTGCCGCATCGACGACATCCCCGTGCTCGGCGCGCGACGCGTTGCACGACCTGCGGGCGTGGACGTGGCGGTATTCCGCAATGCCGAGAACCAGGTCTTCGCCTTGCTCGACCGCTGCCCGCACAAGGGCGGCCCGCTGAGCCAGGGCATCGTGTTCGGCACCAGCGTGGCCTGCCCGCTGCACAACTGGGCGATCGGGCTCGACGACGGCTGCGCGAAATCGCCGGATGAAGGATGCACGCCGCGCTTCGCGGTGAAGGTCGCGGACGGTGTGGTCCATCTGGATGCAGGCGAACTCGCGACGCATGCCACCGATCTCGAGCGCCCCGTCGCGGGACCGAAGCGCTCCGTCGCAGCCTGAAGGCATGCCATGAACGAAACACGCTCCACCTGCCCGTACTGCG
Organism: Variovorax sp. LjRoot175; assembly: GCF_964253805.1. NCBI lineage: Bacteria > Pseudomonadati > Pseudomonadota > Betaproteobacteria > Burkholderiales > Comamonadaceae > Variovorax > Variovorax sp. LjRoot175. The sequence continues at coordinate 1,953,345 of NZ_CAXURY020000001.1, read as the reverse complement.
GTGTCGGCTGCGGCGTGATCATCGAATCCGATGGCGCGCAGATCACCGGCGTGCGCGGCGACCCGGAGCACCCGGCCAACTTCGGCCGCCTGTGCACCAAGGGCTCGACGCTGCACCTGACCGCCAGCGCGGCGGTCACGCGGCAGACGCGGCTGTTGCAGCCGATGCGGCGTGCCGAGCGCGGTGTGGCGCCCGAGGCCGTCGGCTGGGACACTGCGCTCGACACGGCCGCCGACAAGTTCGCCCAGGTCGTGCGCGAGCACGGCCCGAACGCCGTCGGTTTCTACGTCTCGGGCCAGTTGCTCACCGAGGACTACTACGTCTTCAACAAGCTGGCCAAGGGCCTGATCGGCACCAACAACATCGACACCAATTCGCGCCTGTGCATGAGCAGCGCGGTGGCCGGCTACAAGAAAACGCTGGGCGCCGACGCGCCGCCGGCCTGCTACGACGACCTGAAGCACGCCGAGTGCCTGTTCATCGCCGGCAGCAACACCGCCTGGGCCCATCCGATCCTGTTCCGCCGCATCGAGGATGCGAAGGCGGCCAACCCGGCGATGAAGATCGTCGTGGCCGATCCGCGCCGCACCGACACCTGCGAGATCGCCGACCTGCACCTGGCCATCCAGCCGGGCACCGACGTGATGCTCTTCAACGGCATGCTGCACCTGATACTGTGGGAAGGCTGGACCGATGCGCGCTACATCGCCGCCCACACCAGCGGCTTCGAGGCGCTCAAGGCCACCGTGCGCGACTGCACGCCCGATCGCGTTGCGCAGGTCTGCGGCATCTCCAAGGACGACCTGCTGCAGGCCGCGCGCCTGTTCGCCACCTCGGCCGCGACGCTGAGCCTCTACTGCCAGGGCCTCAACCAATCGTCGTCGGGCACCGCCAAGAATGCGGCACTGATCAATCTGCACCTCGCGACCGCGCAGATCGGCAGGCCCGGCGCCGGCCCCTTCTCGCTGACCGGGCAGCCCAACGCGATGGGCGGCCGCGAGGTGGGCGGCCTGGCCAACCTGCTGTCGGCGCACCGCGACCTCGCCAACCCGCAGCATCGTGCCGAGGTCGCCGCTCTCTGGGGCGTGCCTTCGGTGCCGGAGAAGCCCGGCAAGACCGCAGTCGAGATGTTCCAGGCCGCCGCCGACGGCGAGATCCGCGCGCTCTGGATCGCCTGCACCAACCCCGCGCAGTCGATGCCCGACCAGGCCACCGTGCGCCGCGCGCTCGAACGCTGCGAATTCGTGGTCGTGCAGGAAGCCTTCTCGACCACCGCCACCTGCGACTTCGCCGACCTGCTGCTGCCGGCCACCACCTGGGGCGAGAAGAACGGCACCGTCACCAACAGCGAGCGCTGCGTCTCGCGGGTGCGGCCGGCCGTCGCGGCACCGGGCGAGACGCGCGACGACTGGGCCATCGCGATGGATTTCGCGCGCCGGCTCGAAACACGGCTGGCGCGTGCGAACACGCTGTTCCCCTATGCGAGTGCGGAAGCCGTGTGGAACGAGCACCGCGAATCCACGCGCGGCCGCGATCTCGACATCACCGGCATGAGCTACGCGATGCTCGAGGCCGCGCCGCAGCAGTGGCCGCTGCGCGAAGGCGAGACCACCGGCCGTGCGCGCCTCTACGAAGACGGCGTGTTCGCCACGCCCGACGGCCGCGCGCGCTTTGCCGACGTCGCCTACAAGCCGGTGGCCGAAGCCCGCGAGGCGCGCTTTCCGTTCTCGCTCAACACCGGCCGCCTGCGCGACCAGTGGCACGGCATGAGCCGCACCGGCACGCTGGGCCGCCTGTTCGGCCACGCAGCGGAGCCGACGGTGCAGATGCATGCGCAGGACATGGCGCGCCGCCAGTTGAAGGAGGGCGACCTGGTGCACGTCACCTCGCGGCGCGGCTCGATCGTGCTGCCCGTCGCGGCCAGCGCCGAGGTGGGGATGAGCCAGGCGTTCATCGCCATGCACTGGGGCGGCGAATATCTCAGCGGCCGCTCCAGCACCGGCGAGCCATTGGCCGGCGTCAATGCGCTCACGACGCCGGCCTTCTGCCCCGATTCGAAGCAGCCCGAACTCAAGCACGCGGCCGTCAAGATCCTCAAGGCCGAACTGCCCTGGTCCTTGCTGGCGGTGGCCTGGCTGCCGCGGGACGCGTCCCTGGACATCCGCGAGGCTCTGCGCGCACTGATGCCGTCCTTCCCCTTTGCCAGCTGCGTACCGTTCGGCACCGGCGGCGCCCTGGAGGGCAGCGGGCCGGAGCGCACCGGCATCCTCTTTCGCGCGGCCGCCTACGACGCGCCTTCCACCGATGTGCTCGCCCGCATCGAGGGACTGCTGGGGCTCGGCGGCGCCGACACCTTGCGCTATGCCGATGCCAAGCACGGGCAGCGGCGCGCTGCGCGGCTGGTGCGCGACGGCCAGGACGCACACCTCGAAGGCTTCCTGCTGGCCGGCGACACGCGTGCGGAGGCCTGGATCAAGACCTTGCTGCAGGACCAGTTGCCCGCACAGGCCTATGGCCGCCAGCTGCTCAAGCCCGGCGCCGCCGCCCCGGCCGGCGTGGCGGCGCGCGGCAAGGTCATCTGCAGCTGCTTCGGCGTGACGCAGACCGCCATCGGCGAGCACCTGGCGGCCGCTTCGGGTCCCGAAGGCGATCGCCTCGCCACATTGCAGGGCGCGCTGAAATGCGGCACCAATTGCGGCTCCTGCCTGCCCGAGCTCAAGCGCATGGTGCGCGCGAGCGCGGCACCGGCCCTGGCCGAGCAATCATGAGCGCATGGACGGCTTCCCTTCCTGCCTTCCAGGGCATAAGCGCAGCCGTATTGCGGCATAAGCCTTGCGGGACAATGGGCCTACCCATGGGAATCAGCCACTACATCAAGGAAATCGGCCGCGGCGCGCGCGGCGCGCGGCCGCTCAACCGCGAGCAGGCCGCGGACCTCTTCGGCCAGGTGCTCGACGGCACCGTGACCGACCTGGAAACCGGCGCCTTCTGCCTGGCCATGCGCATCAAGGGCGAGACGCCGGATGAGATGGCCGGCTTTCTCGATGCCACCCATGCGCGCCTGGCGCGCTTTCCCGCCACCGGCCGGCCGCTGGTGGTGCTGCCCAGCTACAACGGCGCGCGCCGGCTGCCGGTGCTCACGCCCTTGCTCGCGCTGCTGCTGGCCCGCGAAGGCCTGCCGGTGGTGGTGCATGGCGCGGCCACCGAATCGACCCGGGTGCTGGCCTCCAACGTGCTCGCGGCCCTCGACGTGCAGCCGCTCGCGGCCATCCGGCCCATCGCGAACGGAGAGGCGGTCTTCGCACCGACCGAGCTGCTCAGCCCCGGCCTCAAGCGCCTGCTCGACGTGCGCCGCGTGGTCGGCCTGCGCAACCCCGGCCACAGCGTGGTCAAGCTGATGCAACCGACGCAAGGCGCCTGCGTGGTGGTCGGCAGCTACACGCATCCCGCCTACGCCGAGTCCATGGCAGCGACCTTCGAGCTGCTGGGCATGACCGCCCTGCTCTCGCGCGGACTCGAGGGCGAGAGCGTGGCCGACCCGCGCCGCACCGCGCAGGTCGACGGCTTCGTGCGCGGCCGGCGCGTCGCACTGCAGACCCAGGAGCCCGGCACGCAAGCCGAGGTGCCCGGGCTGCCCAAAGAAATCGACATCGAGACCACGGCCGACTACACGCGGCGCGTGCTGGCCGGCCAGGCGCCGGTGCCGGACGCGATCGCGCAGCAGGTCGAGCATGTCCTGCAGTTGGCCCAACAGGTGGAGCACCCATGAGCACCCTTTCCCATCACGGCAGCTGCACCCTGGTCGGCGCCGGCCCCGGCGATCCCGAACTGCTCACGATCAAGGCCGTCAAGGCGATCCAGGCGGCCACCGTGCTCCTGGTCGACGACCTGGTCAGCGAGGAGATCCTGGCCTACGCGCGGCCCGGCGCACGCATCGTCCATGTCGGCAAGCGCGGCGGCTGCAGGAGCACGCCGCAGGCCTTCATCGAGCGGCTCATGATCACCGCGGTGCGCGAGGGCGAGACCGTGGTGCGCCTCAAGGGCGGCGACCCCTTCATCTTCGGCCGCGGCGGCGAGGAGGTGGAGCACCTGCGCGAAGAAGGCATCGAGGTGCGGGTGATCAACGGCATCACGGCTGGCCTCGCCGCCGTCACCGCGCTGGGCGTGCCGCTCACGCACCGCGACCACGCGCAGGGCGTGGTGTTCGTCACCGGCCACGCCAAGACAGGTCATGCGGCCGACCAGCATCCGACCGACTGGCGGCAGTTGGCCGCCACTGCGCGCGACGCGCGGCTCACGCTGGTGATCTACATGGGCGTCACGGGCGTGGCCCATATCCAGAACGAGCTGCTGCACGGCCTGGCGGGCGACACGCCGGTGGCCGTGATCCAGCATGCGAGCCTGCCGCAGCAGCGCCACATCGCGACCACGCTCGCGCGCCTGCCTTTCGACCTGGCGGCAGCCGGGCTCGGCAGCCCATCCGTGATCGTGGTCGGCGACGTGCTGCGCGGCCTGGCCGCGGCGGGCCTGCCGGCGACGCGCTTCGGCACCTGAATCGGCCGTTCGGCCTGTCGGCACGTTCCGGCGCCACCCCTAGAATCCTCCAGCCCTCGAACACGGGCGGGAGATCAGGATGCTGGAGCTCGAAAAACTCAATGAATTCACCGAAAGCCATGGCGAGCTGCAACGCGGCAAGGGCCTGGTCACCGGCACCATCGCGCTCTCGCTGGGCATCCTGTGCTTCCTGGGCGTGCTCGTCTTCCACTTCCCGCAGTACCTCAGCACGCCCGAGCTGCGCCGCAGCTACAACGTCGACGTGATGCGCATCGTGCTGCTCGTTGCGATGGTGATTTCCGGCGGCCTCTCGCTGGTGAACATCATCTTCAACCGCTCGCGCTGGCTCTCCTCCTTCGCCTTCCTGCTGGTGGCCGCGGCGGCGCTGCTCGGCGGCCACAAGGTGCCGGTCAACGACTTCGCCGACAACACGCCCTACATCGGGCTCGACTGGTTCATCCTCGACCTGCTGGGCTCTTCGCTGATCTTCATCTTCATCGAGAAACTGTTCGCGCACCGCAAGGACCAGCCGGTGTTCCGCGCCGAGTGGCAGACGGACTTTCACCACTTCGTCGTCAACCACATGATCGTGGGCTTCGTGCTGCTGGCGACCAACCTGCTGGTGCACAAGCTCTTCGGCTGGGCCGCCAACGACGGCGTGCGCGGCTGGATCGCGGGGCTGCCCTTCTGGGCCGGCGTGCTGCTGATCATCCTGGTGGCCGACCTGGTGCAGTACTGGACGCACCGCGCCTACCACGAGGTGCCGCTCCTGTGGCGCCTGCATGCGGTGCACCACAGCGTCAAGAGCATGGACTGGATGGCCGGCTCGCGCCAGCACATCCTCGAGCTGCTGATCACGCGCACGCTGGTGCTGGCGCCGATCTACGTGCTGGGCTTCAGCAAGGAAGTGATCGACGCCTACATCGTGGTGGTCGGCTTCCAGGCGGTCTTCAACCACTGCAACGTGAGCGTGCGCCTCGGGCCGCTGCGCTACCTCATCGTCACGCCCAACTTCCATCACTGGCACCACAGCCAGGACGACGAGGCGATCGACAAGAACTACGCCGCGCACTACGCCTTTCTCGACTATCTCTTCGGCACGGCCGTCAAGAGCACCAGGCTCTGGCCAGAGCGCTACGGCGTGGTCGGCGACTACGTGCCCAACGGCTTCTTCAAGCAGTTGAAGTTCCCGTTCGTGTGGAAAGGATGAGCCCCGCCCGGCCGCCCGAAGGGGCTCGCACCGCAGCGCGCAGCGCGGAGGTTTGCTGAATGCCCGCGTTCGACGCGGTGGTCGTCGGCGCGGGTGCCGCCGGTCTCTTCTGCGCCGGACTGGCAGGCCAGCGCGGCCTGAAGGTGCTGCTCATCGACCACGGCGAGCGCATCGCCGAAAAGATCCGCATCTCGGGCGGCGGACGCGCCAACTTCACCAACCGCGACCTGGACGTGCGCGCGCCGCAGCGCCATTTCATCGGCGACAACCCGCATTTCTGCCGCTCGGCGCTGTCGCGCTACACGCCGCAGCAGTTCATCGAACTGGTGCAGCGCCACGGCATCGCTTTCCACGAAAAACACAAGGGCCAGCTCTTCTGCGACGGCAGCTCGCAACAGATCATCGACATGCTGCTGGCCGAGTGCGCGGCCGGCGGCGTCGCGCATTGGCAGCCCTGCAGTGTCGGCGAGATCGCGTTCTCGGATGGAGGGGGCTATCGGATCGAGACCAGCCGAGGCAGCGTCCAGACGTCCAAGCTGGTGATTGCGACGGGCGGCCTTTCCATTCCCCAGATCGGCGCCAGCGATTTCGGCTACCGGCTCGCCGCGCAGTTCGGTCTGCGCGTGGTCGCGCCGCGTCCCGCTCTGGTGCCCCTCACCTTCGGCGGCGAGGCCTGGTCGCCCTACGCCGAGCTGGCCGGCTTGGCGCTGCCGGTGCAGATCGAAACCGGCGCCAAGAAAGATCGCACAGTTTTCCTCGAAGACCTGCTCTTCACCCATCGCGGCCTCTCGGGCCCGGCGGTGCTGCAGATTTCGAGCTACTGGCAACCGGGCGCCCCGCTCACCATCGATTTCGCGCCGGGGGTGGACGTGCGCGCCTCGCTCGGCGAGGCCAAGCAACGCTCGCGCAAGCGCATCGGCAACGAACTGGCCGGCTTGGTGCCCGCGCGGCTGGCGGACGCCTGGGTCGGGCAGGACGCAGCGCTGCAGCGTCCGATCAACGAAGCGGCCGACCGGGCGCTCGCCGCGCTGGCCGAGCGCATCGCACGCTGGCAGATCACCCCCAGCGGCACCGAGGGCTACAAGAAGGCCGAGGTCACGGCCGGCGGCATCGACACCCGCGAGCTGTCTTCGCAAACCATGGAATCCAAGCAGCGCGGCCTGTATTTCATCGGCGAAGTGGTCGACGTGACCGGCTGGCTCGGCGGTTACAACTTCCAGTGGGCCTGGGCCAGCGCCCATGCCTGCGCTCACGCGCTATAATGTCGGGCTAACTTTGGCCTCCCCTCAACGGCCTACCCCATTTTTCAGTTGAGGAACCCCGGCCCGGGGCCCGATCTTCCCCAGGCCAAATTCAACAAAGACCGATTTTTAAATGACCACCATCCGCGTTAAAGAAAACGAGCCCTTCGACGTCGCGCTGCGCCGCTTCAAGCGCACCATCGAAAAGCTCGGCTTGCTGACCGACCTGCGCGCCCGCGAGTTCTACGAGAAGCCGACCGCCGAGCGCAAGCGCAAGAAGGCCGCAGCGGTCAAGCGCCACTACAAGCGCGTGCGCAGCATGCAGCTTCCCAAGAAGCTGTACTGAGCATCCGCCGCGCTGGCGCCGAAGCCAGCGTCCGGTTCAGAGCCGCGCCAGGGATACCTGCCGCGGCTTTTGTTTTTAGCCTGTCAAGAAAGCCTGCCATGAGTCTCAAGGACCAGATCACCGAAGACATGAAGACCGCGATGCGCGCCAAGGACTCGGAGCGCCTGGGCACCATCCGCCTGCTGCTCGCCGCCCTCAAGCAGAAGGAAGTCGACGAGCGCATCGAGCTCGACGATGCGATGGTCGTGGCCATCGTCGACAAGCTGGTCAAGCAGCGCAAGGACTCGGTCGCCGCCTTCACCCAGGGCGGCCGCACCGACCTGGCCGACAAGGAAGCCGCCGAGATCAAGGTGCTGGAGGTGTACCTGCCCCAACGCATGGGCGCGGACGAGATCGCGGCCGAGGTCCGGGCCATCGTGGCCGAACTCGGCGAAGAACTTGGTCGCAAAGCGGGCCCCGGCGACATGGGCAAGGTGATGGGCGCGGTCAAGACCCGCCTGGCCGGCAAAGCCGACATGGGCCAGGTCAGTGCTGCCGTGAAGGTCGCGCTCTCGGGCGGCTGAGGATGACGGCACGCACCGCGATCCACAAGGCCTGCGCCTGCGTGGTGGACGACCGCGGCCGCCTGCTGGTCTTCCACCACCCTGGCGACAAGAGCATGCAGTTGCCCAAGGGCACGGTGGAGCCCGGAGAAGCGCCTGAAGACTCCGTGCGGCGAGAGCTGCTGGAAGAGTCGGGCATCGACTACCGCGGCGAACTGCAGCCGCTGGGCACGCTGGACCGCGAATGCGAGGCCGGCATCGAAGGCAACGTGCACCGGCATGCCCAGCTCTGGCACCTGTTCCTGATGCGCGCACCATCGCCGCTGCCCGAGACCTTCGACCACGTGGCCATGGGCAGTCCGGAAGAAGACGGGCTCGTTTTCAGCTTCAACTGGTTGGCGCCCGATGCGCCTCTGGACGGCTTCACCACGCCCTACCTCAACGCCATCGCCAGGGTGCGCGAGGCGCTGCTCGCAGACGCGGCTTAGCTTCCGGCGACCTTCATCCGGTTCACCAGGATCGAACCGGTGGTCTTCGCACCGTAGTTGTAGGCATCGGCACCGATCGCCTCGATGCCGAGCAGCATGCTCTTCAAGTTGCCGGCAATCGTGATCTCCTGCACCGGAAAGGTGATCTTGCCCTTCTCGACCCAGAAGCCGCTGGCGCCGCGCGAGTAGTCGCCCGTCACGTAGTTGACGCCCTGCCCCATGAGCTCGATCACGAACAGACCGGTGCCGAGCTTGGCGAGCATGGCATCGAGATCGTCGCCCTTCTTCGTCAGCCGCGAGCTCAGAGTGAGGTTGTGCGAACCACCGGCATTGCCGGTGGTCTTCATGCCCAGCTTGCGCGCCGAGTAGGTGCTCAGGAAATAGCCCTCGAGCCGGCCGCCGTCGACCACCTTGCGCTTGCGCGTGGTCACGCCCTCGTCGTCGAAGGGCGAGCTGCCCTTGCCGCGCAGGATGTGCGGATCTTCGAGCACGTCGATGTGCTTGGCCAGCACCTGCTTGCCGAGCGAGTCGAGCAGGAAGCTGCTCTTGCGGTAGAGCGCACCGCCGCTGGTGGCCTGCACCAGGCCGCCCAGCAACCCGGCCGCCATCGGCGACTCGAAAAGCACCGGGCATTCAGTGGTCTTGATCTTGCGCGACTTGAGGCGGCTCAGCGCGCGTTCAGCCGCATAGCGCCCGACGGCCGCCGGGCTCGCGAGCTCCTCGGCCGAGCGCATCGAGCTGTACCAGGCGTCGCGCTGCATATCGTCGCCTTTGCCGGCGATCGGCGCTACCGAGATCGAGTGCCGCGAGCTCGCATAGCCGCCGCGAAAGCCGCGCGTATGGGCGCTGAAGAAATGGCTTTGCTGCGCCGAGACGCCTGCGCCTTCGCTGTTGGTGATGCGCTTGTCCGTCGACAGTGCTGCGGCCTCGCATTCGAGCGCCAGCGCAGCGGCCTGCTCGCTGCTGATGTTCCAGGGATGGAACAGGTCGAGATCGGGCTGGTCGGTGACGATGTCCGCTTCGTCGGGCAGGCCGCTGACCGGATCCTCGGCCGTGAAGCGCGCGATGTCGTAGGCCGCCTGCACCGTCTGCGCGACGGCGGCCTCGGAGAAGTCGGAAGTGCTGGCATTGCCGCGCCGATGGCCCACATAGACCGTGACGCCGAGCGACTTGTCGCGGTTGCGCTCGACGTTCTCGAGTTCGCCCTTGCGCACCGAGACGCTGAGGCCACAGCCCTCGGACGCCTCCGCGCCGGCATCGGTGGCGCCGAGCTTCTTGGCATGCGCCAGGGCCGAATCGACCAGGTTTTCGAAAAAGGGGCGGGTGTAGGCGAAGCCGGAATCGGCGCGCGATGAAGATGTGCTCATGTGTTGGCTATGATACTTGCGCCCCCTGTTCCCGATGGTGCGGCCAACGATTGCCTCTATGTCCCGCAAACCCAAAAAAGGCTACTTCGTCCGCGGCCAGTTCGTGGCCGAAGGCAGCGAACTCGATCTGGAGCTCAAGCGCGAGCTCAAGGGCACCGACGCAGCAAGCAGAACCGATCTCAAGCGCGAAAGCACCGAACTGCAGGCGCTGGGCGAAGCCCTGCTCACGTTGCGCGCCGGCCTGCTCGACAAACTCGATCTCGGCGAGAAGCTGAAGGATGCGATCGAAGAAGCCAAGCGCATCACCAATTTCGAAGGCAAGCGGCGCCAGATGCAGTTCATCGGCAAGCTGATGCGCGGCCTCGATGCGGCGACACTCGACGCCGTGCGCAGCGCACTCGACGAGCAGAACCGCGGCCCGGCCCAGGAGACCGCGATCCTGCACGACGCCGAACGCTGGCGCGACCGCCTGATTGCCGACGACGACGCGCTCGGCGGCTGGATCGAAACCCATCCCGGCACCGACGCCCAGCAGCTGCGTGCGCTGGTGCGCCAGGCGCGCAAGGACATCAAGGCCGGACCGCCCGGCGAGGCGCCGCGCCAGGGCAAGGCCTACCGCGAGGTGTTCCAGATCGTGCGCGTGCAGCTGGGCGTGCATGGCACCGACGACCATGCGGCCGAGGCCTCGGAACAGTCGCGCGAGGAGGACGCATGAGCGAAGTCGGCACATTCGACCCGGTGCGCATCGGCATCGTCTCGATCAGCGACCGCGCCTCCAGCGGCGTCTACGAGGACAAGGGCCTGCCCGCGCTGCAGGAATGGCTGCAGCGCGCGCTGCGCAACCCGATCCGCTTCGAGCCGCGACTGATTCCCGACGAACAGGCGGGCATCAGCGCGGCGCTGATCGAGCTGGTGGACGCCGGCTGTTCGCTGGTGCTGACGACCGGCGGCACCGGGCCGGCCCTTCGCGACGTGACGCCGGAAGCGACGCTCGCCGTGGCGCACAAGGAAATGCCCGGCTTCGGCGAGCAGATGCGGCAGATCAGCCTGCGCTTCGTGCCAACGGCGATTCTTTCCCGCCAGGTGGCGGTCGTCCGCGATCGCAGCCTGATCATCAATCTGCCGGGGCAGCCGAAGGCGATCGCGGAGACGCTCGAAGGATTGAAGGACGCCCAGGGCGCGCAGGTGGTGCCGGGAATCTTTGCCGCGGTGCCCTATTGCATCGACCTGATCGGCGGGCCTTATCTGGAAACCGACGAATCGGTGTGCAAGGCGTTCCGGCCGAAGTCGGCGATCCGGTCGCGTTGAATCACCTTCTTTGCTCCCTCCCCCCTGGGGGAGGGTTGGGGTGGGGGCACTGGGCCTTCGATTTGGTTGTGTGCTTTGTTGGGCGCCGGAGCCGGGTCTCGCCCCGGCGGGCGACTCACTTTCTTTTGCTTCGCCAAAAGAAAGTAAGCAAAGAAAAGGCGACCCCACTGCGCGTGTCCCTCCACCTCGTTCCGGGCAACCTGCGGTGCTCGCTTCAGGCGGGGTCCGCGCAAACTCGCTTCGCTCAAACACGCGCGGCCCTTCTTCCGCCTGAAGCTGCGCTCCTCGGCACGCTCAGAGCCCGAGCTACTCCCCTCTGGCTGCGCCGAGGAGCGCAGCTTTTCGCGGATCAGGGCTCGCGATCGTCTGAGCGAAGCGAGTTCGAGCGCGACCCCGCGAAAAGCGAGCACCGCAGGTTGCCCCGCAGCTTCGCTGCGGGGTCGCAGACAGTGGGGTCGCCTTTCCTTGGTTACTTTCTTTGGCGAGACAAAGAAAGTGACTCGCCCGCCGGGGCGAACTCCCGGCTCCGGCGCCCAACAAAGCATGCAACCGAATCAAAGGCCCAACGCCCCACCCTCACCCCAACCCTCTCCCAGAGGGAGAGGGAGCAAGTTCACTTCCCCACCAGCTGCGTCAGGCGCTCCGCCTCGAAGCACTCTTCCCGCGCCGCATCGCCCGGCACGCAATCCTTCTTTCCGGGCTGCGCGGACAAGGCCTCGATCGCCTGCCACAGCAGCGCGATCTGGTGATCCTGGCCCGACGCGTTGTCGATCAGCCCCTTCATGGCCTGCGACAACGGGTCGTCTTCCATCGTGATCCCGTAGGCCGTGAACTTCCTGTCGGCGGTCGTGACGTCGGCACTGGTGCCCGCCTTCGACGGAATGATGCGCGCCGGAATGCCCACTGCCGTGGCGCCCGCGGGCACCGGCTTAATCACGACGGCGTTGCTTCCGATCTTGGCGCCGTCGCCGACCACGAAGCCGCCGAGCACCTTGGCCCCGGCACTGACCACCACGTCCTTGCCCAGCGTCGGATGCCGCTTGGCGCCCTTGTAGAGCGAGGTGCCGCCGAGCGTCACGCCCTGGTAGATCGTGCAGCCGTCGCCGATCTCGGCGGTCTCACCGACCACCACGCCCATCGCATGATCGAAGAACACGCGGTCGCCGACGATCGCGCCCGGATGGATCTCGATGCCGGTGAACCATCGCGAGCATTGCGAGATGAAGCGCCCGATCCACTTCAGGCCATGGCCCCAGCACCAGTGCGCAAGGCGGTGCAGCACCACGGCATGCAGGCCCGGATAGAGGGTCAACACTTCCCAGCGCGTCCGGGCGGCCGGATCGCGGTCGAGGATGCACTGGATGTCGGAGCGCAGGCGCGAGAACATGGATGTTCTTGTTATGGCTATATGGGCCGCGCAGTCTAAGGGCTCGGGTCATCGCGCACGCGCGATGGGGTTTTCTGTGACGCATCCGCCATCGCCTTGGCGATGCCGCGCAGGATGTGAATCTCCTCCGGCGTCGGCTGCGCGCGGTTGAAGAGCTGCTGCAGCCGCGGCATCAGCTTCTTGGGCGCCTCGGGGTCCAGAAAGCCGATCTGCACCAGCGAGCGCTCCCAGTGTTCGAGCATGCCGGCCACGGCCTGCGCATCGGCCGCCTGGACCGGTGCGGTGGCATCCCGCACCGCGTAGCCGCCCAGCGCGAGCCGCCATTCGTAGGCAATCACCTGGATCGCCGCGCCGAGGTTCAGCGAGCCGAAGCTCGGATCGGTCGGAATGCTGAGCGCGACATGGCAGCGGTAGACATCCTCGTTGCGCATGCCGAAACGCTCCGAGCCGAACAGGAAGGCCACGTGCTGCCCCTCCTCCTTGGCGAGCGGCTCCAGGTGCTCGCGCGGCGTGCGCGTGGGCGGGCCGAAGTCGCGCGGCACCATCGCGGTCGCGCACAGGTGGGTGACACCATCGAGCGCCTCGTCCAGTGTCTCGACGATGCGCGCATTGGCCAGCACGTCCAGCGCCCCGCTCGCGCGCTGGATGGTCTCCTCGCGCCGCAACACATTGGCCCAGCGCGGCGCGACCAGCACGAGATCGCCGAAGCCCATGGTCTTCATGGCGCGCGCGGCAGCACCGACGTTGCCGGCGTGGCTGGTCTGGATCAGGATGAATCGGGTGCGCATGTAAAATCCCCCGATTCTCGCCGCCCGCATCGCCGGGCCGCATTCCAGGGCGCGTTCCGGCGCCGCCCGCCGTTCTTCCCACAATCCAATGTCGTCCCCCAACCTGCACCCCATGCTCAACGTGGCCGTCAAGGCCGCCCGCGCCGCCGGCGCCATCATCAACCGCGCCGCGCTCGATGTCGAAGCGGTGCGCATTTCGCAGAAGCAGGTCAACGACTTCGTCACCGAAGTCGACCACGCGAGCGAGCGAGCGATCATCGAGACGCTGCTCGGCGCCTACCCGGGGCACGGCATCCTGGCCGAGGAATCGGGCACCGAGCACGGCGCCAAGGATTCCGACTACGTCTGGATCATCGATCCGCTGGACGGCACCACGAACTTCATCCACGGCTTCCCGGTCTACTGCGTCTCGATCGCGCTCGCGATCAAGGGCAAGGTCGAGCAGGCCGTCATCTACGACCCCAGCCGCAACGACCTCTTCACGGCCACCAGGGGCCGCGGCGCCTTCATGAACGACCGCCGCCTGCGCGTGAGCAAGCGCACGCGGCTCAACGAGTGCCTGATCTCGACCGGCTTCCCCTTCCGCACCGGCGACAACTTCAAGCAGTACCTGGCCATCATGGCCGACCTGATGCCGCGCGCCGCCGGCCTGCGCCGCCCCGGCGCGGCCGCGCTCGACCTGGCCTACGTGGCGGCCGGCTTCACCGATGCCTTCTTCGAAACCGGCCTCAACATCTGGGACGTGGCGGCCGGCTCGCTGATCGTCACCGAAGCGGGCGGCCTGATCGGCAATTTCACCGGCGAGCCCGACTTCCTCGAGCAGCGCGAGTGCCTTGCCGGCGCCCCGCGGATCTATGGCCAGCTGGTGCCGATCCTGGGCAAGTACTCGAAGTTCGCCAGCGTCGACGACAAGCTGCGCGCCAGCGACCGCGTGCGCGCCGTCGATCCCTCGGCCCACCCGGGCGACGTCTACGCGCGCAGCACCGTCGTCGGTGCGCAGACCGATGCCGAGGCACCGGCCGACACGGCAGCCGCGCCGGCGCCGCGCAAGCTCACGCGCCTGCGCCGCGAGTCGCCTGTCGGGCCCGCCCTGGACGACGACGACGCCAAGTGATGCGGGCGCAGCGCGCCACCGCGGACCGGGGCCGCGCCGCGCTGCGCGTGGCGCTCTCGCATTACGTCGCGAACGGCCTGTCGGTCGCCTTCGGGCTGATGCTGATCTCCGGCGGCGTGCATCTGGTGCTGGGCACCCTGGCCGCCTCGGCGGCTGCCGTCGGCGTGATCGTCACCGCCCCGCCCGACCTGCCCGGCCCGCGCCGCGGCAAGTTCTGGCAGATGCTGCCGTCGCCGCTGATCGGGCTGCCGCTGTTCTTTTTCGTGCAGCTGCTGCACTCGGCGCCGCTGCGCCTCGGCCTGCTGCTGGTGCCGGCGACCTTCCTGGCCTTCGTCGCCATGGCCTGGGGCAAGCGCGGCATTCCGATCGCGATTGCGGTCATGTTCTCGATGATCTTCTCGATGGCCACGCCCGCGCCCACGGGCATGACCGAAGCGCTCGAACGCACGCTGCACTTCGGCATCGGGGCCGGCCTCTACGTGATCTACGCGGTGCTCTCCAACCATGCGCTCAACGGCCGCTACCGCGTGCAGGCGATGGCCGACGTGCTGCTTTCGCTGGCCGCGCTGATGCGCACCGAGGCCCGGCAGTTCACGCCCAGGGACGATTCCGGCGACGTGCGCGAAGTGCCGGCCTCGCTGCTCGGCCAGCTGCTGCGCGAGCAGGCCGCGCTGGCCGACCAACTGCAGGCGACGCGCGACATCGTGCTCGAATCGCCGCGCACGCCGCGCCGGCAACGGCTGGCCGGCATGCTGGTGCTGGTGCTCGAGCTGCGCGACCTGCTGCTGGCCAGCGAACTCGACCTCGACGCGCTCAAGGCGCATCCCGGCCATGCCGCGGCGCTCTGCGAGATGCAGCGCGTGCTCGACGAGCTGGCCGACGAGACTGAAGCGCTGGCCGATACGCTGCTGCTGGGCCGCGAGCCTGCCGCGGTGCCCGATCGCCGTCCCGAGCTGGCGGCCATCCACCTCGACGACGAAGACGCGCCGCCGCCCGCCGGCCAGATCGGGCCGACGCCCGCGATGCTTGCGCGCGGCCTGGCCAGCCGCATCGGCCACATCAACGACGAAGTGCTGCGCCTGGTGGCCATGGCGCGCGGCGATGTCGAGCCCGACCTCACGGTGGTGCGGGCCAACTGGCAGATGTTCGTGAGTCCCACCGAGTGGTCGCTGCGCCCCTTTCTCACGCTGTGGCGCTGGGATGCGCCGCCGCTGCGCCATGCGATCCGCGCCGCGCTCGCCATTGCCACCGGCTACGCGATCGCGGTGATGCTGCCCTGGGGTTCGCACGACTACTGGATCCTCTTGACCATCGTGGTGGTGCTGCGCGGCAGCCTGTCGCAAACGCTGGAGCGGCGCAACAGCCGCGTGGCCGGCACGTTGCTGGGCTGCGTGCTCGCGGTGGCCTTGCTGTCCGCGCATCCCTCGCCGCTGGGCATGCTGGCCGCGGTGACGGTGGCGCAGGCGATTGCGCACGGCTTCGCGGTGCGGCGCTACCTGGTCACCTCCGTCGCCGCCACCGTGCTCGGCCTGCTCCAGGCCCACATGCTGAACGTCGGCATGAGCCCGACCTTCGCGCTCTTCGAGCGCGTGGCCGACACGCTGATCGGCGCCGCGCTGGCCTGGGCCTTCTGCTACGTGCTGCCCTCGTGGGAGCGCAGCCAGATTCCGGCGCTGGTGGCGCGAACGCTCACGGCGCAGGCGCGCCATGCCCGGCTGGCGCTGGGCCTCGGCCAGCTGCGCTCGGTGGTCACCAGCCCCGAACTCGAATGGCGGCTCGCGCGCCGCGAGGCCTACGACAGCCTCTCGGCGCTGGTGCAGGCCACGCAGCGCTCGCTGTCGGAACCGCGCGCGGTGCAGCCGCCGCTCGAGCCGCTCGAGCACCTGCAGGCGCACAGCTACCAGTTGCTGGCGCAGCTGAGTGCGGTCAAGTCGATGCTGGTGCTCAGGCGCGACCGGCTCACGCCAGCCGAGATCGAAGGGCCGCTCGCGCGCACCGCCGAGCGCATCGAGGCCGCCATCGGCAGCGCGCCCACGACCGGACCGGTGATGCCGGAGAGCGCCTCCGCCACCACGCTGGCCGGGCCGATCCCGCTGCCCGATCCCTTCGACAACGACGTCAGCCCCTGGCTGCTGCGCCGGCTCGACCTGGCGACTGGCATCGCCGCGCAGTTGCGCGACGATGCGGCACGCATCCTGCAACCCCTGGACGAGAACCTCCCCAAGGCTGCCTGATGAACAAGGAAATGCTGCTCGCCCATGCGTGGTTCGGCCCCTGCCTGGCCGCCCTGATCGTCGTGCCGCTCGCGCTGCTGGTCCACCGCCTCGGCGGCATCGTGCTCAAGCGCGTGACCCGTTCCACGCCCGCGCTGTTCGCGATGCTGATCGGCATCGAGAATGCCGCGCGCGTCGTGCTGCCGCTGGCGGCGCTCCAGATGGTGTGGCAGGCTGCGCCCGACGACCTGCGCTTCATCGGAAGCGTCCGGCACCTGAACGGGCTGCTGCTGATTGCCGCGGTCACCTGGCTCACCGTCAGGGCCGTCAACAGCTTCGCCGAGGGCGTGCTGGCCCAGCATCCCCATGACGTGACCGACAACCTGCAGGCGCGCCGCGTGCTCACGCAGACGCGCGTGCTCGCGCGCACCGCCAATTCGGTGCTGCTGGTGGCCGGCGGCGCGATGATGCTGATGACCATTCCGGGCGCACGCCAGGTCGGCGCCAGCCTGCTGGCCTCGGCGGGCGTGATCGGCATCGTGGCGGGCCTGGCCGCCAAGCCCGTGTTCAGCAACCTCATCGCGGGCCTGCAGATCGCGCTGGCGCAGCCGATCCGCATGGACGACGTGCTGGTGGTCGAAGGCGAATGGGGCCGCGTCGAGGAGATCACCGGCACCTTCGTCGTGCTCAGGATCTGGGACGACCGGCGCATGATCCTGCCGCTCAGCTACTTCATCGAGAAGCCGTTCCAGAACTGGACCCGCCACGACGCGCAGCTGCTCGGCTCGGTCTTCATCCATGCCGATTACGGCATGCCGCTCGCGCCGCTGCGCGAGGAGGCGGAGCGCATCGTGAAGGCAGCGCCCGAATGGGACGGCCGCTTCTTCAACCTGCGCGTGACCGATGCCACCGAGCGCAGCATGCAGATCCGCGTGCTCTGCACCGCGGCGTCTTCGTCGCTGGCCTTCGACTTGCGCTGCACGGTGCGCGAAGGGCTGATCGACTTCATGCAGCGCGAGTACCCGCAGTTCCTGCCCAGGCTGCGCATCGAGGACACGGCCCCGCCGCAAGCCGCGCCCGCCTAGGGACCGCGCCGCCCGCGGTCGGCCTTGGGCAGCACCGCGTCGGCGGCCATCGCTTCGGCCTGCGCCTGCAGACGCGACAGCGACGCGTCGAGCTGCGCGGCGGCGCGCTCGTCGAGCACCGACATGAGCTGCGCATTGATCGCCGACACGAGCGGAAAGAGTTCGGCATAGAGCACGCTGCCCTTGTCCGTGAGGCGCAGCAGCACATGACGCCGGTCGCCGCCCGGCTGGGTGCGCAAGACCAGCCCCTTCGCCACCAGCGAGCCCACTGCCTTCGAGGTGCGCGCACGGTCCAGCTGCGCATGCTCTGCGAGCTGCGAGGAGCCCAGCGCGCCGCGGCTGGCCAGCGTCGCGATCAGGCGCCACTCGCGCCGCGTGATGCCGAAGCGGCCTTCGCACAGGCGGATGACCATGCCGCCGGCCACCGACAGCAGGCGGCTGAGCCGGTACAGCAGCAGGTCGTCCAGCGGTCTGAGCGCTTCGGCCATCGGGTTTTTCCGCAGAACAGTTGATTTGATCAATCGATTGTCGAGCCTCTAGAGTCGTGCGGCGCCACGGCACACCCAGGAGACGACAACCATGCCCTTTGCTTCGATCGACCGCCGCCAGGCCCTTGCCGCGCTCGGCGGCCTCGCGCTCGCGCCGCTGGCCGGCGCCCAAGCTGCCTTCAGCCCCGGCCAGCCGATCAAGGTGCTGATCGGCGTGCCCGCCGGCGGCACGCAGGACGTGCTGACGCGGGCGATCGCGCACGAGGTGCGCGACTCGCTCGGGCCGCTGGTGGTCGACAACCGCTCCGGCGCGGCCGGCCGCATCGCGGTCGAGGCCGTGAAGACCGCGCCACCCGACGGCCGCACCCTGCTGCTCGGCACCGCCAGCATGATGACCATGTTCCCGAGCGCCTACCGCAATCTCTCCTACGACCCGATCAAGGAGTTCGTGCCGATCATCAATGCAGCGCGCTTCGAGTTGGCGCTGGTGGTCCACAAGGAGGTGCCCGCCAACACGCTGCCGGAGTTCATCGCCTGGGCCAAGAGCCAGGGCGACAAGCTGAGCTTCGCCTCCTACGGCGCCGGCACACCCTCGCACTTTCTCGGCGAGATGCTCAACCGCGCGGCCGGCCTGAAGATGGTCCACGTCGCCTACCGCGGCTCGACGCCGGCGCGTCAGGACGTGATGGGCGGCACCGTGCCGGTTTACTTCGACACCGTGGGCGGCGCGCTCCAGCTGCAGACCACCGGCCGCGTGAAGGTGCTGGCCACCAGCGGCGACAAGCGCTCGCCGCTGATGCCCAGCCTGCCGACCTTCGCCGAGGCCGGCTACAAGGACGTGGTCGCAGCTGCCTGGTTCGCCTACTACGCGCCGCGCAACACGCCGCAGCCCATCGTCGACAAGCTGCGGGCCGAATTCACCCGCGCCGTCAATGCGCGCGAAGTGCGCCAGCAGCTGCTGCAGAACGGCATGTACCCCGTGGGCGACGATGCCGTGGCCTTGCTGAAGACCATGCGCGAGGACACGGCGCGCTGGGGCGGCATCATGCGAGCCGTGAACTTCCAAGCCAACGACTGAACGGGAACCCTCTCCATGCTGAAACACATTCTTCGCCGGCTCACCGGCACCCTCGCCCTGGCCGCCATCGCCTGCGCCGCCGCGGCCCAGCCGCTGGACAGCCCGCTGCGCATCGTGGTGGGCTACGCGCCCGGCGGCGCGACCGACCGCGTGGCGCGCATCGTCGGTGACAAGCTGCAGGCCAAGCTCGGCGTGCCGGTCGTGGTCGACAACAAGCCCGGCGCGGGCGGCCGCCTCGCGGCCCAGCAGGTCAAGGCCACGCCCGCCGCGCAGAACGTGCTGATGCTGGCCAACCCGGCCGTGATGGTCGTGGCGCCGCTGGTCTTCAAGGACAACGGCTATGACGCCGAACGCGACTTCGTGCCGGTCTCGCACGTCAACGACTACGAATTCGCGCTGTCGGTGGCGACTGCCGTGCCGGTGCGCGAGTTGCCGCACCTGCTGGCCTGGATGCGGGCCAATCCCGAGAAGGCCAACGTCGGTGTGCCCGCCACCGGCAGCCTGCCGCACTTCTTCGGGCTCATGGTGGGCGAGAAGGCCAAGGTGCCGACGCAAGTGATCGGCTACCGCGGCTCCAGCCCGCTCTTGACCGACCTGATCGGCGGGCAGGTGCCGATCGCCGTCGACACGCTGGACGTGGTCATCCCGCAGCACCAGGCCGGCAAGATCCGCATCCTCGCAATGTCGGGCGCGAAGCGCTCGCCCTTCGCGCCCGAGGTGCCCACCTTCAAGGAGGCCGGGCTCGACCTGGTCGCCACCGGCTGGAACACCTTCTTCGCGCCCGCGACCATGCCGCGCGAGAAGGTCGCACGCCTGTCGCAGGCCATCCGCGAGGTCATGCAGGACCCGGACACCGTGCGCCGCTTCAAGGATTCGCTGATGACGCCGGTGGCCAGCACGCAGGAGCAGACCGCGGCCATGCTCAAGGCCTACCGCGCCCAGTGGGCGCCTGTGGTCCAGAAGTCCGGCTACCAACCCTGAACTTTTTCATGCAACGTCCCAACATCATCTTCATCGTCGCCGACGACCTCGGTTTTGCCGACCTCGGCTGCTACGGCGGCCGCGATGCCGACTTCGGGCCCGTGTCGCCGGTGCTCGACCGGCTGGCCGCGAACGGCATCCGCTTCACGCAGGGCTACGCGAACTCGCCGGTGTGCTCGCCCACGCGCTTCGCGCTGATGACGGCGCGCTACCAGTACCGCCTTCGCGGCGCGGCCGAGGAGCCGATCAACAGCAAGAGCCGCGGCAGCGCCACGCTGGGCCTGCCGCCGGAGCATCCCACCCTGCCCTCGCTGCTGCGCGAAGCGGGCTACCGCACGGCCCTCATCGGCAAATGGCACCTGGGCTTTGCGCCGGCCTTCGGTCCGCTGCGTTCGGGTTATGAAGAATTCTTCGGCCCGATGTCGGGCGGCGTCGACTACTTCACGCATTGCGATTCGAGCGGCCGGCACGACCTCTGGTCGGGCGAGGAAGATCAAAAGGAAGAGGGCTACCTCACCGACCTGCTCTCGCGGCGCGCGGTCGACTACGTTGCGCGCATGGCGAACAAGGATGCACCCTTCTTCCTGAGCCTGCATTACACCGCGCCGCACTGGCCTTGGGAAACGCGCGAGGACGCGGCCAAGGCGCCCACAGTGAAGAACAACCTGTTCGACCTGGCCGGCGGCAACATCCACACCTACCGCCGCATGATCCACCACATGGACGAAGGCATCGGCTGGATCTTGGCGGCGCTCGAGAAACACGGCATCGCCAGCGACACGCTGGTCGTGTTCACCAGCGACAACGGCGGCGAACGCTTCTCCGACAACTGGCCGCTGGTCGGCGGCAAGATGGACCTGACCGAAGGCGGCATCCGGGTGCCGTGGATCGCGCATTGGCCGGCGCTCATCCGCGCCGGCGCCGAGAGCGCCCAGCATTGCATGACGATGGACTGGTCCGCCACGATGCTCGACGCGGCAGGCGCCAAGGCCGACCCGAGCTACCCGCTCGACGGCGTGTCGCTCCTGCCCGTGCTGCGCGACGCGACGACGAGCTTCCGCCGCCCGCTGCACTGGCGCATGAACCACCGCAATCAGCGCGCCCTGCGCGACGGCGACTGGAAGTACCTGCAGGTCGACGGCAACGAGTACCTGTTCAACATCCCGGCCGACGAACGCGAACGCGCCAACCAGGCGCCGCGCGAGCCCGAACGGCTGGCCGCGATGCGCGAAGCCTGGCAGGCCTGGAACGCCGGCATGCCCCCCATCCCTCATGACGCGACCGTGAGCCTCGGCTACTCGGTCAAGGACATGCCGCAGCGCTAGTCAGAGCGGCCGCACCGGCATGCACAGCGTGCAGTTGAACGCCCCCGTCTTCTCGTCCATCTCGAAGTCGCGGCCGTAGATTTCGATCGGCGCGCCGTCGGCGGGCTGGTAACCGCTGTCCGGCAGCCAGTCGCACAGATTCATCCAGGCCGTATGGATCTCGGTCGACGGACCGGTGAATTCGGTGCAGGCATAGCGCCCGCCACCAACCGTCTGCACGCCGATCTCGCCCTCGGGCCGAAAGCCCTCGCCGACCTCGACGCAGGCGTCGTAGCGGCATTTCGCCGGCGGCGTGACGTCGGGGTTGTCGTGGCTGACGCCGTACATCGTGCGCCGCGGTTCCATCAGGCCGTGCTCGCCGCACCAGGCGGCGAAGCGCTGCCAGGTGCGCGTGATCCCCGAGTCGCCATACGGGCCGACGTGCCGCATGTAGGCCACGCGGACCTCCGGCAGGGTCTTGAGTTCGATCTTCATTTCGCTGTCTCCTGAACGAGAAACAGGCCCCTTGGGCCAGGAACGTTCATCGTGTCGGAAAGCCTCGGCCACGGCTTGATGCGCCTTGCGGTCGGCTTGATGAATCTTGCCGAGTTCGATGCGGTGGCGTTCGGCCCACGAACGGTAGGCGCCGCGCCGCCAGTCCGTGGGGGTGACGCCGAAGTGCGCATTGAAGGCCCGCGTGAACACCGCCGCCGAGCCGAAGCCGACGTCGAGCGCAATCGCCAGCACCGGCTCGGGCGGCAGGCCCAGCAGCCGGGCCGCCGCCACCTCCAGCCGGCGCCGCCGCACGCAATCGGCCAGCGTCTCGCCGGCCATGGCCTGGAATACGCGATGGAAATGCCAGGAAGAAAAGTGCGCGACGCCAGCCAGCGTCGCGAGATCGAGCGGGTCGGCCAGGTGCGCGTCGATGTGGTCGATCACGCGGTTGATGCGTGCGACATAGGTGTGGCGCGGGCTGGTCATCGGTCCCAAGCCTTGACTAAGATAATATTTAGATATATCTTTATTGAATCAGATAACGACATCGAGCCCATTCCAATGCGATCTTTCAAGCACTTTCTGCACGGCCATCCCCGCGGCGACCATGGCGACGGCTTGGCCGGCGGGCGTGGCGGCGGTGGCAGTGGCCGCATCTTCGGCCACGGCGGCCTGCGTTTCGTTCTGCTGCAGCTCATCGCCGACAAGCCCAGCCACGGCTACGAGTTGATCAAGTCCATCGAGGACCGCCTGGGCGGCCGTTACAGCCCCAGCCCCGGCATCGTCTACCCCACGCTCACCCTCCTCGAGGAAACGGGCTGCGTGAGCGTCGACCTCGCCGACGCCGGCGGCCGCAAGCGCTACAGCATCACCGAGGCCGGCCGCGAATTCCTTGCCGCCAACCGCGAGATCACCGACGAGATGATGGCGCGCATGAAAGGCGGCGTCGACGGCGCAGGCCCGCGCCACGGCCGGCCGCCGCAGGTGGTGCGCGCCATCGAGAACCTCAAGCTCGCGATGCGCATGCGCCTCGCGCGCGAACCCCTCACCGAACAACAAGCCCACGAATTCGCCGCGGTGCTCGACAGCGCCGCTCAACAACTTGAAAGGATTTGAGTTCACCCCCAGGCTTCGCGCACTTCGTGTCGCTACGCCAACCCCCTCGCCGGGGGCAACACCAGCGGCCCGGCGAAGCCGGTTCCGCGGTGTTCCCCGAACGGGCCTGGCTTCACCGGCCAACAACTGAAATCGACGACATGACTTATCTTTCCTCTCCCCCTTCTTCTCCTGGCCCCGACCGCCTGCCGCGCCGCGTGCGCCATGAACTTCGCTTTCGCAAGCTCGAGGTGCGCGCGGTGCAGCGCGTGGCGCCGCACTTGATCCGCATCACGCTCGGCGGTGAGGACCTGGCCGGCTTCACCAGCCTCGGCTTCGACGATCACGCCAAGATCTTTTTCCCCGATGCCGGGACCGGCGCGCTCACCGTGCCGACCGTCGGCCCCGACGGACCGGTCTGGCCCGAGGGCCCGAAGCCGACCATGCGCGACTACACGCCGCGCCGCCACGATGCCGCGGCCGGCACCCTCGAAGTCGACTTCGCGCTGCACGAGGCCGGTCCGGCCACGCAGTGGGCCGAACAGGCCAAGGTCGGCGACCTGCTGGGCGTGGGCGGGCCGCGCGGCTCCTTCATCGTTCCGACCAACTTCGACTGGCACCTTCTGATCGGCGACGACACCGCCCTGCCCGCCATCTGGCGCCGGCTGGCCGAACTGCCGGCCGGCGCGCACGCGGTGGTGCTGGCAGAGGTCGACAGCGAGGCCGACGAAATCTCCTTCGAGACCCGGGCCAGCCTGCACTTGCAATGGGTGCACCGCCGCGGCGCCGAACCGGGCACTGGCAGCGGCCTGCTCGATGCGCTGCGCAAGCTCACGTTGCCGGCCGGCGACTTCCATGCCTGGGTGGCCTGCGAATCGTCCGCCGCCAAGGCGCTGCGCACCCATCTGGTCGGTGAACGCGGCGCCCATCCCAAGTGGATGCGGGCCTCGGGTTACTGGCGCCGCGGCGCCGTGGCCACCCACGACACCCACGAGGACTGAGCCCGCGCGGCCGGCCGAACGCCCTATGCCTTGAAGGCGTTTGACACCCCATGCCCGCGCATCCAGAATTTCCATGCTGAATACTTAATGGCTATATCCCTGGGAGCCGACAGATGGACATCGGACTTGCGCAATGGCAGTTCCTGGTGGCGCTGTTGACGGGAGCGCTGCTCCTGTTCGTCATCATGTGGATCGCGTGGCACCGCGCCGCCGAGCGGCGCGAAACCGAACGCCGCATCGCGGCGGCCAGGGTGCGATCGGGTCACATACCGCTCGAGATCCCGACCGTGCGCGGCGGCCTGAGCGTGAGCGGCGATTCGCCGCCCGACACCCTGCCCGAGTGGTTCATCCAGGGCAAGGGCGAACATGCCATCGTCGACGAACAGCCGCGCATCCACGTGCGCTATTTGGACCCCCGCGGCCAGAAGGCGGAGTGCACGATGCAGGTCGATCACCTCGACGTGCAGAAGAGGATCCTCCACGGCCACGGCGAACTGCCGGGCGACCTGCGCCGCATTCCGCTGCACCAGATCACCGGCGCGCGGATCGCGGAGTCGGGCCAGCGCTTCAACATCGACACCTGGGTCGACGCCGTGCGCGTCGCGCGCCGGCGCCGCGGGCAGCTGTAGCCATCTCCTCGTTCTCCTTGTGACGGGCGCCCGCCGCGAGCGGGCGCCCGTTCGTCGGCGTGCCTCGGGAAGCGGGTATATTCTTACCGAATCCCCATCGATCAATTCGAGGTACGAAATGACCGCCACCGCAACGCTGTCCAGCAAGTTCCAGATCTCCATTCCCAAGGCTGTTCGTGAAGAACAGCACTGGGAGGCAGGCCAGGAGTTCGTTTTCGTTCCCAAGGGCAAAGGTGTGCTGGTCATGCCGGTGCCGGAACTGGACCAGTTGTCCGGCATCGCCAAGGGCGCAAGAAAAGACGGCTACCGCGACCGCAAGGACCGCTATTGATGGTCGCGTCAACGCGCGTGGTCGATACCTCGGCCTGGATCGAATGGCTCACCGGCAGCGCGCTCGGCAAGAAACTCAGCAAGGAATTCCCCGACAAAGCGCGCTGCATCGTTCCAACCATCGTCCAGCTCGAACTGTCGAAATGGCTGATGCGCGAGGTCGGCGAAGAACAAGCGGACCAGGTTATCGCCTATACGCAAAAATGCGTGGTCGTGCCGCTGGACACCTCCATCGCACTGCTCGCGGCCGAATTGCACCGCGAGCACAAGCTGGCGACGGCGGATGCCATCGTCTACGCAACGGCGCGACACCAGGGCGCTGATCTGCTGACCTGCGATGCCCATTTCGAAGGCTTGCGCAACACGATGTACTTTCAGAAAACGGAGCGCTCATGAGCCGAGGCGACACACCCGAACTCGCCTCGCACACCCCGATGATGACCCAGTACCTCGGGCTCAAGGCGGACCATCCCGACACGCTGCTGTTCTACCGGATGGGCGATTTCTACGAACTGTTCTACGCCGATGCCGAGAAGGCCGCGCGCCTGCTCGACATCACGCTCACGCAACGCGGGCAGTCGGCCGGCCAGCCGGTGGTGATGTGCGGCGTGCCCTTCCACTCGGTCGATACCTACCTCGCGCGGCTCATCAAGCTCGGCGAATCGGTGGCCATCTGCGAACAGGTGGGCGAGGTCGGCGCGGCCAAGGGCCCGGTGGAACGCAAGGTGGTGCGCGTGGTCACGCCGGGCACGCTGACCGACACCGAACTCCTCAACGACAAGAGCGATTCGCTGCTGCTCGCGGTGCACGCCGGCACGCGCAACTTCTGCGGCCTGGCCTGGCTCAGCGTCACCGGCGCCGAGCTGCGGCTGGCCGAATGCCCCGCCGATGCGCTAGAAGCCTGGATCGCGCGCATCGCGCCGAGCGAGCTGCTCTACAGCGCCGAGGTGACGCCCGGCTTCGAGCAGCGCCTGAAGGCCGCGCGCAACGGCGCGCCCTTCACGCTCTCGGTGCGGCCCGCCTGGCAGTTCGACGGCGGCCTCGGCGAGCGCAAGCTGTGCGAGCAGATGGGAAGCAACAGCCTGGCCGCCTGGAGCGCCGAATCGCTGGCCAGCGCGCATGCGGCCGCCGCGGCGCTGCTGGGCTATGCGGAGCACACGCAGGGCAGAACGCTTTCGCATGTGCAACGGCTTTCGGTCGAACGCGACGGTGAGCTGATCGAGCTGCCGCCGACCACGCGGCGCAATCTCGAACTGGTGCAGACGCTGCGCGGCGAAGACTCGCCCACGCTGTTCTCGCTGCTCGACACCTGCATGACGGGCATGGGCAGCCGCCTGCTCAAGCGCTGGCTGCTGGCGCCGCGGCGCGAGCGCGGCGATGCAGAGGCGCGGCTCGAAGCCATCGACGCGCTGCAGTCCACAGCGTCCGGCGCCACCGCGGCGCCGTGGCGCACGCTGCGCGATCGGCTCAAGAACACCAGCGACGTGGAACGCATCGCCGCGCGCATTGCGCTTCGGCAGGTGCGTCCGCGCGAGCTGGTCGCGCTGCGCATGGCACTCGCCAAGGCCGAAGAGCTGGCGCCCGCCCTGCCCGCCCTGCCCGGCTCGGCCGCGCTGCTCGCGCGCATCGCCGAGCAGTTGGCGCCGCCGTCCGGTTGCGTCGAACTGCTGGTGGCCGCCATCGGCCCCGAGCCTTCCGCGCTGGTGCGCGACGGCGGCGTGATCGCCGACGGCCACGACGCCGAGCTCGACGAGCTGCGCGCCATCAGCGAGAACAGCGACGCCTACCTGCTGCAGCTCGAAGCGAGCGAACGCGAGCGCACCGGCATCTCGAACCTGCGCGTGCAGTTCAACCGCGTGCACGGCTTCTACATCGAAGTCACGCAGAGCGCGCTCACCAAGGTGCCGGACAACTACCGCCGCCGCCAGACGCTGAAGAACGCCGAACGCTTCATCACGCCCGAGCTCAAGGCCTTCGAGGACAAGGCGCTGTCGGCGCAGGACCGTGCCCTGGCGCGCGAGAAGTGGCTCTACGAGCAGCTGCTCGATGCGCTGCAGCCCTCGGTCGCAGCGCTCGGCCGGCTCGCCAACGCACTGGCCACGCTCGACGCGCTCTGCGCGCTGGCCGAGCGCTCGCACACGCTGCACTGGCGCGCACCGAGCTTTGTCGCCCACCCCTGCATCGAAATCGCAAAGGGCCGCCATCCGGTGGTGGAGGCCCGCCTCGCAGAAAAATCATCGGGCGCATTCATTGCAAACGACACCCGCATGGGTCCTCAACAACGCATGCAGGTGATCACCGGCCCCAACATGGGCGGTAAATCGACTTACATGCGGCAGGTCGCGATCATCGTGCTACTGGCTTCGATCGGCTCGCACGTGCCGGCCGAGGCCTGCCGGCTCGGGCCCATCGATGCCATCCACACGCGCATTGGCGCGGCCGACGATCTCGCCAATGCGCAGTCGACCTTCATGCTCGAGATGACCGAGGCGGCGCAGATCCTGCACGGCGCCACCGCCCATTCGCTGGTGCTGATGGACGAGATCGGCCGCGGAACGAGTACTTTCGATGGCCTCGCGCTCGCCGCCGGCATCGCCGCGCAGCTGCACGACCGCACGCGCGCCTTCACGCTCTTCGCCACCCACTACTTCGAGCTCACCGAGTTCCCGGCCACGCACCACGGCGCCGTCAACATGCACGTGAGCGCCACCGAGGCCGGCCGCGACATCGTGTTCCTGCACGAGATGCAGCCGGGCCCGGCCAGCAAGAGCTACGGCATCCAAGTCGCGCGGCTCGCCGGCATGCCGGCTGCCGTGGTCAATCATGCGCGCCAGGCCCTCGAAGCGCTGGAGGCCCAGCAGACCCAGACGCGCGCCCAGGTCGACCTGTTCGCGCCACCGCCGGCGGTGGAAGCACCGCCTGTGAGCGCCGTAGAATCCGCGCTGACTGTGCTCGACCCCGACACGATGAGCCCGCGCGAAGCGCTCGAAGCGCTCTACGCACTCAAGACACTCCACGCGCGCGAACAGGGCTAGGCCCGATTCGTGCGGGAAGACCTCATGACCTACTGCGTCGGCATCAAACTCAACGCCGGACTGGTGTTCCTCTCCGACTCCCGCACCAATGCGGGCGTCGACCACATCAGCACCTTCCGCAAGATGATCGTCTACGAGCAGCCGGGCGATCGCGTCATGGTGCTGCTGTCGGCCGGCAACCTGAGCATCTCGCAGTCGGTGCGCGAGATCCTGCAGATCGAGGAGCTGCGCGAGACCGAAGACAGCCCGCCGATCACGATCTGGAATGCCAAGAGCATGTTCGATGCCGTGCGCGTGCTCGGCTCGGCGGTGCGCCACGTGTACGACCGCGACGCCGAGGCGCTCAAGCACGCCGGGCTCGACTTCAACGTCTCCTTCATCTTCGGCGGCCAGGTCAAGGGCGAAGGCATGCGCCTGTTCCTGGTCTACGCGGCCGGCAACTTCATCGAAGCGACCAACGAGACGCCCTACTTCCAGGTTGGTGAATCCAAGTACGGCAAGCCGGTGCTCGACCGCGTGCTGACGCCCGACACCCCGCTGGACGAGGCCGCCAAGTGCGCGCTGGTCTCGATGGATTCGACGATGAAGTCGAACCTCTCCGTCGGCCTGCCGCTCGACCTCGTGGTCTATGAAGCCAACCGGCTCGAAACCGACAAGGTGGTCTGCATCGACGCCGACAACCCCTACTACCGGATGATGCACAACAGCTGGGGCCAGAAGCTGCGCGAAGTCTTCGACAGCATCGAGGACCCGGTCTGGGACGACGCTTACACCGAGCATCCGCTCAAGATGCCGGCGACCCGCCACAGCCCGCTGCGCAAGATCTCGACACCTGAAGAAAAGCTGATCTGAAGGGCATGCCTTCGATCGTCTTCTCGCACGGGAACAGCTTCCCGGCGAGCACTTACCGCGTGATGCTCGACAGCCTGCGCAACCGCGGCTTCGAGATCGACGCGATCGAGAAATTCGGCCACGACCCGAAGTACCCCGTCACCGACAACTGGCCGCACCTGGTGCAGCAGCTGGCCGACTTCGCGCGCACGCGGGCCGACGCGGCCGGCGGCCCGGTGTTCCTGGTCGGCCATTCGCTGGGTGGCTTTCTGAGCCTGATGTGCGCAGCGCTGCATCCCGCGCTCGCGCGCGGCGTGGTGCTGCTCGACTCGCCGCTCATCGGCGGCTGGCGGGCCAACACCTTGAGCCTCATGAAGCGCACGCCGTGGATGAAGAGCGTCTCGCCCGGCATGGTGAGCCGCAAGCGCCGCAACAGCTGGGAGCACCGCGAGGCGGTATTCGAATACTTCCGCAGCAAGAAGGCTTTTGCGAAGTGGGACGAACGCGTGCTGCGCGACTACATCGAGCACGGCACCTTCGACATGGAGGACGCCCGCACCTTGAGCTTCGACCGCGACATCGAGACCGCGATCTACGACACCGTGCCCCACAACCTCGGCGCGCTGCTGCGCGCCCATCCACTCAAGTGCAACGCGGCCTTCATCGGCGGGCGTCAATCGGTCGAGATGCGGCGCGTGGGCATGACGATGACGCAGCAGGTCACCAAGGGGCGGATCATGATGCTCGACGGCACGCATCTTTTTCCGATGGAAAAGCCGATCGCTACCGCCGCGGCAACGGAAGCATCGCTGCGCAACCTGATGGCCTGAACGGCCATTCGAGACGCCCGCGCGCTTGGCCCTCCGGTTGGCTCTTCAGGCCCGCCGCCCCGAGAAAGAGCAACACTGCAAGCGGATTCCACGAGGTTCACAAGGGTTCAGCAGGTTCGCCATGGCACCCACGCCGATCGAAAACAAGCTCATGCATCGCACGCTGCAGGCCATCGAGCAGATGCTGCCCGAGGTCGAAGGTTCTGCGCGGCAGGCGCCGTGCTTTCCGTCCGGCGAGTTCGATCCGATGTTCTTCGACGCTCCGAGCCATCGCAGTCCGCCCGCGCAATCGGCCGTCTATTTCTGCCTGAACTCCGCCAGCGCGCTGCTGGAGGTGACGCGTTCGCTGCTGGTCCGCCTTGAAGAGCCTTCCGCTCCTTGCGGCCATCTACCAGGCTGGAGCGAACTGAGCGAGCTGTCCAAGGCCGCCGGGCAGTCGGCCTACCTGGCCGCGGTGATGCTGGCCGATCCCAGAAACCGGAACCTCGCACCTCTGCGCCGCGAGCATGCCCAGACCCGCACGCCGGTCGGCGCCCGCGTCAAGGCGAAACTGAAGACCTTGATCGGCGCGAAGCCGGCCTAGGGCCTGTTAACAGGCCTTAGTCAGCCCAGACCACCGCCCCGCTCCACGCCGTCGCCAGCACCACGATGCCGAAGGCGATGCGGTACCACGCAAAGGGAATGAAGTCGTGCGTGCTGATGTACTTCAGCAGCCAGCGCACGCAAAGCCAGGCGCTCGCGAACGAAAAAACCAGCCCGACGGCGAACAGCGGAATGTCGACCGCAGACATCAGCGCCCGTTCCTTGTAGAGGCTGTAGGCGCCGGCGCCGATCAGCGTCGGAATCGCGAGGAAGAAGGAGAAATCGGTCGCCGCCTTGCGCGACAGGCCCAGGAGCATGCCGCCGATGATGGTGGCGCCGCTGCGGCTGGTGCCGGGGATCATCGCGAAACACTGCACCAGGCCGACCTTGAGCGCATCCCACGGCGTCATGTCGTCGACGTTCTCGATGTGCACCGAGCCCGGCGGCCGCTTCTCCGCCCACAGGATGATGAAGCCGCCGATGATGAAGGTGCTGGCCACGACCACCGGCGTGAACAGGTGCGCCTTGATCAGCTTGCCGAACACGAGCCCCAGCACCACGGCGGGCAGGAAGCCGATCAGCACGTTGAGTGCGAAGCGCCGCGCTTTCGGCTGGCGCGGCAGCGCGACGACAGTCGAATGGATCTTCTGCCAGTAGACCAGGATGACGGCGAAGATCGCGCCGGTCTGGATCGCGATCTCGAAGACCTTGAACTTGTCGCCGTTCAATCCCAGCAGTGAACCGGCGAGGATCAGATGGCCGGTCGACGAGATCGGCAGGAACTCGGTCAGGCCCTCGACGATGCCCATGATCGCGGCCTTGACCAGCAAAACGATATCCACGCGCGCTCCTTGTAAGAGCGCCGATTATCGCGAGGCCGGGAGTCAGTTGGCGTTCAGCTCAGCCGCGCACGCAGCGCGCGCACTGCGCTGTCGACCGTGGTCAGCACCGGCAGCCCCGCTGCGCTTTCGCAGGCAACACGGGCACGCGCCATGCTGAACTGCGCCAGCGCGATGCGCGTGCAGCCCTTGTCGCGCAGCGCGCTGGCTTGCTTCGCGATGAGCGCATCGTGTCGCGCCGCATCGCCCCCGTTCAGCGCATCGAGTGCGCCTTCGGCCAGCGCGAGCTCGAGTTCCACGCCGGCCGGAAACTCCGGCGGCATGAAGTCGAGCGTCGGCTGGAAGGTCGCGATGAGCCCCAGCTTGCCTGTGCCCGCCGCGGCCTCCGCGACCATCGCTTCGTTCGGCTTCAACACCGGCATGCCCGCTTGCCGCCGTGCGACCGCCTCGATGCACGGGCCGAAGGCCGAGCAGGTAAAGAGAATGCCCTTCGCACCCGTATCGACCGCGTACTGCGCGAGAAGCTGGAAGCGTTCATGCATCGCCTCATCGAGCCCTCGGCCGCCGCGCGCAAGATCGGCCGAGAGGCTGTCATCGAGCAGGTTCATCAATTGCGCTTCAGGCCAGTCGCGCGCGAAAGCGGCGTTGATGGGCGCCACCGAGTGGCTCAATGCATGGATCAGGGCGATGCGCGTCATGAACGAGGTTCAGATGCCCTTCGACGACGGGTTGGCAAAAGCCTCCTTCGTCTCGGCATTCATCGGATAGTTGATGTTGATGTTCTTGGGCGGGATCGGCGACATGAACCACTTGGCGTAGAGCTTCTCCATCTCGCCCGACTTCATCATGCCACCCACCACGCGGTCGACCAGCGCCTTGAATTCCGGGTCGTCCTTGCGAAACATCAGCGACTGGTTCTCGGTGCGCAGACTCTCGCCGGTGATGATGAAGTCCTTGGGATTGCGCGCGTTCGCGATCTGGCCGGCGAGCAGGATGTCGTCGAGCACGAAGGCCTGGGCGCGGCCGCTCTCCACCAGCAGGAAGGAGTCGGTGTGGTCCT
This sequence comes from Variovorax sp. LjRoot175, assembly GCF_964253805.1. NCBI lineage: Bacteria > Pseudomonadati > Pseudomonadota > Betaproteobacteria > Burkholderiales > Comamonadaceae > Variovorax > Variovorax sp. LjRoot175. Next base: position 1,921,124 of record NZ_CAXURY020000001.1, on the reverse strand, counting down.
TGCCGGCCAAGTTGGTCACCTCGAGGTTCTTGCCCTTGTCGGCTTCGCGCAGCAGGCGGAAGGAGGTGGTGCCGGTGGTGGTGACCACCGTCTTGCCCTGCAGGTCGGCAACGCTCTTGATGCCCGAATCGGCCTTCACCAGCATGCGCACGTTGTAGCGGAAGATGTCGGGCGAAAAAGCCACCTGCTTCTGGCGCTCGACCAGGTTGGTGGTGCTGCCGCACTCGATGTCGACCGTGCCGTTGACCACCAGCGGAATGCGGTTGGCCGAGGTCACGGCCTGGTAGCGGATCTCGACGCTGGGCATCTTGAGCTCGGCCTTCATCGCCTCGACGATGCGGTTGCAGATCTCGATGCTGTAGCCCACCGGCTTCAGATTGCCGTCGAGGTACGAAAAGCCGAAGGAGGATTCGCGGTAGCCGAAGGTGATGGTGCCGCTCGCCTTGACCTTGGCGAGCGTGCCGCCGTCCTGCGCATGCACGGCGGCCAGGGGCATCAGGGTGAAGACGGCCACGAGCGCGGCGCCCAGGGTCGACAGGCGTGGGAAGGTCATGGGAAAGCTCCTCGGAAGGGTGGAAGAAATCAGATGGCGCGTACGACGGCGTCGATGGACGCCACGAGCCGCGTCGCGATCTCGAGCAGGTCCTGCCGCGTCGCGATGAAAGGCGGTGCCAGCAGCACGTGGTCGCCGAGCTTGCCGTCGACCGTGCCGCCGAAGGGATAGCACAGGAGGCCCTGCGCCATGGCCTCCTTCTTGATGCGCACATGCAGGTTCAGCGCCGGCGCGAAAGGCGCCTTGCTCGCGCGCTCGGCCACCAGCTCCACGCCCCAGAAGAAGCCGCGGCCGCGGATGTCGCCCACGTTCGGATGGGCGCCCAGCGTCTCGCGCAGCATGGCGCCGAAGGCCTCGCCGTCCGCGCGCACCTTGGCGAGAAGCCCGTCGCGATGGATCACCTGCTGCACCGCCAGCGCCGCGGCGCAGGCCACCGGATGCCCGAGGTAGGTGTGGCCATGCTGGAAGAAGCCGCTGCCCTGCGACATCGCCTCCACGATCTTCCGCTGCGCCAGCACCGCGCCGACCGGCTGGTAGCCGCCGCCCAGGCCCTTGGCAATGGTCACGAGGTCGGGCACCACGCCCTCCTGCTCGCTCGCGTAGAGCGTGCCGGTGCGGCCCATGCCGCACATCACTTCGTCGAGGATCAGCAGCACGCCGTAGCGGTCGCAGACCTCGCGCACCGCCTTGAAGTAGCCGGGCACCGGCGTCAGCACGCCGGCGGTTGCGCCGCCCACCGTTTCGGCGACGAAGGCGATCACGCTGTCGGGCCCCTGCCCGAGGATTGCCGCTTCGAGTTCATGAGCCAGGCGCTGCCCGTACTGCTCGGGCGTTTCGTCGGCGCGCTGCTCGCGGTAGGGATAGCAGGGCGAAACGTGGGTGGCCGGCACCAGGATCGGCGCGAAGGGCGCGCGCCGCCACGCATTGCCGCCGACCGCGAGCGCGCCCAGCGTATTGCCGTGGTAGCTCTGGCGGCGCGCGATGAAATGCGTGCGCTGCGGCTGGCCGATCTCGACGAAGTACTGGCGGGCCATCTTGAGCGCCGACTCCACGGCCTCCGAGCCGCCGCTCACCAGGTAGACGTGGCTCATGCCCTCGGGCGCGGTGCGAATCAGCTCGTCGGCGAGCTGCTCGGCGACCTCGCTGGTGAAGAAGCTGGTGTGGGCGTAGGCGAGCTTGTCGATCTGCGCATGCATCGCGGCGATCACGTCCGGATGGCCGTGGCCCAGCGAGGAGACCGCCGCGCCGCCCGAGGCATCGAGGTACTCCCGGCCCTCGGCGTCGCGGATCGTCATGCCCTGGGCGGCGACGGCGAGCTGCGGCGTGTGGCGCAGGTGGCGGTGGAAGACGTGCGTCATGCGGTTCGAGGTCTGGAACTAATGTATTGACCGAATTATTGTTTGGAACATTTGTTCCGTCAAGAAGTCCATGAAACACCGCTGTTCCATCCGGTACATTCGTTCCAACGACGAAAGACAAACCATGGGTGTCAAGGACGATCTCCGCCAGCGCTACGAGAGCCTGAGCCCTGCCCTGCAGCAGGTCGCCAAGTACGTGCTCGACCATCCGAACGACGTGGTGACAAGCTCGATGCGCAGCGTCGGCACGCGCGCCGGCAGCACGCCGGCCACGCTGGTGCGCTTTGCGCAGCTCCTGGGCTACGCGGGCTGGCCGCAGTTCAAGGACGCTGTGGCCGCCGAGATGGGCCTGGGCTTGTCCGACGCCTACGGCGCGCGCGCCAAGACCCTGATCGGCCGCGCCAAGGACCAGGGCCTGGCCGGCGAGATGTTCGAGGTGCAGCGGCGCAACCTGGAGAACACGCATCGCCAGAGCGAGGCGGCGCTGCAGAAGGCCTGCGCGGTGCTGGAGAAGGCCAACGCCGTGCACGCGGCGGGCTTTCGCGCCTGCTTTCCGATCGCCTTCTCCTTCGTCTACGTCTACCGGATGTTCCGTTCGAGCGTGCATCTGGTCGACGGCCAGGGCGGCTCGCTCGAGATGCAGCAGCGCGCCTTCGCCAAGGGCGACGCGCTGGTGGTCGCCAGCTTCGTGCCCTACTCGCGCGAAGCGCTGCAGGTCGCGCAGGCCGCCAAGGCGGTGGGCTGCCGCATCGTGGCCATCACGGACAGCATCGCCTCGCCGTTGTCGCTGCTGGCGGACGAGACTTTGCTGTTCGCGATCGACAGCCCGTCCTTCTTTCCCTCGGTCGCGGCGGGCGTGGCCGTCACCGAGGCGCTGGTGGAGATGCTGGCCAGCCGCGCCGGCAAGCCGGTGATCCGGAGCATCGACGAGGCCGAGTCGCAGCTCTTCGAATCGGGTGCCTACCTGCAGGCGCCGCGGCCGCGTGGCGGGTGAACTGGCGCCTCTCGCGGCGGCCTTCTATTTCTTCTTCGGCTTCTTGTCGACCTTTTTCTTCGGCAGCAGCGCGCTGCCGACGGCCGCGTCCAGCCTCTTGCCCATCATCGCCAGGTCCTTCTCGGCGTAGGCCAACCCTTCGCGCAGCCCGTTGTCGATGATTTATTCCGCCGACTTGATCACGGCGTCGCCATCGCGGTAGTCGCTCTCGCGCGCCGCCAGCGCGAGTGACGCCATCGCGCCGCCCAGGGCCGTCATCGCGACGCGATCCAGCACCAGGGACTCCCATGGATCGGGCAGCTCGCCCGGGACAGGCGGCTCGATGCGCCTGCGCAGGAGAGGCAGATGGGGCGCAAGCAGCTCGAAGAGCCAGATGTCCACTTGGCACTGCGGCGCGATTCGACCGAGCGCATCGCGGGCCTCGATGCCGATCGGATAGAACATCTCCGGCCGCAAGTCACGAACCGTCAGCGTCCGCTCGATCATGTACGGCGTGAAGAGGCCGATGACATGGCCAGTCAGGCGCATGCGCTCCTGCCGCTCCCGCGGCGCCAGCCAGACGGCAACATTGCGGAAAAAGGCCAGGATGTCCTTGTAGGCCGTGGTGTGCGGCACGTTGTCGAGGCCGATCAGGTTGATGTTGAACCAGTGATGCCAGGTGGAGTCGACCAGCACCCGGCCCACGCCGGCTGCGGGCCGATGGCCGTCGTAAGCGCCCAGCAGCCCGAACTGTCGCGGGTCGGTGATCGTGTAGCCGCCCTTCGTTCTGCCAACGACGTTGCGGCCGCGAGCGATGACCTCCGGCGCCACGCCGCCCGGATACTGAGTGGGATCGAGCGCCGCCGGCGCGATGCAATCGCCCTCGTGAGGATGATCGGGAAATACGGTGATCGCGCCACGCGGCCCGCACAGCACGGGGTGCGGATAGCGATAGCGCCGCCAGGGACGCCACCAGTTGTGGCCGTACCTGTAGCTGGGATAAATCGGCTGCGGCGTGGAATCGCTCTGGCCTCCGAAGCCCGGGTCGATGCCGGCGATCAATTGCGCGGTGTCGTTGCGCGTGAGATCGGTCGAGTCGGGCGCCTTGAGTTCGCCCGGCGGCAGCGGCGCGTCGAACCACCACTTGCGCATGCTCTTGACGCGCGGCACGTTGCCGCACAGCCCGAGGCCCAGGTCTTCGTGGTCACCCATGGCGAGCACGCCGCCGCCGTTGTCCATGAATTTCGTCAGCGCGGCGAGCTCGGCCCCCTGCAGGTACGGCGCGGAGGCGCTGATCCCGAACAGCCAGACCTCGTGGAACGGCGCCAGCTTCGCGTCGCTGAAAGTGAAGGAATCGAAACCGGGCGTGGTGCCCGCGCCGTTCGAACGGTGCGCCAGCGTGAAGGCGAAGCGCGCGTACGCCGGGTGATCGGCCGGCAACGGCGTTCCACCGGGCATGCCGACATTGAAAGCGTCCCGCAGCATGACGCCAAGTCCGAAATCGGTCGCAACGTCGTATGCGCCGCCGCTGTCGATCACCACCAGGATGTTGACCTGCGCCGGGCCGTACTTGATCGGCCAGCGGATCTGTTCGAGTTCGCGCGGCGGGAAGAAGCGGTCGGGCGGCCAACGGGGCCCCCGGTTCCGGAAACGGCGGCGGAAAGGGGAACGGATCCGGCGGCGCGAACGGAAACAGGCCTTCAGAACCCTCGAGATCGAACTGCATGGGCTGACTCCTCTCGTAGTGCATTCGGCGAACGCTCGGAGGCAGTGTCGGGAGTCTCCTGGGGTGCGCCTATCGTGCACAAGGCCGGTCCGCTGCAGGCATTGGATGTAGCCGCGCGCCGCCGCGCTGGCCCATTGGCGCATGGGCGCAGGCATAGCCCTGCAGCCAATGGCCTACCCACGTCGAGGGGGACTCCCGGCGCGCGCCGGGCCGGGCAAGCTCAGCCGCCAGCCGGCGTCCGAGGCTGCGAATCGGCCCATTCCGCCTGCCATCCCCCGCCCAGCGCCTGGATCAGGGCCACCGCCGCGCTCTGCCGATTGACCTGCAGTTGCAGCAACGTGCGCCGCGCGTTGAGCGCCGAGACCTGCGCCGTCACCACGTCGGTGTAGCTCACCTGGCCCTGTCGGTAGCGGTTGAGGAATTGCTGCTCGGTGAGGTCGGCCGCGGCCGAGGCCTCGCGGCGCAAGCCCTCCTGCTGCGCGAGGCTGGCGCCTGCGGTGAGCTGGTCTTCGACGTTCTGGAATGCAGTGAGCACGGTCTGGCGGTAGCTCGCCACGGCCGCCTCGTGCGCCGCCTTGGCCGCATCGACGCGTGCGCCGATGGCGCCGGCATCGAACACCGTCTGCGCGACCGACAGGCCCAGCGACCAGAGCATGTTCGAGGCATTGAACAGGTCGCCGACCCGGCTCGCGCTGCTGCTGAGCGCGGCGTTCAGGGTCAGGCTCGGAAAGTAGGCCGAGCGGGCGATGCCGATCTGCGCGTTGGCGGCCGCCACCGCGCGTTCGGCCGCGGCGATGTCGGGCCGGCGCTGCAGCAGGGTCGAGGGCACGCCGGCGGGGATGCCGGGCACGACGGGCGTCCACTCGGCCGGGCGCAGGACGAACTCGGCCGGCGCGGCGCCGACCAGCACCGCGATCGCATGCTCCAGCGTGTCGCGGGTGCGCTGCAGGGCGACACGCTCGGCCTGGGTGTTGACGTAGAGCGTCTGCGCCTGCAGCACGTCGGTCTGGGCCGCGATGCCGGCGTTGTAGCGGTTGCGCGCGATCCCCAGGCTGCGCTCGTAGCCTTCGAGCGTCACGGCCAGCAGCTGCAGCTCGGCATCGGCTTCGCGCAGCGCGAAGTAGTTGGTCGCGAGTTCGCCCACGGCCGAAAGGCGTGCCGAGGCCAGGTCGGCCTCGCTGGCCTGGGCGCTGGCCTGCGCACCGCTGACCGCCTGGCGCAGCCGGCCCCAGACGTCGGGCGCCCAGTCGGCCTGCAGCGAGGCGCTGGTCGCGGTCGTGGGCGAGGTGTTGCGCGCGCCGGAGCGGCGGGCGCTGCCGTCCGCGGTGACGGTCGGGAACAGCGCCGCGCGCTGCTCGCGCACCAGCGCCTGAGCCTGCGCATAGTTGGCCACGGCGGCGGCGATGTTCTGGTTCGAAACCTGCACGCGCGCCGCGAGCTCGTCGAGGCCCGCGTCGCCGAACAGCTTCCACCACTCGCCGCGGTCCAGCGCGTCGGCCGGGGCGGCGGGCAGCCAGCCTTCGGCGGCGGCCGCCTCCTTCCATGCGGGGGGCTGGGACGTGGAGGGCTGCTCGTAGGCGGGGCCGATGGCGCAGCCCGAGAGCAGGGCCGCAAGCGCCAGGGCCAGATGGGTTCTTCTGTTCTTCGTCATCAGGTCTTCATGCCGAGCTCGCGGCACGGCTCAGGTATTTTTCGTTGGCCGGGCGCCGGCGCAGCTTGTCGAGCAGCACGTAGACGACTGGCGTGGTCAGAAGCGTCAGCAGCTGGCTCGCAATCAGGCCGCCGATGATCGCGACGCCCAACGGCTGGCGCAGCTCCGCGCCCTGGCCGAAGCCGATCGCGAGCGGCAGCGCGCCGAGCGCGGCCGCCAGCGTGGTCATCAGGATCGGGCGGAAGCGCAACAGGCAGGCCTCGCGCACCGCCTCGACCGCGCTCAGGCCGCGCGCGCGCTCGGCCTCGAGCGCGAAGTCGATGATCAGGATCGCGTTCTTCTTGACGATGCCGATCAGGAGGAAGACGCTGATCAGCGCGATGATCGAGAACTCCATGCGGAACAGCAGCAGCGCCAGCACCGCGCCGACGCCGGCCGAAGGCAGCGTGGTCAGCACCGTGACCGGATGCACCAGGCTCTCATAGAGCACGCCGAGCACGATGTAGATCACGATCAGCGCCGCGAGGATCAGGAAGAGCTGCTGCGCCTGCGACTGCTGCGCCGCCAGCGCCGTGCCCTGGAAGCTGCCGCGCACGTTGACCGGCATCGCGATGTCGGCCTCGGCCTGGGCGACGATGCGCTTGGCCTGCGCCAGGCTCACGCCTTCGGCCAGGCTGAACGAGACGGTGCTCGCGAGCTCGGTGTCCTGGTGGTCGATCGAGGTCGGCACCGCCCGCTCGCTGAGCTTGGCGAAGGCCGAGAGCGGAACCATGTTGGTGGTGCTGGTCGCGATCTGCTGGCCGGCCGACGAGGTCCGCGACGCCGGGTTGGCCGAGGTGGTGGTCGATGTGCCGGTGGTCGCGTCGGTGGTGGCCTGCAGCGAACTGGTGCTGGTCGCGCCGCTCGCTGTGGTGGTGGTGTTCAGCGTCGAAGGCACGTACAGGTCCTTGAGCGCGATCGGCGCGCGCTGGAAGCGCGGCGCCCATTCCATGATCACCGAGTACTGGTTGAGCTCGTCGTAGATGGTGGCCACCGAGCGCTGGCCATAGGCGTTGTAGAGCGCGCTGTCGACCGCGCTCGAGGTCACGCCGAGCCGCGCCGCGGCATCGCGATCGACCTCGACGTAGGTCTCGACGCCGTTGTCGGCATCATCGCTGTCGATGTCGGTCAGCGTGGTCTCCTGGCGCAGGCGCTCGGCCAGCTTGGTCGACCAGGCGCGCAGGTCGTTCAGGTTGTCGCTCTTGAGCGTGTACTGGTAGCTCGAGTTGCTGGAGCGCCCGCCCATGCGCAGGTCCTGCACCGGGTTCAGGAACACGCGCAGGCCGGTGAGCTGGTTGAGCTGCGGGCGCAGGCGGTCGATCACCGCGGCCGTCTTCTCGGTGCGCTCGGACACCGGCTTGAGGTTCACGAACATGAAGCCGCCGCCCGCGCGGCCGCCGCCCGAGAAGCCCACCACGGTGTCGACCGCCGGGTCCTTGCGGATGATGTCCACGGCCTGGCGCAACTTGTCGGCGACCGCCGCGGACGAGATGCTCTGGTCGGCCCGCAAGCCCGCGTTGAGCTGCCCGTTGTCCTGCTGCGGGAAGTAGCCCTTGGGGATGGCGTTGAAGAGATAGACGTTGAGTGCGATCACCGCCAGCAGCACCACCATCACGACGCCTTTGCTCGCGAGCGCCCAGTCCAGGCTGTGGGCGTAGGTGCGCAGGGTCCACTGCCAGGCACGCTCGGCGCGGCTGCCGAGCCAGGCGCGCACGCGCCCGGGCTTCTTGGCCGGCCCCTCTTCCGCCTCGCTGCGCAGCAGCATGGCGCACATCATCGGCGTGGTGGTCAGCGAGATCACGAGCGAGATCAGTACCGACGCCGACAGCGTGACCGCGAACTCGCGAAACAGCCGGCCGACCTGGTCGCCCATGAACAGCAGCGGAATGAACACCGCCACCAGCGAGAGGCTGATCGACAGCACCGTGAAGCCGACTTCGCGCGCCCCGCGCAGCGCCGCCTCCATGCGGTTCATGCCGGCCTCGACGTGGCGCGCTGTGTTCTCTAGCACCACGATGGCATCGTCCACCACGAAGCCGGTGGCCACCGTGAGCGCCATCAGGCTCAGGTTGTTGAGGCTGTAGCCCAAGAGGTGCATCACGCCGAAAGTGCCCAGCAGCGAGACCACGGTCGCCACCGCCGGGATGATGGTGGCGCGCGCCTTGCGCAGGAACAGGCCCACCACCAGCACCACCAGCACGATCGAGACCATCAGCGTGAACTCGATCTCGCGCAGCGAGGCGCGGATCGAGTTGGTGCGGTCGGACGCGACCTGGATGTCGATGTCCTGCGGCAGTTGCGTGCGCAGTTCGGGCAGCAGCTTGCGCACGCCATCCACGGTTTCAATGATGTTGGCGCCGGGCTCCTGCGTCAGCAGCACGACCACGGCAGGTGCACCGTTGAACAGGCCCAGCGTGCGCGTGTTCTCGACGCTGTCGATCACGCGCGCCACGTCGCCCAGGCGCACCGCGGCGTTGTTGCGCCAGGCGATCACCAGGTCGCGGTAATCGTCGGCGCGTCGCCCCGCCGCGGGCGTGTAGACCTGCAGCCGGCGGTCGCCGCTCTCGATCGCGCCCTTGGGCCGGTTCGCGTTGTTGGCCTGGATCGCGGCACGCACGTCCTCGGTGCTGATGCCCATGCGGTTGAGCGCGAAGGGCTCGAGCTCGACCCGCACAGCAGGCAGCGAACCGCCGCCGATCTCGACCTCCCCCACGCCCTCGACCTGCGACAGGCGCTGGCTCACGATGTTCGACACGGCCTCGTAGATCTGCCCCGGCGTGCGCGTCTTGGAAGTCAGCGCAAGGATCATGACCGGCGCCGCCGTCGGGTTGCGCTTGCGGTAGGTCGGGTTGCTGCGCAGCGTGGCCGGCAGATCGACGCGCGCCGCGTTGATGGCCGCCTGCACCTCGCGCGCGGCGCTGTCGATGTTGCGCTTGAGGTCGAACTGCAGCGTGATGCGCGCCGATCCGTTGGAGCTGGTCGAGGTCAGTTCATTGACGCCGGGAATGATGCCCAGCCGGCGCTCCAGCGGCGTGGCAACGCTCGATGCCATCGTGCTCGGGCTGGCACCGGCGAGGCTGGCTTGGACCGAGATGGTGGGGAAATCGACCTGGGGCAGCGGCGAGACCGGCAGCACGAAGAAGGCCACCATGCCGGCCAAGGCGACGCCGATCGTCAGCAAGACCGTGGCGATCGGGCGTTCGACGAAGGGCTTGGAGAGGTTCATGCCTTACTCCCTCTCCCTCTGGGAGAGGGTGGGGGTGAGGGCACGGGGCTCAAGCGGAATGCGTTGCTTCACGCTTTCCTCCGAATCTCCGCCCCATCCGATCAAAGGCAAGATAGATCACCGGCGTCGTGAACAGCGTCAACACCTGGCTCACCACCAGCCCGCCGAAGATCGCCAAACCCAGAGGACGCCGCAATTCAGCCCCCTCACCCCACCCGAACATCAAGGGCAAGGCGGCAAACAAGGCCGCCAGCGTGGTCATCAGAATGGGCCGGAAGCGCAGCAGCGCCGCCTGGTGAATCGCCTCCTGCGGCGACTTGCCCTGATGGCGCTCCGCATCGATCGCGAAGTCGATCATCATGATCGCGTTCTTCTTCACGATGCCGATCAGCAGAATGATCCCGATGATGCCGATCACCCCGAGGTCGTTGCCGGTCACCATCAGCGCCAACAACGCCCCGACACCGGCAGAAGGCAGCGTCGACAAAATCGTCAGCGGATGGATGTAGCTCTCGTAGAGCACGCCCAGCACGATGTACACGCACACCACGGCCGCGAGGATCAGCCACAGCTGGTTGGTCAGCGATTTCTCGTAGGCCCCTGCCGCGCCGAGGAAGGTCATGCCCACGCTGGCGGGCAACGCGATGTCCTTGGCCGCGGCGCGGATCGCCGCGACCGACTTGCCGAGCGACACGCCCGAGGCGGTGTCGAAGCCCACGGTCGCGGCCGGGTACTGCGCGACCCGCGTGACTTGCAGCGGCGCGAGCTGCTCGCGCACGGTCGCCAGCGAGGACAGCGGCGTCGGCGTGCCCGCGCCGGTGCGCAATTGCAGGTTGCCCAGGCCCTGCGGCGAAGACAGCGCCTCGCGCTGGGCCTCGAGGATCACGCGGTACTGGTTGGTCTCGGTGAAGATGGTCGACACGATGCGCTGGCCGAAGGCGCTGTAGAGCGCATCGTCGACCGAGCTGGCGGTGACCGACAGCCGCGAAGCGGTGTTGCGGTCGATGTCCACGTAGGCGGCCATCCCCTGCGCGCCCGCATCGGTGGTCGGGTTGCGCACCTGCGGCACTGTGCGCAGGCGCTCCACCAGCTTCCTCGCCCATTCGTTCACGGTCGTGGTGTCCACGCCTTCGAGCGAGACGCGGAACTCGGTCGGGCCGGTCTCGGCATCGATGGTCAGATCCTGCGTCGGCTGCAGGTAGAGCGCCACACCGGCCACCGCGCGCACGCGCTCGCGCAGGCGCTGCATGGTCTCTTCCTGGTTGCCGCGGTCGGCGCGCAGGTTCACCAGCATGCGGCCGGTGTTGAGCGCCGTGTTGTTGGCCGCGTCCACGCCCACCACCGAGCTCAGGCTGCGCACCTCCGGGTCGGCCAGGATCGCGTTGGCCGCGGCCTGCTGCAGCTCGGCCATGCGCACGAACGAAACGTCCTGCGCCGCCTCGATGCGCGCCTGCAGCTGCCCCGTGTCCTGGGTCGGGAACAGGCCCTTGGGAATGGCGATGTAGAGCAGCACGGTGAGCACCAGCGTGAGCAGCGCCACCACCAGCGTCAGCGGCTGATGGCGCAGCACCCATTGCAGCCAGCCGTCGTAGCGCGCGATCACGCGATCGATGAACTGCTGCACCCGCGCGCCGAAGCGCCCGCCCTCTTCCGCCTGCGGTTTGAGCCAACGCGCCGACATCATCGGCACCAGCGTCAGCGAAACCACGGCCGAGATGAGGATGGTGATCGCCAGCGTGACCGCGAACTCGCGGAACAGCCGGCCCACCACGTCGCCCATGAAGAGCAGCGGAATCAGCACCGCCACCAGCGACACCGTCAGTGAAATGATGGTGAAGCCGATCTGCGTCGCACCCTTGAGCGCAGCCTTGAAGGGCGGATCGCCCTCCTCCAGGTAGCGCGCGATGTTCTCGATCATGACGATCGCGTCGTCCACCACGAAGCCGGTCGCGATGGTCAGCGCCATCAGGCTCAGGTTGTTGAGGCTGTAGCCCAGCAGGTACATGAGCCCCAGCGTGCCGATGAGCGAGATCGGCACCGCGACGCTTGCGATCACGGTGGCGCGCAGGCTGTGCAGGAAGAAGAAAATCACCAGCACCACCAGCACCACCGCCAGCGCCAGCTCGAGCTGCACGTGGTGCACCGAGGCGCGGATGCCGGTGGTGCGGTCGCTCAGCACCTCGACCTTGAGCGAACCGGGCAGCGAGGCTTCGAGATCGGGCAGCTGCTTCTTGATCGCGTCGACCGTGCCGATCACGTTGGCGCCCGGCTGGCGCTGCACGTTGAGGATGATGGCGGGGTACAGCGCCGCCGTGCTGTTGTCGTCCTTCGCTTTCTCGCTGCGCTGCGCGGCCCACGCGCCGAGCTGCGTGTTCTCGGCGCCGTCGACCACGCGCGCGACGTCGCTCATGCGCACCGGCGCGCCGTTCTTCCAGGCCACGATCAGGTTCTTGTAATCGGCCGCCGCCACCAGCTGGTCGTTGGCGTTGATGGTGTAGGCGCGCTTCGGGCCGTCGAAGCTGCCCTTGGCACTGTTGGCATTGGCCGCCGCGATCGCGGTGCGCAGCGTGTCCAGCCCGATGCCGACCGAGGCCAGCGCATTGGTGTCGGCCTGGATGCGCACCGCGGGCCGCTGCCCGCCCGAGAGCGAGACCAGCCCGACGCCGCTCACCTGGCTGATCTTCTGCGCCAGCCGCGTGTTCACGAGGTTCTGCACCTCGGTCAGCGGCATGGTTTCGGAGCTCACGGCCAGCGTGAGGATCGGCGCGTCGGCCGGGTTGACCTTGGCGTAGACCGGCGGCGCCGGCAGATCTGCCGGCAGCAGCGAGCCACCGGCGTTGATGGCGGCCTGCACCTGCTGCTCGGCGACGTCGAGCGTCTGGTCGAGCGCGAACTGCAGCGTGACGATGGACACGCCGGCCGAGCTGGTGGAGCTCATGCGATCGAGCCCCGCCATCTGGCCGAACTGGCGCTCCAGCGGCGCGGTGACGGTGCGGCTCATCACCTCGGGGCTGGCGCCCGGGTAGAGCGTCTGCACCTGGATGGTCGGGTAGTCGACCTGCGGCAGGGCTGCCAGCGGCAGGAAGCGGAAGCCCACCAGGCCAGCGAGCACGATCGCGACCATGAGGAGCGCGGTCGCCACCGGCCGCTCGATGAAAGGACGTGAAGGGCTCATTCAGAGCACCTCGTTCAGGGTGACGCGGGCCGCTGGCGCCTGCCTTCGCCGCGCGGGCCTCTAGGGCCGGAAGCGCCGGGGCGCGGGCCGGTCACCGGCTTGTCGCCCTGGAGCTGCACGCGGGCGCCGTCCTTGATGCGGTCGCCACCTTCGGTCACGACGTTCTCGCCGGCCTCGAGGCCTTCGGTGATCGCCACCACGTCGACCGTGGACTCGCCGCGCTTGACGGCGCGCATCGAAACCGTGCGGTCTTCGTTGATCACGTACACGTAGTTGCCGTTGGGCCCCGTGCGCACCGCCGTCACCGGCACCACGATCGCGTTCACGGTGCGCAGCGTCATCTGGATATTGACGAACTGGCTCGGGAACAGCGTGACGGCGGCATTGCCGAAGCGCGCCTTGCCCTTCACGGTGCCGGTGCTGGTGTCGACCACGTTGTCGAGCGTGGAGAAGGTGCCGGTGTCGAGCGTCGCGCTGCGCGTGCGGTCCAGCGCCTTGACCGTGAGCGGCACACCCTTGGCGAGCTGGGCCTGGATGTCTGGCAGGCGGTCCTGCGGCACCGCGAACTGCACGTCGATCGGGTTCATCTGCGTGATCACCGCGATGCCGGTGCTCGCATTGGCCGTGACCGTGTTGCCGAGGTCGACCGTGCGCAGGCCGATGCGCCCGGCCACCGGCGCGGTGATGCGCGTGTAGTCGAGGTTGAGCCTGGCGGCAGCCTCGGACGCGCGGTCGGTGGTCACGGTGCCTTCGAGTTGCTTGACCAGCGCGGCCTGGGTGTCGACGTCCTGCCGCGCGATCGAATCCTGGGTGAGCAGCGTGCGGTAGCGCGCCAGCGTCACGCGCGCGGCCTCGAGCTGCGCCTCGTCGCGCACGCGCGTGCCCTGGGCCTGCATCAGCGCCTGCTCGTAGGGGCGCGGATCGATGCGCGCCAGCAGCTGGCCCTTGGTGACGGTCTGGCCCTCGGTGTAGAGCACCTCGGTGAGCACGCCGCCGACTTGCGGCTTGAGGGTGATGGTCGCCAGCGGCGTCACCGTGCCCAGCGCCTCGATGGTCACCGGCAGTTCGGCCCGGCGCGCAGCCGTGTGGCCAACGGTAGAGCTCGCGCCGCCGAAGCCGCCACGGCCGGCGGCCGGTTCGTTCGAGCGCTTGATCAGATACCAGGCACCGCCGCCCAGGGCCAGGACCAGCACCAGTGCGGCCAGGCTGCCCAGCCAGAGCCGGCGGCGCGATGGCGGCCGGGGAACGGGTTGGCCGGCGGGGATGGCGTCAGGAGGCTCGGGGGTGGGGGAAGACATCGGACGAAAAAGGGGCAGTACGGAGGCAGCCCTGAGTGGAGCGCCGAATCGTAGCGCTCCGTCCTTACGAACCGTAAAGCCGCGGTAAAGCCGGCGTTGACCTATGCATCCGGCGCCGACGGATTGCAACTCGCGCCGTCCGGATGCGCTTCGTCGCAAGGGCGTGGCGGGCGCCGCGGCCGGCCGGCACAGTCCGCTCCATCGACGACTTCCGACCCCACTTCCCGGAGAAACGACATGCTGATGCTCGCCCAGATCCTGGCCCATACCCCCCGCTGGGTGTTCGCGCTTTTCGCCATGCTCGTGTGGCTCGGCGCCAAGCAATTGTTCGCCGGTGGCGTGAGCCTGACGCGCATCGCCCTCATGCCGATCGCCATGACCGCTTTGTCGGTCTACGGCGTTCTTTCCGGCTTCGGCGATTCGCCGATGGCGCTCATGGCCTGGGCCGGGGCGGCGGCGCTGATGCTCTGGACCGTGCTGCAGAGGCCGCTGCCCGCCGGCACGCGCTACGACGCCGCGGCGCGCCGGTTTCAGGTCGCCGGCAGTGCGGTGCCGCTGGCGCTCATGATGGGCATCTTCTTCACCAAGTACGCGGTCGGCGTGCTGCTCGCGATGCATCCCGAACTCAAGCAGCAGGCGGCTTTCGCGCTCGGCATCAGCGCGCTCTATGGCGGCGGGAGCGGCATCTTCGCAGCCCGTGCGCTGCGGATGTGGACCCTGGCGCTTCGCAACGACCGCGCGCAGGCCGAACTGCCGGCGGCAGGCGCCTAGGATCGGCCAGAATCTTCTTGTCTTTCAAAGAGGCGACACCATGAACGACGACTCCTCCAACCATGATCCGCAGGAACGGCTCGCCCGCCGCCGTGCTGGCGCCAAGATGGGCTGGTACATCCATGCCACCGTCTACCTGCTGGTCAACCTGTTCCTCGTGCTCCTGGCCACCTCGCGCGGGCAGGACTGGGCCATGTACCCGCTGCTCGGCTGGGGCCTGGGCCTCCTGATCCACGGCGCGGTGGTGTTCTTCGTCGCCCCGGGCGGCAATCTCTACGACCGTTTGCTCGAACGCGAACGCAAGGCGCTGCGCGGCGGAGACCGCCGGTGATCGACGCGCTGACGCGCAGCTTCACACCGGGGAATCTCAAGGACCTGCTGCGGCACGGCGTAACCACCGCGGTGTTCTCCTGCGTCATCGCGGTGGTGCTGGCCATTTCGGGCCGCGGCGGATGGGTGTCGCAGCTCATCTATTCGTTCTCGATCGGGATGATCAGCTGGCTGGTGATCGACATCGGCCGCCTGCTGCTGGCCGGGCGCAGCGACAAGCCTTGGCCGCTCGGCCTGCCGGGCATCCTGCTGGTCCTCACGGGCGTCGTGATCGGCTTTCTGGGCGGCAACGCGATCGGCGATGCCTGGACCGGCAAGCCGATGCTGGAGTTCCGGACCTTCTCGCCGGACAGGCTGGTCTCGACGCTGATGATCACGCTGGTCGCGACCATCGCGATCTGCTACTACTACTACAGCCGCGGCAAGGCCAAGTACCTCCAGGGGCAGATCGCCCTCGCCGAACGCGACGCCACCGATGCGCGGCTCAAGCTGATCGAAACGCAGCTCGAGCCGCACATGCTCTTCAACACCTTGGCCAACCTGCGCGTGCTGATCGCCACCGATCCGCCGCGCGCCGTGGCCATGCTCGACAGCCTCAACAGCTACCTGCGCGTGACGCTCAGCGGCTCGCGCGCGCTCGCGCATCCGCTGGCGGCCGAGTTCCAGCGCCTGCGCGACTACCTCGAACTGATGTCGGTGCGCATGGGCGCACGGCTCGCCTACAGGCTCGATCTGCCCGAGGACCTGCGCGAGGTGCCGGTGCCGCCGCTCTTGCTGCAGCCGCTGGTCGAAAACGCCATCCGGCACGGCCTC
This sequence comes from Variovorax sp. LjRoot175, assembly GCF_964253805.1. Lineage (NCBI taxonomy): Bacteria > Pseudomonadati > Pseudomonadota > Betaproteobacteria > Burkholderiales > Comamonadaceae > Variovorax > Variovorax sp. LjRoot175. The sequence continues at coordinate 1,905,211 of NZ_CAXURY020000001.1, read as the reverse complement.
GAGCCCAAAGTGGGAGGCGGCGAGATCGCGGTCGGCGCGCGGCGCGAAGGCCGGAATCTCCTCATCGACGTGTGTGATACCGGCGTGGGCATCGACAACACCCGGCCGCCCTCCGAAGATGGCGGCTTCGGCCTCGCGCAGGTGCGCGAGCGGCTCGCCACCGTGTATGGCCCGCAAAGCTCGCTGGACCTGAGCGCGGGTCCAGCCGGCGGCACCCGCGCCACCATCACCCTTCCCTTGCCTGCATGAAACCCACCGCCCTCATCGCCGAAGACGAACCGCTGCTGGCCCAGGCCCTGCGTGCCGAACTCGCCGCCGCCTGGCCCGAACTGCAGGTGCTCGCCACCGTGGGCGACGGCCAGAGCGCGGTGCGTGAGGCGCTGCGCCTGCTGCCGCAGGTGCTGTTCTTCGACATCCGCATGCCGGGCCAGGACGGCCTAGCCGCCGCCGCCGAACTGGCCGATGCCTGGCCCGCCGACGAGGCACCGATGCCGCAGCTGGTGTTCGTGACCGCCTACGACGAGTACGCGGCACGCGCCTTCGACGCCCAGGCCATCGACTACGTGCTGAAGCCGGTGCAGACCGAACGCCTGCAGCGCACCGTCGCGCGCCTGAAGGACGCGCTGGAACTTCGCAATTCCCCCGCGGTACCGGCCGACGACGCGCTGGCCAGCACCCTCTCGCAATGGCGCAAGCTGCTGGCGACGGCCGGCGGCGCGGCCGCGGTTCCGGCGGGCGCGATGCCCCTCAAGCTGATCGCCGCCAGCGAGGCTGGCACCTCCGGGAACACGGTGCGCATGGTCCCGATCGACGAGGTGCAGTACTTCGAGGCGGCCGACAAGTACGTGCGCGTGCTGACCGCCAGCCACGAATACCTGATCCGCACGCCGCTCAAGCAGTTGCTGCCGCAGCTCGACGCCGGCGCCTTCTGGCAGGTGCACCGCGCCATGGTGGTGCGCAGCGAAGCCATCGAATCGGTGCACCGCGACGAGGCCGGCAAGCTGCATCTGGCCCTGCGTGGCCGCCGGGAAAAAATCCCCGTCAGCCGCCTCTATGCCCACCTGTTTCGCGCCATGTGAAAAGAAGGCACCCATGAAAAAACCGGCCCTGAGGCCGGTTTTTTCATGTGACAGCAGGCAATCGTATCTGTCTGCGCTCAGCGCCAGTGGCCGTGACCATGGCCATGGCCGTGGCCGTGGCCGTGGCCGCGATAGTAGTGATGACGGTAGTAGCCATACGGCTGCCGGTAGTAAACCGGGGCCGGCGGGCCGTAGTACACGGGGGCCGGACGGTAGTAGACCGGCGGCGGCGGCGCGTAGTACACGGGAGCCGGACGGTAGTAGACCGGCGGCGGCGCGTAGTACACCGGCGGAGCCGCCACGCCGACTGCCACACCGGGTGCGCTGATGCCGACCGACCAGCTCACGTCGCCGCGAGCATTGGCCGAGGCCGCCGTGAACAATGCGCCCGCTGCGACCGCACCGGCGGCAGCCCATTTGAAGAAAGTGGAACGAGTGAGGCTCATTTTGTGGGACTCCTTGTTGGGAGGGCGCAAATCGCCCATGCCTGTATTGAACGCGCCAACTGTGAACTCCGTTCACATCGCTGGGTGAAGAAAGTTGCAAAAGGTAACGCCGCGAGGGGCCCACCTAGAATGAACGGATGACTTCCCCTGCCGACCACGATACCGCCAAACCGAGCAATTTCCTGCGCCACGTCATCGAAAACGACCTCGAACAGGGCCACTATGCCGGCCGCCAATGGGGCGGTTCTCCCGGCGATGCGGCGCACCATGCCCAGGGCATGCAGGACCCGGCCCGGGTGCGCCTGCGCTTCCCGCCCGAGCCCAACGGCTATCTGCACATCGGCCACGCCAAGAGCATCTGGCTCAACTTCGAGCTGGCCAGGGAATACGGCGGCGTGTGCCATCTGCGCTTCGACGACACCAACCCCGAGAAGGAAGAGCAGGAGTACGTCGACGCCATCCGCGACGCCGTGAAGTGGCTCGGATACGACACTGTGCTGGCCGACGATCCGGCCCGGCTCGGCGCGCCCAACGAGCACGTCTACTTCGCGAGCAACTACTTCGACTTCATGTACCGCGCGGCCGAGTACCTGATCGGCGCCGGCCTGGCCTACGTCGACGAGCAGAGCGCCGAGGAAATCCGCGCCACCCGCGGCGACTTCAACACCCCGGGCACCGACAGCCCCTTCCGCAGCCGCACGCCCGAGCAGAACCTCGAGCGCTTCCGCGCCATGCGCGACGGCCAGCTCGCCGACGGCGCCGCCGTGCTGCGCGCCAAGATCGACATGGGAAGCGCCAACATCAACATGCGCGACCCGGCGCTCTACCGCATCCGCCGCGCGACGCACCACAACACCGGCGACACCTGGTGCATCTACCCGATGTACACCTTCGCGCACCCGATCGAGGACGCGCTGGAGCAGATCACGCACAGCATCTGCACGCTGGAATTCGAAGATCAGCGCCCCTTCTACGACTGGCTGCTCGACCGCCTGGCCGAAGGCGGCCTGATCGCCACGCCGCACCCGCGCCAGTACGAGTTCGCGCGCCTCAACGTGACCCACGTGATCACCAGCAAGCGCAAGCTGCGCCAATTGGTGGAAGAAGGCCATGTCGACGGCTGGGACGACCCCCGCATGCCGACCCTGGCCGGCCTGCGCCGCCGCGGCTACACGCCCGAGGCACTCAAGCTTTTCTGCGAACGCTCGGGCGTCACCAAGTCCGGCGGCTGGATCGACTACGCCAGCCTCGAAGCCGCGCTGCGCGACACCCTCGACCCGATCGCCCCGCGCGCCATGGCCGTGCTCGACCCGGTCAAGCTGGTCATCACCAACTGGGACGAGCTGATGGGCGCCGGCTTTTTGGACGAATGCACGGCCCCCGTGCATCCGCACCACCCCGAGATGGGCAAGCGCAGCTTCAAGCTGGGCCGCGAGGTCTGGATCGAGCGCACCGACTACGAGGACGTGCAGCCCAAGGGCTTTTTCCGCCTGTTCCCGGGCAACAAGGTGCGGCTCAAGTACGGCCACGTCATCGAATGCACCGGCGGCACGCGGGACGCGGACGGCAAGCTCGTCGAAGTGCAGGCCAGGCTGGTGCCGGACACCAAGAGCGGAACGCCCGGCGCGGATGCGATCAAGGTGAAGGGAAACATCACCTGGGTGGCGGCGGCCGATGCGGTGCCGGCCGAGGTGCGGCTCTACGAACGCCTTTTCGCTGCGCCCCAGCCGGGCGGCGGCGAACTGGAGGAAGACCTCAACGCCACGAGCCTGATCACGGCCAGCGCTTATGTCGAGCCCGCGCTGGCCAAGCCCGCCGGCGGCGCTGGCTTCCAGTTCGAACGGCACGGCTACTTCGTGCTGGACACGCACCAGGGCAACGGGCTCGTGTTCAATCGCGCGGCCGGCATGAAGGACAGCTGGGGCAAGTAGCCGGTCGCCGGGGTCTAGAGCGGCCGCGTCAGGTACACCGCCTCTCGCCCCACGATCGGCACACGCGCCGGCATGAGCACGGTGCAGTCCTCGCAGAGCGCCCGAATCTCCTCCGCCCCATCGGTCGCGATCAGCTCGCCCTTGGCGAACACCTCGAAGCCGAGCAGCGGCCGCACGAAGCGGAACTCCTCGGTCTTGACCATCCGCGTTTCCAGCAGCTCAAAGCGCTGCTGCGGTCCGGGCGCCGGCGTGGCCGGGTCGCGCTCGATCAGGCCGAAATGGGCCAGAAAATCCAGGCTCACTGCGGTGGCCAAGTCGGCCGTGGCCTGCAGGAAGTGCTGGCCGCACTCGACCACCATGGCTGCGCCGGCCGGGCTCTCCTCCTCGCCGTGGCGGCCATGCTGGATCAGCGGCGTGCCCGAGCCGAGGCCCTTGGGCATGAGCAGGTGGATCGCGGGGCGTCCGATCGCCAGCGCCACCGCGGTGTTGCGCGCGAAGGCCGGGTAGACCCAGAAGGGCGCCACGGGCTGGCTGGTCGAGTGGATGTCGAGGATGTGGTCGGCCGCAGCCACGACGGGCCGCAGTTCGCGGGCGCGGCGCAGCTCGGGGCTGTCCTCGGGGCCGTCCAGCCACTCGTCGGACCAGATGCGGTTCAGGTTGTGGACGAGCTGGCGGTTTTCGAAGGGCTGGTCCGGGTCGAAGGCGTTGTAGGCCTCCACGTGGGCGAAGCTCACCGTGAGCGTGCCGGTCTTCGGGCGCACGCCGCTGTCGAGCAGATGGGTGGCGGCCGCCATGCCGCAGATCTCGTTGCCGTGGGTCAGCGCGTTGATCAGCACATGCGGGCCGGGCTTGCCGGATTCGAAGCGGTGGACATAGTCGACGCCGGTGTTGCCTTGGCGGTAGGCGGAAAGATCGGGCTGGGTGACTTCGAGCTGGGGCGGGATGGGAGGCATGGCGGGGTGTTCTTGAGAGGTCCCTGAGTTTGCTACAGCCGCGCCGCCACGGTGGAGGCCGTCAACCCCCTCCCAATTGCCTCGTAGACTCGCGACCCACAAACACAAATTCTTCGAGCGCCTTGCCCTCATGCCCCTGACTGCCGACATGCGACGGTCCATCGACCAGATTCGCGATTACCTTTTTGGCGGTGGCTACCCGGACCCGGTCAACAACGCCGAGCAGCTGTCCTTCCTGTTCTTCTTCTATCTCGTCGAGGGCATCGACGCCGAGGCCAAGGCACGCGCCCGCATGCTGAAGACGCGCCCCATCAGCCTGTTCGATGGCGAGTGGGAGCTCCGAAATCCCTTGAATGCCTTCGTGCCGGCCGCGCGCGAAGGCCACCTGGCCGCCACCGTGCTGCACACCGGCGAGCCGACCGTTCCGCGCAACCGCTTTCGCTGGTCGCTCTGGTCGCGCGAGCTGTCGGGCGAGGCGCTGGTGCGCTTCGTGCGCGACGAGGTGTTTCCCTTCTTCGCCGAGATCGGCGAAGCCTCGGCCTACGATTTCATGCGCGGCGCGCGCCTGGGCATCGACGATCCCACGGTGCTGACGCAGGTCATCCGCCTGGTGGACGGCCTGCGGCTCGACCAGGCCGATGCCGACACCAAGGGCGATCTGTTCGAGCACGTGCTGCGCCAGATGAAGCAGGCCGGTGAGCTGGGCCAGTTCCGTACGCCGCGCCACATCATCCGAACCATCGTCGAGATGGTCGATCCGCAGGTCGGCGAGACGGTCTACGACCCCGCCGCCGGCACCGCGGGCTTTCTGGTGGTGGCCTACAACCAGATCCGGCTCGCGAACTCCTCGCCCGGCGGCATCGCGGAGGCCGAGCTCGACGGCAAGACGCACCTGCGCGGCCTGGGCGACAAGCTCTCGGCCGACCAGCTTTCCACGCTGCAGACCGCCACCTTCTTCGGCAACGACGTCGACCCGAAGATGGTGCGGCTGGCGACCATGAACCTCACGCTGCGCGGCCTGGCCCATGTGCGCATCCTGCAGCGCAACGTGCTGACCACCTCGCTCGACGCCGGCTTCAAGGCCGCACTGGGCCTGCCGGCCGAAGGCTTCCACGTGGTGCTGGCGAACCCGCCCTTCTCGGGCCGGGTCGACAAGGACCGCATCGTCGACGAGGTGAAGATCGGCAGCACCAGCGCCACCGAGCTGCTGTTCCTCAAGTACATGCTCGACAGCCTGCGCCCCGACGGCCGGGCCGCGGTGGTGGTGCCGGAGGGCGTGCTCTTCGGCTCCACGCTCGCACACCGCGAGCTGCGCCGCCAGCTGATCGAGCAGCATCGTGTCGAGGCCGTGCTGAGCCTGCCCAGCGGCGTGTTCCAGCCCTACTCGGGCGTCAAGACCTCGGTGTTGTTCTTCCGCCGCGGCGGGCGCACCGGGCGCGTGCAGTTCCTGCATGCCGACGACGACGGCTACCGGCTCGACGCCAACCACGACACGCCCATCGAAGCCGACGACCTGCCCGCGCTGTCGCAGGCCTACGCGCGTCGCGATGCAGCCTGGGCGCGCTGGCAGGCGCGCGATGCGGACGCCGAGTGGACCGAGAAATGGTGGTTCGCCGATGCGGCCGCGTTGCGCGCCAACGACTTCAACCTGTCGGCCAGCCGCTACCGGCCGATGAGCCAGGCGCAGGTCGAGCACCAGGATCCGCGCGAGCTGCTCGGCGAACTGGCGGCGATCGAGGCCGAGATCGTGGAAGAGATCGAGGCGCTGCGCGCCGCGCTGGCGGAGCGCATTCCATGATGCCGGCGGCCCGCATCGCGCTGCTCGGCGAGGTCTGCGACATCAACCCGAGGTTGCCGAAGTCGCACGACCTGCAGGAAGACAGTGAAGTCGGCTTCGTCCCGATGGCCGCGGTGAACGAGACTTCCGGCACCATCGAGCAGCGCCTGACGCGCCGCTTCGCCGAAGTGAAGAAGGGCTATACCCCCTTCGCCGAGGACGATGTGCTGTTCGCCAAGATCACGCCGTGCATGGAGAACGGCAAGGCCGCCATCGCGCGCGGCCTGGCCGGTGGACGCGGCTTCGGTTCCACCGAGTTCCACGTGCTGCGCGCGAAAGAATCCGTTCTGCCCGAGTGGCTCTACTACTTCGTGCGCCAGCAGCGCTTTCGGCGCGAGGCGCGCAGAAGCTTCACCGGCACCGCCGGCCAGCAGCGCGTGCCCGCGGCCTTCATGGCGGGCGCTGCCATTCTGGTGCCCGCGCTGGCCGAGCAGCGCCGCATGGTCGACGTGCTGTCCTGCGCGGAAGGCATCGTCCGGCTTCGGCGCGAAGCGCGCAAGAAGACCGAGCAGCTGATCCTCGCCATCCACGCCGACATGTTCGGCGACGCCACCGCCAATCCCAAGAGTTGGCCGGTGGCGACGCTGGGCGATGTGCTCGAGCGCATCGACAGCGGCAAGAGCCCGCGCTGCCACGACCGGCCGAAGGCGCCCGACGAATGGGGCGTGCTGCGCCTGAGCGCGCTGAAGCATGCCGCCTACAACGAGTCGGACCACAAGACCCTGCCCGACAAGGAAGTGCCCGATGCGCGCTGCGAGGTCCGGCGCGGCGATCTCCTGCTCAGCCGCAAGAACACGCTGGAGCTCGTGGGCACGCCGGCCTATGTCTGGGACACCCAGGGCCGCATCCTCCTGCCCGACCTGATCTTCCGCCTCTGCCTGCGGCCCGAATCGGGCGTGCATCCGCTCTACCTGTGGGCGCTGCTGACGGCGCCGGCCATCCGAAGACGGCTTCGATTGATGGCCAGCGGAACGGCCGCGTCGATGCTCAACATCTCGAAGGAAAGGCTCCGTACGCTGCCGATCATGGTTGCGCCGCTCGCGCATCAGCAGGCATTTGCCGAACATGCGACGGCCCTGCACTCGATCTCGCTCCAGCAGCAGGCCGCGCTGGCCAATGCCGAGGCAACCTTCGAGGCCCTGCTCGCCAGGATCTTCAGACCCTAGACCAACCTGCTGTAGGCCACGATCTCCGGCGCCGCCGCAAACAGCGGCCCCGCGGCCGCGATCGCCGCGCCCACGTGCACGGTCGCCATGTGCGCATCGGCATGCGCCTTGGCCTGCCACTGCTCGACAGTCTGGAACACGTGCGGCGCCTCGGCCTGCTGGTAGAGCTCATAGCCCATGCAACCCGGTTCCTGTCGCGACTTGGTCGCCAGGTCGACGAGGATGCCCTTGGCGAGTTCGACGACCTCAGGTTTGACGGTGATGCGCGCGAGGACGTAGTGCATGGGTAGGCTCCGGCTGGAGTGAAGGATGAGTTTGCATCTTGACTTGGCGGCATGGCGCCGCGCCCGGGATTTTCCCGCTGGCGACCGCACTGTGCGCATGTTCCGAGGCCTGTGGACGTGAGACTAGGCGTCGCCGGGCACCAGTGCGTAGCGCGTGCCTCGCCCCTGCCCTGTTCGCGCAAGCAGCCCCCATTCGGCAAGCCGCGTGAGTTCGCGGTAGGCGGTGGCACGCGATACGCCGGTGATCGCGACGTACTTCTCCGTGCTCATGCCGCCCGCAAAGCCTGCGGGCTGGGTGTCGAAGAGCTTGTTCAGCATCTTGCGCTGGCTGGGCGTAAGTGCAGGGTGAGCCGCCTGGATGCCGAGCCGGAACGCGCTCTTGTCGGCTGCGGTCTGCATCTGGCTCAGCGTGGCAAGACATGCCTGTTCGACGCACCCCACGAACCACAGTACCCAGGATGTGACGTCCATCTGCGTTTGGCAGGATGCACTGTGAAGATGCGCGTAGTAGCCCTGGCGGTCGAGCCAGATCTGCTGGGAGAGGCTGAACAGGCGCTGGCTGCTGCGCGTGTCCTGCGCCAACGCCAGATCGCTCAGCGCCCGGCCGATGCGGCCGTTGCCGTCCTCGAAGGGATGGATGGTTTCGAACCAGAGATGCGCCAGCGCGGCACGCACGATGCCGTCCATGCCGGCGCGAAGCTCCGCATTGTTGAACCAGTCCACCAGCAGGCGCATCTGCGACGGCACATCGCGCGAGGCCGGCGCCTCGTAGTGCACCGTGTCCGGCTTACCCAGCCTCGGCGTGACGATCTGCATGGGCTCGGGGTGCGTGCGGTAGGCACCCGTCACGATGCGCGTGATGCCGCTACGGCCGTTGGGGAACAGCGCAGCATGCCAATCGAAAAGGCTGGCCTCGGTCAGTGGCTGCTGCCATTGCGCGACCGCGGCCTCGATCACATCCAGCGTGGCTTCGGCACGGGGTTCGCGCTGGGTCAGCCGCGCGCGACTGCTCTGCGTCAAGCCCAGACGGCGCGCGGCCGACGCGCGCACCGAATTGATCTGCAGCATTTCGCCCTCGATCTGCGCGGTGGCGACGGCTTCCTGCGCCCATTCGGTGAGCTGCAGTTCGCCCAGATCGACCAGTTGAAGGCCGCTCGCTACGCCGAGCATCCGTCCTTGCGCAACGCGAGCCGCGGCCAGCGCCGGCTGCAGCGCCTGCGCGTCGAACTTGAAATGAGGCCAATCGGCGGCCTGCCAGATCCACATGAAGCGCATCTTATCCATTTGCGCTTCAAATTTGAAGCGTAAAGAACGGCTTTGCGCTTCATTGGATTCCTCGCACCGCATCCTTTCCCGCGCCCCGTTCGTCCTCGTCGTATGACCTACGACCCGACATTTCACGTGGCCCCCTCCCCGCGCTGGGTTCTCGCGCTGGCCTCGCTGACCTCTTTCATGATCGCGCTCGACGCGCTGGTGGTCACGACCGCCCTGAGCGCGATCGGCAAGGATTTCGGCGCACCGATCGAAGCGCTGGAATGGACCGTCAATGCCTACAACCTGAGCTTCGCCGTGCTGCTCATGAGCGGTGCGGCGCTCGGCGATCGCTTCGGGCGCCGGCGCATGCTGGCCGCGGGCCTCGCAATCTTCGTCCTCGCCTCGGTCGGCTGTGCGATGGCGGGCAGCGTCGCCTGGCTGATCGCCGCGCGCGCCCTGCAAGGGGTCGGCGCGGCACTGGCGATGCCGCTGGCGATGGCGCTCTTGAGCGCGGCCGTTCCCAAGGAGACGCGGGCCCGGGCGCTCGGCATCTTCAGCGGCGTCACCGGGCTGGCCCTGATCGTCGGGCCGGCCGCGGGCGGCGCAGTGGCCGAAGGCCTTGACTGGCGATGGATCTTCTGGATCAACGTTCCGATCGGGCTGGTCGTCGCTCCGCTCATGCTGCGCCGCATCCCGGAGAGCCGCGGGCCGGCCGCCGCGCTCGACCTTCCGGGCGTGCTGCTCGCCACCGGCGCGATCCTGGGCGCGGTGTGGGGACTGACGCGCGGGCACGAGGCCGCCTGGGCCAGCTTCGAAGTGGCCGGGGCGCTGGCGGCCGGCCTGCTGCTGGCGATCGGCTTCCTGGCCTGGGAGCGGCGCGCAGTTGCGCCGCTGCTGCCGCTCTCGCTGTTCCGCTCGCGCGGCTTCTCATCCGGCATTGCGGCCAGCGTTCTTTTCTACGCGCCGATGTACGGCACGGTGTTCTTCCTGCCGCAGTTTCTGCAGTCGCAGGGCGCGGGCCCGCTCGGCGCGGGGCTGCGGCTCTTGCCATGGACGGCCACGCTGTTCGTGGTCGCGCCCCTGGCGGGCAGCCTGGTCAACCGCTTCGGCGAACGGCCGCTGGTCGTCTGCGGCGTGCTGCTGCAGGCCATCGGCAGCGCCTGGATCGCGCTGATCGCGGCGCCCGATCTTCCCTATGCCCAGCTCGTCCTGCCGCTGATCGTCGGCGGTGCCGGCGTCTCGATGGCCATGCCCGCGGCCCAGAACGCAGTGCTGAGCGCGGTGGCGCCCGTGGAGATCGGCAAGGCCTCCGGCACCTTCAACATGTTTCGCTACCTGGGCGGAATGTTCGGCATCGCGCTCCTGGTCGAGGTGTTTGCCCGCGCCGGCAGCCTGGCCTCGCCGCCGGCTTTCAGCCTGGGCTTCACGCAGGCGATGGGCGTTGCTGCCGCGCTTTCGCTGCTGGCCGCGTTCGCGGCCTGGTGGCTCCCGACAGAGAACAAGCTGTTCCGGCCTTTGCCGGAGAAAGAACTCCGATCATGAAACGCATGGTGCAATACAAGGTGAAGGCCGACCGGGTGGCCGAGAATGAAAGCTACGTCCGCGCGGTGTACGAAGCGCTCCATCAGGCCCGACCGCCTGGCCTGCACTACGCCACCTTCAAGCTGGCGGATGGCGTGAGCTTCGTCCACCTCGTTTCACATGAGGCCGCGGACGGTGCCAATGCCTTGACGGCGCTTCCCGCCTTCAAGGCCTTCACGGCGGAGATCCGCGAGCGCTGCGAGACGCCGCCGGTCACGACGGAACTGGAGGAGATCGGGTCCTATGGCTTCTTCGGCAAGTGACACGCACGACGCGATCCTCGGCACGCTGGAAGAGGCGCGCCGGCAGTTCCTGGCGCTCGTCGACGAGGTGCGGCCCGAGCTGCATCGCTACTGCACGCGCATGACCGGCTCGGTCGCCGACGGCGAAGACGTGGTCCAGGACACGCTGGCACGCGCCTACTACCAGCTGTCGGAACTGAAGGAGCTGCCGCCGCTGCGCCCATGGCTTTTTCGCATCGCCCACAACCGGGCGGTCGACCGCTGGCGGCACGATGCGTACCTGAAGACCGAGCCCCTCGACGCAGCATCCGAGATCGCGGACGACGAGGCGCGCGAGCCCGACCAGGCGCTGGCGCGGCATCAGGCCGTGCATGCCGCCCTCTCTCTCTTTCTTCAGCTCGCGCCGGCGCAGCGCGGCTGCGTGATCCTCAAGGACGTGCTGGACCATTCGTTGGAGGAGATCGCCAGCGAACTCGAACTGAGCGTGCCGGCCGTCAAGGCCGCGTTGCACCGCGGGCGCGTGCTGCTGCGCGAGCTGTCCGAAGTCGCGCCGCCGCCAACGCCGGCGCGCGCCTTCCAGCCGGCGCTGGTGCGCTATGCAAGCCTGTTCAACGCCCATGACTGGGACGGCGTGCGCGCCATGCTCGCCGACGAAGTGCGGCTCGACCTGGTGTCGCGGCGCAAGGCGGCAGGCCGGCGCGACGTGGCGCCCTACTTCGGCAACTACGCCAAGCTCCCCGACTGGCACCTGGTGCCGGGCTGGCTCGACGGCCGCGAGGTGCTGGCGGTTTTCTCCCCGCCGGGCGCGGCGCGGCCGAACTACTTCATCGAATTGAGCTGGCAGGACGATCGGGTGAGCGCAATCCGCGATTTCTACTACGTGCGCTACATCGCACAGGAAGCGCAGATCGAATTCGACTAGCAGCTAGGGCCTCTCGGGCGGGCTGTCTTCCTGCTCGGGAGGGCGCTTCTTGCGCGAGCGCGCTTCCTTCTTCGCCCGGCGCTCCGCATCCAGCAACTGCCCCGCCGCGAGCCACCCGGCAAACTCCTGCGGCGTCTCCAGCGTGATGCGGCCCATGTTGCCGCTGCGGAATTCGTGCATCACGACCTCGGCCGCCTTCTGCAGGTTCACGCGGCCGCGGCCGAGCAGCGCGCCGCGCTTGCGGCCGATGGCTTCGAGCACCTGCTCGTCGCGGAAGCCCTCGATCGATTCGAGCTTGAAGCGCGCCTCGACCAGGCCCGCGTAGTCGCGCTTCAGGTAGCCGAGCAGTTCCAGGGCCACCTCTTCCTCGTCGAAGGCATTGCGGCCGATGGCGCCGCTGGCGGCCAGGTTGTAGCCGCTCTTGGCCACGATGATGCGCGGCCACAGCATGCCGGGCGTGTCCCAAAGATAGAAGTCGTCGGCCAGCACGATGCGCTGCTCGAGCTTGGTGATGCCGGCCTCGTCGCCGGTCTTGGCCTTGCGGCTGCCGGTCAGCGTGTTGATCAGCGTGGATTTGCCGACGTTGGGAATGCCGCAGATCAGCACGCGCATCGGCTTGGCCATGCCGCCGCGGTTCGGCGCGAGTTCGTGGCAGGCGTCGATCAGTTGCCGCGCCGGCGCGGTCTGGCTGGCATCGAGGCCGATCGCGCGCGTGGCCGGCTGCGCGTTGTAGTGGGCCAGCCAGAGCGCGGTGCGTTCGGGATCGGCCAGGTCCTGCTTGTTGAGCACCTTGAGGCCCGGCTTGTGGCCGGTGAGTTCGGCCAGCATCGGGTTGGCGCTGGAGCCCGGCAGGCGCGCATCGAGCAGCTCGATGACGACGTCGATGTCCTTGATCCGTTCGGCGATGGCCTTCTGGGTCAAGTGCATGTGACCGGGGAACCACTGGATGGCCATCGGGAATGTTCTTTCTCTTGCTGCGGGAAGGCCTGCGATTGTCGCCGCGGGCCCGAAGCTCAGGCCCGCAGCGCGTCGCGGTAGCGCCGGCTGCAGGGGATCTGCGTGCCGTCGCGCATGTGCAGCCGGGCGTCGCCGCCGTCGAGCGGCTCGATCTCGGCCACCCGGTCCAGGTTGGCCGCGTAGCTGCGGTGCACGCGCGCATAGCGGGCCGGATCGAGCTGGGCCAGGAAGTCGGTCAGCGTGGCGCGCAGCAGGTAGTCATGCCCGTTGACGCGCAGGCCGACGTAGTTGCCCTGGGCCTGCAGCCAGTCGATGTCGCTGGCCGCGATCAGGAACTCGCGCCTGAGCTTGCGCACCAGGAAGCGCTCGGGGCGCTGCGGCGCCGCCTCGGGCGCGGGCGGCGCGGGCTCGGCCGCACCCTCCGGCGCATCGAGCACGCGCGCCTCGCCCTGCAGCCGCAGCATGAAAAGCCGGTAGCCCAGCAAGGTCACGAGGAAGAGCGCGTAGGTGCGCACGTCCTTGAGGTACTCGTAGAACCACTTCTCGCCCCAGGGGCCGAAGTCGTACTGGCTGCCGGCCAGCGCATAGACCAAATGGCGCAGCGCCACCATGCCGGCCACATGCACCAGGCTGAAGACCACGCTGCCGGCCAAGTGCCAGGCCCAGTTGCGGCCGAGCGTGGCCAGGTTGAGCGGGAAGCGGCGCTCGAAGGCGAACACCGCCGGCACCAGCGCGAGCAGCACAAGATGACTGGAAAGCTCCCAGGCCACCGGCTGCCACAGGGGCACCTCGCGTCCCAACTTGCCCGCGTCGACCACGGCGATGGCGGTGTTGAAGACCGCCTGCAGCACCATCACGATCACCCAGAAGGCGATCTCGGCCCGCCGCCGATAGGGCTGGTAGCGTTCGAACAGGTTCTTCGGCATGGCGGGATTCTCGTGAATCCGGATCGGGACGGCCGAATTTCGTCCCTCCGGAGCCGCCGCTCGTCACAAAGCGCCGGCGGATCGTCCCCTGGCCGCCCCTGCGCACCGAACCGCACGCCACCATGGCCGCCTTGCCATCCAAGGAGCCGGACCATGAGCACCGACCGACGACACGACATCGATGCGCTGCGCGCGCTGGCCTTCCTGCTGCTGATCCTCTACCACGTGGCGATGTACTACGTGGCCGACTGGCCCTGGCACCTCAAGAGCCCGCATGCCGCCCGCTGGCTGCAATGGCCGATGCAGGCCGTCAACATCTGGCGCATGGACCTGGTGTTCCTGGCGTCGGGCGTGGCGCTGGGTTTTCTGTTGCGCGGCCAGGAGCCGCTGCGCCTGGTCGGACAGCGTGCGCTGCGGCTGCTGCTGCCGCTGGCGATCGGCATGACGGTGGTGGTGCCCTACCAGGCCTACGCCGAAGCCGTGGCCAAGGGGCTGGTGGCGCCGGGATTCGGCGCCTTCATGGCACGCTACCTCGCGATGGGGCCCTGGCCCAAGGGCGCCTTCGCCGGCTCCGATTTCGGCATGACCTGGAACCACCTGTGGTACCTGCCCTACCTCTTCGCCTACACGGCGCTGGTGGCGCTGCTGCTGCCGGTGCTGCGATCGGCCGCCGGACAGCGGCTGCGCGCCGCCTTCACCGGTCTGCGGCGCTGGCGGCTGCTGGTGCTGCCGGCCCTGCCGCTCGTGCTCTTCACGCTGGTGCTCGGGCCGCGCTTCCCGGCCACCCACGACCTGATCCACGACTGGTACCTGCATGCCCTCTACTTCACGGTCTTTCTCTACGGCTACTGGATGGGCATCGATGCCGGCCTCTGGCGCGAGCTGGCGCGGGTGCGCGGCTGGGCGCTGGCGCTGGCGGCGGCCCTCCTCGCCGCCTACTTCGCGCTGAAACTGGCCGGCGCCGATATTCGGCTGTTGCGCGTGCTGCGCGCGCTCTACCTGTGGAGCGCGCTCGCGGCCATCCTGGGCTTCGCCCATCGTTACCTCGACCGCCCCTGGCCCTGGCTGGGCTGGGCCAACGAGTCGGTCTACCCCTGGTACATGCTGCACCAGACGCTGATCGTTGCCGGCGCCGTCGCGCTCGCGTCATGGCGGCTCGGCCCGGTGCTGGAGCCGGTCTTGCTGGTGGCACTGACGGTGCTCGGCTGCTGGGCGCTGAGCGACGGGCTGATCCGCCGCATCGGCTGGCTGCGGCCGCTGTTCGGGCTCAAGCAGCGCGCCCCTGCGGCCGGCGATCGGCCGCGATTTCGAGACTTTGTAGCACGCTGAGTTGTAACAACGCCTCTAGAATCCCTCGCGCTGCGCGCCGCCCCGGCTCGCAGCGCCCAACAACATCCAACGAGGGAGTTCCGATGTTCCAGCGCTTCGCCTGGCCGCCGTCCTGGCGGCCACCCTTCCCCTGTCCGCCGCTCACGCCCAGCGTCCTGCGCCGCCGCAGGGTCCGATGATCCAGGGCTACCTGTGCTGCAACATGCGCAGCTACGGCAAGCAGATCAGCGACATCAACTACGACGAGCAGGGCATGAGCATCGTGGCCGCGGGCACTCCCGCGCGCATCACCGGCTACGACTTCCGCTGGGTCGACCTGGACATCGGCGGCCGCCCGCAACGGCTCAAGAACGACTACAGCCGCGACATCCCGACCACCGCGTTCGGGCAGCGCTATGTCGTGACCGAGGACCCGAAGATCAAGCTGGTCGGCTACCCGGAGAAGACGCGCGCAGCCATCGCGGCGATGAAGGTGACGCCCGGCATGACGCGCGAGCAGGTGCTGATGGCGCTGGGCTACCCCGTCAGCAGCGAGAACCCGAAGCTGGACGCCCCCGTGTGGCGCTACTGGCTCGATACCTGGGCCGAATACCAGGTGATGTTCGAGCCGGGCGGCACGGTGAAGAGCATCGTGGGCGATCCGGCGGCGCTGAACCGGGTCTCGCTGCCCTGATTCACCGGCCGTAGGCGATGGGCCGGCTGTAGGCCGGGTCGCGGTGCCAGTCCCAGTAGGTCTGGAGCAGGCGCTGCGTCACCGGGCCGGGCACGCCGTCGCCCAGCACCTGGTCGTCCACCCGCGTCACCGGCAGCACGCCACCACCGGAGGTGCTCAGAAAAGCTTCGTCGGCGCTGCGCAACTCCTCGGCCGGCAGGTCACGCAGCTCGACCCGCATGCCGAGCGTCTCTGCGATCTCGATCACGGTGCGCCGCGAGATGCCTTCGAGCACGCCGTCCTTCGGCGTGACGACGGTACCTCCGCGCACGCAGAAGACGTTGAAGCCCGGACCTTCGACCACGTTGCCGGCTGCATCGGTCAGCACCACGGTGTCGGCGCCCGCATCGAGCGCGCCCAGGAGGCCCATGGTGAGGTCGTTCCAGTGGTAGTTCTTGGCCTTCGGATCGACCGAGCTCGCCGGGATGCGCTGCACCTCGCTCACTTTCAGGTGCAGGCCGCGCTCGCGCTGCACCTCGTTGGCGATCCACACGAAGGGCACGGCGAAGGCGTAGAAGCGATTGACCGCCTGGCGCGGATCGCGCGAGCCCCAGGGCGGCTGGCCGCGCGTGACGATCATCTCGACATAGGAATTCCGCAGGCCGCTTCTGCGCACGCATTCGGTCAGCACCTCGGTGATCTGTGCCGTCGTGAGGCCGGGGTCGAGCCGGAAGCGCTCGCAGCTGCACATGAAGCGCTCCAGATGCGCATCGAGCCGGAAGAAGGCGCCTTCCCACACGGTGACCACGTCATAGGTGGCGTCGGAGCGCAGAAAGCCCCAGTCGGTGATGGGGATGGCGGCCTCGGCGATGGGCACGTAGTTGCCGCGTACGAAGGCAACACCGCCGGAAAGGTCGGGCACGGAGGGCATGACTTGGAAACTCCTTCGGTCGCATGCTCCAAATGCTTACGCACGGAGCCTGGGTTGGGCGCAAAGTCGGTCTTGTTCATCAGCAGATGAGCGCGAAAGGTACCTGACATGCAGATACAAGTGAACACCAGCAACGGCGTCGAGAACAAGGATGCCCTGGAACGCTGGGCCAATGAGGAGATCAGGCATGCATTGAGCCGTTTCGCGGCCGACGTGACGCGGGTCGAAGTGCACCTGAGCGACCAGAACCATGATGCCAGCGGCGGCGGCGACAAGCGCTGCGCGATGGAGGCGCGCCTCGCGCGCCATCAGCCGGTGGCCGTGACGCAGCACGCGCCGAATCTCGACGAGGCTTTCCGCGGCGCGGCCGACAAGCTCAAGCGCGCACTGGACAGCGCGCTGGGCCGCCTCGGCAAGCACGGGCGCGAATCGATCCGCAAGGACGGCGGCGCGGTCGTCGAATGAGCGCCAGCTTCATCGCTTCCTGATCGCGGGCGCGGGCAGCGCCTTCTTGCGCACGGCGCGCGGCGTGTCGGCCGGGATCAGCGGCGGCCGCTGGCCGGTCTGCATCCAGGCATCGTAGAAGTCGATCTTCTTGTCGACCAGCGTCAGCGCGCGCCGCCATTCGGCGATGGTGGCGTTCACGCGCTCGCGGTGGCCGGCCAGCATGTCGCGGCGCTGGCGCAGCGTACGGCTGCCCTGCATCACCAGCGCGGTGTACTCGCGCATCTCGGCGATCGACATGCCGGTCGCGCGCAGCCGCTCCATCAGGTCGAGCCAGCTCACGTGCAGCTCGCCGTAGACGCGCCGCCCGGCTTCGTCGCGCGCCACGCCGGGCACTAGGCCCTGCGCCTCGTACCAGCGGATGGCATGCACGCTGCGGCCGGTGCGCGTGGCCAGCTCGCCGATGCGAAAGGCGCTACCCGGCACGCGCCGGCGCCTCCAGCGCTTCGTCGACGAGCGCGGTGTCGAGGTACTCCGTGAGCTCGATCACCTTGCCGCCGGCCAGCCGGTAGATGAAGCAGTACTGGTTGTCGTAGCGCTTGCCGAGCTTGGTGGCGACCTCGCCGTTGCACTGCACGACCACGAAGTCGTCTTCGGCGATGAAGCGCTCGGCAGTGTTGAGGTAGCGGCCTTCGAATTGCGCGTACAGGGGCTTGAGCAGTTCGTTCTGCACGACCAGCTTGCCCTTGTAGGTGCGTGACCAGGACGTGCGCCCCTTCATGATCCAGCTGAAGTCCTCGGCGAGGCTGTCGACGAAAGGCTTGCCGTTGCCCTTGGCGAGCTCGGCGTGGATGCCCTGGATGAATCTCTTGTTCTCGATGGCGTTCATGGCGTATTTCCCGTGTTCACCGGACGACCCGGCGAAACCATTGGAAATGCTCCAGCGCACTCTAGGTCAAGAGCGATTTTTCCGCCAGGGCGGAAGCCGGGCCTCAGTCGTTGCGGCGACTCAGCTTCTCGCAGTAGTCGAGCAGCAGTTCGATTTCTGCCGACTTGTCGAAGAAGGCGTCGGCGCCCAGCGCCTTGGTGCGCGCCCGCATGTCGGGCGTCGCGTAGTTGCTCAGGACCACCACCTTCTGATGCCTGGCCCTCTCGCGGCAGGCACTGACGACACCAAGGCCGTTGCCCTGGTCCAGGAACAGGTCGACGATGGCCACGTCCCAGCTGTCGCGATGATTGCGCAGCCAGTCCACCGCCTCGGCCTCCCCGCTCGCATAGGCGACGACGGTGGCATCGGCAATGTCTTCGAGGAATCCGACGAGGTTCTCGCGAATCACGGCGTTGTCTTCGACCAGATAGGTCTTCGTTGTCATTGGGGGCACATGTGAATATGGATGCTTGATGTCATGATGAGCTGCGATTTCAGCGCCGCGGTGAGCCATCTCGGCCAATGCAGGTAGGCATAGACCTACCCGATTAGCACGGAAGTTCTTCAATAAGCATGGCAACAACACGCTTCGTAGATGTCCAGGCGCTTTCCGGCCTGGTTCAGGCCCTCGGAACATCCCGCTTCCTGGAGGCGCTGGCCGACACCATCAGGGAAGATTTCCTGCGCTGGCCCGAGTTCGACAAGTCGGCCCGGCTGGCCAGCCATTCGGCGCTCGGCGTGATCGAGCTGATGCCGGTGTCGAACGGACAGCGCTACGCCTTCAAGTACGTCAACGGCCACCCCGGCAACACGGCCCATGGCCTGCCGACGGTGATGGCCTTCGGCGTGCTGGCCGAGGTGCAGACCGGCCTGCCTGTGCTGCTGTCGGAGCTCACGCTGACCACCGCGCTGCGCACCGCCGCCATGTCGGCCCTGGCCGCGCAGGCCGTGGCGCGGCCGGGATCGCGCCGCATGGCCCTCATCGGCAACGGCGCCCAGAGCGAGTTCCAGGCCCTGGCCTTCCACGCGCTGCTGGGCATCGACGAACTGCGGATCTACGACATCGACGCCCAGGCGATGGACAAGCTGGAGCGCAACCTGGCGGCCTGGCCGGCCCTGCGCGTGCGGCGTGCCGCGAGCGTCGCCGAAGCGGTGCGCGGCGCCGACATCGTCAGCACGCTGACGGCGCGCAAGGCGCGCGCCACCATCGTCACGCCCGAGATGCTCGAACCCGGCATGCACCTCAACGCGATCGGCGGCGACTGCCCGGGCAAGACCGAGTTGCATGCGGAAGTGCTGCGCGCCGCGCGCGTGTTCGTCGAGTACGAGCCGCAGACCCGGATCGAGGGCGAGATCCAGCAGATGGCGGCCGATTTTCCGGTGGTCGAGCTGTGGCGTGTGCTGGCCGGCGCCGAGGCCGGCCGGCAGAGCGAGGACCAGGTGACGGTGTTCGACTCGGTGGGCTTCGCGCTGGAGGACTACTCCGCGCTGCGCCTGATCCACGCGCTCGCGCTGCAGCATGGCGCAGGACAGGACATCGCGCTCGTGCCGTCCGCGGGCGACCCAAAGAACCTGTTCCGCCTCACCAGGCCGCGGACTGGCTGACGGCGAGCGGCGGCATTTCCGCCCAGTGGTTCTTGAAGCCCAGGCGCGCCGGCGAAACGTACTGCTCGCGGTAGATCTCGAAGGGCATGCTGTCGTTCGCCTCGATCTCCTTCTGGGCATCGATCGAACTCTGCGTCATGCGTTCGAAGTTCGCGCGTTCTTCGGCGGAAAAGGGCAAGGCCAGCAGCTCGGTGCGCGTGCGTTCGGACTGCGCCCGCACGAAGCTGATGAAGGAGTTGTCGTGCGCGCGCGCCATCGCCTCGAGCACGCGCGCAGAAGGCAGGGTGGCCGGGTCGGCCAGGCCTTTCTCTGCCGCTCGCACCGCTTCGGCATGCCGGGTGCCACCGTGCGCGGCGTCGAGCGCGGCGGCGATCGGGCCGAATTGCTCCAGCAGCTCGGCGCCCCATTCGGTGAGCGCAACGTCGCGCCCGCCGCGCTGCAGCTTGAGGCCGGGCTCGCGGCCGCGTGCAGCCGTGAGGTGCTGGTTGTGGGCCAGCTCGGCAATCTCCTCGCGCGTGTCGGGCGGGCTGTCGGCCAGCAGGCAATGCAGCAGGAACACGTCGAGAAAGCGCATGGTGGGCGCGGCGATGCCGATCGGCTCGAAGGGATCGAGGTCCATCAGGCGGACTTCCACATACTCGACACCGCGCTCGCGCAGCGCATGCAGCGGCCGCTCGCCGGGGTAGATCACGCGCTTGGGACGGATGGTGCCGTAGAACTCGTTCTCGATCTGCAGCAGGCTGGTGGCGAGCTGGTTGTAGTCGCCGCCGGGATTGCGGATGCCGATCGCCTCGTAGGCCGGCCAGGGCCGCGTGAGCGCGTCCTGCAGCGAGGCGCCGTAGCCGTCGAGGCTGTTGTAGCTCACCGCCAGCGAGGCCTGTGCCTCGCTCTGGTAGCCCAGCCGCCCCATACGCAGCGAGGTGCCGTGCGGCATGTGCATGCTGCCTTCGCCCAGCGGCTGTAGCTCGTGTGGCCGCCCGGCCACGAAGCTCGAGCACAGCGCCGGCGAGGCGCCGAACAGGTAGAGCAGCAAAAAGGCGTGGCGGCGGAAGTTGCGGATCAGCGCGAAGTACTGCTCGCTCGACACCTCGGGCAGCGACCAGTTGTAGTGGATGCCCGAGATGGTCTGCATGCGCCGGCCGTAGCGGTGGCTCAGGCCCATGCGGTAGACGCTCTTGGCGCGCCCCACGTTGGAGGCGCCGTAGCGCCCGATCGGAATGGTTTCGTCGGCCGGCAGGCCGCAGGGCATGCTCGAGACCCAGAGCCGTTCGTCGCCGGCTTCATGAAGCACGCGGTAGGTGAACTGGTGCACCTGCGTGAGCTCGGCCAGGCAGGCCTCCACGTCGGTGTGCACGCCGGTGATGAGCTCGAGCTGCGACTCGCTGAAATCGGTGGTGATGTGCGGGTGGGTGAGCGCCGAACCGAGCGCCGCCGGATGCGGCGTCAGCGCCAGCGTGCCGTCGGGCTGGGCACGCAGGCTCTCCTTCTCGATGCCTCTACGGACTCCCTTCAGTCGCGCGGGTGTGAGCGCTCCCAGGCGCTCGTGCAGTTTGCTCATGTCGTTATGACCCGTGAATCTTTGTGGGGCGGAAGGTAGCACGGCCGCGAACGGCTTGCTGGCCTCGGTATTTGAAGCGAAAACGCCGTTTCTGCTATACCCCGCGACGGTGCCGGCCATCCCTCCGGCGACTCAGGGGAAACCATGATCGACGTCGTGCGCAGCGTACAGGCATTCAATGCGGGCCGCGATCCCGAGCGCCTGCAGATGAAGTACGAGGCCATGCGCAAGAGCCCCTTCGTGTTCCTGCGCGGCAGCTGCCACCGCTTCTACGAACGCCTCGCGCCCGGCGCCCTGCCCGCCTCGCCGCTCGGCTGGGTGTGCGGCGATCTGCACCTCGAGAACTTCGGCAGCTTCAAGGGCGACAACGGCCTGGTGTATTTCGACATCAACGACTTCGACGAGTCCGCCCTCGCCCCGACCGCCTGGGACCTGGTGCGCTTCCTGGCCAGCGTGCGCGTCGGCGCCGCCACCCTCTCGCTGCGTCGCCAGGAAGCGCAGCAGCTGTGCCGCGCTTTCCTCGACGCCTACGCCGAGACGCTGGCGCAGGGCGAGGTGCGCTGGGTCGAGCGGGACACGGCCGACGGGCTGGTGGGCGCGCTGCTGCGCGGCCTGCGCGAGCGCAAGCGCGTGCCCTTCCTCGACGAACGCACCAAGCTCAAACGCACAGGAGGCAAGCGCAGCCGGTTCCGGCGCAAGCTGCGCACCGACGGCAAGAAAGCGCTGCCCGCGAGCCGCGAGCAGCGCGCGAGCGTCACCGAAGCCATCCGCAGCTTCGCCGAGAAGCAGCCGAACCCGGACTACTACCGGGTGCTCGATGTGGCGCGGCGCATCGCCGGCACCGGCAGCCTGGGCGTGGAGCGCTATGTGATCCTCGTCAATGGCAAGGGCTCGCCCGGCGGCAACGGCCTGCTCGACCTGAAGCAGGTCAACGCCTCTTCGCTGCTGCCGCACCTGAAGACAACCCAGCCGGCATGGAAGAACGAAGCCCAGCGCGCGGTGGCGCTGCAGCAGCGCGTGCAGGCGGTGTCGGCCGGCCTGCTGCAGCCGCTGCGCATGGGCCGCGCGCCCTTCGTGCTGCGCCACCTGCAGCCTTCGGAAGACCGCGTGACACTGGATCGCTCGGCGCAGAAGCTGAAGACGCTGGAGCAGGTGCTGCGCACCATGGGCCGCATGGTCGCGTGGGGCCAGCTGCGCAGCGCTGGGCGGCAAGGCTCGGCCATCGCCGACGAACTCGTCGCCCATGGCCACAGCCGCAAGTGGCGCCAGTCGCTGCTCGATGCGTCGCGGGACTGCGCCGCCGATGTCGCCGCCGACTGGAAGGCCTACGGCGAAGCCTTCGACGACGGCGCATTCACGCGCTGATCTTCAGCCCAGCACGCGCAGCAGGAAGCGGTTGAGATCGGCGATCTCTTCCATGCACACCGAGTGCTCCATCGGGTACTCGTGCCATTCGACCGCATGGCCGAGCGCGGCCAGCGCATCGCGCGAGGCCCGGGCGCGCTCGATCTGCACCACGCCGTCGCGCGTGCCGTGGCCCAGGAAGACCGGCGTGTCGTGGTTGGCCGCATGGCGCTCGGCGGCCGTGGTCGCGGCCAGCGGCAGGTAGCCCGACAGGCCGACGATGCCGGCCAGCCGCTCGGCATGGCGCAGCCCGGTCAGGAGCGCCATCGCGCAGCCCTGCGAAAAGCCGGCGACCACGATCCGGCCGGCCGCGATGCCGCGGGCCTTCTCGTTCGCGATCAGCGCCTCGATCGCGGCCTGCGAGCGGCGCAGTCCGGCTTCGTCCTCGCGCTTCACGAGATCGGCTGCAGCGATGTCGTACCAGGCCGGCATACGGTAGCCGCCGTTGATGGTGACCGGAATCACCGGCGCATTGGGGAACACGAAGCGCACCGGCCCGACGGCCGACAGGTCGAGCTCGTTGGCGATCGGCACGAAGTCGTTGCCGTCGGCGCCGAGGCCGTGCATGAGGAGCACGGTGGCGGTGGGGTGGGGGCCGGTTTCGATTTCGATGGGGGCAAGGGACATGATGAAGGGTCTGGCTTGGGATTGGATGACGCGAGTGTGCCTTGCCTGCGGCGCTTGTCGCCATCGGCTGCTAGCATCCGGCGCGACGCGCCAACAAGAACAGGAATTCTCGTGACCTCTCCCATCACGCCGATCAGCCGGCGCAGGACCATCGTCGCCACCACCATCGGCAACGCCCTCGAGTTCTTCGACTTCACAGTCTACGGCTTCCTGGCCCTGGTGATCGGCAAGCTCTTCTTCCCGACCTTCGACAGCTACGGCCAGCTGCTGCTGACGGTGGCGAGCTTCGGCGTCGGCTTCATCATGCGGCCGCTGGGCGGCATCGTGATCGGCGCCTATGCCGATCGCGCCGGGCGCAAGAAGGCGATGACGCTGACCATCTTCCTGATGGCGCTGGGCTGCGCAATGATCGCGGTGGCGCCCACCTATGCGCAGATCGGCGTCGCGGCGCCCGTGCTCATCGTGCTGGCGCGGCTGATCCAGGGCTTCTCGGCCGGCGGCGAGGTGGGCGCGTCCACCACCTTGCTGGTCGAGCACGCCACGCCGGCCAACCGCGGCTACCTGGCGAGCTGGCAGTTCGCGAGCCAGGGCCTGGGCATCCTGCTCGGCGCCGCGGTGGTGGGCGGGCTCTCGTTCGCGCTCGGGCCGCAGGGCATGGAGAGCTGGGGCTGGCGCGTGCCCTTCGTCATCGGCATGCTGATCGCGCCGGTGGGCATGTACATCCGCCGCCATCTCGAGGAATCGCTCGACGTCAAGGCCGAGCCGGCGGCCGGTGCGGCGCCGCGCAGGAGCAGCCTCGCCGAAGTGTGCGGCGAGCACGGGAAGACCGTGCTGTCGGCCATCCTCGCCATCACCGGCGGCACCGCGGCCGCCTATGTCGTGACCTTCTACATGCCCACCTATGCGGTGCGCCAACTGGGCCTGCCGCCGACGGTGGCGCTGTTCGGCGCCGCGCTCACAGGGCTCCTGTCCTTCGGGCTCGCGCCGCTGGTGGGCCTCCTGTCCGATCGCGCCGGCCGCAAGCGACTGATCGTCTGGGGCCGCATCGCGATGATGGTGCTGATCTATCCGGGCTTTCTGTGGCTCAACCTCTCGCCCACGCCGGCCGTGCTGTTCACCGTGGTGGGCTTGCTGAGCATCGCGCTGGTGGTGCAGACCGTGCCCGCCATCACGATGCTGCCCGAGATGTTTCCCAAGCACGTGCGCGCGAGCGGCATGTCGCTGGTCTACAGCGTGGGCGTTTCGATATTCGGCGGCTTCTCGCCCTTCGTCAGCACCTGGCTGGTCAACGCCACCGGCAGCAAGCTGGCGCCGGCCTGGTATCTGCTGGGAATGACGCTGGTGTCGTTCCTCGGCCTGCTCTGGCTCAAGGACTTCACCGGCAAGGACATCGACGACGCCTCGGCCCACCGGCCGGACGCCGAGCCCTCTTCAAGGACTGCCCGTGCATAGCAGCGCTGCCGCTCGATACTTCTCCGGCACCTACGCCGAAGCCCGCCGCAAGTTCCTCGATGCCGCCGCGGCGCGCGGCGCGGCCCTCGAATCCTTCGTGCTCGAAACCCATCGCGGCGCCCTGGGCGAAACGCTGGCGGCCGACACGGCCTACCTCGGCACGCCCGGCGCGGCCAGGCTCTTGATCGTCAGCTCCGGGACACACGGGCCCGAGGGCTTCTGCGGCTCGGGCTGCCAGATCGCGACGCTGCACGACGACGACCTGCTCTCGCGCCTCGAGCAGGCGGGCATCGGCCTGCTGCTGGTGCATGCGGTCAATCCGCACGGCTTCTCGCACCTGCACCGCACCAACGAAGACAACATCGACCTGAACCGCAACCACATCGACTTCGATGCGCCGCTGCCGGTCAATGAAGCTTATGCAGAGGTCGAGCCTTTCGTGCTGCCGGCGACCTGGCCGCCCAGCGCCGACGACGAGGCGGCGATGGCCGCCTACATCGACAAGCACGGCATGCGCGCCTGGCGCGCCGCCGTCACGACCGGCCAGTATGTCGCGCCCGACGGCGTGTTCTATGGCGGCAAGGCGCCGTCATGGAGCAACCGCACCATGCGCGGCATCCTGCGCAAGTTCGGCGCCGCCGCGACGCACATCGGCTGGATCGACATCCACACCGGGCTCGGTCCCTACGGCCACGGCGAGAAGATCTACCCGGGCCGCCCGGACGGCCTCGCCCAGGCGCGCGCCTGGTGGGGCGCCGACGTGTTCGCGCCCTTCGACGGCCAGTCGGCCTCGGCCGACGTGTCGGGGCCGGTGGTTTCGGCCGTCTACGACGAATGCCCGCAGGCCAGCGTGGCGCTGATGGGCCTGGAGTTCGGCACCCTGCCCGACCTCGAAGTGCTGAATCGCCTGCGTGCCGACACCTGGCTGCGCAGTCACGCGCAAGCGCCGGCCGAACAGCAGCGCGCCATTCGCCAGCAGCTGCGCGACGCCTTCTATTGCGACAACGACGAATGGAAGGGCATGGTGCTGGGCCAGGCGCGCACGGCCTTGCTGCAGACCGTGCAGGGGCTCAGGAACGCCTAAGAGAACCTGGGCGCCCTGCGCTCGCGCAGCGAAGCCACGCCCTCGCGCACGTCGGGCCCCGCAAAGCCCATGAACTCGAGCGCCAGCGAGGCGTCGAAGCTCGGGCCGGCCAGGCGCAGCCAGTTGTTGAGCGCGTACTTGGTGAAGCGGATCGCGCTCTGGCTGCCGGCGGCCAGCTTGTCGGCCAGCTCGTAGGCGCGCGGCAGCAGCTCGGCCTCTTCCACCGCGAGCGAGACCAGGCCAATGCGCTCGGCCTCCTCGCCGCTCACGGGTTCGCACAGCAGCAGGTAGTACTTGGCCTTCGCCATGCCGCACAAGAGGGGCCAGACGATCGCCGCATGGTCGCCGGCCGCGACGCCCAGCCGCGTGTGGCCGTCGACGATCTTCGCGCTCTTGCTCGCGATCGAGATGTCGGCCAGCAGGCCCGCCACCAGGCCGGCGCCCACGGCCGGCCCGTGCATCGCGCTGACGATCGGCTTGTCGCAGTTGACGAGGTTGTAGACCAGGTCGCGCGCTTCCTTCCAGACGCGCACGCGCGTGGCGTCGTCGGTGCTCATCTGCTCGACCATCGCCAGGTCGCCGCCGCCCGAGAAGCCCATGCCCTCGCCGCGCAGCACGGCGCAGCGCACCGTGTCGTCGGCCGACACGTCGCGCCAGATCTCGGCCAGCTCGCGGTGGCCGTCATGGCCCGCAGTGGGCAGCTTGCCGTTCTGCGCGCGCATCTGGATGTCGAGCACCGCGCCGCCTTCGCCGCGGCGCGTGATCGCGAGGGTCTGGTAGCGGGCGTAGTCCATGGCGCAGCCTTTTCTTCAGTTGCGCGCGGCCAGCTCGCGGCAGCGCTGCAGGTTGGTGTTGAAGTTCGTGGTGAGCGTCGGCTGGCAGGTGTCGGCCGAGAGCTTGAAGCGGCACAGGCCCACGACGAGGAAATCGGTCACCGCCTCGGTGCACATCGGATAGCGCGCCAGCGCCGGATTGGCGCGCGTCTTGAAGCCCCAGCTGTCGGAGAAGTCGAGCATGCGGCCCATCGCATCCTCGAAGTAGTCGCGGTCCTTGTTGGCGATGGCCGCATCCATCGCGGGAAGCTCGGTGCCGAGGAAGCCCATGGCGGCCGCGGGGAAGCGGTCCGCATCCTGCTGCTGAGCGGCTGCGCCCGTCGCGGCGACGGTCAGCAGAAAAGGGGCGATGGTTCGTGCGGAAGCGGCGAGGAGGCGATGGCGGATGGATCCCATGGTCGGCGGTATGGCGAGTGGTCGCGGAAGCGATATTTGAACCCAAACACCGCCACGCGCCGCCGGCGCGCGAAAACCCGCCTACCAGCGCAGCTTGACGCCCACCGAACCCTGCACCGAGGACTTCACCCGGGCCTCGCCGCCGAGGGCGAAGACGCGCCCCACTTCGCCGTAGACGCTGGTGGCCGGCGTCACGGCCAGCGTGAAGCCACCGGCCACTTCGCCCGAGCTGTAGCCGGCGGCACTCGCGATGCGCGTCGTGGCCGCCGGGCCGATGAACTCGGCGACATCCGTGCCGCCGCTCGCGCGGTACAGGTTCGCGCGCGCATAGGGCTGCAGCCGCCCGACGCCGGTGGCGAGTTCACCCTTGATGCGCACGCCCAGGCGGCCGATCCAGCCGCCGTCGGCGTGCTGCCGCACAGTCGCGCCGCCGATCAGCACATCGTCGAAGCGGGCGCGCTGATAGATCAGCTGCGCCTGCGGCTCGATGCGCCAGCTTTCGGAAAGGGCGAAGGACTGGCCGGCTTCGATCGAGGCCGTCAGGCTCTCGGCCCTGCCCGATGCGTTCGGGTTGCCGTCGGGGCGCACGGTGGTGCGATGGCGGCCGGCCTGCAGCACGGCGTCGGCATAGAGGCCGCTTGCGTCCATCCAGGTGGCGTAGCCGCCCAGGTAGCGCGATTGCAAGTCGGTGCTGCCGACGCGCCCGAGGGTGCCCCGCGCATTGCCGCTCACATCGGCGCCGCCGTCCAGGAAGCCGACGTAGAGGCCGGCGCGCCAGTTGCCGGCGGCGAGCAGATCGGTGCCGGCCTGCAGGCCGCTCACGTGGCCGCGGCTGTGCGCGCGAGCGACGCTGTCCTGGCCGATATCGAGGTCGCCGTAGACGGCACGGGCCCAGGCGCGGCGCGGCGCGTCGCCGGCCGCCGGGGCCGCCTCGTCGCCGATGCGGCGGTGCAGGTTGCCCAGCATGCCGAGGTCGGCCTGGCGCAGTTGCGCCGGCAGTGCCGCGAAGAGCGGGACTTCGGCGCGGTAGGTCGGCACGGTCACCAGCGGCAGGGCCAGCTTGACGGTCGTGTCCGCGGTCGTGGTGGTGGGCGCGTCCGGATTGACAGGCGCCACCGGGGACGCAAGGGTCGTCTCGGAACGCAGGTACCAGTTCTCGCCTGCGCCCTGGACATCGGCCGCGTACAGGCGGTACTCGAAGGCGCCGGCATCGACGTGGCCATTGGCCAGCGCGAAGGCGTCGCGCGTGCGCTGAGCGGTGGTAGTGGCGCCGTTGCGCGCGCTCACCACCTCGATGCCGTTGCCGGTGGTCTGCGCGCCGAGACCGCCGAGGTTGGTGATGCGAACCGTGGTCTTGCCGCTCGCACTGGCGCCCGGGCCGCTCAGCACCAGGCGATCGCTCAGGCTGTTGCTGCCGCCGAGCACCGTGCCGAGCTTCAGCACGCCGTCGTTGCCGATGTAGGCGCCGGTCACGGTGAGCGTGCTGCCGGCGGCGACGCTCAGCAGGTTGACGGTGCCCGAATTGCTCAGCGAGGCGATGCGCTGGTTGAAGCCTGCGGTATCGAGCGTCGCGCCGGAGGCCACGGTGTGCGCGGAAGCAGCGCTGAAGGTGTTGGCCGCGGCCGCCTTCAAGGTGCCCGCCGCGACCGTGGTCGCGCCGCTGTAGCTGCTGGCGCCCGAGAGCACCGTGGTGCCGCTGCCCACTTGGCGCAGCGCGCCGCTGCCGCTGATGGCGCCGGCGAGGTTCAGCGTGTTCGAGCGGTTCGCAATCAGCGTCGCGTTGTTGACGATGTCGCCCACCACGCTGCCGCTCGTGCCGCCGTTGCCCAATTCCAGCGTGCCGGCGCTGATGGTGGTGGTGCCCGTGATCGCCTGGTCGAGTGTGAGCGTGAGCCTGCCGGCACCGGTCTTCTCGATGCCGCCCGTGCCGGACAGCAGCCCGGTGTAGCTCGCATCATCGGGCTGCGCGAAGCGCACCAGGCCGTTGTCGGTGATGGCCAGCGGCGCGAACTGCGCGCTGGTCTGCAGGATCCCGGCCGCATCCACCGTCATGCTGCCGGTGTAGCTGCTGGCGTTGGCGCCGAGGATCAGCGTGCCGCCGGCGACCCGCGTGCTGGTGATGCCCGAACCGGGCAGCGCGTTGTTGAAGGTCCAGGTGCCGCTGTCGTTCTTCACCAGCGTCTGGAAGTTCGACAGCGTCTGGGCGAAGGTGTCGGTGCCGCTGCCGTTCAGGGTCAGCAGGTTGCTGCCGCCGCCGCCGTTGATGCTGCCGGTGATCGACGAGCCGGTGTAGACGTTCAACGTGTCGTTCGCATTGGCGAAGTTCAGCGATCCGACGAGCCGCCCCTGATTGGTGAAAGCGATCGCCATCGTGCCGGCGACGCCCATGATGTTGCCCGCGCCGCCCTGGTATTCGATGACGCCGGTTTCGCCATTGATCACCGTGTTCGCGCCGGTCGACGATTCGAACCAGATGGCGGCGGCGCCGGCCTGCGAACGGATTTCGCCGTCGTTGACGATCAGGTTGCCGCTGCCGTGCGCGTTGACGGCTTCCGCGTTGTAGGCGGTGCCGTTGGACAGCAGCTTGGCGCCCTGCTCGATCGTGAGCGTGTTGCCCGAACGGAACTCGATGGTGTTGGCGCCGGTGCCGTAGTGGCCGTTGGCGCTGCCCGCCGCGTGGTTCTGCACCGTGGCATTGCGCTGGATCAGGATCGTGCCGTTGTCGCCCATGCTGATGGCGGGCAGGTCGACGGTGCTGATCACCGCGTTCTGCTGCACGTCCACCGAGCCGCCGGGCGTGGCGTCGTAGCCGCCGATGACGACGAAGGTCTGCGGGGTGCCGGCGGTGCAGGTGATGGTGTTGCTGCCGCTGCTGGCGCAATCGGCGGCGGCAGTGCCGGCCAGGCCCAACAGAACCATGGCCAAAGCGGGCGCCTTCGTGCTCGACTTGCCAACGCCGCGCGCCAGTTCGGAGGCCACGGCCCAGATCCCTTGCGAGGGGCTCCAGACCACCCGGAAAACGCGGTTCATGCGCTTCTTTCTTATGAAAATGAATACTTAAGAATGTAGTTCTTAGGTTTACATGTCCTAAGGAAATAATTCACGGAATCGGCGTGGATCGCCCGAAGTTGGTGCGCAGTGCCGCCCCGTAAACTCGGGCATGGCTTCCAGATCCCCCGGAGCGCCGCGCATGCTCGAGCGCGGCCTCATGTGCATCCTCATCGGCGCGGCGGTGCTGCTCGCGCCGCACTTCCTGCAGTCGCCCGCCTGGCGCGAGACGATAGGCGGGGCTTACGTGGTCGGCTGGTTCGCGCTGGTGCTCGGCGTGGCGCTGGTCGCGGTCGACCTGTTCCAGCGCGCGAAAAAGTCCGGAGGCCGCTGATGCGCGACCCGGTGCGCGTGGGCGACCGCCAACGCTTCGACACGCTCATCGATGCGCGCTCGCCGGCCGAGTTCGCGATCGACCACATCCCCGGCGCGATCAACTGCCCGGTGCTGGACGACGAAGAGCGCCGCATTGTCGGCACGCTCTACAAGCAACAGGGCGCCTTCGAAGCGCGCCGGGTCGGCGGCGCCATGGTGGCCGCGAACATCGCCCGGCACCTGAAGGCGCAGTTCGCCGACCGGCCAGCCGACTGGAAGCCGCTCATCTATTGCTGGCGCGGCGGCCTGCGCAGCGGCTCGATGACGACCTGGCTGCGCCTCGTCGGCTGGGACGCGCAGCAGCTCGCCGGCGGCTACAAGAGCTGGCGCCGCCACGTGATCACGCGGATCGAAACCCTGTGCCCGCGGCTCGAGCTGCGCGTGCTGTGCGGCGCCACCGGCAGCGCCAAGACGCGTGTGCTGCAGGCCATGGCGGCGCAGGGCGAGCAGGTGCTCGACCTCGAAGGCTTCGCCGCCCACAAGGGCTCGCTGCTCGGCGCCCTGCCCGGCGTGCCGCAACCTTCGCAGACCGCCTTCGAGACGCGCATCGCCGAGCTGCTGGACCGCATCGATCCGCAAAAGCCGCTCTACGTCGAGGGCGAGAGCCGCCGCATCGGCCGCCTCAACGTACCCACGGCGCTGATGGAGCGCATGCGCGCGAGCCGCGTGATCGAGATCGACGCCACGCCCGAAGCGCGCCTGGCCTACCTGCTGCGCGACTACGCCTACCTCGGCGACGACCCGGAGGCGCTTTCGCGCCAGCTCGCCATGCTGAAGGAATTGCACGGCAAGGTCGTGATCGCGCGCTGGCAGCAATGGGCCGCCGAGCGCAACCTGCCCTCGCTGTTCGCGGAGCTGACCGCGTTGCATTACGACCCGGCCTACAAGCGATCGCAGGCCAGCCATTTCGCGCGCTGGGACGAACGGCAGGTCTTGCGCGTCGACGACCTTTCGGACGAAGGCGTCGAGGCGATCGCGCGCCGCGTGGCCGCGGCCGGCCAGGAACTCAGCGCTTCTTGAGCGCTTTTTTCACGAGCTCGACCACGCCCAGCACGATCGCGCCGGCCACGATGCCGACGCCCGCATTGGCGCCCATCGAACCGAGGCCGCCGACCAGGCTGCCTGCGTTCAGCGCCCAGGCCTCGACCGCATGGCCCAGGGCCGGCACGCCGTGCACCAGGATGCCGCCGCCGACCAGGAACATGGCGGCGGTGCCGGCGATGGAGAGCGCCTTCATGAGCCAGGGCGCCGCCGCGAGGATGCCGCGGCCGAGCGCTCGCGAGCCTGCGCCTTCGCGCTGGCTCAGATAGAGCCCGGCGTCGTCGAGCTTCACGATGCCCGCCACCAGGCCGTAGACACCGACGGTCATGACCAGCGCGATGCCGACCAGCACGCTCAACTGCGTCACGAAGGGCTGGCCCTGTACCGTCCCCAGCGTGATCGCGATGATCTCCGCCGACAGGATGAAGTCGGTGCGCACCGCGCCCTTGATCTTGTCCTTCTCGGCCGCGACCACGTCGACGCCGGGGTCGGCAACCGCATGCTCGTGGCGCGCCGTGTCGGCCGCGTGTTCGTCCTTGTGCAGGAACTTGTGCGCGAGCTTTTCGCAGCCCTCGAAACACAGGAAGGCGCCGCCGATCATCAGGAGCGGCGTCACCAGCCAGGGCAGCCAGGTGCCGATGGCCAGCGCCGCCGGCACCAGGATCGCCTTGTTGATGAAGGAGCCCTTGCACACCGCCCACACCACCGGCAGCTCGCGCTCGGCCTTGACGCCCGAGACCTGCTGCGCGTTGAGCGCCAGGTCGTCGCCCAGCACGCCGGCGGTCTTCTTGGCGGCAAGCTTGGTGAGGATGGAAACGTCGTCGAGAACGGTCGCAATGTCGTCGAGCAGAAGCAGCAGACTGGTCGCCATCGTGACTTATTTTTAGACGTTGCGTTTGAGGCGGATCTCTTCGATCTTGATACCACCGATCGAGGTCGTCTTGGCGGTCTTCATCTCGCGCTTGAAGCCGGCCAGTTCGTGGAAGCGCATCGCGCGGTCGTTGCGCAGCGGCACCCAGATGGTGACCAGCGTGCAGCCCTCTTCCTCGAGGCCGTCGCGCGCGGCATCCCACAGCGCGACGCCGACGCCCTTGCCCCAGTGTTCCGGCTTGACGTAGATGGCCCAGATTTCGCCGGTGGTCGAAGGTGTCTTGGCATCGCGCGAACGGTCGAAGCCGACGAAGCCGACCACCTCCTCGCCCAGCACCGCCACATGCACCTGCGGCTCGCTGAACTCGATCGCCTCGCGCCATTTCGCTTCGCGCGTGGACGGCGCCAGCGCGCGCAGCTGGTCTTCGGGCAGGATGCCCGTGTAGGCGGCCCGGGCGGCGGCGGCGTGAACTTCGGCGATGGCTTTGGCATCGCGCATGGTGGCGGGGCGAACTTCGTAGTCGGACATGGATGCGGCGGAACGAACGGTAAAGGGCCGTATTGTCGCCGCGCCGGCAGGCCCTAAACTTCCTGCTGCATTCGCATCTATCCGGAGAATCACCATGGCCAAGAGTCAACAGCGCAGCAACAAGGAAGCCAAGAAACCCAAGAAGGACAGCTCCCCGCCGAAACCGCCAGGCGCAGGCATCGAACCGGTGCGCACCATCACCACCGCGGTCATCCCGCGCGGCAAGCTCAAGAACAAGTGACGACGGCGCCGCAGCAGCCCCGCAACCCCTTGCACGGGCTCACGCTCGAGGCCATCGTGACGGCGCTGGCGGCGCACTATGGCTGGCAGGGCCTGGGCGAGCGCATCCCGCTGCGCTGCTTCACCAGCGACCCGAGCGTGGCCTCCAGCCTCAAGTTCCTGCGCAAGACGCCGTGGGCGCGCGAGAAGGTCGAAAGCCTCTACCTCTTCATGCTGCGCGAAGAGCGGCGACAGGCCTCGCGCGGCACGCCGCCATGAAGGCGCGCATCGAGCCCGGCGGGTTCGACTTCGACACCGAGCCCGGGCTCACGCTGCTGCAGTCCGCCGCTGCGGCCGGCATCGAGCTGCCGAGTTCCTGCCGCAACGGCACCTGCCGGACCTGCATCAGCAAGCTGAGGGCCGGCGAGGTGCGCTACCGCATCGAGTGGCCGGGCGTGAGCGCCGACGAGAAGGCCGAGGGCTGGATCCTGCCCTGCGTGGCCGAGCCGCTGGGCGATGTCACGCTCGACGTGCCGTACGCGTTTTCACACTTCTGACCGAACGATCCGGTCGCGCTGCGCGAGCGAGGGAAAGAGCCGGAACCAGGCGAGCGCCACCAGCACCGTGCCGACGCCGCCCGTCACCACGGAGCCCACCGGCCCCAGCAGTGCCGCGGTGGCGCCCGACTCGAACTCGCCGAGCTGGTTGCTGGCGCCGATGAAGATCGAGTTGACGGCGCTCACGCGGCCGCGCATCGCGTCCGGCGTTTCGAGCTGCACCAGCGTCTGCCGGATCACGACGTTGACCATGTCGGCGCCGCCCGAGACCGCAAGCGCGATCAGCGAGACGAGGAAGCTGCGCGAGAGGCCGAACACCACCATGCAGACGCCGAAGGCACCCACCGCCATCAGCAGCGTGCGCCCCACGTGCCGCTCGATGGGCCGGCGCGTCAGCATGATCGACATCGCCAGCGCACCGACCGCCGGCGCGCTACGCAACAGGCCCAGGCCCCAGGGCCCCGTGTGCAGGATGTCCTTGGCGAAGATCGGCAGCAGCGCGACCGCGCCGCCGAGCAGCACCGCGAACAGGTCGAGCGAGACGGCGCCGAGCACGGGCTTGCGCTTCCAAATGAAGTCCACGCCTGCCAGTACCGTCGCCAGCGTGACCGGCTCGCGCGGCGCCGGCATGTGGTCGTAGCGCAGCTGCATCAGCAGCAGGCTGCCGACGGCGAAGAACAGCAGGCTCGCGCCGTACACCACGCCCGTGCCCGCCGCGAACAGCAGACCGCCCAGCGCCGGCCCGCCGATGATCGCGCCCTGCATGCCGGCCGAGCTGAAGGCCATCGCGCGCGGCAGCATCAGCGGCGGCACGAGCAGCGGCGTCAGCGCCTGCTGCGCCGGCATCTGGAAGGCGCGCACCGCGCCCAGCACCAGCGACAGGCCGAGCAGCAATCCGCGCGAGTCCTGATGCGTGTAGACGGCGCCGAGGAGCAGCAGCGCGACCGCGCCTTGCACCGCGAGGCAGGCGGCGACGATGCGGCCGCGATGGTGGCGGTCGACGATGTGGCCCGCCAGCAACGCCAGCAGCAGCGCCGGCACGAACTGGTAGAGCCCGACCAGGCCGAGATCCCAGGCGCTGCCGGTGAGCTCGTACATGTGCCAACCGATCGCGACCAGCAGCATCTGGGCGGCGGCCGAGCCGAAGAGCCGCGCGGTCCACAGCCGCATGAAGGGCCGCTCGCGCGTGAGATCGGAAAAATTCGGCGAGGCGGCGCGGGCGGACATTGCATCGAGGATAGCTGAGCATCAAAGGCTTCTAGACTTGCTAGGCCAATGACTTCGCTGCGCGTGATCCACGAAGACCCCCATCTGCTGGTGCTCGACAAGCCCGCCGGCCTGCTGTGCGTGCCCGGGCGCGGCGAGGACAAGCAGGACTGCCTCAGTGCGCGGGCGCTGCAGCGCTGGCCCGATGCGCTGGTGGTGCACCGGCTCGACATGGCCACCAGCGGCCTGGTGCTGATGGCACGCAGCCCCGCGATGCAGCGCGCGCTCGGCGATGCCTTCGCGCAGCGGCGAATGCGCAAGCGCTATGAAGCGATCGTCGACGGGCTGCTGCCGCTCACCGACGAATGGGCGCTGATCGATGCGCCGCTGGCAGCCGATTGGCCGCGAAGGCCGCTGCAGAAGATCGATCCCGAATCAGGCAAGCCGAGCCAGACGCGATGGCGCGTGAAGCGCCAGCTGCCCGAGCGCCATGCGAGCCACCTGTGGCTGGAGCCGCTGACCGGCCGCAGCCATCAGTTGCGGGTTCATCTGCTGTCGATCGGCCACCCGATCCTCGGCGATGCGCTCTATGGCAGCGAGGAAGTGCGGCAACGCGCGCCGAGGCTGCTGCTGCACGCGAGCGCGCTCGAGTTCATGCACCCTGCCGACGGGCGAGTACGGCGTTTCGAGAGTCCGCCGCCGTTTGC
Organism: Variovorax sp. LjRoot175; assembly: GCF_964253805.1. NCBI lineage: Bacteria > Pseudomonadati > Pseudomonadota > Betaproteobacteria > Burkholderiales > Comamonadaceae > Variovorax > Variovorax sp. LjRoot175. Next base: position 1,869,838 of record NZ_CAXURY020000001.1, on the reverse strand, counting down.
CTGAAAAAAGCCTTTGCCTCCGGCCCTCAGCCCTTGACCACCAGCACGGGGACTTTCGAATCCTGCAGCACCCGCTGCGTCACACTGCCGAGCAGCAGTTTCTCGATGCCGGAGCGCCCGTGCGAGCCCATCACGATCAGGTCGGCCGCGATCGCCTCGGCGGTATCGACGATGCCTTCGTGCACCACGTGGCCATCGATCACGCGCTGGTCGCTGTGCAGCCCTTCCGCCGCCAGCGCCGCGACACCGCGCGCCAGCGCCGCGTTGGCGCTGCTGGTGGCGGCTGCGAGGTATTCGTTCTGGCCGAGCGCATAGTCGGCGCCCACGCCGATGAAAGGATAGTTGTCCACCACGTGGATCAGGGTGATGCGGCTGCCGAATGCCAGCGCCAGTCCGCTGGCCTTGCTGACCGCAAGCATCGACGTTTCGGATCCATCGATCGGGACCAGGATGTGATTGAACATGGCAGACCTCTTTCGTTCGCAGGGCTCGCAGGGCGAGCCGGACCCCGAATTTACATCCAGGGAGAGGGCCGGACTGTAGGACGGCTACGGTCCGGCAAGTGGCGTCAATCGCCTTGAAATGCGTCGGCGCGGCAGGTCACGACCAGCGTGTCGCGCCAGCCCGGCTGGCCTTCGACCAGCGGCTGGATCGGCGTCGACTCGTGGATCATGCGCGCGTCGTCGAGCAGGAGCAGCGTCCAGGGTTCGGTCATCGTGAAGCGTTCGCCGCGACGGCCCGCGGCCTCGAACACGCGCGTTTCGCCGCCCTTGATGTTGTGGCGCCCGATCAGCGCGACCGCCACCAGGTCGACGCCGTCGCGGTGCGCGCCCTCCGGCGTCGGCCGGCCGATGCCATCGGCGGTGTCGATGCGGAACTGGTGCGCCTCCACGTACCAGCGCTGCGTGCCGCGCAGGCCGCTCGCCACGCCGCCCAGGCCGCGCAGCAGCCGCTGCCATGCGGGCTGCGCCAATGTTCCCGCTTCCATCGGCGCGAACCAGCGCTGCATGCCGCCATGCAGCGCGTTGTATTCCACCGGCTGCCAGTGTGCGCGGTGCGGCACCTGTTCGAGCGCCGCATCCTCGACCGTGAAGCAGGCGTGGCGCCGCGTGCGATAGCGGCCGCCGTCCTTCAGGTATTCGTCGGGCGGCAGTTGGTCCCAGTCGCCGTGCAGCGCGTCGAATTCGGTCAGCGAGGTACCCAGCCACTCGGCCACGCCTTGCGGACTCAGGACGACGTAGCCGTCCTGGCGCAATGCGGCGACGAGTCGATCGGGCGGGGTGAACGGCGGATTGAAGAGGCCGCTGCTCACTCCGTCACCTTCACGTCCTTCCAGAAGGCGACGCGGTCCCGGACCATCTCCGCTTCGGGCTTGGGGTCGGCGTAATACCAGGCGGCATCGGTGTGGAGCTCGCCGTTGACCAGCAGCGAGTAGTAGCTTGCGCTGCCCTTCCAGGGGCAGGTGGTCTTGTGGTTGCTGAAGGTCACGTGCTCGCGCTTGAGCGAGCTCATGGGGAAGTAGTGGTTGCCTTCGACGAGCACGGTGTCGTCGCTCTCGGCGATGGTGACGCCGTTCCAGGTTGCTTTCATGACAAGGTCTCCATGCCCGCAGAACGCGGGCAGCACCTTATTGTGCCGCGGGCGATTGCAGCCAGTGGACGCTGAACAGGCGCTCGGGATCGGTCCACACCGCGGCCGGCCTGAAGCCCGCCTTCACCGCGAGCGCACGCAGGCCTTCGGCGGTGAACTTGTGCGAGTTTTCGGTGTGGATGGTTTCGCCCTCGTCGAAGGCGAAACGCTGGCCGTCGAGCGTGACGGTCTGCGCGCGGCGGCTCACCAGGTGCATCTCGATGCGCCGCAGCGGCGCGTTGTAGAAGGCCGCATGCGTGAAGCCGTCGAGGTCGAAATCGGTGTCGAGCTCGGCGTTGGCGCGGCGCAGCAGGTTGAGGTTGAAGGCCGCGGTCACGCCCCGCGCATCGTTGTAGGCCGCATGCAGCAGCGCCGGGTCCTTGACCAGGTCGACGCCGAGCAGCAGGCCGCCGCCGCGCAGCAGGCGCTGGGCCAGTTGCAGGAAGGCGAGCGCTTCATCGGGACTGAAGTTGCCCAGGGTCGAGCCGGGAAAGAAGCCAACGCGCTGGCCCATGCCCTCGCCGCGCGCGGGCAGCACCAGCGGCATGGTGTAGTCGGCCACCAGGGGCTGCACCGCCAGCCGCGGATAGTCGTCGCGCAGGCGTTGTGCCGCCGCTTCGAGGTGCTCGCCGGAAATATCGATCGGCACATAGCGCTTCGGCGCATCGAGTGCGTCGAGCAAGAGCCGCACCTTGGTGAGCGAACCGGCGCCGAATTCGATGATCTCGGCCTTCGGGCCGATCTGGGCCGCGATCTCGGAGGCGCACTCGGTGAGGATGCGCAGCTCGGTGCGCGTCGGGTAGTACTCGGGCAGCTCGCAGATGCGGTCGAACAGCGCCGATCCCGCGACGTCGTAGAAGAACTTCGGCGGGATGCTGCGCGCGCCGCAGCTCAGGCCCGCGAACAGCTCGCGGCCGAAATTGGAAAGCGGCGCGGCCCGCTGCGCGGTGCGAAACGCGTGGAGGTTGAATGCAGGATTGCCCATCAGAGCTCCTTCGCGAGCCGCAGCCCCGAGAACTGCCAGCGCGCGGCCGGCGGGAAGAAGTTGCGGTAGCTGGGGCGCGTGTGCCCTTCGGGCGTGGCGACGCTGCCGCCGCGCAGCACCAGCTGGCCGACCATGAACTTGCCGTTGTATTCCGCCGCGATGCCCGCGAGCGGGCGAAAGCCCGGGTATGGGTCGTAGGAAGAACGCGTCCACTGCCACACCTGGCCGCTCATCTGCATGATGCCGGGCGCGTCGTGTGCGGCCTCCCATTCGAACTCGGTCGGCAGCCGCGCGCCGGCCCATTCGGCGAACGCGGCCGCTTCGTAGAAGCTCAGCTGGGCCACCGGCGCCTCGGGCTCCAGCGGCCGCACGCCGTGCAGGCCGAAGACATGCCAGCCCGCCATCGCACCTTGGTGGGCGAGCCGCGGATCGTCGGGCGCGAGCCAGTAGGCCGGGCAGCGCCAGCCCTGGGCCTGTACCGCGGCCCAGCCGTCGGACAGCCAGAGTTCGGGCCGCTGGTAGGCGCCATCGGCAATGAACTGCGCATAGTCGCCGCAGTTCACGAGCCGATCGGCGATGGCATAGGGCCGCAGCAGCGCCGCGTGGCGCGGTGTCTCGTTGTCGAAGGCGAAGCCTGCGCCGCCATGGCCGACCTCGACCAGGCCGCCGGACTGCGGCAGCCATTGCATCGGCGGCGGTACCGAGGCCAGCCGAAGCGCCGGCCCCGCCGCGGCCCGGTACGCGGGCAGCAGCGGGTTGCAGGACAGGGCATGCAGGATGTCGGTGACTATGAGCTCCTGGTGCTGCTGTTCGTGATGCAGCCCGAGCGTGACGATCGCCGCGATCGCATCCCAGTCCCGGCCCTCGCCCGCCGTCTCGAGCAGCGCCTCCACCGCTTCGTCGACGTGGCGGCGGTAGGCATGCACCTCATCGAGCGAAGGCCGCGTCAGAAGCCCGCGCTGCGGCCGCGGATGGCGCGGGCCCAGCGCCTCGTAGTAGGAGTTGAAGAGATAGTGAAAACGCGGATCGAAGACGCGGTAGCCCGTGGCATGCGGCTGCAGCAGCACGGTCTCGAAGAACCAGGTGGTATGGGCCAGGTGCCATTTGGTCGGGCTGGCATCGGGCATCGACTGGATGCACTGGTCTTCGGCCGAGAGGGGCGCCGCGAGCGCGAGGCTTTGCGCACGCACCGCCTGGAAACGATCGCGCAGCTCGTCTGCAGCAGGCGCGGCCGGCCGGATGAGATTCATGGGGTCTCCAATTTTTGGATCGAAAGGTTTTAGCCCATGGAGACAGGCGGGTGCCGTAGGACAAGCCCGCGCAGTCGAACGCGACACTTTGGCACAAGACGCTGGTGCGTGCCAGAGCCCTGCGTATCATCCGGCGGATGAGTACGACTACCCCCTCCCAGCGCCCCCGTATCGTCATCGTCGGCTGCGGATTCGGGGGCCTGGAGGCGGCGCGAAAGCTGCAAGGCGCCGATGTGGACGTCACCGTCGTCGACAAGACCAACCACCACCTGTTCCAGCCGCTGCTCTACCAGGTGGCGACTGCCGGGCTGGCGGCGCCCTCGATCGCAGCGCCGGTGCGCCTCCTGTTCCGCCGCCAGCCCAACATCACCACCCTGCTCGGCGAAGTCACGCAGATCGATCCGGTTGCGCACGAGGTGCAGCTGGCCAGCGGCACCCGCCTCGGCTGGGATCACCTGATCGTGGCCGCCGGCGCCACCCACAGCTATTTCGGCAACGACGGCTGGGCGCGAATGGCACCGGGCCTGAAGACGCTGGCCGATGCCTTCGAGATCCGCCGCCGCGTGCTGATGAGCTTCGAGGCCGCCGAGATCGAGCCCGACCCGGCGCGGCGCCGCGCGTTGCTGACCTTCGCGGTGATCGGCGCCGGCCCCACCGGCGTCGAGATGGCCGGCACGCTGGCCGAGATCGCGCGCCATACGCTGGAAGGCGAGTTCCGCCGCATCGACCCGGGCAGCGCCGAGGTGCTGCTGATCGAGGGCGGCCCGCGCGTGTTGCAGGCCATGCCCGAAAGCCTGAGCCAGCGCGCGCTGGAGCAGTTGCAGAAACTCGGCGTGCAGGTGCGCCTCAAAGCCAAGGTCACGGCCATCGACGAGACCGGGCTCACGGTCGAATCGCCCTTCAGCGACGGCGGCGCCGGCACCGGCAGCCACCGCATCGACTGCCACTGCGTGATCTGGGCTGCCGGCGTGGCCGCCTCGCCGCTGGGCCGCCTGCTGGCCGCCGCGACCGGGGCCGAGACCGACCGCGCCGGCCGCGTCAAGGTGCTGCCCGACCTCAACGTGCCGGGCCATCCGGACATCAGCGTGGTCGGCGACCTCGCGGCCGCCATGAGCCACCGGCCGGGCAAGGAGCCGAAGCCGGTGCCCGGCGTCTCGCCCGGCGCCAAGCAGATGGGCCGCGCCGCGGCGGGGAACATCCTGCGCCGCATCGCGGGCAAGGAAACGGTGCCCTTCCGCTACCGCGACTACGGCAACCTCGCGACCATCGGCCGCAACTCGGCCGTGGTCGACCTCGGCACGCCCTTCGGGCCGCTGCGCTTCTCGGGCCGGCTGGCCTGGCTGTTCTGGCTGTTCGCCCACGCTTATTTCCTGATCGGCTTCCGCAATCGCATCGTGGTGCTGATGGACTGGGCCAGCGCGTACTGGAGCTTCCAGCGGCATGCGCGGGTGGTGGCGGAGGTCAGGGGCAGGGGAGAGTCATAAGCGGGCTCGTCCGCCGGTGGCCATGATCTCTTTCGACGCCGACACGCATCGCTTCAACCTGCGAGCCGCAGCGGTCGTGCTGCACGAGGGCGCTGTGCTGCTGCACCGCATCGAGGGCGATCCGTTCTGGTCGGTGCCCGGCGGACGGGTCGAGCCCGGCGAAACCGCTGCCGCCGCAGTCGTGCGCGAGCTGCAGGAAGAACTGGCGGAGACCGTGCATTGCGAACGCATGCTGTGGGTGGTGGAGAACTTCTTCAACTACCGCGGGCGCGAGCACCACGAAATCGGCCTGTACTTCCTGGCAGAGCTCTCCCCGGGTTCGCGCCTGCTCGCAGGACCCGGGCCCTTCATGGGCAGCGAGGGCGAACTCGCGTTGACCTTCGAGTGGTTCGACTGCGCAAGGCTCGGCAAACTCGATATCCGGCCGTCGTTCCTGGCGCGCGCGCTGGCGTCGCCTGCGCTTCCGTTCGAACATGTGGTCCACCATGAGCGAGAAACCGCCTGAATCCCTGTCGTTCCGGCCGCTCGAGATGACGGACCTTCCGATGCTTCACGAATGGCTGTGCCGTCCGCACGTCAGCCAATGGTGGCAGCCCTCCCCCACGCGAGCCGAGGTCGAAGAGGAGTTCGCGCCGTTGACCGACGCCGGCCGCGACACGACGCACGGCTATATCGCCCTGCTCGGAGCTCGCCCCATCGGCTTCATCCAGTGCTACGTAGTCATGGGTTCCGGCGACGGCTGGTGGGAGGAAGAAACCGACCCCGGTGCGCGCGGCATCGACCAGTTCCTTGCCAACGCGGAAGAGCTCGGAGCGGGCCTCGGCAGCGCGATGGTGCGCGCATTCGTCGACCGCCTGTTTCTGGACCCCGAGGTCAGCAAAGTGCAAACCGATCCTTCGCCGGACAACGGGCGCGCCATCCGCAGCTACGCGAAGGCCGGCTTCGTTGCGCACGGAGAAGTCATGACGCCCGACGGCCCTGCCCTGCTGATGCTGCGCACGCGATCGACCGGCGACCCATCCACCTGGAGCACACAATGATCCACATCCGCGACATCGACCACCTCGTCCTGCGCGTCATCGATCTCGACCGGATGCTTCGCTTCTACTGCGAGGTGCTCGGCTGCACGATCGAGCGGCGGCAGGATGCCATCGGCCTCGTTCAGCTCCGCGCCGGGCGCTCGCTCGTCGACCTCGTTCCGGTGGACGGCGAACTCGGCCGCGCTGGCGGTGCTGCGCCGGGCAAGGAGGGGCGCAACCTCGATCACTTCTGCTTTCGCGTCGAGCCCTTCGACGAGGCCGCCATTCGCCGCCACCTCGAAGCCCACAAGGTCGAAGCCGGCCCGCTGGCGACCCGAAACGGCGCCGAGGGCGAGGGGCCTTCCATCTATATCACCGATCCGGAGGGCAACGTGATCGAACTCAAGGGACCGCCCGACAATTGATCCTTTCCATCGAATCGCGTTCATCCCATGTTGACTCCCGAACAACTCAACCAGCGCGGCGCAGAAAACCTGCCCGGCCATCTCGGCATCGTCATCACGCACGCGAGCCTCTCGGAAGTGCGTTCCGAACTGGCCGTGAAGACATCGCTCATGGCGCCCAACGGCTACCTCCATGCGGGGAGCGTGGTCACCTTGGCCGACACCTCCTGCGGCTACGGCTGCGTCGCCAACCTGCCCGAAGGCGCGACGGGCTTCACGACCCTCGAGCTCAAGTCCAACCATCTCGGCACCGCGCGCGACGGCACCATCGAATGCACGGCAACCGCGGCCCATCTCGGCAAGACGACGCAGGTATGGGATGCCGTGGTGAAGCACCGGGAGACGGGCAAGACCATCGCCCTCTTCCGTTGTACGCAGATGGTTCTGTACGCCAAGCAGAGCGGCTGAGCGCCGAAAGCCCCGTGGAAAAGCCGCTCGCCTTCCACGAGGTCTCCGCCGAGCGCTGGCCGGACTTCGAGCGCCTGTTCGAAGCCAAGGGAAGCCCCAAGTATTGCTGGTGCATGGCCTGGCGCGCATCGTCCGCGGAAGCCAAGGAAGCGGACGACGCCAGCCGCAAGGCGGCGATGAAAGAGCGCGTCTGCTCGGGCACACCGGTGGGCCTGCTGGCCTATGCCGGCGAGGAGCCCGTGGCGTGGTGTTCCATTGCGCCGCGCTCGACCTACCGGCGCTTGGTCGGCGACCAGAGCGCCGACGACGGCATCTGGTCGATCGCCTGCTTCTTCGTCGTCCGAAGACTGCGCGGCACGGGGATTTCGCGACAGCTCATCGCCGCCGCGGTGCGCCACGCGCGGTCGCATGGCGCGAAGATGATCGAGGCCTATCCCGTGGACGCCGACTCGCCAAGCTACCGTTTCATGGGCTTCGTGCCTGTGTTCGCGGAGGCAGGCTTCGCCGAGGTGGGGCGCGAAGGCAAACGCCGCCACGTGATGCGCCTCAACCTTTCATCACCACGCCGTTCGAATAAATGAAGATTCGCCCTTTCCAGCCCTCCGATGAAGGCAGCGTCGTCGCACTCTGGCACGCATGCGGCCTCACGCGCCCGTGGAACGATCCGCACCGCGACATCCAGCGCAAGCTGGGCGAACAGCCCGAGCTCTTTCTGGTCGCCACCGAGAACGACGCGCTGCTCGGCTCCGCGATGGTCGGCTTCGACGGCCATCGCGGCTGGGTCTACTACCTTGCGGTATCGCCGCAGCATCGCAGGCTGTCGATCGGCCGGGCGCTGATGCAGGAAGCGGAACAGTTGCTCATCGAACGCGGTTGCCCCAAGATCAACCTGCTGATCCGCTCGTCCAATGCCGAGGTCATCGCGTTCTACCGCAAGCTCGGGTACACGCAGGACGACGTGGTCAGCCTCGGACGACGGCTCATTCACGACACCCCATGACGCACATCGAACACAAACTCAAATCCCTGGGCCTGGTGCTCCCGCCGCCGATTGCAATGCCCGCCGGCGCGGTGCTGCCCTTTCCCTGGGTGCGCATCGTCGGACAGCGGGCGCTGATCTCGGGCCACGGACCGCAGCATGCCGACGGCTCGCTCGCCGAGCCGCTCGGCAAGGTCGGGCGCGAGCTCACGCTCGAGGATGGTTACGAGGCGGCGCGCCTGACCGCGCTGGGCATGCTCGGCAGCCTGAAGCGCGCGCTCGGCGACCTGGACCGCATCACGGCCTGGGTCCGCGTGTTCGGCATGGTCAACGCGGCACCGGGCTTCGACCGCATGCCGTCCGTGATCAACGGCTTCTCCGACCTGATCCTCGAGCTCTACGGACGCGAGGTCGGCGCGCACGCACGCAGCGCAGTCGGCATGGCCGAGCTGCCGTTCGACATTCCGGTGGAGATCGAAGCCGAGGTCGAAATCCGCGACTAGGACTCGACTAGGACCCCGTTCCCTTGCTCTCCGCCTCCTGTAGCAGCCGCCACATCACCTTGCCGCTGCCGCTCTTGGGCAGCGCATCGACGAACTGCACCGCGCGCGGAATCTTGTAGACCGCCATGTTCTCGCGGCACCAGTCGATGATGTCCTTTTCGGTGGTGTTCTTGTGCGTGGCGCGCAGCACCACCACGGCCTTGACCGACTCGCCGCGGTAGTCGTCCTTCATGGAGATCACGCAGGCTTCCTGGATCGCCGGGTGGCGGAACATCAGCAGTTCGACCTCGGCCGGCCAGACCTTGAAGCCACTGGCGTTGATCATCCGCTTGAGTCGGTCGGTCATGAAGAAGTAGCCGTCCTCGTCCATGCGGCCCATGTCGCCGGAGCGGAAGAAGCGCTTGCCCTCGAAGTCGACGAAGGCCGCGGCCGTGGCGTCGGGCCGCTTCCAGTAGCCCTGGAACACCTCGGGGCCGTGGATGATGATCTCGCCCGATTCGCCGATCGGCATCTCCTTCAAGGTGTCGGGGTCGACCACGCGCGCATCGGTGCTCAGGTAGGGGATGCCCAGGCACTGCTGCTTGGGGTTCTCGAAAGGGTTGGTGTGCGAGGGCGCCGCGGTCTCGGTGAGGCCGTAGCCCTCCTGGTACTTCAGCCCGTACTGCTCCAGCAGCCGCTGCGCCACCGCCTGCGGCATCGCCGCGCCGCCGCCGCCGATGTAGGTGAGGCTGCTGAGGTCGAAGTTCGCGAAGTTGGGGCTGGCCATCAGGTCGATGACCATGGTCGGGATGTTGGTCCAGCTCGTGACCTTGCGGCGCGAGATCAGGCGGCCCGCCACCTCGCGGTCCCAGCGCGGCATGATGACCAGCGTGCCTCCGACCAGGATCGTGGTGTGCATCATGCTCACCACGCCGGTGATGTGGAACATCGGCACCACGGCCAGCACCACCGCCTCGCACGAGCCCAGGCCCCAGAGCTGGCCCGCGAAGGCGTTGTGCATCGGGCTCGAATGGTTGTGGATGCAGCCCTTGGGCAGGCCCGTGGTGCCGCTGGTGTAGGGCAGGAGCGCCATGTCGTTGGCGCCGACCACGTGCTCGGGCGGCGCATGCCCGGAGTTCAGCGCATCGGTCCACGCCATGACGGCGCCGTCCGCCAGCGCGGGCAGCGGATGGCGCGCCAGCAGCCAGTCGCGCCACACCGGCGGCGGCGCCTCGTCGCCGCCGGTGTCGGCATCGAAGGCGTCGGTGAACTGGGTGACGATCATGTGCGCCAGCCGGTCCTTGGGCGCGAGCGCGTCGCTCGCCTTGGCGAGCTCGGGCGCCAGGTCACCGGTGGTAATGGCGACCCTGGCATCCGGATCGGTGATGTAGTGCTTCAGCTCCTCGGCGCGGTTCATCGGATTGACCGGCACCACCACCGCATTGGCGCGGAGGATCGCGAAATGCGCGATCACCAGCTGCGGGCAGTTCTGCATGTCGAGGATCACGCGGTCGCCGCGCTTCACGCCCAGCGCATGCAGCGTGCCGGCCAGGCGCTCGACCTGGTCGGCGAGCTCGCGGTAGCGGGTCTCGCGGCCGAAGAAGACCATGGCCGCCTTGTCCGGAAAGCGCGCCGCGGAAGTGGCGAGGTTGTGCCACAGCGAGGTGGCGGGAACGGTGATCGAACGAGGCAGGCGCTCTGGCCAGAACTTGTAGTGCGGGCGGTCCATACGGTGATCAGTCTCCAATCAGCGCCGAGCCTACGATGCCGGGCGCGCGCCTCGCATCGGGGAAGCCCCGACGGCGTCACCTGGGTGACTCCCGGCGCGTTCTGCCGTACAACGGCAGGTCGTTCCACCCCACCCACCAAAGGAGCTCACATGGCAGCAGACAAGCACGCAAGCGTTCACTGGGAAGGCGCCGGCAAGGCCGGCAAGGGCCAGATCAGCACCGAAACCGGCGCGCTGAAGGACTACCCCTACGGCTATGCCAGCCGCTTCGAGGACGACAAGCGCGGCACCAACCCCGAAGAGATCCTGGCCGCGGCACACGCCGGCTGCCTCACGATGGCGCTGGCCTTCGCGCTCGAAGGCGCGGGCGTCACGGCCGACGCGATCGACACCAAGGCCGCGGTGCGCCTGGCCCGCGACGGCGCGGGCTTCAAGATCGACCGCATCCAGCTCGAGCTCGAAGCCACCATTCCCGGTATCGACGACGCCAAGTTCCAGGAACTGGCGGCCGGCGCCAAGGCCGGCTGCCCGCTCTCCAAGGCGCTCGCCAGCGTGCCCGAGATCACCCTGAAGGCGAAGCTGCGCAGCTGAAGCCTGCGGCGGCGGGCCGCTGTTTATGATCGTCCGCCACAACGAGGAGACGAACATGAACAGCAGCACCAGGACGCTCATCGCGGCCTTTTGGATGGCGGCGTCGGCCCACGCCACCGCCGCCTTTCCGGAAAAACCCATCAAGGTCGTGATCGGCTTTCCGGCCGGGGGTCCGCTGGACCAGCACGCGCGCCTGCTCACCGACAAGCTGCAGGCCGTGCTCGGCCAGCCGGTGCTGGTCGACTACAAGCCCGGCGCGGGCGGATCGGTGGGCGCCGACGCGGTGGCCAAGAGTCCGGCCGACGGCTACACGCTGATGCTGGCGAACACGGGCGTGGCGGTGATCAACGGGGCGCTCTACAGCAAGCTGCCCTACAACACGCTGAAGGACTTCACGCCGATCGCGCGCACCGCGATGCAGCCGCTGGCGCTGCTCGTCACGCCCAAGCTGCCGGTCAACAGCCTGCAGGAGTTCGTGCGCTATGCCAAGGCACGCCCGGGGCAGATCAACTACGGCTCGGCCGGCAACGGTGGCATCAGCCACCTGGTGCCGGAGATGTTCAAGACCGCCACCGGCCTCTTCATGGTCCACATTCCCTACCGCGGCAGCGCGCCGGCCTTCACCGACCTCATGGGCGGCCAGGTCCAGTTCATGGCCGAGTCGATCCCGCAGGCAGCCAACTATCACAAGCAGGGCAAGGTGCGCGCGCTCGCGGTCACCAGCGCCGCGCGCAATCCCGCCCTGCCCGATATCCCGACCGTGATCGAGAGCGGCATCAAGGGCTTCGAGGTGGTCGGCTTCTACGGTTTTCTTGCGCCGGCCGGCACGCCGAAGGACGTGGTGGCCAAGCTCAGCGACGCCTTCAAGCAGGTGCTAACCAGCCTCGAGGTGCGTGATCGTATGGTGAGTCAGGGCGCCGACCCAGCTTTCCTCGATAGCGAGGACTTCGCAAGGTTCCTCGCGGTTGAAACCCCGCGCTGGGAAAAGGCAGTCAAGGCCTCCGGTGCAAAGATGGACTAGGTGTTGAGTCGCAGATAGCGCATTAGTTTTCATTTCGACGTTACCCTGGAACTCGGTGTTCCACGTCGGCGGACTCGCAATGCGAGCCGCGACTCGCGCGCGCTTCGGACAGCGCGCGAGGGCGCTATTTGGCCGCACAATCTGCGGAGAATTTCCATCGCTGGAAGATCGACGTCCACTGCAAGCGCTGATCCAAACATCCGCCATCTCTTATGAACCTTCCGACTACGAAGCAGGCCTCGGTTCTCGTTGTTGAGGACGATGAGAATATTGCGTACCTGTTGAAGTTCATGCTGGAGCGGGAGCAGTACAAGGTTGCCCTGGCGCGGGACGGCCGCAAGGCCAAGGAGTTCATCGAAGCTCAATCGCCGCCGCACATCGCCTTGCTCGACGTCATGCTGCCCTTCGTGGACGGCTTCGAACTCATCCGGCTGATCCGCGGCAGCATCACCTGGCGGTCCGTCCCCATTTTGATGCTGAGTGCCAAGGCGCAAGAGCAGGACGTGGTGCGGGCGCTGGATGCAGGTGCCAACGACTACGTCCAGAAGCCATTCGCTCCCAACGAACTGCTGGCGCGCGTTCGCCGGTACGCAAAGGCACCCTCGTGAGGCGTGGTGCGGTCGCCGGCATCCTGTTTGCCGGGCCACTCGTCGCCGCCTGGGCCGGACCCGTCGATCACGGGGATTCGATCGAAGTCGCGGCCGAGCACCAATCATTGAGCAAGGGATTCGCGGACTGGCGGGAAACGTCGCTGCGGGTCGCCCGCGCGTACGGCCCGCGCGAACTCCTCTCCATGAATGTCAGGCGGACAGACCGGTTCGGCCTTGACGACACCTCGGCCGGTCTCGCCTACACAGTGCCGCTCGACCCGCGCTTCGTCGCCTCGATGGAAGCAAGCTTCAGTCCCTCGCATCGCGTCTTGCCCAGGCATGAGCTGGGGGCGGCGATCCAGTACGAGTTCGCACCCGCGTGGCTGCTGCACGGGGGCTTCAAGACCACCGCGTATGACAACACCACGGTCCGCCAGGGCCTCGTGCGGCTGGAGCGCTACGTGTCGTCGTTCAGCTGGTCCGTCGCGTGGCGGCCAACTCAAGCGCTGGGCACCTACGCGCAGGGGGTCGAGTTGCGGGGCAGCTACTACTACGGAGACAAGAATGTCGTGGGACTGATCCTCGCGGCCGGTCGGGAGGCGACTGCGATCGGCGAGCAGCGCGTGGTATTGGCGGACGTCCGCACCGTGGCTTTGACCGGTCGGCACTGGTGCGATCCAGCCTGGGTCCTGACGTACTCGCTAGAGCGAATCCGCCAGGGCACCTTCTACTCCCGAAGCGGAATTCGACTCGGTGTTCAATACAGCTTTTGAGCCGCTGGTGGCCTTCAGTCTCATCGCCGGAGTTGCCGTGCTGGGTCTTAACCTGGTGCTGGCCGGGCTGATCATTGCTCTGCGCGAACGACTGAAGCGGCAAGAGAGGGAGCAGAAGGAGTTCAAGGCGATTTGGCAGCCCGCGCTTTTGGGTGCCTTGTCAGGCCCTGCGCAGTACTTGCTGCCGCCGCTTAGATTGCAAGATCAGATCGCCTTTCTCAAATTGTGGAACTACATGCAGGAGTCCTTGCGTGGCGATGTCACAGTCCGTTTGAACGAGATCGCTCTTCAACTGCGCTGCGATGAGCTGGCCCGCCGCCTGCTCCGGGACGGAAATCCAACCGAGCGCCTGCTCGCCATGTTGACGCTGGGCCATCTGCGCGATAGCAGGGCCTGGGCCGCGCTGCAGATCGTTGTCCAAGCCAAAGAAACCATTGCATCGCTGACCGCGGCCAGGGCGATGATTCAAATCGATCCCATCGCCGGAGCACACCACCTCATGCCGTCGGTGCTGAATCGCCCGGATTGGGAAATTCCCCGGCTGGCGCGGATGCTGGGCGAAGCGCGCGTCACATTCGAGTCGCTTCTTGTTCCAAGGGTCGCCGCGCTGCCGTCCGCCCAGAAGCTGCGCGGCCTCCAGGTGCTCGAAGTGCTGCGCACCCGACTGCCCGACGCTGCGCTGCTGGGCCTGCTCAACTCGGAGAAAGAGCCCACCATCATTGCGGCCGCGCTGCGCCTGGTGAATACCTTCGCTGTCCGGCCCGCCGTGCTCTCACATCTGGCGCACACCGACTGGCGTGTCAGGGTGCGGGCTGTCCATGCCCTGACTCACGTGGCCGTCCCGTCAGACGTTCCACAACTCGCTGCGATGCTCGGCGACAGCGAATGGTGGGTCCGCTACCGAGCAGCCCATGCGCTGGTGAGCCTGCCGTTCCTCGCACACGAAAGTCTCGACGGGCTCAAGCGCCTCAGCGACGATCGGTTGGGCCGACTGGCGCTCGATCATGTCTTTGCCGAACGAGGTCTCCTATCACACAGCAGCTGATCGTTGAACTCGCGACGTGGTTCATCTTTGGCTACTTCGTTCTGCTGAACGGCTCCTATCTCGCGCTCAATTTCCTGAGCCTCGTCAGGCTCCACCGGGACAACCAGGCCAAGCTGCTCGATGACTTGCCGCAAATCTACTCCGGACTGGAGCCGGCCATCAGCATCCTGATGCCGGCCTTCAACGAGCAGGCCAGCATCGCGGCGTCGGTGCGCTCCATGCTTCAGCTGACCTACTCGGAGTTCGAGGTGATCGTCATCAATGACGGTTCGAGCGATGCGACCCTGGAAATGCTGGTGCAGGAGTTTTCGCTCGTCCCGTTCCCCGAAAGCTATCGACTGCGCCTCCAGACCGCACCGATACGTGCGGTCTATCGTTCCCCGCGCTTTCGCAACCTGCGCGTGGTAGACAAGGAAAACGGCGGCAAGGCGGATGCGCTCAACGCAGGCATCAACGCCGCACGCTATCCGTTGTTCTGCGGCGTCGATGCCGACTCCGTGCTCGAGCGAGACAGCCTGCAGCGGGTGGTCAAACCATTCCTGCGTGATCCCCGGATGGTGGCGAGCGGGGGAACGGTGCGGATATTGAACGGTTGCGAAGTGCAAGACGGCGTCTTGACACGCGTCGCGTTGCCGCGCAACTTCCTGGCACTCTGCCAAGTGGTGGAATACCTGCGCGCGTTCCTGTTCGGACGGCTCGGGTGGTCACAGTTGAACGCCATGCTGATCATCTCCGGCGCATTCGGGCTGTTTCGCACGAACACCGTGGTTGAAGTGGGTGGCTACCGAACGCGGACCATCGGCGAAGACATGGAACTGGTGGTGCGCATGCACCGCATCCTGCGCCAGCGCGGCCAGCCCTACCGGATGGAATTCGTCCCGGAGCCCGTTTGCTGGACCGAGGCCCCGGAAGACTTGGCCACCTTGCGAAACCAACGCATCCGATGGCAGCATGGCCTCTGCGAAAGCCTCACCAGCAACTGGGGCCTGATGTTCAGCTCGCGCGGCGGGGCACCCGGATGGCTTGCTTTTCCATTCATGGTCCTGTTTGAATGGCTGGGACCTTTGATCGAAGTCGCCGGCTGCGTCCTCCTGCTTTTTGCAGCCCTGCAGGGGCTGGTTTCTTGGGCCACGTTCGGCGCATTCATGTTCCTGGCGCTGGGATTGGGCGTCCTGCTTTCAGCATCAGGCCTCTTGCTCGAGGAGATGTCTTTCCATCTGTACCCGAAGCTTCGGCAAGTGGCGCTGCTGGGCCTGATCGCTCTTCTGGAAAACTTCGGCTATCGTCAGCTCAACACGACCTGGAGATTCATTGGGCTGGTTCGATGGGCCGTGCGGCACAAGGCCCGCTGGGGAACGATGAAGCGCAAGGCCCACTGGAAGGATCAATGAGACCGGCCGCTCAGGGGCCGGAAACCCCAGGCAGGTCGAAGAAGAACTCCGTGCCGACACCCACGGTGCTGATGTAGTCGATACGCCCGCCGTGGGTCTCGACGATGCTCTTGCAGATGTTCAGGCCAAGACCGGTTCCCCCTTGTGCTCGACGGTCCGACCCATCGGCTTGAGCAAATCGATCGAAGATTCGCGGGCGGAACTCCGCCGGGATCCCGATACCCTGATCCGACACGCAGACACGGATTTGCCCGTCGACCATGGACATCCGAACGGATACCGGATGGTTGGGCTTGGAGAACTTGACCGCGTTGGAAATGAGGTTCACCAGGACTTGAACGATGCGGTCCGGGTCCACTTCGACGTACAGATTGTCGAGACGGCTTTCAAATTCGAGCGATACGTGGAACTGATCGGCATAGGCCCGCATGGCGCCAACGGCCTGGTCGACGAGCGGCGCCAGCGCTTGCCTTGATTTCGCGTAGTGCATCAGCCCCGCCTGGATACGCTCGACATCGAGGACATCACTGATCAGGCGCATCAATCGCTCACAGCTCTTGTGTGCGACGACGACAAGCTCTTGGACATCGGGCGGCAGCGGACCCGCCGTTTCCGAACCCAGCAGGCTGAGCGAACCGTAGATCGCCGTCAGCGGCGTACGCAGTTCATGCGAGACGGTCGAGATGAACTCGTGCTGCATCCGCTCGATCTTCTTTCGCTCCGAGATGTCCATGTAGGTCGTGACGAACCCGCCTCCAGGCATCGGTGCACTGCGCACTTCGAGCGGTTTGCCGTCGTGCCGCTCTCGCTCGAACAACATGCGCGTCGGATACTGCGCACGTTCGAGCATTCCAGCCACGATGTCCTCGACGGGTCCGGGGCCGTACTCGCCGCGCGCGGCGTTGTTGCGAACCACGTCCTCGAAGCGAACCGATCGCCCTGAAAAGAGTTCGTCCGGCAGATCGAGCAGCTCGCGAAACTGCTGATTGCTGGCGGCGAGATGCAGTTGGCCGTCAAACACGCTCAGGCCACAAGGCAGGTTCTCCATGATGCTTTTCAGCATCGCGTGATTGCGGCGCAGCTGCTCTTCAGCGTGTTTTCGGGTGGTGACGTCAAGGCCGATTTCCATGAATCCCGTCAAGCGACCCTGGCCGTCATGGCGGGGCTGCACCTCCAGTTCGATGGCGTGGTGCGTCCCGTCCTTCGATCGATTGACGACTTCGACGCGACAGCTCGTCTGCGCCTCGGCAGCGCGATTCATGACGGCGTAAGTCTCCGGATCGGTCCTGCCGCTGCCCAGAAGCTGAAGCGGTGTTTGACCGCGCGCATCTTCGAACGTATAGCCATAGAAGCTCGCGAACGCGTCATTGACCCACTGGATCTTGCAATCCCGATCGGTGATCACCACCAAATTGGAGGTGTGCCGCACGACAGCCGCCAGTCGCTCCAGATCGGTCGTCATAGCTTGTGCCAGTGCGTAGGCACGTGCGCGTCCTGTGGCAAGCAACCACATGGTGAGCGCCAACAAAAGGCTCACGAGCACGCCGCCCACGCGCAATGACGTCGGAATCCAGCGATCCAGGTCGTGCTCGAAGGCGGGCGTGGTGTTCACGCGAAGGGTCAGCTGCCTGCCACCGATCGGCAGCCGCGCAGTCATTTCTTGCACGGCCTTGCGCGAAGTGCTTTCGTCGGCGTGCAGGGTGCTCCCCCCGGGAGTGCCAGCAAGAGATTTGCTGGCGAAGAGAAGATTGCCAGGCTCCGCATCTCCGTCATACAACGAAAAGTCGATCTGCCGATCCGAGCCGCCCGCGCTGCCAGCGAGCAGGTCTTCGGCCACGATGGGGGAAAACAGCAACCCGAGCAGTTCGGCCTGACGCTGTTGCATGACGCCAGGATCCTTCCCGCTTCGATACACCGGCGTCATGTAGAGGAAGCCAGGGCGCTGTCTTTCGGATTGCAGGATGATGCGACCGCTGAGCGTGGGGCTCCCTGTCGACACGGCACGCTCGATCGCTTGTCTGCGCGTGCTTTCGGACCCGATGTCGTACCCCAGAGCCGGTTGGCTGATCGCGACGGGTTCAAGGAATTTGATCACGTACAGATCGGGCGCATTGCCGACAGTCCGCACGGTGAAATGGGGAGCTTCGTCGCGTCGCTCGGCGGCGACGAAATCGGGCAAGTCGTCCCGGCTCACACGCTGAGCAAAGCCGAATCCACGGACACCAGGAAACTCCTCCTGCAGGTTGCGGGAGTTCACGTAGGCGCGAAAAGCGTTTCTGCTGACTGCCGGATTGACGGCAAAGATCCCGCGCGCTCCATTGAGTCCATGCACCGGCTGCCGGAACCGCCGCTCGATTTCTGCTTCAACGAGTTCCACCTGGCGCTCAAACTTTGCCCTGGTGGCTGCGTCGATGTTCTGCTGTTGCAAACGCGCCGCGGCAAAGGTCAAGAACAGCCCAAGCGCGAGCACCGCCCCGGTCAACAGCACTCGCACACGAAAAGGCCTGTTCACTCTGTGGACTCCACGACATCGACCGCATTCTGCCGGAGCGATGCACCCAAAACGGCCGTTTCCGACGGTCAGCCTGACCAAACCGGGGGCCAAGCACCCGATTTGGTGCACAGATCTTGCATACCAGTTGGCATGAAAACTGCTGATATGCAAGCCATGGCCATTTCCGCTCCCGAGATCAGTGCGCGCATCGTTGAAGCGGTGATGGCGCAGAAGCTCGCCCCCGGCTCGCGCCTGGGCGAGCAGCAACTCGCGATGCTGTTCGACTGCAGCCGCACCATCGTGCGGGAGGCGCTCACGCGGCTGGCGGCGCGCGGCATCGTGACCGTGAGCGCACGCCGCGGCTGGTTCGTGATCGAGCCCTCGCAGGCCGAGGCGCGCGAAGCCTTCGAGGCGCGCCGCGTGATCGAGTCGGGCCTGATCCGCAGCGCCGGCCCGATCGACAAGGAGGCCCTGCGCGCGCTCAAGGCACATCTGAAGCGCGAGAAGGCCGCCCTCAAGGACAGCGACATCGGCAACCGCAGCTACCTGCTGGGCGACTTCCACGTCTGCCTGGCCGAGTGTCTGGGCAATTCGCTTCTGGCCGACACGCTGCGCGACTTCACCGCGCGCACCACCTTGATCGCGATGCTCTACCAGTCCTCGCACGACGCGGCGCAGTCCTGCGAGGACCACGTGCGCATCGTCGCGGCGCTGGAGCGCGGCGACACCGCTGGCGCCGAGGCGCTGATGACCGAGCACATCGGCACGGTGCAGTCCGCGCTGCGCGTGCAGCACCCCACCGACCCGCTGGCCCAGTTGCGCGACGCGCTCGCACCGCTGCGCCACGCGCCTGCCGACGACAAGACCAAGGCACAGCTTTTGCGTGATCCCGATTCATCGACCTACCTAGGAGCCCTGTTATGAAATTTTCCAAACGCCAATTCGCGCTGGCCCTGGCATCGGCCGCGCTGCTCGCCTCCGGTGCCGCCCAGGCCCAGAGCGCGCTCGACAACGTGCTCAAGTCCAAGACCCTCAAGGTCGCGGTTCCCACCGACTACCCGCCCTACGGCTTCGTCGGCCCCGACATGGCGCCGCAGGGCCTGGATGTGGAGATGGCCAAGCTGATCGCCGCCAAGCTGGGCGTCAAGGTCGAGCTGGTGCCGGTCACCAGCGCCAACCGCATTCCCTATCTGCAGACCAAGAAGGCCGACCTCGTGATTTCCACGCTGGGCAAGAACGCCGAGCGCGAAAAGGTGATCGACTTCAGCGCCGCCTACGCGCCCTTCTTCCAGGCCGTGTACGCCGCCAAGAGCCTGAGCATCAAGAGCTTCGCCGACATGGGCGGCAAGTCGGTGGCCGTGACGCGCGGCGCCATGGAAGACCAGGAGCTCGCCAAGGTGGCGCCGGCCAACGTCGACTACAAGCGCTTCGAGGACAACAACGCGACCATCGCGGCCTTCGTCGCGGGCCAGACGCAAACCATCGCCACCAGCGCTGCGGTGGCCGGCAACATGATGCAGAAGAACCCGCAGCTCGGCGCCGAGTACAAGCTGCTGCTGAAAGACAGCCCCTGCTTCGTCGGCATCGCCAAGGGCGAGGACGCGCTGAAGGCCAAGGTCAACGAGATCATCGCGGCCGCCAAGAAAGACGGCACGCTCGACGCCCTGTCGAAGAAGTACCTCGGCAAAGAAGCCGGCGATCTGCCGCTCTGACACGGCACTGCCATGGGCATCGAGTTCGACTTCGGGGCCGTGCTCGGCCAATGGCCGCTTCTCGTCAAGGGCATCGTGTGGACGCTGGGCCTCACGCTCGTCGCCACGCTCATCGGCATGGTGGTCGGCATCGCCTGCGCCTGGGCCCGCGCGAGCGGGCCGGCCTGGCTGCGCTGGATCGTGGGCAGCTACGTCGAGCTGATCCGCAACACGCCCTTCATCGTGCAGCTGTTCTTCATCTTCTTCGGCCTGCCGGCGGCGGGATTCAAGCTCTCGCCCGAAGTCGCCTCGGTCATCGCGATGGTGATGAACCTCGGCGCCTATGCGACCGAGATCATTCGCGCCGGCATCGAGGCCACGCCGCGCGGGCAGATCGAAGCGGCGGTCAGCCTGGCGCTCAACAAGGTGCAGGTGTTCACCCGCGTGGTGCTCCCGCCCGCGCTGAAGAAGGTATGGCCCGCGATGGTGAGCCAGATCATCATCGTGATGCTGGGCTCGGCCGTATGCAGCCAGATTTCTACCGAAGAGCTGAGCTATGCGGCCAATCTGATCCAGAGCCGCAACTTCCGCGCTTTCGAGGCCTTCATCATCGCGACGGCGATCTACCTGGCGCTCTCGGTGGGCGCGCGTCGGCTGCTCAACTGGGCGGGGCCGAAGTTCTTCTTCGGAAAGTAGCCATGGTCGAGTTCTCCCTCTGGGACATCCTGCGCAACCTGCTCTTGGCCTTGCGCTGGACCGTGGTGCTGTCGCTGATCGCCTTCGTCGGCGGTGGCTTCGTGGGCGCCGTGCTGCTCTTCGTACGCCTGTCGGGCGGGCGCCTCGCCGAGCGGCTGATCGGTCTCTACGTGCAGCTGTTCCAGGGCACGCCGCTGCTGATGCAATTGTTCCTGGCCTACTTCGGCATCGCGCTCTTCGGCATCGAGGTGTCGGCCTGGACCGCCGCTGCGGTGGCGCTCACGCTCTACACCAGCGCCTTCCTCACCGAGATCTGGCGCGGCTGCGTGGCCTCCATTCCCAAGGGCCAATGGGAAGCCTCGGGCAGCCTCGCGCTGAGCTTCGGCGAGCAGATGCGCCACGTGATCCTGCCGCAGGCCACGCGCATCGCGGTCGCGCCTACGGTGGGCTTCCTGGTGCAGGTGATCAAGGGCACCGCCCTGGCCTCGGTGATCGGCTTCGTCGAACTCACCAAGGCCGGGAGCATGATCTCGAACGCAACCTTCAAGCCCTTCGTGGTGTTCAGCTGCGTCGCCCTGCTCTACTTCGTGCTGTGCTTCCCGGTGAGCCTGTACGCCAAGAACCTCGAAAGGAAGATCCATGGCGCTCGTCGCTGAAGCTCCTGCCCTCGCGGCGCCCATCGTGCGCATCACCGCGCTGCGCAAGTCCTACGGCAGCAACGAGGTGCTGAAAGGCATCGACCTCGACGTCAAGCGCGGCGAGGTGATCGCCATCATCGGCAAGAGCGGCTCGGGCAAGAGCACGCTGCTGCGCTGCATCAACGGCCTTGAGGTGTTCCAGGACGGCTCGCTCACGGTGGACGGCAAGCCGCTGCTGCACGAGAGCGCGATGGCGATGCGCGAGCTGCGCCAGCACGTGGGCATGATCTTCCAGAGCTTCAACCTCTTTCCGCACCTGACGGTCGGCAAGAACGTGATGCTCGCGCCCACGCTGGTCAAGAAGCGCAGCGGCATGGAAGCCGCATCGCAGGCGCGCAAGCTGCTCGAGCGCGTCGGCCTTGCCGAAAAGTTCGACGCCATGCCCGACCAGCTCTCCGGCGGCCAGCAGCAGCGCGTGGCGATCGCGCGCGCGCTCGCGATGGAGCCGGCCGTGCTGCTGTGCGACGAGATCACTTCGGCGCTCGACCCCGAACTGGTGGGCGAGGTGCTGCGCGTGGTCGAATCGCTGGCCGACGAGGGCATGACCCTGCTCATGGTGACGCACGAGATGAGCTTCGCGCGCAAGGTCAGCGACCGCGTGATCTTCATGCACCAGGGGCGCGTGCACGAGATGGGGCCGCCGGCCGATCTGTTCGGCAATCCGCAGACGGCGGAATTGAAACAGTTCCTTTCCTCTCTGCACGACTAGAAGGGCCTGTTAACAGGCCCTTCTAGGCCGGGCGCGGAGGGAACCTCCCGCCTGTGGCAAGCTCCGAGCGGTATGCGCAACCGCTCTTCACTCATTTCCCGCCGCCTTCTCTTGCGCGCCCTGCTGGGTGCCGCCGCTGTGCCGGCGCCTTTCGCGGTGCTCGCCGGCTTCAACTTCTTCACCAGCGAGTACACCGCGAGCCGCGAGGAGTTGCAGGCCCAGATCGCAAAGCGCTTTCCGGTGCAGCAGCGCTATGCCGAGATCTTCACCGTCGGCCTGCGCGACCCGCAGCTGGGCCTCGATGCGAGAGCCAATCGCGCGGCGATCACTGCCGTGCTCTCCATTGCAAGCCCGCTGTTGCGCCCGTCCACCGTCGAAGGCGTGGTTTCGGTCAGCAGTGCGCTCAAGTACGACGCACCGACGCGTGCGCTGCGGCTCGACCAGCCCAAGGCCGAACGGCTCGAACTGCAGGGCGTGACCGGGCGCGACGCCGAACGCCTGCAGCAGATCGGCGCGCTGGTCGCGCAGGAGCTGCTGCATGGCCAGCCACTGCGCACCTTCACCGCCGAGGAGCTGACCGTGGGCCGCAAGACCTACGAGATCGGTGACATCACCGTGCAACAGGACGGCATCAAGGTAGAACTCAAATGAAGTTCACCCCTCGCCTCGCGCCTTGGCTGATCGCGGCCTCGCTGCTCACGGCCTGCGTTTCGCCAGGCCCCGGCGCGAAGCGCGCCTTCGACCTGCAAGCCCATCGCGGCGGCCGCGCTCTCGCACCCGAGAACACGCTGGCCGCCTTCTCGAACGCGATGGACCTGGGCGTCGACACGCTCGAACTCGATATCGGGCTCACGGCCGACGGCGTGGTGGTGATCTCGCACGACACCGTGCTCAATCCGGACCACACGCGCGACGCGAGCGGCGCCTTTCTCACGGCCAAGGGGCCCGCGATCCGTTCGCTGACGCTGTCGCAACTGCAGGCCTACGACGTCGGCCGCATCGATCCCGCGAGCAGCTACGGCAAGCAGTTTGCGAAGCAGCTGGCGAGCGACGGCGAACGCATCCCGACGCTGGCTGCGCTGTTCGAGCGCGTGCGCGAGCGCGGCGCGACGCAGCTCCGCTTCAACATCGAGACCAAGCTGGACCCGACCCGCCCGGACGAAACCGCGCCGCCCGATGAGATGGTGCGCGCCCTGCTCGCCGAGATCGACAAATACGGCCTGTCGCCGCGCGTGACCGTGCAGAGCTTCGACTGGCGAACGCTCGCGCTGGTCGGCCAGTGGGCGCCGCAGATGCGGCGCGCCTACCTCACGAGCGGCCGCACGCTCAAGGATCCGCGCTGGACCTCGAGCCTGCGGCTCGAGGACTTCGGCTCGGCGCCGCGCCTGGTGAAGGCCGCCGCGGGCGAGAGCAAGGGCGCAGTGATCTGGTCGCCGTCCTTCAACGATCTCACGGCCGCGCAGGTGAAGGAAGCGCAATCGCTGGGCTTCCAGGTCGTGCCCTGGACCGTCAACCAGCGCGCCGACATGGCGAAGCTGATGGACTGGCAGGTCGATGGCCTCATCACCGACGACCCGGCGGTGCTGCGCGATGTGATGCGCGAGCGCGGCCTGGCGCTGCCGCGCGGGCTCGCCCGCTGAGCCTCACACGTGGCGCGCAGCCCGCGTGCGTTGCGCGCCCGCCAGCGGCTGCCGATCGGCCCGCGCATGCAGCGCTTCGATGATGTGGCATTGCGCATCGGTGCCGTCGCAGCAGTCGCGCAGCGCGATCAGGTCCTTCTCGAGCGAACGCAGTTCGCGCAGGCGCTCGCGCACATGGCCCAGATGCGCATCGAGCGCGACGCAGGCGGCGGCGCAGTCGGCCTTGCTGCGCAGGTCGAGCCCGAGCAGGGTGCGCACCTCGTCGAGCGACATGTCCATGGCGCGGCACAGGCGGATGAAGCGCAGCCGGTGCACGTCGGCATCGGTGTAGAGCCGGTAGCTGTTGTCGCCGCGGGCCTGCGGCGCGATCAGCCCTTCCTTCTCGTAATAGCGGATGTTGGTGGCGCTCACGCCGCTCTGCGCGGCGGCATCGCCGATGCGGTAACCCTGCACGGTGGGCGGGTTTGCGACTGCCATGGCTTGACCTTCCAGTGACTTCAACCTTTCCAATGGTGCCATCACTGGAGAAACCATGTCTGCGAACTGCTGCGATCACGATCACGACCACGAACATCTTTCGGCCTCCGACACGCCGCGCTACCGGCGCGTGCTGTGGGTGGCGCTGGCACTCAACGTGCTCATGTTCGCCGTGGAGATCGGTGCCGGCTTTCGTTCGGGCTCGGTCTCTCTGCTGGCCGATGCGATCGACTTCTTCGGCGATGCCGCCAACTACGGCGTGACCCTGGCCGTGCTGTCGGCGGGCCTCACGTGGCGCGCGCGCGCCGCAGTGCTCAAGGGCCTCAGCATGCTGGGCTTCGGCGTCTTCGTGGCCGCCAAGGCGCTGTGGTCGGCCACACAGGGCGTGCCGCCCGAGGCACTGACCATGGGCCTGGTCGGCGCGCTGGCGCTGGGCGTCAACGTGCTGGTCGCGCTGCTGCTCTACGCCTTCCGCGAAGGCGACGCCAACATGCGCAGCGTGTGGCTATGCTCGCGCAACGACGCCATCGGCAATGTGGCCGTGATGCTCGCGGCGCTGGGCGTGTTCGGCACCGGCAGCGCCTGGCCCGACCTCGCGGTGGCCGCCGCGATGGCGGCGCTCGCGATCAGCGGCGGCTGGTCGGTGCTGCGGCAGGCACGCGGCGAACTGCGCCGCGGTCCCATAATCGCCGGCGATGCCTGATGAACATGCCTCCTCCCCGGCCCCGCATGCGGGCGCCATCACCGATGTCTCCGGCATCGAAGTCGGCCACTTCAGCGATACGCGCCGCCCCACCGGCTGCACCGTGATCCTCGCGCGCGAAGGCGCGGTCGCCGGCGTGGACGTGCGCGGCGCCGCGCCCGGCACGCGCGAGACCGACCTGCTCGCGCCGGGCAACTTCGTCCAGCAGGTGCATGCCGTGATGCTCGCGGGCGGCAGCGCCTGGGGCTTGGCGGCGGCCGATGGCGCGATGCAGTGGCTGGAAGAGCATGGCATCGGTTTCGACGTCCGCTTCGGCAGGTTGCCGATCGTGCCGGCCGCCGTGCTCTTCGACCTGCCGGTCGGCGATGCGCGCATCCGGCCCGATGCCGCCGCCGGCTATGCGGCCTGCGCGGCCGCCTCGACGGCCGCTCCGGCCGAAGGCAATGTGGGCGCCGGCAGCGGCGCGCTGGTGGGCAAGCTGTTCGGCGTGCACCGCGCGATGAAGGGCGGCATCGGCACCGCCTCGATCACCGTCAACGGCGTGACAGTCGGCGCGCTGATCGCCTGCAATGCGCTCGGCGACGTGCTGGATCCCGACACGGCCCAGGTGGTGGCCGGCGCACGCACCGAAGATGGCCGCGCGCTGCTCGACACGCGCCGCGCCCTGCTGCGCGGCGACCTGCCCCAGCCGCTCTTGGCCGGAACCAACACCACGCTAGGCGTGATCGCGACCGACGCCGTGCTCAGCAAGGTGCAGGCCAACCGGCTCGCGGCCGTCGCCCACGACGGGCTGGCGCGCGCGATCAACCCGGTTCACACCATGAGCGACGGCGACACCCTGTTCGCGCTCGCCACCGGCCGCGTGCCGCTCGAAGGCGATGCGCCCGGAATGACGGTGCTGGGCACCATGGCCGCAGAGGTCGTGGCGCGGGCCACGCTGCGGGCGGTGCGGGCGGCGCGCACGGTGCGGATCGGGGAGGGCTACTTTCCCTGCGCTGCGGACCTGGGGTGAAGGGGGCCGCTCGCACGCGCTTTGTAACCGCAGCGCTGTCCAAAGGCACTCAAAATGCCCGCTGCCGCGCCCGCGGCGACCCCGAGCACCGTTTTTGTCCCACCGCATGCCTCGCACCATCCGCCTCGTCCTGCTCTCCATCCGCGACCTCATCGCCTCGGCCGGCCCCGTGGTCTTCCTCGTCATCGGGCTGCTGATCGCCGCCTATTGGTGGCTGGAGCCGCAGCCGCCCAAGCACGTGAGGCTCGCGACCGGTCCGGCCGGCAGCGCATACGCCGAGTTCGGCAAGCGCTACGCCACGGCACTCAAGGCCAACGGCATCGAGGTCGAGCTCAAGCCGACCGACGGCTCGCAGGACAACCTGCAGCTGCTGCGCAGCGGCGGCGCCGACGTGGGCTTCGTGCGCGGCGGCAGCGCCGACCCGGTGGCCGACGAGGAAGCGGGGCTCAGCTCGCTCGGCAGCCTGTTCTACGAGCCGCTGTGGTTCTTCTATCGCAGCGACGCGGCGCGCGCGGTCGACCGCAAGACCGGCCGGCTGACTTCGATCGCGCAGTTCCAGCAGCTGCGAGTCAACGTCGACAAGCCAGGCAGCGGCGTGCCGGAGATCATGGAACGGATGTTCCGTGCCAACCACATGGATCCGGAGAAGCTGCAGCTGTCGAACCTCGAGCAGTCGCCCGCCACCGAAGCGCTGCAGGCCGGCCTGCTCGACGTGATCGTGCTGGCCTCGGCGCCGCAGTCGCCGCTGGTGCAGCGGCTGCTGCGCGCACCGGACATCCAGTTGATGGAGTTCGGCCAGAGCGATGCCTATTCGCGGCGCTTCGCCTTCCTGCAGGACGTGACGCTGCCGCGCGGCGTTGTCGATCTCGCGGTCGACCTGCCGCCACAGGACCTGTCGATGCTGGCTGCCACCACTTCGCTGTTGGCACGCGAGAAAACCCATCCCGCCCTGCGCCAGTTGTTCGCGCAGAGCGCGCAAACGCTGCACAGCGGCGCCGGCTGGTTCAACCGCGCGCGCGATTTCCCGAACACCCGCACCAGCGAGTTGCCGGTCAGCCCCGAGGGCGACCGCGCCATCAACGGCACGCCGCCCTTCTGGCAGCGTTATCTGCCCTTCTGGGCCAGCAACCTGGTGGAGCGCATGTGGCTGGTACTCGGCGGCCTGCTGGTGCTGATGCTGCCGCTCAGCCGCGTGGTGCCGCCCCTCTATCAGTTCCGCGTTCGCCGGCGCGTGTTCCGCTGGTATGCGCGCCTGCGCGAGGTCGAGAACAAGCTCGAAGCCGGAACCGGCGAGCGCGAGGCGCTCATCAAGGAATTGGACGACCTCGATCGCGTGGTCAACAAGGTGGCCGTGCCGCTCTCCTACGCCGAAGAGCTCTACGCGCTGCGCAACAACATCTATGCGGTGCGCAAGCGGGTGCTGGCGCGCATGCCGGCCGTTGTTGTGCCCCAGACCGCAAAAGTCTAGCGCTGCAGCCGCAGCAGCTTGCCGTTGGCGCTGTCGGTCAGCAGGTAGATCCAGCCGTCTGGCCCCTGCCGGACATCGCGAATGCGCTCGCCGCGATCGGCCAGAAGACGTTCACGCCCGGTCACGGTGTTGCCGTTGAGCGTGAGCCGCCACAGCGCCGTGCCCGCCAGCGCGCCGACGAACAGGCTGCCCTTCCAGTCGGGCAGCGCATCGCCGGTGTAGAAGGCCATGCCGCTGGGCGCGATCGAGGACTTCGCCGTGCCCGGCGTCCACGCCGAGCCGTCGATCTTTTCCCAGTAGGTCAGGGGCTGCTCCATGCCGGCCTTGGCCGTGCCTTCGCCGACCTGCGTGAGGGTGCCGTATTCCTGCCCGTAGCTGATGACTGGCCAGCCGTAGTTCCTGCCGGGCAGCGAGAGATTGACTTCATCGCCGCCCTGCGGGCCATGCTCGTTGACCCACAGATCGCCGGTCGCCGGATGCAGCGCGGCACCCTGCACATTGCGATGGCCGTAGCTCCAGATATGGGGCTGCGCGCCGGCCACGCCGAAGTCGGGATTGCCCGGCGCCGGCACGCCATCGGTGGTGATGCGCACCACCTTGCCGTGCCCGCGCGTCAGGTCCTGGGCGAAGCCGCGCTGGTCGGTGTTCATGCGCTCGCCCAGGGTCACGAAGAGGTAGCCGTTGCGATCGAACACCAGGCGCGAGCCGAAGTGCGCATTGCTCTGCGCTCTGGGCAACTGCCGATAGATGACGACGAAATTGCTCAGGCTGCGGCCGGCGACGTCGAGTTCGGCGCGCGCCACCGCGGTGCTGTTGAGGCTGGCGTTGCCCGTATCGCGTTCCGAGTAGCTGAAGTAGATGCGGCGGTTGCTCGCGAAAGCCGGATCGGCCACCACATCGAGCAAGCCGCCCTGCCCGACCGCCTCCACCACCGGAACGCCGCTGACCTGATCGGCCCCGCCATTGACCGGCGTGCCGTCGCCATTGCGCAGCCGCATCTGCCCGCCGCGCTGCGTCAGGAGCAGCTTGCCGTCGGGTAGGAAGGCCAGGCCCCAGGGGCTGTTGAGGCCGGAGGCCAGCTCCGTCACCTTGACCACCATCGGCGAGGCCGGCGGTGCCGGCGGCGGCGGATTGGCCGCCGGGGGCGGTGCGGGTGCCGCCGTCCCGCTCACCCCGAAGGCGCTGATGGAGACGCTGCCCCCGCCACCCCCGCCCCCGCATCCCGCGAGAAGCACCATCGACGCCGCCACACACCGAATCGCCGCAGCCATGTCCGCTCCTAACGGCGCCCCGGGCGCCCATCTGGAAGCGGAAGTTTGCCTCGCTTGCGGCGGTTCAGCGCATTGTTACTTCAGCGCCTTGAAGCGCATCCGGTGCGGCTTGGCACCCTCTTCGCCCAGGCGCTTCTTCTTGTCGGCCTCGTACTCCTGGTAGTTGCCGTTGAAGAAGGTCCACTGGCTGTCGCCTTCGGCCGCGAGGATGTGGGTCGCGATGCGGTCGAGGAACCAGCGGTCGTGACTGATCACGAGCACCGAGCCCGCGAACTCGAGCAAGGCGTCTTCCAGCGCGCGCAGCGTTTCGACGTCCAGGTCGTTCGAGGGTTCGTCCAGCATCAGCACGTTGCCGCCGGCGATCAGGGTCTTGGCCAGGTGCAGGCGGCCGCGTTCACCGCCGGACAGCGTGCCGACCTTCTTCTGCTGGTCGGCGCCGTTGAAGTTGAAGCGCCCGGCATAGGCCCGGCTCGCCATCTGGAACTTGCCGACGTTGATGATGTCGAGGCCGTCCGAGATGTCCTGCCACACCGTCTTCTCGTTGGCGAGCGCATCGCGGTGCTGGTCGACGAAAGCCATCTTGACCGTCTGGCCGACCACCACCTCGCCGCTGTCCGGCTTCTCCTTGCCGGCGATCAGCTTGAAGAGCGTGGACTTGCCGGCGCCGTTGGGGCCGATGATGCCGACGATGGCGCCGGCCGGGATCTCGAAGCTCAGGTTGTCGATCAGCAGGCGATCGCCGAAGGACTTGCTGACGTTCTTGAACTCGAACACCTGGTTGCCCAGGCGCTCCGCCACGGGGATGAAGATTTCCTGCGTTTCGTTGCGCTTCTGGTATTCGAAATCGCTCAGCTCCTCGAAGCGGGCCAGGCGCGACTTGCTCTTGGCCTGGCGCGCCTTCGGGTTCTGGCGCGACCATTCGAGTTCCTTCTTCAGCGCCTTGGCGTGGGCTTCTTCGCCCTTCTGCTCCTGCGCGAGGCGCTCGCCCTTCTGCTCGAGCCAGGTGCTGTAGTTGCCCTTCCACGGAATGCCGCGGCCGCGGTCGAGTTCGAGAATCCACTCGGCCGCGTTGTCGAGGAAGTAGCGATCGTGGGTGATGGCCACCACGGTGCCCGGAAAGCGCTGCAGGAACACTTCGAGCCACTCGACCGATTCGGCGTCCAGGTGGTTGGTCGGTTCGTCGAGCAGCAGCATGTCGGGCTTGCTGAGCAACAGGCGGCACAGCGCCACGCGGCGCTTCTCGCCGCCCGACAGCACGCCGATGTTGGCTTCCCACGGCGGCAGGCGCAGCGCGTCGGCGGCGATCTCGAGCTGGTGCTCGGAATCGGTGCCGGCGGTCGCGATGATGGCTTCGAGCTGGGCCTGCTCGGCCGCCAGCGCGTCGAAGTCGGCGTCTTCCGCGCCATAGGCCACGTAAACCTCTTCGAGGCGCGCCTTGGCCGCGTAGACCGCGCCCATCGCTTCCTCGACCGACTCGCGCACCGTGTGCGCGGCGTTCAGCTTGGGCTCTTGCTCGAGGTAGCCGATCGTGAGGCCGGGCATCGGCAGCGCCTCGCCTTCGATCTCCTTGTCGATGCCGGCCATGATCTTGAGCAGCGACGATTTGCCCGAGCCGTTCAGGCCGAGCACGCCGATCTTGGCGCCGGGGAAGAAGGAAAGCGAAATGTCCTTCAAGATCTGCCGCTTTGGCGGCACGGTCTTGCTGACCTTGTTCATGGTGTAGACGTACTGGGCCATGTCTATCTCTGTTCGGTGATGGGGACTGCTCGGGGTGGTCGGGAAACCCGGCAACGATCTTGTGCGAGGATCGATGGCGAATCTGCCTTGCATGGCATGCGCTTGCTGCTGCAGCGCGTTTTCCGACCGGGGGTTTGCTGCCAAGTCTAACGCAGGGGCCTCGATTCCTTGAACGGGGGCCTGAAGCGCTGCTATTCTCAGGCGCACCCGCCTATGTGTGCCGCACCCGCCCACGATGCCTTCGACCAGGCCAAGCAGCTCTTCTTCGACGGGCTGAAGGCCTTCGAAACAGCCCGCTTCGACGCCGCCGAGCAGCTCTTCCTGGCTTCGCTCGCGCTGCTCCCGGGACGCGTCTCGACCCTGATCAATCTCGCCGCCACGCAGCTGAAACTGTCGCGCCCGCAAGAGGCCCTGGCGGTGGCCGAGCAGGTGCTGGCGGTGGAGGCCGACAACGCCGATGCCTGGTTTCACAAGGCCACTGCGCTCGGCCAGTTGAATCGCCACCGGGAAGCATTGGCCGGCTACGAGAAGGTGCTGCAGCTCGGCATCCTTCCCCCCGCCGAGCCATGGTTTCGCCACGGCCAGACCCTGCAGGCGCTGGATCGGCCCGAACAGGCGCTCGCCTCCTACGACCGCGCGCTGGGCGCGGACCCCGGCCTGGCCGAGGCCTGGAGCAATCGCGGCGGCATCCTGCGGGAGATGAAGCGCAACGAGGAAGCGGCCGACGCCTTCATGCAAGCCATGGCACACGGTGCCGATCCGGAACTGCATCGCTACTACCTGGCATCCGTCTCCGCGCAGGCTGTTCCGGCGACGGCGCCGGCCCACTACGTCGAGACCCTTTTCGACGACTACGCCGATCAGTTCGATGCGCATCTGGTGGGCCTGCTCGGCTATCGCGCGCACAGCACGCTGGCCAGGCATCTGGCCGCATTGGGCCGCGGCCCTTTCCGCTCGGCGCTCGACCTCGGCTGCGGAACAGGGCTCTGCGCGCCGTTGCTGAAACCGATGACCCAAAGACTCGCGGGCGTCGACCTGTCCAGCCAGATGATGGACAAGGCACAGGCCCTCGGCCTCTACGACCGCCTGGTGCATGCGGACATCGTGGACTACCTGCGAGGCACGGACGAACGCTACGACCTGATCACGGCCGCCGACGTCTTCATTTACGTCGGCGATCTGGAACCAGTGTTCGCGGCGCTGGAAAAAGCCATGGAGCCGAACGGGATCTTCTGCTTTTCGGCCGAATGCGCTGCCCATGAAGGCGTCGACTTCGAACTGCTGCCGAGCCTGCGCTACGCCCATTCGGGACGCTATCTTCGCGCTCTGGCCATGCAACACAGCTTCGATGTTGTCCAGCTGATTCGCGCACCGATACGCGAAGACCAGCGCGAGCCAATCCAGGGCATGTTCGTTTATCTGAGCCGCGCCGAGGGCGGCGAAACCCGACTCATGCGACAATAGCGCCTGTTGCCGGGTCCAGTTGCCCGCAACGCCGGCCCTCCGCCGGGGACGACGAAGGCCCATCTCAAGGCTTTCAGGCTCCCACCCCTGACCCTCATTCGCCTTTACTGGCTCGACGTCGCCAAGACGCCGTAGCGGGCGAATACCACTGCGCCGTGTAAGGCGCTTGTTGAACTCAATGAACTTTGATGAACTGAAGCTGGCCCCGGCCATCTTGAAAGCCGTGCACGAGCAGGGCTACGAAACCCCCACCCCGATCCAGGCCCAGGCCATTCCTGCGGTGCTCGAGGGGCATGACCTGCTCGGCGGCGCCCAGACCGGCACCGGCAAGACGGCCGCTTTCACGCTGCCGATGCTGCACAAGCTCACGATGAGCCGCAGCGCCACCAACAAGTTCGGCGGCACCGGCGTGCGCGCCCTGGTGCTGACCCCCACGCGCGAACTCGCGGCCCAGGTCGAAGAGTCGATCCGCACCTACGGCAAGTACCTCCAGCTGAGCTCGACCGTGATCTTCGGCGGCGTCGGCATGAACCCGCAGATCAGCAAGCTCAAGAGCGGCGTCGACATCCTGGTCGCCACGCCCGGCCGCCTGCTCGACCTGCAGCAGCAAGGCATGCTCGATCTGGCCCAGGTGCAGATGCTGGTGCTCGACGAAGCCGACCGCATGCTCGACATGGGCTTCATCCACGACGTGAAGAAGATCCTCGCGCTGGTGCCGAAGGAAAAGCAGAGCCTGCTCTTCTCCGCGACCTTCAGCGACGAAATCCGCGACCTCGCCGCCACGCTGCTGAAGAACCCGCAGAGCATCCAGGTCACGCCGCGCAACACCACGGTGCAGCGCATCACGCAGGTGGTCCACCCGGTGGGCCGCGGCAAGAAGAAGGCGCTGCTCGCGCACATCATCAACGAGCACAACTGGAGCCAGGTGCTGGTGTTCACCCGCACCAAGTTCGGCGCCAACAACGTGGCCGAATTCCTGACCAAGAACGGCATCGAAGCGATGGCGCTGCACGGCAACAAGAGCCAGAGCGCGCGCACCCAGGCGCTGGCCGGCTTCAAGAGCGGCGAGATCCGCGCGCTGGTGGCAACCGACATCGCCGCCCGCGGCATCGACATCGACGAGCTGCCGCACGTCGTGAACTACGAGATTCCCAACGTCAGCGAAGACTACGTGCACCGCATCGGCCGCACCGGCCGCGCGGGCGCGAGCGGTGAGGCGGTGAGCCTGGTCTGCCTCGACGAAGAAGGCTTCATGCAGGAGATCGAGCGCTTCACCAAGCAGCAGATCCCGGTCAAGCTGATCGACGGCTTCGGCCCCGAGGAAAGCGAGCGCGCCGAACCCATCGCGATGGGCCGCCAGACCATCTGGGGCGGCGCCGGCCGCCCGCCGAGCCGCGAAGTGATGCAAGCGGCGGCCAAGGCCGCGCGGCAGGAAATGATGCAGCGCATCCGCGACAACAAAGCGGGCCAGGGCGAGCAGCGCAGCGGCGGTGGCGGTGGCGGCAATGGCGGCGGCCAGCGGCGCGGCGGCGGTGCCGCCCAGGGCGCTCCGGCCGGCCGCAATGGCGGCGGCCAGGGCCAGCGCGTCCAGGGCGGCGGGCGTGGACCCGCTCCGGCACGCGGACCGCAAGCTCCGGCGCGCACGCCGCACCATGCTCCGCACCACGTGGTGCAAGGTCATCTGCCGCACGACGAGCGTCAGCCGCGCCACCACGGCAACAGCCACAGCCCGACGCAGGCCAACGCGGTGGCGCATCTGCGCGCCGAAGCGGTCGGCGGCGGCGAAGGCCAGCCCGATCCGTTGCGCACCAGCGTCGACATCATGAGCGCCGGCCGCGGTCGCGGGGGCCGCAGCGGCGGCGGCGGTGGCGGGTACGGCGGCAACCGTTCCGGCGGCGGTGGCCGTTCGGGTGGCGGTGGCGGTCGCTCGGGCGGCGGCTACGGCGGTGGCGGCGGTGGCCGCTCCTTCGGTCGCTGAGAACACGACCACTGCACAAAGGGCGCTTCGGCGCCCTTTTTCACGGGCCTCCGGCCGTCAACGGCGACGTCAGCTACGGCCAGATCTTCAGCGTGCAGCCCTTCGGCAACAGCCTGGTCGTGAAGACGATGACGGGCGCGCAGATCAAGGCGATGCTCGAACAGCAGTTCAACAGCGGCACCAACACCGTGGCCGCATCGCGCGTGCTGCTGCCCTCGAGGTTGAGGCACTGCCGAGCAGCGCAGCGGCAGGCGGATCAGGGCTCGCGACTGCCTGAGCGAAGCGAGTTTGAGCGAGAGCCCGCCTGACGCGAGCAGCGCAGGGAAGCCCGAAGGGCCAGTGACGTCGGCCGGCACAGGGCACACCGCCCGCCGCCGCGCCCCCAACGCTCTTGCCCCTAGTTCAAGTCGCCGGCCAGGCTCGCCAGCGTCTCCGGCGCGATGCTCGCGAGCGCCGGGTAGTTGCTGTGGTCGCAGCCCAGCTTGACGTTCGCGCCCGCGCGCACGGCAGCGCGCGGCATCGCCGAACTCGAAACGCACGAAGTGGACCGCCGAGGTCTTCTCGTCGTTCTCGCGCTCCATGTCTTCGTCGGCGATCGCGTAGATGCGCCCGTGGCCTTCGACCTCGACGAACATGCGGTCCTCCACACCGATGAGCCGGGCCAGTTCGCGCTTGCGCTCGTGCGCGTCGGGGAACTAGATCAGAATGGTCGCCTTCCAGTTGCTGCCGTCGGGCACCAGGGCTGCGTAGGCATCGATCTCGCTCTGGATGCCCTCTTCGTCGAAGATCTTCTCGATGTGAAGCATCTCCTGGATCTGGCGGCGGATCGTCGT
This sequence comes from Variovorax sp. LjRoot175, assembly GCF_964253805.1. Taxonomy (NCBI): domain Bacteria; kingdom Pseudomonadati; phylum Pseudomonadota; class Betaproteobacteria; order Burkholderiales; family Comamonadaceae; genus Variovorax; species Variovorax sp. LjRoot175. The sequence continues at coordinate 1,835,127 of NZ_CAXURY020000001.1, read as the reverse complement.
CTCGTCTTCGAACTGGATGCTGACGTGCTCGCCCAGGCGCACCGTGCGCAGCCGGCTGTGCGCGATGAACTCCGGCGCGCTGCTCTTGCGGATCTTCGCGTACGCCTCCAGCGTCAACAGGTTGTCTCGGGTGATGCTCAATAGGGGCCATTGACGCAAGCAATGAGCAAGGCGCAGCGCTCAGTTCAGCCGGCGACTGCTCTGCCTGTCGAACAGGTGCGCGCTGTCGGCGCCGATCACGAGGCCGATGATGTCGTCCGGCGCGGCATCGACGCGACCGTGCACCACCACGATGAGCTTCGCCTCGCCCACCTGCACCAGCAACTCGGTCTCGTTGCCGGTCGGCTCGACGACGATCACCTTCGCGGCCACGCCGCTGCCCGCGTTCGCGAGTCTGATGTCGCCGGGACGGATGCCGTAGTGCGCCGCCTGCCCGTCCGCCGCCGCGGTCGCGCCCGGCGCCGGCCAGCGCGCGCCGTGCGCCTCCACGCTGCAGCCCTCGCCGTCGCGCCGGAACACACCTTCGATCACGTTCATCGCCGGCGAGCCGATGAACTGCGCGACGAACAGGTTGTCAGGCCGGTCGTAGAGTTCCAGCGGCGTGCCGATCTGCTCGATGAGGCCGTCGTGCATGACCACGATGCGGTCGGCCATGGTCATGGCCTCGATCTGGTCGTGCGTGACGTACACCGTGGTGGTCTTGAGCCGCTGGTGCAAGGCCTTGATCTCGGCGCGCATCGCCACCCGCAGCTTGGCGTCGAGGTTGGACAGCGGCTCGTCGAACAGGAAGACCTTGGGATCGCGCACGATGGCGCGCCCCATCGCCACGCGCTGGCGCTGCCCGCCCGAAAGCTCGCGCGGATAGCGCCCGAGCAGCGCATCGAGATTGAGGATCTTCGCGGCGTTGGCCACGCGCTGGTCGGTGACCGACTTGTCGGCATTGCGCAGGCGCAGGCTGAAACCCATGTTCTCGCCCACCGTCATGTGCGGATAGAGCGCGTAGCTCTGGAACACCATCGCAATGTCACGGTCCTTGGACTCGAGCTCGTTCACGACCCGGCCGTCGATCAGGATCTCGCCGCCGGTGATGTCTTCCAGCCCGGCCAGCATGCGCAGCAGCGTGGACTTGCCGCAGCCCGAAGGGCCGACCAGCACGACGAATTCGCCGTCGGCGATGTCGAAGCCCAGTCCGTGCAGGATGTCGACCTTGCCGTAGGACTTCTTGACGTTGTTGAAGGAAACGGATGCCATGTTCTTGATCCCTTAGCTTTTGACGGCGCCGGCCGTCAGGCCGCCGACCATGTAGCGCTTGAACGCGTAGTAGATCGCCGCCGGCGGCAGCGCATAGATGAAGCCGGTGGCCATCAGCAATTCCCATGGCGAATCGTCGGCCGCCAGGAAGTTGCCCAGCGCCACCCCGAGCGTGATGTCGGTTTCGTTGGACAGCAGCAGGAAGGCGTAGAGGTATTCGTTCCAGGCCAGCAGCAGTGCATAGGTGCCCACTGCCACCATCGAGGGCACCATCAGCGGCAGATACACCAGACGAAACAGCTGCACCGGCGTGGCGCCGTCCATGCGCGCGGCCTCGTCGAGTTCGTAGGGCAGCTTGTCCGAGGCCTGCTTGAGCACCCAGATGCAGTAGGGCGAAGCGATGGTGACCATCGCAAAGATCAGCGACCACTGGTTGTTGAGCAGCCCGTAGTTGGCCATCGTCTTGTACATCGGCACCGCCAGGAAGGCAGCCGGGATGAAGTAGGTGAACAGGGCCATGTTGAGCACCGTGCGCCCGCCCCGCACCCGCAGCCGGCTGATGGCGAAGGCGGCGGTGGTGGCCACCATCAAGGTGATCAGCCCGACCGCGATCGCAATGACAAGCGAGTTGCCGAGCTGCTGCCAGAAGTGCGACAGGTAGAAATGCTTCTGCTGGAACACGGTCTCGAAGTTCTGCAGCGTCGGGTTCTTGGGCCATAGCCGGCCCGAGGTAGCCGATTCGCGCTCTGATATCGCAAACAGGAACATGTGGTAGACCGGGATGATGGTCCACAGGAACACCGGGATGCCGATCAGCAACAGCTTGGCTTCGGCGGTGACGGAGCGCAGAGTCCATCGCTTCATTTGGACAGCCTCTTCATCATGAAATACACCAGCGGCAGTACCAGCGGCAGCGCCACCACGATCGAGGACATCGCCACATCCATCTGGTCCAGCCGCAGGTAGCGGATGCCCAGGGTGGCCAGCACGTGCGTCAGGTCGGCCGGCCCGCCGCCCGTGAGCAGGTAGACGCTGTTGAAATCGCCCAGCGTCCAGATCGCCGACAGGATGGTCGACGTGATGTAGAGCGTGCGCATCGCCGGCCAGGTGATGAAGCGGAACTTCTGCCAGTTGCTCGCGCCGTCGACCGAAGCGGCTTCGTACTGTTCGGCCGGAATCGACAGGCGCCCGGCCACCAGGATCAGCGTCCAGAACGGCAGCGACTTCCAGATATGCATCAGCATCGATAGAGACAGCGCCAGCGTCGGGTCATTGAGCCAGTTCGGTCCGTCGAGCCCCGTGAGGCGGAAGATCACCGAGTTGATGACGCCCCACTCCGGATTGAGCATGAAGCGCACCGACAGGATGGTCGGAATCGAGGGCACCGCCCAGGGCAGGATGAAGAGCACCGAGAGCGCCTTGATCCACCAGCGCGTCTTGATGAAGAAGCCCGACAGCACCAGTGCGGCGATCATCTTGAGATTGATCGCCACCACCAGGAACACGATGGTGTTGATGGCGCTGCGGAAGAAGATCGGATCGTCGAACAGCTTGGTGTAGCTGGACGGGTGCCGGGCCAGCCAGAGGCCGTAGCCCACCGGGTACAACACGAACACCGCGAACACGAGCAGGTAGGGAACGACGAACAGGCGCCCCCAGAATTCCCAGCGGGTCAGGCTACGGGACGCCGGCGCCGCGACGTGCGGCAATGTGCTAACAGCTTGAGTCATGGTTCAGTTCACCCCGATGTCGTTCAAGCGGAGAAGATGATGGACAGGTGGACGGCCGCGGCGCCGAGCCGCGGCCGGACCGATTCAGAGGGTCAGCCCGCAACCGCCTTGATGCGCGCGATCATCTCGTCAGTGGCCTTGTCCACCGGCACCTTCTCGTTGAGGATCCGGTTCGCCGCCTTGGCCCACACGTTCTCGTTGTTGAGCACAGTGAACTTGTAGTTCTTGGTGAATTCGAATGGCGAGGTGCCGGCCATGAACTGGTTGTAGACGGCCGTACGGTGCGGGTCCTGCTTCCAGAAAGCACTTTGCTGCGCCGCCTTGGTCACCGGGAACCAGCGCCCGAGCGAGCCTTCGACGTAGGGCGTGAGATTGGCGTCGTCGAGCAGGAAGGCGACGAACTTCTTCGCGGCATCCTTGTTCTTGGCGTCCTTGAAGATCACGCCGGTCTTCACGGCCGCGCGGTACACCATCTTGGAGCCGTCGGGTTTGTTCGGGAAGCCTGCTGTCGCGATCTTCTCGGTGTAGTTCACCTTGGCGGCGTCGCGCTGCGCTTGCGTAAGCGATTGGTTGTTCGAGGCGTCGAGTTGCGTGGCGGCGATCGAGATCGTCGCGTTATGCGTCAGGACGGTCGTCTTGTTGGCAAAGGCGACGTTGTTGTCCGGATCCTTCCAGTTGGTAGCAGACGGCGGCGCGCAACCCTTCGAATACACCTGTGTGTAATCGGTCAGCGCGTTGATCAGGCCCTGGCGAACCGCCGGATCATCGACCAGCAGCTTGCCCGCGTCGTTGACCAGCTTGACGTTGTAGGCGTCCATGAAAGTCAGGAACGAGAAGAACGAGTCGCTCGAGTCCACGCCCAGCGGCTGGCCGATGCCGAAGCTGCGGGTACCGGACTTTTGACGATGGGCTGGTTGCACCTTGTCGCACCAGAAGCTCCAGTAGCCTTTCCAGTCGGTCGGGATGTCGCTCTCCTTGAAGCCCGCCTCGGCCAGCATGTCCTTCCAGTACTGGATGTGCATGGTCTGCTGCTTGATCGGGTAGGCGTAGTAGGCGCGGCTCTTGGTGGTGTCGTTGTAGAGGAAGGTGGTGGCCAGCGCCGCAGGCTCGAACTTGGCGCGCATCGGGTCGAGGATGCTGGTCACGTCTTCGAGCTTGCCGTCGTAGGCCCACTTGGCCGTGACCTGGAAGTCGTAGACGTCGCCATAGGCCACGTCGGGCGGATTGCCGGCGTCGAGCGCTGCCACCGACTTCGGAACCATTTCTTGCGGCGCGTAGAGCGACAGCTCGACCTTAATCTTCGGGTTCTTGGCCTCGAATTTCTTGATGGCTGCGTACAGCGCGTCGTCCTCCGCCTTGTAGAAGCCCTTGCCCCACCAGACGGTGAGCTTCTCCTGCGCCGCGGCCTGGCCGGCGGCAGCGAGCCCCAGCGCGACCAGCGCGGGAATCATGAGTGCCTTGAATTTCATGCTGTGTCTCCTTTTTTGACGATGGGTGCTCGATCCATGAGCGTTGCTGGGAAAGGGATGCGGGCGCGCCTCAAGCGGCCTTGAGGCGCGGCGGAGATCGACCGAGGCGCGGCAGGCGGCGGCGCGAGCCGACCACCTCCTCGATGTCCTCGCGCGCGCCGTCGATGAGCTTGATGATCGCGCGCTCAGCGCGCGCCGGGTTGTGGGCGATGACCGCATCGAGCACCGCCCGATGCAGAGGCAGCGACAAGGTCGGCCCGTCCTTCTTGGCGGTCGAGAGCTCGAAGCTGGTGCGCAGCAGCGCGTTCAGCGCCTTGCTCATCTGGGTCAGCATGCGGTTGCCCGCAGCGACCAGCAGTCCGTGGTGAAAGCGCAGGTCGCTGGTGACGTAGTCGCCGCCGTATTCCACTGCCAGCTTCATGCCGGCGTAGGCCTCTTCGATCTCCTCGATGTCGGCCGCGGTGGCGCGTTCGGCCGCTAGCCGAACGGCTGCCGGCTCGACCACGCGCCGCAGATCCAGCAGGTCGCGCAGGAACTCGGGCGTGAGGCCCGCACGGGCCTGCCAGGTGATCACATCGGGATCGAACCAGTTCCACCGGTCCTCCGGCAGCACGCGCGTGCCGACCTTCGGCCCCGTGACGATCAGGCCCTTGGCGACCAGCGATTTCACTGCCTCGCGCACCACCGTGCGGCTGACGCCGAACTCATCGCACAGCAGGGGCTCCGCGGGCATCGGCGCGCCGATGGCATAGCGGCGCGACACGATCGCCTCACCGAGCAGCTCGAGCGTGCGGCCGTGGGTGTTCTTGGTCATGGTGCCGCGTCGCGCCTTCAGGCATCCACCGGCGTCAGCAAGGGCGCGCCGGCGAAATGCGCGCGCAGGTTGTCGAAAGTCAGTTGCGCCATGGCCTCGCGCGTCTGCTTCGTGCCGCTGGCCACGTGCGGCGTGAGCACCACGTTCGGCATGGCGCGCAGCTCGGCCGGCACCTGCGGCTCGTTCACGTAGACGTCGAGCGCGGCGCCGGCGATGACGCCCTTCGAGAGCGCGGCGATCAGCGCCGCTTCGTCGACCACGCTGCCGCGCGCCACGTTGACCAGATAGCCCTGCGGCCCGAGCGCCTCGAGCACGCGCGCATCGATCAGGCCGCGCGTCGCCGCGCCGCCCGGCGTGATGACGACCAGGAAGTCGACGGCAGCAGCGAGCGAGACCGCATCCGGGTGGTAGGCGTAGTCGACCTCTGCGCGCGGCGAACGCGCGGTGTACGCGATCTGCATGTCGAAGGCCCGCGCACGGTGCGCGATGGCCTGTCCGATGCGGCCCATACCGACCACGCCCAGGCGGGCGCCCGTGACCTTGCGGCTCAGCGGGAACGGGCCCTTCGGCCACTCGCCTTCGCGCACGAAGCGGTCGGCCTGGGGAATGCGCCGCGCGATCGAGAGCAACAAGCCGATCGCCAGATCGGCCACGTCGTCGTTCAGCACCTGCGGCGTGTTGGTGACCGGCACGCCGCGCTCGTGCGCCGCGGCCACGTCGACGCCGTCGTAGCCGACACCGAATACCGAGATCACTTCCAACGCCGGCAGGCGGGCCATCAGCTCGCGCGGCACCTTGGCTTCGCCGTTCGCAACGACCGCGCGAATGCGCGGGGCAGCGGCCGAGAAGGCCTCGGGCTCGTTGACGTGCGTCCGATCGTGCACCGTGTACTCGCGGTGCAGCGCGTCCATCAGGAAGGGCATCAATGGCGCGACGACCAGCACCTCGGGGCGGGTGGCGCTCATGCTTCGATGCCCGTCAATTGCATCGGTTGCTTGCGCGTTGCGTTCAATGAATGGGGCATGTCTTGTCTCCTGCGAGGACCGAGATTTCCCTAGACCTCGATCCAATGTCGGGGCTTATCATATGATGATTGAAATACCGGTCCGGCAGGACAAACCCTGATTCGCCGAGGCCGCAGATTGTCCCACCGCGGAGACAAGACAGATGAGCGACCCACCCCGGAAACCCGCGCACGAACTGCGCAGCCAGCAATGGTTCGGCCGCCACGACCGTGATGGCTTCATCTACCGCAGCTGGCTCAAGGGCAAGGGCGTTCCGCACGACCAGTTCGACGGCCGCCCGGTGATCGGCATCTGCAACACCTTCAGCGAGCTCACGCCCTGCAACTCGCACTTCCGCACGCTCGCCGAGCAGGTGAAGATCGGCGTCTACGAGGCCGGCGGCTTCCCGCTCGAGTTCCCGGTGATGTCGCTGGGCGAGACGCTGATGCGGCCGACCGCCATGCTCTATCGCAACCTCGCGAGCATGGACGTCGAAGAGAGCATCCGCGCCAACCCGCTGGATGGCGTGGTGCTGCTCATGGGCTGCGACAAGACCACGCCGGCGCTCATGATGGGCGCATCCGGCGTCGACTTGCCGACCATCGGCGTCTCGGGCGGCCCGATGCTCTCGGGCAAGTGGCGCGGGCAGGAGCTCGGCTCCAGCACCGGCGTCTGGCAGATGAGCGAGCAGGTGCGCGCCGGCACGCTGAAGCTGCAGGACTTCTTCGAGGCCGAGAGCTGCATGCACCGCAGCCACGGCCATTGCATGACCATGGGCACCGCCAGCACCATGGCCAGCATGGTCGAGTCGCTCGGCATCGGCCTGCCCGGCAATGCGGCCTATCAAGCCCTTCAAGGACAAGGCCGGCATCTGCGTGCTGCGCGGCAACCTCGCGCCCAACGGCGCGATCATCAAGCCGAGCGCGGCCACGCCCGAGCTGCTGGTGCACAAGGGCGCCGCGCGGTGGTGTTCGAAAGCGCCGACGACCTGCACAAGCGCATCGACGACGAGTCGCTCGACATCGACGAGCACTGCATCATGGTGCTCAAGAACTGCGGCCCCAAGGGCTACCCAGGCATGGCCGAGTCCGGCAACATGCCGCTGCCGCCCAAGGTGCTCCGGAAAGGCATCACCGACATGGTCCGCATCAGCGATGCGCGCATGAGCGGCACCGCCTACGGCACGGTGGTGCTGCACACGGCGCCCGAGGCCGCGGCCGGCGGGCCGCTGGCGCTGGTGCAGGACGGCGACATCGTCGAGCTCGACGTGCCGAATCGCAGGCTGCATCTGCACGTGAGTGACGAGGAGCTGGCGCGCCGGCGCGAGAAATGGACTGCCCCGAAGCCGCCCTTGGACTCCGGCTACTGGAAGCTCTACGTCGACAACGTGCTGCAGGCCGACCAGGGCGCCGACCTCGGATTCCTGCGCGGCAAGCGGGGCTCCTTCGTTCCAAGAGACAATCACTGAATGCACTTAATCGCCGTTGATTGGGGTACCAGCTCACTACGCGGCGCGCGGCTCGACGGCAAGGGCCACGTGCTCGAGGAGCGCGAGCATCCGCGCGGCATCCTCACGGTCCCGCCGGGTGGCTTCCCGGCCGTGTTCGAAGAATTGTTCGGCGACTGGATGCGCCCGACCGGCAGCTTCTGCCTGATCTCGGGCATGGCCGGCAGCAAGCAGGGCTGGGTCGAGGCGCCCTACTGCGCCTGCCCCTCGGGCCGGGTCGAAGTGGGCAACGCGATCGTCGAGATCGAGCCCGGCCGCATCGCGATCGTGCCCGGCCTCAGCGACCTGCACGACGGCGTGCCCGATGTGATGCGCGGCGAAGAAGTGCAGATCTTCGGCGCCATGGCGCTGACGGGCCTTGCCGACGGCGTTTTCGTGCTGCCCGGCACGCACAACAAGTGGGCCACGGTGAAGCGCGGCCGCGTGACGGGCTTCCGCACCTTCATGACCGGCGAGTTCTACGCGCTCCTGAGCCGGCACTCGATCCTGGCACGCACGCTCGATGCAGAGGCGCCGCTGGACGAAGTCGCCTTTCTCGAAGGCGTGACGCAGGCCGACAACGGCCAGGGCCTGTTGCACAACGCCTTCGGCGCGCGCACGCTGGCGCTGTTCGAGCGCATGTCGGCCGGCGATCTCTCGAGCTACCTGTCGGGGCTTCTGATCGGCGAGGAGCTGCGCACCCAATCGATCCACGCCGCCGGCGACCTGGTGCTGATCGGCACGCCGGCGCTGACGCAGCGCTACCTGCTGGCGCTGCAGGCCTCGGGCAATACCGCGCGGACGCTGGGCGCCGAGGCTACCTGGGCCGGCCTGCACGCGCTGTCGGCATTCCTCAACGCAAACAGAACAAGGCCATGACTTCGCCTCTGGACAAATTCTCCGCCGCCATGCAGCAGTTGCCGCTGGTGGCGATCCTGCGCGGTCTGACGCCGGCCGAGGCGCCGGAGGTCGGCGATGCGATCGTCGAAGCCGGCTTCCGGCTGCTCGAAGTGCCGCTCAATTCGCCGCAGCCGCTCGAAAGCATCGCACTCCTGCGCCGGCGCTTTCCGGATGCGCTGGTCGGCGCCGGCACGGTGCTCGATGCGCAGCAGGTGCGCGAGGTGCATGCGGCCGGCGGCGAGCTGATCGTGGCGCCCAACTTCAATGCCGAGGTGCTGGCCGAAGCGGCGCGCCTCGGGCTCGTGAGCCTGCCCGGCGTGATGACGCCGACGGAGGCCTTCGGCGCGCTCGCGGCCGGCGCCAGCGGGCTCAAACTCTTCCCCGCCGAACTGGCCTCGCCCGCGGTGGTGAAGGCCTTGCTCGCGGTGCTGCCCAAGGGCACGCCGCTGATGCCCGTGGGCGGCATCACGCCCGGCAACATGACTGCCTGGCGCGAAGCCGGCGCGGCCGGTTTCGGCATTGGCTCGGCGCTCTACAAGCCCGGCAAGAGTGCCGCGGCCGTACGCGAGGCCGCGCTGGATTTCGTCGCTGCCTTCAACGGCAGCCGGCGCACCTGAGGATCGCCATGTCTGCCGAATCCGACTACGCCAGCCCCGCCGTCCGCATCCTGCGCGACAACCTCGCGCTGGCGCTGCGCTCCGCCTCGCACCATGGCCTCTCCGAGGGCGTGTGCAACCATTTCAGCGTCGCGCTGCCCGGTGCGCAGGACCGCTACCTGATCAACCCGCGCGGCCTGCACTGGAGCGAGATCGGCCCCGATGACATCGTGCTGATCGACATGCACGGCGAGGTGCTGGCCGGCCGCCATCGCGTCGAGCCCACCGCCCTCTTCATCCACGGCGCGGTGCATCGCATTACCGGCCACGCGGTGGTCCTGCATTGCCACATGCCCTATGCGACCGCCCTGACGCTCACCGCCGATCGCGCGCTCGACCCGACGCTGAGCCAGAACGCGATGCGCTTCATGAACCGCATCGCCATCGATGCGCAGTACAACGGGCTGGCGCTCGACGACCGCGAGGGCGAACGCATCGCCCATGCGATGGCCGGCAAGGACGTGGCCTTCCTCGCCAACCACGGCGTGATCGTGGCCGGCGCGCACATCGCCCATGCCTACGACGACCTCTACTACCTCGAGCGCGCCTGTCTGCACCAGGTGATCGCGCAATCCACCGGCCGGCCGCTGGTGCCGGTCGACGCGGCGCTGGCCGCGCACGTGGCGGCGCAGATCCAGGGCGAGCGCGAGCAGTCCGACCTGTTCTTCGAGGCGCTTCGCCGGCTGCTGCCCGCGCCGCGTCCCGAACGCCCGCTTCAGCGCGCGGCCGCGTAGGCAGGCGGGTCCGCCACCAAGCCCTGCTTGACCTGGCGCGTCACCGCGTCGGCCAGCACTTCGGGCAGGCCGGCCTCGACGGCGGCGAAAGTCTGCTTCGCCACATCGTCGGGCGATGTCTTGTCGCCCGGCACATGGCTCGCCATGTCCGTATCCATGAACGCCACGTGCACGCTGACGACCTGCGTGCCCTGCCCGCGCAATTCGTTGCGCAGGCCGTTGCTGAGCGACCATGTGGCCGACTTCGAGGTGCTGTAGGTGGCCGCGCCCGGCAGGCTGATCCAGCTCAGCGCCGACAGCACGTTGACGATGGCGCCGCCGCCGTTCTTCGCCAGCGCCGGCGCGAAGGCACGGCTCAAGGCCCAGGGGCCGAAGAAGTTGGTCTCGAACTCGGCGCGCGCCGCATCCACGGCGTCCGGCGACAGCAGGCCCGAGCCGCGCGAGATGCCGGCGTTGTTGACGAGCAGGGTCACGTCGCCGCAGGCGCGGGCGGCCGCTTCGACCTGTTCGGGCTTGGTCACGTCGAGCGCGAAGGCGTGCACGCCTTCGAGCGTGATGGATTTCGGGTCGCGCGCGGCCGCGTAGACCTTCTTCGCGCCGGCCGCGAGCGCTGCACGTGCGTAGGCGAGCCCGAGGCCGCGGTTGGCGCCGGTGATGAAAACGACGGAGTCCTTGATCTTCATGGAAAGCTTTCGGTAATGAGTGGAGGATTCAGGTCTGCTGAACGCGCCGCAGCAGCCCGGCCGTGGTGCGCGGCCAGCCGACACGGCCGAACCAGGCGCCGCCGGCGATCGACGATGCGATGACGATGCCGTAGACAACCAGCGCGGCGCCCTGCGCGACGAATACGTGACTCAGCTGGCCGCCCCAGCGCAACGCGAGCCAGCCGCCGATCCCGGCCACCGCCAGCCGCGCGATGTTGCCGAGCACCGGCCACAGAAGGCGGCCCGCGCCCTGCGAAGCGAAGTACAGCACCAGCCCGACGCCGAAGAAGCCGTAGAAGGGCCCGACCGCACGCAGGTACTGCGAGCCCGCTTCGAGCATCGCCGGATCGCTGCCGAAGAGCATCAGCCAGGGCCTCGGGAACAGCGCGGCCGCGAGGCCGATGGTCTCGGTGAGCACGAAGGCCATCGCCGCGCCCGCCCAGGTGGCGCGCAGGGCGCGTTCGCGCTGCCCCGCGCCGATGGCGGTGCCGACCATCGCGACCAGCGGCGCACCGAGGCCGAACACCAGCGGGACCAGCAGGTATTCGAGCCGCGAGGCGGTGCCGTACCCGGCGATCGCACCGGGGCCGAACTGGCCTGCCAGCGCGGTCGCGATGCCGATCGACAGGTTGGTGGCCACGGTCGAGACCGCGCCCACGAGGCCGACGCGCAGGATGTCGGCGAACAGCGGCCACCGGAAGCGCGCCTTCGCCCATGAGGGCTTGAGCAGGCTGCGGCTCCCGCGCAGGTAGGCCCACAGCGCGAGCGTGCCGGCCAGGTAGTAGAGCAAGAGCGCGATCGCGCCGCCGGCGATGCCCATGCCGGGAATCGGACCCCAGCCGAAGATCAGCAAGGGCGACAGCGGCACCAGCACCACCACGCCGGCGACCGTCACGTTGGCCGGCACCGACATGTTGCCTGTGCCGCGGATCACCGCCGCCAGCGAATTGAAGAGCCACACCAGCACCGCGCCGGCGAACACCCAGTTCGAATAGGTCAAGGCCGCGTCGAGCGAAGCGCCGGTGCCGCCCATCAGCGCATAGAGCCAGCGCCCGCCGAAGAGGAGCGCCAGCGTGAACACGAGGCCGAAGCCGAGCGCGATCAGGATCGCATGCAGCACCAGCGAATCGGCATCGTCGCGGCGCCGCGCACCGAGCGCGCGTGCAATCGCCGAGGCAATGCCGCCGCCCATCGCGCCGGCCGAGGTCATCTGCATCAGCATCACGATCGGGAACACCAGCGCCATGCCGGCCAGCGCATCGGTGCCGAGCTTGCCGACGAAGTAGGTCTCGATCAGGCCGACAGCGGCCTGCGCGACCATCACCAGGACGTTGGGCGCGGCCAGGCGCAGCAGCGTCGGGATGATCGGCGCCTCGAGCAGGCGGCGCGTGCGCGGGTCGACACTGCTCATGCTGCCGCCTTCGCCATCAGCGCCGGCCGAGGCTCGCGGATTGGCAGGTTGATCAGCGCTGCGCCGGCAGCCAGCGCGATGTCGATGTACCAGACGATGTCGTAGCTGCCCGTCACCTGGAACACGTAGCCGCCGAGGAAGGCGCCCAGGAAGCCGCCGACCTGGTGCGCCAGCATCACGACGCCGAACAGCATCGCCATGTTGGCCGGGCCGAACATCTTGGCGACCAGGCCCGCGGTCGGCGGCACGGTCGAGAGGAAGGTGATGCCCATCACCGCCGCAAACACCATCATCACGGCCGGCGTTTTGGGCGCAAGCAGGAAGATCAGCACCGCGATGCCGCGCGTCGCATAGAGCAGCGCCAGCAGCGACTTCATGCGCCAGCGCCCGACAGCCCAGCCCATCGCCAGGCTGCCGACGATGTTGAAGAGGCCGATGACGCCCAGCGCCCAGCCTCCGATCTCCGGCGGCAGGCCGCATGCCGCCACTACGCCCGGCAGGTGGGTGGCCAGGAAGGCGACGTGGAAGCCGCAGACCAGAAAGCCCAGGCTCAGGTAGCGGTAGCTCGGCGTGGCGAGCGCCTGGCCGATCGCCTGCCGTGCCGTGAGCGGTTTCGTGCCGCTCGCTGCTGCCGACTGGGCCGCGAGCAGATTGGAATTGCCCTTCAGCACGAAGACCGCGGGCAAGGCCAGCAGGATCAGCACGCCGAGCCATTGCATCGCACTGGCCCAGCCGACGCCGGCCATCAGCGCGATCGCGATCGGCGCCATCGCGAACTGGCCGAAGGAACCGCCGGCATTCACCACGCCGGTGGCCAGGCCGCGCTTGGCCGGCGGCACCATGCGCGTGACGGCGGCCATCAGCACCGAAGGCCCGGCCATGCCGGCGCCGCCGGCGGCCAGCACGCCGATCGCGAAGATCAGGCCGGCCGTCGTCGTCATCAGCGGCGTGATGATGGTGCCCAGCGCCACCAGCAGCGCGCCGATGAAGATCACGCGGCCGGTGCCGATCCGGTCGGCCACCGCGCCCGCGAAGGGCTGCGTGAGGCCCCACCAGAGCTGGCCGAAGGCGAAGGCCAGGCTGATGCTGCCGATGCCCAGGCCGGTGGACGTGTTGAGCGAGGAGAGGAAGAGCCCCATCGTCTGACGCACGCCCATGGTGAGCGCGAAGGTGCCGGCGGCGGCCAGCAGCACCAGCCACAGGGCGTAGCGCGCTACAGGGGTGGCGGGCGCGGCGGTCGTCTTGTCATTCATCCACATCTCCCTCTTCGGCAGCGCCCGCGGGTTGCAGCAGCGCGATGCTCTCGTCGATCAGCGCGTGCAGCGCGATGACCCGCTCGATGCCGAGCAGGGCGTTGAGTTTTTCCTGTGCCGTGCGCCAGTGGCGCTGCGCTTCGCTGCGCTTCTTGCGGCCGGCCTCGGTGATCGCGATCAGCCGGCTGCGTGCATCGGGCCCGTCGCCCTGCGTCAGCCAGCCCGCCGCGACCAACGGCTTGAGATTGCGCGTCAGCGTCGACGCGTCGATGTTCATCGCATGCGCGAGATCGCTCGGGCGCAGCGGCCCGAGGTGCAAGACATGCGACAGCAGCGAGTACTGCGTGGTCTTGAGGCCGCTCTTCGTGACCTCGGCGTCGTAGTGGCGAGCGACCTGGCGCAGGAGGCGCCGCAGCCGGAAATTGGTACAGCCTTGCGGCTTTGCGATAGCATCCATGCCATCCATTGTAGCTACAATAATTGCATATGCAATCTTTAAAGGAATTCGAATGAACGCGACGGAGCAACTGGCGGCCTGGATCGCCGAGGAAGAAACGACTGCGGAGCGGCTGAATGCGGGCCCTGGCCCCGGCCTGGCGCGGCCCGAACAGCTCGCAGGCAAGACCGGCCTGGAGATGATGGAAGCCATGCTGCGCGCCGAAATCCCCTACGCCGCCATCGCGAAGACGCTGGATTTCTCGCTCATCTCGGTAGCCCCCGGCCGGGCGGTGTTCCAGGGCACGCCGCTCCCGCGGCACCTGAATCCGCTGGGCACCATCCATGGCGGCTGGTTCGCCACCCTGCTCGACTCGGCGCTGGGCTGCGCGGTCCACACCATGATGCCGGCCGGCCGCGCCTACACCACGGCCGAGCTCGGCGTGAACCTCGTGAAGGCGCTGACGCCCAAGGTCCCGCGCGTGCGCGCCGAGGGCAAGGTGATCCACTGCGGGCGCCAGCTCGCCACTGCCGAGGCGCGGCTGGTCGGCGCCGACGGCACGCTCTACGCGCATGCCACCACCACCTGCCTGGTTTTCGACATCCCGCCACGGCGCGAGTAGGCCCTGCGCCGGTAAGCACAAAGGCCGAAACCCGGCCCTCCAAGAGTGATAATGATTCGTATCGGCGTTCGCAAACGAACGGACGCCGGTGCTTTTTACATATTGACTCTGGAGAAGCCCCATGACCGCACGCCTTAGCGCGCTGACCTGCATCGCCGCCGCCTGCCTGGCCGGCGCCTTGCCCGCCCACGCGGCCGAGGAACTCACGCTCTACACCACGCGCGAGCCCGGGCTCATCCAGCCCCTGATCACCGCCTTCAGCACGCAAAGCGGCGTCAAGGTCAACACGGTGTTCGTGAAGGACGGGCTGCGCGAGCGCGTCAAGGCCGAAGGCGCCCGCTCGCCGGCCGACGTGCTCATGACTGTGGACATCGGCAACCTGATGGACCTGGTCGACGGCGGCGTCACCCAGCCGGTGAAATCGGCGGCGCTGGAATCGGCCATTCCGGCCAACCTGCGCGGCGCCGACGGCCAATGGTTCTCGCTGTCGATGCGCGCGCGCGTGCTGTACGCCGACAAGAGCCTGCCGCTCACGTCCTTCCGCTATGAAGATCTCGCGAATCCCAAGTACAAGGGCAAGGTCTGCATCCGCGCCGGCCAACATCCCTACAACACGGCGCTGGTCGCATCGCTGATCGCGCACGACGGCGAGGCCAAGGCCGAGCAGTGGCTGCGCGGCGTCAAGGCCAATCTGGCGCGCAAGGCCACCGGCGGCGACCGCGACGTGGCGCGCGACATCCTGGGCGGCATCTGCGACATCGGTCTCGCCAACTCCTACTACGTGGGCCAGATGAAGGGCTCGAAGGAAGGCAGCGACGCGCGCAAGTGGGGCGATGCCATCAAGGTGATCCGGCCGACCTTCGCCAATGCCAAGAGCGGCGGCACGCACGTCAACATCAGCGGCGCCGCGGTCGCGAAGAACGCGCCGAACCGCGCGAATGCGGTCAAGCTGCTCGAGTTCCTGGTGTCGGAGCCGGCGCAGGCCTTCTACGCCGAGACCAACTACGAATACCCGGTGCGCAAGGGCGTGGCGCTCGATTCGATCATCGCCTCCAGCATCGGTGAACTGAAGGTCGACCCGCTGCCCATCACCGAGATCGCCAAGTACCGCAAGCAGGCCAGCGCATTGGTGGACAAGGTCGGTTTCGATCAGTGACGCGCCGCCGGGCCGCCCCAAGGCGCGTCAGCCCCCTCGGGGGGCAGCGAGGACACGAAGTGCCGAGCGTGGGGGTATGAAAGCGGTTGGGCCCGTCTGGCGGGCCGCGTCGATCCTCATCGCGCTCGGCGTGCTCGCGCCGGTTCTCAGCCTGGCCTGGCTCGCGCTGGGTTCGGGCCTGCAGCATTGGGCACACCTCGCAGAGCACGTGCTGCCGCAGGCCGCGCTCAACACCGCGATGCTGCTGGCCGGCGTGGGCGTGCTGGTGCTGGTGATCGGCACCGGCTGCGCCTGGCTGGTCACGGCCTGCGACTTCCCGGGGCGACGCGTGCTGAACTGGGCCCTGCTGCTGCCGCTGGCCATGCCGACCTACATCGTCGCCTTCGCCTACCTCGACCTGCTGCACCCGATCGGCCCGGTACAGGGCGTGATCCGCTGGGCGCTGGGCTTCGACAGCCCGCGCCAGTTCCGCCTGCCCGACCTGCGCTCGATGCCGGGCGCGATCTTCGTGCTCGGCTTCGTGCTCTACCCCTACGTCTACATGACCGCGCGCGCCATGTTCATGACCCAGCCTGCCCATCTGATGGAAGCGGCCCGCACGCTGGGCGAAAGCCGCGGCGGCGCCTTCTTCCGCGTCGCGCTGCCGCTCGCCCGGCCCGCGCTGGCCGTGGGCCTGAGTCTGGCGCTGCTCGAGGCGCTCAACGACATCGGCGCTTCGGAATTCCTCGGCATCCAGACGCTCACAGTCGCGGTCTACACGACCTGGATCACGCGCTCCGACCTGGCCGGTGCGGCACAGATCGCCTGCGCCATGCTCATCGTGGTGGTGGCGTTGGTGCTGCTCGAACGCAACGGCCGGCGCCATCAGCGTTTCGGCTCGGCGCAGCGCATGCGCGCGATCCAGCCGCGCCGCCTGCACGGCGCAGCGGCCTGGGCGGCGAGCGCCGCCGCCGCGCTTCCGGTCGCGATCGGTTTCGTCGCGCCGGCGCTCTACCTGGTCTGGGAAACGGCCAAGCGGCTGCGCCAGGGCGGCGGCATCTCCGACGGCCTGCTCGCGAGCCTGGGCAACACCCTCGCATTGGCCGCGGGCGTGACGCTGGCCGCCGTAGCCGCCGGGCTGGTGGTGGCCTGGGCAGTGCGCAGCCAGGGCTCGACGGTCAACCGCGCGCGCTGGCAGGCGCGGGTCGCCACGCTCGGCTACGCGCTGCCGGGCACGGTGCTGGCCATCGGCTTGCTCACGCCGGCACTGGCTTTCGACGCCGCGCTCGGCGCGCTCATGGGCCGCGAAGGACTGCCGCTGATGGGCGCGGGCATCGTGCTCGTCATGGCCTGCGCAATCCGCTTTCTCGCGATGCCGGTCGGCGGCATCGAAGCCGGGCTGGCCCGCATACCGCCGGCGCTCGAACAGGCCTCGCGCCTGCTCGGCGAAACGGCCGGCGGCACGCTGCGACGCGTGCATCTGCCGCTTTTGCAGCCGGCCATCGCCGCGGGCGCGCTGCTGGTGTTCGTCGATGCCATGAAGGAGCTGCCGGCCACCCTGCTGCTGCGGCCCGCGAACTTCGACACGCTGGCGACCTGGCTCTACGCGGAGGCCGCGCGCGGCACCTACGAAGAAGGCGCCATCGCCGCGCTGGCGATCGTGCTCGCCGGGCTCTTGCCCGTGATCCTGCTGGCGCGCAACCGGCTGGGTGCGGCGCCGGAGGGACTCGCGCAATGAGCGCCGCGCTGGGCCGCCCCGAGCAAGCGAACGCCCCCTCGGGGGGCAGCGAGGACACGCAGTGCCGAGCGTGGGGGCCGACATGAGCGCTACGCTCCAACTCGACGGCGTGCGCCTCGCCTACGACGGCGCACGCGGGCTGCACACCGTGGTCGACGGCTTCTCGCTCGCGCTCGACGCGGGCCGCATCGGCTGCCTGCTCGGCCCTTCCGGCTGCGGCAAGACCACGGTGCTGCGCGCGATCGCGGGCTTCGAACCGGTGCGCGCCGGGCAGATCCTGCTCGGCGACAAGCTGCTGTCCTCGCCCACCACCCACCTCCCGCCCGAACAGCGCCGCGTCGGCATGATGTTCCAGGAGTACGCGCTGTTCCCGCATCTCACGGCGGCGCAGAACGTGGGCTTCGGCCTGCGGCGGCTCGCGCGCGCGGAGCGCGATGCACGCGTGGCCGCGATGCTCGCGCTGGTGGGCCTGGCGGAGGCCGGCGAACGCTATCCGCACGAACTCTCGGGCGGACAGCAGCAGCGCATCGCATTGGCCCGCGCGCTCGCACCGGCACCCGCGCTGCTGCTGCTCGACGAGCCTTTCTCCAACCTCGATGCCAGCACGCGCGAGCGCCTGACGGCCGAGGTGCGCGAGATCCTCAAAACCGCCGGCCAGACCGCGATGCTGGTCACGCACAACGAGGCCGAGGCGCAGGCCATGGCCGACCATGTCGGCGTCATGCACAACGGTCGGCTGACGCGCTGGACCGGCGGAACTGCGGAATGACGCACATGGGCTTTTTCAGAAAAGGTCTTTGAGCCTCGCAAGAATCGCGCTTTCGATTCACTTGAACAACACGAAAGCACGCATGACCGCCCAACTCACTCTCGTCAGCCACCTGCTGTGCCCCTACGTCCAGCGCGCCGCGATCGCGCTCTTCGAAAAGGAAGTGCCCTTCGAACGCGTCGTGATCGACCTCGCGCAGAAGCCGGACTGGTTCGTCAAGATCTCGCCGCTTGGCAAGGTGCCGCTGCTGCGGGTACCGCAGCCCGGTGGCAAGGAAGCCGTCCTCTTCGAAAGCAACGTGATCTGCGAGTACCTCGAGGAAACCCAGCCCGGCCCGCGCCTGCATCCTGAAGACCCGCTCGCGCGCGCCGAGCACCGGGCATGGATGGAATTCGGCTCCGCGATCCTCGCGGACCTGTGGGGCTACGAGACCACGCGCGATGCCGAAGTGTTCGAGCAGAAGCGGCAGGCGCTCGTTGCCAAGTTCGCACGCGTCGAGGCCGCGCTGGGCGATGGGCCCTACTTCGCCGGCACGCGCTTCAGCCTGGTCGATGCGGTCTTCGCGCCGATCTTTCGCTACTTCGATGTCTTCGACCAGATCAGCGATTCGCACATCTTCGACGCGACGCCGAAAGTGCGCGCCTGGCGTAAGGCGCTCGCGGAACGCCCCAGCGTGCGCCATGCCGTGGTGCCCGAGTATCCGCAGCACCTGCGCGCCTTCCTGCAGAAGCACGAAGCGCATTTGCTGACACTCGCCGGCCGCGCCTGAACCGACAATCGCCGGCGACAACCACTTTGCACCACCCCACGAGATGCGACTTCTCCACACCATGCTGCGCGTTGGCAATCTCCAGCGCTCGATCGACTTCTATACGCAAGTGCTCGGCATGCAACTGCTGCGCACCTCGGAGAACCCCGAGTACAAGTACAGCCTGGCCTTCGTCGGCTACGAGGGCAACCCGGCCCAGGCCGAGATCGAGCTGACCTACAACTGGGGCACCGAAAGCTACGAACTCGGCACGGCCTACGGCCACATCGCGCTCGGCGTGCCCGATGCCTATGCGGCCTGCGAGAAGATCAAGGCCGTGGGCGGCAACGTCACGCGCGAGGCCGGCCCCGTCAAGGGCGGCACCACGGTGATCGCCTTCGTGACGGATCCGGACGGCTACAAGATCGAGCTGATCCAGCGTCCGGAAGGCGCCGCCGCCGGCGGGCTTCGCTAGCAACCGAGCAGATCCGCCAGCGCGCCGATGTCGCGCGCATGCAGCGTGTTGTCCGCGCGCGGCGAAACATTCTTCGGGCGGTCGGGTCCGAACTCCTTCGGCCGCTCGATGTAGCCGGTGCGCAGGCCGCAGGTGCGCGCGGCGGCCAGGTCGTCGTGGTGCGCGGCCGCGAGCATCACCTGGCTGGGCGTGACGTCGAACACCGCGGCCACGCCGAGGTAGGTGCGCGGATCGGGCTTGTAGGCCTTGAAGACCTCGGCCGACAGTACGCAGTCCCAGGGCAGCCCGGCATTCTTGGCCATCTCGGTCAAGAGGCCAATATTGCCGTTGGACAGCGTGCAGATGATGTACTTGCGCTTGAGCCGCGCCAGACCCTCGAGCGCATCGGGCCAGGCCGGCAGCCGGTGCCAGGCCTTGTTGAGTTCGCGCTTGCGCGCCGAATCCAGATCGCCCAGGCCGAAGTCGCGCAGCACGCCTTCGAGAATGCCCATGTGCAGTTCGTCGAGCAGCGTGAAGCCGCCCTCGCCGGCCGCGAGGCGTTCCATCACGCTCTTCATCGCGGGCTGGTAGCCCGCGCGCCAGGCCAGCGCGAAGGCGCCGCCGTCGACGCCCGGCACGATGCGCTCGGCCTCGGCGGCGATGCCGCTGTACCAGTCGACGACCGTGCCGAAGACGTCGAAGGCGATGACCTTCAGATCGCCGGCATCGAAGTCTTCGCTCATCGCACCAGCTGGCTGGCTTCGCGCGCCAGCGCTTCGATGCGCGCCCAGTCGCCGGCCGCGATCGCCTCGGTCGGCACGATCCACGAACCGCCCACACAGGCCACGTTGGCGAGCGAGAGGAACTCGTGCGCATTGGCCGCCGTGACGCCGCCCGTGGGACAGAACTTCACTTCGCCGAAAGGTCCCTGCCAGGCCTTGAGCATGGCGACGCCGCCGGCCTGCACGGCCGGGAAGAACTTGAGTTCGGTAAAGCCGTCCTCCTGCGCCAGCATGATTTCGCTGCCGGTCGCCACGCCGGGCAGGAGCGGCAGGCCGAGGTCGTGGCAGGCCTTGCCCACGGCGCGCGTGTAGCCCGGGCTGACGCCGAACTTCGCGCCGGCCAGCGCCGAGGCCTGGGCATCGGCCGCGCTGCGGATGGTGCCGGCGCCGGGCACGGCCTCGGGCACCTCCTTGGCGATGATCTCGATGCATTCGAGCGCCTCGCGCGTGCGCAGCGTCACTTCGAGCATGCGGATGCCGCCGGCGACCAGCGCGCGCGCGAGCGGTACCGCGTCCTTGACGTCGTGCAGCACGATCACCGGGATCACGGGGGCGTCGCGCATCACGTCGATGGCGGACAGCGTGGGGTTCACATCCATGTGCAGGCTCCTTCTTCGGCAGTCAATGCATTGCGGCGCATGCCGGCGAACAGGTCGCGGCCCAGGCCGTGACCGTTGGCGATGCGCAGTTCGTCGGGCAGGGTCGCGCTTTCTCTCTCGGCCCATTCGTCGGCCGGCAGCAGCACGGCCAGCGTGCCGGCCACCGCATCGAGCCGGATCAGGTCGCCATCGCGCACCTTGGCCAGCGGGCCGCCGGCGGCGGCTTCGGGCGAGACGTGGATCGCGGCCGGCACCTTGCCCGAGGCGCCGCTCATGCGGCCGTCGGTCACCAGTGCCACACGGAAGCCCTTGCCCTGCAGCACCGACAGCGGCGGCGTGAGCTTGTGTAGCTCGGGCATGCCGTTGGCCTGTGGACCCTGCCAGCGCACCACGCAGACCACGTCGCGTTCGAGTTCGCCGGCGGTGAAGGCGTGCTGCAGTTCGGCCTGCGAATCGAAGACACGGGCCGGCGCCTCGATCACGTGCCGGTCGTCCGGCACCGAGGACACCTTGATCACACTGCGTCCGAGGTTGCCGCTCAAGAGCTTCAGGCCGCCGGTGGCGCTGAACGGCGCCGAGACCGGCCGCGCGACGGCTTCGTTCTTCGAGGGTGCGGCGGCGTGCCACTTCAGCACGTGCTCGTCCGACGGCGCGCCGGCCAGCGTCGGGATGCTGGCGTATTCGCGCAGGCCGCCGGCGCGCACGGTCAGCACGTCGGCATGCATCAGGCCGGCGTCGAGCAGTTCACCGATCACGAAGCCCGGGCCGCCCGCGGCCTGGAATTCGTTGACGTCGGCGCTGCCGTTGGGATAGACCCGCGTGAGCAGCGGCACCACCTCCGAGAGCTCGGAGAAATCGTTCCAGTCGATCAGGATGCCGGCAGCGCGCGCCACCGCGACCCAGTGGATCAGGTGGTTGGTCGAGCCGCCGGTGGCGAGCAGCGCTGCCATGGCGTTGACGATGCTTCGCTCGTCGACCATCTCGCCGATCGGCGGCGTGGCATAAGGCTTTTTGGCGGCCACCCCCAGCACCGTGCGCACCGCCTCGCGCGTGAGCGCCTCGCGCATCGCATCGCCGGGCTGGATGAAAGCGGTGCCCGGCACGTGCAGGCCCATCGCCTCCAGCAGCATCTGGTTGCTGTTGGCGGTGCCGTAGAAGGTGCAGGTGCCCGGCGCGTGGTAGGCGGCCATCTCGGCATCGAGCAGGCCCTGGCGGCCGACCAGCCCCTGGGCCGCCTGCTCGCGCACCTTGGACTTGGCGCTGTTCGACAGGCCCGAGGGCATCGGCCCCGCGGGCACGAAGACGGTGGGCAGGTGGCCGAAGTGCAGCGCGCCGATCAGGAGGCCCGGCACGATCTTGTCGCACACGCCCAGGAGCAGCGCGGCGTCGAACATGTCGTGCGTGAGCGCCACGGCCGTGCCCATCGCGATCACGTCGCGGCTGAACAGGCTCAGCTCCATGCCGGGCGTGCCCTGCGTGACGCCGTCGCACATCGCCGGCACGCCGCCTGCCACCTGCGCGGTGGCGCCGAGGCGGCGCGCCTCGTGCTTGACGATGTCGGGATAGCCCTGGTACGGCGCGTGGGCCGAGAGCATGTCGTTGTAGGCGCTGACGACGCCGATGTTGGGTGCGCGCTCGGTCACCACCTTGAACTTGTCGCTGGCCGGAATGCCGGCCACGGCGTGCGCCACGTTGGCGCAGCCCATGCGGTCGGAGCCGCGGTCGCGGTTGCGGGTCTCGGTCAGCCGCTGGAGATAGGCGCTTCGAAGGTCCCGGCTGCGCGCACGAATGCGCTCGGTGACATCGCGTACGGTGGGATGTGTAGTCATGAGTGCTTCACTGTGCAGTGGGGCTGCGCGCGGCCCCTGCCACGCGCAGGTGCGTGGCCCTGCATCCTACCAAGCCCGCAAGACCCTAGGGTGCCGTCAAGGCATCGAGCACGACCCGCACCCGCGGCGGCAACAGGCGCTGGGAAGGGTACACGGCGCTGATCGGCATGGCCGGCGGCCGCAGCGAAGGCAGGATCTCGACCAGGCGCCCATCGCCGAGCTCGTCTTCGACCATGTAGTCGGGCAGTTGCGCCAGGCCCTGGCCGAGCATCGCGGCCTGCACCATGGCTTCGCCGTCATTCAGGCGCAGCTGGCTCTGCGGATGCAGGGTGACGGCGTGGCCGCGCTGGAGGAACTGCCAGGGGCGGTCGCGACCGCTCGTCGGCATGCGGAAGACGATCGCGCGATGCTGTGCCAGCGCCCGCAGCGAGGCCGGATGGCCATGCTGCGCCAGGTAGGCAGGGCTGGCCACCAGCAGCAAGGTCTGGCTCGCAAAGCGGCGTGCCACCAGCGACGATTCCTGCAGTGCGCCGACCCGGATGGCGAGGTCGATGCCGTCCTTGACCAGATCGACGTAGCCGTCCTGCAAGCGCACGTCCATTTCAAGTCGCGGGTGCTGTTGCTGGAGCCGCGCGAGCAGCGGCAGGATCACGCGCCGGCCGAAGACGATCGGCATGTCGATGCGCAGCAGGCCCGTGGCCGTGGCCCGCGTGCCGGCAGCGTCGGCATGCAGGTCCTCGATCTCGGCGAGGACGCGCTGGCAGCGGTGGTACAGGCGCTCGCCGTCCGGCGTCAGGGTGACCTGCCGCGTGGTCCGATGGAACAGCTTGACGCCAAGCGAATCCTCCAGCCTCAGCACCGCCTTGGCCAGCGTGGAAGGCGCGGTGCCCGCTTCGCGCGCGGCGGCGGCGAAGCTGCCGTGCTTGACGGTCTCGGTGAAGGCGAGGAACTGCTGCAGGCCTTGCATGGCGCCTCCGATTGAGGAACGAATGTCCTCAATGTTAGGTCATTGCGCTGTCTTCACTCGCGCTTCTGGGTCCAGGACACTGCCTTCACCTTCACTCGATTGCACGGAGCCGCCTCATGACCGCCATTGCCCGCAACGTTATCTCCCACGCCACGCTGCCCCTGGCAGAGCTGCCCGGAATCACCCACCGCACCCTGGCGGGCCACGAGCATGGATTGACCCAGTTGTCGATCTGGAAGCAGACGCTGGCGCCCGGCGCTTCCACGCCGCCGCACAGCCATGACACCGAGGAAGTCGTGTTGTGCCACGCGGGCCGCGGCGAGGTCCACCTCGACGGACAGGTGCACCGCTTCGGCCCCGCGAGCAGCGTGCTGCTGCCGCGCGACGTGCCGCATCAGATCTTCAATGTGGGCGACGAGCCGATGGAGATCACCGGCGTGTTTCCGGCTGCCCCGGTCGGGGTGTTCGACCTCGAAGCGAAGCCGATGCAGCTGCCGTGGTGAGCGCAGCGCGCTAGTCGACCAGCCGGACCTCGACGCGGCGCGCCTCGGCGTCGTTCCCCGAACCGGTGGTCACGGCGGGCTTCTTCAGCTCGATCTTGTCGGCCGGCACGCCCAGCCCGGTCAGCACGTTGCGCACCATCTCGGCACGCCTCTGCGCGAGCTGTTCGTTGAGGCCCCCATCGCCGGTGGTGTCATGGAAGCCCGAGACCACTGCCTTGCGCCCACCTTCCACGCCTTTGATCACCGTGGCCAGGGCCCCTGCCGCGCCGGGAGCCAGATCGGCGCTGCCGGTGGCGAAATAGAAGTTCACGACCCCGCCCTGCACGCGGATGCTCGCGCCGTCGGGGATCACGACTGCCACGGTTTCGGTCAGGATCTCCACCATGGACGCCGCGGGCTTCGCGCCCGCCTTGTGGCTCTGCGTGTAGAGCACGATCCCGATCACGAAGAAGATCACCAGTGCGATCAGCCCGAGCAGAAAGGCCAGAATGAAGTTCTGTTGGCTGTCGTCGTCGGCTATGCCTGCCATGGGTCGATCTCCGTAGGAAAGCGGTCGGTAAATAATGGTGCGGTGAACCATGACCGTGAAATTGTAGGTGGCGACCCCGGCCCGCCCGGTTTGGACCCCATGCTCAAACCGCTGCGCGACCCGAAGCCCATGCTCGACCGCGTGATCGCCGAATGGGGCGGCCACCAGGATCTCTGGGTGTTCGGCTACGGCTCGCTGATCTGGCGCCCCGAGTTCGGCTTCATCGAGCGGCACCCCGCGCGGGTGCACGGCTGGCATCGGGCGCTGAAGATGTGGAGCCGCATCAATCGCGGCACGGTCGAGAATCCGGGCCTGGTGTTCGGCCTGCTCTCGGGCGGCAGCTGCCGCGGCATGGTGTTCCGCGTGGCCGCGGCCGACGGGCTCGAAACCCTGGGCCGGCTCTGGCTGCGCGAGATGCCGACCGGCGTCTACGACCCCCGATGGCTCGATTGCGAGACCCCGCACGGGTCGGTGCGCGCCCTGGCCTTCACCTTGTCGCGGCGCAGTCCCAACTTCACCGGCAACCTGGACGACGAGCGCTACCGCCACATCTTCGCCAGCGCGGTCGGCCGCTATGGCAGTTCGCTCGACTATGCGCATCAGACCCTGCTCGAACTGCAGCGCCATGCGATCCACGATGCAGCGCTGGCGCGCCTGATCAGGTTGGCCGAGGCCAAGCTGTCGGCGCAAGCCGATTGCGGCGAAGCGCCCGCTCCGGTATACCCTGCGGCCTCTTCTCTCGATTCTTCTTCCCGTTCTTCATCCAAGGAGTAGCCATGTCCTCTCGTCTGATCGTCCCCACTCTTGCCGTCGCCGCGGTGAGCCTGCTCGCCGGCTGCGGCACCATGATGGGGTCCAAGGCGAGCGCCAGCGCCGCGCTGGCGCCGACCGCGGCGATCACGCCGAATCCGACCACGGGCAACGTGAGCTTCACCGCACTCGACCATGGCGTGCGCGTGGCCGGCGAGGTGCGCGGCTTCGTGCCTGGCACGGAACACGGCTTCCACATCCACGAGAAGGGCGACTGCGGCGACAACGGCAATGCCTCGGGCGGCCACTTCAATCCGGCCGGCGGCACGCACGGCAAGTTCGGCGCGCCCGGCAGCCATGCGGGCGAGCTGCCGAGTCTGGTGGCCGATGCGAGCGGCGTGGCGCGCTTCAGTGTCGACCTGCATTCCATCTCGCTCACCGACGGCGCGGCCAACAACGTGGTCGGCCGGGCGCTGATCGTTCACCGCGATCGCGACGACTTCACCTCGCAGCCGGCCGGCAACTCCGGCCCGCGCATCGCCTGCGCGCTGATCACGAGGCGCTGAGCCGCGCGGCCAGCAGCGCCTCGGCGCGCGCGAGTTCGGCGGGCGTGTCGATGTCGGTCAGGATGCCGATGTCGTCCACTTCGATCTCCGCCACTGCATGGGCTTCCCGCAGCGCGCGCAGCACCGGCGCCGCGCCCAGGTTGCCCGACAGCGCCGCGAGCAGCGGCTTGCAGGCCGCGGCAAAGCCGACCGGATGTCCGCGTTCGCCGCGGCGCTGCGGCTGAGCCGCCTGCACGGGATCGACGAGCGCCCGCGCCACGGCTTGCAAGGTCGATGGCAACACCAGCGGGAGATCGCCGGGCAGGATCAGCCAGCCCGCCGCATCGGCCGTGGCCCGCACCGCGGCCGCGATCGAATCGCCCATGCCGGGATGGCCCGCATCCTCCAGATGCCACGGCAGGCCGCTGGCGCGCACGGCGGCCAGCGTGTGCTCCAGCACCGTCCGGCCCGCGAGCGGCGCGTGCAGCTTGGCGCCGCTGCCGCCGGCGGCGCGAAAGCGCTCGCCGCGGCCCGAGGCGAGCACGATGACGGTGGGCGATCGAGGATTCATGCGCCCAGTATCCCCTCTTCGCATGCGCAACAATGCGGCCATGAATTCCCCCAAAGAAGCGCTGGCCGCGCTGCGCAAGAGCTACGAGCGCGCCGAACTCGACGAAGCCAGCAGCGCATCCGATCCCCTACTCCAGTTCGAGCGCTGGCTCGCCGAAGCGATCGACGCGCAGTTGCCCGAGCCCAACGCGATGACGCTGGCCACCGTCGGCGGCGACCTGCGGCCGTCGACGCGCATCGTGCTGATCAAGGGCTACGACGCGCGCGGCATCGTCTGGTACACCAACTACAAGAGCCGCAAAGGCCAGGAGCTCGCCGGCAATCCCTGGGCCGCGCTGCAGTTCCACTGGGTCGAGCTCGAGCGCGTGGTGCGCATCGAGGGCCGGGTCGAGAAGGTCGATGCGGCCGAGAGCGACGCCTACTTCGCGAGCCGCCCGCTCGACTCGCGCATCGGCGCCTGGGCCAGCCCGCAGAGCGAGGTGATCAGCGGCCGCGAGGTGCTGGTGAAGAACGCCGCCATCGAGGCCGCCCGGCACCTGCTCTCGCCGCCACGGCCGCCGCACTGGGGCGGCTACCGCCTGGTGCCCGACCGCTGGGAGTTCTGGCAAGGCCGCAAGAGCCGGCTGCACGATCGCTTGCGCTACCGGCGAGAAGATGGCGCCTGGGTGCGCGAGCGCTTGGCCCCCTGAGCCAATCCTGCCTCAGAGCCTGCCAGCGAGCGGCATCACGATCGACAGCGTGACGAGCGCGAGCGCAGTCGAGACCGCCATGCTGGCCGTCACGAGATCCTCGGCCGTCTTGTAGCGCTGCGAAAACAGAAACACATTGGCGCCGATCGGCAGCGCCGCGGCCACCACCATCACCTGCAGCGGCAGCCCGCGCAGGCCCAGCAGCCAGCCGAGCCCCGCCACCAGCAGCGGGTGCGCCACGTTCTTGACCAGCGCCTGCACCAGCGCGCCGCGCCAGTGGGTACCGATGGGCGTGAACGCGAGCGTGATGCCGACCATGACCAGCGCGATCGGTCCGAAGGCCTGCCCGAGCAGCGCGATCGGCTTGTCGATCACTTCGGGCATCACCCAACCGGTCTGCGCGAACAGCAGGCCCGCGATGATCGGCAGCGGCACCGGATGGACGATCGCGTTGTAGAACGCGCGGCCCAGTGTGTGCAGGATCGGCTGGCGCGGCGTGCCGCTCAGACTGGCGTTCTCGTGGGCCACCGCAAGTTCGAGCACCAGCGTCGCGCTGGTCAGCAGCACCAGCGAATGCAGCGAGATCAGCGTCAGCAGCACAACCATGCCCTCGGGGCCGTAGGCCAGGCCGATCAGCGCGATGCCGATCATCACGGTGTTGCTGAAGGTGTTGGCAAGCGCGAGCACGGCCGCCGTGCGGTTGAAGCCGCGCCACAGCAAGGTGGCCGCGAAGATCAGGCCGGCCGCGAGAAAGTAGGCCGCGACAGGCTTGAGGCTCAGCTGCTCCAGGTGCACCGTGCTCATGGCACGGAACAGGAGCGCCGGCACGAGCAGCAGGAAGATCAGGTTCGACAGGTCCCGCACCGCGCCGCCGCCGACCCAGCCCCGCCGTCCTGCCACGAAGCCCGCAGCGATGAGCAGGACGACGGGCAGCAGCGACGAGAGGACCGATGAATTCATCGGCGGCGAGCATACAGGGGCGCTAGAACGTCGCGCGCAGGCCCACCTTCAAGGTCCGCCCCGGCAAGGGCGCATCCGGGAAGGCGGTCGTGGTCAGGATCGAGGTCGCGCTGTAGGCCAGCTTGTTCGTCAGGTTGTCGATGCGCGCATACCAGGTGAGGTTGGCGCGCTGCACCTTCATGCGGTAGGTGAGCGCCGCATTCCACAGCGTGAAGGCATCGGTCTCGCGCGCGCCGATGCTCGGCACCCTTCGCTGGGCAGCGTAGTGGTCGAAGCCCAGGCGCGCCGTCCATGGCCCGTTGCCGTAGGCCAGCGTGGTACCCACGCGCGCCGGCGAGATGCGCGGCAGCGGCTCGCCGGTATCGGTGTTCTTCGCGCGCACCAGGTCGGCACGCCATTCGAGGTCCAGCGTGGAGCCGTCGGCCGCGCGCGAGAAGCCGTCGGTGCCCAGGAGCCGCAGGTTGCCGTTGGCCTCGATGCCGGTGAAGCGGGCGCGCACGCCGCGATAGACGAACTCGTCCACCACGTCGGGGAGCAGCAGGCCTTCGTCGGTTTCCACCGGGCCCGGGTTGATCTCGCCGTCCTCGCCGCGCACATTGCCCGAGGCCGCGAGCCCGATGTAGTTGCGGAAGCGCGTGACGTAGGCATTCACGCGCGCGCTGTTGGCGCCGGACTTCCATTGGGCGCCGAGGTCGAAGCCGACCGACTTTTCCTTCTGCAGGTTCGGATCGCCGACCTCCCAGGCCGCGGTCGCGACGTGCGGGCCGTTGGCGAAGAGTTCGTAGTCCTTGGGCGCGCGCTCGGTGTAGGCGAGGTTCGAGGTCAGCTGCCATTGGGGCGCCAGGTTGACCAGCGCACCGAAGGCCGCGCTGTGCGGATTGAAGCTGCGCTCGCCGACGGCGAAGCGCGTGACCGACGGATCTTCCGGATAGCCGAAGGAACGCACCTTCACCTGCTCGGTGCGCGCGCCGAAGCTCAGGCGGCCCCACGACGTACCGAGCTCTTCGTGCAGGAACAAGGCGCGCGAGCGCGTGCGGCTGTGCGGTGCGAAGGCCTCGTCGCCGACGGCCGAGAAGTCGTTGCTTTCGTTGGTGAAGCCGATCAAGCCCTCCACGCCGCCGATCTTCTGATGGCGCCCCTCGATGCGCAGATCGTTGCTCTTGTTGGCAAACACCGTGCCGGTCTCCGAGCCCTCGAACTCGGTGTGGCGATAGTCGGTGCGGCTCAGCTTGCCGTGGATGCTGGTGAAGAAGCCGCCCGGCCGCCATTCGCCTTCGAGCGCATAGCGGTCGGATTTCATCTTGATGGTGACGTCGTCCTCCGCCACCGTGCCGTAGTCGCTGCGGTAGGTGCTGGCCGAAGCGCCGATCCAGCCCTGGTCGAAGAACAGGCTGCCGCCGATCGCGCCGCCGTGCGCCTGGTTGGCCGAGTTGCAGATCTTGCGCGCCAGGCCGGGCCGGCGCGGGTTCTCGCAGCCGAGTTCGATCGGCACCGAGGTATCGTCCGCGTCGCGGTTGAAGGCATCCACGTGCAGCGCATAGCGGTTGTTGCCGCCCTCCAGCACCACGCCGCCGCTCTTCTCGCGGTTGCCGGTCGCGTAGCCGAGGTCGGCGCGGCCGCCGAAACCGTCGATCGGCTCGCTCGGAATGCGGTTGTCGATCACGTTGACCACGCCGCCGACCGCGCTGCCGCCGTACTGCAGCGCCGAGGGCCCGCGCAGCACTTCGATGCGTTCGGTGACGAGGGCATCGACGGGCACCGCGTGGTCGTAGCTCAGCGAGGAGGCGTCCGGTGCCGCGCCGCCGTTCTGCAGGATGCGGATGCGGTCCCCGTCCTGGCCGCGGATCGAAGGCCGGCTCGCGTTGGGCCCGAAGTAGCTGCTGCTGACGCCCGGCAGGCCGTTGAGGGTCTCGCCGAGCGTGGATTGGGAACGCAAGAGCAGCCTGTCGCCGGAGAGGGTGGTGGTCGGTGCGATCAGGTCGGTGGCGCCCAACGGGTTGCCGGTGACGGTGACCTCGGGCAGCGAAGGCGCGGGCGCGCTCGCGTCGGCTTGCGCCCAGGCAGCGCAGGACAAAAGGGAAAGAACGGCAACGCCGATGGCGTTGCGCCGGAAATGGGATGACATGTTGGAACACTCGTTGAATCGATGAAAGACCGGCCGCAGCCCGCGAAAAGGCGGGTGCAGCTGTCGGTCGGCAAGGCGGATTCAGCGAGCGGAAGGCGGGCCGCGCGCGTCGAACAGCGCGACCCATCGGGCGATTGCTTCGCCCTCGAGATAGGCAAAGGTGGCCGCCGGCAGCATGACCGGCAGCAGGAGGGCCGGCACGCAGAGCGCGGCCGGGCCGTGGGACAACTGGTCGTAGAGCCGGCAATCGGCATCGCTGTGCTCGCCGAAGAGCGCGACCAGGCCATGGGACCCATGGTCCGCCTCTCCCGCATGGGCGGACGCAGCCGCATGCGCATGCGCCGCAAGCGGGCTGTGGATCGTGCGGTGCACGAGCCCGAGCGTCGTCGCAAACCACAAGGCGAGCGCCAGCACGCACAGCATGGCGCGGGCTCGGAGCGGGTGGCGTGCGAGGCGCATGAAAGAAGAAAGGCTCAGGCCTTCTTGAGCCGCGCCGCGAAGGTCTTCTGGAACTTCTCGACCTTGGGCCCGACCACGAAGGCGCAATAGCCCTGGTTCGGGTTGTTCAGGAAGTAGTCCTGGTGGTAGGCCTCGGCGGTCGAGTAGTTGGCCAGCGGCTTCACCTCGGTCACGATCGGCGAGCGGTAGGTCTTGCTGGCCTCGATCTCGCGGATCACCTCTTCGGCGACCTGCTTCTGCGCGTCGTTGGCGTAATAGATGCCGCTGCGGTACTGGGTCCCCGCGTCGTTGCCCTGCCGGTTGAGGCTCGTGGGATCGTGCACGACGAAGAAGATCTCCAGGATCTCACGCAGCGTGATCTGCTGCGGATCGAATTCCACCCGGACCACCTCGACATGGCCGGTGCGGCCGGTACAGACCTGTTCGTAGCTCGGATTGATCGTCTCGCCGTTGCTGTAGCCCGATTCGACATCCACCACGCCCTGCACGCGGTCGAAAACCGCCTCGGTGCACCAGAAGCAGCCGCCGCCCAGCGCGATGATCTCGGTTTGCGGTGATGGCGTGGACATGAAAACTCCAGGGTGGAAATTGGCGAACCCTGCATTGTCGCGGCTTGACGGGTCCAGGCACGCTCACTACATTACTAACCCGTGAGTCATTAAGAAATCCATGCCCGCTCCCCGTTTCCTCAGCGACAAATTCTGCAGCACAGCGCGCGCCAAGCGCGAGCGCCGCAAGGAGGCGCGTCCCGGGGAACTGCTCGAGGCCGCACTGGACCTGTTCGTCGACAAGGGCTTCGCGGCCACCCGTGCCGAAGAGGTGGCAGCGCGCGCCGGCGTGTCCAAGGGCACCCTGTTCCTTTATTTTCCGAGCAAGGAAGAACTGTTCAAGGCGGTGGTGGTCGAGAACCTGTCCGGCCGCTTCACCGAGTGGAACAAGGAGTTCGAGGAGTTCGAGGGCAGCACCTCCGACATGCTGCGCTACTGCATGCGCATCTGGTGGGAGCGCGTGGGCTCGACCAAGGCCTCGGGCCTCACCAAGCTGATGCTGAGCGAGGGCCGCAATTTCCCGGAGCTGGCCGAGTTCTACCGCGAAGAGGTGGTGCGGCCCGGGCACACGCTGATGCGGCGCATCGTGCAGCGCGGCATCGACAGCGGGGAGTTCGCGCCGGTCGACGTCGGCCACGCGATCTACGCCATCATCGCGCCGATGCTCTTCCTGATGCTGTGGAAGCACTCGGCCGTCATCTGCGTCGACGCCGATTCGGATCTCGATCCCGAGAAGTACCTTGCGATCCAGGCCGAGACCGTGCTCCACGGGCTCAGCATGCCGCCGAAGGCGGGCGTATGAAGCGGTCGCTCGTCATCAAATGGGCGGTCGCGGCAGTGGTCGTCGCGCTGCTGGCCGGCGGCGTGCTGCGCGCCATCGAGGCGCGCCGCGCGCAGCAAGCCGCGGTCGCCGCCGCCGCGAAGCCGGCCGAAACGGTGGTGCAGCTCTCGCCGTCCGACGTGGTGCGCGCCACGCGGCGCGAACTCGCGCAGACGCTGGCGGTCTCGGGCACGCTCAAGGCGGTCGATTCGGCGCTGGTCAAGGCCCGCGTGGCCGGCGAGCTGATCGGCCTCACGCTGCGCGAGGGCGATGCGGTCACGGCCGGCCAGGTGGTCGCGCGCATCGACCCGGTCGAGTACCAGTCGCGCGTGCGCCAGGCTCAGGAGCAGGCGGACTCGGCCCGCGCGCAGGCCGAGGTGGCGCAACGCACTTACGACAACAACAAGGCGCTGGTCGACCAGGGCTTCATCTCCCGCACCGCGCTCGACACCTCGCAGTCGAATCTCAACGCCGCGCTCTCGACCCACCGCGCCGCGCTCGCCGCGGTGGAGATGGCGCACAAGTCGCTCGCCGACACCGTGCTCAAGAGCCCGCTCACCGGTCAGGTCGCGCAGCGGCTGGCGCAGCCGGGCGAGCGCGTCGCTGTCGATGCGCGCGTGATCGAGGTGGTCGACCTGAGCCGCATCGAGGTCGAGGCCACGCTCGCGGCAGCCGACTCGGTCGCGGTGCGCGTGGGCCAGCGCGCGACGCTGCAGATCGAAGGCAGCAGCGCTGTAGACCCGGCGAGCACCAACCGCAAGGTGGGCGCCAGCGTGGTGCGCGTCAACCCGAGCGCACAGGCCGGCAGCCGCAGCGTGCTGGTCTACCTGCGGCTGGACCGCAGCGCCGGCTTCCGCCAGGGCCTGTTCGCGCAGGGCAGCATCGACGTGGGGCGCGTCGACGCGCTCGCCCTGCCCTTGTCCGCGGTGCGCATCGACAAGCCGGCGCCTTACGTGCAGATGGTGATCGAGGGACGCATCGCCCACCGCGCGGTCCAGACCGGCCAGCGCGGCCAGGTCGACGGCCAGACGCTGGTCGCGGTGCGCGGCGTCGAGGATGGCGCGGTGGTGGTGGCGGGCAGCGTCGGCTCGCTGCGCGAAGGCACGGCAGTGCGCCTCTCGCCGGTCGCCGCGCCCTGAGCGCGCAATACCATGTGGTTCACGCGCGTCAGCCTGAAGAACCCGGTCTTGGCGACCATGCTGATGCTCGCGCTGGTGGTGCTCGGCATCTTCTCCTACCAGCGGCTGCAGGTCGACCAGTTCCCGAACATCGACTTCCCGGTGGTGGTGGTGATCACCGAGTACCCGGGCGCCTCGCCCGAGATCGTCGAGAGCGAGGTGACCAAGAAGGTCGAGGAAGGCGTCAACTCGATCGCCGGCATCAACGCCCTCACCTCGCGCAGCTACGAGGGCCAGTCGGTCGTCATCATCGAATTCCAGCTCTACGTCGACGGCCGCAAGGCGGCCGACGACGTGCGCGAAAAGGTCGCAGCGGTGCGGCCTCTGTTCCGCGACGAGGTGAAAGATCCGCGCGTGCTGCGCTTCGACCCGGCCTCGCGGCCCGTGTGGTCGGTGGCCGTGCTGCCCGATGGGCAGGAAGACAAACAACCGAGCGCGGTCGAGTTGACCAACTGGGCCGATCAGGTGCTGAAGAAGCGGCTGGAGAACGTGCGCGGCGTCGGCTCGGTGACGCTGGTGGGCGGCACCAAGCGCGAGATCAACATCTATCTCAATCCGCAGGCGATGGAAGCCTTCGGCGTCAGTGCGTCGCAGGTGGTCGAGGCGGTGCGCAACGAGAACCAGGCGCTGCCGGTGGGCGCCGTGCGCTCGCTCGAGCAGGAACGCGTGGTGCAGGTCGATGCGCGCATGGAGCGGCCGGAGGACTTCGGCAAGATCATCCTGATGCGCAGGGGCGGCGCGCCGATCCGCATCGACCAGGTGGCGACCGTGCGCGATGGCGCGCAGGAACTCGAGAGCCTCGCGCTCTACAACGGCCAGCGCACGCTGCTCCTGTCGGTGCAGAAGGCGCAGGACGAGAACACCATCGCGGTAGTCGACGGGCTCACGAAGGCCATCGCCGACATCCGGCCGCAGTTGCCGCCCGGCGTCAAGCTCGAACCCATCGCCGACGCTGCGCGGCCGATCCGCGTCGCGGTCAACAACGTGCGGGAGACACTGATCGAAGGCGCGCTGCTCACCGTGCTGATCGTGTTCCTGTTCCTGAATTCGTGGCGCTCGACCGTGATCACCGGGCTCACGCTGCCGATCGCGCTGATCGGCACCTTCTGGTTCATGGCCATGTTCGGCTTCACCATCAACATGGTGACGCTGATGGCGCTGTCGCTGTGCGTGGGCTTGCTGATCGACGACGCGATCGTGGTGCGCGAGAACATCGTGCGCCACGTGCAGATGGGCAAGGCGCCTTACAGCGCGGCGCTCGACGGCACGCAGGAGATCGGGCTCGCGGTGCTGGCGACCACGCTCTCGATCGTCGCGGTGTTCCTGCCGATCGGCTTCATGGAAGGCATCATCGGCAAGTTCTTCCACGAGTTCGGCATCACCATCGTGGCGGCAGTGCTGATCTCGATGTTCGTGAGCTTCACGCTGGATCCGATGCTCTCGAGCATCTGGCACGACCCTGCAATCGATACGCACGGCAAGCGCGGCCCGCCCGTGACCTTCTACGACAAGACCATCGGCCGCGTCACCGGCTGGTTCGACCGCGCGACCGACCGGCTCGCTGAAGCCTACCAGGCCATCCTGCGCTGGTCCCTCGTGCACAAGCTCGCCACGCTGGCCGCGGCGCTCGGCATCTTCGCCGCCAGCGTGGTGATGGTGCCGCTCCTGGGCACCGAGTTCGTGCCCAAGGCCGACTTCTCGGAAACCGCGATCAACTTCTACACGCCGGTCGGCTCCTCGCTCGAAGTGACCGAGGCCAAGGCCCGCCAGGTCGAGGGCATCCTGCGCGAAATGCCCGAGGTGCGCTACACGCTCAGCACCATCAACACCGGCGACGCGCAGGGCAAGATCTACGCAAGCATCTACGTGCGCCTGGTCGAGCGCAAGCTGCGCGAGCGCAGCGTCGACCAGATGTCGGGCGTGCTGCGCGAGAAGCTGCGCGCGATCCCGGGCATCACGGTCACGCACGTGGGCTTGCGCGACTCGGTGGGCGGCAACAAGGTCATCGAGTTCTCGCTGCAGGGCCCCGACCTGCAGGAGCTCGAACGGCTCACGCAGCGCGTGATGGAGGCGATCCGCCCGATTCCCGGGCTGGTCGATCTCGATTCGAGCCAGAAGCCCAACAAGCCGACCGTGAGCGTGGTGATGCGCCGCGATGCCGCCTCCGACCTCGGCCTCGGCGTGGCGCCGGTCGCGAACGCACTGCGCACGCTGGTGGCCGGCACCACGGTGGGCAACTGGCGCGCGCCCGACGACCAGACCTACGACGTCAACGTGCGGTTGGCGCCCGAGGTGCGCAACTCGCCGGCCGACCTGGCGCGCCTGCCCTTCGTCAGCACCGCCATGGGCGCCAATGCCGACGGCTCCAGCCGCATCGTTCGCCTGCAGCAGGTGGCCGATGTGCGCGAAGCCACCGGGCCAAACCAGATCAACCGCCGCGCACTGGCGCGCGAGGTCAGCATCAATGCCAACGTGGCCAACCGCTCGGCCGGCGAAGTGTCGGCCGACATCCGCACGGCGCTGGCCGGCATCGCCTTCCCGCCGGGCTACGGCTGGCAGTTCAGCGGCTCGACCAAGAACATGCAGGAGTCCTTCGGCTATGCGGTGTCGGCGCTGGCGCTGGCGATCATCTTCATCTACATGATCCTGGCCAGCCAGTTCAAGAGCTTCCTGCAGCCGCTGGCGCTGATGACGGCGCTGCCGCTCACGCTGATCGGCGTGGTGCTGGCCTTGCTGATGTTCCGATCCACGCTCTCGATGTTCTCGATCATCGGCATCGTGATGCTGATGGGCCTGGTGACCAAGAACGCCATCCTGCTGGTCGATTTCGCGATCCGTTCGCGCGAGAGCGGCGTCGCACCCGACGGCACGCCGGTGCCGGGCCTGCCGCGCGCCGAGGCCCTGCTGCTC
This sequence comes from Variovorax sp. LjRoot175, assembly GCF_964253805.1. Taxonomy (NCBI): domain Bacteria; kingdom Pseudomonadati; phylum Pseudomonadota; class Betaproteobacteria; order Burkholderiales; family Comamonadaceae; genus Variovorax; species Variovorax sp. LjRoot175. The sequence goes on along the minus strand of NZ_CAXURY020000001.1, from coordinate 1,799,050 downwards.
GCGGCGCGCGTGCGGCTGCGCCCGATCCTGATGACCACGCTGGCGATGATCTTCGGCATGGTGCCGCTGGCCTTCGCGATCAGCGAAGGCTCGGAGCAGCGCGCGCCCATGGGCCAGGCCGTGATCGGCGGCGTGATCACCTCCTCGCTGCTGACGCTGGTGGTGGTGCCGGTGGTCTATTGCTACATGGACGACCTGGCGAACTGGGCCCGGCGCCGCTGGCACCGCCAGCAAGCGGTCACGCGCACGGCCGACACTGTGGAGCCGCCGCCTAAAATTGAAGGTTTGTCCTGATTGACCCGACCCGCACGAGGAAAAAGCACATGAACCCCATTCCCACCCTGGAGCGCTTGCGCTTCAACATGATCGAGCAGCAGATCCGTCCCTGGGACGTGCTCGATCTCGAAATCCTGGACCTGCTGGCCCACATCCGGCGCGAGGACTACGTGCCCAAGGCCCACCGCGGCCTGGCCTTCTTCGACATGGAGATCCCGCTGGAGGGCGCCAAGACGAAGGAGCCCGGCCAGTGCATGCTCTCGCCCAAAGTCGAGGCGCGGATGCTGCAAGACCTGCATGTGCAGAAGCACGAATCCGTGCTCGAGATCGGCTCCGGCTCCGGCTTCATGGCCGCGCTGCTGGCGCACCGCGCGGCGCAAGTACTGACGCTCGAGATCGATCCTGGCCTGGCGGCCGTCGCCACCGAGAACCTGCGCCGCAACGGCGTGAACAACGTGGAAGTGCGCAACGCCGACGGCGCCGTGCCGCTGCCCAGCGGACCGACTTTCGACGTGATCGTGCTCAGCGGCTCGGTCGCGCGCCTGCCGCAGAGCCTGATGGGCTCGCTCAAGATGGGCGGCCGGCTGGCGGCGATCGTGGGCGACGAACCGATGATGCGCGCCCACTTCGTCACGCGCGTCGGCGAAGGCAAGTGGGACATCGTGCAGCCGTGGGACACGGTGGCGCCGCGCCTCTTGCACTTCCCTGCGCCTTCGCGCTTCAACTTCTGAGCGGAGCTCTCATGATCGACCAGGTCCGCCCGCCCGAACTCGCCGACTGGTTCGGCCACGACGCGAGTGCGCAGCCGGTGCTGCTGGACGTGCGCGAGCCGTGGGAAGTGCAAACCGCGAGCGTGGTGCCGCAGGGCTTCACGCTGGTGGCGATCCCGATGAACGAGATTCCGGCCCGCATCTCGGAGCTCGACCCGGCGCAGCGCATCGCCTGCCTCTGCCACCACGGCGCGCGCAGCCTGCGCGTGGCCGCCTTCCTGATCCAGAACGGCTTTGCCGAGGTGGCGAACGTCGCCGGCGGCATCGATGCCTGGTCGACGCAGCACGACCCCTCTGTGCCGCGCTACTGATTTCTTTTCCCAAGGACGCTCAATGCCCGTGCTCCGGCTTCTTCCCCTCTCGGTGGCGCTCGCCGCCGCGTTCGCACTGCCGGCCCACGGCCAGAGCCTGATCGATCTCTACGAATCGGCGCGCAGCTACGACGCGACCTACCAGGCCGCGCGTTCGCAGTACGACGCCAGCCTGGCGCGCGCGGCCCAGGCCAAGGCCGGCATCCTGCCGGCGGTCGGGCTGTCGGCCGGTGCCTCGCACACCGAGCTCGACGTCGACACGCCCGTCGGCAACACCTCGCGCGGCTTCAACACGCAGAACGTCGGCGTCAACGCCACCCAGCCCCTCTACCGGCCCGCGAACTGGGCCACCTACGAACAGGGCAAGCGCCAGGTCGACATCGCGCAGGCGGTGCTGACCATCGCCGACCAGGACCTGGTGGTGCGCGTGAGCCAGGCCTACTTCGACGTGCTCTCGGCCCAGGACAGCCTGGCGCTGGTGCGGGCGCAGAAGATCGCGGTGGCCGAGCAGCTGGCATCGGCCAAGCGCAATTTCGAGGTCGGCACCTCGACCATCACCGACACGCGCGAAGCCCAGGCGCGCTACGACCTCGTGATCTCGCAGGAGATCGCGGCCGAGAACGACCTCCAGGTCAAGAAGATCGCACTCGACCAGCTGGTCGGCCGCCCCGGCAGCGTGCCGGTTCCGCTGGCCGCGCCGGTGGTGCTGCCCGAGGTGATGCCGGCCGATATCAACGCCTGGGTCGCGCAGGCCGAGGACGTGCATCCCTCGATCCGGCAGGCGCGGCTCGGCCTTGACGTGGCCACGCTCGAAGTCCGGAAGGCCGAAGCCGGCCACAAGCCCACCCTTGACGCGAACCTGGGCTACAACGTCACCAACAACCCGCAGGGCACCAGCACCACCACGGGCCGCTCGCGCATCAATGCGGCGACCGTGGGCGTGGTGTTCAACCTGCCCTTGTTCGCGGGCTATGCGACCGAGAACCGCGTCAAGGAAACGCTGGCGCTCGAAGAGCAGTCGCGCTCGGTGCTCGAATCGACGCGCCGCAGCGTGACGCAAGCCACGCGCGCGGCCTACCTCGGACTGGTCTCGGGGGCCGGGCAGGTGAAGGCACTCGAAGCCGCCGAGGCCTCCAGCCAGGTCGCGCTCGACGCCAACCGGCTCGGCTACCAGGTGGGCGTGCGCATCAACATCGACGTGCTCAATTCGCAGAGCCAGCTGTTCCAGACCAAGCGCGACCTCGCGGTGTCGCGCTACAACGTGCTGCTGAGCAATCTCAAGCTGCGGCAGGCCAACGGCACGCTGACGGCCGACGACCTGCGCGCGATCAACAGCACCTTGGCCACCGACGGCCGCCCTGCCGTGGACAGCACCGCCACGCCGGCACAGCCGCCGGCCTCGCAGCAGGCCCCGGCGCCCGGCCGGCCCGCCACGCCGATCCCGGTGGTGCCGCCGGTGCCGGTGCCGCCCTTCAGCCCGCCGCCGCCGGTCATGCCTTCGCCGCCACCGCCGCCGGTGATCCTGCCGCCGACGCGCTAGCGCGTCCTACTCGAGACTGGGCTCGGCCCGCTCTTCGGTCTCGGCCGTCGCCGCCTCCGCAACCGCCAGCACCGCCGCCGCCGTGCGCTGCGCCGCGCCGCGGTTCGAGTTGGCGAAAGCCAAGGCGGCCTCGGCCATCGCTTCGCGCCGCTCAGGCTTCTCGACCAGCTTGAGCGCCGCCGTGACCGCCTGCTCCATGTTGTCCACGCGCTGCGAGGCGCCGGCCGCGAGCGAGAGTTCGGCCGCCTCGGCGAAGTTGAAGGTCGACGGCCCCATGATCACCGGGCAGCCGCAGGCCGCGGCCTCGATCAGGTTCTGGCCGCCCAGCGGTTCGAAGCTGCCGCCCAGCAGCGCCGCGTCGGCCAGGCCGTAGTAGAGCGCCATCTCGCCGAGCGAATCGCCGAGCCAGATCTCGCATTCGGCCGGCGCGCCGGCCGCGCTGCGCCGCGCCACCGCGAAGCCCTGGGATTCGACCAGCGCCGCGACGTCGTCGAAACGCTGGGGATGACGCGGCACTATCATCCATTGCACGTCGTGCACCCGCTTGGCAATCGACTGCACCGCGTCCTGCGCCGGCGGCACGGGCGCCAGCGCGCCGAAGCGCTTGAGCACTTCGAGCAGCTGCACCTCCTCGCCGTCGCGCGAGCTCGCAAACACCACCACCGGCCGCGGCAGCTGCTCGCGCAAGCGGGTCGCCGCCGCGAGCTGGCGCGCATCGGGCGTGGCGTCGAACTTGAGGTTGCCGAACACGCCCGCCACCTTGGCGCCGAGCGAAACCAGCCGGTGCGAATCGGCCTCGGTCTGCGCCCACACGGCGGCCAATGCCGAATAGGCGGGCCGCGCGAGCCAGCCCAGGCGCTCGGCCGAGGCCAGCGAGTTCTCGTTCAGCCGCGCGTTGGCCAGCACCAGCGGAATGCCGCGCTCAGCGCAGGCCGCCGACATCTCGGGCCAGACCTCGGTTTCCATCAGCACGCCGATGCGCGGCTGGAAGCGATCGAGAAAGCGCGCCACCGGCTCGGGCGCATCCCAGGGCTGCCAGACCTGCAGATCGCCGTCTTCCAGCAGCTTGGCGCCCTCTTCGCGCCCGGTGGCCGTGCCGTTGGTCAGCAGGATGGGGATGCCCGGGTACTGCCGCCGCAGCTCGGCGATCAGGATGCCGGCGGCGCGCGCCTCGCCGAGCGAGACCGCATGGATCCAGCACCAGCCGGTGCCGCTCGCAGCTTCGTCATAGTGGCCGAAGCGTTCTTCTACCGCATGCGCGTAGCCGGGCTCGGCCACGGCCCGGCGCCGCAGCTTGCGCCGCACCAGGGGTTCGGCCAGAGAAGTGAAGACGCCGTAGAGGCGCAGCAGCAACGAACGCACGCTTCGAAAATTCAGTGCGCGGCTTCCGCGAGGGTGGCGTCGGGCTTCGCGCTCTTCAGGAGCGCGAGCATCTCCTTCTGGATGCGGTCCAGCGCTGCCTGCGTCTGCCCTTCGAAGCGCAACACCAGCACCGGTGTGGTGTTGGAGGCGCGGATGAGCCCGAAGCCATCGGGCCAGTCGACGCGCACGCCGTCGATGGTCGAGACCTTGGCCGGGGCATCGAACTTCGCGGTCTTCACGAGCTGATCGACCACCGCGTGCGGTTCGCCTTCGGCGCACTTCACGTTGAGCTCGGGCGTCGAGAAGCTGGTCGGCAGTGCGTTGAGCGTGTCGCTCGAATTCGGCGTCTTGCTCAGGATCTCGAGCAGGCGGCAGCCCGCATAGGTGCCGTCGTCGAAACCGAACCAGCGCTCCTTGAAGAAGATGTGGCCGCTCATCTCGCCGCCCAGCGGCGATGCGATCTCCTTCATCTTGGCCTTGATCAGCGAGTGGCCGGTCTTGTAGATCAGCGGCTTGCCGCCGGCGGCCTCGATCGCGGGGCCCAGGCGCTGCGAGCACTTGACGTCGTAGATGATGGTCGCGCCCGGCACGCGCGAGAGCACATCCTGCGCGAACAGCATCATCTGGCGGTCGGGATAGATGTTCTGCCCGTCCTTGGTGACGATGCCGAGGCGGTCGCCGTCGCCGTCGAAGGCCAGGCCCAGTTCGGCATCGCCGGCTTGCAGCGCGGCGATCAGGTCCTTGAGGTTCTCGGGCTTGCTCGGGTCCGGGTGGTGATTGGGAAAGTCGCCGTCGACCTCGCTGAAGAGCTCGGTCACCTCGCAGCCGATGGCGCGCAGGATGGCCGGGGCCGACGCGCCGGCGATGCCGTTGCCCGAATCGACCACGATCTTGAGCGGACGCGCCAGCTTGATGTCGCCGACGATGCGCTGCGTGTAGGCCTCGGTCACGTCGACCTTGCGCACGCTGCCGCCCGGGGCGAGCTTGGCGCTGCCGGCTTCCATCACCTTGTACAGGCCCTGGATCTCGTCGCCGTAGATCGCACGGCCGGCCAGTACCATTTTGAAACCGTTGTAATCCTTTGGGTTGTGGCTTCCTGTGACCTGAATGCCGCTGCTGGCCAGCGTGTTGGCCGCGAAATAGAGCATCGGGGTCGTGACGGCCCCGACATCGATCACTTCGATGCCGGTGGCCACCAGACCACGGACCAGGGCCTCGACCAGTGCGGGGCCCGACAGGCGCCCGTCGCGCCCCACCGCCACCGATTTCTCGCCGGTCGCGCGCGCCGCGCTGCCGAAGGCCTTGCCGAGCGCCTCGGCGACCTCGGCGTCGAGCGTGGTCGGCACGACGCCGCGAATGTCATAGGCCTTGAAGATCGATGCGCTGAGCTGCATGGGCTTCCTTTGAAAGTTCACAAACTGAGGACCATTGTAGGCATGGCCCTCGTGAGCCAAATGTCCGGAAATGGCTACTTCTGCGCGCACGGACACCTATCATTCCCCCATGTCTCCCGCCATCGCACCCACCGCCGGACTCGAGAGCGACGCCTGCTACCTGGCCATGAAGGCCCACGATGCACGCTTCGACGGCTCCTTCTTCACCGGCGTGACCTCCACCGGCGTCTACTGCCGCCCGGTCTGCCGCGTGAAGCTGCCGCGGCGCGAGAACTGCCGCTTCTTCCGCCATGCGGCACAGGCCGAGGCCGCGGGCTTCCGGCCCTGCCTGCGCTGCCGGCCCGAACTCGCGCCGCGGGCCGCGAGCTGGTCGACCGAGGACGCATCGCGCATCCTTGCCTTGCAAGCCGCGCGCCTGATCGACGAACCCGATGCCTGGGACGAAGACGGCCCCGGCGCCGCCCGCATCGCCGCGCGGCTGGGCGTGAGCGACCGCCACCTGCGCCGCATCTTCGAGACCCAGTTCGGCGTGTCGCCGCTGCAGTACCTGCAGACGCGCCGCCTGCTGGCCGCCAAGCAGCTGATCGCCGACACGCGGCTGCCGATGACGCAGGTCGCACTGGCCAGCGGCTTCGCGAGCGTGCGCCGCTTCAACGCGGCCTTCGTGACACACTACGGCCTCAATCCGAGCGCGCTGCGGCGCGCCGGCCCTGCGGGCGACGGTCGCGAAGGCGAGGCCATCGACGTGCGGCTGGGCTTTCGGCCGCCCTATGACGGTGCGGCGATGCTGGGCTTCTTCGCGCGCCGGGCCCTCGGCGGCGTCGAGTCGATCACCGATGCCGGCGGCACGCCGCAGCTGGCGCGCACGCTGCGCGTCGTGCAGGGCGAACACGTGCATGCGGGCTGGCTCCAGCTTCGCTTCGACGCGCAGCGCGAGCAGTTGCTGCTGCGCGTCGGCGATTCGCTGGCCGCGGTGCTGCCGATCGTGATCAGCCGCGTGCGCGCCATGCTCGACCTGGATGCCGAGCCGATGGCGATCAACAGTGCGCTGCATGCGAGCTTTCCGCATGGCGACGGGCTGCGCGTGCCGGGCACGGTCGACGGTTTCGAGCTCGCGGCGCGCGCCGTGCTCGGCCAGCAGATCACGGTGGCCGCGGCGCGCACCATGGGCACGCGACTGGTGCAGGCCTTCGGCGAAGCGATCGCGACGCCGATCGCCGGGCTGGACCGCCTGTTCCCCACGCCCGCGGCCATCGCCGGCGCGAGCGGCGATGCGCTCGGCCAGCTCGGCATCGTGCGGCAACGGCAGGCCGCGTTGAGCGCGCTCGCCCGCGAGGTGCAAGCCGGCCGGCTGGCCTTGCATGCCGGCGCCGACGTGCCCGCCACGCTCGCCGCCCTGCAGGCCCTGCCCGGCATCGGCGACTGGACCGCGCAGTACATCGCGATGCGCGCGCTGCGCTGGCCCGATGCCTTCCCGGCCGGCGACGTCGCGCTGCAGAAGGCGCTCGGCGTGTCCTCTGCACGCGCCGCAACCGAAGCCTCGCAAGCCTGGCGCCCCTGGCGCAGCTACGCGGTGCTGCGCGCCTGGCACAGTCCTCTACCCGCTGCCGAAGCCACAGCAGCACTTCCTTCCGATCAGCCATGAAATTCAAGAACACCACCATCTACAGCACCCACATCGAGAGCCCGCTCGGCGGCATCACGCTGGCCGCCACCGACGAAGGCCTGGCCGGCGTCTGGTTCGACCGGCAACGCCACTGGCCTGACACGAGCGGCTGGCAGCCTGATGCGGAGCACCCGGTGCTGCGCGAGGCGGCCGCGCAGCTCGCCGACTACTTCGCCGGCAAGCGCCAGCACTTCGACCTGCCGCTCGACCTCTCGCACGGCACCGGCTTCCAGCAGGCGGTGTGGCAAGCCCTGCTCGCCATTCCGGCGGGCCGCACCATCAGCTACGGCGCCTTGAGCGCCGGCATCGGCAAGCCGGCCGCCGTGCGCGCGGTGGGCGCCGCCGTGGGCCGCAATCCGATCAGCGTGATCGTCCCTTGCCACCGCGTGCTGGGCACCAACGGCTCGCTGACCGGCTATGCGGGCGGGCTCGAACGCAAGAGCGCGCTGCTCGAACTGGAAGGTGCGCTGTGAGCGAAGGCGAGTGCACGACGGCCGCTGCTCCGCTGCCAACCGCCGCACGCCCGGCCAACCGCCGCTGGCTGGTCGATCTGGTGCTCTTGGGCATGCTCTGGGGCGCTTCCTTCCTGTTCATGCGTGTAGGCGCCGCCGAATTCGGCGCGCTGCCGACGGCCGCGGTGCGCGTCGCGATCGCGATGTTGTTTCTGCTGCCGCTCCTGTTCATGCGCGGCCAATGGTCCAGCTTCAGGCAATACTGGAAGCCCGCGCTGGGCATCGGCGTGCTCAACTCCGGCCTGCCCTTCGCCTTCTTCTGCTTCGCGCTGCTCACCATCAACAGCGGCCTGGCCGCGGTGATCAATGCGACGGTGCCCATGTTCGGCGCGCTGGTGGCCTGGCGCTTCTTCGGCGAACGGCCCGATCGCTCGCGCAGCATCGGCCTGGTGATCGGCTTCGCCGGCGTCGCAATGCTGGCCGGCCGCAGCGCGGGCCTGCAATCGGGGGCCGATGAGGCCGCCGCACGCTGGGCCATCGGCGCCTGCCTCGCGGCCTGCATCTGCTACGCCTTCGCGGCCAGCCTGACGCGCAAGCACCTGAGCGGCGTGCCGGCGCTTGCAACGGCAACCGGAAGCCAGATCGGCGCCACGCTGGCGCTCGCTCTGCCGGCCCTCTGGCTCTGGCCGGCGACGATGCCAAGCCTGCAGGCCTGGCTCGCGCTCATCGTGCTGGGCACCGCCTGCACCGGGCTGGCCTACATCCTGTTCTTCCGCCTGATCGAGACCGCCGGGCCGGCGCGCGCGCTGACCGTGACTTTCCTGGTGCCGGTGTTCGCGCTGTTCTACGGCGCCGTGTTCCTCGGCGAGGAGATCACGCAGTGGATGCTGATCTGCGCGGTGGTGATCGTCTGTGGCGTGGCCTTGTCGACCGGGCTGGTCAAGCTGGGACGCCAGCAGCGCGCCCCCGCCTAGATCACGCCGGCCACCACGTTGATCGACAGCGCCAGCACCAGCATGTTGAAGGCGAAGGACAGCACGCTGTGCACGAGCGTGATGCGCCGCATCTCGCGCGAGCTGACCTGCACGTCGGACACCTGCGAGCACATGCCGACCACGAAGGCGTAGTAGAGGAAGTCGAAGTAGTCGGGGTCCAGCTTGCCGGGGAAATCCAGCCCCGGGTGCTTGCGCCCGCGTTCCACCTGGTAGAAGCGGTGCGCGTAATGAAAGCCGTAGATCGTGTGGATCATGAGCCAGGAGCCCGCCAGCGCGACCAGCCCGAGCGCGATATGGCCGGCGCGCTCCACGCCGCCCATCTGCTTGACCTGCTGCAGCAGCATCGCGATCGCCACCACGCTGGCGCCGACCACGCTCAACATGCTCGCCAGGATCAGCGCGCTGGGCTGGTCCAGCGACTGCGCGCGCAGCCGCGTGCTCTCGGCATCCGAGATTTCGGCCAGCCACCAGGCCGACAGCAGGTACAAGGCAGCGCCGAAGCACCAGCCCAGCAGGCCGCGCGCAATGCCGTCCAGCGGCCAGGGCAGCAGGGCCGCCGCCAGGCCGATGACCGCGCAGCACAGCAGGCGCTGCCAGCCGACCATCCGCGAAAAAAGGATGCGCATGCAGGCACTGTAGCGCCCTGCGACTGCAACTGATCCGGTCGCCGGAGCGCGCACTGAGCCTGTTCTCCCGGCGGCCATGCGGGGAGAATCGCGCGCAACCCATGAACATCCCACGCTACTGGCACGCCTTGCTGTTCGCCGCCTGCAGTCTCGCGCCGCTGCCGCCTGCCGCCGCCGCGACACCCACCCGCGTCCCCGACACCATCGAGCAGCGCGTGGCAGCCTGCATTGCCTGCCACGGCCGCGAAGGCGCCAGCACCAACGCGGGCTACTTCCCGCGCCTGGCCGGCAAGCCCGAGGGCTACCTCTACAACCAGCTGCTGAGCTTTCGCGACGGCCGGCGCTTCAACAGCGACATGGTCCACATGGTGCGTCACCTCTCGGATGCCTACCTGCGCGAGATCGCAGCCTACTTCGCCGGGCTCGACCTGCCCTATCCACCCGTGCCGACCCGCTCCGACGCGTCGGAGCAAAGCCTGCAGCACGGCAAGACCCTCGCCCTCCAGGGCGATGCGCGGCGCGGCATTCCGGCCTGCGCGCAATGCCATGGCGAAGCGCTCACCGGTGTGGCGCCCGCCATTCCCTCGCTGCTCGGCCTGCCTCGCCTCTACCTCGCGTCGCAGCTCGGCGACTGGCTCAACAACGGCCGCCATGCGCTGCCGCCCGATTGCATGGCCAAGGTGGGACGCAAGCTGAACCCGGCCGACATCAACGCGGTGGCGAGCTGGCTGGCCCTGCAGCCGGTGCCGGCGAATCCCAAGCCCGCATCCGCGCTGCCGGGACCCCTGCCGATCCCTTGCAGCGCGATGGGGCCCTAGCCATGCGACGCCTCCTCTACGCGCTGCTTGGGGTACTCGCGCTGCTGGTGCTGGCCGCGCTTGCGATCGTCGCGTTCAACCTGCGCGGCGAAGACAAGCTGCCCGACGTCCCTGCAGCCTTCAGTGCCACGCCGGCCCAGGTCGAACGCGGCCGCTATCTCGCGCTGGCCGGGAACTGCGCCGGCTGCCACACGACGCGCGGCGGCGCGCCCTATGCCGGCGGGCTCGGCATCGACACGCCCTTCGGCACCGTGTACGCAAGCAACCTCACGCCCGACGAAAGCGCCGGTATCGGCAGCTGGAGCGCGGCGCATTTCTGGCGCGCCATGCACAACGGACGTTCGAAGGACGGACGCCTGCTGTACCCGGCCTTCCCCTATCCGAACTTCACGCGCGTGTCGCGCGAGGATTCGGACGCGATCTACGCCTACCTGCGGACCGTGCCGCCCGCGCCGGCGCCGAACACGCCGCACAAGCTGCGCTTTCCCTACGACACGCAAGCGGCACTCGCGGTGTGGCGCGCGCTCTTCTTCTCGCCCGGCGGCTTCGTTCCCGATCCGGCGAAGCCGGCCGAATGGAACCGCGGCGCCTACCTGGTCGACGGCCTCGGCCACTGCATCGCCTGCCACGGCACGCGCAACGTGCTGGGCGCCACCGAGGAGAAGCTGGGCCTCGCGGGCGGCCCGGTCGAGAACTGGTATGCGCCTTCGCTGAATTCGAAGCGCGAGGCCGGCGTGGCCGACTGGGACACGCAGCACGTGGTCGCCCTGCTCAAGAACGGCACTTCGCCGCGCGGCTCGGTCATGGGGCCGATGGCCGACGTGGTGTACCGCAGCACCCAGCACCTGAGCGAGGCCGATCTGCAGGCGATGGCGGTGTTCCTGAAGCAGTTGCCCGAACGCGCGCCGACTGCTGCAGCGACAGCACCCGCGCGCCGCGATGCCGGCGTGATGGCGCGCGGCGCCAAGATCTACGACCAGCAATGCGCCTACTGCCATGGCGACGCGGGCCAAGGCGCCGAGGGTGCCTACCCGGCCCTGGCGGGCAGCCGCACGGTCAAGATGGATTCAACGGTCAACCTGGTGCAGGCACTGCGCCACGGCGGTTTCCTGCCCTCCACCGCCGGCAATCCACGGCCCTACGGCATGCCGCCCTTCGACCATGTGCTCGACGACGACGGCATCGCCGCCGTGCTGACCTACATCCGCGGCTCGTGGGGCAACAACGCGCCGCCGGTCACGCGGCGGGAAACGATGCGCCGCTGAGGCGTCGCGCTCAGTAGGAGCCCGGCGGCGGCGCCGTCGACAGCTTGAAGCGCGCGGCTGGCCCGATCCTCTTGACGATCGAAGATCGCGCCGCACCGATCAGCCGGCCCACGGGCGCCTTGAGGACGTCCACGGCGGGCGACTCGGCGGGGTAGGTGGGCGACAACCCACATTTGCGCAAGACCCGGTTCACCTGGTGGACGCGAGCGGTCATGCGCGTGACCGAGGTGTAGAAGGTCACGCCGACCGAGATCGACACGCGGTCACCCGGGGAGGTCCAGGCGGTATCGGAACTCGTCATGTGCGGCGAGGTGCTCGGGAAATAGACGCCGTCTCCCGGACGGGCGTTGAACTCGTGGCTGAGAGGCCTGAACTCCTCCTTGAAGCGCACCTTCCTGAGCGAATGGGTGACGATGAAATCCTCCACCGCCTCGGCCGGCACGATGCTGCGATCCGCATGGTCCCAGACGTACAGCGTCTTGCGCCCATGCAACTGCAGCCAGAAGTTGTTCTCGCGATCGATGTGGAAGGGCGTCACCGAGGGCGGCACCGTGATGAAGACGAAGCCGTTCACCCGAAAGATGTCCGGCTGCTCGCGTTCCACATAGAAGCGCATGGTGTCGACGATGTCGAACAGCAAGGCCTGGTAGCGCGGAATGACTTCGATGTTGTAGAGGGCGAGCCACGAATTCAGCTCTTCGATGCGCTCGAAACACTCGTCGATGCTGCGCCCGTCCGGATGCAGGCTGTCGTGCGCGATCTTGGAAGCCGGGGTGATGTCCGGCCGCATGAACCGGCACTGGCTGAACGGGACGAGCTCCTTGGCGAGCTTCGCGAGTTCGCGCATCTGAAACAGAGGATGCTCGTGCAGGTTGTGATGCAACGTAGCAATCCTGTAGGTCGAAAAACTTGCAGGGTCATCCATCCACAACCTATGGGTTGCAGAGGACGGCACGGCAATCGCGGTGCAATCTCCCATCGCATCTCCCCGGCGCGCCTCATCGCGTCTAATACTTTCGTTTACCTTTCCACAGCCAGATTAAACGGCAGCCGGCGAGAACGGACCACCCGTAGACCGCGCACGGAACAAGGTTGTCCCGTGAGATCATTTGACTCTCCCATCATGGGAAGGTTGAAGCTCCTTGCCAGCTGCAACACCGTCTGGAAATAGGAGAGTTCATGAACGACAGCCTGGCGCTACGGCCGCCCGCATCGAGCCACGACGTCGGCGAGCAGACGCTGAGTCTGCAGATCGAGGGCATGACCTGCGCATCCTGCGTCTCGCGCGTCGAGAAGGCGCTGGCCAAAGTGCCGGGCGTGGCTTCCGCGACGGTGAACCTGGCCACAGAGAAGGCAGAGGTCGCGTTCGCCGACCGCTCGCTCGACGTGCACAGCCTGATCGCCGCCGTTCAGAAGGCGGGCTATGCCGCGCACGAGGTCGAGGAGGAGGCGCCCGTTGCGCCGGCCACGGTCGCTCGCCGCTGGCCCGACTGGTGGCCGGTCGCGGTGGCGGCCCTGCTCTCGGCGCCGCTGATGCTGCCGATGTTGGGCCTCCTGTTCGGCAGCGCGTGGATGCTCGACGGCTGGCTGCAGCTCGCGCTGGCGACACCGGTGCAGTTCTGGCTCGGAGCGCGCTTCTACCGCGCCGGATGGAAGGCGCTGAAAGCCGGCACCGGCAACATGGATCTGCTGGTGGCCCTCGGCACCACGGCCGGCTACGGGCTGAGCGTCTACCTGCTCTATACCCATGCGGGCCACGGCATGCCGCCGCATCTGTACTTCGAGGCCTCGGCGGTGGTGATCACGCTGGTGCTGCTGGGCAAGTGGCTGGAGACGCGGGCCAAGCGCCAGACCACCGAGGCGATCCGCGCCTTGAATGCATTGCGTCCGGAGCGCGCCCGCGTGCGCCGCAACGGCGTGGACCGGGACGTCGCGCTCGGGCAGGTCCAGGTCGGCGACCTGGTGGTCGTGCGGCCCGGCGAGCGCGTGCCGGTGGACGGCCTCGTGGCCGAGGGCGCGAGCGAGGTCGACGAGTCGCTGATCACCGGCGAAAGCCTGCCGGTCGCCAAACAGGTGGACGACGCGGTGACCGGCGGTGCCGTCAACGGCCAGGGCCTGCTCGTCGTCCGGACCACCGCGGTGGGCGCGGAATCGACGCTCGCGCGCATCGTGCGGCTGGTCGAATCCGCGCAAGCGAAGAAGGCGCCGATCCAGCGCCTGGTCGACCGGGTCAGCAGCGTCTTCGTGCCGATCGTCATCGGCATCGCGCTCGTGACCGTGCTCGGCTGGGGCTTGGGCACGGGCGACTGGGAAGCCGCGATCCTCAATGCGGTGGCCGTGCTCGTGATCGCCTGCCCCTGCGCGCTGGGTCTGGCGACGCCGACCGCGATCATGGCCGGCACCGGCGTGGCCGCGCGCCACGGGGTGCTGATCAAGGACGCCGAGGCGCTCGAAGTGGCGCACAGCGTGAAGATCGTTGCCTTCGACAAGACGGGCACGCTGACCGAAGGCCGGCCGGAACTGGCGGCCTTCGAAGCGGTGGACGGCGATGCAACCGCCCTGCTGCGCGCAAGCGCAGCCATCCAGGCGGGCAGCGAGCATCCGCTGGCGCGCACGGTGCTCGCGCGAGCGCAGCAGATGGGCCTCGCGATCCCGCGCGCCGGCGAAGTGCGCGCCGCGGCCGGGCGCGGCATGGCGGCCACGGTCGAGGGCCGCGCGCTGCGTCTGGGCAGCACGCGTTTCATGCGCGAGCTCTCGGTGCCGCTGGGCAAGCTCGACGCGCGCGCCTCGCAGCTGCAGGCCGAAGGCCGCACCGTGTCCTGGCTGGCCGACGTCAGCGAAGGTCCGAAGCTGATCGGCCTCCTTGCCTTCGGCGATGCGCCGAAGGCGAATGCCGCGGCCGCCATCGAACAACTGCACGCGCAGGGCATCCGCACGGCGCTGGTCACCGGCGACAACCGCGGCAGCGCCGAGGCGGTGGCGAAGCTGCTGAAGATCGACACCGTGCGCGCCGAGGTGCTGCCCGAAGACAAGGCCGCCGTGGTCGCGCAGCTCAAGGCCGAGGGCCAGCGCGTTGCGATGGTGGGCGACGGCATCAACGATGCGCCGGCGCTGGCCGCGGCCGACGTCGGCATCGCGATGTCCACCGGCACCGACGTCGCGATGCATGCGGCCGGCATCACGCTGATGCGCGGCGACCCGGCGCTGGTGAGCGACGCGATCGACATCTCGCGCCGCACCTACGCCAAGATCCGGCAGAACCTGTTCTGGGCCTTCGTCTACAACGTGGTCGGCATCCCGCTCGCGGCCTTCGGCCTGCTGAGCCCGGTGATCGCCGGCGCGGCGATGGCCTTCAGCAGCGTGAGCGTGGTGAGCAATGCGCTGCTCCTGCGGCGCTGGAAAGGAGGTGCGTGATGAGCAGTACTTTTGCGGGGCCGTTCAACATCGGCGATGCAGCCACCCGCTCGGGGGTCAACGCCAAGATGATCCGGCACTACGAATCTCTCGGCCTGTTGCCCAAGATCAGCCGGACGGACTCGGGCTACCGCCAGTACACCGGGAACGATGTGCACACGCTGCGCTTCATCCGGCGAGGGCGCACGCTCGGCTTCAGCATGGCCGAGATTGCAGAGCTGCTGAAGCTGTGGCAGAACAAGCGCCGTGCAAGCGCTGACGTCAAGCGCATCGCGCTCGCACATGCGGAAGATCTCGGCCGGCGCATCGAAGAGATGGAAAGCATGAAGCGCACGCTGGAGCGGCTGGCGGATTGCTGTCAGGGAAACGAGCGGCCAGACTGTCCGATCATTGACGAGCTCGCCGACCTCACCGGATTTGCGGGCCGCCATCCTGTTGCTGCCAAGCGCCAAATCTTGCAGGCGGACTCGACAG
Organism: Variovorax sp. LjRoot175; assembly: GCF_964253805.1. Taxonomy (NCBI): domain Bacteria; kingdom Pseudomonadati; phylum Pseudomonadota; class Betaproteobacteria; order Burkholderiales; family Comamonadaceae; genus Variovorax; species Variovorax sp. LjRoot175. The sequence continues at coordinate 1,783,687 of NZ_CAXURY020000001.1, read as the reverse complement.
TCTAGGTGCCGGATCAAGAAGCTGGTTTGCGTGGCGAGGAACTGTTCTACCTGCCGATACACAAATCATCATGACGAGGACCGGAGGCCTCAGATGATTCGTGCGAGCCTCGCCCAACGACAGACTCTCCACGCCTGGATGCTCGCATGCGCACTTGGCGTCCTCGCGGCGCCGCCAGTTCGTGCCGGCCAACCGGTGACCCTGACTCACGTCCACGGGCTGTCCTATAGCGCTGACGGAAAGCAGCTCCTGATCCCCAGCCACCATGGCCTTGCCGTGTACGCGGACGGGCATTGGTCCAAGGCGGAGGGGCCGGCGCACGACTACATGGGCTTCTCCGCCACGCGCGATGCGCTGTACAGCAGCGGGCACCCGGCGCCGGGTTCCGAGCTGACCGATCCCTTTGGCCTGATCAAGAGCAGCGACGGCGGCAAAACCTGGCAGCAGCTCGGGCTCACGGGCGAGTCGGACTTCCACATACTGGCAACCAGCTTCGCGACCAACGCCGTGTACGTGGCCAACAAAGAGGCAAACACCCGCATGAGCCAAGTCGGCATCTACCACACGCGGACCGACGGCCTCAGGTGGCGACGCGCCGCGGCCAAGGGACTGGGGCGCTGGCTCCATAGCCTGGCCGTGCATCCCACCAACGCTGCCGTCGTCGCCGCGGGCACGGACGAGGGACTCTATCTGTCCCGGAATTCGGCGGAGAGCTTCGAGCGGCTGGTCGGCGGCATGGTGACTGCCGAAAGCTTCGATCTGGATGGGCAGCACTTGTGGTTCAGTACCTATGCCGACAAGGCGGTGCTGGCGAGGATCGTATTGAAGGCCAGGGCCAAGGCCGAAGAGGTGCCGATCCCAGCGCCGACAGACGATGCTGTGGCGTACATCGCGCAGAACCCTGTCCGGCGCGAAGAGATCGCGATCGCGACCTTCAAGCGAAGCGTGTTTCTCAGCAAGGACCAGGGTCGGACCTGGACGCAGATCGCGAAGGGTGGAACGACCCATGAGTGACTCACATGTGTCGGGGCATGTTGATGCATCTGCGGCAGCAAGCGGAAGCATCCTGAAATTGCCGCTCAAGTAGTCCCCAAGGCCTGCTTAACCCTGAAAAAAGGTGGGGTTCGTACATGTCGGATTGACCTTCCCATGATGGGAGAGTTGATATTTCCTGAATCGGAAATCTAAAGACAGGAGATGTCGATGAGCAACAGCATGCGTCGCGGCGCTGGAAAGGAGGTGCGTGATGTGCAGCACCTTTGATGGGCCGTTCAATATCGGTCAGGCATCCGCCCGTTGCGGGGTCAATGCCAAGATGATCCGTCACTACGAATCGCTTGGACTGTTGTCCAAGGTCGGTAGCACGGACTCGGGCTACCGCCAGTACACCGAGAAGGATGTGCACACGCTGCGGTTCATTCGGCGCGGACGCTCTTTCGGCTTCAGCATGGCCGAGATTTCTGAGCTGTTGAAGCTGTGGCGGAACAAGCGCCGCGCAAGCTCCGACGTCAAACGCATTGCTCTGACGCATGCCGACGGCCTCAGCCGGCGTATCGAAGAGATGGAAAGCATGAAGCGCACGCTGGAGCGGCTGGCGGACTGCTGCCAGGGAGACCAGCGGCCGGACTGCCCCATCATCGACGAACTCGCCGAGCTCAGCGGGTTCGCAGACTGCCATCACAGGTCCAAGGCTCAAGTCCTAGCGACCTAGCCTGCGGCCGATACCAGAAGCCTGTTGACCTTCCTATGGTTGAAGGGTCGAGACTGACAATACAAGAGGTCTCAATGAATCCACATTCCCGCCATCCGACCGCGCCCATCGCGACTCCCGAGGAAGCTTCGCACGGACAACACGATCATCGAGACCACGGTGCTGATGGCCGGGATGCCGGAGATGGGTCTGGTGGTCACCGCGGCGCTGCGATAAAGACGGGCGGCGGTGCGAACGTCGAGTACACCTGCCCCATGCACCCACAGGTTCGTCAGATGGGGCCTGGAAGCTGCCCTATCTGTGGAATGGCGCTCGAGCCGGTCGTCGCGACCGAGGCGACCGCCATTGCGGCGCTGCGTGCGGAAGGCATACGGGTAGTCATGCTCACGGGCGACGGGCGAATCACTGCGCAAGCCGTCGCGCGCCAGCTCGGCATCGACGAGGTGGTCGCAGACGTTCTCCCGCAGGACAAGTCGTCGGTCGTCCAGCGCTTGAAGACCGAAGGCCGCACCGTGGCCATGGCTGGCGATGGCGTCAACGACGCCCCTGCACTGGCCGCGGCGGACGTCGGCATCGCGATGGGAACCGGCACCGACGTGGCGATGGAGAGCTCAGGCGTGAGGCTGCTACACGGCGACCTCATGGGCATCGCGCGGGCCCGTCGCCTGTCGCAGGCGACGATGAAGAACATCCGAACCAATCTCTTCTTCGCCTTCGTCTACAACGCGGCCGGCATACCGCTCGCGGCGGGCGTGCTCTACCCGTTCTTCGGCATACTCCTGTCGCCGGTGATTGCGGCGGCTGCGATGGCGCTGTCTTCTGTCAGCGTCATTGCCAACTCGCTGCGTCTGCGCACAAGCAGAGTGATCGACTAAACCGCTGGCGCCACCGAGCAAGCGCACTCGAAGGACTCACATGAAAAGACGTTCATTCCTCTTCACAATCGGAGCGACCCCCTTCCTGCAGCCAGGCCAGTCCCTTGCAGCTGCTCCGATCCAGGTCTACAAGAACCCGGAGTGCGGCTGCTGCAGCGCTTGGGTCGACCATTTGAAGGCCGCCGGTTTTTCCGTGCGGGTGACGGAAACTCCGGACATGTCCAGCATCCGCAGGCGCTTCGGAATGCCGGAGCGCTTGTCAGGTTGCCATACCGCGACGCTGGAGGGCTATGTCCTGGAAGGTCATGTGCCCGCGGCCGATATCAAGCGCCTGATGGCGACGAAGCCGCAAGCCGTCGGCCTCGCTGTACCTGGCATGCCCGTTGGTTCGCCTGGCATGGAGTACGGCAACCGCCGCGAGCCCTACAAGGTGCTGCTCATTGATCGCCGAGGCCGGGATAGCGTCTTTGCCAGTTACCCGGGCAGTTCAACCGTTGGAGGCGCAGGATGAGATTCGCTTCTTTCCTGGCTCTCGGCCTGGTGCTCACGGCTGCCGGCGCCCAGACGCAGACATCCCCGAATGCGATGTCAGTGACCAAGCAATCGGCCAAGCCCGGTCAGACTGCCTCGCTCCCGCTGACGGACGCCATTGTCGAACGCGTCCTTCGTGAATCCGGTGAAATCGTCTTGGAGCATGAGGATTTGCCCAATCTCGCGATGCCTGCGATGACCATGGCTTTCGACGTCGGAAACAAGAAGATGCTCGATGCGGTAAAGCCCGGCGACAAGGTGCGCTTTCAGGCGGAAATCGTGAAAGGTAGGCCAACCATCACACACATGGAACTTGCTAACAGACCCGCGCGTGCACGCGGTCGGTAGCCAGCATCTGGCTTAGGTGAATAGCCAAACCCCTGACAAGCCCACTACAATTTCAGCGATGGTCAGCTTTCGCGCAATCCTGCTGTGGCTCATGATGCTCGCAGTGCCCTTTCAGGGCTACGCGGCTGCGGCCATGGCGTTTTGCGCACCTGAGCCGGCGCAGATGAGTGCCGGCGTGGTGCACGATCACAGCCAGCGCGACCATGCCTCGCCGCAAGGCGTCGAGCATCATCACGTGAATGTGAGCGGCGACGATGGCGAGGACCATCACGTCGCTCAGAGCGCGCAGGACGACCAGTCCGATGCGTTCCACAAATGTGGCAACTGCGCGGCGTGTCATTCGGTCGCGATGATGCCGACGCTCGGGACATCCCTTCTTCACGGTCTCCCGCAGGCCGACCTTGCAGAGCCTTTTCACGCGATGGCGACTGTCTCGCCCAGCGTTCCTCACAAACCTCCTCGCGCGTAACCGCGTCCAGCGTCCGGCAGCTCGGCTGCCGGCGCGCGGACGCGCATGCATCGCTCGTGTCGTCACGCCCTTCGCGGGCTCGCTGACGACATGCCGTTCATGAACATCGCAAGGATCCCATGTTCACTTTCTTGCCGGCCCGATGGCTGGCTGCCTTGCCCGCCCTGGCTGCTCTTGCAGCGGGCGCTCAGACCAGCCCTGCGCCAAACACCGCGGCCGCCACCGAAGCCGCGGCACCGCTTTCTTTCCGCTCGGCCATGGAGGGCTACAAGCCTTTCGCCGAAGAAAAGCCCATTCCCTGGAAGGAGGCCAACGAGACCGTTTATCAACGCGGAGGCTGGCGCGCCTACGCCAAGGAGGGTGCCGCCGAAACCGATGACCCGCACGCCGGGCATTCGATGTCCACGCCGATGGCAGCACCCCCGAAGGAAAAGCCATGAGGCGAACGCTGCAGATTGCCTCGATCGCACTCGCCGCTGCATTCCTCGCCGGCTGTGCTTCCGTTGGAATCGACGATGCGCTGAAGGAGACGAATTCCTCCGCCTCGCAGTTCACCGGGGGGAAACTCGAACTGAGTCGAACCAGGGAGCAGCGGGAGGCCCGCACGGCGTTTTCCGAGGAGTTGCTCGGCAAGCCGCTTTCTCAGGATGATGCAGTCCGCCTGGCACTTGCGAACAGTCCTGCAGTCCAGGCGCTCATCGCGCAAAGCTGGGCCGACATTGCTGCGGCCAACCAGACGAGCCGGCTGACCAACCCCGTGTTCAGCTTCGAGCGCATGCGCCTCGGCGACGAGCTCGAGATCGGGCGCTTGCTGTCTTTCGGACTGGTCGATCTCATCCTGCTGCCCCAGCGGCTTTCGATTTCCCGAAGCCAGGCCGCGCAAGCGCAAGTGCAGTTGAGCGGCACGGTGGTGGACCAGGTCACGCAGGTGCGGCAAGCCTGGGTGCGCGCCGTGGCGGCCCAGCAGTCGCTGCAGTATGCAGAGCAGGTCAAGGAGTCGGCCGAGGCCAGCGCCGAACTCGCACGGCGCATGCAGCTCGTCGGCAATTTCAGCAAGCTGCAGCGCGCACGCCAGCAGGTGTTCTATGCAGACGCCACGACGCAGCTTGCATCGGTGCAACACGCGGCTACGGCCGCGCGTGAAGAGCTGGTACGCGCCCTTGGCCTGGACGATGCCCAGGCGGCCAAGCTGAAGCTGCCTGAGCGCCTGCCGGATCTGCCCAAGGCACCTCGCGAAGCACGCGACGTGGCTGCGACCGCCAGCGAGCAACGCCTGGATGTGCAGCAAGCCCGAGCGCAACTCGACGTCGCTGGGAAGTCGCAGGGCATCAACCTGCTGTCGACCTTCATCGACGTGGAGGCCGGCATCCGGCGGGACACGGTGTTCGACAACGCGGCGGGCACCCGAGGGACGCGGCGCGGTTTCGAGCTCGACATCCGGCTGCCGCTCTTTGACTGGGGATCCGCCCAGCGCAACGCGCTGAACGCCCAGGCGCTCGCTGCGGCCAACCGCTACGACGCCACCGTGCGCGGCGCGACCTCGCAGCTGCGCGAAGGCTATTCCGCCTATCGCACGGCCTACGACATCGCGCGCCACTACCGCGACGAGATCGTGCCGCTGCGCCAGGCCATGGCCGACGAGAACGTGCTTCGCTACAACGGGATGCTGATCGGCGTCTTCGAGCTGCTGGCCGAGGCCCGCGACCAGATCGCGAGCGTGAACAACGCCATCAACGCGCAGCAGCAGTTCTGGCTGACGGACGCAGCGCTTGCGGCGTCCGTGATCGGCAAGCCCTCGGCCATGACGGCACCGACGGCCAGCGCAGGGGCACCGCCTGCGGCCGCTGCCGCTCACTGAGCGGCGCTCCTTCTACGGATCAACATGACAAACAGACGCAACTTTCTCAGCGGTGCAGGCGCCATCACGGGCGCCATCGCCGCCGCTTCGGTCGGCAAGGTGGCGATGGCTGCCTTGCCCGAGCCCGTGCTCCAGACGAAACCCGACACGATGCCGCCGCTGGCGCCATCCACCGGGCGGTCATACAACCCCGTCGTCACGCTCAATGGCTGGACGCTGCCCTGGCGCATGAACAGCGGCGTCAAGGAGTTCCACCTGGTGGCCGAGCCCGTGGTGCGCGAGATGGCGCCCGGCTTCAAGGCCCACCTGTGGGGCTACAACGGCCAGTCGCCGGGGCCCACCATCGAAGTGGTCGAGGGCGACCGCGTGCGCATCTTCGTCACCAACAAACTGCCCGAGCACACCAGCATCCACTGGCACGGCCAGCGCATTCCCAACGGCATGGATGGTGTGACCGGCCTGACGCAGCCGGCCATCCAGCCCGGCAAGACCTTCGTCTACGAGTTCGTCGCGCGCCGCCCTGGCACCTTCATGTACCACCCGCATGCGGACGAGATGACGCAGATGGCGATGGGGATGATGGGCTTCTGGGTCACGCATCCCAAGGCCAGGCACCCGCTGATCGACGAGGTCGACCGCGACTTCGTCTTCTTGCTCAATGCCTACGACATCGAGCCCGGCAGCGCGACGCCCAAGATCATGACCATGCTGGACTTCAACCTGTGGTCCTGGAACAGCCGCATTTTTCCGGGCATCGATTCGCTCAACGTGCGGCTGAACGACAAGGTGCGCATCCGCTTCGGCAACCTGACGATGACGAACCACCCGATGCATCTGCACGGCCACGAGTTCGTGGTCACGGGGACCGATGGCGGCCCGACACCGAAGAGCAGCCGCTGGCATGAAGTGACGACCGATGTGGCGGTCGGCCAGATGCGCCAGATCGAGTTCCTTGCGGACGAAGAGGGCGATTGGGCCTTCCATTGCCACAAGAGCCACCACACGATGAACGCGATGGGCCATGACGTGCCGACCATGATCGGCGTGGACCACCGTGACGTGGTCAAGAAGATCACCAAGCTGGTCCCGGACTACATGGTGATGGGCGAGCGCGGCATGGCCGACATGGGCGAGATGGAGATGCCGCTGCCCGACAACACCGCGCGAATGATGAGCGGCGAAGGCCCGTTCGGCTCCGTCGAGATGGGCGGCATGTTCAGCGTCGTCAAGGTGCGCAGGGGACAGAGGCCCGGCGACTACTCGAACCCAGGTTGGTTCAAGCATCCCAAAGGCCAGGTCGCGTACGAATTCAACGCGACGATGCCCGAGGCACCGCGCGCCAAGGGCGCCGGTTCAGCTGCCATGCCCGCGCAAAACATGCCCGCCAAAAACATCGAGGTCCAAGTCCGCAAGCCCAGCGGTCACTCGGGCCATTGATTTCTTCTTTAACCACCCTCTGAAAGGACTTTCATGAAAACCCTCCGCTACATCGCTTTGGCTGCGTTGAGCGCTTTGGCTACAACAGGCGTCCATGCCTCCGGCACGCATGCCGGCGGTCACCACTCCGAAGCGCTCATCGGCAAGCCCGGCGTCGTCGCCAAGGCGACCCGCACGGTCAAGGTCGACATGACCGACGGCATGCGCTTCAGCCCGGCCAGCATCGATGTGAAGCAGGGCGAGACCGTGCGCTTCGTGGTCACCAACTCCGGCAAGCTCAAGCACGAGCTGGTGCTTGGCACCGAGAAGGAGCTGAAGGAGCACTACGAAGTCATGAAGAAGAATCCGGAGATGGAACACGCCGATCCGAACATGGTGACGCTCGCCGCCGGCAAGACCGGCGAAGTGGTCTGGCAATTCACGAAGGCAGGCAAGGTGGACTTCGCCTGCCTGCAGCCGGGCCACTACGACGCCGGCATGAAAGGCGCCGTCAACGTAACCAAGGCCGCTCGCAAGTAGCGCCACCCTCGCCCCACTCCATCGAAGGAACTCACATGATCGACATTCGTACCGCTCTCGCCGCCACCATTGCTGCGCTCGCCCTCTCAGGTTTGGCCTCCGCACAGACTGGCAGTGGCACCGCCGCACCGACTGCAGGTGCTGCGCCATCGTCCGCTGCCAGCGACCTCGCCGAGGGCGAGGTCCGCAAGGTGGACAAGGAAAGCAAGAAGCTCACGCTCAAGCATGGTCCTCTGAAGAGTCTCGACATGCCTGGCATGACGATGGTCTTCCAAGTGAAGGACGACGCTATGCTGGACAAGGTCCAGGCCGGGGACACGATCCGTTTCCAGGCCGAGAAGATCGACGGCAAATTCACCATCACCAAGCTCGAAGCGGCGCGCTAGGCCTCAGAGTGCGCCGCTCGCAACGGCGCAACTTCCGGAAAGGAGGTTCCAATGACACACGCGAGTGCTGCGCAGATCATGCGCGAGCTACTGGAAGGACCGGTCGCTCGACCCGCGTTGCTGCGGTGGCGGCGACAGCAATTCCTCGCCAAGGAAGGATTCGGCTTCTATTTTGGGGTGTTCGAGAGCTTTGCGGCCGCGCGCGAATGGCTGCCGCCGAATCCGGGATTCAATCACGACACATTGGCCACCGAGTATGTCGAGGTCCGGACCCGGCAGGTATTTACCTATGACTATCCGATGATGTGGTGGCTTGACCGAGCGTTTCGTCACGGCGCCGCGAGCGTGCTCGATATCGGCGGCTCGGTCGGCGTTCACTACCACGCGTATCGGTCATACATCGATATGCCATCGGCGCTGACATGGCGCATTGTCGAAGTTCCGGCAATGGTCGCCATCGGCCGCAGGCTGGCTGCAGAACGCGGGGCGATGGCACTGAGCTTCACCGACGATCTGGAAGAGGGCCTGACCAGCGCCGGCGCTGACATCTGGATCTCATCAGGTGCTCTTCATTACATGGAAGATGCGCGGCCGAGCGATCTGCTCAAGCGATGCCTTGAGGCGCCCATGCACATCCTTCTCAACAAGCTGCCGCTCTACGAAGGCGATGACTTCGTCACCACGCAGAACATCAGCGAAGGCTGTTTTGCACCCATGCATGTTTTCAACCGCGATCGATTGATACGCAGCATCGAAGCATTGGGCTACCACCTTCGGGATCGATGGGCAGTCCACGAGCGGTCGCTGTACCTGCCGGGCTACCCGGAACGCTCATTTCCGTCCTTCACAGGTCTGTATTTCGCGGCCGAGTCGTAATCAGCCGCCCCGCTCGCCGGAGTTTCGGCACATCCCAAGGAGATCGAGATGCCACATGAAAGATGCACCGAATGCATCGAGGCCTGCAGCGACTGCGCGGTCCGGCGGCATCGATGAGGGCCGCCAACCCATGAAGATCCTGCTGATAGGCAACTATGTGCCTGACAATCAGACCAGCATGCGAGCTTTCATGCGAGTCCTTGAGCGTGAGTTGTCGAACCAGGGTTGCGAGCTGCGCATCCTCACGCCTAAGCGGTGGCTGCAGCGCGTGCCACAAACGTCCCTCTTGTGGAAGTGGCTTGGCTACTTAGACAAGTTCGTCCTTTTCATCCCTACGCTTGCTACGCAGTCGCGTTGGGCGGACGTCGTTCACATTTGCGATCACTCCAACAGTATGTACGTGCGCTGGGTGAAAAGCAGCCCGACGGTCATCACCTGCCACGATGTCATCGCCGTGCAGGCCGCCAGAGGCATGGTGCAAGGGTGGAACGTCGGTTGGAGCGGACGCGTGTTCCAGCGGCTCATCGCGTCGGGACTTGCGAAGGCCGACCTGATCGCCTGCGTCTCGCACATGACGCGACGTGAGCTGCTGGGCTTGAAGTTCGCGGATGAGCGTAGGGTGACAACGGTGCTCAACGGCCTCAACGACAGCTTCTATCTTGTCCAGCCAGAGGAAGCCGACGCACTGATCGAGCGTTTCGGGTTGTGCGCAAACGACAAGTACCTGATCCATGTCGGCTCGGACTTGCCGCGCAAGAATCGCAAGGCGGTCGTCGAGACGTTCATTGCGCTGCAGCAGCGTGCTGCTGCATGCGGCGGCCCTCCTATCGTGCAGCACCTGGTTTTCGTGGGGCCGAGTTTGGAGACAGACCTGATCGACTTGGCATCCCACCATGGCGTTGCGGATCGGATAAGGACCTTGCAACACGTCTCCCATGAGGAACTGCGCGCGCTCTACGCCAGGGCCACGGCCTTGTTGTTCCCTTCCCTGCAGGAAGGGTTCGGCTGGCCGTTGATCGAGGCGCAGGCCTGCGGCTGCCCGGTCTTCACGTCCGACCTGGCGCCGATGAATGAGATCGGAGGCCCTGGCGTGTGCTACGTGGATCCACACAATCCCGAAGCCATGGCCCAGGCCATCGAGCAGGCGGCTGGGCGATTTGAGGAGATGCGCGCCTTGGGATTGGAGAACGCTCTGCAGTACTCGGCGGCACAGATGATGGCGAACTACCTCGCTGCATATCGCCGCGTGCTGGGAGCACGGCAGCGCCGCCAATAGGGCCGCGCGGGTCGCGACGGTGCGCTTCGATCGTCTCGTTCCACAGCTTCGGCATCACCCCAATATACGTGACGACATGACACCCCGCCTCCGCAAGTTCGCGCTCATCGTACATGTCGTCTCCTCGGTCGGCTTGCTCGGCGCGATCGCCAGCTTCCTGGCTCTCGCCATTGCCGGTGTGACCAGTCAAAACGCTCAAATGGCGCGCGCCGCCTATCTCGCGATGGAGTTGATCGCCGCCGGCGGCCTGCTGGTGTTGCTCGTGCCCGCCGTGCTGTCGGTTTACAAGCCGCGGGGCAGGACCCAGTACGGAGTGCGTAAAGAGCACGAGCAGCGTGCGTTGTTGCAGCCCCATGAACTCGCTTGAGCTGAAGGTCCCGCCTCCTGCAGTGGCGCTGCTTTTCGGCGTCCTCATGTGGCTCGTGTCCTCACTGGTCGCGCCGCTTGAAGTGCCGTCTGGCCCTCGCGTATCGGTTGCCCTTGTTCTTGCTTCAGTTGGCCTGGCTTTCGGCGTCGCGGGCATGGTCTCCTTCTGGCGAGCAAGAACCACGATGAATCCAATCAAGCCTATGGCTACATCGTCTCTGGTCACCAGCGGTGCCTTCCGCTTCACACGCAATCCCATGTACCTGAGCCTTCTGCTCTACCTGCTTGCGTGGGCCGTGTACTTGTCAAACGTGTGGGCCTTGCTCTTTGTGCCCGTGTTCGTGCTCTACATCAACGAGTTCCAGATCAAGCCTGAGGAGCGCGCGTTGTCCTCGCTGTTTGGTCCAGAGTACGCCGCATACAAGGAAAGGGTTCGCCGGTGGCTGTGATGCACAAACCCCTCCATCCAATGGCTACGTCGTGGCGGCGGTCAAGTAATCTGGGCACGATCTGCGGGGATGGCGCGCAGGCCCTCCCCGCAACATTGCCTCCGCGCCTGGACCGGCGGGCACTTCACCGAGCCGAATGAGCAGAACACGCAGCAATCGCCGGGCTGCGGTCGCAGCAGGGTCTTGCAGTTCTCGCATTCATAGAAGAACTGGCAGGCGTCGACGGGCATGTCCTCGCGTTTCGCGTGGCCGCAGTGCGGGCATGTCAGCACCGAGTCGAGAACCAAGGCGCTGCGCGAGTTCTGTCCTCCCGTCATGGGCGCGCCTGCCCGGTCCCGCAGCCATCTGTGCTGCAGTGCTTGTTCGCGGGCGACAAAAGATCCCACAGCGAGACGCCGACCATGAAGGCCAGCCCCGTGTACAGCAGCCTGGCGGTCCACCACTGGCCGAAGAACAGCAGCATGGCCGCGAGCACGATCGCCGGGCCGATCCTGCCCAGCAGGCTGCGATGCCACTGACGATGGCTGAACCAGCCGACGGCGTTGGCGACCAGGGCGACGGCCGCGAACAGTGGAAGCAGGGTGTTGAGGAACAGGCCCTCGTAAGCGCTGAAGATGCCCAGGCCTGCGGCGGCGCCGAGGCCCGCCAGGGCCGGAAAGCAGGCCGGGCACGACGCTGCAGAGACAACGCTGCCCAAGGCACCGGCCTTGTCGGCCACACGCGTGATCCATTCCATTGATCGGGTCCTTGCCTCTTCGATGAGCCCACAATACTCCCGTACTCAAGTACGGAGTCAACCGGTATGGAACAGGCAATCGACACCCTGAGCATCGGCGCCTTTGCTGAGAGGGCCGGCGTCAATGTGGAGACCATCCGGTTCTACCAGCGCAAGGGACTGCTGCCGGAACCAGAGAAGCCATACGGCAGCATCCGGCGCTACGGCAAGGCCGATGTGGCGCGGGTCCGATTCGTCAAGTCTGCCCAGCGCCTGGGCTTCAGCCTCGACGAGGTCGCCGGTTTGCTCACCCTGGACGATGGCGCGCATTGCGACGAGGCGCGCCAACTCGCGGAGCAAAAGCTCGCCGACGTACGTGCCAAGCTGGCGGACCTGCATCGCATCGAGTCGGTCCTGGCCACGTTGGTGGACGACTGCTGCGCGAGCCGCGGCAGGGTGTCTTGCCCATTGATCGCTGCGCTGCAGGGCTAGTGCGTTGAGAGGAGTATCTGCCGCAACTACCAGTTGACTGGCTTCAGGTCGGGCCCAACGATGTGATCAGGGTGGGCCGGGCCGGCATGGTTCACGTCATGCGTGAAATGCGCGCCATACCAGACCACGACATCGTGGTTCGATATGGCCTCGCCATTGACCCATCGATCGATGTCGGCCTCGTACGGCGGGCCAATCGCGACGGAACCGTCATCGATCTCGCTACCCCGGTAGCGCAGTATCCAGACGTCTCCGCGACCAAAGGGCGCATCTGGCTCGGCGCCGGCGACCCCGTCGCTCGCGTTCGGGATGATTTCGTAGCCCTCCCGGCTGACGGTGTTCTCCACGCGCCACTTGCGCTTGCGCGCAAAGTCGCGCGCCCTGCGGATCTCGAATGACTTGGTGTGCCACTTGCTCGATCCGACCAAGGGCGGATCATTGAACTCTCGCACTCGATTGTTGCCCGCGGTCCGAATATCGAAGTCCAGGCGCCAGTAGACATGGTGATGGTGCACGTTGCACACGCACTGGCTCTCGACGGCGGCAAAACCAAAGCGCGGTCGAATGGTGCCGTTGGTACCAAGGCGCCACTCACTGATGTAGCGGTACCAGCCCGCTTCCATTTCACTCACGAGGACCACCTCGTTGGCGCGCACGTAGATGCCGACCCCGAGAAAATTCCCGGTGTCAGAGGCCGTGTCCATGATGGTCGAGGCGGGCGCCGAACAGAGACGGAAGCCCGGCGCCACGTCGATGCCTTGTGCCTGGATCATTCCTTCCTGGTATTGCCAGTCGCGATAGGGACCACAGGCGTCCGCGTCGTACTTGACGTTCAGGATCGGCACATGGGCTCGGTACAGAACGCGCTTGCCCTTGTAGTCGACGAAGCGCAGTTCGATGCCCGAGCCGTTAGTGCCACTTGACGCGGCCGGGCGTACGGCGAGGAAGCGCCACAGGGTCTGGCTGCCTTGAGTCACTGTCACCCAGACTTGGCCGGCCGTGCCCTTGGCGGCCGTGGCCTGATTGGCATCATGCGGCACGCCGCACAACCCGCCTCCGTGAGGACGCGCGTTGCCAGGCGCACGCCCCTCGAATCGAGTCACTGCGCGCGCCGCTAGATCGACAGCGACGATCTCGTGCTCCGCGTTGGGGCCCCGGGGGAGCAAGCCGACGGCGATACGCCGTTCGATGCTTCCGTCGGGCAACTCGGTCAGCGAAAGAGCCGGGATCGGCTGGTATGGCTCTGACTGGCCGCCAGCGAGAGCAGCACCCAAGGCTGCATCACGGCGCACGATCTTGACGGCAGCGGCGAATTCGGCATCCGACGGCGGCGGGGGAAGGGCCGATTCGGTCAGCGACAGTTTGCGCGGCGCGCTGAGCAGCCCTTCGGCCAAGATTGTGCGATGACGTTTGTCGTCATACAGGGTGGCACGGAACGCGCTCGGCGGTTTGGGCCTGCCGCCTTTGGCCGGCTCGGCTTCCTCCAGCGCCTCGACGTACAGGAGCCGTGCCCTGGAATGCCCGACGTAGTCGAGCAGCGCGGGATTGAGCGACAAGCGCTCGCCGATCGACGCCAGTTCTTCGCTGGTGGGCCCGAAGGACTTGATGGCGATCTTGATCCCTTGGGCAGACGAATTCCCCGTTGCGCTGGGCTTGACCATGACATCCTCACTCTTCTTTGGTGGACATAAGCACACAGTGCTCTTCTTCGACCGGCCACTGATGGCAAAGGCGATCGAGAAATCCTACGCACGACAATCGGCGCGCGCATCCACCATTCGATGGGCGCCGAATGGCTAGCAAACATGCGACAACGGCCTCCTCTCAGCCGACCAGCGTGTAGTCGATGAAGCCCTTGTTGATCTCCCCTACCTTGCGGGTCAGCCGGTAGACGCCGCCGCCTTCGCGCGTCTTGCTCGCATCGGTATTGCCCTCGATGGTGCTCAGCATGCCGGCTTCGACCGCATCGACCAGGCCGGTGTGGCCGCGGCCCTTTCCGTGGTCCATGATGAAGATCATTCCGGGCTTCACCAACGTCGGGTCGTCCGTGGCCTCGGCCGCGCGGATGCGTGCCGCGCCTCTGGAAGGCGCCTTGTTCCAGTGATCGAGACAACCGGCGGTGCGCACCATGGGATTCTTCGGCCGGCCCAGCTTCTTCGACGCCTCGTCGAAGCAGTAGTAGACGAAGGCGCAGCACCACGGCAAGCCGGGTGACGCCCCTGTCCGCGCGAGGTACTTTTCGACGTCGGGGCCGCGATTCGAGTTCATCGGGATCTCGCGCACTTCCTTCGCCTCTTCGCCTGCCGCGACCGCCAGCACTTGCGCCAGCAGATCACTGCCCGCAACGTTGTCGGATGCGATGGTGCCCAGGCCGAACAGGGCGCCCCAGGTCAGCGAGCCGATCTCGCCGTCCTGCTTCAACGGACGGCCTGCCGGATCGACATGGCGGGCCTGGAAGAGCTTGACCACGCGCTTCATGTCGGCGTCGAATGCGGTGCCCTGCGGATCGAGATTGCTTTCGCCCGCCATCATTCGATTGAGCTGGCCGCGCACGGCCTGGACGACCGAGGCATCCGCCTCCCCGAGCTTGACGACGCGTCCGGGATATTCCATGGGCTTCTCCTTGCTGGTGCGGACTCAGCTTAGGTTTGCCCTCACGGAAATTCATCTGGCAAACGGCGTATCCCGGAATGCCGCACCGATCTGCTCGCCGAGCGCCAGCAGCAGCGCACTCAGCTCGGGCGCTATTTCGGCATCGCCTTCGACCACATCAACCAGTTCGCCGAAGGAAGGTTGAAAGAAGCGCTCAATCCCTCGGTATTGCCGGCGGCCTAGGGCTTGTCTTCGGGGACCTGGCCGAAACGCTGAAACATGGCGGACCCGAGCCGTTTGATCTCCATCATCGCATCGGTCTTCGGTGCTTCTTCCCCGGCAAGAACGGCCGCCGCATGCGAAGCGGAGGCGCTTGCCCTTCGCGCGCGGTTCGCGCACTTGGCGAGCTCCTGCTTGCGCTCGCTCAGCGTGAAGTAGGCGGCGTCCCTCAGCAAGGTCTCGGCAACCCGCAGCGCGGCCTCTGCGGCACTCAGGCTCATGTGGATGCCGGCACGTACGCGATTGCCGTAATCGTTCTCTTCCTTGAGCCGAAGTTCCGCCTCCTGCTGGGATGAAGGGAGGACGCCCAGATCGGTGGGAGCAAAGTAGGGCACGGCCTGCACCCCAAGACTTCGACCCGCAATCACCTCTTCGATGGCGATCCTTGCTTTCTCGATCGTTTCCAGATCCAGATTTTCCATGGCAGCCTCTTTTTGCGACAGGCTCGAGTGTGGGGCGAGCAGCGCTGATGCGCACGTCTTCTGCACGGGAAACTCGGGCAACTCGTCAATTTTTGGCAACAGAGGATTCGCGCAGCCGCGACCGAAAAATGCTCGGCCGCACAAAGGTAGAACTTAACTACTGATTCGAGGATCTCTTCGAGCCGGACGCCAAGTTATCCTGTCATCCCGCCCGTCTCGCACGAGTACTTCCACGTCGCCCGCTCCTCACGCCAAGCGCTAGCCCCTCATCACGACTCCCGACATGCGCTTTGAAGGAACTCTCAAGACATGGAACGACGAACGCGGCTTCGGATTCATCGAGTCCAGTCAAGGCGGACAAGAGATCTTCGTTCACGTCAAGGCGTTCAAGGCCCGAACTGGCCGGCCGCAGATCAATCAGGTGCTCTCGTTCGAGATTGAACTCGGGCCTCAGGGCAAGAAGCGTGCAAAGAACGTTGCGCCCGTGCAGCCCGTCCGCAGGCGCCCCAATGCGCGTGGCGAATCTCCGGCACAGTGGGGAACCGCCTCGCTGTTCGCCATTCCTGTCTTCTTGATCCTGTTCGTCGCAGTCAGCTTGCTCTGGAGACCACCTCTCTGGTTTGCCGCTGTCTACGTCGTGGGCAGTGCGCTGACGTTCCTGGCATACGCAGTCGACAAGTCGGCTGCACGCCGCCAAGCTTGGCGCACGTCGGAAAGCACTCTTCACCTTCTGGCCCTTGCTGGCGGATGGTCAGGCGCGCTCCTCGCGCAACAGCTCTTGCGTCACAAGTCCACCAAGGCTGAGTTCCGCAGCGTATTCTGGGCAACGGTCGTCCTCAATGCGCTTGGCTTCGTGGCTTTGTGCTCTCCGCTGGGTAGTTCATTGTGGGCGCGAGCCTGAGGTCGAGTCCTGAACGTCGCCTATGCTCGGCCAGCCGCGCATGTCAAACATTGGGTTTCTCGCATGCCATCAACAAGTCTGGCGCTGTATATCTTTCTCATTTGGTCTGGCGTTCGCGCCGTGCTGCTTGCGGCTTCGCTGCTAGGAGGCAAACCCCTGCCCGCCCTACTCTTGGCCGTGGAGAAGGTCGAGCCATCGGTGCAAGGGGAAGAGAAGAGCGAAATGGCAAAGGGGTTCCTGTGGATCAGCGTGGTTTGGTTCGTTGCCGTCACAGCCGTCGCGGCATTTGCCTACAACTCAGCCTCAAGCGGCAGCACGTGGGGCCTGGCCATCTTCGTTGCCATAGGAGGTTGGTCGCTCTATGAAGCCGCATCGAGTCCCATTGTTCTCGGTCGCATGTACCCAGGCTCCATCGGATGGAAGGACTGGCTGGCCGCCGTCATGGGGTCGGCGATCTGGGTCCTTCTCTTCGTCGTACTGTTCGCTCGGCGGTTTGGCCCTTTGGTGTCATGACACAGCGGTCGATTGAGATCGGGGGTGAAGAAGGCGACGTACCGCGCTCGCTTGGCGAGGTGCTGGACCGCACACTTGCCTTGGGTGCTGCCGTAGCCGCGAGCTTTGGAGCACCGGCAGCCGAGCTTGTTGCATGGTTGCACGAGTCGAATCTCGAAACGGCGCTCACGCCGGAAGAGCGTTCCTTTCTTGGAAAGGATGCCCGCAACGCCAAGCAAGTTGCCAACATGTCGTGGCAAAGCGAGCGGCTCCTCGTTCTCCTGTGGGCTCTCCGCAAGATTGAGGAGATACCGTCTCCTGCGGAGCAGTGCCGCCTCGGAACGCTGGAAGAACTGCTGCCGCCGTACGGAGATCAGTCGCTTGCCGTGTTTCGCGAATCCGCTCGCCTTCGATCGGAGGACGAACTGTTCGACGCAGCGGTCGACCTTCAAACGCTCCACGCACTCGCAAGGCAGAGGACGAAAGAGCCAAGCCACCGTGCAAGTGAGCCGGCGTTGGACATCGAGGTCGTACAGGAACGTCACCACGCGATCAATTGGCTCGTCGGGTACGAAGCTCAGTCCTGGAATGAGATCACAACTGACACCTGACAGACCTCTCCCTTGGAACGCAACGCATGCAAGCCACCATCGCCACACGCAAGCCGGTCGACGAACTCACGGCCTCGGACCTCGAGGCGTTCCCCGTGTGGGAGTTCGCCATGGACGAAGAGGAAGTCGAAGAACAGGACGAAACCTGGGTGAAGCCCGTGCCAACCTCCGAAGTGCCGGCCGACGGCTTCTCACTCAGTGTGGCCGCTGTCCTCAAGCTGGCCAACGGGCGTGTCTATCCTGGCGTGGTGTTCTGCGACACACATGCCGGCCTCGACATAGCGGCGGTTGCGCTTCTAACCACGGGAGGTCGCGTCCTGTTTTCGAAGAATGATTCGCCATCCGAAATCCGGCGCAGCCTGAAGCGGCTTGGGCTCGGCCGTCAGCATGTCTTCCCGCTGGACTTTTGCACTCGTGTGCCCTTGGCGCGCACAGGCATCCTGGAGCGCGGCACCTTCAACTCGTCGCATGCATAGTGCCAAGATTCCAAAAACAAAAATGGGTCACAGCGATGAAGCTGCAACCCATTGATCTCTTTGAGGAATCTGGCGGAGTGGACGGGACTCGAACCCGCGACCCCCGGCGTGACAGGCCGGTATTCTAACCAACTGAACTACCACTCCTGGTAGACAACGTTCGCTCCATATGGAGCCAAGTGCTGCGACTTGTGCCCGCTTCACCGAGCGGTGAAAACTGGCGACCCTACGGGGATTCGAACCCCGGTAGCCACCGTGAAAGGGTGGTGTCCTAGGCCTCTAGACGATAGGGTCAAAACCTTCGGAACCGCGCTGCGATCAGCGCTTGTTTTCTCGACGCCCTGATGGTGGAGGTAAGCGGGATCGAACCGCTGACCTCTTGCATGCCATGCAAGCGCTCTCCCAGCTGAGCTATACCCCCTTGGGTGTCGAGCCTCAAATTATAGCCTGAAAAATCAGGCTGCTTTCAATCTCGTGACGACTGTTTCACGAGAAAAGAGTGAGAGCACCGCGTCGAGCGACGGCGTCTGTGGCGTTCCCATCACGAGCACGCGCACCGGCATCGCGAGCGCGGGCATCTTGAGGCCATGCGCGGCCAGCACTTCCTTGATGGCGGCTGCGATCGCGGCCTTGTCCCACGCGACGCTTGCGAGCTTGTCGGCCAGCGTGGCGATCGCGGGGCGCACGGCCTCGGTCACATGCTGCGCGCGATCGGTTTCGCTCGGCGCGACGTCGGCGTAGAAGGCCGCGGCCCAGTTCGCGAGTGCGACCGTGGTGTCGCAGCGGTCCTTGAAGAGACCGCAGATCGCAGGCAGCCGATCGTCGGCCGCGATGCCGCGCTTCTGCAGTTGCGACGCGACCAGCGGCGCCAGCGCGTCGTCGGCCATCGCCTTCAGATGCTGCGCATTGACCCAGCGCAGCTTGGCCTCGTCGAACTGCGCCGCGCTGCGGCCCAGGTGGTCGAGGTTGAACCACTCGATGAACTGCGCGCGCGTGAAGATCTCGTCGTCGCCATGGCTCCAGCCGAGGCGCGCGAGGTAGTTGACCATCGCATCGGGCAGGAAGCCTTCGTCGCGGAACTGCGTGACAGGCTTGGCGCCGTTGCGCTTGCTCATCTTCTCGCCCTGCTCGTTGAGCACGGTCGGCAGGTGGGCATAGACCGGCGGCTCCTTGCCGAGCGCACGGAAGATGTTGATCTGGCGCGGCGTGTTGTTGACGTGGTCGTCGCCGCGGATCACGTGCGTGATGGCCATGTCGATGTCGTCGACCACGACGCAGAAGTTGTAGGTGGGCGTTCCGTCGGGGCGCGCGATCACGAGGTCGTCGAGCTCGTCGTTGCCGATCTCGATGCGGCCCTTGACCTTGTCGTCCCAGGCCACCACGCCGCCCTGCGGATTGCGAAAGCGCAGCACCGGCTGCACGCCTTCGGGCACCGGGGGCAGCGTCTTGCCGGGCTCGGGGCGCCAGGTGCCGTCGTAGCGCGGCTTCTGCTTGGCGGCCATCTGCTTCTCGCGCAGCGCGTCGAGCTCGGCCACGCTCATGTAGCAGGGGTAGAGCTGGCCCGCGGCCTGCAGCTCGGCCAGCACCGCCTTGTAGCGGTCCATGCGCTGCATCTGGTAGTAGGGGCCCTCGTCATGATCGAGGCCCAGCCATTGCATGCCTTCGAGGATCACGTCGACGGCCGCCTGCGACGAACGCTCGACGTCGGTGTCCTCGATGCGCAGGACGAAGTCGCCGCCCGTGGAGCGCGCGAAGGCCCATGGGTAGAGGGCGGAGCGGATGTTGCCGAGGTGGATGAAGCCGGTCGGCGAGGGAGCGAAGCGGGTGCGGGTCTTTTGCGTCATGCGAGGGTGCTCAAGCCGCGCAGCAGGTCGGCCTTGATGTCGTCGATATGGTCCAGCCCGACCGCCACGCGGACCAGGCCCTGGCCGATGCCGGCCGCTTGGCGCTGCGCCTCGGTGAGGCGGCCGTGCGAGGTGGTGGCCGGATGGGTGATGGTGGTCTTGGTGTCGCCCAGGTTGGCGGTGATGCTCAGCACACGCGTGCTGTCGATCACGTGAAAAGCGTTGGCGCGCGCCGCTGCGGGATCGCCGCCCTGCACGTCGAAGGACACCACCGCCCCGCCCTGCCCCGACTGCTGGCGCATCGCGAGCTCGTGCTGCGGATGCGAGGCCAAGCCCGGGTAGTAGACGCGCGTGATGCCCGGCTGCGTTTCGAGCCATTGCGCGAGCGCGAGCGCAGCGGCGCAATGCGCCTGCATGCGGATGCCCAGCGTTTCGAGCCCCTTGAGCACGATCCAGGCGTTGAAGGGCGACAGCGCCATGCCCGCGGTGCGCACCACCGGGCCGAATACGTCGTTGACGAGCTTCGCGGGGCCGCAGATGGCCCCGGCCAGCACGCGGCCCTGCCCTTCGAGGTACTTGGTGCCCGAATGGATCACGAGGTCGGCCCCGAGCTCGGTCGGCCGCTGCAGCGCCGGCGAGCAGAAGCAGTTGTCGACCGCGAGCAGCGCACCTGCATCATGCGCGAGATCGGCCAGCGCGCGGATGTCGCACACGTCGGTCAGCGGGTTGGTCGGCGTCTCGGCGAAGAGCAGCTTGGTGCTCGGCCGCATGGCCGCCTTCCATTCGGCGACATCGGTCTGCGAGACGAAGGTGGTCTCGACGCCGAACTTGCCGAACTCGCGCCCGATCAGGTTGAGCGTGGAGCCGAACACCGAGCGCGAGCACACCACGTGGTCGCCGGCCTTGAGCAGCCCCATGCACATCATGAGGATCGCAGCCATGCCGCTGGACGCGCCGATCGCGGCTTCGGTGCCTTCGAGCGCGGCCAGGCGCTGCTCGAAACTCGCCACCGTCGGGTTCGAGGTGCGCGTATAGGTGAAGCCCTCCTCGGTGCCGGCGAAGCGGCGCGCCGAGGTCTCGGCATCGGGCTGCACGAAGCTGCTCGTGAGGAAGAGCGCCTCCGAGTTCTCGCCGTACTGGCTTCGTTCCAGCGCCGTGCGCACCGCGAGCGTGTCGCGGTGCAGGCCGGGGGGCAGGGATCGATCGGTCACGTCGTGGTTCTTCTTCTATTCGCTCAGATTGGGCAGCGCGAGGCGCGAGGAGTCTTCCTCGGTTTCCTCGATGCGGGGACGGTTGCCGTTCATGCGCGTGATGGCCTCGGTGTCGATGTCGCCGGTCACGTAGACGCCATCGAAGCACGAGGCATCGAAGCCGTCGAGCTTCAACGTCCCCGCCGTGCCCGGCATGGCCTTCAGGATGGCGCGCTTCATGCCTTCGACGTCCTGGTAGATCAGCGCGTCGCAGCCGATCAGCTCGCGGATCTCTTCGATGGTGCGGTCGTGCGCAACCAGCTCGTCCTTGGTCGGCATGTCGATGCCGTAGACGTTGGGGTAGCGCACCGGCGGCGCCGCGCTGGCGAGATAGACCTTGCGTGCGCCGGCCTCGCGCGCCATCTGCACGATCTCGCGGCTGGTGGTGCCGCGCACGATCGAGTCGTCGACCAGGAGCACGTTGCGGCCCTTGAACTCGCTCGCGATCACGTTGAGCTTCTGGCGCACCGACTTCTTGCGCACGCCCTGCCCCGGCATGATGAAGGTACGGCCCACGTAGCGGTTCTTCACGAAGCCTTCGCGGTACGGAACGCCCAGCAGGTGCGCCAGCTGCGTCGCGCTCGGGCGGCTCGATTCGGGGATCGGGATGATCACGTCGATCTCGTTCGGCGGCACCGTCGAGACCACGCGCTTGGCCAGCGTTTCGCCCAGGTTCAGCCGCGCCTGGTAGACCGAGATGCCATCGAGCACCGAGTCGGGCCGCGCCAGGTAGACGAACTCGAAGATGCACGGGTTCAGGGTCGGCGCCTCGGCGCACTGCTCGGCGTGCACCTGGCCCTGCAGGTCGACGAACACGGCCTCGCCCGGCGCGATGTTGCGTTCGAACACATGGCCCGAGCCTTCGAGCGCCACCGACTCGCTGGCCACCATCACGGTGCCGTCGGCGTTGCGGCCCATCGCCAGCGGCCGGATGCCGTAAGGGTCGCGGAACGCGAGCAGACCGTGGCCTGAAATCAGCGCCACCACGGCATAGGAGCCGCGCAGCCGCCGGTGCACGTTGCGCACGGCGGCGAACAGCGTCTCGGAAGTGAGCATGCCGTCGCGCGTCGCGCGGTCGAGCTCGTGCGCCAGCACGTTGAGCAGCACTTCGGAATCGCTCTCGGTATTGGTGTGGCGATGGTCGGTCGAGAACAGCTCTGCGCGCAGCGCATGCGCATTGGTGAGGTTGCCGTTGTGCACCAGCACGATGCCGAAGGGGGCGTTCACATAGAAGGGCTGCGCCTCTTCCTCGCTGTAGGCATTGCCGGCGGTCGGATAGCGCACCTGCCCCAGCCCGACGCTGCCCGGCAGCGCCCGCATGTTGCGCGTGCGGAACACGTCACGCACCATGCCCTTGGCCTTGTGCATGAAGAACTTGCGTTCCAGCAGGGTGACGATGCCGGCCGCGTCCTGGCCGCGGTGCTGCAGCAGCAACAGCGCGTCATAGAGCAGCTGGTTGACGGGTGCGTTGCTGACAACGCCGACGATTCCACACATGAAGCGATCCTCTCAGGGCAGGTAGCTTGCCAACTTTTCAGGCAGCGCGGGTTTCAGGCCCTGCAATGCCGCATCGAGAACAATGGCGCTGCGCGATTCGTGCCACCAGACACTGTCGCCCAACGCCAGCAAATGAACCACGACTGCCATGGCCAGCAGGGCGACCGCCCCGCGCGCCACGCCGAAGGCCGCGCCCAGCACGCGATCCACCGGCCGCAGCCCCACGGCCGCGATGAGCTTGCGCGTGATCGCTGCGACCAGCCCCACGCCGAAAGCCACCGCCACGAACACCAGCACGAATCCGGCCGCATAGCGCCAGGTGGCCGCTGGGTCGCCGAAGGGCAGCCAGGCCCCCGCATCGTCCGCCAGCCACTGCGCGCAGAAGAAGGCCGCCACCCAGCCCGCCAGCGAAATCACCTCGAACACCAGGCCGCGCACCAGGCCGAACAGCATCGACACCACCAGCAACACGATGGCGATCCAGTCGAAGAGCGCCACGCCAGTTCTACAAGCTGAGGACGGAGGCCGACAAAGACAAGCCCTTGACGCGGCTCGCCACCTTGTCCGCCTCGGCGCGCGTACCGAAGGGGCCGACGCGCACACGCGTGCGCTGCTCGCCGTCGGCCGTCTTCGCGACGTTGGTGTAAGTCTTGAGCCCGGCCTTTTCCAGCTTCTGCCGCACCTCGCGCGCCTTGTCGGCATCGGCGAAGGCGCCGACCTGGACGACGAAGCGGCCGCTTTCGTCGGCTGCGACGGCGGGCTTGGCTGCTGCTGCGGCGGCGGCTTTGCCTTCGAGCAAGGCACGGGCGCGATTGCCGTCGTCGGCCGGCTTGGCGGGCGGCTTGTCGGGCTTGGCCTCGGCCTTCGCTTCGGGTTTGGCCTCCGGCTTCGGCCTGGGCTCCGGCTTGGGTTCCGGTTTCGCTTCGGCAACCGGTGCGGCCGGCTTGGTGTCGGCGGGCGGTGCCGCGGGTGCTGGCCTGGACGGCGGGATCTCGGCGCCGTCCGCCGATTCGGTGATCATGCCGCCGCCGGAGGGCGCGGCGGCCACGACAGCGCCGGTGTTCGCGCCGGTGGTGGGCGCGGTGGTCGATGCGGGCGCGGGCGTCGAAGGCGGGGCGAGCGGCTTGGTCTTGCTGCGATCCGGAATCTCGATCGGGATGTCGACCGACACGGGGCGAGGCTGGGTGTCGAACAACAAGGGGAAGCCGATCACGCCGACCAGCACCAGCACCGCGGCGCCCAGAAGCCGGTGCCGCGCGCGGCGGCGCATCGCCTCGATACTTTCCGCCGGCGCCGCTGCGACGCTGGCGTTTCGCCCTTCGTTGGCCTGCGGACCGCGGCTGCGGAACTTGAAGAACGCCATGTAATTCGTTTCCCTGATGGAGTGCAGCGTGAGTTGGAAAAGGCGCCGGAGATCAGGCCAATCAGGAGCCCGGCGACAAGTGCCTGGCCCCGAGACGAGGTGTTCCGTGCTCGAGCACACCACCCACTGTGAAGAACGATCCGAAGACGACGATTCTATCAGCGGGGCCCGCGCGATCGATGGCCGCCTGCAGGGCCTCCATCGGTGCGGCGTGCACGCTGGCGGAGGCATCGGCGCGCGTGTTCTGCGCCTGCCACCGGGCCAGCAGATCGGCCGCCTTGGCCGCGCGCGCGGTGGGCAGATCGGTGAAGTACCAGCGGTCGATCAAGGGCCCGATGCGGGCGAACATGGGCGCCAGGTCCTTGTCCGCCATCACGCCGAACACGCCATGGGTGGTCGGATAGAAGCCCATCGCGTCGAGGTTCTCCGTCAGCGCCGCGACCGCGTGCGGGTTGTGCGCCACGTCGAGCACCAGCGCCGGCTCGCCCGGAACGATCTGGAAGCGCCCCGGCAGCTCGACCATCGCGAGGCCGGTGCGCACGGCCTGTGCGGTGACAGGCAGCCGCTGCCGCAGCGATTCCAGCGCGGCCAGCACGCCGGCCGCGTTGACCAGTTGGTTGGCGCCGCGCAGTGCCGGGTAGGCCAGCCCGCTGTAGCGCCGGCCGCGCCCGCTCCAGCCCCACTGCTGCTTGTCGCCCGAGACGTTGAAGTCGCGGCCCACGCGCCAGAGGTCGGCGCCGATGGCTTCTGCATGATCGATCACGCTTTGCGGCGGCATCGGGTCGCTGACGATCGCGGGGCGGCCGGCGCGCATGATGCCGGCCTTCTCGAAGCCGATGCTTTCGCGATCCGGCCCGAGAAAATCCATGTGGTCCAGGTCGATGCTGGTGATCACGGCGCAGTCGGCGTCGACGATGTTGACCGCATCCAGCCGGCCGCCGAGGCCGACTTCGAGGATCGCGACGTCGGGCTTGCTCGCCGCCGTGCACAGCAGGATGGCCAGCGTCGTGAACTCGAAATACGTCAGCGCGACCTCGCCGCGGGCCTGCTCCACCGCCTCGAAATGCGCCGACAGCGCATTGCCGTCGACCGCCTCGCCCGAGAGCCGCAGCCGCTCCTCGAAGCGCACCAGGTGCGGCGAAGTGAACACCGCCGTGCGGTAGCCCGCATGGGCGAGGATCGACTCCAGCATCGCGCAGGTCGAGCCCTTGCCGTTGGTGCCGGCCACGGTGATCACCGGGCAGTCGAATGCGAGGCCGAGCTTCAGGGCGACCGCGCGCACGCGGTCGAGCCCGAGCTCGATGTTCTTGGGATGCAGGCGCTCGGCGTGCGCGAGCCAGTCGGCAAGGCTTTTCATGGAGCCCGGAATTGTCGCCGACCCGCCGCGCGGGCATCATCGCGGGATGACAACGCTCTATGGCATCACGAACTGCGACACCGTCAAACGCGCCCGCGCCTGGCTCGACGAGCACGGCGTGGCCTACCGATTCCACGATTTCAAGAAAGAAGGCGTGCCCGAGGACGAGCTCGACCAGTGGTTGCGCGCGCCCGGCTGGGAGGCCCTGGTCAACCGCCGCGGCACCACCTGGCGGCGGCTTGACGACGAAACGCGCGCGTCGGTGGTCGATGCCGCCTCGGCGCGTGCGGCGCTGCTCGCCAACCCCAGCCTGATCAAGCGCCCGGTGGTCAACTGGGGCCCGCAACACGGCGTTAGCACAGGGTTCGACGCCGCCCAATGGAAGAAAGACCACGCCGTGTAAACGGTTGAACCCTGGCCAGCGGCTTGCGTCCAACCGGCTTCAGCGGGGTCTGCGCCCCAACCCTCAGGAGTTCCGACATGCGCACGCAAAAAACCATTCGCAACCTCACGGCCCTTTCGCTCCTGGCAGCGCTGGCCGGCACCGCCAGCCTGGCCCAGGCGGAGCAGGTCTGGGCCCGCGTGATCTCGGCCACGCCCTCGCACGAGGCGACCGGCACCACCCGCTACAACGTCACCTACGAGTACGGCGGCCGGCACTACACCACGGTCACCGACACCCGCCCCGGCGCCAGCATCCCGATCGAGGTCGGCGGCTACGGCGTCGCCACCACCTCGCCCGTGGCGCCTCAGCCCCAGCTGGCGCCGAGCCCCGTCGACGGCGGCCAGCCCGACTGGAACAACGTGGTGCCTGAGCCGGGCGTGGTGGTCTCGGGCGGCGGCGCTCCGGCGCCGGTCTACAGCCAGCCGGTTCCGGTCTACACGCAGCCGGCGCCCGTCTACTACGCCCCGGCCCCGGTGTATGTGGCGCCCGCCTACTATCCGCAGCCCTACATCTATCCGCCGGTGGGCATTTCGCTCAACCTCGGCTATTCGCGCGGATGGGGCGGCGGCTATCGCGGCGGCTACCACGGCCGCTGGCGCTGAGCCCCGGGCCGGAGGGCCTGCCGGCACAGCCTAAAATCACGGGCTTTCCACCGGCGCCAGGCCTTCCTTCCCATGACGACAACCGAATCCCTTCACAGCGCCGCGGTAGCGACCAAGGCGAACGTGTATTTCGACGGCAAGTGCGTGAGCCATAGCCTCACGCTCGCCGACGGCAGCAAGAAATCGGTGGGCGTGATCCTTCCGTCCACCCTCACCTTCAACACCGGCGCGCCCGAAGTCATGGAAGGCACCGGCGGCCGCTGCGAATACCTGCTCTCCGGCAGCAGCGAATGGGCAAGCTCGGGCCCGGGCGAAAAATTCAGCGTGCCGGGCAACTCGAGCTTCCAGATCCGCGTGAGCGGCGAGCCCTACAGCTACATCTGCCATTTCGGCTGAACCGGGATTCCTGCATGTCGACCATTCTTCAGAACGTTCCCGCCGGCCAGAAGGTCGGCATCGCCTTTTCCGGCGGCCTCGACACCAGCGCGGCCCTGCACTGGATGCGCAACAAGGGCGCCATTCCCTACGCCTACACCGCCAACCTGGGCCAGCCCGACGAGCCCGACTACGACGAGATTCCGCGCAAGGCCATGCTCTACGGCGCCGAGAAGGCGCGGCTGGTCGACTGCCGCACGCAGCTCGCCGCCGAAGGCCTTGCCGCGCTGCAGGCCGGCGCCTTCCACGTGACCACCGCCGGCGTCACCTACTTCAACACCACGCCGCTGGGCCGCGCCGTCACCGGCACCATGCTGGTGTCGGCCATGAAGGAAGACGACGTCCACATCTGGGGCGACGGCAGCACCTACAAGGGCAACGACATCGAGCGCTTCTACCGCTACGGCCTGCTCACCAACCCGGCGCTGAAGATCTACAAGCCCTGGCTGGACCAGGTCTTCATCGACGAGCTGGGCGGCCGCGCCGAGATGTCCGAATTCATGCAGAAGGCCGGCTTCGCCTACAAGATGTCGGCCGAGAAGGCCTACTCGACCGACTCCAACATGCTCGGCGCCACGCACGAGGCGAAAGACCTGGAACACCTGAACAGCGGCATGAAGATCGTGCAGCCGATCATGGGCGTGGCCTTCTGGAAGGACGAGGTCGAAGTCAAGCGCGAGGAGGTCACGGTGCGCTTCGTCGAAGGCCGCCCGGTGGCGATCAACGGCGTCGAATACCCGAGCCTGGTCGAGTTGCTGCTGGAAGCCAACCGCGTCGGCGGCCGCCATGGTCTGGGCATGAGCGACCAGATCGAGAACCGCATCATCGAGGCCAAGAGCCGCGGCATCTACGAGGCTCCGGGCCTGGCGCTGCTGTTCATCGCCTACGAGCGCCTGGTCACCGGCATCCACAACGAAGACACGATCGAGCAGTACCGCGACCACGGCCGCCGCCTGGGCCGCCTGCTCTACCAGGGCCGCTGGTTCGACCCGCAGGCCATCATGCTGCGCGAGACGGCACAGCGCTGGGTGGCGCGCGCGGTCACGGGCGAAGTCACGGTCGAGCTGCGCCGCGGCAACGACTACTCGATCCTCAATACGGAGTCGCCCAACCTCACCTACAAGCCCGAGCGGCTGACGATGGAAAAAGGCGAATCGAGCTTCTCGCCGGCCGACCGCATCGGCCAGCTCACGATGCGCAACCTCGACATCGTCGACACGCGCGACAAGCTGGCGATCTATACGCAGGCCGGGCTGCTGTCTTCGGGCCAGGGCGCTTCGCTGCCCCAGCTGAAGAACGACGAACGCGAGTGAGCCTGAGCGGGGGCCGCGGTCAGTCGCCGCCTCCGCCGCAACCGCCGCCGCAGCCCGAACCGGAGTCGCCGCTGCCGCCATCCCCGCCGCTCGACGATTCGCTGCCGCCGAAGCCGCCCGCATCGCCGGAGCCGCCACCCGAATCGCTGAAGCTGGTGCCGCAATGGGCGTCGGAGCCCGCCTGCTGGTCTATCGCCTTGCAGTCCGGCACATACTGGAATCCGCCTTCCACGCCGAACTTGGCATCGAGCGCGAAGAGCAGCGGCAGCCGCGTCGGCGTGCGCGGGTCGATGCTTTCCTCCTTGCAGGCCCAGAACCAGGTGCGGCGCAGGCCGTCGTTGCGGCGCGCATCCCGGCCCAGCACCTCGGCCGGCGTGTGATGCAGCAGCCCGCCGAAGGCGGCGGCGCACCAGCGCTGGTAGCCCTGGGTGTGCAGGATGAACTCGTGCCAGGCGGCATCGACCACCTTGGACGGCATCGCCACGAACTTGCGGTCGCTGCGCAGGTGGGCCATGAAGAACTGGCGCAAACCGCGCAGCACCAGGTCGGTGTCGCGCTCCTGCAGCTGCGGGTAGGCGGCACGCAGCTTGGCGCCGAGAAAGCGCGGAAACGTCGCCTCGCGCACGAACTGGCGTCGCGCGCTCATTTCCCAGGCCTTGAGCGCACCGCCGAGCACCAGCCCGACCATGACGGAGGCGATCAGCGATGCGCCCGTGCGCCAATACACCACGACCACGATGCCCACCAGCCACAAGAGCCGGCGCCCCCACAGCAGCGCCTGGATGCGGCGCCGGAAGTTGAGCTGCAGCAGCTCCGTCACACGACCACCGGCTCCGGCTCCAGCCGGATGCCGAAGCGCTCGTAGACGCTGGTCTGGATCGCCTTGGCCAGCGTCATGACCTCGCCGCCGGTCACCGGGTGCGCCGCTCCACCGCGGTTGACCAGCACCAGCGCCTGCTTCTCGTAGACGCCGGCATTGCCGACCGACTTGCCCTTCCAGCCGCAGGCATCGATCAACCAGCCGGCCGCCAGCTTGATGCTGCCGTCGGCCATCGGGTAGTGCACGATCTTCGGGTCGCGCGCGATGATGTCGGCGCACTGTTCGGGCGTGACGGTCGGGTTCTTGAAGAAGCTGCCGGCATTGCCCAGCACGCGCCAGTCGGGCAGCTTGACCGTGCGGATGGCGCAGACCCAGTCGAAGATCTCGGTCGCGCTGGGCGTGAAGTTGCCGGTTTCGGCCATCTTGCGCTCCAGATCGAGGTAGCCGAGCACCGGCTTCCACGGTCTGGGCAGCCGAAAGCGCACGCGCGTGATCAGCGCCCGCCCGGCCAGGCCGAAATCGTTCTCGCCGCTGGCCGTGTGCTTGAACACCGAGTCGCGGTAGCCGAAGGCGCATTGCGCGGCGTCGAGGGTGAAGCTTCGGCCGGTTTCCAGGTCGATGGCATCGAGCGAATCGAAGCGGTCCTGCAGCTCGACGCCGTAGGCGCCGATGTTCTGCACCGGCGCGCCGCCCACCGTGCCGGGGATCAGCGCCAGGTTTTCGAGGCCGGGATGGCCCTGCTCCAGCGTCCAGCGCACGACCTCATGCCAGGTCTCGCCGGCGCCGGCCTCCACGATCCAGGCGCGCGGCGTCTCTTCCACGAGCCGGCGGCCCTTGATCTCGACCTTGAGCACCAGCGGCTTGACGTCGCCGGTCAGCACGATGTTGCTGCCGCCGCCGAGCACGAACTTGGGCGCGCAGCGCCACTCTGCATCCGCCAGGACCGCCGCCACGTCGGCCTCGCCCGCGACGCGCACCAGGTGCTGGGCGCGCGCGACGATGCCGAAGCTGTTGTGCTGCTGCAGCGGTACGTTGTGCTCCACGATCATGGGAGAATTGTCGCATTCACACAGCGCGAGTCCGAGGAGAGTCCATGCCGTCTTTCGATACCGTCTGCGAGCCCAACCTGCCCGAGGTCAAGAATGCCGTCGAGAACACGGCCAAGGAAATCGCCACGCGTTTCGACTTCAAGGGCACCGCGGCCGCTGTCGAGCTCAAGGACAAGGAAATCACCCTGATCGGCGATGCCGAGTTCCAGCTGGTCCAGGTCGAGGACATCCTGCGCAGCAAGCTCACCAAACGCAGCGTCGACGTGCGCTTCCTCGACAAGGGCGACGTGCAGAAGATCGGCGGCGACAAGGTCAAGCAGGTGATCAAGGTCAAGAACGGCATCGAAAGCGAAACCGCCAAGAAGATCCAGCGCCTCATCAAGGACAGCAAGCTCAAGGTGCAGGCCGCGATCCAGGGCGACGCGGTGCGCGTCACCGGCGCCAAGCGCGATGACCTGCAAGCCGCGATGGCGCTGATCAAGAAGGACGTGCCGGACATGCCGCTGTCCTTCAACAATTTCCGGGACTAGCCCTCCCATGAAGCCCATTCTTCCGGTGCTGCTGCTGGCCGCGGCATGCACCTTCGCGCACGCCCAGTCGGTGATGCTCACCGGCACCATCGGCAGCCGCGCCATCCTGATCGTGGACGGCGGCGCGCCGAAGACGGTGGCCGTGGGCGAGACCTTCCAGGGCGTCAAGCTGCTCTCGCTGGCGGGCGAGCAGGCCACCGTCGAGGCCGGCGGCAAGCGCGTGGCGCTGCGCATGGATACGCCGGTCAGCATCGGCGGTGCCGGTCCGGGCGGTGGCGGCGGCACCCGCATCGTGCTGCCGGTATCGAGCGGCGGGCACTTCATGACGCAGGGCGCCATCAACGGCCGTTCGGTCAACTTCATGCTCGACACCGGCGCCACCAGCATCGCCATGTCGGCCGCCGACGCGCAGCGCATCGGGCTCGATTTCAGCAAGGGGCAGCCGATCCGCATGGGCACGGCCAATGGCATTGCGCTGGGCTATCGCGTGCGCCTCAACTCCGTGCGGGTCGGCGACGTCGAGGTCTACGACGTCGAGGCGGTGGTCTCGCAGCAGCCGATGCCTTATGTGCTGCTGGGCAACAGCTTCATCAGCCGCTTCTCGATGCGGCGCGACGCCGACCAGATGGTTCTCGAAAAACGCTACTGAGCCGCTGCGGTCACGACAATCTCGATCTTGTAGGCCGCCTTGGCCATCGTCGCCTGCACCGTCGCGCGCGGCGGCGTGTGGCCGGCGGGGATCCATGCGTCCCACACCTCGTTCATCGCCGTGATGTCGGTGATGTCGGCCAGAAAGATCTGCGTCATCAGGATGCGCGACTTGTCGCCGCCGGCCTCGGCCAGCAGGCGGTCGACCATCGCGAGCACCTGCGAGGTCTGGCCGCGGATGTCCTGCGTGGTGTCGTCGGGCACCTGGCCCGCGAGGTAGATGGTGCCGTTGTGGACCGCCGTCTCGCTGAGGCGCGGGCCGACGTGAAAGCGCTGAATGGTGCCCATGGCCGTTTACTCCTGTGTCTTTGGTTTCGATCCGAGCCGGGACTCGGTGCCGGCCACGAGCCGGCGGATGTTTTCGCGATGCCGCCAGATCAGCAGCAGGCTGATCGCCACCAGCGCCAGCAGCACCGTGGGATGCAACGGCCAGGCGATGCCGCCGCCGATCAGGTAGTAGGCCGGCGCGAAGAAGGCCGCCACCAGCGAAGCCAGCGACGAATAGCGAAAGAAGACGGCGATGATTAGCCAGGTGGTGCCGGTCGCCAGCCCCAGCAGCCATTCGATGCCGACCAGCGCACCGGCCGCCGTCGCGACGCCCTTCCCGCCTTGGAAACCGAAGAACACCGGGTAGAGATGCCCCAGAAAAGCTGCCAGCCCGGCCAGCGCCGCCGTGCCCGGCCCCATGCCGAAATCGGCGCCGAGCCGATGGACCAGGAACACCGGCACCCAGCCCTTGAGCGCATCGAGCAGCAGCGTCGCGAGCGCGGCGCCCTTGTTGCCCGAGCGCAGCACGTTGGTGGCGCCCGGGTTCTTGCTGCCGTAGCTGCGGGGGTCGGCCATGCCGAGCGACTTGCTGACGATCACCGCGAAGGACAGCGATCCGAGCAGGTAGGACAGAACGATCGCGATGAGCGAGGGAAGATAAGAACTCACGGTGTCTCCAGGCGGCCGGCTATTCTGCCAGCGCGCACTGCACCGGTTTTGCGCCGAGCAGCCGAACGCAAACCTGCGGGTCGATGCCGACCAGGTAGCCCCGCCGTCCGCCGTTGATCGCGATCTTCGGCAGATCGAGGATCGTCGCCTTCACGGGTGTTTCGCTGACGTGGGTCTTCTTGCTCATTCGGCCGCCGCCGGGCCGCCCCAAGGCGGCCGAGCCACCCCCTCGAGGGTGGAGTTACACGCGCGGAGCGCGTGAAAAGCCGGGGGCTGACATCAGATCGCGGGGTCCCGCATTTCCCAGCGCAGCTTGTCGACTTCGCCCACCACCTCCGGCGTCAGCGTCGTGCCCCAGGCATCGATGTCCTCGTCCAGCTGCGCCACCGAAGTCACGCCGATGATGGTGCTCGCCACCAGCCACTTGGTGTAGCAGAAGGCCAGCGCAAACTGCGTCGGCGTCATGTCGAGCTCGCGCGCCAGCGCGTTGTAGCGGCGCGCCGCGTTCAGCGACTCGGGCCGGCCCCAGCGCTGCTTGCGCACCGATTCGTAGCGCGCGATGCGCGCCTCCTGGGGCGCATCAGGGCCGACGATGCCGCTCTTGTCGTACTTGCCGGTCAGGAGCCCGAAGGCGAGCGGCGAATACGCCAGGAAAGCAACGCCGAGCCGGTGCACGGTCTCGTCCAGCCCGTTCTCTGCCGCGCGGCTCACCAGGTTGTAGACGTTCTGCACCGAGGCCACGCGCGGCAACCCGTGTTCCTCGGCCAGCCGCACGAACTCGTGCACGCCGTAGGGCGTTTCGTTCGAAAGGCCGATGGTGCGCACCTTGCCGGCCTTCACCAGCCCCGCCAGCGCATCGAGCTGTTCGCGGATGGAGGTTTGCGAGCTCTCCTTGGCCGGGTCGTAGTAGATGTTGCCGAAGGCCGGCACATGCCGCTCGGGCCAGTGGATCTGGTAGAGGTCGATCACGTCGGTCTGCAGGCGCCGGAGGCTGCCCTCGCAGGAGGCGACGATGTCGGCCGCCGTCATGCCGCCGCCCTCGCGCACCCAGGGCATGCCGCGCGAGGGGCCGGCGACCTTGGTGGCGAGCACGGTTTTGGCGCGCGTGCCGGGGTTCTTGGCATACCAGTTGCCGATGATGGTTTCGGTCGCGCCGTAGGTTTCCTTGCGGGCCGGCACCGCGTACATCTCGGCGGTGTCGATGAAGTCGACGCCGCGTTCGAGCGAGCGGTGGAGGATGGCGTGGGCGGTGGGTTCGTCCACCTGTTCGCCGAAAGTCATGGTGCCGAGGCAGATCGGCGTGACGCGGAGGTCGCTCTGACCGAGTTGGATTTTTTGCATGCGCGAAATGCTACAGCGGGTGCGTGTCCTGCGCTGGACTGCGCGGCTTGCGTTGCCTCCCTATCATCGACCGGATGTACCAAGCCCTCCGCCCCTTCGTCAGCGAATTCGTCCCCGTCCGCAATCTCCGCTACCACGTGCGCGTCTGGGGCCAGCCTTCAACCGAGCGCCCGCCGCTGGTCCTGCTCCACGGCTGGATGGACGTGGCCGCCTCCTGGCAGTTCGTGGTCGATGCGCTGGCCGAGGAACGCCAAGTGATCGCGCCCGATTGGCGCGGCTTCGGCCTCACCGAGGGCGGCGGCGTCGACAACTACTGGATGCCCGACTACCTGGCCGACCTGGACTGGTTGCTCGACCACTACGCGGGCGACGCGCCGATCGACCTCGTCGGGCACAGCATGGGCGGCAACATTGCCATGCAGTACGGCGGCGTTCGGCCGCAGCGGGTGCGCCGCCTGGTCAACCTGGAGGGCTTCGGCATGCCGCTGCTGCAGCCGGACGAAGCGCCCCAGCGCTACGGCAAGTGGATCGACGAACTGAAGCGCCTGCACCGCGGCGAGATGGCCCTGGCCAGCTACCCGGCGCCGGAGGGCGTCGCACGGCGCCTCATGAAGACCAACCCGCGCCTCACGCAGGACAAGGCCGACTGGCTGGCCGGCCAGTGGTCCGCCGCCCGGCACCTGCCCGAGGGCGGCGAGCGCTGGGAGATCCTCGGCGACCCGGCGCACAAGATCATCAACGCCAACCTCTTCCGCGTCGACGAGGCGCTGGCGCTCTATGCCGGCATCGCCGCGCCGGTACTGGCGGTGGTGGCCTCCGACGACAGCCTCGGCAAGTGGTGGAAGGGCCGCTACACCCTGGCCGACTTCCAGGAACGGCTGAAATCCGTGCCCGACGTGCGGCTGGCCCGCGTCGAGGATGCCGGCCACATGCTGCACCACGACCAGCCCGCGCGGGTGGCCGCGTTGATCGAAGACTTCCTTGCCTCGGCCAGGCCTTGACGGGCATGAGAAAATGCCCGGTTTCCCCCCCGAACACCGTCAGGACACCCCATGGATGCAGAGCAAATCAACCAAATCGGCGCAACCCTCGCGGACCTGAGCGCCCGGACGGTCGATCTACGGAGGTATCTTTGACTACGATGCCAAAGCCGAACGTCTGAGGACGGTCAACGCATCGCTCGAAGATCCCAACGTCTGGAACGACCCGAAGAAGGCCCAGGAGCTGGGCCGCGAGAAGAAGTCGCTCGACGACGTGGTCGTCACGCTCGACCGGCTCACCAGCGGCCTCTCGGACAACACCGAGCTCTTCGAAATGTCGAAGGAAGAAGGCGACATGGACGGCCTGCAGTCCATCGCCGATGACGCTGCCAAGCTCGAAGCCGACATCAAGCAGCTCGAGTTCCGCCGGATGTTCAACAACCCGGCCGACCCGCTGAACGCCTTCGTCGACATCCAGGCCGGCGCCGGCGGCACCGAGGCCTGCGACTGGGCCAGCATGCTGCTGCGCCAGTACCTGAAGTACGCCGAGCGCAAGGGCTTCAAGACCCAGATCGAGGACGAGACGCCCGGCGACACGGCCGGCATCAAAGGCGCCACTATCAAGGTCGAGGGCGACTACGCCTTCGGCTTGCTGCGCACCGAGACCGGCGTGCACCGCCTGGTGCGCAAGTCGCCCTTCGATTCCTCGGGCGGGCGCCACACCAGCTTTGCCAGCATCTTCGTCTACCCCGAGATCGACGACTCGATCGAGATCGAGATCAACCCGGCCGACGTGCGCACCGACACCTTCCGCGCCAGCGGCGCCGGCGGCCAGCACATCAACAAGACCGACTCGGCCGTGCGGCTCACGCACATCCCGACCGGCATCGTGGTGCAGTGCCAGGACGGCCGCAGCCAGCACAGCAACCGCGACGTGGCCTGGAAGCGCCTGCGCTCGCGCCTGTACGACCACGAGATGCGCAAGCGCCAGGAAGAGCAGCAGAAGCTGGAAGACAGTAAGACCGACGTCGGCTGGGGCCACCAGATCCGCAGCTACGTGCTGGACAACAGCCGCATCAAGGACCTGCGCACCAACGTCGAGATCAGCAACACGCAGAAGGTGCTGGACGGCGACCTGGATCCGTTCATCGAAGCCTCGTTGAAGCAAGGCGTCTGATGCAGGGCGCTTCGCACAAGGCGGAAGCCCTGATCTTCGACATGGACGGCACCATGGTCGACTCCATGCCCTGGCACGCCAAGGCATGGGTCGAGTACGGCCGCCGCAAGGGCCTGGCGATCGACATCCCGGACTTCATGCGCCGCACCACCGGCCGCACGGCCTTCGAATGCGCCTGCGAGCTCATGGGCCGCGAAGTGACCGAAGCCGAGAGCATCGAGATCACGCACGCCAAGGAGTCGATCTACCGCGAGCTCTTCGGGGCGGCATTTCGCGAAGTGACCGGCTTCAGCGACTTTGCCAAGGCTGCGGCGGCACGCGGCTTCAAGATCGCGGTCGGCACGGCGGGCGACAAGCACAACATCGCCTTCACCATGTCGCAGCTCAAGCTGGACCCGGCGCCGCTCGCCATCGTGGGCGGCGACGAGGGCCTGCCCGGCAAGCCGCAACCCGCGATCTTTCTCGAAGCCGCGCGCCGCATCGGCGTGCCGCCGGCGCGCTGCGTCGTGTTCGAGGACGCGCCCTTCGGCATCGAGGCCGCGCGTCGCGGCGGCATGCGCGCGGTGGCGGTCTGCAGCACCCACTCTGCCTCCGAACTCGCAGGGCCGCATGTGATTGCGGCCGTGCGCGACTACAACGAACTCGCAAAATCAAACTTTCTGGAGACGCTCGATGCACTTGCGTGATGCCCAAGGCGAACCCGTCGCGATCCGCCGCGAGGACTACCGCGCCCCCGCCTACTGGATCGACACCGTCGACCTGACCTTCGACCTCGACCCGGCCAAGACGCGCGTGCTCAACCGCATGCGCCTGCGCCGCAACCCCGACGTGCCGGCCGAGGCGCTGCGCCTGGACGGCGACGAGCTCAACCTGGCGCGGGTGCTGGTCGACGGCCAGGGCGCGTCCTTCCGCATGGAGGCCGAGCAGCTCGTCATCGACAACCTGCCCGATGCCTTCGAGCTCGAGCTCTTCACCACCTGCGCGCCCGCGAAGAACACCAAGCTCATGGGCCTGTTCGTGAGCGAGGACACCTTCTTCACGCAGTGCGAGGCCGAAGGCTTCCGCCGCATCACCTACTTCCTCGACCGCCCCGACGTGATGGCGAGCTACACGGTGACGATCCGCGCCGCCAAGGCCGCCTACCCGGTGCTGCTGTCGAACGGCAACCTGGTCGAACAGGGCGAGCTGCCCGAGGGCCGCCACTTCGCGAAGTGGGTCGACCCCTTCCGCAAGCCCTGCTATCTGTTCGCGCTGGTGGCCGGCAAGCTGGTGGCGCGCGAGCAGCGCATCAAGGCACGCAACGGCAAGGAACACCTGCTGCAGGTCTACGTGCGCGCCGGCGACCTCGACAAGACCGAGCACGCGATGAACTCGCTGGTCAACTCGGTGACGTGGGACGAAGCCCGCTTCGGCCTGCCGCTGGACCTCGACCGCTTCATGATCGTCGCCACCAGCGACTTCAACATGGGCGCGATGGAGAACAAGGGCCTGAACATCTTCAACACGAAGTACGTTCTGGCCAACCAGGCCACCGCCACCGACGCCGACTACAGCAACATCGAGAGCGTGGTCGGCCACGAGTACTTCCACAACTGGAGCGGCGACCGCGTGACCTGCCGCGACTGGTTCCAGCTCTCGCTGAAGGAAGGCCTCACGGTGTTCCGCGACCAGGAGTTCAGCCAGGACCTGTGCGCCGACGCCTCGGCACGCGCCGTCAAGCGCATCGAGGACGTGCGCGTGCTGCGCACCGCCCAGTTCCCCGAAGACGCGGGCCCGATGGCGCACCCGGTGCGGCCCGACAGCTACATCGAGATCAGCAACTTTTACACCGTCACCATCTACGAGAAGGGTGCCGAGGTGGTGCGCATGATGCAGACGCTGGTCGGCCGCAAGGGCTTCGAGCGCGGCATCACGCTGTACTTCGAGCGCCACGACGGCCAGGCCGTGACCTGCGACGACTTCGCGCAGGCCATTGCCGACGCCAACCCCGAGTCCGACCTCGCGCGCCTCTTGCCGCAGTTCAAGCGGTGGTACAGCCAGGCCGGCACGCCGCGCCTGGCGGCCCACGGCGTGTACGACGCCGCGACGCGCAGCTACACGCTGAGCTTCTTGCAGAGCTGCGCGCCGACGCCGGGCCAGCCGGTCAAGGACCCCTTCGTGATCCCGGTGAACCTGGGCCTCTTGGGCGACGACGGCCGCGAGCTGCCGCTGCAGCTGGCGGGCGAAGAGAACGCCACGCAGGGCACGCGCACCCTGGTGCTCACGCACCCGGGCGAGCAGTTCACCTTCATCAACATCGACGCCGAACCGGTGCCCTCGATCCTGCGCGGCTTCAGCGCGCCGGTGATCCTCGACCACGAGTACAGCGATGCCCAGTTGCTCACGCTGCTGGCCAACGACCCGGACCCCTTCAACCGCTGGGAAGCCGGCCAGCGCCTGGCGCTGCGCGCCGCGATCCACGCGATCGGCACGCCCGCCGTCAGTGCCAGCGAAGCGCCGCTGAACGAGGCGTATCTCGAAGCCATGCGCCGCGTGCTGCGCGACCCCAAGCTCGACGCCGCCTTCAAGGAACTGGTGCTCACCCTGCCCTCGGAAACCTACATCGCCGAGCAGCTGGAAGTGGTCGATCCGCAGCGCGTGCATGCCGTGCGCGAAGCCATGCGCACGCAGCTCGCCGCCGGCCTCTTCGCCGACTGGGAACAGGCCTACGAGCAGAACCGCGACACCGGCGGCTACCAGCCCGACCCCGTGTCCTCGGGCCGCCGCGCGCTGGCGGGCCTCGCCCTCACCTACCTGTGCCTCGCCACACGCGCCTCCGGCGACACCGTCTGGCCCGGCAAGACGCTGCAGCGCTTCAAGGACGCGGGCAACATGACCGACCGCTTCAACGCCCTCAACGCCCTGGTCTCCTCGGGCCATGCGCTGGCGGCGCCGGCGCTGGCGCGCTTCCACGCGATCTTCAAGGATGAGGCGCTGGTCATCGACAAGTGGTTCTCGCTGCAGGCCGGCGCGCCCGACCGCGGCGGCGACATCCTGCCGCTGGTCAAGCAGCTCATGAAGCACCCCGACTTCTCGCTCAAAAACCCGAACCGCGCGCGCAGCGTGATCTTCAGCTACTGCAGCGGCAACCCCGGCGCCCTGCACCGCCCCGATGCAGCCGGCTATGTGTTCTGGAGCGATCGCGTGATCGAGCTCGACGCCATCAACCCACAGGTCGCGGCCCGCCTCGCGCGCGCGCTCGACCGCTGGAGCAAGCTGGCCGAGCCGTACCGCAGCGCGGCGCGCGAGGCCATCGTGCGCGTGGCCGCCAAGCCCGATCTCAGCAAGGACACGCACGAGGTCGTGACCCGTGCCCTCGCGAGCTAGCCAGCTAGTCAAGAAGAAAACACCGGAACCATGGCTCATCAACACAAGATCTCCCTCACCCGCTACCTGGTCGAACAACAGCGCGCCGACGGCCTGATCCCGGGCCAGCTGCGCCTCTTGCTCGAAGTGGTGGCGCGCGCCTGCAAGACCATCAGCCAGGCCGTCAACAAGGGCGCGCTCGGCGGCGTGCTCGGCACGGCCGAGAGCGAGAACGTGCAGGGCGAGATCCAGAAGAAGCTGGACATCATCGCCAACGAGGTGCTGATCGAGGCCAACGAATGGGGCGGCCACCTCGCCGCCATGGCCAGCGAGGAGATGGACAGCATCCACGTGGTGCCCAACCGCTACCCGCAGGGCGAATACCTGCTGTTGTTCGACCCCCTCGATGGCTCGAGCAACATCGACGTCAACGTGAGCATCGGCACCATCTTCAGCGTGCTGAAGAAGCCCGACGAC
This sequence comes from Variovorax sp. LjRoot175, assembly GCF_964253805.1. Lineage (NCBI taxonomy): Bacteria > Pseudomonadati > Pseudomonadota > Betaproteobacteria > Burkholderiales > Comamonadaceae > Variovorax > Variovorax sp. LjRoot175. Next base: position 1,744,137 of record NZ_CAXURY020000001.1, on the reverse strand, counting down.
ACCCCCGGCGTGCAGGAGGCCGACTTCCTGCAGGCCGGCAGCAGGCAGGTGGCCGCCGGCTACTGCATCTACGGCCCGCAGACCACGCTGGTGCTGACCGTGGGCAACGGCGTCGCGATGTTCACGCTCGACCGCGAACAGGGCTCCTTCATGCTCACGCAGGAGGACATCCAGATCCCGGCCGACACCAAGGAATTTGCCGTCAACATGAGCAACATGCGCCACTGGGACGCCCCGGTGAAGCGCTACATCGACGAATGCCTGGCCGGCAAGGAAGGCCCGCGCGGCAAGGACTTCAACATGCGCTGGATTGCCAGCATGGTGGCCGACGTGCACCGCATCCTGATGCGCGGCGGCGTCTTCATGTACCCCTGGGACAAGCGCGAGCCCGAGAAGGCCGGCAAGCTGCGCCTCATGTACGAGGCCAACCCGATGAGCTGGCTGGTCGAACAGGCCGGCGGCGCCGCCACCAATGGCAAGAAGCGCATCCTCGACCTGGAGCCCACCAAGCTGCACGAGCGCGTGGCTGTTGTGTTGGGGTCAAAGAACGAGGTCGAGCGGCTGACCGGGTATCACGAACCGCTATAATCGCGGGCTTAGCCGGTGTAGCTCAGTCGGTAGAGCAGCTCATTCGTAATGAGAAGGTCGGGTGTTCGATTCATCTCTCCGGCACCAATACAGATAAGGCCTCGTTGCTATCAGCTCGATAGCAACGAGGCCTTTTCCGTGGGCGGCCGACCTAAGAGGATTTCGAGCGGCGGGGCTTGTACAAACCCAGGCTCGTAGATCAGTTGGAAAGCATCGCTTGGTACGCCGCCCAGGCCTTGAACCCCACAGGATTGGCGTCCTCCCATTCCTTCTTGTATCGAACGCGTGATTCGAACTTTTTCTGCAGGCTCATAAAGCCATGCGTGAGGCGCTCTACCTCGCCGACAAGACGCCTGAAGTCCTCCAAAGCGACCTTGACCGCAGGTTTCATCTTGGCGGGATCGCTCTCCCAAGACAGTTCCACAAACTCGAGTGCAACTGCTGATGCTCTGCTGGTATTCAGCACACACCGTAGTTCTTCCGCCCACTCGCCGTGATCGTGTAAGTACCCCCGCGCGGACCGACGTAGCAGGTCGGTCCTTCGCTTGAGCGCGTCGTCGCACTGGTCGCGGGCGCATAGCGACTGGGGGCTGCGGGAGGCGGCACCGCATATGCCGGTTGCGACTTGTTGGACACACCGCCGTACGACCCGCTCGAGTCCGAGCGCACCCCGTTCGCCGCGCGCAAACATTCCAGGCGTTTGCTTGCCGGCTCCATCGCATTGCAGGCCTCGAGCAAGATGGCCGGCGTCTGAGCAATCGCAGGCCAGCAGAAGGCTGACAGCAACGCCGTCAGCAGCAGAAGTCTCTTCATGTCCCCGGTCCGATCAACCGCGAGCGTCCACGCTCATCTGTTGGTCTCCCCGTGGGATTGTGGAAGCTCAGGGTTGATAGGCCTCGTGACTATTTCACGCGCAGACCCGCTATCGTCTGCTGACCGCGGACATTCGCGTCATAACACCGATGACTCAGCCCTTCCCCAGCGAAACGCCAGCCGACCGCGCCGCCGCCTTGCTCGATCGAGCCGGCGCCCTCGTCATCGCAGCAGGCGCCGGCATGGGCGTCGACTCCGGCCTTCCCGACTTCCGCGGCACGGCCGGTTTCTGGAACGCCTACCCTGCGCTCGCCCGCGCACAGATCGACTTCCACCGCATTGCCTCACCCTCCGCGTTCGAGGCCCAGTCGACGCTGGCCTGGGGCTTCTACGGCCATCGCCTGAACCTGTACCGCCGCACCACGCCGCACGCCGGCTTCGCGCTGCTCAAGCATTGGGGCGAGAAGATGGCTCACGGCTACGCCGTCTTCACCAGCAATGTCGACGGGCAGTTCCAGAAGGCGGGCTTCGATCCGGCGCTGATCCACGAATGCCATGGGTCCATCCACCACCTGCAGTGCCTGGCTCCGTGCAGCGATGACATCTGGAGCGCGGACGGCTTCACGCCGGACGTGGACGAATACGCATGTCGGCTGCGCGATGCGCCGCCCGTGTGTCCTCGTTGCGGCGGCCTTGCGCGGCCGAACGTGCTGATGTTCGGCGACTACGAGTGGATCGAAGCGCGCGAGCAGGCGCAGGCTGAGCGCCTCGAACGGTGGCTATCGTCGGTGAGCCGGCCGGTGGTGATCGAGATCGGCGCGGGCACGGCGATCCCTTCGGTGCGCTACTTCGGCCAGCGCGTCGTCCAGCAGTTCGGCGGTCGGCTGATTCGCATCAACCCCCGCGAGCCCGAAGTGCGGAGCTCGCACGACGTGGGGCTGGCCATGGGAGCCGTCGAAGGCTTGAACGCAATCGCCGACGTGCTGGGCGCCGACTGGCTGTTGTAGCCCAACGCCCGAAGTAGCATCCGCCTCGTACGCACGACGCTGACGAACCAACCTCCAGGAGTTGCCGATGAGCCGAAACGACAATGAAGAAAACAGCTCGGTCGCCCTCTACTGGGACTTCGAGAACCTGCACGCGAGCCTCTGCGAAGCGAAGTTCGGCGAGGGCAGCTACAGCAAACCGGACGCTCGCTTCAAGGTGCAGGAGCCGCTGATCGATGTCCAGGCCATCGTCGAACTGGCATCGTCGTTCGGCCCCATCGCGATCAACCGCGCGTACTGCAACTGGCAGTACTACGGCCGCTATCGTGATGCGCTGCTTCAGAGTGCGGTCGAGTTGATCCAGCTCTTCCCGCCGGGCGCATCCGCCAAGAACGGCGCAGACATCAAGCTGTGCCTGGACGCCACGGAAGACATCGCCCGTTTCTCGCACCTCGGCACGATCATCATCGTCGGCGGCGACAGCGATTTCATGCCGGTCGCGCAGAAGATCAAGGCCGCGGGCCGGACGCTCATCGGCTTGGGCACGCGCAAGTCGACCAATCGGCACTGGGCCAAGAGCTGCCACGAGTTCCGCTACTACGAGAACCTGGCCGAAGAGCCTGCGGTACCTGAAGATCAACCCGATGAAGCGGCGCCGATCGAGGCACCGCCTGTGAATCCTGCCGCCGATGTCCTCAAACGCGCCATCAAACTCCTTGCCGAAACCAAGGGCGACCCGTGGGTCAACAAAGGCTCGATCTGGCACATGATCAAGCGGCTCGACCCGACCTTCGACACCAAGGAATACGGCTACCCCAACTTCCCCGCGATGGTGAAGGCGCTGGACGACATCGTCGAGGTCAGGAAGGGTGATTCGGACCAGGTGGTGCGCCTGCGTTGAAGGGGCCCCTGCCCTCACCCTGGCCCTCTCCCGGAGGGAGAGGGGACAAGACCGGGCCCGTACCCACGGCCGCAGTAGGCAGACTGACAAGAGCAGCAGCCGCAGCCATACTGGGCTCTCCACAAACGGAGGTCACCATGGCCCAGCACGCAATCACCGCTGTTCACTACGGGGGCGGGAAGATCGATCTCGTCGCGCTTCACCCGGTTGTGGACAAGGAATTCGGTTCGACAGAACTGGCGCTCGGCGCGGCACGGCGCGTCAAGGTCGGCGAATGCGTCAATCTGCTTGCCGCCGGCGAGGAGGTCTGCATCGCGCGGCGCACCGAAGACCATGCCTGGGAGATCGTTTGCGACGTCAAGGCGCTGACGGGCGGCAACGGCATCACCGGCGTCGACATCGTCGACCAGCCCAACGACGCTTTGCAGAACCTTCCAAAGTGGGACTAGTGCGGGGCGCTCATGCTGACCTTGCTGTCCGCCGCCCCGCTCAGCCGTTCAACACAGGGTTTGGCGCGTACTTGTCACCCACGCCCTCGCGCAGCGGATGCGTGTCGTAGACGATGTGCATGCTATCGATGCGGTCGCTGTCCGGGCGGAAGCCGAACACGTCCACGCAGGTGAAGTCGACCAGCCTTCCGTCGCTCAGCGTCCAGTCATAGCGGAAGTAGGCCGCCACGCGTACCGTGGCGTCTACAGGCTGTACCGACGCGAACAGATCGATCAGCGTGATCACACTCTGGCGCGATGCCTGCGCCAACCTGGGGAAGAAGTCGCGCGCCTTCATGGTGCCGAGAAACGGGGAATGCACGACGCCGTTGTTCTCGAAAGTGGAAATCAACCCCGCCGTATCGCTTGCGTGCAGGTATTGCAGGTAGCTGCGCACCGTATCCAGTTGGCTTTGACTCATGTGTGGGCTCCTTGTCGGTTAACGGCTGAATCGTTCCAGACACGGCGCTCGCCGACAAGTCAGAATGGCCGTCAATCCATAAGAGTCGTTTATGAATTTGCGCTACCTGCAGTACCTCAGGCTGGTGATCGAACATGGCAGCTTCGCTGCTGCGGCGCGGGCCGGTGGTGTGTCGCAGCCGGCGATCAGTCACGGCATGAGGCAGCTGCAGCGACAGTTCGACACACCGCTTTTCGTTGCGTCCGGGCGCAGGCTGCTGCCCACCGAGGCAGCGTTGCAAGCGGCGTTGAAGAGCACGGATCTCGCAGAGCGGATCGAAGCACTTGGAATGGCGAGTGCCACTCCGGCCCATCGCGACACGCTGCGCGTTGGGGTGACGCCATCCGCCGCGCTGGTCTGCGGCCCGGCCTTGCACTTCGGTTGGTGTCATGGCCACCCTCGCCGTCGCCTCGACATGTCGAGCGCCGACGAAGGCCGCATGCTTGCGAAGTTGCAGGGCGGCGAACTTGACCTCGTGATTTCACCGCTGCCTCGTGGGTACCCTGCCGCCGGCCTGGCCTGTCAGCCGCTGTACCAGCTCACGCCGCTGGCCTACGCCAGCCGCGCGCACCCCTTGGCCAAAGTGCAATCACTGGAGGAACTGCAGGGAGCGTCATGGGCGATCGTCGGGCCCAGCGTGAGCGGGCCCGTAGACGTGCTGCATGAGGCATTTGCCGTCCGCCGGATGCGGGCGCCACGTGTGGTGGCGTCGTGCCCCGACTACGCCAGCCTTCTGCATCTGATGGCCGACAGCGACTTGCTGGGCGTGCTCCCTCACCCGGCGCTGCTGGAGAGTGCAGCGAAGGGCCAGGTTGTGCCGCTGCGTCTGCGTGAGGCCCTTCCGCGCTACGAGATGCATCTGTTCACGCCGACGCGATCGCGCCGACTGCTGGGGCCTGTCATCGCGAGTTTGCGGCAGCGTGCACACACACCACCTATGCGCGACGCCGTACAGACGGAGTACGCGCATCCGGTCACAGTGACCGGATGACCCCTCCGAATTCACTGCCGACGCCATGGTTCGTGTCTACCTGCGTGGACGTACCTTGCCAGAAGTCTTGCACGCTGCGGTTGTGTGGGTGGCCGAAGCACGGCTGAGCAGCGGCAGGATGCCGGTGCTCGACCAGACCCTGCGCACAGACATCGACAACCAGGCCATCGCGCCGCCGACAGGCATCGGAGTCGCCGCGGCGGCTGAGCGGCCGGCCGTGTGTGCCTTGCTCCAACCAGCTCCTGCATAACTCACTGAAAGGTGGACATCATGAAAACAACATCCTGGATGACGGCAGCGGCCATCAGTTCGCTCCTGACTTTGGCCGGATGCGCGACCGGTCCCAACCAGCAGCTCGGTATCGCCGGTGGCGCCGTCGGCGGAGCGGTGCTTGGCAACGCGATCGGCGGCAACGCGGCTTCTACAGTGGGAGGGGCCGCCATCGGCGGCCTGATCGGCAACGAAGTGGGGCGGAACGCGGACCAGCGCAACTACAACAACCGTGGCTACTACCCCTACAACGGCCCCCGCTACTGAGCGCTCCCGCTTTCACAGACGTGCCATGAGGCACGTTTTTTTTGCCCCGTTCGAGGCAACTCGCTATATCTTGCCGGCCAACAGCAGAACCACCAGGACCACCAGCACCAGCCCGATGCCACCGCTGGGACCGTAGCCCCATCCCCGACTGTGGGGCCAGCTTGGAATCGCGCCGATGAGCAGCAGGACCACGATGATCAACAGAATTGTTCCCAATGTCATGGCATGTCTCCTATCAGTGAGTCGTAGCGGCGCAGCGCTCGAGAAAACTCGCGCAGCGCACCAATCCCGCTTTCCTCGGCGCGCCGGCACCAGTCTTCCAGCTGTTTCACCAGCTGCTCCTTCGAGGCTGCGGATCGGCTCCATACGGCAGTGAGATCCTGCCGCATCGAGTAAATGGTGCTCAGCACCGTGCTGGAATGCAGAGCCTGTTGCAGGACTGCGCGCTCCTTCTCCGGCAATTCCCTCGCATCCCTTTGCAGCAGGTAGTTGACCGGCTCCAGCGCCTTGGTGTCCCTCGAGCCCGGGATCGCGCCGGCCCGCAGGCTGAGGATCTCCGCCACGGCAGTCGGGCGCACGGACCTGGCGAACTTGGCCAGCACGTCGTAGCGGTGAGTAATGACAGCCTGCAGGGTCCCCACGTCGCAACGGGTCTTGGATGTGTTGTAGCGAATCCTGGGCGCAACCTTGCGCACCTTCGCCAGGTGAATCATTTCCAGGATGCGGATGTACATCCAGCCGATGTCGAATTCCCACCACTTGCTGGACAGCCTGGCAGAAGTGACATAGGCGTGATGGTTGTTGTGCAGCTCTTCGCCGCCGATCAGGATGCCCCACGGCACGACATTGCTGGAGCTGTCGTTCGGCGCGAAATTGCGGTAGCCCCAATAGTGGCCGACGCCGTTGATGACGCCCGCGGCGAAGAACGGAATCCACAGCATCTGAACCGCCCACATGCTGAGTCCGATCGGGCCGAACAGGACGATGTCGATGCCCAGCACGAGGCCGATGCCTAGTCGGGTGTGCCTCGCGTACAGCTTGCGCTCGATCCAGTCGTCAGGGGTGCCGTGGCCGTATTTTTCGAGCGTTGCGGCGTTTCTGGCTTCCATGCGATAGAGCTCGGTGCCTTCGAACAGCACTTTCCTGATGCCATGGATCTGCGGGCTGTGGGGGTCTTCGGAGCTTTCGCAGTTGGCGTGGTGCTTGCGGTGGATCGCCGTCCATTCCCTGGTCACCATTCCGGTGGTGAGCCACAACCAGAAACGGAATAAGTGGCTGGCGACGGGATGCAGTTCCAGCGCGCGATGCGCCTGATGCCGATGCAGAAAAATGGTGACCGCGGCGATGGTGACGTGGGTCGAGCCCAGCGTGACCAGCACAAGACCCCACCAGGGCAGATCGAGCAGGTTAAGTTGCATCACAAGGTCCGTTGCGGGGCTGCGCAATGCCCCCACTTGCAATGCTAGTCAAACGAAGGCGATCGTCTGTACGCTACCGCACGGTGAAGCCGATGTCGCCGGATCAGGTCGCTGTTTCATGGGGCAGCAAGCGATCGGTCTCGCGCTTTACCACTTCATAGCATTCGCACACGTGCCGTTCGAGACCTGGACGGTCCAGCACCGTGATGTGACCCCGGGCATACTGGATCAGGTTCAGGCGCTGCAGCTTGCCGGCCGCCTCCGTCACGCCTTCGCGCCGCACGCCGAGCATGTTGGCGATCAGCTCCTGCGTCATCACCAGGTCGCTGCCCGGCAGCCTGTCGAGGCTCAGCAGGAGCCAGCGACACAGCTGTTGCTCGAGCGAATGGTGTCGATTGCATACGGCCGTCTGCGACATCTGCGTGATGAGCGCCTGGGTATAGCGCAGCAGGAGATGGAGCAACGGCCCTCCCTGCTCGACCAATTGTTTGATATGGCTGGCGCCCAGCCGAAACGCATGCCCTGCGCTTTGCACCACCGCGCGGTTCGGCGTGCTGCCTCCGCCCATCAGGAGCGAGACGCCGACCATGCCCTCGAACCCGACGACCGCGATCTCGGCGGATTGCCCGTTCTCGAGCACATACAGCAGCGAAACGATGCAGTCGGTCGGGAAGTACACGTGCTCCTGAACTACCCCCGACTCGTAAAGAACATCGCCCAAGTTGAGCGTAACCAGTTCGAGAAGCGGCTCCAAGCCGACCCGCACATCCAGGGGCATCACCTCCAGGAGGTCGTTGTGCGCTGAAGCAGAGCGCGGTGAAGTCGCAGTCGATGCCATGACGAGCCGAAGTCCCGAAATTGAACACCACGTGCGGGGAATGTAGCGCCGTTTTTGCGCTGTTGCAGCGGTTTGTCAGCGGCTGATTCGGCTCTTGCTTTCATCCGGAAAGCGTAGGATGGTTGGCGTCTCAGTCCCCGCCTTCGAGCAGCCACCATGAGCGACCCGGACTTCACGGCCCTGCAGCAGCACATGCTCGCGGAAATCGCTGCGAAGACGATTTTCTCGACCTCGTACCTGGGCAAAGCTGCGCTCGATCCGCGGGTCATGGATGCCATGGCCAAGGTGCCGCGCCATGAGTTCGTGCCGCTCGAGCTGCGGCCCTTTGCCTACGTCGACACGCCCTTGCCCATCGGCTACGGCAAGACGATCTCACAGCCTTTCATCGTCGCCGTGATGACCGATCTGCTCGACGTGCAGCCGACCGACACGGTGCTGGAAATCGGCACCGGGCTGGGCTACCAGTCGGCGATCCTGGCGGAGCTCGCGCTGCGGGTCTTCAGCATCGAGCTGATCGAAGAGCTGGCCACGCGGGCGATGCACCGGCTGGCGCGGCAGGGCCATCTCAACGTCGACATCAAGATCGGCAACGGCTGCCATGGCTGGCCCGAATACGCGCCCTTCGACAAGGTGATCGTGACGGCGGCGCCCGAGTTGATTCCGCCGGCGCTCATTTACCAGTTGAAACCCGGCGGCAAGATGGTGATCCCCGCCGGCCTGCCCGAGTCGCAGCAGCTCATGCTGGCTGAGAAGGATCTCGACGGTTCGGTATCGACGAAGGACATCTTTCCGGTGCTGTTCTCTTCGCTCGAGGACGAAGACGCCTAATCTGGCTGAGCGCGATGGCGAAGGCCCATGCCCTCACCCTAGCCCTCTCCCGGAGGGAGAGGGAACAAGATCGTGTCGGCCGGCGCCTCTATCTTCAGGCCAACGATCGCGCTACATTGATTCCGCAGTCGTAGTTCACCCATGAAGCGCCCACCCGGCGCTTTTTCCATTCAGCCACCCTGAGGGGAAGCCATGATTTACGTCATCAAAGTGAACGGCAAGGAACGGCGCGTCGACGCCGACGACGACACCCCCCTCCTGTGGGCCCTGCGTGACAACCTGAAACTGACCGGCACCAAGTTCGGCTGCGGCATCGCGCAGTGCGGGGCCTGCACCGTCTACATGGAAGGCCAGCCACTGCGCTCCTGTTCGATCCCGATCGCGGCGGTCGGCAAGCGGGCCATCACGACCATCGAAGGTCTCACGGGCCGCGAAGCCAAGGCGGTGCAGGCCGCGTGGGTGGCGCGCGACGTGCCGCAGTGCGGCTACTGCCAGTCGGGCCAGGTGATGAGCGCGGTGGCGCTGCTCAGACAGATCAAGAAGCCGACAGACCGCGACATCGACCTGGCGATGAACGGCAACATCTGCCGCTGTGCGACCTACGACCGCATCCGCGCCGCCATCCACGACGCGGCGCGCACGCTGGGAGCCTGAGCCATGGAAAGCACAGCCACATCGAAGCTCTCGCGCCGCACGGTGCTGAAGAGCACGACCGGCCTGTTCGTCGCCGCCTACCTCGCGCCCTTCGCCGGCAGCGCGCTGGCGGCCACCAAGGCCAAGGCGGCCCAGAGCGTCTTCGCGCCCAACGCCTTCATTCGCGTGGGCACCGACAGCACGGTCACGGTGCTGGTCAAGCACATCGAGTTCGGCCAGGGGCCCTTCACCGGTCTCGCGACGATCGTGGCCGAGGAGATGGATGCCGACTGGGCGCAGATGCGCGCCGAGCATGCGCCGGCCGATGCCAAGCTCTACAACAACCTCGCTTTCGGTCCGGTGCAGGGCACGGGCGGCTCGACGGCGATTGCCAATTCCTACGACCAGCTGCGCCAGGCTGGCGCCACCGCGCGGGCGCTGCTGGTGCAGGCGGCGGCCAACAGCTGGCGCGTGCCGGCAAAGGACATCACGGTCGAACGCGGCGTGTTGCGGCATGCGGCGTCGGGCAAGCAGGGCCGCTTCGGCGAATTCGCGCTCGCCGCATCGCGATTGCCCGCACCCGCGCCCACCGAAGTGCGGCTGAAAGACCCCTCCGAGTTCCGCCTGATCGGGCGCGAAGGCGCGGTGCGCAAGCTCGACGTGCCGGCCAAGACCAACGGCACGGCGCAGTTCACCATCGACATCCACGAGCCGAACATGCTCACCGTGGTGGTCGCGCATCCGCCGCTCTTCGGCGCCAAGGTCGCTTCTTTCGACGCGATCGAGGCGCTGGCGGTCAAGGGCGTGGTGGAGGTGAAGCAGGTGCCGACCGGCGTGGCCGTCTACGCGGAGAGCACCTGGCCGGCCATCAAGGGGCGCGAGAAGCTGCGCATCACCTGGGACGAGTCGGCGGCCGAGAAGCGCGGCAGCGAACAGATCCTCGCCGAATACCGCGCCGCCGCCCGCTCGCCGGGTGCCGTCGCCGACGCGCACGGCAATGTCGACACGAGCCTGGCCTCGGCCGAGCGGGTGATCGAAACCGAGTACGCCTTCCCCTACCTGGCCCATTCGCCGATGGAGCCGCTGGACGGCTTCCTGCGCTGGAACGACAAGGGCGCCACCGCGCGCTTCGGCTCGCAGATCCAGACCCTCGACCAGGCCGTCATCGCCGGCGTGCTGGGGCTCAAGCCCGAACAGGTGGCGGTCGAGACCATGCTGGCCGGCGGCAGCTTCGGCCGCCGCGGCGAGATGGGCTCTGACTTCGCAGCCGAGCTGGCCCAGGTCGCCAAGGCCATCGGCCCCGCGCGCCCCGTCAAGCTGATGTGGACGCGCGACGACGACGTGCAGGGCGGGCGCTACCGGCCGCTCTTCGTGCACCGCATGCGCGGGGGCTTGCGCGGCGGCAAGGTCGTGGCCTGGTCCGACACCATCGTGGGCCAGTCCTTCATCCAGGGCACGATGTTCGAATCCATGCTGTTCAAGAACGGCATCGACGCCACCATGGTCGAAGGCGCGAACGAGATCCCCTACAAGATCGAGAACTTCCGCTGCGACCTGCACATCCAGAAGGTCGGCGTGCCCACGCTGTCGTGGCGCTCGGTGGGCTCCACGCACACCGGCTACGCGGTGGAGTGCTTCGTCGACCAGCTGCTGCAGACCGCGGGGCAGGACCCGGTCGAAGGCCGCATGGCCCTCTTCGGCGACGACCCGCGCTTCAAGGCCACGCTGCGCGCCGTGGCCGATCTCGCGAAGTGGTCAGGGCCGGCCGCGGGCAGCGGGCGCGCACGCGGCGTCTCGATCGTCAAGGCCTTCGGCACCTATGTCGCGCACATCGCCGAGGTGTCGATGGGCGAGAACGGCGAGCCGCGCGTGCACAAGGTGTGGTGCGCGGTGGACTGCGGCCGCGTGGTCAACCCCGACATCGTGCGCGCGCAGATGGAAGGCGGCATCGGCTTCGGCCTGGGCCACATCCTCTACGGCGAGATCCGGCTCGAAGGCGGGCGCCGCGTGCAGCGCAACTTCGACACCTACCGTTCGCTGCGCATCCACGAGATGCCGGCGATCGAAGTGAAGATCGTCGACTCGACCGAGAAGCCGACGGGCGTCGGCGAACCGGGCGTTCCGCCGATCGGGCCGGCGGTGGCCAATGCGCTCGCGCGGCTCGCGGGCGGCGAACGGCCGCGGCAGTTGCCCATGGTCAGGGAGGCCGCGTGATGATGATGAATAAGAAGCTCTTTCTTGCCGCCCTGCTCGCCCTCGGTGGCATCGCGGCCGCGCAGCAGCAGGGCAGCAACAACACGCTCAAGCCCGTGTCCGAGTTCGACAAGATCGCCGACAAGCAGGAGCGCGCCATCGCCCTCTTCACCGAGGCCGGCAAGGTCATCAACAGCCCACGCTGCCTCAACTGCCATCCGTCGGGCGACCGGCCGACGCAGAGCAATGCGCTGAATCCGCACCAGCCCTGGGTGGTGCGCGGCGCCGACGGCTTCGGCGCGGCGGCGATGCGCTGCGCCACCTGCCACCAGGCCGCCAACTACGACAACGCGCGCATGCCGGGCCATCCCAAGTGGCACCTGGCGCCGGCCTCGATGGCCTGGCAGGGCCGCACGCTGGGCCAGATCTGCGAGCAGATCAAGGACAAGTCGCGCAACGACAACATGGACATGGCCAAGCTGGTGCACCACATGGCCGAAGACTCGCTGGTCGGCTGGGCCTGGAACCCGGGCGCGTGGCGCACGCCGGCGCCGGGAACGCAGAAGGAGTTCGGGGCGCTGATCAAGGCCTGGGCCGAGGCCGGGGCTTTCTGCCCGCGCTCCTGAGCTGTTCGGCTGAGCTCTGGGTAGCCGACGGCGCGACGCCGCTCTCGCTCAGCAACGATAGGCCATTCGTTGTATGGAGAAAGGTCTCTTTGGGGCGTACAACAATTGCGCCCGATGGGCCTGTGCGTCCGTTTGTTCATCCTGAAGTGAATGCTTTGGCCCTGGTATCACCGCCCGTGGCGGGGCAAAGGGAAGATCATGAACAGACCTTGCGGTAAAGCCGTGCTCTGCGGTGCCGCGGCAGCGGCGGCGATGATGGTTGGCTCGGCTTGGGCTCATGAACCCGGCCGGATGACCGGTGGCGGAAGCTTTTTCTGCAGCGAACTCGCTACTGGGCAGCAGAGGGTGACGCACGGGTTCGAGTTGCACTGCGGACAGGGCACTCAATTCGAAGGATCCGACCCCGCGGAGCCGAACAATCTGGAAATCAATTTTTCCGGTGGCGACAATTTCCATCTGACCACTTTGTCGAAGGGCCTGTGCACCAACGACCCGAATATCGAACCACAACCTCCGACTGCGCCCTTCGACACCTTCGAGGGAGCGGGCACCGGCACGTTCAATGGTCAGCCTGCGTCGATAACATTCACGTTCACCGACGGCGGAGAGCCTGGCACCAAAGACACTGCCCTGGTCATCATCACCCTGGCGGGGTCGGCGACTCCCGCGCTCAAGTGCGATACGGCCACGCCGCTGACCTTCGGCAATCATCAGGCGCACAAGGCGACTGGCAGCAACTAGTAACGGCGGTCTCGGCAAACCGAAGTGCACCGTGTCGAAAAACAAACGTGGAATATGCCGGGCGTTGGCAGGCTTTTGCCTGGCAGCGCTGTCGGCGCTCCCAGGTGAACTGCTGTTGGCAGCCGAAGCTGAAAAGGCCTCCTCCATCAAAGCTGGCGTGATCGAGCAATCAGCGGGTGTTGATGTTCAAGACGATGGATCTGGCCCGGAAAGCCTCGGCGGGGCGCTCTATAGCCCGTTCAGCACCGCTTTCGACACGGCTGCGGCGAAACCCTACGCCTACGCCACGCCGGCGCAGCAAAAAGAGGACGACGGAACGTCTGGCCTGGTGACGACGACCGTCGCAGCGTTCATCGCTGCGGGGTTCCTCGTCGTTCTTGTCCGCGTTCTCATTGCGGGTTAGAGGGGCCCACGAGCCGCCCGTGGGCGTGCAATGTCACGACTCGGGCAACCCGGCTTTCCTCAACCCCTCGTCGAACCGTTCCCTGCCAGCCTGAAGCCGGGGATGCACCGGCGCGGTCCCGATTCGCCACAAGTGGATGGTCCAGTACGGCCGCAGGCGAAGTACCTGAGCGGCATGTTGCCGAGCCTCTTGTCCCCGCCCGTGCAGCGCATCGAGCGAGGCCAGCCAGAGGAACGCGGCGTATTGCGCCGGATGCGGGCCGACCGCGGCTGACTGGCGCATGCGCTCGTAGGCCGCGTCCTCGCGGCCGAGGTAGTACTCGGCGGCGCCGGCATGGAAGTGGCTATAGCCGACCAGCGAAGTCTCGAACGGGCTCAGCCGCATCGCTGCGTCGGTATGGGCCGCAACCTCCTCGGCTCGGCCGAGGCGCAGCTTCATCGCGCCGATGCGTGCATGGCTCCATGCCTCGCTGGGATTGGCGGCCACGACTTTCTGGTACACCCGCAGCGCGCCTTCCGGGTCGCCTCGCTCGCGCAGCACGTGACCCGTGAGGCATTGCGCCGGCAAATAGTCCGGAGCCGCCGCCAGCGCCCGGGCGATCGCCTGTTCGGCGAGTGCGACCGACTGGACGCCGAGGCCCAGCCCGGCTTCCATTTCGCTCAGGTACGACTGCGCCAATCCGGTCAGTGCAATGGCGGAGTCGGACTCGATGGCCAACGCATTCTCGAAATGCGCGCGGGCCCGCAGCAGATCGGCGCGGCCGACAAAATTGCGCAAAGCGTGCTGCCCCTGGAGCGTCGCATCGATCGCGTCGAGCCGCTTGCCGCTGTGCGCTGCCGACTGGCCTGCGGCTGCCGCCGTCATCCGCACGTCGAGCACGCGCGCGATGCGAGTGCCGATGTCGCGTTGCCATGCCCAGTCAGCGAGATCGGGATATTCGAAGCGCTCAGACCATAGCACTGCACCGTTGTCGCTCGAGGCGAACTGCACGTTGATCTGCACCACGGCGCCGTCGCGCCGCACGCTGCCATTGAGCACATGGCGCACGCGGAGCTCGCGCCCGATCCTCACGATGTCGGCCTCGCGCACAGCAACCGCGGCGGCGGAAGCCCGTGCCACCACCAGCGTGTCGGGCAGCTTGGCGAGGTCGGTGATCAGATCTTCGGTGATCGCTTCGGCGAAATAGCCGCGGCCGTCGGTGCCGAGCTCGCTGAATGGCATCACCGCGATCGAGCGGCGCGCCTTGAGTGCCTGGTCGACGCCAACCGGAGGATCGGTCCGTTGCACGGCGAGCGTCAATCCGGCGAGCAGCACCGCGCCGGCAATCGCCCATCCTGCCCGGTGGCGGTCGTGCTGCGGCGAGGCGGCGTCTGCCACCGGTGGCGCCGGCGCCTCGACGGCCGTGTCGAACAGATAGCCGCGACGCGCGACGGTCCTGATCAGCTGCTGCCCCTCGTCGCCCAGCGCGGCGCGCAATTCGCGCACGCACTGCGACAGCGACTCTTCATTGACGACGACGCCGGGCCAGACCGCTGCCAGCAACTCGTCCTTGCCGACCACGCGGCCGGGATGTGCGGCCAAGTACGACAGCTGCGCAAAGGTCTTCGGACGCAAGGCCACGCGTGCGCCGCCACGGGTCAGCGCCGCCCGGCCCGCGTCCAGCGCGAACGGCCCAAACAGTGACACCGAACCGGGCTCGATGCCCACAGAGCTCGCCAACATCGCCTGCCCTCCTGCTCGGTGGGCTCTTGCGGCGAAGCTTCGACGAAGGTTCGGCCGAGTTTCGACGCGAGGCCGCAGCGGGTCGCCTAGATTACTCCGGAACCCCTCACGGAGGCATCCCCATGAAATCGGAACATCGACGCAGTTCGACCGCCATGGCCTGCGCGCTGCTGTCCGCGGCGGCGCTTGGCCAGAACCTGCCCGGAGCGCCCGCGCCGGGTGATCGCGAACGCCTCCTGGCGCATTTCGAGCGCGTCGCCGAGGCCGATCTCAAGGCGCTGTATCTGCTCTGCGCCCGCGTATCGAGCCACCGCATGCTCGCTTTTGATGAAGCCGCCCATTGCTCGATCGCGGCCGACGTTCTGAAAGCGCGCAGTTTCGCCGGCGACTTTGACGCCCTGCTCGCATGGTGGCGGCTGCACCGCGATGACCGGCTCACCGATTCGAGGGATAGCTCGGTCCACCGGGATCTCTTGCCTGCCGGTCGTGAGTCGTCGTCGCCTCGCTGACCAAGGCCCGCGCGCGGCGGTCGCCAGGCAGGCGAGCTTCGTCTTCAAGGGGCCGAAGCTTTTTCATCGCTCATCAGGTGTACGCTCGGCTGGCGTTCGCTCATATTTGCCGCAAGCGTTGGGCTCGAAGGAGTTGCAAGATGAAGCAGGAACCAGTCGCGCCGTTCTCGCATGCAGTCGTGGGTCAATCCCCTCCAGACAAGCAAAGACCTCGCATCAGGCTGTCGCGCAATGGCCCCTATCTGGTCACCGTCGATGATCTGACAAACTCAAAGGGCGAGCGGCTCCAGGGGTGGAACGGCGTCGCGTTGTGTCGCTGCGGCGCGTCGCACAGGAAGCCGTTTTGTGACAGCTCCCATATTCGGATCGGGTTTTCGGACGACCCGCGCCCGGACCGCACGCCTTGCGAGGTCGTGGACGATCGGGGCGCCGCCCAACCCGGATCCAGCGACCAGACTGCTCCGAGCATTCGCATCGCACGAAACGGCCCCTATGAGGTTCAGGGCTTCGATCTCGACACCGACAACTGGAGCGAAGGCGCCTCGCGCGAGCGCTATTCCCTCTGTCGGTGCGGCGGATCGAAGAACAAGCCGTTTTGCGATGGCACGCACCGGAGCATCAACTTTCAGGACGACAACAACTGAATCACAGGACGGGCGACACGCACGCGCGCAACACGTCCTTCAGTTGCAGTCGAAAAGTACTGGATCTCCCAGCGCCCTACTCATGCGCTGAACAATGCCTTTGGCGTCTTGCAGGCTTCCATCGCTCGTGGCAATGAACACGGCAGTCGCGCCGTCGGCATTGCAAGGTCCCGCACGCGGCAATCGCACGCATCGAATGGTGCCGCGGACCGAAGCCGTCGTCCCGCCGGCACCCTCCGCATCCTTGTTGGCCTCGCGCAATCCGGCCTTCTTGACAGCCTCGAACGCCGCACCAGCACAATGCCCCATCGGGATGCGCAACTGCTTTCTGTCCAACCAAAGCGCCGGAAAGGCATTGGCGGTTTCAAACGGAACGGTCATGCCCGTGCAATGCCTGCAACGGCGAGGACGATTGCCAGCTTGCTCATCGAATTGCTCCTTCGAGGTGTTGCGTCATCGGTTTCTGCCGACCGAACAACTGTGTCCCCTTCGAGCAGGTAGCGCATCCTCAAATCCGACGAGATGCTGGAGGGTCACGGTCAACAGCCATGACTCCTCGCATCCCATCGCGCACCCGCGAGTTCCACCCTCAGCGCAGCCTGGCCGACACGCTGCTTTCGCTGCGGCGGAAGAAGGCAGCCCAGTCGCTCTTCGCGCGCGCGGCGTCGATGTCGATCGGTTCGTCGGACTGCGTCACCAGGCGCAGCGCGTCTTCGCTCGGCAGCGCCTTCGAGGTGTAGAGAAAGCGCAGCTGGCACGCCCCCATCGTGATCGCGTCGCCGTTCTTCAGCGCATGTTCGAAGATGCGGTGCCGGTTGACGAAGGTGCCGTTGAAGCTCGCCATGTCGGTCAGCACGAAGCGGTCGCCCGTCCAGTGGATGGTGGCATGGCGGCGGCTGACGCCGATGCTGTCGATCTGCACCTCGCAAGCCTGGTCGCGGCCGATGGTCGTGATCGGCCCGGTGATGTTGAACTGCCTGACGCTGCCATGTCGGGCGAGAACGATGAGTCTGGACATTTTCTTTCTGCTCGCTGTTTGAATTGCACCTGCATGACATTTCGGCGTCCGGGTGCAATTTCTGAAGTCGCAAGCACTACAAGTGCGGTAATTTTTTGCACTTCCGTCTACTAAGGTGACTAAGGTTCGACCCAAGACTCATAGCGCTTTGGATGCTGCGGTGGTAGGGCTTTTTCTTCGGTCTTCGCAGACCGCCTCACGTCGTTCATCCAGGCCAGGAGGATCTGCGTGTACTCCTGCCGCCAAGCCTTCTTCGAGAGCGCGTGGTCGGCGCCCATCTGCACGCGGTAGGTCATCGAGCGCACGTGCTTGAAGGCGGCCAGGTAGTTCTCGATGACCGGGTGCGGCACGATGGTGTCGTGCTCGGACTCGACGACCAGCACGTCGCCGATGAAGTCCTCGCAGGCGGCCAGCGCACGGTTCTTCTCGGGCTCGATCGCGGTCTGGCGGTAGAGCGTGAGGTCGTCGCCGTTGAGGCGCCGCTTCGGGTGCTCCCAGTTCTCGTCGCGGTAGATGGCCGGCACGCGCAGCGCCAGCCATCGCACGGGGCGCAGCGAGCTCAGCACCGCCGCCAGGTAGCCGCCGTAGCTGGCACCGACGACGGCGACCGCGCTCGGGTCCACAGCCGGATGGCCCACCAGCACGTCGTAGGCGGCCAGCACGTCGCGCAGGTTGTCTTCGCGCGTGACGGCCTCGCGCTGCGCCAGGTGCCGCGCATGGCCGCGCAGGTCGAAGGTCAGGCAGATGCAGCCCAGCGCCGCGAGCTCGTGGGCGCGCGTGATGTCCTGCTGCTGGCTGCCGTCCCAGCCGTGCACCAGCAGCACGCCCGGCACCACGGTCGATGGTGCGATGAGCGTTCCGGCGATGTGCACGCCGTCGACCGGGATGTCGATGAGGGCATGACGGGTGGGCATCAGGGCTCGGCCACGGTGTACTTCGTGAGCGGGCCGGCGATTGCATCGACGCCGCTGAAATACACGGTGGCGTTCGGCGGCGGCACCACGTCCTCGCCGTAGACCTCGAAGCACGACGCATTGACCACGGCGCGCTCGGGCTGCTCTTCGAAGATTTCGAGCGCGGCGATCTCGGCGCCGCTCGCCCCGCCGACGCGCCACGACTGCTCGAGCACGCCCGAGCACCACCGGCCGGCGCTGTTGGGCCCCTGCGCCACGTCGTAGTTGATGCGCGAGGCGAAGAAGCCGGGGAACGAAGCCTCGACGGCGCGATGGAAAACACGCGCCTGCTCGACGGCCAGCCTGATCTCGGCGGGAAAGCTCAAGGCCAGCAGCGCATCGAAGCCGCCTTGCGCTACCGTGAGGTCCGAGCCGCCGTAGACCTGGTGGCCATGGTTGTCGGACGTGAGCCGCTGCCAGCCGTAGTAGCTGGCGATCATCCGGCCCACGTGCACCTGGCCGACGCTGATGGTGACCGGCTGCTGGAGGTTCTCCTCCAGCACCAGGCCATGGGCCGCGATCTCGGCGGCATCCATGTCGTCCAGGCAGCGCGCCAATGCGCGCTTGTCGCGCACGACCTGCTGGCCGCGGCCGCCGGTCGCACGCACCGGTTTGATGCGCACCGCGCCGTGCTCCAGCAGGCGCAGGCCGGCGCGATCGGCGTCGTCGCGCCGGAAGACCGCGATGCCCTCCAGCACCGCACTGGCCACCCGACGGGCGAAACCGGGCTTCCAGCCCTCGGGCGCGGCGGCGCCGGTGTCGATCAGCGGATGGGTGATCACCTTGGTCAGCACGAAGGGATGCGGCACAACCCCGCCGAACAGGCCGTGGTGGCTGGCGATGCCCAAGGCGCCGATCAGCTCGTCGCCGACCAGCGTGTCGCTCGGGACGAAATAGACCGGCGCGGCATAGCTGCGGGACTTGTCGTACTCGCCCTGGAAGCTGGACTTCTTGAGCCGCGCGAGCCGCCATGCGATCTGCGTGCGGGTCGCGCGCTCATGCTCGC
This sequence comes from Variovorax sp. LjRoot175, assembly GCF_964253805.1. Lineage (NCBI taxonomy): Bacteria > Pseudomonadati > Pseudomonadota > Betaproteobacteria > Burkholderiales > Comamonadaceae > Variovorax > Variovorax sp. LjRoot175. Next base: position 1,724,841 of record NZ_CAXURY020000001.1, on the reverse strand, counting down.
TGCAGTAGGCGTGGTGGTCCGCGGTCAGCGCGACCACGGTGCCCTCCAGCCCCGGCTCGACGAGCACGGCCTGGTCGCCGGGAAGCATCTCGGAAGTGCCTGGCAGCGCGCTGATGAGCATGTCCATGGCTGGCAATGTGGGCGATTGCGCAGCGGAGATCAACCATTGCCACGATGCTCGCGACGTTTTCCTACACGCGGGGCCGGCACCGGTCCGGTGCAAGCGGAAATCGCCTGGGGCTACATGGGCTCATGTCCATGCAGAAGCAAGGAGCTGCCATGTCGAATTCGCAGAACGATCGCAAGGGCCACACCGAACACAACAAGGGCGGCCACCAGCCCGTGACGCAGAGGAACGAACCGAAGCGCACGCCCGAAAGCCGGCACGACCGCGAGAGCCAGGTCGGCGGCAGCAACCAGACACAGGTACGCAAGGGCGCGACACCCACGGGGCATTGAACGCTACAGAATCTCTTTCAGCGCCACCCGCAGCCGCGTGATCGCCTGGCTGTGGAGCTGGCACACACGCGACTGGCTCACTTCGAGGATGGCGCCGATCTCGCGCAGGTTGAGCTCTTCCTCGTAGTAGAGGTTGAGCAGCAGCTGGTCGCGCTCGGGCAGCGTTCCGATGGCATCCACCAGCTGGTGGCGAAAACCGCTCTCGAGCAGTTGCTCCAGCGGGTCGTCGCTGCCGCCGCGCTCGCTGCGCGCACCGCGCGCGTTCTGGTCGAGAAAGGGGCTGTCGCTTTCGCCCTGCGTGAAGTCCTCGACGTACAGCAGCTGGCAGCCCTGGATCTCCTGCAGCTGGGCCTGGTAGGCGTCCAGGCTCATCTTCAGTTCCTTGGCGATCTCGCCTTCGGAAGGCGCGCGGCCCAGCCGGTGCTCGAGCGCATGGATGGCCGCCTCCACCTTGCGCGCCGACTGGCGCAGCCCGCGCGAGCCCCAGTCGTTGGCGCGCAGCTCGTCGAGCATGGCGCCGCGGATGCGCTGGCTGGCAAAGGTCTCAAACTGCGCGCCGCGGTTGTCCTCGTAGCGGCTCGACGCGTCCAGGAGGCCGATCATGCCGGCCTGGATCAGGTCGTCGAGCTCGACGCTGGCGGGCAGCTTGGCGATCATCTGCAGCGCCATGCGGCGCACCATCGGCTGGTGTTGCTTCAGCAGATGGGACTTCTCGATGGTTCCCTGTGCGGTGTACACGGCCGTTCTTTTCCTTCTCCAAGTTGCCGCGGCCTCAGGAGGCCGCGGCGATGTTCGAGCCCAGCGTCTCGCGCGCGGGCGGCACGGCGAGGCTGGCGCCCGGGCGCCAGGGCCACTGCCCCATGTCGGCCGCGATGCGCCGGAAATCCACCGCCGCCGGGCTGGCCGGAAAGGCTTCGACCACGGTGCGGCAGAGGCGCCTGGCGTCGCGCAGGTGCGGATCGGCACGCACCCATCCGGCCGGCTGCAGCGACACGGCCAGGTAGCGGCTGCCGGTCTGGACCAGGTTGGCCATGATCTGCTGCGCCGCCTCGGGATCGGCGACGCCGTTGACCAGCAAACGCAGCTGCTTCAGCGCATGCGCGTAGTGCAGCCGCTTGATGCCCGAGTAGGTGGAGGTGATGGACGCCGCATGGGGCTGCAGCACCAGCACCAGTTCGTCGGCCATCTGCGCCAGCTCCGACAGCCGGCCCTCACCGTCGAACACGGCGTCGATCAGGATCACGTCGCCCTGCCACAGCCGGCGCGGGTCCGCGCTCGGGTCCTGCGCGCCGGGCAGTGCCGGCAGCACGCTGACGCCGCAGCTCGCGCGCGCAGCGGCGCCTTCGCAGGTCAGCCGCCGCAAGGCCACGTCGGCCAGCGTGCCGAGCGGATCGAGCGACCAAAGGGCGCAGGCGGAGTCCACCGCCATCCCGTGCTCGTCGAGCAGCAGCACGTCCTTGCCCTGCAGCACCAGGGCCGCCCCCAGGTTCATCGCCGCCGTGGTGGCGCCCAGTTCGCGCGCCATGCCGGCCACGGCGACGACGCGCGTCGGCGTGTGCGCCAGCAGGCGCCGCAGGCCGTCGGCTTGATCGGCAACCATCTTGTTGCTCACGTGCCCAGGGCTTCCAGCAGCAGGAACAGCTTGCCCACGCCGACGTAGAGCGCATTGCCCGAGGGCGCGCGGTCGGGCCGTGCCGGCCGGCCGGTCAATTGGTTCAGCAGCGCGCGCGTGCGCTCGGTCCAGTCGCCGCGCGCATGCAGCAGGCGCCAGACGGTGGTCGTCACCTGGCCTGCGACGAGGAGCCGCTTCATCATGTGCGGATCGCCGAGCTCGCCCATGCCGCCGAGCAGCTGCAAACCCTGGCGGATCAGCCGGAAGCAGGGCTCGGCCTCCGCGGCCCAGGCCTGCCACTGCGCGAGCTGCCGCACCGTGACCTCGCTGCCGACGTTTGCGAGCGCATAGCTCTGCGCGAGGATCTTGCGCGTCTTCGCATCCGTCACGCGCGTCGCGACGCAGCGCAGCGGCGGCAGATCTCCGTCGCCGCGCAGCAGCACGTCGGCATGCGCCTCGGATTGCAGCGCCGCCTTGCCCTTGAAGCGCACGGGCCGCGTTTCGCCGAACACGAGCGCCAGTCGCGCCAGGGTGCCGGCCTTGCCGGAGCGCGGATCGCTCACCGCCGTGGAGCCCGGCGCGCGCGCCAGCCAGAGCTGGCCCTGCGCCATGAATTCGCTGCCGGGCAGCCGGGGCAGCACGTGCACCACCGTCTTGCCGAAATCCTGCTGGCGCAGCCACTGGGCCTGACGCATGCCGGGCTTGCGCGCGGCATCGCCGGCGCCGCCAGCGCCTCGCAATGCCGCGGTCGACAACCACTGGTTCGGCGCCGCCAGCGGCAGGCCGCTCCTGTCGGACAAGAGCAGGCTGCTCTGGCATTCGTAGGCGTCGCCGCCTTCGTTCGACTTGAGGCCGACCTGGCCGCTGAGCGCAAGCACGTGGGTGTCGCAGCCGGCGGCGATCTCGCTCTTCGCATGCGTCATGAGCGACTGCAGCACCGCCTTGTGGAGCACGTCCTCGCCGACGGCCTGGCGCCAGAGCTCGCGCGCATGTTCGAAGCCCAGCTCGGCGCCGGTGAGCGCCGTGGCGGCCGCAGCGACTTCCTGCGCATCGTGGGCCATGGCCTGGATCAGCCGCTGGTACTGCATGCGCAGCCGGTCGGTCTCGGCCTGCGCCTGCTCGACTTCCGCTCCGGCGGGCTTATCCTGCAGATCGCTTTCGCCGGGCACGAAGAGCGCGCTGTGGCTCCTGGCCTGGAACACACTGTCCACCAGCTGGGCGCGCTCGGCCGGCATCAGGTTCTCCGGCACCTTCTGGCCGCTGGAGATGTAGTGCACCGCCAGCCGATGGCGGATCACGGTGTCGATCAGCGCGCCCGGATGGGTGGCCTCGTCGACCTTGGTGAAGATGCAGCCGGCCAGCTCGTTGCCGGCGCCGCCGTGGCGGTAGGCATGCACAACTTCGTTGAGGGTGTCGCCATGGCTGGCGGCGTTGAGCAGCAGCAGCCGCTTCACCGGCCGGTGGCTGCTGCACAGCATCGCGATCTGGTCGGACACCGCGCGGTCGCGCTGGCTCATGCCGACGGTGTCGATCAGCACCATGTGCTTGTCGCGCAGGTCTTCCAGCACCAGGTGCAGATCGGCCGCGTCCTTCACCGCATAGACCGGCACATTGAGGATCTGGCCGTAGATGCGCAGCTGCTCGTAGGCGCCGATCCGGTAGCTGTCGGTGGTCACCAGCGCCAGCTTGTCGGCGCCGAAGCGCATCACGCAGCGCGCCGCGAGCTTGGCGGTGGTGGTGGTCTTGCCGACGCCGGTCGGCCCCATCAGCGCATAGACGCCGCCCTGGGCCAAGAGCGCGTCTTCGTTCTCGAGAATGGGCAGCGTGCGCATCAGCTCGGAGCGCACGAAGGCCATGCCCTGCGCGTAGCTCTGGTTCGCGGGGAGATGCTCCAGCATCGCCTTCGAAAGCCGCGCGCTGAAGCCGGCGCCGAGCAGGGTGCGCAGGAGGCGGCCGCGCATCGGATCGCGGCGCTGCTTGTCGTTCCAGACCACGCTGGCGAGCTGCTCTTCGATCATGCCGCGCATCGAATGCAATTCGCTGAGCACGCTGTCGGTGGGGGCCGCTGGCGCGGGTGCCGGCTGGGGCGCGGGGGTGGGCACAGGCGCGGCGACCGGGGCCGCGGGCTGCTCGCGCATCGCGGGCATTTCAGGCGCGGGAGGCAAGGCCGGTGCAACCGGCGCAAGCGATGCGACAGGCGCCTCGGGCGCGGCCTGCTCCAGCACCTGCTCCACTTCGTCCGGCGCCATGGCGACGATCTCGACGCCGTCGGCCAGCACGCGGTTGGTCAGCACCATCGCCTCGCTGCCCAGGGCTTCGCGCGCCAGGCGCAGCGCTTCGCGGCTGGTGGTGGCAATGAACTTACGTGCGGTGGTCCGCACATCCGTGATGATGTTCAAACTCTTCCTCCAATGGTGGCGGTGATCTTGATGTGGCGGGAATCAGGAATCTCGGCGTGCGAGAGAACCTTGAGCTGCGGCAGGCTGCGCCGCAGGAAGCGCGAGAGCAGCACGCGCAATGCGTGCTGCACGACCAGTACCGGCGCCAGGCCCATCTGCTCCTGGCGCGCGATGGCGGCCTGGGCCTGCGTCAGCAGGCTGTCGGCCAGGCCCGGCTCGATGCCGCTGTTGCTGGTGAGGGCCTGCTGCAGCACGCCGTCGAGCGTGCCGTCGAGGCCGATCACCTGCATCTCCGTGTCGCCCGGGAACAGCTGCTGCACGATCGCGCGGCCCAGGGCCAGGCGCGTCAGCGTGGTCAGCTCGGTCGCGTCCTTGATGGTCGGCGCATGCTCGGCCATCACGTCGAGGATGGTGCGCATATCGCGGATCGGCACCTCTTCCTCCAGCAGGTTCTGCAGCACCTTGTGCAGCGTGCTCAGCGTCAGCACCTTGGGCACCAGGTCCTCGGTCAGTTTCGGCGCGGTCTTGCCGACCTGGTCGAGCAGCTGCTGCACTTCCTGGCGGCCCAGCAGCTCGGCGGCGTGGGTCTGGATCAGGTGGTTGAGATGGGTGGCCATCACCGTGCAGGCATCGACCACCGTGTAGCCGAAGACCTGCGCCTGCTGGCGCTGGCTGGCGTCGATCCAGACCGCGGGCAGGCCGAAGGCCGGGTCCTGCGTCGGCGTGCCGGGCAGCGTGCCCGTCACCTGCCCCGGGTTGATCGCCATCCACTGGTTGGGGAAGGCTTCGCCGCGGCCGATCTCGACGCCCTTGAGGCTGATGATGTAGGTGTTGGGCTGGATCTCGAGGTTGTCGCGGATGTGCACCACCGGCACCAGGAAGCCGAGCTCCTGCGCGATCTTCTTGCGGATGCTCTTGATACGGCCCAAGAGCTCGCCGTTCTGCGACTGGTCCACCAGCGGAATCAGGCGGTAGCCCACTTCCATGCCCAGCGGGTCGACCAGCGCCACGTCGTCCCAGGTCGCTTCGGCCGATTCGGCCGCCGGCATCGCCGTCGCCTGCGCCGCCGCGGCGGCCTGTTCGGCGGCCTTCTGCGGTGCGCGCAGCAGCAGGCGCCGGCCGAGCCAGACCAGGCCGCCCGCGATCAGCAGGAAGGCCACGTTCGGCATGCCGGGGATCATCCCCATCAGGCCGATGATGGCCGCCGTCAGGAACAGCACCTGCGGGTTCGAGAACAGCTGGCCGGTCAGCTGGCGGCCGACGTCTTCCTCGGTGGTCACGCGCGAGACGATCACGCCGGCTGCGGTCGAGATCACGAGCGCCGGGATCTGCGCCACCAGGCCGTCACCGATGGCCAGCAGCGTGTAGGTCTTGCCGGCGGTGGAGAAGTCCAGCCCGTGCTGCACCATGCCGACCACCAGGCCGCCGATGATGTTGATGACCATGATGAGCAGGCCGGCCACGGCGTCGCCGCGCACGAACTTGCTGGCGCCGTCCATCGAGCCGTAGAAGTCGGCTTCCTGCGCCACCTCGGTACGGCGCTTGCGCGCCACGTCCTCGCCGATCAGCCCGGCGTTGAGATCGGCGTCGATCGCCATCTGCTTGCCGGGCATGGCGTCGAGCATGAAGCGCGCGCCGACCTCGGCGATGCGGCCCGCGCCCTTGGTGATGACCATGAAGTTGATCAGCACCAGGATGATGAACACCATCACGCCGACCGCGAAGTTGCCGCCGACCAGGAAGTGGCCGAAGGCCTCGATCACCTTGCCCGCCGCATCGGTCCCAGTGTGGCCCTGCATCAGCACCACACGCGTCGAGGCCACGTTGAGCGACAGGCGCAGCAGCGTGGAGAACAGCAGCACCGCCGGGAAGGCCGCGAAGTCCAGCGCCTTCATGGTGTACATGCTCACCAGCAGCACCATCACCGACATCGCGATGTTGAAGGTGAACAGCAGGTCCAGTAGGAAGGGCGGCAGCGGCAGCACCATCATGCTCAAAATCATGATGATGAGGATCGGGCCGGCCAGTCCCTTGAACTGGCTGCCGGAAAAGAGCTGCGCCGGTTGACGCATCAGGCTTGCGAGGGCGTTCATGCAGCTTTCACGTTGTATGCGAGGGCCTCGGGAACCGGCAGGTCGGCCGGCGTGCGCGGCGCTTCGCCGCCTTCGCTTTGCCAGCGCTTCAGCTGGTAGACCCAGGCCAGCACCTCGGCCACGGCGGTGTAGAGGCCGGTGGGAATCTCGTCCCCCAGCCTGGTGTGCTTGTAGAGCGCGCGCGTGAGCGGCGGCGCCTCGAGGATCGCGACCTTGTTCTCGCGCGCGATCTCGCGGATGCGCTCGGCCACGGCGTCCACGCCCTTGGCCACCACGCGCGGCGCGCGCATGTCGTTGTCGACGTACTTGAGCGCGACGGCGAAGTGCGTCGGGTTGGTGACCACGATGTCGGCCTTGGGCACCTCGGACATCATGCGGCGGCGCGCCATCTGCTGCTGCTGCCGGCGGATCTGCGCCTTGATGTGCGGATCGCCTTCGCTTTCCTTGTGCTCCTGGCGCAGGTCCTCGCGCGACATGCGCAGCTTGCGGTAGTAGCTCCAGAGCTGGAAGGGCACGTCGACCAGCGCGATGAGCAGCAGCGCGGCCGTGATCAGCGCGCAGTTGCGCCCCACCAGCCGAATCGTCTGCGGCAGCGCGGCGCGCTCCGACTGCGCCATCAGCGCCGTGACCTCGTCCATGTTGTCCATGATCACCAGCCAGGCGACGCCGCCGATCAGGAGCGACTTGGCCAGCGCCTTCAGCAGCTCGGCCAGCGACTGCGCGGAGAACAGGCGCTTCACGCCGGCGATCGGATCGAGCTTGTCGAACTTGGGGCCGATGGCCTTGGCAGAGAACAGCCAGCCGCCGAGCATCAGCGGCGCGACCAGCGCGGCGAGCACGATCATGCCGGCGAGCGGCGCCAGCGCGATCAGCGACTGCATCGCCATCAGCCCGGTCTGGGCCAGCATGTAGGAGGGATCGAAGGCGGCCGTGCGATCGAAGTGCAGGCCGTGGCGCAGCGCGCCGCGCATGGTGTTGCCGACCGATTCCGCCGTGAGCCACAGGCCGGCGACGGCGGTGGCGAGCAGAACGAAAGTGACCAGTTCGCGCGAACGGGCCACATTGCCTTCTTCGCGCGCCTTCTCCAGGCGCCGCGGCGAGGCAGGTTCCGTTTTCTCGAGATCGCTTTCTTCAGCCATTCATGCTCCGAAAGAGCATCGGCGAAGACCTCAGCTCATGGCTGAATTATTGGATTCGGTGCCTTGGAACAATCGTTCGATCAAGGCCCGGATTGCCCTCCAACTCGGGCCTTAGAACCCCAGGCTTTCCAGCAAATCGTCGACTTGTGCCTGGTCGGTCACCGCCTCGGGATTGGCGGTGTTGATCTGCGGGCCGTTGAGCAGGTTGTTCTGCGCGCTCGGTGCCGGCTCGTGGCGCTTCTCCATCGGCGTGTTGTCGATCAGCACCTGCAACAGCTGCGTCTCGACGTCGTTGACCACTTCCATCATCTTCTTGATGACCTGGCCGGTCAGGTCCTGGAAATCCTGCGCCATCATGATTTCCATCAACTGCGTGTTGATGGCGCTTGCCTGCTGCGGCACGTGTTGCAGATAGCCGCGCGTGTCCATCACGAGCTCGCGCGCATGGTCCAGTTCGATCGGGTTCTCGAACCACTGGTCCCAGCGCTTCGTGAGGCCCTTGGCCCGGTCGGCCAGTTCCTCCTGCAGCGGCTGCGCGAGCTCGATCGCGTTGAGCGCCCGGTGCGCCGCCCGCTCGGTCATGCTGGCGACGTAGTTGAGGCGGTCGCGCGCGTCGGGAATGGCTTGCGCGGCGCGGGCGACCTGCTTGTCCAGGCCCAGCTCGCGCAGGCCCTCGCGCAGCTGTCGCGTCAACTGCCCGATGCGTCCCAGCAGTTCCTCGTGAGTGTTGGTCTGCCCACCGGCATCGGGCACGTTGTGCGTCATGTCATGCCCCTTCTTTCTGGAGCTTCTCGAAAATCTTGACGATCTTTTCCTCGAGCGTCGCAGCCGTGAAGGGCTTGACCACGTAGCCGTTGGCGCCGGCCTGTGCGGCGGCGATGATGTTTTCCTTCTTGGCTTCGGCGGTGACCATCAGCACCGGCAGCTTGGCCAGTTCCGGGTCGGCGCGGATGGTCTGCAGCATGGTCAGGCCGTCCATGTTGGGCATGTTCCAGTCCGAGACCACGAAGCCGAAGTTGCCGCCGCGCAGCTTCTCGATGCCGGCCGCGCCGTCCTCGGCCTCGTCGACGTTGAGGAACTCCAGCTCCTTCAACAGATTGCGCACGATGCGGCGCATGGTCGGGAAGTCGTCCACGACCAAAATTTTGATGCTCTTATCGATCACGATTTCTCCACTGACAGTTCAAAAAGGTTCAAACCCGGTTCGCGCGCTCGCCGAAGGTGCGCAGGTGCGCCAGCACGCGGCGGCTGATCTCGTTCAACGGCGACACCTCGTCCACCGCGCCCAGCGCGACCGCCTCGCGCGGCATGCCGTAGACCACGCAGCTCGCCTCGTCCTGCGCCAGGGTGTGGGCGCCGGCCCGCTTCATGCGCAGCAGGCCTTCGGCGCCGTCCTTGCCCATGCCGGTGAGGATCATTCCGATCGCGTTCTTGCCGGCGTGCTTGGCCGCCGAATCGAACAGCACGTCGATCGAAGGCCGATGCCGGTTCACCAGCGGCTCCTGGTCCAGATGCGCGACGTAGTTGGCACCGCTGCGGGCAAGCGACAGGTGGTAGCCGCCGGGCGCGATGTAGGCATAGCCCGGCAGCACGCGCTCGCCGTGCTCGGCCTCCTTCACGTGGATGCGGCACAGGCCGTCCAGCCGCTGGGCGAAGGAGCGCGTGAAGCCGGGCGGCATGTGCTGGGCGATCAGCACCGCCGGCGCGTCGGGCGGCAGCGGCTGCAGCACCTCGCGGATCGCTTCAGTCCCGCCGGTCGAGGCGCCGATGATGATGAGCTTCTCGGTGGAGAGCAGCGGGCTGCGCAGCAGCGGCTCCTGCGCATGATCCGCCGCGGGCCGCTGCGCGCTCGCATGCCGGCTCGGCAGCAGGCGCGCGCTGGCGGCGACGCGGATCTTGCCGGCGATGAGCTCGGTGTAGTTGAGCAGGCCGTCGCGCACGCCGAGCCGCGGCTTGGTGACGAAATCGATCGCGCCGAGCTCCAGCGCGCGCAGCGCGATCTCGGAGCCGCGCTCGGTCAGCGAGGACACCATGACCACCGGCATGGGCCGCAGGCGCATGAGCTTCTCGAGGAACTCCAGCCCGTCCATGCGCGGCATCTCGACGTCGAGCGTGAGCACGTCGGGGTTGGTCTGCTTGATGAGGTCGCGCGCCACCAGAGGGTCCGCCGCCGTGCCGACCACGCTCATGTCGCTCTGGCTGTTGATGATCTCGGTCATCACGCTGCGGATCAGCGCCGAATCGTCGACGCAGAGCACCTTGATCTTGTTGCCGCTCATGCCACCCAACTCCCTTTGTCATTGGCGACGGAGAGCCGGCACAGCAGCTCGCCCTCCTCGCGCTGAATCGACTGCACGTCGATCCGCGTGCGCAGCTTGCGCACCACGGCCTTGCCGCTGCGCGGCAGCAGGCACACGCGGCGCGCATGCTGGCCGCGCAGGTCCTGCGCCGCGACGGCGATGCGCTCGGCCTTCAGGTAGCGCAGCACGAAGTCGGCATTGCGGTCGCCGATGTTGAGCGTGGTCATGTTGGCGAGCACCGCGGCGCCGCCGAAGACCTTGGCCTGCAGCCGATCGCGGCGCGCGCCGGCGCGCAGCATCTCGCCGATCAGCACCTCCATCGCATAGGCGCCGTAGCGCATCGACTCGACCTGGCCGCGCGTTCCGGGCTCGCCGTCTTCCGGCAGCATGAAGTGGTTCATGCCCGCGACGCCGGCGTCCAGGTCCACGATGCAGGCCGCCACGCAGGAGCCCAGCACCGTGGTCAGCGCGATGTCGGTGGTGGTGACGTAGTACTCGGAAGGCAGCAGCTTGACCGCCATGCAGTCGAGGTCGCGGTCGAAGTAGTGATGGCTGGCCACCGAGCCCGGGACCGCTGCGCTCATGACTTGCCCTTGCTGAGCTCGTACACGGTCTGACCCACGGCCTTGAAGCTCGGGCTGACCAGCGAGGCGTTCTCCGAATGGCCGGCGAACAGCAGGCCCTCGGGCTTGAGCAGCGGCGCGAAGCGGTCGAGCACCTTCTTCTGCGTCGGCTTGTCGAAATAGATCATCACGTTGCGGCAGAAGATCGCGTCCACCGGCTCCTTCACAGGCCAGGTCGGATCGAGCAGGTTGAGCCGCCCGAACTTGACCATTGCTGCGACTTCGGGACGCACGCGCACCTTGCCGGCGTTGCTGCCGGTGCCCTTGCTGAAGAAGCGCCGCAGCCGCTCGGTGGACAGCCGGTTGACCTGCTCCAGCGTGAAGACGCCGGCCGAAGCCTTGGCCAGCACCGCGGTGTCGATGTCGGTGGCGATCACGCGGGCCGTGCTCGCGCGCTCGCCGAGCGCCTCGATCAGGGTGATGGCGATCGAATAGGGTTCCTCGCCGGTAGATGCGGCCGCGCACCAGATCGTGACCGGCTGCTTGCTCTTGCGCACGTGCGCGGCGAGCACCGGGAAATGGTGCGCCTCACGAAAGAAGGACGTGAGGTTGGTGGTCAGCGAGTTGATGAAGGCCTGCCACTCCTCGCCGTCGCGGCTGGCTTCGAGCAGCTCCAGGTAGGTCGAGAACTCGGGCAGGCGCAGCTCGCGCAGGCGGCGCGAAAGCCGGCTGTAGACCATCTGGCGCTTCTGCTCGCCCAGGGCGATGCCGGCGCGGTGATGGATCAGCGTCCGGATCCTGGAAAAGTCGCTATCGGTAAAGAGGAATTCGGAGTTCACAGTCAGCGCCGGTACATGACTTTCAATGTACACAGCACTCACCTTTTCCTATGGCCCGATCAAGGGTGCAAAAGTCCTGCATCTCGGGCCACGCCTTCATCAGTACGTCGCTTCGGCGGGGCTCACGTCCTGCGCCCAGACGAGCGCGGAGAGATGCGCTGCATTGACTTGTTCGGTGCTCATGAACAGCGCCTCCGACAGCTGCGCGGCCCGGACACCGTCCTCGTCGCAGCTCTCCGCGAGCGCGAGGAAGGGGCCGTACATGCCCTCGCGCGCGAGGATGGCCTGCTGCACCGATTCGCTGAGCTGCACCTTGCCCAGCACCTCCTGCATGGTGACGCCCAGCAGCTGGTCGATCATCGAGAACATGCCGACCACGAACAGGTTGTCGGCCTCGCCGGACGGCAGCATCCCCTCGCCCATCAACTCGACGAAGCGGCCGCGGATGATCGCCTTCTTCATCAGGAAGGGCGGGCTGGCCCTGGCGTTGCTGGTCGCCAACAGCAGCGACAGCCAGCGGAACAGGGGCGAGTAGCCGAGCATCGTCACCGCGTGGCGCAGCGAATGGATCTCCACCCCCACGCCGATGGCGGGCGAATTCATGTGGCGCAGGAGCCTGTAGGTCAGCGCGGCGTCGTGCTTGAGGGCCGCCTCGATCTCGCGCAGGTCCTCGTTGCGCTGGATCATCTGCATCAGCCGCACGATCAGCATCGACTCGGGCTGCAGGGTGCGGCCGGCCTCCTCCTTCTCCGGCTGCATGCCGGTCCCGTCCAGGAACACATCGACGCGGCGCGCCGCGCAGGCGTCGAAATCCTTCCAGGTGGCGATGCGCGTGGCGATGAGGTGCAGCGGCTCGCCCGGCGGCTCCTCGCGCCGCAGCTTGGCCACCAGGTCGAGATGGCCGGTGCCGACATCGAAGTGGGTGACGAGGCCGCGCAGCTCGGGATCTTCAGGCAGCGCCTCGGCGCCGCACAGCATGAAACGAAAGCCCTGCTCGCGCAGGAACAGCAGGATGGGCCGCACGTCCGCATCCATGAGCGCATCTGGCCCCAGGCACAGCACCACGTTGTCCGGCGGCAGCCCCTGCAGCTCGCTGGCCGCCAGCGTCTCGGCCGTCACGTCGAAGAAGAGCACGGTATGGCCGAGCCGCCATCCGGTCTTGGGCGGATTGAGGTGCCTGGCCACGCAGCTCACGAAGGCCTTGAACAGCTCGGCCGCGCCCGCGGCGTTGTATTGCGCCGCCGGTTGCCATGCGAGCCTGTAGCCCGCAACGCGCTTCTGCGTGTCCAGCAGCAGGGCGTAGGTCAGATAGCCGTCGACGCTGCGCTCCTGCGCAGCCGGCAGTTGCGCGGCGGAGGCCTCTTCCGTCGCTGCGTCACCGACCGAAGCGTTGTCGGAATCGTGACGCCGGAAAAAATCGAAGCGCATGTTCTTGTCTCCGTCTGTGTCTCGCTCAGTGGGCGGTGGCGGCGGCGTCGATCCTGGAGGCACCGGCCAGCGCGGCGGCGCTTGCCGCCTGCGCACGCTGGATGCGCGGCATGGCGCCGACGTCGATGATGAAGGCCACGCTGCCGTCGCCCAGGATGGTCGCGGCCGAGATGCCTGGCACCTTGCGGTAGTTGGTCTCGAGGTTCTTGACCACGACCTGGTGCTGTCCGAGCAGCTCGTCGACCAGCAGCGCGAAGCGCGCATCGTCGGCCTGCACGATCACCAGGATGCCCTGCGTCGGTTGCGTCTGCGCACCGGCCACGTCGAAGACGCGGTGCAGTTCGATCAGCGGCAGGTACTCGCCGCGCACCTTGATGACGTGGCCGTCGGCGGTGATCGAATGCAGATGCTCCGGCAGCGGCTGCAGCGACTCGATCACATAGCTGAGCGGCAGGATGTAGGCCTCCTCGCCGACCTTGACCGACATGCCGTTCAGGATGGCCAGCGTCAGCGGCAGCACGATGCGCGTGGTGGTGCCGCGGCCTTCGCGCGAGCTGATCTCCACATGGCCGCCCATCTCCTGGATGTTGCGCTTGACCACGTCCATGCCCACGCCGCGCCCGGAGATGTCGGTGACCTGTTCCGCCGTCGAGAAGCCGGGCGCGAAGATCAGCTGCCACACCTCCTCGTCGGGCATCGCGTCGCTCACGGCCAGCCCTTGCTGCTGCGCCTTGGCGAGGATCTTCTCGCGGTTGAGACCGGCGCCGTCGTCGCTGACCTCGATCACGATGTTGCCGCCATGGTGCTGGGCCGACAGCAGCAGCTGGCCGGTGGCCTCCTTGCCCTTGGCGAGGCGCTGCTCGGGCGTCTCGATGCCGTGGTCCAGGCTGTTGCGCACCAGGTGCGTGAGCGGATCCACGATGCGTTCGATGAGCCCCTTGTCGAGCTCGGTTTCGCGGCCGTAGGTGTCGAGGCGAACCTGCTTGCCGAGTTTGGCGCTGACATCGCGGATCACGCGCGGGAAGCGGCTGAACACGTAGTCCATCGGCATCATGCGGATCGACATCACGGACTCCTGCAGATCGCGCGCATTGCGTTCGAGGTGGCCGAGGCCGCTCAGGAAGCGCTCGTAGGCCACCGGGTCGAGCATCGTCGCCGCCTGCGTCAGCATCGACTGCGTGATCACCAGCTCGCCCACCAGGTTGATGAGCTGGTCGACCTTCTCCACGTCGACGCGGATCGAGCTGGACTCCTTGGCGTTCGCGGCTGCAGCCACCGGTGCGGCGGATGCGCTCGCCGGCTTCGGCGCAGCGACGGCCGGGCTCGCTGCCGCCGGCGCCGCTTCCGGCGCGATCGCTGCTGCCGCCTCCTCGGGCTGCGCCGCCTCGCGCGTGATCTCGATCTGCGATTCGTCGATGACGAAGCAGCACACGGCGACGATGTCGTCGGGCGCGCAGGTGGTCTCGAGCATCACGGTCAACTGGTCATTGCTGCGCGTGCGCGAGAGCACGCGGCCGAGGTTGCCCAGTTCGTCGGCGAGCAGATCGCACTCGCTGTCGGAGAGACGCGCGAAGCGGATGCGCAGCGCGCCCTCCGCTGCTGGGGCGGCCGCCGCAACCGGCGCGGCAACCACCGGGGCGGGCGCGGGCGCAGCCGGCAGTGACGCCGGAGCGGCCTCGGCGGCGCCGTTTTCGCGCGCCAGCTGCTGCAGCACCGCACAGATGTGCGCGACCGTTTCGGTTTCAGGCTCTTTGCCCGCCTGGTAAGCAGTGAGTTGTTCTTGCAAGGCGTCCTTCGTTTCCAAAAAGGCGTCGATCATCGGACCGCTCAGGCTCAGCTGGCCATGGCGTGCCCGGTCCAAAAGGGTCTCCAGCAGGTGCGTCGTATCCGTCAGCGCCGTGAAGCCGAAAGTGGCCGCGCCGCCCTTGATCGAATGCGCGGCGCGGAAGATGGCGTTGAGCTGCTCGCTGTCCGGCGACTCGACGTCGAGTTCGAGAAGCAGCTGCTCCATCTCCGCCAGAAGCTCGATGGCTTCGACGAAAAAGGCCTGGGTAAACTGACTGAGGTCCATCGTTGCTCCGAAACCGGATTTCTTTTTTCGCTAGGGGTGTGCAGGTGTTGGCGGCCTGTAGGCCGTCACCTTGACGTTGTCGACCGGGAGAATGCGCACCGGCGGCTTGCCGGCCCGCGTGGGCGCGGCACCGTCGCCGCTGTTCTCGCGCTCGATCTGCTGCTGCGTGCGGTGATTGAGCAGGATGATGCTGATGCGGCGGTTGATCGGGTTGCGCGGCTCGGCCTTGTCCAGGTGCATGCTGTCGGCCAGGCCGACGACGCGCAGCACCTTGTCTTCGGCCATGCCTCCCATCACCACCTCGCGCCGCGAAGCGTTGGCCCGGTCGGCCGACAGCTCCCAGTTGCCGTAGGACTTGTCGCCGTTGGTGTAGACGATCGCATCGGTGTGGCCCGAGAGCGTGATCTTGTTCGGCAGCTCGTTGAGCGCCGGTCCGATCTCGCGCAGGATGGCGCGCATGTGCGGCACCAGCCGCGCGCTGGCCAGGTCGAACATGGGACGGTTCTCGTTGTCCACGATCTGCAGGCGCAGCCCCTCGGTCGTGATGTCGATCAGGATCTGCGAGCGGAACTGCTTGAAGACCGGGCTGTTCTCGATCAGCGCGTCGAGCCGCTTCTTCATGCTCTCCAGGCGGTTCGCATCGGCTTCGTCGTCGGCATCGGCGTTGACGCGCCGCATCTCGCCGTCGATGTTCGACGTCGGGTCGGTGCCGCCGCCCGGAATCACGCTGTCGCTGGTGCTGCTCTTCTCGCCGCCGTTGATGGCCACCTTCAGCGGCATGCGGAAGTGTTCCGCGATGCCTTCGCGCTGCTTCGGGCTCGCATTGGAGAGCAGCCACATCACGAGGAAGAAGGCCATCATGGCCGTCATGAAGTCGGCATAGGCGATCTTCCACCCGCCGCCGCCGTGCCCGCCGCCGCCGGCCGCGGCAACGCGTCTGACGACGATCCGGCCCTTTTCTGCGCTCATGGTGCTGCTCTCGTCCGGATCACCGGGCCTTGACTTCGCGGACGTGGCTGTCCAGCTCGGTGAAGGAGGGCCGCTCCGTGGAGAACAAAACCTTGCGGCCGAACTCCACCGCCAGCTGCGGCGCATAGCCGTTGAGGCTGGCGAGCAGGGTCACCTTGGCGCACTGGTACAGCTTCATGCCGTCCGACACCTTCTGCTCGATCAGCGAGGCCAGCGGCGAGACGAAGCCGTAGGCCAGCAGCACGCCGAGGAAGGTGCCGACCATGGCGTGCGCGATCAGCGCGCCCATCTCGGAGGGCGGCAGGTCGGCCGAGCCGAGCGCATGGACCACGCCCATCACGGCCGCGACGATGCCCAGCGCGGGCAGCGCATCGCTGACCCGCGTCAGGCTGTGCACCGGCATCTCGGCCTCGTGCTTGATGGTCTCGATCTCGTGGTCCATCAGCGCCTCGATCTCGAAGGCGTCGGTGTTGCCGCTGATCACCAGCCGCAGGTAGTCGCAGAGGAACTCCATGACGCTGGCGTCGGCCAGGATGGTGGGATAGCGCGTGAAGATCTGGCTCTGGGCCGGGTCCTCGACGTCGGTCTCCAGCTTCATCATCCCTTCCTTGCGCGCCTTGGCCAGCAGCTCGTAGAGCAGCGCCAGCAGGTCCATGTAGAGCTGGCGGTTGTGCTTGGACGAGCGCAGCAGGAGCGGCAGCTCCTTGAGCGTGGCCTTGATGGTCTTGCCGTTGTTGCCCGCCACGAAGGCGCCCACCGCGGCGCCGCCGATCATCAACAGCTCCACCGGCTGGAACAGGACGCCGAAGTGCCCGCCCATCAGGGCGTAGCCGCCGAACACGGCCCCCAGGACCACCAGATAACCAACCAGAACGAGCACGCGCTTCCCCTAATGCCGCTTCCGGCGTCGAATCAAAAAACCTCGCCTCCCAAACCGAACGCCGGGGAATCAAGGACCCTTTCAGTGCAATCCGCCGGCCTCCAGCGTCGATTCCACGGCAAACCCAGCGTGTCCCACTGCGAGCGCCTCGGCCGGGTGTTCGCCGGCGCGCTTCGCGCCGCGCACCTTGCCCGCGCGCGAAGGCGGCCGGCACAGAACGCACACGTAGCCGTTCTTGCTGTCGTGCGCGTGCGCCACGAACTTGCCGCCGCACCGGCAACACGCACTCAACTGCAGCATGTCGCTGTCGAAAAATCGCACCATCGTGTAGGCGCGTGTGAAATCCAGCACAATTTCGCCGCCCTGCGATTCAATTTGCTCCAGATATAGCCGGTAGCTTTTGATCAGTGCCTGCAAACCGTTCTCGTTTGCGTGCGTCAACATGAATTGATACATGTTGTAAAACATCGACGAATGGATATTGGCCAGCCAGGTCATGTACCAGTCCGTCGAAAAGGGCAGCAAACCCTTGGGCGGCGAAACGCCCTTGAGCTCCTTGTAGAGACGGATCAGGCGCTCGCGGCTCAAGCTCACCTCGGCCTCGAGGAACTGGAGGCGTGCGCCGAGCCCAATCAGCTCGATCGCGAGCTGGACCTCGCGCACTTCTCCGAGGACGCTTTTAGTCGTCATTCGGCAACCTCCGCGCTGCGCGCTGCGGTATTCGCCTTGGGAACGGCCCTGCGGCTCATGCAGCCACGCCTTCAAGCATCGACAGCCGTCGCGCCGACATCAGGATCGACATGTGCGCCTGCTGCAGGGTCGTGTCCTTCCCCTCGCCGACCACGGCCGACATCGACGGATGGTCGTCGAGGCGGAAGCTGCACAGCAGGAAGTTCGATGCCGCCAGTTTGAGGATCTGGGCCAGCGACATGTTGGCGAGCATGTCCGCCAGTTCGCGGCTCACCCCGAGCCTGAACATGGCGGCCGCGCGGTCCTGTTTGACGAGCTTCTGGGCCAGCAGCATGTAGGCGAGGTTGAGGTCGCCGATTTCCTTGGAAATCTCGCCGCTCGCGGCGTTCTTCACGTTATCCGGTTCCACTTTTGCACTCCGTTCAATCAAGGCTTCAGTCTATCCAGAGTTATTTACAAATGTAACTTCTTCAGATTTATGTATCTGAAAGTGAGAAATAAATTACGCCTTGTCTCCGCCCTCCGTGCGATACCCGGTTTTGTGTGATTTATTTCGTAGACCAAATTCATTCACTTTAATAACGATCAGCCTCGCTTAATTCGGAAGAAAAAAGTTCTAATTCACCAAGACAAAAATATGCCAATGAATATGAATAATAAAAAGTATTAATTTCCATGCCCTGAACCTCCGGACTCGGTCTCCTCCAGCCGGTGGATCCAGGCCATGACTTCGGCCACCGCCAGGTACAGCTGCGGCGGGATCTGCTGGTCGAGATCGACCTGCATCAGCAGCTTGTTCAGGGCCGGCGAGGCATGGACGTAGAGGCCGTTCTCGCGCGCCTCGCGCATGATCGATTCCGCCGCCACGCCGTAGCCCTTGGCCACGACCACGGGGGCCCGGGTCTTGTCCAGATAGGACAGGGCCACCGCGCTCTGGCGTTCGTCGGTGCCGGGAGTCATTGAGCAACCTCCGCGCGATGCGCTGCGGTGCTATTCGACTTGGGAGCGGCCCGGCGTCTCATGCCTTGTCCTTCGCGGCGATCTGCAGTTCCTGCAGCCGCAGGCCCGCGGCCTCGAAACGCTGCACCAGCCGGTTGCTGTCGGCGCGCAGGCGCGCTGCGGTGCTCGCCTCGCCGGCCGCCAACTGCGCCTGGATCTGGGAGCCGGTGAGGCTCAGGCGCAAGTCCACGGCGCCCAGCCGGGGCAAGCCCAGCGAGACCGTGGTGGTCCAGCTTCGCGCAGCGGGTTCATGAGGCGCATCGCCCTGCGGCTTTGCATCCTCTTCCTGGATCGACCACGTCATCGGGACCTCCGGCCACGCCTGACCGCTCCAGCGGAACACCGCCGTGGCCAGCAGGTCGAGCTGCTGGTGCACCACGGTCGCGGCTTGCGGGTGGATCACTTCGCCGGCAGGCAGCGCCTGAACCGGTGCCGCGGCGGCATGGCGCAGCGTCGCCTCTTCCGCACGCGGCACAGGCGGCGCCTCCGGTGGTGCGGCGGACGGTGCCGCCTCGCCCCGGCGATAGGCCGCCTGCACGCGCGCGGCATCGGCCGCAGGCGCGACGGTCTCGGCGTGAACCTGAGGCGCCGGTGCGCGCGGCGGCAGCGCACCATCGCTCGCGCCGGCCTCGGCGGGCGAGCGCGACGCACCGGGCGCGCCGGCCGCCGGCAGCACCGGCTTCAGCGTCTCGGCCGCGATGGCTGTGGCGGTAGCAAGGGGTTGGGCGGCGGTCTCGGGCCCCGCGCTCCTTACAGGCGCCCAGCGCGCTTGCGGCTCCTGCGCCAGCTGCGCCAGCGTGCGGGTGCCGACTGCGAACTCGCGCAAATGCGATTCGTAGAACAGGCCGCTCGCGTTCACGGTCTGCGCCAGCGTGCCGGCGAGCGCGGCGGCCGAAGGCTGCTGCTGCGAGGACGGCCACATCGGCGATGCCCCCCGCAGCGGGCCGGCGTCGGCAAACTCCGCCAGCAAGGCGCCGATGACGCGCGCCGCCACCGACAACCGCGCGGCGGCCGGCCCGGCCGCATCGGGCTGGCCTGGAGCGGACTGGCCTGGCACTGCCGCTGCGCCCGCGGTCGGCGCGTGCCGGCCCAGGGCCATCTCGGGCGGCAGGCGAATGTCGTTGACGACCTCCCGCACCCCCACCACGGGCCCCGTGGCCGCATCCGTCCCGACCTGGCTCTGCTGCAGCGCGAGCAGTTCCAGCCGCGGCGCGAGCTTTGCGCTCAGCAGCGTATCGACCAGGCCGGAAAGTCTGTTCATGGCAGCGATATACCGTTCAGCGCGGCAGCCCGTAGGCTTTGTCAAGCTCGCCCTGCTTCTGCAGCCGGGCCATCGTGGCGACGAGGCGTTCGAGCTGCGGCTTGACCAGCCGACGCACTTCATCCTGGTCGGCGCGGATGCGCTCCATCAGGCGCTGCGCCTGGTCGAGCTGCGCGGGTTCCAGCGCTTCCGTGGGGCCGATCTGCTTCAATCGCTCGACCACCGTCGCGCACTGCTCTTCCAGGGCCGGAAGGCGGTCCCACTCCTTGGCCCGCGCCAGCGCCGCCATCAGCGACGTGGTCGAGGCGAGTTGCACGTAGCAATGGACGATTTCACTGCGGGCGGCCATGTCTCTTCTTTCTTCGATTCGTATTCAGTGGCCGGCGGCAACGCCATCGATCTCGCGCCATGCGGAGGCGATGTTCTCGAGCAGCGCCTCGGCTTCGTCGAGCGCTTGCGCATCGTTGTGCAGGTTGGCCTGCAGCAGGCGCCGGATGACGTAGTCGTAGAGCGCCGACAGATTGGCGACCAGGCCCTCGCCGGCCGCCCCGGCCGCCTTGGCGTCGAGGCTGGCCTTGAGGCCGTTGTCGACGATGCCGACCGCCTTGGAGATCGCGTTGCCCTTGGCCGCGACATCGCCGCTCGCCATGTGGTGCCGCGCCATGCCGATGGCCGTGACGGCGCCGTCGAACAACATGCAGATGAGCTGGTGCGGCGACGCGCTCATCGCTTGCGTTTCCACGCCGAGGCGTGCATAGGCGTTGGCGCCGGTTCTGAAGGTGTGGGGTGTGTACATGCGCTGCTCCGCGTGGGGCTTAGTTGTCGCTGCTCATGCTCGCGAACTGCTGCGTGAGGTAGCTGCTGGTGCTGTTCATCTTGCTGACCAGCAGATCCAGTTGGGTGAACTGCGCGCGGTAGTACTCGACCTTGGCATCCACGCGCGCCTGCATGTCGGTGTACTGCTCGTCGAGCTGCTTGAGCGAGGTGTTGATGCCGTCGGTCGCCACCTTGAGCACGCCGCCGGTGGAAGTGGCCTTGGTCACCAGCGCGTCGAGCTGCTTGCCGTAGCCGGTGGTGCTGCTGGTCGCGCTCGAGAAGAGCTTGGAGACGCCGTCCAGGTTGGTGGCGAGCGCGCTCTTGAGCTTGTCCGAGTCGACGCTCATGGTGCCGTCCTTCTGGAAGCTCACGCCGATCTGCGACAGCATCGTCAGGTCGCCCGTACCGCCGGCCTGCGGCGAGGTGAGCGTGTTGCGGATGCTGGTCTGGAGATTGCGCAAGGTCGAATCGCCGACCAATGCTGCGGCCGTCTTCTTGTCGGTGTCGAAGGTGGTCAGCGTGCTGGCCGTGCTCTGCAGGGCGTTGTAGGCCTTGACGAAATCGTTGATCGCCGTCTCGACCGAGGCCGTGTCGCGCGCCACGCTCAGCGTGCTGGTGCCGGTCTTCAGCACGGTCAGCGTCGTGCCCTGGATCGACTCCTTCACGGTGTTGCTCGCGCTCGTGACGGCGATGCCGTTGACCGTGAGCTCGGCGTTCTGCGCCTGCACCGTCTGCTGCAGGTTCTGCGTGCCTGCCGGATCATGGTTCAGCAGGTTCGCCAGCGCCGCGTCGCCGGCCACGGAGACGCGCATGCTCGAGGCCTTGCCGGTCTCGGTCGATGTCAGCACCAGCCGGTTGGGCGTGCCGCTGCCGTCGTTCACGATGCTCGCCGTCACGCCGGCCTTGGCGGCGTTGACCGCGTCGCGGATGCCCTCGAGCGTGTTGTGCGCCGCATCGATGGTGATCGGCACTGCCGTGCGGCTCGCGTCCGGCGTGAAGCCCGCGCCCGTGTACTTGCCGCTCGCCGCGTCGTAGCTGCCGCCGGCGATGGTGCCGAAGTCGATCGTGATGGTGCCGGTGCCGATGGCCGTCTTGGCGCTCGCCTGCCCGGCCGCCACCACCGACTGCGCCTGCGCGAGCTGGGTGACGTTGATGTTGTAGATGCCGGCCGCTGCCGTGTTGCCGGCACTCGCGGACATCACGTCAGTGGCGCTGGAGGTGGCTTTCACGCCCAGGAAGAAGGCCGGGTCCGACAGCTTCTTGGCCGCCGTCTGCAGCGTGCCGAGCGCGCTCTGCAGCTGGCCGTAGGCCGACAGCTTGCTCGTGTAGCTGACCTGGCGCTGCTGCAGCAGCACCAGCGGCTGGCTCTCCGCCGTTTCGAGGTTGGTGAGCAGGCTGCTCAGTTCGAGGTTGGAGCCGATGCCGAGACTGCTGATCGATGCCATGAATGAATTCCTGTTTCTAGTGAGTGCGACAAACGCATGCCTGTGGCCCACGATGGCCGAACCCGCGGCCGGCGAAGCCAGGCCCCTTCGGGGAACACCGCGGAACCGGCTTTGCCGGGCCGCTGGTGTTGCCCCCGGTGAGGGGGTTGGAGGCCACACGAAGTGGGCAAGCCTGGGGGTGGTTCATATCAAGCCGACTGGCTCACCAGCAGGCCGGGCGCCTTGCCCAGCGCCTTGGCGATGCGCACCACTTCCTCGGTCGGGATCTGGCGAATGACTTCGCCGCTCGCCCGGTCGACCACCTTGACGATGACCTTGTCGGTGTCCTGGTCCACCTCGAACTGCAGGCCGACCGAGCGGCTCTGCAGCGAGGCATTGACCTCGCGCACCGCCTGTTCGACCTGCGTCGGCGTCGCGGCCTCCACGGCATCGGCCGCGGTGGTCGCGCCCTCCGGCGATGCCGCTGCGCCCGCGCCGATCGGCCGGCCCGAGAGCATCTGCACCCACCACTGGCCGTTGTCTGCTGCCGGAGCTACGGGGATCGACATGGTCTTCACCTTTGGTTGCTTGCTTCGCTGTCGTCTGCGGCCTGGCCAGGACCAGGCCGCAGAGAGCAGCGCAGGCGCTGTCGGGCTTTCGCCCGGACGCCTGCGATGGTTCCTTCTTCGATTAACGCAGGAGGGACAGCACGTTTTGCGTGGTCTGGTTGGCCTGGGCCAGCACCGAGGTACCGGCTTGCTGGAGGATCTGCGCGCGGGTCATGTTCGACACTTCGGTCGCGTAGTCGGCGTCTTCGATGCGCGAACGCGAAGAAGACAGGTTGGTCACCGTGGTGCCGAGGTTGGCGATCGTCGAGTCGAAACGGTTCTGCACCGCACCCAGCGAGCTGCGCAGGTCGTCGACCATCTTGAGCGCTGCGTCGAGCTTCTTCATCGGGTCGACCGAAGCCGCACCCGTGAATTCGGCCGTGGCGCCGGCGCCGCTCAGCACGATGTCGGTGGCGGTGTTGTCGAAGTCGGTCCCGCCTGCACCGCCGTTGGCCAGCGCGCCTGCGCCGACGCTGAAGTTCTTGCCTTGCACGGCCACGTAGGCGGTGGTGGCGCCGGTGGAATCGACACCGACCTTGACGAGCTGGTCGGCCAGCGTCACGGCAGCGGTCACGCCGTTGGACGGATCGGTGAAGTCGATGTCGGCGACGTTCAGCGTCACGGCGCCGGTGGCGTCGGCGACCGAGGCGGCATAGAAGCTGTCACCCGACTTGACCACGAAGTTGGCCGTGGCGGCGCCGGTGGCGTCCTTCACGTTGTGCAGGCTCAACGAGCTCGCAGCGACGCCCAGGGACGTGGCAGCAGCGCTCAGATCGACAGCGGCAGGCGTGGCAGCCAGGTTGGTCTGCGTGATGGCCTCGCTCACGGGGAGAGCGTTGTTGCTCACCGAGAAGCCGCCGAGGCCGAGCGTCGTCGAGTCGATCTGCTTGAGGTCGATCTTGATGGTTTCGCCGTCGTTGGCACCGACTTGCACGGTCAGCGGCTTCGCGCCGGCCGACAGAACCTTCACGCCGTTGAAATCGGTCTGTGCCGAGACACGGTCGATTTCGCTCATGCGCTGGGTGATTTCGTCCTGGATCGACTTCAGGTCGCTGGCCGAGTTGCTGCCGTTGGCGGCTTGCACGGCGAGTTCGCGAACGCGCTGCAGGTTGTTGTTCACTTCCTTCAGTGCGCCTTCCGTCGTTTGCGCCAGCGAGATGCCGTCGTTGGCATTGCGCTGGGCTTGCGACAGGCCCTTGATGTTCGCCGTGAAGCGGTTGGCGATCGCCTGGCCGGCCGCGTCGTCCTTGGCACCGTTGATCCGCAGGCCCGAAGACAGGCGCTGGATCGCGGTGTTCAACGACGACTGCGACGCGTTGAGGTTGTTCTGCGTGAGCAGCGAGAGACTATTGGTGTTGATGACTTGCGCCATGTTCGACTCCTGTAGACAAAGGTTGTGGACTTCGGCCAATGGCCGCAACGCTGGACCCGCTTCCCACCGTGAGACTCAAGCCATCGTTGGATTAGTTATCGGCAGGGCTTTCCAAACATTTAGGCCGGTGCGCCAAAAAGATGCGCGCGGCCCTTTCCACAACCTTCAGGGCTCAAGCGGGCAGGTTCATCACTTCCTGATAGGCGGCCACCAGCCGGTTGCGCACCTGCAGCCCGGTCTGGAAAGCCACGTTGGCCTTCTGCAGGTCGACCATGACATCGTTGAGCGCCACGCCCGGACGCCCCAGCTCGAAGGCCTCGGCCTGGCCGTAAGCCTTGGTCTGCGCCGTGCTGATGTTGTCGAGCGAGCGCCGGAGTTCGGCTGCGAAGCCGCCCGGCTGGGCCGCCTCGGCGGCGGGCGGCGTGAAGCCGGACTGGAGCGCGGTGACCCGCATCTGCTGCAGGACGGACTCGATGGCGGCAATCGACATGAGCAAACCTTTTCTCTTCTAGAACTTCCGTATTGACAAAGAAAGCGCCAAGGCACTCCCGCGTGTTTTCAGCGTATCAGCCAAGGCTGCCGGCAGATGCGCCCAACTGACGGCAAAACCCGCGGTTGTTCGACCAATCGAATCCGCACCGGCTGCCGAGAATCGACTGCGAACAAGAAAGCCTGCTGACGACATCAACGGCCCTGCGGCATGACTCCTCCACATCGACGACTCTCTTTCCTCTCCATGAATCCGGCGCGGCCGGCCGCGCCGGAGGCGCGCACATGAGTGCGACGGCGCCCGCGGGCGCCGCGCCAACGGCGCCGGCCCTCCCGCCTCTCATGGAACGGATGCGCGCGCAGCCGAAGCTGCCGCTGATCGTCGGCGCCGCCGCGGTGGTCGCGGCCGCCGCGGCCTTCATGCTCTGGAGCCGCGCACCCGACTACAAGGTGCTCTACACCAACGTCTCGGACCGCGACGGCGGCGCGATCATCGCGTCGCTCACGCAGATGAACGTGCCCTACAAGTTCGCCGAAGGCGGCGGCGCGATCCTGATCGCCGGCGACAAGGTGCCTGAAGTGCGCCTCAAGCTCGCGGCCCAGGGCCTGCCCAAGGGCGGCGGCGTCGGCTTCGAACTGATGGACAACCAGAAGTTCGGCACCAGCCAGTTCGCCGAACAGGTCAACTACCAGCGCGGGCTCGAAGGCGAGCTCGCGCGCTCGATCGAGTCGATAGCCACGGTCGAGTCGGCGCGCGTGCACCTGGCGCTGCCCAAGCCCTCGCTCTTCGTGCGCGACCAGAAGAAGCCTTCCGCCTCGGTGGTGCTTAGCCTGCACCGCGGCCGCAGCATCGACGAAGGCCAGGTCAGCGCCATCGTCCACATGATCTCCAGCAGCGTGCCTGAGCTCGACGCCAAGAGTGTGACGGTGGTCGACCAGCGCGGCAACCTGCTGTCGGCGGCCAATGCCGGCGCGCGCGGCCTGGACGTGAGCCAGCTCAAGTACGCGCAGGAGATCGAGCAGGGCTACATCCGCCGCATCGAGGCCATCCTGCAGCCCATCGTCGGCGCGAGCAATGTGCGGGCGCAGGTCGCGGCCGACATCGACTTCTCGGTGGTCGAACGCACCGACGAGAAATACAGCCCCAACCAGGATCCGCGCAATGCCGCGGTCCGCAGCCAGCAATCGAGCGAATCGAGCCAGCACGGCGCGACGCCCCCGGGCGGCGTGCCGGGCGCGCTGTCGAACCAGCCGCCGACTACGCCGAACGCGCCGATCACAGCGCCGCGGCCCGGCATCGCCGCGACGCCGCCCGCGGCCGCATCGACGACCACGACGGCCACCAGCACGGCGCCCGGCGCGCCCTCCAGCCTGCGCAAGGACACGACGACCAACTACGAGCTCGACCGCTCGATCCGCCATGTGCAGCAGGGCGCGGGCGCGGTCAAGCGCCTGTCGGTGGCGGTGGTCGTGAACAACCGCGAGGGCGCGGACGGCAAGGCCGGCGCGCGCGCGCTCGCGCCGGCAGAGATCGAGCAGATCCGCAACCTGGTCAAGGAAGCCATGGGCTACAGCCACGAGCGCGGCGACTCGCTCAACGTGGTCAACAGCGCCTTCGCCCGCGAGGGCCACGATGAAGCGGCACGGGACGTGCCGAACTGGCGCGACCCCGAGAACATCGAGCTCGCCAAGACCGTCGGGCAGTACCTGCTGCTCGCCGCCCTCGCCCTCTTCGCCTGGTTCGCCGTGCTGCGGCCGCTGCTGCGCAAGCACCTGGCACCGCCGGCAGCGCCCGCTTCCGCCGAACCGGCACAGAAGGCCATGGCCGCCGGCGGCGATCCCGACGACGCCGGCTCCGCGCAGGAAAGCGCACGCCAGCGCGAAGCCGAGCGCCAGAAGGCCGACCTCGACTACGCCCACCAGACCGCCGACAGCGATCCGCGGCTGGTGGCCACGCTGATCAAGCATTGGATGAACCCATGAGCAATATCAACTTGGGAACCCGCAAGGCCGCGATCCTGCTGATGTCGCTGGGCGAGGACCGTGCCGCCGCCACGCTGCACCACCTGCCCACCACCGAGGTACAGGCGCTGGGCGTCGCGATGGCCAAGCTGAGCCAGGTGTCCAAGGAAGAGCTGGCGGCCGTGCTGTCCGAGTTCCGCATGGAGACCGAGCAGCTCTCGGCCCTGCACCTGGGTTCGGGCAGCTACATCCGCGCAGTGCTGCGCAAGGCGCTGGGCGACGACCGCGCCAGCAACCTGCTCGAAGACATCCTGCAGCCCGACGAGCCGCACGGCGGCATCGAACGGCTCAACGATCTCGAGGCCGGCGAAGTGGTGGAACTGATCCGCGACGAGCATCCGCAGATCCTCGCCACGCTCTTGGTGCACCTGGACCGCAAGAAAGCTTCGGAAGTGCTGGAGAAGCTGCCCGTGCGCCTGCGCCACGACGTGATCATGCGCGTGGCCACCTTCGGCGGCGTGCAGCCGGCGGCGCTGGCCGAGCTGACCGACGTGCTGACCGAGATGCTCTCCGGCGAAGGCCTGAAGCGCAGCCGCCTTGGCGGTGTGCGCACCGCCGCCGAGATCGTCAACCTCATGAACAGCGCGCAGGAAGACGAGGCCATCGCCCACGTGCGCGAGCACGACGAGGCCCTCGCGCAGCGCATCCTCGAAGAGATGTTCGTGTTCGAGAACCTGCTCGATCTCGAGGACCGCTTCATCCAGCGCCTGCTCAAGGACATCGAATCCGATTCGCTCATCGTCGCGCTCAAGGGCTCGGCGCAGGAGCTGCGCGACAAGTTCCTGCGGAACATGTCGCAGCGCGCCGCCGAGACGCTGCGCGAGGACATCGAGCTGCGCGGCCCGGTGCGGGTCTCGCAGGTCGAAGCCGAGCAGAAGGCCATCCTGCAGGTGGTGCGCCGCCTCGCCGATTCGGGCGAGATCACAGTCGCTGCGCCGGGAACCGATGACTTCGTCTAGCCACTCCTCCTTCGGCGCCCGTGCACGGCTGTCCGCAGCCTATGCGCCAACGCGGCCGGCCACGCCGTCCAAG
Source organism: Variovorax sp. LjRoot175 (assembly GCF_964253805.1). Taxonomy (NCBI): domain Bacteria; kingdom Pseudomonadati; phylum Pseudomonadota; class Betaproteobacteria; order Burkholderiales; family Comamonadaceae; genus Variovorax; species Variovorax sp. LjRoot175. The sequence continues at coordinate 1,697,376 of NZ_CAXURY020000001.1, read as the reverse complement.
CCGGTGCTCTCCGCCTGGCAGCGCTGGGAAATGGGCACGCTGGATGAAGACGCTGCGCCGCCGCAGCACGTTGTCGAAGCCGCCAACGCGCAGCGCATCGATCCCGCGGCGCTGGCGCGCGACGCCGAACTCGAACGCCTGCGCCTCGAAGCGCGCGCCGCGGGCGAAGCCGAAGGCCGCCGCGAAGGCTGGGCACAGGGCCATGCCGAGGGCCGCACTGCCGGCCTGGCCTCGGGCCTGGCCGCCGCCAGCGCGCATGCCGAGCAGCTGCGCGCGCTGGCCGCCACGCTGCCGGACGCACTGCGCCGCGCCGAGAGCGAACTGGCCGATGCCATTCTCACGCTCGCGCTCGACGTGGCCCGCCAGGTGGTGCACCGCACCTTGCGCGCCGAGCCCGAATGGGTGCTGCCGCTGGTGCAGGACCTGCTGCATGCCGAGCCTGCGCTGCAGGGCGAGCCGCGCCTGCTGCTGCATCCCGAGGACGTGGCGCTGGTCAAGAACAGCCTGGGCAACGAACTGCAGATCGCCGGCTGGCAGGTGCGCGCCGACGACACGCTGGCGCGCGGCGGCTGCCGCGTCCAGTCCGCCAGCGGCGAGATGGATGCCAGCCTCGAAACCCGCTGGAAGAGCGTGACTGCCGCATTGCACCGCGATGTGGATGCGCTGGACATCTGATGTCGACGCTCGCACCCAACCCCCATCTGCAATCCTGGCGCGGCATGCTGGCCCAGGCTCGCAGCGAGGTCAGCCACTGCACGACCACCACCCACTCGGGCCGACTGACCCGCGCGGTGGGCCTGGTGCTCGAAGCCGTGGGCCTGCAGCTGCCCGTGGGCAGCGACTGCCTAATCGAGCTGCCGCCCGGCTATCCGCAGCGCCATGCCGAAGCCGAGGTGGTGGGCTTCGCCGGCGATCGCCTGTTCCTGATGCCGCAGAGCGAAGTGGCGGGCCTCTTGCCCGGTGCGCGCGTCTTCGCGCGGCCCGGCACGGGCGGGCCCGGCGCCGGCGGCGATTCGCACACCAAGCGGCTGCCGGTCGGCGAAGGCATGCTCGGCCGCGTGGTCGATGCGGCCGGTCGCCCGCTCGACGGGCTCGGCCCGCTCGACATCGCCCGCAAGGTGCCGCTCTCCTCGCCGCCGGTCAATCCGCTCTCGCGCGCGCCCATCGACTCGGTGCTCGACGTCGGCGTGCGCGCCATCAACGCCATGCTCACCGTCGGCCGCGGCCAGCGCATGGGCCTGTTCGCGGGCTCCGGTGTGGGCAAGAGCGTGCTGCTCGGGATGATGGCGCGCTACACCAGCGCCGAGGTGATCGTGGTCGGCCTGATCGGCGAACGCGGCCGCGAGGTGAAGGACTTCATCGAGAACACGCTGGGCGAGGAAGGCCTGGCCCGCGCGGTGGTGGTCGCCGCGCCGGCCGACAACTCGCCGCTCTTGCGCCTGCAGGGCGCGGCCTATGCGACCTGCCTGGCCGAGTACTTCCGCGACCAGGGCAAGGACGTGCTCTTGATCATGGATTCGCTCACCCGCTACGCGATGGCGCAGCGCGAGATCGCGCTGGCCGTGGGCGAGCCGCCGGCCACCAAGGGCTACCCGCCTTCGGTGTTCGCGAAGCTGCCTGCGCTGGTGGAGCGTGCCGGCAACGGCGCGCGCGATGCACAAGGCCGCGGCGGATCCATCACCGCCTTCTACACCGTGCTGTCCGAAGGCGACGACCAGCAGGACCCGATCGCCGATTCGGCGCGCGCCATCCTCGACGGCCACGTGGTGCTCTCGCGCACGCTGGCCGAGGCCGGCCACTACCCGGCCATCGACATCGAGGCTTCCATCAGCCGCGCGATGACCGCGCTGATTCCGCCCTCGCAGTTCGAGACCGTGCGCCGCTTCAAGCAGATGCTCTCGCGCTACCAGCGCAACCGCGACCTGATCAGCGTCGGCGCCTATGCGGCCGGCCACGACCTGCAGCTGGACCAGGCGATCGCGATGTATCCCAAGATCGAAGCCTTCCTGCAGCAGGCGATGCACGAGCGCGCCGACTACGCGGGCTCGATCGCGCACATCACCGGTTTGTTCGAAAGCAAATAGGACCTGTTATGTCCAAGAAGCTCCCCCTCGACACCCTGACCGAACTGGCCCGCACGCAGAAGGAAGAGGCCGCGCGGCGCCTGGGTGCCTTGCAGAGCGCGCAGGTCAGCGCGCACCAGAAGCTGGACCTGCTGCTGCAATACCGCCAGGACTACAGCCACCAGCTTCAGCTGCTGATGGAGAGCGGCCTGCCCGCCTCGCAGTGGCGCAACTACCGCAACTTCCTCAGCACGCTCGACGGCGCCATCGAGCAGCAACGCGCCATCGCCGTCCAGACGAATGTCCGGCTCGACCATGGCCGCGGCGACTGGCAGCACCATGCGCGCCGCCTCAACTCCTTCGACACCCTGGCCGACCGCCTGCGTCGCCAGGAAGCGATGGTGCAGGCCAAGCGCGAACAGCGCGACAGCGACGAGCGCGCGGCGCGCAAGTTCATCGACCGCGCGGCGCATTCGAGCCCCTGATCTCATCTACCTGGAACCGCCATGTCCACCTTCATCGCTCCCTCTGCCGGCCCGGCCGCGCCCAGCCAGCCGCTCACATCCTCCGGCCCGCGCGGCCGCCCGGCCGACGAGCCGCAGGGACAGCGCTTCGGCGAGGTGCTCGAGCGCTCGCGCGCCGCCGGTGCGCGGAAGTCCGAGGCATCGCCGGACGCAGCGCCTGCCGAGGCGGCCGCTGCGCTTCCGAAGCCGGAGCGCGGCGCGGACAAGAAGGACGAGCTCGTCTCCGATCTGCTGGCCTTCGCGCTGTTCGCGCCCGCGCCGGTCGCGGCTCAACCGACGGCCGTGGCGACGCCCGCCGCCGGCCTGCCGAGCGAAGCCAAGGCAGAGGTGTCGATGGCAACGGATGTTGCCCAAGACCCCTTGCTTGCGCAGACGCCGCCGGCGACCGCCCTGACCGAAGCCGGCACCGAAGCAGCAGCCAAGACCCTCCCCGCAACGCAAGACGCAGGCCCGGAGGCGAAAACGCTTCCTGCACAAGCGGCTGCGGCACAGGCCAACACCGCCAAGTCGGTGCCCGTGGCAGCGGATGCGAGCGTTGCCGACGCCGCCGCGCCGGCAGCCGTCGCTGCAACACCGCCGCCGCAGGCCGCAAGCGCCCTCCCCTCGGCGAAAGCCCCGGCCGCCGGCACGGCCGCGCAACAGCAGGCCAAGGCATCGCCCGCGCTGCCCTCCATCGACGAGACGAAGACGGTGCCGGCTGCCGCGACGAGCACCGAGCGTGCCGATGCAGCCGCAGCGCAGAGCCCGGCGTCCCCGACTGTGGTCCCCACATCGACGTCTTTCATGCCGCAGGCGGTGGAGCGCGCCAGCGCACCCGCCAGCCCCACACCCGTGTTGACCGTCGCACCGCCGGTCGGCAGCGACGAATGGGGCCCGGCCATCGGCCAGCAGATGCTGCGCATGAGCACCGGCGGCCATCAGGTGGCCGAGCTCAACCTCAACCCGGCCGGCCTCGGCCCGCTCAAGGTCACGCTCAGTCTCGGCGACAACCAGGCGCAGGCCATGTTCGTGTCGGCCCATGAATCCGTTCGCAAGGCCGTCGAGGCCGCGCTGCCGCAATTGCGCAGCACGCTCGCCGAGCAGGGCATCAGCCTGGGCCAGACCTCGGTCGGTGCCGAGTCGCGGCCCTGGGCCGGACAAGGCGACGGCTTCGGCCAGCCGCAGCAGCAGCCCTCGTCCTCGCGGCAGGCGGCGTATCCCGGGCGCGCGGACACGGGCACCGATGCCGTTGCGCCTCGCATGCCTGTGGCCGCGCGCAGTACCGGCAGCGCCGGACTCGATACCTTCGCCTGAAACGCGAGATCTGAGGCCCTTTCCCCCGCTTGATCGGCGCTTCGCTTGCGCGTGCGCCGGCCAAGAATAGACCGAATCGTTTTGCAGCAGCTCCCACCCATGGCCACCAGTCCCTCACTCACCCAAGTCGCTCCCTCCGCGCCGCGCTCGTCGAAGCTGCTGATCGGGCTGCTGATCGCCGTCGGCCTGTGCGCCCTCGGCGGCGGCGGTTATGCCTTGAGCCGCAGCAACCTCTTCGCACGCGAAGCCGCCGCGCCGGTGCCGCAGAAGCCCATCTTCGTCACGCTCGAACCGCTGACCGTCAACGTGCAGTCCGAAGGCCGCGGGCGCTTCCTGCACATCGGCATGGCGCTCAAGGTGCGCGACGAGCAGGCCAAGACGCAGATCGTCGAATCCATGCCCGAGCTGCGCAGCCGGCTGCTGCTGCTGCTGTCGAACCGCCAGCCCGAATCGCTGCTGTCCACGCAGGACAAGGCCCGGCTGGCCGAAGAGATCCGCGCCGAGCTCAACAAGCCGCTCGGTCCCAACCTGCCCGCGCAGGACATCTCCAGCGTTTCCTTCAACACCTTCGTGGTGCAGTAAGGGTCTCCTGGCATGGCCTATGAACAGGTGCTCTCGCAGGACGAGGTCGATGCGCTGCTGCAAGGCGTCACCGGCGGAGCCGTCGACCAGACCCGCGCGCCCACGCCGGCCACCGACGGCCTGCCGGCCTACGACCTCGGTGCGCCCGACCGCGTGGTGCGCAGCCGCATGCACACGCTGGAGGTCATCAACGAGCGTTTCGCGCGCCATCTGCGCAGCTCCTTGCTGAACTTCATGCGGCGCAGCGCCGACATCTCGGTCGGGCCGGTGCAGATCCAGCAGTACGGCGAGTTCGTGCGCCACCTGCCGGTGCCGACCAACATCAACATGCTGCACTTCAAGCCGCTGCGCGGCACGGCACTGATCGTGTTCGATCCGAAGCTGGTGTTCCTGGTGGTGGACAACCTGTTCGGCAGCGATGGCCGCTACCACGTGCGCGTGGAAGGGCGCGACTTCACGCGCACCGAGCAGCGCATCATCAAGCGCCTGCTGAACCTCACGCTGCAGTGCTACGGCGACGCCTGGCAGCCGGTATTTCCGCTCGCCTTCGACTACGTGCGCGCCGAGATGCACGGCAAGCTGGCCAACATCGTCGCGCCCAACGAGGTGGTGATCACCACCACGCTGCAGGTCGAGTTCGGCCCGGTCGGCGGCTTCGTGCACGTGTGCATCCCCTACTCGATGATCGAGCCGATCCGCGACCTGCTGTCCAACCCGGTGCAGGACGAGATCGAGGTCGACAAGCGCTGGGTCAAGCAGATGTCGCAGCAGATGCAGAGCGCCGACGTCGAGCTCAGCGCCGACTTCGTGACCATCCCCTCGACCATCGGCGAGCTGATGAAGCTGCAGGTCGGCGACGTGCTGCCGATCGAGCTGCCGAGCTCTGTCGTCGCGCGCGTCGACGGCATTCCGGTGATGGAGTGCGGCTTCGGCGTCTCGAATGAACGCTATGCGCTGCGCGTGCAACAGATGATCTCCCACCAAGACAGCGATCTGAAGAACGACCATGACTGACAACACTCCTTCCAGCAGCGATGCGGACGACTGGGCCAGCGCGCTGGCCGAGCAGACCGCGGCCTCCGCGCCCGCGCCCCTGCAGGCCGCCGCACCCGCACCCGTGGCGGCGCCGGCCGGCGCACAGGTCTTCCAGCCGATCCAGAACGCGCCGACGGCCCACAGCTCGCCGGTCGACATCGAACGCATCCTCGATGTGCCGGTGCAGCTCACGGCCGAGATCGGCCGCACGCGCATCACCATCAAGAACCTGCTGCAGCTCTCGCAGGGTTCGGTGGTCGAGCTCGACGGCCTGGCCGGCCAGCCGCTGGACGTGCTGATCAACGGCTACCTGATCGCGCAGGGCGAGGTGGTGGTGGTGAACGAGAAGTACGGCATCCGTCTGACCGACATCGTCACGCCCTCCGAGCGCATGCAGAAGCTCAGCCGCTCATGATTCCTTGCAGGCGACCGCTGCGGGCCGCGGCCTCTCTTCTTGCGTGGGCATGCACGCTGCCGGCGCGCGCGGCGCTGCCCACCGTGCCGACACCCGCCGCCGAGGCCGCGCCGGCAGTCGGCACCTCCGGCCTGCTGCAGGCCGGCTTCGGCATGCTGGTGGTGCTCGCGCTGATTTTTGCGTGCGCATGGATGGCACGCCGCTTCGGCCTGCAGCGCTTCGGCGGCGGCAATCTCGTGAAGGTGGTGTCGAGCTCCATGGTCGGCCAGCGCGAGCGCGTGGTGGTGGTGGAAGTGGGTGCGACCTGGCTCGTGCTGGGCGTCACGGCCAGCCAGATCAACACCCTGCACACGCTGCCGGCGCAAGCCGTGGCCTCGGCGCCGGCGGCCACGCCGCTGGATGCGAGAACCTCCCAGGCGCTCGGCCTGTTCGCGCAGAAGCTGCGCGAATCGCTCGGCGTCAGGCCGCGGCCGGGCGAATGATGCAGGGCCACCGTCGTCGCTGCCTGCGCCGCGCGGGCCTGCTGCTGGCGCTCGTGCTGCCTGCACTGCCGATCGCCGCCTGGGCGCAGGGCCTGCCCGGCCTCGTGAGCACGCCCGGCCCGGGCGGCAGCCAGACCTGGTCGCTGAGCGTGCAGACGCTGGTGCTGCTGACCTCGCTGTCCTTCCTGCCGGCGCTCTTGCTGTGCATGACCAGCTTCACGCGCATCCTCATCGTGCTGGGCTTGCTGCGCACCGCCATCGGCACGCAATCGTCGCCGCCCAACCAGATCCTGGTGGGCCTGTCGCTCTTCCTGACCTTCTTCGTGATGTCGCCGGTCTTCGACAAGGTCTACAACGAGGCCTACAAGCCCTTCTCCGAAAACAAGATCAGCGCCGAGCGCGCGCTCGAACGCGGCATCGGCCCCTTCAAGACCTTCATGCTGAAGCAGACCCGCGAGAACGACCTCGCGCTCTTCGCGCAGCTGGCCAAGGTGCCGGCGATGGAAGGGCCTGAGGAAGTGCCGCTGCGCATCCTCTTGCCCTCCTTCGTGATCAGCGAGCTGAAGACCGCGTTCCAGATCGGCTTCACCATCTTCATCCCCTTCCTCATCATCGACCTCGTGGTGGCCAGCGTGCTGATGTCGATGGGCATGATGATGGTGCCACCCGCCTCCATCGCGCTGCCCTTCAAGCTGATGCTCTTCGTCATGGCCGACGGCTGGCAGTTGCTGATCGGTGCGCTGGCCGAGAGTTTCTATCTATGACGCCCGAATCCGTCATGGCCATCGGCAGCCAGGCGATCCATGTGTCGCTGCTGCTCGGCGCGCCGCTGCTGCTGGTGGCGCTGGTGGTCGGCCTGGTCATCAGCATCTTCCAGGCCGCCACGCAGATCAACGAAGCCACGCTGTCCTTCATCCCGAAGCTGCTGGCGGTGTTCGCTGTGCTGGTGATCGCCGGGCCCTGGATGCTGGGCCAGATCGTGGACTACATGCGCACGCTGTTCTCGAGCATTCCGCAGCTCGTGACCTAGAGGCGCAATGCCACCGGTCTTTTCGGTCACCTCGGGGGAACTCAACGCCTGGATGGTGGCCTTCCTCTGGCCCTTCGTGCGCATGCTGGCGCTGGTCAGCACCGCGCCGATCTTCGGGGAGCCGGGCGTGCCGCGGCAGATCAAGGTCGCGATCGCGGCCCTGCTCGCGGTGGCCGTCGCGCCCACCATCGGGCCGATGCCGCCGGTGCCGGTGGTGTCCGCGGGCGGCGTCTGGATCCTGGTGCAGCAGGTGCTCATCGGCGGCGCCATCGGCTTCGCGATGCGGCTGGTGTTCGCCGCCGTGCTGGCGGCGGGCGAGTACATCGGCCTGCAGATGGGCCTGTCCTTCGCGTCCTTCTTCGATCCGATGAGCGGCGGCGCCACCATGGTGGTCGCGCGCCTGCTGCACATGCTGGCGATGCTGATCTTCCTCGCGCTCGACGGCCACCTGCTGCTGATCGCCGCGCTCGCCGAGAGCTTCCAGACCCTGCCGATTGCCGACGCGCCGCTGGCCGCGCGCGGCTGGATGTTCCTCGTCGCGGGCGCCGGCCAGATCTTCGCCAACGGCCTGATGCTGGCGCTGCCGCTGGTCACGGCGCTGCTCACGCTCAACCTGGCGATGGGCATCCTGAACCGCGCCTCGCCGCAGTTCAGCATCTTCGCGGTGGGCTTTCCGCTGACGCTGCTCGCGGGCATCGGCATGCTGCAACTGCTGATACCGCAGATGGGCGCCTTCCTCGCGCCGCGCATCGCGGCGGGCTTGTCGTCGGTGATGGAGTTGACGCAGGCTTTGCGGCCTTGAGTCCAGGCATGGGGCGCGCTACGGCGCCCGCGTGATCTCCGCGCAGATCACCGGGGCCGGCACATCAGACGCTGCCGACCCTTGCGTGCCGTCTTCTTCGATGCGCATGGCCGCCTGCAGCGCCGCGATCGCCGCTTCGGCATCGGCCTGGCTGGCCGCATGCACGCGCGCCAGCGGCTCGCCCTTGCGTACCTTGCTGCCCAGCGGCAGCACCTGCGTGAGCCCGACGCGCGGATCGATGCGGTCTTCGGCGCGGCGCCGGCCGCCGCCCAGGGCAACGATGGCCAGGCCGATGGCGCGCACGTCCGCCGCCACCAGTACGCCGTCTTGCGGTGCCGGCAGATCGCATTGCACCGGCGCCTCCGGCAGTTGGCGCACTGCTTGCCCGAGGTCGCTCGCACCACCCAGGCCCGACACCATGCGCGCGAAACGCTCGGCGGCCGCGCCGCTGTCGAGCGCGCGCATGGCGTGGGCCCTGGCCTCGGGCAGGTCGGCCGCGAGGCCGCCCAGGCGCAGCAGCCGCGCCGCGAGCGCCAGGGTCACTTCGAGCAGCCGCGGCTCGCGCTCGTCGCCCATCAGGAAATCAATCGCTTCGCGCACTTCGAGCGCATTGCCCGCGCTGCGGCCCAGCACCTGGTTCATGTCGGTGATCAGCGCCTCCGCGCGCAAGCCGGCGCCGGCCGCCACGTCGACCAGGCTCTTGGCCAGCGCCCGCGCGCCGTCCAGGCGCGGCATGAAGGCGCCGTTGCCCACCTTCACGTCGAGCACCAGTCCCTCGAGCCCGGCCGCGAGCTTCTTGGAGAGGATGCTGGCGGTGATCAAGGGCAGCGATTCGACCGTGGCCGTCACGTCGCGAATCGCGTAGAGCCGCTTGTCGGCGGGTGCCAGCGTGGGGCCGGCGCCGACGATGGCGCAGCCGGCATCGCGCAGAACGGCGAGCAGCGCATCAAGCGACGGCTCGACGCGGTAGCCCGCCAGCGATTCGAGCTTGTCCAGCGTGCCGCCGGTGTGGCCCAGGCCGCGGCCGGAGATCATCGGCACCACGCCGCCGCAGGCCGCGACGATCGGCGCCAGCATGAGGCTCACCTTGTCGCCCACACCGCCGGTGGAATGCTTGTCGAGCACCGGGCCCGGCACATCTGGCCATTGCAGCACTTCGCCGGAATGCGTCATGCCGCGGGTCAGTGCCACGCATTCGCCATCGTCCATGCCGTTGAGCAGGATCGCCATCGCCAGCGCGGCGATCTGGCCTTCGCTCCAGCTGCCGTCGGTGAGGCCGCGCACGAAAGCTTCGATCTGCGCCGGCGAGAGCGCATGGCGATCGCGCTTGGCGCGGATGACCTCGGCCGGCAGCAGCATCAATAGTCTCCGGGAACGGATGGCTTGCCGGCGCCTTTCTGCAACAACACCGACTCGATGTCGGCCAGCAGGCCGCTGGCGCCGAAGCGCAGCCGCTTCGGTCCGATGGCCGACTCGCCCAGCATCTCGCGCGCCAGCGCGATGTAGATCGCCGCATCGGCCACCGTGCGCACGCCGCCCGAGGCCTTGAAGCCGACCTCATCTTTTCGCGCGTGGCCGGCGATGGTCTCGAGCATCGCGCGCGCGGCATCGGGCGTCGCGCCCGTGGCCGTCTTGCCGGTGCTGGTCTTGAGGAAGTCAACTCCGGCATCGAGCCCGATGCGGCAGGCCTGGCGGATCAGTTCTGGCGACTGAAGTTCGCCGGATTCGATGATGAGCTTGAGCGTCTTGCCCGCGCAGGCCGCGCGCACCTGCGCGACCAGGGCCGCCGCGCTGTCCGCATTACCCGCGGCGAGAGCGCGCCAGGGTAGGACCAGGTCCACTTCGTCGCCGCCGGCCGCGAGGATGGCCTGCGTCTCGCGCAAGGCGCGTTCGCTGTCGAGCGCGCCGTCGGGGAAGTTGGCCACGGCCGCGACGCGGATCGATGCCGGCAGCGCGGCCCTGGCCTGCGCCACGAAGCGCGGCCACACGCACAGCGCCGCCGGCGGGCCGGCCGGCCCTTGCGCCTTGGCGCACAAGGCATCGATGGCGGCCGCGTCGTCGCCGTCGTTGAGGCTGGTCAGGTCCAGGCAGGCCAGCGCAATGCGCGCGTCGCGTGTCATGTCGGTTTCCACATCATCTCCTTAACACCTCGTCGCCCGGTGCGTAGTCGGCGGCCTTGAGCGGGCTGCGGCCGGCGATGTAGGCGCGCAGCACCTCGGCATCGACGAAGCCGGTGTTGAGGTAGCCCGGATGCGTCGCCAGCTTGGGATAGCCGTCGCCGCCGGTGGCAGTGAAGTTGTTGATCGCCAGCCGGTACGCGCGCCGCGGGTCGATGGGCTGGCCGTTGACCTTGGCATCCTTCAGCTGTCCGCCTTCGATCAGCATCTGCACGCCCGCCGTCTGCGGGAAGCCGCCCGAGCCCGGTGTCATCCTGGCCGCGGCTTCGAGGTAGCCCAGCAGCTCGGCGCCCGTGAGCTGTACCACGGTCACCTGATTGCCGAAAGGCTGGACCTTGAGCACGTCGCGGTAGGTGATGCGGCCGTCGGGCAGCGAATCGCGCACCCCGCCCGAATTCATGAGCGCGACATCGGCGTCCGTCTTGTCGCGCATGGCCTGGGCGATCAGCCGGCCGAGATTGGTGGCTTGCCTGCGCACCCGTTCGCGATCACCGTCGAACACGCCGGCCGCTTCGCCCACCGGCACCGTCAGCTGCGCCTGCCCGTTGTCCTGGAAGGGCCGCAGGAAGGCGCGCACGCCGGCGTCCTCGGGAATGGTCTCTTCATACGCGACCTTCTTGCCGTCCACAGTGCGCTTGAGGTTGACCGGAATCAGCTGGTACTTGATCAACTCGATCCGGCCCGGGCGCACCTCGAAGTCGGCCCGGCCCACGTACTTGCCCCATTCGTGCGCCTGCACGATCCAGGTGCCGTTCTGACGGTCGGGCGCGCAGGGCGTGCCGGGCACGTAGGCGTCGTTGCGCAGGTTTTCCTGCAGCATGCAGACCGGGTTCTGGCTGTGGCCGCCGACGATCAGGTCGAGCCCGCGGGTGGCGCGCGCCATCTCCACATCGCCCGGCGCGTTGACGCCGCGCCGGCCGTCGGTGTAGTGGCCCATGTGGGTGGCGGCGATCACCATGTCGGCCTTGGCGCGCAGCTCGGGCAGCAGTTGGGCCGCCTCGTCGATGGGCTTGCGGAATTCGATGCCCGCGATGTTGGCGGGCATCACCATCCTGGCCGTGTCGTCGGTGGTCAGGCCCAGCACCGCGATCCGCAAGCCGCCGCGCTCGAACACGCGGTAGGGCTCGAACATGCGCTGGCCGTTCTTGTAGATGTTGGCCGAGAGCAGCGGAAAGCCGGCCCACTGGCGCTGCTTGTCCAGCACCGCGGGCGGCTTGTCGAACTCGTGGTTGCCGACCGCCGAGGCGTCGTAGCCGAGCAGCTTCATTCCCTTGAAGTCGGGCTCGGCGTCCTGCAGGTCGGACTCGGGCACGCCGGTGTTGATGTCGCCGCCGTCGAGCAGCAGCGTGTAGCCGCCGCTGGCCCGCACCTCGGCGCGCAGGCGGTCGATGAGCGTCTTGCGCGCGGCCATGCCGTATTCGCCGTCGGCATTGGTCCAGAAGCGGCCGTGGTGGTCGTTGGTGTGCAGCACGGTCAGCTTGATCGGCGCGCGCTCGCCCGGCGCCGTGGCGCAGCCGGCCAGCAGGGCCAGCGCGGCGGCGACGACGATGAATGGCATGCGCATGGGTCGAATCCTCTAGAGCAGATCAGATCGCTGCAATGACCGCTGCGAGCAGGCGCGATGCGTCCTGGTCGGCGGCGCGCGCGTTGCGCAGGGTGTGGGCGTGGCTCAGGCTTTCATCGGAGAGCCCCGCAGCCATGTTGGTGAGCATCGAGAAGGCCAGCACCTTCAGGCCCGCGTGGCGGGCCAGGATGGCTTCGGGCACGGTGCTCATGCCCACGGCCTGCGCGCCCAGCAGGCGCAGCATGCGGATCTCGGCCGGGGTCTCGAACTGCGGGCCCAGCACCCAGGCATAGACGCCTTCGTGCAGCGCGATGCCCGCCTGCGCGGCCGCGGCGCGGACCTGCGCGCGCAAGGCCGGATCGTAGGCATCGCTCATGTCGACGAAGCGGTCCGAGCCGGGCTCGTCGTGCAGCGGCGTGCGCTGGGCCATGTTGAGATGATCGGCGATCAGCATCAGCGAGCCCGGGCCCATGTTCGCGTCCAGGCTGCCGGCGGCATTGGTCAGCACGAGGATGCGGCAGCCGGCGGCGGCCAGGCTGCGGATTGGGCCCTTCATGGCCGCCGCGTCGCCGCTTTCGTAGACGTGCTTGCGGCCGCGCAAGAGCGCGACCGCGCGGCCGCCGATGCGGCCCAGCCGCAGGATGCCGGCATGGCCGGCGACGTTCAGCGCCGGGAAGGCGGGCAGCTCGGGATAGGGGATGTCTTCCGGCGCCTCGACGAGTTCGGCCGCGCGGTCCCAGCCGGAGCCGAGCACGACGGCCAGCTCGGGCGCGAGGCCCTTGGCGCGGATGCGCGCAGCACTGGCTTCGATGGCGTTCATGGCGACGGAAGATGCGCCGGACCAAAGCTCGCCGGCAGCAGTTCGCCCAGCGTGTAGCGGCCGCGCACCTCGCGCAGGTCGGCACACCATACCGGCGTGTCGTCGTCGGCGAACTCGCGCAGCTTCTGGCGACAGCCGCCGCACGGCGTGACGGGCGCCTTGGCCACACCGACCACCACCGCCGCCAGCACCCGCGTGCCGCCGGCCAGCACCAGGTGCGCGAGCGCCGAGGCCTCGGCGCACTGGCCCTGCGGATAGGCGGCGTTCTCGATGTTGCAACCCGCATGGACCTGGCCGCGTTCGTCGAGCAGCGCGGCGCCGACCGCGAACTTCGAATAGGGTGCATAGGCGCGCTCGCGGGCGGCGCGGGCGGCATCGATCAACTGCGTCATCTGGGTCTGCGAAACGGCCATCATCGCTCCTTCACGTACGGGATGCCGAGCGCCTTGGGCGCACGCGCCTTGCCCACGAAGCCGGCCAACAGCACCACCGTCATCAGGTAGGGCAAGGCCTGGACCGCCTGCACCGGCACGGCGCCGACCAAGGGCAGCACCGTGCCCTGCAAGCGGATCGACACCGCATCGAGAAAGCCGAACAACAGGCAGGCGAAAAAGGCGCCGACCGGATGCCACTTGCCGAAGATCATGGCGGCCAGGGCCATGTAGCCGCGGCCGGCCGTCATGTTCGGCATGAACGACGGATTCTGCGCCAGCACCAGGTAGCTGCCGGCCAGGGAGCACAGCACGCCGTTGAGCATGAGCGCCCGGTAGCGCAGCGCGGTGATGGAAACGCCCGCCGCATCCACCATGGCCGGGTTCTCGCCGGTGGCGCGCAGGCGCAGGCCGAAGCGGGTGCGAAACAGCAGCCACCAGACGGCCGGCACCAGCGCGATGGCGAGATACACCAGCGCGTTGTGGCCGAACAGGCCCAGCCCCAGCACCGTGCCCACCCAGGGCAGCGCGCGCAGCGCCTCGCCGGCGCCCGCCCCCCACGGCGCGAGGCGCACCGTGTCGGGCAGCGGGGGCGTCTGGCCGCCCTGCTGGAACCACGCGATGCCCAGCACCACCGTCAGCCCGGCGGCCGTCATGGTGATGGCCATGCCCATCACCACCTGGTCGCCGCGATGGGTCACGCAGCCGAAGCCCTGCAGCAGCGAGAGCGCGACGCCGACGATGAGCGACACGGCCAGGGCCAGGGCCAAGGAGCCGCTCAGCGCAGCGACGCTGCCGGCGGCGAAAGCGCAGGACAGCATCTTGCCTTCGAGGCCCAGATCGATCACGCCCGAGCGCTCGGCCAGCGCACCGGCCAGCGCGCACAGGATCAGCGGCGTCGCCACGCGCAGGGTCGAGGCCAGCAAGGTGCCGAGCGCGACTTCATCCATCGACGGTGCTCCCTGCTGCCGCCGCGGCGCGCGGCGCACGGCGCGTCGCGCGCCACAGCCGTGCCAGCGTCGGCGCCGCCACATGCGCCAGCGCGCCGGAGAACAGCACGATCAGGCCCTGCAGCGTGTACACCATGTCGCGGCTGAAACCGGGAATCTCGAAGGCCAGTTCGGAGCCGCCCTGGTACAGCGCGCCGAAGAGCAGCGCTGCCAGCACGATGCCCACCGGGTGGTTGCGCCCGATCAGCGAGACTGCGATGCCGGCGAAGCCGGCGCCCACCACATACTCGAGCAGCAAGCGCCCGTGCACGCCCGCGATCTCGTTGATGCCCACCAGCCCGGCCAGCGCGCCGGACAACGCCATCGACACCATGATCTGCACGCGCGGCCGCATGCCACCGTAGTGCGCCGCCTCCGGCGCATGGCCGACCGCGCGGATGGCGTAGCCCGGCTGCGAGCGCCACAGCAGCAGGTACACGGCCACGGCCGCGGCCAGCGCCAGCAGCACGCTCAGGTTGAGCGGCGAGGCCGGCCATTCGATGCCGAGGCCGGCGAGCGCTTCGTGCACGCCGGGCAGGTGCGCCGACGGCGCGAAGGCGCGGCTCTCCACCGTCATGTTGCCGGGCTCCTTGAGCACGTCGACCAGCAGATAGGCCAGGAGCGCCGAGGCGATGAAGTTGAACATGATGGTGGTGATCACCACATGGCTGCCGCGCCAGGCCTGCAGCGCCGCCGGCACCGCGGCCCAGCACATGCCGAACAGCATGGCGGCGCCGATCATCAGCGGCAGCATGGCCCAGCGCGGCAGGTGTTCGCCCAGCGCCAGGGCCGCCAGCGCGGTGCCCAGCCCGCCCATCATGGCCTGGCCTTCGCCGCCGATGTTGAACAGGCCCGCATGGAAAGCGACCGCCACCGCCAGGCCGGTGAAGACGAAGGTGGTGGCGTAGTACAGCGTGTAGCTCAGGCCCATGCGGCTGCCGAAGGCACCCTGGATCAGCAGCGTGAGCACCTGCCAGGGGTTGTGGCCGACCACGGCGACGACGATGCCGCAGGCCAGGAGGGCCAGCGCGAGGTTGACGAGCGGCAGGACCAAGAGGTCGATCCATCGCGGCAGATCGGTGCCTTGAGGATTCACGACTTCGCGACCTCGTCGCCCGCGCCGCACATCAGGCGGCCCAGCGTGGTCTCGTCGCACTGGGCAACCGGGCGCTCGCCGACGATGCGTCCGCCGGCCATCACGAGCACGCGGTCGGCCAGCGCCAGGATCTCGTCGAGCTCGGACGAGACGACGAGCACCGCACCGCCGCCGGCCGCCATCGCGCGCAGGCGACCGTGGATGAACTCGATGGCGCCGATATCGACCCCGCGCGTCGGCTGGCCCACCAGCAGCACCCGCGGCTTCGGCGCGGCTTCGCGCGCCAGCACCAGCTTCTGCTGGTTGCCGCCGGAGAACTTGGCGCTCGTCAGGCGCACATTGCGCGGCCTCACGTCGTACTCGTCCATCATCCGCGCGGTGTCGGCCTGCATGGCCGACTGCCTCATCCAGCCGTGCCGGCTGTAGCGCGGGCGCCGCTGATAGCCGAGCACGGCCGATTCCCAGGCCGCGAAGGGCAGCACCAGGCCGCGCCGGTGCCGATCTTCCGGCACATGGGCGAGCCCTGCTTCGCGCGCGGCTTCAGGGTCGAGCCAATGCTCGCGCGTGAAGGAGCGCGAGCCCAGCGTGAGCGTGCCGGCCTGCGGCGCCAGCATGCCCGAGAGCACCTCCAGCAGCTCGCTCTGGCCGTTGCCCGAGACGCCCGCGATGCCGACGATCTCGCCCGCACGCAACTGCAGCGACACGTCGACCAGGCGCGGCGTGCCCTGCGCGTCGCGCCAGTTCAGGCCGCGCGCTTCGAGCAGCGGCGCGGCGCTCGCGGCGCGCGCGGCGCTGTCCACGCGCCCCATCTGCACGCGGCGTCCGACCATGGCCTGCGCGAGCGCGTCGACGCTGGTGTCGGCCGTGGCGCAGGCCAGCACCACGGCGCCCGCGCGCATCACCGTCACCGCGTCGCACAGCGCCATGATTTCCTTGAGCTTGTGCGTGATCAGCAGCACCGTGGTGCCGCGCGCGCGCAAGGCCCGCAGCGTGTCGAACAGCTGCTCGGTCTCCTGCGGCGTGAGCACCGCCGTCGGCTCGTCGAGGATCAGGATGCGCGCGCCGCGAAACAGCGCCTTGAGGATCTCCAAGCGCTGGCGTTCGCCAACCGGCAGCTGTTCGACCGGCAGGTCCAGGCGCACTTGCAGGCCGCTGTCGCGCATCAGCGCCTCGAGGCGCGTGCGCACCTGCGCGCGCGCGTTCGGCAGCCGCCAGTGCGGCTCGGCGCCGAGCAGGATGTTGTCGAGCGCGGAAAACGTCTCGACCAGCATGAAGTGCTGGTGCACCATGCCGATGCCCAGGGCAATGGCTTCGTGCGCGCCGCGAATCTGCGCAGCCTTGCCTTCGATCTCGATCTCGCCGCTGTCGGCCTGGTAGAAGCCGTACAGGATCGACATCAGCGTGCTCTTGCCGGCGCCGTTCTCGCCCACCACGCCATGCACCGTGCCGGCCGGCACCGTGAGCGTGACTTCGCGATTCGCGTGGACGGCGCCGAAGTGCTTGTCGATGCGCGTCATGCGCACCGCGGGCGCGGGGCTCTCGTTCATGGAATTTCAGCGCGCCCCACGCAAGGCGAATGCCCCCACGCGATACCAGGAACACCGCGGAACCGGCTTTGCCGGGCCGCTGGTGTTGCCCCCGGTGAGGGGGTTGGCGTAGCGACACGAAGTGCGCGAAGCCTGGGGGAGAGTCACAGTTTGCAGGCGTTGTCGGCCATGTAGTCGGCCACCTTGATCTTGCCCGCAATGATGTCGGCCTTGGCCGCGTCGACCTTCGCCTTCATGTCGGCGCTCACCAGCTTGGCGTTGTGCTCGTCCAGCGCGTAGTCGACCCCGCCTTCCTTCAGGCCCAGCGAGGTGACGCCCGGGGTCGGCTTCTTCGCGGCGTTGAGCACCGCCACGTCGACGCGCTTGACCATCGAGGTCAGCATGGTGCCCGGCTGCAGGTGGTTCTGGTTGCTGTCGACGCCGATGGCCAGCTTGCCCGCATCCTTGGCGGCCTGGTAGACGCCCGAGCCGGTGCCGCCGGCGGCGGCGAACACCACGTCGACACCCTTGGCGAACTGCGCCTTGGCGAGTTCGCTGCCGCGCGTCGGGTCGCTCCAGGCGGCGGGCGTGGTGCCGGTCATGACCGAGCTCACCTCGACCTTCGGGTTGGCGTACTTGGCGCCCTGCTCGTAGCCGCACTGGAACTTGCGGATCAACGGAATGTCCATGCCGCCGACGAAGCCGACCTTGCCGCTCTTGCTGGCCAGCGCCGCCATCATGCCGACCAGGAAGCTTCCCTCCTGCTCCTTGAACACGATCGATTCGACATTGGGCAGCTTGACCACCGAGTCGATGATCGCGAAGTTGAGCTTGGGGAATTCCTTGGCCACCTTCTCGATGCTGCTGCCCTGCGAGAAGCCGATGCCGATCACCGGGTTGGCGCCGCGCGCGGCCATGCGGCGCATGGCCTGCTCCCGCTGCGCCTCGTTGGCGATCTCGAAGTCGAGGTAGGGCTTGCCGCTTTCCTTCTTCCACATCTCTGCGCCGCGGTAGGCCGCTTCGTTGAAGGACTTGTCGAACTTGCCGCCCATGTCGTAGACGATGGCCGGCTCGGCACCTGCCACCAGCGTGGCGCCGGCGGCGAAAGCGAGGACGAGGGCCTTGTTGAGTTTCATGTGCGCATCCTTGGTGTTGGCGATCCGGCTGTAAGACTTCTTGCTGCGTTGCAGGGCTTGCGAGAGCCTCGGGTCAGGATAGCAAGACTTGCGCCGCATCAACCCCGGGGCACCACTAGCTCCACTACCATGCCGCGATGGCCGCTCCGCTCTCTCTCGCGCTCGCGCAACACCTGCAGGCGTTGCCGAAGGTGCTGCTGCACGAGCATCTCGATGGCGGCCTGCGACCGGCCACCCTGCTCGAACTGCTGCGCGCACGCGGCCTGGCCGCGCCGGCGCCGAACGCCGCAGCGCTGGCGGCCTGGTTCGACGCGCGCGCCCATGCCGGCAGCCTCGCCGAGTACCTGCGCGGCTTCGCCCTCACGGTCGCGGCCATGGCCAGCCCCGCCGCGCTCGCGCGCGTGGCCTTCGAGGCGGCCGAGGACGCGCGGCTCGACGGCTGCGTGCTGGCCGAGTTCCGCATCGCGCCGCTGCTGTTCGAGCCGATGGGCGTGCCGCCCGAGGCCGCGGTCGAGGCGCTCTTGGCCGGCTTGCGCCAGAGCCCGCTCCCGAGCGGGCTGATCCTGTGCGCCATGCGCGAGCAGCCCAGCGCGCACAGCGAGCGCGTGATGCGCCTGGCGCTGCGCTACCGCGCCGAGGGCGTGATCGGCTTCGACCTGGCGGGCGCCGAACGGGGCCATCCGCCGTCGCGCCATGCCGCCGCCTTCGCCATTGCGCGCGAGGCCGGCCTGCCGATCACCTGCCATGCTGGCGAGGCCGACGCGGCCGAGCGCGTGCTGGAAGCGGCGCGCCTGGGTGCGCGCCGCATCGGGCACGGCGTGCGGCTGGCCGATGCGCTGGACGCGGAGGCCGGCAGCGCGGCCCGCGCGATGCTCGACGAAGTGCGCGCCAGCGGCGTGCACCTGGAGCTGTGCCCCACCAGCAACGTCCACACCGGCGCTGCCGCATCGCTGGCGGCCCACCCGATCCGGCGACTCTGGCAGGCCGGCCTGAGCCTGTCCTTCCATACCGACAACCGGCTGATCTCGATGGTCAGCATGAGCGGAGAAGCGATGGGCCTGGTGCGCGACAACGGCCTGGGCCTGCGCGACCTCGCGGCGATGGGCCTGCAAGCGGCCGAGCATTCCTTCCTTCCCGCGCCGGCGCGCCTGCAGGCGCAGGCTGCGCTGCAAGCCTGGCAGGACCGCACCGGGTGAGTTGCAATCAGCGATGGTGCGGGGATACTTGCCGGTCTGAGAATTCTGGAGTTCACATGCTTCCCGACACGCCCCTCCTCCTGGCTTTCGTGGCCGCAAGCCTGGTGCTTGCCCTCACGCCCGGCCCCGCCGTCGTCTACATCGTCGCCCGCACTCTGGCGCAGGGCCGCGCCTGCGGCCTGGCTTCCGTGCTGGGCGTGGCACTTGGCAACCTCGCCAACGCCGTGGGCGCCGCGCTCGGCCTGGCTGCCTTGTTCGCCGTGTCGTCGACCGCTTTCACCGTGGTCAAGTGGGCCGGCGCCGCCTACCTCGTGTATCTCGGCATCCGGATGTGGCGGACGGCGCCGGCCATCGCAATCACCACGCCGCAGGCGCCGCGCAAGCCCTTGCGGCGCGTCTTCCGCGACGGCTTCGTGGTGGCGCTGCTGAACCCGAAGACCACCCTGTTCTTCGCCGCCTTCCTGCCGCAGTTCATGGACGCGCACGCCAGCCCGCTGATGCAGACCCTGGCGCTGGGCGGCGTCTTCATAGCCGTCGCCGGCTGCACCGACCTGGTCTATGTGCTGACGGCCAGTCTCGTCGCACCGCGCCTCGGCCGCGCGGCGCGGCATGCGGTCTGGGGCAACCGGCTCGCAGGCACCTCCTTCATCGGCCTGGGCGTGCTCACGGCCATGGGCACGCGGCCCACGCGCTGAGCCTGCGATGTCTCGCCACTGGCTGATGAAATCCGAGCCCGACGAGTGCTCGATCGACGACGCGTTGGCCGCGCCCGATGCGACCGTGCCATGGACCGGCGTGCGCGGTTGGCAGGCGCGCAACCTCATGCGCAGCGAGATGCAGATCGGCGACGGCGTGCTGTTCTACCACTCGAGCTGCCCCCAACCGGGCATCGTGGGCATCGCTCGCGTGGCTTCCGGCACACGGCCCGATCCGACGCAGTTCGATGCGAAGTCGCCCTACTACGACCCGGCCTCCAAGCCGGAACACCCGCGCTGGCTGCTGCTGGACGTGCAGGCGCTGCGCAAGACCCGGCTGCTGGGCCTGCCCGAGATGCGTGCGACGCCCGCGCTGGCCGACATGGTGGTGCTGCGCAAGGGCAATCGCCTGTCGATCACACCCGTCGATGCCACGCACTGGCACCTCATCGTCGACAAGATGCTGGCTTGAAAAAAACCGGTCCCTACAGACCTCACACAAGAATCGAATGAACTTGCGCACCCTGCTCCCGCTCGTCCTGGCCATCGCCGGCTGCTCCACGCCCAACGAGGTCGTCCGCGTTCGCGAAGGCGTGCTACGCGCCCCCACATCCGCCGACGCATCGAACTACTGCCGAGAAAAAGCCTCGACCGCGCGGATGCTCGGCAAGGCCCAGGCCGAAGCCGGCATTCTGTTTCGTTGCGAGTGACGGCTCAGGCCACCCTGCACGATTTCACCACCTACGGCGCCGGGTCGGTGCCAAAGCAGGCGTTGGTGCATTGGGCCGTGCCGGTGACGGTCTTTTCCACCCAGCGCGTATCGGCACCGTCCCTCACCAGGGTCGGGCTCGAGACGGTGAAGCTCTGTCCGGCCACTATCTCGGCCGGGTTCGGCACACAATGGACAGGCAGAGAACGCAGGAGATCGCCGCATGAATCCAGCTATGCCGCCTGCTCCGCCGCGGCCGCCTGAGAGTCAGGCCGAGAGCCAGGCCGAGAAGGCATCCCCGGCTCCAGCGGGCGGACCGCTGACCCCCGAGTGGGTGCGCTGGGTCACCGAGCAGCTGCTGCGCGGCTGCACGCCGGAATCGATGCTGGCGGTCATGACCGCTGCCGGCGTCGACGCGCGAGCCAGCGCGGAGCTGATCGAGCTGGTGCCCGCCAACGCGGTCTACATCGCGGCCGAGGGTCGGGCGCAGCAACTTCGCAAGCTCGAGTCGACGCTGGCCAACCTGCAGCTGCTCTGGGAGATCGACCCGATGTACGGCATCGTGGACAAGCGCGTGTCGGTCAGCGAGGACGAATTCATCGATCGCTACGTGCGGGGCTGCCGGCCCCTGGTGCTCACGGGCCATACGCGGGACTGGCCGGCGATGCGGCGGTGGTCGCCGGCCGACCTGAAGATGCGGTTCGGCCATGTCGATGTCGAGGTCCAGGCCGAACGCCAGGCGAATCCACGCTACGAAGAAGACAAGGCCTCGCATCGGCGGACTCTCCGCCTGGGCGATTTCGTCGACCAGGTGCTCGCCGGCGGCGAAAGCAACGACTACTACCTCACCGCCAACAACGAAGCGTTGCGGCGGCCCGACTTCGCGCCGCTGCTGGATGACATCGGCAGCCTGCCGCCGTGCTGCGATCGCGCGGAACTGGCCGGGCGTTCCTCGTTCTGGTTCGGGCCGGGAGGCACCGTCACCCCCTTGCACCACGACACGATCATGCTGTTCCACACGCAGGTCGTCGGGCGCAAGCGCTGGCGCCTCGTCTCGCCGCTGCAGGGGCAGCGCCTGTACAACACGAACGGCGTCTTCAGCCCCATCGACCTGGATGCGGTCGACCTGAGACAGTTTCCCTTGTTCGAGGGCGTGCGCGTGCTCGAAGTCGTGGTCTGGCCGGGCGAGACCATGTTCCTGCCGCTGGGCTGGTGGCACCAGGTGCGCGCGCTGGACGTCAGCGTGTCTTTCTCGTACTCGAATCTGGCCTTGCCGATCCCGAACCAGTTCACCTACTTCGACCCGGTGCCGCGTGCCGTCCCGTCCACGGATGTTTGATGAAGCACGCGCCCTGCCGTGTGCTCGGCGCTGTTCCGCCGCACGCCCTGCGGCTGGCGCAGGGCGTGCGCTTCGACGTCTGAAGCCTCGGCTCAGGCGACGCGGCAGGACTTGACGACGAAGGGCGCCGGGTCGGTGCCGAAGAACGCGTTGGTGCAGGGCACCGTGCCGTTGACCGTCTTCTCCACCCAGCGCGTATCGGCGCCATACCTCACCACGGTCGGCGCCGACACGGTGAAGCTTTGTCCCTCGTTGGCCAGGAATGCGCCCGAGGGTGGCGGCGCTGGCGCTGGCGCTGGCGCTGGGGCCGGTGCCGGTGCAGGTGCAGGTGCAGGTGCAGGTGCAGGTGCAGGCGCAGGCGCAGGCGCAGGCGCAGGCGCAGGCGCAGGTGCGGGTGCGGGTGCGGGTGCGGGTGCAGGTGCAGGCGCGGGTGCGGGCGCAGGCGGTGGCGGCGGCGGGGACGCGGTCACCAGCCTGCAGGACTTCACCACGAAGGGCGCCGGGTCGGTGCCGAAGAACTGGTTGGTGCAAGGCACCGTGCCGCTGACGGTCTTCTGCACCCAGCGCGTGTCGGCGCCATAGGCCACCAGCGTCGGGCTCGACACCGTGAAGGTGCCGCCCTCCATGGCCAGCGTCGCCCCGGACGGCGGCGGCGCAGGCGCAGGCGCAGGTGCGGGCGCAGGCGCAGGCGCAGGTGCGGGCGCAGGTGCGGGCGCAGGTGCGGGCGCAGGTGCGGGCGCAGGCGCAGGCGCAGGCGCAGGCGCAGGCGCAGGCGCAGGCGCAGGCGCAGGCGCAGGTGCAGGTGCAGGCGCAGGCGCAGGCGCAGGCGCAGGCGCAGGTGCAGGCGCAGGTGCAGGCGGCGGCGGGGCCGTGGCCGTCACGCAGGACTTCACCACGAAGGGCGCCGGGTCAGTGCCGAAGAACTCGTTGGTGCAGGGCACCGTGCCGTTGACCGTCTTCTCCACCCAACGCGTGTCGGCGCCATAGCGCACCAGGGTCGGGCTCGACACGGTGAAGGTGCCGCCTTCGGTGGCCAGCGTCGTCCCCGATGGCGGCGGCGCTGGTGGCGGCGGTGGCGGCGGTGGCGGTGGCGGTGGCGGTGGCGGGGGTGGCGGCGGGGGCGATCCCGTGACGCCCGAATCCGCCACGCAGGACTTCGCCACCGACGGCGCCGGGTCGCTGCCGAAGAAGGAGACGGTGCAGGTGGCGGCGCCGGTCACGACCTTGTGCACCCAGCGGTTGTCGGCGCCGTAGCTCACCAGCGTCGCGCTCGACATGTTGAAGCTGCCGCCTTGCGCGGCGACGGTGCGGTCGGTGGTCGTCTGCGTGCTGCCCAGGGTCACGCCGGAGGCCTTGGTCGTGAGCACGTGGCAGCTCTTCGTGACGGTGGGGGAAGGATTGATGCCGAAGAAATCGCTCTTGCAGCTGACGTTGCCGGTGACGGTCTTCGGGGTCCAGTTCCCGCCCACGCCGAACTGCACGACGGTGGGCGCAGGCAGGGTGAAGGTCTGGCCCTGGTCGGCGACCTTCGTCACGCTGCCATCCACCTTGAGGATCTTCCCGATCGAGGGCACGCCCGCGTCGTCGATCACGTACAGCAGGTAGTGCCCGATGGGCACGACGTTCGGGCTCTCGTTGAAGGTGATATCGACGTTCGCGCTTCCCGTGGCCTGGGTGAAGGGCAGCTCGAGGAAGCGCTGCCCGAAATCGGTGGAATGCGTGACCGCGCCGGTGCGAATCAGCGTGACGCGCCCGATCGGCCGCGAGGACGCGACGGTGACGCGGAAGTCGGTGCCGAGCGTCAGCTGGGCCGGTGTCTGGTCGATGATGGGGCGTGGCCGGCGCTGGCCGTTGCTGTCGAACAGGTAGGGCGGCGAGTAGATCTCGGCATTGAGGTTCACCACCGGCCCGGGCGAGCCGCCGCCGGCCGACAGCACCGTGCCGTCCGGCAGCAGCATCGCCGTCGAGTGGTAGAGGCGTGCCTTCGTCGCCGCCGCACCGGTGGTCCACTGCCCGTTCGCCGGGTTCCAGATCATCGCGGTGAAGGCGGTGTCGACCAGCTCGTTGTAGCTCGCCGAGCCGCCGGTGACCAGCACCTTGCCGTCCGCCATCACGGTCGCCGTGGCCCAGATGCGGTCGGCCCCGGGCCCCGGGATGGAGGTCACGACGGGGGTGGCACCATTGAAATCCACCACCATCGCGCTGCCGTCCTCGGCGATCAGCAGGACCTTGCCGCGGTCGAACATGGTCCAGGGCATGGCCCAATTCGCCGTCTTGGGCAGCGTCCCGATCTGCATGATGAACGGGGCCTCGGTGTTCATGCTGAACAGGCGGTTGCCGCTGGTCACCAGCACGCGCCCGTTGGGCGCTAGCACGGCGCGTGGGTAGAACCAGTCGGCCGGCCAGTCCTGCATGTTGAGGGTCTGCCAGCCGAGCGTGGGCCGGTAGATCTCGGGCACCCCGGAGCCCGCACCCCCGCCGTCGATGCCGGCCAGGACGAGCTGGCGCCCGTCGGCCAGCGGCACCAGCGTGCCGTACCAGCGCGCATAGGCCATCGGCGGCCCCGGCGAGATGGTGGCCGCGGCCGGGTCGTACAGGTTGACGTCGCGCACGCCCCCGTTGACCTGATTCGGCGTCACCCCGCGCGTGTCGCCGCCGGCCAGCAGCACGAGCCCGGAGGGCAGCGTGGACTGGGCGGTGCAGAAGAGATCAGTGCGCGTGGTGTGCTGCAGCAGGCTGTGGGCGTTGGTGGCGGGCGTCCACACGTCGTAGTAGAGCTGGGCGCCCTGGGCGCCGCTCGGGTCGGTGCCGTAGCTCATGACCTTGCCGTCGGGCGTCAGCACGGCGTGGATGGCATTGATCGGCCAGGTGATCGGGGCGGCCCATTGACCGCCCGTGCTGGGCGCCACCGGGGCTGCTGCCGGTGCCGCAGCGGCGGCGGCGATGGTCTGGTCGGGCGCGCCCGGGCCACGGTCGATGGGCGCGGTGCGATCCCGCTCCAGCTGCCGCAGCCGGGCGATGTCGTCCAGCGATCTGACGGCCTTGCTGATGGGCGAGGGTGGAGACGGCGGCTTGGGCATCGCTCCAGCGGCCGGCGCTGGCGCTGGTGCCGGTGCATCGCCGGCACCGGTGGGCATGCCGGCGATGCCGGTGCCTGCACTGTCCCCGCCGCCACCGCAAGCGGTGATCACGAACGGGGCGCACAAGGCGATCCATGCGAAGCCCGAAGCACGCGGATCCGGCGAGGCAGTTGCCATATCCCTCCCCAGAAGTGAGAACTTTGCGGTTATACATCGGCCGTTCTCGGACCGCGTCCTCCAATCTGGGTAGAGCCAAAGACCTAAGGCAAAGCCCTAGGCCGGCACCGAAGAGGCGCCATGCAAGCCCAGCGGCAGGGCACGGGGCAGCACGGCCTGGAGGGGTGGACCTCACTCCCGCGCAGGGCCATGATCGGCAAACGATGGCCGCACTCACCGTCCGCCTCGTTGTCGTTGCCGCCGCGCTCCTGTTGGCCGTGACAGGGGGCCGGTCCGCCGCGGCCGACGCGTTCGCGGCCGAGCGCCAGCGCATGGCGCAACAGATCGCGGCACACGCGCGCGAGACCCACGCCGACACCGGCAAGCGCGCCTTCGACGCGCGCGTGATGGAGGTCATGGCGAAGGTGCCGCGGCATGCCTTCGTTCCCGCCGACCAGCTTCCCTACGCCTACCTGAACCGGCCGCTGCCGATCGGCCACGGACAGACCATCTCGCAGCCCTACATCGTCGCCTTGATGACCGACCTGGCCCGCGCGGAGCCCGGCCACAAGGTGCTCGAGGTCGGCACCGGCTCCGGCTACCAGGCCGCGGTGATGGCGCAGCTGGCCGGCGCGGTCTACAGCATCGAGATCGTCGAGCCGCTCGGTCTGGCGGCCAGGGAGCGGCTGCAGGCGCTGGGCTATCGCAATGTCGAGGTGCGCCTGGGCGACGGCTACCACGGGTGGGAAGAGCATGCGCCCTACGACGCCATCCTCGTCACCGCCGCGGCCAGCCACATCCCGCCGCCGCTCATCCGCCAGCTCAGGGCCGGCGGCCGGATGGTGATTCCGGTGGGCGCGGCCTTCATGGTCCAGCAACTGATGCTGGTCGAGAAGAACGCGGACGGGACGGTCTCGACGCGGCAGATCCTGCCGGTGGCCTTCGTGCCGCTGACCGGCAAGCGTTGAGCCGGCCATGGCCGCGACACGCGCGCCGCTGATCGCCGTGGCGCTGATCTCGGCCGCCGCGCTGGCCTACGAGATCGTGCTGATGCGGCTGTTCTCGATCATGCTGTGGCATCACTTCGCCTACATGATCATCAGCCTCGCGCTGCTGGGCTGGGGCGCCAGCGGCGCCGTGCTGACGCTGGCGCAGCATGCGGTGCAGCGGCACTTCGCGCCGCTGTTCTGCGCATCCGCCGCGGCTTTCGGGGCCGGCGCCGTCGGCTGCTTCCTGCTCGCGCAGCGCGTGCCCTTCAATCCGCTGGAACTGCTCTGGGATCCGCGCCAGCCCGCGAACCTGCTGGCGATCTACCTGCTGCTCCTGCTGCCCTTCCTGTGCGCCGGCGCCTGCGTGTGCATGGCCCTGTCGCGCTTTCGCGGCAAGCTGGCGCGCATCTACAGTTTCGACATCCTGGGTGCGGGGGCGGGCAGCCTGGGCATCGTGGCCTTGCTGTTCGTGCTCTCGCCGGCCGAGGCCTTGAAGCTGATCGGCGCGCTGGGATTCGCTGCCGCGGCGGTGGCATGGCTCGAATGCGGCCGTCCCAGGCGTTGGCCGGCGCTGCTGCCGATGCTGCCGGCTGCCTTGCTCCTGCTGCTGCCCGCAGTCTGGATCGCGCCCGCCATGTCGCCGTACAAGGAGCTGTCGCAGACCTTGCGCATTCCCGAAGCCCGCGTGATCGAGGAGCGATCGAGCCCCCTCGGGCTGGTCAGCGTGCTCGAGAGCCCGCGCATTCCGCTGCGGCACGCGCCGGGCTTGAGCCTCAACGCGACGGCGGAACCGCCGCCGCAGCTCGCGGTCTTCGTCGACGGCGAGGGACTCAACGCGCTGACCCGATTCGACGGGCGGCGCGAGAGCCTGGCCCATCTGGACCAGATCAGCTCGGCACTGCCCTACCACCTGCTGCGCCGTCCGCACGTGCTGGTGCTGGGGGCCGGCGCCGGGGCCGACGTGCTGCAGGCCCACTACCACGGCGCGAGCCGGATCGACGCGGTGGAGCTCAATCCGCAAGTGGTCGAGCTGGTGCGGGACCGCTTCGCGGAGCATGCGGGCGGCCTCTACGGGCACATCGCGCGCGTGCATGTGGCCGAAGCGCGTGCCTTCGTCGCGGCCAGCGACGAACGCTACGACCTGATCCAGGTGGCGCTGCTCGATTCCTTCAGCGCTTCGTCGGCCGGCCTCTACGCGCTGGCCGAGAACCATCTCTACACGGTCGAAGCGCTGCAGGACCAGTTGCGGCACCTGCAGCCCGGCGGCCTGCTCGCGATCACGCGCTGGGTCACGCTGCCGCCGCGCGATGCGTTGAAGCTCTTCGCCGCCGCCGTGGCGGCGCTGGAGCGCTCGGGCGCCACCGATCCCGGATCGCAACTCGCGCTGGTGCGCAGCTGGAAGACCAGCACGCTGCTGGTGAAGAACGGCGTGTTCGGCAGCGAGGACATCGCGTCGATCAAGGCCTTCTGCGCCGCCCGCTCCTTCGACCTCGGCTTCTATCCCGGCATGCGCCCGGAGGAGGCGAACCGCTACAACGTGGTCGAAGGTCCCGACCTATTCGATGGCGCGACGGCGCTGCTCGGTCCGGGCCGGGACGCGTTTCTCGAGGACTACAAGTTCCACATCGCGCCGGCAACCGACGACAGGCCGCACTTCTTCCACTTCTTCAAGTGGCGCTCGCTGCCCGAACTGCTGTCGCTCAAGGAGCAAGGCGGCCTGCCGCTTCTGGAATGGGGCTACCCGGTGCTCGTGGCGACGCTCGCTCAAGCGGCGATCGCGAGCCTGCTTCTCATCGGCCTGCCGCTGGCCTGGGTCGGCATCCGGCAGAGCGCCAGGCGCATGCCACCGCTCGCCGGATCGCGCGGCCGCGTGTTGGTCTACTTCATGGCGATCGGCTTCGGCTTCATGTTCATCGAGATCGCGTTCATCCAGAAGCTCGTTCTGTTCCTCGGCCATCCGCTCTATGCGGTGGCGGTGGTGCTGTTCGCCTTCTTGTTGTTCGCGGGCATCGGCAGCCGCGTCGCCGCGCGTGCCGTGCCGGTGGCGGCGGTGGCCGGCGCCATCGCGCTCGCGGCAGTGCTGTGCCTGCTGCTGCTTCCCTTGCTCTTCCGCCACGCGATGGGGTGGCCGGAGGCGGCGCGCATCCTGCTCTCTGTCGCGCTCATCGCGCCGCTGGCTTTCTTCATGGGCATGCCCTTCCCGCTCGGCCTGGCGCGCGTGGAGGCCGCGGATGTCCGGCTCGTTCCCTGGGCCTGGGGCATCAACGGCTGCGCGTCGGTCACCGGCGCGGTGCTGGCCACGCTGCTCGCGATCCATCTCGGGTTCACGGCCGTGGTGCTGGCCGCGCTGCTGCTCTACGGGCTTGCGGCTGCGGCGCGTCCTTGACACCATGCACGCATGCCCACCGGTCATTGCCACGCTTCGATGCGCCGCGAGTTCCTGAAGAAGGGGCTCGCGGTACTGGCGCCGGCCCTGCTGTGGCCGGCGCGCGGCCGCGCCCAGCCGACGGCCGCCCCCGCGACCCGGCCGATCCCTTCGACCGGCGAGCAGTTGCCCGTGGTGGGCCTGGGCAGTTGGATCACCTTCAACGTCGGCAACGACCGCGTCGCGCGCGATGCCTGCACCGAGGTCATGCGCGCCTTCTTCGAAGCCGGCGGACGCATGATCGATTCATCGCCGATGTACGGCTCCTCGCAGGCCGTCATCGGCGAAGGCCTGGGCCGCATCGGCAGCGCGGCGCGCGTGTTCGCGGCCGACAAGGTCTGGATCGGCTCGCGCGCGCGCGGGCCGGGCCAGATCGAGGAATCGCGCCGTCTGTGGAGGCTTTCGCGCTTCGACCTGCTGCAGGTGCACAACCTGCTCGCCTGGGAAGAGCACCTGACTACGCTGTTCGCGATGAAGGCGGCCGGCCGGCTGCGCTACGTCGGCATCACCACCTCGGAAGGCCGGCGCCATCGCGAGATCGAATCGATCATGCGCAGCCAGGCTATCGACTTCGTGCAGATCAGCTACAACCTGCTCGACCGCGAGGTCGAGGAGCGCATCCTGCCGCTGGCGCGCGAGCGCGGCATCGCGGTGATCGCCAACCGGCCTTTCCGCGAAGGTGCGCTGCTGCGCGGGTTGCAGCGCCATCCGCTGCCGCCCTGGGCGGCCGAGATCGGCTGCGACGGCTGGGCGCAGTTCGCGCTCAAGTTCATCGTCTCGCATCCGGCCGTGACCTGCGCCATTCCCGCCACCAGCAGCGTGGCGCACGTGCGGCAGAACATGGGCACCGCCCTCGGCCGCATGCCCGATGCCGCGATGCGCCGGCGCATGGCGGCCTATGTCGAGGCGCTGTAGTGTCCGAGTGGTGGAGCTACCGGCCGTCGGATTTCCTGCTGTTCTCGGCGCGCACCTACCATCGGCTCTTCGAGCTCTACAACGCCGAGCTCTGGCCGGCGCACCTCCTCGCCCTGGTGATCGGGTTGGCGGTGCTGTACACAGCGCTGCAAGGCGGGGTGCAGGCGGCGCGGGTGGCCTGCCTGCTGCTCGCGGCCTGCTGGCTGTGGGTGGCCTGGGCCTTCCATCTGCAGCGCTACGCCGCCATCAACTGGGCGGCGACGGGGTTCGCCGCGGCCTTCGCGATCGAGGGCCTGCTGCTGCTCCTGTTCGGCGTGTTCGGCGCACGCATTCACATCCGGACGCAGCGCGGCTGGAGCGGCAATCTCGGCCTCGGCCTGCTCGTCTTTGCGCTCGTCATCCAGCCCTGGCTCGGCATGCTGCTCTTCGGCAGGCCGTGGCGCGAGGCCGAGCTGTTCGGCATGGCGCCGGACCCGACCGCGCTCGCGACACTGGGCCTGCTGCTCCTCTTGCGGCCGCTCGCACCGTTGGCATGGATGCTGTGGCCGATCCCGCTGCTGTGGTGCCTGATCGGCGCGACGACCCAGTGCACGCTTGCGGGAGTCATGGCTATTTCCAGCATCGACCACGGTCCGCGGCATACTTGAACCGGTCACAACTCGCCTGAATCCTACCGAATGGACAAAGAAGTCGACCCCGCGGTACTTGCGGTCATCAATGAAAAGCGCCTGTTAGGCGAGAAGCGCACCCCCGTCGACATCATCGCCAAGATGGGTGTGTTCGATGCGAGGCAGAAAGCGTCCGACCACGCCTGGCTGGCGACGGGCGACAACGTCATCGCAACCATTTGGGCCGAGTTCGTGAGCATCGGAGCCGGCGGGCGGTGGTTCTATCTCGAGTCTCTGGATACGCAGCATCGGATTGGCGGCGGAGAGCGCACCGCTCTGCAAATTCAGCGCGCCGAAGACAGACTCAAATTGCTCAAGCGCTCGCTGGACGCAGCTCAGGGGTTCCGGGCCGTACTGCAGACGAACCGGGTACCCATCCTCGATCTGGAAAACGACAAAGCCGCCAAGGTTTCGATGCGGGTGGCGGATGACGAAGAATGGCACGTCGCCGCGTGGGATGCCGATCAAAAAGTTGCACTGCTGGTTCGCGGCCGACGTGGGTGGCTACCGACCGAGGAAGACTTGCAAGCTGCCCGGGCGCGGGGTGGCGTGCCGGCTGTGGCGCCGGAGGGCCCATCGGGCCAGGCATCTCGAGAAGAGGTCCAGGCAGCCGCGATTGCCTACCTGACGCGTCACTTCGCGGGCTACGGGTACAAGACCGAGAACGTGGCAGGCCAGAACCTTGGCTACGACATCGAGGTGTCGGACAAGAAGGGCGTCACTTTGCTCAAGCTCGCGGTGAAGGGCACCTCGGCTGGGATGGCCGGCTTCCAGCTCACGGGTGAGGAGCGCGCGTGCGCAAAGCGGGGGGATCCCTGGCGGCTTGCGGTGGTCACGGACGCGCTCGGCCCCACGGCGCAGCACAAACTCTACAAGCCCTCCGAGGTTGACAAAGCACCCGGCCTCGAACCGCTGCTTGAATAGCAAGCGTTGACGTCGCCCACGGAAGGCGTCGACGTGAGTGGAATCGCTCCGGACTTCAACCGCATGTTGGCGACTTACGAAGAAACCCGCCATCGGGGCGGGTTTCAGGGCGATGCGGGAGGAAGGGGCGAACCCCTTGGAGCAAAGCTCCCGTGGCGGGATGAGCCACTGAGTCCACCGTTGCATCACCAAGGTCTGATCGGCCCCTGCACAGGAAGTTCCGCGCCATTTCGCCGTCGGTGCGGCGTCGCGGGGAAACGCGCTGCGCAGGCGTACAGTCGCGTGTCGGCATGTCGTTTCTGTGCGCGTCTCGGCTACTGATGGAGACCTTACCCGCCCGTCGGGTATGTCACCAACCCTTTCATCGGAGGGTGCCCATGAGCGAAAGATCCCAAATCGACGAAGCACGCTTTGCGCAAGCCGTGCATCTCGTTGCCGCAGCCGTGTCCGCCAGTTCGCTGAGCAGCGATCGGAGCTTTGATGCGCAAACTCACCAAGACGTCCTTCGAGTGGCGCTGATTCGCGCGTACCAGACGCTTGGGGATGCGCGTGACGAGATTGAGGGTCATTTGCGAGGTCCGGATTGACCTGGTGGACCAGACCCTCCCGACAGGGGTCGCAATGCAAAGGAGACTGCCATGGAACTGACAACCGTCCCGATCGACAAGCCGACGGACCTCAACTTCATCCTCGGCCAGTCGCACTTCATCAAGACGATCGAGGACCTGCATGAGGCGATCGTGCAGACAGCGCCCCAGATGAAGTTCGGCATCGCGTTTTGCGAGTCAAGCGGGCCCGCCCTGGTGCGTCGGAGCGGGAATGACGCGGAACTCATCGAGTTGGCGCAAAAAAATGCCCTGGCGCTGAGTTGCGGACATTGCTTCATCGTCTTCATGACCGGCGGATTTCCGATCAATATCCTCAACACGATCAAAGCGGTGCCGGAGGTTTGCGCCATCTACTGCGCGACGGCCAATCCGGTGGAGGTCATCGTGGCCGACACCGGGAACGGGCGAGGAATTCTCGGTGTTGTCGATGGCGCCACGAGCAAGGGAATCGAAACCGAGGCCGACGTCGAAGCGCGCAAGAAGATGCTGCGCCAGTTCGGCTACAAGCTCTGAGCGGTGAGCAGGCGCGGTCCAGCTCAGCTCGGGTGTTGGTTCCGGAACGCCGCCTCTCCGGCGTCCGACACCTCGACCCACTTCTTGTCGGGCGCTGCGTCTGCGATGTAGTTGTCGTGCCAGTTCCACCACTTGTAGGTCGGAGTCTGAGGATAGCCCTCGGGCGAGTCTTCCCAGACCTCCTGCCGGCCCAGCGGCGTGATGTCGAGGTAGTTCCAGGTGCTCCCCATCTGCTCGTCGCCGCGGTTGTTGATGAAGTAGGTGCGGAACACGCGGTCGCCGTCGCGGTAGAACACGTTCGTGCCGTGCCACTCGTCCACGCCGAAGTTGGCGTCGAAGCTGTCGGTGAGGGTGAACCACGGCATCTCCCAGCCCATCCGCGCCTTCAGCCGCGCAATGTCCGGCTGAGGCGCACGCGAGACGAAGACGAGGGTGGTGTCACGGGCGTTCAGGTGGGCGACGTGGGCGACCTGGTCGGCCACCATGGAGCAACCCCTGCACGCGTGGTCGGGCCAGCCGAACACTCCCGGCTCGAAGAAGGCGCGGTAGACGATCAACTGGCGCCGACCCTCGAACAGGTCGAGCAGGCTGGCCTTGCCCGCAGGCCCCTCGAATGCATACGCCGTCTCCACGGCCATCCATGGCATTCGCCGGCGCTCGGCGGCCAGGGCGTCACGCGCGCGGGTCTGGGCCTTTTCCTTCAAGAGCAGCTGCTCGCGGGCCGCCTCCCACGCCTGCGATGATACGACCGGTGGTGTGTGCATGGCGGGCTGGCCGCCTTTCCGTCCGTTCTCGGTTGGCGTAGTCATGGCAGAAATCTCCTGATTGGCCGAACTCCCGCGCCTCGTGGCTGAAGCGCGATTCCATTCGCTGCTCATCGCTCGTTGGTCGTGGGACAGTTTGGCACCGGAAATCGAACGCTGGGAGTAACAAGTGTGGCGGGATTCCGATGGAGTAGTTGGATGGCTCGGCGACCCACTCCGGTCTTCGACAGCCTGCTTCGTATTTGAGATTTTCGCAATCGAGGCTAGGCTGGCGGCATGGACCGCCTGCCCCCGCTGAATGCCTTGCGCGCCTTCGAGGCCGCGGCGCGGCACCTGAGCATCACCGTCGCTGCGGGCGAACTGCACGTCACGCCCGGCGCGGTGAGCCGCCAGATCAAGCTGCTGGAGGACACGCTGGGCCTGCAGCTGTTGCACCGCGGGCACCGGCAGATCTCGCTGACGCGGGCCGGCGCGGACTACTTCCGTGCCGTGACCAAGGCCGTCGATGCGTTGCGCGAGGCCACCCGGCGGCTCACGCGACGCACGCAGCGCAAGCAGCTCAAGGTGCGCTCGTACACGACCTTCGCGATGCGCTGGCTCATTCCGCGGCTTTCCGGATTCCACCAGGCCCATCCGGACATCGAGGTGCTCCTGACCGCCTCGCTGGACGAAGTCGACTTCCGCAAGGAGGATCTCGACGCGGCGATCCGCCTGGGCGACGGCAAGTGGCCCGGCGCGAACAGCCACATGCTGGTTGCCAACATCCTCGCGCCGGTGTGCAGCCCCGAACTCCTCAAAGGCCGCACCAAGCTGCGCAAGCCAGTGGATTTGCGCCACTTCACCTTGCTGCACTCGATCGCCCGGCCCGATGACTGGGGCTACTGGCTGGACGCCAACGGCGTGGCGCCGCAGGTCGACAGCGCTGCGGGCATGACCTACCAAAGCTCCGCGATGGCCTATGCTGCCGCCATCGAAGGACAAGGACTGGCCATGGCACAGCTTTTCCTGGTCGAGGACGACCTGCGCGAGGGCAAGCTGGTCATGCCCCTCAAGAAGACGCTCGACATGGGCAGCTATACCTACTATCTGCTGACGCCGGCCGGGCGGCCGGAGAGCGCATCCATGAAGCAGTTCCGGACCTGGATGCTCGCGCAGTTCGCGCTGCCAGAGGCCTAGGACGCCGGGCAGGACACGACGCGATGCGCGAGCAGTCGCTCGATGTGCATCGCGTCGTAACCCGCCGCCGCCAGGATCTCGCGCGTGTGCTGCCCTCGGCGCGGCGCCGGCGCGTGCGGCAGGCGGTTGGTCTCGGCGCTGTTGATCGGGAAACCCGGCGTCCGGACCGCGCCTGCGGCCGGATCGTCGAGCGTGGCGATCATCTGGTTGGCGGCCACCTGCGGATGCCGCTCGACATCGCCGTAGTTCGCGACGCGCGCACACAGGATGTCGGCGGCGTTGAGTTCTGCCAGCCAATGGTCGGTCGAGCGGGCGCGGAATGCCTCGGCCAGGGCGGCACGCATCGCACCGCGGTGGGCCACGCGCAGGGGCGAGCTGGCGAAGCGTTCGTCGCCGATCAGTTGCGGAAGTGCCAGCGCTTCGCACAGCCGGTCCCAGCGCCCGCCGTTGTACGCGGCCACCATGATCCAGCCGTCGGCGGTTTCGAAAGCCTCGTTGGGAGCCGAGTACGGCGCCGCGCTGCCCATGCGCTGCGGGAGCTCGCCATCCGAGAGATAGCTGGTGAACGAAGACTGCTGCAATGCAAGGGCCGCATTCATCAGGTTCACGTCGAGATAGCCGCCCTGCCCGCTTTCCGTGCGCTGCTGCAGCTGGGCCAGCACGCCCACGCAGGCCACATAGCCCGTGACGACGTCGACCACCGGCGCCTGCACCTTGCCCGGCTCGGCGCCCGGCGATCCGATCAGGCTCATCAGGCCGCTGTCGGCCTGCAGGATGCCGTCGACGCCGGCGCGGTCGGCATACGGGCCGCTCTGTCCGTAGGCGGAGATGGAGCAGTACACCAGGCGCGGATGGTCGGCCGCGAGCTGCGTGTAGCCGAGGCCGAGCCGCTCCATGACGCCGGGCCGCATGCTTTCGATCACGACGTCGGCTTGCGCGATCAGCGTGCGAGCGACGGCCATGCCTTCGGGGGCCTTGAGGTCCAGGCACAGCCCGAGCTTGTTGCGGTTGAAGGCGTGGAACAGCGCGCTGTCGTCGCCGATCCACGGCGGGCCGAGCGTGCGACCGAGTTCGCCCTCGGGCGCCTCGACCTTGATCACGCGGGCGCCCATGTCGGCCAGCAGCATCGAGCAGGTGGGCCCGGCGCCGATCTGCGTGAAGTCGATGACCTTCAGGCTCTCGAGTGCAGTGCGCAGCATGGCGATGTCTCCTTCATGGTTCAGTTCGGCTGGCGCCTGAAAGCCCCTTGGGCCGTGGCGACGACGGTGCCGTCGTCGGCGACCAGCTCGGCACTCGCGAAGTAGACGCGTCTGCCGCCGCCTGTCACGCGCCCGCGCGCCTGGACTTCGCCCCGGTTCGCACGGGCGAGATAGCTGATCGACAGCGTCAAGGTCAGCGCATTGACCGGCGCCGCTTCGCCGTGCGCCATGAGTCCGGCGTAGCCGCAGGCCGCATCGAGCAGCGTGGCGGTCACGCCGCCCTGAAGACTGGCCTGGCGGTTGAGATGCCGGCCCTCGAGCGCGAGCGCCAGGCTGCATCGGCCGGAACTCCATTCGACGAGCCGGATGCCCAGGTGCTCGAGCAGCGGGTTGTCGAGCTGCAACGCAGGACCGGCGCTCATTGCTCGATCTTCAGCTTGAGTTCGCTGACCAGGCGTGCCCAGCGAAGCAGGTCCTTGTCGAGCAGCTGCCTGGCCTCTGCGGGACTGGAAGAGCGGGTCTCGAAACCCTGCTTGGCCAGGCGCGCCTGGACCTCGGGGGTCTTGAGCGCTTCCACCACCGCGGCATTGAGCTTGTCGATGACCGGCTTCGGGGTCTGCGCCGGAGCGAGCAGGCTGTACCAGAGCGAGGCCTCGTAGTTCTTGAAACCGACCTCGCCGAAGGTCGGAAGCTGCGGCAACGCGGCCGATTTGGCCTGTCCCGCGATGCCGAGCGCGCGCAGCTTGCCGCTCTCGATGAAGGGGAGCACCGAGGCCATGGTGCCGAAAGCCAGCTGCACCTGCCCACCGATCACGTCGGCGATGGCAGGCGCGGTGCCGCGGTAAGGCACGTGAACCAGTTGCGTCTTCGCCATGTTGGCGAATACCTCGCCCGCCAGGTGCTGCGGCGTGCCGTTGCCGGGGCTGCTGTACGCCAGCTTGCCGCTGTGGGCCTTGGCGTACTGCACGAATTCGGCAAGCGTCCGGTAGGGCTCGGCCGGGTTGGCCACCAGCACGATCGGCACCGAGGCCAGCAGGCTGACCGGCGCGAAGTCTTTCTCCAGCTTGAACGGCGTCTTGACACCGATGGCGGGGTTGATGGTCACCTGGTTGGAAGCCAGTAGCAAGGTATACCCATCGGCCGGCGCACGCGCCACGATGTCGGTGCCGAGGTTGCCGCCCGCCCCCGGCCGGTTGTCGACCACCACGGCCTGACCGAGGATTTCCGTGAGGCGCGGAGCGATGGCGCGCGCCAGGATGTCGTTGCCGCCGCCGGGCGCGAACGGCACCACGAGCGTGATCGCCTTCGCCGGATACGGTGGCTGCTGCGCATGGCCGAGCGGCCAGGTGCAGAGCGCCGCGGCCGCGGCCGCGAGCGCCAGCAACGAACGGCGGTGTGTGGGATGGGTGTTCATGCGTGTCTCCTTGGATCGATGTTCAGCGGCCCACATAGCGGGGCGTGCGTTTCTCGGTGAAGGCCCTGCGGCCCTCGATGCGGTCTTGCGTATCTCGCAGCACGCCCCAGTACAGCTCGGTGAGCTGCTGCGCGTCGGCTTCGCCGAGGTGTGCCGTCTGGCGCGACAGCTTCTTCACGGCCTGCACCGCCAGCGGCGCGTTGCCGGCGATGCGCCGCGCCAGCGCGAAGGCGCGGTCGAGCAGCGCGACGGGCTCTTCCACCAGCTCCGACACCAGCCCGATGCGCTGCGCGGTGCTCGCATCGATGCGCTCCGCCGTCAGCACCATCTGCATCGCATGCGCCGACGGCACGGCCTTGAGCAGGCGGTGCAGGCCGGACACCGCCGGAATCGAGCCGACGGCCGTCTCCGGCAAGCCGAAGCTCGCGCCGGCCGAGGCAATGCGCAGGTCGCACTGGAGCGCCAGCTCCAGCCCGGCGCCGAGGCAATGGCCGTTGACGGCCGCGATGAGCGGCTTGAACACGCAGAGGTCGCTCAGGTCCATGAGCCGGATGTACAGGCCCATGTCGGCTGCCGGCGCGGACGCGCGGAACAATGCTTCGGCATACGGTGCAGGCGATGTCTGCGTGCCCTTGAGATCGGCGCCGGCGCAGAAGGCCTTGCTCCCTGCGCCGGTGAGGATCGCGACGCGCAGGTCGTCGCGATCGCGGACCTCGACCAGGCACCGGCGCAGGTCTCTCAACGCAGCCAGGTCCAGCGCATTCAACGCTTCGGGCCGGTCCAGCGTGATCAGCGCGACCTGGTCTTTGACATCCAGACGAACGGTCATGAGGAGCTCCTAGACGCTGGGCGATGACAGGCTGCGGCCGCCGCAGACATAGAGGGTCTGCCCGGTCACGTAGGACGCCACCGGATCGAGGAAGAACTCGACCGCCAGCGCGATGTCGTCCGCCGTGCCGATGCGGCGCACCGGCACCGAGTCCTTGAGCCGCGCCTGCACATCCGGCGCGAAGTTGCGAAACAGCGGGGTGTCGACGATGCCGGGCGCCACCGCGTTGACGGTCACGCCCTTGGCGGCGAACTCGATGGCCAGGCTCCGCGTCAGGCTCACCACGCCGCCCTTGGCCGCCGAATAGTTGGCCTGGCCGAAGCCGCCGAGCCATGCGCGCGAGGAGAGGTTGACGATGCGGCCGAAGCCGCGCTCCACCATGCCCGGCAGCGCCGCGCGGCAGCAGACGAACTGCGACCGCAGGTTGGAGTCGATGACGATGTCCCAGTCCTCGTCGGTCATCTTCAGGAAGCGCGTATCGCGCACCGCACCCGCGTTGTTGACGAGAAAGTCGACGCGGCCTGCGCTTGCAAGAACGCTGGCGAAGGCCGCATCGACGGCCTTGGAGTCGGTCAGGTCCACGGCAACGCCCATGGCCTTGTGCCCGTCTTGTTGCAAGGCGGCCACAGCAGCGTCGAGCGCCGCACCATCGCGGTCGAGCAAGGCGACGGTAAGGTCCTGCGCAGCGAGCCGGCTCGCGATGCCGAGGCCAATGCCTCGGGCAGCGCCGGTGACCACCGCCACGTGTTCGGGGTTGAATCTTCTTTCGCCCATCTCACACTCCCAGCAGGTGAACGGATGACGCGGCATGGTCGACGCCGGCAATGCCGCCGCCGGTGCATTGGGTCAGGCCGACCTTCGCGCCCTCGACCTGGCGTGCGCCGGCCCGGCCTTGCAGCTGCCACATCAGCTCGACCATCTGCGCGACGCCGGTGGCGCCGAGCGGGTGGCCCTTGGCGAGCAGCCCGCCGCTGGGGTTCACCGGCACGCGACCGCCCAATCGCGTGGCGCCGGATTGCAGCAAGGCAACAGCCTCTCCGCGCGGCGCGAGACCCAAGGCCTCGTAGTACAGCAGTTCGGCGATGGTGAAGGCGTCGTGCAGCTCCACCACGTCGAGGTCCTGCGGGCCGAGGCCGGCTTGTTCGTAGGCCTGGCGTGCCGCACGGGCCGTGATTTCGGCATCGAGGATGTCGTCGTCGGCCCGTTCGCGAATGCCCGACACCACCACGGAAGACAGCAGCTTCACAGGCGTGCGCCCTGCCGGGCGGCGCGTGCGCAGCACCACGGCGGCCGCGCCATCGACCTGCGAAGGGCAGCACTGCAGCAGCGTCAGCGGATCGGCGATCATGCGCGAGGCCAGCACCTCCTCGACCGTGGTCTCGGTGCGCTGCTGGGCGTATTCGTTCAGAGAACCGTGGTGACGGTTCTTCACCGCGACGGCCGCCAGGTCGGCCGGCGTGGCAGATCGCTCGTGCAGGAAGCGCGTGCCGCGCATCGCGTACACGGCCGGCAGCACCATGCCCGCCTTTGCATAGAGCTCGGTCTTGTGGTCGTTGCGCTGCAGCGGGATGGTGCCGCCGCCGAGCGCGGTGAGCTGCTCGATGCCGAACACCAGCACCGTGTCGTACTGCTCGGCCAGCATCGCGTGCCGTGCCAAGTGGACCGCCGTGGCGCCGCTGGCGCAGGCGTTCTCGACGTTGTAGACCGGAATTCCGCCGAAGCCGAGATCGCGGACGATGAGCTGGCCCAGGATCATGCCGCCGAGCACGTTGGCGCAGTAGATGGCCTGGATGTCGCGCGCCTCGACGCCCGCGTCGTCCATTGCCTTCAGGATGGCGCGCTGCGCGAGCTCGGGAGCGAGCACGCCGCTGTGGCGGCCGAAGGGCGTCATGGCGCCGCCGGTGATGAAGATGTCTTTCATGCCGATGCTCCTTCGACCGCCTCGAACACGTAGCCGAACTGCTCGTCTGGCACTGCGCGATAGCGCTCGCCGATGGCCGGGCGCGCCTTGCCTTGCAGCCGGCCGAAGATGCGCACCGGGCCGGGCAGGTCCACATAGCCGAGCGCGTAAGGCGCCAGCCCGCTCTTGGCCGCCGGATGGATGACCGTGAAGCTGTAGACCTCGCCGATCGAGGGCAGTGCGACCGGCGCGTGCCGCGCGGCCAGCGGCGAAGCATCGGTAAAGGCGGGAAAAATCAGCTCGCCGGTATCGGCGGCGCGCGAGGCGAGCAGGCCGGCGTCGGGCTCAGGGCTCCACAGCGGGTAGGGTGCGACGTACATAGGTCTCCTTGTGGCCGACACCGCGAAGATGGCATCGGATGGAGCTATGGTTGTCCTTCCGGCGCTCGCCGACAAACGACTTCTGTGGCTCTGTCGCTTGAGGAAATCTCAACTGAGCAAGCGCAAACACCGCTGCGCGCTCAGCGCGCAGTGGCGGCGTCGAGCACGAAGGACGTGGCCTTGCGCCACCATGCATCGTCGACGCGCCCCGGCCAGTCGTTGTGGCCGGCCGCCTCGATCACCACCAGCCGCCTGGGCTCGGGAAGCGCGTCGTAAAGCGCGCGGCCGAAGCGCGCCGGCACGATGTTGTCGCGCTCGGCGATGGCGACCAGAACCGGGCGGCCGAAGGAGGCGAGATGCGCGGCGCTGTCGTAGCGATCGCGCAGCAGCCAGCTCACCGGCAGCCATGGGTAGTGATGGCCCGCGACGTTCTCGAGCCGGTCCCACGGCGTGATCAGCAGCAGGCCCACCACCTTGTCCCGCTGCCGTGCGGCCGCCGCGGCCGCGACACCCGCGCCCAGCGATTCGCCGACCACGAGCAGCGGCGCACCATGCGCTCGATGCGCCTGCACGATGCTTTGTTCGGCATCGTCGACCAGATGGCGTTCGCCCATCTCTCCGCCGCGCGGGCCGTAGCCAGGGTACTCGGCCAGGATCACGCGCAGCCCCAGGCCCGTGAGCGCACGGGCGTAGTACGCGCGATGCCCGGCATGCCCCGCGTTGCCGTGAAAGACGATGGCGGTGCCGCGCGCCACGCCCGCCGGCTCCGCGACCAGGCCGCGGAAGGCCTCTGCCGAAGGCCAGGCCTTCAGTCCGCCGGACACCATGTCCGCGACCGTGGCCTTGGCCGGGAAGTAGAGCAGGCGGTCCTGGAACATGGCGACTCCTGCCAGCCCGATCAGGCAGGCGATGGCGAGCTTCAAGAGCAGTTTCATCGGCATCGCGTTCACTCCGCGCCGCGCGCGAATGGCACAGGGTACCAGGGCGTCATGCACACGTCGCACAAGCGTCATGGCCGGTTCATGGCGATGACACGGCCGCTGCCTAGTCTTGGCCGCGCCGCTTGCGAACCCGATCCCCGACAACGCCAAAAAGGAACTCCCCATGCACACAGATGTTTACCTGGCGCGCCTCGCGTGCG
This sequence comes from Variovorax sp. LjRoot175, assembly GCF_964253805.1. NCBI lineage: Bacteria > Pseudomonadati > Pseudomonadota > Betaproteobacteria > Burkholderiales > Comamonadaceae > Variovorax > Variovorax sp. LjRoot175. The sequence goes on along the minus strand of NZ_CAXURY020000001.1, from coordinate 1,656,391 downwards.
CCCTGACCCTGGCCTGCGCGCTGGCCGCCTGCGGCGGCGGCAGCAGCGGCGGCGGCTTCAGCGGCACCGCCGCGGGCAGCACGGCCACCGGCAGCGAAAAGACCGAGGCCCCGGTGCAGCCCGCGGCGAGCGACAACGCCGACGTGCGCTACGCGCCCTGAGCCCCCTACAACAACATCCAGAGGACCCCACATGAACTCGCGCCGCAAGTTCCTCCAGGGCACCGCCACCACCGGCATCGCCGCCGCCACCCTCGCCGCCTTTCCGCCCAGCATCCGCAAAGCACTCGCGATTCCCGCGCACAACGAAACCGGCACCATCAAGGACGTCAAGCACGTCGTGATCCTGATGCAGGAGAACCGCTCCTTCGACCAGTACTTCGGCACGCTGCGCGGCGTGCGCGGCTTCGGCGACCGCTTCACCATTCCGCTGCCGCAAGGCCGCAACGTCTGGCAGCAGAACAATGCCGCCGGCCAGCCGGTGCTGCCCTACCACCTCGACTTCACCAAGGGCAATGCACAGCGCGTGAGCGGCACGCCGCACAGCTGGGTCGACGGCCAGGACGCCTGGGACGGCGGCCGCATCGAGCAATGGGTGCGCTACAAGACGCCCGCTTCGATGGGTTACTACAAGGAAGCCGAGTTGCCCTTCCAGTTCGCGCTGGCCAATGCCTTCACGCTGTGCGACGCCTACCACTGCTCGATGCACACCGGCACCAACTCGAACCGCATGTTCATGTGGACCGGCACCAACGGCCCCACCGCCGCCGGCGTGGCCTCGCTGAACAACGAGTGGGACTCCATCGACTCCTCCGCCCTCGGCTACGAATGGAAGACCTACCCCGAGCGGCTGCAGGAAGCCAAGGTGAGCTGGATGGTCTACCAGAACATGCCCGACAACTTCGGCGACAACCCGCTGGCGGGCTTCAAGCAGTACCGCAAGGCCAACGAGGCCTCGGGCAAGCCGGTGAGCAACGAAGCGATCTCGCCCGCCTACGACCCGGCCAGCGACGATGCCGGCAATCCGCTGTACAAGGGCATCGCCAACACCATGCCAGGCCCGCTCGGCGACGTGAACGCGTATTTCGAGACCTTCCGCCAGGACATCAAGAACGGCAAGCTGGCGCAGGTGTCTTTCGTCATCGCGCCGGCCACCTACTCCGAGCATCCCGGCCCATCGAGCCCGGTGCAGGGCGCCTGGTACATCCAGGAGACGCTGGACGCGCTCACCGCCGTGCCCGATGTGTGGAGCAAGACCGTGCTGCTGGTCAACTTCGACGAGAACGACGGCTACTTCGACCATGTGCCCTCGCCCTCGGCGCCCTCGCTCAACCCCGACGGCACGCCGGCCGGCAAGACGACGCTGCGCGAGTCCGACGTCGCCTTCGAGCGCTTCACGCACCCGAACCCGCCCGGCACCACCAGCCAGCCGCAGCCCGACGGCCGGGTCTACGGCCCGGGCGTGCGCGTGCCCCTGTACGTGATCTCGCCCTGGAGCCGCGGCGGCTGGGTCAACTCGCAGGTGTTCGACCACACCTCGATCATCCGTTTCCTCGAGCAGCGCTTCGGCGTCAAGGAGCCCAACATCAGCCGCTACCGCCGCGCCGTGTGCGGCGACCTGACGAGCGGCTTCAACTTCAAGAATCCCAACAACGAGCCGCTGCCCTCGCTGCCGGGACGCAAGACGCTGGCCCAGGCCGACGCACTGCGTGCCGCACAGCAGCAACTGCCCCAGATCGTGCCGCCGGCCGACCCGATGCTGCCGGTGCAGGCCACCGGCACGCGGCCCTCGCGCGCGCTGCCCTACGAGCTGCACGCGAGCGCGCGCAGCAACGCGCTGCACGGCAAGGTCAAGCTCGTCTTCGCGAACAGCGGCGAGGCCGCGGCCGTGTTCCACGTCTACGACAAGCTGAACCTCGACCGGCTGCCGCGCCGCTACATGGTGGAGCCCAACGAGCGCCTCGACGACGAGTGGGCCGCGGCGACCGACAACGCCGGCCTCTACGACCTGTGGGTGCTCGGGCCCAACGGCTTCCACCGCCACTTCAAGGGCGACCTGAACCGCCTGCGCTCGCGCGGCGCACCCGACCCCGAGATCCGCGTCGGCTACAACGTGCGCCGCGGCGACCTGCACCTGAAGCTGCGCAACGAGGGCGAGCGGGACTGCGTCTTCACCATCAAGCCCCTGGCCTACCGCAACGACGGCCCGTGGACCGTGCGCGTCAAGGGCGGCGACGACGTTGAGAAGCAGTGGGACCTCGAGGACAGCGGCTTCTGGTACGACTTCGAAGTGCGCTGCGACGCCGACCCGGTCTACTTGCGCCGCATCGCCGGCCGCGTCGAGACCGGCCGGCATTCGGTGAGCGATCCGGCGATGGGCAAACCGAACGCCTGAGGACGAGCGACGCGCGCGGCGCCGTGCGTTGCATGGCGCCGCGCCTCGCGGGCCTTCAGCTCAGGCCCGCTTGAGGTCGGGGTAGCGCACGTGCTCCACGAGTTCCTGCGTATCCTTCCTCGGCTGGCCGGTGAGCAGGCTGACGATGAGGATCACCGCAAAGCCGACCGGCACACCGAACAGGCCGGCCGAGATCGGCAGGATGCCCCACCACAGCTCGATCGGGCTCGTCACGCCGAAGACGCTGCGCATCCAGGGCTGGGTCACGGCCATATAGTAGAAGGTCACGCCCAGGCCGGCCGCCATGCCCAGCGATGCGCCCCACTTGTTGGCGCGCTTCCAGAAGATGCCGAGCACCAGCGCCGGGAGGAAGGCCGCCGCCGCGAACGAGAAGGCCGCCGAAACCAGGAACAGGATATCGGCCGGTTTCTGCGCTGCGACCGCGGCAGCCGCCAGGGCCACCACCAGCAGCAGGGCTTTGGAAAGAGCCACCCGGCGCGAGGTCGGTGCGTTCGGATCGATCATCTTGTAGTACAGGTCGTGCGACAGCGCGTTGGCGATGGTCAGCAGGAGGCCGTCGGCCGTGGACAGCGCGGCCGCCAGGCCGCCGGCTGCCACCATGCCTGAGATCACGTAGGGCAGGCCGCCGATCTCTGGCGTGGCCAGCACGATGATGTCGCCGCCGATCTTCATCTCGGTTAGCTGGAAGATGCCGTCCTTGTTGACGTCCGACACGGACAGCAAGGACGGGTCGACCTTGGACCAATTGGCGATCCAGGCGGGCAGCTCGTTGAACGGCGTTCCCACCAGCAGGTTGAAGACCTCGAACTTCACCAGCACCGCGAGCGCAGGCGCCGTGAAGTACAGCAGGAAGATGAAGAACAGCGACCAGGCCACCGACTCGCGCGCCTCCCTGACCGAGGGCGTGGTGTAGTAGCGCATCAGGATGTGCGGCAGCGCGGCCGTCCCCACCATCAGGCGCAGAAGACCAGCGCGAGGAAATTGCGCCTCGATTCGTCGAAGGCCTCTTCGCCGCGGCATCGCCGTTCGGATCACCCGCATAGATCTACGCATGGGCCGGCATGCCGGCCAGGGGCTTGGCCCGGCCGTCGGCTGCGGTCTTCGCGGTCGTCCACGCCTTCCTGGCTTCAGCCTCGTCCTTGATTGCCAGCGCGCTCATCGGTTTCTGGGCGCTGCGACGCTACCTCTACCTGCTCAACCATGCCGAGTTCGTCGCCGATCTGGCGGTGTGCCGCGCTTGCGATACCTGGGAGATCCTGAATCCGAACGACGCGGGACAGCCTGCGCAGGATCGCCTGCGCGTTCGCTGCAAGCGCTGCGGCCACGTGTGGTTCATCGAGCTTTGAACGCCTCTTCGACCTGCGCGGCCCAAGCATCGCGGAACGTGAACTTTTGCCCGACTTGCCGTGTAGGACTACACCTACTAATCTTCGGCCATGGTTTCTCCCGGGTGGGCATCAAGGACCAACCCCTTCAGGCCCGCCTCGTGCGGGCCTTCTTTTGCAGACTGCGTCCGACAGGCATCGGGCATCCGTCCCACAGCCCAGCCGCCATCCTGCGGTCACATTGCAGGCTCCCTTCAAAAAAGGAGCCCCATGAAAAAGAAACCCGCTCTGGCCAGCCTTTGGCTGATCGCACTGCTCGGCGCCGGCGCCGCGCTCGCCCAGTCGGCGCCGCCCGGCTCCGATGCCCGCACGGCGAGCGAACGCGCGGCCTGCGATGGCGTGCAGCAGGACAAGGCGGCGTGCCTTCGCGAAGCCGGTGCCGCGCGACAGGAGGCCCGGCGCAACGGCCTCACCGGCTCGAGCGCCACCGGCTACGACGCCAATGCGATGGCCCGATGCAAGCTGCAGCCCGCTGCCGACCAGGCGGACTGCGAGGCGCGCGTGCGAGGCGGCGCGGGCAGTTCTTCCGGGGGCAGCGTCATGGGCGGCGGCGTGATTCGCGAGACGGTGACTCCGGTGCCGGCGCCTTCGCGCTGATCGCTGGACGGGTCCGCCCGGGAAGACTCTCGTTGGAGGCAAGCACCGATGCCAAGACTATCTCTGGCTTTCATCGCACTGGTCTTCGCCGGTTCTGCGAGCGGCGCCAGCAACTGCGATGCCATCCTGTCCCAGATCGATACCAAGATCAGAGCCTCCGGCGTCTCTCGCTTCACGCTCACCACGGTAGACGCCGATACACCGGTCACCGACAAGGTCGTGGGCACCTGCGATCTTGGAACGAAGAAGATCGTGTATGCGCAGGGCGATTTGCCGGCTTCGCCGCCCAATGACGGCTCGGCATCCAACGCGCGTCCATCGCCGCCGCACCCTCGCAGTGAGCCCATCCTGACCGAATGCAAGGACGGTTCGGTATCGGTCGGCGGCGACTGCAAGCAGTAGGCTCAGCTTTCCTTCGTTTTGTGGACCGGCTGCAAGAGGTCCCAGAGATTGCCGTAGAGGTCCTGAAACACGGCCACCGTGCCGTAGCTCTCTTCCCTTGGCTCGCGAACGAAAGTCACATCCTTCGCCTTGTACGAACGGAAATCCCGCCAGAAATCGTCGGTGAACAAGAACAGGAAAACGCGGCCTCCCGTCTGGTTGCCAACTCGAGACGCCTGCTCGACATTCGCCGCCCGGGCAAGCAGGAGCCGCGATTCGACGGCTCCCGGCGGAGCCACCACAACCCAGCGCTTGTCCTGTTCCGGCACATACGAATCTTCGACCAGGGAGAAGCCGAGGGTCCCGACGTAGAAGTCGAGAGCCTCGTCGTAGTCGCGGACCACGATGGCAACTTGAGCTATCGACTGTTTCATTTGCGAATCTTGAAGCGTGGCAGAGATGTGGTCCGCATTCTGCGCGTGGCGGAAGTACGAAGCTTCGGGCCAGCGTTTCCTGCGGCGGTAGTCGCACTTGCCCTAGTCTTCGGCGCCGAAAGGCGGTTCACCATCCTCTTCTCGATCTCGTGCGAGCGAGGGCGGCTATGCGCTTCAACAAGCTTGACCTGAATCTGCTGGTGGCACTGGACGCGCTTCTCACCGAGTGCAGCATCAGCCGGGCGGCAGCGCGCGTGCATCTGAGCCAGTCCGCCATGAGTAACGCGCTGGCTCGGCTGCGGGCCTATTTCGACGACGAGTTGCTGGTGCAGGTGGGCCGCACGCTGGAGCTCACGCCCCGGGCCCAGACGATGAAGGAACCCGTGCGCGACGTGCTGATGCGCGTCGACACCGCGATCGCCGCGCAGCCGCAGTTCGATCCCTCACGCTCGGACCGCACCTTCCAGCTGCTGGTCTCCGACTACACCACGGTCACCCTGATGCCGCACCTGCTTGCGCTGGCACGCCGGCAGTCGAGCACGGTGCGCTTCCTGCTCTCGCCGCTGCCGCAACTGGACCAGCCGCAGCGCGCGCTGGGGCGCGGCGAAGCGGACCTGCTGGTGATCCCGCGCAACTATTGCTCGCCCGACCATCCGATCGAAACGCTGTTCGAGGAAGAGTACGTGTGCATGGTGTGGAACGACAGCCGCTTCGCGCGCGCCGGCACCCTCAGATACGAGGAGTACGTGGCCGCAGACCACGTCGAGGTGCAGCCCGCCAGCATCGGCCAGCCCACGCTCGAGAGCTGGTTCATGCAGCGTCGCGGCATCGAGCGGCGCATCGAGGTCTGCACCTTCAGCTTCGTCGCGGCGCCCTTCCTGGTTCTGGGCACCGACCGGGTCGCCACGGTGCAGCGTCGCTTGGCGCGCATGGCGCAGCAATTCCTGCCGCTGACAGTGCTGCCGGTGCCCTTGCCGCTGCCTCGGATGGAGCAGTCCATGCAATGGCACAAGTACCGCACCCACGACCCGGCGCTGGTCTGGCTTCGCGGCCTTCTGCATGAGGCCGTCGTGCAGATGGAGGCGCAGCAGCAGGCGGCGGCGCCTGCTGGCGAGGTGCCTGAGTAGCCGCCCGGCCGAACCGGAGCCTGCAATCACTTCGGGGAACGGTGAACCAATCCACGAATCGCCCGCCGAGTGCGGCCCATCGTTGCGATTTGGCCATGTGCATGGCCGGCGCTCGCCCCTAGGATGACAGCGAGTCGTCCGAAAGGAGTTCGCCATGGATACAACGCACGCCAAGCTGCAACCCCGAGACCCGGTGGCAGCCCGGTTGGGGGTCTACATGACCCGGGTCGGCATCGTGATGGTCGCGGTCGTCATCGCGGTCTCGTTCCTGCGCGGGTAGCGCCTTCACGGGATTTCTCGTTCGACAGCGGCTCGGTACGCTGCCTCCAGCCTCATCGAGGCGACAAGGAGCAGCAGCATGACTTCGAACACGACGCGGCGGTCGCTCACGACCTTCTCCCGCGGCCTTGCCCTTTGCTTCGCCCTCTCCGGTCCGGCCCTCGCCAGCACGGTCGGCGGCTGGTGGGGCGGCGCCTGGAACTGCAGCATCGACGGCCGGCCGGCACGCATGACCTGGGTCCCGGTCAACGACACCCAAACCAGTTGCGACGGCGACACCTGCAGCAGCAGCGCCGGCGCGCGCTGGAAGGGAAAGTTCTCGGACAACAACTCGCGCTGGGTGGCGCTGACGCATCCCAACGAAGGCGACCGCGGTGGCCTGTACTTCCGCCATGCCGACGGCAACCGCTGGTATCTGGCCAGGCCCTCGGGCAACCGAACCGCGGGCTGGACGACCTGGAACGGCCAGCGCTACCCGCTCTCGTGCTGGCGCTGATCGGGCGCCGCCGCGAAGACCGGCCGGCCTGCCGGCCTACAGGTAGTTGAACAGCGCGATGCTGTGCAGCCGCGCGAAGGTCTCCTGCGAGGCCTTCAGCGCGGTTTCGCGCTGAAGGTATTCGGAGATCGCGCTCGCCATGTCCAGGTCTTCCAGCTCAGACAGGTAGCTCTTGTCGATCAGGCCGCGCGAGGAACCCGACGCGTTGAGCGCATCGAGTTCGTTCATGCGCGAGCCGACCGAGGAGCGGATGGTCAGCACGTTGTCGTGCGCGTTCGTGATCTTGACGTTGGCCGTGGAGAGCGCGTTCAACAGTTCGGCCTGCGCGGCCGCACCGCCACCGGCGAGCGGCTTCTTCAGCGATGCCACGAGGTCGCCGATGGCGGCGAACACGTCGGTGCCGGCGTTCTTGGCGGTAAAGACCTGGAAGCTGTCGCCGTCGGCCGGCGTGCCGCTCATGCTGATCTGCACGCCGCCGAAGGAAATCGGCGTGTCCGCCACGAAGGGGCCGGTGGCCGCGACCACCGGCGGCGTGTCGTTGGTGGTCACCGTGTAGTTGCCGCCCGCGAAGCTGATCGTGAAGTCGCGGCCGTAGTTGGGCGCCGTGGCATCGGTCACGCCGACCGCGCCGAACACGCCCGAGCCGGTGTTGGCGACATTCGCCGTGGTCACGTAGCCCGCGCCGCCCTGCACCGACTGGAACACGCTGCGTCCGTCGTCGGTGGCCGACATCTGGCGCGACACGTCGATCTGCATCAGGCGCTGGCCCTGGTCGCCCATGTACTGCACGCCGCCCCCGGCCTGCGCCACGAAAGGCGGGTTGGCGCTCTTGAAGCCGGCGAACAGGAACTGGCCGTTGCCATCGTCGGCGTTGGCCACGTTCACCAGCTGGTCGAGGTTGCTCTGGATGGTGGTGGCGAGCGATTCGCGGTCGGCGTCCGACAGCGTGCCGTTGCCGGCCTGCACCGTGAGCGTCTTGATGTTCTGCAGGATGGTGGTGGCCGATTGCAGCGCGGCCTCTTCGTGCGAGAGCGAAAGCACCGCGCGGCCGCGGCTGGCGGCGTACTGCGAGCTCTCCGCGATCGACTGGGAGACGACCAGCGAACGCGCCGCGCCCACCGGATCGTCCGCCGGCGTCAGAAACTTGGATTCCGAAGACAGTTGCTGCTGGATCCGGAACAGCTGCTGCTGCTGCGAGCCGATCCCTTTCAGGCTCTGTGCGTAGAAGGTCTGGGTGCTGATGCGCATGACGATTCCCGATGTTCTTAGTTGCTGATGCCGAGGATCGAGTCGAACATCGTCGACGCGGTCTCGATCACCTTGGCGTTGGCCTGATACATCTGCTGGAACATCAGCAGGTTGGCGGTTTCCTCGTCCTGGTTCACACCGGAGATCGAATCGCGGGTGGCGCGGATCTGGTCCGTCACGCTGGTCTGCGTAGTCTCGGCCACGCGAATCTCCATCGTGCGGTTGCCCACCGAGCTCACCAGCTGCGCGTAGGCACTGTTGAAGGTCGAGCTGCCGCCGCCCATGGTGTTCTTCTTCTGCAGCGCCGTCAGCAGCAGCGCATTGCTGCCGTCCGACACGCCGCCCACGTTTTTCTTGATCGTGAAGGTATCGCCCTGGGCCGGCGCGCCGGTCATGCTGAGCTTGATGCCGTCGAAGCTGATCGAGGCACCTGCCGTGTAGGGTACGGGCGTGCCGGCCGCGTAGCTGGTCGAGGTGCCGTCGGCGAGCGTCACGGTGACGGCCGAGGTCGCCGGAAAGCCCGACAGCGTGTTGGTCCCGGCGTCGTAGGCGAGCGTGACCGTTGCCGCCAGCGGCGTGGCCAGGTAGCCGGCATCGACGGTGGCGGCGCTCAGCGCGCCGCTGCCCTGGTTGCCGCTGGTGTTGCCGGTGACCAGCGGCGAGGCCGCGGCCGCCTTGGCCGGGTCGAGCACCAGCACTTCGAGATCGCGCGCGCCGGTGCGCGTCGGCTGGACCAGGAAGGTGTCGCCCGCCTGGGCCGTGCCGCTGGCAGCGGTCAAGCTCACGCCGTCGAAGTCGATCGGGAAGGTGGTGAAGTCGCCGATGGGCTGCTTGTCCGAAAGGCGCGTCACCGAATAGGTGAGCGTGCCCGCCACGTCCTTCACTTCCACCGAATAGTCGCTGGTCGTGAGCTGCGAGGTGTCGGTCACGCTGGCGCCGAGCACCATGGTGCCGGTGTTGCGCGCATTCGAGAACACGCCGGCCTGGGCCTCGGAGAAGAAGTCGGTGCCCAGCACGCCGTTCAGGTCGACGCCCAGCTTGTGCTGGTCGTTGAAGCTGCTGCCGAGCGCCATGGCGAGGCGGCCGATCGCGTTCTGCGTGGTGCTCAGCGTCTCGGCGCGGAAGGCCATCAGCCCGCCCAGCGTGCCGCCGGTGAAGATGTTGTCCTTGAGCTCGGACGCGGTGCCGTTCATGCCGACCAGCGCCATCGCCTTGCGCGTGGGGTCGGCCGCGGAGTCGACCGCCTTCATGGTCGCGGCCCGGTCGCCCAGCACCAGCGTCTGGCCGTTGCCGATGAAGACGTTGTACTTACCGCCGTCCTGCTCCAGCACCTTGACATCCACGATCTTGCCGAGTTCGGCCACCAGCTGGTCGCGCTGGTCCATGAGGTCATTCGGCGGCTGGCCGCCGGCCATCGCCTGGAGCTGACCGATCTGCTGGTTGAGGCTCGCGATCTGCGTCGCATAGGTGTTGATCTGCTCGGCGCTGCCCACGATCTGGTCGTTGACCGAGGTGTTGAGGTCGGTGAGGTACTGGTCGGTGGCGCGGAACTTGTTGGCCAGGGCCTGCGCCGCGCTGATGAGCTGCTGGCGCGCGGCCGGGTCGGCCGGCGTGTTGGCCACGCCTTGCATGCCGGCGAAGAAGCTCTGCATCAGGGGCGTGAGGCCCGAGGTCTTGTCGGCGAGCAGCGAGTCGATGCGGCTGATCTGCGAGTTGTAGCTCGCGAGCGCCGCGCCCATGGCCTCGGCGCCGTTGAGCTGGGCGGTGAGGTAGCGGTCGTAGCTGCGCGCCACGGTCGTGACGCGGGCGCCGGTGCCCATGAAGCCGGCGCCGGTCGAGATCGCGCCGTTGGTGGCGACGATCGAGGTCTGGCGGCTGTAGCCGGCGGTGTACACGTTGGCCGTGTTGTGCGCCGTGGTCATGAGCGCGCTGCGCGCCACGGCCAGGCCGCTCAGGCCCGTATGGAACATCGACATTTGGCTTTACCTGTAAGTATGTTTGCTTGTTTGTTTATCGGCAGCGCGGGCGAAACATTCAGTCCGCGAGCCTGAACACGCTGACTACTTCCACGAGGTTGCCGGCCTGCTCCTGCATCGATTGCGCCGCAGCAGCCGCCTCTTCCACCAGCGCCGCGTTCTGCTGCGTCACCTGGTCCATCTGCGTGATCGCCTGGTTGATCTGCTCGATGCCCTGCGTCTGCTCATGGCTCGCCGCCGTGATCTCGCCGATGATGTCCGTCACCCGCTTCACGCTGCCCACGATCTCTTCCATGGTCCTGCCGGCTTCGCCGACCAGTTGGCTGCCCGCATCGACCTTGCCGACCGAATCGTCGATCAGGCCCTTGATTTCCTTGGCGGCGGCGGCCGAGCGCTGCGCGAGGTTGCGCACTTCGGCAGCCACGACTGCGAAGCCTCGGCCCTGCTCGCCGGCACGCGCGGCTTCGACCGCTGCGTTCAACGCGAGGATGTTGGTCTGGAAGGCAATGCCGTCGATCACGCCGATGATGTCGACGATCTTCTTGGAGGAGGCATTGATCGAGGCCATGGTGTGGACCACCTGGCTGACCACGTCGCCGCCCTTGACCGCCACTTCGGAGGCAGAGAGCGCCAGCTGATTGGCCTGGCGCGCGTTGTCGGCGTTCTGCTTCACCGTGCTGGTGAGTTCTTCCATCGACGCCGCGGTCTGCTCCAGCGAGCTGGCCTGCTCCTCGGTGCGCGACGAAAGATCCTGGTTGCCCGAAGCGATCTGCCCCGAGGCCGTGGCGATCGCATCGGTCGACAGCTTGATCCTGCCGACCACATGGGTCAGCTGGTCCTGCATCTGCTTGATCGAATGCAGCACGCTGCCGTCGTCGGCCGAGCGCGCCTCGACGCCCACCGTCAGGTCGCCGCTGGCGATGCGGCCGACAACGTCCGCCGCGTAGCCGGGTTCGCCGCCCAGCTGGCGCGCCAGCAGGCGGGCCACCACCACGCCCAACCCCAAGCTCGCGAGGATGCCGATCAGGGCCATCGCCAGCAGCAGCAAGCGCGAGGTCTTGTAGGTCTGGCCGGCATGGTCCATGCTCGCCTTGGCCTGCATGTCGCTGTGCGCCACCATCTTCTCGAGCACTTCCTCGAGCGCGCGCGAATCCTTCAGCAGCTGCGCGCTGTCCTCGGCCACGCGGCCATCGAACTGCGAGCTGTCCAGCGATTGCGCGGAAAGCAGCGTGACGAAATCGCCCATGCGCTTCTTCAGCGTCGGCAGCAGGGCCTCGTATTGCTCGTTGAGCTTGCGCCCCTCTTCGCTTTCGAGCAGCACGGGCTTGACCTCGGTCATCCGCGCTTCGAGTCCGGCGCCGGCCTTCTTGAGTTCCGCGATGCCGGCATTGCGCTCGCCCTTGGTGGAGGCCGACAGCAGGCCCATCTGGGCCCGGCTCGCATAGAGCAGGTGGATATTGGCGGCCTGCACCGCCTTCAGCGTCTGCAGCTCGTGGTTGTAGAGCCTCTCGGTCGAGGCGCTGATGCGCCCCATTTGAAAGATGCCGAGCGCACTGACGACGGCGCCGATGGCGGCGACGATCAGAAAGCTGAGGATCAGCTTGACGGTGACACGAAGCTCCTGGAACCACTGCATTTTTTTCTTCCTGCGAAGGCCGTCGATAGAGGCCCGGTTATGAGAGATATCGGCAGTCCGGCCCGAAACTTGAGGGCCGGGACTTCTTCTTCAGAACTCCGTCCACTCGCCCGAGGCCGTGTGGCCCACGGCAAGCTGCGGCGCGCGCCGGTGCGCCACCGCCTTGCGCGGAGCGGCCGCCGGCTTGGCCGGCGCCTTCAGCGCCGGCGCCACGCGCCTCGGCGGCAATGTCGGCTGGCTGCGGGCCTGGATCTGCGCGAGCACCACGGCCGCTTCTTCCTGGCTCAGCTTGAAGATGCTGACGGTCTGCGAGAGGCTGCCGGCCTGCTCCTGGAGCGATTGCGCCGCAGCAGCCGCCTCTTCCACCAGCGCCGCGTTCTGCTGCGTCACCTGGTCCATCTGCGTGATCGCCTGGTTGATCTGCTCGATGCCCTGGGTCTGCTCGTGGCTCGCCGCCGTGATCTCGCCCATGATGTCGGTCACCCGCTTCACGCTGTCGACGATCTCGTCCATCGTGCGGCCCGCTTCGGCCACTTGCTTGCTGCCCTCCTCGACCTTCTCCACCGAGTCGCCGATCAGCGTCTTGATTTCCTTGGCCGCGGCGGCCGAGCGCTGCGCGAGGTTGCGCACTTCGGAGGCCACGACTGCAAAGCCACGGCCCTGCTCGCCGGCACGCGCGGCTTCGACCGCTGCGTTCAAGGCCAGGATGTTGGTCTGGAAGGCAATGCCATCGATGACGCCGATGATGTCGACGATCTTCCTGGACGAGGCGTTGATCGAGCCCATGGTGTCGACCACCTGGCTGACGACACTGCCGCCCTTCACGGCCACCGCGGAGGCCGAGACGGCCAGTTGATTTGCCTGCCGCGCGTTGTCCGCGTTCTGCTTGACGGTGGAGGTCAGCTCTTCCATCGACGCCGCGGTCTGCTCCAGCGAGCTGGCTTGCTCTTCGGTGCGCGAGGAGAGGTCGTGGTTGCCCGCCGCGATCTGGCCCGAGGCCGTGGCAATGGTGTCGGTGCCGGAACGCACTTCGCCCACCACCTTGGCCAGGCTCTCGTTCATGTTCTTCAGCGCATGCATCAGCTGGCCCGTCTCGTCGCGCGAGTCGACTTCGATGCGCGATGTGAGGTCACCGCTGGCCACGGTCTCCGCCACCTGGACGGCACGGTCGATGGGCCGGGTGATGCTGCGGGCGATCAGGAAGGCGCAGACCCCTCCCAGCAACAGCGTGAGCGCAGTGAGCGCGATGCGGAGATTGAAGCTCTGCGCGTTCGCCTCGTCGATCGCGCGGCTCATGTCGTCGATCGTCTTGCGCTCCAGCGCCAGTAGTTCGAGCACGCGGCTTTCATAAGCCTTGGCGGCCGGCTGGAAGGTGTCCTTGAAGACGGTCTCCGTCTCCGCCGCGTTGCCGCCCGCCTTCGCCTTCTGCACCGCCTCCTTGGCCGCCTGGTACTTGGCTCGCAACTCGACAATGGACTTGAAGGTCGACTTCTCGAGATCGGTCACCAGCAGGGCCTCGACCTTGGCCATGGTCTCCCCGCCCTTCTTGACGCTGTCGGAGATGACATCGGCAAAGGTGACGGGAAGCGTTTCGTCAGTGGTCCTGGCGATCATCGCCGTGCGCGCGATGGCCGAGTAGGTCAGCACGTACCAGTCCGAGATGAGCCGTTCCTTCGCGAGCGGACTCTGCATCATCTGGCGGGTGGCCTCGGCGTTGCTGCTGGCGCTCATCAGGGCAAAGACGGCCGAGGCCAGGGTCAGGGCCAGGACCATGCCGAAGCCGATGGCCAGGCGCGTTCCGATGCGTACGTTGGAGAGGAAGTTCATGGTTCAGGCCGCCATCTTTTCAATGAGGCCCATCTCTTCGCTCGACATCAGCCGGTCGATGTCCACCAGGATCAGCATCCGCTCCTCCAGCGTCCCCAGCCCGATCAGGTAGTCCGTGTCCAGCACCGAGCCCATCTCCGGCGCCGGCTTGATCTGCTCTGGCGACAGCGTGGTCACGTCCGACACGCTGTCCACCACCATCCCCACCACGCGCCCGCTGATGTTCAGCACGATCACCACCGTGAACTGGTCGTAGCTCGGCGTGCCCAGCTTGAACTTGATGCGCATGTCGATGATCGGAACGATGATCCCGCGCAGGTTCACCACCCCCTTGATGTACTCCGGCGCGTTCGCAATGCGCGTCACCGCGTCGTAGCCGCGCAGCTCCTGCACCTTCTGGATGTCGATGCCGTATTCCTCCTCGCCCAGCGTGAAGGAAAGGAATTCCAGCGGCTTCGCGGCCTGCTTCGATGTGTCTGTTGCGTTCATCTGCGTCTCTTCATGAGGTTTGAAACTTGGGGAGCGCGGGCCGGGTGCCGGCATCCAGCCTGAACACGCTCACCGCTTCCACGAGGTTGCCGGCCTGCTCCTGCATCGATTGGGCTGCAGCCGAGGCCTCTTCGACCAGCGCCGCGTTCTGCTGCGTCACCTGATCCATCTGCGTGATCGCCTGGTTGATCTGCTCGATGCCTTGCGTCTGCTCGTGGCTCGCGGCCGTGATCTCGCCGATGATGTCCGTCACCCGTTTCACACTGCCCACGATCTCTTCCATGGTCCTGCCGGCTTCGCCGACCAGTTGGCTGCCGGCATCGACCTTGCCCACCGAATCGTCGATCAGGCCCTTGATTTCCTTGGCGGCGGCGGCCGAGCGCTGCGCGAGGTTGCGCACTTCGGAAGCCACCACGGCAAAGCCTCTGCCCTGCTCGCCGGCACGCGCGGCTTCGACCGCCGCGTTCAAAGCGAGGATGTTGGTCTGGAAGGCAATGCCGTCGATCACGCCGATGATGTCGACGATCTTCTTGGACGAGGCATTGATCGAGGCCATGGTGTTCACCACCTGAGACACCACGTCGCCGCCCTTGACCGCCACTTCGGAGGCCGAGAGCGCCAGCTGATTCGCCTGGCGCGCGTTGTCGGCGTTCTGCTTGACGGTGGAGGTCAGTTCTTCCATCGAGGCCGCGGTCTGCTCCAGCGAGCTGGCTTGCTCTTCGGTGCGCGACGAGAGATTCTGGTTGCCCGCCGCGATCTGGCCCGAGACCGTGGCCATGGTGTCGGTGCCGGCACGCACTTCGCCCACCACGCGGGCCAGGCTGTCGCGCATGCCCTTGATCGAGTGAAGCAGGCTCGCGCTGTCGTCCTTCCTGAGATCGATCGGCACCGTCAGATCGCCCTGCGCGATGCGCAGCGTGATGCTGGCCGTCTGCGCCGGCTCGCCGCCCAGCTGCTTCAGCAGCCCACGCGAGATCACCCAGCCGATCGCCAGCAGGATGGCCGCCAGGACCAATGCGCAGATCGAAAAGCCGATCAGCCGGTTCATGATGGTCGTGTGGACCGTGTCCACGTACACGCCCGAACCGATGATCCAGCCCCAGGGCTTGAAGCCCTTGACGTAGGACACCTTGGGCACCGGCTTGTCGCTGCCCGGCTTGGCCCACTGGTAGGCAACGAATCCGGCTTCATGGGCCTTGACGGTGCTCACGAACTCGACGAAGAGCAGCTTGCCGGTCGGATCCTTGTTGGCCGACAGGTCCTTGTTGTCCAGCGCCGGGTTGATCGGATGCATGAGCATGCGCGGCTGCATGTCGTTGATCCAGAAATACTCGCTGCCGCTGTAGCGCAGGCTGCGGATCGCCTGCATGGCCTGCTGCTTCGCCTGCTCTTCGCTCAGCGTGCCGTTGGCCGCCAGCGCGTGGTAGTGCACCAGCAGGCCGTGCGCGCTTTCCACCACCTGGCGCACGCTGCTCTGCCGCTCGTCCATGATGAGCTTGCGCTCGGAAGCCAGGAACAAGGCCGTCAGCACGACCACGCCCGCAATGGCGCTGAAGGTGAGCAGGCCAAGCTTCTTGGCGATGCTCAGGGAGCGGAGGTTCAGGAAGTCGGGCATGGGCGTGTCTCCAAGGTCTGTGCTTGCGCGGTACTGCCTATGGCTTATCGGCAGCTTCCCGCCAGTCTTGAAGGCGCGACTCGAAATCGGATGAATGCAGCCTGCGGGCATCGGTGTCGAGCCTGAACACGCTGACCGCTTCCACGAGGTTGCCGGCCTGCTCCTGCATCGATTGCGCCGCAGCAGCCGCCTCTTCCACCAGCGCCGCGTTCTGCTGCGTCACCTGGTCCATCTGCGTGATCGCCTGGTTGATCTGCTCGATGCCTTGCGTCTGCTCGTGGCTCGCGGCCGTGATCTCGCCGATGATGTCCGTCACCCGTTTCACACTGCCCACGATCTCTTCCATGGTCTTGCCGGCTTCGCCGACCAGTTGGCTACCGGCATCGACCTTGCCCACCGAGTCGTCGATCAGGCCCTTGATTTCCTTGGCCGCGGCGGCCGAGCGTTGCGCCAGGTTGCGCACTTCGGAAGCCACCACGGCAAAGCCTCTGCCCTGCTCGCCGGCACGCGCGGCTTCGACCGCCGCGTTCAAAGCGAGGATGTTGGTCTGGAAGGCAATGCCGTCGATCACGCCGATGATGTCGACGATCTTCTTGGACGAAGCATTGATCGAGGCCATGGTGTTCACCACCTGAGACACCACGTCGCCGCCCTTGACCGCCACTTCGGAGGCCGAGAGCGCCAGCTGATTCGCCTGGCGCGCGTTGTCGGCGTTCTGCTTGACGGTGGAGGTCAGTTCTTCCATCGAGGCCGCGGTCTGCTCCAGCGAGCTCGCCTGCTCTTCGGTGCGAGACGAGAGATTCTGATTGCCGGCAGAGATCTGGCTGGATGCCGTCGCGATCGCATCGGTGCCCTCGCGCACGCCGCTCACCACGCGCGCCAGGCCGTCCCGCATGGATTCGACGGACCGGGTGATGACGCCCATCTCGTCGCGGCGATCCGATGCCAGCTGCCGCGACAGGTCGCCTCCGCCGATGGCCTGCACATGCTCGCTCAGCAGGCTCAGCGGCCGCACGGTGCGGCGAATGAAGACGACCAGGGCGATGCCCAGCAGCACGGCGGCCAGGGCAATGGCACCGGCGAGCCAGGCCATCTGGCGGTACAGCTCGGCCATCACCTCCGAGGCGGGAACCTCGGCCACCGCCAGCCAGCCGTTCGCTTCGCTCTTGGCCACGGAGGCATAGCGCCGTCCTTCGATCGCCTGCCCCAGCACGGCAGGCGCGTTGTCGATCCATGTGCCGTCGCCGCTGCCCAGGCGCGCGAGCCAGTCCGCCGCGTCGCCGCCCGGAGGAAGAACTTCGGCCAGCTTCTTGCCGGCAGTCGTCGGGTGGAACACCAGCGTCGCCGCCGCGGCACCGCCGCTCGGATTGACGACGTAGAGCCCGCCGCTTTCGAAGATGCGGGTCTTGTTCACCGCCTCGCCGAAGGACGCCTGCTGCCGCGAAATGTCCAGGCCGATGTAGAGCACGGCGACGACCTGGCCGGCAGCATCGCGCACCGGTTCATAGACCGTCATGTAGGGACGGCCGAACAGGATGACGCGCCCGACGAACTTCTTGCCGGCGCGCAGCACCGGATAGGCGCCGCTCTTGCGGTCGAGCAGGGTCCCGATGGCCCGCTCGCCGTTCTCCTTCTTGACCGAGGTGGTGATCCGCCGGAAGTCCTCGCCCTGCACCACGAACACCGTGGCGTTGGCGCCGGGAAAGTCGCGCGCAAAGGCATCCACTTCGGCGGTGGCGCTGCCATCGAGCGCAACGCCGTGGTTCGTCAACCTGCCCTGCGCGGCGTCCTCGAGGACGAAGGTGGCTGCGAACTGGCGCCGGAACACGCCGTAGGCGTTCTCCGCGTTCAGCTGCATGGTCTGGTCGAAGATGTCCAGCGACCGGGCAATGGCCTCGGCCTTGGCATTCGCGTACTGCGCGGCGCTGCGCTGCTGCTGCGCAGAGGCCAGCGCATAGAAAACCGCCAGGATGAGCACCGTGAGTGCCAGCATGGCCACGCCGGCCCGGATGGTCAGGGTGCGCGCCAGCGAAACGAAGGAAGGCGCTCGCCTCGACGGATTCGTTGCTTTCATGTGGGGGCCCTTGGCTCAAGCGGCCATTTTTTCGATCAAGCCCATCTCTTCGCTCGACATCAGCCGGTCGATGTCCACCAGGATCAGCATCCGCTCCTCCAGCGTCCCCAGCCCGATCAGGTAGTCCGTGTCCAGCACCGAGCCCATCTCCGGCGCCGGCTTGATCTGCTCTGGCGACAGCGTGGTCACGTCCGACACGCTGTCCACCACCATCCCCACCACGCGCCCGCTGATGTTCAGCACGATCACCACCGTGAACTGGTCGTAGCTCGGCGTGCCCAGCTTGAACTTGATGCGCATGTCGATGATCGGAACGATGATCCCGCGCAGGTTCACCACCCCCTTGATGTACTCCGGCGCGTTCGCAATGCGCGTCACCGCGTCGTAGCCGCGCAGCTCCTGCACCTTCTGGATGTCGATGCCGTATTCCTCCTCGCCCAGCGTGAAGGTGACCACCTCGAGGCGTTTGGCGTTGGCGAGAACGGGGGCGCTCGCGTGCTGATGAAGGCTGGTGATCTCTGCCATGGTCGTGGGTCCTATGTGAATTTCTGCATGATCCGAACGAGCTTCTGCCCGTACTGCGGATCGGTCGCGTAGCCCGCCTTCTGCAGGCCGTGCGCGGCCTCGGCCGGGTCGTCGGTGGCCAGCACGTTGGCGTAGCGCGGATTGCGGGTGATGAACTTCGCGTAGTCGGTGAAGGCTTCGTCGTAGGAACCGTAGGCCCTGAACCTGGCGCGCACTTTCTGCGGCTCGCCGTCGACGTATTCGGTGGTGGTGGTTTCCACCACCGGGCCCTTCCAGCCACGGTCGGCCTTGATGCCGAACAGGTTGAAGCTCTGCGTGCCGTCGTCGGCGCGGATCTCGCGCTTGCCCCAGCCCGATTCGAGCGCGGCCTGCGCCAGGATCAGGGGCGCGGGCACGCCGCTGGCCTCGCTCGCGGCCTGGGCGGAGCCGCCCATGCTCTTCACGAAGCTGTCGACGTGGCCTTGCAGCGAAGCCACCGCGGCCGGCGAAGGACGCTCGCCGTTGTTCTGGTAGACGCTCAGGTCCACCGGCATCGAGCGCCGGGTGGCCGGTGCGCCCTCCGGCGGCGAGGAGCCGAGCGGAATGCCGGCCTGCGGCTTCAACGGGAAGCCCGACGGCCCGTCGAGCGACATGGCCCCGGCTTCGCCGTCGGCCGCGCCCGAGGCCGCGCTGCGGCTCAGCTGCGCCAGCATCGCTTCGGCCAGCCCCACGCCGCGCCCCGAGAGGTTCTGCGAGAGCTGCTGGTCGAGCATGGACATGTAGACCTTCTCGTTCCGGCTCTCGAGCAGGCCGCTGGAGGGCGTGGCCTCGCGCATGCTCTTCAGCACCATGTTCATGAACAGGGCTTCGAACTGCCGCGACACCTGCTTCAAGCCCTCTTCGGGCGAGGTACGCACGGTGCGCCGCAGCGCATCGACGCCCTGCACGTCCAACGCAAAGCGCTGGTCCAGCGCGCCGCTTCGGTTTTCCAGGATCGCCATGTCAGATGATCTCGAGCTCGGCGCGCAAGGCGCCGGCGGTCTTCATGGCCTGCAGGATTGACACCAGGTCCTGCGGATTGGCGCCCAGGCTGTTGAGTCCCTTGATCACATCCGAGAGCGATGCCCCGCCGCGCACCATCTGCAGCGCGCCGCCGCCCTGGGCGATCGAGATCTGCGAGGTCTGCGTGGCCACCGTGCTGCCGCCCGAGAAGGGGCCGGGCTGGCTGATCACCGGCTCCGTGTTGATGACCACCGAGAGATTGCCGTGCGCCACCGCGCAGTCGTTGACGCGCACCGCCTGGTTCATGACCACCGAGCCGGTGCGCGCATTGATCACCACGCGCGCCACCGCCTGGGTCGGCGTGACTTCGAGCCCTTCGAGGCGCGCGAGGAAGCCGACGCGCTCCTGCGGCTCGGGGGCGCGCACGCGGATCACGCGCGCGTCCATCGCGTCGGCGGTGCCGGGGCCGAACTGGCGATTGATGGCCTCGACCGCACGCTGCGCGGTGCCGAAGTCGGAGCGGTTGAGCTCCAGCGTGAACATGCCTTCGCCGCCGACCGGCGCCTCGACGCTGCGCTCGACCAGCGCGCCGCCGGGAATGCGGCCCGAGCCGAGCTGGTTGATCTGCACCTTGCTGCCGCTGGCCGAGGCGCCCGCGCCGCCCACCACCATGTTGCCCTGCGCGATGGCGTAGGTCGCGCCGTCGACGCCCTTGAGCGGCGTCATCAGCAAGGTGCCGCCGCGCAGGCTCTTGGCATTGCCCATCGAGGACACCGTCACGTCGATGTTCTGGCCGGGCCGCGCGAAGGAAGGCAGCGTGGCCGTGACCATCACGGCCGCCACGTTCTTGAGCTGCATGTTGACGCCGGCCGGAATGGTGATGCCGAGCTGCTGCAGCATGTTGTTCAGGCTCTGCGTGGTGAACGGCGTCTGCATGGTCTGGTCGCCGGTGCCGTCGAGGCCCACCATCAGGCCGTAGCCGATCAGCGGGTTGTCGCGCACGCCCTGGATGCTGGCCAGTTCCTTGAGCCGCTCGGCCTGTGCCGGAGACGACAACGCGACGGCGCACAAGGCCCAGAAGATGCAGCGCCGGAGAAATTTGAAGTTCATGATCAGAACGGCATCACATTGAGGAAGAAGCGCTGCATCCAGCCCATGTGCTGGGCCTCGTCGATGTAGCCCTTGGCCGTGTATTCGATGCGCGCATCGGCCACCAGGGTCGAGGGCACGGTGTTGCTGCCGGAGACGGTGCGCGGGTTCACCACGCCCGAGAAGCGGATGTATTCGGTGCCCTGATTGATGCCCATCTGCTTCTCGCCGGAAACCAGCAGGTTGCCGTTCCCCATGACGTCGACCACGGTCACGGTGATCACGCCGTTGAAGGTGTTGTTGGCGTTGGCGCCGCCCTTGGCATTGAGGATGTTGTTGCCGGAGAGCTTCGCGTCCTGCTCGTCCAGCAGACCGCCCAGCAGCTTCGGGATGGTCGGGAAGGCAGCCGTCAGGCTGCCGCTGCGGCTGGCATTGGCGCCCGAGTTCTTGCTCGCGTTGACCTTCTCGCTGATCACGATGGTCAGGATGTCGCCGACATTGCGCGGACGGCGGTCCTCGAACAGCGCATTGGCGCCGGGCCCGTCGCGAAAGATCGCGCCGTTGGCGCGCGGCGCCGGCAGCGCCGCGTAGGTGTTGGCGCGCGCCGTCATCGGCTGGTGCACCAGCGGCTCGCGCGGGATCTGCGCGCAGCCGGTGGCGAGCACCAGCGTGCAGACGGCAAGATGATGAAGACGCGCGCTCTGCATCACAGTTGCGCGAGGCGCTGCAGCATCTGGTCGGAGGTTTGCACGGCCTTGCTGTTGATTTCGTAAGCGCGCTGGGTCGCGATCATGTTGACGAGCTCCTCCACCACGTTGACGTTCGATGCCTCGACGTAGCCCTGGCTCAGGATGCCGGCACCTTCGAGGCCCGGGTTCAGCTGGTTGGGCGCGCCCGAGGAATCGGTCTCCGCATAGAGGTTCTCGCCCATGCTCTGCAAGCCGGCCGGATTCAGGAAGGTGGCCAGCTGCAGTTGGCCGACCTGCACCGTGGTGGTGCTGCCGGCCTGCGTGACCGAGACCATGCCGTCGCGGCCGATGGTCATGCTGGTGGCGTTCTGCGGAATGGTGATGGCCGGCTGCACCGGGAAGCCGCTGGCGGTGACGAGCTGGCCGTCGCGGTCGGTCTGGAAGGAGCCGTCGCGCGTGTACGAGGTGGTGCCGTCGGGCATCAGCACCTGGAAGAAGCCGGCGCCGTTGATCGCGACATCCTTCGGGTTGTCGGTCTTGGTCATGTTGCCCTGCGCATGGATGCGCTCGGTGGCGACCACGTGCACGCCGGTGCCGACCTGCAGGCCCGAAGGCAGCCGCGTCTGGTCCGAGGTCTGGCCGCCGACCTGGCGCAGGTTCTGGTACATCAGGTCCTCGAACACGGCGCGGCTGCGCTTGAAGCCGGTGGTGCCGACGTTGGCGAGGTTGTTCGACACCACGTCGAGCTGGGTTTGCTGGGCGTCGAGGCCGGTCTTGGCGATGTAGAGCGAGCGCATCATGGGAGAAATTCCTTCAGGGGTTGGTGGGCTAGCCGTACGCCAGCAACTTGTTGGCCGACTGCGCGTTGGTGTCCGCGGTCTGCATCGACTTCATCTGCATCTCGAAGCTGCGGGCCTGGGCAATCATCGAAACCATGGCTTCGACCGCGTTGACGTTGCTGCCCTCGACCACGCCGCTGGCGACAGTCACGGCCGCGTCGGCCTCGGCCGGCGGCAGGCCCGCGCGCATGCGAAAGAGCCCGTCGTCGCCGCGCACCAGGTCGGCGGTCGGCGGATTGACCAGCTTCAGGCGCCCCACTTCGGCCACGCCGACCAGCGCATCGCCGGCGCCGCGGGCCGTGACGGCGCCGTTGGGCGCGATCTGCACCGTGGAGCCCGGCGGCACCACCAGCGCGCCGCCCTCGCCGACCACCGGGCGCGCGCCCATGGTCAGCAGTTGGCCGTCGGCGCCGACCTGCAGGTTGCCCACACGCGTGTAGGCCTCGCCGCCATCGGGCGTCTGCACCACGAGCCAGCCATCGCCGTGCACCGCGACGTCGAGGGCGCGGCCGGTCTCGGTCAGCGGACCGTGGCTGAAGTCGGCGCCCGGCGTGATGGCGGCGACGAAGGCGCGCGTCTGCGCTTCTTCGCCGACCACCGGCACCGCGCGAAAGCTGTTGACCTGCGCGCGAAAGCCCGGCGTCGAGACGTTCGCCATGTTGTTGGCGACCGAGGCCTGCTGCTCCATGGCCTGCTTGGCGCCGCTCATGGCGACATACAGCATGCGGTCCATCGGGATCTCAGCGGATGTTGATCAGCGTCTGCACGACCTGATCCTGCGTCTTCACCGTCTGCGCGTTGGCCTGGTAGCTGCGCTGGGCCACGATCAGGTTGACGAGCTCGGAAGTGAGGTCGACGTTGGAGGCCTCCAGCGCGCCCGAGGCGAGCGAGCCCTGCTTGGTGCCCGCGCCCGGCGTGCCGGTGAGCGCCTGGCCCGAGGCCTGGGTCTCGGCCCAGACGTTGTTGCCCTTGGGCTCCAGGCCGTTGGGGTTGGCGAAGCTCGACAGCACCACCTGGCCCAGCAGCTGGGTCTGCTCGTTGGAGAACTTGCCGGTGATGGTGCCGTCGGGGTTGATCGAGTAGGCGGTCAGCGAGCCCGAGGTGTAGCCGTCCTGGTTGAGCTTGTTGATGGCGTTGGCATTGCCGAACTGCGTAGTGCCCGAGAGGTCGACCGTGACGTTCATCGCCGCCGAACCGTTGGGGAAGGTCATCGCCGGCAGGGTGATGGTGCCGCCGGCGGGCGTCAGCAGCTTGCCGTTGGCGTCGAAGGTCATGGTGGAGATCGGCGCGCCGGCGTTGAGCACGGCACCGTCGGCCGCGCCGTAGACGCTCCAGGCATTGGCGCCGGTCTTCACGAAGAAGACGCCCAGCTCGTGCGGATTGCCCAGCGAGTCGTAGACCGGCCCGAGCGCGTTGGAGTAGTTGTAGGTGTCCGAGTCGGCCACGTTGAAGGGCGTCTTGGTGGGCGTCACGCTGCGCGAGTCGAGGTTGAACTCAGCCTGCACGCCGCTGGTGGCCTTCGGGTCCATGGCGGTGGTCGGGATGCGGATCGCCGAGGGCGTGCCGCCTTCGATGCCGCCGGTGGCCGAGACGCCGAAGCCGGTCAGCCGCAGGCCGGCGGCGTTGACGATGTAGCCGTCCTGGTCCTTGGTGAACTGGCCATTGCGCGAGTACATGATCTCGCCGCTCGGGCTCGAGAGGCGGAAGAAGCCGTCGCCGTTGAGGATGGCCACGTCCAGCGGGCGGCTGCTGGTCTGGGTCACGCCCTGCGTGAAGTTCTGCGTCACGCCGGCCACCGAGGCGCCGAGGCCGATGCGCGATCCGGCATACACGTCCTGGAAGGTCGCGGCGGCCGACTTGAAGCCCACGGTGCCCGAGTTGGCAATGTTGTTGCCGATGACGTCGAGGTTGGCGGCGGCGACAGACAGGCCGCTGATGCCCTGGGAAAAACTCATGATCGATCCTTGTTTCGAGGCGATGAAAAAACGGCTTGCAGCCGGGCGGCGGCCGCCGAGGGGAAAGGCATGCGAAGGACTCAGAGGAACATGCGAACGTCGGACAGGCCGATGCTGCGCCCCGAAGCCAGCTCGAGCGTGACGCCGCTCGTGCCCTGCTTGACGGCGGCCACCTGCGAGAAGGTGAGCGCGGTCGCCTCGACCGTGGTGCCGTTGTTGTCGGCGGCCACCGTGAAGGTGTAGCTGCCGGCCGGTGCGACGGTGCCGTCGTCGGCCTTGCCGTCCCAGGTGACGGCGTTGACGCCTTCGGGCAACGAGCCGAGGTTGAGGGTGCGCACCGTCTTGCCCGCGGCGTCGACGATCTTCACCTCGACGTCGCCGGCCGAGCCCGGCAGCTGCACCGCGAAGGGCACGACCGCCGGGTCCTTGCCCGCTTCCGGCGCCTTGGTGGCGATCTCGTTGCCGGGCGACAGCACGTTGTAGCCGATCAGCGATGCCGCCTGCAGCACCTGGTTGGCGCCGGTCTGGTTCACCAGGCCGGAGAGCGTGCCGTTGAGCTTCTCGATGCCGCTCACGGTGCTCATCTGCGCGAGCTGCGAGGTGAGCTCGGCGTTCTGCATCGGGTTGAGCGGATCCTGGTTGTTGAGCTGCGTCACCAGCAGCTTGAGAAAGCGCTGCTCGCTGTCGGCGCCGCTCACACTGTTGTTGCTCTGCGCCGAGCTGGTGGTGTTCGTGCCGGTGATGGCGAGGGAGTCGTCGATGGCCATGGGTTCGCTTCTTGTGGTTGGGATTTACTGGCCGATCGTCAGCGTCTTGACCATCAGCGTCTTGGCGGTGTTGAGCACCTCGACGTTGGCCTGGTAGCTGCGCGAGGCGGAAATCATGTTGGTCATCTCTTCGACCACGTTGACGTTGGACATGGTCACGTAGCCCGCGGGATTGGCATGCGGGTTCTTCGGGTCGTAGACCATCTTCATGGGCGACTGGTCTTCCACCACGCCCGCGACCTTGACGCCGCCGATGTCCTGCTGCCCCGAGGCCGCGACCTCGAAGACGACCTGCTTGGCGCGGTAGGGCTGGCCGTCCGGACCGGCCACGCTCTCGGCATTGGCCAGGTTGCTCGCGGTCACATTCATGCGCTGCGACTGCGCGGCCATGGCGGAGCCCGCCACATTGAAGATGTTCATGGAAGCGCTGGGCAAGGGCATGGTGGTTCCTACTGCACTGCCGACAGCAGCGACTTGATCCTGGCGCTGAGCACCGTGAGGTTGGCCTCGTAGCGCAGCGCGTTGTCGGCGAAGTTGATGCGCTCGGCATCCATCTCGACGGTGTTGCCGTCGATGCTGGATTGGCTTGGCACGCGATAGAGCAGGTCGGCATCGGGCATTGCCGATGCTTCGGCCTGCAGGTGGCGCGCGGAGGTGGTGGAAAGCGTCACCGACTGCGCGGCGCGGCCCTGCTCCACGGCCTGCGAGAGCCGGCTCGCGAAATCGAAGTCACGCGCCTTGTAGTTGGGCGTGTCGGCATGGGCGATGTTGGCCGCCAGCACCTCCTGGCGCTGCGCCCGGAGATTGAGTGCTTCGCGGTTGAAGCGAAGCGCCGCATCCAGCTTGTCGATCATGTTGTTCCATCAGTTGGAGGTGTCGCGTCCCAGGCGGGCATGGCGACTGATGGAAAGCGAGTCTATGCACGGGTCGTGTTTGCAATGGGCCGAACAAAGGGGCATTTGGGGTGCACTTCGCACCTTCAGGCTGAGCCACGCATTCCTAGAATCGCTGGACCGATGATGGAAACAACCCGCTCCTTTCGCCGTCTCCTCCTGCTGCTGCTCGCGGCGCTGGCCGCAGCGCCGGCCGCGGCTGCGCCAGGGGATGCGCTCGCCGTCATCGAACAGTTTCTGCAAGCGCAGACCGCCGGCCTCCCGGGCAAGGTGCGCATCGACGTGAGCATGCCGGCTTCGGGCGCGCTGCCTCCCTGCGAATCGCTCCAGGCTTTCCTGCCCAGGGGCGCCGCGCCCTCGGGCCGGGTATCGGTGGGCCTGCGCTGCGCCGGCGACAAGCCCTGGACGCGTTTCGTGCAGGCGCGCGTCGCCATCGAGGGCCGCTACTTCGTGGCCGCGCGCGCCATCGAGGCCGGCCAGGCCCTGGGCGCCGGCGACCTGGCCGAACGCACGGGCGATCTCAGCGCGCTGCCGCGCTCGGTCATGACCGATGCCGCCGAACTCAGGGGCGTGGTGGCCGTCAACCGCATCGCCGCCGGCGCGCCCGTGCGGCGCGAACTGGTGCGCGGCGTGGTCGTGATCCAGCAGGGCCAGACGGTGCAGGTGGTGGCCGTTGGGCCGGGCTTCACCGTCAGCACCGAGGCCCGGGCCATCACCCGCGCCGAGATCGGCGCGACCGTGCAGGCCAAGACGCGCGACGGCCGCCTGGTCAGCGGCGTGGCGGGCGAAGGCGGCCAGATCCGACTCTCGCAATAGGTGACCCTAAAGTTCCGCCCTAAACTGCCGATAAACGGGTCAGCCCCTGAGGAACCATCTTGAAAATCGATCAATCCGCCCCGTCGGCCACACCGCTCTCCCGCACCGCCAAGGGCGGCAAGGCCCTGCCGGCGACCGGCGCCGATGCCGCCGAAGGCGCCAAGGAATCGGTGCAGGTTTCCACGGGCCAGGTTCATTCGCTGCCCAGCTCGCCCAGCACCGACTTCGATGCCGCGCGCGTCGCCTCGATCCGCGAGGACATCCGCGCCGGCCGCTACGAAATCCATCCCGAGCGGATCGCCAAGGGCCTCCTGGCCAGCGTGCGCGACCTGCTCGGCGCCAAGAAAGACCTGTGAACGTGATCCTGCTGCCTCATTTGCTGGCCGAGAAGTCCTGCGTCGAAGAATTCCTTGCGGTTCTGGACCTGGAGGCGCAGGCCATGAAGAACAATCTCTTCGCCGACCTCGGCCCGCTCACCGAACAGAAGGCCGCCCTGCTCGACCGCCTGGCCGCGCTCGACCAGGCGCGCGAATCGGCCCAGGTGGCGCTGGGCTTCGAACCCGGCCGTGCCGGTGCCGATGAAGCGGCAGCCGCCGCCGGCGAAGCATCGCAAGAGGCCTGGACGGCGCTGCTGGAACTTGCGGACCGCGCCAAGGCCGACAACCGCCACATCGGATCGATGGTCTACGGCCATCTGGACTTCACCCAGAACGCGCTCGACTATCTGCAGGCGAGCAAGCAGCCCTTCTACGGGCCGGACGGGATCCGCAAGGCGGCGGGCGCTTCGGGGACGCGGCTGGCGCTGGGGTAGGCCGCGGTCCTTCGCAGAGGTTCTGACTTGCCAAGTCATGCCGTACGGCTTAGCTTGTCGTGATGAGAACGATGAATATTTCCCTGTCCGACGCCCTAAAGGCATTCGTCGACGAGCAGGTCAACTGGCATGGGTACGGCAGCAGCAGCGACTACGTATGCGAGCTTATCCGCAAGGAGGAGGAACGCTTGCGTCTGCGGGGGCTGTTGACTAGCGGCGCAGCATCCGCGCCGACGGTGCCGGCCGATGCCAGTTACTTCGAAGGCTTGCGTGAGAGGGTGGCTGAGAAGAGTTAAAGCCTGCCGAGCTTCCGCTCCTAGCCGTAGATGCGCTATCCCCGTCTGGTGTTCGGCGCTCAGGCCTTGCTCGGATTGAGCAAATACTTCTCCCCGGTCGCATGCTTGGCATAGACCGCGATCTCCTCCGGCCGCAGCGCCTCGGACATCGACACCTCCTTGGTATAGCGGCTCGCAAAAGTGGTCTTCAATTCGGCCGCCACGCGCTCCTTGAGCTTCTTCGCGCCCTCCGGGCCGATCTTCTGCAGGAAGGGAAAGAGCAGCCAGCCGCCCATGCCCCAGGCCATGCCGAAATTTCGCACGAACTCGGTGGGGCCGCGGTCGAGGCCGCCGTAGATGTAGACCTGCTTGTGGGTGGTGGAGCCGTAGCGGCTGTATTCGGTGGCGCTCTTGTTCAAGGCCGCTTCCATGCAGCTCAGGATCTGCCCGGCCAGCTCGCCGCCGCCGATGGCATCGAAGGCCAGCGTGGCGCCGGTGGCGACCAGGGCGTCGGTCAGATCCTGCATGAAGGTGGGCGCACTCGCATTGCACACGTACCTGGCGCCGATCGCGCGCAGGATCTCTTCCTGCTCCTTCTTGCGCACGATGTTCACCAGGCCGATGCCGTCCTGGATGCAGATGCGGTTGAGCATCTGGCCGAGGTTGGAGGCCGCGGCCGTGTGCACCAGCGCCTTGTGGCCCTCGCGCCGCATGGTCTCGACCATGCCGAGCGCGGTGAGCGGGTTGACGAAGGACGATGCGCCCTCGGCCGGCGTCGTGCCCTCGGGCAGCAGCATGCACTGGGCGACGGGGATGCAGCGGTACTGCGCGTACATTGCGCCGCCGATCAGCGCGACCGTCTTGCCCAGAAGCGCCTGCGCCGCGGGTGAGGAGCCCGCCGCCGCGACCACCCCCGCGCCTTCGTTGCCCACGGGCATAGACGCGTCCAGGCGCGCGGCCATGCTCTTCATCGCGGCCTCGGGGACGCTGGCCGTCACCACCGGCCGCGACGGCGTGCCCGAGGCCTTGGCCGTGGCCATGTCGGCGGCGCCGAACAGGAGGCCGAGGTCCGAAGGGTTCATGGGCGCGGCCTCGACGCGCACGATGACTTCGTCGGGTTGGGGCTCGGGAACCGGCTCTTCGGCCAGCGAGAGTTCGAGCTCGCCGCTGCGCCTGATCAGGGAGCGGAGTTGCAGGGTGGTGCGGGGTATCTGGGCGGGCATGGCGTGTCTCCAGGCTGGGGCCGGCCAGTATAGGAAGGCTCGGCGCCCGGTGCGCCTCCCCGGTGGCGCGTGACTTCTTGCGCAGAACGACTGACAAATCCTTTCAAAAGTATTACTTCTGTTTACCTAAGTAGTAATATGTGACTTCTTCACATACGCGTTCCAACGCGCAGGAACTGGTTGCAGAAAGCCCACGATTTCTCATCGTGGGAGGAGGAGACGCCCGATGCTGGTGCATAGGCTGGACAGGAAAAACGAGTTCGATGCGAGCCTTGCCGCCGACGCCGCCGATGCGCGGATGGTGGCCAGGATGCGGCTCGTGCTGTCCGTCTCCGCCCTGCTCGCGATTTTTGTCGATCCTGCGGGCTTGAGGGGCATCGGGGGCTTCACCTGGCTGCTGTTCTTCGGCTACATCCTGCACAGTTTGGCCGTTTATCTCTATACGCAGCTCGATGCCCCGTTCTCGCAGAGCAAGCTGATTCACTGGCTGGATGTCTTCTGGTATGGGCTGATCGTTCTTTTCACGGACGGCATCCACAGCTTCTTCTTCCTGTTCTTCTTCTTCGCCATCCTCACCTCGTCCTTCCGATGGGGCTTCAACGAGGGCGCGCGCGTCACCCTCGCTTCGGTGGCCTTGTTCGCCGCCTGCGGCCTGGGATCGACGACCGAGCAGGACCTCCCCCGCCTGCTGCTGCGTGCCACCTTCCTGCTTGCATTCGGCTATATGAGCATCCATTGGGGCGGCTCGAAGGTCGAGCTGAAACGGCGGCTCGCGCTGCTGCGCGACGTCAGCCGCGTATCGAACCCGCGCTTCGGCGTCGATCACACCGTCACCAGCATCCTGGAGAAGACGCAGCTGTTCTTCCAGGGAAGCTGCTGCCTGCTGATCGTTCGGGACAAGGAGTCGGGCGCCTACTTCCTGCGCACCGTCAGGGAGGGCGACGCGAAGCGTTCGATCAATGCCGAACGGATCAGCGTGGACGCGGCGGCGCCTCTCGTGGCGCTCCCGCAGGATCGCATCGTGGCCTACAACCGCCCGATCTGGCCGGCCCTGTTCTCGTTCACCGGTGCCGCGGCATACGACAGCGCCAAGGGAAGATGGAACAGGCACGAGGAAGCAGCCTGCAGCAGCCTGGCCGAGCTGCTGGACGCCGGTGCGTTCATCAGCGCGCCGGTGTCGCTCCGAAAGAGCGAAGGCCGCATCTATGTGTTCTCCCGCCAGGCCGGGTTCAGAAAGGCCGACGCGCTCTTCCTGAGCCATATCGCAGCCCAGGCCTTCCCCGTGATCGAGAACATCGAACTGCTGGACCGGATGGCCTCGGACGCCGCTTCGCAGGAGCGCCAGAAGATCGCGCTGGATCTTCACGACACGGCCATCCAGCCCTACATCGGACTGAAGATGGGCCTCAGTGCTCTGCGCAACAAGGCGGCCGCCGACAACCCGCTGATCGACGATCTCGACAAGCTGGCGGACATGGCCGCCAAGGTCATCGGCGACTTGCGCCGCTACGCCGGCACGGTCAAGAACGGCGTGGGCAAGACGGAACAAGTCTTCCTCATGGTCTTGCGCCAGCAGGCGGCGCAGGCCAGGGATTTCTACGGCATCGACATCGCCGTCTGCGTGCAGGGCGAGCTCAACGTGAGCGATCGCCTGACCGCGGAGATATTGCAGATCGTGCGCGAGGGCTTGAGCAACATCTGCAAGCACACCTTCGCGCATCACGGCGCCGTCAGGCTGGAATGCGTGGACGGCTTGCTCAGGATCCAGATCGAGAACGAATGCGACGGAACACAGGCGGTCGCATTCCAGCCGAGGTCGATCACGGAACGCGCGACCGCGCTCGGCGGCAACGCGCAAGTGGTGCGGGGAACGAGCGGCGGCACTTCCGTGCACGTCGAGATACCCATCTAGGAGGTGGAACATGCAGCCAGTTGAAAAGCCCATCGGTGTCATGCTTGTCGATGATCACCAGACGATGCTGTGGGGATTGTCCAGACTGATCGATGGCGAGAAGCCGCGAATGCAGGTGGTCGGGACGGCGAGAAACTGCGAAGAAGCGCTCGAGCAGGTCGACCAGGTGATTCCCGACGTCATCCTGTTGGATCTCGATCTGGGCGGCAAATGCGCGCTGGACATTCTTCCGGGCCTGCTGTCCAACTCGGTCTCCCGCGTAATGATCCTGACCGGCGAGCGCCAGCAAAAAACCCTCGACCTGGCGGTCCTCGGCGGCGCCCGGGGTGTGTTGCGCAAGGACGCAGCCGCGGACCAGGTGCTCCAGGCGATCGAAAGAATGCACAAGGGCGAACTGTGCGTGGACAACGAAACGATGGGCCGCGTCTTCGCGGAGTTCGTCGACGCGAAGCGCACGCACAAGGTCGACCCCGAGGCGGAGAAGCAGGCGGCCCTGACCTGCAAGGAACGCAAGATCATCCACACCGTGGTAGACGGCAACGGCGCATCGAACAAGGCGCTGGCCGAACGGCTCTTCATCACCGAGCACACCCTGCGCAACCACCTGACTTCGATCTACCAGAAGCTGGGGGTGAGCAATCGGCTGGAGCTGTATGTCTACGCGGTGAAGCACCATCTGGACAAGCTGCCGTCCTGAGGGCGGCACCGGGACGAACCCTCGCTATCCTCGCCCGCCCAACATCGGCATGAGGGTTCCGGCGCGCGTCAAGGTAGTTGTCGCCTCTTTCATGCAGCCAGCGGCTGTATGTCTGATGCCCGCGAATGTGTCTGAACGACGCAGTCACGTTCGGGGTTGAGGGTCACCGCGCCGATGGGCGCCCAGTTGCGAGTAGGTCCAGACCAGCGCGCCGGGTTGAGCGCCCGGGCACGGGTGTACAACTCGTGGCGAGCAGCCAGGACTGCGCAGTCTTCACCGGTGTGGCGCTGAGCGGGACTGACGTAGCGAATGCCGCTGTGTCGATGGTCATGGTTGTACCAACGCACGAAGGCGCCCGCCCAGGAGCGCACGTGCCCGAGATCGGCGAAGCCCTTGGTGGGGAACTCCGGGCGGTACTTGGCCGTGCGGAACAGCGACTCTGCGTAGGCGTTGTCGTCGCTCACGCGGGGCCGCGAGTACGACGGCTTCACGCCCAGCCAGTTGAGCATCGCCAACACCGTCGTTGCCTTCAGCGTGGAGCCGTTGTCGCCATGCAGCACCGGCTTGGCGTCGAGCGTGGCGATGCTCTCGGCGAGCGCCGTGCGGCGCACCAGATGCGCAGCATGGTCGGAGTCGTCCGTGTCATGCACTTCCCAACCCACGATCTTGCGGCTGTACAAGTCCAGGATCAGATAGAGGTGGGACCAGCGCCCGAGCACCTGCGCCGGCAGGTAGGTCATGTCCCAACACCACACCTGCCGAGGTGCTGCGGCGACGTGCGTGGTGGGCGGGCGCACGACCTTGGGTGCCTTGGCCCGGCCTCGGTGAGCAGTCTGCCCCCGAGCGCGCAGCACGCGGCTGAAGCTGGACTCACTGGCCAGGTAGATGCCCTCGTCAGCCAGCATGGGCACGATGCGCGCCGGCGGCACGGCGGCAAACCGCGGCTCGTTGGCCACGGCCAGCAGCTGTGCGCGCTCGTGCGGGTGTGAACGCTGGTCGAGATCCGCTTGTATTCGACGGTGAGGTGGCGTTTTTGAGTCTGGCCATGTTCCGAGCTTCGGCTCGTTGACGCCGAACGAGCGCGCATGAGGTATTCGCCTGCATGGCCGCCCGAGGGCGGCCATGCAGGCGAAGGCGATTCTCTTGAGCAGGTCTTGATCCCGGGCGCCGTTGCCAGCCCGTGGGGCGGCGGCTGCACGCGCCGCCCGTGACACACGCGGGTACTGCGAGGTACAACGTCGACGATGCCGAAGTAGGCGGGTGCGGCAGCGGTCACTAATGCCTGGCAGCCTGGAGACCGCGCCGCGCCCTACACCGTGCCGATGAAGGTGGTGCTGCAGCAGTGTTGCACCCTGGGACGAGTCCGTCCAGCACCTTTGGCTGATCGCCGAGGATGGACATGGACCGTGCGGCCCGCCTGTTCCTGTGCGCGCGTTGCCGCGACCAGGTGCTGTTGTGTTCACACTGCGACCGCGGTCAGCAGTATTGCAGTCGGGCGTGCTCGAGCCTGAGTCGGCGTGAGCGGCGACGCGAGACTGCCGAGCGCTACCAGAGCAGTCGCAGCGGTCGCCTCAAGCATGCCGCGCGCTCCGCGTGCTGGCGGGAACGGCAACGTTCGCTGCGTCAGGCCGGCGCGGGCGACGCCATCGATAAAGAAGTGACGCACCAGGGTTGCCCGCACGCGGGGGCCGATGCTTCACTGCTTGCATGCGACCCACCCAGCGAACCACCCAGCGCGTGCGAGTTCACCGTCCTCACCGAATCGCCATCGGCCCACGACGCTGCGCGGGTGAGCGCCGGCGCGGTCCCCTTCGCTGCACTCGGATGCCGGCGTTGCGGTCACGAGCTGCGGCCCCATGTGCGCCTGGGCTCCCTGCGCACGAACGGCCTTCGACAGCGCGGCGGTCATGACCATCCCTCTTGATCTGGCCGCACGCATCGAGCGTCTGTTCACGGTCGAGCGCTGGCGCGTGGGGACCATCGCGCGCCAATTGCACGTGCACCGCGACACGGTGCGCCGTGTGCTGCGTGAACACGACGTGGCACCGCCAGGCGTGCCGCTGCGCCCGAGCCTCATCGATCCTTACCGGGCCTTCATCCGAGAGACGCTGGAGAAGTACCCGACGCTGACGGCCAGCCGGTTGCATGACATGGTGTGCGAGCGCGGCTATGCGGGGCAGGCCAGCCACTTCCGACACCTGGTGAGCACGATGCGTCCCCGGCCGTCGGCCGAAGCCTACCTGCGCCTGCGCACGCTGCCGGGTGAACAAATGCAATGTGACTGGGCTCACTTCGATCACTTGCAGATCGGCCGTGCGCGGCGCCCGCTCATGGGCTTCGTGATGGTGCTGAGCTACTCGCGGCGCATCTTCCTGCGCTTCTGCCTCAATGCCCAGATGGACAGCTTCCTGCGTGGCCACGTCGAGGCGTTTGATGCGCTAGGCGGGAGCGTCAGAACGGTCCTCTATGACAATCTCAAGAGCGTCGTGCTCGAACGCGTGGGCGATGCGATTCGCTTCAATCCCGAATTCCTGGCCTTCGCCAAACACTACCGCTTCGAGCCGCGTCCGGTGGCGGTCGCACGAGGAAATCAGAAGGGACGGGTTGAAAGGCAAATCGATTTCATCCGCAAATCCTTCTTCGCCGGGCGCGAGTTCACCGATGTGGCCGACCTGAACGCCCAGGCGCGCCGGTGGTGCGAGGGCAAGGCGTTCGATCGGCCCTGGCCCCAGGATGACTCGTTAACCGTGCGCCAGGCCTTCGCTGTCGAGCAGCCACGCCTGCTCGGGCTGCCCGCCACCGGCTACGCCCTGGGCCAGCGCCTGGATGTCGAGGTGGCCAAGACGCCTTACGTGCGCTTCGATCTGAACGACTACACGGTGCCGCATACCCACGTGCGGCGCACCCTGTCGGTGCTGGCCGATGAACAGCGCGTGCGCATCTTCGACGGCGTCACCGAACTGGCCAACCATCCCCGCAGCTTCGAGCGTCATCAGACGATCGAGGACCCAACCCATTTGCAGGCCCTGGTGCAGCACAAACGCAATGCGCGCTCGCACCGCGGCTGCGACGTGCTGGCCCAGGTCGCCCCCGCCAGCACCGAGCTGCTGCAAATGGCCGCCGAGCGCGGTCACAACTTGGGGTCAATCACCGCCGCGCTACTGCGACTGCTGGACCAGTACGGCGCGCCGTCGCTGCAGGCGGCCATCCTGGAGGCCATCGAGCGCAAGGTGCCCCATCCCAACGCCGTGCGCCTGGCGCTGGAGCGCGCGCGCGAGCGCACCGGGCGGCCTCCAACGCTGGCTCTCGCGCTGCCCGAGCACGTGGCGCGACGCGACGCGCCGATGGCCACGCATTCGCTCGCTTCCTACGACCGCCGCTACGACCCACCCAAGGACGCCAACGATGAATGAGCCAATCCCTCCTGTCCACCCAGGGGCCTCTCACGCCGAGTTGCGGGCGCAGGCCGCCGAGCTGCGCCTGCACGGCCTGCTGGCCCACTGGGACGAGTTGATGGGTCAGCCCGAGAGCGAACACCGCGTGCGCCAGTGGCTGGGCTGGGAGAGCGCCGAGCGAGCTCACCGCAGCCTCGAGCGGCGTCTGCGCGAGGCGCACATCGGCCGCTTCAAGCCTCTGGCCGACTTCGACTGGAGTTGGCCCAAGGAGTGCGACCGCACCGCCATCGAAGAGTTGATGAGCCTGCAGTTCCTCGCCGACGCCAGCAGCGTCGTGCTGTTCGGCCCCAACGGGGTGGGCAAGACGATGGTGGCGGCCAACATCGCGCACCAGGCGGTGCTCCAGGGGCATACGGCGCTGTTCACCACCGCCGGTCAGATGCTCAGCGAGCTCGCCTCGCTGGACAGCGATTCGGCCCTGCGCCGGCGGCTGCAACACTACGCCGCACCGGACCTGCTCCTGGTCGATGAGGTCGGCTACCTCTCGTACTCCAATCGTCATGCCGACATGCTCTTCGAGCTGGTCAGCCGACGCTACCTGCACAAGAGCACGATCGTGACAACGAACAGACGATTCGCTGACTGGGGCGAGGTCTTCCCCAACGCCGCCTGCGTGGTCTCCCTGGTCGACCGGCTGATGCACCGCGCCGAGGTCGTTCGCATCGAGGGCGAGTCGTACCGCCAGAAAGAAGCCGAGGAACGCGCCACGCAACGCATGGCCGCCCGCACCGCCGCGACGCGCTCGAAGCCAGCGTCCACGCGCAAGCCGCGTGCGTGACGCCCGCCAGGCCATGGCCGCCTCGATGAGAACGCCGCGGCGCAAGCGCCCCTCCCGAGCGACTGCCGCCTTCGCGCTGCCGTCGCACTGGTCGCCCAGGCAGGCCCTGGCCGTCTTCGAGTGCCTCGAGCTGATGCGCGAGCAGCTCTGGCTCGCCTACGGCCCCGAGATCCAACGCGCCTGGCGCGATCAACTCGTGCCCGATCGCACCCCACCCGACTTCGATCCCGACTCGCCGTTCTGACTGCACAGCGGCATCGCCCAACGAGCAGATGGCCCCTTGCGGGGCCATCTGCTCTTCGTCACGTCAATCCCAACCGGGGCAAACCAAACCCGCGTCCTCACCAGCGTATAGCAGCGGATCTATACCGTCGCCAACAGCGGGCTCAAGGCATGGCCAGGCATGGGGCGCACGGCCTGCGGCCTGCGATCGCCCGCCGTGAGCCCCTTGTGGGCCAGCCAACGCTGCAAGGTGCGCGCATCGATGCCGGCGGTCTCGCAGGCCGGGCGCAGCCGCGCTCCGGCGGCGTGTGCAACATCGATGTCTCGGGCCAAGGCTTGGCGATCTTCGAGGCCGATCATTCGTCCTCGCCTTTGTTGAAGATCGCCGCCACTTTTTTTGACAAGACCAAGAGAGCCGCAGTCTCTGCCAGCGCCCGGTCCTTGCGCAGCAGGTCGCGCTCTAGTTCCTTGATGCGCTTGGCGGAGGCTCGCGTGGCCTGGGGGCTGGCCCGGGCCTCCTCGGGTTCGGCCAGCGCGGCTGTCGCGCTCGAGTGCCCATTGTCCAGTTCGGCGGGGTACACGCCGTGCTCGCGGCACCACGCGCTCTTCGCGACCTCGGCCATCGCCGCCGTCGTGATCACCGCCTCAAGCCGGGCGCATCCTCGCGCCAACGCTCCAGTGTTTCCACTCCAATGCCAACTTCGCGCGCCACCACCTCCAGCGCCGAACTCTCCGGCGGCAGCAACCTCGCTACCGCTCGGTCTTTGAATGCTTGTCCGTATCGAGCCACTCTCATCCTTCATCGCCGCCCCCGGGTTCTTGGTTCTATGGAGGCGACAACTATTCTGACGCGGGGGGTTCGGATGATCTGAATGGCTGCGGGCCCGAGGATCACCATCAGGATGGATGGAAAGATGCATAGGACCAGCTGATGAGCATCTTGGTCGACGTTACGAAACCATTTGACATCGATCTTCCATAAACTCGGTCTTGCCAATCGGTTTGAGCTATACGTATATGCAGTCAAGCACCAGATTGGTCATCCTTCGGCTAATGCCCGCGAAGAATCGCTATCTAGACGAGCTGCGTGATTGGTCATTCAGCTTTTGAGTTATCCAAAGCGCTGACCTTATCGCTAGGGCTCAGGTGTTCAGCGGATCGCACGAGAAAGGGAGAAATCGACCCTACGCTGACTCTCTTCTTCGGGTCTACAGAAGAACACGGGACGCAGCCGCGGACCAAGTGCTCCATGCGATCGAAAGAATCCACAAGGGCGAGCTTGTGCCCGGACAACGAGACGATGAGCCGCGTGTTCACGGATCCTGTCGACCAAAAGAGGACGCACAAAATCAACCCTGAGGCTGAGAAGCAGCGGCACTGACCTGTAAGGAAACGAAGATCACCCACACGGTGGTCCGCGGCAACGGCGCATCGAACAAGGCGCTGGCGGAACGGCTGTTCATCACTGAGCACACCTGCGCAACCATCTGAGCTCGATCTATCAGAAGCTCGAGGTTGCCAATCGGCTGGACCTGAATGTGTATGCGGTGAAGCATCAGCTCGACAGAGCGCCGAGCTGAGCCGCACGGCCCCCTATGCTCTTCCGGCAATCAGCAGCAGGATGGTTCGGATGACCTGGATCGCCGCCGGGCCCCAGGAAGACCATCAGGATGTACGGGAGTATGCATAGGCCAGCGGGATGAGCATCTTGGTTGCACTATCACAAGCTGGAGCTGACGAGTCCTGAACGCGGGGATCCGGCTCTCACGCAAGGAATGGAATAAACCTCTTTGACACCCGCGCCATGTACTCGCGGTACGCGGCCGACTGCATCAAGACCTTTTCCTCGTTGATCATCCGAATAAATTGAAAGATGTACAGCAGCGTCAGTATGGACAGGTTCCAGATTGAGAAGACATTAAGCAGATAGCCCACATGGGTGATGAAGTATCCCAAGTAAATGGGATGCCGCACCAATCGATAGGGTCCGTTTGTCACGACACCGCGAAGCGCTGGCAACAGGCCAAAGTTTCGTCCGAGGCAGACCTTCGCGGCGATCTGAAGGCCGATCCCACTCAAGATGAGCGCCTCTGAAATCCATTTGGGCACCAGCTGAGTGCCACCTTCGAGTTGAATGAACAAGAAGTAGAAGGTGGCGGCAAAAGTCGATGTTACCGCGGAGAGGGAGTAGACGCGGGTGGCCGTTCCTTTGCTGAAGAGGATGAGTCCCAGCGCCAACGTTTCGGCAATGAGCAATGTCGTCAGGATGATGTTCGGCGCCTGAAGCTGGGCCGATACGATGCGAAACACGAACAGAGAATAGCCCAGTGCCGCAGCAATCCGCAATAACGCGTCCAGCACTATGTCTCGCTTAGTCATGGGTCAGCTTTCGTATCTTCGAGGCATTCAATAATGATCACCGCGCGCTCTGCTGGGTCGAGAGTGAAGTGATGTATCTAGCGGCAATCATCTACCCAGCAATAGTCAAATAGCTTTTAGTTCGTACCCGTCATCATCGGCATCATTGTCCGGATCACTTGGATCACCGCCGGGCCAATGATTACCGCGAGGATCGATGGAAAAATAAACAGGACGAGCGGGAAGAGCATCTTGGTCGGGATCTTCGCCGCCAACTCTTCGGCACGTACTTGGCGCTTGTGCCGCAAGTCGTCGGAAAACACCCGCAGCGAGTCGCCGATGCTGGTGCCGAACCGGTCCGCCTGCGTCAGCATCGTGGCAAACGTCGCAATCTCTTCGACGCCCGTGCGCAGCGCGAGATTGCGCAGCGACTTGTCCCTTTCGCTTCCTGCTCGCATCTCCAGGTTTGTCCAGTGCAACTCCTGAGCCAGCGCTTCACTCTTGATGCGAATTTCCTCCGTCACCTTCGTGAGTGCTGCGTCGAGACCCAATCCGGCCTCGACACAGACCAGCATCAGGTCTGCAGCGTCCGGAAAGTTCTCGAAGATCTCGCGCTTGCGGGCCTTCGAGCGCAAGCGGAGATAAGCGTTGGGCAGATAGCAGGCAATGAGGGCGGCCATCATGGGCCAGAAAACCAAGGTCATTCCCTCGGCCTGCTTGGTTGCGCGAACGACGACGAACGCCACCGCCGCAAAAAAAACCGGTAGCAAGCTCTTCAAGCCGAAATAGATCAAGCTCGCATCCCGATGCCGGATTCCGGCATTGAGGAACTTGAGCCGCAGCGGGGTCGCTTCCTCTTCGCCCGTCGGCGAGGAGAGCTGCGCGAAGGGCCCAACGAGTTTCACGACCGTCTGGGTCCATGAAGTGTTGTCGGGCGCCGAGGCCAGTGCCTGCAGCCGCCGCTCGGCCGCCGACGGCATCCACCACAAGTACAGGCCTGCAAGGCCGAGTGTGACGGCCAGGAAGACCAGCGCGGACATGATCATCATGAGACGCTCCTAGACGCGAATGCGAACAATGTGCCGGAGGATGAGCGCGCCGATCGCCATCATCGTCAGCATGTACTTGATGATCGTGATGCCGATCGGGTCCGTCCACAGGGTGGACATGAACTTTGGATTGAGCAGATTCAGCCCACCGGCGAGTGCGAACGGCAGCAGCCCGATGATCCAACCAGAGAGCCGTCCATCGGCCGAGAGCACGCGTACTTTGGCGTGCAGCTTGAGGCGCTCTCGAATGAGGCGGCTCAGATTGCCGAGTACCTCGGTTAAGTTGCCGCCGGAATCGCGTTGAATCATTACGGCAACAACAAAGTAGCGTAGATCCGTGATGGGAATGCGTTCGCTCAGGTTCGTCAATGCCTGCGTCAGAGAGACACCAAAGTTGACCTCATCGTGCACGGTGCGAAACTCCGCCGCGATCGGATCCACCATTTCCTCGCCGATCATCTGCAGGCCCGACGAGAAGGCATGCCCGGAGCGCAGCGCACGCGTCAGTAGGTCAAGCGCGTCCGGCAACTGCACTTCAAGGCGCCGTAAGCGGCGTGAGCGGCACTGGTTCACATACGCGAGCGGCATCAAGGCGAACGCCACACCCGCCACCAGCCCGAACGCTTCAGGCTGATGCGCCATTCTCACGACAACAGCAAACCCGATCACGCTCAGCGCGGCACAGCCGAGTAGCAGCTTTGAGACTGTCCATTCGAGGCCTGACTGCAGGATCAGCCGGTCCAGCTCCCGCGCGCGGGGCATGCGCAGCAGCCAGCGCTCCAGCGCCGGCACCTCGCTGAGCATGCGCTCCTTGAGGATCTTCGCCTGCTGCGTCGTGTCGCGCGAGCCGGACAGGGCCTGCAGGCGCTTTTCGAGCTGTCGGGCTTCGGGGCCCTTGTACGACTTCCACATCAGGTACAGGCCTTCGAGCAGCAGCAGCACCGCTACGAAGACCAGCACCGCGATCATGATGAACGAATTGCCTGCGATGGACTGCTGCATGGCCTGGCCTCACTGGTACTGCTTGGTCGGATCGAACAACGCATCGGGCAGCGCCACGCCGAAGGTGCGCAGCCGCTCGGTGAACTTCGGCCGCACGCCGGTCGCATGGAAATAGCCTTCCACCTGGCCGTCTGCGCCGACACCGGTCTGACGATAGGCGAAGATTTCCTGCATGCTGATGATCTCGCCCTCCATCCCGGTGATCTCCTGGATGCTCGTGATCTTGCGCTTGCCGTCCGTCATCCGCAGCGCCTGGATGACCACGGTGATGGCCGAGGCGATCTGCTGGCGAGCGGCCTTGTGCGGCAGGTTGAGGTTTGCCATGCCGATCATGTTCTCGAGCCGCGAGAGTGCGTCCCGCGGCGTATTCGCATGGATGGTGGTCAGCGAGCCTTCGTGGCCAGTGTTCATGGCCTGCAGCATGTCGACCGCCTCGGCGCCGCGCACCTCGCCGATCACGATGCGGTCGGGCCGCATGCGCAGCGCGTTGCGCACGAGCGCGCGCTGCGTGATCTCGCCACGGCCCTCGATGTTCGCCGGCCGGGTCTCCATGCGCACCACATGCGGCTGCTGCATCTGCAGCTCGGCCGCGTCCTCGATCGTTACGACCCGTTCCGATTCCGGGATGTAGCCCGAGAGGATGTTGAGCAATGTCGTCTTGCCGGCGCCGGTGCCGCCCGAGATGATCGTGTTGACCTTGGCCTTGCTCAGCCCTTCGAGCATCGAGGCCATCGCCGGCGTGAGGCTCTTGAGGTCCTGCACCAGGTTGCTCATCTTGAGTGGCTTGTGGGCGAAGCGCCGGATCGACATCATTGGCCCATCGAGTGCCACGGGCGGGATCACCGCGTTCACGCGCGAGCCGTCGGGCAGTCGCGCATCCACCATGGGGCTCGATTCGTCGATGCGCCGCCCCACGAAAGACACGATCTTGTCGATGATCCGCAGCAGGTGCTTCTCGTCGGTGAAGCTGATCGGGGTCAGCTCCAGCCGCCCGAGGCGTTCGACATAGATCTGGTCGAACCTGTTCACGAGGATATCGGACACCGTCGGATCGACCATCAGCAATTCAATCGGCCCGAAGCCGAGCATCTCATGCTGGATATCGCGGATCAGCGTACGCCGCTCGGCCTCGTTGACCGCGGCCTGATCTTCCTGCAGCAAGCGACCGACCATCGTCGCGATCTCCTGGCGCAAGGCATCGGGTGCCAGCGTATCGAGCGAGGCAAGGTCGAACTTCTCCAGCAGCTTCAGGTGCAGCCGGCCCTTGAGCACCTTGTAGGCATCCGAGGTGCCGGCCAGGCCGGGATCGGCAGCGAGGTGCAATGTGGAACTCGCGGCCGTCTCGGCCGCGACCACGTTAAGTTTTTCGCGCAAGGACATGGTGTGCTTTCGAGGTCAGGCCCGGCCGAACAGCCGGTGGAAGAAACTGGGGCTGTCCTCATCCCGAGGCGCCAGCGCCGACGCCATCTCGGCGAGGCTTTTCACGACCGGGTTCGTGCGGGACAACTGCGCGAGCGGAGCGCCGCGATTGATCGCGGCGGTGACTTCCTTCGGCGAGTCCGGAATCGTGCGCTGCGCGATGCCGCCGAGCGACCGGCGCACCTCTTTCGAACCTATCTCGCCGCTCTTCTCGAAGCGATTGACGATCAGTTCGATCTTGTCCGGTGGATAGCCGAGGGACTTGAAGACGCCGAGCAGCTTGGCCGCATTTCTCAGGTCCGGCAGGTCGGCCTGCAGCACCGGGTAGATGCGGTGCGCGCGGTCGAGCGCGCGGATCGACAGCGTGTCGAGCGTCCGCGGCATGTCGAGCAGCACGAAGTCGTGTCGCAGAACGGCGAGGTTCAAGATCGCATCGATGTGCTCCGGCTTCACTTCCATGGCATTCGACGGATCCTCGGGCGCCGCCAGCAGGCGGAAGTTGGGCGTGATTGCGACGGCGCTCGCCGTGAGGAACGAGGCATCGAGGCGGCCGATGTCGCGTGCGACGTCAGCGAGTGTCGAGTTCGGCCTCTCGTCACTCACGAAAGCCAGCGCGTCGCCGAACTGCAGGTTCAGGTCGATGAGCAGCACCGAGCTGTGTTCGCTCAGCTGAAAGGCCAGGTTGGTTGCGAGGAAAGTCGCGCCGCTGCCGCCCTTACACGGCATGAGGGCGAGAATCTTGCCGGCCGACTGCCCCGGCACACCTGCAAGCTTGGCAGCCACGCGATCGATCGCGGCTTCGAGGGCGCCCGCGGTCGCAGGCGACGGCAGCACCTCACGCACACCCGCGCGCATCGAATTGAGCAGGAACTCTGGCGTGTGGCTTGCACAAAGCAGCACGACCGCGGTACGCGGGTGGTGCGTCGTGACGTACTCGACCATCGTCAGTTCATTGGGATCGCAGCACATGCCGTCGACCAGCAAGAGGTCGGGCCGATCCTGCTCCGCGACAGTCCGCATCCGGCTCTTGCCGCCATCGAACAGCAACACGGTGTGGGCGCGGGCCCGGAGCACGCGGTCCATCTCGTCTAGATGGGTCCGATTGGGCGAGATGATGGCAATCTTCATGTTTGGTCCTTGTGATTCAGGAGCAGACGGCCGCACTGCCCGGATCCTGGCCCATGATTTCGCGCGGCAGATAGGTGGAGAAGCCTGGCATCGGGATCGGTGCCCTCGCCGCCGCCGCTCCGGCGATCGGCGACACCCATTGGTAGTCGAGGTTCACGATGCGGACGTTCACCGCGCTGCAGTTTGCGAAGGTGCAAGCGGCGCTGACATTGCCGGCAGTGTCGTACCAGTCGATAACGACATTGGCTGCCGTCAATTGCGGAAGGAAGGTCTGCATCTTTGAAAGCACTACGCCCGCGCCGCGGTCGCAAACCACGGCGACTCGCGCGCCCCAGCGGGTGGCT
Organism: Variovorax sp. LjRoot175; assembly: GCF_964253805.1. Classification (NCBI taxonomy): domain Bacteria; kingdom Pseudomonadati; phylum Pseudomonadota; class Betaproteobacteria; order Burkholderiales; family Comamonadaceae; genus Variovorax; species Variovorax sp. LjRoot175. The sequence goes on along the minus strand of NZ_CAXURY020000001.1, from coordinate 1,613,185 downwards.
TCATTGGCGGCGTTCCAGGTCCAGAGCATGCGCGAAAAATCAATGATTCCAAGCACGAAGGTCAGGTAGATCACGAGGATCAGCGCAAACTCCACTATCGTTGCGCCCTCTTGTTTCTTGCGTGTCGTCATAGCGGTGCCCGCATCGTGGCGGTGATGTCGGCAAAGTTAATTTCACCAAAGGTCAAGCCGGACGCGCTGATGACCAGTGGCACGAACTTGTAGCAGGGCGGCGCCGAAGTGCCGCAACCCGCAATGCGAACGGTAACGGTGTTGATCACGGGACTGGCGCCGGCCAATTTCCACTCGGGATCCTTCACCTGGTCCACAGCGAGCCCGAAGGCGAGCGGGCTGCCAGTGTTCGTGAGGCTGCCGTAGACCACGAGATTCTTGGATTGGGCGATGCCGCTGCCCGGGTTCTGGACCGACAGATAACGAACGGCGTCGCGCGCACCCTTGACCAGGATGTTGTACTGGTACAGCGCACGGCCAAATTCGGTCACAGTGAAGGTCAGGATTAGCAGCAGCGGCAGCACAAGTGCGAACTCGATCAATGCCACGCCTTTTTGTGCGTTCTTCATTTCGTGTTCACTCCTACTGCACCAGGACCGGCACCAGCGGACCGCTGGCACCACCGGCCAGTCCGCCGCTGCTGCAGGGGCTGCTGGGATCGCCGGCATTGCCGACGTATTCGAGGTACACGGTGGTCTGAACACTGTCGATCGGGTGCAGCATCAACACGCAAGCCCAGCTGTCAATCGGCCCCGACGACGCCTCCATGACGGGCGCCATGACCAGTCGGCGACTGCCGCCATAGGTGGCGAGGGCCCTCGGCCCGGCCGAGTAGGTTCCCATGTTGTTGTCCTGGTAGCCGCCCTTGATGTTCAGGCCCGTGATTGTGTCGCCAGCATCCACTGTGTCGACGGTGTTTCCGTACGAGCGATGGGTCGCGCGCTTGGCGAGGAAATCGGATGCCGCTCCGGATTGGCTCGGCCAATTCGTGGCCGTGTAGGAATAGCCAGTCAGATCCGGCGCTGCGTCTGTGATCTTCGGGCTGCCGGCGCCATTCTTGTAAAGGCCGAAGCGGGAATTCCACTCGAGTGCCGCGGAGAATTTCGCACCTGTGGTGCTGAGACCGGCATCCGTCTGAATGCAGGCGCCGTTACCCAGAAGTTGATTTCTGATGGCTTGGGCACTGGAACTGACGCCCGGATCTAGATTGACCCATCCGAAGTGGCCTGGCTCAACAGTCGTGCTGTCGCTCTTTTCATCGTAGAGGGTAGAAATCCACTCGCCCGGCGTGAAGCCGAAGTTTGTCTTGTCGCTGGCGTCCCTTGGTCTGATCCGAACTGGAATGGCGCAGGCACTCTGGGCTGAACTTCGTGTAGCAACTCCGACGGCGAAGGCACCCCGGGTAGCTCCGTAGGACGAATCCCCACTGAATGCTGTCAAGGTCTGCAGCAGCCAGGGCGCGACACCGGCTCGAGTATGGAGGCATTTGGCGTACTTGGCATTGGCGATGGGAGCAAACGTCTTGCTGTACGTTCCGTTCAGGGAATCACTGAACGTAACCTCCGCGTCTGCCACGGCAGCGGCCTCGCCTTGGAAGTTGATCTTGTTGAGATTACCTGCGACCAAGCCTGCGTTGGTTGCGCGTGTCAGGGCGTCCGACGCGCCATCGAGTTCCTGTACCGCGGCCAGTGCGCAGCTGTCAATCGAGGTCTGCAGTTCAGTCTTCAGGATAAAAAGACGGCCGAAGTCCAGAGCCAGCCCCATGAACCCAAGCAAGAAGAGAAGCAGGAGTGCCGTGGTGATGAGCACCGCGCCACCTTGGCGAGCCTTCATCGGATTGCGCGTGGACAACATGAGCGTATCCTTCGATGCAAAGTGAAGGCGATGTCGATTGCTATGGTCTGGTCAACATCGCCTTCTGTTACTTCAGCCGCCGGCGGGGCACGTTCCGGTAGTAAGGCAAGTGCCGACGTTGGCAAGCCATGTGGTGAAAGCGCCTCCATTTGCAAGGAGGCCGGTTTGAACCAGCAAAATGAGGCCGAGCGAAACTACCGCGACGATGAGCGCGTATTCAATGATTTGTGCGCCGTCTTCTTCAATCGCCAAACCGCGGAGGAAATTGCCAAAGGATTTCATATATTCACCTATAAAAACGGTTAATTGAGGGTAATGAATGGTTGTTTGCGAATTCTGTCCTCGATAATCCAGACTCCTTTCGGTAGATGTTTGATGAATCAACGAGCTCGGGGCTAGCGGCCGCCTCCGATGGCCCCGCCGATGTTGATAACATTCACCGCGGGCGGCGGCTCCTTGAAGCTGTCCTGGTAGCGGATGACCGTCTGGCGGCTCGCCCGCCCGTCCATCCCGAGTGCCATGTCGGGGTTCTTCTTCCCGGCATCCGGATCGATGGTCATCTTTCGCTTCGCGTCGCGCACGGCATCACCGAAGCGCGCGTCGTAATGGGGAGTCACCGATGAACAGCCCGCTATCAGGCCGATGAGCAGTGCAATGGCAATCTTGGTCATGACGTTTCTCCTTAATTGGTTTCAATAACCGGGAGGGAAAGGAGCCGGCTGGGAGCTTTCCAGGGCACCGTTGAAATAAACCTCGGCGCGGCTGGGCACGACGTGGTTGTCCGTGGGCAGCCTGGGCGTTTCGGACAGCGGCTTGACCAGGCGCGGCGTGATCACGAACAGCAATTCCGTCTGGTCGTTCTGGAACTCGGTGCTGCGAGCGAGCGCGCCCACCACCGGCACCTCGCCGAGTCCCGGAAAGCGCTTGATCGTTTCGGTGACGTTGTTCTTGATCAGGCCGGCAATGACGAAGCTCTGACCGTCATTGAGCTGCACGGTGGTGTCGGCCCGGCGCACGGTGAGCGACGGCAATACCGAGGTCACCCCGCTGACTGTCGTGAAGGGCGAACCGGTCTGCGACAGGTCCGAGACCTCGGACACCATCTTCAGATTGATCCGGCCGCCGTTCAGCACGGTGGGCGTGAATTTCACGCCGATGCCGAATTCCTTTTCTTCCAGCGTGATGGTGGGGATGCCGCCGCTCTGGGTCTGAGAGACCGGGATGAAGATCTTGCCGCCCGACAAGAAGCTGGCCTGCTGGCCGCTTATGGCCATGATGTTGGGCTCGGCCAGGACCCGCACCAGGCCATCGTCTTTCTGGCCGTCGAGCGAGATCGCCGTCTTGCCGACCCGGAGCGCCTCCGCAAATGCACCACCACCGCTCAGGAAACTGGAGATCAGCGTATAGGTGTTGGTGGCGCCATTGGTGAATCTGCGCGCAGCGATGCTCGACCCGAGCCTATCGAGCAAGGTCTTGCTGACTTCAGCGATCTTGACTTCGAGCATCACCTGCTGCGGCGACGTGATGCGCAGCAGGTTCACCACCTTCTTGCCGTCGCCGTAGGAGCTGGCCAGGCTCATCACGTCGTCAAGCTTCAGCGCATCGCTGACTTCACCCGTGAGCACGATGGACCTTTCGGCGCCGCGTACCTTGATGCGGTTTTCCTCAGGCATCAATTCGGTCAGCTTCGCCTGCAAGGCGCTCGAATCGACTGTGACGATGATGTCCTTGATGAAGCAAGCACCCTGCGCGTTCTGCAGGATCACATTCATAGATCCCGCGACCTTTCCCCTGAAGAACAGGTCGGTTGGGCTGAGCAGCATGACTTCCATGTCGGCCACGCCGTCGTTTGCATTCGCTTGGGCCGCAGGGGCGGGGCGCGCAGGCGCCGGCGCGGGTGCCTGTCCAGGCGCGGCCGTCGCGACGGCACTCTGTGCAGGGGCTCTGGTCGGCGGCTGGCCGCTCACGACGATACGGGCGACCCGCACATCGAGCGGTATGACAGTCGATTTCCCGAGGGTCACGTAGGTCGGGCGGTCGTCGTGGACCACGGAGGTGCAACGCTTGGTGCCGCCGGAACTTGCAGGACTGGCAGGAGCTGCACTGGGAACCGCCGAAGTGACGGGAGGGTCGTCGGCCGCAAAAGATGGGCCAGTCAACGCCAGCGCCGCGAGCAGCACCAGGGACTTGTGGTTGTTGTGCACTTGAACTTCTCCTCTGTGTTCTTCGATCAGAAGCAATTGAGGGCTCGACCGGAGCTCTGAATGACTTCCACGCATTCCATGGCGGGTGCCATCACGGGCTTGCTGATGAATGCCCTGGGCTTGGCCGTGGCAAGGGCGGCGGCGGCAACCGGCACGGGCAGGATTTCTTTCTCGCCAAAAAGCTGGCTCTTGGTGATCCCGGTCGTCACGACCTTTGCCTTGTCGACCTGGTTGCGCAGCACCAGGGACAGCGTGCCGACGCTGCGTGCGAGATCGAGCTTTTCGGAGTCCTCGATCGACAACTCGAGCGTCACCGCGCTGACCACCTTGGGCTTGGTGTCGTCGCGACCTGCCTCCTGTGCGACCGCCAGTACAAGAACATGCTCCAGCACTGTCTTGCTGATCTGCTTTCCTTCTTCGCCCTTGGCCTTGTCCTGCTGGGCGTTCACCATCACATCGACGTAATTCCCGGGGAGCGCGAAGCCGGCGACCCCTACGACATCGTTGACTCGCACGGTCATGGCGCGCTTCCCATCGGCAATCACCGCCGACAGCCCGCCTTGTGTCCCGACCGGCGCGAGCTTGCCTTCGAGAATCGCCTCGCCGCGCAGGACGCTGACCCTTGCGACGCGATCCTGAACTTCCTTGAGATCGTGGAAGGCCCCATCCGGCATCGACCCGGTGGGCCAATCGACGGTTGCCAGCATTTGTGAATTGATCCTGCTGCCCAGTTCGATATCGACGACGGCGACCACAACTTTGTCGGAAGAAATGCTTCCTTGTCGCGCCACCCAGCCTGACGCATAGACGGCGGCGGCCAGGCCGGCCAGCAGTGCCAGAATCAAAAGACCCATTGCCTTGATATTTCTCATTTACTGCCCCAGTAATTAATTTCTGCTGCGACCTGCGCCTCAGCTTATGCGTAACCTAGTTGCCGGCTCAGCACATAACCCATCGTTCCGATGCTGATGCAAATGCCGTATGGGAGTTTTCCGATCGATTGACTTGCTTCTATTCGAGCCTCGGGCCTGATGCCGGCAATCGCTGATGCCGCGATGCCGTACGCCGCGCCTTTTGCGTTGCGCAGCATGCGCGCCAGCTTGCCCTTGAGAAATGCAAATCCCAGCGCAGCTATTCCACCCACGATGAAAGCAAAAAGGACAGCTTGGAGCGTTTCGTGGACTCCCAGGAATGCACCGACCATCGCCATCAGCTTCACGTCGCCTGCGCCCATGGCGCCCAACACGTAGAGCGGCAGCATCATTAGGAAGCCGAGGAAGAGTCCCCCGAACGCCAGCAGAAAAGCCGATGGCGGCGACACGGCAATGACGGTCTTGTAGACCAGCGCAAAAGCAGCGCCACCGAATGTCAGCCAATTGGGAATTCTGTAGGTGCGGTAATCGCTGATTGAGGCGACGACGAGCAGCACGAACAACACCACGACGCGTGGGTCGGTTGCCAGCATGGCCAGAAGTTCGAGCAACGCGTGAAATTCCTGCATGTTCAATTTCCTTCAGTTCTGTTTGTGCCAAGCGAGCAATAAAAGCATGCAAACGACCAGAATCAGCGAACCCACGAGCGCATATTCCATGAGCGAGGCGCCCGCCTCTTCTTTCAATAGATCGGCGAACGTATGCGACAGATTCCTCGCAAATCGCATGCATCTCTCCGAGTTGCTCTTTCGTTGGAGGACTTGATCGGAATCACCGGCCAAGCGTTTGGCTGGGCTCCAATGTAGAGATGAAAACAAATGGGTACATGAGCGTTGCGCCCTCATTTGGGCGGGACAGACCGCCTCTTTCGATCCGGGTTGGCACATGACAAAACGCCTACGAAAGTACTCACCTTCGAGGCCGGCCGAAGAGGCGCCCAGGCGTGGCTGCGCCGACCAGCGGTTGCGGTCGGCGAGATGAAACGGGGGTGTCGGAAAGGGTGAGAGAGACGTCGCTCGCAGGCACCGTGGCCGGTTACCTGATTTCGATCGCCACGAGCCTCAGCGAATGCTCGTCGAGCGGAAGCGCGATGCCGGCTACCGGCGTGACGAACGGCCCTGGTGATCGCACTCCAGCGCCGCCAGCAGCGTCGTGGTCTGCTTGACCCGGTCGGTCATCCTCTTGTTCAACGGTTTCCAGCCGCGGTACATCGGCACCACCACCAGCCAGCCGATGCCGATCACGCCGCCCAAGGCGCCTATGTATTCCCAATGCATCGGTTCCATCGCGTTCCCTCTGTCGATTTGGAGTGGCTGTCCGCGGACAAGGGCGCGAGTGTGCCGAGTGCGAGATCGAAATAACTACGACTTTGGTCGAAGTCGGGGGTCTTTCTACCTACAAAGCCGCGCATTTCGAGAAGCTTTGCACGGTGGGGGTCGACGCCGGCCTTGGGCCGTCCCGAGCTACTCGCTCTGGTACAGCGTCTCGACCCGTGCGAAATCGCGGCCGAACTGATTGACCTTGGCCTGGAAGGGCACGCTCTCGCCGGGCGCGATGGCCGGCAGGTTGTCGAGCAGCGTGAAGCCGGCCAGCTTGCCTTCGCCGTCGCGCAGGCTCACCCACAGCCGCGACTTGCGAACGATGGCCTGGCCCGGGTTGGTCACCGTGCCGCTGACGTCGACGTACTTGTAGGTGTAGCGCCGGCTGAAGTTGACCAGCACGCTGCTCGTCGCCGCACGGGTGTCTTCGACGCGCACCTGCAGCGGCATGCGAGGCCCCGGCATGGCGGCGCGGCGCGTCGGCTTCCATTCCACGCGCGTGGCCGAGATGCGGTCCGCGTCGCGCGGCTCCAGCAGAACGGGAAAGCGCTCGCCCGGGTAGAGGTAGGCCGGGCCGGCGACGGCCGTGGTACCGTCGAGCCGGTTGCCGTCGTAGCGCGAGATCACCGCGCCCGGCGCCAGGGCGATGGCCTCGCTGCTGCGGTTGACCACCTCGGCCAGGTACACCGGCCGCTGCGTGACGTTGCGCGCGGGCACCAGCGGCAGCAGCTCGAGCTGCGCGAGATCGAAGCGCTCGGCCTCATCCGCCAGCAAGTCCTCGCTGCCGAGGCGCAGCGACGGATGAAAGACCTCCGGCGCTCCGGCCGTGCGGATCACGCGGTTGCTGCTCAGCACCCGCTTGCGGCCCTGCTGGTCTCCTTCGGTCAGGTTGTAGTCGATGCGGTAATCCCATGCCGCGATCGGCACCTGGCGGTTGCCGAGGCGCTCGACGGGCACTTCCGCCGCGCTGCGCTCGCCCGGCTTGATCTCGTTGGCCTGCGAGAAGCCGCGGCCGAAACCGATGACGGCGCCGGCGTCGTCGTAGAGCGTGACCAGCACTTCGACGCCGGTCAGCGCCGCGGTGTCCTTGCGCGCGTTGACGATGCGGCCGACCAGTCGCACCTCGCCTTCCTGCTGCACCAGGCGCACGCGCGTGAACTGCAGCCGCGGCCCTTCAACCCTCCAGTACGGCGCCGACAGCGAGGCCACCTGAAGCTCCTGGCGAGTGACGGTCCTGTCGCTCGGCAGGTCGATCAGGAGCGGCGCAGATTCGCCCGGCATCAGCGTGCCGATCGGCACCGATTCGCCGTGCTCGCCGATCCGGCTTTCGCCGTCGTAGAAAACGGCCTTGATGCTCGGCCGCTCGAGAGCCGTGCCGGTTTCGTTGCGCGCCATCACCAGCAACCTGGGCCGGGCCGAGCTGCCGGTGCCCACCAGCACCTGGCGCGGCGGATCGAGCTTGAGCCCGTCGGTCGGGATCGTGCGCGGCGCCATCGTGGCCACGGCTGGCCGGTACGTGCCGGCCGGTGGGTTGCGGTCCGCGAGAAAAGCCGTAACCGCGGCAACGACCATGACCAGCACCACGACAGCCGCGGCGGCGATGCCCACCGACTGGACCACTTTCCTGCTGCGCGCCGACTGCTCGGCCGCCAGCCTTCGTCCGGCTTCGTCCTTGACCTGTTCGAGCACCCGTTCCAGCCGGTCGGAGACGTCATCCTCGACGATCGACATCGACCCGCAATGCGCGCAGGTGTACTGGTTGAGCCCGGAGCGCTCGAGCACGCCGCTGCCGCATTCGCCGCACTTGAGCGTTTGCAGATTGATGGTCACTGGGGTTCCTTGGTGGCCGCTCACGTTCACCCGGCCGGCGGCGGCGCAGGCTCGCTCCAGAGCTTGCCGCCGGTGGCCCAATCGTGCTTCGCGATGTCGTAGAACAGGATGTCGACGGCGTCGGGGGAGCCGCCGAGCGTGCGCACGGTAGCTTCGGTCAGAGCCTGCGCGAGTGCGCGCTTCTGCTCGACGGTACGGCCCTCGAACATTTCGACGCGGATGGTTGGCATGCTTGTTCTCCAGATGAATCGTTCAGTAATCAATCACGATAGCCGGGCGAGGCGCGGTCGAGCCGTCGCAGCAGGGCCGGCCACTCCACGTCGCCGTCCCACTCGCTGCCGTCGCCGACCCATTCGCCATGGGTGCGTGCGGCGAGTTCGTCGCTGACCACGCGCACCGCGCCGCCGGTGGCCGCCATCGCGCGCAGTTGCGCCTGTGCGGCGCGCTCGAGCAAGTGCATCAGCATCCAGGCCTCGGCCACGGTGCGGCCCACGACCAGCGTGCCGTGGTTGTCGAGGATCAGGCCGTCGAGTGCACCGAGGTCCGCAACGAGCCGCTGCTGCTCGTCGGCACCGAGCGCCAGCCCTTCATAGGCATGGCGGCCGAGCCGCTGGTGCAGCCGCATCGCGTACTGCGAAGTCGGCTGCAAGCCGTTGGGCAGCATCGACAAGGCCACGCCCCAGGGCGTGTGCAGGTGGATCACGCATTCGACCTCGGGCCGGGCCGCATGCACGGCGCCGTGGATCGCGAAGCCACTCGGGTTGATGCGGGCGTCCGAACCGTCGACCACCTCGCCGCGCACATTCACCTTGACCAGGCTCGATGCGGTGATCTCGTCGAAGGTCGCACCAAACGGGTTCAGCAGGTAGTGGCCCGGCTCGCCGGGCACGCTGGCCGACAGGTGGGTGTAGACGGTGTCGTCCCAGCCGTTCTGCGCGGCCATGCGATAGGCGGCGGCAAGGTCGACGCGGACTTCTCGCTCGGTGCGTGCCGGGCGTCGGCCGGCTTTGACGGACTGGTTCATGCAATGACAGGATGCCACATGGCCGCTCACGCGCCCGCGAAGAACACGTCCAAGGTGGGAAAGCGATCGGTCCCGTGGATGCAATCCCATAGATAGATCGCAAACCCCAGGTCGCCGGTCCAGAGCGAGTAGCGCAGGTCGCCGAACTTTGCGAGGTCGTCGTCGGTCTGCCGGATGCCGTGCATGGCGAATGCGCGTGCGCGCTCCAGCAATCGCGCATCGCCGAAGCGGCGATGGAGCTTGAGAAAGGCATAGCCGTTGCCGCCTGTTCCATGGCAAAGATTGGAGCCCTTGCGCAGCGGACCGGCGGCCCATGTCGTTTCGCCGCCGGCCAGGAGCAGGTCGTCCAACGAGGCATCGGGGAAGTCCGCGAGGCAGATGACGAAGCCGGGCGCACCGTGGCAGAACTGGACGAGCTTGGTCGCCGAGTCCCTGACCGGCGTGGAGTCCAGCTTCGGCCGCCAGTTGACATGCTGGCCGTCCCATTCCGCGGTCTGCCGAACGGTGTCGGCGATGCACTGCTGCCACGCGGCCCATTCGGCGCCGTCCAGCAGATGCCTCCCCCGGATAAGCACCGCCGCGGTCGCCACGAAGCCATGCACCGCATCCAGGAAGGTGTGTGTGTTCCCGTACAGGTCCTGAGTCCAGTAGCTGCACGCAAACACCGACGACCATTCGAGCTGCGACCAGAGCTTGCGTGCGGTCGCCTGATAAAGCCGGGCCCACCGCGGGTCGCCCGTCCGCTCCTGAAGAAAAAGAGCGGCGAGCAGCGTGCCCGGCGAACCCCACATGAGTTCGCGCGCGGGATGGTCCATCGTCGCCTCGATGAGCACGGCCAACTCGGCCGCCGTTTCTTCCGAAGGATCGTTCCAATGGCGTAGGAGCTGAATGCCGCTATCGCCCATCAGATAGCTGCCGAAGGCCGATGGGCCGCGGTGCCCCATCGCCTTCCGGTTCGGCTTCAGCAGTGAATGAACGAAGGGGGCGTAGTCACACTGCAGCCGGCACGCGCCGCGTGCCTCCAGGTAGCGAAGCGCCCAGAACACGCCGCAGGCGCCCCAATAGAGCATGCAGGAAGGCGCGGGATCGGCGCTGTCGTTGGGATGCGTCGGCCACAGCAGCTCGGGAGAGAAGCGGGCTTCCGTCTGCCGCACGATCCGCTCGATCGTCTCGCGGGCAAGCGCTTCATCCCAGGCGACCGGGCTCAGTGGTTCATGGCGGTCCGTCGAAAAGAGCATGGCGGTGTCGGCGAGGATGACGAGGTGGAGCTCACGATAATGGCTTCGATGCAGAAACCAAGCCCGCCGATCGCTCCCATCGAGGTTTTGCCGCCGCACGCACCGCTGCCAGCCTACTACGGCGACGAGGTCGAGCACGACCGGTTCCTGCGCCGCATCTTCGACGACACCGCGCCCGACTACGAGCGCATCGAGCGGCTGCTCGCGCTCGGCTCGGGGCCGCGCTACCGGCGCGCCGCGCTGCTGCGAGCCGGGCTCGCAGCCGGCGCGCAGGTGCTCGACGTCGGCATCGGCACCGGCCTGGTCGCGCGCGAGGCGCTCGCCCTGATCGGCCCGCACGGCCGGCTGGTGGGCATCGACCCCAGTCCGGGCATGATGCGCGAGGTGGCACTGCCTGGGGTCGAGCTGATCCGCGGCCGGGCCGAAGCGCTGCCGCTGCCGGAGGCCGGCAGCGACTTCCTCAGCATGGGCTATGCGCTGCGCCACATCGCCGACGTGAATGCGGCCTTTGCCGAATTCTTCCGGGTGCTGCGCCCGGGCGGCCGGCTGCTCGTGCTCGAGATCACCAAGCCTGCGGGACCGATCGGCACGGCCTTGCTGAAGACCTACATGCGCACTGTCGTGCCGGTGATCGCGCGGATCGTGGCGCGCCGGCGCGACACCGCCGAGCTTTGGCGTTACTACTGGGACACGATCGAGGCCTGCATTCCCCCGGAATCGGTGCTGGCCGCGCTGCGCGCCGCCGGCTTCGAGGACGCGCATCGCCATGTCGAACTCGGCATCTTCTCCGAGTACACGGCTGTCAAACCGACTTGATCAAACAGGAGTGACTGCCATGCGTTTCGGACTGATCGCCAGCAGGCTACATCGCCAGGACGCGAGCGGTGGGCTGGCCCACTGGGCCGCTGTTTGCGACGACGGCATCCGCGCGCTGCAACTCGAGCTTCACGCGGTCGGCGGCACCTACGATGCGCTGATGCGGCAAGGCCTGCTCGCGGGCTACGACCGCCTGGTGCGCTATCCCGACGGCCGGGACGGCGGCGTGATGCGGCTGGTGTCGCACATCGCGGGCGGTCTTGCCACCGCCAATGAACTCGATGGCGTGATCTACCTGATCGATCCTGTGGATCCGTCCTCGCTGTATCCGGAAGCGCTGGCGCTCAAGCGCCAGTGCGTGGTCCACGGCAAGCCCTTCGTCTCCACGGTTGCAGGTGCCGCCGATTGGGTGGCGGTGGAGCTCGCGCATGCGGGCCTGGCTCCGGAAGAGAAAACCCGGCTCTCGGCGATCGACTCGCAGACGATCGCCCTGATCGCGCACGACGCCTTGAAGGACCGCATGGTCGAGTTCGCGGCGGCCCACTTCGACCTGCTGTCGAGGTTCAAGGCGCGCGTCGGCACGGGCACGACGGGCGGCCGACTCAACGACATGGCCTGGTCGCGCGGCTGGCCCAAGGACCAGCCCTGGGTCCGGCGCTATCTCAGCGGCCCGCTGGGCGGCGATGCGCAGATCGCCGAGCTGGTGCTCGACCGCCGCTGCCAGAAAGCCATCTTCTTCGAGGACCCGCATGTCGCGCGCCAGCACGAGGCCGACATCCAGCTGCTCGAACGCGCGGTATGCAGCACGACGCGGGACACCACCTGCTTCAACTCCCCGGCGATGGCCGAGCGCTGGGCTTCAACCTTCTCCTGAACCGCCGGCCGAAGGCAGAATCCCCGCCTTCAGCCGTTTCCGCGGCATCAAGGACACGCAACACCATGAACGATCTACCGGCTTTTCCAATCACCAAGAAATGGCCCGCCCGGCATCCCGATCGGCTGCAGCTCTATTCCCTGCCGACGCCCAACGGTGTCAAGGTCTCGATCATGCTCGAAGAGACCGGCCTGCCCTACGAGCCGCATCTGGTCAGCTTCTCGACGAACGACCAGATGTCGCCCGAGTTCCTCTCGCTCAATCCCAACAACAAGATCCCGGCCATCCTCGATCCCGACGGTCCGGGCGGCAAGCCGCTGCCCTTGTTCGAATCGGGCGCGATCCTTCTCTACCTCGCAGACAAGACCGGCCAGCTCATGCCGAAGGACGCGGCCGGCCGCTGGGAAACCATCCAGTGGCTGATGTTCCAGATGGGCGGCATCGGTCCGATGTTCGGCCAGCTCGGCTTCTTCAACAAGTTCGCCGGCAAGGACTACGAAGACAAGCGCCCGCGCGACCGCTACGTCGAGGAGGCCAAGCGCCTGCTCGACGTGCTCGAAGGGCGGCTCGCGGGCCGCAGCTGGATCATGGGCGATGCCTACAGCATCGCCGACATCGCCACCTTTCCCTGGGTGCGCAATTTGATCGGTTTCTACGAAGCGGCGGACCTGGTCGAGATCCGGAACTTCCCGCAGGTCACGCGGGCGCTGGAGATGTTTCTCGCGCGTCCGGCCGTCGCGCGAGGCCTGGGCATTCCCCAGCGGGACTGAACCCCGCTAGCCGCAACTGCCGATGTGTCCGCAGGCGGTGCAGAAGTCGCAGCCGTCCTTCTGGATCATCGTCGCGTTGCCGCACTCCGGGCAGCGCGCGCCGGCCATCGGCTCCGCCTGCATGGGCGTGGATGCCGGCAGCTGCAGGATGCCCATCTCCTGCAGCGGGTAGCCCTCTTCGTCCAGCACGCCGAGCATCGCGTAGCGGTGGATGATCAGGCGGGCCAGGTACGCCACCGTCGAGGGCCAGGTCTGCTGCCGCTGCTGGCCGTGCGGCAAGCCCGGCACGAATGCCATGAAGTGACCGAGCGGCTCGGCGTAGTTCAAGAGCTTGCGCAGCTTCATGCCGATCCATGCCGGGTCGAGCACGCGCATGTCGAGCGAGAGCACGCGCGCGAGCCCGTCCATCGCGCGCGGGCAGTTGCCCGAAAGCCCCAGCGCGCAAGGCCGGGTGACCGTGCCGCCCTGCCCGTCCGGCACCAGCACCTCCTTGAGCGTCAGCGCGAAGGCCTCGTCGCTGGCCGGGTTGTGCACGTCCACCGACCAGGCGAGCGTTCCGTTCGGGCCGGTCTGCGGCTCCTCGCGGCTGAACATCGCGTCGATCACCGGCGTGGGCGCGGATTCGCCCTCCGCCCACAGCCCCAACTGCTCGCAACGCCAGCGGATCACGGCGGCCGTGGCGGCCACCACGCCGGGAAAACGGCGCATCTCCCCATGGGGCGGAAAGGGCATCTCGAACGCGCGCTCCTCCTGCACGGTGGCCAGCGCATCGAGCTTCAGGCGCACCCAGGCCGCGTCCTTGGCGCGCAGGTCCATCGACAAGGTCTTGGCCAGCGCGCCGAGCCCGCGCGGCTGTTCGGCACCGTTGATCCACACCTCGAAGGGCGCGGGCTTGCCGTCCTCGGGCAGCTCGCCGATGAAGAGCGCGAATTCGCCGAAGGGATGCCGGACCATGTAGGTCCAGGCCGCGTTGCCGCCGGGCAGCTCCGGGCGCCCGGGCCAGCGCAGCGAGGCCAGCACCGGCCGCGGCATGCGTTCGAGCGCGAGGCGCTGGTTCAGGTGCGGGGCGTCGAGCGTTGCCGGCGCCTGCGCCTTCGCCGCGGCGGCTGCATCGACGCTGAGCACCGCGCCGAGCACCGTGTTGGGCCGGTACGTCGCGAGTCCCTTCAGGCCGGACTTCCATGCCCGCAGGTACAGGTCCTGGAAATCCGCATACGGGTAGTCGGCCGGCACGTTGACGGTCTTCGAGATGCCGGTATCGACGTAAGGCGCCACCGCCGCGACCATCTCCTCGTGCGCCTGCGCGCTCATCTGCAGCGCGGTGACGAAGGCCCCGGTGAGCGGCGCCTGCTCGCCCTTCAGATGCCGGTACAGCCGCCAGGCATGGTCTTCGACCACGTGTTCTTCGAAAGTGCCCTCGGCGCTGCGCTTGCGGCGCGTGTAGGTCCACGAGAACGCCGGCTCGACGCCGTTGCTCGCGTTGTCGGCAAAGGCCAGGCTGATGGTGCCGGTCGGCGCGATGGAAAGCAGGTGCGAATTGCGCAGGCCTACAGCGCGGATGCGCTCCTTCAACGGCGCTGGCAGGCGCGAAGCGAAGGTGCCGCGGCGCAAGTAGAGGTCGGCGTTGAAGAGCGGGAAGGCGCCGCGCTCGGCCGCCAGGTCCGCGGACGCACCGTAGGCCGCATCGCGCAGCACTTCGGCAATGCGGCGCGCCGCGGCGCGCGCGGCGGCGCTGTCGTAGCGCAGGTTCAGCATGACGAGCGCATCGCCCAGGCCGGTGAAGCCGAGGCCGATGCGGCGCTTGTTGCGCGCGTCTTCGCGCTGGCGCTCCAGCGGCCAGACGCTGATGTCGAGCACGTTGTCGAGCATGCGCACGGCCATGCGGGCCAGGCGCGCGAAGGCCTCCTCGTCGAAGCGCGCGGCCGGCTCGAAGGGATCGCGCACGAAGCGCGTCAGGTCGATCGAGCCGAGGCAGCAGCAACCGTAGGGCGGCAAAGGCTGCTCGCCGCAGGGGTTGGTGGCGGCGATGGTCTCGCAGTACGAGAGGTTGTTGTCGGCGTTGATGCGGTCGAGGAACAGCACGCCGGGCTCGGCATGGTCGTAGGTCGAACGCATGATCTGCTCCCACAGCGCGCGCGCCGGCAGCGTGCGATAGACCCACAGGCCGTCGTCGCGCTGGTAGGCGCCGCCGGCCTTCTGCCGCGGGCCCGGCGCCGCGCGGTGCACCAGATCGACCGGCCGGTCCTCCTGCACGGCCTGCATGAAGGCGTCGGTCAGTCCCACCGAGATGTTGAAGTTGGCCAGGTCGCCCTGGTCCTTGGCATGCACGAACTCGTCGATGTCCGGATGATCGCAGCGCAGCACGCCCATCTGCGCGCCGCGGCGCGCGCCGGCGGATTCGACCGTCTCGCAGGAGCGGTCGAACACCCGCATGTACGACACCGGTCCCGAGGCGCTCGACTGCGTGCTGCCGACCCAGGCGCCGCGCGGCCGGATGCGCGAGAAGTCGTAGCCCACGCCACCGCCGCGGCGCATGGTCTCGGCGGCCTCGGTGAGCGCGGTGTAGATGCCCGGATGGCCTTCTTCCTCCTGCGCGATCGAGTCGCCGACCGGCTGCACGAAGCAGTTGATCAGCGTGGCGGATAACGCCGTGCCGGCCGCCGAATTGATGCGCCCCGCGGGCAGGAAGCCGTCCTGCAAGGCCTGCAGGAAGCGCGCTTCCCACTGCGCGCGTGCCTCGGGCGGCTCGGCCTGCGCCAATGCGCGCGCGACACGGCGGCGAACGTCGTCGATGCTGCGTTCATTGCCCTTGGCGTACTTCTCGAGCAGCACTTCCTCGCTGATCGGCTGCAGCGGCAGCGCGGGCGCACTGATCGAACTCGTCGAGTTGGCCTGAGGATCCATGGTTTCGCTCCTGATGCGTCCTGCATCTTCGTCGAGGCGACCGATGTGCGTCAGGGGCCGGGCGGCTCGCCCCAGCGTGCGTTCGCGAAGGCGCAGATAAAGCGCTCCAGCTCATCCTGCGCAAGCCCGTCGATGCCGGCGGCCCGAGCCCGCCCGCCGCCGCCGAAGCGGCTGCACAGCGCGTGGGCGCCCGACGGCGACGCCAGCGGCGCGCGCACGCTGACGGCATAGCCCTTGCCCTGCTGCTTGAGCACCGCATGGGCGCGTTGCGGCTCGGCGTTCGCGAGCTCGTTGGCGATGCAACCGAGCACGCGGCGGCTCCATGGCGCATCCGGCAGCACGCGCACGCTGGCGCCCGCATCCTGCCAGAGCGGGGCAACGGCAAGCGCCTGCTGCAGATCGCTGTGGCGCTGCGCATCGATCTCGTCGACCACGGGCTCGTAGGCCAGCATGTCGCGCGGGTCGCGGTAGCGCAGCATGATGGCGTGCAAGTCGCGCGGCGCGATGTGCACGTCGCGCTCCTCGTCGCCGTAGGCGTTGTAGTTGATCGCTTCCCCGAGCCGCCGCAGCAGCGCGCAGTCGCCGGCGTCGACGTTCGAATCGAGCGCCAGCCGGTCGGCGACCGCGGCCAGGTTGTCGCCGTAGATGCCCACCAGCGCCCAGGCGCGAAAGGTGCCGCCGAGATGGCGGTCGACGAGCAGGCTGGTGCAGACGTCAGTGGCGGTGTCGACGTGCGACTCGAGCAGCGGGTGCGCGGGCATGTCCTCCACCACGTGATGGTCGAAATAGCGCACGCGCACGCCGGCGTCGAGCAGGCGCTGCAAGGCCCCCCGGTTGGGCCGCATCGACAGGTCGAAGACATTGAGCTCGTCGCCGGCCTTCGCGGGCACGCGCCCGACGAGCGCGATCTCGCGCTTCAGGCCTGTCAGCAGCGCCGCGGGCGCGGGCTCGTGCAGCCGCCATTGCACGGCAGCGCACAAGCCGTCGGCATCGCCGTTGCAGATATCGAATCGTTGGGCCATCTCTCTTCCACTAGCCGAATTCCGCGGGCACGCCAGGGGCTTGGCAAGGGTCGACCATATTCCTTGGGTGTCGCCGTTCATGAATCATGGAACGGAGCGACGTGTTGTTCAACCTACCTGGAGCCATTCACCATGAATGCCTTTAACCGTCTCGAGCGCATCGACAACCTGTTCCCCGAAATGATGCGCCGCTGGGCGCGGCCGATGCAGATGCTGGATGAGGTGGACGTGCCGTCCGACATTCGCGTCGACATCAACGAGAACGACAAGGAATACCTGGTCAGCGCGGAGATCCCGGGCGCGAAGAAGGAGGACATCCGCGTCTCGATCGACGGCAACTACGTCTCCATCGCCGCCGAGATCAAGAAGGAGCTGGAAGAAAAGCACGGCCGCACGCTGACGAAAGAAACCTATCACGGCAGCGTGTCGCGCGGCTTCACGCTCGGCAGCGACGTGGACGAAAAGACCGCCGTCGCCAAGCTGGAGGACGGCGTGCTGCGCCTCACGCTGCCCAAGCGGCAGGGGAGCTCCAGCCGCGTGCTGAAGATCGACTAGGGGGCCCGCTCTACAAGCGGTATTGGCTGCTGGCGACTAGCTGCGCAGCGCCGTCATCTGGCTCACCCGGCATTGGCCGAACTCGCAGCGCACCGCCATGACCTGGCCGTTGGTGCAGGCCACGGTGTGGCGCTCGAAGCCCGGCCCCTTCTCCACCAGCGTCGCCTGCGGCGTGGCATTGCAACGCTGCGCCTTGGCGAGCTGCTCCACGTTGTAGGTGTCCCGGCCCGTGGGCCGGATGCTTTCCACCGCCCGCAGTGCAGGCGGCACCCAGGTGACGCGCACGCTAGGGTCGGTGTTGATGTAGCCCTTTTGCGCCATGCAGTTGGCCATCACGGTTTCCTGCTTGGTCTTCCAGGCGCGCCGCTCGGGCGTGTAGACCCAGTGATTGAAGCCGACCAGCCCGCCGATCACCACGCCGCCGACGAGCGTCGGCCATCCTTGCAGGATGCCGACGCCGATCACGCCCCCGTCGACCACGACCAGCGCATCGTCGTGCTGGCTGGCGTTGAAAGGCACGTTCTTCGCGTTCGCGCGGCACTTGGCCACGTCCTGCTCGTAGACCGAGCTTTCGACCGCCGACGGCGCCACCATGGGCACGTAGTCCGCGCCGGAACCCGAACCGGGGCCCTCCTGGGGCCGGGTTGCGCATCCACAGACCAAGGCTGTCGCGCACACGATGCTCAGCAGTTTCTTCATGAAATCCCTCGACTGGTCCTCACTCCGGGGGTCGATTGAATCACACAAATAGTTACTTTCCAAAGCGACTTTTGAGGAATTCGCATGCAAACCTCGCCATTCGGGGCTTTGAGGCCACAGGCCGACCGGCGTGCAAGGCTGATTCTCACAACGCGACCCCGTACCGCCCCTGGAAATGGCGGCCGGCGCATCCGTACCCCCGGTGAAATGAGGCTCGGCGGATAGGCTTTTGCCCGACGCCGCCGGCGATCAGCTCGCGGCGTGCGCGGCCACGCCGAGCGGACGCGCCAGCACGCGGTCGATGCGCCTGCCGTCGATCGCAGTGATCTCGAAGTTCCAGTCCTCGCAATCGATGCGCTCGCCGAGCTCGGGCAGATGGCCGGAGACGAAGATCAGCAAACCCGCCACGGTGTTGTAGCGCCCGCGCTCCTCCTCGGGCAGCTCGCGGATGCCGAGCCGCGCGCGCAGTTCGGACACCGGCATCAGGCCGTCGAGCTCCCACACGCCGTCGGGCCGTTCGTGGGCCCAGGCATCGCCCTGGGTGGCGGTCTGCAGCTCGCCGGTGATCGCTTCCAGCAAGTCGCGCGGCGTCATGAGGCCCTGCACCACGCCGTATTCGTCGACCACGAACACCAGCCGGCCGGCGCGCGTGCGGAACTGCTCCAGCAGTTCCATGCCGGTGAGCGTCTCGGGCACGAACACCGCGGGCTGCGCCACCGACTCGATGGTGCCCTCGTGCGTCGGGCTCAGCGTCAACAGGTGCGCCACGCTGATCACGCCCACCACATCGTCCAGCGAGGTGCGGCACACCGGGTACCAGGAGTGGACCAGGTTGAGCGCGCTCGCAGCAGACACCTTCTGCAGGCTCTGCGCGACGGTGAAAGAGGCCTCCAGCCATTCGATGTCGGCGCGCGGCACCATCAGCGAGCTCAGCCGGCGATCATCGAGATGGAACACATTGCGCACCATCTGGTGCTCGTGCATTTCGATCACGCCGGCATCGACGCCTTCCTCGAGGCTGGCGGAAATCTCCTCCTCGGTCATCATGCGGGCCGCGCTCGAATCGATGCGCAGCAACTTGAGCATGGCGGCCGTGGCGCCCGACAGCAAGAGCACGAAGGGCTTGGCGGCGGTGGCCAGCGCGCGCATCGGCCGCGCCACGTAGCGCGCCACCGGCTCGGGGTAGAGCTGGCCGATGCGCTTGGGCACCAGCTCGCCGAAGACGATCGTGAAGAAGGTGATGCAGGTCACCACGACGGCCGTCGACATGAAGCTCGCACCACCCGCACCCAGACCCAGCCCTTCCATCCAGTACGCGAGCGGCGCCGCGAAGGCCGCCTCGCCGACGATGCCGCTCAACATGCCGATCGAGGTGATGCCGATCTGCACGCTGGAGAGAAACTGCGTCGGATCCTCCATCAGCTTGAGCGCAGCCTCCGCCCCCGTATCCCCCGCTTCGGCCAGCGCCGCGAGCCGCGCTCGACGACTGGTGGAAAGGGCCATTTCGGACATTGCGAACAACGCGTTGAGCGTGGTCAGCAAGGCCAGCAGAAAAACATCCATGTATGCGGGAGAGAATGGGGAGATGGCACTCTACCTGATCGGCGATGTGCAGGGCTGCGACGAGCCCCTGCAGCGCCTGCTCGACGACATCGCTTTCTCTCCCAGCCGCGACACCCTGGTGCTCCTGGGCGACCTGGTCAACCGCGGCCCCGCGTCGGCCGAGGTGCTGCGGCGCGTGCAGCGCTACGGCGGCGCGGCGAAGACCGTGCTCGGCAACCACGACTTGCACCTGCTCGGCGTCGCACAGGGCGCGCGCAAGCTCGGGCGCAAGGACACGCTGCACGGCGTGCTCGAAGCGCCCGACCGCGAGGCCCTGCTCGACTGGCTGCGCCAGCAGCCCATGGCGCTGCACCGCTCGGTGGGCGGCGGCGACCTGCTGATGGTGCATGCGGGCGTGCTGCCGCAGTGGAGCGTGGCCGATACGCTGGTCTACGCGGCCGAGGTCGAGTCGGTGCTGCGCGGTTCCGCATCCGGCGAATTCCTGCACGAGATGTACGGCAACGAGCCCGCGCAGTGGAGCGACACGCTCAGTGGCCATGCGCGGCTGCGCGCGATCGTCAATGCGCTCACGCGGCTGCGTTTCTGTACGACGGATGGCCTGATGGAATTCGAAACCAAGGACGGGACCGCGTCCGCGCCCGCGGGTTTCATGCCATGGTTCGACGTGCCTGGCCGCAGGACGCAAGCCGCCACCATCGCCTGCGGGCACTGGTCGACGCTGGGCTGGCTCTCTCGGCCCGACCTGTTGTCGACCGATACCGGTTGCGTCTGGGGCGGCTGCCTGAGCGCGGTGCGCATGGGCGCGACGCTCGAGGAGCGCGAACTGATCCAGGCCCGCTGCCCGGCAGCGCAGAAGCCGGGCTGAGCCCCTAATTCGGCTGTGCTGTGGTCTTGAACAGCGCCGCGACCTTGCGCTTGCTCTTGATGTTGCTCGAGATGCCGCGCGAAGGCGTGGTCTTGGCGGCCGCTTCCCAGGCCGGCGCGGCTTCGCGCTCCGGCGTTTCGTAGGGCTGCTCGAAGAAGGGATCGCGCGGTGCCGCGGGTGCGCGGTGCGGCCGGCCACTGCGCACAGGACGGGCTTCGCTGCGTTCGCGCGGCTGGTCGAGCACGTCGCGCGCATCGCCGGCCTCGCCTTCGTCGCGCCAGTGGCGGCGGCCGTCGTTGATGCGGCCGCGCGGGCGGTCTTCCTCGAACTCGATCGGTTCCAGCTCGATCTTCTTCTTGATCAGCTTCTCGATGTCGGCCACCAGGCGCACGTCGTTGCCGCCGCTCGCGAAGCTCACCGCCAGGCCGGAGGCGCCGGCGCGGCCGGTGCGGCCGATGCGGTGCACGTAGTCTTCGGCGTTGAACGGAATGTCGAAGTTGAAGACCGCCGGCACGTCCTTGATGTCGAGGCCGCGGGCCGCGACGTCGGTGGCCACCAGCAGGTCGACCTCGCCGGCCTTGAAGGCCGCGAGCGCCTTCAGGCGCTCGTCCTGGCTCTTGTCGCCGTGCAGGGCGGTGGTATTCAAGCCTTCGCGTTCGAGCGAACGCGCAAGCCGCGCGCAGCCCAGCTTGCTGTTGACAAAGACGAAGGCTTGCTTGAGGCCGCGCTGCTTCAGGATCTGCTTGAGCGCGCGGCGCTTGTCGTCGTCGCTCACGCTGTAGAAATGCTGTTCGACGGTGGAAGCGGTTTCGTTCGGCCGCGCCACCTCGATGGTGACCGGGTTCTGCAGGTAGCTGCCCGCGAGACGCTTGATCTCGGGCGAGAAGGTGGCCGAGAACAGCAAAGTGGTGCGCTGCTTGGGCAGGAACGAGAGGATGCGCTGCAGGTCGGGCAGGAAGCCGATGTCGAGCATGCGGTCGGCCTCGTCGAGCACCACGTATTCGACCTGGTTGAGCACCGCGTTCTTGGCTTCGATATGGTCCAGCAGCCGGCCCGGCGTGGCGACCAGCACCTCGACGCCCTTCTTGAGTTCCAGCGTCTGCGGCTTCATGTCGATGCCGCCGAACACCACCGCGCTGCGCAACTGGGTGTGCTTGGCGTAGAGCTTGACCTGCTGCGCCACCTGGTCCGCCAGCTCGCGCGTGGGCAGGAGCACCAGGGCACGCACCGGATGGCGCGCCGGCGAGGTCGAGCTGTTCTCATGCTTGAGCATGCGCTGCAAAAGCGGCAGCGAGAAGGCAGCGGTTTTCCCGGTGCCGGTCTGCGCCGCGCCCATCACGTCCTGGCCCGCGAGGACCACCGGAATGGCCTGCTCCTGGATCGGCGTCATGGTTTCGTAGCCCATTTCGGCCACGGCGCGCGCCAGCGGTTCGGCCAGGGAAAGATTGGAGAAGGAGCTTGTCATGAAGCCGGGTATTGTCGCACTGCGGCAAAAGACGGCGATGACAGTGCGGTGACTGCGCGGCCTGCTATCTTTTCGATAGCATGCATCGCAGTAAAAACGGGCCATCGAGCCCCTGCGCCTCAAAGATTGCGGGTATTGAAAGTGTCGCAGGCCTTCATCGAACCACTCTTCAGCCCGGTCGTGAACCAGCGCTGGCGCTGGGCGCTGGTGCCGTGGGTGAAGCTGTCGGGCACCACCGCCCGGCCTGCCGAACGCTGCAGCGCGTCGTCGCCGATCTTCGCGGCGGCGTTCATCGCCGACTCCACGTCGCCCTGCTCGAGGATCTGGCGCGCGTTCTGCGCCTTGTTGGCCCAGACGCCGGCGAAACAGTCGGCTTGCAGTTCGACGCGCACGCTCAGCGCATTGCTGTCGGCCTGGCTGATGCGGCCGCGCATCGAATCGACCTTGCCCGTGATGCCGAGCTGGTTCTGCACATGGTGGCCGACCTCGTGCGCGATCACGTAGGCCTGCGCGAACTCGCCCGGGGCGCCGAGTTCGCGCTTCAGGGTGTCGAAGAAGCCGAGATCGATGTAGACCTTCTGGTCACCCGGACAGTAGAAGGGACCCATGGCGCTCTGGCCGGTGCCGCAGGCCGTGGGCGTGGCGCCGCGGAACAACACCAGCCTGGGCTGGCGGTAGGTCGAACCGGCCTGCTGGAAGATCGGGGTCCAGACGTCCTCGGTGTCGGCCAGCACGACCGAGACGAAGCGTGCCGCCTCGTCGTTGGCCGGCGGCGCCGGAGCCCGCTGCTGCTGTTGCTGGACGATCGGCGCTTCGCCGCCGCCGGCGAACATGCTGAGCAGCGTGAGCGGATTGATGCCGAAGATCCAGCCCGCAAGCAGTGCCACGACGATGGTGCCGATGCCGACACTCCGCCCGCCGATCGGCAAGCCGCCGAAGCCGCCGCCGCCTTCGTCCCGGCGGTCTTCCACGTTGTCGGATTCGCGGTTGCCTTCCCACTTCATGACGCTCTCCTGCTCAGGCCTTCGGCAGTGTCACACCCCGCTGGCCCTGGTACTTGCCGCCGCGGTCTTTGTAGCTCGTTTCGCAGACCTCGTCACTCTCGAAGAACAGCACCTGCGCGCAACCCTCGCCGGCATAGATCTTGGCCGGCAGCGGCGTGGTGTTGCTGAATTCCAGCGTCACGTAGCCTTCCCATTCGGGCTCGAAGGGCGTGACGTTGACGATGATGCCGCAGCGCGCATAGGTGCTCTTGCCCAGGCAGATGGTCAGCACGTTGCGCGGGATGCGGAAGTACTCCATCGTGCGTGCCAGCGCGAAGCTGTTGGGCGGGATGATGCAGCTGTCGCCATGGAAATCGACGAAGCTCTTCTCGTCGAAGTTCTTCGGATCGACCACCGTGCTGTGGATGTTGGTGAAGACCTTGAACTCGGGCGCGCAGCGGATGTCGTAGCCGTAGCTCGAGGTGCCGTAGCTGATGATGCGATGGCCGTCCTGCTCGCGGATCTGGCCTGGTTCGAAGGGCTCGATCATGCCGTTCTTCTCGGCCATGCGCCGGATCCATTTGTCGCTCTTGATGCTCATGTGAGGTCTACGCTGCGGGGGTGCCGCGGATTGTGGCATGCCGCTGATCGGCCGCGAGCGCCTCCGGAAGCGTCACGGCCCGAACGCCGCCGAAGAAGAGTTCGGACACCATCGCGCCGATCGCGTCGTGATCGAGTTCGCGCCCCGGCTTGAGCCAGGTGAACATCCAGTTGATCATGCCGAACAGCAGCATCGCCATCGGCTTGCCGAGCTTGCTTTGCGGATCCTCGCCGCGCACCTCGGCGATGGTGCGCGCGAAGGCCGCGACCACGCGCCGCTCCACGTTCAAGATGCGCTCCTGGTCCTCTTCGCGCAGGAAGCGCACGTCTTCGGTCAGCACGCGCTGGGCGTTCTGGGCAATCGCGTACTCCGCCACGAAGCGCCGGATGAGTTCGGCGAGCCGGGCCTCGGGCGCCTGGTGCTCGCGCAGCACCTCCTGCACCACCGACTCGAGCCTCTGCACGTGCTCCTCGGCGATGCGCACCGCCAGGTCGTGCTTGTCGCGCACGTAGTGATAGAGCGTGGCCTTCGACACGCCGCAGGCTGCGGCCACCTCGTTCATCGAAGTACCCGCAAAGCCGCGCTGCGCGAACAGCTGCGCCGCATTGGAAAGAATCATTTCTCGCTGGCCGTCGTAGCCGGCCGGGTCACGCACGCGAGCCATTCGGCAGCGCCCTTTCCGTTGATGTTGTTGTCAATATGCGCAAGTGCGGAACCCGAAGAAACCGTCGTCGCGCTGCGGCATCGCAAAGCCGCGGCGCTTCGGCGAGCGCAGGCGCGCGCGCGTGGCGAGCGATGCGCCGCGCAGCACGTGGGCCTGGCCGAAGACCGGCTGCGGATCGAACTCGGTGCCGCCGCTCCAGGGATCGGCACGGAAGCCCGGCCAGGGCTTCAGCGTGCCCGCGGTCCATTCATGGACGTCGGCCCAGCGGAAGCCGCGGCGCGCGGCGGTGTGGGCCGCGATTTCCCACTCCACCTCGGTCGCAAGACGGCGCCCGGCCCAGCGCGCCCAGGCATCGGCCTCCCACCAGGCCACGTGCACCGCGCTCTGGTTGCCCGCCGCGCGCACCGTGCGGCCGAAACGCTGCTGCAGCACGGAACCGCCGGCGCCATGGCGCGCGGCGCCGATCTGGGCCACATGGCGCGGGCCGCGCCGCCCTTCGGCCTGCCGCTCGAGCCACAGGAGTCCTTCGGGATGCCACAAGTCCTCGCGGTCGTAGCCGCCGTCGTCGACGAATTCCACGTACTGGCTCCAGGTGACGGGCTGGGCGTCGATCTCGAACTCCGGCACTTCGACCTGGAGCACGCCTCGCTCCTGCGCGAACGCGAAGCCGGCGTCGGCCACGCCCAGCTCCCAGGCGGTGGCCGGCATGAGGAGCGGCTCGCGCTCGACCGCGGCCGGCTCCTGCTCGATGCCCAGCGGCAAACCCAGCGTCTGGGCCATCACCACCAGTTGCTCACCGCGCAAGTCTTCGTGGAACAGCGCGAGCCGGTAGAAGTAAAGACCGGTATCGGTCTCGACTGCATGTTCGAGCAGTTCGAGCGTGCTTTCCAGCGTGTCGAGCAGATAGGCCTTGGTCTGCGCGAGATCGGGCAGCTGGGGCGACCAGCGGTCCACCCAGGCGATCTGCGCCGGATTCCAGCACGCGTCGGCCTGCGGTTCGATCGCAGCCAGCCGCGTCGGACGCACCGGGCAGTCGACGCCGAAGGCGCGCTGGGTATTGCGCCCGATCCACCATTCCGCGAACCAGCCGATGTGGCCGGCCAACCACACCGGCGGCTCGACCCCGTCCTGGCGGGGAACGGCCAACGCAGCAGAACCCAGCGCCTGTTCGTAAAGCGAAAGCAGATGCAGCGTGTGATTGCGCGCATCGATCAGCGCCAGCGAGAGCAGTTCGCGGCCCGCACGACGCATGTCGGGCGAATCGATCGAAAAAGGCAGGCTGGGGGTGCCGAAGGGCGTGCTGGACGGCGGGCTCGAAGGCATGGGCCATTATGGCCACCTGCCTTGCGGCTCGCTACGGCCATGGAACTCCACGGGTAAACCCGTCGCTCGCGCCCTGTCGAGGCCTTGCAGCACGGCGTTACCATTGCGGGCTTTGCGCCGACCTCCCCGACTGGCGCCAGAATTTTTCCCGCAGGGAGACAAGCCTTGTCCGCATTCCTCAAATTCGCGCTGGCCATGGACTGGATCAGTGCCCAGTTCGGCAAGGTGGCGGCGTGGGCCGTCCTCGCCGCCTCGGTGATCTCCGCCGGCAACGCCTTCGTGCGCTACGGCCTGGACTTCAGCTCCAATGCGTGGCTCGAGATCCAGTGGTACCTGTTCGCCGCCACCGTGATGCTCGGCGCGCCGCTCGTGCTCAAGCTCAACGAACACGTGCGCGTGGACATCATCTACGGCAAGCTCAGGCGCAACGGCCCGGTGTACGTCGACCTCTTCGGCCTGGTCTTCTTCCTGCTGCCGGTGATGGGCCTGCTCTTCTGGCTGACCCTCCCCTTCTTCCTCGGCATGCTCAGGAGCGGCGAGATGTCGGGCAACATCGGCGGCCTCATCCGCTGGCCCGCGGCCTTGATGATGCCGCTGGGCTTCGGCGCCATGTTCCTGCAGGGCGTGGCGGAAATCATCAAGCGCGTCGCCTACCTGCGCGGCCTGATCGAGATGGACACGCACTACGAGAAGCCGGTGCAGTGAGCACCGCCGCCACGAGTCCCCGCTGTCCCACGCACCGCTTCGCAGGATAAGAAATGCAGATGGAAAATTTCGCCCCGATCATGTTCGCGGGGCTGATCGTGATCATGCTGATCGGTTTTCCGGTCGCGTTTTCGCTCTCGGCGCTGGGCCTGCTCAGCGGCTTCATCGCGATCGAGATGGGCTGGTTCCCGGCCGGCTTCATGGCCAACCTGCCGCTCAACGTGTTCGGCATCCTGTCCAACGAGACGTTGCTGGCAATCCCCTTCTTCACGCTGATGGGCTCCGTGCTCGAGAAGTGCGGCCTGGCCGAGGACATGCTCGACTCGATGGGCCAGCTCTTCGGCCCGGTGCGCGGCGGCCTCGGCTACTCGGTGATCATCGTCGGCTTCATCCTCGGCGCCATCACCGGCACCGTGGCCGGCCAGGTGATCGCGATGGCGATGATCTCGCTGCCGGTGATGATGCGCTACGGCTACAACATGCGCTACTCCACCGGCGTGCTGGCGGCCTCGGGCACCATCACGCAGCTGGTGCCGCCTTCCCTCGTGCTGATCGTCATGGCCGACCAGCTCGGCACCGACGTCGGCCAGATGTACAAGGGCGCGTGGGGGCCCTCGATCCTGCAGGTGCTGATCTTCGCGCTCTACACCTTCCTGGTTTCGCGCATCCGCCCGAGCTACGTGCCCGGCGTGCCGGTCACCGCACGCACGCTCGTCGGCTGGGCGCTGTGGGGCAAGTGCCTGCGCGGCATCATCCCTTCGGCCATCCTGATCTTCGCCGTGCTCGGCTCGATGGGCGGCCTGCCCTTCATGGAGCATGCGATCGCGACGCCGACCGAGGCCGGCGCGATGGGCGCCGTCGGCTCGCTGCTGCTGGCCGCGCTCCACCGGCGGCTCAACTGGCCGATGCTCAAGGAAGCGATGAACGGCACCATGCGCCTCACCGCCATGGTGATCTTCATCCTGATCGGCTCGCGCGTGTTCTCGCTCGTGTTCCAGGGCGTGGACGGCGCGAAGTGGATCGAGCACATGCTCTCGGGCCTGCCCGGCGGACAGATCGGCTTCCTGATCGTCGTCAACATCTTCGTCTTCTTCCTGGCCTTCTTCCTCGACTTCTTCGAGATCGCCTTCATCATCTTGCCGATGCTCGGGCCGGTCGCGGCCAAGCTCGGCATCGACATGGTGTGGTTCGGCGTGCTCTTGTGCGTGAACATGCAGACCTCCTTCATGCATCCGCCCTTCGGCTTCGCGCTGTTCTACCTGCGCGGCATCGCCGACACGCTGTTCAAGAACAACGCGCTGCCGCGCAAGATCGATTCGCGCGACATCTACCTGGGCGCGATCCCGTGGGTCGGGCTGCAGCTGCTGCTGGTGGCGATCGTGATCTTCTTCCCGCAGGCCGTTACCGTGTTCCTCGACAAGAAGATCGAGGTCGACGTCGACAAGGTGCAGCTCGAGATGCCGGCCGACTCGCAGGGGCCGGGCAGCAGCATCAACATGGAAGATCCGTTCGGCACCCAGAAGCCGGCCGAGCCCGACGCCCTACCGATGCCGGAGCCCGAGCCCCCGAGCCCTGGCGCCGACAAGAAGCAGTGAGCGACGCAGTCGACGCCCCTGTCGCGCTGGAGAGCCCGGCCTACCCGCCTTTCGTGCGAACGCTGGCGGTCGTTCTGGTGATCGACCTGATCGGCTTCGGCCTCTGGAGCCTGCCGTCGCTGCGGAGCGTCGACTGGTCCACGCCCAGCCTCCTGGTTTTTGGAGTGGCGGCCATGTGCATCCTCTGGGTCGGCTACTGGATCGTCTACAGCCGCACGCGCCTCGAAGGCGATGTGCTCACGCAGACCTGGCTCTGGACCAAGCGCGAGCATGCGGCCGACGTGGCGCAACTCAAGCTCGTGCACTGGCGCTGGCTCGAGCGTGTCATTGCGCCGCGCCTGCTGGTGCGCCGCCGCAATGGCGCCGTCACCTGGTTCCATTCGGCCGACGCGCGGCTGCTCACGGGCTTTGCCGAACGCGTCGCCGAGCGCATCGCCATGAAAAAAGCCCCGCCGTAACCGGCGGGGCTTTTTGTCTTGAAGTGAAGCGCGCTCAGAGCTTCTGCTGCTGCATGAAGCGATCGTAGGTGCCTTCGGTGAAGCGGAACCAGGCATTCTGGTCGGCCAGGAACTTGGCGTAGTCGGTGTAGACCTTCTTCCACTCCGGGTTGCTGTTGTTCAGGTCCGCGTAGATCTGCTGGGCCGACTTGAAGGCTGCGTTCATCACGTCCTGCGTGAAGGGGCGCAGCTTGGTGCCGGAACCGACCAGCTGCTTGAGCGCGATCGGGTTCTTGGCATCGTACTTGGCCGTCATCGTGACGTGGGCATGCGCAGCAGCCACCTCGACCACCGCCTTGTATTCGGCCGGCAGGCCTTCCCATGCCTTGCTATTGATATAGAAGTCCAGCTGCGGGCCGCCTTCCCACCAGCCGGGGTAGTAGTAGAACGGCGCGACCTTGTTGAAGCCGAGCTTCTGATCGTCGTACGGGCCGACCCACTCGAGCGCGTCGATCGTGCCCTTCTCGAGCGCGGGATACAGGTCGGCGCCCGGGATCGATTGCGGGATCATGCCGAAGGGCTCGAGCACCTTGCCCGCGATCGGGTTGGTACGGAACTTCAAGCCCTTCAGGTCGGCGACCGACTTGATTTCCTTGCGGAACCAGCCGCCCATCTGCGCGCCCGTATTGCCGCCCGGCAGACTGAAGACGTTGTACTTGGCGTAGAACTCGCGCATCAGCTTCAGGCCGTTGCCTTCGTACATCCATGCGTTCATCTGGCGCGTGTTCATGCCGAAGGGCACCGCACAGCCCAACGCGAAGGTCGGGTCCTTGCCGTAGAAGTAGTACGGCGCGGTGTGCGCCATCTCGACCGAAGCGTTCTGCACGCCGTCGAGCACACCCAAGGCCGGCATCAGCTCACCACTGGCATGCACCGAGATCTGGAACTTGCCGCCCGTAATGTCGCTCACCTTTTTCGAGAACGTCTCGGCCGTTCCGAAGATGGTGTCCAGCGACTTCGGGAAGCTGGATGCCAGACGCCAGCGAACCGCGGCCTGCGCATGGACTGCCGGCGCGATGCCGGCAGCGAGGACGCCGGCGATGCCTGCGTTTTTGATGAGGGAACGACGATCCATTGAATTCACTCCGAGTGCATTGAAAAACGAGAACGCGGCTTGTGGCCGCGTTGCTGACTTGTTGAGTCGAGCGCGATTGTAAAAAGTGCTTACACCGTGCCGGGGGGGGTTTTCCCTGCGGCAGACGCATCGCCGAAGCGCTGCCGGATCGATTGCTCGATGCCCGCCGCATCGAGGCCGATGCTGGCCAGCAGCTTGGCCGGGTCGCCATGCTCGATGAAGCGATCGGGCAGGCCGAGTTGCAGCACGGGCTTGTCCACCTGCGCGGCCTGCAAGGCTTCCAGCACGGCGCTGCCCGCGCCGCCCATGACGGCACCCTCCTCGATCGTCACGATGGCATCGTGCGTGCCGGCCACCTGCAGCAGCAGCTCGACGTCGAGCGGCTTGGCCCAGCGCATGTTGAGCACCGTGGCATCGAGCGCCTCTGCGGCCTTCAGCGCCGGATAGAGCAAGGTGCCGAAAGCGAGGATGGCGATGCGCTTGCCTTCGCGGCGGACTTCGCCCTTGCCGAAGGGCAGCGCGTCGAGCGTGAGACCGGGCGTGACGCCGGCGCCAGCGCCGCGCGGATAGCGCACCGCCACCGGATGGTTCTGCGCGAAGGCGCTGGAGAGCAGCTGCCGGCACTCGGCCTCGTCCGCCGGGCAGGCCAGGCTCATGTTGGGAATGCAGCGGATGAAGGCGATGTCGTAGGCGCCCGCATGCGTGGCGCCGTCGGCACCCACCAGGCCGGCGCGGTCGAGCGCGAACACCACCGGCAGGTTCTGGATCGCAACGTCGTGGATCAGCTGGTCGTAGGCGCGCTGCAGGAAGGTCGAATAGATCGCGACCACCGGCTTGAGCCCTTCGCAGGCCAGGCCGGCCGCGAAGGTGACCGCATGCTGCTCGGCGATGCCGACGTCGTAGTAGCGCTCGGGAAAGCGCTGCTCGAACTCGACCAGCCCCGAGCCCTCGCGCATCGCGGGCGTGATGCCGACCAGCCGGCCGTCCTGCGCGGCCATGTCGCACAGCCAGCTGCCGAAGACCTGCGTGAAGGTCTGCTTAGGCGCCGTGGCGGGCTTGACGAGGCCGACCGCCGGATCGAACTTGGAAGGCCCGTGGTAGGCCACCGGATCGGCCTCGGCCAGCTTGTAGCCCTGGCCCTTCTTGGTGACCACGTGCAGGAACTGCGGGCCTTCGAGATGCTTGAGATTCTCGAGCGTCGGCACCAGCGAATCGATGTCGTGGCCGTCGATCGGGCCGACGTAGTTGAAGCCGAATTGCTCGAACAGCGTGGCCGGCACCACCATGCCCTTGGCATGCTGCTCGAAGCGCTTGGCCAGCTCGAACAGCGGCGGCGCGGCGCGCAGCACGGTCTTGCCGACGTTCTTGGCCGCGGCGTAGAAGTTGCCGCTCATGAGCTGCGCGAGGTAGCGGTTGAGCGCGCCGACCGGCGGGCTGATCGACATGTCGTTGTCGTTCAGGATCACCAGCAGCTTGCAGTGGCAGACCCCCGCGTTGTTGAGCGCCTCGAAGGCCATGCCGGCGGTCAGCGCGCCGTCGCCGATGATCGCGACCGCGTGGCGGTCCTCGCCCTTCTGCTTGGCCGCCATCGCCATGCCGAGCGCGGCCGAGATGCTGGTCGACGAATGCGCGGTGCCGAAGGTGTCGTACTCGCTCTCGGTGCGTTGCGGAAAGCCGGAGATGCCGCCGATCTGGCGCAGCGTGGGCATGCGCTCGCGCCGGCCGGTCAGGATCTTGTGCGGATAGGTCTGGTGGCCCACGTCCCACACCAGCCGGTCGTGCGGCGTGTTGAACACATGGTGCAGCGCGACCGTGAGCTCGACCGTGCCGAGGTTGGAGCTCAGGTGCCCGCCGGTGCGCGACACGTTGTCGAGCACGCAGCTGCGCACTTCGTCGGCCAGCTGCTTGAGCTGCGCGCGGTCGAACTGCCGCAGGACGGAAGGATCGTGGATCGTGGGGAGCAACGGAGCCATGGGGAGACTTTTTTGTTATCGGTCGCGGTCCACGACCATGTGGGCCAGCGCGCGCAGCGCGCCGGTATCGGCCAGCGTGCTGCGATCGAGCGCGGCCAGCGCCTGGGCCAGCAGTTCGCGGGCCTGGGCCCGCGCGCCGTCGAGGCCGAGCAGGGACACGTAGGTGGGCTTGTCGCTCGCGGCGTCCTTGCCGGCGGTCTTGCCCAGGGTCTGCGAATCGGCGACGACGTCGAGGATGTCATCCACCACCTGGAAGGCGAGGCCGATGGCCGCACCGTAGTCGCGCAGCGCCGCGAGCGCATCGGCCGCGATGGTGCCGCCGCAAGCCGCGCCCATCTCGACGCTGCCCTGCAGCAGGGCGCCGGTCTTGAGCCGATGCATCTCGCGCAGCTGCGCCTCGTCGAGCGCCACGCCGACGCTCGCGAGATCGATGGCTTGGCCGCCGGCCATGCCCTGGCTGCCGGCCGCACGGGCCAACAGGCGGCACAGGGTCGCCTGCACCACGGGCGCGATGCCGTCGCCATCGGGCGTGAGCAATTCGAAGGCTAGCGCCTGCAAGGCATCGCCGGCCAGGAGTGCATCGGCTTCGCCGAACTTCACGTGCACGGTCGGCTTGCCGCGGCGCAGCACGTCGTTGTCCATGCACGGCAGGTCGTCGTGCACCAGCGAATAGGCATGGATCAGCTCGACCGCGCAGGCAGCGCGCAGCGCGGCCTCGGCCTGGCCGCCGACGGCCTCGCTGGCCGCGAACACCAGCAAGGGACGCAGCCGCTTGCCGCCGTCGAGCACGGCATAGCGCATCGCGTCGCCGAGCAGCACCGGCGCGTCGATGCCGACCCATTGCGACAGCGCGGCCTCGACGCGCGCCAGCTGCGGATCGCTCCACGCGGCAAGGCGTCGGGCATCCCAGCGCAAGGCATCCGCGACCGTCATTCGCCGGTCCAGACCTTGAGGCCGCCCGCGTCGAGCACCTTGATCTGGTCTTCGACCGCCTGCAGCTTGTCGCGGCAGAACGCGAGCAGCACCGCACCGCGCTGGTAGCTGCCGAGCAGCTGGTCGAGCGGCAACTGGCCCGATTCGAGTTCGGTCACCAGCTGTTCGAGTTCCTGGAGCCCGGCTTCGTAGCTTGCGGGCAGTGCACCGGTGTCGGGCGAGGCAGGCGGGGCCGGCGGAGAAATGGGAGGCACCTTGGGCATGCGGCGATCGGGGATGAAACCGGGCATTTTAGGGCGGGGGGCGTGAACCTATGCCCAC
Organism: Variovorax sp. LjRoot175; assembly: GCF_964253805.1. Classification (NCBI taxonomy): domain Bacteria; kingdom Pseudomonadati; phylum Pseudomonadota; class Betaproteobacteria; order Burkholderiales; family Comamonadaceae; genus Variovorax; species Variovorax sp. LjRoot175. The sequence goes on along the minus strand of NZ_CAXURY020000001.1, from coordinate 1,580,570 downwards.
GGGTACAATCCCAGGTCTCCCAAGCCGGCACCCGCCGGCATTTTTCACCGAGCCGTCGCACCCCTCTTCGACGGCAGCCTTCCGTTCTCTTTCTCTCCCTGTGGGGAGCTTGGTCAGGTCACCCATGTCTGATTTAAGTCTTCAACTGCAGCAGGCTTCGAGCCAACTCCCGGTTTCCGCGTACTTCGACGAGGCGCTCTATGCCCGCGAGCTGCAAACGCTTTTCGCCGCCGGCCCGCGCTACGTCGGCCACCGGCTCGCCGTGCCCGAGCCGGGCAACTACCACACCCTGCCGCAGGAGCAGCAGGGCCGCGCGCTGGTGCACACGCCCAAGGGCGTGGAGCTGGTTTCCAACGTGTGCCGCCACCGCCAGGCGCTGATTCTGCAGGGCCGCGGCGAGCTCGATGCCCAGACCGGCGGCAACATCGTCTGTCCGCTGCACCGCTGGACCTATGCGGCGGCCGACCCGCGCACCACCGGCCAGCTGATCGGCGCACCGCATTTCGAGCAGGACCCCTGCCTCAACCTGCACAACTACCCGCTGACCGAGTGGAACGGCCTCCTGTTCGAGAAGAACGCCACGGGCAGGAAGCGCGACATCGCGGCCGAACTCGCGAGCCTCGGCCCGCGCGCCGACCTCGACTTCGAGGGCTATGCGCTCGACCGCGTCGAGCTGCACGAGTGCAACTACAACTGGAAGACCTTCATCGAGGTCTATCTCGAGGACTACCATGTCGGCCCCTTTCATCCGGGCCTCGGCAGCTTCGTCACCTGCGACGACCTGCGCTGGGAATTCAATCGCTACTACTCGGTGCAGACGGTCGGCGTCGCCAACCGGCTCGGCCGCGCCGGCAGCCCGGTCTATCAGAAGTGGCAGGAGCAGCTGCTCAAGTACCGCGAGGGCAAGCCGCCCAAGTACGGCGCGATCTGGCTCACCTACTACCCGCACGTGATGATCGAGTGGTACCCGCACGTGCTCACGGTCTCGACCCTGCATCCGGTGGGCCCGCAGAAGACGCTCAACATGGTCGAGTTCTTCTATCCCGAGGAGATCGTCGCCTTCGAGCGCGAGTTCGTCGAGGCGCAGCAGGCCGCCTACATGGAGACCTGCGTGGAAGACGACGAGATCGCGGAGCGCATGGACGCCGGCCGCCGCGCGCTGATGCAGCGCGGCGACGACGAGAGCGGTCCCTACCAGAGCCCGATGGAAGACGGCATGCTGCAGTTCCATGAGTGGTACCGCCACGAGATGAAGGCTTAAGACCCCGCGATGCAGGCGCTCTGGATGGTGCTGGGCGCACTGATCTTCGCCACCATGGGCGTGTGCGTGAAGATCGCCTCGGCCTGGTTCACGAGCGCCGAGCTGGTGCTTTACCGCGGGCTGATCGGCATCGTCTTCCTCTGGGTGCTGGCGAGAAGCCGCGGCGTCACGCTGGCCACGCGCTACCCCGGCATGCACGCATGGCGCAGTTTGATCGGCGTGTTCTCGCTCGGCGCCTGGTTCTACGCGATCGCGCACATGCCGCTCGCCACCGCGATGACGCTCAACTACATGAGCAGCGTCTGGATCGCCGCCTTCCTGGTCGGGGGCGCCCTGCTCGCCTGGGTGCCGGTACCGGGCCGCGACGGACGCATACCGCGGCCGCCGCTGCAGGGCCCGCTGGTGCTCACCGTGCTCGCGGGCTTCGGCGGCGTGGTGCTGATGCTCAAGCCCACGGTGGGCGACAACCAGGGTTTTGCGGGGCTCATAGGGCTCTTGTCCGGGCTGACCGCCGCCTTCGCCTACATGCAGGTGGTGGCGCTCTCGCGGGCCGGCGAGCCCGAGGCGCGCACGGTGTTCTACTTCGCGCTCGGCTCCGCGGTGGCGGGCGGGCTGGCCGCCCTGCTGGGCGGCTTCACACCCTGGGCCGCATGGACCTGGCGCCATGCGCTGTGGCTGGTGCCGGTGGGCGTGTTGGCGGCGCTGGGACAGCTTTGCATGACGCGCGCCTATTCCAGTGCCAAGACCGAAAGCGGTACGCTGGTGGTCGCGAACCTGCAGTATTCGGGCATCGTCTTCGCGGCGATCTACAGCGTGCTGCTGTTCGGCGACCGCATCGACGCGGCCGGCTGGGCCGGCATGGCATTGATTGTCGTGAGCGGCATCGCCGCCACCGTGTTGCGCCAGCGCTCGCTGCCCAAGGCGCCTGCGGAAGAGCATTGAAGGAGCTCATATGTACACGACCCTGATTTCCGTCGACCAGCTCATGGCGCTGCAGGACAGCGGCGCTCCGCTGATGGTGTTCGACTGCAGCTTCGACCTGATGAAGCCCGAAGCCGGCGGCGAGCAGTACCGCGCGGCCCACATTCCCGGCGCGGTCTACGCCAATCTCGACACCGACCTGAGCGCGAAGCACGGCCTGCCCGGCGCGCGCGGCGAGGTGGTAATCGTGACGACGGACGAGGGCCCGCCGGCCTCGGGCGGGCGCCACCCGCTGCCCAGCCGCGAGAAGTTCGCGGCCTGGCTGTCCGGCGTCGGCTTTGGCAACAACATGCAGGCCGTGGTCTACGACCGCAACGGCGCCAACTACTGCGGCCGGCTCTGGTGGATGCTCAAGTGGATGGGGCACGAGGCCGTGGCCGTGCTCGACGGCGGGCTGCAGGCCTGGCAGGCGGCGGGCGGCGCAGTGACCGCCCGCGAAGAGCCGGCGCGCTTCCAGTCGAACTTCGTCGCCGGCACGCCCTTGCTCGCGCTCGCCGACACGCAGACCGTCGCCTCGCGGCTCGAGAAAGCTGACCAGACGCTGATCGATGCGCGCGCCGCAGCACGTTATCGCGGCGAGGTGGAACCTCTGGACCCGATCGCGGGTCACATCCCCGGGGCCCTGAACCGGCCTTTCACCGAAAACCTCGGTCCCGACGGCAAGTTCAAGCCGGCCGCCCAGTTGCGCGCCGAGTTCGAAGCGCTGCTGGCGGGGCGGGATCCCGCAACGGTCGTCCATCACTGCGGCAGCGGCGTGAGCGCCGTGCCCAACCTGCTCGCGATGCAGATCGCCGGGCTGGGGCCGACCGCGCTCTATGCCGGCAGCTGGAGCGAGTGGAGCAACACGCCGGGGCTGCCGACCCGGCAAGGTGCGAAAGCATGAATTTCCAACGCGCTTTTTCCGGTCTCGCGCTGGCGTCCCTGCTCGCGGCGGCGCCCTGGGCCACCATGGCGCAGACACAGCAACGCGCGCATGTGCACGGCCAGGTCAAGCTCGACGTCGCGATCGACGGGCCGGCGATCGTGATTGCGATGGAGTCGCCGCTCGAGAATTTCGTCGGCTTCGAGCATGCGCCGAAGACCGATGCCGAGAAGAAGACCGCGGAGGCTGCGGTCGCCCAGTTGCGCGCGGCCGACCAACTGTTCAAGATCGATCCGGCAGCCAACTGCAAGCTCGGCCCGATCGCACTGCAATCGACGGCGCTGGGCCTGGGCAAGGCCGAGGCCGGCACCGGCGCCGCCGAAGGCCATGCCGACCTGGACGGCACCTTTGCCTTCAACTGCACCAATGCGGCAGCGGCGAAATTCATCGACATCGGCCTGTTCACCGCCTTCAAGGGCATGCGCCAGATCGATGCCCAGATCGTTTCACGCGAAGGCCAGTTCAAGCGCACGCTGAAACGACCGAATTCACGGCTGGCCTGGGGCAAGTGACTCCGGTTCTCAGCGTCGAGTCGCTGCGCTTCGCCTGGCCCGGCGCCGGCGCACCCTGCGTCGACATCGAGCGGCTCGAGATCGCGGCCGGCGAGGCCGTGTTCCTGCACGGTCCCAGCGGCTGCGGCAAGAGCACGCTGCTGTCGTTGCTGGCCGGCGTGCTGGTGGCCGGTGCAGGCCGCGTCACGCTGCTGGGCCGCGACTGGGCCGCGCTCTCGGGCAGCGCGCGCGACCGCAACCGGGTTGCGCATGTGGGCTACATCTTCCAGCAGTTCAACCTGCTGCCCTACCTCAGCGTGCTCGACAACGTGCTCCTGCCTTGCCGCTTCTCGGCCCGCCGCATGGCGCAGGCCTCGCGCGCGGGTTCGGCGCGGGTGCAGGCACAGCAGCTTCTGGAACGGATGGGTCTGGACGCCAGCCTGTGGCAGCGCCAGGCCATGCTGCTCTCGGTGGGCCAGCAGCAGCGCGTGGCGGCGGCGCGCGCGCTGATCGGCCAGCCGGAGGTCGTGATCGCCGACGAGCCGACCTCGGCGCTGGACGAAGACCGGCGCGAGGCTTTTCTCGACGTGCTGGTCGCGGCCTGCCAGGCCAGTCACAGCGCATTGGTGTTCGTGAGCCATGACCAGCGCATCGCGGCGCGCTTCGGCCGCCACATCCTCTTGCCCGATATCAATCGCGCCGCGGCCGTGGGAGCCGCTGCATGAAGGCCTTGTTCGGCATCGCCTGGAAGAGCGCCTGGAACCGCCGCTTCACGCTCGCGCTCACGGTGCTGTCGATCGCGCTGTCGACCTTCCTGCTGCTCGGCGTCGAACGCATCCGCACCGAGCTGCGCGAGAACTTCTCGTCCTCCGTCTCGGGCACCGACCTGATCGTGGGCGCGCGCACGGGGTCTTCGCAGCTCCTGCTCTACTCGGTGTTCCGCATCGGCGCCGCCACCAACAACATGCAGTGGAAGAGCGTGCAGGCGCTGGCCCAGCACCCGGGCGTGGACTGGGTCCTGCCGCTCTCGCTCGGGGATTCGCACCGCGGCTTTGCGGTGCTCGCGACCACGCCCGAGTACTTCCAGCACTTCCGCTACGGCGAGCGCCGGCCGCTGCAGCTGCGCGAAGGCACGGCCCTAGCCGAGCTCTTCGATGCGGTCGTCGGCGCCGAGGTGGCCGACCGGCTGGGCTACCACGTGGGCCAGAAGATCACGCTCGCGCACGGCAGCGGCGAGCTCAACGTGGCCGAGCACGCGGACAAGCCCTTCACGGTGGTGGGCGTGCTGGCGCGCACCGGCACGCCGGTCGACCGCACGGTGCACATCGGCCTGCCGGCGATGGAAGCCATCCATCTCGAATGGGCCGGCGGCGCGCCGCTGCCGGGCGTTCGGATTCCGGCCGAGCAGGTGCGCAAGTTCGATCTCACGCCCAAGAACGTGACCGCAGTGCTGGTCGGCCTCAAGAACCGCGCGGCGGTGTTCGGCGTGCAGCGCTGGGTCTCGACCTACCCCGCCGAAGCGCTGATGGCCATCCTGCCGGGCGTGGCGCTCGACGAGCTCTGGAGCGTGGTCGGCATCGGCGAGAACGCACTCCTGCTGATGTCGGCGCTGGTCGCGCTGGTCAGCCTCGCCGGCCTGGTGTCGGTGGTGATGGCCGGCCTCAACGAACGCCGCCGCGAGCTCGCGGTGCTGCGCGCGGTAGGTGCCAGCCTGCGCCACGTGCTGGCGCTGCTGGCGCTCGAAGGCGCACTGGTCACGCTGCTGGGCGTGGCGATCGGCGTGGTCTTGGCGGTGCTCGGCATCGCCCTGCTCGCGCCATGGCTGCAGGCCCAGTTCGGCCTCGCGCTTCGCCTCAGCGAACCTACACTGAACGAATGGATACTGCTCGCCAGCCTGCTCGCAGCCGGCTGGCTGGCCAGCCTGCTGCCGGGCGTGCGCGCCTACAGACTCTCGCTGGCCGATGGACTCTCCCCGAGGATTTGAAGATGAAGAAGACGATGCTGCGCCCCCTGCTCATGGCCCTGTGCACCGCCGCTGCAACCGCGGCCTTCGCGGCCGACCCCGCGCCGCAGGCGACCTCGCCGACCAATCCGATCGGCGGCAAGGCCGCTGCCGCCAAGCCCGCGGCGGGCCAGCCCCGGCTCATCTCGTGGGAAGAGCTGGTGCCCAAGGACTGGGACCCGATGAAGGAATTCAAGGGCATGGACCTGAGCAAGCTCGAAGACGGCGATCCGCGCGCCAACGACCTGCTGCTGAAGATGCAGGAGGTCTCGAACAACGCGCCGACCAATCCGGCGATGAACGGCGTCGAGGTGAAGATCCCGGGCTTCATCGTGCCGCTCGAGGAAAACAAGGGTGAGGTCACCGAGTTCCTGCTGGTGCCCTACTTCGGCGCCTGCATCCACACGCCGCCGCCGCCGGCCAATCAGATCCTGCACGTGCGCCCGCGCCAGGGTGCGAAGTTCCGCGCCATGGACACGGTGTGGGTCACCGGCAAGCTGCAGACCCTGCGCAACGACTCGATGATGGGCGTGAGCGGCTATCACGTCACGGCCGAGAGCGTGACCAAGTACACGGGCGGCGCCAAGTAGCTGCCAGCGCTGTCGCGCGGGGATCGCGTTCGTCCTACGCGCATGTCATGCAGACCCTCACAGGGTCGGCACGGTGCGATTTCTAGTGTGGCCCCTGGCGCAGGCACGCGGCTGCGCCGCCCACGAAATCCACCCACGACATCCCACCAAAGGAATCAGCATCATGAGCAAAGCACCTCCCAAGAAGAACGACGCCGTCGATCTACTGGACGCGGACCACATCGCCGTGAAAAAACTGTTCCAGGAATTCAGCAAGCTGGCCGAAGCCAAGGCGCCCGCCGATCAGCGCGAGGCCTTGGCCGACCAGATCTGCCGCGAGCTGAGCGTGCATGCGCAGATCGAGGAAGAGATCTTCTACCCGGCGGCGCGCGCCGCCATCCACGACGATGCGCTGCTCGACGAAGCCACCGTGGAGCATTCGACGGCCAAGGAACTGATCGCGCAGATCGAATCCATGGGCCCCGAGGAGGCGCTGTTCGATGCCAAGGTGATCGTGCTCGGCGAATACATCGATCACCATGTGAAGGAAGAGCGCGAACAGATCTTCGACAAGGCGCGCAAGTCCAAGATGGATCTGGTCGCGCTGAAGGAGCAGCTGGCGGCGCGCAAGGAGGAGCTGATGCAGCACCAGGAAGCGATGGCCTGAAGCCTATGATGGACAGGCCGGTGCCATCCGCGGCATCGCCCCTGTTCCATCGTCAAGGAGCGCTCCATGTCCAACCACGTCTACAAACTCCTCGAACTCACCGGCTCCTCGCCCACGAGCAGCGACGACGCCGTGCTGCGCGCGATCTCGAAGGCCAGCGAGTCGGTGCGCAACATCCAGTGGTTCGAGGTCACCGAGACCCGCGGCCATGTGCAGGACGGCAAGGTGGCGCACTGGCAGGTGACGCTGAAGGTGGGCTTCACGCTCGAAGACTGAAAGCCCGCGCGCGGCTCAGCCTGCGCCCGGACGCCGCGGCGCAGGCTGGTCGTGCTGCTTGCCAGCGCCGCTCTGAGGCCCGGCGCGCTCGAGCACGCTGATCTGGCCGTCGCTTTCGAGGTAGGCGAGCCGGATGGCGTCCATCGCTTCGATCCCCTTTTCGCGCAGCTTGGACTTCAGTTCGTCCTCGGTGATCAGGTTGCGCTTGAGCGCCTTCCAGACCATCTTGCCGTCGCGGATCAGCGGTTCGGGCGGCGGCTCCATCAGGCGCTTGATCGCTTTGCTGCGGTAGCTGGCCCAGTCGAGCATGTAGTTCCAGGCCGCCAGCGTGGCGAGCAGTACGAAGCCCTCGGCGATCGAGCGGTATTCGCCCTGCATCGCGTTGCTCGATGCGTCGGCGATGAGCACGACGAACAGCAGATCGGCGATGCCCAGCGATCCGGCATCGCGCCGCAGGATGAAGCGGAACAGCAGCAGCAGGAACCAGTAGATCGCGCTGCCGCGCAGGATGATCTCCCACACCGGTATGTGGAAGGCGAACAGCTCGGCCAATTCACCGTCCATGCGCCGACCTCGACCTGGAGTTTCAATCCGGCGCTTGCATCACGCGGTCGAACTCCTCGTCGGCCGGCACGTTGTCGGCATCGAGTTCGCTGGCGTCGGTCAGATCGATGCCGGTCTCCTCCGACAACTCGTCAGCAGCTTCGGCCTCTTCTTCTTCCTCGGCCTCGGCCTCGTCTTCGGGCAGCTCGTCGTCGAGTTCGTCGTCCGTCGGGTTGTCGCTTGTAACAGCGGAACGCAGCGGGGGATCGGCGCTGGTCATGATCGGCTCCTTGACTGATGGATCGCGTTGGGCAGCCCCCAAGTGTGAGCCTCCTCGGTCGCGTTGAACAGCCCCGAGTGTGGACCTACGGCGCAGGCCGGTGTGTCGGAGAGCGCCCCATCTGCGCCTTCAGTGCTTGCGGCCGTGCTCTTCGTGCGCGTGCGCCGGATCGGTGTGTTCGTGGTCGCCGTGGGCCAGCCGGCTCACCCCCATGACCAGCAGGATGCCGACCGCGAGCCAGGCGATCTGCAAGGCGGTCTGGCGCGCGGCCAGGCGCTTCTGCAGTTGCGGGATCAGGTCGGCCAGCGCGACGTAGACGAAGCTGCTGGAGGCCAGCACCAGGAAGTACGGCAGCCAGCCGTGCAGCCGATCGACCAGCCACCAGCCGGCCAGCCCGCCCAGCGCGGTCATGGTGCCGGCGAGCGAGACCTTGATCAGCGCGGCGCGCGGATTGGGCGAACTCTGGCGCAGCACGACCAAATCGCCGATGTGGTGCGGCACCTCGTGCGCCAGCACCGCGAGCGCCGCCACCAGGCCCAGGCGCAGGTCGGCGATGAAGGCCGACGCGATCAGGATGCCGTCACCGAAGCAGTGCACGCTGTCGCCGGTGAGCACGGCCCAGCCGCCACCCTTGGAAGTGTGGCCATGAGGATCCGAATGGGCGTGCGCATGGTCGTGTCGATCGTGGTGGTCATGCCCGTACGCTTCGCGGGCCTCACCATCGTGGTGATGCTCGTGGCCGTGGTGCCACAGCTCGGCCTTGTCGAGCAGGAAGAAGAAGACCAGGCCGAACAGCAGCACGCCGAACAGCAGGCCGGGCTCGATGCGGCTCTCGAAAGCCTCGGGCAGGAGATGCATGAAAGCGGTGGCCAGCAGCGCGCCGGCGGCCAGGCTCAGCAGATGCTGCGGATTCACGCCGCCGCCGCTCTTCACGCCCACGCGCAGCAGCAGCGCGGCGATCCAGACACTTCCGATGCCGGCGACCAGGGTCGCGGCGATGATGGCTAACAGGTTCATGACTGCTTCATAAAAAATAAAAGCCGCCCATCGGACGGCTTTCGGTGGAAAGCGGCTGGCGAATGCCGCTCTCTAGGCGACACCGTTGGCTTGGAACCAGGCCAGGGTGCGCTTCCAGCCGTCTTCGGCAGGGCCGGCAACGTAGCTCGGCCGGTAGTCGGCATGGAAGGCATGGCCCGCTTCGGGGTACACGACGAACTGGGAGGCCTTGGCCGCCGGAGTGCCGGTTGCCAGAGCCGCTTTCATCTTATCAACCGTGTCAAGGGGGATGCCCTGGTCCTTGCCGCCATAGAGGCCGAGCACCGGCGCCTTGAGGGTGGCGGCGATGTCGATCGGATGCCTGGGCGTGAGTTCGCTGGGCTGGCCGACCAGGCGGCCGTACCAGGCCACGCCGGCCTTGACCTTGCCGGTGGCTGCATAGAGCCAGACGATGCGGCCGCCCCAGCAGAAGCCGGTGATCGCGGCCTCGTCCACGTCGCCGCCGTTGGCGGCCGCGTATTTCAGCGCGCCGTCGAGGTCGGCCATGACCTGGGCATCGGGCACCTTGCTGACCACCTCGGCCTGCAACTTCGGAATGTCGGTGTAGGTCCTCGGGTCGCCCTGCCGCGCATAAAGCTCGGGCGCGATCGCCAGGTAGCCGGCCTTGGCGAAGCGCCGGCAGGTGTCGGCGATGTACTCGTGCACGCCGAAGATCTCCTGGATCACGAGCACCACCGGCAGACCGGTCTTGCCGGCCGGTGCAGCCGCATAGCCCGGTACGTCGAAGCCGTTGACGTTGTACTTGATGGGGCCGGCCTTGAGGCCGTCGGCCGGAGTCTTGATCGCGGTCTGCGCAGCGATGGGCAGCGTGGCGGCCGCGTAGCCGACGCCGATCGCAGCTTTCAGCGCAGTGCGGCGCGTGGCGCCCTGTTCCGTGCTTTCGCCGGGGCGAAGCGAATCGAATTCGGCTTTCAGCTCGGAACCCGTATCGAATTGAGGCATGTCGTATTACTCCAGTTGATCGACGGACAAAGAAGGCGCAGCTGCGAAGCGCACGCCGCAATGTAGGCGATCAGAGCGGAGAATGCGCCCGCGAGGTTGCGTGCTCCGCCGGAGGCGCGCGTCAACCCGTCAGGTCGCTGGCTTGTCGCTCGGAGTTTTGATGTTGTCGCGCAGCTGCGGGCTCATCGGCAGGTTGAGCGGCGCGTTCTTCGGCGCGATCGGCGACATGAACCACTTGTTGTACATCTTCTCGAACTCGCCGCTCTTCATGAGGCCGACGATGGTGTCGTCCACCACCTTCTTGAAGGCCGCGTCGTCCTTGGGCAGCATGCAGGCGTAGGGCTCGACCTGCAGCGCATCGCCGACCACTTCGAATTCGGCCGGGTTCTTGGCGTTGGCGATCAGGCCGAAGAGCAGGATGTCGTCCATCGCGAAAGCCACCGCGCGGTCGCTCTCGACCAGCAGGAAAGCGTCGGCATGGTCCTTGCCGAGCACGATGTCCATGTCGAGACTCTTCTCGGTGTTGTACTTGCGCATGACCAGCGCGTTGGTGGTGCCGGTGGTGCTGGCCACCGTCTTCTTCGCGAGGTCGGCGTAGTTCTTGATCTTGGACGACTTCTTCGTCAGCAGGCGCGTGCCGGTGTAGAAGTGGTTGATGGCGAAGGACACGTCCTTGCCGCGCGCGCTGTTGTTGGTGGTCGAGCCGCACTCCAGGTCGATGGTGCCGTTCTGGATCAGCGGGATCCGGTTCTGCGAGGTCACCGGCATCAGCGCCACCTGCAGGTTCGGCTTGTTGAGCTTCTTCTTCACCGCCTCGACCACCGCGTTGGACAGCTCGACCGAGAAGCCGATCGGCTTGTTCGGGCCGTCGAGATAGCTGAAGGGCACCGAAGACTCGCGGTAGGCCAGCGTGATCTTGCCGGACTCGGCGATCTTGGCCAGGGTGTCGGCGGCTTGCGCGCCCGTCGCGGCAACGGTGAGCAGAACGGCGGCCATCAATGCGGAAAGTTTCATGCGAGCCCTTTCGGTGGATTTGGAATGTGTTGCGGAGTGTAGGAACGATTCATGCGCCGGTCACAATTCCTTTTGCGCCCATGGCCATGACCAAAAGTTATGGGCAGCCACCGGAGGGCATGAGCTTTGGCTATGGCCCGCGGCGGTTTTGGCATTTCACGCTCGAACGATGCGGCTCTAGAGTCGCTCGCATCCAACAACAAGCAGCGACAGGAAGGAGCGTCATGCATGTGTGCGTGCTGGGTGCCGGCATCGTGGGCCTGGCCACGGCCTGGCAATTGAACCGGCAGGGCTTCGAGGTGAGCGTGATCGATCGCGCCGCGCCGGGCGCCGGTGCGAGCGGCGGCAACGGCGCCCAGCTGAGCTATTCGTATGTGCAGCCGCTGGCCGATCCCTCGATCTGGAAGCAGCTGCCCAAGCTCCTGCTCTCGCCCTCCTCCCCGCTCAAGCTGCGGCCGCAGCTCGACCCGCTGCAGTGGCGCTGGGGCCTGGCCTTCCTGGCGGCCTGCAACGCCCGGACCTCGCGCGACACGACGATGCGCCTGCTCGCGCTCGCCGCGGAGAGCCGCCGCGCCTTCGAGCAGATGCTGGCCGACGTGGCGCCCGACTGCGACTTCTCCGCCACCGGCAAGCTGGTGCTCTACGCGAGCGCCGGCGCGCTCGAAGGCGCGCGCCGGCAACTCGAACTGCAGCAGGCGATGGGCAGCGAACAGCGCCTCGTCACGCCCGAGGAGTGCATCGCGATCGAGCCCGCGCTGGCCGGCTACCGCGCCCGGATGGCCGGCGCCATCCACACGCCGAGCGAGTGCGCCGCGGACTGCCTCAAGATCTGCATCGCACTCGAGCGCGCGCTGCGCGTGCGCGGCGTGCGCTTCGTGCTCGATTGCGAAGTGCGCGGCTTCGATGTCCGCAACGACCGCGTGACCGCGGTGCAGACCGGCGCCGGCGACGTGGAAGCCGATGCCTTCGTCATGGCACTGGGCGCGGCATCGCACCGGCTTGGGCGCCAGTTGGGCGCCTACCTGCCGGTCTACCCGCTCAAGGGCTACAGCATCACGGTCGACGTCGATCCGGCGCCCGGCGCCGCGCCGCGGGTGAGCGTGACCGACAGCGCACGCAAGGTGGTGTTCGCGCGCATCGGGTCGCGCCTGCGGGTGGCTGGCATGGCCGAGCTCGTGGGGCACAATGCGAGCATCCCCGCCACGCGCATCGAGACGCTGGCCGAGGCGACGCGCGCCGTGTTCCCGCAGGCGAGCCGCTTCGAGGTACTGCATCCCTGGACCGGCATGCGCCCGGCCACGCCGACCGGCGTTCCGATCATCGGCCGCCTGGCAGGCGCCCCGTCCAACATGCTGTTCAACACCGGGCACGGGGCGCTGGGCTTCACGCTGGCTTTCGGTTCGGCGCAGCGCGTCGCGCAAAGCCTCGTCTAAGCCATTCCTTCGATCGCCTCGCGCATGCAGCGCGTGATGCCGCGCACCGCCACCGAGTCGGGCTTGCCGGCAAAGCGCAGCGCGCGAATCGGCACCGGGATGTGCGGCTCCAGCGTCAGCACGTCGACCTTGGTGCGATCGGCCGAGTTCGCCGTGCAGCCGTCGACCAGCGCGACCCCGAGCCCGTGGTGCGCCATCGCCAGCGCCGCGTGGTAGGTCTGCACCGTGACCACCGCCTGCTGGAAGCCCACGCCGGCCTGCCGGCAGGCCTGGCTCAGGCTGGTGCCGACGGGATCGCGGCTGTCCAGGCCGACCACCGGCAGGTTCACCAGGTCGTGCAGCGCCGCCGAGCCGTTGCGCACCAGCGCGCGCGGCAGCATGCCCTTGGGCGCGATGCACACCATGCGGCTGTCTGCCAGCGTCTCCTGCGTGAGCGAGGGATGGACCGCGGGACTGAAGGCGAAGCCCACGTCGGCCTCCTGCAGCAGCAGGGCCGACATGATCTGCGGCGAATGCAGCGACTCCACCGTGACGGCGATGCCTGGGTGCTTCTGGCGGAAGCTCTTGAGCGCGCGCGGCAGCACCTCGTAGCTGAGCGCGAGCACGGTGAGGATGCGCAGCTCGCCCACGTCGCTGGCGCTGCGCAGGTTGGCGGCCAGCCGCTGTACCTCGTCGAGCTGCGCGAACAGGCGCTCGATGTGCGGATAGAGCGCCAGCGCCTCGGTGGTCGGCGTGAGCCGCCCCTTGGCGCGCTGGAAGAGCGAGAAGCCGAGCTGGATCTCGGCATGCTGCAGCGTGCGGCTGACCGCCGGCTGCGTGATGTTGATGAGCCGCGCCGCCGCGCTCACGCTGCCGGTGAGCATGATGGCGTTGAAGACTTCGATATGGCGCAGGCGCATCGCGGGACGCAATAGCCGGCCGTTAGTGGTCGACCTTGCCGCGCGAGATGTCCATGATCATGCGTGCCGCGAGGTAGAGCCGCGGCTCGATCGAATCGATCAGCACGTATTCGGCATCGGCCGAGTGCGCGCCGAAGCCCTGCAGGCCGAAGCGCTCGACCACCGGCGCCTTCGTCTTCAGCGCGGCGAAGGCGGCATCGGTGCCGCCGCCGGCCACCTTGTCGTCGGCGCCCAGCTCGCGGCCGAGCTCCTTGTAGACCTGCTGCGCATGGCCGGCCAGCCCACGCGAGGCGTCGGTGGCCTCCAGCGGCGGGCGGCGGCGCTCGAACTTCATCTCGACCTTGGCTTCGGGAATGAGCTGCTTCTTCACGCGCTCCTGCACCTGCTTTTCGATGCGGTCGTAGTCGCCGACCTTCAGCACGCGCACGTCGGCACCGGCGCTGGCCGCGGCCGGGATCACGTTGCGGTTGCTGCCCGACTTGGAGATGGTCCAGTTCATCTTGAGGCCGGTGGCCGGGTCGGACAGGTCACGCATCTGCAGGATCTGGTGCGAGAGCTCGTAGAGCGCGTTCACGCCGAGCTCGGGCGCCGAGCCCGCGTGCGAAGCCTTGCCCGTGACGTTGAGCGAGACCGAGGCGATGCCCGCGGTGGCGAGCGAGAGCTTGTCTTCCTTGACGGAGGCGCCTTCGTAGGACATCACCACGTCGTGCTCGCCGCCCAATCGGGTGATGAGGTTGCGCGAACCGGGCGAGCTGATCTCCTCGTCGCCATTGATCAGCACGGTGAGCGTGCCGTACTCCTTGAAGTCCAGCGCCTTGAGCAGGGCGACGGTGTGCGTGATGACTGCCACGCCCTGCTTGTCGTCGGCAATGCCGAGGCCGTAGGCCTTGTCGCCTTCGATGCGGAAGGGCTGCTTGGCGAGCATGCCGATCTGGTAGACCGTGTCCATGTGCGCGATCAGCATGATCTTCTTGCTGCCGGTGCCCTTCCAGGTGGCGCGCACGACCTTGCCAATCTTCTCGGGCGTGTCTTCCATGCGGTAGGCATCGGCCGTCGGGTCGATCAGCTCGACCTGGCCGCCGAGCGCCTTGAACTTGTCGGCGATCAGGTTGGCGATCTTGTCCAGGCCTTCGAGGTCGCGGCTGCCGGACTCGATCGAGACCAGCTGCTTCAGCGTTTCGAGCAGAGCGGGTTTTTCCTTGGCCGCCAGCGCGGCGATGCGCTCGTCGGGTGCGGCCGAGGCGACACCGAACCAAGCGGCACAGACGGTGCCGATGACGAAGGCATGCAGATGACGCGGGAGTTTCATTCTTCTTTCCTTGGGTTGTCGTTCGTCAATGCGCCTTGTCCCAGTTGGGACCAAAGCCGATTTCGGCCAGCAACGGGACCTTGAGCTCCGCCACGCCGGCCATGAGTCGCGGGATCTCGGTGCGGACCCACTCGACTTCGTCTTCGGGCACTTCGAACACCAGTTCGTCGTGCACCTGCATGATCATCTTCGTGCGGCGCTTTTCGGCATCGAGCACCTCCTGCACCTTCACCATGCTGAGCTTGATCAGGTCGGCCGCGGTGCCCTGCATCGGCGCGTTGATCGCCGCGCGCTCCGCCCCGCCGCGCCGCGGGCCGTTGGGCGAATTGATCTCGGGCAGATAAAGGCGGCGGCCGAACACAGTCTCGACATAGCCCTTCTGCTTGGCCAGCGCCTTGGTCTCGTCCATGTAGATCTTCACGCCGGGATAACGCGCGAAATAGCGGTCGATGTAGGAGGCCGCGGCCTTGGTCTCGATGCCCAGATTGCGCGCGAGGCCGAAGCTGCTCATGCCGTAGATCAGCCCGAAGTTGATGACCTTCGCATAGCGGCGCTGCTCGCTCGAAACCTGCTCCACCGCCACGCCGAAGACTTCGGCCGCGGTCGCGCGGTGCACGTCGATGCCTTCGGTGAAGGCGCGCAAGAGCGACTCGTCGCCACTGATGTGAGCCATGATGCGCAGCTCGATCTGCGAATAGTCGGAGCTCGCGATCACGCTGCCGGCAGGCGCCACGAAGGCCTCGCGCACGCGGCGGCCCTCGGCGGTGCGGATCGGGATGTTCTGCAGGTTGGGGTCGTTGCTCGACAGCCGCCCGGTCACCGCGACCGCCTGCGCATAGTGCGTGTGGACGCGGCCCGAGCGCGGGTTCGCCAGTTGCCCGAGCTTGTCGGTGTAGGTGCCCTTGAGCTTCGAGAGGCCGCGGTGCTCCAGGATCTTGGCCGGCAGCGGGAAGTCTTCGGCCAGTTTTTCGAGCACCTCTTCGTCGGTGCTCGGTGCGCCGCTCGGCGTCTTCTTGACCACCGGCAGACCCAGCTTGGTGAAGAAGACCTCGCCGATCTGCTTGGGCGAACCGAGGTTGAAGGGCTGGCCCGCAAGCTCGTAGGCCTCCTGCTCCAGCGCCATGATCCGCTTGCCGAGCTCGTTGCTCTGCGCGGCCAGCGTGGGTGCGTCGATCAGCACGCCGTTGCGCTCGACACGGTAGAGCGCTTCGCTGGACGCCATCTCCAGCTCGTAGATGTAGCGCAGCTTCTCGTCGGCCTCGAGCTTGGGCCACAGCGCGAGGTGCACGTCCAGCGTCTGGTCGGAGTCTTCGCACGAGTACTCGGCGGCCTTCTCGATCGAAACCTGGCTGAACGGGATCTGGTGCGCGCCCTTGCCGCAGAGGTCTTCGTAGTCGATGCCAGTGCGGCCCAGGTGCCGCTCGGCCAGGCTGGCCAGGCCGTGCGGCTTGTGCACTTCGAGCACGTAGCTCTGCAGCATGGTGTCGTGCGCGTAGCCCTGCACCTCGATGCCGTGGTTGGCGAACACGTGGCGGTCGTACTTGACGTGCTGCCCGAGCTTCTTCTTCGTGCCGTCCTCGAGCCAGGGCTTGAGCTTCGCGAGCACCTCGTCGCGCGGCAGCTGGGCCGGCGCATCGGGGTAGTTGTGGGCCACCGGAATATAGGCCGCCTCGCCGGGCTTCACGCTGAAGCTGATGCCGACGATCTCGGCGCGCATCTCGTCGAGCGAGTTGGTTTCAGTGTCGATCGCGACCAACTCGGCCGCCTGGAGCTTCGCGAGCCAGGCGTCGAAGGCCTCCCAGTTCATGACCGTGTCGTAGGCCAGGTTGGTGGCCTTCGCCGCGGCCTCGAAGCCCGGTTCGTCGAACAGGCCGGTGCCGCCTTCGGGGCCTTTTTTCTTCTTGTTCTCCTCGATCAGCTCGGGCGAGACCTCGTGCGCTTCCAGCGTCTTCACCAGGCTCTTGAAACCGTACTTCTCGTAGAAGCCCTTCAGCTCGTCGATCTGCTGGGGGCCGATGGCGATGCCGGCCAGCGAAGGCAGGCCGCTCACGTGGCCATCGAGCTCGCAGTCGGTACGGATGGTCACGAGGCGCTTACCTTGCGGAAGCCAGTCGAGCGCCTTGCGCAGGTTCTCGCCGGCCTGGCCCTTCACCTCGCCGGCGCGGGCGATCAGCGCATCGAGCGAGCCGTATTCGAGCAGCCATTTGGCGGCAGTCTTCGGGCCGACCTTCTCCACGCCGGGCACGTTGTCGACGCTGTCGCCCACCAGGGTCTGGTAGTCGATCATCAGGGTCGGCGGCACGCCGAATTCGGCCGTCACGCCCGCCACGTCGCGCTTCTTGCCGTTCATGGTGTCGATGATGGTGACGTGCTCGTCGACCAGCTGGCTCAGGTCCTTGTCGCCGCTGGAGACGATCACCTCGATGCCCTGGTTGGCCGCGGTGCGGGCCAGGGTGCCGATCACGTCGTCGGCCTCGATGTCGGGCACGCACAGCACCGGCCAGCCGAGCAGCTTGACCACCTGGTGGATCGGCTCGACCTGACTGCGCAGGTCGTCGGGCATCGGCGAGCGGTTCGCCTTGTATTGCGGATACCAGTCGTCGCGAAAGGTCTTTCCCGGCGCGTCGAACACGCACGCTGCGTAGTCGGCCCGCACCTCGCGGCGCAGCGCCTGCATCATGTTGATCATTCCGCGGATGGCGCCCGTGGCCGGGCTGCCGGCATCGCCCGGCACGGCGCGCAAATCGGGCATCGCGTGGAAGGCGCGGTAGAGGTAGCTCGAACCATCGACGAGCAGCAACGTTTTCTTGTCGGTCATCGGAGCATTTTGCCGTGCCGCGCTCGGGCTTCCGCACGACGGCGAAGATCGCCGCCGGCTGACACCTGCCGCGAGGCCGGCGCCTACAATCCTCATCATGTCCTCCCCAACCCTTCTGCTCGTTCGCGGCGCCCTGACGGCCGCCCTGGCCTGCGCCGCACCGCTGGCCGCCGTTCACGCCCAAAGCGCGCCGCCGCCCGGCGCCCCGCAGGGCCAGGAACAGGCAGCATCGCCGCGCCAGAACCAGAAGATCGAGCACATCCACGTCGAAGACAGCGGCGCCGCGGTCGACGAAGTGCGCTACGGCGGACAGACCCAGAGCATCACGGTGACGCCGAAGGCCAACGTGCCCTCCTACGAGGTGTTGCCGAACTACGGCGGGCGCGACCGCCAGGGCCAGTCCGAAACCGGCACCGGCGGCAACGGCCCGCGGGTCTGGAACGTGCTCAAGTTCTGAGCCCGGGCGGTGGCGGTCTTCACTGAAGTCGGGTTCGACGAAGCCGATGCGCTGGTGCAGCGCCTCGGCCTGGGCCCGCTCGCCTCGCTCAGAGGCATCGAGGGCGGCATCGAGAACACCAATTACTTCGCGAGCACCGCGTCGGGCGAGTTCGTCCTGACGCTGTTCGAGCGCCTGGGCGCCGAACAACTGCCTTACTACCTCTGCCTGATGAAGCATCTGGCGGCGCGCGGCATTCCGGTGCCGGAGCCGGTGGCCGACCCGGCCGTGGCGCCGCCCGACGGCCACGCGCTTTCCATCCCCGCCAATGCGCCCTGCGAGTTCCTGCACAAAGTGGCCGGCAAGCCGGCGGCTCTGGTGCAGCGGCTGCAGGGAAAGAGCGAGCTGGCACCGACGGCCGCGCATTGCGCCGAGCTGGGCCGCCTGCTGGCGCGCATGCATTTTGCGGGTCGCGACTTTCCGCGCATGCAGCCCAACCTGCGCGGCCTGCCCTGGTGGAACGACACCGCGCCGGTGGTCCTGCCCTACCTCGACGCTCCGCAAGCCGCGTTGCTGCAAAGCGAACTCGCGTACCAGAACCACGTCGCCCAATCCTCGGCCTACGCGGCCCTGCCGCGCGGGCCGGTGCATGCCGACCTGTTCCGCGACAACGCGATGTTCGACACCGAAAGCGAGACGCCGCGCCTGACCGGCGTGTTCGACTTCTATTTCGCCGGCACCGACAGCTGGCTGTTCGACCTCGCCGTGTGCCTGAACGACTGGGCCATCGACCTGCAGAGCGGCCGCCACGATGCGGCCCATGCCGACGCCCTGCTGGCTGCCTACGGCAGCGTGCGGCCGCTGACCGGAGCCGAGCGCGCCCTGCTGCCCGCCATGCTGCGCGCCGCGGCGCTGCGCTTCTGGATTTCGCGGCTGTGGGACTTCCACCTGCCACGGGAAGCGAGCATGCTCAAGGCCCATGACCCGACCCATTTCGAGCGTGTGCTGCGCGAACGCGTCCGTGCGCCGGCGGCACTGTTCTCCTCTTTCGAAGGCACGCGTCCGACTGCCGAGCCGCTGGCCGCCTGAGGGGCCTGTGTACGGGCCCTAATCCCATGAAACTGAACCTCGTGCCGGCGCGCACCGGCGCCGAATGGGTCCGCCTCGGACTCAAGACCTTCTGGCGGCAGCCGCTCGCCTTCATCTCGCTGTTCTTCCTGTTCATGGCGGCGATCTCGATCGCTTCGCAACTGCCCTTCCTCGGCAGCGTGCTGGCACCGATCCTGCTGCCCTTCATGACGCTCGGACTGATGGTCGCCACCTCGGTCGCGTATGCCAACGACACCCAGAAGCCGGCCGCCCCGGCCATGTTCATCGCCGCAGTGGGCGCCGTGCGTGCCGAATGGCGGCGAATGGTCGTGCTGGGCATCATTTCGGCGGTCTATTTCGTCGCCGCCGTGGGGGTTTCGGCCCTGATCGACGGCGGCCAGCTGGCGCGCGCCTACCTGCTGGACGAAACGCTCACGCCCGAGGTGATCGCAAGCAGTGACTTCCAGACCGCGCGCCTGTTCGTCATGGTCCTCAATCTGCCGCTGTCGCTCGCGATGTGGCACGCGCCGGCACTCGTGCATTGGCACCAGGTCGAGCCGGTGAAGAGTCTGTTCTTCAGCCTGGTCGCGCTGTTCCGCAACTTCGGCGCCTATGCGATGTTCTGCCTGTCGTGGTTCGGCGTGTTCCTCGCTGCGGGCATCGGCATCGGCCTCGTGGCCACGGTGCTGGTGGGCGTCGGCGCGATCGGCATGGGCGACGGCGCCTCGGCCATCGGCGGCGCGCTGATGATCGGCAGCGCGCTGGTTCTGGCGGCGATGTCGCTGAGCTCGACCTGGTTCACCTTCCGGGACAGCTTCCGGGCTGATTAGCAGTCTTTATACGGGCGTCAACTTGGCGACCGACAGCGCCAGCCACTTGACCCCGTGGCGGGGAAAGTTGATCTGCGCACGCGCATCGTCGCCGCTGCCTTCCAGTGCCAGCACCGTGCCTTCGCCGAACTTGTTGTGGAACACCTGCATTCCGGAGCGCAGGCCGTGCGAAGGCGCGCTCTTCTGCGGCGGCACCGGCGGGCTGGCGAATGTGTCCTTGCCGTATCCGCCGGCCCCGCCGCGCGTGGTCGCGTAACCGCCGCCGTAGCCGAAGGCCGAGGGTGCAAAGCCCTGGTTCTTGGGCGTCAGCCACTTGAGTGCGCCTTCGGGCAGCTCGTCGAAGAAGCGGCTCTTCACGTTGTAGCGCGTCTGGCCGTGCAGCATGCGCGTCTGAGAATGGCTGAGATACAGGCGCCGGCGCGCGCGGGTGATGGCCACGTACATCAGCCGGCGCTCCTCCTCGAGGCTCTCGTAGTCGCTCATCGAGTTCTCGTGCGGGAACAGGCCCTCTTCCATGCCGGTGATGAACACGCAGTCGAATTCGAGGCCCTTGGCCGCATGCACGGTCATCAGCTGCACCGCATCCTGGCCGGCTTGCGCCTGGTTGTCGCCCGACTCCAGCGCGGCATGGGTCAGGAAAGCCGCCAGCGGGCTCATGGTTTCGCCGGTTTCGGCATCCGGCGCCAGCGGCTCGTCGATGACGGGGCGGTTCGGGTCGAGGCCCTGGCTGGCCGGCGACTGCCGCAGCTCGTCGACCGGCATCGCCACCGCGTCGCGGCCGAAGCCTTCCTGCGTGACGAAGCTCTCGGCCGCATTGACCAGTTCTTCCAGGTTCTCGATGCGGTCGGCGCCTTCGCGGTCGGCCTTGTAGTGCTCGATCAGGCCGCTGTGGTCGAGCACCAGCTCGATGATCTCGCGCAACGACATGCCTTGCGTCTGCTCGCGCAGCACGTCGATCTTGGCGACGAAAGCCGACAGGTTGGAGCCGGCCTTGCCGCCCACCGCGTTGACCGCGTCGTGCAGCGAGCGGCCGGCCGCGCGGGCCGCGTCCTGCAGCTGCTCGATGCTGCGCGCGCCGATGCCGCGCGGCGGGAAGTTGACGATGCGCAGGAAACTGGTGTCGTCGTCCTTGTTCTCAAGCAGGCGCAGGTAGGCCAGCGCATGCTTGATCTCGGCGCGTTCGAAGAAGCGCAGGCCGCCGTAGACGCGGTACGGCACGGCCGCGTTGAAGAGCGCCGTTTCGATCACCCGGCTTTGCGCATTGCTGCGGTAGAGCACCGCCATTTCCTTGCGTTCGATGCCGTCGCGCACCAGCTGGCGCATCTCCTCGACCATCCATTGCGCCTCGGCGAAGTCGCTGGTCGATTCGTAGACGCGCACCGGCTCGCCCGGGCCTTGGTCGGTGCGCAGGTTCTTGCCCAGCCGCTTCTTGTTGTGGCTGATCAGCTCGTTGGCCGAATCGAGGATGTTGCTGAAGCTGCGGTAGTTCTGTTCGAGCTTGATCTGGTGCGAGACGTCGAACTCGCGCACGAAATCGGCCATGTTGCCCACCCGCGCGCCGCGGAAGGCGTAGATGCTCTGGTCGTCGTCGCCGACCGCGATCACGCTGTTGTCGCCGGGCACGAAACGGCCTTCGACGGTGCTGCCAGAAAGCATCTTGATCCATGCGTACTGCAGACGATTGGTGTCCTGGAATTCGTCGATCAGGATGTGGCGGAAGCGCCGCTGGTAGTGCTCGCGCACCGGGTCGTTGTCGCGCAGCAGTTCGTAGCTGCGCAGCATGAGCTCGCCGAAATCGACCACGCCTTCGCGCTGGCACTGCTCTTCGTAGAGCTGGTAGAGCTCGACCTTCTTGCGGTCGTCCTCGCTGCGGATCTCCACATCGCGCGGGCGCAGGCCGTCTTCCTTGGCGCCGGCGATGAACCACTGGGTCTGCTTGGCCGGGAAGCGCTCGTCGTCGACGTTGTACTGCTTCATCAGGCGCTTGATGGCCGAGAGCTGGTCCTGCGTGTCGAGGATCTGGAAGGTGGACGGCAGGTCGGCGAGCTTCCAGTGCGCGCGCAGGAATCGGTTGCAAAGGCCGTGGAAGGTGCCGATCCACATGCCGCGCACGTTGACCGGCAGCATCGCGGTCAGCCGCGTCATCATTTCCTTCGCCGCCTTGTTGGTGAAGGTCACGGCCAGGATGCCGCCGGGCGACACCTGGCCGGTCTGCAGCAGCCAGGCGATGCGGGTGGTGAGCACCCGCGTCTTGCCCGAGCCGGCGCCGGCGAGGATCAGCGCGTTGCCGGCCGGCAAGGCGACCGCGGCCCGCTGCTCGGCGTTGAGGTTGTGCAGCAGGGGCGAATCTGCGGTGGCCGCGAGGTCGGTGAACATCCGTCGATTGTAGAAAGCACGGCGTATGCGGGTTATACGAAGTCCCTGAGCACGCGTTTCCGATCGGGCGCGTAAAATCAGTTACCGGGCCCAAGTTTCTTGCGCCCGGTTTTTCGTTTGCGAAAGCCGGCCGGACCAAGCGCTCAATTCCCGGACGCCGCCGGGCCGCCCCAAGGCGGCCGAGCCTCCCCCTCGGGGGGTGGCGAAGCACACGAAGTGGCGAGCCGGGGGGCAGTCATTTCACAGGAGCTTGGTTTTATGCAGATTTTCGACTACGACAACATCCTCTTGCTGCCCCGCAAATGCGTGGTCGAGAGCAGATCCGAATGCGACGCCAGCGTCACCCTCGGCGGCCGCAGCTTCCGCATCCCGACGGTGCCCGCAAACATGAAGACGGTGGTCGACGAGACCATCTGCACCTGGCTGGCGCAGAACGGCTACTTCTACGTGATGCACCGCTTCGACCTCGACAACCTGCA
Source organism: Variovorax sp. LjRoot175 (assembly GCF_964253805.1). NCBI lineage: Bacteria > Pseudomonadati > Pseudomonadota > Betaproteobacteria > Burkholderiales > Comamonadaceae > Variovorax > Variovorax sp. LjRoot175. Next base: position 1,557,897 of record NZ_CAXURY020000001.1, on the reverse strand, counting down.
GTTCGTGAAGGACATGCATGCCAAGGGCGTGTTCGCATCCATCTCGCTGGGCGTGAAGAAGCCGGACTACCAGACGGTGGACCAGCTGGCCGCCGCCGGCCTCACACCCGAATACATCACGATCGACATCGCGCACGGCCATGCCGACAGCGTGAAGAACATGATCGCGTACCTCAAGAAGAAGCTGCCGAAGGCCTTCGTGATCGCAGGCAACGTCGGCACGCCCGAGGCCGTGATCGACCTGGAGAACTGGGGTGCGGATGCAACCAAGGTCGGCGTCGGTCCGGGCAAGGTGTGCATCACCAAGCTCAAGACCGGTTTCGGCACCGGCGGCTGGCAACTGTCGGCGCTCAAGTGGTGCGCACGCGTCGCCACCAAGCCGATCATTGCCGACGGGGGCATCCGCGACCATGGCGACATCGCCAAGAGCATCCGCTTCGGCGCCTCGATGGTGATGATCGGCTCGCTCTTCGCCGGCCACGAGGACTCGCCGGGCCAGACGGTGGAAGTCGACGGCGTGCTCTTCAAGGAGTACTACGGCTCGGCCAGCGACTTCAACAAGGGCGAGTACAAGCACGTCGAGGGCAAGCGCATCCTCGAGCCGATCAAGGGCAAGCTGGCCGACACGCTGGTCGAAATGGAGCAGGACATCCAGAGCTCCATCAGCTATGCGGGCGGGCGCAAGCTCATGGACATCCGCAAGGTCAACTACGTCATGCTCGGCGGCGACAACGCGGGCGAACACCTGCTGATGTAGGCCGCCCTTCGGGGCCTGCGATCAGGCCTCGAGCAGCTGCGCCGCATGCCGGTGCAGCCTGTGCGCCGGATCGGCGAAGGCATCGACGATGCTGAAGTGGTGCAGGCCTGGCAGCACCTCGCAAACGGGCACCGTGTTGCGGCCCCAGGCCGCGCGAATCGCCGCGTTGTGGCGGATGAACTCCTCGCTCTCGTCGCCGCCCGCGACCGCATAGAGCTGGCCGCGCGCGGGTGCCGGCCACAGCACGGGGCTGGCGCGCAGCACATCCGCATCGCTCAAGCGCAGCACGTGTTCCAGGAAGGGCGTGCGCTGCAGCGGCCGCAGGTCGTAGAGGCCCGAGATCGAGAGCGCGTTGCGCACCAGCTGCGCCGGCAGATCGGGCGCGACCGCCTTCCAGTCGCAGGCCAGCAGCGCCGCCGCCATGTGGCCGCCTGCCGAATGGCCGGCGACGGTGATGCGCTCAGGGTCGCCGCCGTAGGCCGCGATGTGGCGCCAGGTCCATTCGAGCGCGCGCACCATCTGCAACAGGATATCCGGCACGGTCACGGGCCGATTGGCCGGCCCGGGGCACAGCGCATAGTTCGGCACGACCACGCACACGCCTCGGTCGTTGAACGCGGGCGCGACGAAGGAATGGTCGCTCTTGTCGAGCGCGCGCCAGTAGCCGCCGTGGATGAACACCAGCACGGGCGCATCGGGCACCGGAGCGGGAAAAACGTCGAGCATTTCGTTGGGCCCCTGGCCATAGGACAAGTCGAGCCGGCCGGGCAAGGCGTCGCGCGCGGCGGCGGAATCGCGGGCCCAGCGCTCGAGGTACGCGGGATGGTCCTTCACCCGCGCCAGGTTGTTGTACATGCCCTCCAGCCAGGCGGGGTCGTCGAAGGCCATGCGATTCGTGCTCCTTGTGCGTTGGGGCGTCGGTTCTGGTTAAAATTCGCTTTGCGTTGGGGGGGTAGCTCAGCTGGGAGAGCGCCGCGTTCGCAATGCGGAGGTCGGGAGTTCGATCCTCCTCCTCTCCACCAACATCTCTCGAAGGCCTCGGCGCATCGCCGGGGCCTTTTTGTTTTCAGGCGTCCAATGTCAGGTGCTGGCCGTGCAGCGCGGCGGCCGCCGGCGAGGCCAGGAAGCCGATGGTCTGCGCGGCCACCGCGGTCGACACCCAGTTGTCGGGCTTGGCGTCGGGCATGGCCTGGCGATTGGCCGGCGTGTCGAGCACGCTGGGCGCGATGCTGTTGACCTGGATACCGTGCGGCGCCAGCTCGGCCGCCGCCGCCTCGACCAAGCGTTGCAGCGCACTCTTCGACGCGATGTAGGCCGCCATCCCGGCCGCGCCGCGCGCCGCGGTCTTGGCGCTGACGGCGATCACGCTGCCGGCCTTGCGCTCGATCATCGAGGGCACCAGCGCCTGCGAGACGGCCACGAAGGACCAAGCGTTCAGGTTCATCATCCGGTCCCAGGCCGCGCGGCTCAGCGCATGCACCGGCTCGCCCATCTCGAAGCCGCCGGCGATGTGGACCAGCGCGTCGACCTGCTTGAAGGCCGCGAGGATCTGCGTCGCGGCGTCGGCCATGGCCGACGCCGAAGTCACGTCAGCCTGCAGCAACAGGTGTTGCGAGTTGTCGAGCCCCGGAAACGCGTCGGTCAGATGCTCCATGCGGTGGTCGAGCAGCGCCACGCGGGCGCCCTGGTCGAGAAAATGCTGCACGACGGCGCGGCCGAGCGCGCCGGCGGCGCCGGTCACCACGATGTGGCGGATGGTGTTGGCTTCGATCATTTGGCGGCTCCTTGTTCGGGCAGGCATGGTAACGCCGGCGTCAGTACGGGAAGCGCTCGGCTGGCATCATTGACCCTTCCTTTTTGCACCGGAGAATCGTCATGAAAGAAGTGGTCGTCGTGAGCGGTGTACGCACCGCAATCGGTACTTTCGGCGGAAGCCTCAAGGATGTGCCGCCCACGCGGCTGGCGGCGCTGGTGACCAGGGAGGCGCTCGCGCGCGCCAAGGTCGACGGCAAGGACGTGGAGCACGTGGTGTTCGGCCACGTGGTCAACACCGAGCCGCGCGACATGTACATGGCGCGCGTGGCCGCCATCGAGGGCGGCTGCGCCCAGGAGACCCCTGCCCTCACCGTGAACCGGCTGTGCGGATCGGGCCTGCAGGCGATCGTGAGCGCGGCGCAAAGCATCCAGCTCGGCGACGCCAAGGTGGCCGTCGGCGGCGGCGCGGAAAGCATGAGCCGCGCCCCGCTCTCTTCGCTCACCGCGCGCTGGGGCGTGCGCATGGGCGATGCCAAGCTGGTCGACATGATGATCGGCGCGCTGCACGACCCGTTCGAGAACATCCACATGGGCGTGACGGCGGAGAACGTCGCGAAAAAGTGGGGCATCAGCCGCGAAACGCAGGACCAGACCGCGCTCGCCAGCCACCAGCGCGCGCAGAAGGCCATCGAGAACGGCTACTTCAAGACGCAGATCGTCCCGGTGCCGCTGGAGAGCCGCAAAGGCACGACGCTGTTCGATACCGACGAGCACGTGCGCTTCGACGCCAAGATCGAGGACATGGCGAAGCTCAAGCCCGCCTTCCTGAAGGAAAACGGCACGGTGACCGCCGGCAATGCCTCGGGCATCAACGACGCGGCAGCGGCGGTGGTGCTGATGGAGAAAGAAGAGGCGGCGCGCCGCGGCCTCAAGCCGATGGCGCGCGTCGTGGCCTATGCCTTCGCCGGCGTCGACCCGGCCTACATGGGCATCGGCCCGGTGCCGGCCTCGCGCAAAGCACTGGACAAAGCGGGCCTCAAGGCATCGGACATGGATGTGGTCGAGGCCAACGAAGCCTTCGCGGCGCAGGCCTGCGCGGTGAGCAAGGACCTCGGGCTGGATGCCGCCAAGGTGAACCCGAACGGCTCGGGCATCTCGCTTGGCCACCCGATCGGCGCCACCGGCGCACTGATCACCGTGAAGGCGCTGTACGAGCTCGAACGCATCCAGGGCCGCTACGCATTGGTGACGATGTGCATCGGCGGCGGCCAGGGCATCGCGTGCATTTTCGAGCGCGCTTGAGCGAGGCCGCCTCGCGATATGGCTATAATCGTGGGATTGCCTGAATGACAGCAATGTCGATCAGGGGCTCTTAGCTCAGTTGGTAGAGCAGCGGACTCTTAATCCGTAGGTCGAGTGTTCGAGTCACTCAGGGCCCACCAAACCATATAAAAGCCCGCCATCAGATCGATGGCGGGCTTTTTTCATGCCTGCACCAGCAGGATCGGGCAAGAGAGAAGCAGGATTGGGCTATCGCGAACCTTCCTGCCGGAAGGACACTCGCAAAACTGCACGCTCGCAGCACGCAACCCAAGGAGTTCCTCATATGCGCTACAGAAGATTCGGCCGTACCGGCTTGTTCATTTCCGAGCTCTGTCTCGGCACGATGACTTTCGGCGGCGGAGGCGGCATCTGGGGGCAGATCGGCGACCTGCAGCAGGCCGAGGCCGAGCGCCTGATCGGCCGCTCGCTCGATGCCGGGATCAACTTCATCGACACGGCCGACGTCTACTCCGACGGCCGCTCGGAAATCATCACCGGGCAGGCGCTGCGAAACCTGCAGGTGCCGCGCGAGAACGTGGTTGTCGCCACCAAGGTGTTCGGCGAGGCCGGCACGAAAAGCATCAATTCGCGCGGCATGTCGCGCCATCACATCATGGACGGTGTGAAGGCGAGCCTGAAGCGCCTGCAGCTGGACCATATCGACCTGTACCAGATCCATGGCTTCGATCCGGCAACGCCGATCGAGGAGACCGTGCGCGCACTCGACAACCTCGTTCAGCACGGCCACGTGCGCTATGTCGGCGTGTCGAACTGGGCCGCCTGGCAGATCATGAAGGCACTCGGCATCTCCGAACGGCTGGGGCTGGCGCGCTTCGAATCGCTGCAGGCGTACTACACGATCGCCGGCCGCGATCTCGAGCGCGAACTGGTTCCGCTGCTCAAGAGCGAAAGCGTCGGGCTGATGGTCTGGAGCCCGCTCGCCGGCGGCCTGCTGAGCGGCAAGTACGGCCGCGACGTCAAGGCGGAGGCAGGCAGCCGACGCACCACCTTCGACTTTCCGCCGGTGAACGTCGAGCGCGCCTACGACTGCATCGACGTGATGCGTGGCATCGCGCAGGCGAAGGACGTTTCCGTGGCGCAGATCGCCCTGGCCTGGCTGCTGCACCAGGCGGCGGTGACGAGCGTGATCATCGGCGCCAAGCGCGCAGAGCAGCTCGACGACAACATCGCGGCGACCGCCATCGCCTTGAGCGGCGAGGAACTCGCCGCGCTCGACAAGGTCAGCGCGCTGCCGGCCGAATATCCGGGCTGGATGCTCGAGCGCCAGGGCGGACCCCGGCTCCAGCAGCTCGCGGAATCCGCCGGCGCCTGAGAACGGCTACACCGCCATGATCGAGACGGCCTTGGTGTTCAAGTACGCCTCCATCGCCTCCGGACCACCCTCGGAGCCGTAGCCCGAGTCCTTGATGCCGCCGAAGGGCATCTCCGGCGTGGGCGCGGCCGGCTGGTTGATCCACAGCATGCCGACTTCCATCTGCTGCGACAGCAGGTGCGCGTTCTTGATCGACTTCGTGAACGCGTAGCCCGCAAGGCCGAAAGGCAGGCGGTTGGCTTCGGCGATCGCTTCTTCGAGCGTGTCGAAGCCGCGGATGGCGGCGATCGGGCCGAAAGGTTCGTTGTTGAACACGTCGGCTTCGAGCGAGACGTCCGTCAGCACGGTGGGCGCGAAGAAGTTGCCGGAGGAGCCCACGCGTTCGCCGCCGGTGGCGACCTTGGCGCCCGTGGCGCGCGCGTCGTCGAGCACCTTCGCCATCGCAGTGAGCCGGCGCGCGTTCGCGAGCGGCCCAAGAGTCGTGCCTTCGGCCAGGCCGTCGCCGAGCTTGAGGCTCTCGGCATGCTTCACCATCGCTTCGGCGAAGGCTTGCTTGATGCTGTTGTGCACGAGGAAGCGCGTCGGCGAGATGCACACCTGCCCCGCGTTGCGGAACTTGGCACCGCCCGAGGCCTTCACGGCCAGCGCGACGTCGGCGTCCTCGGCCACGATCACGGGGGCGTGACCGCCCAGCTCCATGGTGGCGCGCTTCATGTGCGCGCCGGCCAGGGCCGCGAGCTGCTTGCCCACCGGCGTCGAGCCGGTGAAAGTGACCTTGCGGATGATGGGGTGCGGAATCAGGTAGCTCGAGACCTCGGCCGGATCGCCGAACACCAGGCCGACCGTGCCCGCGGGCACGCCCGCATCCACGAAGGCCTGCAGCAGCGCCGCCGGAGAGGCCGGCGTTTCTTCCGGCGCCTTGACGAGGAAGGAGCAACCGCTCGCGAGCGCAGCGCCGAGCTTGCGCACGATCTGGTTGATCGGGAAGTTCCAAGGCGTGAACGCGGCCACGGGGCCGAGCGGCTCCTTGATCACCAGCTGCTGCGCCGCGAGGTTGCGCGACGGCACGATGCGGCCATAGACGCGCCGGCCTTCGTCGGCGAACCATTCGATGATGTCGGCGCCGGCGAGTACCTCGCCACGCGCTTCGACGAAGGGCTTGCCCTGCTCCTGCGTGAGCAGGCGGGCGATGTCGGCGGCGCGTTCGCGCACCAGGCCTGCGGCCTTGCGCATCGTCGCTGCGCGTTCGTTGGCCGGGATCTTGCGCCAGGCTTCGAAGCCGCGCTGCGCGGCGGCCAGTGCCCGGTCCAGGTCGGGAATGCCGGCGTGGGCGACCTTGCCGATGGGCTTGCCCGTGGCAGGGTTGATCACGTCCAGGGTCTTGCCGCTCGCGGCGTCGCACCATTCATTCTCGATCAGCAGTCGGGTGTCGGTGTAGCTTGCTGTGCTCATGTCGGTCCTTGGGGTTCTTTCCGAGTATTGATGCTGGTGCGCGATATCCGATCGCGCGGCCAGCCGCCATTGTCACCCGTGACGGTTTTCCGGCCCGCGCAGTCAGTCTTCCACGTACCACCGGTCCTTGGTGAGCATCACGCGATGGTGGCCCTGGCCGGCCGGCATCATCGGAAAGCAGTTCTCCTGCGGGGCCACTTGTGCGTCGAGGAAGAAGGGGCCCTCGTACCCTATGCACTCGGCCAGCGCGGCCTGCAGTTCGGCAGGGTCCGACACGCGCCGCGCACCCCAGCCGAAAGCCCTGGCCAGCGCCACGAAATCGGGCAGCGCCTCGTTCCAGCTGTGGCTCAGCCGGTTGCCGTGGTTCAGTTCCTGCCACTGGCGCACCATGCCCATGTAGCCGTTGTTGCACAACACGAGCTTCACGGGCGTTCGGTGCTGCATGGCCGTGGAAAGCTCCTGGATATTCATGAGTACCGAGGCGTCGCCGCTCACGCAGACGACGAGCTCCTCGGGGTGCGCGATCTGCGCGCCGATGGCCGCCGGCAGGCCATAGCCCATGGTGCCGGCCCCGCCCGATGTCAGCCAGCAGCGCGGGCGCTCGAAGCGCAGGTACTGTGCGGCCCACATCTGGTGCTGGCCGACATCGGTGGAGACGATGGCGTCGCGGCCTTCTATGGCCTGCTGCAGCGAGCGCATCAGCTGCTGCGGCAGGATGGCGTCGCTGCGCGCAGCGAAGTCCAGGCAGCGTTGCGCGCGCCAGCGCTCGATGCGCTGCCACCAGGGCGCGAGCCGCTCCGGCGCGAGGCCGTCGAGCGCGGGCAGCGCAAGCAGTGCATCCAGCACCGCGCCGCAATCGCCGACCAATGGAGCGTCAACCCGCACCACCTTGTTGATGCTGCTGGGATCGATGTCGATGTGAATCTTGCGCGCATGCGGACAGAACTCGTCGAGCTTGCCGGTCACTCGGTCATCGAAACGCGCGCCGACGCAGACCACGAGATCGGCCTCGTGCATCGCAAGGTTGGCCTCCAGCGTGCCGTGCATGCCCAGCATGCCGAGAAAGCGCGGGTCGGAGGCCGGGAAGGCGCCGAGTCCCATCAAGGTCAGCGTGCAGGGTGCGTCGAGGCGATGCACCAGGCGCGTGAAGGCTTCGCATGCGCCGGGACCGGCGTTGACGAGCCCACCGCCACCGTAGAGGACGGGCCGGCGGGCGGTCGAGAGAAGATCCGCCGCGCGCTGCAGGCTGGCGTACGGCGGCAGTCGTGCATCGGGGCGGCCGGGCCGCCGCGGCGTCGAGGCCGGCTGGCCGGTCAGCGGCGCGAGCTGAACATCCTTCGGCACGTCGAGCAGCACCGGCCCCGGGCGCCCGGAGGCGGCGATGCGCAGCGCACGCCGCACCACGGCCGGGATCTCGTCGGCGATGCGGGTCTGGTGATTCCACTTCGTCACCGGCCGCGACATGCCGAGTGCATCGCTTTCCTGAAACGCGTTGGTGCCGATCACGCCGGTTGCAACCTGGCCGCTGATGCACAGCACGGGCACCGAGTCGCTGATCGCATCGAGCAGGCCGGTGATGGTGTTGCCGACACCCGGCCCCGAGGTCACGAGCACCACGCCCACGCGGCCGGTGCTGCGCGCGTAGCCTTCGGCCGCATGGACCGCCGCCTGCTCGTGCCGCACCAGCACATGCCGCAGCCGAGGCTCGCCGTGCAGTGCGTCGTAGAGCGGCAGCGCGGCGCCGCCGGGATAGCCGAAGATGGTGTCGATGCCGCATTCGATCAGGGTGTCGAGCAGGGCTTCGGCGCCGTTGCGCAGCGTGACAGTCGGGACGGAGGAGGCGATGGTGGCGTGCATGCACCGATTCTTCCGGTTTCGATGCAGAATTTGCTTCATTCTTTCAAGCAATTCTGCTGATTTCATGAAGATCAATCGCCAAAACAAGAAAACAAGCGAAGAATCATTCGACAGATTCGATATGGCGATCCTGCGTGCGCTTCTGCACGACTCGCGCAAGACGCTGCAGGAAATCGGCGCCGAGGTCGGGCTGTCGCCGACGAGCTGCTGGAGCCGCATCAAGAAGCTCGAAGCGCAGGAAGTGATCAAGCGCTACACGGTCGACCTCGATGCCGCCAAGCTCGGCTACCACGACTCCGTGATCGTGCAACTCACGCTGGAAAGCCACAGCGACGAGACGCTCTACGAGTTCGGCCGCGTGCTCGCCACCATTCCCGAAGTCCAGGAGGCCTACCTGGTCTCAGGCGACTACGACTACTACATCCGCATCGCGGTGCGCGACACGCGCGACTACGAGCGGCTGCTGCGCGAGAAGCTCTACAAGATTCCGGGCATCCGCCACAGCCAGTCGCACTTCGTGCTGCGCGTGCTCAAGGAAGCGAGCGTGCCGCTGGCCTGATCGCGCCCCAAAGGAAAAGCCCGCCGAAGGCGGGCTTTGTCATGTGCGCAGCAGGCGCTCAGCGCGTGGGCTTGAAGGCGCGCCGTTGGGCGTCGCGAGGCACGAACACCTTGCCGCCGCCGTTGTTGCCGCGCGGTGCGAAACCATCGCCGCGGCCTGCGCCGGCTGCGCCGCCGCGGGGCGCGCTATCGCCCCAGCCGGGCTTGCGGCCATAGCCGGCAGCGTCGTCGCGACCGCCGCCGAAGCCCGCATTGCCCTTGTGCTGGAAGCCACGCGGTGCCGGTGCACCCGGGCCGCGTGCAGGACCGCGATCATTGAAACCGCTGGCGCCCGCATAGCCGCCTGCGGGGCCGCCACGATGACCGCCGCCGCCGCCGAACTTGCGATCGCGCGAGTGGTTGTCACGGCTGTCGCGGCCACGGCCACCGAAGTCGCCTCCCGGGCGCGACTGCGGCGAGCGCTGCTGCGGCTCGAGACCGGGGACCACCTCGGCCTTGAACTGCTGGCGGCTGTACGACTCGATGTCGAAGATCTTGCGGCGATCGCGGAACTCGGCGAAGGTCACGGCCAGGCCGTCGCGCCCTGCCCGGCCGGTGCGGCCGATGCGGTGGGTGTAGTCCTCGGCCTTCATCGGCAGGCCGAAGTTGAAGACGTGCGTGATGGTCGGCACGTCGATGCCGCGGGCGGCCACGTCGGTGGCCACGAGGATCTGCACCTGGCCCTGGCGCAGCGCCATCAGCCGGCGATTGCGCAGGCCTTGGCTCAGCGCGCCGTGCAGCGCCACGGCACTGAAGCCGTCCTGCTGCAGGTCGTTGGCGAGGCCGTCGCATTCGACCTGCGTGCTCGCGAACACGATGGCTTGGTTGATGGTGGTGTCGCGCAGCCAGTGGTCGAGCAGCTTGCGCTTGTGCTGGGAGTGATCGGCCCAGAACAGCACCTGCTTGATGTTGGCGTGCTTCTCCTGCGGGCTGTCGATGGTCACGCGCTGCGGCTCGCGCATCACGCGCTGCGCCAGCTGCTGGATGCGCGGCGCGAAGGTGGCGCTGAACATCATGGTCTGCTGGCGCTCGATGGTCAGCTGGTTGACTTCGGCGAGGTCGTCCGCAAAGCCGAGGTCGAGCATGCGATCGGCCTCGTCGACGACCAGGAACTTGACCTGGTCGAGCTTGATCTGCATCGAGCGCTGCAGGTCGAGCAGACGGCCGGGCGTGGCGACCACGAGGTCTGCGTTCTGCAGCCGGGCGATCTGCAACTGGTAGGGCATGCCGCCCACCACGTTGGCGATGCGCAGGCCGCGGCAATGGCGGACCAGGTCGATCGCGTCATGCGCCACCTGTTGGGCGAGTTCGCGCGTGGGGCACAGGATCAGAGCGCCGGGCGTGGCCGCCTTGAAATGGCGCGCGTTGGTCGGGTCCTTGCGCTTTGGCTTCTTCGGCAGAGCTTCGCCGCGCGCGGCGGCTTCGGCGGCCAGGCGCTGGAATTCGGCCTTGGCCGCAGCCTCGGCTTCGGCCTGGCGCTGCAGCAGGGTGTGCAGCACGGGCAGCAGGAAGGCGGCGGTCTTGCCGCTACCGGTCTGGCTCGACACCATCAGGTCGACGAAGCGCGTGGCGCCGTCGGCCTGGCCGCTGGCGGTCATGGCGCGCGGAATCACTTGTTCCTGCACGGTGGTCGGCTGGGTGAAGCCCAGGTCTTCGACCGCGGCGATCAGCTCGGGCGCGAGGCCGAGCTTGATGAAGCCGTTGGGCAGCTTCGGCTCGGTGGCTTCGACGGCGTCGAGCGCCTCGAAGGAAGTCGTTTCATCGGATTGCACAGGCGCAAAGTCGCCCTGCGCTTCAAAAGCGTCGGTCATTCAGAAATCTCATACGCGAGCGCTGCCGTGGGCGGCGCTCCGTTGGGTGGTGAAAAACATCAACCATCCAACGACATTCAGCAAGGACTTTCGTCTTTGCTGCGGCCCATTCAACGGGGCGCGGTGTGCAAGATAGGGAGATGCAAGAAAACGCCGCCTGAAGGGTCCCCGGCAGCGAAGCCGACGATTATCGCATGGCTTCGGGTTTTTACCTAATCCGCAATGCGCAAGAAGGTATCGCGGTAGTGCGCGAGCTCCTCGATCGACTCGTGGACATCGGCCAGCGCGGTATGCGCCTGCTGCTTCTTGAAGGCGTTGTAGGCGGCCGGCTTCCAGCGCTTGGCCAGTTCCTTGAGCGTGCTGACGTCGAGGTTGCGGTAATGGAAATAGGCTTCCAGCTTCGGCATGTACTTGACCAGGAAGCGCCGGTCCTGGCCTATGGTGTTGCCGCACATCGGCGAGCCGTTCTTCGGGATGTAGCGCGCGACGAACTCGAGCAGTTGCTGCTCGGCCGCGGCCTCGTCCAACGTGGAGGCCTTGACCTTGTCGATCAGCCCGCTGCGGCCATGCGTTCCCTTGTTCCAGGAATCCATGCCGTCGAGCACCTCGTCGCTCTGGTGGATGACGAGCACGGGGCCGTCGATGCGCGGCACCAGATCGGGGCCGGTCACGACGACGGCGATCTCGAGCAGGCGCTCTTTTTCGGGGTCGAGGCCGCTCATCTCGCAGTCCAGCCAGACGAGGTTCTGGTCGCTCTTCTTGAGGGTGGTGGCGGGCACGGGCGCGGTCGGGGCGGTGGATTCTGACATCGGGTGATTGTCGTCGATGACCCTGTGCGCGAGCGGCTGGCGTGCGGGCTAAACTCGCCTCGCCATGTCCGCCGCCCTCCTCTTCACTTTTGCGTTCGCCCTCGCGCTGGCTGCAGGCCTCGTCGTCAAACTCTGGCTCGCCACGCGGCAGGTGCGTCATGTGGCGCGCCATCGCGATGCAGTGCCTGCGGCCTTCGCGCAGGCCATCGCGCTCGCAGCGCACCAGAAGGCCGCCGACTACACGGTGGCCAAGACCCGATTCGGCCTGCTCGAAATGGCATGGGGCACGGCGCTGCTTTTGGGCTGGACCCTGCTGGGCGGGCTCGACCTCCTCAACAAATTGCTGATGGACTGGATGGGCGGCGGCATGCTGCAGCAGCTCGCGCTGCTCTCTGCCTTCGCGCTGATCAGCGGCCTGCTCGACCTCCCATTCACGCTCTGGCAGACCTTCAGGCTCGAGGAACGCTTCGGCTTCAACAAGATGACCTGGCGGCTGTGGCTCCTCGACGGCGCCAAGTCGCTGCTGCTGGGCGCGCTCATCGGCCTGCCCATCGCGGCGTTGATGCTCTGGCTCATGGGCGCGGCCGGCAACCTGTGGTGGCTGTGGGCCTGGGGCGCCTGGATGGCATTCAATCTGCTGCTGATGCTGGTCTATCCGACCTTCATTGCGCCGCTCTTCAACAAGTTCCAGCCGCTGGACGACGCCACGCTCAAGGCGCGCGTCAACGCCCTGATGAAGCGCTGCGGCTTTGCCGCCAAGGGCCTGTTCGTGATGGACGGCAGCAAGCGCAGCGCGCATGCCAACGCCTATTTCACCGGCTTCGGCGCCAGCAAGCGCGTCGTCTTCTACGACACGCTGCTGCGCCAGCTCAGCGCCGGCGAAGTGGAGGCCGTGCTCGCGCACGAACTGGGCCACTTCAAGCACCGGCACGTCGTGAAGCGCATGGCCGCGATGTTCGCGCTGAGCCTGGCCGGCTTCGCGCTGCTGGGCTGGCTGTCGGTCCATTCGTGGTTCTATGTCGGCCTCGGCGTACAGCCCAACATGGCAGCGCCCAACGATGCACTCGCCATCCTGCTCTTCATGCTCGCGGTGCCGGTCTTCGGCTTCTTCGTCGCGCCGCTGCCGGTGCGCATTTCCCGCAAGCACGAGTTCGAGGCCGACGCCTATGCGATCGCGCAAACCAGCGGCGCCGACCTCTCGGCGGCGCTGCTCAAGCTCTACCAGGACAACGCCTCGACGCTGACACCCGACCCGGTGTTCGTCAAGTTCTACTACTCGCACCCGCCCGCATCCGAGCGCCTTGCGCGCATGGTCGCGGGTTGAACCTGAGAAAGCCGACCATGAGCAGCATGTTCAAACCCAAGGACTGGAAGCAGCACGCACGCCGCGCACTGAGCGCCACCGAGATCGTCGCCGGCCTGGCGCGGCTCGACGGCTGGAAGCTGACCGGCGACGGCGCCGATGTCGCGATCGAGAAGACTTTCAGCTTCGCGAACTACTTCGAGACCATCGCCTTCGTGAACGCACTGGCCTTCATTGCACACACGCAAGACCACCACCCCGACCTTTCGGTGCACTACAACCGCTGCGTCGTACGCTTCAACACGCACGACGTGGGCGGCATCTCGGCCACGGATTTCGAGTGCGCGACGCAGGCGGATGCCCTGCTGGCAACGGCCTGAGCCCGATGGAACGCGCCCTTGGCTAAGCAACGCAGCGGCGCCGAGGGTGCCGCATTGCGCGACGGACTCGTCATTGCCAGCCATGGCCGCCACTGCCTCGTCGAAACACCCGAGGGCGAACGACTGATTTGCCATCCGCGCGGCAAGAAGAGCCAGGCCGTGGTGGGCGACCGGGTACGCTGGCAGGCCAGCGAGGACGAGGGCACCATCGAGCAGGTACAGCAGAGGAAGAACCTGTTCTACCGGCAGGACGAGATTCGCACCAAGTCCTTCGCGGCCAATCTCGACCAGGTACTCATCCTGATCGCGGCCGAGCCCGAGTTCTCCGAAACCCAGTTGGCGCGTGCGCTGATCGCGGCCGCGGCCGAACGCATCGCGCCGATCATCGCGCTCAACAAGAGCGATGTCGTCGCCCCCTTCGAACGGGCCTGGGCCAGGCTGGCGCCCTACCGCCGGATGCACCATGGCGTGTTGCCGCTGTCGCTCAAGGCCTCGCCGGAGGCCGATCGCGCAACCTTGATGAAGCTGCTGGCGGGCAAGACCACCCTGGTGCTCGGTCCGTCGGGCGCCGGCAAGAGCACGCTCACCAACCTGCTGGTGCCGGCCGCGCTGGCCTCGACGGCAGAGATTTCGCAGGCGCTCAATTCGGGCAAGCACACCACGACCAGCACCACCTGGTACTGGGTGGACGACGCGCGGACCACGGCGCTGATCGATTCGCCGGGCTTCCAGGAATTCGGACTGAATCACATCGAAGCGATGCAACTCGCGCACCTGATGCCCGACATCGCCGAACACGCCGCGGCATGCAAGTTCTACAACTGCACGCATCTGCACGAGCCGGGCTGCGGTGTGATCGCGCAGGTGGAGTCGCCCGGCCATCCGGGTGCGATCAGCCCCTCGCGCTATCGGATCTATGGCGAGCTGTTCGCCGAACTGAGCCAATCCCGCTACAAATGAAGGTGCTGCTGTATTCCCATGTGTTCCATCCGTCGGTGGGCGGCGTCGAGACCGTATCGCGCGCACTCGTCGAGGGCTTCGTGGCGAAAGGCATCGACTGCAAGGTGGTGACCCAGACGCCCGAGGGGGACGGCGCGCAGTTCCCCTTCGAGGTGATCCGCCAACCGGCTAGCGCGCGCGTGCGCGAGCTTCTGCGCTGGGCGGACGTGGTCCTCTTCAATGGCGCGAGCCTGGCGCTTCAGCCCTGGGTTCTGGCCTATCGCAAGCCCTTCGTCTGGGTGCATGTGGGCTACCAGGCCTCGTGCATCGACGGCGCCGGCTGGGTCGACAACGCCCCGGCGCCGCTCGAGCCCGTGGCGTCTTTTCTCTTTCATGCGCGCAGAAGCGGCTACGTACGCGGCTTGAAGGATGGCGTGAAACTGCTGCTGCGGCGCGGTATCGCCAAGTTCGCCGTTACCCGGAATGTCGCCATCACCCAGTGGATGAACAAGACGCTGCCGCTGCCGCGGCAGGTGCAGATCTACAACCCCTTTCCGATCGAGCGCTTCCAGGCAGCGGACCGCGGCGAGCCCGAGTACGAGTTCTTCTACATGGGAAGGATCGTGCAGGAGAAGGGCGTCGACACCTTGATCCGCGCCTTCGCGAAGGTTGTCCAACGCAGCCGGGAAGCGCCGCGGCTGCTGCTCATCGGGGATGGGAGCGCACGGCCGGAGATCGAGCGGCTGGTGGCCGCATCCGGCCTCTCGGCTTCCGTCGTCTTCGCCGGCTCGCAATCGGGCCCTGCGCTCGTCGAATGGGTCTCGAAGGGCATGATCGGCGTGATCCCATCCGCGTGGTACGAGCCGATGGGCGGGGTCGCGGTCGAGCTCCTGGCAGCAGGCAAGAGCCTCATCGTCTCGGCCAAGGGCGGACTTTCGGAGTGCGTCGGCGATGCCGGTCTCGTCTTCCCGAACGGCGACGATGAAGCGCTGGCCGCGCAGATGCAGCGGGTGCTGGGCGATCCGGTCCTCCGGGCCGCGCAGACGGCAAAGGCCCGCGAACGCGCGCAAGCCTTCATGCCCGCGCGCTTCGTCGATCAGTACATCGGCCTGCTCAAGGAAGTGACGGGCCGCGCCTGAGGCGATTCAATCGAGGACCTGCGCCAGCGCATCGACCAGCGCACTGCACTGCTCCCGCGTGCCGATGCTGATGCGCAGGTACTGCGCGATGCGCGGCTGTCCGAAGTGCCGCACCAGCACCGCGCGCGCCCGCAGCGCCGCCGCCAGTGCGGCGGCATCGTGCGCGGGATGGCGCACGAATACGAAGTTGGCCTGCGAGGGCAATACCTCGAAGCCCAGATCCTCCAACTGCAGCGTCAGTCCCTCGCGGGTGTCGACGACGGCGTCGCGCGTCTTCGAGAACCAGGCCTCGTCAGCGAGCGCGGCAATGGCGCCCGCCGTCGCCAAGCGGTCGAGCGGATAGGAGTTGAAGCTGTTCTTGACCCGTTGCAGCGCATCGATCAGCTGCGCCTGCCCGCAGGCAAAGCCCACGCGCAAGCCGGCGAGCGAACGCGATTTCGACAGCGTCTGCACGACCAGCAGGTTCGGATAGCGCGCGATCAGGGGCAGCGCGCTTTCGCCGCCGAAATCCACATAGGCCTCGTCCACCAGCACCACGCGCTGCGGGCAGGCCTGGAGCAGGCGCTCGATGCATGCGAGCGGCATCCCGATACCGGTCGGCGCATTGGGATTCGCGATCACGATGCCGCCGCAGCCGGCCGCGGCACGCGCCGCCAGCGCATCGGCATCGATGCGAAGTCCCTCATCCACCGGCTGCAGCTCGCATGCGATCGCATAGAGCTGCGCGTAGACGCGGTAGAAGCTGTAGGTAACGTCCGGAATCAGCAAAGGCTCGGCTTGCTGGAAAAAGGCGAAGAAGGCGTGGGCCAGCACTTCGTCGGAGCCATTGCCCGCAAACACCTGCGCGCTGTGCAGGCCGTGGCGCACAGCGATCGCTTCGCGCAGCGCGATCGATTCGGGATCGGGGTAGCGTTCGAGTCCCTTCTCTGCCGCCTCCTGAATGGCATCGAGCACTCGCGGCGAGGGCGGATAGGGGTTCTCGTTGGTATTGAGCTTGACCAGATTCGCGATGCGCGGCTGCTCGCCCGGCACATAGGGCTCCAGCGCCGCAATGCGCGGACTCCAGAAGCTTGGAGCGGTGCTCAAGGCCGACACACCCGGCTCAGCCCAGCAGGCGCGCCAGCGTGAGCAGCGCGAGCAGCACCATCCACATCACGACCGAACGCCAGACCAGGCCGACGACGCTGCGCAGGTGCGCTGGTTCAGGTTCGCGCCCCGGGGTGCTGCCGCTATCGGGGCCACGCCCGCCGGCGAGCGGATCGCCCGCCTGCGCCCTCGACAACGGATCGGTCAGCGGGACCGGACTCAGGGTGCCGCCACCGAGCCGCACGTTGACGGCACCCGAGGTCGCGGCCAGGATCACGCCGTCGTTCTCGTTGGGAAAGCGCCGGGCGTCGTTGCGCCAGCAGTCGATCGCTTCTTCGAAACTGCCGACCACCGCGAAACCGAGCGCCGTGATGCGCGCCGGCAGCCAGTCGATCAGGCCCCAGGCCCGATCGGCCGCATGCTGGACCCACGTGCTGGACGGCTGGATCGAAGCGCCGTTCTTGTGCGCCCAATAGCGCGAGACGAATTCGCTCATCCGATAGAACACCGCGCCGGCAGGCCCCAATCCGGCGGCGGCGAGGATGGAGAACCAGGCGAGCACACCGAACACGTGCCGATGCGCCGCGATCACCGAGTGCTCGATCACGTGCCGCACGATCTCGCTGCGCGGCAGGTCGGCCGCATCGACGCGCTGCCAATGCGCGAGCAGCGAGCGCGCGAGCGCTTCGTCGCCCTCGTCGAGCGCATCGCGGATGCCGGTGAAATGGTGGCTGAACTGCCGAAAGCCCAGCGTGACGTAGAGCACCGCGACGCTCCACAGCACCGCGAAGGGCAGCCCGAGCGTGAGCACCAGCAGCCAGTGCACGCCCAATGCGAGCACCGTCGGCACGAGCACCGCAAGCCCCCAGGCCACCCAGCCATGGTGCGGTTTGCCGGCGTCGAAATTGCGGCTGGTCCAACGCGTCCATGCGAGCACGCTGCCGTACACGGGGTTGTGGTACGCAAGCGGCCGCACCTGCTCGATCAGCAACGCGCACAGGATCGCAAAGAAGCTCATCCGTCGATGATAGCGAGTGCCTCCATGGCACCCGGACGGGACGCGGCGTGGTTCAGGCCGAGAGGAAGCGGTAGAGGTTGCGCAGCATGCCCGCCGTCGCACCCCATACGTAACGCTCGTCAGGACCGTCCTGGTAGGGCATCGAAAACCACTCGCGCGACTTGAGGTCTTCGCCGACGAGCGCGTGCCGCCGGTGGTTCGCCGGATTCATCAGGTAAGCGAGCGGCACTTCGAAAGCCGCCGCCACCTCATAAGGATTGATGTTCAGCTCGAAGTCCGGGCGCACCAGCGCGACCACCGGCGTCACGATGAAGGACGTGACGGTGGTGTAGGTCGGCAGGCAGCCCAGCACCTCGATGTACGCCGCGGACAAGCCGACCTCTTCCCACGCTTCGCGCAGGGCGGCCGCTGCAATATTGGCGTCTTCGGGGTCGACCCGGCCGCCCGGAAAGGCGACCTGGCCCGAGTGGGTCGACAGATGCGTCGTCCGCTCGGTCAGCAGCACCGTGGGTTCGTCCCTCATCACGATCGGCACCAGCACCGCCGCCTGGGCGGGTACGCGATCCGTCAGCCGCGGCTCGCGCCGCAACTCGGGCACCCAGGCCGGCGGCGTGGCGAAGCGTGCGCGCAAGGCGCGCGCATCGAAGCGGGAGGGCGCCACCGCGGGCAACCCGACGTCGATACCGACCACCGGCACCTGGCGCGGGTCCAAGGACCGCAGCGCCGACGGCAGGACGGCGTTGACGGATTCGACGGAAGCAGCGCGCATGGTGGACGGTGGTGGTGTGGTCAAGAAAGGACTTGCTGAGTAAAACGCAAAAACTGAGCCAGCGTGACACGTGGCACAACAACAAAAATCACGAACGCTGGATGCATCGAAGCACAAATGCAAAAAGCCGCCTTGATCGGCGGCTTTTTGCACGACGGGAGGCCCTCTTTATTGAGCAGCCGCTGCCGACGACTTGCCCGGCAGCTTTTCCTTGATGCGTGCCGAACGGCCGCTGCGTTCGCGCAGATAGTAGAGCTTGGCGCGGCGCACATCGCCGCGACGCTTGACTTCGATGCCGGCGATCAACGGGCTGTAGGTCTGGAACGTACGTTCCACGCCTTCGCCGCTGGAGATCTTGCGCACCGTGAAGCCGCTGTTGAGGCCGCGATTGCGCTTGGCGATCACGACGCCTTCGTAGGCCTGCACGCGCTTGCGGTTGCCTTCGACGACGTTCACGCTGACGATGACCGTGTCACCGGGCATGAAATCGGGGATCTTCTTGCCGAGCCGGGCGATTTCTTCCTGCTCGAGGGTCTGGATGAGGTTCATTTGTTTCCTGGATTCGATCGTGCTCGCGCTACACAAAAGGCGTCTTGAGGCCTGAAGGCCAAGGCGACGCGGCCGGCAGAGGATCGGGGAACCAAAGATTATAGCTTTTTTTGGAGCACTTTCTCGTCCACCGGGCTGAGCCGTCCGGCTGCGCGTGCCGCCTCGATCAGCTCCGGCCGTTTTTGCAGGGTGATCGCGAGCCGCTGATCGCGTCGCCAGCGCTCGATCTGCACGTGATGCCCCGAGAGCAGGACCGGAGGCACGCCCTCGCCCTTCCATTGCTCCGGCCGGGTGTAGTGGGGGCAGTCGAGCAGGCCGTCGAGCGCCGGATTGAAGCTGTCCTGCACATGGCTGTCCTCATCGCCCAGCACGCCGGGCTGGAGCCGCGCGACGGCGTCGAGCAAGGCCATGGCGGGAATCTCGCCGCCCGAAAGCACGAAATCGCCGATGCTCAGCTGGTGCGTGACCCTCGCATCGATGAAGCGCTGGTCGATGCCTTCATAGCGCCCGCACACCAGCACTGCGCCTTCGGTGGCGGACCATTGCTCCACCACCGCGTGCCTCAAGGTCTCGCCGATCGGCGAGAAGAGAAGCACCGGCGCCGCCGCGCCCCGGGCCGCCAGCGCCGCATCGAGGCAGGCCGACAACGGCTCGGCCATCATGACCATACCTGGGCCGCCGCCGAAAGGCCGGTCGTCGACGCGCCGGTAGTTGCCGTCGGCGAAATCGCGCGGGTTCCACAGCACGACCTCGACCTGCTTCGACTCGTAGGCACGGCGCGTCACGCCGCTCGCGAGAAAGGGCGCGAACAGCTCGGGAAAGAGGGTGATGACGTCGAAGCGCATGGCGGCGCCGGAGCCGGGCGGCTCAGTAATCAGGCTGCCAGTCGACCGTGATCAGCCGGCCCGGCAGATCCACTTTGTCGACGAAGGCCGAGACGAAGGGAACCATGCGCTCGATCGGCTTGCCGCCCTCCTGGGCGTCCAACACCAGCGTGGTCTGCGGCCCGCTGGCGAGAAGTTCGCGCACCGTGCCGAGCGCGACGCCTTCGCGGTTCACGACGGCAAGCCCGATCAGATCGACCCAGTAGTACTCGTCGTCGCCGGCGGTCGGAAAGCTCGAACGCGGCACGAACACGCGCGCACCGCGCAAGGCTTCGGCCGCGTTGCGGTCAGGCACGTCCTCGGACGAGGCGACGATGCAGTCGGAGTGTTCCTTGGCTTCGCGGATCGCGAGCCGGAAAGCGCCGGCGGTCTTTGCGCCGGGCGGCTGCAGAAACCAGCGCTTGGATGAAAAAAGCGCCTCGGGCTGGGCGCTGTGGGGCAGGACCTTGAACCAGCCCTTGATGCCCCAGGCGTCGGCGATGCGCGCCACCTCGATCGCGTCCGCCGGCAGTTCGGCGGCTTCGAGTGTGGGCAGCATCGCCTTGCCGGCCGCTTAAGCAGCGGCCTTCGGAGCCGCGGCGGCGGCTTGCTTGATCAGGCGATGGACCGTGGGCGAGGCTTGCGCGCCGACGCTCTTCCAATAGGCCAAGCGATCCTGCGCGATGCGGATGCTTTCTTCGTTTTCCTTGGCGGTCGGGTTATAGAAACCCAGGCGCTCGATGAAACGGCCATCGCGGCGAACGCGCTTGTCCGACACGACGATGTTGAAAAACGGACGGCCTTTGGCGCCGCCGCGGGAGAGTCGAATGACGACCATGATTTATCCTTCGGGTGGTGCAGCAAACCCGAATAGGTTCGCCCACGGTGTTCTTCCAGCGTCGAGACACGCGACATGGCCACCCGGCCAGCGACACGCTGAAAAGCCCACGATTATAGCCCGAGCGACTTTTTTCAACACCCTTGGCATTGCCAATCGTCTCAGAATGACCACCATCCGCCCCAGCCGCGACGAGGACATCGCGGCAATCACCGCCATTTATGCCCATCACGTGCTGCACGGCACAGGCACCTTCGAGACCGAGCCGCCCTCATCCGCCGACATGGCTGCCCGACGCGCCGACGTGCTGTCGAAGAACCTGCCCTATCTGGTGGCCGAGCAGGACGGCGAACTGCTCGGCTTTGCGTACTGCAGCTGGTTCAAGCCCCGTCCCGCCTACCGCTTTTCGGCCGAGGATTCCATCTACCTGGCCGACGCCGCGCGGGGCCAGGGCCTAGGTGCACGACTGCTGGCCGCGCTGACGCAGGCCGCCGAATCCGTCGGCGTGCGAAAGCTGATCGCGGTGATCGGTGACTCGGCCAACGCCGGATCGATCGGCGTGCACCGCGGCCAGGGCTTCGCCCATGTGGGCGTGCTCAAGGACTGCGGCTGGAAGTTCGGCCAGTGGCGCGACGTGGTCTTGATGGAAAAGGTGCTGGGCGAAGGCAGCTCGACGAGCCCCGAATGAAGAACAAGACCGTGGCCGCCTGGCTCGCCTTCCTCGGCGGGCCTCTGGGGCTGCACTGCTTCTATCTGCGCGGCTTCGGCAGCACGCTGGGCTGGCTGCTGCCGATCCCGACGGCGCTCGGCCTGTACGGCATCGAACGCCTGCGCCTCTATGGCGTGGACGACGGCTGGAGCTGGCTGCTGCTCCCGCTGCTCGGCTTCACGATTGCGGGCTGCGCGCTCACCGCTATCGTCTATGGCCTGATGACGCCGGAGAAATGGAACGCCCGCTACAACGCCGGCGCCGCGCCCGAGGCTCCCGCCGGGCGCACCAACTGGCTCACCATCGGCGCTGTCGTGCTGGCCCTGTTCTTCGGCAGCACGATCCTCATGGCCAGCATCGCCTTCAGCTTCCAGCGCTTCTTCGAGCACCAGATCGAAGAAGGCCGGAAGATTTCTCAGTAATCGCCGCTGCGCAAGGCTTCGACAAGCTCAGCCCGAGCGGACAGGGGCGAGGCCTGCCATTTCAGAGGGCCGCCGCGCCCGGCCGCCCGAAGCGGCCGGCCCGCCCCCGGTAGGGGGTTGGCGAAGCGACACGAAGTGCGCGCAGCCTGGGGGCGAGCTAAAACACCTGCAGGCCGATCCAGTAGGCGATCGCGGCCACGAAGGCCGAGGCCGGGATCGTGAAGATCCAGGCCCACACGATGTTGCCGGCCACGCCCCAGCGCACGGCGCTCGCGCGCTGTGCCGAACCCACGCCGACGATCGCACCCGTGATGGTGTGCGTGGTCGAGACCGGAATGCCCAGCGCCGTCGCGAGGAACAGGGTCAGCGCCCCGCCCGTCTCGGCGCAGAAGCCGCCGACCGGTTTGAGCTTGGTGATCTTCTGGCCCATGGTCTTGACGATGCGCCAGCCGCCGAACATGGTGCCGAGCGCGATCGCCGCATAGCAGCTGCCGACGGTCCAGGCCGGCGGCGCCTCCGCGTTGCCAGCCGAATAGCCGGTCGCGATCAACAGCATCCAGATGATGCCGATGGTCTTCTGCGCATCGTTGCCGCCGTGGCCCAGGCTGTAGGCGCCGGCCGAAACCAGCTGCAGCGTGCGGAACCACCGGTCCACGCGCGACGGCGTCGAACGCCGGAACGCCCAGGCGACCACGATCATCATCAGCGAGCCGAGCAGAAAACCCAGGAGCGGCGAAACGAAGATGAAGGCCACAGTCTTCCAGATCCCGGCAGCGATCAAGGCGCCCGAGCCGGCCTTGGCGATCACCGCGCCCACGATGCCGCCGATCAACGCGTGCGATGAGCTGCTGGGAATGCCGTAGTACCAGGTGAGGAAGTTCCAGCTGATGGCGCCGACGAGGGCGCCGAACACCACGTGCACATCGACGATGCCCGGCTGCACGATGCCCTTGCCGATGGTCGCCGCCACGCTCAGGTGGAAGACGAAGATCGCGATCAGGTTGAAGAAGGCCGCGAACACCACGGCGTGGCCGGGCTTGAGCACGCCGGTCGACACCACCGTGGCGATCGAGTTCGCCGCGTCGTGAAAGCCGTTCATGAAGTCGAATGCGATGGCCAGCGCGACCAGCACCACCACCACCCACAGGGCGACCTGCACCGTTGTCATTCGGAGCCCGCGCTCAGGAGTTCTCGAGGACGATGCCCTCGATCACGTTGGCGACGTCTTCGCATTTGTCGGTAATCGTCTCCAGCAGCTCGTAGATGGCCTTGAGCTTGATGACTTCGCGCACGTCCGGCTCTTCGCGGAACAGCTTGCTCATCGCGCTGCGCATCACGCGGTCGGCGTCGGACTCGAGCCGGTCGATTTCCTCGCAGGTCTTGAGCGTGGCCTCGGCGGTGGCCGGGTCGGTGATCTTGCCGAGGAACTTGACCGCGTCCTTCACTCGCTCGCAGCACTTCACGCTGAGCGTGGTCAGGCGCGTGATCTCCTCCGTCATGTGGCGCACGTCGTAGAGCGCCATGGTCTCGGCCGAGTCCTGGATCAGGTCGGCCACGTCGTCCATCGTGTTGATCAGCTTGTGGATCTGCTCGCGGTCGATCGGCGTGATGAAGGTCTTGTGGATCAACCGGTTGACGTCATGCGTCACGCGGTCGGCAGCGCGCTCGGCATTGTCGACATCGCGGTTGTACTGCTCGCGCAGATGCAGGTCGTTGTAGTTGGCGACGAGTTGCTCGAAGGCGCGCGCGGCTTCGACGATGCGGTCGGCGTGCTGATTGAACATCTCGAAAAAATTCCCCTCGCGGGGCAGCAGCTTGCCGAACATGGCGCTCTCCTGGATCTCGGCCACCACACTCATGTGACGCCATCGTGAAAAAAACCGCGCAAGTGTACTGGTCGGGCGCGCAGACGAAGGTCAGAGGCGCTCGATGCGCTGGTCGGCCACCTGGGCGAGCTGGGCCGGCGTAACCTGCTCCGGCGCGATCTCCGCCAGCGGCACGAGCACGAAGGCGCGCTCGCCCATGCGCGGATGCGGCAGCGTCAGCACCGCCGTGTCCATCACCACCTCGCCATGGCGCAGCAGATCGAGATCAAGGGTGCGCGGCGCATTGCGGTAGGGACGCTCGCGGCCCGCGCCGCTCTCGAGGCGCTGGAGCTCGGCCAGCAGCGCCGTCGGATCGAGTTCGGTCTCGAGTTCGACCACCGCATTGATGAAATCGGGCCCCAGGGCATCGACAGGCGCGCTGCGATAGAGCGAAGAGCGTGCCCCGACGCGCGTGCCGGGCAGCGCCGCCAGATCGTCCATCGCCTGCCTCACCGTCGCGCGCGCGTCGCCCAGGTTGGCGCCGATTGCGACGTAGGCCCGGCTCGCCGTCATTCGGCCGCGACGCTGCTGCCGGCTTCGCCGCCGCTGCGCGGCTTGCGCCTGCGGCGGCGCTTGCGCGGCGCGGCGGCAGCGACTTCACCGTCGGGCGGAAGCTGAGCCTCGTCGGCGGCGGCCGCCGGCGCACGCGCGGCAGGCACGCGCTGGCGGGGTCTCTTGTGCTGCTCGTCGCGCACCTGGTCCAAGAGGTCTTGGCGGCGCACCTCGTCGGCCGTGCTGAACTCCTGCCACCACTCGGCGATCGCTTCGCTGACCTCGCCGACGTCGGCGCGCAAGCGCATGAAGTCGAAGGCCGCACGAAAGCGCGCCTGCTCGACCAGGCTGTAGGGCGTGGCGCCCGTGCGCTTGTCGAAGCGCGGCTGCATCATCCAGATTTCGCGCATGTCGGCGGCCAGCTTGCCGCGGCCCGAGACGTCGCCGATGCGCGCATTGAACACGTCGTCGATCGCATCCTGCAGCGCCGGGAACGCGGCTTGCGCGCGCTGGCCGTGGCGGCCCTCGACGCGCTGGGCCCAGCCGTCGCGCACATCGGCCCACAGCACGCAGGCCAAGAGGAAGCTCGGCGCCACCGGCTTGCCTTCGCCGACGCGGCGGTCGGTGTCCTGCAGGGCGGCCTTCACGAAGGGCAGATCGGCACGCTCGACCACGACGTCGAGCAAGGGGTAGATGCCGGTCGTCAGCTCGAGCTTGCGCAACTGCGCGACGGTGGCGACGGCATGGCCGGTCTGCAGCAGCTTGAGCATCTCGTCGAACAGGCGGCTTTGCGGCACGTCGGCCAGGAGCTTGCTGGATTCGACCAGCGGCGCCGCCGTCTTGGGCTCGAGCTTGAAGCCGAGTGCAGCCAGCTTGGCCGAGAAGCGGATCGCGCGAATGATGCGCACCGGGTCTTCGCGGTAGCGCGTGATCGGGTCGCCGATCATGCGCAGCGTGAGCTTCTTCGAGTCCTTGATGCCGTTGTGATAGTCGACCACGATCTCGCTCGCCGGGTCGTAGTACATCGCATTGACCGTGAAGTCGCGCCGCGCGGCGTCTTCTTCCTGCGGGCCCCAGACGTTGTCGCGCAGCACGCGGCCGCTGGCATCGACCGCGTGCTTCATGCCCGCGAGCTCGCCCTTGCTGGTGCGTTCGTTGCCAGCCACCTGCTCGGCACCGTTGCTGTCCATGTAGGCACGAAAGGTCGAGACCTCGATCACCTCGTGCTCGCGCCCGCGGCCGTACACCACGTGCACGATGCGAAAGCGCCGGCCGATGATGAAGGCGCGGCGAAACAGGCTTTTCACCTGCTCCGGCGTCGCGTTGGTCGCGACGTCGAAGTCCTTGGGGCGCAGGCCGAGCAGCAGGTCGCGCACCGCGCCGCCGACGACGTAGGCCTCATAGCCGGCATCCTGCAGCGTGGTGACGACGTTCTTGGCGCGCTCGTCGACCAGCGCCGGGTCGATGCCGTGCACCGAGGCGGGCACCTCCTGGCGCTTGCCGAAACGGGCCTTGCCGCCCTGTGCGGCATCGCCGGATTTGCCGAGGAGTTTGTCGATGAATTTCTTGATCATTGGAAAGCTTCGGCGCCTCTGGCGCCCTCATTCATTTTCGAGCATCGACCGGATCAGCGGGATCGTGATCGCGCGCTGGGTCTGCAAGGCATAGCCGTCGAGCTGCGCGAGCAGTTCCATCAGGCTGCCGAGATCGCGGCTGAAACGATGCAGCATGTAGTCGAGCACTTCGTCCGACAGCATCACGCCGCGGCTGTCCGCGGCCTGGCGCAGCACGGCGCGCCGCTCCGACTCGCCGAGCACCTGCAAGTGGAACACATGGCCCCAACCCAGGCGCGTGCGGAGGTCCTCGCGCAGCGGCAGATCGGCCGGCGGCACGGTGCCCGCCGCCACCACGCCCCGCTGCAGGCTCTGCGCATTGACGAACCAATTGAAGGCGGCGTGCTGCTGGACCGCAGTGTAGAGATGCACGTCGTCGAACAGCACGGCACCCCAGCGTTCGTCGAACTCGGGCGGGTCCAGCAGCCCCGGATGCAGCCAGCCCACGCTCGCACCCTGCTCGCGCAAGGCGCCGCGCACGGCTTCGAGCAGATGCGTCTTGCCGCAGCCGCCCTCGCCCCACAGGTAGGTCGGCACCGGAGAATGCAGCGTGGTCGAGCGCGCGTCGCCGACCCACAGCGCCAGGTGCCGCAGCGCCGGCTCGTTCGGCCCGGCGAAGAAGCCCGCGAGCGTCGGACCGGTCGCAATGCCGATGTCGAGCGCGAGCTGCTTCATGCCATGGCCGCCGAGAGCGGCTGGGGTGGCGCGGATGACGCGAAAGAAGGGTTCATGGGACAGGGCATGGCGGCCCTTAAAATCGTGGCGAATTCTATCGGCCCGACTGCTTCGGTTGCCGGCGTCATTGTCCTCCTTCCTTTCGCCCCTCCCTTCCTTCGTCCGGCCAGCCCATGAACTCCACCCCGCCCACCCCGCTCAGTTACAAGGATGCCGGCGTCGACATCGATGCCGGCGACGCGCTGGTCGACCGCATCAAGCCGCTGGCCAAAAAGACGATGCGCGAGGGCGTGCTGGCCGGCATCGGCGGTTTCGGCGCGCTGTTCGAGGTGCCCAAGCGCTACAAGGAGCCGGTGCTGGTGAGCGGCACCGACGGCGTGGGCACCAAGCTCAAGCTCGCCTTCGAATGGAACATGCACGACACCGTCGGCATCGACCTGGTGGCCATGAGCGTCAATGACGTGCTCGTCCAGGGTGCCGAGCCGCTCTTCTTCCTCGACTACTTCGCCTGCGGCAAGCTCGACGTCGACACCGCGGCCGCCGTGGTGGGCGGCATCGCCCGCGGATGCGAACTGAGCGGCTGCGCGCTGATCGGCGGCGAGACCGCCGAGATGCCCGGCATGTACCCGGCCGGCGAATACGATCTCGCAGGCTTCGCGGTCGGGGCGGTCGAGAAATCGTTGATCCTCACCGGCCAGAACGTGAAACCCGGCGACGTGGTGCTGGGCCTGGCGTCGGCAGGCGTGCACTCCAACGGCTTCAGCCTGGTGCGCAAGGTGATCGAGCGCGCAGGCACCGATCTGCCCGCAACGCTCGACGGCCAGCCCTTCCGCGAAGCCGTGATGGCGCCGACGCGGCTGTACGTGAAGCCGGTGCTGGCGGCACTGGCCAAGCATCCCGCTTCGACAGGCTCAGCACAGGGCATCAAAGCGCTGGCCCATATCACCGGCGGCGGCCTGCTCGAGAACATCCCGCGCGTGCTGCCCGATGGCACGGCGGCCCACCTCAGGAAAGGCAGCTGGCCGCAGACCGAGCTCTTCGCCTGGCTGCAGAAGGTGGCCGGCATCGACGACATCGAGATGAACCGCACCTTCAACAACGGCATCGGCATGGTGGTCGTGATCGATGCGGCCGAGGCCTCCGCCTGCGCGGCGACGCTGCGCGCCGCGGGCGAGACGGTGCACGAGATCGGCGTCATTGCCGAGCGTGGTACCGGCGCGGCCGTGGTCGTGGCCTGAGCGGCCTGCACCGCGTGAGCGATATTCCCTCCACGCCGTCATCGCGCGCGCTGCTGACGGCGAGCTACCTGCTGATCGCGGGCGCATTGCTGCTGATCATGTGGCAGGGCCTGCTGCCCGGCCTGCTGTGCGTGTGCATCGGTTTTCTGGGCACACGCTGGATCGCTCGCGTGCTGGATGCCGGCCGGCGACGCTTCGTGCCCCTGCGGCCGCAGGGCCTGGCATCCGCCGTTCCCTCGTGGTCGCGCGTCATCGCCGCCACGCTGGTGATGCTGGCGCCGATCGGCCTGCTGAGCGTGGCTTTCTCCGAGGCGCGCGACTTTGTCCTCAACGCGCCGGAGCAGTACCAGGAACTGCTCGACTACATCGCGCGCACGGTGCTGGAGCTGCGCCTCAAGCTGCCGCCCGACATCGGCGCCTACCTGCCGGAAGGCGCGGCGGAGGTGCAGCGCGTCGTCGCCGGCTACCTGCGCGCGCAGGCCGGCGCGCTCGCGCTGACCGGCCGCGCCTGGCTGGGCGGGCTGCTCTTCGCCTACGTCGGCCTGATCGTCGGCGCGCTGGCTGCCGTTGCCGCCCATCCGCCCACGCGGCGCCCGCTGGCCGAGCAGTTGAGGCAGCGCATCACTCTTTTCGGCGAGGCCTTCGGCCAGATCGTGGCCGCGCAGTTCTGGATCGCGGCCTTCAACACCTTCCTGACCGCCCTCTTCCTGCTGTTCGTGCTGCCGACATGGGACCTGCGCCTGCCGTACACGCCGGCCTTGATCACGCTGACCTTCGTCGCCGGCCTGGTGCCGATCGTGGGCAACCTGCTGTGCAACGCGGTGATCACCGTGGTCGGTCTGTCGGTATCGCCGATCACCGCACTGGCCTGCCTGGCCTTCCTGATCCTGATCCACAAGGCCGAGTACTTCATCAATGCCAAGGTGGTGGGCGCCCGCACGCAGATGGGCGTGTGGGAACTGCTGGCCGTGATGTTCGCGGCCGAGGCGGTGTTCGGCCCGGCCGGACTGGTGGCGGCGCCGCTGTTCTATGCCTACCTCAAGAAGGAATTGCAGGCCGCCCGGCTCGTCTGAGTCGCATGTCCTGATTTGATCGATTCTTGTCTGGCGCAGCGCGGACGGAATGTCGGCAACGGAGAAGAATAAGGCGCATCATCCACCCGTCTCCAGGAGATTGCCGCCATGAAAAGTTGTCTGATAGTGATCGATGCCCAGGAATCGTTTCGCCATCGCCCTTACTTCGCGCAACGCGACTATGTCCCCTACGTCGCGGCGCAGAACGCGTTGATCGAAGGCTGCACGGCGGCCGGCATCCCGATCGTTCGCATCTTCCACGTCGACGGCCCGGCCAGCGCAGGCAACCCCTTCGCGGTCGAATCGGGCCATGTGCGGCCGCTCACGGAACTGGCCGGCTTCGATGCCGCGGCGACCTTCACCAAGCACCGCCACAGCGCCCTGGTCAACAGCGGGCTCGACGTCTGGCTCACCGAGAACGGCATAGGCCGGCTGATCGTGAGCGGCATCCGCACCGAACAATGCTGCGAGACCACGACGCGCCACGCCTCCGACCTGGGCTGGTCGGTCGACTACGTGCTCGATGCCACGCTGACTTTCGACATGGCCCAGCCCGACGGCCGTCCGCTGTCCGCAGCCGACATCAAGGCACGCACGGCGACCGTGCTCGAAGGCCGTTTTGCCAAGATCTGCAGCGTCGAACAGGCGCTGGAGCGCGCGGGCGCCCTGGCCGTGGCCTGAGGCCGCGCGCACGATGAGCTTGCCCTCGATCCGGGTTGTCTTCGTGCTGCTGCCCCACAGCCTCGTGCTGGACTGGGCCGGCCCGGCCGAGGCCTTGCGCATCGCCAACCAGCAATTGCGCGCCAGCGGCCAGCCGGAGCGCTTCAAGATCGAATTCGCCTCTCCGGACCCGGCGGCGATCGGCTCGGTCGGCGTGACCCTCGCCGGCCTGTCGCCGCTGCCGGCGCAGTGGGACGGCCCGGCGTGGATCGTGCTCGTGGGACTGCCGGGCAACACGATCTCGACGGCGGGCCCGCAGGCGCAAGCCTTGCTGCAGTGGTTGCGCGGCCTGCGCTTCGAGCGCGGCCGGCTCGAGCTCGTCACGATCTGCGCCGGTGCCCTGCTCGCGGCCCACGCGGGTGCGCTCGCGGGCCGGCGCGCCACCACCCACCATCACCATCTGGACGAATTGCGCCAGGTGGAGCCGCGCTGCGAGGTGGTTGCCAACCGCGTGTTCGTGATCGACCCGCCGCTCTACAGCAGCGCCGGCGTGACGACCGGCATCGACCTGATGCTGCACCGGATCGCCGAAAGCTGCGGCGAAGCGCTCGCGGCGCAGGTCGCGCAGACCATGGTGGTGGCGCTGCGGCGCGGCCCGCACGATCCCGAGCTCTCGCCCTTCCTGGCCTACCGCAACCATCTGCATCCCGCGCTGCATCGCGTGCAGGATGCGGTGAGCGAGGAGCCGCAGGCAGATTGGAGCGTGCCGCGCATGGCCGACGTGGCTCACACCTCGGCGCGCCATCTCACGCGCCTGTTCGTGGAGCACGCGGGCGTGGCGCCGCTGGCCTATCTGCGCCGCCTGCGACTCGCGACGGCGCAGCTCGCGCTGCAGTCGGGCGCCAACGTCACGCGCGCGGCCGAACTCTCGGGCTTCGGCTCCGACACGCAACTGCGCCGGGCCTGGCGCCAGTTCGGTCTGGTGGGCTCGCCGTCGGAAGCACATCTGCTATCAAGACGATAGCGGCGTGCACTCATCCTGCGGGGTTTCGGCCGCCCTTGACGCTTCTGCCGGCACCTTGCCCTCAGGCTGCAGCCATTCGCGCGCATGGTCGCGCAACGCGTCGATCTGCAGCCAGATCAGCGTGAGCTCCGTGCGAACGAGGCGGGCGGCCTGGTCTGCCCCGTCGCTGGGGTCGATCGCCGTCGCGAGCGCCGCACGGACGCAGGACTCCTCCAGGCCTGCGCCCGCCGCATCGGGCTCCCCCCTCTCCAGCCCGGCAGACAGGACATCGAGCGCCGCTGCTGCGCCTTCGGCCGCTTCCCGCAGCACCGCTGCACGTTCCGCATCGGGCAGCGCAACGCGGTGCGCGCCGAGCGCCGAGAGATAGCTCAACAGCGTGTGCGACCGGATCAGGAATCGCAGCGCCACGCCTGCGCGCGGCCGTACGTAGCCGGGCTCGCGGAACATGTCGGCCACCGCAGTCGAGAGCGCCGCGTCGGCGTTGTGGGCGTTGCGCCGCGCGAGCCGGTAGGCCAGGTCGTCGCGCGCGCCCGAGCGGTACTGCTGGACGATCTGTCGCAGGTAGCCGGCATGGTTGCGCATCGCGGTCGCGGCCAGCTCGTCGATGCGCCGCGCCTGCCAGTGCGGCAGCACCAACAGCACGGCGAGCCCCGCAATGGCGCTGCCGATGGCCGTGTCGACCAACCGCGGCGCGATCAGTCCATCGCCATCGCCCACCTGGTTGAAGCACATCAGCACCAGCAGCGTGATGGCCGCCGTGGCCAGCAGGTAGCGGGTGGTGCGCGTGGCAAAAAACAGCACGCCGGCCACCACGGCCAGCAGCGACTGCAGCAGCGGCTGGGGAAACAGCTGCAGCAGCGCCCAACCGACCACCACCCCGAGCGCGGTGCCTGCGATGCGCTGGCCCATGCGCGCCACGGTCTCGCTGTAGGTCTGCTGGCAGACGAACAGCGTGGTCAGGAGGATCCAGTAGCCCTGCGCCGGATGAACCAGCTGCATCACGCCGTAGCCGGCGGCAAGCGCGATCGCCAGCCGCAACGCGTGACGGAACAGCGCCGAGCGCGGCGTGAGTTGGCGCCGCACGCGCTCCATCACCTCGCGCCAAGAGCGCGGCGAGCGGTCGAACAAGCCCATGTCGGTGCGCCCCGCCTGGGCGGCCGGCTGACTCGCACCCGCAAGCTGCCCGTCGAGCTGCAAGAGGTTCCGTGCAAGCGCCTCGATCGAGGCCAGCAGCGCCAGTCGTTCCGGCGTGGTCGCGCGCTCGCGCTCTTGCTCGATCGCACTGCGCAGCTCCGCCAGCGCCTGCACCGTCCCGGCGTCGGCGACGAAGGGCTCGCGCCGGGTGATCGAACGGGCGAGGCGCTGGCAAGCCTGTCCCTGCAGGCCGAGCACGCGCTGGCAGCGGTACAGCAGGTCACTGTGGAAGAAGGCATCGGCCAGCGCGTTGTAGTCGTCGTGCGACGAGCTCGCGCGCTCATGCACGTCCTGCGCGATCAGGTAGAGCCCGCGATAGCGCGCGATGCGACCCGTCGGTGTCCGAGCGCCGATCCGCCTGAAGATGCTTTCCTTGGCGGCATTCAGCTCGGCCACCACCTCGGCGTTGAGCTGCGCGAGCGAGAGCCGCTTGCGCTCGATGTCGATCCCGCGCAGCGGCTCGAACAGCGAGGCCTTGAAGCGCACGTAGTCGCCGAGCACCGAGAACAGTCTGATCAGGCGCTCCTGCACCGGCTGGGCCGGAAAGGCCGCGCACCAGAGCACCGAAAACACCCCGTACCAGGCCGCGCCGGCCAACAGCAGCACCGCCTCGACCCAGTCTGCGGCGTCGCTCGCGGGCCGGTTGTCGATGCCGAGCATGGCGTACACCGCCAGGATGAGCGTCGCGAAGCCGATCGCCTTGTAGCGCGCCTCGACCGCGCCCAGCATCGTCAGGCAGAACGCCGCCAGCGCCAGAGCGGTGATGAACAGCAGGGGCTCGCCAATCAAGGCCTCGATCGCGAACGCCGCCGCTGCAAAGCAGACCAGCGTCACGACCTGGGCGCGAAATCGGCCGCGCCAGCTGTCATCGGTTTCGGCCAGCGCGCTCGCGATGGCGCCCAGAAACAGCGGGATCAACGCCTCGGGATGCCCGGTGAACTCGCACAGCGCCACCAGGCTGCCCAACGTGAGCAGCACCCGCAGCGGCTGCGCCCGGCCTGCGAATGCGCGAAGCCGCTGGCGAAAGGTGTAGCCTGCAAGTGAAATCATTGCCGTGGTCACGCATGATGCGTGCCACGGCACGGGCAGCTAAGGCAGGTAGCCGCAGAAGCGCAGCACGTGCCCGTCGGGCTCGCGGATCGCGAACTCCCGCAGGCCCCAGGGCTGCGACGCCACCGGTTCGATCACGTTGACGCCGCGCTTCAGGTAGGCGGCATGCAGTCCGTCGACATCCTGGCCGACATGTATCACGATCTCGCCGCGCCAGGGATCGGCTTCGCGCCGGCCGCATTGCCAAAGGCGGATGTAGACCGGGTCGCCGTAGCTGCGATCGCCTTTCTTCACGCGCGCATAGCTCGGCGGCTCGCCGGCGATGAAGTCGAGCTCGAAGCCCAGCACGTCGCAGAAGTAGCGCGCGGCGCGTGACGCGTCGGCCACCGGCAGCACCGGCTGGATGCCGTGGAACTCGTGCCGCGTGCCGAGGTCGACCCCCGTGGCCTTGGCCTGGTCCATCAGTTCTCCGTCCGGCGCAGCGCAGCGACGCGTTCGGCGATCGCATCGATGTCGAGCGCGTCTTCGGCGTGCATCAAATAGGTTTCGAGGTCGCGCACCGCCAGCGCGCTGTTGCCCTGCTCGGCATGCGCCAGGCCGCGGTCGCGGTACTCGCCCCAGGCTTCGGGAAACAGCGCCACCAGCCGGTCCTGCACCGCGATCGCGCGCTGCCAGTCTTCCTGCGCGCGATGGATTTCTTTCAGGTTGCGCAGCATCCGGCCGATGATTTCGCGCGGCGAGGCCGGCTGCAGGTACAGGCCCAGCGGCACGTCGAAGTCGCCGACCAGGCCGTTGCTGCGCTTGTAGGGCTCGAGCCGCTCGCTGAGCTCTTCGCGCGAGAGCGACTTGCCGGTGAAGGGGTCGATCACCACCTGTCCCTTCGGCAGCGTGACCTTGAGCATGAAGTGGCCCGGAAAACCCACGCCCCGCGCCTGCAGGCCCAGGCCCTGCGCAAGCTCCATCCACAGCACGGCCAGCGAGATCGGGATGCCGCGGCGCGTGCGCAGCACGGCATTGAGGTAGCTGTTGTCGGGATCGTAGTAGTCGTTGACGTTGCCGCCGAAGCTCAGGTCATGAAAGAAGAACTGGTTGAGCGCCCGCAGGCGCTGCAGCGGCGCCGCGTCGGCGGGCAGGCGGCGCCTGAGCCGCGCGAGCAACTGGTCGACGTCGCCCAGCACCTGTTGCACGTCGAGTTCGGGATATTCGTCCTGCGCCAGGCTGGCGGCCGCTTCGAGCAGGGGAAAGTGATCGTCGCTCTTGACAAGCGAGTCGAAGTACTCCAGAGCAGTGGGCGCCGAGAAGCTGAACGTCATGTGTCTTTGTAGAGGAGCGCGCGGAGAGCGTCAAGGCGGCTGCATGCGTCGCGTTTCAACGGCGCACAAAACTGCGCAACTTGACACCGACGAGCGCAAGCACCGCGAAATAGAGGAGCGCGGCGCCCACGATCAGCGCCGCCAGCAGGCCGATGCGGCGCAGGCGCTCGGCCTGCAAACCGATCCAGTCGAAGTGCTGGGCGCCCCAGACCAGCAGCGCACCCAGCACCAGGGCGCCGGCCATCACCTGCAGCACGAACTTGCCCCAGCCCGGCTCGGGCTGGTAGCTGCCGCGCCGGATCAGGCCGACCAGCAGCCAGCTCGCGTTGATCAGCGCCCCGATGCCGATCGTCAGTGTCAGCGCCGCATGCTGCAGCACCGGCACGAGGACGATGTTGAGCAGTTGCGTGAGCACCAGCACCACCACGGCGATCAGCATCGGCGTGCGCGTGTCGTGTTTGGCGTAGTAGCCCGGCGCCAGCACCTTGATCGCCACCAGGCCGACCAGGCCGACCCCGTAGCCCATGAGCGCCATGCTGGTTCGCTGCACGTGCAACTCGTTGAAGGCGCCGTTGTGGAACAGCACGGCGACCAGAGGCTTGGAGAAAACAAGCAGGGCCAACGCGCAGGGCACCGAGAGCAGTACCACGAGGCGCAGGCCCCAGTCGAGCATCGACGAATAGCGCACGTCATCCTTGGCGGCACGCGCGCCTGCGAGCTGCGGCATCAGCACCACGCCCAGCGCCACGCCCAGCATGGCGGTCGGGAATTCCATCAGGCGATCGGCGTTGGTGACCCAGCTGACACTGCCGGTCGCCAGATGAGACGCGATCTGTGTGTTGATGAGCAGCGAGATCTGCGCCACGCTGACGCCGACCAACGCCGGCAGCATCAGCTTGGTGATCTTGCGCGTCGTCGGATCGGCCCAGGCCGCACGGATCGCCGCGATGCTGGCACCGATGCGCGGCATCATGCCGAGCCCGCGCAGGGCCGGTATCTGCAGCGCCAGTTGCAGCACCCCGCCCACCATCACGCCCACGCACTGGGCATAGATCGGCTCGATACCGAGCCGCCGGAACCACGGCGCGCCGAGCACGATCGAGAGGATCAGCGCCACGTTCAGCAACACCGGCGACGCCGCCGGCACCACGAACTTGCGCCAGGTGTTGAGAATGCCGCCGGCCAGCGCGACCAGCGACATGAAACCGATGTAGGGAAACATCCAGCGCGTCATGATGACCGCGGCATCGAAGCCCTGCGGATTCTGTTTGAGGCCGCTGGCCATGGCCCAGACCATCAGCGGCGCTGCAATCACCCCGGCCGCGCAGACGACGACCAAAGTCCAGGTCAGGAGCGTCGCCACGTGATCCACCAGTTCCTTGGCGCCCTCCTCGCCGCGCTCCGTCTTGCTGGCGGCCAGCACCGGCACGAAAGCCTGGCTGAAGGCGCCTTCGCCGAACACGCGCCGGAACAGGTTGGGGATGCGAAAGGCGACGTAGAAGGCGTCGGTCATCGCGCTGACGCCGAACACCGAGGTCATGAGCACGTCGCGGACGAGCCCCGTGACCCGGGAGGCGAGCGTCAGCAGGGAGACGGTGGAGGCGGATTTGAACAGGGACACGGGCGGAAGTGTATGTGGCCGCGCGTGCTCTTCCGGGCCTGCAGGACGGCCTCGGGCTCCTCGCCTATAATGGAGGGCTTTGCTGCATCATCCTCAGACACCTAAGGAACACATCCATGGCATCCGCCAAGCCCAAGAAAAAGAACCCGCGCCTCGCGTCGGGCCGTAAACGCGTCCGCCAGGACGTCAAGCTCAACGCCGCGAACACCTCGCTGCGCTCCAAATACCGCACCGCCGTGAAGAATGTCGAAAAGGCGGTGCTCGCCGGCGACAAGACCAAGGCGGCAGAACTCTTCGCGAAGGCCCAGAGCATCGTCGACACCGTCGCCGACAAGGGCATCTTCCACAAGAACAAGGCCGCTCGCGACAAGAGCCGCCTCGCGGCCAAGGTCAAGACCCTGGCCCTCGCCCCTGAAAAGGCCGCCGCCTGACGTCATCAGGCATTAAGCCCGGACCGGTTTTCAGCCAGTCCGCCGTTTGATCGGGGTGCGCTGCAGCAAAGTGACAAAACCGCCTTCGGGCGGTTTTTTCATGTCCGCCCGCCTTCGGGCGGTTCTTCATGGGCGACCTGTTTTGGCATCCGGCACCAGGCAAGCCTCCACCACTTGCAGCCCGTTGTCCCTGGCGAAATTCATCACGAAGTCCCAGGCCATCACCTCGGCCTCGCGCAATTCGCTGCTGACCACCACGCACTTGATGCCATTGATGACCGTGGGCACGCACCAGGGCGAGTAGTTCAGATGACTCCCGGGCTGGGGCCCGCCCGGGCGGAACGAACACATCACGCCCGCCAGTCGCTCCGCCCAGTCGCTCGGGCGAAATGTCCGGCCATCTTGGGTGATGCCCTGGATGAAAACTTCTTTGGCGGAGGGGGAAACCATCGGTCGGCGAGAAGGAAACGCGCACTTGTGCTGCGCTGCACAACGATTCTATCCGGCGGTCCCGCGAGCGACACCTGCGAGGACATTGCTGTGATGCTCAATCCTCAACGATGCTGTCAAAGGGCACGCCTAGAATCCGCGTTCCCTTTTCCGGAGATCGTATGAGCGCCACTGCCGCCCCCTCGTCGCCCCACGTCATGAACACCTACGGCCGCCTGCCGATCGCGCTGTCGCACGGCCAGGGCTGCCGAGTGTGGGACACCGAAGGCCGCGCCTACCTCGACGGCCTGGGCGGGATTGCCGTCAACACGCTGGGCCACAACCACCCCGAGCTGGTGCCCGCGCTGCAGGACCAGATCGCCAAGCTGATCCACAGCTCCAACTACTACCACGTGCCCGGCCAGGAACAGCTGGCGACCAAGCTGACCGAGCTCTCGGGCCTCACCAACGCCTTCTTCTGCTCCACCGGGCTGGAGGCCAACGAGGCCGCGCTCAAGCTGGCGCGCAAGTTCGGCCATGACAAGGGGATCGAGCGCCCCGAGATCGTGGTCTACGAGGCCGCCTTCCACGGCCGCAGCATCGCCACGCTGTCGGCCACCGGCAATCCCAAGGTGCAGAAGGGCTTCGGCCCGCTGGTCGAAGGCTTCATCCGCGTGCCGCTCAACGACATCGAAGCGCTCAAGAAGGCGACCGAAGGCAATCCGAACGTGGTGGCCGTGTTCTTCGAAACAATCCAGGGCGAAGGCGGCATCCATCCGATGCGCTGGGAGTACCTGCGCCAGGTGCGCGCGCTGTGCGACGAGCGCGACTGGCTCATGATGATCGACGAGGTTCAGTGCGGCATGGGCCGCACCGGCAAGTGGTTCGCGCACCAGTGGGCGGACATCTTGCCGGACGTGATGCCGCTGGCCAAGGGCCTCGGCTCGGGCGTGCCGATCGGCGCCGTCGTCGCAGGTCCGCGCGCCGCCAACCTGTTCGGCCCGGGCAACCACGGCACGACCTTCGGCGGCAATCCGCTCGCGATGCGCGCCGGCATCGAGACCATCCGGATCATGGAAGAGCACAAGCTGCTCGAGAACGCAGCCAATGTCGGCGCGCATCTCAAGGCCGCGCTGGAGCGCGAGCTGGGCGGCCTGGCGGGCGTGACGGAAATCCGCGGCCAGGGCCTGATGCTCGGCATCGAGCTCGACCGGCCCTGCGGCGTGATCCTCAACCGCGCCTGCGATGCCGGCCTGCTGCTCAGCGTGACGGCCGACAGCGTGATCCGCCTGGTGCCGCCGCTGATCCTCAGCATCGCCGAAGCGGACGAGATCGTCGCGATCCTGGCGCCGATCGTGAAAGCCTTCCTCGCGGAGCCTCGGCCATGAGCGACAAGACACCCGCCATCCGGCACTACCTGCAGTTTTCCGACTTCACGGCCGACGAGTACGCGCACGTCTTCGCGCGTGCCGCGCTGATCAAGAAGAAGTTCAAGGCCTACGAGAAGCACCAGCCGCTGGTCGATCGCACGCTGGCCATGATCTTCGAGAAGGCCTCGACCCGCACCCGCGTGAGCTTCGAGGCCGGCATGTACCAGTTGGGCGGCAGCGTGGTGCACCTGACCACCGGCGACAGCCAGCTCGGCCGTGCCGAGCCGATCGAGGACAGCGCCAAGGTCATCAGCCGCATGGTCGACCTGGTGATGATCCGCACCTACGAGCAGACCAAGATCGAGGCCTTCGCGGCGCATTCGCGCGTGCCGGTGATCAACGGCCTCACCAACGAATTCCATCCCTGCCAGATCCTGGCCGACATCTTCACCTTCATCGAGCACCGTGGCTCGATCGCCGGCAAGACGGTGGCCTGGGTCGGCGACGGCAACAACATGGCCAACACCTGGCTGCAAGCCAGCGAGATTCTCGGCTTCAAGGTGCATGTGAGCACGCCCAGCGGCTACGAGGTCGACCAGTCGATCGCCGGCATCCGCTCGGCCGACAGCTACAAGGTGTTCAAGGACCCGATGGAAGCCTGCCGCGGTGCCGACCTGGTGACCACCGACGTCTGGACCAGCATGGGGTACGAGGCCGAGAACGAAGCGCGCCGCGCGGCCTTTGCCGAATGGTGCGTAGACGAAGAGATGATGCGCGTCGCCCATCCCGACGCCCTCTTCATGCACTGCCTGCCAGCGCACCGCGGCGAGGAAGTCCAGGCCGAAGTGATCGACGGCCCGCAATCGGTGGTGTGGGACGAAGCCGAGAACCGGCTGCATGCGCAGAAAGCGCTGATGGAGTTCCTGCTGCTGGGGCGGCAGACGAACTGACTCCCGCGCCGGTGTTTTCATTCTGTTGGAAATAACCGACACCACGACCCCGTTCGCGGCGCTAACTTTGCGCCATGAACCAACGCATCTGGGATATCTCGCCACCGGTGCATGAAGGCGCGCCGGTGTTTCCCGGCGACACGCCTTACCGCCAGCGCTGGGCGGCCACCATCGGGCCGGGCTGCCCGGTCAACGTCAGCGAAATCACGCTGTCGCCGCACGTCGGCGCGCATGCCGACGCACCGCTGCATTACGACCCGGCGGGCGCGACCATCGGCGACGTCGATCTCTCCCCTTACCTCGGCCCCTGCCGCGTGATCCATGCGATCGAGTGCGGGCCCCTGATCGAGTGGGAGCACCTCGCTCACGCCGCCGACAACCTGCCGCCGCGCGTGCTGGTGCGCACCTACCGGCACGCACCCATGGACCGCTGGGACGGCGCGCTCGCCGCCTACGCGCCCGCCACCATCGAGCGCCTGGCCGCGCTGGGCGTGAAGCTGATCGGCATCGACACCGCCAGCAT
Organism: Variovorax sp. LjRoot175; assembly: GCF_964253805.1. Lineage (NCBI taxonomy): Bacteria > Pseudomonadati > Pseudomonadota > Betaproteobacteria > Burkholderiales > Comamonadaceae > Variovorax > Variovorax sp. LjRoot175. The sequence continues at coordinate 1,518,667 of NZ_CAXURY020000001.1, read as the reverse complement.
CGATCCGGCCGAGAGCAAGACACTCGACAGCCACCAGGTCATCCGCCGCCTCGGCCTGCGCGTGCTCGAGAACCTCGTGCTCGACGCCGTGCCCGAAGGCGACTACGAACTCATCGCGCTGCCGCTCAAGCTCGTGACGGCCGATGCCTCCCCTGTCCGCGCCGTGCTGCGCGAACTCACACCTACCCAACCATGACCCTCGACGATTGCCAGCGCCTCGACGCGCAAGACCCCCTCGCCGCCCTGCGCGACCTGTTCATCCTGCCCGAGGACGTGATCTACCTCGACGGCAACTCGCTGGGCGTGCTGCCCAAGGCCGCGCCGGCGCGCGTCGCCGAGGTCGTCGCCAAGGAATGGGGCGAAGGCCTGATCCGCTCCTGGAACAGCGCCAGCTGGATCGACCTGCCGCAGCGCCTCGGCGACAAGCTGGCGCGCCTGATCGGCGCGGCGCCCGGCGAGGTGGTGTGCACCGATGGCACCTCGGTCAATCTCTACAAGGTGCTGTTCGCGGCGCTGTCGCAGATGAAGGCCAGCGGCCGCCAGGTCGTGATCAGCGAACGCAGCAATTTCCCGACCGACCTCTACATCGCCGAGTCGCTGTGCCGCGAGCGCGGCTTCACCTTGAAGCTGATCGAGGCCGGCGAGCTGCCCGCGGCACTGACCGCCGAAGTGGCGGTGCTGATGCTCACGCACGTGAACTACCGCACCGGCGCGATGCACGACATGAAGGCGCTCACGGCCGCGGCCCACGCGGCCGGCGCGCTCACGGTGTGGGACCTCGCGCACAGCGCGGGCGCGGTGCCGGTGGCGCTCAACGACAGCGAGGCCGATTTCGCGATCGGCTGCGGCTACAAGTACTTGAACGGCGGCCCGGGCGCACCGGCCTTCGTCTGGGTGCATGCGCGGCATGCGAGCCGCTTCGAGCAGCCTCTGTCGGGCTGGTTCGGCCATGCGGCGCCCTTCGAATTCACGCCGCACTACCGGCCGGCGCCGGGCGTGACGCGCTATCTGTGCGGTACCCAGCCCATCATCGCCCTGTCCGCACTCGAATGCGGGCTCGACACGGTACTGGCCGCCGAGCCTTTCGACGGCGATCAGGGCAGCATGGCGGCGCTGCGCACCAAGTCGCTGGCGTTGACCGACGCCTTCATCGCCCTGGTGGAAGAACGCTGCCCAGGCCGCTTCACGCTGGTCACGCCGCGCGCGCATGCGCAGCGCGGTTCGCAGGTGTGCCTCGCACTCAGCGACAACGAGCCCGGTGCCTACGCCATCGTGCAGGCGCTGATCGCGCGCGGCGTGATCGGCGACTTCCGCGCCGCCCATTCGACGAGCTCAGGGCAATCGGAGGACAGGGACATCCTGCGCTTTGGCTTCACGCCCCTGTACCTCGGCTTCGAAGACGTGTGGAATGCCGTCGAGCACCTGGTGCAGGTCCTGGAGCGCGAGGAATGGAAGCGCCCTGAGTTCAACCAGAAACTCGCGGTGACCTAGAGAGGGACGCACATGAGCACCGAAAAGATCGTCCACGACGAAAAGGCGCAGCTGGACTTCAGCGCCTCGATGAGCTACAGCGACTACCTGAGCCTCGACAGCATCCTCAACGCCCAGCATCCGCGCTCGCCGGCACACGACGAGCTGCTCTTCATCGTGCAGCACCAGACCAGCGAGCTGTGGATGAAGCTCATGCTGCACGAGCTGCGCGCCGCGATCCGCTGCGTCGCAGAGGACGACCTGTCCAGCGCCTTCAAGATGCTGGCGCGCGTCTCGCGCATCATGGAGCAGTTGGTACACGCCTGGGACGTGCTGGCCACCATGACGCCGCCCGAGTACAGCGCGATGCGGCCCTACCTGGGCAGCTCCAGCGGCTTCCAGAGCTGGCAGTACCGCTGCATCGAGTTCGCGCTCGGCAACAAGAACGCCGCCATGCTCAAGCCCCATGCGCACCGCCCCGAGCTGCTGGCCGAGGTCGAGGCGGCGTGGCGCGCACCCTCGCTCTACGACGAGGCGCTGCGCTTGCTGGCACGCCGCGGGCTGGACATTCCGGCCGACCACCTCGAGCGCGACTGGACCAAGCCTTATGAACTCAGCGACGGCGTCGAGCAAGCCTGGCTCGTGGCCTACCGCAACCCGAAGGCTCACTGGGACATTTACCAGCTCGGAGAGGAACTGACCGACCTCGAAGACGCCTTCCGCCTCTGGCGCTTCCGCCACGTGACCACGGTCGAGCGCGTGATCGGCTTCAAACGTGGCACGGGCGGCACCGGCGGGGTAAGCTACCTGCGCAAGATGCTCGATGTGGTGCTGTTCCCGGAGATCTGGAAATTGCGTACCGACCTGTAGCGCCGCCGCCGAGCTCGACAACGATCAAGGAGACGACGATGAGCAGCGATTTCTTTGCCGACGACGAGTTGAGCCAGCTGCGCGAGCACGGCATCGTGCTCTTTGCCGAGCGCGTGATCTTCGATGCCCGGCCGCCGATTCCCTTCGAGCAGATCGCCACGGTACAGGCCCTGTGCGCCGGGCCGATCCCGCCCGAACTCGTCGCGCTCTGGCAGCAAACGGCGGGCGGGCGCATCGACTACGACCTCCACCTGCGCATGAACGGCAACGAAGAGGCCGTCAGCTGGAGCGAGCTGTTCTGGAACGGCAGCGACGGCTACCACGACCTGCAGGGCTGGATCGATCACGAACGGCAAGTGGCGGAGGAAGCCGCCAAGGCGGGCGACCAAGCCTGGGACGGCAAGCTCACCGCCCTGCCCTTCGGCGGCTTCGAATACAGCGACCGCATCTACGCCGTGGTCGAGCCCGGCGCGGACTACGGCCATATCCTGGCGTGGAAGCAGGGCCTCCCCGAGGCCTGGGCGCACGCGCTGCACGAGGATGGATTGACGACCGTCGGGCACGATCTGTACGCAGCCTTTGCCGTGCTGCACCTGGACGAAGACCCGCTCGAACCGGCCGGCGACTACTTCACCGGGCAAGCACTGCTCGAATACCTCGACGAGCGTCACGAAGCGCACGGCCTGTCCCTGGAGCTGATGGACAAGCTGGTCGCGTTCTACCGCCGCGCCACGGTCGACTGGAAGACACCGCTGGCCGATGGCACGCTGGGCCAGGACGGCCCGCTCTCGCGCATCGCATTGCGCCATGCGGTCGCCACCGACGATGCCGCGCTGGTCGAACGGCTGGCGGCGGCCGGCGTGGCGCTCGACGGCCCGCTGCAGGGCAGCGCGATCGCCACCGACCTGGCGCTGAGCCACGGTGCCCATGCTGCAGCGGCCGCGCTGGTGCGCGCCGGTGCGCCGGTGGCGCCGGACGCGCTCGACTACATCGACAGCGCGGTCTCGCCCGAACTCGTCACCCTGCTGCTCGATCACGGCGCCCAACCGAGCGCCACCGCGATCGCAGAGTGCGTGGCTTGCGGCGCGCCGGCCGCCGCGCGGCTCATCGCCGCTGCCTACGGCCAGGCCCACGATGACCTGCCCGCGGCTTTCGAATCGGTCAGGAACGGGATGCTCGCCGAGCTCGAGACCTCGCTGGCCGAGGTGCGCACCGGCAAGGTCAGCCACTATCTGGGCGCGCACGGTCTGGCCGAGCGTGTCGACCATTTACAAAGCTTCGCGCTCTGATTCAAGCCCGGTAGAGCCAGGGCACGTCGAGCAGCCGCGCGCCGAGCAGTCGCAGGGCCGCATCGCGCCCCACGCGCACCAGGCCGGTGGCATGAAAGATCTCGCCGTTGCGCCGCGCCCGCGCCTGAACCTGGGCGTTGCGCTCCCAGCGCGCGGCCGCGTAGCGCGCCAGCGCGGCCGGCACTGCCGCCGAATCGCCTCCATCGAGTGCACCAGCCAGCGCCACCGCGTCCTCGATCGCCATGCCGGCACCCTGCGCCAGGTAGGGCAGCATCGGATGCGCCGCGTCGCCGGCCAGGGCCACGCGTTCGCCGGCCATCTGCTCGGGTCCGGTGAGCGGCGGCCGGTCGCTGAGCGTCCATGCGCCCCATGAAGGCATCGCTTCCAGCAGCGCCTGGAGGCCGGCGCAGGTTCGGCCGGTGGCCGCCTGCAGCGCAGCCAGGCTGCTCGCCTGGTCCCAATCGCGCGCATCGCCGGCCGGCGCGGCCTCGGCCAGCACCACGACATTGAGCGCATCGCCGCGGCGCACCGGGTAAGCCACCGCATGCAGCCGCGGCCCGAGCCAGACGCCGATCTGCGTGCTGCGCAGCGCCGCAGGCAGCGCCGATTGCTCGATGAGCGCACGCCAGGCCGTGTGGCCGGTCGCGCGCGGCGGCGGCGAATCCTCCACCACGCGCGAACGCACCGCGCTCCAGAGGCCGTCGGCGCCGATCAGCGCATCGCCCTCCCAGGCCCGCGCATCCGCACTCGACACGCAGACCGCGCCGGCACGCGCCACCGCCTGGTCGACGCGCGTGCCGGTGTTGAGCGTGACGGCGCCGCTCCCGCGCACGGCAGCCAGCAGCAGTGCATGCAGGTCGGCGCGGTGCACGCAAAGATAAGGGGAGTCATAGCTTCGCAGCATCGCATTGCCGAGCGGCAGGCGGGCGATCTCCAGGCCGCTGGTCGCGCTGCGCACCACCAGCGCCTCGGGCCGCGCCGCGATGCGCACAAGCGGCTCCCACACGCCCAGCGACTGCAGCCGGCGCGTGACGTTGGGGCCGAGCTGGATGCCGGCACCGACCTCGCCGAAAGCCACGGCCTGTTCGAACAGGTCGATGCGGTGGCGGCGGCGAGCCAGCGCGAGCGCGCTCGCCAGACCCGCAATGCCCCCGCCTGCGATCAGGATGTGAGCGGCCGGCATGCCCCGCTCAATGCGCGCGCGTCGCTGGCTTTGCGCGATCCGGCGCTGCCGAAGGACTGCTCTTGGTGGTGCCGCAACTGCCGCAGCTGTCGCACGAGCCGCAGCCCGAGCTCTTGGCCAGCGACTCGGCCAACTGCCGTGCCTGCTCCGCATCGACCAGGCCCGCGCGCTGCGTGCCCGACGCGAGCCTCGCCGCCGCGGCGCGGCGCCAGCCGGCGGGCATCCAGCGCCAGACCGCATAGATCGCGGCCAGCGCGACGATCAGCCCGACGATGATCTGTTGTGTCATCTCATCCTCCTGTGAGTGCCAGAGCAACCCTATAGGTTATCCAGCACGCAATGTAGGCGAGCGCGAACAAATAGCCGGCCATGATCCACACGTAGCGCCACGAACCGGTCTCGCGCTTGACCGCGGCCAGCGTCGAGATGCACTGCGGCGCGAACACGTACCAGACCAGGAGCGACAGCGCCGTGGCGAGCGACCAGCTGCCGGCGATCAGCGGCTCGAGCTGGCCCGCGACGTCGTCGCCGGTGGCCGACAGCGCATACACCGTGCCGAGCGCGCCCACCGCCACCTCGCGCGCCGCCATGCCCGGCACCAGCGCGATCGAGATCTGCCAGTTGAAGCCGATGGGCGCAAAGATGTGCTCCAGCCCGCGGCCGATCATGCCGGCCAGGCTGTACTGGATCGCCGGGCCGGTCGCGCCCTCGGGCGGCGACGGGAAGGTCGAGAGGAACCACAGCAGGATCGTGAGCGTGAGGATGATCGTGCCCACGCGCTGGATGAAGATCCACGCCCGTTCATAAAGGCCCAGCGCCAGGTTGCGCAGGTTGGGCCAGCGGTAGGCCGGCAGTTCCATCATCAGCGGCGAATGCTGCTTGCTGTCGCGGAAGCGCTTCATGACCCAAGCCACCGCCATCGCCGAGACGATGCCGAACACGTAAAGCGCGAACAACACCACGCCTTGCAGGTTGAACACGCCGCTCACGGTGCGCGCCGGGATGAAGGCCGCGATCAGGAGCGCATAGACCGGCAGCCGCGCCGAGCAGGTCATCAGCGGCGCGATCATGATCGTGGTGAGCCGGTCGCGCCAGTTGCTGATGGTGCGCGTGGCCATCACCCCCGGAATGGCGCAGGCGAAGCTCGACAGCAGCGGAATGAAGGAGCGGCCCGACAGGCCCACGGTGCCCATCACGCGGTCGAGCAGGAAGGCCGCGCGCGGCAGGTAGCCGGAGTCTTCCAGGGCGAGGATGAACAGGAACAGGATCAGGATCTGCGGCAGGAATACGATCACGCCGCCCACGCCGGCGATGATGCCGTCGACCAGCAGGCTCTGCAGCATGCCCTCGGGCACGAAGCGCTTGATGAGTTCGCCGAAGGCGGCGGTTGCGTCCTTGATCGCGTCCATCGGCACGTTGGCCCAACTGAACACGGCCTGGAACATCAGGAACAGCGTGACGGCGAGCACCAGCATGCCCCACACCGGATGCATCACCACGCGGTCGATGCGGTCGCTGGCGGCCAGGCTGCCGACCGGCTCGCGCACCGCCACGCCGAGGATGCGGCGCACCTCGCGCTGCGTGGCGAGCACGTCGTCGAGCCCCGGCGCCTGCCAGGGCTGGGGCGCCGCGACCGCCACCGGCGCATCGAGCGCCTCGAGCAGGCCCTTGGCGCCGCCGGCATGCACGCCGACGGTCTCGATCACCGGCACGCCGAGCTCGCGCGAAAGCAGCGCGACATCGACCACGATGCCCTGCTTCTTCGCCATGTCGGTCATGTTCAGCGCCACCACCATCGGCAGGCCCAGGCGCTTGGCCTCGAGCACCAGCCGCAGGTTGAGCCGCAGGTTGGTGGCGTCGGTCACGCACACCAGCAGATCGGGCAGCGCCTCCTGGCTCCTGCCGGTGACCACGTCGCGCGTCACCGCCTCGTCCGCCGACAGCGCATTGAGGCTGTAGGCGCCCGGCAGGTCGAGCACGAACACGCGCCGGCCGGCGGCGGTGCGCAGCAGGCCTTCCTTGCGCTCGACCGTCACGCCGGCGTAATTGGCCACTTTCTGGCGGCTGCCCGTCAGCAGATTGAACAGCGCCGTCTTGCCGCAGTTGGGATTGCCCAGGAGCGCGATGCGGCCCGGCGGCGCCGACGAGACAGCGGCGCCGGGCTGGAAGTTCAGCGTCGCTTCAACCATGCTGCGCGGCTCCCGGCATCACGCGGATGAACGAGGCCTCGTGGCGGCGCAGCGCGAAGGTGGTGTGGCCCAGGCGCACGGCCAGCGGCTCGCGGCCCGGCACGCCATTGGCAACGATGCGCACCGCCTCGCCGGGCACGAAGCCGATCTCGGTCAGGCGCAGCACCAGCTCCCGGCCTTCCGCTTCATCGGGCCGAAGCACATCGAGCACGGTCGCCCACTGGTTGCTGGGAAGCTGATCGAGGCTGATGGCGGCCAAGGCCGCGCCGTTCGTGGTGGTCACCCGCGGAATCCAATTGTCAAAATGAGAATTATTCTCGAAAACGCCGGCGTTTGGCGAACCGGGGCCGAAGAATCCCTGCGTGCAAGGCATCATCCGGGCATGACAGACGAGCATCCCGACCTGCCCGCACACGACGTGCAACGCCGTCCCAGCTTCTGGCATTGGATCGTCGAAGGCCTGCGCGCCTCGGTGCTGCTGGCCCCTCGCATCGCGGCCTCGCCCAGCCCCTGGCAGTTGATGCTCATCGTGCTGATCCCGCTCCTGCTGGTGCTGGGCATCGAACGGCTCCAGATCGACGGCCCGGCCACCTTCCATCCGGCCGCGGAGCTGAATGCCTGGTGGGCTGTCGCGCTCACGCTGTGGGTCGGCTGGGCGGCGCTGTCGCCCGCCGCGAGCGTGAGCCGCTGGTTTGCGTTGAGCACCTGGGCCGCCGTGCCCTGGAACCTGCTCATGGCGGGCTTCGCCCTCGCCTACTTCCGGGGCTGGTTGCCTCAACCGCTCACCACCACCTCGGGCTTCTGGGCTGTCTACGGCAGCCTGATCGCGTGCTGGCTGCTGAGCTCGATATGCCTCATGGCACGCTGCACGCCTTCGCGCATGCGCCTTGCCCTCTTCGTCCCCGGCATGCTGGCCATCACCGCCATCGGCATCTGGCAAGACACGCAGCAAGACCGCGAGCGGGTCTGGCAGCCGGACTACAGCGCCTCGGCGGCGCCGGAGCGGCCCCGGCTGCAGCTGACGCAGGAGACCTTCGAGGAACAGCAGGCCGTATGGCAGCGCGCCGTCGCCGGCCTGGCGCCGCGGCCGGACGGCGAATCCCATGTCTACGGACTGGTGTTCGCGCCCTATGCCTCAGAAGATGTCTTCCTGCGCGAAAGCGCCATGGTGGCCACCCTGCTCGAAGAGCGATTCGACGCCAAGGGGCGCGTGCTGCGCCTGGTCAACCACACGACCACCACGCAGGAGCTCCCCTGGGCGACGCCGCTGAACCTGCGGCGTGCCGTGGAGGCGCTGGCCGCGCGCATGGACCGCGAGCGCGACGTGCTGGTGCTCTACATGACCTCGCACGGCGCGCGGGATTTCAAGCTCGCCGCCACGCACTGGCCGCTGACCGTGCCGTGGCTGACGCCGCAGGAAGTGCGCGAAGCGCTCGACGCGGCCGGCATCCGGCACCGCGTGATCGCCATCTCGGCCTGCTATTCGGGCGGCTGGATCGAACCCCTCGCCACCGAGGACAGCCTCATCATGACCGCCGCCGATGCCGAGCACACCTCTTACGGCTGCGGCAGGCTGTCCGAACTCACCTTCTTCGGCCGCGCGGTATTCAACGAGGAACTGCGCAAGAGCCACTCCTTCGAAGCAGCCTTCGCGGCGGCCGTGCCGGCGATTCGCCAGCGCGAAATCGACGCCGGCAAGGACGACGGCTTCTCGAACCCGCAGATCCAGGTGGGCGAAGGTATCCGCCCGGTGCTCGAGCGCCTGGCGAAGCGGCTCGACAGCAACTGAGCTCAGGCAGCGAGCAGCTGCCGCAGCACCCCGGCACGCGGCCGCGTGCCGGTCACAGAGGCAGGCTCTGCCTGTGTGCTCAGGCAGCGAGGAGCTGCCTGAGCACAAAAGGCAGGATCCCGCCGTGTTTGTAGTAGTCGACCTCGATCGGCGTGTCGATGCGCAGGCGCACCGTCACTTCCTGGTGGCTGCCGTCGGGACGGTGCACCACGATCTTGACGTCCATCTGCGGCTTGAGTTCCCCGCCGATCACGACGTCGATCTTCTCGCCGCCGGTGAGCTCCAGGCTTTCCCACGAATCGGCACCGCGGAACTGCAGCGGCAGCACGCCCATACCGACCAGGTTGGCGCGGTGGATGCGCTCGAAACTGCGCGCCACCACCGCCTTGATGCCCAAGAGCTGCGTGCCCTTGGCCGCCCAGTCGCGCGACGACCCGGTGCCGTACTCCTCGCCGCCGAAGATGACGGTGGGCACGCCCTGCTCGATGTACTTCATCGCGGCGTCGTAGATGAACATCTTCTCGTTGCCCGGCTGGAACTGCGTCAGTCCGCCCTCCTCGCGCGAGCCGTCCGGGCCCGGCGGAAGCATGAGGTTCTTGATGCGCACGTTGGCGAAGGTCCCGCGCATCATCACGTCATGGTTGCCGCGGCGCGAGCCGTAGCTGTTGAAGTCGGCCTTCTGCACGCCATGCGCCTTGAGCCAGATGCCCGCCGGCGAGCTTTCCTTGATCGAGCCGGCCGGCGAGATGTGGTCGGTGGTGATCGAGTCGCCGAACAGCGCCATGATGCGCGCCCCGGTGAAGCCGGCGTCCGATGCGTGCGGCTCCATCTTGAAGCCCTCGAAGAAGGGCGGCTCGGCGATGTAGGTGGACTTGGGCCAGTCGTACACCTGCCCGGTCGTGCCCTTGATGCTGCTCCACAGCTTGCCGGGGTTGTCCTTGATCTGCTCGTAGTTCTTGCGGAAGGCCTTCGCATTCATCGCATAGTGCAGGTTCTCGTCGATCTCCTTCATGCTGGGCCAGATGTCGCCGAGGTAGACGTCCTTGCCCTTCTTGCCCTTGCCCACCGGCTGGGTCATGAGATCGACCATCACGTTGCCCGCGATGGCATAGGCCACCACCAGCGGCGGCGAGGCCAGGAAGTTGGCCTTGATGTTCGGATGGATGCGCGCTTCGAAGTTGCGGTTGCCCGAAAGCACGGCCGCGCCCACGAGGTTGTTCTTGGTGATCGCCTCGTTGATCTCGGGCGCCAGGTCGCCGGCATTGCCGATGCAGGTGGTGCAGCCGTAGCCCGCGAGATAGAAGCCGAGCTTTTCGAGGTACTGCAGGAGGCCCGCCTTCTCGAGGTACTCGGTCACGATGCGCGAGCCCGGCGCCAGCGAGGTCTTGATGTGCGGCTTGACCGTGAGCCCCGCCTCCACCGCCTTCTTGGCCAGCAGGCCGGCAGCCAGCAGCACGCTGGGATTCGAGGTGTTGGTGCAGGAGGTGATGGCGGCGATCAGCACGTCGCCGTTGCCGATGGTCACGCCGCTGGCTTTCACATGGGCTGCCGTGTCGCCGACGTGCGCTGATTCCGACGTCGGCTTGTTGTCGGCCATTTCGACCACCGGGCGCGGCGCGCCCGGCTTCGGGTCGTCCGGCTCCTGCTCCGCCGACTCGCCGTTGTGCGGCAGCGGATAGCGCAGCTTGAGCTTGTCGGCCGGCTGGTTGAAGCCGTTGGCCTCGTTGGGCTTGCTGTAGAGCTCGGAGAATTTGGTCGCGAGATGGCCGAGATCGATGCGGTCCTGCGGGCGCTTGGGGCCCGCGAGGCTCGGCGTCACGGTGCCGAGGTCGAGCTTGACGACCTTGGTGTAGTTCAGCTCGCCGGGCGCCGGCATGCCGAACAGCCCCTGCGCCTTGTAGTAGGCCTCGAAGCGCTCGATTTCCTTGTCGGTGCGGCCGGTGCCCTTGAAGTAGGCCACCGTCATCTCGTCGACCGGGAAGAAGCCCATGGTCGCGCCGTACTCGGGCGCCATGTTGCCGATGGTCGCGCGGTCGGGCACCGCGATCGAGGCCGCGCCGGGGCCGAAGAACTCGACGAACTTGCCCACCACCTTCTCGCCGCGCAGGATGGCCGTGACATAGAGCACCAGGTCGGTGGCCGTGACGCCTTCGCGCAGCTTGCCGCTGAGCTCGAAGCCCACCACGTCGGGCGTGAGCATGTAGACCGGTTGGCCCAGCATCGCGGCCTCGGCCTCGATGCCGCCCACGCCCCAGCCCACCACGCCGATGCCGTTGATCATGGTGGTGTGGCTGTCGGTGCCGACCAGCGAGTCGGGGTAGTAGACCGGCGGGTCGCCGTCGTCGTTCGGGCTCTTGTAGACGCCGCGCGCGAAGTATTCGAGGTTGACCTGGTGCACGATGCCGAAGCCGGGCGGCACCACGCCGAAGGTGTCAAAGGCCTGCATGCCCCACTTCATGAACTGGTAGCGCTCGTTGTTGCGCTGGAACTCGAGCTTCATGTTGAGGTCGAGTGCCTTGGGCGTGCCATAGTAGTCCACCATCACCGAGTGGTCGACCACCAGGTCCACCGGCACCAGCGGCTCGATGGTCTTGGGCGACTTGCCCAGCGACTTCGCGACACTGCGCATGGCGGCAAGGTCTGCGAGCAGCGGCACGCCGGTGAAGTCCTGCAGCACCACGCGGGTCACGACGAAGGGGATCTCGTCGGTGCGCTCCGCATTGGGCGCCCAGTTGGCGAGTTGCTCGACATGCTCGGCCGTGACCTTCTGGCCGTCGCAGTTGCGCAGCACCGATTCGAGCACGATGCGGATCGACACCGGCAGCTTGTCGACGTTGGGGTATTGCTTCGCGAGTTCCTTGAGTGACCAGTATTTGCCGGCTTTGCCCGATGCGGTCTTGAAGGTCTTGAGCATGGGGGCAAAAGCGTGTGCCGGTTCTTTGGCCATGAGGAACTCCTGTGATTCGTGGAAGCTCCTTAAAGATAGCAGGGATCGATGACAACGGCTGTAGTCGGGGAGCGCACCCCAGTGCTCCGTAGGCTCATGCCGCGATCGCGCCGCGGGCCGCCGGCCGGCTGTGGCGCAGGCCCATCCATTGCAGTTCGGCCAGCACGACCACGGTCAGGGCTTGCGCAATCACCCAGGCCCACCCGAGCGGCGCGATCGCGGCCCCGCCGATGGCCAGCAGGGCAACGCAGGCCGCGGCCCAGCCGAAGTTGCCGACGACCACCAGCCCGATCAGCCGGCGCGGCGGGACGCCGCGGCTGGCCATCCATGCCGCGGCGGCGGCATAGGCCAGCAGGAAGACGCCGGTGCCCAGGAGCAGGGGCGCGGGCAGACCGCTCAGGCGGGCCAGCACGCCGGTGAAGGCCACCTGCAGCAGGCCGGTCGCGGCGCACGAAGCGGCATCGGCCCACATCATGCGGGGCAGAAAGCGGGAAGAAGCGAAGACGGACATGACGGACTCCTTGTGTGGCACGCCGCAGGCCCTTCCTGTCGCGTTGGGGTCCATCATTCCGGCGACACGGCGGACCGTCGATGACCTGGGAGGTCATGGCCGCGGCGCGCCGCTTCACTAGGATGGCGGCCATGAGCTCCCACAGCACACCTCCTACCGCGGCCGACCCCTTCGGCATCCACTTGCGCCACTGGCGCCAGCACCGCCGCCTGAGCCAGCTCGACCTGGCGCACGAGGCCCAGGTCTCGACGCGCCACCTGAGCTACGTCGAAACCGGCCGCGCCGAGCCCAGCCGCGAGATGGTGCTGCGCCTTGCCGAGCGGCTCGAAGTGCCGCTGCGCGAACGCAACACGCTGCTGGTGGCGGCCGGCTACGCGCCGATGTACCGGCAGCGCTCGCTGGACGATCCCGCCCTCGCCTCGGCGCGCCGGGCGGTCGACCTGGTGCTCAAGGGGCACGAGCCCTTTCCGGCGCTGGCGGTCGATCGCCACTGGAACCTGGTGGCGTACAACGCGCTCGTGCCGCTGCTGATGGCGGGCGCGGCGCCAGAGCTGCTGAAGCCGCCGGTCAACGTGCTGCGGCTCAGCCTGCACCCCGATGGCCTGGCCTCGCGCATCGCGAACCTGGCCCAGTGGCGCGCGCATCTGCTCGAACGGCTGCAGCAACAGATCGCGGCCACGGGCGACGCGGCGCTCTCTGCACTGCACGATGAACTGGCGGCCTATCCGGCACCGAACGTCAGCCACGACACGCCCGCCGCGGGCGGCGAGCTCAACGGCGTGGTGGTGCCCTTCCAGTTCGTGACGCCGCAGGGCGTGCTGAGCTTCATCAGCACCACCACCATCTTCGGCACGCCGGTGGATGTGACGCTGCAGGAACTGGCGGTGGAGTCCTTCTTTCCGGCGGATGCGCAGACGGCCGCAGCACTGGCAGCGCTCCACGAAGGAGAAAAAAAGCCCGCCTAGAGGCGGGCTTTTTACTGAGGCGCCTGGCGGCGAGCAACGGTCAGGCCGCGACCGAATCTGCCACGCCCTTGTAATCCTCGATCTTGTCGAAATTCAGGTACTGGTAGATCTGCGCGCTCGACGCATCGAGCACGCCGACGCTGGCCATGTACTCTTCCTTGGTCGGAATGCGGCCCAGGCGCGAGCAGATCGCGGCCAGCTCGGCGCTGCCCAGGTACACGTTGGTGTTCTTGCCCAGGCGGTTGGGGAAGTTGCGCGTGCTGGTCGACATCACGGTCGCGCCTTCGCGCACCTGCGCCTGGTTGCCCATGCACAGCGAGCAGCCCGGCATCTCGGTGCGCGCACCCGCGTTGCCGAACACGCCGTAGTGGCCTTCTTCGGTGAGCTGCTGCGCATCCATCTTGGTCGGCGGCGCGATCCACAGCTTGACCGGGATGTCGCGCTTGCCTTCGAGCAGCTTGGACGCCGCGCGGAAGTGGCCGATGTTGGTCATGCACGAACCGATGAACACTTCGTCGATCTTGGCGCCGGCCACGTCCGACAGCGTCTTCACGTCGTCGGGGTCGTTCGGGCAGGCCACGATGGGCTCGTGGATGTCGGCCAGGTCGATCTCGATCACGGCGGCGTATTCGGCATCGGCGTCGCCCTTGAGCAGCTGCGGATCCTTGAGCCAGGCTTCCTGCGCGGCGATACGGCGCTGCAGGGTGCGCGCATCGGCATAGCCTTCGGCGATCATCCACTTCATCAGCGTGATGTTGCTGTTGATGTACTCGATGATCGGTTCCTTGTTCAGGTGCACCGTGCAGCCCGCGGCCGAACGCTCGGCCGAGGCGTCGCTCAGTTCGAAGGCCTGTTCGACCTTGAGCTCCGGCAGGCCTTCGATCTCGAGGATGCGGCCCGAGAAGATGTTCTTCTTGCCCTTCTTCTCGACCGTGAGCAGGCCCGACTTGATCGCATAGAGCGGAATCGCATTGACCAGGTCGCGCAGCGTGACGCCTGGCTGCATCGTGCCCTTGAAGCGCACCAGCACCGACTCGGGCATGTCCAGCGGCATCACGCCGGTCGCAGCCGCGAAGGCCACCAGGCCCGAACCGGCCGGGAAGCTGATGCCGATCGGGAAGCGCGTGTGGCTGTCGCCGCCGGTGCCGACGGTGTCGGGCGTCAAGAGGCGGTTCAGCCACGAGTGGATCACGCCGTCGCCCGGGCGCAGCGAGACGCCGCCGCGGTTGCTCATGAAGTCGGGCAACTCGTGGTGCATCTTGACGTCGACCTTCTTCGGGTAGGCCGCCGTGTGGCAGAAGGACTGCATCACCAGGTCGGCGCTGAAGCCCAGGCAGGCCAAGTCCTTCAGCTCGTCGCGCGTCATCGGGCCGGTGGTGTCCTGCGAACCGACGCTGGTCATCTTCGGCTCGCAGTAGGTGCCCGGGCGCACGCCCATGCCTTCCGGCAGGCCACAGGCGCGGCCGACCATCTTCTGGGCCAGCGAATAGCCCTTCTTCGAATCGGCCGGGCTGACCGGCAGGCGAAACAGCGTCGAAGCCGGCAGGCCCAGCGCCTCGCGTGCCTTGGCCGTGAGGCCGCGGCCGATGATCAGCGGGATGCGGCCGCCGGCACGCACTTCGTCGAACAGCACATCGCTCTTGAGCTTGAACTCGGCGATGAGCTTGCCGTCCTTCAGCGCCTTGCCTTCATAGGGGCGCAGCTCGACCACGTCGCCCATCTCCATCTGGCTCACGTCGAGCTCGATCGGCAGCGCGCCCGCGTCTTCCATCGTGTTGTAGAAGATCGGCGCGATCTTGTTGCCCAGGCACACGCCGCCGAAGCGCTTGTTGGGGATGAAGGGAATGTCCTGGCCGGTGAACCAGAGCACCGAGTTGGTGGCGCTCTTGCGCGACGAACCGGTGCCGACCACATCGCCCACGTAGGCGACCAGGTGGCCCTTGTCCTTCAGCGACTCGATGAACTTGACCGGGCCGCGCTTGCCGTCTTCTTCCGGCGTGATGCCGGGGCGCGCGTTCTTCAGCATGGCCAGCGCATGCATCGGGATGTCGGGGCGCGTGGTGGCGTCGGGCGCGGGCGACAGGTCGTCGGTGTTGGTCTCGCCGCTCACCTTGAGCACGGTGATCGTGAGGCTTTGCGGCACTTCGGGCCGGCTGGTGAACCACTCGGCATCGGCCCAGCTCTGCAGCACCGCCTTGGCATTGGCGTTGCCCTTGTCGGCCTTTTCCTTGACGTCGTGGAACTGGTCGAACATCAGCAGGGTCTTCTTCAGACCCTCGGCTGCGACGGCGCCCACTTCGGCGTCGTCGAGCAGGTCGATCAGCGGGCTGATGTTGTAGCCGCCGAGCATGGTGCCCAGCAGTTCCGTGGCATGGGCGCGCGAGATGAGCGTGCTCTTCTCGCTGCCGTGGGCCACGGCCGCCAGGTAGCTCGCCTTGACCTTGGCCGCGTCGTCCACGCCGGCAGGCACACGGTGCGTGAGCAGGTTCAGCAGGAATTCGCCGTCCTTGGCGGTGGCGTTCTTCAGCAGCTCGATGAGCTCGCTGGTCTGCTGGGCCGACAGCGGCAGCGGCGGGATGCCGAGCGCGGCGCGCTCGGCGACATGGTCAACGTAGGCTTGCAACATCTTTTTCTCCGGGATCTGAAACCAGTGGCGGCCTAGCAAAAGGCGGGCCGCCGGCGCCTTGATTTACCTCTTGGGTGCGTCCGCGCCCTCGAACAGGCTCTTGGGCGGGTTCTTCTTCATGTCTTCGGCCATCAGCGCCTGCTCGGTTGCCTGGCATTCGTCGGCCAGGCGCAGGCCCTGCTTCTGGCTCATCAGCATCGACTTGTTGCCCAGCTGAAGCCACATGGCTTCGGCACGCGGGTCTTCGAGGCGGATTGCGCCAGTGCGGCTGTTGACCGGGTGCATGAAATAGCGCGTGGTGCCGTGCGTGACGATGAAGAAGCCTTGCTTCTTCTCGCTGGCATCGATCTTCACGCTCGCGCCCAGTTCGCACTTGATGGTGCCGGTGAGCACGCGCTGCGCGACGGCCAGGTCTTCGGGCGTGAGCACGACGTCGGTCTCTTCGCTGATGGGCTTGGCTTCCTCGACCTTCTTGATGACGCGCTTGGGCACGACCTTCTGCGTCACGTTCTTGGCCGTACTCTTGGCCCGTTCCTTGAGGGGCGGCTTGGCGGCGGAATCCGCTGCGTTCTGGGCAAGGGCCGGCAGCGCGAGGGCGACGGCGGCGATCAGTGCGATCTTCTTCATGGGTGTCTTTCCTTTGGAGGAGGTTCGGTTTTCAGGAGGACGCCGGTGCAGCAAACCAAGCTTGCGCCTCGGACGGCAGCGCACGGCCGGTGGCGTGCGCACGCGAAAGTACCTGCCAGAAATGACGGTAGCTTGCGCGGTCGTGCAATGTGCCATCAAAACTGACCGGCGCCCAATCGGCGGCAGTGGCAGCCGCTATGATTTTTGTAGCCATTTGAATCTGCCGCTCATCGGGCGCGAAGGCCTCGAGGATGGGGCGGATCTGGTTCGGGTGGATGCTCCACATGCGCGTGTAGCCGAACTCACCCGCTGCTTTTTTCGCCGCGGCGCGCATCGCATCGATGTCGTTGAATTCTGTAACCACGCAATGCGACGGCACCTTGCCGTGCGCGTGCGCGGCCGAAGCGATTTCGAGCTTGGCGCGCACCACCAGCGGATGCGTGAACTGCCCGGCCGCGCCCATGCCCTCGGCCGGGATCGCGCCGCCGTGCGCCGAGACGAAATCCATCAGGCCGAAGCTCAGCGACTGGACGCGCGGATGGGCGGCGATGTCGAAGGCATGGTGCACGGCCAACGGCGATTCGATCAGCACGTGCAGCGGCACCGCTTCGGCGCCGGCCGCGTTGAGGGCCTCGACGGCCTCGCGCACGTCCTCGGCCGATTCGACCTTGGGCACCATCAGGTGGCTCAGGCGATGGCCGGCACGCCCCGCGATGGTGATCACGTCGCCGGCAAAGGCCGGGTGGTCGACCGGATGCACCCGTGCGCCCACGCGCATGCCGGGTGCGGCAGCCAGCGCCAACTCGGTGACCAGCGCGGCATGCTCGGCTTCGCCGCCCACGGGGGCGCCGTCTTCGCAGTCGAGCGTGACATCGAACACGCAGGCGCCGAACTCCTGGGCCATCTCGGCCTGCAGCGCCAGGCTCTTGCGCATGCGCGATTCGACGCCGCTGTAGTGGTCGCACACGGGCAACACGACGGCACCGGCTTGCGCGCCGAGCAGCACGTCCCGTGGATGCGCGGAAGTGCTCATTGCGTAACCTCCGCGCTGCGCGCTGCGCGCTGCGGTATTCGCCTTGGGAACGGCCCGGCGGCTCATGCCTTGCGCTGCGCCACGATGAACATGCGCGGGAAGGCCAGCAGGCGCTTGCCGTCGGTGCGCACGGGATAAGCGCCGTCGACGCGGCGCTGGTACTCGGCCAGGTAGCTGGCCTGCAGATCGGCCGGCAGCCGGTCGACGAAGGGCTTGAGCCCGGTGCCGCGCACCCACTCGACGATCGCGGCGGCAGAAGCCATCGGATGCTGGTAGGCGGTGCGCCAGACGTCGACCTGTGCCGAATCGGCAGCCAGCAGGTCGTAGTAGCCGTCGATCGGCAGCAGTTGCGTGCGCAGCTTGTCCGCATCGCCGATCGCTAGAGTCCACGGCGCCTCGGCCGCGACTTCACGCATCAGCCGGTGCGTGGGCTCCTCGCGGTTGTCCGGCATCTGGATGGCGAGCACGCCGCCGGGCGCCAATGCAGCGAACAGGCGCGGGATCAGCGTCTCGTGATCGGGCACCCACTGCAAGGAGGCGTTGGCGTAGATCAGATCGGGCGGCAGCTCGGGCTGCCAGCGCGCGATGTCGCTGAGTTCGAAGCGGGCCTGGGGCAGGCGCTCGCGCGCGCTGACCAGCATGGCTTCGGAGTTGTCGGTGCCGAGCACCTCGGCAGCGGGAAATCGCTGCACCAGCAGCTCGGTGGAATTGCCAGGCCCGCAGCCGAGGTCGACCACGCGGGCCGCCCCGGTCAAGGGCACGCGCGCCAGCAGCTCCTGTGCCGGGCGCGTGCGCTCGTCCTCATAGCGACGGTAGAGCGCGGGATTCCAGTCGAGCATGCCGGTGACTGACTGCGCTTAGAGCAGGTGAGCCACGCCGGCCTGTTCGTCCAGCAGTTCCTTCAGCGTCTTGTCGATGCGCTCCTGGCTGAAGGCGTCGATCTCGAGGCCTTCGACCAGCTTGTACTCGCCGTTCTCGGTGGTGACCGGGAAGCCGAAGATCACATCCTTCGGAATGCCGTACTGGCCGTCCGACGGGATGCCCATGGTGACCCACTTGCCCTTGGAGCCCAGGGCCCAGTCGCGCATGTGGTCGATGGCGGCGTTGGCAGCCGAAGCGGCCGAGGACAGGCCGCGCGCTTCGATGATCGCGGCGCCGCGCTTGCCCACGGTGGGCAGGAAGACGTCGGCATTCCAGACCTGGTCGTTGATCAGGTCCTTGACGCTCTTGCCGCCGACCGTGGCGAAGCGGTAGTCGGCGTACATCGTGGGCGAGTGGTTGCCCCAGACGGTGAGCTTTTCGATGTCGCCGACGGCGGTGCCGGTCTTGGCGGCGATCTGGCTGGCGGCACGGTTGTGGTCCAGGCGCAGCATGGCGGTGAAGTTCTTGCGCGGCAGGCTGGGCGCGCTCTTCATCGCGATGTAGGCATTGGTGTTGGCGGGGTTGCCGACCACCAGCACCTTGACGTTGCGGCTCGCGACCTGGTCGAGGGCCTTGCCCTGAGCTGTGAAGATCTGAGCGTTGGCGGCCAGCAGGTCGGCGCGCTCCATGCCGGGGCCGCGCGGGCGGGCGCCGACCAGCAGCGCGTAGTCGGCATCCTTGAAGGCGACCAGCGGATCGCCGGTGGGGATCACGCCGGCGAGCAGCGGGAAGGCGCAGTCTTCGAGCTCCATGATCACGCCCTTGAGCGCCTTCTGGGCTTTCTCGTCCGGGATCTCGAGCAGTTGCAGGATGACCGGCTGGTCCTT
The DNA here is from genome assembly GCF_964253805.1 of Variovorax sp. LjRoot175. Lineage (NCBI taxonomy): Bacteria > Pseudomonadati > Pseudomonadota > Betaproteobacteria > Burkholderiales > Comamonadaceae > Variovorax > Variovorax sp. LjRoot175. The sequence goes on along the minus strand of NZ_CAXURY020000001.1, from coordinate 1,499,420 downwards.
GCCGAGCATTTCGCCGGAGGCGATGCGGAACAACAGGGCATAACCGATCTGACCGGCGGCACCAGTGACGGCAACGCGAACAGGCTTTTTGCTCATGGGAAAACTCCAGGATGTGATGAAACGGTGCGCGGTCGCGGGTGCGGCCGCGGAGGTCGGGCCGGGCGATCCGCCCGGGCGCAAAGGCCGTCGAAGATTTTATGCCGATTTGCGCTTTCGATGGCGCCAGTCTTGTGTCTTATATAAGATGTCGGCCGACATGAGCACCTCCCCCACCGCGCTTGCCGAGCTGACGCCCTCGTTCAGCCCGCTCTACCAGCAGATCAAGTCCTTGATCCTGCAGAGCCTGCATGCCGGCGAATGGAAGCCGGGCGAGCCGATCCCGAGCGAGATCGAACTCGCGGCGCGCTTTCGCGTGAGCCAGGGCACGGTACGCAAGGCCATCGACGAGCTCGCGGCCGAGAACCTGGTCGTGCGCCGCCAGGGCAAGGGCACCTTCGTCGCCACGCACGCCGAGCAGCACGTCCAGTACCGCTTCCTGAAGCTGGTGCCGGACAGCGGCGACGTCGACAGCGAGGGCCCGGCCGAGCGCGAGATCGTCGACTGCAAACGGCTGCGCGCGAGCGCCGACATCGCGCGCCTGCTGGCGCTTCGCACCGGCGATGCCGTCTTGCAGGTCCGGCGCGTGCTGGCGTACCGCGGAACGCCGACCATCCTCGAAGACCTCTGGCTGCCGGGCGCGCCCTTCAAGGGTTTGACGGCGGAGCGGCTGAACGCCTGGCACGGCCCGATGTACGCGATGTTCGAAACCGAGTTCGGCGTGCGCATGGTGCGCGCCGAAGAAAAGATTCGCGCCGTGCTGCCGGACGCGGCGCAGGCCGCGCTGCTCGCCGTGTCCACCGCCACGCCGCTTCTGAGCGTGGAGCGCGTGGCCCACACCTATCACGACACGCCGATGGAACTGCGCCGCGGCCTCTATCGCACCGACACGCACCACTATCGCAATGAACTTGGCTGAGCCTTCCGCACCACCGCTATCGAATCAGTAGCATCCGAGCGAGGCAGTGCGACGACTTCGCGGCGCACGAAGCGCGATGGTGCGTTGCAATAGAATTTTGCGTTGTTTGCATTTCCGCCAAAGACCAAGCCGCCCCTCGAAAAATATACCGAAAGCCCCCATGACAGAGCTGGCCACACCACCCCGCCCCCCGCGACGCGAGTTCCGCAACATCAATGTCTTCACCGATGTGACCACCTACCGGCTTCCGCCGGCCGCCGTCGTGTCGATTCTTCACCGCGTGAGCGGTGCGCTGATATTCCTGCTGCTTCCCTTCATCCTCTGGATGTTCGACACCTCCGTGTCTTCCGAGTACTCCTACGCCCGCTTCAAGGCCGCCTTCAACAGCGGCCTTGGTTTCGTTCCGGGATGGTTTCTGAAGCTGGTGGTGCTGGCGCTGATCTGGGCCTACCTGCACCACTTCGTCGCCGGCCTGCGCCATCTGTGGATGGACGTGAGCCATGCCGCGGCGAGCAAGGAATTCGGCCACAGCTCGGCCATCGCCACGCTGGCGATCAGCATCCTCTTGACCCTGGTCCTCGGCGCCAAGCTGTTCGGCCTCTACTGAGAAGGAGCACGAGATGTCTGTGAACTACGGCTCCAAGCGCATCGTCGTCGGCGCGCATTACGGTCTGCGCGACTGGCTCAGCCAACGCATCACGGGTGCCCTGATGGCGCTCTTCACCATCATCCTGCTCGTGCAGGTGATCTTCACGCGTGGGCCGATCGGCTACGACGCGTGGGCCGGCATCTTCGCTTCGCAGTGGATGAAGGTTCTGACCTTCGTCGTGATCGCTTCGTTGCTCTATCACGTCTGGGTCGGCATGCGCGACATCTGGATGGACTACGTCCAGCCGGTCGGCATCCGTCTCGTTTTGCAGGTTTTCACGATCGTCTGGCTTGTAGCGTGCGCGGGTTGGGCCATTCAAGTGCTCTGGAGAGTCTGACCCCATGTCCTATACCAAAGAACAAATCACCAAGCGCAAGTTCGACGTCGTCATCGTCGGCGCCGGCGGCTCCGGCATGCGCGCCTCGCTGCAACTGGCGCGCGCCGGCCTCAACGTGGCCGTGCTGTCCAAGGTGTTCCCGACCCGTTCGCACACCGTCGCGGCGCAAGGCGGCGTCGGTGCCTCGCTCGGCAACATGAGCGAGGACAACTGGCACTACCACTTCTACGACACGATCAAGGGCTCCGACTGGCTCGGCGACCAGGACGCGATCGAGTTCATGTGCCGCGAAGCGCCGAAGGTGGTGTACGAGCTCGAGCATTTCGGCATGCCCTTCGACCGCAATCCGGACGGCACCATCTACCAGCGCCCCTTCGGCGGCCACACCGCCAACTACGGCGAGAAGCCCGTGCAGCGCGCCTGCGCAGCGGCCGACCGCACCGGCCACGCGATGCTGCACACGCTCTATCAGAAGAACGTCGAGGCACGCACGCAATTCTTCGTCGAGTGGATGGCGCTCGACCTGATCCGCGACGCCGAGGGCGATGTGGTCGGCGTGACCGCGCTCGAGATGGAAACCGGAGATCTGCACATCCTGCAGGCCAAGACCGTGCTGCTGGCCACCGGCGGCGCGGGCCGCATCTTCGCGGCCTCGACCAACGCCTTCATCAACACCGGCGACGGCCTCGGCATGGCGGCGCGCTCGGGCATTCCGCTGCAGGACATGGAGTTCTGGCAGTTCCACCCGACCGGCGTGGCCGGCGCCGGCGTCTTGCTGACCGAAGGCTGCCGCGGCGAAGGCGCGATCCTGCTCAACAGCAACGGCGAACGATTCATGGAGCGCTACGCGCCCACGCTCAAGGACCTGGCGCCGCGCGATTTCGTCTCGCGCTCGATGGACCAGGAAATCAAGGAAGGCCGCGGCTGCGGCCCGAACAAGGACTACGTGCTGCTGAAGCTCGACCACCTCGGTGCCGAGACCATCCACAAGCGCCTGCCTTCGGTGTACGAGATCGGCGTCAACTTCGCCAACGTCGATATCACGAAGGAGCCGATCCCGGTGGTGCCGACCATCCACTACCAGATGGGCGGCATTCCGACCAATATCAACGGCCAGGTCGTGATCCAGAAGGGCGAGGAAAACAGCGCCGTGGTCAACGGCCTGTACGCGGTGGGCGAATGCTCCTGCGTGAGCGTGCACGGCGCCAACCGCCTGGGCACCAATTCGCTGCTCGACCTGCTGGTGTTCGGCCGCGCGGCCGGAAACCACATCGTCGAATTCAACGACAAGCTGAAGGAACACAAGCCGCTGCCCGCCGATGCCGCCGATCGCACGCTGGAACGCCTGAACCAGCTCGAGTCGTCGACTTCGGGCGAGTATGCGCAAGACGTGGCCGGCGAGATCCGCTCCGTGATGCAGCAGCACGCCGCCGTGTTCCGCAAGCAGGCTTCCATGGACGAGGGCGTCAAGAAGATCGCCGCCGTGCGTGAGCGCGTGGCCAAGGTCACGCTGAAAGACAAGTCGCGCGTCTTCAACACCGCGCGCATCGAGGCGCTGGAAGTCGACAACCTGATCGAGGTGGCGCAGGCCACCATGGTCTCGGCCGCCGCGCGCAAGGAGTGCCGCGGCGCGCACACGGTCGAAGACTACGAGCGCCCGTCCGACGATCCCGTCGCGCCGCTGGGCCGCGACGACGCGAACTGGATGAAGCACACGCTCTGGTACAGCCAGGACAACCGCCTGTCCTACAAGCCCGTCAAGCTGAAACCGCTGACGGTCGAGTCCGTGCCTCCCAAGGTCCGTACCTTCTAAGAACATATCTCAAGGTTTTCACGATGAAGCGCACATTCCAGATCTACCGCTACGACCCGGACAAGGACGCCAAACCCTACATGCAGACCGTCGAGATCGAGCTCGACGGCCACGAGCGCATGCTGCTCGACGCCCTGATGAAGCTGAAGGCGCAGGATCCGACGCTGTCGTTCCGCCGCTCCTGCCGCGAAGGCGTCTGCGGCTCGGACGCGATGAACATCAACGGCAAGAACGGCCTCGCCTGCCTGACCAACATGCTCACGCTCAAGGGCACGATCGTGCTGAAGCCGCTGCCCGGGCTGCCGGTGATCCGCGACCTGATCGTGGACATGACGCAGTTCTTCAAGCAGTACAACTCGATCAAGCCCTACCTGCAGAACGACAGCGTGCCGCCCGAAAAGGAGCGCCTGCAGTCGCCCGAAGAGCGCGATGAGCTGAACGGCCTGTACGAATGCATCCTGTGCGCGAGCTGTTCGACCAGCTGCCCGAGCTTCTGGTGGAACCCCGACAAGTTCGTCGGCCCGGCCGGCCTGCTGCAGGCCTACCGCTTCATCGCCGACAGCCGCGACGAGGCCACCGCCGAACGCCTGGACAACCTCGAAGACCCGTACCGCCTGTTCCGCTGCCACACGATCATGAACTGCGTCGACGTGTGCCCGAAGAACCTGAACCCGACCAAGGCGATCGGCAAGATCAAGGAACTGATGGTGCGCCGCGCCATCTGAACTTTTCAAGACCATGCAATCCGCCACCGACCTCCGGCAGCCGATCAGCGAACGTGCGCTGAGCAAGCTGCGATGGCGCTGCCGGCGAGGCTTGCTTGAAAACGACCTCTTCATCGCGCGCTTCTTCGAGCGGCATGAAGAAGGTCTGACCTGCGGGCAGGCGCAGGCATTGGAGACATTGATGGACCTGTCGGACAACGATCTGCTCGACCTGCTGCTTCGAAGAAAGGAACCCGAGCCCGAATGGGCCGGGGCCGACGTGATCGAACTCCTGCAGTTGATGCGCACCGACGGCGCGCAATCCCAACCCTCCTGAACATTCTTTGAAAGACACTCGCAATGAAAGCATCCGAGACCAAGGCCACCCTGTCGTTCAGCAACGGCGGACAGAACGTCGAGCTGCCGATCTACAAGGGCACCATGGGCCCCGACGTGATCGACATCCGCAAGCTCTATGCCCAGACAGGGATGTTCACCTACGACCCGGGCTTCATGTCGACGGCCTCGTGCGAGTCAGCCATCACCTACATCGACGGCGACAAGGGCGAGCTGCTGTACCGCGGCTACCCGATCGAGCAGCTCGCCACCAACTGCGACTTCCTCGAGACTTGTCATCTGCTGCTGTACGGCGATCTGCCGAACGCGACGCAGAAGGCCGGCTTCACCAAGCTCGTGACCAACCACACGATGGTCAACGAGCAGATGCAGTTCTTCCTGCGCGGTTTCCGCCGCGATGCGCACCCGATGGCCATCATGACCGGCCTGGTCGGCGCGCTGTCGGCCTTCTATCACGACAGCACGGACATCACCAATCCGAAGCACCGCGAGATCGCCGCGATCCGCCTGATCGCGAAGATGCCGACGCTCGTGGCCATGGCCTACAAGTACACGATCGGCCAGCCCTACATGTACCCGAAGAACGACCTCAGCTATGCGGGCAACTTCCTGCACATGATGTTCGCGACGCCCTGCGAGGAATACAAGGTGAGCCCGGTGCTCGAGCGCGCGCTCGACCGGATCTTCATCCTGCATGCCGACCACGAGCAGAACGCCTCGACCTCGACCGTGCGCCTGTGCGGCTCGTCGGGCACCAACCCCTTCGCGGCGATCGCGGCGGGCGTGGCCTGCCTCTGGGGCCCGGCCCACGGCGGCGCCAACGAGGCGGCGCTCAACATGCTCCACGACATCCAGAAGGCCGGCGGCGTCGACAAGATCGGCGAGTTCATCAAGCAGGTCAAGGACAAGAACTCGAACGTCAAGCTGATGGGCTTCGGGCACCGCGTCTACAAGAACTACGATCCGCGCGCCAAGCTGATGCAGGAAACCTGCAGGGAAGTGCTGAGCGAATTGGGCCTCGAGAACGACCCGCTGTTCAAGCTCGCGATGGCGCTCGAGAAGATCGCGCTCGAAGACGAATACTTCGTCTCGCGCAAGCTCTACCCGAACGTCGACTTCTACTCGGGCATCGTGCAGCGCGCGATCGGCATTCCGGTGCCGCTCTTCACCGCGATCTTCGCGCTCGCGCGCACCGTCGGCTGGATCGCCCAGCTCAACGAGATGATCGGCGACCCGGAGTACAAGATCGGCCGTCCGCGCCAGCTCTTCGAAGGCTCGCCCAAGCGCGACGTGCAACCCATCGCCCAGCGCTGAGCCTCGCGTTCGCGCTCAACTCGGAAAGCTGCCCTCGGGCAGCTTTTTTGCGTCTTGGCTGACACGCGGCGCCGGCAAGGGGGGAATAGGCTGCAAGGCACCTCAACGAAGGAGTTCCGCCATGAAGAAACTTGCCGCATTGGTCGCCATTGCATTCACTCTCTCCGTGCCGCTGGCTGGCTGCAACACCTGGAGAGGTGCCGGCCAAGACGTGCAGAAGGCCGGGGAAAAGATGGAGGACGCGGGCAAGAAGAAGCAATGACGACGCACTCGCCCATCGCACGCCGACAGTAATGTCATCGCGCATCGCGATGGCTCCTCCTTAGAAACCGAAGGAAAATACGGGACTCCATCTCCATACGAGATGCCAAGCCCCGTATGACCTCCTCAGAACGCAGCTTCGCCCGCCGCATCGACCTTACGTCGCTGCAGTTGTTCGTGGCCGTCTGCGAGCTCGGCAGCATCGGACGCGCGGCGGAGCGCGAATTCATCGCGGCTTCGGCCATCAGCAAGCGGCTCTCGGATCTCGAAGCCACCCTCGGCACCCCCCTGCTCTATCGCCATGCGCGCGGCGTCGACCTGACACCCGCCGGTGAGAGCCTTCTTCACCACGCGCGCTCGGTGCTCTACAGCCTCGAGAAGATGCAGGGCGAACTGAGCGAATACGCCGACGGCGTGCGCGGCCATGTGCGCGTGCACGCCAACATCTCGGCCATCGTGCAGTTCCTGCCCGAGGACCTCGGCGCTTTCACGCGCGAGCACGACGCGATCAAGATCGACCTGGAAGAGCACCTCAGCAGCGAGGTGGTGCGTGCGGTCCACGAGGGTGCTGCGGACCTCGGCATCTGCCACGTGCCCGAAGGCACGAGCGAACTGCAGAGCCTGCTGTACCGCCACGATTCGCTGGTGCTGATCGTGCCCGCCGGCCATCCGCTGGCGGCGCAGCGCGCGATCGATTTCGCGGACTCGCTCGATGTCGACCACGTCGGCCTGCACACCAACAGCTCGATCTACGTCGCGATGCACCAGGCCGCACTGGCCGCCAATCGCACGATCAAGCTGCGCATTCACGTGACCGGCCTCGACGCCATGTGCCGAATGATCGAGAACGGCCTCGGCATCGGCGTGATGCCGCTGCGCGCCTTCGAGCTGATGCAAGGCGGCATCGGCCGCGGCTTGACGAGCGTGGCGCTGAACGACACCTGGGCGGCGCGCGAGATCCGCCTGGTCGCACGCGATTTCTCGACGCTGCCGGTCGCGGCGCGCATGCTCGTCAAGCACCTGCAGGCGCCGGCCGCGGCGCCCGACCAGCTGGCCGCATAAGACAATCACCCTCCCCACGAAAGAGACCATCACCATGGCACGCACGCTCTACGACAAGCTCTGGGACGAACACGTCGTCCACACCGAGGAAGACGGCACTTCGATCCTCTACATCGACCGCCACCTGGTCCACGAAGTGACCAGCCCGCAGGCCTTCGAGGGGCTGCGCGAAGCCGGCCGCAAGCTGTGGCGCATCAGCTCGGTGGTGGCCACGGCCGACCACAACACGCCGACCACGCACTGGGAGCGCGGCTATGACGGCATCGCCGATCCCGTCAGCCGCGAGCAGATCACCACGCTGGACAGCAACATCTCGGAGTTCGGCGCCGCTGCATTCTTCCCCTTCCTGAGCAAGCGCCAGGGCATCGTGCACGTGATCGGCCCCGAGTCGGGCGCGACGCTGCCGGGCATGACGGTGGTGTGCGGCGATTCGCACACCTCCACGCACGGCGCCTTCGGCGCGCTCGCGCACGGCATCGGCACCAGCGAGGTCGAGCACGTGATGGCCACCCAGACGCTGCTGGCCAAGAAGGCGAAGAACCTGCTCGTCAAGGTGGATGGCAAGCTGGCGCTGGGCTGCACCGCCAAGGACATCGTGCTGGCCATCATCGGCAAGATCGGCACCGCCGGCGGTACCGGCTACACGATCGAATTCGCCGGCTCGGCGATCCGCGATCTGAGCATGGAAGGCCGCATGACGGTGTGCAACATGGCGATCGAGGCCGGTGCGCGCGCCGGGCTGGTGGCGGTGGACGAGAAGACCATCGCCTACGTCAAGGGTCGCCCGCTCGCGCCCACGGGCGTCGAATGGGACCAGGCCGTCGCCTACTGGAAGACGCTGCAATCTGACGCCGATGCGCACTTCGATGCCGTGGTCGAACTCGACGCCGCGCAGATCAAGCCGCAAGTCACCTGGGGCACCTCACCCGAGATGGTGGTGCCGGTGGACGGCCGCGTGCCCGATCCGGACAAGGAAAAGGACGCCAACAAGCGCGGCGCCATCGAGCGCGCGCTGACCTACATGGGTCTGGAGCCGAACAAGCCGATGAACGACATCCTCATCGACAAGGTGTTCATCGGCTCCTGCACCAACAGCCGCATCGAGGACATGCGCGAAGCCGCGGCGATGGTCAAGAAGTTGGGCCAGAAGGTCGCCAAGAACGTCAAGCTCGCGATGGTCGTTCCGGGCTCCGGCCTCGTGAAGGAACAGGCCGAGCGCGAAGGGTTGGACCAGATCTTCAAGGCCGCGGGCTTCGAATGGCGCGAGCCGGGCTGCTCGATGTGCCTGGCGATGAACGCCGACCGGCTGGAGCCCGGCGAGCGCTGCGCCTCCACCAGCAACCGCAACTTCGAAGGCCGGCAGGGTGCCGGCGGCCGCACCCACCTGGTGAGCCCGGCCATGGCCGCCGCCGCCGCGGTGCACGGCCATTTCGTCGACGTCCGCCAATTCGCCTGAGGAGCCAGACACCATGCAGAAATTCACCGTGCACAAGGGCCTCGTGGCGCCGATGGACCGCGAGAACGTCGACACCGACGCGATCATTCCCAAGCAGTTCCTGAAGTCGATCAGGAAGACCGGTTTCGGCCCCAACCTGTTCGACGCCTGGCGCTACCTCGATCCGGGCGAGCCGGGCCAGGATCCGAAGTCGCGCAAGCCGAACCCCGACTTCGTGCTGAACCAGCCGCGCTATGCGGGCGCCTCGATCCTGCTCGCACGCCAGAACTTCGGCTGCGGCTCGTCGCGCGAGCATGCACCGTGGGCGCTCGACCAGTACGGCTTTCGCGCCATCATCGCGCCGAGCTACGCGGACATCTTCTTCAACAACAGCTTCAAGAACGGCCTGCTGCCGATCGTGCTGAGCGAGTCGCAGGTCGCCCAGCTCTTCGACGAGACCTTCGCCTTCCCGGGCTACAGCCTCACCATCGATCTCGAGCGGCAGGTGATCGTCAAGCCCGACGGCAGCGAACTGGCCTTCGAGGTCCAGGCCTTCCGCAAGTACTGCCTGATCAACGGCCTGGACGACATCGGCCTGACGCTGCGCCACAAAGACAAGATCAAGGCCTTCGAGGCCGAGCGCCTGGCGCAGAAGCCCTGGCTCAGCCACCAGCTGATCGCCTGACCCCTTCCACTTCTTCAGAACAACTTCATGAAAATCGCAGTTCTTCCCGGTGACGGCATCGGCACCGAAATCGTCGCCGAGGCCATCCGCGTGCTCGACACGCTCGACCTCTCCTTCGAAATGGAATCGGCCCTGGTCGGCGGCGCGGCCTACGAGGCCCACGGCCACCCGCTGCCCGAGGCCACGCTCAAGCTGGCCAAGGAAGCGGATGCCGTGCTGTTCGGCGCCGTCGGCGACTGGAAGTACGACAAGCTGGAACGCTCGCTGCGCCCCGAGCAGGCCATCCTGGGCCTGCGCAAGAACCTCGGCCTGTTCGCCAACTTGCGTCCGGCGATCTGCTACGAGCAGCTGGTCGGCGCCTCGAGCCTGAAGCCCGAGCTGATCGCGGGTCTCGACATCCTGATCATCCGCGAGCTCACCGGCGACATCTATTTCGGCCAGCCGCGCGGCCGCCGCACCGCTGTCGACGGCCACTTCCCCGGCGCCGAGGAGGCCTTCGACACCATGCGCTATTCGCGCCCCGAGGTCGAGCGCATCGCCCACGTCGCCTTCCAGGCCGCGCGCAAGCGCAGCAAGCGCGTGACCAGCGTCGACAAGGCCAACGTGCTCGAAACCTTCCAGTTCTGGAAGGACATCGTGACCGAGGTGGGCAAGGAATACCCCGACGTCGAACTCGACCACATGTACGTCGACAACGCCGCGATGCAGTTGGTCAAGGCACCCAAGAAATTCGACGTGGTGGTCACCGGCAACATGTTCGGCGACATCCTGTCCGACGAGGCCGCCATGCTGACGGGCTCGATCGGCATGCTGCCCTCGGCCTCGCTCAACGCCGGCAACCAGGGCCTCTACGAACCCAGCCACGGCAGCGCGCCCGACATTGCCGGCAAAGGGGTTGCCAATCCTTTGGCTACAATCCTGTCCGCTGCCATGATGCTCCGCTTTTCCCTGAACCAGCCCGAGGCTGCCGACCGTATCGAGTCGGCGGTCAAGCACGTGCTGGCCCAGGGTTTGCGTACGGCAGACATCTGGTCCGCGGGCACGACCAAGGTGGGCACCCGCGAGATGGGCGACGCCGTGGTGGCAGCCATCACCAAAAAGACGATTACCGGCTAACCGCAGCCCGCTTCGTCATGCCCTCCCCCCGGCTCTGACGAGCCGGGCGCAAAGAAAAGACAACTTTCTTTTTTTCACAAGGGCAAACTGAAAATGGCGAACGCAACTCAACCTCTGGTCGGTCTCGTAGGCTGGCGCGGCATGGTCGGCTCGGTCCTCATGGACCGCATGCAGGCCGAAGGCGACTTCGGACTGATCGAGCCGCTTTTCTTCTCGACCTCCAATGCCGGCGGCAAGGCCCCGGCGATGGCCAAGAACGAGACCACGCTGAAGGACGCGCACGACATCGAGGCGCTCCGGAAGTGCGACATCGTCATCACCGCCCAGGGCGGCGACTACACCAGCGCGGTCTTTCCCAAGCTGCGCGCCGCGGGCTGGAACGGCCACTGGATCGACGCCGCCTCCACCCTGCGCATGAACGATGACGCGATCATCGTGCTCGATCCGGTCAACCTGCCGGTGATCCAGAAGGCGCTCGCCAAGGGCGGCAAGAACTGGATCGGCGGCAACTGCACCGTGAGCTGCATGCTGATGGGCGTGGGTGCTCTCTACAAGGCCGGCCTGGTCGAGTGGATGACCAGCATGACCTACCAGGCCGCTTCCGGCGGCGGCGCGCAGCACATGCGCGAGCTGCTCACGCAGTTCGGCTCGATCAACGGCGAAGTGCGCGCGCTCCTGGACGATCCGAAGTCGGCCATCCTCGAGATCGACCGCAAGGTGCTGGCCAAGCAGCAGTCGCTGAGCGCGGCCGAGACGGCCAACTTCGGCGCACCACTCGGCGGCAGCCTGATTCCTTGGATCGACAAGGATCTCGGCGACGGCATCAGCAAGGAAGAGTGGAAGGCCGGCGCCGAAACCAACAAGATCCTCGGTCAGGGCGCAGGCTTCGGAACGGCTGCGACGCCGGTCGACGGCTTCTGCGTGCGCATCGGCGCGATGCGCTGCCACAGCCAGGCGCTGACATTCAAGCTCAAGAAGGATGTGCCGGTCGCCGACATCGAAGCGCTGATCGCGGCCGACAACGACTGGGTCAAGGTGGTGCCGAACAACCGCGAAGCCACGCTCAAGGACCTGACGCCGGTCGCAGTGACTGGCACCATGAGCATCCCGGTCGGCCGCGTGCGCAAGCTCGCGATGGGCCCCGAATACGTCGGCGCATTTACCATCGGCGACCAGTTGCTGTGGGGTGCGGCGGAGCCGCTGCGCCGCATGCTGCGCATCCTGCTCGAGGCTTGAAGCGATGTCGGGCGCCCTTCCGGACGCCCGACGTTGCGGTGCCGCAACGCAGAAAGCGCTCCGAAGTTGGTGCGCACTGGGTAGATAAGGCCTGTCGCCTTGTCAGTGCGGGGTGATGATGTTAACGTCCTCTTACACTTTTGGGCCGAGCTGCCCCCTACCAGCATGACACGACACCCGTTGCCTGCGGCCCGCCTCCCGGCCACTTGCCCGACTCCGACGATTTCAGGTCGGTGCCAGCTCTCACTTCTCAGCGTCGCGGTCGCCTTGGCCCTGGGCGCGATCAGCACCGACGCGGCCGCCCTGGCGCTCGGGCGGCTCAATGTGCAATCGGCCTTGGGTGAACCGCTCAGGGCCGAAATCGAGGTCACCGAAATCACGGCGGCCGAGGCTGACGGCCTGAAAGTCCGCATTGCCCCGGCGGACGCATTCAACGCCGCCGGCGTCCCCTACAACCCGGCCTTGGCGGATGTGCGGACCAACCTGCAGCGCCGCGCCGACGGCCGTTATGTGGTGCGGCTGAGCAGCAATCGCATGCTCAGCGAGCCCTTCATCGACTTGCTGCTCGAAGCGACCTGGAACTCCGGCCGCGTCGTGCGCGACTACACGGTGCTGCTCGACCCGCCCAAGAGCCGAACCGCAACGGCCGCCGCGCCGATCGCCCCAGCTGCACCGCAGATCACCGCGCCTTCGCAGCGCACCGCTCCCGCCGTCGTGCAGGCCCCGGCCCGCCGCGAACGCCCCGCGCCCGCCGCTGCGGCCCCGGCAGCCCCGACGCAAGCCGACAGCGCGGTGCGTACCGGCAGCGGCGACCAGCAGGTGACCGTGCAGCCCGGCGATACCGCCAGCAAGATCGCTGGCGCTTACAAATCGGCCGACGTGTCGCTCGACCAGATGCTGGTGGCGCTGCTGCGCGCCAATCCCGACGCTTTCATCGGCGGCAATGTCAACCGCATCAAGGCCGGTGCCGTGCTCGATGTGCCGAGCGCAGCGCAAGCCAGCAGCGTGCCGGCCCCCGAAGCCCGGAGCACCGTGACCGCGCAAAGCCGCGATTTCGGCGAGTACCGCCGGCGCCTGGCCGAGAACGCACCGGCTTCGCGCGTCGCCGAGGCAGACCGCCAGGCTTCGGGCAAGCTGCAGGCCAACGTCGAGGATCGCAACGCCGCAAGTGCAGCCGCTGACAAGCTCAAGATCACCCAAGGCGGCGCAGTCGCCGGCCGGCAGACCGAAGAACAGCTGGCCAAGGCCCGCCAAGCCCAGGACAGCAGCACGCGCGTTGCCGAGCTGTCCAAGAACATCAGCGAACTGAACAAGCTGCAGGCCGCGAGCGGATCGCCCACAACGGCCGGCAGCACCGCGCCAGCCGCAGCGCCAGCACCGGTTGCGCCTGCACCTTCGGCGGCTGCGCCGGCCGCGACCCCGCCCACGACGGGCTCGACCCCCGCTCCCACTGCTGCCGCGCCTGCAGCCAGCCCGGCCATCCCCGCCCTGCCGGCCGCTGTCGCACCCGCCGCAACGGCCGCGGCGGATGCCCCGGCAACGCCGCCGGCTGCTACGACGACGCCCCCCGAAGCCGCGGCTTCCGCAGCCGCGCCCGCAGCGGTGCCTGCCCCAGCGGCCGCCGCCAAGCCCAAGCCGCCCGCACCTGCACCTGCGCCGGTGGAACGCAGCTTCTTCGACGAATTGCTCGACAACCCCATCATGCTGGGCGCGGCTGCGCTGATCGCGCTCCTGGTCGGCTTCCTGCTCTACCGCGTGCTCGGCCGCAAGCGCCGCGACGCCAACGACAGCGTGTTCCTCGAGAGCCGCATTCCCAAGGACTCCTTCTTCGGCGCCAGCGGCGGCGAATCGGTGGACACCAAGAACCGCGGCAACTCGGTCGTGTCCTCGCTGTCGTACTCGCCGAGCCAGCTCGACGCCGGTGATGTCGATCCGGTGGCCGAAGCCGACGTTTACCTGGCCTATGGACGCGATCTGCAGGCCGAGGAAATCCTGCGCGAAGCGCTGCGCGTCAACCCGGAGCGCACTGCCATCCATCTGAAGCTGCTCGAAATCCACGCCAAGCGGCGCGACCTGCGCGCCTACGAAGCGCTGGCCTCCGACGTGCACAAGCTGACCGGCGGCACCGGTGCCGACTGGAACCGCGTGGTCGAACTGGGCAAGGACCTGGATCCGGGCAACCCGCTGTACGAATCGGGTGGTCGCGGCGTCTCGGCCGCAGAGACCGCCGCCTTCGCCGGCACGCTGGCCGCGGCAACCGCGACCCCGCCTGCTCCCGCACCGGCAACGAGCCCCGTGGCAAAACCCGTTGTCGCGGCCGCGCCGCCGCCGGCCTTCGTGCCGTCCGTCGCGCCGCTCGATTTCGACCTCGACTTGAGCAAGCCGCCGGCACCTGCGCCGGCTGCTGCGGCGCCGGTCAACGCCACCCTTCCGGCCGCGCGCAACGGGGCTGAGAATGCCGCAGCGCCATCGCTGGTCAAGTACAGCGCACCACTCGCTTCGAGCGCCAAGATCGATCTCAACAACGACTTCGACACCGCGCCCGGCGCGCTGGAGCCGAACACGGCACGCGCGCCGCTGAACACGGAGGAGGAGTTCACGCAGCCCGCGACCCTGCGCGCCGGTCTCCCCGGCGACTCCGGCTTCATCGAATTCGACATGAGTTCGATGGCCGGCCTGTCGGGCCGCAGCCCTGCCGACACCGAGCGCGGCCGCCTGGAGCCGGTCGAGGACAGCGGCGAAAGCCCGCATGCCATCAAGCTTTCGCTGGCGCGCGAACTGAAGGCGCTGGGCGACGTCGAAGGTGCGCGCTCGTTGGTCGAGGAAGTGGCTTCCGAGGGCTCGGGCGAGGTCAAGGCCGAAGCCAAGCAACTGCTCGGCCAGTTGCGCTGAACGGCCGTGCGGCCGCCGATCCCGCGGTGAGGCTGGCCCTCGGCATCCGCTACAACGGTCAAGCCTACGACGGCTGGCAGAGCCAGCCATCGCGCCGTACCGTTCAGGACAAGCTGGAAGATGCGCTCGGCCACTTCGCCGCTCAGCCCATCTCCACGCTCTGCGCGGGGCGCACCGATGCTGGTGTCCATGCCCTGATGCAAGTGGTGCACTTCGATACCTCCGTCGAGCGCGCACCCTTCTCCTGGGTGCGGGGCACCAACCGTTTTCTTCCCGACGACATCGCGGTGCAATGGGCGCAGCCGGTGCCCGACCAGTTCCACTGCCGCGCCAGCGCGCTCGCCCGGCGCTACCTGTACGTACTGTCGCAGTCCCCGGTGCGCCCGAGCCTGGATGCGGGCCGCGTGGGCTGGTCCATGTACGAACTCGACGGCGACGCGATGCGTGCCGCGGCTGCGATGCTGGTGGGCCGGCACGATTTCAGCTCCTTTCGCGCCTCGGCCTGCCAGGCGCGTTCGCCGGTCAAGGATTTGCGGCGCATCGACATCACGCGGCACGGCGACGCCGATCGCTGCCGCTGGCACTTCGAGTTCGAGGCTGACGCCTTCCTGCATCACATGATCCGCAACATCATGGGCAGCCTGGTGCGCATCGGCCGGGGCGACGCGCCTCCGGAATGGATGCGCGACGTGCTGGAGGCGCGCAGCCGCGTAGTGGCCGCTCCGACTTTTTCGCCGAACGGCCTCTACTTCCTGGGGCCGCTCTATGCTGCCGGATGGGGGCTTCCGCCGGAGGCGACGATGCAGAACACCGGCGCTGCGTATGATGGTCCGCCATGAGTTCCGCCCCGTCCGCCACGCGCACGCGAATCAAGATCTGCGGGCTGACGCGCGAGCAGGACGTGGATGCCGCGGTCGATGCCGGTGCCGATGCCGTGGGTTTCGTGCTCTATCCGGCCAGCCCCCGCGCGGTGACGGCGGAACGCGCCAGCCGGCTGGCCTCGCGGCTGCCGCCCTTCATGACGCCGGTGCTGCTTTTCGTCAACGAGCTTGTGGCCCAAGCCGCGGCCTCGCTGGCCGGCGTCCCGGGTTCCATGGCCCAGTTCCATGGCGACGAGACGCCCGATCAATGCTGGGAAGCCAGCGGCCGCGGCGCCCACCGCTTCATGCGCGCGGCCCGTATTCCGCTGGGCGCGGCCGGAGCGGGCTTCGACCTCGTAAAATACGCGTCCGATTACTCCCGCGCCCACGCCATCCTGCTCGACGCCCATGTCGAAGCCTATGGCGGTGGCGGCAAGGCATTCGATTGGTCACATCTTCCACCCGCCGTCGACGCTCACCTCGTCTTGAGTGGTGGGCTCACACCTGCAAACGTGGGCGATGGCATTCGCCAGTTGCGCACGGCAGCCAAGTCGCTGTCCGTTGACGTGAGCTCCGGCGTCGAGGCCTCCAAAGGCATCAAGGACGCCGTGAAGATCCGCGAATTCGTGGCCGCCGTGCGTGCGGCCGATGCCCTCAGTTAGCTGGCTGCCGACCTCGATCGAAGGGGGCAGCCGGCCCCACCGATCGAGACCATGAACACCTACCAGCAACCCGACGCCAGCGGCCATTTCGGCATCTACGGCGGCACCTTCGCCAGCGAAACGCTGACCCACGCGATCAACGAATTGCGCGACGCCTACGCGAAGTACAAGGACGACCCGCAGTTCCAGGCCGAGTTCCATCACGAACTCGCGCACTTCGTGGGCCGGCCCTCGCCGATCTACCACGCCGCGCGCACCAGCCGCGAAATGGGCGGCGCGCAGATCTACCTCAAGCGCGAAGACCTGAACCACACCGGCGCGCACAAGGTCAACAACACCATCGGCCAGGCCATGCTCGCCAAGCGCATGGGCAAGCCGCGTGTGATCGCCGAAACCGGCGCCGGCCAGCACGGCGTGGCCACCGCCACCATCTGCGCGCGCTACGGGCTCGAATGCGTGGTCTACATGGGAAGCCAGGACGTCAAGCGCCAGAGCCCCAACGTCTACCGCATGAACCTGCTCGGGGCGACCGTGGTCCCCGTGGAATCGGGCAGCAAGACACTGAAGGACGCGCTCAACGAAGCGATGCGCGACTGGGTCACCAACGTCGAGAACACCTTCTACATCATCGGCACCGTCGCCGGCCCGCATCCCTACCCCACCATGGTGCGCGACTTCCAGAGCGTCATCGGCACCGAGTGCATCGAACAGATGCCCGCCATGCTGGCGGCCCAGGGCATCACCGGCGAGGCCGAAGGCCGGCAGCCCGACGTGGTGGTCGCCTGCGTGGGCGGCGGCAGCAATGCCATCGGCATCTTCCATCCCTACATTCCCTTCGCGGACACGCGCCTCATCGGGGTGGAAGCGGCGGGCGAAGGCCTGGACAGCGGCAAGCACGCGGCCTCGATCCTGCGCGGCAGCCCCGGCGTGCTGCACGGCAACCGCACCTACCTGCTGCAGAACGAGGACGGCCAGGTCACCGAGACCCACAGCATCAGCGCAGGCCTCGACTACCCCGGTGTCGGTCCCGAGCATGCCTACCTGGCCGACATCGGCCGCGCCGAATACGTGGGCATCACCGATGCCGAGGCCCTCGAAGCCTTCCACTACCTGTGCCGCACCGAAGGCATCATTCCCGCGCTCGAATCGAGCCACGCGTTCGCCTACGCGATGAAGCTCGCGAAGACCATGCGCCCCGACCAGTCGATCCTGGTCAACCTCTCGGGCCGCGGCGACAAGGACATCGGCACGGTGGCCGACCTCTCGGGCGTCGACTTCTACGACCGGCCATCGATGCGCGGTTTGAGCGTGAAGGGAGGCCGGGCATGAGCCGCATCGCCGCCACCTTCGAAGGCCTTCAAAAAGACGGCCGCAGAGCTTTGATTCCCTACGTCACGGCCGGTTTTCCCTTTGCCGACATTACGCCCGAACTCATGCACGGCATGGTCGAAGCGGGCGCCGACGTGATCGAGCTCGGCGTACCCTTCTCCGACCCGATGGCCGACGGGCCGGTGATCCAGGCGGCCGGCGAAGCCGCGCTGGCGCTGGGCATCGGCATGAAGCAGGTGCTGGCCATGGTGGCCGCTTTCCGGCAGAAAAACGACGCCACGCCGGTGGTGCTGATGGGCTACGCCAATCCGGTCGAGCGCTACGACGGCGTGCACGGCAAGGGCAGCTTCATCCGCGACGCGGCAGCCGCCGGCGTGGACGGCCTGCTGGTGGTCGATTACCCGCCCGAGGAATGCGAAGACTTCGCCGCCGAGCTTCAGGCGCACGGCATCGACCTCATCTTCCTGCTGGCCCCGACCAGCACCAGCGAGCGCATGGAACAGGTCGGCCGCATCGCCACCGGCTATGTCTACTACGTCTCACTCAAGGGCGTGACCGGTGCCGGCCACCTCGACACCGAGGCGGTCGGACGGATGATTCCGCGCATCCGCGAGCACGTGAAGCTGCCGGTGGGCGTGGGCTTCGGCATCCGCGATGCGCGCAGCGCGCAGGCGGTCGGCTCCACGGCCGATGCGGTCGTGATCGGCACCCGCATCATCCAGCTGATCGAGGGCCAGCCGCGCGACCAGGTGGTGCCGCGGGTACGCAGATTCCTCGCCGAAATCCGCGAGGCGCTCGACGCCTTGCCGGCCGCCACGCCCAAGAACGCGGCTGGCCGATAATCCCGCCAACACAAGGAGCCCCCATGAGCTGGCTTGAAAAACTGCTTCCCCCCAAGATTGCCCCCACCGACCCGAGCGAGCGCCGCCAGATGCCCGAAGGGCTCTGGATCAAATGCCCGAGCTGCGAGACCGTTCTCTACAAGACGGACCTCGAGCACAACCAGAACGTGTGCCCGAGCTGCGGCCACCATCACCGCATCGGCGCGCGCGCGCGGCTCGATGCCTTTCTGGACTCCGAAGGCCGCTACGAGGTCGGCCAGGAAGTGCTGCCGGTCGACGCCCTCAAGTTCAAGGACAGCCGCAAGTACCCCGAGCGGCTCAAGGAAGCGCTGGAGAACACCGGCGAGACCGACGCGCTCGTGGTCATGGGCGGCTCGGTGCACAGCATCAACGTCGTGGTCGCCTGCTTCGAGTTCGACTTCATGGGCGGCAGCATGGGCAGCGTGGTCGGGGAGCGCTTCGTGCGCGGCGTCGAGACCGCGATCGAGCAGAAGGTTCCCTTCATCTGCTTCACCGCGACCGGTGGTGCGCGCATGCAGGAAGGCCTGCTCTCGCTGATGCAGATGGCCAAGACCAACGCCGCGCTCACGCGCCTGGCCAAGAAGGGCCTGCCCTACATCAGCGTACTGACCGATCCGACGATGGGCGGCGTGAGCGCCGGCTTCGCCTTCGTGGGCGACGTCGTGATCGCCGAGCCCAAGGCGCTGATCGGCTTTGCCGGACCGCGCGTGATCGAGTCGACGGTTCGGGTGACCTTGCCTGAAGGCTTCCAGCGCGCCGAGTTCCTGCAGACCAAGGGCGCGATCGACTTCATTTGCGACCGCCGCGAGCTGCGCAAGACCGTCGCAAGCACGCTTGCGATGCTGCTGCGCCAGCCCGCCGACGCAGTGATCTGAGCGCGGCCGGCCTATCGGCCGAGGCCGAAGGCCGTGGCCATCAGGCTGCCGAGAACGATCGCGCCGACCTGCAGCAGGACGATGGCGGCGAGCGGCGACAGGTCGACGCCACCCACCAGCGGAATGAAGCGCCGCAGCGGCCGCACCAGCGGTTCGGCCAGCCGCGCGATCAGATCCTGCAGCATCGACGATGCATTCGGCACCCAGGACAGCACGGCATAGACGATCAGCAAGGCAGTCAGACCCGACACTGCCAGTTGCAGCAGGCCGATGAGCGACACCAGCGGCAGGATCGCCCAACGGCCCAGGCTGCCCATCAGCATCCAGAGCAGCAGGAACTTGGCCATCACCAGCAGCCAGGCGGCCACGGCGCTGGCCAGATCCCAGCGCTTGACCGAAGGCACGATGCGCCTCAGCGGCAACACGATCCAGTCGGTGACGGCGAACACGAAGCGCCCCAGCGGATTGCCGAAGGGCACCCGGTGGTACTGCATGTAGAGACGCAGCAGGCAGGCGCCGCCGAGGAGGCCGACGATCACGTCGAGCAGGAACGAGGGGATCTGGTAGAGCATGGCGCGCGGTCGTGGACGGAATGCGATGATAGCCACGCAAGGTTCATCGATGACGACTCAACCCCTTCTGCATTCGCTTCCCCTCTTTCCCCTCGCTACGGTGCTGTTCCCCGGCGGCCTCTTGCCGTTGCGCATCTTCGAGGTGCGCTATCTCGACATGATCGGCAAGTGCCACAAGGCAGGCGCCCCCTTCGGCGTGGTCAGCCTCACGCAGGGCTCGGAGGTTCGCAGGGCGGGCGCAGAAGCCGAAAGCTTCGCCACGCTCGGCACGCTCGCCGTCATCCGGGAATTCGACGCGCCCCAGGCCGGCCTGATGCAGATCGAATGCGTGGGCACGCACCGCTTTCGCGTGCTTTCCAGCGAGCTCCACAAGCACGGGCTGTGGACGGCCGATGTCGAGGCGGTGTCCGATGACGTTGCGCTCGCTGTCCCCGAGGACTTGCAGCCGACGGCCGAAGCGCTGCGCCGCCTGGTCCAGACGCTCGAGGAGCGGCGCCGCATGGAGGGCAACGAGAACGTCCGGCTGCCGATCACGCCGCCCTACCGCTTCGACGATTGCGGCTGGGTGGCCAACCGCTGGTGCGAGCTGCTGCCGGTACAGCCGGAACTCAAGCAGCGCCTGATGGAGCTCGACAGCCCGCTCATGCGGCTGGAACTGGTCAGCGACCTGCTCGGGCGCACCGGCATCACCAAGTAGTCCGCTCTTCATTCCATAGCGCGAGGGCGAGGGTCGGCCGGCTAAAATGGCGGGTTGCGCGCGCAGCCGCCCGCGCCTCTATTCCTCTTCCATGTCCGACGCTCCGACCTCCCCCGTTCCCGCCCCTGCCACCGACGACAACCAGCTCATCGCCGAACGGCGCGAAAAGCTGAAGGCGCTGCGCGCCGCGCAGGCCGAAGGCAAGGGGGTCGCGTTCCCGAACGACTTCAAGCCCGCCGATCGCGCAGCCGCGCTCGTTGCAACGCATGGCGAAACGGCCGCCGAAGTGCTCGAAGCCACGCCGGTCGCTGTCAGCGTGGCGGGCCGCATGATGCTCAAGCGGGTGATGGGCAAGGCCAGCTTCGCGACCGTGCAGGACGCGACCGGCCGCATCCAGCTCTACATCACGCGCGACGCCGTCGGCGAGGAGGCCTACGCCGAATTCAAGCACTGGGACCTGGGCGACATCGTCGGCGCCGAAGGCTCGGCCTTCAAGACCCGCACCGGCGAGCTCTCGGTCAAGGTCACGAAGCTGCGCCTGCTGACCAAGAGCCTGCGGCCGCTGCCCGACAAGTTCCACGGCATGGCCGACCAGGAGCAGAAGTACCGCCAGCGCTACGTCGACCTGATCACCGACGAGACGGCACGCGAGCGCTTCGCGGCGCGCAGCCGCGCTGTGAGCGCGCTGCGCGAATTCATGGTGGCCAACGACTTCCTCGAGGTCGAGACGCCGATGCTGCACCCGATCCCGGGCGGCGCCAACGCCAAGCCCTTCAAGACGCACCACAACGCGCTCGATCAGGAGATGTTCCTGCGCATCGCGCCCGAGCTCTACCTGAAGCGGCTGATCGTCGGCGGCTTCGAGCGCGTGTTCGAGATCAACCGGAGCTACCGCAACGAAGGCATCTCGGTGCGGCACAACCCCGAGTTCACGATGATGGAGTTCTACGCGGCCTACTGGAACTACCGCGACCTGATGGACTTCACCGAAACGCTGATCCGCACGATCGCGCAGAAGACCGTGGGCAAGCTCGAGCTCGAGTACCAGGGCAAGCCGGTCGACCTGAGCCAACCCTTCGAGCGGCTCACGATCCGCGAGGCGATCCTGAAGCACACGGAGGCGGGCGCGAACGTCGACGACGCCGCCTGGCTGGTCAACGCGCTGCGCAAGCTCGGCCTGACCGAAGAGAAGGGCAAGCTCTCGCAGCGCAGCCTGGCGAGCCTGCAGGTGATGTACTTCGAGGAGACCGTGGAAGAAAAGCTCTGGCAGCCGACCTTCATCATGGAGCACCCGACAGAGATCTCGCCACTGGCGCGCGCCAACGACGAGCGCCCCGAGGTGACGGAGCGCTTCGAGCTCTACATCACGGGCCGCGAATTCGGCAACGGCTTCAGCGAGCTCAACGACGCAGAAGACCAGGCCGCGCGCTTCAATGCGCAGGTCACGGCCAAGGACAGCGGCGACGACGAGGCGATGTTCTACGACCACGACTTCGTGCGCGCGCTGGAATACGGCATGCCGCCCACCGGCGGCTGCGGCATCGGCATCGACCGCCTGATGATGCTCCTGACCGACTCGCCGAGCATCCGCGACGTGATCCTGTTTCCTGCCTTGCGCCGGGAATCTTGAAGACGCCTGCGCCCGTCATCGGCATCGACTTCGGCACATCCAATTCCGCGGTCGCCTGCGTGGCGGGAAGCGGACTTGCCCGCATGCTGCCGGTGGAAGGGTCGGCGACGACGATCCCGACGGCCGTCTTCTTCAATACCGAAGACCGCAGCACGCATTTCGGGCGCGAAGCGATTTCGCTCTACCTCGCCGGCACCGAAGGCCGCTTGATGCGCTCGCTGAAGAGCCTGCTCGGCAGCTCCCTGATGCAGGATCAGACCGAGATCGACAACCAGCGGGTCAGCTTCGAGGAAATCATCGCGCTCTTCCTGTCGGAACTTGCGACGCGCGCCCAGCGGCAGCTCGGCGTCGAGCCTGCACGGGTCGTGATCGGTCGGCCGGTGCATTTCGTCGACGACGATGCCGCGCGCGACCGCGAGGCGGAGGCCACGCTGCGCCGAGCCGCGCAAAGCGCCGGTCTGGGCGAAGTCGGATTTCAGTACGAACCGATCGCGGCCGCTTTCGATTACGAGCGGCGCGTCACCCGTGAATCGCTGGTGCTGATCGTCGACATCGGCGGTGGCACCTCCGACTTCACGGTGGTGCGTCTCGGTCCCGAACGCATGGCGAAGGCAGATCGCTCCAGCGACGTGCTGGCCACCACGGGCGTGCACATCGGCGGCACCGATTTCGACCAGCGGCTCAGCGTCGAATGCGTGATGCCGCATTTCGGTTTCCGGCACATCGGCCCGCAAGGCCGCGAAGTGCCGAGCAGGACCTTCTTCGACTTGTCTTCCTGGCACCTGATCAACTGGCTCTATGCGCCGAAGGCGATCCGGCAGGTCCAGGAGTTGCGCATCAACTACCTCGACACGCAGCTGCACGACAGGCTCATGAGCGTGCTGGTGGACCGGCAAGGGCATCGCATCGCCAGCGAGGTGGAAGAAGCCAAGATTCGAACGTCCACGACGAACGACAACGTGGCCATCGATCTGTTCTTCGCGGAGGTGGATCTGGGCGCTGCCCTCACGGCGAACGGCATGGCCAGGCACCTGGCAGCGCTGCTCGACAACGTGGTTTCCTGCGCGCGCGAATGCGTGAAGCAAGGCGGCGCGACGGGTGACACGCTCGACGCCATCTATCTGACGGGCGGGTCATCGGCGCTGAGCCCGTTCCAGAGCGCGCTGCGACACGCGTTCCCGGGCACGAAGATCATCGAAGGCGATCTGTTCGGTGGCGTAGCCGCCGGGCTGGCCTACGCCGCTGCATGAAATACCTTTCCGCCTACCCCGCAGACCTGCGCGCCCAGGTCGAGCATCTCGTCGCACAGGGCAGGCTCGGCGACTTGCTGCTGAAGCGCTACGGCGGCGTGCACGATATCCGCACCGACCGCGCGCTCTACGACTACGTGAGCGGCCTCAAGAACGAGTTTCTGCGCAATGCCGAACCGCTGTCCAAGGTGGCTTTCGACAACAAGCTGCACGTGATCCGCAACGCGCTCGGCACCCACACGACCATCTCGCGCGTGCAGGGCAGCAAGCTCAAGGCAAAGCGCGAGATCCGGGTTGCGAGCCTGTTCAAGGAGGTGCCGATCGAATGGCTGCGCATGATCGTCGTGCACGAGCTGGCGCACCTGAAGGAGCGCGAGCATGACAAGGCCTTCTATCAGCTCTGCGCCCACATGGAGCCGGACTATCACCAACTCGAGTTCGACCTGCGCCTCTATCTGACGCACCTCGAAAGCGGTGGCCAGCGGCTCTGGTCGCCCGAAGTCTAGGGACGCGGAAGCATCGCCGCGGCGCGCCGGTAGGCCGGCGACTGCATGAGCGCGCCCCAATCGAGCGCCGGTGCACGTGGCAGGAGGCTGCGCCGGCGCGCCTCGCTGGCCGCATCCGGCTGCCAGCGGCCGCTGCGTCGGGCAGCGGCGAAGCCATCGAGCACTTCGTCGAGCACCGTGCTCTCGCTCACGCTCTGATTGCACAGCAGCGCGAGGTCGCAGCCGGCCTCGAGCGCGGCGAGCGCCGCTTCGGTGTAGCTCAGCAGCTCGCCCTCGATATGACGTGCGGCCTCCATGCTGAGGTCGTCGCTGAACACGGCGCCATCGAACCCCAGCTTGGCGCGCAGGATCTGCTGCAGCCATTTCGACGAAAAACCTGCGGGCCGGGCATCGACCTTGGGGTAGATCACGTGCGCCGGCATCACCGCCCCGAGCGTGCCGTTCAACCAGTCATAGGGGCGTGCGTCGTCGGCCAGGATAGCCTTGAGGCTGCGCCGGTCTATTGGAATCGCGACATGCGAGTCGGCCTTGACGAAACCATGGCCGGGGAAATGCTTGCCGCAATTGGCCATGCCCGCTTGCAAAAGTCCATGCGCCAGGCTTCGCGCGAGCAGCGCGACGACGCGCGGATCGCGATGGAAGCTGCGATCGCCGATCACGCTGCTTTCGCCGTAATCCAGATCGAGCACGGGCGTGAAACTGAAGTCGACGCCGCAGGCGCGGAGCTCGCCCGCAAGCACATGGCCGCAGGCGACCGCAACCTGGGCGGCGCGCAAGGGTTCGCTCATCCAAAGTTCCCCCAGCACGCGCATGGACGGCAGCCGCGTGAAGCCGTCGCTGCGAAAGCGCTGCACGCGGCCGCCCTCGTGATCGACGCAAATGAGGATGTCGGGCCGGAGTGCCTTGATCTCGGCATTGAGGGCGCTCATCTGTGCGCGGTCCTGCCAGTTGCGTGCGAAATGGATCACGCCGCCCACCAGCGGATGCGCAAGACGGCGGCGATCGGCCGCGTTCAGTTCGGTGCCCGCGACGTCGATGATCAGCGGGGCATGCAGTACGTTGTTGGCCGTCATTTCTTGCGTTCGACCACGACGAAGCTCGCCGCGTAGTCGGTCTCGTCGGTCACGGTCACGTGCGCCGTCAGATGCTCGGCCTCGAACCACTCCTTCAGCACGCCGTGGAGCACGATCACGGGCTTGCCGCTGCGCTGGTTCGCGATCTCGCACAGCCGCCAGCTCATCGGCATGCGCATGCCCTTGCCGATGGCCTTGCTGAAAGCCTCCTTGGCGGAAAAGCGTGTGGCCAGGTAGCGCAATCCGCGCTTCGGCCAGCGGGCGCTGCGCGCGCGCCAGACTTCGAGCTCGGCGTCGCTCAGCACACGCTGCGCGAAACGCTCGCCCTGGCGCTCGAAGGTCGCCTCGATGCGGCGGATGTCGCAGATGTCGGTGCCGATGCCGTAAATCATTTCAGCACCCGCCCGGCCGCCCGAAGGGTGCTGAGCGCCCCCTCGGGGGGCAGCGAGTACACGAAGTGACGAGCGTGGGGGCCCATTTACGTAGCCTCTTGGATGCAGCGCAGATAGTCCTTGGTGGCCGCGGCGTAGCCGAGCTCTAAGGCGTCCGAAACGAAGGCATGGCCAATCGAGACCTCGCGCACGTTGGGCACGGCCCGCAGGAATTCCGTGAGGTTGTCCCGGCTCAGGTCGTGACCGGCGTTGACTTCGAGACCGGCGGCCTGCGCGGCGCGCGCCGCCTGCACGTAGAGTTGCAGCACGGCATCCGCCCTGGAAGTGCCGCGCGAGGAGGCATAGCCTTCGGTGTAGAGCTCGATGCGATCGGCGCCGGCCGCCTTGGCCGCCGCCATCATGTCGGGCTCCGGATCCATGAACAGGCTCACGCGAACGCCCAGCGCCTTGGTTTCGGCGATCAGTGGGCGCAGTCGCTCGGCGTCGTAAGGAAAATTCCAGCCGTGGTCGCTGGTCGACTGGGTTTCGCTGTCGGGCACGAAAGTGGCCTGGTGCGGGCGCAGCTCGCGCACGAAATCCATCAGGTTGTGGAAAGGGTTGCCCTCGATGTTGAACTCGGCCTGCGGCCAGTCCTTGGCCAGCAGCCCCGAGAGGTCATGCACGTCCCGCGGGCGGATGTGGCGTTCGTCCGGCCTGGGGTGCACGGTGATGCCGTGCGCGCCGGCGTCCAGGCACAGCGCAGCGGCGAAGAGCACGCTCGGGATCCCGAGATGCCGGGTGTTGCGCACCAGCGCAACCTTGTTGAGATTGATCGACAGGGAAGTGCTCATAGGGCTTGCAAATCTCTCATCATCTGGCGCGTGCGCAGCATGCTCACGCCGCAATGGTAGTTGAGCAGCGTGCGCAGCTGGTTGCGCAAGGCACTGTTGGTGCCGGCGTTCATCAGGGCGACCAGGCGCAGCGTGGCGGGGAACGGCGCTCGGTCCCCGAGCGCGCGCTCCAAGGACTGCCATTCGGCGCCGCTCAACGCGGCTTCGTCGTCGGCAGCCTGGCGCAGGCCCGCTTCGGGCACCAGGGTGTAGCGCATCTCGGCCTGCAGCGGCGCCAGCGTGAGGGTCTGGGCATCGAGCGCCGGCAGCAGTCCGACCTCGCGCAGCAGCAGAAGCTCGAAGGCGCGCAGCGCCGCCGCCTGGGTGGCGGCCTGGGCGTCCGCATGGTCGCCCGCCAGCACCTGCACCGCACCGGCATAGGCGTCGAACAGCGCCTCGTGCGCGTCGTCCCGGGCCAGCAAGCGCAGCAGGAGCTCGTTGAGGTAGTAGCCCGACAGCAGGGCCTCGCCGGTCGGCATCACGTGGCCGCCCATCCATTCGGCGGCCTTGAGCGTGCGGATCTCGGCGTCGCCGCCGTAGGAAAGCTGCAGCGGCTGCAGCGGCAGCAGCACCGGGCGAAAGTTGGAACTGGGCCGCTTGGCGCCTTTCGCCACCAGCGCGATGCGGCCGTGATGGCGGGTGAAGACCTCGAGGATCAGGCTGGACTCGCTCCAGTCGTAGCGGTGGAGCACGTAGGCCGGCTCGTGCGAAATGCGGTGCGCGGCGGCCATCTCAGCCTCCCACGCTGGCCAACGGATGACTCACTCGTAGCCGAAGGAGCGGACGCGAGCCTCGTCGTCCGCCCACCCGGAACGCACCTTGACCCAGAGTTCCAGGAACACCTTGGCATCCGCCAGCTTCTCGAGCTCCTGCCGCGTCTCGGTGCCGATGCGCTTGATGCGTTCGCCCTTGTCGCCGATCACCATCGCCTTGTGGCCGTCGCGCTCGACGACGATCGTGGCGGCGATCCGCAGCAGGCGCTTCTGGCCCTTGCGCGCAGGCGGCTCTTCCTCGAACTTGTCGATCACGACGGTCGAGGTGTAGGGCAGCTCGTCGCCGGTGAGGCGGAACAGCTTTTCGCGCACCAGCTCGCTCGCGAGGAAGCGTTCGCTGCGATCGGTGAGTTCGTCTTCGGCATACCACCAAGCCTGCTCGGGCAGGTACTTTTCGCAAATGCCGAACAGGCGCTCGATGTCCTTCGGGTTCTTGGCCGACATGGGGACGAACTCGGCGAAGGCGTGTTTCTGCTGCATCGTCTGCAACCAAGGCGCGATGTCGCCCCGGCGATGCACGTTGTCGAGCTTGTTGGCGATCAGCACCGTCGGAATGCCGGCGCCGAGCAGCTTGAGCACGCGTTCGTCGGCCGGCGTGAAGCTGCCGGCTTCCACCACGAACAGGATCAGGTCCACGTCCGACACCGCGCCCACCACCGTCTTGTTGAGGGACCGATTGAGCGCGTTGGCGTGCAGCGTCTGGAAGCCAGGCGTATCGACGAAGACGAACTGCGTCGACCCCAGCGTGCGCATGCCGGTGATGCGGTGGCGCGTGGTCTGCGCCTTGCGCGAGGTGATGCTGATCTTCTGGCCAACCAGCGCGTTCAGCAAGGTCGACTTGCCGACGTTGGGCTTGCCGACGATGGCCACCAGGCCGCAGCGCTGCGAAGGATTCGGCCCCGCGGCGTCCTCGCCCTCCGCGGGGGGTATGGTGATGGAATCGATGGGGTCGTTCATTGGGGTGCCTTTGCCGCGCCGCGCGCCTTGAGCCGGATCAACATGGCCGCCGCGGCGGCCTGCTCACCGGCGCGGCGCGAGCCGCCGATGCCGCGTTCGCTGAGGCCCAGATCGGG
The DNA here is from genome assembly GCF_964253805.1 of Variovorax sp. LjRoot175. Taxonomy (NCBI): domain Bacteria; kingdom Pseudomonadati; phylum Pseudomonadota; class Betaproteobacteria; order Burkholderiales; family Comamonadaceae; genus Variovorax; species Variovorax sp. LjRoot175. The sequence goes on along the minus strand of NZ_CAXURY020000001.1, from coordinate 1,471,120 downwards.
CACCGCGCATTCGACATCGAAAGTCTGTTTGTGCGCCGCGCCCAGCGTGCCGACCACGCGATAGACCGGCAGCTTCATTTTCTGACCCTGCAGCCATTCCTGCAATTCGGTCTTCGGGTCCTTGGCCACCGCCTCCATGCGCGGCGTGATCGCCACCGATTCGTAGAGCCGGCGCACCAGCGCCTGCGCCGGGCCATAGCCGGCGTCGAGGTAGACGGCGCCGATCAGGGCCTCGAGCGCGTCGGCCAGGATCGAGGGCCGGTTCGGGCCACCCGAGCGCGCCTCGCCCTCGCCGAGCCGCAGCAGAGGGGACAGCGCGAGCTTGAGCGCCAGTTGGTGCAGCGTCTCCTGCTTGACCAGGTTGGCCCGCACGCGGGAGAGATCGCCTTCGGGCAATTCCGACAGGCGCTCGTAGAGAAGGTGGGCGACGGCCAGGTTCAGCACCGAATCGCCCAGGAACTCGAGCCGCTCGTTGTGGTCGGCCGAAAAGCTGCGATGCGTCAGCGCAAGCTGGAGCAGCCGCGCGTCCGAGAACGAATGCTGGAGGCGCGCCTGCAACGCGGCAAGACCACCTTCGTTCACAGTGCGGTCGACGCCGGGCCGGCGTGGGCGTGGGCGTGGGGGCGTTTCATCCTAGCGGGACTGGCCCTTGTATTTCAGCAGCAGGAAAGCCGGGCCAAACAGATGAATTTCGCGCTCGTAGGAATAAGACACCACGACCTTGTCGCCGACCTTCTGCACGTCGAGGTCCTTGCCGGTGACCGATTTGAAGTCGTCGATGGCCTGCGCACGATCGAAGATGGCACGGACTTCGGGCACCGTCGTGCCTTCCTTGGCCTTGTTGGCGGCCTTGTCGATCGCCTGGTATTCGATCAGGGTCGGGATCACCTGCGCGGCAACCACGCCCAGGCAGGCCAGCACGCCCGCGACGAACAGCAGCCCGATGAACGAGATGCCGCGCTGACCCCGTTTGGATTGACTTCTTGCTCTCATGCCCTCTATCCCTCGAATGAAAAGCTCGATTATTGGAATCCGCCGATGCGCTTGAGATTGCCGAAATTCATCCAGACGAAGAAGGCCTTGCCCACGATGTTCTTGTCCGGAACGAAACCCCAATAGCGCGAGTCGAGCGAATTGTCGCGGTTGTCGCCCATCATGAAATACTGGCCCGCGGGCACCTTGCACACCACGCCCTCGACACTGTAGCGGCAATTTTCCTGATTCGGGAACGCCATGATCTCGACCTCCGAGAGTCCCGCGCGTCGAGTGTCGTCGTTGAGCAGCCTGTGCTCCTTGCCGCCCAGGTTCTCGGAATACTGCTTGAGGTAGCGCATCGCCTCCTCGTCGAAATAGTCGGGCACCGGCTGCTTGTTGACCGGCTGGCCATTGATGGTGAGCTTCTTATTGAGGTAGGCCACCTCGTCGCCGGGCACGCCGATCACGCGCTTGATGTAGTCCATGCTCGGCTTGGGCGGGTAGCGGAACACCATCACGTCACCGCGCGCCGGCGGCGTGCCGTCGGTCATCTTGGTGTTGATGACCGGCAGCCGCAGGCCGTAGGTGAACTTGTTCACCAGGATCAGGTCGCCGGTGAGCAGGGTCGGCATCATCGAGCCCGAAGGAATCTTGAAGGGTTCGAACAGGAAGGAACGCAGCAGGAACACGGCCAGGATCACCGGGAACAGGCCCGCGGTCCAGTCGAGCCACCACGGCTGCATGACCAGACGCTCGCGTGCCTTGGTGTCCACGGTGTCGACCTGCGTGATGCCCTGGCGAGCCAGCTCTTCGCGGCGCTGGGCCAGCGATGCATCCAGCGCATCGGCTGCCTGCCGGCGCTTCGGCAGGAAATAGAAGCGCTCCGCCAGCCAGTAGAGGCCGGTGACGACGGTGGCCAGGAACAGCAGCAGCGCAAAGTTGCCTTCGACCGCGCCGAAGTACCAGGCACCGATATAGCCGACGAAAGCCGCGAGGATCAGGGAGGTGAGGAATGCCATTCTTCTTAGTCTTCGACTTGCAGGATGGCGAGGAAGGCCTCTTGCGGGACCTCGACCGAGCCGATCTGCTTCATTCTTTTTTTGCCCGCTTTCTGCTTCTCGAGCAGCTTCTTCTTGCGGGTGATATCGCCGCCGTAGCACTTGGCAAGCACGTTCTTGCGCAGCGCCTTGATTGTCTCACGCGCGATGATGTTGGCCCCGATGGCGGCCTGGATCGCGACGTCGAACATCTGGCGGCTGATGATCTCGCGCATCTTGGAAACGACCGCCCGGCCGCGGTACTGGCTCTGGCTGCGGTGCACGATGATCGACAGCGCATCGACCTTCTCGCCGTTGAGCAGGATGTCGACCTTCACGACATCCGAGGCGCGGTATTCCTTGAACTCGTAGTCCATCGACGCGTAGCCCCGGCTGACCGACTTCAGCTTGTCGAAGAAGTCCAGCACGATCTCGCCGAGCGGCATCTCGTAGGTCAACATGACCTGCCGGCCGTGGTAGGCCATGTTCATCTGGACGCCGCGCTTCTGGTTGGCCAGCGTCATCACGGCGCCGACGTACTCTTGCGGCATGTACAGATGCACGGTGACGATCGGCTCGCGGATCTCCGACATCTTGCCGACGTCGGGCATCTTGGACGGGTTCTCGACCATGATCACTTCGCCGTCGTTCTTCATGACCTGGTAGACCACGCTGGGCGCGGTCGTGATGAGGTCCTGGTCGAACTCGCGCTCGAGCCGCTCCTGCACGATCTCCATGTGCAGCAGGCCGAGAAAGCCGCAACGGAAGCCGAAGCCCAGCGCCTGCGATACCTCCGGCTCGTAGTGCAGCGAGGAATCGTTGAGCTTGAGCTTCTCGAGCGCGTCGCGCAGCGAGTCGTACTCGCTGGCTTCCGTCGGGTAGAGGCCGGCGAACACCTGCGGCTGGATTTCCTTGAAGCCGGGCAAGGCCTCGGTGGCCGTGGCGGCCGCGCCGCCCGTCCCGGCCTTGATCAGCGTGACCGTGTCGCCCACCTTCGCCGCCTGCAACTCCTTGATGCCGGCGATGATGAAGCCCACCTCGCCCGCTTCGAGCGATTGGCGAACTTCGGTCGCCGGAGTGAACACGCCGAGGTTGTCGGCGTTGTAGGTCGCACCCGACGCCATCATCTTGATGCGTTCGCCTTTCGCGAGGCGACCGTCGACCACGCGCACGAGCATCACGACGCCCACATACGCGTCGAACCAACTGTCGACGATCATCGCCCGCAATGCTGCGTCGGGGTTGCCTCGCGGCGCCGGCACCTTGGCCACGATGGCTTCGAGAATCTCGTCGATGCCCATGCCGGTCTTCGCCGAGCACGGGATCGCATCGGTCGCATCGATGCCGATCACGTCTTCGATTTCGGATTTCGCGTTGTCGGGATCAGCCTGTGGCAGATCCATCTTGTTGAGCACCGGCACCACCTCGACGCCGAGATCGAGCGCGGTGTAGCAGTTGGCAACGGTCTGCGCTTCGACGCCCTGGCTCGCGTCGACGACGAGCAGTGCGCCTTCGCATGCCGACAGCGAGCGGCTCACTTCATAAGAGAAGTCGACATGGCCCGGCGTGTCGATCAGATTGAGGTTGTAGACCTGCCCATCGCGCGCCTTGTAGTGCAATGCGGCGGTCTGTGCCTTGATGGTTATCCCACGCTCCTTCTCGATGTCCATCGAGTCGAGCACTTGCGCCTCCATCTCGCGTTCGGCGAGCCCGCCGCAGCGCTGGATCAAGCGGTCTGCAAGCGTTGACTTGCCATGATCGATGTGCGCAATGATCGAAAAGTTTCTGATGTGATTCATCAACGGGAACGCTTAAGTACTTGAATTGGCTCGTGCGCAGAAGGCGACAGGCAAGAAAAAAGGGCGCGTCCGCAAGAGACGCGCCCTGAACCAACAAGCAATGGCAACTGCAGTAGTTGGAACTTCATTGTAGGCAAAAAGGGGGGCGCGTACAGACAGGCCAAGGCCCCGGAACGGTCGTTGCAGGTCAGCAACATGGAACTTATAAACAACTTATCCACAGAATCGGTGGATCGATTTCTTAACAACTTGTGGGCGATCTGTGGAGCATCGGTGGACGGCCGAGAGGAATCTCGCATCGTGAAGAAGCCTGTCCGGCTTATGCGTCGACCTCTGGCCGATGAGGCCGTATTCTACTGAAAATCATCATTAGCCTCCTTATAAGTTAGTAACCGCAAACTAATTTAAGGGCCTCGAGGTGCCAAAAAAATTTTGTTTCGGCGGTTGCCAGAATGCGAAAGCGGCCGAAAAAAAGCCCCAAACCCGAGTGCCGGGTGGGGCCACTTGACGCCAAGCGCCAGATCAGCGTGAAGGCCGGATCAAGGCATATTGCGCCCAGTCGCCGCGGCGGAACAGCACGCTGACCGGCTTGGTCTTGTCTGCCTTCACCAGTGCGGCTTCGAACTCCTTGGCGTTGGCCACCTCGGTGTTGTTGATGGCCAGCACGATATCTCCCTCGCGCAGACCAGCCCGCGTGGCCGCGTCGGTGGCGGTGTCGATCTTCACGCCGCCTTTGAGTTTGAGCTCCTTCTTCTGCGCCTCGGTGAGGTCGCTGACCGCGAGCCCCATGGACTTGGCGGCGGCAGATGCCTGCGGCTTGGCTGCGGGCTCCTCTTTTTCGGCCGCCCGCTTGACGGGCTTGTCGGGCTCGATCTCCGCGATCGTCACGGCGAGATCGCGCGAATTGCCGCGACGGAACACGGTGAGCGAACTCTTGGTGCCGGGCTTGGTATTGCCCACGAGGCGCGGCAGATCGCTGGGCTTCTCGATGGCCTTGCCGTCGAACTTGGTGATGATGTCGCCCGGCTCGATGCCGGCCTTCTCGCCCGGCGAGCCGGCCTCGACCCCGCGCACCAAGGCACCCTGCGCCTTCCCAAGGCCGATGGATTCGGCCACGTCCTTCGTGACCTGGTCGATCTGCACGCCGATGCGTCCGCGCGAAACGCGGCCGTTCGCGCGCAGCTGGTCGCTTACGCGGATCGCTTCGTCGATCGGGATCGAGAACGAGATGCCCATGAAGCCGCCCGAGCGCGAGTAGATTTGGCTGTTGATCCCGACCACTTCACCGCGCATGTTGATCAACGGGCCGCCCGAGTTGCCGGGGTTGATGGCGACGTCCGTCTGGATGAAAGGCAAATAGTCGCCGGTGTCGCGCTGCTTGGCGCTCACGATGCCCGCAGTCACGGTGTTCTCGAGACCGAAGGGCGAGCCGATGGCCATCACCCATTCGCCGACGCGCAGCCTGGAGATGTCACCGACCTTGACCGCCGGCAGACCGGTTGCCTCGATCTTCACGACCGCAACGTCGGTGCGCTTGTCCGCGCCGATCAGCCTGGCCTTGAATTCGCGCTTGTCGACAAGCGTCACCAGCACCTCGGATGCGCCATCAACGACGTGCGCGTTGGTCATGACGAAACCGTCGGTCGTCAGGATGAAGCCGGAACCCACGCCGCGCGGGCGCTCTTCTTCCTGAGGCTGCTGGGGCCGGTTCGGACGCGGCCCCTGGCGCGGAATGTTCGGCATCGGCTGGCCGAAGAAGCGGCGGAAGAATTCCTGCATCTCCTCGTCCATATCGGCGTTGCCGCTGCGCTGCGCCACCTTTTCGACGGTCCGGATATTGACCACCGAAGGTCCGACCTGATCGACCAGATCGGTGAAATCCGGGAGAACACGGGCTTGCGCATGCGCGGGCGCGACGGGCAGCAGCGCAGCGCCGGAGGCCAGCGCAAGCACGCCGGCCATCAGGAATGAACGGATTTTGTTCTTCTCGAACTTGAACATCATCGGTTTCCTTCGTTTGAGAGACCTGTAAACAACAACGATCAATATGGCGACTCAACGTGCGCGAACAAGACTTTGCGCAAACGCATCGAGCGTTTGCGGCGGCACTTCTCCGACGGCAGTCAGCCACCAGTCGCCATCCTTGCCCGGCAGCCGGCGCGTCAGCGTGTAGGTGGCGCCGAGCGCCAGCAGGACTTCCCGCGGCTGGCGCTGCGCGTCGTAAGGCTCGACGAACAGCGAGACCGACGCAAGGCCATCGGAAAAAGTCCACTGCATCGTGTGCCCCTGCGCAGCGCTTCCTGCAACCCCCGCGGGACGCCGATAGCAGCTGACCGGCTTGAAGCCGGCGATGGGCGCGCGCAGCGACCACCCCTCTTTCGTGGCCGTGGTGCGCTCGAGCTCGGATTTCTCTACGCGATAACCCGCGGTGCTGCCCATCATCTGTGCAAGGGCTTGCGCTTTGACCGGCGGGTCGAGCTGAAGTTCGGAAAATGCGGACTGTTCGATTACGCGGTTCTCACCGTCGATGGTCTGCAGCTTCACCACCAAGCCCGATCGGCGCTCGCTCCAGACGCGGTAGCCGAAACGCAGCCCGTCGCGCGGCTCCAACTGCACCACGTCGGCATCGAAGCCCGCGACGCGGTCCTTGCCCAGCACGCGTGCACCGTAGAGGTCGCCGATGGAGGAGTCGGGGGTACCGAGCAGGTTCGGGAACAGCTCGAGGTTTTCGCGCTTCTCGCTCTTCACGACCTTCGTCTCAGGCAGAAAGGTCATCACGTGGTCGTTGCGCCTGAAGGTTGAGCGCGGCGGCCCAGACAAGGCCTCAATGCGCTCCATCTGGAGGTCACCCTCGCACACATGCCAGATGCGGGCACTCGACAGACTGCCGGCGGGTGCCGATACAACGAAAGTTCCGACGTAAGAACGCTGCCGCGAAGCGGCATGCATACGCTGCAACCATTCGACCACGCCCAAGGTCGGCGTCTCGCCGCCGGCTGGGCTGACCGAACTCTTCACTGACGGCGAGGGCGCCCGGTTCTGAGCCATCACGGCCTGTGCCACGCAAAGCGCGGCAACGAGAACCACAGCACCACGCGCGGAAATCGGCATCGGAACGGTCATTGCAAGGGCTGCAGACGCGTGATCAACGCGATGGCCCATCGAAGGTGGCGTTGCGCAGGAAGCCGGAAGGCATCTGCGAGGCACCGCCCGCTTGCTGGTGCGCTTCGAGCAACTGATCCAGCCGCGGATCACGCAGCATGACCTGCGGATTGCCATTTCCGACGATGACCCGCATCGGCGCGAGGTTGGAGGGCGTCTGCTGCGAAGAATTCGACGCAGCGAGCACCGAACTCGAGCCTTGCTGTTGCGCCAGTTGCGCAGCGGCCGGCTGCGGGCCGGTGCTCCCAATCCAGTTCCAACCGATGGCCGCTGCAGCCGCCAGCGATGCCGCACCGGCCACGAGCTTCCATCGGAACACCGGTTCGTTGGCGGCCTCGACATGGTGCACGACGGGCTTTACCACCTCGGGCGCCAGCATCGGGGCGGACGGCTCGGCCGCCAGCCGCTGCTGGAGCCGCGACAGGAACACCGAGGTATCGCTGCAGGCGGAGTGCACGCCGGAACGCAACACTTCCCCGACCAGATGATAGGTATGCCAGGTCGCGCGCAGATCGTCGTCCGTGCAGACCTTCTCGATCACCTGTGCGAACTCGTCGTCCCGCAGATGGCCGTCGGCCAGCGCGGAAATCTGTTCATGGACTGTGCTTGTGTGCTTCATTTCATTCACCTGCTTACCAACGCTTGCCGGACTGGTTGTCCAGCAGCGGCTTGACCCTTGCCGAAATAGCTTCGCGGGCCCGGAAAATCCGCGAGCGTACGGTACCGATCGGACAATTCATCACCTCGGCGATCTCTTCGTAGCTCATGCCTTCGATCTCGCGCAAGGTCACCGCCTGCCGCAGCTCGGCCGGCAGCGCTTCCATTGCAGCTTCGACGGCGGCCGCGATTTCGTTGGCGGCCATGACGGATTCGGGCGTCTCGTCGCTGATTGGTTCGTTTCCGGGCCGGTAAGTTTCATCCTCGTCCTCAGAAGACGAACGCAATGCGCTCTCAGAAACGGTCGGATCGCGTTTCATGTCCACCAGGGCCTTCTTGGCGGTATTGACGGCGATGCGGTAGAGCCAGGTGTAAAACTGCGCCTCGCCCCTGAACTGGTGCAGGGCGCGGTAGGCGCGGATGAAGGTCTCCTGCGCGATGTCCTCTACCAGGTTCACGTCGCGCACCATGCGGCCGATGAGCCGTTCGATCCGGCGCTGGTACTTGATGACGAGCAGTTCGAAAGCCTTCTGATCGCCTGCGATCGTGCGCTGGACCAGTTGAAAGTCGACCTCCCCGGGCCTCACCTCTGCAGGGGGCGCATCGGTCAAGCCGGTGTCGGGCGGCACGGGCGGTGGAGAGGCTGTCATGAAAGAGGATGGTGCGAGCCGGATGCCGCTGGCTGCCGGGACTCGGCAACCGGGCCGGCCAGCGGGGCGCGCGAATATACCGCACGGCGCAGATCCTGCCAGCGCTCCGGCAGAGTGCTCCGGTCGAGCCAGACCCAGCGTCGCACACGACGCGCTTCGGTCAGGCACAGGAGCAGCGAAAATTGGAAATCCAGGGCGACTTTCACCCCCGCTCGCAACCCCGCAGAGTCCGCAAGCGACCAATGCCGGCCGTCGAAGCTCAGTTCCGTGAACGCGGTGCGTCGCAGCGTGCTCCGCCATGCCGCAGCGCCGGCCCCGACGACGCTGAGCGCCAGCAGCCCGATCCGCCAATCCGGGTCGTCGAGCCGATAGCACGCTGCGGCCGCGCAGCACGCGCCGCAGGCCCAGATGATCGAGAGCAACCGATCAGCGTTGCGCGAACGGCCCACCGGATAACTCACCGATGGGGCGTCGTGCATGGGTCAAGGAAAATCAAGCGCGCTTGAACACCAGCGTGCCGTTGGTGCCGCCGAAGCCGAAGTTGTTCTTGACCGCGACGTCGATCTTAAGATCGCGCGCCTCATTGGCGCAGTAATCGAGATCGCACTCCGGATCTTGATTGAAGATGTTGATCGTCGGCGGACTTTTCTGGTGATGCACAGCCAGCACGGTAAACACCGACTCGATGCCGCCGGCACCGCCGAGCAAGTGGCCGGTCATCGACTTGGTCGAGTTCACCACCAGCTTCTTGGCATGGTCGCCAAAAGCATTCTTGATCGCATTGGTTTCGTTGATGTCGCCGATCTGCGTCGAGGTGCCATGCGCGTTCAGGTATTGGACCTGATCGGCGTTGACGCCCGCATTCTTCAAGGCCATGTCCATCGAGCGGCGGGGTCCGTCGACATCGGGCGCGGTCATGTGGAAGGCGTCGGCGCTCATGCCGAAGCCGGACACTTCGGCGTAGATCTTGGCGCCGCGCGCCTTGGCGTGCTCGTACTCCTCGAGCACCAGTACGCCGGCACCCTCACCGAGCACGAAACCGTCGCGGTCGCGATCCCAGGGGCGCGACGCCGTGGCCGGATCTTCGTTGCGGGTGGACAGTGCGCGCGCCGCGGCAAAGCCCCCGATACCGAGCGGCGACACCGTGGATTCCGAGCCGCCTGCAATCATCACATCGGCATCGCCGTACTCGATCATCCGAGCAGACGTACCAATCGCATGCAAACCGGTCGTGCAGGCAGTGACGATCGCGATGTTCGGGCCCTTGAAGCCATATTTGATGGACACGTGGCCGGAGATCATGTTGATGATCGATGCCGGCACGAAGAACGGCGACACGCGGCGCGGGCCGCGGTTGGTCAGTTCGCCGTGCGTGGCCTCGATCATGGGGAGTCCCCCGATCCCTGAGCCGATGTTGCAGCCGATGCGAACGGCTTCTTCATAGCTCAGGGCCTCGCCGGTCGGCAAGCCGCTGTCCTGCACCGCCTGGATCGCAGCAGCGAGCCCGAGATGGATGAAGCGATCCATGTGGCGCGCTTCCTTCTCGGGAATGTATTGCGTGATGTCGAAGCCCTTGACCTCGCCCGCGAACTTGCAGGCAAAGGCGCTCACATCGAACTTGGTGATGGTGTCGACGCCCGACTTCCCGGCCAGCAGATTGGCCCAGGACTCGGCGACAGTGTTTCCGACAGGGGCAATGCAACCAAGCCCAGTGACGACGACGCGGCGTTTGGTCATGCCGGCAAACCTTTCTGGAAGCACTGAGGCCGTTGTGCGGCGCGTGCAGGCTTGGAAGCCGCGGGCCGGAACGGAAACTCAGCGTGGCCGATATCAGGCCTTTTGATTCTTGGTGGCGTAGTCGACGGCGTTCTGGACAGTCGTGATCTTCTCGGCGTCTTCATCCGGGATCTCGATGCCAAATTCGTCTTCGAGTGCCATCACCAGTTCGACCGTGTCGAGCGAGTCAGCACCGAGGTCCGCCACGAAAGCCTTTTCATTGGTGACCTGGGACTCTTCAACGCCGAGTTGTTCGGCAATGATTTTCTTGACACGTGCTTCGATATCGCTCATTTGGTTCCCTCTGAGGGTTGTAGGTAATCGGTGGATTTTAGCCGGCCGCATTGTGGCATCCGCCCCAAGGCCGTACGGTAAAAGAATTGCGCTACTGCGCTTACATGTGCATGCCGCCGTTGACGTGCAGTTCCTGGCCCGTCACATAGGAGGCCTGGGGCGAAGCCAGGTAGGCAACGGCATGCGCGATGTCAGCCGGCTTGCCCAGGTGGCCGAGCGGGATCTGCGACAGCAGCGCCTGCTGTTGCGCCTCGGGCAGGCTGGCGGTCATGTCGGTCTCGATAAAGCCCGGCGCCACGCAGTTGACCGTGATGCTGCGGCTTCCGAGTTCGCGTGCCAACGCGCGCGTCATGCCCGCCACGCCAGCCTTGGCGGCCGCATAGTTGGCCTGGCCGGCGTTGCCGGAAGCGCCGACGACGCTGGTGATGCTGACGATCCGGCCGTAGCGCTGCTTCATCATGGGGCGGATCACCGCACGGGAAAGACGGAAAACGGCCTTGAGATTGGTGTCGAGCACCGCATCCCAATCCTCATCCTTGAGGCGCATGGCGAGCATGTCGCGGGTGATGCCGGCGTTGTTGACCAGCACATGGATCGCGCCATAGGTCTTGACGATCTCGTCGACCAGCGCTTCGACCGCCGGCCCATCATTGACGTCGAGCGCACACCCCCGCCCGCCATGGGCGGCGAGCGCGGCCGAGATCCTGTTCGCGCCTTCTTCGGTGGTGCCGGTCCCGATGACCATGAGACCGCGCTGGGCCAGTTCGAGCGCGATCGCCGCACCGATACCGCGCGAAGCGCCGGTGACCAATGCGACCTGGCCTTCGAATTTTGGAGTGCTCATAGAAGAATAATGTTGGAGCCCGGCGTTCAGCCGCCGAGCAGTTGTCTTGTTTCTGCGAGCGTTGCCGGGTCATACACCGAGGCCGCGGCGAGCTCGGGCGCAATGCGTTTGATCATGCCGGCAAGCACCCTGCCGGGGCCACATTCAACGACGACCTCCACGCCACGCGCCTGCAAGGCCTGCACGCTTTCGACCCAGCGCACAGGACCCGCCGCTTGGCGCACCAACGCGTCGCGAATCCGGGCCGGGTCGGTTTCGACCGCCACGTCGATGTTGTTGAGCACGGGGATCTGGGGCGCGGCCAGGCTGAGCGATGCCAGCCGCTCTTCCAGCGCTTCGGCGGCCGGCTTCATCAGGCTCGAATGGAAAGGCGCCGACACCGGCAACGGCAGTGCCCGCTTGGCGCCCTGGGCCTTGAGCACTTCGCAGGCCTTTTCGACCGCGGCCTTGCTGCCCGCGATCACGGTTTGCATCGGATCGTTGAAGTTCACCGCTTCGACGATTTCGGCGCTGCCGGTGCCGAACGAGGCTGTCACTTCGGCACAACCTGCTTTCACCTTGCCGGCATCCATGCCGAGGACCGCCGCCATGGCACCCGCCCCCACGGGCACGGCCTGCTGCATGGCGCGGGCGCGGAAACGCACCAGTGGCGCCGCCTGCGCGAGCGTCAAGACGCCGGATGCCACCAAGGCGGAATATTCGCCCAGCGAATGACCGGCAACGACCGAGGGCTTGGCGCCGCCTTCCGCCAACCAGGCCCGCCAGGACGCGATGCCGGCGACCAGCATCACGGGCTGCGTATTCGTAGTGAGCGCCAGCGCCTCCTTGGGGCCCTCGTGGATCAAGCGCGAAACATCTTCATCCAAGGCATCGGATGCTTCCTGCAGGGTCTCGGTCACGGCCGGATGGTCGCCCCATGCGTCGAGCATGCCGACCGCCTGCGAGCCCTGGCCGGGAAATACGAAAGCGAAGGATTTCATTGTTTTGCGTCTCCAATCGCGCGCGACTGCCCTCTTCGGGGGCAACGCGCTGCATTACATGGTCAACAGGACTGCGCCCCAAGTGAAGCCGCCGCCAACGCCTTCCAGCATCACCGTATCGCCCTTCTTCACCTTGCCTGCGCGCACCGCCTCGTCCAATGCCAGGGGGATAGAGGCCGCAGAGGTGTTGCCATGCTCGTTGACCGTCACGATCAGCTTCTCGAGCGGCAGCTTCAGCTTCCGCGCGGTGCCTTCCATGATGCGGATGTTGGCCTGATGGGGAATCAGCCAGTCGATGTCGGCATCGGTCTTGCCCGCCTTCTGCAAGGTGGCGCGTGCGGCCTCTTCCAGCACGCGCACGGCCAGCTTGAAAACAGCCTGCCCGTCCATGTGAAGCAGCGGCGTGCCGAGCACGTTGCCGCCCGAGACGTGGCCCGGCACGCAGAGGATGCCCACGTGCTTGCCATCGGCATGCAGGTCGCTGGCAAGAATCCCGGGCTCGTCGCTGGCCTCGAGCACCACGGCGCCGGCACCGTCACCGAACAGGACGCAGGTGGTGCGGTCGTTGAAGTCGAGGATGCGCGAAAAAACCTCAGCGCCGACGACCAGCGCGCACTTGGCGCTTCCGGTGCGGATCATGGCGTCGGCCACCGTCATCGCATAGACGAAGCCGCTGCACACCGCCTGTAGGTCGAATGCAGGACAGCCCGCGATGCCCAACTTGTTTTGAAGAATGGCTGCCGACGACGGGAACACCATGTCAGGGGTCGAGGTCGCGACGATGATCAGATCGACCTCGCCAGCACTGCGACCAGCCGCTTCCAGCGCATTCTTTGCGGCTTCCAGCCCCAGTTCGCTGCTCGTGACTTCGGGTGCGGCGAAGTGCCGAGCGCGAATGCCCGTGCGCTCGATGATCCATTGATCAGAGGTCTCGATGCCACGCGTGGCCAATTCGCGGGCGAGGTCGTCGTTGGTCACTCGGCGCGGGGGCAGGTAGCTGCCGGTGCCGGTGATGCGGGAAAAAGGAGTCATCAAACGTGGAGCGCCGCCGTGTCGACCGGCGTCGCCGGTTCTTGTCGCGCGAGGAGTGGCGCGGCGTGGGCGATGCGGGCCCGCACGCGATCGAGCAGGTTGTTGCGAGCGGCATCATAAGCGCGATCGAGCGCATGACCGAAGGCCACTTCGTCAGCCGAGCCATGGCTCTTGAAAACGAGTCCGCGCAGGCCGAGCAAGGCCGCGCCGTTGTACCGCCGATGGTCGAGGCGGCGTTTGAGGGCCTTTAGAACCGGATACGAGACGATCGCAGCAAATTTGCTGAAAATACCGCTGGAATACTCGATGCGAAGGAAGTCGACGATCATCGAAGCCACGCCCTCGGTGGCCTTCAATGTGACATTGCCAACAAAACCGTCACAGACGACGATGTCGGTCGTCCCTTTGAAAATGTCGTTACCCTCGACGTTGCCGTAGAAGTTCAAATCCTGGGAATTGGCCGCTTTCCGAAGCAATTGACTTGCTTTTTTGATCGTTTCGCTGCCCTTGATCGCCTCTTCCCCGACATTGAGAAGTCCGACGGACGGCGACTCGTTGCCTGTCAGGGCGGACACCAGCGCAGAACCCAACACGGCGAACTGCAACAGATCTTCAGCATCACAATCCACATTGGCGCCGAGATCGAGCACCGTTGTCGCCCCGCCCTTGCTGTTCGGAAGCTGAGGAGCGATGGCCGGCCTGTCGATACCATCCAAGGTCTTGAGCAAGTAACGAGCGATCGCCATCAAGGCGCCGGTGTTGCCAGCAGAAATCGCGGCCTGCGCGGCGCCGTCCTTCACTTGCTGAATCGCGACGCGCATCGAAGAATCTTTTTTCTTGCGCAGCGCGATCTCAATCGGGTCGTCCATTCCGACCACTTCGCTGGCGGGAATGACTCGGGCACGCGGATGCGAGAAGCCGGCCAGCGCTGCCGGGGCACCAACCAGCAGCAACGACGCTTCGGCGTGGCGATCGAGAAATGCGCGGCAGGCCGCAAGCGTGACGCGCGGACCGTGGTCTCCCCCCATGCAATCGACGGCAAGCGTGATTGCGGAGGGGGCAGGAGCGAATTCGGAAGGCGTGACCATCAAAACAAAGGCCCGACGCTACAACAAAAGTAGCTTCGGGCCTTTGGCCTTGAAACTGGGATCAGGCTTCAGACTTGGTCTTGAGCACCTTGCGGCCGCGATAGAAGCCGTTCGGGCTAATGTGGTGGCGCAGATGCGTTTCGCCGGTGGTCGGCTCGACGGCAATGCCGGGCACGCCCAAAGCATTGTGGGAACGGTGCATGCCGCGCTTGGACGGCGACTTCTTGTTTTGCTGGACGGCCATGCTGGCTCCTGAAAGTATTCGGGTGAGTGGGTAAGCACGCGGGGCGGCCGTGAGGCCCTGCAGAACGCTCTAACGTCGACGGCGGCGCGCGTGAAGCCCATGATTATAGCCTAAGCTGAATAAGGAGCGCCAGCTCGATGTTTCGAGGCCTACTCCGGCTTGCGCGAACGCAACGCGCCGAGCACTGCGAAGGGATTCGGACGCGCGGCCTCGGCCGCCTCGAAATCGGGATCCGCAGCCGACAGCCGCACCGGCTCGGGACAACGTTCGTGCCGCGGTGTGACCGGGATTTCCATGAGGAGTTCATCCTCGATCAAGGCATGGAGGTCGAAATCGCGGCTCGCGACCAGAACGTCCTCCTCGGAATCCTCGTCTTCGGCCGCTGCAATGGCTTCGTCTGCCGCGAAACGAAACCAGCGATCGACTTTCAGTTCGACTTCAACCGGGGTGAGGCAGCGCTGGCAGACCAGGGCCACCGTGGTCTGCGCCTCCAGGTGCAGCCAGGGGACCGGCGCTCCATCGGGACCATCGCGGCGGGCGCCTTCGGCCTGCCAGCGCACGCTCGCGTCGGTGGCCGGGGCGGCCACTTCAGCGCTCAAGCGCTGATAAGTCTGAAGGGGCTCGTTTCCCGAAACGGCAGCGGCCGCCTCGGCAAAGCCGTTCACGTCGAGCCGGCCTGGGGCAAATTCTCTGGTCATCGGCACCAGTCTAAACCGCTCGCGCACAATCGTGGCCCATGCAACGCACTGTGATTCTTGCCTCGACCTCGCGCTATCGCCGCGAGCTTCTTGCACGCCTGCACCTGGCCTTCGATGTCCAAGCACCCGACGTCGACGAAACACCGATGGCAGGCGAGGCGCCGCGCGCGTTGGCGGAACGGCTGGCGCTCGAAAAAGCGATGTCGGTGGCCCGCCAATTCCCTGAAGCCGTGGTGATCGGCTCCGATCAGGTGGCCGACCTGGCTGGCGAGCCATTGGGCAAGCCCGGAGATCACGCCCGCGCCAGGGCCCAATTGCGGCGCATGCGCGGCCAGACGCTGATATTCCAGACGGCCGTCGCCGTGGTGTGCCAGGCGACGAGCTTCGTGCAGCGCGATCTGGCGCCCGTGCGCGTCGTGTTTCGTGAGCTCAGCGATGCGGCGATCGATACCTATCTGCGCGCGGAACAGCCCTACGACTGCGCGGGAAGCGCAAAGAGCGAGGGCCTTGGCATTGCTCTGCTCGAAGCCATCGACAGCGACGATCCGACGGCCCTGGTGGGCCTGCCGCTGATTCGTACAGCCAACATGCTGCGCGCCGCCGGCGTCGACCTCTTGTGAGCAAAGGCAAGCTCTATCTGGTGCCTGCACCGCTGGATTTCGGCTGTGAGGCTGAGGTGCCGCTGCAGGACGTGCTTCCGCTCGGCACGCTGCAGATCGCGGCTGGGATCACGCACTGGATCTGCGAGAACGCGAAATCGGCCCGCGCCTATCTCAAGCGCATCGACGCGGTGGCGCCGCTTGCTGCGCCGCTGCAGGCCCAGCAGATCCAGGAACTGCCGCGCGAGGTTCACAAGAAGGGAGACCACGCCGGCCAGTTCGATGCCCGACCACTCCTTTCCGCCGCGCTCGAAGGCAAGAACATTGGCCTGCTCAGCGAGGCCGGCATGCCTGCCGTCGCCGACCCGGGATCCTCCGTGGCACGGGCCGCGCACGAACTGGGCATCACCGTGGTGCCGCTTACCGGCCCGGTGTCGCTGCTGCTCGCACTTGCGGCGAGTGGTCTCAATGGCCAGAACTTCGCTTTCGTCGGCTACCTGCCGCAGGACGCCGAGGCACGCGCGCAACGCATCCGCGAGCTCGAGGCACTCGCACTGAGGACCGGCCAGACGCAGCTTTTCATCGAAACGCCCTACCGCAATACAGCCCTGCTGCAGGCGCTCGTGCAGACGCTGCAGCACAACACGCGGCTCGCGGTGGCGCGCGGACTCACGCTCGCGGCCGCGAACGTGCGCAGCGATACGGTGAAGAGCTGGCGCGCCAAACCATTGCCGGCCGACGAGCGCACGCCCGCGGTGTTCGCGATCGGGCGCTGATCTTGTCGGGCCCTCCCTCCGCCCGCATGCGCTGGGCTTCGCGCGCGCAATTCTTCGGCTCGGGTTTCATCTTCGCGACCTGGGGTGTTCATATCCCGACTGTGAAGATCCACTACGGCGTCGATGAAGCGGCGCTCGGCCTGGCCATGCTCGCCGCCGGCGTCGGCGCCTTGCTGGGCCTCACACAGGCGAGCCGCTGGATCGGCCGCCATGGCGCCCGCGGCACCGCCGGCCTGTGCGGCGCGATCTATGCGCTGCTGCTGGCCGGCTTGCTGGTGATGCCCAGCTATGGCGCGCTGCTGGGCTTGCTCGCCGTGTTCGGCATCCTCACCGGCGTCTTCGACGTGGCGATCAATACCGAGGCCGCGCAGCTCGAGCTGCGAGACGGCCATCCGCTGATGAGCGGCATGCACGGCATGTTCAGCCTGGGCGGCATGGCGGGTGCCGTGACCGGCGGCGCAGCGCTCGCCGCTGGGATGGCGCCTCAATCGCACTTGACGCTCGTCGCCGCGGCGATGGCGCTATCGATCGCCCTCTTCTGCAGATGGATGTTGCCGAAGGAGGCGACCACGTTCACCAGCACGGGCGACGGCTTTCGCCTGCCGCGCGGCGCGCTGGCCATCCTCGGCGTGCTAGCCGCGCTGGGGCTGATTGCCGAGGGCGCGATCTACGACTGGAGCGTGCTCTATCTGAAGCAGGAACTGGGCAGCCCCCAGCAGCAAGCCGCGCTGGCCTACGCCAGCTTTTCGGCGGCGATGGCCGCCACGCGCTTCGCCGGCGACGCGATGCGGGCGCGTTTCTCGCCGGCGCTGCTGCTGCGCGGCAGCGCCTGGCTGGCGGCCGCCTCCATGACGCTGGTCCTGCTGGCCGACGCACCCTGGCTGGCCTTGATCGGATTTGCAGGCGTGGGCATCGGTTTCGCCAACGTGGTGCCGATCCTCTTCGCCGCGTCGGCGCGCGTCCCGGGCGTCGAGCCGGCACGTGGCATCGCCGCGGTATCGGCAGCGGCCTACCTGGGCTTCATGGCCGGACCGCCGGTAATCGGCTTTCTGGCCCAGCTCAGCTCGTTGACTGCTGCGCTCTATGTCGTGGTGGCCTTTGCCGCAGCGCTCGCGGCATCGGCGCGCTACGCGAATCCGGCCTGATTCAGCGCAGCGCCGGCGCGGTTCGCAGCGCCCGAACCGAAGCGTCGCCGAGGGCAGCGCCGAATTTCTTGGCGAGCTTCTCGGCCACGTTCTCCCGGCGCGTGTAGTCGATCACTTCCTCGGCCTTGATCACTTCGCGCGCAACGAAATCGACGTTGCCGAGCTGATCGGCCAATCCGAGCTCCACGGCCTGCTGGCCGCTCCAGAACAGGCCGCTGAACAGGCCGGGCGTATCGACCTTCAACCGGTCGCCGCGACCCTTCTTGACCACATCGATGAACTGCGCGTGGATCTGCTCGAGCATCTTCTGCGCGTGCACCCGCTGCGCATCGCTCATCGGGCTGAACGGATCCAGGAAGCCCTTGTTTTCGCCGGCCGTCAAGAGCCTGCGCTCCACGCCGACCTTGTCCATGAGGCCGGTGAATCCGAAACCGTCCATCAGCACGCCGATGCTTCCGACGATGCTTGCCTTGTCGACGAAGACTTTGTCGGTCGCCGCCGCGATGTAGTACGCCGCCGACGCGCAGGTCTCCTCGACCACCGCGTAGACCGGCTTTTTGTGCTTGGCCCGCAGGCGCTTGATCTCGTCGTTGATGATGCCGGCCTGCACGGGGCTTCCGCCCGGCGAATTGATCAGCAGAACGACACCCTTGGCGCCGTCGTCCTCGAAGGCGCTCTTCATCGCCGCGATCACGAACTCCGCACTCGCGTCGCCGCCATTGGCGATTTCGCCCTTGATTTCGACTACCGCCGTGTGGGCCGTGGTCTTGGCAGTCGTCGGCGTGCCGCGGGACATGGCCAGCCACACCAGAAAAATGAAGAAGACGAGCCAGCTCAGACGAATGAAGGTCTTCCAACGACGCGTGGCCCTTTGTTCGCGCAGCGAGGCGAAGGCCAGTTTTTCGAGTGTGGCGCGCTCCCAGTTGGGTTGCTGCGTCGGATCGTTCTTCGACATGCTTCGGGGAGGCGCGGCGCGCTCGAAAGGCTCGAAACCCTCAGGTTCCGTGCGGTTGGAATCGGTCATTTCAGAAAACCAGAGGTTGGAGGTTCCAGGCAGTATGCCAGTGCACCACTCCGTCCCGTTCGCTCAAGGCGATCTTCACCAGGCCGCCGCGACAAGGACCGCCGGCGCACTCGCCGGTGTCCGGCTTGTAGACGGCGCCGTGCGTCGCGCACAGCAGCCATTGACCGCTGTCGTCGAAGAAGCGATCCGGTTGGAAATCCAGCTCCATCGCGACGTGGCTGCAGCGGTTGAGGTACGCGTGCGGCTGGCCTTCGTAGCGAATGGCAAAGGCCCGGCATGTCTGGCCGCCGTGCACCACATCGAAGGCAACGGCGCGGCCGCCCTCGACCAGGTCGGCCGCATTGCACAGCGGGATGCATTCGCTCATGCGCGGATTTTCATGCGTTCTCGAGAAGCCATTGCGTCAGGCCGGACACCGAGTGCGCCACATGCAGCGGCTTCAGCACGTCGAAGCTGTCCGGCTCGTGCGCGCCATAGCTCACGCCCACGCTCGCGCAGCCGGCGTTGAGCGCGAGCTGCAGGTCATGCGTGGTGTCGCCGATCATCAAGGTGCGATCGGCCGGCGCGTCCAGCTCTTCCATCAATTCGAGCAGCATGCGCGGATGCGGCTTGCCAAAGGTTTCGTCGGCCGTTCGAGAGGCGTCGAAGCGGTCCCGCAGCGCGACGGTGGCGAGCGCCTCGTTCAACCCCCGCCGCGATTTGCCCGTGGCCACGGCCAGCTTGTGGCCGCGCGCGTGGAGCGCATCGAGCATCGGCAGGACGCCGTCGAAGAGCACCAGGTCGTCTTGATGCTGCAGGTAGTGATAGCGGTAGCGCGCGCCGAGCTCGGCGTACTTCTCCTTCGGTACATCGGGTGCGGCGCGGGCCAGCGCTTCGGCAAGGCCCAGGCCGATCACCCATGCGGCGTCGTTCTCGTTCGGCTTGGCGCCGCCGACGTCGACCACCGCGGCCTGGATGCAGCGCACGATGAGTCGCGTCGAGTCATAGAGCGTGCCATCCCAATCGAAAGCGATCAGGTCGAAGCGGCGGGGACGAATGTCAGTCATGTGTGAGAGGCTGTCGAGGGGTGGGCAGCGAGCGCATCGAGCGCAGCCTGCGGCATCAGCGCATGCAGTTCCGGCGGCAAGTCAGCCTGCAGCGCCATGCGCTCTCCGCTCGCGGGGTGGGTGAACTGCAGTCGCCAGGCGTGCAGGAACATGCGTTTGAGTCCGAGCTTCTGCAATGCGCGATTGCGCTCGAAGTCGCCGTACTTGTCGTCGCCCGCGATCGCATGGCCGCCGGAGGCGAGGTGGACGCGAATCTGATGCGTGCGACCGGTCTTGATCGTAACGGCGAGCAGCGAAAAGGAAGCAGCGTCCGCCGGGAGGGCGACGCGAGCCAGGACTTTCACCAGCGTCACGGCGCGCATCGCGTCGGGATGGTCCTTGGCCACCACGCGCACGCGCCGCTCACCCGGCTCAGCCGAGCCGGCCTGACCCGGCAAAAGGTACTTGGCGAGCGGCGCATCGAGCACCTTCTTGTTCGCGGGCCAGCTGCCTTCGACCAGCGCCAGGTAGGTCTTGCCGGTCTCGCGCTCGCGAAACTGGTCTTGCAGCGCCGTCAGCGCGCTTCGCTTCTTGGCAACCAGCAGGATGCCCGAGGTCTCGCGGTCCAGCCGGTGCACGAGCTCGAGAAAGCGCGCCGCAGGGCGCGCGGTGCGCAGCTGCTCGATCACGCCGAAGCTCACGCCGCTGCCGCCGTGAACCGCGACGCCGGCCGGCTTGTCGATCGCCAGCAAGGCATCGTCCTCATACAGCAAAGGGAATTCGCGCGCGGGTGCGGGCGGCAGGCCGCCCTCTGCCCCCCGTGCCGACACCCGTACCGGCGGCAGCCGCAACACGTCGCCTTCCGCCAGGCGGGTTTCGGCCTGCACGCGTCCTTTGTTGATGCGCACCTCGCCCGACCGGATGATCCGGTAAACATGGGTTTTGGGCACCCCCTTGAGCTGCCGGAACAGGAAATTGTCGAGTCTTTGGCCCGCAGATTCCCCATCGACCGTCAGAAAGCGAACTTCTGCTGCCGCGGGGCTTGGCTTCGCACCTATAATGTTTTTCACCAGCGCGGTCTTGTAAGTGCTTGATTAATCAGAAGTTTAGAGCACTGCCGGAGGCGCTGTGAGGTCGATGCCGCTTAGGCGTTGAGCCCGCAAGCCACGCGCCAACGCGCAAGGCGGCGGGCGCTACATCAAAGTCAAGCCGACGCCCACGAAACACCGATACGGAATACCCAGCCGGCAGACCAAAAGCTGCCGGCGGATCGAAGCGAGTACCTTGTGTTGATACTGCTGATTCAACTTTGCCTGCGCTGGCTGATGCCAGCGGCCTCGGGCATTGAATCGTCGGCAGAGCGCGCCACCATTGCGCCAATTGCTATAGAAAATATAGCGCGTCAACACCATATCGGGCTCGCGCCCATCCATGCGCCCCCACCCCGGCTGTCATTGAGCTGACGCTCGATACGGTTGCTCGCGTCCGCGCGGCAACCAGCAGCAGCCGGGGCACAGCGGCAATTCCTTCGTTTCGCGACGCGTCGTCCGTGCATCGTTAGGTCCGTCATGGACCGGTTAGAACGATAGAACAGACAAAGGAAACGCATCATGAAGCGGATGCTGATCAACGCCACGCAGGCAGAAGAACGCCGCCTGGCCATCGTCGACGGGCAAAAGCTCCTCGACTACGAAATCGAAATCGAAGGGCGCGAGCAGCGCAAGGGCAACATCTACAAGGCCGTTGTGACGCGCGTCGAGCCGTCGCTGGAGGCCTGCTTCGTCGACTACGGCGAAGACCGCCACGGCTTCCTGCCGTTCAAGGAAATCTCCAAGCAGTATTTCGCCGAAGGCGTCTCGGCCAGCCAGGCCCGGATCCAGGACGCGATCCGCGAAGGCCAGGAACTGGTGGTCCAGGTCGAGAAGGAAGAGCGCGGCAACAAGGGCGCGGCCCTGACCACCTTCATCTCGCTGGCCGGCCGCTACGTCGTGCTGATGCCCAACAACCCGCGCGGCGGCGGCGTCAGCCGGCGCATCGAGGGAGACGACCGCGCCGAGCTCAAGGAGGCGATGGACCAGCTCGAGTACCCCAAGGGCATGAGCATCATCGCGCGCACCGCCGGCATCGGCCGCTCCGCGCCCGAACTGCAGTGGGACCTGAACTACCTGCTCAAGCTGTGGGCCGCCATCGACGGCGCCGCCAAGGGCGGCAAGGGCGCTTTCCTGATCTACCAGGAGTCCTCGCTGGTGATCCGCGCAATCCGCGATTACTTCAATCACGACATCGGCGACATCCTGATCGACACCGACGACATCTACGACCAGGCGCAGCAGTTCATGGCCCACGTGATGCCGGAACACGCCGCGCGCGTGAAGCGCTACCGCGACGACGCCGCGTTGTTCAGCCGCTTCCAGATCGAGCATCAAATTGAATCGGCCTATGCGCGCACGGTGCAGTTGCCCAGCGGGGGCGCGATCGTGATCGACCACACCGAGGCGCTGGTCTCGGTCGACGTGAACTCGGCGCGTGCCATCAAGGGCG
Organism: Variovorax sp. LjRoot175; assembly: GCF_964253805.1. NCBI lineage: Bacteria > Pseudomonadati > Pseudomonadota > Betaproteobacteria > Burkholderiales > Comamonadaceae > Variovorax > Variovorax sp. LjRoot175. The sequence goes on along the minus strand of NZ_CAXURY020000001.1, from coordinate 1,448,774 downwards.
GCGACATCGAGGAAACGGCCACCCGCACCAACCTCGAAGCCGCCGACGAAGTGGCCCGCCAGATGCGCCTGCGCGACCTGGGCGGCCTGATCGTCATCGACTTCATCGACATGGACGAGTCGAAGAACCGCCGCGAGGTCGAAAGCCGCCTGCGCGACGCACTGCGCCAGGACCGTGCACGCGTCCAGTTCGGCTCGATCAGCAAGTTCGGCCTGATGGAAATGAGCCGCCAGCGCCTGAAGCCGGCGCTCTCCGAAGGTTCGTCGATCCCCTGCCCCCGTTGCGGCGGCTCGGGCCACATCCGCGACACCGAATCGAGCGCGCTGCAGATCCTGCGCATCATTCAGGAAGAGTCCATGAAGGACAACACGGCCGCCGTGCACGTGCAGGTGCCGGTCGAAGTTGCATCCTTCCTGCTCAACGAGAAGCGCCCCGAGATCGCCAAGATCGAACTCAAGCAGCGCGTGACCGTGCTGATGGTGCCCAACAAGACGCTGGAAACACCCAACTACAAGCTGGAGCGCCTGAAGCACGACGACCCGCGCCTCGACCACATCGAAGCCAGCTACAAGATGGCCGACGAGATCGAGGACCCGACCTCGGTCACGCGACGCTCGCAGGAGCCCACCAACAAGCAGACGCCGGTGATCAAGGGCGTGCTGCCCGATGCACCGGCACCGGCGGCAATGCCGAAGCCCGAAGCGGTGCGTCCGCCGGCAGTCGCCCCGGCGCCCGCGCCTGCTGCGGCCACCCCCGTCGCGCGCGCACCCGCCGAGTCGGGCCTGTTCGGCTGGATCAAGAGCCTGTTCGGCGCCGCGCCGGTCCCGCCACCCGTCCCGCCCACGATTCCTGTGGAAGCGCCCAAGCCGCGCCGCGATGCTCGCGGCGGCCGCGACGGCGAGGCACGCACCGCGCGCGATGGCGAGCAGCGCCGCGGCGGCCGCGGTGAAGGCCGCGGTGGACGCGACGGCGAACGCCGCGGCGGCCGCTCCGGCGAACGCCGCGAAGGCGAGCGCCGCGAAGGACGCGAAGTCCGCGGCGAGGCGCGCAACGACAGCCAGGTCCGCGAACCGCGCGAGCCCCGCGAAGCGCGTGCGCCGCGCGATGGTGAGCGCCGCGGCCGCGGCGAGCGTCGCGACAGCGACCAGCGCCAACTGCCGACCGAAGCAAGCGACGTCCAGCTCGACGCACAGGCGATCGCACCGAATGCGTTCGCAGGCGACGAAGGTGCTCCCCCCGCGGAACGCGCACCGCGCGGACGCGGCGAACGTCGGGAACGCGGTGAGCGCAGTGCAGACGCAGCGCGTGAACGCACGGGCGACGCCGCCCGCGCTGCGAACGCCGACAGCTCGCAACAACAGGACGCCGCTTCAGCCGATCGCGGTGCGCGCGGCGGCCGCGAGGAGCGCGCACCCCGCGGCGAGCGCAACGAGGGCCGCCGCGAGCGGCGCAATGAGGGTGCCCCGCGCCCCGTCGAAACGCCTTCCGCCGCAGAAGTTCAGTCGCTTGCGGCCGAACCCACCGAGATGGGTAGCGCCGATGAAGCAGCAGCTAGCGGGGATTCCGCGCCGCGCCGTGACGGCGACGAGCGCCGGGGCCGCTCGCGCGATCGCTACGGCCGAGACCGCCGCGAGCGCAGCCCGCGCGAAGAGGGCGAAGCGATTGCGGCCGCATCTGCGCTCTCTCCAGCACCCGCCGGCGCCTACGACGGCATCGAGATCGATACGGCGCCGTCGGCGCCTCGCACCGAACGGCCCGCTGTCGCACCCTCCATGCCCATCGTGGTCGAGGCCAAGCCCGCGACTTCGCGCGCTCTGCCGAAGGTTCAGCCCTTCGAGCTGCCGCTGGACGAACTCGCCCAAGTGGCGGAAGGCTCCGGATTGCATTGGGTAAATTCGGATGCCGAACGTGTGGCGCAGGTTCGCGCGGCGATCGCGGCAGAACCCAAGCCCATCCATGTGCCCCGCGAGCGTCCGCCCGCCATCGTGATCGACGAAGGCCCCTTGGTGCTGGTGGAAACCCGTCGCGACCTCGGCAATATGGTGCTGCCATTCGAAGAAGCCGGGCGCGAGGCCGGCGTGCGCCAGTAAGCACAGTGCAGAGGGAGGCAGCCCGCCTCCCTCTTGTTCGACATCGGCAGTTCCTGCCAAACCATTTTGGGGGCCTGCGCCAGCGTCAGCGCCGCCCACTGCGCATCGCTATCGCTTGCCATGCCGCTTACCCAGCGCGCCATTGCAACTTCTTTACAGCCCCGAATACCCCACCAAGCTGCTGCGGTAGCTTTTTGTATTCCTTTTGGATTCTTGCGGCACGCCATATGCTTGCTGCGCCGCAGCAACTCCGTAAGCAAGAACCAAGTCACGAAATCGACGAACGGCGCTTGCAAACAACACTCACTCGTCAATAAGCGTTAACATGTTGTCATACAAAAGACCTACACTTCAGGCGAATATGCTGCACTGCACCAAATCAGTGTAGAGGCTTGTTCACAGAGTGCGCAACTTACATCGCTCAACGAAGGGTGTACGTCTTTTGTTCACAAGACAACGAAGGAATCTTGTGTTCAAATTCTTGCGAATAGTAGTAAAGCGTTACACTGCCACGCTCTGACTCTGAAGTTGAGGCAGCACCCGTCTGGGGGATATTTAAATGTTTCGTTCCGACTCGACCGCACACGGCAACGTGGTCCGACGCTTCACCCCTGATGGCGGCGGATCGTCCGCGCCTCCAGCGTACGTACAACCACGCAGACTCACTCGTCTCGAACGCGCGACGAAGCGCGCCATCGACATCGTGGGCGCGCTGACCTTCTTCATTCTCTTCGGGCCCCTCTATCTGCTCGTTGCACTCGGCGTGCGCATCAGCATGGGCCGTCCGGTCCACTTCTGGCAGAACCGCCTTGGAGAAAGCGGCCAGAGGTTTCGCTTCTACAAGTTCCGCTCGATGGTGCACAACTCCGAAGTGGTGCTGGACGAATTCCTGAGCCGCAACGACATGGCCCGCACCGAGTGGGACACTTTTCAAAAGCTCGAGAAGGATCCGCGCATCACGCCCATCGGCCAGTTCATCCGCAAGCTGAGCCTCGACGAACTGCCCCAGTTCTGGAACGTGCTCAAGGGCGACATGAGCCTGGTCGGTCCGCGCCCCTGCATGGAGCGTCAGCGCAGCCTCTACGGCAAGGGCTGGGAACACTATTGCGCCATGCGCCCCGGGATCACGGGCCTGTGGCAGGTCAGCGGCCGCAACCGCCTGTCCTACGCAAGACGGGTCGAACTCGACATGGAGTACGTCAGCAACTGGTCGTTGTGGCTCGACATCAAGATTCTGTTGAAGACCGTGCGTGCAGTCATCACCGGAGAGGGTTCGAGGTGAGCGTCATTCAGCCGATCGTCCTCTGCGGCGGCAGCGGCACCCGCCTGTGGCCGCTGTCGCGCAAGACCCTGCCCAAGCAATTCGTCCCGCTGATCGACAACAAGAACCTGCTGGTGCTCACGCTCGAACGTCTCCGTCGGTTGAATACCGAGGTGACTTGCGTTGCGGCAGAAGAGCACCGCTTCCTGGTTCAGGAAAGCATCGAAGCAGCGGATGTTTGCGGCAAGCAACTGCTCGAGCCGATGGCACGCAACACGGCGGCCGCCATGTCGGCGATTGCCCTTCTGGCCGACCCGGAACAACTGCTGCTGTTCGCACCCGCCGATCACCACATCCCGGATGCAGACCGCTTCGTCGCCACGATTCAGAAGGGGATCCCTGCCGCGCTGGCCGGATACCTCGTGACTTTCGGTGTGGAGCCGACTTTTCCCAGTACCGCCTACGGCTACATCCGCCAGGGCAACAAGCTCGATGAGGCATTGGGCGAAGAGGCGGGTCATGCCGTGGCCGCATTCGTCGAGAAGCCGGCAGCCTCGCACGCGGAGCAGCTGCTGCTCGCGGGCGGCCACCTCTGGAACGCCGGCATCCTGCTGGTCCAGGCCAAGGTGCTGATCGCCGCAGTCGAGCAACACGCGCCCGACATCCTCGAAAGCTGCAGGCTGGCCACCGCGGCCATCGAAACGGACGGCGATTTCCTGCGCATGGACAGCGCCTCATTCGGCCGCTGCCGCAGCCAGAGCATCGACTACGCGGTGCTCGAAAAATGCGACCGGGTTGCCGTCATTCCCTTCCAGGGTCGCTGGAGCGATGTCGGCAGCTGGAACGCGGTCGCCGAGTTGCACGACGTGGACGGCGACGGCAACCGGATCAGCGGCCAGGGTTTTGCCATGGGTGCGCGCAACACCTTCATCTATGCGCCCAATCGTCCCGTCGTGGCCCTGGGCACCAAGGATCTGCTGGTGGTCGACACGCCGGATGCGCTTCTGGTTGCGCACAGCGACTGTGCCGAACAGGTCAAGGACGTGGTCGCCTTGCTCACGACACAGGGCCACAGCCAGGCCACCCGGCATCGCCGCATTCCGCGACCATGGGGCGCCTATGACAGCATCGACGACGGCGAGCGCTTCGCCGTCAAGCGCCTGACGGTCAAGCCGGGTGCGCACCTTGCGCTGCGAATGCACCACCATCGTGCCGAACACTGGGTCGTGGTCAAGGGAACGGCCAGAGTGGTGTGCGACGACAAGGTGCTCCTGGTCAAGGAAAACGAATCGATCTACATTCCCGTTGGCGCCCGATACAAGCTGGAAAATGCCGGCAAGACCATCCTCGAAGTGATCGAAGTCCAGACGGGCGGCTACCTCGGCGAGGACGACATCGTGCGCTTCGACGATCTGCCCGAGCGTGCCGACGGTCAACGCAGACGACTCGCCTGATCGCTCCGGCCGGGGGAGCACCGGGCCCAACCTTCACCCCGTACCAAGGTCTATTTCCATGAGCGAGTTTCAGAAGCGGATTTTCGTCGCGGGGCACCGCGGCATGGTGGGCAGCGCCATCGTGCGATGCCTGGTCGAGAAGGGCTACACCAACCTCGTCACCCGGAGTCGTGCCGAACTCGACCTGACGGACCAGGCGCAGGTCCGGGCCTTCTTCGCCGAGGAAAGGCCGCAGGAGGTCTATGTAGCGGCGGCCAAGGTCGGCGGCATCCACGCCAACAACAGCTATCCGGCGGAGTTCATCTATTCGAACCTGATGGTCGAAGCCAACCTGATCCACGAGGCCTGGCGCACCGGCGTGAGCAAGCTGCTCTTTCTCGGCTCGAGCTGCATCTATCCGCGGCTCGCGGCACAGCCGATGGCAGAGGACGCACTCCTGACCGGCAAGCTGGAGCCGACCAACGAGCCCTACGCCGTCGCCAAGATCGCCGGCATCAAGCTCTGCGAAAGCTACAACCGCCAGTACGGCTGCGACTTCCGCAGCGTGATGCCAACCAACCTCTATGGCCCGGGCGACAACTACCATCCCGAGAACAGCCACGTGCTGCCCGCGATGATCCGCCGCTTCCACGAAGCCAAGCTCGCGGATGCGCCCTCGGTCGTGATCTGGGGCACGGGGACTCCGAAGCGGGAGTTTCTCTACGTCGACGACATGGCAAGCGCCTGCGTCCACGTGATGGACCTTCCGCGCGAGATCTACGCGGCCCATACGGAGCCCACGGCCAGCCACATCAATGTCGGCAGCGGCGAAGACCAGTCGATCGCGGAACTGGCGCAGCTGGTGAGCGAGGTGGTGGGCTACCGCGGCACCATCCGCTGCGACACGAGCAAGCCCGATGGCGCGCCGCGCAAGCTGCTCGACATTTCGCGGATTCGTCAACTCGGCTGGAAGCCCAGGATGACGCTGCGCGCCGGCGTGGAGCGCGCTTACGAGGATTTCTGCAGCGAAGAACTCATCCCTTCCTGAGGACCTGAATTCCCTGCGTCGATGCCCAGCATGAATGCCACCTCCATCTCTCTGATTCCGCCCGGCACGGGCGGCGTGCGGGACTATGCGACGGTGCTGGGCAATCCGCTCCACGCGCCGCTGATGGAGCTGACACGCAACACCGACACCGCGTCGCTGAAGGGAGAGTTCCTGCTCCTGCATTTCAGCGGCTACGGTTTCCAGAAGCGCGGCATTCCGCTGTGGCTGGTCAAGAAGATCGACGGCTTGCGCACCCAGTTCAAGGCCTTCGGCATCGTCTTCCATGAACTCTTCGCGACCGGCCCGCCGTGGGGCTCGGCGTTCTGGCTCAGCGGCTGCCAGCAGCGGATCGCGCGCGACCTGCTGCTCCTGTCCGATTTCTGGCTGACGAACCGGGAGGAATCCGCGCGCTGGCTGCTGGAGCGTTCCCAGGCCACGCCGCACCGGGTGCTGCCGGTGTTCTCGAATGTGGGCGAGCCCGCCTCGATCGAGACCGAACGGCAGCGCAAGCTGGTGGTTTTCGGCAGCGCCGGCATCCGCGCCCAGTCCTACGAATGGTCGGACGGCGAACTCTTCCGCTGCGCCAAGCGCAACGGCCTCGAGATCCATGACATCGGTCCGGCGATGCCGGGAGGCCCGCTCTCCCAGCGCCTGGTGCAGGAGGGCGTGATCGCGCACGGCAAGCTGTCGGCCGAACAGGTGAGCCTGGCGCTGTCCAGCGCGGACTACGGCGCCCTCGCCTACCCGCCGGACTACGTGTCCAAGAGCAGCATCTTCGCAGCCTACAGTTCACACGCCGTCTGTCCCATTCTGCTGTCGGACGAGTATGGCGTGCACGACGGCCTGACGCCCAATGTGCACTATGCTCGTGGCTTCGACGCGGTCGACCGGTCGGCCGTCGATCCGCGCGTCATCGGACACGAAGCGCACAAGTGGTATGAACCGCATCGCATCGATGCGCATGTCGCTGCGCTTCGGACAATGACCACCGAGGTGCAAAGGTGAGCAACAGCAACGGCATGCAATCCGGAAGGACGCGACCATGAGCGCGATCGCCGCAAGCGTCCCTCGCGCGACGAACCAGGCCGCGTCGCTCAGCCGCGCCGGCCAGCTTTTTCTTGCCGTATTCCTGATCGTCATTTTCGAAGGCGCGGTGCGCAAGTGGGTGTCCTCCGCGTCCACGCTTCCCTTGATCCTTCTGCGCGACCTGCTGGCCCTCGCGCTGGTCGTCTACGCCTTGAGGCACGGCTACCTGAGGCGCCACAAGAAGATCACGGCCGTCATGCTCGCATGGTCCTGCCTGGTGCTCGGCTGGGGACTGCTGCAGCTCGTCGGCGGCGAAAGCTCGCCGGTCGTGTTTGTGATCGGCCTGCGTTTCTGGCTCCTGTACACGTGGTTCGCCGTCGCGGCGGCCGCCGCCATGAACGAAACGGACTACCGGGCTGCGATCCTTGCGGCAGCCCTCGTGATGCTGCTGCTGGCACCGCTGGCCGTGCTGCAGCACTACTCGCCTCCCGGCGCGCGTATCAACACCCAGTTGGACGGCGACGAGGAAAGCGTCTTCGTCGCGGTGGTGGGCGTGGTCCGCACCACCGGGACCTTCAGCTTCACCTCCGGCTATGCCACCTACTTGACGATGGTGGCGCCGCTGGTGTTCGGCATTCTGGGCGCCAGGAAGCGAAACACCAGGCAGTTCCTGTTTGCGATGGCCGTCTTCGTGGCCTTCGTCACCGGCGCGCTGGTGAGCGGTTCCAGAACGGCGGCGATCACCTCGGGCATGATGCTCATGGCCTACCTGCTCGGCAGGCTGCTGTTCTCGAAAGCGCGCAACAAGGTGGGCGCAGCGGTCGCGGTCGTCGTCGTGCTCGCGATGACGGCGCTCTTCGCCTACGTTTTCCGCGATGCCATCGGCGTCACGCAGACACGCTTCGAGCAGGCGGCGCAGGCAGAAGACTTCGGCGAACGGGTTCTTACCGTTCTGTTCGGCGAACCCTGGGTCTACGACCTCATGAGCTGGCTGGGCTACGGCGTGGGCTTCGGATCCAACCTCGCGACCTACGTTCGCACAGGCGCGGCGGATGTCTTCGCGCTCGCGGAAGCCGAAGGCGGCCGCATCCTGATGGAGGGCGGCCTGCTGGGAGTCGCCTACATCGCACTCAAGTACCTGGCGCTGGCCGTCGGCCTGCTGTCGAGCCTGCGGGCCTCGATCAAGACGAATTCCCCCTATGCGGTGCTGGTATGGCTCACCACCGCGCTCGCCGTGGTCAGCTGGCCTGCGCTCGGCCAACTGACGGCCAATGCCCTGCTCGGCATCATGCTGGCCTACGCCCTCTTGGTTCTCCGCTATCCGAGGCTCGAAATCTTCCCAAGCCGCGCCTCGCGATCGTGAGACTGCTTCATCTCATTCCATCCGTCGATCCCCGGGGCGGAGGCCCCATCGAGGGAGTCCGGCGGATCCATGATGCGCTGGCGGGCATGGGGCACGAAGGCGACCTCGTGAGCCTGGACAGCCCCGACGCCGGCTTCCTTGCCGACTATCCGGGCAAGGTGATCGCGACCGGCCCCTCGATCTCGAGCTATGGCTACAACGAGCGCCTGGTGCCGTGGCTCAAGGCGCACGCCGGCGACTATGACGCCGTCATCGTCAACGGGCTCTGGCAGTACGTCGGCTTCGCCGCCTGGCGCGCCCTGCACGGCTCGTCCACGCCCTATTTCGTCTACAGCCACGGCATGCTCGATCCGTGGTTCAAGCACCGCTACCCGCTCAAGCACCTCAAGAAGTGGCTCTACTGGCCCTGGGGCGAATACCGCGTGCTGCGCGATGCGTCCGCCGTGCTCTTCACCTGCGAGGAAGAACGCCTGCTCGCACGGCAGTCGTTCTGGCTCTATCGCTGCCGAGAGGTGGTCGGCTCCTATGGCACCACCGTGCCGCCGCAGGACGCCAAGGCCTTGTCCGAGGCATTTCTTTCGTCCTTTCCCGAGCTGAGGCAGAAGCGCCTGCTGCTGTTCCTGGGCCGCATCCACGAGAAGAAAGGCTGCGACCTGCTGATCGACGCCTTTGCGCGCACGGCGGCCGATGCACCGGATGTCCATCTGGTGATGGCGGGCCCCGGCGACGAAGGCTTGACCCGTCAATTGCAAAGCCGGGCGGCCAGCCTCGGCATCGCCTCGCGCGTCAGCTGGACCGGCATGCTGTCGGGCGACTTGAAATGGGGCGCGTTCCATGCGTGCGAAGTGTTCTGCCTGCCCTCGCACCAAGAGAACTTCGGCATCGCGGTGGCGGAGGCGCTGGCCTGCAGCCGGCCGGTGCTGATCAGCGACAAGGTCAACATCTGGCGCGAGATCGCGGCCGACCACGCGGGCTTCGTCGAGTCCGACACGCTGGATGGCACGATCGCGTTGCTGCGACGCTGGCTGGACTCGACACCCGCCGAACTCGCGGCGATGCGCGTCGCCGCGCTGCGCTGCTTCGACAGCCGGTTCCAGATGGAGCAGGTGGCGCAAATGCTGGTGCGCACCATTCGCGAACACTCGCCGCAACCCGCCTGATCCATGAAGCTGCTCGTCTACGGAATCAATTTCGCGCCGGAACTGACCGGCATCGGCAAATACACCGGAGAAATGGTCGCGTGGCTGGCCGCGCGAGGACACGAGGTGCGCGTGGTGACCGCGCCGCCCTACTACCCCGACTGGGCGGTTTGGCCGGGCTACCGCGCCTCGCGCTACACGCAAGAGACCTGGCGCGGCGCCACGGTGCTGCGCACGCCGCTGTGGGTGCCGCGCAAGGTCAGCGGCGCGAAGCGTCTTCTGCACCTGGCGAGCTTCGCGCTGGCCAGCGTGCCGGCCCTGTTCGCGCAATGGCGCTGGAAGCCCGACCTCGTGTGGGTGACGGAGCCACCGCTCTTCTGCACGCCGGCGGCGCTGGTCTTCGCGCGGCTGCGCTCGGCCAAGACCTGGCTGCACATCCAGGATTACGAAGTCGACGCCGCCTTCGAGCTCGGCCTGCTCAAGGGCGCGCGCCTGCGCGCCTTCGTTGCCGCGGTCGAGCGCGGCCTGATGCGCCGCTTCGACCGCATCTCCACCATTTCACAGCGCATGATCGAGCGCGCGAGCAGCAAGGGCATCGAGGACGCGCGACTGATTTCCCTGCCCAACTGGGCCGACGTCTCGGCCATCCAGCCGTTGCAAGCGGACAGCCCCTACCGCACCGAACTGGGCATCCCGTCCGATGCCGTGGTCGCCCTCTATTCGGGGAACATGGGTGCCAAGCAGGGGCTGGAACTGCTGGCCGAGATGGCCCTCATGCTGAAGGACCAGCCCAACCTCCACTTTGTGTTCTGCGGCAACGGCGCCGGCCGCGCCGAACTGATGAAGCGCTGCGAGCAGCTCGCCAACGTCCGCTTTCTCGATCTGCAGCCGGTCGATCGGCTCGGCGACCTGCTGGGCCTGGCGGACATCCATCTGCTGCCCCAGCGCGCGGATGCGGCGGACCTGGTGATGCCCTCCAAGCTCACCGGCATGCTGAGCAGCGGCAGGCCCGTGGTGGCCGGCGCACGTGCCGAGACCGAGCTCGGCAAGGTCGCATCCGAATGCGGCGTCGCCGTGCCGCCCGATGATGCAAAAGCTTTTGCTGCAGCAGTGGTCTCGCTGGCTTCGCAGCCCGGGCTTCGGAGCGAACTGGGGCTGCGTGCCCGCGCCTATGCCGAAGCGCGATTCGATCGCGATGCCGTGCTGGCACAGTTCGAACGCGATCTGCAGGCGTGCGTGGCGCGCATGGCGCACCGTCCGGCCACCTGACGCCACCCTGCTGCGCCGGGCAGCCGCCCGGCGCCTTCCGTCACTGCTCTTCGGGCAGGATGCTCTCGTAGTTGTAGTTGGTGTAGCGGTAGCGGCCGTACTTGTACGGGGCATAGGCGCGACGGCCCACATCCATCGCATTGAGCAGCACGCCGGTGGCAGCCTTGCCGCCCATCGCCAGACGGCGCGTGCTTTCCTTGAGTTCGCCCATGGTGGACTGGTCGGCGCGCGCCACCAGCAACACCGTGCCTGCATGCGTCGCGACCGTGGAGGTGTCGGCGGCGACCAGCACCGGCGGCGTGTCGATGACGACCAGGTCGTACTGCTCGGACAGGCGCTCGAGCGCCGTCTTGAACGAGTCCGACACCAGCAGTTCCGACGGGTTAGGAGGCAGTTGGCCCGTGGCCAGGAAGTCCAGGTTGGGAACCACCTGGCGGTGCACGGTCTGCTGCACCGTCAAGCTGCCTGCGATCAGCTCCGAGAGCCCGCCGTGGCGCTGCAAGCCGAAGTACTGGTGCGTGTGGCCGCGCCGCAGGTCGGCGTCGATCAAGAGCGTGCGCTTGCCGGCAGCGGCCATGAGGGCGGCGAAGTTCGCCGTCACGAAGCTCTTGCCGACGCCTGGGGTGGGCCCGGTGATCAGCACGCGGTTGTTCGGCGACTCCAGCATCGCGAACTGCATGGCCGTGCGCAGGCTGCGCAGGCTTTCCACGGCCGGATCGTCCGGACTCTCGATCGCCAGCAAGCGGACGCCGGTGGCGCCGCTCAAGCGTCGCTTCGCGATCGCACTTTGCACAGGACTGAGCGGAATGGTCGAGAAGACCGGCAGGCCGGTATCGGCTTCCACCTCGTGCGGGTCTCGCAGGCGCTGCTCGATGAAGGAGCTGCGCACGAACGCGGCGACGATGCCGAGGAACAAGCCCAGGGCCAGCGCGGCCGCGACGATGACCTTGCGGTTCGGCTTGACCGGAACCTGTGGCACCACCGCCTCGTCGAGCACGCGGACGTTGCCGATCTTGCCTTCCTTCACCAGGCGCAGCTGCAGCGCGTTGTTGAGCAGCTGCTGGTACAGCTCGGTGTTGACCTTGACGTCGCGCTCCATGCGCACCGCCTCCTGCTGGATGGCAGGCAGGCCCTTGATGCGAGCCTGGATCTCGCCCATGTCGGTCTTCAACGCCGCGATCTGGCTGTCGAGCGTCTGCACGGCCGGATGCGCGGAGGTGAAGCGGGCCTCGAGCTCGCGCCGGCGCTGCTGGGCATCCAGCAACTTGGTCTGGCGATCGACCGCCTGGCCCAGGACCAGCGCCGCTTCCTCGCTGAAGGCCACCGTGCCCTTCTGGTTGCGATAGCGGTTGTAGACCTCTTCCGACGCCTCCAGCTGCTTCTTGAACTGCGGCAGCTGGACATCGAGGAAGGCCAGCGTCTTCTGCGCCTCGGCGGCCTTGCGCTCGATGTTCTGCTTGACGTACTGGTCGCCCACGGCATTTAGCACGCGCGTCAGCTTGAAGGGGTCCGTGTCCTGCAGGGCCACGTTGATGATGCCGGAGGTTTTGCCCCGCTCGGTCAGTATCAGGCTGGACTGCAACGCAATGGTGGTCGGCAGCATCGCGTAGCGGTAAAGATTGAACAACGCGCCCGGCTTGCCGGCGAGTTCGGTCACCGTCAACTCGATCGGCCCGCTGCCGGTGTCGGCCTTCAGCGGCGTGCCGACGGTGCCGGTGAGCTGCTGCATGCCGGGATAGTCGAGCGTGTACTGCTTGTCGGCTTTCGCCGTCACCGTGAACAGCCCGCCTTCCATGTGGGTCGGCACGTCGAACTTCGACACCAGGATGCGTTCCGTTCCCGACACATAGCCATGGAGACCCAGGAAACCGGGCTCGGAAAGGCCCGTGGCTCGCCGCGCCAGCCAGCCGCCGACGTAGGGCACATAGCGCGGGCTCGCCGCAATGTAGAGCTTGGTCGCTTCCACCGCCTGGCCGGCGATCATGCGCGAGCGGATGATCTCGATCTCGGCATTGGCCGGCGTCTTCACGTCGATCAGGCCGCCGGCCTCGCTGAGAATGCCCTTGCCGCCGGTGCCCGTGTCCTCGACCTGAACCACCATGTTGGACTCGTAGATCGGCCGCTCCAGGAACGCGTAGGTGGCACCGATCAGGAACACGACGAGGGTGATCGCCGCGATCAGCCACTTGTTCGAGAGCAGCACGTCGATGTAACGCCCGATGTCCAGGTCGTCCTCGTCCGCGCTGCTCATGATCTGCGAGGTGGGGCTTGTTTTGGGAGTGAGAGTGGAATTCATCAACTGGATACTCTTGAAATGCGTTTGACCCACTGCTGCGCACCGCCTTCAATGAGCGCAAGCGACCGTTCGAAAGCGCTGCGACCCGCGCGGTACGGATCGGGCACGTCCTGGTCGCCGAACTCGCAGAGGCGAAACACCTTGCCGGCGGCGAAGAGGTAGCGTTCCTGGACCGTGCGGCGCTGCTCGCGATCCATCACGAGGATCAGATCGGCGCGCTGGCACATGTCGAGACTGAGCTGCCGCGCCCGATGTTTTTCGAGGCTGATGCCGCGCGCGTCCATCAGTTCGCAGGCGATCGGATCCGCGCGCTGGCCGGCCATGGCCTGGAGGCCCGCCGAACTGATCTGCACGCCGGGCAAGGCCGCGGCCACCAGGCCTTCGGCCATCGGGCTGCGGCAGATGTTTCCGATGCACACGACGAGGACGTTCCGGATGGTCACGGTCTGCCTATCGCCCAGTCGTGCCGCCGCGCGAGCCCAGATCGCGATAAGAAGTCGCGGTCGTGGCCGTCGGAAGGATCAGGCTCAGGACGCGGTTCCACTGCACGAGCGGGACCGGATCGACATAGACCACGTCCTTGGGACGCAGCGCAAAGCCGTCTGCAAGCGCAATCGCCGTCGGCGTGCGCGCATCGAGGTGGAAGATCGCCTGGCCTTCGGTCTCGTTGCGGATCACGTAGATCTGGCGCGGATTCGCAGTCCCCAGATTGACGCCGCCGACCTCGGTCAGCGCATCGTTCAGGCTGAGCCTGCCGTTGCGCATCATCACGCCGGTCTGGATGCCCACCTCACCCATCACCGTGACCTTGCGCTCGTCGCGGCCGCGCACCATCACCATGTCGCCCGACTTCAGCGGGATGCGGCTCGGGTCGATCCCTGCCTCTGCCAACGCCATCAGGTCGAGGGGAATGGTCCTGCCGTCGCGCGTGAGGTTGATGGCGGAACGGTCGCCCGTCGGGGCCAGGCCGCCGGCACGGTTGAGCGCCTCGGCGAGCGTCATCGGGATGTCGGTGAACACCATCAGGCCGGGAAGCCTGACCTCACCTTCGATGTAGGCGCGCTTGCTGCGAAAGGCTTGGACGCGAACGCTGAGCTGGGGATTCTTGAAGACCCGCGACAGCCGCTGCACGAGCGTGTTCTCCAGTTCCTGGACGGTCATGCCGTCGACCTTCAGCGCACCGACGTAGGGGAAGCTCAGCTGCCCGGTGTTCGACACGATGAAGCCGGGCGCCGGCGACACGCTGGCCGGATCGGCCACCGTGGTGGCGGGGATCGCGCTGAACACGATCTCCGGGTGGTCGTAGACCACGATGCCGACCACGTCGCCCGGCCCGATCTTGTAGACCTCGGGGGTGCCGACCAGCGCCTTGACCTCGGGCGGAACCGAATTCCCGACCGCAGCGCGCTGCGCCCGGATCAGCTGGGGCGTGATCGAGGTGATCGCACCGGGCGGCGGCGGATCGATCTCGGAGGTCGAAAAGCCCGACGGCGAGACGGCCTGGGCGGCGTCGTTGCTGGCGGAACGGAACCCCGGTGCCAATGGCGCGCACGCCTGCAGCAGCAGGCCGGCCGAGGCAAACAAAGCGGTGTGTAATAGAAAACGTTTCAAACCCAACTCCGCGTTCGTGACCAGAATGAATACTTTTGCAATCAGTTACGACTGTACATCAGTCAGCGCTGAGGTCAAATTCTTTCTCGGCGTAGATCATTAGGCAGAGAAAAAATGCGCGTGTAGGCAGAAACGCCGAGACAGCGAAAGCTTCCGTATTGGCCGTGGATATTTGATAGTTAGCTATCAATAAGATAGCTAACCGAGCCTCGGAATAGGCCTAATTTCAGGGGTTCTCGGTCTGCGCCGCACGCTTCCAGGCGGCGGAAGCCTGATCGGCGTCGTCCCGAGCCTCGGCCAGCTGGGCCAGAGCCTGCCAGCTTCGCCGATGCAGGTTCGGGTCCTGTAACGCCAAGCCAGCTTGCGTGAGCAATTGTTGCGCCTTGCCCCAGAGCTGACGCTTCATGCAGGCCATGCCGGCCAGGTACTGCAGGTTGGCGTCGCGCGGGTTGTTCCGCTGCGCCGACTCGATGCGCGCCAGCCATTCGGCATCGACCGAGTCCAGACCCGCTTCGAGCGCCCGCACCAGCTTCACGCGCAAGGACTCGCCGAGGCTCTGGGGCTGCGCCACCATGCGCTCCCAGACCGGCAGCAGCCATGCGCGCGCCAGCGTGAGATCGCCACGCAGCGCCACCATGCGCTGGGCCGCGTGGATCGCGACCTCCGGCATCTCGCGCTCCCAGGCCTCGAACTCACCCCAGGCGCGCAGCAGCTGGGCCGGGTCGTGCGCGCCCGAGAGCAATTCGGTCGCCAGCCCACGCACGATGCTCTGCGCGGCCGAATCCGAGAAGGCGCGATGCTTGGCCAGCAGCCGCGCGGTTTCGAGCGCCTCGAGGGAGCGCCGGTCCTGGCGCGCCGCCTTCAGCCGCAGCCGCAAGGCCAGCGTGCGCCGCTGCGCGCCCTGCGGCAGTTCCGCGAGCCGCGCCAGCGCCGCAGGCGCATCGCGGTCGTCGAGCGCCCAGCGGGCGGCGCGCAGCTGCACGCCTTCGCGCGTTTCGAGACTCGCGAGAACTGCGCGATCGGCGCTCTCGTTGAGCGCCTGCTGCAGATGCGCATCGCGCGCCGCGCGATCCTGCAGCGCCTGCGCGCTCTCGGCCGCGAGCAGGTGCGACAGCACCCGCACCTGCTGGGCCTGCGGCAGCCGCGCGTCGAGCGCGGCCAGTGTTCTTTCCTGCGTGAGCGCCGCCTGCGCCGCCTTGCGCGCGCGCGAGAAGCGGCCGGCCAGCAATTGCGCCAGCGCGTCGAGCAGGGCCGCGTACAGGGCGCGCTCCTTTTGCTGCAGGCGCCACTGGCGCGCCTGCCTGGGCAGCGAGAACAGGGCCGACAGGCCGCGCAGCGCCACATAAAGCAGGCCGAAGGCCGCCAGCAGGAGCAGCAGCACGAGATTCAAGGAGAGGTCGACCCGCCACGGCGGCCAGAAGACGGTGACCGTGCCCTGGTTGTTGCCGGCGAACAGTGCCACCGCGGCCGCGATGCCGAACAGGGCGAGAAACCAGAGTGCCGCGCGCATTTAGGGCCTGCCCTAATCCTAGCGCCCGGCAGCAGCCGTCGCGAGCGCGGTCAGCGTTTCGTCGATGCGCGGCGGCTCGCTGGTTCTGACCTGCGCCTGCAGCTGCTGCACCAGCGTGGCGGCGGCCTGGACGCGGCGCGAGGCCGGATCGAAATAGCGGTTGAGCGAAGCCGACACGGTGGCCAACTCGTTGCGCGCCGTGTCGACCTGCCGCGACAGCAGGGCCAGACGCGCATTGAGGAGCTGGAGCTTCAGGTTCTCGCGCAGGAAGAAGGTCTGGTCCGGCGAGAGCAGCACGGCTTCGGGCCGCTCGATGCGCCCCACGCGCAGCAGCGAGCGCGCCTCGCCGCGCACGATCAGCAGGAAGCGCTGCCACCAGGGCGCGTCGGCCGGCACCGGCTCGGCCTGCCACGAATTGAGGCCCGCACCGCGCACGGCGACCGCATTCAGCGGCGGCAGATCGTCGACGCTGCGCATCAGTTCGTCGAGCTTCTGCAGCGCTTCGCCGCTGTCCGCGCTGGCGCTGGTGCGCAGGCGGTCGGCATCGCGCTGCATCGCGCGCTGAAGAGGCGCGAGCCGCGGCTGCGCGGCACGCGCGATGCGCAGGTCGCCGGCCTTGAGCGCCGCCAGCAGCGGCTGCACGTTGCCCGTGACCTGCGCCTGCTGCAGCGCCAGGCGCACGGCCGACTCGATGTCGACCACCAGGTTCTCGTCACGCGAACGCGACAGGCTCTGCATCAGCTCCTCGAGCTGCGAACGCTGCAGTGCGACTTCGGCGACACGGGTTTCGGTCAGGGCCAGCCGCCCGGCCGTGTCGCGCACCACCTCCTGTGCTTGCCGCGCCAGGGTGCGGGCCTCCATGGATTGCGCCAAGGCATCGGCGCTCTGGCGCGCGAGCTGCTCCTGCATGCCGCTGACCTTCTGCCAGAGCGCCACAGCGATCACCAGCGCCACCACCGCGACGACGGCCAGCAAGCCCACCACGACCCTGGAGAGGACGGCCGATGCCGCCGCGGGCGTGACCTGCAGCGTGGCCGGCAGGGGCGCACGCGCTGCGGGTTCCTGCAGGCTTTCGTTCAACACGGAGGCATCGCTCATGCGAAGGATTCTATCGACGCGACCAGCGCCGCCAGGCCGGGGGAAGAGACACGCACCGTGCCGAAACCCGCATCCCGCGCGGCCTCGGCGATGCGGGCATGGGTGGCGATCGCGCGTGCCGAGCGCCAGCTCGTTGCCGGTAGCGCGCGGCACAGGTTGGCGATGGCTTCGGAGCTGCTGAAGAGCCAGATGGCACGGCCGCCCGCACCCTCGGCGGCCACTTGCCGCTCGGCAGCACCCCAGGACGGAACCAGCCGCCGATAGGCCACCACCGTATCGCAGACACCGCCGGCAGCGGCGATCTCGCGCGCCAGCCAGTCGCGCCCCGCCCGCTGTCCCGAAGCAGCGCCGCCGCGCACGATCAGCACGCGCGCACCCGGACGCACCTGCGGCTGCACGCGCGCCCACAGGGCTTCGGAATCGAACTGTTCGGCATCGGCGGGCGGCGCATCGATCGACGAAGCAGGCACGCCGGCCGCCTGCAGGGCGCCGCAGGTGCCGGGCCCGGTGGCCCAGAAGCGCTGGCGCAGCACGGAGGGGAGCGCGGCGCCGGCGCGAAAAAAGTGCTCGGCAGCCGCGGCGCTCACGAACATCAGCGCGTCGTAGTCGGGCAAGCGTTGGCGTGCCGCCTGCAGTTCCGCCGGATCGTCGAGCGGCTCGATCACGATCAACGGCAGCGAAACGGCATCCAATCCCGCGGCGCGCAATTCGCCCACCCAGCGCGCCGCCTCGCGCGCGGGGCGCGTGACGATCACTGGAGCGGACGGCATCTCATCAGTGAGCGCCGGCGTCGCGCAGCAGTTTCGCGGCACCCACGCCCAGCGCATCGGCCTGCGCGAAGTCTGAGGCTTCGGCCAGCGCGTGAATCTTCACCAAAGGCGCCGCCGCGTCGGGGTCGCCCCAGGCCGCGTCGATGCGCAGGCTGCCGTCGGGCTGCCAGCGTGCATGGGCCGCAAGCGGCATCGAGCAACTCCCGCCCATGGCGCGGCTGACGGCGCGCTCGGCCGTGGTGGCGAGCCAGTCGCTCTGCTTCGACAGCGGCGCCAGCAGCGCGATCAAGTCGGCGCGATCGGCGCGCACCTCGATGCCGAGCGCGCCCTGCCCGGCCGCGGGCAGCATCGCATCGGGCTCGAAGACGGCGCGGATGCGGCCCTCGAGGCCGAGCCGCTTGAGTCCGGCCGCGGCGAGCACGATGGCGTCGTATTGACCTTCGTCGAGCTTGCGCAGGCGCGTGTCGAGATTGCCGCGCAGCGGCTCGATGCGCAGGTCGGGCCGCAGCGCGTGCAGCAGCACCACGCGGCGCAGGCTGGAAGTGCCGACGACCGCGCCCTGGGGCAGCGCATCGAGCGACGCATAGCGCGGCGACACCAGCGCATCGCGCGGATCTTCGCGCGGCAGCACGCAGGCCAGCGCGAAGCCCTCGGGCAGATCCATCGGCACGTCCTTGAGGGAGTGCACCGCGATGTCGGCGCGCCCTTCCTCGAGCGCAAGCTCGAGCTCCTTCACGAACAGGCCCTTGCCGCCGACCTTGGCGAGCGAGCGGTCGAGGATCTGGTCGCCGCGGGTGGTCATGCCGAGCAGGCTGACCGTATGGCCTCGGGCCTGGAGCAAGGACTGCACGTGCTCGGCTTGCCAAAGGGCCAGCCGGCTCTCGCGCGTGGCGATCACGATGTTGCTCAAGGTCATTTCCATTGCTGTGGGGGATCGGTGGAATGCTAGCATGTTGCATCGCAACAACGCATGCGCCAATCGGGTCCGACGAGGAGAAATTTCGAATGAAAACAGCCCCCACCACCGCTTCCGCACCCCGGCGCCGCAACAGCGACGAACAGCCGCTGATCGACGACATCCGCCTGCTCGGCCGCATCCTCGGCGACGTGATCCGCGAGCAGGAGGGCGAAGACAGCTATGCGCTGGTCGAGAAGATCCGCACGCTCTCAGTGTCTTTCCGCCGCGATGCCGACCATGCGGCCGACCGCGCGCTCAAGAACCTGCTCAAGGGCCTGAGTGCGGCCGAGACGGTGCGCGTGATCCGCGCCTTCACCTACTTTAGCCACTTGGCGAACCTGGCCGAGGACCGCCACCAGATCCGGCGCCGCACCGAGGCCGAGCGCGCCGGCGAGAACGCCGAGGGCAGCCTCGAGGTCGCGCTGGCACGCATCCGCAAGGCGGGCATCGCGCCGAAGGCCGTGGTCGAGTCGCTCGCCCACAGCTACGTGTCGCCGGTGCTCACCGCCCATCCGACCGAGGTGCAGCGCAAGAGCATCCTCGACGCCGAGCGCGCCATCGCGCAGCTGCTCACGGCACGCGACGAGATCAAGCTGCACCAGAATGCCTTCGCGGGAAAGAAGGACACGCTGACGCCGCGCGAGTACGCCGAGAACGAAAGCCAGATGCGCACGCGCGTCACCCAGCTCTGGCAGACGCGGCTGCTGCGCTTCTCCAAGCTCACCGTGGCCGACGAGATCGAGAACGCGCTGAGCTACTACGAGGCCACCTTTCTGCGCGAGATCCCACGCGTCTATGCCGAGCTCGAAGCGGCGCTGGGCCAGGGCGCCATCGCGCCCTTTCTGCGCATGGGCCAGTGGATCGGCGGCGACCGCGACGGCAATCCCAACGTCACGGCCGAAACCCTCGAGTACGCGCTGCGCCGCCAGGCCGAACTGGCGCTGCGCCACTACCTGACCGAGGTGCACTTCCTCGGCGGCGAGCTGTCGCTGTCGGCCACGCTGGTCGATGTGTCGGTCGAGATGCAGGCGCTGGCCGAGCGCTCGCCCGACAAGAGCGAGCACCGCGTCGACGAGCCCTACCGCCGCGCGCTGACCGGCGTCTATTCGCGGCTGGCGGCCACGCTGCGCGAGCTCACCGGCGGCGAGGCCGCGCGCCATGCGGTCGCGCCGCAGAACCCCTACACGCAGGCCGAAGAATTCCTGGCCGACTTGCGCACCATCGAAGACTCGCTCAGCGACAAGCACGGCTCCGTGCTGGTCGCGCAGCGCCTGCGCCCGCTGATCCGCGCGGTCGAGGTGTTCGGTTTCCATCTCGCGACGGTCGACCTCCGGCAGAGCTCCGACAAGCACGAGGCCGTGGTGGCCGAACTGCTCGCCACCGCGCGCATCGAGCCCGGCTACGCCGCGCTGGCCGAGGAGGCCAAGCAGACGCTGCTGCTGCGCCTGCTCGACGATGCCCGCCCGCTGCGCGTGCCCGATGCCGAGTACTCGCCGCTGGCGCAAAGCGAGATCGCAATCTTCGCCGCCGCCCGCAAGGCCCGCGCGCGCTACGGCGCGGCCGCCATCCGCCACTACATCATCAGCCACACCGAGACCGTCAGCGACCTGCTGGAGGCGCTGCTGCTGCAGAAGGAAGTGGGCCTGCTGCGCGGCACGCTGGAAGAGAACGCCACCTGCGACCTGATCGTGGTGCCCTTGTTCGAAACCATCGAAGACCTGCGCAACGCGGCGCCGATCGTGCGCGCCTTCTACGCCTTGCCCGGCATCCAGGCGCTGGTGCAGCGCTCGGGCGCCGAACAGGACGTGATGCTCGGCTACAGCGACAGCAACAAGGACGGCGGCATCTTCACCAGCAACTGGGAGCTTTATCGCGCGGGCACCGCGCTTGTGGCGTTGTTCGACGAGCTCAACAAGAAATCGAAGACCTCCATCCGCCTGCGCATGTTCCACGGCCGCGGCGGCACGGTGGGACGCGGCGGCGGACCGAGCTACCAGGCCATCCTCGCGCAGCCGCCCGGCACGGTGCGCGGCCAGATCCGCCTGACCGAACAGGGCGAGGTGATCGGCTCCAAGTACGCCAACCGCGAGATCGGCCGGCGCAACCTCGAAACCCTGGTCGCCGCCACGCTGGAAGCCACCCTGCTGCCCTCCGCCAAGGCCGCGCCCGCAAGCTTCCTGGCGGCTGCCGGCGAGCTCTCGGCGGCCAGCATGGCGGCGTATCGCGAACTGGTCTACGAGACACCCGGCTTCGGCGACTACTTCTTCAGCGCCACGCCGATCCGCGAGATCTCCGAGCTCAACATCGGCTCGCGCCCCGCTTCGCGCAACCCCAGCCGAAAAATCGAAGACCTGCGCGCCGTGCCCTGGAGCTTCAGCTGGGGCCAGTGCCGACTCACGCTGCCGGGCTGGTATGGCTTCGGTTCGGCGATCGAGCAGTTCCTCGCGGCCGCGGGCAGCGCCGCGGCGCGCAAGGAGCGGCAGGCGCTCCTGCAGCGCATGGTCGCGCAGTGGCCCTTCTTCAGCACGCTGCTGTCGAACATGGACATGGTGCTCGCCAAGAGCGACCTGGCCCTGGCCTCGCGTTATTCGGAACTGGTGGCCGACCGCAAGCTGCGCCAGAAGGTGTTCTCGATGATCGATGCCGAATGGCACCGCACTTCCGACGCACTGACGCTGATCACCGGCGCGAAACAGCGGCTCGAAGGCAATGTCGACATGCAGCGTTCGATTCGCCACCGCTTCCCCTACATCGATCCGCTGCACCATCTGCAGGTCGAGCTGATGCGCCGCTGGCGCGCGGGACAGGACGATGAGCGCCTGCAGCGCGGCATCCACATGTCGATCAATGGCGTGGCGGCGGGCCTGCGAAACACCGGCTGAGAAGCCGGCGAGAACGCCGTGTACGCCGCTTCCTACGTGAACATCCGGCGAAGCAGAAATTAGGGGCTTTGAAGGAAGAGTACCCTGTCCCCTACGTTCAAAGTTCTCGCAATCGCGCGGCAGCTCAAGGCTCGTTCACAGGAATCTTCGCCATGTCTTCCCCGCACTCCCTCACCCATGCCAAGGTCGACTTTGTGAGCGGCGACTTCGACGCGCTGGCATCGCACATGCGACATTGCGCGCGCGCACAGGGGCGATGGTTCACGGTGAAGAGCAGATTGCAGCGCATGCGCTCGGCCGCCGCCGGCCGCATCGTGACGATGGCCTGCCTGGCCGTGGTTCTCCTCATCGGGCTGTACGCGGTCGCTTGAGCGCTGCGGTGGTCGTCGACCGGCTCGACTCCCTCAGCCAGTACGCGCGCAATCTTCTTCTCGGGCCCTACGAAGCGGTCGAGCCGCCGATCCGCGCCGAGTTGTTCGGCGCGCAGCGCTTCGAGCAGCACGGCCACAGCCTGGCCCGGGCGCAGGTCGTGCGCAGCGAGGACTCCCGCGGTGACGCCACGCCTTTTTTCCCGCGCGTCGATCGCAACCTCGAATCGCTACGCAGCGCCTTCGACTACATCGCCCTGATCTCGCAGAGCGGACGCTACGTCACGCCGGCGGCCGAATGGCTGCTCGACAACTTCCACCTGGTCGAGGCGCAGCTGCAGCAGATTCGCGAGGGCGTGCCGCGCAGCTACTACGCGCGCCTGCCCAAGCTCGCGGCGCCGCCGCTCGCGGGCTTGCCGCGCGTCTACGGCATCGCCTGGGCCTACGTGGCGCATACCGACAGCGTGTTGAACCAGGAGCTGTTCACCGCCTTCCTCAATGCCTACCAGGACATCGACGAGCTCACGCTCGGCGAACTGTGGGCGCTGCCGACCACGCTGCGCGTGGTCCTGCTCGAGAACCTGCGGCGTGTGGCCGAGGGCATTGCCGAAAGCAAGGTGGCGCGCGAGGTCGCGCATGCGGCCTGGGACGCCGCCGACAGGCTCTCCGCGCAGGACCTGGACGTGCTCTACCGCGCGCTGCAAAGCCGCGGCATGCAGGAACGCTTTCTCACCCAGCTGTGGCTGCAGTTGCCGGTCGAGCATGGCGAGGATGCGCCCGCGCTCCTGAAGTGGACCGAGCAGCATTGCCCGAACGGCCCGGCATTGGTCAGCGAGGCGCAGACGATGCAGGCCGCCGCCAACCTCACGGTCGGCAACATCATCACCACGCTGCGCATGATCGGCCAGGTCGAGTGGGCCGACCTGATCGAGCCTGTGAGCCGTTCGCTGCGCGTGCTGCGCGAGCTGCCCAGCTTCACGCGCGAAAGCGAGCTCACGCGCCAGCAGATCACGCATGCGATGGAGCAGGTGGCACGCACCAGCCGCCGGCCTGAGCGCGAGGTCGCGCAGGCCGTGGTGCGCCTGGCCTTCGACGCGGCCTGTGATCCGCCCGAGGATGGGGATGCCGAGACCCGCTGGTCGCAAGCCGAATGCACCGCCGGCTATTACCTGTTCGGGCAAGGGCTTCCGGCCCTGAGCTTTGCGCTGGCGCCGGCGGACGGCACCGGCGCAGCGCGCATCGCGCCGCGCCTGAGCGCGCTGCGCGCCTGGCGCCCGACGCTCTACGTGCTGGCCGTGCTGGCCGGCACCGCGCTGCTGCTGGCGGCGGCGGTCCAGGGCCTGAACCGCAGCGGCTGGCCCGATGCGCCCTGGCAGGCGCTGGTCGCGCTCGTGCTGCTCGCCTGGCCCCTGTCCGAAGCGGTCATCGCGCTGGTGCACCGCATCATGGCCGAATCGACCCGCGTCCAGCCGTTGCCGCGGCTCGATTTCGCGCACGGCATTCCCGAGGTGCACCGGGTGCTGGTTGCCATTCCGGCGCTGCTGAGTTCGGAAGCGGCCAATGTCCAGCTCGCGCACCGGCTCGAATTGCATTGGCTCGCCAACCGCGAAGCGCAGGCGCAGTTCGCGCTGCTGACGGACTGGGCCGATGCCGTCGAACCCTCGCTGCCCGGTGACGCCACCCTGCTCGACGACGCGCTGCGGCGCATCGCCGCGCTCAACGACCGCTATCCCGCGCCGCCAGGGACGGTGCCGCGCTTCCTGCTGCTGCACCGCCCGCGCAGCTGGTGCGAGACCGAGCGGCGCTGGATGGGCTGGGAGCGCAAGCGCGGCAAGCTCGAGATGCTGCTGCGCCTCCTGGCCACGGGCGAGGACAGCGGTTTCCTGCCGCTGGCGCCCGGCCTGCAGCTGGCCGAGCGCATCCCCTACGTGCTGACGCTCGACAGCGACACCGGCCTGCCGCCCGGCGCGCTGCGCGAGCTGGTCGCGGTGGCAGCCCATCCGCTCAATGCGCCGCAGCTAGACCTGGCCAGCCGCCGCGTGGTGAGAGGCTTCGGCATCTTCCAGCCGCGCATCGTCACGCCCTTCCCGGAGCGCAACGAACGTTCCTTCTTCCACTGGATGTTCGCCGGCCAGTGCGGGCTCGACCCGTACAGCAGCAGCGCCTCTGACCTCTACCAGGACGTGTTCGGCAGCGGCTCCTTCACCGGCAAGGGTCTGCTCAACGTGCGCGCCGTCCATGCGACGCTGGACCGGCGCCTGCCGGACGGCGCGGTACTGAGCCACGACCTGCTCGAAGGCGCGGTGGCGCGCTGCGGCGTGGTGAGCGACCTGGTGCTGATCGAAGACCATCCGCATCACACCGGTGTGGCGGCCTCGCGCGTGCACCGCTGGACGCGCGGCGACTGGCAACTGCTGCCTCTGATGCTGCGCGCGCCGCGCTTCGGCATCGATGCGCTGGGCCTCTGGAAGATGAGCGACAACCTGCGCCGTGCGCTGGTGGTGCCGGCATCGACCGCGCTGCTCGCGTGGGTCGTCTTCACCGATGCGGTCCCGCTGCCCTGGGCGCTCGCGGCCGTCGCGGCGGCGCTGATGCTCGGCCCCATGCTCGGCGCACTGGCGGGCCTGGTGCCGACGCGGCGCTCGATCGAGCTGCGCCACTTCTACGACGTCGGTTCCACCGAGCTGCTGCGCGCCATGGCCGGCGCGGCCTGGCAGTTCGTCCAGCTGGCCGCGCAGAGCCGCCTCTTGCTCGATGCCATGGTGCGCGCCGCATGGCGCCTGGCGGTGAGCCGCCGGCACCTGCTCGAATGGACCACTGCGGCCCAGGCCCAGGCGCAGGCCAGCTACCAGCTGGCGCCCTTTCTGCGCAACGGGGCGATCGCGAGCCTGGTCTGCATCGCACTCGCCGCGGCCGCGTTCTGGAGCCCGCATCCGTGGCTGGGCATGCTGGTGTTCGGGCTGTGGGCGCTGGCCCCGGTCGCGGCCTGGTGGGGCAGCCGCGTACCGGTGGGCAACGAAGACACGCTGGCCACCGAGCACCGCAACTACCTCGAAACGCTGGCGCGCGACACCTGGCGCTTCTTCGAGCAGGTGGTCGGGCCCGAGGACAATCACCTGCCGCCCGACAACCTGCAGTTCGAACCCGAGCCCACCATCGCGCACCGCACCTCGCCGACCAACATCGGCATGTACCTGCTGGCCAGCTGCTGCGCACGCGAGTTCGGCTGGCTCGACACCACGGCGCTCGTCGCCCGGCTGCAGGCGACCTTCGACACCATCGACCGCATGGACAAGCACCAGGGCCATCTCTACAACTGGTACGACACGCGCTCGCTCGAGCTGCTGCTGCCGTCCTACGTGTCCAGCGTCGACAGCGGCAACCTTGCAGGCCACCTGCTGGCCGTGGCCCAGGCCTGCCGCAGCTTCGCGGCCGACGGCAGCGGCGCCGGCGCGCAACTCGAAGCCCTCGCCCTGCGCTGCGAGGCCTTGTGCGCGGGCATGGATTTTCGCGGGCTCTACGACGCCAAGCGCCACCTGTTCCACATTGGCCTCAGGGTCGAGGAGAACGAGCTCGATGCGAGCTACTACGACCTGCTCGCCTCCGAAGCGCGGCTGCTGAGCTTCCTCGCCATCGCCAAGGGCGACGTGCCGCGGCGCCACTGGATGGCGCTCGGGCGGCCTTTTCTCTCGGTCGGCGTACGGCCCGGGCTCAAGTCCTGGTCGGGCTCGATGTTCGAGTACCTGATGCCCACGCTGGTGATGGCAGAGCCGGTGGGCGGCCTGCTGCAGGTGGCCAACCTCGCGGCGGTCGGCGAGCAGCAGGCCTTCGGCAACATGCAGAACCTGCCATGGGGCGTCTCGGAGTCGGCCTACTTCGCGCAGGACCATTCGCTCGCCTTCCAGTACTCGCCCTTCGGCGTGCCGCGGCTGGCGCTGCGCCGCACGCCGCCCACCGACCGCGTGGTCGCGCCCTACGCCACCATGATGGCCGCCGTGCTCGCGCCGGCCGATGCGGTGGTCAACCTGCGGCTGCTCGAATCGCTCGGTGGGCGCGGCGAGTTCGGCTTCTTCGACGCGATCGACTTCACCGCCTCACGCCAGCCCGCGGGCCAGCCTTTCACCGTGGTGCACAACGTCATGGCCCACCACCACGGCATGGCGCTGGTGGCACTGTGCAACGTCGCGTGCGACGGCGCGCCGCGCCGCTGGTTCGGCAGCGCGCCGCTGGTGCGGGCGCACGAGTCGCTGCTGCACGAGCGCACGCCGCGGCAGATCATCGGCAGCGCCGATCCGCGCATGCCGCCCGAGCCGAGCACCGGCGAGGCGCCGCCGATCTTCCAGCCGCGCGTGGTCGATCCTCACGAGCCCGGCTTCCAGCCCACCCACCTGCTGTCGAACGGCCACTACACCGTGGCGCTGCGCGCCAACGGCGCGGGCGTGAGCCGCTGGCGTTCGTTCAACGTGAGCCGCTGGCGCGACGATCCGCTGCGCGACGGCTACGGCACCTTCTTCTATGTGCGGGACATCGGCAGCCCGACGCTCACCTCGCTGACCGCCCTGCCCGCGCCCGGCGAAGAGTGGCGCTACCGCGCGCGCTTCCTGGCCGACCAAGTGCAGTTCGATGCCAGCGGGCCCGGCCTGCAGGCGCGCACCACGGTGCTGATCAGCCCCGAAGACGACACGGAGCTGCGCACGGTCGCGCTGCACAACACCGGCAGCGAGACGCGCACGCTGGAGCTCGTCTCGTACTTCGAACCGGTGCTCTCCGACCCCAAGGCCGACGAGGCGCACCCGTCCTTCGCCAACCTCTTCGTCGAGAGCCGCTGGGAGCCCGGCTGGCGCGCGCTGCTGCTGACGCGCAAGCCGCGCCTGCACGGCGACCCGGTGGTGGCCGCTGCGCACTTCGTGGCCTCGGTCGATGCGCAGGTGCTGTCGGTCGACTGCATGACCGACCGGCGCGCCTTCATCGGGCGCAACCGCACGCTCGCGACGCCGACCCTCGATCCGCAATCGGCAGCGCCCGACGGTACGCCGGTCAGCGGGCTGGATCCCATCGCCTGCCTGCGCGTGCGCCTCGAGATCCCGCCGGGCGGTACGGCACGCGTGACCTTCGCCACCGCGGCCGACGAGGACGTGGAAGCCCTGATGCCCAGCATCGACCGCTACCTGCAGCCGATGCACGTCGAGCGCGCGACGCGCATGGCCGCCACGCTGGCGCAGGTGCGCCTGCGCGACCTCAGCATCGACCCGGCGAAGAACCAGGCGCTGCAGGACCTCACGACCATCCTGACCTACACCACGCCGCGCCCGATGCGCGACCGCGGCCTCATCGACCTGCGCCAGATCTGGCGCTTCGGCATCTCGGGCGACAAGCCGATCGTGCTGGTCTACATCCACTCGATCGCCGGCAAGGGCCTGGTCGACACGCTGCTGCGCGCCCAGCCCTGGTGGGGCTTCGGTGGCGTGGCCTGCGACCTGGTGGTGCTCAACGGCGAGCCCAATTCCTACCTGATGCCGCTGCAGCGGGAGATCGAGGCGCTGCGCAGCCGCGTCGCGCAGCAGACGCAGAACAGCTTTCCGCGCAACGACGCGGCCGGCTTCTACCTGCTGCGCGACCACGAAGTGGCGCCCTCGGAAAAAGCGGCGCTGTCGAGCCTGGCGCGCGCGGTCTTCACCGCCGACGGCCGCTCGCTCGAGATGCAGGTGGCGGCGCTGCGCGAAGCGACCTCGGCCGGCCCGGCGGCGGAAGATCTCGGCCCGCGCGTCCAGCTCTCGCTGCTGCCGCCTGCGGCCGAGCTCGCCGATGCGGTGACGGCGCCGCGGGGCGGCTTCGATGCCGAAAGCGGCGAGTTCCGTTTCGAGGTCGATCCCAACCGGCGCACGGCGCGGCCCTGGATCAACGTGATCGCCAACCCCTCCTTCGGCTTCCAGATTTCCGAATCGGGCACCGGCTACACCTGGGCTGTCAACAGCCGCCTGCACCAGCTCACGCCCTGGTCGAACGACCCGGTGCAGGACCCGGCCTTCGAGCACTACCTGCTGCAGGACCTCGATTCGCGCGAGCTGTTGCCGCTCACGCCGGCCAGCCGCGGCGGCGCTGCCGCCAGGCACCGCGTGCGCCACGGCCAGGGCTACACGGTGTTCGAATGCCTGCACCGCAACGTCGCGCTGGAGACCACCTTCTTCGCCGACCGCGACGAACGCATGAAGCTGGTGCTCGTCAAGGTGCGCAACGAGGGCACCC
Organism: Variovorax sp. LjRoot175; assembly: GCF_964253805.1. Lineage (NCBI taxonomy): Bacteria > Pseudomonadati > Pseudomonadota > Betaproteobacteria > Burkholderiales > Comamonadaceae > Variovorax > Variovorax sp. LjRoot175. The sequence goes on along the minus strand of NZ_CAXURY020000001.1, from coordinate 1,420,406 downwards.
GCCCGCGCCGCCTGCGCGCGCTTGCGATGGTCGAGTGGCAGCAGGGCGCGGCGCGCGGCGAGCGCCGCACCGTCCACACCTGGAAGCCCGAGGACCTGCCCGCGGTGTTCGGCCAGCAGCGCGAGTCGAGCACCGGCTTCGGCGGCAGCACCGGCTTCGTGGCGCTCGCCGGCTTGAACGGCGCGACCCAGTGGACCTGCGAGCGCAGCGAATTCTTCGCCGGGCACGGTGCGGTCGAAGTGCCCGACACGCTGGCCCAGCGTGCCGGCAGCGGCCTCGATGCCTGCGCCGCGGTGGCCGGCGACTTCCCGCTCGCCGCCGGCGCGAGTGCGAGCTTCACCTTCATGCTGGGCCAGGCCGACAACCCCGAGGCTGCGATGCAGATGGCGCGCCGCTGGCAACAGCGCGACGTGCCCGAGGCGCTGGCCGCGGCACGCGGCTTCTGGGACGAGCTGCTCGGCCGCCTGCAGGTGCGCACGCCCGATCCGCTGTTCGATGCGCTGGTCAACCGCTGGCTCATCTACCAGACGCTGGTGTGCCGACTCTGGTCGAAGGCCGGCTTCTACCAGGCCGGCGGCGCCTTCGGCTTCCGCGACCAACTGCAGGACGCGATGGCTTTCGCGCTGACCGATCCGGCGCGCCTGCGCGAGCAGATCCTGGTCAACGCGGCGCGCCAGTTTCCCGAGGGCGACGTGCAGCACTGGTGGCACATGCCCGGCGGCGCCGGCGTGCGCACGCATTTCTCCGACGACCTGCTGTGGCTGCCCTATGCCGCCTCGCATTACGTCGAAGTCACGGCCGACCGCTCGGTGCTCGACGAAGTCGTGCCTTTCATCGACGGCCCCGGAATCCCCGACGGCGCCGAGGACGCCTACTACGCACCGCAGACCAGCAGCCACACGGCCACCGTCTACGAACACGGCGCGCGCGCGATCGACCGCAGCCTCGCGACCGGCGTCCACGGCCTGCCGCTGATGGGCACCGGCGACTGGAACGACGGCATGAACCGCGTCGGCCACGAAGGCCGCGGCGAATCGGTCTGGCTCGCCTGGTTCCTGTGCAGCGTGGTCGAGCGCTACGCGCCTTTTGCCGAGGCGCGCGGCGAGAAGGCACGCGGGGAGCGTTGGCAGGCCGCGCGCAAAGGCTGGATCGCCGCCCTGCACGGCGCCGGCTGGGACGGCGCCTGGTTCCGGCGCGCCTTCTTCGACAACGGCGCGCCGCTCGGCTCGGCGCTTAATGAGGAGTGCCGCATCGACCTGATCGCGCAGGCCTGGTCGGTGCTCTCGGGCGCCTCGGACACGAACCACGCCACGCAGGCCCTCGCATCGATGAAGGCCCATCTGCACGACGAGCCCGCCGGCCTGCTGCAGCTGCTGCATCCGCCGCTGGCGCATTCGCCCAACAACCCGGGCTACATCCAGGCCTACCCACCGGGCGTGCGCGAGAACGGCGGCCAGTATTCGCATGCCGCGGTGTGGGCGCTGATGGCACAGGCGCTCACCGGCGACACCGAAGCCGCATGGCACAGCTTCGAGGGCCTGAGCCCGGCGCACCGCGCGCGCCATCCCGAGCGCGGCCCCGCCTACGAGCTCGAGCCCTACGTGATGGCCGGCGACATCTACGGCGCCGCGCCCTACGTCGGCCGCGGCGGCTGGAGCTGGTACACCGGCTCGGCCGCATGGCTGCACCGCGCCGCCGTCGAAACCCTGCTGGGCCTGGCGGTGCACGGCGACCGGCTCTCGCTCACGCCGCGCGTGCCGGCGCACTGGCCGGGCTTCGAGATCACGCTGCGGCTCAAGGGCCGGGAACTGATCGTGCAGTACGGCGACGCCACCACGGCGGCGGTGCCCACGCACCACATCGCCCGAGGCGAATGGACCATCTGGCGCACGCTGCCCGACAAGGCCGTGCTGCGCGTCGGCTGAAAAAACCAAGGCGCAGCACAATTGGCGCCTGACATGGACAGCCTCGATCTCATCAAGACCTTTCGCGAAGTCGCCGCCCACGGCAGCTTCTCCCGAGCCGCCAGCAAGCTCGACATGTCCAAGGCGACGGTCAGCAAATACGTGGCCGAACTCGAAACCCGCTTCGGCGTGCGCCTGCTCAACCGTTCGACCCGCTCGGTGAGCCTGACCGATGCCGGTGCGCTGCTGCTCGAGCGCAGCAAGCCGGTGATGGAGATGGTGGAGCTCACCCAGGCCGAGCTGCAGGAGCATGCGAGCCGGCCCACGGGCCGCTTGCGCATCTCGGCGCCGCACGGCATGGGACAGGGCGACCTGCCCAAGCTGCTGGCCCAGTTCATGGGCTACTACCCCGAGGTGAGCCTCAGCCTGCACCTGAGCAATCGCACGGTCGACATGGCCGAGGAGGCGATCGACCTGGCGCTGCGCTTCGGACCGATCGCGGACGACAACCTCATCGTGCGCAAGCTCACGCCCGTGAAGCTGGTGGTGTGCGCCTCGCCGCGCTACTGGAAGAACCACGGCATGCCGACCCGGCCGGCCGATCTGTCGCAGCACGAGGCGCTGACCCACTCGAAGCTGGGCCCCCATCCGCGGTGGCGCTTCGAGGTCGACGGCCGGCCGCTGGACGTGCCGGTCAAGAGCCGCATGGATTCGACCGAGGGCGGGCCGCTGATCCAGGTCGCGCTGCTGGGTTTCGGCGTGCTCTACTTGCCTGCCCTGCTGGTGCAACCGCACATCGACCACGGCGAACTGGTGCCGGTGCTGCAGGACTTCGTGCGCAACGACATGTGGCTCTCGGCCGCCTACTTGCAGCGGCGCCACAACAGCGCGGCGCTGCGGGCGCTGCTGGACTTCCTGCAGACGCGCATCGGCGCAAAAAGCGCGCCCGGCCGCGCCTAATCCCCGAGCAGCTCGCCGATCGGCTGCAGGTCTTCCACCCGGTCGCAGATTGCCTTCACGACCATCATGATCGGGATGCCGAGCAGTAGGCCCCAGATGCCCCAGAGCCAGCCCCAGAAGATCACGCCGACGAACACAGCCACCGGGTTCATGCGACTGGTGCGGCTGGTGAGCCAGGGCACCAGCAGGTTGCCCACCAGCGTGTGCATCAGGAGCGAGACGCCGCCGACCACGAGCGCCATCTGGATGCTGTTGAACTGGAGAAAGGCCACCAGGCCCGCCGCCGCCATCACGATGACCGAGCCGAGGTAGGGGATGAGATTGGTCACTCCCGCGACGATGCCCCACACCGCGGCGTTGTCGACGCCGAGGGCCCAGAACGCGAGGCCGGTGGCGACGCCGACCACGGCGCTGGTGAGGATCTGCACCAGCAGGTAGCGCTCGATGTGCTGCGTGATGTCGTCGAGCACGTTCACCGTGATTCTTTTCTTCTGCAGGCTGGGCCCGGTGATCTTCACCAGCTTGCGGCGGAAGGTGTCGCCCGAGCCGAGCGCGAAGAAGGTCAGGAAGGCGACCAGCGTGAGCTGCCCGACGGCGGCGATCAGCCCCACCGTGCCGCTCCAGAGGTAGTCGCGCACGTTGAAGGTCGGCCGCTCGATGACCACGCGCGCCACGCCCTTGCGCGCTGCGACCTTGGCCGAGTTCTCCTCGGCGGCCTGTTCGAGCTGCGCCGCGGCCTTCTGCACCGTGTCGAGCGCGCTGGGGTCGGTGCTTCTGCCGCTGCGCACGGCCAGGCGCAGCTTCTGGGCGGCGACCGGCAGCGTATCGAGCAACTCGGAGGCGCTGCCGGAGAGCGAATAGCCGGTCCAGCCCACCCCGCCGCCGAGCCCGAGCAGGATCAGGGCCGCGCCGATCCAGCGCGAGATCTTCCAGCGTTCGAGCCAGCCGACCAGCGGCGCCAGCGCGTAGGTCAGCAGCAGGCTCAGCATCAGCGGAACGAACACGGCCTTGGCCCAGTGCAGCGTGAACACGCCGGCCAGCACCGCGAGCACCACCAGCGCGGCGCTGCGCACGTCGACCGGCATGTGCAGCAGCACGCGCTCCGGTTCGGGGGCGGGGGGCTCTGCCGGCGGCTCGGCCTCCTTCTTCTGTTCGGCTTCCTTCTTCTGCTCGGCTTCGTCGTTCATCGTGGATCCTTGAGCGCCTCGCGCACCGCCGACAGCTGGCGCCGCGACACCACCACCGGCTCCGGAACGCCGTCGAGCCGGAGCGCCCAGCCCTCGGCATCTTCACCGTCGTCGTATTTCTCGAGCGCCCGGATCGCCGCGCGCGCCACCAGCGCATTGCGGTGCACGCGCACGAAGCGCGCCGGATAACGCTCCTCGAATTCGGCCAGCGAGCCGTCATAGATGTGGCTGCGCGTCGGCGTGCGCACCGTGAGGTACTTGAACTCGGACTTGAGGTAGAGCACCTCGGACATCGGCACGCGCTCGGTGCGCCCGCGGTCCTGGATCAGCAGCACCTCCTGCGGTGCCTCGGTGGCCGCGCCGCGCCGCTCCTTCAGGTAGCGCTCGGCCTTCTGTAGCGCCTGCTGCAGCCGTTCAGCGCGCACCGGCTTGGTCAGGTAGTCGACCGCTTCCAGCTCGAAGGCGGTGACCGCATGCGCCGCATGGGCCGTGACGAACACCACCGCCGGCGCACCGGCGCGCTGTCTCAGGCTGCGTGCGAGCTCGAGGCCGTCGATGCCGGGCATGTGGATGTCGAGCAGCACGAGATCGAATCGGGTGTCCGCCAGTTGTTCCAGCGCGCCGGCGCCGTGCGCGGCCTCTGCCACAACCTCCGCCGCCGGCGACTTGCAGTCGGCCAGCAGCGTGCGCAGCCGCGACCGGGCGAGGGTTTCATCATCGACGATCAAGGTGCGGAGAGCGCTCATGACTTCAGGCTTCGGCAGGAATGGCAATGCGCACACGGTAGCTCTTCTGGTCCATCCCGGCGCTGAACTGCGCCTGCATATCGTGTAGGAGGCGCAGCCGGTCGCGCACGTTGGCCAGCGCGATGCCGTGCCCGCGCGGCAGGGGTTCGTCGGCCCAACGCAGCGGCGGCAGGCTGTTGACCACTTCGATCACCGCCATGCCGCCACGACGCTCGGTGCGGATGCGGATCTTGGCACCGGCCGGACTCGGCTCGACGCCGTGCTTGACCGCGTTCTCGACCAGCGGCTGCAGCAGGAGCGGCGGCAGGCGCGCGGTGTTGGCTGCCGGGTCGATGTCCCAGCGGATGCGCAGCCGCTCGCCGAAGCGCACCTGCTCGATCGCGAGGTAGCGTTCGGCCAGCGCGATCTCGTCGGCCAGCGTGACCGACTCGCCCGGATCGGCCAGCGCCTGGCGGAACAGCTCGCTCAGGTCTTCCAGCATGGTCTCGGCCTTGGCCGGCTCCTCGCGCACCAGCGCGATGGCGCTGTTGAGGGTGTTGAAAAGAAAATGCGGCCGGATGCGCGACTGCAGTTCTTCGAGCCGCGCCGTCATGGCCGCCGGCGTCTGGCCGCGCGCGCGCAACACCAGCGCGGCCATCACCAGCGCGGCGAACATCGCGCCGGCCAGGGCGCTCGCGAGCCAGGGCGCGCTGCCGAGCACGCCCGTCAGCCGCAGCAGGCCACAGCCGTAGAGCGCGGAGAGCGCACCCAGCAAGGCGCCGGCGACGTACTGTGCCGCGCGCGGCAGGCGGCCGAGCAGCTTCTTGAGCCAGCAGGCCGCGAGCAGCCACAAGAGCGTGGCCGGCAAGGCGCCGCCGGTCACCGTGGCCATCAGCACCAGCCACTCGGCGGGCGCCGGCGAGACGAACAAGGTCGCGACGGCGACCACGGCTTCGACGAACATCACGGTGCGCAGCACCACCCCGATCTGGCAGGCGTCGAACAGCGCAACCCTCGCACGCGCAGGCCCGCGAGCGCGGGCAGGAGCCGGCGTCGAAGGGGTGGCCGATAAAATCGTCGGGTTGCGCATCAGAGCTGAAACATTCGGGTGCAAACCCATTATTGCCTCCCACCCCGATTCACCCCCATGACCTCCAACCAACTCGACAAGAAATCCGAAGCCTGGTCCGCCCTGTTCTCCGAACCGATGAGCGACCTGGTCAAGCGCTACACCGCCAGCGTCTTCTTCGACAAACGGCTGTGGCAGGCCGACATCGAGGGCTCGCTGGCGCATGCGGGCATGCTGGCCAAGCAGGGCATCATCGGCGCCGAGGACCACGCGGCCATCCAGGACGGGATGGCGCAGATCCGCGCCGAGATCGAATCCGGCACCTTCGACTGGAAGCTCGACCTCGAGGACGTGCACCTCAACATCGAGGCGCGGCTCACGCAGCTGGTGGGCGATGCCGGCAAGCGCCTGCACACTGGCCGCAGCCGCAACGACCAGGTCGCCACCGACGTGCGGCTCTGGCTGCGCGGCGAGATCGACCTGATTGCGGAGCTCTTGACCGCGTTGCAGAAATCGCTGGTCGCCATCGCGGAGAAAAATGCCGACGTGATCCTGCCCGGCTTCACCCACCTGCAGGTGGCGCAGCCGGTGAGCTTCGGCCACCACATGCTGGCCTATGTGGAAATGTTCGCGCGCGACGCCGAGCGCATGGCCGACGTGCGCCGCCGCGTCAACCGCCTGCCGCTGGGCGCCGCCGCGCTGGCCGGCACCAGCTACCCGCTCGACCGCGAGGCCGTGGCCCGCGCGCTCGGCATGGACGAGGTCTGCCAGAACAGCCTGGACGCAGTGAGCGACCGCGACTTCGCGATCGAATTCACCGCCGCCGCCTCGCTCGCGATGGTGCACATCAGCCGCCTGAGCGAAGAGCTGGTGCTCTGGATGAGCCAGGCCTTCGGCTTCATCGACATCGCCGACCGCTTCTGCACCGGCAGTTCGATCATGCCGCAGAAGAAGAATCCGGACGTGCCCGAGCTCGCGCGCGGCAAGACCGGCCGCGTGGTCGGCCACCTGATGGGGCTGATCACGCTCATGAAGGGCCAGCCCCTGGCCTACAACAAGGACAACCAGGAAGACAAGGAGCCGCTGTTCGACACCGTCGACACGCTCAAGGACACGCTGCGCATCTTCGCGGAGATGGTGGGCGGCATCACGGTGAAGCCCGAGACGATGGAGAACGCGGCCTTGCGCGGCTATGCGACCGCGACCGACCTGGCCGACTACCTGGTGAAGAAGGGCCTGCCCTTCCGCGACGCGCACGAAACCGTGGCCCATGCGGTCAAGGCGGCGATCTCGCACAAGGTCGACCTGTCGGAGCTGCCGCTGGCGGTGCTGCAGACCTTCAATCCGCAGATCGAGAAGGACGTCTACGATGTGCTGAGCCTGCGCGGTTCGCTGCATGCGCGCAACATCCTCGGCGGCACCGCACCCGCCCAGGTGCGCAAGCAGATCGCCCGGCATCGCGCCCGGCTCGGCTGAAGCCGTCCATGGGAAGCAGGCACGAATGCTGCAGTGCGGTATTTGTGCCCAGTTGTAAAAATGTAGTGCTAAAGTTGCATTGCATCCCGCCTGGGCCGCCTGCAATCTAGCGGGCCCCCGAATCGCACGAGAGCGTCTCCGAATCCATGGAAAAACCCAACTGCGTCGTCGTCATCCTGACTTTCAATTCCGCCTCGATCATTCGGGAGACCGTGTCGCAGGCGAAGAAGCTGAGCCCGCACGTCTACGTGGTCGATTCGCACTCGTCGGACAACACCGTCGCGATCCTCGAGGAGCTGGGCTGCACCGTGGTGCAGAGGCCTTTTTCCAACTACAGCGACCAGCGCAACTGGGCGATCTCGCAGGTCGAGGCCTCCTACGGCTGGCAACTGCACCTTGACGCCGACGAGGTGCTGGACGCGCAGGCGGTCGACGAGATCAAGGCCCTGCTCTCGGGCACTCCGCGCTTCGACGCCTACCTGCTGCGCCGGCGCGACTACTTCATGGGCAAGATGCTGCGCTTCTCGGGCGTCAATCCCTGGCACCTGCGGCTGTTCCGCTCGGGCACCGGGCGCTGCGAGTCGCGGCTCTACGACCAGCACTTCATCAGCTCGGCGACGCCCGGCCGCATCAGCGGCTTCATGCACGACAAGAATTCGGCCAGGCTCAGCGACTGGATCGCGAGCCACAACCGCTGGAGCGATGCCGAGGCCAAGGAAAAGCTCGGCCCCCGCTTGGGCGGCGACAACGTGCTGCAGCCGCGGCTCATGGGCGACGCCCGGGAACGCACGCGCTTCATCAAGGAGCTCTACTACAAGCTGCCGACCGGCCTGCGCTCGCTGAGCTATTTCGTCTACCGCTACATCTTCCGGCTTGGCTTTCTGGACGGCACCACGGGCTTCTATTTCGCTTTTTTTCAGGCATTGTGGTTCCGCATGCTGGTCGACGCAAAGATGTACGAGCAGCGCAGTACCCAGCTACCCCAGCGGCTCAACTGATTTTTCTTACGGAGTGATTTCGCAGCATGCGCCAATACAACGCTTCCAAGAAGATGCTCGTCACCGGCGGCGCCGGTTTCCTGGGCAGCCATTTGTGCGACCGGCTCATCGAGCAGGGTCACGACGTCCTGTGCGTCGACAACTTCTTCACCGGCACCAAGCGCAACATCGAGCATCTGCTCGACCATCCGCGCTTCGAGCTGATGCGGCATGACGTGACCTTTCCGCTCTACGTGGAAGTGGACGAGATCTTCAACCTCGCCTGCCCGGCCTCGCCGATCCACTACCAGCACGATCCGGTGCAGACCACCAAGACCAGCGTGCACGGCGCGATCAATATGCTGGGCCTGGCCAAGCGCGTGCGGGCCAAGATCCTGCAAGCCTCCACCAGCGAGGTCTACGGCGATCCCGAGATCCATCCGCAGGTCGAGGCCTACTGGGGCCGCGTGAACCCGATCGGCATCCGCAGCTGCTACGACGAAGGCAAGCGCTGCGCCGAAACCCTGTTCTTCGACTACCACCGCCAGCACAAGCTGCGCATCAAGGTCGTGCGCATCTTCAACACCTACGGCCCGCGCATGCACATGAACGATGGCCGCGTGGTGTCCAACTTCATCGTGCAGGCGTTGAAGGGCGAGGACATCACGATCTACGGCGACGGCCAGCAGACGCGCAGCTTCTGCTACGTCGACGACCTGGTCGAGGCGATGCTCAGGATGATGGTCACCGGCGACGAGGTGCCCGGCCCGATCAACATCGGCAACCCCGGCGAGTTCTCGATGCTGGAGCTGGCCAACAAGGTGATCGAGCTCACCGGCTCCAAGAGCAAGCTGGTGCGCATGCCGCTGCCGGCCGACGACCCGAAGCAGCGCCGCCCCGACATCTCGCTGGCGCAGAAGGAGCTCGGCGGCTGGGAGCCCAAGACCCAGCTCGAAGAGGGCTTGAAGAAGACCATCGCCTACTTCGACCAGATCCTCTCGGAATCCACAGCAGCTTGACCCCATGAACATCACCATCATCGGCACCGGCTACGTCGGTCTCGTCACCGGCGCCTGTTTGGCGGACATCGGCAACAACGTGTTCTGCCTCGACGTCGATCCGCGCAAGATCGCGACGCTCAACGAAGGCGGCATTCCGATCTACGAGCCGGGCCTCGGCGAGCTCGTCGAGTCGAACGTTGCGGCGAAGCGGCTCGCCTTCTCGACCGACATCGAGGCCTCGGTGGCGCATGGCGACATCCAGTTCATTGCCGTGGGCACGCCGCCCGACGAGGACGGCAGCGCCGACCTGCAGTACGTGCTGGCCGCGGCGCGCAACATCGGCAAGTACATGAACGGCTTCAAGGTCGTGGTCGACAAGTCGACGGTGCCGGTGGGCACGGCCGACAAGGTCACGGCCGTGATCCAGGAGGAGCTCGACAAGCGCGGCCGCTCCGACCTGCGCTTCTCGGTGGTGAGCAACCCCGAGTTCCTCAAGGAAGGCGCGGCGGTCGAGGACTTCATGCGGCCCGACCGCATCGTCATCGGCTACAGCGACGACGAGACCGGCCGCGAAGCGCTGGCCGAGATGCGCAAGCTCTACGCGCCCTTCAACCGCAACCACGAGCGCACGCGCGTGATGGACGTGAAGTCCGCCGAGTTCGCCAAGTACGCTGCCAACGCGATGCTCGCCACGCGCATCAGCTTCATGAACGAGCTGGCCAACCTGGCCGACCGCGTGGGCGCCGACATCGAGGCGGTGCGCCAGGGCATCGGCTCCGACCCACGCATCGGCTACAGCTTTCTGTACGCGGGCACGGGTTACGGCGGCAGCTGCTTCCCCAAGGACATCCAGGCGCTGACGCGCATCGCGCGCGATAACGGCCAGGCGCTGCGCGTGCTCGAGTCGGTCGAGGCCGTCAACGACGAGCAGAAGCGCGTGCTGACCCGCAAGGTCCTGGAGCGCTTCGGCCCCGACCTCAGCGACCGGACCTTTGCGCTGTGGGGCCTGGCCTTCAAGCCCAACACCGACGACATGCGCGAGGCGCCGAGCCGCGTGGTGATCGACGCGCTGCTGCGCGCCGGCGCGCGCGTGGTGGCGCACGACCCGATCGCGGTCGACGAGACGCGGCGCGTGCTGAAGCTCGACTTCGCCGACGCGCCGGCGCTGCTCGAACGCATCAGCTTCTCGTCGGCCAAGGATCCGATGGAGGCCCTGGCCGGCACGGATGCGCTGATCATCGTCACCGAGTGGAAGGCTTATCGCAGCCCGAATCTCGAGCGGCTCAAGGCGCTGATGAAGTCGCCGGTGATCTTCGACGGCCGCAATCTCTACGAGCCCGGCACGATGAAGGAAGCAGGCGTCGTCTACCAGGGCATCGGGCGCAACAGCCTCTAGCGCCTTGTTCTACGCCATCCCGCTCGAGAGCCGGCCGACCTGGCGCAACCCGCCATGGATGACCGTGCTGCTGATCCTCGTGAACATGCTGGTGTTCTGGGGACCGCAGCGCGCCGAAGACAAGGCGGAGCAACGCGCCGCGCAGTTCTACGTACAAAGCGTGCTGCCCAAGCTGGAGCTGCCGCCCTTCGTCGCCTGGCTGCAGGAAACCCGCTCGGCGAACGCGCCGGCGGCGCGGCGGCTGCTGGCCCGCGGCGAATTCGAGCCCCTGCTCGAAGGCCTGCAGCAGGAGAAAGTCTTCCTGAAGAAGCTGCACGGCGACGCGGTGATCACGCCCGCCCATCCACAGTACGCCCAGTGGAAGCGCGACCGGCAGCAGTACGAGGCCGAGCTGCCCGCTCCCTTCACCACGCGCTGGTCGCAGGACCACAACAAGGATGCCGCGTTCGAGCCCTGGACCTGGATCACCTCGGCCTTCCTGCACGGCAGCACCGGCCACCTGCTGGGCAACATGCTCTTCCTGTTCCTGTTCGGCTTTTCGGTCGAACTCGCGCTGGGCCGCGGCCTCTACCTGAGCTTCTATCTGCTCGGTGCGGTCGGCGCGTCGGCGCTGGCGGCCTGGGCCTATGCGGGCAAGGGCAGCTATGGCCTCGGCGCATCGGGCGCGGTGTCGGCGCTGATGGGCATGTACGCGGTGATGTACCGGCTGCGGCGCATCCGCTTCTTCTACCAGCTCTTCTTCTACTTCAACTACGTCACCGCGCCGGCGCTGATCCTGCTACCCGCATGGATCGCCAACGAGCTGCTGCAGCACTTCGTCGGCGGCCAGGGCATCGCCTACATGGCGCACCTGGGCGGTCTGCTGACGGGTGCCCTGCTGATGGCCGCGGCGATGCGCTGGCGCCGGCTTCAACTGCCCGAGGCGCCGGCTTCGAAAACACCGGACGCCTTTGCACAGCACGTCGCGTCGGCACGCCGTCTCGCAGGCGAGATGAAATTCGAAGCGGCCTGTGCCGAATGGCGCGCGGCCGCGCAACTCCAGCCCGACGACGCCGACACCCTGCGCGCCTGGTTCAACACCGCGAAGCTCTGGCCCGCCGGCGACGACTTCCATCGCGCGGCGCACCGCATCTTCCGGCTCAAGCCGCAGGACCCTGCCACGCTGGAACTGCAGCATGCGAGCTACAAGACCTACCTCGACCACGCCAAACCCGGCGCGCGCCTCAAGCCCGACGACATGGCGCGGCTCGCGCGGCGCTTCACGCGCGCTCAGCAGTTCACCGATGCCGAGCGGCTGTGCCAGGCGCTGCTGAAGACTGCGCCCGAGCATCCGGACCTGGCCGACACGCTTTCGCTCTGCGCCAACGGGCTGATGCAGGCCGGGCGGCGCGAGCAGGCGCTCGGCTGGCTGCCGCACCTGCTGCGGCTGGCGCCCGAGGACATGGTGACGCGGATGCTGCAGAAGGGCTGACTTTTTTCCCCTCTCCCTCTGGGAGAGGGAGCAAGACCTCTCAACCCTGCGGCACCTCCCGCAGCAGCCAGCGCACCTCCTGCGTCTGCTCGCTCTCGGGATAGCGCGCTTCCAGCGTCGTCAGGATCGGCTGCGCCATGTCGCGCCGGTTGAGCCCCTGCACCAGCACGCGCGCGGCCAGCTCGTAGGCCTGCGGAATCGCGGTATGCCCGCGAAAGCGCTTGTCGAAGCCGGACAGCAGCGCCAGCGATGCCTTCGCCTCGCCGTTGCGCCACTCGGCGCGCGCCAGCGCCATCGTGCCCAGCGGGTCCTCGAGCACGAAGCCAGGATCCTTCTGGCGGCAGGCCTTGTAGACCTTGAGCGCCTCCGAGGCGAGATCGCGCGCCAGCAGCATCGCGATCAGCCGCCGCCCATGGTCCAGCAGCGTCGCCGTCTTGTCCGGCGCCAGCAGCAGGATGCGGTGGTAGCGGCGCTGCGCGACCAGGTCCTCCGGCTGCGTGCGCTGCTCTTCGTAGGCCAGCGCCAGCGCCCCGGCAATGTCGCCGTCGGTCACCATCTGCGCCACCAGCGAGTCGGTGATCTGCTGGGCGACCTGCGCCGGCGTGCGGGTGTCGAGCGCGCGGTCGTCGGCGCCGGCACCGGGCAGCAGGTCGATGCCGAGCGCCGCATGGTTCTGGTACATCACGTAACCCAGCAGGCTGGCCATGACCCAGCTGAAATAGATCATCACGAAGTTGACGGCCGGCAGCGCGAACCAGCCGCTCATCACCGGCAGCAGCATGACGATCGCGATCTGCGCGCCGGAGTTCAGCAGGAACAGGAACACGCACAGCAGCGCGTAAGGCCAGCCGACCGCGCGCATCGTCTCCCACACATAACCCGGATTCAGCGCCTGCCAGAAGCTGCCCGACTGCACCAGCACCATCGTGGTCGCAGGCAGCGTGAACGAGAGCACGAACAGCGCGACGTAGCCCAGCACCTGGCTCCAGGCGCCGACGAAGCCGGCCACGACACCCTGCAGCACCAGCAGCGCGAACAGCTTCCAGGGCAGGTTCGTCCACTCGTCCTCGAGATTGCGCGGGAAATCGCTGGCGCGCACGATGCCGCGCGCGCCGAGCGCCATCACCTTGAAGCCGTAGCGGCTGGCCGCCAGCACGATGCCGAGCTCTACCAGCAGCAGGACCAGCGCCTGCGGCAGGAAGAACACCACGTGAAACAGCAGGCTGCTGAGCGCCAGCAGCGCCGCGTAGCCGAGTGGCTGGAGCTGGAAGGGAAAGGCGAAAAAAGTGTTCAGGCGGTGCCAGAACGGGCGAGGCGCAGGGCTTGTTTGCTCTTGCATGGGCGCTCCAACAAGGGAGCGCCCAGTATATGTTTCACGTTGTCGCGGCCGGCCTACATCGCGCGATAGAAGATGTAGTCGGCCTGGTACTTCACCACCTGCTTCTGGCCCAACGACGAAGCGCCGCAGGCCATGGCCGGCGCCACGCCGCCCTGCGTGGCGACACGTTGGATGTAGCTCACGCCCTGCATCGCGCCGCTGCCCATCGCCGGGTTGGCCTTCACGAGCTGGAAGGGGATGTTGCCGGTGCCGTTGGGCGCGACGGCGACTTGCGTGCCGGTGAGCTTGGAGCCGTCCATGCTCTCCCAGGTGGCGGGCGGGCCGTAGTACTTGCCGACCTGCTTGCCACCGCGATCCATCAGCTTGGCATCGGGGCCGACGAAGACCCATTCGTGCTGGCCGGGCGCGTTGGCCTTGACGCGGCATTCGTAGCTGATGTCGCCGGCGCCGACCGTTTCCATAGCGACCTTGTGCCCGGTCGGCACCTTGACGCTGTCGGGCAGGCTGGTTTGCGAATACATCATGGGCTTGTTCATGCCCATGCCGGAACAGGCGGCGAGGCTGGCGGCGGCCGCGAGGGCGCAGAGGCTGCGGATGGTCATGGTCGATTCCTTGGGTCTGAGGGTGATGAAGGAGGGGAAGCTCATTCGCTCATACGCGGCATCGGCGCTGCTGGATTCAGCCCGCACTGAATCCGTCGGGTTGCGCCCGCCGTATCGTCCCTATGAGAACCGATGCTCCACAATCCGCGCATGAGTGCACCCAGCCCCGACGCCGAACTGATGGCACTGATCGACCGCATCGGCCGGCGCGACGAAGCGGCGCTGCGCCTGCTCTACGACCGCACCGCGCCCAAGCTCTTCGGCCTGGCGATGCGCGTCGTGCGGCAGCGCGAGTGGGCCGAGGACGTGCTGCAGGAATCCTTCCTGACCATCTGGCGCGTGGCCGGCGACTACCGCGCCTCGCTGAGCCCGCCGCTGGCCTGGCTGGGCCTGATCGTGCGCAGCCGCTCGCTCGACCTGCTGCGCCGCCGCACCGCCGACCGTGCCCAGCTGACCCAGGAATTCGACGAGCTGATGGCCGACACCCTCGAGTCCGATGCGCCGAACCCGATGGACGCCGCGGACGCCAGCGAGCAGGCCTGGGCGCTGCACCAGTGCCTGAGCCAACTCGAAGGCCGGCAGCGCGAGGTGTTGAGCCTGGCCTATCTGCGCGACCTCAGCCACGGCGAACTGGCCGAGCAATTGAAGCTGCCGTTGGGCACCGTCAAGACCTGGATCCGGCGCGGCCTGGAGAAACTTCGCACCTGCATGCACCGGTTCGCATGAAGAAGACAGCCGCAGCACCATGAACCTGCCCGCCAACCCTCAACTGCTCGACCTGCTGGCCGCGAGCCATGCGCTCGGCACCCTGCGCGGCGGCGCCCGCCGGCGCTTCGAAGCCATCGCGCGCGAACAGGCGCCGGTGCGCGCCGCCGCGCTGGTCTGGCAAGGCCGGCTCGCCAGCATGGCCGAGCTGCAAAAGCCGGTGGTGCCCGATGCCGCCGTCTGGACCCGCATCCGCAACCTGATCGACGCCGAGCAAGAGCAGCAGGCCATCGCACGCCAGCGCGCCGTGCCGGCCACGCCCGAAGCGGCGCCGCCCAAGGCCGGCTGGCTGCGCAGCCTGGCGCTCTGGCGCGGCGCGGCGGCGGCCGGCGCACTCGCCACCGTGATGGCCGTCCTGGTCGGCGTGAACCTCAGCGAACAGCTGCGCAACGCGCCGGCCGTGCAGTACGTCGCAGTGCTGTCGGACGACCAGGCGGCGCCCTCCATGCTGGTGACCTTCGACCCCAAGAACCGCCAGCTGGTCTTGCAACGCGTCGGCGCTTATCGCGAAGGCGAGGACAAGTCGTTGCAACTGTGGGCCCTGCCCCCCGGCGGCGCGCCGCGCTCGCTCGGCGTGCTCGGCCGCGATGCGGCGCTCAAGCTGACGGCGCGGGAAGCCGACGTGCGCTCCGTGCCGGCGCTGGCCATCAGCCTCGAACCCAAGGGCGGCGTGCCCAGCGAGCGCGGGCCAACCGGACCTGTGCTGTTCAAGGGGCCGCTGATCGAGAAGACGCTTTGACGATGAACCTTGTTGTTGTTGCCGCCACCCGCCTCGCCCTCCTCCTTCCGCTTGCACTGCTGTTGCTGCTGACGGCGCTCCCATCGCAGGCGCAGCCCGCCGCCACGGATACGGCACCCTCGCCGGCCTACCTCGCCGCCCAAAGCCGCTGGCAGAGCGAGCTCGCCGCTTTCGCGCGTGCCGACAAGCAGAACCCGCCCGCCGAAGGCGGCGTGCTCTTCGTCGGCAGCTCCACCATCCGCTTCTGGACCCGGCTCGCGCAAGACTTCCCGCAACTACCGGTGGTCATCAACCGCGGCTTCGGCGGCTCGACCATGGCCGACTGCAGCTACTTCGCCCGCGAACTCGTGGTGCGCCACAAGCCCCGCCACGTGCTGGTCTACGCCGGCGACAACGACCTGGCCGAAGGCCACACGCCGCTGCAGGTGCTGGAGAGCTTTGCCCGCTTTGCCAACGCCGTGCGCGCCGAACTGCCGGACACGCGCATCAGCTACATCTCGATCAAGCCCAGCCCTTCGCGCGAGAAGCTGCTGCCGCAGATGCGCGAGACCAACGACATCATCGGGGCGTACCTGAATCGGCTGCCGAACAGCGAGTACATCGATATCTATACGCCGATGCTCGGTGCTGACGGAAGGCCGCGCGCGGAGTTGTTCCGCGGGGACATGCTGCATCTCAATGACGAGGGGTACAGGTTGTGGCGGTCGGTGATTGCGGGGCACCTGCCCGCGGCGGCCTCTGCTGTTGTGCCCTAGTCCGATTGCTCCAGCAGGAAAGTGGCGCTCACCCTGGTGCGAGACAGTCCTCGATCACTTCCGCAGGCAGCACAGGAACCGGCGCATCCGGCGCCGTGGCATCCGTCACGGCCAGACCGCATGCAGCATTGCCGCTCCAGATGAATTCCAGGGTGACGGTGTTGCCGGCAGCAATGGTGCCGCCGCTGGTGATGGTGGTGTTGACGTCGGCGCGGATGGCGCCCGAGGTGTTGGTCAGCGTGCCGGTGCTGATGGCGATGTTCTGGCCCTCGATGCCCTGCTCGGTGCCCTGCGTATTGCTGCCGCTGACGACTTCGTTGAGGATGATGTGCGCGGGCCCGGTCGCCAGGTAGGGATTCCCTTGGACGAAGCCGCCCAATTGCGTCTGCACATCGGTGCGGCTGTTGTTGAGGATCGCGCCGCCGCGCTGGACGTCGAACTGGTTGAAGAGATTGCGCGAGACGCCGGCCGCGCAGGGGGTCTGGATGTTAATCAGGGGTACGCCGTTGGGCGCGACCAGCACCGTGGGCCGCAGGTGGCCTGGTACGTTGGGTTCTCCAACGATCTGGGCCGATGAAGGCGCCGCCGCGAGCAGCGCCACCACGATCGGCGCCCCACCCGCCCTGCGTGCAGTCTCCTGCACGACCACCCTCAGCCCGCGCGCGGCATTGAAGACCACGCGATGGAATCGCTTGTTCATTGTTGTTCCGTCCCTGAAAGAGCGCAGCCGGAACAGGCGCGATTCTGGGTTGGGACTGCCCGAGGGAATCTGATCAATTGTCGCGGCGCCACCTTAGCGCCGAAGTGCCGAGCCGCGATGGCCTCAGCTCACTGCCCGCCTGTGATACGCGCACTCACCTCCGCGTACTTGGCCTGCCCCGCCACCAGCACCACGGTAGCGCTCTGCTGGCTGGTCATGCGCAGGCCGCGCCCGCCCAGGTTGATTTCTTCTATGACATCCGCCTCCAGGCTTGCGCTCTTGCCGTCGGCTGCGATGGCGATGGAGCGCAGGTTCACGCTGGTGCTCACCTCCACGTTGGCAGGCATGGCCGCGTAGCCTAGCTTCAGGTGCTCGCACCACTGCGGCTTATCGAAGCGCTTGATGTCCGAACCCGTGAAGCGCACCTCCACGAGGCGGATCTTTGCGTCGTCGGTGAGCTGGCTGCACAAGGCAGTGGCATCACGCTGCGCGGCCGCGCGTGCACCCGCACTGGTGAGGCTTTGGATCATGGGCTCGTCGAGCTTGCTGGGCACGCGCGGCGAACAGGCCACGAGCGCGAGCATGGCCAACAGGTAGCCGCCGGCCCGCAGCGGTCTTGCGTTCAGTTCGATGGTCATATTTCTCCTCCCCGCGATGTTGTCGCGAACCGGCGCACGGCTCGGCCCGTCCCACGCGCGTGCCGAAATTTCCATCGACTTGCGTGAACTAATGCTCAGTCCGGCCAGACGGTGGGAGCGTCGTCGTTCTTGTCCCGGGCCCGGGCCCGGCGCCCCAGCCAGAGCGCGGTGCGTCCAACTGCGTAGAGCCAGCCGAACACCGCCACCAGCAGCAGCACATCGCCCCACCAAGGCCGCGCCGTCTGACTGTCGCCATAGAAGGCCAGCACCAGCAGCACCGCCACCAGGTGCGCGCAGAACACCGGCAGCGATGCCGAGCCCATGGCTTCGAGCCGGCGCATTCGCGGGATGCGCCGCATGAAGGCCGGCCCGAAGCGCACTGCGAGGATGCCGAGCACCACGAGGTTGACGATGCGCAGCGGCCCGAGCTGCCACTTGTCGAACAGCAGGTTCATCTGCTCGTCGCCGCCGAAGGGCGCCTGGCCATTGATACCGTGGTGCCGCCACCAGAAGCCGTACAACGCTGCCGCCGCGGCCAGCGCCACCAGCCAATTCGGGAACCGGAACGGCTTCGCATCGGGCGCGTTGCGGCTCGCCCCCATCCACAGCCCCGCGAACCACAGGAACTGCCAGGCGAAGGCATTGAAGGCGCCCATCTCGTGGAAGGGCACGGGCAGGCCGAGATAGCGCACCGCCAGCTCATAGAGCCGCTCGCTCAGCCCGAACTGCGCCAGCGCCCACAGCGTCGCGCTGGCGACCACCACGCCGGTCCAGCCGTGGCGCAGCGCGAAGGCCAGCACCCACGGGCTCATCAGCATGAAGAAGATGTACATCGGCAGGATGTCGAGCAAGGCCGGCTCGTACACCAGCAGCAGCGAGAAGACGAAGGCTTCGGACGGATCCGCGAGGTAGTAGGAGAGCAGGTTCGTCACAGCCGGCTGGTCGATGCGCGTGCCGACCGTGCCGATGATGGTGAAGAGGAACAACAGCGTCGCCGCCTGCGCCATGTAGACCTTGAGCGCGCGCCGCCAGAAGGCGCGGCGCATCGAATCGACGCCCTGCCGCTGCCCGATGCGCGTGTAGACCAGCCCGGCGACGAAGGCCGACAGCAGGACGAAGCCCTCGGCCGCCGAGACGAAGCCGAAGGGCTGCCCCAGCGGATCGGTGAAGCGCGTCGGCAGGTGGGTGACCGTCATCAGCACGAGCATCAAGCCGCGCAGCGCATCGATTTCCCAGTAGCGATTCATCGGAGGGGTGCCGGGCGTCATTGCTCGGCGGTCAGGCAGGTGGATTCGCTACGGCGCCAGCTTGCGGATCGCGTCGATCACGACCTGGCTGTAGTTCTGCCAGGTGTAGCTGGCCGCATGCTGCATCGCCGCCTCTTTCATCGCGGGAAGCTCTTGCCGGTTCTGGTTGAACCAGGCGAGCTTCTCGGCGATCTTCTCGGGCGAGCGGATGGGCACCAGGAAGCCGGTCTTGCCCTCGATCACGAGATCCTCGCCGCCGGTGTTGGGCGTGATGACGACCGGCAGGCCCTGGCTCATCGCCTCCTGCATCACCAGCGCGCGCCCTTCGTAGAGCGAGGGCAGGCAGAAGACGTCGCAGCTGCGCATCAGCTTCAGCACCTCGGCATGCGGGCGGCCCTTCTCGTGCGTGAAGCCCGGGTACTGGCTGCGGTAGAAGGCCAGGTCGTTGAGCAGGGAGCCCATGACGACGAGCTCGATGTTCTCGCCCTTGAGCAGCTGCATGGCCTGGAACAGGTCGGCCAGGCCCTTGCGCTGGCCCATGGAGCCCACGAAGAGCACGCGCAGCGGCCGCGACGGATCGGGCGCCTCGCGCGAGGGCGTGCCGGTCGTTGCCGGCGAGCCGAAGGGCGACAGCACCTTGGCCTTCTGCGCGGCCCAGGAGGGCAGCGAGTCGGCCACGAAGCGGCTGGGCACCACCACCAGGTCGGCCAACGCCAGCTCCTGCGCCTTGCGCTCCAGCTTGGCCGGCGAGTCGGACATGCCGCCGCCCATGGCGCCGGCCCAGGCCGGCAGGCGCTGCAATTCATCCTCCATCAGCCGGCGACCTACTTCCCAGAAGGAAATGGGCAGGTCGTAGACGCATTTCAGGTCCAGCGCTTTCGCGGCCTTGAAAGTGTCGAGGGCGGAGTCCTCGTAGGTGTAGACGGCGCCCAGGCCGTACTGCCGGTGCACCCCCGGCAAGACCCCGGCGGTGAAGCGATCGAAATCCTGCAGCACGCCGTCGATCGAGGCAAAGCCATTTTCGTGGCGCAGCGGATAGCTCCAGCCGACCTTGTTGCACACGGCCCGCGCTACCTCGCGCCAGGGGTGCTGGAGGATTTTCTCGCGCGGCACCTTGAAGCGCCGCCGCAGCAGGTCGCGGCTCAGCCCCTCGGGCACCAGCTTCAGTGCAAAGCTGTCCGGCGATACGGCGAGCGTGGTCGAGAAGCGGGCCAGCATGCCGGCTGTTTCCAAGCCATCGAGCATTGCGCGCACATTCTGGTTGCCTGCAGGGTGGCTCAACAACAGTTTCATATCGATCGATCATAGTGGAGGCCTATGGCGTGCCAGGGGCGAACGCGCCGAGTTGCGCTACGCTCGCGCCCCGAAGGAGAAGTCTGTTGAAAACGAGAACGACAACGCGTGCCCTCGCGGCCGCCGCACTGGCCTTTATCTCTCTCGGCGCCCATGCGCTGCAGATCACCAGCCTCTCGCCGCAGGGCGAGGTGGCGCGCATCCGGCAGGTGGTGGCCAAGTTCGACCAGGCGGCCGTCAACTTCGGCGACCCCAAGGCACCCGCCCCGCTGGCCGTGAGCTGCACCGACGCGCAGGCGGCCAAGGGCACCGGTCGCTGGACCGGCGAGAAACAGTGGGTGTACGACTTCGAGAACGACCTGCCGCCCGGCGTGCGCTGCACGGTGACACGGGTGAGATCGTTCAAGTCGGCTTCCGGCGCCGACCTCACCGGCCCGGAGCGCTACCAGTTCAACAGCGGCGGTCCCTTCGTGCGCAACCACCAGCCGAGCTACGGCAAGATCGACGAAGAGCAGCAGTTCATGCTCGAACTCAACGGGCCGGCCACGCTCGAGAGCGTGCGCGAGAACGTCTGGTGCCAGGCCGACGGCGTCGGCGAGCGCATTCCGGTCAAGCTCGTCGAGGGCGAGCAGCGCACTGCCCTGCTCAAGGCCTTCAGCCGCGACAAGGAAGCCGAGAAGGCGCCGCTGCGCTTCGTCACGCTGCAGTGCAATCGCACGCTGACGCCGGGCGGCCGCGTGCAGCTGGTCTACGGCAAGGGCGTCGCCACGCCCTCGGGCGTGCTCAACAACATCGAGCGGCGGCTCAGCTTCCAGGTGCGCGAGCCCTTCGCCGTGTCCTTCAGCTGCGAGCGCGAGAGCGCGCAGTCGGCCTGCCTGCCGCTCAAGCCGATGGTGCTGCAGTTCAATGCGCCGGTGTCGCGCAAGCTGGCGGCGCAGATCACGCTCAAAGGCGGCGGCAAGACGATCAAGCCGAAGTTCGACGACGAGAACGCCGCCGAGGATGCGGTGGTCGACTCGGTGAGCTTCCCACCGCCTTTCGCCGAGCAGACGCCCTTCACGATCGAGCTGCCGGCGAAGTTCGTGGATGCCTCGGGCCGCGCGCTGGCCTCGCCCGACAGCTTTCCGCTCAAGGTCGCGACCGGCGCCATGCCGCCGCTGGCCAAGTTCGCCGCCTCGCCTTTCGGCGTGGTCGAGCGCCTGGCCGAGCCCGGCGGCGCGGCGCTGATGCCGGTGACGGTGCGGCGCGTCGAGCCCGCGCTGCAGGTGCAGGCGCTCACCCCGGGCAAGGTCAGCGACATGAACCCGAAGACCGACGCCGAGATCATCGCGTGGTTTCGCAAGGTCCGGCGCTATGACAGCAATTACACGATCGACCGCAAGGAGGCCGCGCGCGACGTGAAGGGTGCGTTGCCCAAGGTGATCGACAAGGACGAGCGCGAGCGCATCCAGACCCGCATGGTCTCGTTGCTCGGCGGCCAGGCCAACGTGAAGACGCTGGACATGCCCAAGGCCGAGGGCGGCGATCCGCGGCCCTTCGAGGTGATCGGCATCCCGCTCGCGCCCGGCTTCCACGTGCTCGAGATCGCATCGCAAAAACTCGGCGACGCGCTGCTCGACGAGCGCTACGGCACCGGCCGCACGATGTACGTGCGCACCACGGCGCTGGCCACCAACCTCGCGGTGCACTTCAAGCTGGGGCGCGAGAACGCGGTGGCCTGGGTCACGACGCTGGACAAGGGCAAGGTGGTGGCCAACGCCGCCGTGCGCGTCTCGGACTGCAACGGCCGCGAGGTGGCCGCGGGCAGCACCGATGCGCGCGGGCTGGTGCAGCTCGCCGGCATCGCGCCGAACGCGCCGAGCTGCTCCACCGAAGACGACTACAGCGGCGACGCTTACTTCGTGAGCGCCCGCGCCAAGGACGACAAGGGCGTGGAAGACCTCGCCTTCACCTGGAGCGACTGGCAGCGCGGCATCGAGCCCTGGCGTTTCAACGTGCCGACCAGCCTGGAGCCGCAGGCCGACCGCGTCGCCCACACGGTGTTCGACCGCACGCTGCTGCGCGCCGGCGAAACCGTGTCGATGAAGCACCTGATCCGCACCCAGACCAGCAAGGGCTTCGGGCTGCCGCAGACCCTGCCGGACACGCTGGTCGTGACGCATGTGGGCAGCGGCCAGCAGTACACCCAGCCGCTCAAGTGGCGCAAGACCGCGACCGGCGGGCAGAGCGGCGAGAATACTTTCGCGATTCCGTCCGCGGCCAAGCTCGGCGTCTACCAGGTCGAGCTCAAGAGCGGCAAGGAAGGCACGGACGGCGACCAAGGCGGCATGCGCAGCTCCAGCACCGGCCAGTTCCGCGTCGAGGAGTTCCGCCTGCCGGTGCTCGAAGGCCGCATCGCGCCCAGCGAGAAGAAACCGCTGGTGGCCGCGACTTCGCTGCCCACCGAGGTGCAGATCAACTACGTGGCCGGCGGCGCCGCGGCCAACCTGCCGGTGCGCGTGTCGGCGGCGGTGCGAGGCAAAAGCCTCTCGTTCGCCGACTTCGACGCCTTCAGCTTCTCGCCGCCGCGCAAGGATGGCCTCATCGCGGTCGACGCCGACGAATCCGATTCGGCCGCACAGGACCTGCGGGTGATCGCCGACAAGCTGCCGCTCACGCTCAGCAAGGACGGCGCCGGCAAGCTCACGATCGAGAAGATTCCCGTTGCCAAGGCCACGCCGCGCGAGCTGCTGCTCGAAGCCACCTACTCCGACCCCAACGGCGAGGTGCAGACCTTGCGCAGCGTGCAGACGCTGTGGCCCGCGGCCGTGATCGCCGGCATCAAGACCGAGGGCTGGGTCTCGACCAGCCAGAAGCTCAAGTTCCAGGCGCTGGCGCTTGGACTGAGCGGAAAGCCGCAGGAAGGCGTGACGCTCAATGTGCGTGCCATCGCGCGCATCACCACCACCAGCCGCAAGCGCATGGTGGGCGGCTTCTACACCTATGACAACAAGACCGAGGTCAAGGAGATCGGCACCGTGTGCAGCGGCAAGAGCGATGCGCGCGGCCTGCTGCTGTGCGAGGCCGAGCTCAAGGAAGCCGGCCAGGTCGAACTGATCGCCAGCGCCACCGACAAAGACGGCCGCGACAGCCGCGCCGCGAGCTCGGTCTACGTCACGAAGCAGGGCGAGCTCTGGTTCGGCGGCGAAGACCACGACCGCATCGACGTGCTGCCCGAGAAGAAGAGCTACCAGCCCGGCGAGACGGCCAAGTTCCAGGTGCGCAGCCCCTTCCGCTTTGCGACTGCGCTGGTGTCGGTGGAGCGCGAGGGCGTGATCGAGACGCAGGTGGTGCAGCTCAACGGCCAGGATCCGACGGTGAGCCTGCGGGTCAAGCCCGAGTGGGGGCCCAACGCCTACGTGAGCGTGCTCGCGCTGCGCGGCCGGCTGCGCGAAGTGCCGTGGTACAGCTTCTTCACCTGGGGCTTCAAGGCGCCGCGCGAATGGTGGACCGCCTTCTGGTACGAGGGCAAGGAGTACGTGGCGCCGACCGCGCTGGTCGACCTGAGCAAGCCGGCCTACCGGCTGGGCCTGGCCGAGATCCGCGTCGGCACGCAGGCGCATCAGATCGAGGTCAAGGTGTCGAGCGACAAGCCCAGCTATCCGGTGCGCGGCAAGGCGCTGGTCACCATCTCGGCCAAGCTGCCCGACGGCAAGCCAGCCGCCGGCGCCGAGGTGGCGCTGGCCGCGGTCGACCAGGCGCTGCTGGAACTGATGCCCAACGACAGCTGGAAGCTGCTCGAAGCCATGCTGCAGCGGCGCAGCTGGGGCGTGAGCACCTCGACGGCGCAGATGGAAATCGTCGGCCGTCGGCACTACGGCCGCAAAGCCGTGCCCGCGGGCGGCGGCGGCGGCAAGGGCCAGACGCGCGAGCTGCTCGACACCCTGCTCTTGTGGAACCCGGCGGTGGTGCTCGACGCCAACGGACAGGCCACGGTGACGGTGCCGCTCAACGACGCGCTGACCACCTTCAAGATCGTCGCGGTGGCCGACGCGGGCACCGGCCTGTTCGGCACCGGCCAGACCTCGATCCAGGCCACGCAGGACCTGCAGATCGTCAGCGGCCTGCCGCCGCTGGTGCGCGAGGACGACCAGTTCCGCGCCCAGATCACGCTGCGCAATACGACGCAGAAGGCGATGAAGGTCGAAGCCACGCCGCGTGCCACGCTCCTCAAGCTGGAGGCGCAGACGGTCGATATCCCGCCCGGCGAGGCGCGCGAGCTCGCATGGAGCGTGACCGCGCCCGCGCAGCTCGCGCAGACGCGCGCCGAGGCGCTGCTGTGGGAGATCGAGGCCAAGGACACGATCGGCGGCGCGCGCGATGCGCTCAAGCTGCGCCAGCGCATCGTGCCGGGCGTGCCGCTGACGGTGCAGCAGGCCACGCTGGTGCAGCTCGACGGGCCCTTCACGCTCGACGTGGCGCCGCCCGCCGACGCCCTGCCCGGCCGCGGCGGCTTGAAGCTTTCCCTGCAGCCCCGGCTGGCCGAAGGCCTGACGGGCGTGCGCGACTGGTTCGCCGCCTACCCCTATGCCTGCCTGGAGCAGAAGGCCAGCAAGTCCATCGGCCTGCGCGACGGCAAGGCCTGGCAGACGGTGGTGGCGCAGCTGCCGAGCTACCTCGACAGCGACGGCCTGGCCAACTACTTCCCGCCGCGCGACGGTGAAGCCAACCGCGGCAGCGACATCCTGACGGCCTACCTCCTCGCGGCCACGCACGAAGCGGCGGCGCTCGATCCGGCCTTCGCGCTGCCCGATGCGGCGCGCGCGCCCATGGAGCAGGGCCTGATCGCCTTCGTCGAAGGCAGGATCCAGCGCGAGTTCTGGAGCCCGCAGAAGGATCTCGACGTGCGCAAGCTCGCCGCACTGGAAGCGCTCTCGCGCTACGGCAAGGCGCAGGGCCGCATGGCCGGCAGCATCACCAT
Organism: Variovorax sp. LjRoot175; assembly: GCF_964253805.1. Taxonomy (NCBI): domain Bacteria; kingdom Pseudomonadati; phylum Pseudomonadota; class Betaproteobacteria; order Burkholderiales; family Comamonadaceae; genus Variovorax; species Variovorax sp. LjRoot175. The sequence continues at coordinate 1,395,202 of NZ_CAXURY020000001.1, read as the reverse complement.
CGCGCCCAACCAGTGGCCGACCAGCGCCGTCATCGACTGGCTCAACATCCTCAAGCGCGTGCAAGATGTGCCGCAGCGCCAGCAGCGCATGGCCGAGGCGGACAACATGCTCAAGGCGCGCCTGTCTTATCAAGGGACCAAGCTGGTCTTCAGCACCGAGCGCGAGGACTACTGGTGGTGGCTGATGACCAACGGCGACGTCAACACCGCACGCCTGCTGCTCACCGTGCTGGACGATCCGGCCTGGAAGGACGACATCGGCAAGCTGGCCACCGGCTTCATCGGCCGCCAGCAGAACGGCGCGTGGCACACCACCACCGCCAACCTGTGGGGCGGGCTGGCGCTGGAAAAATTCTCGAAGCAGTTCGAAAGCGTGCCGGTCGCGGGCATCACCGCGGCCAACCTCGGCGCCATCAAGGCCCAGGTGGACTGGCGCAAGGTCGAGCGCATCAAGACCAGCGACGCCGGCGGCGCGCCGAACCAGACCACGGCCTTCGGCGCCCCCGCCTCGCCGGGCAACCTGCGCAACAACGCCATGTTCCTGCCCTGGCCGGCATCGAACGCGGCGCGCGACACTTTGCTGGTCACGCAGTCCGGCAGCGGCAAGCCCTGGCTCACGCTGCAGTCCATCGCTGCCGTGCAGCTCAAGGCGCCTTTCGCGGCCGGCTATGCGATCAAGAAGACCATCACCCCGGTCGAGCAGGCCGTGCAGGGCATCTACACGCGCGGCGACGTGCTGCGCGTGAGCCTGGAAGTCAACGCCAGCGCCGACATGACCTGGGTCGCGATCACCGACCCGATCCCCGGCGGCGCCACCATCCTCGGCGGCGGCCTGGGCCGCGATTCGCAGATCGCGACGCAGGGCGAGAAGCGCTCCGGCGCCGGCTGGCCGGCTTTCGAGGAACGCAGCTTCGAGGCCTTCCGCAGCTACTACCAGCACCTGCCGAAGGGGGTGGTGAAGATGGAGTACACGGTTCGCCTGAACAACGTCGGGGACTTTGCGCTGCCGCCGAGCCGGGTCGAGGCCTTGTATGCGCCGGAGATGTTCGGGGAGGTGCCGAATGGGCGGGTGAAGGTGGAGGCGGCGAGGTGAAGAGTGGCCCGCGCATGCCGACATGGCGCCCTGAGCAAGCCCCATGAAGCTCACAGTCCTGCCCCTCACGCCCGAGCGCTGGCCTGACCTCGAAGCGCTGCTCAATGCCAAGGGGTGCTCGGTGGCTCGTGGGTGCTGGTGCATGCACTACCGCCGAAGCGGCGCTCAAGGAGCCTTGCCCTCAGGGACAACGCGTGCTCAGGCCGATCGCGCGGACCTGAGAGAACTCGTGGACGCCGGCACGCCACCAGGCCTCATCGGCTATCGCGGCAAAGTCCCGGTCGGCTGGGTATCGCTCGGTCCACGCGAGGAATATGCCAGGCTCAAGCGCTCACCCGTGATGAAGGCGGTCGACGACCGGCCCGTCTGGTCGATCATCTGTTTCGTTGTGCCATCCGAGCATCGCGGCCAGGGCGTGGCGCAGGCGCTCCTCGACGGAGCCATTGCCTACGCCAGGAAACAGGGCGCCAAGCTGCTCGAGGCCTACCCCGTGGACAAACCCGGCCGGGCCAATGACGATCAGATGTGGTTCGGTGCCAAGTCGATGTACGACCGCGTGGGCTTCAAGGAAGTTGCGCGTCGCAAGCCGCAGCGGCCCGTCGTGCGCCTCAAGCCCACTTGAGCCGTCAACGTCTCAGGTGCCTCAAGTTTCCGCGTTGAGTTGCCGGCCTCCCGGCAATTGAGCAAGAATTCCTGCGATCGAAGGAGAACGCAAATGCCAAAGGGATACTGGATCGCCCGGGTCGACGTCGCCGACACGGAGGCCTACAAGGCTTACGTCGAAGCCAATGCAAAGCCTTTCAAGATGTTCGGGGCGCACTTCCTCGTGCGCGCCGGCCGCTTCGAGAATCCCGAGGGCACCAGCCGCACGCGCAACGTCGTGATCGAGTTCCCGTCGTACCAGGCTGCCCTCGACTGCTGGAAGTCGGCCGAGTATCAGGAAGCGCTCAAGTTGCGTGTGCCTGTTTCCACCATCGACCTGGTCATCATCGAGGGCTACGACGGTCCGCAACCGTCTTGATGCCAGGGCCGCATGTGACCCGGCCAACCTGTCGTTTCAGCGAATCACCTCGTCCGATCGGTTTCCGTTCGCAGGCCGATTCGTTCGCGGCTGAAGGCTTCGCGCTCGTCCCGGACGTGCTACGGGCAGAAGAATGCGAATCCATCTCTGTCCACTTGCAACTCAGCACACCCTCAGGCGGCACGCGTTGCCTGCTGCCGCAATCGTGGTGCGCCTCGCTGGCGCGGCGCCTTCGCCAGCACATGGCCCCATCCTTGCTGGTTCCGACGGAGCATGTTGCCGTCCAATGCACGTACTTCGAGAAGTCCCTCGCACACAACTGGCTGGTGCCCATACACCAGGATCTCAGCATTCCCGTCGCTGATCGGGTCGACGAACCAAGCCTTCGCGGCTGGTCGGAAAAGGAGGGATCGCTCTTCGTTCAAGCGCCTGTCGACCTCCTGGAGCAATTGGTCGCCGTGCGCGTCCATCTTGACGCCTGTACAGCGGATGACGGCCCTCTTCGTGTTGTCCCTGGTTCGCATCTTCACGGCCGCATTGAGCCCAACGTTGCCGTTCTCACCCGCAACCCAGCCACAGAGATGAGGTGCCAAGCCGAGCAAGGAGCGGCCCTCGTCATGCGCCCCCTGCTGTTGCACGCGTCGTCCAAGGCCGCAGGCAAGAGCCGCCGTCGCGTCCTACACTTCGTCTTCGGCCCGCGTTCACTCCCGCATGGTCTGCGGTGGCAGTATGCGGTCTAACCCTTCCAACAGGCGGACCTGTCTCGGCGATCCGGGTCGGGCCGCTCTCCTCGATCGCTAGGTGCATCAATCGTGGCAACGCCTGAATCCATTCATCGTCTGTTGTCGGTGGCTGCCACCTTGCTCGATCATGCGGCGAGCGAGATTCGCGACGCAAAACTCGCACCGGTGCGAGAGAACATCGAACGGGTTGGCGAGGCCTTGGCGGAGATCAGCGAGCTACGACAACGGGTCTACGAAGTTGCGCCGGAGCTCATGCCGGAGTACCTCAAACAACCCAGCGAACACTCTGAGTCGAACCGCCTGCTGACGCGGTACATGTTCCAGGCATCGGAGTATGAGCTCGCCGGAGATCTCGAGAGCGCTGTCGAAACCTTCCAGGAGTACATCACCCTCGAGGAGTCAGCATTTCACCGAGACATCGCTGCGGGGGAAATCGAACGGCTGCGGAATGCAACAGGCTAACCCGTCCTATCAATCAAGCAAACGCCCAGCGGCGCCGCTTGCGTCAACCCTTAGGCGCTTTCTTCACACCCCTCATGAAGGCACCCGCACCCATCGTCGCAACCGGCGGCTGCTTCTGCGGAGCAGTCCGGTTCCGCTGTGGGGGCACACCACGAAGCGTCGTCCAATGCCATTGTGGGCAGTGCCGTCGTTTGAGCGGCGCCGCGTTCACCACCTGGGTGAGTTTCGCCAAGGAAGCACTCAGCCTCTCAGGGCAGGCTTCTCTTTCAGTCTTCCAGGCCACCGAGAATGTCACGCGCCACTTTTGCAAGGTCTGCGGCTCGCACGTCTACACCAGCGACGCTCGCTTCTCCAATGTAGTTGGCGTTCCCGCGGGCGCTATCGAGGGCGAGCTACCGGCCAAACCCTCCGCTCACTACTTCGTCAGCCACAAGGCAGCATGGCACACCATCAACGATGCCTTGCCTCAGTTCGGAGGAGAGTCAGGTTTCGAGCCACAAGATGCCTGAACTTCTTTCGATAAGAACGCCTGCCTTCGATCTTTTCCTCCACTTCACCTCGATGGATACCCCATGACCCGAAAACTCATCAGCTCCGGTTCCACCTTCGAAGAGCAGATCGGCTACTCGCGCGCCGTCGTCGATGGCGACTGGGTGTTTGTTTCAGGCACCACGGGCTTCGACTACGCAACGATGACCATCTCGGACAGCGTGGTCGAGCAGGCCGAGCAGTGCCTGAAGAACATCGAGTCCGCGCTGCAGCGGGCCGCTGCGAACATGAAGGACGTGGTGCGTGTCACCTACGTGCTGCCGAACGGCGCCGAGTTCGAATCATGCTGGCCGGTGCTGCGCAAGTACTTCGGCGAGGTGCGCCCGGCGGCGATGATGATCTCTGCCGGGCTGGCGGACCCGCGCATGAAGATCGAGATCGAAGTCACGGCCCGGAAGCGTTCACAAGCCTGAAGCCGGCAGTCGCAGCTCACGCAATTCTCATGAACCCCATCACGCTCCACGCACTCGAAAGCTTCCCACAACAACTGGAGGCGCACTACGCCGCCATTCCGGCGGCGTTCAAGCACTGGGCACCGCCGTCCTGGGATGGCGTGCCCAGCGAAGCATTTACCGCCATCGAGCAGGTCTGCCATGTGCGCGACATCGAGATCGAGGGCTATCACGTGCGCTTCCAGCGCACGCTGAATGAGTCCAACCCCTTGCTCGCATCCATCGAAAGCGAGGAGCTTGCCAAGTCGCGCTCCTACGCCACGGCCGATACGGCCGCCGTCTTCGCCTCTTTCAGGGAGGCACGCACGAAGACCCTCGCGCTCATCACCGGTCTGACCGACGAACAGTTCGATCGCACTGCAATGTTCGAAGGCTACGGCCCGCTGTCGCTGCGCAGCCTGGTGCACTATCTTTGCAGCCATGACCAGCAGCATCTGGCGGGCCTGCAATGGCTGCTTGGAAAGATCGAAGCCTCGCGTGTTCACGCCAGTTGACGCTCACCCACCGAAAGAATCCATGTCGAATATCGCCTCCCCCAAGCAAATCGCTGCTTCGCTCACCGAGTTCTGGTCGCCGCGCGTCGTCGCGGAGGTCGACGACGCCTACATCAAGGTCGCCAAGGTTCACGGCTCGCTGGCCTGGCACAGCCATGAGAACGAGGACGAGCTCTTCCTCGTGCTCAAGGGTCACTTGCGCATCGAAATGGAAAGCGGCCCGGTCGAGCTCGGCGAAGGCGAGATGTTCGTCGTTCCCAAGGGCGTACGCCACAACCCGGTGGCCGAAGAGGAATGCCATCTCATGCTGATCGAGCGCAAGTCGACGCTGCATACGGGCGATGTCGTGACCGAGAAGACCCGCTCGCTGAGCGAGCAGTTGCGTCCCGTGTGAGCAACCGAATCACTCCCCATGCATGACGAAGATTGGTCTGTAGCCTGCGTGGCGCTTCCCGGCGAATCACGCGTCGCTCGCGCGTACGCGACGACGGACCTGGCCGACGCCTACGCGGTCCGCCTGCCGAAGGATGCGATCACCGATCCCGAGCTGCTGGCGCGTTTTCTCTTCTCCCAGCAAGCGCCGTGGATCGCAGGTCTGATGCGAATCCGTGATGCGCTCGTTGCCGGCTTCGGCCTCAAGACATCAGGCCAGCTGAAAGGCCCTTCTGCCGGTTCGCGCAACGACAAGCGCATCTCGATCTTCAAGATCTATGAGAAGGGCACGCACGAAATCCTGCTGGGCGAAGACGACAAGCACCTGGACTTCCGGGTGTCGGTGTTGCACCAGACGCGGACCGTCGCCACGGAAAGCGCGCCCTACCTGGTCGTGTCCACCGTCGTGCATTGCCACAACCTCCTGGGGCGCACGTACATCCGGCTCATCGCACCCTTCCATCGATTGGTGGTTCAGTCCATCATGCGCAGAGCCGCTCGTGCCGGGTGGCCGGCTCTTTCGCGAACCGAGTGAGGGGTAGCCCGCACATGACGGACTTCTACGACGAACTCGCTCCCTTCTATCACCTGATCTACCAGGACTGGGATGCCAGCGTTCGCCGGCAAGGCGAGCAGCTCTCCAAGCTCATCGAGTCCGAATGGCCAGGCCACAGGAGCGTGCTGGACGTGTCCTGCGGAATCGGGACGCAAGCCATCGCGCTCGCAGAGCGTGGCTATTCGGTGACCGGCTCGGACCTGTCCGCCAAGGAGATCGAGCGAGCAGGACATGAAGCGCGCGCCAGGAAGATCGATATCGATTTCTCGGTGGGCGACATGCGCGAGGCGCACGCTCTTCACGGCTCGCGCTTCGACCTGGTCATCTCGTGCGACAACTCCGTGCCGCACCTGCTCACCGACGATGATCTTCTGCTTGCGTTCCGGCAGATGTTCGCTTGCCTGCGCACGGGTGGTGGATGCATCATTTCCGTCAGAGACTATGCGCTGGAAGCGCGAGGCAAGAATCTCGTCAAGCCCTGCGTTCGCACCGAGAACGGCAAGCGCTATCTGCTGTTCCAGGTCTGGGACTTCGTGGGCGAGCACTACGACCTGAGCTTCTTCTTCATCGAGGAAGATCTCTCCACTCTGGAAGTCGAGACACACGCCATGCGGTCGAAGTACTACGCCGTTTCCATCGACAAGCTCTGCGAGCTGATGCACAAAGCCGGCTTTCAGGACTTCAAGCGTGTCGATGGGGCTTTTTATCAGCCCCTCGTGATCGGAACCAAAGCCACCGAGCAGAACCGCCTGCCCAACAGGAGTGAAGAGTGAACCCCCAGATGATCCTGGTCGCCGGCCCCTACCGTTCCGGCACGAACGACGACCCTTTGCTCATCGCCCGGAACGTCGCGGCGATGACCGAAGCCTCGCTCCAGTTGTTCCGCGCCGGCCACCTGCCCGTCATGGGCGAGTGGTTCGCGCTTCCGCTCATCGAGCACGCGGGCTCCAAGCGCATTGGAGATGCCGTGTTCAACGAGATCTTCCACCCCATCTCGCGCAGGCTGGTCGCCCAGTGCGATGGCTGCCTGCGCATCGGCGGTGCGTCTGCGGGCGCCGACGAGATGGTGGCCCTCGCCAGGCAGCACGGAAAGGCCGTGTACTACGCGCTCGAGGAAATACCCGGTGCCGACACGCCGCTATGACATCGCCGTGGGTGGTCTCGTCATCCTGATCGCGGCCTTCTATTTCATCTACGCCGCGCTCGGTTCCTACGTGCGGCAGTCGCAAGCGCATTCCTCCTTCATCCCCGTCGGCGCAACGGTCGTCGAGGCCTCGGTTCGATCCAGCGGCAGCACGGCGGCCACGCATGGCGAATCCTTCTCGCCGCGCATCGTCTACCGCTACAACATGGGCGGTAAGGCGTACCAGAGCGATCGCTACTTCTTTGCCGGCGACGGATGGCGCGATGCCGCTTCGGTGGAGGCGGTCGTGGCGCGCTTCCCGGTGGGAAGCTCGGTGCATGTGTATGTGGACAAGGCCGATCCCACGCAGGCCGTGATCGACAGAAGCAAACCCCGGCTCGGCGTGCTGCTGTACCTGCTTCCCATCGCAGCTCTGGGGCTTGGCTTTTTGGCCTACGGCTTGCGCAAACGAAAAGAGACGCGCTAAAACGCGGGGCGTGATGTCCCTCGACCGCTTCGCGCTTATCACTGTACTGGCGGCCATGCTCACCGCATGTGCGCCGATGCACGGCACCGGCTGCGCAAGCGGAGAGCAGGCGCTCGTCCACGATTCGCTGTTCTTCGGTACCGGCAAACCCCGCGGCGGCGTGGTGACGCCCGCGGAATGGGCCGAGTTCCTGAAAGGCACCGTCACGCCGCGCTTTCCGCAGGGCCTGACCGTGTCGCCCGCGTCAGGGCAGTGGCGCGGCGCCGATGGCGCGATCGTTCAAGAGGCGTCGCAGGTGCTCCAGCTCATTCATCCCGACGACACGGCCAGCGAGAGCGCCGTGCAGGAACTCGTCGCGGCGTACAAGGCGCAGTTCCAGCAGGAGGCCGTGCTGCGCGTCAAAGCAATGGCCTGCGTATCCTTCTAGACTTGAAGACCGAACTCATGGAGCGACCATGTGCAGAAACATCAAGACGCTGTTCAACTTCGAACCTCCCGCGACGGAAGATGAAATACGGGCTGCGTCCCTGCAGTTCGTGCGCAAGCTCAGCGGCTTCAACAGCCCGTCCAGGCTCAATCAGGAGGCTTTCGACCGCGCGGTGGAAGACGTCGCGACCGCGGCCCGCGTCCTGATCGAGTCGCTGGTCACCACCGCCGATCCGCGCGACCGCGAGATCGAGGCCGAACGGGCGCGCGCCAGGTCGGCGAACCGATTCGGGGCGCAGCTATACCGGCCCTTGAAGGAAGCTTCATGAACTTCGGCATCCTGGTCTTCGAGCAAGTCGAGGAGCTCGACTTCGTGGGTCCGTGGGAAATGCTCACCATGTGGAGCCGGCACGCCGACGGCCCGCAGAACTGCCTCATCGTGAGCCAATCGCCCGGGCCCGTCACTTGCGCGAAGGGCTTGTCGATCACCCCGCATGTGTCCTTCACCGATTGCCCCGCGCTGGACTACCTGCTCGTTCCAGGGGGTCAAGGCACGCGCCGGGAAGTCAACAACCCCGTGTTCGTCGACTTCGTCGCCCACCAGGCAAAGAACTGCAGAGCGGTGATGTCGGTCTGCACCGGCGCCTTCGTGCTGCACGCGGCCGGCCTGCTCTCGGGCAGGAAGGCAACGACGCACTGGGGCTCGCTGGAGCGCCTGCGCGCGCTCGGCGACGTCGAGGTGCTTGAGCAGCGCTACGTGCAGGACGGCAAGGTCTGGACGTCGGCGGGCGTTTCCGCCGGTACCGATCTGATGCTCGCCTTCATTGCCAGCGAAGCCGGTGAAGAGGCTGCCGGCAAGGTGCAGTTCGGCGCGGAGTATTACCCCTCTTCCACCAGGTACGGCGGCTACGAGAATCATGCGCAGGCACCGGCCTACATCAAGAACACGAGAGCCGACCCATGACAGCCCAGCCGCTCCCCTCCGTCGAAGCCGTCCAGCATATCCTGAACCCGCTGTTCCCTGGCCTGATGGGCGTGCGCATCGTCGCGCTCGAAGCGGAGCGCGTGGTGGCCGAGCTCGCCGTGCGGCCCGATCTCTGCACCACCGGCGCCATCCTGCATGGCGGGGCCTACATGGCCTTCGCCGACACGCTCGGCGCGGTCGGTACCTTCATCAACATGCCGCAGGGCAAGCGAACGACGACCACGGACTCAAGCACCAAGTTCATCGGCGGCGCGCGCGCGAACACGACGATCACGGGCGAATGCCTCGCCCTGCACCGCGGGCGGACCACCATGGTGTGGCAGACGACGATCCGCTCCGCCGAAGGCAAGCTGTGCGCCGTCGTCACGCAGACGCAGCTGGTCATGGATGCCTAGCGGCAGAGCTTCATGAAAGGCGCATCCGTCGTCGTGAGATTGCTCGGTCCCGAAGAGGCCGAGGTGCTTGCGAACGTAGCGCCGGACGTGTTCGACTTCGATGTGCAGTCGAAGCTTGCCGAGGAGTTTCTGAACGATCCGCGGCACCATCTGGCGGTCGCGCTGGATGGCGAGCAGGTCGTGGGCATGGCTTCCGGCGTCCACTACATCCACCCCGACCAGCGTGCGCAGCTCTTCATCAACGAGGTCGGCGTCGCGCCCAGCCACCAGCGCCGGGGCATCGGCCGCCGGCTGGTCGCGGCATTGCTTTCGCGCGCCAGGGCGCTGGGCTGCACCGAAGCCTGGGTTGCCACGGAGCCGGATAACGAGGCGGCTCGCGGCCTGTACGCGGCGGCGGGCGCCATCGAAGATCCGGAGCCCTTCGTCCTCTACGCTTTTCCGTTGAACCAGAAAGGACCTTGATGCGCACGCTGATCTTCATCGTCGGAGGGTTCGTGCTTCTTGCGGCATGCCTGGGTGTGGCAAAGCTCCTGTCCAACGGCCTCGCGGATGCCATGCGCACGGCGACCATTGCCTTCGTGGCGCTCTGGTTCGTGATCGCCGCGGTCAACATGTGGATCGGGGTGGCGAAGGCCGGCTACTCGGTGGCCGAGGAGCTGCCGATCTTTCTGCTGATCTTCGCCCTGCCGGCGGTCGCCGCCGTGCTCCTCAAGTGGAAAGTCCTTTGAGACTGCCATGAACCAGGAACTCTCACGACTCGCGGCCGAACTCGGCATCGATGCGCAGCAGCACGAGCCGCTTCGCCTCGCCTTCGGTCTTGCCTGTGTTCGCCGCGTACAGACCCTGCTCGAAGACCCCAGAGCGATCGACGGCGTCTCGGCTCTGGCGGCCTTTGTCGAAGGCCGGTCGGATCGGGCCGCGCTGCTCCAGGCCGCGCAGGAGAGCGCGGCCGTGGCCAACAGCCATCGCGGCTCCAACTCGATCGACGGCTCGGCCCATGCGGCAGTCTCCGCGACCTACGCCGTGGCCAAGGCACTTGCCGGACAGGCTCTCGAAGCGGCGGGCTATGCTGCCTATGCCTCGGTCTATGCCTATGGCGGCTATGCGGTCAACGACCCGACGGCCTTCGAAGCCGAGCACACTTGGCAGGTTCAAACACTCAGGGAGCTGGCTCACTCGTGCACCTCAGGTTGAGGCGCGCACCATGGAGGTCCACTCATGATTTCGCGTCACTGGCGAGGCTTGGCGAAGCCGGCCCAGGCAGATGCCTATGTCGAGCATCTGCGCATCGAGACCTTTCCGGCGCTGAACACGATGCCCGGATTCATCAGCGCATCGATATTGCGTCGCTCCCAGGCGCTGGGTGTGGAGTTCCTGGTCGTCACCCAGTGGGCATCTCTCGAGGCGATCCACGGTTTCGCGGGCGAGGATGCGGAGACGGCTGTCGTTCCCCGGAAAGTACAGGACATGATGGTGGAGTACGACCGAAGCGCTCGCCACTACGAAGTGGTGTTGTGAAGGAGGCTGCATGGACACCGATCTGGACAACATGTCGCGCGACCAGCTGGTCGCCGAAGTGAAGAAGTTGCGCCATGGCATCCGCGAACATCGCGACAGCACGGGCCACGAGCTGTGCTGGCATCACCCGGCCTTGTGGGCGCTGCTGCCCGAGCGCTCGGATCCGGTCCCTGTCGTGCCCGACTGGCCACAGTTCCTCCGGGGCTGCCTGCGCTACCGCGAATCGCTGGACAAACAGCTTCCGCAAGCGCCCCGCAGCAGCGAACCCTACCGAGACTGACATCTGCAAGAAAAGGAGACTTCGTGCCAAACCCCTCTGTTCTCGAAGGCGGCTGCCAATGCGGCTCGGTTCGCTACCGCATCACGGGCGATCCGGTGATGGCGGCGCTGTGCCATTGCTCGATGTGCCGGCGCGCGAACGCGGCGCCGGCCGTGGCCTGGGCGATGTACCAGGAATCGCAGGTGGTTTTTCCCGACAACGGGCCGGCCCTCTACGAGTCGTCGCCGGGTGCGCGCCGCGGCTTCTGCGCGCGCTGCGGCACGCAGATCAGCTTCACCGCGGACTACATTCCGGGGCTCATCGACATCACGATCGGGAGCCTGGACGACCCCGGCCGGGTGCCGCCCACGCTCCACTACTGGGAGTCGAAGCGCCTGCCCTGGGTGCACTTCGCCGACCCCCTGCCTCGCTACCCGGAGTTTCCGCCCACGGAGTAGGCAGTATCCCTGCGTCAAGAAGGAGAGCAATCATGACAGTCCTGGTTACCGCAGAAGTCCAAGGCCAAACCCGGCAGGGTTACGAAGGCATGTTCAGCGCACTCTCCGACGGTCTCAAGCAGGCGCCGGGGTTCGTGCTTCACACCGCGCATCCCATCGAAGGGGGCTGGCGCATCATTGAAGTGTGGCAATCGAAAGCGGAGGCGGATCAGTTCTTCGCGAAGCAAGTCGCCCCTCACCTGCCGCCTGGAATTCACCCCAAGCGTTCAATCCAGGAGCTTCACAGCCTGCTGAGGTCTTGATCGACGATCGATCAATAGCGGTACGGATTCCCCGGCCGGCTGTCGTAGCGATTCGGCACACCGTCTCCATCGCGATCGCGGTCGTAGCGGTTGGGTATGCCGTCGCGGTCCCTGTCGCCATAGCCCTGTCCCGGCGCGCCGTGATAGCGCGGCGGCGGGCGGCCGCTGTCGTAGGGGACGGCCACGCAGCCGGCCAGGGTGGCGGATGCAACGAGCAGTGCGAGCAGTGTTTTCATCTGGTTCTCCTTGAGTTTCGGTCAATCGGGTAGCCCCGACGAAGCCATCATCGGCTGCGCCGGTGTCCGGCCGGTATCCGCCCTTCGCCTTTGCGTGAAGCTGGTTACCGGATGTGCCCATCCAAGATGCTCAGTACGCCGCGCTGCCGCAACCGGCGCGGGCACCTGTTCGCGAGTAGGCCCAGACCGCTTTCATGCATCGGCATGCAACTTGCGGCGCTTCGAAAAGCAACCCGGAGGCATCGATGAACACCCGCTACCCCGGCCCGCTGCCCGCGCACGGCCGCTTCGACTACCAGCCCATCACGCGCCGTGTCGATCATGCGTGGCCGAATGGCGCGCGGCTCGCGGTCTATATCGGCTTCAACCTCGAGCACTTCGCCTTCGGCGAAGGCATGGGGGCCTGCATCGGTCCTGCGGCGCCGCATCCCGACGTGCTCAACTACGCGTGGCGCGAATACGGCAACCGCGTGGGCGCGTGGCGCTGCCTCGAACTCTTCGACAGCCTGGGCCTCGCATCGAGCACGCTGCTGAACACCGCTCTCTATGACCACTGTCCCGAACTCGTGGCGGCCTCGGTCGCGCGCGGCGACGAGCTCATCGGCCACGGTCATACCAATTCCGAGCGCCAGGCTGACATGGATGAAAGCGCCGAAGCCGCCCTGCTCGCGCAGTGCCGCGCACGCATGCGCGAGGAAAGCGACCGGGCGCCGGTGGGCTGGCTTTCGCCGTGGATTTCGGAAAGCCGACTCACGCCCGACCTGCTCGCCGAGGCCGGCTACGGCTACACGCTCAACTGGTGCCACGACGACCAGCCGGTGCCCATGCGCACGCGCAGCGGCCGCACGCTGTGGTCGGTGCCCTACCCGCAGGAGCTCAACGACATCCCGATGATCGTCGCGCGCCAGATGGACGCCAAGGACTTCGCGCAGATGATCATCGACAACGCCGACGAGATGCTCGAACAGTCGCGCCGCCAGCCGCTGGTGATGGGCGTCGCGCTGCACCCCTACATCGTCGGGCAGCCCTACCGGCTGCGGCACCTGCGCCGCGCGCTGTCGCACCTGGCGCGCATGCGCGACCGGGGCGAGGTCTGGTTCACCACGCCAGGCGCAATCTGCACGCACGTGCAGCAGGTGGCCGCCGGCTAGGACGCGGTGGCTGGCTGTGGCAAGCTAGCGGCCCCATGCCACGCACCCGAGCCGCCCTGCTGGCGCTGACAACACTGCTTGCCGTCCTCGCCGGCGAGGCGCAGGCATTTGCCAGCTTCGACGAAGTGCGGCGCGAGTTCCGCCCCTCGGACACGCGGGTGCTCGACCGCAACGGCGAGCTGCTGCAGCGCGTGCGCACCGACCCGCAGGTGCGCCGCGGCCAGTGGATCGCGCTGGCCGAGGTGTCGCCGGCCCTGCGCACGGCCATGGTGCTGAGCGAGGACAAGCGCTTCTACGCGCACAGCGGCGTCGACTGGCGCGCGATCTCGGCCGCGGCCTGGGGCAATGCGTGGAACACGCGCACGCGTGGCGCATCGACCATCACGATGCAGCTCGCGGGCCTGCTCGACGACGATCTGCGGCGCGGCAGCGGCGGGCGCAATCTCACGCAGAAGCTCGGGCAGACCGTGGCGGCGCAGCAGCTGGAGCGCAACTGGCGCAAGGACCAGATCCTCGAGGCCTACCTCAACAGCGTGCCCTTCCGCGGCGAGATCGTCGGCATCGATGCCCTCTCGCGCACGCTGTTCGGCAAGGCGCCGCACGGGCTCGACGCGCGCGAGGCGGCGGTGGCGGCGGCGCTGGTGCGCGCACCCAATGCGAAGCCGGCGCTGGTGGCGCAGCGCGCCTGCGAGGTGTTGCGGGCGATGGAAGCGGGCACCAAGGTGGATTGCGAGGCGCTGGATATGTTTGCGAGTGCGGCTTTGCAGCGCAAGGCCTTCGAGGCGAGCGAAGGAATCGCACCGCATCTGGCGCGCCGCGCCCTCACCCCAACCCTCTCCCAGAGGGAGAGGGAGCAAGACGGGATCCGCACGACGCTGCGCGCGCCCTTGCAGCGCTTTGCACTTACCACGCTGCAACGCCACCTGCGCGAGCTGCGCGGCCGCAATGTCGAGGACGGCGCGCTGGTGGTGCTCGACAACGCGAGCGGCGAGGTGCTGGCCTGGGTCGGCTCCTCGGGCGAGCTGAGCCGCGCGGCCGAAGTCGACGGCGTGCTCGCGCAGCGCCAGCCGGGCTCCACGCTCAAGCCGCTGCTCTATGCGCAGGCCATTGCCGAACGGCGGCTCACGGCGGCCTCGCTGCTCGACGACTCCTCGGCGCAGATCAGCACCGCGAGCGGGCTGTATATCCCGCAGAACTACGACCGCCAGTTCAAGGGCCATGTGTCGGTGCGCACCGCGCTGGCGGCCTCGCTCAACGTGCCGGCCGTGCGCACGCTGGTGATGGTGTCGCCGGCCTCCTTTGCGCGCCAGCTGCGCGCGGTGGGCTTGCCGCTGGCGCAGAACGGGGACTACTACGGCTACAGCCTGGCGCTGGGGAGTGCGGAGGTGTCGCTGCTGGGGTTGACGAATGCGTATCGGACGCTGGCGAATGGGGGGAGGGTTGGGGAGACGCGGTTCTTGATGGCGCGCGTGCCCCCATCCCCGCCTTCCCCCAGAGGGGGAAGGAGCGACAGCCCTGCGATCGATCCGCGTGCTGCGTTCATCGTGGGCGACATCCTCAGCGACGCCAATGCGCGCGCCCGCACCTTCGGCCTCGACAGCGTGCTCGGCACGCGCTTCTGGAGCGCGGTGAAGACCGGCACCAGCAAGGACATGCGCGACAACTGGGCCATCGGCTGGTCCGAGCGCTACACGGTCGGCGTGTGGGTCGGCAATGCGAGCGGCGCGCCGATGTGGGATGTGAGCGGCACCAGCGGCGCGGCGCCCGTGTGGGCCGAGCTGATGGGCTTTCTGCATCGCAACGAAGCCAGCCGCACGCCCGCGCCGCCGCCCGGCCTGGTGCGCTCGCGCGTGCGCTTCGGCGACGAGCTCGAAGCGGCGCGCGACGAATGGTTCATTGCGGGCACCGAGCAGCCGCTGTTCGCCATCCCCGGCGCCGCGGCCGAGTCGGCGCCGCGCATCACCGCGCCTTCGGACGGCACCATCATCGCGCTCGACCCCGACATCCCGCCGCGTCACCAGCGCGTGCGCTTCGAAGCCGAAGGCCGTGGCCTGCAGTGGCGCATCGACGGCAAGCTCTTCGCGCGCGGCAGCAGCGCACAGTGGCTGCCCTGGCCGGGCCGGCACGTGGTGGAGCTTGTGGATGCGCGCGGCCAGGTGCTCGACCAGGTCAAGCTCGAGGTGCGCGGCGCCGGCGTCGTGGCCAACGCCAAGCGCTAGGGCGGCAAGCTGATCCTGAGGGCGCTCAGGACACCGGTGTGCGCCAAAACCCTGAACCGCGTGTCCTACGCCGGCTTGGGGCATTTGCGCACCCTCGCGTCGGACGATCCATACGAAAGTCGCGCCGACACGACTTTCTCCCGCCGAAAACGGCCATATGCCTGCCTTGTCGCCTTCAATCGAGACCAGAACAATGGCTGACGTCAGCAGACCCCTCGACCTGGGCGTCGTCACGGACGCTGACTACCGCCTCATGGTGGATACGATCGCGGACTACGCGATCTTCTTTCTCGACCCCGGCGGCATCGTTCTCAGCTGGAACACCGGGGCGAAACAGCTCAAGGGCTACCAGGCCGAAGAGGTGATCGGGCGCCATTTCTCGATGTTCTATCCCCCGGAGCTGCTGGAGAAGGAGTGGCCCCAGCACGAGCTCAAGGTCGCGGCCGAGGTGGGGACGTTCGAGGACGAGGGCTGGCGGCTGCGCAAGGACGGGACGCGCTTCTGGGCCAGCATCGTCATCACCCGGCTGACCGGACCGGACGGGTCGCTGCGCGGTTTTTCGAAGATCACCCGGGATCTGACAGAACGCCAAAGACAGCAAGACCTGCTTCGCACCAGCGAAGAGCGCTTCCGGCTGATGGTGGACGGCGTCAAGGACTACGCGATCTTCATGCTCGATCCCGGCGGCTACGTCGTCAGCTGGAACACCGGGGCGAAGGCCAACAAGGGATACGAAGCCGGGGAAATCATCGGCCGGCATTTCTCGGTCTTCTATCCGCCCGAGGTGGCCGCGACGGGCTTCCCCGACAAGGAGCTCGAAATAGCGCGCGAGGTCGGACGATACGAGGACGAAGGTTGGCGCGTGAGAAAGGACGGCAGCCGGTTCTGGGCCAGCGTCGTGATCACCGCGCTCTTCGACGCGACCGGTCGCCACCGGGGATTCGCCAAGGTCACGCGCGACTTGACCGAGCGCCGGCGTGCGTCCATTCTCGAGGACGAAGGACGGCGGATCACGACCTTCCTGGCGATGCTGGGGCATGAACTGCGCAACCCGCTCGCACCGATCGCCAACGCGCTGGCGATCGTCGAACATCCGAACGCGGAGGGCGGGACGCTGAAGAGAATGTCCGGCATCATCTCGCGTCAACTCAAGCAGATCACGCGGCTCGTCGACGACCTGCTCGATGTCGGCCGGATCACGAGCGGCAAGATTCACCTCGAAGCCAAGCCGGTGAAGCTCTCCGAGGTGATCGCGGAAGCCGTCGAGACCGTGAAGCCGATGGCCGACACCAAACGGCATACGCTTGCGCTCGACACGCCCGCCAAGGACCTATGGATCAGCGGCGACCGTGCCCGCATGATCCAGGTGGTCTGCAATCTGCTGAACAACGCCGTCAAGTTCACGCCGGGCGGCGGGCACATCAAGGTCCGCCTGCAAGCGGCGGGCAGCGATGCGGAGATCAGCGTGAGCGACGACGGGCCCGGCATTCCGCCCCAGCATCTGCCTCGAATCTTCATGATGTTCGCCCAGGGCGATCAGGACGTTTCCCGCTCGCAGGGAGGGCTGGGCCTGGGGCTCACGCTCGTGCAGCAGCTCGTGACGCTCCATGGCGGCGAGATCAGCGCTTTCAGCAAGGGCGTGCCGGGCCAGGGAAGCGAATTCGTCATCCATCTGCCGACCATCGCGGCGCCTCTGGAGATGCGCAGGGCCGATGGGCCGGAAGCCGGCAAGCGGGTTCTCATCGTCGACGACAACATGGATGCGGCGGAGACGATGTCCGTCCTGGTCGACAACCTGGGCTACGTCACCAGCACCGCCTTCGACGGGTATGCGGCGCTGGAGGCGATCAAGAACGAGCAACCCGACCTGGTGCTGATGGACATCGGCTTGCCGGGCCTCAGCGGCGTGGAGGTGGCCCAAAGGGTTCGCCGCGAGGTCGCCAATCCTCCGGCCTTGATCGCGGTCACCGGGTATGGACAAGCGTCGGACCGGGATACCAGTTTCGACGCCGGCTTCTATGCCCACCTCACCAAACCCATAGACGTTCGGCAACTGGAAAGTCTGCTCGGACGCCTGCTCGACAAGCCCTGACGCCTTGCGCCTCGACGCCGATCGTCAGTAGGTCTTGTACGGCAGGAACTTCCCCGACAACACCACATTCACCCGATCCCCCTTCGGATCGGCCTGGCGCTGGATGTCCATGCTGAAGTCGATCGCGCTCATGATGCCGTCGCCGAACTCTTCGTGGATCAGTTCCTTGATCGTGCTGCCGTACACGCTCACGACTTCGTACCAGCGGTAGATCAGCGGATCGGCGGGCACCGGCGTCGGCAGCGAGCCCTTGTAGGGCACGACCTGCAGCCACTTCTGCTCCTCGGGCGTGAGGCCGAAGATCTTGCCGACGATCTTGGCCTGCTTGTCGTCGAGCGTCATCTGGCCCAGGCAGGCGGCCGTCGTCCATTCCTTCGAGAGGCCGACCTTCTTGGCCACGTCGGCCCACTGGATGCCTTTGGCCACCTTGACGGTGATGATCTTTTCGGTGATGTCGTTGCGGTTCATGCGGATGCTCCTGATTGAAATGGGTAAAGGGCTCACGAGGCCTTGGCCCGCGTGACGAGAAAGTCGACGATGTGGTTGCGCAGCGCGTAGTAGCCGTCAAGGTGATGCAGCCCCGCGCGCGTGCGCCCGCGCGGCAGCGGGTTGACCACGGTCTCGGCGATGTTGCCGGGTCTATAGCCACCGGCCGTTTCCGTGCCGTTGCTCATCAGCAGGATGCGGTCGGCGAGAAGAATGGCCTCGTCGACGTCGTGCGTGATCATGAAGACGGTCTGCTGCGTCTGCCGCACGATGCTCATCAGCTCGTCCTGGATCGAGCCGCGCGTCAACGCGTCGAGCGCGCCGAAGGGTTCGTCGAGCAGCAGCATCTTGGGCTGGATCGAGAAGGCGCGTGCGATGCCCACGCGCTGCTTCATGCCGCCCGAGAGCTGCGAGGGTTTCTTGTCGATCGCGCCGTCGAGGCCGACCAGCGCGACGAACTTGCGCACCTGCTCGTCGACCTGCGCGGCCGACCAGTCGGGCCAGCGCGACTGCACTGCGAAGGCGATGTTCTTGCGCACCGTGAGCCAGGGCATCAGCGCATGGCTCTGGAACACCACGCCGCGCTCCAGGCTCGGCCCGGCCACCTCGCGGCCGTCCATGAACACGTGGCCGCCCGACGCAGTGTCGAGGCCCGCGAGCACGTTGAGGATGGTGGTCTTGCCGCAGCCCGAGTGGCCGATGATGCAGACGAACTCGCCGCGGTCGAGCGTGAAGGACACGTCGGCGAACACCGGCTTGCCGGGCACGAAGGACTTCGAAAGCGATTCGATGCGCAGAAAGCCGGCGCCGGGGCGAGCCGCAGCAGCGTTGGTTGTCATGGCGAGGGCCTGGAAAGAGCGATCACTCCACATAAGTGACTTTCTTCTGCAGGCCGGCGAACGCCAGGTCCAGCAGCATGCCGACGACACCGATCACCAGGATCGCGAAGATCACGTTGGTGAGCGAGAGGTTGTTCCACTCGTTCCACACGAAGTAGCCGATGCCGGTGCCGCCGACCAGCATCTCGGCCGCCACGATCACCAGCCAGGCGATGCCCATGCTGATGCGCATGCCGGTGAGGATGGTCGGCGCGGCCGCGGGCAGGATCACGCGGAAGGCGCGGCGCAGCGGCTTCACTTCCAGCGTGCTCGCGACGTTGAGCCACTCGCGCTTGACCGAGGCCACGCCGAAGGCGGTGTTGAGCAGCATCGGCCAGACCGAGCAGATGAAGATCACGAAGATGCCGCTCACCGACGAGTCCTTGATGGTGTAGAGCGCGAGCGGCATCCATGCGAGCGGCGAGATCGGCTTCAGCACCTGGATGAAGGGATCGAAGGCCTTCTGCAGCAAGGGCGACATGCCGATCACGAAGCCCAGCGGCACCGCGACCAGGCAAGCCAGCAGAAAGCCCAGCCCCACGCGGCCCAGCGACCAGGCGAGCTGGATCGCGATGCCCTTGTCGTTGGGGCCGTTGTCGTAGAAGGGATTCGACAGGTGCTTCCACGCGGTGGCACCCATCTCGCCCGGCGTCGGGAAGCCCGCCGACTTCACCTGGCCCGGATCCTTGCCGAGCATCTTCTGGTACTCGATCTGCTCGGCCGACATGCCGGCCTGCGAGGCAGCGCCGCCTGCGGACATCGTCGCCACCTGCCATACCGAGAGGAACGCGGCGAAGAGCAAGACCGAGAGCAGCGCCGCCTTGAGGTTCATGACCTTGTGCATGGCGTCAGGCCATCTTGCTGATCGCGAAGCTCTTGACGTAGTCCTTCGGCTTCGCGGGGTCGAACACCTTGCCCATGATCGTGAACTTGGGATAAGCGCCTTCGGGCGGCGTCTGGCCCAGTTCCTTCATGTGCTTCTTGGCATCCGTCAGCAGGAACACCTTCTCGGCGATCTGCCTGTAGTTGACCTCGCCCTTCACATAGCCCCAGCGCTTCATCTGCGTGAGCATCCACACCGCCATCGACTGCCACGGGATCGGATCGAAGTCAGCGCGATCGGGCACTGTCCTGATGTTGCCCAGGCCGTCGGCGAAGCGGCCGGTGAGCACCTGCGTGAGCACGGTCTCGGGCTGGTTGAGGTACTGCGCCGGCGCGATCACCTTGGCGATGAGTTCGCGGTTCTTCGGATCGCGCGCCATCGCCGAAGCCGTGAGCACCGAGCGGTAGAGCGCGGCGAAGGTGTTGGGGTTCTTCTGGATGAACTCGGTCGAGCTGCCGAAGGCGCAGCAAGGATGGCCGGCCCACAGGTCCTTGGTGAGGATGTGCAGGAAGCCGATTTCCTCGAACACGGCGCGCTGGTTGAAGGGGTCGGGGCCGAGATAGCCGTCGATGTTGCCGGCGCGCAGGTTGGCCACCATCTCGGGCGGCGGCACCACGCGGATCTGGATGTCGGTGTCGGGGTTGAGGCCCGCTTCCGCCACGTAGTAGCGCAGCAGGAAGTTGTGCATGCTGTACTCGAAGGGCACCGCGAACTTGAAGCCCTTCCACATCTTCGGGTCGCGCTTGTCCTTGTGCTTGTTGGCCAGCGTGATGGCTTGGCCGTTGGTGTTCTGGATCGTCGCCACGTTCATCGGCACCGCGTTGGAGCCGGCGCCCATCGAGATCGCGAGAGGCATCGGCGACAGGAAGTGCGTGGCGTCGTATTCCTTGTTGAGCATCTTGTCGCGGATCAGCGCCCAGCCCGCCGTCTTGACCACTTCGACGTTGAGTCCCTGCTTCTGATAGAAGCCCAGCGGGTGCGCCATGATCAGCGGCGTGGCACAGGTGATCGGGATGAAGCCGATCTTCAGATCCTTCTTCTCGAGCGGGCCTTTCTCCTGCGCCATGGCCTGCAGCGCGCCCAGCGGCAGCACCGACATGATCGCGGCGCGCGCGGTGCTGGCGCCCACCGCGCGCAGGAAGTTGCGGCGCACGCTGTCGACCGGGAACAACGCCTTCATGAGGCTGGCCTCGAGCTTGGCGTTCGAGTCTTCGATGGCGCCCACGTGCTCGCCGGGCGCATGGTCGCGCCCGCACGCGCAGCGCATCACCAAAGGCCGGTCGGCGTCGTAAGGGTCGCAGGCATTGGCGTCAGGCAGTAGGGACATGGTGCACCTCGTTGAAAAGATGCAGCAGCGATGCAAGGGCCGGGCCGGTTGCGCACCTGCGCGGCCTCTTCACGCCTCTTCACGCGAAATCGCGAGAGGCCGGTCGACGCCGTGTAGGGCCAGCACTACATGGATGTCGGCTTGGCGTGCCGTTCGGCATATAAGGCGAGCTCGACGTCGTTCTTGGTACCGGTCTTTTCGAGGATGCGCGCACGGTAGGTGCTGACCGTGTTGGGCGCCAGGCCGAGCTGCGCACCGATTTCGCTCACGGTCTGCCCGGCCGTGAGCAGGCGGAACACCTGGTGCTCGCGGTGCGAGAGCGCCTCGGCGCCCAGCGCCGATGCATTGCCGACGGCGGCCGCCAGCGCCTCGGCCGTGGCGGCCGACACATACCTGCCGCCGGCCGCCACCTTGCGCACCGCGCCGACCATGTCGTCCGGATCGGCGCTCTTGTTGAGGTAGCCGGCCGCGCCCAGCTTGATGCAGCGCACGGCGTACTGCTTCTCGGGGTAGGTGCTGAGCATCAGCACCGGCAGCGCGGGCCACTGTTTGCGCAGCGCCTGCAGCACGTCGAGGCCGTCGCGCGCCGGCAGCGCGATGTCGAGCAGCACCACGTCCAGGCCCTGCGTGCCGCCGAGCGCGGCCACGCTCTCCAGCACCTCGGGGCCGGTCTGCGCCTCGGCCACGACCAGCATCTCGGGCACGCCGTTCGACAGGTCGCCCAGCACCTGCTTCAGGCCTTCGCGCACGATGCGGTGGTCGTCGCCGATCAGCACGCGGATGTCTTTTGGCTTCGTCACAGCGGCATCTCCAGCTGGAACACGCTGCCGGCGCCGGGCTCGCTCTCGATCTCGATGCGCCCGCCGAAGTGGCGTGCGCGCTCGCGCATGCCGAGCACGCCGTAGGCGGTGGCAGCTTCGAAGACATGGGCCGGAGCGCCGATGCCGTTGTCGCGCACGGCGATGCGCAGCAACGACGCATCGGCCTCGATGCGGATGTCGAGCCGCGAGGCTTTCGCATGGCGGCCGACGTTGCTGAGCATCTCCTGGAAGATGCGGAACACCGCGATCGCCGCCGGTTCGGGCAGCTCGATGCCGGGCTGCACCTCCATGTGCCAGGCCAATTCGAGCTCGGCCGACTGCACGAACTCGTGCGCCTGCCATTCGAGCGCGGCCCACAGGCCTTGGTGATCGAGGATGCTGGGCCTCAAGTCGGTGATGATGCGGCCGACGTTGTCGACCGCGCGCTCGATCAGCCCGCTCATGTTCTGGCACTTGCCGCGCATGAGCGTGCGCATGTCTTCGGCGGCTGCCGGGCTGCGCTCCTGCTGTTCGCCGAGACGCTTGCCGATCCAGTTGACGTCCATCTTGAGCGCCACCAGCAGGCTGCCGAGTTCGTCGTGCACCTCGCGCGCGATGCGCGTGCGCTCGTCCTCGCGCACCTTGTCGAGCCAGGCCGAGAGCTCGCGCAGCTTGGCCAGCGCGTCGCTCAACTCGCGCGTGCGCTCGTCGACGCGCAGGCCCAGCTCGTCCTTGGCCTGCTGCAGCGCCTCGGCCGCGCGGCGGCGCTCGGTGATGTCAACGAAGGTGATGACGGCGCCGCGCACCTGGGCGCCGTCCACGATGGGGTGGCTCGAATACTCGACCGCGAAAGCGCTGCCGTCGGCGCGCCAGAACACCTCGGTGTCGATGCGGCAGGGCAGGCCGCGGCGGAAGGCGTTGAAGATCGGGCAGTCGGTGTCGGCGTAATGCGAGCCGTCCGGGTGCGAGTGGTGGGTGAGCTCGTGCATGTTGCGGCCCAGCACCTCGGCCTGCGCGTGACCGAGCATCTGCGCGCCGGCACGGTTGATGAACATGCAGTGGCCGTCGAGGTCGATGCCGAAGATGCCCTCGCCGGTGGACTCCAGCAGGAGCCCGAGCGGGTGCTGCCAGAGCGGGTGGCTGGCCGGTGTCGGCAGGACGGGTGTCTCCATGCACCAGATGCAAGCAACAGGCGTGCCGGGTTGGTGCACCCCGATAATCGACACCCAACGCCATTCACGACCAAGGAGACCTCGCGTGCCCGACCTTTCCCGGATCACCTGCATCGAAGACCTGCGAGTGATCGCCAAAGAGCGCGTGCCGCGCATGTTCTACGACTATGCCGACTCCGGCTCCTGGACCGAGGGCACCTACCGCGCGAACGAAAGCGACTTCCAGAAGATCAAGCTGCGCCAGCGCGTGGCCGTCAACATGGAAGGCCGCTCGACGACGAGCACCATGATCGGCCAGGAGGTCGCGATGCCGGTGGCCATCGCGCCCACGGGGCTGACCGGCATGCAGCACGCGGACGGCGAGATCCTCGGCGCGCGCGCGGCCAAGGCCTTCGGCATTCCGTTCACGCTCTCGACCATGAGCATCTGCTCGCTGGAAGACATCGCCGAGCACACCGACCGGCATCCCTTCTGGTTCCAGCTCTACGTGATGCGCGACCGCGACTTCATCGAGCGGCTGATCGAGCGCGCGCGCGCCGCCAACGTCTCGGCGCTGCAGCTCACGCTGGACCTGCAGATCCTCGGCCAGCGGCACAAGGACATCAAGAACGGCCTCACTGCGCCGCCCAAGCCCACGCTCGCCAACCTGATGGACCTGGCGACCAAGCCGCGCTGGTGCATGGGCATGCTGGGCACCAAGCGCCGCACCTTCGGCAACATCGCGGGCCATGCGAAGGGTGTGAAGGATCTGTCGTCGCTCTCGTCCTGGACGGCCGAGCAGTTCGACCCGACGCTGAGCTGGGCCGACGTCGAGTGGATCAAGAAGCTCTGGGGCGGCAAGCTGATCCTGAAGGGCGTCATGGATGTGGAAGATGCGCGCCTCGCGGCCTCCAGCGGCGCCGATGCGCTGATCGTCTCGAACCACGGCGGGCGCCAGCTCGACGGCGCGCCCTCCTCCATCGAGGCGCTGCCGGCGATCGCCGAGGCGGTGGGCACCGAGATCGAGGTCTGGATGGACGGCGGCATCCGCAGCGGCCAGGACGTGCTGAAGGCGCGCGCGCTGGGCGCCCGCGGCACGCTGATCGGGCGCAGCTTCCTCTACGGCCTGGGTGCCTTCGGCCAGCCCGGCGTGACGCGCGCGCTGCAAATCATCCAGCGCGAGCTCGATCTCACGATGGCGTTTTGCGGCCGCACGCAAATCGACGAGGTGGATTCGAGCATCCTGCTGCCGGGCACGTTCTAGGGCCTGTTAACAGGCCCTAGCGCACCGGCACGCGCGATTCGAGCGGCGGGCTGCGGTAATCGGGCTTGAAGCGGCAGCGGTCCTTGCCGCCGTCGTTGAAGGTGGGCTCGAAGGCGGCGCAACGCGTCGCCAGCGAAGCCGGCGTGGGCTTGTCGCCCTTGTCGATCCAGTCCACGAGCGCCGCGAACAGCGCAGGGTATTCGGGCTCGCTCAGATAGCTGTGCTCGGATTCATCGCTGAAGCTTTGAACCAGGCGGTCGTCGGTGCCGGCGCTTTCGCGGATCGCGCGGTAGGCACTCTCCAGTTCGACGAAAGCGGTCGGGTCGTGGATCGCGTGCAGCGTGAGCGTGGGGAGGGTGGTGCGGCCGGTGGGCCGGCTGTCGCTCGCGAGCGCGCCCTGCGCCTGCGGATCGGCCGCATAGCGCAGCACGCCGGCATTGAGCGCCGCATCGTCGACCGAGCCCTGGTAGACGACGCCGACATTGCCGAAGGGATTGCGGCCGCCCAGGCGATCTTGCGCCAGGTCCTGGAACAGCCAGGTCGCCCAGTTGAGATGGCCGACCAGCGTGCGCTCGGGAATCTTCACCACCGAGAGGATGGTCTTCAGCCGCGCCGCCTGCTCGGGCGAGCGCTGCGCGGCCGGCATGCCCACGCCGGTGCAGGCCTTCACGCGCTCCGCGAGTTCGGCGCGCGTGAGCTTCGAATCCTTCGGCAGGCCCATCCACAGCGGGTACTGCGGCTCCTCGGGTTTCGGATGGTTGCGGCAGACGTACTGGTAGACCACGCGCAGGTCGAGCCGGAACTCATAGGCGCTGTTGCCGCCGCCGAGCACGCCGTTGGTCAGCAGCACGCCGTCGTAGGGACCCGGCTTGCCGTCGACCTGCGCATAGAGCTCGGCCGCCTTCGAAACCACGGCGCCGCCGTAGCTCTGGCCGTGCAGCAGCGTGCGGCGCGGTGCGCCGAAGTGCGCAACGAAGAGCCCGCGCAGGCGCTCGGTGTCCTCGGCCGCCATCGTCACGCCGTAGCCGCCGCGCCGGTAGGTCGAGCCGGCCCAGGCATAGCCGGCATTCACCGTGACGGCCCAGCGCTCCAGGTCCTTCCGGCTGCGCTCGAGCGCCGGCGGGCCGGTCTCAGGGCCGCCGTGCGCATGCATGACCAGCACCTTGTTCCAGTCGCGCGGGATCGCGATCCAGTAGAAGGCGCCGGCGCCGTCCTGGCCGGTGTAGCAGCGCGCGGTGCTCGGCACCGGGGCCGGGCAGCTCGCCGGCGCCGGCGATGCCGCGTGGGTGGCCCATGCAGCCGCGAGGCCGACGAGCAGGACGAGGATCGCTTCCTTTTTCTTCATCAATGCCGCACTCCGAGTTCCAGCGCCGCGTTCGAACCCGAGGTGGACACGAAGCCGAGGACGCCCTGGTTGAAGATGAAATTGCCGGGGCGTCCGGCATCGGCCTGCACGACGCCGACCACGGGCGTGTCGTAGCCGAGCACGGCGGCCGCGCCGCCCAGGTTGAAGCTGCTGCCTGCGACGGTGGCCTCGCGGGTTTCGCCCTGCACGCTGGCAACGGCGTAGACGCCGTCGGCCGCACCGGGGGCCAGGCTCTGCTGGATCGCCAGCAGGCGCATGCCCTGGTTGGCCGTCGACTCGCGCACCAGGTGCAGCGGCACCGCAGCGCCGTTGACCAGGCCGATCACCATCGAGCCGCTGAGCGTGCCGCCGGTGGTGGTGGCGCCGCCGGTCGGCGAGGTGGTGTAGACGTCGAAGGCGCCGCGCGCGGCGGTCCAGCTGATGTAGCCCTTCTCGGTCTGGGTGCAGTTGGGGTCGTAGATCATGAAGCGGCCGGTCACCGGGTCGCGGCAGTACTGGAAGGTACCCGCATTGCGCAGCCGCACGGCCGCGGCATGGGCCGCGGTGCCGCCCGTGCCCTGCTGCACGCCGACCGCGTTGAAGATGTTCGCGACCGGGTTGAACACGGTCGGCGTGGCGGCGTTCTCGAAGCTGTTGCGGAAAGCGACGAGCGGCAGGAAGCTGCTGCCCGCGGGCGCCGCCACGCCCCCCTGCAGGACGCCGCCGGCGGCGAAGCTGAAGACCGCGCCGTTCTCGGTGCTGCCGTAGCTGCAGTTGCCCTGCGCGATCAGCGTGCCGCTGCGCTGCGTGCCGGCCGCGCGCTGCAGGCTGGCATCGATGGTGACCGTGTAGGCCATCATCGACGGATCGACGAGCACGTCGAGCTCCTCGCCCGAACTGTTGCCGCCCTTGTAGTGCGTGGCCGCGGCCGGCAGATTCGGACAGGCGAGCGGGTCGCCCGCTTCCTGCACGCAGCTGTAGTTAATCGCCGCATCGAGGCTGCCGCTGCCGCGGTACTTGGGCCAGGCCGGGAACTGGCACAGCGGCCGCGTGCGGCCGAAGCTGCCGGCCACGCTGTCCATCGCCACGCCGGTGGCCGGCGCCAGGCCGCCTTCGACCCAGCCTTCGAGCGCCGCGAGCGAGTCCCAGGCCGGGATGAAGACGCCGGTGCCGTGACCCATGCCGGGCACTGTGTAGAAGCGCACGCCGCGGTCCACCGCGTCCTGGCCGACGGTGGTGATCAGCTGCTGGTAGTAGTCGATGGTGGAATTGGGACTGATCACTTCGTCGGCCAGCCCGTGCAGCAGGATCAGCCGTCCGCCGCGCGAGAAGAAGGGTCCGAGCTGCGGGTTGGTGGCGTCGGTGATCGCCGACACCTCGGTCACGCGCGCCGCATAGGGGCCGGGGTCGAGCGGATCGAAGCCGAGCGAGTCGAAAGCCTCGATGCGCGTGACGAAGAACTTCACCCACTGGTCGCCGGTGACGTACATGTTGGCGTCGGCCGAGGTCGCGGGGTTGGCAGGCACGGGCCGCGATCCGAGGTCGCGCGTGGTGTAGGGCCCGGCCACGAGCGCGCCTTCGAGGATGTTGTAGCCGCCGGCGCGGCGCACGCCGTTGGCGAGCGCATAGCTGGTGAAGACCAGCGGCGACTCGATCGCGCGGATGCTCGCGAGCTGCGGGTCGGAGAGGCAGCCATCGCCGTTGTCGGTGCCGCCGCTGCAGCGCAGCGAGGCCAGGATCTGCGTGTTGAGCTGGCGGCAGCTCTCGACGTTGCTCACGATGCCGTCGCTCGCGCCGTCGAGCCGGTCGCAGGCCTGCAGCACGGTGCGCTGCACCAGCAGGGTCTTGGCGACGTTGACCCAGCCCGCGCCGCCATTGGCATAGAGCGCGCGGCCCACCGCCACGTTCGACAGGCGCGTGCCGCTGTAGTTGAGCGCCGGCTCGTTGGCGATCACACCGTCATAGTCGCCGGGCCAGCGCTGGATGTAAGCCAGCGCGTCGCGCCCGCCGGTGGAGGTGCCGAGGAAGTAGGCCTTCTTCGGCTCGCTGCCGTAGTGCGCGCGCGCCAGCAGCAGCGCGACGTCATGCGTCTTCTTGAGCGACTGGCCGCCGTAGTTGGCCAGCGCCTCATCGTTGGCGGCGAAGCGGCCGTCGGTGATGCTGCTGCTCTGGTGGCCGGAGTCGTCGCCGAAGGTCGCGTAACCGAGCGCCAGCGGCGCGGGCTTGCCCGGCGGGCCGAAGCGGATGGTTTCGGTGCCGTCGATCAGGCGGCCGTTGAAGCCGCCGCCGCCGAAGTGAATCACCTTCTGGTTCCACTGCTGCGGCAGGTTGACGGCGAAGTTGATCGCCGGCGCGTTCGGGTCGACCGGCTGGATGCTGCCGCGCACGCGGCAGTGCGCGCCGAGCACATTGCCGGGTTCGTTGGCCGCCACCTCGACGGCGGAATTCACGGTCGCACCGCCTGTCGCCAGGCCGATCTGCGCCGCGGCCAGGCTCATGCCGGCCAGCGAGGCGCAGGCCACGCGCGGCGTGATCGGGCCGGGCGGCGTGACGGGCGGATCGGTGTCGGCGTCCGAGCTGCCGGGCGAGCTGGCCGGCGGATTCGAGAAGCCGGCGAAACCGGCGTTGCCGCCGCCGCCTCCGCCGCAGGCGGAAAGAAGCAAGGCGAGGCCGAAAGCGATGAAGGTGCGAAAGCGCGAGAGGCGCATGGGTATGTCTCCGGAATGAGGCCTCATGGGGGCCTCTTGGCTGGGGCACCGAAGATGCGCGACGCCTGACCTAGCGTCAAATAAAATAACAAGCCTTGTTCAATACGAAAAAAATATGGAGATAAGAGCACTTCGCTACTTCGCGGCCGTGGCCGAGACCGGCCACATGACGCGCGCGGCCGAGCAGTTGGGCATCCAGCAGCCACCGCTCAGCCAGCAGATCAAAGGGCTCGAGCGCGAGCTCGGCGTGGCGCTGTTCCGGCGCCATCCGCGCGGCATGGCGCTGACCGATGCGGGCCGCCAGTTCCAGGCCGAAGCCCTGCGCATGCTGCAGGACATGGAGACGGTGAAGCAGCGCATGGCACGCGTCGCGAAGGGGCAGGAAGGCGTGCTCTCGTTCGGCTTCACCAGCTCGGCGGCGGCGCACCGCTTCATGCCCGATGCGCTGCGCGCCTTTCGCCGCAGCCACCCCGGCGTGGAGCTTCGGCTGCGCGAGAACAATGCCGCCGAACTGACCGAGGCGCTGGCCGCCGGCCGATTGCATTGCGCCCTGCTGCGCGTGCCGGTGGCGCGGCCCAAGGGGCTCCGGTTCGAGATGCTGCTGCGCGAGCCGGTGCTGGTGGCGATGCCGCGCGACCATCGCTTCGCCGGTGCCGGCGAGGCGGGCGCGCCCCTGTCGCTCGCGCAGCTGTGCGAGGAAGACATGATCCTCGTGCGGCGCCCCGGTGCGCCAGGGCTGTACGCGGACCTGCTGGCGCTTTGCAACGCGCAGGGTCTCAGCCCGCGCGTGGTGGCCGAGGTGGACCGCATGATGACCAACCTGAACCTGGTCGCCGCCGGGGTCGGGCTGTCGGTGGTGCCGGCGTCGATGGGCGGCGTGCATCCGCACGCGATCCGCTACGGCCCGCTGGCCGGCAGCGAGCGGCTCGATGCGCCGCTCACGCTGGTGTCGCGCGAGGACGAGGACAACCTGCCGGCCCTGCATTTCGCCGCGCTGCTGCGCGAGCTGGCCGCGGCATGACGCACCTGCAGCGCCGCACGCTGGGACGGTGGGGGCTCGCCACGCTGGCAGCGCCCTTCGCTGCACGGGCGGCAACCGCATCCTGGCCGGATCGGCCGGTTCGCCTGCTGGTCGTCTACCCGCCCGGCGGGGTCAGCGACAGCATGGCGCGCGCACTGGCCGAGCCGCTCGCGCAGTCGCTGGGCGTGCCGGTGCTGGTCGAGCATCGCGCGGGCGCGGGCGGCAGCGTCGGCATGGATGCATTGACGCGCGCGGCGCCGGACGGCCACACGCTCGCCTTCTCGGCCATCAGCCCGCTGACCCTGCAGCCGCTGCTCGCGCGCGTGCGCTACGACCCGCTGCGCGCGTTCACGCCGGTGGCCAGCGTGATGCGCACGCCGGTGCTGGTGGTGGGCACACCGGCCTTCGGCGGCCGCGACTTCGACGAGATGATCGCGCTCGCGCGAGCGCGGCCGGGTGCCGTGCGCTGGGCCAGCTCGGGCGTGGCGACCATCGGCCACATGGTGCTGGTGCAGGTGCGCATCAGGAGCGGCGCCACGATCACGCACATCCCCTACCAGGGCGGCGGGCCTCAGCTCAACGACGCGCTGAGCGGACAGTTCGAGGTGCTTTCGACCAACGTGGCCGCGCAGCAATTGCGGTACATCCAGGCCGGCCGCCTGCAGGCGCTGGCGGTGGGCGCGCCGGCGCGGCTCGATGCGCTGCCGCAGGTGCCGACGCTGGCGGAGCTCGGCTTCGCACAGGCCAACCTGGCGTCGCTGTTCGGCATCTTCGCGCCGGCACGCACGCCGGACGCGGTGGTGCGGCGGCTCAATGCCGAGATCAATCGTGCGCTGGAGGGCAGCGTGCTGCGCGAGCGGCTTCGAGAAGCGCACAACCTGCCGGCCATCGGCAGCGTCGACGCCTTCGCGCGCGAGATCGCGCTCGACCGGCAACGCAACCAGGCAC
Source organism: Variovorax sp. LjRoot175 (assembly GCF_964253805.1). NCBI lineage: Bacteria > Pseudomonadati > Pseudomonadota > Betaproteobacteria > Burkholderiales > Comamonadaceae > Variovorax > Variovorax sp. LjRoot175. The sequence goes on along the minus strand of NZ_CAXURY020000001.1, from coordinate 1,364,938 downwards.
TGGTGGCCGGCCACGCGGCCTTGTTCGAATAAGGCTTCAGTCCTCGGCGGCCCAGAGCGTCGGGTATTGCGAAACGAAGCCCTCCGGCGTGACCACCAGCATGCTCTCGTAGTCGAAGCGCGGCGCCTGGTACCAGTATTCGCTGTCTGCGCGCCGCTCGTAGGTCTGCATCAGCGGGCCGAGGCTGTCGTCATCGAGGTCGAGCCAGGCCGCCGGCGCCTGGGCGCTCTCGCCGAGCTTGAGGTTGAGGCGTCGCAACTGCACGAGGTTGGTGGCAGGCGTGAAGCCGAAATCCAGGTCCGTGCAATGGGCCAGACCAGGCACCACCTGGTCGTTGAAAGACCATTCGCCGTTGCTGCCACGCGCGATCGCGAAGTCGACGGCCGCAGAACCGATCCAGCCGCGCACGCGGCCCCATTGCGCATGCCACGCGTTGTCGCAATGCACGCGATAGTCCAGCCGCACGGGCCGGCCGTCCTCGTTGCGGAACACCGCGGCGCCGTCGAGCTGCCACCCGTTGCCGTGCTTTTCGAGACGGCAGGCGTCATGGCCGGGCAGGTCGAGCCGGCGCCAGAACATGGTGGCAACGATTTGCATGGCCATGATGATGTCATCGATGCCCCTCGCGCACCAGCACCCGCGCCGAAGCGTTCAAAATCGGTACCGTGACAGCCGCCCCGATCCGCCGCATTGCCCACCTCGACATGGATGCGTTCTACGCCTCGGTGGAATTGCTGCGCTATCCGCAACTCAAGGGATTGCCGGTGGTGATCGGCGGCGGGCGGCGCAAGGTCGACGAAGCGATCCGCAATCTGCCCGAGGGCGGCACGCTGGCCGACATTCCGGTCGAGGCCTTTCCGCTGCTCAAGGACTATGCCGGCCGCGGCGTGATCACGACCGCGACCTACCCGGCGCGCCAGTTCGGCGTCGGCTCGGCAATGGGACTCATGAAGGCGGCGAAACTGTGTCCGCAGGCACTGATCCTGCCGGTCGACTTCGACGAGTACCGCAAGTATTCGCGCAGGTTCAAGCAGGTGATCGCCGAGATCGCGCCGGTCATGGAGGACCGCGGCGTCGACGAGGTCTACATCGACTTCACGGAGGTGCCGGGCGGCCAGCGCGAGGGCGGCCGCGTGCTGGCGCGGCTGATCCAGCGCTCGATCTTCGATGCCACCGGCCTCACCTGCTCGATCGGCATCGCGCCCAACAAGCTCCTGGCCAAGATGGCGAGCGAATTCGACAAGCCCAACGGCATCTCCGTCGTGTTCGAGAGCGATCTGCAGACGCGCATCTGGCCGCTGCCTTGCCGCAAGGTCAACGGCATCGGGCCCAAGGCCGACGAGAAACTCCAGCGCTTCGGCATCCTTACCATCGGCGAACTCGCGGCTCGGGAGCGCGACTGGCTCGTCGAGAACTTCGGCAAGGCCACCGGCGCTTGGATGCACGAGGTGGCCTGGGGCCGCGACGAGCGGCCCGTGGTGACCGAGAGCGAGCCGGTGTCGATGAGCCGCGAGACCACCTTCGACCGCGACCTGCAGGCGGTGCGCGACCGCGCCGAACTGGGCGCGATCTTCACGCACCTGTGCGAGAAGGTCGCGGAGGACCTGCAGCGCAAGGGCTACGTCGGCAAGACCATCGGCATCAAGCTGCGCTACGACGACTTCAAGATCGCCACGCGCGACCAGACCATCGACCACTTCACCGCCGACGCGAAGACCATCCGGCGGACCGCCGGACTGTGCCTCAAGCGCGTGCCGCTCGATCGGCCGCTGCGGCTCCTGGGTGTGCGCGTGGGCGCGCTGGTGAAGGCGAACAGTCCCGAGGCTTCTGCGGCCGACGCGCTTCCAAGGGCGGCGAACCGGTCGCGCGGCCTGGCCGATGCGGCGGCGGCTACCGCCTCGCTGTTCTAGGCTTCTTCAACGCACTGGCACGCCGCCCTGCCACTGGAGGTCAGTTCGCGAGGCTGCGCTTGATCGCGAGCGTGATCGCGGTGGCGGGCGCGCATCGCACCCTCGGCACCTGCGGCATCCCACAGTCGCGCACGGCGCGCGCCAACGGTCTGGTCTACATCAACCCGGAGATGCTCGGTCTGAGCCGGGTGAAGCGCGGCAACAGCTTTCGCTACCGCAACGCCAAGGGCCAGTGGCTGCGCGACGTCGACGAGCTCTCGCGCATCCGGCAGCTGTCCATTCCGCCCGCATACACGGATGTCTGGATCTGCCCGCTGCCGAACGGGCACCAGCAAGCGCCCGCGTCGCGCGCGACCTGCAGCCAGGCAGCGAAAGGACGACGCTGGACCGCGAGCTGATGCTGGCCACGCTGGTGCGGCTGCTCGACACCACCTTCCTGCGCGTGGGCAACGAGGAATATGCGAGCAGCAACAGCTCCTATGGCCTCACCACCTTGCGCAACAAGCACGCCGAAATCCGCGGCGCCTCGCTCAAGCTGCGCTTCCGGGGAAAAAGCGGCGTGCTGCACGAGGCGAGGCTCGACGATCCGCGGGTGGCCCGGGTGGTCCGTCGCTGCCAGCAGCTGCCGGGGCAGGAGCTGTTCCAGTACCAGGACGAGGACGGCATGCCGCGCATCCTTTCGTCGACCGACGTCAACGACTACTTGCGCGAGGCCGCCGGCGACAATTTCACAGCGAAGGATTTCCGGACCTGGCACGGCACCGTGCAGGCGCTCGAACTGACACGGCTGGCTTGTTCAGACGTCGATCCGGCGGACGCGTCACCCGCCATGCGCTACAGCGCCAAGGAGATCCTGGGCGTCGTGGCCAAGCAGCTCGGCAATACGCCGGCAGTCTGCAAGAAAGCCTATGTGCATCCGGCCGTTCTGGCACTCGGCTCGAAACTGGCAGGCGATGCGGGCGCCATGAACGACATCTGGCAGGAGATCGCCGGCAGAACTAAAAGTGTGCGCCGGCTTCACTCCGCTGAGGCGCGGCTGCTGGCTTTCCTGCATCGGCACTGGTTGGAGTCCAGGCGCGAGCAGAAGGCCGTGCGAGGCGCCCCAAAGCAAAAAGCCCAACCATTTCTGGTTGGGCTTTTTGGGGCTGTAAGAGCCTGACGATGACCTACTTTCACACGGGAACCCGCACTATCATCGGCGCTGAGGCGTTTCACTGTCCTGTTCGGGATGGGAAGGAGTGGGACCACCTCGCTATGGTCATCAGGCATAAAGGGTTGCTGTATTGACTGGGTCAATACAACGAATTCATAGAGTTTGGAATCAGCTTTGAGTGTTTTGAATGCGTCAACTTGGCATAACACCTTGATCGTAGATCAAAGTTATAGGGTCAAGCCGCACGAGCAATTAGTATCGGTTAGCTTAACGCATTACTGCGCTTCCACACCCGACCTATCAACGTCCTGGTCTTGAACGACTCTTCAGGGGGCTCGAGGCCCCGGCAGATCTCATCTTGAAACGAGTTTCCCGCTTAGATGCTTTCAGCGGTTATCTCTTCCACACTTAGCTACTCGGCAATGCCACTGGCGTGACAACCGATACACCAGAGGTGTGTCCACTCCGGTCCTCTCGTACTAGGAGCAGGCTTCCTCAAATCTGCAGCGCCCACGGAAGATAGGGACCAAACTGTCTCACGACGTTTTAAACCCAGCTCACGTACCTCTTTAAATGGCGAACAGCCATACCCTTGGGACCGGCTACAGCCCCAGGATGAGATGAGCCGACATCGAGGTGCCAAACACCGCCGTCGATATGAACTCTTGGGCGGTATCAGCCTGTTATCCCCAGAGTACCTTTTATCCGTTGAGCGATGGCCCTTCCATACAGAACCACCGGATCACTATGTCCTGCTTTCGCATCTGCTCGACTTGTCAGTCTCGCAGTTAAGCACGCTTATGCCATTGCACTATCGTCACGATGTCCGACCGTAACTAGCGTACCTTCGAACTCCTCCGTTACGCTTTGGGAGGAGACCGCCCCAGTCAAACTGCCTACCATGCACTGTCCCCGATCCAGATAATGGACCTAGGTTAGAACCTCAAACACACCAGGGTGGTATTTCAACGTTGGCTCCACAAGATCTAGCGACCCTGCTTCAAAGCCTCCCACCTATCCTACACAGATCTGTTCAAAGTCCAATACAAAGCTACAGTAAAGGTTCATGGGGTCTTTCCGTCTTTCCGCGGGGAGATTGCATCATCACAAACATTTCAACTTCGCTGAGTCTCAGGAGGAGACAGTGTGGCCATCGTTACGCCATTCGTGCAGGTCGGAACTTACCCGACAAGGAATTTCGCTACCTTAGGACCGTTATAGTTACGGCCGCCGTTTACTGGGACTTCAATCAAGAGCTTGCACCCCATCATTTAATCTTCCAGCACCGGGCAGGCGTCACACCCTATACGTCCACTTTCGTGTTTGCAGAGTGCTGTGTTTTTAATAAACAGTCGCAGCCACCGATTTTTTGCAACCCATTCATGCTCCGTTGTTCACTTCACACTAATAGGGCACACCTTCTTCCGAAGTTACGGTGTCAATTTGCCGAGTTCCTTCTCCTGAGTTCTCTCAAGCGCCTTAGAATACTCATCTCGCGCACCAGTGTCGGTTTGCGGTACGGTCGTGTGTAGCTGAAGCTTAGTGGCTTTTCCTGGAACCTCGTTCAGTCACTTCACCAGCAAGCTGGCTCGATCGTTGGCCTCGGTATATGACGGGCGGATTTGCCTACCCATCGCCTACTTCCAACTAAACCGGGATATCCAACACCCGGATGACCTATTAAGATCCGTCCCCACATCGCACTACACATCGGTACAGGAATATTGACCTGTTTCCCATCAGCTACGCATCTCTGCCTCGCCTTAGGGGCCGACTCACTCTACGCCGATGAACGTTGCGTAGAAAACCTTGCGCTTACGGCGAGGGGGCTTTTCACCCCCTTTAACGCTACTCATGTCAGCATTCGCACTTCTG